>NZ_CP183987.1:0-4800000 GCF_049913245.1 Pseudoduganella sp. R-32 | reverse complement strand
ATCCTAAATACGAGCAGCTGCGCGGCATTCCATGCTACCCGCGCCTGTCGGCCCTGCCGCGCGCGCCGGACCTGGCCATCATCTGCACGCCGCCCGAAACTGTCCCGGCCCTGATCGCCGACCTGGGCGCCCGCGGCACGCGCGGCGCCATCATCCTGACGCCGGTCAGCGCTACCATCGGCCAGCAGATCATGCGGGCGGCGCGCCCATACCTGCTGCGCATCCTCGGCCCTGGCGGCATCGGCCTGCTGGCGCCGCTGGCGGGCCTGAACGCCAGTGCCGCCCACGCCGGCGCCAAGCCGGGCAAGACCGCCTTCATTTCCCAGTCGGCGACCGTGATGACGGCGGTGCTGGACTGGGCACAGCTGCACGGCATCGGCTTCTCGCGCGTGGTATCGGTGGTGGAGGGCGGCGATATCGACCTGGGCGACATGCTGGACTACCTGGCGGCGGACGATGACACGAGCGCCATCATCATGCACATCGAATCGGTGAGCTGCGCCCGCAAATTCATTTCCGCCGCGCGGCTGGCGGCGCGCGGCAAGCCGGTCGTGGTGCTGAAGGCCGGCCGTAGCGGCGACGACAAGGTGTACGACGCCGTGATCCGCCGCGCCGGCATGCTGCGCGTGTATTCCTCGGCCGACCTGTTCGACGCGGTCGAAACGGTGGCGCGCGCAAGGCCCACGCGCGGCACGCGCCTGGCCATCATGAGCAACGGCAGCGGCACCGGCAAGCTTGCCGCCGACGCGCTGCAATACGTGCACGGCAAGCTGGCGCAATTCTCGCCCGATACCGGCAAGCGCCTGCGCAACGAGCTGCCGCCCGGGCTGCTGCTGGCCAACCCGATCGACATCGGCGGCGAAGCCAGTGCCGAACGCCATGCCGCCGTAGCCAGCGCCTTGCTGGCCGACCCGGGCGCCGATGCATTGCTGGTGGTGCACGCGCCATCGTCGGCCGCAGCCAGCACCGGCGTGGCGCAGGCCTTGGCGCCCTTGCTGCGCCAGAGCGGCCGCAGCGTGCTCTCCTGCTGGCTGGGCGGCGCCTCGGTGGCCGGCGCGCGGCAGGTCTTCGCCGATGCCGGCCTGCCGACCTACGACACGCCCGAAAAAGCCGTGCGCGCCTACAGCCAGGTGGTGCAGTATTCGCGCAACCAGGCCTTGCTGATCGAGGTTCCGGCCCAGGTGCCCGCGCATTCGGTGCCGGAGCGGCAGGCGGCGCGCAACCTGGTGGAAGCGGCGCGCGCCGCCGGCCAGGCCGAGCTGGCGCGCGCCGACCTGGCCGCCGTGCTGGCGGCCTACGGCCTGCCGCTGGCAAGCGAGCCGGCCGGCGGCAATGTGCAGCAGCTGCGCATCGCCATGCAGGTCGACCCTGTCTTCGGGCCCGCCATCAGCGTTGGCCTGGGCGGCAGCGCCGGGCGCGTGGTGGACGACCGCGCCGTCGGCCTGCCGCCCTTGAATACCGTGCTGGCGCGCGACATGCTGCGGCGTACGGGCGTCGGCCGCGCCCTGGTCGACGAACGCGAAACCCTGTGCAGCGCGCTGGTGCATGTGGCCGAACTGGTGGCCGACATCGGCGAAATCGCCGCGCTGGAAATCGACTCAGTCACCGTGGTGGACGGCGTGCTGCAGGTGCATGCCGCACGGGCCGCGCTGGGCCCGCGCCGCGCCGAAAGCAGCATGGCGATCCGCCCCTATCCGCAAGAGCTGGAGCAGGAAATCCAGTGGCAGGGCGCCGCCCTGTTGCTGCGCCCGATCCGGCCGGAAGATGCCCCGGCCCACGTGCGCTTTTTCAGCCAGCTCGACCCCGACGATGTGCGCCTGCGTTTTTTCTCGGCGATGAAGGAATTGCCGCCGACCCAGCTTGCGCGCCTGACCCAGATCGACTACGACCGCGCCATGGCCTTCATCGCCACCCGCACCGGCGCCGATGGCCAGCCGGAGACACTGGGCGTGGTGCGCGCGGTAGCCGACCCGGACAACCAGAAAGCGGAGTTCGCGATCATCGTGCGTTCCGATCTGAAAGGCAAAGGATTGGGAAATATCCTGTTCCAGAAATTGCTTGACTATTTCGGCAGCCGCGGGACGCGCGAAATCACGGGCGAAGCCCTGTCGGAGAATATCGGAATGCAACAACTGATGCGAAGATTTGGCGGAACAGTGACGGCGTCGCGAGAAGCTGGTATGGTTGATCTTCGCCTTGCGCTGGATTTGAAAACCTCCTAAATTGTGGAGGGCGAATGGCGTTACCTTGATGTACGTCAAAGTGAACCTGTCGGGCTAATTTACACTTGTACTTCCGTTTCCGCGTAGCGATATTTGGGAGCAAGAATGTTAACGGCCACATATACATTAGTTGCGCTTTCCGTTGAACAGGCTAACGTGCGCCTTAGCCTGCTGTCGTTTCAAAAATACGTGCAATCGACGCTGTTGCGGCAACAGCGCCTGACGCTCTCCCAGCTTGAATATGCTTGCGAAACCCTGGAGCGCCTGTACCAGGCCTGCCATTGGCGCAAGATCGAGCTGTACCTGATTCCGGCCCTGCAAAATGCGACGGAACAGGCCAACCAGCTGCTCGACGAGCTGAGCCGGCTGAACCAGTCTGCCTTGTCGGTGATCCGGCGGTTGCAGGCTGAACTCGACTCGGCGGTGGAGTACAGCGAACAGCAAGTGACGGAGATCTGCGAATCGATCGAGACTTTCTGCACGGTGCTGTTGCAGCGCCTGGAGAAAGAGGAAAAGGAATTGTTTGCGATTGCCCGCGCCACCATTGGCGGCGAAGCCTGGTTCGATATCGCGAACAAATTCCTGGCCCATGATGCTCAAGTGGTGGAAGCGCGCCGCGTGCCGGCCTCCGCCGAAAAAGACAGGAAAGCCTTGTTGGAAGCCAAGCAGGTGCGTGCCTCCCTGCGCAGCGAAGACGAGCTCGTGGTTCCTGTGCCGAAGCTGCGCTACCACCGGCGCACGCGTTTGGCCCATCGCGCCGCTGCGGACACGGCCTGAACACGCCATGCCTGCATTCGCCGCCCCTGCCGGGCGGCGCTGCGCTATGATGGTGGTTTTGATCCATTCATAGCACAACTATGTTTGAGTTCCTTTTCAAGCAGCAGGCCAGCCAGGCCAGCGTTGCCGGCCAGCCGAGCCCGGGCGGGTCGCAGGCGCCGCTCGGCACTCCCGCAGAACGCCGCGCGGCGCAAGCCGAGCTGGCCCGCAACCTTGCGGGCGACGAGGCTGCTGCGGTCGAGCTCATCCTGAACAGTGAATTTGCCGACGTGCGGCTGGCGGCAGCCGAACACGTCGTCTCGCAGGCGGCGCTGGAGAAAGTGCAGCAGGCGGTGCGCAACTCGGACCGCCGGGTGGCCAAGTTGGTGCAAGGACGCCTGGACGCCATCCGCCATGTGCAGGCCGAACAGAAGCAGGCGCAGGCCTGTATTGCTCTGGCGCAGCGCTTGTTGGCTGATGAAAAGTTGACGCCCAATCTGGTGGCTGACCTGGACCGTCAATGGAAGGTGGTCGATGCCGCGCCGTCTGCTGCGGCTGAATTTACCCATATCCGCGATGCGCTGGGCGAACGCCTCGAAGCACAGGTCTCCCTGCAGCGAGCGATGATCGATGCGCTGGCAGCCTTGCGCAAGCATCCCGATTCCGTCGAACTGGAGCGCCTGGCCAGCGAACATGCGGCACACCTGGCCTCGCCCGAGCGCGGATCGCTGCCGCGCCACCTGCTGAACGATTTCGATGCTGCCCTGGCTGCGGAACGCGCCGCGCAGCAGCCGGCCGCACCGCCCGCCGCCGCGCCAGCGGCAGCAGTGGCCGCCGAGGCCGCCGAGGCCGAACGCGTCCCCGCCAAGGGCGCCGCAGCAAGCGCAGTGGACGATGCCGCTCCGGCGCCTGGCGCCAGCGCGCCGCCGGTACCGCCGCATAGCGAGGCCGTCACGCACGCCGACGGCCACGATGCGCTGGCCGCCCGCCCGCCGCGCCCACCAAAGGAAAAACACAAGCCATCGCCCGCCGAGCAGGAAGCCAACCGCCAGTTCATGGACCTGGTCGAAGCGATGGAAACCGCACTGGCGCAAGGCCAGCTCCACATTGCCGCAGAGCACGATAAAACCCTGAAGGAAAGCAAGACCGGCCGCCTGTCGCCAGCCCAGGCCGAGCGCCTGGCCCATGCGCGGGCCGACTTCAAGCGCCTGGGCGACTGGGCGCGCTGGGGCGGCAATGTCTCGCGTGAAGAGCTGGTGCACGCCGTCGAAAGCCTGCCTGCCGAGGGCCTGGGGATGAGCGAGCTGGCCAAGAAGGTCGGCAGCATGCGCGAACGCTGGAAGGCGCTGGACGGCGTATCCGGCGCCGCGCCCAAGTCCTTGTGGGAAAAATTCGACGCCGCCTGCACCGCCGCATACGCTCCAGCCGCCGCCCACTTCAAGCACCTGGCCGACGAGCGCCACGCTAATGCGGCGAAAGCGCAACAATTGGTCGACGAGGCAAATGCCCTGATCGCCAAGGACAGCGCGCAACTGGAGGCTGCGGGCGGCGCCCAGGTCGACCGCGAGGAATCGGCCTCTGGCAACCTGCCGCACACGCACGACTGGCGCAGCCTGGCATCGTCGACGCAACGCCTGCGCCAGGCCTGGAGCCGCCTGGGTACGATCGACCGCAAGGACAAGAAACGGCTGGACGCGGCCTTCAGCAAGGCGATGGACGCGCTGATGGCGCCCCTCGAGTCGCAGCGCAAGATCGAAGTGGCGCGCCGCGAGCAATTGATCGAAGAGGTGGGCAAGCTCAATCCGCTGGACCGCCACACCATCGACACCTTGCGCCGCCTGCAGGAGTCCTGGCAGGGCCATGCCCGCGCCTTGCCGCTGGAGCGCAAGACCGAGCAGGCTTTGTGGCAGAAATTCCGTGCCGCCTGCGACCAGATTTTCGCCAGGCGCAAGGAACACGCCCACGCAGCGGACCACGAACGCAAGGCCCACTTGCACGCGCGCGAAGCGATTTGCGCCGGCCTCGAGTCGGCGGCCTTCGAAGGCGACGACAAGGCCGTCCTGGCGGCCATCGGCAAGGCCCTGAAAGATGCTGCCGCCGCATGGCATGCTTCCGGCGTGGTGCCGCGCGCCAGCGAGCAGAAGATCGACCAGCGCTACCGCGCCGCCGTCGGCGCCTTGCAAGCGCAGGCTGACGCCATCCGCAAGCGCGCCGGCGCGGCACAAGCCAACGCCCTGCGTGAAAAGCTGCGCTTGGCACAGGCACTGGAAAGCGCGCTGGCCGGAGCCGGCGAAATCGACAGCGCCGACTGGAACAATCGTTGGCAATCCCTGGCAGCCCTGCCGGCCGAGCAGGAGCGCACCTTGCGCGCCCGCTTCGACGCCGCGCTGAAAGCAGCCGGGGAGGGCGCTGCTGCGCGCTCCGCCTACGCCGGCCAACTGGAAACCAACCGTCAACGCCTGCTGTCCGAAGTGCTGCGCCTCGAAATCATGGCCGGCATCGACAGCGGCGCCGAATTTGCGAAAGACCGATTGAAAATGCAGGTAGAAGTGTTGCAATCCTCCCTCAAGTCCGGCCAGAAGCCGGCCAGCCACGCCGCCCAGTTCCTTGCCTTGTGTGCCATGCCCGCACTGGCGGACGCACGTACTGCCAGCCGCATCGAGCAGCTGTTCCGCAAGACCGGGGCGGAGGGTAAATGAGCGAAGTAAGCATCCAGGAAGAAGATTTCGACCTGTCGCATGAAGTGGCGCAACTGCGCGCCGGGAACGCCAAGGTTGGCGCTATAGTCAGCTTCGTTGGCACGGTGCGCGACCTGAACGAGGGCGCCGCGGTTGCCGAAATGGAGCTGGAGCATTACCCGGGCATGACCGAGCAGTCGATCCAGGCCATTATCGACCAGGCCAAGGCCCGCTGGCCGATCTATGGTGCGCTGGTCATTCATCGCGTCGGGCCGCTCAAGCCCATGGACCAGATCGTGCTGGTGGCGGTCACGTCACCGCACCGGGGCGAGGCCTTCTCGGCTTGTGAATTTATTATCGATTACCTCAAGACCGAGGCGCCGTTCTGGAAGAAGGAACAGACGCCCGAGGGCGCCCGCTGGGTTGATGCACGCACGAGCGACGACGATGCGTTAAAGAAGTGGTCTTGAAATGTAACAACGCATCCTCATGTTGTCCTTGACAATTCATCAGGAGCGTTTGAAATGCGCCAAGACAAACTCACAACAAAACTGCAAGAAGCACTCGCCGATGCCCAGAGCCTGGCCGTCGGCAACGACAACCAATACATTGAACCCGCACACCTGCTGCTGGCCCTGTTGAACCAGGAAGACGGCGGCGCGCGCTCGCTGCTGCAGCGCGCCGGCGTGAATGTCGGCGGGCTGGCCCAGGCGTTGAAGCATGCGCTGGAGCGCATGCCCAAGGTGTCCGGCGGCGACGTGACGGTCAGCCGCGAGTTCGTCAATATGCTGAACCAGGCCGACCGCGAAACCCAGAAGCGCGGCGACCAGTTCGTTTCCAGCGAAATGGTGCTGCTGGCAATTGCTGAAGACAAGGGCGACGCCGGCAAGCTGGCACGCGAGAACGGCCTGCAGCGCAAAGCCCTGGAAACCGCCATCGACGCCGTGCGCGGCGGCGCCAAGGTCGATTCGCAGGAAGCGGAAGGCCAGCGTGAAGCCCTCAAAAAATACACCCTCGACCTGACCGAGCGCGCCCGCATGGGCAAGCTGGACCCGGTGATCGGCCGCGACGACGAGATCCGCCGCGCCATCCAGGTGCTGCAGCGCCGTACCAAGAACAACCCCGTGCTGATCGGTGAACCGGGCGTGGGCAAGACCGCCATCGTGGAAGGCCTGGCCCAGCGCATCGTCAACAATGAGGTGCCGGACTCCCTGCGCGGCAAGCGCGTGCTGTCGCTGGACATGGCGGCCCTGCTGGCCGGCGCCAAGTACCGCGGCGAGTTCGAGGAGCGCCTGAAATCCGTGCTGAAGGAGCTGGCGCAGGACGAGGGCCAGACCATCGTCTTCATCGACGAGCTGCACACCATGGTCGGCGCCGGCAAGGCCGAAGGCGCCATGGACGCCGGCAATATGCTGAAGCCTGCGCTGGCGCGCGGCGAACTGCATTGCCTCGGCGCGACCACGCTCGACGAATACCGCAAATACATCGAAAAGGATGCCGCGCTGGAGCGCCGCTTCCAAAAGATCCTGGTCGACGAGCCAAGCGTGGAGGCCACCATCGCCATCCTGCGCGGTTTGCAGGACAAGTACGAGCTGCACCACAAGGTGGAGATCACCGACCCGGCGATCATCGCGGCGGCGGAGCTGTCGCACCGCTACATCACCGACCGCTTCCTGCCCGACAAGGCGATCGATCTGATCGACGAAGCCGCGTCCAAGATCAAGATCGAGATCGACTCCAAGCCGGAGGTGATGGACAAGCTCGAACGCCGCCTGATCCAGCTCAAGATCGAGAAGGAAGCGGTCAAGCGCGAAAAGGACGAAGGCTCGCGCGCCCGCCTGCAACTGCTGGACGATGAAATCGCCAAGCTGCAGCGCGAATACAACGATTACGAGGAAGTGCTGAAGGCTGAAAAAGCCAATGTGCAAGGCACTACCCACATCAAGGAGGAAATCGAACGCATCAAGCAGCAGATGGAAGAGGCGACCCGCGCTTCCAACTGGCAGCGCGTGTCCGAGCTCCAGTACGGCAAGCTGCCGGAGCTGGAGTCGCAACTGAAGCAGGCCGAAGCCGCCGGCGCCGCCGAGCAGGCGGGCGACAAGCCGAAGCTGCTGCGCACCCAGGTCGGGGCGGAGGAAATCGCCGAGGTGGTATCGCGCGCGACCGGCATTCCCGTGTCGCGCATGATGCAGGGCGAGCGCGACAAGCTGCTGCACATCGAAGAGAAGCTGCACGAGCGCGTGGTGGGACAGGACGAAGCGATCAGCGCGGTGGCCGACGCCATCCGACGTTCGCGCGCCGGCCTGTCGGACCCGAACCGTCCGTACGGCTCCTTCATGTTCCTCGGCCCGACCGGCGTCGGCAAGACCGAGCTGACCAAGGCGCTGGCGAACTTCCTGTTCGATTCGGAGGAATCGCTGATCCGCATCGACATGAGCGAATTCATGGAGAAGCATTCGGTGGCCCGCCTGATCGGCGCGCCGCCAGGCTATGTGGGTTACGACGAGGGCGGCTACCTGACCGAAGCCGTGCGCCGCAAGCCTTACAGCGTGATCCTGCTGGACGAGATCGAGAAAGCGCACCCGGACGTGTTCAACGTGCTGCTGCAAGTGCTGGATGACGGCCGCATGACGGACGGGCAGGGCCGCACCGTGGACTTCAAGAACACGGTGGTGATCATGACCTCGAACCTGGGCTCGCAGAAGATCCAGTCGCTGGACGAATCCGATCCGGCAGTGGTGAAGCTGGCGGTGATGGCCGAGGTGCGTGGCCACTTCCGTCCGGAGTTCATCAACCGGATCGACGAGATCGTGGTGTTCCACGGCCTGGACGACAAGCATATCGGTTCGATTGCCCGCATCCAGCTGCAGATCCTGGAGCAGCGCCTGAAGCGCATGGACATGGGGATGGAAGTCACCGACGCGGCCCTGCAGAAGATCGCCGAGGCGGGCTACGACCCGGTGTACGGTGCGCGTCCGCTGAAGCGCGCGGTGCAGCAGCAGATCGAAAATCCGTTGTCGAAACTGATCCTGGAAGGCCGCTTTGGGCCGAAAGACACGATCCGCATCGATGCCGAGGGCAACGAGCTGGCCTTCCGCAAGGCTTGAGCTCAGCGGCAAGGGGCGCGGCAGTCGACTGACCGCCGCCCCTTGACTTCACCCGTGGCGCCCCATATCTGTTCTTCAAAACAGCTGTCGTTGATCTTCACCCTGCGAATGACCCAGCCGTTGGGCAGCGTCCATTGACAGATGATCTCTTCACGCTGGCGCGCCCGTGGCGCCTGGGCCATTGCATTGCCGATCAGGCTGAAGCTGCCTGCGCTGCGCAGGCCGAATAGCTCCACCGGCACCCAGCGGTAGGCCCGCTTGTCGCCGGGGCCGATAAACCGGACCAGGACATCGCCCGATTTGCAGATCGTGGCCGAGGTCTGCACATTGAATTCGTTCACGACGCCGGCGAAGGGCGCCTCGACGCAGCTGATATTCCTGGTCCAGAGTGCGAACTGTTTGTCGCCTTCACTGGACTTGAGATAATCGGTGACGACAGGGATAAGGGCAATGGCCAGTCCGGGATAGACCAGCAGCCATTGCCACCATTTATCTAGCAGCTTGAATCCTGGTGACATACAACCTCCAAATTGCGTAAACTCGTGGCTCTGACAGGAGCACACCATGAATGAGTCAATGTTGGCGGGCCGGCTGGAATTCCTGCGCGAAGCGGAACGGCTGAAGAGCGTCCTGCGCAGCGGTTTCACTTCGACCGGACGGCCGGAAAGCACCGCCGAGCATAGTTGGCGGCTGGCGCTGATGGCGCTGGTGTTCGCCGACGAACTGCCTGGGCTGGATCTCGCCCGCGTGCTGAAGCTGTGCATCGTGCACGACCTCGGCGAAGCGATCCATGGCGACATTCCTGCGATCCACCAACACGCCCATCCCGGCAAGTCAGCGCAGGAACGCGAAGACTTGCATACCCTGACGCGCGACCTCGACCCGCCACTGCGCGCGGAAATCATTGCCCTGTGGGACGAGTATGAAGCCGCCGCCACGCCAGAAGCCCAGGCGGTGAAAGCCTTCGACAAGCTGGAAACCATCCTCCAGCACAACCAGGGCGATAATCCGCCCGATTTCGACTATGCCTTCAACCTGGGGTACGGCCGCAAGCACACAGCTACGGCGCCTTTGTTCGTGAGGCTGCGGGAGATGCTCGACGCCGAGACCGCGTCGCGCCACCAGTCCGCGTCTCCGAAGTGAGTGTAGGCAGCGCAAACGCGGGCAGGCAAGCGCGGC
The DNA here is from genome assembly GCF_049913245.1 of Pseudoduganella sp. R-32. NCBI lineage: Bacteria > Pseudomonadati > Pseudomonadota > Betaproteobacteria > Burkholderiales > Oxalobacteraceae > Pseudoduganella > Pseudoduganella sp. R-32. The sequence goes on along the minus strand of NZ_CP183987.1, from coordinate 4,790,058 downwards.
CGGGAGGCCATCGACAGCAGGTTTGATTTTTATCAGATGCGGGTGTTGAAAAACTCGGTAGGCGGGCAGCCGAAGGTCTTGCGGAACATGGCGGTGAAGGCGGACTGGCTTGAATAGCCCAGCGCATCGGCGACCTGCGACAAGGGCATGCCGCTGGAAATCATCGGCGCGGCATGTGCGAGCCGGGCCTGCTGGCGCCACTGGCCGAAACTCATGCCCAGTTCCTTTTCAAACAGGCGCGCCAGCGTGCGCTCCGATGCGCCAGCCTTGCTTGCCCATTCTTCCAGAGTGTGCGTTGCGCCCGGATCGGCGAGCAGGGCATCGCACAGGCTTTTCAGTCGCTTGTCGCGCGGCATGGGGACGCGGATCGGACGCGTGGCCAGGTGCGGCAATTCGTCCAGGATCAGCTTGCAGAGCAGCTGGGAGCGGTGGGTCGGGACCTCCGGATCTTCCAGCTCCAGTGCCACGACCAGCTCGCGCAGCAGCGGCGAGACTTCGAGCACCTTGCACGGTTCACCGGGGAAGGGGTCGTAAGACGACACGACGTAGACCGGGCGCAGGCGCGCGGTTTCGATCACGCTCAGCGAGTGCTCGACATTGGCGGCGGTCCAGATGGCGCGCTGCGGCGGCACGATCCAGCTGCTGTCCATCGCATTCACGCGGATGACGCCCTCCAGCGCCAGGGTCAGTTGGGCGCAGTCGTGGGTATGCGCCTGCAGTGACCGTTCGCTGACCAGGTCGCGGGCGATCATGGTGACAGGCTGCACGGCGCTCGGCTCACGGCGGCTTTCGTGCGGGCCGGTATGGGTGACGATCTTGATCGGCATGGGATGGCGGTTTTGCGATAAATGATGTCATCCTAGCTCAAAACAGACGGGCGATGTTTTTCTAAAATGTTTCCATTCTTTATACGAATGAGGCACAGAATGGATAAGCAAACCTTACGCACGGATGCCCGCGTGATCGGCCTGGTCGGGCTGGCGCATGGCGTCTCGCATTTCTATCACCTGATCCTGGCTGCCCTGTTTCCCTGGCTGAAGACGGCTTTCGGCCTGAGCTACTCGGAGCTGGCCTTGCTGATGACGGTGTTCTTTGTGGTGTCGGGCATTGGCCAGGCCCTGGCCGGCTTTGTGGTGGACCGGGTCGGCGCGCGCCGCGTGCTGTTTTCAGGCATGGCGATGCTAGGGGTATCGGCGCTGGTGCTGTCGAATGCCCAGAATTATGCCGGCCTGGTGGCGGGCGCGCTGATGGCGGGCATGGGCAACAGCATCTTCCACCCGGCGGACTACACGATCCTCAACCAGCGCGTGTCGCGCGACCGCCTGGCGCATGGTTTTTCCGTGCATGGCATCAGCGGCAGCATTGGCTGGGCTGCCGCGCCGCTGTTCCTGACTGGCGTGGCCAGTGCCACGGATTGGCGTACCGCCTTGCTGTCGGCTGCAGCGCTGCCCGCGATCGTGCTGGCGATCCTGTGGTGGAACCGCGCAGCCTTGCGCCCTGATCCTGTCATTCATCACGCCGCCGGCGCGCGGCAGGGCGGCTCGTTTGATTTCCTGCGACTGCCTTCGGTGTGGATGTGCTTTGGCTTCTTCTTCCTGACTGCGCTGGCGTTGGGCGGCATCCAGAGTTTCGCCTCGACCGGACTGGTCAAGCTGTACGGCATGTCGCTGGCGATGGCGACCAGCGCCTTCACGGCCTATATGCTGGCGTCCGCGGTTGGCATGATGCTGGGCGGCTTCCTCGGTGCTGGGCGCAAGAACCACGACCGTACCATTGCCGCCGCCTTCGCGCTGGCCGCCGTCCTGGCCCTGCTGCTTGGCATGGCGGTGGTTCCCGCTTGGGGTGCCGTAGCCTTGATGGCGCTGGTCGGCTTTTTCTCCGGCATTGCAGGACCATCGCGCGACTTGATGATCCGCGCCGCAGCGCCGAAGAATGCCACGGGCCGCGTGTACGGCGTGGTGTATTCCGGCCTGGATAGCGGCCTGTCGGTCGGGCCTCTGCTATTCGGCCTGATGATGGACGCAGGCAAGCCGCAGTACGTCTTCGCCGGCATCGCCTTTTTCCTGCTGCTGGCCATCGCTACCGCGACCGGCGTTGGCAGCCGTACCCGCGCCACCGCCAACGTTGCAGCCTGATATAGTCGTGTCATCTTCCATAACCGCGAGTAATGCCATGAGTTTTGCCACGACAGACCTTTGTGACGACAATCCTGCGATGCTGGACGACGGCAGCCTGCAAGTCCTGTCTCCATTCTTCCGCCACTTCGGCAAGCGAGCCAAGTTTTCCGGGCCGGCTGCGACGCTGAAAGTGCATGAGGATAATGCGCTGGTGCGTGCGACCCTCGAAACCCAGGGCGGGGGCAGGGTGCTGGTAATCGATGGCGGCGGCAGCCTGCGCCGGGCGCTTGTCGGCGGCCAGCTTGGCCTGCTGGCGCAGAACAACGGCTGGGCAGGCGTGATTGTCGATGGCTGCGTGCGCGATAGCGCGGAGCTGGCGGAGTGCGACGTCGGCATCATGGCCTTGGCGACGCATCCCCAGCGTAGTGCGCGTGACGGCGTCGGCAAGCGCGATGTGAATGTGCAGATTGCTGGCGTCGCAGTGTGCCCCGGCGACTGGATCTATGCGGATGCGGATGGTGTGCTGGTGGCCAAGCAAAAGCTCGCCTGATACTGGTGCGCTTTCCACCATGTGAAATCATCATTTCATGCGATGGAAAGTGCGTCAAATCAAGAAACCTTGTTTCTCTCGAAAGGAGAAATGGCGTTCCGCATCATGGAACATGCGCCTCAAGTGTTTGATTTTGCGCGAATAAAAGGCGCTTATATGTCTTATATAAGACGTGTTGCACCAGAACAATCACGCCTAAGATATCTCTAACGGTTTTCGTTTTCTAACGCTTTCGTAGGAGATCATCATGGCTACTCGCGCCGAACAAATCGCTGCCCTGCAGCACGACTGGGATACCAATCCACGCTGGAAGGGAGTCACTCGCACATACACCGCCGGAGACGTGGTGCGCCTGCGCGGCTCGCTGGCCATCGAGCACACCCTGGCCAAGCGCGGCGCGGAAAAGCTGTGGGACCTGGTGAACAACGAACCCTTCGTCAATGCGCTGGGCGCGTTGACCGGCAACCAGGCCATGCAGCAGGTGAAGGCCGGCCTGAAGGCGATCTACCTGTCAGGCTGGCAGGTGGCTGGCGATGCCAACCTGGCGGGCGAGATGTATCCGGACCAGTCGCTGTATCCTGCCAATTCGGTGCCGATGGTTGTCCGCCGCATCAACAATACCTTCCAGCGCGCCGACCAGATCCAGTGGTCTGAGGGCAAGGACGATATCGACTTCTTCGCGCCTATCGTTGCGGACGCGGAAGCCGGCTTCGGCGGCGTGCTGAATGCCTTCGAACTGATGAAGGCCATGATCGAAGCCGGCGCTTCGGGCGTGCACTTCGAAGACCAATTGGCTTCGGTGAAAAAGTGCGGCCACATGGGAGGCAAGGTGCTGGTGCCAACCCGCGAAGCCGTCGAAAAACTGACCGCTGCGCGCCTTGCGGCTGACGTCATGGGCACCTCGACCCTGGTGATCGCCCGTACCGACGCTGAAGCGGCGGACTTGCTGACCTCCGACGTGGACCACAACGACAAGCCTTTCTGCACCGGCGAACGCACCGTGGAAGGCTTCTACAAGGTGCGCAATGGCCTGGAGCAGTCGGTTTCCCGCGCGCTGGCCTACGCTCCTTACGCTGACCTGGTGTGGTGCGAAACCGGCAAGCCTGACCTGGCATTCGCCAAGGCCTTCGCCGAAGCCGTGCATGCCAAATTCCCCGGCAAGCTGCTGGCCTATAACTGCTCGCCTTCCTTCAACTGGAAGAAAAACCTCGACGACGCGACCATTGCCAAATTCCAGAAAGAGCTGGGGGCGATGGGCTACAAGTTCCAGTTCATCACGCTGGCCGGCTTCCATTCCCTGAACTACGGCATGTTCGACCTGGCCCATGGCTATGCGCGCCGCCAGATGTCCGCCTTCGTGGAGCTGCAGGAAGCCGAATTCGCCGCGGCCGCCAAAGGATTCACCGCGGTCAAGCACCAGCGCGAAGTCGGTACGGGCTACTTCGATGCCGTGACTCAAACCATCCAGCAGGGCCAGAGTTCCACCACGGCCCTGCATGGATCGACCGAAGACGAGCAGTTCTTCGACGAGAAGAAGAAAGTCGCTTAAGTGCGAGTCATGAACACGCAGTCCAGCAGGATTCCCGAGGGATGCTGGTACTGCGTGTTCTTCATTGCTCGATAGCCGGCCGCTTCGTAGAAGGGGACTGCGTTCAGCGAAGCATAGAGGTGCAGGGCGGCGGGTTCGCCGGCCATCTGCTCCAGGGCTTTCAACAGGCATTTGCCTACGCCCTGGCCGCCAAATCGCGGTTCGACAAAGACCGCATCCACCTCATTGCTCTCCAGGTCGAGGATGGCGTATCCGGCTAGTTCGCCGTTGATATAGGCCTTGATGCCGCCGCCTTGGGCCAGCAAGGCGGGATAGGTCGAGGGCGCCGGGGCTGCGGCCCACGTGCTCAATGTGAGGGGATCGTAGTGGCCGGCGCATTGGCTGCGCAGCGCGCGGGTGCGCAATTCCCACAGGGCTGGGATGTCGGTGCTGGCCACTGGAAGAAGGGTGATCATTTGGCCAGTGTATCGCAGGCGATCATGCGCATGAGATAATGCCGGCAAATCTTATTGACCCGCTTCTCCTATGTTCAGTTACCGCCACGCGTTCCATGCCGGCAATCACGCCGACGTCCTCAAGCACTTTGTCCTGGTCCAGGTCCTCGAATACCTGAACCAGAAGGACGTCCCTTACACCTATATCGACACGCATGCCGGCGCCGGCGTTTATTCGCTGGATAGCGCGCAAGCCACCAAGACCGCTGAATTCGAGACCGGCATCGGCCCATTGTGGGATCGTGATGACCTGCCGGAACCGCTGGCCGACTACGTTCAACTGATCAAGGACCTGAACCCAAGCGGCAAACTGCGCTTCTACCCTGGTTCGCCTTACTGCGCCGAAATCGTGGCGCGCGAAGAAGACCGCCTTCGCCTGTTCGAGCTGCACCCGTCGGACGCCAAGATCCTGGCCGACAATTTCCACAAGCTGGAGCAGCACCAGGCGGCCAATGGCCGCCGGCCTGCTGCGCGCGGCAAGCGTGTGATCGTCAACAAGGCGGATGGTTTCCTGGGCGTGAAGGCGTTGCTGCCGCCGCCATCGCGCCGCGGCATCGTGCTGTGCGATCCTCCCTATGAGGACAAGCAGGACTACAAGAAGGTCACTGACATGCTGAACGATGCGCTGAAGCGCTTCCCGACCGGCACGTATGCGGTCTGGTATCCGGTGCTGCAGCGCATTGAGGCGCGCAACTTCGCCGAGCGCCTGAAGCACTTGCCGGCCAAGAGCTGGCTGAACGTGACCCTGTGCATCAGCACGCCAACCCCGGACGGCATCGCGCTGCATACGAGCGGCATGTTCCTGCTGAATCCTCCGTACACGCTGGAGCCGATGCTGCGCCAGGTGATGCCCTACCTGGTGCAGGTTTTGGGCCGTGATGCCGGTGCGCAGTTCACGCTGGAGAGTGGCGAGGCGGCCACAAGCAAGAAGGTCCCGCAGCGCACAACATAAAAATGTTGCCAGGACTGCACTAATGGGTATAGTCTTGACACCATGAGTCTTAACAATGGGGAAACCCATGACAGCCGTGGTTGAAAGTGAAGTGCAGATCCCAATGCCGTATGCCAATCAGTTCTTCTTGGCACGGCAACCCATCCTCAACCGCAGCCAGCGGCTCGTGGCCTACGAGCTGCTCTACCGAAATGCCGAAGTCCACGAAGCCCGTGTGACGGACGGAACCCATGCCACTGCCTCCGTGATTGCCCATGCTTCCGAGCTGGGCATGGAGCAGGTCGTGGGCGACCAGCTCGCTTTCGTCAATGTCGACACGACGGGATTGATGAGCGATTTCATTCACTTCCTGCCGAATGACAAGGTCATCCTCGAGGTGCTGGAGTCGGTCGAGCCGACGCCGGACGTGCTGAAGCGGGTGCAGGAACTGAAGCAGGCGGGCTACAAGTTCGCCCTCGACGATGTGGCGGGGGAGAGTGATGCCGTGACGGCGTTACGTCCCTTGATGGATGTGATCAAGGTCGACATCAAGCAGATCGAGCGCGGCAGCCTGCCGGCCCTGGCGCGCAACTTGCGCAACCCCAACCAGAAGCTGTTGGCCGAGAAGGTGGAGACGGTCGAGGAGTTCCGCGAGTGCATGGACCTGGGTTTTGAATACTTCCAGGGTTATTATTTCGCGCGGCCGGTGATCCTGAGCGGGAAGAAGATTACGCCATCTCAGCTCTCCATCATGCACTTGCTCGATTTGCTGAACCAGGATGCGGACCAGCGCGAAGTGGAGCGCAGCGTCAAGCATGACCCCCTGATTTCCCTGAACCTGTTGCGCCTGGTGAATACCCCGGCGGTGGGTGCGCGCTTCCGCATCAATTCCGTCGGGCATGCCCTGATCGTGCTGGGGCGCCGGCAGTTGCAGCGCTGGCTGCAGATCCTGCTGTATGTGAAAGGCTCGGAATTCGACTCGCCCTTGCTGCAAATGGCGACCACGCGCGGCAAGACCATGGAGCTGGTGATGGGGCATGTGCGGCCGTCGGAACGGGTGGCGGCTGACATTGGTTTTACGGTCGGCATCATGTCGCTGATGGATGCGCTGTTCTCGGTGCGCATGGGCGAAATCCTCGACAGCGTCAATGTGCTGGACGAGGTGCGCGATGCGCTGTTGCATCGCGAGGGGGATTATGGCGATGTGCTGCGCCTGATCGAGCTGATCGAGCGGGCGCAGGAGGGGCGGGAACTGACCGGCATCCTGCACAAGCTGGACCTGGCGCCTTCGGCGCTGTATGCGCTGCAGCGCGAGGCGTTTGAGTGGGTCAATGAGTATGCCCACTCGGTTCAATAGCTTATTGGGCCAGTAGCAGGAACACCGTTGGCTTCTTGTGGAAATCCGGCGCCTTGCCGGAGTCGAGCAGGCCCTTCCATTGCGCGCCCGTGCGGGTGCGAATCGTTTCCGTTGGCAGGCTGATGTCGGTGGCCACGCAGATCAGCGTGCTGCCGGTGCATGCGCTGACCAGTGCTTCCAGCATGGCTGCGTTGCGGTAGGGTGTTTCGATGAAGAGCTGCGTTTGCTTTTCCTGGCGGGAGCGCGTTTCCAGTTCTTTCAGGCGCTTGGCACGTTGCGCAGCGTCGGTCGGCAGGTAGCCGTTGAAGGCGAAACTTTGTCCGTTCAGGCCGCTGGCCATCACGGACATCAGGATGGAGGAGGGGCCGACCAGCGGACGGACCGGGATGCTGTTGGCGTGGGCCAGGCGGACCAGGTCGGCGCCCGGGTCGGCGACTGCAGGGACGCCGGCTTCGGACAACAGGCCGACGTCGTGGCCAGCTTTCAGGGGTTCGAGCAAGGCTTGCAGTGCGGTTTGCGGCGTGTTGATGTTCAGTTCGCTGATCGCGATTTCCTGGATGGGCTTGGCGGTGCCGACTTGCTTCAGGAAGGCGCGGGCGGTTTTGGCGTTTTCGGCGACGAAGTGGGTGAGATGGGAGGTCAGTTGCTGCACGTGCTGGGGGATGACCTGGTCCAGGGAGTCGGTGGGGCCGAGGGTGTTGGGGATGAGGTATAGGGTGCCGTTCATGTTTTTAAACCGGTGATGCGGTGTCAGACCCGCAGGGTCAGACACCGGTCTGCATACTGTGTTGGCCGGTGCGCCGTTGGTGTCTGACCCTGTGGGTCGGACACCGGTCTACCGGTTTTGGAAAAAGCTGACGCCCGCGGCGCGCAGCATGCCAGTCAAGGCGATCAGCGGCAAGCCCGTGAGTGCCGTCGGATCGCTGGAATCGATCCGCTCCAGGATCGCAATTCCCAGCGCCTCGTTTTTCGCGCTTCCGGCACAATCATAGGGCTGCTCGATGCGCAGGTAGGCATCCAGTTCCTCGTCCGGCAAATCGCGGAACTTGACCACGGTCTGGATGTCTTCAAGCTGGTGCGTATTGTTGCGCCCATCCCACACGCAAAGCGCGGTATGAAACACCACTTCACGCCCGCGCATTTTTTGCAGCTGGGCGAGGGCATTGGCATGATTGCCAGGTTTGCCGATTTGCTCATCGTCCAAAGTGGCGACCTGGTCGGAGCCGATCACCAGCGCGCCAGGGTGGCGGGCAGCTACTGCGGCAGCCTTTTCACGGGCCAGGCGCAGGGCGGTGGCAGAGGGAGTTTCGCCCGGCAGTGGGCTTTCGTCGATATCCGGCACATCGACCGAGAACGGCAAATGCAGCCGCGCCAGCAGTTCCCGCCGATAGGCCGAACTGGAAGCAAGAATGATGTTGGTTGTTTTCATCAGGGAAATGTTATATGCTCTCTGCGCCGTAGAAAAACAGCGAAAGTCTCGCAAGTCTTTGACGCGGCGTGGAAAATCCTGTTATTATCGCAGGTTTTCGAGGGAAATTTTAGCCAATGAATGCTTTTGAGATCGACGCCTTTGAATTCTGTCGGACCAACAGCAGCAAGGAAGGGGTAACGCCCGTCGCTGAAATGACCCGGCTTAGCAAGGAATGCGCTAACACTTCCGGTGAGTTGACCTGGAAGGTGGAGGGTGGTTCCAGCAAACAGGGCTTCCCGCAGATGCGCCTGACCGTTGCCGGCAAAGTGCAATTGGTGTGCCAGCGCTGCCTGACCCCGTTTGATTACGACATCGATTCGTCGACGCTCCTGATGCTCGGCAAGGACGACGAGGATGCGGACGAGATCGAGGAAATCATTGATGATGAAAGCATTGACGTGATCGTCGGTGCGCGCTCCATGAATCTCATGGACCTGGTGGAAGATGAGGCCCTGCTTGCCTTGCCGCAGTCGCCGAAGCACGAAGTGTGTCCTGATACCTCGCTGGTCGACTCTGCGAAGAATGAGAAGGCGTCGCCCTTCGCCGGCCTGAAAGGCCTGAAAACGAATTAATCAGTTTGTAGTAGCAAAGAACGTGTCAAAACGCGTGCAGTAATCGAGTTTGGCATGGATGTAAAAGCTCGATTCGCATGTTTTTGCGCATCGGATGTGTTAAAATCTTAGAACTTTAGTATTAGGAGTCATCATGGCTGTTCAACAGAACAAGAAATCCCCGTCGAAGCGCGGCATGCACCGTTCGCACGATTTTCTGGTAGCACCGAACCTGGCCGTTGAGCCAACCACCGGTGAAACCCACCTGCGTCACCACATTTCGCCTAACGGCTTCTATCGTGGTCGCAAAGTGCTGAAGACCAAGAACGACGAGTAATCGACGTTTCGCTTCAGCGACAAGACAAAGCGGTGCTACGCAGGATTTTCTGACGTCGCGCCGCTTTTTCTTTGAGTTATACAATGACAATTAAAATCTCTATCGACTGCATGGGTGGCGATCACGGCCCCTCAGTTACGATCCCCGCAGCACTCTCTTTCCTCAAGCACGAACCGAATGCCGAGCTGGTCCTTGTTGGCCTGGAAGACGTCCTTCGCGCTGAACTGAAAAAGCACCACGCCGAGGCCGAGCCGCGCCTCACCGTCCTTCACGCTTCCGAACAGGTCACCATGGATGACCCGCTCGAGGTCGCTTTGCGCCGCAAGAAGGATTCGTCGATGCGCGTGGCCATTGAGCAGGTCAAGAGCGGCGCCGTTGCCGGCTGTGTTTCGGCTGGCAATACCGGCGCCCTGATGGCTGTCTCGCGCTACGTGCTGAAGACCATGGCCGGCGTCGACCGTCCGGCCATCTGCACCATCATGCCCAACAAGCTGGGCAAGCCAACCTATATGCTGGACCTGGGCGCCAACGTGGATTGCGAACCGCACCACCTGCACCAATTCGCTATCATGGGTTATGTGCTGGTGCAGGCCATGGAGGGCATCGAACGCCCGACCATCGGCTTGTTGAACGTGGGCACGGAAGACATCAAGGGCAATGAAGTGGTGAAAGCCACCGCTGCCTTGCTGCGCGCCGACCACGAGCGCGGCGCCCTGAACTTCTACGGCAACGTGGAAGGGAACGATATTTTCAAAGGTACCACCGACATCGTCGTTTGCGACGGTTTTGTCGGCAATGTGACGCTGAAGGCCATCGAAGGCCTGGCCAGCTTGTTCAAGGTGGTGCTGACCGAAGAATTCAAGCGTAACCCGATCACCATGTTGGGTGCGCTGATCGCGCGCGGTGCGCTGCGCATGATCACCCAACGCCTGAATCCTGCCCGCTTTAACGGCGCCGGCCTGCTGGGCCTGCGCGGCCTGGTATTCAAGAGCCATGGTGGGGCGGGCGTGGAAGCCTTTGAATGGGCAATCCGCCGCGCTTACGAGGCGGCGCATCATGATTTGCAAGAGCATCTGTCGGCCATGATTGCCGAACTGATGCCGCAGGAAGAGACGACACCACAAACGAGAGACACGCATGACCCTGTACAGCAAGATCGTAGGCACGGGCAGCTACCTGCCTGAGAAACGCGTCACCAACCATGAACTGGCAGCCCAGCTGGCTGCCAAGGGCATCGAGACTTCGGACGAGTGGATTGTGTCGCGCAGCGGCATTTCCGCCCGCCACTATGCGGAGCCTGAGCAGGCTTCGTCCGACCTGGGTGTGATCGCGGCCAAGCGGGCATTGGAAATGGCCGGCATGCAGCCGGACGATATCGACCTGATCATCGTTGCCAGTTCCACGCCGGACTTTTACGGCAGCTTCCCGAGCACGGCCTGCATCGTGCAGAAGAAGCTGGGCATGACCAACAACTGCGCGGCAGTGGACGTGCAGGCCGTCTGCAGCGGCTTCGTTTACGCGGTGGCGACGGCGGACAGCTTCATCAAGTCCGGCATGCACAAGAATGTGCTCGTGATCGGTGCGGAAGTGTTCTCTCGCATCCTGAATTTCGAAGATCGCACCACCTGCGTGCTGTTTGGCGATGGCGCTGGCGCCATTGTCATGAGCGCGTCGCAAGAGCCTGGCATCCTGGCGTGCAAGCTGCATGCTGACGGCCGCCATTCCGATGTGCTGCGCGTGCCGGGCAGCCTGTCCAACGGCGCGATCGACGGCAGCGCTTTCCTGTACATGGATGGCCAGGCGGTGTTCAAGCTGGCGGTGTCGGTGCTGGAGAAGGTGGCCTACGAGGCACTGGACGCGGCAGGCATGACTTCCGGCCAGATTGACTGGCTGATCCCGCACCAGGCCAATATCCGCATCATGAACGGCACCGCCAGGAAGCTGGGCATGGAGCCGGAAAAGATGGTGGTGACCGTCGACCAGCATGGCAATACTTCCGCAGCTTCGATCCCGCTGGCGCTGGATGTCGCAGTGCGCGATGGCCGCATCAAGAAGGGCGATGTGGTGATGATGGAAGGTGTAGGCGGTGGCTTTACGTGGGGTGCCGTACTGGCCCGAATGTAATAAAATGCAGTCCTTTTTAGAATAAGAAGTCTAAAGGTTGAAAGATGAATAAATTCGCGTTCGTATTCCCGGGCCAGGGTTCCCAGGCCGTGGGCATGATGGAAGGTTTTGCCGGCAATCCAGTGGTCGCACAGACCCTTGCCGAAGCTTCCGACGCATTGCAGTTCGACCTGGCCAAGCTGATTGCTGAAGGCCCGAAAGAAGAACTCGACCTGACCACCAATACCCAGCCGGTCATGCTGACCGCTGCCGTGGCAGCCTACCGCGCCTGGATCGCCGCTGGCGGCCCGGTGCCAACCGTGGTTGCCGGCCACTCGCTGGGCGAGTACTCGGCCCTGGTTGCTGCAGGCGTGATTTCCTTCAAGGATGCGGTGCCGCTGGTGCGCTTCCGCGCCCAAGCGATGCAGGAAGCCGTGCCAGTCGGGCAGGGTACCATGGCTGTGATGCTGGGCCTTTCCGATGAAGACGTGCGTGCAGCCTGCGCCGAAGCGGCGGCTGCCGTTCCTGGTGAAGTGGTGGAAGCGGTTAACTACAATGCGCCAGCGCAAGTCGTGGTCGCCGGTCACGCTGCCGCGGTCGACAAGGCCTGTGAAATCGCCAAGGCGAAAGGCGCCAAGCGCGCCATGCGCCTGCCGGTTTCCGCGCCGTTCCACAGCTCGCTGCTCAAGCCGGCTTCGGATCGCCTGCGCGAGTACATGGCTTCGATCCATTTCAACGCGCCGCAAATCCCGCTGATCAACAATGTGGATGTGGCCGTGCTGAACGACCCGGCTTCGATCAAGGACGCGCTGGTGCGCCAGGCCGCTTCCCCGGTGCGCTGGGTGGAAACCATGCAGAAAGTTGCTGCGGACGGCATCACGAATGTGGTTGAATGCGGTCCGGGCAAGGTCCTGATGGGCTTGGCCAAGCGTATCGATCCGGTCCTGGTTGGCGAGGCCATCTACGACCAGGCAACCCTCGAGCGCATGCTGGAAACCCTGAAATAAACAAGGATGACAATGACTCTCGCTAATCAAGTAGCACTGGTGACCGGCGCCTCGCGCGGCATCGGCAAGGCAATCGCGCAAGAACTGGCCCGCCAGGGCGCCAAGGTGATCGGCACCGCCACCACCGAGGCCGGCGCAGAAGCGATCTCGGCCTACCTGGCCGACATCGGCGCCGAAGCAGGCAAGGGCATGGTGCTGAACGTCACCAATGCCGAGCAGTGCGCTGCCGTCATCGACGATATCTCGAAAACCTACGGCGCCGTCGGCATCCTGGTCAACAACGCGGGCATCACGCAGGACCAGCTGGCCATGCGCATGAAGGACGAGGAGTGGGACAACGTGATCGCCACCAACCTGACTTCGGTGGGCCGCCTGTCGCGTGCTGTCCTGCGCGGCATGATGAAAGCGAAGGCTGGGCGTATCATTAACATCACCTCCGTGGTGGCATCGGCCGGCAACCCTGGCCAGATGAACTACGCTGCCGCCAAGGCTGGCGTCGAGGGCATGACCCGCGCCCTGGCCCGTGAAATCGGCAGCCGCAACATTACCGTCAACAGCGTCGCCCCCGGCTTTATCGATACCGATATGACCAAGGCGCTGGGCGAAGACCAGCATACGGCCCTGCTGACCCAGATTCCACTGGGCCGCCTGGGTAAGCCGGAAGATATCGCGGCAGCCGTCGCTTTCCTGGCCTCGCCAGCGGCCGCATATATTACCGGTACCACCCTCCACGTGAACGGTGGTATGTATATGAATTGATACGGTTATGCGGCATAATGCCGCACGATCGCATCATTTAATAGTGATTTCAACGTAGATCAAATCAAACGTCGAAATTAGTTTATAGGCGCGCAAACCTGCTAAAATGCGCGCTTTCCGTAACAACATATTGGAGCCATAACATGTCGGATATCGAACAACGCGTTAAGAAAATCGTCGCTGAACAACTGGGCGTCGCTGAAGCAGACATCAAGAACGAATCCTCTTTCGTCGACGACCTGGGCGCCGATTCCCTCGACACCGTTGAGCTGGTAATGGCACTGGAAGACGAGTTCGAAATGGAAATCCCAGACGAACAAGCTGAAAAGATCACCACCGTGCAGCAAGCGATCGACTACGCAACTGCACACGTCAAGGCCTAATCAAAGCCCTGACTCTCCGATCCACTCCGGGAGACTCGCTTGAGTTCTAAAAACCGTCGTGTAGTGGTCACCGGCCTCGGTGTTATTTCCCCCGTCGGCAACAGCGTTGCCGACGCGTGGAAAGCAATCACCGAGAGCAAGTCCGGGATCGCAAACATTACTAGTTTTGACGCGTCGGCCTTCTCCACCCGTTTCGCGGGTGAAGTGAAGGGCTTCAACGTCGAGGACTACCTCGACGCCAAAGAAGCGCGTCACATGGATAAATTCATCCACTTCGGCATGGCCGCTGGCATCCAGGCAATCCAGGATTCCGGCATCACCGTCACCGAAGAAAATGCCGATCGCATCGGCGTGATCATTGGATCCGGCATCGGCGGCCTGCCGATGATTGAAGCGCAGAAGGAAGACTACGACAAGCGCGGTCCGCGCCGTATCTCCCCATTCTTCGTGCCGGCCTCGATCATCAATATGATTTCCGGCAACCTGTCGATCAAGTACGGCATGCGCGGTCCCAACCTGTCCATCGTGACGGCTTGCACCACCGGCCTGCATTCGATCGGCGTGGCAGCCCGTGCCATTGAATATGGCGATGCGGATGTCATGATCGCCGGCGGCGCGGAATCGACCGTGTCGCCGCTGGGCCTGGGCGGTTTCGCTTCGGCTCGCGCGCTGTCCCAACGCAACGATGATCCTGCCACCGCGTCCCGCCCATGGGACATGGACCGCGACGGCTTCGTGCTGGGCGAAGGCGCCGGCGTCATGGTCCTGGAAGAGTACGAACACGCGAAAGCGCGCGGCGCCAAGATCTATGCAGAAGTGCTGGGCTTTGGCATGAGCGCCGATGCATATCACATGACCTCGCCGCTGGAAGATGGCGCTGGTGGCAGCAAGTCGGCGCAGAACGCGCTGCGCAACGCTGGCATCAACCCTGACCAGGTGAACTATGTGAACGCGCACGGCACCTCGACGCCGCAGGGCGACGTGGCGGAAGTCCAGGGTGTCAAGCGCACCTTCGGCGACCACGCCAAGAAGCTGGTTGTCAGCTCCACCAAGTCGGCCACCGGCCACCTGCTGGGCGGCGCTGGCGGCCTGGAGTCTGTGTTCACCGTACTGGCAATCCACAACCAGGTGATCCCACCGACCATCAACCTGTTCAACCAGGATCCGGCATGCGATCTGGACTTCTGCGCCAATACCGCGCGTGATGCCACGATCAACTATGCGCTGAAGAACTCCTTCGGCTTCGGCGGAACGAACGGCAGCCTGCTGTTCGCTAAAGTCTAAACGGAACTTCCAAGCCTCGCCCCGGTCTCAGTACCGGGGCGAGCGCTCCCGCTGTACCCCCCTTCATTTATTCCTATGTCGATCGCGGCATCTGTCGCTGTTCGTCCGTCGCCATGCCTGCGCGTTTTGCGGGCAGGGATTGTTGCGTCCGTGCTGGCTGTCGGGGCATGGAGCGGGCAGCCCTTGCTGGCGGTGGCAGCCCTGGCAAGCCTGCGGCGCGAAGTCAATTGCAGCCACATTGATATTTCCGGTGTCGGAGAAATCCGGCTGACGGTATACCGGAAGCAGTGCCGGGCACGCTTGCTCGATGGTTGCACCGCGTGGCCGGCCGCCTTGCTGCTCCACCTCGAGCTGGAAGGAGGGCTGCGCCTGTGGCTGGCCTTGCTGCCGGATTCGGTGGCGCGCGGCGAGTGGCGCCGGCTGCAGGCGGCAGTGCGGGCCCAGCTTCAAAAAATGTGAACCAATCTTCGCGGGACTGCTCTTATGAAGGTGGACCCAGATCGTGAGCTGGTGGAGCGGGCCCGGGCAGGGGAGCGGGCCGCGTTTGACCAGCTGGTGGCGCGCTACCAGCGGCGCCTGCTGCGCCTGGTCCTGCGGCTGCTGCGCGATCCGGCCGAGGCGGAGGATGTGGTGCAGGAGACCTTCCTCAAGGCGTACCGCGCCTTGCCGCGCTTTCGGGGCGAGGCGGCGTTCTACACCTGGCTGTACCGGATTGCCTTGAATGGGGCGCGCAATGCGATCCTGCGGCGGCGGCAGCGAAGCGCACCGCAGGGCGTGGCGCCGTCCCAGCTTCCGGCGCCGGTGCCGGAAATCGGGACGCCGGAGTCGATGTTGCTCAGCAAGCAGGTGATGCTGGCCATCGATGCGGCCATGGAGGCTTTGCCGCTGGAGTTGCGAACTGCCGTCGTGCTGCGGGAAATCGAGGGCTTGAGTTATGAGGAAATTGCGCAAATCATGGAGTGTCCGCTGGGAACCGTGCGCAGCCGGATTTTTCGGGCCCGCGAAGCGATTGCACGGCGGCTGCGGCCTTTACTGGATTTGCCTGTCGATAAGCGTTGGTGAGGAGGAGCAATGATTTTGCTGCCGGATGAGGATGAGCTGCCCGTGGGCGCCCAGGTCAATGCGGTGATCGGGGAAGCCTTGCGCCTGAGTGTTGCCGACGTCGAGCCGAGTGCAGGCTTCGCAGCGCGGCTGGCGGCGGCGCTGGACGAGGCGGAGCGCGACAGTCATCTGGTGCGGACGCAGGCGGTGGCCGGCGAGCCGGCTTGCCAGGAAGCCGTGCCGGGCGAGAGCAAGCAGGCGGGCGAGGGCGGGCGTGGGGCGGGGCAAGGGTCGGAGGCTGCCGAAGCAGCCTCTTGAAACCGCGAGGGGTTGCCCGCAACATATCGTCACAATATCCGGCTCCCGTTTAACACGAAGCTGATTTATATTGCTTGTTCTTCATTGACTTTCACTGAACGCAACCATGAAAAAAACCATGATTTCTGCGCTGGTACTCAGTGCAGCCTCCCTCGGCCTGCCGGCCGTTGCCGGTTTCGCGCCCGCCTATGCGGCGGCTCCCGCCGTGGCCGGTTTGCCGGACTTTGCCGACCTCGTTGAGCGAGTCGGCCCGGCTGTCGTGAATATCCGTACTACCGAACGCATTACCCAGCGCGACGTCGACGCGGCTGGCCAGGCCGATGAAATGCAGGAATTCCTGCGCCGCTTCTTCGGCGGGCAAATGCCGCGCGGCCAGGCGCCGCGCCGCCGTAACCTGCCGACCCCGGGCCAGGAGATCCAGCGCGGCATCGGCTCCGGCTTTGTCGTGTCGGCCGACGGCTATGTGCTGACCAATGCCCACGTAGTCGATGGCGCCGACGAGGTGTACGTCACCCTGACCGACAAGCGGGAATTCAAGGCCAAGGTGCTGGGCGCCGATGCGCGCGCCGACGTGGCCGTGCTGAAGATCGATAGCGGCGGCAAGCTGCCCTACCTGACCATTGGCGACCCGAACAAGTCCCGCGTCGGCGAATGGGTGATCGCGATCGGTTCCCCATTCAATCTCGAGAACACTGTCACCTCCGGCATCATTTCGGCCAAGGCGCGCGATACCGGCGACCTGCTGCCGCTGATCCAGAGCGACGTGGCGGTCAACCCGGGCAACTCGGGTGGGCCGCTGATCAACCTGAAGGGCGAAGTAATCGGCATCAATTCGCAGATCGCGACGCTGTCCGGTGGCTATAACGGCATTTCCTTTGCGATCCCGATCGACGAGGCGATGCGCGTGGCCGACCAATTGAAGAAATCCGGCAAGGTGACCCGCGGTCGCCTGGGCGTGCAGATTGGCGAGCTGAACAAGGACGTCGCCGAGTCGCTGGGCCTGAAGAACAACAAGGGCGCCGAGGTGACCCAGGTCGAACCGGGCAGCCCGGCCGACAAGGGCGGCCTGCGCGTGGGCGATGTCGTCATCAAGTACAACGGCAAGGATATCGACCGCTTTGCAGACCTGACCCGCATGGTGCTGGGCACCGCGCCAGGCAGCAAATCGACTTTGACCGTGTGGCGCAAGGGCGCTCCGGTGGATGTGCATGTCACGGTGGGCGAGGCTGATCCGGACAACAAGGTGGCTGCTCGTTCGGGCGGCAAGAAGGGCGAGAAGAGGGACGAGGCGCCAGCCAGTGCGGTCAATGCGCTGGGCTTCGTAGTCAGCGACCTGACTGCGGCGCAGAAGCGTGAACTGGGCGTGTCCGGAGGCGTGATCGTTGAGGATACCGACGGTCCGGCCGAGGCTGCCGGCCTGCGCCAGGGCGATATCCTGCTGATGCTGAACAACCAGGACATCGTGGACGCCAAGCAGTTCAATGCTGCCGTGGCCAAGCTCGATCCGAAGCGGGCCGCCGCCGTGCTGGTGCGCCGCGGCAACCAGGCGCAGCACTTCTCGCTGCGCCCGGCGCCCGCCTCCAAGTAAGCACCGCTCGGCCCGACGCCGCCGCGCGTTTGTCGCCCCTCAAGGCGGCAAGCCCGCGGCGGCGTTACGTTTGGTTCTCCGCCCTGCGCGCCAGGAGGACGCCATGCCGCATGAGTTTGGCAACTACGACGCGCACGCCGAAGATGAAGTTATTCGCACAAGGGTAACCATCGTGGAGCGTGATTCTCAAGCCATCCTGGCGCGCCTCGACAGGGAGATGGCAACTAAAGCTGACCTCGAGCGTGCCGTTGCGACAGTTGTGAAATGGACGGTTGGCGCGACGCTAGGATCGATAGCACTCATGATTACTGTCATGACGTTCGTCATGAACTATGCGCCGCCGCAGGGACGGTTCGCCAGACAGGAACCCGTCGCAACGGTGGCGACTGCGCCCGTTCAGCCGCCGGCTATCATCATCACCATCCCGCCCGGCGCGCTACAATGGCAGCCCGCGCCCGAGGGGGCGCAGACCAGCCCACGCAAGCCCTGAATGCACGCCACTCCGCACTTTACCCTTTATTCCCGTTCCTACTGCCACCTGTGCGAAGACATGCTGGCAGCCCTGAATGCCCTGCAAACCCCGGAAAAGCCGTTCACTGTCGAAGTCATTGACGTTGATGCCGACGAAGCCCTGGTGGCGCGCTTCGACGAGCTGGTACCGGTGCTGTTCGCCGATCTGGCTGAGCCAGAGCTGTGCCATTACTTCCTGGATGAGGCCAAAGTACGGGCCGTGTTGTCGAAATGATTGCCGGAATGGCACTATTTCACAGTCTTCCCTCTAGAAATCCGGCTTTCCCCTCTGAAATCCGGTAAAATGCCGGGGGTTACCCTTGCATTGAATTCCATAAAAAGGCGCTCAAGCGCCTTTTTGTTATAGCTCGTTTCGATTTTTAATGAACAACATTCGCAACTTTTCCATCATCGCCCACATTGACCACGGCAAGTCCACGCTGGCGGATCGCATCATCCAGCTGTGCGGCGGCCTGTCCGACCGCGAGATGGAAGCGCAGGTCCTGGACTCCATGGACCTGGAACGTGAACGCGGCATCACCATCAAAGCCCAGACCGCAGCCCTGAAGTACAAGGCGCGCAACGGCGAAATCTACAACCTGAACCTGATCGACACCCCGGGCCACGTCGACTTCTCCTATGAAGTGAGCCGTTCCCTGTCCGCCTGCGAAGGCGCGCTGCTGGTGGTGGACGCGTCGCAGGGCGTGGAAGCGCAGACCGTGGCCAACTGCTACACCGCGCTCGACCTGGGCGTGGAAGTGGTGCCGGTACTGAACAAGATCGACCTGCCGAACGCCGACCCGCCAACCGCGATCGCGGAGATCGAAGACGTGATCGGCATTGAAGCCGGCGACGCCGTGCAATGCTCGGCCAAGACCGGCCTGGGCGTGGAAGACGTTCTGGAATCGATCATCGCCAAGGTGCCGCCGCCAAAAGGCGACCCGGAAGCGCCGCTGCAAGCCCTGATCATCGACTCCTGGTACGACGCCTACGTGGGCGTGGTGATGCTGGTGCGCGTGGTGAACGGCACCCTGCGTCCAAAAGAAAAGATCCGCCTGATGGCGACCGACTCGGTGCAGCTGGTGGAAGACATCGGTATCTTCTCGCCGCGTTCCGTCTCGCTGTCCCAGCTGACCGCAGGCCAGGTGGGATTCGTCATCGCCGGCATCAAGGAACTGAAAGCCGCCCGTGTTGGCGACACCATCACCCATGCGCAAAACGGCGCGCCGGCGCCGCTGCCAGGCTTCAAGGAAGTCCAGCCGCAGGTGTTCGCCGGCCTGTTCCCGGTGGAAGCCAACCAGTACGATGCGCTGCGCGACTCGCTGGAAAAGCTGAAGCTGAACGACGCCGCGCTGCAGTTCGAACCTGAAGTGTCGCAGGCGCTGGGCTTCGGTTTCCGCTGCGGCTTCCTCGGCCTGCTGCACATGGAAATCGTGCAGGAGCGCCTGGAGCGTGAATTCGACCAGGACCTGATCACCACCGCACCGACCGTGGTGTATGAAGTCGAGAAACGCGACGGCACCGTGATCCACGTCGACAACCCGTCGCGCATGCCGGACCCGAGCCACATCAACGAAGTGCGCGAGCCGATCGTGACGGTCAACCTGTACATGCCGCAAGAGTATGTCGGTTCCGTGATCACCCTGTGCATCGCCAAGCGCGGCATCCAGATGGACATGGCTTACCACGGCCGCCAGGTGAAGCTGGTGTACGAGATGCCGATGGCCGAGATCGTGCTGGACTTCTTCGACAAGCTGAAGTCCACCTCGCGCGGCTACGCGTCGATGGACTACGAGTTCAAGGAAAACCGTGCTGCCGACGTGGTAAAGGTCGACATGCTGATCAACAGCGAAAAGGTCGACGCGCTGGCCATCATCGTGCACCGCGCCAATGCGCCATACCGCGGCCGCGCCGTGGCGGCCAAGATGCGCGAACTGATCCCGCGCCAGATGTTCGACGTGGCGATCCAGGCAGCGATCGGCTCCAACATCATCTCGCGTGAAAACGTCAAGGCGATGCGCAAGAACGTGCTGGCCAAGTGCTACGGCGGCGACATCACCCGTAAGAAGAAACTGCTCGAGAAGCAGAAAGCAGGCAAGAAGCGCATGAAGCAAGTGGGCTCCGTGGAGATCCCGCAAGAGGCATTCCTGGCAATCCTTCAAGTGGAAGAGAAATGACACTGCAATCCATCCTGGGCAATTTCGCTTTAATCCTGTTCGTCCTGATGGTGGTGACGGGGATCATCTGGGTCCTCGACCTGGTGGTGTTTTCCAGGCAGCGCCGCGCTGCCGCCAACAAGGCGCTGGTTGAATATGACGAGCGCATGGCGCGCTCGGCTGCCAACGGCATCCGCATGGACGAGCAGGGCAATGCCCGCTCCAAGCTGGAAGCGGACATCCTGCGCCAGCCGACCTGGATCGAATATTCGGGCAGCTTCTTCCCAGTGATCGCGCTGGTGTTCTTCCTGCGCTCTTTCCTGTGGGAGCCGTTCAAGATCCCATCCTCGTCGATGGTGCCGACCCTTCTGGTGGGCGACCTGATCCTGGTGAACAAATACACCTATGGCATTCGCCTGCCTATCCTGAACAGGAAGGTGGTGCAGGTCAACGATCCGCAGCGCGGCGATGTGATGGTGTTCAAGTATCCGAAGGATATGAGCCAGGACTACATCAAGCGGGTAATTGGTGTGCCGGGTGATAAAATTGTTTATCAAAACAAGCGCTTAACGGTGAATGGCCAGGCAGTTGGCTATACCCCGATGGAAGATTACCTGGAAGAAGGCACTCTTACTTACCAGAAGCAATTTACCGAACAGCTCGGCAATGTACAGCACCGCATCCTGAACAACGAAAAGGCGCCACCGGTCCTGATCGGCCAGGTGGATGACAATTTCCCGCACCGTGAGGCCTGCACTTACAACTACGAAGGGTTTTCGTGTGTAGTTCCTGAAGGAAATTACTTTATGATGGGCGACAATCGGGACAATAGTGCCGACAGCCGAATCTGGGGTTTCGTACCGGACAAAAATATCGTGGGCAAAGCCTTCTTTGTCTGGATGAACCTGGGTAATTTCAATTTCGATCGTCTTGGCGGCATCCGCTAAGCAGACAGGAGAGTAGAACTTATGCGCAAGCAGCATGAACGTGGTATCAGCCTAATTGGCCTGATTTTTGGTATTGCAATCCTTGCGGGCGTCGGCCTGATTGCTGCGCAAATCCTGCCGACCTACATCGAGTACCGCGCCATCGTGAACGCGATCGAGCGTGCCAAGAAGGATGGTGGCGACAATGTCTCGGCCATCCAGGGATCTTTCGCCAGGAGTGCGGAAACGGGTTATATCACGTCGATTACCGGCCACGATTTGATGCTGGAGCGCAATGGCACTGATTTCGACATCAGCTTTGCGTATGAGAAAAAGATTCCCCTGGTTGGCCCGGCCAGCATCCTGCTGGAATACGAGGGCACGACAGCAAAGGCTGGCGCAAAGAAGAAGGTTGAATAATAAGTGATGAATTTACAGTTATTGCAAACCAGGTTGGGCTACACGTTCCAGGATGCTGGATTGCTCCAGCAGGCCCTGACGCACCGTAGCCACAGCAGTTTGCATAACGAACGGCTGGAATTCCTCGGCGACTCGATCCTGAACTGCGTAGTCGCCTCCATCCTGTACGAACGTTTCAACTCCCTCGACGAGGGCGACCTGTCGCGCGTGCGCGCCAACCTGGTCAAGCAGCAATCCCTGTTCGAAATCGCCCAGAAGCTGGAACTGTCGCAGTTCCTGCGCCTGGGCGAAGGCGAACTGAAGTCGGGCGGTTTCCGGCGCCCGTCGATCCTGGCCGATACGCTGGAAGCCTTGCTGGGCGCCATCTACCTGGACGGCAGTTTCGACCAGGCCGCAGCGGTGATCCGCGCCTTCTACATCCCGATCCTCGATTCGGTCGACCCGCAGACGCTGGGCAAGGATGCCAAGACCCTGCTGCAGGAATTCCTGCAGTCGAAGAAGATCTCGCTGCCGCTGTACAACGTGGTCGCCACCCACGGCGCCGCGCACAGCCAGGAGTTCGAGATCGAGTGCCTGGTACCCAAGCTGGGCATCCAGGTGTTCGGGCGGGGCGGCAGCCGCCGCGCCGGCGAGCAGGCTGCGGCCAAGCTGGCGCTGGAAGTGGCCGAAGAAGCGCTGAAGAAAGCGCCATCGGCCGGCCGCAAGCCGCGCCAGCGCTCGGCCCAGCTCAAGCTGGCCGGCATCGCCACGGTCCAGGGCGAAACGGCGGCGGACAAGAAGCTCGCCAAACAATAACTGAATTGAGTTTGCATCATGACTAGTGCACCCACTCCCGCCGGCTTCCGCTGCGGTTACATCGCCATTGTCGGCCGCCCGAACGTTGGCAAGTCGACCCTCATGAATACGCTGATCGGCGCCAAGGTCAGCATCACTTCGCGCAAGGCGCAGACGACGCGCCACCGCATCACCGGCATCCAGACTGTCAGCGACGCGCAGTTCATTTACGTCGATACGCCCGGCTTCCAGACCCGCCATTCGAATGCGCTGAACAAGACGCTGAACAAGACGGTGACGAATACGCTGGAATCGTCGGACCTGATCCTGTACATCGTGGAGGCGGGCACCTTCGGCCAGACCGACCAGCAAGTGATGGATTTGCTGCCGAAGAATGTGCCGGTGATCCTGGTGATCAACAAGTCGGACCGCGTAAAGGACAAGGCGGTTCTGATGCCGTTCGCGCAGCAGATCGCCGAGAAATTCCAGTTCACGGCGATCGTGCCGGTGAGCGCCAAGCTGCGCTTCCAGCTGGATGGCCTGCAAAACGAGATCAAGAAGCACTTGCCGGAGAATGAGCCGATCTTCGGCGAGGACGATATCACCGACCGCAGCGAGAAATTCCTGGCCTCGGAAATCGTGCGCGAGAAGCTGTTCCGCTTTGTGGGCGACGAGCTGCCTTATACCAGCACGGTGCTGATCGAGAAGTTCGAGCAGGAAGGCAATTTGAGGCGCATCTTTGCCGCCATCCTGGTCGAGCGCGACAGCCACAAATCCATGATCATCGGTAACAAGGGCGCGCGCCTGAAAGAAGTTAGCACCCAGGCCCGCCAGGACATGGAAAAACTGTTTGGCGGCCCGGTCTACCTCGAGATCTGGGTGAAAGTGAAATCCGGCTGGGCCGACAACGAGGCTGGCCTGCGCGCATACGGCTACGAATAATGCCTGTCCTGACAGCCGAGCCCGTGTCCCATTTGGGGTCTGACCCCAGCCGGGACACGAGCGCGGCCGTACCAGCCCCGCCGGCGCAGAAGCGCCGCCCACCAGGGCAGCAGCGCACTGTCGGCACCCGCGTGACGGGACAGCCGGCCTTTGTGCTGCATAGCTACCCGTACAAGGAAACCTCGCTCATCGTCGAGCTGTTCACGCGCGACTACGGGCGCGTGGCATTGATCGCCAAGGGCGCCAAGCGTCCGCATTCGCAGCTGCGCGGCGTGTTGCAAACCTTCCAGCCCCTGACCACCGGCTGGACCGGCAAGAACGAATTGCGCACGCTGACCGATGCCGACTGGGTCGGCGGCATGCTGCCCCTTGAAAAGACCGCGCTGCTGTGCGGCTTCTACCTGAATGAACTGCTGGTCAAGCTGACCGCACGCGACGATGCGCATGCGAAGCTGTTCGACCATTACGTCTCCACGCTGAACCAGCTGGCCCACAATGAACCGGCGCCGATCGTGCTGCGCAAGTTCGAAATGGCGCTGCTGAAGGAGACCGGCGTGGCGGCCGACCTGACGCGCTGCACCGCCTCGCGCACGAAAGTGCTGGCCGATGTACATTATGTGGTGGACCCGGATCGCGGGCCGCGCCCGGAGCGCGATGAGGACACGGCCCCGCGTGTCGCAGGCAAGACGCTGCTCGATATCGAGCGCGAAGATTACAGCGACCCGGCCACGCAGGCGCAAAGCAAGCAGCTGATGCGCTACCTGTTGTCCTGGCACCTTGGCGGCGCGCCATTGAATACGCGCCAGATATTGATCGATTTGCTGCAACTCTAAGAAAAGAACATGAGCTTCCTGTCACCATCCGGCACCATCATCGACCTTGGCGTGAATATCGACCACGTCGCCACGCTGCGCAATGCGCGCGGCACCGTGTACCCGGACCCGATCCGCGCGGCGCTGCTGGCCGAACAGGCCGGCGCCGATTGCATTACCCTGCACCTGCGCGAAGACCGCCGCCACATCAAGGATGCCGACGTGATTGCGCTGGCGCCGCAACTGGTGACGCGCATGAACCTGGAAGCGGCCGTGACCCAGGAGATGATCGACTTCGCCTGCCGCATCAAGCCGGCCGACGTCTGCCTGGTGCCGGAAAAACGCACCGAAATCACCACCGAAGGCGGGCTGGACGTGGTGCGCTTCCACAAGGAAGTGGAGGCTGCCGTGAAACAGCTGCAAGGGGAGGGCATTCGCGTGTCCCTGTTCATCGACGCCGACGAAGAGCAGATCAAGGCTGCCGCCGCAGTCGGCGCGCCGGTGATCGAACTGCACACCGGCGCCTATGCCGATGCTGAAGGCGAAGCGCAGGCGCACGAACTGCAGCGCGTCAGGGACGGCGTGCGCTGGGGCGTGCAGAACGGCTTGAAGGTCAATGCCGGCCATGGCCTGCACTACACCAACGTACAGGCCATTGCCGCCATTCCGGAAATCGCGGAGCTGAATATCGGCCACGCCATCGTGGCGCACTCGATCTTCGCCGGCTGGGAAAATGCCGTGCGCGAAATGAAGGCCATCATGGTGTCGACCCGCCTGGGCGCAAAATGATCTACGGCATCGGGACGGACGTCAGCAAAGTGCCCCGCATTGCCGCCGCGCTGGAACGCAGCGGCGAGCGTTTTGCGCGGAAGATCCTCGGTCCTGAAGAATTCGCGGTGTACCAGGAGCGTTGCGCCCGCAGCCCGCTGCGCGGCGTGCGCTATGCGGCGACCCGCTTCGCGGCCAAGGAGGCTTTCTCGAAGGCCCTGGGCCTGGGGCTGCGCCCGCCGATGACCTGGCATGCCGCGCAGCTGCTCAATGATGATTTAGGCAAGCCCTACATGGCCTGCAGCGGCGCGCTGGGCGAATTCATGTTGCAGAATGCGCTGGTCGCCCATATCTCCGTGAGCGATGAAGAGGATTACGCGGTCGCCTATGCGATCGTCGAACGAGCGAATGACTGAAGAAACCCCAGACCCGCGCGAACAGGTGCTGGCCACCGTTGCCAAGCTGCCCAACCTGCCCGGCGTGTACCGCTACTTCGATGCCGAAGACAAGGTGCTCTACGTGGGCAAGGCGCGCGACCTGAAAAAGCGCGTGTCGAGCTATTTCCAGAAGAATCTTTCGAGCCCGCGCATTGCGTTGATGGTCGAGCGGATCGCGCGCCTGGAAACCACGGTGACGCGCAGCGAAGCCGAGGCCCTGATCCTGGAAAACAACCTGATCAAGGCTTTGCAGCCGCGCTACAACATCCTGTTCCGCGACGATAAGAGCTATCCCTACCTGAAGATCACCGGCGGCGACGTGCCGCGCATGGTGTACTACCGCGGCGCGGTCGATCGCAAGCACCAGTATTTCGGCCCTTTCCCTTCCTCGTGGGCGGTGAAGGAATCGATGCAGATCCTGCAAAAGGTTTTCATGTTGCGCACCTGCGAAGACAGCGTGTACATGAACCGCACGCGTCCCTGCCTGCTGCACCAGATCGGGCGCTGCAGCGCACCCTGCGTGGGCTTGATCGCGGTGGAGGATTACCGCAATGACGTCAACAACGCCGCGCGCTTCCTGCGCGGCCGGCAGACGGAGGTGCTGGAGGAGCTGGAGCAGAAGATGCTCGCCTATGCCACCGATCTCAAATTCGAGCAGGCGGCCGTTGTGCGCAACCGCATCCAGTCGCTGTCGAAGGTGTTGCACCAGCAGTCGATGGAAACCACCGGCGACCAGGACGTGGATATCCTGGCCGTGGTGGTGCAGGGCGGCCGTGCCTGCGTCAACCTGGCGATGGTGCGCGGCGGCCGCCACCTGGGTGACCGGGCCTACTTCCCGACCCACGTGATGGATGCCGAGGTCGTGGCCGAACGCCCGATCGAACAGGAAGTGCTGGCCGCTTTCCTGGTCCAGCATTACACCGAGAAGTCGATTCCCGGCACCCTGATCCTGAATATCGAATTCGACCAGCCGGAACTGATCCTGGCGCTGCAGGAACAGTGCGGGCACCGCATCCACCTTGTATTCCAGCCGCAAGGCCAGCGCCGCCAGTGGCAGGAGCTGGCGCAGAAAGGCGCCGAGATATCGCTGGCGCGGCTGCTGTCCGAGCAGGGCTCGCAGCAGGCCCGCACCCGCGCCCTGGCCGAAGTGCTCGGGCTGGAAAACGAAGACCTCGACACCCTGCGCGTGGAGTGCTTCGACATTTCGCACACGGCCGGCGAGGCGACGCAAGCGTCCTGCGTGGTGTTCCACCATCACCAGATGCAGAACGGCGAGTACCGCCGCTACAACATCAACGACATCACGCCGGGCGACGATTACGCCGCCATGCGCCAGGTGCTGACGCGCCGCTACGAAAAAGTGGCGGGCGGCGACGGCGTCATGCCGGACGTGGTGCTGATTGACGGCGGCAAGGGGCAGGTCGAAATGGCGCGCCAGGTGTTTGTCGAGCTGGGACTGGACATCAGCCTGATCGTCGGGGTGGCGAAAGGCGAGGGCAGGCGCGTCGGCCTGGAGACACTGGTCTTCGTCGATGGCCGCGAGCCGCAGGAACTGGGCAAGGAGTCCGCAGCCCTGATGCTGGTGGCCATGATCCGCGACGAAGCCCACCGTTTTGCCATCACCGGCATGCGCGCCAAGCGAGCCAAGGCCCGCCAGACCTCGCGCCTGGAGGAGATTGAAGGCATTGGCGCCAAGCGCCGCCAGAAGCTTTTGTCCCGCTTTGGCGGGCTGAAAGGCGTGATGAACGCCAGTATCGAGGACTTGAAATCGGTGGAGGGTATCTCGGACACGCTGGCCGAAGAAATCTACCGGCAGCTCCACTGAAAACCGGTAAACCAGGGTCAGACGGGACGGCCATCCGGCATGGGTCTAACCCTGTCTGATCGACTGTCGCGGGGTTGGTTCTGGGCCTTTGACGTTCTGAGAAATTCAAAGGCCTAGACCCATCCCCTCACCGCAGCGCAGACAGGGTCCGACCCTCCGGGTCGTACCCAGGTTTACCGGTTTTCGCAGTCAAATTGGCTTTGATCGCGCCGTCGTTATACACTAGCGGCGCGTCATTACAATTCCTATACACCGCATATGCCTTTCAACATCCCGATCCTTCTGACCTGGTTGCGCGTCGCGCTGATTCCCCTGGTCGTAGGCGTGTTCTACCTCCCCGTCACCTGGCTTAGCCCGCACGAACGCAATCTGGCCGCCACCCTGATTTTCATCGTTGCCGCCGTTACCGACTGGTTCGACGGCTTCCTGGCCCGCCGCTGGCAGCAGACATCGGCCTTCGGCGCCTTCCTCGACCCCGTGGCCGACAAGCTGATGGTGGCGGGCGCCTTGCTGGTGCTGCTTAACCTGGACGGCGGCCGCTGCCACCCGATTGTCGCGTTCATCATCATTGGCCGCGAAATTACGATTTCGGCGCTGCGCGAGT
The DNA here is from genome assembly GCF_049913245.1 of Pseudoduganella sp. R-32. Lineage (NCBI taxonomy): Bacteria > Pseudomonadati > Pseudomonadota > Betaproteobacteria > Burkholderiales > Oxalobacteraceae > Pseudoduganella > Pseudoduganella sp. R-32. The sequence continues at coordinate 4,762,044 of NZ_CP183987.1, read as the reverse complement.
GGATGGCGCAGATTGGCGCCTCCAAATCGGTGGCGGTCAGTTCGATCGGCAAGATCAAGACGGCGGCGCAAATGAGCGCCATCCCGATGCTGCTGTACTACGACGTGCTGTGGGGCGCGATCGATACCCGCTTCTGGGGCGACCTGCTGCTGTGGCTGGCCAGCGTGCTGACCGTATGGTCCATGTTCTATTACCTGAAAAAGGCGTGGCCCATGATCAAGGAACGGTCGGGCAACTTATCGTAAATAACAATATTGCCCCTTGACAGCGTCATTGGATCATCTATAATGCTGGCCTGCTGTTGATGACGACGCAGCGATGCGAAGCGGGAGTAGCTCAGTTGGTAGAGCGCAACCTTGCCAAGGTTGAGGTCGAGAGTTCGAGACTCTTCTCCCGCTCCAAAAAGTCATCGGCAACAAAGCGGTAACGAAGCAGTAATAATCGCACTGGAAATATGAGAATGTTTCTGCGATAATGCGGTTCCTCTGAAATGCGGGAGTAGCTCAGTTGGTAGAGCGCAACCTTGCCAAGGTTGAGGTCGAGAGTTCGAGACTCTTCTCCCGCTCCAGTTCACTGGAGCAGCAGTAGTAAAATGAAATAACTCCATGCGGGAGTAGCTCAGTTGGTAGAGCGCAACCTTGCCAAGGTTGAGGTCGAGAGTTCGAGACTCTTCTCCCGCTCCAAGTTTTTCAAACCCATGCGGGAATAGCTCAGTTGGTAGAGCGCAACCTTGCCAAGGTTGAGGTCGAGAGTTCGAGACTCTTTTCCCGCTCCAGAATTCTTAGAAAGAACCAGGCCTCGCCGGTTGTTTCTTCCAGCCTTACGGCGGGGTAGCAAAGTGGTTATGCAGCGGCCTGCAAAGCCGTGTACGCCGGTTCGATTCCGGCCCTCGCCTCCAAACAAATCAAGCACTTAGCTTGCGAATCAGCCGGGAACTTCCCGGCTTTTTTGCGTCAAAATGCCTCATAATGGTTCTCTGCCACCTCATTTGGGTGGCAAAACCAGCCTGATACGGCCTCGGTTGGCCGTCTACGCGAGTTGGCCGTCGACGCCAGTCTTCTGCCACTTTGCCACCCAATGTCATGGAGGCAACTATGGCGATGGTCAGGAAATGGGGCGAAAAGTACGAACTGCGAATCAAGCACCGGCTTCTGCCCAAAGGCATTTAAAGTGGACGCGCGCAATTATGGCGAGCAGGTGGAAGCGTTGCTGGCGCAAGGTCATTTGCCGCACGACTTGGTGACGCAGCGCGTTCGCGTCAGCTCCAAGACGTTGGCTAAACTGATGCGAGATTACCAGGCCGCGGTTCCGGTCAGTGCGTTGGATAGCGCCATTCTCCATTTGCTGCGGCTTCAAATCGGCGCCGAACGGGCAGACAGAGTGTTGAAATATCAGTGGGCAGAAGACTGGGTGCGTTCGTTAAAACTCGAGCATCACCTGGCGCCTGGGACGATCCGTAAGCGTGTTGGTGCTGTTGCGCGCCTGTTGGACTGGTTCTTAAAACGAGAAGCCAAGGCCGGCGAACAGCCCATTGCCAATCCATTGCGGCTGCTGCCGAAGAATTATTCGACGTATAACGCGCATGAGGGCTTGCTCTTGGAAGCGCGCGACAACATCGCGTCGAAGAAGGACGTGAGCCGCGACCGGCGATTGGAGGCCGATGAAGAGGCGCGTATTGTCGCTGCGCTACGCGGAGATAAGCGGGAGGGGCGCGAACGCGCCCTTGAGCTGCCAGATGGTGCTGCGTTGATGGACCTCTTCCTCTTACTGGTGAACACCGGTTTGCGTCTGCGCGAAGCGTACACCTTGCGCGTACAGGATGTACGCCTGGACATGCGTACCGTGCACATCCGCAGGAGCAAGACTGGTGCCGCGCGTGATGTCCCACTGCTGCCTGATGTTTACGCCTTGCTGAAGCGTCGCGTCGAAGAAGTCAAGGGTGCCGGCGCCAAGGCGGCGATTTTCCCTTGGTGGATTGATGGGGCAGACAGCAAAGAATTGGCGCGCGTGACATCGCTGTTAAGCCGCGCGCTGGGGCGTGCCTTCGCGTTCGCCGAGTGCAATGACTTGACCGCGCACGATCTGCGACACGAAGCTACTTGCCGGTGGGTGCTGATGAAGGACGGGGGGGGAGTTGGTTATTTCGTACGGAGGAAGTCATGCGTATTACGGGGCACAAAGATCCACGCGTGTTCATGCGCTACGTTTCCTTGCGTGGATCCGACCTTGCAGAGCGCCTCTGGACTACGCCACCTTAACCGTACGAGTCAGGTCAGGGAGGCTCCGCCGCAATCGTGGGCCAGGCAATTTTGAAGTGGTGGTCACGCTGGAGTTCAAATGCGCGTTTGCCTCCTGATGCAGATATTGGTGTAATGCGTCGACAGGAAAGCGCCATGAGCGGCCGTAGTTGATAGCCGGTATCGGACGCTTATCAGCGCGGCGAGTTGTTAAGTAAAGACTTGGCTAAAGATCCCCAGAATATTCAGCTATTCGAGAAGCTGCTTCGGAATGAGGGGAAAGGAAGCGCTGCAGAGCTTATCAAGCTGGAGACGTACTTGGGAAATTTTGCGACCTCGCCCACAAGACTACACAGGGGGCGCCGCTTTGCCCGGGTCGTTCCAGGATGTTGAGGACAGTTTTCGGACGATATCCCAAGACCCCAAGATTGAAAGGAACGTACAGAAGGACTTTGACGCATTCAAGTCGAGATTCGGAACGAGTAACAGCGGTTCGCGCCAGGCTGCAGGCGGTTCGCCTTCTGAGACGATCGACCAAGGTCACGTTCCGAAGGTGCGAGATGATGTTGCCCAAAAGGGGATCGGTATAAGCGCTGAGTTTGACAAACGCATTGAGCGGTTTGAAGCGAAAGGCATTCACTCGATGCCAAACGAGCCGTTGCGATCGGAACAGTCATTGTTCGAGAATGCGAACAGGCAGGTAACTAGCGGTCCGGATGTAGTCGCGAGAAAGCTACGTGAGTTGGTAAAGGCGGCAAAAGCAAAACTCGGGAAGGACGAATAGATCGCTTAGACCGGATATTTGCTTTCGATTTTTAACTCGCCACGTGAGTCGAAGCCAAGCAACGACTCCTCGCAGTAGTCGGCGTAGGAAGCACTTTGTGGGCGGCGTTTGAAGATGGAGTGGGCGGCGAATAGAATCAGATAGAGAGTAAAGAATGCTGAGGCGGTCATCGCGCCGGCGACCAGCATCAGTTCGTCGTCATCACGCAGGAGCGCACAGCCCAAAGCAAAGCCGACGATTGTTGTTACTAGCAGTTGGAGTAGTGTTTTCATTTCGTGAGGATAGGAGGTCGTATGAGGCTCACTTCGAAGTGTATCGCGGCTCTGCTTATCGTTTCCTGTGGTGAGGTGGGCGCAGTTTCTTTATCTGGAGGCGCAACAGATGACTCGGTTTGTGACCTTTCCCCAATGACTAACTACCGGCTTACACGTTCCGTGTTTGTAGCTGCTGGTAGTTCGAATGTCCCCGATTACCGGATCACCGATGACACAATCGTCAATGTGATGCAGGTATCTGGCCCCGAGTTGCCGCCGGCGGTGCCCGAGCCGGCACATCCCTTCCTGTTCGCCGCAGGATTGGTGCTGCTAGGCGCCTTTTCGCTGTTGCGGAACACCGGATACATGTCGCGTCCATCGCCAAGCTGACGATGAAATTGGCACCTTTGAAAGCTATATCGGGACACGATCTAAGCTCAAGAATTTCAACTTCGGGCCGCGCGATGAAGAGGGCGCCTTGGCGGCTGTATCACAGATGCGTTGTTTTCGGCTATTAGTGATGCCCCGGCGCGGGCAACTATCGAACTTCAATAGCAGCGGTGCGTACGATACCGCAACGATCTGTCACTTACAGTTCGCTATTTAGCTGTTTAGTCGCGTGCGGCAATCGAACGCAGGGTGTGCCGTGCTAGACTGGCCTCCGATGTCGTTTGAGAAGCTTAGAGTTCGAGGCGGTGTCTAAACTAACGCGCCGCATGGGCTGGAAGGAGGTAAGTTGGAACTTGATCCACCCATACAAGAGCAGCGCAAGGAACGCCATGTCGTTCGGTTTTATGATCAGGACGAGCAATTGCTCGAAGAGGTGGCGGAGTTCCTGGACGTCCCATTACGCTCCGGCGGCGTCTCAATCGTTATCGCGACGAAGGAGCATATTGCCATCTTGCGCCGAAGCTTGGCTGGTTTCGGAACTTCCGCTAACCAGGGACCCTGGACGATGGGCAAGCTAGTTGTACTCGAGGCCGAACTTGTCCTCGACCAATTCATGGTGAATGACTGGCCCGATCCCGAACTTTTCAATCTGAGTGTCGGTACGATCGTACGCGATGCATGTCACAATGGACGCTTGGTCCATGCCTTTGGCGAAATGGTCGCCATCCTATGTGATCGTGGACTGTATGAAGCAGCTATTCGACTTGAACAACTGTGGAACGAATTGCAGAAGCGATTCGACTTTCTGCTCTTTTGCGCCTATCCCTGGAGTGTCTTCACGTCGCGCGAGCTGTTGACTAAGTTTCAGCAAGTATGCAGGGTCCATGATCATGCCCGTTCGAACGCGCATGGGCGGGAGGAAGCGGGCGATGTTCGCACGCTTGAGCTGGAACAGGACAATCGCATCCTGCAGAGCGAACTGACTCGTGCCCTCGATGCTGTGCACACCTTGCGGCACCGCGAGCAGGAGCTGGCTGATTTCGTCAATAATGCGGCCGAGGGCCTTCACCGCGTCGGAAGTGATGGCACGATCGTTTGGGCCAATAAGGCTGAGTTGGCCATGCTTGGCTACCGGTGGGAGGAATATGTTGGCCACCATATCGCCGAATTCCATGTGGATCAGGAATTGATCGCGACTATACTATTGCGCCTCCAAGCCGGCGAAACCATTTGCGACCAACCTGCTCAACTGCTCTGTAGAAGTGGCGCGACCAAGCACGTTCTGATCCATTCCAATGCCTATTTCGTAGATGGAAAACTACGCTATACGCGTTGCTTTACGCGTGATGCCACCGAGCGGATGTTGCTTCAGCAGGCGTACCGCGAACGCGAAGATTTGCTGTCGGAGATGACTAGTATGAATCGCGCGAAAGACGAGTTTCTCGCGATGCTGGCGCATGAGTTGCGCAATCCACTGGCGCCGATCACTGCGGCAGCAAGAACCCTTCTGAGTGCTGATTCGGATGCCGTCCGCGTCAGGGAGGTGGCGTCAGTCGTTGAACGACAAGCTGCTCACCTTGCAATCCTGCTCGACGATTTGCTTGATGTCGCACGCGTTACGCGTGGGCAAATCAATATGGTTCATGAGCCAGTCGATCTGAACGACGTGTTGGCGGCAGCGATCGAGCAGGTCACGCCGCTTTTCGAGCGCCTGTCGCACTCTCTTTCCGCGACTGCGACGCCTAGGCAGGTTTGGGTTTGCGGTGATCAAAAGCGGCTGGTGCAGATCATTACCAACTTGCTGACTAACGCCGCGAAATACACGCCGCCGGGCGGGCGAATTGCTGTTCGCCTCTCCGTGGTGCTCCGTGAAGTGGAGCTTGTCGTGACGGATAACGGCATTGGGATGGCGCCGGAGCTCGTCGGAAGAGTGTTTGAACTCTTTATCCAGGGAGCGCGGACTTCTAACCGGTCGGAAGGCGGGCTAGGCGTCGGGCTTGCGCTGGTGCGCAGGCTGCTGCACGCTCACGGTGGAACGATTCGTGCCGAGAGCGCGGGGCCAGGTAAGGGCAGTCGATTTACCGTGAAACTGCCGATTCTCGAACAGCACGTGGAGCAAGCCCTTGAGGTCAGCGGCGATGGTCAGCATGCAGTCGGCGAGACCGCCGGTCTGCGTGTTTTGATCGTCGATGATAATGTGGACGCGGCGAGGATGCTTGGCATGTTGCTGGAAACCGCCGGCCATCGCGTCGTGCTCGCGCATACGGCCGCTGAGGCATTCCAGGTCGCTACAAATGAAGGGCCCAATGTCTGTTTGCTGGACATAGGATTGCCTGATATGGACGGCCGAGAATTGGCGAGCAGGCTGCGGCAAACACCTGCCGTGGCCGACGCGCAGTTAATCGCGGTGTCAGGCTACGGCCAGGCCGAAGATAAACGCACGTCGCTGGCGGCTGGTTTTGACCACCACGTCGTTAAGCCGGTCAATTCCGAAGAGCTACTAGCGCTAATGAATCGCGGGCGCGCGCCGACTCAGGATACGGTCCGCCCCCAGTGAACTTGGCTTCAGGTTACACATGGCCGAAAACTGTTGGCGGTTCGCCATAGCTGCCCTGAGATACCTTGAGTCAGAATCGCGCAATAGATGCGCGTCCGACGCGAAGCCATACTACTACTTCACGGACCATCGCAGTTCCGTGCACTTGCGGGGGGCAGTTTGCGTATGATGATATCCGAGTTTGGCTAGCCAGGAACCACACGACTTGGAGGATTGCGATGTTCAAAGCGCTCGTTTTCTGCGGTCTCTTGATTTCCTCGATCACATCAGCTCGCGCGGCCCCTACCCACTGGGACTTTTCCTGGTCGGGTTTCTTTGACACGCTAACCCTCCGATTTATCGATGCCACGGTAAGCGGCTCTTTTGAAGCTACTGACTCCGATGCCGATGGTCAGATGAATTGAATGAGTTGACGTCCCTCGTGCTACAGGGACGAGACGCGCTAGGTTGCGTTTCGATTCCAACTGTGACCTGCGGCGTTTCGGAGTTTTCATATACTCCTGGGGGCGTATTGACGCTTCGTGGAAATTACGTGGACTACTGGGACGACAACGGTGGTCCGAACTGGACTTGGAATGAGATTTCAATGGACACCACGGCCGGTTTCTTTTCGATGATCGGTCGCGCACAGCAGTTTTATGAAGGCCGTGATTGGATGTTCATACCCGAAACCCAGTTCACTATATCGGCAGTTCTGGAGCCGGAAACCTATCTAATGCTTTTCGCAGGGATGTTTGTAATTGGGGCTGCCACTAGGTCGAGATCAAAAACTCGGTAGTGGTCGTACTAAGGATAAATACATTCGTGTTTTTGCGTCGTGGCAATTCCCTTGAGCGCGATCATTTGGACCTGTCAGGAATTTTGTGTGCCGGGGTCGCTGTTAGTTAATTGAGCGCGTTGGTAAAACGTTCCCCAAACAGGATGGCAAACTGATTGGCGGCCATCTTCCAGGTCCGCTGCGGCATCTTCCAATCTTTTTCGATATTGCGCAAGGCCAGGTTGAGCAATTTCGTCGCTGCCTCGTCGCTCGGGAAGTGTCCGCGATTCTTGACGATCTTCCGCAAGCGCATATGCAGGCTCTCAATGGCGTTCGTTGTGTAAATGATCGAGCGTACTTCCGGTGGGTAGGCAAAGAACGGAATTACCTGCTCCCACTGCCGGCGCCACATGGCTACCACTGACGGGAAGCGTTGGCCCCAAGGGCCTGCCGCAAAGGCATCCAGCGCCGCTGCCGCCGCATCGGCGTTAGAAGCCTGGTAGATTGGCTTGAGCGCTGCCGCAAGCTCCTTACGATCCTTCCAGGAGGCCAGCGTCATCGAGTTGCGAATCAGGTGCACGATGCAGGTTTGGATATGCGCCTGTGGGAACACCGCTTCAATCGCCTCAGGGAAGCCGCGAAGGCCATCAACGACGGCGATCAGGATATCCTCCAGGCGCACGGTTGCGCAGTTCGTTAAAGACCTTCAGCCAGAACTTGGCGCCCTCTGTTTGCTCGATCCACAGCCCCAGCACTTCTTTGCGGCCGTCGGCACGAATGCCCAGCGCCAGGTACACGGCCTTGTTTTTGACGGTGCCTTCGTCGCGGATCTTCAGGCGCAATGCATCGAAGTACACGATTGGGTACATCGCTTCCAGTGGACGCTGCTGCCACTGCGTCACTTCGTCCATGACCTCGTCGGTGATCGTTGAGATCAGGTCTGGCGACACTTCGGTGCCGTACAGCTCCAGTAAATGTGCCTGGATTTCCGCACTGTCATGCCTCGGGCATACATGCCGATCACATGGTCGTCAAAACCCGGCATGCGGCGTTGATGCTTGGCTACCAGCTTAGGCTCATGACCCACCATCTCGCCACCGAAGGCGACGCCAAGATCATGCGCTTATGGCATTCGTTCCTGTACTCACATCCCACGCAATTGGCAGGATCATTTGTACGGACGGGATCAACCGCGCCGCCCAGCAAGCGCCCTCGGCGGCTCGCCATAGAAACAATTGTGTGTTCCGGAATGAGATCGACGCGGTAAAGGGTCTGCCTTCTTGTAAACCATGGATTGAGGCTAGTGGTTTTTTCCACCGATGGATTGCGAAATATTAAACTCCATGCACTCTTTGCTTGCGCATCGGTCACGCTGTCATGAATTGGCGTCTGCACCGAATGCCTGCAGCAGCTCATAAGGTTTATCAAAATCAAATTTGTTTAATGCCTCCTGAATCGCCGTAACGGTGTCGACGGACATTGCGGCGCTCATCTTCTCCTTTACTTTCCTGAACTGCGTGATTGCCGCGATATCGTGCGCGCGCACCAGTGATAGGAAGGCTGAGAGGGCGGTGTCCGGAGTGGTCGATCGGGTTGCGGCGGACGCTGCACCGCGCTGGACACCCGGTGCCCAACCTGGTCGACGAATAGTTCAAAAGCGTCGTTCAGGGCTGGTCTTGATCGGTATCGAGAAAACCGGCAGTTTGGAGGCCGGTGCACGCTAGAATGCGCGCGGGAGCTAATGTTCACATTGCGTGAGGTTATGCCGCGGACATTGGTGAGCGCATTGCCTTGCTTGTCGGTCGATCACACCGACGTTCCAGAAGTGCTTCGTGAGCGACGGAACGATCAAGATGCGTTGGCGCAGGGCGGCGGAGTCTCCGGAGATTGCGGGCGAGACCACGTCGGCTACGCCGCGCACTAGTAATTCATGCTGCATGCCGATCTGCGGCTGCATGCTCGTGCGCACGACGTTGGCGGCGAGAAGGGCGACAACAATGGCCGACAGAAGGACAAAGGCAAAGACGCTGCCAAAGAGCTTGGTGCGGATCGATCGTTTCAAGTACCCGATAGGGAAGCCCGCCGCCGACTCGTTGTCCTTAGCACACCCATGGGTTTCCTGTCTTTCGGCGCGATGGATAATACGATTGGCATTGTTGCGCAAGCGGGCTATGGACGGCAATGGCGAACGATTCGCGAGATGGAATCGCGAGCAGTCGGCCTTCGACATCGTGCAAGGCCTGCAAGAAGAAGTCAGATTCTTAGTCGAGTTCGTAGTATGCGTCGGCGCGCGGGGCACGAGCCATGTCGGCGTTGCAGTACGCGGTCGTCGCCTCGCGCTGCCGCAGCGATTCAAACAGGCTGTGCAGACCGTCCACGTTGGAACCCCACCAGGACGGAGAATCGTGAAGAACGGGGGAGTGACTTCTGACTTTTCCGTCGCCAGAGAGGAGACGCTGGATGATCTGCGAAGGAACGCGTTCGCCAATGAGATAGGCGATGGCATAGCGCCACCCGAATTTTTCTGCCAAGTCAAGCGCTGCGTCCACGACGCTTGCCATGCGAACGCCCGTTCGGCGTTCCGGATGATAAAATGGCACGGTTGTCTCCATGTTCACTCAAAGGCTTGGCTTCGGTTGGCCAATGCCACAACAGGTGATGTACTCACCTTAGCACGCTCGTGTTCGCCATGCGAGTCGTGCTCGCGATCTTCATATGCAGTGTTGGCGCTGTGCTACAGCTCCGTTCGCGGTACGCAGGGTGACCCGGCATTGTCCAGTTCAAACGCAGGAAGCGCCAAATGCTCAACCTAAGCTAACTGAACCTCGGTCGATACATATTGATCAGATCAATGACGGCATAGACCATCGCGCTCAGTTCAGGTGCATGAGAAATGAAACATTCCTGAGTGTAGCCCCCGATTCGCAGCACTTCGCGCTTCATCGCCATGAACTGCAGCTCGTGCTGCGCGTCGAACGCACCATCAGCGTCGTCGGAGACCTTGGCGCTGGATCGGCAGTGCGAGGCTTCTGCGAGGTAAAGCGCCATGAAGCGGTTGGTGGAATTTTCAATGGATCGCTTCCCGAACGATGTGGCTGGTACCGCTGTATCTCAGTGTTCCAGTCGGAGATAAGCGTTGAACCAAGCGTCCAGTTGCTTGTACAGAAAACTGCGCGGCAGCGCTTCACGGCCAAAGGCTTCGCGACCATTGGGAGTCGCTTAGGGCAATCCCACGCAGAAATGGGACTACTCATTGGCGCGTCTGACCTCCATTGCTACGTACCGATTGGCGGCGTAGGCTTCGGTGGGACCATCATGCCTTGTTCCAGCATCACTGATAGCAAATTCGGTGAGCAGGCGAACGGCACGAGGAATGTGGCGTCTACTAGGGAAACCAAAATGAAGCGTGAATTCCTCACTGTTTTCAGGCAGGACTTCCACCACTTCGAAGCAAAAGTAAGATTGACTTCAATACTTTTGCAGCCAGACTGCCGGCAGTCAACATGCAGCGACTCGCTGAGGATGGCGCATAGCTGCACAGCAGCCTCAGGAGTGAGGGAAAAAGCGTTACGTCAATGAGATCGTCGGACTGGAAAAGATGTCTCCCATGGACCTCCTCAGCGTGTGCCACGATGCCCCATGATGCCGTCATTTTTATGTCGACCTGCGACTTCATTCTGGGTTGCTTTCTGCTGCTGCTTGTTGATGTCGCCTGTTTTGCCAGGGAACGCTTTGTGAGGCGTTGGGTCCTGGACTTTCTTTGTACTGTTCATGATGTTCTCCGTCAACGTATTAGGACATCGTGCGTGCACTGGTCGACTGGCGATGGAAAGCCTGGCGCGTGACGTCCTTGGCCGCGCTTCTACGTCATGACTCGTATTCAGTGTACGCCTTAACTCGCTGGCGCGTTGGCGCAGTGATCGTCGATGCCCACCACGGTAGCGAGTTGGGAATTGCGATCCCAAGTTGAGCTATAGTGGGCGAATCATTCCGGGCATGTTGGGAGGTTGTATGAACTCATCTCAAACCGAAAACTTGTCTTCGACAGGTGAATCACATGTCGATCATTTGCGTTTTCATCGCCAGCACGAACACTTATCCAAGACGTTTGGGAGTGACGCGTTCGGGCTGAAGGCGGAAACCTTCGCGCGCTTCCTCGGCACCTCACTTTTTCTTGGCCTGCAAACCATCATTGTCGCCACGTGGATCGCAGCCAATGTCTTTGGGCTGGTTCATTTTGACGTCTACCCTTTCATCCTATTGAATCTGGCATTTAGCTTGCAGGCGGCTTATGCTGCACCGCTTATCTTGTTAGCACAAACGCGCCAGGCGGCGCGGGACAAGGCGCATTCTGAAGCCGACGCCAAGCACCGCGAGGCGATCGCCGTCGCATCGACCAAGCATTCCGCACAAACGTTGGAGCTGCTCCGTCAGAACACTGAGCTGACAGAAATCACCAGGGCGATGGCAGAGCGAATCGAAACGTTGACGGCCGAAATCCACCGTCACCTTGTTCAGGACGCCACGCGAAAAGGCAGAGATTGACGAGTTGCGCTTCTGTTACTATCGCGTCCCGTTGTGGGGAGTTTGCTTCGGACTGAGTGCAGCAATCGAATGCCACGTGCCGGCGCTAGAGGAATGGTTGGAGAGCCAATGCTCCGTCGGCGTGCCACGTCAAATAGCACCCCCCATGATGACTGATGTTTTGACGGCATGGATGCGCAATAGTGCTTCAGCGTAGAACCGATTGTGAACCCCCACCATCTCGATAGCCTGATCGATCGTTTCGGAAAGCGTGATATTTGTCCTTGGTACTCGGAACTTTAGGACGGTTCGCAATCCTGTCGCAGCCAGTTTTGTCGCCTGTTCGGCACTTTCTCGCCGTTCGCTGGGCCTTGCTCCCGTAACATGTCTCGGCCATTGGTGGTTGAAGTGCGCCGTGGGCCACTCTGGGAGAGTACCCGCGTCGCCACACCATTTGGAACTGAGTGCATTTGCAGGTATTGCCATGTGAGTAAGCATCCGGAAGATGTCGCCATTTTGATCGCTGTATCGACGGCCAAGGCCATGCCTTGGTCAGGGCGAGTGAAATCTTTCATATAGCCTCCGCTTCAGTGATTACACTGCTGCGGACTGGAATCGCTATAGTCAGGGCAGCCATTGACGATAGCATGGGGACACCCCATCGCCTAAGCATATATATGGATCGATTCGGCGACACGATAGTCATGGTCTTCAAATGCTATGCACGTTGCGGTTCTCGGCGCGCAGGCCTCGATAATTGGTTGACCTAAAGTTAGCTACGCGAGGGGCAGACCACTACTGCGAAGCAGCGTGCTCACGGCGCACACCCACAGCCGGATTTTCTGGTTGCTCACGTCAACCAGAATAGATTGCACCGATCCGATGAACGGTACTTAGGCTTCCTCAAGTATAAGCGCGGGACCAAAGGAGCGCGCCTTCGCTAAACCGTAGTGCACACGAAGGAGCAGTGTGAGGCGCTTGCTCTTGCGAAGTGGACGGCACACGGCACATGCGGCCACATTGTCCAAACAGGCCTGACATTGAGCTTGATGCAGGCCTTCCAGCGCGCGGTAGATGACGCCGTCATCCCTTCGTTTCGGTCTGACGAATGAATTGGCGCTTACTTGGCGGCGGCAGCAACGTGCGTGGTAAGTGGGCTTGCTGATGCCACGCCGCGCAATGATCCTTGGGCGATACTTTGGGGGCGGAGGGCAGTTGGCGCCCATTCACCGAGTCATGCGCCTTCAGGAACTTGTACTGAGTGTTCCTGGGGATCAATAGAATTAAATCAGGCCGCAACTTTGCTCATAGCTACCTCTGGACCCGATGCCCTTCGTTCAAACCTTGCTGGCCGCTCCATGGTTGCAGGCGGATTCAAGCTATCGATCATCGTGCTGGGGATCAGGACTGTGGCGCCGCGCTCTTTTGTTGTCTCAAAGATGATATTCATCGCCCGCAGCTGCAATGCTGCAGGATGCCCTGCATACATCTCTGCCGCCTCGACAAACTTGCCGGCAATCGCTACTTCGGCAAAGCCGAGAATGACACGAGCCTGCTTTTCGCGCTCTGCCTGTGCCTGACGAGACATTGCGTCTTGCAAAGCGACGGGAATTGCTACGTCGCGGATCTCGACGGAACTGACCGATATACCCCATGCCGCCGTCTTCCGCGCAATGACATCCTTTAGCAGCGCATCAGCCTCTTTGCGTTCAGATAACAGTGACGCCAGCATCGATGCACCGATCATTTCGCGCAACGACGTTTGTGCGACGCGATCGATTGCTTCCCGATAATGAGTGATCGCCAACGCCGCTTTTTCCGCGTCGCCTACATGCCAGAAAATGATCGCGTCGACATTGACGGGAACGGTGTCTCGGGTGAGCGCTTCGGCGGCGTTAAAGGCAGTGGTCTGAATACGCACGTCGATGATCGCAACCACGCTATCGATGATCGGAATGACGGCAAACAGGCCCGCCCCCTTGACGCTCTGCAGCTTACCCAGCCTCAAAATCACAAACTTTTCCCACGCATTGGCCATCTTCAGCGATAGTGCGATGAGAACGCCGAGGGCGAAGAAGAGCAAGGCAACGTATGGCGCCCCCAGTAAAGGGCGCCGGTGCTCGCCAGCAGGCAGACGCCGACTAAGAATGATGTGACCGGGTTCATGATGATCTCCGCGGGAATGCCCGCCTAATGAGTTCGGCTCGCGTTGAGACATGCGAGGTCATGGCGAAGTCCAGAGCAACGGGATCGCTCGCCGGGAAAGTACAACACAATGCTTCGTCCAGTGCAGCATCAAGACGAACCTGTTCGGACATGTCCCTATCATTGCTGTGCAATGCGGCGTCGCCACAAGCTTGCGCTGACAAATATTCGTCCATACGAAACTCCCTTCTAAGAATATGCAGAGCCAATCGGGCTGTGTATTCAACAGGGCGAATACTTCGCTCAGATGCAATGAATTCACTATGCGCCGAATGGTCGAAGTCGTCAGTACGCACGCGCACCCATGTCATCGATATTCACGCATCACACTGGCATTCTGTGCCAGATATCGTAGGGCGCAAACCGCTTGAACCGGACCATCCCGATTCTTTCGGGAGGTGGAGATGCCCAAGCAGGGGAATTCGGCCGGCAGCGGTTAGACAAGCGTTTCACCATCGCGATGACACATTACAATCCACTTTCTGGCAGCAACTTTGCAGTCAGATTCGTGTGGTGCAGCGAAGGAAACTGATTCTTCAAGAGAAGCGCACAACGCGCCGTCGATCGAAAGGCCCATAATAGGCGTGCCATGGTGCTGCAGCATTACCGCCGAACATTGTGATGTTTTCTACGGCGGAGCCTGGCCGTTGCACGCGCGATGCATGGAAAGCGGGAGGTTCTGTAGGTATGACGAACATCAAGGCTTGTCTCGGCTACATCAAGGACACGGGCTCCTCAAAGGCAGGGGCGTGTTCGCTAGTCGGCGGATATCGACTGGTGAACTCGTGGAAGCTTGGCCTGTTGTGCTGCTTTCCCCGTACTGGGCTCAGTTTCCCGAGGAGGTAAAGCGTTTGTTGTTCAATTGGGGACATTTGACAAAGGGGGAACCCGCGGGTTGCTTAGCCCTTGGTTGGGGCAGCATGTACAACCACGCCAATCCCGCAAATCTGAGGTACGTTGCGCTTGCTGAAGAGCAGCAGCTCCATTTCATTGCCGCCCGAGACATCGAAATCCATGAAGAACTGACCATTAATTACAATCATACTGGCGGCAATGTCAGCTCGACGGATGACGTTTGGTTTCGCAAGCATGGTGTGGCATTGATTTCTTAGTCAGCCATGCGGTCGTCGCATCAACGCAGATGCCTAAATTTTAGGCGCGAACTGTAACTTAGCTGTCGGACAGGCGTCTCGCTGGCGTCCCCGACTTCTGATGTATATGGTAACTCGGGCGGTATGCTGGCAAATTCATGCTGGCGATGCAGGAATGTGGCCATGCATTGGATGAGTATGCATTCCATGACCTCTGGGTGGCGAGTGCGGCGGCGGACGCGGTGTCCTTCGCCAAGGCATGGGGGCGGGAGTGGATCGACGACTATCTCCAAGAGGCCGACGCATGCGCCCGTTTAAGCGTACACTCAGTGTGAGTCACCAAGAAGGAGATCCGTCATGAAAGACTCTGTTCCGGAATTCTCCTTCCGCGGCCTACCTTTGAGCGCCGAACAGGAATCTGAAATTCAACACTACATTCATCAACGGGAAAGGCGCGGCTTGCAGCCAGACGTTGAAGAACTGCGCGCCATGGTGCACGACATGCTGGCCCCCCCGCTAGCGAGAACCCAGGTGAGCGAGCCGAAGCGGAAGGCGCACATGCCGACGCCGAACGCGCAGCCGGCCTGGTCGATAACGGCGGCGACCCGATCGCCGCGCGCGAAGAACGTACGGCTGCCCATGAGGCCGAAGCGATGAAGCATTCAACATCGTAAGGGGGGGCTGCGGGTACTGCTCGGTGGAGAGACAGTAATGTTCCGCCGTCGACACACCGATGGTGCATGAGAGTGTCGACTAGTATTGCAAGCAATGTGTATTGGTGCGGGCGATGCCTAAATCATTAGGTGAACGTCGCTTGTGAGCGTATAGTGGGGAACAGGTACCCAGCCAACATTCCCAATTTGTGCCGGTCTTCCTCAGCATTGCAGCGTGACAGCGCAATCGCGTCAAAGCCCCTCAACGCCGTGAAGTGGTGTTATGCCTGCGCCTGGCACGCTGTCGGTGTGCCGCGCCGGAAAGGTGGGCCCGCTCGTTGCTACCGCCTTCCGGAGTCTGTTCCTGAACGCGAGCGAAGGAGTGTACCATGCGCCAACATTCAACTTCCCGGTTCCAGGGGTGGAAAATCCTGCTGAGGTGGGCCGAATTCAGGTGCCAGGACGGCTCGCTGAAGTTCGCGTCAACCGCCATCCTCAAGCATAGGGCGCCGATGGTGGATTGCACGAGCCTGCAATGGCCGGACAAGGTGACGCGATCGATTGTTTTTCCGGAAGACGCATTCAGCTCCTATGAAGACGCCAATACCGATGCGATGGCGAAGGCCCAGCGTCAGATTCTGGTAATGAACGGGAGCACGGATAGCCGTGGGAGAAAGATTATGGACAGTGCGGACAATACAGATGCGCGCCAGCAGTCCGATGAGAGCTTGGCTGCGCAATATGAGATCTCGTTCGATGGGAAAAGGTACGCATTCCGGCAGCACCGTTACGTCGTGTTCCAGGATGCCTTGCGCTATGCGGTCGCGGAACACGCCAAAGAAGGCTTCTTGCGCGACGAGGCGTTCCAACCGAGCTGGGTGGCCGCATACCGACCCACTGACGAAGACGAAAGCACGATGAGACTGCATGGTATTGACTTTATCGAGGGCCACTTCCTTTACGGCGGCTATCGATACGGTCAACTGTGTGACGCGGTCGCGTTTGCCGCCGAACATCCGAACTTGTAGGGCCGTGGTCGCGAAGGAGCTCCGGTATGGAGCAGTATCTGCAATGGATGGCCGAAGGATTGCTTGCGCTGAGCTGGTGGCAGCTGCTGCTGATCGGGCTGGTGACGACGCATGTGACGATCGTCGCGGTGACGGTCTATTTGCACCGGTGCCAGACGCATCGCTCGCTGACTTTACGCCCGCTCGTGGCCCATTGTTTCCGCTTCTGGCTATGGCTGACGACAGGGATGGTAACGCGGGAGTGGGTGGCGGTGCATCGCTGCCATCACGCCCATTGTGAAACCGAGAAGGATCCGCACAGCCCGGTGGTGGTCGGGATCAACCAAGTTCTGTGGCGCGGGGCAGAACTGTACCGGGACGCGACAAGTGACCCCACGCTGGTGGATCGCTACGGCGGTGGGGGACCGGCTGATTGGCTGGAACGACGGATCTACGGCCGCTACACCTGGCAAGGCGTCGGCTTGCTGCTACTGATCGAACTGGTCTTGTTCGGGGCGCCAGGCCTGACGCTGTGGGCTTGCCAGATGATGTGGATTCCGTTCCTGGCCGCCGGGGTTGTCAACGGCTTAGGGCACTGTGCCGGCTACCGCAATTACGACTGCAAGGAAGCCGCCACCAATATCGTTCCGTTTGGCCTGCTGATTGGCGGGGAAGAGCTGCATAACAACCATCACACGTTTCCGACGTCTGCAAAATTCTCGGTTCGCTGGTTTGAACTCGATATCGGCTGGGCCTATATCAGCCTGTTGCGGTGGTTGCGCCTGGCAACGCTGCGCCGGCCACCAGAGCGCTTGAGGCGATGCGCGGGGCAGTTCGTGCCGACTCGGGTGACCTTGAAGCTGGTCCTGGGCAATCGTGCGGTATTGATGCGCGAGCTGACAGTCCTGACTTTGGACGTGTTTCGGGCTGAACGCATGGGACTGGCGCAGTTGATCCCCCACGCGGCGTTGGTCCAGACGAAGCGTCTGCTGCGGCGCGCACCGTGTCGGCTCACCAGAACGCAGAAGGTGGAGCTGGAACAGGTGATCGTACACAGCACACGACTCAATACCATGCATGTGGCGCGGCAGGCGCTGGAGAAGTTATGGGAACGTTCGCCGGCAACGCAGGAAGAACTCCTGGCAGTCCTGCAAACCTGGTGCGTGGATGCGGAGCGCTCCGGTCCGCGCCCCTTGCAGCGATTTGCCCGACAATTGGCGAGTTATGGGTAGTGATATGAATCTTGCATTGATCCACTCAACGGCGTGCCGGGAATTGCTCAATGAAGGAGACCTGGAGGATGCGGTACGCTATTGCATCGCCCAAGGCATTGAACCACCGGTCCCGCCATGCACCAGGCTCTCCACCGACTACGAGCGGTGTGTGGACGTGGCAAAGGAAACCTTGTCGGACTACGGTTGGTGGGAGAAACGGCTAAAGGTCCGCAGTACGCGTGAACGCAGGCAGGCTGAAATGCAGGAACACTCACTTGCGAAGTCCCGGTCGCCCTCCGGTGCGGCCACACGCTGATGCGATCTTTTACGCCAGCTGGCGCCGGCCTGGCGATGTCTTGGTGAGATGGGTCCCGCAGTGCTCCAGCGTACAAGGAATGATTCCAAGGTACGCGGGCCTAACGTACATCGTGTGCCGTGACGGATGCATTCAACCCATGTGGCAGTCGCGTGGCGGCTGCGCTGAGACGCAGGGGGCAGGTGCTCGATAGTGTGAGCGTGGCGTTCGACGAGCGCCAGAAGTCCCCGCAGCAATGGGCGCGACGTCACGAAGGAGCCGGATATGCAACGCTATCGTGGTTACGAAATTGACTGTTCGACCGTCAGGGCGACTTTGGGCAAGCCTAGCGCAAAATGGTACTGCCGATTGAGCATCAGGAAAGTCGGTGATCCAATTCCGACGCGATACCAGGTTACAGTGATTGCCTGGACCATGCGCTCGGCGAGTGTGCTCGGCCTGCATCGTGCGAAGGAACGCATCGACGATGCGCTCGGAATCGAATTGCCTGCTTGGGATCCTCCCCGTGTTCAGTGACCAGGTTGTAGGGCGCAGCCCTGGTCAATGCGAAGTGCGGTAGCACTGTGTTCCGGGCCTGCCGGTGTTACCGATCGCGCGAAGAGGGGGCGTGACGTAACGCTGTTTGCGGACGAAAGACGTGCGTCGGGAGGTGTCGGCATGCGATTTCTATCGGGGCGAGTCTCTGCTGCCAAAGCGCGACAACATCGCTAGCAACTCTTCCAGTGCTACGGGCTTCGTCAGGCGGGATACCATGCGTGCGTGTGCCATGGCTTCTCGACTACCGGGGCCATCCCAACCGGTCCATGCAACAATGGGTAGTTCTGCGCATTGAGGAAGGGCATGCATGGCAGTCGCGGTTTCATAGCCGTCCATGTCAGGCATTTGAATGTCGAGGAACACGCTTGCGGCCAGATGAAGCGACCGCGCTCCAGACGCTTCGCCAGTAAGCATAAGCCGTCGCCGGTCCACCACAGCAGCTTGATCAAGTCGCCGCGCCTGCCACGGAACACAAACACGTGGCCACTGAACGGGTCTTCTTCCAGGGCCGTTTGCATTTTCGCCGCCAAACCGTTGAAACCGCTGCGCATGTCGGTGACGCCTGCTGCGAGCCAGACCTTCGTACCCGCTGGCAGGCCGATCATCGCAGCACACGCTTCAATACTTGTATCAGTGTGGCGGCGTTGGATTGGCCTTCGATGCGCAAGCGCACACGTCCAATTTCAAGAGTGATTGTTCCGGTCGCAGCTTCCGATTCCGGCACCCGTTCCTGCGTCGCTACGACCACCGGCAGCAATTCGCTGGACTGCGCAGGCGCAGCTGCTACAAGCTGCGCCTGCTTCGTACAGCTTCCTCCAAGTGAACACCTGGTTCGCATTGACGCCATGCTCACGCGCCAGCCGCGGCACCGACACGCCGGGTTATAAGGTCATCTCCACGAGTGCGCGCTTGAACTCCAGGGTGTGCTGGCGATATTTGCCGCGTGGCCCGCGCTGAATGACTGGTTGAAAATTTGTGTCCATGATCAAATTTGTGGGCACAAATGCTGTGCCAAAATTGGATCATGGCCGGGCGTGATTGATGCGTCCAGACGGTGCTGGCAAGACGCTTGCAGCGCGAACGCGGTCTGGGTGCCCACGGCGGCTGTCAGCGGATCTTGTGGGTAGGTGCCCTGCTCAGACGCGGGATCCACCGCCGCGTTGTAGACCGTCACGGGGTGGTCCGTCAATATGAATTTCACATCCGAGTCATGTGCCGACACGATCTCCCGCACACCCTCGACTCACATTGTGCAATGCATCAGGCGCAAAGCCTGCATCTCGACCATCAGGTCGACTTGGCCCAAAGAGCCGTAGCATGAGCGGATCCAGTCAAGGACTTTGGGCGCGCGCAGCTTCTGCGCTGCCATGTATTCAAAGAATTCCTGGAACGAATCGTGTACATCGGCGTGATCCCCGCGCACGAACGCGCGGACTGCTTTCGCCCCCTGGTCGTCAATGGTACCAAACAAAAACTTCTCCACTTCGCCGTTGACGATCGAGCCGAAATGGGTGGTGTACAAATCGTACTCAAAGAAGCACCTGTTCGGGCCCCATTCGTGAATCGCAGTACGCGGCACTTGTCGACCACCATGCACTACCTTATCCTTGGGGAACAAGCGCACGCCAGCCCTCCCAGCCTGCAGCCAATATGCCAGGCCAATCATGGATCCGCCGGCTATTGGCACGAACATGGCCGTACCTCCAAGGCCCATGAGTTCCTTGCACGTAAGTCGCGCCACAAGAACGTTGGGGCCAACGACTTCTGTGGCTGCGGCAGCGCCTACTCGAGCGTCGCTGACGGCCGAAAAGATCGCTCCCACGAACCGGCTGCCGAGGCTAGCGAACCCTTCACCACGTGGGCCAAAGTTGAACTCCTTGAGGTTTGTCTGTGCACCAACGACCGTCTCCATCGTTCCGATCTCGTCGACGAGGCCAAGCGCCTTCGCTTCCATCCCGCTCCATACTTCACCGGTACCGAAGTCTATCCCCGCCTTCAGATGTCGCCCTCTTTGCTGCTGCACATCCTGGACAAACGCGCCGCCGACCTTGTTTACGAGCTCTGTGGCCTTCGCGTCCGAATCATTGGTCAACGGAGTAAATGGATTCAAGAATGCCTTCAGGCGACCCGAACTATAGACACGGTGCGATACCTTCAGTTGAGCGATCGCCTTATCAAGCTGCCATGGAGCGAGGATCGCACCGATCGAGCCAACCAGGCTGTACTTTCCCGCGACAATACGATCAGCGTGCATGGTCGCCATGTACGCTGCGGATGGGCCCAGATTCCCGATGACCGCGGTAACTGGTTTGGGTACTTCTGTTTGTAAGTGACGAACGCGCTGACAATCCGCTCTGCTTCGACCGGTGCTCCGCCAGGGCTGTCGATTTTTAGAACGACCTGCTTTATGCGAGTGTTCTTAAACGCAGCTTTCTACAACGCCGATGACATCAGCAAACGGGGGAACGAAAAGCCGGTCGCCGTTGCGAAATACATAGCGGCGCCCGCTAGCGGTCCGATGATCAGAACTGATTTCAAGGCCAGATTCCATCTGTGCACGGAGCGCCGTTCCGCGTCTGAAATATCAGCAGGCGATTTTTGCATTGCGTTGTGTCGGAAAGCGAGCGATTGCCGAGCGCCTTAGTACCGCGTTCAGCTGACAGTTGCCCCGAAGCGGAACTTAGAAGTTGGAATCCCGTGGCACGAACATAGAGCGTGTTGGCGTGTGTCAGCGGAGTCATGGCGCCTTCGTGGCGAGCACATCATTCACCGTTTGGCCACGGTGTCTGCCATGGGGATTTTCTAGGCGAATGTAGTGTTTTACGTCCGAGGGGAAACCGGGTCCACGAGTTGGATCATCGCTTACTTAACGCTGTCAGTTATGGTATGGCGTGGCAGTGTGACAGTGAACACGCAGCCAACATTGGGCAGATCGCGGACGCTCAGGCGCCCACCGTTCGCCACGACGAACTGCCTGGCGATCGTCAGGCCTAACCCGAGCCCCGAGCGATCGGCGCCGCCTTGTTCAAAGGGTTGGAACATGCGTTCGGCCAATTCGGCACCTAGCCCGCCGCAATGGTCGGATACTTCAATTAGGACATTGTCATTGACAGCATGGCAGGTCAACGTGACCTCGGTGTGCGGATGCGTGAACTTGAAGGCATTCTGCAACAAGTTCACGACGGCCGCCAACAGCATCGACCGATTGCCCTTTATCGCCAATTCCGGATCGACTGGCATGATCGTCAGCCGGCACTGCTTCGCAACTGCCGCCAAAACTGATGCTGCTTCGATCTCTGCGGCAAAGTCTGCAACCGAAAAGATGTCCCGCATTCCGTCCAGGTGCTCATTGCGCACGAGTGAAACGGTGGTTTGAATCAGGCTGTCTAAGCCGTCCAGGCTGCGGTCCAAAATTCCTCCAGTTGCCCCATTCAGGTTGAGGTTGCCAGTCCGGCAGGCCGTATAGGCAAGTTTGGCGGTGCCAAGCAGGTTGCGTAGCTCGTGGACAAAGAAGCCCATCCGCTTGTTTTCTTCGGCATTGTGGCGGCCCGATTCAATGAAATCATGCTGCAGGCTAAAGGCAGTGACTGCATAGGCAATCGCATTGTCGAGGCATCGATTCAAGGTCCTGAATTCGTCGACGGCAAACGGGGCGTCGCGCTCGACCGCCAAGTCGGTGATCGCTTGGCACAGATCGCCATAGTTGTGAACCACTTCGTCGACCGTAAAGCCCAGTGCGAGCATGTCCTGACCGTGCAGAGTCGCCGATGCCTGAACCTCAGTGCGGGGCAGAGCGGGTTCCAGCTTGACCGAGATTGTTTTAGTCTGGAGCGTGCTACTTGCTTGCTCTGACCTCAATGTATAAATCAACTGTTCAAGAAACATCGGGACGCCATTTTGCAATTGCTCGGCTGTCGCGGAATGTTCACGTGTGGCGACCTTTGCTCTGCAGCGATCGACGAGTTCACTGCGATTGTTGGACAGGAATTCGTGCAGCATCTCTGGCTCCCTACCGCACTTATGGCCCAGTCGAGCACACAAACGTCGGGCGGCAAGACTTGGTCAAGTGCGATCGACCAAGAATTGAAAATGATTTCTGCTTTATCAGTATAGATGGGAAACCCAGCAATGATAGTGACCGAATCACCGGACACTCTGGGCGAAATTCTCCGACGCCAGCACAGCATCATTTTAGGAAGCCTTTTCTTTAACAAGATGAGCGAGGCGTAGGTCCCTCCGATCTCGTCAATGTGATCGTTAATGCAGTGGTAAGGTCAATGTACCGCTAGCTACGCAAACGGGGCACCAGACATTGCCTGGCTAGGGAGTAGGGATCATGTGTCAGGCGCGTTAGAATGACCGAGCAGATTGGGGACTGAAAATTCTGCCGCCAAGCCGGATCACAATTGATACCTCGGCAGGTTTGCTGATCCCAATAAATTCATGTCCACAGTACAGATAGGCATCACGTCGATAGGTGTCCTGAATGGTATTGTCGGCGAAGCGACCCTTGCCCGTCCGTTTGGCGAATGGTTGATGTCTCTCGGCATCCCCTCTGCCTGGTCCAACAATCTGTCAACGGCTCTGGTCGTCCTCACAATCACCTATTTTTCGATCGTGCTGGGCGAACTAGTTCCCAAGCGCCTGGGCCAACTGAATCCAGAGCCGGTAGCGCGTGTCGTTGCACGTCCTATGCTGATTCTGGCAGGGATCGTCAAGCCATTTGTCAAACTGCTTTCGGCATCCACTCAGCTGATATTGCGAGGCTTGGGCGTGCGACAGGCTGGTCCACAGACGATCACGGAAGAGGAACTGCACATGATGCTCGAAGAAGGATTTGAATCCGGTGTTATCGAAGTCCAGGAGCACCAGATGGTGCGTAATGTCTTTCGTTTGGAGGATCGCCAGTTGGCGTCCTTTATGGTACCGCGCAATGATGTCATCTACTTTGACCTTGATGACGAGCTGGTGACCAATATGGCGCGCTTCGACAATTGCGAACATTCCCGCTTCCCGGTACTCAGGGGCGGCTGGCATCAGGTAATTGGAATCGCCAGCGCGCGCCAAATGCTTACCCAAGCAAGGCAAGGTGCCCAACTGGACTTGGGAGTCCATCTTCAGTTGCCGGTCTTCGTTCCGGAAACATTGACGGGCATGGAGCTGCTGGAGCACTTCAAGCAGACTGGCACCCACCTCGTGTTCATTGTGGATGAATATGGCGAAGTGCAAGGTATCGTGACGCTGCAAGACGTTTTGGAGGCCATTACCGGCGAGTTCAAACCTCCGTGCGCGGAAGACAGTTGGGCGGTTGTCCGTAGGGATGGCAGTTGGCTCCTAGAGGGATTGATTCCGGTCCCCGAACTGAAGGACCGGCTGGCACTTCAAAGCGTGCCCGAAGAGGAAAAGAGTCGGTATAACACCCTCAGTGGCATGATCATGCTTCTGCTCGGGACTATTCCGCGAACAGGCGACATCTGTCACTGGCAGGGGTGGGATTTCGAGGTGGTTGACTTGGATGGTCTCCGCATCGATAAAGGATTGGCCACTCGACACCCGCTCGCGTCCCGCGAACATACTGAGTAGCCTGGTGCCTGACGCGGTGCCTGGTCAGTGGCTGGCCGTGCCGAACGCCGAGATGCAAAGTCTTCCGGTGGCCTTGTTCGATTCGAAAGGGCAACCATGCAAGGGGACTATGGATATGCTATCTTGGTGCCGTCGGATCAGATTGGAGTTGGATCATGTTAGTTCCCACGGAACGCCGACAACAGCGAGTGAAGACAACCGTCATTGATCATGCCATTGACTTGGTCTGTACGCATGGCTTGTCTTATGCGTCAACATATCTTCGCAATCAGAAATTCGGCGACGAGACAATTGCGCGTGTGCTGAGTGGTTCCCAGGATCAGCACCGGAAGCATGACTGTTCAGACCAACATGCTGAACTACCATATGCGTCAGAATCGCAAGAATCCGATAATGCTGTCGTGCGGCAACTTAGCTATAGTTCGCGCTCAGGAAGCGGTAATTCACGCTGATGCAATGGAAGTGTCTTGCTTCGCTATTTCTAAGGCTTTAAAGGCCCAATCTCCCTGCTTGCTTGCAAAGAATTGAAGGCAAAGTAGGAATCATTAATGAGATGGGCGGCAATTCAAGGCCCAGCTGGGATTTCTGCGCGATGAAGTTGGCGCGCTAAAAAGCAAGATAAAGGGCACTAGAAACGCCCCCGCGACCACCGGCTGTCAAATCATCTGAAGTGCAGAAAACATCGCGGCAGTGCTTCACCGCCAAAGCTTTCGCTACCATGCGCCGTGCGCGGTCGATTAGGACTATCCCTCGCAGAAATGGGACGACTCATTGGCGCGTCTGACCCGTCTGTGCACAAGTGGGAAGATGGCGCCGCCGTTCCGCGTTTGAAATTTCAGCAGGCAATCTTTGCATTGCGTGGTGTCGGAAAGCGAGCGATTGTACGGCATCTTGGTATTGCGTCCAACTGACAGTAGCCGGCTGGCGCCATTTCCCTGGAGGCGAATTCCGCGAGTCGAATCAAGTGCGTTGGCAATTCTTGATTAACGTGGAATCCGGATGAAACACCACCACCCGCCTGGCACACACGGTGCATGGCGCCATCGTCCTCGGATTCCTGCCTGGTCTCGCAGCTTTTGCGAGGATCCTAAACTTGCCAAATCCTTGGAGTGAGACCTCTTCTCCCCGCTCGAGCGCGAGTGCAATTTCTTCGAAAAGGTTTTCGATGAATTTTTGTGCATCCCTCGAAAAAGTGAAGCCGGTTGCGGACTGGAGAGAGGCGGACAGGTCGACGCGAGTAATCGTATGCATGCAGTCCCCATTGCTTTCACATTCTCGCGCAATTGAAATACCAAGTTGCGCTTATGCCTCTTCAGCTAAGCGTTCAGCGGTAGTAGAGATGGATCGAGTGGCGCATCTTGGAACTACTTAATTTCGGTATGGATCTCCCTGATACTCTCTGCTGTCTCGATAACGGTAGCCGTGGTGATAGTAATTGTAGTTGCCGTCTCTCCGGTCATAGCTTCGAGAGTGGTACCGTCCCTCGACACCGTAAAGTGGCGAAACGACACAGCCACTTAAGCTGATGACAGCGCTGCATAGGATAATTAGCGTCTTCATGATGACCTCCATTCAGGTTCACTAATTTTCTTGTAGCACGCAGTCCGCTCTTAGTCTGTACGGCAAGATACATATCAAGAGACAAGTGCATTGATACCCCGTAGCGCAAGGATGGTGTGAGGATCACCGTCAACTGCGATCGGTGAAATACCCAACCCTTTGCAGAAGTTGGCCATGATCAAATGGCTTCGCAATGTAGTCATCGAACCCGGCGTCCAAAATGCGTTCCCGGTCGCCAGCCATGGCCAAGGCCGTTACGGCAATCAGTGGAATGGCGCGCGTTGTTGGGTGTGCGCGTAGCATCTTTGCTGTTTCGATACCGTCGACACCTGGCATGTTGATGGCCATGAGTATCAGGTCTAGCGGCTGCTGGCGGGCAATCTCGATTCCGGGAAGGGCGCGTTCAGCGAGGAACAGTCCATGGCCTTCATTCGAAAGCAGGACAGTGAGCACCTCCATGTTTACTGGCGAATCTTCGATAACCAAAATCCTGGCCATGTCAGCACCTCTAAGAGGGGAGTACCCACCGTGCTGCGAAGATCCGGCACGCGACGGATATCGTCGCTCGATTCTTTAATGGCGACAATTTCCTCGACGTCGGACAGCTCCAGAAAGTCGCTCGGCGTCAGGTCAACGTTGTAGGAAACGGGATTGTTGTAGACCATGATCGGAAGTTTGGCAGCTTTGGCGATAGTGCGGAGGTTGGACTTCGCTTCAAATGCGTCGGCGGCATACAGAACGGAGGGCATCACCATGAGACCGTCCACGCCAAGGTCGCGTGCTTCACGCGCGTAGCGTTCGGCGTTGGTAGTACGGGTCTCGCTGACATTGGCGAGTACGGGAACGCGCCCTTTGGAGACGGCGACGGCAGTCCGTGCAACGGCAAGTTTTTCGTCAAAGGACAATGTGCTCGCTTCGCCCAAGGAGCCGCAGGTCACGAGGCCATGACAGCCATTATCGATCATGTACGAGAAGTGTCGTTCCATCGCCGCGTAGTCGAGCTCTTCGTCCGCATTGAATTTAGTGGTTACTGCGGGGAAAACACCCTGCCATTCTTGAGTATTCATAGAATAGGTCCTTTGTTTAAAGATGTGGTTTCGGTTTAGGCAAGTATGATTTGTGATGACTCTTGCTGGGGCGCCATTTTGTTTGAGGCGTCCGGTCTTTGGGCGTCGATCTGCGGAAGTCAGACCGTTTCACCGTTCAAATTCGCTCGCCATGAACTCTGGTCTTCCTTCTGTGTCGGCGAACAGAAAGGCAGCAGAGTGGGTTTTTTCGGACCAGTTCACCTATTCCGAAGTGTGCGAAGCCGATAGACTGCGAAACTTCGTCGGATTTACGAAAGCTGATTTGTGCGGACTTGAACAAAACACCATTCGGGTGTTTTACATTGATCGAGATCATGGTGGTCGTGGTGATCATGGGCGTGCTGGCGGCCCTAGTGCTGCCTAAGGTGCTCGATCGCGTCGGCCAGTCAAAGACGGCCGCCGCCAAGGTCGAAATCTCCACCGTCATGCAGGCGCTGAAGATGTACAAGCTGGACAACCGGCGCTATCCGACCACGGAACAGGGCCTGCAAGCCTTGATGACCAAGCCAACCGCCGGCCCAGTGGCCAACGGCTGGAAGGCCCCGTACCTGGAGAAGATGCCGAAGGATCCCTGGGGCAATCCGTACCAGTTCCAGTCCCCGGGCGTGAAGGGGGAAGTCGATGTGTTCTCGTATGGGGCCGACGGCCTGCCAGGCGGCACCGGCGATGATATTGATATCGGCTCCTGGGAAATCTGAACGCTCAGGCGGCTTTACGCTGATCGAGTTGCTGGTGGCGCTCGTCATCATCGGCATCACGCTCGGCCTGACCGTGATGAATGTCGCGCCGTCCCAGGCGCAGGCCATGCAGAAGGAAACGCAGCGCATCGCGCTCCTGCTGCAGCGGGCGCGCGATGAGGCGATCGTGCGCAACCGGCCGATCGCCTTCGAGGCGGCACCGGACAGCTACCGCTTCCTGGTGCGCAACGACAGGACCTGGGAGACCCTGCCGCAGGATGACCTGCTTCGCGAGCGCCCATTCGAGCTCGGTCCCGTGACCCTGGTGCCGGACCCGCCGATCAATGTGTCCGGCACCCTGCGCATTGTCTTCGGCCGCGAGCCGGTCGACCGGCCCTTCGTGCTGACCATCGCTAGCGGTGACCTGCGCGCTTCCATCCGCGCCGACGGCGTCGGCCATTTCGTTGTGGACCAATAATGCGGCAACGAGGCTTCACCCTGCTGGAAGTGCTGGTGGCGCTGCTGATTGTCGGCACCGCACTGGGCGCAGCCCTGCGTGCTATGGGCAGCCTGACACAGAACAGCGAAAATCTGCGCACCACCATGATGGCCACTTGGTCGGCCGAGAACCGGCTGGTGCAGGTGCGCCTTGCCAAGAGCTGGCCGGCGCCGGGCAAGACGTCCTACGAATGCCCGCAGGCCGATCTGCATTTCATCTGCGAGGAAGAAGTGATCATCTCGCCGAACCCGCGCATGCGCCGGGTCGAAGTCAGCGTGTTCGAGGCGGGCGCACCCGATCGGCGCATCGTCAAGCTAGTCCAACTGGTGCTGCAGGAATGAAGAATACGTGCGGCTTTACCCTAGTCGAACTGCTGGTCGCGATCACCGTGCTGGCGATCGTCGCCGTGATGGGCTGGCGCGGGCTCGACGGCATCGTGCGCTCGCGCGAGCAGCTCACGCAAAACATGGAGCAGACGCGCGGCATCCAGCTCACGTTCGCCCAGCTGCAGAGCGACCTGGAGCAGATTGCCGACAAGCCGCTGTTGCGCGAACACCAGAACATCCTGGCCGATAATTCGCGCCTGGTCTTCATCCGCACCGTGTTGTCGGAGAATGCAGCGTCCCAGCTGCAGTTAGTGAGCTACATCATCCGCGACGATGTGTTGTCGCGCAGCGAGTCGGCTGTCACGCGCGACCTGGTGCAGCTGGACGCGCTGTGGCAGGCGGCGATCGGCCAGTCCGGCGCGCAATCGGCGGTGGACCTGCAGACCGGCGCGAACGCCATGGAAGTGCGCGTGTGGGAGGCCGGGAGTGCCTATCCTGCGCGCACTGGAAACCAGCCGCGACACGCTGTCCAACGTGGCCATGCGCCAGCTGGTCGAGCAGGCCAGCGATTCGGTGCGCGAAGGCGCCAGCCTGGCTCGGTCGCTGTCGGCGCAAAAGCACTTTCCGCCGATGCTGATCCACATGATCCGTGCCGGCGAAATCACCGGCGAACTGCCCGCCATGCTGGACCGCGCCGCCAGCGCACAGGAATCGGACCTGGAGCGCCGCACGCTGACCATCGCCGGCCTGCTGGAACCGATGCTGATCCTGGCGATGGGCGTGGTGGTGCTGCTGATCGTCTTGGCCGTGCTGATGCCGATCATCGAAATCAATCAGCTCGTGCGCTGAACCTGGAGAATCGAATTGAAACGTTTGCCTTTGATCTGCAGTGTGGCCGCCGTCGCGCTGCTGTCTGCCTCGCTGGCCTATTGGGGCATGCAGCTGTTCAAGCCCAAGCAGCGCCCGATCGCGGCGGTGCCGGTGGCGCAGGCGCCGGAAGCGAACATGGACGCTGCGCGTGGGCTGTTTGGCGGGAATACCGCGCTGGCAGCCGTCAGCAATTACCAGTTGCGCGGCGTGGTGGCCGATACCCGCGGCCGTGGCAGCGTGGCGATCATTTCGACCGACGGCCAGCCTACCAAGGCCTTCCCGGTCGGTTCCGAGGTGTCGCCCGGTGTCAGCGTGAAGGAAGTGCAGCCGCGCCATGTGATCCTGATGGAAGGCGGGGTGCAGAAGCGCCTTGACCTGATGAATGATCAGCGCGTGAGTTCTGTCGGCAACTAAATACCGCGTCCGCGGAGGCGCGACCGGGCGCGGGAGGACTCCCGCCGGCGTGGCAGCCACATGAACCTCGTTACAACGCATTGTTTACCGGCCAGACCATTTAGAAA
The DNA here is from genome assembly GCF_049913245.1 of Pseudoduganella sp. R-32. Classification (NCBI taxonomy): domain Bacteria; kingdom Pseudomonadati; phylum Pseudomonadota; class Betaproteobacteria; order Burkholderiales; family Oxalobacteraceae; genus Pseudoduganella; species Pseudoduganella sp. R-32. The sequence goes on along the minus strand of NZ_CP183987.1, from coordinate 4,732,394 downwards.
AGACGGACGTTAAACGGTCCTGTTTTTATCACCCGCTGGAAACTTGCCATAGAGCCTGGGCCATACTCGATTCCGAATCAAGCAGGGCACAGGGCCCGCTTCCCTACAACTATCAAAATGGAAAAGGCATCATGAACAAACAGATCGTACGACTGGCTTCGGTCGCACCGCTTTGCATCGCTCTCTTTGGTTGCGGAGGCGGAGGCGGAGGTGGTGGTGGTACGGCCACTGGTACGGCAACTGTGACACACCCAGGTACCGACACCGGGCACGGCACCACAACCGAGCCAACCAAACCGGATAGCGGTGGTGGCACCGTAACCGACCCAACCAAGCCGGACACCGGTGGCGGCACTGTAACCGATCCAACCAAGCCAGACACCGGCGGCGGTACCGTAACCGATCCAACCAAGCCTGATGAATCGAAGCCGGGGAGCGGCGATCAAAATCTGGCCAACGGCATCTGGATCGGTGCCGCAGCGGATGGTCGTGCCAGCTTTGCCCTGGTGGCAAACGGTACGCCCAGCACGCCATTCTTCCTCTCATCGGCACCGGCGGGCGGCGGCGCGCCGGGCGGTTATGCCGAGGTCACCGGAACGCTGCGCGAAGACTTGGTCACCGGTTATATGAACCTTAATGACGGCGCCGTGGAAGCCAAGCTGTATGCGCCGGAAGGTGCGTCGGGCGCTGCTCAGCGCGGTATCTTGCGCGGGCGCTTCAATCCGCAAAACTCCCTGACTGTCGAACTGGTCGGTCAAGCGGGCGAGAAGCAGGCGAGCTACCAATTCAACTACAGCGCCACTTCCGATCAGGCGCAACAATTGGATCTGCTGCACGGCAGCTATGGCACCGCGGGGGAAGGGCCAGTTTTGACCATCAGCGGCCCTGCGGGAGCTACGATGGCGATGGTCAGGGCAACCATCGGAAGCTGCACCTTCCGCGGCATGATCATTCCCAGCAGTGCGGGCAAGAATCTCTTTAACATCAACCTGCACGGCGAGGGCGCCGCTTGCCCGGCGCAGGGAGATCGCAGCAGTCTGAATGGCCTGGCGGCGCTGGTTAACTTGCGCCCGGGCGACCGCGCGCCGAGCCTGATTTTCGGCGCGTCGTATGTGACTGCTGGGATGATCTCAGGCCAAAGCTTTGCGATGCCTCTGGTCGGCGCTAGCGGTGCCCTGGTCAAGCAGCAGTAAGTTTAGCTAAGTGGCAGGGAGCGCTGGACTTTCGGTCCGGCGCCCTTGTCAACGTTTGCTCGGATATGCTGTTGCGGTTGAGCGCCGCACGGCATACCGATTCAGCCTTACGCCATTTTAGGACTCTTCGATGGATTGGTTCCGATATTAGGCGTTCAGCCGATTCTAGCGCTTCTCACTCGTTGGAGACTCATATCTGCGGCCTCGGCTTCGCGAGCCGTTCTCGCACGGTTAATTGCACCTTGCTTCTCAAGCAACGCGTCCAGCTTACGTTTCGTAGATCTATTTCCAATACCGCCGAGAAACGTGTCGCGAAAGCGATAGGAAAGGGATGTTGTCTTATTTTGCAAGCGGGCGATCTCCTTTTTCAGGCGTGCTGGGTCACTTACATCAGGAAATTGCGGGGGGCGAGGTGCGGATGGCTGTGAATGCGTTGTAGCATCACTATTCCGCGAGGGTTGAGCTTTTTCTGTTTTAGATACTGTACCGATTCCATAGCTTCTAACTAGGTCCACCCGCCTTTGATTCTCTTTTGCATTGAAGTCTGATGTCAACTCCCTAATTGTGCCCTTGTCCGCAGTTAGTTTCGCCAGCACACGGTTTTGCTCCCCATTTCCCAAGCCACCAAATAAAGTGTTGAGCATGCGATAGGAAAAGGTATTTTGCTCTTTGAATCCGTTTCGCAGTCCACGTCTTATCTCCCTCCGTTCCGTAACTCTGGCCTGCGCAGGCTTCTGGCTCTGAAGTACCGACGGGGGTGGGCGCGATTCCTCACCTGCGTTACGCGAGGTTGAAGGCGGAGTGGATTGCGATCCTTGCGTCAAATGCAGCGGCCGTACCGGGACCTCGGGCCTTTCCTTTGGGCGGCCGCTTTGAGCGTTCGATGTGGAGGGCCCCCGCTGATCCGGGACTGCGGGTGCTGATGGTTGTCGGTTTTGGGCTACCGGCGGGGTTGTTTGCTGCTCGGCCGCGACCTTGGAAGCGAGCTCGGACAACGCCTGGGGTGATGGCCGAGGTGGAACTTGAGGGCGCGACTGCTTCTGAGCGATCAGTTGTACCGCCGAGTTTTGTCGGACCCGACCCGTGCTTCCGATTGAAGCATCATAAAGGCCATGTGCCAGATCTTTCGCGTAGTCGCGCAACCTACTGTATTGGGCCAAGCTTTGAACCATCATATCGCTGCGTTGTTCGCGCAAGTCTACGATATGCTCTTTGAGCACGTCTAGCCAGTTGGCTGACGTTAATTTGCCTTCCTGACGGCTGCGTCGCAAATTTGCCGCCGTGATCGCAGTGCCGGAACGGCCCACTCCAGCCGTGCAGTGAATTACAAGTTTTTCCCCTGAATCCGAGGCATTGAGCTTGTCTTGGATCTTGTTGACCATGGCCGCGATTTCGTGAAGTTGTTCGACGGTTGGAGCCTGAAAATCTTCGATAGGGATATTCACATAATTGATTGCATGCTGCTTTCCGCCCACGGAAACTTCCAGTAATCCTGTCTGAGCCGCCGAATCCGCAATGCCGCGAATGCCCCGCTGTGGATCTGTCAGGTGGAATGTTGCCGACTGATCCTGGGTCCCGAACGTCATAGGCTTCTTTGGTGTGTAGGCAGAGTGCAGCATATCTTTGATCTGACTCAGATCAATAATCCACTCCACCTTCTGGCCAGTCAGCACATCAGCAAACTGCAACATGCTCTCTGGCCGATTATTTTGAGGCGCGCCACAGATAATAGTACTGTTGCCTACCTCGTGACCATTGAACTTCCTTCCTTTGCTGTCTTCAAGACAGCGGTCGCTGATAGATATATCGTTGAAACCGCCGACCACTTTCGAGTTCAATTCGGGCCGGCGCGCCATGTTTTTCAGTTCAATAAACTCGCGTTCAGCAATATCAAGCGAAGTTTCGGCACTGCCGCGGTTAATTGCACCGCGGATACTTGATCTGTTAGCATCAATTTGTCTTGTCATTTCCGTTGACTCCAGTCGTTCAGCACCATGCTGAGCGTTCCTTCAAAGTGCCGGCTCCAAGCAATTGAGTTCAACCACACGGCTGCCCCACTGGATACTTGCAAATATTTCATTGCGTGTTTATATTTCACTCTATTTCTCATTTGAAATAAATCTCGGTGACGTGGATGAGATTTCTTTCGCGCAGCTCTTTATACTGAACACATATCTTTATTAGGCGCTTAAGTACATGGTATTCATCCGTCCTCGCCGCCATCGGTACCAGAGCGTTGCGTCGCGAATCATTGTCGCAGTGGCGGTGATGCTGATATCGACACTCGGCAACGCCGCCCAAGCAGAGGGTACGGTGGAGCGCTGGGCGGCCTTGACACCGCCTTCATTTCAGACAGTTTCCGGCCCTGCCGGACTGGCAAGCACGGTTGTGAAAGCCATGGCCCAAGATCATGATGGATTTATCTGGGTCGGTACGGAAGGAGGGCTGGCGCGCTGGGATGGTTATCGCTTTCATGAGTACCAGTCGATTTCCGGCGATCCCGCTTCATTGCCCGACAACGTTGTCACCAAGTTGTTTGTTGATAAGAAGGGCCGGCTCTGGGTAGGAACGATCAGTGGAAGTCTCGCGCGATTCGATTCGAAGCGTGATGCCTTTGTGGTTTTCAGCAAGGCCAGTGGTGATTTGTCGGGGACGCGCATTAACGACATCGACGAGGATGCGGCCGGCATTCTGTGGGTCGCTACCAACGGAGGCTTGTTCCATTTGCCACCGAATGCCTCACCTGCTACTGGAGCTGTCAAGCGGTTTGGGCGGGCGGAGGGGTTGCTGTCCGATAGTGTCAATGCGCTCGTTTGCGATTCCAGCGGCACGTTATGGCTTGCTACATCGCAAGGGCTGATGCGCAGGGAAGCCGCGAATCAGCGCTTTGACGAAGTGCGTCTGGGCGATATCGAGAGGCCGACCTTAGGGGGCCTGCTCATGGCTAGTAACGGCAAGCTCTGGATTGCGGCACAGAAGAATCGACTCTTCGTTCTGGACCCGCGTACAGGAACTGTCCAGACGATTTTAACGCCAGGCATTCCGCGATATCTCAGTGAGCCATATCCCGGTGAAATCTGGTCTAGCGCAATGAGCGGGGGCATCATCGCCATCGATGCAGCTACGTTCAAACAACGCAGTTTGAAGCGGGATCCAAATCGCCCCGACAGTTTGCCATCTGACTCGGTGAATGGTTTTCTACGCGACGGGGTTGGAGCGCTCTGGATCGCAACCGCCAAGGGATTTGCGCGGTATGAAAGCGGAAGAGCGGCGCAGTCCCTCAAAATTACCCAAGAATTGGAAAGTTACTCAACGATTTTCGTGCATCGGGATGGGACTGTTTGGCTGGGAGTAAACGACGGCAAGGTAAATATCGTCGATCCTGATAAGGGGACAATGACAAGGCTTGAGGCAGGATACGACAATCCTGAGCGCCAACTTCCTGCTGGTGGAATGGTCATTTCTATGGTCACGGACGATGTCGGCGAGGTGGGGATAGCCACCATGGCGGGGCTGTATCGCGTCAAGCCAGATCGTCGAACTGTGGAGCGCGTGCACGTGCCAGGCTTGGCCCCGAATACCATTTACACTTCGCTGGCCCAGGTGGGCCGCAAGGTGTGGCTTGGAACCTTAGGCAGTGGAGTCGCCATTTTGAGCGGTACTCTGGCGCGGCCGGGAAGCACTCAATCAGTCATGGGCTTGACCGGGCCAATTGTGACGGATCTTCTTGCGGCCTCGGATGGAACGGTCTGGGTTGGTACTAACACGGGTTTGAACCGGGTTGACGCGGACGGTGCGACCCTGGTGGAGCAATTCAGATCGGGGCCGGCTGATGGCCTTCACTTGAGTCATGATAACGTGATGACGCTGGCATTGGACCGGCAGGGCCGATTGTGGATTGGGACAAGTGGCGGCTTGCAGGTGCTTGAAGGACGAACGGCCGAGGGGCGTCCGCAGCTGCGGCGACTAGGCCCTGAGCAAGGCATGCCTAACTCTCCCGTTGACAACGTGCGTATGGATGCGACAGGGATGATGTGGGCCACTACTGCAGGTGGCATTTTTCGAATCGATCCGGTCAGCTATGCAATTGATAGGCTGTGGCGCAGCGAAGGAGCGGCTCTTGCTGGATATCTGAGTAACTCAGATGCGCTGACAACTCGGGGAGAGCTGATATTCGGAAACGAAGACGGCGCTACCATCATTTGGCCTGAGCGCTTTCAACCGCGTCCCTGCAAGCCCCCCTTGGTCACGACCGCGATCCGGGTCGGAGGAAAGCCGCTTCCGCTGCAGTTTTCGAACACAGGAAAGGGCGCGCCGCTGACGGTGGCGCCTGATGCCAACAGCCTCGCGGTTGAGTTCGCGGCACTGGACTATCACGCCCCCGAGCTGAATCGCTACGCGTATCGGCTTGTCGGTTTCAATAAGGACTGGGTTAATACCGACGCGGGGCGGCGCATCGCCTCATACACCAATCTCTCCCCGGGCCGATATACCTTGCAGGTGCGCGGATCGGACCACAACGGCAACTGGGTCGAAGCGCCGCTGCAGATCGAAGTGGACGTGCTGCCCGCGTGGTACCAGACCTGGTGGGCGCTGTGCATCATGGGCTTGATTTTCCTGGGTGGACTGTATGGACTCTATCGCTGGCGCATTCGGCAACTGGACGCGCAGCGTGCTGCACTGGAGCGCGTCGTGGAGGAACGCACCGCCGAAGTGGCTGCGCGTACAGCCGAAGTGCTCCAGCAGAAGGAAGAAGCCCAGGCGGCGCGGGTCAAAGCGGAGGATGCAACGCAGGCCAAGTCGCGCTTCCTGGCCAATATGAGCCACGAAATCCGCACACCGATGAATGCCGTGCTGGGCCTGTCGTACCTGGCGCTGGCCACGAATCTTTCGTCCAGGCAGCGCGACTATGTGCAGAAGATTCACCTGGCCGGCAAAACGCTGCTGGGCGTGATTAACGACATCCTGGACTTTTCCAAGATCGAAGCGGGCAAGCTCGACATCGAAAGCACCGATTTTGATCTGGATGAAGCGCTGGAACAGGTGTCGTCGCTGACCGCGCCCTTCGCGGCCGAGAAAGGGCTGGAGTACCGCTTCGAGCTGGCCGACGATGTGCCGTGCCACCTGCGCGGCGACCCGCTGCGTCTTGGGCAAGTGTTGATCAACCTGCTGAATAATGCGATCAAGTTCACTGCCGAAGGCGCCGTGACGCTGACGGTGCGCGCCATGCCGGCGGCAGCCGAACGGGTGCGGCTCGAATTCAGCGTGCGGGACACCGGCATCGGCATGACGGCCGAACAGCTGGAGCGGCTGTTCAAGCCGTTCTCGCAAGCGGACGGTTCGACCACCCGCCAATTCGGCGGAACGGGGCTGGGCTTGAGCATTTCGCGCGACCTGGTGACGCTGATGGGCGGCGCGATCGATGTGGAGAGCGAAACCGGGGTTGGCAGCCGCTTCCACTTCGCGCTCGAGTTCGATCGAGCGCACCAGCCGGTGAGCCTGGACGCCAGTGTGCGCCGTACGATCATGAGCACACCGCACTTCCGCGACGCGCGCGTGCTGCTGGTGGAAGACAATGACATCAACCGGCAGATCGTCACCGAATTGCTGCAAGGCTGCGGCATCGAAGTGGACGCCGCCGTAAACGGCCGTGTCGCCCTGGACCGTTTGCGTTTGGTGGGCCCGGCCTATTACGACCTGGTCTTCATGGACCTGCAGATGCCGGAAATGGATGGCAGCTCGGCCACCCGGCATGTGCGCAACGACCGCGCTTTCGACGACTTGCCGGTGATCGCCTTGAGCGCCAACGCCATGCAGGAGGACCGTTTGCGCTGCCTGCAAGAGGGCTTTGACGACCACCTTGGCAAGCCGTTGCAGCCGGCCGAACTGTATCGCCTGCTGCGCGAATATTTGAAAGACAAGCTGAGCGACGACGTTCCCGCCAGTGAGGGGGCGCAGGTAGACGAGGGGGCGGAAGAGGGCGCGGAGCTGCCCGCCGAACTAGCGGGCATCGACCTGACGGTGGCACGCACGGTGGCGGGCAACAATGACGGTCTGTTGGCCGAACTGCTGCGCCGCTTTGCCCAGGAAGAAGATGGCACGGCACGGCGCATCGCGGCCGCGTTCCAGCAGCAGGATTACGCAAGCGCGGAACTCATGGCGCATACGCTGCGCGGCGTGGCGGGCAATCTGGGCGCACGCCAGGTGCAGGAACTGGCGGGAGCCGCCGAAGCGGCGGCGCAAAGCCACGTGGAATGGGCGCAGGTGCAGCGCGACGTCGAGGCGCTGGCAGAGGAAATGGCGCGCGTGTGCCAAGGCATTGCAGCCGCCTTGCCGGAGCAGGTGCTCGAAGAAGCGCCGGCATTGAGTGCCCCGCTAGCGTGGCAGGAGGCGTTACAGGAACTGGCCCAACTGCTGGCGGCCATGGATGGCGAAGCAAATGCACGTTTCGCTGCGCTGCGTGGTGAGTTTCAAGCGCGCTATGGCACGAAAAGAACCGCTGACCTGCAGCGTTGCCTGGACATGTTTGATTTCGACGGCGCCCACGATATTTTGACCGCGACGTTGGAAAAGTAGGTCTTTCTGCACTAGGGGCCGCCCCTGGTCCGATATCGGGGTAGTCAACATCGCCGAACGGAGCCAGGCATGCATGCAGAATGTCGATGGCCCCTAGCCGAGTCCCTTTGGCACTTGTTTTAGAAATAAGTTACGTGATAGCCTTGGCGTTGTAAAATAGAAAGTAATCCTCTGCGGCGCGGAGGAGAGTTCTTGCACGCGGCTTTGTGCTGGCCACCATTTCATGCGAAGTGTTCCGCCCATGGCGTTCATTCACAATTGCTACTTTGAACGAATGTTTGCGGCTTTGCGCGTCGTCACAGGTTTACTTGGCCTGCTGTTCGTGGCCGCATCTTGCGCAGCCACCGCCGAGCGCGCTCCGAAGCGTTGGGAAGCGCTGATACCGCCGACGTTTCAAACCGTCCGGGTCGGATTGGCCAATGCCCCTGTCGTCGCCCTCGCACAGGACAGGGATGGATTTCTATGGATCGGAACCCAGGGTGGCTTAGCGCGCTGGGATGGCTACCGGTTCATCAAATACCAATCGATTCCGGGTGACCCCTACTCCCTCCCCGATAACTATATCAAGTGCATCTTGATCGATAGGAAGGGCAACGTATGGGTTGGAACAGCTAGCGGCGGACTGGCCCGCTATGATCGCGAACGGGACCGTTTTATTGTCTTCAACCCGAAGAATGCTGGTTTGTCGTCGGCGACTTTGCATCAGATGGTTGATGACGGCGCCGGCGGCTTGTGGCTTGCCACTGACGAAGGCCTTGACCATTTGCCGGCCGGCGCCACGCCCACCGCAGGCGCCATAACTCACCATCGTCCCTATAAGCCGGGCAAAGGTGATGAGGAGCCATTGGAGGTGGTTCTGTCGCTTGAGCGCGATGCCAAGGGGACGCTTTGGGTTGGTTCGCCACGTGGCTTGGTTCGAAAAGCCGCCGGAAGGGAGCAATTCGTCGAGGTGCCTTTGCCGGTTCGCTCAGGGAGGCCGCCGGTCATCGTTACGATGTTTTTGGCCAGCGACGGCAAGCTTTGGATGGTGGCTGCAGACGACGGCGTCTTTGTCTTGGATACGGCTACTGGAACTGCGCGGCAAGTGCCAATGCCGGGGCCCGTCTTTTGTTTCGGCGAACCGTTTGCGGGCGAGATTTGGGCGAGTGTGCCTGGCGTCGGTGTTGTGGCCGTTGACGGAACGACCCTGCGGTACCGCACGCTGAAACATGATCCGCTTCGTGAGGATAGCCTGCCGTCGAATTCGGTCTACGCCTTTCTACATGACAGAAGTGGTGCCTTCTGGCTAGGAAGCGATCATGGAATTGCCCGCTATGAAGGTGGGCTGGCGGTGCAAACGCTGATCATCAGCGAGTTAACCGCAGGCATTCCAATGCAGGACGGCTATCCTGCAGTGCTTGCGCGTCCCGACGGTACTTTGTGGCTGGGGGCCAGTAACGGAGGGGTGGACATCGTCGATCCCTCCAAGGGATCCGTGAGGCGGCTGGGCGTGGCTTCTGAAGAAAGCCACAGCAGGATTCGTCGCGGCTTCATCTATTCCATGGCTGCGGACGCGAACGGCGATATAGGAATTAGCGCTGGCGGAGATCTGTACCGTTCCAGTCCGGACGGGAGGCGGGTGGCGAGAGTTCGGTTGCCAGAGCCTGAAATTCGTTCAGGCGTCAGTACACTTGGGTTGGCGGGACACACGTTCTTGATCGGTACCATTCGCGAAGGGCTGTTCATCATGGGCGGAACTCTTGCGCGGCCGACAGGAATGCGGGCGGTGAAGGGGCTAAGCGGGCCACGCGTCAGCGTCTTGCTGCCGGAATCGAATGAAACGCTGTGGGTAGGTACAGGTACTGGCCTGAACCGGGTTGATCTGGCAAACGGCACCGTGTCGGAGCAGATCAGGTCGGGGGCGGACGACGGTCATCACTTGGTCAGCGATTATGTGACTACGCTCGCCTCGGATCGACAGGGCCGCCTATGGATCGGTACGGCCAGCGGGTTGCAGATCCTGGAAAGGCGAGGCACCGACGGGCGGCCCCAGCTCCATTGGCTGGGGGCTGCCCAAGGCATGCTCAACGGGTACATTAACGACCTGCGCCTCGATGCAGCAGGGATGATGTGGGCCAGCACGAACGATGGCGTTGTCCGGATCGATCCCGCCACTTTTGCAATCGACAGGCTGAAGCAGAATGAAGGCGCGGCGCTTGCAAGTTACTGGGCGCAGGCCGGTGCACGTACTGGAGAAGGTGAACTGGTGTTCGGCGGTGACCGTGGCGCCAGCATTATTTGGCCGGAGCGCTTTAAGTCGCGCCAATGCCGGCCACCGGTAGTTACGACCGCGATCCGGGTCGGAGGAAAGCCGCTGCCGCTGCAGTATTCGAATGTGCGAAAAGGGCCTCCACTGACGGTGGCCTCCGACGCGAACAGCATAGCGATCGAGTTTGCGGCGCTGGACTATCACGCCCCCGAGCTGAATCGCTACGCGTATCGGCTGGTCGGTTTCGATAAGGACTGGGTCAATACTGATGCGGGGCGCCGCATCGCCTCATACACCAATCTCTCCCCGGGCCGATATACCTTGCAGGTGCGCGGATCGGACCACAACGGCAACTGGGTCGAGGCGCCGCTGCAGATTGAGGTGGACGTGCTGCCCGCGTGGTACCAGACCTGGTGGGCGCTGTGCATCATAGGCTTGATTTTCCTGGGTGGACTGTATGGACTCTATCGCTGGCGCATTCGGCAGCTGGCCGCGCAGCGCGCTGCACTGGAGCGCGTCGTGGAGGAACGCACTGCCGAAGTGGCGGCGCGCACCGCCGAAGTGCTCCAGCAGAAGGAAGAAGCCCAGGCGGCGCGCGATAAGGCCGAGGAGGCCACGCAAGCCAAGTCGCGCTTCCTGGCCAATATGAGCCACGAAATCCGCACACCGATGAATGCCGTGCTGGGCCTGTCGTACCTGGCGTTGTCCACCGATCTGTCGGCAAGGCAGCGCGATTATGTGCAGAAGATCCACCTGGCCGGCAAGACGCTGCTGGGGGTGATCAACGATATCCTGGACTTTTCCAAGATCGAGGCGGGCAAGCTCGATATCGAGCATACCGACTTCGAGCTGGGTGAAACCCTGGAGCAGGTGTTGTCCCTGACTGCGCCTTTCGCCGCCGAAAAGGGGCTGGACTACCGCTTCGAGTTTCCAGAGGACATGCCGCGCCACTTGCGGGGCGACCCGCTGCGCCTTGGGCAAGTGTTGATCAACCTGCTGAATAACGCGATCAAGTTCACATCCGACGGCGCCGTGACCTTGACCGTACGCGCCACGCCGGCACGCTCCGACCGGGTGCGGCTCGAATTCAGCGTGCAGGATACGGGCATCGGCATGACGGCCGAGCAGCTGGACCGGCTGTTCAAACCGTTCTCGCAGGCCGACGGTTCGACCAGCCGCCAATTCGGCGGCACGGGCTTGGGCTTGAGCATTTCGCGCGACCTGATCATGCTAATGGGCGGAACCATCGACGTCGAAAGCGAAGCCGGCGTCGGCAGCCGCTTCTACTTCGAACTCGAATTCGAACGGGCCCACGCGGCCGAAGGTCCCGGGACCCATGTGCGCCGCACGATCATGAGCACACCGCACTTGCGCGATGTGCGGGTGCTGCTGGTGGAAGACAACGACATCAACCGGCAGATCGTCACCGAACTGCTGCAAGGCTGCGGCATCGAAGTGGACGCTGCGGTCAACGGCCGGATTGCGCTGGACCGTCTGCGGCTGGTGGGCCCGGCATACTACAAGCTGGTCTTCATGGATTTGCAGATGCCGGAAATGGATGGCAGTTCGGCCATCCGGCATGTGCGCGACGACAAGGCGTTTGACGACCTGCCGGTGGTCGCCTTGAGCGCCAACGCCATGCAGGAGGACCGTTTACGCTGCCTGGAAGAGGGCTTCGACGAGCACCTTGGCAAGCCTTTGCAGCCGGCCGAACTATACCGTCTGCTGCGGGAGTATCTGCGAGACTACCTGAGCGACGAAGGCCCCGCCAGCGCAGATATGGACGGCAGCGGCGAACTGCCTGCCGAATTGCCAGGCATCGACCTGGATGCGGCGCGTGCCGTGGCCGGCGACAATGCCGGGCTGCTGGCTGACCTGCTGCGGCGTTTTGCCCGCGACGAATGCGGTACGGCGCAGCGCATCGCCGCCGCCTTCCAGCAGCACGACTACATTGGCGCGGAACTCCTGGCCCACACGCTGCGCGGGGTAGCGGGCAACCTGGGCGTACGCCAGGTGCAGGTATTGGCGGGAATGGCCGAAGTGACGGCGCAAAAGCATCTGGAATGGGCGCAGGTGCAGGGCGACGTCTCGGCGCTGGAGGAGGAATTGCTGCGCGTGTGCCAGGGCATTACTGCCGCCTTGCCGGAGCAGCGCGCGGAAGAGGCGCAGACGCTGCGCGATCCACAAGCCTGGCACGACGCCTTACAGGAGCTTGCCCAACTGCTGGCTGCCATGGATGGCGAAGCGATTGAGCGCTTCGCCGGCCTGCGCGGCGAATTCGCGGCGCGCTATGGGGAGGAGCGCGCTTCAGCAATACAGCGCTGCCTGGATGGATTCGACTTTGAGCAGGCCCATAGCATCATGCTTGCGGAGGCTGGGTCTGCATTGCAAGCGAAGTGAGCGATGGCCTGGTCTCGAGCGCTTGTTCGACAAGCGTGATGACAAACTCTCGCTCCGCTCCGCGCAGCGGCTGGCGTGGGCGGCGTACGTTTTCATTTCCGACACCGACCAGTGCCTCGACCAGTTTCAGGTTTTGCACGAGCTTACTAGAGACATCGAGGTGCAGCAGCGGCATGAACCACTGGTACAGCTTCAGCGCTTCGGCGTAGCGGCCAGCCTTCATTAGTTCGTACAGGGCCACGGTTTCTCGGGGGAAGGCCACCACCAGGCCGGCCAGCAGGCCGTTTGCACCCACCGCAAGGCCTTCAAAGGAGAGGTCGTCCACGCCCATGAAGATCTGGTAGCGCTCGCCCACTGCGTTGCGCAGGTCGGTGACGCGGCGGATATTGTCGGTCGATTCCTTGATGGCGGCCAGTTCTTCGCAGTCGGAAAGCTCCTTGAAGTCGGCCGGGGTCAGGTCGACCTTGTAGGTGACCGGGTTGTTGTACACCATGATCGGCAGCTTGGCAGCCTTGGCGATGGTACGCAGGTTGGCCTTGGCTTCGAAAGCGTCGGCGGCGTACAGCACGGAGGGCATCACCATGAAGCCGTCCACGCCCAGGTCGCGCGCTTCCTGCACGTAGCGCTCGGCATTGGCGGTACGGGTTTCGCTGACGTTGGCCAGCACCGGCACGCGGCCGTCGGCTACTTTAACGGCGGTCTTGGCGACAGCCAGCTTCTCTTCGAAGGACAGGGTACTCGCTTCGCCCAGGGAACCGCAGGTCACCAGGCCGTGGCAGCCGCTGTCGATCATGAAGGCAAAGTGCTGTTCCATTGCCGCGTGGTCCAGTTCCTCATTCGCGTGGAATTTGGTGGTTACTGCGGGGAAGACTCCTTCCCATTTCTGCGCTTTCATTAACTTACTCCTTTTAACGATGGTGGGGAACTGCGGATCGGCTACGCCGGGGGGAACAATGATTGAGCGGCGTATGGTTACCCGTAAAGGGCATCGTGCATGCCTGGTGTGCCGGCGGCAATGCGCAGCGCGACGCCGCTGGAAACGCGCTTTCGGACGCGTGCCATTTCGGCGCAAAGACGGGCATGATCGGACAACATCCGTGGCACTTGCGTCGGCAACATCGTTGGCGCGGACTTTCCCGTGTGCCATCGAAGATCGCCGGCCAGTAAGCGCAGCTCGCGGATACTGAGGCCTGTTTCCTCATGCATGCTCACCAGAAGGTCTGCGGAGACCGGCACCCTGCCGTGGCGGAGCTTGCTAATCGAAGGCCCGCCAACGGCCAGGCGCTGTGCCAGGCGGCAGTCGGTGCGCACTCCCAGCCATTCCTTCATGGTGTCGAGCAGCAGGTTGGGATTGAAGTCTGGATTTTCTGTTCGGTATTTGGACATAGGCGTGGCGGCGCGGGCGCCGCGATCAATTGGCATGCGAAGGTAACGTGCGGCCAGGCCGCCAGTAAATAATCGCTGCAATTGCACGGACCGCAGCGCCCGGAGCGGAACTTTCGGACCCATTAACCTACGCGCGCCGGTTCCGGCGGACTGGTCTGAAATCTGGCGCTTCGCACCGGCAGTCTTGGCGACGGCCCTACAGTGTCCGGACATGGGGCGAATCGATTCGCCCTGATTCCAAGGAAAACCTATGCAACACTCCCACTCCGGCAAGCGCCCCCTGGCGCGTACGCTTTTGCTGGCTTTCGCTACCTGCCTGGGCGCGACAGCTTGCGCCCACCACCGCTATCCGGTGCAGACCGACTATGCCGGCCGCGCTGCGGCGTCCTGCATGCAGTATGGTTATCGCACAGGTACCGATGAATTCGCAGATTGCGTCAGCATGAACGTCAATGCGGCAAAGGACCGCGAGTTGAAGGCGCGCCTGGCGACGGACCGGAACTACCGCCGTAAGCTGGAGCGTCAATTCAGGCGCTCGGAACAGCCTGACCTGCCTTAGATTCAGAGCCCTGGGATGCGGGCACCGCGCTGTTCATACAGCAGGGTCAGCGCGGCACCGATCATCCCGCCCACCAGCACATTGGCTGAGCGCAGCACGGCCACCCCAACCCCATAACCAGACGTCGCCGCCAGAACCACGCACATCATGCTGCGCAGTCCAAACGCCAGGCGATAGCGTTGGCAGCAACCGAGGGAAATGGCGGTCACCAGGGTGCATACGGCTGGCAGTGCGTGACCGGTGTGCAGCATGGCGGGTGCCGCCTGCAAGGCCACCCAGCACAGTGTCATGCCGGCGCCGGCGCCCCACAGCACGCCCACAGCACGGTCGCCAGCCTTGCGCCGCACGCTGGGCATCGAACCGGTGACGACGCTGGCAGCCGACCAGATCAGCCATTCCCCGGCCGGCAGGTGCAGATAGCGCACCAGGGCTGCGGCCAGCAGCACGGCCGCGCAGCGCACCACGGCGGCATCGCTGGCGGTGCGGGCCCGCTCGGTGTCAGATGCGCGCGCCGGCAGCATATTGTGGCGACGGCAGAAGACGCGCAGGGCGGCTGCAGCACCGGCTTCGCTGGCGGACAGCTTCCACACCAGCACCAGCGCTGTGGGGACCAGCGCTAGTCCCGACCAGGACAGCAAATGCAGGTAGCCCGCCAGCATAATGCCGCCGCCTGCGTTGAGCTCGCAGCCCAGGTATAGCGCCGCCAGGAATCCATAATTGCCAAGCGATTGCCAGGCTGGCCCCCAGCGGCCGAGCCATCCGGCTGCCGCGCCGTAAGCGGCGCACAGCGGCACAAACAGCCAGGCATATGGATAAGCCAGGCTGAAAAGCGCAACGGAACCGAGGATGGCTCCAGCGTGCAGTAAGAGCAGGAACAGCGAAGGCTGTGTTTTTTCCGCCGCGGACAGCAAGAGCACACCCAAGAAGCCAGCTTTCAGGCTACTGCTGTCGCCAGTGGACAGGAAGCACGCCAGCGTAGGGGCCATCAGCAGCACGACGCGTGCAACGCGCATGAAGTCGAAGCTGGCGCGAAACCAGTTGCATACGGCAGTATGGACTGCTCGCAAGGGGCGGGTGGGGAGCATAAGACACCGGATGGAGGGGAGAGAGTCGAACCGTAGCTTATCCGACAACAGTCTTGCGCCTTGATGCCCCGTCAGGAATTCGGACCAAATGAAGCTTGGGCAGGCTTCCTTTGGTCTGGGAATTTGCGCAGCGGGGCGACTGTCGGACTGCCCTCCATTCCAATGCGGTTTTCACTCTAGGACTAAAACACAATGGCAACCCGGTACCTGGCTCCGCTGCTGCTTGGAGTATGCATCCTCCCTCCTGCGTTCGGGCAGGCGATCCCGCCGGGCATGACGCAAGGTCCGTCGCTGGCTGGCATCACAGAATATCGCATGGCAAACGGCCTGAAAGTGCTTCTGTTTCCCGATGCGGGCAAACCAACGGCGACCGTGAACATGACCTATCTGGCGGGCTCGCGCCACGAGAACTATGGCGAAAGCGGTATGGCGCATTTGCTCGAGCACCTGATGTTCAAGGGCTCGCCACGGCATCGCGACCTCATGCACCAATTCACGGTACGCGGCATGGATTTCAACGGCACCACCTCGCAGGACCGCACCAACTACTACCAGGTGTTCCAGGCCAGCCCCGACAACCTCAAATGGGTGCTGGATATGGAAGCCGACCGGATGACCAACGCCTTTATCGCGAAGAAGGACCTGGACGCGGAAATGACGGTGGTCCGCAACGAGTATGAGCTCGGCGAAAACAATCCCTACGAGGTGCTGCACAAGCGCATGGAAAGTGTGGCCTACGACTGGCACAGCTATGGACGCGCCACCATCGGCAACCGCAGCGATATCGAGCATGTGGACATTGGCAGGCTGCGCGCCTTTTATCGCACCTATTACCAGCCCGATAATGCGGTACTGCTGGTCGCCGGCAAGTTCGATCCGGCGCAAACCCTGGCCTGGATCGGCAAGGCGTTCGGCGCCATCCCAAAGCCCAAGCGCGAGCTGCCGCAATTCTGGACCGTTGAGCCGGCCCAGGATGGCGAGCGCCAGTTTGCCGTGCGGCGCAGCGGTGACCAGCAGATCGTCATGGTCGGCTACAAGGTGCCATCCGGCCTGCACGGCGATGCCGAAGCGCTGGCATTCTCCAGTTCCATCCTCAGCGACGCCCCGAATGGCCGCCTGCACAAACTGCTGGTGGAAACGGGCAAAGCGGCCCATGTCTTTGCGATCAGCCAGGCGGGCATGGCTCCCGGCATGCAAATGTTCGGCGCCGTCGTCAGGTCGGGGCAGGAGGTAGCGCCGGTACGCGATGCGCTGGTCTCCGCAGTGGAGGGGTTTGCCAGCGCACCACCAGAGACGGAAGAGGTCGAGCGCGCACGGCGCGAGTTTGCCAATTCGCTTGACAAGGCGCTGAGCAATCCGCAGCAGTTGGGCATCGCGTTAAGCGAAGCCATTGCCTTGGGCGACTGGCGTCTGCTGTTCCGCCAAAGCGAGGTTATTGCCTCGGTGACGGGGCAGCAAATCATGCAGGCGGCGGAACGCTATTACAGGCGCGATAACCGCACCGTAGGCACCTTCCTGCCGGATGACGCGCCCCAGCGCGCGCTGATCGGTACGGCGCCGACTGCCGCCGAATTGCTGCGAGCCTACCGCGGCGAGGCAGGGAAACAAGCCGGGGCGTACTTCGACACCAGTCACGACAACATCCTGGCGCGCACGCAGCTGACGCAAGTCGGAGGACTGAAGCTCGCGCTGTTGTCCAAGAAAAACCGGGGCGAGACCGTGACCGTGGAGCTGCAGCTGCATTGGGGGAACGAGAATACGCTGTTCGGCAAGCAGACCGTGGCGACGGCGGTGAACGCCATGCTCATGCGCGGGACCAGCAAATACACAAGGGCGCAGCTGGCCGATGAGATGGCGGCATTGAAGATCACCGGCACGCCATTCAATTTCGAAACCACGCGGCAGCATCTGCCGGCCGCCATGCGCCTGATGGCCCATGTGCTGAAGGAGCCGGCCTTCTCTCAAATGGAATTCGACCAGATGCGCCAGCAGTGGCTGCTCAGCCTTGAATCGCAGCGCGGTGAGCCGACATCGATGGTGCGGCGCGAACTGGAGCTGCATTTCAATCAATGGCCCAAAGGCGACCCGCGGGCTGTGCTGACGCTCGAGCAACAGATCGCCGAAGTACGGGTCCTGAGCCTGGAGGACCTGAAGGCATTTCATGCCGCGTTTTATGGCGCCTCGCATGGCGCACTGGCGGTGGTGGGCGACTTCGACAAAGAGGCATTGCTCGGCGCCGTCAGCGAGGAGCTGGCCGGCTGGCGCAGCAATTCGGAATACGCCCCTGTCCTCGACCGGTACGCCGCCATCCCGGCTGTCCGCAAAGTGCTTGCCGCAGCGGACAAGGAAAACGCCATGTACGGTGCCCGCATGAACGTCGCCTTGAACCTGGACGATCCGGATTATCTGGCGCTGCAGGCCGCGAACTTCATGTTTGGCGGCGCGGCGAAGTCGCGCCTGATGGACCGGATCCGGGAACGGGAAGGCCTGTCGTACTGGGGGGGCTCTGCACTGCGGGCCGGCGAGCGGGACGATGCCGGCATTTTCACGGTCGAAGCGGTGGCGGCGCCGCAAAACATGGCCAGGCTGGAGGCAGCCATCCGCCAGGAGCTGGAGCGGGCGCTCAAGCAGGGCTTTACCCGGGCTGAACTGGAAAGTGCCAAGGCCGCCATGCTCCGGCTGCGCGCCCAGCAGCGGGCGGAGGATGACGCCCTGGCCTGGGAATGGCTGCGCCTGATGCAGATGGCCCGCGGCTTCGCCTGGAACAAGGCTCAGGAAACGCAGCTCAATGCGCTCACCCTGCGGCAGGTCAATGCCGCCTTCCGCAAGCACATTGATGCCAGCAAGCTGAGTATCGTCATCGCTACCGATGCCGCACAAGCGGCGCCAAGCAGCCAAAGCCGTTAATCGGTCCGGTTTACGCGGGGCAAAGCCGGCTTTGAGTTTCCAATTCGCAATAATTCGGGTTGAAAACCGGTGTGCGCCCTGGCGGCAGTCATCCGGTCCGAGGTTTGCGCGACGAAGCGGACAAAGTGTCCAATGTGCAGGACCGCAGGGCAGGAATAGAGTGGCAGCACGAATCCATTCAACACAGGACTTATTCGTATGCTACGTTCCTTATTCCTTCGCGGGCTCTTCATGGTGCCACTGGCTGCACTTGGCGCTTGCAATACGGTGGTGATGAAGCCTTCGGGCGACATCGCTGCTCAGCAAAGCCACCTGATCGCGGTGTCCACCTTGCTGATGTTGTTGATTATTGTCCCGGTCATCGCCTTGACCGTTCTGTTTGCCTGGCGCTACCGCAAGGGCAATAGCGCAGCCAGTTATGCGCCGGACTGGGATCACTCGACGGTCCTGGAACTGTTGATCTGGGGCGGTCCGCTGCTGATCATTATCGTACTGGGGCTGCTGACCTGGATCGCTACCCACACGCTCGACCCCTATCGCCCGCTGCAGCGCCTGGATGCGCGTCGCCCGCTGCCGGCTACGGTCAAGCCGCTGGAGGTGCAAGTGGTGGCGCTGGACTGGAAATGGCTGTTCATCTATCCGGAGCAAGGCATCGCGACCGTGAACGAGCTGGCGGCTCCGGTCGACGTGCCGATCAATTTCAAGATCAGCGCATCGAGCGTGATGAACTCCTTCTTCATTCCTGCCCTGGCCGGACAGATCTACGCCATGCCCGGCATGGAAACCCAGTTGCACGGCGTGATCAACAAGCCTGGCATCTACGACGGCTTTTCCTCCAATTACAGCGGGGCCGGTTTCTCGGGCATGCGCTTCAAGTTCCATGGCTTGAGCGGCGAAGACTTCGCGCAGTGGGTGCAAGGCGCCAAGCGCAGTACCGTTCAGCTGGACCGCGCCGCATATGCGGCGCTGGAAAAACCCAGCACGCGCGACAAGGTGCGCTATTACGGCGCCGTCGAGGACGGCCTGTACAGCGCCATCGTCAACCGCTGTGTCGACCGCAACGCCGTATGCATGAACGAGATGATGTCCGAAAACGCGACCCGGGTCGCCCGCCACCGCAGCAGTGCCGAACTGGCTGCGGAGCGCGCTGCGCAGCGCCTGACCCAGGCCGCGAGCGGGGTGGAGTGCGCCAGCCCTAAAACCAGAAAGAACTGACTATGTACGAACAAGCTAACCTGAAACAATTGATATTTGGCAGGCTGGGCTGGGATGCGGTTCCCATCCACGAGCCGATTCTGCTGGGTACCTTCATCATGGTGGCGCTCGCGGGCGCCGCCATCCTGGGCCTGCTGACCCGTTACCGGCTTTGGGGGCCATTGTGGCGCGACTGGATCACCAGTGTCGATCATAAAAAGGTAGGCATCATGTATATGGTGTTTGGCTTGGTGATGCTGCTGCGCGGCTTTGCCGATGCGCTGATGATGCGTGCGCAGCAAGCCATGGCCTTTGGCGAGAACCTGGGCTACCTTCCGCCGCACCACTACGATCAGATTTTCACGGCCCATGGCGTGATCATGATCTTCTTCGTCGCGATGCCGCTGGTGACGGGGCTGATGAACTACGTGGTGCCGATGCAGATCGGTGCGCGCGACGTCGCCTTTCCCTTCCTGAACAACTTCTCGTTCTGGATGACTGCATTCGGCGGCATGCTGACCATGACTTCACTGTTCGTGGGCGAGTTCGCGCGCACCGGCTGGCTGGCCTATCCGCCCTTGTCCGGAATCCTGGCGAGTCCCGATGTCGGGGTGGACTACTACATCTGGTCGTTGCAGATCTCGGGCGTCGGGACGCTGCTGTCGGGCATCAACCTGATTGCCACCATCGTCAAGCTGCGCGCCCCCGGCATGACGCTGATGAAGATGCCGGTCTTTGCCTGGGCCGCGCTGTGCACCAACGTGTTGATCGTCGCCGCCTTCCCGGTGCTGACGGCCGTGCTGGGCATGCTGACCCTGGACCGTATGTTCGGCACCAACTTCTTCACCAATGACCTTGGCGGCAATTCCATGCTGTACGTGAACCTGATCTGGATCTGGGGCCATCCCGAGGTCTACATCCTGATCCTGCCGTGCTTCGGCATTTTCTCGGAAATCGTCTCGACCTTCTCCGGCAAGCGCCTGTTCGGCTATACATCGATGGTGTATGCGACGGTAGTTATCACGATCCTGTCCTACATGGTGTGGCTGCACCACTTCTTCACCATGGGGTCCGGCGCCAGCGTCAATTCCTTCTTCGGCATTACGACGATGATCATTTCGATCCCGACCGGCGCCAAGATCTTCAACTGGCTGTTCACCATGTATCGCGGCCGCATCCGCTTCGAGCTGCCGATGATGTGGGCCGTCGCCTTCATGATCACTTTCGTCATTGGCGGAATGACCGGCGTGCTGCTGGCGGTTCCGCCGGCCGATTTCGTGCTGCACAACTCGCTGTTCCTGATCGCGCACTTCCACAATGTGATCATCGGCGGCGTCCTGTTTGGCATGTTCGCAGGCATCAACTACTGGTTTCCAAAGGCCTTCGGCTACCAGCTCGACGCCTTCTGGGGCAAGGTTTCGTTCTGGTGCTGGGTGATCGGCTTCTACCTGGCCTTCATGCCCCTGTATGTGCTGGGCCTGATGGGCGTGACGCGCCGCATGAGCCACTTCGACGATCCATCGCTGCAGCCCTGGTTTATCGTCGCTGCCGTGGGCGCCGTCCTGATCGCTGTCGGCATTGCGGCGATGGCCGTGCAGTTTGCGGTCAGCTTCAAGCGCCGCAAGCAGCTGCGCGACCTCACAGGCGATCCATGGGATGGCCGTACCCTGGAGTGGTCGACCGCGTCGCCGCCGCCGGATTACAACTTCGCCATCACGCCGCGCGTACACGACAATGATGCCTGGACTGATATGAAAAGGCACGGCTTCCAGCGTCCGCTGGCCGGATTTTCTGCGATCCATATGCCGAAGAATACCCGCGCCGGCTTCATCCTGGCGGCGCTCAGTTTCGCGCTCGGCTTCACGCTGATCTGGCATATGTGGCTGCCGGCCGGGCTGTGTTTTGCCGTGCTGCTGGCGGCAATCGTGGCCCACACCTTTAACTACCGGCGCGACTACTACATTCCCGCGGATCAAGTCGCGCACACGGAAGAAATGCGTACCCGTCTCCTGAAAATCGCCTGAACTTATGACTACCAATCATCCTATCGTCGCGGGCGCGATGCCCGCCGACCCTTGCGCGCGCTTCCTGGTGCGCAATCATCATCCGCAGAACGGGACCATGCTGGGCTTCTGGCTATATCTGATGAGCGATTGCCTGATCTTCGCCGTGCTGTTCGCCGCGTATGCGGTGCTGGGACGCAGCTACGCGAACGCGCCATCCGGGGCCGAACTGTTCGACTTGCCGCTGGTGGCCATCAACACCACGCTGCTGTTGCTGTCATCGATCACCTATGGCTTTGCCATGCTGGAGATGCAAAGGCAGAAGCTGAAGCAGGTAATGGGCTGGCTGGCCATCACCGGGGTGCTTGGCGCAACCTTCGTCTTTTTCGAGCTGTTTGAATTCATCCACCTGGTTCAGGAAGGCGCCGGGCCCCAGCAAAGCGGCTTCCTGACCGCGTTCTTTGCCCTGGTCGGCACCCATGGGCTGCACGTCGCCTTCGGCATCGTGTGGCTGGTCACGCTGCTGTTCCAGCTGAAGAAGCATGGCCTGTCGCCGGAGAACCGGCGCCGCCTGATGTGCCTTTCGCTGTTCTGGCACTTCCTCGATGTGGTCTGGGTCGGCGTGTTCACCTTTGTCTACCTGATGGGAGTGCTGCCATGAGCGAACACCTGCAGCACGATCCGGCGCACGGCAGCCTGCGCGGATACATCATCGGCTTCGTACTGGCTGCCATCATGACCACCGTTTCCTTCTGGCTGGTGATGGGCAATGTGTTCGTCCACTCCAGCACGGCGGCCTATGTCCTGCTTGGCCTGGCCGTTGGACAGATCGTGGTACACATGGTGTGCTTCCTGCACATGAATGCCAGGTCGGAAGGGGGCTGGAACTTGCTGGCACTCATCTTCACCTTCGTGCTGGTGGCGATCATGCTCAGTGGCTCGCTCTGGGTCATGCATCACCTGAACAGCAACATGATGCCAGGCATGACCAATGGCATGATGCACCATACGCCATGAAGGCTTCCCTGGCGAGCGAGGACGGCGCGGCCGGTGCCGCATCCACCGTCGCCGGCAACATCTTGCACGCCTCCGGACGGCAGAACATGCGGCAGTTGATTGCACTGCGCTGGCTGGCTGCGCTGGGGCAGGGGGCGGCGATCATGGTTTGCAGCGTAAGCTGCGGCGTGCCGCTGCCGCTGCCTGCCATGCTGAGTGTGCTCGGATGCCTGGCCGTCTTCAATATTGCCAGCGTGCTGCGCTGTCGGGGCGAAGCCGCGGTTTCGAACGGCGAGCTGCTGTGGGCACTGTTGGCCGACGTCGCCTGCCTGACGGTGCAATTGCACCTGAGCGGGGGCATCTCCAATCCGTTTGCCTTCCTGTATCTGCTGCAGGTGATGCTCAGCGTGCTGCTGCTCGACCAGCGTTCGAGCTGGCTGGTCGTCGGCGCCAGCACCGCCTGCCTGGCCGCGCTGGCGGTCTTTTCGCGGCCGCTGGAGCTGCCGGCGGACCTTGGCTCCGGCATCTTCAGCTTGTACATTCAAGGCGTGTTGCTGTGCTTCGTGCTCATCGCAGGACTGCTGGTGATGTTTACTGGCCGCATCATTTGCAACCTGCGCCGCACTGCCGGCAAGCTGGCCGACCTGCGCCAGCAGGCGGTAGAAGAGGAGCATGTCGTCCGTTTGGGATTGCTTGCATCCGGCGCGGCGCACGAACTGGGCACTCCGCTGGCGACCATGGCGGTCATTCTGGGCGACTGGCGCCGGATGCCGGAATTCAGCAGCAATCGTGCATTGCGCGCAGAGCTCGGCGAGATGGAAGCGCAGCTTCGACGCTGCAAGACGACGGTCAGCAGCATCCTGCTTTGCGCAGGCCAGACGCGTGGCGAGCTGTCGAGACCCACCACCATCAATGCCTTCCTGTCCGGCCTGGCAGCGGAATGGCGCATCGCCAGGACGGTAGCGGACTTCGAGTTCGACAACCGGATCGGGCGCGATGTGCGTATCGTTTCCGATTCCATCATAAAACAGACCATCTGCAATCTCCTGGACAATGCTTTCGAAGCCTCGCCGCAATGGCTGCGCATGGAAGCAAGCATCGACGGCGAAATGCTGGCAGTGCGGGTGACAGACGCGGGGCCTGGATTCACTGCCGCAATGCTGGCCCAGTTCGGCAAACCATACCACTCCAGCAAAGGGCGCGAGGGCGGTGGACTGGGACTATTCCTGGCCATGAACGTGGCGCGCAGGCTAGGCGGAACGCTGGCGGCCGCCAATCTGGGCCGGGGCGGGGCCAAAGTCTGCCTGCGCCTGCCTTTGGCGGCGATTACGCTGGAGGAGCTCCATGACAACTGATGCCGGGCGCATCCTGCTTTTGGTGGAAGACGATGCCGCATTTGCGCGCACGCTGGCGCGTTCGTTCGAACGCCGCGGCTACCAGGTGCTGCTGGCGCAAAGCCTGGACGAGGTCTGCGACCGGCTGGCGTGCCATGCGCCTGCCTATGCCGTGGTCGACCTCAAGCTGAAAGGCCACGCGACAGGCTTGTCCTGCGTGCAGCTGCTGCACC
The DNA here is from genome assembly GCF_049913245.1 of Pseudoduganella sp. R-32. Taxonomy (NCBI): domain Bacteria; kingdom Pseudomonadati; phylum Pseudomonadota; class Betaproteobacteria; order Burkholderiales; family Oxalobacteraceae; genus Pseudoduganella; species Pseudoduganella sp. R-32. Next base: position 4,708,280 of record NZ_CP183987.1, on the reverse strand, counting down.
GGCGTGATCCCGCCATGCGCATCGTAGTATTGACTGGCTTTGCCAGCATCAATACGGCGGTGGAAGCGATCAAGCTGGGCGCGATCCAGTACCTGTCCAAGCCTTCCAACACCGATGAGATCGAAGCGGCACTTGGCCACGTGGCCGGCACTACGGACATTGCGGCCAGTAGCCGTGCCACTTCTGTCAAGACCCTGGAATGGGAGTATATCCATGCGGTCCTGGCCGAGACAGGCTACAACATCTCGGAGGCGGCGCGCCAGCTGGGCATGCACCGCCGTTCGCTGGTTCGCAAGCTCGGCAAACAGCGGGTCAAGTAGTGGATCAAGCAGCGGGAAAGTTCCATCGCAGTCCGTAAATCGGTCCGGGAAAGTAGCTTGCTCAGGCACCGTCCGGCATGCGCAGCCTAGGATAGGTTGAACACTGCAACCCAGAAAGGAATTCCCCAATGTGCCAGCATCATTCGAAAGCCGATGGCCGAACTGCGACCGGCGCCATCTTGCTCGCGCGGCTGCCGGAAGCCGGGCGGTCGCCAACGCAGCCCGCAGCGATGCCGCAGGACAGCGGCAAGGATCACGTCCAGGTCTTGATCAAAGACGCCTGCATCCTTACCATGGACAACCAGATCGGTGATTACGCATGTGCCGACATCCTGATTGACGGCGACACGATTGCCGCTATCGGATCCGGTTTGGCGCAATGTATCAGCGCCCCGGTCCAAACGATCGATGGACGCGGCAAGATTGTCGTGCCGGGCTTCGTCGACACCCACCACCACCAGTTTGAAACGGCGTTGCGCAGCAGCCTGGCCGACGGTATCCTGTCCGGCGATCCGGCGCAGCCGGAATACCCGAACTACATGGAGCGCATCCTGGGCCGGCTGGCGCCTGCCTACCGCCCGGAAGATGTGTATATCAGTGAGCTGTATGGCTCGCTGAGCCAGCTCGATGCCGGGGTCACCAGTGTACTCGACGTGTCGCAGATCCACCATTCGCCGGAACATACCGACGCTGCCGTAGCAGCTTTACTCGACGCCGGACGGCGGGCTGTCCTGGGGTATTTTGAGGGGCAAGGCCTGGCTTGCAGGTACCCGCATGACATTTTTCGCCTGCAGCGCGAATACTTCGCCGGCACGCAAAGCCAGGTCACGCTGGCGATGGGCGGCGAAGTCTATCTGCCGGAATGGGAGCGCGCCTGGCAGCTCGCGCGTGAACTGGGCCTGCAGATAGTCTTCCACTGCGTAGGCGGCATGGGATCGCAGGCTGTGATGGACGATCTGATTTCACGCGGCCTGCTGCGGGACGATAACCTGATCATTCATATGACCGGTATCAACCAGCCTGCCTGGAAAGCGGTGGCCGAAGCCGGTGCCGCCATCTCGTTGGCGGTGCCGATTGAAATGGCAATGCGCCACGGCACGCCGCCACTGCTGCACGCGCAGGCGGCAGGCATCATGCCATCCCTGAGTTCGGATGTGGAATGCACCATGACGGCCGACTTCTTCACGCAAATGCGATGCGCGCTGACGCTGCAGCGTGGCCTGGTCAACGAGTTGGCACTGGAAGGCGATCATACCTTTGCTCCCGTGTCGGCACGGGAAGTGCTGCAGTGGGCGACCATTGGCGGCGCCCGGGCGCTCCGGCTGGCGTCGCAAACCGGCAGCCTGAGCCCTGGTAAGCAGGCCGACCTGATCCTGCTGGACAGCGAAGCCTTGAACGTCAGCCCCCTCAACCATGCGCCGGGTGCGGTGGTGACCTTGATGGAGCGCAGCAACGTCGACACCGTGATGGTGGCCGGCCGCATCCGCAAGTGGCAGGGACGGCTGGTCGGCGTCGATGTGCCTTCGTTGACGCGCAAGCTGGAAGCTTCGCGCGATTACCTGTTCGAGAAAGCTGGCCTGGCGCGAGTCCTGTTCTAAGCACGCAACGCCGCCGCTGCTTCATTCGGTCCGGGAAATCGGCGCGCTGCAGCAGCGGCGCGACGCTTCGCGCAGCATCGGATCGTCGGCCTCATCGCAGGCCATTTCATGAGGCAGCGAATCAATGAGGAAAGTAATGCTAGCGCTGGCGGCCAGCGCATCGGCAGGGACCGCGGCGGCCGGGACGGGCGTAGAACTGTATGGCGTGATCGACATGGCGCTGGTGCATGAAAGCGGCGGACAGGCGGCGCTTACCAAGCTGACCAGCGGCGTCGAGTCGGGCTCGCGTTTTGGACTGCGCGGCAGGGAAGATCTGGGCGGCGGCCGCGCCGCCGTCTTTGTGCTGGAAAGCGGTTTTCGCGCCGATACCGGCCAGGCGGGGCAGGGCGGCCGCCTGTTTGGGCGCCAGGCTTACGTCGGCCTGGAAAGCCGGCTGGGCACGGTCACGCTGGGGCTGCAGCTCACGCCCCAGTACCTCGCCATGGCGGCCGCCGATCCTTTCGACACCGGTATGGCGGGCGATACCGAAAACCTGATGGGCTTCGCCGGTACCATGGAAAGTTCGGTCAAGTACGCCTCGCCGAGATGGCACGGGGTGAACGTGGAACTGGCTTATGCCAGCGGTGACAAAAGCGGCCAACAGCGCGGCGGCCACGCGGCCGGTGGCGCTTTTTCCTATACCAGTGGGCCTCTGGCGGTGCACGTGGGCCACCATCGGCGCAGCAATCCGGCCGCCCCGGCGCCCGAGCCGGACCAGGAGCCAGCCAGCAACACGCTGCTGGCTGCCGTGTATGACTTTGGCGTGGCGAAAACCCATATTGCAGTCGGCAGGGACAAAGGTCCGGACAGCACGCAGATGCGCGACAGTGCCAATTCCTTCGGCTATGCTGTCCCGCCAGGGCCAAGCCACGACAGCCGCAGCATCATGCTGGGCCTGTCCATTCCCCAGGGCGCAGGCATATGGATGGCTTCCTGGCTGCGAAAGCACGACAACACCATCGGCCGCCAGGATGCTACGCAGCTGGCGCTTGGCTACCGGTATTACCTGTCGCGCCGCACCGATGTGTATGCAGCCTACGGCCATATGATGAATCGCAACGGCGCAGGCTACACGGTCGGCAACGCCACAGGCAACGGCAGTGGCGACCGAGCCTTCAATCTCGGTCTGCGCCATACATTCTGAATTCGAAACCTTCAGTTTTCTTTCTTTATCGCGAGCTTGCCCGCCGAAGTCAAGCCCCATTTGGGGCCAGTTCCGGCGGGCGAAGCGCGCTGCTGGTCCACGCGCTTCATCACCATCACTCAGTCTTGGTCGGATCAAATCCGTACTTGAAGCTGACGTCAATCTGGATCCCATTGCGACCGGGCCCGCGGTTCTCGAGATTCCATTTCGCGACCTTTTCCTTCAGCCCATGCATGTATTCATCCATGGCAAAACTACATGAGAGACAAGGTGGAAGTCCGGTATGAAACTTGATATCCATGCGAAGCTTTTTCTCTGGATTGTTGACCGAGGCGCTATCAAGTGAAGCAACGCTGTCCATGAATTTCCTCATGTTTGCTTCAATGTTGGGTAGAGCCTTGTATTCGGTGTCGCCGTCGCGGGGAATGACGATCGGCTGTTGGCCTTCCCTGGGTCGACCAGCCGCGTTCATTGCTCCCAGGTTGGACACGGCACCGGCGTGGTTTCCTGCTCCTGGCAGCAAATCAAGTTGATCCTTGAATGCATACGATCCGCTGATCAATATGCGTGGCTGGGCGGTCACACCTTGAACCGTGGCAGAGTCGAGCGTCGACTCTCCATCGAATGCGTTCATCGTGAACGCCGCCACGTTCCTTCCTTTGACCTTGTTTCTTCCAACCTTAACCAGTTCGGACGGATTCTCAACGTTGAATATTTCTTGGCAATTAATGCCAGTCTTGACCGAGTTGTACCTTTCCTTCACGAGCTGATCCAGCTCTGCAAATTCGGCATCGGTACCTCTCTGAATATGGTGTTGCTCGAGATGGTTGATATTGCGCTGTATCTCCGTCCTTTCTTTTTCGTCAGTCGATGCCGCTTTCTGGCGTTGTAATTCCTCTACCAGTTGAGCTTTATCATATGCACCAGCGTCGCATAGCCTACGCAATTGTTGACCAGGCGCACGCTTGGTTCTCGCATTGCCGATGCGCGGCGCGCAGGAAATTTCGTTATAAGCCTGGACCGTGTGCGGACTTGCGTGGACTGCATGCAGACGCCCTTCTTTGTTTTTGAGGTGGTAAAGTGCGCCATCAATTTTGACAACGAGAATCTCTTTCGATCCGATGGAAAAGGCCGCCACGCGCTCCCAGCGGAAAGGCAGCACATCTCCTTCGGGGCCTATGGCGCGCAGCATCGGAACTTTATACGAATGGATGCTGCCGGCCGGTGGCGTCACAACGTCCGAGCCATCGGGCTGGGTCAGGCGGTAGTGGGTCTTCTCCGACGTTGGAGCGCCGTCCTCAACGTAGCGAATGATGCCGTCTGCGTGGCGGCGCGTGTCGCGTTTCAAGACGGTATCTGAGTTGCGATAAGCCTCTCCCTCGTTCGGGCGGGCGCGGCGCAAGCCCGGTCCATCCAGAACGCGTACGTCGGTGCCGTCGCCATAGTAGCTGGTCTTGGCCTGTCCCAAACGGTCGATGGCGACGGCATCGGGCTCGCGCTGCCGATAGCCGGACGAACCGGGCCTGAGGGTGAGCGTGTGCAAGTCAACTTCGGCGAAGCGAGGAGCATCGGCGGCGCCAATCTGGCGCATGAATTTACGCCGGTCTGGATCAAAGAATATACCGCCTTCCTGGCCGCCGCTTGCCTTCAGGTAGCGCTTGCCATCCGATCCCGTAATCAGCATCCCGTGCGGCAGGTCAGCGCCGTCCCGGAGACGTGACCCATCGGTTGTCAGCTTTGCGAGCGCCTCAAGTTCTTTCGCATCCCGGAATCGCTGGAACGCATGTCCATAGCCCACGCTATTCAGCTTCGCGCTTAGATCGTTCGAATCGGCCGTGCTGAGGCCATGGGCCCGCAGCCGGTCACGGAACTCGTTCTTCCCCTTCATCAGCGCATCCACGAAGACCTTCCTGGGTCTCTTCAGGCTCTTGAACTTGACGCCGTGCAAGTTTCCAACGGCCTTGCCCCACTTTGCCGCCTTATTCATGAGCGTGCGCTTGCCACCCAACATACTCACAACTGCGCCACCGCACTGCAGACCGATTATGAACTCGTCGGTCGGGAAGGGATTGACATAGCTGCTGGATGGTGTCGTTCGTGGCGGTCGGGCGCCAACAGGATACTCATAGGGCTCATTTTGAACACGCGGGTCGGTAAAGGCGTCGCGGACTCTGTTGACGCAGCCGTATAGTGGCAAGCCCTCGACGTAGGGCTTGGCGTGCAAGCTGCGCTCAGCATTGAGTTTGTGTGCCTCGAGTTTCTGGGTCCAGCCAAGCTGGGAGAACACTTCCCTGCGCACTTCATGCGGCGTACCGGGGAAACGCCGCTCGATACCGAAAGTGCCGCTGCGAATCTGATCCGGCGCTCGTTCGAAGAACTCCGCGGGATGATTTTTTACGTAGAACATGGCTTGATCCTCGACAGTGTTCAGATCATGATCAGCGATGTCCTCGATGCTTGCGGCCATGGGAGTGAGCGAGGCGTGCCTTCCGGCATCGAACGCAAGCCTGTAAGGCTGAGGCTGGTTCGCGCCATCTGAGCGCAACATCACGATCATGATGTTATCCGGCGATTTGACGGTGTGCGATCCCATCTGTACTTGTGGCTTGAGAATTGCTTCTGGCTGGCGATGAAGCCCGAACAACAAGTCCAATTGCGCATGCGCACCACGTTCGACTGTCTTGAAATAATCCCTTGCGCGCTGATCGTATTCTGCAAAAATGCGCTCGCCGTCGATGGTGACTTCCTGGCCTTGAGCGGCGAGTCCGCCATGAGGCACTTCGATCAGGAAAGTTCGCTGTCGATATGAGTTACCGTCGGAACCGCGGCTGTAATGGTTGCCATGGGCGAATGCGTCCAGCAGGGTCTCATTACGGACGACGCGGTTGTCGAAACTGACGGGCCGTACCGGGTATTTGACGGTGGTGACACTTTCGGGCCGTCCCGAGATATACTGTTCACCGAACACCGCTGCAATCTCAGCCAGGGATGGAGGCGGGTCAACCAGGGCTGCCCGGATCTGTGCAAGTTTCTGATCGCGGACGGCATTGGGACGTTGCTCGAAGTCTTTCATGATGTCGGCAAGGACGGTGTCGTCGGATTTTCCCTCCGCACCGTAGGCCCCGGTCAGGAGCGCGAAGTCGCTTGCCATGTGATGCTGCCCCAACGCGCCCAGATCATCGTTCATGAATTGGGTAATGATGGTCTGCGCCGCTGCGTCCATTTCCTTTTCAGACCTGATCGGGATGTTTGCGGCGCTCAATGCTGCATAGCCGACCCGATAGTTCAAATGCCTGTCATCGGCCCATTGCATCTGTTCCAGTACGGATTCCGGGACTTGGCGAAGCGTAGGATCGAGCTGGTCAATGAGGGCGAGGGTAAAGGCAAGCTTGCCCTGCTCGCCCACCGGCAGCTCTCCTGCACAACTGGCCAGCATGGCCGCCTTGGCCTGGGCACATGTCTTTCCGTTCAGCTGATCCTTATGTTCCCTGAACCACTGGGCGGGACTTTTTCCGAGAAGGCTGAGAATGAAGCTGTCGTCCCCTGCGGTCTTCAGCTTCCAGTCCGCTTGCAATGTCTGAAGAAGTGCTTTCGCCGCGCCATGCGTCTGCTGATGGGTGAGTACATGCAGACGTGCATTGCGGTGGCGATGGTGGTGGTTGCTTGGGGTTGTGGTGTAGCGCAGCTTCAGGACCTCCAGTTCGAGCAGCCGATCGAGCTTAGCAGCAAGACTGCTGGCATCGGTGGCATTCGATCCCTGGAATGGTGGTGGTAGCTCGCCACTGCCTCGTTGAACATGAAGTCGCTGGACTTCAGCTTCGGTGTCGGCGATGTGCTGATCGAGCAGCGTTTGCGCGTCGCGTTGCAATTGCACCGGGTCGCGCGGTGCTGGTGCATTCAGCCGCGAATAGGCTTCAAAGTCGTTTCGGAAAACCGTTTCGTTGGCATGGACGGTTTCCAGCGGCACTGAGAACAGTTCGTTGGTTTGCGCGGTCGCGTCGCTAGGAGCAAGTTCGCGGCGCTGCCGTGCTGACGCAGAAGCATTGTCAATGATGGCGTGCTTGAAATCGATATAGTCTGAGTAAGTTGCCTTCGGGCCGGTGTGCTCGCCCTGCATTTCGCCAGGCTCATGTTCGGTTTCAATGGTCACGTCATCATCGCCGGCCTCGTCGGTTTGTGCGTCAACCACGTTTTCGACCGGTTGTGCGGTACCAGCGGTGCCGATCTGCGATAGAACCGCGGCCCCTGCCGCGATAACTGGATTGCCAGTCAGGGCCATGGTAGCCCCGGCCACCAAGGCGGTCTTCGCAACCTCGGTTGCGGCCTCCTGCCAGCCCTTGCTTTGCTCGTTGGGAGTCTGTGCCGCTGGCTGCGGCTCCTGATGTTGTTGCTCGTATGCTCGCGCCTCTTGCAGGCGTTGCTCGAAGATGGCGGTTCTTCCTTGCGCTACCGTCGTGGTTTGTGGCCCTGTAACCTGCTGGCCTTCGAGCATGCGTTGCGCTTTGAGCCGAAGCACCGGCTCGAATTGGGCGCCTAATGCCAAGCCCGAAAATATCACGGCAGTCGCTTTTTGCTTCAGGCCCGGTTCAGGCTGTGGCCGGCTGGAGTATTCGTCATCGACTTCTTTCTGCTCTCCATAGGCCTTGGCAAAAGCTTCCTGATAAGGCCCATGGTTGTGGCAAAAGTGCTCATAAATATCTTGACGGAAGCGATTGATATCTTCCTGACGCACTTTGTCATCGCGTAAGCCTTGTGCATCGGCGATTAATGCCCTGAAAATGCTCGATCCGTCCGGATCGGAACTTACATTGGGCGGAGTGGGACCGTTGTCAGTGGCCCAGAAGCGGGCCTCCTCATCCTCCCCCTGTTGGTAGACACGGAGCACATCCTTGAGTATGCCTTCCTTCGGCGGAAGGTCGTTTGCCAGCCCGACGTCGGCCACATGGATGCTTTTGCCGAGCATGTCGGCAATACCGTGCAACAGCACAGGCATCAGTGATTCGGGAATGGGGGCGCCAGGGGTCAGCAGACTGTCCAGCAGGTCCGGTCGGATCAATTCGCCAAAGCCGTGTTTGAAGAATGGCGCAAAGACTTCGGGAAAATCCTGCAGCACCGTCGCACGACTGGAATGAACGGATCCAAGCGTTTGCCAACTTCGGAATTCTTCGAGTTTCTTCTTCAGTCCTTTAGGATCTGTTATCCAGAAGCGGGGAATCCCTGGATCCTTCTGATCCAATTTACTCGCATAGATCCAAAACATCGTCTCTTCGTGTGGCGCATTGCATCCCGACGGCGGTGGCAAGGTAGGCACTTTACCGCCGCTATTCGTTGAATTATCGTTTGCCGTACTTCGTTCGCCGATGTTGTTGGCCCGGTTCGACGCGATGTCGGGATTGGGCACAATGATTGAGAACTTCACTTTGTTTATTCCAATGAGTTAATGGCATGCCTTGGGAATTCCCAAGGCTGCCGGTGCTGGATTGATCAAAAGTTGCGCTGCGCCGGAACATTTTCCGGATGAGTAAGGGCTGGGCGCATAATGAAGTGCGCGCTACAGGATCAACGGTTCGACCGACGTCGCGCTGGAATGGATGCGGAGTTGCTCAGTACGCATTTTGGGCCGGGAGCTGAGGGAGCGCCAATGACGGTTAAGGTCCCAAGCAGGAGGCCGCCAGAGGAGGGGGCGCGGGAAGAGGAAATCATGGGCCAGCCGGGTGCTGGCCGTGACTGCGTTAGCCGTGCAGCACCCGCTGGGCCAGTGCGGTCAGATCGCCGACCGTGTCGCCATGGCGCGCCGCAATGGCCGCGAACTGCTGTTCCAGGACTAGGAACGCATCCAGCACGTCGGGATCGAAGTGACGACCGCGTCCCTGGCGCATGATCTGTAAGGCTTCTTCATGCGACATCGCCGGTTTATAGCTGCGCCTGCTGGTCAGCGCATCGTAGACGTCGGCTACGGCCATCAGGCGCGCCGACATCGGAATCGCATCCCCTGCCAGGCCTTGCGGATAGCCGCTGCCATCCCATTTTTCATGGTGCGACAAGGCGATTTCTTTGGCGAAGGCGAGGCAGGGCAGTGGATGGCCGAGCTGCGCTTCAGCTTGCGCCAGCACGTCGTAGCCGAGCTTGGCATGGGTGCGCATGACCGCGAATTCATCGGGCGTCAGGCGGCCTGGTTTGAGCAGCACGCGGTCGGGAATGCCGACCTTGCCGATGTCGTGCAGCGGCGCCGACTTGACCAGCAGTTCGATGGTTTCATCGCACAGGGTTTGGGCAAAGCGCGGATGATTGCGCAAATATTCCGCGAGTAGCCGGACGTACTGCGCCGTACGCACCAGGTGGCTGGCCGTTTCATTGTCGCGCGCTTTGACCAGGGAAACCAGCATCAGCAGCGCCAGATCGACATCGGTGCGTACTTCGGCGGCATTGTTTTCGGCCTTGACGGCGGTGTATTCGATATAGGAGATTCGCATGGCAGCCCGCTCTTCAATTACCTGCTGAGGTCGACTGTGGGCGCATCAACGCCGGACGCCATGCCGGATTGATGTCCCTTGGCCTGGGAGCAGAAACAAATGGTGCGCTTTCCTGCTTGATCTTGAACACGGCGACCAGGGCCGCCAGCCGGGCAGCTTGCTCTTCCATCGATTCGGCTGTGGCGGCAGCTTCTTCCACCAGTGCTGCATTCTGTTGCGTCACCTGGTCCATTTGAGCAATGGCCTGGCGCACTTGTTCGATGCCTTCGGCCTGTTCGCCGCTGGCCGCGCTGATACTGTCCATGATGTGTGCCACCTGCTGTGAGCTGCGCACGACTTCTTCCATCGTTGCGCCAGCTTCGCCGACCAGGCGTGTGCCCTCATTGATCTTGCCGACAGATCCCTCGATCAGGGTCTTGATGGCTTTGGACGAAGCGGCCGAGCGCTGCGCCAGGCTGCGCACCTCGGATGCAACCACGGAAAAGCCCTGGCCGTGTTTGCCTGCGCGCGCTGCCTCCACGGCAGCGTTCAGCGACAGGATGTTGGTCTGGAACGCAATCTCTTCGATGATGCCGATGATGTCGACGATCTGTTTGGCGGACGCCTGGATCTCGCCCATGGTCTGCACAACTTGGGTCACCGCAGTGCCGCCCCTGGTCGCCAGTTCGCAGGCATCGTGGGCCAGCTGGCTGGCCTGCTGCGCGCCGGCGGCATTCTGCCTGACTGTGTCGGTCAATTCATGCATCGAGGCTGCAGTCTGTTCCAAGGCCGCTGCCTGCTGCTCGGTACGCGAGGACAGGTCGGCATTGCCGGCCGAAATCTGCTTGGAGGCGGAAGCGATCAGCGAGGTGCCGTCCAGTACATCGCCGACCATGCTGGTCAGGGAGCCGTTCATCTGGCGCAGGGCTTGCAACAGCTGGCCCGCTTCGTCGGCACTGCGCACCTCGATGTTGCTGGTAAGGTCGCCGGCGGCCACCGTTTGCGCCACTTGCACTGCTTCGCCCATGGGTTTGGCGATCGAGCGCGTGATCCAGTAGCCCAACCCCGTGCCCAGGATGGCGCCGAGCAGCAGCACGGTAATGCTTTCGATGTGGACTGCGGATGCAACGGCCTGGCTGTTTTCGAAAGCCTCGTGGCCCAGCTCTTCGTTAATATTTACCAGGTCGCTGAGCAGGTCATCCGCGACCTGGAAGGTGGACGCGACCGCGCCGTTCAATTGTTGCTGGGCGTCCGATTGCTGGCCGGCGATGGCCAACTGCTCGACTTTGCCGGCCGCTTGCAGGTAGGCGTCCCAAGCGGTTTCGAATTGCTGCAGCAATTCCTTTTCTTTATCGGTCAGGAAAGTCTTACGGTATTTGTCGAGCAGTCCGTTCATTTGCCCGGCATGCTTGTCGAGTTTGCTGCGCGTGGTGGCAATGGCTGCCGCATCGCTGGCGGTGACCACTTCGTACAGGGCTCTATGATGATAGATCGCTTGCATATTTGCATTGGCGACATCCTTGATCGGCATCAGGTTGTTTTCGTAGATGCCTTTGAGCAGGTCGTTCATCCTGCCGGTGCTGTGCAGCCCTTGTCCGGCAACGACAACCGCCACCACGATGGTCAAGCCAAACCCCAGCGCCAGCTTGTGGGCCAGCCTCATATTTTTGAACATGATTTTCTCTCTTTGTAATCAGGAATACGGGCGGCGAAACAGGCGCCCAGATAGACGAATTGCATGGTATCGGACCGATGAACGCCAGGCGCAGTCGGTCCTGAAAATAGGACTTAGTTACTTTGGCCACCTTCCCTGGTCCTAGATTGGGCGCTGACGACCGGGGTTAGGCGGCACGTCAGTAGAATCGGACGACCATCCATTCTTGGCCTTAATAAGATGTTGAAATATAAACTTACGTTACCCAAAGGGAGCACGCGTACGGTGAGCGACGAGCGCGCGGAAATCATTCGCGATGCCGTGCTGATGTTGCTGGAAGAGGTCGGCGACGCCACGCCAGCGGAAATGGCACGGATCTTCGACGTACCGGTAGCGAAGCTGCGTTTTCACTTGAAGGTGTTGCACGCGGTCGGCGAAATCCGGCCTGGCCCGCGGCGGCCAGGGTCGATCGCCTGTACCTGGCGGATCGCAATCGAGGAGGAGGAAGAAGTCGACGTGATCGAGTGTCGCCGCAGTTGGGTCGCTGCTGAGCAGCAGGGCAAGGTGAGGCGCGATTCGCTGGTGGCGGCGTTGTTTGGACCGACAGGCAAGGCTGGCAGCATTTGAAACTGCCGCCCTGCTGAAAAACCAGGAGCCCTTGCGCTGATGCGCAGGCCCCTGGTTTTTTCTGGAGCGGCCTTGCTTACTGCTTCTGCAGGGTGCCGGTCAGATTGGCCAGAGGGATCAGGCTGGTGCCGTACTTGCCCTCCTTGACCTGGTCGGCAGAGGCGGCGAAGACCAGGCTGGGCGCTTTAGCGCCGGGCAAGGTTGTCAGGGCTGCCATGCCGTACAGGTGTGTCTTGCCGCCAGTGCTGTCCGGCAGGCTGCACTGTGGGCCTTCGGCGTGCATTTCCAGCGCATAAACAGCCGTCTTGCCGGTGCCGACGCGGATGCTTCCGCGGAAGGTACAGCCAGGCATATTGCCTTCGATGGCGGCCTGCGTGGTGGCTGTGGCCGGGTCGGGCCACTTCTTGATGACGACCGAGGGAACAGGGTCCCCTGCTTTGGCCGCCACGCCAAGATAGTTGCCGTACAGGGGCGTGAGTTGCGGGGCAATGGCGTTGTCCGCGCTGTAGCTGAAACTGTAGTTGTTGAGCACTTGGCCGGCATCGTTGTACAGGTCGCCCATCAGGGTATTGGCGGGATCAACCTTGCCGCGCAGCGCGTTGTAGTGCGCGCCGCCCCTGGAATATACGTCGGCTGCGATGGCGCCCTTGTTGATGCGCATGCTGCCGCCGCGCAGCACGTCGTACTTGTGCTCGGCGCTTGAGCTGTAAATGAAATAGAAATTGGCGGGCCCATTGGCGATGGGCGTGTCGTTTGCCACCAGCGCGAAGGCGGGCAGGCCGTTGCCCGCCTTGCCGATCCAGATACCGTTTGCCACGCCCTGCGAACCATCCATGGCGATGTCGGGAGGCATTGGATTCTGCGGGACGTCGGTCATGGTGCCCGCATCCACGGTGTCGGCCTTGTCGGTTTGCGTTTCGGTGCTGCTGCCTTCTCCGGCAGGATCGGTCTGCGTTTCGGCGCTGCTGCCGTGCTGTACCGGTTTGGTCTGGGGCGTAGGACTCTTCTGCGGAGCGTCGCCGCCATGGCCGCCGCCACCGCAGCCATACAGGGCGAAGCAGAACGGCAGCAAAGCGGTCAACGTGTACTTCTTGTATTTCATTGTTGGTTCCTATGTGATTGGGATGCTTGCGTCAGCCTCTCGACGAGGCTGGACTCCAGTATGCAAAGCCACTGGCAATTGGCGCGCGACGGTAATCAAAATCAGGACCAACTAACTGCTTGCGGTGCCGCGCTCGCTGGCCGGACGGCGATTGAACATGATGGCCGCCAGCGCCGCCAGCGCCACCGCACTTTGCGCGAGCATGGTTTGCAACGTGGGGTAGAGCCCCAGCATCTCCAGCCGCGGGCCGGCTACCAGACGCACGCCGACCCAGCCGGCTTCTTGGAGTGCAGCGATGCCTTTGCCCGCCAGGACCACTGCCAGGACGGCGACCACGACCGAGGTGAGGGCGAAGAACTGGCGGATCGGCAGGCGGGTGCTGGTTCGCAGCAGCACGAAGCTGGCTGCGGCCAGCAGCGCGGCAGCGCTGGCGAACCCTGCCAGCAACGCGGTGCCGTTGCCGTCGGCCAGCAAGGCCGAGTAGAACAGCACAGTTTCGAAGACTTCGCGGTAAACCGCCAGGAATGCCAGCCCGAACAAGGCCCATGCTGAACGGCGCGACAGGGCGGCCGCCAGCGTGGTGTCGATGAAATGCTGCCAGCGCCCGGCGCTGCTTTTGCGGTGCAACCACATGCCTACGCTGAGCAGGACCGCGGCGGCCAGCAGCGAACCCAGGCCCTCAGTCAACTCGCGGCTGGCGCCGCTGAATGCCACCAGCCAGGTGGCTACCGCCCAGGTGATCAGCCCGGCGAGCAGGGCGCTGGCCCAGCCCGCATGGACGAAGGGCAGCGCTTGCTCCTGGCCAGCCTTCTTGAGGCAGGCAATCATGGCTACCACAATGAGCAGCGCTTCCAAGCCTTCGCGCAGCAGGATGGCGAGCGCGCCCAGGAAAGTGGCCAGCGGGGTGGCGCGCGTGGCGCTGCTGGCAGCTTCGGCCTGATCGATTAGCTCGGACAATTGGGCGGCGCTGGCATCGGCCTGGGCAAGATCGCCGGCAGTGAGGGCGGAACGGTAAGCCAGCATTGCGCTCTCAAGTGCTGCCAGCAGGGACTTGCTGCGTGCGGCAAGCACCGGCTCGGCCGGTTCTACGCCGTCCAGGTAGGCCGACAAGGCGAGCCGTAACGCAGCGGCGCGGTCGCCGCCATGCAGGGCCGCCCGGCTTGCGTCAAGCAGCTGGCGCGCCAGCGCCAAGCCCTCGGGCTGGCCGGATTGGATGGCGGCGGGTTGGCGCCGCAGGTAGGCGGTGAGCGCCTGCGCGGCAGCGTCGCCCACCTCCTGGGCCAGTGCCGACTCGCTAAGCTGGCTGAGCGTGGCGAGGTCGGGAACGCGCTGTGGCGTGACGGGGCGGCCCTGGCGCCACAGCTGTTCGCCGCGCTGCGCCATGGCCTGGTCATATGGCAAGGTGCCGGCGAAGAAGGCCAGTGCCCAGCGGTCCTGGGCGGGCAGCTCCTTGAACGCCGGCATGGCAGTCCCGGGTACACCGAGCGACACGATCTGGTAGAGCGCGCCAAGGCTGCGCAGCTTCGCACGCACCGGATCGTTCAAAGCCGTTGGCGCGGGATTGAGCGTGGCGGCCAGCGGCCCGTCGCCGCCACCGCGTTCCCCGTGACAGGCGATGCAATGCCTGGCATACAGTTCGGCGCCGCGTGCGAGGCTGGGCCGTAGTGGCGGCGCGATGGGAAACGGATAGGCCGCCAGCAGCAGCCTGTTGGCTTCCTGCGCCAGGCGCGCCACGTCGGTTGCGCTGGCCCGGGTGCCGATGGCCGTGCGCAACTTTCCGATGGCGCTTGCGATGGCGGCTTTGCCGGCATGAGGCGGCAGCGACTGCAGTTGCTGTTGCGCGCGCGCCGCAAAATCGACCATCTCGGCATACTCGCTGGCGCTGGCAAGTGCGCCATTCTCCACGGCGCCACCGTAGTCGACCGCCACGTAATCGAGCAACTGCCAGATTTGCCGGGCGCCGTCGCCGCCGGCCTTGGGCGTACTGGCAAACGCAGCCGGGGCGGCCAGCAGCCAGACCATCAATAGGGTACGCCAAATACTCAAATTACCTCCTGCTGCATGATGGAAGAAGAGCGTCGTCTGGCTGCCGGCTTGTGGTGCGAGGGTGGCGGACGCGGAAAAATGCCTGCCTTAGCTACTGGCCTCCGTGCGCAGTGCCAGCGCGGCCTGGCGTCGCGCCAGGACGGCGCACGGCATGATGGCCGCACTGACAAGCAGCATGAAAACGGGTTGAAACATGGGCTGAGGCCGGTACAGTGCGCTCAGCAGGCCGAGGCCGGCCGACAGCATCAGGTAGTAGGCCAGCCCGAATAGGGCACCGGCCGTGCCTTGCACATCGCGATAGCGGCTCAGGGCCGAGGCCAGGACGTTCGGAATGGCGCAGGCAAATGCGAGCACCAGCAGCATTTGCGTGCCGAGCATGGCAAGCGCCGCCGCCAGCGGGTGGCCAGCGGCCGCAGTCATTGCCATCCATTGCAGCGCGGACGAAAGCAGGGCGCCCAGGGCGGCCAGTGCGGTCAGATGTGCCGGGCTGTGCCGCAGCAAGCCGCGGCGATTGAGACGTGCGCCCAGGCCCCCGGCGACAGCAATTAGGATGCCGCTGGCGCCGAACATCCAGTCCGGCATCTGGAGCTGGTTCAGCGTGAACGGTGCGATCGTGTAATAGCCGAACAGGATCAGGTTGAAGCCGGCCACCAGCCACGCTGCACTCCACAGCTGCCGGTCGCACGCCATGCGCCATGCGGTAGGCAGCAAAGGCGCGGGCGCCGCGGCGTGCGCGGGGCGGGTTTCCGGCAGGCTGGCTCCGCACAGCAGGAAGACCAGCGACAGCGCGGCCAGGCAGACCAGCACACCGTGAACACCGTAACGCGACGCCAGCATGGCGCCCAGCGGCGGCCCGACCGCCGGCGACAGGGCCAGCACTGCAACGATGGTGGAAAACACCGCCGCCAGCTGGGCGCCCTGGAAGCGGTCGCGCAACATGGTCTGGACCACGATGGAGCCGCAGGCAGCACCGAAGCTTTGCAGTGCGCGTGCCAGCAGCAGCGTGCCGAAGCTGCCTGCCGCCAGGGCCAGCAGCGCGGCCAGCGCATAGCATGCCAAGCCGGCCAGCAAGGCCGGACGCCGCCCCTGCAGGTCGGACAGGCGGCCCCAGAAGAGAACGCCGACAGCGAAAGCGGCGAAGTCGATGCTGACGGCCCACTGCGCCATGCCCGGCGCCACCGCGAACGCGGCGGCGATCCTGGGCAACACCGGCGCATAGATCGTTTCGCTCAACTGGGGAAAGGCGAGCAGCAACAGTACGGCGGCCATGGCGGCGCGGGAAAGTGGTTTGCCGTTCATGCGGCGCTTAGTCGTTTGTTGGCGGGAAACAGGCGTGCCAGCGCAGCGTCATTGAGCGCTTGCAGCAACTGGTGGCGGCGCCGCGCTTCCGCGCGTTTTTTGGACGGGACGCTTTCCAGGTGCAGTGCGGGCAGGGGCAGGCAGGGCAATTCAAAGTCGCCATCGGCGCGCCCCCTGGCGCCCATCTCCCGCCACATGCTGTCGTAATCGGCCTTAATCCTGCCGCGGCGCACCGAGCCGCGCGCCACAGTGCGGTTGTCGTTGCCGACCAGGCGCAACTGCTCGCACTCCAGCACCAGGCCGAATTGTTGGACCAGACGCAGCAGCAGGTCGCGCGGGCGCAGGCCGTACAGGTTACGGGTGGCGCTGCGCACCAGTTCCAGACCATCGGCGGCGGGGCCTTGTGCGCAGCCGATGGCGACGCAGGTCTGGCCGTTGTCGCGTAAGAAGGAAAAAGCGACCGTATAGACCGGACCCTGCGCGCTGCGCAGCCGCAGCGCCAGCTCGCCTTCTCGCTCCATCACCGCCACCGCGCACAGTTCGATGGCGTAAGGCGTCTCGTCCTTGCCGACAAAGCGCACCAGCGTGACTGGCTTGCTGGCTGCCTTGATGAGCAGCGGCGCCAGGCCATGATTGCAGATGATACGGTAATGGCCGGCCAACGCTTGAAGGCGGGCGGCGCGGTCCAGCCGGCGGCTGAACCACGGCCGGAACGGCTTTTGAACCAGGTGCGGGCTGGTCAATGCAAATTCCCGCATCGGGTAATCGTTCAGCAGGTCGAGCCAGCGGCGCACCAGCCGCGGCGTGGGGAGACAACGCAGCTCCAGCTTGAGCAGGGCGCACAGACGCGACAGCCCCATCTTGCCGGTCACGGCAGTGCGCAAACCCACGGTTCGGGTCGGCCGTTCCTGCGGACGCATGCGCATTGCACAGGCGCCCGACACCAGGCACACGCCGAGCCAGGCGCCGCTGACGCAGAGTGCGGACAGCACTTCGCTTGGGTATTGGGCGCCGACGCAGACCCGGCTCACGGCGACCAATGCGATCAGCAGCAAGGCAAAACCGGCGACGGCGGCGCGCTGCCAATTGGGGGGCCGGCGCCCGGCCAGGTAAGTACCGCCAATGCCGATGAGCAGGATGGTCATGGCGGTAGCGCCACCCGCAGGCTTGATCAGTGCCAAGCCGAGCAGCAGGGCCGCCAGCCAGGCGCGCCTGCCCCTCAATAAGAAATGCAAGGCCAATGGCAGACTCAGCAAGGCAATGGCGGGCCCACTATTGACATGGCTGAGCGTGCGCAGCAATGGCGTTAGCCATGGCGCCGTGTGCTGTGTGAGCCAATAGGCGACGCGCAGATCGAAACGCGGCAGCACGCCGGAAATGTGTCCCAGTCTGGACCAAGCGGCAAAGTAGGCGGCGGCCAGCAGCAACAGCAGCAGGCCCGTGAATTCGGCCCAGCTGTCGTCGGTGGTGGGGCGATTGTTAAGTTTGTTCATGACTGGTTCCACAAGCAAATCGGCCCGGCACACGGCAAGAGCGCGAGCAGCGGCTCTGGCGCGCATGCAGTGCGTGGGGACGGGATGCAAAATGGTAGGGCCAGTCCGGGCATGGCAGACTGAACCGGGCGCTTTCTCAGACGGAATTACCCAAAATCAATTCGGCCTGTGCAGATATGCGCTTTCCAGCGCGGCGTTGCGGCGGGCGGCCGTGATGTAATCCAGCAATAGTCGCTGTGCATCAGCATCGGACGCGGCGCGCGCCGCCACCAATTGCTCGGGATAATGAAAACCGGATTCGTGCAGAATCCGGTTGGCCAGTTTCACGGCCCCGCCCATATTGCGAAACGGGTTTTTGGCTTTCATCGACAGGTCGGTCATGGCGTTGATATAGCCGAGCAGGACCTTGCGCGCATACTCGGTCGGATGCAAGCCGTCGGCGGCGAGATAGCTGGTCTGGGCATCGTACAGATAAATCTTGCCGTGCATGGGGCTGGCGCCCGTGCTGGACTTGGCATTGCCGAGTTCCTCTTGCGCGACGGCCGGATCGAATTCGAATTTCCAGGCGCCAGCGGCCCGGACCCGCATGGTTTCGACCAGGCTGCGGAAGGTCTTGCTCTTCAGGAAGCGCTGGGTGATACGCTTCACTTCCCTCAGCTGGGGCGAGACGTCGCCCACGTTGTCCAAGCCGAAATCGAACTGTCCCTGCAGTTTGCTCCAGCATTGGTCGACCGTGACGTCCGGCGGCCTCTGCAGCTGGCCCTCAAGCTGCCGCCATTGCTCGACGGTGACGCGCTGGGAAAGCGGTATGTCTTCCAGCATCGTGCCGTCGGTTGGCGGCGCCCGATACCGGTCCATGACTTCGTCGAGCATGATGTTTTCGGCATTCATGTCCTGGATCAGGTGCGGACGGCGCGCGTCGTTGTCGCCGCCAGCCAGGTTGAGGTAGAGCAGGCGGTTGCGAACCATAAAACCTGCCTCATGCAGCATCTTGTCGGCTGCCCAGCTCGGGCCGCCGAGATGCGGTTGATTGCGGCCCGGATCTCGCCATCCGGTCAGGGCGTGCATCAATTCATGAATGACCATATTCTCCTTGGTAAATAGGCCGGTTCCGCCGACTGAGGTAAAGGTGTCGTACACGCCGGCGTGTGGGAATTCTATATGGGAGGTACGCGGGTACTGGACCGGTGATTCGACTACTTTGCCGTTCAGACCAGGCACGCCGAAACGCAGATCCCAGCGCTTGTCGCCAGCCGTATCGTCATAATAGTTCAGCATGCGTCGAAAGGTGTAGCTGCGCTCGTACATCCGCTTGAGGAAGTTCTTCAAACCCTGCATGCCGTTGATCCCTTCGCTGGCCCATTCGCGCAGGGCATTGTTCTGTTCCTGGAAAGTAAAGCGGCGATTCAAGATGGCGTCGATATCGCGCACGCTGGCATCGGTGGCGGGTGCAAGCGAGCGCATGACATCGACCACCGTTTGGCGTTCCGCGATGGGTGTGCCGTGATAGTCGACCGGCACCTCAACGGTCGGCCGCACGCCGCCATTCAGCTGCAAGTCGGAATGGAATTTTTGCGTGGCGGAGTCGTAATGGATGATGCGTCCGGTGCCCACCGCGTGGCCGGTTTGCCAGTCGATCTCTTGGTAGGCGCCGCCAATGTTCCTGACCGGCACGACGCGGTCTTCTTCATTAGTCAACATCACCAGCTCGTGCCCTTGCCAAAGCACGCCGCGTTCGCCGTTGCGCACCCGCTGCGCCAGTCTGCGGAAAGCCGGCGGGACATTGCCGTCCCGGGCAGCAACACTGGCCGCGACGGCGGGCGGGCCGCCGACGACTTCGAGCGGGTCGGCCGGCAAGTCGCTCACCGTCACTGGGGATGTCAGGTCCAGCTTGTTGGCGATCTTGACGAAATCCTGCAGGCCCTGCCGTTGATTCATTGCTACCCGCATCATGTTCAGTTGGCGCAGGTTGACCCCTTCCATCGCGCCGGACAGCAGGCCCAGCACCAGCCGGCTGCGGTCGCCGTCCGACCAGCCTGAATAGACTTCGCGGACACTACCGACAAAGGGAATAAAGACGAGGGTTCTGTCCAGCATCCGCGACCGGGAACGTGTGCTCTCGAGGTCGGTGTTCAAGCCCGGCACGATGCGATTGATTTCCGCCGTCACCTTCTCTTCGGTCGGCACGACCCCCTGCACCCGTAGGTTTTCGAGCGCCACGGCGCGCACCCGGGGATCGTTCGGCAGGCCGTCATTGAATAGCAGTTCAGCGTGCAACAATTCCGTGTACGGTTTAATGACGCGACCCGGGTTGAGCCGCAGCATAGTTCCCACGAAGTCCGGCGCACCGAGGCGCTCCATGAAAGCGGGCACGAGGCGTAACGCCTCTTCATCGCTCAATCCATAGCGTTTGAGGATTTCGAATGCTGCTGTTTCCCGGTCGAATTTAGGCGGTCCCCCTATCGCGGCCTGCAGGCGCTCGCTGCCATACTGCAGCGCAGCGGCCAGCTTTTCGTTCGTCGTGTCGCCCAGCAGCACTTCGCCCAGCAAATTGTTCTGCTTCGCCCACTGGGCCACCTGCCAGATCCGTTCGTGGCCCGTCCCCTCCGGTGGCCGGCGATGGCCGGTTTCTGCGCGCAAGGCTTCGAAGCAGGCGGCGAGCGCCTGGCGCCTGATGCTGTCGTTGCGGAACATCCACCAAGTTTGGCCATCATTCCATTTCTTGCCGACATCGACCATCCAGGCGAAGGTCCTGTAGTCGCGCTGCGGATGCTGCGATGCTCCCTCGAAGCCGCGTTGCAAGATCGACCGGAACTGTTCGAAACGCTGGGCGGTGCTCATGATGTCGACTCCGCTGGCATTGGCCAAGTGCATCGAGAACAGCAGGCGCGGGTGGATTGGGAAGGTAGAGCGGTCAGCCACCCAGGCATCTTCCACCTCCTTCAAGGCAAGCAGCAATGCTTCATCATTCTCAAAGTCGGCGGGGACAGGCTGCCCCCGGTATTTGGCGATGCGGATGAGGGTGCTGGCCAGCGACTGCTGCGCAGTGCCGATCTTGTACTGTGTACTCTCCCCCAGTTCGGCGAATCTGGCTTTCAGCATTTCGCGCTTCTTGTCGATGCCGACGTTGGCATGCACTGGATCGCGCCACAGGTCAGGCATGGCCAGCACCTCATCGAAGGTCTGGTTGAAAGCGTTGCGGATCGAAAAACCGTCGAATTGCGGGGCGCCGGCGGCAGCGGCGGATGGGCGCATCAGATTGGCGTGGGCTTGCTTGCTTTGCGACTCCGCTCGTAGTGCATTCTGGAAGCGCTGCTGCAGGTAGGCAAGGGACGGCGGAACGGTGTCTTCGGCGTCGTCCGCAGCCTGGTTTTGCAGCTTGTGGTGGAGGAGGGCGGCTTCGTCGAACCAGCCCTCGTCTTCCAGCAGGGTCACGTTGAAGCCGGTTTCAAAGGCTTTCGGCAGGTTGCGGCCATGGTGCTGGAACACGCCCTGCAACAGCGCCAGCGGCTTGTCGCGTTGGGCCCTGGCCTTGCCATAGTCGATCCAGCCGTCGAGGATGCTCGACAGCAGCCGCAGGTAGACCGTATCCGAGGGACCGGCGGCTGGGCTGGCCGTCGTGTTCGACGGCGGCCGCGTGGTCAAGGTGCTGGCGTCCGCGCCGGGCAGCGTAAACATGTTGGCCATTCCGTTCAGCACCGAGCCGGCGCCATTGGCCGCCGCCGAGGCGCCATTCGACAGTGTCGTCCGCGTAGCCGTGAGCGCGCTCCCGGCCAAGGTAACCATGCTGTCAAGCAGTGTGGTGGCGGGACCGCCCTCCGTGGTCGTCGCGCTGCCAGCCGGCTCGGTCGTGCTGGCGGCCGGCTCAGTCGCGTTGCCCACCGGCTGCGCGGGAAACTGATGCGGCATTTTCTGCGTAAGATAGTCACTGAAACCCTTGATCTTCGTGCTCTGGCTGCCCAGCATCTTCGTCGCCATCGCGGTTGCATTTCGCGTCAGATGCACGATGGTGATATTCATCGGGGTCTGGAACAGTTGTCCGAGCCAGCTGGTATGGTTTAGGGCGCCTTTCAGCGCATCGTCGCGGATCTTCTGGCCGCGGGCGTTCACCGTACGGTTTTCCATTTTACTGAAGACGCCAACGCAGGACTCGCGATTGTCGCGGTCTTCGCAATTGCCGAACAAGGCAGCTTCCCGCGCCGCCTGGAATTCGTCGAGGGCGAACTGCGCAGTCTGCGTCGCCAAATTCACCGCAAAGTCGCCCGCTTCGTTCAAGACCGAAGGATAACCAGTCGCCAATTGCTGGCTGGCCTCAGGCGGCGGGAGGCGGGGCTGCGACAAGCGCAGATAGCCGACTACGGCAGCCTTCGCGCCAAGATGTGTGGGATCCGGCAGTTCGGTGTATTGCTCGCCTTCCTTGACAAAACGGGTATTGCGCTTGGTCGAGCCCAACAGCAGCTTTTGTGCCTTTCTCGATCTTAGCTGTCCGCTGCGCGCCTCGGCGTGCAGGGCTGTCCACATGTCGTGCTGGCGGCGTAACGCTGCGATCTGTTCGCTAGACTTGCCTTCTTCCTTCAGGCCTTCCAGCACGAGGTCCCTGAATTCCTCCATCACTTGCGGGTAGTTGTCAGGGTTGACGTGATACACGACGTGTTCTCCGCGCCGTTCCTTCTTTGCTTTCGGCTGGCTGCCGCTGGCGCCACCCAACGGGTCGGCGCTGGGCGTGGGCGTGGCATTGTGTAAGCCGGGACCGCCGGTATCGTGGCTGGTGGACTGGCTAGCGCCGGCGTCCTGGATCAGTCTCAACGCGGGAATGAAAGTGCTGTCGAAGAGATTGGAGAGCTCTTGTTCAGAGTAGGCGCCGGCTGTGCAATGGGTATGGCCGAGATGCTCCGCCGCCGAGGTTTGGTTGGTTCCAAAGGGCCACATATTGGTTTCCGTTCAGGCGTCCAGGCATTGCGCGGCGCGCGCGCGTTTGGACAGGAATGCTTCGATTTCGCGCTCAAGGCGCTCGCTGTCGATGCAGGCGGCCGGCAGCGACACGTGATAGACGAAAGCGCGCTGAAATGCGGAGACGGACAGCACGCCGCCGCCGCTGCCCGCTTCCAGACAGTTCATCTTCAACAGCTTCAGGGCCAGTCCGGGTATGGGCCTTGCCGGCAGCGGCGCCAGCACGGCATGGATGTAGAGCCGGTTGGTGGCGCGCCTGAACCGCAGATGGATTTCACTGCCGTCACCCAGTCGCAAGCCGGCGCCGCCATCCGCATCGAGCGTGAGGCCGGCGATCCGGTATCTGATGCCCAACGCCTCGACGTATTGGCGGATCTGAAATTCCTCCTTCAAAGGCTACACCGTATGCAATCAATTCTGAGGGCAGGAGCATAACGGTGCTGGTCTCCCCCTGGGCTAGGCGGGGGCAAGTTTCGGACTACGCCGAATAACAAGCGTGAATTGGTCTGGATTTGCAGTGGATGTCGGCTCCGGCAAAGGCGTGGCCGGCACCACCAGCCGGGGAACCGGGGGCGAGATAATGACAACCTGGCCGCGCCGCTAATTTCATTCACGGCGGTCGACGTCAAATAGTCGGACTAATTTACCCGAACCCTCCAGTTGTCATTCTTCACTCATAGGCGATGCGTCGCGCGCAGCCACGCTCGGGCCACAGTCGGAGCTGCCTCGCTGTGGGATTAGATCTCAACTTAGTTTCCGTAGGACTGACATATGAAAGTAATTCGAGCAATGATCTGCACCGCGATTTTTGCGAGCGGTCTCCCTGCAATGGCGACAGCTGGCGAAGTCCTGCTCAAGATCGGACTTGCCGCGCCAATGACTGGGCCAATTTCGCACCTGGGAAAAGATATTCAGTCAGGTGCGCGCTTGGCACTCGACCGGATCAACGCCCAACAGCCTGTGATTGGGGGCGAGAAGGTTCGGTTCGAAATGGTCGTGGAAGACGATCAATCGGATCCGCGCGTCGCCACGCAAGTGGCAAATCGGTTGGTGGACCAGAAGGTCGTTGCTGTAATCGGTCACTATAACTCCGGAACGACCATTCCCGCCTCGAGGATTTACGCTGCCGCAGGTATTCCGCAAATCTCACCAGGGTCGACCAGCCCTGTTTATACCCATCAAGGGTTGAATACGGCATTCCGAAATATCGCCAATGACGACCAGCAAGGCTCAGTTCTCGGCAATTTCGCCTACGATAAATTAGGCGCCAGAAAAGTGGCCGTGATCGATGATCGAACGGCAGCGGGGCAAGGACAGGCGGACCGATTTGCCAAAGTATTTGCGCAGCGTGGGGGGAAGGTCATCGGTCGCGAGTACACCACCTACACGGCATCTGATTTTACGGCAATTCTCACGAAAATTAAGGGTTTGAATCCGGATCTTATTTACTACGGCGGTATGGATTCGCAGGCTGGTCTCATGGTAAAGCAAATGGCCAGACTGGGAATTAAGGCGAAGTTGCTTGGAGCGGATGGCATGCAATCATCCATTTTTACAAAGCTTGCAGGTCCCGACGCGGAAGGGCACATGGCCTCTTCGATTGGTATGCCAAAAGAGAGTATGCCTGGTTACGCGGCGCTCAATTCGGCATTTACCGAGAAGTACGGCGAGATGCAGGCATACGCGCCTTACAGCTACGATGCGGTCATGATCCTGGTCGAGGCCATGAAGCAGGCTAACTCGACGGATCCTGTAAAGTTTCTGCCGGCCCTGCGCAAAATTCATTACAAGGGCATTACAGGAACCACTGAGTTTGATGACAAGGGTGATGTGAAGAACGGGTCAATTACCCTCTACCGAGTCACGAACGGCGAATGGCGAGCGATCGCGACTTCGCAGGGCGCACGACTGTAAACCCTAGTTGGCCTTCCGTATCCTTGCGTTTCCTGTCACACCTTCCGTGAATTGGTCTGATTCTAGTTAGCCGGGTGCGTCCTGCGTGCGCGGGTCTTTTAGGATGGCTCGTTGCCCAAGCGGGCCTAATTCAATTCTAACGAGGGATCAATGCCGGTTGGCGAAAACAGTATGGAAAAGCGTGTCATGAAATCGATCTTGACACACGAGCATTACGAGCATGGCCGGCGTGATGCCAGGGCGCTGTTTGAATGGAACTGGCCCGATGACGGCAACACGGCGGCTTGGCTGGACGATAAGACCACCGATGCGCGGCGGGTCGTGAACCGCCTGTGCAGGTCGATGGACAACTTGTTGTCCAACTTGCGCGATTCACCCGGCGACGGGGACAGCTTGGCGGCATACGAACACTGCCTGACGGCTTTTCTGGAACATTACCAACACTGTTTCGCGCGCCCGTCTTCCGCCGCGGCGGTTCAGAACGCGAGGCTGATGCAGGAAATATTCAAGGTTTATGACGAGGCTCCAGCTGTGCGGCGCGCCCGTGTACACGCTTATCGCAAAGCGCTGCAACGTCTTCGCTATGGGCCTGTCGCGACGATGTTCGCCCTGGGCATATGCCGTTTCGGGCGCCACGAAATGGCGCGGCGCGCCAACGCCTGGCCATATGACGAGCCATTCCGTTTGCATGGCCGTGGCGCGGATTGGTGGCGCACGTGCACAATTTCCGATTTACGCCGCATGCTGTGCGCCGTGGCCGATCCGTACATTGCCGGACAGCTGTATTCGCTGCAATGGAACAGGGATATGGATGATGCGCAATTGGCCGGCCAGGCGTTCAATCGGAATTTCGTTTATCTGCCCAGGTCCCGGGCACCGGCATTGATGGCTGGCTTCGACGCGAGCCTTTAGGCTGCGTCGCCCGCGGCATCTGCACTGCCCGGCGCACGCCGGGCACCTCCCGCTTTACCTCATTGCTTTAGTACGAAAGCAGCCAGGGCGCGCGCTTCCTCTGGTTTCAACTGGCCGAACGGCGGCATTGCGACCGGGCCCCATTTTCCGGCACTGCCGCCTTGAATGCTCGCGCTAGCCTTGTCCAGGGCGGAAGCATCGCCGCGGTATTTCCTGGCGATGTCTTTGTAGGCTGGGCCTACGACCTTGGCGTCGATGGCGTGGCAGCTAAGGCAGGCATTTGCCGCGAGCAGGGCTTTCACGTCCGGCGCCTTGGCATTACCGGCACCGGCGTCCGGCGTGCCGGGGCGGACCGGCGCCGCGCTGCGCAGTGCGGCCGGAAGTTCGCTTTCCTTGGCGCTGCCGTACGTCACGGCGAGGTAGGCGCCGACCTGGCGCACATCGTCTTCGCTGAGCGGCGCGCCGAACAGGTCGCGCATCTTGGCCGCCTCCTTGGTCCATTGCGCCAGCGTCATATGCGGCGCCTGGTATTCCATGTAATCGGCGGAATGGCAGGTGGCGCATTTTTGCAGCGCGATCTGATAGCCGGGCAAGGCCGATGGCTTCAGCTTGGCCGTCTCAGGCGGCAAGGTGATGGCGTGCGGCGCGGCCATGGCGAAGGTGGTGCTGGCCAGCAGGGCCAGGGCACCGAAAGCGTGGCTGAACTTCATTGAATTCCTCATCAGGCAAGAGTGATATGGTAGGACTCGATCGCGTGGCGGCGGTAACCGCCGGGATTCCAGTCGACCTGCATGGGCTGTACTTCGCCGCGCCGGTTGCTGGCGCGTACCATCAGTACCGCAGGGCCCTTGAGGGCGCCGAAGCTGACGGCCAAGCGCCACTCGCGGAAGGAGTAGCGGCCAAGGTTCTGGCCGAGGCTTGCAGCCCGCCAGCTGCGCCCGCCGTCGGTCGACACTTCCACTGTCTTCAGCCCACTGCCGTCGTCGAAGGCAATCCCTTTCAGTTCCACGGGGCGTCCGGCTGGCAGCACGGCGCCGGAAGCGAGGCTGGTGATGAAGCTGCGCACCGGCAGCCGGCCGATCGGCTTGGTGTGCCCGGCGGGAGCGCCCGGGGTGACGCAATGGCAGTCATTGTCGGGCAGGCGGTAAGCTTCAGTCATGAAGGCGGCATCGTGACCGCCGAACGCGGTATCGATGACTTCGATATCGGACAAGTGCTTGACCCAATAGGTGCCGAAATAGCCTGGCACGATCAGTTTGAGCGGATAGCCGTTCAGGAATGGCAAGTCTTCCCCGTTCATGCCCCAGGCCAGCATCACGTCCTCCTGCAGCGCCACGTCGATATCGAGCGCTTTTCTGAAGTCCGGCGTGCTTGGCAGGACCGGCTGATCCAGTCCGTTAAAGACCACTTGCCGGGCGCGGCCTTGCAGGCCCGCCTTTTCCAGCACGGTCTTGAGCGGGATGCCGACCCAGCGCGCGTTGCCCATGGCGCCGTTGCCGAGCTGTGCGCCCGCCACGCGTGGCGAAAGATAGCCGCGGCCGTTGCCGGAGCATTGGTTGACCGCGATCACTTCCGCGTGCGCACCGAGGTCTTTCAGCTGGTTCAGCGAAAGGCTGAGCGGCGTCTTCACCTTGCCCTTGATCTGCAGGCGGTAGGTTTGCGGGTCGACCGCGAGCGGAATATTGGCCAGGTGGTAACGCACGTAGAAGGCGTCATTTGGCGTGATCGGGCCATGATTGAAGACTTCGAACGGCGTCTCCAGGTGCGGCGGACGGGTGGTGACGCGCAGCAGGGGCCGTTT
Source organism: Pseudoduganella sp. R-32 (assembly GCF_049913245.1). Lineage (NCBI taxonomy): Bacteria > Pseudomonadati > Pseudomonadota > Betaproteobacteria > Burkholderiales > Oxalobacteraceae > Pseudoduganella > Pseudoduganella sp. R-32. The sequence goes on along the minus strand of NZ_CP183987.1, from coordinate 4,680,929 downwards.
CTGGGGATAGGCGACAAGCGGGCGTGGCCCGGCCGCGAGCGCGACATCGTCGTTAGCCTGCGCCGTTTGTGCGGCAAAGCCCAGCAAGGGACTGGCTGCGGCCACGCCGACGACGGCGCCCATGCCTTTGACAAATTGCCGGCGGCCTTTGGGGGCCGCGCTGTTGTGGTCGGTCATTGAACACTCCATTGGATTAAAAAAGAAGCGCCAGGCGTGGCTGGCGCTTCGGATAGTGAGGCCGTGGGCCTCGTCAAGGCTTCATGACATCGCCGTCATAGAGCATCAGGTAATGCTGCTGGCCGCCAGGTTTGAACGGATGAAAGCCAATCTCCAGGAAGGCGGATACCAGGTTGGCAAATACCAGCACCGCAAACAGCGTCGACGCGACGCGAGTCCAGGATGCGCTGCAAGCCACTGTCCGCTTGCCCAGCCTGGGCGCGAGCGCCAGCATGCAAACGCAATACAGAACGGCTGCGGTCAGGGCGAGATAGCTGGCGGTGTACATGTGCAAGCCGAGGAAGGTGGTGCCGGTCGGTGGCGTGCCAGGCAGGACTTTGACGAACATATGCATCAAGGAAATGACGCTGCCGACCAGGGCTCCGAGCGCGGCTAGGACATAGTTGGCATTGCTTGCTTCCTCCTGCCTGACATTGAGCAGCAGTCCGCCGCCAAACAACAGGAAGCCGGCGCGCTCCAGATTGCAAAGCGAGCAGGGCAGTTCATCCATGAAAAGTTGAAAGTAAAAAGCGATGAGCAGCACCAGGCACACGCCCATTAGGGTCAGCGAGTCAATTAAACGGTTCAGTTTCATGATGGCTCCTTACCACGAGCTGAGCGTGCGGAATAGCGGCATATGATGGCTGCCATGGTAGACGCCCCAGATGACGATCATCAGGATCGACAGCAGCCACATGCACTGCGCCACAGTGCGCGCGTTCGGGCGCAGCGACAGCACGGTTGCTGCGCATAAGAAAATGAATGGGATAAATCCGATAAACACATTGACCTCCTTTTGAAGTAGAAGCGCAACCATCGTATGCCTGTGGCCGTGCGACGCGCTGGACGTTGCCAAATGTCGGACTGAATTACCAATGGGTAACGATTTATGCAGGTCAAGCGGGCAGACCGGCTTTGCTGTCCGGGATTGGTCCGGGAATTCTTGCGGGGCCGCCAGGCAATGCCGGGCACGGCATATAGTCTTCGGTCGGCGCGCCAAAGGCGGGCCCGAAAGGAGAATGTTATGAGCAAAACAAACGAGAACCAGCATGACAGGCGCATGGTGGCCGGCATGCTATTGATGGATTGCCTGTTCGCCGCAGCCTTGCTGTGCGTGCACTGGGCGACCACTGTTTCAACCTGAAGGAGGGCGAATCGCTTGACTATTTACCTCGACCCAATCCGCACCACGTCGCTCACCGATGAGGGCGATGAACTGGCGGTGTGGCAACCTGGTCACGTCATGACGCGCGAAACGTACGCGCGGGTTGTCGGCCAGGACCGTTCCGAACTGCCCGAACAGGGCACAGACTGCCCCGCCTGACTGCCGGGCGTCTGCAGCCCTCACCCGGCCAACAGGCGCAAAGCAGGCCGGAGGGTGGCGCGCAGGCGCGCTTCATCGCTGCCCCCGTCGGCGGTGAGGCGCACAATCAAACCGAACCGGCCAAGGCGGTCCAGCACCAGCTGGGCTTCGCCATGCCGCTCTGGCGCCTCGAACTGGCGCTGCATCAGCCGCTGCGCGTCGGCCAGCGTCATCTTCTTTTCCGCAAATGCGACACATAGCCGGCCGCCGCTCAAGGCCGACAAAATCAGCTCGCCACATCGATAGCAGTCATGACTGGGCTGGCCCAGCCTTAGGCTGGTCAGCAGGCTGTGGCACACCGGGGCGGCCAGGGGAAGGTCTCGGTCCATGACAGTGAGTGCCTGCCTGTCTCAAGGCAGTTCGACAACGGGAGAGCATTTCGTATATCTTTTTTTGCAACGCATGGTTTTTTCCCGAATTAACAATCTATACTGAAACTTTACGGGGATTAACGTACTTGCAATTATGTAGTTACTCCGGCTTCGCTACCTGAAAGGTGCTGCCGACAGTCGCCGGCAAGCCTGCCTTCGTTTAACTGGAGAAGAAGATGCGCAACCCGACGCTCGTGGCGGCGAAGCCCGCCATCCTGGTAATTGAAGACAACACCAGCAATTTGTCGCTGCTGAACAACCTGCTCAAGGACCAGTATCGTGTCACGCTGGCCAATAGCGGGGCGCGTGGCTTGCGTGCACTGGAAATTCCGCCGCTGCCGGCCTTGATTCTGCTCGATGTCATGATGCCCGAGATGGATGGCTACGCCGTCCTGTCGCGCATCAAGGCCAATCCGCTGACGGCCGAGATTCCGGTGATTTTCCTGACCGCCAAGAGCGAGGCGGAAGAAGAGCAACGTGGCATCCGGGCGGGCGCGGTTGATTACATCACCAAGCCGATTTCTCCGGCCATCGTGCTGGCGCGGGTGGGCAAGGAGCTGATGGTGCGCCAGGCGCGCCGTACCCTGCAGCGCCACAACGATTGGCTGGAAGAGCAGGTGGCAGCGCGCACGCAGGAGGTGGAAAAGATGCGCGACGGCGTGATCTTCGCCATGGCCTGCCTGGCCGAGACGCGCGACAACGAAACAGGCAACCATATTAGGCGCACCCAGCACTATGTGGCGGCGCTGGCCAATGCGCTGCGCGAGCACCCGCGATTCCGCCGCGTGCTGACGGCGGAAAACATCGAGCTGCTTTACAAGTCGGCGCCGCTGCATGACATCGGCAAGGTGGGCGTGCCGGACCAGATCCTGCTCAAACCCGGCAAGCTGACCGAGGATGAATTCGAGATCATGAAGAAACATACCGATTACGGCCGCGATGCCGTGCAGGCGGTGGAAGAGTATCTCGGCAGCAGCAACGGCTTTCTGCTGTTTGCCCGCGAGATTGCGTACGGCCACCAGGAGAAATGGGATGGCACGGGCTACCCGCAAGGCTTGCGCGGCGACGCGATTCCGGTCTCGGCGCGCCTGATGGCGGTGGCGGACGTCTATGACGCGCTGATCAGCAAGCGGGTCTACAAACCAGCTTTCTCCCACGAGCAGTCGGTCGCCATCATGAGCGAGGGACGTGGCAGGCACTTCGACCCTGACGTGCTGGACGCCTTCTTGGCGATCCAGGACCAGTTCCGCGGCATTGCCGCCCGCTACGTGGACGAGGACTGAGGCGGCGGTGGCACTGGGCCGGCCAGCATGGCGTGGCCGATTTCCTCATCAATCTCGTGCAGCTCGTCGACCGCCATGCCTTCCAGTTCCTGGATGGCGCGGTACAGCAAGGCCACAGCGCGCAAGGTGTGCGATGGAATGTGGCTGCCCACCCGGCCGGTGGCGTACAGCTGGCGCGCCAAGCCGGGGTATTTGATGATGGGGACGTGTCGCTGGCGCGCCAGCGCGCGCAGCTGATCGGCTTCCCCGTCGCGCCCCTTGTCGACGATGCGCGGCAAGCCGTCGCGCTCGGCGCTGTAGGCCAGCGCCACCGCAATGTGCTCGGGGTTGACCACCACGGCGTCGGCCTCCGGTGCGCGCGGGCTGCGCCGCTCTTCCATCACGTTCTGTTTGGCAATCCCCTTGCGCTGGCCCTTGGTATGCGGGTCGCCCTCGGATTCTTTATGATCGCGCTTGACCTCGCTGATATCCATCATCATGCTGCGGTAGTTCATATAACGCTGCAGGGCCAGGTCGGCCAGCACCAGCACCAGCAACACACCCAGGCAATGGTGAGTGACGGTACGCATGGCCGCCATTGCCGCCAGCCAGCCTTGTTGCGGCGTCAGTACGTACAACTGGGCCAGGCCGGGCAACTGGTCGCGCAGGCAGCCGTAGCCGGTCGCGAGCAGCACGCTCATCTTGAGTGGCCCCAGCAGCGCCATCAGGAATTTCTTCGGCGCCACCAGCTGTTTCAGGTTGCTGCCGATGTCGAAGCGCTGCGTGCCTTTCTCCAGCGCTTTGGGTGCGATATTGAAACCGGTCTGCGATAGAACGGAAAGCGCGGATACTAGGGCCGCGACGCCGGCCATGCACAGCATGATCAGGACGGCGGCGCTGAAGGCGGACCAGGCACTGTCGAGCGGCACCCGGCCGGGGCGCGCAATGGCGGCCAGCGCCTGCAGCATATCGTTCTGCAGCAGGGTGCGCCATGCCGGCTCGGCGGCCAGCACGGCCTCGGTCCCGATGGTCCACAGCAGCAGCTTGGACAGTTCCTGGCTCAAGCCGAATTCGCCATGCTCGCGTGCGTGGCGCTTGCGTTGTTCGCTGGGCGGGTGGGTTTTGTCGCTCATGGGCACAGGGCCTGCAGCACGGCGTCGCCCCACCATTCGCCGGCGTGGGTGGCGATAAAGGGCAGCAGGGCCGGGAAGCACATCATCAGCATCCACAGCGCCAGCATGGCTTTGACCGGCATGGCGACCTGGTAGACATCCAGCCCCTGCAGCACGCTGCTGCCGATCGCCAGCACATATTCGGCCAGCATGGTCACCAGCAATACCGGTGCGCTGTACAACATGGCGTCGGCCATCAAGCGCGTCAATGCCGCCAGCATTGCTTGATGCGCGGCCGGCGCATGCAGCGGCGCCAGCGTGAGGGCCGGCCACAGCTGGTAACTGTCGGCCATCACATCAAACAGGCGCAGGAACAGGCCTGTTTCAATCAGATAGACCAGCAAAGCCCGTTCGCACAGCTCGCCGAGGATCGAAGAATCGGCCTGCAGGGATGGGTTGATCTGTTGCGCCGCATTGGTGCCGCGCTGGTTGTCGATCAGCGTACCGGCTGCGCGCATGGCCCAGAACGGTACGGCGAGCAGGCAGCCTAGCAACACGCCCAGTAGCACTTCCTTCAGGGCCAGCGCGCCGCCCTGCAAAAAAGTCAGCGGCTGATGCTGCAGCAAAGGCCACAGCAGTTGCGCCTGCGGCAGCGAGAGCGCCAGGCAGAAGGCGCTGCGTTCGAGCCCGGCCATATGCTGCCGTCCCAGCGCCGGCAGCACCAGGGCGCAGCCCAGCATGCGCGGCATGGCCAGCGCCAGGCAGCTGACCGGCAGCAGAAAGTTCGGCAGCGGCGCGGCAGCCATGTGGGGTTAAACGGCGCCTGCGCGCCGCTCGGCCCGCGCGATGCGCCGTTCCATGTAGGCACGCCATTCTGGATCGTCGAAGCGTACGCCATAGATCATCACGTCGTCAACGCGGTCGCCATAGCAGGCTGCACGCGGCAGGCAGCCCCATAAACTCATGCGGAATGCGCGGGCGACCATCAGGCTTTTGCGGTTGCCGCCGAGGATCCAGCAAGAAACGGCTTCGTAGCCATGGCGCGGCGCTTCGCGGTAGACTTGGGCGATCATCTTCATCGGCAAGGATTGTCCCTGCATGTCGTGCCGCACATAGATCGACAGGTCGCCGGTACGGTGGCAGACTTCCCGGCCCCAGACGATGGCGCGCAGCAAGGCCCAGGCGACAGGCTGGCCATCGTGCTCAATCACCCAATTCAGCCAGCCGTTGCGGCGCGATTCACGCAACAAATGGCCGACGTTGGCCGCATTGCTCTTGTTCAAGGTCGGCGAATGTCCGCCGCCGTTTACGGTTTCGTTATAGATGGCAGCGATCGCTTCGGCGTCCGTTTGCAGCGCTGTGCGCCAAATGAATGATCTATTCTGTTTCAAGCTTGTGTTCCTCAACGGTGACAGGGAGAGTCGTTGCGCAATGCCAGGCGCGGACGATATGGCGCGCGGTGGCGACGTCGATCGCGGCCGGCGCCGCTCGCGGCGTCTGGCCGGCGCTGACGCCGCATGGCAGGCGCAGGCGCAGGCGTTGCCAAAGGCCAGGCGCCAAGGCTTCGCAGGCCTGCTGTAGCTGCTGCCCGCCAATGTGCATCAGGGCCGCGGCGTCAGCCGGTGGCGCGAGATCCGGTTCCAGCGGCGCCAGCGGCCGCACGCGCGCCAGCCGCAATGCGGTGCGCCACTCCAGCGCACTGCCGGCATGGGCCAGGGGCTCGGTCAAGCCGCTCCGTGTAAAACCGGGCGTGCCAGCCCACCCGGCCATGCCCAGGAAGAGTTGCACCGCCGGCAGTTGTGCAGCCTGCCACGCGGCTGCAGGCAAGGAGCGCAGGGCGGGCGCGGCGGGCGGCGCCAGCAGCGGCAAATCATAGTGCAGGCAAAACAGCCGATAGGACAGGTGTTCCGAGGCCCCGCCTTGGCGTTCCAGGGCGATCCAGGGCGCGCCATCCGTCGCCTGCTCGCGCCAGCTGGGATCGGCCCCACGCCAGGGCGCGAACCACAGCGTGCGCCAGGCGGCATCGAGCGCCTCGGAATCACATCGGGCCGTCGTCATCATGCTCGACCGTGTTCGTGACCTGCCGGCGGCGCCAGGCCCAGACGGCCGTGCTGCCGAGCGCCAGCAGCGCGGCACCGCAAACGCCCAGCCATACGAAGCGGTGATCGTCCGGCGGTGGGGGGGACGGCGTCGCCTGTTCGGCCGCGACAAATACCACTGACACGCTGTGGGCTGGGGACGGGGCGTCCGCCAGTCCGGGGATGCTGGCCAGTACCAGTTGCCGGATGCGGCTCTCGTAGGCGACCGGGTCCCAGCCCGGACGGAATTTGATCAACACGGCGCATGAGGACGGCAGCACCGGTTCTCCCGCTACGATGCGTTCAGGCAGCACCGGGTGGACGCGGGCCAGCACCACACCGTCGATTTGCGACAGGGTATTTTCCAGCTCCGCCGCCAGCACCGACAGATAGCGCGCGCGCTCTTCGGTCGGGGTGGAGATCATGCCGTCCTTCTTGAACACCTCGCCCATCCGGGCAAAGCTGTCGCGCGGCAAGCCGCGCTCGTGCAGCAGGGCGACTGCCGTGGCCAGTTCGGCTTCGCCGACACTGACGACGAAACCTTGCTTGGCACTGCTTTTGTCGGCGCTGATGCCATGGTCGCGCAGTACGGCGACGATCTCGTTGGCGTCGCCTTCGGGCAGGCCGGCATACAGCTGGAGCGGGTGTGAGCATGCGGCCAGCATCAGGCAAGCGCATAGCAATGCCGCGCGCCAGCGGCGCAGGGGAGCGGACATCGGCGGCCTAACTCAATTTGGTCAGCTGGTCCACCGCGCTCACAGTCTTGCCCACCACCTTGGCAATCAGGTCGTTCTGTACACCTTGATCGACCAGTTCATTGGTGATTTTCACGATGCTGGCGGGGTCGCGTGTGGTTTGAACCTGCTCGATCTGTCGCGCCAGGCTACGCCGGTTCCGGCCCAATGCGTCTGTCAGCTCTTGCAATGCGCTGCCGGTGCGGCCCGGCTTGAGCACGGACCCAGGCAGAGGGGCCTGCAAGGCTTGGCGAAACACATCGACGTCGCGTGCGGCTGCGCTGTCAGCACCCGCGGCGCGAAGCGTGGCGGCACGTGCCGCAGCCACGCGCCCAAGCATGGCCGGCGCGCTCATCGTGGCGCCTCCAGCAGCTCCTGTTCCGGCAGCAGTTCCTCCAGATCGATCATGACCAGCATCTTGGCCGTTTCGATCAATGCGCGGCTCAGCGGGGTAGTGGCCGGCAATTCGTCGAACGCCTCGGCCAGGAAGCGCAGCAGGTCCTGGCGTTCCATCAAGCCCTCCAGCACGCACTGCTTGTAGACGGTGATCGCCTGGCCGTATGCAGTGGCCTCTTCCTGATCGGCGTTCGGTCCTGCCTGGGCCATCGCTGCCGGGTCGGCGGGAAAATCGGCGATCTCCAGTTCGCGTGCGCGCGCCAGCATGTCGACCAGGCTGGTTTGTACATTCAGTGAGAGCTGGGCAGTACGGATGGTACTGGACAGCATGCCTAACGCTTTGTCGGCGGTATGGCGATCTGCGCCCTGCGCTACGGTGCCGTGCTGAATGAACTCGCTCCAGCGGCCGCCATCTTGCGGCGCGGCAAAGGTGCAGGGATGGTCGTCCATGAGCCGTGCGATGCATGCGCGTTGTTGTGCCAAGCGCGGAGTGATATCAAGTTTGATTGCTTCGGACATTGCTTATCCTTGAAAAAAAAGCCAGTGCGTCGGCGCAAACGCACTGGCAAAAAATGTTAGAACGGCATTTGCAACATGCGCTGGGTACCGCACATGGCATACTGGGCCAGGCCTCCCAGGAAGCCGCCGCGGAAGCCGTCGCTCATGCCCTGGAACATGGAACCGAAATTGCGCAGCATATTGCCAATGCCGTAACCCATGTTGTACTGGGGGCCGCCGAAGCCGAAGGGGCCGCCGCCGAACGGCATGCCGCCGCCGAATGGCATGCCGCCACCCGGGTTTTCATTGATATGGACGCTGCGGTCAATATAGACTGGCCGGGTATCGATAGGAGTAGCCATACTTTTCCTTTCCTTGGTTGATTAAGAAACTACAGTCGGATTGAAGTGAGAAAGCCGTAGACAGCGGTAGTCTGCTCGAGGCCGTTCTTCAAACGCGCGTTTTCCGTTTGGTACCGCATTTGTTGCCGGGCCAATTGATAAGCTTGAATCTGTGAGCTGATCGATTCGCTATTGGTCAAATCCTTTTCGTAATCCACGAAAGGATTGCTGCCGGGGGCGCTAATGTCAGGCATTTGATTCTCCTGTTGTTAAAGGGGGGGCGGCACAGTATGCCGCTTCCTCGTTAGTGCAAGGCGAAGAATGCACGGTTCGCTCTTTCGGTCTGATCAGAACGAGTTGCCAAGATTCAGACCGACCGCGTTGAGCACCTGGTGTGCGACGTTGGCAAGCGGGTTGCCAGACTGCGCAGGAGCGTTTTGTGCACCGGACGAGGCGCCGCCGCCAAGCACGCCGCCGATGACTTTTGGGATAATGCCAAGGATACCGCCGAGTAGTTGCATAAAGTTCTCCTTTAAATGCCGGCGTATGCCGGCGTGGTTGAAATGGCGATGTGAGCCGCCTATGAGCCAGGCAAGCCGTGGTAGCCCAAGCTGGCCACCGCCTGCATTGCCTGGTTGGTGAGCGTGAACAGTTCGAGTCCCATCCAGCGCCCGCTGATTGCCAGAGTTAAACCCACGGCAAGCAATTTGAATGAAAACGGCAAGGCCTGGTCTTGAATCGACAACAGCGTCTGCACCAGCGACAGCACTACACCGACCAGTACCGCCACCGCCAGGGGCGGTCCGGATAGCCAAAGTACGAGCAGCATGCCGCGCTGGAATAACGCAATTGTTTCGACCATATCCTTTCTCCTATGTGTAAGACAGCATCAATCCTTCCGCCAGCTTGCTCCAGCCGTCGACCATGACGAACAGCAGCATCTTCAGCGGCAAAGACACCACCATCGGCGACACCATCTGCATGCCAAGCGCCAGCAGGACATTCGACAGCAGCAGGTCGATCACCACAAAAGGCACATACAGCACAAAACCAACCTGGAAAGCCACTGTCAGCTCCGAGACGACGAATGCCGGAATCACAACGGCGTAATCGCGGTCGCTGGCCTCGTTGGCCAGGGTGGTGCCGCGCCACTGGCGCTGCGCCAACGCCAGGAAATGGCTGCGCGTTTCAGGGGCGGTGTGCTGGATCATGAAGCTGCGCAGCGGCTCGCCCGCGCGCGCCATCTCGCCAAGCGACAGGCCCGCGGTCCGTTCAGTCACAGTGCCGCCTTGCCCGGGCAAGCGTGCCGCCGCGTCATGAAACACCGGCGCCATCACCATCAGGCTGATCGCCAGCGCCACACCATAGATGGCGATGCTGGGCGGCACCTGTTGCACGCCGATGGCGTTACGCACAATGACCAGCACCATTGAAACCTTGAGAAAGCAGGTGGTGCAAATTAACAATAGCGGAAGCAGCGACAGCGCCGCCAGGAAGAGGGCGATGCCGATCGGGTCGACGTTGCTAATGCTCACGCGCCGCCTTCCAGCTTGATGATTTCGACCGCGAGCGTGCCGTCAACCTCGATCAGTTCGCCGGAGCCGATGCGGCGGCCGTTAGCGACGATGTCGACTGCCGGGCGCGCCGGCATTGACAACTCGATGACGGCGCCGGACGCCAGGCTGCGCAGCTCGTTGACAGTGAAGTTCGCATGTCCAGCGACGAAGTCGACCCGGATCGGTAAGTCGTCCAGAGCAACCGGCGCGTCGGCGCCATCGATTTCGCTTTCCCATTCCGTGCTGTCGTGTTCCATGCTTGCGCTTCTCCAAGAGTCAAAGTAGAGGGTGCCGTCGCTTGCCGTGTAAGCGATCAGTGCGTGCCGGCCGAGCTTGATGCGCACGCGGTTGTCTGAACCGTAGTACTGCATCGCAATGCGCACGGCATCGCCGGGCCGCAGGGTACGTAGCGTGCGTGCCGTAAGGTGTGAGGTGCCCAGCCACAGCCGCCCGTGGCACGGCAGGGCATCGACGGCGGGGCAAGCCGGCGGTGCGCCGGCTTGCCAGCCGTCGCAGTGCAGCCATGGCAGTGCACTGGCTGCCGGGCAGCGCAGCGCAGCGCTATGGCGAAAACCATTGCTACCGCAAAGGGTAAGCAGCAAGTGGACGTCGTCGGATGCTGCGGCAACGGGCTGTGTACTGCACGTAGCGTCGCCGCCGAGCGCTTGACGCAGGTCGTCATCGACCATGCCCCAGGCAAGCTGCAGCATGTCATGCATTACCGCAGCCGGCCAAGCGGGATCGAGCGCAATTCCGCCCGCAATCTGCAGCAGGGTGAATTCCCCTATCTGCAATTCACCGTGTGCATTGCGGAGCGCAAAGCCTGCCTCAACTGCGCCTGCCGCGGGCAACGCGGAACGACGCAACTCGAAAGATTGCCATGGTCCTTGCGTTGCCTTCCAGATCAACCCGCTTGCCAGCCTGCGTGCCAGCTGCGCTTGCGCGGCGGGCATGCTGCGCAACGAGACGCGGCGGGCAGGGTGGCTGGATGGTGTGGTGTTGGCTGGCATTGGCGACCTTTCGGCATAGCGCCCCTAGGGCTTGGGCTGTAGTGGCACGCCGCCAGCGAACGGTTCGCCAAAAAAAATACTGAACCGGCACCGCGGGCCAGCGCACTAAGCAGGCATGAATGATGAGTTGAATCCAGCTTTACTGATGCCGGTTGTGCGTCGTTTGCGGCTTGCTCCCGGTATGCCGCGCACGCCGGACGACGTGGTCCTGCCGCGCGAGCAGCTCGCCACCTGGCAGGAAGGCATGGAGCTGCTGCAATCCATGCGTGCGGCAGGGCAGGAAGAGGTCGAGGCAATGCGCCTCGCGGCGCAGGTCGAAGCCGAGGCAATCCGCGCGGCGGCCTACGACGATGCGGATGCCGTGCGCGCCGCGGCAGCCGACGATGCCCTGGCGCTGAAGCAGGAAGCCAGCCAGATGGTGTGGCGCGAAGCGCATGCTTTGCTGGAAGAGTTGCGGGGCCAGCGTGCGGCGTTGCAAACGGAGGCGGGACGTATGCTGGCACGACTGGCGCGGACGGCATTGCGGCGCCTGTTGCTTGAAGTGCCGCCAGGCTGGCCGGCGGTGTCCAGTGTGCGCCTTGTGTTGCGCGAATGGCGTGCGGCAGCTGGCACAAGCCAGGCGGTGCTGCGAGTGCATGCGCAAGACTATGACAGCTTGGCGGCGGAACTGCGCAGCGGTGACGCCTGGCAGTCCGTGGCCGATGCCTCGGTGGCGTCTGGGACATGTGTACTGACCGCTGGCGGGAGTGAACTGTCAGCCAATTTTTCCGCCAGCGTGAGCAGTCTCGTGGCAGCACTGGGCCGGCATGCGGGCGATATTTCGGAGGAAGCGCAATGAGTTACAACAATCCCTTGAGCCGTTTTGTCAGCGGCTTCGGCAACACCCTGCAGAATTTTGACAAAGCCATGAACGACCTCAGTCCTAGCGATCCGGCGCAACAGAAAGCTTACGTCGCGGCCTTTCAGGAAGTGCAAATGGCAGTGTGGGCTGCCAAAGTCGCCACCCAACGGCGCCATAGCTTGCTCTCGAAAATCATGACGGAGATCCGATGACGGATGGCCTGCCGACGCCAGTGACGGCTGGCATGGAGATGGAGGCGCTGCACGCCGCGGCTGTCGCCAGCCTGGCCAGTCTGGAGCAAACCGGATCGGCTGAAATCGCGCTGCCGGGACGCACGCTGCAGCTTTCGCTGCACGAGGACTCCGCATGGCTAACAGGTGAACTGGCGCTGGCGCAGCCACTGGACGATGTGCTGTTTGCGCGTTTATGTGCCATGGCGCTGCCGGCCAGCGCGCATCATGCTGCCAGCCTCAGCTATAGCCATGCGGCTGCCGCATTGCGCTTCGTGCGTCGCCTGCCGGCACGGGACAGGGCTTCCCTGCTGCACGAAATCGAGGCGATGCTGAACCAGATCGACGCCTGGCTGCTTTTGCTCACATCGGCCCCAGCAGGAGGGCGAGCATGCTGAGACCGTTGGGCCAATTGGCTGCAGGCGCGGCACTGCTGCTGGCGCTGGGCGTGTCCGTCACGCCTTGTTCCGCTGCCATGCCCGCTTCCTGGAACGATACGCTGTACAGCTATCGCGGCGAAGCATCGACCCTGGGCGAGCGCCTGCAAGCGTTTGCCCGCACCATGGGCTTGCGTCTGAGTCTGCAGGATGGCGCCCTGACCCGCGCGCCGGTGCCGTTCGATCCACATGCGGCTCAGGCCAGCGTCTACCTGGACCGCCTGGCGGCGGCGCAGCGCTTCCAGTGGTTCGTCTATCACGGGGTGCTGTATGTGTCGGCTGCGGATGCACAGGTGACCGAGCGTGTCAGTTTGGCCGGCCTTGATAGCGCGGGCGCGCGCCAGGCCTTGGAGGGCCTCGGTCTGTTTGAGTCCAAGTTCGGATGGGGAGGTGGTGACGATAGCAACAGCACGGTAATTGTCGCCGGTCCGCCAGACTATGTCCGCCTGCTAAAGAGCGTTCTGGAGCATAAGGACGAGAACAAGGAGACGCCGCAGCCCATGCTGTTCCGCCTGAAATACGCACTTGCGGCCGATCATCAAACCACTGTACGCGAGCAGCTCTTGATTCAGCCGGGTGTGGCAACGCTGCTCAGCCAGATGGTGGCGGGGCGACGTCCCGAGCCCTTTGGCGGGCCGGGACCGATCGCCCTGGCACGTGCGGCGCAACGCAACGAACCGGTGCCGCCAGGCGCGCCTCCGGCCGCGCCGGTACCTGCGACCGTCGAAGCTTATGCGCCCTTGAATGCCGTGCTGGTACGCGACCTGCCCGAACGGCGCGCCATGTACCAGGACTTGATCACGGCACTGGATGTGCCGGTCGAGCAGGTGGAAATCCTGGTGACCATCGTCGACGCCAAGCGCGGCACGCTGCGCGATTGGTCGGCCGGCCTGTCGCTGCAGGGCGGAAAGATGGGGGCCCGGTTTTCTCACGCTGGCGGCGATGCTGAGCAAGGTGGCGCCAATCTTGTGTTGTGGTCGCTCGGCAAGCTGAATCTGGAAATGCGTGCACTGGAATCGGAAGGCGCGCTGCGCGTGGTGTCGCGTCCCTCGCTGCTCACGCTCGACAATGTCGATGCTGTGCTGGACATGAGCCAGTCGGCTTACGTCAAGCTGCTGGGCGAGCGCACTGCCGACTTGAAGAGCTTGACCGCCGGCACCTTGCTGAAGGTGACCCCGCGCGTGATTGCCGATGCAGCCGACCCCACCATCCATCTGCTGGTGGACATCGAGGACGGCAGGCTGATCACGGCAGGCGACGGTAGCAGCAGTGCGACGACCGAGCGCAATAGTATCAGCACCCAAGCCCTGGTGCACCCGGGCCAGGCCCTGGTGGTCGGGGGCTACCGCCGCGAACAAACGCAAAACGGACAGGAGCGCGTTCCCGTGTTGAGCAAGATTCCACTGCTGGGGCGCTTGTTCTCGGCCGACAGCGATAAGAAGGATGAGCTGGAGCGCCTGTTCATTCTAACGGCGCGCGTCGTGGGACACGACGCGGCAGCGGACGCTACCTTGCCTGTACCAAGCGCCTCCCATTCAGACAAAGGCTAAGCGATGGCAGAAGCGATTTCACGTGGTGCGTTCCCCACCTACGTCCCGCGCGAGCAAGCAAAGGCGGATGGCCCGAGCCAGGGAGGGTATTCGCAGCAAGGCCTGGTCAACGCCATGGAAGAACTGACCTTCCAGGTCAGCGAAGTGGTGGAAGCGACCCAGCTCGCGCTGGAGCAGCGTTTCGATGTGGACATGCACGCCCTGCATGACGAAGAAGAGGCGTCAGTGGAGGAAGTGTGCGCCGTGCTGCGTCTGTTGGAGGGACGCGACCTGTTCGATCAGCTGCGCGGCCGTGCGCGCCTGTTCGCCAAGGCCTTCAGCGAAGGGCGGCGCGAGGCGATGGATTACCTGACCGATGGCCTGCAGCCGCAGCACCGCTGGGCGGTGCTGCGCCTTGCCACCCGGGCCATGGCCGACGAATCGGCCAACCGGCTTAATGCCGAGGCCCATGCGCTGGCCATGCAGTATCCGGCGCCGCTGAACAGTATTTTCCGCGCCTTGCCGGCGATGCGCGCCGCGCCGCCCCCCGCGCCAACGTCGCCATTGCCTGGCGTGGAGCGCCACTACTGCGAGCTGCTGGCCAGCAAGCCGACGGTGCGCACCGTGCTCGATGTGCTGGCCGAAGTGGGCGGAACCACCGATGCGACCAAGACGTTGAACGCCATGCAAAGTGCCTGGGCTGGGCAAGTGGGACGGTTGGAGCAGATCGCCGTGTTCATCATTGTCAGCCGCCTGGCAGGGGCGGTGCGCACCATGGTCGAACACGGGAGGGCGCTACAGCGCTACCCGGGGGCCGTGGCAGGCGATGCCGTGCTGCCGTTCAAACATGCGCGGGCCATGATCGACATCGCCAATTCTTCGGTGCCGGCCGGCATGCTGGACAAGCTGGCCGCCGCCGTGCTGGGACAATCGGCGCCGCGCAAACGGCGCCAGGCCTTGTTCAGTTATTTGTACGGGCAAGCGCTGCGCTGGCCGGACCTGGTGTGGACGACACCCGACAGCAAGCCGCTTGTGCTGCAGCAGCTGGTACGCAAGCAATCGAATTGAGACGGGGGCTCCGGAGCGAAGGTGAGCTGGTCCTAGTCGCCATCGCGCCGGTGTGAACCCGTCTTAGAAAGTGGCGTCGCAGTTTCGCTCTCGGACTACGCGCCGCTAGGATGCACCTCGCATCACGCAGCCGGACTAACCGGTCCGGTTTTTAAATCTACTTTCATTTGAAAGGCATTACATGAAACACTCCAAAGCAAACCTGATCGTTGGCGCACTGCTGGCCGCTGCTTCCATCGTGCCGGCTGTATCGCACGCAGCGGATGGCACCATCACCTTCACCGGCAAGGTGCTGGCTCAATCTTGCAAGGTCAACACTGGTAAGGGCGATCTCACTGTAGCGCTGCCATCTGCTGTCGCTGGGTCGCTGGCTACGGCAGGCCAGCGCGCCGGCCGTGTTCCATTCACGCTGAGCCTGACCGAGTGTGACGACCAAGCGGGCAAGGTAAGCGCGCTCTTCGTGCCTGGTGCGCTGGATGCCAATTCCGGCAAGCTGAAAAACAACCTGACGGGTAAGGACGCCGCTACCAACGTCGGCATTGCGCTGCTGAACAGTGACGGTAAGGACATGAATCTGGCTGCCGTTACCCCGGCGGACCAAGGTTCGAGCGCTGCTACCGTGTCCGGCAAGAAGGCCGAACTGAAGTACTTCGCCGAGTACGCTGCGCTGGGCGCGGCGACCCCCGGTGCCGTGACTTCCACTGCGACTTACACCATCCAGTACCTGTGATGCATTAAGTAAGCAGGGCGTCGATGGCTTGGCTGGGCATCGGCGCCTTTTTCAGCACGTATTTCAATTTGACCAAGATCGGAATCGCGATATGTTAGTACGACCTTCTTTCTTTTCGATGCTGCTGGCGGTGGGTATGGTGATCAGTGCCGGCACGGCCAACGCCAACATTATCATTTCCGGCACCCGTGTTATCTATCCGGCCGACGAGCGCGAAGTCACGGTTAAGCTGAGTAATGAAGGCAAGACTCCGGTGCTGGCCCAAGTGTGGCTGGACGACGGCGATGCCTCCGCTACGCCGGGCTCGGCCAAAGTGCCTTTTGCTCTGACGCCACCCTTGTCCCGCATAGATCCGCGTAAGGGACAGCACCTGCGCCTGATGTACACGCATGACGCGCTGCCGAAGGATAAGGAATCCCTATTCTGGCTCAACGTTCTGGAAGTGCCGCCGCGCGCCGAAAAAGGGGAACGTCCGCAGAATATGCTGCAGCTGGCTATTCGCAGCCGTATCAAAGTATTTTTCCGTCCCGCGGGCCTGCCGGGAGACCCGCGTGACGCCGCGGCCAAAGTGCACTGGGCCTGGAGAAAGGCCGAGTCAGGGAACTACGTCCTGACCGCAACCAATCCCACTCCTTACCACGTTACGTTCAGCAAGCTGACTGCGAGCGCCGGCAATGCCAGCTATGAAAGCGAGGCGGGCGGTATGGTGGCGCCCGGTGCGACCCAGGAATTTCCGGTCGGGCACCTGAGCGCTGCGCCAGCCGGTGCGCTCAAGGTCAAGTACACCTTCCTCAACGACTACGGCGGCGGCTCTAACGGCGACGTTGCCGCGCCCTGAACAGCATTTCCCGCTTGCAGTAGCGCGGCAGCTCCGCGCCCCCTTAACTGAACGAATCATCACTATGAGTTATCACCAACCACCCTCCGGGTGCGGACGCGACCGTCTTGTGTTGCGCCGCATCTGTGCGGCAATGCTGGGCGTTTTTTCTGTCCATCTGTGCCTGCCAGCCAGTGCCGAAAGCAGTTCGGAGTCGATGCAATTCAATGAGCAATTTCTGATGGGCGGTGGCGGCGGTGCCGTCGACCTGTCGCGCTTTGCGCGCGGCAACCCGGTGACGCCGGGAGATTACCTGGTTGACCTTATCGTCAACGGCGAATGGCGCGGACGCACTTCAGTACGCTTTGTTGCCAGCCCCGGTGTCGCGAATGCTAGTGCTTGTCTTGACAAGGCGCTGATCGGCCGCCTTGGTCTCGATTACGCTATTCTGTCCAGCAGGAGCCGCGCCGAGCTGGCGCAAGCGCAGGCGGGCCAGTGCGCTGCGCTGGGCCGACTCGTCCCGGCTGCCACCGAGCACTTCGACACGGGCGAACTGCGCCTGGAGTTGAACCTGCCGCAGGCGGCGTTGCTGAAACAGCCACGCGGTTACGTCAGCCCCGAGCTGTGGGATGCCGGCGTAACGTCGGCTACGCTGGCATATGATTTCAACACCTTCCACAGCGGCCGCGACACCAGCGACTACCTGGGCTTGCGCGCCGGCTTGAATATCGGCGACTGGCACCTGCGCCATAACTCATCGATGATGCGCGACAACAAGGGGCGGCGCAGTTTCGACAATATCTCCACTTACGTTCAGCGTGATCTGCCGTCGCTGCAGAGCCAGCTGCGCGTGGGCGACGCCTTCACCGATGGCGCCGTGTTCGATAGCATTGGCATCCGAGGCCTGACCGTGGCGACCGACGACAATATGCTGCCCGATTCGCTGCGCGGCTATGCACCGCTGATCCAGGGGGTGGCGCGTACGAATGCGCGCGTCACGGTGACCCAGAACGGCATGACGCTGCTGGAAACCACCGTGGCCCCCGGCCCATTCAAGATCAGTGACCTGTACGCCACCGGTTATGGCGGCAATCTGCTGGTGACGGTGACGGAGGCAGACGGCAGCCAGCATAGCTCGGTGGTGCCGTTTGCCTCGGTCGCGCAACTGCTGCGGCCAGGCACCATGCGTTACAGCGTATCGGCTGGGCGCTTGCGGGATGGCCGCTTGAACAATGGCGATGCCTTGTTGCAGGGTACCTTGCAGCGTGGCCTGAACAATATGGTAACCGCCTATGGCGGTGTGACCGCCACCCAGCACTATTGGGCTGTGACGGGGGGCGCCGCCTTCAATACTTCGCTGGGCGCTTTGTCCGCCGACCTGACCCAGGCGCGCGCGGAGTTCGCGCGTACCGCACCGGCCACGGGGCAGAGTCTGCGTCTGCGTTACAGCAAGCGCATGGCCTCGACCGGTACCAACTTCAGCCTGGCGGCCCTGCGCTATTCCTCGCGCGGCTATTGGAACTTGAGCGATACGGCGCTGGTGCGCGATTACCAGGCTCGCGGCTGGGAATCGCTGAGCATCGATCGCCCACGTGAACAATTGCAGTTGATGCTGAGTCAAGAGTTCGGGGAAGGCGGCGGCGTGCTGTCGCTGTCCGGTGTCGCTGGCCGCTATTGGAACCGGCCAGGGGCGGGGACCGATTTCACTTTGCGCTACAACAACTCTCTGACCGCGTTGGGCACCAATGTCAGTTACGACATTTCAGCCGGCCGCCAGCGCGACATGCTGAGCGGGCAGATGGATAATCGCATTGCCCTGCGCCTGTCGGTGCCGTTCGGCCGTGGCACACAGGCGCCGATGATGTCGCTGAGCGCCACCCACGATCGCGGCGGCACCAGCCAACTTGCCGAGCTGAGCGGAAGCTATGGTGAAGACAATGCCCTCAGTTACGGCGTGCGGGCTGGGCACGGACAGGATGCCGATTTCGGCGCCAATGTCTCTTACCGGACGCAATTTGCAGCGCTGCGTGCCACCGGCAGCCGCAGCCAGGGCTATTCGCAATGGTCGGGCGGAGTATCCGGCGGCGTGGTGGTGCACCCTGGCGGCGTGACGCTGGCGAACGATCTGGGCGATACAGTCGCCGTATTGGAAGCGAAGTCGGCCAAAGGGGCCAGCGTCTTCAATGCGCCAGGTGTGAAGGTCGACGGACGAGGTTATGCGGTGGTGCCGTACATGACGCCATATCGCATGAACAATGTCGAAATCGATCCCAAAGGCGCGGCAAGCAATGTTGACTTTACGAGCACCAGCGCACAAGTGGCGCCACGTGCCAATTCGGTGGTGATGGTGCGCTTTGGTACCGTGACCGGACGTGCCGCGCTTCTCACATTGACCGGCGCCGATGGTGCTCCATTGCCGTTCGGTTCGACTGTCCGCGACGCTCAAGGTGTCGAGGTTGGCGTTGTCGGACAGGGGGGGCAGCTGTACGTGCGTGGAATCGAGGATAGAGGCCACCTTTACGCGGATTGGGGTGATGGAGCAGCACAGCGTTGCGACTTCGACTATCACTTGCAGCAGCAAGCGGGAGCGGCGAGCCCATTTTCCCGTAGCAGTGCAGTCTGTGTGGCGCAGCACCGGACGGCGGATGAATCCAGTGTCAAGCAAGGTCCGACAGGGCCGGGCGCGCTGACCGAATCTGCTTCAAATGCCGCATCGGGTTCGCCATGAAGAAATTTCCGGTGTCGCGTGGAAGCCATTTCAACGCCATCTGTCTGCATCGCGGCCGCGTTTCTCGTCTGGCCCGATTATGCGCCAGCGCACGTAAAGCAGGCACTTGCAATGGGCCTGCTGCCCACCACTACCTGACTTCCCATCGGCGTGTCGCGCTGACGTTCATCCACCCAGACATATCATCAGTTCAGGAGAACCATAATGTTTTTAGTGAAACTTCCTGCCATGTGGCGCAGGTTTGCCGTTGGTCTTGGCCTCGTGGTCGCCAGCTTTTCCGCGCACGCGACGTGCACGCTTATCAGTCCCCCGATGCAGCCTCTCAATAAGCTGATGTTGCCAGCTTTCGGTACCGACGACGACTCATTTGGTAGCTCGACAAGTTACCCCATGAAGCTTAGCTTTCACTGTGATAAAACCACGCTGGGCGTACAAGTCTATTATCAGATTCCTTTTGAATCAACGGATGGGGGCTGGGCATGGAAGACGGGAATCCCGGGCATTGGCATGATATTGCGTGACAGCGAGGGCAATATCGTTCGGGAGCGCAAAGGCTTGCTGTTCGACACGAGCACCATCATAGATGAGGGGGGCAAGAATTTCGATAAGACGTTTTCGATTCAGCTGACCCGATGGGCTCTTGGGGCGACCTCGGTGGTGGGGGATGTGTCCAGCGAAGTGATGCGGTTCACGGACAAATGGATGTGGAAGGAACACGATGCGGGAGCGTGGCAATTCAAGGTGAAGTTTGTTCGTCCGACCTGCACAGCGCAAGTTTCCCAGAGCGAGGTTAGGCTGAACGAGGTGCGAGCGTCGGACCTGAGCACCATCGGGAGCGAAGCTGGCGAAACGCCATTCCAGGTCCGGCTGCTTTGCTACGCTGGAGCCGAACCGTCTATCTACCTATCGGACGCGAATGGAAACGGAAAGGATGGCGATCTGCTAACGCCGGCTGCCGGCTCCGAAGTCAAAGGTGTGCAGCTGCGCATTGCGCGCGATGGCAAGCCGGTGCGTCTGGGCGGGCCTGGCAACAAGTGGTCACTTGGCCGAATCGCCAACACTTGGCACTATCCACAGGGGCCAGTGCAGATCCCGCTCAGTGTGCGTTATGTGGCGACGGGCAAAGTTACGCCCGGTATTATTCGCAGCATGGCCACATTCACCATAACTTATGACTGACGACTAAGTCGGCTAGCCGAGCGCGCTTGGGCGGGACGTTAAAAGCGCCGGCACTGGCGGGCCCGGCGCGCGCAATGACGTATCGGATTGGACAACTGGCAGGTCACGTGCTGCGGCAGCAAAGTCCAGGAAGAGGCCCTGGTGTACTAACAGGAGAAGGTTCCTTTGAGTGTACGCTATGAGTCGACCGGCCGCCAGATCAGTCCCGGTATCACCAAGGGCGCTGAGACGGTCACCCTGGTGTATCACTGGGGCGCCCACGTGCCCCGCGCGCAGGGGTTAGTTGGGGCGGGAAACTACCGCGCTGGCTTAAAAGCGCCGGCCCTGGCGTGCCCTGTGCGCGCAGGCGCGCAGCGGCGCCGACAGCTGGCATGTCACTTGGCTGGGGAGGAGGGTCCAGGTCGAAGTTCCGGTGTGCCAACGAAAATCCCCCCCGAGAAAGCGCAGCTCGCGGAGCGGCAGTCCGGTCATCTCATGGATGCGCAGCAGCAGCTCGGAGGATACCGGGCAGTGCCGGTGGCGGATTTTGCTGATGGTGGTGCGAGTGACCTGCAACCGGTCGGCGAGGGCGGCGTCGTAGCGCAAACCGAGCCAGAATTTGACGGTGTCGAGCAGCATGTCGGGGTTGTAGACGGCATGTTCGGGCGTTTTCATGTTCATATCGATAGCAGCGCCAGGCTGTGGTTATCATCAGGGTGCCGGGATTGGCGTGAAGAATTATCCCGGCGGGTCAGATGGCCCACAGGCGTGTGCTGCAATTACCGGACGAGATTACGCCGCCGCGTTGCGGCTGCGCTCGCGGGGAGGAATGGTCAGGCCAGGTGATCGAGGGCGGTTGCCAGTTCGGCGTCGAACTGGCCGAGGCGCTGCTGGAGTTGCTCCAGCGCCGGCGCCACGTTGATCGCGTTCTGACGCAAGGCCTCTTCCAGGTGTTCAAAATCGGCGCGCAGGCGCTCGCCGGTCACGAACATGAGCATGCTTTTCAGACGATGGGTGGCGCTGCGGCAAACCTCGTGGCGGCCAGTCTCCGCCTCGCTGCGGATGATGGCAAGGTCGGCCGACAGGTGCTGGCGCACTTGCGTCAGCAAGTTGCGCAGAGCATCAGCATCGTAGAGTTCCTGCAGCTCGTCGAGGTCGAGCAGCGGCGTGTCGTCTGACATAAGGGTTTCCCGGGAGCAGTGTCCAACCGCTATTGTGCCAGCTTTCGCGACACTGGGGCAGGACGCGGTGTCGCCGTGCTGGACGGGAGTGGAGATAAGCAGTTCCGGCATGGATGATCCTCTGAATCGAGATGTCGTGGATCATGCATGCTAAAACGTCAAGTGCGGCGCGGTGCTGGCGCGCGGGTTTACCGGACCGTCGGCAGTGCTGCAGTGATTCGGTCCGAGAAATGCAGCGATCCGCGCTGTCTTGGGCGGAAGGCGTCTATGCTGGGTGGCTTTTAGCAAGGAGGCCTATGCGATCCTGCAAACTGCTGGCTTTCGCCGGGCTCCTTGCCCTGTCGAACGCTGCCTGCCGCGCGGACGATTCCGGGCGCGTTGTCCGGAAACTAGCCGTGGGGCGCCAGTATACGGCAGTGGTGGCGGAGGGCGACTGTGAAGCGCGCTCGATCGGCAGCTACAGCGTGCGCCTGTATTCGAGCGCCGGCGCTGCGCCGGGCGACGACACTGTGTTCTACGAGGCCGGTCTGGTCTTGCCGCGCGACGGCAGCGTGGAAAAAATCATGCTGGACAGGCTCGATGGCAAGGCGGACAGCCTGATCGTGATCATGCGCAGCGCCGGTTCCGGATCCTTCCTGGCGGCCGACGCGTTCAGCGTTGCGAACGGCAAGCTTGCCTTGCGCGCCAGCGTCGGCGGGCTGTCGCCTCAGGCCGACCCGATAACCGTGCTGCGTGCCGCGCTGTCGCGCCGCCGGCGTTGAGCGTGCGCGCCCGGGGAGCGCCCACCAAGCGATTAAAACGAAAGGAATGCCATGAAGCGATTTACCTTACTGACGGCCTCCGGGCTGGCGATGCTGTATGCAGGCGCAGCCTATGCGGCTAATGCGGGGGAGGACGGTCCGCTGACCGGCGCGGGCTCCGCCAGCGCTGTGGGCTTGGCAGAGGCGCAGCAGGCGGCATCTGCCGGTGCACCGCCCTACGAAGATGCGTTGCTCGAACAATTGCGCAAGCTGATGGAGCAGCGCCTGGCGCTGATGCCGGACGTGGCGCGCTACAAATGGCGCCACGGCGGGGCCATCGAAGATCTCGCGCGCGAACGCGTCATTATCGAGCGTTTCGCGGCGCAGGCCGCGGCGCTGGGCTTGCCCAGCGATTGGAGCGAGCTGTTTTTCCGGGCCCAGA
Organism: Pseudoduganella sp. R-32; assembly: GCF_049913245.1. Classification (NCBI taxonomy): domain Bacteria; kingdom Pseudomonadati; phylum Pseudomonadota; class Betaproteobacteria; order Burkholderiales; family Oxalobacteraceae; genus Pseudoduganella; species Pseudoduganella sp. R-32. The sequence continues at coordinate 4,658,091 of NZ_CP183987.1, read as the reverse complement.
TCGACGCCGCCAAAATGTTACAGCGCGCCTGTACTGCTTCGCTGCCATGCATTACTGCCGGTCCCGTGCCCGATCTGGCGCAGGAGACCCGGCCGCGCCTCGATGCGCTCGAACAGCCGCTGCTGCTGGCGCTCGCGGCGGCCTGGCCGATCCTGTCCAATCCGGCCAAGCGGCCGCGCGTCGCCGTGATTTTTGCCGCCATGGACAGCGATCATCTGAGCGTCGAGGCATCGCAACACGCCACCCTGGTGCTGACCGACGGCAGCGCCTATCCGCGCGGCAAATAAGTCCGGCGTCCGGTTCTGGTAATCCAGTCCGAGATCTCGCTCCCGGTGCGCCAAAATGATTTCCTATCGGTAACATCCAGCTATCACCGCAGCACTGGCCCAAGCCGTCGGCGCTGCGCATTTTGATGCGAACCGACGACGCTTCGGCGTTGCCCCACTGGAGTTACCATGCAATCCCATCCAACCGACAGCGCCGACGACACCGGCTCGGCGCTGGCCTGCGCCGCCAGCCTGCTGGCGCTGGCGCGCATTGAACCGCAGGCGCCGAACCCGCAGCCCGGCCAGCCGCTGGGCGCGGCACTGGCCGAATACGGCACCCGGCACCGGGTGCGGCTGCGCCTGGGCCGCCTGGGCTGGCGCAAGCTGCGGCCAGCCCAGCTGCCATTGGCTTACCGGCGCCGCAGCGGCGGCTTCGCTGTGCTGGCCGCCATGGACGAGGCGCGCGCGCTGGTGCAAGTGCCGGACCGGGCGCAGCCGATGCAGCTGGCGCTGGCCGACCTGAAGGAGGACTGGAGCGGCCAGGCCCTGCAACTGGCCGGGCCGGCACTGCGTTTCGACTTGCGCTGGTTCGTGCCGGCGTTTGCCGCGCACCGGAGCCTGTTGCTCGAATTATTGCTGTTTTCCTTTGTGCTGCAACTGCTGGCCTTGCTGCCCGCGCTGGGTTTCCAGGTGGTGCTGGACAAGGTGCTGGTGCACCAGGCCCTGGCCACGCTTGACGTGATGGTGCTGGGCCTGGCGCTGGCGGCATTGGCCGAAGTGCTGCTCAAGGGCTTGCGCGAATACCTGCTGGGCCACACGGCGGCCCGCATCGACGCGCGCCTGGGCGGCGAGCTGGTACGCCACTTGCTGGGCCTGCCGCTGGCCTATTTCCGCAGCCGCCAGGCCGGCGCCATCGTGGCGCGCGTGCGCGAGGCCGATACCGTGCGCGAGTTCCTGACCGGGGCGGCGATGGGCTTGTGCGTCGATGCCGTCTTCACGCTGGTGCTGCTGGGGGTGATGGCCAGCTTGTCACCGCTGCTGACGGCGCTGCTGGCCGCCTCGCTGCCGCTGTACCTGCTGCTGGCCTGGCGCGCCACGCCCGGCCTGCAAGGGCGTATCGAAACCATGTTCCACCATGGCGCGCGCAGCGCCTCCCTGCTGGCCGAGTCGCTGGGCGCGGTGGAAACCATCAAGGGCCTGGCGCTGGAGCCGCGCCTGCGCCGGCGCTGGGAAGAAACCACGCGCGACCAGGTCGCCAGCGGCTTCGCGGTGCAGAGCCGGCAAGTGCTGGTCAACCAGGCGGTGCAGTGGGTGCAAAAAGTCGTGGCGGTGCTGATCCTGTGGGTTGGGGCGCACGAAGTGCTGCAGCTGCGCCTGAGCGTGGGCCAGTTGATCGCTTTCAATATGCTGGCCGGCCAGGCCAGCCAGCCGCTGACCCGCCTGGTCGAATTGTGGCAGCAGTTCGTGCAGACGCGGGTCGCGGTCGACCGCCTGCGCGATATGCTCAACCTGCCAGTCGAACAGGAGGGTGGCAGCGCATGCCTGCCGGGCCGCCTGCGCGGCGACATTACTCTCGATGCGGTGGAATTCCGCTACCGGCCGGACTTGCCGCCGGCGCTGGACGGGCTGTCGCTGACGGTGCGGGCCGGCGAGCACGTCGGCATTGTCGGCCCTTCCGGCTCCGGCAAATCGACGCTGACCAAATTGATCCAGAAACTTTACCTGCCGCAGGGCGGTGCCCTGTTCATCGATGGCCAGCCGTTGGCCGCGCTGGAGGCGGGTGCATTGCGGCGGCGCATAGGCGTCGTGTTGCAGGAAAACTTCCTGTTCCACCGTTCGGTGCGCGACAACATTGCGCTGCGCGAGCCGGCGGCGCCGCTGGAAGCGGTGATGGCGGCCGCGCGCCTGGCCGGCGCGCACGATTTCATCCTGAAGCTGCCGCTGGGCTACGACACCGTGCTGGCCGAGGGCGGCAGTTCGCTGTCGGGCGGCCAGCGGCAACGGCTGGCGATCGCGCGCGCGCTGCTGAGCGATCCGTCGGTGCTGATATTCGACGAAGCCACCAGTGCGCTGGACGAGGAGGCGCAGCAAGTGCTGCGCGAGCACATGCCGCGCATCGCCCAGGGCCGTACCGTGCTGACCGTGGCGCACCGCCTGTCCACCGTGGCCGGCTGCGACCGCATTGTGGTGCTGGAGCGCGGCCGCATCGTCGAAAGCGGCAGCCACGCCGCGCTGCTGGCCGAGGACGGCCGCTATGCCCGCCTGTGGCGCTTACAACAAAATTTCTTATCGGAGCAGTCCCATGCCATTTAAATCCTTGCTTGGCGCCTGGCGCCGGCGCGGCCAGCCGGACCGCCGGCCCGACACCTCGTACGAATTCCTGCCCGCCTATCTGGAAATCCTGCAGCGACCGGCCTCGCCCTGGGCGCGCCGCAGCGCGCTGGCGCTGGCGCTGCTGCTCCTGCTGGCGCTGCTCTGGTCGGTGTTCGGCCGGCTGGACATCCATGCCAGCGCGAGCGGCCGGGTGGTGGCTTCCTCGCGCTCCAAGCTGATCCAGCCGCTGGAACAGGCCGAAGTGATGGCGATCCTGGTGCGCGACGGCCAGCGCGTGACGGCCGGCCAGCCGCTGATCGACCTCAAGCTGCTGGGGGCGGGCGCCGACACTCTGCGCTTGCGCGATCAACTGGTCGCCAACCAGTTGGAGGCGGCGCGTTTCCGCGCCTTGCTGGCGGAGGACCCGCCGGCCGCGTTTGCGCCGCCGGCCGGCATCGGTCCCACGCCGGTGGCGGCGGCGCGCGCCCACCTGGCCAGCGAGTGGCAAGCCTTGTCGGCGCGCCTGGCCGACCTGGCGGCGGAATGCGCGGTCAACCAGGCCAGCCAGCAAGCGGCGGCGCGTGAACTGGAGGCGCTCGACAAACTGCATCGCAACGTGGCGAGCCGCCTGCGCGCCCTGCGCACGCTGGAGCAGCAAGGCATGGTGTCGCACGTGGCCCTGCTTGAGAAGAGCCGCGAACAGCTCGATCTCGAAGAACGCCAGGCGCAACAACAGGCCCAGTTGCAGGTCCTGCAAGCCCAGCATGCCAACCTGCTGGCCCGCAAGCGCACTTACCTGGCCGATATGCGGCGCGAGTTCAGCGACAAGCTGACCCAGGCCGACAATGCCGTGGCCGAAATCGAACAGCAGCTGGCCAAGGCGGTCGAACGCAAGGACCTGCAGAGCCTGCGGGCCCCGGCCGACGGCGTGGTGCAGCAATTGGCGGTGCACACGGTGGGCGGGGTGGTGACGCCGGCCCAGACGCTGATGGTGGTGGTGCCGGATGCCAGCGGCCTGGAGGCCGAAGTCAATATCCTGAACAAGGATGTCGGCTTCGTGGTGCCCGGCCAGCCGGTCGATGTCAAGGTCGACGCCTTCCCCTATACCCGTTACGGCACGGTGCAGGCGCGGCTGTCGTTCGTGTCGCGCGACGCGGTGAAGGATGAACGGCTGGGCTATGTGTTCCCGGCGCGCGTGCACTTGGCGCGCGGCAGCATGCTGGTGGACGGCCAGCAGGTGGACTTGCAGCCGGGCATGAGCGTGGTGGCCGAGATCAAGACCGATCGCCGGCGCGTGATCGATTACTTGCTAAGTCCGATCCGCGATTACCAGGCCACGGCCATGCGGGAGCGCTAAGATGGACCGGCTCACCGCATTCACGGCCGCGTCCGACACCGGCCTGCTGGCGCTGGCGCGTGCCGCGGCCAGCTTCGACCTGGCGGTTGCGCCGCAGCGCCTGGCCCATCAAATGGGGCGGGCTGGCGAGGCCGCCAGCGCCGCCGAGCTGTGCCGCCTGGCGCACTGGCTTGGCCTGCGCGCCAGCGTCGCCAGCTATCGCGCCGGCGACCTGGCCACGCTGCCGGCGCCGGCCTTGCTGCTGACCGGGGACGGCTTCGTACTGCTGGCGGCCAACGACAGCGCGGGCGCCACGCTGTGGCTGCCGGCTACCGGGGCCGAACTGCGTCTCACGCATGGCGAGCTGCAGGGCTGGTGCGAAGGCACTGTGCTGTTGCTGGGCGAGCGCCGCGCGCCAACGCGCACTCCGGCATTTGGCCTGCGCTGGTTCTTGCCCGCGCTGCGGCGCCACTGGCGCCAATTCGCCTGGGTGCTGGCGGTGTCGCTGGCGCTGCAGGCGATCGCCCTGGTGACGCCGCTGTTCTTCGAAAACGTGGTCGACAAGGTACTGGTCAGCCGCAGCGCCGGCAGCTTGCAGGTGCTGCTGATTGGCATGCTGGGCTTGGCGCTCTTCGAGCCGCTGTACGGCTGGCTGCGCAGCTGGCTGTACGGCAACTTGTCGAGCAAGATCACGGCCGAACTGGAAGGACGTGTGTTCGGTCACTTGCTGGCGCTGCCGCTGCGCTATTTCCGCGCACGCCAGGCCGGCGCCATCATTGCGCGGGTGCGCGAGCTGGATTCGGTGCGCCAGTTCCTCACCGGCTCGGCACTGACGCTGGTGCTGGACTTGCTGTTCGTGCTGGTGTTCCTGGCTGTCATGCTGTGCTATTCGGCGGTGCTGACCGGCGTGCTGGCGCTCTCGCTGGCGCTGTGTTTCGTCTTGTGGATGGTATTCGGACCGCTGCTGCGCCAGCGCGCGCTGGCGGCCTATGAGCGCAATGCCGACGCCAACGCATTCCTGGTCGAAGCGGTCAACGGCATCGAGACTATCAAGTCCAATGCGGTGGAGGAGCGGCTGGCGGCGCAGTGGGAGCAGCGCTTGGCGGCCTACCTGCGCAGCCAGTTCGCCAGCAAGGCGCTGGGCATTATTGCCGGGCAGGGCATAGGCCTGGCGCAGAAGCTGGGCGCTGCACTGCTGCTGTGGTTTGGCGTGCATGCGGTGCTGGCCGGGCAGATGAGCGTGGGCGAGCTGGTGGCCTTCAATATGTGGTCCGGCCATGTGGTGCAGCCGATCCTGCGCCTGGCTCAGGTCTGGCAGGATTTCCAGCACACGCAGATCGCCCTGCGCCGGGTCGGCGATATCCTCGACGAACCGGCCGAGGCGGCGGCCGAAGGCGCCGGCGCCTTGCCGGCGCTGGCCGGCGCGGTGGCGTTCCGCCAAGTGCGCTTCCGCTATGGCGAGGACAGTGCCGAGGTGTTGAAAGGTTTGCAGCTGGACATCGCGCCCGGCAGCTTCGTCGGCGTGACCGGGCCATCCGGTTCGGGCAAGTCGACCCTGGTGCGGCTGCTGCAGCGCCTGTATACCCCGCAGCAAGGCCAGATCCTGCTGGACGGCGCCGACATCGCAGTGGCCGACCCGGTCGAACTGCGCCGGCAGATGAGCATCGTGCCGCAGGACAGTGTGCTGCTGGCCGGCACCATCGCCGACAACATCCGCCTGTGCTGTCCCGGCGCCAGCGAGGGACAGGTACGTGCCGCCGCCAGCCTGGCCGGGGTCGATGCCTTCGCCGATGCGCTGGCCGAGGGCTACGACAGCGAAGTGGGCGAACGCGGCGCGGCCTTGTCCGGCGGCCAGCGCCAGCGGGTGGCGCTGGCACGCGCCCTGATCACCGATCCGCGCATCCTGATCCTCGACGAGGCCACCAGCGCCCTCGATTACGAGTCGGAAGCGGCCATCATGCAGCGCCTGCCCGATATCGTGGCCGGCCGAACCGTGATCAGCATCGCGCACCGGCTCAACACGATCCGCCACGCCGACCGCATCCTGGTGATGGACGACGGTCGCGTGGCCGAGGATGGGACCCACGAGGAACTGCTGGCGCGCGATGGCCTGTATGCGCGGCTGTGGCGGTTGCAGACCGGCGCTGCGTAGTGCGCGGCATGATCGACGGCGGCGCTCGGACCGGTCCGGATAATTGCCGCCAGAGCCAATCGTGGTTCGCTCCAGCGGTAACTTGCATGGTTTGCCGCCGCCTTGGGCGGCGCCACATTGATGAGGAAAGGAGAGTGATGGTTCAGTGGAAAATGAACGGGTCCCGCCGCCTATGCAAACTGTTGCTGGTCTGCTTGGCCGGTCTGGCCGCAACGGCGTGCGCCGAACTTGACGGTTTGGCCGAGCGGATGGCGCGCAGTGAGATGGAAGATGCGCGCCGGGTTTGCGGCGACTATGGATTCCGCCCCGGCACCGACGCGTATGCACAATGTGTTGGCTCGGAAGTGAATGCGCGCAAGGACCGGGAGCAGCAAGACTGGCTGGAGCAGCAACGCCGGCAAGACCGCCAGTGGCGGCACCGCCACCGTCACTAAGCCGCGGCACAGCGCCGTGGCGGACAGGGCGGAAGCTTGCGAGGCCGCACCCGCACGTGGCGCAGCGACCCGCATCGCGAAATCCGTCCGATAAATCTCCTCGATCCAGATTGCGCCCGGGTCCACCGGTATGCTGAACAGTAACTGAGTCGGCATTCGCGCTTACGGCGTGAAACTGCCTCATATCGAAACTGTTATCAGGAGATTGTTCAAATGACACACGCGTTGGAATCCACAGCACAAGCCGAGTCGGGCATCAGATCTCGCCAAGAATTCGAACGGCTCATCGGAAAATATGCTAAAGATCTTCCGGCTATTACCAATTCAGATCGGTCGGAGTGGCTGGATAAGGCAGCAGGATCTGAATTGGAAGAAAAGTACCGGGCAGCGTTTGATGTTGCCAACAAGGCCAAAAAATTGCTGGATTCGCCGGGCCAAGTCGAAAGAGCGATACAAATGTACCAGACGGCGTTGGACAACCTATACGCTTGCTTTAACAAGAACTTTTCCACCATTGACCCTGCCAATCCGGACCAGTTGAAAGCTGTGGCGGTGCTTGCCGACGGAATCCACAATGTTGAGGGCGTTTCCGGCTTCCGTGATGCGCAGGGACGGCTCTTCAAAGATGCGCAAAGACAGTTCCAAAGCGCTGATTCCGCCGCCAGCGCAACCGCATTGATTGATTTCTGGGATGGCGTGGCGAAGCCGCCGTCCGATCCGAGCTGGCGCACATTCCAAGGTCGGGATTTGTATCGTCTTGGGCTCAGTCTGGCTGACCGCCCGCGAGACTTCGGGACCGTTATCGGGCTTATGGGCAGGAAAGTGCAGGATGCATGGGCGACAATGGGGGCGAATGACGCACACTGGCGGAGCGCCTTTGGCGGTCTTATCCCCGACCGGAAGAAGGGCGAATTCGCCTTCAATCAGACGGCTCATTTCTACGCCTTTGGCGGTAACGAAGGATATTGCCGTGCGTATTCCATCCTCTATGCCACGGCATTGGTGAACAATGACGTGGACGCTGCCGCCCGATTGTTCCGCAGCTTCAGACTTGAGATGTTCGATGGCATGCATGCGCGCTATCCGAGCGATAAATCGGCCACGCGAGCTGCCTTATCGCATCTGAATGGTTCGGATGATGTAGCGTGGGGGCTTCTTGCCAGGCTTCAGATGCGCACCGTGCGCGAGGTGGTCAAGGAGCTCGCCAGCACCACGGGCCGGACTAGTTTTCTTATCGAATCCCCTAATCACTCAATGGAGCTCGGCGTCAGCATCGACGAACATGGTCAACGCCATTATCAATTCTTCGACCCCAATTTCGGCAATTATTCCTTCGATAGCGCGGAACAGGCGATTAACGACGTCTCCATGCTGCTGTCGACGGGACAGGAGGCATATAGGATCCCTATGCGGGACGGGGAGCTTATGCTGGCGGCGGCCAAAATTGATGAGGCAATGGCCGCCAGTCTCTTGAATATGGAGATAAAGGACAGTGTAGGCGGGCAGCGCATTGCCAAGCTGGGAGAGATCTTCACGATCCCGCAGGATGCGGCGATGGTGTTGGATAGCGCGCAGGAATCTGCGCATGCCGCCGTGCAGGCGCAAACCATCGGCGACGCGCTGGTGGACAATATGCGCAAATGGATGGTCCAGTGCGCCCTGCCCGAAGCACGGTACAAGCCGCTGTTCAATACCTTCCGCATAGAAACCGACGGCAGTACGACGATGGAATTTCTCGATACCGGAGCAGCGGGTCATCAGACCAAAAAAGTGCAGGTGAGCCTGCCCGATCCGGCAGAAGCGGCCCGTCTGCGCTCCAGCCTGCAGCGCATGTCGGATCTGCTGAAAAAGGTGGGCGACAACTTCCAGATGAAAAACGACCACCTCACGCAGGCCCACCATGAGGGCGAGGGCGGGGTGGACGGCTCGGAAGGGTTGAATGCCGCGTTTACCTTACAGACCATCGTCGATCTGCTGCACGCGCGGCACCGTCAAGAGAAGGTCGAAGGGGGCGAGCAGGAAGAGCTGGCCGGGTCGCTGGCGCAAACCATCGAGGCGCACATGTGGGCCAATGTCAGCAATGTTGGCGCGAGCTCGGGCAAGGACCTGAGCAAGTTGGCCGAAATGGTGGGCAAACTGCTGGAGGACTCGGGCAAGCTGGAAGAGGCCACTGCCAAGCTGAGTGAAGGGCTGCTCAAGATCGGCGGTAAAGTGGGCAAGGCGTTTGAAGGCCTGTCGACCGCGCTGGACGCGACCGGTGTGGCCCTGGATATTGCGGAGCTGGCGCAGGCGCAAAGCTACGAGCAGCGCGTCAGCGCAGGCACCTCGCTGGCGCTCGATTCGGTCTCCATGGGCGTGGGTGTGGCGGCGATGGTGGCCGGTGAGACGGCGGGCATCGTAATGGGAGGCATGGCCGTGCCGCTGGCAGGGGTCGGCATCGGCATCAGCGCCCTGGTCGACAATTTCCTGGAAACCGCCGCGACAAAGGATCAAACCATTGTCTATTTCGACGAGTTGAAAAAAGGCTACCAAAGAGGGGGCTATGAATGGAACGGCGACCATTCCGCCATGCTGCCGATCGATGGCGTGGTGATCGACAAAATCGATTTGTCCGGCGAGAATGCGAAGATCAGCTTCGGCGCCAACGTGATTTATGGCGAGCAAGTCGAGCCGGGGGCATTGGTGCCAGGGCTGCAGAGTAATCCCAAATTATCATTCGACGTGCACGAAGCGTTTGGCGTCGGCCACACAGCGACCATCGACAACCCGGATATATTCGTACTTCCGGTCACGAGCAAGCGGGTGGGCTGGTTCACCACGGCTCTGGACGGATTGAAGGCGGCCGGCGAAACGCTCAATGACTTCTCCAAACATTCCCATCGAGATGATCCGGGCCATAGTGGCGAGGATTGCCCTAATCATCAGGGCGACCATCTTTCGGGGGACTTGAAGGACCAGCGTATCACCTTCGATACCCGATCGCTGGGCGTGGGCGTTGTCGGCTATGGATACGAACCGCAGTTCACGCAACTCGAGGTCACCCTGGGCAAGGCACCCAAGCAGCTGGTTATCCCTGCCGATAATGGCAATATCGAGTATCGCATTGCCGGTGCCGGGGGACACTACAGCCTGGTCCCCAACGGCGACCGCGTCCTGTTGTCCGAGCAGGATCCGAAAGCACCCTCGACGTGGGTGCTGCAAAGCGCGAGCAAAGATGAAACGTTCGATGTCAAGTTTTACGATGGCACGTACTGGGACCACAAATATACCTCGATCATCCTGACCCCGGTCTGGGCGCCTGGCCACGAGTCGAAACACCCCGATACCCACCCGAAGGTCGTGCTGCTCGACGATCTCAATACCAACGTCCTGTTGCGCAACGGAGAGGGGGTGTATCGCCTGGATGTTGCGAAGAAGTCCATTGAGCTGGTGGACTATGTGGTCGAGGATGCGTGGGTGAAGGAACACGCCCCAACCTTGTTCCACGATTTGGCGCAGCTGGCCAAGGAGAAGAATCTGAATGGCCTGACGCTGAATTGGCAGGCGCCCGGCCAGAAGTCCAGCGTGCTGACGTTCCGCTATACCGCGGGTCAGAACTACATTATTGGAGCGCATGATGAATTTGTCGACAGGTTCAATGCCAATGCCGACGGCGGCCTGGATACGGCCAAGGGGGTGGTTGCAGGCTTCACCGCCGAGGTCTTCCAGGAACCGGACGTCAAGAGTCTGGCCGACCTGGTGAAATATGCGGAGGACTTCGACGCGACCGAGTTCGATGTGTATGACATTCCGCTGAAGCAGCTGGTCGCCTCGGCCGATGCGTCGTTTGTGGTCTCTGGCCACTACGATGGCAAGAGCTGGGTGCTGACGCGTGTCGATCCGAAGGGACAGGTGTATGTGTATGAGGGGGCCAACCCGGATCTCGGTGGCGCCGGCAGGCTGAGCGCGTTCAGCGAGAAGTTTTTCACGACGCACCCGAACGACACGCTGGCCGACTTGGTCAAGATTGCCGGCGGCGGGAGTTTCGACGTGGCCGGCCTGTCTTTCCACGGCCACACCCTGGCCAGCGGCCACTACGATGCCAAGACCCGTACCATGGTCGGCCGGGATAAGGATGGCCACTGGCTGGTCAGCGGCAATGGCAGCCACGTGGTGTTCAAGGTGCAAGGCAAAGGCGAGGTCTGGTTCTATGAGGAAGATGCCGATCATCCGTCGACCTGGCAGTTGGAGACGGACGGCCAGGATCCAAGCGGCTGGTCCCGCAACTGGGTGACGCTGGGTTCGAGCCGGATCTGGGTGGACAAGCCGGCGGCTACGGAACTGAGGGTGCAGCAGCCGGATGGAAATTTGATGCGCTTGAGCTTGCTCGACTCGGCTGCGTACAAGCAAGGCTTCACCAAGGAGTATTTCAAGTACCACGCGAACGCCACGCTGGCCGACCTGGTGCGGGATATCGGAGGGAGCAGCTTCGACGTGGCAGGCATGCCTTTCCGCAGCCATGTGATCAGCGGCCATTTCGACGGCAAGACCCAGGCCATGGTTGCCGACGATGGGGAAGGCCATTGCCTGGTGCGCGGCAACGGCAGCCAGGCGGCGCTGGACCTGCACGGCAAGAGCGAAGTCTGGCTCTACGAGGAAGACGACGGCAAAGCGTCGACCTGGCTACTGCGCGGCGACGGCAATGTGGTGGAATGGAAGGCGCCGAACTGGGTGAAGGTGGGCTCGACCTGGGTCTGGCTGGACAAGCCGCAGGAAACGCATCTGCGCGTGCAGCAACCGGACGGTCAGTTGATGGAGGTGGATCTGGCCAAGCAGACCGCGACGGCCGTCGATCGCCTGGTGGACGCCGCCTGGGTCGAGGAGCACGCGGCCACACTGATGCAGGATCTGGCGCAACTGGCCGCGGACCAGCATCTGACCGGATTGACCGTGCAATGGAACGACGGCAAGCCGCGCAGCGGTCGTTACATCGTCGGTAGCGGCATCATCTCCGAACGCGAGGACGGGCTGGTGATGAAGTTCGCGAGCGCGCCTGAGCTTCTGCAAGGATCCGGCACGCTGGTGGCATTCAGCGCGGAGGCCATCAGGCGCAGGCAGGAGAAACTCGGCGCTGAGTACTACCTCAAGCACAAGCAAGGCGCCTTGCTGGCCGAGCTGGTCGCGGAAGCCAAGGCGTACCGGGGAACCGAACAATTCGATATTTATGGCCTGCCGATAGGCAAGTCCTACGATGTGTCCGGCCACTACGACGGCAAGTCCTGGACGTTGGCCGGCACCGATAGCGAGGGCAGGATCTGGCAGCACGATGCGGCCCATCTGGACCAGGACGGCACGTTGGTCGGGTTGAGCGCGGCATTCTTCCGGCAGCATGGCCCGGACTCGCTGAAGAGCCTGCCCGAGCGGCGCGCGTCCGTGCTGGCCGTCTCCGGCCTGACCGATACCGCCGGCAAAGCGCTGTGCGCCTGGTACGACGTGGTGGCGGAACAGTGGATTGTGGCCGGCCGCCCGGGCGGTGGCGGCCTCAATTACCTGGGCACGTTCGGCGGCATGGCCTGGCTGTTCGATGCTGAGCGCGGCGAGGTGCTGGGCAGCGTGCCGCGGAAGCAGGTCGCTTCGCTCGACGCGCTCAAGCAGCCGCCGGCCGCCGGGCGCATGTTCGGACAGCTGGGCAAACTCAAGTCCGCGACCATGGTGGGCAGCACGCTGGTGCTGGCAATGGAAGACGGCCGTTTGACGCTGGGGGCCGACCTGGCGCTGCCGGGAGTGTTGACGCCGTTGGAGATCGATGGCGAGACGCTGGTCGGCACGATCGATTTGGGCGGCGGCAAGTCGGCCAAGACGGTTTCGAACAGCGACCGGGAGCGCTTGCAAAGCTGGGAACAACACTACGGCTTCAGCTTTGGCGAAGCGATCCGCGTGCGCATGGCAGATGGCGCGTGCGCCTGGTATGACTTCGAGCATCGCGCGATGACCGCGGCGCCGCAAGCTGCCGAGCTGCAGTACCTCGGCTACGGCGATGATTTCTACATGTTCGACCCGCTCGCGCACAAGCTGGTGTCGGCGGCCGGTGAAGGCGGCATGCGGCACGAGCCGGTGGCGATCGAGGCGCAGCACGTGGTACGTGTAGGCAACGTCCTGGGCCTGAGCGGCATTGCCGAAACCGATCTGGCCAAGCTGCCGCGGATGTTCAAGGTGGACAACTACATAGCCACCACCAAGGACGACCTGACGTTCGAGGTGTCGGTACATCACGAGGCGACACTGCTGCAGGTTGGGCCGGCCTGGCTGGCCGCGCATGCCGACAATCTGACCGGGGCCTTGGCCGAGTTGGCCAAACGCCTCGGTTGCGAGGACGGGATCAGCCTGCAGCAAACCGATGGCAAGGTACAGTGGTTCGACACCAAGTCCAGTACCATCGCGGACGGGCAAGCCGGTAACAAGCCGCCGGCCACGCGCATGCAGGCGCCCGATGGCTTGGCCCTGCTCAAGCAGGCCATGAGCACGTTCGCGCAGGACGGCGTTGCCGGCAGGACGGCTGCGCCGGTTGCCGGGAGCGCCGAGTTTCTGGCGGCCGCTTTGCCGAAGGCGGCGGGCGGGACCATCCGCGTCTGACGTGAATGCCGCCGATGCGGCCTGGAGACCGCTTCGGGCCGCGTCTGGCAGCGCATTCAGAGCGCGGCGATTGCGGGACAACAGGCGGCCCATGGGCCGCCTGCCGCTATTTGTACGTCCAGCACCCAGCACGCCCTGAATCGAGATCTGCGCCAGGTGGCCCCCGGCCTGTTGCAGCGAGCGCAGTGGCAACGGCAAGTGCGCCCTGCGCGGCATTGGCGAAGGCAGCTTCCAAGGGGTGCTCTCATCGGGCGCCGTTGAGGTGGACGATGCCGCGCGCGTCGGTACGACCCTAGGCATCAAGACGTCCGCAACCGACAGTATCAAGGCGATCCATGCCCAGTTGCGCCTGCTCACCGATGGCGCGAAAGCGATCGATATCATCGACGTCAGCAAGAGCGCGCTGTTGCGCATGCATCTGGGCTACCTGCATGCGCCGGACGAGCATCTGCCCTGGACCGGCGATGGCGCGACGCTGCCGCTGACCGCGCCGCCGCTGCTGCGGCACCATTGAGTCACGGCGTCCTGGGCCGCCGCAAGCGCCGGCTCAGGCACCGTAGCATGCTTTGAGGCGCGGCGACGCTTGGGTCAGCATGCCGGCCGGGTTCTCGATATGCACGCCTTGCAGGCCGGGATCGCCGGCTGGCATGCCACGCGGCAGGGCCAGCGCATGCGCCACCGTGCCGGACACCAGGCAGGCCGCCGCCAGGCAGCAGGCGCCGAAGACCGCCAGCGCGGCGTGCGCCTGCTGCGGCCTGAAATAGCGGGCGGAGAGGTCGCCGCCCTGGGGCGGCGCCGACACCAGGTACACTTTTGGCACGGTTTCGCTGGCGCCCAGTTGGGCGGCGGTCAACAGGGCACCGTACGCGCCGCGCAATCGCATCCGCGGACCGGCCTCGGTCCAGAGCGTGCGCAGGCCGGCCTTGAACACGTGCTTCACTCCGCCGGTAACTTGCATGGTTGGCCGCCCGCGCTGGACGGCGCCACGTTTATGGGGAAAGGAGCGTTATGATTCAGCGGAAAAATGGACAGGTTCCGCCGCCTATGCAAGCTGTTGCTGCTCTGCCTGCTTGGGCTTGCGGCAACGGCGTGCGCCGAACTTGACGGTCTCGCCAAGGGGATGGCGCGCAGTGAGAAGGAGGATGCGCGCCGGGTTTGCAGTGAATACGGTTTCCGTCCCGGCACCGACGCATATGCCCAGTGCGTCGGGTCGGAAGTGAATGCGCGTAAGGAGCGCGAGCAGCAAGACTGGCTGGAGCAGCAGCGCTGGCAAGACCGCGAATGGCGGCGCCGCTACCGTCACTAACGGCGGGACAGCGCTGCGGCGGCCACGGTGGTGTGCCGTCCGGCAGCATGCCTGGCCGCACGCCAGACGCATGCCGGCCGGCGTGGCAAGGGGCGCGCTCAGGCAGGCTGCCCGTCCTTCCTCCGATCTTCGCCTGGCGTGGACTGCGCCAGCCACGAGAGGATCGCCTCGCGCGTCGCCTGTGGCCGCTCAAGCGCAGGCAGATGCCCGCAATTCTCGATGACTTTGAGTTCGGCCCGGCGCAGCTTGCTGAGCATCAGCCGCTGCATCTCCATGCTGAACAACTGGTCTTGCCGCCCGTACAGGATCAATGTCGGCATGCTGAGTGCAGTCAGGCGCGCGGAAATATCCCAGGCGTTGATCAGGACCCGGGTCTGGTTGACCAGGCCGGCGCGCGGCAACTGCTGGCAGGCGGCCAGGGCGTCAAGCAGGTCGCGCTCCCCGGCGCGGCGCGGATCGACGCAGGACTGGTTGAGCTGCGGCCAATGCTGGCCGATGGTGCCGTTGAGCAGGGGCGTGAGCATGCCGTGCCGGAAGAACTCGCGCTGCGCCTCCGGGGCATTGCCCGGATAGGTGCACACCAGGACCATGCGCTGCACGCGCTGCGGCGCCATCAGGGCCAGATGCTGGGCCACCAGCCCGCCCAGGGAGTGCCCGAGCAAAGTGAATTCCGGCGGTGCCAGCTGCAGCACTTCCCTGGCCATGCCGGCCGCGTTGGACTGGTTGGACACGACGATGGTGTGCACGTCGTAGTGTGGCGTAAGGTGTTCGATCAAGTCGCGCCACATGCGGTCGCCATGGTTGCTCCAGCCCGGAAGCAGGACGAATTGTTTACGGTGAGACATGGTTGATCCCCTTTTTTCTAAGCCAGGATGGCATCCCGTTGACCGCCAGCGCGGCAATCGTGAGCGCCAGCGCGCTCGCCTGGCGCAGGCCGAAGTGCTCGCCGCGCAGCGCCACGCCGAGCAGCACGCCGACCACGGGAACGATGAAATTGGACAGCGACGTGAATACCGGGCCGCGGCGTTGTACCAGTGCGGCGTACATCAGGTAAGCCAGCCCGGACTCGACCGTGCCCAGCACGGCCACGGCGCCCAGCGCGCCCGGCGTCCATGTCAGTTGCCAGGGATGGTCGATCAGCAACGATGCTATCGCCAGCGGCAAGGCGGCATACCACAAGATGGTCCGTACGGAGCGGATCGGGTTGTCATGCGGAAGGTGTTCCAAGAGATTGAGGCTTAAGGCGAAGCTGGCACAGCCCAGGAAGATGGCGCCTTCATAGACCAAGTGGCCGCTGCCGTGGTTGGTGGCAGGGCTTACCAGGATGATAATGCCGGCGAAACCGAGCAGAACGCTGAGCATCGCCGGCCAGCCGGGGCGCCTGTGTTTGCTTATGCATAAAGACAGGAGCATTGTCAGGATCGGCACGCTGCCCATCATCACCGCCGTGATACCGCTGTCGACATGCTGCTGCCCCCAAACGATCAGGAAAAAGGGGAGCACTGCCTCGAACAGAGCAATCAATGCATACAGCAGTGCGGGCGAAAGTGGCGCCTTGCGGCCGGCTGCAGGTAACGGGCGCGTAGGTCGGCGTGTGAAGCCGGCCAGCATGGTCAGCGTCGCCGCGCCAATCAACACGCGCAGAGCCGCGGTGGTGGCGGGCGGAATACTCTCGACGGCGAAGGCATTGAACAGGAATTGTCCGCCCCAGATTGTGCCGATGCCCAATAAGAGAAGATAGTCGAGCAGGGTTCTTTGTTGTGTGTGCATGATGCGTTCTCCTTGGTGCCAGGGCTCGAACGGGCTGCGAGACCGACATCGGGCGCCGGCATGGATCATGCACACGATGAGGCGCGTTGCGCTTGCGGGAAGCGAAAAGCAGGACCGGTCCGGCCTGCCGAGCGGGCGGCGCGCCGCCGCGCCCACGGGCCAGGACCATGCGGTGGCAGCTTTCAGTCCTGTGCCCAGCAATGCGCCACCGGCATCAGGACGGCACTGACCACCAGCATGAACACCGGCTGGGCCAGTGTTTGCGCGTGGTACAGGGCGCCCAGTGCGGCCAGGCCGGCGGCGATCAGCAGGTAATAGGTCAGTCCGTACATGGCGCTGGCGCTGCCTTGCACCGCGCGGTAGTGCTGCAGGGAGGCGGCGAAAATGCTGGGAATGGCGCAGGCGAAGCACAGCATCAGGACCACCTGCGTGGCCAGCACGGCGCACGCCGCCGGCAGCGGCGCACGAGCGCCGGCGGCCAAGGCGAGCAACTGCAGCAGGGCCGCCGCCAGCCCGGCGTGGCAGGCGCGGCGGATCAGCTGGCGCGGCCGGTAGTGCCGTAGCGCCAGCTTGTTGAGGCGGGCGCCGCCGACGGCCGCCAGGCCGAGCAACAATCCGCTGGCGCCGGACAGCCAGTGCGGCATGCCCAATTCATCGAACGTGTGCGGCGCCAGCACGTAATAGCCGAACAGGATCAGGTTGAAGCCGGCCACCAGCGCGGCCGAGATCCAGATATGGCGGTCGGTCAGCATATGGCGCGCGACGCGGAGCATGGGCACCGGGGCCGGCTGATGCCGCGGCCGGGTTTCCGGCATGAAGGCGGCGCACAGCAGTGCCAGCGCGGCCAGCAGCCCTAGGCAGGCGAACACGCCGTGATAACCGTAATGGCTGGCCACCAGCATGCCCAAGGCGGGGCCAATGGCCGGCGAGAAGGCCAGCACCGTGACAACGGCGGAAAACATTTTGGTCAGCTGAGGACCCTGATAGCTGTCGCGCACCATGGTTTGCATGACGACGGCGCCGACGCTGATGCCGAACGCCAGCCAGGCGCGCGCCAGCAACAGGACGGTAAAGCTACGCGCCACCAGCGCCAGGGCGGCGGCGGCGACGTAGCAGCACAAACCGCCGAACAGGGCGGGGCGGCGTCCCTTCAGGTCGGAAATGCGGCCCCAGAACAGGACGCCAAGGGCAAAGGCGGCGAAGTACAAGCTCATGGTCCATTGCGCCTGGCCGGCACTGACGCCGTAGGCGGCAGCAATGTCGGGCAACACCGGCGCGTACATGGTCTGGCTCAGTTGCGGGTAGGCCAGCAACAATAGCAGGATGGCGATTGCTGGCCGCGAAAGGGGAATGGGATTCATCGATGCTCCAGGTTGGGTTCATTTGGTGGAGCGCGGCGCGGGCCCAGCCAGGCCACGCACAATGCCAACGCGCCGTTGGCGAGCCAGACATCGGCTTGGCATAACAGGCCATAGCGCCACGGCGCGGCCAGGCCGGCCGCGCTGGCGACCAAGCTGGTCATGCAGGCCTGGCGCAACAAGTCGCCTTTTAGTGCGAGCACGGCCACGGCCAGAAGCCCGGCGCGCGGCAGGAGGCGCGCCGGCAGGCGGTGGCCTGCGCCATAATTCAAGGCCATCAGCGCCATCACCGGTTCCAGCGCGGTGAGCCAGGCCATGGCAATGATGCCAGCCGAGTATTGCTGCGGGCCGGGGAAGACGTGGCCCTGGGCCAAGGCGCCGCTCAGCTGCCCGGCCCATTGCAGCACGCCGGCGTGCACGATCAGGGCAGTGGAGACTGCCAGCGTCGCGCACGCGGCGCAGCGCAGAACCAGGCGGCGGGGCAGCAGGTGCATGGCTTACTGCTTGGGCACCGCACCGGCCAACATGCGCAGGTTGCTGCCGCCGCTTGCGGCGAAGATCAGGCTGCGCACCTTGTCGTGGGGCAGGGTGACCAGGGCGGCGAAGCCATTCAGGTCGAGCGATTCGGAAGCGTCGCCCTGCACGCAGCCCATGCCGGGCGTATCCGATTTGGCCGTTACCGAAAATCGGTAGATGTTCTTGGACGGATCCAGCACCCGGATGTAGCCATCCAGGTTGCAGCCCAACAACTTGCCGATCACCTTGCCTTGGGCGTCGATCGACAGGCGCGGTGTGGTGGCCGTGTCGTAGCCTTGGTAGCCGGGCAGTGTACGCGCCGTGGGCGAGTAGTTGCCTCGCACCTCCGCGAGACTGGCGGGACGGTTGTTGTCGGCACTGTAAGTCATCGCATAACTGCCGTATGGTGCGCCGGCGACATAGCGGTCCGCCAGGTCGAAGGTGGCGGACAGGGTGTTCGCGGCGTCGGCGTGGCCGCTCATGACGGCATGCACGAAGTGGAGCGGAGCGACGACGCTTGCGCCGCCGATGTCGCCATCGTTGAGCTTGAGGAAACCGCTATAGGTGCCAAGATAATTGTCCTCGCCAACGCCGTCGGCGAAATAGAACTCGGTTTCGGCATCGTTGTTCTGGCCGTGCAGCAGCGCAAAGGCCGGCTTGCCATCGGCATTGGTGCCGAACCAGATGCCGTCGGCCAGGCGTTGCGAACCGCTCGGCTTGAAGGCGGGAGCCGGGGTCAGGCTGGACGTGCTAGCGCCGGCATGAGTGCCGCCGCCACCGCAGGCGAGCAGGGTGGCGCACAGGGGCAGCAAGGCGGCAATTTTCAGTTTATGGTTCATGGAACAGTTTCCTGGTCTGATCGAATTATTCGGCAAGGGCCTTGCCGATCCGGTCCGCAGTATGTGGCTACTCAGCACTAATAACTTCCCAAGGGCAATTTCTAGGACGATTGCACCCCGCCTCTCGGAATTGGTCCGGGAAATGAGGCGGTCCCTCTGCCGCGGGGCGCCCGAGCGTTAGCATCGCAGCCACATTTCTCGCTCAAGGACAGTCTCATGAACGATTCCAAGCCCTTATTCCTGACAGTCGATTTCATTAACGACCTGGTGCACCCGGACGGCAAGATGGCCGGCTGCGCGCCAATGGTCATGGCGTGCGGCGTGATCGCGCGCAGCAACGAAGCGCTGCATTGGGCGCGGGCGCAGGGTTTTCACATCGGCCACGTCAAGGTTGCCCTGGTAGCCGGCACGAGCACCACGCTCGGTTCGTGGTCGATGTTCGGCAAGGCCGACCAGATCGGTGCGCTGCAGCTGGGTGGATGGGGCACCGCCTTCCACCAGGAACTCGACGTGCATCCGGACGAGCTGGTGATCGTCAAGCCGCGCGTCAGCGCCTTTTACGGCACGCCGCTCGAATCACTGCTGCGCACCAAGAACATCAGGCAACTGGTGCTGGCCGGCGTTTCGACGTGCCACGCCATTGACCTGACTGCGCGCGAGGGGCATGACCGCGACCTGCGGGTGACCGTGTTGTCCGATTGCTGCGCGGCGCGCAGCCTGGACCAGCACCGCGCCACCTTGTCCGGTGCGCTGTCGCAGGTGGCGCAAGTGCGCACGCTGGACGAAGTGCGCGCCTGCATGAAGGACTGAAGCGGTGGACAGCGCCGCGTCGGCTTGCCAGGTATTGCGCGCGGCGCTGGAGCGCCACCAGATCGCCTGCTACTTCGGCGCCATGCTGTTGGGCGCACTGGGGGCCTACTGTTTGCCGCACAGTGCGGCATGGGCGCAGGCGATCGAGCCTTGCCTGGCATTGATGCTGACGCTCACTTTCCTGCAAGTTCCGTTGGGACAGCTGGGGCGGGCGCTGCGACAGGGGCGTTTCCTGGCCGCCTTGCTGGCGGTGAATTTCGTCGGCATCCCGCTCCTGGTGGTGTTCCTGCTGCACTGGCTGCCGCAGGTGCCCTTGTTGCGCCTGGGCGTGCTGCTGGTGCTGCTGGCGCCCTGCATCGATTACGTTGTGACCTTTTCCCACCTTGGCCGGGCCGACGCGCGCCTGCTGTTGGCGGCAACCCCGTTGTTGCTGCTGGCGCAGATGGCGCTGTTGCCGTTATACCTGCGGCTGTTTCTAGGCCAGGCCGAAGCGGACTTGGTACGGCCCACCGCATTCCTGCACGCGTTCGGCACCATGATCCTGCTGCCGCTGACCCTGGCAGCTTTGCTGCAATACTGGGCCGCATCGTCGCGCGCAGGCCGGCACGTCGCCGGCGGCCTGACCAGCCTGACGGTGCCCGCCACGGCGCTGGTGCTGTGGCTGATGATGGTGGCTATGCTGCCGCAACTTGGCGCCGCGGCGGCGGCGGTGCTGCAGGTGTTGCCGGTGTACCTGGCCTTCGCGCTGGCGGCGCCGCTGCTGGGCTGGTGTGCCGGCCGCTGTCTGGGCCTGGCGCCGACCGCGGGCCGCGCCGTCGCATTCAGTGCGGCGACCCGTAATTCGCTGGTGGTGTTGCCGCTGGCGCTGGCCGTGCCGGGCGCCGTTCCCATCCTGCCGGCCGTCATCGTGGCCCAGACCTGCGTCGAACTGGTCTTCCAACTGCTCTACATCCGCATGCTGCCCGTCCTCGGCGCCGCGACGCCCACCGCACGCCTCTGAGTGCGGGTCGCGTGATTCCGTCCGAAATTGCACCGTCGATGCGCTGCCTCGTTAGCGAAAGGCTAGCCTGAAGCCGGTTCCCAACCCGGTTCGGACTGCTGTCAGGCAGCGGCCTGGCCCCGTTGGCTGTTGAACGTTGTCACGTCAAGGAGAGATAAATGGGTTCATTTAACGCAGAAGAGCGACAAGCGATGGCCGTGCTGGAAGCACGCAAGCAAGCGCGTGCCTTGCGGCAGGGCCTGGCCGTGTTGATGAAACAGCAGGGCCTGGAGCGAAGTGAATGGGTGCCGATGCTGGGCAGCTACGACACGGCCAGCGGTCAGGTCAGTTTCATGAAACGCAACGATCCGAGCAAGTTGCTCACCTGTAAAGTCGGGGCTGTCCCCTTGCGGCAGGCGCTGGCCTACACGCGCGAGCTGACCAATGCCATCCAAAGCAAGTTCAAGGTCGAGGACGGCGAGCTGCAACCGCAGAGCGGCGGTGCGCCGGCGCCCGGGTCGCAAGAGCTGGCGCTGGGCGGCGCGTACGCCGCGATGCTCGACGAAGCGCTGGAGGCGCAGGTGCAGGTCGGCGAGCAGGCGGAGCTGGGCGAAGTCGTACGCCAGTCGCTACAAGCGGAGACCTTTGTCAAGGTCGCCGAACAGGTCGATTACTCGGTGGTGGGCCTGCAGCGCCTGAACGCCTTTGCTGGAGCGCTCAATGAAGCGATGAAGTTCGAAAAAGTCGCGTTGATAACCGAAAACATGTCAAGCATTCTCGGTGCGGCCGGCGTGGTGCTGAAAGGGGGGCTGGCATTCGAAGACGCCATCGAACTGGCCAAAGCCCAGTCGCCGGACGCGCAGATGGTGGCTGGCACCAAGCTCACCAATGACCTGCTGGGCACCGGGCTCGAAGTGGCGAGCGTGGTCGCCGAGATCGCCGGTGCGGAAGCCGTGGCTGGCGCGCTCGGTGGCGTGGGGCTGGCCGCTGCGGCCGTCGGCTGGTATGTCGCCGGGCTGGTCGAAGCGATCGAGCAAGGCAACGAACGCGCCAGCAAGACCAAGGAATACTTCGACATCCTGAACGCAGGCTACCACCACGCCGGTTATGGGCTGGACAAGGAGGGGAGGGCGTTGATTCCGCAATACGGGGTGCCGATCGGTACGCTCGACCTGGAGCACAACACCGTCTCCTTCGGCAAGTTCGACATGCTGCAGTACAAGGAGGGGCGGCGCGGGATGGGCGGTTCGGCCGCGGGCGGCTGGGAGGCTACGCTGGAACCGTTTGACGATGGCCGCACCTTCGAAATCCACGCAGGGCTGGGCGTGAAGCACACCATAGCGCTGCCGGAGCAGCGCGACCTGGTGCTGTTGCCCTTCATGCCGGCGGCCAGAGCGAAGATGGTGCATGGCGTGCAAACCGTGGGGCTGGGTCCCGTGATACGCGGCATGGACGGCAAACTCGACGATAGGGGCAACCCGATCAGTTTCAAGACCTATATCAAGAGCGAGGATGAGCTGACCGGAATCGATCTCACGTTCGAATCGACCACGGTCGACGTGCTCCTGGGCCAGGCCAGCAAGACCCTGGTGATGCCAAATATGGCACGCTCCCAGATCAAGGATGGCCATGGCACCAACTGGGACATGCAGTACCGCATGCGGGGCAAAGGTGGAAAATACGCCTTGGCCTTGAGTGCTTACGGTAGCGTCACCCTGCAGGAAAATGGCGACAGCAAGTCGACCTGGCTGCTGGACGCCGGCGCCAAGGGCCTGGGCGATGCGATCGCGTTCCAGGGCGACCATCTGGCCATCGGCGGCGCGCAGGTCTGGATCGACCGCCCGGCGAACACCAAGGTGTGCGTGCAAAAGGCGGACAGTACGCTGTACAAGGTCGACGCGCAGGCCAGGAAGATCGAGCTGGGCGGTGTCGCCGCGGGGTGGATCGAAGCGCACGCCAAGACCTTGCTGACCTCATTGGCGCAGTTGGCGAAGGAGCAGGGGGCGGACAAGCTGGAGGTGATCGGCTATCCGGGCCCTGGCGGGCAGGCCTTGGAAGGCTGCTTCAGCGCCAAGAGCGGCTACCTGGTATGCCGGGCGGAGCCGGGGGCCAGTCTGGTGCGCAACGCGCACAATGGCGCAGGAATTCTGCTGGTCGATGCAAGCTGGGTCAAGGCGCACCAGGGCAATCTGCTGGGCGCGCTGGGTGCGCTGGCCGGCAGTTTCGGCTGTAGCACCGTCGAAGTACTGGGCATTCCCGCGCAGGGTATGACTTTGCCCGGCGGGCGCTATGACCGCGTCTCCGGTGAATTGCTGGGCCGTGCGGCCGACGGGGTGCTGTACCGCGTCGCAGGCGATCTGAGCCGGCGGGTGCTCGGCGTCGATGCCAGCTGGAGCGCGGCACACCGGGCCACTCTGCCGCAGGACTTGGCCAATCTGAGCATGGAGGCGAGCGCCGGCATTCTCAGCGTGGCCGGCATCCAAAGCGCGGACGGCGGCATCAGCCCGGGCTGGTACGACGTCGGCCGCCACCTGCTGGTGGCGGGCAACACGCCGGGCAAGCGGCCGGATTACCTGGGGATCATGGGCGGCAAGGTTTGGCTGTTCGACCCTTCGATGGGCAAGCTTTACAGCCACAAGCTGGACGCCCGCTACGACAGCGCGCCCGATTGCTTTGAAATCGCCGACCCGTTGAGCGGCCCGCCCGACATCAAAGGATGGGTCAAGTCGGCATCGATCAGCGGCGACGGCTTCGTCATCGAGACTGGCGATGGCCGCATCCTGTCGTTGCGCCCCGGCGGTGGCAAGCCGCGCTTGCTGGGCCTGAAGGGGGAGATGGCGGATTCGGTGGTTCGGCAAAAGGGCGGTTACTCGGACGACCTGGCCAGGATTTATGAACACGACACATTCGTTCCGATCGAGGATGGCGCGGGCAAGGGATGGGTGCGGCTGCAACCCGAGCACTACGGCGACGAATATAAGGTGTATCGCCCGGCGGATCTTCCGGAGGACCGGCAGGCAAGCTTTACGGTGCTGGGCAAGATGTCGAACGGCATCGTCGTGTTCGAACGTACCGCCACCGGCAAGTGTCTCATGCGTGGCGTCGGAGATGGCACGGTGATAGGCATCCTCTCCAGCGGCGTGAACGAGGTGGACGACGTCATGCGCGTCGGCAGCACCTTGGTGATCCGACATTCGGGCCAAGCCAAGAGCGACAGGATCGCGTCCCAGGTGCGCCTCATCGTCGATGGTCTGACGCAAGTGGACATCATCGATGTGAGCAAAGGCGAGGTGTTGCGCGTGCACCCGCGCAACCAACACGGGGCGGATGAACATCTGCCTTGGACAGAGACCAGTACAGCGCCGGCGCATACGTCGCTGCGCATGATGGACACGGGGCTGCTGAAGCAGGAAATGAGCAGTTTTGCGCGTGAAGGGGCGGCCGGCCAGCGCGCCATTGTCACGCCGCAAGCGCCTGGACTCCTGGCCGGGCCGGGCGCGCTGCCGCACCCAGCCGGCGGACCGGCGTAAGAAAAGAACCGCTGACGGCGCTGGCCTTGCGGCATGGTTGGCGCCAACGCCGGTGTTGGCCGCCATACCTTGGGCATCTGCGCGGCACGACGGAAAGCGGTCGGGGCGCTGCGGCTGGCTGCAAGGGACGATCATCCATGTTCTTCCCTGTCGTCCGCCGCAGCCGATTTCGCTGGCGGCCTGTCGCGCAATGCGGCGACCGAGAACTTCACGAGCCGGACTGTCGCATCATGAAGCACGCCGCTTTGCGCCGCGCAGTCGCCTAAGCGCCATAGCACGCGAGCAGCGCGGGCGATGCCTGCGGCAGCGGCACGTGGCCTCGCATCAGAACCTGGGCGCTGCGGCGGTAGGCGGCGCGCACGATGTCAAGTTGGCCGTCGACCATACGCGTATCCAGTAGGGTCGTCAAGATACCGGCCGGATTCTCGATGTGCACGCTATGCAGGCCAGGGTCGCCGACTGGCACGCCGCGCGGCAGGGCCAGAGCGTGGGCCACTGTCCCAGGAACCAGACAGGCGGCGGCCAGGCAGCAGCCGCCAGAGACCGCCAGCGCCGCGTGCGCCCGCTGCGGCGTAAAGTAGCGGGCCGCGATGTCGCCGCCTTCGCGCGGGGCCGACACCAGGCAGACCTTCGGCATGGTTTCGCTGGCGGCCAGACGGGCTGCGCTCAGCAGCGCGCCGTCGTCGCCGCGCAGGCGCATGCGCAGGCCGGCCTCGGTCCACAGAACGCGTAGGCGGGCTTTGAAGTCGCTGTCTGCGTCCAGTTCGGCCGGCGTTTCATCGCCGCGTTTGCCCAGTTCGGAGGCCGCCACGATCACCATTGGCACCGCCACGTCGACACAGCTGACGGTGACGCCGAAAATGGTGTCGCGCGCGCGGCCAGTGGGCAGCAGGGCGCCGGTCTTGGCCCCGGCGGGGTGATGCAGGTGCAGGTCGACGCCAGGGTGGTAACCCATCACGCCGGGAATTGCCACCTGCGCAAGTCGGCCGCCGACGCGCTGCAACTGGGCGCTCAGTGCACTGTCCGTATTGCGGTTTTGGATCGCGATGCGCAGGTCGCCGTTCTCGGGGCCGGCCGGCAGCAGGCCGCTGTCGAGCGCGAACAGCGGCAGGGCGGCCGACATATTGCCGCAATTGACGCTCCAGTCGATGGCGCTGCGGCCCGGGGCCAGTTGCGCCAGGGTGCTGGTGATCTCGCGTGAGTGCGCGTCGACCTCGACCAGGAAAACTTTGTTGCTGGTCGGGGTGCCGCGCCCCAGGCCGGTCAGTTGGCGGTCGCCCGGGACATCGTGGTGCAAGGGAACGCCCATGATCAGGCGGATCAGTTCGTCGCGCAGGGGGCCGGCCGGCGGCAGCTGGGGCTGCCACAGCACGGCGCCGGTGGAGGTGCCGCCGCGCATGGCGTAGACAGGGAATTGCAGCACGCCGTCCAGCATGCAGGGCCGCAAGTGCTGCAGCATAGGGTGGGGGAAGCTCGGGTAATCGTGCATTGTCGGATTCGGCTTGGGAAAGGGTTCGGCGCCGGGCGCCAGGCAGGTGGGCGTGATGCTAGCCCCGGCAGGGGCGTGCCGCCGGCATGGTGCTGCTTTCTCGGACCGATGCACCCCGGCGCAGGTCTTCAGCGCAGTCCCGGCAGCATGGCCTTCACCTGTTGCCCCAAGCGTTCGGCCAGCAGGCGGTGAGTCTGCGTGGTCGGGTGCAGGGTATCCCAGAACAGGAAGGTGTGCGGGTCGCGGCAGCTGGCGCGGGTGCGCTGCCGCAGCATGTAATCGAGCGAGGAGCTGCGGTTGATCTCCAGACAGGAGTCCGTGACGTTGGCGAACTGGTAGCGTGCCGGATTGGCAAAGACGTCGTTGAACAAGGCGTAGGCATCATACAACTGGAGATTGAGGTCGGTATGCCGGCTGCGCAGACGTTGGACCAGTGCCGCCAGTCTGGCGTTGTAGTCGCGGACCTGGGCGGCGATACGGGTGGCATCGCCGCGGTATTTGAAGACCGGTGCGCGCGAGACGTCGGGCAGGTTGAGCAGCAAGATGTGCCGGGCGCCCGCGTCGACCATTTCGGCCAGCGCTTGCGTGACGTTGGCGCTCACCTGGTCGACGCTGCGGCCATAAGTGAGCAAGTCGTTGCCGCCGATCCAGACCGTAAACAGGGTATGTTCTGCGCGATAGCCGCTGGCTTCCTGCATATATTGGCGCCACGAACGGACCTGCTGCAGCAGCCCCGGCACTACCAGGTGGGCGGTATCGCCGGCGGCGCCACCGACGGCCCAGTTATACAGAGGCAGGCCGAGGTGCCGGGCCAGATACTCCGTCCAGACTTGCTCGTTGCTGAACCGTCCCAGGTACCAGCTCTGGCTGTTCGGCAGCCGCCACAGCGAAGCGTTGTACATATTCTGCGTATCGGACAGGCTGTCGCCGAAGGCAATGAGTTTGTTGATCGCACCGGCCGGCGTAGGCACGTCGTTGCTCCAGATGGTGTGGTTGAACGACAGCGCGTTGTTGGCGGCCGCAAACATCGCCAGCGGCCGGTCGATGCCGGCGTGCTCCAGGGTGCTGCGGCAAGTTTCCGCCAGCGCTTCCTGCGTGGCGTCGCTATAGAACATATTGCGCCATTGAAGGGGACTGGCCGACCACCAGTAGCCCTCGACCCGGTAATACTCGCCATCGGCCTCGCGCGCCCAGGCATAGCTGGTGGCGGGGCGGCGGGCGTCGTCGTCGACCCGGAAGAAGCAGCGCAGATAGGTCTGGGTGGTGGCGCCCGGCGCTGTCTCGCATTCCGAGCGGGATCGGCCGAGCAGCTGTTCTTCGCTCAGCGGTCCGTCTGGAGAATAGCAGGCGCCGAGGCCGGGGTCGGGCGCGGCGCTGGCTACCTGACTGAGGCAATAGAACAGGGCGGGAATGATGAAATTCTTCAAGATGTGGCTCCGTGAAGCAAGGACCCGGTGCGTGACCGGGCGGGGGGCGGGGGGTTAATTGGTCCTAGTTGCGGCGGCAGGATATTGTTCAGTCGTAAAGTTATTTGCGCGGCCGTGTAAAAATCGGACTGATTCACCTGTGCCGGACGGCTCTGGGGACATGTTGGCAGTCCGGAAAAGTGTGTCTATCGTGTATGATTATTTTCATCCTTGACACAGCCCCAGACATGCGCACCGTTTCCACCGCCTTGACCCTTGCCCTGCTGTTGTGCGCCACCTTGCTGCTGGGCGGGGGGCGCGCCCACGCGGCGCGCCAGGCCGAGCCTGCCGCGGCGGTGCTGCACGTGGGCTGGTTCAACGCCGGCGGACATTACCTGTTGAACTATGCCGATGCCTCCGGCATGCACCAGGGCTTGACGCCGGATACTCTGCGCGCAGTACTGGCTGGCCGGCGCATCGTCCCCAGCTACCACCACTACGATAGCTATGCCGCCGCCGAGCAAGCCTTGCGCAGCGGCGAGATCAATGTCCTGCTCGACATGTTGTGGACTCCGCAGCGCCAGCGCGACTTCTGGCTGTCCGCTGCCTACGCCAACTTGCCGGTAGGGGTGGTGCAGGCGCGCTCGGCAGCCTCCATCGACAAGCTGTCCGCGCTGGACGGCTTGCGGGTAGCCGTGATAGGCGATGCCTGGCGCGACCACCTGCTGCAGGCCGCGCCGCAAGCGCAGGCGGTGGCGGTTGCTACTCCGCGAGAAGGGGTGCTGGCGGTGGACGAGGGACGCGCCGATGCCTATCTGGGGTTCTACTTCGCCGGCCTGACCGAAGTCCAGCGCGGCGGCATGGGCACTTTGGAGGCGCACCAGCTGGCCCTGGCCAACCGCTCGGTGCACTTCATGGCGCGGCACGACGATAAGGCCACCATTGCACTGCTGGCCGGTGGGTTGAGCGCAATGACCACGCAGGAGCGCAACGATATCCGCGTGCGCTGGCTCGATGCTCTGCAAACGGCCAGCCAGCACGCGCTGGCTTTCAGCGCCGATGAGCGCGCTTGGTTGGAAGCCCACCCGGCGCTGAAAGTCGGCATTCCCGGTTTTACCAGCCCATACGACTACCTGGACGACGAACAAAATTGGCATGGCCCGGGCGCCGAATTGCTGCGCCGATTCAGCCTGAGCGCCGGGATCCGGCTGGAACCGATCCTGCTCTCGCGCTACGAAGCGCCACACGAGGCGCTGCAGCGCGGCGTGATCGACGTCACGCCGTCCTATACGGTGGGCACCGGTGACGGTGCCATCCTGGAAACGAAACCGTATACCCATGAACCGTGGGGCTGGGTGCGCAAACTTGACGATACCGCTGCCGTACGGCGGGTGGCAGCAGTCACTTGGCGCCTGCGCGGCATCAAGACTGCGCCCGGCCTGCAGGAGTATGACATCGTGCCGGTGGCCAGCACGGCCGAGGCGCTGGCGGCCATTGTGGCGGGGCGTGCCGACGCCGCCTATGTCAACCTGTTCGTTGCAAACGACCTGATCAGCCAGTACTACCAAGGGCGCTTGCAAGTGGCGGCAGAGCAGTCCGGCGCGGAATTCCTGAGTTTTGGGCTGCCTGCTGGCAATGCCGTGCTGCGCGATATGCTGAATCGCGCCATCGCCCGCTACCGGCCGGGCGAACTGGAACGGCTGGCGCACGGCAGCCGCCAGACCGTGCTGTCGGTGGGCTACGACAAACAGAGCGTGTGGCGCACGGCGCTACTGATTGCCTGCCTGGTGCTGGTCGTGCTGGCCGGCCTGGGCTGGACCATTCACCGCATCCGCGCCGCCGGACGTGCGGCCGAACTGGCGCGCAAGGATGCCATTGCCGCGCGCCAGCAGGCGGAGGCGGCGGACCGTGCCAAGTCGGTATTCCTGGCCACCATGAGCCACGAAATCCGTACCCCGATGAATGGCGTGATCGGCGTCATCGACCTGTTGCAGGACAGCGGACTCGACCCGCAACAGCGCCGCTACCTGAACGTGGCAGAGCAGTCGGCGCGGCTGCTGCTGCGCGTACTGAACGATGTGCTCGATTACTCGAAAATCGAAGCTGGCGCGCTGACCCTGGAGCAGGCGCCGTTCGATATGTATATGGTGGCCGACCATATCGCGGTGCTGTTCCGGCCACTGGCAATCGAGAAGGAACTCGATTTCGGGGTGGCCGTCATGCCCCACTTCGACCGCTTGGTGCTGGGCGACGCGGTACGCCTGACCCAGGTGACGGCCAATCTAGTCAGCAACGCAATCCGCTTCACCGCACACGGCGCGGTGACGGTTGAAATGCGCAACCTGCTGCGCCACGGCCGCCCGCACTTGCAATTGCGGGTATCCGATAGCGGCTGCGGTATGTCGCCTGAGTTCCAGCAACGCCTGTTCACCCCCTTCCACCAGGAAGAGCGTCCGGGCGCCGCCAGCCGCAGCGGGACTGGGCTCGGGCTATCGATTGTCAAGGAACTGGCCGACATGATGGGTGGCACGGTGGTGGTCGAGAGCGCCCCCGGTGCCGGTACCACGGTGCTGGTCATGCTGCCGCTGACCTGGGGTGAAGCGGCACCGCCGTGGCCCAGCCTGGCAGGGCGCAGCGCGCATGTGGCGCTGGATTCGCCGCCGCTGCGGCGCGCGGTGCAGGCCTGGACACGCAAGATGGGCATGGCTGGCGCGCCGGCGGCGACGGCGACGCTGCAGGTGAGCGATGCCGGCAGCGCGGGCTGGCTACTGGCAGTCCCTGGGCAGGCACCCACCACGGTATTCACCCGCAGCGACTTTGTGCGCGAGGCTGAACGCTTGCTGGGCGGCCTGCCGGCCAGGCCACGGCCCAAACCCAAGGCGCCGGCCCCCATCGCACTGGCAGCCGACGTGCTGCTATGCGAGGACCATGACATCAACCGCGACATCATGGCCCGCCAGCTGGACAAGCTCGGCTTTGTGGTGCGCAGCGCCATCGATGGCGAAGACGGGCTGCGGCAGTGGCGGCAGCGGCAGCCGCGCATCGTGCTGGCCGACTGCCAGATGCCCAGGCTGGACGGTTATGGCCTGGCGCGCGCGATCCGTGCCGAGGAGGCGAAGCGCGGCCTGCCGCGTACGCTGATCATCGCCGTCAGCGCCAGCGCTTCGAAGAGCGACGGCGACAACTGCCTGGCGGCGGGCATGGACGATTACCTGCCCAAGCCGATGACGCGGCAGATGCTGGCCGACTGCCTGCTGCGCTGGGGCATCGCGCCCGTGCAGCAAGAATAACGTTCGAATGTGTCGGCAGACTGTTTGCCGGCAGTAAAATTGACCGAGCCAGCCCTACGCCAGCGTTGCGGTCGCTAATCATTAATGGAGTACTTTATGTTAACGAGGCAATATCTGCTTTCTTCCCGCCCCATGCATACGATGCATATCGCCGTGCTGGACGACCATCCGGTGATCGCACTGGGGACGGCAGCCTACCTGCGCAGCCAGAGCGATTTCAAGGTGGAAGTGGAGGAAACGTCGGGAGATGCCTTTGCTGCCATGCTGGCCAAACAACCATGCGACGCAGCGGTGCTGGATTTCTACCTGCCCGAGGCCACGACAGACGGCTTCCACTTCCTGAAGCGCATCCGTCGCCTGTTTCCCGACTTGATCATCGTGACCTTCTCCGCCGGCAAGGCGAGCGAGATTGAGTATGCGGCCTTCCGCGCCGGCGCCAACGCCTTCGTGCCCAAATCGGCGCCGCTGGAACTGCTAGGCGAAGCGATCCGCATGGCGGCCACCCTGCCGCATTCGTTCTTTGCCGTGCGCGGCGGCCGCATCGACAAAGTCCAGCCGCTTAGCGCGGATGAGCAATTGACCGCTTCCGAAGTGGAAGTCCTGCGCCACATCGCCAATGGCCTGTCGGTGACCCAGGTGGCCGAGCGCCTGAGCCGCAGCAAGAAGACGGTCAGCACGCACAAGCGTAGCGCGATGACCAAGCTGGGTCTGGCGGATGACTTGTCGCTGGCGCTCTATCTGAAGGAAAAATTCGATCAGGGGCACCACGATGCCCTGTAAGCCCCGCCCAGGGTAATTCGGTCCGAAATCCCGCGTCGGGCGGCCGGCGCGCGGCACTCTGCTTCTATTATTTCTTATCAGTAATGCCGCTTCGGCGAATTGCAACAGGAATAAGGATGGCAGAAATGAACGAAGACTTCCATGTGCGGCAATGCGTCCGCGCGCTGGGCGCCAAGAACGGCATCACTGGGTGGGATCTCGATGGCGATGGTTCCTCGGGATTGCGGCTGCGCGACGGCAGCGAAATCTATCTACGCTATGCGCCGGCCGCGCACCGGCTGTACGTGTATGCCGTGCTGGCCCCCCTGTCGTCCAACCGTCGGCCTGAGATTGCCTTGAGCCTCTTACAGAACAATTGCCTTGAAGAGGGCTCGGAAGGCGGGGTACTGTCGGTATCGGATCGCCTGGCGGCATTTGTCTACCATGTGGCGCTGCCGTCCGACCACATCACCGTCGGAAAGTTGGAGCATGAGATCAACGCTTTCCTGGTCAAGCGTCGGCGCATGGCGCAGCTGGTGGCGACGCGCTAAGGGGCTTGCCATGAACCGAACCGCAATATCCCCTGGCGCGGGCCGCAGTTCGCGCCATGCCGTCGACAGCGGCCGCCGAGCCTTGCTGAGAGCTGCTGCGCTGGCGCCGCTACTGTCCTTGCCGGCCTGGGCGCACGATGCCGGCGTGCCCCGTGCGCGCTATCGCCTGGCTGACCTGGAACGCTCCTTCGATGGCCGCCTCGGCCTCTGCGCCATCGATACGGCGGACGGCGCGCGCTTGACCTATCGCGCGCACCAGCCTTTTCCCGTGTGCAGCACCTTCAAAGTGCTGCTGGCGGCGGCGGTCCTTGAACGCGACATCCATGCTCCGGCTCTGCTGGCGCGCCGCATCCATTACGGGGCGGCGGACATGGTGGCCTATGCGCCGATCACGCAGCATCATCTGGCCGATGGCATGACGGTGGGCGAACTGGTCGACGCGTTGCTGCGCTACAGCGACAATGTGGCGGCCAACCTGCTGATGCGCCTGATCGGCGGTCCGGCCGCCGTGACTGCCTATGCGCATGGCATCGGCAATCAATCGTTCCGGCTTGACAGCTGGGAACCCAACCTGAATGCCGCCCCGGACGGCCCGCGCGACACGGCGACGCCGGAAGCGATGGCGCACTGCCTGCAGCAGTTGGTCCTGGGCGAAGAGTTGCCGTCGCCGCAACGCATGCAATTACGGGCTGGATTGACCGGCAGCGTCACCGGCGCCTCGTTGATACGCGCCGGCGTACCGCCCGGCTGGCTGGTGGGGGACAAGTCCGGTGCCAGTGCCGCCTTCGGTACGCGCAACGATATCGCCGTCCTGTGGCCGAGCGAGGGCGCCCCGGTGGTCCTGGCGGTGTACACCACGCGTCACGCGCGCGACGCTACCATGCGCGACGATGTGGTGGCCGCCGCAAGCCGCATTGCCACCGAGTGGATACGCGAGCGGCGCTAGCCGGACGGCCTTTCCCTTGGTCCGAGATTCTCCGCCGCCGCCGCCGCCGCGCCGGAGCGCCCCTACCATACTGCCTCCGACAACTCTGCATTGACTGCGAGGCACGCAATGAATAACCACTCGGTAATCGGCCGGACTGCTGGCGCATTCAGTTGCGTCAATTACGTGAAGGGTATCGGCTCGATCGCCAGTTATCTTCACGCTGCCAAGCAGGTGGCCGCTGTTATGGTCGGGGCACCCCTGCGCGCCAACGCCAAGGTGCCCGACGCCGGCGCGCCGGGTGGCGCTTCCGCAACCGAAGGTGGTATCAACGGCGCCACTGCTATTGGCGCGCCAGACGTGCTGCGATCGCCCATGGACGATCCGGTGCCCCTGCATCGCCTGCGCACAGGCGAGGCGAGGGCGACCTCCAGCTGGATCACGGTCAACCCGAACGATTATCCGCGCGACCTCGGCGAATTCACCGACGTGGTGCTGCAAAACCTGGCGGAAGAGGGCGTTCCGGCCCGGCATCTGGAGCAACTACGCCAGCGCGAGGGCCTGTGGCGCGAAATACATGGCCAAGTGAATCGGGGGGAACTGCGCACCGATGGGGCGCGCCTACTGCTGGGCGCGACGTCGGAACTGGAGAATCAGGCTTTTCTGAACGATCAGGGCATCTACCAGCACTTGCCCACCCCAAAGCGTATCCGTCTGAAGGCAGTGGTCCTGTATTTGGGGCAGGTGCTGGCGCAGTACCAGCGCCCGCTTGACGCCTACAGGCGTCCAATCACGGGCTATCCGACCTTGAACGGCGGCGACGACGCGGAGCAGTTTGCCAATCAGGTGATCGGCCATGCAGGCTCCTGCGGTGGCAAGGCGGCCATTCAAGGCTCCAAGCGGGCGCACGAGCAAATCTGCGACGTGGCCCCGAGTGAGGCCGCCAAGAGGCTATGTCGAGACCAACTGGGCAGGCGCGCAATCGGTACGAATTCTCGGCGCGAACAGGCTGCGGCCGATCTGGCAAGTAAAGAGGCCATGAAGAACTTCAATGCGCTGCGTAATGCGTTCGACGCGACGGTTCCCGTCGGTACGCGGCATCCGGCCCGCGACGCCGGCCAGACTGCCGCGATCTTGCTGGGGGCGACTGGTTCGGACAGCGCCGCATATGCCGGATGTTTGCAAAAGCAGATGCCGAAACAATTCGATCCGCCGGCGCAGGACGCGCCACCGGTGCCCTCCGCCGCGCAGCAGGGGGCCGGTGCGATGACGCCTGCCATGCCCCAGAATCAGGATGTGGAGCCCATGGACACGAGTACCGGGGCAATGCTGGCTGCAGTTGGCAGCGCTGCGGGCGCGGTGGACTTCGTGCTCGATACCTTGATCCGCACCGTCACTTTGCAGGGCAATGCCGCCGCTGCCACCCCCATTCCGCAAACCACCACGCCGGCCTACCTGGCGGAGGAAGTGCAGGAGGACAGCCGTTACGTCAGTGCGTTGGCCCGTTCGCTGCGCGGCTGGGTCGACTACAGCAAAGCCAACCAGAGCGTCAACGCCTATCATGCGCTGCACGGTGTGTTTCAGCATTATGGCGAGGAGGTGCCGGAAGAGTTCACGCGAACTTTCGACATCACGCTGCTTGAGGATGAGGAGCGGCTGGACGAAGCCGCCGTACTGTACCATCAGTTGCGCAATCCCGGTCCCGATGCCGAAGCCGCGATGCCGCGCTCCGAACAATTGCGCACGCGCCTGCTGGACGACCTGCGCACAGAATACGTCGTTTTGCATGCGCTGGAACAGTTGCTGGCATCGCCGCGCAATATTTCGGCGCCGTCGCCATATTTCACTGGCTTTGCGATCGCGGACGCGTACAACAAGACTTTCGACCAGGTACTGCAATCGCCCAGGGTGTCGATCGACACCGGCTTCCGTGCTTTGTCAGCGGCGCGCCAGCGCGAACTGCTGGAGGCGAAGTTCGCGGACGTGGGCGAAAGCACGCAATTCGAAATCGGCACGGCGCGGCAGTCCGTAGCCAGTACCCTGATCCGTATGGCCCGCTATCGGGACCAGCCGGTACCGGGCCCATTCGCCTCGAACCAGGAACTGGCGCGCGCTTACGTGGAAGCTGAGCAGCAGTGGGCCGCCGACAACAGCAGTTTTCCCTTGCACCCGCGCCTGCAATTCTCGGAGCACATGGCCGCCGCGAGTGGCGTTGAAGTGATGAGCACGGCGGAGCTGAAGGCGCGCTACGACGCGATCCTGGCGATGGCGCAAGGCCACATCTTGTCGTATCCGCCCGAGGAGCGCAACTCGAATAGCGCCCTGGACCCGGAATCCTGGGTGACGAGCGTCGCTGCCAGGTACAACCGGGGAGGCGCGAGGTGGGACCAGCAACCCGCTGAGAGGCAGCGCAAAGCCATCCAAGCGGTGCTGAACGGCTTGCGCGCCATGTGTGAGCGCTCCGAGGAACCGGGATTTGGGGTACGCGCAAAGCACGTCGTCTATGACTTCGCAGCCAAGGTTAAGCAAGCTGGCCTGTTGAGCGAAGTGGTGGTGGGCGATACGCCGATGGAAAAGGCTTTCGCTGTGGTGGAGTATGGCACCGAACGACTGTATGCAGCCCTGAGTGATCCGCCGCGCTTCGACCGCCAGGCCGCCGCCCTCAAGATACTGCAAGAAGAGTTCCGCCTGGATCCGGAGTATGCCAGGAATACCGGCTTGCTGGAGAAGTTCATGCAGTGCGTCGACCAGCCGCTGCTTGACGGCAGTAAAATGTGGATCGGTACACGATTTGTCAAGCCCATTGACTTTTTGCAGCCAGCCGTCACGGCATACAACGAACGCTTGCTGAGCGATCCCTGGGTGCGCGCCAAGGCCAAGGAAAACCTGCGTCTGCGCGGGGCGCCGATGCGCGACGTCGACATTGAGCTGGAAATGCGTAGCGTGGCCGAGCCGTATAAGGCTGAAAGCGAGTACCACAAGCAGTTAATAACCATGTTGAACGTCGAATTGGGCAGTATTCCGATCGTCGGTGGGATATGGGGCATTTACCAAGGCTGGCAGCATGGAGACAAGATCGAGATGCTGATGGGCTTTCTAAATCTGCTCGAAGGCTCGGCCGGCGACTTGCGCAGCCTCAGCCTGAAGCTGCTCAAGCCTGGGATGGGGCAAGCCTTGTCCGATTTCAAGCGCATTACGGGCAAGCTCGGCGTGCAGGATGTCCCGCGGATTGACGACGTGCCATTTAAATTCAAGGCGCCGACGCCAGGCGACCTGCTGCCGGAGGCGCATATCGCCAGCACCATCAACTTCAAGGTGCGCGACGGGAACGTGCCGCGCGACTTGCGGCCGCTAGCCGCGCGTGTGCGCAGTGGCGAACGCGGTGTGACCTGGAAGGGACACGAAGTGATCCTGATCGAGAACGAGGACCGGGTGGTGCCGGTGAAAAACCGTGGCGGCGCCTATCAGGAGCTGGACTGGCAGACCGAACACCCGGTCAAGAATGGCAAGCTGATCCACCAGGACCCGACGTCACGCGGCTACCGCAACGACCAGCAACTGGCGGGCGGGATGCCCCTGCCGGGCCATTCCGGCCGGAAAAAGACCAGCGACGGCACACGGGTCGCGAACAGGGAGACAGTGGTCGCCGTGAAGGAGCTATTAAAACCCGCCAACGACCGCAGCCGGCAGAATTTCAACACTTTGTTCGAGCGGAATTTCGCTGTGTTCGACCTCGGGAACTGCATGACGAGCTGGGAGCTGCCGGGCCAGCCCGGCAGCGGCATGCAAGGCTTCAGGCAGTTCATGGAGCAGCTATACGACCGCAGCGAAACTTTCCGTCGCATCATGAATCACTTTGACGCCCATGGCCGCCGCGTAGACCGGCGCTTATGGAAAATCCATTTCGGCGGCCGTGTTCAAACTACGCACGCGATTAATCCGAGAACCGATCATCAAGCGCGCGCAATCGATATCCCGGCGACGATGGTGCACGCCTACACGGCCGCGAATGACGTGCCGACTTATACCAAGGAGAACGCGGTGGTGCACGAACTGATCCACGCCCTGTTGTTGGGAAAAGACCCCAATTTGCCGGACCAGACCGTGAACGCTCGGCCTGTCGTGCCCACCGACACCGGCAGCCCATCGTTCCTGGCCGACCGCATTCTGTTCGAAATGGGCAAGGACGTGCCGGAACGGGTGACGTACGCCGACTTCAGGCGGGGGGCGGCGGACCCGCGCGTGCCGGTGGCGGCGAACGATGCGCAACTGGATTCCTACCATATCGACAAAATGCTGAACCGCCACCGCTTGCCACCGACTGCGGACACCGTTGTGTTGGAACAGCGCCTTGCCGAACGCCCGACCGTCACGCAATGGCAGCAGTTGCAGCAGGCGCAGCGGCAGCCACCGGCCAGGCCAAGCGCGACCTTGCGCGCCGGCCGGCGCCTGGATGCGTTGCGCGAACGCTTCGAGCTGCCGGACGGCGCCGCCCCGCGAGCCTTCGAGAGCGTGTGCAAGCGTTTGCTGAAGAGTCGGACCTTCCGCAACCTGCTGGAACGTATGCCCGAGCGCGCCGAGGGCAAATGGCAGTTCGTGTTCGACGAGGCGACGGCCCAGGCGGACTTGCCGGCCGGCCAGGCCTGGGCCGGCGCCGCCGACCGCACCACCGGCAAGCTGTACGTGTTCGACGATCATTCGCAGTACCTGGAACAGCAGGGCTTGCGCGATACCGAGTTTGAACGCAAGGTCACCACTGCCTTCGTCAATGCCATGACTGAAATGGAAGCCCCGGCCCAGCCGTTGAAGAGCCGTGGCGGCAAGGTGAAACTGGTCGACGAGATCCTGCATGAGGCCGGCTATCACCATCCCACGCAATTGGTGGCGGTGCGCGCGCGCTCCAACGATTTGGCGTCGCAGCGGGAGGTGACGGCGGAATTGATCAAGGCACGCCGGGCGGTGCTGGTGGAAGAGGACTATCTCAAACTGCAGCGGCAACAGGCGGCCTGAGCGCGCCCCTCAGGCAATCGCCGCCAAGGCGGCATATTGCCCCGGCGTCGTGCCATACACGCGCCGGAACAGGGCGATAAAGGCGCTGACATTGTCGTAGCCAAGGTCCAGCGCCACGGCGGTCACGGACTGGCGCGCCGCCAGCATCTCCAGTGCGCGCAGCAGCCTGGCGCGCTGGCGCCAGGCACTGAAACTGAACCCAGTTTCGGCCACGAAGCGGCGCGTCAGCGTGCGCGGCGTGATGGCGGCCCAGGCCGCCCATTCTCCGATGCGGCGCGGATCGGCCGGATCTTCCGCCAACGCCTGCGCAATCTTCAGCAGGCGCGGTTCGCGCGGCATGGACAGGCCGCCGGGCGCGGCTGGAGGGGCGCTGATTTCGTCGATGATGACGGCCCCCAGGCGCGCCTGGGCCGCATCGGGCACGTTGCCGCGCCAGCACATGGCGCGCGCCAGCGCTTCGCGCAGCAGGCCAGAAACGGCCAGGATGCGCGTTTCGCGCGGCAGCGCGGCGCAAGCTGAG
The DNA here is from genome assembly GCF_049913245.1 of Pseudoduganella sp. R-32. NCBI lineage: Bacteria > Pseudomonadati > Pseudomonadota > Betaproteobacteria > Burkholderiales > Oxalobacteraceae > Pseudoduganella > Pseudoduganella sp. R-32. The sequence goes on along the minus strand of NZ_CP183987.1, from coordinate 4,619,920 downwards.
GGCGCCACATACAAACTCCAGGCCGCGTCCCGCGCACGCACCGCGTGCGCTATTCCGGGCGGTATCCAGACCGCGCAGTTGGCTGGCACCAGCCAATGGCCGCCGCCAGCCTCCACCGCCAGCGGGCCGCTGGCGGCACCCACCAGCTGTCCGCGTGCATGGCGGTGCCAGCGGCGCTCGCGTTGGCGGTGCGCCACGGCAAATAGTGGCGGTTGATCGGTGTCAGACCCGGCGTCGGCGCCAAGCAAGGAGAAGCTCGTCATGATTGGCGGAAATGAGCTAGCAATTGGCGCCAGCGGCGTAGCGCTGGGGGCGCCGGGTGGTTACAGTAATGGCTCCTATCACTTCGGAGATCTCCCATATGCAAGCAAAAGACATGCTGCCCGATCATTTGAACGAGCGCGATTTCGAGGGCGTCATCGTGCGCAAAGGCACGGTCGGCGCGTTTATTGTCAGTGCCAGGACCTGGCTCGATGCGGATGCGGCGCCCGCCGATCGCGCGATTGCCGAGCAGGACATTGTGGCCGCCGTACCGGCGCTGCGCGCGCTTGGCGTGCTGGAGGTGTTGACGGTGCGCGATCCGCATTTACGCCGGCTGGTCGAAGGCGAATGAGCGTCACCGCACGTCGCGGCTAGCGTTCGGGCCGAGCCGGGCCAACACGGCGCGGCTGGCGGCCTGCAGTAAATCCTGGCCGCACTGCGTGAGCGTGCCGTCTGGCGTTCCATGCAGCGCTAACGTCAGGCAGGGAAGGCTGAAGTCGCCGTCTGGGCGCCGTTCGGCGCCCAGTGCCAGCCATAGCCGGTCGCAGCGGCGGTGTGGAACCCGCCAGCGCCGCGGGCGGTTGCTGTCGCTGACCAGCAGCAGGCGGCTGCAACCCAGGGCGTGCCCGAGCTGGCGCAGCAGGCGCAACAGCAAATCCCTGGGATGCAGTCCATGCAGCTCATGCGCCAGTAGCGGCGCGCTTTCGCCGCATGCATCCAGCACCCCCCCGATCCCCAGTTCGATGCGGCCATCGTCGGGTACGAAGCAGAAGGCCATAGCGTACAAAGGTTGCGCGTCCCGATACAGGTAGAGCAGCTGTTCTCCGTGGGGTGCCAGCGGCGCAGCGGCGCCCAGCTTGACGCAAAAGGTTGCGCCGCCGCGACCGGGCAGGTGCGCCAGTTCCAGCGGCTGGCGCGCCGCCGCCGCCAGCTGACCACCCCAGCCTCGCTGCAGGACGAAGCGGTAGTGGCTGCACAGGGCCGCCACCCGTCGCGGGCGGCTCAAGCGCAGGCTGAACCAGGGCAGGCAAGGCTTGTGCGCCAGCGCCGGTTGCGCGTGCAGCAGGTCGCGCAGCGCACTGTCGCTGTTCAGCAGTGCCAGCCAGCGGCGTGCCAGGCGGGGCGCAGGCAGCGCGCGCAGGCGCAAGCCGAGCGTGGTGTGCCGGCGTGCCGGCGGCGCGGCGCCAAGCAGCGGTGGCACGCGCCGGCCGTGCAGGGCGTTCGCAGCCAGCAGACAGGCTGCTAACCAGCCCAGGCCTTCGGCCATTGCCGCCAGTACATCGGAGGGATAATGGGCGCCCAGGTAGACGCGGCTGGCTGCTACCAGCACCACCGGCGGCGCGGCCAGCAGTACGATCGCCGCGCGGCGCCATTGGCCGCGGGTGCGCGACAGGAGCCAGGCGGCGCCCAGGGCGTACAGCATGGTGGCGAGGGCGGTGTGCCCGCTTGGGAAGCTGAAGCCGGTGGCGAGCTGACCAGACTGCAGCGTGTCGAACAGCGGCCGGGGGCGCGCCACGACCTGCTTGAGCAACAGGTTCAGGAGCATCAGCCCTGGCAGGCCGCATGCCAGGATCAGCAGCCAAAGGCGGGCGCGCGCCCGGATCATGCAGTAGGCCAGCAGCGTAGCCAGGACCAGAATCCCGGCCACGCTGTGCAGCAGGCTGATCAGGTGCATGGTGTGGGTCAGCCAACCGGTGGCGTGCTTTGCGCACCAATGCGAAAGGCGATGATCCCAGTGCAGCAGGGCGGCGTTGCCGGCGACTGCATGGGCCAATGCGCCAAGCAGCGCCAACGCGGTCAACAATAGGGCCCAGCAGGCGTGCCGTCCTGCGGGGCGCGGTTGACAGCCGTTCATTGCAGCGCCGGCAGCTGCGTGCCGGAGATGGCGTTGCGCGCCTGCACCGCGGCCAAGCTGGGGCGCCGCGACAGCAGGACCGTGCAACGCAAGGCGCGCGCCTGCGCCTGCAGCTCACCGGAGTCGCGTGCGTCGGCGCCGCCGCTGTGGGGGGCGATGCTGGCCTCGGGATACAGGGCCGACCATAGCGCGGCCGTTTCGGCGGCCGCGCTCGCGCGCGGAACGCTGCCTGCCGAGGGCTGGGCCAAGCGATGCAGCAAAACGCTGTGGCCAGAGCACAGGGCGCCGGCCAGCAGGAAGGGCCACAGGGTGGTGGTGGGGCGTTTGATGTCCATAAGCGCTGCATCTTAGGCACCTGGCGCGGCGGCACGGCCCGCTGCCGCGCAGTTTAGGACCGAATTACTCGCTCCAGGCTTGCTGTGCCCCGAACTCCATCTGACGGCGCAGCAGCATGCGGGCACGATTGACGCGAGAACGGATGGTACCGATCGGTACAAGCAGCTGTTCGGCAGCCTGGATATAGCTGCATTCGTCCAGGCACACCAGTTCCAGCGTGTGGCGCAGCCGCGGCGGTAGTTCGCGCGTGGCTTCCTCCAGGCGCCTGGCCAGCTGACGGAAATGTGTCACTTCCTCGGGCGAGGGGGTGCTGTCGTCGGGCGTTGCGCTACGCTCGCTGCCGTCCTGCCACATGTCCAGGCTTTCGGTACGTTCCGACTGCCGCACTTGGCGCGCCACATGATGGCGCGCCACGTTGGCCAGCACGCCGAAGAACCAGGTCTGCACCGACGCGCCGCGCAGGTCGTGATGGCTGCAGCGTAGCGCCTCGAGCAGGGCTTGCTGGATGATGTCGTCCTGCTGGTCCTGTGAGCGTTCGAAGCGCCACAGGAAGCGGCGCAGCGGGCTGGACGAGCTGGTGGCGGTGCGGGAGAGTTGGCCAAGGTAGGCCAGCATTTGCTGTTGTTGTTTGCTGTCAGGCGTTGGATTCATTGCTGCCTTTTTCCAGAGGAGCGGCGCCCCACGGGCACCAGCAGAAAATTAGAGCATGGGTATCTCGACCGCCTTGAGCGTTTGGCCATCTATCGGACCGGTTCCATAGCGTTCGGTCTTAGTTGGTCGCAGCGCGCGAATCGGAGGCGCCGCCGCGTGCTGTAGCCAATACTCGCGACAGCATGCAACTGCTGCGCTTTGCGCCTTGTCCTGCAAGGCATCCGCGCGTGCTTCGCTCGCGCCACTCCCGTTCCAGTCCGTTAGTCCGCCGTACGCAGCTGTTCGAGCAGTTGCGTGAACTTCTCGCGGCGAGCCTCCAACTGCCGGCGTTGCTGTTGTGCCAGTTGCAGCTCGCGCCGCGCCTGGTCGATGGCGGCGTGCTGGGCGTGCACGGCATCGCGCCGCCGCGCCAGGCCGGCCAGCAGCGCCGCTTCCTCTTGCCGCCAGCACTGCAGCGCAGCGATGGAGAGCGGCTGCGCAGCTGCGGCCGCCGTCTGCGCTGCGCGCCGCAGCTGCAGCGTGTCGGCCGCCTGCGCCAGGGCTTGCTGCCGTGCCAGCAGTGCGGTTTCGGCGGCCGCCAGCGCTTGCCGGGCCTGCCCGACTAGGCCGTCCGCCGCCAAGCGGCGCAGCAACTGCAAGTGTTCCATGGCCTGCACGCGGGCCAGGTCGGGGTTGGGTGGGGGAGGCTCCGGCTCCACCTCGTGCGGAAAGCGGCGCGCGCTCACAGGCTCGCCAGGCGCAGCAATTGTTCGATGCTGGCGTCCCAGGTGGCACCCTGGCGCGTGTCCTGGCGCAGGAAGGCGATCACTTCCGGATGGGCGCGTACCACCTTGTCAAGCTCCGGATCGGCACCGCTGCGGTATTCGCCCAGCCGGATCAGCAGTTCGACTTCACGGTAGCTGGATAACACATGGCGCAAACGAGCCGCAGCCTTGCGCTGCTCCGGCGCCACAATATTCGACATGACGCGGCTCAGGCTGGGCAGGACGTCAACCGCCGGATAGTGACCCTGTTCGGCCAGCTTGCGCGAGAGCAGGATATGGCCATCGAGCAGCGAGACGGCTTCCTCGCTGATCGGGTCGGCCTTCAGTTCGCCGTCCAGCAGCACCGTGTAGAGCGCCGTCAGCGCGCCCTGGCTGGTGTTGCCGGCCCGTTCGAGCAGACGCGGCAGCATGGCATAGACCGAGGGCGGATAACCGGCGCGGGCCGGCGCTTCGCCCGCCGCCAGACCGATTTCGCGCTGGGCGCGGGCCAAGCGGGTCAGCGAATCGACCATCAGCAGCACATTCATGCCGCGCGCGCGCATGCCTTCGGCGATGGCGGTGGCGGTGAAGGCCGCGCGCACGCGCTCCAGCGCTGGACGGTCCGACGTGGCGCACACGATCACGGTGCGCGCCAGCAATTCTGGGTCGAGTTCGTGCTCGGTGAATTCGCGCACTTCGCGCCCGCGCTCACCGATCAGGGCCAGCACCAGCACATCGATCGCGCTGCCGCGGCCGATGGCCGCCATCAGCGTGGTCTTGCCGCAGCCGGGCGGCGCGAAGATGCCGACGCGCTGGCCACGGCCCAGGGTCAGCAGGGTGTCGATGCTGCGCACGCCAGTGGCGAACACTTCGCGGATGCGCGGCCTTTCGGTCGGCGCGGGCGCTTCGGCCATGACGGTGCGCCAGGCCATGCCGGGCGCGTCGCCGTCGGGCGGCTGCTGGCCGTCAAGCGGCAGGCCATAGCCGTCGAGCACCCGGCCCAGCAGATCCGGCCCGGCCGCCACGCGGTGCGTGCGGCGCAGCGGCCGGATCTGCCAGGACGGGCCCAGTCCGTCCAGCGTATCGAGCAGCGAGAGCAAGGCGGCGTGCTCATTGAAGCCGACGACTTCGGCGCGCCGCGTGCGGCCGGGCGCCGATGGGTGGAACAGTTCGCATTGTTCGCCGATGCTGGCGTTGGGCACGCTGCCTTCGACCAATGCGCCGAGCACGCGCTGTACCCGGCCCAGGCCGCTAACCAAGGTGACGCCGGCGAATGCCTGCTGCGCGGCGGCCAGCAGGCCGTTGCCAGCCTGGCGCCAGTGGCTATGCCGTTTCACCATGGCAGTTCCAGTTGGCGCTTGCCGTCGAACAGCAGCTTGCCGGGCCGGATCGCTTGCAGCCGGTAGCCGGCCATGCTGGTGCCTTCGTACATCACGGTGCCATCGGCAAGCGTGATGTGGGGCGCACTGCCGGTGACGATTTCGCGCACATCGAAGGGCAGTGCGCGCTGCAGCGGTGTGAGGGCGACGTCGATGCGCACCCGTGTACCAAAGCGCTGCCGCAAGCTGGCCAGCGCGCTGTCGAAGCGGCGTGATTCGTCGGCATCGAGCTCGGCCGAGAGCGTCAGGTGGCCGGTTTCGTAGACAATGCCCACCAGTTTGGACAAGTCGCGCTCGCTCAGAACCCGTTCAGTTTGGCGCGCGATCTCGTCGGCTTCGGCTGGCACCGCGGCCGCCGCTGGCGCCGCGGCCGCGCTGGGCGGCTGGGCGGACGGACTGCGTAGCACGCACCAGGCCAGCACCAGCAGCAACAGCGCGAGCGCGGTCACGGCCGGCAGGGCCAGCGGCCGGCGCCGGCCGGGCCTTGCCGCCTCCGGCACCGGCGGCGCGGACGGCTGCAGCACGGCCGTTTCCCATGGTGCGTCGGCTGGACTGAGCATGAGCCATGCCTGGCCGATGCGGAACGGAAGACCGGGCGCCAGCGCGCTGCCAGCATGCAGCGGCCGGCCTGCCAGGTCGGCGACATCGGCGCCGGAACCCGGCTCGGCCAGCCATTGGCCGTCCACCCAGCGCAAGCTCAGGTGCTGCGGTGCGACGTCGGGGTCGAGCAAGATGACGTCGCATGCGGTATCGCTGCCCACGACGACGGCTTCCTCCGTCAGCGGCAAGGCGGCGCCGGCATGCAAGCCGGACAGCACGCGCAGCTCCAGGCCGGCAGGCGCCGCGATGTTGCCCTCAATGGTTTCGTCCATGGTCACACTCCAAATTCGTCTTCCGTTTCTTGCGTGCCGGGTGGACACGGCACCACATCGAGCACCTGGACCTGCTGTTCCGGCGGCACTTCCTGGGTGGATAAGACAGGCAGTTCATTGAAACGGTCGCGCAACAGGCGCCGCACATGTGGCCGCAGGTCCGGCGCGCACAGCACCACCGGCGGTGGGCGCGGCGGCTGCAGCGCGAGCCGGACGGCAAACTCGTCGGTCAAGGCTTCGCTGGTGCGCACGTCGAGCGCCAGCATGTCGCCGTACGCAGTCTGGCGCACAGCCGAGCGCACCAGCGCTTCCAGCTCGGGCGCCAGCAGCAGGGCGTGCAACGGACCTTTGCTGGCGTAGGCGCCGCAGATTTCCCGTGCCAGCGCGCCGCGCACGCATTCGTACAGCACGGCCGGGTCGCGCTCGCGCTGGCCCCATTCGACCAGGGACTCGGCGATCGTATCCATATTGCGGATACTGACCTGTTCGCCCAGCAAGCGTTGCATGACATCGGCCAGGCGGCCCAAAGGCACACTGCGTTCGAGCTCCTTGGCCAGCTCCGGCGTTTTTTCGGTCAGCCAGCGGCTTAGCTTGTGTGCCTGTTCGATGCCGAAATAGCGCGGCCCCGCCCTCAACAGGGCGCTGGTGAACAGGCCGTTCAGGTATTCCCAGAATGGCTGCGGCTTGCCCGCCGCCCATTCCAGCACCTCAGCTTGCTGCGGCGTCAACCAGACCCGCTGGCGGCCGTCGCGTCCGATCGGCTCGATGCAGTCGGGCGCCAGCTCCAGCGCCGGTACCTGATCCGGCGCGCACAAGGTGGTCAGCATGTCTTGCCGCAGCCAGCCGGCAAAGACGCGCACTTCTTCATGGCAGAACTCGAAGTCGGCGTCGGCAACATGGATGCCAGGGTCGGCGCACACCGGTGGCGGCACCAGGCCGTAGCGCAGCACCAGTGAATTGCGTGCCAGGCGGGCTTGGTTGAGCACGTTTGCCGCCATGAGCGGGTCAACTTGCGCCCCGGTCCGCACGACGAAGTGACGCAGCACCTGGAATTCGCGCAACTCGGGCACTTCGGCGGCTGCTCTGGCCGCATCGTCTCGGGCGCGCTTCTGCTTGCGGTAGATCATGCCCAGGCCAAGCGCGAGCGCGCTGCCCGCCAGCACGGCGAACACCATGCTAGGCATGCCGGGCAGCATGCCAAACACCAGCATGGCACAGCCGGCAATGACCCAGGCCTTGGGCTGCGCCATCAATTGGGCGGTAATTTCCTTACCAACGTTGCGTCCGCCTTCTTCGCCGCCGGCCACGCGCGTCACCAGCAGGCCGGCCGCCAGCGAGAGCAGCAGGGCCGGGATCTGCGCCACCAGACCGTCGCCGATGGTCAGGATGGAATACAGGTGCATGGCGTCAGCGCCGGACATGCCTCGTTGCAGCATGCCGATGGCAAGGCCTCCCACCATATTGGTGAGCAGGATGACGATACCGGCAATGGCGTCGCCCTTGACGAACTTCATGGCGCCGTCCATGGCGCCGAAGAACTGGCTTTCCTGGCCCAGCTGCAAGCGCTTGGCCTGTGCCTCCTTCGCGGTCAGCGAGCCATCCTTGAACTCCATGTCGATCGCCAGCTGCTTGCCGGGCAGGGCGTCAAGCGTGAAACGGGCGCCCACTTCGGCCACCCGCTCGGCGCCCTTGGTAATCACCAGGAATTGCACCACGGTCAAAATCAGGAAGACGACCAGGCCGACCACCAAGTTGCCGCCCACCACGACCTCGCCGAAAGCCTCGATGATGTGGCCGGCCTCCGCTTCGAGGAGGATCAGGCGGGTACTGGCGATGCTGAGCGAGACGCGAAACAGGGTGGTGACCAGGAGCAGGGCGGGGAAAGTGCTCAGGCCGAGCGAATCCTTGATCTGCATGACCAGCACGATCATCAGGCAGGCCGCGCACATGTTCAGGGCGATCAGAATATCCAGCAGCCAGGCGGGCAGCGGCAGCAGCATGGCCAGCACGATGGCGAGCAGGATGGCGGCGGCGGTGACTTCGGCACGGCCCCCCTTTGGCAGCAGTTCTTTGCCGAGGGCCTTGGCGTCGCTCCAGGATGGGGGCGTGGCGTTCAAACGTTGTTTCCTTGCGTGGCGGCGCGCGAAAGGCAGACCGCCGCGCGGTTGCATCGAGTATTGCGATCGGGGTTCATGCCCGCTAAGTGCCAAGGCGGTGGGAATTGGTTCGGCGTTTATGACGCTGCCTGCAGGTTGGCATGCCGCGAACCGGACGGCGCTCAGGCCGCACTAACAAATACGGAGCCTCAAGAAACCACGCCATGCCTAGCTCAGTATCGAATTCGCCCAACACCCCACCGCCGGCTTGGCCGCCAGACGCCAGCGGGCCTCTCGCGCAGCGCGCGGATCAGCAAGCTTCCAGTCGATCCTTGTCTGATCGGTCGTCCATGTTGCAAAAGGAGATGCGTACTCTGCGAGAAAGCGAGTTCCGTTTGCAGAACCAGGTGCAGAGTTTTGACGTGGCGCGCCGCGGTTATAAGGAGGAGCCGGCCGGCTTCCGTTTCGACGAAGCCGTGCCGGGAATGATCCTGACGGTGACGCGCGGCGGTGGGCGAGTTGGCAATCTCGGTGAGGAAATCCGTTTCAGCATCGACCCGCGCCAGCTGCCGGAGGCGTTCGACGCAGTCGCCCCCTTGCTGTTGGCGGAAGACAGTCCTGTGGAGAAATGGCAGCTTGGCGAACCGGATGAGGGCGTCGCACGGCTGACGCTGCAAATTGGACCAGCGCCTGACGAGGCCGAATACACGGCGGTCCGGCTGAAGCGTGTAGCAGATTTCGTCAACCACGAGGCTTTGGCGACTGCAAACATCGGTCCTGGAATCGGTTCGATTTCCGACACGATAGCGCCTGGCTGGCGCTACGCTTCTTATCGCAGGGTAGGCGATGCGGACGCCGGCGTGCCGAACGATGCGCGGCAAGCGGAGGGAGAACCGCTCTTTATTCTGCTATCCCAGCAAGCCGGGACCAGCGACGCCGTTATCACGCCTGAACCTCAGGGGAGGGTCCGATGGGAGACTATTGGTGAGAACCTGAGCGCATTACAAGAAGCGTACGCCTACCGGCGTGCGGTCAGCGAAGCTAACGACAGTGACAGGCAACTGAGCCGTCGAGAGCTGCGCGACTGGGTTTTGGCCGCCGACCAGAGTGCTGCTGCGCAAGTGACTGCAGATGCGATTGCCTGGGCAGTGCCCACCGAAGCAATCTACCGACCCTTAGAAGCAGTGGGAGATGCGCTAAGACGCAGGGCTGAGGCGGTGAGACGGTTGCAACAGTATTATCTTGAGAATTTCGATGGCCACACGCTGGACGAAGCCGGGCTCCGGGACCGTTCATTCATGCGGCAGTGGATTAGCTTATTGGAACGCAATCCCTATCTGGATTACGCCCAGGCAGAGCTGTATGACTCTACACAGCGATACTTCCGGGACAATAGGGAACTCCAGAAGAGCGCCAATGCTTCGCCAGAGGAAGTGCGAGAGTATTGGCTTGGCGTATTGGGTACGGGAAAGCCTGCCGAGCGTCTTAGATGGGATGGGGCGGAAGATGAGTGGCTGGCGACTCTCTCCACTGGGGATCTGGCGCGCCTCGCCGTGAGTATGGATGACGCGCGTCAAATCGGCGTCATGACCGCCTTATTGCAGGACCGAGTTGATCGGACTGCCAAACGAGTCGAGAGGAGGTATGGAAAGTGGCGCAAAACCCTCGCTTTGGAAGGAGCGGCAGATCCCGCCCGCGGCGAGTTTGGTATGTGTCAAGCGCAATTCATGCGCTCTGCTGGCTTTGATCAGGGCAATTGTTTGCCGACATCAACCATGTTTGCAATGGCTTACAAGGAAAGTCAGGAAAGCGGTGTCCTAGCATTGTCGCATGCCATTGCCGCAAGAACTGAGCGTAACTTCGCTGTAACCATTCAGGATATTGAATTTTCCGGGTTCAGATTGGCGCTCGAGACAGTGTTTAGTGCGGTGGAATTCGGCGAATTTCAAGGGCGCGCGGTGGCGTTGGACCAGGTAGTCGAAGATATGGGCGTGGGAGCAGGATCTACCGCCGTCCTGTTAATGACGGGAACGCATGTGATGGCACTGATGGGCCGTGACGGCGCGGGAGGAAAGCGGCAATATCTTCTCTTCGACCCCAATCTGGGTGCTGTGGCATTCTCAGGCGAGGAAGCTCTTCGTGATGGACTCGCGAGGCATTTGGCCAGAAATCAGTCCACGTATGCGGTCGAAATCGGAAAGGATGACGGCCCCGTAGTGGATGTGCTGACGTTGGATGATGAAATGTTGGCCAGGCTGTCTGCCCTTGAGGTGGGGCGATCCCCGGATGGCACAAGTACGAATTTGGCTGAGTTCATGGATCGTTTCACTGCACCCAGCCGTGCGGCATCAAATGCGGCCAAGTTGCAGCGCGACCGGGTTAAGGATGCGCTGCGATTGGCACGGTCGATGCGCGCTCTGACCGCAGGCCAGGTCAGTTCACTGCGCGGCGTGGAAGATATGCCGCGATCACTGTTGCTTTACCTGGACCGTCTGGCGCGTATGGAAGGCGGCGCCTTGCTGGAGATACTGGAGCGTAGCCGATTGCTCGAAACGGTACGCGGTTCCTACGCGACGGGCCGAATCTTCGATGCACTGGGCCGAGCTATGGCGCGGAACGAGGTTCTGCCCGGGGATTTGTTGGGGTATTTGCAGAATGTTGCCCCGGGCACGTTTTACGAGGGGATGCCACGCTTGTTGGGCCAACTGGCGGCCCGCGTGAGTTCAGCGCAAGCCGCGCAAGGCATTCTCGATGTGCTCGATAGTGAAGGAGACGCGCCATTGCGCTCCGGCTACACCGCACTATTGGTGCGTCTGCGCGAATTGTCGGATGCGCCGGAGTTCCGGAAACAGCTGAGCCGATTGGCGGCGCGCTATGCTGTCCAGCTGACACAAGAATATGTCAAGCCATCGGCCGAGAACGTGTTGTCGCGGGCGGACGCCATCGCAACACTGCGCGAGCGCGACGTCCTATCGGCCGACGACCTTGCGCCTCCCATCTTGTACAGTGCCGTGAAGGAACTCAAGGACAAGGATCGGGACGTCAGGCGGGAACTGGACAACGCCGCTGCGCGCATGGGCAGCCTGCTGGACCGGCTGGTCGCTCAAATGCACCCGGAGCACCAGGAGATCGTGGCTGTCAAACTGATCAACAGCCGCAGACTCGGTGACGCCAGCCGTGCCGATTTTGGCAACCGCCTTCTGCGGCGTCACGATGAAGTCGGTCGAAGACCACCTTATTCGGCGCGGATCGAGGGCTGGCTCGCGGCAAAGCGCCTGCGCGCAGCGCCACCGCCTCAGCCCGCTGGGATGATTGCGCGCAGGCCGGCTCCGCTGGCGCCGGGGCCCAGCCTGCCGCGGCCCGATGTGGCCGATGTGGAAGCGATCAGGCTGCTGATGGAAGCGTCTTGGGAATCTGGCCAGCGCGTTTTTGCCACCATCCAGAACTTGGAGTCGGAGCGCATGTTGACGCCGCGGGTGCTGGCTGAATTCGATGCTGCCAACGTGGATGAACTGGCGGCCCGCCTAGGCATGTTGACGGTGGACTTTGATGTCAGGCCAACTGCGAATGAGGCGCGGCTGCTGTTGCGGCAAAAAGTGGCCGGTGCTCTGGAATGCGCGATACTGAATGCTCCGAAGCGCCGCGATATCTTGCAGGATTGGCTTGCCCAACAGCAGTGGTGTATTGCCTCCGAGACAGCAGCGCTGCAACCGGGCAGGCGCGAAGAGCCGCCGGACGCGATGTTTGGCGTACTGGGCGCGTTTGTACAAGAAATGAATGACGCTGCGCCTGCGATGATCGAACAGAAAAATGCCGAGCGGCTAGCATATGATGCTGCGGCGATAGAGGCTTGGCGTGAGGAAGCCTACGCCGATGCGTGTGAACGCGAGGTGCAGCAGAAGGCAGCGGCGGCGCAGCAAGCGGACTTGGTGACCCGGGCGCTGGAAGCGGCTGATCGGAACCATGCCGACCGCCTGCAGGCGCCGCGGGCGGGAACGGCAACGAACAGTGCCGATGCAGTGCCGCAAGCTGCGCCGACGCGCCCTGCACCGCTCGCACGCCACGCCTTTTACCACGAGCAGGTTGCGACCGACGGCCCCCCATTTGCGGCCTTTATGCGTCCGCCTTCGACAACGGCGCCCGACAGCGCCACACCCGGCGCGACGGTGGCACAGGCGCCGGCCGAGGTACACCAGGTCGACCTGGGCGCGATTGCCCAGCACTTGCATGACAATGCGCCGGCAGTGCCGCAATCCGAGCTTGGCGCGGTCGCATGGCGGCCAGATGCGCAAGCTCCCTGGCCGACGCCAGTACGGACCTTGGCGTCGGCCCTGCACCCAAGCGAAACATCGGCGAGCCATATCCAGGCCAGCAGTCGCACCGCGGCTGACCCGATGCCCATGAAATTTCGGGATTGGCGTAGTTAAAAATAACCTAGACGTAACATCGTCCTAGAAATGTGCAGGGGGTGCTCGGCCGTGATTCCTGATGGATACACTTCTCCCCGAAGTCGCCATTCAAGCAGACGCGCTTCCGCAGTATCCATTTCTCGAATAAACCGCAAAGAGATTAAACATGAAGAAACAAGTTATCGCTGTAATGATCGGTGCCGTCGGCACGCTCGCTTCCCTGGCCCACGCCGCCGATACGAATGATGAGTCCGGCCACGCCTACATCGGCGGTTCGATCGGCAATGCTCACCAGCAGTTGTCTATCAACTCCGTCAAGACCGTGCAAAAGCATCGTGCATTCAACCTGCACGGTGGCTACCAGCTGGACCAGAACTGGGGTGTTGAAGCAGGCGTGGTCAGCTTCGGCAAAGCCGAGTTCCTGAAGTCGAACGATGGCTCGCTGACGATGGATAATACGGCTATCTATGCGGCCGCCACCGCACGCATGCCGCTGAGCGCCGACTTCGCCGTGTTTGCCAAAGGCGGCGCCGCTGTCACCCGCCACAACACCACCGTGCTGGGGATCAGCGAGCCGGTGGCAGAGGTTGCGGAAGGTCAGCCACAGCCGGCCAAGGAGACCAGCATTACCAAGGAGAAATCGACTCGCCTCTCTCCAATGGTTGGCGTCGGCGCTTCCTATAACCTGACCAAGAATGTCGCGCTGCTGGCGGAGTATGACTACTTCGGCAAGGCATCGTACAAGAAGCACTTTGGTGGCAAGGTCCGAGCAGACATGATGTCGGTGGGCGTGCGCGTAAGCTTCTGATTTCCGCGTTGCCGCACAAAAAAGCCGGGAGGTATCCCGGCTTTTTTTCGGTCATCGCTTCGCAGGGCTATCTGCCGTCCAGAAACGGGCGCCGGCGCCAATTGTGCATCGATAGTTCATTTGCCTTACCGGGTGGTAGTCCGGCATTCCCAAGACGGTTACGTCCAGAGTCAGGCTGCCATCGTTGTTGAGGCGGTAGCGCATGAACTCGGTGGCAGGGCTGCCGATGGGGGACAAAGTAAAGTGCGTGTCGGAAAAGGCCAGATATGAGCCGGGTAGCATGAAACTGCCGATGGCCAGCCCTGCACGGCGGTCTGGGCCCTTGGCACCGAGATTATCGACGCATTGCGCAAGATCCATTGTCAGCGCCACGCTTCGCCCGTGCATCAGGGCCTCAACCACGTCACCGTAGCCCGGTAATTCAGCAGCTCCTGCTGTCGTGGACAGCAGGATCAGGGAGAAACCTGCCAGAAATTTCTTCATTGTGCTTTGCCTTTCCATGGGTGAAAAGGCGCACTCTAACCAGCGTGCTGAGCCGTCCGGGGTAAAGGCATTACTTCCCGGACCAGTCCTGCTTTTGCAGCAGGATTTCTTCGAAGGCAGTGGCGGCGGGATTCCGCAGCCGGGCCGGATGCCGCAACAGGGAGAAGCTGCGTACCGGCAGATCCAGGTTCGCACTGGCCAGCAGGCCAGCGCGCAGGTACGGCGCGGCGACCAGTTCCGACATGGCTGCGGCATAGGGACCGGCAAGTACTGCGCTGCGCACGGCTTCGTTCGACGGCAATTCAAGGGCAATGCGCAAGGCGAGACGGCGGGCACCGATAACTTTCAGTGCGGCCTCGAATTCGGAGCGCGTGCCGGAACCGGCCTCGCGCAAGACCCAGTGCCCGGTGCGCAAGACGGCAGCCGTGAGCTTCTGACCAGATGCCCAGGGATGGTCGGGCCGCACGACGACGACCATCCGGTCCTCGGCCACCACGCGGCATTGCAGGTTTTCTTCTTGCAGGGCGCCTTCGATCAAGCCAATGTCGGCGCTGCCTTGCACGACCGCACGAGTTACCTGTTCGGTATTGCCCAGATCAACCCGGAGCTCGATGGAAGGATGCAGGTCCTGGAAGCGCACCAGCAGCGGCGGCAGCCAGTAATTGGCGATGGTCTGGCTGGCATGGATGGTCAATGAGCCGCGCCGTAAGCCACCCAGCTCCGCAAGCACCGATTCCGCCGCGCGGCTGCTAGCCAGAACGCGCCTCGCCTCGTCCAGGAATGTCTTGCCGGCGTCGCTGATTTCGATGCCGCGGCCGACCCGATGGAAGAGCGCAACGCCGAAGCGTTCCTCCAGCGCCTTGATGGACGAACTGACGGCGGACGGCGTCAAGGACAGTGCCGATGCGGCGTGGGTCAGGTGCTGGCGCTCTGCGACGGCAACAAAGACACGGAGCTGCTCAAGGGTCATTGTTTAATTTAGATGAATGAAATATGAGAAATTATAAGATGGATCGAATGAATGGGAAAGCTGACAATCGCCTCATTGTTTTTGTCACGAACGGAGGTATGTATGCGTAATAAAGTATTGTCGGCCATCCCTGGCCTTGGCCTATGTGGCGCGGTGACGTTAGCCGCCTATCTGACCGAATGGATGGAGGCCAGGATCTTCGGGCGCGCCTGGCTGGAAAGCCTGGTGCTGGCGATCGTGATCGGCACTGCGGTGCGCTCGCTGCATCGCTTCCACCAGCGCTACGAAGCGGGCATCCGGGTTGGCGCCAAATTGCTGCTGGAGATTGCCGTCGTCCTGCTCGGGGCGGCAGTCAGCGCCAGCAATCTGCTGGAATACGGCCCGTGGCTGATCGCCGGCATCGCGGGGGTGGTCGTGATCGCAATCGTGGCCAGTTATGGGATTGGCCGCTGCGCCGGCTTGCCAAACAAGATGGCCCTGCTGATCGCGTGTGGCAATTCAATCTGCGGCAATTCGGCAATCGCGGCCGTGGCGCCGGTCATCGATGCCGACAGCAATGATGTCGCGGCTTCCATTGCATTCACCGCGGTCCTGGGCGTGGTGGTGGTACTCGGTTTGCCGCTCTTTGTGTCTCTGCTATCCTTCACTGCAGTCCAATACGGGGTTTTTGCTGGACTCACGGTCTACGCTGTGCCCCAGGTGCTGGCCGCTACCAACTGCATTTCCCCGGCTTGCGTGCACATCGGAACGCTGGTGAAACTGGTGCGCGTGCTGATGCTTGGTCCGGTTTGCGTGGTCCTGTCGCTGTTTGGCCTCGGCCAGGCGAAAGGCCGCCCGAGCTTGAATCACCTGGTGCCATGGTTTATCGTGGGTTTCCTGGTGATGCTGACGATGCGCTCGCTGGACCTGCTGCCGCAACTGCTGCTCGCCCCGGCTCACCATACCGCGAACTTCCTGACCATCATGTCGATGGCAGCGCTGGGACTTGGCGTCGATGTGCGCTCCGTGATGCGCGCAGGTCCGCGCGTTGCTGGAGTGGTGGTGGTCTCGCTCGCCGCGCTTGGGGTCGTAAGCTTCCTGTTGATCCGTATTTTAGGCATCTGATGCGCTGCCATGGCCGGTTCCCGAGGAAATGGCCTGCCAATTAATCTCGCATTTCGGGAACCGGCCGCTCCATGAGTTCAATCAATTCGCGCGCCGCTTTGCCCAGCGGCGTGGCGCTGCGCCAGACCAGATGCACCGGCAGCAGCAATTCGTTGCGGGTATTTTTGAAGTGCAGCCGCGTCAGCCGGCCTTGTTCCAGCAAACGGGTGATGCGGGACAAAGGAAAGTTGCCCCAGCCAAGCCCCAACTCGACCATTTGCAGGGCCAGGGGCAGGCTATCGGTGCGCCAATATGCCGCTGCCAGCAAAGGGCGCTTGTCGGTCATCGGCTGCTCACAGGCGGCGACAATGATTTGCCGCACGTTGACCAACTCCTGCAAGAAGACTGAGCCCGCCAAGCTGTGATGGGGGGAGATGGTCGCCACCAGCGATTCGCTTCCCACCCACAGGAATTGCTCGTCCGCTTTGACGTCGGGGCCACCGTACGCAAGGCAGACGGCGACGCGGCCACGGCGCAACAAGGCGAGCACCTCGTCCTGCGGCGCTTGCATCACTTCTATATCAAGCAAAGGATATCGTCGCGCCAGCACGGACATGGCCGCCATCAGGGAATTGCTGTCCAGATCGGCGGCGACTCCGATCGACAGCGTGCTTTCGAGGCCGCGCGCCAAGGCGACGGCGTGCGTGCGCAACTGCCTCAGCTGGTTGTGCACCAGCTTCGCCTGGGGCACCAGCGCCAGGGCGGCGGCCGTCGGACGCAATTCGCGCTGGCCGCGCTGGAACAGCTCGAATCCCAATTCGGCTTCCAGGTTGCCGACTGCCATGCTGACCGCGGAGGGGACACGCCGAAGCGCCCGCGCCGCGGCAGAGAACGAGCCGTGCTCGAGGACGGCCAGCAATAGTTCAACGTGATCGCTCGTCAGGTTCATATCCGACAGCTTATCAGAAAAACTGAAAGATGCTGACTTTGAGTGTCAGTATGACTGACGTATCTTTGCTGCAAGGCAGAGCGACCGTGCTGCCTTCACATGACTACAGAAAGCGAGAGTAAAAATGCAAGGTATCAAACGGAAACTGGTCTATGCGACTTCTTACGAATTGCTCGGCATGCTGATATCCGGTCTGGGGCTGGCTTGGCTGTCGGGGGGCGCACCCATTCATACAGGGCCTTTGTCGCTGATGATCAGCTTGATTGCAGTCGCTTGGAATATGGCCTACAACCTGTTATTCGAGCGATGGGAGGCATGCCAGGCACAACTGGCGCGCACGGTATGGCGTCGCGTGCTACATGCTGTGGGATTCCAACTTACCCTGATGCTCTACCTGATTCCGTTGATTGCCTGGTGGATGGCGATTACGCTATGGCAGGCGGTCCAGCTCGATTTTGCGCTAATGGTTGTTATCCCGGGCTACACATTCCTGTTCAATTGGACCTTCGATGCGCTCTTCGGCGCGCCGACTCAGCGGGGAACATCTGCGTGAGCTATGGCGGCACGGTGATGTTCTCCGGCATGGCTGCGGGCGGGGCGATGTCCATGGCTCTGGCGAAAGCCTCATCGCGATACTGATGCGCGACGAGCGTCCGTTCTACGGCAGTCCCTTGCGTATCGTGCAGGGCCTCGAATGCATCGAGGCGGACTGCTGGAAAGACCAGACCGCTGCGCGCGATTATTCAATGTGGCGCGGGGCACGCAGAGGCCCCGGGGTTCCGCGATGTTGGAGGACTGCTGGCGGGTTCGTGGCCCAGCGTCGCTACTGAATCAACTACTACCGATGACAATGGAAAAGATGCGGAAAATCTTGCCTGGGGAAGAATGCATTAGTGCCGCTGACATTGTGGCGCGGTTTGCGCGCGCGCGGCGGTTAGGTTCAACCTGGGCCGGATTCGATGCAATGGAGATCGCTCATGGAACACCAGTTCTATCGCGGGCTATTGCAAAGTTAAGCAAGGGACCGAGACTAAGCCGGTCGCAGGTGGCACTGTGGTGGGATCGAAGTAGGTTGCCCGGCGGCAAGGTATCGAGGGGAAGGGGATGCTATAATTGCCGCTTAAATAGGCAGTACGGTAGCCAGTAGGGTAGCAGCGTTGTAAGTGCTTGATTTTAAAAGCGTGCGACGGCCTGCAAAGCCGTGGACGCCGGTTCGATTCCGGCCCTCGCCTCCAAAAGAATGAAGAATCCTCGCCTTGGCGGGGATTTTTCATTTGCGGCCTCGATTTTTGTGCAATTGGCACAGTTGGTGGAATTTCATGCAAAAGCCAGTCAAGACTCCCCGCGAAGCATTCAAGCTGATGATGGCCACGTGGCGTCGGGCTGCGCCTTTCTTCGCCAGTATTGAAGTCTGGCTGATGGTGCTGGTGGCCGCCATTACCGTTGGCGGTGTGTTCCTCGCTGCCATGGGCGATGCGCGCAGCGTGCTGGCAATCGGCTTGGCGGTGGGATACCTGGTGCTGCGCCCGGTACTGCACGCCAAAGGCATCCTTAGCTGGCCTTTTCTCTGAGGGGCGCTGCCGCGCCAAAGCGCTGCACCACGAACTCCACAAAGCTGGCCAGCTTGGGCGTCGACTGCCGGTCGCGCGGATAGATCAGGTGCATCGGGCGTGGCGTCGGCCAGTAAGCGCGCAGGATAGGCACCAGCCGGCCGGCGGCAATTTCGTCGGCCAGGACGGCGTCGGCCTGCATCACCAGGCCCAGGCCTGCGACTGCCGCCAGGCGCAAAGCTTCGCCATTGTTCGAGCGCATGCGGCAATGGGGGGAGGTGCTTTCTTCCGTACCGAGCTGACCGAGACGCCAGCGCGCATCATGGCGCCAGTGGGAGAAGTCCAGGCAGCGGTGCTGCGACAGTTCGCCGGGCGTGCGGGGCGTGCCATGGCGCGCCAGGTAGGCTGGTGCGGCGCAGACCATCATCTGCAAAGACGTCAGCGGCCGGGCCACCAGGGTGGAGTCCTTCAAGGGGCCGATGCGGATCGCGGCATCGAGGCCTTCTTCCACCAGGTCGGACAAACGGTTGGAGAGGTCGAGCTCGAGGTTGACCTCAGGATAGGTTTCCAGGTATTCCGCCATGGCCGGGGCCAGGCAGCGGCTGCCGAACGCCGCCGGCGCGCTGATCTTCAGCGTACCGCGCGGGACCGTGCGCATGGCGAGGGCGCCGCTCTCCGCCGCGTGCACCAGCTGCAGGATATGCCGGCATTGCTCGGCGTATTGCTGGCCGATCTCGCTAAGGCTTTGGCTGCGCGTGGTCCGGTGCAGCAGGCGCGCACCGACCAGTTGTTCCAGGGCGGCAATGTGCTTGCTGACCATGACGGTCGACATGTCGAGGGTTCGGGCTGCGGCACTGAAGCTGCCGGCATCCACCACGCGGACAAAAACCTCCATGCTGCGCATCTTGTCCATGCATTGTTAATCATGAGTTAAAGATGTTGTTAATTTTACGGTATTTTTAATCCCGGCTGCAGGAAGGATACTGGCGGCATGACAACCATGACTTTCTCCCTTTGGCTGGCGTTCCTCGCCATGGCTCTTGCCGCCACCTTCAGCCCAGGCCCTGCCGTGCTGTTGGCGGTTTCCACCACACTGACCTTGGGCGCACGCCGAACCGCGTACAGCTCCGCCGGCAACGCCGTCGGGGTATTCCTGGTCGCTTGCGTGGCCGTCGGCGGCATGGGCGTCTTGTTCAAGGCCTGGCCTGCGGCTTTTTCCGCCCTGAAGCTGGGCGGTGCCGCTTATCTCGCCTGGCTGGGCGTCAAGCAATGGCGCAATGCGGGGCAGGTTGGGGCGGCGGCCCTGGCAAGCGCGCCAGAAGGCAGCAGCCGCGGCGCGGTGTTCCGGCGCGGCATGCTGGTCGCTTGCAGCAACCCCAAGGCGATCCTGTTCTTTGCCGCAGTGTTCCCGCAATTTATGCCGCCGGGCGAGATAGAGTTGGCGCGCTTCCTGTTGCTTAGCCTGACCTTTGTTGCGTGTACCCTGGTCGCGCACCTGAGCTATGTGCTGCTGGCTGCCACGGCAGGCTCACGGATCATGTCCGGTCCACGGATGGCGATCCTGCAGCGCGGCACTGCCGTGTTGTTCATCAGCCTTGCGATCCTCCTGGCTTTCGAATGATAGCTGCCAAGGGCTGGCGTGGCGCAGCGCGCGATGCCAGCGCTTCCGAAATCCAATAAAGCAGTGCAGCGGCCGGGAAGGCGATGCCCGTCAACAGGGCGGCGCGCCAGCCGTAGCTTGCCAGCACCCAGGCGCCGGTCGCCGAGCCCAGGGCGCCGCCTGCGAAGAATAGCGCGAAATAGATGCCATTCAAGCGGCTGCGTACTTCGGCGCCCAGGGCAAACAGGGCGCGCTGCCCGAGCACAAGGTTGGCGGCCACTCCCATGTCGAGCACGATGGAGGCGATGACCAGCATGCCGATCGCAATGGCGCGCGAATCGGGCATCCACAGGGGCAGCGCAAAGCCGAGAATCCCGAGCAGGAGCGCCGCAGCTGTCGCAGGCAGCGTATAACCCTGGTCCGCCAGCTTCCCGGCGACAGGCGATGCCACTGCACCTGCCATGCCGACCAGCGCGAACAAGGCAATGCCTGCCTGTGACAGTTGGAAGCGTTCGCCTTCCAGCACCAGCGGCACGACCGTCCAGAACATGCTGAAGGCGCCGAACAGGCCAGCGTGATAAGCGGCGCGGCGGCGCAGCACGGGCGTGTCGCGGAACAGGTGCCACAGCGATCCAATCAGGCGGCCGTAGGAAAGCGTTGCGTCCGGAACGCGTTGCGGCAGCCTGGCACGCAGTACGAAGGCCAGCATCGCGACCAGCACGGATGCAAGGGCGAACACTGCGCGCCAGCTGGCGTGATCGGCAATGAGGCTCGCCACAGGCCGGGCCAGCATGATCCCCAGCAGCAGTCCGCTTACCACCTTGCCCACAGTCTGCCCTCGCGTCGATTCTTGCGACAGGTGGGCGGCGAAGGGGACCAGCACCTGGGCGGCTACCGAACCGAGTCCGATGGCCAGCGAGGCGGCAAGGAACTGCGCGGCGTTGTGACTCGCGGCCGCTGCGGCGAGAGCTGCAGCTGCGAAGAGCAGGGCGCAAAACACCAGTTTGCGGTTTTCCAGCAGGTCGCCAAGGGGGACCACGAACAGCAGGCCAAGCGCATAGCCGGCCTGGGTCAGAGTCACGATCAGGCCCGCCGCTGCGGGCGGCAGTCCGGTCGCTGCGCTGATAGGGCCGACCAGGGTTTGTGCGTAATACAGGCTGGCGACTATCAGTCCGCTGGCGC
Source organism: Pseudoduganella sp. R-32 (assembly GCF_049913245.1). Classification (NCBI taxonomy): domain Bacteria; kingdom Pseudomonadati; phylum Pseudomonadota; class Betaproteobacteria; order Burkholderiales; family Oxalobacteraceae; genus Pseudoduganella; species Pseudoduganella sp. R-32. The sequence continues at coordinate 4,598,693 of NZ_CP183987.1, read as the reverse complement.
CGGCCAGCAGGGCCACCACGCTGCGTGAAATATCGTTCTTCATGTTGAAACTCCAGTAGTGGAAAGACTGGAGCCATTCTGCGGGATGCGGCCGCAAAGATAATTGTCCAACAAATAGCCTATACTTTTCACATTAAATGAACAATTGGAGTGCCATGGACCGCTTGAAAGCCATGCAAACCTTCGTCCGCATCGTTGAATCAAACAGCTACACCAAGGCGGCTGAAACGCTCGACTTGCCGCGCGCCGCGCTGACGGCAACCATCCAGAAGCTGGAAGCCTATCTCGGCACGCAATTGCTGCAGCGAACCACACGCACGCTTTCGCTGACCAGCGACGGCGCGGCCTACTTCCGGCATTGCCTGGCGATTCTCGCGGCGGTGGACGAAGCTGAAGCGCCATATCGAACCAGCGATGGCGCCGCGCCGCAGGGCAGGCTGCGCGTGGAGCTGGGCGGCGCGGTAGGGCGCAATGTGGTCTTGCCGCAGCTGGGGGAATTCTGTCGTGCCTATCCCGGCGTCGAGCTGGTACTCACGCTCAGCGACCGGCTGACAGACCTGGTCCGTGAAGGCGTCGATTGCGCCCTGCGCGTGGGCGAACTGCAGGACTCAGCCCTGATCGGGCGCCAGATCGGCACCATGCGCTTCGTGACCTGCGCGGCTCCTTCTTATCTCGCCGCGCGCGGCGTGCCGCGATCGCTGGAGGAACTGGCGCAGCACACGGCGATCCTGCACTACTCAGGCCGTACCGGCCGTGCCTTCGACTGGGCCTTCAACGATGCTGGCGGCGTGCGCAAGATCGATATGGCCGGCGCCCTCGCGACAAACGATGCGGAAGGCTATGTCACGCTCGGCCTGCAGGGGCTTGGCCTGGTGCAGACGGCTACCTACCTTGTCCGCAGCCACCTCGCCAGCGGCGCGCTGGTGCAGGTGTTGCACGACACGCCGCCGACTCCGATGCCTGTTTCATTGGTCTATCCCCAGGGCCGCATGGCGTCGCCCAAGCTGCAGGTATTCGCGCGCTGGCTGGAGGCCTTGTTCGAGGCCGAGCCGGACCTGCAGCGCGCAGCCGCGTGAGCCATTGTTGCGGTAGAGGAAGATTGATAATAGTATATTGTTGTTAAAATAATTCGAGCATCGGCGATGAAGGATCCGTATATCTCGCAAGACTCAAGAGAGAACTGGGATAACCGGGTGCTGAACCTGGCGTCCATCTGCCTGCCCTGGCTGTTGATGGTGGCGATTGCGTCTGGCAGCGAAAAGCAGTTGGCGCCAACCGCCACGACCTTGCTGGTCTTTGCCGTCTTCTTCGCCATGACCGTGGTAGGCGTCGCCATCGGCATGCATCGCTACTTCACGCACCATGCCTTCAAGACCAGTGGCTTCATCAAGGTCTGCCTGGGCGTGCTCGGGACCTGGGCGATGCAGGGCGATATCACGCGCTGGGTAGCCGATCATCGGCGCCACCATCGTTTCGCCGACAAACAATTCGATCCCCATTCGCCATGGTATTCCGACCGCGGCCCGATTCCGAATCGCCTGCACGGCTGGTTTCATGCGCATATGGGATGGATGATTTACGGGCGCGTGTCGCAGCCGGGGCGCTATGCCCCTGACTGCCTTGCCGACCGCAGCATCGCCGTCCTGTCCAGGTACTACTGGCCGATCGTCGCCCTGGGCCTGGTCCTGCCTGGAGCCTTCGGATATTTGCTTGGCGGCGAAGGCGAGATGGCCAGGTGCGTCTTCTGGGCTGGTGCTGCAAGGGTCGCCTTGCTGCACCAGTTGACCTGGTCGGTCAATTCCTTCGGCCATCTGTTTGGCCAGAAGGTGGCCGGCAGCGACAGCGAGGCGCGCGACAATATTTTCTTTGCCTTGCTCCTGCTGGGCGAGGGCTTGCACAGCCACCATCACTGGCGTCCTGCTTCTGCGATGAACGAGCCGAAGCATCTCGATGCTGGCGGATGGCTAATTCGCGGGTTCGAGAAGCTTGGGCTGGTTTGGCACCTTCGATAAGGCAATCGGCGCGCCGTGGCGCACGGCGGTCATCTCCGCCACGATGGCGACGGCGATTTCGGGCGGCGTATGGCTGCCGATGGGCAGGCCGATAGGCCCGTGCAGCCTTGCCAGTTCTTCCGGCGAAAAGTCGAAGTGGCGCGACAGCCGTTCGCGCCGTTTGGCGTCATTCGTGCGGGAGCCGACCGCACCGACATAGAAGGCGGGCGAACGCAGGGCTTCCAGTAGCAGCATGTCGTCCAGCTTCGGGTCGTGCGTCAGCGCGACGACGGCGCAGCGCGAGTCCGCCTGCATGGACAGGAAGGCGTCATCGGGCATGGCGGTGAGCAGCCTGGTGCCCGCCACACGCCATTCGGCGCCGTACTCGTCGCGCGGTTCGCATATCGTGATGTCGTAGTCCAGTGCCTGCGCCATCTGGGCAAGGTAGTAGGAAATCTGGCCGGCGCCGACGATGAACAGCCGCCATTGCGGGCCATGGACGGTGCGCAGCCGCTGGCCATCCCAGCTCAAGACGTCGCCGCGCCGCGCATCAGCCAGGCTGGTGGCGCCGCGCGCCAGGTCCACTTCGCGCAAAGCCAGTTCGCCGCGCTCCAGGCGCCGGGCCAGTTCGTCCAGCTGCGCAGCATCCGGCTGCGGTTCGACCACCAGCTGCAGCGCGCCGCCGCAAGGCAGGCCAAAGCGCGCTGCCTCGTCCTGCGTGACGCCGTAGTCAAGGCTGAACGGCAGGCTGTCCCAAAGGCGGCCCTCGCGCATGCGCGCGATGATGTCGTCCTCGACGCAGCCACCCGATACCGAACCGACCGCTATGCCGTCGTCGCGTATCGCCAGCCAGGAGCCGGCGGGACGGGGCGCCGAGCCCCAGGTATGCGCCACGGTGATCAATGCGTAGCGCCGCCCTTCAGCCGCCCAGCGGCGGGCGGCTTCCAGCACCTGCAGGTCAACACTCTCCATCAGGCCTTCAGCTCCTCTGTGCGGATCGGCAGGCTGCGCACCCGTTTGCCGGTTGCCGCGGCCAGCGCGTTCGCCAGGGCAGGCGCCAGCGGCGGCACGCCCGGTTCACCGATGCCGGTCGGCTTCTCGGCCGAAGGGACGATGTGCACTTCCACCTTGGGCATTTCGTTGATCCGGATTGGCGCGTAGTCGTGGAAGTTGGACTGTTCCACCACGCCGCCCTTCAGCGTGATGGCGCCATGCAGCGCCCCCGACAGCGCGAAGCCGACGCCGCCTTCGGCCTGCGCGCGCACCACGTCGGGATTGACGACCATGCCGCAGTCCACGGCGCACACCACGCGGTCGACACTGAAGCTGCCATCGGCATTCACTGTCACTTCAGCCACTTCGGCAACGAAGCTGCCGAAGGACTCATGAACGGCGATGCCGCGCCCGCGCCGGGTACCGGCCGCACCGGCCGGCAGCGGCTGGCCCCAGCCGGCCTTTTCCGCGGCGAGTTTCAGCACGCCCGCGTGGCGAGGATGCTTGCCGAGCAGCGCCAGGCGATAGGCAACCGGGTCCTGCCCCGCGCTGCTGGCCAGTTCGTCGATAAAGGTCTCGGTGGAGTAAGCGGTGTGGGTCGAGCCGACCGAGCGCCACCAGAGCACCGGCACGCCAATATTGGTCGGCGTGTGCAGCTCGACGCGCAAGGCCGGGATGCCATACGGAAGATTGGCCGCACCCTCGACGGACACCGCATCAACGCCGTCCTTGATCATCATGCCGGCGAATGCCGTGCCGGCGATGATCGACTGGCCGACCAGGCGGTGGCGCCAGGCCGTCGGGCGGCCATCTTCACCCAGCGATGCTTCCAGTGCATGGTGGAAGGCAGGGCGGTAGTAGCCGGCTCGCATATCGTCTTCGCGCATCCAGACCATCTTGATCGGTGCGCGGGACTTGCTGGCCTTGGCGATCTGCACCGCCTCCAGCACGTAGTCCGCGTCCTTGCTGGCGCGGCGGCCGAAGCTGCCGCCGGCGTAGAGCATGTTGATCTTCACTTTTTCCGGCGGCAGGCCAAGCAGGGCGGCGACCGAAGGCTGGTCGATGGACTGGAACTGGGCGCCGTACCACAACTCGCACTCTCCTTCGCCGATGCGCACGACGCAGTTCAAGGGCTCCATCGCCGCATGTGCGAGATAGGGGAAGTCATAGGCGGCGCGCAGCACGCGGCCCGGGCGGGAGAGGGCAGCCTCGGCGTCGCCGGAACTGTGGGCCACCAGGCCAGGCTGCTGCGCCAGCGCGCGGAACTGCGCGAGAATTTCCTCGCTGTCCAATTTGAAGGCACGGGACTCATCCCAGTCGATCCTGAGCGCGTCGCGGCCTTTCTTTGCGCTCCAGGTATCGTGCGCCAGCACTGCCACGCCGGTCGGGATCTGCACCACGTCGACCACGCCATTGACGGCCTTTGCCTTGCGCGCGTCAAATGACCTGACCGTGGCGCCAAAGCGCGGCGGGCGGGCGACTACGGCGGTCAACATGCCGGGCAGGTGCACGTCCTGGGTGAATTGGGCGCGGCCATTGACCTTGTCCGCGCTGTCCTTGCGCGGCGCATGCTTGCCGATCAGCTTGAAGTTTTCCGGTGATTTCAGCGGCACATCGGCCGGCACCGGCAACAGTGCCGCGGCGGGCGCCAATTCGCCGAAGCCGGCCTTGCGCGCGCCGTGGCTGACGATGCCTTCGCTGACGCGGATCTCGCCGGCAGGGACTTTCCATTGCGCGGCGGCGGCCGATACCAGCATGGCACGCGCGCTGGCGCCGGCTTTGCGCATCTGTTCCCAGGAGTTGGCCATGGCGGTACTGCCGCCCGTGCCCTGGACCGGTCCGAATGCCAGGTTGTTGTAGCGGCGCGCGTCAGCAGGCGCGCCTTCCACGCGCACCTGCGACCAGGCTGCGTCAAGTTCTTCCGCGACCAGCGTGGCAAGGCCGGTGTAGGCGCCCTGGCCCATTTCAACGTGCTTGGCGATGACGGTGACCGTGCCGTCCGTGCCAATGCGGACAAAGGCGTTTGGTTCGAATTCCGGTGCTGCGGCGGCAGCGGTTGCGGCTTGCGTGCCGGGCAGGTAGATTGCCAGCGTCAGGCCGGCGGCAGCCTGCACTGCGCTGCGCAGGAAGTCGCGGCGGCTGCCATTTTCAATGCGAGGGGAAGTGATGTTCATGCCAGCTCCTGTGCGGCTTCGTGGATGGCGGCGCGGATGCGCACGTAGGTGGCGCAGCGGCAGATGTTGCCGGCCATGGCTGCGTCGATGTCAGCGTTCGATGGCTTGCGATTGCCTTCCAGCAGGGCGACAGCGCTCATGATCTGGCCGGACTGGCAGTAGCCGCACTGCACCACGTCCAGCTTTTTCCAGGCTTCCTGCACCACCTTGCCGATGCGCGCGCGGTCGACGCCTTCGATGGTGACGATTTTTTTCCCGACAGCGGCCGAAACGGGCGTGCTGCAGGAGCGGATCGGCGTGCCGTCCAGGTGCGCCGTGCAGGCGCCGCACAGGCCCATGCCGCAGCCGTACTTGGTGCCGGTCAGCTGCAGCTTGTCGCGCAGCACCCATAGCAATGGGGTGTCGGCGGCGACGTCAACGCGTGTCGTCGTGCCATTGATATTCAGTGTGATCATTCCGTACTCTCCGCTCATGTGGAAATGCAAGCTTGCATTCTAGGGAGCGGATTTTCGCTACTGATAGCACAATCCCACCGATTTCTTGCCTGATCCTCTTTGGCGCTTCAGGCAGCAGCGGCTTCGCGCCGCATGCTGTCGATATCGCGCTTGGGCGGGGCGCCGAACAGGCGGCTGTACTCGCGGCTGAACTGCGAAGGGCTTTCGTAGCCGACCCTGAACGCGGCGCTGGCGGCATCCAGGTGTTCGTTCAGCATCAGGCGCCGCGCTTCGTTCAGGCGCAGCCATTTCTGGTACTGCAAAGGGCTCATCGCAGTCAGCTGGCGGAAATGCAGGTGCAGGTTGGACGTGCTCATTTTCACGTGTGCCGCCAGTTCGTCCAGGCGCAGCGGCTGGGCGTAATGCACGCGCAGCCAGTCGAGTGCGCGCGCAATGCGGAAACCCTGGCTGCCGGTGGAGGCAATCTGGCGCAGGCGTGCGGACTGGTCGCTGAGCAGCAGCCGGTAGTGGATCTCGCGCTCGACCAGCGGCGCCAGCACCGACAGGGACTCCGGCTCGTCCAGCAAGGCGATCAGGCGCCGGAAAGGATCCGCCAGCGCGGGCGTCAGGCTGCCGATGGCCGCCACGCCCTGGCTGGAAACGTCGGCCGCCAGGGGCAGCCTGCTGTGCGTGGACAATTCGGTGATGGTGCGCAGGTCAAGCTTGTAGACCAGGCCAAGGCAAGGCTGCTCCGGAGTCGCTTCCAGTACTTGCGAGCTGCCGGGGAGGTTCAGCGCGGTCACCATGAAGCGCTGTGCATCGTAGCGGTAGCATTGCTCGCCGATGACCAGTTGCTTGGCGCCTTGCGCGACCATCACGATGCTGGGTTCTACCAGGCAGACGTTCGGCGGAGTCGGCTCATTGCGGCGGTACAGGTACAGGTTGGCAATGGGGGACTGGTAGTCTTCCGCGTCCTCGGTCCATTGTGCGACAGCTTCAGCCAGGGTTTTCATGCGGCTAGCATAACATCACGGCCCGGTTTGTTCATGAGCCAGGATTTCCCACGCGCAGAAAACGGTCAAGGGCAAACGCCTTTGCCGGCCGCCTGGCTGCGCACGGCTTTCGCGATATCCGCCGCCACCCGGGCTATCGCGCGGCGGTGGCCCATCACCAGCGCGTCATAGCCGGCGCCCACTTCTTCACGGGCGGTGCTGCGGCAGGCCAGCACTTGCGCGCTGCCCGCCACGCGCACGCTCCATACGGCGTCCAGCAGCGCATAGTTGCCTGGCGCCGATTCAAAGCGCTGCACATTGGTGTTGATGCGGTAGACCGTGGCCTTTTCCGGCTGCGGGGTGCGGAACACATCGATGGCGCCAAGTTCGCCTGAAATGGCCAGTGACAGGGCCTGCCCGATCTCCGCTGCCGGCGGCGAGGACCAGCGCTCCTGCTCCAGCAGGTCGACGCGCCCTTCGCCGGAAGTCACCACCAGCTGGCTGCGCGACACCTGCTGCGGCACAGTCACATTCTGCACCTCGATGTAGTAGCCCGGATTGGGCACGCTGGCGGCAGGGGCCATGCCGTTGCTGAGGCTATAGAAGCGTTCCGGCGGCGGGCTTGCGCAGCCGGCCAGCGACAAGGCAAGCACTACGCCGCCTGACAGAGATTGCCAGCGCATCATTTGTTCTCCTTCGCAGGCTGGGGTTTGGCGCGGATCAGCGCTTCCGGATGGCGCTGCAGGTAATCCGACAGTTCATTGAGCGATTGCAGGGTTTGCGTCAGTTGCTGCAAGGCTGAACGCAGGTCGGACTGCACCGGCGAATCCTGCTGCAGCACCTGCTGCGCCGCGCCGAAGGTCTGGCGCGCCTCGCCCAGCGTGGACTGCAGTTCCGGCACGAGCTGAGAATCGACCTTCCTGAACAGGTTGTCGGCGCTCTTCAGGGAGTCGCGCAGGTTGTTGCCGATCTGGTCGAACGGCACCTTGTCCAGCTTGCGCGCGATGCTGGCGATCTGCGCCTGCAGCTCGTCCAGCGCATTCGGCACGGTCGGCACTTCGACCGGGTAGGCGTTCATGTCCAGCTTGACCTGCGCCGCGTTGGGGAAGAAGTCCAGCGCAATATACAGCTGGCCGGTCAGCAGGTTGCCCGTGCGCAGTTGGCCGCGCAAGCCGTGGCTGACCATGCGCTCGAGCACCAGCGGGCCGGCGTTGCGGTCCTTCTCGTCGGTGACCGTCTCCTGGAAGCGGCGGCCCAGGCGGCCCGGATACATGTCCACCGTGACGGGCATGCGGAAGTCCTTCTTGACCGGGTCGAACTCCACGCCTACAGAACGCACCTCGCCCAGCACGATGCCGCGGAAGTCCACCGGCGCGCCGGGCGAGAGCCCGCGCAGCGACTGGTTGAAGTAGAACACGGTGGTGATCGGTGCGCCATCCTGCTCGCGCATCGCGCGGGCCTGGTCGGCCGCGAGCGGGAATTCGGTGCCCGCGGCGGCCACGGTGTCGGGCTTGCGGCCGGTGACCGATTCGAAGCCGATGCCGCCAACCAGCATGGCCGCCACCGATTGCGTATTCAGCTTGAACCCGCCCGAGTCGAGCTGCAGGTCGACGCCGCTGGCATGCCACCAGCGCGTGCTCTTGCCCACGTACTGGTCGTAAGGCGCGTTGACGAAGACCCGGATGGCAACCCCCTGGCCGTTGTTTTCCAGCTCATAGCTGATCACCTGGCCGACCGGGATGCGGCGATAAAAGACTGGAGAGCCGGCGTCGATCGAACCGAGCGACTCGCCGTGCAGCGTGTAGTGCGTGCCTTTCTGGTCGCCCGCCACTTGCGGCACTTTTTCCAGGCCCGTGAATTCGTGGCTGCTGTCCTTCGACTTGCCGGCGTCGACTCCGATATAGGCGCCTGACAGCAGCGTGCCGAGGCCCGAGACGCCGCTCACGCCGATGCGCGGCTTGACCACCCAGAAGCGGGTATCGGCCGCGGTGAAGCGGCGCGCATCCTTGTTCATGTCGATGGTGACCAGCACCTTGCTCAGGTCCGGCGACAGGGAAATCGCGCGCACCTGGCCGACGTCCACGTCCTTGTATTTCACCTTGGTCTTGCCGGCTTCGAGTCCTTCGCCGCTGCGGAAGCTGACCACCACGGTCGGCCCTTCGTCGAAGTAGGACTTGGCCACCAGGCCGATACCGACCAGCGCCGCAAGCAGGGGCAGCAGCCATACCAGCGAAGGCAGCCAGTGGCTGGCCCTGTCGACCTGGGGCTGGGGCAGGGGAGCACCGGCGGTATTGGCTGGGGCGCCGTCGTGTTCAGGCATGTTGTTCTCCATTGGGCGGGACGGGATCCCAGATCAGGCGCGGGTCGAATTGCATCGATGCCAGCATGGTCAGCACCACGACGGCACAAAACGCCAGGGCCCCGGGGCCGGCGGTGATGGTGGCGAGCGTCTGGAAGCGTACCAGGGCCACGGTCAGGGTGATGACGAAGATGTCCAGCATCGACCAGCGTCCTACGAATTCCACCATGCGGTAAAGCCTGGTGCGCTGTAGCGGCCGCCAGCGCGAACGGCGCTGTGCAGTCCATGCCAGCAGCGACAGGGCGGCCAGCTTCAGCAGCGGTACCAGGATGCTGGCGACGAAGATGATCGCGGCCAGGGCGGGCGAACCGCTGTCCCAGAAATACAGCACGCCGCTGATGATGGTGTCGTCCTCCAGGCCGAACAGGGAATGGGTGTACATCACGGGCAGCAGGTTGGCAGGAACGTACAGGATGGCGGCGGCAATCAGCAGGGCCCAGGTGCGGCCCAGGCTGTCCGGATGGCGGTGGTGCAGGCGCGCGTGGCAGCGCGGGCAGTCCTGCCGCCGTGTCCCGCTGTCTGCCGACACCAGCCCGCACACGTGGCATGCCAACGCTGCCTGGGGAACGGGCGGAGGAACGTCCGGCTGCGGCGCCAGGGCGTCGCCCAGGTTCCACAGCATCTTGGGGTCGAACGACACCACGATGGCGAGCATCAGCGTCAGCGCGGCAAACGCGAACAGGCCCGGCTCCAGCACCACCGTGGCCAGGCTGGTCATCTTGACGATGGTGATGAGGATGCCGATCATCAGCACTTCCGTCATGCCCCAGCGCCGCGCCAGGTGGACGGCATACAGCAGGACATTGAACAGTTTTGGCTTGTGGCCGCCCGCCAGCGACAGCGTGACGTGCAGCAGCGACAGCAGTTCGACCGCCGGCAGCAGGATGGTAAACAGGAAGACCGCCGCGGCTACCAGCGGCATATGCCCCTGCCACAGCACCACGATGGCTCCCAGCAGCGTGGCGCGCGAGACATTGCCGTTCACCTCCAGTTCAACGATCGGGAAGCACTGGGCGATGACATACACGATCAGGGCGGTCAGGATGATGGCCGCCATGCGGCTGGCGTCGGAATGTATGCCCCGATACATGATCGAGCGGCAGCGCACGCAGCGCGCTTTTTCGCGCGGGCGCACCGGGCGCCGGCGATGCAGCACGCCGCAGTCATGGCAGCTAATCAGGTCGTATCGATGCACTCGTTGGGCGGGAACTGAAATATGCCAGCATGATACGACATTTGCCATGAAAGCCGGCACTGTGACTATTCGATAGACTTTCGGGTCCCGAGTTCGGCTACAGTCTGCGGCCATTCGAAAGACGAACCGGGACACGCATTGAAACTGGCACGATTAGCACGACTAGCACAAAGGGCTTTGCTGGCATTGCTGCTTGCGCTGGCCGGCTACCTCGCCGTTGCGGCAGCCTGGGCCTGGGCGGCTTTTCCAGCGGCCGTCCAGAACCTGCCGCAGGCATCCGCCGTGCCGCTGTCGCCGCGCCAGGTGGAGATCCTGCTGCAGGTCGAAGACCCGGACTTTTACCATCATTCGGGCCTGAGCGTCCTTGCCGGGCAGGGACTGGCGACCATCACGTCTTCGCTGGCACGCAGCGTGTACCTCGGAGAGGCGCAGTTTGACGGCGCCACAGGCGCGTTCCAGCGCTTTTACCGCGGCGTCTTCGATTGCTGCAAAAAGATCGATATCGGGCGCGACGTGATGGCTCTGGTGCTGGACCGCAAGCTGGGCAAGCCCCAGCAGCTCGCCGCCTATTCGGCCCTGGTCTATATGGGCACCCAGGAGGGCAGGCAGGTGCGCGGCTTCGGCGCGGCGGCCCTCAGCTACTACGGCAAGCCACTGGACCGGCTTTCGGAGCAGGAATTCGTGGGCCTGGTTGCCATGATCAAGGCGCCTAACCTGTACCACCCGGTCAGGAATCCTGCACAGTTTGTCCAGCGCCTGATGCAGGTGAACGTTCAGCTCCGGAATCAATAGACCAATGAAAAAACTCGCCCGATCGATCTTCCTCGCTTCGCTGGCGCTTGCCGGCACCACGCTGCACGCAGCTCCCCTGGAACTGGAATGCGCGAGCCGTACGGGAAGCGATCAAGCGCGCATCAGCAAGCTTGGCGCGGGCGTGGTGGTGCGCAAAGGCGCGCACCTGCTGAAGGTCAGCACCAAGGCGGGCGTTCAATCGTTCAAGGACGAACCGCCTTATGACGAGCCGATGGACGGCGTCCACTACTACTTTTGCGACCGCAAGGAAGGCTTCGTCCTGGTCAATGTCGAAGATGCCTACGAATTCACCGGCAAGCTGATTAACGAACAGACCGGCGCTGTCACGGAAGGCGGGACCAGTGTCCTGTTCTCGGAAGACCGCCGCGCCTATCTCGCCGCTTCACACGGGGGCGGGCTCGGTGGCGACGCGTGGGCCGTATATGCCGTGAACGGCGAGATGTCCTGGTCTGGCTACAACTTCATTTCGGACCCCGATAAAAGGTCCCGGTACGTCGACCTCGGCATGCCGACCTGGATGCCCAATGGCGAACTGGTTGCAACCGCGACCTGCGCTTCGGACCAGAAGCGTCAATGGAAAATGAAACTCGTTAAGAACCATGGCTGGTGGGACTGGGCACCTCGCAAGAAGTGCCCACCCATGAAAGACATGCCGTTCAAGGCACCGGGCTAGGTTCAAGCCGAGGAAGCGGCGGAGGCCGACGCATCGCGGCGGCCGGCATTGCCAAGCCAGACCAGTGCCAGGCCGCCGGCAGCCAGCGCGGCGCCAACCAGCGGTACCGCGCCATAGCCCAGGCCCTGGCTGATCACCACGCCGCCCAGCGCCGCGCCAAGCGCGTTACCCAGGTTGAATGCGCCGACGTTCACGGAGGAGGCCAGGCCAGGAGCCTGCGCCGCCGCATGCATCACGCGCATCTGCACGGGCGGCACGATGCCAAAAGCCGCAGCGCCCCAGATCACGAGGCCGATGGCAGCGCCGGCCTCGGTCTGCATGACCAGCGGCAGTACCGCCATGGTAACGGCGAGCGCGGCGAGAATCAGCTTGGTGGCGCCATCGAGCGACCAGTCGGCCAGGCGGCCGCCCAGGCTGTTGCCGAGCGTGAAACCGACACCGATCAGCACCAGGGCAAAGGCGACGAAGCCAGGGCCGGCGTGGGTGATCTCGGCCAGGATTGGCGCCACATAGGTATAGAGCGCAAACATGGCGCCGGAACCCATCACGGTCGTGCCCATCGCCAGCAGCACTTCGGGACGCACCAGCACTTTCAGTTCGCGGCGCAGGTCGGGCGGCGTGCCGGGTTCTCCTTTGGGCAAGGCCAGCCACAGCGCGGCGATGGTGACCAGCCCCAGCACGGCGGTGCCGCCAAAGGCGACGCGCCAGCCGACCTGTTGGCCGATCCAGGTGGCGGCCGGCACGCCGCCGATATTGGCGACCGTCAGGCCCATGAACATGGCCGCAATGGCACTGGCCTGTTTCTCCTTCGGCACGACGCTGGCGGCCACCACGGCGCCGATGCCGAAGAAGGCGCCATGGTTGAGGCTGGTGATCAGGCGCGACAGCAGCAGGGTGGTATAGCTCGGCGCAAAGGCCGACAGCACGTTGCCGACAGTGAAGATCAGCATCAGCGCCATCAGGGCGGCACGCTTGCCGAAGCGGCTGAACAGCAAGGTCATCACCGGCGCGCCGGCCATGACGCCGACAGCATAGGCCGAAACCAGCATGCCGGCGGTGGGAATGCTGACATTGACGCCGTCGGCGATCACGGGCAGCAAGCCCATGGGGGTAAATTCGGTGGTGCCGATGGCGAAGGCGCCAGTGGCAAGGGCTAACAGGGCGGTAGAGGATCGCATTGGAAGACACTCCTGGAGTTTTTCAATGGATCGCAGTGTACCGGGGCAATATTTGCGGATTAAGCCCAGGATTTGCCAAACACTTTTGATTTGAATTCAACAATTCTCTTGCCTTGCCGCTGCCTGCAATGGTTGCTCGGCGACCGGAAGTTGTTAACGGTTTCTGTGGAAAACCCTGTTAACAAGGCTGCGCACGGCCAGGCAAGTAATTGATTCAATTGAGGAAAGTTATCGTGCGCAAATAAAGGGCAATCGAAACGAGCCGTTCGGCAACACCTGCTATAGTGTTTTATCGACAATCTTAGTGCAGGACAGCCATGCTCCAGCCGCAGAACAAGCAGACGGATGCCTTCATCTCGACCGGCATTGCTGGCCTGGACACCATCCTGGCCGGTGGGCTGACCAAGGAGCGCCTGTACCTGCTGGAAGGCGATCCCGGAACGGGCAAGACCACGATGGCGCTGCAGTTCCTGATCGAGGGAGCCCAGCGCGGCGAAACGGTGCTATACATTACGTTGGCGGAGAACGAAGTAGAACTGCGTGCGGTGGCGCAATCGCACGGCTTCCGGATGGACGGCATCACCGTGTACGAAATCATCCCAGCCGAAGGCGTGCTTGATCCTGACGAACAATATACCGTGTTTCATCCCTCTGAGATCGAGCTGGGCGAGACCAACCGCTTGATCCTGGCGCAGATTGAGCGGCTCTGTCCTACCCGGGTGGTACTCGACTCCTTGTCGGAACTGCAGCTACTGGCTGGCAATCCCTTGCGCTATCGGCGGCATGTGCTGGCGCTGAAGCAGTATTTCGCCAAGCGCGCCTGCACCGCGCTGTTCCTCGACGACAAAGCGGCCGTGGGCGGCGACCAACAGGTGCGCAGCATCGCGCACGGCGTGATTTCGCTGCAGCAGCTTGAATCGGGCTATGGGGCCGAACGCCGCGTGCTGCGTGTGCTGAAGTACCGCGGCATCGACTTCCGGCGCGGGCCACATGACTACGTGATCATTTCCGGCGGCGCGGTTGCCTATCCGCGCATTGTGGCGGCAGACTCACGCGAGCTGGTACAGCGGGGCCAGGTGAGAAGCGGGCTGCCGTCCCTTGATGCCTTGCTTGGCGGCGGAATTGAAGAGGGTTCCAGCACCCTGATTTCGGGCCCGCCTGGCACCGGCAAGTCGAGCCTTGCGGCCCAATTCGTCAAGGCCGTCACGGACCGCCGGCAGAAGGCAGCCATGTTCGTCTTCGAGGAGGATTTTAGTACCTTGCTGAACCGCGCAGATGGCATCGGCATGGATTTGCGCACGCCGCTGGCTGCGGGATTGCTGACCGTCAACCAGATCGATCCGGCTGAACTGTCGCCGGGACAGTTTGCGCACACGGTCTGCAAAGCTGCCGACGACGGGGCAAAGGTGATCGTGATCGATAGCTTGAATGGCTATATGAATGCGATGCCGGAAGCACGCTTCCTCACCATTCAATTGCGCGAAGTGCTGACCTACCTGGGGCGGCGTGGGGTGGCGACCATGCTGGTCGGCGTGCAACAGGGCGTGATCGGCCCGACGGGCACCAATGTGGACGTCAGCTACCTCGCTGATAATGTGCTGCTGCTGCGCTACTACGAAGCCGACGGCACAATCCACAAGGCCGTGTCGGTCTTCAAGAAACGCGGCAGCAAGCATGAAACCACCTTGCGCGCCTTCTCGATCGGCGAAAAGGGGATCGAAGTGGGACTCGTGCTGAAAGGCTTCCGCGGCATCCTGACCGGGGTGCCCGTGAGCATATCCAACGGGAAGAAGGAAGCAGGGCATGAGTGAGCTGGAGCATCGTATCGTCATATTTGCCCCGGTCGGCAAGGATGCTCGCCTGATCGGCCAGGTGCTGGGCCAGGCGCGCCTGGCCTGCCATATTTGCACTGAACTGGGCGATGTGGTGAAAGAACTGCAGCAGGGGGCGGCAGGCTTGTTCGTGGTCGAAGAGGCCTTCAACGATGCATTCCTGCGCGAGATCACGGGCTTCCTCGCTGTCCAGCCGGCCTGGTCCGACTTGCCGGTGCTGGTATTGAGCAAGGAGGGGCTCGATTCGCCTGGAGTGCAGAGGATCTTTGAGCAAGTCGGCAACGTTACGCTGCTGGAGCGCCCGGTGCGCAGGGCAACGTTGGTGAGCGCGGCGCTCTCGGCTGGGCGTGCCCGCCGCCGCCAGTATGAAATGCGCGAGGTCGACCGCCGCAAGGATGAATTCCTGGCTATCCTTGGCCATGAGTTGCGCAATCCGCTGGCGCCGATCCGCACGGCGATGGATGTGCTGAATACCATACCGGGCACCGATCCCAAAGTGCGCAGCATCAGCCAGGTGGTTGAACGACAGGTGCGCCACCTGACGCGCCTGGTGGACGACCTGCTCGACGTGGCCCGCATCACCAACGACAAAGTTGCACTGCAACGCGAGCGCGTCAGCCTGGCGACAGTGCTGCAACATGCGGTGGAAATTTGCCGCCAGCAGATCGACGCGGCGGGCCATACGCTGGACCTGCGCCAGCCGGCGGGCAGCGTGCTGTTGTTCGGCGACCGTGCGCGCCTGGTGCAAAGCCTGGCCAATGTGCTGGGCAACGCCGCCAAGTTCTCGCCGCCACGCTCGACCATCCACCTGTACGCCGACGTGGACGACAAGGATATCGTGTTCACTGTGCGTGACCATGGCGCCGGGCTTGAACCGGAGGCGTGCTCGCGCATCTTCGACCTGTTCGTCCAGGGACGGGCTGGGCGCTCGCATTCACTCGGCGGCCTGGGGATCGGGCTTAGCCTGACCCAGCGCTTCACGAACATGCATGGTGGCAGCGTCTCGGTCGCCAGCGCGGGCGTCGGCAAGGGGTGCGAGTTCGTACTGCGCATGCCGATCGTGGTGCCTGAGCGCCGCAGCAAGGAGCGCTCTGCTGCGGGACCATCCTCGGCGCATTCCGATGACTCGCTGCGTATCATGGTTGTGGACGACAATGAAGATGGCGCGGACATGCTGCAGGTGATGCTGGAAATGGAGGGCTGCACGGTCGCCAAAGCCAACGACGGGCAGGCCGCGATCGCCCTGGCTGGACGATTTCGTCCTCATGCCATTCTGATGGATATCGGCCTGCCCGACATGCAGGGCCATGAAGCGGCGCGGCGCATCCATGAGATGGAAGGCGGCGAAGACATTGTCTTCATCGCCATGACCGGCTGGGGACACGACGAGGCGCGCCGCCACGCATCCGACGCCGGCATGCAGCATTACCTGGTCAAGCCGGTGGATTTGAATGTGCTGCGCAAATACCTGTCCGAGATCCGGGATCAGGCCTTGCAGCGCGCCTGACCGCGTGCTTACTGGGCCGCGCTGGCGTTCAGCGAGACGCCGCTGAAAGTGGCGTAGGAGCGGATGCCAACGTACCAGGTCCCGGCTTGCGGGTTGGCCAGCGCGCAGGATTCGGCATTGCCGGTCTTGTAGGGGCGGCAAGCATAATCGTTGGCAGTCGGCTGCGCGCCAAAGCGGACGTACAGGTCGCCGTCGCCGCTGCCGCCGCTCATGTTCACGTTCAGGGTATTCGCGCATTCCGGCACGTTGATGCTGAAGTACAGCCAGTTGCCGGCCGTGGCGGACAGGTTGGACTGGTTCAGCGTCACGCTGGCGCAAGGCAGGTTCAGGGTGCTTGGCATCGAATGCAGCAGGGTGGTGGTGACCGATCCGTCCGCGCCAAACGTCATCTGGTACAGGCGGTCGAACTCCGTTTCCGCGATGGCGCTGCCCGGATCGCCGCCTAGTTGCCGGATCAGCTCGGGCGTGGTGTCGGAATGGCCGACTACCAGCGCGTTGTCGGGCAAGGCGCGCAATTGCTGCGCGAACGTCGCCAGTTGGCCGCCATCGTACGTGGTGACCGGCAGGTTCAGGTAGGCGGCCAGGGGGTGCGCAGTCTGCTGCGTGCGCTGGTATGCCGTCGAGTAGATGTGCCTGACCTGGGCGTCCTTCAGCGTGGCGGCGATGTTGGTGGCGCGGACCTGGCCTTCCGCGGTCAGCACAGGGTCGGTGCCGGTGGCCGATTTCTCGGCGTGGCGGGTCAGGTAAATCGTGTTGGCGTTTGCCGAAACCTGCGCTGCGCAAAATGCCAGCGCCAGGGCGCCCAATATGCTCTTCATGTAGTCTCCCGGAATAAATAATTTCACAATGTTGTATTTAAGGCAATACTGCTCCGGGAGGATACGGCAATTCGGCCTGCGCGTCACGCGGCGCACGAAACGATCAGGGATTGTCGATGCGCGATACGGCGCCGCGCCTGCCGTTGCGGTCGAAGGCGGCCACCTGGATCAGGCCGCGATCGGCGATGGGCCCCGCTACCAGCGGGCTGGCGGCATGCGGTTCGGTGCCGTCGCTGGTGTAGCGCAGCGCCAGGCCGGGCAGGGCGTGATTGGCGTGGACCTTGCCGCCATCCCTCGACAGCCCGGGCGGTGCGATGCGGTAATGGACGGGCCCAAGCGGGGCAGGCTCCAGGTCGAGGCGCGGCAGCACGCGCTGGCCCAGTGCATTGACGAAGCGCGACCATTCGGCTCGGTGCAAGGCGGAGGCCCGGGCGAAATCGGATTCGGTGGCCCATGCAGGATCGGCGGCCCAGGCGCGTTCGGCCATGGCCAGCAGGCGCGGCACCAGCAGGTAGTCGATCAGTGCAGGATCACGGATGGTTTCGGTCCACAGCGCAGCTTCCAGGCCGCGGATGCGCTGCCTGCCGGCGTCGCTCAAGCTCTTGTCGAACGGGATGAAGTTGTAGACGTCATCGAGCTCGATATAGGCGGCCCAGTTCACGCCCGGCTCGTCGGGATTGAGGTTGTGGCTCATGTCCAGGTATTGCCTGGTGGCGGGCGCGAGGATCACGTCGTAGCCGGCATTGGCTAGCCGGTAGCCCAGGTCGGCCGCGGCGCCGACGTTGTTCCAGACGTGCAGCCGGAAACCGCGCTGGGCGAAATGCGGGTTCGGTATCAGCTTGCGCGTGCCCAGTTCTTCCCACCCCGCGGTTGCCACGCCTTGCCGGCGCACGATGGCGTCGACCCGGTCGTAGAAGTAATCCCACAGGTCGGCGGTGGACTGCATTTTGCGGCGCGCCATCAGGCTGCGGCTGGCGGGGGATTTTTCCCAGGCGCCCGCCGCGAGTTCGTCGCCGCCGACGTGCAGGGTGCGCAAGGGGACGCCCGCTTCGCGGTGCATGGCTGCGACCTGGCCCACCACGTGCTCGATGAAGGCATAGCTGGACTCCAGGCCCGGATTGATCACGTTGTCATGGAAGTTCTGTGCTGATTTGTATTGCGAACGGTCGTCCAGGTCGTTCAGCAGGTATTTGCCGGCACCGGCCTGGCCGGCGGCCTTCATGCGCCGATAGCGCGCCTCCATGGCCTTGACTGCGGCGCGCGCATGGCCGGGCATTTCAATTTCCGGGATGACCTCGATGTGACGGGCTGCCGCATAGCGCAGGATCTCGATGTAGTCGGCGCGCGAGTAGTAGCCGCTGCCGTGCGGATCGCTGGCGCTGGGGCCGGAACCGTAGTCGGGTTGCAGGCGCACGCCAGGTTTTGCGCTGTGACCACGCACCGCGCCGATGCCGGTCAGTTCCGGCAGGCCGGCGATTTCAAGGCGCCATCCCTCGTCGTCCGTCAGATGGAAGTGGAAGGCGTTGAGCTTGAAGCGCGCCATCAGGTCGAGCAGGCGGAAGACGGTTTGCCGGGGCTGGAAATTGCGGCTGACGTCCAGCATCAGGCCACGATAGCCGAAGCGCGGAGCGTCGGTCACCGCCAGCAGCGGCAGCTCTACTGCTTGCTGCCGGCCGGCGCCGGGCAGCGGCAACAGGTCGCGCAGCGATTGCAGGCCGTGCGCCACCCCGGCGGCGCTGTTGCCGGTGATGGCAATGCCATCGGACGTTACGGCCAGGGTATAGGCCTCCGGCGACGACTGGCCGGCGACGGCGCCGACTGAGAGCCGCAAGGTGGCGCTGGATGGCGCGCGTGCGCCGGCGGGCCAGTATTGCTTGAGCAGGCTGGCGGCAAGGGCGGCTTCCGGTTCGAGCCCGTCGGCGACCACGAGGGCGGGCGCCGCCGCCAGGTGCAGCGTGCCGGCACCTTGCTGCAGGTGCAGCGGAGTGGGAAAGACTGGCGGCAGGGCGCCGGCAGGCAGCACATCGGTTCCTGCGTTGCGCTGGTACAGGTCCTGGGCTGTTACCGCCTGGCCTTTTCCCAGCTGGTCCGGGCGCGGCAGCGGCAGCATGCGGTAATCGGCAACGGCTTGCGACTTGTCCGGCGCCGCCTCATAGACCAGGTACAGGCCGGAAGGGGCGCGGTAGGCCTTGGCGTCGGCGCTGGGAGCGCGGTAGACCGCGTTCAGCGACTGTCCCGGTGCGAGGCCGCGAAAGCCCGGTTGCGGGCGCAGGCGGTACAGGGTGCCATCCAGCGCGTCGATCGCCAACTGGCCAGCCAGCGGCCCTGCCACGGCGCATTCGATGCAGTTGAAGTAGAGCGCCCAGCCTTGCGCCGGCAGGGGATGGTGGTCCAGGTTCCTGACTTCAAGCCGGCCGCCTTTGCCTCCGTCCTGCAGCTCCCAGCGTACTTGCAGGCGTTCGCCGTTAGCGGTGGGTGACGCCGCCATGGCGGCGGGGAGCGCCAGCAGCAGCGCGAGGCTAACAAGCAAACGTTTTGAAGTCATGGGATCAGCTTGTTTCGTTGAGAATTGGTAACGCTAGCATAAAGTTGCCTTACCTGCTACATCTCTCGCTACAATACGGATAACGTTAACGGACGGCAGGTGAAAATGAAAAAAGCGGGTGTGACGCTGGCCGATGTGGCCAAGGTTGCCGGCGTATCGGTGATGACTGCTTCGCGCGCACTGAGTGGCGATGGTTATGCCTCGGACGAAACCAGGGCCAAGGTGCAGGCGGCAGCCAGGCAGCTCGGCTACACGCCCAATGCCCTGGCGCGCATGATGAAGGGCGGGAAAACCAATGTCATTGGCGTGGTCGTGAACGACTTGTCGTCGGCAGTCGTCAATTGCTTCGTGACGGCGCTCAGCGAGGAAGTGCGCAAGTTCGACATGGATCTTTTCATCTATAACTCGCTGGGCGACATGGGGGGCGGCAAAGGCAAGCGCGTCAGCCAGTTGCTGCATGGCCTGTGGGATGGCCTGGTCTATGTGCTGCCGCGCATGAGCGACGATTACCTGGAAACGCTGGAGAAGAGTGCCAGCCCCATCATCCTGGTGAACTATTTCCGGCATGAGACCAGCTTGCCGGTGGTACGCGGCGATAACCTCAACGGTGCGCACGATGCGGTAACGCACCTGCTTGAACTGGGCCACCGCCGTATCGGCTTCATACGCGGCAGTTCATACACGGGACAGAGCGATGTGCGTGAGCGCGGCTATCTCGCAGCGTTGGCCGATGCCGGCATCAAGACCGATCCGGCCCTGGTCTACCCAGGCGATTTCAACGAGCAGTCGGGGCTGGAAGGCGGCAGGCGGTTGCTGGAACTGGCCGAACCGCCGACTGCCATCTTCGCTGCCAACGATGCGATGGCGCAGGGGGCGATGAACGCCATCCGCGAAAAGGGCCTGCGGATTCCCGAAGACATATCGATCATCGGGTTCGACGATATTCCATCCGCATCGATGATGCAGCCGCCGCTGACCACCTTGCGGCATCCGTTTGAAGCCATGGCACAGGCCACCGTGCAGGAGCTGGTGCGCCGCATCCGCGGCGAATCCGGACGCCGCCAGCGCATCGAATTCCCGAGCGAGTTCGTGGTGCGCGAGTCGACCGGGCCTGCGCCAGGCTCCGCTGCTTCGGCGCGCGCCCGGAAGCGCCGCTCCTGAGCGAACTTGTTAACGCTTTCTGTGGAAAAGCCTGTTAACAAGCACCGGGGCTGCGCGTTAAGGCGATGATTTGAAAAAGAAAAATCGCGCTGCGTAATTAAATGGCAGCGCTGCCAGTCCGCCCATGCACCAGCGCTTCCGCGGGCGACGGACGGCAGAATAATGGTGAAGTCATTGATCGATTGAGAGAAACGGTCTATTATCGCCCCCATGAAATTCCGCCGGACTTCCAGGATCGTGGCCGCTGTGGTGGCGCTGTTCAGCATGCTGTTCATGCAGCTTGCCGTGGCGTCCTATGCCTGTCCGACCGCCGGAAACCCGGTCGCCACCGGCGCCCAGTGCGCCGGCATGGACCCGGCGCAGCCCAGCCTGTGCAAGGCGAAGGCGAGCAACCTGGCCGCCAAGCAATCGCTGGACAAGCCCGATTTGCCGCCCGTGCTGCCATTCATCGCTGCCGACCTGGCAGGGACCGTGGTTGCCGACGCTTGGGCCCTCGAGTCCAGCGAAGGGGCTGCCGCGCCGCCAGATATGACGCGCAGTCTATCTCCGCCTCACTCCATAGAGCATTGCTGCTTCCGACATTGACCTTCCAGATTGCCTGATGACGTCTCGCGCCTGCCTGCGTGGCCTGCGCGTGGTTTCCTTTGCACTCTGGAGGTTTCATGTTTTCCCCATTTATCTGGCGCTGCCTTGCGTTTGGCTGCGCCCTGGCGTTCGCCGCCGAGGCTCCTGCGCTGACGCTGGCGCAGGCGCAGCAACGCGCCGTTGAGCGTTCGCGCCAACTGGCGGCGCAAGGCCATGCTGCCGATGCTGCACGCGACATGGCTGTCGCAGCGGCGCAATTGCCCGACCCGGTGCTGAAAGCCGGCGTCGACAACCTTCCCGTCAGCGGTGCGGATCGCTACCGCATCGGCGCGGATTCGATGACCATGCGCCGCATTGGCGTCATGCAGGAGCTGACCAGCAGCGACAAGCGCCGCTGGCGGGCTGCCCGCTTCGAGAGCGAAGCGGCGCGCAGCAAGGCCGCGGCCGAGGCGCTGGCGGCGAACATCCAGCGCGATACCGCGATCGCCTGGCTCGACCGCTACCATCTCGAGCGCATGAAAGCGGAACTGGCCCGGCAAGCCGCCCTGGCGCGCGACGAAATCGCGGCGGCGGAAGCGGCTTATCGTGGCGGCCGCGGCACCCAGTCCGGCCTGCTCGATGCGCGCGCGGCCTTGCTGGTGCTGGAGGATCGTGCAACGGAGCTGGGGCAGCAGGCGCGCAATGCCGCCATCATGCTCGCGCGCTGGACCGGCGAGCCGGTGGACGTGGCGCTCGATGGCAGCGTCGATACCGGCAGCATTGCCCTTGATCCGGCGAACCTGGAAGCGACGCTCGAGCATCACCCGCAGGTGGCGGTGCTGACGCGCCAGGCCGAACTGGCGCAGGCGGAAGCGGGACTGGCGCGCGCCAACCGCAGTGCCGACTGGACCGTTGAAGTGGCGCTGCAGCAGCGCGGGCCCGGCTATCCGGGCATGGTGTCGTTTGGCGTGTCGGTACCGCTGCAGTGGGATCGCGACCAACGCCAGGAGCGCGAGCTGTCGGCCCGGCTGTCGATGGCTGGGCAGGCGCAGGCCGAGCGCGACGAAGCGCTGCGCGAACACGTGGCGGAGATACGCAGCCAGTTGGCCGACTGGCAGACTGGCCGCGAGCGCATCGCGCGCTACGAGAAGGAGGTACTGCCGTTGGCGAGTGCGCGCACGGAGGCGGTCCTTGCCGCCTACCGTGGGGGCAAGGCTGGCCTGGTGGAGGTAATGGCGGCGCGCCGCTCGGAGAGCGAGCAGCGCCTGCAGGCATTGCAGCTCGAACGCGACAATGCGCGCACCTGGGCGCAACTGACGTACATCCAGCCGGCGAAAGGCCACCCATGAAGAAGAACGCAATGATCGCCGCCATTGTGGCGGCAGGCGCGCTGGGCGCCGTGGGTGCCATCGGCGGCTACCAGTTGGGCAAGCGACAGGCGGCGCCGGCACAGGCTCCAGTTGTGGTGGGCCGCAAGCCCTTGTACTGGCACGATCCAATGGTGCCTGGACAGAAATTCGACAAGCCGGGCAAGTCGCCGTATATGGACATGGCCCTGGTGCCGGTTTACGCCGACGAGGGCGGCGACGCCGGCACGGTCAGCATCAGCCCGCGCGTGCAGCAAAACCTTGGCGTACGCACGGCGCTGGTTTCCAGCGCCCCGTTGCCGCTGGCCGTGTCGGCGGTCGGCAACGTGGCTTTTGACGAGCGGGAAGTGGCGGTTGTCCAGTCCCGCTCGAACGGTTTTGTGGAACGCGTGATGGTACGCGCGCCGCTGGAGGCGGTGCGGCGCGGCCAGCCGCTGGCCGAGGTCACCATGCCGGACTGGGTGGCGGCGCAGGAAGAATTCCTGGCCGTGCGCCGCATGCAGGCTGGCGCTGCGCCGGGGCTGCTGGATGCTGCGCGCCAGCGCATGCGCCTGGCGGGCATGAGCGAACAGCAGGTGCAACAGGTGGAGGCGGGCGGCCGCGTGCTGGCGCGCCAGGTGCTGGTCGCGCCGCGTGCCGGCGTGGTGACGGAACTGGCCGCGCGCGAAGGCATGGCCGTCGCCGCCGGGGCGCCGCTATACAGCATCAATGGCCTGGAGACGGTGTGGGTGAATGCGGAGTTGCCGGAAAATGCGGTGGCGCAGGTACCGGTCGGCTCCGATGTCACGGCACGTGCCGCGGCCTTGCCGGACAAGGAGTTGCACGGCAAGGTGGCGGCGATCCTGCCGCAGGTGGATGCGGCGACGCGCACCATTCGCGCACGCATCGAGTTGTCCAATCCGGGCGGGCGGCTGGCGCCGGGCATGTTCGTGACGATGTCGTTTGCGCCGGGCCGGCGGCAGACAGCCTTGCTGGTGCCTTCGGAAGCGGTGATCCGCACCGGTACGCGCAACGTCGTGATGGTGGAAGAGGGGGCTGGCAAGTTCGCCCCGGTGCAGGTGGAGCTGGGCGCCGAGAGCAGCGGGCAAGTGGAAATCCGCGCCGGTTTGCAGGCTGGGCAGAAAGTGGCGGTCTCCGGGCAGTTCCTGGTCGACTCGGAAGCGAGCCTGAAAGGCAGCGGCCAGCGCATGGCCGGCCCGGCGCCGCTGGCGCATCGCGGCGAGGCGACTGTGGAAGCTGTGGATAAGGACGAGATCACCTTGTCGCATGGCCCGATCGCCACGCTCAAGTGGCCCGCCATGACGATGGCCTTCAAGCTGCCGCAAGGCGGCTTGCCGCTGCGTGTCGCGGCGGGCGACCATGTGAGCTTCGAGTTCGTGCAGCAGGCGGACGGCAGCTTCCAGGTTACGTCGATGGCGCCGGCTTCCGCTCCAACGCATCAGCACGGGGAGCAGAAATGATCGCGAAGCTGATCCTGTGGTCGATCCGTAACCGATTCCTCGTGCTGCTGGCGTCCGTGCTGCTGGCAGGATGGGGCGCATGGGCGCTGCAGCGCACGCCGCTCGATGCGATTCCGGACCTGTCGGACGTGCAGGTCATCATTCGCACCAGCTTCCCCGGGCAGGCGCCGCAGATCGTCGAAAACCAGGTCACTTACCCCCTGACCACGCAGATGCTGTCGGTGCCGGGCGCGCGCACGGTGCGCGGCTATTCCTTTTTCGGCGATTCCTTTGTCTACGTGCTGTTCGAGGACGGCACCGACCCCTACTGGGCGCGTTCGCGCGTGCTGGAGTACCTGAACCAGGTGCAGTCACGACTGCCGCCGCAGGCGCGCGCCTCGCTGGGGCCAGATGCGACGGGCGTGGGCTGGGTGTTCGAGTATGCCCTGGTCGACCGCAGCGGCAAGCATGACCTGGCGCAGCTGCGCGCCTTGCAGGACTGGTTCCTCAAGTACGAACTGAAGGCGGTACCGAACGTGGCGGAGGTGGCCAGCCTTGGCGGCATGGTCAAGCAGTACCAGGTGCTGCTTGACCCGGCGCGGCTGCGCGCTTTCAATATCACGCACGGCAAGGCGATCGACGCGATCCGCCGCGCCAACCAGGAGACCGGCGGCTCGGTGCTGGAACTGGCGGAAGCGGAGTATATGGTGCGCGCATCGGGCTACCTGCGCTCGCTGGAAGACTTCCGCCAGATTCCCCTGACGGCCAGCGAGGGCGGCGTGGCGGTGCGCCTGGGCGACGTGGCAACCATCCAGCTCGGCCCGGAAATGCGGCGCGGCATCGCCGACTTGAATGGCGAGGGCGAAGTGGCGGGCGGCGTGATCGTCATGCGTTCCGGTAAAAACGCTTTGCAGACGATTGATGCCGTCAAGGCACGCCTGGCGGCGCTCAAGGCCAGCCTGCCGCCGGGTGTGGAAATCGTGCCGGTGTACGACCGCTCCAACCTGATACGGCGTGCGGTCAGCAACCTCGAGACCAAGCTGGCGGAGGAATTCGTCGTCGTGGCCCTGGTCTGCGCCGTGTTCCTGTTCCACCTGCGCTCCGCACTGGTGGCCATCGTCTCGCTGCCGCTGGGCGTGCTGGCTGCCTACCTGATCATGCATTACCAAGGCGTCAATGCCAACATCATGTCCCTGGGCGGGATCGCGATTGCCATCGGCGCCATGGTCGATGCGGCGGTGGTGATGATCGAGAACGCCCACAAGCATATCGAAGCATGGCGCCATGCCCATCCCGGCAGGTCGCTGGAAGGCGAAGAACACTGGCAGGTGATTGCCGCGGCGGCTGCGGAAGTGGGGCCGGCGCTGTTCTTCTCGCTGCTGATCATCGTGCTGTCCTTCATCCCGGTGTTCACACTGGAAGCGCAGGAAGGGCGCCTGTTCGCCCCGCTCGCCTTCACCAAGACGTATGCGATGGCGGCGGCAGCGGGGCTGGCAGTGACGCTGATTCCGGTCCTCATGGGCTATCTGATTCGGGGCCGAATTCCCGACGAACATGCCAATCCCCTTAATCGCTGGCTGATTGCGGTGTACCGGCCCTTGCTCGAGCGCGTGCTGCAATGGCCGAAGGCCACGCTGGCCGTGGCGGCTGCGGTGGCGGTGCTGTCGCTCTGGCCGCTGGCGCACATGGGCGGCGAATTCATGCCGCCGCTGGACGAAGGCGATTTGCTGTACATGCCTTCGGCCTTGCCGGGCATTGGCGCGGGCAAGGTGCAGCAGCTGCTGCAGCAGACCGACCGGATGATCAAGACAGTGCCGGAAGTACAAAGCGTCTTCGGCAAGGCAGGCCGCGCGGAGTCGGCCACCGACCCGGCGCCGCTGGAAATGTTCGAGACCACCATCCAGTTCAAGCCGCGCGACCAGTGGCGGCCGGGCATGACACCGGACAAGCTGGTGGCGGAGCTGGACCGCATCGTCAAGGTGCCGGGCCTGGCCAACATCTGGGTGCCGCCGATCCGCAACCGGATCGACATGCTCGCGACCGGCATCAAGAGCCCGGTCGGCATCAAGGTGTCGGGCGCCAGCCTGCAGGAGATCGACCGCATCGCCGCCGAGATCGAGCGCGTGGTGCGGCCGGTGGCGGGCGTGTCGTCGGCGCTGGCGGAACGCCTGAACGGAGGGCGCTACATTGATGTGGCAATCGACCGAGCGGCAGCGGGGCGCTACGGCCTGAATATCGATGAAGTGCAAAGCATTATCGCCAGCGCGGTGGGCGGCGACAACGTCGGCGAAACCGTTGAAGGCCTGCAGCGCTTTCCCATCAACGTACGCTACCCGCGCGAACTGCGCGATTCGCTGGAGAGCCTGCGCGCCTTGCCGCTGCTGACGGAGCGTGGCGCACAGCTGCGTCTTGCCGACGTGGCCACGGTGCGCATCAGCGATGGCCCGCCGATGCTGCGCAGCGAAAATGCGCGGCTCTCGGGCTGGGTGTACGTGGACATCCATGGCCGCGACTTGCGCTCTGCCGTGCAGGAAATGCAGCGAGCCGTCGCAGCCGGCGTCAAGCTGCCGCCTGGCTATTCGGTGTCGTGGTCGGGCCAGTTCGAGTACCTGGAGCGCGCAACGGCGCGCCTGCAGGTGGTGGTGCCCGCTACGCTGCTGATTATCTTCGTGCTGCTGTACCTGACGTTCCGCCGCGCCGACGAGGCAGCGCTGATCATGGCCACGCTGCCGTTTGCATTGGCTGGTGGGGTATGGCTCCTGTGGGGGCTCGGCCATAACCTGTCGGTGGCTACCGGCGTTGGTTTTATCGCCCTGGCCGGCGTGGCGGCCGAATTCGGCGTGATCATGCTGCTTTATCTCAAACATGCGTGGGAAGCGCGCGAAGCGGCAGGGCGCCACGGCGAGGCGGAGCTGCTGGACGCCATTCGTGAAGGCGCGGTGTTGCGGGTGCGGCCGAAAGCCATGACGGTGACGGTCATCGTGGCTGGCCTGGTGCCGATCATGGTGGGAGCCGGTACGGGGTCTGAAATCATGCAGCGCATTGCTGCACCGATGGTGGGGGGAATGTTGTCCGCGCCCCTGCTATCGTTATTTGTCGTACCTGCGGCATACTTGCTGCTTCGGCGGCGCAAACAATCTATGGAGAATTAATATGAAAGCAATCCACACCACCCTGCAAGCAGCAATCCTGGCGGCAGCCGTCATGGCCGGCGTGCCAGCGATGGCCGACCATGGCGGACACGCCGACCATGACCAGCAGGCGACAAGCGCCGTGGCCGATACCACCGATGGCGAAATCAAGAAAGTCGACAAGCCATCCGGCAAGCTGACCATCAAGCACGGCGAACTGAAAAACCTCGGCATGGGTGCGATGACGATGGTATTCCGCGTCAAGGACGCCGCCATGCTGGACAAGGTGAAAGCCGGCGACAAGGTGCGCTTCACCGTTGAAAATGCCAATGGCGCCATGACGGTCACCGCCATCGAAGTTGCGAAGTAAAAAAGCATGAACCGATTCGTCAGGACATGGATGCTGTGGCTGCTGATGCTGGCCTTGCCCCTGCAAGCGCTGGCCAGCGTCGTGCAACTGTCTTGCGAAATCGGCGAGCACCAGCCCAGGCAGTCGCTGCGCCATGACGTCAAAGCGGTAAAGAAGGGCGCCAGCGTGCTGCAGGACGTGGGCCATACGGCTTGCGGCGCCTGCGTCACTTGCTGCTGCGCTTCGGCCGCATTGCCGGACCCGAACGTCGCGTCGGCGTCCTGGGACGGCACCGACCCGCACTTTGGCTTGCTGCCGGCTTGCCATGCCAGCCATATCCCCGATGGCCCGGAACGCCCCCCGCGCCACCACGCTTCCTGAGTTTCCAGGATTTTCCACAAGAGGCGCCGCCTTGCGCGGCGGAGGATAGGCTGCACGCCATGGTTGCGTGCGGCGGGCAAAGAAAGAGGACTTTATGAAACAGGCATTCTGGTCACGCCGGCTACACAAGTGGCTTGGCCTGCTGGTCGGCATCCAGGCTTTGTTCTGGATGGCGAGCGGCGTGTATATGGCCGCAATTTCGATCGACATTATCCACGGCGACCACCTGTCGCACGTGGAGCGGCCTGCAGTGGAGGCGAAAGCCGTCGCGCTGCAGCCGTCGCAGCTGGCGGCGCAATTCCCCGGCATGACAGGCTTTCGCCTGAAGCATTTGCTGGAGCGGGAAGTGTATGAGGTGAAGTTCGCCGGCGGCATCGGCCTGGTGGACGCGGCCAGCGGCAAGCAACTGGATCCGCTGGACCAGGCGCAGGCACTGAAACTGGCGCAACAAGCGTACATGGGCGATGGCAGCGTGAGCGGCATTCAATTACTCCGGGAATTGCCGAAAGAGGTCGCTACGCGCCGCGCGCCGTTATGGCGCGTCGACTTTGACGACTCCAATGGCAGCAGCCTTTACGTGTCTCCATCCACAGGGGAAGTGGTGGCGCAGCGTCATTCCCTGTGGCGGGCCTATGATTTCCTGTGGATGCTGCACATCATGGATTACGACAAGCGCAGCAACGTCAACAACACGCTGTTGCGCAGCGTTTCCATTGCCGGCACCCTGTTCGCGTTGAGCGGGATCTGGCTGCTGTGGTTCACCGTGCGCAGGAGGGCCGCGAAATGACGCCGTTACTGCGGAAAATGCATAAATGGGTCGGGCTGGTCGTCGGACTGCAGTTCCTGCTCTGGCTGGTGAGCGGCATGGTCATGAGCCTGCTGGACCAGGACGTGGTCGAAGGCATGGCCCATCGGGCGCCGCTGAAGGCGGCTGCGGAGTGGCCGAGAACCGGCCTGGTGGCGCCGGCCGACGTGCTGGCGGCTTCGCGCAAGCCGGTGGAATCGATCGACAGCCGCTGGCTGCTGCAAGTGCCGGCTTACCTGCTGAAGAACGGCGAGGGTAGCTGGCTGCTGGATGCGCGCAACGGCGCGCCGCTTGCGGTCGGCGCTGACCAGGCGCTGGAAGTGGCGCGTGCCGATTATGTTGGCGAAGGAAAGGCCGGGCAGCCGCAATGGGTGGCGAAACCGACGCTGGAGATTCGCAAGCATCGCGGGGCAAGCTGGCGTGTTGATTTCGATGACGCGGACGCCACGACGATTTACGTGTCCGCCGTCGATGGCCGCATCCTGGAGCGGCGCAACGCCACGTGGCGCCTGTTCGACATCGCATGGATGCTGCACATCATGGACTATGGTGGCCGTGAAGATTTCAACAATTCGCTGCTGCTGATGGCTGCATTGGGCGGCTTGTGGATGGCGCTGAGTGGCATATGGCTGCTGTGCACCAGCCTGCGCCTGCACGATTTCGTCCCGGCACGCCTGCTGCCGGCGCGGCAGGTGACCGTGCTCGATGAGGGCGGAAAGCGCATCGGCATCGTCAAATCCCGCCACGGCGATTCGGTGTTCGATGCGCTGGCGCGCGCGGGGATACGGCTGCCGTCCAACTGCGGCGGCGGCCAAAGCTGCGGGCTGTGCGAGGTGCGCGCCTGCCATAACGCGCCGCCGGCATCGTCGTCCGATGGCGATCACATTCCGGACCAGCGCCTGCGCCGAGGCCACCGGCTGGCCTGCGGCATGGCGGTGACCTCCGATATGGAAATCGCGGTCAGCCATGGTGCGGCACTGATGGTCAGCCGCACGGCAACGGTGGAGCGCGTGCGCGAGATCACGCCGACCCTGCGTGAAGTGGTGCTGCGCCCGGACCAGAAAGCGGGCGCCGATTTCCGCCCCGGCAGCTATGTGCAGCTTCACATTCCCCGTGCGCGCGGGCTGTTCGGGCCCCGCAAGTCCTTGCGCCGGTCTTATTCGCTGTCGCTGCCGGTCGCACAGGCCGGCGGCTGCGTGACGCTGCTGGTGCGGCACGTCGCCGGTGGTATCGGCTCGTCGTACGTGCACGCGCTGAAAGAGGGGGAGCAAGTCGCGTTCAATGGACCGTTTGGCGAATTCGCCTTGCGCCGGGGCCGGAACGAAAAAGTCTTCATCGGCGGCGGGGCCGGCATGGCGCCGTTACGCTCAATGATTCGCGCGCAGCTGGAATCCGGCGCGAAGGAGGCCGTGCGCTTCTGGTATGGGGCGCGTGCTGCGGACGAAGTGCCGTATCGTGAAGAATTTGACGAACTGGCGCTGCGCTACCCGCATTTCAGCTGGCACGTGGTGCTGTCCGACAATGGCCGCAAGGTGCATGAAGTGGTGCGCGACGAGTTTCTTGCGCAGCAGCCGCAGGCCCGCGATTGCGACTTCTATGTTTGCGGGCCGCCCGCGATGCTGCATGCCACGCGCGAAATGCTGAAGGAGCAGGGCGCGCAGCGGGTGTCGTTCGACGACTTCAAGATCTAGCTGTCGTCAAGTGCGGGCGAACTCGATGCGCTGCTTGCGCGGGTTCGGCCGCACGATGTGCTCCAGCGGCAGCACGGTGGACTGCTTGATCTTCTTCAGCGCGATGTTGGATTTGACGTTGACCACGCCGGGCAGCAGCAGGATTTCCTTCATCATCAGGTCGGCGAAGGATGCCAGGTCGTGCGATACGACGCGCGCCACGTAGTCTGCTTCACCGGTCACGGAGAAGCACTCCATCACTTCAGGCACATCGCGGATCGCCTTTTCGAAGGCGTCGCCGCGCTTCTCGCCGTGGCGGTCCAGTGTGATATGGACGAAGGCCATTACGTCCAATCCCACCGTGGTCGGTTCCAGCACGGCTGCATAATGGTCGATGATCCCTGCCTCGCGCAGGCGCTGCACGCGCCGCCCAACCTGCGACACCGATAAATGCAGCACTTCAGCCAGGGCGGCGTTGGTCGCCTCCCCATTGCGCTGAAGCTCGTTCAGCAGGGACAGGTCGTGGCGGTCGACGGTAATCATCATCAGTTCCTTTGTTGGTGCGCAAAATGCGCATATATAGCGTCGTCAAGTGCTCATAATGCGCAAAAATCCAGAAGCAGTGCGTAGTATATCCGTTATCTACACACCTTTCCGGAGACAGCAAATGACCGACTCACTGTGGGACAACCCGATGGGCACCGACGGCTTCGAATTCATCGAATACGCGGCGCCGGACCCAGTCGCAATGGGCAAGACTTTCGAAGCCATGGGCTTTACCGCGGTGGCGCGCCATCGCAGCAAGGATGTGACCCTGTACCGCCAGGGCGAAGTCAACTTCCTGCTGAACGCTGAAAAGGATTCCTTCGCACAGCGCTTCGCCGAACTGCACGGCCCATCGGTCTGCGCCATCGGCTTCCGCGTGAAAGATGCCGCCTATGCCTACAAGCGCGCGCTGCGACTTGGCGCCTGGGGCTTTGAGAGCAAGGCCGGCCCGATGGAACTGAACCTGCCGGCCATCAAAGGCATCGGCGATTCGCTGATCTACCTGGTGGACCGCTGGCCGGGCAACGGCAATATCAGCATTTACGACGTCGATTTCGAGCCGATTCCGGGTGTCGACCAGAACCCGAAAGGCCATGGCCTGACCTACATCGACCACCTGACCCACAACGTGCACCGAGGCCGCATGGGCGAATGGGCCGAGTTCTACGAGCGCCTGTTCAACTTCCGCGAAGTGCGCTATTTCGATATCGAAGGCCAGGTCACCGGCGTGAAGTCGAAGGCCATGACTAGCCCTTGCGGCAAGCTGCGCATCCCGATCAACGAGGAAGGCACCGACCGCCCCGGCCAGATCCAGGAATACCTCGATGCGTATCGCGGCGAAGGCATCCAGCACATTGCCATGGGCAGCGACAACCTGTACGCGACCGTGGACAGCCTGCGCGGCGCCGGTGTGAAGCTGCTCGACACCATCGACACTTACTACGAACTGGTCGACCGGCGCATCCCCGGCCATGGCGAGCAGCTGCAGGCCCTGCGCGAGCGCAAGATCCTGATTGACGGCAAGCCAGGCGACCTGCTGCTGCAGATCTTCTCCGAAAACCAGCTTGGCCCGGTGTTCTTCGAGTTCATCCAGCGCAAGGGCAACCAGGGCTTCGGCGAAGGCAACTTCAAAGCCCTGTTCGAGTCGATTGAGCTGGACCAGATGCGCCGCGGCGTGCTGACCGCGTAATCAATGCGCCATCAATACTGGCAGCGTCGCCGTTGCCAGTATGGTGCGCGTGGCGCCGCCCAGCATCATTTCACGGAAGCGGCTATGGCCGTAGGCGCCCATCACCAGCAGGTCGACATTGAAGTCGGCTGCCAGCGACAGGATGGCCTTGCCGGGATCGGCCGGCTCTGGCCTGCGCAGGACTTCCACATTCACGCCGTGCCGCGCCAGGTAGAGGGCGATATCGGCTCCCGGCGATTCGCCCAGGGTATCGGCGCTGTTGCCCAGCACTGCCAGCGTGACCTGTTCCGCACCGCGCAACAGGGGCAG
The DNA here is from genome assembly GCF_049913245.1 of Pseudoduganella sp. R-32. Taxonomy (NCBI): domain Bacteria; kingdom Pseudomonadati; phylum Pseudomonadota; class Betaproteobacteria; order Burkholderiales; family Oxalobacteraceae; genus Pseudoduganella; species Pseudoduganella sp. R-32. The sequence goes on along the minus strand of NZ_CP183987.1, from coordinate 4,566,278 downwards.
GGCGGCGGTGACGGCCTTTGCCGCCTCCACGCTGCCGTTCCAGGCCACCATCACGCGCTTGCCGATGGTCGGGAAGCGTCCCGTACGCGGCACCAGCAGTACCGGGCGGCCGCAATTCAATAGCACGTAATCCGGCAGGTCCGGCAGCAGGCTATCCTGATTGTCGTCGGCGGCTGCAGCCTGTCCCAGTACCACGAGGTCGGCGTAGCGCGCTTGCATGCACAGGCCGGCATATTCGTCGTCGTTGCTGCTGCGCGCTTCGAAAGACTGGACGCCAAGGCGATCGGCCTGGGACTTGAATTGCTCCAGCGCCAGTTGCACGCGCTCCTCGGCACGGCGCAGGTAGTCGGCGAGGAATACGCCGCTGCCTTCGTAACTGCGGCCTGCCAACATCGAGCGTGGCATGCCGGTCATCGCGGCGCCGACCAGGTGGGCTTCTTCACGCGCGGCGATGGCTGCCGCCAGCGCGATGCGGGCTTCGGCGTTCGCCGCCCGGTCGGCATGGACTACGATGGTGCGGTAAGACATGATGTCCTCCTGTGTTGATGTTGGTACAAGTGTGCGCCCGATTGCCGCGCATGATCCATGACTTGGGTCAAGCTCGTCTGATATCATGTCTTTATGTTACGTTCTTGTCTTGCGCCCTCCTGCCTGTTGCTTGCCTTGAGCCCTGCAGCAGTTGCCGGCCAGGGGGAGGTGGTGTTTGTCGCCGCGACCAACCACAATATGCCCTTGTCCCGTTTCCAGGACGGGGAAATGGTCGATGGCTTGCTGAAGGACCTTGGCGACGGCATTGCGCATCGAATGGGGCGGCAGGCGCGTTACGTCAGCGTTCCCGCCAAGCGGGTTGCCGAATACCTCGCCAGCGGACGGGCCGATGGCGTCTGCTACGTGCTGCCGCGCTGGTTGCCCGGCACGTTCAACTGGAGCCAGCCGCTGATGCCCGATGCGGGCGTGCTGGTGTCACGGCCGGAAGCGCCTGCGGTACGGGCACTATCCGACCTGGCCAACAAGCCGGTCGGCACGGTGCTGGGGTATTCCTATTCGATGATCGATGCCGCGCTGGGACGTGCGTTCGTGCGCGAGGATGCGCCTTCGATGGAGCTGAATATCTCGAAGATCCAGCATGGCCGCATGCAATACGCCATCATGGGCCGCATGACCGCGGAATACCTGATGCGCGCAGAGCCGCAGCACAAGCTGCGGATCGACTTCGAGTTTGATCCCTTCAAGGCGCAATGTGCGTTCTCGAAAAAGTCTGCAATCCCGTTCGACGATGTCCAGCGCGCCATCGGCGGCCTGGTCTCCGATGGCAGCATCGACCGGCTGCTGCGCCGCTATCGCTAACTACACTTGAAAACCATGTCATTGCCCATTCTCAAAACACTGTTCGACTACAAGGCCTGGGCCAATATCGAACTGTTCGACGTGCTGGCGAGCGTTACTTCGGAAGCAGACCTGCACACCGCCATCCGTACCCTGAATCACATCTACGTCGTCGACCGCATCTTCCGCGCGCACCTGCTCGGGGAGGCGCATGGCTACGAGGCCACCAACACCAAGGCCACGCCGGCTTTGGCGGAGCTGCGCGCCGCGGTCATCGAAACGGACGGCTGGTACCAGCAGTACGTCGCCAGCCTGGATGAAGCTGCGCTGTCCGCAAGGCTTCAGTTCAGGTTCACCGACGGCGACACCGGCCAGATGTCTCGCGAAGAAATGCTGATGCACGTGATTACCCATGGCGGTTATCACCGCGGCAACGTGGGGCAGGTGCTCAAGAATATCTCGGTGGCGCCGCCGCGCGATATCCTGACGAAATTCCTGCACGTCAGCGAACCGGGGCGCCGCTTGCTATAATCTGGCCAAATGAATATCCGGCGCTTCCTCGTTATCCTGCTGTTACTAGTGCTGCCGCTCCAGGCGACCCTGGCGGCGACGGATAGCTGCTGCCTGAAAATCAATGTGTCGCAGCTCGACGAGCATGTGGCTGCGGCGACTGATTCGCCAGGCTCGGATAGTGCCTGTTGCACGCAGTGCGACTTCTGCCATCACTCGCATGCGCCGTTTGTCGCCAACCTGGTTGACGGGCGCCAGCAAGTCGATTCGATCGCTCCGGTGCCTTCGCCGGAGCCGCCTTTCCATTCCTTCATCCCGGATATTCCTCCGCGTCCCGACAGGCTCCGCTGATTGATCCGGCTGCCGCATGCAGCCGTTCCCCATCAATCATCAAGGAGCAACATCGTGAAAGCCATTTACGTGCCCTTGCTGGCGGCCATTTGCCTGGCCCCCGCGTGGGCGCAACCATCATTGACGCTTGCCGAAGCGCTGGAACGTGCGCGGCAAGGCAATCCCGAGCTGCGGGCGCTGGCGCTGGAAGTCGCAGCCGTCGACGCGGCCGGACGGCAGGCAGCTTTGCTGCCCAATCCTTCGCTGGACTACCTGCGCGAAGGGAAAACCAGCGAGGGCGGTTCTTCGACCGTCCAGCTATCAATCCCGCTTGAACTGGGCGGCAAGCGCGCCGCGCGCATGGAGGCGGCGCAGGCTGGCAGCCGTACGGCGGCACTGGATCTGGCCGTCGGCCGGGCGCGAATCGAGGCGGAAGTGGTCGCCGCCTACCAGCAAACATGGCTCGCGCAGCAGCATGTTGCGTTGGCTATGCAGGTCAGCGAAAGCGGGCGCCGCTCCAGCGAAGCCGCCGCGCGCCGCGTATTGGCGGGCAAGGTGTCGCCGGTGGAAGAGGCTCGAGCCCGCGTGGCGGAAGCCAACTGGCGCATCGAGGGCGTGACAGCGCAGCGCGAACTGGACGAGGCGCGTATCAGGCTGGCCAGCCTGCTCGGCAACACCGGTAGCGAAATCGGGGTGCTGGCGGCGCCTGCCTCGCCAGCCGAAGCCGGCCTCCCCGCCGGACAGCTGGAAGACCTGATTGATTCCGCGCCAGCCATCGAGCGGGCCATTGCCGAAGTCGAGGCGGGCAAGGCGTCCCTGCGTATGGAGCGCGCCGCACGCATGCCGGACGTTTCGCTGATCGTCGGCAGCAAGCGCAGCGAAGGTCCGGAGCGCGACCGCGTCCGCCAGAACATCATCGGACTGTCCGTCCCACTGCCGCTGTTTAATCGCAACCAGGGCGCGATCCTGGCAGCGCAACGCCGTGCCGACAAGGCCGGCGCGGAGCTGGAAGCGACTCGCCAGCGTATTCGCACAGAGGCCATGCAGGCCCATGCTCGCATGCAGGCGGCCGTGCAGCAGGAACGCCTGGTGCGCGAAGACGTGCTGCCCGGCGCCCAATATGCTGCCGATGCGGCGATGAAAGGCTTCGAAGCCGGCAAATTCAATTACGTCGAAGTGCTCGATGCCCAGCGCACCTGGGTGCAGGCGCAGGGCCAGCACCTGCGGGCCATTTCGGACTTCTATCGCGCCCGGGCCGACCTGGCCAAGCTGGTTGGCAACCTGGACATCAAGGATTCAAAATGAACAAGCGTCAAAAAATCACCATTGCGGCCATGGTGGCCGTTGCCGCCCTGTTTGCGGGCGCAGTTCTGGGCTGGGAGCGCATCGCGCCGGCCGCGAAAGCCGGTGCCGAGGCGAGCGAACACCACGAGGAACATCCTGCCGGCACGCAGTCAATCCCGTTCACCGACGCGCAGGTTGCGGCGGCCGATATCCAAGTGCGTACGGCCGGCGCGGCGCGCCTGGAAACCTTCGTCCGCCTGCCGGGCGAAGTCAAACTGAACGAGGATCGCACTGCGCACGTCACGCCGCGCGTGGACGGCATTGTGCAGGAAGTGCAGGCCAATCTCGGCCAGCAGGTACGCAGGGGCGAGCTACTGGCGGTGCTGGCCAGCGCCGACGTATCCGAGCAGCGCAGCAGCCTGGCCGCCGCCGAAAAGCGTGCAGTGCTGGCCCACTCGGTCTACGAGGCCGAAAAGAAGCTGTGGGAAGACAAGGTCTCGGCACGCCAGGACTACCTGAAGGCGGAGCAGGAGTGGCATGAAGCCAGCATCGCCGTGCAGAACGCGCGCCAGAAGCTGGTGGCCATCGGCGCGGGCGGTTCCGGCAAGGGGCCATACAACCGCCTTGAAATCCGGGCGCCGTTCGATGGCCTGATCGTCGACAAGCACATCGCAGTTGGCGAGGCGGTCGGCGCGGAAACCAAGGTATTCACGGTTTCCGACTTGCGCCGGGTATGGGCGGAGGTCGTGGTGCCTGCGAAGGACCTCGAGATCGTCAAGGTCGGCACGGAAGCCGTGTTGCACTCGGCCGCCTCGAATGCCGCGGTCAAGGGCAGGGTGAGTTTTGTCAGCGCCCTGATCGGCGAACAGACCCGCGCCGCCCGCGCCCGCGTTGTGCTGGACAATCCAGAGTTGGCATGGCGGCCCGGCCTGTTCGTGGATGTCGACGTGATCACCGGTTCAGCCGAAGTGCCGGTCGCGGTGGAAAAGGAAGCGCTGCAAGTGCTGAACGGCACGCAGGTCGTCTTCCAGCGCGATGGCCAGGCGTTCACGCCGGTGCCGGTCACGGTCGGCCGTTCCGACGGCAAGCTGGTGGAGATCACTGCCGGCCTGCGCAAGGCTGCGCAGTATGCCGCCGCCCACAGTTTCACCATCAAGGCGGAGCAGGGCAAGGGCGCTGCCGAGCATGAAGACTAAGGAGCCGCCATGTTAAGCCGAATTATCCAGGCCTGCATCGGCCACCGATGGATGGTCATGTTCGCCGTACTGGCGATGGCCGTGCTGGGCGCGGTCAATTACAAGAAGCTGCCGATCGACGCCGTGCCGGACATCACCAACGTCCAGGTGCAGATCAATACCGCCGCCGCCGGCTACTCGCCGCTGGAAGTGGAACAGCGCATCACCTTCCCGATCGAATCGCTGATGGCCGGCCTGCCGCGCCTTGAGCAGACCAGGTCCTTGTCGCGTTATGGCCTGTCGCAGATCACGGTGGTATTCAAGGATGGCACGGACATCCACTTTGCCCGCCAGTTGATCAGCCAGCGCATCCAGGATGCGCGTTCCCAGCTTCCGGCCGGACTGACGCCGACCATGAGCCCCATCGCCACCGGCCTGTCTGAAATCTACCTGTGGACGGTGGATGCGGCGCCGAATGCACGCAAGCCGGACGGCACGCCCTACACGCCGACCGACCTGCGCGAAATCCAGGACTGGATCATCAAGCCCCAACTGCGCAACGTGCCCGGTGTCACCGAGATCAATTCGATCGGCGGCTACGACAAGGAATACCTGGTCGCGCCAACGCCGGCCAAGCTGGCGTCGTATGGCCTGAACCTGTCGGACGTGGTGACGGCGCTGGAGCGCAACAACGGCAATGTCGGTGCAGGCTATATCGAGAAGGAAGGCGAGCAATACCTGCTGCGCGCACCAGGCCAGCTCAAGTCCGTGGCCGACATCGGCAATATCGTGGTCTCCACCATCGACGGCGTGGCCGTGCGCATCGCCGACGTCGCAACCGTGGGCGTCGGCGCTGAACTGCGCACCGGGGCCGCCACCCGCAACGGGCGCGAGGTGGTGCTGGGCACCGTGTTCATGCTGATCGGCGAGAACAGCCGTGCGGTGGCGCTGGCGGTCGACAAGAAGATGGTCGAGATCAACCGCAGCCTGCCGGCCGGAGTATCGGCGACGCCGGTATATAACCGCACGGTGCTGGTGGAAAAGGCGATCGATACCGTCAAGCGAAACCTGTTGGAAGGCGCGGTGCTGGTGATCGGCGTGCTGTTCCTCTTCCTCGGCAATATGCGAGCGGCGCTGATTACGGCGATGGTGATTCCGCTGTCAATGCTGTTTACCTTCACCGGCATGGTGGCCAATAACGTTAGCGCCAACCTGCTAAGCCTCGGCGCGCTCGACTTCGGCATCATCGTCGATGGCGCCGTGGTGATCGTGGAGAACTGCGTGCGACGCCTGGCGCACGCGCAACAGCATGCCGGACGGCCGCTGACGCGCGAAGAACGCTTTGCGGAAGTCTTCGCCGCCGCACACGAGGCGCGCAGGCCGCTGCTGTTCGGGCAGTTGATCATCATGATCGTGTACCTGCCGATCTTCGTGCTGTCCGGGATTGAAGGCAAGATGTTCCACCCGATGGCCTTCACCGTCGTGACGGCCTTGCTTGGCGCCATGCTGCTGTCGATTACCTTCGTGCCGGCCGCCGTGGCGCTGTTCATGAACAAATCGGTGCGCGAGGAAGAAGGTCGCCTGATGCTGGCAGCCAAACGCCGTTACGGCGAGCTGCTGGACTATGTCATGGCCAACCGCCCGGTAGTGTTTACCGCGGCGGGGCTGGTGCTGGCCCTGTCCACGTTGCTGGCGACGCGCCTTGGCACCGAGTTTGTGCCGAACCTGAACGAAGGCGACTTCGCTGTGCTGACCGTGCGCATTCCCGGTACCGGATTGGGTCAATCGGTCCAGATGCAGCAACAGATCGAGAAGACGCTGGTGGCAAAATTCCCCGAAATTGCCAACGTCTTCGCCCGCACCGGCACGGCGGAAATCGCGTCGGACCCGATGCCGCCAAGTATTTCGGACGGATACATCATGCTCAAGCCGGAAAAGGAATGGCCAAAGCCGAAGCGCAGCCGCGAGGAACTGCTGGCCGCCATCCGGGAAACGCTGGAGCAATTGCCCGGCAATAGCTACGAATTCAGCCAGCCGATCCAGCTCCGCGTGAATGAGCTGATTTCCGGCGTTCGCAGCGATGTTGCGGTGAAGGTGTTTGGCGACGACCTCGATGTGCTGAATGCGAAGGCTGCCGAAATCGGCGCCATCCTTGGCAGGATTCCGGGCGCCTCCGGAGTCAAGGTCGAACAAACCACCGGCCTGCCCATGCTGCAGATACAGGTCGACCGGGAACGGGCCGCGCGCCTTGGCCTGAATATCGCCGAAGTGCAGGAGCTGATCGCCACTGCGACCGCAGGCCGCGAGGCGGGCGCCATGTTCGAGGGAGACCGCCGCTTCGACATCGTGGTGCGTTTGCCGGAAGCGCTGCGCTCGGACATCGAACTGCTGAAGCGCCTGCCGGTGCCGCTGCCGAAGAAGGAGGGCGCACGTCCGGCCTACGTCACCCTGGCCGAGATTGCGACCTTCGACACGGCGCCCGGCCCGAACCAGCTAAGCCGCGAACAGGGCAAGCGCCGCGTGGTGGTGACCGTCAATATGCAGGACCGCGACATCGGCTCCTTCGTCGAAGAAGCGCAGCAAGCGATCCTGAAAGGCGTGCAGCTGCCGGCCGGCTACTGGCTGGCTTGGGGCGGGCAGTTCGAAAACCTGCAGAATGCTGCGCAACGCCTGAAGGTGGTGGTGCCGGCATCGCTTGCGCTGGTGTTCGCGCTGCTGTTCCTGATGTTTAACAACGCCCGCGATGGCGCGCTGGTGTTTACCGGCATTCCATTTGCGCTGACCGGCGGCATCTTCGCGCTCTGGATGCGGGGAATTCCGATGTCGATATCGGCAGCAGTCGGCTTCATTGCGCTGTCCGGCGTCGCTGTGCTGAACGGCCTGGTGATGATCTCCTTCATCCGCAGCCTGCGTGAGCAGGGGCAGCCGCTGGCCGACGCCGTGCGCAACGGCGCGCTGGTGCGTTTGCGGCCAGTGCTGATGACGGCTCTGGTGGCATCGCTTGGCTTTGTGCCGATGGCGATTGCGACCGGCACCGGTGCGGAAGTCCAGCGCCCCTTGGCTACCGTGGTGATCGGCGGCGTGCTGTCCTCCACCGCGCTGACGCTGCTGCTGTTGCCCTTGCTGTACCGCCTGGCCTACAGCCGCAAGGAAGAGGTCAGCCCGCTTGCCCCAGGTGCTCTCGCAGGAACTCAATAAAGCGCGCCGTCTTGGCCGGAACCAGGCGTGTTTCGGTCAAGGCATACACCGGTGTTGGCTTGCCATGCCATTGCGGCAGGATGCGTTGCAAGCGGCCTGCCGCAAGATCGTCTGCTACGACTTCTTCCGGCAACAGGATGACGCCCATGTCGAGCGCAGCAAGGCGCCGGAACATGCCCACGTTGTTGACTGCAAAGCGGCCGCTCACCGCAACTGGCTCGCTGTGCCCATCGCGTAGCAGGGTCCAGGTGGTGGATTTCGCCAAGCCGAGACAGGCATGCCGTTCCAGGTCCGCAGGTTCGTGCGGCTCGCCGTGCTGCGCAAGGTAGCCCGGCGAGGCATACAGCTTGGGCGTGAGCAGCGCCAACTGGCGCGCAATCAGCTGCGAATCCACCAGCTCACCCATGCGTATCGCCACATCAAATGGTTCGCTGACCAGGTCCACCAGGCGGGGCGTCAGGTCCAGCTCAAAAGTGATGCCGGGATAGCGTTGCGCGAATTCAGCGATCAAGGGCGCAAGGTAGGTCTGTGCGAAATCGACCGGCAGCGAAGCCCGCAGCACGCCTGTCGGCTGCGCCAGCATGCCGCCCAGTTGTTCATGCGCCAGCCGCGCTTCATCGATGATGCGCTTGCAGCGCTCGAAATAGACCTGGCCCGCCTCCGTCAGCTCGATCTTGCGGGTCGTGCGATGCAGAAGCCGCAGGCCGATGGCTTTTTCCAGCGCCGCGATCCGGCGCGAAATCGTTGAATTCGGAATCCCCAGCACGTCCCCGGCACCGCGAAAACCCTTGGCCTTCACCACCTCCACGAACAAGGCCATGTCGTTCAGATACTCCACTGATTGCTCCATCTATGGATCAATGTTCTGCAATTTACCATATTTATCTCATTTGGAAGGTGGTGGATGATGGCGTATCTCCAATCACTTGCAAGGAATACTGTCGTGAGCAAACTGTTTGAAACCGTCAAAGTGGGTCGCTATACGCTGGCCAACCGCCTCGCCATGGGGCCGATGACGCGCAGCCGCGCGCAGTACGACGGCACGCCAGGCGAACTGGCGGCCGAATATTATGCGCAGCGCGCCGACGTCGGCCTCATCGTGACCGAAGGCACCCAGCCTTCGGAAGACGGCCAGGGTTATATGGCGACGCCGGGCATCCATACCGATGCCCACGTGGCGGGCTGGAAGAAAGTCGCGGATGCGGTGCATGCAAAAGGCAGTCGCTTGTTCATTCAGTTGATGCATGCGGGCCGCATGTCCCATCCGGACAATACGCCGCACCACCGGCAGGGCGTGGCGCCTTCGGCCATTGCGCCGAATACGCCGATGTTCACGCCCGCTGGCATGCAGGACATCCCGGTGCCGCGTGCGCTCAGCACCGAAGAAGTGCGCCAGACGGTTGACGACTTTCGCATGGCAGCGCGCCGGGCAATCGAAGCCGGCGCCGACGGCGTCGAGATCCACGGCGCCAATGCCTACCTCGTGCAGCAGTTCTTCGCACCGAGTGCGAACGTGCGCGACGACGAATTCGGCGGCTCCATCGCCAACCGCGCGCGCTTTGCAATTGAAGTTGCGAAGGCCATTGCGGGCGAGATCGGCGCCGATCGCACTGCCATCCGCTTGTCGCCCGGCACTACGCTGTGGGGCATCGACGAAGGCACGGAGGGCCCCGCGCTTTATCGCCACCTGGTGGCTGAGCTGGACAAGCTTGGCCTGGCCTACCTGCACATCATGCACCAGGGCGACGAGGCGCTGCTGGCGGACATCCGCAAACTGTGGAAAGGCTCCCTCGTACTGAACCGCCCCGGCCGGCCGCGCGAGCAGATTGGCGCCGACATCGAATCCGGCTTGGCGGACGTGGAGGCATACGGCCAGATGGTGCTCGCCAATCCAGACTTCGTTGCGCGCCTGAAGACCAACGCACCGATCAACCTTGCCGACCGCCATACCTTCTTTGGCGGCAGCGCGGCCGGGTACACAGACTATCCAACCCTCGTCGCTCCGATAACCACAAGTCGTTGATTTTGATGGAGATGTGATTATCTCTGTGGCTTTGGAGAGATTTTAACTGGATTAATTCTCTCCAATTATCACCAAACCCCCCCATATTGCTATAAAACCTTCACCAAATAATAAATTTATATAAGTAAATCATCTCGTTGTGTTGAATTGGCAGGTATACTGCCGGCTGAAAAAATTCCCACGAGAAATAAATGTTGTCCAAGAGAGTAGGCGTGGCCGTGCAGTTTGCACTCGGCCTTGGCGCAGCTTTGCCCGCGTTCGCGCAGGTCGATCCTGCATTGGCAAACCAGGAACTGCAGCGGCAGGAACAGCGTGAGCGCGAACGCGCGCGCCAGGACGAGGCCAAGCCCGACGTGCGCCTGCAGCGCGAAGTGACGCCGACGCAAGCCGCTTGGCCGGAAAACGAGTCGCCATGCTTCCCGATCCGCCGCGTGTTCCTGGAAGGCGAGATGGCCGAGCAGTTCCAGTGGGCGCTGAAAGCCGCAGACGGCGCGCTGGGCCGCTGCCTGGGCAGTGCCGGCATCAACGTCCTGGTGGGCGAAGTGCAGAACGCGCTGGTTGCGCAGGGCTATGTCACAGCCCGGGTGCTGGCCGCGCCGCAGGACTTGCTGGGTGGCGAGCTGCACCTGAAACTGGTCCCAGGCCGCATCCGCGCGCTGCGCTATCCGGAGCAGAAGCCATCGTTCGACAACGCGCTGCCGATGGCGCCGGGCGAACTGCTGAACCTGCGCGATATCGAGCAGGGCCTGGAAAACCTCAAGCGCGTGCCGGGTGCGCAAGCGGACATCGAGATCGTGCCCGGCGAGCAGCCAGGCGAGAGCGACCTGCAGGTGAAGTGGAAGGGCGGCCGCGCCTATCGCTTCAGCGCATCGGTGGACGATAGCGGCAGCCGCTCGACCGGTACCTACCAGGGCGGCATCACGCTCTCGGTCGACAATCCCTTTGGCCTGCAGGACCTGTTCTACCTGACCCTCAATCGTAACCTGCATGGCGACAGCCCGGAAGGCGACTATGGCACCAGCGGTTATGCCCTGCATTACTCGGTGCCTTTCGATTACTGGCTGCTTTCGCTGCAACTGAACGATTACCGCTATCGCCAGACCGTGGCCGGCGCCTTCCATGACTACCTCTATCGCGGCACCAGCAATACCGCCGAATTGAAGCTCTCGCGGCTGGTGTATCGCGATGCCACGCGCAAGACCACGCTGTCGCTGAAAACCTACCAGCGCGGCAGCCGCAATTACATCGACGACATGGAAGTCGAGGTGCAGCGGCGCCGCATGGCCGGTTTCGTCGCGGGCATCGCGCACAAGGAATTCATCGGCGCTGCCACGCTCGACAGCAACCTTACCTGGAAGCTGGGCACGCGTTCCTACGGCAGCCTGCCGGCGCAGGAGGAAGCCTTCGACGAAGGCACTGCGCGCCCGCGCATCTTCAATGCCGACGTGACGCTGAACTGGCCCCTGACCAAATCGCTTTCCTACCAGGCCGCCTGGCGCCGCCAGTGGAACCGCACCAAGCTGATTCCGCAAGACCGCTTTTCCATCGGCGGCCGCTATACCGTGCGCGGTTTCGACGGCGAGGCCAGCCTGTCCTCTGAACGCGGCTGGCTGCTGCGCAATGACCTGAGCTGGAGCATCCCCGCCACCCGCCACCAGCTTTACTTCGCACTGGACCACGGCGTCGTATCCGGCCCGTCAGCGCCGCTGCTGCGCGGCACCCACCTGACCGGCGCCGCCCTTGGCTGGCGCGGCCAGTTCGGCGGCGTGAGCGCCGACTTCTTCGCGGGCAAACCGGTCAGCAAGCCGGACGCCTTCCGCACCGCCAGCGTTGCCTCTGGCTTCAACCTGAATGTCGAATTCTGAGCATCATGAATAAACTTCGCTACCGTATCGTTTTCAATAAAGCACGTGGCATGCTGATGGCTGTGGGAGAGTGTGCCCGCAGCTGCGTCAAGGGCGCCGGCCAGACCGGTGCGCTCGATAGTTCGGTACCGGCCGCGTTCGGGCATCCAGCGCTGCGCCGGCTGACCCTGTTGTTCGGCGCGGCCTTTGGCGGATTCCTCTGGGCCAGCCACGTTCAGGCGCAGATCATCGCCGATCCGAAGGCGCCAAGCCAGAACCAGGCCATTGTGCTGAAGGCCGCCAACGGCGTGCCGCAGGTGAACGTACGGGAGCCGAGTGCGGCCGGCGTGTCGCGCAACGTCTACTCGCAGTTTGACGTGGCCAAGGGTGGCGCCATCCTGAACAACTCGCGCGTCAACGTGCAGACTGAATTGGGCGGCTGGGTCGAAGGCAACCCATGGCTGAAAGCGGGTTCCGCGCGGGTGATCCTGAACGAGGTCAATTCCAGCAACCCCAGCGCGCTGCGAGGCTATATCGAAGTGGCGGGCCAGAAGGCGGAAGTGGTGATCGCCAACCCGTCCGGTATTTCGGTGGACGGCGGCGGCTTTATCAACGTCAGCCGCGCGACCCTCACCACGGGTTCTCCCTTGATGATGGACGGCCGCCTGACCGGCTATGACGTGCAGCGCGGCCAGATCGCCATCGACGGCGCGGGACTGGATGCGAGCAAGACCGACTATACAGCGCTGATCAGCCGTTCCCTGGTGCTGAATGCATCCCTCTGGGCGCAGCGTCTGAATGTGGTCACCGGCGTGAACAAGGTGGCGGAGGGGGAATCGCCAACTGTGACGGAGGTTGGCAAGGCGGCCGATGCTGCGCCGCAGTTCGCGATCGACGCTTCGCGCCTGGGCGGCATGTACGCCAACCAGATTTTCCTGGTCGGTACCGAAGCAGGCGTGGGTGTGCGTAACGCGGGCGAGATCGGCGCGGCGGCTGGACAACTGGTCGTCACGTCCGAGGGGCGTCTTGAAAATACCGGCACGCTGGCGGCATCGAAAGGCATGCAGGTGACGATGCGTGACGCGATCGAGAACAAGGGCAAGATCCAGGCGGGTGAAGATCTGGCGCTCAAATCGGCATCCGTGACCAACGGCGGCAGCATCAACGCCGGCGGGCAATTGATTGCGGCGGTGACTGGCGACTTCGATAACCGCGGCGGCAGCATCGAGGCGCGCCGGGTGGAGCTAGGTAGCGCCAACGGCACCCTGTTGAATGCAGACGGCAAGATTGTGCAAGGCGGTTCGTCCGCGCTGAATGTGACCACGGGCAGCGCTAATAACTCCGACGGCGTGTTGGGACAAGCAGCGTCCAGCGCAACGGGCGGCACGACCAGCGGCGGCAGCGCTGACAGCGGCGCCGGAACCGGCGGCGGCACAGGTGGTACGACCGATGCCGGCACCACGGGCGGCACGGGCACGGGCGCCGGCACTGGCGGCACCGCCGTTCCCGAGTTGCCAGCGGGCGAACTCAAATTCGCCGCAATGGACAACCAGCACGGCCTGGTCACCGCCACCGGCGGCATCAACCTGGACGCCGCAACCCTGACCAACCAGCGCGGCCAGGTCAACCTGCGCACCCTGAAAGTCGACGGCGGGGTCCTCGACAACAGCCAGGGCCAGGTCGGCGTGCAGCAGGATGCGACGCTGCGACTCTCCGCCCTGCACAACCAGGGCGGCCGCTTGCTGGCCGGCGGCGGTTTTAATGCCTCGCTCGGCGAATTCGACAACAGCAACGGCCTGCTGCAAGCGAACAAGCTGTCCATCGACGTCGCCCGCTACCTGAATAACGATAGCGGCAACTTGCTCCACCTGGGCGCAAGCGATGCAGCGATCAATGTCGGCGGAAAGCTCCGGCAAGCCGGCGGTAAACTGGAAACCTCAGGCAACCTGGCCTTGCGAGCCGGAGAGATCTCCGGCACTGGCAGCAAATTGAATGTCGGCGGCAACCTTATCCTGAGCAGCAGCTCCACCACCACCGACCAGGGCGACTGGCGCATCGGCGGCAGCGCGCAACTGGAAACCGGCGCGCTGACCAACACTTCCGGCGCCATTGCCGCTGCCGGCGACTTGTCGTTGAAATCCTCGGCGCTCGCCAACCAGCATGGCCAGATTTCAACCGGCGGCCAGGCAAGCTTGCAGGTGGCAGGCGGCGTGGATAACACTGCCGGCCAGCTCCAGGCCAGCAAAGGCCTGACACTGGAAGCCGACGGAACGGTGCGCAATCAGGACGGCTCCATCGAAACGCTGGGCAGTCAGAGCAGCCTCGCCGTCAAAGCTGCTGGGATCGAGAACAGCACCGGCCGTATCGTCAATGCAGGCACCGGCCCGCTGGCGCTGAATGCAGCGACGATCGGCAACAGCGGCATTATCGGCGGCAACGGCGCGATGAACGTCGACGCCGCGACGCTGACCAACACCAGGCAAGGCCGCATGACTGCTACGGGCGACGTCAACATGAACGTCGCCTCCTTGCTGAAGAATGAGGGCAGCATCAGCAACGGCAGCAGTTTCACCATGTCGCAAAGCCAATCAGCGCTGGTGAATTCCGGCGAGATCCTTGCAAAAGGCCCGCTGAAGATCGAGAACGGCTCGATTGATAACCGCGCCGGCACTATTGCCACCGCCGAAGGCAGCACCAGCCGCATCGACATCACTTCGGGCTCGCTGCTGAACGGCGCCGGTACCATCCGCGCAGACGGCAGCGCTTCGGCGCGCATTGCAGGTGACGTGAACAACGTCGGCGGCTATCTCGGTTCCGGCGGCGCACTGGACCTGCGCGCCGGCGGCGGCATCAACAACGATAGCGGCCGCATTGAAAGCCGCGACGAATTGACCGCGTCCGGCGATTACCTGGCCAACCGGGCAGGCAGCATTGTATCCACCGGCACGGGACAATCCTCGCTCACGGCCAGCCGTTACATCGTCAACAATGGCCTGATCGGCAGCAATGGCAGCCTGGCCCTTGGCACGGAGAGCTTGACCAATGGCGCCGCCGGCACCATCACCGCCATGTCGGACCTGGACCTGAAAGTGCGTTCTGAGCTGGTCAACCTGGATGGCCAGATCAGCACCCAGGGCAAGCTGAATTTCGACCAGCTGGGCGCATTGCTGCGCAACAGCGGCTCCATCACTTCAAAAGGCGCGGCAACCCTGAACGCGCGTGAGCTCGATAACCGCGACGGCCAGATCATCACTGCCCGCGGCTCGGGCATCGCGTCCAATGTTGGCAAGCTGGATAACCGCAGTGGCATCATCAGTTCCGGCGCAGACACTGCGATCAATTCTGCCGGAGCCATCGACAACGGCGCCGGCGAAATCCAGGCCGCGCACGACCTGCAGCTGGGCGCCGGCGGCGCGATCACCAACACCGGCGGCCTGGTTCAGGCATCCGGCGCTGGCAGCACCGTACACTTGAACGCCGCTTCGATCGACAACACGGCGGGCCGCATCGTCAACGTCGGCACCGGCACAACCAGCCTGGCCGCAAACGGACATATTGAAAACAGCGGCCAGATCGCCGGCAACGGCAATCTGGAGCTTTCCGCAGACAGCTTGCGCAACCAGGCGCAAGGTGCCGTCAGCGCCGCTGGCAACATGGCGATCGCTGTACATGCTTCGCTGGATAACGCCGGCACCATCAGCAGTGCCGGAACGCTGCAGGCCAACCAGGCCGGCCTGAACCTGCGCAATAGCGGCACCATCGTTGCTGGGGGCGCCGTGGACCTCACGACCGCCACCCTGAACAACGACGGCGGCAAGCTCGCCACGGCCCAAGGCTCCAACGCCAGCGTGAACCTCAACGCCCAGGGCATCAGCAACCAGGGCGGCACCATCATGTCCGACAATAAAGCGGACCTGCACGTTGCTGGCGACATCGTCAACAACAATGGCCTGCTGCAGGCCCGTTCGGACATGGGAATGGAAGCCGGCGGCACCGTGAAAAACGACGGCGGCAATATCGAAACGGTTTCCTCCACCAGCAGCTTGCACCTGAAGGCCGGCGACCTGGCCAACGGCACCGGCCGCATCGTCAACGTCGGTACCGGCAGCACTACGGTGGACGCGGTACACGGCATCACGAGCAACGGCACGATCGCAGGCAACGGTGTAGTGGATCTCTCCGCCGCCACGCTCGAGAACAAGGCCAACGGTACCATCGCGTCGGCGCAAGGCATGACCACGACCGTGACCGGCTCCCTGGCGAACGCCGGCACCATCAACAGCGGCGGCACGCTGCAAGTCAACGCCAATGGCGCGACAGTCACCAACAGCAAGCTGGTTGTGTCGCAGGGCCAGCTTACGCTGCATGCGGGAGACCTGGTCAACGACGGTGGCCAGCTCGCCACCGCCAAAAACTCCGGTGCAGCAATCACTATTGATGCCGCCTCGATCAGTAATCGCAGCGGCGTGATCATGTCCGATGCTGCAGCCACCATCGACAGCAACGGCAAGCTCGATAACACGCAAGGAACCCTCCAATCGGGCAGCTCGCTGGATATCGATGCCGCGGGCGCAATCAGCAACAACGGCGGCGTGGTGGAGGCCCTGGCCAACAACGCTACCCTCGGCCTGCACGCCGGTTCGCTGGCAAATGGCACCGGCCGCATCGTCAATGTGGGCTCCAACGCCACAACGGTGAACGTCGACGCAACGCTGGACAATGCCGGCCTGATTGCCGGTAATGGCAACCTGGCCATGACAGCTGCCGACCTGGCCAACCGCACGGACGGCAGCATCGCCGCATCTGGCGGCAAGCTGGACCTGACTGTCGGCCACGGCATGGACAATGCGGGCGCCATCAGCAGCCGTACCACCTTCACGCTTAACGCAGCGGGCAAAGCGGTCCGCAACAGCGGCCAGCTTGTCAGCGGCACGGACGCAAGCCTTGCAACTGGCGCCTTCACCAACGATGGCGGCCAACTGGTGACCGTCAAGGATGGCGGCGGCGACTTGCACCTGGACGCAGATAGCGTCAGCAACACCGGCGGCGCCATCGTTGCCGATGGCAGCGCAAATATCACTTCGCGCGGAACCTTGGGCAACCAGGGCGGCGTGATCGAAACGTCCGCATCGTCCGGCACGCTGGACATCAACTCTGGCGCCATCGACAACGGAACGGGGCGCATCGTCAACGTTGGCACCGGCGCAACGACGCTCACCGCTGGCGGCGCAGTGACCAGCAGCGGTCAAATTGCCGGCAACGGCGCGCTCAATATTGCTGCAGCCACGCTGGATAACGCGACCACCGGCAGCATTTCCTCGGGCGCCAACCTGAACTTCGGAGTGCGCCAGTCCCTGAGCAACGCAGGAAAGATCAGCAGCAGCGGCACGCTGACCTTCGACCAGGCGGCAGCGCAATTCAGCAACAGCGGCCAAATCGCTGCGGCAGGCGCCATCAACATCCATGCCGCCAACATCAATAACAACGGCGGCCAGATCGCAACCGCCACCGCAGGCGGCGCGAACATTACGCTGGACAGCGTTGGCGCCATGAGCAACCGAAGCGGCGCGATTGCAGCTGCAGGTAACACAAGCGTGATATCTGGCGCAGGTTTCGACAATACCCAAGGCCAGGTGCAAGCGGCTGCTAACCTGACGGTCAACGCAAGCGGCGCGCTGACGAACAACAGCGGAGCGCTGGAAGCACTTGGAGCCCGCTCCAAGCTGGACGTGCAGGCAAGCTCGATCAACAACCTGGCAGGCCGAATTGTCAACGCTGGCAACGCGCGTACCAGCATCACGAGCGCGAGCAGTATCATCAACAGCGGCACCATGGCCGGCAACGGCGCACTGGTCCTCAATGCGCAGACCTTGCAGAACCAGGCTGACGGTGTAGTTTCCGCCGCCACCACGCTGGACCTGCTCGTCCGCCAGCAACTGGACAACCAGGGCGGCACGATCAGCAGTGGCGGCGCGCTGACCTTCAATCAGGCTGGCGCAACGTTCGCCAACAGTGGCCGCATGGGCTCCGGCGGCGAGATGAGCATCATCGCGTCCAGCATCGCCAACGATGGCGGCCAGCTGTACACCGTCAGCGGCACTGGCCGAGGCGTTACGCTGCAAGCCAACAGCCTGTCCAACCTCGGCGGCGCAGTTTCCGCCGACGGAATGCTGCTTGCAACGATCAACGGCACCGTTGCCAACAATGGCGGTACTTTGCACGCCGGTGGCGACCTGGCCCTGAATGCGGCCAGTGCATTGAATAACGGCAGCGGCACGATTGAAGCCGCCGGCACGGCATCAAAGCTGACGGTCAATGCCCAATCGGTGGCCAGCGGCGGCCGTATCGTCAATTCGGGAAGCGGGAATACCACGATCTCCAGTGCTGGCGGCATTGCCAACAGCGGCACCATCGCCGGCAACGGCGCGCTGGACCTGCACGCCAACACGTTGCTCAACCAGGCCGGCGGCCAGTTCGGCTCCGGTACGGCCATGCTGCTGGACGTGAACCAGCAACTGGACAACCAAGGCACCATCGGCAGCGGCAGCACATTGACCTTCGACGAAGCGGCGGCCACCTTCAGCAACAGCGGCCAGGTTGCGGCAAAGGGCAGGGCGCTGGTCAAGGCGTCCGGCTTTACCAATAGCGGCCAGGTGTCCACGGTTGCCGGCCACGGTGCCGAACTGGCCATCACAACGAACTCCTTCACCAACAGCGGCCAGCTCGTGGCCGACGGCACAGCAACTCTGTCCATTGCGGGCGTAGCGAACAATGCTGGCGGCATTGTGCAGGCAGGAACCGACCTGCAACTGACTTCGGGCAGCGCGCTGCAAAACAATGGCGGCGTGATCGAAGCAGTCGGCGCGGGAAGCACGTTGACCATCAACAGCGATTCCATCGACAACGGCACTGGCCGTATCGCCAATAAAGGCAGGGGCGACACCAGGCTCCTGAGCCGCGGCGCGATCACGAGTAACGGCACGATTGCCGGCATGGGCAACCTGCTGCTGTCCGGTACCACGCTGTGGAATGGCGTTTCCGGCACCATCGCATCGGGCCAGGGCATGGACCTGGCGATCACCCAACAGCTCAACAACCAAGGCAAGGTCAATAGCGGCGGCACGCTGACCTTCAACCAGGCCGGCGCAGGTTTCGTGAATAGCGGCCAGGTGCTATCCGGCGGTAATGCCTTCATCTCTGCGCTGTACGTCAATAATGACGGCGGCACGCTGGGCACCGCAGGCGGTTCCGGTGCCGACCTGACGCTGAACACGCCACAACTGAGCAACTCCGGTGGCCGCATCGCCACCGACCGCGATCTGTTCGTTTCGGCCGGCACGGTCGGCGCGCTGGGAGAAATCTTCGGCGGCCGCGACCTCGCGATCAGCATGAACGGCGACTACGTCCAGAATGCGGGCACACAGCAAGTTCACTCGAACCGCGACCTGAGCCTGACAGTCACCGGCAACATCATCAACAACGGCACCCTCGGCGCAGCGGGAACGCTCGCGCTGAGTGGCAACCAGGTGACCAACCAGGCCGGTGCTGTGATCGAGGGCGGCGCCGTCGCGATCCGTGCGGCCGGCGATCTGGCCAACTCCGGCGAAATCAATGGCGAAAGCGCGGTAGACCTGGTTGCCGCCAACATCAGCAACACCAGCGGCATTGTCGGCGGCAATGTGACCGTCCGCACCGGCAGCCTCAATAACACCGGCGCCAATGCGCTGATCGGCTCCACCGGCAACATGGCGCTGGGCGTGGATGGAACGCTGAACAACGTCCAGGGCGGCACGCTGTATAGCGCCGCCAATATGGCTGTTGGTGCTACCAATGGCGGCGGCACCGCGCTGGTGAATAACTCCTCGTCCACCATCGAGGCGAACGGCGACTTGGCGTTGAATACCGTCTCGTTGAGGAACGTGCGGGACAACGTATCGATCGTCCAAGTCAAGACGATGGACGAAACGGTGAATATGACGATGCCGAGCTGGTACAACCCCGGCGGAAACCACAACCAGTATGATCCGCGGTCATCCAACTATCTTCCGTTCGAAGTCTATTTCGTCAACCCGAATGATGTTCTGAAATCGGAAAAGTACGTCACGCCCGACGGATATGAGATTACTCGTGCCGAGATCCGAACGCACGCGAATGATTCGGCTTTCTTTAACGCCACTAGTGGTTTGGCTGGCAAGTGGGCTTCGCGCAGCCGAATCCCAATGAGCGATGGCACAAAGGTTATCTACTACTGGGACGGACGGACTATCACTAACCCTGACCAGGGCGGGGTTTCTACCGATGCATATGTGCGACCACCAGATGGCAACCTTGACTGGGGGAATACGAAGGAATATGACTTCTCGACAGCATATGGCAGCTGCAGTACCAACTGCATCCGGATGGTGACCATTCCAGGATATGACGATCCACAGCACACTATCAAGCGAGATACACAAAAGCATACGGGGACGCAGACGTATGATCAATTGGAAGAGAAGCGTGTGGCGCACCACACTGTCGTGGAGGACCAGATTTCAGCTGATACCGGTAAAGCTGGCCAGATCCTGTCTGGCGGAAATATGCATTTGACGGTCACCGCTACACTGGACAACAGCTTTAGCGAAATAAGAGCCGTCGGTACCTTGAAAGTTGACGGCCTGCCTGCCATTGTCAGCAGCGGGGCCAAACTGCTACGCAAGCACACTTTCGACGGTACCTTTACTACCTACACAGGCTCCAGCACCGTAGCATGGACCAATACCGTAATCCCGACGGAAATCGGTTCAGGCGCCGGGACGATACAAGGTGGCCAGGGCGTATTCATCAACGCTCGCAGCTTCCGCAATGTGGATGTGAGCGCAGGTACGGTTGGCAATATCCGTGATTCCGTGAATGTGATCGGCAGCGGAGCCAATGGCGCCAATGGCGCAGGCACCGACGCCAGCGCTAGCGGAGGTTTCGGCGGCGGAGTCGGCGGTCACTTTTCCGGCAGTGCATTGGGTGCGCATGCCAACGTGGCTGGCAATGCCGGTGCATCTGGTACGGGGGGCAATCTTTCCGGGGCGGGCCTCGCGGGCAATAGCGGCGTGTCCAATCAACTCCTGGCCGGAGGCTCGGTTTTCGGTAGTGGAGATGGCAGTGGATTAAACGTTGAAGGATCCACGCACTCGGTCGCGCCGGCGCGCCAGGGTTCGTTCTTCGGCCGTATGTCCAACCAAGCCCAACACAGCAAGCTGGGCGACACCAATACATCAGCGGGAACTGCAATTGGCCAATCCGCCGGCGCAGTGCAGGGCGAAAATATCACCAGCGTGAAAAAGATCTCGCCCGGTGGACTGTTCCTGCGCAACCCCAACCCGAGCGGCCAATACCTGTTCGAAACGCGCCCGCAATTCGCCAAAGAAGACCAATGGACCAGCAGCGACTACCTGCTCGATAAGCTGGCTCTTGATCATGCAACTACCCAGAAACGATTGGGCGATGGCTTCTATGAACAACGACTGGTTCGTGAGCAGCTCTCCGAGCTGACCGGGCGGGCCCCAAGTGCCGGCCCTGCCGATGACAGCCTGTACAAGCAGATGCTGAACAACGCAGCTAGCTTCGCACAGCAATTCGGTTTGCGTCCAGGAATTTCCCTGAGCCCTGAGCAAGTCAGCCATCTGACCAGCGATATCGTTTGGCTGGAAAGCCAGGCCGTGCAACTGCCGGACGGCTCCATCGAAACTGTGCTGGTGCCGAAGGTTTATCTCGCACACGTCGACGCTAACGCAATCAAGCATAGTGGCGCACTCGTTACTGGTGCTAGCGTGACGATCAACGTCAGCGAAACCATCATGAACCAGGGCGGCGTGATTGACGGCGGCAATGGCCGCACCTTGCTGCTGGCTGGCGAAGACATTATCAATCGCGGCGGAACCATCAAAGGCGGCGATGTGGCGCTGCAAGCTGGGCGTGACATCAAGAACGAGACCCTGACTGTGGACAGCAAGTGGTCGTCCAAAGTGAACGGCGGCAGCTACACTTCGCTCTCAAACCAGGCCGTGATTAGTGCGACCGGTGGATTGATAATGGACGCGGGCCGCAACTTAACCGACCTGGCAGGCACGATCAACGCTGGCGCGAGTGCTTCCATTTTCGCCGGCAACAATATCAGCTTCGATACCGTCAAGACCGGCAGTACCGAATACGGGAAGATTGACGGAACCACGATCAACAACAGTGCCACGTACAATCAGCTTAGCCGCGTCAATGTCGGCGGAGACTTGCTGATGGCAGCGACGGGTAACCTGAACCTCACCGGTACCCAGGTTTCAATGGATGCAGGCAAGCTGCTGGCAGGCGGCAGTGTGAACATTCGCGCCGTTACTGACGAAGTGAAGACCAATGAACAAGGGCAGCGAGGGAAGAACTGGTCCAGGGATATCCACGAGAATCAAGCAGTGGTTGGTGCAAAGATCTCTTCCTCCAGCGACCTGCTGGTTAGCGCAGGTATTAGTCAAAGCAGCGACTTGAATGTCATGGGCAGCACCGTTGCGGCAGGCGGCACGCTGACGCTCAAGGCCAGCAACGACTTGAATATTGCCAGCGTGAGCGAGACGCATTTGTCCGATATTGCGATGCACAGCGAATCGCGTAGCCTCACCAAGAAGCGCAGCAGCACCGCCACCGACTACAACGCCAGCACGCTGGTAGTCGGCAGCACCATCAAAGGCGGCAACGTGGTCGTCACCAGCGGCGGCGACACCCTGATCAAGGCCAGCGCCGTGCTGGCCGACAAAGACCTCAGCATTGACGCCAAAGGTGGCCTGAGCATCGTCAGCGCCGAGGAAGCCAGCAAGTCCGCCAGCACCAGGGAAGAGAAGAAATCCGGCTTCAGCGTCAGCTTCAAGTCGGGCAATCTCAGTACTGGCTATGGCAAGTCGAACACTTCCTCGCAAAGCGCGCAGGAGTCGGTCACGCAGCACGCCTCCAGCATCGGCTCCCTGGACGGCAGCGTCAAGCTCAAATCCGGCGAAACGCTGCAAGTGGTCGCCTCCGACATCGCCGCCAAGGAAAACCTGACCCTGATCGGCAAGAACGTCGACCTGGCCGCAGCGCAGAACACCATGCAAAGCCAGGCTAATACCCAAGGCAAATCCTCCGGCTTCGGCGTAGGCTTCACAGTCAACCCGCTGGCTGCCTTCAAGGATGCCTACAAGACCAGCACCGAAAACTCCAAGTCCGGCAGTTTCGTCGGCAAGGAGTTCGCCAAGGCGGAAGGTGCGGCAGAAGGCGCCGCGGCAGCGCTGGCGGTCGTCAACACCCAGTTCGGAACGAAGAAGACCAACAGCACGCAAAACCACGCCACCAGCGAAGCGCGCACCAGCAGCCTCCTTGCCGGAAAAGACCTGACCATCCTCGCCACCGACGGTTCGATCACCAGCCAGGGCGCCCAGATCAGCGCCGAAGGCAATGCCCTGATCCTGGCCAAGGACAGCATCAAGTTCGACGTGGCCCACAACACGGAAAGCAGGTCGCAGGACTCGAAAAAGTCGGGCTTCAGCATCGACACGCGCTCAACGCAGGTGATTGGTTCGCTCAACAACAACGGCAAAGGCAACGGCGCCACCGACACCGTGACCGGCACCAAGCTGTCGGTCGGCGGCAGTACCACCATGGCCACGCAGACCGGCGACATCGCACTGACCGGCGCCAGCGTGGTCTCGGAAGGCAACCTGTCGATCAACGCCGCGCGCGACCTGACCATCACCAGCGCGCAGGACACGCTGCACAACGCCAACCAGAGCAACAATAAGGCAATCGGCAAGGTCGCCATTTCCGACACCGAGCGCTTCTCCGGCTACCACAACGAAAAGCACAAGGACAACAGCGACCAGGTGACCCAGGTGGCGTCCAACGTCTCCAGCCTGAACGGCGACGTGAACCTGACCGCAGGGCAGAAGTACACCCAGGCGTCGAGCAACGTCCTGGCCGGCAATGACGTCAACATCACCGCCAAGTCGATCGACATCACGGCGCTGCAAAACACCGGCAGCCACCAGGAATCGAACAGCGACTTGAAGATCGGCACCTTCGCCCGCATCAGCTCCCCGTTGATTGACCTGGCCAACAACGTGGAAGCAGCGCGCAAATCCGACGGCCGCCTGAAAGAGATGCAGCGCATGGCGGCAACCGCCAACGCCTACCAGGCAGCCAGCGCGATCAACAGCATGACCGGTGGCGCCGGCAGCGGCATCCTGGTCAAGGGCGAGGCCGGGATCGGCTTCACCAGCAGCAGCAATTCCAGCAACGGCAACGACAGCACAGCGCAGGGCAGCACCATCAATGGCGGCCGCAACGTCAACCTGACAGCCACCGGCGGCGACATCCACGCCACCGGCGCCACGCTCAATGCCGGCAAGACCCTGAGCCTGGACGCAGCCCAGAACATCGTGCTGGACGCCAGCCAGAGCACGCTGCACAGCGACGGCAAGAACAAGAGCTCTGGCGTTGAAGCGGGCGTTGGCTTCCAGGTCGGAGCCCAGACCGGCGTGTACATCTACGCCGCAGCCAACATGGGCAAGGGCCACAACAAGAACGACAGCACGATCAACAACAACACCGAGCTCAAAGCTGACACGATCAACATCCACAGCAAAGGCGACACCACGCTGAAAGGTGCAACGGCAACCGCCAACACGATCAACACCGACGTTGGCGGCAAGCTGGCCGTGGAAAGCCTGCAGGACAACAGTGCGTTCGACAGCAAGCAGTCCAACGTAGGGGTACGCGTGCAGGTAGGCTTTGGTGTCTGGAGCGCCAACGGCAACGTGTCTCAGCAAAGTGGCAAGGGCACCTACGCTGGCGTCGGCCAGCAATCGGGCCTGTTCGCCGGTGACGGCGGCTACCATATCAAGGCCGATACGATCGACCTGAAAGGCGGCGCCATCGCCAGCACCAATGCTGCAGCCTCCGAGATGACGACCAACAAGCTGACCACGTCCAACATCGAAAACAAGATGACCTATTCGGCCAGCAACGTCAGCATGGCGGGTGGCGTTAGCGGCGGCAGCGAGTTCGGTGCGAAAAATGAAGACGGCAGCACCAAGTCATGGAGTGAGCAAAAGCAGCTCTTTGGCAGTAGCAAGGGCGGGAATACCACCCCTGGTTTGCCGATGATGGAGAAAGGCAGCGATAGCTCCACCACCTATGCCACCGTCACCGACGGCAAGATCACCATTGGCGGCGTGACGACCAGTTCAGTAAAGGAGCTGGGCATCAATACCGACGCGAGCAAGGCCAACACCGCGTTGGATAAGCTGCCTGACCTGCAGAAGCTCCTGAAGGATCAGCAAGCCATGTCGGCCGCCGCCGGCACGGTGATCGCAACCTCAAAGCAAGCCGCCAGTGAGTTCGTGGACGAAGCACGCAAAGCGGAAGCAGAAGCGCAAAAAATCCTGGCCAAAGCGGACAGCACGGCTGAACAGAGGGCGGAAGCAGAGAAAACAATTGATGCCGCCAAACAGGTCCAGGCAGAGTGGGGCGTCGGTGGCGACAAGAGCCGCGCACTGAATGTCGTCACTGGCATTCTGGTCGGCTCGGTAGCGGGACAGGGCAGCACACAGATCGCTGCGAATGCCGCCGCGCCATACCTTGCCGCTGAAATTGGCGACTACTTCAAGAAAGAGGGCAACGAAAACCAGACGCTGCAGGACTTGAGTCATGCAGTGCTGGGCGCAGCTTTGGCGGTTGCAAACAACTCGAGCGCAGTTGGTGGTGCACTGGCCGGCGGCGGCGGCGAACTGGCCGCGCAAATCTTGACGAAAGAGCTGTATCCGCAGGCATTTGATGCAAATGGGGCGCTGCAACGTGACAAGCTCACGCCCGAGCAAGTGAATAACGTCACAGCCTTGTCCAGCGCCATCGGCGCGTTGATGTCCGGTGCGGCCGGTGGAAACGTTCGCGATGCCGCAATAGGTGGTCAGGTGGCGACTAACGCAGTCGAGAACAACTTCTTGAAGCGCCCTGAAATGGCTGCGATGAATAAGGAGCTTGAGGAATGCACCAAACAAAAGGGAGGCTGTCCGGATGCTGACTATAGAGATATCCGTAACAAGTACATCGCCAAGTCAAACGCGAATATTGCGAAAATCGAGTCCTGTACTCTTGCCGGTGATGTGCAGTGCGTGCGGGACCTTGAAAGCCAAGCGGCATCGACACGTGAAATCAGCAATGAATTGGACTACAACGAATACAAGATCTTCTTTGGCCGACAAGACAATGTGAACAGGTTAGGGACAGTCTATGGTGACGCCTCTTTGTTTGGTAGTGACGTTCAAAAGGCGGAGGAAATCGCGAATTTTCGGCAGCAGAATTGCGCAGGGGTGAGCTCTAGCACTTGCGACAGTCTTGTTAGGGACGCGCTTTGGCTTCGTAAAGAGCGAATGCTGCTGACTTCATTGATTGTGGGAAAAGGTGCACCTTTAATTGCAAGGGGAATTCAGAAAGGCATTGCGCTGCCAAAAGGAGTTGCTGTATCGCAAACTAACAAGCAGAAGCTTGTATCTGGGGAGACTAAGCAAGTCAGCAAAGGTGAGATAGCGGCAAATGATCCACTATATGAGGTGAAAACTGTTGCGCCTGATAAGTCGCCAGTTACAGCGGATATCGATGAGCAAAACATTGCAGCCGCGGGTAAGGCCGAAAAGAAGTCTGCCAATAAATCACCTGCCGATTTAAAATCTCCTGTAGCCCGGCATTATGCTGATAAAGTCACGCAATCTTCCGTTGCAAAAGATGAGAATACGCTCATTGATCGAGCTGTTGTTGATGTGGCAGCGGACGTTGCCGAAATTAGAGCAAATCGTGCGCAACAGGTTGGCGATACATACATCGTAAATGGCCGCACCTATGGTACGCATGACGGTGTTCTTTATCCGAAATCCGGTCCTGGGCTTTACCCAATGGACCGCGGTGGATACAAAGCGTATGCTGTCTTGAATAAGTTTGGTGACACACCAAGAGCAGGTGAAATTATGAAAAACATGGGTATTACCCCCGAGGCAAAAGCCGCCGCCCTTCAAGCTTATAAGGAAATAAATAAATGATTGATCTATTGTTGGCCGAAGCATGTACTCCTGATCAGCTCAGTCTCCATTTGAGTAGAGTGTTCGAATGTTCGATTGAACGAATCAAAATATTTAGCATTGACGAATTTAACGGATTAACGGAAGAGTTAGATGGTTCAATGCTGGATTGTGTTTGTGTACATTCTCGCGTATTAGGTGACGCTGCTCAACTATTGCAACTATATCGGTACACCGTTCCGAATTCAGATGTCGTGGATAGAATTATTGAAATAGCGATCGAGCAAAAATTTCGTTGCTTTATACCCGTTGATCAATGGGATGAATGGATTTACGTGAATGGCCAAGGTGAAGTGACGCGAGTGAATCAACTGGAGCAGGATGAAGAAGATTGCTTCCGATTTGTCCTGTCCAAATGATGGGCACCTCGAAATACCGGCAATTCTGACTCGGGCAATGTGAAAAAGGCTGTGTAGGAAGGCGCGCTGTCCTGTCCAAATGATCAATAAGGGAGGCGGGCGTACGGGCTAGCCCGTTTTCTCAGAAAAGAGGCGCGATTTTCGTGGACGCCGGCTGATGCGAGCCGGTCGCCCAAGAGGATCGCGCCATTTTTTTGTCCACTTTTTAAGCAGATCACCATAGTTCGCGATGAATTGACGATCGCGGCCCCGGCGGCCGTGGACAGCGCCGTCACTCTTCGAAATTGCGAACTACATCAGCGCCGGCGTATTCGAAACCCAGTCAGCAGGCCATCCCACGCTTCGAACCACTCGACGCGCATTGGCGTTCGTCGATGCGGATCTATCCCTTGCCAAACCTCGTCTGGCGTCGCGCCGTCCAAATGTGCATGCGGCCGAATGCAGCAATACCAATCGCGGAAAACATCAAGCGCGGCTTGCAATTGGCGCTGGTTCGCGACCTGCCAACAATCAAGTGATTGCTTCAGCGTGCCGAAGAAGCGTTCGATGCGACCGTTCTGCCAAGGACAGCCAGGCTTGATGCGCTGATGACGGATGCCAGCGATGCGTAGTCCCAGTTGAAATACGCCCGAAGTAAAGACGCGCTCGTTGTCACTGCGAATCGCGCGCGGCTTGCCATAGCGCCCAATTGCGAGGCAGAGATGGCCGAGCAAAGTCCACGATGTTTTGTTAGGGAGGGCGACCAATGCCAGTGCCTTCCTGCTGCCGTGATCGAGAATGCCGAACATCATGTGCAGCGTGCCTGCTACGTCGACTTTGCCGCTCATATCGATGCCCCAGATCGCATTGCAGGGCTGGCCAGAAGGGATCTGCGCTTTGATCTCGCGGCGCTTTCGCAGAATGGCCAACTGATTATCTCGCACGGTGTAATGAACGTAGGAGCTGGAGACGGTCATGCGACGCGAAGCCGCATAGAGCCTGTTGAACTGGGCTGCCATCACGCGGTTGCTGGCCTTTGGCTGCAAGGCTTTCAGGCGAATGATGGCGTCCACTACCCATTGCGGTTTGCGTCGATTGGACTGTGCAGGTTTGATTCGACGGTGGCAGCGGCCAACACTCTCTGGACGCTGAACAGCGAGCATTGGAATCCAAAGGAAATGCCAGCCTGTAATCAATTGTGCCAGGTTCAAGGGCAGAGCAATCGCAAGAAGCAGATCCATTGCAGAACTTCGAGATCGGAAAGGCGCGATCTTGCCACGACCAAAGCCTCGCTGGACGCGGAGGCGGCAAGGCAGCACGCCTCCAGCATCGGCGCGCTGGACGGCAGCGTCAAGCTCAAATCCGGCGAAACGCTGCAAGTGGTCGCCTCCGACATCGCCGCCAAGGAAAACCTGACCCTGATCGGCAAGAACGTCGACCTGGCCGCAGCGCAGAACACCATGCAAAGCCAGGCTAATACCCAAGGCAAATCCTCCGGCTTCGGCGTAGGCTTCACAGTCAACCCGCTGGCTGCCTTCAAGGATGCCTACAAGACCAGCACCGAAAACTCCAAGTCCGGCAGTTTCGTCGGCAAGGAATTCGCCAAGGCGGAAGGTGCGGCGGAAGGCGCCGCGGCTGCGCTGGCGGTTGTCAACACCCAGTTCGGCACGAAGAAGACCAACAGCACGCAAAACCACGCCACCAGCGAAGCGCGCACCAGCAGCCTCCTTGCCGGCAAGGACCTGACGATCCTCGCTACCGACGGCTCGATCACCAGCCAGGGCGCCCAGATCAGCGCCGAAGGCAACGCCCTGATCCTGGCCAAGGACAGCATCAAGTTCGACGTGGCCCACAACACGGAAAGCAGGTCGCAGGACACCAAGAAGTCGGGCTTCAGTATTGACACGCGCTCGACGCAGGTGATTGGTTCGCTCAACAACAACGGCAAAGGCAACGGCGCCACCGACACCGTGACCGGCACCAAGCTGTCGGTGGGCGGCAGCACCACCATGGCCACGCAGACCGGCGACATCGCGCTGACCGGCGCCAGCGTGGTCTCGGACGGCAACCTGTCGATCAACGCCGCACGCGACCTGACCATCACCAGCGCGCAGGACACGCTGCACAACGCCAACCAGAGCGACAACAAGGCCATCGGCAAGGTCGCCATTTCCGACACCGAGCGCTTCTCCGGCTACCACAACGAAAAGCACAAGGACAACAGCGACCAGGTGACCCAGGTGGCGTCCAACGTCTCCAGCCTGAACGGCGACGTGAACCTGAGCGCAGGGAAGAAGTACACCCAGGCCTCGAGCAACGTCCTGGCCGGCAATGACGTCAACATCACCGCCAAGTCGATCGACATCACGGCGCTGCAAAACACCGGCAGCCACCAGGAATCGAACAGCGACCTGAAGATCGGCACCTTCGCCCGCATCAGCTCACCGCTGATTGACCTGGCCAACAACGTGGAAGCAGCGCGCAAATCCGACGGACGACTGAAAGAGATGCAGCGCATGGCGGCAACCGCCAACGCCTACCAGGCAGCCAGCGCGATCAACAGCATGACCGGTGGCGCCGGCAGCGGCATCCTGGTCAAGGGCGAGGCCGGGATCGGCTTCGCCAGCAGCAGCAACTCCAGCAACGGCAGCGACAGCACCGCGCAGGGCAGCACCATCAATGGCGGCCGCAACGTCAGCCTGACGGCCACGGGCGGCGACATCCACGCCACCGGGGCCACGCTCAATGCCGGCAAGACCCTGAGCCTGGACGCAGCACAGAACATTGTGCTGGACGCCAGCCAGAGCACGCTGCACAGCGACGGCAAGAACAAGAGCTCTGGCGTTGAGGCGGGTGTTGGCTTCCAGGTCGGTGCACAGACCGGCGTGTACGTCTACGCCGCAGCCAACATGGGCAAGGGCCACAACAAGAACGACAGCACGATCAACAACAACACCGAGCTTAAAGCCGACACGATCAACATCCGCAGCAA
The DNA here is from genome assembly GCF_049913245.1 of Pseudoduganella sp. R-32. Lineage (NCBI taxonomy): Bacteria > Pseudomonadati > Pseudomonadota > Betaproteobacteria > Burkholderiales > Oxalobacteraceae > Pseudoduganella > Pseudoduganella sp. R-32. Next base: position 4,536,133 of record NZ_CP183987.1, on the reverse strand, counting down.
GGGCGACACGACGCTGAAAGGCGCAACGGCAACGGCCAGCACGATCAACACCGACGTTGGCGGCAAGCTGGCCGTGGAAAGCCTGCAGGACACCAGTGCGTTCGACAGCAAGCAGACCAACGTTGGTGTACGCGTGCAGGTCGCGATCGGCAACGCGTGGAGTGCTTCGGGCAACGTGTCTCAACAAAACGGCAAAGGCACCTACGCCGGCGTTGGCCAGCAATCGGGCCTTTTCGCAGGTGACGGCGGCTACCACGTCAAGGCCGATACGATCGACCTGAAAGGCGGCGCCATCGCCAGCACCAATGCAGCCGCTTCCGAGCTGACGACCAACAAGCTGACCACGTCCAACATCGAAAACAAGATGACCTACTCGGCCAGCAACGTCAGCGTGGCTGGCGGCACTGGCGGCGGCAGCAAGTTGCTCAGGGGTGAAGATGGCAACATCCTGCCGGTAAGCCAGCAGACGCAGGCCTTCGGCACGGCCAAGGACGGCAACGTCGCGCCAGGATTGCCGATGGTGGAGAAGGGCAGCGACAGCTCCACCACGTATGCCACCGTCACCGACGGCAAGATCACCATCGGGGGCGTGACGACCAATTCGGTCAAGGACCTGGGCATCAACACCGATGCGAGCAAGGCCAACACCGCGCTCGACAAGCTGCCCGACTTGCAGAAGCTCCTGAAAGATCAGCAGGCCATGTCGGCCGCAACGGGAACCGTGATTGCGACCGGCAAGCAGATCGCCGGTGACATCGCAATCGGTGCGGCGAAAGCGCAAAAGGACGCGGAAGAAACGCTGAAAAAACCGAATATCACGGCAGAGCAGAGAGCGGAAGCAGAAAAAACAATTGATACCGCTAAACAGGTCCAGGCGGAGTGGGGCGTCGGGGGCGACAAGAGCCGCGCACTGAATGTCGTCACCGGCATCCTGGTCGGATCGGTTGCTGGGCAAAGCGTTACGCAGATCGCTGCGAATGCCGCCGCGCCATATCTTGCCGCTGAAATTGGCGAGTATTTCAAGAAAGAGGGCAACGAAAACCAGACGCTGCAGGACTTGAGCCATGCGGTGCTGGGCGCCGCCTTGGCCTACGCGAACGGCGGCAGCGTTGGAGGTGGTGCGCTGGCCGGCGGCGGAGGCGAACTCGCGGCCCAGGTGCTGACAAAGGAACTGTATCCGCAAGCATTCGATGCCAACGGAGTCCTGCAACGTGACAAGCTCACGCCGGAGCAAGCAAACAACGTTACGGCGCTGTCCAGCGCGATCGGCGCGTTGCTGTCCGGAGTCGCCGGTGGCAGCATGTATGACGCAGCCGTCGGCGGAAGAGTTGCGACAAACGCTGTCGAAAACAACTACCTCGATCACAAAAAACCGAACCTTGTAACTCTGTCGGAGAAAGAACGCTACGAACGTGCAGTTGTAGCTTGTAATTCGGGTGACAGCAATGCGTGCAAGACGCGCGATGAACTGACTTCGCGCTCGCGACAGCGTGATGACAACTTGCTGAAGGCTTGCCTTTCGGGTAATCAGGTGCAGTGCAACTTCTATGCCGGGCAAGCCAGTGCAATGGGTAATCTGGTGAGCGGTTCGTATGGAGGCGTGGTCTATGCCATCAGCACAGATAAAGGGCCGATTCGAGATTTGAACATGTCAGTGATCGGGCCCGTTCAGCGGCCTGAATCATTCCACGACACGGTGTCCAAGAGCACCTCGGAAGGGCTGTTGCTCGGATTGGGGAGTGAAGTATCGGTGTTAATTCCTGCAAGGTTTGCTGCGAGTGGGAGTAAATACTTGGGTACCCTCGGAGAAGCATTCCTTGGCGAGCAGCGCATGGCAAGGATGGCCTTAGATCGTGAACTGGGCACCGCACCGCAGTTCTGGGAAATTCCAACTGGCGCCGCGACTTCTGAAGCGAAAGCAGGGGTATGGGTGGGAAGTGGTCCGAAAGTATCGACTGGCGAGCCTGTTGTTGCTAAGGCAACACAAAAGTCAACTGCCGTCCCTAACTACTCGGCTCCGAAAACAATTGAAGCAATTGCTTCGGCAGCTAACTCTAAGAGGGTAGCTCCTGTCGAGATTACTTACTCATTTGACTCAAGTTCGTTGCTAGCTGAACTATCCGGCCCTACAAAAATGCCAAATGCGGGTGCAAGCGAGCTATTGGCGTCAAACAGCCTGATTATGAAGAAGGATTATTACTGCACAGATTGTGCACTTGAGTTAAGCAAGGCCGCCAGAGGAGAAGGAAAACTCGTTGTGTTCTCAGGCCGCGATGCCAAATGGCCAAAGGAGTACGATTGGCAAATGGGTAACGGAATCAATGTACCTGGTGCGAATGGAACTCTGAACTTCTCATATCATACGGTCTACACTGATGGTCGCTACTTTTACGATCCACTGCTCTCTAATTCGCCGGTTCCGCAAGCAGAGTACCTGCAAATGCTGAAATCACTCAATGAGAAAGGTGTGTCGTGGAGGACTTATCATCCAGATCTTGAAAACCCCAAGGTACCGCAATTGCAAAAGAAAGGATTTTAACAATGGGAGATCGTCCATATAGTGCGAGAACGTCGGCGGCTTGGATCTTTATGGATCTTCTTAGTGAGGTTGGACGAAGAGGATGGTTTGGAGCAGGGCCGAGTGCAGATGATGGAATGGCATTGTTGTATGCCTCATTTCATATGCACCCCGAGGATGCTGACCGGATCTTCTTACTGATGCAAGAAGGCATTCGTTGCTATGGAGGTGAGACGAAATGGGTAATTGACCGACTTCAGCAGAATAGATTTATCATTTACCCGACACAGCTCGAGATGAAAGCGCGAGAGGTCGATGATTTTCAAATGGCGACGGAGATTATTCGTAACGAACTTCCGTCGCTGGAACGTGACGCTGCAAGAGACATAATTCTTCTTTCCGACGTTCTGTATCAATTGCATTTGAAGGAAAAAGGAGTGAGCTAGCTCAATGCTTGCTGTCCTGTCCTGTCCAAATGATCAATAAGGGAAGCGGGCCAATGGAATAGTCCGTTTTCTCAGAAATAAGGCGCGATTCTCGTGGACGCCGGCTGGCACGAGCCGGTCGCCCACGGGACCTGTCAGGAATTTTGTGTGCCGGGGTCGCGGTTTAGTTAATTGATCGCGTTGGTAAAACGTTCCCCAAACAGGATGGCAAACTGGTTGGCGGCCATCTTCCAAGTCCGCTGCGTGTCCTGTCCAAATGATCAATAAGGGAAGCGGGCCAATGGAATAGTCCGTTTTCTCAGAAATAAGGCGCGATTCTCGTGGACGCCGGCTGGCACGAGCCGGTCGCCCACGAGGATCGCGCCATTTTTTTGTCCACTTTTTAAGCAGATCACCATAGTTCGCGATGAATTGACGATCGCCTCCCTGGCGGCTGTGGACAGCGCCGTCACTCTTAGAAACTGCGAACTACATCACCGTCGGCGTATTTGAAACCCAGTCAGCAAGCCATCCCACGCCGCGAACCATTCCACGCGCATTGGCATGCGTCGATGCGGATCTACCCCTTGCCAAACCTCGTCTGGCGTCGCACCGTCCAAATGTGCATGCGGACGAATGCAACAATACCAATCGCGGAAGACATCAAGCGCGTTTTGCAATTGGCGCTGGTTCTCCACCTGCCAACAATCGAGTGATTGCTTCAGTGTGCCGAAGAAGCGCTCGATGCGGCCGTTCTGCCAAGGACAGCCAGCCTTGATGCGCTGATGACGAATGCCGGCAACGCGCAGCGCCCACTGAAACACGCGCGAAGTGAAAACACGCTCGTTGTCGCTGCGAATCGCAAGAGGCTTGCCATAGCGTCCAATTGCCAGGCAAAGATACCCAAGCAGCGTCCACGATGTTTTGTTAGGGAGGGTGACCAATGACAGTGCTTTTCTGCTGCCGTGATCGAGAATGCCGAACATCATGTGAAGCGTGCCCGCTGCGTCGACTTTGCCGCTCATGTCGATACCCCAGATCGCATTGCAGGGCTGGTTAGATGGGATCTGCGCTTTGATTTCGCGGCGCTTTCGCAGAATGGCCAACTGGTTATCCCGCACGGTGTAGTGGACATAGGAGCTGGAAACGGTCATGCGGCGCGATGCCGCATAGAACCTGTTGAACTGGGCTGCCATCACGCGGTTGCTGGCCTTTGGCGGCGCGTGTCAAGGTAGTTGTCGCCCGATTCAAGCAGCAATTTGCTGAGTATGGCTCTCCTTTGCACTGGTGGAAACGACGTGATCGCGCTCTGGGTTCAAGGTAACGGCGCCACAAGGTGCCCAGTTGCGCGTATTGCCCGACCAGCGGGCCGGATGGCGCGCCTGGGCAGCCAAATAGAGCTGATGCCGCGCTGCCAGAATAGCCTTGTCTTGCCCAGCATGGCGCTGTGCGGGGCTGACATAGCGAATGCCGCTGTGTCGATGTTCGACGTTGTACCACTGCACAAAGCGGGCGGCCCAGTCGCGCGTGGCGGCCAGATCGGCGAAGCCACCCGATGGGAATTCCGGGCGATACTTTGCGGTGCGGAACAGTGCCTCGGCGAACGCGTTGTCGTCGCTCACACGCGGGCGCGAGTAAGAAGGCTTGATGCCCAGCCAATGCAGCATGGCTAACACCGTGGTCGCCTTCAGTGTGGCACCGTTATCGCCATGCAGCACTGGCTTGTTGCGGTTCATAGCGACGCCTTCGGCCAATGCGGTGCGGCGCACCAAGTGACTGGCATGGTCGGCATCATCCTCGGCATGCACCTCCCAGCCAATGATCTTGCGGCTGTAGAGATCCAGGATCAAGTAGAGGTAAAACCAGCGGCCCGCCACCCGAGCCGGCAAATAGGTCATATCCCAGCACCAGACCTGGCCGGGCGCAGTGGCGATATGTGTGGTCGGTGGCCGCTGCCGACGCGGCGCTTTGGCCCGACCGCGATGGCGAATCTGACCATGGGCGCGCAGGATACGACTGAATGTCGATTCGCTGGCCAAGTAGACGCCCTCGTCGGCCAGCATGGGGACGATGCGAGCCGGCGGCATGTCAGCAAAACGCGGTTCGTTCGCGGCGGCCAAAACGGCAGCGCGTTCGTTCTCCGTCAGCGCATGCGAAGGCAGAGGGCGTATTACCGTCGGCCGGCGGTCGCCGTTTTCCAAGCCGCCGTGCGCTTGCCAGCGTTGCAGGGTGCGCGCATTCAAGCCGACTGTGGCACATGCCTCACTCAGGCGTGCACCGGCCTGGCAAGCGTCGGCGATATCTCGGGCCATGACTTGGCGATCTTCGAGTCCGATCATTCGTCCTCGGCCTTGTACTTGCTGAAGATCGCCTCGGCTTTTTTTGATAGCACGAGCAAAGCTGCCGTCTCCGCTAACGCCTTGTCCTTGCGGCGGATCTCGCGTTCCAGTTCCTTGATGCGGCGCCTGTCTTGCTTGGCCTCTGCCGCAGTCACGCGCTTCTCTCCAGGTTCGGCTAAAGCATTGATTGCATGCTCGCGCCACACTGCCAGCTCGTGCGGATAGACGCCATTACTGCGGCACCAAGCGCCTTTGTTTGCCTCGTCCATCATGGACGTCGCCAGCACCGCTTCAAACCGCGCGGCGGGCGTCCATTCGCGGCGTTGCGTCGGATTGGCCAGCGCTTCACTGCGCCAGCGTTCCAATGTCGATTCGCTCACGCCAATCGACAAGGCGACATCCTTGATCGACGCGCTCTCTGGCGGCAACAAACGCGCTACCGCCTTATCCTTAAATTCCTGTCCGTACCGTGCCACTTCACACTCCTGTTATCGCCCCCATTTTCTCAGATCTATCGGAGCGACAACTATTTTGACACTGGGGGAACCTCGTCTGGCGTCGCGCCGTCCAAATGTGCATGCGGCCGAATGCAGCAATACCAATCGCGGAAAACATCAAGCGCGGCTTGCAATTGGCGCTGGTTCGCGACCTGCCAACAATCAAGTGATTGCTTCAGCGTGCCGAAGAAGCGTTCGATGCGACCGTTCTGCCAAGGACAGCCAGGCTTGATGCGCTGATGACGGATGCCAGCGATGCGTAGTCCCAGTTGAAATACGCCCGAAGTAAAGACGCGCTCGTTGTCACTGCGAATCGCGCGCGGCTTGCCATAGCGCCCAATTGCGAGGCAGAGATGGCCGAGCAAAGTCCACGATGTTTTGTTAGGGAGGGCGACCAATGCCAGTGCCTTCCTGCTGCCGTGATCGAGAATGCCGAACATCATGTGCAGCGTGCCTGCTACGTCGACTTTGCCGCTCATATCGATGCCCCAGATCGCATTGCAGGGCTGGCCAGAAGGGATCTGCGCTTTGATCTCGCGGCGCTTTCGCAGAATGGCCAACTGATTATCTCGCACGGTGTAATGAACGTAGGAGCTGGAGACGGTCATGCGACGCGAAGCCGCATAGAGCCTGTTGAACTGGGCTGCCATCACGCGGTTGCTGGCCTTTGGCTGCAAGGCTTTCAGGCGAATGATGGCGTCCACTACCCATTGCGGTTTGCGTCGATTGGACTGTGCAGGTTTGATTCGACGGTGGCAGCGGCCAACACTCTCTGGACGCTGAACAGCGAGCATTGGAATCCAAAGGAAATGCCAGCCTGTAATCAATTGTGCCAGGTTCAAGGACAGAGCAATCGCAAGAAGCAGATCCATTGCAGAACTTCGAGATCGGAAAGGCGCGATCTTGCCACGACCAAAGCCTCGCTGGACGCGGAGGCGGCAAGGCAGCACGCCTCCAGCATCGGCGCGCTGGACGGCAGCGTCAAGCTCAAATCCGGCGAAACGCTGCAAGTGGTCGCCTCCGACATCGCCGCCAAGGAAAACCTGACCCTGATCGGCAAGAACGTCGACCTGGCCGCAGCGCAGAACACCATGCAAAGCCAGGCTAATACCCAAGGCAAATCCTCCGGCTTCGGCGTAGGCTTCACAGTCAACCCGCTGGCTGCCTTCAAGGATGCCTACAAGACCAGCACCGAAAACTCCAAGTCCGGCAGTTTCGTCGGCAAGGAATTCGCCAAGGCGGAAGGTGCGGCGGAAGGCGCCGCGGCTGCGCTGGCGGTTGTCAACACCCAGTTCGGCACGAAGAAGACCAACAGCACGCAAAACCACGCCACCAGCGAAGCGCGCACCAGCAGCCTCCTTGCCGGCAAGGACCTGACGATCCTCGCTACCGACGGCTCGATCACCAGCCAGGGCGCCCAGATCAGCGCCGAAGGCAACGCCCTGATCCTGGCCAAGGACAGCATCAAGTTCGACGTGGCCCACAACACGGAAAGCAGGTCGCAGGACACCAAGAAGTCGGGCTTCAGTATTGACACGCGCTCGACGCAGGTGATTGGTTCGCTCAACAACAACGGCAAAGGCAACGGCGCCACCGACACCGTGACCGGCACCAAGCTGTCGGTGGGCGGCAGCACCACCATGGCCACGCAGACCGGCGACATCGCGCTGACCGGCGCCAGCGTGGTCTCGGACGGCAACCTGTCGATCAACGCCGCACGCGACCTGACCATCACCAGCGCGCAGGACACGCTGCACAACGCCAACCAGAGCGACAACAAGGCCATCGGCAAGGTCGCCATTTCCGACACCGAGCGCTTCTCCGGCTACCACAACGAAAAGCACAAGGACAACAGCGACCAGGTGACCCAGGTGGCGTCCAACGTCTCCAGCCTGAACGGCGACGTGAACCTGAGCGCAGGGAAGAAGTACACCCAGGCCTCGAGCAACGTCCTGGCCGGCAATGACGTCAACATCACCGCCAAGTCGATCGACATCACGGCGCTGCAAAACACCGGCAGCCACCAGGAATCGAACAGCGACCTGAAGATCGGCACCTTCGCCCGCATCAGCTCCCCGTTGATTGACCTGGCCAACAACGTGGAAGCAGCGCGCAAATCCGACGGCCGCCTGAAAGAGATGCAGCGCATGGCGGCCGCCGCCAACGGCTACCAGGCCTACAGCGCGATCGAAAGCCTGAGGGGTGGCGCCGGCAGCGGCATCCTGGTCAAGGGCGAGGCCGGCATCGGCTTCGCCAGCAGCAGCAATTCCAGCAACGGCAACGACAGCACTGCGCAGGGCAGCACCATCAATGGCGGCCGCAACGTCAACCTGACGGCCACCGGCGGCGACATCCACGCCACCGGCGCCACGCTCAATGCCGGCAAGACCCTGAGCCTTGACGCAGCACAGAACATCGTGCTCGACGCCAGCCAAAGCACGCTGCACAGCGACGGCAAGAACAAGAGCTCCGGTGTTGAGGCGGGTGTTGGCTTCCAGGTTGGCGCACAGACCGGCGTGTACGTCTACGCCGCGGCCAACATGGGCAAGGGCCACAACAAGAACGACAGCACGATCAACAACAATACCGAGCTCAAAGCCGACACGATCAACATTCGCAGCAAGGGCGACACCACGCTGAAAGGCGCAACGGCCACAGCCAACACCATCAACACCGACGTTGGCGGCAAGCTGGCAGTGGAAAGCCTGCAGGACACCAGTGCGTTCGACAGCAAGCAGACCAACGTTGGTGTACGCGTGCAGGTCGCGATCGGCAACGCGTGGAGTGCTTCGGGCAACGTGTCTCAGCAAAACGGCAAAGGCACCTACGCCGGCGTTGGCCAGCAATCGGGCCTGTTCGCAGGCGACGGCGGCTACCACGTCAAGGCCGATACGATCGACCTGAAAGGCGGCGCCATCGCCAGCACCAATGCAGCCGCCTCCGATTTGACGACCAACAAGCTGACCACGTCCAATATCGAAAACAAGATGACGTACTCGGCCAGCAACGTCAGTGTGGCAGGTGGCACTGGCGGCGGCAGCAAGTTGCTCAGGGGGGAAGATGGCAAGATCCTGCCGGTAAGCCAGCAGACGCAGGCATTCGGCACGGCCAAGGACGGCAACGTCGCGCCAAGATTGCCGACGGTTGAGAAGGGCAGCGACAGCTCTACTACCTACGCCACCGTCACCGACGGCAAGATCACCATTGGTGGCGTGACGACCAATTCCGTCAAGGACCTGGGCATCAATACCGATGCGACCAAAGCCAACACCGCGCTCGACAAGCTGCCAGATTTGCAGAAGCTGCTGAAAGATCAGCAAGCCATGTCGGCCGCAACGGGAACCGTGATTGCGACCGGTAAGCAGATCGCCGGTGACATCGCAATCGGCGCGGCGAAAGCGCAAAAAGACGCGGAAGATACGCTGAAAGATCCGAAAAGCACGGACGAACAGAAGTTGGCTGCCACAAAAGCAAGCGAAGAGGCACAGAAAACTCTGAAGGACTGGGGCACGGGCGGCGTTTACAGTCGCGCATTGAATGCCGGCGTTGGCATCCTGACCGGCGTCATGGCGGGACAGGGCGGGGGGCAAGTCACAGCGAATGCCATTGCGCCAACAGTTGCCAAAACGATTGGCGACATCGCTGGCTCACTTCAGGCAGAAGCTTTCCTCGAGGCTCGCGAGTTAGAGAAGCAGTCGAAGCAAGCGATGATCGACGGAAATCCGAAAGCGGCAGCCGAATTGGCGGCCAAGGCTGCCGAAGCGGATGCGACTGCAGCAAACTGGAGCGACAACGGCATTTACCGGGTCGGTCTGCACTCTGCAACGCAAGGGCTGCTGGGCGGGCTGGCCAACGGTCAAGCGGGGGCCCTGGAGAGCGCCGCCGGTGTCGTGGGCGGCAATCTTGGACAGCAACTCGGCGAACAGCTGGGGCGTGTCGAAGCGAAGAAGCTCGGCCTGACCGGCGAAAAGGCCGACGCCTTCATTAACGCGTATCAGAACACCGGCGCGGTTATCGGTGGAATGGTCGCAAGCACAGGTGCCGCGAGCATATCGAGCAACGCCAGCGACGTCAGTGCGTTGCTGGCTGCTGCGCAAGGTGGCCAGTCCGCGGGAACGGTGGATGATTTCAATCGTCGACTCCACTCTGGCGATCGAGAAGTTGCCAAAATTCTGGCGAAAAGAAGCGACGGCAAGTATACGGAGCAGCAAATCCTGGATGCATTGCGTTATGCCGGACTGAAGGATAGCAAGGGCAATATCATCGTTCCGGAAAACCATGCGGAAACTTTTGTTAACTCCCCTGAACTCAGCAAAGATGGCGTACCAGTCAACATTATTACCCGAGAATCGATAGTGTCCACACTTAAGGATGACGGGGAAATGCTCTTTACCAGTGGCGACGAACACACGCTGGTAGAGAAGGTGCCGACTAAGCCAAGCAATGACATGATCGCGTACATCCTCGACAATACTGGTGGTGTTAGCAGCCGATATGCTCTGACGCCGGGGCCGAACTATGTCTACACTCAGTCGGGTTATGTGGAATTTGATCGTAGCGCTGGCCAATATCGCGACGGAGCCACCGGAGCAGCCGTCGCATTTGTGCCTCCTGCAGTTGTCGACCCATGGACTCCGAGCTTAATCGAAAGCGATCGAGGTACTCAAGATTATCGAGCAAGACAAACATATGAAACTGAGCGACTCATGAATATTGCTTCGCTGCCATTGGGGTTGGCAGTTAGAGGGGGCATACTGCTCGGTGGAATAGATGATCTATGGAAATCAGTTCGTGCAGCGAATACAGTTTATCGTGAAGTGGAGCTTGCCAGTGCCGGAGGTAAGGCGCTTGGAGAATTCGACGTAGTCGTGCAGGGACTACTAATCGAGGATAAGTCTGGACGTGGACTAAAAGTTATTAATCCTCGGACAGGACAACCGCAGCAGACCGCAGTTGAATGGGCAGAGAAGCAAGTCTATGATAAAACGGTCGTACGCTTGACAAATTTGGAAGACGTTGCGGTGACTACACGGCCAGCTGCTGCTTCAGGAAGTGAAGTGGTTCCGTCTCTTGAAGAGATCAAAGGATACAAAAACTTGGTGTTTAGGATTGAGAGTGTCAGTCCGGAGTTGAAGCCGGCCGTTGAGTTTCAGCTCAGCAGATTACGAGCAAAGTATCCACTATGGAGATTTGGCGTTGAATATGGAGGAAATTAATGACTGTTTCGTTGATTGTATCGTCGCCAAAGTCTGATGAGTATCGAAACTTCTATATCCCTTTGGCAACAGAAGAGGTTTTTCGGCGTATTTGGCTGACGGCAGCGAAGGAAACTAATGCTTTTTGGTTGCCGATGTTTGAAACCGGCGTTGACGTGAGTGTCAGTGATTTTGAAGAGGTTTCTGGTGAGTTAAATTTATTGCGCCGCTGGGTTGATCATCAACCCCAGACTAATATCCCTAAGTCTGAGAAGGACAAAGTGCTTGAGCGAATTGAGGCTCTTCTAAAGGGACTGAATTCGCTAAGCCTGAATGGTAGCAGCTCACTGACAGTCTTCATTGGATAAATTGTTGCCCGTCCACACGCCCACAAAGGATTGGGCAACAATTAAAGCAGCGATTTTTCAACGAAAGTCGCTGGTTGATGTCACCTCCACGGTGCAAACCTGGCATGTCCTGTCCAAATGATCAATAAGGGGAGCGGGCCGCTTTCTCAGAAAAGAGGCGCGAATCTCGTGGACGCCGGCTGATGCGAGCCGGTCGCCTAGGAGGACCGCGCCATTTATTTGTCCACTTTTAAAGCAGATCACCATAGATCGCGATGAGTTGACGATCGCGGCCGCGGCGACCGTGGAAAGCGCCGTTACTCTTCGAACCTGCGAACTACATCAGCGTCGACGTATTCGAAACCTAGTCAGCAGGCAATCCCACGCCTCGAACCACTCCACGCGCATTGGCATTCGTCGATGAGGGTCTATCCCTTGTCAAACCTCGTCCGGCGTCACGCCGTCCAAATGTACATGCGGCCGAATGAACATCATGTGCGGACTTTTCCCATTCTGTGGTCGTTGACGCGGTAGCGACGAAAGCGGGAAAATCTGAGGTGGCAAGTCGTGACCTCACGGAAGCCGTTATGATGAGATAGCCTGGCCGAGATTTTTGCATAAAACGTTACAGGAGAGGTCATCGTACCTAAGAAGCCAATTGAGCCTTTATTTACATATCAATTTTCCTAAAAATCTGGTCAGTGCGGCAATGGTACAACAAGAAAAAATTCCGTGTGTTTGTCGAGTTGGCCGAGAGTTCGAAGTTATCATTTCTCACCCGCTACCGGAGGTAATTGGTTTGGTACAAGGCTGGGACCGGGATTTGCTAGAAGAGCGGGCCATGGCTGGAGGCGGAGGGCAATACACCCATTATGAGAATGGAACTATTACATTGGAGGAAGTGCAGCCCAATATTTATAAGATTGTCAATCTCGCGCTCTTTTATGCACGGTTTGGTTGGTGTCCTATACTAGAAAATAGACAATATTCTCCACCTGGAAACTTCTGGGATGACGAAGAGGACACAATTGGGAGATAGACTCTATCACGACTCCCGCGCGGGGTAAGCAATGATTGATGCTAGAACAATAGATTGGCTGGTGAAGCTCGTAACCTCATTTGACGAGATGGGCTTTGCGGGCAAGGACTTCTTTTACTTGATTAAAACGATGTTGATGGAGCAGCGTATTTCATTTAATGAAATGCTGTCCTCTGCTGCTCAAGGCGTTGGAACTCGAGTGCATGAGGGGTTAGAGTTCGTTCTCGAAGAGGATTTAGATCATCCGGACGAATTTGATGGGGTCGTATTCGTTATTGGTGAGTACGAAAGCTCAATTTTGCCGATTGCTGACTATGTCTACCTGATTGAATTATTATGTCGCTCTTATCTGCTCGAATTCCCAAGTGAAGAAAGCAGAATTTTGGCGAATTTAGATCGAGTAAGATCACGATACTTCGATGCGACGAACTCATCCGAGCCCAATGAACAATAGTGTGGTCCTGTGCAAATGTTTAATAAGCGAAGTGATTCGTTTAAAATAGTCCGCTTTCTCAGAAGTAAACTTAAACAAGGTAGCGGAAGACGCCTTTGTCGCGGCGCAAGGGGATTATCAATTCGGCACCGAAAAGTCGGCTATGCGCGACTGGCTGGATGACTGACCTGGTCAATCCCAGTTGTGCCCAGTGTCGTGATTCTTCTCCAAATGACCATAAGTGAAGCGAGCCGTGGGAATAGTCCGTTTTCTTTGAAGTGAGGAGTGATTTTCATGGGCGCCGGCTGATACCAGCCGGTGTTTGCAAGGGGGCGCGCTTTTTCTGACCCATGTTGTGTAGATTCCAATCAATATGGTCGGTGCGCCACCTCGGCGGCTGTTCTTGCCGAAACTGCAAATAGCGGCATCGTCGCCGTATTCGAAAGCCAGTCAACAATACAGGCCGCGCCTCGCTTCCTGTGCTGCGGCGCTTGGCCTGCATTGGTTTGGCGCGACGATAGGCCAGAATTCTTTGGCTCCACCAAATGCCTAGCATCTGACTCCAATGGAAAATGCCAATAGGTCAACGCATCTCTTGCGGCGATCATGTGCTTGAGCAAGAGATATTCTCACCAAATGTCACTAAATGACGGCAAGCTCGTTCAAATGTTGGGCTATTTGTTCTAAAAGCTTAAGGGAATGTAAGCCGGACAATTGATTTTGGGGCGATGCGCCGCTATACTTCATAGCTGTAAAAAATGCATTGATGAAATGTTTGGTGCCATTGTGTAATTGCTCTGCCGCATGCACGGCCAGCCAATTGCCCGCAAACGAACCCTTCAATTAAGTAGTCGCCGTAAGTCTGGAAGCCTCGTCCGCCGCCCTTCATGCGGGTGGGGGGCGCGGCCGACGTCCTGCACGGACCCGCCGCCTGGTCGGTGGGCTCATCAATGTACCCCTCAATTAAAAAGAACGCGCGAGTCCAGCGAGGCTTAGTCACGCCCTTTGGGTTCGCGCATTGGAGACTGAATCTCACTCGAGGAAAGCTGGTTTCATGAGGTATCTACGCATCTCATGGATCGGATTTGGATAGTTGCGTAGTTTTTTGAAGAAGAACATGAACATTAAATTTCTTTCGTTGGCAGTAGTCTCGGCATTTACGCTGGTCGGTTGTGGAGGTGGTGGCGGCGATAGTACTTCCGCTGCTGCTCCAGGTGCCGGCGGTAGCTCGGCTTCCGTAACCAATCCGCCTGCCCCAGTCAATCCGCCACCAGCCGAAAGTAAGCCGGCCAATCCGGGCTCTGTCGATGCGCCTTTCGTTGCCGGAGCAAAGCCACGATTCCTGATGACTGGCCGCTTGGGTCAGATGAGCGGAATCGCATCACCTTTAACGCAGACAAGTGACGGGGCAGTGACGGTCATGGGAAGCACCACCCTGACCGGAACGACAATTGCAACCCAGGATATTTCTGGTAACGCGAGCTTCGCTCAAGGTCGTTGGAGTGTCGGCACGGCCAAATTTTCCAGCAGCACCTGGACGATGACCGGCGATTCTTTTGACGCGTTTCACTACTCTGTTTACAACAGCCTCGAGACCTTCCCAACGAATGGCAGCATGACCTGCAATTCCGGCAAATTCACCAAACCGGGTTATTCTGGAGGAACCGTACGGTCCACGGACTACTTTGGTACGTCTACCGGCAGCGCAAGCGTTACTTTTGATGGGGCTGGCGCCAATGTGTCGTTAATGATCACCACCACCGGTGCTGGCGCCAGCGGTACGGTCAATCTGTCAGGCACGGTCAAGACCGGCAATGCCACTTATATCTCGGGTGGGTTGGGCGGCACCGGCAATGGTGGCATGGTTGCAGTCGGTGACGCGGGCAACGGCGCAGTGAACGTCATTGCGATCTATAACGTGGTCGTGGCGAACGAGAACAAGACTAGCTACAGCGGTATTGCAACGTTCACCTGCAAGTAATTGACTGGCGCGAAGCCGGCGTCACTGTTCGGCTTCGCTAAGGTCAAGCGTGCGCCATCAAATAAAATTATTTGATAAGTGAAATTCTGAGAGTTTCTAAGGCCTCCTTGGCGGTTACCATACCGCGCTATGCGTCAGGTCTTTGTCACAACTTGCGAGCTCGAATACGAGGATGCATGGGATCGATTGTCCCGTGCAGGCATCCCGGTATTCGAGCCTTCCAAACCGTCGAAAGAAGGACGGGTACTTTGCATCTGGCTCGCACACCAATATGAGGATGCTGTCGAGCTGCTCCACAACCCCATGCACATCGTCGCTACCGCAGTGACGGACGAAGAGTTCAAGCGCATCCAGGCTGCAGCCGATGCGCGCATGGCACGAACTCGCGATCACGCTTGGGAGCAGTCGCTCAATCGTCTCGTCGCATGCGCTTCGTTCCTGTTGTTGTCCGGGCTCGTCTACATCACCCTGCCAAGCGTGCTGTAGACCGATGACAGAACTTTTCTCGGTCATTCGCATGGCCTATGCTGCCACGTTCGCCGATGCGGTTGCATCGTCCGCGAGCGCCCATGTGGAAGCGGCACTGCGTCGCGACGACGGCAGCCTTGCGCTCGATGGCGAGTATGACTTGCCAATGCGGGCCGACCTGGTTCCAAGGCGGGGCTCGCAGGCGGGCAAGTTGCTTACGGTCGACTCGCACACGCGCATGCAGTTCAGCGTGCACACCTTGCCGCTTCCTCCAGCCATTGTCTATGTCGCGCCTTTTGTGTGGGACGACGTCGCCTTGCGTATCGGCGGCCTGGTTCCGCAGCAGGTCGGCGCGGTGCTGGCGCCGTGGTTCATGGATTGGTTCGATGCGGAGGATGCCAATCGGCTGAATGAAGAGGGGCTGTTTGGCGTAGTTCATTTTGCGAGCGATCCGCGGCCGGACGGCGCCATGGTCGCGGTCGAACTGGATCTTGGTTCGGCGCCTGTACAGGCGCTGGAAGATTTGCTGGCGCGCTTGGCTGCAGCAGGCGCACGCGACATCCGCCTGGCCTAGGCCTGCATGATGGCGGTGAGTTCGGTGGCTACCTGTTCGGCGAACAGGTGAATGTGATAGCCGTCGACGAAACCATGATGCGCTTGAACCGAGAATGGCAGCTCAAGGCGCCCGGCGCCAGCATCCCGGAATTTGCCCCATGCGAACGATGGAATATCCGGCTGCGCCAGCACGGCGGTGGGATGCTGGATTGACGTGAAGTTCAGCCACGGTATGCAGGTAACTAATACCTGCTCCTTTGCTTCGCGCGGCGTCATGCTGCGGTATTTGCGATTCAGTGCTTCCATATTCGATGCCTGTTCGCGTGCTGCCAGGCCGCGTGCTACGAACTCGCGCAGGTCGTCCGACCATTCGAACTGGGCGAAGTTCAAGTCGTCATGCTGGTTCTTGACGGTGAAGGACGGTGTCAGGCGCTCGATGCGAATCACTTTGCCGTCCAGGATGCGGTAGCGGAAATTTTCCACCTTCAGCACGGAGCGCAGCACGGCGCACAGCATCACGTGGAAGGGCGGCAGGCCTTGCTCTTTGCACCAAGGCCGGAAATCCGGCAACTCCAGTACGAAGGTCAGGTTCAGCGCGGGGCTGTCCATGCTGTCGAACAGCTCGAAACGGTCGAGGCGGCGCTGCAAGGAGTTGTTAACGGTTTCTGTGGAAAAGTCTGTTAACAAGGAATCCCTCCGTCTGCTAAAGCCATGATTCTAATGAGAATAATCTGGCTGCTCAATTTTGCGTCAACTCAGGCGTCCGAAGGTCAGGAAGATCCAGGCGGCGGCAATCACCACCATCCCGGCCACTGTCACGCACGACCAGGTGAAGAAATAAGCTGACAGCACGGTGGCCTGCAGCGCGCGTTCGAACAGGCAGCCCAGCCCAAAGTCAAAGGTCGCCATGACGGTCCAGCGCCGGAAATAAATCGGCAGGTAACGGCTCATGTACTTGTTGTGCTGCAGGGCGGCGTGGCGCTCGATCACGTTGCGTGCCGCGCTGACATCCTTGAACAGCCAGTCGAAGAAGATGAAGCGGTAGAGCAGGGTGCGGAAAGGCATGGCTTCGGTCGTCATGTGCGTCTCCCTTGGGTGCCTGGATATATTATCATTCCCGACATTCCTCCAAAGGAGACTAGGCATGACGGAATATCTGCGCGGTAGCTGCCTTTGCGGCGGTGTCGAATACAAGGCTGAGAAAAATTCGGTGCACAGTGCGAGCCACTGTTATTGCACCATGTGCCAGAAGCAGCACGGCGCCGCATCGGGCACGTATGCCAATGTCGCCAGCTCTGGCTTCAGTTTCGAAAAAGGCGCCGAGCTGGTGACGGAATTCCATTCTTCCGACCATGGACGGCGCGGTTTCTGCAAGGTGTGCGGTTCGACCCTGACCTGGCGCAGCACGCAGGCGCCGGACCGTATCGCTATCACGCTTGGCACCATGGAGCCTGAATATGATGGCCCGGTGCAGCGTGAGCTGCACACGGACACCAAGCCGCGCTGGCTGCCGACTGCCTGACGCCTAACGGCGGCGCAGCGTTGCCACAGCCAGCGTGCCGTCGCCGGCGCGTTCGCCGATGGTCCATTTCAAGGGCGCGCGCGGCGAGGCGCTGGTATCGCGCGCTGCCAGGCGCAAGATGTAGTCGCCCGTCGGTAGTGCCGGTAGCGTCCAGTTGTCCTGGTAGCTGGCACTGGCGCCGCCGCCCAGAAGGGACTTCAGCTGGGCGGAAGTCTGACCCGTCCACACCACCGTGCCGGAAGCATTCACCAGTTCCGCTTTCACCAGCCACGTTTCGTAGGCCGGTGCGCTGCCGTCGTTGCGCAGCGTCGTTGTCAGCGTCAGCGCGCCGCCGGCAGTGAGGTTGACGGTGCTGCTGGCGACGGCGTAGCGATAGCCTGATTCGCGCGCCATCATCAGCAAGTCATTCTGTTCGGCCACGGACAGCGCACCCCAGCGCTCGGCATCCGGCCGGCTGGTCTCGAAATTCCCGTTGCTGAACAGCGTGATATGGAAGGCGGCGGCCTGCTGGCGTGCCGTGGCGGGATTGTTCTGCGGATCGCCGCTGCTGAACGGGCAGAATTCGGACACGAACGGCGCCTTCTGCCATTGAGCCGCAAAGGCCGCCCATTCGGCGGGACGGTTGGTCCACTGGTCGAAATAACCGTAGCGGCTCAGGCAATCCGCGCGCAAGCCTACCGGCCGGCTCGTGATGGTTTGTTCCAGCAGGCCGAAGGTCAGCGCATCCTTGCTGGAGTAGGGGATGAACATCACGTGCTGCTGGTTGGGGAATGCCTCGAAATGCATCTTCGCATATTCGCGTTTGCTGGCATCGGTCGCAGGCGTGATGCCGGCCGGTGGGTTGGCGTAGGCGCTGGAGCGCAGTGCCCATTCGCCGTATTGGCCGTACATGCCCACGTCGATCCATGCGAGGTCCGGATTGTTCGGGCCTAATGCGCTGGCCAGCGCGGTGAGAAGGGCGCGTGAGCGCTGTTGCAGCCACGGGTCGTTCCAGTCGGGGATGAAGGTCTGGCCGGGGACCGTGGTATCGGTGTCGGCCCAGAAGCCGCAGCCTGCCTGGCAATTGGCGTTGTTGACGATGTAGGCCGGGGCATAGACCACGTTGTCGTCATAGCCCGCCATCGTGCGCAGGCGGAAGGCGAACTTGCGGCCCTGGCTCCTTGCCAAGGCAAGGTCGTTCAGGATGGCGCTGAAGTTGTACTGGCCTTCGGCGGTTTCCAGGTCTTTCCAGTAATAGCGGCGGTAGGCGTCCCTGGCCGGCGCCGACTGCGGGACCAGCTCCTGGTTCTGCCAGCGATAATACCCACGCAAGGGATTGACGGTGTCGTCGCTGGCGACGGGAATCGCCGTGTATGTGCGGCTGGCATTCAAGGCAGTCCAGCCTTTCGGGCCGGCGATCGCTGGTGCGGCACTGGCCGCCAGCAGGATGGTTGCAATGATAAAGTTCAGGCGCGGCATAGGGGCTCCTGTCATTGGTCAGGTAGCGCGCGCAGCTCCTCCTCGCTGAAGCCTGCCTTGCGGCGTGCTTCCATGTTGAACGGGCCGCGTACGGTGGCCTTGTACTTTACCACCAGTTGGTCGTAGGTCGTTATCGGGTCGATTCCACGCAGGCCGCACAGGTGCCAGTACCAGCGGTTGCCGATTTCCACATGGCCGATTTCGTCGCGCAGGATGATGTCGAGGATGGCGGCCGCCGCCTCGTCGCCGGCCTGCGACAGTTTGGCACGCAGCGGTGGAATGGCATCGAGGCCGCGCGCTTCCAACGTGCGCGGCACCAGGGCCATGCGTGCCATCACGTCACCGGTGGTCTTCTCCACCATTTCCCACAGGCTGCCGTGCGCGCTGTAGTCGCCGTAGGCGCAACCAAGCGTAAGGAGATGGGCCGACAGCAGCGAGAAGTGATAGGCCTCTTCCTTCGCCACGCGCAGCCAGTCGGTATAAAACTGTTCCGGCATCGCGGGGAAGCGCCACATCGCATCCAGCGCCAGGTTGACGGCGTTGAACTCGATATGCGCCAGCGCGTGCACCAGCATGGCCCGTCCCTCCACGGTTGCCATGGAACGGCGGCCCACCAGGCGCGGCGCCACCAGTTCAGGGCGGGCAGGGCGGCCGGGTATCTGCGCATCCGGCGCGCTCAGCGCGGACGCGGCATCGAGTGCGAGTGCGCCGCCGGCCCAGGCTTCGGCCATGGCGGCGACGGCAGCGACTTTGGCAGCGGGATCGGGTTCGACCAGGCATTGCAACGCAAGGCTGCGGAGTTCAGGCTTTGCTTCCATTTTTTTGCACGAGGTAAAGATTGTCTTGCCCTGCGCTCTGTTTTCCGGCGCAGGGCCGACAGTATAGTGCCTGCGTGAGCCAGCGCACCGAACGGCCACAGGCAGGGGCGCAGAATGCCCGCATGGATACCCAAACAATATTATTTGTTGCCTGTGTGCTGTTCGGTGTTGCCGCTGCCGGCGGCATCGTCATGGCGCTGATCCGCCTGGGGAAAAAGGCTAATCCACCGCACTGGATCGCCATGCTGCACGGCTTTATCGCCGCAGCCGGCGTGACGCTGCTGGCGTACGTGACAATCTTCTCGCATGTGCCGGATTTCGCGCAGCTTGGCTTGCTGGCGCTGCTGCTGGCTGCTGCTGGCGGCGTGTGGATGAACCTGGGCCGTCACCAGCAGGGCGTGCTGATACCCAGCGCCGTCATGGTCGGCCACGCACTATTGGCGGTGGCCGGTGTCGCCTTGCTGCTGCTCGCACTCTAGTTGTAGCGCTGGTAGACCCGGGACGAGCCATCGGGCAGTACCATCAGCACGTCGTACGCGTCCTTGCGCGGCCCCTCCATGCCCGGTGAGCCCAGCGGCATGCCCGGCGCAGCCAGGCCTATCGCCTTTGGCCTTGATGCCAGCAGGCGCTTGATGTCCGCTGCCGGCACATGGCCTTCTATCGCATAGCCGTCCACCACCGCCGTGTGGCAGGAGCCGAAGCGGTCAGGAATGCCCATCTTCTCGCGCATGTCGGAAGGGTTGGCGACGTTGTACGCCTCCACCTTGAAGCCGTTGTCGCGCAAATGCTTGACCCATGCTTCGCAACAGCCGCAGGTCGCGCTCTTGTAGACGTTGACGACAGGCGCGGCAGCCATTGCCAGCACCGGCATGGCCAGCATCGCGGCCAGGAATGTTTTGCGGATCTTCATGCGCCCATGGTGCCACGGGCCTGTTCGGCCTCGACATGACCTGGGTCAAAAATATTTGTAGACGACTGGTCTAATTCGGTCTAGACTGTATTTCATGACTTCTACCAATTACGCCGACGTTCGCCAGGGCATTATCGATGCGGCGATGCCGCTGTTCATGCACAAGGGTTTTAACGGCGTCGGGCTGACAGAACTGCTCGGCGCCGCCAGGGTGCCGAAAGGCTCGTTCTATCATTACTTCGGCTCCAAGGAAGTCTTTGGAGCGGCCGTCATCGACAGCTATTTCGAGCGGACCCTGGCGCGCATCGACGATCTGCTGGCGCAGGGAGCCACCGGGCGCGAAGGCCTGCAGAATTACTTCGAGGACTGGCGCGAATGCCAGTTGGGCGAATCCAGCCAGTGCCTGGCCGTCAAGCTGGGCGCGGAAGTGAGCGATTTGTCTGAAGCCCTGCGCGCATCGCTGCATCGCGGCGTCAGCGGCATCACCACGCGGCTGGCGCAATGCATTGAACGCGGCATGGCCGACGGTTCGCTGCCGCAAGGCCTGGACGCCAAAGTGCTGGCCGTTGCCCTGTATCAGAGCTGGGTGGGCGCGAGCCTGCTCGCCAAGATCAACCATGACCGTGCGCCGCTTGATACGGCCATGGCGGGAACGCAGCAAGTACTGAATCAAACGCTGCAAGCGTGAACCGGGCGGGAATGTGACGCAGGCCTCCCGCCTTTTTTGTAATTGTCGACTAGACGACTGGTCTAATACTGAAGGGAGCATCAAAATGACTGCCACTACCAACCGCCGCATTGTCCTGGCCTCGCGCCCGCATGGCGAGCCTGTGCAGGCCGACTTCCGCCTCGAGGAAGGCCCGGTGCCGGAACCGGGCGAAGGCCAGGTCCTGCTGCGCACCCTTTACCTGTCGCTCGACCCGTACATGCGAAACTTGATGGACGAAGTCCCGCCAGCCTACGCGCCGCGCGTGGAGCTGGGCGCTACGATGGTGGGCGGCACCGTCAATCGCGTGGTGGCATCGCGCCATCCCGCTTTCAAGGCAGGCGAAATCGTGCTTGGCAACGCCGGCTGGCAGGATTACGCGCTGTCCGATGGTAGCGACCTGCGCGCCTTGGGCGACATGAAACAGCCATCGCTGGCGCTGGGCGGCCTGGGCATGCCTGCCTTCACCGCCTATGTCGGCCTGCTGGATATTGGCCAGCCCAAGCCGGGCGAAACGGTGGTGGTGGCGGCGGCGACCGGCGCGGTCGGCTCCATCGTCGGCCAACTGGCCAAACTGAAAGGCGCGCGCGTGATTGGCATTGCCGGCGGCGCCGACAAGGTGGCGTTTGCACGTGACGAACTGGGTTTTGACGTCGCCCTGGACCGCCATGACCCGCAACTGGCGCAAAAGCTGGCCGAGGCGGCGCCGGACGGCATCGACGTCTACTTCGAGAACGTGGGCGGAGCCGTTTTCGATGCAGTGTTGCCTCTATTGAACATCGGCGCCCGTGTTCCGGTGATCGGAGTGATCGCCCAATACAATCAGAATGGTGCATTGCACGGCGAAGACCGGTTGCCCAAAGTGATGTCGGCCATCCTGCAAAAGCGCATCCTGATGCAGGGCATGGTCATCCTCGATCACTACGAGACCCGCTATGAGGACTTCGCCCGCGACATGTCGGCCTGGGTTGCAGAGGGCAGAATCAAGGTTTTCGAAGATGTCTTGGACGGCCTGGAGCAGGCCCCGCAGGGCTTGATCGGTTTGTTGCGAGGCAGCAATTTCGGCAAGGTTGTAGTGTGCGTCGCAAATTCCTGAAATGTTGTATATAACACTGGCCGGGGGCTATTTCTGCGTGGCATAATTGATTTAGTTCTTAATAATAATCCTGAACAATTCATGAATGTCACCCGATTGATTATGGCGTTTTCGATGGCCCTGGCCGTCGGCACTGCAGCCGCCGCCCCCCAGCCAACCAATACCTGGGACAACCTCGTAGGCATGAAATACGCCAAGGCGCGCAAGGAAGTCATCGATGCGGGCTGGCGTGCCGACCACCGCGATGCCTCGTCCGAATGGGAGCGCCAGCTCCAGGGGCAGTTCCCCGAACTGCGGTCTTGCGAGGCCGCCAGCGGCCAGTGCACGCACTTTTTCGTGTCGTATGACGGCATCTGCCTGAAGGTAGTAACCGAAGGCGAATCCGTCGCAGCCTTCAAAGTGCGCAGCGTGGCGCAAGGCTGCCCGAAGCAGCAGTAATGTCTTTCACCCTGCGGCCAGCCGCGATGGCCGACATGGCCGAAATCATGCGGCTTGAGCGCGCCGGTTTTGCGGAGGCGATCCAGGAAACTGAGGAAGCTTTTGCCGAGCGCTTGTCTTCCGCGCCCGAAGGATGCTGGGTGCTGGCCGGCGAAGCAAAGCGTTTGTACGGCTACCTTTGTGCCGAATTCTGGCCGCTGGAGCAGGGCTTCAATTCAGCCCGCTTCGCGCGCAACCATGCTGCAGCCGAAGCCCATGTGCCAGACGGCGAAGAAGTCTACGTTTCCTCCATGGTGGTCGATCCCGCAACACGCGGCACTGGCTGGGGGCGCCGGTTGTTCCGCGACGCCCTGGTCGAAATGTTCGCCCGCCACCCACGCTTGCGCAGCACGATCCTGATCGTCAATCCCGAATGGGATGCGGCCCGCCGCATCTACCGCGCCGAAGGCTTTGCCGAAATCGGCGAAATCGAGGGCTATTTCGCCTCCGGCAGCGGCCAGCGCCTGCCCGCCATCGTCATGCGCCGCAACTGACCGGGATTATGCATAATGGTCGCCATGCGAGTCGCGACCTTCAACATCAACGGAATCGGCGCCCGCCTGCCGGCGCTGCTGCAATGGCTGAATGAGACCCAGCCTGACGTGGTGTGCCTGCAGGAGCTGAAAGCCCCGCACGAAAAATTCCCCGAAGCTGCAATCAACGACGCCGGCTATGGCGCCATCTGGCACGGACAGAAAAGCTGGAACGGCGTTGCCATCCTGGCCCGCGGCACCACGCCGGTGGAACTTGGCCGCGCCTTGCCCGGTGATCCGGAAGATGTACAGAGCCGCTATATCGAAGCGATGGTGGGCAAGTTGCTGGTTGCATGCTTGTACCTTCCCAATGGCAATCCGGCGCCCGGTCCCAAATTCGATTACAAGCTCAAATGGTTCGATCGCCTGATAGCGCGCGGAGAAGAACTGGTAGTGTCGAAAAAGCCGGTCATCATGGCCGGCGACTACAACGTGATGCCGACCGAGCTCGATGTGTACAAGCCGGAGCGCTGGGTTGACGACGCGCTGTTCCGCCCCGAAACGCGCGCAGCCTTCGCAAAGCTGGTGGGGCAGGGCTGGACCGACGCCCTGCGCACGATGCATCCCGACGAAAAGATCTACACTTTCTGGGATTACTTCCGCAACGCCTTTGGCCGCGACGCCGGCCTGCGCATCGATCACCTCCTGCTGAATCCGGTGCTGGCGCCGCTCCTGCGCGGCGCGGATGTCGACCGGGTAGTGCGTGGCCGCGAGAAGCCCAGCGACCACGCGCCGACATGGGTTGAGTTAGAGGGCGCCTTCTAAAATTTTCGCAACTGTTGTTTCCACGCGGTATATTGGCTTCACTCCGGAGTTGATCGTTTTGCTAACACTAACCCGAGGAGGCACCATGCGTTACGCACGCAATGCAGCACTGTCCGCACCATCGGCCGAAGCCGAGCCCCTGAACCAGCTGAACATGACGCCGCTGATTGACGTCATGCTGGTCCTGATCATCATGCTGATCGTCACCATCCCGAAAGCCAATCATTCCATCGGCATGGACATGCCGCGGCACAGCGGCGCTATCGAGAAGCTGGCCCAGACGCTGGAAGTCGATTTCGACGGCACGCTGTGGTGGAACGGCGCCCAGCTCGCAAGCCGCGCCGCGCTGGAAGAAAAGCTGGCGGCGCTGAAAGGCGACGACAGCATCCAGCTGCGCTCCAACGGCCTCGCCCCATACAAGGTCGTAGCCGGCGTGCTGGCCACGGCCCAGCGGCTCGGGGTACGCAATATCGCCATCGTAGGAAACGAGCGCTTCCAGTAACCCCAAGTCGGGGTCAGGTCTGTCATTTGGACACCCATGCGGGTTCCTTGATTTATCTCAATACGCAAATTTCGATGATTTCGCGTATTGAGCTAGATCAAACGATTGCGCTAACTGTCCGATTGACAGACCTGACCCCGAATAAAAAAAGGGCGCCGCGAGGCGCCCTTCGTGCTTGGAGAAAGCAGTAACTTAGTTGCCGCAGCCCAGGGATTGGATGCGGTTGTAGGCTGCCTTGGCTTGCACCAGGCCGTAACCGGTCTTGTTATCCTTGCCGGCCACGTCCAGGTCCAGTGCGGACTTGGTCAGGGAGGCGCGGATCTGCGAGCCGGTGCAGCTTGGGAAGTAGGACCATACCAGCGCCGCTACAGCCGATACGTGCGGGGTTGCCATCGAGGTGCCGTCGTAGAAGGAGTAGTTGGTCGGCTTCACTTCCACAGTCGCGGACTGGCCGAGCTGGTTCTTCATCGCTGCGCCGTCAACGTCGGTCGCGGTGACCGATGGGATGCTGGTCACGGTCGTGCCCAGGGTGCCGCCGAAGCTGCCTGCTGCGTTGTTGTACACGATGGCGCCAACGCCGCCGGATGCCTGGCAGTTCGACACTTTGGTCGCGAAGTCTACGGTGCCGCGCTGGATCAGGCAGACCTTGCCGGATACCGAGCTGTTGACCGCATCGCCCAGGCCGAAGTCAGCCAGCGGAGCAGTGCGGGTCACTTTTGGCGAACCGTCCATATCGCCTGGGGTGTACACGGTCGAACCTACGCTCAGGTGGGATTCGGAACCGGCGCCCATCGGCACGGTCGACAGCACAGCCACGCCTGGGCCGGAGATTTCAACCTTGCTGTTGTACTGCGAGAAGTCGGCCCATTGCTTGTTCTCGTTCACAGCGGCGACCATCATCACGCTGGCGTAGCCGGCTGGGTAGGAAATCACGGTGTTGCCGTCATTGCCTGCTGCGGCGATCGACAGCACGCCTTTGGTTTGCAGGGTGTCGAAGGCTTTCTTCTCGGTCTGGCTGGAGCGGCCGCCGCCCAGGGACATCGAGATCACGTTCGCGCCGGCTGCGCCGCACTTGTTGGCTGCAGTTGCCAGGGTCGAGGAATATGCCCAGCCATCAGCGCCGAACACTTTGACGATGTGCAGCTTCAGCTTCTTGTTCGGGTTCACGCCAACCACGCCCAGGCCGTTGTTGATGCCGGCGATGGTGCCTGCAACGTGCGAGCCGTGGTGGTTTTCGTCGGTATTCCAGTTGCCGGTGCCGGAGTCGTACTCGCCGGTCACCACGTTGCCGTTCAGGTCTTCGTGGGCGTTGTCGTAGCCGGAGTCAATGATGCAGACCTTGCGGTTGGAGGTGTTCGCATCGGACAGCTGGTCCGCTTGCACAGCCTTGATGCCCCATGGTACGAGCTGGCCCAGCTGGTATGGGGTGCCGGTCGAAGGCGAGGTGGTGGCGAACAGCTGGCGCTTGACGTCCTCTTCAACCAGGATCACGTTCGGGTTGTGTTCCAGGCCCTTGATGGCCTGGGTCGGCACTTCGATCGCCATCGCGTCCATGCCGAAGATTTCATGTTTGATGTTGCCCTTGGCAGCAGCGACGGCCGATTTCATGGCGGCTGCCTTGCCTGGCTGGAATTGCACGATGACGCGGGTGGTGTCGTTGGCGGCGAAAGCCTGGCCAGCAGCACCGACAGCAACTACTGCAGCCAGCAGCTTGGCGCCGGCAGCGATTTTCGAAACCTGGAATTGCTTTTGAACCATGGAAATTCTCCCACTCTTGTGTAAGGTGTATGTCCCCGGGCCGTTGTTCGGCGCGAATATTATTTGCCGTATCGCAAAGATTTTGCGTTCGACAGGACTGAGTGTATGGAGAAAAACGCAAGAAATCTATCGAAATGTCTCCAGTTGTATCCAGCTGTTGAATTTGGCATACACATTTGTTAAGAATGAGACATTTTGAAAGTCACTGTCTCAAACTGGACAAACGGAGCCTGGTTTTGCCGTATGCTGCCCGGCATGGACGACTTTATTGAAATCTACGACGGCGCCCTGACGCCCGATCAATGCCAGCAAATTCTGGCGCGCTTCGAAGCCAGCGGCAAAGCCGTGCGCGGCAAGACCGGGCAGGGCGTGGACGTGGCCAAGAAGGACAGCTACGACCTGACCATCAGCCAGCACGCGGAATGGAACGATGTGTCGAACTTGATGATGGCCAGCGTGCTGACCCACCTGTCGGCCTACATGGACAAGTACCGCATGCTGCTGACCGGCGCCTTGTCGCCGCGCGTGGCCGATCCGGAGAGCGGCCAGCCGGTCACGCTCAATATCGACAATTTCGAGCGCTGCGGCCGGCCCTACCTGGCGGAGCTGATCCAGTCCATGTACCGCTGCGGCCCGATCAATGTGCAGAAATACCTGCAGGCCAGCGGCGGCTACCACCATTGGCATTCCGAGATCTATCCGCAGAATGCCAGTTGTGAAACGCTGCACCGCGCCTTGCTGTTCCAGTTCTACCTGAACGACGTGGCGGAGGGCGGGGAAACGGAGTTCTTCTATCAGCAGCGCAAGGTGGAAGCGCGCCAGGGCCGGCTGATCATCGCGCCGGCCGGCTTCACCCATACGCACAAGGGAAATGTATCGCGCAGCGGCGATAAATATGTGGCTACTTCGTGGATCCTGTTCCAGCGCGCCGAAGCGATGTTCGGCGCGCCGGCTTGAGGCGCGCGTTGGAAGGGATCAGGCGCGGCGACGGCGGCGTACCAGGGCCATTGCACCCAGGCCGCCCAGCAGCAGGGCGCCGCTGACGGGTTCCGGCACGTCGGCCGGAGGCGCGGCGCGCTCGCCGTCAACGCTGAGATTGTCGATTGCCCAGCTCTCGTCGTCGCCTGCCTGCCACACGTTGCCGGAAGCGAAGAACTCGATGGTGTGCACGCCGGCAGCCAGGTTGCCCAGGTTGAAGGTCATGTTATAGGCCTGGTCTTCCGAGCCGGAGAAACCGAGGTGGGTGTGGGACAGCAGGGTCAGGTGCGAGTCGGAAGCGGATGCGCCGAAAGTGTCGAAGTTCTGCTGGTACAGCAGGGTGCCGTCGACGCGGATATTGAAGTAATCCGGGCCGCAGCAGTTACTGCCATCCCACGAATCGATGGCGCCGAACGACAGTTTCAGCGTGGCGTCGCTGACCGCGCCTTCAAGATTCAGGTTCAGGACCGAGGCGGCTGCTGGATTGCCCGCGGCCGAGTTGCGCAGCATCTGGTTGCCAAAACCCACCTGGCCGTAGCCCTGGGTCCCGGTCAGGAAGCCGGCGCCGGTGAAACCGTTCGCGTTGGCTTCGAAATTGTTGGAGTAGAGGACGGATGCCGACGCCGGGATGGTGGCGGCTGCTGCCAGTGCGGCGAGGATTGCTTTGAATTTCATTAAGGTTTCCATAATTATTGTTGGTCAAACAGGAATGCCTTAAAGCAAATCTTGTGCCACGTAAATAAATCAATGACTTATGCAAGAAGCATTTATCGACTGTAAAGTTTTCCGACAGCAATTCGCCAATCGAGATTGACGCCCAGGCTGGCCAGGATGATCAGGGCGAAGCCCGTGACCTGCCACGCGCTGATCAGGTGGCCATAGACCACGTAGTCCCAGCACACCGCCGCTGCGGGATAAATGAAGGTCAGTACCGCGATCGCCGCCGTTTCCATGTGCGGCGTGGCGCCGTAGATCATTACGTAGGCCAGGGCAGTGGGCACCAGGCCGAGGGTGGCGAGCCAGCCCCATTGCGCGGCGTCCAGGCCGCCGGGGGGAATCCTGGTGAAGGCGGCCAGCAGCAGCGCGCCGGCCATGCAGTGCACCAGGGCCGTCAGGTGTGGCGGCGTGCCGCGCATCGACTTGGTGGCCAGCGTTACGCCCGCGTAGGCCAGGGCGCCGGTCAGTGTGCTGGCGATGCCGAGCAGGTAATTGGCGTCCATCGGCGCGTCGAAGCGCACGCCGCAGGCCAGCGCCAGGCCGCCAAAGCCCAGTAACACCCAGGCCAGCTTGTTGGCCGCCAGCCGTTCGCGCAGGATCAGCGCGCCGAGCAGCAGCACCATGAAGGGCTGCACGTGGAAGACAATGGTGGCGACCGCGATGCCGATGCGCCGGATCGCTTCGAAGAACGTCACCCAGTTCACCACCATCAGCACGCCGCTGAAGGCCGCCAGCCTGAATGCGCGCGGCGGCATGTTCTCGCGCCTGAACATGCCTTTCCAGCCGCAATAGAGCGCCAGCGCAAGGGCGCCGATGGCGCAGCGGAAGAACACTGTGGTGACTGGATCGAGGCCCGCCTCCTGGACGTAGACACCCAGGGTGCTCAGCATGAGCATGGCGACGGTGTAGGGGAGGACGGGATGGCGCATTGCCATCATCATCGCATGAAAAAAGGGGACGTATCCCTTAAAAAAAAGGGTACGTCCCCCTTAATGGGTACGTCCCCTTTTTTTTACTGCACGGTGAGGATGACCTTGACGCTGTCGTCGACGGCGGATTTCTCAATATAGCCGATAGCCTGCACGTCGGCTGCCACGGCTTTCTTCACTTCGGCGCTGGACCCGTACTCCTTGGGCGCCGTTCCTTTGCCGGTAAACACCAGCTTCGACCACTGCGCCTTGACCTGGGCGCTGTCCTTGCCCAGCACCTTCTGGCTGAATTCATTGCGCAGCGGGCCTTCGGTGTGTTCGACCGGCGTGAACAAGGTCGATTTGCCGAGGAAGAATTGGGCCGCCTGCTCGCTGAACATGCGCGAGGCCGGGTTCTTCGGATTGACGATCACCACAATTTCGGCTGCCAGCGCGGGCAGGGCGGCACACAACATCGCTGCGGCAAGCAGCGGCTTGATTCGCTTGTCCATGGCTGCCTCCTCAGAACACGAAGTCGAGAGCTACCGCATACACATTCACCGACTCATTGAAGCCAGGCTTGTAATTGATGAATGCGCCGGGGCCATCTTTCGGCTTGATGTGGTCGACCTGTACTTTCAGTGCCAGCGACTTGTAGAAGTCCCAGCGCACGCCGATCGCGTCGGACGATTGCAGGGCCGCCTTGGCCAGGCCGTTCACGCCCGCGGCAAGCGGCGCCAGCGGTCCGCTGGTGGGCAAGCCGGCGACGCTGCGGTCGGACTTCTGCTTGATGCTGCCGTGGTAGTAGTAGGGCAGGAACTTGCCGAAGCGGTAGCCAGCCATCGCGTACCACGAGTTGGTGTCGTGCACGATCAGCGTATCGGTGCGGCGCATGGCGTATTCGGCCTGCAGCACCACGTTTTTCCAGTCCATGGTGCCGCCTACGGAGGTGAAAGTGCCCTTCACGTCGTTCAGCGGCATCATGTTCGCCACCGAAGCCAGGCCCACGGTGCGCAGCGTGGTCACCAGCCCGGTCAGCGTGGGGTTGTCGACCACGCTGAAGTCGGCCTGGGCGCGGCCGAAGCGCAGCGTGAACGGGCCGTTTTCCGCCACGACGTGCAGCAGCAGCATCTTGCGGAACTCGATGTTCTGCGCCGGCTGGTCGACGTCGGCCCGACCGGTGCCAAGCTGCACGCTCAGCGAGGTATCGCCGAAGCTGTGCTGGTACAGCACGTCGACGCCGTCGAAGGAATCGAGCGTGACCTGGCGATAGACTTCAGCGGGCGGGCGCAGCATGGTGTTGGCATAGCCCACATTGCGGAAGTCGGAAATCATGTAGATCGGCGCGCCCATGCGGCCGACGCGCACGCTGAAATCGTCGTTGAGCTTGAACTTGGCGAAAGCCCACGCGGCCTGGGCGCGGTAATGGTCGATGGCGTCCTTGCGCACCAGGCCCTGGCCGGTGAACGAGATCATGTCGTTGACCTTGACCGTGGCCTGGATGCCGAAATTCGAGTCGACGCCGGTGCGCCAATCCTTCTTCACGCCGGATGCCTGGTTGGGCCGGATGAATTCTGCGTCGTCGGTGTCGGTGGAGGTCAGGGCAGCGGTGCCAAAGCCGCTGATGGTGACGGTAGGCCCGCCTTCCTGGGCGCTTGCCGTGATGGTGAAACTGGCTGCTGAAAGCGCGGCAAGCGCGCTGCACATTCTTTTCATCGTCATGCTCTCTCCCGTTGTTATTGGTGGTGAACAAGCTGACTACGGGGCTAAGTGTCACAGATTGCAGGCAGGTGCGCCACCGTTCGTGGTAGGCGCGCAACAATGAAAAAAGCCCGCTACTGCGGGCTTTCATGTGGGGAGGGTGCTGCTTACTTCGCTTTGCCCAGTTCGGAGCGGTGGCGCGAGTAGCCGAAATACACGACCAGGCCGATGGCCAGCCAAATGCCGAAGGCGATCCAGGTAATGGCCGACAGGAAGGCCATCAGGGCCAGGCAGAAGGCGACCGCCAGGCCCGGAACCACCGGCACGCCAGGGCAGCGGAAGGCGCGGTGCAGGTCGGGTCGCTTCTTGCGCATGATGATCACGGCGATCGACACCAGGCAGAAGGCAGCCAGGGTACCCATGTTGACCAGTTCGGCCAGCACGTTCAGCGGCACCAGGGCGGCGATGAAGCCGAAGATCAGGCCGACCATCCAGGTGGCGAAGAACGGGGTGTGGTATTTCGGGTGCACCTGGGACAGCTTCTTCGGCAGCAGGCCGTCGCGCGACATGGCGAAGATGATGCGGGTCTGGCCGTAGGCCATCACCAGGATCACGGTGGTCATGCCGAGAATGGCGCCCAGCGATACCCAGCCGGCGAACCAGTTTTCACCGGCGTATTGCAGGGCCAGCGAGACCGGGTGGTCGACGCCCAGGAATTGCTTGTAAGGGACGATGCCGGTCATGATGCCGGCCACGATCACGTACAGGATGGTGCAGACGGCCAGCGAGCCGATGATGCCGATTGGCAGGTCGCGCTCAGGGCGCTTCACTTCTTCGGCGGCGGAAGTTACGGCGTCGAAGCCGATGAAGGCGAAGAACACCAGGGCCGCCGCGCTCATCACGCCGGAGGCGCCGAAGGGCATGAATGGCTGCCAGTTAGCTGGCTGCACGTGGCCGGCGCCAACGCCGATGAACAGCAGCACCACGCCGATCTTGATGACCACCATGATGTTGTTGACGCGGGCCGATTCGCGCACGCCCCAGCCCAGCATGGCGGTCAGCACGATCATGATCACGAAGGCTGGCAGGTTGAACAGGGTGGTCGTGCCAGGCACGGCGCCAGGGGCGGCGGTCAGCGCGGTCGGCAGGTGGATGCCGATGCCGGCGATCAGCGATTGGAAGTAGCCGGACCAGGCCACCGACACGGCGGACGTGGCAAGGCCATATTCGAGCATCAGGTCCCAGCCGATCATCCATGCCACCAGCTCGCCCAGGGTGGCGTAGCTATAAGTGTAGATGGAGCCGGCCACCGGAACGGTCGAGGCGAATTCGGCGTAGCACAGGGCGGCGAAACCGCAGGCCAGCGCTGCGACCACGAAGGAAATCGTCAGGGCCGGGCCAGCGGTCAGTGCGCCGGTGCCGGTCAAGACGAAGATGCCGGTACCGACGATGGCGCCAATGCCCATCAGCACCAGGTCCATCGGACCCAGCACTTTCTGCAGGCCGCCCGGGGTACGGGTGGCTGCTACCATGTCGTCCAGGTTCTTAGTCCTAAAAATGCTCACTAGTCTCTCCAATATCTCTTCTCTTTTGGGATCGCCAAAAAAAGGCTGCCGCATATTAGCACACGGGTTTGAGGGGGATGTTGTAGGATTGTAAATCTGAATTGTTTGTTGCCTTAAAAGTCCTTGCCCCACAGATGAAATATATGATACTCGCCGCGGCTGCTGCCGCGACCACTTTTGCCGGCGCCGCCTTCGCCCAGCCGATGCCGCCGCAGCCCGATACCCCGGCCTATAAAGCCTGCATGGCGGAGGAGGGCGAACTGCGTCCCCAGCGCCAGGCCCTGGCGCGCCGCTTCCGCGAGCATGAAGCGGCACTGGAGCGCACTTCGGCCGCGCTGTCGGCGCACGAAGCCGCATCGGCCCAGGTCAATCGGACCGACAACGCGGCCGTCGCCGCATACAATGCCCGTCAGGATGAATTGAACGCCCAGGCAGCGAGCCTGAACGCGGCCGGCACCAGCCTGGAAAAAGAGCTGCATGCCTTCAATGCTCGCGTCGCTGCCGGCAATATCCGCTGCGGCAACATCCTCGCGCCTTATAAAGTTCGCAAGAAGGAGAAATGATGCGCAAGATCCTCGTCCTCGCCTTCGCGCTGGCCGGCGCCAGCGTCCAGGCCGCGCCGCTGCCGGCGCCGGCGCGTGCCGAAGTCGACGCGCTGCTGACGCGCTTGCAATCGTCCGGCTGCCAGTTCAACCGCAACGGCAGCTGGTATAGCGGCGCCGACGCCAGGACCCACCTGCTGCGCAAGCTGGAATATCTCGAGAAGAAAGACTTGGTCAAGAACGCCGAGCAGTTCATCGAGCTTGGCGCCAGCGCCAGCAGCTCGAGCGGCAAGCCATATACGGTCAAGTGCGGCGCGGCGGCGCCGGTAGAAAGCAAGGCCTGGCTGAGCGCCGAGCTGAAAGCCATCCGCGCGCACTGACTGCGAGGCTAGCGGTATAGTGGGCCAGGAGGACAGCCCGCCATGCACCACCAGACCGCCAGCATCGCCACGCCCGCCGGAGAAGTGGAAGGCACGCTCGACCTGCCGATAGGGGCGAAGGGCGTGGTCTTGTTCGCGCATGGCAGCGGCAGCAGCCGCTTCAGCCCGCGCAACAATTTCGTGGCCGGCGTCTTGCGCACGGCCGGCATCGGCACCTTGCTGATGGACTTGCTCACGCCTGCCGAGGACGACGTCTACCGCATCCGTTTCAATATCATCCTGCTGACCGAACGCCTTGGCATGGCGGCCGACTGGCTGGCGGCGTCCGAAGCGGCGCGCGGCCTGCCGCTTGGCCTGTTTGGCGCCAGTACCGGCGCCGCAGCGGCCTTGCAACTGGCCGCTGAGCGCAAGGGCGGGGTGGCGGCCGTCGTTTCGCGTGGCGGACGGCCCGACCTGACCGGGCAGGTGGCGCTGGCGCGCGTGACGGCGCCAACCCTGTTCATCGTGGGCAGCCGCGATGAAGGCGTCATCGAACTCAACGAATCGGCCTACCTCCAGCTGAATTGCAAAAAACGCATCGACATCGTGCCCGGGGCGACTCATCTGTTTGA
The DNA here is from genome assembly GCF_049913245.1 of Pseudoduganella sp. R-32. Classification (NCBI taxonomy): domain Bacteria; kingdom Pseudomonadati; phylum Pseudomonadota; class Betaproteobacteria; order Burkholderiales; family Oxalobacteraceae; genus Pseudoduganella; species Pseudoduganella sp. R-32. The sequence goes on along the minus strand of NZ_CP183987.1, from coordinate 4,502,389 downwards.
AGAGCCGGGCGCACTGGAAGAAGTGGCCCGCCTGGCGCGCGACTGGTTCAGCCAGCACCTTTCATCATGAATGGTGAAGAATGGTGAGAATGCGTGCATTTTTAACCCCATCTGCATCGCTATAATTTTCCCCATCTATTGGGAGAGCGTATGGCGCTGCATTTGAAGAAGGCAATGTTCAGGAATTCATTAGTCAACAGCGTTGTTTGTGCCGCGCTGGCTGCCATTCTCATCCCATTGCTTGGCGCACCCGGCGGCATGCTTTGGCCAGGCATGCTGATTTGCAGTGTCGGCGTGCTGACCTTCCTGCGCACTGCCTGGAAGATCAGGAAAGGCCTGCTGTCCCGCCTGCAGGACCTCGCCTCTTACGTGCATATCGATCGCGACAGCGAGCAAGCGCGCAAGCAGGTCGACTGGAGCCTGATCGACGATTACGCGACCCAGCTCGCCACCCGCGGTTTTCGCCCGCTTGGCGACTATACAACCTATCCAAGTGCGCCAACCCTGGCCGGTGTCGCTGCCATGTTCACGGACGCCGAAGGCAGCATGATTATCGAAATCCAGCAATTGAAGCTCTTGCCGCAGGCAGGCAAGGCTGCGCTGAACGATGGGATCTATTTCAGCATCATGTCGATGGTGGGCGGCAGCATTCGTGTGGTCACCAGCAACCATAAGCCGATGGCTGTCACCTACCTGATGCGTGGCGAGCACGATGTGACGACTGCACGGCCGGGCAGCGGACTGATGGAACTGCTTGCGACGCACACCGATCTGCTGTCCCGCCTGCGCGAACGGGTCGGCAAGGCGCCTTCCACCGGCTTGACTGTCGAACGTTATGTATTGGCAATTCGCGAGGCCCAAGCCCAGGCACGCAGCCGTCTCAGCGCTATGAGCGGCTATGCGATTGCCTGCGCGGTCGACCGCTTCGATGCCGACCGTTTGCTGCGCTGGACGCCGCAGATTGCGGACCTCAAGGAAGTGCCGCAGCGTCGTCTGGAGGAACTGGACAACGGTTTCGGTTCGGACGTCCAGCCGCCAATCTTCCACGAATCACTGGCGACGCAATTCTGAGGGCAAGGCTGTAAGCTGGCAGCGTGCGCCGGCCAGGTTTCTAAGACTGCGACACTGATTCACTTGCATAGGAAGAAACCCCATCATGAAAATCAGCAACCGACTGATCATTACCCTGGCAATTGCCCTGATTGGCCTGCTGTTCGTCGGGGCCGAAGGCATCTGGCAATTGCGCGATGCCCAGCGCCGCATGGAACTGGTGCAGACCCGCCTGATCCCCAGCGTTTCAGCCATCAATGCCGCCAAGGCGGCGGTGAGCGACAGCCGCCTGGCCGGCTACCGCCTGTCGGTGTTCTCCAACCTGCCCGACAAGACTGCGCTGGACAAGGCCTACAACGACGCCCACGCCAACTTCGACAAGGTGCTGGCCGATTACGCGAAGAACAACGTCTTCGACGAGACCGACCGCAAGATGCTGGAGCAGGACAAGGCGGCAATGGAAACCTACCGCCAGGCGCTGGTGCCGTTTATCGCCGCCTCGCATGCCGGCGACATGGACGCCGTGCGCGCCACCCTGGTGGCTGGCTCGCCGCTGGCGCTGGGCGCGGCCGGCGTCAAGAAAAGCCTGGATGACCACGTCGCCTACAACCAGAAGCTGATTGAAAAGGTCAAGGCCGACAGCGATGCGGATTACTCGAAGGCGCTGACCATCCTGGTAGCGGTCACCGTGGCCGTGCTGCTGGTGGTGGCGTTCATGGGCTACAAGATGTACCTGGTGATTACCGGTGGCCTGGACAGGATGCAGGGCACGATGGAAAACGTCAGCTCCTCGCTGGACCTGACGCACCAGGTCGAGGTGGAGCGCATGGATGAAATCGGCCATGCCGGCGTGGCCTTCAACAAGCTGCTCGGTGAAATCGGCGGCGTGGTGGGCACGGCCCGGTCGGCGGCCGATGCGGTCAGCACCGCTTCGCGCCAGATCGCAGCCGGTACCGGCGACCTGAATAACCGTACTTCGGCGCAGGCCGCGGCACTGGAGGAAACCGCCTCCAGCATGGAGGAACTGACCTCCACCGTGAGCCAGAACTCGGACAATGCGCGCCAGGCCAACCAGTTGGCGCAGAACGCCTCGCAGATCGCGGTGCAGGGCGGCGAGGTGGTGAAGGAAGTGATCGACACCATGGCGTCCATCAATGCCTCCTCGCACAAGATCGTGGACATCATCAGCGTGATCGACGGCATCGCCTTCCAGACCAATATCCTGGCGCTGAACGCCGCGGTGGAAGCGGCCCGCGCCGGTGAACAAGGGCGCGGCTTCGCCGTGGTGGCAACCGAGGTGCGCAGCCTGGCGCAACGCTCGTCCGCGGCGGCCAAGGAAATCAAGGCGCTGATCGACGACAGCGTGGAGAAGGTCGATTCCGGCACCAGGCTGGTGGTGCGCGCCGGCGACACCATGAGCGACGTGGTGGCCAGCGTGAAGCAGGTATCCGACATCGTGGCCGAGATCAGCGCCGCCACCGCGGAACAGAACGCAGGCATCGCCCAGGTGCACCAGTCGATTACCTCGATGGACCAGGTCACGCAGCAAAATGCGGCGCTGGTGGAGGAAACCGCGGCGGCGTCGCAAGCCTTGCAGGACCAGGCGGAAGTCCTGGCCCGCGCGGTGAGCGCGTTCCGCATCGGCGCGGCCCACCTGAAGGCGGCGCCGGTGCTGCGCGCTGCCAGCAGCGCCCCCGTTTCCACCGCCGTTGCGGTGCGCCCGGCGCGGCAGCGCAAGGTTGCCAGCGCCACCGCCGGCGACGAGTGGGAGCAGTTCTGAGTTTGTTAATATTTTTAGAATACTTTTTCATCTGTCCGTCATAAATTGACGCTATCGTCTGGACTCTTTTCAACCAGGAGACACCAGATGAAACTGAGCACCATCGCTGCCAGCCTCGCGCTGGCAGCATCCGCAGTAAGCCTTCCGGCCCACGCATGGCAGCAGGAAACGCACCGTCGTATCGTGCTGGACGCAGTCAATTACATGAAGGCCAATCCTGGTACCACCAACTACAACAAGCTGCTCTCCGGCGTCACGCGCGCCGGTTACACGATGGACCAGTTCGCGGCAGCGCTGGGGCAGGGCGCGTACGACGTGGACGACTTTGCCGACACCTATATCTGCGGCGCCACCACCGGCAATTGCCAGCTGGCGCCGGTGTGGGGCGCCGGCGCGAGCATCGTCAAGTACACCACCTTCTGGCATTTCCAGAACCATACCTCCGGCCGCGATGTGCACGGCAATCCGTTCGGCGGCTACAACTACGCGAAGATGGCGGTGGCAGGCGACATCGACAACCTGGCGGCGAGCTGGCTGTATGGCGATTACCTGGACGACGGCGCCGGCGGCCTGAAAGGCTGGTTCGGCGACGGAAGCAAATACAACGCCTACGGCATCACCGAAGCCCACTACCGCCTGGGCGGCTATTCGACCGCGTCCATGTATGCCGACTTCGAAGCGGCGCCATTCCAGCCGATCGACAACCTGGGCCAGTACTGGTTCTCGCAATTCCTGGCGCAGCCGACCGCGCAGTCGCTCGGCTTCGTGCTGCATACCACCGACCTGCTGCAGCCGCACCACACCTGGACCACTTCCGCCCACGACCACTCGGGCTGGGAGCAATGGGTGTACGACTACTACGACAGCGAACGCCTGAACGACTCGGCGCTGGTGACTGCCGCCATGGCTGATTTCACGTCGGTGGCTGCAAGCGGCAGCGATATTCGTCCATTGCTGACCCAGGGCGGCACCTATTCGTACGCGAACGGCGGCATCGTGCTGTCGTCGACTGCGCATGGCGACCGCGTGGTCGTTGGCAAGAAGATGATTCCGCACTCGATCGCCATGGTGGTCCACGTGCTGAACCGCGCCGCCGAGCGCCTGGCCAACTGATGGCCGCCCGCCACTTCGTCGCCGCCGTCGCCGCAGTGCTCGCCGGAGCAAGCGCGGTGGCGGGCCCCACCGCGCCCGGCGCCGCCATCGCCGCCCGCATCGACGGCGAGCCGGTTTATGCCTTCACGCTGGACGCCCTTTGGCAACAGCGCCGCGCCGCCAAGCCCTCGCTGGAGCGGCGGGCGGTGCTGGATGACATCATCCAGGTTCGCCTGCTGGCGGCACGTGCCGGCAACGCAGCGCCAAAAGAGCAGCCCGGCGCCACGGTAGCCTTTGCCCCGGAAGTCATGGTGGAAGAACGCCTTGTCGCAACCCTGCGCGAAGTGTATGGAAAGGACATCGACACCGCCGTGAAGGCGCAGCCGGGCGCCACGCTGGAGAGCCTGGTGATCGCGCAGCCGCCGATGTCGCAGCCGCAGCTGGACGCCATTTTCGGCCGCCAGGGCCGCTTGAAGCTGGAGATCGCGCTGACCGCCGAACAGCAGTCCCTGGCCGGCAAGGCCGACGTCCTGCGCTACCGGCTTCCCGGCGGCGAACCAGCTAGCGTCACCCTTTACGACGTGTACCACCGCCAGAACGTCCAGGGGCGGCTGGCGCTGTCGCAGCAACCGGCCAGCGTCGCAGCACAGCAGGCACGCCGCATCGTCGCCAACGCATTCGTGCTGCACTGGGCCCGACAACGCTTCGGCGCCGAAGCCGTGGCGGACCTGCGCAAGGTCATCGAGGATGGCGACACGGTGGTGGCGCTGCAGAACCTGCACGGCGTCGGCCTCGATACCGACGCCGGAAGCCCGCTGCTGAATCGCCTGTCCGGCGAAGTCAGTGCGCAGGAGATTGAAGGCTTCTACCGCGAGCACAAGGACTTGTTCGCCCGCGTCGACAGGGTCCGCGCCCGCCACATCCGGGTAGCGGACGAAGCGCAGGCGCAGCGTGCGGTGAGGGCATTGCAGCAAGGCGCAGGCTTCGCCGCCACTGCACGCCGCATGTCGCGCGCCGGCGACGCAGCCAAAGGCGGCGACCTTGGCTGGATCAGCGCCGACGGCAGCAAGGACTGGCTGGCCAGCCTCGCCTTCAGCCAGCCGCCGGGCAAGCCATCCGCCCCGGTCCGGGCACCGGTCGGCCCGAACGAGAACGCCTACTGGGAAATCGTGCTCGTTGAAGAACAGGTCCATGGCGCCCACCCGCTGCAATCGGAAACAGTGCGCTACCAGGCCAGCCGCATGATCGCGCTGCAGAAAGCCAGGCAGCAGCTAAGCCAGATGATCGAACAGTCGCGCCGCACAGTGCGCATTGAAATCGCAGAGGCGCCATGAAACACTGGCAAGCCATCGCCGTCATCGCCGCTATTGTCGCCGCCGTCGTTGGCCAATGGTACTTCGCCAGCGTTCGCGAAACGACGCCCCCTCCCCAGGCGCCCGCCGTCACACCACCCAAGCCCGCACCGCCGGCCCCCATGCCCGCACCGGGGGCTGGCGAACGTCCGGCGATGGCTGATACGGGCGAAGGCGATGGACTGCGCCGCGTGCCGATCCCGCCGGTCGACGCGCGGGCGCCAGCCTGGCTCTCGCTGGCCCAGGCACGGGAATCCGGCGATGCCCGCACCCCGCCGATCCAGCACGACGCCCCGGCCGAGCACCCCGACGCCAGCGTAATGGCCGACCCGCAAGCCTACGCCGCCCATGAGCTGGCGCAGAAACAGCGCCTGGCCGCGGCCTACGCCCAAGCCGCAGTCCCCGAACTAGCCCGCCTGCATTCCGATCTCGAGCAAGGTCGCGAAGCCGGCGTGCCGCCTGAGGAGCTGGCCAAAGTCGCAGAAAAGATCCGCCGCATCGAACAGCAGCGCCAAGCCGCCGACAACATGCGTTCAAGATAAAAGTCGGGGTCAGGTCTGGCAATCCGCCATTCTTTTCGCATTGCGAAAAGAATGGCGGATTGCCAGACCTGACCCCGACTTTCAAACTAATAAGCTGGCCAAGGGCTTGATGATCTCGTCGTCGGTCCAGTAGGCGGTGTGGGAGAGCGGGTTCCAGCTCTTGGTCATGAAGTCGAGGATGCCCTGGCCGGCGTTGACGACGCGGTCTTCGACCAGGGTTTCGTAGCCGCCTTCCAGCGGCTGCAAGGGCCAGCCGAGTGCATCGTCGGGGTCGTACAGGTTGAGCCAGGTGAATGCTGGATTGGGCTTGATGATCGGCTTGACGTCCATGCGCTGGTGGGCGGAGACGAAGACCGGGATATTGCAACCGGTCGTCACGAAGGTGCGCACCGTGCCGCATTGCAGGAACTTGCGCTGCTCGGCAGTCAGGCTGTCGGCCATGCGGCCCGGCTTCCAGATGCCGGCGGCTACAGCACCGCCGCCGGCGCGCTTTTGCGCGTCGTAGATAAAGCTGGACATGACCTGGCAGCCCAGCGAATGCGCCAGCAGCACGATCGGCGTTTCCGGGCCGCGGTTGGCAAGAATCGCCAGCAGGGCGCGCGCAATCTCCATCTGCGCCTGCTCGTAGACCGAATTGTCGTATTCCTTGCGATTTTCCAGCCCTGCCGCATCGGCAAAGCCGAACAGGATGAATTTGCGCAGCTGTTCGTAGCGCACGGTGGAGCGCTCGCGCGTGCGGTTCCATACATCGAGCTCGTTGGGCTTGAGCAGGTGCTGGTAATACACGCTATGCACGTCGACGTCGGAGAAGGCCGCGCCCATGCGGTGCGACAGCGCGCGCCGCATGTCGTCGGCATAGTCGAGCGGTTGCTCGCCCATGCCGTGGATCGTCAGGAGTGCGACCTTGGGCATTACGCCGCCGCCTTTTCAGGCACGCCGCGCAGGCGGTAGCCGATGTACAGTGCCAGCAGCCAGACCGGGATCAGGTACACCGAAATACGCAGGCCTTCGCTCAGGTACATGATCAGCAGGATGCCGGCCAGGAAGGCCAGGCACAGGTAGTTGGTCAGCGGGTAGCCCCAGCTCTTGAAGCCCGTCTCGTGCCCTTCGATCTTTTTCTGGGCGCGGAAGCGCAGGTGGATCCAGCTGATCATGCCCCAGTTGATCACTAGCGAAGAGACCACGAGCCCCATCAGGAAGCCGAACACTTTGCCCGGCATGAAGTAGTTCAGCACCACGCAAATGCCGGTGGCGAGGGCCGATACGCCCAGCGCCGCCAAGGGCACACCGCGCTTGTTCACGCCCAGCAGGGCTTTCGGTGCATTGCCTTGCCTGGCCAGGCCGTACAGCATGCGGCTGTTGGAGTACACGCCGCTGTTATACACGGACAGTGCGGCGGTCAGCACCACCACGTTCAGGATGTTCGCAACCCAGTTGGAGTTCAGTGCGTGGAAGATCATCACGAACGGGCTGCCCCCGGTGACGACCTTCTGCCACGGGTACAGCGACAGCAGCACGCCCAATGCGCCGACATAGAAGATCAGGATACGGTAGATGGCCTGGTTGGTCGCCTTGGGAATGGTCTCGGAAGGGTTGCTGGCTTCGGCGGCGGTAATGCCCACCAGTTCCAGGCCGCCGTAGGAGAACATGATGACAGCCATCGCCATCACCAGCCCCGACACGCCGTTCGGGAAGAAGCCGCCGTGCTGCCAGAGGTTGGCCACGGTCGCTTCCGGCCCGGCGTTGCCGGACACCAGCAGGTAGCCGCCGTACACGATCATGCCGACCACCGCTACCACCTTGATGATGGCGAACCAGAATTCCATTTCGCCGTAAGCGCGCACATTGGCCAGGCTGATGGCGTTAATGATCAGGAAGAAGGCGAGGGCGCTGACCCAGGTGGGAATGCCCGGCCACCAGTATTGGACGTAGATGCCGACTGCCGTCAGCTCGGCCATGCTGACCAGCACGTACAGCACCCAGTAATTCCAGCCTGACATGAAGCCGGCCATGTGGCCGCAATATTTGTCGGCAAAATAGCTGAAGGAACCCGCGACCGGCTCGTCGACCACCATTTCGCCCAGCTGGCGCATGATGAGGAAGGCAATGAAGCCAGCCACCGCGTAGCCAAGCAGCACGGCAGGCCCGGCCAGCTTGATGGTGTCGGCGATGCCCATGAAAAGGCCCGTGCCAATGGCGCCGCCCAGCGCGATCAGCTGGATATGGCGGCTTTTCAGGCCCCGTTTCAGTTCTGTCATGTATGGCGTCCTGGTGTCGAAAAGATCAAAGGCCCTGATTCTACATCCTCGCAAGGCAACAATGTCATTTTCGCACTGCCGCATTTCGCAAGACTTCTCTTTGACCTGGATCAAATATTTTGTGCGTCGGCTTGGATATGCTGCAAACATGCTCACACTTAAATTCCTTGGTGCCACCGGCACCGTCACCGGCTCCAAATACCTGTTGCGCCATGGCGACGAACAGGTATTGGTCGATTGCGGCCTGTTCCAAGGCTATAAGCAGCTGCGCTTGCGCAACTGGGATGCTTTCCCGGTGCCGCCGGAGGCCATCCGCAGCGTGGTGCTGACCCATGCCCACCTCGATCACAGCGGCTTCCTTCCGGTGCTGGTCAGCGCCGGCTTCCGCGGCAAGGTGTACTGCACGGAGGCGACGCGCGATTTGTGCCGCATCCTGCTGCCCGATAGCGGCCGGCTGCTGGAGGAGGAAGCGCTGTATGCGAACCGCCACAGCTTCTCCAAGCACAAGCCGGCTTTGCCCCTGTATTCGGAAGCGGACGCGCTGCGCGCGCTGGAGCACCTGGAAGTGGTGCCGTTCGGGCAGGAGTTTTCGCCGGCGCCGGGCATGATGGCGCGTTTCCAGCTGGCCGGGCATATCCTGGGCGCCGCGTCGGTTTCGGTACGTTGCAACAGCCGGACCGTGATGTTTTCCGGCGACGTGGGGCGGCCCAACGATCCGATCATGCGGCCGCCGACCGTGCTTGGCAAATGCGACTACCTGGTGGTGGAATCGACTTACGGCGACCGGCGCCACGACGTCTCCGACCCCGGCAGCAAGCTGGCCGACGTCATCAGCAGGACGGCGGCGCGCGGCGGGGTGACCGTGATCCCTTCGTTTGCCGTCGGACGTGCGCAGGAACTGCTGTATGAAATCTGGCGGCTCAAGGAGGCAGGCGCCATCCCGCTCGCGCTCCCCGTATACCTCAACAGCCCGATGGCGGTGGATGCGACGCGGCTTTATATCAAGCACCAGGGACAGCACCGGCTGGACGAACGCAGTTGCCACGCCCTGGGCCACGTGGCGCACATCGTCAACAGCGTGGAAGAGTCGATGGCCCTGAACCGGCGCCAAGCGCCGATGGTGATCATTGCCGCCAGCGGCATGGCTACCGGCGGCCGCGTGCTGCACCACCTGAAAGCCTTTGCCGGCGATTCGCGCAACACTATCCTGTTTGCCGGCTTCCAGGCGGCAGGGACGCGCGGGGCCCGCATGCTGGCCGGCGAAACCTCGGTCAAGATCCACGGCGAGTATTACCCGATCCGGGCCAAGGTCGAACTGATCGGCAACCTGTCGGCCCATGCCGACTCCGACGAAATCCTGGGCTGGCTCTCGCATTCTTCGGCCACGCCGCGCCAGGTGTTCGTCACCCATGGCGAACCGGCGGCGGCCGATGCCCTGCGGCTGCGCATTTCGGAACAGCTCCACTGGCCATGCCGGGTGCCGGACTACCTGGAAGAGGTGGTGCTGGAGTAGGGGATGCCATGGCGGCCTTGCTGGAAATCTCGCTTGCCGCACTGTGCGGCGCCCTGCTGGCCGCGGCGCTGACGGCATGGCTGATGTTTCGCCATGTGACGAGCATTTCCCGGCTGCTGCGCCAGCGCATGCGCAGCGCCGCGGCGCGCGAGCACCTGGTGGCCAAGGTGTTCGATGCGACATCGGAAGGCATCCTGGTGGTCAACCGCGACATGCGCATCGTCGAGGCCAACCGCGCCTTCGCTGCCATGAGCGGCTACGCGCGCCACGAGCTGGTGGGCCAGCATCCGCGCATCATGCAGTCCGGCAGGCAGGACGCCGGGTTCTACAAGGCGATGTGGCAAGGCCTGCTGGGAACCGGCCAGTGGCAGGGCAAGGTATGGGACAAACGCTCCGACGGCACGCTGTTTGCCGCACACCTGACCCTGAGCGCGGTGCGCGATGAACACGGCAGGGTGCAGCACTATTTCGGCCTGTTTACCGACATTACCGATGAATGCGCCCGCCAGGAAGAGATCGAAAAGATGGCCTTCATGGACCCGCTTACGCGCCTGCCGAACCGGCGCCTGATGGAAGACCGCCTGCAGCAGGCGCTGGCCTTTGCGGCGCGTGCCGAAAAGCTGGTGGCCGTTTGCGTGATGGACCTGGATGGCTTCAAGCACGTCAACGATACGTTTGGCCACGAGGCTGGCGACACGGTATTGGTGGAGGTGGCGGGGCGCCTGCAGCAGGTGGTGCGGGCCAACGATACCGTGGCGCGCCTGGGCGGCGACGAATTCGTGCTGCTGCTCGCTGGCCTGAACGATGTGGGCGAGGCGGAGGAGATCCTGGATCGTGCGTTGGCGGCAGTGCGCGCGCCGGTGCGGCTGGCGGGAGAACAGCCGGCCTTGGTATCGGCCAGCATCGGGCTGGCCGTGTTTCCGTACGACGCGCAACTGGCCGAAGAGCTGTTGCGGCGCAGCGATGCGGCCATGTATGCCGCCAAGCGACAGGGACGCGATCGCTGCAAGCGGGCGCAGGCCCGCTGTTGAATTTACAGGCTTTCCTGGACGGTGCGGCCGTTCAGCGGCTGCACCGGGCGGGCGTTGTGCTTGTAGACCTGGGCGAAGCGCTTCAACTGGGCGTCCGACATTTCAACCGGATTTTTCAGCACGAACCAGTTGACCTCTTCGCTGCAGGGCGGGGTGGTCAGCGAACCGGCGAAGTTGTAATAGCCTTGCGCGGATGGCAGCAGCTTGCCGATATCGATGCTCACGCCGGGCACTTCCTGTGCTTCGCCTTTTTCCTTCGGCAAGGCATCCCACAGGGTTTGCACCAGCGGGTTCTCGGCGCCTTTGCGGAACAGCACCGCTACCACGGCCAGCTTGCCTTCTTCATTCTTGTGCACCAGGTGCGCCACCATCGGGTAGCTGCGGCCATTGATCTTTTCTTCGCTTGGCTTGTGGAAGTGGAATTGCAGCAGGTCGTAGCGCTTGCCGTCGATGGTGACGCTGCTGCCTGCGGCGTAGTTCACCTGGATGGTGTGGCCGTTATCGAGGATCTTCAGCGGCGACGGGCTGTAGGCGAATTCCAGCGGCGGCAGCTTGGCCTTGCTGGTCTTGCGGATGTCGATCGGCGACTGGTTGTGACCCAGCTTGCAGGTGCTGAAGTCCTGTTCCAGCTTGCCCCAGTTCTGCGGGCCGGTGGCGCCGTCATAGCTCCAGTGTGCCGGCTTGTCTGCAGCGAAGGCCGCGGCAGGCAGCAGGGCGGCGCCGAGCAGGAGGGAGAGGGTGCGTTTCACTGAGTGGTCCTTTCAGGGTTGTTGGCCGCCAGTTCCAGGCGGCGCAGGAATTTTTCGGGTGGCTGGTAGCCGATGAGGCGCGCTTGAGGAACTTCATTACCGCTAGCGTCGAACATGACGATGCCGGGCGGTCCAAAAAGGCTGAAGCGTTTCATCAGGGCGCGGTCTTCTTCGCTGTTGGCTGTGACATCGGCTTGCAGCAGGTGCATGTCCTGCATGGCCGCTTGCACGCGCGTGTCGGTGAAGGTGAGGCGTTCCATCTCCTTGCATGAGACGCACCAATCGGCGTAGAAGTCCAGCATGACAGGTTTCTTGGCACTGGCCAGGGCCTGGTCAAGGTCGGCTACCGTGCGCACGCGGGTAAAGCGGGTTTCGGCATCGTGCGCCTGGCCCGTGCCCGCGGCGGCCATGGTAGCACTGTTCCCGCCGCCGCGCAGGTGCGCCAGCGGCTGCAGCACGTCGCGTCCGGAACTGGCTGCGCCGACCAGCTCGAACAGGCCGCCCAGCAGCATCAGGACGCCGAGCGCTTTCGTTGCATAGGCGCCCGCGCCGGCGCCTTGCGGGACAGCTTCGCCGACGCGCAGGAAGGCGGCGCACAGGATGGCGAAGGCGCCCCACAGCGCCATGCTGGCGGTTACCGGCAGGACCGGATTGACCATCCAGATTGCGACCGCGATCAGCAGCAGGCCGAAGACCTTCTTTACGTGGTTCATCCAGGCGCCGGCGCGCGGCAGCAGGCTGCCGGCGGACAGGCCGGTCAGCAGCAGGGGCACGCTCATGCCGCAGGCCATGGCGAACAGTGCGCCGGCGCCGATCAGGGCATTGCCGGTCTGGCTGATGTACAGCAGGGCGCCGGCCAGCGGGCCGGCCACGCAGGGACCGACGATCAGGGCCGACACGGCGCCCATCGTGAACACGGCGGCGAGGCGGCCGCCGGACAGGTTGCCGCTGGCGGAGCTGAGGCGCGTTTGCAGGGCGCTTGGCAGCTGCAGCTGGTAGACGTCGAACATCGACAGCGCCAGGGCAACCAGCAGGGCGCCGAAGGTCATCAGGACCCATGGCTTTTGCAGCGCGCCGGCCAGGCCTTCGCCTGCCAGGCCCGCCGCCACGCCCAGCGAGGTGTAGACCAGGGCCATGCCCAGGCTGTAGGCAGCGGCAAGCAGCAGGCCGCGCTTGCGCGTCACCTGCGCTTCGCCGACGATGATGGAGGACAGGATCGGCACCATCGGCAGCACGCATGGGGTGAACGACAGCAGCAGGCCGAACACCAGGAATGCCGCGCCGATGCGCCAGGCGCTGCCGCTTTGCAGGGTGCGCTGGGCGAGCGAGGTGTCATCTTCGGCCGCCACCGGGGCACTGGCCTGCGCCACGCCGGCATTCGCCGCCGGAGCGCTTGCGGCAGCGGTGCCCGCGGCCTGTCCGGGCGGCGCTTCCGGCAGCGCTTCCAGCACGCCCGGGCGCGCTGGATCGATGCGGTAGCGGCGTTCGGCCGGCGGGTAGCACAAGCCTGCGTCGGCGCAACCCTGGTAGGCGACCGTCAAGGTGGCGGTGGAGCGGCCCTGCCAGGGAAGCTGCAAGGCCAGTCCGCCCGCATAGGTTTCCATCTCCTTGCCGAAATTCTCGTCGAACTTGCGCTTCCCGGGCGGCAGCCGCACCGGCACTGCGGCGCCGTCGCTGTGCAGGCTGATACGATCGCGATACAGGTGGTACTCGGGCGCGATCTTCCAGTGCAAGGCAAGCTGGCCGTCGGCGCGCAGTTCGGCGCGCAGGTCAAAGGCCTGCTCCGGCGCCAGGAAATCATCGGCCAGGGCAGGGTTGCCGAAAAGTGCGGCCAGCAGGAGCGCCGCCAGCCATTTAATGAGGAACTTCATTATTCATCTCCGAAAAATTCGGCCATCCTGGTCGATGGCGAGGTAGGACAAGCCGGACTGCTCAAGGAAGTCCAGCCCGTCCCGCTCCAGCAGCATGGCCGTGGTACTGCAGCTTCCGGCGGCGATGGCCATGGGCGACACCACGCTGACCGAACGCCAGAACGACACCGGCATGCCGCTGTACGGATCAAGGATGTGGCAATAGCGCCGCCCATCCGCTTCGAAAAAACGCTCGTAATCGCCGCTGGTCGCCAAGGCGCCCCGGCTGAAAGGCACGCTGGCGATGGTGGCCCGGGCATCGCGCGGGTGCTGGATGCCGATGCTCCACTCGGCGCCATCCGGACGGGGGCCGAGAAAGCGCATGTCGCCGCCCAGGTTGACGTAGCCATGCTGCACACCTTGGGCGATCAGGATTTCCGCCGCGCGGTCCACGGCATACTCCTTGCCGAAGCCGCCGAAATCCAGCTCCATGCCAACCCGCGGCAGCAGGACGCTGCCGCCCTCGCGCCGCACCTGTTGCCAGCCGACCAGCGGCAACAAGCGCTCCAGCGTCCCCGCCGCAGGCACGGCACCGAGCCGGAAATCCCAGGCCTTGCGCAGCACGCCGGAGGTGATATCGAATCGGCCGCCGCTGCTGCGATGCACGGCGTCGGCATACTCCAGCAAGGCCAGGGTTTCTTCGTCGCAGTCGACCGGCGCCGCACCGGCTGCCGCATTGATCCGGCTCACGATGCTGTCCGGGCGATAGCGCGAGTACTTGGCCTCGATCCGGCGCACTTCTTCCAGCGCCGGCTCGGCCAATGCCCGTGCCTCGGAGCCGCTGGCGGCGGCCAGCCGGATCTCGCAGCGGCTGGCCATCGCCTGGAAGTCGATCGTGTAGACCGGATTTACCACTGCCGTGTCACTCCGATTTGCAGGCTGACCGCGCGCATTGGCGCCAGGCCTGGACTGCCGCTGCCGAACACGCGCCAGGAACCGCGCTGCTCGTAGCGCTCGACCTTGAAGTCGAGCGCCCAGTCCCGGTTCAACTGCTTGGCGAGCTTGACGCCGAGCGTGACCGCCCCGAAGCCGGACAGGCGCTGGTCGGCGGAACTGGCCTGCCCGCTGCCGAACACGTAGCCGGGCGGGAAGGGCTCGCCGAGGGTGCGGTCATAGACCGGGTCGAAATAGAAGTCGGCTGCGCGCTGGGTGTACAGCCGTACGGCCGGCGTAACAGTCCAGCCATCGCTGAATCCCTGCACCCATTCGGCGCCCAGCGTGTGGGCGCTGATGCCGAAGCTGTCGCGGTAGAAGCGGTAACTGAGCCGGCTGGTCGCACCCAGCGCGACAAAGCGGTGGTTCCACTGCAGCAGGGCGGTATCCTGGCGCCGCTTGTCCGGCCGGTTGTCGGCCATCTTGTACGGGTCGGAATAGTAGCCATGCCCCTGGGTGTGGGTCAGGGTGAACTGGCCCACGTCGACCGGCGTCAGGACCTGCGTCACCCCTGCCAGCACGCTGACGGTCTGGCGCCCGGCGTCCTGCACGATTTGGTTGACGGGGTTGATGCTGTCGTCCGAACCGCCCACGCCGAAATTCCAGGTCGTGTTCTTGTCCTCGCTGGAAAGCGACGCCTGCATCGACAGCGCGCGCGATACATAGTCATGCTCGGTCGAATACGCCGCCGACACGCCGACCGTGCCGTGCGGCAGGTAGCGCGTGACGGTCACGTCGCCGGCCTTGCGCAAGTCGTCCATGCGCGAGGCGCCGGAGACGGCTGTGTGGTAGCGCGGAGAAGCGCCCGACACGTCGTCCACCGTGGCGCTGGCGGCCACCGACCATTCGCCGGCGACCGGGGCCAGCACCGACACCGCCGGCGCATGCACGCGCACCCGGTCCAGGCCCGGCTGGTCTTCCTTGTAATACAGGTATTTGACGCCGATGCTGCCCCGTTCCGGCGGCGTTTCTGCATGCACGACGCCGATCCCCGGCAGCAGCATGGCCGCCGCCAGCAAGGCCTGGCCGACGGGCATGCCGTTCTGTGGTTTGTTTTCCATGGTCTTCCTTGTCAGTTGCAGCCGCATCCGCCGCCGCCCACGGCGCTGCCGCCGGATGCCGCTTCCTTGCTGGCGTAAATGTGTTCGTTGAAGCGCGTTTCCAGGCTGTCGCCCTGGAGCAGCATGTCGGTGCGCGCCAGTTCGCCTTTCTCCCAGGGCTGGACGGGTTTCACGGCGCAACCGGAAAGCCCGGCCAGCACGGCGCAGGCCGCAAGCAGGCGGGCGCTCATTGACGTACTCCCAGTGCGCTCTTGATGCGCGCTTCCAGCACGGTGCGGTCGGCGGGGCGGAAGCCGCTGTGTTCATACAGCACCTTGCCGTCCGGCCCAATCAGCACGCTGCTCGGCATGCCTTTGACGCCGTAGTTGCGCGGCGCGGTGCCGCTCGGGTCGAAGGCAATCACGAAACTGGCAGGCGTCGCGGTCAGGAAGTTGCGCGCGTCATCGGTCTTGGCGTCGACGTTGATGCCGACCACCTGCAAGCCCTGGCCGCCGTAGCGGGCCTGCATCTCGTTCATCCACGGGAAGGACTGGCGGCACGGCCCGCACCACGATGCCCAGAAATCGATGTACACCAGCTTGCCCTGGTATTGCTCCAGCTTCACGGTGCCTGCAGGGCCGCTCAGCGAAAAGGCCGGTGCCGCCTGGCCCGGTTCCAGCGCCATCGCCTGGCCGGCTACCGCCAGCGCGGCGGCGGCCGCCAGCATGCGCGCCTGGCGGCGGCGCCACAGCAGCACCGCGGCCGCCAGCACGGCCAGCACGGCCAGCATCGGATCGTTGCCGCCGCTGATCGAAGAGCATCCGCCGCCGCCGCGATTCTGAGTCGCGCCGGCCGCCGCCTCGCTCGAACCCTGTCCGGTCAGCGCGAGCTGCCAGCTTGCGCCTGTCGCCTGCAAGGTGGCGCCGCCGCTGGCGCTGCCCGCTGCGGTTGGCGTGAAGCGCACCGGCAGTTCGCAGGAGGCGCCGGCTTGCAGCGTCAACGGGAAGGCGCCGCAGGCATTGGCTTCGCCGGTTGCCACGGCGAATGGACCGCTGAAGCTAATGCCGCTCAATACGAGGGCAGCGGAGCCAGTGTTCGACAGGGTGAAGCGCTTGACGACGCCCGCGCTGCCGGCAGCGGTGCTGCCGTAGTCGAAGGCTTGCGGCGCAAGACCGAGCGATGGCGTGGGAGTGGGAACCGCGCTGGCGTTGCCGTTCAGTCGCACGGTGAACTGGGCGCCGCCATCGGTGACCAGCTGCATGTCTGCGCTGCGCGCGCCGGCCGCAGTCGGCTTGAAGCTTGCATCGATGGTGCAGTTTGCGCCAGGGCTCAGGGTGGCATCGGCGGCGCAGCTGCCGGCCAGCGCGAAGTCGCCGGGATTGCTGCCGCCCAGGACCAGCGAAGCAATTTTCATGGAACCCGTGCCGTTGTTTGCCAGGGTGACGCGCTGCGCGGCAGACTGCTGGCCCACCTGGGTATTGGCGAAGGCCAGCGGGCCGCTGTTGCTCAATTGCGGGCGGGCCACCGGGGATGTGGTGCCGGCGCCGGTGACGGCAACGGACAGGTCGGCTGCGTTGGAACGCACCAGCAAGGTGCCGGCGACATTGCCTGCGGCCGCCGGGGCGAAGGCCAGCGGCACGGTGCAGCTGGCGCCAACGGCCAGGCTGCTGCCGCAGTCGCCGCCGCTGCCGATGGTGATGCCGGGCGCGCCGCTGACGGCAATGCTGCTGAAGGCCAGGGCCACGTTGCCGCGGTTATTCAGCGTGACAGGCTGCACGATCGGGGCGGCGCCAATGGTCCACAGGCCGAAGGCAACGGCGCTCGGGCTGGCGTCGATGGCAGGAGCCGGTGCGGACGCGTTGCCGGACAGCGCGACCGCCACATTCGCATTGCTGGCGTTCGACGCCAGGTTCAGGCTGGCAGCGAAGGCGCCTGCCGTGGTGGGCAGTGCCTGCACCACCACGGTGCAATTGCCGCCAATGGCCAGCGGCGCCGTGGTCGCGCAAGTCCCGCCAAGCGTCATGAAGCCCGCCTGGGCGCCGCTCACGCCGATCGATGAAAAGCTCAGTGCCGCCTGGCCGCTATTGGCCAGGGTCAGGGTGCGCTGCGCCGGAGCATTGGTCAGCAGGGCGCCGAAATCAAGCGCCGTGGCCGACAGCGACAGCGTGGCCTGCGCCACGGCATTGCCGGTGCCGGACAGGGTGACGCTGCTGGAGCCGCCCGTGGCATTGTGGCTGATGGTCAGCGCGCCGCTGCGGGCGCCGGAAGCGGTCGGGCGGAACACCAACTGCACGCTGCAGCTGCTGCCTGCCGCCACGGCCTGGCCGGAAGCGCAAGTGCCGCCGGTGATGCGGAAGTCGCCGCCATTGCCGCCGCCCACCGCCAGGCCGCTGATGTTCAGCGCCGACGAGCCGGTATTGGAAAGCGTGGTGGACAGGGCGCCGCTGTCCTGGCCCACCGTCGCGCCGCCAAAGGACAGCGTGGACGGCGCCACCGAAGCCGCCGGCGCCGCCGTCACGTTGGGGTTGCCGATGAAGGCTGCCAGGTCGGCAACTTCCGCCGCCGTGAACTTGCCGTTGTACAGCGATCCCATGCCGCCCTTGTTGGCTGCGAAGGCAGAACTGATGACGGTGGGGTTGTTAGCGCCCGCCAGGACGTTATTGACGTTGGCGGCCGGGTTTGCGCCGTGACAGGCGGAGCAGGTGGTGCCGCCTGAAGTGGGGCCGTTCAGGTACAGGCTTTTGCCGTTCAGGGCATCGGCGGCCTGCGCGAAATGCGCGGCTTGCGCCAGGCCCAGTGCCAGCAAAGCCCAAAGTCGGTGATGTTTCATCGGAGCTCCCGTGGTTGGTAATTGGTTCATGCGCACATCGACAGGGCCCAGGCATTGCATGCGCTGTGCAGCAGGGAGCACAGCCGCCAGTCGCGCCAGCGCTGGTAGGCCAGGCCGAACATCACGCCCGGCCCGAACACCAGCGCTGCCGCCAGCGGGCCGGAGCCCAGGTGCAGCGCACTGAAGGCCGCCGCACTGGCCAGCACCGCGACTGCGCCGCGCGAGCGCGGCAACAGCCATGCATGCAATCCCGCGCGCACCACCCATTCCTCCAGCAGCGGCGCCAGCACCAGCAGGCGCAGCACGGCGGCCAGGTCAGGCGAGAGCAGGGCGGGGCCGCAGACGGCAGTTTGAGCGAACACAGGTACTGAACATTCTGTCAATGTTGTTACGGTCAATACCGGCGCACGCGAAAATGGTTCAAAATCGGGTGTGAAAATATTTTTGAAAATTCTTTGAACCTTTTTGCTCCGGCTGTGTATTCACAGGCGTAAAAAGGAGAAAAGTGCATGCGGCTTGGCAGGAGGGCGGGAGTGACAGGGGACGTGGACGACGGTGAGCTGGTACGGCTGGTAGGAGGCGGCGATCGCCTGGCTTTCCAGGCCCTGTATCGCGCCTACTTCCCGCGCCTGGCCCGTTTCCTCGACCGCATGACGCGCAATGTGCCGCTGCTGGAAGAAATCGTCAACGACACCATGCTGGTGGTGTGGCAGAAGGCTTCCAGCTATGACGGCAGCAGCAAGGTCTCCACCTGGATTTTCGGCATTGCCTATCGCCAGGCCCTGAAAGCCCTGCGCGGCCTGGACGAGCCGCTGGAGGACGCGCCGGATGCAGCAGGCGAAGAATGGCACGAGCCCGAGCATGCGCTGGCGGCCTTGCAGTTGCAGCGCGGCGTCGGCCGCGCGCTGGACGCCTTGCCGCTGGAGCAGCGCGCCGTGGTCTGCCTGACTTATTACCACGGCATGGCCTACCAGGAGATCGCCGAGACCATCGGCTGCCCGGTCAATACCGTGAAGACGCGCATGTTCCACGCCCGGCTGCGCTTGAAGGACATGTTGTCCGATCATTTGGAAGAGATACGATGAATACGCAAGACCCATCGAACGTTGCGGAGCACCAGGACATGCAGGCACTGCTGCCCTGGTATGCCGCCGGCTCGCTGGCCGACGGCGAGGCGGCACGCGTGCAGCAGCATTTGCGCGATTGCCCCGAATGCCGCGCCGAGCTGGCCTGGCAGCGCCGCCTGATCGAAACGGCAGCTCCGTTGCCGGCCGGCCTGGACCCCGAGCGCGCCCTGGCGCGCCTGATGCCGCGCCTGGACGAGGCGCCGTCCCCTTTGGCCCAGCCCGTCGCCAAGCCATCTCCCGCCGTGCCGGCGTCGTCCCGCTTCGCCAGTGCCTTGCTGGACTGGCTGCGCGGGCCCGGCGACTGGAAGGGCTGGGCCATCGCCGCCCAGGCAGCCGTGATTGTCGTGCTGGCAGCCAATATGCTGCCGTCCGGCGCGCCGCCTGCATACAAGGCGCTCGGCAGCGCACCGGCGGCCACGCCCGACGTGCTGGTGGTGTTCAAGCCGGATGCCAGCGTGCAGGACGTGCAGCGGCTGTTGAAAATCTCCGGCGCCCACCTGGTTGGCGGCCCGACCGCCACCGGCGCCTGGCTGCTCGATGTCGAACCGGCGCAGCGCGCGCCAGTGCTGGCAGCCCTGCGCGCCGATCCCGCCGTGGACCTGGCAGAAGCGCTGGCAGCGGAGGGCGGTCAGTGATGCGTTGGGCCGCCATGATTGTTTGGGCGCTGTGCGCACTGGCAGGTCCGCCCGGCGCGCAGGCAGCGGCGCAGGCCAGGCCGGACGCTGTCGCGGCGCCCGCGGCCAGGGCCAGCGAAATCCTCGTTATGCTGCACTTGCCGGCGCCGCATTTCCGGGCCGATGGCTATAGCGGCGCCAGTTACCGCGACGATGCGGGCCGCCTGGCGCGCCAGCGCATTGCCGCCGCCCTGGCGCGCGAGCACGGTTTGCAAATGATGGAAGACTGGCCGATGCCGGCCCTGAATGTCGATTGCTATCGCATGCGCCTTGCCGCCGGCCAGGACCCGTCGGCCGTGCTGGCAGCCCTGTCGCGCGACAGCCGTGTCGCCTGGGCGCAGGCGATCCAGGATTTCAGCGCGCAAGGCGGCTCCGGCGCCTCGGGCGACCCGCTGTACCGCGTGCAGCCCGCCGCCGCGCCCTGGCAACTGGAGCAGGTGCGCAAGTCGGCCACCGGCCGCAAGGTGCTGGTGGCCGTGATCGACAGCGGCGTCGAGGCCAACCACCCCGACCTGGCCGGCCAGGTGGCGGTGCAGGAGAACTTCGTCGACGGCCAGTCCTACGTCGCCGAGGAGCACGGTACGGCGGTGGCGGGCGTGATCGCCGCGCGCGCCGACAACGGCATCGGCATCGCCGGCGTGGCGCCGGAAGCCCGGCTGATGGCGCTGCGGGCCTGCTGGCAAGCCGACGGCGGCACGCGCTGCAACAGCTTCACGCTGGCCAAGGCTCTCAACTATGCCTTGCTGCACAATGCCCAAGTGATCAACCTGAGCCTGTCCGGGCCGCAGGACCGCCTGTTGCAGCAGCTGGTCGGCGTGGCGCAGGCGCGCGGCATCCGCGTGGTCGGCGCGATCGATCCGGCGCGTGGCGATGGCGGCTTTCCAGCCAACAGTCCCGGAGTGTTTGCCGTCGCTGCCGACGATGCGCCGCGCCATGGCGGCCAATGCCTGCTGGCGCCGGGACGCGACGTGCCGACCACCATGCCCGGCGCGCGCTGGGGCATGGTGTCCGGCTCCTCCTACGCGGCCGCGCATGTCAGCGGCATGCTCGCCCTGATCGGCGAACTCAAGCCGCAGCTAAGCGGCGAGCGCCTGCACGAGGGCATCGTGCGCAATAGCGGTCCCGCACCGTTGACGGGGATAGATCTTTGCGCCACCATCATGCGCATTACCGGTAAATGTTCCTGCGCATGCCCCAACCCTCCCTCCGACAACCTCGCACGTTCGCCCTGACCGGGCTGGCCTGCATCCTTGCAGCGAGTGCGCAGGCACAGGTGAGCGGCAGCGCCGGCATCGTATCGGACTATATGTACCGCGGCATCTCCTTAAGTTCCGGCAAGCCGGCGGCGCGGCTCTCGCTCGATGTCGATGGCGCCAATGGCTGGTTCGCCGGTGGCCAGGTGGTCAGCGGCCAACTGGCGCCGCAATCGCACCGCACAGCCCAGTGGCTGGGATATGGCGGCTATGCGCAGCGCCTGCCGTCCGGCCTGTCATGGGAAGCCGGCATGTCGGCCTACGCCTTCCACGGCGCGCCGGACTGGAATTTCCGCGAAGTGTTCGCCGGCCTGGCATTCGAAAACTACTCGGCGCGACTGCATTATTCGCCCGACTACCTCGGCTTCCGCGAGCGTACGGTATATGCTGAACTCAATGGCGGCGGCGCGCTAGGCTCCAGCTGGCGCTATTTCTGGCGCGGGGGCTACCTGTCTGCGCCCGGCAATGCAGCCAGCAACCGCGCCGAAGGGCGCATTGGCGTCGGCACGTCGGTCGAGGGCTGGCAAATGCAGCTCTCGCTGGATGCGGCCCGCCTGCGCCGCCAGGGAACCGGCGGCGTAGCCGGCTACGGCAACACCGCCAGCGCACCGTCCAGCAAGGTGCGCAGCAAAGTGGTTCTAGGCCTGGCGCGAGGCTTCTGAAATTTTGATCCAGGTCATTCCGTGCGCCGGGGCTATCGCATAGGCTGGGCGAAAGGAGTGACACATGGGATATGCATTGCGGGCCAGGCGGCTCGGCATCGACACCTACCAGCAGCCGGTGGCCTACATGCGGCGCGATTGCAAGGTCTGCCTGGCGGAAGGCTTTGAAGCGCAAGCGCGCATCGAGCTGCAATGCGGCACGCAGGTCGTCGCGGCCACGCTGAACGTGGTAGACGGCGACCTGCTGGACGAGCAGGACATCGGCCTGTCCGAGGCGGCCTGGGAAGCGCTGGCTGCGGCGCCGGGTGCGCCAGTCAGCGTGCGCCACCCGGCGCCGCTGGCATCGTTCGCGGCGGTGCGCGGCAAGATCCACGGCCGGCCGCTGGACGACGCAGCGGCCGAGTCCATCATCGCCGATATCGCCGGCGGGCGCTATCCGGACATCCACCTCTCCAGCTTCATCACCGCCTGTTCCGGCAACCGCCTCGACCTGGCGGAAACCATCGCCCTGACGCGCGCCATGGCGGCGGCGGGCGAGCGCATGCACTGGCCGTCGCAAGTGGTGGTGGACAAGCATTGCGTCGGCGGCCTGCCGGGCAACCGCACCACGCTGCTGGTGGTGCCGATCGTCGCCGCTTGCGGCATGACCATGCCCAAGACTTCTTCGCGCGCCATCACTTCGCCGGCCGGCACGGCCGACACCATGGAAACCCTGGCGCCGGTGGCGATCGGCATCGACGCCATGCGCCGCGTGGTGCAGCAGGAGGGCGGCTGCATCGTCTGGGGCGGCAGCGTGACACTGAGCCCGGCCGACGATGTCCTGATCCGCGTCGAGCGCCCGCTGGAACTCGATAGCGATGGCTTGCTGGTCGCCTCCGTGCTGTCGAAGAAGCTGGCGGCTGGCGCCAGCCATGTGCTGATCGACATCCCGGTCGGGCGCACGGCCAAGGTGCGCTCCGGGCAGGCCGCGTGCCAGCTCGCCGAGCGCCTGGAGGGGGCGGGGCGGGCGCTTGGTTTGGCCGTGAAGTGCGTCATCAGCGACGGCAGCCAGCCGGTCGGCGTCGGTATCGGCCCGGCGCTGGAAGCGATGGACGTGCTGGCGGTGCTGCAAGGTGCGTCCGATGCGCCGCAGGACTTGCGCCAGCGCGCGCTGGCGCTGGCCGCAGGCGTGCTGGAACTGGGCGGCCGCGCCGCCCCCGGCGAAGGCATGGCGCTGGCCGCGCAGACGCTCGATAGCGGCGCCGCCTGGGCCAAGTTCCAGGCCATCTGCGCGGCCCAGGGCGGCCTGCGCCAGCCGCCTGTCGCGGCCTGCACCCATGTGCTGGAAGCGCGCCATGCCGGCCGCGTGGTCGCCATCGACAACCGCAAGCTGGCCACCTTGGCCAAGCTGGCCGGCGCGCCGCGCGCCGCCGCTGCTGGCGTGCGATTCTTCGCGCCGTTGGGCGGCAGGCTCGAAGTGGGGCAGCCGATCCTGGCGATCCATGCCGACACGCCGGGCGAGCTGGCCTACGCGCTGGAATACGCCGAAGCGCAAAGCAACCTGGTCACCGTGGAGGATGCGTGAGCAAGATCCTCGTGATCCAGGGGCACCCCGATCCTGCAGGAGGGCACCTGTGCCACGCGCTGGCCGAAGCCTACGTCGATGGCGCGCGCACGGCCGGCCACGAGGTGCAGGTCGTTACGCCCGCAACGCTGGCGTTTCCCATGCTGGCCAACGCGCATGAATGGGAAGAAGGCGAGGTGCCGCCGGCCTTGGCGCCGATGCAGCGCGCCATCGAGGATGCGCTGCATATCGTCATCTTTTATCCGCTCTGGCTGGGCGACATGCCGGCCAGCCTGAAGGCATTCCTGGAGCAGGTGGCGCGGCCCGGCTTCGCGCTGGCGCGGGAAGCCAAGAATCCGCTGCAAGCGGGGCTGCTGGCCGGCCGCAGCGCACGCGTGGTGGTGACGATGGGCATGCCGGCCCTGATCTATCGCTGGTACTTCGGCGCCCACAGCCTGAAATCGCTGGAACGCAATATCCTGAACTTCGTCGGCATCAAGCCGGTGCGCAAGACGCTGGTTGGCGGCGCCGGAAAGATGGCTGCCGGGGCTGTGGCGGCATGGCGCCAGCGCATGCAGGTACTGGGCGCCAAGGGAATCTGAAGCTAGCGGCGCGGGGTATCGCTGCGCGCCATGATGGCGCGGTTCAGGCGCTCCATCGTGTCGGCCGGCACGTCGCGGCTGCAGACGATGTAGCGCTTCAGGCCGGGCGGCATGTCGGCGAAATCGATCAGCACCAGCGACTGCAATTCCGGGAATTTGAGCCGCAGGTAGTTCCAGTCCTCGCGGTCCACGAACAGGTAGTCGGCGCGGCCGAAGGCCACCATGCGGAACATGGCCGATGTTTCCACCGTGCGGCGCATGATGCGGTTCTGGCTGGTGTTGATCAGGGCATCCAGTTCCGGGCCGTAGGAGACACCGTCGATTACGGCCAGCGTCAGCGACTTGTCCGATAGCAGGGATTTCAGGCTGGGGTGCGACCGGATGCGGGCCGCCACCGCCGGCACCGCCAGCACGGCGTGCGGCAGGTCCGCGTGCACCGGAACCGAATACTGCGCCACGGCCTCGCGCTCGGGCAGGCGGTACCAGCTGATCGAGCAGTAGTTCGGCATGCCGTGGTTGAAATTGGCCCAGATGCGCTTTTGCGGCTCGTTGACGAAGACCGCAGGCACGCCGGCGGCGGCGAATACCTGCCTGGCGCGTTCCAGCATGAAGCCTTTCGCGACCTTGCTTTCGTCAAAATAATAGTAGGGCGGCTTTTCGCGCCAGGCCACGGTCAGCGGCGCTTCCGCCTCCGCTCCTGCCGCGCCGGCTGTCGCCAGCAACCCGATGAAATATTTCTGCCACATGCTGCCATTATAATAGGGGGCAACAGCAGAAAGGAGTCGCACGATGTTCAGCCGTCCCCACGTAGCACCCCGCATGTTTGACGATCCATCCGCAGCACTGGCCCAGGTCCGGGCGATTTACGACGACAGTATCCGCTTCCTGCGCGAATCCCTGCAGCGCTTTGTCGAGGGCGAAACCCCCACCGAGCGCGTGCGCGCCTGCTACCCATATGTGCGGGTACAGACGGAAACCGTGGCGCGCGCCGATTCGCGCCTGTCGTACGGCTTTGTCGCAGGCCCGGGCGCCTTCGAGACCACGCTGACGCGCCCCGACCTGTTTGAAGGCTATTACACCGAACAATTCCGCCTGCTGTTGAAGAATCACGGCCAGCAGCAAATGCAGATCGAAGTGGGCCTGAGCGCCCAGCCGATCCCGATCCACTTCTCCTTTGCCGAGCATGACCACATCGAGGGCAGCCTGAGCGCCGAGCGGCGCCTGCTGATGCGCGACGTGTTCGACCTGCCCAACCTGGCTGCCATGGACGACGGCATTGCCAACGGCACGTTCGAAGCGGCGCCGGGCGAGGCGCAGCCGCTGTCGCTGTTTACCGCGCCGCGCGTCGATTATTCGCTGCAGCGGCTGCGCCATTACACCGGCACTTCGCCCGAGCATTTCCAGAACTTCGTCATGTTCACGAACTACCAGTTCTACATCGACGAATTCGTGCGCCTGGGCCATGAGCTGATGGCCAGTCCGGACAGCGACGGCTACGTGGCTTTCGTCGAGCCGGGCAATATCGTCACGCGCCGCGTCGGCCACGCCATGCAGCCGGGCGACGACCTGGGCGCGGCGCCGCCGCGCCTGCCGCAGATGCCGGGCTACCACCTGGTGCGCGCCGACGGCAGCGGCATCAGCATGGTCAATATCGGCGTCGGCCCGGCCAACGCCAAGACTGCGACCGACCACATTGCGGTGCTGCGCCCGCACGCCTGGCTGATGCTGGGCCACTGCGCCGGTCTGCGCAACACGCAGCAACTGGGCGACTACGTGCTGGCCCACGGCTACGTGCGCGAAGACCATGTGCTGGACGAGGACTTGCCGCTGTGGGTGCCGATTCCGGCCCTGGCCGAAGTGCAGGTGGCGATCGAGTCGGCGGTGGCCGAAGTGACGCAGCTGGGCGGCCATGACCTGAAGCGTGTGCTGCGGACTGGCACCGTGGCCAGCACCGATAACCGCAACTGGGAGCTGCTGCCGCAGCGCACGCCGGAGCGCCGCTTCAGCCAGAGCCGCGCCGTGGCGCTGGACATGGAAAGCGCAACCATCGCCGCCAACGGCTTCCGCTTCCGCGTCCCCTACGGCACGCTGCTGTGCGTCAGCGACAAGCCCCTGCACGGCGAAATCAAGCTGCCCGGCATGGCCAACCAGTTCTACCGCGACCGCGTCGACCAGCACCTGCGCATCGGCATCCGCGCGCTGGAACTGCTGCGCGGCCTCGGCTCGGACAAGCTGCACAGCCGCAAGCTGCGCAGCTTCGCCGAGGTGGCCTTCCAGTAAGGCTTAGCGCTGCTTCAGCCACGCTTCGTAGCTGACGGCGCCGAGGCGGGGCCTTGCATCGGCGGCAGGCACCAGGCTGCCATGATCGAGGACTGAGCCGAAGTAGGGCGCCTGCGGGTCGGTCACGATCGGCCGCGTTTCGCCGGCCGCCGCCAGCGCGCGGCGCACGATCTGCTCCAGCGGGTAGGCTTGCGGGCCCGCCAGTTCGCTGGTGCCGTTCAGCGGCGCGGCCAGCGCCACATCGGCCAGCGCCTGCGCCACGTCGTCGGCCGCCACTGGCTGGATCAGGGCCGGCGACAGGCGGATGGTCCCTTCCACTGCCGACGACTGGCCGATGGCGGCCAGGAATTCCATGAATTGCGTGGCACGCAGGATGGTGTAGGGAACGCCGTTTTGCTTGATCAGTTCCTCCTGCGCCACCTTGGCGGCGAAGTAGCCGTTCTCCGGCAAGCGGTCGGTGCCCACGATCGACAGCGCCACGTGATGGCGCACGCCAGCCTCTTTCTCCGCTTTGCCCAGGTTGTGGCTGGATTTCCGGAAGAAGTCCAGCACGTCGTCCGGTGCGAACGACGGCGAGTTGGCCACGTCGACCACGACTTCGGCGCCGGCCAGTGCGGCGGCCAGGCCGTCGCCGGTAACGGCGTTGACGCCGGTGCCCGGTGATGCCGCCAGCACTGCATGGCCTTTTGCCTGCAGCAGCTTGACCAGTTTGCCGCCAATCAAGCCGGTGCCGCCAATGACTACGATTTTCATGGTTTTTCTCCTATGGGTTGCTGTCACGTTGACAGACCATCTTAGGACGGCGAGAATCGGCAGGAATGACGAATACCCCTAATTTCCTGCCAAATATGCAGGGCGAACGCCTGGTGCTGTTCCTGGCTTATGAAGAGGTGGGCCTGCTGGACTTGAGCGGCCCCCAGACCGTGTTCTGGGCCGCCGACAAACGCATGCGCGAACGCGGCTTGCCAGGCTATGCGCGCCGGGTCGCCAGCCTGGCCGGCGGCATGGTGCGCAGCGCCGAAGGCATGGCCCTGGCGACCGAGCCGCTGTCTTCCTTCCTCCTGCAGGAGATCGACACGATCATCGTTCCCGGTTCGCCGGAGATGCCGCGCGTGCAATCGTTGTTGCGGGAGCTGAGCGACTGGCTAGCGGTTGCCGCAAGCCGCGCGCGGCGCACGGCATCGGTCTGCAGCGGCACCTTCCTGCTGGCGCAGGCCGGCCTGTTGAACGGCAAGCGGGCCGCTACGCACTGGGCGATGTGCGACCTGCTGCAGGAGCGCTTTCCGGCCGTCGACATCGACCGCGACTCGCTGTTCGTGCGGCAGGAGGCGGTATGGACGTCGGCCGGCGTCACAGCCGGCATCGACCTTGCCCTGGCGCTGGTGGAGGCCGATTGCGGGTACGAGGTGGCGATGCAGGTGGCGCGCGAACTGGTGGTTTTCCTCAAGCGCCCCGGCGGCCAGGCGCAGTTCAGCGAGCTGCTGCTGGCGCAGGAGGCGGGCGGCGATACCTTCGAACGCCTGCACCTGTGGATCATGGAAAACCTGACGCTGGAGCTGCCCGTCGAAGTGCTGGCCGGCCAGGTGAATATGAGCCCGCGCAACTTCGCGCGGGTGTACAAGGAGAAGACCGGCCGCACGCCGGCCAAGGGCGTCGAGGCACTCAGGCTTGAGGCTGCGCGGCGCATGCTGGAGGCATCGCAACGCACGGTCGAACAGGTGGCGCGCCTGTGCGGGTTTGGCAATGAAGAACGGCTGCGCACCGTCTTCCAGCGCAAGCTGGGCGTTTCTCCCAGCGATTACCGCAAGCGCTTTGCGCCTTCCGCTATGCGGCGCACCAGGTAAAGGCCGATGATGTCGACCAGCGCATGGGCGATCATCACGGCCAGCAAGCCGATGTAGTCGAAGGCGAAGCCGAGCAGCACGCCCATGCCGAATACGCCGCTGGCCTGCCACAGGGCGGCGCGGTCGAAGCGGCGGAAGTCGTAGGCGCCGGCGTGCACCAGCAGGAACAGCAGGCTGGCGCCCCAGACGCCTGCCAGCGGCTGCAGCGCGGCGCGGAACAGCAGTTCTTCCGAAACCCCGGCGGCAAGCGAAATCCACAGGGGATTCCAGCCGCTGAGGTCCAGCCTTGTATAGCTGGCGGCGGTGCGCTGCACCGCTTCGGCATGGGGCTTGCGCAATGTGGTCAGGGCCGACATGCCGCCGGCGGCCAGCCCCAGCGCGATGCCGGCCAGCGCTTGCTGCCACCATGGCCAGCCGCCCAGCAGCAGTGCGGCAAGCCGCTGGCGCCGGAAGAGGAGGATGGCAAGGGCGATGCCCGCCAGCGCGGCGCAACTCAGTAGCTGCGTGCGCAGGGGGATTTTCAGATCATGCTTTCGAAGATGATCTTCCACTCGCTGCCTTCACGCGCCCAGTATTGGCGCTTGCGCTGGGTGGAGCGGTTCTTGCCGATCTTCGATTCGAGGGTGAAGGTGCTGACCAGCATATCGTCGCGGCTCGGGTAGCGGAAGATGGTGACTTCGCTGAGGGACACGCTGAGGCCATTCACGCTGGCCAGCGGGCGCATGTCTTTTTCGTACCAGGTCTTCAGGTCTTCGCCATTGGCCGACTTGAACTTGCCCGAATAATTCTTCAACAGCCGCTTGCTGTCGGCGCTGACCAGGTCGGCGCGCCAGGATTCGACCAGGCGGTTCGCGGTAAAACGCTCGTTATCCCATTTGGCCTTGCTGATGAACTCCTGGTGGTCGGCGATCACTACCGGCGTCCTGCCGATATCGACGGTGTTTTCAAGCTTGCGCAAATCGTCGTTGGTCAGCACCACGCAGCCGTCGGAAGCGAGGGGCGGGCGGCTGTAATTGTCGGCCGGCGTGCCGTGCAGGAAAATGCCGCCGCCGCTGCGGCCATTCAGGCGGTCCCATTCGTTGGGGTAGTTGATGCGCAGCGCGCTGGCGCCGTAGAAGTCGGGCAGCTTGGGGCCCGCTACGCGGCCGGTGATGTAGTAGACGCCGAGCGGGGTTTTCTGGTCGCCTTCGCGGAACTTGTCGACCCCCAGCTTGCCTTGGCTGATGTAGTAGTCGGTGACCAGTTTCAGTTCGCCGTTGTTGTTCTGGTAGACGTACAGGCGCGATTGCGTGGCGTCGACCACCAGCACATGGCGCATGTCGGCGCGCAGCTGCAGCACGGAGCGCGGCGCCAGTTCGGGACCGGGGCGCGCCACCAAGGTTTGCAGGCGCACGCGCGCTTCGTCGCGCAAGTCTTTCAGCTTGTCGGCCGGGCCGCTGGCGCCGGCGCCGAGCTGGGCCACCGGCTTGGTGTGCATCAGCAGCAGGTCGCCGCGAATCAGGTGGCCGACGCGGAAATTCGGGTAAGCCTGCACCAGTGCGTCGGCCTTGGCCATCGCCTCCTGGAGCTGGCTGGCGCGCAGATTCTTGTAAATCTCAAGCAGCATGATTTCGGCATCCTGCCGGGCGCGCGGGGCTTCGGCTGGATGGATGGACTTGGCCATGCCGGTGCCGGCTGGCGCCAGCACGGCGCATGCTGCCAACAGCGCGGCAGCGGCGCTGGCACTTGCTCGCTTCGACATCTCCATCAGCCCCCCGACTGCTCTTGCCTGATCAGCCAATTCTTGCCTTGCTTTTCCAGCACCAGTGTCTTGCGGCCCGTGGTGCTGAGGCGATCCGACACATACTTCTGTCGGAATTTCACGGTCGCCGTATTGCCGTTGACCGTCACTTGCGGTGCCTCGACGCTTACCTTGATGTGGCCTTTGCCCTCGATGCGGGCGGTACGGTCGGCTTCCCAGGCTTTGCGGTTCTGGCCCTTCGGCGTCTGGAAATTGCTGCCGTAAGCATTCAGGTAGGCTTTCATGTCTTGCGCGCTCCAGGCTTTGGCCCAGCTATCGACAGCCTTGATGACATCGGCGCCATCGGCGTCTTCCTTCTGTACCTGCTCAGCCTTCGGAGCAGCTTTTGCCAATTGTACCGCCGGGGCGGGAGCTGGTGCGGAAGCTGCAGCCGGCGCGGCGGACGGGGCGCTTGCCACGGGCTTGGCCTGCGCCACGACCGGGACCGGCGCCGCGGCAGGCGCCGCCGCCTTGACAGGCGCGGGCGCCGGCGCCGCAGCGATTGCAGCCAGCGGCGAGGCAGCTTCTCCGCCTTTCGGCGTCAAGGTGTGCACCATTGCCAGCTTGGCCTTCTGCGGCGGCTGCTGGCTCGGATCGGCCAGCTGCATGGCCTTGTCGTAAGACTGGCTGGCCAGCTTGGCATAGACATCGCCCAGGTTTTCGTGGGCGGTGGCATAAGCCGGGTTGGTGCGAATCGCGCGTTCCAGTGCCACGCGGGCCTTATCGTAATTGCCGCCCGAGGCGTGCAGCACGGCCAGGTTGTTATAAGGTTCCGGTAATTCGGGATAATCTTCCGTCAGCTTTTGGAAAACATTAATTGCATCGGCTGTTTTGCCCTGTTCGGACAAAATCATCCCTTTAATAAATCGCAATTGCGCATCTTTTGGCCGTTGCGATAACGCAACATCAACCTTCGCCAAGGCGGCTGGCAGCTGTCCACTGCGCATCATTTTATTGATATCTGCGACCTCATCGGCCTGCGCGGAAAAGCACGCGATTAATAGCGCGGCCCCTAGCGCAAGGGCTGTACGAGAGGAAATTTGCGATGCCTGCATTTATTTATTTTGCCGACGGGAAATAAAGAACCATTTTATCAAAACTCAGGGGGCTGAATATACTTAGAAGATGGAACTAAGTATTACGCAGGAGGACGCGGGGCATACGGCGGAGGGTCTGCCGCTGTTCATTTTTGCGCTCTGCAACCGCCACGGAATGGAAGCCAGGATCACTACCCTGGGCGGTGCAATTGCCAAGCTGCAAGCACCCGACCGGCGTGGCCGGCTCGCCAACGTCATCCATGGCGCGGCGCCCGATTGCGGCATCCACCTGCTGCCGGCGCCGGGGCGCGCCTTGCACCGGGTGCCCTGGCACGCCATGCCGCTGGTGGAAGATGCCAGCGTCGGCCTGCGCCTGGCCAGCCCGGGCCCGCAAGCGGTGCTGGCGACCTATTGGCTGGATGAGGCGAACGGCCTGACGCTGCATTGCCAGGCGCCGGCAGCCGCTTCGGCCACCGTCTGCCTGCGCATCGCCTTGAATATGGCCGGCGAGGGCGATGTCCTCGGCCAGCAGCTGGAGGTAGGCGCAACGCGCGTCGTACCGGCCGGTGAACACGAGCGCGACGTGGCCGGCACGCCATGGGATTGCCGTTCGCCGCGCCCGCTGGCCGAATTTCCAGGGCAGGCGCGCTACCTCCTGGACAAGCACGGAAACGGCGCGGCTTCGCTGCGCCTGCTCGACCCTGCCACGGGCCGCGTGCTCGAACTTGCCACCGATGCCGCCAGCTTGCGGTTGGGCTGCGGCGATCCGCCCGTCTTCCTGTGGCTGGAGCCCATCATGGCGGCAGCCGGCGGCCAACTGGTCCTGCGCTTCACTGCCCAGCCTTAGGCCCCCGCAGGGCTTGTGGTAACAACAATGTTAATATCTGGACTCCCCCATTACCGAGCCCAGCCCAATGAGTATCGTGTTTTCCAGCCTGAACCACGCGCAGCGCGTGCCCCTCGCTGCCGAAATCCACTCGCGCCCCTTCCTGAAACTGGATGCGCCGACCCTGCTGTCCCATTTCGCCATCATGGGCGAGGAGGAACAGCAAGAGTTGCTGGCAGGGCTGTGCGGACACTTCGGCGTGGCGGCGCCGGCCGCAGGCGGCAAGTACTTTACCCATGATTTCGGCCGTTTCCGCCTGAAGTGGGAGCTGCACACCGAATTCGCCACCTTCACCTTCGCCGAAACAGTGGCCAGCATGCCGCTGCCGGAAGAGGCCTTCAGCAACATGCCTTCGCGCCATCTGCCGGAGCAGTGGCTGCTGCAGCTGCAGGGCAGGGTGCTGGTGGCCGCGCACGTGCTGCTTGGGCGGCCGGGCGGCATGCAGCACGCCTTCGCGGAGAGCCTGCAACGCCTGTTCCAGGGCGCCCCGCTGGCGGGCAGCCAGGTGATGAACGGCGGCGAGATGTGGACCGACTTCGCCATCCATGCCGATGGCTTCAGCCGCTTCGTGATCTGCGACGCCGGCATGCACGAACAGCAGTCGGGCCGCCTGGTGCAGCGCGTCCTTGAAATCGAAACCTATCGCATGATGGCCCTGCTTGGCCTGCCGGTCGCGCAAAACGCGACACCGGAACTGAACCAGGTGGAGGCCGAGCTGGCCACCCTGGCCGGCGCCCTGGTGGAAGCCGACGGCAAGGTCGACGACGGCTCCACCGAACAGGCGCTGCTCGATCGCATCACCCACCTGGCGGCGCGGATCGAAAAGGTCTCGGCCGACACCAGCTACCGCTTCGCCGCGGCCAAGGCTTATTTCGGCCTGGTCAATGCGCGCATCGACGAATTGCGCGAACTGCGTATCGAGGGCACGCCAACGGTGGAGGAGTTCATGGAGCGCCGCCTGGCGCCCGCCATGAAGACTTGCGAGGCCGTCGCCGCGCGCCAGCAGGCGCTGGCCGGCCGTATCGCCAACTGCAACGACCTGCTGCGCACCCGCGTCGGCATCGTGCAGGAAGCGCAGAACCGCAAGATCTTGCAGTCGATGAATACGCGCGCGGCGCAGCAGCTGCGCCTGCAGCAGGCCGTGGAAGGACTGTCCGTGGCGGCGATCTCATACTATGTGGTGGGCCTGATCGGCTATAGCGCCAAGGGCGCCAAGGTGCTGGGTGTCGGCGTCAATCCCGAGCTGCTGATGGGCATCATGGTGCCGGTGGTGGCGGTCGGCATGTGGCTCGGCCTGCGCAGCATGCACAAGCGCCTGCACCACGCATGATGCACCTTGCTCGTCGATTCGCCTGGCTGGCGGTGGGCGCGGCTTTGGCCGCCTGTGCACCGGCCACGCGACTTGCACCCGCTTCGACGGCATCGCCGGTGGGCGCGCTGCGCTTCATCGGCGAGCAGCGGGTTGCACACCAAGCCATGTTCCAGGACACCATGCTGGGCGGTTTCTCCGGGCTCGATTACGATGCGGCGCGCGGCCGCTGGGTGGTCGAAAGCGATGACCGCTGCACCCACAACCCCGCGCGCTATTACGAAGCGGAGCTCGATTTTGACGCCAGTGCGTTCCGTGCTGTGCGCTTCAGCGGCCTGCATTATTTTCTGAACGCCGACGGCAAGGACTTTACCGCCACAGCCACCGCGTGCACGCGCGCTGACGTGGAATCAATCCGCATCGACCCGCTGGATGGAAGCATGTGGTATTCCAGCGAAGGCGACCGCCGCTATGGCCTCGACCCCTTCATCCGCCATGCCACGCGCGATGGCGCGTTGCTGGCCGAATTGCCCTTGCCGGAAAACTTCCGGGTGCACCAGGGCGAAGAGCGCGGTTCGCGCTACAACGCCACCTTCGAAGGACTGGCTTTCGCGCCGGATGGCCGCAGCCTGTGGGCTTCCATCGAATGGCCGCTGTACGAAGACGGCCCGATCGCGACCCCGCAGCACGGCGCGGTGCTGCGCATGACGCAGTTCCAGCGCGATGGACAGGTGCTGCGCCAGTTCGCTTATCCGCTGGATGCGATTCCCGCCGCACCGGGATCGGGCAAGGAAGCCGAAAACGGCGTCTCCGAGATTCTCGCGCTGCCAGATGGCGAACTGCTGGTGCTGGAGCGCGCCACGGTGCAGGATGCCGCCGGCGCATACATCAACTACGTCCGCCTGTATGCCACCGATGCGCGCGGCGCCAGCGATGTGAAAGCGCTGCCGGGCCTGGCGGGCGCGCAATACACGCCGGCGCGCAAACGCCTGGTGCATGATTTCAGCAAGCAGCCCATGCCGCGAGCCTACAACCTGGAGGCGATGTCCTTTGGCCCGCGCCTGCCGAACGGCCACGCCACCCTGGTGTTCGCCAGCGACGACAACTTTGGCAAGGGCCAGGTTACCCAGTTCCTGCTGTTTGAAGTGCTGCCCTGAGTATTATTCCGCTGGGTGGAATGGTTAATTGCTGCCGGTGGTGATTCCCGTCATCGCCGACATGGATCAGACTCTCATCATTACTTGAAAGGAGATCCCATGAAGCTGTACTACCACCCAATTTCCGGCCACGCCCACCGTGCCCACCTGTTCCTCTCCCTGCTGGGCCTGGACTTTGAGCTGGTCGAAGTCGACCTGCTGAAGGCCGAGCAGAAAACCGAAGCCTTCCTCAAGCTCAATCCCTTCGGCCAGGTGCCGGTACTGGAAGACGACGGCGTGGTGATCGCCGACTCCAACGCCATCCTGGTCTACCTCGCCACGCGCTATGGCGATGCCAGCTGGCTGCCGCGAGACCCGGCCGGCGCGGCTGCCGTGCAGCGCTGGCTGTCGGTCGCCGCCGGCGAAATTGCCAACGGGCCCGCCACCGCGCGCATCATCAACCTGTTCAGGAAACCGGTCGATCCGGCCGACGCCATCGCCCGCGCCCACCGCATCCTCGCCCTGGTCGAGGCCAGCCTGGCCGGCAAGGAATGGATCGCGGCCGGCTGGCCGACCATCGCCGACATCGCCCTGTACAGCTATATCGCACGCGCACCGGAGGGCAATGTCGACCTCTCGGGCTACGCCAATGTCGGCGCCTGGCTGGCACGCGTCGAAAGCCTGCCACGCTTCCAGCCCTTCATCAAATCAGCGGTCGGGCTGGCAGCATGAACGGGCCCTGGCATGCCGGCGAAATCGCGCTGCAGGCCACGCTCGGCGCGGTGGAACGCATGGACGAGATCGGCCGCAAGGTGATCCGCGACTACATGCCGGACCAGCACCGCGACTTTTTCGCGCAGTTGCCGTTCGCCGTGTTCGGCAATGTCGATGCGGAAGGTCGGCCGTGGGCCACGCTGCGTGCCGGGGAAGAGGGTTTCATGCATTCGCCGGACCCGCAGCATCTGCAGTTGCTGCTGCCCGCGCAGCTCGACGATCCGGCGCAGGCCGGCCTGCGCGACGGTGCTGCAGTGGGCATGCTCGGCATCGAACTGCATACGCGGCGACGCAACCGCCTGAATGGCCGCCTGCGCGCGCTGGGTGGCGAACAGTTCGAGATCGCGGTCGCCGAATCGTTCGGCAACTGCCCGAAGTACATCCATCAGCGCGATTATCGCTTCGAGCGCGCGCCAGGCGAGCCATCGGGACTGCCGCCGCGCCGCCTGCCGCAGCTCGATGCGCTGGCGCGCGACCTGATCGGCCGCTCGGGAACTTTTTTTGTCGGAACGTATTCCGGCGAAGGCGAGGAAATGCGGGTCGACGTCTCGCATCGCGGCGGTCCGCCCGGGTTTGTCCAGATCAGTAGCACAGGAAGCTTGCTGGTGCCAGACTATGAAGGGAACCGCTTCTTTGCGACTCTCGGTAACATACTGCTGAATGGCCGTGCCGGGCTGGTGTTCCCGGACTTTGAAAGCGGCGGTTTGTTGCAGATGAGCGGAACCGCGCGCGTTGTCGTGGACGGAACGGAAAGGCACTGGGAATTCCAGCCGCAACAGATTGTGTGGCGGGAAGATGCATTGCCGCTCAGATGGGCGCTGCTAGCAAAATAGTTCTGCTACCATCGATTGCATGGATAGGGTTTCCCTCGCTTCGCCGGGAAGGACCAGGCTGGATGCATTCACTGCGGTGTATGAGCACAGCCCCAACTTGGCTTTCATGATGGATGCCGATGGCACTTTGCTTGCCGCAAACGCCCATGCGCGACGGTTGGCGGAGGAACTCGGCGCCGGAGAGAAGGCGTTCGGCCTGTTCCGGAGCTGGGCCGCCGCCGAACTGCGCGACGACGCCATCCCCGAGGCCAAGCTGCGCGGCGTCTGGCGCGGCGAACTGGCCCTGTGCGAGAAAGACGGCGACGGCACGCCGGTCTCGCTGGCGCTGGAATACTACGCAGGCCACGGCGCCCAGCCCGAATGCTTCCGCTGCCTCGTCACGCCGCTGCCCGAGGCCGACTCCTATGGCTCGCGGCTGCGCTTCAAGCGTCTGTTCGACCACCACCCGCACCCGATGTGGGTGTACGACGTCAGCACGCTGCGCTTCCTGGTGGTCAACCGCGCGGCTGTGTCAATCTACGGCTACAGCGAAGAAGAATTCCTCGAGATGACGATCGAGGATATTCGTCCCGATCACGAACTGGCGCGCCTGCACAACGACCTGGAAACCTCGCCGCGGGCGGCGGCGCAGCAATCCGGCGCCTGGACCCACCGCTGCAAGGACGGCCGCCTGATCCAGGTGGAGATTTCCTCGCATCCCTTGCTGATGGCTGGCCACAAGGCGCGCTTCGTCTTCGCCCACGACGTGACGCGGCGCCTGCGCATCGAGAAAGCCCTGCACGAATCGCAGGAGATGACGCAGCTGGTGGTTGACCACATTCCGCACCAGATCTTCTGGAAGGACATGGACTTGCGGTACCGCGGCTGCAACGACGTGTTCCTGCGCGCGGCCGGCCTGTCCTCGCAGGAGGAGGTGGTTGGCAAGAGCGATTTCGACTTCCCCTGGTCGCACAACGCGGAGCGCATCCGCGCCGACGACGCGAAGATCATCCACAGCGGCGTGCCGCAGCTGAATCGTGAAGACCACCTGCTGTTCGCCGACGGCAGCGTGCACTGGTTCCTGATCAACAAGCTGCCGCTGCACGACCAGGCCGGCCGCACCATCGGCCTGCTTGGCACCATCGAGGACGTGTCCGAGCGCAAGCAGGTCGAGCTGATGCTGCAGCTACATAACCGCGCGCTGGAATCGAGCGTCAACGCTATTGCTATCACGGCCATCGACGACGGCAGCGACACCATCAACTATGCCAACCGGGCGCTGGCCGAGCTGACCGGCCACGCAGCCGGCGAACTGGCCGGTCGTAGCCTGGAAGAGCTGCTGGCCAGCGACGACGATGCCGCTGCCCGCACGGCCTTGCACGAAGCCGTGCAAGGACAAAGCGACGTCCAGCTCATGCTGCGCGGACGCCATCGGGACGGCCGCAGCTGGTGGGCCCAGTTGCACGTGGCGCCGGTCGGCGGCAGCGAAGGCCAGCACACGCACCGCGTCTGCGTGCTGACCGACATGACCTCGACCATGGACTACCAGGCGCAGCTCGAGCACCAGGCCAGCCACGACGCGCTGACCGGCCTGCCCAACCGCAACCTGTGCGGCGACCGGCTGGCGCAGGCGATCAGCTATGCGCAGCGCTATGGCCATACGGTGTGGGTGGCTTTCCTCGACCTGGATAACTTCAAGCTGGTCAACGACAACCTGGGCCACGATGCCGGCGATGAATTGCTGCGCACCGTGGCGGCCCGCCTGCGCGGCTGCGTGCGCGACACCGACACGGTGGCGCGCATGGGTGGCGACGAGTTCGTGCTGGTGCTGCTGGACGGGCATGAGGCGACGCCGTCGCAAGCCATGCTGCGCAAGATCCTCGACAGCATTTCGGCACCAATGCAGCTGGCAGGACAGGAGCGTACGGTGACCTGCAGCATGGGGGTCTCGCTCTACCCGGGCGACAGCACCGATCCGCAGCTGCTGATGCGCTATGCCGACATCGCCATGTACCGCGCCAAGGAAAGCGGCCGCAACCAGGTTCAGTTCTATGAGCCGGCCATGCACGCGCGCATCGTGGAACGGGCCGCCATCGAAAACGAATTGCGCGGCGCCTTGGCGCGCGGCGAGATGTTCCTGGTCTACCAGCCGAAGATGAACGTGGCCAGCGGCGAGATCTCCGGCGTCGAGGCGCTGCTGCGCTGGCGTCATCCGACCCTGGGGCTGGTTCCGCCGGGCCGCTTCATCGGCGTGGCGGAAGAGACGGGCCTGATCGTGGCGCTGGGACGCTGGGTGATCCATACGGCCTGTGCCCAGAACAAGGCCTGGCAGGATGCCGGCCTGCGGCCGCTGCGGGTGGCGGTGAATGTCTCGGCGCGCCAGTTCCGCGACAAGAACCTGGCCGACGAAGTGGTGGAAGCCTTGCGCAGTACCGGCCTGCAGGCGCAATACCTCGAGCTGGAGCTGACCGAGAGCATGATGATGCAAAACGCGGACGAGGCGGTGGTGACGGTGCAGCGCCTGAAGAAAGTCGGCGTCGGCATATCGATCGACGATTTCGGCACCGGCTATTCCAGCCTGGCTTACCTCAAGCTGTTCCCCATCGATTACCTGAAGATCGACCAGTCCTTCGTGCGCGACATGCTGGGCGACCCCACGGTGGCGGCCATCGTACGCTCGGTCATTTCGCTGGGCCACAGCCTGGACTTCCGCATCATTGCCGAAGGGGTGGAGACGGAAGGGCAACTGGCCTACCTGCAACGCTATAACTGCGACGAAGCCCAGGGCTTCCACCTCAGCCAGCCGATCATGCCGGAAGCCTTTGCCGCCTTGCTGAAGCAGGAGCAATCGCGCCAGCCGGCGCTGCGCCCGGCGGAACAGCGCAAGGGCACTTTGCTGCTGCTCGATGATGAACCGAACGTATTGTCGTCCCTGATGCGCCTCTTGCGCCGCGACGGCTACCAGATCCTGGCAGCGCATAATGCGCAGGAAGCGTTTTCCATGCTGGCGACACACGAGGTCCAGGTGGTGGTCAGCGACCAGCGCATGCCGGACATGAACGGCACCGAATTCCTGAGCCGGGTGCGCAAGCTCTACCCGGGTACGGTGCGCATCATCCTGTCCGGCTATGCCGAACTGGAATCGGTGCTGGGCGCCATCAACCGCGGCGAGATCTACCGCTTCTACACCAAGCCCTGGGATGACCAGGCCTTGCGCGACAATATCCGCGAAGCATTCCGCTACCACGCGCTGATGCACGGCGGCGATGGCCATGCCCCGACCGGGACTTAGCTCCCCTGCCAGAGGTGCGAACGTTTCCCGTCTTTCAATAGGCGCCAAACGCTTTGGCGGCGAGGCCCGCGAGCGTGAGGATGACGGCGATGGTGGTTCCGATTCGCCAGCGCGTGCTGGCTCTGGCTTCGGCTCGGCTCTCGGCGAAGCCGCGTTCAATGCCAGATCTTATCTCGGAAAAATTCTTCTCGGACCAGATCCGTTGTTCGGCCAATTGCTGTCCGAAGCCATCTCGCAATGCGTCGATTCTGTCTCGCAATGCGTCGATTCTGTCCCGCATTTCATTGAGGCGGTCATGTTGCTTTTCGAATCCCAGCTCAATTTGATTGCGCAGTGCTACGTGCTCACTTTGCAGCAGTTCCAGAGCCCTCAACAGGTTTGCATTGCTTTCGCGAACGGTTTCCATCCCAGCTTCGAGTTTCGTGATTCTCGCCTCATAGTCAGTCATATAATACCTCCGCACAGATGCCCCAACTCTGTAGCAAACTGCCGCGCAGATGTTTGAGCTTGGACAGGGCTAGCTCAGAAAAGTTCCCAGTCGTGCACGAAGCACCCTCCCACCGCACTTTTTTGCTCCGTTTCGTTTGGAATTCTGGCAAGATTTAAGGCAACAGAATAACAATGGGGTTGCCGATGGCGAAGTTATGGCTGAAACGTCTTGTCCTCGCAATATTGGCGCTGCTGCTGGTGGTCGTACTGGGACTATGGTTCTTCCTGCGCGGCAGCCTGGCCCAGCTCGATGGCCGGCGTTCCGCAACGGGACTAAGCGGCAACGTCACAGTGACCCGCGACGCAAGGGGCGTTCCTTCCATCTCCGGCGGTGACCGGAACGACGTGGCCTATGCCACCGGCTTCGTGCATGCGCAGGACCGCTTCTTCCAGATGGACCTGCTGCGCCGCATGCCGGCCGGCGAGCTGTCCGAACTGTTTGGCGAGAAGGCCCTGGAGACCGACCGTATCAACCGCCTGCACCGATTCCGTGCCCGCGCCGCGCAAGCGATCGAACTCATGCCGGCGGCGGACCGCCAGCTGCTGGAGCGCTATACCGCAGGCGTGAACGATGGCCTGAATGCGCTTGGCAATCGTCCCTTTGAATATGGCCTGGTCGGCGTCGGCCCGCGTGCCTGGGCGCCGGAAGATTCCTTCCTGGTGGCCTGGGCCATGTATATCGACCTGCAAGTGACAGGCATCGGCCGCGAGTTCGCACGCGGCTGGCTGAAAGAGCATGCCAGCGCCGAGCAACTGGCCTTCCTGCTGCCGGCCAGCACGCAGTGGGATGCACCGCTGGACGCCGCCAGCCCGCCGCCACCGGATGCGCCGATCCCGGCCCGCGCGCCGGACTGGTGGGGCAAGGGCGTGGCCAGCGAGCCGGCCACCTTGGCCGCCGCTGCATTCGTCGACGGCGTCGGCAGCAATAACTGGGCGGTGTCGGGCAAGCGCAGCGCCAATGGCGGCGCCATCGTGTCCGACGACATGCACTTGGGGATCAAGCTGGCCAACACCTGGTACCGCCTGTTGCTGCACGTGCCGGGCCAGCACGGCAGCACGCGCCGCATTGTCGGCGTCAGCATTCCGGGCGTGCCGGCCGTAGTGGCGGGCAGCAATGGCAATGTGGCCTGGGGCTTCACCAACAGCTATGGCGATTATGTGGACCTGGTGGAAGTGGGGTCGGCCAAGGACCGGCCCGGCCAAGCGAAGCTGCCCGGCGGTTGGGAAACGCCGACGGAGCATGCCGAGACCATCCTGGTCAAAGGCCAGCCGGCCGTCACCCTCAAGGTGCGCGAGACTTCGCTGGGCCCCGTCATGCAGAGCGGCGGCCGCGAGTATGCCGTGCACTGGGTGGCGCACGACGTGAAGGCTGTCAACCTGGCGATCCGCCATATGGAGGAAGTGGACAGTGTGGCCGAAGCGCTGGCGCTGGCGCCGAAAGTCGGCATGCCGGCGCAGAACCTGGTGGCAGGCGACAGCGACGGCAATATCGGCTGGACCATCGTCGGCCCGCTGCCGCAGCGGCCCGCTACGCCGGTCGACGCCAGCTATCCGCTGTCGGCCAACGGCAGCACGCGCGGCTGGCAAGGCTTGCTGCCGGCGGCGGCGTATCCGTCGGTGCGCAATCCGCCCGGCGGCCAGCTGGTGACGGCGAACAGCCGCCAGTTGCTGGGCGCCGACTCGATCAAGCTGGGCGACGGCGGCTTCGACATGGGCGCCCGCGCCAGGCAGGCGCGCGACGCGCTGGCAGCCCTGGGCGACAAGATTGACGAGAAGGGCGTCTACGGCGTGATGCTGGACGATCGCGCACTGTTCATTTCCCAATGGCGCGACCGCGCGCTGGCGGTGCTGGATGCGGAAGCGGTGAAGGGCAAGCCGCAGCGCGCCGAGCTGGCGCGCCTGTTGAAGGACAACTGGAATGGGCACGCCAGCGTCGATTCGGTGGCTTACCGCGCCAGCCGAGCCTTCATGTGGTCGCTCTACGAACTGCTGTATGGCGGCGCCAACATCGAGCTGGCCAAATTGAACAAGGATGCCAATATGCGCGCCGCCTCCAGCCGCTGGCCGGTGGTCATCGGACGCTTGCTGGATGAACAGCCCGGCGGCTGGCTGCCGCAAGGTCATGCCGACTGGAAGGCCCTGCAGCTGGCGGCGCTGGACCGCGCCATCGCGCACCTGACCTCCGGCGGCAAGCCGCTGGCTTCGGCCACCTGGGGCGCGCGCAATACGGCCACGATTGCGCATCCGATTGCAGGCGCGGTACCGATGCTGAAGAAGTGGCTCAGCGTGCCGCCCGACCAGCTGCCGGGCGACAGCAATATGCCGCGCGTGGCGGGTCCCGCTTTCGGCCAGTCCGAGCGCATGACGGTCTCGCCAGGACACGAGGAGCAGGGCCTGTTCAATATGCCGGGCGGCCAGAGCGGCCATCCTTTGTCGCCGTTCTTCCTGGCCGGGCATGCCGACTGGGTGGCCGGCAAGGCCACGCCGCTGCTGCCGGGGCCTGCGGCCCACACGCTGGCGTTTACGAAGTAGCGACGTTCTGCCGCAGGAAGTCCACCGTGCGCCGCCAGGCCAGCTTGGCGGCCGCTTCATCGTAGCGCGGCGTGGTGTCGTTGTTGAAGCCATGCTCGACGCCAGGGTAGACGAAGTGCTCGTAGCGGGCGCCGGCGGCCTTCAGCGCAGCTTCGTAGCCCGGCCAGCCGGCCAGGATGCGCGCATCGTTGCCGGCATCGTGGACCAGCAAGGGCGCCTTGATCTTCGGCACATCGGCGGCCGGCGGCTGGGCGCCGTAGAACGGGACGGCTGCCGCCAGGTCCGGCACCATGGTGGCGAGGTAATTGGCCATGCCGCCGCCGTAGCAGAAGCCCACCACGCCGACCTTGCCATTTGCCGCCGGATGCGACTTCAAGACCTGCACGGCAGCGAGGAAGTCGGCGCGGGTCTTGGCCTGGTCCAGCTTCGCGAACAGTTCGCGCGCCTTGTCTTCGTCGCCGGGATAGCCGCCCAGCGGGAACAGGGCGTCCGGCGCAAAGGCCAGGAAGCCGTCGAGCGCCAGGCGGCGCGTGATGTCCTCGATATGCGGGTTCAGGCCGCGGTTCTCGTGCACAACCAGCACGGCAGGCAGCTTGGCCTTGGAAGCGGCCGGCTGCACCAGGTAGCCGCGCAGCTTGCCGTAGCCCTGCGGCGAAGGATGCTCCACATAGCCGGCCTTGAGGCGCTTGTCGTCGGCCGGCACCAGCGGGGCGGCAAAACTCGGCGACAGGGATGCCAGCAGGCCAGCGCCGGCAGCGGCAATGAACTCACGGCGGCTCAACTGGCCATGAACGTATTTGTCGAACAGCTTCAGTACTTCGGGGTCAAAGTCTTTGGCGGTCAGGCGTGTCATCGTGGCGGTCTCCAGGTAAATTAGCGCTGTCAAGTCTACTCCGACCGGTGCATAATGACATTTCGACTCCGAGCCGGAACCAGCTATTGATGAGGCAAGCAATGATGAACGATTTTGCGGCCGCTTCCAAGGCCACCATGCAGTTCCTTCGGCAGCGCCTGGGCTTCAAATTGTGGATGGTCACTCGTACCGACGGGAAAGATTGGATCGTGCTGTTTGCCGATGACCATGGCTATGGCGTGAAGGCCGGCCAGGTCTACAGTTGGGCCGAAACCTTGTGCTCGCGCATGGTCGAAGGACAGGGTCCGCACATCGCGCCCGACGTGACGAGCGAACCGGCCTATGCGCAAGCACCGATTACCGACAAGATCACGGTGGGCGCCTACGTCGGCGTCCCGCTGCGGCGCGCCGACGGCACCCTGTTCGGCACCCTATGCGCCATCGATCCAGAGCCGCAACCGGAACGCATCCGCGAAGACAAGGACATGGTCGTGCTGATGGGCGAACTGCTGGGCGGCTTGCTGGAAGCCGAACTGGCCAACGCTGAAAACGTGCGCAAGGCTGAACGCATGGATGTCGACATCACGCGCGACGAACTGACCGGCCTGTACAACCGCCGCGGTTGGGACATGCTGATGGTGCGCGAAGAAGAGCGCTGCCGCCGCTATGGCCACCCGGCCTGCGTGGTCTCGATCGACCTGGACGACCTTAAGTTCTATAACGATACGCAGGGCTACGCTTCCGGCGATGCGCTGTTGATTCGTTGCAGTAAGGCATTAAAAGAAGTGACGCGCGGTTCCGACGTGGTGGCACGGATGGGTGGCGATGAGTTCGCGATGCTGATGGTTGAATGCGATTACTTCGATGCCCAGGCCATGTTGCTACGGGTGCAGGAAACGCTCGCCGGCTACGACGTGCGCGCGTCAATCGGCATGGCGATGCGCAAACCCGGCATCGACCTGGAGGAGGCTCTCGCAATAGCCGATGCTGAGATGTACCGTGCAAAACGGTCACGCAAAGTT
Organism: Pseudoduganella sp. R-32; assembly: GCF_049913245.1. Lineage (NCBI taxonomy): Bacteria > Pseudomonadati > Pseudomonadota > Betaproteobacteria > Burkholderiales > Oxalobacteraceae > Pseudoduganella > Pseudoduganella sp. R-32. Next base: position 4,458,402 of record NZ_CP183987.1, on the reverse strand, counting down.
CTGAATTAGCCAAACCTAGTCGCTTGCCTTCAGACGAAGCGTGTTGCTCGCGCCCCAGCTTCCTTATTATCCTTTCGCCTCGGCAACTGTTCTGATTGTCCCCAACCCATTGGTTCTATTACTGAGCAATGGGTTGCAATGCCGTTGCAAAGGCAGCGACTGCGCAATTTTCCGAGGAAAATGTGTGCCCGAAGTGCGGTAGGAATGAGATCAAGTGCGGCGTTTTTGCTCTTTGCTGTTATGGGCCCTGCCTCGTCGTAATGTCGCGCCATCTCACGTCGGCGAGATGACTTCACCACTTTTGGGCAGTCCCTCCGCTGCAATCTGAATCACACACTTTAAATGAAGGCGGTCCGCGCTAAGATCTAGACGGTGTCAGCGCTTGGCTCGTATTGTGATTAATAATATGACTGGCCCGTTCGTATAGCTCATCGAAGGTTATGATTTCCGGCCAGGCGGTGTTACGACGATACAGCTCAAAGGAGCGATATTGCTCTTCGTTGATACCGTGCTCTCCCATGAATTCGCTCAAGCTTCCAATCACCAGGAATGACCTTGGCTGCACATTAAAGGCTTGCTCGCCCGTCGGCGCTCCGGATTCGTCCTTCCCGATGAACTTGGCGCCGATCTGGCTGATGGCGCCTTGGACCGTGCCTTGAACTTGCGCCACCGCGCCAACCAGCTCCGCCGATGGCGCCCAACATCCAGCTCTGTATGGTTTGGGGGCGAGGAGCTTGGTGGTGTGGATTTTGATCTCCACAAAGCAGAGGCTCGAAATCAAGCCGCGTGTTTTCATCAAAGCGTCGGCCCGTTTACCGTGCGACACGATCGAGTGGCCTTGCACCATTGTTTCAAGCTTGCGGTCGTCCAGCGAGGAGAGAAAGAGATACCCTAAGCCGTATCCAAAAAACCAGGTGTTCTTCTCGAAGAATTTCTGCCACAACGCTTCGCCCGCGCGGCCCTTGGCCGCCTCCGCACGGGCAAAATATCCTGACTCGTTCAACAAGCGGCCGTATGTCACCAGTTGCTCACGTCGATACGCGACCGCGACGATGTCTTCTTTGGTGATCCTTGTGCGCAGCACTTCCGCAAGCACCTCGGGATTGTCCGACATGAATTGAGTCGCCTGCTTCTCGGATAAGATATAGCGCCGAAGCTCCTCGTCGGTGATGTTGACAGGATGGTCGTGCTTGAAGATGTGCTCTTGGATGTGCTTGGTGAACTCAAGGAAATTCGCGATCTCCTGACCGATGAGGGCAAAACTGGTTTTGTGAGCGACCCCAGTCTCGACCGTGTAGGTTTGCAGGTTCAGCACGCTGACCTGGCGATCATCCTCGAAGAACGTGGCCTTGATGACGCGTTTCGCGTCCTTCTTCTGCCGGATGACGAGCTCGCCTTTGACCGTGGCGAAGCTCGGCTCGTCCGTCGGCCCGAACGCCTTGCTGGCGATGCGCACTTTTCTCAGCGCCTCGCCAAAGTTCGGCATAGGACTGCTTATGTAAGTCTTGTTCGGCAGTTTATTTAGGTCAAACTCCGCGTCGTCCATGGAAAGGCATCCCCTAGCCATACAGTTTTTAGATCGGCATAGCCGAGATCACTTGCGGCGGTCTCGTATGTCTTTCCGCCTTGCCTCCACGGCAACGCGCCAGGTCTCCAAGTCCTGAATGTCGGCCTCCAGCTCATCCGGCTCCGGCGTGGGGAGCTGGGCTACCAAGGCGGGATCATGCGCGAATTTAGAGCACTTTGTCATACCCGCCTCGATCACGCTGTAATCAGCGTCTTCCACGATCACAGAGTGAAGCCTTTGGGTCGATACGCCTTCTTCAAAGCGGGTCACGACGCCAAACAGTAGGACCTCTTCGACGGCCCGCTCCCAAGCCAGGCGGAGGTTGTAGTAGGCGTCGCGGGTCAATCGGATTCGCTCCTCTTCGTCTCCAGCCTTTTTAGCCGTCGATGCCTTCGTTTGCATCACACGCAGAGCTCCGACGCGCTTGGACGTCGGCATGGCGTCAAAAGGAACGCGGTCCGATTGCACGCCGAAGCCGCTTGGCGCTTTGCGAATGCATTGCGGGTCGAGATCGAGCCTCGCGGCCTCCGCGCATTGCTGCAGGATGCAGAGGAAATAGATGTCATGCGTGAACACGATCACTTGGCGTTTGAGAGCTTCCTGCGCCAAGCGCTTGGCGACATGCCAACGGCGGCGATGATCGAGGGAGGACACCGGATCGTCAAAGACGATGCCACCCAGCCCGCCGCCCAGGTTCACCTCTGCCAAAAAGGCGCCGATCGCAATGGCGCGTTGTTCGCCCTCGCTGAGGATGTCTTTGGCCGCCATGTTCCCTGGCATCTCCAACACGAGCTTGTATTGCGTTTTGCCCTTCGAGGTCTCCGCCTTCATCACGGCTTTAAGCTCATGGACATTCAGCGCCTTGAGCTCCTCGTTGAGCGCCGCGACCACTTCTTGCGTGGCGATCGAATTGGAAAGAATAGTGGATTGCTTGGAAATGGCCGTGGTGGAGCCCGCCTTGTTCGCGCAGGTTTCCAGCTTGCCGACGAGGACCAGCTTTTCAATCGTGTCCAGCGCCACCGCTTTCAAGTCGAACAGCTTGAATCGGGCATCCAGCTCTGCGCGTTCCGCCACCATCAACGCTTTGGCTTGGTCGTCGGCGGAGTCTTCCAAGGCTTTGGCCTCGGCCATCAGTTTGACCGCGATTTCGTTCAGCCGCGCTTGCGGATCTTCGGTCAGCGCGGGAATGGCGTTCCAGTGCTCGCCTGGCGAGCAGGCTTTGACGACCGCGGCTTGGCGCAAGGAGAGGGACTTTTGATAAGCTTTGCACATTGCTAGCAATGCAGGCTCGTTCGCTTCCAGCTCCGCCGTCAATGCGCCTTCAAGCGCCAGGGTCATTGACGCGTCGCGCAGTTCGGTGAAGGCCTTAACGGCGACGGCGCGCGCGGCTTTTTCTCGCTTTTCGGCCTCCTGCTGAACGAATGTCTCGAACAGCGCCAAGCGGTCGGCGCCTTCCTGCTTCAATTTGTTTTGGCAAAGCGGGCATTCCGATTCGGAACCCAGATGGGGGAACTCCTTGTCAGGATGGGATTCCACCGAAAATTGCCGAGCGGCCTCGAACAGCGCCTTCCATGACTCGCCGCCAGTGCAGGGCAGCAAGCCAGGCGTTTCTTTGAACCCCTTGCCTGCCAGTTCGGCGGCTTCCTTAGCCGCGATGGAGTTGCCGATCAGATCGCGAAGCACGGCTAGCTTGCCTTCTGACAGGTGCGCGGCCGACGTCGCCATGCGTTGGGCAAGCTCAGTGTGTCGAATCGCCTTCGCCTTGAGATCTTGCGCCTTCTGCTTGGGGTCGCGCTCGGACAGTGCCTTGTTCAGCAGAGCAAGGCGCTCTTGGTCTCCATCTGTCAGATAGGCGAGGGCTTCGACGTCCGCTGGCTTGGTTTTAGCGGACAGCCCCCGCGCCAGCGCTCCAGCTTTTGTGGGCGTTTGGCCCAGTGCGGCGAATACATCGAGCTGTGGTCGCAGGGCGTTGGCCTCATTGCTTGCCTTCGTCTTGAGCTTGGCGCACACGCCCACCAGCTTTTCGAGGATGTCCAGGCCGTAGGGGATGTAAGCGAAGTCGCCCTTGTTGTCCACATACGCCCGAGCGCAGTGTGAGTCAAAGATAGCCAGCGCGGACAGAGGCTCTGGCGCCGGCTGATCCGCGAGCCACGTGACCTCCACTGGCTGATTGTCGATCAGGAGGTCGAAGCTGGCCTGCGGGACGCCAACCTGGCCCGGTGCCAAGCGGGCGTCGGGATGGATCGGCTCACTCTGATCGCGCGCGCGGCAGGCTTTCTTCAATACACGGGAATAGCCGGACTTGCCTGCGCCGTTCTCTCCATAGATCACGCTCAGTCCGGTCTTGGCGATGGGGAGGCGTTGCTGTGGGGCCAGCGCGTTGACAAACTGGAGATTTTTGATTGATTCCAACTGTACGAGTTGGCCCTTCGGCAAGGCGCCGGCAATCTGGTCCGCAGCGAGTCTGCCGGGCGTTCGCCCGGCAGGATCTGGAATGCCGTGCTCGGCTTTAAGGAATGCATACAAGTCGTCGAGGTCCAGGCCTGACAGCTCGGATTGACTATAAATGCGGGCAATAGCGTCTTGCTGCCATAGGGGCTGGTCGGTGGACCATTTCTGGATTTCTTGAAGAATGGACATGGCGGCGTGTATTGTGCGTTTATCTACCAAGAAAACCAATAGTAAGTTATGGTGGAGGCCACGTGCAACGTCTGTTAACGGAAAGAATCCATGGCAAGTTGCAACCAAGTCCAGTTTTGGTTGCAGATGTGCTGGCATCACCGAGCGCAACGCGAAGGCATCTCAAATAGTTGATTTATAAGGCTCGAAACGGCTTGCGCAGCCGTTCCGCGCTGAAGGCGGCCAGCTTCGAGTACATCGAAGTGTTTTACAATCGCAAACGGCAGCATTCGACCCTCGGATATAAATCGCCGGTCCAGTTCTTGAACCATTGGATCAGTGAACAGAATCAGGGAAAACACGCCGCATAAGAGTCGTCTGTTGGAAGACGAAAAACAGAGGGCACCTCAGTGTGGGCATGCTGCCTGCCAGGACAGAAATTACGCCTTCGCGGCGCCCGTTACTGGCCGGTTGCCAGCGATAGGGTTGAATTGATGAAGCGTCTCGAACAAATTCTATTTCGTTTTACATGCCTGGGTGCAGTCGGCATCTCCCTCTTCTGCATGGCGGTTTCTATAGTCACGAACAGCGCTGAAGAGAGGTTGTTGGCCATGGTGTTCGCTTTCGGTGGCCCCATAGGTGTAATGGCCCTGTTCTACGCCATTCGTTGGGCCATTACTGGCCGGCTGAAGCCGTGGGTGCCAGCAGGACCTACGACAACCTAATTCACCGGAAAATACCCTGTAAACGGTTTATAAGGAAGCTAACAATGAGTTTTGATGACCTGATGACGGACAGCGTCTCCATCTTAAAGGCTGACGGCCGTCGCTTTGACGATATTCCCGCTTGCGTGCAAAGCCGCAAAATCTTCATCAACCGAGTTGAGCCAATAATTGAACCGACCGACTTGGTGCTTCGGAAGATGTCGAACGGCGGAGAAGAGACCTTCAAGGTAATTGATCCAGGGTTTCACGAACGCTTCCACGATATTCCTGCGGGCTATCAGTTGGTCGTCGAAAAGTTAGGCTTGCCAGACGCCCAAAAAGCGGTGCAATCAATCACATATAACGTGCATGGCAACAATGCTCGAATCAACCACCAGTCAGTCGATAATTCGACCAATGTTGTTCAAGATTCTGCAGACGTAGCTCAATTGATCACGGAGCTCCGCCGTGCAATCGAGGCCGCGGGCTTATCCGCATCTGCAAAAGCAGATGCGGCCGGTATCGTCGAAGCAGTCGAAGCACAGTTCTCGGGTGCAAAACCGAAACGCTCCGTTATCACGGCAATGCTTGCTGCATTGCCTGACGTGGCAAGCATCGCGTCTTGTGTAAATGCGCTAGTTGCGCTGGCGAACTAAACGCAAAATGACGTATTGAGTCAACTAACAACCCGAAAGCTATGGAAAACGAAATCACTGAGAGGCTGGACAGCGTGATCGAGATCGTCGAAGTAATGAAAGACATCATTCTTAACGGTGATGCAGATGCGCCACTGGCATTCTTCGAGGCAGCTCAGGACGTGCAAGATCAGATTGCAAGAATTTTGCACGATACGCTACGGCCTCTCCTGGCTCGATCACCAACCGAATAGATGTCAAGGAAAACTGCGCCAATGGATAAAGAAATTCTCAACGCTGATTTCGATACGCATCCGGAGACTGTTGACACGGAGGAAGAACTGTCCAATTATCTTTCAGAGATTGCGGAGGAAATTGGGTGGATTGTTATCTACTTCAACTCGTTAGAGGACCAAATCGCGCAGTGCTTACGTGAAATGATGCTCCGCGATGCGTATCAGGATGAACGTCTGGATGTGTTCTTGGCCGAGATGGGGTATCAAGTCAAGGCGCGGGCTCTCGTTCATTTGTACGGACAGGCCATTGCTTTCGGCGCAAGCCGTCTTCCAACCCAGGACTTAATTGATCTTGAAAAGGCGTTGACCGAAGCCGCAGCTATCCGTAACGGTTATGCTCACGCTGACTGGATCGGTCTACGGACTGAGGCATACATCAAGGTCAAGACGCGCTCGACCCGAAATGGTGTGATGCATCGGTACAAGCGCATCGACCCGGAGGTTGCGCAGATGGATGTTGATTTCATCAGCTCCTTGCGTCATCGCCTAGAGGCTGTTCATGAACTGGTTCTGAATCAGATTTACGGCCAGCCAAGTACGAAGAACGAGACGGACGTGCAGAACTAGTTGTGCGAAAACGACCAAGGAAAATTTGCTGCTGAATACTGTAGAACTCCGCATCTTAGTCGCGAGCAGTTTTCTGCCTATCGGTAAGAGGTTCATCGTTGACTGACCGGTGAACGGATGCGATGCCAGTCAGTTCCAACGCTGGAGGATTCTTCATGACCATGCAACGTCTTGACCTACCAAATTCGCGTATCCGTTCTGAAGGGGGAGCAATAGTCGGCACATCTTTTGAACTGCGTGAGCCCACCTACGTATTTTTTTTGGCATTGAGTTATGTTCATTATGTTCGCGGCACTATTGGTCAATCGCTGCAACTCATTTCGCTTGATGAGTCAGGCTCCACCTATCAACCTATAGCATATTCATCGATATGTGCCCGCGGTCAGAAGGAAGTTAGCGATTCGAGAGTGTCTGCGCTCTTGTATCTTGGCCCAGGCAGGTATGCGTGGAGAGCCGAAGTGAATGAAGGCGAAGCTCTTGGAAAAGTGGACCAGCGGGGCTATGTGGAATACGCTATCGCAAACACTCCAATACACATGTATTGCAAAGGCGACGGGGAGTTGTACACAACTGTCAGCGGCGACGATGCTGTAAAGACGGCGGTAGCAGCCCAGCGAATAAACTTTGGACCGAACAGCCCCGGCACTATTGTTCTGCGGCTAGACGTGACAAATCGCCGGACCGGTTCAGTTCTCCCAACCCCGGAGGTTACCCGCGCAAGCATCGGAGAGCCATCAGTTGTGACGGGGGCGCTGCAGTTCACGGCGGATCGTGGGGATCGATTGCTGCTCCAAGCCGTATGCCATGCCACGCAGGCAACAGTGGGAAGAGATAACAACGGCCTGCGTACGCTTGATGTCAGTGCGTGAGGTCTACTAGGTTGCTTTCGAAAAAGATACTTGGCCTACCAACGGGTCAGGTTCAATGAAACTATTAGCGCAAGAGCGAGTACATAGGAAAATCATGCGCTGCTGTGGCCGCTGCAAACGTGACACTGAACACTACCTTTCAATGGCCAGATGTTTTCGTAACGTCGAGCGGGAAGTTCATCGTTGGAACCGCAAGTCTGGCGACTCCAAACAATGGCTGCAACAGCGGCACACGGAGCACAACTTCGAACACACCAAAGCTGATGGCGAGTGTCAGCACCACAATTAGCGCGCCTTCCGTCATGGGTGGCAGGCTCGCCGCGCGAGATCCCATTGCAAGACAGACGATCAGGGTCTGGTGCAGGATGTAGACCGGGAAGACGGCCTGCGTCAGGTAGCGGCGCTTGGCGCTGTCGAAGTTCAGGTGGCGGTGGCCGAAGCCGCAGACGGCAACGATCCCGCTCCACTGGCAGAAAGCGTACACGGTGCGCGCCAGCGGCAGCCAGTCCTTGTACGTGTCTCCCGTCGCGTAAAAGAAAATGAGGCAAGCCCAGCTGGCGAGGAAAAAGCCCAGCGCGGCGAAGCGGGCGTTTTCCAGGCGCTGCCAGAATTCAGCCTGGCGCGCCATGGCCGCGCCCAGCAGGAAGAAGGGCAGGCTCATGGCGTGGTTATGCCAGTCGGAGGTCAGGTTGTGGGTATGCGGCCAGTACGGCAGGAGAAGGATGCGGCCCGCAGCGAGGAATGCGACCGGCAGCACAAACAGCTTCCAGCCTTGCAGGTGGCGCAGCAGCCAGTTGCCCATCACTTGCGCGCGGCGACTGCCGATGGCGGCCAGCATCAGGGTGTAGATCCACAGGTAGGGCAGGAACCAGAGGTGGTTCCAGGTCGGCAGGTCGAGGCAGCCATTGTGGTCGCAGAAGCCGTGGTAGGCGCGGACGTAGAGTTGCATGAAGTCGACATAGCTGCCCTGGTAGGCGACGTCAGACACCACTTCAAAGTAGGATTGTGGCGGGACGATGACGAACATGCCGAAGATAAGCGGAATCAGCAGGCGTTTGCTGCGTTCCTTGGCCAGTCCTTTTCCGCCGAGCTTATCGAGCAGGAAGGCGGCTGCGGCTCCGCCGATCAGGAACAGCAGGCACATGCGCCAGGGCGAAGACAGCAGCATCAACGGTTCGATGGCGTCGCTGGGGTGGGGCGTTTTGACGTGCCAGTCCCAGGTCACGTAATACATGCCGGTGTGGTACAGCACGAGCAGGAAGAATGCGCCGATGCGCAGCCAGTCGAGGAAATACAGGCGTTGGTTTTGCATGATGGCTTGGCAAGCTGGGTTGGAGATGGCCTCAGCTTAGGGAAGGCGGTCTTGCCAGGCCAGCAATAGGTGGCGAACGGCATTTAGTTGGGGCGAACGCATTTATTGATCCAGATTTCAACCAGTTGGCTGGCGCCGTGCAATATGACTGTATTGAGTGCCCCGATTGGAGTTGTGATGAGTGCGTTGCCGTCCCACAGGAATTTCCTCGAGTATGAGCCGCTGCTGTGGCGCGTGCTGAGCAAGCTGGTGCGCGATGGATATCACATCCAGCCGCACGACGCCCGCGACCTGATCCACGACTTCTTCCTTGAGTGGGAAGCGCTCAATAGCCGCTTTGACGCGGCCAAGGGCGAATTCGCCCCCTACCTCGCCACCGCCTTTTACCGCTTTGGCCGCCGTCGGCAATTGAAGCTGCACCGGCTGCGCTCGCGCGCCGTCGATATCGAGGAATGCCTCGACCTGGCGGCAGCCGACCCTTTGCCGCTCGAAGCGGCCGAATTGAAGCAGCAAACTGCGCAGCTCAAGGAGGCCATTTCGCATTTGCCCGAGGCGGAGCAGGCTTTGCTGGCCGATTTCCTGTCGGACTATGCGCCTGGCGAGCGCGAACTCGCGGAGAAACACCGTCTCACGCGCTATCGCATGCGCGAACAGCTGGCGGCTACGGTCAGCCGGGTCGCGTTGCAATTGATGGAGGCAAGGCCGCAAGAGGCCGACGCCGATATCGCTTACCGGGTTTGGGTGATGGACCAGTCGCCACGCTTTGTGGCCGCCGAACTCGGAATGTCAACTGAACAGGTGAACCAGGCCAAGGCGCGCTTTGCGCAAGCCCTGCTCAACTCGATTCGAGGCATAGAGCGGCCGGTTCGACAGGGGAGAAATATCATGCCGGAACTCGACATACTTAGGAAAGCGCTCAGCGCATTTGATGACAGCGACGCCCTCGAACATTTGCGCGCGCATGCGCAGGATATTCGCCTGGCGCTAGAGCAGGAAGACCTGCTGCTTGACAATGCCGAATGTGCCGCACTGGCTGCCCATCCCGAATGGCTTGCAAGCGTCTACACTGCGCTGAGTAGCAATGACTTGGCGGGCATCGAATCGGAGGAGCTCCAGCCTTCCATGACCGCCATGCTCGATGGCGAACAGCAAGTGATCGCCGATGCCTGGGCAGCGCTGCTCGAGAAGCTGGATGAAGTGCGTCCGCCTTCCGGGCCGGGGCAATGGGAACTCGCGTTGATGGCCGCAGAGAAACCGGAACCCGATCTGGTACAGCATTTGCGCCAGTATCACGCTTCCTGCCGGCGTGGCGACCCCGCTAGCGAACGTTTGCTGAAATACGGCCTGTCGCCCGGCATGGTGTTTGAAGCCTTGCGCGAAATGGAACTGCTGTTCAATCGCTCGCTTCGTCGCGCCGGCGAAGGAGCGATAGCTCGCAAGGACTCTGACGCTGATCTCGTCGTCAAGCAAAAAGGCAAGAGCGTAGCAATCAAGCCCAAGCTGTTATGCGGGACCATCGCGGGTACGCTTGATCTTGAGCTGGAGCTCGCGCCCGCGCTGGCGCGAAGTCTTGTCTGCATGATGCAAGCGTCGCCGCTCCTGGTCAGCGGCTACTATTATCTGGGTGCGAACACTTTCTTCAAGTTGCCGGAAACGACGCGCCCAACAGGATTCCTCACGCGGGACGCACTAGTGAAGCGTTGGTGCGCCAATCAACGCGACATCGCACATGGCTCGCCGCTATTGCAAGGCGAACTCGCGCGGTGAGCGCGTGGCAGTGAACCCCCTTGCTGAACGCTCGTAAGTTGTCGTCGTCCACTCGAGCCTGCCATCCTTGTCGAAGATGCGATGGAGCATTAATGCATTCGGCCCGGGGCTGATGGCGTTTGGCTTGCGCAGCCTGAGCCGCCACTTGCGGGGAACGACATCAAATTGCGTCGTTGAGCCCGCGCCGCATTCCCAGCACTCCCTGGCGCCGGCATAATGGCGCCGTACGGAGGCCTTATGCGTGTGGCCACATAAGATGACTGCAATCTGATGCTGCTGCAGAAAGCGATCCAGCGCCTGCATCGTAGTGCTGGACATGGCCAGGCTGAAGCCAGTGCATGTCCTGGCATGATGTATGACCAGTGCGCGGATTTCTCGTTCTTTGCGGGCTGCGAGCATCGTATCCAGTAGTTTCAATTGCGAGCAGAAACTTCCCCTCGCCCAGGTGCGCTGTATCGAATTGGGGCGCACGTCCGCATCCGAATCAAGTTCGATCAGGGTTAACTCATGCCCGTGCTTCCCCAGCGGGAAGCTGCGTGTTGCCGGCAACGAGCGGATGAAGTAGTGGTAAAAATTGGTGGGGGTCGCGCCAATGGGCACCGGCAGTCCTGCCCAGTGATCGTGGTTTCCGGGGATGGCGATGATTTTTCCGGCGGCGTTCAGGCCTACGTAATCACCATTGGGTGGGATAAGGTCGATTTCGCTTTCAAAGAAACGACGCGCCAGTGCGAGTTCATCTGCATCTCCGTTTCGGCTAAGGTCACCAGTGACCAGGATCTGGAACTGCTCGTCCCTGTTGCGCAGGTCTGCGACGAATTCGGCAAGCGCACGCAAGCCAACGGCGTGATGTCCCAATAGACCATCGAAGAGGGGAAAATTGTCCAGTCCAACTTGTACGGTGGGGCTGATCGTTGCATCGCCTGTGCTTGGATCAAGGCTTCCGATGTGCAAATCGGAGATGTGCAGCAAGGTTGTCAGCAGTGTTGTTGTCATGATGGTCTCCCTGGTTAGTCCGCTTTGGACAGGCGGGGCTACCAAAAGTTCAGGGGATTTTTAAGGGAAATCTCGGCGATAATGCGTGACATGCAGCTCAAACACTTACGAACTTTCCTGGCCGTCGCTTCCACCCTCAGTTTCACCAGGGCGGGGCAAAAGGTGCATCTTGCGCAGTCCAGCGTAACAGAGCAGATCCAGGCGCTGGAGGCGGACTTGGGCGTGGCGTTGTTCGAGCGCTCGCAGCGCAAACTGGCGCTGACCGATGCTGGTGCGGCACTGGTGGAGTATGCCGGGGCCATGCTGGCGCTGGCGGCCGATGCCCGGGCTGCTGTGCTTGGCAGTGTGGAAGTGCGGGGCAGGCTCGCAGTCGGCGCGCTGGAAACTTTGTGTGCGCAATGGCTGGCGCCGATCCTGGCAGAATTCCAGGGCCGGCATCCGGCATTGCAGGTTGATTTGCAGGTGGCCGGAACCGGGGCGCTGCGCGATGCGGTGCGGGATGGTTCGCTGGACCTGAGCTTTTCCTTTTCCCCGCCGCCGCCCGACAGCGGCCTGCACAGCGAATGCGTTGCTTCGGACGAACTGGTCCTGCTGGTGCCTGCGGGACACGCGCTTGGCAGTCTCGCCAGCGTTGGGCCGCGGGACGCTGCGCATGAACGCTTTCTCGTGACAGCGCAAGGATGTGTCTACCGCAGCATGTTTGACAGCGCTTTTTCCGCTTCGGGTTGCCAGGTGCCTCAGGTGGCCGGTGAATATGGCAGCCTGGGTGCGATCGTGAATATGGTCCGTGGCGGCTTCGGTTGCGCGTTGATGCCGCGCCTGGCCGTCGCGGGGCAAGGTGCCGGGCTTGCCGCCCTGCCTTGGGAGGGCGGCGCGGCGCGCATCGGCATCCATATGAGCTGGCGGCCAAGCCAACTGCCATTTGCCTTGCGCCAGCTCCTGGATGCGTTTCGGCTAGGGGCTGTTGGGTTACACGAGCCGGTGTCCGCCATCGACGTGCAGCACGCTGCCGGTAGTGAAGCGGTTTCGCATGAGGAAACAGATGGCGTCGGCGATGTCGTCGACGTGGCCGATGCGGCCAACCGGTAATTTGCTGGCCATTCCTTCGAGCATGCCGGCTTTGGCATCGCCTGCGACAAAGTCCCAGATTGGTGAATCGACCCAGCCGGGTGAGACTGCGTTGACGCGGATCGGCGCAAGTTCAACCGCCAGGGCGTAGGCCAGCGAATTGAGGCCGCCATTGATCGCGGCGACGACCGAGCCGCGTGCCGCTGGGCGGCAGTAGGCGATGCCTGTGGTGAAGGTGATGCTGCCGCAAGCGGGCAGCATCGGGGCGCCATGCTTGGCCAACAGGAGCGGGCCTAGCAGCTTGGAGTCCATGGCCTTGCGCATCACCGCGACGTCGATGTCCGGCAAGAGCTGGTAGGCGCCGCCGATGTCAGCGGCGGTGCAGACGATGTGGTCAAGATTGCCGCATTGTGCGAACAGGGCGGCGACCTGGTCTTCCTGGGTGATGTCTGCAACAATGGTTGTCAGCTGCGGCGAGTGCTTCAGTTTTTCCCGTGCCATGGCCAGCTTCGCCTCGGTGCGGCCGATTATCGTCACTGCACAGTCCTCGCGCAGCAGGCGCTCGGCAAGCGCCAGACCCATGCCGGAGCTGCCGCCGGCGATCAATACCCGTTCCATTGAATTCCTCCTTGGTTGTGGACAGGGGCATTGTCGCGGGTGCACTGCGCGAAACGGAAACGGGATTTTACGATGCCTGTTATCGGAATTACCGATGGGCGAGGGCGTCCAGGATGGCGGCCTTGAAGTTGCGGCCGAGGGGGACGAGGGTACCGTTGCGCAGCACCAGTTGACCTTGCTGGTCGACTTTGTCGACCAGCGCCAGGCGCACGGCGGCGCGGCGGTGGCAGCGCACGAATTGGCTGCCCAGGCTGTCCAGCAGGTCGGCCAGGGTCTGGCGCAGCAGCGGTGCACCTTGCGCTGTGTGGAGCATTACGTAGTTGTCGGCGGTCTCGAGCCACTCGATGTCGGCGACGGGCACCACGCGCGTGCCGCCGCGCTCGTTGACCAGCAGTTGCCGCAGCGGCAGGCCGAGGGCGCCGGGCGCGTTCTCGCTTTGCGCGGCGCGGCTGGCGACGCGTTCACGCAGGCGCTGCATGGCGCGCTGCAGGCGCGCGGCGTCGAAGGGCTTCAGCAGGTAGTCGATGGCGTTGGCGTCGAAGGCAGGGACGGCATATTCGTCAAATGCGGTAGCGAAGACCACCAGCGGCGCTGGATGGGGCAGGGAGGCGGCCACCTCCAGCCCGCTTACCTCGGGCATTTGCACGTCCAGGAAGATGGCGTCGGGTGCGAAGGTCCCGACTTTTTCCAGCGCCTCCACGCCATCGCGCGCTTCTTCGATGGCTGTTATGTCCGTCTCATGCGCCAGCATGCGGCGTAGCTTGTCGCGCGCCGGCCGTTCGTCGTCGACGATCAGGATACGCATGGCAGTCTCATCTCCGCGCGCACGCCGGCCGGTTCGAGCTGCACCAGGCGCAGGCTCGCCCGCTCGCCATACAGCGCCTGTAGCCGTTCGCGCAGGTTGCTCACGCCGATGCCTGCACCGCCTGTGGCGCTGCCCGCGGCGTGGGAGGCGAGCATCCCGGCATCGTCGCAGACTGCTAGCACGAGGCTGCCGCCATCCCGTTTTGCGCTGATGGCGATCTTCGTTACGCCGCGCCGCCTTTCGACCGTGTGCTTGAACACGTTCTCCAGCAAGGGCTGCATGCTCATCACCGGTACCAGGCACTCGCCGCAGGCCGCGTCGATATCCCATTCGATCTGTACGCGGTCAATGAAGCGCTCTTCCATCAGGCGGGCATAGCCACGCAGCAGGCGCAGCTCGGTCGGCAAAGGCGCCTGCTGCTGGCCGCTGACATCCAGCGTTGCGCGCAGCACGTCGGCCAATTGCACCAGCGTGGCGTCGGCGCGCTCGACATCGCTGTGCATCAGGGAAGAAATCGTGTTCAGCGCATTGAACAGGAAATGCGGCTGCATCTGCTGCGTGAGCTGGTGCAGCTGCGCCGTGCGCAATTGGGCATTCGCTTGCTCGGCCGCGCGGAAGGACAGCATGCCGAAGGCAATGAGCGTAAAGATCACGACGAAGATCGAGATCTTGATGTTCTCGTACAGGAAAGTCTGGCCCCATGGCTCATGTTCATAAGTCATGCCGGCCATGGCATACACGGCGTGGCGGATGCCGAAGGCGAGGGGCGTGAACAGGACCCACCAGGCCGGCAGCCACAAGGCTTGCCGCGCCAACCAGCGCGCCGGCGTGGCGAGCATGCCGTCAAAGCGCCGCGTGGCAAGCCGCTGTGCGGTAAACAGCAGCGTGGCCACCGCCATGGACGACGACTCCCAGAGAAATGGCTGCCACAGCGGGCCGCTGTCGTGGCGCAGGAAATCCTGCACCGCGGTCGCCACCATCATGGCCCAGAACAGCAGCCACGCGGCGAGGAGTGATAGCGTGGCGCGCCGGTTCATTTTTTCTGGTGGCGTGCTTCGACGAGGTCGATCTCGCGCACCAGCTTGCGCGCCGTTTCGTCGGAAATATGGTGGTGGCGCGCCAGGTCGAAAATGGCCTGGCGCTCGGCCACCATGGCGGCCAGGCGCAGTTCGCGCTCGGCGCGGTCCAGTTTGCGGAAGTGCTCCTTGTTCTGGTCTTCCGCCGACCAGGCCACGTTCAGGCGGTATTCGTAGAGTGCAATCACGCGCGCAGCCGCTTGCGGCAGCACGTCGGGATGGTGGGCGTCGGCCAGCGCCAGTTCCGCGCGCTCGATGGCGGCAATCGCCGCCGATGCGGCCTGGCGCCGCGCCATGTCTTCCTGCTGGCGCTCGGCCGGCTCCTCCGGGAAGCGCATGCCGCCCAGCAGGCGCGGCAAGCCGATGCTGGCTGCCAGCAGGGAAATCAGGATCACCGAACTGGCCAACAGGATGGTCAGGTCGCGCGCCGGGAAGGGCTCGCCGTTCGGCAGGAATAGCGGCAAGGTCAGCACGCCGGCCAGGGTGATCGCACCGCGCGCACCGGCCAGCGCGGTTGCCAGCAGCAGCCGCCAGTGTGGCTTGCCGCCTTGCGCCGAGGTGGCGCGGCGGCTGCGGCGGTACAGGGTCACGCGCAGCGTCGCCCACACCCACACGAAGCGCAGCGCAATCAGGCCAAAGCTGATGGCGAAGGCGTACAGCACCAGCCACCAGGGATTGATATGGCCGCTCTGTTCCAGCGATTCGCTGGCGCCGCGCAATATGTCGGGCAACTGCTCGCCGAGCAGCACGAACATGACGCCGTTCAGCGTGAACTGCACCGTGTCCCATACGGCGGTGCGCTGGATGCGCGTTGCTGCCAGGGCCTGGCCGCCCAGCTCCACGTAACTCATGGTGATGCCGGCGGCGACGGCTGCCAGGATGCCCGAGGCGTGCAGGCGCTCGGCGACCAGGTAGGCGCCAAAGGGAATCAGCAGGCTGACCAGGATGGGCGAGCCGGCCGGTTCGCCGTAGCGCATGGTGAGCTGGCCTTGCAGCCAGGCGATGGCTGCAGTGACGGCCACGCCGGTCGCGATGCCGGCCGCCGCGAGCCAGACAAAAGTCAGCGAAGCGGTAGTCAAGGAGAAGGTGCCGGTCAGCGCCGCTGCCACGGCAAAGCGGAAGCACACCAGGCCGCTGGCATCGTTCAGCAAGGCTTCGCCTTCCAGGATGTGCATCAGCCGCTTGGGAATCGGGGCGCGCGACGCAATCGAGCCGACCGCAATCGGATCGGTCGGCGACAGGATGGCGGCCAGCGCAAATGCTACCGGCAGCGGCATGGCGGGGATCATCCAGTGGATCATGTAGCCGGCGCCCAGGACGGTGAAGATCACCAGGCCCAAGGCCAGCTCCAGGATCACCACGCGGTCGCGGAACAGGCCCGTGTTCGGAATGCGCCAGCCATCGAGGAACAGCAGCGGCGGAATGAACAGCAGGAAGAACATCTCAGGGTCAAGCTGGATGCCGTGGCCGGACCATGCGGCGATCCCGGCGCCAAGGCCGATCTGTACCAGGGGGAGGGGAATGCCGCCTGACAGCATCCGCTTCACGTAGGCGCTGGCGATCACGGCCAGCAGCATTGCCAAAACTATCTCGATAGAATCCATCCGGACATTATAGGGGCATGCCAAATGAAAAAGAACTTGTCACTCGGGGTAGTCACTGTCATAATAGCGCCTCCTCTGCGGGAATAGCTCAGTTGGTAGAGCGCAACCTTGCCAAGGTTGAGGTCGAGAGTTCGAGACTCTTTTCCCGCTCCAGAATTCTTGAAAGGACGCCATCGCGCGTCCTTTTTTTGTTGTTTCTGGCCCTCATCGCTCCCGGCTGTTAAAAAGGGCCGGTATACTGCCGAAACATTCCATACCAAAGGGAATGCCATTTAAAGCAGACTGGAGCGATCGATGAATTCCGTTCAACAAGAAGTTGACGAGCGCAGTAACCTCACAAACTCCAACAAATTCGAGCTGCTGTTGTTCCGCCTCGGCGTCGATAGCACCAGCGGCAACTCCGAGCTGTACGGCATCAACGTCTTCAAGATCCGCGAGATCGTGGCGATGCCGACCGTGACCGCCGTCGCGGGTTCGGAGCCGCACATGCTGGGCGTGGTCAACCTGCGCGGCCAGATCATTCCTGTGATGGACTTGCCGGGCATCGTCGGCGTCAAGCCGAAGACGGGCCTGAACATCATGCTGGTGACCGAGTTCGCGCGCACCACCCAGGCCTTCGCCGTCGAATCGGTGGACGAGATCGTGCGCCTGGACTGGAGCCAGGTGTTGAGCGCCGAAGGCAGCCACGGCGGCGGCATGGTGACGTCCATCGCCCGCGTCGATGGCGACGTGCAGAACACCCGCCTGGCGCAGGTGCTGGACGTGGAAACCATCCTGCGCAACCTGACCCCGAGCGACGGCAAGGATATCGATGAAACCGCGGTGGGCCGCCTGCCGCTGAAGCCGGGCACCTTCATCCTGGCGGCCGACGATTCGGTGGTGGCGCGCAACCTGATCGAGCGCGGCCTGGAAGCCATGCATGCGCCGTTCGTGATGATGAAGACCGGCAAGGAAGCCTGGGACAAGCTGAATCACATCGCCGAGGGCTGCAAGGCGGAAGGCATCGCGGTGGAGGATCGCGTAGCGCTGGTGCTGACCGACCTGGAAATGCCGGAGATGGACGGCTTTACGCTGACCCGCCTGGTGAAGCAGGATGCGCGCTTCTCCAAGATTCCGGTGGTGATCCACTCTTCGCTGTCCGGCAAGACCAACGAAGACCACGTGAAGGGTGTCGGCGCAGACGCTTACGTGGCCAAGTTTGTCGCGGAAGAACTGGCGGAAACCATCCGCCGCGTCCTCACCAAGTGATGTCGCATTAAAGCTCTTTCAGCTGCCGGCTATGGAATTTCACATGGTCGGCAATGAAGCTCGAAATGAAGTAGTAGCCATGATCGTAGCCCGCATGCCGGCGCAGCTCCAAAGGCTGCCCGGCGGCGCGGCACGCATCCTCGAACACTCCCGGATATAACTGCTCGTCAAGGAACTTGTCGGCCAGGCCCTGGTCGATCAGGATGCCGCTGGGGAAGGGCGCTTCGTCCTGCACCGCCATCAGCGCGCTGGCGTCGTGCTGCAGCCAGGTCTCCTTGTCCGGCCCCAGGTATCCTTCGAAAGCCTTCTGTCCCCACGGGCAGCGCACCGGCGCTGCAATCGGCGCGAAAGCCGATACGCTGCGGAACAGGTCCGGCCGGCGCAAGGCCAGCGTCAACGCGCCATGCCCGCCCATCGAATGGCCGAAGATGCCGATGCGCTTCGCATCGACCGGCAATTCATCGATCACCATTTGGCGCAGCTCGTGGATGTAGCTCTCCATGCGGTAATGCCGCGACCACGGCGCTTGCGTTGCGTCGAGATAGAAGCCTGCCCCTTCGCCGAAGTCCCAGCTTGCCGATTCGCCCTCGATGCCGGCGCCGCGCGGGCTGGTGTCCGGTGCAATGAGGACCAGGCCTTCGCGTGCGGCATGCTGCTGCGCGCCGGCCTTGATGGCAAAGGTCTCCTCAGTGCAGGTAAGTCCCGCGAGATAGAACAGCGCGGGCACCGGCCCCTGCGCTGCCTGCGGCGGAATGAAGATGGAGAAGCGCATTGGCAAGCCAATCGTTTCCGACTCATGCCGGTAGAAGCGCTGCACTCCACCGTGGCAAACGTGTTCGCTGATCATGTCCATACGTGGCATTGTAACCAAGATTCGTGTGACACGTTTTTCACAATTGCAATATAGTACGGCTCGGAGGTAAGTCTATGACCGATTTGTTAGTCATCTCTGACGAACTCGCATGGCCTTGCGCCATGCTGCTTGCATGGCTTGCAGGCGAGTTTGTTCACCGTTGGACCAATCTGCCGCGCATCAGTGTGTACGGCCTGGTGGGCTTCCTGCTTGCGCAGGCCATGCCCGATCTTCTCGTGCCGGACGGCAGCAGCCAGGTAACGCTGCTTGCCAATATCGCTTTCGGCCTCATCCTGTTTGAATTTGGTTACCGCATCAATCTGCGCTGGCTGCGCGTCAATCCCTGGATTGCCGTCAGCGGCCTTGCAGAATCGGCGCTCACGTTCGGCGCTGTGTTTGCAATCGCCTACTGGCAGGGCATGCCGCCGTTGACGGCGCTTCTGCTTGCTTCATTGGCGATGTCCACCTCGCCGGCCGGCGTGCTGCGCGTGATCAATGAAGAACGCAGCTCGGGCCAGGTGACGGAGCGCCTGCTGCACCTGGTGGCGATGAACTGCGTGCTTGCGCTGTTCGTGTTCAAGGTTGTCGTTGGATTCTGGGTGTTCCAGACTTCCGGCAGCCTGACGCAAGCGGTGTCGCGCAGCGTGATTGAATTGCTGGCGTCGGCCGTGCTGGGCGCGGTGGCGGGCATGCTGGTGCCTGCGCTGCTGCGCAGCCTCGGCACGCTGGCGCGCGACGGCACCGTGGCCTTTGCCATGGTAGTCGTGCTGCTGGTGTCGATCACCCAGGCGGCCGACCTGTCGCCGGTATTGGCGACACTGACCTTCGGCCTGATGGCGCGCCATCGCCGCGTGACCTTCACGCGCACGCAGCGCAACTTCGGCGCGATCGGCGAGTTGCTGACGGTGCTGCTGTTCGTGTTTGCCGTGTCCACGCTGGACTGGCAGCGCGTGGTGTTTGGTGCCTCGCTCGGCCTGCTGCTGCTGCTGGTGCGCTTTGCCACCAAGACCGTTGCGGTGGCGCTGCTCTCGCACGTCGCCGGCATTTCGTGGCGCAAGGGCGCGCTGATCGGCGTGGCCTTGTCGCCGATGTCCGTGTTCGCGATCCTGCTGCTGGAGCAGACGCGCTACATGGGTATTGTATTGGTTGATGAACTCGCAGCGCTGGCTTCCATGACCCTGTTCATGGAAGTGCTGGGGCCGATCATCACGCAGCGCGCGCTGATCCGCGCGCGCGAAACGGCCAAAGAGGAGGGCTGAGATGCCGTTGGAAGAATTCAAATCGTCGCAGCCATTGACGATGGGCGTCGAACTGGAGCTGCAATTGGTCAGCCTGTCCGACTTCGACCTGACCGCGTCGAGCCCGGACTTGCTGCACCTGCTGGCGCGCAAGCCATTCCCCGGCCACGTCACGCCGGAGATCACTGAGAGCATGATCGAGATCAACAGCGACGTGCACACCAGGCACGGCGAGCTTCTTGCCCAACTGCGCGAAACGCGCGATACGCTGGTGCGGGCGGCCGACACGCTGAACATCGGCATCTGCGGCGGTGGAACACACCCGTTCCAGCGCTGGTCGGAGCGCAAGATCTTCTCCAAGCCGCGTTTCAAGGAAGTGTCGGCGCTGTATGGCTACCTGGCCAAGCAGTTCACGATTTTCGGCCAGCACGTGCACATCGGCTGCGCCAGCGGCGACGATGCGCTGTACCTGCTGCATTCCCTGAGCCGCTATGTGCCGCACTTCATCGCGCTGTCGGCCTCTTCGCCTTATGTGCAGGGGAACGACACCCTGTTCAATTCCGCGCGCCTGAACAGCGTGTTCGCCTTCCCCATGAGCGGACGCGCGCCGTTCATCCTCAAGTGGGACGAGTTCGAGCACAGCTTCTTCTCGAAGATGGAGCATACGGGCGTGATCAAGTCGATGAAGGACTTCTATTGGGACATCCGGCCCAAGCCCGAATACGGCACCATCGAGCTGCGCGTCTGCGACACGCCGCTGACGGTGGAGCGCGCCGCGGCGCTGGCCTGCTACCTGCAGGCCCTGTGCGCCTACCTGCTGGAACGCAAGGAAGCGCCGCCGGCCGAGGACGACTACCTGGTCTACAACTACAACCGCTTCCAGGCTTGCCGGTTCGGCCTGGATGGCACGGTGGTGCATCCGAAGACCTATGAAAGCCTGTCGCTGCGCGAAGACATCCTGACCACGCTGCGCCGCATGGACTTGCACGCCGAAGCCCTCGGCGGCAGCGCCGCGCTGAACCACCTGATGCAGGTGACGCATATGGGCAGCGACGCCCACTACCTGCGGGCGGAATTCGACTCCTCCGGCAGCGTGGAGGGCGTGGTGGATGCGGCGATTGCGAAGTTCAGGGGGAATTGAGCTTTTTCAGGGTTCTGTTCCCGCGATTGGCCTGGCTTGAGTCCATCGTATAATCAGGCACTACCAGTTAATTCGAATAGCTCATGAGCGATAACAGTGTCCTGGGGATCTACACCTTCGAAGGGATTTTCGAAGGCAAGCCGGTCTATGAATACGCGCACCCGCAAGAGCATGCGCTGCATAAGTGCATGCTCTTCCTGCTGCAGGAAGGCGCCGACGCGCTCTGGGATACCGCGATCATCGAGGCCGGCAAGTTCGGCTTTGAGGAAGTGGCGATGGATGCCTTCAGTATCTTGCAAACCGAAATGCTGGAGCAGAAGCCTTTCGTTGACCTTCATTCCCACATCGAAGAATCCCTGACCCTGGGCAGCTCGCTGGTCTTCTACGCGGATGCTTGAGCGGTTTTTGCTGGCGGCAGTGCTGGCGGCCTTGCCGCTGGCTGCCGGCGCCTGCAGCTGCGCCATGCCCGATCCGGTCGATGGATCGTTTCCTCACCAATTCGTCCGGCGCTTGCCTGCCAACGCCAAAGGCGCGCTGTTCCTCGCGCCTCCGCCAGGGCCGGTCAGTATTGCCGACTTCCCTTTCGAGAACGCCAGTATCATCAAGGCGCCGCGAATCGAGCTTTCGCCTTCAGCGTTCGACATCAAGGATGGCGCCGGCAAGAAATATCGCGCCCGGGTCACGCCGCTGGAGCTGAGGGGCGACGGCGACATTCCTGCGTCGAAATGGGGCAGCTATTACGCATTCACCAGCAAGAAAGCGGAAAAGGACTTCGCCGCTGCCCGTGAGAAGCCGGCTCTCGCCGAGCTGCTGAGTGGCGGGCAGGTAAAGGACATCTCGTACACCATGTCCGATGAGCGCCGGCTGTTCCTGATTGCACCTGAGGGCGGCTTCAAGCCCGGCCAGACTTATACCATTTCTTATCGTTCGCCTTTTCCGGGGCGAGGACGCGCGGTGGTGGTCCACGAGATCGCGCCGGATGCGGTGGATACCAGGGGCGCCTACAAACTGGTCCTTGATGGCGTTCCGGTCCGCAGGATGGTCACCTTTGCCCAAGGCGGCAGTTGCAGCGGCGACTATCTGAGCTTGCGGCAGGAATTCCATTTCGAGCCGCCGGAATCGCTCAAGCCCTATCGGGATGCGTTGACCTATTTGCCGGAAGTCGAAAGCCGGAAAGTGCCCGGGCGATTTCACGACACTGTCATTCATGGCTCGCTTTGCAGCGTGCCCGAGCCGGAGTTGGCGAGGAATACTGGCGGGCGCGGGGAGGCGCTAGTCGGCTGCGAGACAACACGGCCAGTACAGGTGCGCGGCTGGGTAGGCTTTCCCGAGGTTGACGGCAGGTTGCAGCTTGTTGGGCCTGTTCTTGCCCCATTTGGGTCGGCCAAAGGGCGGGCATGCACGGCGGTGGCATTGTTGAATGAGTCGCTGATGGCGGGCGACATGGATAGTGCTGCTTACGCGGCTTGCAATATCGCGAACGATGCAAGCATGAACGAAGTGGGAAATAGCCGGGGAGCCGCACCAAAAATGCCGTCGCTGGCTACGATCGCCCGCCTGATGCAAGTGCATCCTTTGCCCAATTCCTGCGCGACGGATTTGATGGCCGGGTATGCGTGGCAAAAAAACTACCAGGCCCTACAGGCGGTTCACATGTTTGGAGTGATTGGCGGCCGTGAGTTGGCAGATCCCGCAACGCGCATGCAGGGTGTCCTTGACTATAAACGGATGCTGGACGCCACAGTCGATAATCCGCAAGCGACCCAACTGCTTCAGATGCAACTGGAAGCGAAGCTGCCGCAAATTTCCGCGTTACTGGCGGGGGCGCCGCAGCCGGGGCAGACCGGTGACATACTCGAAATCATTGCGCGCATGGGGGATCGAGGGCGGCTCGCCGCGCCGGCATTGAAGAGGCTGATCCGCCCGGATGAAATTTACGCTTCCATCGCGATACGGACGATGGAGAAGGTGGCGCCTGGCGATCCGGAACTGCCCGGGCTGTTGCAGCGTTTCCTTCAAGCGGAACCTGCCGATGAAGCCGCGCTCCTCGCCTATTCGCGGGTCGCCGATACCCGGAACTCCAGGGAAATGCTGATGAAGCTGGTGCCGCACCTGGGTTCCTACGCCAGTGATGTGACTCAGGAGGTGGCCAACTACAAGCCTCATTTGCTGAAGGCTGCAGCCCGGGAGATCGGGCCGGAAAGAATGAAGCCGGTGCTGGAGGTCCTTGCGCGCAAGCCTTTATCGCCCGCCAGGCGCGGCGAACTTCGCGAGCTTGTTGTTGCCATGTCGGCATCGAAGGCCCAAGAGAAGGCGTTGCTGGACTGGCTGGCGGCTCAGCCATAAGTTGCCCTGGACGGGAGGGAGGCGTATCCTTTCCCCCTAGAGGTGCAATATGAAAGCAATTATCGCTATAACAAGCATGGTTTTATGCCAGGCTGCGCTGGCTGCGGGCGGCGCCTTGAAGCCGGCCGACGAGGCTGCCGCCTTCAAGGCGGCGGGCTTCAAAGAACACGGCAAGCACTGGAAGTCCTGCAAGGACGCGAGCGGCAGCTATGTTCCCGGCGCAATCGACAAGGTCCAGGACCTGAATGGCGATGGCCTTCCCGAAGCCATCATCACGGAAGGCAGCACGGCCTGCTTTGGCGATACGGGCGTTGGCTATACCCTGGTCAGCAAGCAAGCCGACGGCAACTGGAAGGTGATGTCGCGCGGCGTTGGCATCTTGCTGGTGCTGGGAGCGCGAGGCAAGGATGGCTGGCCCGACCTGGAAATCGGCGGCCCGGGCTTTTGCTTCCCCGTCGAGCGCTGGAACGGCAGCGAATACAAGGTCGTTGGCAAGCAATACGAAGGCAAGCCCTGCCAGCGCTGACGAGCGGGAAGCGGCCGGCGCAAGCTAGAAGCGCGTTTCGCGGGCGGCGCGCAGGAAGCTGTCGAGGATGCCGGTGCAATCGAGCAGCTCGACGCCGCCGGCGCGGTGGAATTCAGGATGCCATTGCAGCCCCATGACGAAGGGCGCCCGCGTGTAGCGGATCGCTTCGATCATATTGTCCGGGTAGGACAGCGCTTCCACCTGCATATCCTTGCCGAGCGACTTCACCGCCTGGTGGTGGATGGAATTGACCAGCGCGCGCTGCGGCCCCCTTACCATCGCGGGCAGGGAAGAGCCGGGCGGGAAGGTGATCTCATGGCGGTGCCGGTCGTAGTCATCGGACACGTGGGCATGCGCGTCCGGCACGTCGGTCGCAATATCCTGGTAAAGGCTGCCCCCGAACGCGACATTCAACAGCTGGCAGCCGCGGCAGATGCCTAGCACCGGCTTGCCTGCTTCGACGAACTCATGCAGCAGTTCCAGCTCGTACATATCGCGCGCCCGGTCGCCGCTCCATTCGGGCTTGGTCGGCGATTCGGCATAGCTTTGGGGCGACACGTCGGCGCCGCCTTGCAGCACCAGGCCATCGAGGTGCTTGGCATAATCGCGCAGGCGGATATTGGACGGATGCAGCAGGCCTGAGGTATTCACGGTCGGAATCATGAACACCAGCACGTCGCGCGACATCACCCACTGCGCCACCGACTCTTCGAGGTACTGCAGGTTCTTGCTGCGCAGCCCCGTGGCGCCAGGTTCGGGATGGTAGATGCGGGCTGAAACCCCGATGTGCAAAGGCCGCTGGATGATATGCCGCGTGGCGGCGGCAGCCCAGCGCTTGTAGCGCGCCACGATCACGCGTCCCCACAAGGTAAAGATGGTCTCGCCCGGATCAAGGTAGCGCGGCGCATCGCCGGCCCGGCGCCGTTGCCCGCGGTCGCTCTCGCGGCGGTCATGCTGGCGGGGATCGTGTTCGGTCATCCGTTGGCTGCCTCCTTGTCGCCAGTGTCGCACACGCGGCAATTCAAAGTCGCACTACTGGCTCGTCAGCAGTTCCAGCACTTCCTCTTCCGATACCTGGGGGAAGCTGCGGTAATGACGGCTGACCGACATGAAGTTCATCGGCGCGGCGAGATAGACGATGCCATCGGCCAAGGGTGCGATCATTTCCAGGGAATCCGGGGCAGCCACCGGCACGGCGGCGATCAGTTGCTTTGGCTGGCGGGCGCGCGTGGAGCGCAGGGCCGCCGCCATGGTGGAGCCGGTGGCCAGGCCATCGTCGACGATCACGACGGTACGGCCTGCCGGATCGGCTGGCGGACGCTTGCCGCCGTAGGAGGCGCGGCGGCGGCGCATCAGTTCAAGCTGCTCGTGGGTCTGCAGCTCGACCCATTCCATGCTGGTGCGGGTGCGGTTGAAGTAGGGGGCCAGTTCGCGGTTGCCATGCTCGTCGACGGCGCCAACCGCCAGTTCGGGATCAATGGCAGAGGGAATTTTCCGCACCAGCACGACATCGAGCTCGCCTTCGAGGCGATCGGCAATGATGCGCCCCATCGGTACCGCGCCGCGCGGAATGGCAAGGATCAGGGGATGGCTGCCGCGCAGGTGCGCCAGCTTTTCGGCCAGCAGCTCGGCCGCTTGCTTGCGGTCCTTCAGGGGGAGTTCGAGGTCGTCCATGCTAGCCTCCGCCACGCTGCACATACGACAGCATAGCGCGGGAAGGCGGCGGCGTTAAGCCTTGATATCGAGCAGTGTGCCAATTCGCTCGTCGGCGGCCTGGATCACTTTGGCCGACAGGTCGAAGTTGGCCTTGTAGACCAGTGAGTTGGTGATGGAGCTGGCCGGGTCGGTGCCCGATGGGGCGCCGCCGGCATTGGCGGCCGCCGACAGGTCGCGCGCGGCAGTCGAAATGGTGACGCTGGTCCCGCCCGGCGTTTCCTGGAACGTAGCCAGTTGCGGCTGGAAGTTCTGGGTCGCCATATTGGCGACGTTGTGACCTTCCACATCCAGTGCGCGCTGGTTTGCCTGGAGGCCGGACAGGCCGGATTGAAGTGCTGGGATCGTCATGGTCCTAGTTTACATGATTCCATACGGAAATTGCCATTACCTGCCTAAAAAACGGGCACGCCGCGCAACACATGATATGATGATGATCGCAATGATTGAGGCGGGAGGCTGGCCATGAAGATTACCAAGGAAAAAGCAGCGGAAAACCGGCAATTGCTGGTTGAGACGGCCTCCCGGCTATTCCGGGAAAAGGGAATGGACGGGGTCGGCGTGGCAGAGATCAGCAAGGCAGCCGGGCTGACCCACGGCGCCCTGTATGCCCACTTCCCCTCGAAAGACGCGCTGGCGGCCGAGGCCATGCAGTTCAGCACCCGCTCCGCCTACGGCAAGCTGACTGAGCATCCGGTCACGCTGCCACAACTGGTCGATTACTACCTGGCGCCCGAGCAGCGCGACAACCTAGCGCAGGGTTGCCCGCTGGCCGCCGCCGCCAGCGAGGTGGCGCGCCAGGATGCCTCGGTGGGCGCGGGCTATACCGGCGGTGTGCGGCAGATGGCGGACTACATCGAAACCCTGTTGCCGGCCGGGGAGGGCCGGCGGCAACAGGCGCTTGCCATCGTGGCAGCGATGGTAGGCGGCGTCTCAGTGTCGCGAAATGTCTACAAAACCGACCCCAAACTGGCCGATGAAGTGCTGGAATCGGTACGTTCCATGCTCCTGAAGCTGAGCTAATTGCTACGTTTAACGTTTTGGGATTGCTTTCCTGAACTGTGCGCATAAGAATCTGGGTTATTGCCCAAACGCATTGTTCTGGAGAGCATCATTAATTCCCTCATTGCACGTGTCGCTGCCATCCTGCTGGCCTGTGCAAGCCTGCCATTGGCGCAGGCGGGGGAGGCTGCGCTCGATGCGCGCCTGAACGAGCAAGTCATCATGGTGCCGGCTGGCCGCGCGCAGAGCGTGCAGCTGGAGACCACCGTGTTCCGTCCCTCCGGCCCCGGCCCCTTCCCGCTGCTGATCGTCAACCACGGCAAGGCGCCCGGCAACCCCAAGCTGCAGGCGCGCGACCGTTTCATCTACCTGGCCACGGCGTTCGTGCGCCGCGGTTATGCGGTGATGGTGCCGATGCGCACCGGATTCGCCAATTCGACAGGCAAGTTTGTCGAATACGGCTGCAATATGACGGCCAATGGCTATGAGCAGGCTGGCGATATCGCCGACGTGGTGCGATTTGCGCGCAGCCAGCCCTGGGTCGACAATGAACATATCGTGCTGGCCGGCCAGTCCTTCGGCGGACTGGCGAGCATGGCGGCCGCCACGCAAGACCTGCCCGGCGTACGTGGCATCATGAATTTCGCCGGCGGCCTGAAGGTGCACGGGGACTTGTGCAACTGGCAGGGCGCCCTGGTCAAGGCCTTCGGCGAGTACGGCCGCCGCAACAAGCTGCCCAGCATGTGGCTGTACGGCGCCAATGACAGCTACTTCGGCCCGGAACTGGTGGCGCGCATGCACGGCGCCTTCACGGCGGCCGGCGGCAAGGCGGACCTGGTGGCGTATGGCCCGTTCAAGAAGGATGCCCATGGCCTGCTGGGCAACCGCGATGGCGCAGCGATCTGGCTGCCGGAAGTCGAGCGCTTCCTGGCCGCGGTTGGCATGCCGACGCGCGAAGTCTATGCAATTGCCGAACCGCCTGCGCAAAAGGCCACCCATTACGCCGCGCTGGATGACGTGAATGCCGTGCCTTACCTGCCGCAACGCGGCCGCGAACAGTATCGTGAATTCCTGAAGAAGGCCACGCCGCGTGCGTTTGCGATTTCGGCGACGGGATCGTGGGGCTGGGCGGAAGAGGGCGAAAACACCAACGAGAAGGCGCTGGCGGCCTGCCAGGCGGCGAGCAGGGAGCCGTGCCGCCTGTATTCGGTCGACAACGACATCGTCTGGTCGTCGGAGCACGGCACCGCCGGCCGCAACTGATTACGCCAGCGTGAGTCCGGCGGCCAGGGTCAGCGCGGCACTCAGGTAGCCGAGCGGGCGCTGGCCCCAGCGCATGCGGTGGGACATGAGGGCGCTGGCGTGGTGCAGATGGACGAAGGCGTAGCTGGCCAGCAGGTTCTGCAGCGCGACCCAGGCATGCATCATGATTGCGGCGCCCAGCAGGGCAATGCCGCCGCCACGCGCGATCGCGCCATCTTCGACGCCGACGGCGATGACCGCACCTTGTGTTATCCCCAGCATCATTCCAAGCATCGCCACCCGCATCAGGCGGGGGTGAAAATACTGGCGCTGCCATTGCGGTACCAGGCTGAACGCATGCAGGACGAGGATGATCGTCAGGCTCAACTGGTACAGGTCCAACATGGACGCCAGCGATTGAAAAATTTCCACGGTTGACCTCCCGTGCTGTGGCATCCTTATACTGACAATAACATGTTCCGCCGCAGGGCTACGCATGATACCCTGAGGTAAGCAACGCCATTTTGCGAGGTGAATCAGGGCATGATTCCTATTGCAGTGCAGGGTGCCAGCCGGGAGAGGAAACGCCAGCTGCCGAAAGGTCGGCAAGTCGATGCTGCTGCGCTGCAGCAGGTGCAGGCTTTGCTGGGCGACTTGCCGCGCAGGCGGGATCTGCTGATCGAATTCCTGCATCTGGTCCAGGATGCCTATGGCTGCCTGTCGGCGGCACACCTGGCGGCCTTGGCATCCGAACTGCGGCTGGCGCAGGTTGAGGTCTTTGAAGTCGCTTCCTTCTACCACCATTTCGATATTGTCCGCGAGGGCGAGCTTGCGCCTCCGGCGCTGACCGTGCGCGTGTGCGACGGCCTGTCGTGCGAGATGGCAGGCGCTGGCGAACTGCTGGCGCGCCTGCCGCAGTTGCTGGGACGGGAAGTGCGGGTCGTGCCGGCGCCTTGCCTCGGGCGTTGCGACCAGGCGCCCGCCGTCCTCCTTGGACAGCGCGCGATCGCGCCGGCCAGTTGCGAGGGCGTGTCGGCGGCCGTTCCCAGTGCGGGTGTGGCGGGCGGCCACGCGGCGCAGTCCGCCACAGCGGGCACGGTTGCGGCGACGGAGGCCGGCGCGTTTGCGGTTTTGCGCGAATGCCTGTCGGGCTTGCGCTCCGTCGAGGCTGTGATCGCGGAGCTTGAAGACTCTGGCCTGCGCGGCTTGGGCGGAGCCGGTTTCCCGGCTGGGCGAAAATGGCGCATCGTCAGCAAGGAGCCGGCCCCGCGCCTGATGGCGGTCAATATCGACGAAGGCGAGCCGGGAACCTTCAAGGACCGCTACTACCTCGAGCGCAATCCCCGGCAATTCATCGAAGGCATGCTGATCGCCGCCTGGGCTGCCGGCATCGACGAAATCTATATTTATCTGCGCGATGAATACCATGATTGCCGCAGATTGCTGCAACAGGAGCTGGCGCGGCTCGGTGAAGGAACGCCTCGCATCCATTTGCGGCGCGGCGCCGGCGCCTATATCTGCGGCGAAGAATCGGCGATGATCGAATCGATCGAAGGCAAGCGCGGCATGCCGCGCCTGCGGCCACCCTACGTGGCGCAGATGGGCCTGTTCGGCCGTCCAACGCTGGAACATAACTTCGAAACCCTGTACTGGGTGCCCGAGATGCTGGAAAAAGGGGCCGCGTGGTTCGCCGGCCATGGCCGCAACGGCCGCAAAGGGCTGCGCTCGTTCTCCGTGTCCGGCCGCGTGAAGCAAGCGGGCGTCAAGCTGGCGCCTGCCGGCATCACGGTGCAGGAGCTGATCGACGAATTCTGCGGCGGCATGCAGGACGGGCACCAGCTCTACGCCTACCTGCCGGGCGGAGCATCCGGCGGCATCCTTCCTGCCAGCATGAACAACATCCCGCTCGACTTCGACACGCTGCAGCCCTATGGGTGCTTCATCGGTTCCGCCGCCGTCATCGTGCTGTCGCAACACGATAGCGCGCGGGCCGCGGCAGCCAATATGATGCGCTTCTTCCGTCACGAATCCTGCGGCCAGTGCACGCCATGCCGTGCCGGCACCGCCAAGGCGGCTGACATGATCGAAGCGCCGGTGTGGGACGCAAGCCTGCTCAGGGAACTGTCGCAAGTGATGCGCGATGCATCGATCTGCGGACTTGGGCAGGCCGCCCCCAATCCGGTCGACTGCGTGCTGAACTACTTCCCGCACGAGGTCACGCGATGATCGACTTCGAGCTCGATGGGCGCGCAATGCAGGCGGCGGAAGGCGAAACGCTGCTGCAGGCGGCAAGGCGCGCAGGCATCGAGATTCCGCACCTGTGCTACAAGGACGGCATGGCGCCGGCCGGCAATTGCCGCGCGTGCATGGTGGAGATCGACGGCGAGCGCGTACTGGCGCCATCCTGCTGCCGCCATCCCGTGCAAGGGATGAAGGTCACCAGCGACAGCCCACGGGCGCGCGCAGCGCAAAAGATGGTGCTGGAACTGCTGCTGGCGGACATGCCGCAACAAACGCATACGCGGCATAACGAAGTCGAACACTGGGCCGCAAGGCTGGCCCTCGGCAAGCCCCGTTTTTCAGCCCGCCTGCAACCCGCCTGCGACCTGACGCACGCCGCGATTGCGGTCAACCTCGACGCCTGCATCCAGTGCACACGCTGCCTGCGTGCCTGCCGCGACGAGCAAATGAATGACGTCATCGGCCTGGCCTGGCGCGGCGACCATGAAAAAGTCGTGTTCGACATGGACGACCCGATGGGCGCCTCCACTTGCGTTGCATGCGGCGAATGTGTGCAAGCCTGCCCGACCGGCGCGCTGATGCCGGCGCGCGAAGCGGCGCTGGCGATGCCGGACAAACGCATCGACTCGGTGTGCCCATACTGCGGCGTGGGCTGCCAGCTCACCTACAACATCAAGGACAACAGGATCCTATACGTGGAAGGCAGAAACGGCCCTGCCAATCAGGGCAGGTTGTGCGTCAAGGGCCGCTACGGCTTCGACTACGCGCATCACCCGCACCGCCTGACCAAGCCGCTGGTGCGGCGCACCGACGCACCGCCAAAATCGGGCGACTTCAGCATGGACCCAGAGCGTGTGCACGACATCTTCCGCGAAACGAGCTGGGACGAAGCGCTGGCGCTGGCCGGCGGCAAGCTGGCCGCCATCCGCGACCGGCACGGCGCGCGTGCGCTGGCCGGCTTCGGCTCCGCCAAGGGCAGCAACGAAGAAGCCTACCTGTTCCAGAAACTGGTGCGCACCGGCTTTGGCAGCAATAATGTCGACCATTGCACGCGGTTGTGCCACGCCTCCTCGGTAGCGGCGCTGCTGGAGGGGATAGATTCGGGTGCAGTCTCCAATCCGGTCAAGGACGTGATGAAGGCCGAAGTGGTGCTCGTGATCGGCGCCAATCCGACGGTCAACCACCCCGTGGCGGCGACCTGGATCAAGAACGCCGTGCGGCTAGGCACGAAGCTGGTGGTATGCGACCCGCGCCGCTCCGACCTGTCGCGCATCGCCCACCGCTTCCTGCAATTCAAGCCCGATACCGACGTGGCGCTGCTGAATGCGATGATGAACGTGATCGTGACGGAAGGGCTGGTCGACCAGGAATTTATTGCCAGCCGCACCATCGGCTACGAAGAACTGGCGGCAAACGTCGCAGCTTACAGCCCGGAGGCCATGGCGCCGATCTGCGGCATCGAAGCCGGGACGATTCGCGAGGTGGCGCGCCTGTACGCCGGTTCCCGCGCCTCGATGATCCTGTGGGGCATGGGCATCTCGCAGCACGTGCACGGCACCGACAATGCACGCTGCCTGATTGCCCTGTCCCTGATGACGGGGCAGATCGGCAGGCCGGGCACCGGCCTGCACCCGCTGCGGGGGCAGAACAATGTGCAAGGCGCGTCCGACGCAGGCCTGATTCCCATGATGTACCCGGACTACCAGCGCGTGACCGAGCCGTCCGCCAGGGCACGGTTCGAAAGCGCCTGGGGCCTGGCGCCCGGCACCCTGGACGACAAACCCGGCCTGACCGTGGTGGAGGTGATGGACGCCGCCGAGGCAGGCCAGGTCAAGGGCATGTACATCATGGGCGAAAACCCCGCCATGTCCGACCCCGACGCCAACCATGCGCGGGCGGCGCTGGCGTCGCTGGAGCACCTCGTAGTACAGGACATCTTCCTCACCGAGACAGCCTGCCTGGCCGACGTGATCCTGCCTGCCAGCGCCTTCCCCGAAAAGACCGGCAGTTTCACCAACACCGACCGCCTGGTGCAGATCGGCCGGCAGGCGCTGGACCCGCCGGGCGAGGCACGGCAGGATTTATGGATCATCCAGCAGCTTGCGCAGCGCCTCGGGCTGGACTGGCACTACGGCTCTGCAGCCGACGTGTTTGCGGAAATGCGGCAAGTGATGCCAAGCATCGCAGGCATTACGTGGGAGCGGCTCGAGCGCGAGCACGCGGTGACCTATCCCTGCCATGCGGAGGGCGATCCAGGCACGCCGGTGGTATTTACAGAGGATTTCCCGCGCGAGTCCGGCCGGGCTTGTTTTGTCCCTGCCGATATCATTCCCGCGGATGAAAGACCCGACGCCGCGTACCCGATGGTCTTGATCACCGGCCGCCAGCTCGAACACTGGCACACCGGCAGCATGACGCGCCGCACGGCGGTGCTCGATGCCATCGAACCGGACCCGGTGGCCATGGTGCATCCGCTTGACCTGGCGGCGCTTGGCGGCACGCCGGGCGACGTGGTCACCATCGCCTCGCGGCGGGGCCAGGTTTCGCTGTATGCGCGAGCCGACGACAGTTCCCCGCGCGGCGCAGTGTTCGTACCGTTCTGCTATTACGAAGCCGCCATCAACAAGCTGACCAATCCGGCGCTCGACCCGTTTGGCAAGATCCCCGAATTCAAGTACTGTGCAGTCAAGGTCACGCTGGGCGGCACGGTCGGCGCCCAGTCCAGTTTTGGCGGCGGCAAGGCAATGGAGGCAGCAGGCGCATGAGACTACCGGAGATGACACAGGCCAGCGTGCCGCTGACGCAGGAAGTGGAAGCGATCGACGAAAAAGGACGCCGCTCGCTGATCCACATACCCGCCGAGCGCCCGCTGACGGTGTACGTAGACAAGCGCGAGCTGGTCACCCTGATGACGCTGGGCGGCGCCCCCGAAGCCCTGGTGCTCGGCTACCTGCGCAACCAGCGCCTGGTACGATCAGTGGAAGATGTCGAATCCATCCACGTCGACTGGTCGGTCGGCGCCGCAGCGGTCAGGACGCGCGCAGGCATCGCCGGTATCGAAGAGCGCACAGCGCGCAAGGTGGTGACCACCGGATGCGGCCAGGGATCCGTGTTCGGCGACCTGATGGACGAAGTGGACGACATCGTCCTGCCGCCCGCTGCACGCCTGAAGCAATCGGGCGTATACCGGATAGTCGAAACGATCCGCACGCTGCAGTCGATCTACAAGCAGGCCGGCTCGGTGCACGGCTGCGCCCTGTTCACGCAAGGCGGCGAACTCCTGTATTTTGTCGAAGACGTCGGCCGCCACAATGCGGTCGACTCCATTGCCGGCAAGATGTGGCTGGACGGGATGGAGGGCAGCGACAAGGTGTTCTACACGACCGGCCGCCTGACCTCCGAAATGGTGATCAAGGGCGCGCAAATGTCGATCCCCTTCCTGCTATCGCGCTCCGGCACCACCCAGATGGGCCACAGCGTCGCCACCCGCCTCGGCATGACCCTGCTGGCCCGTTGCACCGGACGCCACTACCTGCTGCTGACCTCACCGCAGCGCCTGATCCCCGAACCCGAGTTGGCCGACCTACCGCCGCGCCCGTGTCACACCCTGGGGTCACACCCTCAGAGTGACACAGCCTCAGCCGAGCCCACAGCCGAGCCCGTGTCACCTTTGGGGTGTGACCCCATGGTGGGACACGGGCTCGGCCGGGAGGCGTGATGGGGCTGATGGAAGCGGTGCGGGGGGCGTTCGGGCTGCTGTTCAATGGCGATCCTGTGCTGTGGGGGATCGTCTGGGTTTCGCTCAGTACCAGCGTACTCGGCTTGCTGCTGGCGGCGCCCTTCGCCGTGATCGGGGGCTATGCGATTGCGATGACGCAGTTTCGCGGCCGGCGTGTGGTGATCTGGCTGGTGCAGGCGGCTTTGTCGCTGCCGACGGTGCTGATCGGCCTGCTCCTCTACATGATGCTGTCCCGCCACGGTCCGATGGGCAGCTTGCAGTGGCTGTTTTCGCAGCCGGGCATCGTGGCGGGGCAGGTCGTCATTGCGCTGCCGGTGCTGCTGGCTTTCACGCTGGCGGCGGTGCAGGCGGCCGATCCGCGTTTTGCGGAAACCGCCATCGCACACGGGGCTTCGCCATGGCGCGTCATGGGGACGCTGCTGTATGAGGTCCGCTTCGGCGTGATGGCGGCGATCATCAGCGGCTTCGGGCGAGTGATTTCGGAAGTCGGCTGCGCCATGATGGTGGGAGGGAATATCGCCGGCGAAACGCGCACCATCACCACCGCCATTGCGCTTGAAACCAGCAAGGGCGAATTCGCCCAGGGCATTGCACTGGGCGTGGTGCTGGTCACCATCGCGTTGGCGATGAATGGCGCGATGATGGTGCTGCAGGGCGATGCCCATGCCGCCAGGGGCCGGGGATGACGCCCATGCTGTCGATCGCCCGCCTGACCAAACGCTATGGTGAAAAAATGCTGTTCGACCTGCGTGATTTCAGGCTTGATGCGGCGCGGGCCTACGTCCTGACCGGAGTGAACGGCGCCGGCAAGAGCACGCTGCTGCGCGTGCTGGCCGGCCTGGCGCCGGCTGACGCGGATGGCGTGCATTTTGCGGGCAAGGCGGTGATGCTGTCTCCTTACCCTGCTGCCTTGCGACGCGAGATCGTCTATGTGCACCAGCATCCGGTGATGTTCTCGACCAGCGTGGCGGGAAATATCGGCTTCGGCCTGAAGGCGCGCGGCATGGCGCGCGCCGAGGCTGCAAGCATGGTGGAGGAGGCGATGCATTGGGCGGGGGTGCAGCATTTGCGCGGCAGCCGGCCGGCCACGCTGTCCGGCGGCGAGAAGCAGCGGGTGGCGCTGGCCCGTGCCAAGGTGCTGCATCCGCGCCTGTTGCTGCTCGATGAACCGACTGCCAGCCTCGATGGCGAGGCGCGCGAGCAGGTATTGGCCTTGATCCCGTCGCTGACCCAGTCGGGCAGCACCGTTGTCATGGCCTGCCACGACCGTGACTTGATCAACCTGCCGGATGTGCGGCGCCTGAAGCTGCGCGATGGACAACTTGAGGAGAAGTGAATGAAACGCAGGCTGCTGCTCACCTTTGCCGCTGCATTTGCTCTGTCCGGCAGCGCCTTTGCCCAGCAGGTCATCCGGCTGTCCACCACGACCAGCACCGAAAATTCTGGCTTGCTGGCCTTCCTGCTGCCGGCCTTCGAAGCCAGGACCGGCAGCAAGGTCCATGTGATTTCGGTGGGCACCGGCAAGGCGCTCGAACTGTCGAAAAACGGCGACGTGGACGTGACCTTGGTGCATGCACGCGCGGCGGAAGACAAGTTCGTGGCAGAAGGCTGGGGCATTGACCGGCGCGACGTGATGTATAACGACTTCATCGTGGTCGGCCCATCCAGCGATCCGTCGGGTATCAAAGGCGGCAGGGATGTGCTGGCCGCGTTCCGCAAGCTGGCGGGCGGTCCGGCGAAGTTCATTTCGCGCGGCGACAATTCCGGCACCGACATCATGGAAAAGGCTTACTGGAAACAGGTGGGCACGCAGCCTGCAGGCGC
Organism: Pseudoduganella sp. R-32; assembly: GCF_049913245.1. Lineage (NCBI taxonomy): Bacteria > Pseudomonadati > Pseudomonadota > Betaproteobacteria > Burkholderiales > Oxalobacteraceae > Pseudoduganella > Pseudoduganella sp. R-32. Next base: position 4,422,789 of record NZ_CP183987.1, on the reverse strand, counting down.
GCAGTACGTTTCGGCTGGCCTGGGCATGGGCGAGGTGCTGAACATGGCGGCCGAGATGGGCGGATATACCCTGACCGACCGCGCAACGTATGCGGCGTACCAGGCCAGGACCGGCCTGGCGGTGATGGTGGAGGGCGACCAGCGCATGTTCAACCCTTACGGTATTATCGCGACCAACCCGGCGAGGCATCCCGGCGTGAATTACAAGGGCGCGCGCCAGCTGATCGACTGGATCACGTCGCAGGAAGGACAGGCCGGGATTGCGCAGTTCCGTCCAGGCGGGCAGCAGTTGTTCTTCCCAAGCGCCAGGCCTGATTAGGCGCGCTGCAGCCAGGCGAGCAGGGCGTCTGCCACGGCGCCCGGATTCTCGCGCTGCGGGAAGTGGCCGACGCCGGCCAGCAGCGCGCGGTGATACGGCCCGCTGAACAGGTGCGCCTTGTGCTCCGAGGTCTGCGGACTGTTGGCGCCATCTTCCGTGCCGTGCAGGGTGAGCGTCGGCACGCTGATCATGGATTCGTGCCGCAGCCGCTCTTCCTGCAAGGCGTAGTGAGGGTCGGGCAGGGCGAGACCCCAGCGGTGACGGTAGGAGTGCAGCGTGACGTCCACCCAGTCCGGATTGTCCCAGGCATGCATGGCGTCGTGGAACACGCCTTCGCCGAAATGCCATGAAGGCGACCAGGTGCGCCAAAGCAGCAGGGCGAATTCGCGCCGGTCCTTGCGCAGCGCTTCGGCGCCGCGATCGGTTGCCATATACCAGTGGTACCAGTAATTGCGCGCCTGGTGCAAGCTGAGGGCCTGGCCAGGGTCATTGGTGCCCCAGCCGACCGACAAGGCCATGCAGCGCATCACGCGTTCCGGCGCCAGCAAGGCGGCGTTGTAGGCGGCGCGCGCGCCCCAGTCGTGGCCGATGACATTGAATCGTTCGATGCCCAGCGCCGTGGCGAAGTCCAGCAGGTCTTGCGCAAGGGCGCTTAGCTGGCCGCTGCGCGGCGTGGCCGGATCGAGGAAGCGGGTTTCGCCGAAGCCGCGCAGGCTGGGCACGATCAGCCGGTAGCCGGAGCCTGCAAGGAAGGGCAGCACGCCATCCCAGGTGTGCATATCATCCGGCCAGCCATGCAGCAGGATGATCGGTTCCCCCTGCAGGTCGCCATGCTGGCGAAAGGCAATGCGCAAGCGGTCGGTGTTCACGTATTCCATGTTGACTCCTGGCTGGCGAAGCGTGCCCTCAGGATTATAAGCCTGCGCTATACTGGGACCCATGGAAAACTTGCATATCGTCTGCCCCCACTGCGACGCGGTCAACCGCGTGCCTTCGGTACGCCTGGAAGAAGAGGCTACCTGCGGCAAATGCCAGCGGCCCTTGTTTACTGGCCATCCGGTGGACCTGTCGACGGAGCGTTTCCTCAAGCATATCGAGCGCAACGATATTCCTGTGCTGGTCGATTTCTGGGCGCCGTGGTGTGGCCCGTGCCGCACGATGGCGCCTTTCTACGAGCAGGCGGCCCAGCACCTCGAACCCTATTTCCGTGTGGTGAAGGTTAATACCGAGGCGGAACAGCAACTGGCGGCGCGCTATGTCATCCGCAGTATTCCTACGCTGGCGGTGTTCAAGGGTGGCCGCGAACTGGCGCGCCAGGCCGGCGCAATGGACAGCAAGAGCATCATCGCCTGGGTGCAGCAGCACTTGCGTTAGAAATGCGCCAGCCAGTTCCTGATTCCGTCCAATGAGCGGAAGTCGGCCACCGAGCGGCAGGCAATGCCAGGGTGGCGTGCCAACAACATCTTCGATAGAGCACTTCCTGGCCCCAGTTCCAGCGCTGCGGTGATTCCCCGCTCGGCGCAGGCATCCATGCAATCTGCCCACAAGATTGCTTCTGCCAACTGACGGGAGAGATGGCCAATTGCCGTCGCCTTGTCGCGTACGGGCGCGGCGTCGATGCCGCCCAGTACCGGCGCCTGCAGCGTACCGAATGCTTCCTGGGAGAGCAGGCTTGCGAAGGGTTCGACTGCGGCCCGCAAGTAGGGTGTGTGCGAAGCGACTGCGACCGGCAACTGTGCGATGCGCGCGCCGGGAATCGCCAGGGATGCAGCATTCGCGGCGGGACCGCCGGCGATGCAGCTGTCTTCCCCTGTTTCTATCGCGATGTGGAAGCCGTGAGCTGCAAGCTGGGGCCGCAGCGCTGCTGTCCGGCGTCCGCTGATCGCGAGCATGGCTTGCGGGCTGTCGCCTGCGACGCAGGCGTCCATCAGTGCGGCGCGCTGTGCTGCGAGGGCCAGGGTGCGTTCCGGCGTGAATGCGCCTGCCACGCTGTATGCTGTCAGTTCGCCGATGCTGTAGCCGGCCACCAGCGCCGGCTGCGGGCAATCGCGGCGCAATGCCTCCCACATGGCAAGGCTGCTGGCAACGATGGCTGGCTGGGCGTTGTGGTTGCTGAACATCGCTGCGGGGTCGCTCAAGCCGGGCAGCATTGGCGCCAGTTGTGATAGCAGGGCCGCGCCGTGCGGGTCGCTACGGGCCAGGTCGTACATGGCGGCATGCTGGCCGCCCTGGCCGGGGCACAGGATCAGCAAGCGGCTATTCATGGCGGTGGCAGGGTTGTCAGGCTGTGCACCAGGCAGCATGCGGCCAGCAGGTCGGCGGCGCCGCCCGGCGACAGGCGCTGGGCGATGAAGCGCCGGTGGCAATCCAGCGCATGCTCTTGCCATTGCCGGTTTGCGGTGCCTCCCTGTCGCAGAAAGTCGCGGGCGGCATGGCGCACCGTGCCGGCGCCTTCGGCCCCGCCGCGGTGGTAGATGTTGGTGTCGCTGATATGCGCCATCAGGGCGAAGATGGCGTCGACGCGGGCGTGCAGCATGGGCGCGCCACGCGCCAGCGTGTCTTGCAGCGCGGGCAGGCCGACTTCGAATACCGAGGGCAGGCCGAGCGCGCCTTCTTCGCGGGCGCCGCTGGCGGCATGCCGGGCGGCGGCTTGCTGGCCATGCGAGTCACCGCTGGCATGCGTATGGGCAGCCAGCTCTTCGCCCCAGTGCAGCAGCAGGGCGGTACGCAAGGCGGCTGGCGTCAAGGTCATGCGCAACGCGCGGACGCGGCCCATTGCGGCGCACAGCAAGCCGAGGGCGAAGATGGCGCCGCGGTGGGTGTTGATGCCTTGGGTCGCGGCCATCATGCGCTGTTCGGCGGCGATGCCGAGTCTTTTGAGTTCCGCAAAGGGGACGCCGTCGTAGCCCGCCCTGCAGATGCGGGCGAAGTAGTGGCGCAGCGAGAACAGGCTGCGCATGAAGGTGTCCGCATCCATGTCGGCATGGCTGCCGTTGTCGACGAAGGAGACCAGGCCGGGCTTGGGGTAAAGGGCCAGTTCGTGGTACAGGCTGCGCACTGCGCGCAGGGCGACTTCGCGGGAGAGCGCTTGCGCTGGATGCCGGTGTGCGGTAGGGCCGGCGCTGCGCCTGAGCGCAGCCGCCATTGCGCGGGCGGCCTCCGTCGTGCGGATGGCGGAGGTGGTCATGCAGGCTCCAGTTCTGCGCGCAGCTCGGTCCGCGTGCCGAGCTTGACGCTGACATGCGACTTGACCAGCACGCGTTCGGTGTGGGCGTGGGCGTTGAGCCATTCTTTCCAGGCCACGGCCTGGCCGCTGGGGAAGATGATTTCGCCGTCCAGCGGCAGTTCATCGAGGAAGCCGGCAAGCAGCAGGGTGCCTGCGTCCAGTTCGAGGCTGTCCCGGGGGCGGAACAGCAGGTCGATGTCGGAGGCGTCACGCAGGTAGGCCTGGCCCGTGAGCGCTTGCAGGGCGAGCGAGCCGAATACCCGGACGTCAAGGCCTGCACTGGCCGTGGCCAGGCGGGCGAACGGCGCTCGCCAGCCTGCGGGCAGGGCATGGACCACGGCGTCCAGCGCCATTGGTGCGCTGTGGCGGGCGATGTGCCGGGCCGGGACGCGTAATGGCAAGCGCAGTTTTGCTGCGCTGACCGGGTCGGGCGGGGCCGCCAGGCCAAGGCAGATCTCGCCGGCAGGCTCGCCCGCGTGCCCGCTGGCGCTTGCTGGCGCTTGCGCTGCGTCGTCCCGGCGGCGCACGACCAGCGGCCAGTCGCAAGCGGCCCAGCGGGCAATCGCTGCGTGGGCGGGCGTGCCCTGTGTTGCCGTGGCCAGCACATCCTGCCAGCCGTCGCGCGTCAGCCACGCCAGGTCATGCCGCGCGTGCATTGCTGCCGCCGATGATGGCTTCGATGACCGGTTGCGCTGCCTTGCGGCCGCCCCGCAGCAGGCCGAGGGCGCTGCGCTGGTCTTCGCGCGGCGCATTGTCGATGGCGTGCGCGAGGTGGGCGGCAAGGTCGCCCTCCCAGATTGCCTGCAAGCCACCCATGCGCAAGTAGTTCTCCGGCCCCGGCGCGAACACGGGATTGCTGCGCGCCAGCTCCACCAGTTTTTCTTCCGGTACCTTGGTGATGCGCGCCATTGCAGGCAAGCCCATGACGCGGATCGTGGCATCGGGCAGGGCGTAGCAGGCATCTGCCATCAAGCCGCTGGTGATGAAGCCGCCGGACAATGCCTGGTCGTACACCAGTCCGACGATGCGGTGTCCCATGTGGCGTGCGAGGTCGATGCACTTTCCCAGGTGGGCCATGTAGCTGTTAATGCCCAGCATCTCGTCGCGATGGCGCAGGCGCTGTCCCTGCGTGTCGACCAGCAGCACGATAGGGCGGCCGGGGTGGCTGCGCACCGTCGCCAGCACGGCTTTGGCCTGTGCCAGGGCGATTTCCACGCCGATCGGCGCATGTCCGGTGGTGCCGATTACGCTGACGTCCTGGCCCTCCACGCGTGCGCTGCCGTTCAGGAATTGCTCATGTTCGACGATGTCATGCCCGCCGGGGAACAGGGCGTCGGCCAATATTTTCCAGTCCATGGTCATGCTCCCAGTCGGCAAGGCCCCGCGGCGGCGGTGAAGGAATCGATATCGAGCATCGGAATGTCGTGGGGCGCGGCGACGCCCAGCGCGGCCCAGACTTCAGCCGGGTCGCGCAGGCCGCCAAAGCGCTCGATGCGCTGCTCCAGCATGGCCTGTTCCGCTTCCAGGGCGGCCAATGTCAGTTCGACCGTGCCGCTGCTCGCTTCCTCGATGGCGTCCAGCGCAGCTTGGCGGAATGCGGAAATGCTGTCTTTCACGATGCGTTGCACATCACCCATCAGGTAGCGGTGTTTGCCGCCCGTGGTGCGCCACACGAGGGCGCGGTCGCGCGAATCGAATTCCTCGACGCCGCTGGCGGTTTCAATCACCTCCGGGCCCGACATGGCCAGCCGGCCCTCCTCGGATATCACCAGCGAGTTGGCGCATCGCGCCACGATGCCCATGCCGCCGAAGGCGCCGTTGGAGCCGCCGATCAGCACCACCACCGGAACGCCGGCTGCACGTACATCCAGCACGGCGCGCATCACCTCCGACACTGCAATCAGGCCGGCGTTGGCTTCGTGCAGGCGCACCCCGCCAGTTTCCAGCAACAGCAGCACGGCGGCAGGACGGTCAAGCGCGGCGCGCCGCAGCAGACCAACCAGCTTGGCGCCATGGACTTCGCCCACCGCGCCGCCCATGAAGCCTCCCTCCTGCGCGGCGGCAAAGACGGTCAGTCCGTCGAGGGTGGCGCGGCCGACAACCACGCCGTCGTCGAACGCCACCGGTGCATTCAGTTGCGCCAGGTGCGGGCTGACGACGCGCTGCGCAGGACCGATGAATTCCTCAAAGCTGTCGAACAGCGCCAGGCGCTCGCGCGCATTGGCCTCCAGGTAGCTGCTCATTGGCCTTCTCCCAGCATGGATTCCACTGCCTGGTCCAGCCGCAGGCTGACCACGGCCGGTGTCGCGCCCATATCGTTGATGGCAATGCGCGTGTCGGCCAGCTGCCAGCGTTCCTGGAAGTCGGTGATCACGGCTTGCCAGATCGGGCCGAAGCCGACGGCGGCGGTCTGGATGCCTACTTCGCAGGCACCGCCCAGCGGCGTGCTCTCGATCAGCACTTCCAGGTTGCCGGAGCTGACCACGCCGACAATGCGCGGTTCGGCCGACAGCGAGCGGCGGCCTTGTTCGAATCGGTAATTGAGTGTTTCCATCTTGGCTCCTACCAGTTGCGGAAGCGCTTGGGCGGGTCATACAGGCCGCCCGACGCTCGCACGAGGTCTTTCATGTTCTTTGCCGCCAGCAGGTCGCGCGTGGCATGGCGCTTGTCGATGCCCAGGTCTTCGGCACGCGTGATGATGCCGCGCTCGCGCAAGTTTTCCACCATGCGCTTGTCGCGTTGCAGCCCGACCGGTGTGTAGCCAGCGACGCCGCGGATTGCCTGCTCGCGCTCTTCCGCATTGCGGCACAATAGCAGGTTGGCAATGCCCTCCTCGGTCAGGATGTGGGTCACGTCGTCGCCGTAGATCATCACCGGCGGAATCGCCATCTTGGCCTGTTCGCCGAGTTCCAATGCGTCCAACCGTTCGACAAAGGCCGGCTGCATGTGTTCGCGGAAGGTCTCGACCATCTGCACCACCAGTTTCTGGCCGCGCGGGATGGCGCCGCTGCCCTGGCGCGCCTGTTCGCCGGCCTTGAGCCATGCCGGACTGGCGTGGCGCCGGCCCCGCGCATCCGCGCCCATATTGGGCGCGCCGCCAAAGCCGGAGATTCGGCCCAGCGTCGCGGTGGAGGAATTGCCGGCCAGGTCGATCTGCAGGGTCGAACCGATGAACATGTCGCAGGCGTAGTGGCCGGCGGCCTGGCAGTAGGCGCGGTTGCTGCGCATCGAGCCGTCCGAACCGACCGCGAAGACGTCCGGCCGGGCGCGGATATAGTTTTCCATGCCCAGTTCGGAGCCGAAGGAATGGATCGACTCCACGAAGCCCGCTTCGATTGCTGGAATGAGGGCGGGATGCGGGTTGAGCGCCCAGTTGGTGGCGATCTTGCCGCGCAAGCCGAGCGAGGCGCCGTAGGTCGGCAGCAGCAGTTCGATGGCCGCGGTATCGAAGCCGATGCCGTGGTTCAGGCGCTGTACCTGGTATTCGGCGTAGATGCCCTTGATCGCCATCATGGCCATCAGGACCTGGATTTCCGAGATCTGGGCCGGGTCGCGCGTGAACAGCGGCTCGATGTAGTAGGGCGTCGGCGACTGCACGACGAAGTCGACCCAGTCGCCTGGCACGTCGATGCGCGGCAGGTCGTCCACGATGCGGTTCACCTGCACGATCACGATGCCGTTCTTGAAGGCGGTGGCCTCGACGATGGGCGGCGTGTCTTCCGTATTCGGCCCTGTGTAGAGGTTGCCGTGGCGGTCAGCCGCTTCAGCAGCGACCAGGGCCACGCGCGGCGGCAGGTCGATGAAGTAGCGGCTGAACAGCTCCAGGTAGGTGTGGATGGCGCCGATATTCAGCTTGCCGGCCGCCGCCAGCTTTGCCACGCGGGCGGCCTGGGGGCCGGAGAAGGAGAAGTCTAGCTTCGAGGCAACGCCGCGCTCGAACACGTCCAGGTGTTCAGGCAGGGCCAGCACCGATTGCAGCATGTGCAGGCCGCGCACGCGCTGCGGATCGAGACCGGCCAACGCCTGCGCCAGGAAATCGGCCTGCTTCTGGTTATTGCCTTCGATGCAGACGCGGTCGCCGTTCTCCAGTACCGCATGCAGCAGGTCGCTGATGCGGGCTGCCGGCAGCGCCTTGCCTGCCAGTTCGCCGCCGAGCACGTTGCGGGCGCGCGCCAGGCGCTCGTTGCGATTGCGTTGAAGGCTGTCCCACACGCGGATTGGTGCATTCATTTACCTGGCTCCCATGATCATGTCCGGCAGGCCGGTAGCGATGCCGGGGAAGATACACAGCAGGATCACCGCGGCCACCATCAGCAGCAGGAAAGGCGTCACACCCCAGATCACGTCGCGCAGTGGAATATCAGGTGCGATGTTCTTGATGACGAAGATGTTCAGGCCTACCGGCGGGTGGATCAGGCCCATTTCCATCACTACCGTCATCACGATGCCGAACCACACCAGGTCGAAGCCTGCTTCGCGCAGCGGCGGCAGGATGATCGGCGCCGTCATCAGGATGATCGAGACCGGCGGCAGGAAGAAGCCCAGTACCACCACCAGCACCAGGATGGTTGCCAGCAGCACCCATTTGGACAGGTGCATGCCGACCACCCAGCTCGCAGCCGCCTGGCTGATATGCAGGTAGCTCATGACGTAGGAATACAGCAGCGACATGCCGATGATCAGCAGCAGCATGGTCGATTCCTTGATGGTGGAGGACAGGATCGGCGACATGTCCTTGGGGCGCCATGCGCCATACACCACGGCGATCAGCACCAGCGCGAGCAGGGCGCCCAGGCCCGCCGTTTCGGAAGGCGTGGCAAAGCCGCCGTACAGCGCAACCATCACGCCGATCAACAGGATGATAAAGGGCAGCACGCGCGGCAGCATTTCCACTTTTTCGCGCAGCGTGAAATGTTCGTCTTCCAGGTAGGCCGACTTGACGCCGCCTTTCTGGTAAGCCGCCAGCGCCAGTTTGTATTCGGTGCGGGCACGGTAGACGGCATAACCGGCAAACAGCAGCACCAGGAGCACGCCGGGACCGATGCCAGCGAGGAACAGGCGGCCCAGCGACTGCTCCGCCGCCACGGCGTACAGGATCATGGTGATCGATGGCGGGAGCAGGATGCCGAGCGTACCGCCGGCCGCGATGATGCCGGCAGCGAAACCGGGCGAGTAGCCGCGCTTGCGCATTTCAGGAATGCCGGCCGAGCCGATCGCCGAGCAGGTGGCCGGCGAGGAGCCGGCCATGGCGGCAAACAGTGCGCAGGCAAACACGTTGGCGATACCCAGGCCTCCAGGCACCTTGTGCAGCCAGGTGTGAATGGCTGAATACAGGTCCTTGCCGGCCGGCGACTTGCCGATCGCTGCGCCCTTCAGGATGAACAGCGGGATCGACAACAGGGTAATGGAAGCCATTTCCTCGTACACGTTCTGGGTCACCGTGTCGAGCGAACTGGCGGGCATGAAGAAATACATGAAGGTGGTCGCCACGATGCCCAGCGCGTACGCGATCGGCATGCCGGAGAACATGACCACCAGGGTGACGATGCCGTACAGGGCGCCCAAAGTCAGCTCGCTCATTTTGCGGCTCCTTTTTCAGTGATACGAGCCAGCACTTGCAGCAGGATCTGCAGGGTCAGCAAGGTCATGCCGGCCGCCATCATGGAATAGGGAATCCAGAGCGGCGGCGCAAAGGTGGAAGTGGTGGTCTGGCCGTCGACCCAGGCCTCGTGCCACAGCGTCCACGATTTCCAGGAGAAGAAGGCGCAGAATACGAAGGAAAGCAGGTCGACGACGAACAGGCGCACCGCATTGGCCTTGGGCGGCAGGATCGCAGCCAGCGCCTCGATGCCAATATGGCCGCGGAAGCTTTGCACATATGCGCAGCAGAAGAAGGTGACGCCAACCAGCATGAAGATCGACGCTTCGTCCTGCCAGTCGGTCGGCGCGTGGAAGAAGTAGCGCGACACCACGGAATAGGTGAGGATCAGGGCGGTGGTCACCATGGCCACCATGGACAACACGAGGAGGCCCTGGTTCACTTTCGCCAGCAGCATGCCGACCGTCGAAAGACCGGGCGTTTGCGGCAAGGCCGCCTCCTTGGGCGGGTTGAGTTCGAATCCGTGGCTCACAGCGTTTTCTCCGCGAGGGCCAGCAGTTTCGCGCAGTTGTCGTTGCGTTCGCCGTAGTCCTTCCACGCCGTGGTGCGGGCGATGGCTTGCCATTTCTTGACGGAGGCTGCGTTCAGGTCGACCACCTTGGCGCCGGCCTTCTGGTAGACGGCTGCCACTTGCGTGTCGTCGGCCTGGGCCGCGGTCTTGGCGAAGGCTTCCAGTTCGGCGCCAACGGCCATGATGGCGGCTTGCTGGTCTTTCGGCAGGCGTTCATAGGCGGCGCGCGACATCATCAAGGGCTCGAACATGAACCAGTAAGCGGTGCCGCGCCCGGTGGTCAGCGCTTTCGATACTTCTTCGAGGCGGAAGGAAATCAGGGAAGTGGAGGAGGTCAAGGCCGCATCCATCGCGCCGGTCTGCATGGCGGCGTAGATTTCGTTGGATGGCAGCGACACCACGGCGGCGCCGGCGGCTTTCAGGATCAGGTCCATTTCGCGCGAGCCGCCGCGGATCTTCATGCCCTTGGCATCTTCGGGATCGATCACCGGCTTGACGCGCGAAGCGACGCCGCCTGCCTGCCAGATCCAGCTCACCAGCACCACGCCTTTTTCCCACAGCAGCTGGGTCAGCGCCTTGCCGATCGCCTGGTTTTTCCAGCCGTAGCCTTGTTCATACGACGTGACCAGGCCGGGCATCAGGCCGATATTCACTTCCGGGACTTCGCCGCCTGCGTAGGACAATGGCACCAGCGACAGGTCCAGCGCGCCCTTGCGCATGGCGGAGAACTGGGCGTTGGTCTTCATCAGCGAAGACCCTGGATAGATCGCGAACTTCAGGGCTCCCTTGGTGCGCTTTTCGACTTCCGCCGCGAACATGCGGGTCAGGCGGTCGCGGAAGTCGCCTTCGGCCAGGGTGCCGCCGGGGAACTGGTGCGAAATCTTCAGCGAGCCTGTCTGGGCCCCGGCGGTTTGCAGCCACAGCGGGCTGGTGGCGAGTGCGGCAAGAACGGACCTGCGGGTCATCTGGGACATGTCATCCTCCAAGGGGTTAGGTATGCAGCTTTGTTTTTTATGTATACAAGAATATCTTCGCCGAATACATTGTCAAGTGAAATATGCGTCTTATAATGGAGTCTCATATACATACTGAACTTTTAGTTCCATGACGAAACATTCTTCCACCCTGCGGGAAACCATCGAGGAAATGATTGCGATGGGCGAGCTGCAGCCAGGGCAGCACCTGGACGAAACGGAACTGGCGACCCGCTTCGGCGTGTCGCGCACGCCAATCCGCGAAACGCTGATCCAACTCGAATCGATGGGCCTTGTGGTGATCCGGCCACGGCGCGGTGCAATCGTGGCCGAACTGGGGCCGCAGCAACTGGTTGAAATGTTCGAAGTGATGTCCGAGCTTGAAGCGACCTGCGGCCGCCTGGCTGCGCGCCGCATGACGCCGGAAGAGCAGCAGGTCCTGCTCGCGGCCCACGAGGCATGCAAGGCCGCGGTGGAAGCGCAGGAGCCGGACGAGTACTACTACCGCAACGAGGCCTTCCACGAGGCGATCTATGCCGGCGCCCACAACAGCTTCCTGTTCGAGCAGACGCGCAGCCTGTACCGGCGCCTGCGGCCATACCGCCGCCTGCAGCTCCGCGTGCGCAACCGCATCGGCCATTCGTATTCCGAGCACGAAGGCGTGGTGCAGGCCATCCTTGCGGGCGACGGCGACAAGGCGGCCGAGCTGCTGCGCGGGCACGTGATGATCCAGGGCCAGCGCTTTTCCGACCTGATGGCATCGCTGCCGCAACTGACCAAATCCGCGGCCTGATAATAAATAAAGAATTTCGTTTACTTATTGTCGAGCGCCGCGTATATTGGAGGCATGAACAATATCCTCCTCATCGCGGCGACCTGCCTGCTTGGCTTGCTGTCCACTACGGGCGCATCACTGCCATATCCTATCCTGCCGCCGCTGTTCGCGGCAGAAGCCCACAATAGCCTGAACAACTTCCTCGGCCTGCCGCCCAAGCTGCTGTTCGGCATCGCGCTGACGGTGAACCCGATCGGCCTGGTGATCGGCTCGGCGCTGCTCGGGCCTTTGTCCGACCGTTATGGGCGCCGCCCGATCCTGCTGGCCACTGCCCTCGGCGCAGCGGCGGGCCACGCGCTGACCGGTCTCGCGCTGGTGACGCAGTCCTTCCCGCTGTTCATCCTGGCGCGCTTCGGCACCGGCCTGCTGGAAGGGAACGGCGCGGTGGCGCGCGCCCTGGTGGCGGAAAAGCTGGAGGGCCCGCAGCGCATGCGCGCGTTGTCGCTGGTGAATGGTTCGCTGCACCTGGGCTGGCTGGTAGGCCCGGTGCTGGCCGGTTTCACGCTGGGTTTCGGCATTACGGTGCCGTTCTGGGTTGCCGTGGCAGCGCTGATGCTGGCTGCGGCGCTCGTGGCGATGACGGTGCCGCGCGCCGCCAAAGCGCCTTCCGATGGCGTCTCCTGGTGGCAGGTGGCGCGCTCGCATCACGCCATGCACCTGTTGCGCGTCCCTGAACTGCGCACGCTGTTCATCGTGCAGTTGGCGCTGACCTGCGGCATCACCGGATTCTATGAATACTACCCACTGTGGCTGGTGGAGCAAGGCGGCTACGATGCACGCGGCATTGCGACCATCAATATGGCGATGTGCGCGATCATGACGCTGGCCGCTATCATCGCTGGCCGGCCGAGCAGCATGGCACCGCTGCACCGGGCGAGCTGGCTGGCTTTCGGCCTCGCTGCTTCAGTGGCTGGTGTTGCGCTTGGCAACCTGTGGATCGGCATGGTGGCGATCTGCCTGTTCGGGCTGCCCAACGCTTTCTATAACGCGACAGTGCAATCCTGGGCGGCGGACCGCTTCGCGGCACACGGACAGGGCTCCGTCATGGGCCTGCTTTCGATGACGTTCTGCTTCGCGAATATCTTGATGGCGGCGATCGGCTCCGTGCTGACGCTGGTCGATACCCGCCTGATCCTGTTGCTCGGCGCCGTGCTGGCGGCGTGGGCAGGCTGGCGCCTGCGCGGTTGGCGTGGAGAGTTGGCGGCGGCGCCTGTGCAGCGCGGGCTGGCTGGCACTGAAGGAGCCGGCGCATGAATACCGCCGACCAGATCCTTTTCCTGCTGAAGACGCGCGGCCCGCGCACGGCGCAGCAACTGGCCGAGTTGCTCGACCTGACTTCGATGGGCACGCGCCGCCACCTGGAGGCGGCGGAGGTACGTGGTTTCGTGACGTTTGAAGATGTGGCGGAAAAAGTCGGCCGCCCGTCGCGCCGCTGGCTGTTGACCGACGCCGGCCACGCGCGCTTTCCCGACCGTCACGCCGACCTGACGCTGCAGCTGATCACGCAAGTGCGAGCCCTGTTCGGGGAAGATGGCATGGATAAGCTGATCACCGCCCGCGAACAGGCCAGCGAGGCTTTCTACCGCGAAGCGATCGGCGACGGCACGGCATTGCCGGAACGCGTGCAAGCCCTGGCGCTGGCGCGCGACGTGGAGGGCTATATGGCCGAAGTCGAGCAGCAAGGCGACGGATCGCTACTGCTGGTTGAAAACCATTGCCCGATTTGCGCCGCCGCCCGCGAATGCCAGAACTTCTGCCGCTCGGAACTCGACGTTTTCCAGCGCGTGCTGGGCCCGGGCTGCAAGGTGCAGCGCGAAGAGCACATCCTGGCGGGGGAGCGCCGTTGCGCCTACCGCATCAAGCCAGTGTGACAGCATTTTCGGCGCTGGTGTAGAGTAGGGGTAAACCCAACGGAGGCGCCCATGGATGACGCGATCAGGCGGCAGTTTGTCTCAGAGGTGTGGAAGCGATTTGTCGAGGTGCAGAATTGGGCCATTGCCAACTGGCCCGACAGCGAGCATCCGCTCAGCACTTCCGATTTTGTCGAGGGCCGCAAGGAAATCCTCGGCCTTGGCTTGCCGCCCAACCTCAGGCCGGGACACGAGAAACCGCAGGCCGCTCCCGAGCCTGAGCAAGGCGGCCCGCAATATCAGGAAGTGACGCCGGCGCCCTGGCCCTGATGCTGCCCATGCGTGGCGCCGAGGTAGGTGGCGTAGCTCACCACCAGGCAGGCCACCAGGCCGAGCGCCAAGTGCAGCGCACTGTCGAACAGCAGCGGCGCCACCAATCCGGACACCAGCGCGAACAGCATCATCTGCAGGAAAGACTGCATTGACGCTGCGAGCCCGCTGTTTTGCGGGAACAGGTTCATGCCGGCCAGCGTCAGCGGCGGCATCGCCAGCGCGAGCGAGAACGAGAACAGGAACAGCGGTAGTACGGCCCACGGCACGGTCGCGGCAAAGAACCAGTTGTAGCCCACGTTGAGCGCAGCGGCAATGGCCATCAGCACAAAGCTCAGGCGAATCAGCTTCGCCGGAGGCATGCGGTGCGCCAGCTTGCCGCTCATCGTTGCCCCCAGCACATGGCCACTGATCAGGGGGATGAACAGCCAGGCAAATGCAGTTTCCGGCAGCTTCAGGATATGCATGATGAAATAGGCGGCGGAGCCGATATACAGGGCAAAACCGCCAAAGGCCGCGCCGAGCGACACCGACAGCAGGAGGAACTGGCGGTGCTTCAGCACCATCCAGTAATTGCGTGCGATGGCGCCCAGGTGCAGCGGGTGGCGCTTTTCCTGCGGCAGGCTCTCCGGCAGCCAGCGCCAGACGGCAACCCACATCAAGACGCCGAAGGCGGCAAGGAACCAGAAGATCGAACGCCAGCCGAAGGAAACCTGGAGCCAGCCGCCCAGCACGGGAGCGATTGCTGGCGCCAGGCCGAACACCATCATGATGTTGCCGAGGATTTTCTGAGCTTCCATGCCCTCGAAACGGTCTTGCACGATGGCGCGGCCGATCACGGAGCCGGCGCCCGAGGCCAGCCCTTGCAGGATGCGGGCGCCAAGCAGGAAGCCGAAGGAGCCGGCCAGGGCGCCGCCCAGCGAGGCCAGGACGTACAGGACCAGCGACCACAGGATGACCGGGCGGCGGCCGAAGCTGTCCGACAGGGTGCCGTAGAACAGCATCATGAAGGCGAAGGTGAACAGGAACAGGCTCAGGGTCTGCTGGATCGCCATCGGGCTGGCGTTGAAGGTCTCAGCGATGGCCGGGAACGAGGGTAAATAGGTGTCGATCGCCAGCGGGCCGACCATGGTCAGGCCGGCCAGCAGCAGGGTAAGCAGGATATTCTTCATGTGATGCCCGAGAGTGAGCGCGCTATTTTAAGGGAATCCCGGAGTCTGTGCTTATGACTGGAAAGCATAAGCTTGTGCGAACAGCTTCTTTCGCTTTTTAATGTAAATTCGATATTCTTGTGCCTTATGGCTATCGACTCTTATGGCGCTTCAAGCGGCGCAGCGCGTTGGGACCTCGACGAGGTGGTACACCAGTTGCGCGTATCGCGCGAAGCGACCCACAATATCCGCCACCAGCGCCGCGTGCGCGAACTGCCTTCGCGCGCGGAGCTAGTGCAAATCCTCGAGGGCTTGTCGGCGGCCTTGTTCCCGACACATTACGGACGCCCGAACCTGACCGACGAAAGCATCGACTACTTCGTCGGCGATACCCTGAACACGACGCTGGACCGCTTGCACGAACAGGTGCGGCGCGGGCTTCAATTCGGCGCAGAAGTGGCGGAGACCGAGGAAGACCAGGCGCGCGCAGCCCTTGGCATCACGCGCGCCTTCGCCGCCTCGCTGCCGCAGATCCGCGCCCTGGTCGTCTCTGATGTGCAGGCTGCCTATGCCGGGGACCCGGCCGCGACCTCGATTGCGGAAATCCTCCTGTGCTATCCAGGCATGGTGGCCATCCTGCACTATCGGCTGGCGCATAGCCTGCACAAGCTCGGCGCGCCTTTCATCGCGCGCATCGTCAGCGACATCGCCCATTCGCGCACCGGAATCGATATCCACCCGGCGGCACGGATCGGCGCCAGCTTCTTCATCGACCACGGCACGGGTGTGGTGATCGGCGAAACCACCATCATTGGCGAGCGCGTGCGCTTGTACCAGCACGTCACGCTGGGCGCCAAGCGCTTCCCGGCCGACGAATCCGGGCAGTTGATCAAAGGGACGCCGCGCCATCCAATCGTGGAAGATGATGTGGTGATCTATGCCGGCGCCACCGTGCTGGGACGGATCACCATCGGTGCCGGCTCCACTGTGGGCGGCAATGTCTGGCTGACCCAGAGCGTGCCGCCGAACAGCAATGTGTCGCAGGCGCAGATGCGCAGCGATTGTGAGGGGGATACCTCGAAAGGGTGATTGTTCTTCGCTCCAGACTGGTGCCTACTATCGAAAAAGTCGATCAGTAGCGCGCACATTATGCGTTTTACACTGATCGGTTGTCGTCGCATAATGGGCCGTCATTCCCAACCTGGAGTTCTTACAATGAAAAAACTGATCGCCTTCGCCCTCGCCGCCGGCTTCTCCTTCGCCGCATCCGCCGCACCTGAAACCTACAGCATCGATCCAATGCATTCCTTCTCCCGCTTCGAGTACAGCCACTTCGGCTATTCGACCCAGGTGAACAAATTCAATAGCACGACCGGCAAGATCCAGATCGACCGCGCCGCCAGGACCGGCTCGGTGGAAGTGACCATCGACCCGAAGTCGGTCAATACCGGCTCCGACCTGTTTAACGGACACCTGCAAGGCCCCGACTTCCTCGATTCCGCCAAGTACCCGGCCATCACCTACAAGTCGACCAAGTTCCTGTTCAACGGCGACAAGGTGGTGGGCGTGGAAGGCAACCTGACCATCAAGGGCGTGACCAAGCCGGTGAACCTGGAAGTGACCTCCTTCCAGTGCATGCCGCACCCGATGCTGAAGAAAGACGCTTGCGGCGCCAATGCGATCGCCAAGATCAAGCGTTCCGATTTCGGCGCCGGCAAATACGCCCCGCACGTCAGCGACGAGCTGACCCTCGGCTTCTCGATCGAATCGATCAAGGAATAAGTCCATGAACAGACCGTTGCTGGCCGCAGCCTTGCTGGCTGCCGGTCTGTCGCAGGCCTATGCGACAGACATGATCATCACGAACGGCAAAGTCGCCACGATGGCGCGTGAAGGCAGCTTCGCGCAGGCAGTAGCCATCAAGGGCGGCGTGATTACTGCGGTGGGCAGCAATGCCCAGGTGCTCAAGCTGAAGAAGCCTGGCACGCAAGTAATCGATGCCGGCGGCCGCACGGTCATTCCCGGTTTGAACGACTCCCACCTGCACATCATCCGCCAAGGCCTGAACTACAACGCCGAGCTGCGCTGGGACGGCGTGACTTCGCTGAAGCGCGCCATGCAGATGCTGCGCGAGCAGGCCGCCCGCACGCCGGACGGAGCATGGATCAAGGTGGTGGGCGGTTTCAACGAGTTCCAGTTTGAAGAAAAGCGCCTGCCGACGCTGGAAGAACTGAATGAGGCGGTGCCGGACAAGCCGGTATTCATCCTCTACCTGTACGGCCTTGGCTTCGTGAACAAGAAGGGCATTGAAGTCCTGGGCTACGACAAGGACACCAAATACAAGGACGGCGTGGTGGAGCTGGGCACAGACGGCAAGCCGACGGGCCTGCTGGTCGCCAAGCCGAACGCGATGGTGCTGTACTCCACGCTGGGTAAGACCGGCGCGCTGCCGCGCGATCAGCAGCTGAATTCCACCATCCAGTACTACCGCGAAATGAACCGCCTCGGCGTGACCAGCGCGATCGACGCTGGCGGCGGCGGGCAGGCTTATCCAGACGACTACGCGGTCAGCCTGGAACTGGCCAAGGGCGGCAAGCTGGCCGTGCGCACTTCCTACTATCTGTTCGCGCAAAAGCCGGGCAAGGAACTGGAAGACTACCAGCGCTGGCTCACGATGACCAAGCCTGACCGCAACGACCATATGTTCTACGCCAACGGCTACAACACCGAAGGGGCAGGGGAGAACCTGGTGTGGAGCGCAGCCGATTTCGAAAACTTCCTCGAGCCGCGCCCGGAAATGCCGGGCCATATGGAAAGCGAACTGGAACCGGTGCTGCGCCTACTGGTGAAAAACCGCTGGCCGTTCCGCATCCACGCCACATACGGCGAATCGATCGAGCGCGACCTGGCGGTGATCGAAAAGGTCAACCGCGAAATGCCGTTCAACGGCTTGCGCTGGTTCTTCGACCACGCCGAGACCATCACCGATGATCAACTGGCGCGTGTGAAGAAGCTTGGCGGCGGCGTGGCTGTGCAAGACCGCATGTACTTCCAGGGCGAGCATTACGCCAAGCGCTATGGCGCGCAGGAGCGCCAGATGCCGCCGATCCGCAAGATGCTGGAGATGAAGATCCCGGTCGGCCTAGGCACGGACGGTACCCGCGTATCGAGCTATGGCCCGTGGCCGTCGATTTACTGGGCGGTGACCGGCAAGACCGCGGGCGGCATGCCGATGTGGCAGGCCAGGGACCGCCTGAGCCGCTACGAAGCACTGAAGCTGATGACCCAGGGCAGCGCCTGGTTCAGCGGGGAAGAAAAGCTGAAGGGCCAGATCGCCAAAGGCCAGTACGCCGACCTGGTGATCCTGCCGAAGGACTATTTCAGCATCCCTGAAGCCGAGATCAAGACGCTGGAAAGCGCGCTGACCGTGGTGAACGGCCGCATCGTCCACGCCGGCGCCGACTTCGGCCAATACGCCCCCGAGTTGCCGCCCGTGCAGCCCGAATGGAGTCCAGTCAAATACTACGGCGGCTACCAGAACCACTAGTACTGACCAGCCCGTGTCACACCCTGGGGTCTGGCCCCAGGGTGTGACACGGGCTCAGCTGTAGGTGTTGCGGGTGGGCCATTGACTTATTGGCGGCATGGTCAATACTTCCTTGACCGCCCACCCCGCCCGAAGGTGTTCCTATGGATCTGCTGCAATACCTGCCACGCGTCGATCTGGCGCGCAGTGAAATCGTCGACCGTGGCATCGAGGTGCAAGCGAGCTTCAGCACCGTGTGCGCAGTGGAGTATATGAAATCCCATAACATCGCTCCCCACATCATCCGCCGTGTCTTGCTGCAACCGGCCCAGCGGCGCTCGGCAGCCCGGGTTATGCACAAGAATTAACGAAAAGTAACGCGCGACTTTAATTAGTTAAAGAACGCATGTGAGAATTGGTGAGATTTTAAGTCCTTGATTTTTAAGGTGCTTTTTTCTGCACATTGAACAGGCAGTTTGTTGAAAATGGCGTCGTTGAGGGCTGTTTGCCTTGTCAAGACCCCTTTATCAACAAAGATATCCACAAACAATGTGGATAATTGGAAAAGCCCTTTTCAATCCGCGACTTACCGCGTTTTACCGGGAATTCGGCGGTAGATGGCGCTAAAATAACTACTGTACGTGCATACAGTGCTTAATTCAGGATGCGTCCCGAAGCCTTGAAACTGCCCGGCTCGGCGCCCGGCTGGACCTGGATATCCACAGTGGAGGCCGGCTGGCCGATGACCAGGTGCCCCGACCATGCTTCGCCGTTCTGCAGGCCCTGCAAGATCGCCGCAAATTGCTCGCGGTGCTGGTTGTATTTTGCTAGTTGCGACTGCAGGACTTGCAGGTCCGCATAGTTGCGCAGCGAGGAAATCACGGTGGTGAACAGCTTGCGCGTCGTGAGGTCGGTCTTGCACCAGAAATCGTTGATGTCGTAATCGAGGATGATGCTGTGTTCGAGCGCCTGGCCGGGCTGGCCGGTGCGCAGCACAATGCGCACCAGTTCATTCTTAAGCTCGGAGCGGATCTGGTTGGCCACGCGCAGGCCGGCATCGCTGGTTTCCATGATCACGTCCAGCAGCACCAGCGCCACGTCGGGGTTGTTGCGCAGGGTGGTCAGGGCTTCTTCGCCGGAATAGGCGTGCAGGAAGCTGAGGCGGCGTCCCATGAAGCATGCATTGCTGAGTGAAAACTTGGTGACGACGTGGACGTCGACGTCGTCGTCGACGATCAGTACCCGCCATGGAGCGGGATTGGCGCCTGGAGCCTGCTCGGCGGAACTGGCTTGCGCCTCGTCGTCGATCATCCATCCTTCGCTTGAATCGTCGTCAGGAACTTTCACGTCCATGCATTTTCCTTTGTCGGTTGTGGACACACTATTCCGCGCCAGAACTTTTGTCAAAATATTTTCCGAAGGCTCAGTGAGTTGCAAAATGGCACGCACTCTACCGTGCTAAGTCATTGATTCTATTCAGACTAATCGATTGCCAAAGAATTGGGCAATTTGTTGAAAGCCGCGCCGTTAAAGGCGGAACGGGCTGTCAAGACCCGCTTCTCCACACGTTTATCCACAGCAGAAGTGGATAACTGGAATTTCGTCTTTAAAAACTTCGCATTACGGCAATTTTATCATCCGGACTATGAAGCCGCTGCCTTGAGACGGTTCAATTCGTCGAGAAATCGCTCGCAGGCCAGCCCGGGCGGCCAGGGTTCCCAGGCCGGTTCGCCATACAAGGCCTGCAATGGATCTTCATGCAGGGGCACGGCGTGGATCTTCAAAGTGCGGCGCACCTCTTCATTGCTCCAGCCCACCACGTGCACCGCTTCGCTGGCCGCTGCCAGCCGGTCGGCGCGCTTGTGGACCTGGTATTCCTTCGGCGTCCAGGCAGGCAAGCCATAGCGCAGGAATACCGCTTGTTCCAGCCGCTGGCTCAATTCGCGGAAGCTGTCGCCGAGGAAGGGTTTGAGCACGGAGATGCAATCGAACCCCAGCAAGCCTTCTTCGGCGTCGTGCAGCAGCTCGCGTAGCGAGCGCAGCGGGTCGAGCGGGGCGGGCGACCACAGGCGGCGCAATTGCAGCACCGTGATCGAATGCTGGGCGACGGAGAGGGGCAAGGGCCAGGCCGAGTGGCCGCCCCAGCGATAGGTGCGTGCCAGGCCCAGTGCGAGGTCGGCGTCATCCCAATCGAAGGGCGTGGGGTCCAGCAAGTCCAGCCGGCGGCCGGATGGCATGCGCACCCAGGCGCGTTGAGTCGTCATGCCGCTATCGTATCGTCGCGACGCAGGTCGGTGCAAGCTTGCAGGATAAGTGTTTCAAGTTCGGGCAACAGTGCGGCGGCCGACTGCAGGTCGCCGGCGGCGCTGGCCTTTTCCATTTGATGGCACAGGGTATGCAGTTCGGGGGCGCTCAGGTAGCCGCAGCTGCCTTTCAGAGCGTGGAAGGCGCTGGTGGCGCCTTCGCCATCGCCGTTCTGCAGGGCCAGGCGGCCTTCGTCCATGCGGCGTGGCGCTTCCTCAAGGAAGGCCTGGGCGATGCGCTGCTGGTGGCGTGTTGTCATGCCGCTGAGGGGCAGGATATGGATCGCCGGGCTGGCCGGCTCCACGCCGAACATGTCGTCCAGTTCCGCCAGCGTGGGCGCGGTGCGCGGCAGGCTGCGGCCGCGATTGAGCAATTGCGTGATGGTCTTTTCAAGCTGGTCGAACAGCAGGCGTTCATCCACCGGCTTGCTGAGGAAAGCGTCCATGCCGGCCGACAGGTAGCGTGCACGATCGAGTTCGTTGGCGTTGGCGGTAAGGGCGATGATCGGTATCAGCGGATCGCGCGACGGGTAATCCTGGCTGCCGCCCCGGCGCACCAGGCGGGCCGCCTGCTCGCCATCCATTTGCGGCATGCGGCCATCCATCAGCACCACGTCGAAATCGCGTTCGTGCAGCGCGCGCAGCGCTTCCAGGCCGTTTTCCACGACGGTCGCTTCATGGCCCATGCCTTCCAGCAGGGTGCTGATGATGATCTGGTTGGTGCGCACGTCTTCGGCGCACAGCACGCGCAAGCGGTAGGCGTGGCGCAGGTTGGCCGGGATCTTGACCGGGTCCTGCTCCAGCGGCCCGCCCAGTGCCAGCGGCAGCGAGAAGCGCAGCGTGGTGCCCTTGCCGAGGCGGGTATCGGCTTCGATCTGGCCGCCCATCAGGCCGACCAGCTCCTTGCAGATGGCCAGGCCAAGGCCGGGACCGTCGGCCTGGCGGGTGGAAGAGAGGTCGGCGGGCTCGAATTTGCGGAACAGGCGCGGCAGCATTTCCAGTGGAATGCCCGGGCCCGTGTCGCTGATGCTGAAGCTGACACGGGCCAGCCCGTCAGCCGTTTCGCCGGAAGCGCGCAGCCGCACTTCGCCGCGTTCGGTGAACTTGATGGCATTGCCCAGCAGGTTGAGCAGGATCTGGCGGATGCGGTTGGGGTCGCCCTGCACATGGCGCGGCAGGCCCGGCGCCAGTTCGCAGCGCAGCAGCAGGGCCTTGGCGTCGGCCTGCGGGCGCAGGATGGTGATGGCTTCGTCAATGATGTCGATCAGGTCCAGGTCCTGGGTGTTGATCGACAGGCGGCCGGCGTCGATGCGGGAGAAATCGAGCAGGTCGTTCAGGATCGCCAGCAGGGCTTCGCTGTTTTTCAGGCCGATGCGCAGGTATTCCCCGGTACGGTCGGCGATGGTGCGGTCGCGCAGGGCAAATTTCAGCATGCCGATCACGCCGGCCAGCGGGGTGCGGATGTCGTGGCTCATGGCCGCCAGGAAGTCGATGCGGTGGCGGCCCAGCTTTTCATTTTGAATCTGCGTTTGCCTCAGCGCGGCCTCCCGCGCCTGTAATTGCTTCTTTAGGCTGCGGTTCTCCCATATCAGCAGGATAAACGCCGCCAACCCCAGGATTAATAAGAGGGGCGCAAGCAGTTCAATAAACGATGCAAACGAAGAAAACAAAATATTAATGATCTCCTCAATAGCAATTATTGTAATGGACAAATAATCATGGCGCGATACTGAATTGTTATGCCCCGCTGCACTCGTGTATGATCCCGGCTATGTTAATTTCTCCTGAACAAGGGCTGGCCTTCCTGGCCGCCGCCATGCTCATTACCGTATCGCCAGGTCCGGACAACCTGATGGTATTAAGTATGGGCATGTCCCGTGGACGCAAGCAGGGCGTGGTATTCGGCCTCGGTTGCGCCCTGGGCTGCCTCAGTCATACGCTGCTGGCCGCACTGGGCGTGGGTGCGCTGATTGCCGCATCGCCTGCAGCATTCACCGCGCTCAAGGTTGCGGGGGGACTCTACCTGATCTGGATGGGATATGGCGCACTGCGCAGCAAGGGCGGCGCGCAAGTGGGCCAGGCGGCCCTGCCGGAGGAGTCCTTGGGCAAGCTGTTTGCCAAAGGCTTGTTCGCAAATGCGATCAATCCGAAGGTGGTGCTGTTCTTCCTGTCCTTCCTGCCGCAGTTCGTGGTGGCAGGGCGCGGCGATGCCAGCTGGCAGACCGCGCAACTGGGCCTGGTCTTCACGCTGCAAGCCTGCCTGCTGTTTGGGGCGCTGGGCTACTTCTCGGGCGCCGTGGGCAAATGGATCAACCGCAATCCGCGCGCCGGCCTGTGGCTGGACCGCGGGGCCGGTGCGATCTTCGTCGGCCTGGGCTTGCGCCTTATCGTCGCGCGCTGATCGCGAACCTCAGTTCCAGTTCGTCTTTCACCGATAGTGCGCCGCCGAAAACGGCAAATGGCGTAATGCCGAAATCGGTCTGCTTGACGGTGAAGGCGCCGCTGGCCTGCAGGACTGCACCATCCTCGCGCAACTGCAGCGGCACCTGGTATGCGCGCGTCACGCCATGCAGCGTGATTTCCGCGCGCAGCTTGTCTTTCGTTCCCGGTTCGAAGGCGGCCCGCACCAGCACCCATGGATAGGCTTCTGCTTGCAAGACCTTGCTGAACATATTCCTCCGCGTGCCGTCAATTGCGTCGGCCGAAGGCTGGGTCTCGAGCCCGGCTTCCTTGCGTAGCGCTGCCTCGTCGACCGTCAACTGGTCCAGGCGGAAGCGTAATTCAGTGCGGCCCTGTTCGACGTCCACGAAACCTTCAATCTGGCGCGTGGCAACGACGTGGTCGTGGCCCATGCGAGCCAGCGGTCCGCCACGGCGAACCGTCATGGCGATCAGCGATTCGCCCGCCATGATCCGGTGCGCCGAGCGGCTGGCCTGGAGCGCCGGGGCCGCGCTTGCCGGTGCGGCGGCAGGGGGCGCTGGAGGCTGGGTGCCACAGGCGGAAATGGCCAAAAGCGCCGCTAAAAGCGCGCTTCGAAAAGTCCATTTGCAAATTTTTTTTCGCATTGTGACTATTGGAGAGTTTCTATTATAAAAAGTGTACTATCTTAAACGAAGTCGTGATGTTTTCGTTTTCGAGAATATCCCCTTGCACTTTCAAATCTCTCCCGATTTGAATCCCTTTACCCGCGCAAATGACGCGGGTATTTTTTTGCCCGGGATTATTGGCTACCTTAATGAACTCCTAAGCCTTAGGCGGCGGAAAGCTGGCAAAGTACGTCCATAGCGTACAGCATCCCTGTACGCCGGGTTGCCGGATTCCTCAATCCGGCACGGTTTCTTCTATCCCCGCGCCCTAAAAAGCGTTTTTCACCGGCCCCCTCCAAATGGCCGGTTTTTTTTTGCCCATCTGTAAACGGTATCGCTTGCCTAGATATCGATAACATAATTTTAAGGCAAGCTGCAGGGGTGCGTGCTATATTGGCCTGATATCGATAACACGAGAGGAGACGCTCGGGTTTCGGTATGTCCCTTCGACATTGGTTAATAAGGATAATCATGCATAACCATTCACTAAAGGGCGGGGTCATGGCCGGGTTCAGGGTATTGGCCGTGGCGGCAGCGATCGCCGCTTCATTTCAGCCCGCTTACGCAGTCGACTATGTAGCAACACCTGTCTTGCAACCCGTTGTTAGCGCTACCGGGATCAAGCATCCGGCGCTCGGCATCACGCTGGAGCAGCTCGAGTACACACGCGCCCAGGTGCGCGCCGACGTCGAGCCGTACAAGACTTACTACAACACCCTGGCTACGGTCTGCTGCAATTACGCGAACATCAACCTGCTGCCGACCAATCGCGATTCGACCAAGATCGATACGCCCAACACGCCCAACTTCAACGGCAATACGGCCCAGGTGCGGCTGATCAACGATTCGCAGGGCGCGCTGACGCAGGCCATCCTGTATTACATCACTGGCCGCAACGAGTACCGCCGCAATGCCATGCGCATTCTGCGCACCTGGAGCAATATGAACAAGGATGGCTATGCCTACTATCCGGATGCGCATATCCACACCGGCGTGCCGCTGTTCCGCATGCTGGCTGCCGCCGAGATCATGCGCTACACGCCGGGCGATCCGAGCTACACCGCCTACCCGCTGGTCTGGACCGACACCGACACCCAGAAGCTGAAGGACAACCTGGTCGACCCGATGGAGCGCACCTTCTTCGCCAGCAACGAGCGCTTCATGAACCAGCATGTGTATTCGATCGTGGGGCGCATGTCGGGGGCGATCTTTACCGACAACCGCGCGCGCTATGACGAAACCGTGGAATGGATGACGGTCAACTCCACCTCGACGCGGCAGGACATCAATGGCGCCATCCTGCCCCTGATCCCCCTGATCGAGGCGGACAGCCCTTACAACAAGTACGGCTATCCCTTCTACCAGATCCAGGAAATGCAGCGCGACCAGGCCCACGGCGGGGACAATGTCGACAACCTGACCGGCCTGCTGCGCCTGGTCACGGCCCAGGGCACCAAAGTGGACCCGTTCACCGGCAAGCCTTCCACCTCGGGCGACGCGGTGAGCGTCTACAAGTTCGGCGGCAACCGCGTGCTGATGGGCGCCAATGCCTACGCCCAGTTCATGCTTGGCTATGCCGCGCCGTGGGCCGATACCTCGGGCGGCACCTCTTCCCAATCGGAAGCCTATCGCGGCCGCCTGTACGAAGTGGGCGGCATCCCCGAGCTGTATAACGTGTACAAGTACGAAGAGGGCGTGGACGTCGATGTCGAAGCGCCTTTCCTGGCAGCCGCCAACGCGCATTCGAACGAGTTCGTGACCCGCTGGGGCCCCGGCGCGCCGGCCAACAAGGACATGGGTGCGGAAGCCTTCCTGTCGCTGCCCAAGGCATTGACCGGGGCGGCCCTGCCGCCTAACACAGGCATGCTGGAGACCGAACGCAAATCAATCTACCTGAAGGGCGACTGGAGCAAGGTGACGGAGGGCGACCGCACCTTCGGCCATGCCAACGTCACTCCGGCCGGCGCCACCGTGGTGTTCACCGACGTGCAGTACGCCGACCGCGCCAAGTACGCGCCGGCCGGCATCATGATCCGCACCAATGCGGTGACCAAGCTTGCCGCTAGCGCCACCGAAAGCGCCAGCCCATGGTGCGAAATGACGGTGCCCGACACGCAAGGCCAGTGGCGCTATATCGTGCCTGACACGTCGTGGGCGGCCACGCCGGGCAAGCGCCAGGGCGACAATATCATGTACTTCCAATTCACCGGCGCCGAAGGGGCAACGGTGGACGTGGACTTCGTGAACATGGCCGCGCCGACCCAACTGACCCCGCCGCGCTTTGCCATGCCGGTGTTCCCGGCCACGGAGCTGGTGGTGCAGGGCGTGCCTTACCAGGCGACCTACACGGCCACCGATGCCCAGGCCGGCGATACAGTGGTGTACAAGGCGATCAGCATCCCGGATGGCGCCACGCTCGATACCCCGACCGGTGCCTTCAATTGGACGCCGGCTGCGGCGCAAAGCGGATTGCATGACATCGTGATCAGCGCCACCGACGGCATTTCCATCAGCACCATGACCGCGCGCCTGAGCGTGCAGCCGGACCGCGCCAGTGCCTTTGCGGCGGCGCAGGGCGGCTATGACCCTGCCAGCGTTTACACCACGCCGTCGCTGGCGACCTTCCAGCAGGAGATTGCCCCGCTGCGCGAGCAGATGATGACGGTGTCCGATGCCGATTTTCCGGCCCTGCTGAAATCCGTGCAGGCGGTGGTGGCCAAGCTCGAGCTGCTGAACCCGCGCGTTGCGCTGGACGGCAGCCTCGATTGGAGCAAGCACATGGTGACCACCACCACGCTCGACGTAAACCGTGTCGGCCTGCTGGTGGACGGCGACTACAACAGCACGTCGGGCGACTTGCGCAATGTCGTGACCATCGACTTCGGCGCCGACTATCGCGTGTCCGTCGACGCCTTCGGCATCCAGGCCCGCTTCATGTTCGCCAACCGTTCACAGGGCATCAATATCTACGGCTCGAACGACAATTCGAACTGGACCTTGCTGACCAGCCGCGAAACCACCGATACCAGCAACCGCAACTTCGAGCTGGAGACGATTCCTGTGCTGCCAGGCCTGTCGGAACAACGCTATCGCTACTTCATGGTGCGGGTCGACCATCCGGGCCCGCCGACCGATCCTGCCTATCCGGGCATTTCCTCCTATAGCGAATTGCGCTTCCATGGCGACCGCTACGACCTGCTGACGCCAGTGGACGTCACGCCGATCGTCAAGATCCAGCAATCGGGCCTGAACATGAACCGCTTCACGCAGAAGTACACCGGCAACGTGACCATCGTCAACGCTACGGACCATACCGTCAGCGGGCCGCTGCAATTCCGGCTGTACGGGCTGACGCCGGGCGTGACGCTGGATAACGCGACCGGCATCAAGGATGGCGTGCCCTACATCACGCTGCCGACCCTTGACCTGGCGCCGGGCCAGAGCGTGACCGTGACGACGACCTTCAGCAATCCGGCCAAGGCTGCCATCGGCTATACCCGTCAACTTTTCAGCGTCAAGTATTGAGGACACCATCATGAGTAAACTGCAAACTATGCTGGCGCGGCTGCTGTTGGCCGCAATGCTGGCCTGTGGTGCGGGGCAGGCTGCCGCCGGGCCCTTGTACAAGGTAAGCGTCGACACCGCCTCGCTGGGCACCGGCCCGGCATTCCTCGGCCTGTATTTCATCGGCCTGGCCGATGCGACGCCGGCCACCGCGCTTGTCACCAACCTGGCAGGCGAGCTGCTTGGCACGCCGGACGTGAGCGGGACTGTGTCCGGCGCCGCGCCTGGCCCGCTTGCATTCAGCAATGCCGATGGCGGCAGCGACTGGGTGCAGGCGGTGACGCTGGGCGGCGTGTTCTCCTTCGACGTCAACCTGCTGGTGGGCCAGGGCGATGCCGGTTCGACCTTCGGCTGGGCGCTGTTCAACGACACCAGCTATCTGGGCGCCGACGGCGACCTCGGTACGGTCTCGGTGCAGCCTGTCCTGGGCGGCAACCCGCAGTTCGTCCTGGCCAGCGCCAGTCCGCTGGTTGACGTGCAGGTGGTTGCGGAACCTGGCACCGCCTGGCTGCTATTGCTGGCAGGCCTGCCCCTGCTGGCATTCACCCGCCGCCGCGCCTGACGCGGCTGGCCCCGGCGTGGGGGCGGAAAAGCAGCTATGATGCAGCGATTCCGTGAAAGGAGCCGCGATGATCGACCTGTACACCGCCGCCACGCCGAATGGCCACAAGATTTCCATTGCGCTGGAAGAGCTGGCGCTGCCTTACGAAATGCATGTGCTCGACCTGGGCAAGAACGAGCAGAAGGAGCCGTGGTTTACGGCCATCAATCCGAACGGGCGCATTCCCGCGATCGTCGACCGCGGCAACGATGGCTTCGCGGTGTTCGAATCGGGCGCGATCCTGGTCTACCTGGCCGAGAAGACCGGCCGCCTGATGCCGCAGGACGCCAAGGGCCGCTCCCTGGTGCTGCAATGGCTGATGTTCCAGATGGGCGGCATCGGCCCGATGATGGGCCAGGCCAATGTCTTCTACCGCTACTTCCCCGACAAGATCCAGCCTGCCATCGACCGTTACCAGGGCGAGTGCCGGCGCCTGTTCCGCGTGCTGGACGGCCAACTGGCGCAGCATGAATTCCTGGCCGGCGACTATTCGATCGCCGATATCGCCAACTGGGCCTGGGTGCGCACCCATCGCTGGTCCGGGGTGGAGACCGAAGGCCTGCCGCACCTGCAGCGCTGGATTCGCCAGGTCCGCGCCCGTCCTGCCGTATTGCGCGGCATCGAGCGGCCGCCGAGCAATGTGTTGGATCGCGCCGACAGTCAGGAGAAAGTAGAGCAATTTGCGGCCGAGGCGCGCAAAATGCTGGAAACCGGCCAGTCGCGCTGATCACAACACCAAGGAGACCCAATGAAGCTGTACACCGCCCCGCGCGCCCCGAATCCGCGCCGCGTCGCCATGTTCATGGCCGAGAAGGGCATCGCGCTTGAATTGCAGGCGGTCGACCTGGGCAGGGGCGAACATCGCAGCGAAGCTTACCTGGCGGTGAATCCGTTCGGCCGCGTGCCGGCGCTCGAACTGGACGATGGCCGCATCCTGTGCGAAACGCGCGCCATCTGCACCTATCTGGAAGGCCTGCACCCGGCGCCGAACCTGATGGGCGAGGGCGCCGAGGAGCGTGCCTTCATCGAAATGGCCGATCGCCGCATGGAGCTGCACCTGTTTGCCATTGCGGCCAACAGCATCCGCCACTCCCATCCCGGCTTTGCGCCGATCGAGAATCCGCAGTTCGCCGACTTCGGCGCTTCGCAAGGCGAGAAGTTCCGCGAGAACGCGAAATGGCTGGATGGCGTGCTGGCCGCGCAGCCTTTCGTGGCGGGGCCGCGCTTCACCATTGCCGACATTACCGGCTTTTGCGCCATCGAGTTTGCGCGCGGGCTGATGAAATTTCGTCCCTCCGACCACGGGCTGCAGCACTTGCAGGCATGGCGCGACCGCATTGCCGACCGTCCAAGCGCCACAGCAGGGGCCTGAACGATGAAAACGGCGCAGCGCCGGCGCTGGCTGGGCTGCATGCTGCGCTGGTCGGGCGCGGCTGCTGCCTGCGCTGCAACGGCAGGGGGCTCCTGGCCCGGGCGCGCATTCGCCAGGCCGCGCCCGTTGCGCGCGGTGGCCCTGGCCATTCCTCCCTTCGCCGTACTCGACGCAAGCGGCCGCAAGAGCGGCCTGTTCGTGGAAGCACTTGAGCTGATCGCCCGCGAGTCGCAGCGCCAGGTCGAGATCACCCTTGCCCCCTACGCGCGCGCCATCGCCATGCTGCGCTCGGGCGAGGCGGACCTGATGATCGCCACCTCCAACTCGGCAATCGCGGAAGCGGCCGAACCCATGGGCATGTTGTGGACGACGGAAGTCATCGCCATCGGGCGGGCGGGCCTCAAGCTCGACGGCCTGCAAGACCTGCGGGGCCGCACGGTGGGCATGTTACGCGGCTCGGATTATGGTGCTGCCTTCCTGGACGACCGGGAATACCGCAAGCATGAAATCACCGACCAGTTGCAAGGCATACGCATGCTG
Organism: Pseudoduganella sp. R-32; assembly: GCF_049913245.1. Taxonomy (NCBI): domain Bacteria; kingdom Pseudomonadati; phylum Pseudomonadota; class Betaproteobacteria; order Burkholderiales; family Oxalobacteraceae; genus Pseudoduganella; species Pseudoduganella sp. R-32. Next base: position 4,392,942 of record NZ_CP183987.1, on the reverse strand, counting down.
CAGGAGGGGCGGCTCGATGCCTCGGTCGGCACGCGCCTGGCGGTATTCCACGCCATGCGCTTGCTGGGCGTGCCGCGCGCGCGCCTGGGCGGGGTGCTGGCGGTGCAGTCGCGCGAGATCCACCTGCACCTGAGCCGCCATAACGCCGACGAGGACCTGGCGACGGAACTGCGCCGCGCCGTGCATGCATTGCGCAGCAGCGGCAAGGCTGATGGGCTGCTGGCTAGGTACCTGGCCGGACTGCCGCCTGCCTGAATTTCCCTATGATCCCGCTGGGGAAGAAGTAGATGGCGAGGATGAACAGGATGCCGAGCCAGAGCAGCCAGCGGTCCGGGTGCAGGGCGGCCGCCAGCACCGGCACGCCGGCCATCGCGCCTGCCGCTTGCGCCATCAGGGACTTCAGGTAATTGTTCGCCAGGATGAACAGGACGGCCCCGATCACGGAACCGTACATGGTGCCCATGCCACCGATGACGACAATCAGCAGGATGTCGGTCATGACCTCAAAGCCCAGCGTGGTCTTGGGGCCGACATAGCGCGCCCACAACGCCATCAGGGCGCCGGCCAGCGCGGCGGCAACGGCGCCGATGCAATTGGCTGCGATGCGATAGACCACGGTGCGGTAGCCCAGGGCCTCGGCGCGGAACTCGTTTTCGCGGATCGCCTGCAGCACGCGCCCGAAAGGCGAGTTCACAATGCGCAGCAGCGCCAGGAAGATCAGCACCGTGCAGGAAAACACGATGTAGTAGGTGAGCACCTTGCCGTCCACGATGCGGCCCATGAATTCGCCGAATTCGTTGGCGGGAGACAGCAGGTCTGGCACGTCGAAAGTCTTGCCGTCCTCGCCGCCGGTCCAGGCCGACATTTGCGATGCCAGCACCGCGAACGAAGACGCGACCGCCAGCGTAATCATGGCATAGAAGATGGCGCGCACGCGCAGCGCAAAAAGCCCGATGACGAAGGCCAGGACCAGCGTCAACGCCAGCGCCGCCGCCAGGCCCAGTGCCATGTCGCCCCAGGCGGGTGTGGGACTGTCGAAGCCGAGGCCGACACCGTAGGCGCCGATGCCGAAGAACATCGTATGGGCGAAGGACACGATGCCCGTGTAGCCGATCAACAGGTCATACGAGGCGACCAGGACGATGTAGATGCAGATGGTGGCGGCGGTGTTGAGCGGCCGGGCCCCGCTGGTGATGAAGGGCGCCAGCGCGAGTCCCAGCACGACCACAAGCAGCAGGACGGACAGGGCGCGGCTGCGCGGCAGGTCGCCGGAAAGAAGGGTGTTCAGCATGTCATTTCCTCGACAGGCCGGCTGGCCGCCAGAGCAGGATGGCGATCATCAGCACGATATGGGACACGAGCGCCAGCTTCGGCGCCAGGAAGCCGGCGTAATTGGCCGTCAGTGCCATCAGCAGCGCGCCGATGAAGCAGCCGCTCACCGAGCCGAGGCCGCCGATGATGATCGTGATGAAGACCATGACCATCACCTCGCCGCCCATGGAAGCGGTCAGTGTTTCCTTGTACAGGCCCCACATCACGCCGCCCAGGCCCGCCAGCGCGGAGCCGGCCGCGAATACCGCCACGAACAGGCGCCGGATGCGGTAGCCAAGTGCTTCGACCATCTCGCCATTTTCCACGCCGGCACGGATCAGCAAGCCGAGCTTTGTGCGGTTCAGCACCAGGGTGAGCGCGATGAACACCAGCACGCCCACCGCCACGGCCAGCAAGCGGTATTTTTCGATGGCGGCGTCGCCCAGCACGAGGGCGCTGCGCAGGGCGGTTGGCAGCGGCATCGGCTTGTGGTCGGCGCCCCAGAGCACGTGGATCAGCTGCTCGACCACGATCATGCCGCCCATCGTGATCAGGATCTGCTTCAGGTGCTGGCCGTAGACCGGCATGATGATGAGACGTTCGAAGGCCCAGCCCAGTGCTGCCGTCACGGCCATCGCCATGACGATCGCCAGGCCGAGCGCGGCCAGGTTCATGCCCAGCGAATCGGCCTCCATCCAGCCCTGCATCGGCACCAGCACCAGCGTGGCGGCGAAGGCGCCGACGGAGACGAAGGCGCCGTGGCCGAAATTGAGCACGTCCATCAGGCCGAACACCAGAGTCAGGCCGCTGGACATGATGAAGAGCATCATCCCCATTGCCAGACCGGCCACGGTCAGCGTGAGCCAGGTCGGCATGCTGCCCACCAGCGGCAGCATGGCCAGCATCAGGGCCGGCACCAGCAGCATTGGTATATAGTCGCGCGGAACGGATGGCATTGGCGTGCGGCTCCTTATTGGTGTGAATCGAGGGCCAGGCCGAGCAGGCGCTCTTGCAAGGCGCGGTCGGCGGCCAGTTCGGCCATGGCGCCGCTGTGCACGATGCGGCCGTCGTCCATCACGGCCACGGTGTCGCCGAGCTGGCGCACGAAGTTGAAGTTCTGCTCCACCAGCAGCACCGTGGACTGGCCCTTGAGCTGGCGGATCGCGTCGGCCAGGTTCTTGATGATGGCCGGCGCCAGGCCCTTGGTCGGCTCATCGATCAGCAGCAGCTCGCGCGGCTCGATGATGGCGCGTGCAATGGCAACCATCTGCTTCTGGCCGCCGGACAGCTTACCAGCCGGGTAATGCCAGAATTTTTCCAGCGCCGGGAAGAAGGAGAAGATCCACTGCAGCCGCGCCGTATCCATCGGGCCGCTACGCGCCGCAAGGTAGAGGTTTTCGCGCACGGTCAGGTCGCTGAACACAGCCATCGACTCCGGCACGTAGGCGATGCCCGCCTGTGCGATATCGGGCGTGCGCAGCTTGCCGATGTCGCGGCCGTTGAATTCGATCTGGCCGGCGCTGGCCTGCCACAGTCCCATGATGGTGCGCAGCGTGGTGGTCTTGCCGGCGCCGTTGCGACCCAGCAGGACCGCCAGGCCGCCGCGCGGCACGGCCAGGTCGACGCCTTGCAGGATGTGGTATTCGCCGATGTGCGTGTGCACGCCGGACAGTTTGAGCAAGGCCTCATTCATGGCTTGCGGTCCCCAGGTAAGCTTCCTGCACGATGGCGGACGACATGACGGCAGCGGGCTCGCCGTCCGCCACCAGGGCGCCGTTGTGCAACACGATGATGCGATCGGCCAGGGCGCGCACCACGTCCATCTTGTGTTCCACCAGCAGCACGGCCTTGTTGCGCTGCGCCTTGACCTGGTGGATCAGGTCCAGCACCACCGGCACTTCGTCCACGCTCATGCCGGCGGTCGGTTCGTCGAACATCATCACTTCCGGCTCCAGCGCGAGCATGATGGCCACTTCCAGCTTGCGCTTGTCGCCGTGCGACAGCGCGGCTACCGGCGTATCGCGCCGCGCCGCCAGCGCCACGCGACCCAGGTAATGGTCGGCGCGATCGATCAGTTCCTTGTGGCTGGACCAGATCGACCACAGCTTCATGCCGGCATTGGCGCGCGACTGCACCGCCAGCCTCACGTTCTCGTGCACCGGCAGGTGAGGGAACAGGTTGGTGAGCTGGAAGGCGCGGCCGATGCCCTTGCGGGTGCGTGCGGCCGGACCGCTGCGCGTGATGTCTTCGCCCCGTAGCAGCACCTGGCCGCCGGTTGCCGGCAACTGGCCCGACATGAGGTTGAAATAGGTGGTCTTGCCGGCGCCATTCGGGCCGACGATCACGGTCAGCTGGCCCGCATGGAAGTCGGCACTGACGTTGTCGACGGCCGTGTGGCCGCCGAAGCGGATCGTCAGGCCGCGTGTTGACAGCAGTGGAGTCATCGTTTCAGCGCCGCTTGTTCTTGATCGGGACCGGCAATTCGGAAGCCGGAATCTCACGCACCAGTTCCAGCAAATCCCATTCGTCCTTCTGGTCTTTCTTGATGCGGAAGTGGTACATCGCTTGCATGGCTTGGTGGTCGTCCTTGCGGAAACTCATTTTTCCCTTCGGCGTATCGAACTCCATGCCTTCCATGGCGGCAATCATCTTCTGCGTGTCGCCGCCGCCCGTTTTGGCCAGGGCGGTGTAGACGGCGCTGGCTGCCGTGAAGCCGCCCGCCGTGAACATGTCCGGCGGTTTCCCGTGCCGCTTCCGGTGCTCGGCCACGAACCAGTCGTTCATCCTGTTCTTCGGGAAGGCGTAGTAGTAATAAATCGTGCCTTCGGTGCCGGCGAACGATTTCCACGTCTTCAGCACCGGCAGGATGTTGCCGCCGGGAGCCAGCGTGATACCGTAGCGTTCCGGCTTCATGTCGGCGATCTTGTTCATCGGATTCGGGCCGGCCCAGATGATCTGCAATACCCGCGGCTGCGGCGCATCCTTCAGCTTGTCGAACAGGCGCTGGGCCGGGGCGGTGAAGTCGGTCGCGTTCTGCGCCGCGAATTCCTCGTGCACGATGTGGGCTTTGGAGCCGGTCAGCCTGAGGGCCTCGCGCGCGGCCGCCACGGCGTCCTTTCCGAAGGCATAGTCCTGGGCCAGGAAAGCCACGCTGCCTTGCTTGAAGGTGGTGGCGGCAGCCAGGCCGTCCTGCATGGAATTGCGCGCAGTGCGGAAGATGTACTTGTTCCATTTGGCGCCGGTGATCGCGTCGGCCACGGCCGGCTCCACGACCAGGACCTTCTTGTATTCCGCCGCGATGGGCAGCATGGCGATGGCGGACCCGGAGGAACTGGTGCCTACCGCGATGTCGACCTTGTCGTCGCCATAGGCCTCGGCCAGCAGGGTGCGACCCAGGTCCGGCTTGCTCTGGTCGTCCTTGACAAAGACCTTCAGCTTGCGGCCGTTGATTTCCATCCTGCCGCCGGTCAGGTATTCAAGTCCCATCATGAAGCCGGTCTCGGTCTCCCTGGCGTAGGGCTCCAGGATGCCGGTTTTGCCGGCGATGAGGGCGACCTTCAGTTCCTGGGCGCCGGCCAGGAGCGGCGCCAATGCAAGCAACAGGGCAATCAGCTTTGTCATCGATCAGTCCACACTGGCGAGGAAGTTGCGCAGCGCCTCTTGCGCGGCGGGCTCGGACAGCATCGGCGCGTGGCCGACGTCGGGCACCTCAGCATACATCATGCGCGGTGCTGCAGCACGCATGGCGTTGGCCTGGGCCGGCTCGATCAGGTCGGAAAGGGCGCCGCGTATCAGCATGGTGGGACGGCGCCGGGCCAGCCGGCGGAAGGCAAAGTGCGCGGCCATCGAGGTCGAGCGCAGCTTGTTGGCGCGGATCGGCACGGCGATGTTCGGGTCGTAGCGCATGGCCAGGGTGCCGTTGCCTTCTTCACGGAAGGCCCGGCGCGCCCAGCGCTCCCACTCCTGCGCCGTGTTGCCGGGGAAGGCGACCGCGTTGATGCCGCCGATGTAGTCCGCCGCCTGCTGCCAGCTCGTGAACTGTTCGCCCTTGCCGGTATAGCCGCGGATGCGCGACAGGCCGCGTTCCGACAGGGTCGGGCCGACGTCGTTCAGGACCGCCGCCGCGATCAGCGCCGACTTGCGCAAGGCCAGGGTCATGGTGATCAGCCCCCCCATCGATGTGCCGATGAAGACGGCGCGCTCGATGCCCAGGTCGTGCGCCAGCTTGACGACGTCGTTGGCGTACACCATGGGCGTGTAACGGTCGGGCTGGGAGTCGTATTCGGAATTGCCGCGGCCGCGCACATCGACGGCGATCACGCGCCGGCCCTGGGCCGCAATCCATGGCGCGACGTCTTCAAAGTCGGCCGAATTGCGCGTCAGGCCGTGGATGCAGATCACGGGCAGGCGCGCGGGGCCGCTGGCGGCAGGGTAGTCGCGCGCATACAGGCGCAGGCCATCGTCGCTGGTGTAGCTGATCTCGGAATACATGGTCCTCGTGGGCAGCGTTGCAGGAGCGTGCAGTGTGCAAGAAATGCATCGGCGCGGGAACCGGAGGCCGCGCCCACTGTGTGTGCAATTTTGCACAGCAACACTACAGCGAGGGAAAATGATGCACAATGGGCCGCATGAAAACCCTGCCCGAATGGACTGACCTGCGCTTCTTCCTTGAGCTGGCGCGCTCCGGCACCTTGTCCGGCGCCTCGCGCCGGCTGGAAGTGGAGCACACCACCGTCTCGCGCCGCATCGACCGCCTGGAGCAGCAACTGGGCGCCACCCTGTTCGATCGCTCGCGCGAGGGCTATGAACTGACCGAAATGGGCCACGCGGTGCTGCCCCATGCGGAAGCGATGGAAAGCGCAGTGCTGGCCGCGCAAGGCCAGTTGTCCGGCACCGAAGTCGCGATTCGCGGCGTGGTGCGCCTTGGGGTGCCCGAAGCGCTCGGGGTGCGCTTCATCACGCCGCTGCTGGCGCAATTCCTGCAGGATTATCCCGAGCTGTCGGTCGATCTGCTGGTCCAGCCGCGCTTTGCCAACCTGGCCAGCCGCGAAGCCGACCTGGGCGTGACGCTCGACGCGCCCAACACCGGCCGCTACATGGTGACGCGCCTGGCGTCCTTCCGGCTGTACGTGCACGGTTCGCCTGACTACCTGGCCCGCCACCCGCCGATCCAGAAACGCAGCGACCTGGCCGGCCATGACTTTGTCGACTACGTGCAGGACCGCCTGGCCAGCAACGAGCTGAACTTCCTTGATGAACTGGGCGTCAACCCGCGCCGCCGCCTGTGCTGCACGGGCATGCTGGCCCAGGCCGAAGCTGCCGCCGCCGGCCTGGGCCTGATGATGGCGCCGCCTTACATGGCAACGGACGGCCGCCTGGTGCCGGTGTTGCAGGACGAGGTATTCGTCGAGCGCGCCTACTGGCTGGTGGCGCCCGTCGACTTGTACCGGCTGCCGCGCGTCAGGGCGGTCTGGAACTTGCTCCGCTCGTTTGCCGAATCGCGCGCCAGCCTTTTCATCTCGAACAAATAGGGCAGCTCACCCGAAATCTCGATCCGGTGCAAGTCTGGATCGGCCCGGTCCGGCAGCGGCGCCCGTTGCGCCAGCGCCTGCAGAATGGGCGCCGGGTCGTAGCTCCAGTCCACCATGTAGCGGCAAGGGTCGCCTTCGCGCACCTTCATCAGCGCCAGTTCGAACTGGGACACCGAGACCACCAGCGGGTCTTCATGCCCGGCCAGGAAGCCAAGGAAGGCCAGCGGCTGGTACTCGCGGAACGGCGAGATGTTCTCCTGCCGGATGAAGGCTTGCAGCGCTTCCTCCAGCAAGCCGGCCTGGCGCAGCAATTCGACGGTCAGCACGCAGCTGCGTTCGAGCACGTAGATGCGCCACAGCAGCACATTGCCGCGCGCTTCCTGCAGGTCGGGGGAATCGGCAACCCGGCGGAAATAGGGCGCGTCGCCGGGCCCGGGCTGGTAAGTGGCGCGCATCAGGCCAAGCAGGATGCGCTGGTGGCTGGCCAGGTCCATGTCTACCTCCATTTTCGTTGCCGCATTTGCTGCAGGGTGTTGGCGATGGCTGCGTTGCCCAGGCCGGGCACCGCCTCCGGCATGAATTCGTACACGATCACTTCCGCCTCGGTCGCGACCTGCTGCAGCACTTGCTGCGCCAGGTCCATGGTGCAGGGGCGCGGCAGGCGCGAATGCACGTCCAGCATCAGGCCGTTGTGCTTGACGCCGCAGGCCACGTGCACTTCCTTCACGTGGCGGCCATCGAGTTCGGCGAGGAAGGCCTGTATGTCGAGCGCATGGTTATGTTCATCGCATTCCAGGTTGTACACGTCCAGCACCAGGCCGCAGCCGCTGTCGCGCGCCACCGCGTTCAGGAAACCGGCGTCGCTGTAGTCGGCCGGGCAGTCCGGCACCACGTGCACGATGTTCTCCAGCAGGAAGGGCAAGCCGTAGCGCTGCTGCAGGCACCAGGCCCGCTGCGCCACCAGCTCCGCTGCCTGCTCAGTGCGCGGCATGGCCAGCATGATGCCGAGATGTTCGCCGTCGACCCGCGTAAAGCCAAGGTGCTCGCTGTGCCAGCGCACCCGCACCTGGTCCATCAGTTCGTCGAGCAGGTGCAGGTAGGTCGGCGACCAGCCATCGTGCGAGCCGATGGACAGGCTGACGCCATGCACCACGATGGTTTTTTCGCGGTCGATGTTTTTCAGTTCGGCCAGGATGCCCTTGTCCAGCGAGATCCGCTCGCCATCGGCCACCGACATGGTTTCCGGCGTGACTTCGATGATGTCCACGTGCGGCAGCATCATCTCCAGCAACGCCGGATCGCGCCCCTCATAGCTGACGCCCACGCCCAGGGCAGGGCGCGGGTCGTGCGCAGGCAATTCAGCCGCGGAGTTCATGTTCCAGCACCGCGCCTTCGATGTGCGGCACCTCGCGCAGCACGCGGCCGATCGACGGGTCGCCGCGCAGGAAAGTCAGGTCGAAGCCGGTCAGGCCGCAGTTGCAGCCGCCTTTCGGCACCATCTGGGACACGGCGATATCGAGCGCCTTGTGCAATTCTTCCAGGGTGACCTTGCCTTCGCTGACGACGATTTTGATATGGTTTTTCTTGGAATTGGTGTGGCGCAGTTCTTCCATGACGATCTCCAGGCGGTCCGGTATTGAAGAGGGGCGGGCCCTTCGGACCAGGCTATGGACCGCGCCCCGTGCTTTCCATGGGAGTCACTTTAGGCTGAGGACAGGCGCGGCGAATTGGTACTGGCACCCAGATTCCGGATCGCCAGCACCTAGTTTTTGTGCAGCGAGGTGGGCGGCCGGCGCAGCAAGTCGAGGCGCGTGGTGGCGCCCAGCTTGCCGAGCAGGGTTGAAACGTGGTGTTCGATGGTGCGTTCGGAACGGCACAGGCGCTGGGCGATTTCAAGGTTGCTGAGGCCATCGAGCAACAGTTCCAGCACCTGGGCTTCACGGCGGGTCAGGCCGCTCGGGTGCTGGCGCGCTGCTGCGTAGGGACCGCGCCGCGGCTTCGGCAGCTGGGCCTGGGCGCCGCAGGCGCGGGCGCGCTGCCGCGCCAGCGCAGCCGCCGGTGCGGCGCCGATCTGTTCCAGCAGGGCGACTGCCTTGGGCATGGCTTGCGCAGCCGCGTCGCCGGGCAGGTCGAGCAAGGCCAGCGCTGCTTCGAATGGCAGGCCCAATGCCAGCCAGGCGTCGCAGGCAGCCTGCCCATTGCCGGCCGCTTCCGCGGCGCGCGGCGGCGGTGTCCAGCCTGCCGGCCCGCCTTCCACGGCGATTGCCGCCCGGCGCCGCCAGGCGCCGACTGCCGCCAGGTCCCAGGCGTTGACGCCGGACAGGTCGAACTGGCCGATCTCGTCCAGCCAGCGCCGGCAACTGTCCAGGTCCTGCACTTGCCAGGCCGCTTCCGCAAGGGCCAGCAGCACCGGCAGCAAGCGCTGCGATTCGCCGGTGGCACGCGCCCATTGCAGCGCTTCCTGCAGGCAGCGTGCGGCATCCTGTTCGCCCTGGCGCGACAGGGTCCGCCCGAGTACCGTCAAGGCAGGCAGCCGCATCACCAGGCTCAGGTCGGGCAGGGCGAGCACCTGCCGCGCCAGCGCGGCGGCCTGGGCGAACTCACCCTTGTCGAGATGGAGCTGCGCCTGCCAGCCGGTCAGGTAGTGCACCCAGGCGTCCAGTTCATGTTCGCGATGGTAGGCGAGGCCCTCGGCCAGCAGGCGTTCGGCCAGGGCAAACTGCTTGAACACGACAGCGTATTCCACCCAGTTGCTATAGATGCGCGCCGCGTGTTCGTGCAGGTGCTGTTCCAGGGCGCATTGCAAGCCGTCGGCCAGGTCTTGCTGGCCGCCGTCGTCGCCCAGGAACAGCTTTGCGCTGCCGATATTGGTCAGCGCATGGACGCGCGTGTCATGGTCGTGCAGCGCGGTAGCCAGTTCCAGCGCCAGGCGGCCCCATTCGATGGCGGACGCCGGATGGTTCTGCAATAGCTGGTGCTGCGAACGCATGCTGTAGGCCATGGCCAGCTCTTTGCTGTTCGGCAGTTGCTCGAGCGTGCGGATCGCTTCCAGCCCGTAGCGTTCCGCTTCCTTTGCCTCGCCGCGGTACCAATGGGTGCGTGCCAGCCAGCGCAGGTTCAGGCCGACCTTGTCCGGCCGCTCCACGCTTTGCCACAGGGCGATAGCCTTTTGCCGCGCCTCGATCAGGCGCTCGTCGATGCGCAGCAGGCCCGCCTCGTAAGCCCAGTCCTCGTAAAGCTGGGCAGCTTCGCCGGTCCAGCCGACCGCGTCGACGAACTGCAGTGCGCTGGCCAGGTGGGCCGCCGCCTGCCTGTGGGCGCCCAGGCGCGCCGCCTGGCGTGCCGCGCGCGGCGCCAGTTGCAGCACCATGTGCGCATCCTGCGCTCCGGTTGCGTGATGCACGAGCCGCGCCAGTTCGACCCGCGCATGGGGCGGCGCCTGCTCGGTCAGGGCTTTGCACAGGCGTTTGTGCAGGGCGCGGGTGGCGCCGGGGCGCAGTCCGCTCAACAAGGCCTGGCGCGCCAGCTCGTGGCGGAACGACAACAGGCCGGGGCTGGCGCGCTGCAGCAGGCCGCTGTCCACGCTGCAGTCGATCGCATCGTGCCCGTCCTCGCCGAGCAGGGCTTCGAGCAGCCACTCTTCCAGTGCGACGGGGCTGACGCTGACCAGTTCCAGCACGGTGCGCACCTGTGCGTCCAGGCGCGATGTGCGGGCCCAGACCGCGTCGCGCACCGAGGCCGGCAAATGGCCGGGCGAACGGTTGCAGTCGCTCAGCAGTTCGGAAAGGAAGAAGGGATTGCCGCAAGTGACGCGGTATAGCTCGGAGGGATCGCAGCCGGCATCGCGTGCGAGAGTGGCGACCGCTTGCGGCGACAGGGGCGGGAGGTCGATGCGCTGGGTGCTGGCGGGAGGCAAGTCGCCCGCCCAGCGCCAGAAGGCATGGTCGGGCGGCAGCTCGTCGTTGCGGGCGCTGGCCAGCAGCATGGTGTGCTGGCCGCCGATGCGGCGCGCCAGGTATTTCAGCAGGTCCAGCGTGGCCTGGTCGGCCCAGTGCAGGTCCTCGCACATGACCAGCACCGGCCGCGGTTGGGCGGCAAGGTGGCCCAGCAGCATCGGCATCAGGACGTCGGGACTGGCGGCGTTGTCGATGGCCGACACCACGTCCTGGCCCAGGGCGGGCGCAAAATCGCGCAAGGGGCCCAGCACGCGCGGCGTGGACAGGTCTTCGCAAGCGCCCTGCAAGACGAAGAACTCGTCCTTCAAGGGGGCAGCAAAGGCTTGCAGCAGGGATGACTTGCCGATGCCGGCTTCACCCAGCACCAGCGCCATCCCGCCCGCACCTGAGCTAACGCGGCTGGCAAGCCGCTGCAAATCCTGCAATTGCCTTTCGCGCTCGAGCAGCATCTGGCTCTCCTCACTGCCATCATATTCCTGTCAGCGCAAAGAGATTCTCACCAATCGTAACGTGCGTCAGAACTTGTATGAAGCGGTCAGCTTGTAGGTGCGCGGATCGCCGTAGTAGGTGGTGACGGTGTTGAAGAAGCCGCCGAAGGCATAGCCGGCCACCTTGTAGCGCTTGTCCGTCAGGTTGCGGCCGTGCAGGCCGATTTGCAGGCGGCGGTCGACGCTGGTCCATACCAGGCCGGCATCCCACAGCGTGAAGCCGCCCTGGGCCAGCATCTGGTTCTGCGGCACCAGTGCATCCATCGAGGCGATGCCGGTCAGGCGCACGATCTCGGCATGGTACACCTTGTCCTTGTAGGACAGGCTGTTGTTGAAGCTCATGTTGCCGCCACGGCCGAACAGGCTGACCGGCCATTCATAGGTCGCGCCCAGGTTGGCCGACTTTTTCGGCGTGTTCTGGAATTCCGCGCTTTGCGCCACATTGACCAGGGTGGCGCCGCTGGCCACCATCCATTCCTTGTACTCGGCATCGATGTAGCTCAGCATGCCGTTCAGCGACAGTCCATCGGTCACGCGGGCAATCGCTTCCAGTTCCAGGCCCTTGATCTTGGCCTTGCCGGCGTTGGTCAGCGTGCCGGCGAAACCGTTCACCTGGCCTTGTGCATTGAAAGTCGGGATCGAGCCCGGGATCTGGACGTTCTTGTAGTCGGTGTAGAACACCGCCGCATTGGTCTGCAGGCGGCCGCTGTTCAGCGACGATTTCAAGCCCAGTTCAACGGTATCGACTTCTTCCGGATTCACGCCCTTGCGCTTCTCCAGCGAGGCCGGGGTGTTCGGGCCGCCGGTTGCCGTCAGGTCCATCCGCGGATCGAACATGCCGCCCTTGAAGCCGCTCTGGTAGCTGCCGTACACGTTGTGTTCCGGCGACAGCTTCCAGCCAAAGCCCAGTTTCGGGGTGAACTTCCTGTCCTTGCGGTGCAAGTCACCCTTGCCGAGGTCCGTATTCGGCGCCAGCCCCACGGCGGCGGGATTGCCCAGGTTGGGCGAACCGGCCAGGCCGAGGTAGGTGCGCTTGTAGATGGCGGCTTCGCGCTCGTCATCGGTCCAGCGGCCGCCGATGCTGACGTTGAAGTTGTCGGATACGCTATAGCTGGCGTCCGCGTAGACGGCCCAGGTCCTGGAATCGATATCGTCGCGGGTCAGCAGCGACAGGCCGCCGGCCGCGTTGTACAGCACGTCGAATTCGTTGAAGGCATTGGTCTTCATGTAGAACAGGCCGGCCACGCCCTGCCATTTGGCGCCGGTGTAGGTGAGCTGGAATTCCTGGCTGTCCTGCTTGTCGCTGTAGATGGCGGGCGCTTCCCACAGCGGCGCGTTCAGGGAATCGAAGTCGATCGGGGCGTAGGACCTGGACGAACGGTGCGCGGTGACCGACTTGAACATGGTTTCCGCATTGATGTTGTAGTCGATGGTCAGCGAGGCGCCCTTGGTGGTCACCTGCTGCTCATGGCCATTCACCTTGTACAGGTTGGCGCGCGTGTCATAGGCGCCTTCCAGCGGCGGTTCGTTGCCCGGCGGCGGGCCATTCAGCAGGCGGTAGCCTTGCTTTGGCTCGGAATCGTCTTTGGTGTAATCCGCCGCGAGACGGATGAACAGGTCGCTGTTCGGCACTAGTTCCGCGCTGATGCGGGCGGCATTAACGTCCTTGTTATAGTTCTCGCGGCCGTTGATCACATTCTTGCCGAAGCCATCGCGATTGAAGGTGCCAACCGTGCCGCCAATGCGCAGGATGTCGCTGACCGGGGTGCTGCCTTTCAGGACCAGGTCGCGCTGGCTGTAGTTGCCAAGCGCCCCCTTGATTTCGAAAGTCGGGTTAGGGGACAGCTTGCGGGTCACATACTTGACTGCGCCGCCGATGGTGTTGCGGCCGTACAGCGTGCCTTGCGGGCCGCGCAGCACTTCGATGCGTTCCAGGTCGTAGATGTCGGTCAGGGCGCCTTGCGGGCGGGCCAGGTAGACGTCGTCCAGGTAGATGCCGACGCCTTGCTCGTAACCGGCAACAGGATCTTGCTGGCCGATGCCGCGAATGAAGGCGGTGAGGGTGGTGTTTGTGCCGCGCGAAGCCTTGAGCGTGGTATTGGGCACGATGTCGGTCAGGGCGGTGATGTCGGGCAGCGCTTTCTTGTCGAGTTGGGCGCCGGACAGCGCGGTCACGGCTCCCGGCACGTCCTGGATCAGCTCTTCGCGCTTGCGGGCGGTAACGATCACCCGGTCCATCCCGCCTTCGGCCTTCTCACCGCCGGCGCTTTGCGCCAAGGCCGGGTGGGAATAAATGGCGGGAAGCGTCATCATCACGGCTGCTGCCGAGCGTCGCAGCATGAAATTGTGTTTCGACACGCGCATCAAAGTCTCCTCAGGTTTTGTTATGCGAGGAGTGTGCATGTTTTGCCAACTGTGCGAAACTGACAGGGTTGCACTCACGTTGTGCAATTTTGCACAGAATCGCCAGTTGTGATATTTCAAATTCAAAAAGAACTAATCCGTCCTGATATAGCTGCGTCGCGGCGGCCTGGCTGCTTGCTATCCTCTGCCGAAAAACGCATCCTGGAGGGACGATGGCGGCAACAAATGAAACCCGGCGCAAGGTGTTCCTTGGCTTGTTGGGCAGTGCCGCGGGCATGGCACTCGGCGGTGGCGCCGGGGCCCGCGCGATGGTCGACCAGGCCACCAGGGTATTCCGCCTTGATGGCGGCGGCGTCACCTATGCGTTTGGCATCAATGCCGGCGGGCAGGTGCAATCGCTGTATTGGGGCGCTGCGCTTGCTGCCAGCGACAGTCTTCCTGCGGCAGTTCCGGTCGAAGCCAATTCGTCGAACGAGATGGCGCCTGGCCTGACGCCATACGAGTTTGCGGGATTTGGTGGCGGCTTGACAACGGAGCCGGCATTGAAGGTCCGCTTCCCCGACGGCGTGCGCGACCTCGACCTGCGCTATGCCGGCCATCAGGACAAAGGAGACAGCCTTGTGCTGCAGTTGCAGGACGCGAAGCGGGCCGTCCGCGTCGCCTTGACTTACGCGATGGACGAAGCGACCGGGATCCTCGCGCGCTCCGCCGTGGTGGAAAACCGGACGGGCAACTGGATCCAGGTGGATCAAATGGCGGCTGCCTGCCTGAACCTGCCTTACAGCGACGATTACCGGTTGTACTTCCTGTCCGGCCGGTGGGCCGGGGAATTCATGCTGCAGACCCGCGCGATCACGCCGGGCGCGTTCGTGCTGGAAAGCCGCAAGGGCGTCACCTCGCACCAAATCAATCCATGGATTGCGGTGAGCCGCGCCGCAACCGGCGAAGAGTCCGGCCCGGTGTGGTTCGGAGCACTGGGCTGGAGCGGCAACTGGCGCATCAACGTCGAGATGGATGCCATGGGCGGGGTGCATGCCACTGCCGGCTACAACCCGTTCGACTTCAGCTACCGCCTTAAGCAGGGGGAGAGCTTGGCGTCGCCGGTCTTCCATGCCGGCTTTTCCAACGAGGGATTTGGCGGGGCTTCGCGCGTATTCCATCGCTACCAGCGAGAAAAGGTCTTGCCGCACGCGCCAAGGCCACGCCTGCGGCCAGTCCTTTACAACTCGTGGGAAGCGACCTTCTTTGACGTGAATGAAGCAGGGCAGGTGGCGCTGGCCGAAAAAGCGGCCAGCATCGGCGTCGAGCGTTTTGTGGTAGACGATGGCTGGTTTGGTGCGCGCGACAGCGACAAGGCCGGGCTTGGGGATTGGGTGGTCAACCTGAAGAAGTTTCCCAGTGGCCTGGGGCCGCTGATCAAGCGCGTGAATGGCCTGGGCATGCAGTTCGGGCTCTGGGTCGAGCCGGAAATGGTGAATCCGGACAGCGATCTGTATCGCGCCCATCCCGACTGGGTCATCAATTTCCCCGGCCGGCAGCGCTCCGAGGCCCGTAACCAGCTGGTGCTTAACCTGGCGAGGAAGGACGTCTGCGAACACTTGCTGAAGGTGCTGGATGCACTGCTCTCCAGCCACAATATCGAATACCTGAAATGGGACCATAACCGCGCCTGGTCGGAACCCGGCTGGCCGGAAGTGGCGCCGGACGACCAGCAGCGGCTTTACGTGGCCTACGTCGACAACCTGTACAAGCTGCTGGCCGGGCTGCGCCGCCGGCATCCGAAGCTTGAGATCGAATCCTGCGCCAGCGGCGGCGGCCGGGTCGACCTGGGCATCATGAAGCTCACCGAACAGGTCTGGACCTCGGACAATACCGATCCGTACGACCGCCTCGTCATCCAGGACGGATACAGCCATGCCTATGCTCCTGCCGCGATGATGGCATGGGTGACGGATTCGCCGAACTTCGTGAACAAGCGCGTGACTTCGCTGGAGTACCGCTTCCTGTCGGCCATGCAGGGCGGGCTTGGTATCGGCGCCAACCTCAATCACTGGCAGGACGAGGATTTCGCCAAGGCCCGGCGCCTGGTCGAAGCATACAAGCAGGTTCGCGCGACGATCCAGCTTGGGAACCTCTATCGCCTGGTATCGCCGGGGAACGGCTCGCCGCGCTCGGCCACGCTCTCCGTGTCGCATGACCGCAAACAGGCCGTGCTGTTCGCCTTCCTGCACTCCAGCATGTTGCGTTCTGCGCAAAAGACGATCCAGCTGCGCGGACTGGACGCCAGCGCCGTCTACTCGCTGCGCCCGATCGCCGGCTCCGCGGCGGCAGGAACCGTTGCCAAGGCAAGCGGCGCCTACTGGATGGGACATGGATTGAAGGTAGCGCTTGAGGGCGATTTCCAGGCTGCTGCGTTCGTGCTGGAGGCCGTGTCCTAAGCGGGGCTGCGCTTGAGGCTCGCCTGGTAACGGCGAGCCTCTTGCCAGAAAGCCCTTGCGACCGGCGAAAGCCGGCTCTCATCGAGGCAGGCCAGCCCAATGCGCCTGGATGCGCCAGGAACGATGGGGCGCAGGACCACGCCTTCATAGTATTGCGGAAGCGCCAGCCTTGCCAGTATCGAGATGCCTTTCCCGCTTGCGACCAGTTCAAGGATGGACATGAGCTGAACCAGTTCGTAACTGGTTTGCGGGCGCAAGCCGTTCTTTTCAAACAGTCTCGTGACCAGGGCTTGCGAACCTGCGCGCGTCAGGATGAATGGCTCGCTCGTCATCGCCTTGAGCGGCACGGTTTCCAGCCGCGCCAGGGGATGCCTGGAAGGCAGGACTGCTACCAGTTCGTCGACGGCCAGGGTTTGCGTATCGAAGTCCCGTTTGGGAAGCGTGAGCGCGGCCAGCTCCAGGCGACGTTCGACCAGGTCCTGCGAGGTTTGCTCGTCAGGCTTTTCCGTGACAACGACCTCCACGCCGGGATAGCGCGCCTTGAAGCGCTCCAGTAGCGGCGGCAGGACCCTGATCGTTGCGCTGGCCCCGAAGGAACCCAGGCGCAGCAGCCCTGTCCTGAGCTCCGCCCCAGCCAGCGCCGTTGCCTGCGCCAGCTGGAGTGAAGCGAAGACGTCGCGTACGTGGGGCAAGACTTGTTCGCCGGTATAGGTAAGTGCCATGCCAGGCGCATTACGGTCGACCAGCTCGGTGCCGAGCGCAGTTTCCAGCGCGCGCAGTGCATGGCTGGTGGCCGAGGGCGACATGCCAAGCTTGGCGCCGGCGCCGGCGATGCCGTCCGAGGACACGAGCGCCAGAAGCAATTCGAGTTGACGAAGTGTAGGAGAGGGCATTGGCCGGTATTGAAATCAAATTCAATTGTGGATGAATTTGATGAAGAATACGATAAGCCACTGTTCGCAACAACACTTGTTTTCGCAATGAGCACTATCCTGGTATCGCTTTGGCCGCTGTTTTTACTGATCGTGGCTGGCTACTATTTGAAGCAAGCAGGTTTTCCCGGTGAGGGCTTCTGGCCGGGCGCAGAACGCTTCAACTATTTCATCCTGTTTCCCGCCCTGCTGTTTGGCAGCCTGGCGGCTGCGCCATTGGACAACCCGGCCTTGCCCCGGCTGCTCGCGGCGACGATGCTGGCCTTGTTGGCATGCGGCGCGGGATTGCTGTTTTTCCGAGCGCTGAAAGGCTGGCCTGCCGCGCGTTTTGGCGTCATGTTGCAAGGTATCCTGAGGTTCAACACCTACCTTGGCCTGGCAACCGTCGGCAGCTTGTATGGCAAGCAAGGCATGCTGCTGGCGAGTGTCCTGCTTGCCTTGCTGGTGCCTACCGTGAATGTGTTGTCCGTCCTGGCCCTGTCGGCCGACAGTGGCGTGAACCTCAAGTCGCTCGCCGTTGCCCTTGCAAAGAATCCATTGATCCTGTCCTGCTTGGCCGGAGTGTGCCTGAATCTCACCGGATTGCACCTGGATTGGGGCGCGGATCGCCTGCTGGCATTGCTGTCCGGTTCCAGCCTGCCCCTCGGCCTCTTGTGCGTGGGAGCCGCTTTGAAGCCCAGCGAGCTGCGCGGCCAGCTCGCCGCAATGGTTTCAAACAGCGCGGCGCGGCTGTTGCTGGTTCCGCTGGTGGCCTGGCTGAGCGCGCGCTTGCTCAAGCTGACCGGCACCGAGACGGCAATCATGGTGCTGTTCTTTGCCTTGCCAACGGCGCCAACTTCCTATGTACTGACGCGGCAAATGGGCGGAGACGGCCATCTCATGGCCGGCATCATCTCGCTGCAAACCCTGTTGTCCGCAATCAGCCTGCTGGCGATATTGGCGCTTGCCACATGACGCGCTTATACCAGGGCTGGCCCGGTTCCAGGGCCTGGTAGGCGCCAGCAAGCGGCTCGTCCGGGGCAATCTCCCGGTCGAGGCCAAGGGTGCCGAAGGGAACCAGGCTGTCGTGGAATAGCTGCAGCACGCGCTGGCGCAGCAGGGGGCCGAAGTCGGGCAGGGCGCGCTGGCAGGCGATCAGGTTGAATTCGTTGAACGAGGCGTCCGTGACAAGGTTGTACTGGGCCCAGGTGATGTGGCTGCGCAGCGATGGCGCCAGCATCGCGCGTCCTCCCTGCACGTTGAAGTAATTGGCCAGCCGCCCCTTTCCGCCGGCCTGCTGGTAGCTTTCCTGCGCCCCTTCGAGCTCACCTTCCGGCAGCCAGGCCGATGCCGCTTCGTCCAGCATCTCGTCGCTGGCGACGGTGGCATAAATTTCGGCGTGGGACAGCAGGCCCATTTCGGCCAGTATGATGGCCAGCGTCCAGGCCTGGCCCGCGCCGGCGCAATCGGCCAGCCAGACGCGGGGCAGGGCGGCGCCGCGCAGGGAATGCTCGGCGGCCTCGCGCAGCATGAGCGCTTCCGCAGGATTGTCGAACAGCGCCGCGGGCGGCACGTGCAGGGCGCGCAGCAGGGCGCTGGACGTTGCCGGATCGTGCAGGACCTGGTCCTGCACCTGCGACAGCGTAGCCAGGCCGCACTGCTGCATGAAGGCGAGCACCTTTTGCTTCAGCGGCGCGCGCTCGTGCAAGCGGAAATCGAAACCGAAGCGGCGCACCAGCGCTTCCAGCAGCAGCTCCAGTTCGAGTTCTTCCAGCTCCGGCGCCGTGTTGCTGCGCAGTTCTCCGTTGGCGCCCATCAGTGCAGCCAGACCCGCATCAGCGACAGCAGCTGCGCCACATCGACCGGCTTGGTGATGTAGTCCGAAGCGCCGGCAGCAATGCACTTGTCGCGGTCCCCCTTCATTGCCTTCGCCGTCAGCGTGATGATCGGCAGCGAGCGGAATTTGGGGATGCGGCGGATGGCGCGCATGGTGTCGTAGCCGTCCATTTCCGGCATCATGATGTCCATCAGGACGATCTCGATGCTTGGATCTCGTTCCAGCACTTCGATGCCGTCGCGCCCATTCTCGGCGAAGGAAACCAGCATCTGCTGGCGCTCCAGCAGCGACGACAGGGCAAAGATGTTGCGCAGGTCGTCGTCGACGATCAGCACCTTGCGCCCCGCCAGGCCGGCATCGGCAGCATGCACTTCCTCCAGCATGCGGCGCTGGGCTTCCGGCAGGTTGGCCTGCGAACGGTGCAGGAACAGGGCGGTTTCGTCGAGCAGTCGCTCCGGCGAACGGGCGTCCTTGATGACGATGGTCTTGGCGTAGCGCTTCAGCTTTGCCACTTCCTTGCGGTTCAATTCCTTGGCGGTGTTGATCACGATCGGCAGGTCGCGCAGGCGCTGGTCCTTGCCGATCAGGTCCAGCAGCTCGAAACCGCTGATGTCGGGCAGCGTCAGGTCCAGCACCATGCAGTCGAAGTGCGAGGCATGCAGCGCAGCCAGGGCGTCCTGGCCGGTGCCGACGGCCGTGATGTCGACGTCGGTGTCGCCGATCAGCTTGACGATGGCATCGCGCTGGTTTTCCTCGTCATCCACCACCAGCAGGTTGCGCTTGCCGCCGATCAGGAAGCGCTGGATACGCATGAACTCCTCGTTCAGGTCCTCCTTGCTGACCGGCTTGTTCAGGTAGGAGATGGCGCCGGAGCGCAGCGCACGCTCGCGTTCGCGCAGGCTGGACATCACATGCACCGGGATATGGCGGGTGCTCGGGTCGCGTTTCAGGCGCTCCAGCACGGTGAAGCCATCGATGTCCGGCAGGTCCAGGTCAAGCAGGATGGCGGAAGGCAGGTAGTCGCGCGCCAGGCTCAGGGCCCAGTCGCCCTGGTGGGTCACGATGCCCTTGAAGTTCTTTTCGCGCGCGAAGTCCAGCACCACCTTGGCAAAGCGCTCGTCATCCTCGACGATCAGCACTGATGGATCGCCCGGAGTGGTCAGGCCCCGGTCGTCAATGGTCGAACCGTAGATTTGCTCGTCCGGCTCGACTTCCTGCTGTTGCTGCGGCTGCGCGTACACAACGGCCGGCGTTGCCACGATCGGCGTGGAGGTTGCTGCCGGCGCGGGCAGGCGCGGCATGGCCGGCTGGCGTGCCGTTTCGTAGTACACGAAACCGGAGCGGTTATACGGCAGGAACAGCGTGAAAGTCGAACCCGCGCCCACGGTGGATTCCACCCGGATCTCGCCACCCAGCAGGCGCGCCAGTTCGCGCGAAATCGACAGGCCCAGGCCCGTGCCGCCGTATTTGCGGGCGGTGGAACCGTCAGCCTGCTGGAAGGCCTCGAAGATCAATTGCAGCTTGTCGGCTGCGATGCCGACGCCGGTGTCGCTGACCGAGAAGGCCAGCACGGCGTCGGCATTGCCCAGGTTCGGATGGTCGGCGCTCCAGCCGCTTTGCACCAGCGCGATGCCCAGCGATACCTGGCCGTGGTTGGTGAACTTGAAGGCGTTGGACAGCAGGTTTTTCAGCACCTGCTGCAGGCGCGTGGTATCGGTCATCAGGGAGGCCGGGAGGTTGCCGCCCAGTTCCACGGTGAAGCCCAGGTGCTTGGCCTCCGCCATGTGGCGGAAGGTGCGCTCCACATAGCTGCGCAGGTTGGCGAAGCGGTATTCCGACACGTCCAGCGTGACGGTACCGGATTCGATCTTCGACAGGTCCAGGATGTCGTTAATCAAGGTAAGCAAGTCGGAGCCGGAGCCGTGGATGGTCTTTGCGAACTCCACCTGCTTGCCGGACAGGTTGCCTTCCGGGTTGTCGCCCAGTTGCTGCGCCAGGATCAGCAGCGAATTCAAAGGCGTGCGCAGCTCGTGCGACATATTCGCCAGGAACTCGGACTTGTACTTGGACGACAGGGCCAGCTGGGTCGCCTTTTCCTCCAGCGCCAGTTTCGCCTGTTCCACCTCGCGGTTCTTGCGCTCCACCTCGATGTTCTGTTCGGACAGCAGGCGGGCCTTTTCCGCGAGTTCCTGGTTGGTCTGTTGCAGCTCCTGCGCCAGCGACTGCGACTGGGTCAGCAGCGATTCGGTCCGGCTGTTTGCCTCGATGGTATTCAGCACCACGCCGATCGATTCCATCAGCTGGTCGAGGAAGGACAGGTGGGTTTCGGTGAAGCGGTCCAGCGAAGCGATCTCGATCACCGCCTTCACCTGCTGCTCGAACAGGATAGGCAGCACCACGATATTGGTCGGCGGCGCCGCGCCCAGGCCCGAGCTCACCACGATGTAATCGCGCGGCACATCGGTCAGCCAGATGCGCACTTTCTCCAGCGCGCACTGGCCCACCAGGCCTTCGCCCGGCAGGAAGGAAGTCGGCAGCTTGCGCGAAGAGCGGTAGCCGTAGCTGGCGATCATGCGCAGGCGGGCGTCGGCCAGTTGCGAGTCCATCATGTAGAACACGCCGTGGTGGGCCGACACCAGCGGCGCCAGCTCGGACAGGATCAGCTTTGTCACCGCCTGCAGGTCGCGCTGGCCCTGCAGCAGGCGGGTGAAGCGCGCCAGGTTGGTTTTCAGCCAGTCCTGCTGCGCATTCTTCTGCGTGGTTTCCTTCAGGTTGCGGATCATCTCGTTGATGTTGTCCTTCAGGTAGGACACCTCGCCGCGCGCTTCCACCTGGATGGAACGGGACAAGTCGCCGCGCGTCACGGCGGTTGCCACTTCCGCAATGGCGCGCACCTGGTTGGTCAGGTTGGCCGCAAGCTGGTTCACGTTCTCGGTCAAGTCCTTCCACGTACCGGCCACGCCGGACACGTTGGCCTGGCCGCCCAGCTTGCCCTCGGTGCCCACCTCGCGCGCCACGCGGGTCACTTCCGACGCGAAGGAAGACAGCTGGTCCACCATCACGTTGATGGTGTCTTTCAGCTCAAGGATCTCGCCCTTCACGTCCACGGTAATTTTCTTCGACAGGTCGCCGCGCGCCACGGCGGTGGTCACCGCCGCGATATTACGCACCTGGCCCGTCAGGTTCGACGCCATGAAGTTCACGTTGTCGGTCAAGTCCTTCCAGGTGCCGCCCACGCCCGGCACATAAGCCTGGCCGCCCAGCTTGCCCTCGGTGCCGACTTCGCGCGCCACGCGGGTCACTTCGGATGCGAAGGAGGAAAGCTGGTCCACCATCACGTTGATGGTGTTTTTCAGTTCCAGGATCTCTCCCTTCACGTCCACGGTAATCTTCTTGGACAGGTCGCCGTTCGCCACCGCGGTCGTCACCTCCGCGATGTTACGCACCTGGCCCGTCAGGTTGGACGCCATGAAGTTCACGTTGTCGGTCAAGTCCTTCCAGGTGCCGCCGACACCGGACACGTTAGCCTGGCCGCCCAGCTTGCCCTCGGTACCCACCTCACGCGCCACGCGGGTCACTTCCGATGCAAAGGAGTTCAACTGGTCCACCATCACGTTGATGGTGTTCTTCAGTTCCAGGATCTCGCCCTTCACGTCCACGGTAATCTTCTTGGACAAGTCGCCGTTCGCCACGGCGGTCGTCACCTCCGCGATATTACGCACCTGGGAAGTCAGATTACCCGCCATCGAGTTCACCGAGTCGGTCAAGTCTTTCCAGGTGCCGGCCACGCCTTTCACTTGCGCCTGGCCGCCCAGCTTGCCCTCGGTACCCACTTCGCGCGCCACGCGGGTCACCTCGGAAGCGAAGGAGGAAAGCTGGTCCACCATCACGTTGATGGTGTTTTTCAGTTCCAGGATCTCGCCCTTCACGTCCACGGTAATCTTCTTGGACAGGTCGCCGTTCGCCACCGCGGTCGTCACCGCCGCGATGTTGCGCACCTGGCCCGTCAGGTTGGACGCCATGAAGTTCACGTTATCTGTCAAATCCTTCCAGGTGCCGCCCACGCCCGGCACGTAAGCCTGGCCGCCCAGCTTGCCCTCGGTACCCACCTCACGCGCCACGCGGGTCACTTCGGACGCGAAGGAACGCAGCTGGTCCACCATCACGTTGATGGTGTCCTTCAGCTGCAGGATCTCGCCGCGCACGTCCACCGTAATCTTCTTGGACAGGTCGCCGTTCGCCACGGCGGTCGTCACCTCCGCGATATTGCGCACCTGGGAGGTCAGGTTGCCCGCCATCGAGTTCACGGAGTCGGTCAAGTCCTTCCAGGTGCCGGCCACGCCTTTCACCTGCGCCTGGCCGCCCAGTTTGCCCTCGGTACCGACCTCCCGCGCCACGCGGGTCACCTCGGAAGAGAAGGACGTCAACTGCTCCACCATGGTATTCGCGGTCATGGCCGCGCGCAGGTACTGGCCCTTCAGCGGATGGCCGTCCACCTCCAGCGCCATGGTTTGCGACAGGTCGCCCTTCGCCACAGCGCCGATCACGCGCGCCATTTCAGTGGTCGGGCGGACCAGGTCATCAATCAGCGTATTGACCGCGCTGATGATGGTCGCCCAGCCGCCCGAGACATGGACGGTTGCCCGCTGCGTCAGGCGGCCTTCGCGGCCCACCACGCGGCTAACCTCGGTCACCGACTTCACCATTCGTTCATTGGTTTCGATGATGTCGTTGAGGGTATCGGCGATCTTGCCCGAGACGCCGGTCCAATCGGAGGGTAAGCGCGCGGAAAAATCGCCTTTTTTCAGGGCCATCAGGGTGGACAGGATGAGCTTGAGGTCCAACTCTTCCGGCAGTTCGGTCATGTCGTTCATTCGACGCTACCTCAGGTATGAAGGTGGAATGCGGGGGGAAGGCTTAATGTCACTCCGGCAGGGGGCGACAGTCAAGTACAAACGTGACAAAAAGCTTCACTTTGTCAACTATGCAACGCGCCGGGAAACATTTTACTAAGCATAACCACGTGCAATTTTCCAACGCGCACGATTGGGCGGCGAAATTCGGGGGCAAAATTCGGGGTCAGGTCTGTCATTTGGACAGCCAGCACGCACCTTTGATTTTTCTCAATACGTCCGTTCGAACGCGTTGATTGCGCGACTGACCGTTTTGACAGAAACTCGTGCATACCGGGCAATCTCTGGCATTGAATAGGCGAGGGAGCGGTAGGCGCGGGCCATCGCTTCCTTGGGATCCCGGTATGTAGCGAAGTATTGTTGCAAGGGCCCTGCAAGTGCGCGCCGTTGGGTCCGCTTTAGCTCCATCAAGTTGCCTTCCGCGCGACTACCCACAACGCGGGCGCAGAATTCTTCGTCTCCAAGCATGAGCTGATTGGAGACAGTAGCAAGGGGACTGGGTCCCCCAATGCCAGCGGCAACGAATTCCTTGTAGGCTTGCCGCGCATCATGCTTATTGCTATTGAAATGTGCGAGCAGAGCTTCGGAGCGCAGCCAAACCGGTCCGTCAACCACACCCATAGTTGCGTTATAGCTGCTCCAAAGCCAATAAGATGGGCATTGCACCATGTTCGCGCGCACCGGGTTGAGTTCGATGTACCGCGCCACTTCCTTCATGTACAGCTCGCGTTGGCAGAGGATCGCCTTGAAGCGTCCCTGAAACACGTGCCCGACAAGCCCGTGAGCGCGGTTGAAGTACTGCGAGTAGCTTCCGTTCAGGTGTCGCATGCCGCGCGAGAGATGCCCGTCAACGGTCTCAAGCAGGAGATGAAAGTGATTGCCCATTTGGCAGTAAGCCAGCACGCCAAAATTGAAGCGGTCACAGGTCTCGCCTAATAGCGTAAGCCAGGTCAGCCGATCACTATCAGACCGAAAAATGCGGTCTTTGCGGTCTCCGCGTGCCGTGACGTGGTACAGCGCGTCGCTGAGTTCGATTCTGAGTGGCCGGTTCATGGAAAGAGCATATGCCGCTTTCCATTACCCATAATTGCGATGGCGCAATAGAGTGAAGAACACCCGCCAGCGGACATTTCGAGGCGGGTGTTTTGATATTGATCAAAGGTGTGTAGCGACTGTCCAAATGACAGACCTGACCCCGAATTTATTTCAACTGCTTGAGGAGGAAGGCATAGGTCAATGCCCACATCTGGGCTTGCTGGTCGTTGTTGGCGGCGCCGGCGTGGCCGCCTTCGGTGTTTTCCCAGTACAGCACGTCGTGACCCTGGTCTTTCATCTTGGCCACCATCTTGCGCGCGTGGCCGGGATGGACACGGTCGTCGCGGGTGGAGGTGGTGAACAGGACGCGCGGATAGTGCTTGTCCTTGAATACGTTCTGGTACGGGGAGTATTGGCTGATATAGGCCCACTGCGCCGGGTCGTCGGGGTCGCCATATTCACCCATCCAGGAGGCGCCGGCCAGCAGCTTGCTGTAACGCTGCATGTCCAGCAGCGGCACCTGGCAGACGACGGCGTTGAACAGGTCGGGGCGCTGGGTCAGCGCGGCGCCGACCAGCAGGCCGCCATTGCTGCCGCCCATGATGCCGAGGTGGCGCGGGCTGCTGATCTTGCGCTTGATGACGTCTTGTGCGACGGCGATGAAGTCGTCGAAGGCGCGCTGGCGGTGTTCCTTCAGCGCGGCCTGGTGCCAGCGCGGGCCGAATTCACCGCCGCCGCGGATGTTGGCCAGCACGTAAGCACCGCCTTGCTTGAGCCATGCTTCGCCGGTGGTGCCGCTGTAGAAGGGCTTCATCGATACTTCAAAGCCGCCGTAGCCGTACATGACCGTGGGATTCTTTCCGTTCAGCCTGGCCTTCTTGTTCATCAGGACGAAATACGGCACCTTGGTGCCGTCCTTCGATATGGCCATGTGCTGCTGCACTGTGTAGGGCTTGGCGTCGAAGTAGGCGGGCAGGGACTTCAGCGAAGTCCGTTCGTCGTTGCCGGCGTGGGCCAGGTGCATCGTGGTCGGGGTCAGGAAGTCCGTCACCGTCAGGAAGTATTGGTCCGATTCGATCGGGTCGAGCGCCTGCACCGCCAGCGTGCCAAAAGCTGGTGCGTCGACCTCGCGCCGTTGCCATTTGCCGTCCACGTGGCGCATTTCGATCAGGCGGTTTTTTACGTTATCGAGCACGTTGAGCAGCATGGCCGAACGGGTGGCGGAAACGCCGTCGAGCGAGCTGCTTGGCGTGGGCGTGAACAGGACTTCAAACCGCCGTTCGCCGGCCATGAAGCGCTTGAAGTCGGCCGCCAGCAGCGAGCCTTGCTTGTAGGTGGCGCCGTTGACGGTCCAGTCGGAGCGCAAGTCGATGATCAACTGGTCGCGCACAGTGTAGGCGTTGGCGTCTTCCGGCTTGTCGATCTTGACCAGTTTGCCGCCCTCGCGCACATATAGTTCGCTGGCGTAAAAGCCGATCTGGCGGTTGATGAACTGGTAGCTATGGCCGGGGGTGAAGTCCTTGTAGGCGCCAACGCCAAGGTCTTCCGTCTTGGCTTCATACAGCGTGAGCGCGGTTTCCAGCGGGGTGCCGCGCTTCCATTCCTTGACGATGCGCGGGTAGCCGGAAGTGGTCATGCTGCCTTCGCCGAAGTCGGTCGAGACGAAGATGGTGTCGGCGTCGATCCAGCCGATATCGCTTTTCGCTTCGGGCAGGTTGAAACCTTCTCTCACGAAGCGGCGCGTGGCAACGTCGAATTCGCGCACCACGTGTGCATCGCCGCCGCCGCGCGATAGCTGCACCAGGCATTGTTCGCCTTTCGGGTACAGGCAGGAGACGCCGTGCCATACCCAGTTTTCGTTTTCATCGGCGGCCAGCTTGTCGATGTCGAGCACGGTCTCCCATTGCGGCTCGGCCTTCTGATATTGCTCCAGCGTGGTGCGGCGCCAGATGCCGCGCGTGTGCTGTGCGTCGCGCCAGAAGTTGTAGTAGTAGCCGCCGTGTTTGGTGACGTAGGGGATGCGCTCTTTGGAATTGAGGATGGTCTTCAGGCGTTCGTGGATGCCGGGATAATCGGGCTGCGCCTGCAGTTCGTTCAGGGCGACGGCATTTTGCTCCTTGACCCAGGCCAGCGCCTTGTCGCCGCCGACGTCTTCCAGCCAAAGGTAGGGATCTGCTTTCTGCGCGTGCGCGCCGCCGGCAGCCGCCAGCCCCAGTACTACTCCAGACGCCATTTTTCGATACGAAGGCATTGCTGCTCCTGTTTCTTGGAATCCGATTACTCTACACTAATCGTTTTTTTCTGGAGACCGAATTGAAGAAGTCCATTGTCACTGCTGCCCAGGGAGTGCCCGCGGTTGCGTCACACGCCGCCGCGCCAGAGGTCAAGGTCGTGCAGGAGGAAGGGTTTGTCGACTTTGAGTTTCCGGTACAAAAAGTTGAACAGCTCAAGGATGGAACGCGTTGCGTAGTGGTGCTGGGCAGCCTGGATGGGCAGCCGCTCGGCTTTGCCGTCGAGTTCCACCCGAACTGGGAGGCCAGGCAGCTCGATGGCTCGGAGCAGTGGGTGTATTGGGGGAGCGGTCGCTTTGTAAGCACGGGCGGCGATACCGACCGGTTTGTTGCTGCGCTGGCGCGGCTGTATGGACTGGATGCAGCCGGCCGGCAGGCAAAAGCGAGCGTCGAGGCTGAAGTGGTGGGCCTGGGCAGCGACCCGGCGCTGATGCACACTGCCCCGACCAGGATGAAGTTCTTCTTCCAGGGCGATGGTTCGGAAGCCCAGTACAGCGAAGTCTTCATTCATGCCGACTTGCCGAGGGGCGTCCTGCGGTTCGAAGAAAAAGACCTGGATTACCGGACGCCCCTGGTCGGCAACCTGGCGCAATAATCAGAGCTGGCGGGCTTCAAAGGTATTGCACTGGGCGATTTCGCCCGATTCGATGCCGCGGTTGAACCAGCGCACGCGCTGTGCCGAGCTGCCGTGGGTGAAGGAGTCAGGCATCACTTCGCCGCCTGCCTGCTTTTGCAGCGCGTCGTCGCCGATGGCGGTGGCGGCGTTCAGCGCTGCTTCCACGTCGCCTTTTTCGATGATGCTGCGCGCGCGGTTGGCGTGGTAGGCCCAGACGCCGGCGAAGCAGTCGGCCTGCAGTTCCAGCCGCACCGACAGGGCATTGGCCTGGCGTTCGGAGGCATTGCGCTGGGCGTTATGCACCTTGTCGCTCAGGCCCATCAGGTTCTGTACGTGGTGGCCGACTTCGTGTGCCACGACGTAGGCCTGCGCGAATTCGCCAGGGGCGCGGAAGCGCTGCTCCAGCAGGCGGAAGAAGTCGAGGTCGATGTAGATGTCCTGGTCGCCCGGGCAGTAGAAGGGCCCGGTGGCCGAGCGTCCGGTGCCGCAGGCGGTCTGGATCGCGCCGGTGAAGACCTTCATCTTGGGCATCTGGTAGGTGCCGCCGTTGCGGCGGAACAGGTCCGTCCAGACGTCTTCCGTGTCGGCCAGCACGACCTTCATCAATTTGTATTCGCGGTCGTTGGCTTCGGTACGCGGGCGATGTTGCTGCTGCTGGCTTACCTGGGCCGGGCCACCGCCGCCGCTCAACAGGCCAAGGATGGTCATGGGGTTGACGCCCAACACCCAGCCGCCTATCAGCGCAACGACGATTGTGCCGATACCGATCGATCGGCCGCCGAAACCGAAGCCGCCGCCTCCGCCGCCATCGCCACGGTGATCTTCGACGTTATCGCTTTCCCGGTTACCTTCCCAACGCATTTTTTAACTCCTTGTTTATTTTCGCTAAGTGTAACGCATTGGTGCGCGGGGCAGGCGCACGTAGAATGCCGGGAATGAAGATTGAACGCAAAACGATGGCCCTGGCGCTGGCCGCTGTGATGGTCTTGGCAACTGTGGCGGGCGGCGGCTGGTACTACCTGCGGTTAAAGGAGCGCGGCAGCGTGCCGTGTGCGCAGCAGCCGCCGTCCCAATTCAGCCACTATTGCCTGGCGCAGTCGCAGGCGGCAGCCGATCAGGGCGACCGGGCCGCGATGGCGGCCCTGGTGGAATATTTCGACAAGCGCCAGCCGGCTGAAGCAATCCGCTGGACGCGGGCGGCGGCGAAACTGGGCGAGCCGCGTGCAATCGGGCGGGTGCTGTCTGCATGCGGTGCGGCGGGGCCGTACTCGGTCGAGGAGGCGCAGGCTTTGCTGCCGGCGGCGCCGATGCTGGAAGCATTGAACTTCCGTCTCGGTGGAGCGTGCGCGCCGGCGGATGTGGGGGCTGCGCGCGCCATCGAGCCGGCGCAATTGCTGGCGGTGCAGGACGGCGCTGGCTTGTGCAAGGTAGCGGTGCGCTATGGTTTGCTGCGCCTGTCGCCCGATGGGGCAGCACTGGATTCGCAGGGGGCGCAGCACCTGCTGGCTGAGTGCGAGCGCCGCCAGCAGGTGCCGGCCGCCGCCCGCAAGGAGGCGGAGATGGTGCGGCAGATGCTGGCGCGCGAGATCAATCCGGTCCGTATCAGCGTTGATTGACCCAGACCGGAGCTGACCACAGCTGCTTGCCGTCGTCCTGCGTGATGCGGGCGTAGTAGAAGTGTGGGCCGGGTAGCGGTGTAAAGTTGTGCAGCATGGCGCTCACGCCGGGCAGGGGCTGGACCGCGCCACGACGGCCCGGCACGCCCTCCAGGATCTCGAGCGCCGCGACGCTGCGTCCGGCCGTGCTGGCGTAACGCACTTGCAGTGCGAGCGGGCCACTGTTGTCCATCTGGCTGCCCATCATGTTGTCGTTGGCAGTCAGGGCGATGGCGGCCTGCTTGTCCATCGTCGCGAACACACGGCGGGCGCGGATGGCCTCGAGCAGCGCGTCGACGCTCGGCATCGTACCGGCGGGAAGCAGGATGCCGGTGCGATTGCTGTACGAGGCGCCCCAGTTGGCGCAATGGTTGTCCTGGTCGCTGCTGAACGCAAGGCGGTAGCCGGCTTCCAGCAACTTGCCGCAGGCTTCTTCGTAGAAGCTGTGGCGTGGTTCTCCTTCGTCGAGGCGTTTCGAGAAAGCGTTGCTGTTCATGACTTCGCACAGGGCCATGACGGCGCCGCCATCTTCGCTGAAGGCCAGCGCTTTGCCCTTGATCGGGAACTGGCCGGCACCCGGGTGGTTGAACTGGCCGAGCCAGCCTTGCTGCTTCATCAGCGTGTACAAGGCGGCGTAATCGTTCTTTGGCGTGACCACGTCGGCAAAGGGTTGGCCGCTGGCGCTGCGCTCCCAGCCCAGCAGTGCAGGACTGTTCAGGATATTGAGGTGGCCGCCGCCGCTGATGACGCCCCATTCCATGCCGTACATCGCGACAAATCCCGGGTGCCGGGCGCTGTACTGTTCGGCGCTGGCGATGCCGATACGGTACAGCTGGCGGGCGGCCAGCGGGTCGGCATCGGGATCGCTGCCTTCGCTGCCATCGTACATATGATTGTGTTCCGACGTGAGCAGGAATTGCAGGCCGTGCTGCCGGGCGAAGTGGTAGGCGTCTTCGGGGCCGAACGCGCCTGTGCGGGGCGCCTGGGCGCCGCGGCAGCTGGCGGGATCGCCGCCGCCGTCGCTATGGTTGGTCTGGCTGTGCAGGTTTCCATAGACGATGTCGAAGGCCAGGCCGTCGAAATGCGGCGGCCCGGCGCTGTCCATTGCCGCCGCCGTGGCGGCCTGCAACGGCGCCGGCCGGCCAATTGCGATCGGGCGCTGCTGGCGGATCGGGCCGGCCTGCAGTCGCAGCGTGTAAATGCCGGCGGGGAGGGCGGCCGGCGCGCGCCAGTTCACCGTGGCCCGGCCACTATCTCCACGCAAGACGTGGCGTCCGCGCCACTGCCGGACCAGGCCGCCGCCGGGCCGGTACAGCGCCAACGTCCAGTTCACGTTGCGCGCCGCATTTGCACCGGGAAGTGTAAAGTGCACTATGAAAGTCCGGCTCGCGCCCGGTGCGGCGGGCCGGAAGGCGGCCTCCAGCATGGCATCGAATTCGCGGTGTTCCAATACTGGCGCGGGTGGCTGAGCCTGCGCACGGGGCGGAGCGGCGCTGGCGGGGGCGGCAAGGCCAAGGCCGGCAAAATGCATGCAGGCTAGGAAATTCCGGCAAGCCCGGGATGCCGGTAAGATGTGGAATCCATTTTTCATGATGAGCCCTCCTGTCGAGCTTTGGACCAGGGGGAGTTGAATTGGTTCCGTTCAGGGCTGCTTTAATAGTATGCTGCTCAAATGCAAGACTTTTCTCAATGGATGAGGCGGAGGTGGCGTGGCCTGGGCGGCGGGCGGGCCCTCCTATGGTTGCTCGGCCTGTCGCTGGCATCCGCCGTTGGCGCGACCTTGTATGCCATCACTTCCCATACGGTGGAGGATGAGGCGCAGCTGCGCTTTGACAATCTGAACCGCGCCACCCAGTACAGTATTTCGGCGCGCGTGAAGGCCTATTCGGACGTGGTGCGCGGCCTGGTGGCGCTGTTCCAGACCACCGACCATGTCACCCGGCTGCAATTCCGGCAGTACGTGACGACCCTGAACATCGGCAAGCACTACCCGGCACTCGAGGCCATCAACTATGCGCCGAACGTGCCACATGCGGAGCGCGAGGCCTTCGTCGCTGCGGTGCGGGCCGATACCAGCCTGACGCCCGGCGGTTATCCGAAATTCGACATCAAGCCGCCGGGCAAGCGGGAACAGTATGCGCCGCTGACTTACCTGGAGCCGATGGGCCTGATGATGGAAAAGTTTGGCGTCGACATCATTGCCAATCCAGCCATCGACCGTGCCATGCAGCTGTCGCGCGACACGGGCGAGATCAGCGCGTCGGGCCAGCCGGTGCTGCTCAAGCAGCCGGTACCCCATATCGGGCTGGGCATGCGCCTGCCCGTCTACAAGCGCGGCATGCCGGTGGATGATGTGAGCAGCCGCCGCGCCAATTTCATCGGCACGGTCGGCATCGGCTTTTCGGTTTCCAAGCTGATCCAGGGGGCGATCGACGAGATGGCGGACCGCCAGGTGCACATGATCCTGTACTCGGACGCTTCCACCGATCCCGAAAAACGCAACCTCACCATCGAACCTGATGACCGGCTGCTGTTCAACGATAACGGTTCGATCGACAAGCCTGCTGCATTGCCGGGCGATCCCGGCGACTATTTCATTTCCGTGTTGCCGATCGATTTCAACGGCAGCCTGTGGAAAGCCCAGTTCTACGCGCGCAAGGATGCGATGATCGTCGGCTTCGACCGCTGGATACCCTACCTGGCCCTGGTCACGGGTTTTTCCGGAACGCTGCTGGTCTACGGCTACCTGTTCACCATGTATTCGCAGCGCCGCAATGCGCTGGAGCAGCGCCGCCTGCTGGATAGCGTGCTCGATAACGTCGAGGCGCACGTCTACATGAAGGACCAGGACCGCCGCTATGTCTACGTCAACGCCAAGATGGCGGAGGTGATCGGCTTGCCGGTCGAGGACATCATCGGCCGCCTGGATATCGAAGTCATGCGCAAGCGCGAGGCCGACGACGCCTGGCAGGAGGATCACGTGGTGCTGACCGATCGCCAGAAACGCTCGGGCGAGGCGAGCTACACCGACCGCCACGGCGTGGTGCACCACCTGTGGACGGTGAAGGCTCCGGTGCGGCTGGAGAAGGATGTGACGGTGGTGATTGCGCTGTCCACCGACGTCACCGAATTGCATATGCTGAAAGAACAGGCGCGCGCGGCCAACCAGGCCAAGAGCGATTTCCTGTCCAATATGAGCCACGAGATCCGCACGCCGATGAATTCCGTGATCGGCATGGCGCACCTGGCCTTGAAGGGCGCCACCAATCCGAAGCAGAAGGATTACCTGCAAAAGATTTACCACTCCGGCCAGCACCTGCTGGGCATCATCAACGACATCCTCGACTTCTCCAAGATCGAAGCCGGCAAACTGGACCTGGAAGTGCTGGACTTTGCGCTGGAGTCCCTGCTGACCAATATCTCGGGCCAGCTGGGCGAGGCGGCCAGCCGCAAAGGCCTGGAGCTGGTGTTCGAGATCTGGCCGGGACTGTCGCACCAGTTGCGCGGCGACCCGCTGCGCCTGGAGCAGGTGCTGTTGAACTTCACCAGCAATGCCATCAAGTTCTCTGAAAACAGCAAGATCTACATCCGCGCGCGGCCGGTCGAGGACCGCGACAACTACACCGTAGTGCGCTTCGAAGTGCAGGACAACGGCATCGGCATGACGCCGGCCCAGGTCTCGAGCCTGTTCCAGTCCTTCCACCAGGGCGACACGTCGACTACCCGCAAGTACGGCGGCACCGGCCTGGGCCTGGTGATCAGCAAGCAGCTGGCGGAGCTGATGGACGGCACGGTGGGCGTGGAAAGCGAGCCAGGCAAGGGTTCGACCTTCTGGTTCACGGCCAAGCTGCAGAAGGGGACGCACCTGCTGCAGGCCACCGACTCCAACGCGCTGCAGCCGGACATGCTGGCGCCCATCCACGGCGCCTCGATCCTGCTGGTCGAAGACAACATCTTCAGCCAGCAGGTCGGGCAGGAGCTGCTGGAGGACGCCGGCGCCACGGTGGTGGTGGCCAACAACGGCAAGGAAGCCATCGACCTGCTGTTGAAAGAGCACTTCGACTGCGTGCTGATGGACGTGCAGATGCCGGTGATGGACGGTTACGAGGCCACCCGCATCATCCGCGCCCATCCCAAGCTGTCCGGCACCCTGATCATCGCCATGACGGCCAACGCGGGCCGCGAGGACCAGGCGCGCTGCCTGGCTGCCGGCATGGACGAATTCGTCACCAAGCCGATTGCGCCGACCCTGCTGTTCTCGGTGCTGTCCAAGTGGATGAGCCAGCGCGCAGCCGAAGGGCGCATGGCGCAGGTGCGCAGCACCACGACGCCTGGCCAGCCGCAGCCGCAGCCGGCGCCTGCGCCTGCGCCGGTGCCTGAACCTGCCGCCGAGCAGGAGCCTGGCAATGGCGGCGAATCGGAGCTGTTCGACCTGCGCGCCCTGGCCCAGACTTTCGGCAACAAGCCTGAAAAGATGCGCAAGTACGCCAATATGTTCATCGACTCGGCGCAGGAAGGCTTGCGCGAAGTGCAGGTTGCGCTGGAGGCGGGCGATATCGTGCGCTTGTCGGAGCTGGGCCACCGCATCAAGTCTTCCGCGCGGGCGGTGGGCGCCATGAGTTTTGCGGACCTGTGCCTGGCGCTGGAAAAAATGGTGCCGGCCGACGGCATCGACCGTGCCCGCGCCATCGTCAGCCAGATGCAGCCTTTGCTGGATCGCCTGCGCGAGCATATTGCCCAGGAAATGAACGCCAATATTCCCGGATAGCCGACTTTGCGGCGATAATGGCGTTCCACGCTATTTCGCTGCTTTTACATGGCCCAAAGCATCCAACCCGGACTCCTGATTTTGCACGGCAACCAGCTGGAAGAGCTGCGCAGCGCCGTGTTCCAGTGGTTGCGCGACCATCCGCTGGCGCCGCTGGAGCAGGAGATTTTCCTGGTGCAGTCGAACGGCGTGGCCGAATGGCTGAAGATTGCCCTGGCTGAGGAAACGGGCCTGTGCGGCGCCACCCGCGTTGCGCTGCCGGCGCGGCTGCTGTGGGAAATCTATCGGGGCATGCTGGGACATGCGCGCGTGCCGCCGATTTCCGCTTTCGATAAAGGTCCCTTGACCTGGCGCCTGATGCGCCTGCTGCCGCAGTTGCTGGTGCGGGATGCCTTTGTGCCGTTGCGCCATTTCCTGCGCGACGGCGACCCGGAGCGCCGCCTGCAGCTGGCCGAACGCCTGGCCGACCTGTTCGACCAGTACCAGGTGTACCGGGCTGACTGGCTGGAGGACTGGGCTGCGGGCCGCGACCAGCTGCGCAACGCGCGCGGCGAGGCTGTGCCGCTGGCGGCCGACCAGCGCTGGCAGGCCGAGTTATGGCGTGCCGTCGCAGCCAGCGTGCCGGAAGAAGGGCGCGGCCTCGGACGCGCCAGCGTCCATGCAGCCTTCGTCGATGCTGTGCAACGCGGCGATACGCCGCTGGGCCGGCTGCCGCGCCGCATCGTGCTGTTCGGCGTATCGGCGTTGCCGTACCAGACTTTGCAGGCCATGGCTTCGCTGGCGCGCTTCACCCAGGTGGTGATCGCGGTCCCCAATCCCTGCCGCTACTACTGGGGCGACATCATCGAAGGCCGCGACTTGCTGCGCGCCGCGCGCCACCGCCACGCTGCGCGCAAGGACATCGACTTGTCGGCTGTGCCGCTGGAAGCGCTGCACGCGCACAGCCATCCGCTGCTGGCGAGCTGGGGGCGGCAGGGGCGCGACTATATCCGCATGCTGGACGAATTCGGCACCGCCAGCGACCTGGAAGGGCGCGACGACAAGCTGCGCGTGGACCTGTTCGGGGATGAAGCAGGCGGGACGCTGCTGGCGCAGGTACAGGCGGCGGTGCGCGACATGCTGCCGCTGGCCGAGCATCCGCGCGTTGCGCCCGAGGACAGCGACCGCTCCATCGAATTCCACGTGGCGCACAGCGTGCAGCGCGAAGTCGAAATCCTGCATGACCAGTTGCTGGCCATGTTTGCCGCCGATCCCTCGCTGCGGCCGCGCGACGTGGTGGTGATGGTGCCGGATATCGATGTCTTTACCGCCTCGATCCGCGCCGTGTTCGGCCAGCACCGCCGCCATGACCCGCGCTATATCCCGCACGAAATCGGCGACGTCAACGACCGCAGCGTCAATCCGCTGCTGGTGGCGCTGGAGTGGCTGCTGCGGCTGCCGCAGCAGCGCTGCCGCCAGAGCGAGGTGCGCGACCTGCTGGATGTGCCGGCCCTGGCGCGCCGTTTCGGCCTGTCCGAAGACGACTTGCCGACCCTGGGCCAGTGGATCGAAGGCGCCGGCGTGCGTTGGGGCCTGGATGCAGGCCATCGTGCGGGCTTGGGCCTGGCGCCGGCAGGCGAGCAGAATGCCTGGATGTTCGGCGTGCGCCGCATGCTGCTGGGCTATGCGGCAGGCAAGGGCTCGGCCTATGCCGGCGTCGAACCGTATTCGGAAGTTGGCGGGCTGGACGCCGCCCTGGCCGGTTCGCTGGCGCAATTGATCGAGGCCTTGCTGGCCTGGCGCGAACGGCTGGACGTGGCGCGCCGGCCTGCCGATTGGGCCGAGCAGGCGCGCCTGCTGCTGGCAGGCTTCTTCAGCGACCGCGACGAAAGCGACCGCCTGACGCTGGCGCGCCTGGACGATGCGCTGGATAAGTGGCTGGAGACTTGCGAGGACGCCGGTTTCGACGAGGAAGTGCCGCTGGCAACCCTGCGCGAAGCGTGGATGGGCGGCCTTGACGAACCGTCGCTGGAACACCAGTTCGTGTCGGGCGGCGTCACCTTCTGCACCCTGATGCCGATGCGCGCCGTGCCGTTTCGCGTGGTCTGCCTGCTGGGCATGAACGACGGCGACTTCCCGCGCCGCGCCAGCCGCGCCGACTTCGACCTGCTGGCCTTGCCCGGCATGGCGCGTCCCGGCGACCGTTCGCGCCGCGACGACGACCGCTACCTGATGCTGGAAGCCGTGCTGGCCGCGCGCGACAAGCTGTACGTGAGCTGGGTCGGACGCAATGTGCGCGACAACAGCGAACAGCCGCCTTCGGTGCTGGTGGCGCAGTTGCGCGATTACCTGCATGCCGGCTGGGGCCTGGATCTCGCCGCGCGCACCACCTTGCATGCGCTGCAGCCTTTCAGCCGCGCCTACTTCGAGCGCGGCGGCTTGCTGACCTTTGCCGGTGAATGGCGCGCGGCGCATGACGCCGGCGATGCGCCTGCGGCGCCCGTGGCGTTGCCGCCCTACGAGGTGGAAGAGGGGTTCCGGCTGTGGCTTTCCACGCTGGCAGCCTTCCTGCGCCAGCCGGTGCGGCATTTCTTCCGCCAGCGCCTGGGCGTCTACTTTGCCGAATCGGCGATGATTGGCGAGGATGAGGAACCGTTCCAGCTGGACGGCCTTGAACGCTACAACCTGGAAGATGCGATGCTGGCGGACGGCGGCGAAATGGAGCCGATTGAAGAGGTGCGCGCCACCTTGCGCGAACGCGGCCAGCGCCTGCGGCGCCAGGGCGTGCTGCCGATCGGCTTGATCGGCGACCGGGTGCTGGACGAGCTGGTCGAAGAACTGGTGCCTGTGCGGACGGCCTGGCTGTCGCTGCGCGGCACATACAGCGAAGATGCGCCCAAACTGGCCGTCCACCTTAAAGTCGCTGGCCTGGAGCTGGAAGACTGGATCGACCAGTTGCACCGGGCCGAGGGCGCCACGGTATGGCTGATGCAGATGTCGTCGCGCGTGTGCGATAAATCCGGCGCGCCGCGCGGTGAAAAGCTGATCCCGATGTGGCTGCGCCAGCTGGCCGCAGCCGCGCAGGGCCATCCGGTGACCGGCTTCCTGGTTGCGCGTGATGCGATCGTGATCATGGCGCCGCTTGAGCCGCAGGCTGCGCTTGCGGTCCTGGCGCGCATTGCCGAATTGTGGCGGGAGGGAATGGACCAGCCATTGCCCGCAGCCTGCAAGACCGGGCTCGCGCTGGTGATGGAGGGCGATCCGCGCAGCGTCTACGACGGCGGCTTCGAGCTGTCAGGCGAGAACGAGGACCCGTGCCTGGCCCGCCTGTGGCCGGACTTTGCCGCCCTGGCGGGAGACCCCGGCTTTGCGGACACCAGCCGAGCGCTATACCAGCCGCTGGCGGACTGGCTGGCGCAATCGGTTGCGGTGCAGCCGATCGAGGGCGACGGGGAGGGCGAGGCATGAGCATCGCCCTGAATCCGCTCGACTTCCCGCTGCATGGGTCGCGCCTGATCGAAGCCAGCGCCGGCACCGGCAAGACCTGGACCATCGCCGCCCTGTACGTGCGCCTGGTGCTGGGGCATGGCGGCGCGAACGGCTATCGCCGGCCGCTGATGCCGAACGAAATCCTGGTCATGACGTTCACCCGCGCGGCCACCCGCGAACTGTCCAACCGGGTGCGCGAACGCCTGGTGGAAGCGGCAGCGTACTTCCGGGCTGAAACGCCGCAGACACCCGATTCCTACCTGGACGCGCTGCTGGAAGCATTGCCCGACCATGCCGCGCGCCAGCAGGCAGCCTATCGCCTGCAGCTGGCAGCCGAAACGATGGACGAGGCGTCAATCTTCACCATCGATGCCTGGTGCCAGCGCATGCTGCGCGAGCACGCTTTCGACAGCGGCAACCTGTTCGACGAAGAGTTGCTCAGCGACGAGGCGGCGCTGTATGAAGACGCGGTGCATGATTACTGGCGCCAGCAGGTGTACCCGCTGGGCGAACAGGCTTTGCGTGTGCTGCTTTCCGCCTGCCGCGACGTGTCCGCGCTCGGCCGCAGCGTGCGCGACCTGGCGCGCCGGCCTGATGCCGCAGGGCTGGCAGGCCGGGAGCCGCTGGGCGCCATGATCGGCCGCGTGCAGGGCGAGCAGCAGGCCGCGCTGGCGGCGCTGAAGCAAGGCTGGGCCGAGCGGGCAGCGCGCATGGAAAGCTGGATCGCATCCCAGCGCGAGGCCAATCCGAAGTGCTTCAACGGCACCAAGCTGCGCGCCGACAATGTCGCCAAATGGTTCGCGGCCCTGCGCGACTGGGCCAACGATCCTGCGCTGGCCGAACCGGACATGAACGCCACGCCGTGGTTCCGCCTGACCCCGGCCGGCATGGCCGACGCTTGCGCCAAGGGCTTCGCGCCCGACATTCCGGCGGACTTCGAAGGGATCGCGCCGCTGCGCCGCGCCCTCGATGCCATCGAGCCGCTGCGCCACCACGTACTCCGCCATGCAGCTGCGACGATTGCCGCGCGCATGGAGGAATTGAAACGCCAGCAAAGGCTGTTCGGCTTTGCCGACATGCTGGAGCGCCTGCGCGGTGCGCTGGAAGGCGCCAATGGCGAGGCGCTGCGCCAGCGTATCGTCAACCAGTTCCCGGTGGCCATGGTCGACGAGTTCCAGGACACGGCGCCCAGCCAGTACCGCATTTTCAACCTGCTGTACCAGGTCGCCGCCAACGACCCCGATCTCGGCCTGTTCCTGATCGGCGATCCGAAACAGTCGATCTACGGCTTTCGCGGCGCCGACATCCACAGCTACCTCGATGCGCGCCGTGCCACGCAGGGCCGTCATTACCAGCTTGGCACCAACTTCCGCTCCACGGCGCAGATCGTGGCTGCGGTCAACCAGGTCTTCCTGCACGCGGAAGGCGTGGCCGGGCAGGGCGGGTTTGCGCGCGGGGCGTTCCGCTTCCGCACCGACAAGGGCAATCCGCTGCCGTTCGAGGCGGTGGGCGCGCGCGGCCGCGCGGAGCGGCTGGTGGGCCCGGCCGGCGACATCCAGGCGTTGACGGCCGGCTGCACCATGGAGCAGCTGGGCGCCGACGCCTATCGCGAGTACTTCGCGGAGCAGTGCGCCGAGCATATCGCCTGCCTGCTCAACGACCCGGCTACCGGCTTCCAGGGCGGCGAGGGCTTCAGGCGCCTGCAACCGGCCGACATCGCCGTCCTGGTGCGCGAGCGCCGTGAAGCGGCTGCCGTGCGCCGTTCGCTGCAACGCCGGCTGGTGCCAAGCGTGTACCTGTCCGACAAGGACTCGGTGCTCTCCAGCGACGAAGCTGCGGACATGCTGCGCTGGCTCTCGGCAGTCGCCAACCCGCTCGATGGCCAACTGGCGCGCACCGCGTTTGCCACCCGCACCGCCAACCTGCCGCTGGCAGAACTGGCCCGGTTTTCGGCCGACGAACTGGCCTGGGAGCGCCGCGTCGAACAGCTCAAGGAGTTGCACGTGGTCTGGCAGCGCCAGGGCGTGCTGGCCAT
Source organism: Pseudoduganella sp. R-32 (assembly GCF_049913245.1). NCBI lineage: Bacteria > Pseudomonadati > Pseudomonadota > Betaproteobacteria > Burkholderiales > Oxalobacteraceae > Pseudoduganella > Pseudoduganella sp. R-32. The sequence continues at coordinate 4,353,325 of NZ_CP183987.1, read as the reverse complement.
GCTGCGCCGCTTCATCCACGACCTTGGCCTGCCTGCGCAGCTGCTGGCGCGGCCCGGCGGCGAACGCAGCCTGACCAACCTGCTGCACCTGGCCGAGCTGCTGCAGCAGGCCAGCCGGCAGCTGGAAGGCGAACAGGCGCTGATACGCTGGCTGGCGGAGCAGATCGACGACGAGACGGACGGCGGCGATGAACGCGTGCTGCGGCTGGAGTCGGACGCGGAGCTGGTCAAGGTGGTTACCGTGCACAAGTCAAAGGGCCTGGAATACCCGCTGGTCTACCTGCCGTTCGCCGTCACGGTGCGCAAGGTGGACAAGCGCAACCGCACCTTCTTCGAATACACCGATGCCGACGGCGAGCGCCGTCTTGACATGCACCTGTCCGAAGAAGGCCAGCTGGCAGCCGAAGCGGCCCGCATCGAGGAAGACCTGCGCCTGCTGTATGTCGCGCTGACGCGCGCCCGGCATTTCCTGTGGCTTGGCGTGGCCGCACTGCCGGCGCGCAAGAAGGACGAAAATACCCTGCACGATTCGGCGCTTGGCTACCTGCTGACCGGCGGCGAGCCGCTGCCTGCCGGCCAGTTGCTGGAAAGCTGGCAGCAGTTGCGCGGCGATTGCGATGCCATTTCCATCGCCCTGCTGGAGCCCGCCGTGCCGGTGACGCGCCTGGCGCGCGCGGTCGAGCGTCCGCCGCTGGAAGCGCCGCTGGCGTACCAGGGCGATTTTGAACGCGACTGGTCGGTCGGCAGCTTCACCTCCCTGGCAAGGCGCAGCGGCAGCGAGCCGTTGCCTGCACCCATGCACGCCGCGCAGGAAACGCTGCTGGAAGGCGAGGAAGAGGGCGCAGCGCTGCGCATCGAGGATACGGCCTGGCACCGCTTCCCGCGCGGCTCGGTGCCCGGCAACTTCCTGCACGACCAGCTGGAAACGCTGGCGCGCGACGGCTTTGCGTCGATCCACCAGGAGCACTATACGGAACGCGCCGCGCGCCAGATCAAGCGCGCCGGCTGGGGCCATCGTGAAGCCGATACCCTGGAATGGCTGAAGGTGATCGTCACCACCGAACTGCCGCCGCTGGGCAGCGCGCTGGACGCGATCGGGCAACTGCTGCCGGAAATGGAATTCTGGTTCCCGAGCGAGCGTCTGGATACAGCGCAGCTGGATCGCCTGTGCCGCCAGCACCTGCTGGACGGCATTGCCCGTCCCGGCTTGCCGCAGCGCGAGCTGCACGGCATGCTGAAAGGCTTCTGCGACCTGGTTTTCGAATGCCAGGGCCGGTACTGGGTGCTGGACTACAAATCGAACGCACTGGGCGGCGGCGATGCCGCCTATCACAAGGCTGCGCTGGCGCACGGCATGGCGGCGCACCGCTACGACGTGCAGGGCGCCATCTACATGCTGGCCCTGCACCGGTTGCTGCGCACGCGCCTGGGCGAGTCCTACGACCCGGCCGCGCAACTGGGCGGCGCGATCTTCTACTTCCTGCGCGGGGTCGGCAACGAGCAGACGCGCGGGTGCTACCTGCTGCCGCCCGATGCGCAGCTGCTGGACGGACTGGACGGGCTTTGCCGATGAGTTTTTACGAACATGCCGACATGCTGGCCGAAGGCGGCATGCTGCGCCGCCTGGGTCCTGTGTTTGCGCGCTTTGTGACGGCGCTTGCGCCGGACGGCAGTCCCGCATCGGGCCGGCCGCTGGCGTTGGCCTGCCTGCTGCTGTCCGAGCTCGAAGGACGCGGCCACAGTTGCCTGCAACTGGCGGCGCTGGCCGCCGATCCCTCGCCCATGCTGGGCTGGGGCGAAGACGACTGGCAAAGCCTGTGCGAGGAGGCCGGCGAACTGCCGCAAGGGCTGGCGGGCTGGCACGAATTCCTGCAGGCCTGCCCGCAAGTGCTGGCCTGGCCGGGCGGCGTGGAAAGGGGCCAGCCGCTGGTGCTTGCTGGCGGCCGGCTGTACCTGCGCCGCTACTGGTCGGACGAGAACACGGTGGCAGATGCCGTGCGCGCCCGCACCGGCACGGATAAAGGGGGGCCGCCACCCTCCCTGGTGCGCGAATGGCTGGACCGGCTGTTCACGCACGCCACGCGCGAGGGCGGGGCCGACTGGCAGAAGATCGCCTGCGCGGTCGCTACGCGCGGCGGCCTGGCAGTCATCACCGGCGGTCCCGGCACCGGCAAGACGTATACGGTGGCGCGCCTGCTTGCCTTGCTGTTTGCGGTTGAAGGCGTCCATGCCGACCAGCTGCGCGTGGCGCTCGCGGCGCCAACCGGCAAGGCTGCCGCGCGCCTGAAGCAGGCCATTGACGGCGCGCTGGGCGACCTGGAGCAAAGCCTTGGCGGCGCATTGCCGCTGCGTGAGCTGGCGCAGCGCATGGGCGGCGCCCGCACCCTGCATTCCCTGCTCGGTGCCCGTCCGGAGACGCGGGCCTTCCGCCACAATGCCGGCAATCCGCTCGACGTGGACGTGCTGATCGTCGATGAGGCGTCGATGGTGCACCTGGAAATGATGGCAGCCCTGCTCGATGCCTTGCCCGGCGGCGCGCGCCTGGTCCTGCTGGGCGACAAGGACCAGTTGGCATCGGTGGAAGCGGGTTCGGTGCTGGGCGACCTGTGCCATGATGCGCAGGCCGGTGGCTACGACGCCGCCACGGCGGCCTTTGTGGTAGCGGCATCGGGCCAGGCCATCCCGCCGGAATTCCTCGGCAATGCCGGCGCCCTGGCGCAGCAGACCGTCATGCTGCGCCAGAGCCGCCGTTTCGGCGGCCCGATCGGCCAGTTGGCCAATGCCGTCAATCACGGCGATGCCGACGCGGCCCGCGCCGTGCTGCGCGCCGACAGCGGGGGACAACTGCACTGGAACGAAGCGGCGCAGCAGGAGGACATGCTGCGCCTGGCAGTCGAAGGCTACCGGCCTTTCCTGCAGATGGTCGGGCAGGGCCCCGGCGCTGCCGGCCATGATGCCTGGGCCGCCGGCGTGCTGGCTGAATTCGAAGGTTTCCGCCTGCTGTGCGCCGTGCGCGAGGGCGAATGGGGCGTCTCGGGCCTGAACGACAGCATTGCGCAACGCCTTGAACAGCTTGACTTGCTGAAGCGGCGCGGCGACTGGTATGTAGGACGCCCGGTCATGGTCACGCGCAACGACTACGCCACGGGCGTGTACAACGGCGATATCGGGCTGGCGTTGCCCGACCCCGGGCGCTCCGGTTCCTTGCGCGTGTATTTCTCGGAGGGCGGCCAGGTGCGCAGCGTGCTCGCGACCCGCCTGCGCAATGTGGAAACGGCTTTCGCCATGACGGTGCACAAATCGCAGGGTTCGGAATTCAGCCACACGGTGCTGGTGCTGCCGCGCGAAGCGCCCAGCGTACTGGCGCGCGAACTTGTGTACACCGGCATCACGCGCGCCCGCCAGCGCTTTACGCTGCTGACGCCCAATTCGGGCGTGCTGCCCGATGCGATCCGGCGCCGTACCGAACGCACCAGCGGCCTACGCAGCCTGCTCGCCTGATTCGCCGCCTGTCTGCAGGTCGGCGTGGATCGCCTGCAGCACCGCGTCCAGGGCCGGCGCAAGCGCCGCCAGTTCCGGCGCCGCGCCGCCGCCGGCGCGCAGCGCCCCGAGCACGCCTGCCGCGGCCTGGCGCAGGGCCTCCATGCCCAGCTGCGCCGACAGCGCGGCCAGCGTGTGCACCATGCGCTGCGCGCGCTGGCGGTCGCCCAGGGCCACGGCATCGCCAACGGCCACGTGCAGGGCGGCCTGGCCCTGCAGGAACTGGCCCAGCATCTTGCGCAGTTGCGCGTGGTTGCCATGCAGGCGCGCCAGGGCGCCGGCCATGTCGGCGCCGAGGGCGCTCAGCGCAGGAAATGCCGCTTGCGCAGCCGCCTGCGCTTCAACGCAAGCGACTGCGCCCGGCAGCGCATGGCGGAACAGGGCGGTGAAGACAAAGCGGTTGCCTTCGGCCGGATCGCTTTCCAGCAGCAGGTGGCCGCCCATCATGGCTGCCAGCTGGCGCGCCACCGAAAGGCCCAGTCCTGCTGCCGAATCGCCCGGCCCCACCGGCTCGTAGAGCTGGACTGCGGCGTCGCGCGCCGCGCCGGTGTCGCGTACTTCCCAGCGCAGTACCGTGCCATCTTCGGCGCCGGCGTCTTCTCGCCGCAGCAGCAACTGCACCTTGCCCCGCTCCGTGAATTTGACCGAATGCGCCAGCAAATGCTGCAGCAGCTGCTGCAGGCGGGCCGCGTCGCCTACCAGTTCTTCCGGCAGCGCCGCCTCCACGCTGCATTCGAGCAGCAGGCCTTTGGCTTGCGCCGCAGCCTGCCATTCCGCGCAAGCCTGTTCGGCCGCGCGGCGCGCGCTGAAGACGCATTCTTCCATGTGGAAATTGCCGGCCTCGATGCGCGAGAAATCGAGGATATCGTTGAACATCGCCATCAGGCTGGCGGCAGCGCCGTCGACCTGTTCGAGGTAGCCGCGCTGGCGCGCGTCGAGCGGCCCGCGCAAGGCCAGTTCCGTCAGGCCGATGATGGCATTGAGCGGCGTGCGGATCTCGTGGCCCATATTGGCCAGGAAGGCGCCCTTGCTGCGATGGGCGTGGTCGCTTGCCTCGTGGGCCGCGGCGATGGCCCGCTCGGCCTGGCGCAGTTCCGTGACGTCGATACCGAAGCTGAGCAGGGCGATCTCGCCTTCCTCCAGGGCGCTGTGGTGCCAGGCGATGCGGCGCTCATCGCCCGACGCCGTCTGCAGCAGATGCTCGTGGCCGGCCGGCATGGCGCGGAACTGTTCGGGGTGCCCGCCTTCCGGCCATTGCGACACGGCCGACATGGGCAGCAGCGGCAGGTCGCGCCAGACGCGTCCCAGCACGCTGTCGCGGCTGCAGCCTGTGACCTGGACCGCCGTTTCGTTGAAGATCAGTACTTCGCCCTCATGCCCCAGCCCCAGCACCAGCATGTCGGCGCTGTTCAACAGGCGGTCCAGCAGCTGGCGCGTGCAACGCAGCTTGCGCTCGGACTCGCTGCGCGCAGCGGCGGACGCGGCCAGGCTCGCCTGCAGCGCGTGCAGGGACGAGAGCAGCTCGCCCGCTTCGTCGGGGAAGGGCGGCGGGGCGGGCGATGCCAGGTCGCCGCCGCGCACACGCTGCGCAATCGCCAGCGCCTGCGCCAGCGGTTGCGTGATGCTGCGGCTGACCAGCCATGCCATGCCGATGGCAAGCGCCAGCGAAGCGGCCAGGATGGCCAGCAGCAGCGTGCTGTCGAAGCGGATGCGTTCGGCTGCCTGGCCTTCGGTAAAGCGTGCGCGGCTTGCCGCCAGGTTCACCAGGTCGTCCACCACTTGCCGGTGCTGCTCGTAATGGCGCTGCATCTTGGCCAGCGCATGGCCGGCGCGCGGCCGGTCGCCCAGCTCCAGCGCGGGCACCAGCTGGCCGAACGCTTCGTTGTAAAACGCCGTGGCCTGGATGTTGGCCTGCTTGAGCGATTCGGCCAGGCTGCCGTCCAGGGCCTGGCCCTGCCAGTAATGGACGCGCGCCACCTGTTGCGCGTGCAGGGTGCGCAGGCGCTGCGCCAGCTGTTCGCGCTCGACCTGGCTGCCGGCAGCTGCCAATTGCTGCGCGACGAGGAACGATTCAATGATGTACAGCGGCGGCGGCAGCACATCCGCAATCAGGTCCTTGCCCTGCACCACGTCGCCGTACAGCGGGCCGTTGACGCGCAATTGGTCCAGGGTGCGGAACGACCAGAATCCGTACAGCAGGAAGCCGCCGGCGAAGATCCCCACCAGGATCGCCAGGCGGCGTGCGAAGCGCAGCTTGCGCAGCAGGTCCATGGTGCCTCTCGGCAGCGAACCCCGTCAGGCGTCTTACATGCGGCGGCGACGGCGTTCCGTTGTGCGCACGGCCTTCTTGCGCGGGCTGGATGCTTTCATCACTTTGGGAGCGTTGTCGCCCGCCAGCAGGCGGCGGATGTTCAGCGCATCCATCAGGCGCGCTGAATTGCCCCCGGCGTTCAGCAGCACCAGGGTTGCTGCGCGGCCGGCTTCCGTGATGCGCATGATCAGGCAGCGGCCCGCTTCTTCGGTATAGCCGGTCTTGGACAGGCCGATATCCCAGCCCTTGGCGCCGACCAGGCGGTTGGTGTTGTGGTACTGCACCATGCGCCCCTTCATATTGATCACTTCCTCGGTATCGGTAGTGATGCGGCGGATCTCGGGATACTGGGCGGCGGCGGCAGCCATTTTCACCAGGTCGGCCGCGTTCGATGTATTGTTAGGCGACAGGCCGGTCGGTTCATCGATCCGGGTGCTGGTCATGCCGAGCTGCTGGATCTTGGCGTGCACCGCGGCAGTAAAGGCGGCCGGGCCGCCGGGGAAGGTGCGGGCCAGCGCGGCCGCGGCGCGGTTATCGGACGACATCAGCGCCAGTTGCAGCACTTCGCCGCGCGACAGGGTGGCGCCGACCGGCACGCGCGAGGTGCTGTGCTTGAGCGTATCGACATCGTCCTTGTCGATGCTGATTTGCTCGTCCATATCAAGCTTGGAGTCGAGCACGACCATTGCGGTCATCAATTTAGTCAGGGAGGCGATCGGAACAACGGCGGTGGCGTTCTTCTCGACCAGCACTTTGCCAGTCTCATCCTCGACGACAAGCACAGATTGCGAGCCCAAAGGCACGGCAAACGCGGCTGCGGAGATCGACACCAGCAGGGCTGCGGTTATTTTCTTGAACATGATGGGTTTGAGGCGTTCGTTCGGGGCGGAATATTGCTGGATTAAGGGCAATATTCTAAATAGGGACGATATCACTATCGGGTTAACTCGTCCAGCAAACGTCAATCATGCGCAACTGAACAATAAAAACCATGGCGTGCGGCACGCGCGGCGGGAATGCTGGTATTGTTATTCGATAATATTTCCTTCTTGAAATTTGCCATGTTGGTAATTGAGAGAATTGCAAAATATCGCTTGCGGGCCTGGGCTGTGGTCGCGCTATTGGCCGCGGCAGCGGCCCTGCTGGCCGGCAGCAGCTACCGCGCCGGGCTGGAACAGGCCAGGCTGGAATTATTGAATATCGACGTGCAGCGCGACGCTATTGCTGCAATGTCATTAACCCTGGACAGTAATTTGATGGGGGCGATTTCCCTGCTCGGATTGATTGAGCCGGATATCAAAAAAGACAGTACCGAGTCAATTCCCGCCAACCAGCCGAAAATATCGGCCTTATTGGAAAACGTGGCCCGCAGCCAGCAAATCCAGGGTTTATTCGTGGTGGGCCGGGACGGCTTCGTCAAATCGTCCTGGGACGATAGCGGAAAACCATCGACCGGCATCGACGTGCGCTTCCGGCCTTATTACAAGGAAGCCATGGCCGGGCGCAACAATATCTACGCCGCCGTCAGCCTGGCGCGCGGCGACCATGCCCTGTATTTCGCCGCCCCGGTCTACGCCGGCATGGCGCGCCGCGGCGATCCGGTGGGCGTGGTGGTGGCGCGCACCGGCATGGACAAGCTGGAGCGCCTGCTGGCGCGCAGCGGCCAGGCCGCCATCCTGCTGTCGCCGCAAGGCGTGGTGTTTGCCAGCAGCCGGCGCGAATGGCGCGGCATGCTGGCCGGCGAGGTGACGCCGGCCCGGGTGGCCGGCATCCGGGCCGTGCGCCAGTTCGGCAAGTTGTTCGAAGAGAAGGAGCCGCGCCCGCTGCCGATCAAGCTGGCGCCGGGCATGGTGCAGGGCGAAGGCCGGCATTTTGCGGTGGCTTCGGCCAGCGTGGACTGGCACGATCCATCCGGCGCCTGGCAGCTGGTGGTGCTGGAAGACCTGGGCCAGAGCGTGCCGCCGGGCAGCGGCCTGCCTGCCGCTGCCATGGCCGCGGCCATGGTGCTCCTGCTCGGCGCGGCCGGCCTGCGCGCCGTGCGCAGCCAGGCGGCGCAGCAGCGCGCCCACCGCGAGCTCGAACGCGTGGCGCAGGAGCAGCAACTGCGCGCCGAACGCAAGATGCAGCTGGCCCAGGTGGCGCTGCAGATGCAGCAGGCAAGCAGCCGCCATGCCCGCCTCACGGCCTTCCTCGACCAATGCCACCTGCTGTTCGGCGCCATGCAGGGCAGCATCTACGCTGCCGTCGCCGATGGCCTGGCGCTGGCCGCCAGCTATGCCTGCACTGCGCCGCCGGCGCGCTTGGCGCTGGGCGAGGGCCTGCTTGGCCAGTGCGCCCTGGAACGCGAAGCGCGCATCGTCGACGCCAGCGGCGCGGGCGCGGCATGGCGCATCCGGTCCGGGCTGGGCGAGGCGCCGCCGGGCGCCTTGCTGCTGGCGCCAGTCCAGCTGCAAGGCCGCCTGCTGGGAGCCGTGGAACTGGCGCTGCTTGCAACCCCGGATGCGGCGGCTTATGAACAATTCCTGTCAGCGCTCGACCTGCTGGCAATCAATATGACTGAGTAGGGAGGAAGCGTGGCCCGCTTACTGACGCGACTTGAAAAACTGGGCCTGACGTGGAAGCTCGCGCTGGGTTTTGGCGGCAGCCTGTTGATCACGCTGGCGTTCGGGCTGCACAACGTCACCACCCAGGCCCGGCTGCATGACGAGATCCTCGGCATCTACAAGAATGACTTGCTGGGCATCTCCGACGCCAAGGATGCGCTGATCCAGTTCGCTCAGCGCGGGCGGGCCTTGCAGCAAGCCTTGCTGGCGCGCGACAGGGCTGGCCGCGAGTATGCGATGTCCATGCTCGAAGAGGCCCAGCGCAAGCAAGACCGCGCGCTGGAGGAACTGCGCCCGCGCATCATCCGCGAAGCGAACCGCAAGAACCTGGCCGAATTCGAAACGGCCTACGCCGACTATCACCTGCGCGTGGACGACGCGCTGCGCCTGTTGCGCGCCGGCCAGGTGGAGCAGGCCGGCGCCGTGGTGGCGGATCCGGCGTTCCAGGAACACGCCATCCGCGCCAATAATGCCTTGACGCGCATCGCCGAAATCAAGGAAGACAGCGCGCGCCACCAGATCGAAGAGATGCAGGCATTGTCGCGCTACGAAAAGCAGCTCACCTATGGCTTGCTGGGCCTGAGCCTGGTGCTGGGCGTGCTTTTCAGCTACCTGGTGGGACGTTCGGTGCGGCTGCCTTCGGACCGCCTGCGCAGCGCCGTGCAGCAGCTGGCCAAGGGCAAGCTGGGTGCCGAAGTGCCGCTGACCGACTTCCCGAACGAGATGGGCAGCCTGGCGCGTTCGATCAAGGTGCTGCAGGAGGAAGCGTGCAAGATGGAGGCGCAGCGCTGGCTCAAGACCCACCTGGCGGCGATCGGCAACGACCTGCAATCGGCGGAAAGCGCGGAAGACCTGGCGACGCGCACGCTGGCGCTGCTGGCGCCGCTGGTGCAGGCAGGCCACGCGGCCTTCTACCGGCATGAGGCGGAAGAGGGCAGCCTGGCGCTGCTGGCCGGCTATGCGATGCGCGGCAGGTCCGCGGCGCAGCAGCGTTTCCTGCTCGGCGAAGGGCTGGTCGGGCAGTGCGCGGCGCAGCGCAAGCCGATCGTCATGCGCCAGGCGCCGGCGGGCTATGTGCGCATCGGCTCCGCGCTGGGCGAGGCCGACCCTGCCAGCATTGCCATCGTGCCGGTGCTGCGCAATGAACGCCTGCTGGGCGTGCTGGAACTGGCAACGCTGGAGCCTTACGGCGACCAGGCCCAGGCGCTGCTCGATGGCGCGCTGCCGGTGATCGCGATGAATATGGAAATCCTGGAGCGCAACGAGCGCACCAGGCTGCTGGAAGAGCGCAGCCGGCTGGTGCTGGGCGCCGTCAGCGACGGCATCGTCGGCCTCGACCTGGCCGGCCGGGTCACCTTCGTCAACCCGGCGGCGCCGGCCTTGCTTGGCTACGAGGAAGGCGAGCTGGTAGGCGCCGAATGGCAACAGGATGGCGAGCTGCTGAAGCGCAAGGACGGCAGCGCCTTCCCGGTGGACTACGCGGACCGGCCCATGTACAAGGATGGCGCGCAGGTCGGCTCGGTGGTGGTGTTTCGCGACATCACCGAACGCAAGCAGCTGGAAGAGCAGATCCAGCGCAGCAACTTCCTCGGCGATATCGCGCTGGAAATGACCGGCTGCGGCTACTGGGTGGTGGACTACAGCGATCCCGAATACTACACGCAGTCCGAACGCGCCGCGCGCCTGCTGGGCGAACCGCCGCGGCCCGGCGGCCGCTACCACCTGCAGGACGAATGGTTTGCGCGCGTGGTGGAAGCCGATCCCGAAGGGGCGCTGCGCGTGGCGGCCCGGGTGCAGGGCGCCCTCGACGGCAGCTACGACAAGTTCGACGCGGTGTATGCCTACAAGCGCCCGCTCGACGGCCGGGTGATCTGGCTGCACGCCGTCGGCACCGTGGTGCGCGACGAGCAGGACGGCACGCCGCGCTTCATGTATGGCGTCTACCAGGACATCACTGCGCAAAAAGCTGCCGAGGACGAGCTGCGCGTGGCCAAGGAGCAGGCGCAGGCCGCCACCCGTGCCAAGAGCGATTTCCTGGCCAATATGAGCCACGAAATCCGCACCCCGATGAACGCCATCATCGGCATGTCGCACCTGGCGCTGCAGACCAAGCTCGATAAGCGCCAGCGCAACTACGTCGAGAAGGTGCAGCGCGCCGGCGAGAACCTGCTGGGCATCATCAACGACATCCTCGACTTCTCGAAGATCGAGGCCGGCAAGATGACGGTGGAACAGGTTGAATTCGACCTCGATGACGTGCTGGACAACCTGGCCAACCTGATCGGCTTCAAGGCCGAGGACAAGGGCCTTGAACTGCTGTTCCAGGTAGCGCCGGAATTGCCGACCGGCCTGGTGGGCGATCCGCTGCGCATCGGCCAGGTGCTGGTCAACCTGGCCAATAATGCCGTCAAGTTCACCGAGCAGGGCGAGGTGGTGGTCGGCATCGAACAGTGGGCGCAGGACGCGGCGGGCGTTGAACTGCACTTCTGGGTGCGCGACTCCGGCATCGGCATGAGCGAGGCGCAGAGCGCCAAGCTGTTCCAGTCCTTCAGCCAGGCCGATGCCTCCACCACGCGCAAATACGGTGGCACCGGCCTGGGCCTGGTGATCTGCAAGAACCTGCTGGAGCTGATGGGCGGGCGCATCTGGGTCGAAAGCGCGCAAGGCATGGGCTCCACCTTCCACTTCACCGCACGCTTCGGATTGCAGGCCAACCCGAAGCCGCGCCGCATGTTCCGGGCCGACGAATTGCTCGGCGTGCGGGTCCTGGTGGTGGACGACAATGCGTCGGCGCGCGAAATCCTGTCCACGGTCGCACGCTCCTTCGGGCTGGAAGTGGACGTGGCGCTGGGCGGGCAGCAGGCGCTGGACATGGCTGCGCGTGCCGGGCAGAAGGCCATGCCGTACGACCTGATCCTGATGGACTGGAAGATGCCGTCCATGGACGGGGTGGAAACGGTGCGGCGCCTGCAATCGGGGGACGCCGGCCGGCTGCCGGCGGTGATCATGGTGACCGCCTACGGCCGCGAGGAAGCCTTGACCAGCGCGGAGGAGCGCCGGGTCCGGCTCAAGTCCGTGCTGACCAAGCCGGTAACGCCGTCTGCCCTGCTGGAAGCGGTGGGCGAGGCCCTGGGCAAGGGCGTGCTGGCCGAGGGGCGGCGTGCGGCCGAGCGCGACATGCACCAGGTCGACGTCATGGCGCGCCTGTCAGGCACGCGCGTGCTGCTGGTCGAAGACAACGAGATGAACCAGGAGCTGGCGATCGACCTGCTGGGCAAGGCCGGCATCGAAGCGGTGCTGGCGCGCCATGGGCAGGAAGCGCTGGACATCCTGGCACAGGACACGCGCTTTGACGGCGTGCTGATGGACTGCCAGATGCCCGTGATGGATGGCTTCCAGGCCTCGCGCGCGATCCGCGCCAATCCAGCCCTGGACAAATTGCCGATTATCGCGATGACGGCCAACGCCATGGCCGGGGACCGCGAGAAGGTGCTGGCCAGCGGCATGCAGGACCATATCGCCAAGCCGGTCAACGTGGCCGAAATGTACGCCACGCTGGCGCGCTGGCTGCGGCCGGCACCGGGCGAGGGCCAGGCCGGCATGCTGCCTGCCGCGTCCAATGCGCACGCCGCCTCCGTCGATGCCGCCGGCGGCAAGCCAGCGCCGCTGCCGGCGCTGCCGATGGTCGACGTCCGGGCCGGACTCGCGACCTCCATGGGCGACGAAAAGCTATACCGCCGCCTGCTGGTGAAGTTCCGCGACGGCCAGCAGGACTTCGCCGCCATGTTCGTGCACGCGCTCATGGGCGGCGATGCGACTGCGCCGGAGCGGCTGGCGCATACCTTGAAGGGCGTGGCCGGCAATATCGGTGCGCGCAGCGTGCAGGAGGCTGCGCAGGCGCTGGAGCAGGCGTGCCAGAACGGGGCCGCGCGCGAGGACCTGGAACGCCTGCTGGCAATGGTGCTGGTGGAGCTCGATCCGCTGCTGGCAGCGCTGCGCGCGCTCGACGCAGAAATGCGCGGCGGCGCCGTGCACCCTGCGCTGGTGCCTGCCATGCCGGCCGCCGCACCGCCGCTTGGCCGCCTGCGCCACCTGCTGGCGGACAGCGACTCGGAAGCGGCCGAGCTGTGGGAGGCGGAGCTGGCGCAATTCAAGGCGGCCTTGCCCGATCACTGGCGACGAATTGAAAACGGAATTGGTAACCTGGACCTGGAAGCCGCGCTGGCGGCGCTGGACGAAGCAATGGTAAGCCTGGAGGAAAAGTGAGATGGAACTGGAACTGATCGCAAGGAAAACCGTGCTGCTGGTCGACGACTCGCCCGACAACCTGGTGCTGATGAACGACCTGCTGAAAGACCTGTACAAGGTGAAGGTCGCCAACAGCGGCGAGAAAGCCCTGCGCATCGCCACCACCGGCCAGCCGCCGGACGTGGTGCTGCTCGACGTGATGATGCCCGAGATGGACGGCTATGAGGTATGCCGCCGCCTGAAAGCCAATCCGGCCACCCGCGACATCCCCATCATCTTCCTGACCGCGAAGTCGGAGGTGGAGGACGAACAGCTTGGCCTGGACCTGGGCGCGGTCGACTACATCACCAAGCCAATCAGCCCGGCGATCACGCTGGCCCGGGTGCGCAACCACCTGATGCTGAAGGAGCATGCCGACTTCCTGCGCGACCAGAACGAATTCCTGGAACAGGAGGTGCGCGAACGTACGCGCGAAGTGGTGGCAATCCAGGACGTCACCATCCTCGCCATGGCATCGATGGCCGAAACCCGCGATTCCGAAACCGGCAACCATATCCGCCGCACACAGTTCTACGTCAAGGCGCTGGCTGAACGCCTGAAAGGCCATCCTCGCTTCAGTGCGGTGCTCACCGACAGCTACATCAACCTGCTGTTCAAATCCGCCCCGCTGCACGATATCGGCAAGGTCGGCATCCCCGACCGCATCCTGCTCAAGCCCGGCAGGTTCGAGCCGCACGAATTCGAAATCATGAAGACCCACACCACGCTGGGCCGCGCCGCCATCGAGCACGCGGAACGCTCGCTGGGCACGCCGATGGCGTTCCTGTCGATCGCCAAGGAGATCGCTCATTCGCACCAGGAAAAATGGGATGGTTCAGGCTATCCGGAAGGGCTGGCCGGCGAAGCGATCCCGGTTTCGGCGCGGCTGATGGCCGTGGCGGATGTGTACGACGCCCTGATCAGCCGCCGCGTCTACAAGGACGGCATGCCGCATGAGCAGGCGGTACAGATCATCACCGAGGGCAAGGGAAAACACTTTGATCCCGACATTGTTGATGCATTCATCGGGTTGCAGGAGGAGTTCCGCGCCATCGCGGCGCGGTTCCATGATACCGACCATGACATGGCCGAGAAGAAGGCGCAGATTGAGCGCCTGACGAAAGCGTAAGGCTTACTTCGAGCTGTAGATCTTGTCGAACTCGCCGCCGTCGTCGAAGTGCTTCTTCTGGGCTGCGCGCCAGCCGCCGAATACTTCATCCACGGTGAACAGCGAGATCGGCTTGAAGTTGGCCGCATACTTCTTGAACACGGCGTCCGAGCGCGGGCGCAGGTAGTGCTTGGCGATGATCTCCTGGCCGCCTTCCGAGTACAGGAAATTCAGGTAGGCAGTGGCCTCCTTGCGGATGCCTTTCTTGTCCACCACCTTGTCCACCACGGCCACCGGCGACTCCGCCAGGATCGAGGACGATGGATATACCACTTCGAAGTCGTCGCCGAATTCGGCGCGCACCAGGTTCACTTCGTTTTCAAAGGTCACCAGCACGTCGCCGATCTTGCGCTGGGTGAAGGTAGTGGTGGCTGCGCGGCCGCCAGCATCCAGCACCGGCACGTTCTTGAAGATCTTGCCGACCAGTTCACGGGCATGCGCTTCATTGCCGCCTTTCTTCAGTACCGAGCCCCAGGCCGCCAGATAAGTGTAGCGGCCATTGCCCGCGGTTTTCGGATTCGGGATCACGACGGCCACGCCCGGCTTGGCCAAGTCGGCCCAGTCCTTGATGGCCTTTGGATTGCCCTTGCGCACCAGGTAGACCATGGTGGAGTAGGCCGGCGCCGCATTGTTCGGGAATTTCTTGGCCCAGTCCTGTACCACCAGGCCGCGGTCGGCCAGCATGTCGATGTCGTTGGCCTGGTTCATCGTCACCACCGACGCTTCCAGGCCATCGGCCACGGCGCGCGCCTGTTTGGAAGAGCCGCCGTGCGACTGCTTGACGGTGACGTCGACGCCCGTGCTCTTCTTGTACGCGGCCGCGAAAGCCGGGTTGATGTCCTTATACAGTTCACGTGCCACGTCATAGGACACGTTCAGCAGGGTCACTTCGGCGGCCGATGCGCCCGAAGCAAAACCGAAGGTCGCCGCGGCCAGTGCGGTGCTGAGTGCAAATGCGAATTTGTTATAAGTCATGGCAATCTCTATTGTGAAAACAGATATGCATGGTCTAGAATCTCGCGCCGAAAGGAAACTACTTATTCGTTATAAGCTTAGTCTCGGCCCCGGATAAGCTTGCGTGCACGCGGCCTCATACGGGGTTTTTGCCGCTGGTGTATATTCCGGTTATTGAATACCTGTGAGCACGCATGAGTTTTGAAATTCGCCGCGCGGAAGCGAGAGACGCCACGGCTGCCTGTGAGGTGCTGCGACGCTCAATCGCCGAATGTTGTGTGCTTGACCATAAAAACGATCCCGCCATTCTTGGCGCATGGCTTGGCAACAAGACGCCGGAAACGGTCGCGTCCTGGTTTGCTTCGCCCACCAACTATTCGCTGGTGGCGGTCGAGCAGGGCGCGGTGGTCGGCGTGGCCTTGCTGACCGCGGCCGGCAAGCTGGCCCTGTGCTATCTGCTGCCCGAAGTGCGCCAGCGCGGCGCAGGCAAGGCCCTGCTGGCCTGCGTCGAACAGCAAGCCTGCAGCTGGGGCGTCAAGGCCTTGCAACTCCACAGCACTGCAACCGGCGAGGAATTCTTTGCCCGCCAGGGCTATCTGCGTGCCGGCAATGTGCGCTCGCCTTACGGTGTCGACACGGTCTTCTTCTGGAAGCAGCTTGATGGCACCGTGTGCGATGCCAGCAAGCCGAAGCGCTTCTGCGGCTGCAACTAGGGTTCAGGCGTAATAGTCGAGACCTTGTTCATGGCGCCGGAATAGTTCGACCAGCATGTCACGTTCCGACTCGTTCCTTGCCCAGTCAGGCCGCAGCTGGAAGTGCGGTTGGTCGACGATCGTGGTCCATTTTCCGCCCCATTCAAGCCCCAGGTCCTGCCCGAGGCCGCCGACCACCTTGTATTTGGGCGAAGTGGGGAGGTATTTGGTGCCATCGAAGACCCCCACATCGAATGCAATGCCATAGTTGTGGTTTGACTGGCCGCCCTTGGCGTTGGTCACCTTCTTGCCCGGCGTCGTGCGGCCCTGGGCGTACAGCTTGTCCTGCTCCGCAAATGAGCGCAGGCCGCTGATTACCTTGATGTCGATGCCGATCGAAGCGGCCTTGTTGACCAGGGCCCTGGCATATGACCTGGCTGTCGGGTGCAAGGTGAGGATGACGGCCTCACTTCGTGCGTCGACATTTCCGGACAGTTCCGCCGGCACTTCCTCGCCGACGATCTTCGAATAGATGGCGGCCCAGGTGATGGGGCCGGGGCGTCCATCGGCTTCAATGCCCAGCTTGCGCTGGACTGCGCGTATCACCATTTCAGTATCCATGGCCGAATCCTCCGCAGCGTCGCCTTGTAAGATTCGTCCTATGATCTGCCGGAAAATGCCTCAAAAGTCTCGCAAATACTCACCTGTTGCCAAATTGAAGCAACTTGTCTCGCGCAATTCGTGATAGCGTTACCAAACTGGGCCGCTAATGGAGGGATGTGCGTGAAAGTGTTGATAACGGCAGTTTTTGCTTTGGCTTCCAGCTGCGTGCAAGCGGCGCAATTCACCGTGCTGGTGTTTTCGAAAACAGCGGGCTGGCATCATGACTCGATCCCGGCAGGTGTCGCGGCGATCCAGGAGCTGGGCAAGCTGCATGATTTCAATGTGTTCTGGACCGAAGACGCCAATCGCGTATTCAGTGACCAGGAACTGGCGAAATACCAGGCCGTAGTCTTCCTGCAGACGACCGGAGATATACTTGACTCGAAACAGAAGGGGGCGTTCGAGCGCTACATCCGTTCCGGCAGAGGTTATGTTGGTGTGCACAGTGCGTCGGACACGGAGTACGGCTGGCCGTGGTACACCAGGCTGGTGGGGCATATGTTCGACCACCATCCAGCGATCCAGACCGCCATCCTGAAAGTGGAGAACCGCAGCTTCCCGGGCATGGAGCGTTTCGCCGCGCGCAACCTGGTGACGGAAGAATGGTACGCGTTCAAGCCCGCCACCAGCAAAGTCAGCTATCTGCTCTCGGTCGATGAGACGACTTACAAGGCCGGACCCCAAGGCATGGGCGCATTTCACCCGGTCAGCTGGTATCAGGACTACGATGGCGGACGCGCGTTCTACACTGCGCTTGGCCATCTTCCCGCGACCTACGGCGACCCGGTCTTTCGCCACCACCTGTACGGCGGTATTTACTGGGCCGCCACGGGCAATGGCCTTGAACCGCGATGATCAGCCGCCTTGCGCCTTGGCTGCTGCGGCCTTGGCGCGCAGCGTGGTGACGTTGTCGTAACCGATGCCCCAGTTATCGGTTTCCACTTCATCGATGATGACGAAGGTGGTTGCCGGGTTCTTGTTCAGCACGCGCTGCAGCAGTTCGGTCGCGCCCTTGATCAATTCCAGTTTCTGTTCGGCGGTGACGCCTTCCTTGGTGATGCGGAAATTTACGTACGGCATAGAGAAGCTCCTTTGGTTGAAATGGGGTGTTTGATGCAATACCAGGCCAACAGCGCGCCGAGCAGCAGCAAGATGGTGGAAACGGACAGTGCGAATTTGATATCCTGCATGGCGCCGAAGATCGCGACGCCCATGGCGCCGCCCACCTGGCGCGCCGTATTCAACACCGCCGACGCGGTACCGGCCTGGCTGCGATCGATGGCGGCCAGGATCGAGGTGGTCATGGCCGGCACCGCGAGGCCCATGCCGGCCGGGATCAGCACCAGTCCTGGCAGCATTTCCAGGAATGTGGCGTCGTGTGCGACACCGAAGACGCCCAACAGAGCATAGCCCGCGGCGCCGACCATCCCGCCGACGATCATCGGCAAGCGCGACCCCGCACGCGCCTGCAACCGGCCGCTGGCGATATTGGAGAAAATGAAGGTGCCGGTCAGCGGCAGGAAAACCAGCCCCGCATGCATCACTGAGAAGCCGCGCACTTTCTGCAAATGGAAGCTGAGTACGAAGATCACACCGTAATAGGCAAAGTTGACCAGGACGCCAAATAGTACCGCGCCTGAAAAACCGATGTCCCGGAACAGGCCAAGCGGCAGCATGGGCGCCGCGCTGCGCTGCTGGCTGCGAATGAACAAGGCCGCCGACACCAGGGCCGCCAGCAGCGCGCCCTGCACGAGGTGGCTGGAGGCGCCCAGCGTATTGAATTCGATCACCGCGCCGATAAACGCCGTCAGCGCAACGATGGCGAGTACCTGGCCGCTGATGTCGAATGAGCGCGCCGGATCCTTGCCGCGCAGGGCAGGGACCACGCGCAGCGTGAGCCAGAAACCCAGCACGCAAATCGGGATATTGACCCAAAAAATGCTGCGCCAGCCGGCAACACTCATCAACAAGCCGCCCAGCACCGGACCGGCTGCAATCGATACGCCGCCGGCAGCCGTCCACCAGGCGATGGCCTTGGCCAGTTGGGCGCGGTCGTGAGCGTAAGCCGTGTTCAGGATCGACAGCGAGCTAGGCACCAGCAGCGCGGCGCCGACGCCTTGCACGGCCCGCGCCAGGTTCAATGCCAGCGCACCCGGCGCCATCGCACAAGCCAGCGAAGCGAGTGTAAACAGGGCAAAGCCCGACAGGAACACGCGGCGTGCGCCGAAACGGTCGCCCAGCACGCCCGCCGACAACAGGAAGACGGCAAAGCCCAAGGTATAAGCGTCGACCACCCACTGCAATGCGCTGACGCTGGCGCCCAGCTCTCGGCCGATTTCCGGCAAGGCCACGTTGACGATGGTGACGTCGAGCTGGACGATGATGAAGGCAAAGCTGGCGGCCAGCAGGACGGCGGGGGATGGCTTGTGCATGGTGAAGCTCCTTTGGATAGCTTGAACTATAAATGTCTTCACGCATCAATAAAAATGAATAATAATGAATTCATCTATCTCAATTGGAGAATGAAATGGAACTCTCCTCGCTGAGGATATTCAAGACCGTGGCCGAAGAAGGCAGCGTGACCCAGGCCGCAGCGCGGCTGCACCGGGTGCAATCGAACGTCTCGGCGCGCCTGAACCAGCTCGAGGAATCGCTGGGCGTGACCCTGTTCAACCGTTCGGGGCGGCGCATGCTGATCACCGCGGAGGGCACGCGCCTGCTGGAATATGCCGACCGCCTGCTGCGGCTGGCGGACGAAGCGCAGATGTCGGTGCGCGGCGAGAACGAGCCGTCGGGACAGCTACATATCGGCTCGATGGAAACCACCGCCGCCGCGCGCCTGCCGCGCGTGCTGGGCGCATTCCACCGCAAGCATCCGCAAGTGGACCTGCTGCTCGATACCGGCCCGACCGACTACCAGATACAGCAGGTACTGAATCACAAGGTCGATCTCGCGCTGGTCTCCGGCCCGGTCGAGCGCCCGGAACTGGAACAGCAGCCTGTATTTGTAGAAGAACTGGTGCTGTTGACCGACGCGCTGCACGGCCCAGTCACCGGACCGGCTGACGTGGCGCGCCGTACGCTGCTGGTTTTTCGCAGCGGCTGCTCCTACCGGCGCCGCCTGGAATGGTGGTTTGCCGACGCCGGTGTCGCCCACACGCGGATCGCCGAATTCGGTACCTTCGAAGCCATCATCGGCTGTGTTGCCGCCGGCATGGGCGTCGCCATGATGCCGCGTGAAGTCCTGAGGCAGCGCGGCCTGGGCCGCACCGTGCAATGCCACACCTTGCCGCCGGAAGTGGCCGAAGTGGAGACGGTCATGGTATGGCGCCGCGACATCCCCCACCACGCCGCCCGCGACGCCTTCATCGCCAGCTTCCGCCAATAGTAAAAAGAAAGTCGGGGTCAGGTCTGGCAATCCGCCACTTTGTGGCGGATTGCCAGACCTGACCCCGACTTTTATAGACGGAGCTAGGGCAGGGGCCGGGTTACAGGGCGGCCAGTGCTGCGTTGAAGGTTGCGCTTGGGCGCATCACGGCGGAGGTCTTGGCTGCATCCGGCTTGTAGTAGCCGCCGATGTCCATGGCGCCGCCTTGCACGGAGTTCAGCTCTTCGACGATTTTTGCTTCGTTCTCTGCCAGCGACTTGGCCAGCGGTGCGAACTTGGCTTTCAGCTCGGCGTCGTCGTTCTGCGCTGCCAGGGCCTGGGCCCAGTACATCGACAGGTAGAAGTGGCTGCCGCGGTTGTCCAGCTCGCCGGTGCGTGGCGATGGCGACTTGTTGTTGTCCAGCAGTTTGCCGGTGGCTTCGTCCAGGGTCTTGGCCAGGATCTTGGCTTTGGCGTTGCCGGTCTTGATGCCCAGCTCTTCCAGCGAGACGGCCAGCGCCAGGAACTCGCCCAGCGAATCCCAGCGCAGGTGGTTTTCTTCCACCAGCTGCTTGACGTGCTTCGGTGCGGAGCCGCCGGCGCCGGTTTCGTACATGCCGCCGCCTGCCATCAGCGGAACGATGGACAGCATCTTGGCCGAGGTGCCCAGTTCCAG
Source organism: Pseudoduganella sp. R-32 (assembly GCF_049913245.1). NCBI lineage: Bacteria > Pseudomonadati > Pseudomonadota > Betaproteobacteria > Burkholderiales > Oxalobacteraceae > Pseudoduganella > Pseudoduganella sp. R-32. The sequence continues at coordinate 4,333,064 of NZ_CP183987.1, read as the reverse complement.
GATCGGGAACAGGTCGGTCAGGTAGTCGCGCAGGATGTTGCCGGTCACCGAGATGGTGTCCAGGCCGCGCGATACGCGCTCCAGGGAGTAGCGCATGGCGCGGGTCTGCGACATGATCTGGATGTCCAGGCCGGTGGTGTCGTGGTCTTTCAGGTAGGTCTCGACCTTCTTGATCACTTCGGCTTCGTGCGGACGGTAGGTGTCCAGCCAGAACACGGCAGGCATGCCGGAGTTGCGGGCGCGGGTGACCGCCAGCTTGACCCAGTCACGGATCGGAGCGTCCTTCACCTGGCACATGCGCCAGATGTCGCCTTCTTCCACGTTCTGGGTCAGCAGCACTTCGCCGGTGGCCAGGTCGGTGATGTTGGCGATGCCGCCTTCCGGTACTTCGAAGGTCTTGTCGTGCGAGCCGTATTCTTCGGCTTGCTGCGCCATCAGGCCTACGTTTGGCACGGTGCCCATGGTTTTCGGGTCGAAGTTGCCATGCCATTTGCAGAAGTTGATCATCTCCTGGTAAATGCGGGCGAAGGTCGATTCAGGCATGACTGCCTTGACGTCGGCGGTGCGGCCGTCGGCGCCCCACATCTTGCCGCCGATGCGGATCATGGCCGGCATCGATGCGTCGACGATCACGTCATTTGGCGAGTGGAAGTTGGTGATGCCCTTGGCCGAATCGACCATGGCCAGCTTCGGACGGTTTTCCAGGCAGGCGTGCAGGTCTTTCAGGATCTCGTCCTTCTGCGACGCTGGCAGCTTTTCGATCTTTTCGTACAGGTTGACCATGCCGTTGTTCACGTTCACGCCCAGCTCTTCGAACAGCTTGGCGTGCTTCTCGAACGCTTGCTTGTAGAAGATGCGTACGCAGTGGCCGAACACGATCGGGTGCGATACCTTCATCATGGTCGCTTTCACGTGCAGCGAGAACATCACGCCGGTTTTGTAGGCGTCGTCGATTTCGCGCTCGTAGAATTCCAGCAGGGCTTTCTTCGACATGAACATGGAGTCGATGATCTCGCCGGCCTGCAGGGCGACCTTCGGTTTCAGCACGATGGTCTTGCCGGACTTGGTGATCAGTTCCATCTTCACTTCACGGGCCTTGTCCAGGGTCATGGACTTTTCGCCGTGGTAGAAGTCGCCGCCGTGCATGTGCGATACGTGGGTGCGCGAAGCCTGGCTCCATTCGCCCATCGAGTGCGGGTTCTTGCGTGCGTATTCTTTCACTGCCTTTGGCGCGCGGCGGTCGGAGTTACCTTCGCGCAGGACCGGGTTCACGGCGGAGCCGATGCACTTGCCGTAGCGGGCTTTCAGTGCTTTCTCTTCTTCGGTCTTGGCGTCTTCCGGGTAGTCCGGCAGCTTGTAGCCGGCAGCCTGCAGTTCGCGGATGCAGGCGACCAGCTGGGAGACCGATGCCGAAATATTAGGCAACTTGATGATGTTGGTGTCCGGGTTCTGGGTCAGGGCGCCCAGTTCGGCCAGGTTGTCCGGCACTTTCTGTTCGTCGCTCAGGCATTCCGGGAAGGCTGCCAGCACGCGGGCGGCGACCGAAATATCGCTGGTGACGACGTCGACGCCGGCTGGGGCTGCGAATTTCTGCACGATTGGCAGCAGGGAATAAGTCGCCAGCAGTGGCGCCTCGTCGGTAAGGGTGTAGATGATTTTAGACTTTTGAGACATGTTTATTCCCTCAAATGCGGAGGTTTTCCGCTGAATATTCTTCCCTGGGCTCGCCGGGTTCGGCAGGCTCGGGGTGGATAGCGGGTGGGCGATGGCCTACCGGACAAGCTTGACATTGTAGCTCACAGGAATGGTCGTAACAATTGGCGAAGATACTTAGACGGGGCATCCTGGCTGTCCAGGCCGACGTCAGCTTGTCCGATGCGGCCCGGCGGCTGGCGGTAGGTGCGGAACAGGTGGTCCCACAGCATCAGCCATTCGCCGAAATTGACCTGGGCGTCCTCGTATTTGCGTTTGTGGTGCCAGCGATGGGTCTGGGCGACGCCGAACAGGTGGCGCAACGGACCCAGCGAATAGTCGAGGTTGGCGTGCTGGAAGGCCAGGTGGACGGAAAGAATGGCCAGGCCGGTCGCGACCGTGACTGCGGGCGCGCCCAGTGCCAGCAGGACGGCAAAACCCGGAGCGCCCATCATCATGGCGTGCAGCGGGTGGCGCCGTTCGCTGTTCAGCCAGTACAGGCGTTCGCTGCTATGGTGCGCTTCGTGGAACAGCCACAGGCGGTGGTGGCGATGGCTCAGCCAGTGCATAAAAAACAAGCCGAAATCGAGCACGACCATGGCAGCGGCGATTTGCGCCCAAGCCGGCCAGGTGGCCGGCCAGGCTGCTGGCGCAGGCAACAGGGCGCGTGCCCAGGACAGGATTTCAATACTGCCATACAGGACGCTTGCGTTGACCAGGAAGTACAGGCAGTCGGTGCGCGTATCGCCATGATCGGCCAGCCAGGCCGCCTCATAGGGCTGCAAGCGTTCGAGCAGGGCGACGCAGGCAATGGCCGCCAGCGCCATCAGCGGCACGGCTGGCCAGTAGGGCAAGCCTTGCGTGGCGGCCCAGAAAATCGCCGCGGCGGCGCCGCCAAAAACGATTGGATAACTCAGGTAGCGTATCGTCCATTGCTTCATGTTGACCTCCAGTGGTGAAAGAAGGCCAGCGTAAGGGCGCGCGCGTCAGGTGGCTTGAACGAAAGAGCTATCCAGCACGATGCCGCGCAGAAGGGCGGCCGGGTTAAGGCCGAACATCTCGCGGAAAGTACGCGAAAGGTGGGCCGAGTCGGCGAAACCGGCGGCGTGCGCCGCGTCGGTCAGGTTGCCGCGCTGAGCAAGCCGGTGTAGTGCCAGTTCCAGGCGCAGCCATTTACGATAGCTGCGCAAGGGGAGGCCGGTCTGTTCGACGAACCAGTGGGAAAAACGGTCGGGCGACAGATGGGCAAGCTCGGCCAGCTGGAGCCTGCTTGCGCCGCCTTCCGCAATGCCTGCGCGCAGCGCTCCAGCGACGGCGGTCATGCGCGCATCCTGAGCCGAGGGCCGGGACAGGCCGAAAGCCTGCCGCAGCACGCTGCGCAGGGGCTGGCCTGTATCGGCGGCCGCGAGGAGCTGGCTGCACAGATCGTCGGCCAGCAGCGCCGGCGTGTCGGCCGGGGCCTGGAACAAGGCCGTTCCTTCCGGCGTCAGCGGGTCCAGGTAGACCAGGAGCGCCTCGTCGGCGCAGACGCAATGCGGCAGTCCTGCCGGGATGGCAATTCCGGGGGCGCGCAGCGGGCCGGTAGGGAAGGCCACGCCAATTTCGCCATGGAGCGAAATGACCAGCTGGTGCGCGTAATGGGCGTGCAGTGCGCTGTCGCCGATCGCGCCGCGGAATACGCCGAAGCCGGGCGAGAGCAGGGCGTTTCCCGACCAGTGCTGTCCAGGCATCAGGCTGACGCGCACTTGCGCACCGTGTCCCAGGTGCGGGTGGTGATGTCCTTGCCGAAAGTCTTCTCGATCAGGCGCATGAAGACCGGGCCGTCGCTGCTGGGCAAGTAGGTCGAAAACACCTCGCTTCCAATTACGCCAAGCATTTCAGCGCCGCTGATGGGCGGCGGCAGCACGGTCGCGGATGGCGCGGCACGCAGGAAGCTCACCACGCGCTTGGCAGCCGGCTCGGCGCCCAGGCCAGGATAGGGGTCCGCCGCCAGCAGGTCTTGCAGGTGTTTTTGCGAGCGGATAATGGTGTAGAAGCTGCGGCCGAGCGCCTTGGCCATCGCTGCCTCGGCCTTGCGTTCCAGCGCGGCTTCGGAGGCGGAACGGGCGTCGAATGCTACATTGCCGCTTGATAGAAGCGTCTTGACGTTGGAAAATCCGGCACTTTCAAAGGCGGCTTTCAGTTCCGGCATCTTGCAGTTCATCGGGCTGACGCCGCGGAGCAGGGCAATATAGCGAGGCATTGTGTTTCAGATAAGAGTTGAGCCAAAGGGATTATCGTTCGAAACGGATGGCGAGGCCAGCTTGCTGGTGGCGGCCGCCCGCGCCGGCGTGGTGCTCCCCAGTTCCTGCCGCAACGGTACCTGCCGCACCTGCATCTGCCGGGTGCAAAGCGGCACTGCGCGCCACCTGATTGAATGGCCAGGCCTGAGCCTGGAGGAGAAGCGGGAAGGCTATATCCTGCCTTGCGTGGCGGTTGCAACGTCGGACCTTGTGATCATCGCTCCCGCTGCGAAGTTTACGACAAATTGTTAAAGGGGTTTCTCAAGTCATTCTCTATTGCTATAGTAATCGTTATTGCAATAGATGGAATCGCCATGACAACTCGCAGAGACTTCCTCCATATGATGGCGGGCACAGCGCTGGCTGGGCTGCCGCTGCTTGGCCAGGGTCGCGCGCAGTCGGAGCCGGAACCTCCGCCCGATATTTTCGACGCCCAGATGCTGGACCTGGAATTCTGGATCAAGCCGCGCACGATCAGCGTGATCCGGCCGCAAAGCGGGGAGAAGGCCCGGCTGACCTACTGGAAGGATGGCGAGATCATCGACTCGGCTTACCAGGAGCTGTGCCATTTGCTGCGCGACGTGAACGGCAAGGAGACGGCAGCGATTGATCCGAAGCTGTTCGAGACGCTGTGGGGCGCGCAGGCGTTTGTGCAGCGCTTCGGGATCGAGAGCCCGCTGGAGATCTTGTCGGGGTATCGCACGCCGGCTTCCAACAAAAAGCTGATCGAGCAGGGAATTCCTGCGGCGCGGCAGTCGCTGCATATGAGCGGCAAGGCAGCCGATATCCGGATTCCGAACTTGAACGCGGAGGTGCTGGGCAGCCTGGTGCAGAGTTTCCGGCAGGGGGGCGTGGGGTTTTATTACCGCCAGGGGCCGCGGGGCGGGTGGATTCATGCTGATACCGGGCTGCAGCGGAGCTGGAAAGGCTGAAACCGGTAAACCAGTGTCTGACCCATAGGGTCAGACACTGATACGCGGCTGCCGCAGGCCGAGGTGTCTGACCCTGTGGGTCAGACAACGGTTTACCGGTTTTCAGTGGTAGTAATATGCCGGCGTCGGCACCGCATCCGTCCTGGCAAGCCGCTCGGCCTCCAGGTCCACCTTATGGTCCCACCAGATATTCCACCCCACCCGCTGGTCTTCCACCAATTCCGGATGCTCATCCAGCAGCTTGCCGAAGAACGCATCAAACTCAGATACATATTCGTTTACTTTCATACCGCCTCCTGAGGTTTCGGTTACACTCCTGACCCATGTTTAATCACGATGACGAAGCGGCCAAGCCGCGCTTTCGCCCGGTGCCGTGGACCGCACTGGAAACGCCCCAGGACGTGGAGCTGTGGATTGCCGAGCACGACCTCGCGCTGAAGGAACACGTCGGCAAGCAGGAAACCGGCTACGGCGTGTGTTTCAGCCTGGCCGAGGGCGGCGATATCTACATGCAGACCACCGAGGGCGCCGTTATCCTCGATGTTACTCCTGAAGCCGATTGGGTGGAGCCCTTGCTGTGCGCTATCGCCGCTTGCGAGCCGCCCAAAGGCCGCCTCTGGACCCTGCCCGAAGACAAGCTGGTGCAGCTCATCCTTGGCCTGTCCGTCCTGGTCGCCAGCACCACCCTCGTCGTCGGTCATAAATTCGGCCGCAGCCGTTCTTACTAAAGGATTCCTGATGCGCAAACCGTTGATCGCCCTCCTGCTGGCCGCAGCCGCGCTGCACGCCAGTGCCGCCGACCTGCTGCAAACAGTCAAGGCGCGCGGCACGCTGAAAGTGGCCATGGAAGGCGTCTACCCGCCATTCAATTTCAAGGAGAAAAATGGCGAGCTGGCGGGTTACGACGTCGACGTGGCGCGCCTGGTGGCCAGCAAGCTGGGGCTGAAGCCGGAATTCGTCACCACCGAATGGGCCTCGATCCTGGCCGGACTGGCCAGCAATAAATACGACGTCATCATTTCGCAGGTTGGCATCAACCCGAAGCGCGAACAAGCTTTCGACTTCAGTACGCCTTACATCTACTCCTCGCCGATGCTGATCGTACGCAAGGATGACAAGAACAACTGGACTTCCCTCGAACAGCTGAAAGGCAAGCGCGTCGGCGCCGGGCAGGGCAGCGTCTACGAGATGCAATTGAAGGCTGTGCCCGGCATCGACGTGAAAGGCTACCCGGCAGCCCCGGAAAACCTGACCGACCTGGCGCTGGGCCGTATCGATGCCGCCTTGAACGACAGCCTGATGACGGCCTATTTGCTGAAAACCACCAAGCTGCCAATCAAGGCCGGCGCCCGCGTCGGCGCCGTCGAGCGCATGGGCATTCCCTTCCAGAAGGGCAATCCCGCCTTCAAGGCCGCGCTCAACAAGGTGCTGGCGGATGCCGCCGCCGACGGCAGCCTGAAAGCCATTTCCATGAAGTGGTTCGGCACTGACGTCAGCAAGGCGCCCTGAGCATGGAGTGGCTGGAGCTGCTGCACGAGGCGGCGCCCGTGATGTTGAAGGGCGCCGGTTATACCCTGGTGTTCGCGGTCGCCGCGATGGTGGGCGGCCTGGTGCTGGGCTTTCCCACTGCCGTGATGCGCATCCTGCCATGGAAGCTGCTGCGCTGGCCGGCCAATGTGTACGTCAGCCTGATGCGCGGCACGCCGCTGCTGGTGCAGATGTTCGTGATCTATTACGGCCTGCCGTCGGTCGGCATCGAGTTCACGCCGGTCACCGCCGGCATCCTGGCGCTGAGCCTGAACGCCGGCGCCTACCTGTCGGAAAGCCTGCGCGGGGCCATCCTCTCGATCCATAAAGGCCAGTGGTCGGCCAGCTACAGCCTGGGCCTCGGTTACGGACAGACCTTGCGCCATGTGGTGATGCCGCAGGCGCTGCGCATTGCCGTGCCTTCGATGAGCAATACCCTGATCAGCCTGATCAAGGATACTTCGCTGGTGTCGGTCATTACCATGACGGAACTGATGCTATCGACGAAGGAAGTGATTGCCACCACCTTCCGCCCCTTGCCGCTCTATCTCGCGGCAGCCGTCATCTACTGGATACTCAGCCTGGCTTTCGAGCAACTGCAACGCTTTGCCGAACAACGCCTGAACCGCGCGCACCGCCAAAGTTAGCTGCTCGACATTGTCACAAGGGCATGCTAGGCTGGAACCAATATGGATAAAGACCAGCATGCCAGGCAGGCGGAGCAGGGGACCGCCACCCGGCCCGCCGTCCCCGGACTGGCAGGGCTCGATGCACTCTTGCCCGGCGAAGCAGTGCTGGCTGCCATGGGAGGCACTCCGCCGGCCGTCTACAACGGCCTGCAACGCGCCAGCGGCGACCTGCAACTGGCCAGCGACCAGGACTACTTCAACGATCTCTACCTGCTGGCCCCGGTTGGCTATTTTGTCCTCGCGAGCGACAGCACCATCCTGCAAATGAACTTGGTGGGCGCCGACCTGCTCGGCCTGCCGCGCCAGAACCCTGATGGCGTCCCCTTCCGCAACTATGTGGCGCAACGCTTCATTGCCGATTTTGATGCCTTCGTCAGCAACAGCCTGGCCAGCGAAGAGCCGCAGCGCCTGTCGCTGCAGATGACGCGCGGGCGCGGCGACCGCGGCTTTGCCGTCACGCTGCTGGGCAGCGGCACGCCAGGCATGGCGCAATTGCGCGTGGTGCTGGAAATGGCTGAAGGCAAGCTGGCGGCGCTGGAAAAAAGCGAAGAGCGCTTTCGCCGCATCGTGCACAGCGCGGAAGAGGGGATCTGGGAAATCGACGCTGCGGCACGCACCAGTTTCGTCAATCCCAAGATGGCCGCCATGCTCGGTTATACGATCGAGGAGATGCTGGAGCAGCCGCTGGTCAACTTCATGGACGACGAAGGGCGCGCCCTGCTCGAGCGCAATATCGCACGCCGCCAGCAAGGCATTGCGGAGCGCCACGAATTCAAGTTCCTGCGCCGCGATGGCAGCGATATGTGGGCCACCCTGGCCACCAACCCGATCTTCGATTCCGATGGCAGCTACCTCGGCGCGCTGGCGCTGGTCAGCGACATCACCGAGCGCAAGCTGTCGACCGAACTGATCTGGCACCAGGCCAATTACGACTCGCTGACGGCCCTGCCGAACCGCAATATGTTCCAGGACCGGCTATCGCAGGAAATGAAGAAGGCCCGCCGCGACGGCCTGTTCCTGGCCCTGCTGTTCATCGACCTCGACCAGTTCAAGGAAATCAACGACCGGCTCGGCCACGAAATGGGCGATGCCTTGCTGGTGGAGGCGGCGCACCGCATTAGCGCCTGCGTGCGCGCCTCCGACACGCTGGCACGGCTGGGCGGCGACGAGTTCGTGGTGATCCTTCCCGGCCTCGACCATGTCACCAGTGCCGAGCGCGTGGCGCAGCAGATCATCACCAGCCTGAACCGGCCCTTCATCCTGGGCGACAATAGCGGATCGGTGTCCGCCAGCATCGGCATCGCCCTGCATCCCTCGGACGCCAACGACCCCGAGCAATTGCTGCGCAACGCCGACCAGGCCATGTACGCCGCCAAGAATGCCGGCCGCAACCGCTACAGCTACTTCACGCCCGACATGCAGGCCGCCGCCCAATTGCGCCTGCGCATCACGCGCGATTTGCAGATGGCGGTCGCCAACGAACAGTTCGAGCTGCACTACCAGCCCATCGTCAACCTGCATAGCGGCACCATCGAACGTGCCGAAGCGCTGCTGCGCTGGCGCCACCCCGAGCGCGGCATGCTGAACCCGGCCGACTTCATCGGCAGCGCCGAAGCCAGCGGCGTCATTCTCGAAATTGGCGACTGGGTATTCCGCAGCGCCGCCGACCAGGCCAAGCGCTGGCAGGAGGAGCTGGGGCGCCCCTTCCAGATCAGCGTCAACCAGTCGCCGGTGCAGTTTCGCACCGGCCCCGAGATTTTCGAGAAATGGATGCGCTATGTCGAGCAGATGCACCTGGCGCCGCGCAGCATCGTGATCGAGATTACCGAGCGCCTGCTGCTCGACAGCAGCGGCCCGGTGATGGACCGCCTGCGCCAGTTCAAATCGATGGGTTTGCAGGTCGCGCTGGACGACTTCGGCACCGGCCACTCCATGCTGGCCCACCTCAAGAATTTCGACATCGACTACCTGAAGATTGACCGCAGCTTCGTGATGGACCTGGCCGGCGATTCCGGCGACCTCGCGCTGTGCGAAGGCATCATCGTCATGGCCCACAAGCTGGGCCTGAAAGTAGTCGCCGAAGGCGTCGAAACCGAAACCCAGCTCAACCTCCTGAAAGCCGCCGGCTGCGACTACGCCCAAGGCTTCGTCTACGCCCGCCCCTTGCCCCCCAGCCAGATGGGCGCGCTGGCCCGCGGCCCCGCCCAACTGGCGTGATAAAAGTCGGGGTCAGGTCTGGCAATCCGCCATTTCTCGAAAGGCTTTGACGGCGCGGCTGACAGTTCGCACGGACACTTTGGCGTATTCAGCGACTTCTGCCATGGAGTAGGTATGCGAAAGGTAGGCCTTTGCCATAGCTTCCTTGCGGTTCGGGTAGCGGGCAAAATAGTCGGCCAAGTGGAGCACGACCGCGCGGCGTTGGCTGCGATTGAATTCCATTGGAGTACCAGGCAAGTCGCGGCGCGCGACGCGTTCGCAGAACTCTTCATCGCCAAGGAAGAGCTGGTGCCTCACCGCGCGAAACGGGCTTTCCTGCCCGATTCCGTTAAGGACAAAGGCCTCGTAGGCTCGAATTGCCGACTCACGGTCGGCGCCGAACCTTGTAAGCATGGCGTCATGTTGCAGCCATTCCGGCGGGTCGATGGCGCCGATCATTGGCAGGTAGCTGCTCCATAGCCAGTGGCGGGGATGTATCACCAAGCCGGCGCGTACCGGGTTCAGGACCGTATAACGCAATAATTCCATTAGATATTCGCTTTCCTGGCACAGTACGGCGTGATAGCGTCCTGGGAAGACATGCCCGACCAGTCCGTGCTGCCGGTTGAAATACTGCGAATAGTTACTGTTGAGGTAGCGCATGCCGCGCGAGAGTTGCCCCTTCCTGGTCTGCACCACAAGGTGGTAATGGTTGCCCATCAGGCAGTAGGCCAGTACGACAAAGTCGAAACGTTTGCAGGTTTCTGCGAGCAGCGCCAGCCAGCTCAGGCGGTCGCTGTCAGTACGGAAAATGGTCGAGCGCCGGTCGCCCCGCGCAGTCACGTGGTAGCAGGCATTGTCGTGCTCGATGCGCAAGGGTCTGCTCATGGACCCAGTCTAGCTTCGTGGGACAGGCTTGGTCTTGCGTCCGCGCAAGAAATGGCGGATTGCCAGACCTGACCCCGACTTTTAACTTAGGCGTAACAGGGAGACGACGCGGTCGCGGTTGATGCCGACCAGGGCGGAGGTGAGGGAGACCAGGGCGGAGTAGCCGGGCTCGTTGGCGACATTGGCGAAGACTTCGGCCATCTGGCCCATGCCGGCCACTTCGATTTCCGGCAGTTCGCTTTGCACGCGCTGGGTGGCAGTTGCGAGTTCCTGGCGGACCTTGGCCAGCGCGGCTTCGACGTGCGCCAGGGCTTGCGTTACTTGCTGCAGCGTGGCGCGCATCGCTTCGATGTCGCTGGTGCCCCAGCCTTCGGGCATCACGACCGGGGCTTCGGCGTCGGCCTTGATCCGGTTGAGCTGGCCCGCCGGGAAGCGGATGCCCGAGCCTTGCACGGCCAGCAAGTCGCGAATCCCGGGCCAGGCGCTTTCCGGCGCCGTGAACACCAGCTCGCCATCCTTGTTGACCGACACGCGCACTCCGGCGGGGGCCATCGCCTGGTCGAAGCGGGAAATGATTTCAGCGTCCGAGAGGCCGGGCGCCAGGTGCACCGAACGCAGGCCGGCGGTGCCGCCGCCCACCGAGATGGCCAGCGTCTCGCGGGCGCCGTTGCGCAGGTTGGCCAGGGTCATGCCGCGCACGGTGAAGCGCTGGGTCGACGGCTGGTTGGAGTAGTTCAGTTGCGCGTCAAGCGTACCGCCGGACGCTTGCGCCCGGTTGCGCCAGGTTTCGCTGAACTGGCGTACGCGCTGTTCCACCTGGCCGTCGCGCATGGTGCGCGTGGCCAGCTTGGCGGCGATGTCGGTCTTCAGGGCGCGCAGCTGGGCTGCGCTTTGCTCGAGGAAGTCAATCGCTTGCTGGGCGCCCGAGACATCGTTCTGCAGCGGGGCATCCATATTGCTCAGGCCGCGGCGCAGGGGGGCGGGCGCCTTGCTGGCTGCGGCCTGGTCGATCGCCGCGCTTGCCTCTGCCGGCGTGGTCTCAGCCTGTCCTGCCGCCGGATTGGCGGTGGCGCGGGCGGAGAGGCCGGTAGTGCTGGGGCGCTGGGCGATTTCCATGATATTTACAGTACGTTAAACAGCGACAGTCCGCTGACCTTCGAATAAGCCTGGTAAGTCGCTTGTAGGGCGCTATTGTAACCAGACAGCTGGGTGGCCGCGAGGCCGTAATCCAATTGTGCGATATCGGTGATCGCGATCTTGTTCGACAGGCTGACGTTGCTGTGGTTATTGGCCAGGGTTTCCATCACGTTCTGGGCGCCGCCGAACTGGGCGATCTTGCTGGAAATCTGGTTCAGCGCGGAGTCGGTGCCGTCCAGCGCGGTTTTCAACACGCCTTGCAGGACCGGGTCGCTGGGGCTGACGGTTGGGCTGCTCAGCATGCTGATGGCCTGGTCCAGCTGGTTGAGGTAGACGTCCATGCCTTGCACGGTGACATTGGCCGGCTGGGTGATGCCATTGCCCACCACGACTTCCTGGGTGCCGTTATTGCCGGTATAGCTGTAGCGCGCGCCCAGCGGCTGGGTGGCGTCGTACGACAGCGCCGCGGTCGAGGTGAGGGTGCCGGAGAAGATGTACTTGCCTTCCTGGTCCTTGGTATTGCCATTGAAGTACAGCGAGTCGCGCAGCGCCACCAGGCTGTTGACCATGGAGTTCAGGTCGGCCGGCGTGTTGGAGCCGTCAGAAGCCCACACGAACAGGTCGCGCGCGGCGCCCATGTCGTCGACCATCGAACCCAGGTAGGTCTCATTCTTCGACAGGCGGATCTTCACGGCGCTGATGTTGTCCACGTACTGGCTGACGATGTTTTCTTCGCGGCGCAGGCGCGACAGGCGCACATTGGCGATCGGCTCGTCGGACGGCACCTGGATCTTGTTGCCAGTGGCCATCTGCTCGGTCAGCTTGGCGATCACCGTCTGGTTGATCTGCAGCGAGCGGTTCATGGATGCCTGGAACTGGCTGGAGGCGATACGCATTTCAATAATCCTCAGAACAGCGCCAAGGTGGCGTCAAACAGGGTGTTGGCAACGGCGATCACCTTCATGTTCGCCTGGTACATATTCTGGAACTCGACCAGGTTGATCGCTTCCTCGTCCTTGTTGACCGAGCTGGTCGCGGCCCAATCGTCTTCCGATTGCTGGCGGATGGTGGCGGCGGTGTCCAGCAGCGACTGGTTCTGGCCGCTGTCGATGCCCAGCTTGCCCACCAGCTGGGTGTCGGCATCGCCGATCAGCACCGTGCCGACCGAGGTCAGGGTGATGGGCTGGCCCTTGATCGCGATCAGGTCTTGCAGGTTCTTGCTGTCGCCAGGCGCGCCGTTGGACGAGAACGCCAGGTCCTGGGCCTGGATGCCCGGGACCAGGCCGAGGATGCCGCCGGCGCCGGTGGCGTTGAAGGCGAACAGGGCGCCGCCAGGCGTGGCGGTAATCGGCGGACCCGGCAGGCCGTCCGGCTTGTAGCCCAGCGCCATGGTGTTGTTGACCTTGGTCGCCAGCTGGTTGGCCATGTCCAGCAGCGACTGCTGCAGCGGCTGCAGGGTGTTCTTCTCGAAATCGCCAATGCCGCCCAGCTGGCCGCCAACCTTGGTGTCGTCCAGGCCGAAGGTGGTGCCGGCAAATTTCAGTTCGAGCGTGGCTGGCGTGGTCGACGGATTCATCGACATGGTGCCGGCCAGGTTGCCGACCACCAGCGGCTGGCCGCTGCGCAGGGAAACGCTGCGGGTGCCGTCCGGCTGTTCCAGCACCTCCACCGAGACCAGGTTGGCCAGCGAATCAATGGCGCGGTCGCGTTCATCGACCAGGGCCGAGGTGTTGGTGCCGAGCGAACCGGCCTGGGTAATGCGGTTGTTCAGGGCCGCAATATTGGCGCTGAGGGTATTCAGCTGCGGCAGCATGGCGTCGCGCTGCTGCGTGATCGACACCTGCTGCTGGCGCGTGACGTTGTAGATGCTGTTGAACGATTGCGCCATGGCGTTGGCGGCGGTCAGCACCTGCTGGCGCAGCGGGGTCGACACCGGGTCGACGCCGGCCGCGTTCAGGGCGCGGAAGAACTGGTCGACGCCGTTCGACAGGCTGGTCTTTTCATCGCCCATCACGCGTTCAAGTTGCGTGAAGTAGGGCTGGCTCTGGGTGCGCGAGCCGAGTTCGGAGTTGGCACGCCATAATTGCTGGCTCTTGTACGAGTCGGAGAAGCGCAACAGCTTGCTCACTTCAACGCCGAAGCCGGGACCGCCGGAGCCGGCCGAAGGGGCAACGGCCGACAGCAGCACGCCCTGGCGGGTATAACCCTTGGTTTGCAAGTTTGCAATGTTCTGGCTGGTCGTGTTGATGGCGGCCTGGGCGGCCAACGATCCCGACAGTGCATTGTTGATAATCGACATGGTGCAATCTTCCCTTAGGCTGGGCCGTTGCTCAATGGCATCTTGGCCCGTTATCGAGTAAAGGCGACCGCGCCAATGGGGAGATTAAGCGTCGGTCGGATTTTTCTTGGATAAAACTGAAATTTCTGGCTGGGAAGCCCCGGCAGGCGGCGTCGCTGGCAATAACTGGCGCAGGATGGCGTCGGCGACGCCGAAGGCGCGGCGGCCGGCCAGCTGGTCGGCCACCATATTGTCGGCCATGTCCAGCATGTCGCTGTTGATCGAGTCCTTGTAGATGCTGTCGTCGTCGGCCATGGCCTTGGTTGCGTCGCGCATCTTGTGCAGCGTCTGGGCGATGAAGAAGCTCTCGAACTTGACGGCGGCATCGGTGGCCTTGTCGCGATAGCGTACTTCCTCGGTCTGCGGGGCAGGGGCGGCCTGCCCGAGCTTGCTGTCGTCGGCGCCGATGCCCAGCTTGCGTACCGGCAGGGGGGCGAAGCGGCCGTCCATCAGATCACCACCAGTTCGCCTTCGATGGCGCCGGCCTGGTCCAGGGCTTGCAGGATTGCCATGATGTCATCCGGCGTCGCGCCCAGGCTGTTGACCACGTCGATGATGGCTTGCAGCTTGGCGCCTGCCGGCCATTTGAACATTTGCGGCTTGGCTTCATTCACCGCCACGTTCGATTGCGGGGTGATGGCCGTCTGGCCCTGGCTGAAGGGCGCCGGCTGGCTGACCTTCGAGCTTTCCGAAATGACCACCTTGAGCGAGCCGTGGGTAACGGCGGCCGCCTTCACGCGCAGGCCATCGGCGATGACCACGGTGCCGGTACGCGAGTTGAACACGACTTTCGGCACGTCCTGGCCGACTTCGATCGGCAGCGCTTCCAGCTTGGCCATGAAGGCCACGCGCTGGGTCGGGTTCTGCGGCGCCAGCACGTCGATGCCGGTGCCGTCCGCCGTGCTGGCCACGTCGCCGAACTTGCGGTTGATCGCTTCCACGATATTGGTGGCGGTCTCGAAGTTCGGCTGCTTCAGCGACAGGTGCACTGATGGCTTGCTGGCGAAGTCGGTGGCGATTTCGCGTTCGATCACGGCGCCGTTCGGGATGCGGCCGGCGGTCGGGGTGTTGACGGTGACCGAGGAGCCGCTCTTGCCGGCGGCGGACAGGCCGCCCACCACCACATTGCCCTGGGCCAGCGCGTAGACTTCGTTGTCGGCGGCTTTGAGCGGGGTCAGCAGCAGGGAGCCGCCGCGCAGGCTCTTGGCGTCGCCCAGCGAGGAGACCGTGACGTCGATCGGCTGGCCGCGGCGGTAGCCTGGCGGGAACACGGCGGACACCATCACGGCAGCCACGTTCTTGGACTTGGCGTCGGCGCCATCCGGCATTTTCACGCCGAACTGCTTGAGCATGTTGACCACCGACTGGCTGGCGAACTTGACCTGGGTCGAGTCGCCGGAGCCGTTCAGGCCGACCACCAGGCCGTAGCCGACCAGGGGGTTGTCGCGCACGCCTTCGATGGCGACCAGGTTGCGCAGCTGGGGGGCGGCGGTGGCGGGGATGGCGATGGCCAGCAGCAGGGCTGCCACGAACCGGTAAACCCGTGTCAGAGCCGCAGGGTCAGACACTGATACGCGGCGGCCGCTGGCCAGTGCCTGACCCTGCGGGTCAGGCAGTGATTTGCCGGTTTTGAAGCTGAACATATCCATCACCTCAGAAAGGCATCAAAGGACCAAGGAAGAAGCGCGTCAGCCAGCCCGGCTGGTTGGTATCGGCCAGCGTGCCTTGCGCACCGTATGCGATGCGGGCATTGGCGATACGCTGCGACGACACCATATTGTTGGCATCGATATCGGCCGCGCGCAGGAAGCCGCGCAGGCGCACGAATTCCTCGCCCTGGTTCAGGGTCAGCACTTTTTCGCCGGCGACCTTGAGCAAGCCGTTCGGCATCACTTCCTGCACGATCACGGTGATCGCGCCGCTCAGGGCATTCTGCTGGGTGCTCTGGGCATCGCCCTTGAAGCCGCGCTCAGCCGAAATATCGACGCCGGCCTTCGGGAACGTCTTGCCCAGCAGGCTGGGCGAAGCAATGCCGACGCTGGAATCCTTGGCCAGGGTGGTGCCCGCACTCTTCGATGCCTGCGTGGTTTCTTGCAGGATCACGGTGACGATATCGCCGACGCGGAAGGCGCGGCTATCCGACACCAGCGAGATGCTGCTGTCCGGATTGAAGACGCCGCCTGAGGTGCCGCGCGGCAAGGCGCTGCGCGACACGGCAGGGGTTTCGTCGAAAGGCGCCGGGCGCACGGTCGGCTGCAGGCTGGAGCAGCCAGCCAGCAGGACCAGGGCCAGCGCGGGCAGGGCGGTTTTCATCAGCGTGCGGCCTGTGCCAGGTACTGCAGCATATTATCCGCTGCCGTCAGAACTTTGGTGTTCATTTCGTAGGTGCGCTGGGCGGCGATCATGTCCACCATCTCTTCCACCACCTGCACGTTGGAGCCCTCCAGGGCACCCTGCTTGAGCTTGCCGAACTGGGCGTCGCCCGGACGGCCTTCGGTCGGGGCGCCGGAGGCCGGGGTTTCGGCGAACAGATTTTCACCCAGCGCCTGCAGGCCGGTCGGGTTGATGAAGGAAGTCAGGGTCAACTGGCCCAGTTCGGTCGGGGTGGTGTTGCCCGGAATCGTGGCCGACACGGTGCCGTTTTCGCCGATGGTGATGGCGGTGGCATTGGCCGGCACGGTGATCTGCGGCACCAGCGGCAGGCCGGAGGCGTTGACCAGCACGCCGTCCTTGTCGACCTGCAACTGGCCGGCGCGGGTAAAGGCCGGCTCGCCGTTCGGGCGGCGCACTTGCAGGAAACCATTGCCCATCACAGCCACGTCGAGCGCGTTGTTGGTGGTTTGCACATTGCCGTTGGTGAAAATCTTCTGGGTGCCGACCAGGTGGGTACCGTTACCCATCTGCACGCCGGACGGGTTCAGGGTGTTGTTGTCGGCACGCTGGGCGCCCGGCTGCTGGTCGATCGAATAGAACAGGTCTTCGAACACCACGCGGTCGCGCTTGAAGCCGACGGTGTTGGCGTTGGCCAGGTTGTTGGCGATGGCCTGCAGCTTCGCGTCTTGCGCCTGCACGCCGGTCTTGCTGATCCACATTGCTGGATTCATCGTGATTCTCCTGTTAGCCGCTAATCAGTTTGTTGCCGACCGAGGTCATGTCGTCGGCGGCCTTGAACAATTTCATCTGGATTTCGAAGGTGCGATTCAGGCTCATGGTGGCCACCATTTCTTCGACTGCCGTCACATTGGCGCCTTCCAGATGGCCGGCCTTCACTTGCACGGTCGGGTCGGTGCCCAGCAACTGGCCGTCGCGCGCCACCAGCAGGCCCGCTTCATTCTTGCTCAGCTCGGACGCTTCGGCGCGCACCAGCTTGAGCTTGTCGATCACCTGCATCTCGGCATTGGCGGTCGGGCCCAGGATGGAGACGGTGCCGTCCTGGCCGATTTCCACCTTGCGGTGCACCGGCAGGGTGATCGGGCCGCCTTCGCCCAGCAACTGCATGCCGTTGACGGTCAGGGTGCCGTCGGCATCGAGCGTGATGGCGCCGGCGCGGGTGTAGGCTTCGCCCGTCGGGCCCTGCACGGCGAAGTAGCCGGGGCCGGAAATGGCCACGTCCAGTTCGCGGCCGGTCTGGCGCAGCGCGCCCTGGCGGTCGGTCACGGCGTTCGACTGCATCTGCGACATGTGGCGGTCGTCGTAGCCGTAGCCGGGCAGCTTGGCAGCCTGCGCCAGCTCGAGGTTGGCGCGGAAGCCGTTGGTGTCGAGGTTGGCGAGGTTGTTGGCGTGCACCTGCTGGCCACGCATGGCCCGCTCGGCGCCGCTCATCGCGGTGTAGATCAGCGCGTCCATTCAGTTGGCCTTTATTACAGGGCTTGCATCAGCGACTGCAGCATCTCGTTCTCCGCGGTGATGACCTTGGAGTTGGCCTGGTAGTTGCGCTGCGAGGTCATCAGGCTGACCAGCTCCGAGGTCACATCGACGTTGGAGGTTTCCAGCGAAGCGACCGTCAGTGCGCCGGCGATGCCCTGGCCGGCTTCGGACAGGTTGGCGTTGCCGGACTGCACGTTGGCGGTCCAGGACGTTTCATTGACCGGGGTCAGCGCATCTTCATCCGGGAAGGTGGCGATGGCCAGGCGGGCGATGGCTTGCTTTTCGCCGTTGGAGTACTTGGCCACCACGTTGCCGGCCTGGTCCAGTTCCACGCCCACGTAGCTGCCGGCCGCGTAGCCGTCGGCGGCGTTGGTCGAGGTGGTCGATTCGCCTTTCTGGAAGGTGGTGCCGGTGTAGTCGATCTCGACGGTCATGGCGGCTGCCGGGGCGGCGGCGAAGCTCAGGTTATGGGCATAGGAGGCGCCGCCGTTGGCCGCCAGGTCCAGCTGGCCGCTGGTGTCGAAGGTCAGGGTGTAGGGCGAACCGCCGGCGGCGCCCAGGTCGGTGCCGTCCACTGCCGAGTAGACCTTCACGGTGCGCGCCGCAACGTCTTTCACGAAATACTGGGTCACGGTGTGCTCATTGCCCAGGGAGTCGTGCACCACGGTGACCTTGGACATGTTGTACATGTTGGCGTCAGGCACCACGGCCGGGGTGACGGTAGCGTTCGGCAGCTTGGTGGTGATATTGCCGGTCGGGACGGTCCAGTCGGCCGACATATTGGCCACGAAATCGATGTTGGTGGTGGCTTTCGCGGTCAGCAGGTTGGTCGGAACCTTGATGTCGCCCATCGGCCCGGCCACCATGCTTGGCGGGGTCAGCTGGAAGCCCTGGACCTTGGCGCCGGCGCTGTTGACCAGGAAATCGGTGGCATCCTTGGTGAAGATGCCGACGCGGGTGTAGTTGGTCTGGCCGGTGGAATCCTTGGCCACGAAGAAGCCGCGGCCATTGATCAGGGCGTCCAGGCCGCGGTTGGTGGCCTGGATGCCGCCGTTCAGGCCGATCGACTGGGTGGTCGAGCCGATGTGCACGCCGGTCGGCTGCGCACCGGCGTGCAGCGAGGCGAAGTTGGCGCGGCTGGACTTGAAGCCGTAGGTCCCGGCGTTGGCGATATTGTTGGAAATCGTGCCCAGTTGCTCGTTGATGGCCTGGATGCCGGACAAAGCGATATCGAAACTCATGGCGAGGACCTTTCGTTAAATAGCGGAAGTCGGGGTTTTGCCCCGGAATGCGGTAATGGCGGAAGGCGATACTTCGCCCACGGAATCAATCTTGACGGTAACGCTACCGGCGGCGCCGACCTGAACGCTGTCGAGGCGGCCCAGCACGGCCAGCGGCGCGTTCGGGTTGCTCTCGCTGGCCAGGCGCATGGAATAGCTGCCGGCTGGCAGGCCGAGCGCGGCCGGGTCGATGGTGAACTGGTGGGTGCCCGCAGGCAGGGTGCCCATGACGATTTCAACCTGTTGGCCGTTGCTGCCGGTCAGGACCAGGCTGGTCTTGGCCGAGCTGCTGCCCAGGGTCGCTTCGCCCACCACCTTGTGACCATCGATGTTCACCTGGCTGGACTGCACCATCACGTCGGAACCGACCTGGGCGCCCATGGCCAGCACCTGCATCGATTGCAGCACGGAGGCGTTGGCGGTGGTCAGGCTGGCCAGGTTCTGCAGCGCTTCGGTTTGCGAGAGCTGGGTCAATTGCTGGACGAACTGCGAGGGGTCTTGCGGCGACAGCGGGTCCTGGTTCTTGATCTGGGCCACCAGCAGCTTGGTGAACATGTCGCGCCCTTCGTTGGAGGCGCCGTTCAGCGCCACGCCGGTCGGGTTGCTGTTTTGCGCAGCAGCGTTGGTAAACAGGTTGGTTTCCATCAGGATTCACCGAGTTTGAGCAGGGAAGCCTGCATGCCGCGGATGCGGCCCAGCACTTCCACATTGGTTTCAAAAGCACGCGAAGCCGACATCATGTCGGTCATCTCGGCCACCTGGTTGACATTCGGGTAGAACACCATGCCGTCGGCATTGGCCAGCGGGTTGCCGGGCTCGTACACCTTGCGCAGCGGTTCGGCCGACTCGACCACGTCCAGCACCTGCACCCGGCCGCCGGCTGCGGCGTCGACGTTGTCGTCCATGACGGTGGCGAAGACCGGCTTGCGGGCGCGGTAGGTTTCGGCCTCGCTGCCGGCCACCGAGTCGGCATTGGCCAGGTTGGAGGCGACGGTATTCAGGCGCACTGTCTGTGCCGCCATCGCCGAACCGGCAATTTGCGCAATGTCTTTAAAGCTCATGAAAAATCCCCTTATTGACCGTTGATGGCTTTGGCGATGCCACGCAATTTCATGTTGATGAAGGTCAAACTGGTTGCGAAGTCAGTTGCATTTTGCGAGAAAGCGGCTTGCTCCACGCCAATTTCAACGGTGTTGCCGTCGCCGCTGGGGTGGTAGGGCACGCGGAACTTGGTTTCACCATCTCCCTCGAGGATTGGCTCACCGGACAGCTCCGCTTCGACGCGCGCCAGCGACTCCTTGAAGTCGATATCCTGGGCTGAATAGCCCGGCGTATTCTCGTTGGCGATGTTCGATGCCAGGACGCGCGTACGTTGCGCGCGCAGCTGCAATGCATCCGCATGCAAACCCAGCGCGTCCTTGAAATTAATGGCCATTGTTGCTCTCCTCTGGTAATGTCCCAGCGAATTTACAGTCTAAAGGTATTGCCCATGCCCAACAATCCCATTGTACAGGTTTTCGGTGGAATATTGCTCATAGGAATTTTAAATTTCAGACTTGCAACTGCTTCAACAATGGAAGAATTGCTAAGCAAAGTGAAACTAGCTGCAGAAAAGCAATTGCAAAACAATGCAGAAAGCCAACGCTGGCTGGAGCCGAAGTTCGATGTCGAAGTCATAAAGACCAATCGCGTCATTCCTTCCTGTCCCTCTGAGACACGGGTTGAGAGCCTGGACCAGCGCGGCATCGCACGCATGCGTTTCGTGGTGGTTTGCCCAAGCTTGCAAGGTTGGCGCTATGAGTTCCTTGCCAAGGGCAAGGTGTCGGCAAACGTTGCAGTTGCTGCCACCGATTTAATTTCCGGAAAAATTCTGTCGCCTATAGACTTGTTGCGGGAGCGCCACGATATCACCTTGATTCCCGATGCTTTTTCCGACTTTGGCGAGCTCGAGGGGATGGCTGCGCGGCGCACCATCCGCGCCGGCGAAGTCATTCGGCAGAATATGTTGGCAGCGCCACAACTGGTCAAGCGCGGCGACCAGGTGCGCATCGTCGCCAAGCGCGAGCAGATCGAGGTGTCGATGGCGGGCGAAGCCCTGGACAATGGCACGCGCGGCGCCATCATCCGAGTGAAAAACAGCAGCGGCACCCAGATCCGGGCGCGCGTTATTGATGCTGGGACTGTTGAGCCTGCAGACTTGCCTTGATGCTGGCGGCAACCCGGCCCAGCTTGTCGGCGTAGGCGGGATCGGTGGCATAGCCGCCGGCCTGCAGCGCGTGTGCAAAGGCTTGCGCGTCGCTGCCGGTGTTGAGGGCGCGCCGGTAGCGTGGATTGTCGAGCAGCATGCCGGCATAGTCTTCGAACGAGCCGCCCATGTCGCCGTAGCCGCGGAAGCGCTCGTTGCGGCTGTGCGCGACGCCGTCTTCCACTTCCAGCGTGGCCAGCGCCTGCACGGCGCCCTGCCAGTTGCCGCCAGCCTTGATGCCGAACATATTGTTGCCCGGGGCATGGCGGCCCCAGCCTGATTCCAGCGCCGCGTGGGCGGCCACCAGTTCCGGCGCCACGCCAAGCCTTGCCGCGGCCGCTTCCGCATGCGGGCGGATCGCTTCCAGGAAGGCTTGCTGGGCTTCGCTGGGCACCCCGGCCTCGGGCGTTGCCTCGCTGCCGCCGAAGGCGCGCGCAGCAATGCGGGCGCGCAGGGCGGCGCCATCGGCAGTCAGGGCGTTGCCGGCGCCGGGCGCAGCGGCGCCCGGTGCGTCGGCTGCCGCAATATAGCGTGCAACTTCGGCATGCACCTGGCGGAAGGTGGCGCTGCCCGCGCCGCCGCTGGCGGCCGGGGAAGGGCTGAAGGCTGCCGGCAGCGCAGGGCGCGTCGCGCTCATATTGCTGACGGTGGCTGCCGTGGCCTGGGTCGGCGCGGTGGCGGCGGTAAAGGCCCGGAAAGGCGTGAATTCAGACCGGCTCATAGGTTTGATCGTCGCCATGCAGCACGCGCTGCATGATGGTGTATTGCTCCGCCAGCAATTCGGCATTGCGGCGGCCCATTTCGCGCGCCGTCTGCACCATGCCTTCCAGTTGCGCCCAGTCAGCTTCGAGGCGCGCACGCGCATCGGGCTTGAGCAGGGTGAACACTTGTTCCATGGAGGGCTGGGCGCCGACCAGGCGGGTTGCCAGTTCGACGCGCTGGGCGCGGCGCGCTTCCAGCACATCGACCAAAGCGCCGATTTCTTTAGCGATTTCGCCCAGGCGTTCGCTCTGGTGGCGGATCGCCGCTTCAAATTGCTGGGCAATCAGGTCCAGCATCTGCTGGTAACTGCGCAAGTCCGCCTTGATGCCGTCGAGCAGCAAGCGCATGGCGTCCTGGCGGCTGATCTCGCTCACTGCTCGCCCCGGTGGAACTTCTGGATCAGGCCGGCCAGCTTGCCGGCGTCGAACGGCAGTTCGCCCTTGGCCAGGGCGTCGCGCAACTGCGCCACGCGCTCGTGGTCGATGTCGCCCATCTCTTTCATGGCCTGGATGGCGGGTTGCATCACGGCCGATTCCAGCTCGCGCCGGGCGGCCGGGGCGGCGCTCGGGCGCGCCGCGTCGGCCGGCGCGCTGTCGGCCACGGTCTGCACCGGGGTGCCTGGGGTAGAACCGGAAATCCTCATACGGTTTCCTCTTGACTTAACATTAATTGCCATTGCTTTTCCCCTTGCCAGGCAGCAGTTGTTGCCGCAATTGCTGCAACAGGCCGGGTTCGGGCAAATCCGATTCCCGGATGATAGCAGTCTTGCTGCTTGGCATGCCAAACATATCGGCGATGGCTTTCGCCTGCGTGTTGGTCAGGATCAGCAGTTCGATCCGGCGGTTGACGCCAGCATCGGCCCGTTTGGCATCGAGCGGCGCACGGTCGGCCATGCCGACCACCTGCAGCACGCTGTCCTGCGGCATGCTGCCGGCCAGCAGCTGCGAGCGCGCGGCCATGGCGCGGTTGCTGGACAGGTTCCAGTTGGAGAAGGCCTTGTAGCTGGTATCGGCATACTGCGAGGAGTCGGTATGGCCGACGATCAGCATCTGGTTTTCCATCTTGGCGAACAGCGGGCCCATGCTCTGCAGCAGGCGCGCGAACTTGTCGGTCGGCACCGCCGAGCCGCGCACGAACATGCCCTGGCTGTCGGTATCGTGCAACATCACGCGCAAGCCATACGGCGTGACCACCGATTCCAGATTGCTGGCCAGGCCGGTTTCCTCGCTCATCCTGGCGAGCGTCTTGGCCAGCAGCTTGAGGTCTTCCGGCGTTTCGTAGCGCACCCGGTTTTCCGCCGTGTCGGTCGGGCTCTTGTTGAAGCCCTGGGTGGCATTGCCGTCCACATCGGTATTGCCGGTGCGCGGCATCGGGAAGCGTTCGATCAGGCTGCCGCGCGGGCCGCCCACCTGTTCCGGCATCACGCCCTTGCCGACGTCGGTCTTGCTGCCGTCGGACTGGGTCAGCACGTGTTCCAGCGATTCCTGGTTGCGCACGGCCATCAGCCATAGCACCAGGAACAGGCACATCAGGGCCAGGCAGAAGTCGGCAAAGGCAACCTTCCAGGCGCCGCCATGCTCGTCGTGCTTGTGCTTGCCACCGCCGCGCTTGACGATGGTTTGCTCATGGTGCTTGTCATGCGGCTTTAGCACGGCCACCTCCTCGGCGCGAAGTCGATTCCGGCTCGTCGCCGCCTTCCATCGCATTGATCCAGCCTTCGAGCTGGGCGAAGCTAGGCTTGATGTTCAGCTGCACCAGGCGGCGCCCGGCGTCGATGGCCAGCAGCGGCGGCTTGCCGGCCACGTGGGTGACCAGCACCACTTTCACGCATTCCATGGTGGACGCTTCCTGGCTGACCAGCTGCTTGAGCATGTTGGAAATCGGGTCCAGCACGCCGTAGCAGAAGAAGATGCCGATGAAGGTGCCGACCATGGCGGCGCCCACGTGCTCGGCGATCTCGGCCGAGGTGGCGCCTTCGCCCACCGTGCCCATGGTGATCACGATGCCCAGCACCGCGGCCAGGATACCGAAGCCCGGCATGGCTTCGCCGATCTTGCCCAGCGACTTGGCCGGCTGGGTCAGTTCTTCGTGGATGGCTTCCAGTTCCTGCTCCAGCACGCCTTCCAGTTCGTGGGCGTTGATCTTGCCCATGGCCATCAGGCGGAAGTTGTCGACGATGAAGGCCAGCAGCTTGGGCTCGTCCAGGATCAGCGGATAGCGCTGGAACAGCGGCGATTCGCGCGGCGCTTCGACGTGGGCGTCAAGTGCCTTCAGGCCGCCGGCCGCCAGTTGCAGCAGTTCATACATCAGCAGCAGCAGCTGGCGCTGGAATTCCGAGTCGTACTTCTTGCGCGACATCAGGTGCTTGACCTGCACCATGGTTTCCGACAGCACGTGGCGCGGGTTGCCGATGACAAAGGCACCGATGCCGGCGCCGGCAATCACCAGCAGTTCCAGCGGCTGCCAGATCGCGGTGAAGTGGCCGCCCATCATGGCGTAGCCACCGAACACCGAGCCAAACACGATCATGATGCCGAATAGTTGCTGCATGGTTTATGCCTTTCGATTGGTCTTCCGGGTGGGCTGCGGCTCAGGCCGCCAGCACCGCTTTCATCTTGTTCAGGGCCTGCTTGTTCAACTGGCAGACACGGGCGTCGGTCAGGTCCAGCACGGCGGCGATTTCTTTGTAGCTGAGCTCGAATTCGTAATACATCTGGATCACGCGCTGCTCGCGTTCGTCCAGGCCGTGCAGCGCCTGTTCCAGGCTGCGGCGTATCATCAGCTGCTCTTCGGGGCCGGCCACGCTGCCGGTGTCGGCCAGGGTGTCCTGCAGGATGTCGTCGAAGCTGGCGATGGTCTCGGCATTCTCGTCCAGCAGGTAAGCCTGGTAGGCCTCGGCATCGAGGCCGAGCGCCGTCATGATTTCCTGTTCGCCCGGCTCGCGGCCCAGCTTGCGCGTCAGCTCGCGCACCGCATCGCGCATCTTGTGGCTTTGCTGGCGCACCGCGCGCGGGCGCCAGTCCTGCCGGCGCAGCTCGTCGAGGATGGCGCCGCGCACGCGCAGCGCGGCGTAGCTGCCGAAGCCGGCATCGGGCTCGCCGTAGCGGCGCAGCGCTTCAAGCAGGCCCATCAAGCCAATCTGCTCCATGTCGTCGCGGTCGATCGCGCCTTGCACCTGCGAATTCAGCTGGCGCACGATGCGCTTGACCAGCGGCGCGTAGGCGAGCAAGTGCTTCTGCTCGTCGGCCACGCTGACTGCGGCGTAGCTCTCGGCATAGGGATCTGCAACCGTATCCACCAAGCCCATGGCCTTTACTCCAGGATCAACTTGCCAATCATCACTTGCTCGAAGGGGCGTTCGCGCGCCTCCTTGGTGTAGGCTTCATCGTAAGCCTTGTTCAATTCCTCGACAAACTGGTCAATGGTCATCATCGACGCCTTTTCCATCGGCAGGGCCGACAGGGCGCGCACGGCAACGCTGCGCAGCATCGGGAGGGCTTCCTTGGCTTCCTTTTCCTGCTTGGCCGTGGTCGAGATGACGAGGTCGGCCGACATATAGTGCGGCACGGTCTCGCCCGGCTGGCGGCGCAGCATGACGATGACTTTCTCGATGGTCAGGTACTTCAGGGGCTCGCCCGGTTTTTTCTCCTCGGCTGCCGCCTTGGCCGGCTCGGCGCTCTTGCCTTTCATGAGCCAGACGGCGCCGCCGGCGGCGCCTGCACCCACCAGCAGCACGGCTGCCACGATCAGGACCAGTTTCTTGTTCATCTAATGCTTACTCCCGTTCGCCCAACATGGCAAAAGTGGTGTTGCCGGCATCGCTGCCTTCCAGGGCGCGGCCCGGCTGGCGCTGCTGTTCGCGTTGCTGCTGCGCGTCCTGCTGGCGCTGCTGCTGGCCGCCATCGGCCAGGCTGCGCGCATTGCTGGAAGACACCGTGACGGCTACCTCGCCGAACTGGCGCTGCGACAGGTCCTGGCGCACGGCGTCGCCGATGGTGTTGAGCTGGCGCAGCACTTCGCTGTGGCTGGCGGCGATGTTCACCTGCAGGGCGCCGCCGCTGTGGCGCACGGAAATTTCCACGCTGCCCATGTTTGGCGGTTCCAGGCGGATCACGGCGCGCTCGTCATTGCGAGCCAGTTGCAGCTGCAGGCGGTCGCCGAGGGCGGCGCGCAGCGGCTGCTGCCATTGCTCCGGGCTGCCGCTCAATTGCAGCGTATCGCCGGGCTGGGGCGCGGCTGCATTGGCCAGCACGCTGCGGAAGCCGGGCAGGGCGCCGGCATCGGCCGGCTGGCGCTGGCTGTCGGCCAGCAGGCTGGCGCTGTCCTTGGCGGCCAGCGGGGCGGCCGTGCTGTCGGCGGCCTGGCCTTGCAGGGCGTTGAGCGCGCTGGCCAGGGCTTCGCTGGCCGAGCTGCGGGTCGCCGCGGCGGGCGTGGCGGCTGGCAGTACCGGGCTGGCAGCAGGGCGGGCTGCCGCGGCGAGCAGGGCGCTGCGGGTGTCGGGCAGCGGTGCTGCCGGCGCCCTGGCGGCCTCGGCCTGCGCGCCGGCGCCGGCTTCACGGGCGGCCAGGGCGCTGGCCTGGGCCTGCTGGCGCAACAGCAGGCTGCTGGCGTTGGCCTTGGCGGCGGGAGCGGTCAGGGCGGCGGCGACGGCTGCCACGCTGTCGGGCGTGGCGCCCGGCGTGCCGCCGTTCAGCGGCAGCGTGCCCATGGCAGGCAGCATGGTGGCCAGGGCGGCCGCGGCGGCTGCCGTGTCGTCGGCAGGCTTGGCCGGGGTGCTTTCCTGGTCGGCGCTGCTGCCGGCCATGGCGTCCAGCAGGGCGCCGAACGGCGCCGGCACCATGGCGGCGGCATCCAGCAGCACGCCGGCCAGGCCGCTGGCCGGCGCAGCGCTGTCAGCCGTGCTGCCGCGGGCCGCATCGGCCGCTGCGGCGCCGTTGGCGGCCGGCGGCGGCAGGCCGGCAGCGCCGGCGGCTGTTGGGACGGGAGCGGCAGGGGCCGCAGGCAAGTTGATCATGCTCAGGTTCCGGTTGCAGCGTCACCGCTGTCGAGGGCATAGGCAAGCCAGCCCTCTCTGTTGTTCGTCATATCGCTCAGGTGCTGGCCAGTCTCGACGGTGGCGCTATCAACTCTTGCCACAGCCGCGACGTGCAAATCACGCAGCGCCGCCAGCGCTGCGCGCTCGGCCGGCGTCCACGCACCCTGCGCTGCCAGCGCCGGCAGGGTGGAGGTCATCAAAGTATTAATCGCCGCCAGTGCCGCCCAGTCGCTGGCGGCAGTGGCGGCGCTCAGCTGCTGCGCAAGCTGCAGCAGCGTCCCATGCCTATCCATGCTTGTCGTGCACGCCTTGCCAGCCGGCGCGGATCGTGGTCAGCAGGCCCACCACCTCGTCGATGACGGCAGGGTCCATGTCCACGCCGGCGCGGTACAGGCGGGCAGCGCAATAGTCGTACAGGCGGCCCAGGTTGGCCACCACCTCGCCGCCTTGCTCGAAATCGAGCGAGCTGGCGAGCCCGTTGATGATCTCGGTGCACTTGTCGAGGCTGAGCGCCTTTTGTTCGTAGCGCTTGCCAAGGATGTGGCCGCGTGCACGGGCCAGCTCTTCCAGCAGGCCGTCGGTCAGCACCAGCACCAGTTCGATCGGCGTGGCGCGGGCCGTCTGTGCATCCAGGTTCGTGGCGTGATAGCTGCCGTAGGCGTCGTGGTCCATTGTTTAAGACTTTCAGGAATCGGATTTGCTGAACATCGCTTCAAACATGCTGCTCGTTCCGCTCATCTGGGACTGCAGGGATTGCAGCTGGGTGAACTGGTTCAGGTAGCGCTTGTAAGCGTTGTCGTATTGGGTTTCCAGCGCGGCCTGGCGGGACACGAGCTGGGACTGCAGTTTGGCGTTGGCATCCTTGCGGGTGGCGAGCTGGCCGGTGCCGGCCTTGGTCCAGCTGTTGACCAGGGTATCGAGGTTGCCCAGGACGCCCGTCGGCATGGTGCCGGTCTTGCCCAGGATCGCGTCCAGGCCGGTCGGGTTGGTGGCCAGGGTCTTGTCCAGGCGTGTCTTGTCCAGCGCCAGGGTGCCGTCGCGCTGGGCCGTGACGCCATAGTTGACCAGGCTGACCCCGCCGACCGCCGTGCGCAGCAGCGATTGCATGCGCGATTTCAGCGAAGCAAGGCCGGCGTCGGAGGCATAGATGCCGCTGGCCGTTCCTTTGGCAACGTTGCCGGCTGCCGTCAGTTCGCCGATCGAGGCCAGCATCTTGTTCCACTGGTCCACGAAATTCTGCACATTGGTCGCGGTGGCGCTGCTGTCGCGCGCGACATTCAGGGTGACCGGCACGCCGCCCGTCTGGGCCTTGGTGAAGGTCATCGAGACGCCATCGACCACATTGAAGGTGTTCGACGCTTGCGTGATCTTGTTGCTCGGATCGCCGCCCGGGGCACCGACCCAGACCACGGCATCGGTGCCGTTCTGCAGCACGCGGTTGGCATCGGCCAGCTGCGCCTGCAACGCTGGATCGCCCAGGTTGGTGGTGTCGATGCCGGCCACGCCATTGGCCTGGCCGGTCACATTGGAGGTCAGCACCAGCCGGGTCTGGCCGTTGACGGTCAGGGTGGAGGCGGTCACGCGCGAATTATTGGTCGCCTCCATATTGATGGCAGCGGCAATTTCTTTCGCGCTCAGCGTATTGTTCAGGTCCTTGTCGCCGTTGGCCAGGCTGACGGTGAAGCTGCTGCCATCGGCCAGCTTGACGGACAGGGTGCCGGCGGCCGCGCCGGTCACGGCCGAATCGGTCATGCCGCTGTAGGACACCTGGCCGACCGTGGCCAGCTGCTCGACGTAGAACTGGTAATTGCCGGCGGCCGCCGAGGCGGTTGCCGTGGCCGTGCCGACATCGGAGCTGAATGTTGCCTTGTTGGCTACAACCGAGCCGGACGAGGTCGTTGACGACAGGGCGCTGCGGAAGGTGCCCAGGGCCGAGCTCAGCTTGCTCAGCGCCTTGTCGATCGCCGTCGCGGTAGCAGACTGGGAATCCAGCATCGACTGGCGCCCCTGGATATACATCTGCGCCAGTTGGGTGGCCGTGGTCTTGGGATCGTAGGTGGGGACAGAAGTAGCCATTTCTCGTGCTCCGAAGAAATTAAATGAAGTGTACCAAGGTAAGAGGCGACCAAAGTGATGACTTCATGAAATATTCGGTTCAGCCTTTCATTTATGTCCGCGGTACCACAGTTGGGTTGCCAGTTCGTCATGCCGCTTGCGCTCTTGCGCACGCTGCGCCGTGGCCGCTGCGTCCTGGTGGCGCTCCAAGACCTGGCCCAGCACTTCGCGCTTGACGTAGGCGGCGGTCAGGGCGCGCTGCGACACGGCCATGTCGGCCTCGTGCATGTGCAGGTTGAGGCGCTGGCTGTCGGCCATGGCCATCACGCCTTGCTTGTAATCGCCGCAATTGATGGCCAGGGCCATCGGCAGGCGGCCGGACGGGCCGCTGCTTTCGTACAGGTTGGTCAGCTTGTCGAGCGTCTTCCGGTAGCGGTCGCGCACGCTTTCCTTGGCGGCCATTTCCGTTTGCAGTTTGTCGACTTCATTGCTGCGCATGTCGACCAGGGTCGACAGGCTGCGAATCGTGGTTGTCGTCATGCCATGAGCCTTTCAAGTTGGTCCACGCAATTGGCGTAGGGGGCCGGTTCCTTGGTCCCCTGGCACAGGAATTCTTCGATATGCGGATGCAGGTTGACGGCCTTGTCGGTGACCGGATCGGCGCCCGGCACGTAGGCGCCCAGCGGGATCAGGTCGCGCACCCGTTCATGGCGCGCCATCGAGGCTTTCAGTGCACGCGCCGCCAGCATGTGCTCGCGCGTGATCACATGGTTCATGCAGCGGCTGATCGAGGCGGCAATATTGATCGCCGGGTAGTGGCCGCGCTCGGCCAGTTCGCGCGTCAGCACGATGTGGCCGTCCAGGATGGCGCGCGCGGTGTCGACCACCGGGTCCTGCTGGTCATCGCCTTCGGCCAGCACGGTGTAGATCGCGCTCATGCTGCCGTATGGATTTTCGCCATTGCCGGCCGATTCGACCAGCTGGGGCAGGGCGGAAAACACCGATGGCGGATAGCCCTTGGTGGCGGGCGGCTCGCCCAGTGCCAGCGCCACCTCGCGCAGCGCCATCGCATAGCGGGTCAGCGAATCGACCAGCAGCAGCACGTTCTTGCCCTGGTCGCGGTAATGGGCGGCGATCGAGTGGCACAGTTCGGTGGCCATGATGCGCATCAAGGGCGACTCGTCGGCCGGCGCGATGACCAGCACGGCTTTCTTCAAGCCTTCCGGACCCAGCGACATTTCAATGAACTCGCGCACCTCGCGCGAACGTTCGCCGATCAGGCCTACCACCACCACGTCGGCCACGGTCTGGCGCGTGATCAGGCCCAGCAGCACGGACTTGCCGACGCCGGAACCGGCCATCAGGCCGACGCGCTGGCCCTTGCCCAAGGTCAGCATGCTGTTGATCGCGCGCACCCCCACGTCGAGTGCATCGATTACCGGCTGCTTCCTGAGCGGGTTGATGCGCGGCGGCTGGGCGTCGAGCGCGTATTCACCGCCCAGCTTGCCCAGGCCATCGATCGGTTCGCCAATGCCGTTCACCATGCGGCCCAGCCAGCTGTCGCCAATCTGCAAGCTGCCTTTTTCGTTGGACGGCAGCACGCGTGCGCCGGTGGTCAAGCCGGCAGCTTTCTTGAACGGCATCAGGAAGGTCAGCTTTTCGCGGAAGCCCACCACCTGCGCGTCGAGCCATTCGCCATCGACTGTCTCGATCTGGCAACGCTGGCCGGTATGCAGCTTGCAACCGGTAGCCTCCAGCAGCAGGCCGGAAGCCCCCACCAGGCGCCCGGTCGGGGTGGCCAGCGGTACGTCATCGAGTTCCAGTTTGCGCAGTGCGTCTGCAATCATTCTTCGCTCTCAGCGTCGTCACCGCCATCGGCGGCCTGCAACTGATTATCGACCTGTTCCATGACAGCAGCAAGACGCTGGTGGCAACCGGCATCGACTTCGCTATCGCCGGCACGGATGCGGCATTCGCCCAGGTCGAGGCGGGCATCGCCGATCAGGTTCCAGCGCTTGGCGCGCTTCGGATCGACTTCCATGATGCGTTTGACTTCTTCCGGATTCAGGTAGACATCGATCTCGTCGCGCGTTGGCGGCATCGAGGCCAGGGTCTCGTCGACCAGGGCCATGATCTGCACCGGCTGCAGCGCGAGCTCGGCGCGGATCACGTTGCGCGCCACTTTCGCCACCAGGTCCACCACTTCCTTGCGCTGGGCGGCGCGGTAATCGGCGCGCAGCTTCTTCAGCGATTTGAGCATGCCGTCGACCGGGCGCGCCAGGTGGTCGAAGCCGACCAGGGTTTCCTGGCGGCCTTCTTCACGGCCCAGCTCCACGCCTTGCTGGCGGCCGGCTTCAAAGCCGTCTTCCTGGCCGCGCTGCAAGCCGATTTCATAACCGTCGCGCTGGCCCTGCTCGAAACCTTCGCTGACCGAAGCCTGCCATTGGGCGGCATCGGCCACGTGGCCCTGGCCGGCGACGCGCTGGCCATTGGCGCCGTGCACGTACTGCTGCAAAGGCGGGAAGCGGTAAGGGCGGAACTGTTTCATCACTCGACCACCGTTTCAGCGAACAGCTGCACTTCGACTTCGCCGGCATCGGCCAGCGCCTTGACAGTGGCCATGATTTCCTGGCGCGTCGCTTCGATGCGCGACATCGGCACCGGGCCGGCGCGGCGCATCATGTCTTCGAAGGCCTGCGCCTGGCGCTTCGGCATGGTCTTCAGCACCGCGTCGCGGATCGCCTGTTCGGCGCCCTTGAGCGCGATGGCCCACTGCTCGAGCGGCACTTCCTCGATGATGCGGGTGAGCGTGACTTCGGTCTGGGTCGACAGGATGAGGAAGTCGTACATCTGCATCTCGATCTGTTCCACCACTTCCGGGTCGTGGGCGCGCAGCAGCTCGACGATCTGGGCGCGGTTGCTGGGCAGGCGGTTCAGGATCTCGGCCACCTGGCGCACGCCTTCCACGCTGGTCGACTGCGAGTCGAACGAGGACAGGCAGCGGTTCACCAGTTCTTCCAGTTCCAGCAGCAGGTCGCGGTCGATCTCGTCCAGGCGCGCCATGTTCAGCAGCACCAGGTCGCGTCCTTCCAGCGGCAGCGCATCGAGGATCTGGCCGGCCAGCGCCGGCGGCAGAAAGGCCAGGAACACCGCCTGCATCTGCACGTGTTCGTTGGCAATGTAGTC
Organism: Pseudoduganella sp. R-32; assembly: GCF_049913245.1. Taxonomy (NCBI): domain Bacteria; kingdom Pseudomonadati; phylum Pseudomonadota; class Betaproteobacteria; order Burkholderiales; family Oxalobacteraceae; genus Pseudoduganella; species Pseudoduganella sp. R-32. Next base: position 4,300,953 of record NZ_CP183987.1, on the reverse strand, counting down.
GGCCAGCCACTTCGGCGAGGCCCACTGCAGGCGCGCCATTTTCGGGCGCAGCTCGTCGCCGTAGATGTTGTTCAGTACGGTATTCGCGATATCGCCGCCCAGCGCCAGGTCGAGCGAGCGCTTGAGGAAGGAGCGCGAAGCTCCGTGCACGCCGGACTGCTGGCGGTAGTCGTCGAAGAAGGTCTGCATGGCGGTCTTCACTTCTTCCACCTTGATGCCGCTCATGCGCGACATGACCTGGGTCACTTCCAGCAATTCTTCACGCGACAGGCAGCGCAGCACGGCAGCAGCCGGCTCTTCGCCGATCGACAGCAGCACGATCGCGGCTTGCTCGACCGGGCTCAGGCCCTGTTCCTGGTCCAGGTTATTGTTGATGTCGGCCATTTTTCTGCATCCATTGTTTGACGACTTCGGCTACGCGTTCCGGCTCTTTCTCGGCCAGAACCTTGAGGTGGTCCACCATCACGTCCACCGGCGAACCGGCAGGCGGCAAATCGTAGTTTTCCAGCAGCGGCACCATCGGCATCTGGCTGCCTTGCAGCGCTGCCGGCTTGGCGCCGGCTTCTTCCTGCGCTTGCGGAGAGCCTAGAGCAGCTGCCGCGCCGGCGGCGCCCGGCACGGCCGTCGCGCTGCCCGGGATCGGCGTAGCCTCGGCCTGGCGCGCCGCCGCGCCGGCCAGGGCCGGCTTGGCCGCCTGCGCCGGCGTGGCCGGGGCGAAGCGCGCAGTCAGCAGGCGCAGCAGCGGGCGGGCCAGCAGCAGGTAAGCCAGCAGCAGGGCCACCGCGTAACCAAGCCAGTTGACCGAATCGACCACCGTATCGCGTTCCTGCCACCATGGCACGTCGGCCGCCTTGGCAGGGAAGTTCATGGCGCTTACCACCAGCTTGTCGCCGCGTTCTTCATTGATGCCCAGGCCGCTGCGCAGCACCTTGTCGATGTTGGCAATCTCAGGTGCGGTCCAGCCAGTCTTCGGGAAGGGGGCGGCAGCCTGTGCCAGCACCACGGCCACGTTCTGCCGCACCAGGCGGCCGCGGGCGCGCTTGGTCTGGGTGATGCTGCGGTCATAGGCGAACTGGCGCGTGGTCGCGTTCTTGCGCGCGGTGCCTTCCGGCGCCTGGCCGGGCGCGCCAGCCGCGCCGGCTGCGGCCGCTGCATCGGCCGCCTGCTGCTGCGGCGGACGGTTGGACAGGGTGCCAGGCACGCCCATCGCGATGCGGTTGCGGTCCTGCTCTTCGCGCATGGCTTCGCTGGTTACCTTGGGGTCGGCGCCATATTTTTCAACGGTTTCTTCGACCTTGTCGTTGTCGACATCGGCGGTCACGCTGACGCGGAAATTGCTGTCGCCAACGATAGGGCCCAGCAGGCCCTTGATGTTGGCGCGGATTTCTTCCTGCTGGCGCTTGGCGTTCTCATTGGTCGAGGTCGAGGCATCGAACGCCTCCGTCAGGTCGACGTGCGAGGACAGCAGGTTGCCGGCCTGGTCGACCAGGCTCACACGCGCCGGGCTCAGCGAAGCGACGCTGCCTGCCACCATGTTGACGATGGCGGCGATATGTTCAGGCGCGAGCGTGCGTCCTGGCTTGGTAGCGATAACTACGGAGGCCGACGACTTCTCGCCATCGCTCGACACGAAGGAAGTGGACTTGGCGATCGACAGGTGCACGCGCGCATGGGCGATCGCGTCGAGGGTCATGATCGAATTGGCCAGTTCGCCTTCCAGGCCGCGGCGGAAACGCACGTCCTGCACGAATTGCGAGACGCCAAGCGGGTCGTTCTTGTCCATGAGTTCCAGGCCGGCCGGCAATTGCGCGGTCACGCCCTTGGCGGCGAGCAGCATGCGCACCTGGCCCAGCTTACCTTCCGGCACCAGCACCTGGCCGGTTTCCGGATGGATGCGGTAAGAAATCTTTTCCGCGTCGAGCACGTTCATCATGTCGGCGGTCGCGACTTTTTCGCGCTGGCCAAACACCGGCTTGTAGCCGCTCTGGTCCTTCCACAGGATCATCAGCACCAGCGCCGTCACGCCGACAGCAAGCAGCAGCAGGGGATACAGGTTCTTCAGGACAGCCGGCGGCACCGCTGGTGCCGCAGCGCCCCGCCAGCGTCCGAGAGCGGACTTGAGGTTAGCAATCACGTCAGGTCTTTCGAGAGGGAAGGCGGAAACTACAGATTACAGCGGAAGCTTGATCAATTCATCGACCGCACCCATCACCTTGTTGCGCACCTGCATCAGCATCTGGAACGACAGGCTGGCTTCCTGGCTGGCGAGCATGGCGCCCACCAGGTCGTCGCTGCGGCCGGCATCGACATCGGCCATCTTTTGACCGGCATCAAGGTCCTGCGCATTGACGCCGGCAATGGCGTCTTGCATCGTTTGGGCAAAGGAAAAAGTGGCGCCCGGCTGCGGCGCGTTGAACTGGGCGGCAGGGGCGATGAGGTTGGCGTGCTGCGTCAGCTCGGCGGCCGCATTGTTCAGGGATGCCAGGTCGGCCTTGATCAGGCCAGCGAATTCATTTGCCATAAAACACCTCAGGTTGGTTGCGTCAGGGCGCGCTTTCGTTACCAATAATGCAACACCATTGACTTCCAGTCACTAACCAACAATCTGGACTAAATGTTAAATGGTGCCGTACGGGAACATGCAGTGTAACCCGATTTCTGGTTCGTAACAACCGCTTACAAATCGCAAAACTACTTATAAATCATGCACTAAGGATAGTTTTTGCAACCAACTGATGTTACATTGCAATAATGAAGCTTACTCGTTGGAAACTTTTATGTAAAGTCTTTTTGACCAAAGAGCTACTTGATTCATGGCAATACTGAGGGATTTGAGTTATTCTACGCTTCCAAGATCATCCTGAGCGCAGAACTTTGCGATAGGATTGCAGCAGACGGATGGCCAACTATGACTACCTCTCAAAGCACTGTGCAATACGAAGTACTTGACCCTTGCTTGCTGGGGCGGCCGGTACACCGGCTGCCCGAGTTTGCCGCGCAGTTGCGCGAAGACCTGGCCCAGGCCATGCGCCTGAACGTCCACCGCCGTTACTGGGGCACGTTCCAGGTGGACGATGTGTCCTTCAGCCGCCTCGACGGCAGCGAAGCGCGCCAGCGCTGGCTGGGTTTTGCAGCGCCTTCCGGGCAACTGGGTTTTGCGTTGGAGCGTAAGATACTGCTAGGCGTATTGAATTACCGTTACGGCCGCGCCACCCGCGCCGATGCCGCTGTTGACGAACAGGCCGTGCGAGTTACCGCTACCGAGGAACGCCTGGCTGTGGTTCTGGGGCAACAGCTGGTGAGCATTCTGGCAGCGCGAATTGAAAGTAACCTGCCTGCAAGCGGGCGCGAACTTGGCGAAGAGGAAAGCATCAAGGCAAGCAGCGCCGCCCAGCCCGGCAAAGGAAGCTGGGTGGTCACTGTTTCGCTCAGCGATGGCGAACTGCAGGGCAAGGCCTGGTTTGCGCTCGACAAGCAAGTGATGGGCAGTGTGCTGGCCGGCCTGATGCCGGAGCGCGATGCCGGCAAGAAGGGCAACAAGCATCCAGGGCCGCTGGCGGCGCGGCTCCAGGTTGGCCTGAGCGGCCGGCTGGTTTCCAAGGAAACCACGCTGGGCGCCATGTTCGACCTGCGTGTGGGCGATGTCATCCCGATCAGCCTGCACAGGGCAGACGTTATGCTCGAAGAATCCCGCCTGTTTACAGCTGCGGTCACTGAGCACAAGGGCAAACTCTGCTTAACCTCTTTTGAAGATTCCGAATGAACATGATGAATAACCCGAACGGTTCCAACGACTCCATGCTGGACGATATGTCGGAAGAAATGATCATCGACCAGGTATCGCAGGATTTGAGCGACGTGCCGGCGCCGCGTGCCGGCCGGCGCGACCTGCCTGCCATGATGCGCAAGATTCCCGTCACGCTGACGCTGGAGGTTGGCTCGGCCCGCCTGTCGCTGCAGGACCTGATGCAGATCGGGCCGGACAGCGTGGTGGAACTCGACATGCTGGCCGGGGAACCGCTGACCATCAAGGTCAACGGCACCGCGATCGGCCGCGCCGAGGTGGTGGTGGCCGGCGAAAACTACGGCCTCAAGGTCATCGATCTGGACGGGTTGAACCTCGACATGATGGCGCCATGACGGCGCGCCGCCTGGTGCCCGGCCTGGCGGCCGGGGCAGTGCTGCTATGTGCCTGCGCGCCCGCGTGGGCCCAGGATTTGCTGGCCGGGGTGGTCCCTGGCGCCAAGACCGACTTGTCGGTGAAGATGCAGATCCTGGTCATCATGACCCTGCTGGGCTTGCTGCCCATCATGGTCATGATGATGACCAGCTTTACCCGTTTCGTCATCGTGCTGTCGCTGCTGCGCCAGGCCCTGGGCCTGCAGCAGGGCTTGCCCAACCGTATCATCACCGGCGTGGCGCTGATCCTGACCCTGCTGGTCATGAAGCCGATCGGGGACGCGGTGTGGCGCGACGCTTTCGTGCCCTACGACCAGGACAAGATCGGCTTGCAGGATGCGCTGAAAATTGCCGAGAAGCCGATATCGCGCTTCATGCTGGCCCAGACCAGCAAGGCTTCGCTCAGGCAGATCGCCCACCTGGCCGGCGAAGACGCGATTACCAATCCCGCCGACCATGCGTTCACCGTCAAGCTGGCGGCGTTTGTCTTGTCTGAATTGAAGACGGCATTCCAGATCGGTTGCCTGCTGTTCATTCCCTTCCTGATCATCGACCTGGTGGTATCGTCGGTGCTGATGGCAATGGGTATGATGATGCTGTCGCCGCTGGTGATTTCGCTGCCGTTCAAGCTGCTGCTGTTCGTGCTGGTCGATGGCTGGACATTGACTGTCAATACGCTCGTGACGAGCATACAGGCCTATTAGGTGACAAAGCGATGCTGACGCCCGACGTGGCCGTCGACCTGATCGTCGAGGCCCTGCATATCGTAATGATCATGGTCATGGTGCTGGTGGTGCCAGGGCTGGTGGCGGGCCTGCTGGTGGCGCTGGTGCAGGCCGCGACGCAAATCAATGAGCAGACGCTGAGCTTCCTGCCGCGCCTGCTGGTCACCCTGCTGGCCATTGTCCTGACGGGGCGCTGGATGTCCAGCTACCTGATGGATTATTGCGTGTCGATCTTCCAGCGCGCGGCAACTCTGGTGGGGTAGCGGGCCATGGAACAGGTCCTGGCAAACCTCCTGGTGTGGCTGACGGCAATCTGGTGGCCTTTCGTGCGCTGCATGGCCATGCTGAGCGCGGCGCCGGTGCTGGGCGAGATGATGGTGCCGGTCACTGTGCGGCTGCTGGTGTCGCTGGTGCTGGCGATCATCCTGCTGCCGGTGACCCAGGGGCAGGCGGTGCAGGGCATCGACCCGATTTCGGTGCAGGGCATTGCGGTGACGCTGGAGCAGGCGGTGATCGGCGGCGCGATCGGGCTGGCATTTCATTTTTCGATGTCGGTGATCGGCGTGCTGGGTTACCTGGTATCGAGCCAGGTCGGCTTTTCGATGGCGGTGATGAATGACCCGCTGAATGGCACTTCGTCGGACGTGGTGTCGGCGCTGCTGTCCATGCTGGCCATCGTCGTTTTCTTTTCGATAGACGGCCACCTGGTGCTGGCCGGCGTGATCGGGCAAAGCTTCAAGGCCTGGCCGCTGGGCGGCGGTTATTCGGCGCTGCTGTTGCAGGCGGTGGCGTGGAATGTGGCATGGATCTTCTCGGCCGCCATGCTGCTGGCGATACCGGTGGTGTTTTCCGCGCTGGTGGTGCAGCTTGGTTTCGGTTTCCTGAACCGCGTGGCGCCGACGCTGAACCTCTTTGCGCTGGGCTTTTCGGTGATCACCGTTTTCGGCCTGCTGATGCTGGGCCAGGTGGTGCGCTTCATTCCGCAGCATTACATCCGCATGTCGAGCCGTGTGCTCGACATGATCCAGCAACAGATGGTGCCTCATGGCTGACGATAGCGGCGGCGACAAGTCAGAGAAGGCTTCAGCGCAGAAGCTGAAGAAATCCCGCCAGGAAGGCCAGGTGGTGCGTTCGCGCGACCTGGCGACGGCCATCGGCATCCTGGTGTCGCTCAAGCTGTTCGTGTACATGCTGCCGGACTACCTGCTGGATTTCCGCGAGATCTTCCACCAGGCGTTTGCGCCGCTGGAAGGCGAGGGCGCCCTGGAGAACGTCATGAGCACGGTCTGGCTCAGTTCCGCGCTGCTGCTGGTGAAGATGGTGTTGCCCTTGTTCGTGGTGCCGTTGTTTGTCGTGCTGGGCGCCATGGTGCCGGGCGGCTGGGTGATGAGCGCCAAGAACCTGCAGCCGAAGTTCGAGCGCTTCAACCCGGTGACCAACCTGGGGCGGCTGTTCTCGAAGAAGCATGGCTTTGAACTGCTGGTATCGATCGGCAAGGCAGCGGTGCTGGGCTGGGTGCTGGTGCACATCGGCACCAGTACGGTCAACGAGTACACGCGCCTGCAAGGGCTGGGACTGAATGAAGCCATGATTTCGGGCGCCAACCAGATGCTGAATGGCGTGATGGCCATGGTGGCCGTGTTCATCATCTTCGCCATCATCGACGTGCCGGCGCAGGCTTACTTCTTCGCCGAACAGCAAAAGATGTCCAAGCAGGAGCTGAAGGAAGAATACAAGTCGCAGGAAGGCCGTCCCGAAGTGCGCCAGCGCATCCGGCAACTGCAGCGAGCGATGGCCGAACGGGCTGCGCGCAAGATCGTGCCGGGCGCCGACGTGGTGATCGTCAATCCGGAGCACTATGCGGTGGCGCTGAAATACGACGAGAAGCGCGCCGAGGCGCCGTTCGTGCTGGCCAAGGGCGTCGACGAAATGGCGCTGTACATCAAGCGGCTGGCGCAGGAGAACGGCATCGATGTGCTCTCCCTGCCGCCCTTGGCGCGCGCAATTTACAATACCAGCCAGGTCAACCAGCAGATTCCCGTGCAGTTGTACCAGGCTGTTTCCATGGTCCTGCATTATGTGCTGCAGCTGAAGGCGTTCCGTGAAGGGCGCCGTCCATCGCAGCCCAATCCGCTGGAAGCGGCGCAGGTACCGGTTCCAACTTCCATGAGTGAGGCAGCAACCATATGAATTTCCTGAAGGGCTTGTTCGCAGAAGCGGGACGCCACAAACTCGCCACGCCGGTATTCCTGCTGGCGATTCTGGCGATGATCATCCTGCCATTGCCGCCTATCCTGCTGGACGTCCTGTTCACTTTCAATATCGTGCTGGCCCTGATCGTGATCCTGGTCAGCGTGAACGCCAAGCGGCCGCTGGACTTCTCGGTCTTCCCGACGGTGATCCTGGCTACCACGCTGATGCGGCTGACGCTGAACGTGGCCTCGACCCGCGTGGTGCTGCTGCACGGCCACCAGGGCACGGATGCTGCCGGTAAGGTGATCGAGGCCTTCGGCCAGGTGGTCATTGGCGGCAACTACGTGGTCGGCATGGTGGTGTTCGTGATCCTGATGATCATCAACTTCGCCGTGGTGACCAAAGGCGCCGAGCGAATTTCCGAAGTGTCGGCGCGCTTCACCCTGGATGCCTTGCCGGGCAAGCAGATGGCGATCGACGCCGACCTGAATGCGGGCCTGATCAACCAGGAAAAGGCAGTGCAGCGCCGCAAGGAAGTGGCGACGGAAGCGGACTTCTACGGCGCCATGGACGGCGCCGCCAAATTCGTGCGCGGCGATGCGATTGCATCGATCCTGATCCTGATCATCAATATCGTCGGCGGTGTCGCCATCGGTACCGTGATGCAGGACATGAGTTTCGGCGATGCGTTCAAGCAGTACGCCCTGCTGACCATCGGTGACGGCCTGGTGGCGCAGATTCCGGCGCTGCTGCTGTCGGCTGCGGCGGCGATCATCGTGACCCGCGTGTCCGAGACGGAAGGCGCCGACTTCGAATCCCAGGTGGGCCAGCAGTTGCTGGCATCGCCGAATGTGCTGTTCAGCGCTGCGGCCGTGATGGTGATCCTCGGCCTGGTGCCGGGCATGCCGAAGTTGAGCTTCCTCACCTTTGCCGCGGTGCTGGGCTATGTGGGCTGGCGCCTGTACCAGCGGCAGGGCGCGCCGGTGGTCGACAACATCGCCGCCATCGAGGCAGCGCTGCGCGAAGAGAAAGTGCCGGAGCTTGAATGGCAATCGCTGCCCGTGGTGCAGCCGTTGCAGGTTTCGCTGGGCTACAAGCTGGTGGGCATGATCGACAAGGCGCATGGCGAAGTGCTGACCAAGCGCTTGCGCGGCGTGCGCCAAAGCCTGTCGGAAGCGATGGGCATGGTGCTGCCGCAGATTAACGTGCGCGACGACCTGGGGCTGAAGCCGACGCAGTATGCGGTAGTGCTGGGCGGCTCCACGATTGCGGTGGCCGAAGTGTTTGCCGAGCGCCTGATGGCAATCGCGTCGCCCAACGTTTATGGCCAGATCGACGGCATCCCTGGCGTGGAACCGGCTTATGGCATGCCGGTGACCTGGATCGAGGCAAAGGACAAGGCGCATGCACTGGGGCTGGGCTACCAGGTGGTGGAAGCGCCAAGCGCCATCGCGACCCATGTGTCGAAGCTGATTCGCGAGTACCTGCCGGAGCTGTTCCGTCATGAAGACGTGGCGGCATTGATGGATCGCCTGACTGCCTTGTCGCCGAAGCTGGCTGGCTCGCTGGACAAGGCGCTGACGCACACCCAGTTGCTGCGCGTGTTCCGCGTGCTGTTGCAGGAGTCGGTGTCGCTGAAGGATATCGTGCCGATTGCCACGACGCTGCTCGACTCGTCTGAAACTACCAAGGACCCGATCCTGCTGGCAGCCGAAGTGCGTTGCGCGCTGCGGCGCCAGATCGTGTCCGGTCTGTTCGGCCAGAAGACCGAGATGCTGGCCTTTAACCTGGGCGGCGAACTGGAAAACATGCTGCTTGGCTCCCTGAACCAGGCGCGCCAGACCGGCAAGGTGGTGCTGGATAACTATCCGATCGACCCGCACCTGCTGGCGCAATTGCAGGTGAACATGCCGGTGGCGCGCGAGCAGATGAAGCAGCAGGCAACCCCGCCGCTGCTACTCGTGCTGCCGCAGATCCGGCCGCTGCTGGCGCGTTACGCCCGCTTGTTTGCGCCTGGGCTGCACGTTCTGTCGTATAACGAAGTGCCGGAGAATCGCGAAGTTTCGATTATCGGTACGGTGGGCTGAAACCGGCAAACCAGGGTCAGACCCGGAGGGTCAGACCCTGTACGGTCTCCAGGTCCCGGGTTTGGTTGTGCGCCTCTGACTTTCGGCGAAGATCAATACCGCTCAACCCGAACCCGCTGCCCGAAGACCGTACGGGGTCAGACCCTTGGGTCTGACCCCGGTTCACCGGTTTTGCTGGTAGAATCCCAGCGCCTGCAACGTGCAGGCAAATAATTACGTCTTCGGGGCGGGGTGCAATTCCCCACCGGCGGTAAGGACAGCAATGTCCAAGCCCGCGAGCGCCTGCCTGGCTGCATAGGGCAGGGTCAGCAGACCTGGTGCGACTCCAGGGCCGACGGTATAGTCCGGATGAAAGAAGATGTGCGCTGTTGCGCGTGGATGCCTGTCCGCCTTGCGGGCTGGGTAGCTGCGCCTATTCGCTTGCCCTGGAGCGTTTTTCGTTAACTTTTAGCGAGGAGCGTTTCCTATGTTGTCCCCTGAATTGTCCCTTCAAAGCACCGACCTCGAAGCCCGTATCCACGCGGCGCTGGAAGCCATGCGGGCCGGTATCCCTGTCATCCTGCTGGACGACTTCGACCGCGAGAACGAGGCCGACCTGATTGTCGCCACCGATCGCCTGACGGTCGAGACCATGGCCCTGATGATCCGCGAATGCAGCGGCATCGTCTGCCTGTGCCTCACCGCCGAAAAAGTGCGTGAGCTCGAACTGCCACCGATGGCTGCTGAAAACGGCAGCAAGTACGGCACCCCGTTCACGGTCTCGATCGAGGCACGCCACGGCGTGACAACCGGTGTATCGGCCGCTGACCGTGTCACGACCATCCGTGCCGCCGTGGCGCCTGGCGCGCGCCCGGAAGACGTGGTGCGGCCCGGCCACGTCTTCCCGCTGCGCGCCACGCCAGGCGGTGTCCTGATGCGCGCCGGCCACACCGAAGGCTCGGTCGACCTGGCCAGCATGGCTGGCCTGTCGCCATCGGCCGTGCTGTGCGAGCTGATGAATCCGGACGGCACCATGATGCGTGGCGACGCCATCGAGCGGTTCGCACAGCTGCATGGCATGCCGATCCTCACCATCGCCGAATTGATTGAGTGGCGAAAGCGCAGCTGATTTCCGGTCACGGAGCGGTCAATAGGTTGACGCGCGGCGAACGTCCGGTCCAGGCTCTCGAAGTTTCGCTGGACTATGCAGCCAGGTGACAAGGACAGTCGCTGCCATTGCGCCGAGCAATTGGGCAGCGACGTAGCCGGGTACATCTGCAAAGCGTATGCCTGCCACCGTATCCGTCGCGGCCCGGGCCAGGGTAAGGGCAGGGTTGGCGAACGAGCTCGATGCCGTGAACCAGTAAGCGGAAGCGATGTAGGCAGCGACGGCAAACGGCGTCAACGACGGCCGGCTGCGTGCGCAGCCGCTGGTCACGAAAATCAGGCCGAAAGTTGCCATGAACTCGCTCCACCACAGCGCTGTACCGGTCCTGGAGTGGGTCGCCATGGCAAACAACGGTTCGCCGAACATCGCGTGCGCAGCGGCAATGCCGGCGAACGCGCCGAAAACCTGCGCCGCCGCGTAGGGGAGGGTGTCGCTCCACTCCATGCCGCCTTGCCAGGCTTCCGACAGCGTGACGACCGGATTGAAATGAGCGCCGGAGATCGCGCCGAACGCCAGGATCAGCGCCAACAGGCCGGCGGCGCTGGCGACTGAATTGGCGAACAAGGCGATTGCGGCATTGCCGCCAGCCAGGCGGTCGGCCATGATGGCGGAGCCCACCACCACGGCCAGCAACAGTGCCGTGCCAAGGCCTTCTGCGGCAAGGCGTCGCGCGAGCGTCATGCCTGGGCGCGAACGGCATCGACCGCGTCGAGGATCGCTTCACCTGTGGCAGGGGCGCGCAGCGGCGGATTGATGCGGTAGTTGCCGACCGAGGCCACGGCATCGCGAATGGCCAGGAAGACGGAAAACGGCAGCAGCAGCGGCGGTTCGCCGACCGCCTTGGAACGGTGGATGCTGTCGAACGGGTTGCGGTTCTTGAACAGGCGCACGTTGAAGTGATCCGGGCAATCGGACACGCCCGGGATCTTGTAAGTAGACGGTGCGTGCGTCATCAGCTTGCCGTGCTGGTTCCACCACAGTTCTTCGGTTGTCAGCCAACCCATGCCCTGGATGAAGGCGCCTTGCACCTGACCTGTATCGATGGCGGGGTTCAGCGAATTGCCGGCATCGTACAGGCAGTCGGCCTTCAGCAGCTTCCATTCGCCGGTCAGGGTGTCGACGATCACCTCGGACACCGAGGCGCCGTAGGCGTAGTAGCCGAAGGGGTTGCCGCTCATGGTCTCGCGGTCCCAGCTCAGCCCAGGCGTGGCGTAAAAGCCATCGGACCACAGTTGCACGCGGGCCAGGTAGGCTTTCTGCACCAGGTCGGCGAACGGGATCACGGTTTCGCCCGCGAACACGGTGCCGTTGGCGAGGATGATTTCCTCGGCGGCCACGCCGAACGACTTTGCGGCGAAATCCACCAGGCGCCTGCGCAGCGTGTGCGCGGCATCCTGCGCGGCCTTGCCGTTCAGGTCTGCGCCGGTCGAGGCGGCGGTGGCGGAGGTATTGGCGACCTTGCTGGTATCGGTGGCGGAAGCGCGCACGCTGGACAGCGGAATCCCCAGCTCATGCGCCACTACCTGGCATACCTTGGTGTTGATGCCCTGGCCCATTTCGGTGCCGCCGTGGTTCACCAGGACCGAGCCGTCGACGTAGATGTGTACCAGTGCCCCGGCCTGGTTGAAGTGGGTGACGTTGAAGGCGATGCCGAACTTCACCGGAGTCAGCGCCAGGCCTTTCTTCAGCACGGGGCTGGTGGCATTGAACGCATGGATGGCTTCGCGGCGGGCGCGGTAGGCGGTCTCGCTTTCCAGTTGCGCCACCAGTTCGTGGATGACGTTGTCCTTTACCTTCTGGCCGTATTGCGTGATATTGCGGCCTTCCTCGTCGTTGCGCCCGTAGAAGTTCAGCTTGCGCACGTCCAGCGCATCCTTGCCGAGATTGCGGGCGATTTCATCGATGATGTATTCGATGGCGATGGCCCCTTGCGGGCCGCCGAAGCCGCGAAAGGCGGTATTCGACTGTGTGTTGGTCTTGCCTGCCATGGCGCGGATGTCCACGTCCGACAGGTAGTAGGTGTTGTCGAAGTGGCAGATGGCGCGCGTTGCCACTGGTGCGGACAGGTCTGCCGAGAAGCCGGCGCGCGTCACCATCTGCACTTTGGCTGCGGTGATCAGGCCCTGGCTGTCGTAGCCGATTTCGTACTCGTAGTAGAAGCAGTGGCGCTTGCCGGTAACCATCATGTCGTCGTCGCGGTCGGCGCGCAGCTTTACCGGGCGTTTCAATCGCGCGGCGCTGACTGCGGCGCAGGCGGCCCACAGCGCGGACTGGGATTCCTTGCCTCCAAAACCACCCCCCATGCGCCGGCATTCCACCACCACGGCGTGTGACGGATAGTGCAGGGCGTGCGAGACCACGTGCTGCATTTCGGTCGGGTGCTGGGTGGAGCAGTAGACGTGCATGCCGTTGCCTTCCCTGGGAATGGCATAGGAGATCTGGCCTTCCAGGTAGAACTGCTCCTGGCCGCCGACGTGCAGTTTGCCTTTGAGGATGTTCGGGGAGCGCTCGAATGCTGCCTGCGCTTCGCCCCGTGTCAGGCGCATTGGCGGCACCACGAACGATTCTGCGTCGCGCGCGGCTTCCGGCGTCAGGATGGCTGGCAGTTCTTCGTACTGGATATCGGCCTTGCGGGCGGCGCGGCGCGCATTGTCGTGGGTGTCGGCTACCACGATGAAGATCGGCTGGCCGACGTATTCCACCTTTTCTTCGGCGAGGATCGGGTCGTCGTGGATGATCGGGCCGCAATCATTGGTACCGGGGATGTCCTTCCAGGTGTACACGGCGGCCACGCCTGGCATGGCTTTCACAGGCTCCAGGTTGAGCGACAGGATGCGTGCGTGTGCCTTGGCGGAGAGGCCCAGCGCAGCGTGCAGCGTGCCTTGCGCTTCGGGGATGTCGTCGGTGTAGACGGCTTCGCCGAGCACGTGCAGGATGGCCGATTCATGCGGATGGCTCTGGCCAACTTCGGACCAGCCCTTGGCGGCGCCGAGCGTCATGAACTGTTCGGACTTGCTGTTCATGCGGCGGCTCCTTCCTTGAATGCGTAAGCGTTAACGTAAGTGCTTGGTATGGCGTCTTCCGGGCGGGTCTCCATCCAGAAGCGGCGCAGCAGGTTTTGTGCAGTGCGCATGCGGTAATTGGCGGAGGCGCGCATGTCCGTCAGCGGCGTGTAGTCGCGTGCCAGGGCGTCCACGCAGGCGCGCAGAGTGGCCTCGTTCCACGGCTGGCCATTGATGGCTGCTTCGGCCTGTGGTGCCCGGCGCGAAGTCGCCGCCATGCCGCCGTAGGCGATGCGGGCATTGCGAACGACGCCGTCTTGAAGTTCGAGCGAGAAGGCGGCGCACACGGCGGAGATATCCTGGTCGTAGCGCTTGGCCAGCTTGTAGGTGCGGAACTGCTGGCCGGTGCGCGGCTGGGGGATGCGCACGGCTTCCACGAATTCGCCGGGCTGCCAGTCCTTCTTCATGTAATCGAGGTAGAAGTCCTGCAGCAGCAGGACGCGCTGGCCTTTATCGGAACGCAGCACGATTTCGGCGCCGAGCACGATCATCCATGGCGCGGAATCGCCGATCGGCGAGCCGTTGGCTACGCTGCCGCCCAGGGTGCCGGTGCTGCGGATCGGCTGCGAGGCGAAGCGCTGCCACAGTTCGTGCAGCGAGTCGTTCGGATAGAGCTCCAGCACGGCTTTGTAGGCGTCGTCCAGCGAAACGGCAGCGCCGATCTCCAGCTTGCCGTCGACGCTGGCGATACGGTGCAGTTCCTGCACCTGGCGCGTGTAGATCACGTCGCCCAGGTTGCGCATCTGCTTGGTGACCCACAGGCCGACGTCGGTCGAGCCGGCAAGGATGGTGGCGGTCGGCTTGGCCGCGCGCAGGGCCGTCATTTCGGCCAGGGTGCGCGGCGCGTGGAACGTCTGGCCGTCGTGGGTGTAGCTGAACATGGTATCTCGTTGCAGGCCTTGCAGGACTGCCTTCAATGCGTCGCGGTCGAAGCCGACCGCCGGCAACTCGCCCATGCGGGCGGCTGCATCAATAATCGGGCGGTAGCCCGTACAGCGGCACAGGTTACCGGACAATGTCTCATCGATCGTTTTGCGGCATGGTGGGGTGGTTTGGCCTTCCTGTTTCAAGTACAGGCTCCAGAGCGACATGGCGAAGCCGGGAGTACAGAAACCGCATTGGGAGCCATGGCATTCCACCAGGGCTTCCTGCACCGGGTGCAGGCCGCCATCTGGCTGTTTCAGGTCTTCCACCGTGAACACTGCCTTGCCGTCCAGGGTTGGCAGGAACTGGATGCACGAATTCACGTTGCGCATTTCCAGTTCGCCATCCACCAGCGAGCCGATCACCACGGTGCAGGCGCCGCAGTCGCCTTCGGCGCAGCCCTCCTTGGTGCCGATGCAATGCAGGTCTTCCCGCAGGTGTTGCAGCACCGTGCGGGTGGGGGCGGCGGAATCGACTTCCTGCACGCGCCCCTGGTAGAAGAAACGAATCGGTTGGGACATCTTTGCTACTCCTTGCTTCAGCCGGGGATGTAAATCATTTTGAACAGGAACACGCCTGCAACACACCAGATCATTGCGCTGACTTCCTTGTATTTACCGGTCAGCAGTTTCAGGCCGGCGTAGCTGATGAAGCCCAGCGCCAGGCCATTGGCGATCGAATAGGTGAAGGGCATGACCAGTGCGGTGACCACTGCCGGAACGCTTTCGGTGGTTTCGGCCCAATTCACTTCCGCCAGTTCGCGCAGCATCAGGCAGGC
Organism: Pseudoduganella sp. R-32; assembly: GCF_049913245.1. Lineage (NCBI taxonomy): Bacteria > Pseudomonadati > Pseudomonadota > Betaproteobacteria > Burkholderiales > Oxalobacteraceae > Pseudoduganella > Pseudoduganella sp. R-32. The sequence goes on along the minus strand of NZ_CP183987.1, from coordinate 4,285,858 downwards.
GACGAAGAACAGGGCGGGTGCGGTGGCGTAGGCGGGGACCACGCCGGCCAATGGCGCGATGAACAGCGCCGCCAGGAACAGGCAGGCGATGGTGACGGCGGTGAGGCCGGTGCGGCCGCCCGCCTGCACGCCAGCGGCGCTTTCGATGAAGGCGGTGGTGCTGGAAGTGCCCATCACGGAACCGGCGATGATGGCGCCGGAGTCGGCCAGCAGCGCCTTGTTCATGTTCTTTGGCAGCTTGCCGTCTTTCATCAGGCCGGCGCGCTGGGCGACGCCCATCAGGGTGCCGGTGGCGTCGAACAGTTCAACCAGGAAGAACACCATCACGACGGTGAACAGGCCGTGCGACACCGCGCCGACGATGTCCAGCTTCATGGCCGTCGGCTCGATCGATGGCGGCAGCGAGACGATGCCGTTGAAGTGGTTGCCGCCGAAGAAGAAGCTCAGGGCCGTCACGGTCATGATGCCGATCAGCAGGGCGCCGGTGACGCGCAGGCGGTCCAGGGCAACGATCACCAGGAAGCCGATAATTGCCAGTACCGGTGCAGGTTTGTGCAGGTCACCCATGGTGACGAAGGTAGCGGGGCTGGAAACCACGATGCCGGCGTTCTTCAGCGAGATCAGCGCCAGGAACAGGCCCACGCCGGCCGGGATGGCGATGCGCAGCGACGGCGGAATGGCGTTCATGATCTTCTCGCGAATGCGCAGCAGGCTGACGATCATGAAGCAGCAGCCGGAAATGAACACGGCGCCCAGTGCGGCTTGCCACGGGAAGCCCATGCCTTGCACTACGCCGTAAGCGAAATAGGCGTTCAGGCCCATGCCAGGCGCCAGGCCGATAGGGAAGTTGGCATACAGGCCCATGATCAGGGTGCCGACGGCGGCCGCGACACAGGTGGCCACGAAGACCGAGTCCTTGGGCATGCCGGCATCGCCGAGGATCGATGGGTTGACGAAGATGATGTACGCCATCGTCAGGAAGGTTGTAATGCCAGCCAGCACCTCGGTGCGCACGTTGGTGCCGTGCTCGCCGAGCTTGAAATAGTTGTCCAGGAATTGCATTTGGGTTGTCTCCGTTTAGTTTTTAGCGCCCGAAATCCCGCCTCTCCGGGCGGGCAAATATGGCGGCCCTGCGCTGCTTGTTTTAACAATATCGTTGAAGGTCTCCTTTTCGGCTTCTATGCCGGGGCATATTGGCTATCTCGAATTAGCTATAATTGCGCAAAAAGCTCAGCAGGATGCGGGCCGACAGGTCTGCGTCATCGTCCGTCATGGTCTCCAGCGGGTTGTGGCTGATGCCGCCGTTGCCGCAGCGCGTGAACAGCATGGCGACGTCGGTGACGCGCGACATCAGCATGGCGTCGTGGCCGGCGCCGGAGGCGAGGTGGAAGGCAGGGATGCCGTGGCGCTCCACTGCGGCTGCCAACTGCTCCATCAGGCGCGGCGCGCAGGGGGCGCAATCGGCGGCAACGGTTTGTTCAATTTGCCAGGTGATGTGGCGCCTTTCGCACACTTTTTCGATGTGGGCGAGGATGTCGTCCACGGCAGCATCACGCGCTGCATTGTTGGCTGCGCGGATGTCGAGCGACAGGGTACAGGCACCCGGGATGACGTTGGTGGAACCGTTCGGCACCTGCAGCTGGCCGACGGTGCCCACCAGGGCAGAATCCTGGTCCTGTGCGCAGCGCTGTTCCACGTACAGGATGATTTCGGCGGCGGCGGCGGCGGCATCCTTGCGCATCGGCATGGGGGTGGTGCCGGCGTGGCTGGCGACGCCTTTCAGCTCCACCAGGTAGCGCTTGCTGCCGGCGATGGAGGTCACCACGCCGACCGGCAGGCCGCGCTCCAGCAATACCGGGCCTTGTTCGATATGGACTTCGACGAAGCCAAGCAGGTCGGATGGATCGCGGGCGATGTCGGCAATCGCGTTGACGTCATGATCGGCGTCGGTCAGCACGTCGCGCAGCAACTGCCCATCGCGGTCGCGCAAGTCCAGCAGTTTCGGATCGAACTGGCCGATGACGGCGCTGCTGCCGAGGAAGGTGCTCTTGAAGCGCACCCCTTCTTCTTCGGCGAAGCCGATCACCTCGAGGTGGAAGGGCAGGGTTTCGCCGGTTTCATGCAGGTGCTTGACGACGGCGATGGCGGTCAGGATGCCCTGGCGGCCGTCGTACTTGCCGCCGTTGCGCACCGTGTCGTAGTGCGAGCCAGTGAGAAGGGTGCGTGCCTGCGGATCGGTGGACAGGTAGCGGCCCACTACGTTGCCGACCGCGTCAATGTGGGCGTGCATGCCGGCCTCGCGCATCCACTTGGCCAGCTGGTTGGCGGTGCGGCGGTGCACAGGCGTCATGTAGGTGCAGGTGAGGCCTTGCTCGTCCTCGCTGATCGCGCCGATCTCTTCGGCCCATTCCATGATGTCGCGGCCCATGTGCGGCACATAGGACAGCAGGGCGTTCAGGCGCATCTCTGCAATGCGGTGGATCTGGCGCAGCGCCTCGCGCTGTTCGTCGTCGGCCTGGTTGCGCAGCCGGCGGCGAAAGGCGGCAATGATGGCCTGGCGCGACAGGCCTTTGCCGTCGCCGCCCTTGACCGCCAGGATGAAGGGGAAGCCGAATTTGCTGTTGTAGGCGGCGTTCAGCTCCTGCAGCACGGCGAATTCTTCCTTGGTGCAGAGGTTGAGGCCCGCCTTGGCCTGCTCACCGGTGGATTCAGGCGTCAATTCGCCGGCCACGGCGGCTTTGCCGGCAAGCTCCGGGTGGGCGCGGATCAGGCCCAACTGCTCGTCGTCGCTGGCATCCGTGACGACCGTTTGCAGGCCCAGTTTCAGCTCGTCGATGGTGCGGAACGGGCGCTGCGCGGCGGCGCGCTGCGGAATCCATGGGGAATGCTCGTACAGGCCGTGCAGGATCTCGGTAAAAGTCTCTGCGTCGCAGGTATTCAGTCGCTTCAGGCTCGTCATCGTGCTTCGGGCCGCCGCCTGGCGACGGCCCGCTCCAAGTAAGGTGTTCTGGGGAATGGCGAATTGATAATAGAGGCCCGGCGGGCAGGAGATATAACGCTGGGCCGATATCAGCTATCTGGGGCGGTTTTATTTCACCAGCAGGCGGGCGGCTGCGCTGACCTGGGCGCGCAGCCACTTGTGCTCGGTGGCGTGGTGGGCACGCTCGTGCCATAGCTGGTAGAAGCTCAGCGGCGGGAAATCCAGTGGCACCTTGTATGACTTCAGGCCGAGCAGGTTTTCGTAGAAATTGGCGAATTGTTTGCCACTCGTCAAAACCAAATCTGTTTGCTGCACGATGTAGGGCAGCATGCGAAAGTGTGCCGATTCCACAACAATATTGCGCTCCATATCGCGCTCTTCGAGGAAGGAGTCGATGTTGCCGTGGTAGCCGGGCAGTATTTGCGCTGGGGCAACGTGGGGCAGGGTGAGGTACTCCTCGGGCGTCATGCCGTCTTTCGGCGTGCGGCGGGCGTAGGCGCTGTTGGCGCGCATCAGGCACACGATCGGGTCGTCGAACAGCTTGGAGATGTGCAGGTGCTGGGGCGGCTCGTCCCAGTTGCCGACCACCAGGTCCAGGTCGCCATCCGACAACAAGCGCACGTAATCGATGTCCGGTCCCAGCGAGTGGATCACCAGGCGGCTGCGCGGCGATTCGCGGCGCAGGCGGGCAATCACCTCGGTGAAGAACTGGGTGTTCATGTAGTCCGGCGCGGCGATATGGAAGGTGCGCGCTTCGTCCTGCGGCACAAACGCAGTCTTTGGGCTGAACAGGCTTTCGGTTTCGTCGAGGATGCGCTTGGCGGTCTTCAACAGGCTTTCGCCGTGTTGCGTCGGCACCATGCCGCGGCCGCCGCGCACCAGCAGCGGGTCGCCGGTCAGGTCGCGCAATTTGCGCAGCGAGCCGGAAATAGAGGGCTGCGGCTGGTTCAGTTTAAGCGCCACCCGCGATACGTTTTTCTCCACCAGCAGCAGGTACAGAATACGGATCAGGTGGATGTCTAAGTGTTCTGGCAATCTGGACATCATGGTCTCCGAATATTATTTATTTGGATTTATCCATGAGAGGTTCGCACCTTCCGGGGCACGAAACTATATCTCCAGGACTATGCGAGTTATATAGCAAATGGAAGGTCTCCCGCGCCAGCAACCGATATCGTTCCATCCACGCAGGTCGTAGCGGCGGCGATATAACGACCGTTTGGTTCACCTGAAGTGCCCGCCAGAGGCAGGTGAACGGACTGAATGGATAAAAATCATGGAGACTTTATTCGGCCCTTACGGGGTGGAATGGCTTAACTTGCTGGTTCGCTGGCTGCACCTGATCACAGGTATCGCCTGGATCGGCGCCTCGTTTTACTTCGTATGGCTTGACAACTCGATCCGTCCCCCCAAGCCTGGCAGTCCGCTTGCCAAGAAGGGCGTGATGGGCGAGCTGTGGGCCGTGCACGGCGGCGGCTTCTATAACCCCCAAAAATACCTGGTAGCGCCGGATGAACTGCCGGAAGACCTGCACTGGTTCAAATGGGAAGCCTACGCCACCTGGCTGAGCGGCTTCGCCATGCTGTTCATCGTCTACTACTTCAATGCTTCGGCGATGATGATCGATAAGAATGTGGCGGACCTGACCTCCCTGCAGGCAGTGGCCGTTGGCATAGGCACGCTGGCGGGAGGCTGGCTGGTGTACGACACCCTGTGCAAGACCGCGCTGGCTGAAAAGCCTGCCGTGCTGGGCACCGTGATGTTCGTGCTGATTGTCGGCGCAGCATATGTGCTGACCCATACCCTGAGCGGCCGCGCAGCCTACATCCACGTTGGCGCGATGATCGGCACCATGATGGTCGGTAACGTGCTGTTCGTGATCATTCCTGGCCAGCGCAAGCTGGTGGATGCGATGGCCAAGGGCGAGTCGCCTGATCCGATCTACGGCAAGCGCGCCAAGGTGCGTTCGGTCCACAACAACTACTTCACCTTGCCTGTGCTGCTGATCATGATCAGCAACCACTACGCCATGACCTACAGCCACGCATACAGCTGGCTGGTGCTGGCCGCCATCATGGCTGCTGGTGTGCTGATTCGCCACTTCTTCAACCTGCGCCATGCGGGCAAGGTTTCGCCTGCGTTCCCGATCGCGGGCGTGATCCTGCTGGCGGGCGTGGCTGTGGCGATCGCGCCGGCGCCGCGCAAGGCAGTTGCCGCGCCGGCGACCGTGGCCGCTGCGGTGGATGCCGATGGCCACGCCGCGCCAGCCGCCGCTGCCGCACCGGCGACCGTGGCCGCTGCGGTGGATGCCGATGGCCACGCCGCGCCAGCCGCCGCTGCCGCACCGGCCGCCCAGGCCAGCCTGTCCAGCGTTCAGCAAGTGGTGACGCAGCGCTGCGCCTCGTGCCACTCCGCGACCCCGACCCAGGCGGGTTTCGCATCAGCCCCGGGCGGCGTGATGCTCGATACCGAGGCCCAGGTTAAACAGCACGCCGCCAAGATTTACCAGCGCGCCGTGCAGAACAAGGATATGCCGCTGGCGAACATGACCCATATGACCGACGCCGAACGCCAGTTGATCGGTACCTGGTTCGAAACCAGCGCAAATTAAAGGAAGAGAAATGAGCAACGTAACTATCGACGGCTTCAACCTGACTGCCGAAGAAGTCCTGGCCGTGGCGCGCAACGGCGCCAAAGTCGAGCTGTCCGCCACTTCGCGCGCGGCGCTGAAGGAAAGCCGCGACTACATCGAATCCACCTGGATGCACGACGAAGCGCCGATGATGTACAGCTTCAATACCGGCGTTGGCCTGCTGAAAGATACGCGTATCAAGGTCGAACACATTGAACTGTTCCAGACGCAGTTGATCAAGGCCCATAGCGGCGGCATCGGCGAACCGTTTTCGGAAGAAGTGAGCCGCGCCACCATGCTGCTGCGCGCAAACGCCTTCGCCAGCAACTACTCGGCGCCGCGAGTGGAAGTAGTGGACCGCCTGCTGGCCTTCATCAACGCCGGCATCCATCCAGTCATGCCGCAGAAAGGGTCCGTAGGCGCATCCGGCGACCTGGCACCGCTGGCTTACCTGGCAGCAGCCATCGCCGGCTTCGATGAGGCGGAAGTGATGTACAAGGGCCAGCGCATGCCTGCTGCCGAAGCGATTACGCGCGCCGAAGTCGGCCCGGTAAAGTTCGATCTCAAGGCCAAGGATGCCTCGGCACTGATCAACGGCTGCACCGCCTCGCTGGCCGTAGCCGTGCTGGCGGCGAAGGACGCGCGCGACCTGCTGACTGATGCCTGCCTGTCGCTGGGCCTGACGCTGGAGGCCATGCGTGCGGAAATGTCGGCTTTCGACCCGCGCATCCAGCAGGCGCGCCCGCATCCCGGGCAGATCAAGACTGCATCGGTCGTGCGCAAGCTGCTGAAGGGGTCCACCCGCACCACGCATGAGGCACGTGCCGTCCAGTTTCCCGACGAACTGCGACGCACCGACATTCCCTACACCCCGCGTATCCAGGACGTGTACTCATTGCGCTGTACGCCGCAAGTCTACGGTCCCGTGTTCGATGCGCTGGACTACATTGACACCATTGTAAAGAACGAGATCAATTCGGCCACCGATAATCCTCTGATTTTCGGCAAGGATGGCGGCGGCTTCGAGATCATCTCGGGCGGTAATTTCCACGGCCAGTACCTGGCGCAGGCAATGGATTTGCTGGCCATGGCGGTCACGGACCTGGGCAGCATCTGTGAGCGCCGCGTGGCGCGCCTGATTGATCCAACTCTGTCTTGGGGCCTGCCGCGCAACCTGATGTCGGGCCTGCGCGGCGTGAACACCGGCTATCCGGTGGTGCAATGCTCGCTCAGCTCCCTGGTGATGGAGAACCGCACGTTGTCGATGCCGGGCAGCGTGGATTCCATCCCATCCAAGGCCAACAGCGAAGACCACATCTCCAACTCCACCTGGTGCGCACGCAAGGCCCACACCGTGGTGCAGAACACGCAATACATCGTGGGCGTGGAAATGCTGCTGGCCGCACAGGCGCTGACCATGACCGAGAACCTGCTGCCAGGCTTCAAGCTGGGCGAGGGCACGCAAGCGGCTTATGACGAGATCCGCAAGCAGATCCCGGCTTGCCTGGATGGTGACCGCTGGTTCCACAACGATATCCAGGTGGCGCACAGCTTTGTGACCAGTGGCTCGGTACGTGAGGCAGTGAGTGCAAGGGTCGGTGAATTCATTTAAACCTCGCTGACTTAAAAAATGAAGATGGCCCGCGAGGGCCATTTTCATTGGAGCCGACCTGGCTTGTTTTCAAAATTGCAAGATGGTAAGCTGCGAAAAGTTCCGGAGCGAGTCAAGAAATGAACAGGTCCTTTTCGTTGGCATCGGCAATCACCGCAGTGACCATATATGCGTCCGCGACGACTCATTGTTCTGCGGCGCTTCCCCTGTGCGGAAGCATTTCGACTGATGCGAAAAAGGTATCACTCGCCTCCATGGATATCAAAACGCAGGTCTATTTTACGCACCGTGAAGGGTCGCTCTTCAAATCAGACTTGGCAAACCAGAGTAGCAAGCGCCTGGCTGAACATGAATTTGCGAACGGCGTGAACATGACGCAATCTCCGGATGGCCGCTGGCTAAGCTATCTGGGAGTGCGTGCTGGGGGAACGAGAATGCAGTATTGGCTGCTTGACCGGCATGCCAATTCCAACCGCCTCGTCTACGAACAGCCCTCGCTGGGAGCGTCTTCCCCCTCATTCTCACCGGACAGCAAGTACCTCGTCATCGGGGTATCTGCTGGCCTCTTCCTTTTCGATACAGCGACACTGAAGCGGACGAAATTGACGCTGCCGGTTTCCATTCCGGTAAAAGAAATAATGACATTGACCAGATGGTCAAAAGACAGCACCGAGTTGCTGATTCTGGTGCGCAGCAACCTTCATAATGGACATGAAGTCCCGTTTGAGTTCCTCTCTTATCGGCCGGCGTCGAACTCGTTCGAGAAACTCGCCGCCAAGTACGAATCGAACAGCGGACATTCGTTCATACGAAACGGTCGGGAGATTCCCTCTTTCGAGGATCTGATCCCGCGCTCATCTTATGCACCCAAAGCGGAAAGTTCTCGAGGTGGGACATGGCACGCGTTTGTCGAAAACAAAGCTGATTCAGAACCGCATGTGCTCAAACTTCGGAACCGCAATGGCAAGATCAAGACAGTCGCCAGCATACTGGGTGCCAGCTGTGGACGGATGCTCATCTCCGGCTGGCTTGATGAAGACCATCTCGTTATCAGGCACGGTTTCAATGAATTCCTCGTAATTGAAGCGAGCAGCGGCGATATCGCGGAGCTTCCCGAGGAGTTGAAAGCCTCCGAGAAATTTACCTGGTAACTTGAGTTTCGCCCTGATCCGGTGGCGCAGGACATTGCCACTTTCGGTATCGTTTTCTATTGTACGCGCCGGTATCCAGCATTTCCATAGAATTACATTTTTCATAATTTATTGAGAGTTTGTATGATTCGGAAAATGCTTAAAATCACAGCTTCCACCGTTGTGTTGATCTCAATGTCCAATGCTTGCGCACAGGAAGATGCGGTCGGCGAGGTTGAGGTGACCGATACGCTGATCAGCATCAGCGGCAGTGGCCATCAGCGTACGTTTGCTTGCGATGGACGGAAACTCGAGGTCGTCGGTACGGGGCATGTCGTGACCACCACTGGGGTGTGCAGCGAGGTTGAGATCCTGGGCGTCGGCAACGTTGTCAATACCGAGGTGAAGCCCAAAGGGCGTCTCAGCATCACTGGTACAGATCACACAGTCCGTTGGAAATCCGAAGGCAAGATTGCGCAAAGCGTCACCGGGACCGGGCACCGGATCAGCCGCGTCAAATAGCCGGGATTCCCTGCCGCCCGGCCGTCGTTCATGCGATCCTTCGCGTTCCTGCCGCCAAGGCCAGGTTGGCTGCCAAATGGTTATGACGTTCGATCACCAATGGCAGGTCGATCGTCTGCAAGATCCCGTTTTTCACTACGAGCTTTCCGTTGATGATGCTGTAATTAACATTTGCCGGGGTGCAGAAAACGAGTGCCGCTACCGGGTCGTGCAGGGCGCCGGCAAAGCTTGGCTGGTTCAGCTTGAACATGACGATATCTGCGGACATGCCGGGCTTGAGGGCGCCGATATCGTCGCGGTTCAGGACTTTGGCGCCGCCCAGAGTCGCCAGCTCCAGCGCCTGGCGGGCAGTCATCGCGTCCGGGCCAAAGCCGACCCGTTGCAGCAGCATGGCCTGGCGCACTTCCCCCAGCATATGGGCGCCGTCGTTTGATGCGGAGCCATCGACGCCCAGGCCAACCGGCACACCGGCATCGACCATTTTGCGGATCGGGGCGATGCCTGAGGCCAGGCGCATGTTGGAGCATGGGCAGTGCGCGACACCAGTGCCAGTCTTTGCGAACATGTAGACGCCTTCGTCATCAAGCTGGACGCAGTGCGCGTGCCAGACGTCATGGCCTACCCAGCCGCAGTCTTCGGCGTATTCGGCCGGAGTCATGTTGAACTTCTCGCGGCTGTACGCAATGTCATTGACGTTTTCTGCCAGGTGGGTGTGCATTGATACGCCGTGGCTGCGTGCAAGTGCAGCGGCCTCCTTCATCAGGTCGCGCGAGACTGAGAACGGTGAGCAGGGCGCCACGACGATGCGCTGCATGGCGTGGCGCGCGGCGTCATGGTAGGTTTCGATCAGGCGTTGCGTGTCGCGCAGGATCGCTCTTTCATCCTCGACTACACTGTCGGGCGGCAGGCCGCCTTTTGACTGGCCCACGCTCATTGAGCCGCGCGCGGCGTGGAAGCGCATGCCGATTTTTGCGGCGGCTTCGATGCTGTCGTCCAGCCTGCAGTCGTTCGGGTAGATGTACAGGTGGTCGCTGCTGGTAGTGCAGCCGGACAGGATCAGCTCCGACATGGCGGTCAACGTCGACACGTGCACCATTTCGCTATCCAGGTTGGCCCAGATCGGGTACAGGTTGGTCAGCCAGTCAAACAGCTCGCCGTTCTGCGCCGCAGGGATGGCGCGCGTCAGGCTTTGGTACATGTGGTGGTGGGTGTTGACCAGGCCTGGAATCACTACGTGGCCGGAGGCGTCAATGATTTCGTCTGCCGATTGCGGTAGTTCGGAAGTTGGGCCTACCTGTTCGATCACGTTGCCGCGTACGTAGATTGCGCCGTTGTCGATTTCGCGGCGTTGTTCGTCCATGGTGACAACTACGCGCGCATTCTTGATCAGGAGAGTTTTGCTCATTCAATTTTTCTCGAAATGATTAAACACTGCGGAAACAATGCGCGGGGCAATGCGGAAACAATGTCAGGGAACGGTCCGGTCCCGTCACGTGCCGGTGCAGGACCGCGGGAGTTTAGCCGACTTTGGGAATCAGCATCGGCTGCGGTACGTCATCTTCTTCATCCTCGTCATGTTCGGCTACCGGTCGGTCCGGCAGCACCAGGTTCAGCACGACGGCCACGATGGCGGCGGTCGAGATGCCAGAGCCGAAAATTTCGTGCACGAAGGCAGGCAGCTTGGACAACAGTTCGGGCCGGACCGATACCGCCAGACCGCAGCCAACCGAAACTGCGATGAGCAGTCCGGTGCGCTTGTCATGTTCCACGTTGGACAGCATCTGGACGCCGGCCGCAATAATCATTGCAAACATCATCAGGCCGGCGCCGCCCAACACCGGCTGCGGGATGGTCACGACGACTGCGCCGAGCACAGGGAACAAGCCGGCCGCCGCCAGGAACACGCCGGTCAACGCCACCACATAGCGGCTGGCAACGCCGGTCAGCGAGATGACCCCGACGTTCTGTGCGAAGGTCGAAACCGGTGGAGCGCCCAGCACGGACACGAAGGCCGAACCCAGACCGTCGCACAGCGCGCCGCGGCACAGCAGCTTGCCCTTCATCTTGGTATTGGTCGCTGAGCCTAGCGCCATGAAGGTGCCCGTGGTTTCGACGATGGTCACGACGTAAGCCAGTGCCATTGCCAGGATGCCGCTCAGCGGAAAGCTCATGCCGAAGTACAGCGGCAGGGGAACCGCGAACACCGCGGCTTTCTGGACGGCCGAAAAATCCACCAGCCCGAGGCCCAGGCAAACGCAATAGCCGATCACGATGCCAATCACCACCGCGGCTGCGGAAACGATGCCTTTGCCGAATTGCACAAGGGCGATCACGGTCGCCAGCACGAACAGGGCAATGCCGAGGTTGGTCGGATCGCCGTAGTTCGCCCCCGCGTTCTTGCCGCCGGCGGCCCAGTCCACTGCGACAGGAACGAGCGACAGGCCGATCATGGTGACGACGACTGCTGTCACCTGGTGCGGGAACAGCTTGCGGATCTGCGGCATGAAGAAGCTGCCGAGGATCATGATCGCCGAGCCGGCGAGGGAGGAGCCGAGGATGCCTGGCACGCCGTGCTCCAGGCCCACGCTGATGGCGGCGCCGACGAAGGCGAAGCTCGTGCCCATCACGCAGGGCAGGCGGATGCCGACCCGGCCTACACCGATGCACTGAATGGTGGTGACGATGCCGGAGCCGAGGAGGGCGGCGTTGACCAGGGCAACTATCTGGTCGGCGGGAAGTTTCAGGACTGCGCCGACCACCAGCGGGACGGCGATGATGCCGCCCAGGGCTGCCAGCATGTGCTGGGCGGCGAGGAGGGCAGTTGTGATTGGCGGTGGACGGTCGTCCACTTGGTATAGCAGGTTGTTCATGGTGTCTCCGTTATAGGATTTTTGTCTGAACTACTTTTTCCGGTGCTATCCGGCATGCCGCTGCGGGTCAGCTTAGGGGACGGCTGGAAGGCCAAGCCGTGCCCTTGAATCAATCAGAAATGGTACTCCGCGCGGATCATCGGGGTTTTTGCCGTGCTGCCGGGGATATTATGCGGATTCCCGAACTTGTTGCGCCAGTATTGGTATTCCAGGCCGACTTTGAAGCTGTTTGGCTTTGCGCCCACATGGCCGCTCAGGTCATACATCACCTGCGCGTCGATGTTCACCTCTGGAGAAGTCTGGCCGCCGAATTCGTCCTTGCCCTTGTTGCCGATCCAGTTGCCATAGCCTTCAAAGCTGAAGCCCGATCCGAGAGGAATGCCCCAGGCGGCGTTCAGCATGGCGTGCGTGTCGTATTTGTAGCGCTTGGCGACGCCCAGCGGCTGGTTGCTCTCCCACATGCCGAGCAGGCTCACATTCAGGAAGCCCGGCACGTCCAGCATCAGGGTTGGGCCGGCCACGATCATGCGCTTGCGCGAGTTGTAGCTGTCGTCGTTCTTGGTGTTCCAATCGAAGCCCGCGGTGATGCCTACGCCACGTACCGGACCGAGTTTGAGGTCCTTGCCGCTTACTTTGCCCAGGTCCAGGGTGTGGCGGTACAACAGGTAGGCTTCGTGGGCGTTGTTGTCTTTGCCGTCGGAACGCAGGAAATCCAGGTTCATGTAGTTGCCGCCGTATTTGTAGCCGTCGACATAGGTCCAGTTCAGGATCTGCTTGTTGATGTCGTTCGGGTTGTACGGTTCTGCGAATTTGCTGCCGTAGCGGTAGCCAATCGAGGTGTCGCTCCAGTCGGCGGCGCTGGCTTGCTGCGCGCCCATCGCCAAGGCCAGGACAGCGATGGTGCCCGCTGCCGCTATGCGTAATGCTTGCTGCATGGTGTCTCCTGTATTTTTTGATATGGAGACCCGATTATGTCCGTGCACGTCATGGTTGATATTCACCACCGTGTATATTTCGCAATGGCCCGACGTATATGATTTTCTTCATTCACAAGAGGAGACCATATGGGCAAACTGAGTACACACGTCCTGGATATCACGCAGGGCAAGCCTGGCGCGGGCGTAAAAGTGAAGCTTTTCCGCGTTGAGGAGAACACAAAAGTGTTGTTGAAGACCGACACCACCAACCAGGACGGTCGTTGCGAAACGCCTTTGCTGACTGGCGGCGAGGTCGTTGCGGGCAAATACGAACTGGTTTTTGCTGCCGGCGACTATTTTGCGGCGCAAGGCGTGGCATTGCCGGAGCCGCGCTTCGTCGACGAGGTGGTCATCGCATTCGGCATTGCGGACGCCGATGCGAACTACCACGTGCCTATCGTGGTGTCGCCTTGGGCATATTCGACGTACCGCGGCAGCTAGGAAAGCGCGATGACTACTTTGAAAGCTTTCCGCGCCAGCGTCCTGCATTTCACGGCCGATCCTGCCTTCCATGCCGATGCGCACGCTTGGCACGAGGACGGACTGCTGGTGACTAGCGACGGCCGCGTGCAGGCGGCCGGCGACTACGCGCGGCTGAAAGACACGCTGCCGCCCGATACCCAGGTGCGCGACTACCGCGGCAAGATCATCATGCCGGGTTTTATCGACACCCATATCCACTACCCGCAGACGGACATGATCGCGTCGCCGGCGCCGGGGCTCTTGCCTTGGCTGGATACCTACACCTTTCCCACGGAGCGCCAGTTCAAAGATCCGGCGCACGCGGGCGAAGTGGCCGACTTCTTCGTCAAGGAATTGCTTCGTTGCGGCACCACTACAGCCATGGTGTATTGCACGGTGCATCCGGAATCGGTCGACGCGTTCTTTGGCGCGGCTGAAGCTCGCAACCTGCGCATGGCTGCCGGCAAGGTGATGATGGACCGCCATTGTCCGGACTTCCTGAAGGATACGGCAGAAACCGGTGCGCGCGAAAGCGAGGAACTGATTCATCGCTGGCATAACAAGGGCCGCAATATGTACGCCCTCACGCCACGCTTTGCGCCGACTTCCACCGAAGCACAGATGCATATGTGCGGCGAGCTGGCGCGCGCCTATCCGGATACTTACGTCCAGACGCACGTGGCGGAAAACACGGACGAGGTGGCGTGGGTCAAGTCACTGTTCCCGGAAGCGCGCAGCTACCTGGACGTGTACGACAAATACGGCCTGCTGCGCCCGCGTTCGATATACGCGCATTGCATCTGGCTCGATAACGAAGATCGAGCGCGCATGGCCGCCACTGGTGCGGCCGTGTCGATGTGTGCCACGTCCAACCTGTTCCTAGGCAGCGGCTTGTTCGATTTTGCTGCGGCCGACAAGCAGAACGTGGCATTGTCGCTGGCAACCGACGTTGGCGGCGGGACTTCGTTCTCGATGCTGCAAACCATGAACGAAACCTATAAGGTCGCGCGCATGGGCGGGACCTATCTGCCGGCGCTGCGCATGTTCTACATGGCGACGCTGGGCGGTGCGCGCAGCATGCAGCTGGAAGGTACGGTGGGCAATTTCGTTGCCGGCGCCGAGGCCGACTTCATCGTGGTCGATCCGAAGGCCACGCCGTTGCTGGAGCGCCGCTCCACGCGCTGCGACAGCCTGGAGGAATTGCTGTTTGCGCTGGCGTTGCTCGGGGATGATCGGGCGATTGCGGCAACTTACGCAGCTGGTGCAAAAGTCCATCAGCGCGGCGAGTAAAACCGGTAGGGCAGGGTCAGATCCAAGGGTTTGACCCGTTTTTCATACGCCACAAATAAAAAGACGCCGGTTGGAGGACCGGCGTTAAAAGAGAAAGTCTGTACGTTGCTGTCTATTGCGGCCAAATCTCCGCCAGACGCAGGAGGTTGGTGCTACCGGGTTGGCCGAATGGGGTGCCGGCAGCGATGGCGATCTGGTCGCCTGCCTTTACGAATCCTTCCCGCAGTGCGGTGCGGCATGCGGCTGCAACCATTTCATCGACGCTGTTCACGTCCTGGCTTACGGTGCTGTGCACGCCCCAGGCGAGTGCCAGGCGGCGCGCGGTTTCCGGCTTGGGTGTGATGCTGACTATCGGCGCCATCGGGCGTTCGCGCGCGGTGCGCAGGCTGCTGTGACCCGAAGTGGTGTAGGCCACCATGGCTTTCGCGCCCATGATCCGCGCGGCGTCGCGCATTGCGGCGCTGATGGCGTCACCTTTGTTTGGTAGTGGCGCCTGGTGCTGGGCCTCGATCACGGCGGGATACAGCGGGTCGCGCTCGACCTCGGAGATGATGCGGTCCATGATCGATACTGCCTGCACAGGGTATGCGCCGCTGGCCGATTCGGCGGATAGCATCACGGCATCGGCGCCTTCATACACGGCGTTGGCGACATCGGAGGCTTCGGCGCGGGTTGGCACCGGTGCGCTGACCATGGATTCCAGCATCTGGGTGGCGACGACCACCGGCTTGCCGTGCTTGCGGCACAGGCGCACGATGCGTTTCTGTACACCCGGCACGCGCTCAGGGGGCAGCTCGACACCGAGGTCGCCGCGCGCCACCATGATCGCATCCGACACACTGACAATTTCTTCCAGCCGGTCCAGGGCGGCAGGCTTTTCCAGCTTGGACAGCACGCCGGCGCGCCCCTGAACCAGTTCCTTGGTCTGCACCACATCTTCCGGCAGCTGGACGAAGGACAGGGCGATCCAGTCCACGCCCAGCCCCAATGCGAATTCGAGGTCGGCTTTATCCTTGGCGGTCAGCGCAGGGATAGGCAGCACGGCATCCGGCACGTTCACGCCCTTGCGGTCCGATAGCACGCCGCCCGTCACTACGCGGGTGCGTATGGTGTCGGTGTCGCTGGCCAAGACTTCGAGGCGGATGCGGCCATCGTCCAGCAGCAGGGATTGGCCGGCGCTGACGGCTGCGAAAAGCTCGGGGTGCGGCAGGCGAACGCGCGATGCGCTGCCCGGAGCGGGCGCCTGGTCCAGCTGGAATTCGGCGCCGGCGTTCAGCGTGACCTTGCCCCCTTCGAACTGGCCAATGCGCAGCTTAGGCCCTTGCAGGTCGGCCAGGATGGCGATCGGTCGGCCCAGTTCTTTTTCGATTGTACGCACGATGCCGTGGCGGGCCTGGTGGTCGGTGTGGCTGCCGTGGCTGAAATTGAAGCGGAAGACGTCGGCGCCCGCCTCGAACAGCGCCTTGATGGTGGCGTATTCGCTGCTTGCGGGGCCGAGGGTTGCTACGATTTTTGCTTTGCGTTCGCGACGCATATGGGTGTCTCTCTCTACTCTCAGTAAATCAAAGAATCAGGATGGCGCGGAAGTCGTTCACGTTGGTGCGTGTCGGTCCGCTGACCACCAGGTCGTCCAGCGCGCTGAAGAAGCTGTAGGCGTCGTTGTTGGCCAGAAGGTGCTTGCCGCTCACGCCTTTCGCCTCGGCGCGGGCCAGCGAATCCGGGGCGTAGACAGCGCCGGCATTGTCTTCCGAGCCGTCGATGCCGTCGGTGTCGCAGGCAATCGCATGCACGCCTTTGGCGCCTTCCATGGCCAGCGCGAAGCTGAGCAGGAATTCCACGTTGCGGCCGCCGCGTCCGTTGCCGCGCACTGTGACGGTGGTCTCGCCACCGGACAGGATGACGCATGGGCGCTGAAATGGTTGGCTGCGCGCCACCACCTGGCGAGCCATCGCCGCGTGCATCAGGCCTATGTCGCGTGCTTCGCCTTCGATCCCGTCTGACAGGATGTACGGCGTGAGGCCGGCTTCGCGCGCCTTCGCGGCAGCGGCTTCCAGCGCATGCTGGGCGGTTGCGATAACGTGGTGGCTGTGGCCTTCGAAGCGAGCGTCGCCGGGCTTGGGTGTTTCGCTGGCATCCGATTGCAGGTGTATCAGCACGCTTTTCGGGATCTCGATCCGGTACTTGCACAGGATGGCCAGTGCTTCGGAACTGCTGGTGGCATCCGGCAGGGTCGGACCACTTGCGATCACGCGCGGATCATCGCCCGGCACGTCTGAGATCAGCAGCGTGACAACGCGGGCCTTGCCGCAGGCCAGCGCCAGGCGGCCGCCCTTGATGGCGGAAAGGTGCTTGCGCACGCAATTCATCTCACCGATGGTGGCGCCGCTCTTCAGCAGCGCCTTGTTCAGGGCCTGCTTTTCGGCCAGCGAAATACCTTCCGCCGGCAATGCAAGAAGGGCCGATCCGCCGCCGGAGATCAGGCACAGTACCAGGTCGTTTTCGGACAGGCCCTGCACCATCTCCAGCATGCGCGCCGCGGCCTTCTGGCCCGCATCGTCGGGCACGGGATGCGAAGCTTCGACCACTTCGATCTGCCGCGTCTCGGCGCCGTGGCCGTAACGGGTCACCACCAGCCCCGACAAGGGACCTTGCCAATGCTGCTCCACGGCTTGCGCCATGGCAGCGGCACCTTTGCCTGCGCCGATCACCAGTGTCCGGCCGTTCGCAGGGGGCTGCGGCAGGTAATCCCGCACCAGGTTGCGAGGATGGACCGCGCCAATGGCGGCGTTATACAGGTCGAGCAGGAGCTCGCGTGGGGCTGGGATGGACGTCATATCAAGCCTGCGCGATGCGGTGGTTGGACATCAGTTCAATTGCCTGGCACAGCGCGGAGTGGTCGAGGCCGGACAAGCCGTTGGCGGCGCAGGCGTTCATCAGTTCCTGCGTGGCCGAGGTGTTTGGCAACGACACGCCCAGCGCCTTGGCGCCCTGCAGGGCCAGGTTCAGGTCCTTCTGGTGCAGGGCAATGCGGAAGCCCGGGTTGAAGGTGCGCTTCACCATGCGCTCGCCATGCACCTCCAGGATGCGCGAGGATGCGAAGCCGCCCATCAGCGCTTCACGCACCTTCGCTGGATCGGCACCGGCCTTGGATGCGAACAGAAGCGCTTCGGCCACGGCCTGGATGTTCAGCGCCACGATGATCTGGTTGGCCACCTTGGTGGTCTGGCCGTCGCCGTTGCCGCCGATTAAGGTGATGTTCTTGCCCATCAGTTCGAACAGCGGCTTGACGGTGTCGAAGGCTTCCTGCGGTCCGCCGACCATGATGGTCAGCGAAGCCGCCTTGGCGCCCACTTCGCCGCCGGACACCGGAGCGTCCAGGTAGGCGCAGCTCTTTTTGTTGATCTTCTTGGCGAATTCCTTGGTGGCGATCGGCGAGATGGAACTCATGTCGACCACGATCTTGCCGGCGGAAAGGCCGGCTGCGATGCCGTCTTCCGAGAACAGGACTTCTTCCACCTGCGGGGTGTCGGGCACCATCAGGAAGATGATGTCGGCGCGCTTGGCAACTTCCATCGCGGAGGTGCAGACGGTGGCGCCGCCTTCGACCAGGTTGGCCGGCGGGTTCTTCACATCGTGCAGGTACAGTTTGTGGCCTGCCGCTTGCAGGTGACCGGCCATTGGGCCGCCCATGATGCCGAGACCGATGAATCCGAGTTTTTGCATTTTGCTTTCTCCTTTGGTTTACGCGGCCAGTTCAGCGCGCCAGCCGAGGCCCGCTTCCGTGCCCGCTTTTGGTTTGTATTCGCAGCCCACCCAGCCGTCGTAGCCGATTTCGTCCAGGAAGTTGAGCAGGTAGCGGTAATTGATTTCGCCGGTGCCCGGTTCGAAGCGGCCCGGATTGTCGGCCAGCTGGACATGCCTGATCACCGACAGGTGGTTCTTGATCGTGTTGGCCAGTTCGCCTTCCATGCGCTGCATGTGGTAGATGTCGTACTGCAGGAACAGGTTGTCCGAGCCGACCGATTCAATCAGGTCCAGGCCCTGGCGCGTTCCCGACAGGAAGAAGCCAGGAATATCGAAGGTGTTGATCGGTTCGATCAGCAGCGGAATGCCGGCCTTCTTCAACGCGGCAGCCGCGAACTTCAGGTTGCTCACCAGGACGGCACGGGCATCGGCATCGGCCACGCCTTGCGGCTTGATGCCGACCAGGCAATTGATGCGCTGGGTGCCCAGCACGCTGGCGTAGGCGAGGGCGGTTTCCACGCCCTGCTCGAATTCGCCGATGCGGTTCGGGTGGCAGGCGATGCCGCGCTCACCGCCGGCCCAGTTGCCGGCCGGGAGATTGTGCAGCACCATTTCCAGCTTGTGCTCTTCCAGTTGCTCGTGCACTTGCTGCGGTTCGAATTCATACGGAAACAGGAATTCCACGCCCGTGAAGCCGTTGCGCGCGGCGGCGCCGAAGCGTTCCAGGAAAGGCTGCTCGTTGAACAGCATGGTCAGGTTGGCAGCGAATTTAGGCATTTGCTTTCCTCTTATGCAGCGTCGATGATGTCGTTGAATTCATTGATGGCGTTGATCTCGGTGCCCATCGCGATATTGGTCACGCGCTCAAGGATCACTTCCACCACCACCGGCACGCTGTACTTGGCCATCAGCTCGCGGGCTTGTTCGAAGGCAGGGATGATGTCGTCCGGCTTGTGCACGCGGATCGCCTTGCAGCCCAGGCCTTCCACCACGGCCACGTGGTCGACGCCGTAGCCGTTCAGTTCCGGTGCGTTCACGTTCTCGAAGGACAGCTGCACGCAGAAGTCCATGTCGAAGCCGCGCTGCGACTGGCGGATCAGGCCCAGGTACGAGTTATTCACCAGCACGTGGATGTAAGGCAGCTTGAACTGCGCGCCCACTGCCAGCTCTTCGATCAGGAACTGGAAGTCGTAGTCGCCCGAAATCGCCACGATGTCGGTGCTCGGATCGGCGGCGCGCACGCCCAGCGCGGCAGGAATGGTCCAGCCGAGCGGGCCAGCCTGGCCGCAGTTGATCCAGTTGCGCGGCTGGTAGACGTGTAGGAATTGCGCTGCAGCGATCTGCGACAGGCCGATGGCCGAGACATAGCGCGTATTGCGGCCGAAGTACTTGTTCATCTCCTCGTACACGCGCAGCGGCTTGACCGGCACGTTGTCGTAGTCGGTACGGCGCAGCATGGTGCGCTTGCGGTGCTGGCACTGGGCCACCCAGCCGGTGCGGTCGCGTAGCTTGCCGGCGGCCTTCCATTCCTTGGCTACTTCGACGAACAGTTCCAGCGCGTAGCCGGCGTCGGACACAATGCCCAGGTCAGGGCCAAAGACGCGGCCGATCTGGGTTGGCTCGATATCCACGTGCACGAAGGTGCGGCCTTCGGTGAACACGTCGACCGAGCCGGTGTGGCGGTTCGCCCAGCGGTTGCCGATACCGATGATGAAGTCGGATGCCAGCACGGTGGCGTTGCCGTAGCGGTGGCTGGTCTGCAGGCCGGCCATGCCCGCCATCAGCGGGTGGTCGTCGGGGATGGTGCCCCAGCCCATCAGGGTGGGGATCACCGGCACGTTGACGATTTCCGCGAACTCCTGCAACAGGGCGGACGCATTGGCGTTGATGATGCCGCCGCCGGCGGTGATCAGCGGGTGCTCGGCCTCGCTCATCATTTGCAGCGCTTTCTCGACCTGGGCGCGCGAGGCGCGCGGCTTGAAGGCGTCCAGCGGGGTGTAGGTCCCGGGATCGAACTCGATCTGCGCCATCATCACGTCGAACGGCAGGTCGATCAGCACCGGGCCCGGACGGCCGGAGCGCATCAGGTGGAAGGCTTGCTGGAACACGCGCGGCACCTGGGCCGGCTCCAGCACCGTGGTCGCCATCTTGGTGACCGGCTTGGCGATGGACGAGATGTCGACGGCCTGGAAGTCTTCCTTGTGCAGGCGGGCGCGCGGCGCCTGGCCGGTAATGCACAGGATAGGGATCGAGTCCGCTTGCGCCGAATACAGGCCGGTGATCATGTCGGTGCCCGCAGGACCGGAGGTGCCGATGCAGACGCCGATATTGCCGGGGGCAGCGCGGGTGTAGCCTTCTGCCATATGGGATGCGCCTTCGACGTGGCGCCCCAGGATGTGCTTGATCGTGCCGTTCTTTTTCAGTGCAGCGTACAGCGGATTGATGGCGGCGCCCGGTACGCCGAATGCGACCGAGATGCCTTCCTTCTGCAGTACGTGGACAGCCGCTTCGGCCGCCGTCATTTTTGCCATGGTGATCTCCTGATATGCATGCAAAGTCTGTTGTTGATGTTTTGTATGCTATAGGCGATGAGTTCCCCTGATAAGACGACAAAAAATCGTTTCATTCGATACTCTGAGTATGGAATAATCAAAACCATGGACAAACTGAAGCAAATCGAGGCCTTCGTGGCCGTGGTCGAGAAGGGCAGCCTGGCGCGTGCCGCGCTGGAACAGAACATCACGCCGGTGATGCTGGGGCGCCGGATCGATGCGCTGGAAAAGCGTTTGGGCGTCAAACTGATGCACCGCACCACGCGCCACCTGACCCTGACGGAGCAGGGCAATGTCTTCCTTGAGGATTGCCGCAAGCTTCTCTCGGGCCTGGATATCGCCGAGCGCAATATTTCGGAAGGCCGGCACAAGGCGACGGGCCACCTGATTGTGTCCGCACCGGCCTCATTTGGGCGCCAGCATGTTGCACCGCACGCGCCGGCCTTTTTGGCTGCCAATCCCGACGTGCAGATCTCGTTCAACCTGACCGACCAGGTCATCGACCTGGTGCGCGAGGGCTATGACCTGGGCATCCGCATCGGTGGCGTCATCGACCCCAGTTTCGTGGCAGTGCGGCTGGCGAAGAACCGCCGTGTTGTATGCGGCACACCGGACTACTTCGCCCGCAATGGCATTCCGCGCACCTTGGACGACCTGGCGCAGCACAACTGCCTGGCATTCAACCTGCAGGGCGGCCAGCAGCGCGGCTGGTATTTCCAGCAGGGTGGCAAGCCCGTCACGGTCAGGGTGCAGGGGAATCTGGACTGCAACGACGGCGAACTGCTGCACCGCTGGGCGTGCGAAAGCCTGGGGCTGGCGTGGCGATCAACGTGGGAGATCCAGGCCCAGCTTGCCGAGGGCAGCCTGATTACAGTGCTGGACGATTTTGCGCTGCCCGATTACGACATCATGGCCGTCTACCTGCAGCAAAGGCATCTGCCGGCGAAGATACGCTTCTTCATCGACGAGTTGAAGGAAGTCTATTCCCAGCCGGGCTACTGGACTAGGCCGACAGCGCTTGTTCCGGCAAACGCGGTTGCGACAGGAACACGGCCACTTCCGCCATCGCCTTGAACAGCGAGGCGGTCAGCAGCGCCACCTGCGTGCGCGAAGGATCGTTTTCGAGGTGGTTGACCGGCGTCAGTTCACGCATCAGGCGCGCGCGCACGATCTGCAGGCCGCATTGGCCAATGATGGTGGCGATGCGCGGCAACAGCTCGCGCATCTGCTGCATGGCTTCATTGCTGGCGGCGCCGATCTCCAGCACGACGCCAAGTTCGGAGGGCTCCATCTGCACGACAACCTTGCCGATGTCGGGCAAGTTCATTTCCAGCCGCAGCGCCACGCGCGGCCGGCGGCGGCGCTGTTCCGGCGGCCCTTCGTCCTGGCCCGGATCGCGCGCCACGACGCGCAGCGTCAGTTTCTCGGCGCCCCAGGCGTAGACCGCGAAACGCCAGGCATCCAGTTCGGACACCAGGCCAGGGTGCGGGCGCCCGTCGCGCAGCACAGGCGGCGGCGGGTCGGCCATGAACAGGCTGGAGGGCACATGGCGGCCTTCGTTTTGCTGCTGCAACGCGGCGCGCTGTTCGCTATAGGTGCGCACCATGACTTGCCACGACGCGGCCAGCAAGGAGGTATCGGGGGTGTGCCAGACCATCTGGCGCAAGGGGAACAACTGGTTGGGCTGCATCGACAACGCTTCCTGCGAGAGCAGGGCGCCGATGGTGGCGCCGGCGGCAGCGGTGCTGCGGACCAGCTGGCCATGCTGCGCACCTTCCATCGCCTCGATCAGCGCACCGACGGAAGCGGGCAAGCCGCCCTGCAGCGCGAACTCGGGCGTGTCGCCCGGTGGCTGGGCAACCGGCGGAATCGGCTGGGCATTGACCTGGCCGGGATTTTCCCGGACCTGGCGGTCGTGGATGCTCAGGCTTGGATTGGAAGGAGTGACGCGATCGATTGCCATACAAACTGATAGTAATACGGCGATATAAAAAAAGCCAACCGCGTACGGTTGGCTTTTTCAGGCCACCTGCGGAATTACTGCAGCAGGGACAGGACCAGGGAGGACTGGCTGTTCGACTGTTTCAGCATGGCGGTGCCAGCTTGCAGCAGCATCTGCGAGGAGGTCATCTTCGCGGATTCGGAAGCGAAGTCAACGTCCATGATGCGGCCGGTTGCGTTCTTGGTGTTGGTCGAGATGTTGGCCAAGTTGTTGTAGACGTGGTCCAGACGGTTCGACACAGCACCCAGGTCGGAACGCAGGGCCGACACTTTGTCGATCGCGGTAGCAACGATGTTGATGGTGGCGTTCGCGGATGCGGTCAGTTCGGTGGTGGCACCGCCGGCTGCGGCACCGGTTGCGCCGTCGTAGTCTGCGGACACGGCTTCCAGGGCGGTGTCGATGGCGGTCAGGCTGGTGTCGAACTTGGCGTTCAGCTTTTCAGCGGAGTCAGCACCGATCTGGAAGTCAACACCAGCGGCAGCCGACAGCTTGCCGGTGGTCTTGGTCAGCAGTGCGGTACCGCCGAACTTGGTGTTGGTCATGATGTTCGACAGTTCGCTGGTCAGGGAGTTGAACTCGCTCTGCATTGCGGTCTTGTCGTTGGCGGTCGAGGAACCGTCAGCTGCCTGGGTTGCCAGGTCTTTCATGCGGTTCAGGATCGAGGTCACTTCGTCCAGCGCGCCTTCAGCGGTCTGCAGCAGGGAGATGGAGTTCTGGGTGTTGCGCATTGCGACGTTCATGCCGCTGGTCTGCACTTTCAGGCGGGTTGCAATCTGCAGGCCTGCAGCGTCGTCCATTGCCGAGTTGATGCGGAAGCCGGTGCTCAGGCGGGTCATCGAGGTCGACAGGGTGTTCTGAGTGCGGGTGATCGAGTTTTGTGCGGACAGGGCCGCTGCGTTGGTGTGAAGGCTCAGCATGATAACTCCTGGGTGGTTGGTTCAAATCGAGCAGCGGGTCTTTTTCTGCGCTCTCAGAAGTACAAGACGACCGTGGGGCCGGGAGCATTAAGTGCCGAGTGGAAATTTTTTTGATTTTTTTTGGCCGTTGCCAGGGTGACCATGGAAAAGGGGGCCGAAGCCCCCTTTGTCCTTACATATTCGGATAGTTCGGTCCGCCGCCACCTTCCGGCGTGATCCAGACGATGTTCTGGGTCGGGTCCTTGATATCGCAAGTCTTGCAATGCACGCAATTTTGCGCATTGATCTGCAGGCGGTCCTGGCCTTCGTCGGTCTTGACGAATTCGTATACGCCGGCAGGGCAGTAGCGTGATTCGGGTCCTGCAAACTTGGCAAGGTTCACATTCACCGGCACCGAGTTGTCCTTCAGCGTCAGGTGGATAGGCTGGTCTTCCGCGTGGTTGGTATTCGAGATGAATACCGACGATAGGCGGTCGAAGGTCAGCTTGCCATCCGGCTTGGGATAGGTGATCGGGGTGAATTCCGAAGCAGGGCGCAGGCAGGCGTGGTCGGGCGTCGAATGGTGCAGGGTCCAAGGCGCCTTGCCGCGGAACACGATCTGGTCGATCCCAGTCATCAGGGAGCCCAGGTACAGTCCCTTCTTCAGCCAAGGCTTGACGTTACGCGCCACGTGCAGTTCTTCATGCAGCCAGGACTGCTCGAAGGCGGTCGGGTAGGCTACCAGCTCGTCGGCGGAACGGCCGGCGCCCAGCGCAGCCACCACTGCTTCCGCGGCCAGCATGCCCGACTTGATTGCAGCGTGCGAGCCCTTGATACGGCTCATGTTCAGGAAGCCGGCGTCGCAACCGATCAGGGCGCCGCCCGGGAACACCAGCTTAGGCAGCGATTGCAGGCCGCCGGCGGTAATGGCGCGGGCACCGTAGGAAATGCGCTTGGCGCCTTCAAAGAAGGTGCGGATTTCCGGATGGGTCTTGTAGCGCTGGAATTCTTCGTAGGGCGACAGGTAAGGGTTCTCGTAATCGAGGCCGACCACGTAGCCGACGACGACCTGGTTGTTTTCCAGATGGTAGAGGAAAGAACCGCCGTAAGTCTTGGTGTCCAGCGGCCAGCCGGTGGTGTGGATCACCAGGCCCGGCTTGTGCTTGGCAGGATCGATTTCCCACAGTTCCTTGATGCCGATGCCGTAGGACTGGGGGTCCTTGCCCTTGTTCAGGTCGTACTTGGCCATCAACTGCTTGCCCAGGTGGCCACGCGCACCTTCGGCGAACAGGGTGTACTTGCCGTGCAGCTCCATGCCGAGCTGGAAGTCAGGGCCTGGTTCGCCATCGCGCTTCACACCCATATTGCCGGTCGCAACCCCTTTGACGGAACCGTCGTCGTTGTACAGGATTTCAGCGCCGGTGAAGCCAGGGAAGATTTCCACGCCCAGCGCTTCGGCTTGCTGGCCCAGCCAGCGCACCACATTGCCCAGCGAAATCACGTAATTGCCGTGGTTCTCGAAACACTTCGGCAGCATGAAGTTCGGGGTCTTGTATGCCTTGGTCTCGGTCAGGAACAGCACGCGGTCTTCGGTGACTGCGGTGTTCAGCGGAGCGCCCAGCTCTTTCCAGTTGGGGATCAGTTCGGTGATCGCCTTTGGGTCCATCACAGCGCCGGACAGGATATGGGCGCCGAGTTCGCCGCCTTTTTCCAGCACGACCACGGAGGTATCCGGGTTCAGCTGCTTGATCTTGATCGCTGCCGACAGGCCAGCAGGGCCGCCGCCAACGATCACAACGTCGTACTCCATTGCCTCGCGCGGGCCGTACTGTTCTACAAGGTTGCTCATAGTGTTTTTATAAGAATGATGGAAAATTCGGTGCTGGAAATAGAACGAGTGTGCTCTTTTTTCCCGGGTATTGCAACGGTGGCGCCATTGTGAGGGCTAATATTAGACGTGGCAATCTAATAAGGAGGTTTTTTGTGTCATCATGGCGGAACGGAATTATAAGGAGTGGCCGGTGGGGATCGAAGTTAATTTTGAGGGCAAGATCGCCCTGATCACAGGCGCCTCCAGCGGTCTCGGCGCCCGTTTTGCCAAGGTGCTGGCGAAAGCAGGTTGCCAGGTGGTACTGGCCTCGCGCCGCATCGAACGCCTGAAGGAACTGCGTGCAGAAATCGAAGCCGATGGCGGCGCCGCCCATGTGGTGACGCTGGATGTGACCGATTATGCGAGCATCAAATCCGCCATCGCCCACGCTGAAACCGAAGCGGGGCCGATCGACATCCTGGTGAACAATTCTGGTGTATCAATGACGCAACGCTTGCTCGATGTGTCGCCGGAAGATTATGACTTTGTCATGGATTGCAACCTGCGCGGCGCCTTTTTCGTGGCGCAGGAAACGGCCAAGCGCATGATTGCGCGCGCCAAGGGCGATCCGCGCAAGCAGCACCGCATCATCAATATCGCCTCGGTGGCCGGGCTGCGCGTGTTGCCGCAGATTGGCGTCTACTGCATGAGCAAGGCGGGCGTGGTGCAGATGACCAAGGCCATGGCGGTGGAGTGGGGCAAATATGGCATCAACACCAACGCGATTTGCCCGGGCTATATCGAGACCGAAATCAACGAGGATTACTTCGCCAGCGACCAGGGCAAGCGCCTGATCGACATGCTGCCGCGCAAGCGGGCGGGCAAGCCGGAGGACCTGGATGGCTTGCTGCTGTTGTTGGCGGGCGATGAGGCGCACTTTATCAATGGTGCCATTATCTCGGCCGATGATGGCATGATGGCGGGCTGAAAACCGGTAAACCGGGGTCTGACCCGAAGGGTCAGACCCCCGACGGTTTCAGGGTCCCGAGGCTGGTTCCTGGACTTCGACTCTTTGAAAAGATCAACAACGCACAACCGTAACTCCAGGCGGTGCCGCTGACAGGGTCAGACCCTTGGGTCTGACCCAGATTTACCGGTTCTAGCGTGCCCCAGCCAGTTTATGGACCAGTTCCGTGGCGGTAGCAGCACCGAACTTGCGCATCAAGGAAGCGCGATGCATCTCCACCGTCCGCGGCGACAAGCCGGCATCGCGCGCAATCATCTTGCTGGTCTTGCCTTCGACGAGCAGCGCCGCGATTTCGCGTTCACGCGGCGTGAGGGCCGCCGACACCGGCCGCTGCTCCGACACGTCCTCGAACGTCCAGATCCCGGCCCCAAGCGGCTGCGCCGTCTCCAATGCGCGCCCGGTCACGTGGCACCAGAACAATTCTCCATTGGCGCGACGCATGATGCGCTCATCCGAATAACGCCCTTTGGCATTCATGATCGGGATGATGCGGTCCCCGGTGCGCAAGTATTCGTCCTGCGTCGGGTACAGCACCTGGAACGATTGCCCATCCAGTTCACCCGCTCCGTAGCCGAACATGGCGGCCAGCGCGTCATTGCCGGCCTTGATCACGCGCTGGTCCGACACGCACATGCCTACCGGGGCGAATTTGAAGATGGACTCATAATTGATCGGCATTGCGGTATTTCTACGGTATTGAAGTTTGGGCGAGCGTATTCTATCCTCAATCGCCTTCTGGCCATTTGAACAAGGAGACATAATGAACAAGATTTACCCGGATGCCAAGGCCGCCCTGGCCGGCATCGTGGCCGACGGCCAAACCATCGCGGTCGGCGGTTTCGGCCTGTGCGGCATTCCCGAGGCGTTGATCGCCGCCCTGCGCGATAGCGGGGCTACGGGCCTGACCGCGATTTCCAACAATGCCGGCGTGGACGGCTTCGGCCTGGGCCAATTGCTGGAAACCCGCCAGATCAGGAAGATGATCTCCTCCTACGTGGGCGAGAACAAGGAATTCGCGCGCCAGTTCCTGGCCGGCGAACTGGAACTGGAATTCACGCCGCAAGGCACGCTGGCTGAAAAGCTGCGCGCCGGCGGCGCCGGCATTCCTGCATTCTTCACCAAGACCGGCGTCGGCACCATTGTCGCCGACGGCAAGGAGATCCGCGAATTCGACGGCGAACAGTATGTGATGGAACGTTCGCTGGTGGCCGACGTTTCGCTGGTCAAGGCCTGGAAGGCCGACAAGACCGGCAACCTGGTATTCCGCAAGACATCGCGCAACTTCAACCCGAACGTCGCCGCCGCAGGCAAGGTCTGCGTGGTGGAAGTGGAAGAGATCGTCGAAGTCGGGGCCATCGACCCGGATGCCGTGCACCTGCCGGGCATCTACGTGCACCGCATCGTGCTCAACGCCACCCCGGAAAAACGCATTGAACAGCGCACCGTGCGTGCCAACTAAGGAGAAGACAACATGGCATGGACTCGTGATGAAATGGCCGCGCGCGCGGCAAAAGAGCTGCAGGATGGCTTTTATGTGAACCTGGGCATCGGCTTGCCGACGCTGGTTGCCAATTATGTGCCGCAACATATCGAAGTGTTCCTGCAGTCGGAAAACGGCTTGCTGGGCATCGGCCCCTTCCCGACCGAAAGCGAAGTGGATGCGGACCTGATCAATGCTGGCAAGCAGACCGTGACCGCCTTGCCTGGCGCTGCTTACTTCAGCTCCGCCGACTCGTTCGCCATGATCCGGGGCGGCAAGATCAACCTGGCAATCCTGGGCGCGATGCAGGTGTCGGAAAAGGGGGACCTGGCCAACTGGATGATTCCCGGCAAAATGGTAAAGGGCATGGGCGGCGCGATGGACCTGGTGGCGGGCGTCAAGAAGGTGGTGGTACTGATGGAGCACGTCGCCACCGCCAAGGATGGCTCGACCTCGCACAAGCTGCTGAAGAAATGCGACCTGCCGCTGACCGGCGTGGGCGTGGTGGACATGATCATCACCGACCTCGGCGTAATGGAGGTGACGCCGACCGGCATCAAGGTGACCGAACTGGCCCCAGGCGTAACGCGCGAAGAAATCGCCGCTGCTTCCGGCGTGGAATTGTCGTTCTCCTGAGCACGCAGCCAAAGAAAAAAAGGGACGCCTGCTGGCGTCCCTTTTTTGTATTGATAAGGCTGTCAGGAAAAAGGGGCGCCGATGCGCCCCCGTTTCCTACTGGCCTTTGACGTAAGTGTATTTACGTTTGCGGACCGATTTGATGTTCGGATTGATGCGCGTCGACTGGATCGGCGCCGCTGTACCGCCGATGCCGATCCCAACAGTTACGCGGGGAGGCTCAGTGCCAGTGCCAGGCCTGCCCGGGTCGCCTGTCTCGCCCACCCTGCGGACTTTCACACCACGGGCCAGCACCGGCGAAGGTGGCAGGCCGCCACCGGCAAACACGGAGGAGCGGTTGCCGCCGCAGATGCCGTCGGCACCAATGGCGCCAGAGGCGTTGAACAGGTTAACCACGTAACCGCGTGCTTCACCCAGGGCGGTGGAGCAGCTTGCCGC
This sequence comes from Pseudoduganella sp. R-32, assembly GCF_049913245.1. Classification (NCBI taxonomy): domain Bacteria; kingdom Pseudomonadati; phylum Pseudomonadota; class Betaproteobacteria; order Burkholderiales; family Oxalobacteraceae; genus Pseudoduganella; species Pseudoduganella sp. R-32. The sequence goes on along the minus strand of NZ_CP183987.1, from coordinate 4,256,798 downwards.
GTTGCCGACAATCGGACGGTTGGTACTGAACATGACAGTGCCGCCGGCGATCAGGGACGAGGTCACGACCTGTTCGCCCTTCTGCAATTCCATGAACCAGCCGCGGGTGCTGCCGTTCGGCAGGACGTTCGGCGAATTGCAGCTGGTCGACGCCGTGTTGTTGGTCAGGCTGGCGTCAAGGTTCAGCCCAGCCTCGTCAGTTGTGGGCCGCAGGGACAGGTCGTCGAGCGCCACGTAGAAGCGGTTGGCGGTCGACTCGTAAGGATACTGCCACGACAGCGGGTGCTCACGGTCGCCGCTGCCCAGGGCCAGGTAGACGAAGCCCTTGTTGTACAGTAGGGCCGGGCCGAACATGAATTTGCGCGGGCTGCTGGCCTGGTTGGTGTAGGCCACGCGGTACATGCGCCAGTTGCCGGCCGTGAGCTGTGCTTTGGTGGTGGGGCTATCGATGAAGTCGATGCGGTAGATATTGCCGCCAAGGTCGGCCGCGTAGGCGTAGTCAACCATGCCGTCGTTGTCGATGTCGACCATCGACACGTCGCCGACGACGCTGCGCTTGGTCCTGAAGCTGGCCAACTGGGAGCCGGTTTCCGCGTCCATGATGTAGACGTATCCGCCTTTGCCTGCCACGCAGGTGGGGGCGCCGGTGTTGGCGTCTTCGCAGTTGTCGTAGCCGCCACCCATCACGATCACAGGCTTGCTGGGCGAGTAGCCTTTGACGAAGGCCAGCGCCGGGATGGACCAGGTCTGGCCGATGCCATCGAAGCCCGGGGTGCAGCCGCTGTCATTGGTCAGGTTCGGGCAACCTACCGACCACATCAGGCGTGGGCTGTCGATATCGGTCACGTCCAGGCCGTATACCATGCGGCCACCGCGGCGCATGGTCGGGTAGATCCAGATCTTCTTGGGATCGTTGGCATCGACCGGCAGGTTCTGGAACACGCCGGTGGAACCGTCGAAGAAGTAGTCTTTCGGGCTGCCGACGGCAGCCACGTCGCCGGGACCGGACACGTTCGGGTAGTTCACCAGCGGGGTCTGGTCTTTCAGGCGCGACAGGCGGCTGAAGAATTCAGGGGCGACAAAGGCCCAGCGTTCCTTGCCGTTGCTGGCATCGACTGCGCGGAAGAAGCCATCGTTGGCGCCGTAGAAGACGAACACGTTGTTCTCGTCATAGGCCAGCGGCAGCGGGCGCGAGTGGATCACGTCGCCGTGGATCGACGGGCGGGTGGTGGTGGTTGGCATGTTGTCGCCGCGCTCCTGCGTGACGTCCGCGCCCTTGATGAAGTTGACCACGTCGGCTGGCAAGCCGCTGTTGGTGGTGTTGAAGGCCACCAGCGAGGTGCCACCCGGGACGCGGGTGTACAAGGTGCGGTTGACGGCATAGGTCGGGTCGCCGGTGAAGCTCGGGTCGTTACCGTTGCGCAGCATCTGCGCCGCCGCGCCTTTTTCAACCGATGGTCCGTCCGGCGCGTCGGAATAGGGCGAGACGCCGCGCGGCAAGGCCTTGCAGCCGCTCGCTGGGTCCGGGTTCAGCCCGAGGTTCTCCCAATACGGCCCCTTCTGGACGGTCCAGAAGCTTTGCGCGCAATCGGTGATGAAGCCGGTATTGTCGTTGACTGCCAGGTTGGCGTTGGCGTCGCCCAGCTTGACCTCGGCGCCATCCAGGACCAGCTGGTAGCGTTTCAGATTGCCAAACCAGCGGGGCTTGGCATCCGGGTCGGGGCGGAACATGCCAATGAAGACCTGGTTCTGGTTTTGCGAACGGTTGGTGGCGTTCACTGGCAGCGAAGTTGACGCGAACGTCGAGTTCACAGCCAGCACCTCGCCAATGATCTGGTTCAAAGCATCGAGGATGGCTTGCTGGCTCTTGGCGGCGAAGTATTTGCCGCCGCCGGCGCGCGCCATGCTCAGCATCAGCTTGGTGTGCTCGATGTTTTGCTGGGCGTTGTACACGTCGATCGTGTAGAACGTGACCTTGGACTTCATTGTGCTGGCCGGAATCGGCACGCCCTTGTCGTGCATGAAGCGCGCCCACTCGTCGGCATTCCAGGGATTGGAGTCGGTGGTTTCGCCGCCGGTCGGCACGTTGGTCACGGTGCTGTTGACGCCGTTGATTGCATACGATGAGGTGCCGACCGGGCAGATCTTGCTGCCGTCGTTCAGGGGCGAGCCTATCCTGCAGCCGTCAGTGTAGTTGCCGCAGGTGGTGGGCCACGGCGCCATGTTCAGCTCATTGCCGGCGGCGCTCTGGCTCGAGTAGCAGACCGAGGTCTGGCCGATATTGGTGACGCTCTCGACGGTCTGGGTCGAGAAGTTCGGCAGGCCGAGCTGCCTGGTGCTACCGCCCAGGCTCTGCAACTGGGTCGTGTTGGCGGAATCGTCCTTGGTCGGGCCGCTCTGGTCCGGGTTGGTGACGAAGATCACGATCGTCTTGGCGCAGCTGGCGTCGTCGGTCAGCGGCGACTTGAACGGCACCCAGCGGCTAACGTAGCCGGCGGGATCGGCGATCGAGCTCGGCGTGACGCCCTGCGCGGCGGAGTAGCCGGGACGGCCGCCGAGGTAGTTGTACACGTCGTACATCAGGTTGCCGTACATCGTGCCCGAGTTGCGCTTTTCGATCGGGCTGGTAATGGCGCCGTCGATGGTGTTGAGCCGGTTGTTGAACTGGTTCTTTGCCGACGCGGTCATCGGCTGCACTTGGAAGCGCACGAAGCCGCCGTTGTCGTTGGCGTTGCCGTCGGTGACGAACTCAAACAGGCCGACGTTGACCTTGTCGTTCAGGGTGGCAATCGCGTCCTTGATGGCGCGTACCTCGGACTGGCCCTGGGACAGGCCGCCGGGCCACTTCTGCGACTGGCGCGACCAGTTGGACGTATTGTCCAGCACGATCAGGATGCGTGGATTGATCGAGGTGCCGGCAGAGGCCCCGGTGAAAATATCGATGTCGTCAGCGCCAGCCGGGAACGACAGGAGGGTGGCGCATGCACCGAGGCTGGCGGCCGCGGTGATCATTAGCTTTTTTTGCATGGCTGGCTCTCAAATAAAAGCGGGCTAGTTATCTATTTACAGGAGGTTTCGACATTGTCGGTAGAGACGCGCATGGCGACGCCTTGCACCATCTGGACTTCCGATTGAACCTGCTGGTCCTGGCTGGTGGCCGTCATTTCCCAGGTCGAGTCGGCACACATTGAATCGCCCCTTTGTGCCCCGACGATCAGGCCATCGTTGCTGGAGCCGACGCTGCAGCCCCGGTCTTCTTCGTTCTGCAAATCGAGTTCAGACGTCTTGATTTTGCGGACTTTGACGCAGCGCGCCGCGCTCAGGGAGGTAACGATATCGACCACGCCGTCGCCATTGACGTCGAAACAGCGATGGTTACTGTTCAGGCAAGGCTGGTCCAGTGCATCGGATGGCGTGTCGAAGAAGCGGGTGCTGGACATGGCCTCGTCGAGCACGCTGCGGCTGGCCGCAATGCCTTCGTCGCGGTTCTGCATATTGTTGACCACCTGGATGCTGGACTTGCCAAGGTTGAAGGTGGTCATGGCCAGCAAGGTGAGCAGCACCAGCATGACCAGCGCCACGACCATCGTCATGCCGCTTTGCTGGCGGAGTGCAGGGTGTTTCATCAGGATTTCCTTCCGGCCACGTTAGGCAGGCCAATCAGTGAGGTGAAAACGTGGCGTTTGTATTTGTCGTTGGCGGCGCTGATGACGTTCTGCTGGCCATTCTCGTTCGCGCCGAGGACGTAGGACTTGCGGTCGGTGTGACCCACGGACGGGCTCAGGGTGCGCGCCAGCAGGTGCAGCTTGACAGAAACCACATTGCCCCACTCGGTATCGTTGATATGCGGGGTGAAGCTGTCGGCGACGCCGTCGCCACTAGTGTCCAGGCCATATTCGAGCTGCATGTTTTCGATGCCTTCGGCCAGCGGCACGATCTGGACCGACATGACGCCGCCCTTGCTCACCACCTCGGCGCGCTTGAGAGTGGGGACGCCATCGCGCGCCATGCTGTTGTTGGCGACGAAGTAGATATGGGTCAGCAGGCGCCGCACGTCGGCCGGCGTACCGCTGTTGATGGCCGCCGTGCAGTTGTACTGGTGCAGCGTGAAGCCGTTGTTGATCTCGGAGATCTGGTAGTGTTTGTTCTTGTCGCTGGAACCGAGTTCATAGTCGTTGGAGCATTGCGAAGCCTGGAAGAAGGGGCCACCGGCAGCCTCGTCCTCGCAATCGGCGGCGCCGACCACGCAGGTCTGGGTATGGCGCACCACCACCACGTCGGTATTGGCCTTGACGTCGGACAGGCAACCGAGCGAATTGCTGTTGTCGTAGCCTTGCACCGCAAAGGCGATGTCACCGCGGATGGCTGTCAGGTCGAGCGTGCAGGGATCCGGCAGGACGGTTGGCGCCGCCAGTTCCACCGGGTCGTACTCGGCGTAATAGCCGGCGTTGCGCAAGTCGCCGGTCATCAGTTGCATGGCGTAGCGCCCGTTTTCCACCTGGCGGTTGGCGCGCTCGATTTCCATTTGCGCGGCGCTATTGTTGTTGAACAGGGTCGACAAGCCGGCGAGCAGGAGGAGGCCGACGGCGACCGCCACCATCATTTCAACCAACGTAAAACCTTGCGCGCGTCGGCGATGTATCTGCATGAATGGGCTCCTCATTTGCAGTCAAGTTGAGGAATCAGGACCTGGGCGGCAATCAGGCGGCGATAGCTTTCGTCGCCGAATTGATTGCGGCCGCAGTCCAGCGATGGAGCCTGGGTGGCGTGCAAGCCCTGCCAGGCAACAGCGACCTGGACGATGCCCGGCTTGCAAACGCCGGCGCTGGGATCGGCTGCCTGCAGCAGGGTAATGCAGCCGCGTGCGCCAATCATGGCGCCGACCTTGGTACTGCTGTCGGTTTCAGCCGCGCCTTTCAGCAGGTTGCTCCACTCGCAGACATCACGCGCGGCGCCGGCGCCGAGGCCGCTGCAATCGGCTGGCTGCGCATCGCCGGTGCCGATATTGGCTGACTCGTAGGCCGCGCTGTTCTGAGGGTTGCCTTGCACGCGGGCAGTCATGTCGTCCAGCAGGATGACCGCCTGGGCGCGCTGGTAGGATTCGATCGATCCGACGCTGGCCTTGGACTGGAAGACCGCAATGCCCAGCAGGCCGAAAGCCAGGATCACAATGGTGACCAGGACTTCAATCATAGTGACGCCGTGTTGGCGAGGCATGGTGGGTCTTAGCATGATGTAGGTTGCACGTTCGGGCGGCCGCCAAGGTCAATCCTGATGCAGCTGGCTTTGCCGGTGGAGGCCGTCAGGGAGAACTGCGGGTTGGCATCCCCCTTGACGCGGCCGGCAGCGGTAAACGTCACGCCAGCGGCGGGGCCGGACACGGTGATCGACGGGCGCGTCACAAACATGGCCAGGGCCGGTTCGCCGGCGTTCGGGCTAGGGATGCTCCAGCCAGTATTCCAGCTGGCCGAGGGGGAAATCGACACGTCCTTGTTGCGCTTGATGGCCTCGCTGCGCGCGCGCAGGATACTGGTGAACAGGTCGCTTGATGTACTCTTCAGGCGCTGGTTGGCGATGAAATCCTGCATTGCAGGCGCGCCGAGCGCCGCCAGGATACCGATCACGACCACCACCATCAGCATTTCAGGAAGGCCGAAGCCGGATTGGCGCTTCATGGCTTCACCACTTGTCAGCCGGCAGCTTGCTGCCGGCCTGGTCGATGGTGAGGGCGCCGTCGGATTCCTGGCGACTGCCGGCGATAGGGGTCGCCGTGATGGTGAACTTTGGCGGCGGGCCGGCATCAGTCTGGATGGTAATCGTGTACCACTTGGACACGGCAGCAGGCGTTTGCATGTTCAGGCCGCTGACCGAATCCTTGTAGACACGTGCATCGGCCAGGAATTGCTGCTCGCGCTGGGCCAGGTCGATCAGGTGCTGCTGCGCAGCGGCGCGGTTACCCTTTACGATATAGCGGGTGTAGCTGGGAAGGGCGATGGAAGCGAGGATCCCGACGATGGCGACGGTGATCATCAATTCAATCAAGGTAAAGCCACGGTGGCTGGGGAATTTCATCCTGGCGTCCGTTTCTGGGTGCATGATTAGTGAGTTCATTCTAGGTTGCATGTTTCCGTGTGTCAACATTTGCCTCGTGACTCTTCGTTACATTCTAACCACAAAAAAAGACAGGCCCCATGCACAATTGCATGGGGCCTGTCTTAGTGGTAAAGAAGCTACGGGCTTACTCGGCGGTAGCGGCCAGCGCCTCCGCGGCGGCCGGCTGGGCCGCTGCATTCAGCGGGGTAGGATTGGCCAGCTCACGCTTCAGGGTATCCATGTCCAGCTCGCCTTCCCACTTGGCGACCACCAGGGTAGCCACGCCGTTGCCGACGAAGTTGGTCAGGGCGCGGCATTCGCTCATGAAGCGGTCGATGCCGAGGATCAGGGCCATGCCTGCCACCGGGATGGTTGGCACCACGGCCAGGGTGGCTGCCAGGGTGATGAAGCCGGCGCCGGTGATGCCGGAGGCGCCTTTCGAGGTCAGCATGGCGACGCCGAGGATGGTCAGTTGCTGCCACAGCGTCAGGTCGGTGTTGGTGGCTTGGGCTACGAACAGGGCTGCCATGGTCATGTAGATATTGGTGCCGTCCAGGTTGAAGGAGTAGCCGGTCGGCACCACCAGGCCAACCACAGGCTTGGAGGCGCCCAGTTTTTCCAGCTTGCGCATCAGCGAAGGCAGGGCGCTTTCCGAGGAGGAGGTGCCCAGCACGATCAGCAGCTCTTCCTTGATGTAGGAAATGAAGCGGCCGATCGAGAAGCCGGTGTACTTGGCGATCAGGCCCAGCACGATGAACACGAACAGGAAGCAGGTCAGGTAGAACGAGCCCATCAGCTTGGCCAGCGGCAGCAGGGAAGCGATGCCGTATTTGCCAATGGTGAAAGCCATGGCGCCGAAGGCGCCGATCGGGGCGGCCTTCATGATGATGTTGACCATGCCGAAGAAGGCGTGCGATACCTCGTCGACCAGCTTGGTGACCGGACGGCCGCGCTCGCCGAGCAGCGACAGGGCAAAGCCGAACAGCACGGCAACCAGCAGCACCTGCAGGATGTCGCCCTTGGCGAAGGCATCGAACACGGTGTTAGGGATGATGTTCAGCAGGAAGTCGGTGGTGGTCAGCGCCTTGGTCTTTTCCGTGTACTGGGCGATGGACTTGGTGTCCAGCGTGTGCGGATCGGCGTTGAAGCCGGCGCCTGGCTGCATGAAGTTGGCAACGGCGAGGCCGATGACCAGGGCGAAGGTGGACACGATTTCGAAGTAGATCAGCGCCTTGCCGCCGACGCGGCCGATCTTTTTCACGTCCTGCATGCCGGCGATGCCGCTCACCACGGTGCAGAAGATGACCGGGGCAATGATCATTTTGATCAGTTTGATGAAACCGTCGCCAAGCGGTTTCATGGCGACTGCGTCGGTCGGCAGGTAGATGCCGAGCAGGATGCCGCAGAAGATGGCGAACAGTACCTGGACGTACAGTACTTTGTAGAAGGGTTTCTTTTCCATGATGAGGGGGCCTCGTTTGTCTCCGAATATTCCCATCATGGCAAACGGGTTGTCTTGCCGCTATTGTGTCTATCCCCATTGTGGAAAACCACAATCGGCCGGATGCTGCAGCGCCGCAGGCCATATAATCCTGGCATGACACTGCAACCCTACCTCGATACCTTTCCCCAATTGGAAGACGGCGTGTTCGTCCACCAGTCCGCGCAAATTATCGGCGACGTCAATGTCGGCCGAGATGCCTCGATCTGGTGCAATGCGGTTGTGCGCGGCGATGTGAACCGCATTACGATCGGCGAAGGCAGCAATGTGCAGGATTTCGCCATGTGCCACGTGTCGCACCGCTCGGCCGCCAAGCCGGAAGGCGCCGCCCTGACGATCGGCAAGTACGTCACCATTGCCCATTCGGTGCTGTTGCACGGCTGCACCATCGGCGACGAATGCCTGGTTGGCATGGGCTCGATCATCATGGACGACGTGCTGATCGAAAAGCATGTGATGGTGGGGGCGGGCAGCCTGGTGGCTCCCGGCAAGGTGCTGAAGAGCGGCGGGCTGTATGTCGGCCGGCCCGCGATGCGCATCCGCGAGCTGACCGAACAGGAGATTGCGCACTTCAAATACTCGGCCGAGCACTATATGCGCCTGAAGAACAACTACCTGGCGCAAAAAGCCTGATTACTGGGCGACCCAGCCGCCGTCCATATTCCACGCCACGCCGCGCATCTGCCGGGCCGCATCGGAGCACAGGAAGACGGCCATGGCCCCGAGCTCCTCAGGCGTGACGAATTCGCCGGACGGCTGCTTCTCCGCCAGCAGTGCCGCTTTGGCTGCCTCGTTGGACAGGCCTTCCTTCTCGGCGCGCGCATCGACCTGTTTCTGCACCAGCGGAGTCAGGACCCAGCCCGGACAGATCGCGTTGCAGGTGATGCCGGTCTTGGCAGTTTCCAGAGCGGTGGCTTTGGTAAAGCCCACCAGGCCGTGCTTGGCCGCGACATAGGCCGACTTGCCGGCCGAAGCAACCAGCCCGTGCACCGAAGCGAGGTTGATGATGCGTCCCCAGTTGCGCGCCTTCATATGCGGCAGCGCCAGGCGGGTGGTGTGGAAGGCCGAAGTCAGGTTGATGGCAATGATGGCGTCCCAGCGCTCGGCCGGAAAGTCCTCGACATTGGCCACGTGCTGGATGCCGGCGTTGTTCACCAGGACGTCGACGCCGCCGAACTTCTGGGCGGCATAGGCCATCATGGCCTCGATATCGGCCGGCTTGCTCATGTCCGCGCCATGGTAGCCTGCCTGCACGCCGAATTCGGCGGCCAGCGATTCCTGCAGCTTCGCGATCTCGCCTGCATCGCCAAAGCCGTTCAATACGATGTTGGCGCCTTCGGCTGCCAGGCTGCGTGCGATGCCCAGGCCGATGCCGGAGGTGGAGCCGGTTACGAGCGCAGTTTTGCCGCGCAAAGTCGTGCTGACCATTTGGTCCCCTATAATTAGTTAGCCAATGTAGAATGTAGCGCAAAAACCAATAGCGAAACAACAGCGCGGGGAGCGAGGAACCGAATGCCAGAAGCGAAAATCAAGTCCGTTCAGTGTTTCTCCATGTCTGGCCTGCACCAGATGGCATACAAGGAATGGGGCGAGGAAGATAACCCGAATGTGCTGGTTTGCGTGCACGGCGTGACCCGGGTTTCGGACGATTTCGACAATCTTGCACAGTCACTGTGCAAGGAATACCGTGTGGTTTGCCCCGACGTGGTGGGCCGCGGCCGTTCCGGCAGCCTGGTGAACCCCCAGCTTTACCGCCTTCCCCAATATGTCAGCGATATGGTGACCTTGCTGGCGCGCGTGCTGGCCAATGGCGAGCGGCAGAGCGTGGACTGGTTCGGCACCTCGATGGGCGGCCTGATCGGCATGGGCCTGGCTTCGCTGCCGGACAGCCCGGTCAGCAAGCTGGTATTGAACGATATCGGCCCCACATTGGATGCGGTGGCGATCCAGCGCATCGGCGATTACATTGCCCAGGAAGTGCGCTTCCCGACTTTCAAGGCCGGCGCCGAATTCGTGAAGATGGTGTCGGCTACCTTCGGCGAGCACACCGATGCGGAATGGCACAAGCTGGCCGCCGACGTGCTGCGCCAGGACAAGGACGGCTCGTGGGTACGCCACTACGATATGGGCCTGGCCTTGCCTTTCCAGTCGGTGACGCCGGAGTCGGCCAAGGCTGACGAAGCGATGCTGTGGGCTGCCTACGATGCGATCCGCTGCCCGACCTTGCTGGTGCGCGGCGCCAACTCCGACTTGCTGTCGCGCGAAACGGCGCAAGCGATGACGCAGCGCGGCCCGAAGGCCAAACTGGTGGAGATCCCGAACGTTGGCCATGCGCCGACCTTCCTGCACGACGACCAGATCGCGATTGCGAAAGATTTTTTGTTGAACCACTAAGAGAGAAGCATGGAAATCAAACGTTTTCACGTAGGTAAGCGCATGTCCGAAATCGCCGTCCACAACGGCACTGTCTACCTGGCCGGCCAGATTGCCGAGAAGGGCGGCGACATCAAGGCGCAGACCGCCGAAGTGCTGGGCCATATCGACCGCCTGCTGGGCGAAGCCGGCAGCGACAAGGCGCACATCCTGCGCGCGCAGATCTACATCACCGACCTGGCCAACTTCGCCGCCATGAACGAAGTGTGGGAAGCCTGGGTGGTGGAAGGCAATACCCCGCCGCGTGCGACTGTCCAGGCGCAACTGGCAAATCCCGACTGGCTGGTCGAAATCGTGGTGACCGCCGCCCAAAAGTAAAGTTGCAAAGGTTTTCGTAATGGTTTCAATCGCGGCTCTCAACAGCGCAACGACGGATCAGTTGGTACAAGGCTTGTCCGCCGACGATGGAGCGCGCGTGCTGGCTGCGCTCGACCACGCCAGCCAGGCGTACAGCGGCCGTATCACAGGCCATGGGCAAGATGCCCTGGAATTCGCCATCGGGGTGGCCAGCACACTGGCCATCCTGCGCACCGATGCGGAAACCCGCATCGCGGCACTGATGTTCGAGCTGACCCTGCTCGACGCCGATACCGCCCCCTCCATCGAGCCGCGCTACGGCAAGGAAGTCAATGACCTGGTGGCCGGCGTACGCCAGCTGATCCGCCTGCGCGAGCTGACGCTGGCGTCTTCCGGCAGTGCCGCGCGCACCAAGACTGCGGCGCAGCAGGCTGTAGCCCAGGTCGAGTCGCTGCGCAAGATGCTGCTGGCCATGGCCACCGATATGCGCGTGGTGCTAGTGCGGCTGGCTTCCTGCTGCACCACCTTGCGCTATTTCTCCGACATCAAGCGCTTCGACGAAGTAACGCGCGCTTACGGCCGCGAGACCCTGGACCTTTACGCGCCGCTGGCAAACCGCCTCGGCATCTGGCAGATCAAGTGGGAGCTGGAGGACCTGTCGTTCCGCTTCATCGAGCCGGAGACCTACAAGCGCATTGCGAAGATGCTGGAAGAGAAGCGCATGGCGCGCGAGAGCTTCGTCACGTCTTCCATTGCGCGCCTGCAGTCCGAGCTGGCATCTGCCGGCATCAAGGCCGAGGTATTCGGCCGGCCCAAGCACATCTACTCCATCTGGAACAAGATGAAGGGCAAGGACCTGGACTTCTCCGAGCTGTACGATGTGCGCGCCTTCCGCGTAATCGTCGACGACGTGAAGACCTGCTATACGGTGCTCGGCGTAGTCCATAATATCTGGACCCCGATCCCGAAAGAATTCGACGATTACATTTCCCGTCCCAAGCCGAACGGCTACCAGTCGCTGCACACCGTGGTGACGGCGGACGACGGCCGCCCCCTCGAAGTGCAGATCCGCACGCAGGAGATGCACAGCTTCGCCGAATACGGCGTGGCAGCGCACTGGCGCTACAAGGAGGAGGGTGGTTCCAACTTCAAAGGGCAGCAGTACGACGAAAAGATCGCCTGGCTGCGCCAACTGCTGGCCTGGAAAACCGAAGTTGCCGATGCTGTGGTCAACAATGAGGACCAGCAGCGCGAGTGGGTGGAAAAACTGAAGTCCACCACGCTGGACGACCGCATCTTCGTGTTGACCCCGCAGGCGCGCGTGATCGAGTTGCCAGTGGGCGCCACCCCAATCGACTTCGCCTACCACTTGCACAGCGACGTGGGCCACCGCTGCCGCGGCGCCCGCGTCGACGGCCAGATGGTGCCGCTGAATACGCCGTTGAAAAGCGGGCAAACTTGCGAAGTCATTACCGCCAAGGGCGCACCCGGTACGGCTGGACCGTCGCGCGACTGGCTGAGCCCAGGCTATACGGTCTCGAACCGCACCCGCACCAAGGTGCGGGCATGGTTCCACGCGATCGACATCCAGGAAACGGTCGCCAACGGCCGCTCCCTGGTTGAGAAATCGCTGCAACGCGAAGGCAAGACCGCCGTCAACCTGGAGACCCTGGCACAAAAGCTGGGCTTTGGCAAAGTGGACGATCTGTTCCTCGCCGTGGGCAAGGATGAGTTTTCACTGCGCCATGTCGAGGCAGCGTTGCGCGATCCTGCCGAGGCTGAAGAAGATGCGAGCGACCAGGTCGCAGTTAATAAGAGCCGCAATTCCAGCGTTGAATCCGGCGCCAAATCGGGCGTGCTGGTGGTGGGAACCGATGGCTTGATGACGCAATTGGCGAAATGCTGCAAACCGGCGCCACCCGATCCAATTGTGGGTTTTGTTACGCGCGGAAAAGGCGTTTCAATTCATCGCGCCTCGTGCAAAAACTTCGCTGAAATGCGCGCTAAAGCGCCGGAGCGGGTAATTGTCACTGCCTGGGGCGCTGCGCGTTCCGACACGGTATTTCCCGTCGATCTATTTGTATTGGCGACCGACCGCCAGGGATTGCTGCGCGATATTTCCGAGATTTTCTCGCGCGAGAAAATCAATGTTACCGGCGTGAACACCCAATCAGCCAAAGGGCAGGCCCGCATGACCTTTACGGTCGAAATCGGCGCCACCAGCCAGCTGCAAAAAGCGCTCGCCGCGATTTGCGAAGTCACCGGCATCCTGGAAGCTCGCCGTGCTTGAGGGAGGGCGGCTCATCTCCCTCTAGAGCTTCGCCCGAAGCGTGCCAGGTCTTGGCGTGTTGCTGCCAGGAGCTAGCGCGCCGCAGTACTGAACAGTTCTGCGAGGAGGTCTGCGGTACGGCGAACTCTTGGCGATTTGCGGACGTCGTCATGAATGACCATCCAGAGGTCGCGCTGCACCGGGCAGTTAATGCCTGGGATTATCAGCCCAGCGGCGAGGTAATCGGGCAGGACCGCAATCCCAGCGCTAAATCGCACCGCTGCCGCAATTGAATTCAAATCGTTGCTGCTAAAAGCAAACGGGCGGCCCGCCGCAAATGCGTTCAACCACTCTTGCTGCGGGGTCGTGGCCAGGCTTTCGTCGTAGCCGATAAATTCCCATTCTTCAGATTTGCGCGAGGCGAGATATTGGGGCGCCGCGCACAGATAATATTGGACTGTCGCGACTATGCGCACTGCCAGGTCGGGCGCTTGCGGCCGGCGAAAACGGATCGCGATATCCGCCTCGCGCCGCGATAAATCGACGCGGGCCGGTTCGGCGCCCAATTCGATCTGAATTCCCGTCAGTTGCGCGCGCAAAGCGGGCAGGCGCGGCGTGATCCAGTGGGCGGCGATGGCGGGCGGCGCCGAGATGCGTACTGTGCCGAATTCGGATCCCGCGCCACTTGCCTGGCGCAGCAGGGTATGAATCTCTTCCTCGATCCGTTGTGCCTGGGGCAGCAAGGCGCGACCGGCATCCGTCAGGGACCAGCCACGCGCAAAGCGGTCAAAGAGCCTCAGGCCCAATATTCCCTCCAGTGCCTCGATGCGGCGCGACACGGTGGTGTGCTCGACGCCAAGCGAGCGTGCAGCAGCCGACAGGGAGCCAGCTGCGGCGACGGCGAGGAAATAGCGAAGATCGTTCCAGTCAGGGGTGTCCATCGGTGCAATTATGCACAGGTCACGCGAAGTTTTTGCAATTTTGCGTTGACGTCAAGCTGGCTATCCTCTGTTGCGTGTTCGACTGATGGAGGTTTGAAATGCGGAAGCTTGTTTTGACAGCACTAGTGCTGAGTGGCGCAGCAACTGCCGCCGAGGTGTCAGCCAGCGGGGCCAGCCTGGCCGGGGCCTGGGAATTGATCGGCGCCTACCGTGAACATCGCGACGGCAGTCGAAGCGACGACTATGGGGCCAAGCCGCGCGGCACCCTGAACGTGGCAAGCGACGGCCACTACGCGCTTCAGATCTATCATGCCGACAGGCCGCCATTTGCAGGTGATTTTCGCTCGGCCGAATTGCATGAATACAAGCGGCTGTTGCTCGCCATGAGCGCGCATTTTGGCAAGATTACGGTGGAGGATGGACGCCTGGTATTCCATATCGCCGCCGCATCGAATCCGCAATGGGACGGGGCCGTGCAGCGCCGCGCATATTCGATGGAGGGAGATGTTCTCGAATGGCGTGTCCCGCCTCGGCCTGATGGGGACGTGCCGATTTCGGTTTGGCGCCGGCTTCGATAGCTGCTGGGCTTACGGCAATTTCACACGAAGCCTTTCGGCCATGGTTTTGTTGAAGAGATCTATCGCAGCTTGCTTGTTGGGACCGCATGTGAGTCCAACATTGAAGAATAGCTGGTCGTCATGATTTCAGGATGGGCGGGAATGGGTTGCGGGCTCGGCTTGCAATGTGATGTGATCGATTCCGTGTCGGGTGCGCAGCATTGTTTTTACCCGGGCCAGAATGGCCGGCCATTCGTGCAAGTCCGCGACTTCAAGATGGCCGATCAAAGCCGGCTGCCCCGGCGACATTTCCCATACGTGCAGATCGTGCACCGACAGGACGCCTTGCACTTCAGCCAGGTCGGCGCCGATCTGGGCGTAGTCCGTGTTGTCGGGCACGCCCTCCATCAGATGGTGGAAGGATTCGCGCAGGACGCCGATGGTCGATTTGAGGATCAGCAGCGATACCAGCAGCGAGAGAATGGGGTCGATTTGCATCCAGCCGGTTGCCATGATCACGCCGCCGGCAATCAACGCCGCGACGGATCCAAGCAGGTCGCCCAGCACGTGCACAAGGGCGGCGCGGGTATTCATGCTTTCCTTGTCGCGCGACAGGCTCCAGGCGACCAGCAAGTTCACAGCCAGGCCGATGCCGGCTACGACCAGTACCGTGCCACCTTGCACCGGCTCGGGTGAAGCGAAGCGTTGCACCGCCTCAAATACGATCCAGCCGACGACGACCAGCATTGCCAGCCCGTTGACGAAAGCTGCCAGCGCTTCGGCACGGCCAAAGCCAAAGGAGTAGCGCGCAGAAGGGCGCCGCTTGGCAATCAGTTGCGCCAGCAGTGCCAGGCCGAGTGCTGCGGCATCGGTCACCATATGGCCGGCGTCGGAAATCAGGGCCAGCGAATTGGCCATGAAACCAGCTACTACCTCAACTACAGCGAAGCCCAAAGTGAGTGCCAGTGCGGCTGCCAGGGCAGCCTGGCTGCGGTGTTCGTTGAAGTGAGCGTGTTGCGCGTCGCCGTCCAGATGGGCGTGAAGATGGGTTGAATCGTGGTTTTGCATGGTCCCCTGAATATATCAGCAATGTTTTCTTCGGAAAACACTTGTCACAGAGGGAAGTGCTCTCTATAATGCTGGCTCTCGGGCGGTTAGTTCAGCTGGTTAGAATACTTGGTCGACATCCAAGGGGTCGGGGATTCGAATTCCTCACCGCCCACCAGAACATTGTTATGTAGTACCATTGCAAAAGACACGGGCGGTTAGTTCAGCTGGTTAGAATACTTGGTCGACATCCAAGGGGTCGGGGATTCGAATTCCTCACCGCCCACCAGACATTTTGTAAGAGCGAGAAAGGCACACCGGTTATGACACCGCGAACTACCATCAAGGTTGGTGAGTGACGCTAGTCGATCGGCTTTCTTTTGCTTGTTCAATTGAAGAAAAACGCGGCTAGCCCGCGTTTTTTTTTCGTCCATTTTTTCCAGCATTACCTTTTTCTTCCGGAGATCCATGATGGTTTCAATCCGACTGCCCGACGGTTCCGTCCGCCAATTCGATGCACCCCTGACCGTGGCGCAGGTTGCGTCCAACATCAGCACCAGCCTGGGCAAAGCAGCCCTGGCCGGCAAAGTTGATGGCAAGGTCGTTGATACTTCCTTCCTGATCGAGAAGGACTCCGATGTCGCCATAGTGACCGACAAGGATCCGGAAGGCCTGGACGTGATTCGCCACTCGACCGCCCACTTGCTGGCGTACGCCGTCAAGGAACTGTTCCCTGATGCGCAAGTGACCATCGGGCCGGTCATTGAAAACGGCTTCTATTACGACTTCTCCTACAAGCGTCCGTTCACCCCGGACGACCTGGTGGCAATCGAGAAGAAAATGGCGGAATTGGCGAAGAAGGACGAGCAGGTGACCCGCAAGGTCCTGCCGCGCGACGAGGCCGTGGCTTATTTCAAGTCCATCAATGAGCACTACAAGGCCGAGATCATCGCTTCGATCCCGTCCAATGAAGACGTGTCGCTGTACACCGAAGGCAATTTCACCGACCTGTGCCGCGGCCCGCACGTGCCATCGACCGGCAAGCTGAAGGTCTTCAAGCTGATGAAGCTGGCCGGCGCCTACTGGCGCGGCGACAGCAAGAACGAAATGCTGCAGCGTGTGTATGGCACCGCCTGGACCAAGAAGGAAGACCAGGAGCAGTACCTGTTCCAGCTGGAAGAAGCGGAAAAGCGCGACCATCGCAAGCTGGGCAAGCAGCTGGACTTCTTCCACTTCCAGGATGAGGCTCCGGGCCTGGTGTTCTGGCACCCGAAAGGCTGGACCATCTGGCAGCAAGTGGAACAATACATGCGCCGCAAGTACCAGGAAAACGGCTACCAGGAAGTGAAGGCGCCGCAGATCCTGGACGCTTCGCTGTGGGGCAAGACCGGCCACTGGGAAAACTACCGCGAAAACATGTTCGTGACCGAGTCCGAAAACCGTTCCTACGCGCTGAAGCCGATGAACTGCCCGGGTCACGTGCAGATCTTCAACAGCGACCTGCGTTCCTACCGCGACCTGCCGCTGCGCTACGGTGAATTCGGCCAGTGCCACCGCAACGAGCCATCCGGCGCGCTGCACGGCATCATGCGCGTGCGCGGCTTCACCCAGGACGACGGCCACATCTTCTGCACCAACGAGCAGATCGAGCCGGAAGTGGTGGCCTTCCACCAGCAGGCGATGGAAGTCTATAAAGATTTCCATTTCGAGAACATCGACGTGAAGCTGGCGCTGCGTCCGGACAACCGCATCGGCGACGACGAGGTGTGGGATAAAGCGGAAGAAGCGCTGCGCTCGGGCCTGCGCGCTTGCGGCGTGACCTGGACCGAACTGCCGGGCGAGGGTGCATTCTACGGTCCGAAAATCGAGTATCACCTGAAGGATTCGCTGGGCCGCCCATGGCAGGTGGGCACCATGCAGGTCGACTTCTTCATGCCGGGCCGCCTGGGTGCCGAATATGTCGCGGATGATAACACCCGCAAGACTCCGGTCATGCTGCACCGTGCGATCGTGGGTTCGCTGGAGCGCTTCATCGGTATCCTGATCGAGAACTACGCCGGCGCGCTGCCGATGTGGCTTGCTCCTCAGCAAGTATCGATTCTGAACATCAGCGACGCCCAGGCGGATTACTGCAAGGCGCTTGAATCCAGGCTGCGCAAGCTGGGCTTCCGCGTTGCTGCTGATTTGCGCAACGAGAAGATTACGTATAAAATCCGCGAACATTCCGTCCAAAAAGTGCCTTTCATTCTCGTGGTGGGCGACAAAGAACGGGATGCCAACACCGTGGCCGTGCGTGCGCGGGGCAATGTCGATCTGGGCGTCATGTCGATCGAAGCCCTGGTGGAGCGACTTCAGAACGACGTCGAGACCAAAGCCTAA
Source organism: Pseudoduganella sp. R-32 (assembly GCF_049913245.1). Taxonomy (NCBI): domain Bacteria; kingdom Pseudomonadati; phylum Pseudomonadota; class Betaproteobacteria; order Burkholderiales; family Oxalobacteraceae; genus Pseudoduganella; species Pseudoduganella sp. R-32. The sequence continues at coordinate 4,239,281 of NZ_CP183987.1, read as the reverse complement.
ATGCGGGGGAGCCCCGCAACCGGCCTACTAACCAAAATTGAAGGAAACACCATAGCTACTGACAAGTCTTCCCATCGCATCAATGGCGAGATCACCCACCCTGAAATGCGTCTATCGGGTGTGGATAATGAACCGCTGGGCATCGTAAGCCTGGCCGAAGCCTTCCGCCTGGCGGAAGAGGCCGATGTCGACCTGGTCGAGATCGCGCCGAACGCGAATCCTCCAGTCTGCCGGCTGATGGATTACGGTAAGTTCAAGTATTCGGAACAGAAGAAGGCGCACGAAGCCAAGTTGAAGCAGAAGGTGATCTCGGTGAAGGAAGTCAAATTCCGCCCCGGCACCGATGATGGCGACTACAACATCAAGCTGCGCAACCTGATCAAGTTCCTGGAAGACGGTGACAAGACCAAGATCACCCTGCGTTTCCGTGGCCGTGAAATGGCCCACCAGGATATCGGCATGCGCATGCTCGAGCGTCTGAAGGCTGACCTGGAGCCGCATGGCCAGGTCGAGCAGTTCCCCAAGATGGAAGGCCGCCAGATGATCATGGTGCTGGCGCCGAAGAAGAAGAAGTAAAACCGGTAAACCAGTGCCTGACCCACAGGGTCGGGCACTGTCTGAGCAACGGCCGCGTGTCTTTGACCCGCGGCCGTTGCTTATACAGGGTCTGACCCTGCGGGTCAGACCCAGGTTTACCGGTTTTGAAGAATGTTGTGCTATACTCCCGGGTTCCCGTGAGAGTAGGCACCAAAAGTGCAGCGAAGGGCTGCCACCTACAATCCGGTCATTATTGGAGCATTCACATGCCAAAAATGAAAACCAAGAGCTCCGCGAAAAAACGTTTTCGCGTGCGCCCAGGTGGCACCGTTAAGTCGGGCATGGCTTTCAAACGCCACATCCTGACCAAGAAGACCACCAAAAACAAGCGTCAACTGCGTGGCACCCGTAACATCAATGCGTCGGACGTGACTAGCGTTCTGCGTATGATGCCGTCCGCTTAATCTCACTCGTTATTTAAGGAGCTACTATGCCTCGAGTAAAACGTGGGGTTACCGCGCGTGCCCGTCATAAGAAAGTACTGAACCTGGCCAAGGGTTACCGCGGTCGTCGCAGCAAAGTATTCCGTATTGCCAAGCAAGCAGTGATGCGCGCTGGCCAGTACGCATACCGCGACCGTCGTAACAAGAAGCGCGTCTTCCGCGCCCTGTGGATCACCCGTATCAACGCGGCTGCCCGCGAACACGGCGTTACCTACAGCGTGTTCATGAACGGTCTGAAGAAGGCCGCTATTGAACTGGACCGTAAGGTCCTGGCTGATATGGCTGTGATGGACAAGCCTGCATTTGCAGCGATTGTCAACGTCGTCAAAGCCAAGATCGCTGCTTAATTGCCAGTGATGCGCGCTGTCTTCGGGCAGCGCTCATAAGAAGCGGGACATGGCTTAGCTATGTCCCGTTTTTAATTTCCAAAACAGGAAAAACGTCGGATGAACTCGCTCGAACAACTCGTCGTCTCCGCGCAGGCTGATTTCCTCGCCGCCGTAGACGCTGCCGCACTTGAAAACGCCAAAGCCAAGTACCTTGGCAAGACTGGCCAGATCACCGAAATGATGAAGGGCCTGGGCAAGCTGGACCCTGAAGAGAAAAAGGCGCAGGGCGCCCTGATCAACGCTGCGAAAGTGCAGATCGAGGCCGCGCTGACCGCGCGCCGTGACGCGCTGGCGGAAGCGCAGTTGCAACTGCGCCTGAATGCCGAAGCGATCGACGTATCGCTGCCAGGCCGCGGCCGTTCCAAAGGCGGCATCCATCCTGTGATGCGCACCTGGGAACGCGTGGAAGAAATCTTCCGCTCGATCGGCTTCGACGTCGCTGCGGGCCCTGAAATCGAAACCGACTGGACCAACTTCACCGCCCTGAATTCGCCTGAGAACCATCCGGCGCGTTCGATGCAGGATACCTTCTACGTTGAAGGCAACGACAGCACCGGCAAGCCGCTGCTGCTGCGTACCCACACCTCGCCGATGCAGGTGCGCTACGCCCGCAACAACAAGCCGCCGATCAAGGTGATCGCGCCTGGCCGCACCTATCGCGTGGACTCGGATGCGACCCACTCGCCGATGTTCCACCAGGTCGAGGGCCTGTGGATTGCGGAGGACATTTCCTTCGCTGACCTGAAGGGCGTGTACCTGAATTTCGTTAAGGCTTTCTTTGAGACGGATGACCTGCAAGTGCGCTTCCGTCCTTCGTATTTCCCGTTCACGGAGCCGTCGGCGGAGATCGATATCGCTTTCGGTAGCGGCCCACTGAAAGGGCGCTGGCTGGAGGTTTCGGGCTCGGGGCAGGTGCATCCGAATGTGGTGCGCAACTTCGGCCTTGATCCGGAAAAGTACATCGGCTTTGCGTTCGGCTCCGGCCTTGAGCGCTTGACCATGCTGCGCTATGGGGTCAATGACCTGCGCTTGTTCTATGAAGGCGATCTGCGCTTCCTGAAGCAGTTCAACTAAAACCGGTAAAGCGGTGTCTGACCCGCAGGGTCAGACACCAGTCTGCCGAAGCTACGGGCCAAGTGTCTGACCCTGTGGGTCAGACACTGGTTTACCGGTTCTAAAAGATACGAAAGCTGACTATGCAATTCTCTGAAAACTGGCTGCGCACCATGGTCGATCCGAAGATGACTTCGGATGAGCTGGCACACATGCTGACCATGTCCGGCCTCGAAGTGGAAGACATCGATCCAGTAGCGCCGCCGTTCACCAACGTTGTGGTGGGCCATGTGCGCGAAACCGCCAAGCACCCGAACGCCGACCGCCTGAACGTCTGCCAGGTCGACGTGGGCACCGGCACGCTGCTGAACATCGTCTGCGGCGCGCCGAACGTGCGTCCAGGCCTGAAGGTCGCGTGCGCCATGGCCGGCGCCGTGCTGCCGCCTGGCGCCGACGGCAAGCCGTTCGAAATCAAGGTTGGCCAGCTGCGCGGCGTCGAGTCGCAAGGCATGCTGTGTTCCGCGCGCGAACTGAAGCTGTCGGAAGACCACGGTGGCCTGATCGAACTGCCGGACGACGCGCCGATCGGCCAGAACATCCGTGACTACTTCGCGCTGAACGATCTGAAATTCACCATCAAGCTGACCCCGAACAAGGCAGACTGCCTGTCCGTGCTGGGCGTGGCGCGTGAAGTGGCGGCGCTGACCGGCTCGCAACTGAACCTGCCGCAGAACCGCATCGTGCCGGTCACGCTGGACGAAAAGCTGGCGGTGAAGGTGAGCGCTCCAGACCTGTGCGGGCGCTTTGCCGGCCGCGTGATCCGCGGCCTGAACGCCAAAGCCGAAACCCCGGCCTGGATGAAGCAGCGCCTGGAGCGCAGCGGCCAGCGTCCGGTGTCGGCACTGGTCGACATTTCCAACTACGTGATGCTGGAAATGGGCCGTCCTTCGCACGTGTTCGACCTGGACAAGATCCATGGTTCGCTGGACGTCCGCTGGGGCAAGAAGGGCGAACAGATCAAGCTCCTGAACGGCAACACCATTGAAGTCGATGAGTGGGTGGGCGTGATCGCCGACGACAAGGAACTGGAATCGCTGGCCGGCATCATGGGCGGCGACGCTACCGCCGTGTCGGACGATACAAGCAACATCTACCTGGAAGCGGCTTTCTGGTGGCCGAACGCCATCCAGGGCCGCGCCCGCAAATACAACTTCTCGACCGATGCGGCACACCGCTTCGAGCGCGGCGTGGACTTCGCATCGATCCCCGAGCACCTGGAGCGCATTACCGCGCTGCTGGTGGAAATCTGCGGCACGCCTGACACCAAGGTCGGCGCCATCGACGACCAGGTCGTCAACCTGCCGCAGCGCGCTCCGGTGCAAATGCGCACCGCCCGCGCCGCGAAGGTAATTGGCGTAGCGTTGAACGATGAGATGGTTGCCGATATTTTCACGCGCCTGGGCCTCGCGTTCACGCTGGCAGACGGTGTATTCAGCGTCACTTCGCCGTCCTACCGTTTCGACATCGAAATCGAAGAGGACCTGATCGAAGAAGTGGCCCGCGTGTACGGCTTCGAGAACATCCCGACCCTGCCGCCAATCGCCGCAAACGAGATGCGCATCGCACCGGAAGACACCCGTTCGATCTTCGCTGTGCGCCACCAGCTGGCTGACCTGGGCTTCCAGGAAGTGGTCAACATGAGCTTCGTGGAAGCGCAGTGGGAGCTGGACTTCAACGGCAACGACAGCCCGATCAAGCTGCAGAATCCGATCGCCTCCCAGATGTCCGTCATGCGTTCGTCGCTGATCGGCAGCCTGGTGGCGAACGTGCGCTACAACGTCAACCGCAAGCAGCCGCGCGTGCGCCTGTTCGAGGTTGGCGCCATTTTCAAGCGCGACGCTTCCGTGCAGGACGGCCCTTTGACCGTGGCCGGCTATGACCAGCCGCAGCGCGTCGCTGCCATGGCTTACGGCCCGGTAGCCGACGAGCAGTGGGGACAGAAAGCCCGCGACGTTGACTTCTTCGACGTCAAGGCTGACCTGGAAGCCCTGTTCGCCCCGCGCCAGCTGCGCTTTGCGAAGCTGGCTCACCCGGCCCTGCACCCGGGCCGCGCCGCTTCGGTGGAACTGGATGGCAAGGTGATCGGCTTTATCGGCGAACTGCATCCGCGCTGGCTGCAAAAGTACGACCTGCCGAAGGCGCCAGTGTTGTTCGAAGTCGATGCCGTTGCGTTGCAGCAACGCCGCGTGCCAGAATATGAAGAGATTTCGAAATTCCCTGGCACCACGCGCGACGTCGCCCTGGTGGTGAAACAGGCCGTTCCCGTGCAGGACCTGCTCGACGCCTTCCATGGTGCCGTGACGGCCCATGCTCAAGGGCGCATTGTGCAAGCCATTGTTTTGTTTGATGAATATCGCGGCCAAGGCCTGGAAAGCGACGAAAAATCGCTTGCTTTCCGCTTTAGCTTGCAAGATACTCAAAACACCCTGCAGGATGATGTCGTGGACGAGCTGATGAAGACGCTGACCGCCCATGTCGTCCTGGCACACGGTGCAAAACTGCGGGCTTGATTTAACAATTCAGGATGACCAGCGAGTCCGGCACTGCCGGACTCATGTACTTTAAAAGGCAGGGCAGCAAAATTAACAACAACGACGTCGATTCCGCCGTACTTGAATCCGCATTGGACGCCGAGTTGCACAGCGCGATGCAGAACGCCAAGGTACGCCAGGAAGCTGAAAAAGATTTGCCGACGCTGACCAAGGCAGAACTGGCCGAACTTTTGTTCGAACAGGTGGGCCTGAACAAGCGCGAGGCCAAGGACATGGTCGAAACCTTCTTTGACGAGATCCGCAATGCGCTGGAACGCGGCGAAGCGGTGAAGCTGTCCGGTTTCGGCAACTTCCAGCTGCGCGACAAGCCGCAGCGTCCGGGCCGTAACCCGAAAACCGGCGAGGAGATCCCGATCACGGCACGCCGTGTAGTGACCTTCCACGCCAGCCAGAAGCTGAAAGGCATGGTCGAAGACAGCGCCGGTACGGCGCGCGCATCCTGAGCTGCATAGGTGCGTGAATGAACGACCGACCTGGCAAGGCAGACCTGGTAGTGTTGCCGCCGATCCCGGCGAAACGCTACTTCACCATTGGCGAGGTCAGCGAACTGTGCGGTGTGAAGCCGCATGTGCTGCGCTATTGGGAACAGGAATTTACCCAGCTGAAACCGGTCAAACGGCGCGGCAACCGCCGCTATTACCAGCATCATGAAGTGCTGCTGATCCGCCGCATCCGCGAGCTGCTGTACGAGCAGGGCTTTACGATCAGCGGCGCCCGCAACAAGCTCGATAGCCGCGCTGCCGATTCGGCGCAAGGCGAGTATGATGAAACTCCTGGCATGGCACACGAAGCGCCGCCGCTGGACCGCGAGATGCTGCGCCGCGAGCTGCAAGGCATCCTCGAGCTACTAAAGTTGTAAGCAGCTGTAGCAAGGGCGCTTAGGCGTCCTTTTTTTCGGTTAGACTCGGCTAAACTGTTAAACCATTGGTGCTACAATATTAACGTTATGATTTTGCTAGTGATATTGCAGACGCTGGCTCCGTTCCCAAGCTAGGAATTCAAGAGGGAAGACAATGATTCGCGTAGCCATCTGTGACGACCACCAGATTGTACGGGCGGGTTTCAAGCAAATCTTTTCGTCGTCGGACGAATTCAGCGTAGTCGCTGAAGGCAGCACCGGGCGGGAAGCGCTCGACATCGCACGCAAGGAAGTGTGCGACGTGCTGTTGCTTGACATCGCCATGCCGGACCAGAGCGGTATCGATACTCTGCGTACCATCCGCCAGGGCCAGCCGGACTTGCCGGTGCTGATCCTGTCCGGCTATCCAGCCCAGCAATATGCGCTCAACCTGTTCAAGATGGGCGCCAACGGGTACCTGAACAAGGAATGCGAGGCGGAGGAGTTGATCAACGCCGTGCGCACCGTGCACCAGGGGCGCCGCTATGTCAGCTCGCAAGTGGGCGAACTGCTGGCGCAAAGCTTCGACCGCGATCCGAATACGGCCCTGCATACGGAGCTGTCGGACCGCGAATTCCAGGTGTTCCTGCGCCTGGCGCGCGGCGCCACCGTGTCCGACATCGGCACGGCGCTTTCGCTGAGCATCAAGACCGTGAGTACGTATCGCACGCGCATTATGGAGAAGATGGGCTTGCAGTCGAATAGTGACTTGACGTACTACGCAATGAAGAACAATTTGCTGGATTGATACGTCTGGTTACACTTTTGCGGTGCCGCACAATTAGCTTTCCGTGCGGCAGCATCTTGCTGCGGGTCTATAATGGGGAAAATGTACTTCACCATCGAACCAGCGCCCCGGCACCGGCTGCCGCTGTATAAAACGCTCTTGTGCGTGACCTGCGCGCTGATCCTCATCGTCAACGGTTTCAGCCTTTTCCACAATCTGCAATCGCTGAAGGGCGCCAATGAGCAGTTGGCGCTCAGCTCGCGCGTTGCCGAACGGCTGCAGTACCTGAACGTGCTGGTGCTCGATGCCGACAGCAGCGCGCGCGGCTATTTCATCTCCGGCAAGGAAACCTACCTGGGGCCGACGCGCTCGGTAGTCACCGAATCGGAGCAGCAGTTCCGCGAGCTGGAGAAACTGCTCGCGAATAATCCGATCCAGTTGAAAAACCTGCAGCAATTGCAGGTATTGGTGCGCAAGCGCATCGCCATCCTGACCCAGGCCATTGAGGTCTACAAGCACGGCGGGCTCGACGATATCGTCAATATTGCCAAGGTCAGCGACGAGCGCAGCGGCATGGATGAAATCCGCCTGCAAGTGGTGATCATGGTGCGCGAGCAGGGCGAAGCCATGTCGGCCCGCGCCGCCAGCTTCTACCAGGAATACCAGAAGGCCGTTGTGATGGGCGCCGGCATCAATGCCATTGCCATCGTGGTGCTGGTCATGTTCTACCAGCTGGTGCGGCGCAGTTTCGTGCACCGGGCAGCGGTGGAGCACGCGCTGCAATTGTCGAACGAAAGCCTGGAATCGATGGTGCAGCAGCGTACCGAGCAGCTATCGGTGCTGTCGCGTCACCTGATCTCGATCAGCGAAGAAGAGAAGATGCGGCTGTCGCGCGAGCTGCATGATGAGATGGGCGCCAACCTGACCTCGATCAGCATGGATATCGCGGCGGTCGCGCACCAGCTGCAAAAGACTAATCCTGAGCTGGCGGCCCAGCTGCGCCGTGCGCGCGGCACCCTGGTGGATACGGTGGAACTGAAGCGTCGCATCATCGAAGACCTGCGCCCGAGCCTGCTCGACAACCTTGGCCTGTGCGCGGCGATCGACAGCTACTGCGAAGACTTCACGCGCATGACCAATATCCCGTGTGAGACCGAGATCGGCCCCGATATTGACGCCGTTGCCAAGGCCGGCGACAGCAGCCTGTCGATTGCCTTGTTCCGTATCGTGCAGGAGTCGCTGACCAATATCCGCAAATACGCCAAGGCCGGCCATGTCAGCGTCTCGCTCAAGCTGCAGCGCGACGACATGCTGGTGCTGCGCATCATCGACGACGGTATCGGGATTGCCGCTCCAACGCTGGCCAAGCCAATGTCGCACGGCTTGCTGGGGATGCGGGAGCGGGCTTTGTTGCTGGGCGGGATCTTGAATATCCGCCGTGGGCGGGGTGACCGGGGAACCTGCATCGAGGTCTATATTCCCCTGAAGGGCCGGGGCAGGCGTCCTGTTGGCGCCGTGCCCCCGGCAATGCTGCATCCTAGCAGCACGCTACATCAGCGAGCAGGCGATCATATTCAATCTTCGCCACCTTATAGCACTCGCCCGCATAACGTTCCAGACCTTCACGATCAATGACGGTGATGTTGCCGCGGCGGTAGGTGATCATGCCGTCCTCCTGCAGCTTGCCGGCGGCGGCGGTGATCGATTCGCGGCGCACACCCAGCATGATCGAAATCATTTCCTGGGTCACCTTCAATTCGTTGCTTGGGGAGCGGTCCAGGCGGTCCAGCAGCCAGCGGCACAGCTTCTGCTCGATCGAGCTGTGGCGGCCGCCGACGGCGTTCTGCGCCATCTGTGCGAACAGTGCTGCGTTGTAGCGCATCAGCAGCTGGGGCAGGGCGCCGCCCTGGTTGAAGGCGTCGCGCAGGGCTTGCGCTTTCAGGCGGTAGCCGTAGCCGGCGCTTTGCACCACGGCGGTGCTCATGGCGCGCTCACCGGCAAACATCGACACGCCCACCACGCCTTCGTGGCCGACCACGGCGATCTCGGTGGTCGCGCCGTCTTCCATCACGTACAGCAGGGACAGGATGGCAGTCGTCGGGAAGTAGACGTATTCCAGCTTGCTGCCGAATTCAAACAATTCTTTGCCGAAGGGCAGCTGCACCAGCTCCAGGTGCTCGAACAGGGACTCCAGTGCTTCACGAGGGAGGGCTGCCAGCAATTCATTTTGCTGGGCGCCGCTGTAGCTGACAACCGGCCGGGACGCAACTTTGAACTCCGACGAACCAATAGGCATTGCTTGCGACAGCGAGTTCTTGGCAGAGACGCTAAGTTGAGTGTTGTTCATTTTATCCTCACAGAACTAAAGTACACGGTATTGCAGTCGGCATTCTTAGGGGTGCTGCTTGCCGATCGCGTTGGTAATACTTTAATTTTCTATGTGAGAGATGAACATAAGACCTGTTACCTCCGTCATGTAGGCTGGCAACATGGCAGTTTGTCAGGCTAGTCCTACAACATTGTAATTTTGGCTGGCGCACTGTTGAAAATCCTGCTTGCAGGGCCGAGGCGGAACTGTCCAAGGGCTTCGTGCAGGATGGCAGTTTCCGCGTGGACACGGCTGGCGCTTTCCGAGGCCTGGACCACCAGGGCGGCATTCTGCCGGGTCATGTCGTCAATACGGTGGAGCGCGCCATTGATGCGCGCGATCTCGCTGCGCTGACCCGCTTCGGCTTCTGTAATCCGGGTAATAACGTGCTCCATGCTGCGCACGGAAGCCACAACCTGGCTCATGGTGGCACCGGCGGCATCGACCTGGACGTTGCCGCTTTCGACCTTGCTGACCGAATCGCCGATCAGTTGCTTGATCTCCAGCGCAGCGGCCGCCGAATGTTGGGCCAGGCTGCGCACTTCGGTGGCCACCACGGCGAAGCCGCGCCCATGGTTTCCGGCCCGGGCCGCTTCCATGGCGGCGTTCAGCGCCAGGATATTGGTCTGGAACGCTATGCCGTCGATAACCCCGATAATGTCGGCAATGCGATCCGAACTGCTGCGAATTGCTGCTATTGTGTCGACTACGGCTCCGACGCTGGCGCCGCCGCGCAGGGCCACGACGGCCGCCTGCCGCACCAGTTGGCGGCCGTCGTCGGCGGGCGCTGTTGCGGCGCACGGCGAATGACGGTGACGTGCAGGGCTTCTGCCTGGGTGCTGGTAGATCCGTGCAGTGCCGTGCTGCCGCTGGCCAGTTCGTCGGCGGCGCTGGCAATGCGCGCGGCGCCGCTGCGGATATCGGCGACCAGGCTTTCCAGTGCTGCCGTCATGCCGCTGAAGGCGTTTGCCAGCGCGCCGATTTCATCATGCGCCGGGGAGCTGATGCGAACGCTCAGGTCGCCCGCCGCGGCGGCGCGCACGGCATGGTTGAGTTGGCGAATGTCGCGCGTGAAGGAGGCATAGAAGCCGGCGCCCAGCCAGGCAGCGAGTGCGATGGAGAGCAGGACCACGGCGCCGACGGCGTTGCGGCGCAGGCGGTCTTGCGCAGCGCGTTCGGCCAGCAAATGTTGCAGCGCATCGGCGCTGCTGCCGGACAGCGCGTGCAAAGCCGCGGCCGCTTGTTGGCCGGCGGCATTGAAGTCCTTGCCGCTGCTCTGGTTGTAGGAGTTCAGCACCTCGTTGCGGGCGCGTTCGAGGAAGGCAAGGGCGACCGGCACGGCGGCCAGGCGCGGCTGCAGGGCCGGCGCCAGCCCAGGGTGGTTGGCCAGGATGCCCTTGTATTGGCCCGGCAGGCGCTCCAGTTCATGGCGCGCCAGCATGGCGGTGGCATTCAGCATCTGGTCTTCATTGGCTTCGAACAGGCCGCTGTCGATGTAGGCGGCGCCGCGGCCGGTCATCACGGACAGGTTTTCCTCCAGGTCCGGCAGGCTCTTGAGGAAGGAGGCAATCAGGTAGGCGCTACGTACTTCCGGGTCGAGCGACAGGCGTGAACGGTCGGCAGCCTGGGCGGCAAGGGCATCGGCCAGCGCGATCAGCCTGCTGTGCGCGGCAAAGCTGGCGCGTGCATCCAGGCCGGCCTGGCGCTGCTGCAGTTGCTGCCAGCCCTGTTCCAGCTCAGGCTGCGCGGGCAGGCCGGACAGCGTGCCGATGGCAAGCGGGCGCAGGCCCTGCAGCGCGGACGTGGCAGCCTGTCCTGCGGCGGCTATCGCGCGCGCGCCGTCTTGCTGCCTGGCGGCCAGGCGCAGGTGTTCCAGGTTGCGCTTTTCCTGCAGGCGGCGGCGCAGCTCGTGCAATTGGCGGACATAGGCCAGGCCCTGGCGCTCCTGGATGGTGAAGGACACCGATTTGTGCAATTCGGCCACCAGCAGGCCCGAGGCAAGCAGCAGCGGCAGCAGGAAAACCAGGGAGACGAGGGCGAACTTGGGCAATAGTCGCAGCCTCTGCATGAGGGCGATGGCGGGGCGGACCAAGATCATGAGCGGGCTTTGGGCGAGGATTTTTGCGGCGCGATAATGATGCAAGGCAATTGTTACCTCGTGATGAATCGGGGCATAATGCGCGGTAATCAACTTATTCCACTCCCCATGCATGTAATCCTGGTAGAAGACGACGCAGTATTGGCCGACGGCGTAGTCCGGGTGTTGTCCGGCCATGGCATGAAAGTGGAACTGCTGCAAAACGGCAGCGAAGCCGATGCCATGCTGCAGCGTCCCGGCCAGGCCGACGTGCTGGTCCTTGATATCGGCCTGCCGGGCCTGGACGGCTTTGAAGTGGTGCGCCGCCTGCGCGCGCGCGGCAGCCAGCTGCCGGTGCTGTTGCTGACGGCGCGCGATGCGGTGGAAGACCGCGTGCGCGGCCTGGAGCTGGGCGCCGACGATTACCTGGTCAAGCCTTTCGCCACGCCGGAACTGGTGGCGCGCCTGCGCGCGCTGGCGCGGCGCCATGCGCCGAAGCCCAGCGTGCTGCAAATGGGCTCGCTAGTGCTGGACCTGGGCGCCAAGCGTGCCCGCGTGCGCGATACGGTGATCGACCTGTCGGTGCGCGAATGGGCGGTGCTGGAGTATCTGTTGCAGCACAGCGCGCGCGTGGTCAGCAAGCAGCAGATCATCGACGCCATCCTGCCCTGGGGGGAAGACGTGACGCCGAACGCGGTGGAAGTCTATATCTCGCGCATCCGCCAGAAGACGGCCGATGCCGGCATCAGCATCCGCACCATCCGCGGCTTCGGCTACATGCTGGAACCGGCCAATGGATAAGACTCTTGGATAGCATCCGCCTGCGCCTGCTCAAATGGCTGATCGGCCCGGTTCTCCTGCTGAACCTGGCCGGCGTTGCATTGAGCTATGCGCTGGCCTGGATCCCGGCCCAGATCGCCTTCGACCAGTCGCTCGGCGACGCCGCCGCCATGTTGGGCGCCCGCATCAGCGAACGTGAAGGGCGGCTGGTGCTCGACTTGCCGGAGGCCGCCGAGCGCGTCTTGCGCGAGGATGAGCTCGACAAGGTCTATTTTGCCTTGCGCGATGGCCAGGGCCGCCTGGTGGCCGGCGATGCCGTGCTGCCTGTCCTCCCGGCGCGTGCCGGTGCCCCTGCGGTTGACGGCGTGGTCGAGAACAACCCGGTGCGCCTGGTGGCGCTGCCGGTGCTGACCGGGCAGCAGCAGGGCATCGTGGTGGTGGCCAAGACGCTGCGCAAGCGCGGCCAGGCACGCACCGCCATCGTGCGCGCCTTGCTGCCGCTGGCGGCCGTGTTTACGCTGGCTTCGGTCGGCCTGGTCTGGTTTTCGGTCACCAATGGCCTGGCGCCCTTGCACAAGGTCAAGGCCGGCATCCAGGCGCGCAGCGCCGAAGACTTGTCGCCTATCCCGGCCGGCAGCGTGCCGCTGGAAGTGATGCCGATGGTGCACTCTTTTAATGGCTTGCTGGAGCGCGTGCGCGAAGGCGCCCAGGCGCAGCAAGACTTCCTGGCCAATGTGGCGCACCAGCTGCGGACCCCGCTGGCCGGCATGCGCACCCAGATCGAACTGCTGGCGGCGCAGGAGCGCACGCCGGCCGCGGCGTCGTCGCTGGCAATGATGCAGGCCTCGACCGAGCGCATGATCCGCCAGGTCAACCAGTTGCTGGCGCTGGCGCGCGCGGAACCTGGCCCCTTGCGCAAGACGCGCATGGAGCGCCTGTCGCTCGACCAGTTACTGGAAGAATCGATCCAGCATTTTGTCGAGCAGGCGCTGCGCAAGGAGATCGACCTCGGCTTCGACTTGCAGCCAACCAGGGTGACCGGCGACCGCTTCATGTTGCGGGACCTGGTCGACAACCTGGTCGACAATGCCATCCGCTACACGCCGCCCAAGGGGGCCGTCACGGTGAGCTGCTTCCCGCACCTGGGCGGCGGCATGCTGACGGTGGAAGACTCCGGTCCGGGCATTCCGCAGGCCAAGCGCGCCGCAGTCTTCCAGCGCTTCCAGCGCCTGGATGAAAAGACCAATGGCAGCGGTATCGGCCTGGCCATCGTCCGCGATATTGCCACTGCCCATGGCGCCAGTGTTGCCATCGACACCCCCGCCAGCGGGCAGGGTGCACTGTTTTCCGTGTATTTTCCCTCCTAAAACCGCTGCTGTCAGGTATTTGTCAGGTTTTCCTCAGGGAAATGCAAGCTTGCTTGTCTAGACTTGCACTATCAAATACCAGCTTTGGAGAAATACATGGAACAGCAGCAGTCCGGTGCATCCCGCCAGGCGGGCTTCACGCTGATTGAAATGATGGTGACCGTGGCAATTATCGCCATCCTCGCCGCGGTGGCGATCCCAGCCTACGGCGATTACATCAAGACCGGCCGCCTGCCGCAGGCGTCCAATAACCTGGCCAGCATGCGCGCCAAGCTGGAGCAGTATTTCCAGGACAATCGCAGCTATGACGGCGCCTGCGTCGCCGGCACCATCGCCGCGCTGCCTCCTGCCGACGACTTTGTCTACACCTGTCCGACGCTGACGGCGACGACCTACGTGGTCAAGGCCGAAGGCCAGGGCAAGATGGCCGGCTTCACCTTCACGATCGACCAGTCGAACAACAAGAAGACGACGGCGCTGCCAAGCGGCTGGGGCTCGGCGTCGGAATCTGCGCCGATTACCTGCTGGGTGCGCAAAAAGGGTGGCACATGCTAGCGCGCCGCCAACAGGGCGCGACCCTGATCGAGCTGATGGTCGGCGTGACCGTCCTGGCGGTGCTGCTGGCCATGGGCGTGCCGGCGTTTTCAGCCTGGATGCAGGATGCCCAGAACCGCGCCGCCGCCGAATCGATCGTGAACGGCTTGCAGACCGCGCGTGCCGAGGCGGTGCGGCGCAATTCGGTCGTGCGTTTCACCCTGACCGGCGCGGAAGGCCAGGTGGGCTGGACTGTCGGCTGCCCGACCGTGACCACCACCTGCCCGGCAGATATCCAGACCCGTTCGGCGGGTGAAAGCAGCAAGCTGGTCAAGGTGACGGTCAGCGCCGATCCGATCCCGGTGCCGGCTCCGGCCGGCTATTTCACGGCGCAGATCAGCGATGCGGGGGCACTGCCGGCCGAGATCAATTTCGACGGCTTGGGCCGCGTGTATACGCCACCGGCCGGCACCTTGTTCAACCGCGCCGACGTGACCAGCACGGCCAGTGCCAGCGCGCGCCGCTATGTGGTGGTGGTATCGAGCGGCGGCCAGATCCGCATGTGCGATCCGAAAATGTCCTATGCCACCGATCCGCGTGGCTGCAGCTAAGGAGAATCCCATGAAGTCTCAACGCACATTGCGGAAACAGGGGGGCATAGCGCTGGTGGAGGCCTTGGTCGCCATCGTGATTTTTGCGTTCGGCGTGCTGGCCATCGTCGGCTTGCAGGCCGCTTCGGTGCGCCAGGTGAGCGACGCCAAGTACCGCATCGACGCTGCCAATGTGATCAGCCAGTCGCTGGGTGCGATGTGGGCCGACCGCGAGCGCATCCAGCTGCATGCCGTCAGGGACCAGGCCGTCAGCTCTTTGCCGAACGGGAAACTGACGGTCGTGGTGCCCGGCCCGTGGACTGCGGAAGTCGGTGTCACGGTCACGGTGACCGTGACTTGGCAAGTGCCGGGCGAGAGCGCCGTTCATACACAGACCAGCGTGCAATTCATCGCTGGTTAGAAAAGGAATAATCCAATGCACGACAAGCAAAACGGTTTCGGCCTGGTCGAGATCATGGTGGGCCTGGGCGTCGGCATGCTGGCCATGGTGGTCGTGATGCAGGTGTTCAGCCAGGCGGAAGGACAGAAGCGCACCACCACCGGCGGCGCCGATGCGCAGAGCAACGGCGCGATCGCCCTGTCCATGATCGAACGCGATGGCAAGATGGCAGGCTGGGGCATGGCCAATTCGATGTTCTCCGACTGCAATACCACCTACTCCTATTGCGACGGCGACCTGAGCTGTGGTGGCTCGGCTGGGCCGATCACCGGGCTGTCGATGGCGCCGGTGGCCATCACCGACGGCGGCAACGGGCCCGACAGCTTCCTGGTGCAGTATTTCGCCAACCCGCGCGAAGGTTCGTTCCGCTATCCATCCAATACGGAACTGCGCAGCAATATGCCGCAGCCATCGTCGGAGCTGAATGTCGGCAACACGGCCGGCTGCCGGGAAGGCGACCTGATCCTGGTGCAGCAGGCGGGCAAGTGCACGCTGATGCAGGCGACCCAGATCCAGGACCAGGCCTTGAAGATCCAGCATAACCCTGGCGCCAGCGGTCATTACAACCCGCCGGCCAATTACCAGAACGCCAACAACTGGCCCGCTTATACCAAGCCTGCGAAGCTGTCCTGTTTCACGGCCCCACCGGGCGGCGCCCTGTTCCAGCGTTCCTATAGCGTGAACAACCTGCACCAGCTGCTGCGTTCGGACAATTCGGCCAGCCCGGCGATCGTCAACGACGTCGTGGCGCCCGAGATCGTCGACATGCAGCTGGAGTACGGGATCTCGACGGCCACCGAGTCGTGGGTCAGCGCCTGGACCCCTGCTACCGGCACCTGGGCCAACCCCTCGGCCGCTGATATCAAGCTGGTCAAGGCGGTGCGCATCGCCCTGGTCGCGCGCAGCGTGCAGTACGAGAAACCGGAACCCAACCAGCAATGCGCAACCACGACCAGCGACATGGTCAGCAAGTGGTCGAGCTGGGCAACGTTCAATACCAGCGGCTATCCGGCCGACTGGAAGTGCTACCGCTACAAAGTGTTCGAGACGATTGTGCCATTGCGCAATGTCATTTGGGGATAAGACGATGAAACACAGCAAACGAGCCGGCGCAGTCCGGCAAGCCTGGCAGCAGGGCGTCATCCTGCCCATCACCCTGATCGTGCTGGTGGCCATGACGCTGGCCGGCATCGCGCTGCTGCGTTCGGTTGATACCTCGGCCGTGATCGCGGGCAACCTGGCCTTCAAGCAAAGCGCCACCGCCAGCGGCGATGCCGGCGTGGAAGCGGGCATCGCCTGGCTGATCCAGACCGCACCAAGCGGCTCCCTCGACCAGGACATGCCGGGCAGCGGCTATTACGCCACCCGCCAGGATGCTCTCGACCTGACCGGCAACAAGCGTGATTCCGAAGGTGCTGGCACAGCGGATGACGACCTGAATTGGGACAATGCCGCAGCCGTGGTCAAGCTGGGCGCCGATGCGGCCGGCAACCAGGTGGCTTATGTCATCCACCGCATGTGCGATAACGCCGGCCCGCTGGACGCGCGCACCTGCTCCACGCAGCAGACCTTCAGTAAGGGCTATGACGAAGGTGCGCAGGGCGCGATGGAGGGCTACCGCCCACCCAAATTCGACAGCTCGGCCACCCGGGCTTTCTACCGTATTACGGCACGGGTATCCGGGCCGAAGAACACCACCAGCTACGTTCAGGCTGTGGTCTCAATCTAACGCAGGAGAATTCAGATGGACTGGACCAATGTCCCACCGCCGGGCCTGCGTGCCTTGCTCGCATCGCTCGGCCTGAGCCTGGCGCTGGCTGCCCAGCCAGTGTCCGCCGCCCCGACCGAGCTGGCCGATATCCCGCTGGCCAACGCGTCGACCGCCCCGATCTTACCCAACATTATGTTGGACCTCGACAATTCCGGCAGCATGGCGTGGAGCTATATGCCCGACTACGTGCGCTACACTTCGCTGGGCAACTTCGGCACCATGTGCCGTGGGCCTAACAAGAACAACACCCTGGTGGTGTGCGAGCCTGGCGACCCGCCATTCTTTGCCAGCGCCTTTAACGGGCTGTATTACAACCCGGCGATCCGCTACATGTGGCCGACCAAGGCCGACGGCACACGCCTGGCCGACCACAAGGGGAATACCTCCTATGCGGCGTCGTGGACTGCCGTGCCGAGCGACGGCTATGGCGTGCAGTTGATCGACGATACCAGCGCCGAGCAGCCTGACACTACGCCGTGCAAGGGGGTGGTGTCCGGTGGTAACTGTCCGCGCCTGTCAAATACTGCCGTGACCAACCTGGTGACCGGCTACCCGGAGCGCATGTGGTGCAGTCACACCTATGATGTGCCGCCGAGCGCGAATTGCAAGCAGGCAGTGGAGAACGGCAGCTATTCGTATCCGGATAACACCTACAAGTACCTGTATGCGAAGGACGGCGCGCCTTTCTACTACAACGTGAGCGTTGAGTGGTGCAAGACTGCGGATAGCGCGCCCAACCAGAATTTCGGCAAGGCAGGCAGCTGCCAGGCCAAGAAGACGGACACCTACAAGTACGTGCGCTACTCCAACTGGTCGCGCGTCGACATTACGCCGTCCACGAAGTTCCCGGCCAAGGCAGCAGGACGCACCGATTGCGCAGGAAACATCTGCACCTATCAGGAGGAGATGGCGAACTTCGCGACCTGGTACGCCTGGTACCGCACGCGTACCCAGATGACCAAGAGCGCGATCGGCCAGGCATTCAAGGATGTGCGCGGCACCCCGGTTGCCACCGACCCCGACGATTCGGCCTACCTGCACGCACGCATTGGCTTGACCACCATTAACAATCCCATCGCACTGGATATCGCCAACTTCGACGCTGCACAGAAGGAGAAGTTCTATACCGATCTGTACAGCTTCGATCCGCTTGGCGGCACGCCATTGCGCAATTCGCTTGATTCGCTGGGCAAGATGTACAAGGGCACCAGCACGCGTTACAAGGACCCGGTGCAGTATTCCTGCCAGAAGAACTTTACTATCCTGGCGACGGACGGTTACTGGAACGACAGCTATAACGGCGTGGCCGACACCGACGGCGCTGCGGGGGTGACGCTGCCATCGCGCGACGCCCTGCAAACACCCAATACGCTGGCGGACGTGGCCTATTACTACTACCATAACGACCTGCGCACATCCTGCAGCTCGAGCGATGTCTGCACCAATAACGTTGCGCCATCGGGCGCAAATGCGGATGTGGATGACGTGGCGCAACACCAGCACATGACCACGTTCACCATCGGCCTCGGGGTCGACGGCACCCTGACTTACGATCCCAACTACAAGACCAGCAACAGCGGGGATTACTTCAATATCAAGCAGGGCGTGACCAAATGGCCAGCCCCGAGCGGCAATGCACCCGAAACCATTGATGATCTGTGGCACGCTGCCGTCAATGGCCGCGGCACCTATTTCAGCACCAAGGACCCGGCGGCGCTGGAAGGCGGCTTGCGCAAGGCGCTGCGCAGCATTGACAGCGTGACCGGCAACGGTGCGGCGGCGGCGACCAGCGCGCTGCAGCCAACTGCCGGCGACAATTTCATCTATGTGGCGACGTACCGCACCGTGAAGTGGGACGGCGACGTGAGCGGCTATTCCCTTGACCTGTCGACCGGTGCAGTGTCGAAGGATCCCTTCTGGCAAGCGGAGCCGCTGCTGCGCAACAAGATCGCCGCGACCGGCGATAGCGATACGCGCGTGATCTACACCGCCGACGGCACCACCCGTACCTTGTTTAGCACGGGCAAGGGCGGCCTGACGGCAGCCCAGCTGGCGCTGTTCGACACCAACAGGCTGAGCCAGGCCAGCACCTGGTCCAGCACGCAGAAGACCGCTGCCACCGCAGCCTCGCTGGTGAACTACCTGCGCGGGCAAGACCGCAATGAAGACCAGGAGCGCGTGCTGACGTACGGCGCTTACGAGCGCCTGTACCGCGACCGCGAGAAAGCGCTGGGCGATATCGTCCATGCGCAGCCGATCTATGTGAAAGCGCCGCCGTTCAATTTCGATGACGATGGCTATCAGGAATTCAAGGCTGCCAAGGCAGACCGCCTGCCGACGCTATACACCTCGGCCAACGATGGCATGCTGCATGCCTTCGACGGCGAATCCGGCCAGGAACGCTGGGCCTACGTGCCGCCGATGGTCTTGCCGAATATGTGGCGCCTGGCCGATGCCAATTATGGCAGCCAGCACCGCTACTACCTGGACGGCCCGCTGGCCATGAGCGATGCGAAGATCAACGGCAGCTGGAAAACGGTGCTGATAGGCGCCATGGGCAAGGGCGGCCGCGGCTACTTCGCGCTGGATGTGACTGACCCTACCGATCCGCGCCCGCTGTGGAACTACACGGCAGACGATAATCCGAAAATGGGTTACAGCTTCGGCACGGCCTTCATCACCAAGATGGCCGATGGCCGCTGGGTGGCCGTGCTGCCATCGGGCTACAACAACGTGCCGGAAGGTACCAAGTATGCCGGCGGCGACGGCGGCGGCTACGTATTCGTGCTCGACCTCGCCAGTGGCTCGCTGTTGAAAACCATTGCGACCGGCGTTGGCAGCAACGTAAACCCAAGCGGCCTGGGTCGCATCAACGTGCGCTCGCCTGACTTCACGACCAATAACACGGCAGTCGGCGCCTACGGCGGCGACCTGACTGGCGCCATGTGGCGCTTCGACCTGGAAAAGGGCACGGCCAGCAAGCTGGCCGATTTCCCGGGCAAGCCGATCATGGTTGCACCGGTTATCGGCCAGATCCAGGACAAGCTGGCGATCTTCTATGGTACCGGCCGCTACCTGGGGCAGAGCGACCTGGACGATGTTGACACCCAGACCATCTACGGCATCAAGGACGATGGCGTTACCACGGTAAATGCCGGCAGCCCGCTGGTGGCGCAAACGGTCACGACCAGCGGCACAGCGCGCAACATCAGCCGCGATGCGGTTGAATGGTCCAGCAAGATGGGCTGGTATGTGGACTTGCCGGATACCGGTGAGCGCATCACGCTCTCGCCGCAATTGTTCCTTGGCACGCTGATTTTCGCGTCCACGGTGCCATCGGTGTCGGCCTGCCAGCCAGGCGGCTACAGCTGGCTGTACCAGCTCGATTACAAGACCGGCGGCAACGTCCAGGTGAACGTGGCGGGCGGCTTGAAGTATGCCTCGCCGATTGTCGGTAACAGCGTGGTCAAGCTGCCGAACGGCACCCCGATGATCTATCCGGTTGGTGCGTCGAACGGCATGGGCGTGCCGCAGGTATTGCGTGTCGGTCCTGGCGATCCGAGCGACGCGAAGATCCGCGTCCTGTGGCGCGAGATTTCGGACTGACGGAACTGTAATGGAAGCCCGTCTGCGGCCCTGGCTGGCGCTGGCAATATCGGCGCTGGCGCATGTGGCCCTCGCCCTGTTCCTGGTCGGCCAGGCCAGCCGCGTCGCCGGCGAAGGCGGCAGTTCGGCTTCGCCTGGGCCAGCCATGATGGTGCGCCTGGTCGGTGCGGCACTGCCGGCGCCGGACAAGGCTCCGCTGCCCGTTGCGCAGCCACCGGCCGCGGTGCCGATGCTTCCCATGCAGCCGGTGCAGGCGCAGGCTGCGGCGGGCACGGACGGCGTCGCCGGGGCGGCCGAACGGCACTACTTCGGCGCCGACGCGATGACCTGCCAACCGGAAGTAGCCGAGGGGCTGGTGGCGGGCAGGTTGCTGGTGGTGCCGGGGATTACCCCCCAGTCCGTGGCCTTGCAGGTCTGGATCAGCGATGACGGCGCGGTCGAACGCGTCGCCCTCGATTCGCCGATGTCGGAGAAAGAAGAGCAACTGCTGCTGGCGGCTTTCGCCAGCGTCAGGTTCCAGCCGGGCCGGATCGGCCGCATCGCCGTACGTAGCCACCTGGCGCTGGAAGTCATGCTCGATTATGCCGTCCGGCTGTGAGGGGAGTGGTGGTAAAATAGCGGGTTTTCCGTCTGCGCCAACCCCTGGCTGCCATCATGTCTGACGATATCCAAATTCAAAGCTCGAGCAAGACCCCTGCGCTGATTGCACGCGAGGTTGCCCGCCGCCGTACTTTCGGCATTATTTCCCACCCCGACGCGGGTAAAACCACCTTGACCGAGAAGCTGCTGCTGTTCTCGGGCGCGATCCAGATGGCCGGTACCGTCAAGGCCCGCAAGAGCGGCCGCCATGCCACCTCCGACTGGATGGAAATCGAGAAGCAGCGCGGCATTTCCGTGGCGTCCTCGGTGATGCAGTTCGAGTTCCGCGACCACATCATCAACTTGCTCGACACGCCGGGCCACCAGGACTTTTCCGAAGATACCTATCGCGTGCTGACCGCGGTCGACTCGGGCCTGATGGTGATCGACGCGGCCAAGGGCGTGGAAGCGCAGACCATCAAGCTGCTTGACGTTTGCCGCATGCGCAATACGCCGATCGTCACCTTCATGAACAAGCTGGATCGCGAATGCCGCGATCCGCTCGAGTTGCTCGATGAAGTGGAATCGGTGCTGAAGATCCAGTGCGCGCCGGTGACCTGGCCGATCGGCATGGGCAAGAACTTCCGCGGTGTCTACCACCTGATCAACGACGAGATCCTGCTGTTCCGCGCCGGCGAAGAGAGCGTGCAAAGCTTCGAGGTGATCAAGGGTATCGACAATCCGCGCCTGCAGGAGATGTTCCCCCTGGAGATGGACCAGCTGCGCATGGAAGTGGAGCTGGTGCACGGCGCCTCGCACCCGTTCAGCCTGCAAGATTTCCTGGCTGGCAAGCAGACCCCGGTCTTCTTCGGCTCCGCGATCAACAACTTCGGCGTGCGCGAGATCCTGTCCGCGCTGGTCGACTGGGCGCCTGCGCCGGAATCGCGCGATGCGTCGGTGCGTACCGTGCAGCCGACCGAGGAGAAGTTTTCCGGCTTCGTGTTCAAGATCCAGGCTAATATGGACCCGGCGCACCGCGACCGTATCGCCTTCCTGCGCGTTTGCTCCGGCCGATTCGAGCGCGGCATGAAGGTCAAGCACCTGCGCCTGAACCGCGAGGTGAAGGTGTCGTCCGTGGTCACGTTCATGGCCTCGTCGCGCGAGCAGGTGGAAGAGGCTTACGCCGGCGACATCATCGGCTTGCCGAACCACGGCAATATGCAGATCGGGGATTCCTTCTCTGAAGGCGAGATGCTGCAGTTCACCGGCATTCCGTACTTTGCGCCGGACTTCTTCCGCCAGGTGCGCATCCGTAACCCGCTGAAGATCAAGCAGCTGCAGAAAGGCTTGCAGCAGCTGGGTGAAGAGGGCGCTGTGCAGGTGTTCAAGCCGGTGCAGGGCGGTGAGGTGGTACTGGGCGCGGTCGGCGTGCTGCAGTTCGAAGTGGTGGCTTCGCGCCTGATGAATGAGTACGGCGTGGATGCGGTGTTCGAGAGCACCTCGATTTCGACTGCGCGCTGGGTTTCCAGCGATGACAAGAAGGCGCTGGCCGATTTCGAAGCGGCGCTCGGTCATAACGTGGCGTATGACGCGGCGGGCAACCTGGCTTACCTGGCTACTTCCGGCGTCAACCTGCGCCTGACCCAGGAGCGCTGGCCGAAGCTGACCTTCCACGCGACGCGCGAGCACGCGACCAAGCTGGATTAAACCGGCAAACCAGGGTCAGACCCAAGGGTCTGACCCTATGGGTCGGACCCAGGTTTACCGGTTTTTCAGGCAGCCCACAGCCGCCGCTCCCGCAGCAAAGCCTCCAACTGCTCCGCCGGCATTGGCCGCGCAAAGTAATACCCCTGCATCACATCGCACCCGGCATCCGACAGGAACGCCACCTGCTCCTCGGTTTCCACGCCTTCCGCCACCACGGTCATGTTCAGCGAATGCGCCATCGCAATGATCGCCTTCGCGATCGCCGCGCCATCACCAGGCACCGCATGGATAAAGCTGCGGTCGATCTTGAGCTGGTCGATCGGGAAGCGCTTCAAATAGGCCATCGAGGAATACCCGGTCCCGAAGTCGTCGATGGAAAGATGGATGCCTGCCGCCTGTATCTTGTGCAGCAAGGCGATATTGGCATTCACGTTCTCCATCAGCACGCCCTCGGTAATCTCCAGTTCCAGCAGGCGGGGCGGCAAACCCGTCTCCATCAGCAATCCCTGCACCTCGTACATCAGCTGCGCATCCTTGGTCTGGCACGCCGAAACATTCACCGCCACGTGCTCGATGTCCTCCATCAGTCCCGCCTTGCGCCAGGTCGCCGCCTGGCGGATCGCGGTCTGCAGCACCCAGCGGCCCAACGGCACGATCACGCCGCTTTCCTCCGCCACCGGAATGAACTCCGCCGGGCTTACCATGCCGCCCAATGCTTCGCAGTGCCAGCGTACCAGCACCTCCATGCCGCGCATGCGCCCGGTGCGCGTGTCTATCTGCGGCTGGTAGTGCAAGGACAGCTCATGATTTTGCAAAGCCTTGCGCAGGTTGGCTTCCAGCGCCAGGCGCTTGCTGGCCCGCTGCGCCATCTCCGCATGGAAGACTTCATAGGCATTCTTGCCCTTGTTCTTGGCGTGGTACATGGCAATGTCGGCGCAGCGCACCACGGCCGCCGCGTCGGGAGCATCCTGCGGATAGACGCTGACGCCAATACTCGCGCTGACGAAGAGCTGGTGGGTTTCGACCATGAACGGGTCGGCCAGTGCACGCAGGATCTTGCGCGCCACCTGGTCCGGTTCCGCGTCATCCTCTGCCGGCTCGACGATCACCACGAACTCATCGCCGCCGATACGGCAGATGACATCCGTGCTGCGCAGGGTTTGCCCCAGGCGCTCCGCCACCTGGCGCAACAGCATGTCGCCGATGTCGTGGCCCAGCGTATCGTTGACGATCTTGAAGTTGTCGAGATCGAGCAGCAGCATGCTGACGCTGGTCTCCTGGCGGTCCGCTCGCTTCAGCGCGTGTGCCAGCCGGTCGTTGAAGGCGTTTCGGTTGGGCAGGCAAGTGACCGGATCGACGTGCGCCAGCAAGTGCAGGTTCTGCTCGGCCAGTGCCACCGCCGCGCGCATACGCCGCACCAGCAACCACGCCAGTGCAAACGAACCCAGGGTCGCGAACGCTGTAAAGGTGGCAAAAGCCAGCGAACGCCGGTAAAGCGGCAGCAGGGTGGCCCGGATGGAGACGCTGCCAATCAGCTTATGGTCGACGCTGATCGGTTCCTGCACCTCAATATAGTCCATGCCGTATTCGTGCAGCGACTGGCCGGTCTCGCTGATCGCAAGTTCGGGCACCGGTGCGTTATTACGGCGGAACTGGGCCAGCGGCGTGCTGCCGACGATGATATTCGCGCTTTGTACGTCGGGTGATGCCGACAGGCCGCTGAGGATCTCTTCCGCCGCACGGGCATCGCTGAAGAGGAGGGCGGCCGTGCTGTTGTTGCCAACGATGCGGGCCTGCACCTGCATATCGCGCAGGAGGGTACTGCGCAAGGCCATGAACTGGAATACCACCATCAGCATGCCGGCCAGGCACAGGGCGGCACCCGCCGCCAGCATGGTGGAACGCACTACCTTGCTGCCAATCGGCAGCAGCGCGGTTTTGGCGCGCGACTTCATTGCACACTCCTTGCCAGCCGCAATAGCTTGGAACTGAGGGTCAGGCGCGCCTGGCGCACAGGCACCAGGTCCACGTCGAAGCCCACGCGGCGATTGTCGATACCAAAAGAAATCATGGCGCCGTTGGCGCCAATGATCCTGTCATCCGCAACCGTCAGCACGCTGCTGGTCGCCAGGTCATTCTTGAGCAGGGACCACCGTTCGCGGTCCCGTGCATCCAGCACCAGAAGGTGGCAGGCCGCCAGCTGCGCGCCGCCCGGCGATGCAGGCAGCGTGCGCACTGAAACACGGTGCCCGTTGACCTGCTTTTCCTGCAGCCCGGTCAACGCGGCCAGCAAGGCGTTGCCCTGGAAGACGCACAGGCGCAACGGCGCGCTGGCGGGCAGGGTGTCCGCAGGCCATTCGGTAAACAGGGCGAAATTGTACAGGATGGCCGCCTTCAGTTCCGCCTCGTCTGCGCCCGCAGGAAGCTGGGCGCGCGCGTATTCGCTCGCGGTGACCAGCAGAAGCAGCAGGGCGAAGAGTTGGCGCATCATCAGTAGGCCGCCTTCAGCCTGAGATAGACGCGGCGGCCGTCTTGCTCGATGGAGTGCTGCAGCAGTCCCAGCGAAGACGGATCCGCATAGCGCCGGTCGAACAGGTTTTGTACGCCAAGCGAGGCGTCGAAGTGGCGGGTCAGCCCGATGGTGAAGAAGTTGATGTTGGCAAGCACGAAGCCTGCCGTCTCGCCGCCATCGAGCAGCCTGCGCGCGCCCATGTACTGGCCCTCGACACCGACATGCCAGACGCCGGCCAGCCGCCCAGTGGCATTGAACTTGGCCAGCCAGCGCGGTGAATTGACCTCGCTGATGCCGCCCGTGACGGTCTGGCGCGAAATACTGCTTCGCAGCCTCGCACCGTTCCTGAAGGAGCGTTCATATTCAAGTTCGATACCGCGCGCACGCGCCCGGCCCAGGTTGCGGAAGATCGGCAAGCCGAATTCCTCGTCCTCGACTTCGGTTACCAGGCCGGAAGCCTCATTGGCATAAGCGCTCAGCGTGAAGCGCGCGTTGGCGCCCAATTGCCGGACCAAGGAGAGTTCATGGCTGCGAATGCGCTCGCGGCCAAGATCGGGGTTTGCCAATTGACCGCCTTCGGTGTCGATACCGTAGAACAGTTCATAGCTGTTAGGCGTGCGGAATGCGCTGCCATAGATGGCTTTGACCGTTGTTTCCGGCGACAGTTCGGCAATCAGGGCCAGGCGCGGATTGAATACGCCGCCAGTGCTGGTTTCACGGTCGTAGCGCAGGCCGGCGTTGAGCAGGATGCCTTTGGCCAGCGTGATTTCATCCTGCATATAGATGCCGAAACGCTTGCTTTGTGAGCGGTCATTCAGGTAGCTGACGAAAGGCTCGGTGTCGAAGTTCTGCTGCAGCACATCGTGGTTGTACTGGTAATCCGCACCGACGACCAGCTTGTGGGATTCGAGCAGCTGCAGGAAAAGGTTGACGTCCGCTCCCCACCACTTGGCGCGGGTCCGGTCCATGTTGATGGTGCCGAAGGGTTCTTGGTTGACGAAGTGCCCGTCATAAAGATACTCGGAATGGTAAAGGCGGGCCGAAAGCTCACCGTGCATCGGCAGCATCGTAGTGCGATAGCCGACTTCCGCCATCCGCAATTCGTCGACCGTCAGTCCGCCCGCGACGTCGAATGGCTGGCCGTAAGAAGCCGTAGGCATGCCCTTGGTCCGCTTGCCGTCGATCAGGGTCAGGGACCATGCACCAACCTGGCCGCGCGCAAAGAAGCGCGAGTAACGTTCCCAATCCAGCCCGTGCGCGGTACCGCCGAATTCGGGGAAGTAGAGGTCACGGCCATCACTGAGGCCACGGTTTGCTGCCAGCAGCAATTCGGCATCGCCGTTGCGCCAGCCGTAGCTTGCGCTGCCGGAGCGAGTGCCGGCCTGGCCAGCTTCCAGCGTGGCGCGCGTCCCCTCGATGTCGGGCGCGCGGCGGGTGATCACATTGATCACGCCGAAGAATGCGTTGGTGCCGTAGATCGACGATCCCGGCCCCGGCACAAATTCGATGCGATCGACCAGTTCAAGATCAAGCGGGAATTCAGCGCCAAGCTGCGCCTGGTCGAAAACCGGATCGTTGATGCGCGTGCCATCAATTTGCAGAAGGAAGCGCGTATTCAGGTCGCCCGGCCGCAAGAAGCCACGCGCCCCGAGATAGCTGTAGCTGCGGTCGTTGCTGGTGTACAGCCCGCGAATACTGCGCAACGCATCGGCGAGCGTGCGCCAGCCGTAGGCACGGATGTCGGCCGAAGTAAGGACGGTTACATTCGAAGGAGCTTGCGTCGCTTTTTGGTTAAAGCGGGAGGCGCTAAAGACCTCCATCGACATCAATTGCTCAAGCGGCAAGGTGGTCAAGTCGGCATCTTGCGCGCATGCGTTTGCCGCCGCGAGCAGCAAGACTGCCAGCGGCCTGGTGCGCAGGCCTTGCAGTGCTGTGATTCTCATCCCGATGGTTTGTTTTCTAGGTGTGTTCACATGGTGGCATTGCCCTGCGGGAATGTACAGTGCAACGGGCACCATCAGCACTGATAAACAACATCCGTTAATTGCCGAGCAACGTTCGCCAGGCACTGGGCGCCTGGCCCGTCACCTGCTTGAACGCGCGGCGGAAAACGGCCTCGTCGCTGAAACCGGTTTCAATCGCAACGCGTCGCAAACCAGCGCTTGGTTTTGCCAACAGGCGCTTGGCCTGCTCGATTCGGCATCGAAGAATGTACTGCACCGGCGTGACGCCGAGCGCCGCGCCGAAACGCCGCGCCAGGTTGCGCTGGCTCATGGCGATATGGCGCGCCACGTCGTCGGGTGTGATGCCAGCGCAGCTATGTTGTTCAATATACCGTTGCGCGGCCTGGATGCGGACATCGCCGTGTTCATGGTGCCCGCTAGCCAGGCCGACATCTGCCAACTGGCGCGCCGAGTTGGCATAGCGGGCAAACTTCAGCGCAGCTTTCTCGCCATGGAAACGCTTTACCAAGTGGGCGCAAGCGTCGATGGTTGGCGTGATGCTGGCCGCTGTAATCAGTCTGCCGTCGACCACGAGCGGCGATTGCGGCGTCAGGCGCACCGCCGGCCGCGAGGCAGCGATCAGGCGCCGGTCCGCCAGGTTGCACGTGGCATCACGCCCATCGAGCAAGCCAGTTGCCGCCAGCAATCGCACGCCACTGGCCGAAGCGAGGACGCAGCCGCCTGCTTCGTAGTGCCTGACGATCCAGCGCAGTAGGGAAGGGCTGGTTGGCACGTCGCCGTAGAAGGAGGGCAGCACCAGAACGCCGGCTATTTTGGCATTGCGCAAGCTGCGCTCCGGTAGCAGTGGCGGCCCCGTGAAGGAACGGACTGGCTGCAAGGTAGGACCGACGAGAGCCACATCGAACATCGCGGCGGCATGCAAATCGACCTGACGCGCGTTCAACGTCCCTGCGACCGCGAGCAACTCGCGAATTAGCATGACGCCGCCAGCCCAGCAGTTGTGGTCGATGTAGATGCTTGTCGGTGTGGCGGAAAAAGTGCGGTGCATGACGAATAATGTACCATGATCTGCTGCGTGCAGCGCTAGGATGGCCACATGAACATCCTCTCCTACATCGATAAGCAAGAGCTTCGGGCCTTCACTACTGCCGACAACTGGCGAGCTTCCTACGTCATGCTTGTCAACGTGGCGCTGGTCGCAGCCGGATTCGCGCTACCCGCCGCTTGGCATCACCCGATCGCCTGGATAATCGCTAGTGTGCTGCTCGCCGGCCGAGCGCTCGGCTTCGCGATTCTTACGCACGATGCCGCGCATCTGAATTTCTTCACTTCTCGCAAAGTGAACCAATGGATGGGAAAGTGGGTTTTCGGCGCCCTGCCAAACGTGCCTTATGCGGCATATCGTCGCGGGCATTTGGAACACCATCGTGCTGCAGGCACGGGCGCTGATCCGGACCTTGCTTTTGTCGCCGGTTACCCCGCTACGCGCGCCAGCCTGCTCCGAAAACTATTGCGCGACATCTCCGGCGTGAACGGCGTGAAGGGGATCGTCTACCAATTCCAGCCGAGCGATCGCGGTGCGCTGTATCCGGTATTCGTTATGCATGGGCTGATCATCGCCGTGCTGTGGGCATTGGGTGTGCCAGAGGTTTACGCATGCTGGTGGCTTGGCCAGCTCTTCGTCTTTCCGCTGTTGCTGCGCTTGCGCGTGATGGGCGAGCATGGCGGCGTGCCCGATCATATGGACCGAGACCCGCGCCGCAACACAGCGACCACGTTGGCCGGCCCGCTCGCGCGTTTGCTGGTCGCCCCCAACTTCGTCAATTACCACGTTGAACACCACATGGCTGCAACTGTGCCTGGCTATAAACTGCCAGCGTTGCACAAACTGTTACGTGAGCGCGGCTACTTTGAAGACAATGACTGCTTGGCCCCATCCTATTGGGCTGTAATTCGACGCTGTGCAGCCAAAAACGCAAGCGATGCGGCGCCCCGGACTGGCAGTGTTCGTGGTGCTTTGGACAATATGCGCTGACCCTTTGCCTTCCGAATTGTTGTCGATGGCCGATCCATGCACGCTGGCTTAGATGTTGGATTGGTTACCTGGAGACTCACCGTCGACATACATTTCAAGGACACCATCGGCAAGATCGCTGATAGTTGGCAAAAAAGTGACAGGTGGAATCATGGCGAGTTATCCCCAATTTGTTTCTACACAGTTGTTGTTGCGGTAGGTGGATCATCTTGCCGGCGATGCTGGCGAGTGATCTCCTCAATGGGGCCATCGTGGTCGGGAAAAATGCGCAGATGCGGCGGGACTTTCTAGATCATAGTCCCGCTGAAATGTTTGCGCTCGGGCAGTCTCAGTGCCCGGGGTCGTTGCCTTCTTCCGGCTCTAACATCACCATGGCGATTGGCGCATCCGACATGTCATGTCCTGGATCGTTTTCTACCTCAGGATCGACATCAAATTCAAGGGCGTCAGAATCCTTGAAGCGGATTGTGAGATTTAATACTTCCTTAAATGAGTTAGCGTCAGTCATTACCATCACTTTTCCGCTTTGGCTGATGGTAGGCGCGCTGATCTGTTCAGGCTTTTTGCCTTTTACCTTCACTGATTTGAATTGCACTCCAGCAGGCGTTGGTGCTACCAACTCGTAACTAAGGATAGTGTCAGGTTTAGTCACCTTGATCGATTCTGGTGTAAAGGTGGTGTCGTACTTCACCTTCTTTGTAGCTGGATCAATGGATGGAATTGCAGTTACTTGAACTTGAATTACTGGTGAAGTTTCAGGCGCGTTTTGAAGTTTTGACATGGGAGTCCTCTTTTCTATCATTATTGTGACGAAATCATACGAAGGTAGCGCTCGTCACGATACGCTATTTGGCTTAATTTTCCTTTTTCCTCTGCGAGTTTGGCGCTATTTCCGAGGCAACGATTTGCCAGTGCAGTTGGAATAATGAAATGGAAATCGCGGAGGTCGCCGTTCGACGTCTTTAGAACATTCAGGGCTCGAGCACAATCCTCCTGCGAGTCTGGAGAGTTCCAGCCCCGAGCCCGTGCACGTCCGAGCAACGCGAGAGTATAGTTTTCAAGCAGCAAAGGATCGGACTTGTTCTTGTCGAGCAAACCTCCTAATTCAAGGGCCGCTGCGTCAAAGCGCTCTTTCGCTGCATGTGGTTGTTTAGCAGCCAAAAATACCTCGCCCTTCATATTGTCGATGCGACCCTTAAGCGCGCCTGCGACCGACAACTGTGGTGCAGCAGTACGGGTGCTGGCGATACCCTTAAGCAGGATGTCGAGTCTAGTTATTGTTGAAGCCAAATCTTTCGATGCCGACTCTTCACGAATTATGCGGAATTGGTTTTCCGCTAACGTGTAGAACCAATCTTGGTTACTCGAGTCTTGTTCAACGAGTCGAGTAAGAATGACATTTGCTTGACGGTACTTGTCTGTGCCAATAGCTGATTGCCCCATAGCAATATTTAGTTCGCCCTGATAGCGCAGTGTATTGCTCAACCTAAATTGCCACGTGGCGTTATTAGGGGTTTGGAGGAGGAGCTCCTGAAGCAATTGTTCTGATTGTTTGTACAAGTCATAAGCTTCCGAAAGGTGGCCAAGGCGAACCTTCACCGCAGCAAGCCCAACAATACTGTTGGCGAGGCCTGCCGAAAGCTCCGCGGTTCTGTGGTTGACTAGCGCCTTCTCTTTAAGTCGGACCGACGTGGTGAAAAATAAGGAGGCACGCTCGAGATTGCCTTGTCGCAGCGCGACAGTACCTAGGTTGCTATGGCTATAGGCTAGTTCAGTGATAGCATCCAAGTCTTCCGGCGCGATTGCCTGCCATTTTTCGCTGGCAGCTTTGTATTCATGGAAATAACGTTCTGCAGCCTCAAATTCCCGCTGCCTGAGGTGCACCAAGCCGAGCCAGTAGGCATTGGCACCGATATTCTTAAGGTGCAATTTGTCGTCGCTCCCAGCCATTCCCCGCGAATGCAAGAGCTCCCGTGCTGTCAGCAAAGCTTCTTTCGCTTTTGCCGGATTGGCCCGAGCTAGATTAACTTCAGCGATAACTTGCAAGGCCTTGACTCTTTGAACTACAGATTCAGATGTTGCCGCTGAATGTTTGGTTGTGGTCAAATACTGAAGTGCCCGACCGCTAACGTCATCTAAGAGTTCAAGTCGCCCTAGCGGCCGAACTTTTTCGACAAATTCACCCAGCATGTAGCCCATTAGCCCTTCGGCTTCAATTCGATGCTCTTCCGACTCGCGTTGTGAATTTCGAGCACTAACACCCAGGACTGCGGAGAGGATAGCCAGTAATGCAATGACAGTAAGCACTGTGACGTTGATGCGCTCGCGGATCTTCGCGCGCGAGATCGATTGCCGGATAAATTCAAGCTCAAGTGGTGCGAGGGCGAAGTCCGGCAAGCGCAGCAATTCTGCCGCCTGGTGTGTTTGAATCCCTTGTGGAATTAGCAGATCGGTCCGGTGGCCCCCTTGCAGCCAGCGCTCCGCCTGGCCGCGCAAGCGAGTGCGCAACTGCAATGCCTGGCGATGTCCATCGATCCACATAGATACACGTGGCCAGCGCCGCAGAAGCGCTTCATGGGCAACGCCAAAGCTCGGAACTTGGCCAGCCAATTCGCTGACAAAAAGTCGGGCCTCAACCATAACCCGTACCAATTCGCGCTCATCCTCAGTCCGAAGCATGGAAAGTGGGCTACGGCGTGAGGTGACAGTAGTTTGATCTTCGCCGATACTTACCAACAACGATAAAACGCGTGGCAGTGCATCGAGTTGCGCTTCTGAAAGGCGGCCAACAACTTGCTCCGCACGTACGCCAACGGCCCCATCGATCCCTCCTAATTCTTGGTAGACTGCAAACCTTAGTTGTGCTTCTTCGCTTCTTTGACGATATAGCTCATTCAAACAGTATTGGAGCAAAGGGAGCGTATCGGGGTTGCCGCGCGCGGCATCACAAAGCACGTCATCAAGGCTCGCCCCTGTCGACAGGTCTTTTTCAAAGGTCAGATTCGCCGCCAGGGCGGGTTGGCGGACGATCTGCGCGATGTCGGCACCTTCAGGCGGCAAAACGTCAAAGTGGCCTCCGCGCGATTTCAACGCAAGCAGTACTGGCTGGGCCATCACTTCCGGATAGAAGTCATTGCGGCAAGCCATTAGCAACAGCAGACAATTTGATTTCGCTAACGATTCAATCACTTCCATAAAGCGGTCAGCTTCGCCTGGTTGCGCACGGAAAATGGCCTCGAGGCGGTCGACAAACACGCCAACGGCCGTGCGCTGACAGGCGCGTTCGCGCAGTTCTGCTGCGACGGCCTCAGGCTCGGAAGCCAAGCGACTGCCGAGGCCGTCAGCGCTGGCACCGGGGAATAGTGGCTCACCGTTGATCTCGGCATCGATCAGGACGCAGGCCAAGGCCTGGAACAAGGTGCCGCTGCCGAGGTCGGCGCAGTCGAGGTAGACCGTGCTGGATAGGCCGATCGGTTCATCTGATCGAATGGCGCCTGCCATTAATTGTGGCAGCAGGCCAGCACGGACCAGGGAAGTCTTGCCGGACCCGGAAGGGCCGAGCACCAACCCCATTGGGCAGCCATGGGCAGCTTGGGTCAAGACCAGTTCGCGCAGCTGGGCAGTCGCTTGCACGCGACCGAAGAAGATGGCGGCGTGATTTTCCTGGAATGCTTCCAGACCCCTGAACGGCGATCCACCCTCCCACGTGGTCGCGGGTGGCGCGGCCAGGGGCAAGACCGGGGCAATTGCGCGATAGCCGCGCTTGCGGATGGTCTCGATATACCGCGGTTCGCTGCTCGAATCACCGAAGGCGCGGCGCAGCTGGGTGATGGCTTTGTGGACCGGATTGTCGCCCAACTCGTTGCTTCCCCAACAAGCCTGCAGGATCTCTTCCGCTGGAATTACCGCCCCGGGGTGGCGGCAAAGATAGCGCAGAACCGCCATTACGCGCGGCTCGAGCTGCGTTTTCGCTTCCCCGTTGGTGACGACATTGGCTTCTGGACTGACCAACCAGTCGCCGAATTGAAACTCCATGGCCTGTTGAACCTTCTTTTTATCTGTCTCTTATAAATCAATGACTTAGAAACCTTCCGGAGCATTTCTTCCGGTCCGGAAGGTTTTCTTCCGGCCTCCGGAAGGTTGCCGGAAGGCGAGGGAAGACTTTTTTTCTTACAGTGTAGTCATTGCCAAACGGCCAAATCTTAACATTCTTAAAAGCAAAAATGGTCACAACTAAAGCGGTATTTTTCGAAATCGGTTCCGACACCACGACTTCGGTGCAACAGCTGTCCGCCAGCTGGTTTACTTCCGGAAAGTTGCTGGAGAGTACGATCGACGCCATGCGGGCGGCCGGAGAGTTTCCTAATGACATCCGTTACGGGAGCATGGAAGTGGGCAGCCTGGCCCTCGGCGGCGAAGGCGAGGATCGTGCCGAGTTGCGTCCTGTCGAGATCCGTTATGACTCCGCGGCACCAACTACTGCCCAACTGACATTGACGCTTGCGTCAGGGAATTTGCGCTTTTACAACGCTTACGGCCGGCGCGACATCCTGCGTCAGCCGGTCGCCGGCTGGCGCCTTGAGTTCACGGCCGCGGTCAACGAATATGGCGGCCTGGTGCTCCAGGCGGCTTTATGTGACGTGGATAAATCCCATTTGCCGTGTGACAACGGCCCCTTGAAGGAATTCTTTATCACTGCGGTTGGAAACTGGCTGCGCAGCCTGGCTCCGGCGGTGCTCAATAAGACAGCAATGCGCCGCGCTGTGATCGGGCGCGAGAGCTTCCTGCGCCAGTACATCTACCCAATGGTGGTGGAGAAGCTGCAACGCCGCCTGGATTCGCTGCCCGACTATGTGGCGTCGCGCGATGGCGTGGCCCAGGTCAATCCGCAGGAATGCCAGAACGAAAAGTCGGGCGTCGAGGCGACGCTCTGCAATGGCGAGCGCGCGCGCTTTATCCGCAACAGCAGTGGCTGGACCTATCGCGACCACGTTCTGCTGAACTGGCAGGAAGCCAACCGTACCTTGCACGACCGCGAGTCGGAGCAGGACCTGCAATGCATGGTAACCATGGGCCGCCAGGCCGGGCCAGATGGCGTGCCGCGTCCGACCATCGACATCAGCAGTGTGCTGGGCCGTTATGAGTGGGACAGCGTGAAGCAGGAACTGCCGCTGTCGCGCCAACGAAGCTATATGGGCAAGGCCTGGGCGCGCGCGACGCTGCAATGGTCGCTGCGACTGCAGTGGCAGGTCGAAAACGGCCGGGTGGGCGTGGCGTCGCTCGCACGCAAGAGTGTGCCGGCCACCGACGCTGGGACTACCGGAATTTACGTGGTGTCCGACCCGCTGCCGCACCTGCTGAATGTGCAGCGCATCAACCTGTGGTGGGAAGGCAACGCTGCCAGCCTGGCCTCGGTTCAACAGGATATTGCCGGTTTCCTGGCAACGGCTACCGGCGACATGTTCGCCGCCGTTGCCGAGGGGCTGGCCCCAGGGCGCAAGCTGGGGTGCCGTGACTTGCGCATCAATGAGTCTGGTGACATAGAAATTGAACTGGGGGAGTGAAGCATGTCTGTGCTGATGACATCTGTGCCGGTGGCGCAGGTACGGAAGTGGGGCGGCGCCAGTGCGTCGGGCGCCTTGAGTTATGCCGCAGCGCGCGTGGCGCGCATTGTGCTGCAACGTGAACCGATGGCGAGCGAGGCGCTGTCGTGGACTACCCTGTATAGCTGCCAGGGCGAGGCTGTGCGCGGCCGCGCGGAGCTGGCGCTGCATTTGCTGGCGCGCCCTGAACTGGCGGAACTGGACGTGAAAGAGCGCCTGCTGCGCGCCTACAACGCGGTGTTCGACCGCTACGACACGTCGCAGCCGGCCGACATGCCTTATTGGCGCAGCCAGGTGACGGCTGGCCGCGAACTGCCTGCGCTGGTGCGGCAGGAACTGTTGCCGCTGTATGAAACGGGCTACCGTTCAAGCCCTTGCGCAGCACCGGCCCTGGCCCGTTCGCCCCTGTTCGTGGTGCGTGACGCATCAGGCTTGCCGCTGGTATTTACGGTTGGCGCCAATCGTTCGCTATATATGTTCCGCCGCACGCCGTTCGGCCGTTGGTCGCAGACGGACCTGAGCGGCATGCTGCCTTTGAACCAGCCCGGCAAGGTGCAGGCACTCGACGTCCAGCAGGCGCCGGATGGCACCATTGCGCTGGCGCTTGCGGTTGCTCCATGGGCCAGCGGCGGCGGGCCGACCTTGCATGTGGCAGTCGGCATTCCCAATCACCTCGACGAGGCAGCATGGGTGGAGGCCATGCGCGGCCTGGCGCCGCGCCATGTGCCGGAAGTGCAGGATGATGTCACGCGTATCTCCTTTGGCCTGCTGCAGTCGGGCGCCGTGCCGATGGTGCTGGTGACTGCGGCGAAGACATGGTATTTCAACGCAGCGATGGAAGGCCCGTTGAGTGCCTGGGAAGAACAGGAGGGCGTTGATTCGCTGGCGTCGGCAATCGGCAGCTACAGGGTGCCGGGTGCCTGGCGCCTGAGTGATACGCCTTGCGGCCGCACCCTGCGTTTCAACAGCTTTTCCCGCGCGGCCTCCTGGGGGATCGCGATCGACTACCAGGGCCTGCCGCGCCGAGCGTCCAGCCTGCACCTGGCGCCGTCCAACGTGCCGAACGTGCCTGACGTGTTTGTGGCTGGCGAGAGCATCGTCGTCTATCGCGGCGGGCAGTCCGTGCCGCAACCGGTCGCCAATATCGGCGGAGCATGCGTGGTGTGGAGCGAGTCGAGCCCGGTGGGCGAGCACCTCGCTTATGGCGACGGTGCGGGCGGCTTGTGGCTGGTGTGCCGGAAGCAGGGCGGGCATTGGGGCATGCCTGTGCCCATCGCAACGACGCTGGTGATGGCGGCGCTGATGGCGGCGCCGAATCACGGCGGCGTGCATGCGATCGGCGTGACGCCAGGCGGAGCGTTGGCATGGCTGCGCTTTAACGCCGATGGCGCCCAGGTGGGGGCGGAGGAAATTACCCAGGCGGCGGTGTGGGATGACGAAGCACAGGATGTGCAGCGCGCTGTCCGGGTGGCGCGCAGCGTGGCTTAAGGCTTGTCGCGCGTCAGCAGCGCGTCGACGATGCTGGCGACCCAGCAGGCCAGCAGGATCCAGCCTGCGATGGAGGTGCCGGGCATGATGCTGGCCTTGGTCAGGCGCTGGGCGATGAGGATCGGGTCGGGCGGCAGGGTGCCGCTCAGGGCCTGGTCCATCAGGACCGCGGTGGCTTTCCAGACGCCGTACATCAGCCAGCCGAAGACCGCCAGCGCCGGCAGCATGAAAGCCAGGCCGCGCACTGTGCGCTTCAGTACCAGCATTTGGCCAAGGCCGGGGAAGCCGAGGCCGGAAATCAGGGCTGCTTTGGTAGATTGCTTCATTCAGTTTCCTTCAAGACCGGTAAACCAGGGTCAGACCCTTGGGTCTGACCCGGATTCACCGGTTTCCGGCAAGCGCGCTTATGCGTAATCGCTGACTGGAATGCAGGCGCAGAACAGGTTGCGGTCGCCGTATACGTTGTCGGCGCGGCCAACCGGCGGCCAGTACTTCTGCTTGCGCAGCGACGGCACAGGGTAGGCGGCCACTTCGCGGCTGTACTTGCGGTCCCACTTGTCTGCCAGCAGCACTTCAGCGGTGTGCGGGGCAAACTTCAGCGGATTATCTAGCTTGTCGAATTCGCCCGATTCCACCTTGGCGATTTCGGCGCGGATGGCGATCATGGCGTCGATGAAGCGGTCCAGTTCAACCTTGGACTCGGATTCGGTCGGCTCGATCATCAGCGTGCCCGGAACCGGGAAACTCATGGTCGGTGCGTGGAAGCCGAAGTCCATCAGGCGCTTGGCCACGTCTTCGTTGCTGATGCCGGTGGCGTCGGTCAATGGACGCAGGTCCAGGATGCACTCGTGCGCCACCAGGCCGTCGTGACCCGAGTACAGCACGGGGAAGTGCGGCGCCAGGCGGCGTGCGACGTAGTTGGCGTTCAGGATCGCGGTTTCGGTGGCTGCGGTCAGGCCTTCGCCGCCCATCATGGCGATGTACATCCAGGAGATCGGCAGGATCGATGCGGAGCCGAACGGTGCGGCCGAAATCGAGCCGATGCCGTCTTCGCTGCGCACGTAGCCGTTGGAGCGCTGGTTCGGCAGGAACTTGGCCAGGTGTGCGCCAACGCCGATCGGGCCGACGCCTGGGCCGCCACCGCCGTGAGGGATGCAGAAGGTCTTGTGCAGGTTCAGGTGCGATACGTCGCCGCCGAACGCGCCTGGGCCGGCCACGCCAACCAGTGCATTCATGTTGGCGCCGTCCACGTAAACCTGGCCGCCGTGCGAGTGGATGATTTCGCACAGTTCGGTGATGCCGTCTTCGAATACGCCGTGGGTGGATGGGTAGGTCACCATCACGCAGGCCAGGTTCTTGGAGTGCTGCTCGGCCTTGGCTTTCAGGTCCACCAGGTCAACGTTGCCCTTGTCGTCGCAGGCGGTCACCACAACCTGCATGCCCACCATGGCGGCGGAAGCAGGGTTGGTGCCGTGTGCCGACGATGGAATCAGGCAGATGTTGCGGTGGCCTTCGCCGCGCGATTCGTGGTACTTCTTGATCACCAGCAGGCCGGCGTATTCGCCCTGCGAGCCGGCGTTAGGCTGCAGCGAGACAGCGGCGTAGCCGGTCACGGCGCACAGCATTTCTTCCAGCTGGGCGATCATTTCGCGGTAGCCGACGGTCTGGTCGTTCGGTGCGAACGGGTGGATCGACGAGAACTCAGGCCAGGTCACCGGGATCATTTCGCTGGTGGCGTTCAGCTTCATGGTGCAGGAGCCCAGCGGGATCATAGTGCGGTCCAGCGCCAGGTCCTTGTCGGCCAGGGAGCGCAGGTAGCGCAGCATTTCGGTTTCGCTGTGGTAGCGGTTGAAGGTTGGGTGCTCCAGGTAAGCGGAGGTACGTGCCAGCGCTTCAGGGAAGCTGGCGCCGACCGATGCTTCAACTGCGTCGAAGTCCGGCGCAGCCTTGCCGTCGCTGAACACGTTCCACAGCGCTGCCAGGGTGTCGCGGTCGCAGGTTTCGTCCAGCGACACGCCAACGTGCTTGGCGTCGACCTTGCGCAGGTTGATGCCGGCGGCAACAGCGGCTGCGTGCAGTTCGTTGGCTTTGTCGGTGGCGACGGTCAGGGTGTCGAAGAAGGTGTCGTTGACCGAGTAGCCCAGGGACTTCAGGTTGGCGGCCAGGATGCCGGTGTAGCGGTGGGTGCGCTCGGCGATCTGCTTCAGGCCTTTCGGGCCGTGGTAGACGGCGTACATCGAAGCCATCACGGCCAGCAGCACCTGTGCGGTACAGATATTGGAGGTCGCTTTTTCGCGGCGGATGTGTTGTTCGCGGGTCTGCAGGGCCAGGCGGTAAGCCTTGTTGCCGTTCTGGTCGACGGTCACGCCAACCAGGCGGCCTGGCATGGAGCGTTTGTATTCGTCGCGGGTGGCCATGTAGCCGGCGTGCGGGCCGCCGAAGCCTAGCGGCACGCCGAAGCGCTGCGAGTTACCGACCACAACGTCGGCGCCCCATTCGCCCGGAGGGGTCAGCATGGTCAAGGCCAGCAGGTCGGCGGCAACGATCACCATGGCGCCGGAAGCTTTGACAGTTTCAACGGCAGCGCGGTAGTCGCGCACAACGCCGTTCACGCCCGGGTATTGCAGCAGGACGCCGAAGGCGTCGGTCACGCCGGCCAGCTCGGACGGGTCGAAGGTCTTGACGGTGATGCCCAGCGGCTCGGCGCGGGTCTGCACCACTTCCAGGGTCTGCGGCAGCACGTCGTTGGCGACGTAGAAGGTGTTCGACTTGGACTTGCCGACGCGCTGGATCAGGGTCATGGCTTCGGCAGCGGCGGTGCCTTCGTCCAGCATGGACGAGTTGGCGATGGCCATGCCGGTCAGGTCGATCAGCACCTGCTGGAAGTTCAGGATCGCTTCCAGGCGGCCCTGGGAGATCTCCGGCTGGTACGGGGTGTAAGCGGTGTACCAGGCTGGGTTTTCGAAGATGTTACGCAGGATAACGCCCGGGGTGTGGGCGTTGTAGTAACCCTGGCCGATCAGGGATTTCAGCACCTTGTTCTTGGAAGCGATGCCTTTCAGCTTGGCCAGTGCTTCGTTCTCCGGCAGCGGCTGGAAGAACTGGCCCAGCGGCAGGTCATTCGTGTTGCGGATGCCCGGCGGGACGATGGCATCGATCAGGGCGGCGCGGGTTGCGTAGCCGAGCACGTCCAGCATTTGCTGCTGTTCTGCGGCTTCCGGGCCGATGTGGCGGGCGATGAAGGCATCGCGGGCTTCAAGTTGGGTCAGGCTGGTGCGGGTCATGGTGGGAAATCTCTTGGCCAGAATGTGAAAAGGCCCGCACGCAGCGGGCCCGGTAATGCGGTAATTAGTGCGCTACGTTGCCGTAAGCAGCGGCGTCCAGCAGGCCGTTGATGGCGTTGGCGTCGCTTGGCTTGATCTTGAACAGCCAGTTCGCGTAGGCGTCGGCGTTGATCGATTCAGGCGCGCCGACTACGGCGTCGTTCACGGCAACCACTTCGCCCGAAACCGGCGCGTAGATGTCGGAGGCGGCTTTTACCGATTCCACCACGGCGGCGTCGTCGCCGGCGGTGAAGGTGGCGCCTACTTTTGGCAGCTCGACGAACACGATGTCGCCCAAGGCGTCTTGCGCGAATTCGGTGATGCCGACGGTCACGGTGCCGTCCGCTTCAGCGCGTACCCACTCGTGGGACTCGGTGTACTTCAGGTCTGCTGGAATGTTGCTCATGTTGGCTCCAAGGCTAAGGTTATTGTTTGTTTCTGCTGAATTCTGGCTCAAGCAACCAGGATTTTACCGTTACGGACGAAAGGCAGCTTCACCACGGTGGCGGCCAGCTTCTTGTCGCGGATTTCCACGTGCACGGTGTCGCCCACGTTCACGCCCATCGGCACGCGCGCCAGCGCGATGGCCTGCTGCATGGTAGGGGAGAAGGTGCCGGAGGTGATTTCGCCAGTGTCGCCGTTGGAGGCGATGACTTTCTGGTGGGCGCGCAGCACGCCGCCTTTTTCGCGCAGGATCAGGCCGACGAATTGTGCGTTCTGGCCTTTCGCTTGCAGGGCTGCCTTGCCGATGAAGTCGCGCTCGGAGACCAGGTCGATGGTCCATGCCAGGCCGGCGTCCAGCGGGTTCACGGTTTCGTCCATGTCCTGGCCGTACAGGTTCATGCCGGCTTCCAGGCGCAGGGTGTCGCGCGCGCCCAGGCCGGCTGGCTTCACGC
Source organism: Pseudoduganella sp. R-32 (assembly GCF_049913245.1). Classification (NCBI taxonomy): domain Bacteria; kingdom Pseudomonadati; phylum Pseudomonadota; class Betaproteobacteria; order Burkholderiales; family Oxalobacteraceae; genus Pseudoduganella; species Pseudoduganella sp. R-32. The sequence goes on along the minus strand of NZ_CP183987.1, from coordinate 4,198,902 downwards.
CTGCTGCGTTCAGGGCATTCCACAGGTTTTCAGCTTGTTCCGCGGCGACGCCGATTTCGAAGCCATCTTCACCGGTGTAGCCGGTGCGGGCCACCATGGCTTCGCCAAAGGCGGTGCCTGGCACCAGCGCCACGTTGAATGGCTTCATTTCAGCGGTGGCTTCCTTGGCTTGCGGGATCACTTCCCACACTTTTGCGCGGGCGTTCGGGCCTTGCACGGCGATCAGGGCCATGGCGTTGGCGCCGTCGCGGCGTTGGGTGATGGTCAGGCCGGCATTGGTGGCTTCGTTCTGCTTGTTCATCCACGCGATGTCTTTTTCCGCGGTACCGGCGTTGACCACCAGGCGGAACCACTCTTCGTTGATGAAGTAGATGATCAGGTCGTCGATGACGGTGCCTTCCGGGGTCAGCATGCAGGAGTACAGGGCCTTGCCCGATACCTGCAGCTTGTCGACGTTGTTGGCGACCAGTCCGCGCAGGAAGGAACGTACGTTGGCGCCCTTGATGTCAACCACGCACATGTGCGCCACGTCGAACATGCCGACGTCGGTGCGCACGGCATGGTGCTCTTCAATCTGGGAGCCGTAGTTGACCGGCATGTCCCAGCCGCCAAAGTCGACCATGCGGGCGCCGAGGGCACGATGAGCGTTGTTGAGTGGGGTTGCTTTGAGCGTCATTGATACCTCGGGGCAGAGAATAGGGGTTAATAAACGTAAACATGAATACGCCTACCCCTCTGTCCTTGGTACCTGAGAGATAACGGGAAGGTAATCCCGCACGCCCCTTCGGTGGGCCCTGCGCCATGGCGGGCCGCTCTCCAGAGTTTTAGCCCATGGGGCCCTTGTTCGGTCCTTTTGCCTGAGAGTTTCTGGGTAATGCCCCTTCGGCGCCAGCGGCAGCTGGTCTCTCCCGATCAAGACTTGCGACTATATGACAGGAGGGCAATAAAGTCAATCTTGCGGCCCTGGGGAACTTGCCGCTGGGCCGTTGGTCCAATGGTCATGAAAACGCCAAACGACGACTATGGCAATCCCTGGAAAGCCGCGGTTGAACGCTATTACAGGGAAATTCTTGCCATCTTCTGCCCCTGGCTGGAGGCGGCAATCGACTGGGCCGTGAACCCGCAGTTTCACGACCAGGCATTGGGCAAAGTAAGCCGTGACGCAAGGCCAGGGTTGGTGCCCGAATTCCTTCGTTTGTGAGGCTTGGGGAACGCGTCAGTCGATTGAATTTACAACAATCAAATTGCTCGACTTCGATCCGCCGCCGAAAGAATGTACTTGCCTGAGCCGCAGAAAGCTCGCTATGAGGCGGCGTTAGGTGAGCTGGAAAGGAGGTTGAATATGCCGTACGTTAATTCCATGGTGAGGGACGCTGTCGAGCGTGGTGAGGCGCAAGGACGGGCGCGAGGACTGGAGCAAGGTTTGGAGCAAGGTTTGGAGCAAGGGCAATTGATGGGGCGACGGCAAATGTTGCTGGAGTTGCTGGAGCAGCGCTTCGGGCTACTGTCGAGCCCTTTGCGGGAGCGGATCAAGGCGGTAGTTGAGCCCGAGTTGTCACGCTGCTCGGCGAAGCTGCTGGTGGCGCGATGCCTGGAGGATGTGCTGGCTAATGACTGAGGAGGGCACGCCTGGATGGCGGTCTGCGTTAGAATGACCGGACATCCATTTACAGAGTGGAGCGACCATGAGCGAAGAAAAGCAAAAACGCGATACCGAGGCCTGGTTCACCCTGTCCGGCGACGTGAACAGCGATATGGTGCACCGCATGTTCGATGCGGTGGCGGACATGACAGAGGATGGGATCGAAACCGCCCACATCCTGATCCAGTCCAACGGCGGCTACGTGAGCGACGGCTTGTGCCTGCACAATTACCTGCGCAACTTGCCGATCAAGATCGTCACGTATAACGGCGGAGCGGTGGCTTCCATTGCCGTCATCCTGTTCCTGTCCGGCGACGAACGCTTTGCCAGCGAAACCGCGCGTTTCATGGTGCACAAGTCGCATGCAAGTGCGCCGCACGGAGCGCGGCCAGATGCGCTGCGCATCATTGTGGAAGGCTTGCAGGCGGACGACGCCCGCACCGAATCGATCTTGCGCAAACATGTCCGTCTGACCGACGAACATTGGAATATCCACGCCTATTCAGACCTGCACCTGACTGCCCAGGAAGCTGCCAAGGTCGGTCTCGTCAACGACGTGGCCGACTTCAAGCCGCCCAAGGGCAAGCGCGTAACGAACATCTGAAGCGCAATATCTGAAACGACAGGGCCTGGAAGCGAACTCCCAGGCCCCCTATGCCGCGCCCGTCATCTAGCGATTGCCGCTACGGCTGGCAGGTGTCTTCTTGTCCGTCTTGCTCTGACGGCCGGTATCGGACTGCTGGCTGGCCGGCTGGGCTCCCGAACGTGAACCCTGGTCGGCGCTTTGGCGTGTGCCCGAGCTCGAACTCTGCTTGCTGGATTTTTGCCTGGATTTCATGACAGTTCCTTTCTGAAGGATCGGAACTTCATCATGCTTTCTGCAATAGTAAAGGTGAATCGGAATACAACTGACCGGCGTGTAGGACATGACCTTGCACCATTGTGGTGCAAACCCAACCGTTTGACCACATCGCCGAAAATATTTGCAGATTCTTTTGATTTGCCTATTGCCATGTGGAAAGAATCTGCGACAATGTGAATAACCACCAAAGTCAGGCCAGACCATGCTTCCAGAAAACCACACATCTTCGGCGCCCCAAAAAGCGGTCACGCCGCGGCATGCCTTGCTGGAAAACCTGATTAGCCTGGTCAACAAGCACATCAGTGATCAGTTCAATGAGTTGTCCACCCAATGGGCGGGCAGCCTGGTGGACGCGGGCGAGGCAGTCGACGTCAAGACACTGCAAGCGCGCTTGCGCGCCGGCAACCGGCTGCGCACCGATCACTACGCCTTCCTCGGCATCTTCGCCAGGCAACTGGAAAACGACCTGCGGCTGGAAATCGCGCAACTGGCGCCAGGGCAGAAGGCGCCGGTGCGCAAGGTGGCTGAGTCCCTGTCCCTGGTGTCCATGGAGGAAATGGATACCAAGGTGACCTTGGGCAGCTTCAGCAAGCCGTTTGAAGCCAAGTATTCCGATGGCCTCGCCACCCTGAATGTGCGCCTGGCCTTCCTGTTGGACCGCGATATCCTGCGCATTAACCAGAACCCCTTCCGGCCGGAAGTCTTCCTCGGCGCCTTCCAGCAGGCGTGGATCGATTTCATCAAGGATGAGGAGGCGAATGAGCTGATGAAGCCATTCCTGCGTCCGGAAGAGTTCTTCGATTTTGGCGCCATGCTGCAGGAGCTGAGTTCAGCGCTCGAGCGCAAGGGCGTGGGGCCGGGCTCGGTCGAAAAACACAAGTCACGCCGCGCTGACTCGCACGATGCGTCGCAAGCGTCATCTCGCAAGAAAAACCAGCAGGCCGCGCTGGCGGAGCAATTGCGCCAATTCTTCTCTGGTGCGGGCGATGCGCCGGGCGGCAAGGCAGCGCCGACCGGATTTGACCAACTGGGCGACCTCGACCTGTCCCTGCCCACTCTGAGCGTGACGCCGGGGCTGTATGGTACGCCTGCGCATACAGCGGAGGCGCTGGCAGCTGCCGCGCCAGCAAGTGCCGGGACAGCAGCGCCAATGGCAGCGCCGGGGCAGCCAATGCCTGCGCCAGGCTATGTGGCCGGCGCGGCGCCTGGCATGGCAATGCCTGGTGGCGTTGGCATGGCGCCGGGCGTTGCAACTGGTGCCGCGCCAATGATGGCCGGCGTCCCTGGCGTGCCGGCCGTGGGCGGCATGATGATTCCTGCCGGCGGTGTTGTACCCGGTGGTGGCCTGCCGGGCATGCCGCTGGCGAGCGGCCCAGCAGTTGCGGGTGCGGGAGCGGCCGTCCCAGGCGGAATGCTGGGCGGCGTCGCCGTGCCGGGCGTGCCGGGTGGCGTGGCAGTGCCTGCGGGAGGCTGGGTTCAGGGGCCGGCCCAGGGCTTCCACGGCGGGGCCAATAACGAAGCGGCCCAGCGCGCATCGCTGATCAGCGCCAAAGAGCCGCTGATGAATTTCCTGGCGCAGTTGCAGCGCGGCGTGCCGCAGGGCGCCGTGTTTGCCAGCGCCGATAGCAGTGCGATGCCGGCGCCGGGCATGCCGGCGGGCCTGGCTCCAGGATTCGCTATGGGGCCCGTGCAGGCCGGCGGCGGCGCGATGCCGGCCCCCGGCTTTGTTACTGGTGGCGGCTCGATGAGCAATGTGTTCTTGCTGCCGCAGATTAAAGAGCAGGCGCCTGCCGGCAGCCTGACTCGCGCCGACGAAGGCACGATCGACCTGCTGTCGGCAGTGTTCGAGACGGTGTTCCGCGACGAAAGCATTTCGCCCGAGATTCGCAACCTGATCCGCTTCCTGCAGATCCCGGTGCTGAAGGCGGCGCTGGTTGACAAGAATTTCTTCTTCCAGGAAGCGCATCCTGCACGCCGCATGATCGACCTGCTGTCGCGCATGGGCTGGGAGAATCGCAAGGACCCGGACGATCCTCTCTACAAGGCCATGCAGCGCAGCGTGGAGAAGGTAAGCGAGGACCACGAGGAGGAAATGACCGTCTTCACCGAGGCGGTCAATGAACTGGAAGCCTCCATCAAGGCTGAGGAGGCGGCAGCTGCAGCCGCCATGGCGGAGCCGATCGCCAAGGCGCTGAAGCAGGAAAAGATGTCGGTGGCCGCCAAGTCGGCCAAGGATGCCGTGGCACTGCGCATCGGCACTGGCGAAGTGGTGGCGATCGTCGAGGCCTTCCTGGAGAACAAGTGGGTGTCCGTGTTGACCATTGCCTATAGCGTCGAAGGCGAAAAGCCGGGCGCGGTCAACAACGCTACCCAGACCATGGATGACCTGATCTGGAGCGTGCGTCCGAAGATCACCCAGGAAGAGCGCAAGACCCTGATTGCCAAGCTGCCTACCTTGCTGTCCACCCTGAACAAATGGCTGGACGTGATCAAGTGGCAGGATGCGGATCGCCTGCAATTCTTCGCCGAACTGGCTGAGTGCCATGCCTCGATCGTTCGTGCGCCGATTGAAATGTCGCCCGAGCGCCAGGTTGAACTTGCAATGGAAGTGGCGAAGAAGGATGCCGAGCGCCGCATGCAGCTGCAGGCTGTAGCCGAAGTAAAAGCGGAAGAGGCGCCGCCTCCGGACGACGATGCGGCGATCGAGGTGGATAGCCTGACGCGCGGCATGTGGCTTGAATTCGACCAGGAAGATGGCAGCCAGCGCAAGGTCAAGCTGGCCTGGATCAGTCCACTCAAGACGCTTTACATCTTCTCCACCACGGGCCGCCAGGAGGCGTTCTCGATCACGGGCGAGGCAATGGCGGAGCAGTTCCGCAAGGGCACTGTGCGCCTGATCCGTACCGAAGGCGTGGTGGCTGCAGCTCTGTCGGTGGCAATGGGCGGTGTCGCCGCCGTCAACGACGATCACCACGATTTGCCGGCCAACGGCACTTCTGCCTAGGTTTTGCGCAGGGCGGCCAGTAGGCCGTCCGATGCGTCCTCGATGTAATCCAGCACCGTATCGAAGCCATTCGCGCCCCCGTAATACGGATCGGGCACCACGTCCGAGCCGGAGCGCGAGGCGAACTCCATGAACAGCCTGACCTTGTGGCGATATTGTGCAGGGCAGGCGCGCTGCAGCATCTCCAGGTTGTCGTGGTCCATGGCCAGCACGTAATCGAAGCGCTCGAAGTCCTGAGCGGCCACCTTGCGGGCGCGTTGTGCGCTCAGGTCATAGCCCCGGGCAGCGGCATGCCGGGTCGAGCGCGGGTCTGGCGGGTTGCCAATATGGTATGCGTGGGTGCCTGCCGAATCGATGTGCAAATCGAGTCCGGCAGCCTGGGCGCGGGCCCGGAATACACCCTCTGCGGTCGGGGAGCGACAAATGTTACCCATGCATACAAACAGGATGGCGGTTCTGGTCTTCATTTTGTTCTTGCTATACAGGGAAAATGGTATGATTAGCCACTTTTTTAACACGTCCCAGCGGGCGAAGTACAGATAAAACGTGCGTCTATCTTCCATTAAATTGTCGGGATTTAAGTCGTTCGTCGATCCCACCAATTTCCAGGTACCCGGGCAGCTGGTCGGCGTGGTTGGTCCTAACGGTTGCGGCAAGTCCAATATTATCGACGCGGTGCGCTGGGTCCTGGGTGAGTCGAAGGCTTCCGAGCTGCGCGGCGAATCGATGCAGGACGTGATTTTCAACGGTTCCACCCATCGCAAGCCGGCCGGCCGCGCTTCCGTCGAGCTGGTGTTCGACAACAACGAGGGCAAGGCGTCGGGCCAATGGGGGCAGTACGCCGAAATCGCGGTCAAGCGCACGCTGACGCGCGATGGCACGTCCACCTATTACATCAACGGCCAGCCGGTGCGCCGGCGCGATATCACCGATATCTTCCTCGGCACCGGCCTGGGGCCGCGCGCCTACGCGATCATCGGCCAGGGCATGATCTCGCGCATCATCGAGTCGCGCCCGGAAGAACTGCGCGTGTTCCTGGAAGAGGCGGCCGGGGTCTCGAAGTACAAGGAACGCCGCCGCGAAACAGAAAACCGCCTGCACGATACGCGGGAAAACCTGCTGCGCGTGGAAGATATCCTGCGCGAGCTGACTAACAACCTGGAAAAGCTGGAAGGCCAGGCTGCGGTGGCGACCAAGTTCCACCAGCTGCAATCCGACCAGGAGGAAAAACAGAAGCTGCTTTGGCTGCTGCGCAAGAACGAGGCGCAGGCCGAGCAGGCGAAGTATTTCCGCGAAATGGAGCAGGCGCAAAACGACCTGGAAGAACAGACCGCGAAGCTGCGCAACGTGGAATTGACGCTGGAGCAGATGCGCCAGGCGCACTTCGCTGTCGGCGACCGCCTGCACCAGGCGCAGGGCCACCTGTACCAGACCAATGCAGAAATCGGCAGCCTTGAGGCGCAGATCAAGTTCGTGATCGAGTCGCGCACCCGCCTGCAGCAGCAGTTGGCTACGCTGACCGCGCAGCGCGACCAGTGGTCGCAGCAGGCGGAGGAATACGGCGGCCAGGTCGCCGAAGCGGAAATCAACCTGGAGGAATTGTCGGCGCGCGTGGAAGAGGCGCGCATGCTGGCCGAGCAGAAGGGCGAGTTGCTGCCGGTGCTGGAGCAGGAATGGCGCGAGGCGCAGACCCGGAGCACGGAGTCGCGCGCGCGCATCATGCAGGCGCAGCAGCAACTGGAACTGGAATCTGCGCACCAGCGCAATGCTTCCAACATCCTGGCCGGCCTGGCAACGCGCAAGGAGCGCCTGCAGCAGGAGAAGGGCGGGCTGGCGATGCCGGATTCATCGCACCTGTCGAACCTGAAGATGCAGCTCGAAGAAAAGCAGCAGTCGCTGGAAGAGCAGAACATGATGCTCGAGGAAGCGCTGGAGCAGCAGCCAAAGCTCGAGGAAGAACGGCAGGCTGCGCAGGCAGCCGTGCAATCCGAGTCCGCCGCGACCCACCAGCTGGAAGCGCGGCTGAATGCGCTGCGCCAGTTGCAGGAGCGCGTCCAGACCGAGGGCAAGATCACGCCATGGCTGCAAAAGCACGAACTGAACGAGCTGCCGCGCCTGTGGCAAAAGCTCGACATCGAGCAAGGCTGGGAAACTGCCCTGGAGGCTGTGCTGCGCGAACGGACTTCGGCGTTACAGGTATCGAATATCGAATGGGCCAAGCACTTCTTCAACGATGCGCCGCCGGCCAAGCTGGCGCTGTTCGCGCCTGCGGTTGCCGCCGCTGCGCCTGCGGCATCGGGCGATGCGACGCTGCGTCCATTCCTCGACCTGCTGAAGCTGAACGATCCTGGCTTGCGTGGCGTGCTGCAGGACTGGCTGCACAATGTGTTCCTGGCCGACGACAACGCCAGCGCCTTTGCCGCGCGCGGCACGCTGCCGGCGGGCGGCTGCTTCGTGACGAAGCAGGGCCACATCATTACGCAATCGTCGGTGCGCTTCTATGCGGCGGACGACGAACAGGCCGGCATGCTTGGCCGCCAGCACGAAATCGACAACATCACCAAGCAGTTGCGCGCGCAATCGATGCTGGCTGAAGAAGCCCGCAGCCGCGCCGTGCGTGCCGATGCGGCGCTTGGCAACCATGGCCGCCTGCTCACCGAACTGCGCGCCAAGGTGCAAAGCCTGACCGCCAGCGTGCATACGCTGCAGCTGGAAGTGGTCAAGCTGTCCGAGATCGAAGCCCGCTTCAACCAGCGCAGCAACCAGATCGAAACCGACCTCGCCGAAATCGCCGCGCAAGAAGAAGAGCAGATGCAGGTAAAGCTGGAATCGGAAGAAAAGTTCGAGCAGCTCGATATGGAGCTGGGCAACCTGCAAGGCGAGCATGAAGATGGCCAGACTGCCTTCATGCAGAAAGAGCAGCGCCTGGCCGACGCCCGCGAAGCCCTGCGCGAACTGGAACGCAAGGCGCAGGAAGCTGAATTTGCCGAGAAATCGGGGCGCAACCGCATCGACGAGCTGCGTCGAAATATTGCGACCGCTACTTCGCAAGTCGCGCAGGTGACGGAAAGCCTGCAGGCCGGCAAGCTGGAGCTGGAAGGGCTGGAGGCCGGCACCGCCAACGAAGGCCTGCAGGACCTGCTGGACCGGCGCACGCAGCAGGAGCGCGCGCTGGCCGACGCCCGCCATGAACTTGACCAGATCACGCAGCAACTGCGCCAGTTCGAAGACTCGCGCATGCAGTCCGAGCGCAGCCTGCAGCCGCAGCGCGACAAGATCACCGAAATGCAGCTGAAGGAGCAGGCCGCGCGCCTGAACCAGGAACAGTTCGCGCAGCAACTGGCCGAAGTGCAGGCCGACGAAGCCGCGCTGGCCGAAAAACTGCACCCGGACATGAAGGCCTCCTACCTGCAGGGCGAGGTAACGCGCCTGACCAACGCCATTACCGCGCTGGGCGCCGTCAACCTGGCCGCGCTGGACGAACTGGCTACCGCGTCGGAGCGCAAGAATTTCCTGGACGCGCAAAACCGCGACCTGACCGAAGCGATTGCGACCCTGGAAGATGCGATCACCAAGATCGACAAGGAAACGCGCGACCTGCTGCAGGACACCTTCGACCGCGTTAACCAGAGCTTCTCCGAACTGTTCCCGATCCTGTTCGGCGGCGGCCAGGCTAAGCTGATCATGACCGGCGAGGAAATCCTCGACTCCGGCGTGCAGGTCATGGCGCAACCGCCAGGCAAGAAGAACGCCACCATCCATCTGCTGTCCGGCGGCGAAAAGGCGCTGACCGCAACGGCCCTGGTGTTCTCGATGTTCCGTTTGAATCCCGCGCCATTCTGCCTGCTGGACGAGGTGGACGCGCCGTTGGACGATGCCAATACCGAGCGCTTCTGCCGCATGGTCAAGCGCATGTCCGAACAGACCCAATTCCTCTTCATCTCGCACAACAAGATTGCGATGGAGATGGCCAATCAACTGATCGGTGTGACGATGCAGGAGCAAGGTGTGTCGCGCATCGTAGCGGTGGACATGGAATCCGCCGCATCATTTGCTACAGAGGCTCAAGCCGCATGATTACAGATTTCCAAATGAGTTTGATTGCCGCAGGCGGCGTGTTCGTCGTTGGCGTCATAAGCTACAACAAGTGGCAGGAGTACAAGCTGAAGAAACGTGTCGAGCGCGCCTTCGACGGCCAGCACGACGATGTCCTGATGCGCAGCGATGACGGCGTGCGCGCCGAACCGCGCTTCCACCTCGACGACGTGCCGATGCCTGATGCCGGTTCGGGCGCCTACGGCGTGCCGGAACATGTCGGAGGCCATGTCGGCAACGTGGCCGCGCCCAATATCGCACCGGACAGCAATGCGCCGGTGCTGCCGGTACGCGCCGCCGATGCCGGCGTGCCTGCCGAAGAACTGGCCACCTGCCTGGTCGATCCGCTGATCGATTGCCTGCTGCCGCTGGAGCTGGAAGCGCCGGCCCGCGGCGAAAAACTGCTGCCTGCCCTGCAGAAGCTGCGCTTTGTCGGCAACAAGCCTGTCCACTTCATTGGCCTGGCCGTGAGCGGCGACTGGGAGCCGGTACGCCACGGCGTGGTGTACACCAAATTGCAAGGCGGGGTGCAGCTGGCCAGCCGCAGCACCGCATTGAATGAACTGGAATACTCCGAGCTGGTGACGCGCCTGCGCAGCGTGTCCGACGAAATCGGCGCCGAGCCGCAAATCCCGGACATGATCGAAGTCATGCAGGATGCGAAAAACCTGCATCGCTTCGTAGCCAACCACGATGCGCAGCTGGGCGTGAACCTCGCTTCCAACGGTGCTCCATGGAACATAGCGACCCTGCTCGGCGCATTGGAGAAGCTGGGCTTCGACATGCGCCCGGACGGCCGCTATGCCATGCCGGACGGCGAGGGCGGCTACTTGTTCTCGTTGTCGACCAACGTCACGCTGGCCGAGGAAACCACTTCGCGCCTGACCTTGTTGCTGGACGTGCCTTGCGTCGCTCCGGCACGCGACGGCTTTGGCTCGATGATCGGCTGTGCCAAGAACCTGATGGCGCGCCTGGATGCGACCATTGTCGATGACGCCAACCAGCCGCTGGCCGACGAAACCCTGGCCAGCATTGCCGGCCAGGTGCGCGAGTTCTACGACGACATGGCTGCATCGGATATTCCTGCTGGTTCCACCCGCGCACTGCGCCTGTTCAGCTAACCGGAAACATGAGCAATACCCAACACGCAACACCCGCCGAACGCGCAGCCTGGTTGAACGCGGAGCTGAACCGCCACCTGCACGCCTACCACGTGCTGGATGCGCCGACCATCCCCGATGCCGAATACGACAAGCTGTTCGTCGAACTGCAGTCGATTGAAGCGGCGCACCCCGAGCTGCAGGCTCCCGACTCGCCAACCCTGCGCGTGGGCGCGCCGCCCCTGGCGGAATTCGCCGCCGTGACGCATGCGGTGCCGATGCTGTCGCTGAATAACGGTTTCAACGACGAGGATATCGAGAACTTCGACCGCCGCGTGCGCGAAGGACTCGACGCAGTGCAACTGGTCGAATACGCAACCGAGGCCAAGTTCGACGGCCTGGCCATCAACCTGCGCTACGAAGACGGCGTCTTCGTGCAGGCGGCAACGCGCGGCGACGGCTACACCGGCGAGGACGTCACTGCCAACATCCGTACCATCAAGGGCATCCCGCTGCGCCTGAATACCGATGCGCCGCCACCGGTGCTGGAAGTACGCGGCGAAGTGCTGATGTTCAAGGCCGATTTTGCCGCCCTGAACGCGCGCCAGCGTGAACTGGGCCAGAAAGAGTTCGTCAACCCGCGCAACGCTGCCGCCGGCGCGCTGCGCCAGCTCGACTCGCGCATCACCGCGCAGCGCAAGCTGAGCTTCTATGCCTATGGCATCGGCGAACTGACCGGCGCCGAACTGCCGGCAACGCACAGCGCGCTGCTGGACTGGTACGCCGAACTTGGCCTGCCCGTATGCGCCGAACGCGAGGTGGTGCGCGGCAAGGATGGCTTGCTGGGCTACTACGAGCGCATCGGGAAAGCGCGTCCCTCGCTGCCGTACGAGATCGACGGCGTGGTGTACAAGACCAACCGCTTCGAAGACCAGCGTGCGCTGGGCTTCGTTTCGCGCGCCCCGCGTTTTGCGCTGGCGCATAAATTCCCGGCGGAAGAAGCGCTGACGACCGTGCAGGCGATCGAGGTACAGGTTGGCCGTACCGGCGCGATTACGCCGGTGGCGCGCCTGGCGCCGGTCTTCGTCGGCGGCGTGACTGTCACCAATGCAACGCTGCATAACGAGGACGAAGTGCGCCGCAAGGACGTACGTGTTGGCGATACGGTCATCGTGCGCCGCGCGGGCGACGTGATTCCGGAAGTGCTGTCCGTGGTGCTGGAGAAGCGCCCAGCGCCGGAACCGCTGATGTGGGCGCTGCCGGCCGAATGTCCCGTATGCGGTTCGCACGTGGTGCGTGAGGCCGACGAAGCGGTCGCGCGCTGCTCCGGCGGCCTGTTCTGCTCCGCCCAGCGCAAGGAGGCGATCCGCCACTTCTGCGGCCGCCGCATGATGGATATCGAAGGCCTGGGCGACCGCTACATCGACAACCTGGTCGAGTGCAACCTGGTGCATGGCGTGGCGGACCTGTACCGCCTGACCCTGGATGACCTGCTGAAAATGAAGCGCCTGGCCGACGAGCGAGACGGCACCACGCCGGAAACTGTCGCCCAGGGCAAGGTCCCGACCAAGTGGGCGGAAAACCTGCTGGACGCCATCTCCGCCAGCAAGAACCCGCCCCTGGAGCGCCTGCTGTTCGCACTGGGCATCCGCCACGTCGGCGAGTCGACCGCCAAGACGCTGGCCGACTGGCTGGGCAAGCTGGAATTGATCCGCAAGGCGCCCGTGGCGCTGCTGCGCGTGCTGCCTGATATCGGCGGTACGGTAGCCGAATCGATTGCCGATTTCTTCGCCGAAGAGCGCAACCAGGAGGCGCTGGATGCGCTGCTGGCCGCTGGCGTGGCGCCGAAAGGGGAGCATGCTCCAAAGGCCGCGCTGCGCGAAAAGCTGGACACGGTTGCGCTGCTGGCTGCCGTCGGCATTCCGAAACTGACCGAGCCGCGCGCGCGCCAGCTGGTAGAGCAGGGCATGACGCTGGAGGCACTGTCGCACTTGACGGTGTATAACGTGTTCGGCCTGCCGGCGACCGTGGAACAGGGCCTTGAAGCCTGGCTGCGCGAACGGGCCAACCGCGAATGCCTGGTGGCCCTGCACGAGCTGCGCGAAGCGCTGCTGGCACAACTGCCCGAGGTGGCCGAGGCGGAAGGCGCCATGAGCGGCAGGACCTTCGTCCTCACCGGGACGCTGCCGACCATGAGCCGCGACCAGGCGCAAGCCCTGATCGAAGGTGCCGGCGGCAAGGTGTCGGGTTCGGTGTCGAAGAAAACCTCGTATGTCGTCGCCGGCGCGGAGGCGGGCAGCAAACTGGCCAAGGCCGAAGAGCTGGGCGTGACGATTCTTGATGAAGCGGGCTTGCTCGCGCTGCTGGGAGGCTAAGCATGGCCGTGCGTGAAATCCTGAAAATGGGCGATCCGCGGCTGTTGCGCGTTGCCGAGCCGGTGCGCGAGTTCAACACGAAAGAGCTGCATGCGCTGATCGTGGACATGTTCGACACCATGCATGCGGCGAACGGCGCCGGCCTGGCGGCGCCGCAGATTGGCGTCAACCTGCAACTGGTGATCTACGGCTTCAAGGCCAACACGCGTTATCCCGATGCGCCGCAAGTGCCGGAAACGGTGCTGATCAACCCTGTGCTGACGCCGCTCGGCGAAGAGATGGTAGAGGCCTTTGAAGGCTGCCTGTCGGTGCCGGGCCTGCGCGGCTCTGTGCCGCGCTATACGCGCCTGCACTATGAGGGCTACGACCAGTTCGGCGAACGCATCGTGCGCGATGCCGAGGGATTCCATGCCCGCGTGGTACAGCATGAGGTCGATCATTTGCTGGGGATCCTGTATCCAGCACGGATCCGCGACTTCTCCAAGTTCGGCTTTACCTCGGTGTTGTTCCCCGACCTCGATCCCGGCGACGACGACTGATTTGTTTGGCGGCGCCGCGAATCTGGCGTAATATCCCGGCCACTTTGCATCCTTATCAACACAACGGATTACCCAGATGAGCAACCAGTCGCAGAACAACCCGCTCGAATTCAGTGTCCGCGGCATCGCCCTCGGCATTCTCATTACACTGGTCTTTACCGCGGCGCAGGTCTATCTTGGCCTGAAAGTCGGCTTGACCTTCGCCACCTCGATTCCCGCTGCCGTGATTTCCATGGCCCTGCTCAGCGCATTCAAGGATGCGACGATCCAGGAAAACAATATCGTGCAGACCATCGCGTCGGCCGCGGGCACGCTGGCGTCTGTGATTTTCGTGCTGCCTGGCCTGCTGATGATCGGCTGGTGGGCAAAAATTCCTTTCTGGCCAACCTTTGGCGCCTGCGCCATCGGCGGCGTGCTGGGCGTGATGTACACCATGCCGCTGCGTCGCGCACTGGTGTCGCAGTCCGACCTCCCGTATCCGGAAGGCGTGGCCGCGGCGGAAGTGCTGAAAGTCGGCACCCAATCGCGTGCCGGCGCGCAGGAGGGCAAGGCTGGACTGTGGGCGGTGATCTGGGGTTCCGTGGCTTCCGCCATTTTCGCTTTCCTCGGCGCTGCCAAGCTGGTTGCCGCTGAAGTGGCGCATTTCGTCAAATTCGGCAACGGCGCCACCGGCCTGGGAGCATCGAGCTCGCTGGCCCTGGTGGGCGCCGGCCACCTGATGGGTATCGCGGTCGGCATGGCCATGCTGGTCGGCCTGGTGATTGCATGGGGTATCCTGGTCCCGTTGCTGACCATGGCCAATCCGGCGGCTCCCGGCGTATCGGTGGCCGACCACGCCCTGGGCATCTGGAGCAGCCAGGTGCGCATGATGGGCGCCGGCACCATTGGCGCTGCCGCGATCGTGACGCTGGCGACACTGGCCAAGCCGGTCGTGGGCGGCCTGAAGTCCGCGATGGAGTCTGCACGCCGCGCCAAGGCCGGCGGCGGCGACGTGCCGCGCGAAGACAAGGACCTGCCGATCTTCATCGTCGGCCTGGTGACCCTTCTGTCTATGGTGCCGGCAGGCTGGCTGCTGTCGTCCTTCCTGTCGGGCGGCCCGCTGTCCTCGATCTCGACCCCTCTGATCGTGGTGGGCATCGGCTACATCCTGATTGCCGGCATGCTGGCTGCCGCGGTGTGCGGCTACATGGCCGGCCTGATCGGCTCTTCCAATTCGCCGGTATCCGGCCTGGCCATCCTGTCGATCCTGGGTGCCGCCACCTCGGTAGGCTGGGTGGGCCGCGAAATCATGGGGCCGGATACCGCCCAGGCGCTGATCGCTTTCGCACTGTTCGTCACCACCGTGGTGCTGGCAGTAGCCGTGATCGGCAACGACAACCTGCAGGACCTGAAGACCGGCCAGCTGGTCGGCGCGACGCCCTGGAAGCAGCAGGTCGCCCTGATCATCGGCGTGTTCGCCGGTTCCTGCGTGGTGCCGCCGGTGCTGGAGCTGCTGAACCACGCGAACGGCTTCGCGGGCGCACCGAATGCCAATGCCATTTCCGACCAGCCGCTGGCGGCCCCGCAAGCGACCCTGATTTCCACGCTGGCCAAAGGCGTGATCGGCGGCGACCTGAAATGGGACCTGATCGGCTATGGCGCCCTGATCGGCCTGGCACTGGTTGCACTCGACTTCATCCTGAAGAAGTCCAGCAACCGCAAATACAGCTGTGCGCCGCTCGGCGTCGGCCTGGCCATCTACTTGCCGTCGGCGGTTACCTCGCCGGTGGTGGTGGGCGCAATCGCCGGTTACTTCTTTGAGAAAGCAATGCGCAACAAGAAGCATGGCGAAGCAGCTTCCCGCCTGGGCGTGCTGGTGATGTCCGGCTTTATTGTCGGTGAATCGCTGTTCAACGTTGCCCTGGCTGGCCTGATCGTGCTGACCAACAAAGGCGAACCGCTGGCAATTGCCAACAGCATGAGCGAGGCAACCACCATGCTGATCGCGCTGGCCGTTGCTGGCGCCGTGGTCGTAGGGCTGTACCGCTGGTCCGCGAAGTCGGCCAGCGCCATCGAGGCTTGACGCAACACTTCCGGAGGTCGCCATGACGCTGTCGAGGATCGGGCAGGGCACTTGGAATATGGGCGAGCGGGCAGCCGACAAGGCTGCCGAGGTGCGCGCCCTGCAACTGGGACTGGACCTCGGCATGACCGTCATCGACACGGCGGAAATGTATGCCGATGGCGGCGCCGAGAAAGTGGTCGGCGAAGCGATTGCCGGCCGCCGCAGCGAGGCTTACCTGGTCAGCAAGGTGCTGCCGCAGAACGCTTCGCGCAAGGGCGTGGTGGCGGCGTGCGAGAAGAGCCTGAAGCGCATGAAGGTCGACCACATCGACTTGTACTTGCTTCACTGGCAAGGCAGCGTGCCTTTCGCCGAGACCCTGGAAGGGCTGATAGCCCTGAAGCAGGCCGGCAAGATCCATGAATTCGGCGTCAGCAATTTCGACCTGTCGGACATGAAAAAGGCGACTGCGCTGGCCGGCGGTGAAGCCATTGAGGCGAACCAGGTGCTGTATAACCTGCGTCGTCGCGGTATCGAGTGGGACCTGCTGCCCTGGTGCCAGGAGCGCGGCATATTGCTGATGGCCTACTCGCCGCTTGAATCCAACCGTAAGGAACAGGAACGCCTGCTGGCCGAACCGGCGCTGCAGGCCATCGCGTCGCGTCACCATGCTACGCCCGCGCAGATTGCGCTGGCATGGCTGCTGCGGCAGGACGGCGTGATGCCGATTCCGAAAGCAAGCAGCGAAGCGCATGTGCGCGCCAACGCGGCCGCGATGACGCTGCGCCTGGACCAAGAGGACCTGGCTTCGCTGGACAAGGCGTTCGCCCCGCCCACGCGCGCCACGCCGCTGGACGTGCTCTAGGCGCGCTTGCGGCGCACCGTGGCCAGGGCAAACAGGCCGGCGCCCAGCAGCAAAGCGCCGCCGGGTTCCGGTATGTCTGCCTGGACTGCATCGATGGCCGGGCTGCTCCAGCCGCTGCTGCGGTTGGCGCCGGAGAAGGCGTAATAGCGCACTTCGTCGAACCCCGTCGCATCATAGAGCCCAAGCAGGGTGCCGCCAGCCTGCGTGAAATTGCCGGCGCCGGTGCGCACATTGTCGTTCCATGTACTCCAGTAGCCGTTCACGGTCAGGTAGCCGGACGCCGCGGCGAAGGCGATGCTGCGGAAATCGCTGCCGTCTGCCCGCCTGATGCTGATGTAGGCATTGTTCCCCGATGTCGACATGTAATTCCCCGAAAACCAGGGACTGAGGTCCGATGGCTGGTCATAGCAGTTGATGCCGGCATAGCCGCACTGGTTGTTGTTGGCCGAACCGTTGAAATGGAACAGCAGGCCGTCCTCCACATAATCATTCGACAGCGCGAGATTTGCGCTGAAGGTAGCGGTGTGCAGCGAGGAGGGCGGCGCAGCCAAGGTACGCATCACGGTTGCCGATGCCGCGCCCGGCACTGCGGCGGCAGCGGCCAGCGCTGCCGACAGGGTGAGTAGTCTTATCTTGTTCATGGCGTAGGAATGAGGTCGACGGCATCCCAGGCGTAGCCGGGGCTCAGGTAAGTGGTGCCGCTGGAACCGCTGATGGCGGTGAGGGTCAGCACGTTCTCGCCGACCACCAGTTCGCTGGCCGGGATATTGAAGGTGTACAGCGTATTGTTGCCACGGTAGGTGCCTACGGTCAGTGTACGCGTTGAAGGCTGGCTGGAGGCGGCCGGGTTGGCCGAGACCCAGCCGTTCACCTGTGCCTTGGGCCGCCCGCCTGCGAAGGCGACGGTGATCCCGGCCCGCAGCGTGAGCGGCACAAGCTGGCTTTGTTTGAGGTTGAAACGGATGGTGATGGTGCCGTTGACGCTCTTCCATTGATAAGCCGGGAATCCGGTGGCCGCGCTGGAACTGCCGATCACAAAGTCGCCCGGCGTCCAGGAAGCCATGCGCACGTCGGATGGATGCATGGTGGTGACCTTGTCGCCGTTCAGCAGTTCCGCCGGCGTGCCGTCCCAGTCGCCGATGCGCCATAGCGCTGCCGCGGTGCTGGGGTCGCCCGCGATATTGATGGTGTTCAGCGCCACCGTCTGTCCCGCCGCCACAGTCACGCTGCGCGTATCGACCACCAGTTCGTTCTTGTAGACCTTCATGGTGTAGGTGCCGGGAATCATGCCGGGGCTGTCGAAGTGACCGGTTGCCGCATCGGCCTTGGCCCAGTACTGGGCGGTGGCATTGGAGAAGCCCACCGTGTATTCATAGCGCGTGTCGCGTCCCTGCAGGCCCACGCCGGCCACGCGGCTGCGCGCTTCAGGGCCGACGAATCCGGTCATGCCCATGCTGGCGAAGAAGGAGGTGTCGGGAGTTGTCGGTGCGCTGCCGTTGTTGAACACCAGCGAATAAGTGTTCAGGATGCCGGGCCGGAACGCTTCGGTCTGGGCCTCTCCATAGTTGACGATGTAGGTAATCTCCTGCGTGGTCGAGGTGCCCTGGTTCAGCAGGCTGCGGTAGAAGGGGCCGCCGCTATTGCCCTCGTTGTTGTCGCGCACCACCCACAGGCCGACGCCGGGACCGGTGGCGCCGATGTACGACCAGTCCTTCAGGCGCCTGTTGGAATAATGCTTGGAGCGGGTCTGGCCGTCGGCAAGTCCGAAAATATCGCCCGATTCAATGGCGCCCGTATTGTTGCGGATATCCGATGGCACAGGCCCGTTCGGCAAGGCGGCAATCGGCACGCGCAGGATATAGCGTGTCAGCCCCAGCGTGCTTGGCTCGCTGGTGAAATAGGTGCCCATGTAGATGTGCGGATAGCCGCGGCGGGCGATATAGTAGTGCGTCAGGTCGCCTGCCTGCACCGTCACCTTGATGAAGTCGGGGCCGAGCGTGGTGGCGTTTACGCTGACTGCGGAAACCCCGGTGTACAGGAAATCAAAGCCGGAATTCACCTGGCTGCCGCGCGACTGGTCCTGGTACTGTACGCCGTTGTAAATCATCGAAGCGATGTCGCCGGCGGACTGCGTGCTCACGCCATTGTCGGTACGGCGGATCTTGAACACCAGGCCGGCGCCGGTGTCGATGGTGTAGAAATTGCTGTCTTCAGTAAGTCCGAAGTCGGCCGCATGGGCATTGCCGGCGAACCAGCCGGAAAAGAGGACGAGCAAGGCCATACCTGCCGCGCAGGCATTCAACCGGAAAGTTTTCACGATGTCTCCTTGGGGATTTTTTTGGTATGTTGCCGTTGAAGTATCAAAGCAGTGGCAGTGGCCAGTCAACGGGGGCACGGCTGCGGTACGCCAGAAAATCACCATGTTGATCGAAGGCCTGCGCCAAATGAATAGCGCAAACAACGCCTTTCAATCGTGCGCAACAGTCTCGCCAACAAGTTGTTGACATTTCTATGACGCCAAATATAGACTGAAATGGTTGCGCTATCGGTTTCGTGTTAGTGGTTGGTTGTTTGCGCGACGGCTTACTTCGAACTACGGGAAAACATGAAACGTCTGACGAAATGCAGGGCGCTGGCGTCCCTGTTGCTTTGGGCTGTCGCGCTGCTTGCTGCCGCCGCTCCGCGAGAACGCCTGTCGATCAATGCCGGCTGGCGCTTCACGATGGGCGATCCACCCGGTACCTCCGCTTCGCTGCGCTACGACGTGCGACCCGAGGTGACGGCAAGTGAAGACGGCAAGGCTGCCGATGCGGTGCCGCAGGCTGCGGCGCTTGCGGCCGCAGCACAGGAACAGGTCCTCAAGCCGTGGATACTCCCGAGCGGCAACGCCTTTATCAGCGATCCCGCTCGACGCCATCGGCGCCCGGCGCAGGAGCCGCAACTGGACGTGGCCTACCTGAAGCCCGGCTACGACGACGTCGCATGGAAGCGCGTGGACCTGCCTCACGACTGGGCCATTGCCGGGCCCTTCCTGGAGACCGGTCCTTATGGCGGCGTTGGCCGCTTGCCCAGCTGGGGCATCGGCTGGTACCGCAAGGCACTCGACATACCGGCTTCCGACCGCGGCCGCTCGATCTTCCTCGATGTCGACGGCGCGATGTCGTATGCGACGGTGTGGCTCAACGGGAAGCTGGTCGGCGGCTGGCCTTACGGCTACAACTCCTGGCGGCTGGACCTGACGCCATACGTCGTCCCCGGCGGCAGCAATATGCTCGCGATACGGCTGGATAACCCGCCGGAGTCTTCGCGCTGGTATCCGGGCGGGGGCATCTACCGCAATGTGTGGCTCACCAAGATGGCGCCCATCCATGTCGCGCATTGGGGCACCCATGTGCGAACGGCGCGCGTGAGCCGGGACTCCGCCGAGGTGTCGCTGGAAGTCGCGGTGGACAACGACTCGCGCAGCGGCGCCACCGTCAGTGTGGCAACGGCGATATACGCGCTGGACGAACAGGGGACCCGCAGCGGCCAGCCGGTTGCGCACATCCAGCCGCAGCGCCTGCAAGTGGCCGCAGGCGCAAGCAATGTCGCAACAGGCAGCACAACCATCGCGCGGCCGCGCCTTTGGGGGCCGCCGCCGACCCAGCATCCGCATCGATACGTGGCCGTCACCACCGTCCGGCGCGACGGCGTTGGGATCGACGAATTCGAGACAAGGTTCGGCATTCGTGATGTGCGCATGGACCCTGACAAAGGCATGCTGGTCAACGGCGAGCGCATTGCGCTGAAGGGCGTGAACAACCACCATGACCTGGGCGCACTCGGCGCCGCCTTCAATGTGCGCGCTGCGGAACGGCAGCTGCAAATGCTGGTGGAAATGGGCGCCAATGCGCTGCGCATGAGCCACAATCCGCCGGCTCCGGAGTTGCTGGAGCTGACCGACCGCATGGGCATCGTGGTGATCGACGAAGTGTTCGATGTGTGGGAACGGAAAAAGACCGCGCTCGATACGCACCTGATCTTCCCCGACTGGCACGAGCAGGACCTGCGCGCCATGATCCGCCGCGACCGCAACCATCCCTCGATTGTGATCTGGAGTATCGGCAACGAGGTGGGGGAGCAGTACACCGGTGAAGAGGGCGCCGCGATCGGCCGCAAGCTGGCTGCCATCGTGCGGCAAGAGGATCGCAGCCGCCCGACCATGACCGCCATGAATTACGCCCGTGCCCACATGCCGCTGCCGGCTACGGTGGACCTGGTCAGCGTGAACTACCAGGGCGCGGGCATCCGCAGCAATCCAGGCCGCTTCCCTGAATTCCGTGCCCGCTTCCCAGGCAAGATGATTTTCAGCAGCGAAAGCGCTTCGGCCTTGAGCAGCCGCGGCGAGTATCAGTTTCCGGTGACGGGCGCGCTCACGTCCTCGGTACGGCCCGACGCCGGCGGCGACTGGAATACGCACCAGGTCAGCGCCTACGAGCTGTATGCGTCCGACTTCGGCACTTCAGCCGACCGCTCCTGGTCCGCGCAGGACCAATACCCTTATGTGGCGGGGGAATTCGTCTGGTCAGGCTGGGATTACCTGGGCGAGCCGACGCCGTTCTACTCTTCGCGCAGTTCCTATTCCGGCATCATCGACCTGGCGGGCTTCAAGAAGGACCGCTTCTACCTGTATCAGGCGCGCTGGCGCCCGGACCTTCCGTTGGCGCACATCCTGCCGCACTGGACCTGGCCGGGCAGGGAAGGCAAGTTCACGCCGGTCCACGTATTCACCTCGGGCGACGAGGCCGAACTGTTCGTGAACGGCAAAAGCCAGGGCCGCAAAAAGCGCGCGGAATTCGAATACCGCCTGCGCTGGGACCTGGTGACTTACGAGCCGGGCGAGTTGAAGGTGATCGCGTACAAACAGGGCAAGGAATGGGCGGTATCGGCGGTACGCACTGTGGGCCCCGCGGCAAAACTCGACCTGGTGCCGGACCGCAGCGAGATCGCTGCCGATGGCGCGGACCTCTCGTTCATCACCCTGCGCGTGACCGACCTGGACGGCAATACCGTCCCCATGGCAAAGGACAGCGTGAAATTCAGCATCGAAGGCCCGGGCGAGATCGTGGCGACCGATAACGGCGACCCGACCAGCTTCGTGCCTTTCCCATCCACCGAACGACCCGCCTTCAACGGCTTGTGCCTGGCCATCGTGCGCGGCAAGCCGGGACAGAAGGGAGCCATCACCGTGCGGGCGCAAGCGCCCACATTACAAGGAGCAAATGTAACTTTGCAAGCGCATTGATAGCGCTAACTAAATCAAGGCCCATGAGGCCGTATATAAAGGAGACAGCATGAACCAGCAACTGGGAGGACGCGTGCGCCGCTTCGGCACGCGCGGTGAAATCCTCGTCATGACCATACTCGCGGGGATGATTTCGACGGCCTACGCGCAAAGCGAAGCGCCGCAACCGCCAGCCACTGCAGCCACCGAGTCGCAGCCCTCCGCCGAAGCCACGCCGGCAACGGATGCCAGGCCAACTGCAGCGAACAAGGTGCTGCCGGTAGTCACCGTGAGCGGTTATCGCAGCTCGCTCGCGCTGTCGGCAATGGAAAAGCGCGACAACATCGGCTTGAGCGATACCGTCTTCTCCGAAGACATGGGCAAATTCCCCGACCCGAACATTGCCGATGCCCTGGCGCGGGTGCCGGGCGTGAACGTGCGGCGCGGCGAGATCGACGGCGAGGGCCTGAACATCTCGATCCGCGGCATGGGCGCGGCGTTCACGCGCGTGCTGCTGAACGGCGCGCCCATGGCGTCGGCGTCGGCGGGAAGTTGGGGCGGTTCGATCAGCGCCAACCGCGAAGTCGACATGGACTTCCTGCCTTCCGAATTATTTCGCAGCGCCAGCGTTTACAAGAGCCAGAAGGCCAGCCTGATCGAAGGCGGCATTGCCGGCACCGTCGATATGCGCAGCGTACGTCCTTTCGACAAGGCCGGCTTTCGCTCCGCGTTTACCCTGAGCGGCAACTACCGCGAGCAAAACAGCAAGACCGGCAATACCGGATCGGCCCTGGTGAGCAATACCTGGACCACCGCCGGCTGGGGCAAGTTCGGCGCCCTGGCCGGCATCGCCTGGGGGAACACCGGCTACAAGACCGACGGGTTCCAGACGGTCGACATGCGCAACTTCCAGTTGAAATCCTTCCAGGGCAATGCGTCGGACAAATTGAACAGCACCGGCGGCGGCTCGCAATCGACGCCCGACACCGTGCCGTCCGGCCTGGCATTGAGCGCCTTGCCGGAATTTGCACGCCCCATCCTGGTGCCGGGCAAGCAGATCGACCGCGCCATGCTGCTGGCGCTGAACCCCGGCGCCACGCTGCAGCAGATCGACAACGGCTTGATGGGCCGACTGGGACGGCACTTTGTCTACGAAGGCAAGCGTAATCGCGCCGGTGAAGTCATCAGCCTGCAATGGCAGCCGAACGATATGCTCGATATCTACCTCGACACCATGTTCGCGCAGAAGAAGAACAGGATGACCTACGAGGGCATGAACGCCGGCACCCGCGCCAATACGCCGATACCGATCGGCATGGAATTCGACCGCAGCGACTGCACCTTGGGGTGCACCATCACCAAGGCGACGTTTGCCAATACTTTCTGGGCGCTGGAATACCGCCCGATGAAGGAGGAGACCAAGTTCCGCAGCATCAATCCGGGCTTCGAATTCCGTCCCAGCGACAAGTGGACCATCGACGGCCATTTCAACGCCACCAACAGCACCTTCTTCCGCGACATGCCGACCGTGCTGGTGGCAACCAGGTCGCCCAATTCCGTCATCTATTACGACAACAGCACGCCGGGGCAGACGCCGGTCTACACCTCCAACCTGGACATCAACGATCCGAACAACTTCGGCTGGTACCAGGCGGGCCAGAGCCTGTCCGGGCTGCGCATGGACCTCTACGAGCGCACCAACAAGACCAAAGGCACTCGCCTGAACGTCAACTGGGGCGACGCGGACTTCAGCATCAAGTTTGGCGGTTCGCGTGACGACATCGAACGGCGCTACCGCAGCTATTCCGTCGCCGACGCCTGGATGAACGTCGCATGTGGCAATAACATGAGCTACCGCTTCTTCGCACCGAACACACAGATCCGCAGCCCCGGTTGCGATGGCCGCAGCACGCCAGGCCCGGTGGCTGATGTCACCACTGCCTACCCGGGTTACGGCACCGGTTCCACCGCCGGGGCGGCGCCCCTGATGTATCTCGGTTCGGTGGTTCCGAATTCGGCAATCCCGAACTACGTGAAAGCGGGCAGCAATGGTTTCATTACCGTCGACTGGCCAAGGTTTGCCGCTGATACGGATTACCAGTACTTCCGCGACAACATCCATAAGGGCTTCCAGAACGGCAGCGGCGGCTACATCCGCGAAGTGGTGGACGCGGCCTATGCGGAAACCACCGGCCGCGTGCAGCTCTTTGGCCGCACCTTGCGCTATAACGCCGGGGTGCGCTATGCGCAGACCGAGCAGACCATCGGCGTGTTGAGTGTCGGCGCCGACCCGCGCAACGCGACGCTGAAGAACGGCGGCCTGTATGACAACCTCAGTGTGTGGAGGTACGAGACCACCAAATACAGCAACACGCTGCCGTCGGCCACGCTGGCCTACAACGTCACGCCGAATACCATCCTGCGCGCCTCCGGGTCGAAGTCGCTGACGCGTGCCAACCCGGCCGACCTGCGCCAGACCCAACTTACGCTGGGCGACCAGGGCGCGCGCCAGGGCAGCGTGACCAATCCGAACCTGAAGCCATTCGAGGCGAACAACCTGGATATCGGGCTCGAGTATTACATGAGCAAGGAAGCCTATGTTTCCCTGAGCGCCTTCGGCAAAGACATCACCAGCCGCCCGGGCCAGCGCATCAACACCTATTCGCTGGCGCAGCTGGACCAGATGTTCGGCACCGTCGGCCTGACGGAGGCGCAGCAGCAGGCGGTGACGGCCAGCGGTGGCCGCGACAAGCATCTGGTGGAAATCACCGAGCCGTACAACATCGACAGCAAGCTGAAGGTTCGAGGCCTGGAAGCCACCTGGCAGCAGCCGCTGGACATGCTGCCGGTGAAGGGCTTTGGCTTCACCGCCAACTTCACCTATGCCAAGCAGACGGACGACGCGCCGAATGCGCCGCCAGTGGCCGGCGTGCCGCCGCGCACCAACAACCTTACCTTGTACTATGAACGCGGCGGCCTGAATATCCGCGTGGCACGCCAATACACGGCAAGCCATGTCGTGAACACCAGTACCGGCTTGAATGTTGCGGGAGGGGCGTATGCCTACACCACGGAGCGCACCCAGGTCGATGCGTCGGTCGGCATGAACCTGAAGCAGATGTTCGGCTTCAGGTACAACACCGACCTGACGCTCAGCGTCTGGAATGCCAACAAGGCGATCAGCCAGACCTATACCCAATTCAGCAACGCGATCTTCGACGAGTACAAGCCCGGCGCCAGCTACACGCTGTCGCTGCGGACTTCGTTCTAGGCGGCGTAAGCCGGGGCTTAGCGCTGGCCGCCGCGGGTAGTGTTAAGCCTTTCCAGGATGCGTTGCAGTTCGTCCTGCATCATGGGCGAGAGGTTCTGGAACTGGCAGCCAATCTGCACCTGCTCGCCGAGCAGGAAGGAGCGGAAATGGCGCGCCAGGCGGATCTCCAGGTCGCAGATCAGCACCGAGCCGGGGCCCATGTCCAGCCGTACGCGCTGCAGCTTGCGGCCGACATGCAAGCCGACTGCATCGCGCGGCGAGCAGCGCATGCCGACGCCGCCGACAGCGAAATCGTACAGCTGCATTTCGTACGGCTTGCCATTCAGGACGAAGGAGGCGGTGTGGTAGGTGCCGAGCGGCGTCTCCAGGCGCGGCGCCGCGCGGCGGTTAAGCACCTGGCAGCGTTCGGGGAATTGCGCCGGGACCAGGGTTGGCTGCTCGGGCAGGGCGTTCCATTGCGGGTCGTCCAGCTTGAACTGGAACTTGGCGCTGCGCAGCCATGCCACGAAGGTGCATTCACCCGGTGGCAGGGTTGAACCTTCGTTCAGCTGGATCACGAAGTGCGGCAGTTCGGGATCGACGGACAGCAGGCGCGCCATCACCGGCTCGACGTTGTCCCGGTGGTAGATTGAAATCGCGTCGCCCGCATCGGCCAGCGCCGCCAGTGCGTCGCCGATTTCATCGGGGTCCACGATATCGTGCGGATGTGACCCCGCGGCAATCGGCTCCACCGCGTCTTGTGGACGGGGCGGTCCCTTGCGGAAGTCGTTTGGCATTGGATCGTTCACAGCTCAGGTTCTCGTTTTTTGGGAGAGGACGCCAACACTTTACCGCGTTCCGGTGCCCAGCGCTTGCTAAACGGCAATGAATGCTGCTTTTCTGTTGCGTTGATGCCGACTCAGAAGTGCTCGTCCGGGCTGAGGTAGCGCCATTGCCCTTCTGGCAAGT
The DNA here is from genome assembly GCF_049913245.1 of Pseudoduganella sp. R-32. Taxonomy (NCBI): domain Bacteria; kingdom Pseudomonadati; phylum Pseudomonadota; class Betaproteobacteria; order Burkholderiales; family Oxalobacteraceae; genus Pseudoduganella; species Pseudoduganella sp. R-32. The sequence goes on along the minus strand of NZ_CP183987.1, from coordinate 4,172,897 downwards.
TTCCAAGTTTGACACGACCAATGCGCACGCGCTTCAAGCCTACCACGCGCAGGCCAACCATCTCGCACATGCGGCGGATCTGGCGCTTTTTGCCTTCGCGCAGGGTGAAGCTGAGCTGGTCGTCGTTCTGCCAGCGTACTTTCGCCGGCAGCAGCGGTTTGCCGTCCATCCACAGGCCATGATTCAGGCGCTGCAGGTCGCTGTCCGGCAGGCGGCCTGGTTTGGTGTATTCGACGCGGACCAGGTATTCCTTGTCAACGTTGGTATTTTCGCCAATCAGCTGCTTGGCGACGCGGCCATCCTGGGTCAGCACCAGCAGGCCGACCGAGTCGATGTCGAGGCGGCCTGCCGGCACCAGGCTGCGCAACTGGTTGCGGTCGAAGCGTTCCGGCGAGCGGTCTTCGGCCCAGCGGTTTTCCGGCTTGATCAGCACTACGGCAGGCTGGTAGCCGTCTTCGGCCTGGCCGGAGACATAGCCGACCGGCTTGTTGATCAGGATCGTGACGCGGCGCGCCTGTTCGGCGGCAGCCTGGCGTTCCACGGTGACTTTCTGGCTTGGGTAAACCTTGGTGCCCAGTTCGGACACCACCTTGCCATCCACGCGCACCCAGCCCTTGGCGATCCATTCATCGGCTTCACGGCGGGAGCACAGGCCCAGTTCGGACATGCGCTTGGAAAGGCGTAACAATTCTTCGGACATCAGATTTTCAGTACTTCGAGTAAGTCGGTTTCCAGCTGGAGCTGGGTGCGGGCATTGGCCAGGGCAGGGCCGTCGACGATGAACACGTCTTCCACGCGTTCGCCGAGGGTCATGATCTTGGCCGTATGCAGGTTGATCTTGTATTTGGTCAGAACGTTGGCGATCGAGTACAGCAGGCCGGTGCGGTCGTTGGCCGCCACCGACAGCAGGTAGTACTGGCCGCGTTCGTCAGGGCGCAGGTCCAACGTTGGCTGGATCGGGAAGGTGCGCGACAGGCGCGACAGCCGGCCTTTGCTTGGCGCGGTCAGCGGGCCTTGTGTTACCAGCAGGTCGCACAGCTCATGCTCGATCAGGTTGATGATGTCGCGGTAGCTTTTGGCGAAATTCTGCTCGGTGACCAGGAAGGTGTCGAGCGCATAGCCGTGCTTCGTCGTATGGATCTTGGCATCGAGGATGCTGAAGTTCTTGCGGTCGAAGTAGGAACAGATGCGCGCGAACAGGTCGGGCTGGTCCTTGATGTAGACGGCCACCTGCAAGCCTTCGCCAATCGGCGCCAGGCGCGCTTTCACTACCGGCTGTTCGCTGTCCAGCCGATCCCACAGCGCGCGCGTCTGCCAGGCGATGTCGCTGGCGTCGTGGCGCAGGAAGTAGGCCAGGTCGAGCTGCTTCCACAGCGCTTCGTGCGCGTCGGGCGGCAGGCCATACAGGCGCAGGGTGGCCAGCGCTTCCTGTTGGCGGTTCTTCAATTCGCGGTCGGCGGAATGCGGTTCGCCGCCCAGCACGCGCAAGGTCATCTTGTACAGGTCTTCCAGCAACTTGCCTTTCCAGGCATTCCACACTTTCGGGCTGGTGCCGCGGATGTCTGCCACCGTCAGCAGGTAGAGCGCAGTCAGATGGCGTTCATCGCCCACCGTCTTGGCGAAGGCCTGGATCACGTCCGGGTCCGACATGTCCTGCTTCTGTGCCACGTGCGACATGGTCAGGTGCTGCTCGACCAGAAAGGCCACCAGTTCGGTGTCTTCCGCGTTGATGCCGTGCTCCTGGCAGAACTGCTCGACGTCGGCCACGCCCAGCTTGGAGTGGTCGCCGCCGCGGCCCTTGGCGATGTCGTGGAACAGGGCCGCTACGTACAGCAGCCATGGCTGCGGGAAGTTCGCCATCAGCTGCGAGCAGAACGGATATTCGTGCGCGTGCTCGGTCATGGTGAAGCGGCGCATATTGCGCAGCACCATCATGATGTGCTGGTCCACCGTATAGACGTGGAACAGGTCGTGCTGCATCTGGCCCGTGATCTTGCGGAAGCTTGGCAGGTAGCGGCCCAGGATCGACAGCTCGTTCATCCGGCGCATGTTGTGGATGATGCCCTGTGGCGCCTGCAGGATGCGCAGGAAGTAAGCCTTGTTGACCGGATCGGCGCGGAAGTCGGCGTCGATCTTGAAGCGCTCATGCCACAGTGCGCGCATGGTGCGCGCGGTCATGCCTTTCAGGGCAGGGCGCTCGCACAGCAGCACGAAGATTTCCATGATGGCCGACGGCGTCTTTTCAAACGTGTCGTCGTCGTTCATGTCGATCATGCCGTTCACTTCGCTGAAGCGCTCGTTGATGCGCACCGGCTTCTCGTCGTGTGGGAACAGGTAGGACTCGATGTTCTGCAGCAGGATGGTGTTGAGCTGCACCACGGTCTTGGCAGCCCAGTAGTAGCGCTGCATCAGGTATTCGCTGGCGCGGCGCATGTGCACGCCGGTGCCGGTGGCTTTCAGGCCCAGGGTTTCGGCCACGGCGGTCTGCACGTCGAACACCAGGCGGTCCTCGCGGCGGCCGGCCACCAGGTGCAGGCGCACGCGGATATCCTTGAAGGCGCGTTCCTTCTCCATCAGCTGGCGCGCTTCGGTCTGGGTGATCAGGCCGCGCACGGCCAGGGTGCGCCAGGAGTTGGCCAGGCCGGCGGCCTTGGCCATCCACAGGATCACGTGCAGGTCGCGCAGGCCGCCCGGGCTTTCCTTGACGTTGGGCTCCAGGCTGAAAGGGGTGTCCTCGTACTTGGCATGGCGCTGGCGCATTTCGATGGTCTTGGCCTCGAAGAAGGCGCGCGGGTCCATGGCCTTGTTGTAGGCGTCCTGCAGTTGCGCGAACAGCACCATGTTGCCGGTGATGATGCGCGCTTCCAGCAGGCTGGTTTGCACGGTGATGTCGGCCTTCGATTCGGCCAGGCATTCGTCGATGGTGCGGATGCTGTGGCCCACGTCCAGGCCCAGGTCCCATAGCAGCTGGACGAATTCTTCCAGCTTGCCGCGCGCGGCGTCGTCCGGCGCTTCGTGCAGCAAAATCAGGACGTCGACGTCAGAGTAGGGGAATAGTTCGCCGCGCCCGTAGCCGCCGACCGCCACCAGGGCGGCTTGCGGCGGCAGGCGGTTGGCTGCCCACGCTTGCGTCAGGATGTCGTCGACGCTGCTGCGCAGGTTGCGCAACAGCTTCTCCGGCATGCCGTCTTCATGGAAGTTGGCAATGATGCGTTGGCGGTCCGATTTAAGCCGGGCCTTGAGCTGTTCCCGGAGGTCCTTCTTCATCGCGGCGTGGGGCATGCGTTTTTATGCTGCGGCTTTTTCAGTGATAAAAGCAGGCGGCTGCGGGCTGCCGGCGGACAAGGTCAGCACCTCGTAACCGGTTTCGGTAACGACCAGCGTATGTTCCCATTGTGCGGACAGGCTGCGGTCCTTGGTCTTGATGGTCCAGCCATCCGGCATTTCCTTGATCTCGCGGCGGCCGGCATTGATCATCGGCTCGATGGTGAAGACCATCCCTGCTTCCAGCACGGGGCCGGTGCCTGGCTTGCCGTAGTGGAGGATCTGCGGTTCTTCGTGGAAGACCTTGCCGATGCCATGGCCGCAGAACTCGCGCACCACGCTATAGCCGTTTTTCTCGGCATGCACCTGGATGGCGTGGCCGATGTCACCCAGGGTGGCGCCCGGCTTGACCTGCTGAATGCCCAGCCACATGCATTCAAAGGTCACGTCCGACAGGCGCTTGGCCAGGATCGATGGTTTGCCGATGAAGAACATGCGGCTGTTGTCGCCGTGGTAGCCGTCCTTGGTGATGACGGTGATGTCGAGGTTGACCACGTCGCCATCCTTCAGCACCTTGTCGCCAGGGATGCCGTGGCAGATCACGTCGTTGACCGAGGTGCAGATGGCTTTAGGGTAGGGCGTATAACCTGGCGGGCAGTAATTCAGCGGCGCCGGGACGGTGCCCTGCACATTGGTCATGTACTCGTGGCACAGGCGGTCCAGCTCGCCGGTGGTGACGCCAGCCTTGACGAAGGGGGTGATGTAGTCGAGCACCTCGGAGCCGAGGCGGCCGGCCTCGCGCATGCCTGCGATGTCCTCGGGAGTTTTGATATTGATAGTCATGGGATCTTGCTGTTCTGTACAGGGTACGCCACTCAGGGGCGTTATCAGCAAGATTATAAACGACAGCCTCAGCGCGCGCCCGGTCGGCCGCCTATGCCGAATTGCGGGACGCTGGGTTGCGAATCGGTCAAAGGCGTGGCGCACGGGTGACAGGCGACATGAAATGGTCATAAATGCACCTTAGCATCGGCACACCCTACAACCAGACCGATAAGGAAAAACGATGTCCACCAGCCGCCGCAAGTTCCTTGGCATGGCCTCCGCTGGCGCCGCCAGCACCCTGTTCCCCGACCTGATCAGGCAAGCGCTGGCGGTGCCGGCCTACAGCGCCACCGGCACCCTGGCCGACGTGCAGCACGTCGTCATCTTCATGCAGGAAAACCGCTCCTTCGACCATTACTTCGGCACCCTGGCTGGCGTGCGCGGCTTCAACGACCCGCGCGCGATCACGCTGCCGGGCGGGAAAGCGGTCTGGTACCAGCCCAACGGCACTGGCGGCTATGTGCTGCCATTCCATTTCGACGCCAAGAATACCAGCGCACTCTCGCTGGGCACCAACCATAGCTGGAAAGGTTCGCAAACCACATGGCAGGGCTGGGACGCCTGGGTCAAGCAGAAGACCGCCCAGAGCATGGGCTATTTCGACCGCGGCGACCTGCCGTTCTACTACGCGTTGGCCGACGCCTTCACCATCTGTGACGATTACCATTGCTCGATCTTCGGCGCCACCGACCCGAACCGCATGTACTCGCTGACCGGCAGCAACCAGAACTGGCTCGGCGCGATGGGCAGCCTGTACAACATAGATTCGGCTGGCTACTACAACAACGATCCGAAATACGACAACATCACGCCGTCCGTGACGGCCAGCGCGCCGAACTGGCGCACCTATGCCGAAGTGTTGGAGGCGAACAGCGTAAGCTGGAAGGTGTACCAGGAATGGGACAACTACGGCGACAACTACCTGGCCTATTTCCGCAACTTCCGCGTCAATGCCGATGGCACGCGCCTGTCGGAGAGCAGCCCGCTATACCAGAAGGGCCGGGTCATCGCGCCGGGTTCCTATGAAAGCAACGCGCGCGGCACCAAGGGCGACTGGCTGGTGAATTCCTTCGCCGACGATGTGCGCAATAACCGGTTGCCGCAAGTGTCGTGGATCGTCGCTCCCAACGATTACACGGAACATTCGCCGAACTCGCCCAACGCCGGCGAGAACCTCACTGCGCGCTTGCTCGCCGCACTCGTCGCCAACCCCGACGTGTGGTCGAAAACGGTCTTCCTTCTTACCTACGACGAAAACGACGGCTTCTTCGATCACATCCCTTCGCATATGGCCCCATTGAACACCGGCATGGGGCGCAGCACGCTGGCCGATAACGGTCAATACGAAAACTACAACGGCATTCCGGTCGGCCTAGGCCCGCGCGTACCGATGCTGGTCATTTCGCCGTGGAGCAAAGGTGGCCGTGTGTGCTCGCAGTTGTTCGACCATACCTCCAAGCTGCGCTTTCTCGAAGAATGGCTGGTGGCCGGCCTGGGCAAGCATCGCTCCAGCATCGCCTGCGAGAACATTTCCCCATGGCGCCGCGCGGTGTGCGGCGACCTGACTTCGGCCTTTGATTTCAAGACGCCGAATTCGTCGTGGCCATCGACCGTGCCGAAATCGACCACCTACCAGCTGGTGTCGGGCAAGCCTTATCCGCAACCGCCGGCAGTGCAGACCTTGCCGGTGCAAGAGGGCGGCAGCCCGCGCTACTCCTGCGCCTTGCCGTACGCCTTTGCCGCTACGGCACGGGTGAATTTGTCGAAGCAGGTGGAGCTGTCGTTCTTCAACCAGGGCTTGGCAGGCGGTGCGTTCATCGTCTATTCCCAGGTCCGCAGCGACGGCCCATGGTATTACACGGTCGAAGCAGGCAAGAAGATCGAACGCGAAGCATGGAACTGGTCTACGCCCAACTATCACCTGAGCGTTGTGGGGCCGGGCGGTTTCCAGCGTGAGTTTGCCGGCGTGCTGGCATTGGCGACTGCGACTGGCGGTGCGCGCCCGGAGGCGTGGCTGAACGCCAACCCGCTCGCCATGTCGGTTGATATCGTCCTCTCCAATGTGGAGGGTTTGCGTGCCGCCACCTTCCGCATTGTCGACAATGCCTATGGGCGCGCCGCCACGAGCCACACTGTGGCTGCCGGCCAACAGGCCGTCGTGAGCATTCCGGTTGGAGCCAGCTACGGCTGGTACGACCTGGCCGTGACTTGCGACTTCGACGCGCAATACCTGCGCCGCATGGCCGGCCGCGTGGAAAACGGCCAGGCCAGCCGCACCGACCCGGTACTGGGCCGCACGCCAGCCGGTCCCAGGGCTACGTTGTCGGCCAGCGCCGCTTCGGTCCCGCGCGGCACTCCAATCAGCTTCAGCTACTCGGTTCCCGCCCCGCAGGTTAACAGCAAGAACTGGATCGGCATTTACCGTAACGGCGTCACGCCAGGCTCGACCGCCTCGCTGGCATGGCAGTACGTCGCCAGCGGCGCCGGCACGGCAGCCTTCGCCACGTCCGGCCTGGCCGCCGGCAGCTATGCAGCTTGGCTGCTGTATAACGACGGCTATTCGGCCCTTGCAGGCCCGGTTGCCTTCACGGTGACTTGATGTCGATGGTGCGCGATTGTGCCGATTTCTACACCGCGCACTTATAAATTCATCAAGACTTGCACAATCGTGCGTGATTTACTTTCCTTTCTTTACAACAAGAAACGGAGAGACCGAAATGCGATTGAAAGTAGTTACTGCAGCTGCGATGTTGATGGCCAGCCTGTTTGCGCAGGCTGGTATTCCCTACAAAGACAGCGTTTATGAGTTCAAGCAGCCAGGCGGTGAAAAGCTGCGCGTTCACCTGGATGGTAACGATTACTACGCCGAACAACGTACCGATGACGGCTCGCTGGTCGTGTACGACGCCGCAAAGAAAGGCTTCTGCTACGCCACCGTGAACGCCGCCGGCGACGAACTGGTGTCGACCGGCGTGCTGGCGACCAACGCCAAGGTGCGTAGCCTGGGCGGTACCGCGAAGAAGCAAGAAGGCCTGAGCCAGGAAGCCCGCGCCCGCAAGGCCAAGGAAAAGTTCGAGAAGATGAACGGCCGCACGCTGGATAGCGCCCGCAAATCGGCGAGCGCCGCCATGAGCGCGCCGCAGGCCCTGGCGGCCCCTGTAACGGGCCAGGTCAAAGGCCTGACCGTGATCATCGATTTCCCGGACGTTCCCGGTACGATCACCCAGGCCCAGGTCAATTCCTTCCTGAACGACATGCCGTACACCGGCTTCGGCAACGCGCAGTCCGTGCGCGGCTACTGGCAATCGGTCTCGGGCGGCAAGCTGGATTACACCAACACCACCACGATCTACTACCGCGCCAAGAAAAACAAGGCCTATTACGCCGACAGCTCGCTCGATTCCGGCGTGCGTTCGCAGGAGCTGATTTCCGAAGCATTGAACTGGCTGGAATACACCCAAGGCTTCAACTTCGCATCGCTGAGCGTTGATGCCAACAAGCGCATTCGCGGCCTGAACTTCTTCTACTCCGGCGGCGCGGACAGCGCCTGGTCCAAGGGCCTGTGGCCGCACATGGGCTGGCTGGGCAAGCAGTTCTGCGCGGACGGCGTCTGCACCGGCTACTACCAGATCACTAATATGGGCAACAGCCTGGCAATCGGCACCTTTTCTCACGAGACCGGACACCTGGTAATGGGCTGGCCGGACCTGTATGACTATGACGGCAGCTCCGAAGGTTCGGCGGCCAGCTATTGCATCATGGGCTTCGGCAGCATTGGCGCGCAAAGCCAGTACCGCCCGGTGCCGCCGAATGGCTTCTTCCGCTACCAGGTGGGCTGGGATACGGTGACCGAGCTGAATCCGGCGCTGAACGCCAATGCGCCGAAAGGCCGCCTGAGTCACACTTCCGGTTCGCACAGCCTGTATCGTTGGACCAATCCGGCCAAGACCGATGAGGCCTTCTACGTGGAAGCGATCTACAAAGCGGACCAGAACCTGTACCAACTGGGTTCCGGCCTGGCCGTGTGGCACATCGACCCGGCGGGCAACAACTCCGACGAGTGGCATCCATACGTGCAGATGGAACATGCCGATGGCCGCCGCGATCCCGAAAACAATGTGAATCGCGGCGACGGCACCGACCTGTATGACGGCGCAATCTACAAGGCCTTCTATGACACGGTGCCGAACAACTACGCCAGCCATGGCACCAACTCGCGCTGGTGGAGCGGCAGCGGTTCCAACTTCGGCCTTGCCAATATCAGCGCGGCCGCCAAGACGATCTCCTTCGATGTCGTGAAGGGCGACGGCACGGGCGGCGGTGAAACCTACACCGGCTACCTGTCCGGCACCAATGCATCCGCCATCCACCCATCGCCATACTTCTACTACAACGGCGGCACGATCAAGGCCAACCTGTCCGGCCCGTCGAACGCCGACTTTGAGTTGAAGCTGGAGAAGTGGAATGGCAGTGCGTGGGTGCAGGTGGCTTCGTCGACCAGCCCGACGTCGACCGAAGCGATCAGCTACAGTGCCGCGGTAGCCTATTACCGGATCACTGTGTACTCGTATAGCGGCTCCGGCAACTACACGCTGAGCGTCACGAAGTAAGGCGCCTAAGGTGAAGGGTCCTGCTGGCCGCCAGCTTTCTGCATGGCGGCCAAGCGGGCATCGATGGCGGTCAGCAGCGCTTCGGTGCGCTGGCGCTGCGCCGCCACGTCCCGCTCGGCCGTCGTAAGATAGCGAGCCGAGTCGAAGGCAGCGTGATAATTCTGGACCAGTGCTACGTAGATCGCCCCCACGCCCAGCACGGTGCTGAGGGAAGCTCCCACGACGAGTTTTTTCAAGCTTGCAATTGAAGCTTCGATTCGATCAAGCCTTGCCTCCGTGGCCCTTTGGCGCTCGTCGGCCCGTGCCTCATAGCCGTCCATCCGTCGTTCAAATGCCTTGGCCCGGATGGCCTCGCGCTCCACAATGGCTGCCTCGCGCTCCCGTGCGGCCGCATCGCGCTCAGCGGCCCGCGCAGCAATCTCGCTCATATGTTGCACGAAGGCTTTTGCGTCGAGGGCTTCGCGCGCCCGGGCAGCCGCCTCGCGTTCGTCAGCCCGGGCAGTGTACGCTTCAATCGTGGAGCGGAATTCCGCGAGCTTTACGTCAGAACGCCCCTCAGCGATCAGGAGGCTGGAATCAACATACTGTTTGGTTGCTGGATCCATGATTTCATCTTCGGCGGGTAGGGGATTGATGTCAACCAGGCTCATGAGGGCACCTCGACGTGTTTCCCCATTGTGGCGACGCTCCCCTCCTGCCGCTTAGATGCGGATCAAGCTTTGCTGTTCTCCGTCTTGAAGTGCGCAACAAGGGCATTGGCATGGCCGTGGCCCATGCCGTGTTCGGCCTTCAGCGCAGCCACCATATCCATGTGCTTCAAGTCTTTCATGCCCTTCAGCAGCTTGAGCCAATGCTCGACCGGCTTGCCGTACTTTGCTTCGATCGAGGGGAAGTAGGAGGAGGGAGATCCCATGGCCGCCTCCTTACTGTTCAACCAGTAAAGCCAGCAAGGCCAGCGACTGCTGCCAGCCGAGATAGCATTGCTCCGCCGGGATTACAGCTGGCACCCCTTCCTGGACGATGTCGACTTCGGTGCCGCAGGAGACGGCGCGCAGATTGATGGTGGTCTGCATCTGGCCCGGCAGGTTCGGATCGTCGAACACCGCGGTGTAGCGGATTTTCTCGCCCGGATGCAGTTCCAGGTATTCGCCGCCGAAGGAGTGGGTAAAACCGGTGCCCAGGTCAACAAAGGACATGCGGTACTTGCCGCCAACGCTGGCATCCATTTCGTGCACTTCGCCCAGGTAACCGTTTGGCGGCAGCCATTTGTTGAAGGCCGAGGCGGTGGTCCAGGCCTTGTAGATGCGCTCAGGGGAAGCGCGCAGTACACGATGCAGTTTGATGGTATTCGTAGCCATTTCAGTAATCTCCATTTGGGTGGGTTGGTACAGGCACGACGCGCCAGCGCGCCAAGAATCGACAAGAAATACGAAAATTTTCGGAAATCTTTGTATTTATTATCAAGTTTGCACTAAAATGCGGCCCGGCGCACTGTGTGGAAGGCTGCAATACGCTTGCATGAGCCCCCTCCAATACGCTAAAATTTATGGTTGCCTGACCTAGTGTCTTGCAAAGTAGTAAATTTTCTTATTTTATAAACCCGAATCCCCCCAACAAGGGTGCCCGCAAGGGTGACTGGGAGGATTCCAGACCCAACCCTGGAGTAAATAATGTCTGTAACGATGCGTGAAATGCTGGAAGCCGGCGTCCACTTCGGTCACCAAACCCGTTTCTGGAACCCAAAGATGGCTCCGTTCATCTTCGGCCACCGCAACAAGATTCACATCATCAACCTGGAAAAGACCCTGGCCATGTACCAGGACGCGATGAAAACCATCCGTCAAATCTCCGCTTCCCGTGGCACCATCCTGATGGTTGGCACCAAGCGCCAGGCTCGCGACATCATCGCTGCTGAAGCTCAGCGCGCCGGTGTTCCGTTTGTTGACCAGCGTTGGCTGGGCGGCATGCTGACCAACTTCAAGACCATCAAGACCTCGATCAAGCGCCTGAAAGACATGGAAGCTTCGATCGAAGACGGTTCCGTTGAAAAGCTGACCAAGAAAGACGCTCTGCTGTTCCGTCGCGAACTGGAAAAGCTGCAGAAGTCGATCGGCGGTATCAAGGATATGGGCGGTGTTCCTGACGCAATCTTCGTGGTTGACGTTGGCTACCACAAAGGCGCGATCACCGAAGCCGCAAAACTGGGCATCCCAGTGATCGGCGTGGTCGATACCAACCATTCCCCAGAAGGCGTGACTCACGTTATCCCTGGTAACGACGACTCCTCCAAAGCGATCACCCTGTACGCCCGCGGCGTGGCAGACGCGATCCTGGAAGGTCGTGCAAACGCTACCACTGAAGTCCTGGAATCCATCAAGACTGCAGCTGGCGACGAGTTCGTAGAAGTTAACGAGCAGGCTTAACTGCCTGGCTGCCGCAAGGCAGCTTCAGCTTGAGAAAGGGGTGGCCCACCAGCTCCCCCTTTTTTTTAAACAGAATTACCCGGATGAGCAGGCTGCCTTTGGCGCCGCCCCGGACTGAATCCCAAACCGAATACAGGAGAATCACATGGCAGCAATTACTGCAGCAATGGTAGGTGAACTGCGCGCTAAGACCGACGCGCCAATGATGGAATGCAAAAAAGCGCTGACCGAAGCCGGCGGCGACATGGACAAAGCGGAAGAGCTGCTGCGCGTTAAGCTGGGCGGCAAGGCTGCCAAAGCTTCCGCACGCATCACCGCTGAAGGCGTGGTTGCTTCCCACATCGCCGGCAACATCGGCGCCCTGGTTGAAGTGAACTCCGAGACCGACTTCGTTGCCAAGAACGACGACTTCCTGGCCCTGGCTGCCCTGGCTGCCAAGCTGGCCGCTGAAAACAACCCAGCTGACGTTGCTGCCCTGCTGGCCCTGCCAGCTGGCAACGGCCAGACCCTGGAAGAAGTGCGCGCTGCCCTGGTGGGCAAGATCGGCGAAAACATGTCGATCCGTCGCTTCCAGCGTTTCGAAACCACCGGCAAGCTGGCTGCATACCTGCACGGCACCAAGATCGGTGTAATCGTCGAGTTCGACGGCGCCGACGAGCAAGTTGGTAAAGACGTGGCCATGCACATCGCTGCAATGAAGCCAGTGGCTCTGTCCTCCGAGCAAGTTCCTGCCGATCTGATCGCTAAAGAGCGTTCGGTTGCCCAGGCCAAGTCGGACGAAGACGCTGCTGCCGCTGTTGCCGCTGGCAAGCCAGCCCAGCCAGCCGACATCGTTGCCAAGCGCATCGATGGCGCCGTTGCCAAGTACCTGAAAGAAGTGTCGCTGATGAACCAGGCTTTCGTGAAGAACGACAAGCAGTCCGTCGAGCAGATGCTGAAAGCCGCTAACACCACCGTTAAGGCATTCACCATGTACGTGGTTGGCGAAGGCATTGAGAAGAAAGTTGACGATTTCGCGGCGGAAGTCGCAGCCCAGATGGCTGCCTCCAAAGGCGCATAATCAAGAAAACGGGCCGAAAGGCCCGTTTTTTTAAGCCTGCTGGTTGCCAAACCGGTAAACCAGTGTCGGACCCGCAGGGTCTGACACCCGATACGCGGCGGCAGCGGGCAAGTGCCTGACCCTGCGGGTCAGGCACTGGTTTACCGGTTTTAAGGTTGTTAAGCCTTTTTTAAGGCTTTCAATCCTGAATTAAACGGTGGACAATGGCATTTCCGTTATCATTGCCGCCGAAGCCACACCGAACAAAACATTTAAAAGGAGCCCCAGCTCATGTCAAAACCAGCCTTCAAGCGCGTCCTCCTGAAATTGTCCGGCGAAGCCCTGATGGGCGATGACCCGTACGGCATCAACCGCGGCACCATCGAACGTATGGTGGCGGACGTCGCCGAAGTAGCAAAGCTGGGCGTTGAACTGGCGGTCGTCATTGGTGGCGGCAACATTTTCCGTGGCGTGGCGCCTGGCGCCCAGGGCATGGACCGTGCCACCGCCGACTACATGGGCATGCTGGCTACCGTGATGAACGCGCTGGCCCTGGCCGACGCAATGAAGCACGTGGGCGTGACCGCGCGCGTGATGTCGGCTATCGGCATCGAGCAGGTGGTCGAGCCTTATGTGCGCCCGAAAGCGCTGCAGTACCTGGAAGAGGGCAAGGTCGTGATCTTCGCCGCCGGCACCGGCAACCCGTTCTTTACCACCGACACCGCAGCGGCCCTGCGCGGCTCGGAAGTGAGCGCGGAAATCGTGCTGAAGGCCACCAAGGTCGACGGCATCTACACCGCCGACCCGAAGAAAGACCCGAACGCCACCATGTACCACAAGATCAGCTTTGACGAAGCGATCGCCAAGCACCTGCAAGTCATGGATGCCACCGCCTTCGCGCTGTGCCGCGACCAGAAACTGCCGATCAAAGTATTCTCAATTACCAAGCCGGGCGCGTTGATGAACGTGATTATGGGCGAGGAAGAGGGTACACTGGTTCACGTTTAAAATATTTCAAGTAATTGCAACAGGAGAGCAGCAATGTCTATCGCTGACATTAAAAAGAATACTCAGGACCGCATGGTCAAATCGCTGGAAACCCTGAAGGCCGACTTGGCCAAAGTGCGTACCGGCCGCGCCCACGTAGGCATCCTGGACCACGTGATGGTGGACTACTATGGCAACCCGACCCCGCTGAACCAGGTCGCCAACCTGACCCTGGTTGACGCGCGCACCATCGGCGTAGCCCCGTTCGAAAAGAAAATGGGCGCCGTCATTGAAAAGGCGATCCGCGATTCCGACCTGGGCCTGAACCCGGCCTCGCAGGGCGACATGATCCGCGTGCCGACCCCGCCGCTGAACGAAGAGCGCCGCAAGGAAATGGTCAAGCTGTGCAAGGGCGAAGGCGAAGACGCTAAAGTCGCCGTGCGCAACATCCGCCGCGACGCCAACGAAGGCCTGAAGAAGCTGGTGAAGGACAAGGCCATTTCGGAAGACGAAGAGCGCCGCGCAGCTGACGAAGTGCAGAAGCTGACCGACAAGTTCATCGCCGACATCGACAAGACCGTCGCCGAAAAAGAGAAAGAAGTCCTGACCGTCTAAGGTCCCGAAACCGGGGAGGATAGGGGTATTGCCCCTGCCTCCCCGGATTTTTAGTTTACGCACCTATGAAATATTCTAGTTCGACAACCGACGTGCCTGATGCGCCCAAGGTGCCGCGCCACCTGGCGATCATCATGGACGGCAACGGGCGCTGGGCAACCAAGCGTTTCCTGCCGCGCGTGGCGGGCCACGTCAAAGGCGTGGAAGCGGTGCGCACCGTGGTGGAAGCCTGCGCCGAGCGGGGCATCGAGTACCTGACCGTCTTTGCGTTCAGCTCCGAGAACTGGCGCCGGCCGGAAGAGGAAGTTTCGCTGCTGATGAAACTCTTCGTGACGGCCCTGGAGCGTGAGGTGTCGAAGATGCATGCGAACAATATCCGCCTGAAGGTGGTGGGCGACCTGTCGCGCTTCGACCAGAAGCTGCAGGACATGATCGCCAATGCCGAGCGCAAGACCGCCAACAACACCCGCATGACCGTCACCGTGTGCGCCAACTATGGCGGCCGCTGGGATATCATGCAGGCGATCGGCAAGATGGTGGCCGAGCACCCCGGCACGACCGATTTCTCGGAAGAGCAACTGGCACCCTACCTGTCGATGGCATATGCCCCGGAGCCGGACCTGTTCATCCGTACCGGCGGTGAAGAGCGCATCTCCAATTTCCTGCTGTGGCAACTGGCCTATACGGAACTGCACTTCACCGACACCTACTGGCCCGACTTCAATGCCGAACGCCTGGATGAGGCGATTGCCTCCTACCAGGGCCGTGAACGCCGCTTTGGCCGCACTGGCGACCAGGTGGCAAAGAAAAGCAAATAAGAGCTAAAACAATGCTGAAAACCCGCGTGATTACCGCCGTCCTGCTGCTGGCGGTATTGTTGCCTGTCCTGTTCTCCGGCTACCAGCCAGCGGTGAATGTGGTGGTGGCTGTGTTCTTTGCCGCTGCCGTGTGGGAAGCCTTCCGCCTGTTCAAGAACCGCGCCGCGATCGTCGTGGCGGCCGCGTGGGCGGCGGCGTTTGTCTATACCTTCTTCTTCAATGCGGGACTCGAACAGGCCAGGTTCTGGCTGGCCATCGGCGCGGCCATCTGGCTGATCCGCTTTGCGCCGGCCCTCAAACTGGGCTTGCCGCCGGCCGAAGGCATGGGCAATACCATGCTGAGCATGGTGTACGCCGTGACCCTGGTGTCCTGCTTCGTCGCCATCCTGCTGCTGTTCGCGCGCGGCCCTGTCTACCTGCTGTCGGTCATGGCCATTGTGTGGGCGGCCGACATCTTCGCCTATTTCTCCGGCAAGGCTTTCGGCAAGCATAAGCTGGCACCGACCATCTCTCCCGGCAAGTCGTGGGAGGGCGCGGTAGGCGGCCTGGTTGCCGTGCTGCTGCTGGCCGTCGTGACCGTGCTGCTGGCGCCATCCGTACCCCTGCTGCAGGACACTTTCGCGGTGCGCCTGGCGACCCGCATGGGCTGGGGCATCATGCTGGCCGTGCTGGTGCTGATCGTCGCCGCATCCATTGTGGGCGACCTGTTTGAATCCATGCTCAAGCGCCGCTCCGGCATGAAGGACAGCAGCAACCTGCTGCCTGGCCACGGCGGCGTGCTTGACCGTATCGACGCGCTGGTGCCGGTGCTGCCCATCGCTGCGTTGATCACTCCAAGGCTGTTCTAAGGAATTCCATGCAACGCATTACCATCCTCGGCGCCACTGGCTCGATCGGCGTCTCCACACTGGACGTGATTGCGCGCCACCCGGACCGTTATTCTGTCTACGCGTTGACCGCCCATAGCCGCGTCGAAGAACTGGCTGCACAGTGCGTCCAGTTCCGACCGGCTCGCGCCGTAGTCGGCAGCGCCGCTGCCGCCGACCAGTTGGGCGCCTTGCTGCGTGCCGCCGGCTGCCGCACCGAAGTGGAGTGGGGCGAAGCTGCGCTGTGCGCGGTTTCCGCAGCCTCCGAAACCGATGCCGTGATGGCCGCCATCGTCGGCGCCGCCGGTCTGGCGCCAACCCTGGCTGCCGCCCGCGCCGGCAAGAAGGTCATGCTGGCCAACAAGGAAGCGCTGGTCATGTCCGGCCAGTTGTTTATGGATGCCGTGGCCGAAAGCGGCGCCGTGCTGCTGCCGATCGATTCCGAGCACAATGCGATCTTCCAGTGCCTGCCGCAAGGCTATGGCCGCGTGCCTTCTGCCTTCGGCGTTACCAGGATCCTGTTGACCGCTTCCGGTGGCCCGTTCCTGAAGCGCGACGTCGCCACGCTGGAAAACGTGACCCCGGACGAGGCCTGCAAGCACCCTAAATGGGTCATGGGCCGCAAGATTTCGGTCGATTCCGCGACCATGATGAACAAGGGCCTGGAAGTGATCGAGGCCCACTGGCTGTTCGGCGCCCCGGCCGAACAGATCGAGGTCGTGATCCACCCGCAATCGGTGATCCACTCGATGGTGTCCTACAACGACGGCTCCGTACTGGCGGAACTGGGCAACCCGGACATGCGCACGCCGATCGCCCATGCGCTGGCTTACCCGGAGCGCGTCGCCTCCGGCGTGGCACAGCTTGACCTGACCCAGGTCGGCACCCTGCAGTTCGAAAAGCCGGACTTCAACCGTTTCCCTTGCCTGGCACTGGCCTACGAGGCCTTGCGTGCAGGCGGCACCGCGCCAGCCTTGCTGAATGCGGCCAACGAGGTGGCGGTACAGGCCTTCCTCGACGAGTGCATCGGCTTCCGCCGCATCGACCGCGTGATTCGCCAGGTGATGGACGAATTGCCGCATGGAGCGGCCAGCAGCATTGATGCCGTGATGGCGCAGGATGCGCTGGCACGGGCCGCAGCAGAACGGATCATCGCCGGATAAGCAGCCAGCCATGGACACTTTCCGCACCATTCTCGCCACGATTGTCTGTCTCGGTTCCCTGATCATCATCCACGAGTTGGGGCACTACCTGGTGGCGCGCTGGTGCGGTGTCAAGGTGCTGCGCTTCTCGGTCGGCATGGGCCGCATCGTCTGGATGCGCAGGTTCGGCAAGGACCAGACCGAATGGGCCTTGTCTGCCATCCCCTTGGGCGGCTACGTGAAGATGCTGGATGCCCGCGAAGGCGATGTATCCGGCCTGCCGGCCGAAGACCTGGCCCGTGAATTTACCCGCCAGAGCGTGTGGAAACGCATCGCCATCGTGGCCGCCGGCCCGCTGGCCAACTTCCTGCTTGCTATCGCCCTATACGCCGGCCTGTACATGTCCGGCGTGCGCGAGCCGACGGCCCGTATTGCGGAACCGGCGAAAGCGACGGCAGCAGCTGCCGCCGGCCTGCACCGGGGCGACCTGGTCAAGTCGGTCAATGGCGATCCGGTGCAGGGCTGGTCCGAGCTGCGCTGGGCCATCATCCAGTCTGCAATTCACAAGGAAGCCCTGAGCCTGGTGGTCGAACGCCCCGGTTACGGCGAAGTTCGCGCTTCGCTGCCGGCCGAAGCGGCGGGCCATGTGAGCCTCGAGGACGACGTGCCGGCGGTGATCGGCCTCGACCTGATGCGCCCGCCGCCAGTCATTGGCCGCATGGAGGAGGGCGGCGCCGCCCGCCGCGCCGGAATGCTGAAGGGCGATGTGATCCAGGCTGTCGACGGCCAGCCGATTGACGATGCGCGCGGCTTCGTGGCCGAAGTCCTGCGCTCGCCGGGCCGAAAGCTGGTCGTGACCGTGCTGCGCGAGGGGCGCAGGCTGGAGCTCGAGCTGACCCCGGATGCGGTAGAGGACAAGCAGGCAAACAGCAAAGGTCTTGTAACAGTCGGTAAGATCAAGGCCGAACTGGTGGGCGCTGTTGATACGATGGTGGTGCACTACGGCCCGCTGGAGGCAGGCGCCAAGGCGGTGCGCCAGGTAAAGGAAATCTGCACGATGACCTTCAAGATCCTGGGCCGCATGATTGTTGGTGAAGTCTCGCTGAAGAATATTACCGGCCCGCTGACCATTGCCGAATATGCCGGTGAAACGGCGAAAATGGGCGCCGAGCCTTTTATTGCCTTCGTCGCCTTTATCAGCGTGAGCCTTGGGCTGATGAATTTGCTGCCAATTCCTGTTCTGGATGGGGGGCATTTGCTGTATTATTCGCTGGAAGTTTTGACAGGGCGCCCCGTTTCCGAGCGCTTTGGCGAAATGGCGCAGCGTATTGGACTGGGATTGCTGGTGTCTTTAATGGCGCTGGCTATATTCAATGACCTGGCCCGCCTGCTTTAATTTTTTTCGATTTGCCGATGAAATTACACACTGATCGTATCGCTCCCCAATTCCGCCGTACCCTGGTAGGCGCAGCCGTCCTGGCTTTCTGCTCCGGCAGCGCAATGGCCGCCGAGTCGTTCGTCGTCAAGGACATCCGCGTCGAAGGCATCCAGCGTACCGAAGCCGGCACCGTGTTCAGCTACCTGCCGGTGCGCGTGGGCGAAACCTTCAGTGACGACAAATCCGTAGCCACCATCAAGGCCCTGTACGCGACCGGCATCTTCAAGGATGTGAAACTGGAGCGCGACGGCAATGTGCTGGTGGTGATAGTGGAGGAACGCCCGGCGATCGCCAAGGTGGACTTCAAAGGCACCCACGAATTCGAGAAGGACATGCTGGTCAAGGCGCTGAAGGATATCGGCGTCGGCGAAGCCAAGACCTTCGACAAGGCATCGGTGGACCGCGCCGAACAGGAATTGAAGCGTCAGTACCTGTCGCGCGGCCTGTACGGCGTGAAAATCACCACCACCGTTACCCCGATGGAGCGTAACCGCGTCAGCATCGACTTCGACGTCGATGAAGGCGACGTGGCGCGCATCAAGCAGATCAATATCGTCGGCAACAAGGCTTTCAGCGACAAGGAACTGAAAGAGCAGATCGCCCTGAATACCGGCGGCTGGTTCAGCTGGTACACCAAGTCCGACCAGTATTCCAAGACCAAGCTGAATGGCGACATCGAGACCCTGAAGTCCTGGTACCTGGACCACGGCTATATCGAGATGAACGTGGATTCGACCCAGGTCTCGATCACGCCGGACAAGAAGGACATCTACATCACCATCAATATCACCGAGGGTGAAAAGTACACGGTCTCCGACATCAAGTTCGAAGGCGAGATGTTCGGCCGCGAAGACGAACTGCGCCAGCTGGTGCTGCTGCAAAAGGGCAAGCTGTACTCCGGCAAGCTGCTGACCGCCACCAACAAGCTGATCACCGACCGCCTCGGCACCTTCGGTTTCGCCTTCGCCAACGTGAACGCCAATCCGGAAATCGACCAGGCCAAGCGCGAAGTCGCGTTCACCTTCTTCATCGACCCGGGCAAGCGCGCCTATGTGCGCCACATCAATATCTCGGGCAACACCACCACCCGCGACGAAGTGATCCGCCGCGAATTCCGACAGTTCGAATCGAGCTGGTACGACGCCTCCAAGATCAAGGCTTCGCGCGACCGCGTCGACCGCACCGGCTATTTCAAGGACGTGACGGTCGACACGCCGGAAGCGCAGGGCACCTCCGACCAGGTGGACATCAACCTGTCCGTGGTCGAACGCCCGACCGGCAATTTCCAGATCGGCGGCGCTTTCTCGCAGGCTGAAAAGTTCACCTTCAACGCGGCGATCCAGCAGGCCAACTTCGCCGGCTCGGGCAACACCGTGGGCCTGGAACTGAATACCTCGAAGTACAGCCGCACCATCGCGTTCTCGCACACCAATCCGTACTTCACGCCGGACGGCATCTCGCGCAGCTATGAGCTCTACCTGCGCACCTTCCGCCCGCCTGCAGTCAACACCGGCCTGTACACCATCAAGCAGACCGGCGGCCGCGTGAGCTTCGGCGTGCCGTTCTCCGAGCAGGACACCATCTTCTTCGGTATCGGGCTGGAAAAGTCGAACGTGGAAACCGACGAATCGTCGCCGACCTACTTCAAGCAGTACGTGCGCGACCTGGGCGGCCCGGCCAGCGGCGTCGGCTCAGTCAACGCCTACTCGGTTCCGCTGACCGCGGCGTGGGCGCGCGACAGCCGCGACTCCGCCATGACCCCGACCCTCGGCTACATGCAGCGCATCAACCTGGAACTGGATGCGATCGGCGAATCGAAGTACTGGCGAGCGGTGTACGAAACCCAGTGGTACAAGCCGCTGACCAACAAGATCACCCTGGCGCTGAAGGGCGAGGTCGACTATGGCCGCGGCTTCGGCGGCAAGAACTACCCGGTCTTCAAGAACTTCTACGCTGGCGGCATCGGCTCGGTGCGCGGCTACCAGAGTTCCTCGCTGGGCGCGGTCGACCCGCGCTACGGCGACTCGCTGGGCGGTGCTTCGCGCCTGATCGGCAATGCCGAACTGCAGATGCCGTTCCCAGGCCAGGGCCAGGACCGCTCGCTGCGCTGGTTCGGCTTCCTCGATGGCGGCCAGGTCTACCAGGAACGCCAGAAGATGCGCCTGTCCGAGCTGCGCTTCTCGGCCGGCCTGGGCTTGAGCTGGATTTCCCCTGTGGGGCCGCTGAAGTTGAGTTATGCTTTGCCTCTGAACGACAAACTGGGTGACCGCCTGGAACGCTTCCAGTTCCAGATGGGCACTGGTTTCTGATGCATTTAGTGCACCAAAGCAACTTATTTGGACGGAGAATCGAGTTGAAGACTGCAACCGCTACCCTGGGCAAAATCGCTGCCGTACTGGCGCTGGGCATGATGGCCGCGGCACCGGCGCTGGCGCAGTCCTCCCGGATTGCCTGGCTGAGCGCCGAGCGCATCTACAACGAATCGAAGCTGGCCAAGTCGGCCGACAACAAGCTGCGCGAGGAATTCTCCAGCCGCGAGAAAGCGCTGCAGGAACTGGCCATGCGCTCCAAGGCGGCGGCCGAGAAATGGGAAAAGGAAGGCGCCAGCAAGCCCGAGCCGGAGCGCAGCAAGCTGCAGCGCGAAGCCTACGAGGCGGACCTGAACTTCCAGCGCCGCCAGCGTGAATTCCGCGAAGACCTGAACCAGCGCACCAACGAGGAGCGTGCTGCGATTGCCGAAAAGGCGACGAAGATCATCAAGCAGCTTGCAAATACCGAAGGCTACGACATCGTCCTGCAGGACGCCGTGTGGGCCAGCCCGCGCATCGACATCACCAACAAGGTGCTGGAAGCGTTGGACAAATAACAGATAGATTGGATTACAGATGGGCCTTCGGCTAGGAGAACTGGTCGAGCGCCTGGGCGGCCAACTGGTGGGGGACCCGGAACTTTATGTTGCCGGGATCGCGCCGTTGACCGATGCAGGCGCTTCGCATATCAGCTTCCTCAGTAACAGCAAATTCCGTTCACAAGCAGGGCAAAGCCAGGCGGCAGCCCTGATTGTCAGCGCCAATGACGATGCCACCGTGGCAGAAACCTACAAGGGTGCCCGCATCGTCGTCAAGAATCCCTACGTGTACTTTGCTCGCGCCGCGCAGATCTTCGAAGCGCAGACGGCCTATGTGCGCCCGGCCGGCGTGCACCCGACGGCGTATGTCGACCCGGCTGCGAGCGTGGACGCCACTGCCCATATCGGCCCCAAAGTGGTGGTCGAAGCGGGCGCCGTGATCGGCGCTGGCGTGGTGCTTGATGCCGGCTGCACCATCGGCCGCGATGCGCGGGTGGGCGAGGGCACGCATTTCTTTGCCAATGTGACTTTCCATTCGAAGTGCGTGATTGGCAAGCGCGGCATCATCCACTCGGGCGCGGTGATCGGCACCGACGGCTTCGGCTTTGCCAATGACGGCGGGGTCTACGTACGCATCCCGCAAGTGGGCCGCGTAGTGATCGGCGACGATGTCGATATCGGCGCCAACACCACCGTGGACCGCGGCGCGCTGGCGGATACCATTATTGAAGACGGCGTGAAGCTGGACAACCAGATCCAGATCGGCCACAACTGCCATATCGGCGCGCACACGGCCATGGCCGGCTGCGTCGGCGTGGCAGGCAGCGCAAAAATCGGCAAGTACTGCACTTTCGGTGGCGCGGCGATGATCCTTGGCCACCTGACGATTGCGGACCATGTCCATATTTCGTCGGGCAGCCTGGTATCGCGCTCGATCACCGAACCAGGCCAATACACGGGTTTCTACCCCTTGGCCAAGAACAGCGACTGGGAGAAGTCGGCTGCGATTGTCCGGAACCTGCCGACCATGCGCGATAAAATGCGCGCGCTGGAAAAGACCATTAAAACTAAAACCGAAGACGAAGAATCATGACGACTACCGAAAACAAAACGATGGACATCTGCGAGATCAAGGCTTACCTGCCGCACCGCTACCCGCTGCTGCTGGTTGATCGCGTCATCTCTTATGAAGAGAACAAGTCCATCACCGCCATCAAGAACGTGACCGTGAACGAAGAGTTCTTCAACGGCCACTTCCCGCACAAGCCTGTCATGCCCGGCGTGCTGATGATCGAAGCGATGGCGCAGACCGCAGCCCTGCTGTCGTTCAAGTCCATGGGCATCAAGCCGGACGAGAATTCGGTGGTGTACTTCGTCGGTATCGACAATGCGCGCTTCAAGCGCCCAGTCGGTCCTGGCGACCAGCTGAAGATGGACGTGGAAATCCTGCGCAATGCGCGCGGCATCTGGAAATACAAGGCGGTCGGCTCGGTCGACGGCCAGGTAGCGCTGGAAGCTGAGCTGATGTGCACCATCCGCTCCGTGGAGTAAGACCATGGCAACCATCCACCCAACAGCGATTGTCGACCCGAAAGCCGAACTGGCTGCCGGCGTCGAGATCGGCCCCTACACGATCATTGGCCCGAACGTGGTGATTGGCGAGAACACCGTGGTGGGCCCGCACGTCGTGATCGAGGGCCATACCACGATCGGCAAGAACAACAAGTTCTTCCAGTTCTCCTCCATCGGCGCCGCGCCGCAGGACAAGAAATGGAACGGCGAACCGACCCGCCTGGAAATCGGCGACGACAACACCATCCGCGAATTCTGCACCTTCAACCTCGGTACGGTGCAGGACAAGGGCGTGACCAAGCTGGGTAACAACAACTGGATTTCGGCCTACGTCCACCTGGCGCATGACTGCGTGGTCGGCAACAACACCATCTTCTCGAACAACGCGCAGATGGCGGGCCACGTCGAGATCGGCGACTGGGTGATCATGTCCGGCTTCGCCAACGTGCACCAGTTCTGCAAGATCGGCGCCCACGCCTTCGTCGGAATGAGCACCAGCCTGACCCAGGACGTGCCGCCATACGTGCTGTTGAACGGCAATCCGGCAGCAGCGCATGGCGTCAACATCGAAGGGCTGAAACGCCGCGGATTCACGCGCGAGCAGATCAACGCCATCCGCAACGCCTACAAGATCCTGTACCGTTCCGGCCTGACGCTGGACGAAGCCAGGGCAGCCATGCTGGAAGCCGAAGCCGGGCTGCCGGAAGATTGCGCCGCCGCCGCGCGCTCGATGCGCGAATTCCTCGATACGACCACCCGTGGCATCGTCCGCTGACGTATCGATTGCAGTCGTCGCCGGCGAACCTTCCGGCGACCTGCTGGCGGGCCGCCTGCTGGGCGGCCTGCGCCCGCACCTGCCCGAAGCGCGCTTCCACGGCATCGGCGGCCCGGCCATGATGGAACATGGCTTCGAGTCGCAATGGCCGATCGAGAAGATGACCGTGCGCGGGCTGTTCGAGATCATTCCCCGCTACCGCGAGCTGAAAGGCATCCAGAACACGCTGCGTGACCAGCTGCTGGCCGAACGGCCTGCCTGCTTCATTGGCGCCGACTATCCGGGCTTCAATCTGGGCCTGGAAGCGCAGTTGCGCGCCGCAGGCATCCCGACCGTGCACTATATCGGCCCGCAAATCTGGGCCTGGCGCGGCGGCCGGATCAAGAAGATCATCAAATCTGTCTCGCACATGCTGGTGATCTTCCCGTTCGAGGAAGAGATCTACAAAAAAGCTGGCGTGCCCGTGACTTACGTCGGCCACCCACTGGCAGAAGTGATCCCCGTGCAGCCGGACGAAGCGGCCGCGCGCCGCCAGCTGGGCATTGCGGAGGATGCCAACGTCGTCACGGTGATGCCGGGCAGCCGCATGGCCGAACTGAAGTACAACACAGCCGCCTTCATTGGCGCCTGCAAGCTGCTGCAGCAGCGCGACCGCACGCTGAAATTCGTGGTGCCGATGGCGGGCGAAAAGCAGCGCAAGTATTTCCTGGAACTGGTGGCCGAAGCCGGCCTGCAGGATGTCGAGCTGATGCTGCTGGATGGCCAGTCGCACACAGCCATCTGCGCCGCCGATGCCGTGCTGGTAGCCTCCGGCACCGCCTCGCTGGAGGTAGCCCTGTTCAAGAAGCCGATGGTCATTGCCTACAAGATGATGGCCGCATCCTGGCATATCATGAGGCATATGGGATACCAGCCGTGGATCGGCCTGCCGAACATCCTGGCGCGCGAATTCCTGGTACCGGAAATGCTGCAGAACGCCGCAACAGCCGAGACGCTGGCCGACGCCATGTGGAAACAACTGAGCGACGTCCCGCACCGCCTGCAGCTGGCGCAACGCTTTACCGACATGCATTACAGCCTGCTGCGTAACAGCGCCCAGGAAGGCGCCGCGGCAGTCCTTAAGGTCATCAACAGATAAGCCCGTGTCACACCATGGGGTCACACCCCAACGGTGACACGGACGCTGCCGTGAGAATGGATCAGTTCGTGTCACACTTGGGGTGTGACCCCAAGGTGTGACACGAACTGGACAGTAGAAAGAATTGAGTGATGTCCCAACAATCCGGTCTGTTTGACGACCTTCCATATTCCCTCGACGAGATCATTTGCGGCGTCGATGAGGCCGGGCGCGGTCCGTTGGCCGGCCCGGTGTTTGCCGCTGCCGTGATCCTCGATCGCAACCGGCCGATTCCGGGCCTGCGCGATTCCAAGAAGCTCAACGAGGCAAAGCGCGACGAGCTGGCGCCCCTGATCCGCGAGCACGCGATCGCCTGGGCCGTGGCCAAGGCTTCGGAAGAGGAAATCGACCGCCTGAACATTCTCCAGGCCAGCCTCCTGGCCATGAAGCGTGCGGTGTATGCGCTGCAAACCGTGCCGACCCTCGCGCTGATCGACGGCAATAAGTGCCCGGTCATGCGCATCCAGAGCATCGCCATCGTGGAAGGGGACGACAAGATCGAATCCATTTCAGCCGCCTCCATCCTGGCCAAGACCGCGCGCGACGCCGCGCTGGTCAAGCTGCACAAGAAATACCCGCAATACGGCTTCGACCAGCACAAAGGCTATGGCACGGCGCTGCACCTGGAGCGTTTGCGCGAGCACGGCGCCTCGCCGGTGCACCGCCGCAGCTTTGCGCCGGTGCGTGAAGTCCTGGAGCGTGACCTGTGAAGAACATCACTTCGCGCGACAACGCGCAATACAAGGAACTGGCCAAGCTCGCCACCAACTCGCAGGCGCGTCGCAAGGCCGGCCGCAGCCTGCTGGATGGCGTGCACCTGTGCGAGACCTGGCTCGAGTTGCGCGGCCATCCCGAACAAGCCATCGTGGCCGAAGGCGCGCTGCACAACCCGGAGGTGGCCGCCATCATCGCCCGCCTGGAGGCAGAGCACGCCCATATCCTGTGCCTGACCGACCAGCTTTACCACGCCGTCAGTCAGGTCGAACACGGCGTCGGCCTGATGTTCCTGATCGCCACGCCCCAAAAAGATGTGCCTCAGGCGCTGAGCGTCAACGCCGTCCTGCTGGATAACGTGCAGGACCCGGGCAACGTCGGTTCGATCCTGCGCAGCGCCGCCGCTGCAGGCGTGAAGGAGGTGTATTGCGCACCCGGCACCGCCTTCTGCTGGTCGCCGAAAGTGCTGCGCGCCGCCATGGGCGCCCACTTTGTGCTCGATATCTACGAAAACGTCGACCTGCCGCAACTGGTGCAGGGCGCGCAAATCGCCACCCTGGCCACCAGCGGCTACGCAGCCGAACAGTTGTACCGGCTGGACCTGAAACGCCCCGTGGCCTGGATCTTCGGGCATGAAGGGCAGGGTGTCTCGGACATGCTGTTAAGCACGGCCACCCACCGCGTCATCGTGCCCCACCTGGGCAAGGTCGAATCGCTGAATGTCGCCGCATGCGCGGCAGTATGCTTTTTCGAGCAAGTAAGGCAAAATCTGGCTTAATAAAACTAACCATGCTGGAATGGGCGTTATGGAAATTGCAAGCTTGCACTTCCTGGTCGCCGAGGGCGAACCCGTCCAGCGTGAGCTATTGGCCGGCATGCTGCGCCACTTGGGCGCCCGGCAGGTGACCCAGGCATCAGATGGGCTGAGTGCACTGCGCCTGCTGGAAATCGGCCTCAATCCCCCCGCCAACATCGCCCTGATGGACCTGACGCTGCCCGGCATGGACGGCCTGGAAGTGCTACGGCGCCTGGCCGAAATCGACTGCCGGGCGGGCATCATCATCTTCGCCTCGCAAAGCGCCGACGTGCTGTTTTCCGTCGAGACCATGGCCGAAGCCTATGGACTCGATGTGCTGGGCAGTTCGGCCAAGCCAGTCACCTCGGCCAGGCTGCAGGAACTGATTGCCAACTACCGGGAGCCTTCCGCCGAGCCGGAAGCGGGCCCGCAGCATCCCGAGTTCAGCTTTGCCGAAGTAGGGCGCGGGCTCCAGGGACGCGAATTCGATCCCTATTTCCAGCCCAAGATCGAACTGGAGACCGGCACTGTCAAAGGGCTGGAAGTGTTCGCCCGCTGGCGCCATCCCGAGCATGGGGTGCTTGGTCCATCGGCATTTGTGCCGGTGCTCGAAAGCGTGCGGCGCATCGATTTCCTCGACTGGTGCATGATCGAGAAGTCGGTCGCAGCCTGTCGCGGCCTGCACGACAAGGGGATTCCGATTTCGATCTCGCTCAATGTGGACCCTGGCACGCTGGCGCACCCGCAATTCATCGCCCAGATGACGGCCTGCCTGGAGCGCCACCGCATCCTGTCCGACTACCTCACGTTCGAGATCACGGAAGCTTCAGTACTGACCACCAATCCGCATTTCATCGAACGCCTTTTGCGCCTGCGCATGATGGGATTCGGGCTGGCGATCGACGATTACGGCACCGGGCGCTCCAACCTGCAGCTGTTGGCCGCCATTCCGTTCTCCGAGCTGAAGATCGATCCCGGTTTCGTCGATGGCGCCTCGCGCAAGCGCCCCATCGGCACCGTCCTCAAAACCTGCCTTGGCCTGGCGCGCAGCCTGTCGCGGCATGCCTGCGCAGTGGGTGTGGAAACCAGGGATGACTGGGACTTCCTGCAAGGGCTGGGCTGCACCTATGCCCAGGGTTTCTATATTGCCAACCCGATGCCGGTGGACGACATCCCCGGCTGGCTGGATGACTGGAAAGACTTCTTCTAATGAAAAAACGATGGATTGCGGGGCTGCTAATCGCGGTCAGCCTGCCGGTCGCCGCTGCCTTCACGCCCGTTGGCCAGATGGCCTTTTACGGCGCGCGTGCCTGGCTGTCCAGCAAGGACCATTTCACGCAGTGCACGCCCGATCCCCGCATTTGGTGCGAGCCCGGCGCCGAGGCCTTCGGCGCAGCCATTGCGCCGCTCCTGCCGGCCGCCATCGGGCATGATGAACGGGCCTTCGGCATGGCGTACGTGGCTCCGGTACGCGTCAATGTGTATGCCAGTGACGAGAGTTTCTCGCGTTACGGCGCTGTTGCCCCGCGCGCAGCCGGAGTGGTGGTGCTGGGCGATGTGCACCTTGCGCCGAAAATGCAGGCCTGGGCAACCGAGCGCAGGGAGGCCATCGTGACGCACGAACTGGCGCACTTGCACCTGGTGCAGCGGATCGGCATGTCCGGCATCGGCAAGTTACCCAACTGGTTCTGGGAAGGCTTGCCGACCTATCTGTCGGGCGGTGGCGGCGCTGGCAACGTGACACGTGAGGAGGCGGTGCAGGCCTTCGTACACGGCCGGCACATGGTTCCTGAAGATGAGGGCTCCCTGTTCGCGCCCAAGCAGGCGCCCAGCTACGGGCTGGCGCATGCCATGTATTACCGCCAGGCGTCGGTGCTGGTAGCGTGGATGGACGAAAGAGACCCGGCAGCGTTCAAGCGCCTGCTGGCGGCGGTCGGGCGGGGCGACGCGTTTGCCGGGGCGGTGAGCGGCGCCTATGGACGCCCGCTGGCAGCCCTGTGGGCCGAGTTCCAGCGGGCGATGCGGGCGGAAATCCTCAATAAACCGAGCGGTTCGGCTTGATTTCCTGCAGGATGGTGGTGGAAATCTCTTCGATCGACTTGGTGGTGGACGAGAGCCAGCGGATGCCTTCGCGCCGCATCATGGCTTCCGCCTCGTTGACCTCATAGCGGCAGTTTTCCAGCGAAGCATACTTGGAGCCGGCACGGCGCTCGTTGCGGATCTCCGACAGGCGCTGCGGCTCGATGCTCAGGCCGAAAATCTTCGATTTGTACGCATACAGCGCCGAAGGCAGCTTGCCGCGCTCGAAATCGTCGGGAATCAGGGGGTAATTGGCCGCTTTCACGCCGTATTGCATGGCCAGGTACAGCGAAGTAGGGGTTTTGCCGGAACGCGAGACGCCGACCAGGATCACGTCCGCCGAGGACAAGTTCTTGTTCGACTGGCCATCATCGTGCGCGAGTGAGAAGTTGATCGCTTCGATACGGTTCTTGTATTCCTCGCTGTCCACCACATTGTGGGACCGGCCGATGGTGTGGGTCGACTTGACGCCCAATTCCTGCTCAAGCGGCGCGACGAAGGTCTGGATCAGGTCCATGTGCATGGCGTTGGCGCGCTGGATCACCTCCGACAGCTCCGCTTTCACCAGGGTCGAAAAGACAATCGGCTTGGCGCCATCCTCGGCCCCGATCTCGTTAATTTTGCGCACTGCATCATAAGCCTTGTCGCAGGTATCGATGAAGGGCAGACGGATCTGGCGGAAGCGCAGGTCGAACTGCGTCAGCACGGAATGGCCGAAAGTTTCGGCAGTGATGCCCGTGCCGTCAGAGACGAAAAAGACGGTGCGGCTCGAAGCCGGCAATAAACGTTGATCTTGTGGCATCAAAAAAGCTTTTCCAGTGGATGAATCGTCAATTTGCTGCGCAGGCTGTAAAATGCTTGCCAACGGTAAGATTGTGCTGCACGGCGCCAAGAATGACAAGAACGATGCCAAGCATGCCTGCGTAAAGATTTTTATCATCAAAAAGGTGTCTTTATGACTAACGCAGCATTGAAGGAGCAATCCGACGGGGTGTACGTTGCCTCGTTCGAGAATTTGCGCATGACGGATGTCGAATCCGTCGGCGGCAAGAACGCGTCGCTGGGGGAGATGATCTCCCAGCTGGCCGGCGCAGGTGTGCGGGTGCCTGGCGGCTTCGCGACCACCGCCCAGGCCTTCCGCGACTTCCTGTCGCACAGCGTTGACGGTGGCCCTTCGCTGGCCAAGCGCATCGCTGACCGCCTTGAACACCTGGACGTCGACGACGTCCGCGCCCTGGCAGCATCGGGCGCAGAAATCCGCCAATGGATCATCGATACTCCGTTCCAGCCTCGCCTGGAAGCCGATATCCGCGCCTTCTACGACAAACTGGTCGCAGACTCCACCACTGAAGTGTCGTTCGCCGTGCGCTCCTCCGCCACCGCGGAAGACCTGCCTGACGCATCGTTCGCAGGCCAGCAGGAATCCTTCCTGAACGTGGTCGGCATCGACAACGTGCTGGAAGCGATGAAGCACGTGTTTGCATCGCTGTACAACGACCGCGCGATCTCCTATCGCGTACACAAAGGCTTCACCCACGCTGAAGTGGCGCTGTCGGCCGGCGTGCAGCGCATGGTGCGTTCCGACCTGGGCGCTTCGGGCGTGATGTTCACCATCGATACCGAATCGGGCTTCAAGGACGTGGTCTTCATCACTTCCTCCTACGGCCTGGGCGAAACCGTGGTGCAGGGCGCCGTGAACCCGGACGAATTCTACGTCCACAAGCCGATGCTGGAACAGGGCAAGTCGGCCGTCATCCGCCGCAATATCGGCTCCAAGCTGATCAAGATGGAATTCACCAGCGAAGCCAAGGCCGGCCGTTCCGTGAAGACCGTCGATGTGCCGATCGAGATGCGCAACCGCTACTCCCTGGTCGATGCCGAAATCGTCGAACTGGCCAAGTACGCCATGATCATCGAGAAGCACTACGGCCGCCCGATGGACATCGAGTGGGGCAAGGATGGCCGCGACGGCAAGTTGTACATCCTGCAGGCACGTCCTGAAACCGTGAAATCGCAGCAGAAAGCCACCGACTCGCAGCAGCGCTTCAAGCTGAAGTCGAGCGGCACCGTGCTGACCTCCGGCCGCGCGATCGGCCAGAAGATCGGCGCCGGCCCTGTGCGCGTGATCAACGACCCAAGCGAAATGGAACGCGTGCAGCCGGGCGACGTGCTGGTAGCCGACATGACCGACCCTAACTGGGAGCCGGTGATGAAGCGCGCCTCGGCAATCGTCACCAACCGCGGCGGCCGCACCTGCCACGCAGCGATCATCGCGCGTGAACTGGGCGTGCCGGCAGTCGTGGGCTGCGGCGACGCAACCGACGTCCTGAAAGACGGCAACTTCGTGACCGTGTCCTGCGCAGAAGGCGACGAGGGCAAGATCTACGACGGCCTGCTGGAAACCGAGATCTCCGAAGTGTCGCGCGGCGAACTGCCTCCGATCAAGACCAAGATCATGCTGAACGTGGGCAACCCGCAGCTGGCCTTCGACTTCCAGTCCGTGCCGAACAACGGCGTGGGCCTGGCCCGCCTCGAGTTCATCATCAATAACAATATTGGCGTGCACCCGAAAGCGATCCTGGAATACCCGAACATCGACGCCGACCTGAAGAAGGCGGTGGAGTCGGTCGCCCGCGGCCACGCTTCGCCGAAGCAGTTCTACATCGACAAGCTGGCGGAAGGCATCGCCACCATCGCCGCTGCCTTCTGGCCGAAGAAAGTGATCGTGCGCCTGTCCGACTTCAAGTCCAACGAGTACAAGAAGCTGATCGGCGGTTCGCGCTACGAGCCGGATGAAGAAAATCCGATGCTGGGCTTCCGCGGCGCCGCGCGCTACCTGTCCGAAGACTTCGCTGCCGCATTCGAGATGGAATGCGTCGCGATGAAGCGCGTGCGTGAAGAAATGGGCCTCACCAACGTCGAAATCATGGTGCCGTTCGTGCGCACCCTGGGCCAGGCGGAGAAAGTGGTTGGCCTGCTGGCCAAGAACGGCCTGAAACGCGGCGAAAATGGACTGCGCGTCATCATGATGTGCGAAGTGCCATCCAACGCCGTGCTGGCGGAGCAGTTCCTGCAGCACTTCGACGGCTTCTCGATCGGCTCCAACGACCTGACCCAGCTGACCCTGGGCCTGGACCGCGATTCCGGCATGGAACTGCTGGCAGCCGACTTCGACGAGCGCGATCCAGCAGTGCGTGCGCTGCTGGGCATGGCCATTTCGGCCTGCATCAAGCTGAACAAGTACATTGGCATTTGCGGCCAGGGTCCTTCCGACCACCCGGAACTGGCCGTGTGGCTGATGCAGCAGGGTATCGAGACCATGTCGCTGAACCCGGACTCGGTCATCGACACTTGGCAGAAGCTGGCAGAAATGCAACAATAAACCGCCGATAAGCGGCTTGAACCCCCGTGGCCTTGTCGGCAGCGGGGGTTTTTTACTTTTGGAGGTTGTGATGGCTGACTGGATGTTGTGGGCGATTGGCGCGGGCGTGCTGGTCACCCTCGAACTGTTTAGCGGCACGTTCTACCTGCTGATGATTGCCATCGGCATGGGGGCGGGCGCGCTTGCTTCGCTGGCGCGCATCGACATGCCGGGCCAGATGCTGGTGGCCGCCATGGTCGCCGCCATCGCCACGCTGCTGCTGCGCCGCAGCCGCTTCGGCAAGACCACGCAGCCACCGGCGGCGTCCAACCCGGACGTCAACCTGGACATCGGCCAGACCGTGAGCGTGGCCGCCTGGCAGGACGGCGCTGCACGCGTGATGTATCGCGGCGCCATGTGGGATGTGGAACTGGCGCCGGGCGAAGCAGCGGCGCCAGGCGTATTCAGGATTCGCGAGATTCGCGGCAGCCGGCTGATCGTCGGCGCATAACAGGGAGAAGGGAATGGAAATCAGTTTTGGCACTGTCACGCTGGTGGTATTTATCGTCGCGCTGGTGTTCGTCTTCAAGACCATCAATGTGGTGCCGCAGCAGCACGCATGGGTGGTCGAGCGGCTTGGCAAATACCACGCCACGCTGGGGCCCGGCCTGAATATCGTGGTGCCGTTCATCGACCGCATCGCCTACAAGCACGTGCTGAAAGAGATACCGCTGGATGTGCCATCGCAGGTTTGCATCACCAAGGACAATACGCAGTTGCAGGTGGATGGCATCCTGTACTTCCAGGTGACCGATGCCATGCGCGCCTCCTACGGATCCTCCAACTACATTGCCGCAATCACGCAACTGGCGCAAACGACGCTGCGCTCGGTGATCGGACGCATGGAGCTTGACAAGACTTTCGAAGAACGCGACCACATCAACTCCACGGTGGTGAACGCGATCGACGAATCGGCCGCCAACTGGGGCGTGAAAGTGCTGCGCTACGAAATCAAGGACCTGACGCCGCCGCAAGAAATCCTGCACGCCATGCAGGCCCAGATCACGGCCGAGCGCGGCAAGCGCGCGCTGATTGCAGCCTCCGAAGGCCGCAAGCAGGAGCAGATCAACATCGCCACCGGCGAGCGCGAAGCCGCGATTGCCCGTTCCGAAGGCGACAAGCAAGCGGCCATCAACCGCGCGCAAGGCGAAGCTGCCGCCATCCTCGCAATTGCCGAAGCGACTTCCGGCGCGCTGAAGCAGGTTGGCGCAGCGATCCAGCAACCCGGCGGCGAAGCGGCAATGAACTTGAAAGTCGCCGAGCAATACGTCAGCGCCTTCGGCGAACTGGCCAAGACCAACAACAGCCTGATCGTGCCCGCCAACGTCGGTGAAATGAGTAGCCTGATCGCCACCGCCCTGCAAGTGGTCAAGACCCAGAAGTAAGCTCCAGCAGAGTCCGTGTCACACCTTGGGGTCACACCCCAAGTGTGACACGGCCTCAAGCGGGAAATGGCTCAGCCCGTGTCACTTTCGGGGTGTGACCCCAGGGTGTGACACGAGGTCTGCCGTAATTGCGTACAATGCGGCCTTATATCATACAGGAGGCGCTTGTGGGAACCTGGGCTGTTGGACCGTTTGGCAATGACTTCGCGCAGGATTGGGCGGAGGATCTGCAGGAATCGAGGGACCTTTACTTTATCGAGGACACGTTGAACAACGTGTTGCAGGCGGAGACCACCGAGTACCTGGAGGCGCCATTTGGCGCCGAGGCGCTGGCGGCGGTGGAAACCTGGTCGCGCCTGCAAGGCAAGGGCGGGGCGAGGGATGAGGATTCCGAGCGCGTCGACGAGTGGGTGGCTGAGGTGCAGGCGAAGCTCAACAAGCCTCGGGCCGATATCGCCGACAAGGCCCAGCGCGTGCTGGGGCTGGTGCTGTCCGATGCTTCCGAGTTGCGCGAGTTGTGGCAAGACAGCGAACATTACGAGGATTGGCTCGCTGGCGTGACGGACCTGCAGCGCAGGCTGTCGGCATGAGGCGCCTTCTTGCCGCTGCCCTGGCAGCGTCGTCTTTCACGGCATATGCCGGCGATGCCGCTACCGATGCCGCCATTACTGCGCGCATCGCCCAGATCCGCGCCATGCCGGCGGCTGCCAACGCCGCCGCAGCGGGAGCCCAGCGCCGCGAGCTCGATGCTGCCTGGCGCTTCTTCGGCGATTACCGTGAGGATGCAATTCCCTTGCTGCGCCGCGAACTGGCTGCCGAATTGCGCTCGCCGCGCCCCAGCCAGCACCTGTTGCTGGACGCCGCTTGCTTTCTGGCCGCTTACGGCGCCGAATCCGACAAGGCGCTTATCGTGCAAGCGGCATTGGCCATCAATCCCGATGCGGCGCTCGATGGCCCGCAGCTATTCCGCCTGATGCACGCTGCCGCGGCCAGCCAGGATGCGCGCCTGCTGCCGCTGGTCGATCGCGCTTTCCTGCGCAAGGCCGTGAGCATTCCGCTGCCGCAGCAAGGCTCTACCATCGACGAAACCGGGGTGCGCGCTTTGCTGTATGGCCGCTTTGGCGCGGCGGCAGAGCGTCATCTTGCCGCACTGTTGCGCGACCCTTCATTGGTCAAGCCTGTGCTGGACTTGCTGCAGCTCGTCGGCTCGCCAGCCAGCGTGCCGGCCGTTGAACCGCTGCTGCAAAGCCCGGACATGGAAGTGTTCACGCGCGCTGTGAACTTCCTGTTGCGCGCAGGCGGGCCGCAGGGCCGCCAGGTGCTGCTGGCGCTCAAGCCGCAAGGGTTGTCGAAAGAGGCGCTGGCCTTCTTTGCGCCGATGCGCCAGCAACTGGCGCAACAGCCGGCACAGCAAGCAGGCAAGGGTAGCCTGGCCGACGCTGAAGTGCGGCGCCTGCTCGATACGCTGGAAGCAAATGGGGGCCGTTACGAGGGCATTGATCCTGCGGCGATCGTGCAATCGCGACTGCCAAGGCAGGAATTGCTCGAACGCCTGGCCCGCATCCGTGAACGCAGCTTTGCGCGCGTAAGTAATGAGGCGCTGGCCGATATCGACACCACCAGCGCTTTGCTGAATGCAATCAGCTACAAGAGTCAATAAAGGAACCTGGAAATGCTGCAAATGCGACCCAACTGCGAATGCTGTAACAAGGACTTGCCGCCCGGTGCGCAGGATGCCTTGATCTGTTCTTTCGAGTGCACTTTCTGCGCCGATTGCGTGGACGAGAAGCTGCACGGCAAATGCCCGAACTGCGGCGGCGACTTCGCTCCGCGCCCAACTCGCGCCACAGCGAAGCTGGAAAAATACCCGGCGTCGACCGAACGCATTTTCAAGCCCAATGGATGCGCCGCTGTCGACTGAGGCTGAACTGGCGCGCTGGCTGGCGCGCCACAGCCGCGTGCTGGTCTTGACCGGCGCGGGGCTGAGTACTGCCTCCGGCATTCCCGGCTATCGGGACAAGGACGGCGTGCGGCGCGGACGCACGCCGATCCAGGGCCCGGAATTCCGCCGCGACGAGGCGATCAGGCGTCGCTACTGGGCGCGCAGCATGGTGGGCTGGCCCACGATGGCGAGCGCCGTGCCGAATGCCGGCCATCGCGCGATCGCCGAA
This sequence comes from Pseudoduganella sp. R-32, assembly GCF_049913245.1. Classification (NCBI taxonomy): domain Bacteria; kingdom Pseudomonadati; phylum Pseudomonadota; class Betaproteobacteria; order Burkholderiales; family Oxalobacteraceae; genus Pseudoduganella; species Pseudoduganella sp. R-32. The sequence goes on along the minus strand of NZ_CP183987.1, from coordinate 4,137,872 downwards.
CTGGAGGCCGGCGGCCACCTGCATTGCGTGATTACCCAGAACGTCGATGGCTTGCACCAGCGGGCCGGCAGCAAGCGCCTGATCGAATTGCACGGCAACCTGCACCATGTAAGCTGTCTCGCATGCCAGGCCCGCTATTCGCGCGCCGGCCTGCAGCCGCAGTTGAAGCGTGACAATCCCGAGCTGGCGAATATGCTTGCCCAGCCGCTGCCCGACGGCGATGCTGCGATCGAACCGGATGCGCTGGTGGACTTCCATGCGCCGGCCTGCGCCGCCTGCGGCGGTGTGCTGATGCCCGACGTGGTTTTCTTTGGCGATAACGTGCCGCCGGCACGCACCGCGCATGCACTGGCTGAAATGGAGGCGGCCGACGCGCTGCTGGTGGTCGGCTCTTCGCTGATGGTGTTTTCCGGCTACCGCTTCTGCCGCATGGCTGCGGCGGCGGGCAAGCCGATTGCCGCGATCAACGCAGGCAGGACGCGCGCCGACGGCCTGCTGTCCCTGAAGCTGGAGTCGCCCGCGCAGGAAGTGCTGCCCCGGCTGGTGGACTTGCTCAGCGTCCCAGCAGCATAGAACGGACTACGCTGTCCTTGGCCAGCACGTAGTCGGTGGCTGCCATTACCTGGTTGGTTTGCGGCTGTACCACCTTGATGTTGACGAAGACGGCGTCATTGGTTTCGCCGTATGAACCGACCACTACGGCCTGGGCATTGTGGTTGTGCGCCACTTCGCCCACTTCGCGCGTCAGCATCATTTCGCCTTGTTGGCGCTTCATGTAGACCGAATTGCGCAGCTTCATTTCGAGCATGCGCAGGCCGCCCTGGGCCAGGCGCGTCGACACCTGTTCGGATACCAGCCGGCCCAGTGTGGAGCTCTGGTCCAGCGCGTCGATGTTGACTACGGTCGCCATGATCAAGGGTTTGTCGCCTGCCACGCGGCCATTAAGTTGCGCGAGCAGAGCGTCTGCTGCCCGGTAATTGGCGCCGACAAACTGGTTTTGCGAGGTGGAGGCATAGTCGTTCTCGGGCGGCTTGTTGGAGAACCAGGCGCAGCCTGCCAGTGCGAGCGGAAGAAGTAGGGCAGCGATAGCGCGCATCATCGGTCTCCTTTTACCTGGAAGCTCTGGCTAATTTGCAGTACGGCTTCGTCCCGTATGCCGTACAGGGCGCGATCGGTGTCGGCGACATAGTAGGTGTTAGCCGCGCGCGCAAGGTAGCGATGTTCATCGGTCACGGACGCTGTAATGATAATCTCGGTGCGAGGCGTTGGTCCAGACGCGAATTCGCTGCCGTACCATTGGTAGGCGTCGATGCCGGCGCCAACCCCGGCTGCGCCTGCAAAGCGGCCAAGCTTGCCGACCGGTTCGCCAATACGCTCGGCCAGCACCCAAACGCCCGTGGCGATGGCGGTTGCTACGCCTACCGTCGGTGCTTGCTTGCGATTCGGGCTGAATGTGATGGCCTGGATATCGAGGTCGATTTGCAGTGCGCCGGCGGGCGTGCGCGAAACCACGTAACCGTCCCGGACCAGCGAGGAGATGAGCTGGTTGTTGATAGCCTGTTGAAATGGAGTCTGGTTGACAGGGCTTGCCACATACAGCGGTCGTGGCGGCGCCTTCTTCAGCTCGGCGATAAGTTGTTGCTGCAGATGGCCGGCGATCGCGTTCCAATGCGCCGCAGCCTGCAGCTTTTCCTGCCTGGTGGTGGGGAAATTGGTGGCGAGCGGTGCGGACGAATACGGAGTCTTGCAGCCGCTGAGCGCAGCGGCTGCCATCAGTGCGAATGCGATTTTGGTCGCCATGTCATTTCCGGGCATTATTGATGGTGCAAAGTGTACCATCAATGTTGCCACTTGGAAATGTTATCGGCGGTGCTGCTTCATGGCTTGCGCCACCTCGCGGCTGGCGTCGCGGTCTTTCTCGGAGGCGCGCTTGTCGTGCTGCTTCTTGCCCTTGGCCAGGCCGATCTCGCATTTGATGCGGCCGCCTTTGAAATGCAGGTTCAGCGGCACCAGCGTATAGCCGGCACGCTCGACCTTGCCGACCAGTTTGTCAATCTCGGCGCGATGCAGCAGCAGCTTGCGCGTGCGCACTGCTTGCGGGTGGATGTGGGTGGAAGCGGTGGGCAGGGCGCTGATGTGCGCGCCAAACAGGTACAGTTCGTTATCGCGGATGGTAACGTAAGCTTCCTTGATCTGAACGCGCCCATCGCGGATCGCCTTGACTTCCCAGCCTTCGAGCGCGATCCCTGCTTCATACTTGTCTTCGATGAAGTAGTCGTGGAAGGCTTTGCGATTATCGGCAATGGACATGGGTAAAAATGCGTGGGTCGGTTAAACTACGGGTTCTTTGGACAACATCATAGCAAACGGTTACTCAATGGCAGTAGTGCACAAGTCGGTATTCCTGGGATACAGCGCCGAGCAAATGTTTGATTTAGTGGCAAAGGTCGAGGATTATCCCAAATTTTTGCCCTGGTGTGGCGGAGTTGATGTCCGCGAACGGGGGGAGAACCATGTTGTGGCCAGCGTTGGGATCAATTTCCATGGTGTGAAGCAGCACTTCACCACGTCCAATACGAATACGCCGGTCAGCGAAATCCGCATGAAGCTGGTCGACGGACCCTTCAAGACCCTCGACGGCACCTGGACTTTCAAGGCCCTGCGCGATGATGCCTGCAAGGTCGAACTCGATTTGCACTACGAGTTTTCCAGCAAGCTGCTGGAACAGGTGATCGGTTCGGTGTTCGGCATGATTGCCAATAGCATGGTCGATTCCTTCTGCAAGCGTGCCGAGACTGTCTATGGCTGAACGTATCAAGATTACCGTGTGTTATGCGCCAGCTTCACAGCCATTGCTGTATGCGCTGGAAGTGGATGAGGGCACGACGATCGGCCAGGCTATCGAGATCAGCGGCATCATGCAGGAGGCGCCGGAGATCAACCTGGTGACGATGCCGGTCGGGATTTACGGCAAGAAGAAAACCTTGGATACCGTGGTCCGTGCACGCGACCGGGTCGAGATCTACCGTCCTCTGATCGCCGATCCGAAGGACGCCCGGCGCCGCCGGGCGAAGAAAGCCTAGAAAACTCGCGCCAGGCGCAGCAGGGCGCCGATCATGGCCAGTTGCATGCTCAGGCCATGCCCGGCAATGCGAGTTCCCGTTTATTTGCAGATGTTGTTGACGGACTCGCGCTGTTCTTTGATCTTTTGCGCGCGGGCTTCGTCGGACATGAAGTTGCGCTCGCCGTTCGGGCCCATTTCGGATACGCGAACGCCGCTTTCCAGCATGCCGATATTGCTCTTGGCTTCCGCGCAGTACTTCTTCTTCTCGGCGTCGACCTTGGCCTGCTCATTGGCCTTGGCGGTCTTTTCCGCGGCTTCCTGCTGGCGCTTCTTATAGTCGGCGTTGCGTTCAGCCAACGTCGGCTTGACTGGTGCGGCTTTCTCTTCGGCGGCTGGGGCTTCGTCACCGTTGGCGGCGGACGCAGCCATTTCCTTGCGCAGCTCGGCAGCGGCAGCGCCGCGTGGTGCTTTCAGGATGCGGTTTGGTGGCGTGCCCGGTGGCGGCGGCTGGTCGGACAGTTGCTTCACGCCTTTGTCGTTCACCCACATCCACTGCGCTTGGGCAAGGGAAGTGCAGGCAATCAGCGCCGTTGCCAGCGCCAGGCGGGTAATACGTTGATTCATAGAGGGAATTCCTTGGGTGAGAACGCACATTTCACCCCGAAATCCCCCTGTTGTCAAATTTATTTCCCAAAAGAATCGTGGGTTCGGTGACAGCTCAGAAGCGGTGGCGCAGGCCGACCGTGAACTGGCGGTCACCCAAGCCCGGCTCTTCACTATTGCCCTCTGTATAGCCCGCGCCATTGTGATTGCGGATGCGGGCGTATGAGGTGTAGACGTCCGTACGCTTCGAGAAAGCGTACATATAGGCCAGGGCATACTGTTGCGCGTCCTGTTTCGGCACGCCGCGGTCGTCCTTGGCAATGGCGGTGGCGACAATGGTGTGCGGTCCGAACGGGACCGATACACCGAGGAGGAGGTCGCGGCTGTCGGTCGATGGCGTCGGTGGCGTAGTGCCGAATGGCGCGCCTGAACTGTTCAACGGCGCGCTGTTCAAGCCCTTGTCGACGCCGAGGCCGAACCACAGCTTGGCCACTTCGAAGTCGACATTTGCGCCGAGCAGGAAATTGCGCCCGCTGCCGGTGTTCTTCACGTTGGCGCTGTCGTTATTGCGGTCGTGGTAGGCGAGCCGGATGTTCAAGGGGCCTTTGGCGTAGCCGACCGAGCCGCCAAGCGCGCGGCTGGCGCTGCTGTCACCCGCCACCTCGCCGGCCGCCACCATGAAGTCGGCACTGAAGCCATGCATGTCGGCGGTGCGAAACAGTACCGAGTTGCTGGCGCGGAACCCGGTCGAAGGCATCAGGTTGTTGGAGCGAGCGATGCGGTTGCGCAGCGGGTCGACAATCGTGTTCAGGGTCGTGAACAGCGGCGTGTCCTGCAGGCCGATGGACACCGAGCCTAGTTTGGCGCTGCGCAGGCCGACGATGCTGGTGCGGCCGAACAAGGTATTGTTCTGGGTCGAATTGCCCACGTCGCCGTGGATGCCGCCTTCGATCACGAAGAAGGCCGACAGGCCGCCGCCCAGGTCTTCGTTGCCTTTGAAGCCCCAGCGGCTCTGGGTCGCCATGCCGCTGGTAACGCGGGTCGAGGTGCCGGCCAGGCCGCCGCGGTCCTGTGAAATGCCAAGGTCCATCACGCCGTAGAAAGCGACATTGCTCTGCCCCAATGCGGCGTTGCTGCAAACGGTAAGGGCGAGCGTCGCCACCGCAGTAGTGCGTTTGTTCATGCTGTCTCCGTTTTTGATTAGGGGGCGGCGCGCTTATGCAGGGACCGTGCTGCCACGCGGGACCGGATCTGGCAGGGGCTCGATTTTCCCAAGTACGAAGACAAAGGACACAATGCCCACCAGCAGGATCACGCCGGCAACCATGAAGGCGTTGGCGAAGGAATTGGTCGCGCCGACGATCATGCCGGTCACGATAGGGGCAGCAGCACCCATCAGGTTATTGGCAAAGTTCATGATGCCGCCGACGGTGCCGGCACCGCCCTTCGGCGCGATCAGCGAGGGCAGCGACCAGCCGACCGGTGCTGCGGATGCCAGGCCGCCCAGTGCGATCGAGATCCAGAAGATGGCCCATGCCGGATCGGTGGTTTGCGTCGCGCCGAACACCGCCAGGCCGAACAGCATGCCGATCACCAGCACGCTCTTGCGCACCACGGATTCATTCTTGCCTTTGGCGATCAGGTGGTCGATCAGCCAGCCGCCGACGAAGAGGTCGGTTACCGTCGCCACGGCCCATGGAATGGCTGCAAAGCCGGCCGACTTGATGATACTCATGTGCATGGTCTGCACCAGGTAGCCAGGCAGCCAGGTAAGGAACAGGTAGAAGGTATAGCCGTAGGCGGCAAAGCCGATGGTCAGGCCCCAGACCTTGGACTTGGTGAGCAGGTAGCCCAGCATATTGACGGCGCCGCCTTCTGCCGGGCCTTCCGGTGCGGCGCCGCCGCGCTGGATGTAATCGAGTTCAGCCTTGCTCAACCTGGTATCGGCGCTCGGGTCGCGATACAACAGCAGGAAGGCGAAGAAGTAGCTGAAACTCAGCACCGCGGTCAGGCCGAAGCCCCAGCGCCAGCCGAAGGCCACCACAGTTACGGCCACCAGCGGCACGCCGATCACGTTGGAGAATTTGGCGGCGGCATCGAAGATGGCGGTGGCAGTGCCGCGTTCATTGCGCGGGAACCAGTAGCCGGTGGCCTTGGAGCTGACCGGGAAGGCCGGCGCTTCGGCAATGCCGAGCAGGATGCGGGCGGCGAAAATGCCGGCAAAGCCGCTGGAGAAGGCAGTAATGACGGAAGCCAGGCCCCACAGGAAAGCGCCCCAGCGCCCAACGCGGGTCGGGCCGAAGCGGTCCAGTACCATGCCGACTGGGATCTGCAGCAGCGAGTAAGACCAGGCGAAGGCGCTGAACAGAAGGCCCATGTCGACTGGCGTCAGGTTGAAGGCCTCCTGGATTTGCGGCGCGGCGACCGACAGGCCGATGCGGTCGATATAGTTGATCAGGACGCCGATGCCTAGCAGGGCGCCTATGCCCCAGCGGCGTTTGGCGACCTTGGCGGTGATGGCTGATTTCATGCTGTCTCCAGTGTTGGTTTTAGGCTTGGCGCTGCAGGATCTGGCTGACCAGCTGTTGCGGCGGCTGTGTCAGGTCGAGATAGACGCCGGCTTCGTCGGCTTGCAGCGGTTCGAGGTCGCGCAGTTGGCTTTCCAGCAGCGAGGCCGGCATGTAATGGCCGGGGCGGGTGCGCATGCGCTGCTCGAGGATTTCGCGTTCGCCGTGCAGGTGGGCGAAGCGCAATTCCGGATCGCCGCTGCGAAGCAAGTCGCGGTAGCGTCGCTTGAGCGAAGAGCAGGACAGCACCAGGCCCTCACCGCGTTCGCGGGCGGCACTGATTTCACAGCGCAGCTTTTGCAGCCAGCCCGCGCGGTCCTCGTCGTTCAGAGGGATGCCGGCCGACATCTTGGCCACGTTTTCTTCAGGGTGAAAGCTATCGCCTTCAAGGAAGGGCACGCCAAGTGCCGCGGCCAGGCGCGCGCCGATCTCGCTTTTCCCGGCGCCACTGACGCCCATGACAACCCAGCGCAAGTTCATATTGTTCTCCATAAATCTCCTTAATGGCTGATAGCGCTATCAGTGATATCAAGTTTAGACGAACGCAAGAATTTGTAAACAAATTTGGATTGCGGTGCAGCAAGGTGTTGTTTGGATGATAGCGCTAGCATCATCTTCGCCCATATAGGCCAGAACTGTGCTTGAGGATTGCCGAGACGAAAGCGAATGTTTCCTGTATAATCTGCTTTTGCGCCTATAGGAAATACTATGCGTCTGCTCCAAAAAGCACTCACTTTCGATGACGTGCTCCTCGTCCCCGCGTATTCCAACATCCTGCCTGCGGATACGTCTCTCAAGACTCGCCTGACCCGTAACATCTCCCTGAATATTCCCCTGCTGTCCGCAGCAATGGATACCGTCACTGAAAGCCGCCTGGCGATCGCGATGGCACAGGAAGGCGGCATCGGCATCATTCACAAGAACCTGAAGCCGAAAGACCAGGCGCGTGAGGTGTCGAAGGTCAAGCGTTTCGAGGCTGGCGTGCTGCGCGACCCGATCACCATTCCGCCGGACATGAAGATCCGCGACGTGATCAAGCTGACCGAGCAATATGGTATTTCCGGCTTCCCGGTCGTTCAGGGCAAAGAAGTGGTCGGCATCATCACCAACCGCGACCTGCGCTTTGAAAAAGAACTGGACGCTGAAGTGCGCGCCAAGATGACCCCGCGCGAAAAGCTGGTCACCGTCAACGAAGAAGCCAACACCGAAGAAGCCAAGCGCCTCATGAACAAGCACCGCCTGGAGCGCGTGCTGGTGGTGAACGAAGCGTTTGAACTGCGCGGCCTGATCACCGTCAAGGACATCCAGAAATCGACCGAGCACCCGAACGCATCAAAAGACCAGCACGGCAAGCTGCTGGTTGGCGCGGCAGTCGGCGTCGGCGCGAAAGACGAAGAACGCATCGACCTGCTGGTAGCGGCAGGCGTGGACGTGCTGGTGGTCGACACCGCCCACGGCCACTCCCAGGGCATCCTGGATCGCGTGAAGTACATCAAGACCAAGTATCCGCACGTTGACGTCATCGGCGGCAATATCGCCACCGCAGCCGCGGCGAAGGCGCTGGTTGAATACGGCGCGGACGCGGTCAAGGTCGGCATCGGCCCAGGTTCGATCTGCACCACCCGTATCGTTGCAGGCGTGGGCGTGCCGCAGATCACCGCGATCTCCAACGTGGCCGAAGCGCTGAAGGGCACCGGCGTTCCATGTATCGCCGACGGCGGCATCCGCTTCTCGGGCGACATTTCGAAAGCACTGGCAGCCGGCGCATCGACCGTGATGATGGGCTCCATGTTCGCCGGTACAGAAGAAGCGCCGGGCGAAGTGATCCTGTACCAGGGCCGTTCGTACAAGTCCTACCGCGGCATGGGCTCCCTGGGTGCGATGGCCGATGGTTCGGCAGACCGCTACTTCCAGGACGCCAGCGCGAAGCAGGACAAGTTCGTACCGGAAGGCATTGAAGGCCGCGTGGCCTACAAGGGCTCCGTGCTGGCGATCCTGTTCCAGCTGGTGGGCGGCGTGCGCCAGTCCATGGGCTACTGCGGCTGCGCCACCATCGACGAACTGAAAGAGAAGGCAGAATTTGTCGAGATCACGTCGGCCGGCATGCGCGAATCGCACGTGCACGACGTCCAGATCACCAAAGAAGCGCCGAACTACCGCTCCGAATAAGAAACTCCGCAAGGCGGCGACCAAGTGTCGCCGCACTATTTTTTGCCCCCGAAAATATGCATTCAAAAATCCTCATCCTTGATTTCGGTTCCCAGGTGACCCAGCTGATCGCACGCCGCGTGCGCGACGCGGGTGTGTTCTCCGAGGTTTACCCATACGACGTAGACGACGAATTCATTCGCAACTACGGCGCATCGGGCATCATCCTGTCCGGCTCCCACAACTCCACGCTGGAGGGCGACTCCCCGCGCGCACCGCAAGCCGTATTTGAAATCGGCGTGCCGGTACTGGGCATCTGCTACGGCATGCAGACCATGGCTGCGCAACTGGGCGGCAAAGTGGAAAACGGCCTGGTACGCGAATTCGGCTACGCTGAAGTGCGCGCCCGCAACCACACTGCGCTGCTGAACGGCATCAACGACTTCGTCACCGATGAAGGCCACGGCATGCTGAAGGTCTGGATGAGCCACGGCGACAAGGTGCTGGACCTGCCACCTGGCTTCAAGCTGATGGCATCCACCGAATCCTGCCCGATCGCCGGCATGGCCGACGAAGATCGCAAGTTCTACGCCGTGCAATGGCACCCGGAAGTGACCCACACCGTGCAGGGCAAGGCCATGCTGGGCCGCTTCGTGCACGAGATCTGCGGCTGCAAGGCAGACTGGAACATGCCGGACTACATCACCGAAGCCGTGGAAAAGATCCGCGCCCAGGTAGGCAAAGATGAAGTGATCCTAGGCCTGTCGGGCGGCGTCGATTCGTCCGTGGCTGCAGCCCTGATCCACCGCGCCATCGGCGACCAGCTGACCTGCGTCTTCGTCGACCACGGCCTGCTGCGCCTGAACGAAGGCAAGATGGTGATGGACATGTTCTCCAAGAACCTGGGCGTGAAAGTGATCCAGGTCGATGCGACCGAACAGTTCATGGGCCACCTGGCCGGCGTGACCGATCCGGAGCAGAAGCGCAAGATCATCGGCCGCGAGTTCGTGGAAGTGTTCCAGGCCGAATCGGCCAAGCTGGTGAACGCCAAGTGGCTGGCGCAAGGCACCATTTACCCTGACGTGATCGAATCCGCGGGCAAGGGCAAGAAAGGCCAGACCATCAAGTCGCACCACAACGTGGGCGGCCTGCCGGAGACCATGAAGCTGCAGCTGCTCGAGCCGCTGCGCGAACTGTTCAAGGACGAGGTGCGCAAGCTGGGCGTGGCCCTGGGCCTGCCGCACGAGATGGTGTACCGCCATCCATTCCCTGGCCCAGGCCTGGGCGTGCGCATCCTGGGCGAAGTGAAGAAGGAATACGCCGACCTGCTGCGCCGCGCTGATGCCATCTTCATCGAAGAACTGCGCAACACCCCATACGAAGGCGCCGTGATGGCAGGCGAGGACGCACCGCAGAACTGGTATGACGCGACTTCGCAGGCATTCGCAGTGTTCCTGCCGGTGAAATCGGTGGGCGTGATGGGCGATGGCCGCACCTACGATTACGTCGTAGCCCTGCGCGCCGTGCAGACCCAGGATTTCATGACCGCGCACTGGGCGCACCTGCCGCACTCGCTGCTGGGCAAGGTGTCCAACCGCATTATCAATGAAGTGCGTGGGCTGAACCGTGTGGTGTACGACATCAGCGGTAAACCGCCAGCGACCATCGAGTGGGAGTAGGGTTTCATTGTGGAAACGGAAGTTTCCAAAAATGATTAAATAACAGCCCTGTTATTTTGCAGGGCTTTATTTTTTGGTTTTCAAAGTACCCCGGTTGCAATGGCTGGCGCTTTGCAGATTTAGCTTCGCCGTTCGGGACCCACGGCGGAATCTGCACAACGGCTATCTCTTTCGGCAGGCTATCGACAAATTTATTGCGCTGCGTACCTGTGCCGCCGGCTCGATATACGTGCTGCCTTCACGCTACGATGCTGATCTGCCGATCTCGAATGCCACGCTGAACCAGGTGACAACGTCTGTGTCCCGGGTTGCTCGTGCCGCTGGCCGGCCGCTGGCCGACTACACGCCCCACGATCTCCGGCGCACCGCATCGACTTTGTTGCATGAAGCCGGCTATAACACCGATCGGATCGAGAAGTGCCTCGCAAATGAAAGCCAGGATACTGTTCCGACCAGGCTTTTTTGAAGAGCGCCCTTGACCAACGTGTCTTGCTGATCGATAGACGCGGGTTAGGTAAGTACTCAACGCAAACAGGCTGGCGGAGAGAGTTTTAGGACCTGGGCAGAGCGATGGCAGTGACAGACAACAGGACATGTTGTACATTGCGAGAATTCGCGACTGCGGCGGCCCAGGCAGCCGGCGGGCTCGCCATTGTCCGACCATCCAACCTTTATCTATATGCACGCGTTACATTCAAAGGCACTCCTTCGGCTGGTCCTGTTTCTCGGTATGAGTATCCTGGTCGGGTATTTGTGTGTCAGCCGCAGCTATCACCGCGTCCCATTGTTTGAGCAAGAAGATTTTTCCTGGCAGTTGCGCAAGTCGCACAACGGCAACGACGCGACCAATCCCTTGAACGCGAAAGTCGATGGCACGCGCCTCATCATGGAATACGTCCTGTCGGACAGTACTCCCTATTCCTTTGCATCGGCCAGTCTGTTCTTCACGGACCGCAGCGGCAAACCGGCATTGTTTGACTGGTCCAGGTTCGGCAAGATCAGTTTCGAGCTGCGCTGCTTCCCCGCCGGCACAATCCGGGTGGGCCTGACCACCTTCGATGACAAGCTCTCCAAACCGGACCAGCTGGAGACCTACCGCTCGCCATCGGCATACATCAAATGCAATCAAGACGGAGCTCGAGCCGAACTCGATCTAGCGCATTTGACCATTCCGGAATGGTGGCTCACCCTGAACAAAATCAATCCATCCGACCAGGGCTATTCGCTGGCAGAGGTTGCGCAGATCGAAGTCGGCACCAGTAATGCGAGCCCCGTCGGCGTCCCATCGCGTATTGAGATCGCCAGAATCGAAATGCACGAGCGGAAATACGGCTACCTGTATCTTCTCGCCGCGTTCCTGATACTAGCCTGGACTGGTTTCGGGTTTTGGTTCGTCAAGCAGTATGCGGCGGCTTTGGCCAATGACCTGCACGGTCGGATGCAGAAAGACCTGCCGCTGGTGGCGTATCAGCAGCTGGCGCTGGAGCCGCACCGGGAAAAGGGAAAATCCGCCATTTTGAAATTGCTGGCGACGCGTTATGCCGATTCAGAACTGGATCTGGAAACCGTGGTATCCGAAACCGGCGTCAACCGCAATAAGGTCAACGACATACTGAAGGCGGAAATGGGATATACCTTTATTGGTTACCTGAACAAGCTCAGACTGACCGAAGCATCGCGGCTCTTAGTTGAAAACAGCAACGCCAGCATCGCTGAAATCGCCTACTCGGTCGGGTACAAGAATTCCTCGTACTTCAATAAGCTCTTCAAGGAAGAATACCAATGCACGCCCAAGGCTTTCCGGGAGGCCTGCAAAGCGGAGGCGCGGGAGTCGACGCCTTAAGCCCGCATTTCTCTGGCGGCGCTGAGCGCGCTCGCCTTCACGGGTGTACCCGCCGGCGCCGGCGCCGGCGTTCGCGTGAAACCCTTCTCTCAACCAATGATTCGATTTACGGTTGCTTAACGTTCGTACCTCGAGTGCGACGCCTGCCTTCTTCCGGAAATTAAAGTCGATCGGTCTGCGTGCCGCTCCAGTGAGCCGATACTGCGCTCTATGGTGCCGTATCGCACGCCGCCGGTACGGGCCAGGCGAGCTGCAAAAAGGAGACGGCGGGATACGGGCCGGAATAGCGCGAATTGTGAAGATATTACAAAGGTGCAGATAGTCGCATAGATGCTGCACATCCTTGCATCCAGCGTGCGGCGATGCCGGCGCGGCCACGGGATCCAGGTTGGTGGCTGAATCGAACAGCCGACTGCTAAGAGATCAATAGCAAAATCTGCACGAGTACCGTTACTGGCCGTGCAGCTTTTTTCATCCGAGGCCGTTATGGCATGCCGCAGCCCATTTCAGCGGGTATTTTTGCCGCAATATTCGGGCTACACTCCGCCGACTTGGTGGGCAGGTGGAACGTGCCGTCCCTCAAGCGAAATCCAAACTGTCAATCGACAGCATCGCCAAAAAAAATAGGATGGAGAAGACATGAGTGTAGTGAGACGCGGCGCAGTTGCGCCTGCAAAGCTGGCGGCCACGCAAGTGCTCGCAGGAGTGGCCATCAACATCAATCCGGACAAGCCGGCGCCATCATCAACGGCGTTCCTGGCATTGGCACCTCCGTTGCGCGCGCCAGGCGGGCGAACTGAATCTGGCGATCAACACCCTTAAGCAGAAAGGTGCCGCCAAGCCGGCTGCGTTCGCAGCGACAGCGGTCGAGAGCCAATGCACACCTCGTGCTCATCCTATGCACGGCGATGCCCTGGCGGAGGCGAATCGCACGTTTTCGGCTGCGGTGCCGCTGATAAGCAAGCTCTAGTAAACGCAACAGAGTAGAAGCATCAAATCCTTAGGAGACACCAAATGAGATTCCAGATTACGGCTATTGGGCTGGGCTGCGTTGCCCTGCTGGCCGCCTGCGGTGGCAGTGGGGGTGGGAGCGGCGGTGAAGGCGGAATGGCGCAATCAGTTTCCTTCCCGTTCCCGGGCGGGGAGACGGTGGCTGTTCCGCCGACCATCGCCACGATCACGCTGAGGGCCACGGCCAGCTCCGGCGGGCCGATTACCTACGTGTCGAACACGCCGGGCACCTGCACCGTCAGCGGCGCCACGCTGTCGCTGCTGAAAGCAGGCGAGTGCTCGGTAAACGCCAACCAGGTCGGTGGGAATGGCTACGCTGCAGCCACGCAACGCCAACTCTTTGTCATTCCCAAGCGGCCGGCGGCGGTCTTCTTCCGCAACCCGGGGCCGCTGCCCCTGGACTCGCAGCCTTTGCAATTGGATGCAACGTCCACCGTGGCCGGCATCACCCCCGTTTTTACCAGCAGCACGCCTACGGTGTGCTCGGTGAGCGGGACCACGTTGCAAAAGCTCGCCGATGGGTTGTGCACCGTCACCGCCACCTTGGACGGCGGTGATATCTACGAGACGGCGAAAGTGGTCAAGACCATGCCGATCGGCAGCGCACTGGCGCCCGAGATCAAGTTCTTGAGTGGTTACAAGAATGCAACGAGCACCAGCGAGGCGGGGAAGGTTGAGCAACGCGGAGGCAGCAGCGAGACCGGTTGGTGGTGCAACGGCTGGTGCGACACAAGCGTTACGGCGGACGGCAGCAGCGTCAGCAATACCTACACCTATAAGAACGAGCCCCACACCGACGGACGCTGGTGGAGGGTTTGGTCCGAAATCGACCTGTACGCACCTAACGTGACGCAGATCTCGACCACCTCGGACACGCCGGAAGGCGTGCGGATCGATGCCCAGGCGGCGCTGAAGTTCAACTTCTCGCAGAACCAGGAATGGTTCGCCACGGGCGAAAACCAGGTCGAAGTCGACTTGATCCTCGGCCACTTCAACCGCAAAGCGAACAATGACGCCTGCAACGTGAGGGTGCGGGCGACGTTCAAGCCAAGCTCCCCGGTACCGGCGAACTACAGTCTTAAGCTCAAGGACTTCACAGTCTCGGAGGCGTGTGAATTGAAGGACCTAAGCCCCTGGTTTGAGCTGCAAGACTACCCGATCGTCGCGATCAGGTTCGCCTCACCGGTCGGCAACTTCAGAGTGCCGAGTCCGACCGCCTCGGCTCCGAATTACCCGACCACGATCACGCTGACCGGGCCAATCACCTTCCAGTGATGGCGCAAGGCCATTTACCGTGCCGCGCGGCGCGGTGGGCAGCCAAAACGAAACAGGATTTCAAGAGGATTGAGAGAATGAGGACAATTGGAACAATGATCAAGCGCAAACCCTTGAGGATGACCGCGCTGGCGTTCGCGGCGGCGCAGGTCGCTGCGCTTTACAGCGGCGCCGCGCAGGCGCAAACGGCGCCGGCACCAGCGGCTTCCAAGGAAGAGGAGAACGTGGTGGTCGTGAGCGGACAGCGCGCTGCGATGCAGTCCGCAACCAAGCTCAAACAGAATGCCGAGGAAGTCGTCGACGGCGTCGTCGCCGAAGAGGCCGGCAAACTGCCCGACAAGTCGATCACCGAGGTACTGCAGCGCGTCGTCGGCGTGACGATGGACCGCAACCGCTCGCGCGGCGACCCGGAGCATTTCTCGGTCGAGGGTTCCGGCATTTCGGTGCGCGGCCTGACCTGGGGTTCGTCCACCTTGAATGGACGGGAATCGTTTTCGGCCGGGTGGCCGGGGCGCGAATTGAGCTGGGGCGATATTCCGGCGGAACTGATGTCAGCGGTGATCGTGCACAAGAACCCGCCGGCCGAGTTGATCGAAGGCGGCGTGAGCGGTCAGGTCGACTTGCGCACCGCGCTGCCTTTCGACTACAAGGGCGACAAATTCGCGGCATCGACCTACGTGAACCACAGCGAACTCGGCCGGCAAACCTCGCCCGCCCTCTCCGGCCTGATCTCGAAACGCTGGGACAACGACTTCGGCCAATGGGGCGCGCTGCTCAACTTGTCCGCCAACCAGAACCATTCCCGCAACGACACGGTGCAAGTCGACGCCTACTTTCCGCGCACCGATATCGTCGACGGCCAAACAGTGTGGGTGCCCAAATCGGCCTCGTGGCGCACCAACCTCAGCAAGACCGACCGCGCCGGTGTGTATGCTGCGCTACAGTGGAAGAAGGGGGGGGCTGCGTCCGCGCTCACTTACTTCCACTCCGGCTACAAGGAAACCGGCACCGAGAACGCGCTGTTCACGGGTGTGGAAGATTCCTACAAGTCCAAGCTCATCGACCCGGTGTTCGACAGCAAGGGCATCCTGCAGGCGGCCCGTTACACCTACCCGATCGGCGGCCGGGGCGCGAACAATTTCGTGGACGGCGGTCTGGGTTTCAATACCAACCAAACCTATCACGACAGGCGCTCACAGACCCGCGAGATCGCCTGGAACGTCAAGTGGACTATCAACGAGCGCTGGTCGCTCCAGAACGACCTGCAATGGGTCCATGCCACCAACAAGTCCAATAGCGGCAACATGACCCTGGCCACCTTCGTGCCGAGCATGAATATCGACCTGAGCAAGAATATTGGGGAGATCACCTTCGACGACAAGGCGAAGGCGCACCTGCGCAATCCGGCAAACTACTACCTGGAGATGTTCGGGCCGGGCAGGGACAAGGCGGACGCCGACCTGTATGCGTGGAAGACCGACGTGCGCTTCAAGTTCGACCATCCGGTCATGCGCGACGTTCGCTTCGGCGTGCGTGCGACCAAGCGCACGGCGAACCGCGTCGCGGCGAGCGGCTCGGAATGGTACAGCATCGCCAGGCCATGGGAAGTCAGAAACTCGTCCACACCGGGGCAGCCGGCCTCCAAGACGGACGAGCCGACCTGGGCGTCGCGCGCCAATTTCACCTACCTGAGCGATCCGCGGGTCGCAGCCTTGGTGCCGACCAGCCTATACACCTTCAACGACTTCTTCAACGGCAAGATCCCCAACCCGGGCGCCCTGGTGACGCCGGCCCTGGCTGCGGTCAAGGACTATCCCAACGCCTACGCGCAGGCGGCGAATCCGATCATGAAGATCCAATGCGAGCAGGGCAATGCGCAGTCCCAGACCAACAACGATTGCTCGAACTTGCCCGATCCGTGGATGCCGCTCGTCTTCGACGGCAACCCGGCCAAAACCGCACGCCAGTCGGAGACGACGGAGGCCGCCTACCTGATGACGCGCTTCGGCTTCGACGAGCTGCGTTTCCCGATCGAGGGCAGCGCCGGTGTGCGCGTGGTCCACACCGACACGCGGGCCCACGGCTACACGGTGTTCAAACCGACCTACGGCACGGGCACGGCGCCGTCGGTGCCGAAGTTCGGACCGATCAACGAGCCGATTATCGACGGCCGCAGCGCCGTGGACGTGCTGCCGAGTGTTAACCTGAAGATGGAACTTACCCCTCAGCTGCAATCGCGCTTCGCGTTCGGAAAGTCGATGTATCGGCCGAGCTTTGGCGACCTGAACGAATACGTCGAGCTGTTTCAAAACGTCATCTTTGCCCCCGGCGGCGCCACCATACAGGACATCAACTATCGGGGTAATAACAAGGGCAACGTCCAGCTGAGGCCCACCAAGGCCGACAGCTTTGACGTGACGCTCGAGTGGTATCCGGGTCACGGTTCGTCGCTGACGGGCGCCCTGTTTCACAAGCGATTGCGTGACATCATCTTGCGCTCGGCCTATACGCGCGACTACAACGACCTGGCCGGCAACCCGCAAACCTTCGTGATCACCGCGCCAAACAACGCAGCGGACGGTTCAGTGACTGGACTGGAGCTCGCCGGCCAGACCTACTTCAATAACGTGCCAGCGTTGGCGAGCGTTCTTCCGGAATGGGCCAAGGGCTTCGGCGTCTCGGCGAACTACACCTACATCAAGAGCAAGCAGACGCTGCACCATCCGTACAATCTGAAGTACTGCCCGGCCGCCAATTCCTTCAACAATAGTTCCTTGAACCTGCTTGGCTGCGACACCAATGGCATGCCGTTCACCGAGATGCCCTTGCAGTACCTGTCGAAAAACGCTTACAACTTCATGTTCTTTTACGACAGGGGGCCGATGTCGATGCGTCTGGCGTACAGCTGGCGCGGTCGCTTCCTGCAGGGCGTCACCGTCAATGGCACGCAGGGCCAGGATGCCACCAGTGCCGACCCGACCCGGGCGACGGTTGTTGATGGCAAGACGGTCTATCCGCGGGACGTGGGCTGGGGCTTACCGACCTGGCAGGAAGCGGCCGGACAGTTGGACTTCGGGTTCGACTATAGGTTTAACGAACATGTCCAGGCCAATTTCTCGGCAAGCAACATCCTCGATACCGTCGTTAAGCAGACCCAGCAGCAGAATATCGGCAACATGACCCGCGCCTGGTTCGAACCTGGCCGCAGTTATCGCGTGGCGCTGCGCTACACGTACTAGACCGCGGACCCGGACCAAGTCCCTCGCCACTCAGGCGCAATGAACCTACCGTCCTCTCCTGCCGGCTTTGCCGGCAGTTTCAGAGGCGGCTCCGGCCGCCTCTTTTTTTATGGGTTGCCGATGCCTGACAAAGCCATCGAACAATCGTCATCATCGGCGGCGGCGCGGCCGGGTGGATGACGGCCACCGCGGCATCGACGAGGCCGAGTTCCTGCGCGCCGCCAACGGCAGCTACAAGTTGGGCATCCAGTTTTGCGACTGGCGCGCGCGCGGCGAAAGCTATTTCCACACCTTCGGCGATTTCGGCGAACTGAGCGGATCCCACTCGGTGCGGAGCCAGTACCACCGGCTGGGCGAATCCGGCCTTGGCTCCCTGGGCGAGCAATGCGTGCCCTCGGCAATGGCCAGCCATTGGCCCGAGCGCACCGACCCTGCGCTGGGCGACGTCGAGCGCGGCGCTGCACGCATTGCAGTGGCGCCGCGAATGCATCGCTACCGCCGTGGCGGCCATGCCCACGCACGCCGCTTACTTGCGCGGGCGTCTGGGACATTGACCCCAACCATGACCTATGATCCGGACCCTGTGCGGCCCGGCCATCGATGCCAGGTCAAAGGTAAGGACACCTTGCGCGCCGCTCGGCCGGGCGCGTCCTATGGTTTCGCGGGAGCGGTCAGGCGCAGCATCAGCACGCTGTGCGGCGCCAGGCGCGCTTGCAGTTTGGCGCTGGTGTCGCCCGTCTTCTTGCTCCACAGGTCGGACCAGCGGTAGACGGTCTGCGTGAAATCGACCGACCTCTTGCTCAGGTCATCGATCAGGACCTGCTTTTTCCAATCATGTTGAACGTCGGCAGCCTGGTTGGAGCGGTTCAGGAACATCAGTGCCCATTCCCCGCCGTCGAGCGGCTTGGCATAGACCTCCAGCGGACCATCGGCCAGGATGCGCAACGCCTGCACACCCAGCTTGTCCTGATTTACCGCGATGACGCTGGGGTTGGTCAGGATGCGGCGGGTAGTCTCGGACATGGAACGCAGGTCGTTGCCCAGGATGAGGGGCGAGGCCATCATGGCCCAGATCGACAGATGGGCGCGGTCTTCATCCTCGCTCATGCCGTTGCCCACTTCAAGCATGTCCATATCGTTCCAGTGGCCGGGTCCTGCGAACTTGCGCAGGCCTACTTCAGCGTGCTTGTCGAGGATGCGCAGCACGCCCAGACCAGTCGAGAAACCGGGACTGAATTGGCAGTCGAAGCAATTATAGATATCGGGCGTGGTGCGCCACATATGGCCGACCTTGCCGGCCCACTCCCACGGCTTGCTCATGCCCCACTCGCATATGCTGAACACCATCGGACGGCCCGTCTTGGCGATCGCGTCGCGCATCGTCGTGTAGGCCGCTTCGGCGTTCAAGCCGGGGGTGTCGCACCAGTCGTACTTGACGTAATCGATACCCCATTTCGCATAGGTGCGCGCATCCTGATACTCGTAGCCGCGGCTGCCGGGACGGCCGCCGCAGGTGGTCGCGCCGGCATCCGAGTAGATGCCCAGCTTGAGCCCCTTGCCGTGCACATAGTCCGCCAGCGCTTTCATGCCGGATGGGAAGCGGGTGGGGTCGGGCTGGATGTCGCCGTTGGCGTCGCGCTGGCCTTGCCAGCAATCGTCAATGTTCACGTACTGGTAGCCGGCGTCCTTCAAGCCCGTCTTGACCATGGCATCGGCGGTCTCACGAATCAGGCGTTCGTCGATATCGCAGGCAAATTTGTTCCAGCTGTTCCAGCCCATTGGCGGGGTGGCGGCCAGGCCTTCAGCCTTTTGAGCCCAGCTATTGCCGCAGGCGGCGGCGCCCAGCACGGCGCCTAACAGGAGCTGCGCCGTGCGTTTGGTATTCAACTCGAATCCCTTCATCATGTGTTCGATGGCGCCGCTACCAGCGCGGCGCCATCGGTGCCGGCGATTCGCAGCGGCCGCCATTATTGCCGTGCTCTGCACGAGTGGTCTATGTGTTACCTGCTTTATTTTCATCAGTTTTTGCTCCGAGAAATCTCGCCCTTCAGGGCGAGGAGTGAAAGGAGCCGACTGCGAATTGCGCAGCAATTCGGGCCCCGTGAAAGGCCACGCCGCAGCAGTCGTTTGGCACGCTTGAAAGGCGTGCAAGCGTGCGTCAGTCGGCGGCATATACTGTATATAAGTACAGTATGATTATGGTCTTCCGATATCGCGTCAAGTCGCTGAGCGGCCTGCTCAATGAGCAAGCGCGTACAGTCAACTTCGTATGGAATTACTGCAATGGCCGGCAGAAGGATGCCCTGCGCTTTGGCAGAGCTTGGCTGACGGGATTCGACCTGAACGTACTGACCACCGGCAGCAGCAAGGAATTGCGACTGCATTCGGGCAGCATCAATGCAGTCTGTGAGCAGTACACCAAATCGCGTGCGCAGAGAAAGCGCCCGTTCTTGCGCTACCGAGGCCGGAAAGCGTCGGGCTGGGTGCCGCTCAAGGGGCGTGATCTCAAACGCGAAGGTGATGCGTTTCGCTTTGCCGGCCATACCTTCCGCGTCTTCAATAGTCGCCCACTGCCCGAAGGGAAGATCAAGGACGGCACAAATTTCTCCCGCGACAGTCGTGGCTATTGGTACTTGAACATTGTGGTCGATGTGGCGGTGACGGACAAACGCCTCCCGGTGCGGCAGGTGGGCATCGACCTTGGCCTGCACGCTCTCGCCAAGCAATCGGATGGCAAAACGCTCGAGGCGCCCCAGTTCTACCGCCATGCGCAAGCGGCGCTGGCCATTGCCCAGCGGGCGCGTAAGACGCGGCGTGTGCGGGCCATCCACGCCCAGGTTGCGCGACGCAGGCGGGACTTCCTGCACAAGGCAACGACTGACTTGGTGCGCCAAGATGACTTGATCGCCGTGGGCAACGTCAACGCCGCGGCGCTGGCGCAAACGCGCATGGCCAAATCGGTGCTCGACGCCGGTTGGACGAGCTTCCGTCAAATGTTGGCGTACAAGGCTGTTAAGCATGGCGCCTGGTTCGCCGAAGTGGACGAACGCTTTACCACCCAACTCTGCTCGCATTGCGGCGCGATGCCCGATGCGCGGCCTACCGGTATCGCAGGGCTTGGAATAAGAGAATGGCAGTGTAGCGATTGCGGTACTTTCCATGATCGTGATATCAATGCTGCGATAAACATTCTCCGTCGCGGGCGTGCGACGCTGGCCGCAGGAATCCGCGTCCTTTAGGGCGAGGCGGACGTCAATCCCTGTGCTGGATCGGTGGCAGCGCGCCGGCCGGGGGCCGCCCTAGCAGGCTACGCGGCAGGTAGCTGTAATCGGCCGCGCCCGGTTTTTTCCAGGCAAGCATCAATGCGAGATCCGGGCCAGGACCCTGGAAGTAGCGCACGCGGAAATTGCGCAGGCCCTTCTCCAGCTTGATCCTGGTCGCGACGGGCGTAGGGGCGTGAATGCCATCGTTCTCGATCACGTTTTCATCGTGGACGCTGAGAATGGCGCCATCGTCGGCTAAGAGCAGCAGTTCCCATGTGGCGGTTTCAGCGATATTGACGGTAAAGCGAATATCCATCCCGAACCATTCGACTGTCGAGCCCATGCCGGGAAAGCCTTCGCGGAAGGAGCGCGGCGTGATATCGAGTTGGGCCAGGCAAACCCGCTTGATAGGCTTCTTCCGTCGCATCTCGGACACCGACTGGTTGCCGACGGTGAGGCGATAGACGTCGGCAACCATTTGCCGATCCGACGAGTCGGCACACTCTTCGAACAGCTTGGGCGGTTCGCTGGCCTCCTTGGCCGCAGGCTGCGGCGGGGGAGGGGGAGGGGGAGGTGCTGCGGCGATTGATGGCGCCGGCGCCGGCACGGCATCGACCGCAAGCGGCGCAGCCACCGGGCTTTCGGCCACTTTGACGGGAGGCAGATCCGGCATGGACGGGGGCTCTACCGTGGGAGGCGCGACTTCGCGTGGTTCGGGCAGAGGTTCGGGAATGTCTCGTTCCAGCACCTTCGCCTCGAAGAGCACGACATCGACACTGCGCGGCCCCGGTTTGGGTGGAGGCTTGCGCGAGGGCTCCAGCATCACGATCGCTCCCAGTGCCAGATGGAGGAGAATCACAAGGCCTATGGCGGAGCGATTATGCTTGCGCTCCCAGTGCGGCTCACGTTCAGCTCCGGACGGGGGCAAACTGGTTTCTGGCAGTGTTGGGCACATGCGTTTCTACAGAAAATAAACATCGATAAGAGGTCGACAACTTAAGCAGGCGGCGGCGCGTTGGCAACGAGGAACATGCTTTCCGCGCCGGTGAGCAGCCGCGTCGCGCGAGGCGTCGCAACTGCTCATGCATCTTATTGAGCAAGCCTGATACTCGCTCGTTTAATGGTCACCGAACCTGCGGAGCCGGCGAATTGGATACCTACCCCCACTGCGTTCTGGAGGCCAAAACCAGAACACGTGAACTCTGTATCCTGACCTGCAACCAGCGTTCTATTTTCAGTCCAGCACTTAAACTCGGAAGCAGCCCAATTGGCCGAATAAGTGTAGAACTGGAACAAGGGATCCATTCCTCCATTTTGATTTGAAACAAACGCCTGGTCGAAATTAAGGACCACTTTCAGGCTCGCCCCGGTCCAACTAACCGGATTGGCGAACGTGTAGCCGGCAGCAGCGCCCGCTTGGCTTAGAGTAAATTGGGTATACGAAGCTGATCCACCACTTGTGGCGCCACTGCTCAAGGCCCATTTATTTGGGCGAGTATCCAATACAATGGCTTTGCCAGCGCCTGCCAAAAGTGCATCAAGTGTTTGCTGATCCCCTACAGCCGGAGTACCGCGGTCAAACAACAGACCGGGGTCCACGCCGACTTCCCACATGAACGGCAACATGCCATTTTCAAGCGCCTTGCGAGTCACGTATTGGTGGTAATACGCCCGCGAAGCGCGATGCAGGGCGAGATCATCCCCAGTAAGGTGAGGACGCAGCATTGCGGCGTACTCCCCCAACACGACTGGCGTTCCCTGGTCCACAAACTTGGTTTTCATTTTGGCGAATTGTTCATCGACATGGGCCTCTTCTTCTCGCGTCGAATTGCGATAGGTATCGGTCGTCGAGTGGTAACCATTGCCCCAGTAATAGAACATTTGTGACCACGGTTCATCCTTGTCCTGGAGCGTAAAACTGAACGGGTAAAAATGGACTTCAGCCATTTGGCGACCCGCTACCGTGTCGGATGGCATGACATCCCAATGTTCGTGAGCCAGATTGATGTCGGTTCTTGGCGCCTGGATCACCAGCACCCGATAAGCGTTCTTGCCGCCTGTCGAACGAACCGCATCCACAAAGGTTTGGTGGTAGCTGTCAAGAACGGCGATTTCCTCGGCAGTCTCAGCATCGGGCTCGTTAGCGCTAGCAAACAAGACACGTTCGTCAAAGTCACGCAGCTTCGTGGCGATTTGCTCCCAATAGGCTTTCTGCTTGGCGTTGACTGCGGCCTTCTTTTCTTCGGAGATATTCCTCTCCAACCAACCACCATCCCAATGGATGTTGACGATCACGTAGAGCCCGTTATCCACGGCATACTGCACCACCTGCTTCACGCGGTTGAGCCAAGCATCGCTGATTTTTCCAGTGACCTGATCGGCATACTGATCCCAGGATACGGGGATCCGAATCGCGTCGAAACCGCTGTCCTTGACCAATTTGACGTAGGCGGCAGAAACCATGGGCAGACCCCAGCAAGTCTCTGCGGCGGGGCTGCACCCCCAAGCCTCCATGGTGTTGCCAATGTTCGTGCCCAGCTTCATCTTGGCAGCCAACTCTTTGGCATTGCTGCTCATGCCAGTCGCATCCGGAGGAAGTGGATTGGTATTGTAATTAGGATAAAGAGGAACCGTAATCGTGAAATCCTGCGCAGTTTTTGCACCGCAACTGTTGGTGTAGACAGCTGTTGCACTGCAGCTAGCGCTTGGCGTAACGATTTGCTCACGCGCAGAACCTGATGTCCCGCAGGACCCGCTCCATGACCAGGGGCCGCCTTGTATTGGTTGCGGGCCAAATACGATCTGGCTCCCGGCATTCACCGTTGCAGCCGCCGACATATTCCAGGCGCCAGACGAATGAATATAGGGTGTCACCGCTGTTGGAGTGCAAGTCTGAGCCTGCGCACTCACAACGTTCCCTAAAGTCATAAGAAGGAATGTATTGATCCAACGTCTATTCATTTCAATTACCTCATCATTATTAACGTTATGGGGAGACATGGAATGCCTGCCCGCGAGACGGCTACTTCCGTAAGTCTGGCTTCGCTTGCAGGACGGTGGGCAGGCCAAGTTGCCCAGCAAACCGGCCGAGTCTATCCCAAGAAATTCGGTAAAAATAGACGCTGAAATGCGCTGCCGCCGGCCATTCTGGCGGCGCTCGAAAATTCTGCACGGCCGGTATCGATACTCGTGCAGATTCTGCTATTGATCGCTCTACAGCCGGCCGTTCAAATCGGGCCACCATCAAGGCGCCATCGGCTGCGCCGCCATCGCCGCAGGCCGAATGCAAGGAAGTGCAGTATCTATGCCATTTTCTGCACCTTCTAAAATCTTCGCCATTCGCGCTATGCCGTTGCTTGTCCCGTGATGGCGAGGCGGTCAGCGGGAGGCCCCGCTTTGGCCGATCCGGTAGTAGTCAAAGTCGACGCGGCCGCCAGAGGTCTTGGTCGAATAAAAGAAAAGCGCGTAGCGGTAACCCATGAAGTGCGGGAAGGTGTAAGCAAGGCGCGAGGGGCGACCGATAGGGGTCCAGGATTTACCGTCGAGGCTGTAGGAGAAGCGGGCTAGTTCAGGCGCGCCGGGCATGCCGTAGGTCTTGGCACCAGTTTCGTCGAGGCCGAAGCGGGCGTCACCGGACGCAGATTGAAACTCGCACTCGACCTTGAGGTGAACGGTTTTGCCGGAGAGGGGAATCGAGGCGATCTCCTCGGGGTGGTCGGAGTCGGCGCTCACCATGACGAGCGATCTGGCGCCGCCGCTCATCTTGACGCCGACAAAACCATACTTCTTCTGAAACGCGGCCAGGCCAGCCCAATCCCCGTCTTGCATGCTGCTCACGTCGATGCTGGTGGTGGCGAAACTGTCAGGGCCAAAGGTGCGCTGGGTGAGGGTATTCCTGGCCTCGGGCAGGCTGGAATCGACCCGGCTGGTAACCAGGCTCAGGTAGCCAGGGCGCTTGGTGAGCGACCAGGTTCGAGGCTCGGGATTGTGATTCCATTGCCAGGCGAGGGGCAGGTCGAGGGCGCCGGGCAGGCGGTCGAATTCGTCGGAGGCGACGATGCCGGAGGCGCCGGAGGTGCCCTGGCCGCCGGCAGGGAGGTCGAGCTTCATGGGCACCTCGCCGTCCTTGCCCAGCACAGGCCAGCCATCTTTCCAGGTCACGGGTACAAGGTAGGGGATGCGACCGACGGCGCCATTGTCCTTGAACAAGTAGGCATACCATTTACCGTCCGGGGTGTCGATCAGGCCGCCCTGGGCGATACCGCGGTCATCGAGCGCGATGCGGCCCTCGTAGGGGCCGTCGATCTTGTCGGCGCGGTGGACGATGACGGTGCGCGCCCAGCGGGTCTTGGGAGAGGCGATGTTGAAGAGGTAGTAGCGGCCGTTGATCTTGGAAAGCTGCGATCCCTCGCCACAGAGTCCGCCCTGGTCGGCGCCGAAGAGGGCGTTGACGTGCTCGATGATGGGCTTGTTGACGCCGCCGGGCTTGATGCCGGTGAGGTCGCGTTTCAGCTCGGTGAGCATGATGCGGTTGCAGCCCCAGACCATATAGACCCGGCCGTCGTCGTCGAAGAACAGGCTGTGGTCGTTCATCAGGGGCTCGAAACTCGTCTCCTTCCATGGGCCGCGATCGGGATCGCGCGTGGTGAAGATATGAGTGCGTCCTCCCGCAGTAGCGGCAAAAGTCGAGGCATGAAACACGCCGTCGTGATAGCGCAGGCTGCTGGCCCAGGAACCGGCGCCGTAGACGTTCTTGCCGTTCTCGAGGCGGTAGGCTTCGTCGTCGGCCAGGGTGTCATAGGCGTAGGAGGCCATGCTCCAGTTGACCAGATCCGTCGACTTCATGATCGGCAGGCCCGGGCTCATGTGCATCGTCGTGCTGCTCATGTAGTAGGTTTTTCCTACTCGGATGATTGCGATATCCGGGACGTCGGCCCAGATCAGGGGGTTATGGGCAGGACTCGCCTGTGCCGCCGCGAGGGGACGGGACGCATCGGGCTGTTCGCGTTCGGAAAATTGCCAGTAATCGAACTTGAACAGTTCTTCGCCTGCCGCGCCGCGGAACACGAAAAAAAGATCGTGGACGCCGGAGACCGCGGCGATCCGGGTGGACTGCGACATCCATTGGCCGCCGCTTCCCGCGACCGCCAGCGTGCCGATCAACTGGCCGTCGAGTTTGTCCAGGCGAATCTCGATCTGCGCGCCAGTGGCATGCTTCGCCTTGGCCGTGCTGGAGACGCTTGCCATGAAGGCGCGCGCGCCGATCTCGCCGAAATCGACATTGCGCACCTGGATGTGGTCCCCGTCGTGGATGTCCCGCACATTCTGTCCGCCAGCGCTGCTGGGCTCGATCTTGACTCCGGAAGCCCAGGCGATGGTCTCGGCTTCGACGCGCTTGTAGGGGGCGAGGGTGGCAATCGGCGCCGGCCCTTCCTTGGTCGGCTGCACCATCTGGACCGAGCCATCCGGATTGAACTTCAACTCGTCGACGGCCACTGAACGTTTGAAGCCGTCGCCTCCCGGCAGCGCGGCGTTGTGGTAGAAGAGGTAGGTCTTGCCTTTGTAGTCGATCACGCCCGGGTGGTTGGTGAAGGCGCTTTGCGGGGGCATGACGACCCCGCCGTAGGTCCACGGGCCTTCGGGTGTCGGGCCGGTGGAGTAGGCGAGGTGCTCAGGGATGGGGCCACCGGCAAAAAACAGGTAATGGAGATTCTTGCGCTTGTAGAACCAGGGACCCTCTTCGTATGATGTGCCGCGCAGAGCAGGCTTGGGCAACGTGACGCCCTGTGTGTCCGGCGGGTTGCGCTCGCCCAGTGCCTTGACGGTCATCGGGTGGCCAATGATGCCGTTCTCACCGACGCTGGTGTCGTAGGAAATCATGTCCTTGTTCAGCTTCACCGACCACAGATTGGGATTGCCCCAGGCGAGATAGGCCTGGCCCTGGTCGTCGACGTACACGGTCGGATCGATGCTGTCGTACAGGCCGCCGGCGTGGCCGGCGATCAGTGGTTTCCGGAGGGGATCGCTGTAGGGCCCCAGGGGATTATCGGCCACCAGCACGCCTATGCCCCGGCCGTGCACCGGCGCATAGAGATACCATTTGCCATCCCTCTCGATCACCTGGGGAGCCCAGGCGCCGTTGTCGAAACCGTCCCAACCGGAGTTCTCCTTGGCGGCCCAGGGGAAATCCCGTAGCGAGGCGATCACGCCATACTGGGTCCAGTTCACCATGTCCGTCGTCGTGGCGAGCACCCAGTTCTTCATTTTGAAGTTGTTCTTTTCCCCGACGTCTTCGTCGTGGCTGGAGAACAGGTAGAGCGTGCCCTTATGGACCATCGGAGCCGGATCGGCGGTATACATCGTTTGGATAACCGGGTTGAGCGCATAGGAGATCACAGGCAGCGAGGCAAATGCGGACACAAGAAGCACGGCGGCGAGGCTGGTTGGTTTCATAAGGGGTCGAAAAGTGGTTAGCGGACAGGATGTTGCACATCGGTGCCGATGGGCGTGCGTGGACATTGCGATCACGTAGCGCTTGCGCGTGCGGCGATTACTCCTCCAGAGCGACTACCATCACGGCCTTGGCGGGTACCTTGATCGAGAGCTTGCCGCTTGCGGCACGCGTGCTGAAGGTCGCCGGCTTGATGGCCTGCGGAGACTGGAAGGTGTTGTGCGCGTCCATCATGGTCGAGGTCAGCACCTTGCCAGTCGCGGCTGTTACCTTGGCGCCGGCGACGTTGACGGCAACATCGGTCGCCTTGTGCGGATCGGTGTTGACCAGCGCCAGGTAGAGCTTGCCGTCCTTGGCGCGCGCCGCAGAAGCGCTCACGCCGGGAATGGTCAATCCGCCCAGGGTGTAGCTGGTGTTGTCTTTGATTGCCAGGGGCAGGGACCTGGCATCCTGGAACGGCACATACATCTGGAAGGTGTAGTAGGTCGGGGTCAGGACCATTTTCTCCTTGTCGGTCAGGATCATTGCCTGCAGGACGTTGACCATCTGGGCGATGGTGGCCATCGGGACCCGCTGGGCGTGCTCGTGGAAGATATGGAAGTTGAGCGCCGCCACGAGCGCGTCGCGCAGGGAGTTCTGCTGGAACAACGCGCTCTTGGCACCCACTTCGTCATACCAGGTACCCCACTCGTCGATCATCAGCCCGATCTTCTTTTCGGGATCGTTCTTGTCCAGCACGACCACGTGATCTTTGATCAGCTGATCCATTTTCAAGGTATTGGCGAGGGTCGAGATCCACTCGCCTTCCTTGAAGCCGAGGTCCTTGCCCTTGACGTCCCACTTGCCGGTCGGGATGGTGTACTGGTGAACGCTGATGCCGGTCGTGCGGTCCTTCAGTTCCTTGCTCAGGACCTGGGTCCACGCGGTGTCGAAGCCACTGCCGCCGCTGGCGATCATTTTCGGCCTGGACTTCTCGGGCGCCCGCAGGAAATGCTCGTAATTGCTGTACAGGTTCGCATAGTAGTCGGGCTTCATGTTGCCGCCGCAGCCCCACAACTCATTGCCGATACCGAAGTAGGCGACTTTGAAGGGCTTTTCACGCCCGTTCTGCGCGCGCAGCCTGGCCAGGGGCGAGCCGCCTTCCGCAGTCATGTACTCGACCCAGTCGGACATTTCCTGCACGCTGCCGGTACCGACGTTGCCGTTGACGTAGGCCTCGGCGCCCAGCATCTCGATCAGGTCGAAGAATTCGTGGGTGCCGACGGCGTTGATCTGGTCGACGCTGCCATTGGCGTGGACGTTGCTCGGCCGCTTGTCCTGCTGGCCTATGCCGTCGCGCCAATGGTAGGTGTCGGCGAAACAGCCGCCCGGCCAGCGCACCAGCGGCACATGCAACTCCTTGAGCGCGCCGACGACGTCGTTGCGCCAGCCCCTGGTGTTGGGGATGTTCGACTGCGGGCCGACCCACATGCCTTCGTAGACGCCGGTTCCGAGGTGTTCGGCGAACTGGCCGTACACGTTCTTGTTGATGACAGTGCCGGGTTTGCCGGCGTCGATGCTGATGCTGACCTGGCTGGCGGCAAAAGCCGGTGCCGCGATCATGCCGAGAATGACGAGGCTTTGTCTGATAATGTTCATACGGAGATCGGATTCCAGAATATGTCTTTTAAGGATTGCGGCAGAGCCGCCGGCTGCGCGGCAGCTCCTGCAGGAAGCGTTCGATGTAGGCCGCTGGATCAGCGGCAGAGGGCGCTCACCGGGTTTTCACCCTTTGCCGTGAGAACACCTAACCGGTATGGAATTTTGATGTAATCGTCCACACGCACTGCAGGGTCATTCCCCTGGAAGAGGTATTCGAGCGGCCGACAAGGATCGATTGTCATCGTCTGATCGGTATTAGTCCGCACCACTTCACCGTGGGAAATCCCTTCCGACCAAATCTGTTCAACGTTATCGCTAGTCGCGAAAGCGTTCATTGGCGTGGAAGAGAATGGCTCCCATTTCCCGCCCAGGCTATCGCTCTTCCAAACGCGGAAGTAACGTCCTTTTGGCGAAATTGCCTCTACCAGAGTAATGTAGGTGTTCGTGTTGGCAATCTTGTAGGTATTGCTTGCCTCGAACAGATCTTCCTTCTTCTCGGTCATGACGGCGACGGTATTGCGGAAACCATTCGGGAACTGGCTTAACCCGGTTTCGGATCGAAGCAAACGCCCATTGTCGTCGGTAGCGAACATATAGCATTTTTTGTCGTCGCAAATCACCCAGAAATCCAGCCAGCCAACACCGAGCGGGGCCTTGACGATGTCGGGTTCGACTGGAAAGAACTTTTTCGGCGCGCTCCAGGACAGGGGATCGTCGATATCTTTCGAGGTCGAATACAGCGGATCGGCGCCTTGATAGACCAGGTACCATGTTTTCTGCGGAGCGAAATAGAATACTTGCGGCGCTGCGCGATAACCTGGGCCCATAGGGGATTTGTTAAGTGGGACTATTTTCGCAGCCGACGCGTTCGACCACTTGTCGAAGCTTGTGTACCCGAGACCCCAACCAGTAGACCCGGCCGTCGTGATGAATACGTGATATTTGCCGTTCGCGTAAACAACCGTAGGATCCTTCACGCCGAAAATTTTTTGAGTTGGATCTGGTTGTGGCGCAATAAGCGGCGGACTCGAAGTCCAATCAAATGTCGTCTTGGCAGGCTCGGTAGGGCTGTTGGCAATTGCTTTGTTCCCACCACAGCCACATATTGCCAAGGCAGCCCACAAGGTCACCCCCATACTGCATTTTTTTAGTTTCATTGAGATCTTTCTCTCTTTCTTGGCACACGTAGACGGCCGAATCGAAGCATGCGTCCGCCAGCGCATCCTGTTTCGTTCTGATCGGCCGCCATGGGTCTGATACCGCCAAACTGATGCTTATCGTCGGGGATGCGGCGCCAGCTGCCGCCGCCACTGTCGGCGCCGAACACGCCCGACATGCCGTTGACTGGTTTCGTTTGCGGGATGGGGCGTCCGGCCACCTGCCCAGCAATCCGGCGGAGTCTATCCCAAATTTTGCGGCAAAAATACACGCCAAAATGGGCCGCCGCCTGCCATGACGGCCTTGGGCGAAAATTCTGCACGGCCGGTACGCGAGCTCGTGCAGATTTTGCTATTGCGCGCTTTAAAGGGCCGCTGTTCGAGCCAGCCACCACCTGAGTGCCAGCGGCCGTACCGCCGTCGCCGCACATCGACCGCAAGGAAGTGCATAATCAATGCGATTATCTGCACGCTTGTACTATCTTCACCATTAGCGCTATTTCGGTGCCTGCCATCCCGTGTCCTTTTACCGCACGTCTGGCTCGTGCCGGCGATGCGCAATGAGGCTGGCCATCGCTTTGTTCCGATGGCGACGGGGCGCCGAGCCGCCGCCGTGCTGCTGCTGGACCACCAAGATCCCAACCGCAGAAGTCAACAATAGAGCGCTTTGAGTATCGGGCAATCGGCGGCAACCCGCCTGCCGTGGCCACTGCTCACGCGCCAAGCCAATTCCAGCTTGGCAGCGCTCGTGGTTGGCGCGCACCTGCCGTCTGCTGGCAAGCCGAATTCGTGAGCGCGCCGCATCACCTCCAATATGACCGCCTTGTGTCGGCCAAGTAGACTTGGCGCGTGTGCGGCATCTGCGGCTTGAACAAACTGCGC
The DNA here is from genome assembly GCF_049913245.1 of Pseudoduganella sp. R-32. Taxonomy (NCBI): domain Bacteria; kingdom Pseudomonadati; phylum Pseudomonadota; class Betaproteobacteria; order Burkholderiales; family Oxalobacteraceae; genus Pseudoduganella; species Pseudoduganella sp. R-32. The sequence continues at coordinate 4,107,049 of NZ_CP183987.1, read as the reverse complement.
CATACGGAAGCGGCTCGCCGGATTGGCTTCACCGTCAGAGCACTCGGCAAACAGAAGTAAATCCCCAAGTCTTTCAACTATCCGCACACTGCAAGCATTTCCAGAAAAATCGCTACCGTCGACTGCGCCGTCCTCTCTATGCTTCAGCTTGGCCGTAGAAAACCTTCTTGGCCGTGTGACAATTTGTCGACGCTCAATTCTTACCACCAGATCTTCGGCGACGCGGTGCGCGCCACCGGCGCCCAATCCAATACAGAGATGATGCGACTACTTCCAATCATGACGATATCGATGGCGTTATTGGCCTGCGTGCCGGCCCTTAGCTTCGCCGAACCGAAACAACGCCTGATTGTTCTCACCGATATCGAGGCCGATCCCGACGACAGCCAGTCGCTCGTGCGCTTGCTTCTGTACGCGAACCAGATCGATATCGAAGGCATCGTCGCCACTACCTCCACGCATCAGAAGTCGCGTGTCGCTCCGGAATCCATCCATGCGATCATCGACGCCTACGGCCGAGTACAACCCCAGCTGTTGAAGCACGAACCGGGTTTTCCGAAACCGGCGAGGCTGAAAGCCGTGGTGCGCTCCGGCCGGCAACTGTACGGTATGCTTGGTGTCGGCGATGGCAAGGACTCGCCGGGATCGGACGCCATTATCAAGGCCCTGGAAAAAAATGACACGCGGCCGCTATGGGTTGCGGTCTGGGGCGGTGCAAATACTCTCGCTCAAGCGTTGTATCGCATTGGCCGCGACAGGACCCCGGAGCAGGCTGCTCACCTGGTAAGTAAATTGCGCGTTTATACGATCTCCGATCAGGACGATTCCGGAATCTGGATGCGCACTCGGTTTCCCGAACTGTTTTATATCGTCAGCCCCGGCGGGTATGGCAATGGCACTTGGACCGGCATGCACACGATCGAGCCGGGCTTCGACAGCACGGAGGTCAGCAACGACTGGATCGCTACGAATATTCAACAGGGGCATGGACCGCTGGGCGCGATCTATCCCGATGTCTCTTTTAGCGTGGAGGGCGATACGCCATCCTTCCTTTCCTTGATCCCAAACGGCCTGAACGCGCCCGAGCATCCGGACTGGGGCGGCTGGGGTGGGCGCTACGAGTTGTACACGCCAGCGTTGGAGACAACCGATCCAAAAGGCTTCACCGGCAATGTACCAGTATTGCAAGAGCCCCGTGCCATCTGGACCAACGCCGTGGATACTTACACTCCGATGGTCAACAGCGACTATTTCCGCAGCGTGCGGGCTCACGATAAGGTTTTCACTGGGTACAGAACCACCATCATGCGCTGGCGCAAAGACTTTCAGAACGATTTCGCAGCTCGAATGGATTGGACCACCAAGCCATACAAGGAGGCGAATCATCCGCCGGTCGTCAAGCTCGGTCATAGCGATCGGCTGACCATCAAATCCGGCGAAAACTTCGTGATGAGCGCCGCCGGCAGCTCCGACCCCGATGGAGATAGCTTGAGCTACCTGTGGTTTCAGTACCCGGAAGCTGGCAGCTACAGGGAGCCGATCAAGCTGGGGTATGCGGAAAATCATCATACCGTATCGGGGCAGGCGCCAGTGGTAACCAAGACGGAGACCGCCCACTTCATCGTAAAGGTGGTCGATAAGGGCAGACCAGCGCTGACGCGCTACCGACGCGTCATCGTCACTCTCGTGCCGTCTGCGCCCTGAGCAGGCTGCGCCAGAAGCACGGCTCTGATCTTGCGCACACGGGCGTCGCCATGACGGCCCACGTGGCCCGCCTGCTGGTAGGTCGGCAGGCGGCTTAGACGCGCGGCGATTCAATCTATATGGACGCCTCCCTTTTGCAAGGTATTTCAAGCAATTTAAGACTAGAAAAGTCGCAGTTATCCGGCCTTGTGTGCGGCGTTACCGCTGGCCCTGATGAAATTCGCTGACCCACTCGAAAGCACTGCCAGAGAAATTCAGTGCCGCCGTTTTCGCAAAAGCTGTGCCTGTATGAGCAAGGATGAGCAGCGCTTGATCGACTATCTTGCGCACATGTTGCAGGTGATCGAACGCATCACTCGATACACCGATAATCTGGACGAAGTCGTCTTTTTGCGAAAGAGCTGGTTCAGGATGCCGTGATCCGTAACCTTGAGATCCTGGGCGAGGCTAGCAACAACATCCAAAAACATTATCCGGAGTTCGCAACACGGCATCCCGAGTTGCCGCTGGCGTTCGCTTACGAGATGCGCAACGCAGTTGCCTATGTTTACTTCAAAGTTGGAAGACGATTCACACCGACCTTCCTGTACTGTAGGTTAGGTGCAGAATGTCATTGCAAGTATAGTGAAGTTCAGGGTTTTGATGGCTCGGCGTCAAGGTTTTGATAATGGTATTGTTGATGGTATTGGAGTTTTCGATATCAGAAAAACGGCAATAAATCAGGGCCTTATAAACCTCGATGATATCCGAGTGGGAGTGAATTTCCAAATGGCAATATTAGATTTCCAGCTTAAATGACCAGTAAGGCCCTGTTTTTACAGGGCTTTATTTTTAGGTGCATACGCTTGCCAGAAAAATCGCATGATCGCCCCACAGAATTATCAATGAGCTTTAATTCTGGCCAGTTCCTGTAACGCTGATTCCTCGCTCCTGGATGATTTGCTCCCCATGAACGCAAAGCCGATCACAGTGCCTGCATAACTTCCTCCAAAACACTGCAAACGTACTGCAGGGCCCTACGCCTCGAACTGATGTGCGTTTTTGTACAATTTCTAAGGAAATCAACAGCTTGGGAACGTGCAACCCATTTACCCATGGGACGTGCTTATTCGGGCCGGCTCATGCTTGCCCAGTTCTCCCCTCAGAGAATGTTGAATTGAAGAACTATCGGAACAAGCAGATTAGGTGATTTGGCCAACTTCCTATACACTGACCTCCCACTTCGGTACTTCGTCACCGTCCTGTTTCCTACCTGTCTCGGCCTGGCGGCCATTCCTGTCCGATCCTCGACCACTGGCTCTACTTGAGAATTGGGTTCGCACGTCTACAGCAAGGAGCAGCACATGAGCACACATACAGGCACGATTCATTGGTTTAGCAGGCTAAAGGGCATCGGTCAGATCAGACCGGATGCTGGGGGATGCGATATTGCAGCCGAGATTGGAGACTTTGTTGGAGATCAATCTGCCGGCTTACTCGAGCAAAAGCTCGTTTCGTATGAGCTCACCGAGTCGGCGTGGGGTTCTCGCGCCACCAATATCCACATTGTGCGAAGGTTGTGAGAGATGGCAAAAGAAGACCTTATTGAAATGCCGGGCGTGGTGCACGAGGTGCTTCCTGACAGCCGTTTTCGTGTTGAACTGGAAAATGGGCATCGCCTGATCGCTTATGCGGCAGGGCGTATGAAAAAGAACTTTATTCGCATCCTCGCGGGTGACCGGGTGACGCTTGAGTTGTCGGCGTATGACCTGAGCAAGGGGCGCATCACATTCCGTCACATCGATTCGCCGAAGCGGGCGGCGCCGCGCAATGCATTCCGGCGCAGCCGCTAACCTGGATCACAAAGATAAGCATTCGGAAATGGGCGTCCGTACCATCCAGTTGTCTGTGCGGTCCTCACGTGACCGCATAAACTTTGTGGCGACGCGGTTCGAAAGCCAGTCTGGTAGCAGTGCATTGAGTGCTCGTGGGCAGTTCAAGACAATCAGTATAACGGCACAGGTGTCCGGCCCGCACTATTTGAGAACGGAACTGGACAAGCCCATCATGCATTGCAGCTGACGGGCTTTGACGGGCATTTCCAAAATCCAGTCTCGTCGGAAGTTCCTTTGTGCGCCACAAGCGCTAGCTCAAGCCGGCTTTGCCGTCGAGGCTTCCGGATTAACCGTATCGACAACCAGGGAATATCACGGTCTCACCTTTCATGTGGTGGCGAGCACTTTCAGTTGTCGGGCGACATCCTCGAAGGAAAACGGCTTTTGCAGCAGTGGGAAATTGTCCAATCCGAAGCCGTGCCGCTGCTCGAGCAGGAAGGAATTCATGTACCCGGTTGCGAGGATCACCTTCAGCATAGGTGCCAGTTCGATCGCACTCGACGCCAATTCGAGGCCGTTCATCCCAGGCATCACGACATCGCTGAAGAGAATGCTTATGCCGGGCTCGTGACTCAGCAGGTCCAGGGCCGCTTGGCCGCTATGCGCGGAGAGAGCTAAGTATCCGAGGCTCTCGATGAGCTGAACGGTCATCTCCAGTACCTCAGGCTGATCGTCAACGACCAGGACCTTGATGGGACATGATGTGGATGCGTTCGCGGTTGCGCTTGCTACTATGGGGATGGCAAGCGTGACGATGGTGCCGCGGCCCAGCGAAGAGGCGAGAGTGAGAGTGCCCCCCGACTGTCCCGCGAGTCCGTAAACCTGGCTGAGGCCGAGTCCAGTGCCTTCGCCGAGCGGCTTGGTCGTGTAAAAAGGCTCGATAGCCCGTTGAGCGACCTCTTCACTCATCCCTGTCCCAGTATCTTCTACTCTCAGGAGAATGTCGCACGCGATCCCAGTTCCGGTATCTGGCCGCTTGGCAGGGGTGTCGTCCAGTTCTGTGCTGATCACGATCCTGCCGTTCCCTTGGATGGCATCGCGAGCATTGACGACCAGGTTGAGCACTGCTGCTTTCAGTTGGGCTTCGTCCACCAGGATGTCGGGCAAATGGGGAGCAAGAGACAGATCGAGCGAGATATCGCTGCGGATTGCGCGCCGGAGGACGGGCTCAAAACTTGTCAATACCTGATTGACGTTGACATGCTCCTGCCGAATCGGCTGCTGGCGCGCGAAGGCCAGCAACTGTTGCGTCAATTTGGCGCCGCGCTTTGCGGCGCGCTCCATTGTATCGATCGTACGCTGTTGCGTCTCACGGTTCGATTCGAGTTTTAGCAAGTGCAAACCATTGACGATGACGTTCAGGAGGTTGTTGAAATCATGCGAGACGCCCCCTGTCAGCTTGCCAAGTGCTTCTACCTTTTGGGACTGGAATAGCGCGTCCTTCGCACGCGCAAGTGCATCGTCGGCATACCGTTTCGCAGTGACGTCGCGTGTCACCTTGGCAAACCCTATCAGTTGGCCCATACGGTCCCGCACCGGGTCGATGACGACGTGTGCCCAGAATCGGGTGCCGTCCCGGCGGACGCGCCAGCCTTCGCGTTCAAATCTCCCTTCTCGCTCGGCAGTCTTCAGTGCGATCTCAGGAAGCCCAGCGGCCTTGTCTTCGTTCGTATAGAAACGTGAAAAATGTTGGCCAACGATCTCCTCACTCTCGTAGCCTTTGATGCGCGCGGCGCCGGTGTTCCAGCTGGTGACGATGCCGGAGGGCGAAAGGAGGTAGATGGCGTAGTCAGTTACGCTTTGTACCAGCAGCCGAAATTGCTGTTCGCTCGCATAGAGTGCTTCCTGCGCCCGAACCCGCTCCGTGATGTCCCGTGTGATGACGGTAAAGCCGATCAGCTTTGCCGTTACGTCACGCACTGCATCCACCACGGTATTTGCCCAAAACTGGGTTCCGTCCTTACGGACACACCAGCCTTCGCCTTCGAAACGCTGCTCTGCAGCCACGCGGAGTGCCACCTCAGGAAGTCGCGTAATGCGATCTTCGGCGGTGCAGAACAGCGAGAAATGCTTGCCCAGCACCTCCGTTTCGGCGTATTGCGTCGATTGTTCCGCGCCGACATTCCAGCTGGTAATCTCGCCTTCCGGAGATATCGTATAGATAGCGTAGTCTGCCACCTCTGAGATGAACTGCTCGAACTGATGTGCTGCAAGCCGTTTAACGTGGAAGGTCATGGCAGGGTAGCAAAGATGTGCCCAACAGGTGCTCCAGGGGCGCTGAATGGAGAAGCATTGATCGAGAGTAGCTGGAATGGGGAGGGCGGTCAAACGCAGACGTACGGTGTGGGCTGTCCAGTCACAACAGGAGCTCGGACGCAGTCCGCTCGCGGATACAGGACATGTCTAGCGTCGCTCGTCGAATGCGTCTCGCCATTCGTCCAACACGACGTCACGGTCCTCGTCGAATCGCGCCAGAACGATGAGCAAGTCTTATCTCTTCATGGAATGGTATTGCCGATGTCGACGGCAGAATGCACCTATAGCGGGTGATTACGCCGCCCTTCATTAAGTCACCGTGGCCACGTGTGAGAAAAGCTGGCTATTTCGATGCTTGGGCACGAATGCGCTCTTGGTGGGAAGGCTGGAAGCGCTTATCGAAGGTCGAGGCTGTCTGCATCCAAACAAGTAGAGTGGCCCATTGAAGGGGACGGGAAGATGCGATCGATCTTACCCATTGAATCCGAAGCAATATAAGCGTTTCCGGATTCATCCCAAAACGCTTTCTCAAAACCACCAAGTGCGTCATCCCATTCTGGTGCCCTGGCGATACGCCTCTCTTCTCCATCCGAAACAACAAAATAGCTCGTCTCTGGTTGGCAAGGTACCAGTGATTTGCGATTCACGTGCTGATAAACAAGCACGGTGGTCTGTCCGCCCTCTGCAGGCGGATCGATCTGAATTTTTACCACCGAAATTGCGGCAGTCAACACACGCACGTCTGCGTCTCCTTTGTCCTATTTCGAAGATGACATAATGTATTCGGCTGAACTTCTAGCTTAGCGCCGGCTCTCTGATTTGTAAATGCTACAGCGTTGTTGCACCGCGATCATTGTTGGTCCGCAAGGCAGTGGGGAACTGAAGTGGTTAGCTCAGGCATTGCCCGTTGCCTCCAACGACAGAGAGCGCGCCAAGACATGATGCTGTTGCGGATTGCAAAGGCTTTGATGAGTGCCGTAAACGTCGAAGCCGCATTACGATCCATCTATCAGAATTTGTCGTCATTGAAGCCTGACGGTGTTTTGTTGATCAGCAATCGAGGGGGCGGCGACAGTTGTTACTACCTCGATCCTCCCGGAAAGAAAAAATTCCTGGAAATGAACCATCAGGAATGCCGCAAACTAAGGAAGATGTTGGAGAAAGTCCCGTTGGACCGGCCCGCGGGCCCTTTTATCCAGCGCGGAGCGTGCACTGTACTCCCGCTTATCGCCGAACTGGCGGGCATTCGGACCCTGTGGCATCAGCTGAACTGTGACGAACTGGTTCATGAACAGCACGAGGCCCATGCGGCGGCAGAATCGCGGCTCGTCGAAGAGTTAAGAATCAGTGAGAGTGAGGCAGTGGTAGCACGTGAAATGGCCGTTCAGGATGAACTGACGGGCCTGCAGAATCGACGCGGTTTTCTCGCCAAATCGGAACAGTGTTTGTTGATCGCCCGCCGCCAGCGTCTTGCCTGCGCCGTCATTTTCGCCGATGTCGATGGACTAAAAAATGTGAATGACCAACTGGCCACGCTGCGGGAGACGACCTGATTCGCGAAGCAGCACGGCTCTTTCGTAGCGCCTTTCGGCAGGCCGACGTGGTGGGACGTGTTGGCGGGGACAAATTTGCCGCATTCACATTCGATAATGCGACCCCGCGCGCAATCACAAAGCGGATACTTGCCCGGATCGCCGAGTTCAATCTGGTGCAACCACGCGACCATGCCTTGTCGCTAACAAGTTAGCCAGGCAAACGCAGTTCGCTCATGGACAGCGAAATCGGTTTCCAATAGTTGTGGAATAGAGCGTAGACTTGGTGTCATGCCGGACTGGAGAGATATCGTGCACAGCAATGAACCAGAAACCGCTTTCCACGGGTTGCCCTTGAGCGCCGAACAAGAAGCCGAAATCCAACACTATATCCATCAGAGGAAAAGGCGCGGGTTGGCCCCGGATGCTGCTGAACTAAGTGCCATGTTGAAGGACATGCTGCATCCTCCGGGCGACGATGACACGCATGAAACCGGTGCCGAAGGGCCGCACACTGACGCCGAGCGCGCCGCAAACCGGATTGATAGCGGCGGCGATCCCATTGCCGCGCGCGAAGAGCGCAACGCTGCCAGTGAGGCTGAGTTCATGAAGCACCAAGGCACGCAGGGCCACCGAAATGAATAGGTGGTTTCGTACGCTGCGCGTATAGTGGGGTCATGACGCTTCTTTGACCAATGATTGGCGCCGGGCAGCCTTAATTCTCGGGACTAACCAGGATGGCGGTATGGCCTACACTCCTCTCTAAGTCGTGGTTCGCCTGAAACGAGAGCTTGCTCGTCGCGACCTCATTTCACTAATCCTTCACCAACGCGAGCGAAGGAGTGCGCGATGAGATGGCGGGAAGACACCTTGTTCCATGGATGGCGTATCGTCTTGCGATGTACCGAGTTTCGTTGCCAGGATGGCGTGCGCAGGTTCGCGTCGACTGCTATTCTCCGGAACCTCGGCAAACGTTCCGTCGTGTTCCCCGAGGAGGCCTTTGATACGCGAGAGGATGCCAATGTTGCCGCCACTTCGCGCGCCAAGCGCGAAATCATTGCCATGGAAAGCGGCATTGTCGCTGGTGGGGCCGGGGATACGGAATGCGTTGACGGCACGTTGCGCAAGCCATCGGCGGACCAGCTCCTGGCGGAACAGTACGAGATTTCTTTCGACGGGCTCCGGTACACCTTCCGGCAATATCGTTACGATGTCTTTGGCGATGCTTTACGCTACGCCATCGCTGAACATGCCAAAGAGGGGTTCGTACCTGATGATGGCTTTCGGCCGAATTGGCGGAGCGCTTATCGCCCGACAGACGCGGAGGACTTCTTGATGCGTCAGCATCGCATCGTCTTTGCAACAGGGCGCTTTCATTACGGCGGCTATCGGTACGACCAGTTGCGTGATGCGGTCACTTACGCCATCGCACATCCGGGGCTGTAGTTTAGTGAAGTTGAAAGGATCTGCGTGATGGGAGAAACCGTGCAATGGTTGATGGGGGGATTGCTGGCCTGGAGCTGGTGGAAATTGATCCTGGTCGGAATGGCGATGACGCATGCGACGATCGTCGCCGTGACGATCTACCTGCATCGGTGCCAAACGCATCACGCATTGACCTTACATCCAGTTGTGGCGCACTGCTTTCGTTTCTGGCTATGGCTAACCACGGGGATGGTGACGAGGGAGTGGGTGGCGGTACACCGGTGTCATCATGCGCACTGCGAAACAGCAAGAGATCCGCACAGCCCGTTACAGGAGGGCATTAATGAAGTTTTGTGGCGGGGCGCTGAGCTCTACCGGAAAGCGGCTAGCGCCCCCGGCTTGGTTGGGCGCTATGGGGGAGGTGGTCCGGACGACTGGATGGAACGAAAAATTTACGGGCGTTATACCTGGCAAGGCGTGGGCCTGTTATTGGTGATTGAACTACTTTTGTTTGGAATTCCGGGGCTGACGCTATGGGCGTTCCAAATGATGTGGATTCCGTTTCTGGCCGCAGGGGTGGTCAATGGTCTCGGGCACTATTTCGGCTACCGCAACTTCGAATGCAAAGAGGCCGCGACTAACATCTTGCCGTTTGGGGTACTGATCGGTGGCGAAGAGCTGCACAACAACCACCACACTTTTCCTACCTCGGCAAAGTTCTCCGTCCGCTGGTTCGAAGTGGACGTCGGCTGGGTCTATATCAGGCTGATGGGATTGATGCGTCTCGCAACACTGCGCAAGGCGCCCGTTCCATTGACGCGCTGTGCCGGCCAGTTCGCGCCGACCCTGCGCACGCTGCAATTGGTTCTGGGACATCGCGCGGTCCTGATGCGGGAATTGACTGTGCTCAAACAAGCGGTCTTTCAGGCTGAGCGTCCGCGAATGGCGAACTTGATATCGAGGGCAGACCTACAGCAAGCCAAGGGGTTGTTGCAGCAAGCGCCATGCCGTCTCTCTGGTGCGCAGTGCGGGGATCTCGAACGGGTGTTGACGCATAGTGAACGTCTTCATCGAATGCATATGGCGCAGAAGACGCTTGAAACGCTGTGGGACCGCTCGTCTGAAACGCAAGAGCAACTGTTGGCCCGCCTGCAACGATGGTGCACTGATGCGGAGCGTTGTGGGCCGCGCCCCTTGCAGCGCTTCGCGCGGCAACTGGCCAGTTACGGGTGACGCGATGAGTTCTCTCGATACGTTCACCTACATGCCAAGAGCTGTTGAACGAAGGCGCTCTGGCTGGCGCCATGCTTTATTGTCTGGCGCAAGGAGTCCTTCGGCATTCCAGCCTTGTAAAAAGGCTTCATCCGAAATGCGTTCCGAAGATGGATGGGATCTATGCAAAAGAAACGACGCGTTGACCAAGTTACTGCTCAACAGATGTCCATCGTCCTTCTAACTAGAGTTGCCTTTGGCACAACGGCAGGATTGCGCACGGCTGTGTCATATGGTCTGCGGATGACTCTGATCAAAGCGGTCTTCGTTCGGCCTCTTGTGTGTACGCGCATCCAGCTTGATCAGACGGCGCGCAGAGATCGTCGAAGTTCGGACAGATGAAGACGAACTGAATGAGTTACCACTTTCTGCTTGAGCCGCGTCTGGCGAGTGAATGTGTTGGCGTCGATCCTGCACAAGTCCCGTACCTAAAAGAAATGTAGTGGGTATGTGCGGCGCTTCTATCGAATGCCTATAAATTTGATCGAGCGGGAACTCCAGCATACATTGAAGCCGGCTTATCTCTTCGGGCCGTCCATTGCAAGGCAACTGGTAATCCCCCCAGCTAATGATCGCCGGCATGGAGAGGTGTCTGCAGTAGACGGCTGAAGGTCTTCTCGCCTAAATCTGGTGGCCGCTTTCGCTGATCTGACTGGTGACCACGCACATGACGATCGTCACGGTGACGATATATTTGCACGTTGTTAGACCCATCGTTCCCTCATGCTGCAACCTTTCGTGGCACATTGCTTCCGCTGCTGGCTTGGGTTGACGACGGGGATGATGACGCGGCAATGGGAGGCGGCTTCGGCCCCCCCGCAGCTCTTGACGCGATGCGCAGGACAGTTCGTGCCGACCTTGGAGACTTTGAACCGTCCTTGGCCATCGTGCGCTATAGACGCGTGAGCTGACCATCCTGACGCTGGACGTATTTCAGTCTGAACGTAGCGCCTTGGCGAGGCTGGTCCCGCATTCAACTTCAGTCCAGGCGAAGCGACTGTTGCGCCATGCCCCCTTCAGCGCTTTGTCAGGTGTTTGGCGACCTATGGATGAAGAACATGAGCCAAAAGGTTGAAGGTCCAGTTGTCATTTACTACCGTTCGGGCGGGCACTTGGTTTCTCGGTTGGTCTGGGAAATCGCGCTAACTGGTGAAATGAAGTGGACCCGAAATTCGGAAAGCGCGTCTGCCGATAGCAGCGTCAAGTTTGGTACAGCGCTCATGCCGGTGTGTGCAGCCAGAATAAGGCTTTGGACCACGATCTCCATGGCTTCATGAGGACTCGGCCGGCCGTCTCGTTCCCCAAAACATTCTTGATGCGCTCCATGATCGTCTTGGTATTGAATTCGCCATATGGACATGTGGCTCACCTGTATTGGGAGTCGAAGGATGCGTGGATTGTCAGGAAGGACAGACGTTGGTAGCCTTCTCGCCTTTGGGGCTAGGGCTGCGCTCGAATGAGACGCGCTGGTTCTCGGCGAGCGATTTGAAGCCAGTAGCCTGGATGTCCTGAAAATGGACGAACAGATCTGGTCCTCCTGCGTCCGGGGTGATAAAGCCGAAGCCCTTGGCTTCGTTGAACCATTTAACGATTCCGGTTTGCGTAGTCATGAAATAACCTCAAAAGATGTAGAGTCGGGCCGTTTCCGGCGATACGCGCCAACGAGCAGGGTCAACAAATGAGGGAATCAGACGGGAGTCGCCAACAAAGGCGAGACAGGAGAGAAACCGGCAATTCTTTAGCGGTGCTGAATACGCGGTGAGTCCAGTGTACATGCCTTTCTGACGAACACCTAGCGATTTTCACGGAATTTGTTAGTTCTGGCAGCTGACTGCGTTGCAGGGCCAGGAAAGTAGGCGGCGCATGGCCGTAATAGGAATACACTCGGTGCAGGCCGCAAATCAGGCGAAGCACCTTGATAATGCTGGACTGAAATTTTCTTTCCCTGCGCTGGCCCAGAGTGCCGGTGACGGCGTCGCGATTATGACGCGTGAAGAATCTCTTGCGGCTGGGGAACCGGAAGTCATGAAGCATCAATATGTTCAACATATCGGGCCCGAAATGAACGAACGGCAAAAACGCTCTGACATTGGTACCGCGAAGGCGGTGGCGCGCGGCGTCAACATCGAGTCGGTACGCAACCGGGCGCTGGCACAGAAATACATGGAATACAGGCGCGTTCCCTCGGACGTGATTGCACGAGTGCTCGACAAGCCGTTGCTGCGCCGAGCCCCCAGTACCGATCAACTGGTCTCGGAGGCCATCACTCCGTCCAATGCGCCGCCGACGACAGACGAGGCAGAGGACTAGCATGGAGGGCGATGCCCAATGAGAAAGGATCGGGTGGAAACGCGGCAGCTCGGGCCGACCCAGTTGCGCATACTGTTGATGCTGGCGCGCGACCTGCTTCAGAACGACGAGGCGCAAGGTTCGTTGGCACTGATCGGCCGCGCGCTGGCGGAGACTGTCCGGTTCGATTCGGCCTTGCTGCTCCTGCGCAGCGACCGGATGGATCTGGTCGAGTTCGACAGCCACGGCATTGCGCGTTCGGCCGGCACAGACCATCCGCTATACCGCGCCGCCGTGCGTATGACGGCCGACGCGGTAGAGGCTGCGAACGCCCAGTCCTATGATGAACAGCAGCTCGAATACAGAGGGACGCGCAGGCTGGTGCTGGCCGTGCCAGCGCACGCCGCTGCGGTGGTGCTCGCAGTCAGCTGGGATCACGACTTGGATACGGCGACGCAGGATGCCTACGAACGCACGCTCTCATACATTTTGCAGTTGGCTGGGGCAGCGCTGGGCAAAATCGAGTCGCAGACTTCACTCGAGCGGCTGCTACGCGAACAACGCCAGGAAATCGCTGACACGTCAGTAAGCCATGCCGAAGAATTGCAGCAAAGGGACGCAGCGGTGAGCGAAATGCGGATGCTGTCGTTGACCGACGTGCTGACAGGTCTGTACAACAGGCCAACCTGAGCGCATTCAACTTGATGCAGGAGCGGCCGTATTGCGTCTCGATCAGTGCCGGCGTCGTGCTGGTCGATTCATCCGCGGACCAGACCCTGTCTTACTATGTCCTCCTGGCAGATGAACAAATGTATGCGCAAAAGCGGAGCCGCCGGCATTGAATCTGGCGCCTCCGGCAAACGGCGCTTCGCCGTCTCTGCATTCTCATTGCGGTACGACGCCTGGGGCCGCCGCACGGCCGAGAATGCCTGGATCGCTCGGTATGAGCGCGGCAATTCACACCAGGCTCATGGTCATTTTCTGCGGGCCGTGTACCACGACAGATCGCTGTTAAGATTTACACTTCAGCGCGGCGGCCGCTGGAGCGATCGGGCCACCATTGAAACCAAGAAGAGGTTCGACCTATAGGGGAGAGGTGCTGCCCAAGTCTATGCCCAGCTAATCCAGCACGGATCGAACGGGTTTGGTGAGTAGGCACCGTTCCAATTCCTGCGCGATGCGCGTCGGCATGGATGGCCGAGGTCCGACGGCATTCAAAGCGCGATCGACCACCGCCTGGGGAACACAGCGGGAGAGCAAGTATCGTTGGGCTTCCGCTAGGCCGATAACAGCGCGCAGCGTCATGCCGTACTGTACAAGCTCGGCCATACGCCAATCCCGCCTCCGCTCTTTTTCAAGTAACGTATTCATCGCAAGCCACCTGTCCTCAAGGGCAGTACGGTACAAAGAGCGGCAGTGGCGAACTCATTCTCGTCAACGCCAATCCCCGTGGGTTCCGCCTTAGTTATAGCATATCATTTTGCGGCTCCGCGGTTACGGGATGCGTACCATTTCAACAGTGGTAGAACGGTGATGCCATGCGCGATGATTGATGTCGTAACGACAGCCAGGGTGCACGTGACGAGCTGTTGAGCGAGCCCATCGTCGATGTTCCTGCGGATGGCGAACATCAGATAATAGATAGACCCGATCCCTCGGATCCCTAACCAGCTCAAGGCTGCCAACTGGTGCGTTGGCACTTTGGAGCCGGCAAATGCAAGCACGACCGACACGGGGCGCACAACAAAGAAGATCGCTGGGATGAGCCACCACAATCCGCTAAATAGGACCATCGAAGGCAGCATGGCGCCGATCATCAATACAATTGCCAGCTCGGCGAGACGCTCCAACTGCTCATTGAAGCTCAGTACTGCCCGGGTCATGACGCCACTGGCATGATGGGAATGGGTTGACGCATTGGTGGGCGAGGCTTCCAAGCCCGCGCTCCGCGTCATCGGCGTCGTCCCGGTGATGGGAAAGTCTCGCGCGCGTCGCAGCGCTAAACCGGCGAAGAAGACCGACAAGAAGCCGGAAGCTAATGCCAACTGTGCCAGGCTGAACGAGACCGCGATGACGCCAAGCGAGAGGAACTCGTCCAATCCGACTGCGCTTTGGTGTCGCGTTCTCAGGTAGATCACAAGTGTGCCGAGCATGCCGCCGACGGCTGCCCCAATCAGCATTCCGCCGGCGGTTGACCAGAGCAGGTCGATAACCCACCAACGCCATCCGGATTCCCCGAGATCATGCAGCTGCATGATACCCAAGCCCAGTAGAACGAAGGGGAATGCCGTGCCATCGTTGAGTGCGCCTTCTCCGGCGAGACTGAAGCGGGTCGGATCGGGCGCCGGTCCTGACTCCGAATGAATCGCCGATGCGAGCACAGGATCCGTAGGTGCCAGAATTGCGCCAAGCAGGATCGCGGCGCCAACAGACAAGCCGAACCCATAGACAGTGATAACAGCGATGAGCGCCACGGTCATTGCCATCGCTGCGAAGGCAAGTCGGAAAGGTGCGAGCCAACGACGGTCCAGCAATGGAAGCTCCAGCTTAAGGCCGACCGAAAAGAGCGAAATGAGCAGGGCGCCTTCCGTCGCCAGTTGCAGAGCCCCGGCATGGCGGATCGGGTCCGGGGTGATAAGCCCCGCCACACCAAGCACGTAGCCAACTGCGAGGTAAATCATGGCTCCGCTCAGCGGGAGACGCCCAAGCAACGTCCCGCCCAACATCATTGCGATGAGCAAGAGGCCTGCAAGGAGGACCCAATATGACGAAGGCATTAGAGTTTGCAACGATGGGATCACCCGGGACCGTCAGTTGTCATGACTGCACATTCGTCCATTGGTGCGAGATTGCTCGAGTCTACCTGCATCGGCGCCAAGGGGCGGCTCCGTTGCGGGCTCGGTGCCGCCGCTTCCGCTGCCTGGCGCCAAGAGTGCATTGGCCCATGCTCGATTGCGGGCATTTAGTGGGCGCACTGATACCACGCCGGGAGCAGAGTCAAAGAGCGCTAAAGCGCCGAGCGATGCGTGTCGGCGACCGGCGCGCATCGATGCTGGGCACAATTCTGTACTATGCAGCCAGGTTCGATGGGCAGAATAGGCTGGGGCAGAGCGCACGTTAATGGCTGGTCTTGTGCGGCCAACTTGCCGGATAGCGCACTTGCAAAGAATCCTGTCCAATAAACGCGCCGCTCTTGATGTCATTGCGAAACAGGTCGAGCCACGAGGTGCTGTCACTGATCAGGTATTGTTTGGTCTGTCCGGTCGATTTTCGTCGCACCGTCAATTCACCCTGCAATGCCGGCACTTCATCAGTCTTCGGATCGGTTGTGTCCGTAGCGCTGAGAGAAAAGTCTGCACGAAGTAAGCGACTCCTGCGCAAAATCTTCCGAAACTCGGCAATGTCTTCTGTTTCGAGCAGTTCCATACATCCTCCCAAAGTGATCCTGCCGACGCCATCGCTTGCCATTGACGCGGGTCCCAGTTTCGCGCTGTACTGACGCCGCATGTTGCCGGGAACTAGGCGTCGGACGTAGAGTCTATCTGGTCATCAAGTGACTTCACGCGCATATTTGTGATGTGATTAAACTCAAAGAATGCGATCGCTTGCGCAAACCGATCGGTTTCTGGCAGCGCGCCTGGGTGAAGGTATGCGCGATCCGTATCCCATTGAAGAATGGAGTCCATCAGGTCAGTGCATAGAGGTTCGCTGGGCAGCGCGATGAAGACCAGGCCGGTGCTCCCATCTGAGCGGCAATAGGAGACTTTCCACTGCAGCATGCTCTCCATCGGTTCCTCCCAGCGCCCGAATCCACCATTCCAGTATATCCGGCAATGGCCCGTTTGCACGGCTCGTCTTGGCTGCCGAATTCATTAGGTGAATTTCGTTTGTGGGCGTATATTGGGTAAGCAGGTACCTAGCCAATATCGAGTTTCGTGCCGGTCTTCCTCAGCATTGCTGCCTGACAGCGCAATCGCGTCAAAGCCCATAATCGTCCTGAATTGGTATTGCACATGCGTTTGGCACGCCGTTGGCGTGCAGCGCCGGGAAGGAAGGCTTGCTCGTTGCCGCCACCTTTCCGAGATTGTTCCTGAACGCGAGCGAAGGAGGGCGCCATGCGCCAACACTCAACAACGTGGTTCCAGGGGTGGAATATCCTGCTCAGGTGCGCTGAGTTCAGGTGCCAGGACGGAGCACTGAAGTACGCCTCGACTGCCATACTCAAACATATGCCGCCATCATCGGACTGCACCAGCCTTCAATGGCCGCACAGCATCAGGCGAACGATTATCTTCCCGGACGAGGCGTTCGGATCCCGAGAGGACGCCAACACCGACGCGATGTTAAAGGCCCGGCGTCAGATCTGCGTAATGAATGGGAGTCGGGATAGTTCAGGTGGGAAGGTCATGGAAAGCACGCGCGACACGAATATGCAGCAGGAATCGGATGAAAGCCTGGCGGCACAATTTGAGATTTCGTTCGATGGGAGGCGGTATGCATTTCGGCAGCACCATTACGATGTATTTCGGGATGCCTTGCGTTACGCAGTCGCAGAACACGCCAAAGCCGGCTTCTTGCGCGATGATGCGTTCCAACCGAGCTGGGTGGCGGCATATCACCCAACCGACGAAGACGAAAGCATGATGAAACTGCATGGCATCGCCTATATTGAGGGCCACTTCCTGTATGGAGGCTATCGGTATGGCCAACTGTGCGACGCGATCGCGTTTGCTGAGGACCACCCCAACTTGTAGACCCAGGATCGTGAAGGAGCGCCGGTATGAAGAGGTATCTGCAGGGGGGGGCTGAAGGCCGTCTCTCCTTAAGCTGGCGGCAGCTTTCGCTGGCCGGACTGGGGACCGCGTACATGACCGGACCGATCTCTACCGCGATGCGGCAGCCGACCTTTGCCACGCTGGAGCGTTGCGGCCAGCGTCTCCTGCAGCGCTTTTCCAGGCGATTGGTGAGTTCTGGATAGGGACATGAACCTTGCACTGATTCACTCGACCGCGTGCCGGGATTTGCTCAATGACGGCGACCTGGAGGATGCAGTACGCTATTGCACCTCCCAGGGCATTGAACCACCGGCCCCGCCATGCTCCAAGGCCGTCCCCGACTATTTGCGATGCGTGGAGGTGGCCAAGGAAACCTTGTCAGATTATGGCTGGTGGGAAAAGCGGTTGAAGGTCCAGCACACGCGCGAACGGAAGGCAGCGCAGATTGTCAGGAAGGACTGACGTTGGTCGCCTTTTCGCCTTTAGGGCTGGGGCTGCGCTCGAACGAGACGCGCTGGTTCTCGGCGAGCGATTTGAAGCCAGTAGCCTGGATGTCCTGAAAATGGACGAACAGATCTGGTCCTCCTGCGTCTGGGGTGATAAAGCCGAAGCCCTTGGCTTCGTTGAACCATTTAACGATTCCGGTTTGGGTAGTCATCAAATAACCTCAAAAGATGTAGAGTCGGGCCGTTTCCGGCGATACGCGCCAACGAGCAGGGGCAACAGATGAGGGAATCAGACGGGAGTCGCCAAGATAGGCGAGACAGGAGAGAAACCGGCAATTCTTTAGCGGTGCTGAATACGCGGTGAATCCAATATACAGGTCTTTCAGACGAACACCTAGCGATTTTCACGGAACGTGTCAGCTCTGCCGGTTGATGAGTTGATTGGCCAATACGAGGCGGCGGTGCCACTCAGCAAACAACACTTGAAGGACCAGGAAAGTGGGCGGCGCATGGGCCGGAATAGGAATACACTCAGTGCAGGCCGCAAAAGCGAAGAACGCCTTGTGGCTGGGGAACCGGAAGTCATGAAGCATCAACATGTTTAGCATATCGGGCCCGAAATGAACGAACGGCAAAAACGCTCTGACATTGGTACCGCAAAGGCGGTGGCGCGCGGCGTCAACATCGAGTCGGTACGCAACCGGGCGCTGGCACAGAAATACATGGAATACAGGCGCGTTCCCTCGGACGTGATTGCACGAGTGCTCGACAAGCCGTTGCTGCGCCGAGCCCCCAGTACCGATCAACTGGTCTCGGAGGCAATCACTCCGTCCGATGCGCCGCCGACGACAGACGAGGTGGAGGACTAGCATGGAGGGCGATGCCCAATGAGAAAGGATCGGGTGGAAACGCGGCAGCTCGGACCAGCCCAGTTGCGCATGTTGTTGACCCTGGCGCGCGACCTGCTTCAGACCGACGAGGCGCAAGGTTCGTTGGCACTGATCGGCCGCGCGCTGGCGGAGACTGTCCGGTTCGATTCGGCCTTGCTGCTCCTGCGCAGCGACCGGACGGAACTGGTCGAATTCGACAGCCACGGCATTGCGCGTTCGGCCGGCACAGACCATCCGCTATACCGCGCCGCCGTGCGTATGACCGCCGACGCGGTAGAGGCTGCGAACGCCCAGTCCTATGATGAACAGCAGCTCGAATACAGAGGGCCGCGCAGGCTGGTGCTGGCCGTGCCAGCGCACGCCGCTGCGGTGGTCCTCGCAGTCAGTTGGGATCACGACTTGGATACGGCGACGCAGGACGCCTACGAACGCACGCTCTCATATATTTTGCAGTTGGCTGGGGCAGCGCTGGGCAAAATCGAGTCGCAGACTTCACTAGAGCGGCTGCTACGCGAACAACGCCAGGAAATCGCTGACACGTCAGTAAGCCATGCGGAAGAATTGCAGCAAAGGGACGCAGCGGTGAGCGAAATGCGGATGCTGTCGTTGACCGACGTGCTGACAGGTCTGTACAACAGGCGCGGCTTCTTCCTGCAGGCCGAACAGATCTATAAGCTTGCGCGCCGCAAGCGTACGAAGAGTGCCGTGATCTTCGCAGATATCGATGGCCTGAAGCGTGTAAACGATCAACTGGGGCATGAGGCCGGAGATGCCATGATCAAGGACGCCGCGCTTGTGTTCCGCCAGTCGTTTCGCCATGCCGATGTTGTTGCACGCCTCGGCGGCGACGAATTTGTTGCATATACCCTGGACGACGAGCAGCCAGGGGTCATCCTGGCGCGTATCGAGGCTAACCTGAGTGCATTCAACTTGATGCAGGAGCGGCCGTATTGCGTCTCGATCAGTGCCGGCGTCGTGCTGGTCGATTCATCTGCGAACCAGACCCTGTCGTACTACGTCCTCCTGGCAGACGAACAAATGTATGCGCAAAAGCGGAGCCGTCTGCATTGAATCAGGCGCCTCCGGCAGACGACGCTTCGCCGTCGTTGCATCCTCGTCGAGGTTTCCCGTCAGGCTGCATAGCGCAGCACGCGGTAAAAAAAACACCGCCAAGCCCCTGATTCTTCAGGGGCTTTTTCTATTTGCCGATGGTGAGAACGCGATGCAAGGTAAGGATCGGCGCTTGAGCTAATATTGCTTTACCAACAGTCACATGGCACCATAGGCCGTTTTGCATCAACACTAGCGCCTCATGGCATATATTGTCGTCCTCCTCATCGCGATCCTGAACTGCGTCGTTCTGTTCTTCTTTTCGTTCCTAGCCGCCGGCGACGGCAGTGCAAAGGGAATGTTCCAGGTGTGGATCTTCGGCTTTTCGTGGATTGCTCTCTCTTCGTTGGGTTCGCTTGTACTTTGCGCTGAGGGGAAACGGTCGACCGCCATCGGCACTGCTTGCCTAACACTGCCTGTGGGCTATATCGTCGCGTTGGCGAGCATACCCGTCGTCATCGCTTTCAACTCGTTTAAACCCAACTCACCTAAGCTCGAAGCCGTATGCAAAGACGTGGGGCCGCGCTTCATTGCCAAACCGGCATCGACTGTGGAGTCGCTCGCATATGATTGGGAACCTGCCACGTATCCACCCCGGATCAACTATTTCACCTTGGATGCTCGGGGTACTGCTCAGAATTTGCGAAGCGACCCTCCGAGATTTCCTAGGTCGATTAAGTTCACTGAGGTCCGGTGCTGTCAGCTTGAAGGTGCCGCAACGAACGGGATTCATCCGTTCATTCGCCGCCAGAATGATGGAGACAACTCTGCATCTTACTTCGGTGTTCCAGAGTCGACCGCCGATGTACTGGTGAAATACAAGGTATCTCGGATCGATCCCAAGGACACCAAAAGTAATCTCGAGTCCGTCGACATAACCGTCTGGGATCGCCGCGACGGACTGTTACTTGCGACGATGCGCTACTTTCTTGATCAACAAACTCATAGCGGTTGCGGCACAACGTCTGAAGGCGTAATGGATGAACGGACGTTCGTGCTCAAAGCCATTGGTATTTCGGACGGGTTAAGGTAATCGGCTTAGGGCGCACGGTGGTGACCGCGTTAGTCTTTGCGGCGGTTTGGCCGAGCCTCGCGGCGCCCAATGCCTGCGGGGGAGGCGTCCCGGCTGCGAATGCAAGCTGTCGACGCATGACTCGGCGCTGGTCGCGCGCCGCTTGGGTGAGCTGCGGTGGATTACCTGCGCGGCGCCGGCCTACCTGGATGAGAAGGGTATTCCCGAGGATCTGGAGGATTTGCATCTGCACCGGGCGGTACATTACTTTTCCTGTACGACTGGTCGGGATGGCGAACTGCATTTCGTGGAGGGCGGGGTCCTCATCCGGAAGCGCATCATCGCGCAGTTTTCGATCGCCTTGTCGAAGCGACCGCTGATCTGCAAGGAGGTGCATATCGTGAAGCGTTGCAGAATGAACTTCGGGCGATCAGGACAGAGATAACTACTGTGGGATCGAAACTAAATGACTGCTTTACGAAGTGAGATTTTAATGAAAAAATTCTTCCGAGTGGATGCCGATTCAAGAGTATGGAATAGATGGTATTTGAAGTCGCCAGTTGATTTAAGCGGGGTGGATATCGATCCAAGGCGATTTACGAAGTGTGAACCATATTTGCAGAGTGTTGGCCTGACGTTCCCTGTTCGAAGCACTGGCAATCGGATGGAATTTAACTTCTGTGATTTTGATATGCCTGTTGTTACCTCAAGAATATTTATGGCGATCTCGGAAATTGCTGGGAACCGAATTCAATGGATTCAGGTTAAAATCGAAGGAGTTAAAAACGATTATGGAATATTGAATGTTCTTGATTCAGTGGCGTGCCTTGATGAGCGAAAGTCTGGCTTTGAAAGATGGGGTGAGGATAGTGCTCGACCAGATAAGATTGGGAAGATTCGCTCGATCACCCATCTTCGCATTGATCCTAATAAAGTCGGCGAGCATCATATCTTCCGATTAAGTGACTGGATGATCGCGATGGTGGTTTCGAGCGAGGTAAAGGAATTGTTGGAAAAGATGGGGGTGGCTGGAATAAGTTTTGAGCCGTTAACATGAAAGTCTTAGTCGGGTTGCACTTCCCCAGCAGCACGGACACTTCCGATATATATCATCGGCACGGGGCGAAGCCATCAAGACGCGTCCTACGGCGCAGTTTCGTTCTAGAATTAGAGGCCCTTTAAGTGAACCGTTGGTAGAATTGATTAAAAGGTATCGGCAAACGTAACAGCGCTGTAAGTTATTGATTTTAAAATGAACAAGCGGCCTGCAAAGCCCTGCGCGCTAGTTCGATTCCGGCTCTGCCCTCCAACAAATCAAAAACCCTTGTTTGGCCGAATTTGTCGAGAAGCTAGTTGCTGGCGGGGTTAAAGTGCAAGGCGTCAATGTCGAAAACTATAATACTCCTGGCAGGAATTCTGCTGGCGAGAGTGATGTTGTGACGCCTCAATACAAGAATGAGGTATCAAGCGCTCATGCTGTGTTAACTCAAGTCCTCGACAGAACATTGCCTTACGTAGATTGAACGGTCACGTTCATCAACGATACGACAAGGGCTGGGTAGAAGGTTGTTAATAAAATATCCAGGCGAGGCCAATTGATCACCCGTAACATTCAAGATCTGATTGGTGCTATTAAATGGAGGAATTTCAATGTCCCAATCAATGGGGGTTATTACGCCAAGTTCATGTGGGCTGAAGGCGATTGAAACGATTCTTGGCGACCGCTGGCGAGTTGCTTGGATTCAACGGCAAAGCGGAAGCAGCGATCTGCATATTCAGCAGGTTAATGCTGAGTCTCATGCGGTTTATGTTTCGATTGCTGAATTGGACGCAGGCGAAGCCGCTCAAGATTATGCTGAGTGTGTAGGCTTGTCTGACGTTTTGCGAAGCTCATTAGTGAGGAGCAAATTCTATCTTCTCAGCTTCAACGATTTTGAGCTAGCTAAGAGTGTGATGGGTACCTTGTTGTTGCATTTTCGAGCCGATCTTGAAGAGACGTGGATAGATAACGATTATGGCCAGTTAATTTCGGGCTCTAATTTCTTGCGAAATATTACCTTGGACCCGAATTGGGATTGGCGAGTGGTATGAAGCCTTGAGACGTGCTGAGGATTAAAGTTGGCCCATTGGTCAAGATGGATGGCGATGCTCAGATTAAAAACCCGCTTCGCGCCAGGCTACTGAGGCTGCGGTGCGCAGGAAGCGCAACGCAGGCGCCTCCCATTGCCCGGCAATGGCGACATGGCCGCGCCATTCCGGATTCGTCGGAGGCAGTTCAGCATCCGCCACAAGCAGCACGCGGTACACAGCATGTTCAGGATACAGCGCGCCAGCCTTCTCCCGCACCAGCACGTCGCCACCAAACGTTGCGGCTAACTCAGGCTCGCCCAAGGTACGGCTGGCATCGCGGTCGATGCTCGACACGCTCAGGTGCACCACGGGCCCGGACATGCCGTCGGCAATGAACAGCGCACGATCTCCTTTGGCGATACGTCGCACGGCCTCTTCGTCGATATAGGTGACAACTTGCCAACGCCCTGGCGTAATCAGCGATCCCAGGTATTCCTGGCCCTTCAGCCAGTCGCCAGGGCGCAGGTCAGGGTCGATATCGACCAGCACGCCGGCATTCGGCGCCACTGGACGGTAGCGCTGCAGGTCCGAGTCCACAGTCGCGCTTTCTGCATTGGCATAAACCAGCTGGTCATGCAGAACCTGCCAGTCCTTGCGGCTTGCCGTGTCCAGGCCGGCTGCTGCTGACTGCCAGGCCAGCGCATCCTGGTGCGCACTGGTCTCACCTTCGCGAAGCGCCAGTTCTGGCGTAGACAGGCGTAGCAGCGGCATGCCTGCTGCTACTTGCTGGCCATTCTTTACCGGCAGCGCCTCGAGGACTGCATTACCCGGTGCATACAGCGCCAGGCGCTGGCTCGGTTGCAGCAGCCCCGAACTCAGCACGCGATTCGGCCACGGTATCAGGAACAGGCCCGCCAAGAACAGGAAAACGACGGCACTGCGTTTGGCGCGGCGGCTATGGCGAAGGACGCTCCAGCGCGTGCGCCACGCTTGCAGCTCGCGCCACACTGGCAATGCGACGAACCAGCTGATCTCCACCATGAACAGAAGGATGCCCACGGCCTTGATGAAGAAGTGGTAGACAAGCGCGGCAATCCCGAGGAATACGACCAAGCGATAAATCCACACCATCCAGGCAAATAGAATCAGCCCTTTCTGCAAACGCGGCGGAAAAGGTTCGGGAACTGGGTCGCCCAGCGCGAACAGGCGCTCGCGCAGATCCCAGCGTGCCAGTGCAAACGCTCGGTTGTGCAGGTTGGGCATGCCAAGATAATCCGACAGCAGGAAGTAGCCGTCAAAACGCATGAACGGGCTGGCGTTGATCACCACGGTCGAAATCCAGGTGGTAGTGGAGAGCAGGAAGGCGAGCTGTTTCGGTGCTCCGTCCGGCAACCACACCCATGCCAGCGTGGCCCATGCGGCGATCATCAGTTCTGTCGCGATACCGGCACCTGCGACTGCCAGGCGCTGTTCGCGGCGCGGCAATTTCCATACTTCGTTGGTGTCGGTGTAGGCCACAGGCCACATGACCAGGAAGGCGATGCCCATGGCCGGTACGCGACAGCCGTAACGCTTGGCCGTCAGTGCGTGTCCGAATTCATGGCAGATCTTTGCGAAGGTGACGGCGCAGCCGTACAGAAGCGCACCTTGCCAGCTCAGGGTGTCCATCAGCGTTGCGGTAAAACGGTCCCACTCGCGGTAGGCACCGGCCAGTCCGAACACGCCAGCGGCCAGCGTCAGCCAGAGGAATAGCGGCGAGAACAGAAAGGTCAGTTGCGGTGTGAGCCTGCCAAGCCAGCGATCCGGCTTCAGCAGCGGGATGCGGAAGAACAGATAGTTATGCAGCAGCCATTCGTACCAGCTGCCGCGCTGGCGGTCGCGCATGGCGGCCAGTTCCGCAGCAGCGCCAAGCGCTGGTTGCAGGAGTTGCTGATTTGCGAGGAAGGCCTGCAATCGTTCGAGATCTCCTGCTTCCAGCTGCAAGGTGGTATCGCGGTTGACCTGTGCAAGCAAGGCTTGTGGCTCGTGCAGGCCCCAGCGGTTCAGCATTTCAAAGCTGGGCCAGTCCAGTTGGAAGAACAGATTGCGCACCGGGTCGTGCAGCGTCCAGCTGGGCTGGCCGTCGGCCAGGCGCGGCCCGACTGAGATCGATAGTTCCTGGCGCAGCAGGGGAAGGCGTGATGACATGGGGCGCCCTTAAAGTGCGATGAACTGGCGAATGCTGGCCAACGGCCGGCGCAGTATCCAGTAGATCAGTGGTACACGCTCTCCGCCCAGTTTGGCTGTGCCTTTGAGGCCGATACGCTGGCCGGAGGGGGCGTTCAGCCTCGCGCGCACCCGATAGGCGTAGCTTCCGTCCGGACGAGTCACGGCGCGGTGGCTCATGTAGCGTAGCGAACCGCTCAGTGGCGACATTGGCGTCGTGGCCAGGTAGAGATGTAGTGGGGCGTTGTTGGCCAGGGGGATGGCATCGCCAATCGGTACCCAGGCTTCGATTTCAACATCGTCAGGCGCTGCGACCTGCATGATGCGCTCGCCGGTTTGCACCGGACGGCCTATCCATTCGGATGGATCGTCGAACAGGACGATGCCGGCCTGCGGCGCCAACACCCGCGAGCGCTGCGCCAGGCCTTCAAGGAATTCGGCCTGGGCCTGCTTCTCCGCCACCTTGCCGAGCGCCGCGGCCAGCTGGCTTCGTGCGCGTGGATCGTTGAGCATCAGCTGGGCGTTCTGGCGATACTCTGCCTGTGCGGTGGACAGGGCCTCGCGCGCCACATTCAGCCGGCTGCCAATAGGAGCCTGGTCGAATGAGAACAGCGGCTGGCCAGCCGTCACCACCTGGTTCGGACGTACGGAGATTGCGGCGATCACGCCATCGAGCGGCGCGCGTATGGTGGCCGGATTGGCCGGCACCAGTTCGCCCGGCGCCAGAACCGTCAGCCGAACCGGAAACATCAGCACGGCCAGAAGCACGGCAACAGTGCCCAGCCGGCGAGGCCAGCGCTTGTCCTGGGTGCCGCCTTGCCACCAGCCGCGTAGCAGCGTGGGCAGGCGGCCCAGTGACCAGCCCGGCGGCGGATGCGCGGCGCGCCAGGCGTGCTGCCAGATGTCCATCCATTCGCTCAACAGCGCCAGTTGATGGGGCGGCAGGGCAGCCTCACCGGCCAGCAGCAGGCCGCCTGGACTGGCCAAGCCACGCAGCGGCAACCAGGTCGCGTGCGCTGGCAGCCATTCGTCCCATTCGCCTTTGATGGCAGTTGGAAGCTGGGCTGGATCGATGTCCAGCGGCGTCGTCAGCGTGTGCTGTTCGGAGAGTGTGCGGCAAAGCTGGTCCAGCCACTGCGCGTAGGGTGCATTGGCTTCCACCGTGACCACGGCGGACAGGGTATGCACGCCACTGGACTGGAACCATAGCGCAGCCTGGCGATAAGGCGCCATCGCACGGCTGTCGTTCACCGCCAGGAAGGCCAGTTCGTTGGCACTGGCCGCAGCGCGCGCGCGCTGGGCCAGTTCCAGCAGGAGCAGCAAGGGATTCTGCAGTGCGCCGTCGTTCATGGCGAGAGCGCCGCCAGACGGGCCGCAGCCGCACTGCGCGCCGCGCGCAGCTGTTCACCGAGACTTGACCGGCCGGCCGGTTCTGCATGCCATTCGCTGTGCTTACCGGCTTGCCCATCCTTGGAAACGACAATCTTGAACACCTGTGTTGCGATATGGCCTTTGCTGTCGCGCGCAATGACCTTGAAGCTCAGGGTGCCTTCGAAAGCCGGCGGTGACGTGCCTTCAAAGCGCCCGGTGCGGGCATCAAACCTGATCCATCCGGGAAGCGGTGAACCGTCCGCCGATTGCGCGCTCAACATGACGCTCGCGCTCTTGCTCGATTGGGCAAAGGCATCGCTGCCTATCTGTACGGATATCCGCTGGCCGCTAGCGCTGCTGACATCCGGGATAGGCCGGTATGCCACCAGCGTATCGCCACCCGGCAGTTCCGGCACGATGGCGATCTGGAAGGTGACACCGGTCGATCCTTGTACATCCCTGAAGGCCGTTGCGCTTTGGCCGGGGTCGAATCCTGGAACCGGTGCCAGTGCGACGGTGGCTGGCAGAATGTCCAGCACCGGTTTGGGCGCGGCGCCCGGCCAACTGGAGGCAATGTCCCCGCCCATGCTGGTCAGCGGCAGCACCAATGGCGCCGTCGCAGCCGGGTGGTCCTGCCCCTGCTGTTCATCCCCACCCGGAACGACGGTGAATGGCGCACTGGGCGGGGCAACTGCCATCATCGGCGTAACGGGCAAGGGAATCGCTGGCGGCACCGCAGTATTGATCACCAGCGTGGCGCCGCTATTCCCGGCGGTGTCGCGCACGGCTACTTGGACGCTGCTGGCACCGTTGCTGTTCACGGACCAGGCTCGACCGATGGTGCTGACGGCAGACCAGGTGGTTCCGCCATCTAACGAAGCGTGCAAGGCTTCGCCGGCAGCCAAAGGGGCCGAGAGGGCACCGTCGACGATACCTTCCGTGCTTAGCGAGATGAGCGATGGCGCGGTGGTTGGTGGTGTGGTGTCCAGTGTGAATGCATGCTGCAGTGGCGTGCCGCTCCCGCTGACGCTGGTAACGCGCGCCATCAGGGTGTTGCTGCCATTGAGCGTCACGTTGGCGCTCCAGCTATTTCCGCTGGCATTTGCCGGGCTCCAGGTGGCGCCGCCGTCGACTGACACTTCCACCGTTTGGCCGTTGAACAGTGGGGCCGATAAAGTTCCGCTCACGGTCTGTGCAGCCACGTTGGTGATGAAATCGCTGTTGCTGATGCCGCTATCGGCCGACAGCTGGAAGCCGGTAACCAGTGGCGTGGAGGCGATGGTTAGCTTGCCGGTGCCGCTGCTGGTATTGCCGGCGGAATCGGTGGCGGTCGCAAGGATGTCGTAGCTGCTGTTTTGAGCAAGGGCCAGGGTGCCGCTGGCGGGCGTGGCGCTGGAAAGGTCCAGGCTCCAGTGGCCACCGACCGGGCTGACGATGTATTTCGCACCGCCGACCGTGACGGTAAGCGTCTCGCCGCTAGCAAGCGCAGCGCTGCCTGACAGCACCGGCGCCAGATCGCTACTGAACACGGTATCGGCAGATGGACTGACTGGCGCTGTTGTGTCGAAAACATAGGCTTGCGCGTGGACCGGACCATCGTTGCCGGCGACGTCGCTGACTTTCACCAGCAGGGTATTGCTGGCACTGAGCGTCTGGCCGCCAAGCGACCAGCTATTCTGGCCGACGCTGGCGCTGGCGGCGTGCCAGGTGGCGCCATTGTCCAGGGAAACGTAAACGGTTTCGCCGGCCCCCAGGTTGGTGGACAGCGTGCCACTGAGGACTTGAGCCGCCACGCTGGTGATGAAATCGCTCGCGCTGCTGCCGCTGTCGCCGGAAAAGGATGCGCTGGCGATGGCGGTGCCCGGTGCCGTCGTGTCGAGCACGTAGGCCTTGCTGGTAATGGCGCCATCATTGCCGGCGGCATCTGTCATACGCAGCTGCAAGGTGTTGCTGCCGCTTAGCGTGATGCCGTCCCAGTTCAGCGTCGTGCCGCTGACCTTGCTGGTGATGTCGGCCCAGGTGGCGCCGTTGTCCAGCGAACCAAACAGCCGTTCGCCGCTTGCCATAGCGGCGCTCAGGTTGGCGCTGATGGTTTGCGCGCTGATGTTGGTGACCAGGTCGATATTGCTGATGCCGGTGTCGCTGGAGAAGGCGATATTGCTGAAAGCGGTAGCAGGGGCGGCGGTGTCCAGCACGTAGGCAAAGGAGGCGGCGCTGCCGGCGTTGCCGGCGGGGTCGACGACGCGCACTTGCAATGTATTGCTGCCGGTAAGTACGACGGGTGCGGCAAGCGACCAGCTGTTGCCTGAGGCAAGAGCGGTGGTCCAGGTGGCGCCGTTGTCCAGCGAGACTTGTACGCTGTCCCCGGCCGGCAGGCTCCCGGTCAGCGTGCCGCTGATGCTTTGCGCTGCCACATTGGTGATCAGGTCCGTGCTGGAAATGCCGGTATCGGCCGAGAATGCAGCCGTGCTTCCGGTGACGACAGGCGCAATGGTGTCGATATCAATGTTCTTGTTGGCGCCGAGCGAGCTGGCGGCGCCCGGTGCGGCCAGTGTCAAGGAGGCGCTTTGGCCGCTGGCGCCCGCGTCCGCAATGGTGGCGCCATTAAGGGAAAGGGCGCTGCTGCTGGTGTAATCGAGATCGGCGCTGTTTTCTCCCGCCATCACCGTATAGCTGAAGGTCAGGGTGCTGCTGCCGCTGCCGCCGCTGTACGTAGCGGTACCACCGGAATTGAGTGCCAGCGTCGGCGTGCCGCCGGTAGTGTCAACGTTCACGGTGCCGCTGAAATCGACCGTGATGGTGATGGTGCTGCCAGTGCGATAGGCGCCGTCGGCGGTAGTCGAGCTGATGTTGGTGACACTGGGTTGCGAGCCATCGACCAGGACCGCTGCCGTGCTGCCGACGCTATTCAGCGTGTTGACGCCGATGTTTCCCGCCAAGTCGGACAGCACGCCACCGTTGGATGTCATGGCGCCGACCGTGATGCCGTCACTGTCGCTGTCGCCGTTGACCACGGTATAGCGGAACACCAGGGCACTGGTGCCAGAGCCGGAAAGGTAGTTGGCGTAGCGTGTGGTGGCGCCAATCACCATCGCGATACGCGGCGTGCCGCCACTGGTGTCCACGTATACGGCTTCGCTGAAGTTGACAATGAAGTCCAGCGTATTGCCAGTGTAGTAAGTGGCGTTCGCCGGCACGGACACGGAATTGACCACTGGAGCAGTGGTATCCACTGTCACCGCAATGGCACTGGACGATGCAGAGACATTGCCGGCCGCGTCAGTTGCCGTTGCAGAGATGTTGTGGCTGCCCTCGCCAAGCGTGGTCGAAGTGTAGCTCCAGACACCACCGGTGGCGGTCACGCTGCCCAGCAGTACAGCGGCATCGTAGATCCTGACCGTGCTGCCATTCTCTGCGCTTCCCGTGAACGTAGGCGTGTTGACATTGGTGACCAGGTCGCTGCTGGAAATACCGCTGTCGATGGTCAGCACCGGCGCGGACGGCGCGGAAGGGGCGCCGGTGTCCAGCACATACGCTTGGCTGCTTGCCGCGCCCTGGTTGCCGGCGGCGTCCACTACCTTCAGCTGCACGGTGTTGCTGCCTGTGAGGGTAACGCCCGTCCAGCTCAGCGCGGTGCCGCTGACGTTGCTGGTGATGTTCGTCCATGTGCTGCCGCCATCGAGCGAACCGTACAGGATATCGCCTCCTGCCAGGCTGCCACTCAATGTGGCACTGATGGTCTGGCTGGCGGTATTGGTGATGAAGTCGCCGGCGACTCCGCTGTCGTTGGAGAAAGCCAGGCCGCTGAACGTCGTGCCGGGCGCCGTGGCGTCGTAGACATAGGCCTGGACTAGCACGGTGCCATCGTTTCCGGCAGTGTCGGACACCTTGACGCGCATATTGTTGCTGGCGGTGAGCGTGACGCCTGCCAGCGACCATGTATTCGTGCCGACTGTCGCGGTGGCCGCGGTCCAGGTGGCGCCGTTGTTCATCGAGACGTACACCGTCTCGCCGGATTGCAGGTTGGCCGATAGCGTGCCACTGACCGTTTGCGACCCGACGTTGGTGTTGAAGTCGCTGCCGGAACTGCCGCTGTCGTTCGAGAAGCTGACGGTGCTGATCGTGGTGGCCGGCGCGACGGTATCCAGCGTATAGCTCTTGCTGTAGGTGCTGCTGTCGTTGCCGGCAGCGTCGGTCACCTTCAGCATCAGGGTATTGGTCCCGCTGCCAAGCGTGGCCCCGTTCCACGTCAGCGTGGTGCCGGAAACCTTGGCGGTGATATCGGTCCAGGTGCTGCCACCATCGAGCGAGCCCTTGAGCACATCGCCCGCGCTCAGCGTACTGCCGAGGGTGGCGCTGATGGTCTGGCTGGAGACGTTGGTGATCAAGTCGGTGTTGCTGGCACCGGTATCGGTTCCCAGCGCCGCGTTGCTGAAGGTGGTGGCGGGCGCCGTGGTGTCCAGGGTGTAGGTGTGCGTATAGGCCGTACTGGAGGTATTGGAATTGGAAACGCGGGCCTGGAAGGTATTGCTGCCGGACAGGGTGGTGGTGGTGCTCCAGCTGCTGGAGCCGACGGTGTAGCTGGTGGCATCGCTCCAGGTACTGCCGTTGTCGTAAGACACCTGCACCTTTTCACCCGTGCCCAGCGCACTGCTCAGCGTACCGCTGATCGTCTGGCTGGCAACGTTGGTGATGAAGTCGCTGCTGCTGGTGCCGCTATCGGACGACAGCGAGGCGCTATTGACCACGGCGGCCGGCGCTATCGTCTGGATGTTGATGAAATTAAAATTTTGGAAAAGGGTGAAATCATTTGCGGTCAGCACGATGCTGACTACGTTCCTGACCGTGCTGCCCAAACCTGAGAGGGTTTGCCAGCTGCCGTTTGCCACGCCCGGCGACACCGTGTTGGTATGGTTGCCGGCATCGGTGTATTGGATGCTTATTCCGCTGGCATTGGTGCCCACATCAAGGCCGCTCAGGTCGAACATATAACCAGACTGGGCGGAGATGGTCAGCTTGACGCCACTCCCGGTACTGGTATCGAATGCATACAATCCGTCTGGCCCGAAGGATGCATCCATGCCGACGCCGAAGCTCGGGTCGCCGGCAAAGGTAAAGGTAACGCCATTGACGCTCTTGGTGAACTGGTAGTTCGAATAATCGGCGTCGCTGTTGGTGATGGTGACCAGGGTCAGCAAGTCCTGGTAGTCACTGATGCGCAGCGCCTCGGTTTCAATCTTGCCCGCACGGACTTCAAGCCCCCAGTTGCCGCCTTTGCCGGCGGCGCCGGTCGCGTCGGTCGACGCCGCCACATCGGCGCCGGTCGCGCGTGCCAGGCCATCCAGCAGCGCAGTGCCTTTGCCACCGGCGGCGACATCGCAGGCATAGAACAGCAGGTCGCCGTCGCTGGACAGCGCCTTGCCCAGTTGCGCCAGTTCCCGCTGGGTCGCGGCCGACGACAGCGAGCTCTCGCTCAGGTGCATGGTGCCGAGATCGACCACGCTTTGCGCACCGTGCGACAGGACGTGAATCGCGTCGTAACCGTTTTGGCTGGCAGCCCATTGCGCGATTTGCGCCAGGCCGTCCTTGCTGCCGTCGAATTCGACGATGCCGACGCCGGCGCGCAGGCCGGCTTCCAGAGTCTTGTAGTTGGCCAGCGAGGTATCGACGATCGCCACTTCCTTCTTGCCTTGGTCCTTGGCCGGCTCGGCCGCCCGCACCGTGACCGCGGGCGGGACCGGCGGTGCTTCGTGCGCCTGGGCGGCATGCGCAGCATCGGCGACAGCACCGTCGAACATGAAACGCTGCTCCAGCGGCAGCAGTTGGGAGCTGCGGCGCAGGGGGCGGCGGCGTCGATCGGCGGGGAAGGATGAATCGTTCATGTCAGGCTCCAGGGGATGCGCCGGTGGCGCGAGGTGCGGCAAATTTGGCCAAATGGTCGGCGACTTTCCGGTCCAGTCCGGGGCGCCATTCGGCGGGCATGAGGGCCAGGACACTGGCCAGCAGTTTTTCAGCCGGGGCCGGGTCGGCCAGGCTGGCCTTGGCTGCGCTGGCCCACAGGTAGGCCTTGGCCAGGTGTTCTGCGCTGGGCGCGCCGGTGTCGGCTTGCGGTGGCTGATGGGCATACAGGACGGCGGTAGGCAGGTAGGCTGCGGCGTAGCCGGCGGCAGCCAGGGCTTCCATATTGCCCAGCGCCGCACTGCTGTCGACCGGGCCGCCATCGCCCTGGGACTGCATGATGGCCAGCTGGTACCGTGCCTCGGGCACGTTGTGTCCCGCAGCCAGTTGGTACCAGTGGCGCGCGCCGGCCAGGTCGCGCGGCACGTCGGGATCGTTTTGCAGGTATTTGGCCAGCAACAGCATGGCTGGCGGCGAATTGGCCATCGCGGCCTGGCCGCACAGGTTCAGGCCGCGCACCACATCCCTGGCGACGTAACGACCACGGATGTAGAACTCGGCTGCCGAACACAGCGAGATTTTGTGGCCGCCTTCGGCAGCGGCCAGGTATTCGGCCAGCGCGGCACCCGCGTTTCCAGGTACGTCGGGTGTGCGCATCAGGCAGGTCGCACTGTAGTGCTGGGCGGTCGGAATCTTGCCCCTGGCAGCCTTGGCAAACCAGGCACAGGCGGCATCCTGGTCAACGGGGCGGCCCCAGCCAATCTGGTGAAACAGCCCGAGCATGAATTGAGCCAGTGGATTCTTGCCACTCTGGCGCAGGAATGCAGGATAGGCGTGCGCATAATCGCCTTTGTCCAGCAAAGCGTAGGCGGCATGCAGCGGCTCCGCATGGTCGGATGCCTTTTTTGCGCTCGCTGGCGCCGCAGACAGCGCGGCGGCGAGCAGGAGGGAAATGCGAATAGACTGCATATCGTTCCACTGGCCGCTCTCCCTGAAGAGCGGCCGCGTTGCTTTAGTTGCGGGAAGGGTAAACGCCCTGGGTGGAAATAAAGTAATTCATCACAAGGTAAGGCTGCATATTGCTGAACGGCGTGCTACCGCCGGCCGGGCCGGTGTTGCCGCTGCCCGGCGCGGTGCCGCTCAGCGTGGCGCTGGCCGATGCCGGCAGGGTGACGGGGATCGTGCTGGTGGAGCTCACCGCGATGCTGCCGCCGAAGGTGCCCGCCGCCATGTTGACGTCAGGCGCGGTAGTCGAGTAAATCTTGTTGCTTGGGGAGGCCGTAGTCGCCAGTGCAGCACCTCCGGGAGCCGAGGCTGTACCGTTGCCACTGAACGCTTTCAGCGTCAGGGCGCTGGTATTCGCCGTGAAGGTCGCACCGCTCAGCGCGGCGGTGGCGCCGGTGGCTTTGCTCAGGTCGAGCGTGACCGCGACGCCGTTCAGGCTGGCCGCGCCGGAGCTATGGACGTGGAGAGGCATTTGCGCCATCGTCAGGGTGGCGTTGGCAACGCCGCCAGCTTGGCCCACGGTATAGGGGATGCCATCGGCACCGGTGCCCGCGCCTACCACCACGCGGCCGCGCAGGTCGGGCAGGGCGAACGTGCTCTGCCCGTTGCCGCCATAGGTCGTGCCAAGCAGGGAGAACAAGGCGGAGTTTTGCGAGATGTTCAGCAGCTGACCGGCGGCCGGCAGAAAACCGCGGAAGTCATTGCTGCTCCAGGCCATGATGCAGACTGACGACAAATACGGTTCTGCCGAGCAGGCATAGGCGGCGCTGTTCCAGCCAGCGGCAGCAGCCAGGGTCGCAGTCAGGGTGAGACAACGGGTGATGCGGTGAGAGCGCGAATTCATTGGATCCCCTTTCTTTCCGTTGTGGTAAAAGATCACTTCGGCGTTGGCGGTGTCATCAGCACTTTGCCGCTCATGCCGGCGATCAGCTCGCCGTAGCGGCCTTCGATGACGGCTGTCAATTTGACCGACTGGCTGACCGGGTCGACTTTGGCAGCGATACGCTGCACCTTGGCCGGGTAGGTCTTGCCGGTTTCATCGATACTGACCTGGAAGGCGCTGCCGCTGTGCACCCAGTTGAGCCAGCGCGACGGCACAATGAATTCCAGTTCCAGCGCGCTGTCGTCGATGATCTCCATCAATGCCTGGCCGGGCTGCACATACTGCTGCTCACGCGCCTTTTGCTCGGCGATGCGGCCGGCAAATGGCGCGCTGACCTGGCATTTGCCCAGCAGCGCGCGGCTGGCCCCCACTTCGGCCTGGGCCTTCAGCATTTCCGCCTTTGACACATCCAGCTCGACCTTGCCAACCGAGTTCAGTTGAGCCAGCTTCTGGTTGCCCTTCCAGTTGGTGTCGGCCGCCATCAGCGCCGCCTCGGCCTTGGCCTGCTGCGCTTGCTGCAGCGTACAGTCGAACTGCACCAGCAACTGGCCCTGCTTGAACGATGCGCCTTCAGCCAGCGGCAGGCGATTGATCTTGGCGCCGATCTCGGCGGCAAGGGTCGTGTAGCGGCGCGGCATCAACTGGGCACGGATCTCACGGCTATCGAGCGCAGCGCCGACCGTTGGCGGCGTGGCGGCCCGGGTGCTCAACAGGGGCAGGGCGGCAGCTGCCAGCAGGCTGGCCAGGGTAGTGCGTCCAGCGCTCATTTACCGTCCTTCAGCGGCGGCAGCTGGCCCTGGTTCCAGCGTTGCAGCGACTGCCCGACGGCCGCGGTCAGTTGGTCCAGCGGCATGTTGGCGGCACCTGCGATGGCCGGCTCCATGCCCAGCGTCGCCTGCAGGCGCGAGGCAGCGGCCTGCGCGTTGGACAGCGCCTGGTAGCGGCGCAGCTGCGACAGGACAGTGCTGCTCTGCTGCGAAATGCGGTCCAGGGCCGACTGCTTCTGCACTTCGGCCTGGTTGGCGACGTGCTGGGCGATGCGATTGTCGACGCCCGCAATGGCGTCGGCGCGCTCGTACTGGCGGATCGTGTTGGCATATTGCAGGCGCGCGATATGCAGTTGGCTCAGCACGGCCATTTGGGTCGCCATGCGGCGCTGGTTGGCCAGCGCAACACCATCATCGGCCAGGCGCATCTGTGCCGGGGCCGATAGCAAGCCCAGGAGGTTGAAGGAAATCTGTGCGCCCGCTTCGTTCCAGTTGCGGTGGATCAGGTAGTCGTCATTGCTGTGCTTGACGCCATAGTTGAATGACAGGCCAGGGAAGATCTTCAGCAGCGCACGCCGGGTTTCCTGCTGGGCGATGCGGGCGTTGTAGATGCCTTCGCGCAGGTCCGGGTTGCGCAATAGTGCGTACTCTTCCAGACGGTCGACCGGCTGCTGCAGCCAAGCAGCGTTGACTTCGTTGGCCGGCTCGACCACGGTGTAGTCAGCTGTCAGCGGCAGGTTTGCCAGGGTGGCCAACTCGACTTTGCCGGTCGACAGCTCCTGTTCGATCGTTTCCAGCAGGCGCAGGTTTTCCAGCAGCTGGCGTTGGTAACGCAGCGGTTCCAGCGGCGTACGGATGCGGTCGTCTTCAGCCTTGCGCGCATCCTTGAGCGCCGCCTCGGAATCGGCAATGGTCTGGCGCAGCTGCGGCAGCAGATTTTGCGCCGCCACGACCCGCCAGTAGGCCGAGCGAACGTCCTGCACCAGGTTATTCAGGGCCTTGCGATGGCGCTCGGCGGCGATCAATACACGGTCGGCGTTCTGGCGCGCGGCGTAATAGCTTTGGCCGAAGTCGAGCAGGCTCCAGGAAATGCCAATTTCTGTATTCAGCGCCTGCCGTTCGGAAGAAATATACGGGTGGGCCAGCGACGGTTCACCGGTGACCGAATCGGTGCTGCGCGTGATCAGGTCGTTGCTGCGGTCGCGGTAGCCGGCCGAGGCTACCAGCTTGGGCAGCATATCGTATTTGCCTGCTTCAAAACTGTCCTGAGCCACTGCCAGTTCTATAGCGCGGAAGCGGCGGTCAGCGTTGTATTTGATGGCGCGGGCGATGGCGTTGTCCAAGGTCAGCGGGCCGTTTAGCGGCTCGACGTCGCGGGCCAGGGCGGTTTTGTCCTCCCGCAGCGCGGCGCGCACTTCAGGCAACGTCAGCTTGGCGCCATCGACGTTCAACGTCGAGCAGCCTGACAGGATCAGCAGGCTGGCGGCGCCAAGCGCGATTTTGTTTATTGGACGGTATTTATTCTGAAGCTTGCAAGGAATGGAGCGCATTAATTTGATTTCTCAGTTAATGGTGCCAGGTTATCGAGGAGGTAAGGGTTTGGCTTACTGGCTCATAGGACCATAAAATACATGGGATTTTAGACTTGCCTCTGGAAAAACAATATTCTGTTACGCTTCCGAACGAATGTGTAGGATTTCCGCAACCATCAGGAAAGGGTGGCTGGGCTTGAACTTAGGCTTTCAATTCAATATGTGAGCATTGGAGAGAATTAAATGGAAGGCGGGCGCATGCTTTTTTACTTTTTTAAAAGTATTAATACGTGCTTGCTTTGATAACTAATTATCAGTCCATTTTGTCCGGCTCGTAATTCGCAAGTGTTGCGAAACTCAAGGCAATTCAAGGAGCGGCAACGAAATATTCCGCGAAGTAAATATTTGGAGAGAATTCCGGGCAGGGGACTCGGGCACACTTGCCGAGCTATAGGTCGTAGCGGCACAGCGGGCCGCCCGCTGGTTCACCACCCCGAGGAGAAGCTCCATGCAGATTCCATTGTTGGGCAAGACCATCAAGCCGATTACCGGACGCAGCCTGAAGTTCGTCGAGGAAGACAAGTCGGCCGCACGCGCCATGGCGCAAGCGGCCATCAACGTGGAGCTGTTCACCATTCCCCTGTACATGAGCACCATGTACTCGATCCACGGCATGCACCAGATCAACTCCGACAGCACCACCTACTACAAGGGCCGCGAATGGCCGGGCATGTCGACCCGCGCCATGCCGGGCACGCCGAACGCCAAGGCATTCAACATCATCTTCAGTGTGTTCATCCAGGAGATGCTGCATTTGCAGATGGCCTCCAACATCGCTACGGCCCTGGACGTCAAGCCGTCCTTCACCAGCCTGTCGCTGCAGACGAAAGAGCATGGCTGGCATTGCTATGGACCCGACTGCAGCGTGATTCCCCACATCGTCGACCTGAAGAACACCAGTAACTACAGCCAAGTGCGCGTCAACCTGGAAGCGCTGAACGAAAACCAGTGCAAGCTGTTCCTGGCCATCGAGCAGCCGGAAAAGGATGCGCGCAAGGAACTGGAAGGCGATCCTGAGAACGCGAAGAGGTATTTCCCCGAGGTCCCGTTCGCCGGCTGGCAGGTGGACTACACCGAGCGCAACCTGCCGATGTTCGGCACCATCGGCTGGATGTACGAATGCTATGCCCAGTACCTGAGCATTGAATATGCGGATGGCGAATCGCTGTTCACGAAAATGTTCCGCGCCGGCTCGGTGCAGCAGGACATGTTCAACTCCAAGGCCGATGGCCACCCGAAGAAAGAGTTCCCGCGCTTCGACACCTTGCTGACGACGGAAGACCAGGCCAGCGCCGCCACCGCCTTCGACAAGGTGATCGACATGATGAGTGCGATCTCCGACCAGGGGGAGGGCAATACCATCGAGATCCAGCGCTACCGCAAGCAACGCCTGTTGACTGCGGTGGATGGGAAATACCAGGAAGATCGCGCCGCGCTGGAAGCGGACTATCCATCCTACGACCAGGACGGCAAGCAGTCGCCGTCGCGCGATGCCGCGGCGCGCGCCGACAGCAAGAAGCAGGACCATTTCGAGCGCTTTCTGGAAGTGCGCGAAATCCTCAAGCAGGTCGTGACCTGGGAAACGTGGCATGCGGCATGGGACAAGGAGGGCAAGGGCTGGAGCGCCGCCGACCTGACCAACGCGCAGTACGATCCCGAAACGGCGCCCCACAACATCCCCACGCCGCAGCAGGTGGCCGATGCGCTCAATCGCCTGAAGGCGCAGGGTTCCGCCACCCGCAAGATGCTGAGCGAGGTGGCCGTGGGCGCCATCGCCGGCATCACCACGGTGCTCGACACATACTGGCAGGACCAGGGCGCCAGCTTCCCCTATCCATCGATGGTGGGATCGGGTGACCGCATGTCGATCTGCTGGGCCATCACGGGGCAGTCGGCGGACCTGCGCCACGGCCTGGACGCGCCTGGCAAGGATACCTTGTACCACGCCTGCCAGGGCTTGTCGCTGTCCAAGCCGGATACCGGCGCCAGCTGCGCGGCAATCGAGATCTACCATACCTGCCGCGGTTCCAACGGTTGCCATGCACAGGGCGGCTGCGGCTTCGCGCAGCGCGATACGGGAGGCGGAGGACTGTGCGGCGCCAAGGTGGCACAGGCGCCTGCTGCAGGCAGCACCGGCAAAGTGACGCCATACAGCGCGCCGAGCGACAACAAGTGCGCCAGCTTCGGCGGCTGCGCGGTGCCGATTTCGGCCTCGCAGCTGTATCCGGAGACGGCGCCGCCGCCGGCCATGAAGCTGTACGACTTCGAGGGGCCGGACCACCAGGCGGTGCCGCTGGGGCAGACCATGGCGTTCACCAAGGGCGACTCGGTGTACGAGAAGGCATGGGAAGCCTACAAGGCGGTAATGGCCAAGCGCGGCGCCCCGGTGACGGCGCCCATGCCGGAGCCGACCGACCTGCGCGTGGCCCTGCCGCCATCCACCTGATGGCAGGCGAAGCGCCCGGCAATGTGCGCCAGCGCCTGGGCCTGCCCAATCTTGGGCTCGGCCTGGGCCTGCGCACGCCGCATTTTCAGCACATCCTGGCGGATGGTCCCGGTGTCGACTGGTTCGAAATCATCAGCGAGAATTTCATCGGCCACCACGGCCATGCGCGTCATGTGCTGGAGACCGTGGCGTGCCAGGTGCCGCTGGTCATGCACGGAGTGTCGCTGTCGATCGGCAGCACGGCGCCGCTCAACTTCGCCTATCTGGACGGATTGAAGCGGCTGGCCGGCGACATCGGGCCGGCCTGGGTCTCGGACCACCTGTGCTGGACCGGCGTGGCATCGCACAACGCGCACGACCTGCTGCCGCTGCCGTTGACGGACGCGTGCCTGGCCCACGTGACGGCGCGCGTGCGCCAGGTGCAGGACTACCTGGAGCGCCCGCTGGTCCTGGAGAATCCCAGCAGCTATGCGGAGTTCCGCGCCTCGCAGATGCCGGAATGGGAGTTCCTCGGACGGCTGGCGGAAGCCACCGGCTGTGGCTTGCTGCTCGACGTGAACAATGTGTACGTTTCGGCCTTCAACCATGGCTTTGACGCGGCGGAATACATCCGGCGCCTGCCGCACGGGCGCATCGTCCAGATCCACCTGGCCGGGCCGGCGGACTGCGGCGCCTACCTGGTCGACACGCACGATGCGCCGGTGCCCGGGCCTGTATGGCAGCTGTACGCGCTTGCCCAGCGCCTGACGGGCGGGGTGTCGACCCTGCTGGAATGGGATGCGAAGATTCCCTCCTATCCGGAATTACTGGACGAACTGGGCAAGGCGCGCCAGGTCCTCCGCGGCGAGGTGCCGCTGAGCGTTGCCGCCGCGCGCCGCGAAGGCGCCGTTTCGACGCCGCTCGATTTCTGCCTGGGGCAGGGGGATGGCGTCGATGTCTCTGCCTGATTTGCAAGCCTGGTTCCTGACGGTGATGACGTCGCCGGGTGGCGTCGAGCAGGGGCAGGCGCTGGCGCTGCAACGCCATGGCTGGCGCCTGGACGACGTGATCGCCCACGGCCATGGGGCAGCGCCGGCCGCGCGCATGCGCATCTACGCCGACGGCTATGTGCTGCGACTGTTGGACTGCCTGCGCGCCGACTACCCACTGGTGCACAAGCTGTTGGGCGAGGACTTGTTTTCCTTCTTTGCGAGAGGCTACATCTGGCGCCATCCTCCATCCACCACATCGCTGTATGACCTGGGCGCGGGTTTTGCCGGCTTCCTGGCCGCGAGCCAGGCGGGACAGGGCGCCGATGGGGCACTGCGGTTGCCGGTCGCGCTGGCGCAGTTGGAGCGCGCCTGCACCGAGGCTGGCCGAGCGCCCGGGCTAGAGGCTGCCGGCCGCGCCGCCGGGCAAGCCGTCTCGCCGCTGGATTGGTTGATGGGGGGCGATCCCTTGCTGCGCACGCCGGCCTGCCTGCGCCTGCTGGACCTGGACGTGCCGGCGCTTGACTATGCGCGCGCCCTGCTTGCCGCCGACGACGTACCGCCCGCGCCGGCACGCGCACGTTCGCTGCTCACAGTGACGCGCATGGCATTCCGCGTCGGCATGAAGGAACTGCAGGAGTGGCAATACCATTTTCTGGCCCGGCTGGTGGCCGCCGGTCCCGAGGGCATGCTAGCCAGCCAGTGTTTGCCACTGGCGGCGCGGCACGCCGATTTGTCCGAGCACGACATGCGGGTCAACCTGCTGGCCTGGCTGCCCGGTGCCTTGGCGGCGGGCCTGATTCATAGTCTCCCTACAGGCAATGAGTCGGACAAGGGGCGCGCGGCAGGTGGATGCGATCCATTTGCCGCGGCTTCACAGGATTAGCGTCGGCGTCGCGTGAATCCGGCGGCAGCAAATCCCGCCAGCATCAGCGACAAAGTCCCTGGCAAGCCTACGGCCCGGGTGGAAGCTTCGACATCGATGTTGTCGATCTGGGTGAATGCGCCGGAGCTGATGCGCAGTTCCATGATGCCGGTCAAGGCCGTGGCCCAGATGCCTGCGTCCTGGATGACGCCAACCAGTTTCCCATCGGCGGAGATGGAGCTCCAGTCTGCGAAGTAGTCAAAGCCACTCAGGTTGAACAAGCCGCCACCGATGCGGGTCAGCGTGACGAACGTGTCGGAGCCGTTGTCAAGGCCGTCATGCCAGTTGTAGGTCTGCGGTTCGAAAGTACCGCTGCCAACATTGGCCGCACCTGGTGCTGCATTAGGGGCGTGCAGGGTTAGCTGGAAACCCGACTCCTCGTACTTCAGGTTCGGTCCATCGTAGCGCATGCTGTCCGCCAGCGGAAAGCCGTCGCCATACATCATCTCGGTAAGCTTGCTGAACTCCAGGACGGTCGCGCTAGCGCTGCTTGCTGCCATGCTGAAGCACAAGGCGGCCAGGATAGTATTGAGTTTCACGGTTTCTCCCTTTTTCAATAGCTGAACACGACGCCACGGCCTGCGGCGCTGGCAAACACGCGTCCCGGCACGGACTGGTCGGCTGCGAGGTTGCCGAGGCCCGCGTATTGGTGCTTGTCGTCGTTGATACGGCGCCAGGTCGCGCCGCCATCGTCGGAACGATGCACGCCCCATACGTTGCTGATGGTGCCAACGA
Source organism: Pseudoduganella sp. R-32 (assembly GCF_049913245.1). Classification (NCBI taxonomy): domain Bacteria; kingdom Pseudomonadati; phylum Pseudomonadota; class Betaproteobacteria; order Burkholderiales; family Oxalobacteraceae; genus Pseudoduganella; species Pseudoduganella sp. R-32. Next base: position 4,065,599 of record NZ_CP183987.1, on the reverse strand, counting down.
TGTAGATGGTCGAGGAATAAGTGGCGCCGGCAGTCGCCTTGCCCAGCGCGATCGAAGTCGCACCGTATACTTCCGGGTACATCCACGCCGGCTGGTTGCCCCAGTCGGGCGCCGTGGCCTGCAGCCTGGTCCAGCTCACGCCCGAATCGGTCGAGTGGAGGAGGCTGAAGCCATCAGCCACCCAGATGTCGCCCTCGGCATTCGGGTTGACGGCGACCGACGAGTGGGAGAAATCTGCAACCCGCGCTCCGGCAGCAGTGAAGGCGGTGCTCTCGGTGAAGGTGTGGCCGCCGTCGATCGAGTACCAGAAGTGCGCAGTATCGGACCACTGGTTCCACCATGCGCCGCCCGAGTTGAAGGCGTACACCTTGAGTGGATTCTTGCGGTCGGCAACGATGCGGTAGCCGCGGTTGATACCCACCGCACTGAGGGCTGGCAGGTTGGTATAGGCCCAGCTGGCGCCGTTATTGGTGGTGTAGGCGGGCCGCGAGTTGGCCGGCGCCCAGACAATGTTCCCTGGCATGGTCACGGCGATGTTCGATTCGCCACCCTGGTTGGCCAGGGCATCCGGGTGGTTGGCGGCAAATGCCGTCCAGGTCACGCCGGAGTCGGTGGAGTATGCGCCGGCGACGTTCGGCGTGTTCCACACCGGCGTGCCGATCGCAGCGATGTAAGCGGGGGCAGACCACGCCATGTCGGCGCTGTTGCCATTGCCGAACCATCCGCGGGGGCCGCGCGTTGGCGTTTTCAGGAGTTCGGTCTGGACGTGCATGCCGATATCGCCCGAACTTCTCAGCAGGGTGTAGCTGGCCCCCTTTGGTGGCGTCATCAGGGCAAGAGTGGCGGTTTCTTCGAGGCCGGTGACCGCGAGATTCCAGCTGGGCGAGGCTGCTGAAGCGTTCCTGGTTTCCCAGACCCCGCCGCCGAATACGTGCAGGATGCGGTCTGGGTTGTGCGGGTCGATTTCGACATCGTCCACCCAGCCGGAAAAGTCGACGTCAGCCGGGGTATGGGGCGTCATCGAAGCGATTTCACGCCAGGTCAGGCCCGCGTCGTCCGAGAGCTGGACGATAGGCTGGCCCTGCCAGTTGCCCCAGGAATTCGTGACGCCGAGCGCAATCCGGGTGGCCGGTCCCGAGCCGGAGACTGACAGGCCGCCCATGCCGAAGTTGACCCACTGTTGCGTATCGTAGCTTTTCAACAGGGTCCAGTTGCTGCCGTCGAACTTGTAAAGCTTTGCCGGACCGCCAGCGCCTGGGCCCATATCGCGGGTGAACGCGACATAGATCATGCCGTCTTTGGCACGGGCCATGTGCGGGATGTGGTATCCGGTCACCGGGGTGGGTACACCCGTCCAGCTTGCGCCGCCGTCGTTCGACTTGTACAGGTTGAAGGCCAGGCCTGCCGCAGTTGCATAATCGGGACCGACGGCAGCGTAAAGACCCTGCGTGGCAGTGCCTGCGCCGGTGCTCGAGGTGTCGAACAACACTGCTTCGATGCCGGCCGAGGTGCGTCCGGGCAGCGAGGGGATCTGCTCGGCGGGATACTGGAACGACGACAGCGCGCTGACTTGCGCCCAGGTCTGGCCATAGTCCGCGCTCTTCCAGAGACCGGCAGTGCGCGAACCGTAATACAGGACGGCGGACTGGTTCGGATCGACCATCAGGCGTTCGCCGATGGCGCGGCCCGGGTCGTTGGACCCGACGCGGAAGGGGAGATCGACGTGGGTCCAGTTATCGCCGCGATCCGTTGAAACATACAGGCGGCCATTGGTGCCGGCCCAGTCATACATTCCCGTGACCAGGTACACGCGCTTGTCGTCGTTGGCGTCCAGCGCGATGCTTTCCGCACCGTTGAAAAATTCTTCCCTGATCCCGAAGCCGTCGGTGATCGGGGTCCAGGCTGAGGTCGCCGCATCCCAGCGGTAGCTGCCGCCCATGTCAGTACGCGCGTACAGCACGTTGGGGTTGGTGGGGTGAAAGACCAGCCCGGGTACATAGCCGCTGCCGCCGTACTTCACGTTCATCCAGCGCGTGCCTGTTGCCGTGGTAGTGCTGGTGCTGGCGCTGGTGCTGGCGGTGACAGTGGCGGCGAAAGCAGGCGACTGGGTAGACGGACTACTGCCGCCTCCACAGGCCGCCACCAGGCCGGCCATGAGGCAGGCGAGGGCGAGAGTTTGCTTCTTCATCCTTTGGCTCCAAGAGAATTTATTGAACTGCGATTGTTGGAATGACAGACCGTTCGGCCGGTCCAGCCCAGCCTACGCGGAAGCCGGGACGGGGTGTCGCATTCGCGTTTGCAAATCCTTGAATGTGCAGAAAGTTGAAGAGATTTACACGCTATTGGAAGGTGACGCGGAAGCTGGCTGCCATTGTGTCCAGCCGGCCGGCAGGCAGGCGGATTGTCAAGGCCTCGTCAGACAGTTCCCAGGACAGCGGGGCTGGACTGCCCAACAGGGTGACAGTCTTTATTGGCCGCGGCTCCAATCCGGCCTTCCGGCCCAGCGATTGGACGCGCACCTCGGTTCCGGGCGTGCCAAGGGTGATGGCGTATAGAGCTCCATCCTTGGCGGTAAAGCGGATATCCTGCGGTGTATAGGCGGCGTTCTCATTGAAATGGCCGGACGACGCCTTGGTCGGCCCTTCGCCAAAGACTTTCCAGGGGCGAGTCCCATAGATCGCATCGCCATTGACCGCCATCCACTCTGCCATCTCCTTCAGGAAACGCATCGGCTCGGGCGGCAGGCTGCCGTCCGGGTACTGCACCACGTTCAGCAGCAGGTTGCCGTTCTTGCTGACGATATCGGCCAGCATATGCACCACCTCGCTGATGCTCTTGTATTTATAGCCTTCGCTGTAGAACCAGTCGCCGATCGAGGTGTCGGTCTGCCAGGGACGGGGATTGATGCCGTCCATGACGCCGCGCTCCACGTCCTGCACGCCGGCTTCGCGGATGAATTCGCCCGAGCCGATATCCTTGTGGTTGTACACCGCTTCCAGCTTGCCGCCGTGCTTGGCGGCGTTGGCATTGTAGAAGTTGGCCACCAGGGTGCGGCCCACTTTATCGAAGGGAATGCCGCCATCGGAATAGAGCAGGTCGGGCTGGTAGCGCGTCACCAGGTCGGTGATGCGGTTGAACCACTCCTGCTGGAAGCGGGCATCGGTGGTGTACCAGGTGCTTGAATTGCGGTAGGGCTGGTCGGTCGGGCGGTGATAGAGCGATGTGTATTTTGGATCGGCGCCGTCATATGGCACACCCAGCATGGGCCAGGCCTGGTCGTAGCCATGGCTTGGTGCGAACCAGCTGTAGCTTGCGCCCAGGTGTTCCGATACGCCAAAGCGCAGGCCAGCCTTCAACGCGGCTTTCTTCCAGTCGCCGACGATGTCGCGCTTCGGCCCCATCTTGACTGCGTTCCATTCATGAAAGCGCGAGTCCCACAAATCGAAGTTGTCGTGATGGACGGCCATGCTGACGAAATAGCGCGCACCTGCCTTCTTGTACAGGGCCATCAAGGCATCGGGATCGAATTTCTCCGCTTTCCAGAGGGGGATGATGTCCTTGTAGCCGGACTTGGACGGATGCCCATAGTGTTCAAGATGGTGTTTGTACTGATCGGTCCCGTAGATGTACATATTGCGCGCATACCAGTCGCCCGCGCGCGGCACGGATTGTGGCCCCCAGTGCGACCAAATGCCGAACTTCGCGTCGCGGAACCAGTCGGGAGCCTGGTAAGTTTTGAACGTTGCTGCGTCCGCGCGGAATGGCCCCGGAACGCTGGTTAACTGTAGGGTGGAATCCTCGGCGTGGACAGCCGAGAGTGGGATGCACGAGGTGAGCAGTGGCACGGCAAAGGCCAGCAATGTGGCGCGGCGATTCGGCATTCGGTCTCCGGATGTTAAGAACTTGTAGGGATGGAGACAGGTTAGAGGCAAACGGTTGCATGGACAAGCGATACCAGGGCACTGGAGTTCAGAGTACGAAATTTCGTTGGCCAGCTTGGTAACTTTCGCAATCGCCTCGCCTCTGGCACCGCTCGCACAATGGATTGATCCATCCCGCGGCCACGCTCGGCAATGTGCCCCCGTTTTTCCAGTTGTTGAATTTCATTGAATGCGTTGACCATTTTCGCAATTGCAGTGCGATGCGGATGCTCGCAGAATGCGAGGCTAAAAATTCCGAATGCACCCCGCACAGTCATGAAATTCAATTCAATCGCTGCCGCGTGCACGCTGGCGCTAGCCTCCTTCTCCAATGCCGATGTTTGGGCGCAATCTGCGGAAGGCCATCCCGGATGGCCTGGCGCCGGACAGCTATTTGTCGGCACCAACTACCAACCCTTCGACCGTAGGGACCGCGATCAGATTGAGCGCGACATCCAGCGCATGAAGCAGGCTGGGATGAAAGTGGTGCGCATGGGCGACCTGGCCTGGGATGCCTTCGAGCCAGCCGAGGGGAAATTCGACTTCAGGCTGTTCGACTGGATCATGGACCGGATGCAGGCCGCCGGCCTGAAGGTCATCATGGATATCCCGGGACAGCCGGCGCCGGTATGGCTGCACAAGAAGTATCCCGGCGTCGGCATCGTCACCGAGCGCGGTGCGTGGCTCGATCCGGTCGAGCGTTACATGGACGATACCAGCGACCCCGACTACCGGCGCCTGCTGTTACGCCTGGCCGACACCATGACCAGGCGCTATGCGAAGCACCCGGCGCTGTTCGCCATCGGCTACAACAACGAAAGCGGCAATGGCATGGTGTCGTACTCCGAGGCTGACCGCAAGCGCTTCATCCGCTGGCTCAAACGCAAGTACGGTAGCCTGGCCGCCTTGAACAAGGCCTGGGCTGCGCAGCGCTGGTCGCGCCACCTCAGTAACTGGGATGAGGTGCGCCTGCCGTATATCGAAGGCGCTGGTCCCTACGAGCGCTACCTCGACATGCGTCGTTTCTGGTCCGACCAGACTGTTGAAGTGCTGGAGCTGCTCGAAGCGGTACGCAAGAAAAATGTGCCGGACAAGCCCGCCATCTCCAACCTATGGGACAGCGCAGGGCGCAAGGGCTTCGACTATTTGGCCACGTACCGCAATTATGTGAGCTACGGCGCGATGGGCTTCTACCCTGGCGATCCGCTGGGCGCCGGCTTCGAAGCGACGATGATGCGTGCCGGCATGAAGGCTCCGATCTGGTTCAACGAATTCACTGCTGGCGGCCCGGGATATTATGGCACCCCGGGGCGCTCCCGGATGTGGGCGCACTTTGGCCTGCTGATGGGCGCGCAGGCGGTGATGCCATGGACGTGGCACAGCCACCACGGCGGCGAGGAGCAGGCTTTGTTCGGCCTGGTCGACCACGATGACCGGCCCTCATGGAAGCTCGATGAGTTTGCTACCATCGCGAAGGAGTTCAGCCAATTGGAAAAGCTGGGCTTCCCCCGCCTCCAGCAATCCGAGGTCGCGATCGCCTACGCGTTTGACAATATGATCGCCACCAACTTGCCGAAGGAGGGCATGAACAACACGGTGCGCCCTTACCTCAACCCGGGTTACATGAAGCAGGCACATAACGCTTACGAGCCGCTGTTCAAGGACAATATCGACGTGGCCATCATTCACATCGGCCACGAGGACCTGAGACGCTACAAGCTGGTGATCGTGCCCGGCCTGTATCTGCTCGACGCGGCATCGACCGCCAGGTTGCGCGAGTTCGTCGCCGCCGGCGGCACTGTCATCATGACCGCGCAGTCGGCCAAGGTGAATGACAACAATCAGTGGCACGACACTCCGCTGCCAGGCGGCCTGTCCGACGTGTTTGGCCTGCGTACCAACGCGTTCTACAACGCAGGCACATTGCAGACCACGGTTGCTGGTGCAGAAATCAAGGCCGAACTGGGGACCTACGAGGTGCTGGAACCTTCCACGGCCGAAGTGCTGGCACGTTTTGACAATGTTGACGGCAAGACGCCCGCCATCACGCTCAACCGCTACGGCCAGGGACGCGCCATCTACGTCGCCACGGCTGCGCATCCGCAGCTCATGCGCCCGTTGTACCGCCAGCTTTACGCGAGCCTGGGCATTGCACCGGGGCCGCAGACGCCCGATGGGGTTTACGCGCGCGTTGTGGCTGGCCGTACGCTCTACGTCAACACTACGGGCGAGACCAAGGACGTGGTGCTTGGTGGCGCCATGAACGGTGTGCTCACCGGAAATCGCTGGCCAGGCGTGCTGCGCCTTGGCCCCTTGGGCGTCGACCTCCTCGAGAAGTGACCTGAAGCGCGCTCTGTTCTCGCAGTTGCACCCAGGTCATCCACCAAGCCAAGCCCCTGACTCCCCAGGGGCTTTTTTTGTTTCTGCCGGCCGAACGAAAGCGGCCTGAGGGCACCGGCCAATCAAGATCATTCGTGCGCGATCACCATGCGCGCCCGAAACGCCAACTGCCGCGCGGGCGCCCGGTGGAAATGTTCTTGAAATCGCTGTCGGATGAATGAAATTCGGTTTTCATCCTGCATTTATTGATAAGTGGATCATTCAGTAATTCGTTTGATTTTTATCAAATCCGAGGCTTGGACATCGGATATTGTCTAGACAAATTTGATCCAGATCAATTACCCGCTCAGAGCTACGAGTGCTGAGGGAACTGGGCACCGCAATGTCATAGTTGCAAGTATGTAAGACCCCGCGGCAATCGCTGCCAGCGGCATTTTTCTAATGCCGGAACGGGGGCGCCGTTACGCTTTGGTGAATTTGCAGTCAGTGAGCAGTACTCGCTTTGCCCCGCAAGACGGACCCCTGGTCCGAGCAACCGAAAAGCTTTACCTAAAGTCAACCATTCTTGATTCACGCCAGCGGCGGGCGGGTTCGTGCGCGCCTCTCCCACTGTCGGAATGCGGCGTGGCCAGTTTGGTTAACGGTCTTGACTAGCTAAAAGGATTTCTAAATGACAAACTATTCCGACATTTGCATTGTTGGCGCCGGTATTGGTGGATTGACCTGCGCGACCCGTTTGATCAACGCCGGCCTTGGCCAGCAGATGCGCATCCGGGTGTTCGACCTGAATGGCTTCGTGGGTGGCCGCATCCAGTCGCGCAAAATCGACGAGGAGGTCGCCGAACTCGGCGCTGCCCGCTATTCGCCGCAACTCCATCCGCATTTCCAGGAGCTCATGCAGGACAGCGGGCTGGCGCACGCGGTCTACCCGTTCACGGAAGTGGCGTCCCAGGAGCGCGAGCAGCAAGAGTTGAAGGAAACCCTGCTGAGCTTGCAGCCCATGGTGAAAGAGCATCCGCAGGAATCCTTCCTTGAATTCGTCAGCCATTATCTGGGCGCTGCCGAAGCGCTCCGGATCCTCAAGGCCACCGGCTACGATGCGCTGCAACTGCCGATCGTCACGGCTGCCATGGCGTACGACATCATCAAGAAGCATCCGGAAACGCAAAACTGCACCGAAAACGCCGGCAACGAATGGCGCTATGCCCCGGATGGCTATGGAGAGCTGCTGCGCCAGTTGCAGCGCCAGGCCCAGGCCGCTGGTGTGGAGTTCCGCCTCGAACACCGCTTGCTGTCGCTGGAAAAGTCCGGCGCCGATCATCTGCTGGCCTTCAGCCATCATGGCGAGATCGAGATGCAGCGTGCGCGCCATGTGATCCTGGCCATGCCGCCCTCCGCCATGGCGGGCCTGAACCTGGACTTCCCGGCCGCGTGGAGCACGTTCAAGTACGATTCCCTGCCTTTGTTCAAGGGCTTCCTGACGTTCGAGAAACGCTGGTTCGAGTGCCTGGGGCTGGGCGACAAGATGCTGATGGCGAATAATCCCCTGCGCAAGATCTACTTCAAGAGCGATAAATACCTGCTCTTCTATACCGACAGCCAAAGCGCCCTCTATTGGCAGGACAGCGTGGAGCAGGGCGAAGAAATTTACCTGGAGCGCGTGCGGCGGCATCTGGAGGAGGCCTTGCCGCTCAAGGGCAGGGCGCTGCCGCCGATCCAATCGCACTTCTACAAGCATTGGCCGCATGGCGTCGAGTTCTACCTGGAACCTGAAGCCAAGCATCCGGCCGCCCTCGTGCATCCGAGCGGCATCATCGCCTGCTCGGACGCGTATACCTCGCACTGCGGCTGGATGGAGGGCAGCCTGATCAGCGCGCAGCAAGCCTGCCAGCTCTTGCAGGAGCGCTGCAATTGGCTGCCCGAAGAAGCAAGCGGTGACGATACGCTCGCCACCCCGGTTGCGGAGAGCGCATGAGCATTCTGGATTTCCCCCGTTTGCATTTTCGCGGCTTTGCCCGCGCCAACGTGCCCACGGCGAACCGCAACACGCACGGGCATATCGATATGGCCACCAATGTGGTATCGATGGCGGGCGAGCCGTTCGACCTGAGCCGGTCGCCGTCGGAATTTCATGCGCACCTGAAGCAGCTGCAGCCGCGCTTCGATGCCGCCGGCAAGCCCGATCCGGAGGGTATCTTCAGCCAGGCCGCCGGCTACAATTCCTGCGGCAATAATCACTTTTCCTGGGAAAACACCCGGATCACCGGCGTCCAGCTTGGGGAGGGCGGCGTCGATACCGGCGATGCCCTGGTCGGCGCCAGGCTGGCCCTGTGGGGCCATTACAATGACTATCTGCGCACCACGTTCAACCGCGCACGTTGGGTGGACAACAATCCGGCCCAGCCCGATACCACGCTGATTTACGCCGGCCAGTTCACGCTGAGCGGCGAGCAGGCCGGGCCCAACACCCCCAGCCTGTTCAGTGCCGAGATCGGGCAGGCGCACTCGGTGCGCTGGCTGGGAAGCGGCCACATTACCGAGCGCAGCGGCCATTTTCTGGACGAGGAATTCGGCCGCGCGCGGCTGTTCCAGTTTTCCCTTGCCAAGCAGGCGCCGCATTTCCTGTTCAACCCCGAGGTGCCGCTACCGGCAAGCCTGTGCGCCTTGCAGGAAGCCTTGGCCGAGGAGGATGTGCTGGGATTGACGGTCCAGTACGCCCTGTTCAATATGTCGACGCCGCTGAAACCCGATTCGCCGGTGTTCTACGACCTGGCCGGCAGCATCGGGCTGTGGCGCCGTGATGAACTGGCCACTTATCCGGCGGGCCGCCTGCTGTTGCCGCGCCAGGGCAGCCTGGGGCCGGTGCTGGTGAAAGTGGACGCGGACCGGGTGTCGCTGAACATGCCGACCGCGATTCCGTTTACCACCCGCGCGGCCAGCGCCGTTTCAGAGCAGCACCCGACGCATGCGCTGGGCGGCCAGCAGGCGCTGGGCGACCTGCGGCTGGAGGATGGCGCGGGCAGGCTGCTTGCCCGCATCCCGGAGGCGCTGTATCTCGATTACTGGCGCCATCATGGGGTGGTCGACGTGCCGCTGCTGCACGCTGGCGTGGCCGAAGGTGGGCTGCGCCTGGGCAGCGCGCTGGGGCAATGGGAGGAAGCGGACTGGGTGCTGCAGTCCGACAGCAATCAGCTGTACCTGGAGGCGCCCAACCGCGCGAAAGGTCTGGACTATCCGCAGGCGATCACGCTGCAAAGCCGTTTCCGCGGCGTCCTGGCGGACCATCCGGCCCTGGCGCCACGGGCCGAAGACGGTGCGATGCTGGCCCTGGATCTGCAAGCTTCGGCGCGCGGCTGTGGCTATGCCGAGCTGCGCGTCACGGGGCTCGTTCCCGGCGTCACCCGCATCGTGCTTGGCGATGGCCTGGAACGCCAGCACATTGGCGTACGCGTGCTGCCGGACGATTGGCATCTGGACGAAGTCCCGGCTGGACAGGTCGACTACGCCTTCCTCTACCGGCATGTGATGAGCTATTACGAGCTGATCTATCCCTTCATGGCGGACAAGGTGTTCAGCCTGGCGGACCAGTGCAAATGCGAAACCTATGCGCGCCTGATGTGGCAGATGTGCGATCCGCAAAACCGCGACAAGAGCTATTACATGCCGAGCACGCGCGAACTGTCGCTGCCGAAAGCACGCCTTTTCCTGAAATACCTGACCCAGGTTGAAGCGGGCGCGAAAAGCGGTCAAGCGGCACCGCCCGGGCCCGCGCCGGCCATCGGCAGCAAGGCCGAGCTGGTCGAGGAGCTGAAGAAGGCCATCGACCTCGAGTTGTCGCTCATGCTGCAGTACTTGTATGCCGCCTATTCCATTCCCAACTATGAGCAAGGCGTGCAGCTGGTCGCGGAAGGCCGCTGGCAGGCCGGCGAGCTGGAGCTGGCTTGCGGCGGCGCGGATCGGCGCCGCAACAGCGGCGCGCGCGGCACCCTGCTGGAAATAGCCCACGAGGAAATGATCCACTACCTGGTGGTCAATAACGTGCTGATGGCACTCGGCGAGCCGTTCTACGCCGGCCGTCCGCTGCTGGGCGAGCAGGCGCGCCAGCGCTTTGGCCTGGACACGGAATTTGCCTTCGAGCCGTTTTCCGAGCATGTGCTGGCCCGCTTCGTCCGCTTCGAGTGGCCCGATTACCTGCCTACCCCGGGCAAATCGGTGGCGAACTTTTACGCGGAGATCCGGCGCGCCCTGGCCGACCTGCCGCAGCTGTTCGCGGCCGGCAGCGGCAAGAGCGGCGGCGAACACCACTTGTTCCTGAAGGAGCTGACCAACCGCGCCTATCCCGCCTATCAGCTCGAGGTGAGCGACCGCGACAGCGCGCTGTTCGCGATCGACTTCGTCACTGGGCAGGGGGAGGGCGTGGCGCTCGATTCGCCGCATTTCGAGAGCTCACACTTCAACCGGCTGCGCGCCCTGGCCGGCCGGTTTGCGGCGCGCGGCAAGCCCTTCGAGCCGGCCTTGCCGGCGCTGAAAAATCCGTTGCCCGATGCGGGCGCGGAGGGCTGCCGGGTAAGCGATGGCAAAGCGCTTGCCCTGATGCGGCTGTACCAGGGCGGCTACGAATTGACCTTCCTGTTGATGGCCCACCATTTCGCGCAAAAGCCCGCAGGTAGCCTGCGCCGCTCACGCCTGATGAACGCCTCGATCGACATCATGACCGGCGTGCTGCGACCCCTGTCGGCGGCGCTGATGAATATGCCGTCCGGCCTGCCGGGGCGCAACGCCGGCCCACCGCTGCCGGTGCCGCCCGCCGCCACGGTCAGCGTCGACTACAGCGAGGGGTGCGCTCAGCTGGCGCAGAAATGCCTGGCGCTGGCCCGCTATGCGCGCGGCCTGGACGCCGGCGTGGTCGGCCTGGCGCCGATCGAGATGCTAGAGTTTTTTAATCAGCAATTGACCGACTTATCCCGGGGAACGATGTCTAGAGAGGCTTGATATGCATAAAATTATCATCGTCGGCGGCGGCCTGGCAGGCAGCCTGGCCGCCATCTATCTGGCGCAGCGCGGACACGATGTCCATGTGGTCGAAAAGCGCGCCGATCCGCTGCAGGAACCGCTGGCCAATGCCGATCCCGTCAGCTCACGCGCCATCGGCGTCAGCATGACCGTGCGCGGCATCAAGGCAGTGCTGGGGGCCGGCATCAGCATGCAGGAGCTGGGCCAGTGCGGCGAGCCCGTGGTCGGCATGGCGTTTTCCATCCGCGGCCAATACAAGGTGCGCGAGCTGCACCCGCTGGAAGGCGTGTTGCCGCTGTCGCTGAACCGCAATGCCTTCCAGCGCCTGCTCAACCAGTACGCGGCCCGGCACCAGGTGAAATATTCGTTCGAGCATAAATGCCTGGATGTCGACCTGGAGCGCAAGATCGTGCTGGTCCAGGGGCCGGACGGCGCCGTGCAGCAGCTGCATGGCGACCTGGTCATCGGTGCCGACGGCGCGCACTCGGCGGTGCGGCGCGCCATGCAGAGCAGCATGCGGCGTTTCGAATTCAAGCAGAGTTTTTTCCGCCATGGCTACAAGACCATGGTGCTGCCGAATGCGGAAGCGCTCGGCTTCCGCAAGGACCTGCTGTACTTTTTCGGCATGGATTCGCGGGGCGAATTTGCCGGCCGCGCCGCCGTCATCCCGGACGGCAGCATCAGCTTCGCAATCTGCCTGCCATATACCGGCGCGCCCAGCCTGCACACGCAAGACCGCGACGTCATGCGCGGCTTTTTCGGCCGCTACTTTGGCAAGCTGCCGCCGGCCAGCCGCGAGGAACTGGTGGAACAGTTCCTCGCGCTGCCCAGCAATGACCTCATCAACGTCCGCTCCAGCGCCTTCCACTACAAGGGCAATGTGCTGTTGATCGGCGACTCGGCCCACGCCACCGCGCCCTTCCTCGGGCAGGGCATGAATATGGCGCTGGAAGATGTGCAGGTCTTCGTCGGCTTGCTCGAAAAGCATGGCAATGCCCTGGAGCTGGCCTTGCCCGAGTTCACCCGCCAGCGCAAGGTGCAGGCCGACGCCATGCAGGAGATGGCGATCGCCAACTACGAGGTGCTGAGCAATCCGAACTTTCTTTTCTTCCTGCAGGCGCGCTACACCCGCTATATGCACCAGAAATTCCCGCGGGTCTATCCACCTGACATGGCCGAGAAACTGTATTTCACATCGGTTCCTTACGCCGAACTGCAGCAAATCCAGAAGAAGCAAAACGTGTGGTACAAACTTGGAAGGGTAAATTAATGAAGATTCTCGTTATCGGCGCCGGCCCGGCAGGATTGATCTTTGCCAGCCAAATGAAACAAGCCCAGCCAGGCTGGGACATCCGTGTCGTGGAAAGGAACACCCAGGAAGAAGTGCTGGGCTGGGGCGTGGTGCTGCCGGGACGGCCGCCGCGCCATCCTGCCAATCCCTTGTCCTACCTGGAGCAGCCGGAGCGGCTCAATCCGCAGTACCTGGAAGAATTCAAGCTGGTGCACCACGACCAGCCCAATCTGATGAGCACTGGCGTCACCCTGTGCGGCGTGGAGCGGCGCGCGCTGGTGCAGGCGCTGCGCGCCAAATGCGTGGCGGCCGGCATCGCCATCAGCTACGAAACGGCGCCGGCCAGCCAGGCGCAGCTCGAAGCCGAGTACGACCTGGTGGTGGTCGCCAATGGCGTCAATCACAAAACGCTGGAGCTGCCGCCGTCGCTGGCGCCGCAGATCGACTTCGGGCGCAATAAATACATCTGGTACGGCACCACCCAGCTGTTCGACCAGATGAACCTGGTGTTCCGCGGCAATGCGCAAGGCATGTTCATCGGCCATGCCTACCGGTATTCGGACACGATGAGCACGTTCGTGGTCGAATGCGATGAACAGGCGTACGCCCGGGCCGAGCTGGAAATGCGCCCGGAGCGCGATGCCGCCGCCTATGTCGCCAAGGTGTTCGAGGCCGAACTGGGCGGCCACGCCCTGGTCAGCCAGCCCGGCCAGGGCTGGCGCAATTTCATGACCCTCAGCCACGACCGCGCCTGCGAGGGCAAGTTTGTCCTGATCGGCGATGCGCTGCAATCGGGCCACTTCTCGATCGGCCACGGCACGACCATGGCGGTGGTGCTGGCCCTGCTGCTGGTGAAAACCCTCAACGCCGACACCGATCCGGCGGCCGCCCTGGCCAACTTCAACGCCCGCGCGCTGCCTGTGGCGCATCTGTTCAAGGAGCATGCCAACAGCAGCCGCCTGTGGTTTGAAAGCGTGGCTGAACGCATGGGACTGAGCAACGCGGAATTGACCGCCAGCTTCGATGCCCGGCGCAAGGACTTGCCGCCGCTGCAGGATGCGCTGATGGCCACCCTGGGATACGCCCTGGGCCGTTGAGGAGACGCCGATGCCCGTCCACGCCACACCGCCGCTGCTGCCGCAGCAATGGAGCAGTGCCTATATCTCGTACTGGCTGCCGATGCGGGAGGAAGACCAGATCACCTCCGGCTATTGCTGGTTCGATTATGGCCGCAACATCTGCCGCATCGACGGCTTGTTCAATCCCTGGTCGGAACGGGATACCGGGCATCGGCTCTGGATGTCGGAAATCGGCGATGCCGGGTGCGGCCAGAGCCGCAAGCAGAAGGTGGCGTATGCCAGGGAAACGGTGGCGGCCGGCGTCCGGCTGGACGAGGCGGCCCTGCCCGATACGGTAACGCCCTTCCAGGAATTGTTCCTGCCCCAGGCGATCCTGCAGGACGGCGCGGCGCGCCATGACGGCTGCCATGCCGTGCTGGGCCAGTCCGCCGACGCCTGGGTAGTGGAGCACGCCGGCCGGGCGCCGTCGGTCTTCTATCTCCAGGCCGGCGGCAACCGCCTGTTGCGCATGGTTACCGGCCACGACGCACAGCATCTTTCGGTGCGCGACTTCCCCAACTTCTTTGCCGGCGATATTCCGGACAGCGTGTTCATGACGCCGCCAGGCTGAGCCTCGGCGCGTTTGCCGTCCATGTGCTGTTCGCCCACCTTTGCCGCTCATGCCGGCATGAGCCCGGCTTTTGCAGGAGATCTGTATGCCTTTGCTTGTCTATGTTCTGGGATTGACGGTGTTCTCGCTGAGCACCTCTGAATTCATGGTGGCGGGGATGATGCCATCGCTGGCCCACGCCTTGGGCGAGCCGGTAGCGCGCATCGGCTACCTGATTTCACTGTATGCCCTGGGCATGGTGATCGGCGGACCCCTGGTCACTTTCGGCATGCTGAAGCTGCGCGTCCCGAACAGACAGGGCTTGCTTTGCCTGCTCGCCATGTATGCCGTTGCCCAAGCGGCTGCCGCTTCGGCTGCCAGCTATGAACTCATGGCCGCTGCCCGGCTGCTCACCGGCGTGGCCGGCGCCGCCTGTTTCGGGGTCTCCCTGGCCATCTGCGCCGAAGCCGTCAGCCCGCCGGTGCGCGGACGCGCCGCAGCAGTCGTGATCGGCGGCCTCATGCTGGCGTCGGTGCTGGGCATGCCGCTCACGACGCTCATCGATCAGCAAGCGGGATGGCGGGCCAGCTTCTGGCTGGTGGTGGTGCTGGCGTTGCTGTGCATGGTGCTGGTCGCCTTGTTCGTGCCACGCTCCAGGCCGGCCGAGGACATCAGCCTTGGCCGCGAACTGGGCGAATTCCGCAAGCGCGAGCTGTGGGCGGCTTTTGCCACCAGCGCCCTTGTCATCAGCGCGATTTTCGCCGCCTTCAGCTATTTCGCGCCCATCCTGACCACGGTCAGCGGCTTCCCTGCCAGCGCGATTCCCTGGCTGCTGGGCGTGTACGGCATTGCCAACGTGGTGGGCAATGGCGTGGTAGGGCGCTTCGCAGACCGGCACACGATACCCATCCTGGCCGGCGGCATGGTGGTCCTCAGCATCGCCCTGGCGCTGTTCGCCGTCTTTGCCCACCGGCAGAGCGCCAGCCTGGCTTTGCTGGTCGTTATCGGGCTGGTCGGCATGTCGATGAACCCGGCCATCATTGCGCGCGTGATGCGCGTCG
This sequence comes from Pseudoduganella sp. R-32, assembly GCF_049913245.1. Lineage (NCBI taxonomy): Bacteria > Pseudomonadati > Pseudomonadota > Betaproteobacteria > Burkholderiales > Oxalobacteraceae > Pseudoduganella > Pseudoduganella sp. R-32. Next base: position 4,050,306 of record NZ_CP183987.1, on the reverse strand, counting down.
CCCATCCCGGGCCGCTGGTCAATACGGTGCACACCTCCGTCATCAATATCGGCCTGAGTGCCGGTGCCTGGATCGGCGGAGTGGGCATCGCTGCCGGTTACGGCTTGCTCTCGCCGCTGTGGGTCGGTGTGGCGCTTGCGCTTCTAGGCCTGCTCAGCTTGCTGCCTTACCTCGGGCAGAAACCGGGCCAGGCGAAGGCCGCGGCTTTCGCGGCCCGCGCCGATTGACCGCTGCCTGATTTTACCAAGGAGCAGACAGCATGGAAGTTTTCGCTTCGCTTGCCGGGTTTCTCGGCATGAGCTATCCGGGCACGCTTTTGCTTGCCCACGCAGGGCCTCACCCAGGACCGGCGCTGGTCATCAGGTTCCAGTACGGATCGCGTGACCTGAGCCGGGTGCTTGAACTGGAGGACCGGATATGGCATGCACTGGCCAGGGCGGGGGCTGGTGAATATGGCGGCAAGGAAGCTGCGCCAGACGGCAGTGAGGTCTGCCTCCATCTGTATGGCCGGGATGCCGATCAACTATTCCGGGCCATTGAGCCGATCATGGAAGATGTTCCGTTCCTGCGCGAAGCCGAGGTGAAAAAGCGCACCGGCCCCGCCAGCGGGCGGAAGCCGGGTGGCGACGATGCCTGAAATTCAAAAACATGTCGGCTGTTGGCGAAAAACATAAATGACGGTCCCGATCGTGGCCATTAGACTTAGCGCGCATGAAACGTCTCAATGCAAATAAGGAGTAGACATGAGATATGTTTGGGCCGCGTTACTGTTCACCACGGTCGTAGCTTGCGGAGGGGGAACAGGCGCCAGCAGCACCGCACCAACACCGGCATTGGGATCAACATCCTCGACGCCCGTCGCCCTGCCGTCAACGAGCACTGCGGGTTGCGGCGGCAGTTCCAGCCTGACCACTGGCTTGCGCTCGCTCACCAGCGACGGTACCGAGCGCAGCTACTGGATCGAGATGCCGGCCACCTATGACCGCAACAAGGCCTATCCCGTGATCATCGGGCTGCACTGGCGCGATGGCAGCGCCGCCGATGTCTACGGTTGGAGCGGCTTTTTCGGGCTGAAGAACCTGTACGGCGACAATGCCATCTTTGTGGCCCCGCAAGGCCTGGATAAGGGGTGGGCCAACACTGGCGACCGCGATATCCGCTTCTTGCGCGCCATGATCAGCGAGGTGCAGAAGGGCGCGTGCACCGACACCCGGCGTGTCTTCGCTACCGGCTTCAGCTTCGGCGGAATGATGTCCAACGCCATCGGATGCCAGATGGGCGATGTGGTGCGGGCCATCGTGCCCATGGCCGGTTCGCTCTGGAGCGGCTGCGCCAGTTCTTCCAACAAGGTGGCGGCCATGTTCATTCACGCCAAGGACGATAACGTCGTGCCTTACACCGCGGGGATGGAGGCGCGCGATCTTTTCCTTAAGCGCAATAGCTGTGGCGCCGCCACAGTGCAGCTGGGTAGCAACGGCTGCGTAGAGTACCAGGGCTGCGACAGCGGCAAGCCGGTGATCTGGTGCGGCACCGAGACTGGCGGCCACTGGTACCCCAATTTCTCGGCGCAGGAATCGAAAACCTTCTTTGACCGGTTCAAGTAGTTCAATGAGGAGAGCCGGCCCCATGCCGATCATCAAGGAAATGGTTCGTAGACCCGCGTTGCCCGATGTCCGTGCGGCGCTCCTGGCTTTTGTGGTGGCCGGTTTCGCCAGCAACTGCGCCTTCGCTGCCAATCCGATCATCCAGACCAGCTTTACTGCCGATCCGGCACCGCTGGTAGTCGGCGACACCGTGTTCTTGTACACGACACACGACGAAGACGACGCGCTCGAGTTCAAGATGGTCGATTGGAAGCTGTACACCTCGAAGGACATGGTGAACTGGACTGACCATGGTACGGTAGCCGATCTTTCCATATTCCCCTGGGCGAATCAGCACAACGATGCATGGGCGCCGCAAGTCGTTGCGCGCAACGGCAAGTATTACTTGTACGCTCCTGTTACGGTCGCCGGATCGCCCGGCAACGTCATCGGGGTGGCGGTATCGGACAGTCCTTACGGTCCATTCAAGGACCCACTGGGCCGGCCGTTGATCGGACGCGGGGAAGGGAACTTCGATCCGACAGTCCTGATCGACGACGATGGCCAGGCCTACCTGTACTGGGGCAACCCCCATCTGTCATACGTCAAGCTGAATCGCGACATGGTGTCTTATGCCGGCGAGATCGCACGTATCGACGCCAAGCCACGCAACTACCAGGAGGGCCCTTGGGTCTACAAGCGCAACGGCAAATACTACCTCGCGTATGCCTCGAGCTGCTGTTCCGAGGGACTGGGGTATGCGATGAGCGATGCGCCGACCGGTCCGTGGGAATACCGGGGGCAGATCATGGACCCGAGCCCTCTGTCAACCGGCAACCACCCTGGCATCATCGATTTCAAGGGGAAGTCCTATGTCTTTGGGCTCAACTACCGCTTGAACTGGGCTGAAACGCCGATACACCGTGAACGGCGGTCTGTTAACCTGGCCGACTTTTCCTACCGTCCTGATGGCACGATCCCGACGCTGCCGTTCTGGAACAAGACGGGCGTCCAGCAAGTGGAGCCCTTGTCGCCGTATCGCCGCGTGGAGGCCGAGACGATGGCCTGGGAATCGCGCCTGAAACGCGACCGGGACATGCCGTTTGATTGGGCACCGGGGGTGCGTAGCGTCAAGGATCGGCAGACCGGCGTGTACATTGCCCCTGTGGCTGCACGCGCGTTCACGCAGGTGGCAGGCGTCGATTTCGGGCGCAAGGGGCCGAAGACGTTCACGATCAGCGTCGCGAGCGAGGCGCCGGGAGGGAAGATCGAAGTACGGGCCGGTTCGCCGGAAGGCAGGTTGATCGCAACCATCGAGGTGCCCGCAACCGGTACCTTGTCCGCCTGGCGCAGCGTCACAGTCCCTGCGGAGAACGTGACCGGCACGCAGGACCTCTACCTCGTATTAAACGCCCATGGTCGCCACGTTCCGTTCGGCATCGATTACTGGCAGTTTGAATAGCATCGGTTGCACCTCCCGGAGGTGCGCCCGATGCTGTCGATGATTTTCAATTTTTCCTGGCCGCGAACAGTCCGAATTCGGCGAGGTCGGTAAAGGTAGCGTCGCCGTTATTGGCTGTGATGTTGAGCCGGTAGTAGCGATAGGCGCCCGGTCGCGAGACCGGGTAGCTCTTCGGCGCGAAGCGCCGGGCGAACGCCTGGTTGGTTTGTGCGTCGAGTGCTTGCCAGGTCACGCCGTCGTTGGAAGCCAAGAGCTCCCAGGCCTTCGGATCGCGCGCAACCTGGTCGTTGGAACTGATGATGGTGTAGCGCTGGACCGTCTCCGTGTGTCCCAGGTCATACTGCAGCCATCCCTGCACACCTTTGTAGAACCATTGCGTCGCCGAGTTATGGTCGAAGGCGCGCTTCGCGTTGTCGGCATTGTTCGCACTGTCGTTGGCGGTGCCGCCGCTGGCGACGTTGACCATCGACCGAAGCGGCGTAGCCGCGTCCTCGGGAGAATTGGCGCTCACGCCGGCGGAGTTTGCGGCAGCGACGGTGTAGTAGTAGGTCATGCCGTTGGCCACCGACCTGTCGGTGTAGCTGGCGCCCTTGACATCCGTTGCGATGGTTGTGTAGGGGCCGCCGCTGGATGTGGCGCGCTTGACCAGGTAGCGCGTGGCGCCGAATGAGCGCTGCCAGCGCAGCGGAACGGCGCCATCGCCCGGCGCGGCAAGCAGTGCGCTCGGCGCTGCCGGGATCACGGCCGGCGCATTACCGTCGCCTCCAGTGATCTGGACGTTGCTGAACACTGAGCTGTTAGGTGTGCCGTTGACGGTCGAAGAGACCACCAGGCCTGCATAGATCGTGTCCGGCAGGGGACCGTCGATGCGGCCGACGTCCGTGGCAGCCCAGTTGGTCCCATCGGGGGAGAGGTAACCGGTGATGACATTGCCGATGCGCTCGAGTTTCACCCAGTACGAGGCCGCAGGGTTCGCAATTGGAAGGGCCTTGTTCGCGTAGTTGCTGCCGCCATATGCCGTGAGCTTCTGCATGTTCTGCTCGGCCTGGATGCGATTGCTGATGGCCATCCACGCACGCGGGGCGCCCTGGTCAAGGCTTGTGCGCATCATCACGCCCGCCTTGGCAGACGGACCTGTGTTCTGGACCGATTCAACCTTGGCGATAATGGCGCCATCGCCGACGAGCGCCTTGTACGCGAAGTGGCAGCTGTCGTTTGTGCCCCAGATCTCTGAACCGGCGCCCGTTACGGTCCATTTGCCGGCGCTATAGCTGGCGCTGCCGCCGGGGGCGGCGCCGCCGATATCGATGCCGTTCAACCCACTTGTAAGCGAGGTGGCAGACGGCTGGTTGAGCTGTGGTGCAGGCGCCGCGATGGAGGCGTCGGCCTCCTTCAAGAACATGAAGCTGTTGCCGTCCACCGGCATCCAGCGGCGCCTTTGTTCGATAAACGGCGCCTGCATGCCCTTGCGAAGGACGTAGGCGGCATGGATCTGATTGAGTACGATGTTCCCGCCACCCCAGCCGTCCCATCCGCGGTTGGTCACGTCAGCAGTGTAATAGGCATCGGTGGTGCCGAAAGGCAGTGCGGTGGTTGGCACGAGCTCGTTCACCCGCGCGAAATACTCACCAGCTGCCAGGAGGCGGTCGTCCAGGTCGGAATAGATGTCGATGCCTTGCTTCCAGAGCGCCTCTGCCAGCATGGTCAGCGATCTCAGCTGGCCGTGGAAGTGGCCCTGGTCGCGCAGGGAGTCGCCGAGCATGCCGATATCGTTGGAATTGCGCAGTCCGATGTGGGCCAGAGTGCGTACCTGGTAGACCACCTTGTCCAGCGCCGCCGTATCGTCGTTGAAAATGGCCATCAAGCCGAGGGCGACCAGGGCCAACGCCCCCTTGTTGGCGGCGCCAAACTGATGTTCGCCATAAGGGTTCGATGCCGGCATCAGGACATTCTTGAAGTACTTCTTCACGGTGGCAGTATCGGCTTCGGTCCAGCCCGGCCACGTGCCGCGCAGGATGTCAGCGCCGCCAACGAACATGTAGGCATAGTCGCCCAGGTCGAGCATCGACTCGCGGCCGGAAAACTCCACCTGGGTTGTGGCCCACGCCATGAGGATCTCGCGCGCCTTCTTTGCGTATTCCTGGTTGCCAGTGAAATGCCACATGCGCGAGAGATTCCAGATCGCGACCATGTCATTGCGCCATGCCCACAGGTTGACGTTCGGCGCGCGACCGACCGTCGCGTAAGGACCGGCCATGCCATAGGTGAGCTTGGCCTTGCCATCGTTTGCCAGCTGGTCGTAGGCGGACTTCCATGGTTCCCGGCCCTGGTCGACGTAGGACTTCAGCGTGAGGAGGTCCGAACGGGTGAGCGGGGCGCCTGGATGGGTGAAAACGCGCGCCACAGCGCTGTCATTTGCGGGTGTGGTGCCTGTGCCGGGTGTGCTGCCGGCGCCGGGCGTGCTGCCAATGTTGCCCGCACCGCCAGTGCCGGACGTTCCGCCAGCGTCATTTGAAGCCGGGGAATTGCTGGCGTTGTTTGGTGCAGCCGTATTCCCGGTAGTCTTCAAATCGCCGCCGCAGCCCGCGGCGATGCTCGCTGCGATGACCGACAGGGCGATCGTCCGCATCTTGTAACTCTTCATGCCATCCTTCCAACGATTAAAATTGCTTCATGGCAATTGTCGGCGCGGCTGCATACCTTGGCAATTATGAATATTTCCACCGGGTTTAATGAAATTGATCAAACACGCTCGCTGGGCCGAAATCTGGGTGTCGCGGCCATCTAAATTTGGGTGTCAGTACCAATCCGTGCCGGTCCGCACTTCCCTAAAGTTCATCGCAAGGCGCCAGCGCGGTTGCTGCCCGCCTCGGTCAACAAAACAAGGGAGTTCATCATGTCATGGCAATACGTTCTAAAACTACGGAACCTGCCGGGAGCGATGCTCGCGGCGCTTGCAGCATCGCTACTCATGGGATGTCAGATTACGAGGGTCGTCCATGATGACGACCCGCCTGCGTCCGGCAGTACGGTGTTCGAAATGTATGTTGTACAAAGCGACCGCGATCGCGCTTTCAACGTGCTCTTCGTTCCGGACACCTCTTATGGAGACATGTCGGTCCTGGCCAACCGCCAGGCTTTCGTCAACGACCTGGCCAATGTGATTGAAAACGGATACTGGCAGAACCGCGCCTACTTCAACGCCTGGGGCCTGTACAACTACTTCTACATGACAGCCAGCGGTTCCGTTGTCGAACAAGCGCCGGGACCGGGCGGCCAGTTCCGCTGCCCGATCGTTACCTGGCCGGGGCAGGTCAACACGGACGGCGTATTCGCCGACCAGATCGTGCTCATCCACCGCAATGAATTGCGTGACTGCGGCGGTGGCGGGCGCGCGACTGGAGAACCGACCAGCTATCGAACGATCGTCCATGAAACCGGCCATGGCCTGTTCGGCCTGCCGGACGAATATTGCTGCGATGGCGGATACTTCGTGAAGCCGCCGGTCATGTACAGTTCGCAGGCAGCCTGTAACGGGGACGGCGCCAATGCCGGCTGGCGCAATTGCCAATCCATGACGTCCAGCCGGGATGGATCGGTCTGGTGGCGCTCGCAGGGCAATATCACGGATAACCTGATCATGCGCAACGCCGGCGACGAAGTGTGGGAGGCCGGGCCGGCCGATTGGGCAGTGATGCGGGCGGCCTATCATGGCTTGTCCGGTTCCCCGACCATCACCCAGCCTGCCGCATTTGCACCAGCCCACTGGAGCTACACGGTTCCGCCGCCTTGGCACCCTTGATTGAGAGGAGAACATCATGAACAAGATCTGGATTGCCATCGGCATGTGCGGGGCAGGCCTCGGCCTGGCGCAAGCCCAACAACAGGACCCTGAGCGCGCGAGGGAGCTTCGAAGTTCTGCGCGCATCGAAAGCGCCAGGCCAGCCGCCGCACCGACCGGACAACAGCAGGTTGCCGTACTGGCGATCAAGCTTGACGTTGCGAAGGGCGAAGTGCGTGCCGCACGGGTCGAGTCGGTCAAGCGCATTGCGGCGTACGCGCCCAAGGTCTTTGCCCGCGAGGGCGGGATGTGGGAAGTTATGATCGAGGGCGATACGCCCCGCACCTTCTATGTCGACAGCCCTGCGAGGCGCGAGGCCGAAGCATACCCCAGGGCGCACGCCGATTATCAATGGGTTGATGAAACGGGGACGCTTGACTGGGCCCTGGTCGTGCCCTTGTATGCAGATGGCCGTCCGCTTGGCGCACGCAGCGTAACAGTCCGGGACAAAAAGACGGGAGCAACGATCGTGCATTCGAACTTGTGAATGCTTGGCCTGGACCGGCCGTACCGGTTTCCATTAACGCTGGCGTGGCGCGGGTTGATTCGCGCTGGCCAGCGTTTTCGCAGTTTAAACTTTTGGCAACCGAACCATGGCCGCTGTTGGCGACGGCGGGCAGCATGTGCTGCGTGCACATCTAGCTGAAATCGTATATGATGACCATCATGCCGACCAAATCCCGCAAGCGCCCGCCTGTCAGCCGCAAGGAACTCACCCACGAGCGTATCGTGGAGGTGGCGTCGCGCGCCATTCGTCGCAGCGGGTATGACGGTACCGGCGTGGCCGACATCATGAAAGAGGCTGGACTGACGCACGGGGGCTTTTACGCGCACTTTGAATCGCGCGATGCTTTGCTGGCCGAAGCCGCCGATCGTGCCGGCACCGAGTCGGTTGCCCTGGCTGCGCGGGTGGCGGCTGCCGCACCCCCTGGCCAAGCCGTGCAGGCCATGATGCAGGCATATCTGTCGCCGCAGCATATTGCTGCGATCGAGACCGGGTGCCCTGTATCGGCGCTGGGCTCGGAGATGCCGCGGCAATCGCCCGAAGTAAGGCGAGCCGCGACGATTCATATCAAGGAAATGATCGACGTGTTCGCGCGCCAGATGCCGGATTGGGGCCAGCCAAAGGCGCATGAGCAGGCGATGGCGCTGGTGTGCGCCCTGATCGGCACTACGGTAATGGCGCGCGCTGTCGATGACCCGCGTTTGTCCAAAGCGTTGTGTGAAGCCACGATGAAGCAGTTTGCGGCTGCCGCCGAATGAGGCATTGACTTTTTTTGCGCAAAAATATGATGCTCATCATATTGATGCAGCAGGATTGCGGTCTCCAGGACCGCCCGTATTATTTTTATAAAGAAGGAAGGTCCAAATGAAAGCACTTGTCCTGAAACGTTATGGCGGCATTGACTCGCTCGCCTTTGCCGATGTCCCACGGCCAAGCATCAAACCCGATGAGATCCTGGTCCACGTGCATGCCGCCGGCCTCAATCCTATCGATTACATGATTCCGAAAGGATCGTTCAAGCCCATCCTCAAGTTTGATTTGCCCGCCACGATGGGAAGCGACCTGGCTGGGGTGGTGGTCGAAGTCGGCAGCCGCGTCAACCGCTTCAAGGTCGGCGATGCCGTCTTCGCCAGCGTGTTCGATCTCGGCACAGGCTCCCTGGCAGAGTATGCTGCGGTGCCTGAGCGCGCTGCAGCGCATAAACCTGCCAACCTGGATTTTGTGCAGGCAGCATCGATTCCGATGGTTGGCCTCACGTCGTGGCAGGCGCTCAACGAGCGCGCCCAGTTGAAGCCAGGGCAGAAGGTATTTATCCCGGCAGGTTCTGGCGGCATTGGTTCCTTTGCCATCCAGCTGGCCAAGCAGCTTGGCGCGAAAGTGGGCACCACGACCAGCACGGCAAATGTCGATCTGGTGCGTAGTCTCGGCGCGGATGAAGTCGTCGATTACAAGAAGCAGGAATTTGAGAATACTCTGAGTGGCTATGACGCCGTGTTGGGCACGGTGCGCGGCGACGGGCTTGAGAATGCCTTGAAGATCGTGAAGCCTGGCAGCAGCGTGGTCTCCCTCGTTGGCCCGCCGGATGCCGCATTTGCAAGTGCGCGCGGCATGAACTTCCTGATGAAGTTCGTCTTCGGTCTCTTGAGCCGCAAGATCATTCGGCTGGCGCAAAAGCGCAGCGCGCGGTACTCATTCTTGTTCGTTCGCCCTGATGGACGCCAGCTTGGCAAGATCGGAGAAATGCTGGAGTCGTCGCACATTCGGCCTGTCATCGACAAGGTGTTTCCGTTCACGAGCGCGAAGGAAGGGCTGGCGCACCTCGAACAAGGGCGCGCCAAGGGCAAGGTAGTAGTCCAGATGGTGTGATGTTTTCAGGCAGGGAAACATGGCTTAGCCAAGAAGCACTATGCAGCGTTCGCAATTCCTTTATTGGGCAGCGCAGAACCGTGTGCGGCGAGGAACATGGCGACGGCCGACCGGCAATAGGATTCGATTTCGCTGGCGTCCATTGCTTTCGCTTCATCGAAGCGTGCGATCGCCAGCAGGTCGGCTCCTTTGACAAGCGCGGCGAACAAGCGGGCGGACTGGCGAGGATTTGGCACCTTCATCGCCCCCTTCGCCTGCAATTGGCGCAACAGGACCTCGATTTGGGCGGTGACATGGGCGGCCCCGGCTTCGTAATGGAGCTTGCTTAACGACTTTTGATTCGTCTTGTCGGCCATGATCATGGCTTCGACACCGCGGACTTCCGGATTCATCAGCGTGCGCAGCAGGGATGATCCGACCGCCATGAGCTGGTCCTCGGCCGACCCGCCGATGCTTTCAAAAAGGGCTTGCGGTGCAAACTGATGGCAGCGGGCCGAGATGGCGGCGCTGAATAGCGCCTCTTTGTTCTCGAAGTGCCGATAGATGCTGAGCTTGGATATTTTTGCGCGCTGGGCGACCTTGTCCATGGTCGTTGCTTGAAAGCCCAATTCCACAAAGAGTTCGTACGCGGCGTCGACGATCGTTTGGGCAAGCGCCTCGTTCGCTGGCCGGCCACGCCGGCCCTGGCTGTTTTCAGTCATGATAATTATAGTACTTGACAGTATTCAAAGTCATGATTTAGGATACCACGTAGTATTCAAATCTGCAAACGGAGCCCATCATCATGAATGACGTCATCATCATCGGCGGCAGCTTTGCCGGTCTCGCCGCCGCCCTGCAGCTTGGCCGTGCCCGCCGCACGGTCACCGTTCTCGATAGCGGCCTGCCGCGCAATCGCTTCGCCGGCCACTCGCATGGCCTGCTCGGCCACGATCACAAGCCGCCGCTGGACATCCTGGCCGAGGCGCGGCAGCAGCTGGCGCGTTATCCCGCGATCAGGCTGGTCAATGCCCGGGCCGACAGCGTCTCCGGCGCCATCGACCATTTCTCCGTTCTCACGGGCGATGGCGAAACCTTTGCGGCGCGCCGCGTGATCCTGAGTTATGGCGTCGCCGACCAGATGCCTGATGTACCTGGCTTTGCCGAAAGCTGGGGCACGTCGATCGTGCCGTGTCCCTATTGCGACGGTTTTGAAGTCGCGGGCCGGCATTGGGGCGTTCTCTGGACAGGCCCGCAGTCGCACCAGTCCGTCAAGCTGTTCCAGCATTGGACCGACAAGTTGACTGTCTTCGCCGATGGTCATGACATTCCGGCCGATATCCAGGCCGACCTGGCGGGCCGCAACATAGCAGTCGTCGCCGGCCGGATCGCCGCGATCGCCCATCGCAATGGCCATATCGCCACCGTCGATCTCGATACCGGCCGTCATGTCGCGGTCGACGTCCTGTTCGCCCAACCGCGCAACAAGCCGTGCGCAAGCCTGCACGAAACACTGGGCCTGGCCACCGTGGATACGCCCACCGGCATCGTCCTCAAGGTCGACGAGCGCCGCCAAACGAGCGTGCCCGGCATCTACGCCGCGGGCGACCTCGCCACGCCTTTCCTTCCTTCGGTCACCCAGGCGTCATCGCAAGGCGCGATGGCGGGCATCTTCGCCCAGCAATCGCTGCTGGCGTGAGGATTTGACATGGCAGAAAGGAATATCTACCAGGTCGCCGACTGGAATGGTCAAAGCGGGGAGCGCTGGGTTGCCCACCAGGCCAGGCTTGACGCCATGGTGGCGGTGTTCGGCCAGGCCGCCATCGACGCCGTGGCTCCTGCGCCGGGCGAGCGCGTGCTGGACGTTGGCTGCGGCGCGGGCACTTCGAGCCTGGCGCTGGCCGCCCGCGTCGGTGCGAGCGGGCAAGTGCTGGGCGTCGACATTTCCGAACCGCTGATCGGCTGGGCGCGCGCGCTGGCGCCGCCGGATGCGCCGGTCCGTTTCCAGTTGGCCGATGCCGGCAGCGCCGAGCTGCCCGAGGGCGCGTTCGACATCCTGTTCTCGCGTTTCGGGGTCATGTTCTTCGATGATCCGGCAGGTGCGTTCGCCCATATGCGGCGCGCGCTCCGGCCGGGTGGGCGGGTCGCTTTCGTGTGCTGGCGCGGAGCGGCCGAGAACGATTGGGTGCGCCTGCCGATGGGTGCGATCAAGGGCATCGTTCCGCCGGCCGCGCAGCCCGATCCAGAAGCGCCTGGCCCATTCTCGTTCGGCGACCGGGAGCGCGTGGCGTGCATCCTGGCTGCAGCCGGCTTCACCGATATTGCCATCATGCCCTTCGACGCTTCCATCCCGTTGGGCGAAGGCGAGACGCGCGACGCTGCGATCGACGACGCGGTAAAGATGGCGCTCGAGGTCGGCCCGTTGTCGCGTGCGCTCGCTGACCAGCCCGACGGCATCCGCGCCAGCGCCTCGGCCGCGCTGCGTGCCGTGTTCGCGCGTCAATCCGGTGATCGGTCGGTGATGTTCGACGGCGCGGCGTGGATCGTCATGGCGCGCAATCAGGCTGCCGCGCGCGAAGCGTTGGCCATGTGAAGGGCGACAAACTGTTCGCAGGCCTCGGCGTCGAACCACCATGGGAAATAGTCTGGCGGATTGTTGAAGCCATTGGCGACAGCGCTGGCAAGGGAAGGGCAATTGCCGGCCGCGCCCAGCATGTTGAGCACGTGGGGCGGCGGCGGGCGGAGCAGCGAATTGGTCCATGCAACGACCTGCTCGCCATACACCCAGAAGCGTTCGAAAGTCCGCTGCATCCACTCGCGGCTGTAGGGCTGGTCGCCATGGGCAAGGATGGCGTCGAGATAAATGCGCGCTGCCTTGGTGGCGTTATTCGAACCCTGGCCGGTGATCGGGTCGTTGAGCACGACGGCATCGCCCAGGCCGAAGACCATTTTCCCTGACGGGAGGGTGGCGACTGGCCTGCGCACGGTGGGCGCAAAGCTGCCAGCCAGGATGCCGTTTGCGTCGGTCAGCTCCACATGCGCGGCACGTTCGGCCTCCCAGGGCAGGAAGGTACGCAGCAGGGCGAGGCTTTGCGCCAGGTGGGCCTGGGGCGTTGCTACATTGCGCCAGCAGTCCATCGGGCCGCCGGGAACGCCTTCGAACACCATGATGTCGCAAGGGCCGCTGGTGGTCAGGGCAGGGAAGACAAAATGCTCGCCGACACCGGGGATCAGATTGAATGCGACGCGCGAATATTCCTGCGCTGGTCGCAAACCGTTCACGTAGGTGAGGGCCAGGGCGCGCTGCGGTTTGTCAAATGCGGATCGGATGGCATCACGTTCGAATAGCTTGACGATTTCGCTTTTGCCCGCGGCCACGATCACCAGTTCATTTTCCTTCGCGAGCCGTTCCAGTTCCGGAATGCCGACGTCTTCGATCAGCAGCCTGCCGCCTTGCCTTTCGAACTGCTGCAGCCAGGCAGGCATCTTGATCCGCTGATCGACGGCCTGCGCAGGACGCTGCAGGCGGGCGCTCCAGTCGATCAGTTTTTCATGTGGGGCATCGGGATTCGGAACGGCCAGTCCGATCCCGTCCACCGTCGGGCATGCGTCCTCCCATTGGTTGAGGCCCAGGTCCCGTTCGATCTGCAGTGAGGCATCGAACATGCATTGGCTCGACATGACGCGGCCATTACGAATGTCGTCGGGCGTGCGGTTGGTCGCGACGGTGACGTCAAAGCCATTGGCCAACAGGCCCAATGCCAGAGGCAGGCCGGCCTGTCCACTGCCTACAACGGCGATCTTGCGCATCATTTCTCTCCCATACGTTTCTCAAAGAAGTTCGCCGTTGCAGGCGCAGTGCACTTGTCTGCATCAGGACAAATTCAAGGTCCAGGTGGTAACGCCTTCTCTTGCGTCCGTGCTCATTGCGACGTCGCGGCCCCAGCTCGCGATGTATGTCCAGTCCGGGTCCTCGATCCAGGCCAAGGTATCGAAACTTGTGGCGCGTTGCCGGATAAACCTGACGTACAGGTCGACGTTGTCCTTGATCCACATATCGTCCCCGCGAATGCGCAACTGAATCTGCAAGTGACGGCTCATCCCGTTCGAGAATTCAAAGCCGTAACCCGGATACGGCATGGGTATCTGCCCCACGCCCGGTGGAAGTTCCGGTGTCTTGTCATTCCGCCGGGGCAGTTTCGTAGGCCCCATGTAGTCATAATTCCTGATGGCCCCGGCCTCCAGGTCATCTTCCGTCGGATAGTCCAGATTGAGCAAGCGAAGTTCGTGGCCATCCCGCAAGATCCTGGCTTGAACAAGGCTATCTGTTCCGGCGTTTGCTGCGTTTTTTGTTTGCACAATCAGCCTGATCGATCCAATCCACATGGCAGTCTCCTATCAAAACGCTACTGTTTGAACAGCGAAGCCGCTGCCCGCGAGGGGCAACGGCCTGCTTATCATGGGCTGGAGGAGCGGGGCGGGAATCGGTACTGCCACCTAATTTAGGTCGAGTCCCATACCCAGATTAGTGCTTGCCGGCTGGGCGCACGCCGGGACTTTCGCTTATCTACTGAACGACCAGTTCCACCCGGCGATTCTTGGCTCGACCAGTTTCATCTCCGTTGGAAGCGACGGGGGCCAGGCTGGCGACACCTTTGCTCGTCAGGCGCGTGGAAGGGATCTGGTACTGCCTCGCCAGCGCGGAGACAACCGCTTGTGCACGTTGCTGCGACAACAGCTGGTTGGCGTCGAGATTGCCCTGGTTGTCCGTGTGGCCCACGATGTAGACCTTGAGGGCAGGCTGGCTTTTCAACAGTTTCGCCATCTCGTCCAGCTGGGTCCTGGATTCCGCGGCTTTGATCTCTGCCTTGCTGGTATCGAAGTAGATGCCGTACAGGGCAATCTTGCCGCTCGACTGCAAGGCTGCCTTCAATGCATCGGCGTTGACAGTCACCTGTCCGCCTTGCATCGCCTGGGGTTCGGCGATTTCGATGTAAGTCGTGGTGAAGTCGGTGCGATATACCTTTCCTGAATTCACCATCACGTGGACGAGGTTCCCATCCTTTGACAAGGTGCCGTAAGTAAAATAGATGTCATCGGTACCGAGCATGTTCGAACCGCCCAGGGAATACATCTGGTTATACAGCGTGGATTTCTCCGGATGGCGTGAGCGGTTGGCACGGAAGTCGGCTTCCTTCATGGCGCCATAATGATCGTCAAAACCGTAGCGCATGCTATCGCAGCCTTTGTCGCGCGGCGTGCAACTGACGATGGCTTTGAATCCCGCTGCCTTCAGGGCCTGTTCATAGTTGCGATGTACTTCCAGCGGCGACTTGCCGAGCGGGGCGAAATACACCATGCGGGTGATCTGGCCTTCCACGGTGACCGGCGCCTGGAAAGCATTATGGCTGTCCAAGCCCATTTTGCCGGGGAAAGTCGTTTGGTCAAAGCCGATTTTCTTGTACGCCATCATCCAGGAATTGTTATAGCGCTGGATCAGGGGATGGTCTTCTCCGCCAGCGACATCGATTGCCCAGTCAGGTCCGGCGGAGGCGGGGGCGGCGATAGCAAACGAAGACAGGCAGAATGCGGTGGCGGCGAAGTGGCGTGCCAGAGGGGAGGACAGTAGTTTCAAGGTTTATCCTTTCGCGAAGAATGTCAGAGCACGACGCAGTGCAATGATGTAAATCTTATACTGCGTCGTGATCGCTCTCCATTCAAACGCGTCGGTAATCGGAAGGCTGAATTAACGACGCCACACTAGAACTTGTACTGCAGGTTGGCAAAGAACGAGCGGCCGCGCGGATCACCATAGGTTGGGTCCCAGGTCACTTCGAAGTAGCGCGACTGGTTGGTGAATGGCGGCGGCGTATCGAACATATTGATCACGCCGGCGCGCAGCTTGAGCTTGCTGTTGAAGGCATAGCTGCCTGTCAGGTCCCACAGCGAATAGGCTTTCACGTCACGGTCGTTCCATCCCGGATCAGCCAGGCCGGCGATGTTCTGGTCGCGATAGCTGGAGAAGAAGGTGTTGCCCAGGCTCAGGCTGAAGGGCCCCTGGCTCCAGTCGATATTCAGCTTGTGGCGCCAGCGCTGCACAGCCTTGTCGTCGCGGAAGACGCCCAGGCCATTCGTCATCGGCGAGAGCGGATCGGACTGGAACTTGTACTTGGTGATCAGCGTGCCGTTCAGGCTGGCGCTGAAGCGGCCCATTGAAGTGGCATCGCCGTGCCAGTTAAGGTCAATATCGAGACCGGCTGTGTTGAGCTTGCCCCGATTCTCCTTCTTGAACTGAAGGAAGGAAACGACACCATCTTCATCACGCACCACGATGTTGGGGTCGTTGTAGTAGACCGGATTGTCGAACACGGTTTGTTCGCCGATTTCCGAAATGATGTCGGTCTTGCGGATGATCCAGTAGTCGAGGCTGCCATTCCAGTTCTTGTTCGGCTGCAGTACCAGGCCGACCGAAAACTGCCTGGACTTTTCCGGCTTCAGTTGCGGGTTGCCGTAGCGGTCCAGGTCGAACTGGGCTACTTCGCCCGAGATCGGGTCTTTCACGAAGCTTGCCGTGGTATCGGAACGGACGGGCAGGAACATTTCGGAAATCGAAGGTGCGCGGAAGCCGGTGCCGTAGGAGGCGCGCCCCAGCACTTCCTTGCTCGGGCGGTAGCTGATTGCGACTTTCGGGTTGGTGGTGTTCAGTGCCGGCGTGGTGATATTGGTCAGCGGATCATGTACGCCTTTGTAGCGGTCGTGACGGATGGCGAACTGGCCTTCCCATTCCTTGCTGAACGGCGCGTCGATCTCCGCGTAGATGCCGGTGATCCGGCGCGAATTGGACGAGTCGGCCAGCAATTCGTCCGAGCTGGCGCGGTCACCTTGCACATCGTTGCTGCGCAGTGCTTCGGAGGAGGTGAACGAAGTCTTTTCGCGCCGCAGTTCAGCGCCGATGGCCAGCACGGCATCGCCTCCGCCCAGCGCCATCAGGGGGCGGCTCACCTTGCCATCGATGCTGTCGCTGGTGCCCTTGGACATGCGTGCCGCGTCATGGATCTTGATCGAGTCCATGAACTTGCGGCCGGAGTCATCCGTGGCAGGGACAAAGGGGTTGTACTGGCCGCTGGCAATACCGGCCAACATCTTGCTGTGCGACACCCAGCCATCGATATCCAGGTCGGTTGCCTTGTTGACGCTGTGGTTGTAGGCCGTATCGTAATCCCAGTCGCCCACCTTGCCGGTCGCACCGAGCACCAGGCGTGACGCTTTGCTGGTCACTTCCGAGGTGCGGCGGCCTGCGTCCGACAGCCGGAAGCGGAAATTGATCGGGTCCGTGATGCCGGTCCTGGCTTGCAGGTCGGCCGGCAGGAAGATGCCGCTGGTCGTGCCGTTGATGCTGCTCGATACGGCAGGCGAGGCGGCATAGCTGGTCTCGGCCCTGCTCAGCAGAACTTCAGCAAACACCTGGTGGGCATCCGTCACCTGGAAGGTGGCGCGGCCGATAAAGCTTCGCTTCTTCGATTCCGGATAGACTTCCGAATCGCCCATGTAGTTGAAGGAACAGCCTTCCGTGCCGCCGGGACCGAGCGGCCGCACCACGTTCGGGCTGCCGTCCACGCAGGACTCCTTGCCGAAATTGACGCGGCGACCAGGCGACGGCACCCAGGTGCCGCCAGGGCCGGAGCCCTTCAGGTAGCTCGATTGGTTCAGGGTTGCCAACTGGGCGGGAGTCAGGTCGACGTTGGCTGGGAATGAGTAGCTCGACAGCTGCGGCGACAGGCGGTCGGGCAGGCTATATTCCTGCATGAATTTGCGTTGCGAACTGGCCAGGCGGTTCGTCTTTTGCACGTCCAGTGCGCCGAACAGGTTGTAGCGGTCGGTGTTCAGATCGCCGACGCCGCCGGACAGCGAGGCAGATTTCTTGCCGCCGCCGCCTTCGTCCGTACGCAGGGCATACACGCTGGCATCGCCGCCCTGGTAATCCTTGCGGGTGATGAAGTTGATCACGCCGCCCATGGCATCGGTGCCGTAGATTGCCGATGCGCCGTCCTTGAGCACTTCCACGCGCTGGATGGCGCCGGCGGGAATGTTGTTCAGGTCGACGCCGGAATTGTCGCCAGGGCTGGCGAAGTTGGCCATGCGCCGGCCATTCAGCAGCACCAGCGTGCTGGAGACGCCCAGGCCACGCAGGTTGGCGCCGTTAAAGCCGCGCTGGCCGCCCATGACATCGCTGACGCTGGTGCCATCGGTCAGGCCGCCCACATTCGAGGAGATCTTTTGCAGCAATTCGGCAGCCGTGGTCACGCCCGTCTTTTCAATGTCTTCGCGCTTGATGACTTCAACTGGCAGTGCGGACTCGCCCTCGATGCGCTTGATGCTGGAGCCGGTGATTTCCACGCGCGGCATGGTTTGCGCGACGGCGTCCAAACTCATGCAGCCAAGTGCGAGCAATACAGCATGGGTGCATTGGGAGCGGCGGAATGCCGATGCCTTGTGCGTGCCAGGTATTTTCATGCGATCAGTCCTCGTAAGTTGGTATTCGTACCCGATTAACTAAGCTTGAGTTGTTATGGAACAATTGCAGTGTATGCAACGTTGTGCGACTTGTGCGCACTGGAGCACATGCAAGTCGCAATTTCGTTGTGATTACAACGTTTTTGCTGACTTCCAATTTGCATGTTTTCGATCGGGATCACACGGAAATCGGCATAGTCCGGCCATGTCCTGGCACGGGGCGCAACAGTGGCGTTGCCATCCTTGCCAAGCCAATGCAAAGTGAACATTTTTCGTGCTGCGGAGGAATGGAGATGATCAGTCAGGCATGCTTTGGCGAGCTGGAGGCGATTAATATCGACGCCATCTTGACCATGTTCGACGCTTTGAATGACATTGCCTTTTTCGTCAAGGACAGGGAAGGGCGCTATTTCGGCATCAACCGGACGATGGTGCGCCGTTGCGGGGCGCGGGACAAGGAAGAGGTGATCGGAAAAACCGCGCTGGACCTGTTTCCTCAGGCCCTGGCGGAAACCTATTTTGCCCAGGACCGCAAGGTGATTGACAGCGGCGCTTGCATCGACAGGCACCTTGAATTGCACATCTACCCGGGGCGCAGCCGCGGTTGGTGCATCACCAGGAAGATGCCTTTGCAGGACACGAAGGGCAGGATTGTCGGCCTGATCGGCACTTCACGCGATCTCGGCTTGCCCGACGACGTGAATCCCGCATACCGCCAGATTGCCCATATCGCGGACTACATTCGCGAGAATTATCAGCGCAACGTGTGCGTCCAGGAGCTGGCCGACCAGGCGGGGCTATCGCTCTCGCAGGTTGAGCGCCTGTTCCAGAAAGTCTTTCATCACTCGCCGCGGCAAATGCTGGTTCAGTGCAGGCTTTCGGCGGCCAGGGCCATCATCGATAAAAAGCCGGACGCCAGGATCGCCGACATCGCTCATGAATGCGGCTATTCCGACCACAGCGCTTTCAGCCGCCAGTTCAAATCGGTGGTGGGAATGAGTCCGACCGAATACAGCCGCGTGGCGGGCCGCACGGGGACTTGACTGTGGTCCCCGCGCGGCCGGCAAATACCTACTTCAAGCGGTCCCAAAGGAAGCTGTAGACCATGCCGTAGAGGCGGGCCTGCTGTTCACCGTTCACCGCGCCGCCATGGCCGCCATCCATGTTCTCCCAATACAGGACCTGGTGGCCTTGTTCCTTCATGCGCGCGACCATCTTGCGGGCATGGGCCGGATGCACGCGATCGTCCCTGGTCGAACTGGTGAAAAACACCGGCGGATAGGACCGGTTCCTGTCGAGCAGGTGGTAGGGAGAATAGCGCGAGATGTAGTCCCATTCTTCGGGGCGGTCCGGGTCGCCATACTCGTCAATCCATGAGGCGCCTGCCAGCATGCGGTGGTAGCGCTTCATGTCGGCCAGCGGCACCTGGCTGACGACGGCATTGAACAGCTCCGGGCGCTGCAAGGCTGCCACGGACACCAGCATGCCGCCCAGGCTGCCGCCCATGATGCCGAGATGCTGCGGCGACGTGACTTTCCGCGCAATCAGGTCTTCGGCCACTGTGATGAAATCGTCATACGATACCTGGCGCTTTTCCTTCAGCGCGGCTTCGTGCCAGCGCGGCCCGAACTCGCCACCGCCGCGAATGTTCGAGAGCACGTACACGCCGCCTTTTTCCAGCCAGGCGCGGCCGACCGTGGCATTGTACGAGGGCTTCATCGATATCTCGAACCCGCCATAGCCGTACAGCAGCGTCGGATTGCTGCCGTCGTACTTGAGGTCCTTGCGCATGACGACGAAATACGGAATCCGCGTGCCATCCTTGGCGGAGGCGAAGTGCTGCTCCACCTTGAGGCCCGAAGTATCGAAGAAGCCCGGCTGCGATTTCAGTTGCCGCCGTTCGTCGGAACTGACCTGAGCCAGGTGCAGCGTGGTGGGGGTGAGAAAGTCGTTCTGCACCATGAAGTACTGGTCTGAATCCAGGTAGTCCAGCGATGAGATCGAGACGCTGGCAAATGCCGGCGTCGGTACCGTCCGGCGTTCCCATTTTCCTTTCTGCATGCGCAGCTCCTGCACCTGGCTGCGCACATTGACCAGCTCTGTCAGCAGGATCGCGCTCCTGGTCGTCGCGACCGATTGCAGCGAGCGGGTGGCGTCTGGCTCGTACAGAATGGTGAAGTTGCGCTTGCCCGCCATGAAGCCGGAAAAGTCGATCGACAGGAGCGAGCCTTGCTGGTACTGGCGATTCCCGACGTTCCAGTCTCCGCGCAGGCGGATCAGGAGCTGGTCCTTGAAGGTGAAGGCCGTTGCGCTGTTCGGCTTGTCGAGCTTGACCAGCTTCCCGGCATGGCGGAAGTACAGTTCGTTCGTGAAAAACGAGGTGTAGCGCAGGACAAATTCGCGCTTAAATCGCGGATAGTGGTCAGAGTACCCGGACACGCTGATGTCGGCCAGCTTGCCCTCGAACACCAGCTTCGCAGACTGCAATGGCGTTCCCCGTTTCCATTCCTTGACGATGCGCGGATATCCTGAGCTGGTGAGCGAGCCGGGGCCGAAGTCGGTCGCTACGAACAGGCGGTCGCGGCTCACCCAATTGACGTCGCTCTTCGCTTCGGGAAGGTAGAAGCCCTGCGGGACAAACTGCAGGCTGCTCGTGTCGAACTCGCGCACAACATGCGCGTCCCCGCCGCCCCGGGTCAGCGAGAACAGGCAGCGCTCCGCGTGCGGCTTGAGGCACTCCATGCCATGCCAGACCCAGTTTTCCTTCTCATCCCGCGCCAGCCGGTCGAGATCCAATACCACGTCCCACTGCGGCGCATCAGTCCCGTAGCGTTCCAGCGTGGTACGCCGCAGCACGCCGCGCGGGTGCTCGGCGTCTTTCCAGAAGTTGTAGAGGTACTGGCCTTGTTTCTCGACGAAAGGAATCCGCTCGCGCGAGTCGACGACTTCGCGGATTGCATTGGTGGTCTGCTGGATGCCCGGCAGTCCGTCCAGCTGGTTGGTGGTGAGGCTATTCCACTGCTTGACCCAGTCCAGCGCCCGCTTCGAGCTGACTTCTTCAAGCCAAAGATAAGGATCGGCATCGGCCGCCGGTGCCTGTGCCTGCGCCATTGTGCAGGACAGGAGTGCGGCCGCCGCCGTCAGGCTCAGCTTTTCGATTGGAAGCATGTTTCTCAATTTCCTCAGAACTTGTGCTCAACCGTCAGCATCAAGGTACGCGAGCGCAGGGGCAGGGAACTTCCCGGATACAGCTTGACGGGGGCCTTGCGGTCGAAGAGGTTGAATACGTTCGCCGATACGGTGGTGCCAGGCTGGAAGGTATAGCGGGTCCACAGGTCGACCGTCGTATCAGAAGCGATATGGCATTCGCCCGCGCTCACGCCGCGGTCCTCGCATCCCTCGATGCTGCTGGTCGTATCAAGTACGCCCCAGGCGAGCTTGGTGGAGTCTGTATAATTCGCGCGCAGGCCTGCAACGAGCGGGCCCCGTTCCCACGACATCTTGGCGACGGCGCGCGTGCGAGGTTTGTCGCGATAACCGACATAGTTCTCGGTGTAGGTCTTGGCAAAGCTATCCCAGCTCTGGTATTTGAACTGGCGGTTGAGTTCCAGGCCGAGGTTAAGGGTACCGGCTTCGCCAAGGTTCCAGCGC
The DNA here is from genome assembly GCF_049913245.1 of Pseudoduganella sp. R-32. NCBI lineage: Bacteria > Pseudomonadati > Pseudomonadota > Betaproteobacteria > Burkholderiales > Oxalobacteraceae > Pseudoduganella > Pseudoduganella sp. R-32. The sequence continues at coordinate 4,028,905 of NZ_CP183987.1, read as the reverse complement.
GCCTTGGCATCAAGGTCGATACCGGAAACGCGCGACTTGCCGTAGTTTTCATACTGGGCTGCGATGGTCCTGATTGGTCCCACAGGGAAGCCGACCGTTCTGCCGGACAGCTCGAAGGCACGGCGTGCGATGTCCAGGTCCTGTGACGTCAGCGGGTCGCGCTCCACCAGCCCGGCCAGCCGGTCTTCGTTGGCGAGCGTCTGGTCGATGCTCTTGACGGCGATTTCATCGCGGCGCTTGATGTTGTAGTAGTCGATCGTAAAACTGAGCGCGCGAATCGGCTGCAGCACCAGGCCCGCCGTGAAGCTGTTGGTATATTCTGGCTTCAGGTCGGGATTTGGAGTGACCGCGGACGGGAAGCTGACCGAGCAGCCCAGGCCATAGGCGGTCAGGGCCAGGTTCTTGTCGGCCGCGTTGCCGGTATTCAGGATGTTCCTGAGCTCCGTGGCGGCTGCGCAGCGTTTGGGGTCGTTGTAGCCGTTGTTGAACCAGGACGCGCCGCCGTTGCCGGTCTCCGGCAGGCTTGGCGCGCGGAAGCCCTTGGACACCGTGCCGCGCACCATCAGCATGTCGTTCACGGTATAGCGCAGGCCAAGCTTGGGCACGACCGCGCCGGCCCCGTCGATCACCTTGTCGCCGCGGACCGCAAAACTCGCTTCCAGCTGCTTGGTGAATGGCGCCCCAAGCTCCAGGAAGGCCGCCGCGACCTTGCGCGATCCATTGATCTTCACGCCGCTGAACTGGACGATGCGCGCGGCCAGGACGTTGTCGCTGCTCTGATGCTCAAAGGACTCGTGGCGCAGGTCGACGCCGGTCGCAAGCTGGAGTGGACCGCCGCCCAGCATGAACAGCTCGCGGTTCGCCTTGAAGTCCAGGAAGGTCTGGCGGTACTCGCCATGCGAACCCATTTCAGGGAACATGGTTTCGAGCAGGGCGCGGTCATTCTGCTGGCCGAATTTGTAGGCGCCGCTGACGATGGCATCGTAGTAGCCGTAACGATCGCGGTACAGGTGCTGGCGCTGGCGGGCCTTGGAGCCCATATGGCCGATTGCACCATCCCACTCCCAGCCAAAGCTTGCGCCCTGGATGCCGGCGAGGGCGCGGAACTGCTCCGATGATCCGACGTTCTTGAACATGTCGCGATCGTCGGCGAAACGGTAATTCAGGCCAATGGGGAAGTCATATGGGTTGTTCGGATGGCCGACCGGCAGTTTGGGATCGGTAAAGTACTGCATCGTGCCGCTGATCGAATCATACCAGGACAGGGGAACACCGGTGACATTGCTGCGCGGAGGCGCCGTGTTGTAGTTGTTGCGCGTCTTGGCAAGCTGCAGTTCGCCGTAGGCTACCGTATCGCCGGAAAGCTTGAGGCGTCCCGAACCCAGGAAGGTTACCCTCTCGGCAGGCGCACGGGCCAGGCTGTCCTGCCAATAGTCATAGAAGCACAGGCCGCCGCTCAGGTTCTCCGGCGCGCAGCCAGGGGCCGCGACATTGATCGATTTGCCGGCCAGGGCAGGATCGTGGTAATTGGCGGGGTAGCGGCCGACATAGTTGCCGGGAATCGAGCCGGTGGAAGTCGCGTCGCGATCCGGGTTCATGCGGATGAACCAGTCGGGGAGCAAGGGGCGCACCTGGCGATCGGTGAATTTGCCGCGCGAATAGACTTCGAGATGAGCGAAGGCGTTATAGCCGTCCTCCTCGAAGTCCCCGGTGCCGCCGATGATCGAAGCCTTGCGTTCGCGATCGAGGAAGGAGCGCTTCAGCGATTGCTGGGCCGAAGCTTTCACGCCAACGCCCCGATAATTCTTGCGGGTGATGATGTTGACGACACCGGCAACTGCATCGGAGCCATAGATCGCGGAAGCGCCGTCTTTGAGAATCTCGACGCGTTCAATGACGTCGCTTGGAATGGAATCGATGTTGACGAAGTTCGATTGAAGCCCGTCCGCAAAACCGTAGGAGGAGAGCCGGCGGCCATTAAGCAGGACCAGGGTCGCACCCGTGCCGAGGTTGCGCAGGGAGACGCCGGTGGCGCCGCTCGCCCAGGAATTGGTACCACCCAGGTCGCTGATCGCGCCGCGGTCATTGCTGGTCAGGTTGTCGAGGATTTGCGCAACGGTCTGCGCGCCGCTTTGTTCAATCTCCTGGCGCGACAGGACCTGAACCGGGGACGCGGTTTCCTGGTCCACGCGCTTGATGTTCGAGCCCGTCACGACGACGCGCTGGACGTTCTTGTCTTGCGCAGCCTGTGCCAGGGTGATCGCGGGGAAGGCGGCAACGATTGATCCGACCAGGACGCTGTACTTCAACTTCTTGCTGTGCTTCACGTTTGTCTCCTTGTACTTCATGGACGATTTGGATCGTTCTACATGTCGTCGCAAGGATACTTTCGAGGGAGCGCACGGTCTTGAGCGTTTTCCCGCGCTAATACGCTGAAAATGGCATACCGCAGCGACCAATGGCCTGTGCACCGCGCCGCGCTTGCAGATACCCATTGATACTGGTATTACCTCGCTGCGCACTTCTATCATCCTTCCGAGTCACCTCATCGGAGAACCCGGCGCCGGAAACCCAGCCGTGTATCTACATCATTTATCAGAGTTGCTCCGAGAAACCCGTCCTTCAGGGCAGGGAATGAAAGGAGCCGGCCGCAACGCGGTGGACTATAAAGCAAGATGGGGGTGCCTGGAGAACGCAAAGGCAATAAGAATCTTGCAGAACACCGCGTATTAATCGGTGGAGTTGCCAATTAACGCAGGAGCCCCCATGCAATCAGCGCCGACAGCAGAAGGAAGGGGAAGGAGTACAGGTGGAAGCGCAGCCACAGGCGGCGTTCGGGCGCCATGCGCAGGGCGATGATATTGGCCAGCGAGCCGATCGCCAGCCCAAAGCCTCCTGCATTCACGGCATAGGCGATGACCTTGTAGTCGACGGAATGCTGGACCAGCAGGATGGTTGCCGGGACGTTGCTGATCACCTGGGAACCGAGCAGGCCTGCCAGGAACAGTTCCAGTCGGGAGAAATGGGGAACAGATTCAATCCAGCCCTGGATGAAATGCTGCTGTGACAGCAACCGGATATCGATGAACATCAGGATGAAGACAACGATCAGGCTCCAGTCAACCTTGGCGATGATGCCGCGGCAGGACAGCAGGACAGCGAGCCCCACGCCGGCCAGGCCCCATCCGGGATACCCGAGTTCCACAGTCACCAGGAAGGCGATATAAAGCATGCCGCAAGTCCTGAGCAAGCCGACATGGTAGGCCGCGGGATCGTCATTCAGCTCGGCATGGATGGTCTGTTTGGGGAAGCAGAACCAGGTCGCCAGCAGCAGTACGGCAAAAACCGCCAACGCAAGCGGCGCCATTTGCCAGGTGAATTCAGCGAAGGACTGGTGCGAGCGTTGCCACAGCAGGATGTTCTGGGGATTGCCGATCGGCGTCAACAGCGAACCCGCGTTGACTGCCAGCGCTTCGAAGATCACCAGGCGCCCGACAGGCAGGCCGCGGATGCCGGACAGGCCGACAGTCAGCGGCACGACGATGAAGAGCGCGATATCGTTGGTCAGTACGGTCGACAACACCGTGGATGCCGCCACCAGGAACACCGCCAGCACCCGCTCCTGCCGCAGCCTGTTGATGATGAGCCGCCCCAGGTGTTCCAGGTAGCCGCTGGCTTCGATGCCGGTGGTTAGCAACAGCATGCCGGCGAGCGTCGCGATGGTGTGCCAGTCTACCCAGTTCTTATACTCCGTGAGCGGATGCGGCGACAGGATGGAAAGAGCAATGGCGGCGAGCAGCAGCAGGTGCATCAGGCGGTCGCGCAGGAAAGGCTGGATAATCTGGCGCAGGAATGGCTGCGCGGTGGTTGGTTCGGTGGTCACAAGCATGTAAGTTTTCTGCGTGGGCAAACGTGCGCATGATAACAGGAGCGGGCAAGGGCGCGTGCGCAGGGCCAAGCACGCCTGCATTGCCGCAATTGTGAAGCTCCGCGTCTTCCGGAAGGGTTATCATCAGCAAAACCGATCAATAACGCTTGCCCTACGATAACTCGCGGGTCCACGATGTACTTCACGCGTCAATTACTATTCGCTTTCCTCCTAGCTTCAAAGACCGTCCATGCATCCGATCTGGTGATGGCAATCTCCAACGGTAGTGGCATGCCGATGACCGATATTCGCGGCGAGGAACTCAAGGGCGGGATACTTAAGGAATTCGGCGACGCGCTAGGCGGTTTGCTGCATCTCGAGCCCCGTTATATGATCCTGCCGCGCACGCGTGTTGAAGGCGCGCTGCTGCGGGGACATGCCGATTTGCTGTGCGACCTGCGGCCCGAATGGCTCGACAACCAGGGCTTCCTCTGGTCGGACGCCATTATTTCGAATCGAATGATGGTCGCCATGCGCAGTGAAACGCCAGTGCCGGCCTCCCTGAACGCTATCGCGGGCCTGCGGGTGGGAACGATCCGGGGATACAGGTACCCGGAGATTGAACACTTGCAGCCACCAATCCTGCGCGATAACGCGGCGAACGATAGCCAGAACCTTGAAAAGTTGCTGCTCGGGCGCTTCGACTTCATTTTCACCAACCGCATCTATTTCGACTACCAGCGCAAGGTTCACCCTGAGCGGGCGCGCCTGGCATCCCATAACCTGAAGATCACGGATTTTGATACTTATTGCGCAGTTCATCCACAAGGCAAACTCGGTATCAGGGACCTGAACCAGGCGATCGCTACGCTCAAGGCCCGCGGCACGATCCGATCGATCCTGGCGCGTTACAGGCCGCACGACTCCTCTTGAAATCTTCCAGGCCAGGCCAAAAATTACTGGCCCGGTTACGACGTTTTCGAGGAGGAGCTATGGATGCAAAAGAAGCGTTGCTGGATCACCTGGCCGAACTCAAGGCGGCGCACGACAAGACCAACCGCCTGATGACGGAAATCACGGCAGTCGCGGCCAGGGCGGTGAAAGGCAGCGGGGTGCTCCCTTCGCTTAGCCAGTTGCGCGCGTATGAGCAGGCGCTGATTGCCGCACAGGGGCAGGCGGCATGTTGTGCGGAGCTATTGCAGCAAGCGCGACGCCCGGCACCGTGCGTGCTGCTTTAAGCTTTACTTAATTTACAACGGTTATCGCTTGGGCAATACTTTCCGCCTTACTTTACGCCCGGCGGGAAGCCATGAAACCGCTGGCCTTTGTTGCGGAACCTGGCCAGGGCTGGAATTATTCCGGCGAAGGCTACGTGCTCCTGCAAGGCATCATGGAGGCCATTACCCGGACGGGCCTTGCAGCCTATCTCGACCAGCATCTGTTTGCGCCGCTGGAGATGCGCGACACGAGCCTGGTCTGGCGCGAGGCATTCGAGGAACGGGCCGTCCCAGGCAAGATGTTTCTTGGCTTTTCGCGGCGGGCTTGTTTCCAGAACGCGCTGGCCGCATTCACCCTTTGCACCACGGCAGCAGACTATGCGCGCTTCATGTCGGCCTTCCTGGCCGACGATGCGCTGATGCAGATGGCGCTTGCCGCGCCTGTAGACGTGAGCAAGCCGCTTGGCCTGGCATGGGGGCTGGGCTGGGGTATCGAGCGCGGCTCGGGCGGAAGCCATGTCTGGCAGTGGGGGAACAACCCCGGCTTCCGCGCATTTGCGATGGCGTCGACCACGACGAAGGATGGCTTTGTGGTCCTGACAAACAGCGAACGGGGCATGCCGCTCGCCGCTTCAATCGCGCAGCAGGTGCTGCCTTCGGATCACGGCGCCTTCCGTTTTCCGCCAGTGGCCTGAGACCTAGAACTGCTCGTTGCGCGCGACGATTTCGCCAGGCGAACCAAGCAGGAAGACATGATCGTTCAGATTATCCGCACCTTTGATGTGTTCGTATGAGGTGAGCGATGGGAGCAGGTCGCGTACAAGCGACTGCTGGCTCGGAATGGACTTGTCTGACTTCAGCTTGCCCAGGATGATCGTCTTTACTTGCTCCGACTGGCCGGCGATCTGTTCCAGGCTTGCTTTTTTCAGCTTGCCCAGCCGGTATTCGAGGGAGACATTGCTGCGCGCGCTATCCTCGACCTGGTGGTATTCGTAGTTCTGGGTCTGCAGGGTCCCGTCGAACCATGGAGGACTGGATTTGCCGATATCGGTGTGGTACTGGGCGCTAAGGCGCGATTGCTGGTCCTGGCCAATCTTGCGGTCGTCGCGGCTTGTCCCCTCCAGTTTGGTCGCTTGCGATACCTCATAGGAGAACGTGTCCTGTTCCCATGCCTTGAGCGGATTGCTGGACTTGGGCGTCTGGGTCAGGGAGGCGCTGAAATCGGAAAGACCTGTCAGCGCGGAACGGTCGTCCGAATTCAGCTGCCACTTCGATGGAATGTGCAGGAAGTCGTCAGTCTCTTCGGCGACGGCCGTTCGATTCATGTCCGAGAAGGCGTCTTTGAACATGGACATCAACTTCTTGTCACCGTGCCCGCGTGCGAGCGCCTGGTCGAATTGCGCCAGGTAGTTGTTGATGGCTTTTGCCTGCTGCTTCCTGGTGCCCAGGTGTTCCAGGGTGCTTGTGTCCACGTTCACTTCAGCCTGGCCATCAGGCCCGTTGATGCGTGCCTTGCGCAACGCGTCGTCAATGTGGAAATCCAGGGTCTGCGGCGCAGGCTCAGGACCGGACACTTCGGCATGGAAGTCGATCGACTGAACAAACCTGCTGTCGAACTGTGTCAGGCCGCTCAGCCGGACCTGAGGGGCCGCTCCCGCCATCCCATCGATAGCAGCCTGGAAGCCCGCTGCCAGCGTGGACAGGGCTTTACGCTCATCATCATCAAGCCTGGCGCTCGAGCTGACCTGGTAGATCATTTCGTCATCGACATCGGCCAGCGTGAGCTCGACCTGGGTCCCGCTGCGCGTGGTGATGCCCAGCGTGAATTTGTTGTCGACCCTGTCCGGCAGCCTGGCATGGTCCAGCGCTATGACCGAGCCGGCGCCGAGCTGCTTGAGCATGTCCGCACCAAGGTCCTGGTAGCGCAGGCTGGTCGGGACGGGCGCGGAGGCTGCGGCGATCGCTTCCGGGCTCAGCGTCACGATGGTGGAAGCTGGTGGAGCGGTGGCCGCGTCCAGCCTGGCCAGGAGAGGATCGGCCTTCCGCGCGGGGGCGGTCACGGCATAGCGGGCGGCCGGTTGCCAGTTGGAGAGGGAGGAGATTGGGCTCATTCCCCCTTAACGGCGATTTATTAATGAAACTTTAATTGTGACCCTTCGCCACGAAAAAGCGTGCTACCCTACCATTGCTTTGAAGGAAATGTTTTTTCGTGCCCGCTTTGCGATCCTCGGCGGGCGGTTCCACAGTCCAGGCCGGCCGAGGCTACCCGCCGCAGGCCCGCCGGGAATGATCCTGCGTCACCATCGCAATTGAAGGAATCTGAATGAGCAAGGGCGAACCACTTCGCCTGCACGTGCCCGAACCCACGGGACGTCCAGGCTGTGCAACTGATTTTTCCTATCTCCGGCTGTCGCCGGCCGGTGCTGTGCGCCGTCCCGAGGTCGACGTAGCCCCAATGGATACGCGCGATCTTGCGTATTCCCTGATCAGCGTGCTCGATGCCGAAGGCAACGCCGTGGGGCCCTGGGTGCCGCAAATCGATATCGAAGTCGTGCGCAAAGGATTGCGCGCAATGATGAAGACGCGCATCTTCGATAGCCGCATGCTGATGGCGCAGCGCCAGAAGAAGATGTCGTTCTACATGCAAAGCCTTGGCGAAGAGGCGATCGGCACCGCGCAGGCGCTGGCGCTCAATGTGGACGACATGTGTTTTCCCACCTACCGCCAGCAAAGCATCCTCGTCGTGCGCGACTATCCAATGGTCGACATGATCTGCCAGCTGATGTCGAACGAACGCGACCCGCTCAAGGGTCGGCAGTTGCCCGTCATGTATTCGGTGAAAAAGGCCGGCTTTTTCTCGATTTCCGGCAACCTGGCGACGCAGTACATCCAGGCAGTAGGCTGGGGCATGGCGTCGGCGATCAAGGGCGATACCAAGATTGCCTCGGCATGGATCGGCGACGGCGCCACTGCCGAAGCGGACTTCGATACCGCCCTGACGTTCGCCCACGTCTATCGCGCCCCGGTGATCCTGAACGTGGTCAATAACCAATGGGCGATCTCGACTTTCCAGGCCATCGCGGGCGGCGAGGATACAACGTTTGCGGCGCGCGGCGTCGGCTGCGGCATCGCCTCGTTGCGTGTCGACGGCAATGACTTCCTGGCGGTGTACGCAGCGTCGCGCTGGGCGGCCGAGCGGGCGCGGCGCAACCTCGGACCATGCCTGATCGAATGGGTCACCTACCGCGCCGGCCCGCATTCGACCTCGGACGATCCGTCGAAGTACCGTCCCGGCGACGACTGGTCGCATTTTCCGCTGGGCGACCCGATCGCACGCCTGAAGCAGTACCTGATCAAGGCTGGCGCCTGGTCCGAACAGGAGCACGAAGAAACCCAGAAGCTGCTGGAGGCGGAGGTACTGGCCGCGCAGAAGGAGGCGGAACAATACGGCACCATGGCCAGCGGCCATACCTTCAGTCCCGCAGAAATGTTCGATGGCATCTATAAGGAGCTGCCGGAACACTTGCGTGTACAACGACAGCAACTGGGGATCTGAGATGGCGGAAAACACAGTGAAAACTTCCATGACCATGATCCAGGCGCTGCGGTCGGCGATGGATGTGATGATGGAGAAGGACGAAAACGTCGTGGTCTTCGGCCAGGACGTGGGCTACTTCGGCGGCGTGTTTCGCTGCACCGAGGGCCTCCAAAAGAAATACGGCAAATCGCGCGTGTTCGACACGCCGATTTCCGAGGGCGGCATCGTCGGCGTGGCCATCGGCATGGGAGCTTACGGGCTGCGGCCATGCATCGAGATCCAGTTTGCCGACTACATTTATCCGGCCTACGACCAGATCGTGTCGGAAGCGGCGCGCTTGCGCTTCCGTTCGGCCGGCGACTTTACGGCGCCCATCACAATCCGTACCCCTTGCGGAGGCGGCATCTACGGCGGCCAGACCCACAGCCAAAGTCCGGAGGCCGTGTTTGCCCACGTATGCGGCCTGCGCACGGTGATGCCGTCGAATCCCTACGACGCCAAAGGCCTGCTGATTTCCTCGATCGAGAACGACGATCCGGTAATCTTCCTCGAGCCGAAGCGCTTGTATAACGGGCCGTTCGACGGCCACCACGACAAACCTGTAGTGCCATGGTCGCAGAACCCGCTGGGGGAAGTACCGGAAGGCTATTACACCGTCCCGCTGGACAAGGCGGCAATTTTCCGGCCGGGCAAGCAACTGACGGTGCTCGCCTACGGCACCATGGTGTGGGTATGCGAGGCGGCGGCGCGCGAGACCGGCATCGACGCCGAGATCATCGACCTGCGCAGCTTGTGGCCGCTGGACCTCGAGACGATTGTCGAGTCGGTCCGGAAAACCAGGCGCTGCGTGGTTGTGCACGAGGCCACGCGCACCTGCGGCTTTGGCGCCGAATTGGTCTCGCTGGTGCAGGAACACTGCTTCTACCATCTGGAAGCGCCGATTGAACGTGTGACGGGGTGGGATACGCCTTACCCGCACGCGCAGGAATGGGCGTATTTCCCTGGGCCGGGGCGCGTCGGCGCGGCGTTCAAACGTACGGTGGAGGCATAACGATGGGTATTCACGTCATCAAGATGCCTGATATTGGCGAGGGCATTGCAGAAGTTGAGCTGGTCATGTGGCATGTCAAGGTGGGCGACGCTGTTACGGAAGACATGATCCTGGCCGACGTCATGACCGACAAGGCCACCATCGAGATTCCATCGCCTGTGCACGGCACGGTCGCCATGCTTGGGTGCGCGGCGGGGCAGGTGATGGCTGTGGGGGCGGACCTGATCCATATTGAAGTGGAGGGGGCTGGCAACCTGAAGCCGCAGGCCGGCGCGGCTGCTGCTGCTTCTGCTGCGATGCCGGCGCCTGCGGCCGTGCCCGCCGTGGCGCAAGCTGCATCGCTTGCTCCGGCAGCGCCTCCCGTCGCCTCGCCCGCAAAGCCTGCGGCGACGGCGATGGGCCAGCAGGTGCAGGCTCCGGCCCGCGTGGCCCGCGAGCCTGGCGAACGTCCGCTGGCTTCTCCGGCTGTGCGCAAGCGCGCCTGGGACATGGGTGTCGAGCTGCAGTTCGTGCACGGCAGCGGTCCGGCCGGCCGCATCCTGCATGCCGACCTTGATTCCTACGTCGCGCGCGGTGTGCATGGGGCGCCGTCCGCAAGCCCGGGCGGCTACCGCGAGGTTCACGGGGAGCAGGCAATTCCGTTGATCGGCCTGCGCCGCAAGATCGCTCAGAAAATGCAGGAATCGAAGCGCCGTATCCCACACTTTTCCTACGTGGAGGAAATCGACGTCACCGAGCTTGAGGCCCTGCGCGTGCGCCTGAACGAGCAATGGGGCAAGGAGCGCGGCAAGCTGACCGTGCTGCCCTTGCTGGCACGCGCGCTGGTGGTCGCCTTGCGCCAGTTCCCGCAGATGAATGCCCGTTTCGATGACGATGCCGGCGTGGTTACCCAGTACGGTCCTGTCCATCTTGGCGTCGCCACACAGACCGATGCCGGCCTGATGGTGTCGGTCATGCGCCATGCGGAAGCACGCGATATGTGGTCGTGCGCCGCGGAGATCGCACGCCTTGCCGATGCCGCGCGCACCGGCAAGGCCACGCGCGACGAGTTGTCCGGTTCGACGATCACCATTTCCAGCCTGGGCGCCTTGGGCGGCATCGTCACCACGCCGGTGATCAATCATCCGGAAGTGGCGATCATCGGCGTCAACAAGATCGTGGAGCGGCCCATGGTGCGCCAGGGCGGGCTGGTAGTGCGCAAGATGATGAACCTGTCGTCCTCGTTCGACCACCGCGTGGTCGACGGCATGCACGCAGCCCAGTTTGTACAAGCCATCCGCGCCTTGCTGGAATGTCCAGCGATGCTCTTTGTGGAGTAATCGATGAATCAACACACCACTACGCTGCTGGTGATCGGCGGCGGTCCTGGCGGCTATATCGCGGCCATTCGCGCCGGCCAGCTTGGCATTCCCACCACCCTGGTCGAAGCCGGAGAACTGGGTGGCACCTGCCTGAACGTCGGCTGCATCCCCTCCAAGGCGCTGATCCATGCGGCTGAAGAGTTTGAAAAGGCCAGTCATTACGCGAGCGGCTCGGCGCTTGGCATTTCGGTGCAGGCGCCGCGCATCGACATCGGCCAGACCGTGCTTTGGAAAGACGGCATCGTCGGGCGCCTGACCGGCGGCGTGGCGGCGCTGCTGAAAAAAAGCGGCGTGCGTGTCGTCAAGGGCTGGGCCAATATTGTCGATGGCAAGACCGTCGAAGTGATTCGCGACGGCGAAAGTCCGCAGCGCATCGGCTGCGAGCATTTACTGCTGGCCACCGGGTCGCACGCTACCGAATTGCCCTTCATGCCGTTCGGCGGGCCGGTGATCAGTGCGACGGAAGCGCTGTCGCCCAAGACCGTGCCGGGTAGGCTGGTAGTGGTGGGAGCGGGCTACATCGGCCTTGAACTGGGCATCGCCTATGCCAAGCTGGGGGCGCAGGTGCAGGTGGTGGAGGCGCAGGAGCGCATCCTTCCTGCCTACGACGCTGAGTTGAGCCGTCCGGTAGCGATCGCGCTCAAGGGCCTGGGCATTGAAACCCACCTGGGCAGCTCAGTGCTCGGCCTGGGCGGGGAGGGTAATGCGGTACGCATCCGGAATGCCGCTGGGGAGGAATCGGTACTTGCCGCAGACCAGGTGCTGGTTGCCGTTGGCCGGCGCCCGAGCACCCGCGGCTTCGGCCTGGAAAAGCTGCGCATCGACATGGATGGGCACTTCATCAAGATCGATGACCAGTGCCGCACTTCGATGCGCGATGTCTGGGCTATCGGCGACGTGACCGGTGAACCGATGCTGGCGCACCGTGCCATGGCGCAGGGAGAGATGGTCGCCGAGATCATCAGCGGCAAGCGCCGCCATTTCAGCCCAGCGGCGATTGCGGCGGTGTGCTTTACCGATCCCGAAGTCGTGGTGGTCGGCGCCACTCCCCAGCAGGCACGGGCGCAGGGCATCGATTGCATCGAAGCTTTGTTCCCGTTCGCCGCAAATGGACGCGCCATGTCGCTGGAATCAAAGGACGGCTTCGTGCGGGTGGTGGCGCGCAGGGATAATCACCTGGTCGTGGGCTGGCAAGCGGTGGGCAAGGCGGTATCCGAGTTGTCCGCCGCATTTGCCCAGTCCATCGAGATGGGCGCGACGCTTGAAGATGTGGCGGGCACGATCCATGCGCATCCGACCCTGGGCGAGGCGATCCAGGAAGCTGCCTTGCGCGCCCTGGGGCATGCGCTGCACATTTGACCCTGCTGCGAGCGTGCAGGCCGTCGATGGCCTGCACCGCTGCGATTGGCGTTATTGTTGCGATGGCGATTGCGTCGGTGCTTGCTGCTGGTTGCGCTTGGCGATTTCATTGCCAATATAGCCGCCACCAACCGCGCCGGCGATAGTAGCCAGCTTGCGGCCGTTGCCGCCGCCTACCTGGTTGCCGATCAAGCCGCCCACCACAGCTCCGATGCCGATGCCCAGCGCACTATTCTGGGGGGCTGGTGCCGGCGCCGGTGCAGGTGCTTGAGCAGGTGCCGGCGCAGGCGAGGCCGCTTGCGGCGCTGCTGCCGCGACACGCGTCGACGGCGTGTACGTATGATGCACCACGGTTTTGTGCTCCACGACTTTGCGTACTTCCGGTTCCGGCGCTGGCGCCGCGACTGTTGCTGGCGTTGCAGGGCTTACAGCGGCGATCGGTGCGGCTGCGGCGCCTGGCATCGTGGTCGCTTGCGAGTTTGGCAGGAGGCCTGCAATTGATGCAGCTCCCACCAGGCTTACCAGTGCCACCGAAGCGGCTGCGGCGACAATCATCGGATGAATTTTGGTGCGTGGGCTGTTTTCCATGTTGTTTTCTCCTGAACTCGCCATCGTTGGCGCTTGCCTGGAAAACGCCTCAGGATGAAAACACGGTGACGCAAAAAGTGTATCGCCGGTAAGCAATTGTTACGGATGCCGCACCACCAGCATAGGAGACGCGTCATCGCCGCTGGCTACTGCACCTTAGCCAGGTCCACTACGACATCGAAATCACACTGGACGTGCATCTTTTCCGCGCCGCAAAGTGCGGCGTCGAACAGCGGCAGCTGGCGCTTGCCGGCGTTTGCGCCCTTGATCGAACGGATGATGCTATCGCGCACGCAGGCGTCGCTGGGCTCCGGCCCGGGCAGCGCCGCTGCGTTGAACTGGAACCTGCCGACGGCGTGGATACGCTTGAATCCGGGCAGCGGCGCGTCCGAGACAAGCATTTTGTCCACTTGAAGCTTAAGCTTCGCTTCCGGGTCGTTCTCGATGGGCGAGAACTGCTGGCTATAGATGCCGCCGTTGTAGTCCCTGATCAGATCACGGTCCATGGTCCTGACCTTGTAGGAAGCCAGGGTCATGCCCGGTTCCGACACTGAGGGAAAGTGATAAGTGCCGCTCTGCATCGGCAAGGACATCAGCGAGCTGGAAATCTCATGCACCTTGCCCCCATGCTCAACGGTCAGTCCGAGCCCGAAACCGCCGATGGTATCGCCCTGGATGCCGAAACTGCCAACCCCAACCTCTGGTTCGCCGGCGCCGGCCAGTTTGAGGCCGCCAGCTACGCAAGTCATGGTGTTGCCTTTGGACGGAGCTGCTGACGGGGCTTGCTGGCCGCATGCTGCGAGCACGAGCAAGACAGGCAAGACGTGAATGGGCTTCATGGCAGTCGCACATTGTAAAAAATGAAATTATGGCATGGTTGCCCCGCGTCTTTGGCTGTATCATCAACGACTTTTTGCGGAGCATGAATATGAAGAAGGGAATGTGGGCTGGCATCGCGATGTCGGTACTGGCGTTGCCGGCCGGCGCGGCGCCAGCGCCGGGTCCGGATTTGCCGCTATGGGAAGCCGGCCTGTTCGGCGGTGCGGCGTCCACGCCGGCTTACCCGGGTTCATCCGAACGCTCCATGCGCGGGCTGGTGCTGCCAATGGTGATTTATCGCGGCAAGATCGTGCGTGCGGATCGTTCCGGCGTGAGCGCGCGCCTGTTCGATACCGAGCGCGTGGACCTGGACCTTGGTTTCCAGATGTCGCTGCCGGCGCGTTCGGACGACGTGCCGGCCCGCGCCGGCATGCCGGACCTGAACTCCTTGCTGGAATTCGGCCCGCGCCTGAAAGTGTTGCTGTCGGAGCCTTCGGCCCCCAATCGGGTAAGGCTGGAGCTGCCTTTGCGGGTGCCGCTTGAAGTGGGGAACGGTTTTCGCCGCCAGGGCCTGGTCTTTGAGCCGCGCGTCGTGTTCGAAACCAGCGGCAGCAACCAGCAATGGCAGGCCGACGCCAATCTCGGCGCGGTGTTTGGCAATACTCGCCTGAACCAGTATTTTTACGAGGTCGCGCCACAATATGCGAACGCCACCCGTCCAGCCTATCAAGCCGGGAGTGGACTGATGATGACGCGCCTTGGCGCGAGCCTGTCGCATTCGCTGGGGCCCGATTGGCGCGTGTTCGGCTTTACCCGCTACGACAACTACACGCACGCTGCCAACCGCGACAGCCCGCTGTTCCGCAAGAATAGCGGGCTGTCGCTTGGTTTCGGTTTTACTTGGACGGCCTATCGTTCGCAAGCGCGGGCCTGGGACTAGGCGGCCGGATTACTGCTCGTCGAATTCCGAGCTGAGGTCCTTGAAACCCTTGTGCACGGCGAAGGGCAGGAATTCGTCCGGCGTGTCGAGCACGATCAGGCGCTTTTCCTGGATCACCGGATCGCCTGGCTTCAGGTCGGGGCCGTTGTAGCCGATGGCGCGCAGGCGCGCGCCAATTTCGGCGATCAATTGATGATCCTTGTGCAAGCCGTCGGTGGCTGGGGCGGCCAGGTCGACATATAGGTCGACCACGCCGTAGCCCTCGTCGAATATGCGGAGGGACTTGATGTCAATGGCGCGGCCGTTGCCGTCGATGGCCTTGAAGGGGCCGCTGAGCTGGATATCGGTGTCTTGAGTCATGCCCGCAGCATACACCATCCAGGGCCGTCGCCGGGCTAGGGTGGCATCTTTTCCAGGTAGTCGCGCAGCGCGGCAATTGCCAGCCGCACCTTGGCCGGCTGCGAATCACGCTGTACCGTCACTGCATAGACGCCCATCGGCGCCATCGACCACTCCGGCAATACCGGCACGGCGAGTCCGGCTTCGATCAGCGGCGCGGCATCCGGGCCGGGCATGCGCATGATGCCGGCGCCCTGCAGCATGATGTGCTGAAGCGCGATGAAGCTGTTGCCGGCAACGGGGCCGTTGACGCGCACGCGGTGCGCCGGCTCGCCCGGCCGGTGCAGTTCGATGAACTCGGTCTGGTTGATCACGCTGAGGTTAAGCACCGGGAACCTGGCCAGTTCCTCCGGCGTGCGCGGCAAGCCATGCTCCTGCGCGAATGATCTGGCGGCCACTAGTACATGGCGCCATTCGGTCAGGCGGCGTGCGACCAGCGCGGAATCGCTCAGCGTTCCGGCGCGGATCGCCAGGTCGATGCGTTCGGCAATCAAGTCGACGCGGCGGTCCTCGGCGAACAGGCGCAGCGACAATAGCGGGTGGGCGCGCAGCAAAGGCGCCAGCGCTGCCGCCAGGTGCGCGCTGAAGCCGACGGGAAAGGCCACCCGCAGTTCGCCGCGCGGCTCGTCGCGCAGGTCGGACAATCGCTGCTCGGCTGCCTGTGCCGCGTGCAGCATGGCGGCGCAGTCCTCATAGTAGGCCTGGCCGGCCACCGTGGTGCTCAGGCGCCGGGTCGAGCGGTGCAGCAGGGCGAGGCCGGTTTCCGTTTCCAGTTGCCGTATCTGCTGGCTGACTGCCGAGGTGGTCATGCCCAGCTCGCGCGCAGCGGCACTCATGGAGCCAGCTTCCACCACGCGGGCAAAGACGGCCATGCGCCTCAGTCGGTCGATTGTTAAGAGTTGCTTCATAGTGATTGTGGATTTTGCCCTCTTATCGGGGGATCGTAAAGGCGTCATACTGAATCCATCTTCAATCACCCAGGAGTTCCCCATGAAGATCGCATTAATCGGCGCAACCGGCTTCATTGGCAATGGCCTGCTGGCTGAGGCGCTCTCGCGCGGCCACCAGGTGACAGCCCTGGTCAGCCGTCCGGAACGGCTGGCGCCGCAAGCTGGCCTGACGGCGCTTGGCGCCGACGTGCACGACCAGCAGAAACTGACCGGGCAGCTGGCCGGCCATGACGCGGTCATCAGTGCATTCAGCGGCCATGCCCAGCAAGACGTGCGCGAGTACTATGGCCGCGGAATTGACTCGATCGTTGGCGCCGCCAAGCGTGCCGGCGTGCCGCGCCTGCTGGTGGTAGGTGGCGCTGGCAGCCTGGAAGTGGCGCCGGGCGTGCAGGCCGTCGATACTCCGCAATTCCCCGACCAGTGGAAGGCCTCCGCGCTGGGCGCCCGCGACACGCTGGAGAAGCTGTGCAAGGAGCAGGAGCTGGAATGGACCTACCTGAGCCCAGCCGCCTTGATTGAACGTGGCGAGCGCACCGGCAAGTTCCGCATCGGCGGCGATCAGTTGCTGGTCGATGCACAGGGCCAGAGCCGCATTTCGGTACAGGATTACGCCGTTGCGATGCTGGATGAACTGGAACATCCTGCCCATTCGGGCAAGCGTTTCAGCGTCGCCTACTAAGCGCCTGCCAGGTCGGTCAGGCAAGCATTTTGCGCAGCCACGCCAGCAGCACGCCGGGCAGCAGTTCGTACGCGGCAAGATCGCAAACTGGTGTTTGCCAAAGACTTGGCCGAGATGGTGCGGCGCCTGGTGGTCGATCGCCAGGCACATCGGCGAAATGCCGGTTTGCCGGGCTTCGATGATGGCTTGCCGCGTATCGTGCAGGCCATACTCGCCTTCATAATGGTCGACGTCGTTGGGTTTGCCGTCCGTCAGTAGGAGCAGGAGCCGGTGCCTGGCCGGTTCGGCGGCAAGGCAGGCTGTCGCATGGCGAAGGGCGCTGCCGGTCCGGGTGTAACGATCGGGCTCGATGCCGGCGATGCGCAGGGAAACCGGCTGGCCGAAGGTTTCGTTGAAGGCCTTTATCTCGCGCACGACCACCCCATCACTGGATGCGGAATGCGCGCGGCGCGCCGGCGGCGCATGCCCAGGACGTGTGTTTGAAACCCAGCGGCAGGAGCGGCGCGACCTCGCCGTTCTCGTCCTGGTTGATGTCAGTGGATCGACCGACGGCTGGATCAGCGGCCAGCGCCGCGTTATCGACGTCGAACGCGAAGCCCTGCTGCTTGTGAGCCATGCGCTCGATGCCCTTGGCGAACCATTCAGCATCCAGGCTTTTAGCGGCGAAAGCCTCGAATTCAATCTCATGCCGGACGCATTGAATTTTGTGATGCATCTCGGCGACGCTGCATATGATTCCGGCTTGCAGACTTTTTCGATCAACTTGCCCACGGTGTATCCGGGACCGGGCTATTTCCTGGTGTTCGAGCAGACGCTGGTTGCGTCGGCGGTGCCTGAGCCAGTGCCGGTCACGCTGTACGGTGCCGGCCTGCTGGGGCTGCTGGGCTGGACTGCAAGGCGCCCGAGGCTGGCGCGACGATAAGCCAAGCGGGCGAGGCGGCTCCTGGGAAAGCGGTATCGTGGGCGATCACGATGTCAGGTGCCGCCATGTATAACGGATTCATCTTTGCAACAGGGATCGAGAACAGCATTCCGACCATCGAGAATGGCCGCGTACGGATGGACGAGATGGAAAAGTGCGGCCACTACCGATACTGGCGCACGGATTTCGACCTCGTCGAACAGCTGGGCATACGCGCACTGCGCTATGGCGCGCCCCTCCATCTGGCGTGGCCCGGTCCTGGCAAGTACGACTGGTCGTTTGCCGACGAAACATTCCGCGACCTGCGGCGCAGGAATATCGTTGCAATGGCCGACTTGTGCCACTTCGGCGTGCCGGACTGGATCGGCAATTTCCAGAATCCGGATTTTCCGGCCGAGTTCGCGAAGTATGCCCGAGCCTTTGCCGAGCGCTACCACTGGGTCCAGGTCTATACGCCGGTCAACGAGATGCAGATCTGCGCCCTGTTTTCCGCCATGTACGGCTGGTGGAACGAGCAGTTGGCCTCCGATTTTGCGTTTGTGACAGCGATCAAGAATATCGTCAAGGCAAACATCCTGGCCATGCGCGAGATCCTCAAGGTACGCCCCGACGCGTTGTTCGTGCAGAGCGAATCGAGCGAATATTTCCATCCCGAGAATCCCGCCGCCATTGCGCAATCGGAGTTCCGCAATGCGCGCCGTTTCCTGTCGCTGGACCTGAATTACGGCCGCAGGGTCGACTCCGAGGTCTATGAGTACTTGCTGGATAATGGCATGACGCGCGAGGAATATCATTTTTTCCTCGACAATTGCCTCAAGCACCAGTGCATCATGGGCAACGATTACTACATGACCAATGAACACCATGTCCGTGCCGACGGCGCCACGTATGCGTCCGGTGAAATCTTCGGCTACGCGGTCATTACCCACCAATACTACAACCGTTACCGGCTGCCGGTCATGCACACGGAGACCAACCTGATGGAAGGGCCCGGGGGCGACGAAGCCGTTCGCTGGCTGCGCATGGAGTGGGCGAACGTGCTCAGGGTGCGCAACAATGGTGTGCCCATTGTGGGCTTTACCTGGTATTCGCTGATCGACCAGGTCGACTGGGATGTCGCCCTGCGTGAAAACCGCGGCACCGTCAATCCGCTTGGCCTGTTCGACCTGCAGCGCAAAATCCGCGCCGTTGGCACGGCTTATCGCGACCTGATCCGGGATTGGTGCGAAGTGCTGCCGACCCAGAGTATTTGCCTGCGGGTGCCTATCGTGCTGCCGCTTGATGATGAGTGCGCTGCCGCCGGCGTGGCAGCGCCAAGGCCCGATATCGGCCAGCCAAGCAGCCAGGCGACTGCCGCGCCGACCAATACGGAATGAGTGCTACAGCTTGCGCACCGCGCTGAGGAAGTCTTCGTTAAAGCGGAACAAGGCAGGGTCGCTCTCCGCGATTTGCTGGCAGCGCAGGACGAATTGCTTGGGTTCCCCCTGCAGCAGACGGTAAATGGCTTGCTTGCCGTCCTTGCGCTCGATGGCATTTGCCGTGACCCAGCCCATGTCGTAACCGAGCTGGCGCGTGATTTCAGCCTCGGCCAAGGCGACCTTGCTGCTATTCTCGCGCCCTAATTCAGATTGGACCTGGCTTGCGAGATCAACTTTCTTCGCGTCGCGTGCAAGGCCGCGCAGATGCTCGATGGGAGCGAGGGGTTAGAGCTGGACGCCAGCGATCCTCGCTATTTTGCGTTGCAGTGCCATTTTGTCAAGTGCTTCATCTGGGAGGTTGCGGAAGATCTCGAGGCGCGTCTTGATTTCGCGGCAGACCGTAAAGAACTCCTGGCGAATCTGCTCAACCGGTCCTTGCACGGCGGCGGGGTTGCGGAAGTTCCAGTTCGCTGTTGCGGGTTGGCCGGGCCAGTTCGGGCATGGTTCGCCCGCAACCAGGTCGCACATGGTGATGACGAAATCCATTTCCGGCGCGTCCGGCGCCGAGAATTCATCGAGGGATTTGCTGCGCAATCCTGCCAGGGTATTGTCAAGCGCCCGGATTTGCTCGACGGCGAAGAGATTGAGCTTGCCGGCAGGGTGGCTGCCTGCGCTGAACGCGCGAAACCGGCGTCCGCCGACAGCATTCAACATTGCCTCGGCCATGATGCTGCGTGCAGTGTTCTGGGTGCTGAGGAACAGCACATGATAAGTTCGGGTGCTCATGCAAAATGCCGGATCATAACGGAGCAAGATTACAGTTTTATGACATTTTCCCGCCTGGCCTCGGCTTGACATGCAAAAGTGTGCGCTGCATAGTTGCTGGCGCGAGGAACAGGGAGCGAACCATGCAAAGGCCGGTATTACCTGAAGCGGAGCTTGCAAAATTTGCCGGAGAAATGCGCGCGAATTATCGGTCGAAGATCCCTGCCGCCGGGGCGCCAGATCCCGTTGCAGCGGTTCGAGGGCTGCCGATCCCGGCGCGGCTTTATGCTCCGCTGGGGGCGGCCGGCAATGCCCTTCCGATGGTTCTCTTTGCCCACGGCGGCGGTTTTGTCGCGGGTGACCTCGATACCCATGACGTGCTGGCACGCGCCATCGCGAACAGATCGGGCGCGCTTGTCATTGCAGTCGATTACCGCCTGGCGCCGGAACATCCTTTCCCGGCTGGACTGGACGACGTTTATGCCGCGCTGGAATGGCTGGCGAAGGAGGGCGGCAGCATTGGCGGCGATCCTCAACGGATGGCGGTCTGCGGGGACAGCGCTGGTGCGAACCTGGTGGCCGGAGCGGCTATCCTGGCGCGGGATCGGCGCGGCCCCGGGATCGGCGCACAATGGCTGATGTATCCTGCACTGGACAACAGGATGGACACCGCGTCCTGGCATGCATACGGCGAAAAGAATTTCCCTACCCGCGCCATGAACATGAAAGTGCTTGCTGCCTATGTCCCGTGCGGGATGGATGCGAACGCGCCCCTGCTTGCGCCGATGTGGGCGCGGCATGAGGGCCTTCCCGCTACGTTGGTCCAGGTCGGGGAGCATGACCCGCTCCGGGACGAGGGCGTTGCTTATGCGCAGGCCCTGAAGGATGCGGGCGTCGATGCCAGGGCCAGGGTTTACAGGGACCAACAGCACGGGTTCATCCAGTTTTTCAAGGATGCTGAACACTTCCCGGAAGGCGCCGCAGCGCTCGACGAGGGATGCGCCTTCCTCCGGGCTCACATCGGCTGATTTGCTGCTTTCGATGCCGGTTTCGCTATCGCATTAACGGAAAAGGTCATTGGACACTCCAAGTCCCGCGCGCTAACTTGCGTAAAAACATTATTGGAGACGAACGTGACCAAACCCTTCTCGCTATGGGGGGGCGCTGCTGTATTGGCTTCCTCCATGCTGTCCCTCAGCGCCTTGGCCGGAGCGCCCTATGCGCCGGTGACTTTCCAGAACGCCTCAGTGCACGACCCTTCCGTGATCAGGGCGGGGGGCAGCTACTATGTATTCGGCTCCCATCTTGCTTCGGCCAAGTCCACGGACCTGATGAACTGGACGCAGATCACCAGTTCCGTCAGCGCCACCAACAAGTTGTTCCTGAACGGTGCCAGCAACGTCTTTACCGAACTTGCGGAGACTTTCAGCTGGGCGCAAACGAACACCCTGTGGGCGCCGGACGTCGTCCGCCTGGCCGACGGCCGCTACTACATGTACTACAACGCCTGCAAGGGCGATTCGCCGCGCTCAGCCCTGGGCGTTGCGGTCGCCGACAAGATCGAGGGCCCTTATGTGAACAAGGGCATCATCCTGAAGTCGGGCATGTGGGGGCAGGCCAGCTACGACGGTACCATCTACGACGCCCTCAAGCATCCGAATACCGTCGATCCGAACGTCTTCTTCGATAACGGCGGACGGCTGTGGATGGTCTACGGCTCTTACTCCGGCGGCATTTTCATCATGCAAATGAACCCGGCGACTGGCATGCCGCTGCCGGGGCAGGGCTATGGCAAGCGCCTGATGGGCGGGAATCACAGCCGGATAGAAGGGGCTTACGTGATGTACAGCCCTGTCACGCAGTACTACTATCTGTTCACCTCATTCGGCGGGCTGGATGCGGCAGGGGGCTACAACATGCGCGTGGCGCGATCCGTTGCGCCGGACGGTCCCTATTTCGACGCGCAGGGCGTGAACATGGCGAACGTCAAGGCAGATCCTGCAAAGCCCTTGTTCGACGATGCGTCGATTGCCCCATATGGCGTGAAAATCATGGGCAATTTCCTGTTCGAGCGCAAGATCGGCGAAACGGGCACCGGTATCGGTACCGGATATGTGTCCGCGGGCCACAACTCGGCTTACTACGACGCCGCAAGCCGAAAGCACTTCCTGATCTTCCATAGCCGCTTCCCTGAACGTGGCGAGCAGCACGAAATCCGCGTGCACCAGATGTTCATGAACGCTGACGGGTGGCCGGTGGTGGCGCCATACCGCAATACCAATGAAACGCTGGCTGCTGTTCCGCGCGGTTTTGTCTTTGGCGACTATATGTTCGTCAATCACGGAAAGGACATTTCGGCCACGATCAAGAAGTCCCGGCTGGTCACGCTGAATCCCAACGGCACAATCAGCGGGGCGGCAACCGGCAGCTGGGCGCTGGTTGGGAGCAACCAGGCTGAAATCAACCTGGCTGGGTCGCCGCCTTTCAAGGGCGTGTTCCTGAATCAGTGGGATGAGACCTCCGGCAGCTATGTGATGACATTTACTGCGACGTCGCGCGAGGGCGTGTCCATCATGGGCAGCCGCCTGGCGCCCCGTAGCGACATGCAGGTGGTGCAGGCTGTCTATGGCGAACTCAGTCTCGGTAACACCAATGCGGTCACTGGCGATATCGTGCTGCCGACCAGCGCTGCGCGTGACTCGGCCATCAGCTGGATATCATCGAATCCTTCGGTATTGAGCAATACCGGGCAGGTCACCAGCCCTGCCAATGACGTGAACGTCACGCTGACAGCGACTATCACCAAGGGACATGCGCGTGCCGTCAAGACCTTCGTGGTCACGGTGCGCAAGCTGGGTAGCATGGTTGCCCATTACGCGTTTGACGGGAACCTGGGCGACGCGACGGGCGCCTTCGGCGCCGGCGCCGTCGTCGGCAGCAAGATAGATGCCGCCGGCGGCAGCATGGCGTACGAGCCGGGGATGAAAGGCAGTGCCGCCGTCTTCAATGGCGCATCTGGCGTGCGTTTGCCGGATGGGCTCATCACGGGCAATAGCTACACGGTTGCCATGTGGCTCAAGCCTGCCCAGCTGACCGCGTTCTCGACCACCTTCTTTGGCGCGCGCAACGGCGATTCGTGGATCAGCTTCCTGCCCAAGGGACACGACTTTGTTGGCGGCGCCAGCATGCTGTGGTCGGGAACGGCATGGTATGACGCCGGCTTGGGCATGAACATCCCGGCCGGGCAATGGTCGCACGTGGCGTTCACGGTCAAGAACGGCGCGGTCAATGTGTACGTCAACGGCGCGAAGCGTTTCAGCGGCGTGAACTTCCCGAATGTCTTCACAACGACCAACGGCGTGTTCGCGCTGGGGGTCAATTGGTGGGATGCGCCTTACAAGGGTTCGATGGATGACTTGCGCATCTATGGTTCGGCCTTGAGCGATGGGGAAGTCGCGAGCATTGCGCGCTGAATCAGTGTGGCTTGTCGTCCGGCTCTTCACCTAGCTTCGCTGCGGTTTCCTCCAATAAGGCGCCGCGGTTTGTCAGCCGCGAGAATTCCCGGTTGCCGTCTACCAGTGCGACGAAGGGGCCGGGCCGGCGCAGCACCGCACGGGTCAATTGAGCCCTGGGCGCATCTCGCAGGTTTGGCGCCCAGGCTTCGAATGCGGCATTGGGCAATAAGGTCGCGAGCAGCTCCCTGGAGACCCATTGGGCGCGTTCCTTGCTTGACCGCAGGGATACCCATTCGGTCTCTATATACACCTGGCCTGGATCGGGATTCATCTCATTTCGCTGCAGCGATTCGATGAATCTGGCAACTATCGATCGCGCGTCATATGGGGTAAAGCTTCCAGATTCGTTTAATTGTGGCGGACCGCCTGCACTGATTCTTTTGGGGTCGGGATGCCACTCAGTATTGGGAGCGATGGGCGGAAGTCCAGGGTAAATTGAAAGCAGGCTCTGTAACCAGGCGACTTCGAGCCAGGGATAGCGGCGAGTTAGCGCTTGGCGCAACTCCCTGATTGTCGCAACGGCGAGGAAGCTGCGCTCGGAGTTTGCTGACCGCTCTACGAAGACACATGCCTTGACCCCTCGCATCCGCTCCACCATGACAATCGCGATGAAGAGGCGGGAGGTCAGCCATTCAGTGCCATCGCCAAGCATGACCAGCACATAATCCGCGGGTGTCTGAATTTGAACCTGATCCAGCATGGCTGACGAAGAGTCGGCAATTTCCGCAGCCAGGGTCGCCGAACGGATGTTGTCGAGAAGAGGCATGGTGGTGGCGGGAGCGGCAGGCACCAGTTCGAGTTCGACCTTGAAGAGCGAAAGCCTGGTGATGCGGCTTCCAAGGGCTGCGACGAAGAGTGTAATCGGCCGATAAAAGACGATACCCATCGCGAGCGCCACTACTGGCCACGCTAGGGCCTTGACGATCTCGACAAGCGATGAGTTGGCATCGGGCCCGCTTCGGACACCATCGGTGAAGGCGGGATGCTGGGCCGCAGCTTCGCCGGCGATCAGCGCGTAAGCGGCAAGCATCAACAGTGTCGCGACGGCGCTCTTCATCTTTGTTGCTCCCTTGTTGGCGAGTCTCAAATTTTGCGGGCAACGGCTGCGCTCAATCCTCTCCGATACTCACGTCGCCTGCAAATACAACAAATGCGCAACCTCTCCGGCCTGTCTGGGTCGTTTTGATCTTTCTCAAACCATGCGTGAAAGGCGGATAACGCAACAATTTTCAGCCGTAAGATCGTCGTAAGGCAAGAAGCCGGGAGGGAAATTAGAGTAGCTGCAGCACGTCGCAAGTGCAATTCGATCACTTCTAACTGGAAACGGAAATGAACGCACGATTGATGCAGCCCTTGGAAGAGAATGGCATTTCCCTGTCAAACGAAGAGCTCTGGCGCGAAGTGGACCATTTGCTGGCCAGCCCAACCTTCGCGAAGGCGCCCCGGATGTGTCGCTTGCTGACCTTCCTGCTCGAAAAAAAATTGAGCGGCAATGAGCAAGAGATCAACGAATATGCGATCGGTTTGGATCTTTTTGGTCGCGATGCGAGTACGTACGACACCAGTCTCGACCCACAGGTCCGGGTACAGATTGGGCGTTTGCGCCAGCGGCTTTCGGCTTACTATGCTGCGCTGGAAATCACGCCTGCGATTCATGTCTCGATCCCGATGGGAAGCTATGTACCCGTCATTGCCTGCCCTGGTACGTCGCCAAAGCTCCTGCGCTACAAGCGAATTCTCCTGACCCCCTTGCGTAACCTGACCGGCGCTGGCGCCAGCAATACCTTTGTCTGCGGGCTGGACGAAGAGCTGGGCTCAAGGCTATTCCAGACTTTGGGCAAGGGCTTGCAAGTCAGCGCTGTATCGGATGCCAATCAATCGCCGCGGCTGGAAGGCAGCGTACGGGTGGAGGATGACCATGTGCGCGCTTCCATTCGTTTGGTCGACCCGGGAGCAGGAAGCATCGCCTGGCTCTCGCAATTCGATCGCCGCGGCGAACTCTGCATGTCATTGCAGGAAGAGCTGGCCGGGGCGATTTGCGACGCTTTACAGTTCTACCTGGTAGATCATCGTGGCCGCGGAATGTTCTCTTCCTGAGGATCTTCCTTGAACGTGGCCTCGGTGACCGTGTTGTAGAAGTGGATGTAGTAGTTGAACACTGCCGTATCGTCACTGTGGTCGTTATAGGTGGCGAGCGACAGGCCGAAGGGACCCTTTGCGCTGGGCAGCAGCGGCGCCCCTGCCGGCTTGGCCGTGATTTCCTTGATGGTCCAGCCACTGATCGAGGCGTCGTCGTCCAGCACAAAAAGGCAGACCGATGGACGGTTGATCTTCATATTGCAAGTGTCGGACTGCACGAACGATTCGCCGGTGACCGGCTCGATGTAGGTGTAGGTGGCATTGGCATCGCTTTCGATGCCGAAGATACTGACAACGATGCGGCGTTGAACAGTAGGTCTGTCGAGTGGGTGCATGTATTTCCCTTCTAATGGCTAGAAATAAATTGGAAGTACGAACTGTCACGATAACCGATCTGGCTGAGTAGTTTGGCTCCTTTCGTAAAGACTTCTTGATTTTGCAGGCAAGCGTTTACCCGAACCCACGGGTCCAGGATCTGATAATTCATGGACCGGCCGGCATCGCTCTCGATCAAGGCGTGGATCTTCCTGCAGACCTGGGCCGCCGCGCTCGCGTTTTTCGCTTGTAGCTGCAGCACGGCCTGGAGCTGCAGTGCTTCGATCAACACCAGTCTTCCGTTCAAGTTGGACAGGTTGCTCTTGTAGAATGGTTCAAGGCTGGCGACTGCGCCATTAACTTCCTGCTCCGCCGCCCGCACTTCACCGTTCGCCCGCATGGCTGCCGCTACTTGCGTGCGCGCACCCGCCTCGCGCAACTTCCAGTCCGAGTTCATTGGGTCGAAGGAGAGGATGGTTTGCAGGCGCCGGTGCACATCCCGCGTTCTTGGCAGCAGGTCGGCAGGCGGTGAATGGCGGGCAATGATCCTCAGTCGATCCACATCGAGGCCGGCCATTTCAACTTGCCAGGCACGGTTTTCCGGATCGTGCGAGGTCAACTGGGTATACAGCAGTTTTGCTTCGTCGTAATCGCGTAGTGCGATGGCATCCAGGCCGAGCGCTACGCCAAGCGTTGCCCGATGCTGCAGGGCGAGTGCATGGCGGCGTGCCAGCGTTGACTCGTCCGGGAATTGCTTACGGAGTTCCAGGATCAATTGCATCTCCTGCGCATACAACTGCTGCGCTTCCTGCAACTCACCCAAAGCCTCCTTGGCCGAGGCCAGCCACGAATAGCTGCTTGCAAGGTCGCTCTTGACTGAACGGGCATCGGGCTTGTTGGCCAGGACGCGCTGTTTCAATCCTATTGAGTGCTGGAACTCCGGAACCGCCAGTTCCGGCATTCCGCGCTGGAAGGCCAGGCTACCGAGATTATTGTGGGCGTACGATTGTTCGATCAGCCATTCGTCATTTTCCGGTTCGAGGCTGTGCAGCCGGTCCGAATAGGCGAGGTAGTCGCGCCATGCGGCGCCGGCGGCCTCCCAGTCGTTGCGGTCCTTGTGCATCTGGCCGACCCAGTATGCATTGGCGCCGAGACTCTTGAGCACCTGGATGTCTGTAGGCGCAGCCTGGTGCCGGCGAGTCAGGATCGCGTTGGCCTGGTTCAGTGCATCAATCGCTACCTTGGAATCTCCCCGTGCACGTGCGACCTCGCCGATCACCTGCAAGCCTTTGGCGCGCAAGGTGAGGGCGGTTGCGCTCAAGTCGTCGTCATCGGAGCCGCGCAGGAATTGCATTGCCTTGCCGCTGACGCTTTCGAGCAGGTCGAGGCGGCCCAGCGGGCGCAGCTTGTCGGCGAAGTCGCCGAGCATGAAGTCCATCATGCTTTCCGCTTCGTTGCGCCGCTGTTCGGCGGAACGTTTGGCAGCGACAGCGCTCAATCCCAGGCCGGTGGCCAGCAGGGCCAGGGTGATGATTGCGGAGAGAGCCAGGATTTGCAGGCGGTCGCGCTGGCGGGCGCGCTGGTGCGAGGCGCGGATCAGCTCGGATTCATTGTCCGAAAGCGAGAGCACGCCCGCATGCTGCAGCTCGCGCGCTTCGTCCAGCAGTTTGCCGCGGGGGAGGAGCAAGTCGGCCGGACGTCCCTCGTCGCGCCATCGCGTTGCCTGCTGCGCCAGGCGGCCGCGCGTGCGCAGCGCCACCCGATGCGCCGCGATCCAGTCGGTCATGCGCGGCCAGCGGCGCAGGATGGCGTCGTGCGCGATGCCGAAAACCGGATTGCCGTCGGCCAGGTCGCTGACGAACAGGCGCGCTTCGACCAGCGCCTGCACTGCCTCGTGCGCGGCAACGCCGCGCAGCGCCGACCATGGCGCGCGTTGGCTGGTGGCGGTGTCTCCGTCGAGGGACAGCACGATCAGCAGGGACATGATGTGGGGAATGGTGGCGCGTTGGGCGTCGCTCAGCTCCAGCACCACTTGCTCCGCGCGCTGGCCGATCGCGCCTTCCAGGTCGCCCAGTTGGTGGAAGGCCTCGAAGCTGAGGACTCCCTGTTCCGTGCGCAGGCGGTACAACTCCTGCAAGCAGTACTGTAGAAGCGGCAGCGCATCCGGGCTGTCTGTCGCGCTTTCGCACAGTACGTCGTCCAGCCTGGCATCGGTCGCGGGATCGGTGTCGAAACTGAGTCCGGCCGCAGCCGCCGGCCGGCGTATGATCTGAGCGATGTCGCTGAAGCCGGGAGCGCCAAGGTCGAAGTGGCCGCCATGCCGCTTGCCCTCAGTGAGCAGGGGGTACTTCGCTATGCTGGGGTAGAAGTCGTTGCGGCAGGCAATTACCAGGAGCGCGGCGCGGCTGCGCGCCAATTGCTCCAACGTTCTCAGGAAGGCTTGGCGTTCGGTTTCGGCGATGCGGCCATCGTTGAAGAAGGCCTCGAAGCGGTCAATGAAAACCGCGAAGCGAAGGCCGCTGCGCGACGGCGCATAGCTATCGAGCGCCGCCTCCATCACCGCAATCACGGAGGCGCAGGATTGCTGCAGGCGTATGCCAAGGGAGATTGCGCTCTCCCCCGGGAAGGCGCATTGCTCGCCGCATTGCAGGTCGATCAGGGACCCGGCGAGGCCGGTGAACAGGGTTTGCTCGCCAAGTTCCACCAGGTCGAAGGCTGTGGAATCCAGCACCGCGACTTCGCAATCCGGGCCCCGCGCCGACAACGCGGGAAACAGGCCGGCCTGGACCAGCGATGTCTTGCCGACGCCGCTAGGGCCGAGCACCATCGTCAGGGCGAAGCCATGCCTGGCTTGCTCTGTCACCGTTTCGACCAGGTTGCGGGTTGCTTCGTCGCGACCAAAGAAAACATCCGCGTGCGCCTCGTCAAAGGCCATCAAGCCGCGGAACGGAGAACCAGCCTGCCAGTTGCGCGTGCCGTGCGATTCGAAATCAATCGGAGCCACGGCGCGGTAGCCGCGCATGCGGATGGTCTCGATGTATTCCGGTGATTTCGCGTCGTCCCCGAGCAGGCGGCGCAGTTGCGCAACGTTCTTGTGCAGCGAGCTGTCGCTGTTGACGATGTTGCCCCAGCACTGCTGCAGCAATTCGTCTGCGCTGACCACGGCACCATGCGCATTGCACAAGGCAAGCAACACATCCATCGTGCGCGGCTCCATCTGGCGCCTGCCGTGCTCGCCCTCGATCGAGTTGGTGGATGGGTCGATCAGCCATGCACCAAAGCGGAAGGGGCTCCTTGTTCCTTTCAATCCTGCTGCTGCGGCATTCGAGTCGGGCATGTCGGACGTGCGCTGGAGAGACGATGGCGCATGCTAACACGATTGCTGCGAAAAGTTGCGACGCAGAATTGGCCCGATATAGCTTGATACGGCGCTGATACTTGTGTTACGCGGAAGCGCAGTCCTAATCTCAAATCCGAAACACCCGGTCTGTCCCATATAACATTTCCAGTGAGGGCGTGATGTCAGACAGCTTGCAAAAATGGGTGGGACGGAACCGTCCCCCACGCGTACAAATTACCTACGATGTAGAAGTCGGCGGCGCCGTCGAGAAGAAGGAACTACCTTTGGTGGTGGGCCTGCTGGCCGACCTGTCGGGCCAGCCGCTGGTGCCACTGCCCAAGCTGAAGCAGCGCCGCCTTGTGGAAATCGACCGCGACAACTTCAAGGAAGTGATGGCGAAGATTGCGCCGCGCCTTGACCTGTCGGTGCCGGACACCTACAAGAAAGACGGCAACCTGAAGATCGAGTTGAAGTTCAATGAGATCGACGACTTCCATCCCGAATCCATCGCGCAGCAGGTGCCGCGCCTGGCCAAGCTGCTGCTCGTCCGCCAGCAATTGCGCGACTTGCTCGGCAAACTCGATGGCAACGATGAACTCGACACGCTGCTCGAGAAGATCGTCGAAAACACCGAAGAGCTGAAAACGCTGAAGGCTGAAAGCGGGGCCGATGCCGGCGGCGAGGCCGCGGAAGAGAAAGCCGAGGAAGTCCAGTCCTGATAGCGCCAACGCGCTGTCTTCTCCACTCATCAGAGAGAGTCCAAAATGGCCAGTAATCAAGAGGAAGTCCAGGCCGGTGCCAGCACGACCAACCAGGAATTGAGCCTGTTGGATCGCATCGTCCAAGAAGGAAAAATGGCAGTCGAGCCATCGCAAAGCCAATATGCGCGCCAGCTCCTGGGACAGTTCGCCACCCAGGTGCTGGACGAAGGCATGAAGAAGGCGCCCGACGTGGGCGTGGTTGCCATGATCAACGAGCGCGTGGCGCAGATCGACAAGATCCTGAGCGACCAGGTCAACGCGATCCTGCACGACGAGCGTTTCCAGGCCCTGGAGGCATCGTGGCGCGGGCTGCATGACATGGTGTTCGGCACCGAGACTGGTACGATGCTCAAGCTGCGCCTGCTGAATGTCTCGAAAAAGGAATTGTTGAAGGACCTGGAAGGCGCGGTCGACCACGACATGAGCGTGCTGTTCAAAAAAGTCTACGAAGAGGAATACGGCACCTTCGGCGGCAACCCGTACTCGCTGTTCATCGGCGATTACTACTTCGGCCGTCATCCGCAGGACATCGCGCTGCTCGAGCGCCTGTCCAAGGTCGCCGCGGCTGCGCATGCGCCGTTCATCGCGGCCGCTGCGCCATCGCTGTTCGACATGGGATCGTTCACCGAGCTGGGCGTGCCGCGCGACATGGCGAAGATCTTCGAAAGCGATGAACTGGTGTCCTGGCGCGGCTTCCGCGATTCGGAAGACTCGCGATATGTCGGCCTGGTGTTGCCGCGCTACGCCGCCCGCCTGCCGTATGGCGCCAAGACCAATCCTGTGGAGCAGTTCGCGTTTGAGGAAGACGTGAACGGCAAGGACCACAACAAATACCTGTGGGCGAATTCGGCCTACCAGCTCGGCCTGCGCATCACCGATGCCTTCGCCAAGCATAGCTGGACCACCGCGATCCGCGGCGTGGAAGGCGGCGGCAAGATCACCGGCCTGACAGCGCACACTTTCAAGACCGACGAAGGCGATATCGCCCTGAAGTGCCCGACCGAGGTGTCGATCACCGACCGCCGCGAAAAGGAGCTGAACGACCTTGGCTTCATCGCCGTGGTCAACTCGAAAGGCTCGGACATGGCCGCCTTCTTCGGCGGACAATCGGTCAACAAGCCGAAGCTGTACAACAAGGACGAGGCGAATGCCAATGCGGCGTTGTCCTCGCGCCTGCCTTACGTGCTGGCGGCCTCGCGCTTCGCGCACTATATCAAGGTGATCATGCGCGACAAGATCGGCAGCTTCCAGACCCGCGACAGTGTGGAGAACTTCCTCAACAACTGGCTGAGCGATTATGTGCTGCTAAGTCCCAATGCTTCGCAGGGCGAGAAGGCGCGCTTCCCGTTGTCGGAGGGACGCGTCGACGTCACTGAGGTGCCGGGCAAGCCGGGAGCATATTCGGCAACGGTGTTCCTGCGGCCGCACTTCCAGATGGAAGAACTGACGACCTCGATTCGCCTGGTGGCGCAACTGCCGGCGGCGGCAGCCTGATTGATCATCCATCTTGCGTGCGGCAAGCGCCAGTCGCTGCCGCCGCTTTTACATAACGGAGCTTGCTATGTCAGACGTACTGATTCTGGACCTGGGTGCCGACATCAAGGGTAACTGCACGATCACCGGCTTTGCCGACAAAATCATCGTCCACTCTTTCTCGCACAACGCTTACCTCCCGATGGGCAGCGATGCCGGCAATACCGAGCGCACGCTGGGCCGCGCCGTGCTGTCCGAGATGTCCTTTTCCAAATCATCGGACCTTTCCACCACCGAGTTGTTCAAGGCCTGCGTCAAGGGCACCAAGATCGGGGCGGCGAAGCTGAATATCGGCCGCGTCGAGAATGGCGCCTACATGAACTTCATGACCTACGTGATGGATAACGCCATGGTGTCGCAGATGAGCTGCAGCGGCGGCGGCGGTATCCCGAACGACTCGTTCTCCATCAATTTCACCAAGATCAAGGCCGATTTCACGCAGCAGAAGACCGATTCGACGGCCAAGGGCACTGGAACCTGGAACTGGAACCTGGAGACCATGAAAGCAGATTGAATCTTGTCGGCGTGCAGCGAACGGCCTGGGTGTGGCAATGGATGGAGGATTTTATGGAGCTGAGTGAATTCGAGTCTAAAATCAACCGCAGCGGGCCGTTCAACTATCGCTCAAAGCGACTTGATTCGCTTGTCAGCGCGATCAAAGTCTACTTGCGGGCGAAGTCCGCAGTAACCCTCGGCGTCGCAGAGGATGCGCTCATGCAGTGGCAGCGCGAGGATCCAAAGGAATACCGGAATCGCCTGGGCCCGATAGAAGCCGAATTCTATACAGCTCTTTCGACTGCCGCCACTTTGGAGCGTGGAAGCGGAAAGATTCCAATGGCTGACAGGTCCTCGCATCCGACCTATGAACCGGACAAATGGAACACGCCCCGGGTCCAGCAATCGACAAACTGCTATGCGTACGCCTGCGACGACCCGAACAACCACGTTGCCGGAACCAAGCCACAACCTGGCAGGTACTTCACCAACACGACAGGCGGAAGGCATCAAGGGGCCATGCAATTCTATGGCGAACTCAGTACGGAGACCGTTCGCCTGGCAGTACTGCAAGATGACCAGAGTCGCCAATTGCGGCAAAAGGCCCATCTGCTGCCTTGCCTCGGCACCGCGCGCGGTGGCATGGGGCCAGTAGTCAATGTGCCAGGATACTATCTGATAGCCCTGGTGATTCGCGAGCGCGGACCTCGTCCGGACTATCACTGGTACAGGCAGGACAACACTGGTCTTTGGAGCCATAAGCCAGGCCATACGCAGGCGACGAATCTCGATGCAAGCGGGCGCATCATCACGGATCCGCGGGACTGCGATCTAGGTACGTACGAGTTTGAAATGTTCTACTTGGCTCCGAGGGGCGGAGTGCGAACCGCCTCGTTGGGCGACTCTGCGAATCACTGAGACACCCTATATGCTACCGCCATGACGCATGGGCGGTGCAAGACGTACCTGATGCCTGATCGGGCCACGTCCTTCGCTGTTACGCGCGTGATACTTGTGTAACGGAGTTGGCCTGCCCTAACATCATTTCAAGCCCTTTTGTTTGAAGCAGCCTTGGATTGGTGATGCCATGAAGCCCATGCCAGCGAATTCCGTTTCACCGTTGTTCGATCGCCTGACGGGGGGGGCCGGCGCGGCCGGCGCGGGCCGCCTGCTTGATGCCGACGGCTTGCGGCAGTCGATGCTGACCGACCTTTCCAGGCTGCTCAATTCCCGCAATGGCCTCACCATCGAGGAGTTCCTGGGCGACAGCGCGGGCTCCCTGCATTACGGCTTGCCGGATACCTTGCGGCTCTCGCCGCAGTCTTCTGCCGACCTCTCCCGATGGGAAGAAGTGGTGGCGCGCGCGCTCGCGCTGTACGAACCGCGCCTGACGCAGGTGGCCGTGAAGGTGACGCCAGACCCTGGCAAGCCCATTTCGGCACGTATCAGGATCAGCGGTGCGGTGACGCTTGGCCGCGAGCAGCGCCAGGTGCATTTCGACTGCGTCCTGGACGGCCACTCGGCAGCCCTGGAGCCGGCGGCATGAACCCCGGGGAGAAACCTGCCATGCGCACCCAGGACGATCTGCTCGAATACTACCGGCGCGAGCTGGCGTATTTGCGCGCGCAGTCGGCCGACTTCGCGGCGCGCTACCCGAAGGTCGCGCATCGGCTGGTATTGACGAGCGACGAGGCGGCCGATCCGCATACCGAGCACCTGATCCAGTCGGTTGCCTTCCTGAATGCACGCGTGCATCGCGAACTGGAACGTGACTTTCCGACCGTGGCCGCTGCGATGCTCGACAACCTGTGCCCAAGCCTGACGCAGCCCGTGCCCGCCATGTCTGTCATGCAGATGACGCTCGACCCAAGTGAGGGCAAGGTCACGGCCGGGATGCCGGTGAAGCGCGGCACCATGCTGTCCACCACAGCCGCGACGGGCGAACAATGCCGTTTCCAGGTGGGATGGGACACGACTTTGTGGCCACTGAGGGTCGGCGCCGTCGTGCAGGAAGATCCAAGGATCTTGCGCCTCGACCTGCGGTGCGATGGTGGTATCGATGTGGCGGAACTCGAGCTCGATACGCTGCGTCTCCATTTGTCGGGCGATTTGTTGACCACGATGCCCTTGCACGAGCTGTTGATCAGCGCACTGGAATATATAGAGGTAGTAGGCAGTGCCGGCGTCTATCGCATGTCCGCGCACCACATGGTGGATGTGGGCTTCGCCGAAGATCAGGCAATGCTGGCGCGGCCGGCGCACGTCCACCCCGCATACTGCCTTCTACAGGAGTACTTCGCGTTTCCGCGCAAATTCCAGTTCTTTGACTTGTCCGGACTGCGCGGCCGCTTGGGGCGCGGCGCCGGCTTTTCTATACGCCTGGTGTTCACCCACAGTTCGGCGGTCTTGTCGCAGCTACGCCCGGAAAATGTGCTGCTGGGCTGTGTTCCGGCCTTGAACCTTTTCCCGGTCACCAGCGAGCCGATCGTGCTGGACCGGCGCCATTATGAATACCTGCTGATTCCGGACCGCCGCCGCGATGCGGTGCTGGAAGTGCATTCGATCGTCTCGGTCAGTGCGGCGGACCCGCGTGGCGAACGTGGGGTGGAGATTCCGAGCGCGTTCGCAGTGACGGAAGGTGGTTCCAGCGGGGCGAAAGTGCGCTGGACGATGCGGCGAGAGGCTAGCCTGCGCAAAGGGATCAGCGGCAGCGACGTCTACCTCGGATTCGTCGACCGCAGCGATGTGCGGGCGGCGCTGGCCGAGCATGTGGTCTACGCCAGCCTGCTGTGCACCAACCGGTTGTTGGCCGAGCAGGTCTTGCCAGGCACGCGCTTCTGGGGCGATGGCGTGGCCAAGTCGACTACGGTGCGCGCGGTCTACCAGCCGAGTGCACCGCGCCAGCCGGCCCTGGGCAACGATGCGCTTTGGGCCCTGGTTGCGCTGCTGCGGCTGAACCACCGTTCATTGGCCGATGGCACGAACGGTGCGGCGACACTGCGCGACATGCTGTCGCTGTTTGCCGGCAGCAGTGCCCGCGACCAGCTCCAGGTGCGGGGCATCAAGCGGCTGCATGCGCAGCCAGGAACGGCTCGCCTGGGCGGCGATTCGTGGCGTGGCCATTGCCGCGGCACCGACGTCACGCTGGAATTCGATGCGGCCGCCTTTGACGGCACCTCGCCGCTGGTGCTGGCGGGCGTCCTGGCGAGATTCTTTGCGCTGTACACTACGGCCAATTCCTTCGTGCGCCTGTCGGTACGGCGTGCCGGGGAAACCTGGAAGCAGTGGCCTGCAATGGCGGGGCGGCAATGCCTGACCTGATCGCACAATTGCGGGCTGCACCGCAGGATTTCAACCTGTTCCAGGCCATCAGCCTGGTGGAGCGCAGCGAGCCGGCGCGCAGCCCGGTCGGATGTGGCGTCGGCGCCAACGAGGCGCTGCGGCTGGCTGCACAGGTGGACATGGCGTTTGCACCGAGCGATATCGCCAGCCTGGGCGAGAGCGCGCGCCCTGGACCACCGCTGACCTTGCGCACTGCGGCGCTGACGCTGGCCGGCGCGCAAGGCCCGCTGGCGGCGCCGTTCACCGAGTTGCTGCTGGCACGCCGCAGGGCGCGCGATGGCGCAGGGCTGGATTTCCTCGACATCTTCAACCAGCGCCTGATCGGGTTCTGGTATCGCGCCCGTTGCAAGCACCACCTGGCATTGCAAGGGATCGCTGCGCGGGCGCCGCTTCCGCGCAGCCTGGACGCCCTGTCGGGACTTGGCCTGGCGGAGGGCGCCCTTGGGCCAGGCGGTGAACTGGCCTGGTTGCGCCACGCGGGATTGCAAGGATCAGCGCCTCGCTCGCTGGCGACTTTGCTGACGCTTTTGCGCGATCGCCTTGGCGTCGCATTCGAGGGAAGGCAGTTCGTCGGCCACTGGCATCCGCTGGCTGACTGCGACCGGGCGCGTCTGAGGGGACTTGGCGGCGGCCAGGCGGCGCAACGGCTTGGCGGCGGCGCCAGCCTGGGCGCGCGTGCCTGGGACCAGGCTGCGGGCATTGCGCTTCGCGCGCCATCCCTGACGCCCGACCGTTTCGCGGCGCTGCTGCCGGACGGACGGCAATGCGGTTTGCTGGGCTGGCTGGTAGCGCGTCACCTGCAGCGCGATGTCAAGGTGACGCTGGAACTGAAGCTGGCGGGCAGGCCGGAGTCTCGCCTGGGCGCGCAGCACGGGGGCGGGCTTGCGCCACGCCTGGGACGCAGCGCATGGCTGTGCGGCCGCGCGGCGCCGTCTGGGCCGGGATGCGAATACCGGGCGGTGCGATTCGTGCTGCCGGGACAAGGGAGCTAAGGCATGGAAGTCGATATCCGCAGCCTGTTGTCGCGCCTTGACCCCGAATGCCGGCGGGCCATGGACGCGGGCGCTGAACTGTGTGTCCAGCAAACCCATTTCAACGTCGAGGTGGAGCACTTCCTGATAGCGCTGATCGATGGCGCCGCCTCCGACCTGATGCTGCTGCTGAATCACTATGGCGTGAACGCCGATGCGGTGCGGCGACAGGTGCAGGATTGCCTGGATGGCTTCAAGCGCGGCAACGGTCGCACGCCAGCATTGTCGCCCCATTTCGCTGCCCTGTTCCGCGAAGCCTGGCTGACCGGTTCAATGCTGCTGGGGGCGCAGCAAATCCGCTCCGGTGCTGTGCTCCTTGCCATGCTGGATCTGGACAGCATGCGCGGCATGCTGATCGAGACCGCTCCGGCCCTGCTCGAGATCCCGCGTGAGCGGCTGAAAAACGAGCTGGCTTCGCTGCTGGGCGGCAGCGCCGGCGCCGAAGTGCGGCGCGGAGGAGCGCAGGCGGGCGGCTCGACGCCGGCCCTGGAGCAGTACACGGTCGACATGACGGCGTTGGCGCGCGCCGGGCGCATCGACCCGGTTCGCGGCCGTAACGAGGAAATCCGCCAGATTATCGATGTACTGCTGCGCCGGCGCCAGAATAATCCCATCCTCACCGGCGAGGCCGGCGTCGGCAAGACGGCCGTGGTGGAAGGTTTTGCCCAGCGCGTTGCCGACGGCAACGTGCCGGCCGCGCTGGCGGACGTGCGCGTGTGCGCGCTGGACCTGGCGCTGTTGCAGGCCGGCGCCGGGGTGCGCGGCGAATTCGAGCAGCGCTTGAAATCGGTGATTGCCGAGGTGCGTGCCGCTGCCGTTCCGGTGATCCTGTTCATCGACGAGGCGCACCAGCTGATCGGCGCCGGTGGCAGCGAAGGGCAGGGCGATGCCGCCAACCTGCTCAAGCCGGCCCTGGCGCGAGGGGAGTTGCGCACGATTGCGGCAACTACCTGGGCCGAATACAAGAAGCACGTCGAGCGCGACCCTGCGCTGGCGCGCCGCTTCCAGGTAGTGAAGGTGGATGAACCGGCGCCGGAGGCGGCAATCGGCATGTTGCGCGGCATGGTAGGAACGTTGCAGCGGCACCACCAGGTGGAGATCATGGACGAGGCTGTGCGCGATTCGGTGCGCCTGTCGCAGCGCTACATCGCAGGGCGCCAACTGCCGGACAAGGCGATCAGCGTGCTGGACACGGCCTGCGCCCGGGTCGCCATCGCGCAGGCCGGGACGCCGCCCGCGCTGGAAGCACTTGAGCACGAGATGGTGCTGGCGCAGGAGGGGCTGCGCCTGGCGCGCCAGCAGCTTGGGCGCGGCGAGGGCGATGCCGCCGAAGCGGCGCAACTCGCGGGCGCCCTGGAACGCCTGGCTGCC
Organism: Pseudoduganella sp. R-32; assembly: GCF_049913245.1. Taxonomy (NCBI): domain Bacteria; kingdom Pseudomonadati; phylum Pseudomonadota; class Betaproteobacteria; order Burkholderiales; family Oxalobacteraceae; genus Pseudoduganella; species Pseudoduganella sp. R-32. Next base: position 3,991,189 of record NZ_CP183987.1, on the reverse strand, counting down.
CGTCACGCAAGCCTGGTGGCCAAGGTGGCGGAGGAGCGCCGCGCCGTGGAGGAAATCCTGGCGTTGCGGCGCGAGATCGCGGCCCGGGCCGATGCCGGCAACGCCGGTGACGAAGAACAGCAGGCCCAGGCCGCCCAGTTGCAGCGCCTGCAAAAAGGCCTGGAAGCGATACGCGACGATGAACCGCTGGTACCGGTGTGCGTCGATTCGGCCATGGTGGCGGGAGTGGTCGCCGGATGGACCGGCATCCCGGTCGGGAAAATGCTGGCCGACGAGGTGCATACGGTACTGGAGCTGAACGAGCGCCTGTGCGAGCGCATCGTCGGGCAGGACCAGGCGCTGGACACCATCGCCCGCCGGGTGCGTACCCTGCGCGCCGAACTTGACGATCCGGGCAAGCCGGCCGGCGTGTTCATGCTGGTAGGCCCGAGCGGGGTGGGCAAGACTGAAACCGCCTGCGCACTGGCCGACATCCTGTATGGCGGCGAGCGCAATATGATCACGATCAACATGTCTGAATTCCAGGAGGCCCACGCCATCTCCAGCCTGAAGGGCGCGCCGCCCGGCTATGTGGGCTACGGCAAGGGAGGCGTGCTGACCGAGGCCGTACGGCGCCGGCCCTACAGCGTGGTCCTGCTGGACGAGATGGAAAAGGCCCATCCGGATGTGCTGGAGCTGTTCTTCCAGGTTTTCGACAAGGGCACCATGGAGGACGGCGAGGGCGTCGCGATCGATTTCAGGCACTGCATGATCCTGCTCACCTCGAATGCCGCGCAGGATGTGATTACCCGTGCCTGCCACAACGGTGCAGTGCCGGATCCAGCCGCCCTGGTGGAGTTGCTGCGGCCAGCCCTGCTGCGCCAGTTCAGCCCTGCCTTCCTTGGCCGCGTCGTGCTGGTGCCGTACTATCCGCTGGACGACGCCGGTATCGGCATGATCGTCGACATGAAGCTGGCCAGGCTGGCCGAACGCTTTACCGCCCACCATCGCGCCCGTTTCAGCTGGGACGATGCGGTGACGACCGCGATTGCGGCGCGCTGCACGGAAGTCGACAGCGGCGCGCGCAATGTCGACTTCATCCTGACCCAGACCGTGCTGCCGCAATTGGCCAGCCAGGTGCTGGAACGGATCGCCACCGCTTCGGCATTCTCGGCCGTGCACATGTCGGTGGCGGGCACGCAGTTTTCCTATAGTTTCCGTGACAGTCCGATCGGGAGGGCGGCATGAAAACCGGCTTCAAACAGGCCTGCGGCCTGATGCAACTGACTTCGCCCTTCGGCGCCGACGACCTGCTGCTCGATAGCCTGGCTGGTAGCGAAGGCTTGTCCGAGCTGTTCGGGTTTACGCTGCATATGCGTTCCGCCAGCACCAGCCTGCGCGCGGCCGCCGCCGTCGGCAAGGAAATGACGGTCAGTATCGGCGGCCCTGGGGGCACACGCTACATCAGCGGGATGGTGATGCGATTCGTGCAAAGCGGCGAGGATAAGGATTTCGCGCTCTACGAAGCGGAGCTGGTGCCGGCGCTGTGGAAGCTGACCCTCTCGCGGGACCGCAAGATCTTTTCCAACCTGGGCGTGGACGCGATCATCAAGGATGTACTGGGTGGATTCGGCGTGGCCTTCGAGTCCCGGCTCGGCAAGAGCTATGCCAGCCGCGAATACTGCGTGCAATACGACGAAACCGCCTTCGACTTCATTTCACGGCTGATGGAGCAGGCAGGCATCTGCTACTTCTTTACCTTTGCCGCCAGCGGGCACACCATGGTGCTGGCCGATGCATCGAGCCAGTTTGCCGACTGCGCCGGCGCTGCGAAGGTTCGCTTCTGGCCCGAAACGGGCATGCTGCGACCGGTCGATGCCGTCTCGCGTTTCGCACATGAGCACCGGATCGTGCTGCAGCAGGCGACCGTCAGCGATTATGACTTCGTCACCCCGGACACCTCGCTCGAGGGCAGCTTCCAGGCAACGGCGGGCATGGGCGCGAGTTATGAATTCGCCACCGGCCATGGCACGGTGGATGCCGGCCGGGCGCTGGCCCAGTTGCAGGTGGAGGAGAGCCAGTGCGCGTCGGAAGTGCTGCACGGAGACAGCTTCTGCTATCCCTTCTGTGCTGGAACGCGCTTCACGCTGGCCGGGCATTTCGTCTCCGCGCTGAATGCCGACTTCGTGCTGCGCCGGGTCCGGCATACGGTGCGTGACGACGTATACAGCAACGCTTTCGAAGCGTTTCCCGGCGCCGTGCCGTTCCGTCCTCCGCGCCAGGCGCCGCTTCCCCGCATGGCCGGTTGCGAAACGGCCATGGTGGTGGGGCCTTCGGGGGAAGAGATCTGGACCGACAAGCACGGGCGCGTGAAAGTGCGCTTCCCGTGGGACCACGCGGCCGCCGACGACAAGCGGGCGCCATGGATCCGCGTGGCGCAAGCCGCGGCGGGCAAGGGCGTTGGCGCATTCTTCCTGCCCCGCATCGGGCATGAAGTGGTGATCAGCTACGTGAACGGCGACCCGGACCGGCCGCTGGTGACGGGCAGCGTCTACAACGGCAACAACGTGCCGCCAGCAACACTGCCGGCAAACCAGACCCAGTCCATCTTGCGCACCTTGTCGTCGAAGCAGGGCAAGGCCGGCAACGAACTGCGCTTCGAAGACAAGAAGGACGCCGAGCAGCTCTACATGCATGCGCAGAAGGATATGGCGGTGGAGATCGAGAACGCCCTGGCCACGACGGTAAAGAAGGGCGCGGAACTGCATACGCTGGAAGAGGGCGACCGCACCATCGTCCTGAAAAAGGGCAAGGAAGTGCACCAGGTGGCCGGCAGCCGCGAACTGGCCGTGAAGGGAGCCGAGACCCACGCCAACGAGGCCGCGTTCACACATACGGTCAAGGGCGACTACCAGCTGACGATCGACGGCAGCCTGACCATTTCCGTCAAAGGCGGCATCAAGCTGGTGTCGGACGACAGCCTGGCGCTCGAGGCGGCAAAAGCGCTGTCGGCCAAGGCTGGCACGGAGTTGAGCAACAAGGCCGGTACCGCGCTGCAATGCGAGGCAGGCACCGACCTGGGGTGCAAGGCAGGCAAGGCGCTGCAGTTGCAGGCCGGCCTGCAGATCGACCACAAGGCCCCCATCATCAACAGCAAGGCCGATGCCACCCAGACGGTGGAGGCGGGGGCGGTGTTGACGCTCAAGGGCGCCATGGCGAAGGTGAATTGAATGGAATCCCCACTGCAAACCGCCAGCAATAGCGCAGTGCCGACGGTGGTCGAAGAGCGCGACGCCGACGGCAACATACTGCTGCGCAGCGCCATGGCCAGCGGCGTCCTGCATGGCCCGCTGGAGCAGTTCTGGCCAGGCGGCCAGCTGGCGATGCAGGCCCATTTCGAGCACGGCAAGCTGCATGGGCCGATGACGCTGTACGACGCCGACGGCGCCCTGGTGCAACGCAGTGCCTTCCAGCGCGGGCTGGCGCATGGCCTGGTGGAGACCTATGTGCACGGCCGGCGGGTGATGGCGCAGACCATGGCCGAAGGCGTCGCCAGCGGGCCTGCGCTGTCCTATGACGAGGCAGGCCAGGTTACGGCGCGCCTGTCGCTGGAGTCGGGCCAGATCGAAGGGCCGGCTGCCTTCTTCCACGAAGGCCGGCAGGTGCGCAACTCGGTGTACCGCAGCGGCTTGCTGGAGGGCGAGTCGGTCGACCTGGACGCGGAAGGGCAAGTGGTGCAGCGCTGCAGCTACCGCGCCAACCTGCTGCATGGTTCGCTGCGCCGCTACTGGCCCAACGGGGCGCTGATGGAGGAAGTGCTGTATCGCGACGGCGTTCCGGTGGGGCCGCCGGTGCGCTTCAATGCGCAGGGGGGACGGCTGGGCAATGCCGAAGCGGCGCCGGCCCTGATGGAACGCATCAAACGACTACTGAGGGGCGACTGATGGGACAACAAGTATGCGCTGGAGCGATGCTCAAATGCTCGTTCGGGCTGGCGCCCGGCACTCTGATGGTGCCGCCGGCCAGCCAGGTCGTATCGACGATGCCCGATGCGAATGTCATGGATTGCAAGCCGATGGTGAACATCCTGCCGTTCGGCATGTGCACTTCGCTGGGCAATCCGCAAGTGGCGGCGGCGACTGCTGCGGCACTGGGCGTGTTGACGCCGATGCCTTGCGTGCCGATGACCAGTGCTCCCTGGATGCCCGGCTCGCCGACAGTCCTGCTGGGCAAGCTGCCGGCGCTGAACAATGCCTCCAAGCTGATGTGCATGGCCGGCGGGGTGATCGAAGTATGCGTGCCGGGTCAGGCCACGGTGTCCGTGCCCTGAACCCGGATCCGGACAGACAGGTGCGATGATGGAATACCGATTGAGCCTGACACCCCGCCTGCTGGCAGTGGGATCATGCGGCGTGGTGGCCTTGCTGGTGCTGATGTTTGCGCTGGGCTTCCAGTTCGGCGTGCGCATGTCGGAGGCGGCCGTACATGCGCCGCAAGTCCTGGCAGCGGCGCCGCAATCGGCCGCCCCGGCCGTGGCCGCGCCGCCGGCCCCGGTCGCGCAGGAGGCGCCATGAACGCCCGCCTGGCCCGCCTGGCATCCCCGGTGCTGCTGGCCATGGGCCTGATGTCCGCGCCCGCAACGTCGGCGGCGGCAACAGCCAGTGCTGCGCTGCCGCCGGCCTCGCCGCTGGTACGCACCGCCGATGGCCGCCTGCTGGCGCCCGATATCGCCCGCATTGTCGAGCGTGGCGAGCTGGTGATCGCCATGTACCAGGTCGACAGCCCGCCGTTCTACGCGCAGAAGGACGGCGTGATGAGCGGGATCGACATCGAGCTGGCGCAGGCGATTGCCGGGGAACTGGGCGTGAAGCTACGCTTCGACCGCAGTTCCAGCAGCGTCGATGCAGTGGTGGAAATGGTCGGCAACGGCCAGGCCGACCTGGGCATCAGCCGCCTCGGGCGCACCTTGCGGCGCAGCCAGATGGTGCTGTTTTCGACGCCCTACCTGGTGCTGGGCCACGCCATGCTGATCCACCGTGTACGCTTCTCCGAAAGATACGGCAAGCAGCCGTTGAAGGAAGCCATGCGCAACTTCGAAGGACCGTTGGGCGTGATGGCCAACACATCGTGGGTGGAGTTCGCCCGGCGCGACTTCCCGGCGGCCCGCTTGCAACCGTATCCCACCTGGCAGGCGCTGGTCGATGCGGTGCGCCGCGGCGAAGTGCTGGCCGCCTATCGCGACGAGCTGGCAGTGCGCGAGGTGCTGGAGCAGGACCCGCGCCTGGCGCTCAGCCTGCGCACGGTGACATTCACCGATGCGCAAACGGCGCTGAGCGTGATGGTGGGCGTGCGCGACGGCACCTTGCTGGCGTTCGTCAATGAGGTGATTGCATCGCGCGCCGGCAGGCGCCCTCCCGGCGACAGGAGGATCAAGCCATGAGCGCACTGGCCCAGCTTGCCGGCCCGCTGCCCGCAGCTGCCTGGCGGCGCGTGCGGTCCCTGGCCATCAATCCTTTGGTGGTCCTGGCCTGCGTGCTGCTGGGAGGGGCGATCGGCTGGGCCGCTCCGGCGGCCGGCCTGCGCCTGGCGGTAGTCGGCAGCGTCTACGTCAACCTGCTGACCATGGTGGTGCTGCCGTTCATGATGTCGGCCGTGGTGCTGAGCCTGCAGACCCTGTACCGCGAAGGCGGCACCGGCAGGATTGCGCGGCGCGTGGTGCTGGTGTTCGTGCTGCTGGCACTGGCGGCCGCCGTGCTGGCTACTGCCGGCACGCTGGTGCTGCACCCGGGCGAGAACCTGTCGGACGCCACAAGGCAGGAGCTGGGCCAGCTGGTTGGCGGCGATGCTGACCAGACCAATACCGCAATGGCCTTGCACCAGGCGGATGTCGCGCCGCCGGCGGCGACGGCGCAGGACATCGTACGGCGGCTGGTGCCCTCGAATATCTTCGCGGCCCTGGCCGAAGGCGAAACCCTGAAAGTGCTGGTTTTTGCGTTGTTGTTCGGGGTATCGGTCGGACAGGTCCCCGAGCGCATCGCCGGCGGCCTGCAACAGGCGCTGCAATCCGTGTACGAAGCCTGCCAGACCTTGACGCGCTGGATCAACCTGCCGCTGCCGCTGGTCGTGGTATGCATGACAGCCGGCCAGGTGGCGCATACCGGCGTCGTTGCGATGGCGGCAATGGCCGGCTATGTGCTGGGATTCCTGTTCGTCAGCGCCCTGGTGATCTGCCTGGCCGTGCTGTTGCTGCGCCAGCGCACAGGCGGCGAGCTGAAACCGGTGTTGAAGGCCATGCGCGAACCGTTTGCGCTTGGCGTGGCAACCAACAACAGCGCCGCCTGCATGCCGGCCATGGTGGAGGCGCTGGCGGGCCGCCTGGGCTTTGCGCGGGCCCGCGTGGAATTGCTGGTGCCGCTGTGCACGGCCCTGCTGCGCGCCGGCCCGGTCGTCTATTTCGTCAGCGGCACCATGTTCATCGCGGCCCTGTACGGGCGTACGCTCGGGCCGGGAGAACTGGTGCTGCTGGCAGCGGTGGCGGCGCTGACCGGCTTCGCTTCGTCCGGCATGGGCGGGGTGGCGACGGTAGCGCTGATGGGCACGGTCTGCGCGTACTTCTCGCTGCCGTTCGAAGCAGCTTTCGTGCTTTTTGTTGCGGTCGATCCGCTGTGCGCGATGGCGCGTACCGCAGTCAGCGTGCTGGTGGGCTGCGCTGCGGTGTCGCTGATCTGCGCTCGGCCGCTCGGCTTGTGAGGGACATGCCATGAAAGCGCTGCACGCCATCCTGCACCAGCCAGCGGCCTTGCTGGCAGCCATGCTGCTGGGAGCGTGGTGCGGGCTGGCCTGGCCCGCCGCCAGCCCGCTGTTTGCGGCGCTGGCGGCACTCTACCTGTCGCTGGTGCAGGCTGCCACGCTGCCGTTCCTGGCCTTGGCGGTGTACTTCGGCCTGCAGCGCAGCGTTGCCGGCGGGGCGCCTTGGGGGCGCCTTGCCTGGCTGCTGGCGGCGGGGCTGGCCGGCATGCTCGCCTGTGCGCTGGCGGGAGCCCTGCTGACCAGCGCCGCGGCCGGTGGCGCCGGCATGGCCCCGGACCAGGCGGCGGCGCTGGGCCGCCTGACAGCGCGCGCTGAGATCGGGGCGCCGATCAGCCTGCGCGGCGATGGGCCGCCGGCGGCCATGCCGGCGGCGCCCGACCTGGTGCCGGCCAACCTGTATGCCGCCCTGGCGGCCGGCGCCGTGCCTTCGGTGCTGGTGGGCGTGATCCTGTTCGGCGCCGCGGTCGCCGCACAGAAAATGGAGAGGGCGGCGCAACTTGGCAGCATCCTTGAGGCAGTCTACCGCGGCCTGGAAGGGGTGATCGGACTAGTCAATACCGGCCTGCCGCTGATCGCCTTCGTGCTGGCGGCGGCCGCAGTTGGCGCCGCCGGCACGGAAATCAGCCTGCTGGGCGGCTTCCTTGGAAGCTGGGCTGTGGCGGCGCTGCTGGCATCGGGCCTGGCGCTGGCGGCCCTGTGCTGGCGGCTCAAGTCGGCGCCGGCGCCGGTGCTGACGGCATTGCGCATGCCGCTGACAGTGTGCCTGTTCTCGCCGGTAGGCACGGCCGCGCTGCCGGAATTCATCGAAGCGCTCAGCGTACGGCTCGGCTTCGCGCGCGGCACGGTGGAATTGCTGGCTTCCACATTTCCGGTGTTCGCGCGCAGCGGCGAAGCGCTGTTCCATGCGGTGCTGGCTGTCTACGCGGCCAATATCTACGGCCATGCCCTGGCCTTGCAGGACCTTGTGCTATTGGCCCTGTTGTCCTGTTGGTTCACGCTGGCCACCAGCGGCCTGCCGGGCGCCAAGGCCGCGCTGTGGTCCGGCGTGCTGCAGGCGCGCTTCGGGCTGCCGCTGGATGCCCTGTTGCCCGTCCTGGTGGCAGTTGAAGTGCTGTGCGAAGGCACCCGCAGCCTGGTGTCCTACCTTGCCGCGGCAGCCCTGGTGGCCCTGGCTGCCGAGCCGGGACGCTTGCCGGCGGCAACGGCGCGCGACAGCGTGCAAGGGGCGTCCGTGGTGCTGGTGCTGGGGCGGCGGCAGGCGGTACTGAGCCTGCTGCTGTTGGGCGGCACCTTGCTGCTGGTCTTTTGCGCCGGGCTCGGGGCCGGCCTGCGCAAGCATCTGCTGGCCACTTTTTAGGAGATGCCATGAGATACGCGAAGCCTGCCGCCCACCTGCTGGCGGCGTTATTGGCGGCCGGCGTGCTGGCCGCCTGCGGCACGCTGGCCAGCCTGGCCGGCGGCCCGCGTCCGCAAGCGCCGCGCTGGCAGACGCTGGCCCTGGCCGCCGCCGACAATGCCAATGGCAATAGCGCGCTGGCGGTCGACGTGGTGCTGGTCAAGGACAAGGGCGTGCTCGATACACTGGCCGCCATGCCGGCCGCGCGCTACTTCGCAACGCGCGCCGACCTGCAGCGCACCTTTCCCGAAGCGCTGACCGTGCTGGCGGTGGAAATCACGCCGGGCCAGGTCATCCAGCTCGAGCCGAAGCGCTTCGGCGCGGAACGGGCCTGGGCCGCGCTGGCCTTCGCCAACTATGCGGCGCCGGGCGAACACCGCGCACGGCTGCTGCTCGAACGCGGCGGCTATGTCCTGCAACTGAACGCCCAGGGCTTTGTCGCGAGCGACATCCGGCCCGGCGCCGCCCACTGAAAGAAGGAGCCGCCATGGCCGAAGCACGCTTGTCCGAACATATCCAGTGGCATGAAGGAATGCTCCTGGCGCCCCAGCATTTCCAGCAGGAGAGTGCGCGCGTCGACGCGCTGGTGGGCTGGCAAACCCTGGCCGGCCAGCCGGCCGCCTGGGGCGTGCGGCGGCTGGAAGTCGACGAAGCGCTGCTAGGCAACGGCCTGCTGCGCATTACCGCCATCGAGGCCATCCTGCCGGACGGCATGGCGGTGCACTACGACGCGGCGCTGGCCCAGGGCCATGCGCTGCAGCTGGACCTGGCTCAATACCGCAACAGCATGGAACAGCAGCCATTGCCGGTCTACCTGGCGGTCGGCAGCGCGCGCTCGCTGCGGCTGGTGGGCCAGCCGGCCCGGTTCCGCCGCATCGCGGGCAGCCTGGTCGAGGACGAAGTGTCGGAGGCGCTGGCCGAAGAAGTGCCGCGCATGGCGGCCAACCTGGCGCTGATGGCCGGCACGACGCCGGGCGCCGCCTACGTCTCGCTGCAGCTGATGCAATTGATGCGCGAGAACGAGGCGGTGCGGCGCGCGCCGTTCTGGCCGGCGCAACTGACGGTGGCGCCGCAGGCGCCGCTGCTGGAGCGTGCCAAGGCGCTTGCGGCGCAGATGCGCAGCAAGGCGCTGTTCCTGGCACGCCAGAGCGCAGCCGGTTCTTCGTTGCCGGAAGAGAGGCTGGCCTTGCTGGAACTGCGCTCGCGCCTGGCCAGCCTGACGCTGCACCTGCCGCTGTTGGAAGCAGCTGTCTTCGCACCGCAGGTGCAGCCCCTGCCGCTCTACCTGGCGCTGTGCGCGCAACTGGGGCCGCTGGCTGCGCTGCGTCCCGGGGCGGTGCCGCTGGCGCCGCCGGTGTACCTGCATGCGGACAGCCATGGCGCTTTCGAACAGGTGCTGGACAACCTGGAAGACCTGGCCGGGGAAGTGAGCCAGGAATGGCGCAGCCACACCTTCCGCGACGAGGGGCGGGTATTTGCCTTGCCGATCGAGGAAGCATGGCTGGGTGCGCGCCTGGTGGTGGGCTTGCGCGGCCAGGACGAGCGCGGCTTGCAGGACTGGATGGAACGCGCAGTGATCGGTTCGCGCACGGTATCGACGTCGCTGGCCGAACGCAGGGTGCCCGGCGCGGCGCGCTGGCTGATCGACGGCGCGCCCGAACTGGGCCTGCGCGGCGGCGCCGGCTGGAGCCTGTTTGCCATCGAAGCGGCGCCGCAGTTCATCGTGGCGGGACAGGACCTGCTGCTTAGCAACCAGCTGGAGCACTCGCAAGCCGGCCGCCCGCGCGAAGTGGTGCTCTTTGTGAAAGACTGATCATGACCAGCTACGACACCAGTGCCGGCGGCGACGACTTTGCCTCGGCCCAGATGCGCGCCTTCTTCGGCGTGCTGCAGCAGGAGGTGGCGGCCGCCGTGCGCCTGGGTGAAGGCGAGGGCCGCAGCGGGGCCGACGCCCTGAGCCAGCGCCTGTGCGCGCTGGTCGAGGAGCAGGCGCGCGAAGCGGGGCGCGTGGCCGGCCGCAGCGGGGCCGACGCCGCGGCGCAGGCGCGCTACCTGAAGGCGGCACTGGCCGACGAGATCCTGCTGCATACCGACTGGGCCGGACGCCAGCATTGGCAACATGTGCTGCTGGAGGCGGTGCTGTTCCAGACCAGCCAGGCCGGCCAACGGGTGTTTGCCGACATCGACCAGTTGCTGCGCGAACGGGAGCCGGCCCAGCGCAGCCAGGCGCGCATGTTCCTGCATGTCCTGGCGCTGGGCTTCCAGGGCAGCTATCGCGATGGACCGAGCCTGGCGCCGCTGGCCGCCTACCGCCGCGAGCTGTTCCAGTTTGCCTACCAGCGCGCGCCGGGACTGGGCGGGCGCGACGCGGTACTGAGCGACCAGCCATATGCCAGCACGCTGGCCCACCTCGGCACGCGGCGCCTGGCAAGCCTGAGCCGGCGCTACCTGGCGCTCGGGCTGGTCCTGTTGATCCTGCTGGGTCTATCCGAAGTGCTCTGGCTGTGGCAATCGTGGCCGGTGCGCGAGGCGCTGGCGGCGCCGGCCATGGCGTGGTCGGGCGCTCCGCCGGCAAAGGGGCTGCCATGCTGAACTTCCTGTCCGATAACCTGGCCATCGTCAGCCTGCTGCTGGTGACGCTGCTGGTGCTGGCCTTGCTGGCCGTGGTCGTCAGCGCGGCCTTGCGTGCACCCGGCCAGGACGCAGGCGCCGCTGCCCCGGCGCCGAAACTGGCCAGCGATTCGTTGCGCCAGTCGTTCCGCACCGCGCTGGAGCTGATCGAGGCCAATCTCGCCACGCGCGCCGAACGGTACAAGCTGTGCTGGACCCTGGTGCTGGACGAAGGCAGCGGCGCCGGCTTGCCGCTGGCGCAATCGGGCCTGCCCAGCGCCCTGAGCGTCGACAGCAGCCAGAGCGCCGCGGCGCTCGGCGTGGGCTGGCACTTCTTCGACCAGGGCGTGGTGGTGCAGCTGCAGGCCAGCCAGCTTGGCTCGCCCGACCCGGACAGCGCGGCCAATACCGGCATCTGGGACGACTTCATCGCCCTGTGCCGCAAATACCGCCCGCAACGGCCGTTCGACGCCATCGTGCTGGCCCTGCCTTGTGCGGCCCTGCTGGCCTCGGACGCGCAAGGCCAGCAGGAACTGGCGGCGCGCGCCAAGGCCATCCATCGCCGCCTGTGGCTGGCGCAGAACCGCCTGGCTCTGCGTTTTCCGTTGCACATCGTGATCACCGAATGCGAGCAGGTACCCGGTTTCGCCAGCTTCGCCGCCGCCTTGCCCGAGGCGCTGCGACGTTCCATGGTGGGATGGGCGGCGCCGTATGAAGTGGTGGCCCCGTTCCGCGAAGCCTGGGTCGACGCGGCGATGGACCAGGTGACGGGCAGCGTGGCCGATGCCTGCGCCGAACTGTGCGCGCTGGAAGGCAGCGATGGCGGCAGTTCCGCCTATTTCCTGCTGCCGGCGCAGCTGGAACGCCTGCGCAGTGGCCTGAAGCTGTTTTGCGGGGAGCTGATGCGCCCCAGCGCCTACCACGAGCCGTTCCTGCTGCGCGGCATCTACCTGAGCGGCGATTGCAGCGCCGCCTTGCCGGCGGGCCAGGCCGAGCCGGCGGTGCAGCAAGGCGCAGCGCCGGCAGGCCACGGCATGCCGGCCTTCCTGCGCGATATTTTCGAGCGCAAGATCTTCGCGGAAATGGGCTTGCTGCGCGGCGCTTCCCGGCCGCGGCGCCCGGCATTGAGCCATGCCGGCCGGCTTGCGCTGTGGGCGGTGCCGGCCATGTGGGGCGTCGGGCTGGTCGTCGCCACCGTGCAGCTGGCGCAGCAAGGCGGCGCTGCGCACGACTACCTGCTGCGGCAGTCGCTGGCGGACAGCGCGGCCGACGCCGCCAGTCCCCAGGCAGGCCAGCAGCGCACGGTAGACGCCTTGCGCAGCCTGGAACAACTGGGAGCGCGCCGTTTCTCCTCGGTCTTCATGCCAGGTTCCTGGGCGCTGTTCGACAAGCTGCATGGTCGCCTGCAACAGCGCCTGGCGCAGGACTTTGCGCAGCACGCTTTCGAGCCCCTGCGCCGCGCCGCGCTGGCGCAGGCCTCGGCCCTGACCGGGGTGCCGCGCGACCCGGCGGGGCAGTTGATCCCCGGTGCGCAATGCAGCCTGCCGGCGCGCTGGAGCGAGGCTGCGGGATCGGCGCGCGCACTGAACCTGGAAGACTTGCCGCAATACCTCGGCATGCTGCAATACCTGGACCAGCTCGACCGGCTCGACGGGGCGCTGCAAGCCTTGCGGCGCCTGCAGGATCCCGGGGCGGCGCCGGCCACGGGAGACGACCTGGCGCTGGCGGTGCGCGTGCTGCTGGGCGTGCAACTGCAAGGCCTGCCGCCACGCACGGCGGCCATGTTCCGCGCCACGGCGCAGCAGTTGCCGGCCCTGGACCTGGCGCCGATGCAGCAGGCCGCACGCTGCACGCTGCAACTGGCGAGCCATGCGCTGTATCGCCGCCTGTTCGATGGCAACGGCTTGCTGCGCGCCGAACAGGCAGTTGCTGCCAGCACGGCTGGCCTGCTCGACACCGCGCCGCGCTCGCCCGAACTGGCGGGTCAGCTGCAGCTATGGACAGCCCTGCGCGGCGCGCTCGATGACGAGAAGGCGATGCTGGCCACAGCCAAGGGCGGCTGGATGCGTGAAGGCACGGTCAACCTGGGCGCCACGCACGAGGCGCTGCTGGCGCGCATTGCCGCCAACGGACTGCTGGGCCCTGCGCTCGCGCGCGACAGCAAGGAGCGCGCGGCGCAGGGCTTCACCCGCTTCAAGGCCGCCTGGGACGGGCTGCTGGCAACGCCGCTGGCGATCGACGGCGGTAGCACCGGCCTGGCCTGGACCGAGGGACACTGGGCCTTCACGCCCGAGCGCAAACTGCTGCACGAGACGGTGACGGCGCTGCTGGCGCAGCCTTACATGAAAGAGGGCGCGCCGGCCCGCTTGCCCGACGTCCCGCCCGGCGCCACCCTGGCCTGGGACAAGGGCCAGCTCGAACGCGCAGCCAGCATGGCTGAGGCACGCAAGGCCTTCCAGGCCGGCAGCTACCTGCACTTGCCGGCCCCCTTGCAGCCGCCCGCCGCGGCGCTGGTCGACCTCGCGCTGGCCGACAGTACCCACCATGCCCTGGCGCAGGCGGCCAGCATTGCGCCGGCCGCCTTGCCCAGCGCCGCCAGCGACGCCGAACGCGCCGCGGCACTGCGCGTGCGGGCCTTCCTCGAAGAACTGGGCGCGCGCCCTGCGCTGGCCGAACTGGATGCGGCGCTGGCGCGCGACGCCCTGACCCGCCTGCAGCGGATGGACGACTATTTCACGGCAGCCGAGGTGTTCCAGCCGCGCGAGCGCAATTTCCAGTCGTGGAAGGGCGGCAGGGGTGCGCTGGCCGATGCCTTTGCCGGCGGCGACGCCGGCGCGCTGCCGGACTACGTGGCGCAACAGCTTGAATTCATCGAGGTGGCGGGCAAGCAGGTGGAGGGCGTGCTGCCTCTGGCAGGAGCCACGGCGGCCGGTGCGCCGGCGGTTGCGCGCTGGCAGGGCATCGCGGCCGACCTGCGGCGCTACCGCCTGAAGAGCCCGACCAGTTCCCTGATCGCGCTGGAACAGTTCATCCTGCTGGGCGCGAGCGAGATCGACGCCGGCAATTGCCAGGACAAGCTGGCAGGGCGCGGCACGCCGCGGCGCGGCGCCGACCTGTTTGCCGAGCGCCTGGCCAGCCTGCAGGACAGCCTGCTGGCCCGCTGCCGCGAGCTGTCGGCCAATCAGTACAGGGCGGAATGGGAGCGTTTTGCCGAGGGCTACAACCGCGACCTCGGCAGGCGACTGCCGTTCGTGGCCTGGCCCGGCAGCGGCGGCGATACGGCGGCTGCCGCCGTCGACGAGGTGGGGGCTGCGCTGCGGCAGTATGAACGGGTGCGTGCCGCCGCTGCGCGGGCCGAGCGCGAGCCCGGGCGGCCGGTCGCCAGCGCCGCCGTGCGGCAGGCCGACCTGCAATGGCGCCGCGTGCGCGACGTGCTGGCGCCGCTGTTCCCGGCCGAGGAAGGCCAGGCCGGCGGCCTTGACGTAACGGCGCAGTTCCGCGTCAACGTCGCGGCGGAAGCGGAGGCCAACAAGATCATCGAATGGAGCCTGGCCATTGGCGCCAGCACGGTGCGCCAGGGCGAAACGCCGCGCGCCTTGCGCTGGGAGCCGGGCATGCCGGTGCTGCTGTCCTTGCGCTTCGCGCGCGACGGCATGGTGCAGCCGAAGGCGGAAGGCGGCCATCCGAACATGACGGTCGAGGCGTGCACCGTCAGCTATCGCTTCGACGATCCGTGGGCACTGTTCAGCTTTATCGGCGCCTACCGCGACGCCGACACCAGTGCCGGCGACGGGCGCGTGCCCTTGCTGCGCTTCGAATTTCCGCTGGCGCACAGCGAGCCGGCCGCACCTGACACGCGCGCCCGCGTGTTCGTGCGCCTGCTGGTCAGCGCCCCCGGCAAGCGCGCGCCCCTGGCCTGGCCGCTGGCGTGGCCGACGCATGCGCCGGCGTGGGAAGACCCAGCGCGGACCACCGAGCCGGCGCGCCGCACGGCGCAGGCGGCGCTGGGCGAGTGAGCGTGCCATGGACATGACCACCCCGGTCCGGATCGCGGTATTCGGCAGTTTCTACCGCGGCTTCCATGTGCTGAGCGAACTGCTCAAAGGCCCGCTGGGCCGCCAGGTGCTGGTTGCAGGCGTCGCGACCGATGACGCCGCGGCCAGCTTCGTCAATCCAGCGCGGCGGGTGTGGGCTTACCCGCATGGCGCTTGCGAGGAAGCGATGGTGGAGCAACTGGCCGGCGCACACGGGCTGCCGGTCTACAAGGGGCGGGTGAAATGCGAGGCCTTCTACCGCCTGTATGAAGACGAATGGCGGCCGGACCTGTGCATTGCCGCCACGTTCGGCCAGCGCATCGATGCGCGGCTGCGCAGCTATCCCCGCCATGGCTTCTATAACCTGCATCCCTGCATCGACGATGGCTGGCCGTCCGGCTATGCGGGGCCGAACCCCTTCCAGGCACTGCTGGATGACGGTTCCGACCACGTCGTCATCGCCTTGCATGAGGTGGACGAAGGCTTCGACACCGGTCGCCTCGTCGCGCTGTCGGAGCGCATCTATTTTCCTCCTGGCGCCTCCGTGGTCGACCTGCACAAGAGCACCTCGCCGCTGGCGGCCAAGTTCCTGGTACAACAGCTTGGCAAGCTCCTTGCCGGCACTTCAGAAAAGGCATAGCAATGAAAGCGATTCCCGATTTCCTGGTCAGCGCCGCCGAACAGCAATTGCTGGACGAATTGCTGGCGCCTGTGTCGCAGGACGCGCCGTGCGGGCCGCCGGCGCGCGACGATGCCGCCTTCACCGAGATCCGCCTGCTGCGCGAAGAAGACGACCCGAGCCTGCCGATGGGCCAATGGGAGCGTCCGTTGAAGGTCGCGCAGTGGCAGCAGGTTGCCCAGCGCTGCAGCGCCATGTTGGCCACGCGCTCGAAAGACTTGCAGCTCGCCGCATGGCTGGCCGAGGCCTGGATGCGCCAGCGAGGTTTCGTCGGCCTGTTGCACGGCTTGCGCCTGCTCGACGCGCTGTTGCGCGTATATTGGCCGGCATTGCATCCGCTGGTCGAGGACGACGGAGATTGCGATGCACGGCTGGCGCCCCTGGAATGGCTGAACGAGTCGCTGAGCGTGAGCATCCGCGTCCAGGCCCCATTGCTGTCGCTCGATGGCTTCAAGCCGCCGCGGGTCACCCTGGCGGAGTGGGAGTGCCTTGCGGCGCCGCGAGAAACGCCCAGCGCAGGACGCGACGGCCTGCCTGCGGCCACGCGCGGCGATATCCTGGCTGCCGGCGCAGCGCGGGCGGCGGAGCTGGCCGTCACGCTTGCCGCTGTAACGCATAGCCTTGATTACCTGCATTCGCTGTCGGCCATGCTGCACGCGCATCTGCAAGACCAGGCGCCCAAGCTGGGCAAGCTGCAAAGCGTGCTGGAAGCGGTCCAGCGCGTGCTGCAACAGATCCAGCCCGGCAAAGAGGAGGAAGAGGGCGCGGCACCGGCTGCAGAGGAATCGGCGCTAGCAGTGCAAGCGGAAGCAGCGCCGGCGCCGCCGCCAAAGCTGGACCCGATCGTCGTCGGCCAATGGCGCGATCGCAACGAAGCCTATGTCACGCTCGATGCACTGGCCGACTACCTGGTGGCGGTGGAGCCGCATAGCCCGACGCCATTCCTGTTGCGTCGTGCCGCACGCTGGGGCCGGATGCCGTTGCCGGAAGTGCTGGCTGAAGTCATGCAGGAAGAAGGAGACCTGAACCGGCTGATGAACGTGATCGGCATCAAGTTCTAGCCTTGGCCCAGGCGCTCAATTTGCCAGGTGCGCAATCTCGAGCGAGCCGTGTTCGTCGAAGATCGGACACTGTTCGGCCAGGGCAACGGCCTCGTTGAAATCGGCGGCCGCCAGCACCGAGTAACCGGCCAGTGAACTGCTGGACGATTTGGGGCCGGCGAGACGGGTGTCGATGTCGACGCTGGCGTGGGTCAGGCTGCCGCGGTCGAGCAAGCGGGCGCCCAGCGAATCGAACCAGCTTGCCCAGCGTTGCGGCGCATGCTGCCAGGCCTCGGCCGATCCGTCCGGCGCGCCGCGATAGACGAGCAGGAATCGCTCCATAGTGCCTCCTTGATCCAAACAAAGCTTCGATGCCAAATCTTAGCAATTGCCTTGCTTGAGGGCCGCACCGTTGACGGGGCGCTCAATCGGATGAGACAGGGACCAGGATCTCGCGGCTGCCATTGGTCGACATCGAAGACAGGATGCCGGCCGCCTCCATGTCTTCCACCATGCGCGCGGCGCGGTTGTACCCGATCCGGAGTTGGCGCTGGATGGACGAGATCGACGCGCGCCGCGTGCGGATGACAAAAGCCACTGCTTCGTCGTACAGCGGGTCGGTTTCGCCGGCGCTGACGTCGCCCAGGAGATCCGGCGCCGGTTCTTCGCTCGGCGTGCCGGCCAGGATCGCTTCTTCGTATTCGGGTTCGCCAAACTGTTTCAGGTAGTCGACCACGCGGTGCACTTCTTCGTCGGACACGAAGGCGCCGTGCACGCGCTGCGGGTAGCCGCTGCCGGGCGGCAGGAACAGCATGTCGCCGTGTCCGAGCAGGGTTTCGGCGCCCATCTGGTCAAGCACGGTGCGCGAATCGATCTTGGACGACACCTGGAAGGCGACGCGGGTCGGGATGTTGGCCTTGATCAGGCCCGTGATGACGTCGACGGAAGGACGCTGCGTGGCGAGGATCAGGTGGATGCCTGCGGCGCGGGCTTTCTGCGCCAGGCGCGCGATCAGTTCTTCGATCTTTTTCCCGGCCACCATCATCAGGTCGGCCAGTTCGTCGATGATGACGACAATGGTGGGCAGCGTCGACAACGGTTCCGGCGCATCCGGCGTGAGCGAGAACGGGTTCGTAATGTATTTTTCGGCGGCCTTGCCGTCGCGGATTTTCTGGTTGAAGCCGGCCAGGTTGCGCACGCCCAGCGCGGACATCAGCCGGTAGCGCTTTTCCATTTCGCCGACGCACCAGGTCAGCGCGTTGGCGGCCAGCTTCATGTCGGTGACCACGGGCGCCAGCAGGTGCGGGATGCCGTCATAGACGGACAGTTCCAGCATTTTCGGGTCGATCATGATCAGGCGCACGTCGGTCGGCGTGGCCTTGTACAGCAGGGAGACGATCATGGCATTGATCGCCACCGACTTGCCGGAACCGGTGGTGCCCGCAACCAGCATGTGCGGCGCACGCGCCAGGTCCGTCACGACCGGGGCGCCGGTAATGTCTTTGCCCATTGCCAGCGTCAATTGCGAGCGCGAGGCGCGGTAGGCGTCCGCTGCCAGTATCTCCGACAGCTGGATCATGTGCCGCCGCGTATTGGGCAACTCGAGGCCCATGCAGGTCTTGCCCGGAATGGTTTCGACCACCCGCACCGAAGTCACGGCCAGTGCGCGCGACAAGTCCTTCACCAGCGCCACGATCTGGGCGCCGCGCACGCCGATGGCCGGCTCGATCTCGAAACGGGTGATCACCGGACCGGCGGAAGCGCCAAGCACGGTGACCGGGACCTTGAATTCCTTGAGGCGCTGCTCGATCAGGCGAGCGGTTTCTTCCAGCTCGGCGCCGGAGACTTCGAACTTCGCCTCCGTATAGGCGTCCAGCAAGTCCAGGCCGGGAAGTTCGACGTCGGCTTCCGGTTGGGACATGAGCGTGATCGGCACGGCTGCCGGAACTGGCGGGGCTGGCGGCATTGCCGGCGGCGCGCTCGCAGGAGCCGGCGGCGGCTCGGCGTAAACAACAGGAACTGGTTCCTGCCAAGGCAGCGCCGGCGCCGGTTCCGGAGCAGCCCGGAATGGCGTGTATTCCACCTCAACCGGCGTCGTTTCCAGCGCAGGCGGCTGTTGCGGCAGGCCGGGCGTCTCGTCGACCCACCTTGCTTCCGGCACAGGGCTCGTGATGGTGCGCACTTCGACCGCTGCGTGGATCACCTGCACTTCCACGATTGCCGGCAGCGGCACCTGGACCTGCACCGGCAGCGGAGCAGGCGTGTGCGCAGCCGGTACCGGCGCGGCCGGCTGCGGCAATTTCACGATCCTGGCGGGCCGCGCCTGGCGGGCCAGGGCATCGGCTTCTTCCCTGGCCCTGGCCCGGGCCAGCATGGCCGGAGTAGGGCGCAGGCTTTCGACTTCGGCCCATTCGGTTGCCGGACGCGCCGCCGGGGCGCGCGCCTTTTCAAGTGCCTCCGCGCCGAAGAAGCGGGCAGGCGATGCTGCCGCAGCGTGGTCCCACGCCGGCCGCTTTTCGGAGAAGCGCTCGCCGCCGCGGGCCGGGCTGGCCGGCGCCGCGGCGTGGGAAGCGGTTCGCGGCGGCGCGCGCCGCTCCCCCTGGTTCGGGCGTTTGAGCAGGCGCGCGGCACGGCCGCACCAGGCCATGAATGCCAGGGCGCGATGGCCAAACATCCACGGGACGGCGACGGTACCGATGGCAAGGATGAGCAAGATGCCGGCAAGACCGCCGGTTGCAGCGCCAATCGAGTTGGCCAGCAACATCAGCACGGTGCCCAGCACTAACCTAATGAAGCCCTGCCCGAGCAAGGTGGTCCTCTTCAGCAGGAACACCTTCACAAGGCGCCAGAGCAGGGGGAGTGTCCACAGCACAGACCAGCCAAACCACGACATTACTGCCATTCAAATCTTTCCTGAAAATCGCTCGCCCGGAGTTTATCACGAGCAATGATGCCAATAAGAGAAGTGAAATGTGAGTGTTGGTGAGAATTTGCGCGAAGTTTTGCGGTTTTTAGGTGCTAATATGCAAAAAAGTGTTGCTGCTGGGATAATGTTTCTATCGTTCGGGCGGGCTGATCGTTTATAATCGCCGGCTTCCTCCAGATTTCCGATAGTTCAGCAAAGTGCGCACCCAGGGCATTAGTTTTTCAATTCTCAGGCATTCCGCATGGGCGCCAGGCATCAGCACGCCTGAGGCCTGGCAAGCCTGGGCGCAAGCGCCGTTTGCGATCCATGCCGGCGAAGAGCCGGGCGTGAAAGCGATGCCGGCCATGCTGCGCCGCCGCGCGGGCTTCCTCGGCAAGATGGCGCTGGAAGTGGCCTATGACTGCCTCGAAGGCCGCAGCGGCGTGCCCACCGTGTTCTGTTCGCGCCATGGCGACGTGGCGCGCGCGGTTGAATTGCTATCGGACCTGGCGCGCAGCGAACCGTTGTCGCCGATGGCGTTCGGCATGGCCGTGCACAATGCCATCCCCGGCCTGTTCAGCATCGCCCGCAGCGATCGCGCCAATTACACTGCGCTGGCTTCCGGCGCGGCGTCGGTCGAACATGCGCTCATCGAAGCATGCGGACTGCTGGCCGACGGTGCGACCAGCGTACTGCTGCTTGCCTGCGATTGCCCGCTGCCGGAATTATTTACGCCATTCGAGGAATATGAAGAACAGCCGCACGCGTGGGCATGGCTGATCGCGCCGGCCGGCGCCAATGCAGTGCGGCTCGAATGGCAGGCTTGCGCCGAGTCGGCGCCTGCCAAGATGCCGGGCAGCCTGGAAGTGGCAGCCTTTTACGCCAGCGGCGCCCGCAAGCTCGAACGCTGCGACGGCCGCCTGCGCTGGACATGGAGCCGCGATGCTTGACCGTTACTGGCGCATTTTCGTGACGGGCCTGAGCTTCGTGGTCTTCGGCGTCGGCGGAATCGTACTGGGCCTCCTGGTGTTCCCGGTGATGAACCTGCTGATTCGCGACAGGCAGCGCCGCATCAGTGCCGCCCGCACCGTGATCCGCTGCGCCTTCCGCGTCTATATCGACATGATGCGGGTGATCGGCGTGCTGCGCTACGAGGTGCGCGGGCTGGAAAAGCTGGAGCGGGGCGGCATGCTGATCCTGGCCAACCACCCGACGCTGCTCGATACCGTGTTCCTGATGGCCTTCGTGAAGAACGCCGACTGCATCGTCAAGGGCGCGCTGTGGTACAACCCGTTCACGCGCGGCCCGGTGCGCGGCGCGGGCTATATCAATAACGAGGGCGGCGCGGAACTGGTGGACGAATGCATCGCTTCCTTGGAGTGCGGCAACAACCTGATCATCTTCCCGGAAGGGACGCGCACGCCGAAGAACGGCGTGATCAGCATGAAGCGCGGGGCCGCCAATATTGCGGTGCGCGGCGGGCGCGACATCACGCCTGTGCTGCTGCAATGCGATCCGCCCACACTGCACAAGGGCGAAAAATGGTGGCGCGTGCCGTCGCGCCGCTTCCTGATCCAGATCGACGTGCAGGACGACCTGGCGGTCGCACGATTCACGGAGGGCGCCAGCGACGTGATGGCCGCGCGCCAATTGACCGACTTCTTACAAAATTATTTTGCCGGAAAGTGCCAAAGCAATGCTTGAACTCGAAGTGAAACAACTGATCATCGATGCCCTCCAGCTGGAAGACATCACACCGGATGATATCGACAGCGCAGCGCCGCTGTTCATCGAAGGCCTGGGCCTGGACTCGATCGACGCGCTCGAACTGGGCGTCGCTTTGCAAAAGAAGTACGGGATCTCGCTCTCCGCGGATTCGGAAGAGACGCGCCGTCATTTCGCCTCGGTGCAGGCGCTGGCTGCGATGATCGAGAGCCACCGACAGAAATAAAACAACGTAGGGGTAGAAGATGGTTAATCTGAAAGAAATGAGCAAAGACCAATTGCAAGCCTGGGTGGTCGACCTGCTCGCTGAAATGTTTGAACTGGATAAGTCGGAACTGTCCGCCGATTCCAACCTGTATGCCGACCTGGATATCGACAGCATCGATGCGGTCGACCTGGCGGTGAAACTGAAGCAGCTTACCGGCCAGCGCCTGCAGCCGGAAGTGTTCAAGACCATCCGCACCATCGGCGACGTGGTGGAAGCACTGGCCGGCAAGACGGAGCAGGTTGCGTAAGCAAGATGAGGATGAGTGTCCTGGCGGCAGCGATTACCCTGCTGTATCCATTGGCGATCTGGTTTGGCCACGGCCGCATCGAGCCGCGCTGGCTGGCCGGCCTGCTGCTGCTTGCCGCCATGTCGCGGCTGCCCGCGCTGAAGCTGAGCGGTGTTGCGCGCTGGTCGGTTGCCGGTGCGCTGCTGCTGGTAGCTGCGGCGATCTGGAGCAACCTGCTGCTGCCATTGAAGCTGTACCCGGTGCTGGTGAACGCCGCGCTGCTGGCCGGTTTCGCCTATAGCCTGGGCACGCCGATGTCCGCCGTCGAGCGCATGGCCCGCCTGCGCGGCGAGGACTTTCCTCCGGTGGCACAAGCCTATATGCGCAAGGTGACGCAGGTCTGGTGCGGCTTTTTTGTGGTCAATGGCGCGCTTGCCCTTGGCACCGCACTGTGGGCGCCCGAAGCCGTCTGGTCGCTGTACACCGGTGTGATTTCCTATGCGCTGATGGCGCTGTTGTTCGGCGCAGAATACCTGGTGCGCCTGCGTTTCAAGCGCTTGCATAATGTCTGACCGTATTGAAAATCTTTACGCCGCCATTGCGGCGCGCTCCGGCAATGCACTGGCCGGCTGGCGCGCGGGCGAGGGCGTCGACAACGCGCTTTTCCTGGCCAGTGTTCGCAGCTGGCACGCGCTACTGAGCGCGCAGGCCGGCAGGAATTTCGCCCTGTTCCTGGAGGACAGCATTGAATTCGGCGCCGCACTGCTGGGCGCCTGGCACGCGGGCAAGACCATCTGGCTGAGCGCGGATACGCTGCCCGCCAGCTGCGCGGCATTGCGCGGCGCAGTGGATGGCTTCCTCGGCGAGTTTCCGGCGGACCTGGCCCCGCTGCAAGCCGCGCCTGGCGCGGCAACTGCAGCGGCTGCAGCGGCGCTTGCCGCGCTCGACCCGGACATGCCGGCGCTCGTGGTGTTCACCTCCGGCAGCACCGGCGCGGCACAGGCCATTCCAAAGAAGCTGTCGCAGGTCGCCAGCGAAGTGGCGACCCTGGAAGAGCTGTTCGGCGCACGCATCGGCGCCGCCGACGTGCTGGCGACAGTCTCGCACCAGCATATTTACGGCCTGCTGTTCAAGGTGCTGTGGCCCCTGGCCAGCGGGCGCGCCATCCATGCCACCAGCATCGTCTATCCGGAAGAACTGCTGCACGCCATGGCAGCCGGACCGTGCATGCTGGTGGCCAGCCCGGCGCACCTGAAACGCCTGCCGGCGCACCTGGACTGGAGCCCTGCCGCAGCCATGCTGCGCGGCGTGTTCTCCTCCGGCGGCCCGTTGGCGGCCGATGCGGCGCTGGCCACCGGCGCATTGCTTGGCCAGGTGCCGACGGAAGTCTACGGCAGTTCCGAGACCGGCGGCATCGCCTGGCGCCGCCGCCGCGACGCCGGCGATGACGCATGGCAGCCGTTCCCGACGGTGGCATGGCGCATCAACGAAGAAGACGGCACGCTGGCGGTACGTTCGCCACACCTTCCCGACGACGACTGGTTCGCGCTGGCCGACCGCGTGGCGGCGACCGGCGGCGGCTTCCGCCTGCTGGGCCGCAGCGACCGCATCGTCAAGATCGAGGAAAAGCGTGTTTCGCTCGGCGCGATGGAAGCTGCACTGCTGGCGTCCGGCCTGGCTGCCGAAGCCCGCGTGGCGCTGTGCGAACCGGTGCCGGGCGAGCGCCAGCGCCTGGCCGCTTTCGTGGTGCCTGCTGACAGTGGCCGCGCCTTGCTGGAACAGCAGGGCAAGCAGGCCCTGAACGCCCGCCTGCGCGCAGTGCTGGCCGGCGTGGTGGACGCGGTGGCGTTGCCGCGCCGCTGGCGCTACCTGGAACAGATGCCGGTCAATGCGCAGGGCAAGGTCACCGTGGCCGCCTTGCTGGCATTGCTGGGCGACGAGCGCCCGCGCTTCCCCCTGGTGCGCGAGCTGGCGAACGAAGACGGGCGCGTGCTGCTGGAAATTACGGCCCCGGCGCGCCTGCGGTATTTCGACGGTCACTTCGACGTGGCGCCTATCCTTCCGGGTGTGGTGCAGGTCGATTGGGCGATCCACTATGGCCGCCAGTATTTCGATCTGCCGGCGCAGTTCAAGAGCATGAGCCAGCTCAAGTTCCAGCAGGTGATCGGGCCAGAAAAACCGGTGCAGCTGGAACTGGCGTATGACGCTGCCAAGCATAGCCTGCGTTTCAGCTACAGCTCCGCAGCCGGCCAGCATTCGGGCGGGCGCGTGGCGCTGGGAGGTTGCGATGGCTGATTTCAAGCCTTGCGTCGTGGTGCCGGTATATAACCACGAACACGCCATTGGCACCGTGCTGGAAGGCCTGCTGGTGCACGGCGTGCCCGTGATCCTGGTCGACGACGGCAGTTCAGCCGCCTGTGCGGCGGTGCTCGATGCGCTGGCGGCCCGCCATGGCGAACGCGTGGTGCTGGAACGCCTGCCGCGCAACCAGGGCAAGGGCGCGGCAGTGCTGGCCGGTTTCCGCCGTGCCGGGCAACTCGGCTACAGCCATGCGGTGCAGATCGACGCCGACGGCCAGCACCAGACTGCCGATGTGCCGAAGTTCCTGGCGCAGGCGGCTGCCCACCCGCAAGCCGTGGTGTCGGGCTACCCGATCTACGACGAGTCGGTGCCGAAAGCGCGCCTGTACGGTCGTTACGCCACGCATGTCTGGGTCTGGATTAACACCATCTCGCTGGAAATCAGGGACTCCATGTGCGGCTTCCGCGTCTATCCGGTGGCGGCAGTCAATGCCCTGGCAGCGCGCCAGGCAATCGGTTCGCGCATGAATTTCGACACCGACATCATCGTGCGCCTGTTCTGGGACGGGCTGCGCGTAGTGAACGTCGGCACGCGCGTGTCCTATCCGGTCGACGGCGTGTCGCACTTCCGCGTCTGGCGCGACAACGTGCTGATCACGCGCATGCACACCGTGCTGTTCTTCGGCATGCTGCCGCGCATTCCCAAGCTGCTGGCGCGGAAATGGCGGGCAAATTGAACGCGCGCGGCTTGCACTGGGCATCCATCAACGAAGTGAGCTTCGTTGCAGGCATGCGCCTGATGTTCTGGATTTTCCGCGTGTTCGGCCGCTGGCCGTTCCGCCTGGTGCTGTATCCGGTGCTGGCCTGGTACGTCATGGCCAAGCCGCTGCCGCGCCGCGCCTCCCGGGAATACCTGCGCCGTGTCGCCGGCCACACGTCCACCGAGCCGGCGGGCGTGATGCGCCATTTCGGCGCTTTCGGCGAGAGCATCCTCGACAAGATGCTGCTGTGGGGCGGCCTGTTCGACTTCAGCTCGGTCGACCTGCACGGCGGCGAGTTGATGACCGATGCGGTGGTGGCGGGACGCGGCGGCCTGCTGGTCTGCGCCCACCTGGGCAACCTGGAACTGTGCCGCGTGCTGTCGCGCCAGCGCCAGGACATCAAGCTGACGGTACTGGTGCATACAAAGCACGCGCAAGCCTTCAACGCCATGCTGGGCCGCCTGAACCCGGAGAGCCAGCTTAACCTGCTGCAGGTGACCGAGATGTCGCCCGCCACGGCGATGCTGCTGTCGGAGCGCGTTGCGCGCGGCGAGTTCGTGGTGATTGCCGGCGACCGCGTTCCCGTCTCGCTCAATCCGCGCGTGGCAGTAGCCGACTTCATCGGCGCCCCCGCGGCGTTCCCTATCGGCCCGCATATGCTGGCCAGCATTCTTCAATGCCCGGTGTACCTGTTGTTCTCGGTGCGCCGGGGCAGCCGTTCGGAAGTGCATTTCGAGCACTTCCGCGACCAGGTGCGCATCCCGCGCCAGGGGCGCGAAGCCGCACTACAAGTGCTGGCCGCCGACTATGCCCGCCGGCTCGAACACCATACCCTGCGCGCGCCGCTGCAGTGGTTCAATTTCTACGATTTCTGGCATTTACCTGGACTGGAACACAACGATGCATCTCGCTGACATCGCCCAACTGAATAACCCGCAGCGCAGCGTGCGCTTCGACCGCAACAACCTGACGATCGAAGACATCGTGGACATCGCGCAAGGGCGCGCCGCCGCCGTGCTGTCGGACGATCCGGAGTTCCGCGCCGCCATTGAACGCGGCGCCGGCTTCCTCGACCGCCTGCTGCGCGAAGACGGCACCATCTATGGCGTGACCACCGGCTACGGCGACTCCTGCACCGTGACGGTGCCGGCGGACCTGGTGCCGGACCTGCCGCACCACCTGTACACCTATCACGGCGTGGGGCTGGGCGAGTACTTCACGCCGGCCCAGAGCCGCGCCATCCTGGCCTCGCGCCTGGCCTCGCTGAGCAAGGGCTTTTCCGGCGTCAGCGTCGAACTGCTGCTGCAGATTACCCGCCTGCTGGACGCCGGCCTGCTGCCGCTGATCCCTTCCGAAGGCTCGGTCGGCGCCTCCGGCGACCTGACCCCGCTGTCCTACCTCGCTGCCGTGCTGTGCGGCGAGCGTGAAGTCTGGCGCAACGGCGAGCAGGTGCCTGCCGCCCAGGCGCTGCAGGAGGCGGGCATCACCCCGCTGCGCCTGCGTCCAAAGGAGGGCCTGGCCATCATGAACGGCACCGCTGTCATGACGGCGCTGGCCTGCCTGGCCTACGACCGGGCCGATTACCTGGCCAGGCTGTGCACGCGCATCACCGCCATGGCGTCGTTCGCGATGGACGGCAATGCCCACCATTTCGACGAAGTGCTGTTCTCGGCCAAGCCGCATCCGGGCATGCAGCGGGTAGCCGCCTGGCTGCGCAGCGACTTGCCGACCGACCAATGGGAACGCAACGGCAAGCGCCTGCAGGACCGCTACTCGATCCGCTGCGCGCCGCACGTGATCGGGGTGCTGGCCGACACCATGCCGATGTTCCGCCAACTGATCGAGAATGAACTGAACAGCGCCAACGACAACCCGCTGGTGGACGTCGAAAACGAACGCATCCTGCACGGCGGCCACTTCTATGGCGGCCACATCGCCTTCGCCATGGACGGCATGAAAAATGCGGTGGCCAACCTGGCCGACCTGCTGGACCGCCAGATGGCGCTGCTGGTCGATGCACGCTACAACCATGGCTTGCCGGCCAACCTGTCCGGTGCGGTGGGTGCCCGGGCGCCGATCAACCACGGCCTGAAGGCGCTGCAGATCAGTGCCTCGGCATGGACGGCGGAAGCGTTGAAAGCGACCATGCCCGCCTCGGTGTTCTCGCGTTCCACCGAATGCCACAACCAGGACAAGGTCAGCATGGGCACCATCGCGGCGCGCGACTGCCTGCGCGTGCTGGAACTCACCGAGCAGGTGGTGGCGGCCTTGCTGGTGACCGTGCGCCAGGCCGTGTGGCTGCGCTGCCGCGACCACCAGGGCGTGCTTCCGGAAAGCCCGCTGGCTGCAATGCAGCAGGCCTTGGCCGCCGACATCGCCCCGGTGGAAGAAGACCGCCGCCTGGAACCGGACCTGCGCCTGATGCTGAAGCGCATCCGCAGCAAGGCATGGGCGCTGTATGCGTAAGCACAAGCAAAGCCGCTGGTTCGCGGAAGTCGAGATCGATGTCCAGTTCTTCGACCTGGACCCGATGGAGATCGTCTGGCACGGCAACTACGTGAAGTACCTGGAAATCGTGCGCTGCGCCTTGCTCGACAAGATCGGCTACAACTATCCGCAAATGAAGGCATCGGGCTACGCCTGGCCGGTCATCGACATGCAACTGCGCTACGTCAGTCCGGCGGTGTTCGGCCAGAAGCTGAAGCTGCGCGCCGACCTGGTCGAGTGGGAAAACCGCATGAAGATCGATTACCTGATCACCGATGCGGCCAGCGGCCAGCGCCTGAACCGCGCCAGCACCACCATGGTTGCCGTCGATATCGCGACGAAGGAGATGTGCTTTGCCTCGCCGCCGGTACTATTTGAGAAACTGGGGATTGAACCAGCATGAAAAAATACCTTGCAACCGTCCTGGCGCTGGCCGCCGCGGGCAGCGCGCAGGCCGCCGTGCCAAGCGCTAAAATTCAGGCAATGCTGGCCAAGCCGGCCGTCATGTGCGGCCGCTTCGACCAGACCAAGCAACTGGCGGGCATGAAAAAGCCGCTGGCGTCGGAAGGGCGCTTCTGCGTCGTCGCCGGCAAGGGCGTGCTATGGCGCACCCTGAAGCCTTTCCCCAACACGCTGCGCCTGACGCGCGAAGAGATCGTGAACTACCAGGGCGAACGCGTGGCCATGCGGCTGGACGCCAAGACCGAGCCGACCGTGCGCATGATTAACAATGTGCTGTTCTCGTTGCTGTCGGGCGACCTGGGCCAGCTCGACACGCTGTTCGACGGCGAGGGCAGCGTGGACGCCAACAGCTGGAACGTGGCGCTCAAGCCGCGCCAGGCTGCACTGGAAAAGGCCATCGGCACCATCAAGCTCGAAGGCGGCGCCTACGTCAGGCAGATCGTGATGAACGAGGCCAGCGGCGACCGCACCACCATCGTGTTCTCCGGCATCCAGACCGGGGACGGCGCGATGAACAAGGAAGAGGCGGCGCTGTTTTGAGGCAAACCCGAAAAATCGCGTGGCTGTGGGCCCTGGTGGCCTGCCTGCTGCTGGGCCATAACGCCACCCTGTGGCTGGTCCAGCGCATCGTGCCGGACACGGACATCATGGCGCTGCTGCCGGTGCAGGAGCGCGACCCGGTGCTGCAGGCTTCGTTCGGCCATATGGTCGACGCGGCGCAGCAGCGCGTGCTGGTCCTGGCCGGCGCCGCCGAATGGGATGATGCGCGCCGTGCCGCCGACGCCTACCAGGGCGTGCTGGCGGCGCGCAAGGATCTGTTCGAAGCCACCCCGATCAACGAGCAGACGCAGAACGACTGGCTTGGCCTGTTCCAGCGCCATCGCCTGGCGCTGCTGACGGCGCAGCAGGAGCAGCAGCTGCGCGAGCAGCCGTCCCAATTCTGGCTGGAATCGGCGCTGGCCAGGCTGTATGCGCCTTTCGGCGGCCCGAAGCTCGGCTCGTGGCAGGATGATCCCTACGGCCTGTTTGCCGGCTGGGTACAGGAGCGCGCCCAGGAAACGCCGGTGCGTCCGCGCGACGGCCACCTGTTCGTCGCCGACGCGCAGCGCCAGTACGTGCTGTTGCCGCTGACCCTGAAGGTTCCCGCGCTGTCGATGACCGCGCAGGAAACCGTGCTGCCCGTGCTGCGGCAGGCCGAAGCGGCGGCGCGCAAGGCAGCCCCGCAAGTGGAGCTGATCCAGGCCGGCGTCATCCTGCACGCCGCTAGCGCCAGCGCCCAGGCCAGCGGCGAGATGTCGACCATCGGCATCGGCTCCCTGGTCGGCATTATCGTGCTGACCTGGTTCACCTTCCGCTCCCTCAAGCCGATCGCGCTGATCCTGCTGTCGATCGGTATCGGCTGCCTGGGCGCATTGTCGGTATGCTGGCTGCTGTTCGGCCGCATCCACCTCCTGACCCTGGTATTTGGCGCCAGCCTGATTGGCGTGGCGCAGGACTACGGGATCTACTTCCTGTGCAACCGCCTGGCAGCCGATGAAAAGCTCGATTCCGTGACGCTGCTCAAGCGGCTGCTGCCGGGCCTTGGCCTGACCTTGCTGGCGGCGGTGATCGGCTACACCGGCCTGGCGTTGACGCCTTTCCCTGGCCTGCGCCAGATGGCGGTGTTTTCGGCGCTGGGCCTGGTGTTTGCGTGGTTGACGGTGGTGTGCTGGTTCCCGGCACTGATCAACGGCCGTACCCTGCGCAGTGGCTGGCTGGTAAAGCATTATGGCGCGGCGCTCGCGCGCTGGCCGGTGTGGCGTGCCAGCCGCGGCACGTTGGCAGTTGCCGTGCTCTTCGCCGTACTGGCCGCCTGGGGCATCAGCCGCCTGGGCGCAAACGACGACATCCGCCTGCTGCAGAATCCGCCCAAGCACCTGGTAGCCGACCAGCTCAAGCTGGGCAAGCTGCTGGATGCGCCGACGCCGGTGCAGTATTTCCTGGTGCGCGGCGAATCGGCCGAACAGGTGCTGCAGCGCGAAGAAGCATTGAAAGCGCGCCTGGACGGGCATGTGGCGGCCCGGCGCCTGACGGGCTACCAGGCCATGTCGAACTGGGTGCCGTCGGCGCGCACGCAGGCGGCGCGCCGCACACTGGTCGAACAGAAGCTGCTGGCCGACGACGGCCCGCTGCAAGGCATCGCCGGGCAGGCCGGCGAGGACAGGCAATGGATCGCCGCGACCCGGAAGGCGTTGCTGGCAGCCGGCCAGCCGCTGCTGCTCGACGAATTCCTTGCTTCCCCTGCCAGCGAGCCCTGGCGCCACCTGTGGCTGGGCGAGCGGCAAGGCGCTTACGCCAGCATCGTTGCCTTGCGCGGCATGGACAACAAGGCCGCGCAGCAGGTCATGCTGGCTGCCGATGGCCTGCAGGGCGTGCAATGGGTCGACAAGGTGGCCGAGATTTCTTTGGTCCTGGGCCGCTACCGCGCCGATATGGGCTGGGTGGTGCTGGGCGCCTACGCCGTGGTGTTCATGCTGCTGTTGCACCGCTATCGCAGCCGGACCTGGCGCGTGCTGGCGCCGACTGCACTGGCCAGCATCGCCACGCTGGCCATGCTGGGATTTGCATCGCAGAACCTGCAGCTATTCCACGTCCTGGCCCTGATGCTGCTGCTTGGCGTGGGCGTGGACTACGGCATCTTCATGCAGGAACACCCGGAGCGCAGCGACCGCACGCCGTGGCTGGCAGTCGGCATGTCGGCCGCCAACACCATCCTGTCGTTTGGCTTGCTGGGACTGAGCGCGACGCCGGCCCTTCAAGCCTTCGGCCTGACGATGTTGCTGGGGACCACGTTGGTGTGGCTGCTGGTCCCGTGTTTTGCTATTGTGAAGGAAATCAGGAATGTTTAAGGCAATTCCGCGCCGCCTTGCCGTCGTCGCCAGCACCATGCTGCTGGCCGCTTGTGCCGCCACGCCATCGCAACCGCAGGCTCGCCTCGGCCTGAAGCTGGCGCCGGCTGCGCTGGGCACTTCGCTGAGCGTGCAGCAGCATCTGAAGGTCGAGCGCAACGGCCGCACCGATGACCTGGACGTGGCCTTGCAGGTGGAGCCGGAAGCGGTGGACGTGGTCGGCCTGGCATTCGGCCAGCGCGTGCTGTCGCTGCATTACGACGGCAGGGAACTCACTTCCTGGCGCCATGTGATGCTGCCGGCGCAGGTGCGGGCCGAGGATGTGCTGGAAGATATCCAGCTCACCTTGTGGCCGGCCGATGCCGTGGCGGCAGCCTTGCCTGCCGGCTGGCGGGTGGCGGAGCAGGGGCGCATGCGCACCCTGTACCTGGACGATGCGCCTGTGATGCAGGTCTCTTACAGCGACGCACAGCGCTGGAGTGGCACCGTAGTATTGGAAAACCTGCGCTATCGCTATAAGCTGACGATTCAGTTCGCGGCGAATGCGGACTGATTGCGAGGGCGAGCAATGTCGAAGATTTACCTGAACGATTGCGGCATCATCTGTGCGCTGGGCGAAGGCCAGGCGCAGGTGAAGGCGCGCCTGTTTGCGGGACAGGCCGGCGTGTCCGCAACCGGCCGCTGGTCGAAAGGCCGCGAGCTGGCCCTGGGCGAAGTGCCGGGCGAGCTGCCATCGGTGGCACATTTGCCTGCCCACCTTCGCAGCCGCAATAACGCACTGGCCCTGGCGGCCCTGGCGCAAATCCGCGAGGCGCTGCAGGCGGCCGTCAACCGTTATGGTGCGGGACGCGTCGGCGTGGTGCTCGGCACCAGCACTTCCGGCATCGGCGAGACCGAACAGGCGCTGGCCCGCCACGTGGCGCACGGCGCACTGCCTCCAGAATTCAGCTACCGTGCGCAGGAAATGGGCTCGCCGGCCGAACTGCTGGCCATGGAGCTGGGCCTGGAAGGTCCGGCCTACGTGCATTCGACTGCCTGCTCGTCGGCCGCCAAGGCGATGGCAAGCGCCGCGCGCATGATCCGCATGGGCCTGTGCGATGCGGTGGTGACCGGCGGCGCCGACTCGCTGTGCGCCTTTACCGTGGCGGGCTTCTCGGCGCTGGAATCGGTCAGCCCCGGCCAGTGCAACCCGATGAGCGCGAACCGGAAGGGGATCAATATCGGCGAAGGCGCGGCCCTGTTCCTGATGGAAGCCACACCTGGCGGCCCGCAAGCCGTTGAGCTGATGGGCTGGGGCGAATCGTCCGACGGCCACCACATCTCCGCGCCCGATCCGGATGGCGCCGGCGCCCGGCTGGCGTTCGAACAGGCATTGCGCCGCGCGGGCGTGGAAGCGGCCGAGGTGGACTATATCAATATGCACGGCACCGCCACGCCGCAGAACGATGCCATGGAGTCGCGCGTGATCGCGACCCTGTTCGGCGAAGAAGTGCCGGTCAGCTCGACCAAGCCGTTTACCGGCCATACCCTGGGCGCGGCCGCCGCCGTTGAAGCGGCGCTGTGCTGGCTGGCCATGCAGGACGATAATGCGCAAGGACGGCTGCCGCCGCATCTGTGGGACGGCGCCGCCGATCCTGCGTTGCCTGCACTGAACCTGGTGCCGCCGGGCGCTGCGCTGGGCCGGCCGCTGCGCCGGGTGCTGAGCAGCTCTTTCGCGTTCGGCGGTTCGAATGCCGTACTGCTGCTGGGGAGGCCAGGATGAACATGCCGGACATCCGCCAGCTTGTGCCGCATTCCCGCCAGATGGTATTGCTCGATCGGGTGCTGGAAGCCGACGCCGAGCGCCTGTGCGCCGAAGTGCGCATCCATGAAGCCAGCATCCTGGCGGGTGCCGACGGTGTCGGCTCTTGGGTGGGCATCGAATACATGGCGCAGGCGATTGCCGCGCACGCCGGCTGGCTCGCGTTGCAGCGGGGCGAGGAAGTCAAGGTTGGCTTCCTGCTCGGCTCGCGCAAGTACGAAGCCAATGTCGCCAGCTTTGCGCTGGGTAGCGTGCTGCAGGTGCACGTGCGCCGCGTGCTGCAGTCCGAAAACGGGCTGGGCGCCTTCGAATGCCGCATCGACATCGTGGGCGGGCCGGCCAATGCCGCCGCCGCGACCGTCACGGTATTCCAGCCAGATAATGTCAATCAATTTCTCAAAGATGGAAACGTAGGATGAATCAGAACAAGTCCATGAGCGTGCTGGTGACCGGGTCGTCGCGCGGTATCGGCAAGGCGATTGCCCTGCGCCTGGCGCGCGACGGTTACGACGTGGTGCTGCACTGCCGCAGCCAGCGCGCCGAAGCCGAAGCGGTCGCGCAGGAGATCGTGCAGCTGGGCCGCGCCGCGCGCGTGCTGCAGTTCGACATCAGCGACCGCGCCGCCACGGCCGCTGCGCTGGAAGCGGACATCGCGCAACACGGCTGCTACTACGGCGTGGTCTGCAACGCCGGCGTGGCGCGCGACAACGCCTTCCCGGCCATGTCGGGCGAGGACTGGGACATTGTCCTGCAAACCAACCTGGATGGCTTCTACAACGTCCTGAACCCGCTGATCATGCCGCTGGTACAGCGCCGCAAGCCGGGCCGCATTGTCACCCTGGCGTCCGTCTCGGGCCTGATCGGCAACCGGGGCCAGGTCAACTACAGCGCCGCCAAGGCGGGCATCATCGGCGCCACCAAGGCCCTGGCGCTGGAACTGGCCAAGCGTTCGATCACCGTCAATTGCGTGGCGCCCGGCCTGATCGAAACCGACATGATCGAGGAAGTGCCGATGGAAGAAGCGCTGAAGATGATCCCGGCGCGCCGCGTCGGCAAGCCGGAAGAGGTGGCGGCCGCGGTCAGCTTCCTGGTCGGCGAAGATGCGGGCTATATCACCCGCCAGGTCATTTCCGTCAACGGAGGCCTGGCATGAGCCGCCGTGTCGCCATCACCGGCATGGCCGGCATCAGCCCGCTGGGCAACGACTGGGCAGCGGTGCGAGAGCGGCTTGGCCAGTTCCGCAATGCCGTGGTACGCATGGAGGAGTGGGAAGACTACGAGGGTCTGAATACCCGCCTGGGCGCACCGGCTGCGCCGTTCGAACTGTCCGCACGCTATAACCGCAAGACCACCCGCAGCATGGGCCGCGTAGCCCTGATGGCAACCCGCGCGACCGAACTGGCGCTGGAAGACGCCGGCCTGCTCGAACACCCTTTGACCAGGAGCGGCGACATGGGCGTGTCGTTCGGTTCGTCCGCCGGCACCCCAAGCGCCATCGGCGATTTCGGCCGCATGATGGAAGAGCGCACCACCAAGGGCATCAACGCCACCACCTACATCAAGATGATGTCGCACACGGCGCCGGTGAATATCGGCGTGTTCTTCGGCCTGACCGGGCGAGTGATCACCACCTCCAGCGCCTGTACCTCGGGCAGCCAGGGCATTGGCTACGCCTACGAGGCGATCAGGAGCGGCAAGCAGGTCGCCATGGTCGCCGGCGGCGCCGAGGAACTGTGCGCCACGGAAGCCGCGGTGTTCGACACCCTGTTCGCCACCAGCGTGCGCAACGACCAGGCGCAAGCGACGCCGCGTCCGTTCGACCGCGCCCGCGATGGCCTGGTGATCGGCGAAGGCGCCGGCTGCCTGATCCTGGAAGACCTGGAGCATGCGGAGGCGCGCGGCGCCACGATCTATGCGGAAGTGGTCGGCTTTGGCACCAATAGCGACGGCTGCCACGTCACGCAGCCCAATGCGGCCACCATGCAGCGCGCCATGGAGCTGGCCCTGCAGGACGCAGGCCTGGAGGCATCGGACATCGGCTACATCAATGCCCACGGCACCGCCACCGCCCAGGGCGACATCGCCGAATCGCATGCCACGCTGGCGGTGTTCGGCGGCGCCATTCCGATCAGTTCGTTGAAGAGCTATATGGGCCATACGCTGGGTGCCTGCGGTGCGCTGGAAGCATGGATCAGCATCGAGATGATGCGCGAGGGCTGGTTCGCGCCGACCATCAACCTGGAGGAAACCGATCCCGAGTGCGCGGCGCTGGATTACATCGCCGGCACCGGCCGAGAACTCGATTGCGAATACGTGATGTCGAATAATTTTGCTTTCGGCGGCATCAATACCTCGCTGATTTTTAAACGCTACAACAAATAGAAGGAAGACCAGATGAAAAAGATGATTTCTGTAGTAGTGATGGCCGCCGCCGCCATGGCATCGTCGGCAGCTTCGGCTGGCAACGACATGCTGAAGTTTCCGATCGAGGGCGCCATGGCCGCTAACGACGCGCAGGCACGCCTGGGCGATTCGGTCAAGTTCTACTTCGCCGGCCAGCCAACGCCGGCCATCGCTTCCAAGATCATTAGCGACAAGACCAGCCAGCGCACCAACGGTTTTGGCAAGTCGGCTGAAAAGGCATGCAATTACGTCTTCCTGTCCGCCATGCTGCAGTTGCAGAAGCGCGCGCAGGACGTTGGCGCTGATGCCGTGGTCAATATCGTCAGCAATTTCAATAACGTTGAGTTCGCCAGCGCTACCGAGTTCCAATGCGCCGACGGCGCACTGATGGCCGGCGTGGCGCTGAAGGGCGATTTCGTCAAGCTGGCCAGGTAAGGAGAAGCGGCGCATGGCGCGCGGGATGCTGCTTTGGCTGGCCGATGCGGGTGCACTGCCCGAGGCAAGCCTGCAGCGCTACCTCGCATGGCTGACGCCGGGCGAACTGGCGCGCCATGGGCGCTTTGTACGCGAACTGCGCAAGCGCCAGTTTGTCGCCGGGCGGGTGTTGCTGCGGATGGCGCTGGCGCCGCTGCTGGGTGTTCAGCCGCAGCAGGTGCTGCTGGAGGAACGCAACGGGCAGGCGCCGCGGCTGCTGACGCCGGCGCCGGGCGGCGCGACGCCAGGCTTCAGCATTTCCCACAGCGGCCGCTGGGTGGCCTGTGCCGTCGGCGACCATGCGGTGGGTCTGGACATTGAAATGCGCGATGCCTCCCGCGACCTCGCTGCCTTGGCAAAGCAGGCCTTCGACGCCGATGAAATGGCGCGCTGGCAGCAGATGCAGCGCTGGGATGACGCAGCAAGAATTGAAGGCTTTTATCGGCTCTGGAGCGAAAAGGAAGCGCGCATCAAGCTCGGCTTGGCGGTGGGCGGCCATTGCGTCGTCGTGCCGCACCGGGAGCTGTCGGTGGTGTTATGCAGTGCCGTGCAGCTGGCGAGCGTGCCGCAGCCGGTGCTGGTCGCCTTGCCCTGATCAATGCTCCCACAGCCAGTGCCAGAGGCCGGGCAGGGGCGGGGCGTTTTCCGGGGTGTCGACGGATGAGGCCAGGGCTGCGCGCTCAAGCTCGTCGCGGTTGTCGTAGAAAGGCTTGTCGGCCAGCGGGATCTCCAGCTCGCGCGCAACGTCGAGCAGGATTCCGAGGTATTCCTCGAAATGGCGGGCGGTATGGCTGTTGACGTCGTGGAAGGTGACGACGACGGGCGTGGCGCCGTCGACGGCCGGCATGGCGCCGGCGGCCCAGCGCTTGCGGGTTTCGGCCAGCATGTCGAGCATGTTGGAGCGCTTGTGGAAGCTCATGTTGAAGACGTAGACCACGCCGTCCTTGGCGCTCAGGTCGGTCAGCAGCATGTGCAGGCCATAGGCATGGTAGGACGCCAGCGTATCGGCGTCATAGGCCCAGAACGGCGGGCGCACCAGCTTGGGCACGGCGCCGGTTTCTGCCAGCAGGTCGGCGACGCCAAGCTGCAGGGTCGCATCGAGCTTTTCACGGCTCATGAGGCGGTGGTTGGAATGGAAGGTCGTGGCAGAGTGCAGCGCGACCACGTGGCCTTCGGCATGCTCGCGCCGGATCAGCGCGCGGCCCCTGTCGGTGCCGCCGCCGCTCCAGGCACGCGTCTGCGTGAAGAACACGGCCTTGATGTTGTCCTGGTAAGGATTCCTCTCCAGGGTCTCAAGGATGCGCACCGTGGGATTGAAGTAGGGGGCCCAGGCCGGGCCGTCATCGAACGTGAGCAGGAAGCGCACAGGGGCCTGGTCGGCCTGCGCTGCCGCTCCCGGGGGAAGTAGCAGTATTGTTAAGGCAGCAAGCAGCAGGCGCAGGAAAAGCACGGCAAAAGGTCGTCAGGACAGGTCGGCCCGATATTGTACGTGATTTGACCAAGCGTCTCTCGCAGGCCGTTTGTATCAACTTAAACAGAAAAGAATATGAGCGCTAGTTTAGAAGGCATCCAGTCGTCCGGTGAGGTTCACGTTGAAGAGACGGCATTTGGCAAATGGTTTTTGCGTACCGAGACGTGGACCGTGCACGTGCTGGAGCGTGCGCTGAAGGATCTGCAGCGCCTGATGCCGGATGCGCCGGCCAGTTTCGGCGTGGTGGCCGATGTCGGCTGCGGCTTTGGCCGCTCCCTGCCGAAACTGCACCAGCGCTTCGCGCCGCAGCGCCTGATCGGCATGGACATCGACCCGGAGATGCTGCAGCACGCGGCGAAGGAAGTGGCCGCGCATGACATCAAGGCCGAATTCATCTGCTGTTCGAGCTCTAATATCAAGCTGGAAGACAATTCGGTGGACCTGCTGTTCTGCCACCAGACCTTCCACCACCTGGTGGACCAGGAAAACGCGATCCGCGAGTTCTTCCGCGTGCTCAAGCCGGGCGGCGTCCTGCTGTTCGCCGAATCGACCAGGCGTTACATCCATTCCTGGATCATCCGCCTGCTGTTCCGCCATCCGATGGACGTGCAGAAAACCGCGCCTGAATACCTGGCGATGGTGCGTAACGCCGGCTTCAGCGTGCCTGACAGTGCGGTTTCCTACCCCTTCCTGTGGTGGAGCCGCGAGGACCTGGGATTGATGGAGCGCGTGCTGCGCATCAATCCGCCGGCCGAACGCGAGGAAACCCTGATCAACCTGGTGGCGGTCAAGCCTTAGCCTTCCTGCTGCGGCGCTACGCTGCCGCAGTCGCTGCCTTTCCAGCGGGCGGTCACTTCCTGGGTGGCGTGGAAGTCGCCCGCTTGCGGGACCGGGGCGCCATCAGGGCCGGTGACCTTGCCGTCGCCGACCATCTTGAAGCGCCATTCCTTGCTGTTGGCGACGATGTACTCGCCGCTGCCATTGTAGGTGGTCCCTTGCGGGCCAATGCAGGCCGCCTTGAACTTGGCGCCCGAACTGCTGGCCGAGATGATGTCCAGCTTGCAGCCTTGCGCCGACTGCTCCATCTTGCGCTTGATGTCTTCGGTGTCGACGCCTTTGGCCACCTGGGCCGCCGTTAGGCAGGTCCGGGTCCCGCCGGCGTTGCCGCCTTGTCCCATCTGGTCCTGCATCTGCTTGCGCTGTTCAGGCGTCAGGCGCGCCATCATGCGTTCGCGCCCTTTGCGCATCGTTTCCTCTACATTCTGGCCGTTGATCATGGTGACACGGTTTTCTTCCCACAGGCCCGGTGCCAGTTTGAGGGGGATGACTTCAGCGTGGCTGGCCAGGCAAACGGTGGCAAGGCTGGCGGCAAGTGCGTGGATGGTGAACTTCATTCGAGGCTCCTGTGGGGAAAAGGAGCGAATGGTAGCAAAAAAACATCAGGATGGGCCGTTCGTTTTGCGCTCAACGATGACATAGTGCTTGCGGACCGGTTCCAGGACTTCAAACACGCCCTTGAACCCGGCCGGGATGACCAGGGCGTCGCCCGGCCCGGCTTCGGCTGCGTGTCCCTGTTCATCGATCACGCGGCAGCGGCCTTCGAGGACGCAGAAATACTCATCCTTGTTGGGCGCGAAGGCGATACGCCAGCTGCCTTTCTCGCAGGCCCAGATGCCGGCATGGACTTCGCCGCTGGCGTTGCTGAAATGGTTCCATGTGGTGCTCAGCGGGTTCCCGTCGAGCCGGCGGTCTTCGCGCGG
The DNA here is from genome assembly GCF_049913245.1 of Pseudoduganella sp. R-32. Taxonomy (NCBI): domain Bacteria; kingdom Pseudomonadati; phylum Pseudomonadota; class Betaproteobacteria; order Burkholderiales; family Oxalobacteraceae; genus Pseudoduganella; species Pseudoduganella sp. R-32. Next base: position 3,952,710 of record NZ_CP183987.1, on the reverse strand, counting down.
ATGGTCGTATTCGGGGGCTGGCGCCTGAGCGCGGAATTCTGTGATTGCAGTCATGGCGTCATTTTACGCGCGGCGCCGGCGCCATCTTGGCCAGTACGCCATCGTCGAGTTCATAGGTATCGAAGTCGCTGGCCAGGAAAAGCCGGCCGCTGTAATGCTGGCGCGCTTCCGCCTCCACCTCTGCCATGCCTTCCTTACTGTCATAGCGGGGGCTGAAGTGCGTCAAGACCAGGTTCGGCACGTCGGCTTGGGCAGCGAAATGGGCAGTGCGCCGCACTGAGCTGTGCTGCGGCCCCGGGCCGACTTTCTGCAGCACGGCTTCCGTGTAGGTCGCTTCATGGACCAGCAGGTCGGCGCCCTGGCAGGCTTCGGCCAGCAGCGAAGGGGTGTCGTTGTCGCCGCCGATGACCGCATTCACGCGTTCGACGTGCTCCGAGCGGAACCCGGCAGCGGCCAGCAGCGTGCCATCGTCCAGCCGGACGTCCTTGCCGTGCTGGAGCTGGCCCCAGGCCGGGCCGGGCGGCACGCCGCGTGCGCGCAAGGCGTCGCTATCAACCTTCCATGTAGTCTTTTCGAAGCTAAACTTAAAGCCGAAGCTTGGCGCGCGGTGCGACAGCGGGAAGCGTTCGATCTTCAGCCCATCCTGGTGGTGCACCAGGCGCTGGTTCGCGACGTCGACATGGATGATCTCGAACGTGAGGAAGAGCTCCGTGTGCAGCATGGTGGCATCGAGCCAGGCCTTGACGGCGGCCGGCGCAATCAGGATCAGCGGCTTCTTGCGGCCGGTCATGGAGGCGCTTGCGAGCAGCCCAGGCAGGCCATAACTATGGTCGCCATGGACGTGGGTGATGCAGATGCCGGCCAGGTCATGCACGGTGAGCGGAATGCGCTGCAGCTGGTGCTGGGTGGCTTCGCCGCAATCGACCAGCCACCAGTCGCGGTTCATTGTTGAGTGCAAGGCCAGCGCGGTGACGTTGCGCCGGATGGTCGGCACGCCGGATGAGGTGCCAAGGAAGGTCAGTTTCAGCATGCCATATTATGCCGCATCAGGGCCGGTTCGTGGCCCGCGCGCGACAGGCGCCAGTGCCTTGGCGGCCATTTGCGTGGCCTGGCGAGCCAGGCCGTGAAGGCAGCGCAGGGCGGCGTTAAGATGAGTTGTTGGCTGGTCGATTCGAACAATTACTTCAATGATCGGAGACACTCTATGCAAACTCGCATTCGCAGCACGCTTCTGGCCTCAGTAGTCTTCTTCACCCTCGGGGGACAGGCAGCAGCAAACACCCTGACCCAAAACGTATCCTGGACCATCGACCGCGCCGGCACCAGCACCAAGTACCGCGTCGTGGCCTATGGCGATTCGATCTATGCGGGCTATAACGGTTCGATTACCAGCGCGGCCAAGTATTCGGCGCCGACGGTGGACGCGGAATACCTGTCCGCGACCTGGAATGCCGACATTGAAAGCGTGCGCCGCGCCAAGTCCGGCGCCGTGGCCTCTGATGTCTACAACAACAAAATTGTCGCCGAGCGATCCTACATGCAGGCCAGCAACACGCGCGTGGTCACCTTCGAAATGTGCGGCAACGACGGGCTGCAGGCCCGCTCCGCCTTCAAGGGCCAGACCGGCACTTGCGACGACTCGGTGCTGACCGCAGCCGAGAACAGCTGCAAGACCTACGTCGCGGCGGCCATGGACTACATCAACGCCAACGCCTATTCGGGCGTGAAGGTGAAGGTCATCTCGAACCTGCACTATCCCGGCTATGCGGCCGACAATGTGCAGAGCTCCTGCAAGGATCCGAATACCGGCGCCACCGTTAACATGCAGCAGAAGTTCCTGCCGGCCCTGGCGCGCATGAACTTCATGATGTGCGATACCGCGCGCCAGAAAGGCTTCCAATGCGCCGACAACTTCGCGCAGTACATGGGGGCCGATTACGACAGCAACGGCGACGGCATTGCCGATTCCGATGCGCTGCGCTACGTGGCCGGCGAGAGCCAGGCCAGCTATGTGACCCGCATCACCTCGACGCTGCGCTCCACCATCCGCGACGCCAACACGCACTTCGTGTCTGCCGGCAGCAGCTACGACTACATCCAGTCGGACGATACGCACCCGACTTATACCGGCAGCACGGTTACGGCAGGGCTGTTCGGCGGCACCACCGGCACCGGGGCGCCACGCTACACCTCCTTCAGCTCGGGCAAGAACCCGATCTGGAACCAGTTCGGGCATGAACGCATGGGGTGGGCGGTTTCGGTCTTCAACTCGCCAACGCCGTGAGTTCCTGGCGCCCCAGCCCGGGTTACCTGCCGGCGGCGCTGCTGCTGGCCGTTGGCGCGGCCAGCCTGGCTTTCTTTCTTTGGTATTTTGCGCGCGGCGACGCCGCAGCCGGGGCTGGCCAGACGCCGCCCCCGGCAAGCGTGGCGGCTGCCGGACGACCAGCCTCGGCCGCCATTGCCGGGCCGGCAGTTGCGCGCGAAGGGCCCCAGCGCCAGACGCCGCCAGCGCCGGAAGGCGACGCCGATCCGACGCGCGACTTGCGCAGTTACGTCATGCGGGGCGAGAAGCCGACCATGAATGAAGTGATCAAGCGCTTGCACGAGCAAGGTGTGCACACCGGCCTGGGCGCGTTCAATCCGCCCGGCACCAGTCCGCCCCTGGTCGGCCTGGCCGTGCCCAAGGATTTCCCGCTGCCTGCGGGGTATGTGCGGCATCACCAGGTCACCGACGATGGCCAGTCCATCGAACCTGTCCTGATGTTTGCGCCGGACTTCCAGCTCTACGATGCGTCGAACCGGCCCATCGAGATGCCGAAGGACCGCGTCGTTCCACCTGAAATGGCGCCGCCGGGGCTGCCGTTGCGGCGTATCGTGATCCCGCCTCCACTTGACGCCTCCGGACAATGAAGCCGCTTGCCTGCATTTTCGCCAGCGCTGCGATGACTGCCTTGTATGCACAGGGCGGCGCGGCCTGGGTGCTCGGATTCCTGCTACTTGTGCCCTGGCTCCTGGCGCTTGACGGCCGCCGCTCCCTTGCCGGAACGCTGCTGCTTGCCTGGTCCATGTCGCTCGCTTACACGGCGGCCGGCTTTGCGTGGTTTGGCGCTGCGCTTGGGCGCTATACGCAGGCCGGGGAGGCCAGTGGAATTGCCTTGCTGCTGCTTGCCGCGCCCTTGTTCCAGCCGCAGTTCCTTGCTTATGGGCTGGTCCGCCTCGCCGCCGGGCGCTGGTACGGGCGGGGCGTATGCGCGCTGGCGGCGGCTGCGGCATGGGTGGCGGTGGAATGGCTGGTGCCGCGCATGCTTGGCGATACGCTCGGTTACGGCCTGTACCCTTCGCGCCTGCTGCGGCAGGCGGCCGATGTGGGCGGGAGCGCGGGACTGACTCTCTTGCTCCTGCTGGCCAACGAGGGCGTGGCGGCGGCCGTCGCCCGGCATGGCCAGGGCTGGCGGGCAATCGCGAAGCCCTTGGCACTGGCGGCCTTGGTCCCTGCCGTGCTGGCGGCGTACGGTGCGCTGGCGCTTTCGGGCAGCGCTGCACCGGCAGGGAAGCCGCTGCGCATGGGGCTAATCCAGGCAAACATGGTTGATTATGAAAGGCAGCGCCTGGAGAAGGGCGCTTTTGCGGTCGTGCGCGAGGTGCTGGACCGGCATTTCTCGATGGGTTATGACGCGGTGACGCGCCAGCGTGCGGAAGCCTTGCTCTGGTCCGAGACAGCGTATCCGACCACGTTCGGCAAGCCAAAGAGCGAGGCCGGCGCGGAACTCGACCGGGAGATCATTGAATACGTGAACGCGGCCGCGGTCCCCCTGGTGTTCGGGACCTATGACCGGGATGAACAGGGTGAATATAACGCCGCCGCCTTTGTGCAGCCGGGCCGGGGCTTGCTGGGGTTCTATCGCAAGTCGCATTTGTTCCTGTTCACCGAATACCTGCCGGCCTGGCTTGACGTGCCGGCCTTGCGGAGGCTTCTGCCCTGGGCTGGCAACTGGCAGGCCGGCGGCGGCGCGCGGGTGTTTCCTTTGCGCCTGGCGGACGGGCGCGAGATTGCGGTGCTGCCCTTGATCTGCCGCGATGACGTCGACCCGGCCCTGGCCATCGCCGGCGCGCGGCTTGGAGGGCAGGTGATCCTGACGATGTCCAACGATTCCTGGTTCAGCGGGGAGGGGCCGGGTGCGCGGCTGCACCAGGCGGCGGCGGCCTTCCGCAGCATCGAAACGCGCCTGCCGCAATTTCGCGTGACGACAAACGGCTACAGCGCAGCGATCGATGCGAGCGGCGACATCCTCGCCGGAACCAGCGTCGGCGAACCTGCGCTGGTCATCGCGGACCTCCCGGTGCGCTCGCCCGCACCCACCCTGATGGTGCTGTGGGGCGACTGGCTTGGCCTGGCATGCTGCGCGGTATTGCTGGTGCTGACGGTAAGGCCGCTTAGCCAGGCGTGGCGGCCGCACTACGATGGCGCCAGGGCGCGCACGTCCAGGCCGGCATTCCCGATGCGCGTGGCGGTGCTGCCGCCGGCGGCACGCGTCGTTGCCGGACTGCTGCGCGTCATTTCTCGTGCGGGTTTGCTGGGCATGGGAGCGGCCTTGCTGCTGAACGAAGCGCTGCGCAGCAATACTCTTGGGCAGTTGCGCATCTTCTCCCTGGTATTCCTGCTGCCAGAGGCCATCGCCTGGTGCTTGCTGATGGCGTTTTCGGCCCGGGCGACGTTGAGCGAGGGCCGGCTGCTGCTGGCGCGTGGTGCGCAGGAACTGGCGCTGGCCCTGGACCAGGTGGCTGCCGTCGAACCCTGGCGCCTGCCGGTGCCGGGCCGCGGCGCGGCGTTGCGCCTGCGTTCCGGGAATTACTGGGATGTTGGACTCGCCTTGCCGGACCCGGCAGCCTTCGCCGCGGGCCTGGCCGCTGCCGGCGGCCCCCCTATGGTGGACATGCCGGGGTGGCGCATGCTGGTGGCGCCGGCGACGCGGCTTGACCATCCGCTTGCGAAGTTTGTCCTGTTGCCGCTGGTACTGGCGCTTCCCGCCTTCCACCTGCATCAGCACATCGCCTATGGCAGCGCATTGGGCGAATACTACAGCTTCGGGCTGGCGGCCTACCTGAGTGCTTTCGGACTGTGGTGGGCGGCGTGGACAATCGGCGTGGTGCTGGGGGCGGCACTGGTGCGCGCCTTGATTGAATCGGCAAGCATGATGGCGGCAGCGCTGCGCCCGGGCCATGCGGCCGGCATCCGCCTGGGCCTGGAGCGTGCCGGACATGTTGCGCTTTACCTCGCCTTGCCCGGCTGGCTGCTCCTGCGCGTATTTGGCGCGTGACTACGCCTAGAGCGTCGGGCGGATGTCGAAGGTGGCGGCCAGCGGTGCGGGTTCCGGATCGTCCGCAACGTGGACGCTGCTGACCCGCGCGGCGCTGGGACCCTTGTGCGCCCATTCGATGATGGCTTTCACCGCGTCGGCTGGGCCGTGCACGCTGGCTTCGACCGCTCCGTTGGCGCGGTTGCGCACCCAGCCCGCCAGGCCGAGCGCTGTTGCGCGTTCTGCGAGCGCGTAGCGATAGCCAACGCCTTGCACCAGACCTTCGATCATCAATCGCTTGGCCATCACATCCTCCAGTTGACGCGGTTGCGGCCTGCTTCCTTGGCGCGGTACAGGGCCGCGTCGGCGGCATCGAACAGCGCGGGGGCGCTTTCCTGGCTGCCCGGCGCCAGGGTTGCACCGCCGATGCTGACCGTCAGCATCGGGCTGGCAATGGACTGCTCATGCGGAATCAGCAGCTGGGCCACCGCCTCGCGAATTCCCTCCGCTACATACAAGGCTTGCGCCGCGTCGGTTTCGGGCATCAGGATCACCAGTTCCTCGCCGCCATAGCGGGCGGCGACGTCGCAGGGCCGGCGCATGGCATTGCGCGCCACGCGGGCCACGGCGCGCAGGGCACGGTCGCCGGCCGGATGCCCGTAATGGTCGTTGTACTGTTTGAAGCAGTCGATGTCCAGCAGCGCCACTGAAATCGCGTGCGCGTGGCGGGCGGCGCGCTGCCATTCGCTTGCGTAGACTTCATCGAAGCGGCGGCGGTTGGCCAGTTCGGTCAGGCCGTCCATATGCGCCAGGTGCTCGAGCATGCGGCGCTGGCGTACCACTTCCAGGTGGGTGGCCACGCGCGCCATCACGACCGTGGTGTTGAAGGGCTTGGTGATGTAATCGGCTGCGCCCAGCTTGAGGCCGCGCGCCTCGTCCTCGGGCCGGCCCATGCCGGTGATGAAGATGACTTCAATGTGGGCAGTGGCGGCGTCGGCGCGCAGGCGGCGCAGCACTTCATAGCCGTCCATGTCGGGCAACATCACGTCCAGCATCAGCAAGTCGGGCAAGTGGCGCTGGGCGCGCTCGATGGCCTGCTCGCCGGTCTTGGCCAGCAGTACCACATACTCTGGTTTCAGCAAGGTCGCGAGAACCTGACGGTTGATGCCGTCATCGTCCGCGACTAAGACCTTTTGACTCATGCACTCAATTCCATATCGACGCCGAGTGCTTGCGCAAGTTCGGCCAGCGGTTTCAAGGCATCATGATATTCGATTTCGTCCACAGCACGCTGGATGCGCGCCAGCAGCGCAGCGTGGCCTGAAGCGGCCAGAAGGGCGCTCAGTTCGGTCAGCAAATCTTCGGAACGGGCGTCGTCGGCCCGCAGGTAGCGGTCCAGTTCACGCAGCAGGCGGCCAAAATCGGCCACCTGGCTTTCGCTGGCGCCGGCCGGCGCCTGCAAGGCATTCGCAAAGCCGGCAAGGATGATCCCGAGAGACTTGGCCATGTCCGCAGCCTCCCGTGCGCAGCGCTCGGGGCGTCCATCGCGGATGCCGGCTTCGACGATGTCGGACAGTTGGGCAAGCCCGATGGCGCCGAGGTAGGTGGCGCTGGATTTCAGGTTGTGGGCCAGGCGCTCGACCTGGGCCCAGTCGCCGTCGGCCAGTGCGGCAGTGAGCAAGGCCGGGCCGCCGCCGTATTCGGTGCAGAAGCTGCGCATGCGCTTGGCGAGGATGGCCGGATCGCGTTCGGCGCGCGCCAACGCATATTGCCAGTCGACGCCTGCCAGCGGCGGGTAGGCTGCGGCGACCGGCGCGGCGGGGATTTCTGCGGCAGGCGCGCCGGGAATGGCGCGCCCGACCAGGCGTGCAGGATCGATCCACTTCAGCATGGCGCGGAACAGCACGTCCGGATCGATCGGCTTGGTGATATGGTCGTTCATGCCCGCTTCCAGGCTCCTGGCCTGGTCTTCCGGCATGGCGTGTGCGGTCATGGCCAGGATAGGCAGGCCGCGCAGCGCTTCAATGGCGCGGATCTGGCGCGCGGCGCTCAGGCCATCGACCACCTGCATCTGCACGTCCATCAGCACCAGGTCGTAATCGCCTTGCTGCACCATCCGCACCGCCTCGCCGCCGTGAACAGCGACATCGACGTGCACCCGCACCGTTTCCAGGAAGTCGACTGCCACCTCCCGGTTGTTGGCATTGTCTTCCACCAGCAGCACGCGGGCGCCGTGCAGCCGCGCCAGCTCCTCGGCCGGCACGCCGCGCTGTTCCGCCTGCAGCGATGCCGGCTGGGCGATCTCGGGGCGCAGCACTTGCAGCAGGCTGTGATAGAGCAGCGCAGGGCCGACCGGCTTGGTCAGGAAGCCTTGCAGCGGCAGTTCGCCTTCCTCCTGCAGCACCGTTTCGCGGGTGCAGGCGCTGACCATGAGGATCGATGGCGGGGCAGCGAAGCGCGGGTCGGCGTGGATGCGGTGGATGGTTTCCACGCCATCCCAGCCCGGCATCATGTAATCCATCAGCACCACCTGGTAGGGCATGCCGGTTTCCACGCCGCGCAGCAGCATGTTGAGCGACTGTTCGCCGGAGCTCGCGCTGTGGGCAGCCACGCCGAAGGTGCCGAGCATTTCCACCAGCGCTTCTCGCGCCGTGGCGCTATCGTCCACCACCAGCACGCGGGCCTGCTGCAGCCCGCCGGTCGGCGAGGACAGAGGCTCCGCGCTGGCATCGCCGAGGCCGAGCCTGACGGTGAAGCTGAAACGGCTGCCGACGCCAGGCGTACTGGTCACCTTGATGCTGCCGCCCATCAGTTCCACCAGCTGGCGCGAAATGCTCAGGCCCAGGCCGGTGCCGCCGTATTTGCGCGTGATCGAGCTGTCGGCCTGGCTGAAGGACTGGAACAGCCGGGCGAGCTGCTCTTCGCTCATGCCGATGCCGGTATCGCTGACGCTGAATTGCAGCACCACGCCGTCGGCAGAGCGCTCGATGGCCTTGACTGCCACCACGATCTCGCCGCGTTCGGTGAACTTGACGGCATTGTTGGTCAGGTTGATCAGCACCTGGCCGAGGCGCAAGGGGTCGCCGACCAGCTTTTGCGGTACGCCGCGTTCGACGCGGAACACCAGCTCCACCTTGCGCGCATCGGTCTTGACGGCGGTCAGGGTGGACAGGTGGTCCAGCATCTCGTCCAGGCTGAACGGCACGGCTTCCAGGGCCAGCTTGCCGGCTTCGATCTTGGAGAAATCGAGGATGTCGTTGATGATGCCGAGCAGGTGTTCGCCTGCGCCGAGGATCTTGGCCAGGTAGTTGCGCTGCTTCGGACTGGGATCGGTCATCAGCGCCAGGCGGCTCATGCCGATGATGGCATTCATCGGGGTGCGGATCTCGTGGCTCATATTGGCCAGGAAATCGGATTTCAGGCGGGTGGCCGCTTCGGCGCGCAGCATGGCGTTCTGCATGGCCTTGGTGCGCAGGCCGAGGATGCGCATGAACACCAGCATGTCGAAGGCATTGCCGAACTGCAGGGCGTGCATGGTCCAGAAGTTGGCCGCCATCTTGCCGCTGATGACCTGGCTCAGCACCACCGACGACAAGAAGCTGACCGCCCAGCCCAGCATGAAGTAGATGCCGACCGAATCGCCGCGGCGCGCGCGCTTGTAGGCGCCCGGCAAGCCAAGCAGCATGGGCAGCAAGCCGAGGGTGCTGACGATGACCACCAGGCCTTCGACGCTGATCACATCGAGGCAATAGGCCACGGCAAACAGGGCGGCCAGCGCTGCCCCGGCCTTCATCAGGACCGAGAAAGTACGGTCGACGCCGGGGCGCGCCAAGGACTGCTCGACGAACAGGTAGCCGCCGCAGGACGCCATCAGGGCGAACAGGCCGCCGGCGTGCAGCGTCATCCACACATTGTCGCGCCAGATGTACTGGCTGCCCAGGCCGAAGAATTCGAAGGAGAACAGGGTGGTGCCGGCGATCAGCAGCGCATACTTGGCGAACAGCGGCTCGCGCAAATTGGCCCATTGCGCCAGGCTATACAGCAGCAGGCACAGGCTGAGGCCCATCAGCATCCCCTGCAGCATTTGCTCGGCCAGCGCGGAGGCGTGGTAGACCGCGGCCTTGGAGAAGTGAATCGGCAGGATCATCGAGCCGACATTCTCGACCCGCAGCAGGACCACATGGTCTGCGCCGGGCGTCAGGCGCAAGGCTGCCGCCGGCGTGCGGCCGCCGCCGCCCGGAGCCACCACCGGCTGCAGGTTGCCGGTCACGGTGTGGCTGTGGAGCGCACCATCGGTGGCGGCGAACACGTCGACCCGGTTGATCTGCGAATAATCGATGTTCAGGGTCCATTCGCCGGTGGCGTCGGCCGGCACGAAGACCGGGATGCGGACCCAGACCACGGTGCCTTTGTTCACTCCCAGCGTGGCATAAGCCGATTGCGGCTTCTGGAACCCGGCGGCAGCGGCCAGGACCTCGGCTGCGCTGAGGGTGCCGCCCGGGTCCTTCAGGATCGTGACGGCGGGCCAGGCGTCGTGCGAACCGGCACGTTCGTCCAGCACCAGCGGGGTCGGCGCTGCGCTTCCCGCGGCGCTGGCCAGGCACAGGCTCGACGCCAGCGCCAGCATGAGGGCGAAGAAAACGAAGGTGACGCGCTTCAGCATGGCTGCTGGTCTCCTGCCGGCTTGGCCGGGGCACGGCCGGCGAGGCGCGCTTCCAGTGCGTTCATCCAGGCCGGCGCCTTGGGATCCTTGCCCCAGCCGCGCACGGCGCTGTCAACCTGGTTCAGCACCGCAGGCGGAAGCTTCAGCGGGCGGGTCTGGTCCATCAGGAACTTCACGGTGAACTGGTAGCCGAAAATGCGGGTGATCATGCGGCAGATCGAAAAATTGGGGAAAGCCAGGCGCACCAGGGCGTCGACGCCGCGCACGACGACCATGCCGCTGATGAACAGTGCGCGCGAGAGCAGGTTGACGCGCTGATTGAGCGCCAGGTCGAGGCGGGCGGACTTGCCGCACAGGTAGCGCGTAAGCAGGACCGGGAACGGCTTCAGGATGCGCAGCGGGATCTGGTCCTGCATTGCTTTCATCAGTGCCGCGCCAAGCTCCGGGCGCGGGTCGGGCAGGTAGGGCGACAGCCGGGCGCGCGCCTGGATGTCGTTGAAGCTGGCCTCGGCCTGTTCCATGGTTTGCGGCATCAGGCCTGATTCGATGCCGAGGATGTGCCCGACCACGTTCCAGGTATGCAGGTAGGCCTGTTCGTCCTGCTGCGGCAGGCCGAGGCCAAGCTTGCGCAGGCCGCGCAGGAAAATATAGTGGAAGGTGAGCAGGGTGTAGGCCAGCTCTTCCTGGTTGCAGGGCAGGCCGTTCGCGGCGACGTCCCACCCATGGTTGTACAGGGTATCGTGCACATTGCGGCAGGGAGCATCCATCGGCGCCACGGCGCTGCCGCCTTCAAGGACCGCGTCGGAAGGGTTGCCGCGCAAGATCAGGTGGCGGATGGTGGCGTGGATCAGCCGAACCTTGAGGATCTGTGCGACACCGCCGCCTTCCGGGCTGGTCAGGCCGCCGTGCATCATGACCGGGAAGATCATGGCGGCCGTGGAGCGCACGCGGTAGTCGGTATGGGCTTCGAGCTGGCCGGCGACGTGCAGCACGCCCGCCAGGTCGGGCACGATATAGCATTCGGGCAGGCTGGCGCAGAACAGCAGGCTGCAGGACAGCATGCTCATGTCAAAGAACAGCTCCTCCGAGCGCGCAATGCGGGCGGCATCGGCCCATTCGGGCAGCCGCGAGCCTGCGGCAAGGTAGGCTTCCAGCGCGGCCGCGATTGGCGCGGGGGTGCCTTCGGGGGCGCGCCAGCCGGCGATGATGGCGTTGCTTTGCCACTCGCCAAGCAGGCGGTTCACAATGGCGATGGCTTCCCACTGGCTGCCCTCGTGGCCGTGGAGGATGGCTGCGATGGCGTCGTCGGCGAGCGGGTCGGCACGCAGGGTCGGCGCCACTGCGATGGGCGCGTTCATTGCGCTTCCTTCCAGCGCATCCAGCCGCAAAGGCCCGCCAGGACGGGAATTCCCATGGCGAACAGGGCGATGGTACGGGTCTCGATCGGATTGCCTTTCAGGGCCTGGAACACCATGCTGCCGCCGTAGATCAACAAGGGTACCAAAGCGTAGAGGGGCGTGACCCTGCTGCTTGGAACCGGCGGCTTTTTGCGCAGCGTGAGGCGGAAGCCGTAAATGATGGCGAAGGAAATCGTCATCCAGCCAACAAAACCTTGCAGCGTTTCGCCGAACCAGCCGCCATCGGTCTTGGTCATGATCCAGGCCTTGAGCGTGAAGACCATGTAAGGGTCGGCGCCCAGGTCGTAGGCGGTCACGATCATCGCGCCAAGGAAGGCCATGATGAAGGTCATCAGCGTCGACGGCACGCCGTCGGTCGGGGTTTGCCAGACGATCAGGTTGGCGATCACATAGGCTACATAGCACAGCGCAAACCACATCAGCGGGATGATGAAGGGCACGGAGCCGATGCGCGGGCCCAGCACGTCGGTATAGGTGTACGAGCCGAAGAACCAGCCATAACGCGCGCCCATCTCCTCGGCGAACCAGCCGACGACGACGCCGATGACGACGAAGCGCAGCGCCGGTGCGTGCCCGAGGAAGTGGCTGGCACTGGCCCAGCAGCAGGCAAACATCAGGATCGAACTGACGATCAACAGGGTCGTCGTTTCGCTCCAGCTGCGGGATGCGAGCGCGATCAGGAATCCGGCGAGCAGGACGAGGGTGATGCGGGGCAGTTGGTTCAGCAGCGACTTCATACGTCTCCGGGTTAGAAGTGGTAGTCGAAACGGATGTCAAAGGTCCGTGGATCGCTCGGCGCAGCCATGCCGAAGCTGTCGATGGTGACAGGCTGCACCTTGTTTTCCAGGTTCTTCACATGGGCCATCAGGCTCCAATTGGCGCCGTCGGGGCGATACGCCAGCGAGAGGTCGCTGGAAGTGCGCGGCGGGATGCGGTATTGCAGCAACTGGCTGGAAGCGCTGATGTTGTAGGCCGCGCTGCGGCGCGCGCTGATGCCGGCGGTGAGTGCTGCGCCAGGCAGGCGGAAGCGATGGTCCCAGCCCAGGCTCAGCACCGAACGCGGCGCCCGGTCCAGCGGCTCGCCGGCCCAGGAAACCAGGCCGTTCGGCCGGTAGCTGACGTAATGGGCATCCAGCAGCGTCAGGCCGTAGGTGAAGCTGTCGGCAGGGGTGGCGCGTACCTGCCCATCGAGCTCGAGGCCCTTGACGCTGGCGGCGCCGGCATTCTGGGTGACGAAGCGCGGCGCGCCGGCCACGATCGCAACGCCGGAGAGCTGCAGGTTGGTGTAGTCGTAGTGGAAGATGGCCAGGTTCATGCTGGCCCGCTTGTTCCAGAACCGCGTTTTCAGCCCGGCTTCCCAGGATTTCAGCGTCTCGGGCCGGTAGAACAGGGTTTCAGCCGGCACGGCAATCACGGCCGGGCAGGCGATGCCCAGCGCGCTGGAACCGGCAAGGCAGCCGTCATTGAAGCCGCCCGACTTGTAGCCCGTGGCGATGCTGGCATAAGCCATGGCTGCCGGCGCCAGGTCGTACTCGGCACCCAGCTTCCACGTCGTCTTGTGGGTGGCCAGGGTGGCGTCGTTCAGCATCTTGAGATCGGTCGCGGCGTTGAATTCGCGCGCCTGCTGGAAGTTGGTCGAGCCCACGCGCGACTTGTCATCCTCCGTATAGCGCAGGCCCGCAGTGGCGCGCAGGACCGGCGTTACGCTGTACGTCAGCTGGCCGAAGGCTGCCTTGCTGCGCGAGATCGTCGGTCCATGCGGGAATACGTAGTAAGGCGGCAGCTTGACCAGCTGCAGGTCGCGGAACACATAGAGCTGGTGCGATTCTTCTCGGAAGTAATACAAGCCGCCCTGCGCCTTCAGCGGGCCGCTGCCGGAGGTGGACAGGCGCAGTTCATGGGAATCCTGGCGCTGGTCGCCCCAGAAATTCTCGTGCACGCCAATTGCCAGCGTTGGTTGCACACGGTAGTAGAAGTTGGCCAGGAAGTCGTGTTCGTTCTTGCGGTGCGAGCCAAGGTAGTCCAGGGTGACGGGGCCGAGGTTCCACGAGAGTTCGGCGCCCAGGCTGTCGGTCGATTTGTGGTTGTAGCCTTGCTCGAGCTTTGTATTGAATGGCTTGAAATTGTTGGTCAGGCGCTCATCGGTGCCGGCGTCATACCAGGTGGGCCTGCCTGTCTCGACGCCCTTGTAGAAATTGGTGTCCGGGACGATGTTGTCGATATTGCCGTTCTGCGTAGCGTGTTCGTAGCGCAGCAGCAGCGTGGCCGATTTCCCCAGGGCCAGTTTGGCGGAAAGGCGCGCAGCGCGGTCGTCGCGGTCCTGGCCCAGTTCATAGCCGGTGCCCTGGCCATTGCGCAGGTAGCTGTCATGCTTGCTGACCGCTACTGCAGCGCGCAGGGCGAGCATGTCATTGACCGGCAGGTTGAGCATGCCGTTCGCTACGCGCGAATGGAAATTGCCCAGCGCAAGGCTGGCGGCGCCTTCCCAGCGCTGGATTGGCGTGTTGCTGATGACGTTCACCACGCCGGCCGTGGTATTGCGGCCATACAAGGTGCCTTGCGGGCCGCGCAGCACTTCGATGCGATCCACGTCCAGGAAGCCCAGGGTCTGGGCTTGGGGGCGGGCGATATAGATCCCGTCCATCATGAACGCGGCGGAAGGATCTCCTTTTTCCGTCACGTCCGAATTGGACACGCCGCGGATCGTGATGCGCAGCCCGTCCGGGGCGCCGTCCAGGTGCACATTGGGCAGGCGCTTGCCGATGGCGGCCGCGTTGTCGATGCCGAGTTTGTCCAGTTGCTCGGCAGTGAGGACCGACATGGCGACCGGTGTCCGCGATTCGGGCGCAGCGATGCGCTGGGCCGTCACGAGGACTTCCGGAATTTGCTCTTCAGTTTGACTTTGCGCGATGACAGGCGCGCAAAGAATGCTGGAGACCGCGGCCGCCAACATGGTCGGGCGCAGATGCGCCCCGCAATTCGACATGATTACCCCTAGTGCCTTGCTTTATATGATTATTTTTGCAACGTTACTTAAAAGTGTTGCTAGCAAAGTTCAAGAGTCTAACAGTTTGGCAACGTAGGAAATAGGGGGTATGTAGGCTTTCCCCGACAGAGAAACGACACGATGGCTGATAGCGTGCCGGGCGCGAGGGGAGAATACTGGCGGCAAGCCTGAAAAAGGAAAGGAGTGCATCATGTTTATACGAAACATTACTTTCGCCTTCACCCTGGCTTGCAGCGCCATCGGCGCAGCAGTGGCGGCCGATGAGCCGCAATTCGTGACCGGCGGCGTCGGCCTTGAAGAGCGTGGCCAAATGCTCGCCAGCAAGCCGGATTACAACGTGCGCATGACCTTCGCGACCCGCGGCACCGGCGAGTACCGCTCGGACGTCCAGGTCGAGATCTCTGATGCGAAAGGCCATACCAACGTCAACGCGCGCGATGCCGGGCCATTGATGTTCGTTAACCTGGAGCCTGGCCGCTACCGCGTGACCGCTACGGCGGCCGATGGCCAGGTCCAACGCCGCGAGGTGCAAGTGCAGCCTGGACGGACAAAGGACCTGTACTTCTACTGGAGCGAACCTGCCACTATCGTGCAGTAGACATCAGTTGGTTGAGCGGACCGTAGTGGAAGGTCTGCTCATCGTCGATGGCGCCGGTCTGGTGGAAGCGTTCCATATACACCCTCAGCCGGCCCATCATTACCTCTGCCGGCGACGATCCTGCGCTCAGGCGGCGCACGCCCAGCTGGGCCAGGCGTGATGGCGCGGCCAGGTTGGGACGGGCCAACACATTGAGCGGCATTGTTGTGCCTTTTGCAAGCTCGGCAATTTCGCCCTCGTCCGTGACGCCCGGTGCAAACAGGCCGCTGGCTCCAGCCTCCTGGTACAGCGCCGCACGGCGCAGGGTTTCCGCCACGCGGGCGCCCGGCTCGGCCAGGCCGCGCAGGTAGACGTCGCAACGGGCGTTGATATACAGGTCGATGCCGGCCGCAGCGGCCGCAGCGCGCGCTGCGCCGATCTTGCGCGCCAGCAGCTCCGGCGGCGCACCGCCATCTTCAATATTGATGCCGACCACGCCGGCCTGGACCAGTTGCCCGACAAACTGGCCAACGACTTCCGGATCGGAAGAATAGCCGTCCTCGATATCGACCGTCAGCGGCAAGGCGCTGGCGCGCACGATGTCGCGCACTGTTTCCAGTAACAGGGCGGTCGGCAGCTGCGAACCGTCGGCGTAGCCGTGGCCCCAGGCGACTGCCGCGCTGCTGGTGGCGAGTGCCTTGGCGCCAGCCAGGGCGGCGATGCGGGCGGTACCACCGTCCCAGCAATTGGCCAGCAGCAGGATGCCATCCTGGTGCAGGGCATGGAATTGGGTGTCATTGCGCATGTGGTTTTTTCCTTAACATTGAGGAGCTGGCCATTCTGCCACGGTTCCCACATTCCTGCTTTGGTACAATTCGGGGTTGCCAATCAATCCCCAACCATAGTGCAAAGCCGCCAACTCTACGTCCGCCTGATCAAGGAATTCCTCCCCTATAAGTGGGCCGCCCTGGTGACCCTGGCCGGCGTGGGCGTGGCGTCGATGACCGACGTGCTGCTGATACGCCAGCTGCAGAATGTGGTCGATGCGGTGCAGCCGAACGCGGTCGCCGGCGCGGCGCCGCAGAGCGGGGCCCTGGCGACGGTGCACGCCTGGCTCGACAGCATCCTGCCTACCGATCCCGGCGCCGCTGCACTGTGGGCGATCCCGGCCCTGATCATGGCCCTGGCGCTGCTGCGCATGGTCAGCACATTTACCGGCGACTACGGCTCCGCATGGCTGACCCAGCGCGTCCAGGCCAATGTGCGGGAGCAGATGTTTGCCCGCGTGCTGCGTCTTCCGAACCGCTATTTCGACCAGTCTTCGACCGGCACCACGTTGTCGCGCATTGCCTTCGATGCCACGCAGGTGACCCAGGCCGGCCTCAGCGTGCTCACCATCGCCGTGCGCGACACGGTGGCGGTGATCGGTTTCCTTGGTTCGCTGTTCGATATCGACTGGAAGCTGGCCCTGTTCTGCCTCGTGCTGCTGCCGCTGGTGGCGCTGGTCGTGACCATCGCGGCCCGCCGCATGCGCCGCCTCAGTTCCAGCGCCCAGCATGCTATGGGCGAGCTGACCCGCGTGCTGGACGAGAGCATCGGCGGCCAGCGGGTAGTGAAGATTTTCGGCGGCCAGGCCTATGAGCAAAAGCGCTTCGACGAAGTGGTGAAGCTGAATCGCCAACTGGCCGTCAAGCACGCTTCGACTGCTGCGATGAATTCCGGCCTGATCATGTTGATGGTCGGCGCCACCTTGTCGGCCGTGATCTATTACGCCTTGCTGCGCGCGCAGGCGGGCGCATTGACGCCCGGTGCTTTCGTCGCCTTCATCACCTGCCTGATGTCGCTGCAAGGCCCGATCAAGAACCTGACCAAGCTGAATGAACCCCTGCAGCGCGGCCTGGCTGCCGCGGAATCGGTGTTCGGCCTGATCGATGCGCCGATGGAAGCCGATACCGGTACGCGCCCGGCGGATAATGTGAAAGGCCGCATCGAATTGGTGGATGTCGGCTTCCGCTACAACGCGGACGACCCGGAAGCGGCGCCGGCCTTGCGCTCGCTGTCGCTCGACATCGCGGCCGGCGAGACGGTGGCGCTGGTGGGCGGCTCGGGCAGCGGCAAGACCACGCTGGCCAGCCTGCTGCCGCGCTTCTATGACGTCAGCAGCGGCCGGATCCTGCTGGATGGCGTGGACTTGCGCGAATACCGCCTGCCTGAACTGCGCAGCAAGATCGCCCTGGTGAGCCAGGACGTGGTCCTGTTCAACGATACGCTGGCTGCCAATATCGCGTACGGCGATCCGGCGCCGGATATGGCACGGGTCGAAGCGGCATCGCGTGCGGCCTATGCGCATGACTTCATCATGCGCCAGCCTCAGGGCTACCAGACCGAGGTCGGCGAAAACGGCATGCGACTGTCGGGCGGCCAACGCCAGCGGCTGGCCATCGCGCGCGCCTTGTACAAGGATGCGCCTATCCTGATCCTGGACGAGGCAACCAGTGCCCTGGACACAGAGTCCGAACGCCAGGTGCAGGCGGCGTTGGAAAAGCTGATGGAAGGCCGCACCACGGTCGTCATCGCACACCGCCTGTCCACCATCGAAAACGCCGACCGCATTGTGGTCATGTCGGCGGGATCGATTGCGGAGCAGGGCAGCCACGAAGCGCTGTTGGCGAAGGGCGGCATTTACGCCCGCCTGTACCAGACGCAGAAGCAGCTGGACCAATAATCAGCGGGTGGCCTGCAGCAAGTAGGCTGCCATGTCGCGCGCATCGCGCTCCGGCACGCCGAGCTGCGGCATGGCGGTACCGGGTTTGACCTGCTGCGGTGCGCGAATCCATTTCACCAGGTTTTCTTCGCTTGTCGGCAGCTTGCCGGCGATGAAGCCGCGTTGTGCCAGTCCGTCCAGATTGGGTCCAACGAAGGTCAGCGGGCCGGTCACGCCCGGGACATGGTGGCAGGATTGGCAGGCAAACTGGGTCAGCGCCAGCCTGCCGCGCTCGCGGTCGGGTACGTGGCCCACCGCGCGCTCGACCTGGGCGTCCAGCGGGGGCAGCGCAGGCGGCCTTTCAATAGCGGTATAGTCCGCGGGCGTCATTGCAGGCAGCGCGCCGAGGAAGGCAACGAGATCCCAGATTTCGCGCTCGCTCAGGTGGAAGCGCCATGCGGGCATCCCGCTCATCTTGATCCCGTTTGCGGTTATCCAGTACATTTCACGCGCTTTCCAGCGCCGTGCCGCGTCGGCCAGCGGGCCGGGGACCGGTTGCATGCTCAAGCCGATCACGCCCATCGGCACGCCCGGTCCGCCATGGCATTGTTCGCAGTGCTGGCGAAACAGGACGCCGCCGCGCGTCGAGGCGCCCGCCGTCGCCGAAGGGGGCGCGATTTCGCGCGCGTGAAAGCGTACCGATTGCTGCATGCCGCGCTCGATCAGCGTGTGCACTAACTGGAAATGCGGGCGCAGCGCGGAAGCGTCATACCAGCCCGCCTGCAGCACCACGGTAGCCGCCAGTATTCCGGCCAGTCCGGCCAGGCACAAGCTCATAGCGGCGGTAGCAATAAGGCGACGCACAATCGGGAAAAGGGCGATGATGTCTTGAGCAAATTATAGGGATCGGCAGCGGGAAGGCAGGGACGATTCGTGCAAGCAATCACTGTGCGTTTGCGGAAAAATGGGAGCACGCATCGCGCATGCGTGGCAGCCTTGCTCTTTCCGCTCGCTTTGTGCGCTTGCCAGCCGCGCAAGCCCACTCCACCGGCCGGCGAGGGCGGCGACGCCCGGCGCGGCAAGGCGCTGCTGGCGCAATTCCAGTGCGGCAGCTGCCATCACATTCCAGGCGTGGAATCTGCACGCGGCAAGGCGGCGCCGTCGCTCGCGGAGTTCGGGCTGCGCAGCTATATTGCGGGGCGCTGGCCGAACCGGCAGGCCGACCTGGTGCGCTGGATTTCGGCCCCGCGCAGCATGGATCCCGCGACCATGATGCCGGACATGGGCGTTTCCCCCGAAGATGCGCGCCACATGGCGGCTTATCTTTATTCGCTCCAATGACGCCGGCGCTGCAATCGGTCCTGTCGCCTGCGGGGCCGGATGCGGCGCTGCTTAGCCGTTTCGGCTGGCTGTTGTTCGGCTCGGGGGCCGTGATATTCCTGTTGGTCGCGGCCCTCGTTCTCGCCAGTGTTACACGCAAGCGCGAAAAGTCCTGGTCGCGCAGGCTGGTGGTGGGCGGGGGATTGCTCTTGCCGGTACCCTTGCTGGTTGCGCTCATGGGGTGGTCGGGGTGGCAAGCTTCGCTTCTGGCGTGGCCATTTTCGGGGACCCGTATCCAGGTCACCCTCACGGCGCATATGTGGTGGTGGGAAGTGCGCTATCGCGACACGGTGAGCGGCAGGGAGGCGGTGCTGGCGAACGAGCTGCGGCTTCCGGTGGGCGAGCGGGTTTACCTCGCGCTGGCGTCGGCGGATGTACTGCATGCGTTCTGGGTGCCGGCGCTGGCGGGCAAGGTGGATATGGTGCCGGGCCGCGTCCATGGCCTCACACTGCGTGCCGGGACAGTTGGCCGCTACCGGGGCCAGTGCGCTGAGTATTGCGGCACCCAGCACGCAGCCATGGCGCTAGATGTCGTGGCAGTCACGCCGCAGCAATTCGAAGCCTGGCTGACGCACCAGGCCGCGCCAGCGGCCAGCTCGCCGCGTGCGGCAACGATGCAGGCGGGCGAGGGCGAAATCGCACACCGCGGACGCGAGGTGTTCCTGGCCGCGCGCTGCAACGCGTGCCATACGGTCCGAGGCATCGCGGAAGGTGGAAAGTCGGGCCCGGACTTGACGCACCTCGCTAGCCGCCGCCATCTTGCAGCCGGGGCGCTGCCAATGAACCGTGCCGGGCTGCTTGGATGGATCGTCAACTCCCAGTCTGCCAAACCCGGTGCCCGCATGCCGCCCAGCAGCCTGTCGCCCGACGACCTGCAAGCCCTGGCAAGCTGGCTGGAGACGCTGGAATGAGCGCTCCTCGACGTCCCCCCAACAGCCTGCCGCGCCCGCCGGGCGAGTACGAAGCGCTGGAGCGCGCATGGCGCAAACCGGGTGGCTGGCGCGCCCTGACCGCCGTCAACAACACACGCATTGGCCGCCTGTACCTGGCGACCGCGTTTGCCTTGTTCCTGTTCGCAGGCGTCCTTGCGCTGGCAATGCGGCTGCAACTGGCAGTCCCAGGCAATGACTTGCTGCAGCCGGGGACCTATAACCAGTTCTTCACTATGCACGGCACGGTAATGATGTTCCTGTTCGCCATTCCCATGGTGGAAGCCATTGCCGTCTTCCTGCTGCCAGGCATGCTGGGGGCCCGGGACCTGCCGTTCCCGCGCCTGTCCGCCTACGCCTATTGGGCGTATGCTTTCGGCGGCGCAGGCTTTATCGTGACGCTGGCCTTCGGGCTCGCTCCCGATGGCGGCTGGTTCATGTATCCGCCCCTGACCGGCAAGGAATATTCGCCCGGACTGAACGCTGACTTCTGGCTGCTCGGCATCGGATTCATCGAAATTTCGGCGATCGCCGGCGCCATCGAGCTCATTATCGGCATCCTGTTCACCCGCACGCCCGGCATGACGCTGGCGCGCATCCCCGTGTTTGCCTGGTCGATGCTGGTGGTGGCTGCGATGGTGGTCTTCGCCTTTCCTCCGTTGATTGCGGGAACGGCCCTGCTGGAACTGGAACGGGCCTACGACTGGCCATTCTTCATCCCTGCGCGCGGCGGCGACCCGGTCTTGTGGCAGCACCTGTTCTGGTTCTTCGGGCATCCGGAGGTGTACATCATTTTCCTTCCTGCTGCGGGTATGGTGTCGTCCATGTTGCCGGCGCTGGTGCAAACCCCGCTGGTGGGGCGCCGGGCGGTGATTTTCTCGCTGGCGGCCGTGGGAGCGCTGAGTTTCGCCTTGTGGATGCACCATATGTTCACCGCCGGCCTTGGGCAGCTGGAGACCACGCTGGTGTCGGCCGCGAGCATGGCCATCGCAGTCCCTACGGCGGTGCAGGTGTTCGCCTGGATCGCAACCCTCTGGCGGGGCAGGGTGCAGTTGAACGCGCCGACGCTATTCGTCCTTGGTTTCCTGCTGGTCTTTGTACTGGGCGGCCTGACAGGCGTGATGGTGGCCGCCGTGCCATTCGACTGGCAGGCGCATGACAGTTACTTCATTGTCGCCCACCTTCATTACGTGCTGGTAGGCGGACTGGTATTCCCGATGTTGGCAGGCGCGTATTTCTGGGTTCCCTTGTTCAACGGGCACCGCATGTCAGAGGCCTGGGCACGCTGGGTGTTTGGCTTGGTGTTCGCGGGAACCAATGTGGCGTTCTTCCCGATGCACGTATCGGGTTTGCTTGGCATGCCGCGCCGGGTTTACACCTATGGTTCGGAAATGGGCTGGGCAGACTTGAACATGGCCAGCACGGTCGGCGCCTTGCTGCTGGCCTGCGGCGTCGCGCTGTTCACCATCGATCTGATCCGGACGCTGCGCCGACCTCAACGGGCGCACGGAGATCCCTGGCGAGCGAGCTCGCTGGAGTGGCTGCCACAGGACGAATATGCGACCCGCAGCCAGCCGGACGTTCGCTCGGCGGAGCCGTTGTGGCGGCAGCCGCTGCTCGTGCAGGAAGTGGAAACGGGCATGCATTGGCTACCCGGCAGCGTGACCGGCATGCGCGAGACGCTGGTGACCGGCTGGCGCGACGCGCGGCCCAGGTATTTGCTGGTGCTGCCGGGCGACAGCTGGCTGCCATTCCTTTGTGCGCTTGGGACGGCGGGCTTCTTCCTCTTGATGACGGTGCAGCAAGCCATCGCTGCGTGGCTGTTCGGCGCACTGGCCATTGTCGCGCTGGTGGCCTGGTTGTGGCAGGCAGACCGGCCGCTGCCACCGCAGGCCACTGTCGCGGAAGGGGTCGAGTTGCCGATCGGCGCACAAGGGCGGGCATCGCATTCCTGGTGGGCTACCTGGGTGTTGGTGGTCGTGGATGCGGCAATTTTCGCCTCGCTGGCCTTTACTTTCTTGCACTTGTCGATGCGCCTGGAGGTTTGCCCGCCGCCTGGCGCGCACTTGCCGGCTGCGCCCTGGCCGTGGCTGCAGGCTGCCTTCCTGGCGGCCAGTTCCCTCCTGGCCTGGTGGAGTTCACGCCGCCCGGCCCAAGGTTGGCCGATGTTGGCGGCAGGCGCATGCCTGGTCGCGGCGTTTGCATACGATCTGGATGCGCACCGGCATGCGGGACTTGCCCCGTCGCGCGATGCGTGGAGTGCAGCGGTTGCCGCGCTTCTGGCTTACCAGGGCCTGCACGTTGCCGTGCTGGCGCCGGCGGCGCTCTACGTTGCGGCGAGGGGAAAACTGCGGGCAGCCAGCCGTGCCACGCTGGACAACACTGTCCTGCTGTGGCACTGCGCCGTGTTGCAGGCGCTGGCGGGCCTGGTTCTGCTTCGGCTGGTTTAGAACGAGTAGACCAGCGTGACCGAAGTCTGGGTGTCGGTGTTCTGCTTGTCGATCGGCACGGTGGAGTCGTTGATGGCACTGAAGGCGGCTTTCATGTGCATCGACCCGTTGATGCGGGCGCTGAGCGAAGTCTCGGAAGTGGAGTGAGTGTTCCACGAAGCGCGTTCCACCGTCAGCATTTGCGCGAACGTGGCATTGTCGCTGAGTTTCCAGCGGAAGGCGGCGCGGCCGCGCAGAACGAGGCCGCGATCCTCTTCGCCATTCGCGCGCGTAGCCCTGAAGAAGCCCGGACCGGCTTCCATGTCGAGGGTCTTGTCATCGCTCTGGTAAACACGGAATCCGTGACCGACGCCGACGCTGGCGCTGCGGGTATAGGCGCCGAACCGGTCTTCCGAGAAGCCTGCCAGCACAAACAGGGTGGAATTTTCTTCCAGCAGCTTGTAGCCGGCCTTGGCGCCGAACTGGTAGCGTTCAGCCGAGCGTTGCTTGGTTTCTTCGCCGTTGACGCGGGCGCGGTCCTCCTTGAAGTAGCCGTTCCCGGTGTACTCGTTGCTCCAGCGGAGGGTGTCTTGCAGGATTTCGAACCTGCCGGTGACGGAAGTACCGGCGGTATTGCCACTGGTGCTGATGGCGCCGATTTCGGCGGACAGCATGATATTGCCAGTGTGGTCAACTTCGTTATCTTCTGCCAGTGCGTTGCCTGCGGCCATGCCGGAGGCGAAAATCAGGGGTATCAGGTATTTCATGACTGAATTCTATCAGGGCTCTACGGAATGTGCCCGCTTCAGGCAGCGCAACACGAAAGTCGAGCGGCTGTGGCGGATGCCGGGCAGTTTATACAATTTCCGGCGCAGGAATTCTTCGTAGCCCGCCGTGCCGGCCACCGCGACCTTGATCAGGTAGTCGTATTCGCCCGTCAGCAGGTAGGCTTCCATCACTTCCGGTAGGTCGGCCAGCGCCAGGCCGAATTTGTGCAGCATGTCGTCGTCATGGCGGTCCAGGGTGACCTCGATGATGACGGTGTCCGGCAGGCCGAGTGCCTGCTGGTTGAGCAGCGCAGTATACCCTTCAATGACGCCGCGCTCTTCCATCGCCTTGACCCGGTTCCAGCAAGGCGTGGTGGACAGGCCCACGGTTTCGGCCAGCCTGGTATTGCTTAGACGTCCATCCCGCCGAAGTTCTCGCAGGATTTTTCGGTCCATCTCGTCAAGGTGTTCCATGAATTTGTTGAAATGAAGAAGATTCTTCTATTTTACATGGAAAACGAGGCAAACTTCAGATGCCTATTCCGGCGAGCCAGCCGGATAATCTTCCACATGAATACTGAACAGAGAACTTTCCGCTTGCGCCTCGACCGTTGCTCCGCCATGGATGCTGCGGAGGCGGTGCTGGCGACCCTGCGCCGCGGCGGCGTCCAGCTCCATGCAATGCGCATGGCGCCGGGCGTGCACGGCATGAACCTTGACCTGGATGTGGCAGCCGAGGGCGAAGATGCCCTCGTGCTGGCCCGGATGCGCCTGTGTAACCTGATCGGCGTGTTGAAGATTCGCGTGCAGTCGCGCACTTACGCCCCGATATAGGCGTACTTGAAACTGAAGACGATGGCGATCACCCACACGATCGGCTTCACTTCGCGGAAGCGGCCGGTCAGCAGCTTGAGGGCTGCATAGGTGATGAAGCCGAAGGCGATGCCGTGCGCGATCGAATAAGTGAAGGGGATCAGCAAGGCGGTAATCGCTGCCGGTATGCACTCGGTGGTTTCGTTCCAGTCGAAGTCGCCGAGGTCGCGCAGCATCAGGCAGGCAACGAACAGCAGCGCGGGCGCGGTTGCATAAGGCGGCACCACGCCAGCCAGCGGGGCAATGAACAACGCTGCCAGGAACAGCAGCGCGACCACCAGCGCAGTCAGCCCCGTGCGGCCGCCCGCCTGCACGCCAGAGGCGCTTTCCAGGTAGGCGGTGGTGCTGGAAGTGCCGAGCATGGAGCCCGCCACAATGGCGGTGCTGTCGGCCAGCAGGGCCTTGTTCAGGCGCTCCATCTTGCCGCTGACCAGCAGGCCGGCGCGGCTGGCGACACCCATCAGGGTGCCGGTGGCATCGAACAGTTCGACCAGGAAGAACACCAGGACCACGTTCAACACGCCCACGCCCAGCGCGCCGGGAACGTCCAGCTTGAGGAAAGTCGCGTCCAGCGATGGCGGCGCCGAGAAAACGCCATGGAACTGGTTCCCGGCAAAGAAGAAGCTCAACACGGTGACGGTCATGATGCCGATCAGGATTGCCCCTTTGACTTTCAGCCGGTCCAGCGTGACGATCAGCAGGAAGCCGACGACGGCCAGCAGTGCTGGCGGTTTGTGCAGGTCACCCACCGTAACCATCGTGTTAGGGTTGGCCATGACGATGCCGGCGCTCTTCAGCGCGATCAGGCCGAGGAACAGGCCCAGGCCCACGGTGATCGCAATGCGCAGCGAGCGGGGAATGCCGTTGACAATGGCTTCCCGCAGCCCAAGCAGGCTGACAATCAGGAACAGGCAGCCGGAAATGAAGACTGCGCCCAATGCGACCGGCCATTTGATGCCCATGCCCAGCACCACGGCGTAGGCGAAGTAGGCGTTCAGGCCCATGCCGGGCGCCATGCCGATCGGGTAGTTGGCGTACAAGGCCATGATCGCCGTGCCCAGGGCTGCGGCGAGGCAGGTGGCGACGAAGACTGCTTCTTTCGGCAGGCCGGCGTCGCCGAGGATGGCGGGGTTGACGAAGATGATGTACGCCATGGTCAGGAAGGTGGTGATCCCTGCCACCACTTCCGTTCGCACATCGCTGCCGGCTTCCTTGAGTTTGAATAGTTTTTCTACGATCGACACAACGCTGCTCCCCGGTTTTGACTATCGGGGAGCATACCACTACGGCAAGTCCAGCGCGCGGGCGATATCGTCCCATGCAACATACTTGAAGTTCTGGGCACCGTCCGGCAGGCGCTTGTAACCGTCCTGTACCACCAGCATGCCGCGCGTAAAGCGGCCGCCCAGGTTGGCGGAGGTGACGTCCAGGCCGTCCGTCTCGGAAGCCCCGTCAATGCCGGCTTCGGGGTTGATGCCGATGCGGAAGCTGCCGCGGATGCGGTGCGGAGCGGCGGCATCGGCCACCACATAGCTGTTGCTGCCCTGGCTGGAAACCACCAGGTAGCTGGCGTTGGCCCCGTGATAGATGGCCATGCCTTCGACGTCGGCGCGCAGCGGACCGCCAACAGGCAGGATCAGCCTGGGTTCGGCCCTGGCATCGGCGCGGGCGTCGATGGACCACACGCCCCGTTTCTCTTCGCCTGCAAACAGGCGGCCATTGCGGTCGTCGGCCACGCAGCCTTCCGGCTGGGTAAGCAGTTTGAATCGGCGCATCTCAGTGGCTGAAAACGCGCCGCCTCGCCGCCCGATACGGTATTGCAGGTAGCTGCCGTCTTTGTCGTTGACGAACGCTTCCAGGCCGCCGCTTGCCGGCTGATACAGGCAGATGCCGTAAATGCGCTCCAGCGGCGTCGGGAAGCGGGCCGCTTCCGCCACCGTGCCGGCGCTGTCGATGGTGTACAGGACCAGCGCGTTTTCATCGCGCTGCGTGGCGGCGGCGAGATCGTAGCGTTGACCGTCGAGCGTGACGTCCTGGCGCAGGTCGACGTTGTTCAGGCGGCCCGATTCGAGCAGCTGCAACTGGCGGCCGTGAAGGTCGTAGACGTGCAGGCCCTGCTTCTTGTTCGTGCCCAGCACGCGGACGATGCCCGGATGCTGGTGGTTGATCCAGATTGCCGGGTCGTCGGCGGCGTCGCCAAGGCGCGGCATGCTTTCTGTCTCCACCTGCGGTTGCACGATAAGGGCTGGTGGCATGCCGCCCTGCAGCGCGATTGTGCGGCGGGGCTTGCCGTTTCGGTCGAGGAGGGTGATGCCTCCAGGGGATGCGGCCAGACGATATGTCGCAGGCTCGGTGGCCTTGGCAGCGTTGCGCGTGCTGTCGCCTGGCGGTATGTCGATGGCGAGCGCGCGGCGGCCTGGCGGGGCTTCGGCGTCGGCGTTGTAGGACCAGGCGCCGAGGCCTTTCTCGGCGACTACCAGGCTGGCGCTGGCGTCGTGAACCAGGCATTGCTCGCTGTGCGGCGGCAGCGCGAGCTTGCGCACCAGCTGTGGACGGCCGTGCAGCAGCCATTGCTCCGCCTGGCCGTCCTTGCCGGCGAGGAAGGCGTAGAGCAGGCCTTGGGCATCGCGGTAGAGGCAGGCTGCTTCCGGCGCGATCGCGGCGCCGTCGAGGATGGCGGCAGTGGTCAGGGTCCCCGCGGCCGTATCGACTGATACCGCCATGGCGCGTTCGGTGTTGGCGTCGACGACCAGGGCGGTGCCGTTGCGATAGTCCAGATGGCGGCCGCGCAGCGCGATCGTGGCACGTTCGGCGCCGTCCGCGGCGCGCAGGTGCAGGCCTTGTTTGTCGAGCGCGAGTGCAGCTCCGCCGGGCAGTGCGACCGTTTCGGCTGCCGTTGCCGGCAAGGCGCAGGCCAGCAGGAAAGGGATCAAGGACAGGCGGCGCATCAGAACACGCTCGCTTTCAGGCCCAGTTTATAGGTACGGCCATATTGCTCGAATTGCGCGTTATGTGCCTTCACCCCCTGGTAGACGTAGTACTTCTCGTTGTTCAGGTTGGCGATGTCAAAGCTCAGCTGGACGCCTTTGGACAACTGCCAGGACAGGGAAAAGTCGACCTGCTTCTGCGTATCGACAATGCGGTCCTGGCTGCTGTTAAGGATATCCGAGCCCAGTTCCAGCAGGTAGGGCGACTTGTAGTTCAAGGCGATGCGGGTACTGACTGGTCCGGCCTCGTAGGCGAGCATCAGGTTCATGACGCGATCGGACTGGCCCGGCATGGGGATGCGGCGGCCGGCCATGCCGCTGGCCTTGGGGTCAAAACGTGCGATATGGGCGCGTGAATCGGTCAAGGCGCCGTTGACGCCGACCAGCAAGCCGTTGAAGGGCGCCGGCAGCATGCGCAGCGGCTGCTGCCAGGACAATTCGATGCCCTTTACCTTGGCCGTGTCGCCGTTGGCATAGGTGGTGGCGCTGGTGTAGCCCGTCCACGGCCCGCTCCCGGCAAGATTGGTCGTGTAAGTGAAGTCCTTGATGTCCTTGTGGAACAGGTAGGCGGACACCGCACCGTCGTTGCCGATCACGCGTTCAACTCCAAGGTCGAGATTGTGCGATTTGAGCGGATTCAGGTCGGGATTGCCGATGGTGGCTTCGGTGGCGCTGGCCAGCGCAATCCCTGGGGCCAATTGGCTGAAGTTGGCCCGGACCACGGAATTGGTCCAGGCGGCGCGCAAGCTGGTTTCGCGGTCGAGGTCATGGCGCAGTTGCAGCGATGGCAGCCAGTTGGTGTAGGAGCGGCTGCGTTGCAGTGGCGTGATGCTGCTTCCGCTGGTGCGTACGCCAG
Organism: Pseudoduganella sp. R-32; assembly: GCF_049913245.1. Lineage (NCBI taxonomy): Bacteria > Pseudomonadati > Pseudomonadota > Betaproteobacteria > Burkholderiales > Oxalobacteraceae > Pseudoduganella > Pseudoduganella sp. R-32. The sequence continues at coordinate 3,924,823 of NZ_CP183987.1, read as the reverse complement.
CGGCGTCGAAGGCCGTGCGTTCTGCGCGCACGCCGGCCAGCAGGCGCCAGTCGCCTTGCGACAGGGTGTCCTGGAAGTAGGCGGAATCAATGTCTTCATTCAGGGTGAAGTCGTTGATGGCTGACTCGGTGGCGAGGCGCGCTGCGTTGCGGTCCAGCCCCGCGACGCGGGCGCGGATGGCGGCCGGGTTTAGCGCCGCGCCAACCTGGCCAAACTGATAATCAAGCTGGTGGTCCTGGACGAACGACGCCATGGAAAGGGTGCCGGGTACCGCCTTGCTGCCGTAGCTCCACTGGTTCGTGTCGTTGGTTTTTTCGCGGCGGCTGGCCTTGGCGCCGAACTTCATGGCGGAGCGCATCTCGCCCAGCGCAAATTCGTGGCCGAGGTCGAACTTGACATGATGCTCCGCGTCTTTCGAGTAGCGTTGTTGCAAGGTGATCGCGTTCAGGCTATAGCTGGCGGGATCGAAAGCCGTTGCCGGGGCCTTCAGCGTTGGGCGCTCGCTGTTGGTAAAGCTGATGTCCTTGAAATTGGCGGTGCCGCGGAAGCGGCCATCGTTCAGCGCTTCCGGCGTGTCTTCGTCGGCTGTGCTGCGGCCGGCCTGCACGTCAAGCTGCCAGGCGCCGAATTTTTGCTGGGTGCCGAAGACGGCCGACTGGATTTCCTGGGTATATTTGCGCTGGCGGATGCGGCGCTCAAGCCGGGCACTGGCAGGTACGCCTTCAGTCAGGGCGCCGCCGCTGACGTTGCTGATCGTGAGACGGTCGCGTACTTCGTCGTCGCTGAAGCGGCTCAGGAAGCTGCGCAGGAACCAGCTGTTGCCCGCCGCCGGGCGGAAGTCCAGGTTCAGCGCGGCGGCACGGCGCTCGCGCACCGGCAGGTAATCGCGCAGTTCGAAGCCCGACAGGCGCTCGCCATCCCATGCGCCGCCCGTTTCCAGGTTGTCGGAACCGAACTTGCGCTTTTCGCCGCTCAAGCCCACCGCCACGCCGAACCTGCCATCGCCAAAGCGGCTGGCCCACAGCATGCCGGCACTCGGGCTGTTCTTGCCGGTGTTCTGGTCGTGGGAGGATGCCGCGTTCACCGTCAGGAGCGAGCCAGGCAGGTCGAAGGCGGACAGCGTCCTCACTTCGACGGCGCCGCCAAGCGAGCTAGCGTCCTGCTCGGGCGTCAGGGTCTTGCTGACTTCCAGTGAGCGGATAAGCCCCGACGGCAGCACGTCGAGCGCTACGGCACGGCGGCCGGCTTCCGGGGAAGGCACCAGGGCGCCGTTGATGGCGACGGCATTCAGGTCCGGCCCCAGGCCGCGCACGGTGATGTAGCGGCCTTCGCCCTGGTCGCGCTGCACCGAAACGCCGGGCAGGCGTGCCAGTGCCTCGGCGGCGTTCTTGTCGGGAAGGTTGCCGATGTCGTCGCTGCTCAAAACGTTGATGATATTGTCGGCCTTGTCTTGCTCGGCGATGGATTTAGCCAATACGTCGCGCTGGCCGGTAATGACAACGCTGGCGCCGGCCAGGGAAGCGTCCGCGCCATCGGAGGCGGTGGCATTGGACAGGGCAAGCACGCCGGCGGCGAGGGCGGTCAATCGGGTTTTCATGTGCATTCAGTCGGAGTGGAGAATGCAGCGGATTATGTGAAGGGCGGATGACAAGCTGGTTACGCGGCAGTGAGCTGAAATGACCCTGCGCTTGTCATGCGCCTGTCACAAGGCGTGGCTAAGCTGCGCGGTTATGCTGAAACTCCATCGACATTCCCTGCTGGCCGCGGCAATGGCCGTGATCGCATGCCTGCTGCTGTATGCCAGCGCGGGCCAGACCAAGCCTTTCAGCGCCTGGCGCTGGATGGACATCATTGCCGAAGGCGGCATGGCGGCCATGGCAGGACTCTGGTTCGTGATGACCTTGAGCAGCAGGCCGGGCGGCCTGGTCACGCGCCTGCTGGCCGGCGGGCTCGCGGCGATCATGCTGGGCTCCTGGGCCGACTGCCTTGACGAATTCTTTCGCATCAACAAGGCTGCGGCCTGGGATAACTCGCTCGAAGCCCTGGTGCCATTCGGCATGCTGGTGCTGACGGCTGGCATCTACTACTGGCGCCACGAGCAGTTCATGCTGAACGACCACCTGGCCAAGCGCGAGCGCCTGTTCCGCCAGCACCGCGCCTTCGACCGGGTGACGCAACTGGCGGATGCGGCCTATTTGAGGCAGCAGATCCGGCTCGAACAAGAGCGCGATCCGTCCGGCCAGTGCGCACTGGTCCTGCTGGATATCGACGGCTTCCACCGCATCAACCGCGAACACGGGCCGCGCGAAGGCGACCGTGTGCTGCAAGCGGTCGGGCATATGCTGCTGCTTAACCTGCGCAATGAAGACCTGTTGTGCCGCTATGCAGGCGATCGCTTTGCGCTGCTGTTGCCGGGCACCGGCGATGCCGAGGCGCGAGACGTGGCGCGGCACTTGTGCGGCATGGTGGCGATGATGCGCCATCATGGGCCGCAAGGCCCGCTGCAGGTCAGCCTGCGTTTTGCCAGCGAACCGGCGCAGGGCGAGGCGGATGCTTTGCTGGCGCGCCTGTCGGCTGCGATCGACGGCCCTGGCCGGACCTTGCCGCAAGCGATGCCTGCGCTGTGATGCGCTACTCGCTGCCAGGGGAGGCGACCATTCCCGCGCGCGGCTTGCCCTGGCATTTTCTCGACTACGCCCTGCAACAGGAGGTACAGCCGGCTGCGATTGCACGCGGTACGGGAATGCCTGGAGACGGCGGCCCGCCCTTGCCGGGAGCGCTGGTCAGCCCGCAGCAATGCCTGCAACTGCTCGCGAATGTACTGCGCGCGCTGGATAGCGCGGATACCAGCTTCATGCTCGGCCAGCATTTGCTGCCGGGTACAGAGCCCGCGCTATCGGGCGCTTTGCGGCGCGCGGCGTCGCTGCAGCAGGCGCTGGACATCCTGTGCCAGTGGCCGTCGCGCCTGTTGCCCTTGTTGCGTCCACGCCTGCACGTCGCCGGCGGCCAGATGGTGCTGTACTGGGTTGACAGCCAGGGCGCACCGGGCCTGCGCGCGGCCCTGGTGGAAATGCACATGACGGCCGTGGTCTCGCTGGCGCGCTGGCTGGGCGGACGCCGCCTGCCGTGGCGGTTTTGTTTCAACCGCGCCCGTCCACGCCACGTCGAGCAGCATGAGGTGCACCTTGGCGGCGAACTGCGTTTCGATTGCCAGCTGGATGCGATGCTGCTGGATGCTGCCTCGCTGGCGCAGGCTTGGCCGGAGGCGGACCCCGGTGCCTGTGCCGCCTCGCTGGCCGCTGCTAGCGCGCTGGACGCCACACCCAGCCTGACCGATGCCCTGTACGATTACCTGCTGGCAGAGATTCGCCGCAACCCGACGCTGGAGGGGGCCAGCGCGGCCTTCGGCGTCAGCCCGGCCACCCTGAAGCGCCACCTTGCGCGCTACGGAACCCATTTCGTTGCGGAGCTGGACCAGGTGCGCACCCATGTGGCGCTGTACCTGTTCCAGTCGCGGCACGCCGGCAATGAAGCGGTGGCGGACTACCTCGGCTTCCACGATGCGGCGAATTTCCGGCGCTCGTTCAAGCGCTGGACCGGACTGACGCCGGCCTTGCTGCGGGCTTCGCTGGCGTCCTAGGCCAGTGCGAACAGCTGGGAATAGATGCGGGCCGCCATCAGGCCCAATGGCTGGTGGTGGACGGCGGGCCCCATATGGCGGGCCAGCAGGTTCATTGCCTCGCCTTTCCCGCTGCAGGCTGCGATCTGTGCTTCCAGCAGGCCCAGGTCGCTGGTGATGGTTTCCCATGCGTGTTCATCGCCATCGAAACGGTGGCGCAGGATGGGGCGTGCTTCATCTGGCGCTGGCGCCGCTTCGGCCGCTTGCCCAGCGTTAGCGGCCGGCGCGGCAAAGATGGCGGCGCTGCTGTTGGCCACAGGCGGGTCTTGCGGCGCGCCGTCTTCGGGCGTGGCAGGCAGGGTTTGCAGGCCGATGCGCCCCAGGGCGTAGCCCAGCTCCACCTGCTGGAGGAATTGCGGCGCGGTCTCCGGCGCCTGGCCCAGCATGGCGCGCAACACGTTCAGGACGAGCGTGTCGGAAGGCGGCGGCGACGGCAGGGCGATGCCCAGTTCTGCCAGCTCCTGCAGGATCGACGGCTGGGCGGCGGGCTGGTCGGCGACCGCCAGCTGGTAGCCCAGCAGCTCGGGAAGACAGCGCTCGCCGGCACTGGCGAGGGCCAGGCGGATGGCGCCTTGCACAAAGCCACTGTCCTCCAGGTCCTGCCAGGTGCTGCAGGCCTGCACTGCGAGCACTTGTCGCACCTGCGCAACATGGTTGGCGGCCGGCACGCCTTTGCCAAGGTAATCGAGGTAGAGCTTGACCAGCGGCATATAGGCCGGCTGGCGCCAATGGTCGAGCACACCATGCAGCCAGGCGCCTTCGACCAGCAAGCCGGGCGCCTGCACGCACAGGAACCGGCGCGCCTGGGCCAGCGTGGCGAAATGGCGGCGCGGGCCGCCTTGCTGCCGTCCTTGCTGGTACTGCCGGAATTCTTCCGCGCGGTTGCGGCTGCGCAGCTCCAGCCACTCTTCCAGCTCTTGCAGGCCGCCGCTCCAGGCGGGCGGCAGGGCCGCTGCCTCCGCCAGGCGGCGCTGCAGGTAGGCCGTCGCAGCGGCACGGTCGGGCGCTTCGCGCAGCAGCAGGTACAGCTGCTGCGAGGGACCGCTCGTTGCGGCCTGGGGGCTACGGCTGAGTGGAAGTGTGGTCATCATGTCAACCAGTATCCAAGTGCAAGGCAGTGTTTCCTAGCAGAGAGAAGCGCGCCGCCATGTCGGACCAGTCTTACACCGTCGTGTACAATCGGCCGCCATTGGCAAAACACAGGATCGCACATGCTTGACGCAATGTCGATGGACCAGCTGCGCACATTCATCGCCGCGGCCGAAGAGGGGAGTTTTTCCGCGGCAGGACGCAAGCTGCGACGGGCGCAATCGGTGGTCAGCCAGACCCTCGCCAATCTCGAATTGCAAGTGGGCTTTGCCCTGTTCGACCGCAGCGGCCGCTATCCGCGCTTGACGGAGCAGGGCCGTGCCTTGCTGGATGCGGCGCGCGCCGCCGCCAGCAGCATGGATGGCTTCAAGGCCAAGGCGCGCACGCTGGCCGAGGGACTGGAGGCGGAGCTGTCGGTCGCGGTCGACGTGATGTTTCCGATCGCGCGCCTGACCGCGGCGGTAGGGCGCTTTCACCGGGAATTCCCGGGCACGCCGCTGCGGCTGGACGTCGAAGCGCTGGGTGCCGTGGTGCAGCCCCTGCTCGAGCGGCGCTGCCGGCTGGCAGTCGTCGGTTCCTATCCCGACGTGCCGCCGGAGTGCGACACGGATTTCCTGTTCGAGGTGCCGGTGGTGGTAGTGGCCGCGGCCGGCCATCCGCTGGCCGCCTTGCCGGCGCCGGTTGCGCGCAGCGAGGCGGCGCGCCATGTGCAATTGATCCTGAGCGACCGCTCGGCGCTGACCGCGGGGCGCCAGTTCGGCGTTGTCAACCCGCAGGGTTGGCGCCTGGCCGACCTCGGCGCCAAGCATGCCTTCCTGCGCGCGGGCCTGGGCTGGGGCGGCATGCCGCGCCATATGGTGGAAGACGAGCTGGCCAGCGGCGCGCTGGTCGAATTGTCGCTGGAAGCGAGCCCGGTGCTGGGCCATGCCTTTTCGATGTATGCGTGCTGGCGCAAGGATGCGCCGCCAGGTCCGGCGGGGCGCCGCTTCATCGCGCTGCTGCGCGAAGCCTAAGGCGGGGAAACTGCGGCTTCGGGCAGCCCGCGGCCGTTGTCGATGGTGAAGCCGTTGCGGCCGCGCCGCTTGGTGTCGTACAGGGCCATGTCGGCTCGCCCGATCAGGCCACCCGCGGTTTCGGTGCCGCCGGCATACAGCGCGATGCCGATGCTGGTGGTTACGCGCAACGGGGCGCCCAGCACGGTGAAGTCGGGCGCCACTGCCGCCATGACTTTCTCGGCCAGCAGCCGCACTTCGTCCGCATGGCGGATATTTTCGAATACGATCACGAATTCGTCGCCCGCCAGGCGGGCGGCGGTATCGGTGGTGCGCACGCTGCCCGACAGGCGCAGCGCGAACTCCTTCAACACTTCGTCGCCGCCGGCATGCCCCAGGCTGTCGTTGATGTGCTTGAAATTGTCGATGTCGAGATAGGCCAGCGCCATCTGGCTGTCCTGGCGGCGCACGCGTTCGATGGCCTGGTCCAGCACGTCTTCGAACTGGCGCCGGTTGGGAATGCCGGTCAGCGGGTCGCGCCGCGCCTGGCGCAGCAGTTCCGCTTCGACCTCGCGGCTGCGGGTGACGTCGGTGGTCAGGGCGTAGACGAAGGGCACGCTGCCATCCTTGCGCACATCGGGCACGAAAGTGGTTTCCAGCACGCGCGGTTCGCCGTGCAGGCGGGCAGTCGATTCGTATTCCGTCACTTCGCCGCCGAAGGCGCGGTCCAGCCAGGGACGGGCTTGCTGATAAGCCGCTTCGCCGCTCACGCTGGACATGGGGCGGCCGGGCAGGGTATCGGGATCGGTGTCCAGCCAGCGCCGATAAGTGGCGTTGCCGAATTGCAGGACATGCTCGCGGTCGATGGCGCTGATCATCACCGGCAAGTGGTCGGCGATCAGGCGCAGGCGCTTTTCGCTGGCGGCCTGCGCCAGTTCGGCAGTCTTGCGTTCCGTAATGTCGGTGCACATCATATAGAAGCCGGGCACGCTGCCATCGGGCGCCAGGTCCGGCACCAGCTCGGTCATCAGGTGCAGGTGGCGTTCCAGTTCCTCGCCGGGGCGCTCGACGTGGATGCGGCGGCCGGCCAGCACGATCTCGAAGCAGTCCTTCCAGCGCTCGAAGGGTTCGGCCCCGAATACTTCGTCGAAACGCTTGCCGACCATGGCGCGCGGATCGATACCGAGCAGGAACTGATAATGTTCGTTGGTGAAGCGGAAGCGCAGCTCGCGATCGATGTAGGCCACCAGGGCCGGGATATTGTCGGCGATCACGCGCGCGCGCTTTTCGCTTTCAGCCAGCCGCTCCTGCGCCGCCTGGCGTTCGGCCGTCAATTCATACAGCGCTTCGCTGAGCTCCCCGATCTCATCCTTGCCGCCGCTGCGCAGCAGGCTGATATCGCCGCCGCGGTGGCGGATGGCATGCAGGTTGGCGCGCAGCCTTTGCAGCGGCGACAGCAGTCCCTTGATCATCAGCCAGCTCAGGACCCCGGCCACGGCGGCAAAGGCGCTTGCCGCCAGCGCGGCCTGTTGCCGCATGCTGATCATGGGGGCGAACGCTTCGGCAGTCGGATAGCGCGCCGCCACGATCCAGTTGGTAGAGTTCAGGCGCTTGTACGAATAGATGCCGTCGACGCCGTCCTTGTTGGTCGCTTCCATCCAGCCTTCGAAGCCGTCGAGGGCGCGCTGGGTGCCAAGGTTGAGGCCGGGCCGTGCATTGATATGCTCGAGCAGGCGCGCCTTGTTGGGATGGTTGACCAGCAGCCCTTCGGTGGTCATGATGAACATGAAGCCGGTCTTGCCCGGCTTCATGGCATTGAAATGATGGAAGAAGTCGGAGTTCAGCAAGTCGATGCTGCCCACCAGGACCACCTGCACGTCGCCGCCGCTATCGACGATGGGATGGGTCAGCACGACCACTGGCAAGCTGGACACGCGTCCGCGCAGGGGCGGTGATATGATGGCCCGCTTTTGCGCCAGGGTCTGGGTGAAGTAGGAGCGGTCGGCAACATTGGGATTGTCTTGCTGCGGCGCCCGCAGGCTGGTCAGGAACCGGCCGCTGCTGTCGAAGGCAGCCACGTTGGCAAATTCGGCCGAGGCCGCTGCGTGGCGTTCGATCGCGGCTTGGATGGCGGCCGGCGTGCGCTGGGCGGCCGGGATGGCGTCGGCAATCGAGGCCAGCAGCAAGCGCTTGGTGGTCAGTTGTTCGTCGATGTGCGCGGCGGCCACCGACAGGAGGCTGAACTGTTGCTGGCCGATCACGCTTTTCATGTCCCGTTCCGACAGCGACAGGGCCAGCCAGGTCACGATGGTCGTCGCCGCAAGCACGAACAAGATGACCACGCAGGTCATGCGCGCGCGCAAGCTCTGTGGTAGCAGTCGGTGGAGGGCCATGGCTTAGTATTGCACACCTGTTTGCGAGTGTGTTCTAAAATCCAAGGCACGGCCTTGATTGGAAATAATGTGAAAAATACAATGACACTTGGCTGGGTGAACTGAGAATGGCTCACTTCCACCTGGCTTGGGAATTAGGCGGGGATCCCGCCCATGCGGGACGCTTGCGGGTCATTGCGCAAGCCCTGCTGGCACGCGGCCATGCCGTCAGCCTGTCGGTACGCGACCTGGGCCAGGCGCGCCGCCTGCTGGGTGCGCTCAACGTGACGATGCTGCAGGCGCCCCTGTGGCTGCACGGCGCCGGGCAGCATGCGGCCAGCCTGGCTGAAATCATGCTCGCTTCCGGCTATCGCGAGGCGCAGTCGCTCGACGCACTGGTGCGCGGCTGGCGCTCCGCACTGCAGTTGCTGAAGCCGGACGTGGTGGTGGCGGAATTCGCCCCCACCGCCTTGCTGGCGGCGCGCACGCTGGATATTCCGTCGGCCGCGATCGGCGCCGGCTTTACCCTGCCGCCGCCCGGCCAGCCCTTGCCCAACTTTCGCCCATGGGAAGCGATGGACTTGCAGCGCCTGGCCGCGGCCGAACTGCATACCCTCAAGATCATGAACACCGTGCTGGTGCACCACGGCGGCGTGCCTTATGTGCAGGCGGCCGACGCGCTGCTGGGGCGCCAGCATTTCCTGTGCGCCTGGCCCGAGCTGGACCACTACGGCCGCCCGGCGGAGCGCGAGCAATGGTACGGTCCGGCCTTCGTGGCGCCCAGCGGCGAAGCGCCGCAGTGGCCGCCCGGCCACGGGCACAAGGTGTTCGTCTACCTGCGCCAGGAACATCCGGCCCACGCCGCCGTGCTGCACGCGCTGGTCATGGAAGGTTGCCGGGTGCTGTGCTACCAGCCGGAAGTCGCTGCCGGCGCGGTGCCGCCAGTGCATGCCACCAGCTTGGCGTATGCGCGCGGGCCGGTCGACCTGGCGGCAGCGCTGGCCGAGGCGCGCATCTGCGTCAGCCAGGCAGGCGAGGGCACCATTGCCCATTCCGTGCTGGCGGCGGTGCCCATGCTGCTGCTGCCGACCCAGCTCGAACGCTACCTGCTGGCGGCGCGCCTGGAGCAGGCCGGGGTGGCGGTCAATGGTGGGCGCTTGCCGGGCACGGTAGACTGGCGCGGCGTGGTGCGCAGCTTGCTGATGGATGGGCGTACCCTGATGGCGGCGCGCGGCGTGGCCAACCGCTACGCCGGCTTTACGCCGGCGCAGATGGCCGACCGCCTCGCTGCCCGCCTGGAGTTGCTGGCAACGAACGGCTAATGGCTTGTAGGCGGCCGGCGCTGTTCGCAATACTGGCGCCAGGCCAGTTCTTCCAGGGCTGCAACGGCGTCGCGCAGGCCGTCGAAGCGGGCATCGGTAAAACTGCGGGCAAACCGTTCGTGGAATTCTGCCCGCTCCAGTTCAGCGGCGCTCTGTTTGCGTAACTGCTCCATCGTGATCTCCATGACTTGCGTCCAGTTTGGCATCAGGCAATGGTCGCGTCTGTGCGGCAGCGAACTTTGACATCCGGCCGCGCTTGTTATTTGAATAAGCCCTACTATCTTCCTGGCAATTCTTCTTGGGGAAACGTTGCGATTTGCGCCACAAGTCAGTACACTCGATTTAATTCACGGCAACCATTTAGTTCCGACAAAAAGTGTATTCACAGGCCCAAATCGATCCGGTCGTCAGTTTCCTGAACACGCAGGGTGAGGCAGTGCGCGGCACCATCGTGACACTCCAGCGCAAGTCGCTGGTCATGGAAGTGTATAACCCGTATTCCATCGTGCAGGTCAGCGAGGTGCTCAGCGAGCTGACGGTGCGCATGGGCACGGCCAGCGCCTACATCGGCAAGGCCGTGGTGATCAGCATGGTCAACACCGGCCTGACCGCCGTGGTGTCGGTGACCCTGATCGACGAATGGCGCGAACTGAGCGAGGTGGTGATGCTGCCGGGTGCGGTGGGCCGCGAAGCGAGCAAGTTCGTGCTGGACTGGGATGAGCGCTTCCGCATCCGGCGCGACTACCAGATTGCCGTCAACGAATCGCGGGCCTACCTGGCCGAGGTGGCGCGCTGGGTCGAGCAGGTCGACCTGTCCGATTCGCTGCCCAAGGAAGGCGGGCGCCTGCGCGCCGACGTGTTTGCCGAACTGGCCGAGCCGCTGATCATGCGCGTGCGCCGCTACTTCGACGACTTGAACAAGGAAGCGGGAATGGTCGAGGCCGATGCTGCCGCCGCCCACCGCGCTTTTGCGCAGGCGGCGCTGCACCCGCTGATCCTGCGCGCGCCGTTCGTCTTCCGCACCTTCAGCAAGCCGCTCGGCTATGCCGGCGACTATGAAATGGTGAACCAGATCCTGGGCGACCCGCGCCAGGGACCGAGCACTTACTTCCAGATCGTCAATGCGGCCTTCCTGCAGACCGCGGTCGCCGTGGCGCACCGCAACCGCATCGATATCCTGGTCGAGTTCCTGAAGCGCCAGGCCGACGCGGCGCGGCGCGTGGGGCGCCCGTACCGCGTGCTGAACGTGGGCTGCGGGCCAGCGCAGGAGATCCAGCGCTTCCTGCGCGAGTACGATGAGCCGCACTGGCTCTCGTTTGAACTGGTCGACTTCAGCGAAGAGACGCTGGCCTGGACGCGCGGCCAGCTGGGCGGCATCAGCGCCGGCCTGGCGCGCCAGCCGGACATCCGCTTCGTGCAGGATTCCGTGCACAACCTGCTGAAACGCCGCGTGGACGGGCCGCAAGTGGGCGCTGATTTCGACGTGGTGTACTGCGCCGGCCTGTTCGACTACCTGTCGGACAAGGTGTGCAGCCGCCTGCTGAGCTACTTCGCCTCCTGCATGAAGCGCGGCGGGCGCCTGCTGGTGACCAACGTCCACAGCAGCAATCCGGAGCGCCCTGGCATGGAGCACCTGCTGGAGTGGTACCTGATCTATCGTGACGAGGCCAAGATGGAGCAGCTCCTGCCGCCGCAGGCGCGCGAGCGCCTCACCTATGTCGATGCGACCGGCGTCAATGTGTTTGCCGAAGCGTCGCTGCCATGACTGGACCGGCACCCTACGTGAGCCCGCACCTGCATTCGGCCTATGAGTCGGACCTGCGCGCCTACCGCCTGCGCTTCAGCCGCGGCGGCGCGTGGACCGCGATCGGCCTGGTGCTGCTGGGGATCGGGCTCGATTTCAGCCTCTATCCGGACCACCTCGGCGCATTTACCCTGGCGCGCGTGCTGGTGTCGCTGGCCATCCTCGCCATCATCGGCGTGATGCGCCAGCCATGGGGAGCGCGCAATGTGGAGGCGATGAGCTTCACCTGGCTGATGCTGCCGCAGATCATGATCGCCTGGATGATTGCCGTCACCGAAGGCGCCTCGTCGATTTATTACGCAGGCTTGAACCTGGGCGTGTTTGCCTCGGCCATCGCGTTTGCCTTCCGCATGTGGCAGAACCTGACGCTTGGCCTGTTGACCTACCTGCTGTACGCGGCCGCCTGCTGGGTGCATGACGGCCAGCCGCCGGTGGGCGGCGCGTTTGCCGTCAATTCGCTGCTGCTGGCGTTCAGCGCCGTGGCCAGTGCGGTCTGCACCTATTACAACGAGCAGGCGCGCTTCAACCTGTTCCAGCTCAAGGCGGAGCTGGCCGACAAGAACGCCCAGCTCGAGGCGAACAACCGCAGCCTGGCCGAGATCAAGGGCCAGATGCTGCAGCAGGAGAAAATGGCGGCCCTGGGCACCCTGGCGGCAGGCCTGCTGCACGAGGTGAACAATCCGGTCAATTTCTGCATGATGGCGATCGACATCGCGATGGAGGAGCCGGCTGCCAAGGGCAGCGAAGTGCTGCTGGAATGCCTGACCGATGCCAAGTCGGGCATGCAGCGCGTGCAGTACATCGTGTCCGACCTGAAGACCTTCGCGTACCGCAAGTCCGGCACCGACCACGAAAGTGCGCAATTCCTGTTCGAGCGCGCGCTGGAATCGTCGGTGCGCCTGGTGGGCCACGAGATCAAGGGCATCAAGGTCAATCGCCACCTGCAGCCGGACACCCTGGTGCGCGGCGATGAAGCGGCCATCATCGGCGTATTGATCAACCTGTTGAGCAATGCGGCGCTGGCCATGCGCAAGGGCGCCACCCAGGCGCCGGCCATCGACGTGTATGCCGAAGCGCGCGGCGAACGGCTGAAGATCACGGTGCGCGACAACGGCCCGGGCATCGCGCCGGAGAATATCGGCCGCGTGTTCGAACCTTTCTTCACCACGCGCGAAGTCGGGCAGGGCCTGGGCCTTGGGCTGTCGATCTGCTACAGCGTGATCCAGCGCCACGGCGGCCTGCTGGCCGCCGAGAGCATGCCGGGCGAATGGACCAGGTTCACCTTTGACTTGCCGCGCGTGACCGGAGGCGAGAAATGAGCGATCGCAGCCAGCCGGCGACCGTGCTGTACGTGGACGATGAGGAACTGGCGCGCAAGTACTTCGCCCGCGCGGTGGAAAACGACTTCACGGTCCTGACCGCGCCCGGCGTGGACGAAGCGCTGGAGATCCTCGCCAAGCCCGACAGCGATGTCGACGTGCTGGTGACCGACTACCGCATGCCGGGCCGCGTCGGCGGCGAGCTGCTGCGCCAGGTCGAGCGCGATTACCCGCACCTGGTGCGCATCCTGGTCACGGCCTACGCCGACAAGGAAGTGCTGCTCGAGACCATCAACGGCGGCGATATCTTCCGCATCCTGGAAAAGCCGCTCGATGCCCATACCGTGCGCGATGCGCTGCGCCTGGCCAGCGAGAACGCGCGCGAACGCGCGCTGCGCCGCCAGAGCCTGCTCGCAATCGAAGAAACCGTCGCTTTCCTGGCGCACGAATTGAACACGCCGCTGGCCACGATCGCCAATTTCGCGCGCAATATCCAGCGCCGCGTCAACGCCCACAACGCCCAGCAGGAAGAGAGCGGCTTGCCGCCGCGGGCCGACATCGGCAACGCTGCGGCGCACATGCACGACAATGCGCGCTACTGCCTGTCGGTGCTGGCCACGTTTGTCGAATCGGCCAAGCGCGCCAGCGTCGTGCCGGCGGCGCGCTTGGCCAGCGGCAGCGCGCAGCAGATGGTCGCGGCCTTGCTGGGCATGTACCCGCTGGCGCCAGGCCAGCGCGACATCATCGAAGTGGACGTGCAAGCCGACTTCACTGTGCGGGCCTCGCCCAACTGCGTGGCGCTGGTGCTGTCCTCGTTGCTGAGCAATGCGCTGCGCGCGCTGCAAGGACTGCCTGGTCCCCGGATCAGGATCACCGTGGGCGTGGCAGAGCGCCCCTATATCGTCGTGGAAGACAACGGCCCGGGCATCGCGCCGGCGCTGCTGAACCGCCTGCTGCTGGACCCGGTGTCCATGCACGGCGACGAAGGCGGCAGCGGCTGGGGACTGATCTTCTGCAACCGCGTGATGCAATCGTTCGGCGGCCACCTGCGGGTGCAGTCGGAACAGGGTTGCTCCACCACCGTCACCATGAATTTCCCGGAGTTAGAGAAGGAACGAGCATGAACGAACAACAACCGACCAGACAAGCGCCGGCGATCCTCTACGTCGACGACGAGGCGACCGCCCTCAAATATTTCCAGCGCGCCCTGGGTTCGCTGGCGCCAGTGTACGTGGCCGAGTCGGTGGAGGAGGGCAAGCGCATGCTCGACGAGCACGCCGACGAAATCGCAGTGCTGGTGTCCGACCAGCGCATGCCCGGCGCCTACGGCAACGAGTTGCTGTTCTATGCGTGGGACCGCTACCCGCACATCGTGCGCATCCTGACCACCGCCTATTCGGAACTGGAGCACACGGTCGACGCGGTCAACCAGGGCCAGATCCACCGCTACATCCAGAAGCCGTGGGACATCGCGGCGCTGCGCATGGAACTGAAGCAGGCCCTGGCCCTGGCCAAGCTGCAAAAGGAACATTCGCAACTGCTGCGCGAAAAGCTGCTGGTGCGCCAGAAGCAGGCCGTGGCCACCCGCATCGGCACCCTGTACACCCTGGCAGCCAGCCTGTCGGCCGGCCCGTCCTTCGTGCCGGTGGAGAGCTACCTGGCGGGCGCCCTCAGCGCCGGCATGACGCCGCCGGAACCGGACTGGCTGATGCTGGACCACTCCGATCTGATCAGTTCGGAAGCCTTCCGCAGCGCCGCTTTCGGCTGCGCCGTGCGCGACCACCTGCAGGACCTGGAGCAGCGCTATGCCGATGCCGACCCGGCGCACGCTTTTGCGCTGCTGGCGGAAGCGTTCGGCCCGACGTTCCGCGCGGTGGATGCCGGCCACGCCCTGTTCCTGCAGGCGTCCCAGCTCACCGAATTCCTGGAAACGCCGACCAGCGCGCCGGTCTCGTCGCAGCACGCGTTCTGGCTGGCCTGCCTGCTGTGGATGGGCAAGCGCGGCGCTTCGCTGCAAATGGCCAGCGGCGCGCAAGGCGTGGAATGCCGGCTGGTGCAGGCCGACGCCGCCCTGACCCCGTCGCAGCTGGCGGCCTGGGTCGAGCAGTTCTGATCAGCGCAGCGCCGGTGCGCGCTGCTGCGGCGCGCCGTCGTCCTGGCTGCCCATGAGCTGAACCAGGCGGCGCGCATGTTCCAGCATGCTGGCCGAGGCGCTGGCTGCCTGCTGCACCAGCGCGGCGTTTTGCTGCGTGACCCGCTCCATGCCGCTGACGGCGCCGCTGAGCTGTTCGATGCCGTCCGACTGGGCGCGGCTGCCGGCGGTAATGCCCTGCATCAGTGCTGCCACCTGCTGGACCGATCCCACCAGTTTTTCCATCACCTGCCCGGTTGCACCGGCCAACTGGTTGCCCTGTTCGGCCTTGCCGACCGAGTCGCCGATCAGCTGGCGGATTTCCTGCGAGGCCGCGGCGCTGCGCTGGGCCAGGCTGCGCACCTCGCCCGCCACCACGGCAAAGCCGCGCCCCTGCTCGCCGGCGCGCGCCGCTTCCACTGCCGCATTGAGTGCCAGGATATTGGTCTGGAAGGCGATGCCGTCGATCACGCCGATGATGTCGTGGATGCGGCGCGCGCTGTCATGGATTGCGCCCATGGTGCCGACCACCTGGGCCACCATGGCGCCGCCCTGCACCGCCACCTGCGAAGCGCTGGACACCAGTTCGGTGGCAGCGTGCGCATCGGCGGCATTCCGGGCACTGCCTGGGCCAGCTGTTGTACTGTGCCAACGGTGCGCAGCAGTTCGGCGGCTTGTTGCTCGGTGCGCGCCGACAAATCCTGGTTGCCGCTGGCAATCGCATGCGCAGCGTTGCTGATGGCATCGAGGCCGACATGGGCCTCGGTCACGGTGCGGTGCATGCGGTCGAAGCCGGCCTGCAGGCTGCGGCGGTCGGCCTCGGTCTGCCGGCGCTGGCGCGCGAAGCTGAGCGCGAAATGGCAAAGCGCCGCGGTTTCCACCACCACGTACAGCGCGTGCACGATGATGACGGGCAGCGAAGGGCGGCTCAGGCACATGGTGCCGAAGCCGGCTTGCTGCAGGAAATTGAACAGCAGGTGGTGCACGGCGACAAGGCTGCCGCGGCCACGATCACGCGCCAGTCCTGGTAGACGACCAGCAGGGTCAGCAAGACGAAGATGCCGAAGTGCAGTTCGATCATGCCCATGGCCTGGTGGATGTGCAGGGCGCAGAACCCCATGCACGCGATGCCGACAGCCATGCGGCTGGCCAGCGCCTGCGGCGCCTTCCAGGCGAGCAGGCTTGGCAGCAAGGCCGCCGGCAGGCCCGCCAGCAACGCCGGCTGCCAGGTGCCGTACCACGGCGCCTGGCCAAGCGACAGCGCCAGCAGCAGCCACAGGGTCGGGATGAACAGCTTGTGGGCCTTGGCGTAATGGTCTTGCATCGGTGTCTCCCCAGTCAAACAGTTGCGTGTCGATAAAGTGGTGAAAGTGACCAGCCATTACGTGCGCTGTGCCTGCCAAAGCTTGGCTAGCATGGGGGCAGCATCTGAAACACGGAGGCCTATCATGCCAAGAGGAGCCAGCCAGAAACGGGAGCGCGAATACAAGGAGCTCAAACAGGAGTTCAAGCAGGAACACCGCTACCCCGGGCGCGAAGAGGAAGTGGCGGCGCGCATCGTCAATAAGCAGCGCCGCGAACACGGCGAGACCAAGGCGCAGAAAGCGCGCTCGGGACGTAAAGTGCATTAGGGAAGGCGCTTGGGGCAAGACTTTCTGGCAACTTTTCGCTGGAGAGTCGGTTATACTCGGGACTTCGGATCACCGGAGTCCGCCATGCCAGACGAAGCCTTGCCCGAACGTCCTTCCCTGCGACACAGGATTGGCCCGGCGGGCCTGGGGACGGTGCTGGCCGGATTGCTGGCGATCGCGGTGCTGTTGCTGACCTTGCTGTGCGCAGCATTGCTGGGCTGGCGCACTGCCGACGAACTCAAACGCAGCATCGGCCATGGCCTGGCGCAGCGCGCCGGCGATAGCGCCGACCAGCTCGATGCCGCCATGTTCGAACGCTATCGCGAAGTGCAACTGCTGGCGCGGCGCGCCGGCGCCGCGGCGGGCGAGCTGGGTGTGGCGCAGCGGCGCCACCTGCTGGAAGACCTGCAGCGCACTTATCCCCTGTATGCCTGGATCGGACTGGCCAACGCGGCCGGCAAGGTCACGGTGGCCACCGGCGCCGTGCTGGAGGGCGCCGACGTGTCGCAACAGCCGTGGTGGGCCGATGCGCCAAGCGGGGTGTACGTGCACGACGTGCACGCCGACCCGCAGCTTGGGCAGTTGCTGCCGTCCAGCGCCGGGCGCGCGCTGCGCGTGCTGGACCTGGCTTTCCCGTACTACGACGGCGCCAGCCGCCCTGCCGGCGTGCTGGGCGTGCACCTGCACTGGAACTGGGCCCGCGAACTGCTGGGCGAAAGCGTGATGGTGGTCTCGCGCGCCGGCAAGGTGCTGGCAGGCCCGGACGCCTTGCTCGAACAGCCTTTGCAAGGCGGCGCCCTGGCGCAGGCGCGGCTGCAGCACGCCGGTTACGTGGAAGGGCGCTGGGCCGATGGGCGCAACTACCTGGTCGGCTACGGACGCACGCGCGGCTACGACGGCTATCCCGGCCTGGGCTGGACCGTGCTGGTGCGGCAGGACGTCGACAGCGCCCTGGCGCCGGTACGCCGGCTGCAGGCAGGCGTGGTACTGGGCGGGATGGCGCTGGCGGTATTGTTCGCCTTGATCGGCTGGCGCACCGGACGCGCAGTGCTGCAGCCGATGCAGCAGGCGCAGGCGGCGCTGCGCCGGGTGGAGCAGGGCGGCGCCAGCGAGGTGCCGCCCTTGGCGGGCAGCTTCAGCGAACTCGAGGCCTTGCGCACGGCCTGCAACGCCGTGCTGCAGCGCCAGGGCGGCGAGGCGCGGCAACTGGCGCACGACAAGGCGGGACTGCAACAGCAACTCGAACAAGCCGTGGCGGACCTGGCGCGCGCGCAAGGCGAGGGCCGAGCCCTGGCAGCGCGCATGTGCGCCATGCTCGATGCGACCCAGGAAGCCTTTATCGGCCTGAGCGAAAACGGCAACGTCACGGACTGGAACGGGCGCGCCAGCGAAATCTTCGGCTGGCAGCGCGGCGAGGTGCTGGGCAAGCCGGTCGACCAGTTCCTGCAGGCCGGCGCCGGCCTGCTGGCGCGCCTGGGCGACGGCAGCGTCGGGCAGCCGGTGGCGCTGACCGGCTGGCGCCGCGACGGCGCGCGCTTCGACGCCGAGCTGACGCTGCGGCGCCACGCGGCCGATGGGGCGCAGGCCTATGCGGTATTCGTCACCGACGCCACGCAGGGCCGGCGCAGCGAAGAGGCGGCGGCCGAGCAGCTATCGGCCCTGGCCAGCGCCCAGCTGGAACTGGCGGACAAGGAGCGCTTCCTGCGCACGGTGGCCGACCACAACCCGGCCGCCATCGGCTATGTCGACCAGGACGAGGTGTTCCGCTTTGCCAACCGCAGCTACCAGACCTTGCTCGGCATCGACCCGGCCTCGATGATCGGGCGCAGCATGAAGGAAGTGCTGGGCGAGGCCCTGTACCGGCAAATCGAGCCGCACGCGGCGGCGGCGCTGCGCGGCGAGCGGGTGCACTTCGAGACCGACACCGAGCGCGCCGGCTGGCAGCGCCATTTCATGACCGACTACATTCCCGACACCGACGTGCAGGGCGAAGTGTGCGGCTTCCACATCGTGGCGCTGGACATCACGGCGCGCAAGAAAGCCGAATTGCAGCAACTGGAGGCGAGCCGCGCCAAGAGCGCGTTCCTGGCCAATATGAGCCATGAAATCCGCACGCCGATGAACGCCGTGCTCGGCATCGGCCAGTTGCTGGAGCGCACGCCCCTGAGCGCCGAGCAGAAGGAATATGTGCGCCTGATCCGCGCCTCCGGCAGCGCGCTGCTGGCCCTGGTCAACGACATTCTCGACCTGTCGAAGATCGAGGCCGGCAAGCTGGCCGTGGCGGCGGCGCCATTCCAGGTCGACGAGCTGGCCGAGGCGGTGGCGGCGGCGATGCAGTCGGCCAGCGTCGGCAAGCGGCTCGACCTGCTGCTCACGCTCGACCAGGACATGCCGCAAAGCCTGGTGGGCGACTTGCAGCGCCTGCGCCAGGTGGCGCTCAACCTGGTCGGCAACGCGATCAAGTTCACGGCCGAAGGCGAGGTGCGGGTACACATCGGCAGCAGTGCGCCCGGCAGCTCGATGGAGATCCTGCAACTGGTGGTCAGCGATAGCGGGATCGGCATGAGCGGCGAACAATTGGGGCGGCTGTTCAATCCCTTCGAGCAGGCCGACACATCGACCGCGCGCCGTTTCGGCGGCACCGGGCTGGGCCTGTCGATTTCGCAGCAGCTGGTCCAGCTCATGGGCGGCACCATCACGGTCAGCAGCGAAGCGGGACGCGGCAGCGAGTTCGTGGTGTCCCTGCCGCTGCAGGTGGCGCGGCGCCAGCGCGCCGGCGATCCGGCCGGCAGCTCGCTGGCCGGCCTGCGCGTGCTGCTGGTGGACGACCATGTGCCGACCCTGCATTACCTGGAAGGCCAGCTGCGGCAATGGGGCTGCGTGGTGGAAGCGCATGCGGCGGCGCCGGCTGCCGGCACAGGAAGCTGGGACGTGGCCCTGGTCGACTCGGTGCTGCTTGACGCGCATGGCACGGCAGCGTTCGAGGACATGTGCCTGGTGGCGCTGAACCGCAGCCTGGACCGCAATTCCTTGCCGGGCGAGGCGGCGGCGCTGGCCAAGCCGGTGCTGCCTGCCGCCCTGCGCCTGCTGTTGCAGGGGTTGCGCCAGCAGGGCGGCGCGCCGCAAGCGGCGCAGGAAGCCGCGCAGGCTGCCTATGCCAGCGTGCTGCGCGGCGCGCGCATTCTGCTGGTGGAGGACAACCCGACCAACCAGGTGGTGGCGCGCGGCGTGCTCGAGCCGGCCGGCGCGCAGCTGACGGTGGCCGAGCATGGGCAGCAGGCCGTGGACTTGCTGCGCGACGACGCGGCGGCCTTCGACCTGGTGCTGATGGACGTGCAGATGCCGGTGATGGATGGTTTCGAAGCGACCCGCATCCTGCGCGGCCAAATGGGCTTGCGGCTGCCGATCCTGGCGATGAGCGCGGGCGTGCTCGATACCGAGCAAGCCAAGTGCCTCGAGTGCGGCATGGACGGCTTCATTCCCAAGCCTGTCGATTACACCCAGATGCTGGCCACCATCGCGGCCCACCTGGGCGGCGCGGCGCAGCGGCCGGCGCCGGCGCCAACGGCGGCCACGGCGACCGCGGAGCCGGCGGCCGGCGCCGACGCCGACCAGCAGCCCGGCGTATTCGCCATCCGCAAGCTGCTGTCCGTGATCGGCCATGGGCCGCAGCGGCAGAATATCGTTGCGCTGGTAGAGCGCGTGGTTCGCCAGTCGCAAGCCGAATTCGACGCCGCGCAGGCGCGCTGGCAAGCGGGCGACGCATCCGGCGCGGCCGCCGCGCTGCACGCCTTGCGTGGCGGCGTCGGCAGCCTGGGGGCGCGCAATTTTTCGGAAGCCACGGTGGCGGCCGAGCAGGCCTTGCGCGAAGGCGACGCGGCAGCCATCGGCCGCCAGTTCGCGCTGGTGCAGGAGGCACTGTCGGCAACGCTGCAGGCCGGCGCGCGCTGGCTGCAGTTGGAGCAGCCGGCGCCCGCCGCCAGGGTGCAGCAGGATTTGCAGGGCGCGATGCAGACACTGGTCGACATGCTGCGCCGCCAGGACCTGGATGCGCTCGAACAGTTTCGCCAGCTGCGGCCGCAACTGGCCAGCCAGCGCGGCGACGATGCGGCGGCCCAACTGGAAACAGCAATAGAAGCGTTGGACTTCGGTACCGCGCTCGACGTCCTGAGTGAGGAAGCATGGAAAGCACCATCCTGATCATCGATGACAACCCCGACACCATCCGCCTCATGAGCGCCATGTTGCGCGAGCAGGCAAGGGTGCTGTTTGCCACCAATGGCTTGGCGGGCCTGGAGATTGCGCGCGCCCAGCGCCCGCAACTGATCCTGCTTGACCTGCAGATGAAGAGCATGGACGGCTTTGCCGTTTGCGAGCGCATCATGGCCGACCCCGACCTGCGCCATTGCCCGGTGATATTCGTCACGGCCAGCAGCGGCGTGGAGAGCGAGATTGCCTGCCTCGATGCCGGCGCCGTCGATTTCATCACCAAGCCGCTGAGCGGACCGGTCGTGCAGGCGCGGGTGCGCACCCACCTGCGCCTGCAGGCGGCGCTGGCCAGCCTCGACACACTGGCCCACAAGGATGGCCTGACCGGGCTGCACAACCGGCGCTATTTCGACGAGCAGTTCGCGGTGGAACTGGCGCGGCACCGGCGCCAGGACGCGGCCCTGGGGGTGGCGCTGGTCGATGTCGATCACTTCAAGCTGTATAACGACCACTACGGCCACCAGACGGGCGACGAATGCCTGCGCGCCGTGGCGCAAGCGCTGGCGCAGTGCACGCGCCGGCCTGGCGAACTGGTGGCCCGCTACGGCGGCGAGGAGTTCGTGGTGCTGCTGCCAAACAGCTGCGAAGACGAGGTGCAGCGCTACGGTGCATGGATCTGCGAGCATGTGGCCGGGCTGCGCATGCCGCATGCCGCCTCGCCGGTGGCGCCGCATGTCACCATCAGCGCCGGCCTGTGCTCGCTGTCGCCCGATGTCGACGACACGCCGGCCAGCGTGCTGGAAGCGGCCGACAAGGCCTTGTATGAAGCCAAGCGGGCCGGCCGCAACCGCGCCGTGCTGGACGGCGCGGCAAGCGCTAAGTGCCGGGCAAGCTGATACGGTTGCGCCCCATGTGCTTGGCGCGGTACAGCGCCGCATCGGCCGTCGCCACCAGCTGCGCCGGCTGGTGCTCGTGGGAGGCAATCGCGGTGGCCGCGCCGATGCTGACCGTGACATAGTGCTGGGCAGCGCCGATATTCGGCAGGCGCAGCGCTTCGACGCGGCAGCGTATCCGTTCCGCCACGATGGCAGCGCCTTTGAGCGACTGGTTGGGCAGGATCACGGAAAATTCCTCGCCGCCGTAGCGCGCCACCAGGTCGTTGGCGCGCATTTCGCTCGCCACGGCGGCGGCGATGCGCTTCAGGCAGTCGTCGCCGCCGACGTGGCCGTAGGCGTCGTTGTACTGCTTGAAGTTGTCGACGTCGACCATCAGCAACGACAGCGGTTGCGCCTGGCGCAAGGCGCGCTGCCATTCGGCCAGCAGGGTGTGGTCGAAGCAGCGCCGGTTGGCTAGCCCGGTCAGGCCGTCGCGCGTTGCCAGCTGCTCCAGCGCGATCTGGGCCTGTTTTTCCTCGGTCAGGTCGCGCAGGGTTTCCACCACGGCCACCAGTTGGCCGTCGCTGTCGTAGATCGGACTGGCGTCGGCGGCCAGGTAGCGGCGGCCGGCGGTGCGCGGCATTTCACACCAGTTTTCGGCGCACAGGTTGTCCTTGGCGCCGGCCGGCCCGCGCGACTGGCCGTCGTACAGGTCCAGGATCTCGCCGGTGCGGCCGGCGATCACCAGGTCGGCCAGTGTCGGGCGCTGATGGGCGTAAAAGGCGCACCAGTGCCCGCTGGTGCCGAGCAGCTCGTGCGCCGGCACGCCGGTCAGGCGTTCGCAGGCCCGGTTCCAGATGACGACCCGGCCCTGGGCGTCGAGCACGAAAGTGGGAATGACCAGCAGTTCCATCAGCTTCAGCGCAAAGCCCTGCGGCTGGTCGGGGGAGGGTGCTTCCATCAGATGGGAGATCTTGAGGAGACTATTCATTTGGCGGCGGCCCTGTTTGTTGTTCACTGCGTCGGGAATTTGATTGTGCCGCTGCCGCAAGGGGTAAACGTTGACGAAGCGCAAAGCCGTTTCGTTTCGTGAAACGCGCTATAATGTAGGGTTGCCGACCACTGGATTCACCCGTGACATATAGCATCAAGGAAATTTTCTACACCCTGCAGGGCGAAGGCGCCCATGCCGGGCGGCCCGCCGTATTCTGCCGTTTTTCCGGCTGCAACCTGTGGACGGGCCGCGAGCAGGACCGCGCCAGCGCCGTTTGCCAGTTCTGCGATACCGACTTCGTGGGCACTGATGGCGAGCGCGGTGGCAAATTTGCCACGCCGCAGGCGCTGGCGCAGGAAATCGACAGCCTGTGGCCGCCCGGCCATGGGCACAAGTACGTGGTGTTTACTGGCGGCGAACCTTTGCTGCAGCTTGATGCGCCGCTGATCGATGCGATGCACGCGGCGGGCTTTACCATCGCCATCGAGACCAACGGCACCGTCGAAGTGCCGGCCGGCGTGGACTGGATCTGCGTCAGCCCGAAAATGGGCTCGAAGCTGGTGGTTAGCAAAGGCAATGAAATCAAGGTCGTGATCCCGCAGAAGGACCAGGACCTGGCCGCCTATGAAGGCCTGGATTTCGAGAATTTCTTCGTGCAGCCGATGGACGGCCCGCTGGCGGCCTTCAATACCACGCTGGCGATCGAGACCTGCAAGCGCAACCCGAAGTGGAAGCTGAGCCTGCAAACCCATAAACTGTTGAACATCCCTTAAGCAATGCTGACTATCACCCGCAAGCTGGAATTTGATGCTGGCCATCGCATCCCGGACCACAAGAGCCAGTGCCGCAACCTGCACGGCCACCGCTATACCCTGGAAATCACCCTGACCGGCAAGGTGATCGACGCCGAAGGCAATTCCGACAACGGCATGATCATGGACTTCTCCGACGTCAAGACCATCGCCAAGGAACACCTGGTCGATGTGTGGGACCACGCCTTCCTGGTGTACGAGAAGGATGCCGCGGTGAAGGATTTCCTGTCCTCGCTGCCCAACCACAAGACCGTGGTGATCGACCGTATCCCGACGGTAGAAAACCTGGCTGCGGTGGCCTGGGACATCCTGAAGGCCGCCTTCAAGGACCGCTACGGCACCGGCCTGCACCTGCACAAGCTGGTGCTGCATGAAACCCCTAACTGCTGGGCTGAAATTGTCGAATGAGCTGTACATGCGCGAGGCGCTGCTGGAAGCGCGTCGCGCCTGGGCGGAAGGCGAGGTGCCGGTAGGCGCTGTCGTGGTCAAGGATGGAGTGGTGATCGGGCGCGGCTATAACCAGCCGATCGGCCGCCACGATCCGACCGCCCATGCAGAAATCATGGCGATGCGCGCGGCTGCCGAAGCGCTGGGCAACTATCGGCTGCCCGGCTGTGAACTGTATGTGACGCTGGAGCCTTGCGTGATGTGCTCCGGCGCCATGATGCATGCGCGCCTGTCGCGCATCGTCTATGGCGCCACCGATCCCAAGACCGGCGCCTGTGGCTCGGTTGTCAACGTTTTCGAGAGCGAACAGCTGAATCACCATGCCGAGGTGGAGGGCGGCATGCTGGCGGAGGATTGTGGCCAGGTGCTGAAAGATTTCTTCGCCGAACGGCGCGCCGTGCGCAAAAACAACGTCGCCTGAGCGCGCGCCACACGCCGCTGCTGCGGTGCTATGCTGAGCCATGGCCAGCGTTGATATAAACGGTATTACGATTACCTACGAGTCGAGCGGCGACCCGGCCGGGCCGGCTGTGCTGTTGAACATGGGGCTCGCGCTGCAACTGATTTCCTGGCCCGGTGAATTCGTCGAAGGGCTGGTGCAGCGCGGCTTCCACGTGATCCGCTACGACAACCGCGATGCCGGCCTGTCTTCCCACTTTGACCATCTGGGGGCGCCCAACCTCTGGCTGGCCTACCTGCGCCACCTCTTCGGCTGGCGCCAGCGCGCACCCTATACCCTGAACGACATGGCCGGCGATGCGGTGGGGCTGCTCGATGCACTGGGCGTCGCGGCCGCGCATGTTGTCGGGGTGTCGATGGGCGGCATGGTGTCGCAGATCATGGCGGCGCGCTATCCGGCGCGCACGCTGAGCCTGACCTCCATCATGTCGAGCAGCGGCCGCCCCGGCTTGCCGGGCCCGACGCCGGCGGCCCGGCGCATCCTGCTGCGGCGCACGCCAAGCGCCCACCACCGGGCGCGCGTGGTGGAGCAGATGGTCGATACCTTCCGCACCATCGGCAGTCCGGCGTTTCCCATGCCGGAAGGCCTGCTGCGCCAGATGGCCGGCGAGGCGGTGGCGCGCAATGTGAGCGGCGGCGGGGTGGCGCGGCAATTGGTGGCGATTGCCGCCTCCGGCGACCGCAGCGCGCTGCTGCGCAAGATCCGCTGCCCGGCGCTGGTGATCCACGGCGACGCCGACCCGCTGGTGCCATGCGCCTGCGGCATCGACACGGCGCGCCAGATTCCGGGCGCGCGGCTGGAACTGATCGAAGGCATGGGGCACGACATGCCGCCCGCCCTGGTTGGCAGGCTGCTAACCTTGCTCGATCAACACCTGCGGAGTAATATGGCCGGGTGAAAAATATCGGAATTGCCATCGCCGCACCCGGCGGCTACGCCCTCGATGACGCCGCGCTGGCACGCGGCATCGCCCGCCTTGAAGCGCAGGGCTGCATCGTCCACAACTATTACGACGCCGAGCGCAAGTTCCAGCGTTTTGCCGGCACCGACGACGGCCGCCTGGCGCAGCTCAATGCCGCTGCGGCGGATCCGGATTGCCAGGTCGTGATCATGCTGCGCGGCCAATACGGCATCAGCCGCATCTTGCCGCGCATCGATTTCCGCAAGATGGCCGACTGTGGCAAGCTGTTTAGCGGCTACAGCGATCTCACGGCCTTCCATATGGGTTTGTACCAGGCCACCGGCCGGATCAGTTTTGCCGGGCCGATGATGTGCGATGACTTCATCCGCGAAGAGCCTGTCGAATACACGCTGCGGCAGTTCTGGGACTGCCTGCGGGGGCCGACCCACCAGGTGCGCGGCACGGCAGCCGGCAATCCACAGGTCGACGTGCAGGGCACGCTGTGGGGCGGCAACCTGGCCATGGTCAACCATCTGGTCGGCACGCCATTCTGGCCGCAGATCGAGGGCGGCATCCTGTTCCTGGAAGATATCGCCGAACATCCGTATCGCGTAGAGCGCATGCTGCTGCAGTTGCATTACGCGGGCGTGCTGGAGCGCCAGAAGGCGATCGTGCTGGGCGACTTTTCCGGGTACAAGTTGGGCGCACACGATAATGGCTATGATTTCGAAGCGATGCTGGCCTTCATTCGTGGCCTGCTGCCGATACCGGTGCTGACCGGGCTGCCGTTTGGTCATGTGAAGGAGCGCTGCACCTTGCCGTTTGGTGCGCAAGCTCGCCTTGTAAGCGATATCGAAGGCTTCGACCTGACTGTAAGCGGATATCCCACCCTGCCATGAACGGTGCGGAAAGCTACTACCGAGCCACAGCGCCCGGAGAATGCTACGCCCCCTTGTCCGGCAGCCATCGGGCGCGCGTCTGCATTATCGGCGCGGGCTTCGCGGGCCTGGCCACTGCAATGTCGCTGATGGAGCATGGCGAGCGCGATGTCGCGCTGCTGGAGGCCGAATCCGTCGGTCACGGTGCGTCCGGCCGCAACGGCGGTTTTGTATTTGGCGGCTATTCGCTCGACGAGCAAGCCTTGCTCGCGACGGTCGGCGCGGAGCAGGGCAGGCGGCTTTACCAGCTAACGCTTGGCGCCGTCGACCAGATCCGGCGCCGAATCACGCGATACGGGATTGAATGCGATGCGACGCACGGCGGCATCTATCTTGCGAACTGGTTCGACGACCCGCGCGTGCTGGACGAACGCCAGCGCTTCATGCAGGAACATCTTGGTGTGGAATGGCAGCGCATCGCGCGCGCCGATTTTGCCGAGCGTGCCCGCAGCGAACGCTATTTCGGCGCCCTGTACGAAGAAAATGCCTTCCATTTCCATCCTTTGAAGTATGCGCAGGGCCTGGCAAGGGCGCTGCATGCTGGCGGTGTTCGCCTGCATGAAGGCAGCCGCGCGACCACAATTGAAGCACGCAGCAACGGTGGCTGGCGCGTCGCCACCGATGCCGGCGAAGTGCTGGCCGATGAGGTGGTTGTCTGTTGCGGTGGTTATATCGAACGCCTTTATCCGGCGCTGGCCGGCGCGATCCTGCCAATTGCGACATATGTCATGGTGACAGAGCCGTTGGGCGCGCGCATGCCGCAAGCGCTTGCCACCGACGCTGCCATCTACGATACGCGTTTCGCCTTCGATTACTACCGTCCATTGCGCGACAGCCGCATGCTGTGGGGCGGGCGGATTTCGGTGCGCTCGCGCAGCCCGGAGGATGTGGCGCGCTTGCTGTACGCCGACATGCTGAAGGTCTATCCGCAACTGGAAGGTGCCAGGGTCGAATACGCCTGGAGCGGATTGATGAGCTATGGCCGCCACAAAATGCCGCAGCTTGGCAAACTGCCCAATGGGGTCTGGTATGGCATGGGGTTCGGTGGCCATGGCGTCGGCCCGACTTCGCTGGCCGGCGACGTGCTGTCGGCCGCCTTGATGGGCGAACTCAGTAAGGTCGAACAGTTTGCGACATGGGGGCTGCCGACTACTGGCGGTCCGGCCGGCCTGCTCGCTGCACAGTTGACGTATTGGTACTACGAACTGCGGGACTGGATGCGGCAATAGAGGGGTGGTCGCGATTTTCAGGAAAAGTCTGGAATGGTCTGGATCGAACTTTTTTGGTCTGGATTGAACTTTTTTGGTCTGGTTTGGGTCGAAATCGGCATGTCCTTTTCAAAGAACTGGAGATTGCCATGCATCCGATCTTGTTCAGCCTGCCCGCGTCTTTGGAAACGTACCAGGGCCTGGGGAATTTTATGTACAACCACGGAATCAAACAGGAAATGTTTGAGTTGGTCGATATCGCGATCAATGAATGGATGGCGAAATTCCAGGACCAGCAAAACCGGCGTGCAGCATCAACCCTTGATGGGTACCAGTGGAAATGCTTGTTTTTGCCAAGTGGCACGACGTTGCGTACCGTCTATAAGCGCACAAACTACCTGGCTCATGTGGAGGGCAGCGAGGTGCTGTACGAAGGCCAAGGCGTCTCACCTGGTCAGTTTGTGAATCAGGTCGCCAAGTGCGAGCGCAATGCCTGGCGTACCCTGTGGTTACGCTTTCCCAATGAAGACGAATGGCAACCCGCAATGGCGCTACGCAATAAAATGATGGAATTCCAGACCAAACCAGACCGCGCCAGACCAAAAAAGACCGTTTAGGACCGCACAGGACTTTTCCCGAAATCGACAACGGCCTCGTATTGCTGCTGTTGGTTGACGGCGCTCTGCCGTAAAAGCGTCATGATCTGTGATCAATAAGGCAACTTTCTGATGCATTCAATCATGGCCGCTCCTATGCGCCCCTGTGGTCGACGGGGTATAATGCCCGATTCGCTTTTTCTCACCATTTTCCCAGCATGCTTTCTACCGCAAACATCACCATGCAGTTCGGCGCCAAGCCGCTGTTCGAGAACATCTCCGTCAAGTTTGGCGACGGTAACCGCTACGGCCTGATCGGAGCGAACGGCTGCGGCAAGTCGACCTTCATGAAAATCCTGGGCGGCGACCTGGAACCGTCTGCCGGCAACGTCAGCCTGGACGCCAACGAGCGCCTCGGTAAGCTGCGCCAGGACCAGTTTGCCTACGAAGAAATGCGCGTGCTGGACGTGGTCATGATGGGCCACACCGAGATGTGGGAAGCGATGACCAAGCGCGACGCCATCTACGCCAACCCGGAAGCCACCGACGACGACTACATGGAAGCGGCCGAACTGGAAGGCAAGGTCGCCGAATATGACGGCTACACCGCCGAAGCGCGCGCCGGCGAGCTGCTGATGGGCGCCGGCATCGACATCAGCCTGCACCAGGGCCCGATGAGCGCCGTGGCGCCGGGCTGGAAGCTGCGCGTGCTGCTCGCGCAGGCCCTGTTCTCCAATCCGCACATCCTGCTGCTGGACGAACCGACCAACAACCTGGACATCAACACCATCCGCTGGCTGGAAGACACCCTGAACCAGCGCGATTCGACGATGATCATCATTTCCCACGATCGTCACTTCCTGAACCAGGTCTGCACCCACGTCGCCGACATGGACTACGGCACCCTGAAGATCTATCCGGGCAACTACGACGAATACATGCTGGCCTCGACCCAGGCCCGCAACCAGCAGCTGGCCAACAACGCCAAGGCGAAAGAGAAGGTCGCCGAACTGCAGGACTTCGTTCGCCGCTTCTCGGCCAACAAGTCCAAGGCCCGCCAGGCTACTTCGCGCGCCAAGATGATCGACAAGATCAAGATCGAGGACATCAAGCCATCGTCGCGTGCCTATCCGTTCGTGCGCTTCGACGGCGAGAAAAAGCTGCACCGCCTGGCCGTGGAAACCCAGGGCATCTCGAAGACCTACGACCGCACCCTGTTCAAGAACGTCGACCTGATGATCGAAGCGGGCGAGCGCATTGCCATCATTGGCGCCAACGGCGCCGGCAAGACCACCATGCTGCGCTGCATCGGCGGCAAGGACATCACGGGCCTGGACAGCGATACCGGCCTTGTGAAGTGGGCGGAAAACGCCAACGTCGGCTACATGCCGCAGGATCCGACCGAGGAATTCGCTGCGGACATCAACCTGACCGACTGGATGGGCCAGTGGACCAAGGAAGGCGACGACGACCAGGCGGTGCGCTCCTCGCTGGGCCGCCTGCTGTTTGGCGGCGACGAAGTCAAGAAATCGGTCAAGGTCCTGTCGGGTGGCGAAAAAGGTCGTATGATGTATGGCAAGCTGATGCTGGGCCGTCACAATGTCCTGCTGCTGGACGAGCCGACCAACCACATGGACATGGAATCGATTGAGTCGCTCAACATCGCCCTGGAAAAGTACGCCGGCACCCTGATCTTCGTGTCGCATGACCGCGAGTTCGTTTCCTCGCTGGCCACCCGCATCATCGAGATCAAGGAAAACGAAGTCGTGGACTTCCGCGGCGGCTATGAGGAATATCTGAAGAGCCAAGGCATCGAGTAATGATTGAAACTCCGATCAAGACTGTCGAATTCGAGAAGCCGGTCGAAGGCGGCAGCTGCGTGGCCCACGCGTGGGCCCGCACCCCGGCACCCGTGCCGGCCAATGAAAAGATCCTGCTGAAGGAACGCATCAAGACCCTGCTGCGCGAGCGCAACGCCGTGCTGGTGGCCCACTACTACGTGGACGCCGACCTGCAGGACCTGGCCGAGGAAACCGGCGGCTGCGTCTCCGATTCGCTGGAAATGGCGCGCTTCGGGCGCGACCATCCGGCCAAGACCCTGGTGGTGGCCGGCGTCAAGTTCATGGGCGAGACCTCCAAGATCCTGAGTCCGGAGAAAACCGTGCTGATGCCGGACCTGGACGCCACCTGTTCGCTGGACCTGGGCTGCCCGCCGGAAGACTTCATCGCCTTCTGCGACCAGCATCCGGACCGCACCGTGGTGGTGTACGCCAACACCAGTGCCGCGGTGAAGGCGCGCGCAGACTGGATGGTCACGTCCTCGATCGGCCTGGACATCGTCAAGCACCTGCACGAGCAGGGCAAGAAGATCCTGTGGGCACCGGACAAGCACCTTGGTTCCTACATCCAGAAGCAGACTGGCGCCGACATGTTGCTGTGGCAGGGCTCCTGCCTGGTGCACGACGAATTCAAAGGCGCGGAGCTGGACCTGCTGAAGGCCGAGCACCCGAACGCCAAAGTGCTGGTGCACCCGGAGTCGCCGGCCGGCGTGGTTGAGCAAGCCGACGTGGTGGGCTCGACTTCGCAGCTGATCGCCGCTGCTGTCAGCCTGCCGAACACCGAATTCATCGTCGCGACCGACAACGGTATCCTGCACAAGATGCGCATGGCGGCCCCGGGCAAGACCTTCATCGAAGCGCCTACCGCCGGCAACAGCGCGACCTGCAAGAGCTGTGCGCACTGCCCATGGATGGCGATGAACGGCTTGCGCAACCTGGCCGACGTGCTGGAGAACATGAATAACGAGATCCACGTCGATCCCGAAGTCGGCAAGCTGGCCCAGCGTTCGATCAACCGCATGCTCGATTTCGCGGCGGCCAGGAAAGCCAAGGTCGCGCCAGGCGCCGACCTGGCGAAAGAAGCGCAACTGTTCCAAGGTATCGGTCCGGCATGAGTACCCTGAAAAATACATTCGCACCGTTTGACGATGCCTTGGCGGGCGCGTACGAGCGCAACCTGCTGGCGGCCCTGATGGAAGATATCGGCACTGGCGACCTGACCGGCAAGCTGGTGCCGGAAGATGGCCGTGCTACCGCGCGCGTGATCGTGCGCGAAGAGGCGGTCCTGTGCGGCGCACCCTGGTTCGAAGGCGTGATGGAAGCGCTGGATCCGTCCATCGGCATCGACTGGCATTACGCTGAAGGCGACCTGATGGCCGCTGACACGCCTGTCTGCACCATCGTCGGCCCGGCCCGCGCCATCCTGACTGCCGAGCGCTCGGCGCTGAATTTCATGCAGCTGATGTCCGGCGTTGCCACTGCGACCCGTCGCTATGTCGACGTGATCGCAGGCACCACCGCGGCCATCCTCGATACCCGCAAGACGATTCCGGGCATGCGCCTGGCGCAGAAATACGCGGTGCGCGTGGGCGGCGGCCAGAACCAGCGCCTGGCGTTGTACGACGGCATCCTGATCAAGGAGAACCATATCGCGGCGGCAGGCGGCATCACGGCTGCACTGGCGGCGGCCAAGCGCCTGGACGCGAAAGTCAGCATCCAGGTTGAAGTGGAAACGCTGGAGCAACTGGAAGAAGCCCTGTCTGCCGGCGCGGCCTCCATCTTGCTCGACAACTTCAACCTCGACATGATGCGCGCAGCCGTGCAACTGAACGGCGGGCGGGCGCTGCTGGAAGCTTCCGGCGGTGTTAATTTCGACACGGTGCGCGCCATCGCCGAAACCGGCGTGCACCGCATTTCCATCGGCGCCTTGACGAAAGACATCAAGGCCACCGATTACTCGCTGCGTATCATCGGCTGAACCTGCAGGGTCAAGGGATAGCGGGCGATGATGCCGCGCTCGCCTTCCCAGTCGCGCCAGTGTTTCAGGCAGATGTCGTGCCGGCCCACGCGGTCGGCGCGTGCGCGGAACTCGTGGATGCCGGCAGCGCCGGGCACGCCGGCCGGACCGCTGCCGCCATCCTCCCACGCCAGTCCGCCGGCCTGTTCGACGGCCCAGCGGTATCCCGTGCTTGGGTTTTCCTTCAGGCGCACGATCAGCAGCTCACCCTCGGCGAGGTCGACGCTGCTGCCAGCTTGCGACTCATCCACCTGCATCCCGGCCTCCCGTTTACCAGACGTACATTTCGTGAATCATGCCATCGGCTTCGTCGCGGTAGTTGACCTGGCGCTCGCGGTCGCGCGCATGGGCAGACAACATGGCCAGGCCGGTGGTCGCCGTTTCGCTTGCGTTGGACAGCTTCTTCCAGCCGATGCCGGACACGCCAACCCAGGCGTTGCGGTCTTCGGCGATAGTCCACAGTGCAGTGAAGCGTTTGTCATTTTGCCACGCCGTCACCGCGCCCACTGCGGTGCCGGCAGCCTGGGCGGGCAGGGCAGGGGAGCTCTGCCGTGCCAACAGTTCGAGGCCGATAGTGGGCACGGGCGGGCTTTGCAGGAGAAGCGCCGTCGCGCCATCGCCGTCGGGTAGCACGGTTGCCGGGCTCATACTTGGTGCGTCGTACTCCACGACGCCGGATGCCTGGGCGCCGCCAGGTGTCATTGTCGGTTGTGATTCAGTCATGATGTTCTCCGAAATTACTGCGGTTCAGAATACATAGGCTTGCTTGATCACGTTGTCCACTTCGTAGAAGTTGACAGCGCGGCCGGATGCTTTGGCTGCAATCAGGTCGGTCAGCATGTCGTAGAAAATGGCATCGGTTTCGTTGGAAATCTTGCGCCATCCGAGTCCCTGGAAATAGGCCCAGGCATTGCGCTGCTGGTCGATGGCCCACAGGCCGGTGACGCGCGCATTGTTCTGCCAGCCGGTGTTCTGGATGGCGTCCACGCCGTGGTTGCGCCAGCTGTCAATGGCGCACTCGCCGTAGGCAATATTGAAGAAGCCGGCATCGCCCCAGGCATTGCCCCAGCTGTTCTTGCAGATCCAATAGCCTGGGTTGTCGTTATAACCGACGATGGACACGCAGTGCCCGCCGGCCTGCCCCCCCGTCACGTGACGGTAGATGCCGCTCTTGTAGCTGAAGAAGTCGTTGTAGACCACGAAGCAGGCGCTGACCGGGCCCTTGGTGGCGATCCACTCCTTCATCTGTGCCGGGTTGTTGGTCAACGCCGTATAGCCGGTAATGCGCGTCAGCCGCTCGGCCGCATTGCTGCACAGGTTGCCTTCACGGTGATTCAGGTCATAGGGATAGCAGGCTTCGTCGACCACGCCTTGCTTGAAGGCGTCAAACGCGTACTCCGGCCACCAGCCGGTATCGCAGTTGTAGCCCGCCGCCTTGGCATACACGAAGAACAGGTGTGCTTCGCTCAGGTTGATGCTCAGCGCAGGGTTGTTGCGCTGGACGCGCAGGCGTCCTTCCACGGTTGCGATGGTGCCGAATGCCACGCAGGAGCCGCAATTGCCCTGGTCGGTGACATCGGTGACGAAGTTCTTCCCGCCCACATTGCGCAGATCGTAGGCGCTGGGCGCGGCAATGTTCTCGGATGCGCGGGCGCGCAATGCTTCCCGGTTCTGCCGGCTGCGCGCCGCAACCTGGTCGATCGACGCCTCGCCGGGCGGCGGCTTGACCCCCAGGCGCAGTTGCTGCTCGTCGGGCAGCAGTACGGACATGGTGGTCACTCCAGCCTCCCAAGGATCGCCTTCTTTTGCGAGTGCATCCTTGATCTGCTGGAGGGAAATGGTTTCAATAGTCATGGCCTTCTCCTGATGAAGCTGATGGGATTTCCTGCTTGCTCTACCCTGTGAATACGGGGCCATGGGAGCAGCTTGAGTATAGGAGGCGGTCGATATTTCAAGTCCCTTGAATGCGCGGGGATTGAGGTATCTCAAAGCTCCCGCGCCTTGTGCGGTCGACGCCGCAATGAAAAAGGCCGCCCGAAGGCGGCCTGGGCTGAACGCGCTGGCGGCTCAGTCTTGTGCGTAGATGTTGTTGTCCTTGGTCTCACGGATGAACAGGGCGCCAATCACCAGGGTGGCCAGTGCGATCACGATCGGATACCACAGGCCGTAGTAGATGTCGCCCTTGAACGCCACCAGTGCGAAAGCAGTGGTGGGCAGCAGGCCGCCGAACCAGCCGTTGCCGATATGGTATGGCAGCGACATCGAGGTATAGCGGATGCGGGTTGGGAACAGTTCCACCAGCATCGCTGCAATCGGGCCGTACACCATGGTCACGTAAATCACCAGCACCCACAGGATCAGCACCATCATCGGCTTGTTGATCTGCGCCGGGTCGGCCTTGGCCGGATAGCCTGCCGCCTTCACGGTTTCAGCGACGGACTTTTTCAGCTCGCCTTCCTTCTTCTTCGAATCGGCATCGAAGTTGAGGCCGTCGGCGGTCATGGTCGCATTGAAGGACTGGACCTCCTTGTCGCCGACCTTGATCACGGCCACGCTGCCGGCAGGCGCATCCTGGCGGGTGTAGGCGACGGAAGCTTTCGACAGCATCGAGGTTGCGATGTCGCAGGACGACGGGAATTTCTTCTCGCCGGTCGCGTTGAACTGGAAGTGGCACGATGCAGGATCAGCCACCACGACCACCGGCGAATTCTTGATCGCCGATTCCAGCTGCGGGTTGCCGTAGTGGGTCAGCGCGCCGAACAGCGGGAAGTAGGTTGCTGCTGCAATCAGGCAGCCGCCCAGGATGATCCACTTGCGGCCGATCCTGTCGGACAGGCTGCCGAAGAAGATGAAGAACGGCGTTGCCAGGATCAGCGCAATGGCGATCAGGATGTTGGCAGTCGCGATATCCATCTTGAGCGTCTGGATCATGAAGAACAGCGCGTAGAATTGGCCGGTGTACCACACCACCGCCTGGCCCATGGTCAGGCCGAGCAGCGCCAGGATCACGATCTTCAGGTTCTTCCACTGGCCGAAGGCCTCGCTCAGCGGCGCCTTCGAGGTCTTGCCTTCAGCCTTCATCTTGGCGAAAGCAGGGGACTCGTTCATCGACAGGCGGATCCAGACCGAGATGCCCAGCAGTGCCACGGACACCAGGAACGGAATGCGCCAGCCCCAGGATTCAAACTCTTCCAGCGGCATCGAATTGCGGCAGGCCAGGATCACCAGCAGCGACAGGAAGAAGCCCAGCGTTGCGGTGGTCTGGATCCAGGCCGTGAACAGGCCGCGCTTGCCGTGCGGCGCATGTTCCGCCACATAGGTCGCTGCGCCGCCGTACTCGCCGCCCAGCGCCAGGCCTTGCAGCAGGCGCAGTGCGACCAGGATGATGGGCGCCGCGATGCCGATGCTGGCGTAGTTCGGCAGCAGGCCCACGATGAAGGTGGACAGGCCCATGATCAGGATGGTCACCAGGAAGGTGTATTTACGGCCGATCATGTCGCCCAGGCGGCCGAACACGATGGCGCCGAAGGGGCGCACGATGAAGCCGGCAGCGAAGGCCAGCAGCGCGAAAATGAAGGAGGTGGTCGGGTCGCCGACGAAGAACTGCTTGGCGATGATCGATGCCAGCGAACCGTAAAGGTAAAAGTCGTACCATTCGAACACGGTACCGAGCGAAGAGGCGAAGATGACCTTCTTCTCTTCCTTGGTCATCGGCGCGGCCTTGCCGCCGCCCATGCTCCGCCCGTCGGCGGTGCCAGAACTAATTGCCATGAT
Organism: Pseudoduganella sp. R-32; assembly: GCF_049913245.1. Taxonomy (NCBI): domain Bacteria; kingdom Pseudomonadati; phylum Pseudomonadota; class Betaproteobacteria; order Burkholderiales; family Oxalobacteraceae; genus Pseudoduganella; species Pseudoduganella sp. R-32. Next base: position 3,889,415 of record NZ_CP183987.1, on the reverse strand, counting down.
GCTTGTCTCCAGATTAATAGTTAGTGTTCCAAATGCTTCAACGGCAGGATGGAGTCTGGACCAGTATTCTTACAGCATTCTTTCTTGAAACTTACACAAAACTTACAACAGCGCTAATTTAGCGAACGACCGTGCTAAACCTGTGCTATGCTGGTTCGAAACATTCATCCAGAGGAGACACCCATGACCGAAGCAGTCATCGTTTCAACCGCGCGCACCGGCCTCGCCAAATCCTGGAAAGGCGCCTTCAACATGACCCACGGCGCCGGCCTCGGCGGCCACGTGCTGCAGGCGGCCATCGCACGCGCCGGCATTGAAGCGGGCGAGCTGGAGGACGTCGTCATGGGTTGCGCCAATCCGGAAGGCGCCACCGGCGGCAATATCGCGCGCCAGATCGCCTTGCGCGGCGGCGCGCCGGTCACCGTGCCCGGCATGACCATCAATCGTTTCTGCTCTTCCGGCCTGCAGGCCATCGCCAGCGCTGCTCAGCGCGTGCTGGCGGGCGAGGGCGAGATCTTCGCGGCCGGCGGCGTGGAGTCGATCTCCTGCGTGCAGCAGGAAATGAATATGCACATGTACAAGGACGTCTGGCTGAACGAACACAAGCCCGCGATCTACCTGCCGATGCTGCAGACCGCCGAAATCGTGGCCAGGCGCTATGGCATTGCCAGGGAACGCCAGGATGAGTACGGCGTGCAGAGCCAGCAGCGCGCCGCAGCCGCGCAGGCCGCCGGCCGCTTCGATGCCGAGATCGTGCCGATGACGGTCACCATGGGCGTGGCCGACAAGGCGACCGGCATGCTGGGCACGCGCGAAGTGACGATTGCGGCCGACGAGGGCATCCGCGCCGGCACCACCATGGAAGCGGTGCGCGGCATCCGCACTGCCGTGCCGGGCGGCGTGATCACGGCGGGCAATGCCAGCCAGTTCTCCGACGGCGCCTCCTGCGCCATCGTCATGAGCGACCGCATTGCAGCTGCCAAAGGCTTGCAGCCGCTGGGCGTCTTCCGCGGCTTCGCCGTTGCCGGATGCGAGCCGGACGAAATGGGGATCGGCCCGGTCTTCGCCGTGCCGAAACTGCTCGGGCGCGCAGGCCTGAAGGTCGAAGACATCGGCCTGTGGGAGCTGAATGAAGCCTTCGCCGTGCAGGTGCTGTATTGCGCCGACAAGCTTGGCATTCCGATGGAGCGCCTGAACGTGAACGGTGGCGCCATCGCTGTGGGCCATCCTTATGGCGTCTCCGGCGCCCGCATGGTCGGCCACGCGCTGATCGAAGGCAAGCGCCGCGGCGTGAAATATGTGGTGGTCACCATGTGCATCGGTGGCGGCCAGGGTGCGGCAGGCCTGTTCGAGGTGGTGTGATGTCGTCCCGGCTGCTGAACCGCCGCGATGTCGAATTCATGCTGTACGACTGGCTCGACGCCGAAGGGCTGGCCGCGCGTCCGCGCTTTGCCGACCACAGCCGCGAGACCTTCACTGCGGCCCTCGACACCGCCGAGCAGATCGCCACCGACCTGTTCGCCCCGCATAACAAGCTGAGCGACCAGCAGGAGCCGCAGTTCGACGGTGAACGCGTGAGCGTGATCCCGGAAGTGAAGCGCGCACTGGACGCCTTCTCGGCAGCGGGCCTGATGGCCGCCGGCCAGGACTACGCGCTGGGCGGCATGCAATTGCCGCTGACGGTGGAAAAGGCGGTCACCGCCTACTTCACCGCGGCCAACATGGCCACTGCGAGCTACGCCTTCCTCACTATCGGCAACGCCAATACGCTGCTCAAGTGCGCATCCGCGGCGCAGGTCGAGCACTTCGTGCGGCCAATGCTGGAAGGACGCTGGTTCGGTACCATGTGCCTGAGCGAGCCGCAGGCCGGCTCCAGCCTGTCCGACATCGCCACCCGCGCCGAACCGGATCCCGACACCGAAGGCCAGTACCGGCTGACCGGCAACAAGATGTGGATTTCCGGCGGCGAGCACGAACTGGCCGAGAACATCGTGCACCTGGTGCTGGCCAAGATTCCCGGCCCGGACGGCAAGCTGGTGCCCGGCGTGAAGGGCATTTCGCTCTTCATTGTCCCCAAGTTCCTCGACAACGGCGAGCGCAACGACATCGCCCTGGCAGGCCTGAACCACAAGATGGGCAACCGCGGCACCACCAACTGCCTGCTGAACTTCGGCGAAGGGCGTCATCTGCCCGGCGGCCGCAGCGGCGCTGTCGGCTACCTGGTCGGCCGCGAAGGCCAGGGCCTGCTCAACATGTTCCACATGATGAACGAGGCGCGCATCGGTGTGGGCCTGGCGGCCGCGGTACTGGGATACACCGGCTACCTGCACGCTTTGGATTACGCCCGTGAACGCCCGCAGGGCCGGCATCCGGCAGCCAAGGATCCGGCCTCGCCGCAACTGCCCATCATTGCCCACACCGACGTGCGCCGCATGCTGCTGGCGCAAAAAGCCTACGCCGAAGGGGCGTTGGGGCTGTGCCTGTACAGTGCGCGCCTGGTGGACGACGAACATACCGGCGAAACGCCGGAGATCCGCCAGCGCGCCGGCCGCCTGCTGGAATTCCTGACACCGATCACCAAGTCCTGGCCCTCGCAATGGGGGCTGGAGGCGAATAACCTGGCGATCCAGGTGCATGGCGGCTACGGCTACACCCGCGAGTACAACGTCGAGCAGTTCTACCGCGACAACCGCCTGAACCAGATCCACGAAGGCACGCACGGCATCCACGGCCTGGACCTGCTGGGCCGCAAGGCCAGCATCCATGACGGTGCGCTGCTCAAGACCATGGCCGAGGAAATCCGCGCCACGGTGCACAGCGCGCGCGGCGCCGGCCGCGGCGCGGACGCGCGCCAGCTTGTCGCCTACGCCAATGCCCTCGATGCCGCCTGGCGCCGGGTTGAAGAAGTGACGCAGGCCCTGTATGCTGCCCCCGACCTTAACCGGACCCTGGCCAACGCCACGGTCTACCTGGAGGCGGTGGGGCATGTGGTGGTGGCCTGGATCTGGCTGCAGCAAGCCATGGCGGCTGTGGCCGGGCTGCCGGAAGAGGACAACTTCCGGCGCGGCAAACTGCAAGCCTGCCGCTATTTCTACCAATGGGAGCTGCCCAGGGTCCAGCCGCAGCTGGACCTGCTGGCCGCCCTCGATACGACCACGCTCGACATGCAGGACGCGTGGTTCTGAGGAGTAACGAATGATCAAGCACATCGTCATGTGGAAGCTGAAAGACTATGCCGAAGGCGCCGGCCGCGCCGCCAACGCGGCCAAAATGAAGGAGCAGTTGCTGGCCTGTGCCGGCATCGTCCCCGGCATCCTGAAGCTCGAAGTGGCCATCGCCGAACCGGGCCTGGAAGCGACCTGCGACGTCGTGCTGTATTCCGAATTCGAAAGCAAGCAGGCGCTCGACGCCTACCAGTCGCACCCGCAGCACCAGGCACTCAAACCATTCTTCAGCGCTGTGCGCGATGCGCGCCAGTGCATGGATTACACAATTTAAGGACTCGACCATGCGAACTACCCAGGAACTCTTCGACCTCAAAGGCAAGACTGCACTCGTCACCGGCGGCTCGCGCGGCCTGGGCCTGCAAATGGCCCTGGCACTGGGCGAACTGGGCGCGAAGGTGGTGGTCACTTCGCGCAAGCAGGCCGACCTGGACGAAGCGGTTGCAGTGCTGAAGGAAAACGGCGTCGAAGCGTTCGCCATCGCCGCCGACCTGGGCAAGGAAGCATCGATCGATCCGCTGGTGGACGCGGCGCTGGCCGCGCTGGGCGGCCATGTCGACATCCTGGTCAATAACGCCGGCGCCACCTGGGGCGCTCCGGCGGAAGACTATCCACTGGAAGCCTGGGACAAGGTGATGAACCTGAACGTGCGCAGCATCTTCCTGCTGTCGCAAGCCGTCGGCAAGCGCTCCATGATTCCGCGCCGCTCCGGCCGCATTATCAATATCGCATCGATTGCCGGCCTGGCCGGCAATGGCCCCGGCACCATGAAGACCGTCGCTTACAATACGTCCAAGGCGGCCTTGATCAACCTCACCCGCGCCCTCGCGGGCGAGTGGGGCGAGTACGGTATCAACGTCAACGCGCTGGCGCCGGGCTTCTTCCCGTCGAAATTGAGCGCAGGCGTGATCAAGGCCATGGGTGAAAACAAGCTGGCGGCGGCAGCGCCGCTGCAGCGCCTGGGCGGCGACGAGGACTTGAAGGGCGCGGTTGCGCTGTTTGCCTCCGACGCCGGCCGGCACATTACCGGCCAGGTCCTGGCAGTGGATGGCGGGGTCTCGGCGGTCTAAGGAGTTTGCATGTCCAAGTATCATCGCATCGTGCTGGCCTCGCGTCCGCGCGGTGTCGTCGTGCCGGAAAATTTCCGGCTTGAAGAAGTGGAAGTACCGGCGCTGGCCGAAGGCCAGCTCCTGGTGCGCAACCATTACCTGTCGCTGGACCCATACATGCGCGGCCGCATGAGCGAGGCGAAAAGCTATGCTGCGCCCCAGCCGCTGGACCAGACCATGATCGGCGGCACGGTCGGCGAGGTGGTCGAATCGCGCAACGCCAGCTTCGTCGTCGGCGAATTCGTGGCCGGCATGTTCGGCTGGGCCGAGATGGGCGTGTCGGACGGCGCCGGCTTGCGCAAGGTTGATACCAGCGTCGTCCCGGCCTCCGCCCACCTCGGCGTAGTGGGCATGCCCGGCATGACCGCCTGGTACGGCATGCATGAAATCCTGCGCCCGAAGCTGGGCGAGACTGTGGTGGTGTCCGCAGCCAGCGGCGCGGTGGGCAGCGCGGTCGGCCAGTTGGCCAGGCTTGCCGGTTGCCGCGCGGTCGGCATTGCCGGCGGCAAGGCCAAGTGCGATTACGTGGTCAATGAACTGGGTTTCGACGCCTGCGTCGACTACAAGGCCGGCAACCTGAAGGCCGACCTGGCAGCCGCCACTCCGGACGGCATCGACGCCATTTTCGAGAACGTGGGCGGCGAAGTGTTCGATACTGCGCTGGGCCGCAGCAATGCCTTTGCGCGCGTCGCGCTTTGCGGCCTGCTGGCCGGCTACACCGGCGCCGAGATCCCGATCCGCAACGCCAAGAAGCTGCTGCTAAGCCGCATCACCTTGCGCGGTTTCATCGTCACCGAGCATATGGATATGTGGCCGCAAGGCCTGGCCGAGATGGGCAGGCTGGTCGCATCGGGCCAGGTCAAATACCGTGAAACGATTTCCCAGGGCCTGGCCTCGGCGCCGGAAGCCCTTATCGGCCTGCTGCAGGGCCACAACTTCGGTAAACAACTTGTGAGACTTACCTCATGAAAAACTTCCAAGGCAAGGTTGCAGTCATCACCGGGGGCGCGAGCGGCTTTGGCCGTGAATTCGCGCTCAAGGCCCACTCGCTCGGCATGAAGCTGGTGCTGGCGGATGTGCAGCAGGACGCGCTCGACGCCACAGCCGCAGAACTGCGCGCGCAGGGCGCCCAGGCCGTGGCCGTGCGCTGCGACGTGCGCAAATCGGCCGAAGTGCAGGCATTGGCCGATGCGGCGATGCGCGAGTTCGGCGCGGTGCACCTTGTCTTCAACAACGCCGGCGTCGGCTTCGGCGGCCTGCTGTGGGAAGCGACGGAAGCGGACTGGGACTGGGTGATGGGGGTGAACGTCTCGGGCGTGATCCACGGCGTGCGCATCTTCACGCCCCTGATGCTCGAGTGCGCCCGGCGCGACCCGGACTACGAAGGCCACATCGTCAACACATCCTCGATGGCGGGCGTGCTCTGCCCGCCGGTGATGGGCGTCTACAACGTGTCCAAGCACGCCGTGGTGGCGCTGACCGAAAGTCTGTATCACGACCTGGCGCTGGTGCAGGCCCCGATCGGCGCCTCGGTGCTGTGCCCGTTCTTCGTGCCGACCGGCATCCACCAGTCGCACCGCAATCGTCCTGGCGACACGCCGATGGAAGGCAAGCCGACCGCCAGCCAGATGGCGGCGCAAGCCATGGTGACCAAGGCGGTTACTTCCGGCAAGGTGTCGGCGCACGACGTGGCCGAACTGACGTTCGCCGCCATCGCGGGCGACAAATTCTACATCTTCACCCACCCGCAAGCGTTGGACGGTGTGGCGCAGAGGGCCCGCGACATGGTGGCCCGGAACAATCCGGCCGATCCCTATGAAGCCACGCCGCAGGTTCGTGAGGCCCTGCGCGCAATGTTGTGAGAGAATGCGCGGCATGACGACAACACTCCGCTTTGGCGATTGGGCCGCCATGCAGGCCGACGCGACACCGATCCGCATCGAAGTCTTCGTGCGGGAACAGAACGTGCCTGCCGACCTGGAAATGGACGACAGGGATGCCGTGTGCCTGCACGCCGTGGCCTATGATGCGGCCGGCAAGGCGCTCGGGACTGGGCGCCTGCTGCCTGATGGCCATATCGGCCGCATGGCTGTGCTGCGCAGCGCGCGCGGTGCGGGAGTGGGCGGCGCCATCCTCAAGGGCTTGATGGAAAAGGCCCGCGAGCGCGGCGACACCAGGGTTGTCCTCAGCGCCCAGACCCACGCGGCGGAGTTTTACCTGGCCCACGGCTTCGCCATGGCAGGTGATGTCTTCCACGAAGCGGGCATTCCCCACATCGAAATGCACTACGAATTCTAGGAGTTGAAAATGAAACGTTCGATCATCGCGCTCGGTGTCTGCGCAGTGTTTGGCGCGGGCTTCCTCGCCGGTTCCATCAGCCCGATCCAGGTGGCGCAAGCCCAGGTTGGCGGCGCAGGCGTGCAATGGCCGGCCGCCGCTGCAGCTCCCGCCACGGCCAACGGACCGACCCATTTCTATGCCATCGACACCGGGACCCGTACCTTGATTTCCTGCTCCCGCCAGGGCAAGGAAAAGCCATCCTGTGTGCGGGAGCAGCTTCCTTAACGGATCTGGACTTCGTGCAGTTGTGCCGGGGCGTCCGCGTACAGCTTGACCACGGTGGAACTGCGCGTGCCGTAGTTCGGCGACTCGATCTTCACGGCTGACAGCAGCCGTTCCAGCTCCAGCGGCACCCCGGTTTCCGGCAAGCGCATGTCCGGCGCCCGGGTGGTGTCGGAGAGCATCTCGAAATAGGCGTCTTCCGGCGCGCCAAGGCACAGCAGGCTGGCGAATTGCGCCTTGGTCTTCAGTACTTTCGGCCATGCCGAGTCGAGCAGGGCGTTCGACAGGCCATAGATGCCCGGCTCCAGCGGCCTGCCGTTCCGTGGGTCGTCATTTCCCTTGTTCGAATACCAGACCAGTTCCTTGCCATCGCACAGGACAAGGTTGAAACCGTTGTATTCGCCCGCGCCCGGCGCCACCTGCGCCACGTATTCCTGCGCTGTCATCCCGCCGGCCAGGAAATCGGCCACCAGTTGGCCGCGCGATGGCGCCAGCGGGTTGTGTTCCTGCGGATTGCGCACATTGGTGATCGCCGCAAAGCGCGAGGGGCCGGCAGCGGCTGCGCCAGCCGGGTCGCTTGGCCGCGTGATCCCCATCCAGCTGCCGCCGGCCTTGAGGTCGCGGCCGGCATAGATGTGCGGCGCATCCGGCCACGGTGCCGCCGGCGTCGTATCGCGGTCGTAGAATTCGTCGCGGTTTGCCGCCGCGATGAGGGGCACGCCAGGCACCACCTGCCAGGCAAATACGATCAGGCACATGGCGGCATATCCTCGAATACTTCGACGTGGCGCGGCCCTGCGATCCAGCGCGCCAGCCCGGCTTGCGCCGCCGCTGCGTCGAGCACGACAAGGAATGCGTTGCCGGCGCCCGGATAAACCTCCATCCAGGTCTGCACGCCGCCGGGTGCTTCCGGGCGCCGCTTGAGCTGCGCGCCCACCCCATGCGCCGCCGACAGCGACGACTGCATGGCGATAACCGCCGCCTGCAGGCCAGCCGCCTGTGCGGCCTGCACCTTGTAATACACGTAGAGGTCCATGTTCAGACGTCGAGCTTGTCCAGCAGGTAGGGCAGGGGCTTGAACTGCAAAGCCGGCCCGCTGGCCGAGCCGAAGCGCACGTCGCCCGCTTCCAGCGCTTCCAGCTTCATCTCCACCAGGGCATCGACGCCGCCTGCGCCGTTGCGCGCCGTGTTGACCACCATGCCGCAGGGCTGCTCCGGATCGGCCGGCGAGAATACCTCGGCGCCCGGGGCCACCGATGCATCGGCGATGGAAGCGAGCGCGGTGCGGCGCTTCAGCTTGCCCAGGTACTGGCTGCGCGCCACGATTTCCTGGCCCGGATAGCAACCTTTCTTGAAGTTCACACCGCCCAGCAACTCGAAATTGACCATCTGCGGCACGAACTGCTCCTGGGTGCCCGGGCCAACCTGTGGCACGCCCGCATGGATTTCAGACAGGCGCCAAGCCTCGTTGCCGCCCACCACCAAACGGTCCTTCAGCACGGAAGCGGCGGTCGACGCCGCTTCCGGCGACGCCAGCCACAGGTAGCGCGGCGCGCCGAAGGCATCGGCCACGCGCAGTACCGTGCCCAGCGGGTGGTCGATCTTGCTGAACGGCTTGGCCGGCAGCACGTCGAACCAGGTCTGCAGCACAGCCTCCGCATCGTCGCCGCCAATGGCCAGCGTCACGTACTGGTCGGTGACATCGGCCGGCTTGGTCTTGCTGCGCAGGATAAACATTTGCAAACGCTTCTGCACCGCCGGCTGGATTGCGCGCGGCAGTTGCAGGAAGATCGATTCTTCGGTCTTCCACATCAGGAAGGACGCCAGCATGCGTCCCTTCGGCGAGCAATAACCGGCCAGGCGCACCTCGCCCAGGCCCAGGTGTTCGACGTCGTTGGTCAACTGCTTATGCAGGAAACTGGCCGATTCTTCGCCGGTGAAGGCGATCAGGCCCTGGTCGGTGAGCGGGGCAACAAAACCGGTCGCGAGCTGGCTCGTGCTCAGTGTTTCTTGTTCCTGTGTCAAAAGTTGATTCCAGTTATTCATAAATTCCCATATTCTGGCGATGAAAGCATTATCATTACGGCCTTCATTATAGTGATCCCGCGCAAATTCCGCCGGGGGCTTGGAAAACGCTGTCGTCCAGGCTGAAACTGGTTCAAGATTGGATTATCGAACGGGCATTTGGAAATGGCGTTTATCAAGAAGTCGATCACACTGGGTATCCTGGCCGCGGCCGGGGCCGTGGGCGGGTTTGCCTGGTGGGCGGGCCAGCCTGTCATTGGCCAGGAGCCTGCCATTGAGTTCACCATCAGCAAAGGCAGCGGGGCCAGCGCCGCCGGCCAGCAGATGGCCGCTGCCGGCGTGCCGATCCAGCCGCTGATGTTCAACCTGCTGGCGCGCGTGACCGGCAAGAGCGGGCAACTAAAGGCTGGCACGTACGAGCTCAAACCTGGCACGACGCCGATGCGCCTGATCGGCCAGCTGGTGCGCGGCGAGTTTGCCCAAGAGTCCCTGACCATCATTGAAGGCTGGACCTTCCGCCAGATGCGCCAGGCCATTGCCGCGCATACCGGCTTAAAGCACGATACCGCCGAGCTTAGCGACCGCGAGCTGATGGCGCGCGTCAACCCCGAATTCAAGGATCCGGAAGGCCTGTTCTTCCCTGATACTTATCTGTTCGCCAAGAATTCCAGCGAACTGGCCATTTTCCGCCAGTCGCACAGCATGCTGATGAAGCGCCTGGGCGAAGCCTGGGAGAAACGCGATCCCGGCCTGCCCTACAAAACGCCCTACGAGGCGCTGACCATGGCGTCCATCGTGGAAAAGGAAACCGGCCAGAAGTCCGAACGCAATATGATTGCCGCCGTGTTCGTGAACCGCCTCAAGCTGGGCATGCTGCTGCAAACCGACCCGACCGTCATTTACGGCATCGGCCCCAGGTTTGACGGCAATATCCGCAAGAAGGACCTGGAAACCGACACCCCCTACAATACCTATATGCGGGTCGGCTTGCCGCCGACCCCGATTTCGCTGCCGGGCGTGGCTTCGCTGACGGCTGCGCTGGCACCGGCCAAATCCGGCGCACTGTACTTCGTGGCGCGCGGCAATGGCACCAGCCAGTTCTCCGATAACCTGACCGATCATAACCGGGCGGTCAACCAGTACCAAAAACAATAAATGACAACACGCGGTAAATTCATCACTTTCGAAGGCATTGACGGCGCCGGCAAGTCGACCCATATCCAGTTCGTTGGCGAGCTGGTCAAGGCACGCGGCCTCGAGCTGGTCAGTTCGCGCGAACCGGGCGGCACGCCGCTGGGCGAGAAGCTGCGCGAATTGTGGCTGCACGAAACCATGCACGTCGAGACTGAAACCCTGCTGGTATTTGCCAGCCGCCGCGAACACGTGGCACAAGTGATCGAACCGGGCCTGGCGCGCGGCGCCTGGGTCATTTCCGACCGCTTTACCGACGCCAGCTTTGCCTACCAGGGCGGCGGCCGTGGCCTGAGCCGGGAAAAACTGGACATCCTGGCCCACTGGGTGCACCCCAACCTGGAACCGGACCTGACCATCCTGTTCGACGTGCCGCTGGATGTGGCGCGCGCCCGCCTCGATGCGACGCGCGAACTGGACCGTTTCGAGCGCGAGCAAGCCGATTTCTTCATGGCTACCCGCGCCGAGTACCTGCGCCGCGCCGCCGAGGCGCCGCAGCGCTTCCGCGTCATCGATTCCACCCGCAGCATTGCCGATATCCAGGCCGAGCTCGCCCGCATCGTGGGAGCGCTTGCTTGAGCGGCCAGGTCTATCCATGGCAGCAGGGCGCCTGGCAACAGCTGCAGCAGCTGCGCCAGCGCATGCCGCATGCGATCCTGTTCCACGGCGCCAACGGCATCGGCAAGGCCGACTTCATCGAGCAGTTCGCCCAGGCGCTGCTGTGCGAAAACGCGCGCCCGGACGGCCACGCTTGCGGCGAGTGTCCAAGCTGCGGCTGGTTCCAGCAGCACAGCCACCCGGACTATCGCCGCGTGCGGCCGGAAATCTTCGAAGACGAGCCGGGCGAGGGCGAAGAGGGCGAAGACAAGAAGGCCGCCAAGAAGGCGCCTTCCAAAGAGATCAAGATCGAGCAGATCCGCGCCCTGGCCGATTTCATGAACATCTCGACCCACCGCCAGGGTTTGCGCGTGGTGGTGCTCTATCCGGCCGAAGCGCTGAACATGCCGGCCTCGAATGCCTTGCTGAAAACGCTGGAAGAGCCGCCGCCAGGCACGGTGTTCCTGCTGTCATCCAACGGCCTGGACCGCGTGCTGCCGACCATCCTGTCGCGCTGCCGCAAGTTTGCCATGCCGATGCCTTCCCATGCCGAAGCGCTGGCCTGGCTCAAGGAGCAGGGCGTGCCCGATGCCGACAGCTGGCTGCGCGAGCAGGGCGGTTCGCCGCTGGCCGCCGTAGCTGCCTCTGAAACGGGCAACCGCGAAGAATTGGACGCTTTACTGCAGTACCTGGCCCGTCCGAGCGTGGAGGGAGCCCTGAAAACTGCCGACAAATTGCAGAAAGTACCACTCAGCGCCTTGGTATCGTGGCAACAGCGCTGGCTTTACGATCTGTTTTCGTACAAACTTGCAGGTAACATCCGTTATTATCCCCGTTACCAGCGCGAGCTGGCCGGACTGGCGGACAAGGTGAACATCAGCCGCCTGATGGCAGCGGTCAAGGGCGCCAACGAAAGGCGCGCGACGTCCGACCATCCGCTGTCGCCGAAACTGTTTATTGAAGATATGCTTCTTGACTACACTGCTTGCTGTAGCTGAAGAAAGGAAAAAATGAGCGCAAGCCCAACCGAACCAGGTGCCGCGGCCGTCAACCGGCCAACGGTGTTGTCCCTCGCAATCAAGGAAAAAGCGGCCCTGTATGCGGCCTATATGCCTTTCCTGAAGCATGGGGGCATGTTCGTGCCAACCCAAAAGCCATACAAGATTGGCGACGAGATCTATTTGTTGCTGACCTTGATGGACGATCCTGCCAAGTACGCGATCGCCGGCAAGGTCGTCTGGATCACGCCGCCCGGCGCGGCCAATAACAAGACGCAGGGCATCGGCGTGCATTTTCCGGACGACGAGACCGGCACCCGTACCCGCCTGCGCATCGAAGAAATCCTGGGCGCTGCGCTGCGCTCGTCCCGTGCCACCCACACGCTTTAACGCATGACGAAGTTGCGCCACCCACATTTCCGCCACCGCCTCGCCACACTCGACGACCTGCCGACGATTGTCGCGATCTACAACAGCACCGTCGCCTCCCGCGAAGTGACAGCCGATACCGAGCCCGTGTCGCTTGAATCGCGTCTGCCGTGGTTCCACGAACACGAGCCCGGCCGCCGGCCGCTGTGGGTGATCGAGGAGGCGGGGCGCGAGGGCATCATTGGCTGGATTTCCTATTCGAACTTCTATGGCCGTCCCGCCTATGCGGGCACGGCGGAAGTATCGATCTATATCGACCAGGCGTGGCGCGGAAAGGGCGTCGGGCGCTATGCGCTGCAGGAAGCGATTGATTTCGCGCCGCAGGTAAACGTGCATACCGTGCTCGGCTTCATCTTCGGCCACAACAAGCCATCGCTGGCGCTGTTCGAGAAATTCGGGTTCGAGACCTGGGCCACGCTGCCGCGCGTCGCCAACCTGGACGGCGTCGAGCGCGACCTGGTCATCCTGGGCAAGCGCGTCGCTTAAATCGCGCCCGCCAGCCGGGCAATAATGCCCAGGACCAGGGCCAGGATGGATAACAGCGCACTGAAGGTCCAGCGAAAACCGCGCTGCATCTCCTGGCGCAGCTCAGCAATTGCACGTTCCCGCGCCTCGCGGACCTCCCGCAGGCCAGCGTCCAATGCCTGGCGCTGCTCAGCGAAGCCGGCTTCCATGACACGACGTTGCTCGGCAAAACCGGCCTCCATCACCTGACGTTGCTCAGCAAAACCGAGCGCCATTGCCGCGCGCAGTTCGTTTTGCATTTCTTTTAGGATGGCAATTTCCGTTTCTGCTTTCGCCATGCGTTCCTCGATATCCATAGCGCCTCCATAGCATGTTTCCGCTACTTTGGCGTAGCTGTATTCCGAATGGTTTTGACTTTGGACAGGCTGGGTCCTGAAAAGTTTCGGATAAAATGCCGGGATGTTTATCGATTCCCACTGCCATATCGACTTCCCGGAGCTGGCTGCCCGGATGCCTGAAATCCTCGCCAAGATGGCGGAAAACAAGGTCAGCCACGCGCTCTGCGTGTCGGTCGACCTGCCGGACTTCCCGCGCGTGCTGGCGCTGGCCGAGCAGTATCCGCATATTTACGCCTCGGTCGGGGTGCATCCCGATTACGAAGACACGCCTGAACCGACGGTCGCACAGCTGGTCGACCTGGCTCGGCATCCGAAGATCGTCGCCATCGGCGAAACCGGCCTTGACTACTACCGTCTCGAAGGCGACCTGGAATGGCAGCGCGAGCGTTTCCGGACCCATATCCGCGCCTCGCGCGAGTCGCGCAAACCATTGATCATTCACACCCGTTCCGCCTCGGAAGACACTATTCGGATCATGCGCGAAGAGGGCGCCGGCACCGGTCAGGGCGGCGTGGCAGGTGTCATGCATTGCTTTACCGAATCGCTGGAGGTAGCGCGCGCGTCGATGGAGCAAGGCTTCTATATTTCCTTCTCGGGCATCGTGACCTTCAAAAGCGCCAAGGAGCTGCAGGCAGTGGCGCTGGAAGTGCCGCTGGAACGGATGCTGATCGAAACCGATTCGCCCTACCTGGCGCCTGTACCGTACCGCGGCAAGATGAATGAGCCGGGCTATGTGGCCCACGTTGCCGAATTCATTGCCAAGCTCAAAGGCATCCCGCTGGAAAAGGTCGCCGAGCAGACTTCCGCCAACTTCTTCGACTTGTTCAAGGCGGCAGCCTGATGATGAGCCGCCGCGCCGCGCTCGCCTTCCTGGCCGGAGCTGCCGCGGCGCTGCTTGCCGGGCTGGCAAGCGCGAACGCGGCCGGAGAGGCGTTCGACGCCGAAGCCGACCAGGTCGCGTTCTTCCGCGCTGTCCAGATCGACGACGACCGCACCGTCAAGGCCGTACTGGCGCGCGGCCTCGATCCCAACCTGCACGACCCGCAGCGCGGAGAGACCGGTCTCATCATTGCGATGCGCAACGACGCAATGCGCGTTGCCAGGCTGCTGCTCGCGCAGCCGGGCTTGAGAATCGATGAACAGTCGCCGAACGGCAATACGGCCTTGATGATGGCAGCTTTGCAAAAGAACAAGCCCGCCGTGCTCGCCATCCTGGAGCGCGGTGCGCAGGTCAACCGCCCCGGCTGGACGGCCCTGCATTACGCCGCCGCGTCCGGCGACCTCGACATCATGAAGCTGCTGCTCGAGCGCCACGCCTACATCGACGCCGCGTCGCCGACTGGCACCACGCCCCTGATGCTGGCCGCCCGCGAAGGACAGGAAGATGCGGTCAAGCTCCTGCTCGATGAGGGCGCTGACGCCCGCCTGAAAGACCGTGCCTGGCGCGAAAATGCCGCCGAATTTGCCATTCGCGCGCAAAAACCGTGGATCGCCGAGCAAATCCGCCAGCACCTCGGCGGCAAATAAGGCGGTATTTCCCTTTCATATCGTGCAAATGGCCAGGCGTGCTTGGGGCGACAATCCTGTTGTCGACAACCCACCGCGCGCCCGCGCCACTGCCATGCTGAACGAACGCGAAATCGAAAGCTGCTACCTCGGCCAGTTCATCCCGCTGCACTACCATCACAATATGCTGATGGATGCCAACCGCATGCACAACTTCAAGGCCGCCATCGATTACGTGGTCAAGCCGGGCATGAAGGTGCTGGAACTGGGCGGCGGCACCGGCGTGCTGTCCTTTTTCGCGGCGCAGAAGGCCGACAAGGTGTATTGTGTTGAATTTAACCCGGACATGGTGCAGGAAGCGCGCAAGTTCCTGGCAATGAACAACAATGGCGAGCGCGTCGAAATGGTGCATGCCGATGCCTTCGAATACCTGCCGCCGGAGCCGGTCGATGTCGTCATCTGCGAAATGATCCACGTCGCCATGTTGCGCGAAAAGCAGGTCGAGGTCATCGAGCATTTCAAGCAGCGCTACCTGGAGCGCTTTGGCGGCCCTCTGCCTGTGTTCATGCCGGAGGCGGTGCTGATGGCGGTCCAGCCGGTCCAGCAGGAATACGATTTCGACGGTTTCATCGCCCCGATCGTGCAGTTCCAGCAGCCGGGCCAGATCCAGAATGCCACGGTGGAACTGTCCCAGCCCCAGGTCTATGCACTGATCGATTTCACCCAGCCCAACGAAATGCTGTATCGCTGGGAAGGCCAGTTCATCGCCGAAAGGGACGGCCAGCTCAACGCGCTGCGTTTCATCACCAAGAACATCCTGGCTGTCGTGTCCGAACGTAACAACACCATCGACTGGCTGAACCACTACATGACCTTGCCGCTTGCCGAGCCGGTCCAGCTGCGGGCCGGCGAGGCCGTGCAAGTCAGCTTTGCCTACCGTGCCGGCGGCCAGATCCAGTCCCTGCAAGCGACCATGCGCGCGGTCGCCCTGCGCACCACGGCCGCCTTGCCGGCCTTTGCAGCTTGACCCCGCTTTTTCGCTCTCTGTCGGCCTAATCTGCATTTGGTCGCATGTCCGTTGTCCGGGCCGGACGTCCGCTTTACAGTTGCCTCAACTTCAATCGGAGGTGCTGGAATGTTCGGCTTCATCTTATGGCTGTTGTTGCTGTTCCTGTGCTGGCCACTGGCCTTGCTTGCCCTGGTCCTGTATCCCATCGTCTGGCTGCTGTTGCTGCCGTTCCGCTTGCTTGGCATCGGTGTCGAAGCGGTGTTCGAACTGCTGCGCGCCATCGTCATGCTGCCGGCGCGCGTGCTGGGTGGTTCGCCGCGCTAACCGCCTGGCGTGGCATTTTGCATACCGCCAGTATCTAAAGGTTTTATGCGAAGCCGGCGGAAATTTTTCCGGCCCGTATCGTAAGCGCACTGTGGCAATCGCGCTGCTACGATGGCCCATCGAATAACAACGATGGGCGGGGCAGACAATGGGGCAATTCGAATATCCGCGGCCGCAACTGGTGCGCGATCAATGGCAGTCGCTCAATGGCGAGTGGGAGTTCGAGTTCGACGACGAACACAGGTATTGCCTGCCTTCGGACGATATTCCCTGGTCGCGCCGCATCAATGTGCCGTTTGCGCCGGAGTCGGAACTGAGCGGGATCGGCGACACCGGTTTCCATAACGCTTGCTGGTACCGCTGCCGTTTCAAGGTCGAACAGCGCGGCGCCCGCACGCTGCTGCATTTTGGTGCCGTCGACTACCAGGCGCGCGTGTGGATCAACAACCACATGGTGGCCGAGCACGAAGGCGGGCACACTTCCTTCACGGCTGACATCACCGACGAACTGGTCGAGGGCGAGCAGACCCTGGTGCTGTTCGTGGAAGACGATCCTGCCGACTTGAACAAGCCGCGCGGCAAGCAGGACTGGCAGCTCGAGCCGCATTCGATCTGGTACCCGCGCACCACCGGCATCTGGCAAACCGTATGGCTGGAAAACGTCGGGGCCACCTATATCCGCAGGCTGCGCTGGACACCGATCTTCGACGGCTATGAACTCGGCTGCGAAGTGCTGGCCGGCGGCGACGCCGCGCCCGGCCTGACGGTAGAAGTCAAGGTCTGGCTCGGCGCGAAGCTGCTGGCCGCGGACCGGTATTTGATGGTGGGCCAGGAGGCCAACCGCAAGATCGCCTTGTCGGACCCAGGCATCGACGATTCGCGCAACGAGATCCTGTGGAGCCCCGAGCGGCCCACCTTGCTGGACGCCGAGCTGACCCTGTACCGCGATGGCCAGATACTGGACCGCGTGCGCTCCTATACCGCCATGCGTTCGGTGTCGATCAACCGCGACCGCTTCATGCTGAACGGCCGGCCCTACCACCTGCGCCTGGTGCTTGACCAGGGCTACTGGCTGCAAAGCCTGATGACCGCACCTTCCGACGAGGCTTTGCGGCGCGATGTCGAGCTGGCGAAGGCGATGGGCTTCAACGGCGTGCGCAAGCACCAGAAGATCGAGGACCCGCGCTACCTGTACTGGGCCGACCGCCTTGGCCTGCTGGTCTGGGAAGAGATGCCGTCGGCCTACGCCTTTTCGGCGCGCGCCATGACGCGCCTGCTGCATGAATGGAGCGAAGCGATCGAGCGCGACTACAGCCACCCCAGCCTGATCGTCTGGGTGCCGTTCAACGAATCCTGGGGCGTGCCCAACCTGACCGCCGTGCAATCGCACCGCAACGCAGTCGAAGCGCTCTACCACCTGACGCGCATGCTGGACCAGACCCGGCCCGTGATCGGCAATGACGGCTGGGAGGCTTCGGCCACCGACATCCTCGGCATCCACGATTACGATCCCGACCCGGAGCGCGTGCGCCAGCGCTATGAAGTGACCGATCCGGTGCGCACCCTGTTCGACCAGCGCCGCCCGGGCGGGCGCATCCTCACGCTGGACGGCTTCCCGCACCGCGGCCAGCCGATCGTGCTGACCGAGTTCGGCGGCATCGCCTTCGACCCGAACGCACCGGCCCACCATACCTGGGGCTATTCGCGCCAGAACACGGCCGAGGGCTTCCTCGAGCACTACCGTTCCTTGCTGAAGGTCGTCAACGAAACCATGATGTTCAGTGGCTTCTGCTATACCCAGTTCGCCGACACCTTCCAGGAAACGAACGGCCTGCTGAACGCCGACCGCACGCCCAAGATTCCCCTCGAGCTGATCAGCGCCGCGACGCGCAACGTGCAATAGGTGCGCCGTGACGACCCCCGCCTGCCATCCCTTCGCCACCTTCTGGCAAGCCGGCTATGAGGGCGCCGACCACGTCAACCATGCCGGCCAGCCGCAGGACATGAACCTGGTCACCGGCCATTTGCAGCGCGCCCGCGCCGACTATGAGCTGCTGGCCCGGTTCGGCATCCGTACGGTGCGCGAATCGATCGGCTGGCGGCTGGTCGAGCGCGACGGCCAGTTCGATTTCTCGCCGCTGCTGCCGCGCCTGGAAGCCGCACGCGCGCTGGGGCTGCAAAGCTGCTGGACCTTCTGCCACTACGGCTGGCCGGAAGACGTCGACATCTACAGCGACGACTTCGTGCCGCGTTTCGTGCGTTTTTGCCAGGCCAGCGCGCGCTTCCTGGCGCCCTGGCTGGGCGAAGAGCCGGTGTACTCGCCGATGAACGAGCTGTCCTTCACGGCCTGGGGCCTGTCGGTGCATATGTTCCGCTGCCTGAACATGTACCACGAGCGGGCCGGTGAACTGGGCAAGCGCCAGCTGGTGCGCGCTTCCATCGCCGCCATCGACGCCATTCGCGAGATCACGCCGGGGGCGCGCTTTTTCCAGTGCGACCCGCTGATCCACGTCATCGCGCCCAAGGACCGTCCCGACTGGGCGGCGCAGGCCGCCGGCTGGACCGCTTCGCAATACGAGGCGCTGGACATGCTGTGCGGCCGCGTCGAACCGGAGCTTGGCGGGCACCCGCGCTACCTGGACCTGGTGGGCGGCAACTATTATCACAGCAACCAGTGGGAAAGCGGCACCAATATGCGGCTGTGGTGGCACCTGGACGACCCGCGCCGCCGGCCCCTGTCCGACATCCTGGTCGAACTGCACCAGCGCTACGGCCGGCCGGTGCTGCTGGCGGAGACCAGCCATGTCGGCAGCGGCCGCGGCACCTGGATCAGGGAAATGGCGGAGCAAAGCATGATGGCGCGCGAACGCGGCGCCGAGGTATGCGGCATCTGCCTGTACCCCGCCATCGACCGGCCCGACTGGGAAAACGCCGAGCACTGGCACCACAGCGGGCTGTGGGACCTGGACCGCGACGGGCCCGATCCGCTGGCCCGCGTCCTCGTCGCACCGTACGCCACTGCATTGCGCCAATCGATCCGGCTGACCGACAGCCTGTGTGAAACCAAGGAGAATGCCATGCAAACGTTGATTGTTTTCTGCCACCTGCGCTGGGATTTCGTATACCAGCGTCCTCAGCACCTGCTCACCCGCCTGGCCAAGTACTACAAGGTGGTGTTCGTCGAGGAGCCGGTGTATGAGGAAGGGGAGGCACGCATGGTCATGTCCCATCCCGCACCGAACCTGACGGTCTGCCAGCCCCACACACCGGTCGACGCGCGCGGTTTCCACGACGACCAGATCCCGCTGCTGCAGCCGCTGGTGGCGGCCCTGGCGCCGGACGGCGAGGAAGTGCTGGTCTGGTTCTACACCCCGATGGCGCTGCCTTTGCTGCAAGCCCTGCATCCTTCCCTGGTCATCTATGACTGCATGGACGAACTGAGCGCCTTCCGGAACCCGCCCAAGCAATTGCTGCAGCGCGAGACGGCCTTGCTGAACATTGCCGACCTGGTATTTACCGGCGGGCCCAGCCTGTACGAAGCCAAGCGCTCGCGCCACGACAATGCGCATTGCTTCCCAAGCAGCGTCGATGCGGTGCATTTCGAGCAGGCGCTGGACCGCAGCAACGGCCACCCGCTGCACACGGCCATCCCGCGTCCGCGCCTGGGCTTTTTCGGCGTGATTGACGAACGCTTCGATGCCGAACTGATTGCCGACATCGCCGATGCGCATTCGGACTGGCAGGTCGTGCTGGTGGGCCCGGTGGTCAAGATCGACCCGGCCACCTTGCCGCAGCGCCAGAACGTGCACTACCTGGGACAGCAATCGTACAAGGCCCTGCCGCAGTTCCTGGCGGGCTGGGACGTCTGCCTGCTGCCGTTTGCGCTAAACGAAGCGACGCGCTTCATCAGCCCGACCAAGGTACTGGAGTACATGGCCGCGGAACTTCCCATTGTCAGCACTGCCATCCGCGACGTGGAACAGCCGTATGGGGACATCGTGGCAATCGCTCATGACCACAACGAGTTCATCTGCCATTGCGAGGCGGCGCTGGCCCAGGCACCTGAGCAAGCGGCGGCGATGGCGGCGGCCATGCGCGAGGTGGTGGCGCGCACCTCGTGGGATGCAACGGCTGACCGCATGCACGAACTGATCGACCAGACACCGCCAGGCGGCAAGGCGGCGCGCCTGGCCGGCAAAGGCGCCCCGCGCAAGCTGGCCGGCGCCAGCGCGGCGCCCAACGTCAACCCGCTGCGCGGCTCGGCCAGCGGCCAGTCGTTCGGCAGCATTGTGATCGGGGGCGGACCGACCGGCCTGTCCGCCGCCTACCACGTGGGCGCGGACAACCTGCTGCTGGAGCGAAACGAGACGGTGGGCGGCTGGTGCCGCTCGATCGAGGAGGGCGGCTTCACCTTCGACCATGCCGGCCATATCATGTTTTCCAACGATCCCTACGTGCTCGAACTGTACGACAAGCTGCTGGGCGACAACCAGCATTGGCAGATGCGCGAAGCCTGGGTCCACAGCAAGGGCGTGTATACCCGCTATCCCTTCCAGGGCGCGCTGTATGGCCTGCCGCCGGAAGTGATCAAGGAGTGCATCGTGGGCGCCATCGATGCGCGTTATGGCGATGCCGGCAGCGGCCAGGCTTGCTCCAGCGTGGAAGTGGAGGACTGCTGCGCCGACGGCGGCGCCGAGGCGGCCAAAGCCAGCCAGGAAGCGCGCGCAGCCCAGACCGAGAGTTTTGAAGACTTTATCTACAAGGCATGGGGCAAAGGCATTGCGAAGCACTTTGCAATTCCCTATAACCGCAAATTGTGGACGGTGCCATTAAGCGAAATGGAAACCTCCTGGCTTGGCGGCCGCGTGCCCCTGCCGGACCTGTCCGAGATTATCGAAGGCGCCTTGCGCCCGGTGCCGCGCCCGATGGGGCCGAATGCCCGCTTCGGCTATCCGCGCCGCGGCGGCTTCCAGGCCCTGATGAATGGCTTCCTGCCCCTGATCCGCGGCAAAATCGAAGTGAATGCGGAAGTGGCGCAGGTGCTGCCCGAGGAGCACGTCGTGACGCTGGCTGATGGCCGGCGATTCAAGTACGGCAACCTGATCAGCACCATGCCGCTGCCGGAACTGGTCAAGCTGATCGGCGCAGCGGCGCCGGCGGAAGTGCGCGAAGCGGCGCACGGCTTGCGCCATATCTCGATCCGCTGCGTCAATATCGGCATCGCGCGCAGCGATGTGACGGACAAGCACTGGATCTACTACCCCGAAGACAGCATCTTCCATCGCATCTTCGTTCAAGGCAACGCCAGTCCTGAATGCAATGCGCCGGGCGGCTTCGGCTTTACCTGCGAAATCTCTTATTCGCCATGGAAACCGCTGCCGCTTGATGGCGACGCCTTGATCGAGCGCTGCATTGCCGATGCGGTCAAGGTCGGCTTCCTGCGTGCGGACGACAAGGTGGTGGTGGCGAACCAGGTCGACATGCCGGTGGCTTATGTCGTCTACGACCACCAGCGTGCGCGCAACGTCGCCATCGTGCGGGAATGGCTGGCGCAGCATGACATCCTGCTGGCCGGCCGCTACAGCGAATGGGAGTACTACAACTCCGACCATGCTTTCCTGGCCGGCAAGCGCGCGGCCGAGCAGGTGGCGCGCCTTCGCAGCCGGGCTGCACCGAAGGCGTCCTGACCATGAAGATCACGCAACTCAGCACTTATCGTGTGCCGCCACGCTGGATGTTCCTCAAGATCGAGACCGACGAGGGCATCAGCGGCTGGGGCGAACCGGTGATCGAAGGCCGTGCGCGCACCGTGGAAGCGGCGGTGCACGAGCTGGGCGAGCTGCTGGTCGGGCGCGATCCGGCGCAGATCAGCGACCTGTGGCAAGCCATGTACCGCGGCGGCTTCTATCGCGGCGGTGCGGTCTTCATGAGCGCCATTGCCGGCATCGACCAGGCTTTGTGGGACATCAAGGGCAAGGCGCTGGGGGTGCCGGTGTACCAGCTGCTTGGCGGCAAGGTGCGCGAGCGCATGAAGATCTACAGCTGGGTGGGCGGCGACCGGCCGGCCGATGTGGTGGCGGGCATCCAGACCTTGCGCGATATCGGCCTGAATACCTTCAAGATGAACGGTACCGAGGAAATGGCCATGCTCGACTGCGCCACGGCGGTGGACGCGGCCGTCGAGCGCATTGCCGGCATCCGCTCCGCCTTCGGTTACGACATCGAGTTCGGCATCGACTTTCACGGCCGGGTGGCCTGGCCGATGGCCAAGCCGCTGCTGCGCGCGCTCGAGCCCTACCGCCCCTTGTTCGTCGAAGAGCCAGTGCTGGCCGAGCAGTCGGAGTATTACCGCCGCCTGTCCGACATGACCAGCATTCCGCTGGCGGCCGGCGAGCGCATGTTCTCGCGTTTCGAATTCAAGCGCGTGCTGGAGCAGGGCGGACTGGCGATCTTGCAGCCGGACCTGTCGCACGCGGGCGGGATTAGCGAATGCCTGCGCATCGCCGCCATGGCGGAAGCCTACGACGTCACGCTGGCGCCGCACTGCCCGCTCGGCCCGGTGGCGCTGGCAGCCTGCTTGCAAGTGGACTTTGTCTCGTATAACGCCGTGCTGCAAGAGCAGAGCATGGGCATCCATTACAACAAGGGGGCAGAGCTGCTCGACTACGTGCACAACGCGGGCGACTTCCGCATGGAAGGCGGCTATATTGACCCCTTGCCTCTGCCGGGCCTGGGTGTCGACATCAATGAAGAACGGGTCATCGAGGCCAGCCGCGCAGCGCCTGACTGGCGCAATCCGCTGTGGCGGCACGCCGATGGCAGCGTGGCCGAATGGTAGCGCCAGCCTGCCTGCTGGGCATTGACTGGGGCACGAGCAACCGGCGCGCCTATGTCATCGGCGCGGAAGGGAGTTGCCTGCGCAAGCACGAGGACGCGCAGGGCGCCCTGGCGGCCCAGGGCCATTTTGCCGAGTCATTGCAGGCGCTGCGCCAGCTGCTCGAGCTCGACGCGCTGGTGCCGGTCGTCATGTCGGGCATGGTAGGCAGTGCGCAGGGCTGGCAGGAAGTGGCTTACCTCGATAGCAGCGTGCCGCTGGCGCGCCTGCCCGAGACCCTGGTGCCGGTCAGCGGCGCGCCAGGCTGCTTCATCGTGCCGGGCTACTGTTATCGCGAGCACGGCAGCATTGACGTCATGCGCGGCGAAGAGACCCAGCTCTTCGGCGCGCATTTCCTCAGGCATGGCGACGGCTGCTACGTGCTGCCGGGCACGCACAGCAAATGGGTGGAAGTTGCCGACGGCAAGATAGCGCGCCTGACCACCTTCATCACCGGCGAATTGTATGCATCCCTGCGCTCATCGGGAACCCTGGCAGCACTGATGGCCGAGGGCCATGCCGACGCAGATGCCTTGCGCGCCGGCGCCAACCGTGCGCAAAGCGCCGAAGCCCTGAGCCATACTCTGTTTGAAGCGCGCGCCCGCGTCGTGGCGGGCGATTCGAACGCAGGCGAAACGCGTTCCTATGTCAGCGGCCTGCTGATCGGCACGGAGTTCGCGGCGCGGCGTGAAGAGGCGCCCGCTGCAGCCGGCAGCATGCCTGTGCTGCACCTGATCGCCTCGGCCGAGCTGACTGCGCCGTACCGCGAGGTCGCGCAAATGCTCGGCTACGCGACAGAGTTGATTGACCCGGACCAAGCCTATTGCGCGGCCCTGGCTCGCTTCATGGAGGCAATCTGATGAGCGCAATCGACGAGTACCAGCCGCCGCTGGTTGCGATTCTTCGCGGACTGACCGCTGCGGAAGCGCCGGCAGTCGCGGCAGCACTGTTCTACAGCGGTTTCCGGATCCTGGAAGTGCCGCTGAACCGCCCGGGCGCCCTGGAATGCATCCGTCTGCTGGACGGCATGAAGCCCAACGATGGGTTGGTCGGCGGCGGCACGATGACCAGCGTCGCCGACGTGGACGCGGTCCACGCGGCCGGCGGCCGCATCATGGTCGCGCCGAATTTCGACCCGGCGGTGATGCGGCGCGCGCGCGACCTGGGCATGCTGACCCTGCCGGGCGTTGCCACGCCGACCGAAGCGCTGGCGGCGCTGGCGGCGGGCGCGGATGCGGTCAAGTGGTTTCCCGCCGAGACGCTGGGCCCGAGCGGGCTGCGTAGTGTCAAGACCATCCTGCCGCCATCGGCAAGGGTGTGGCCGGTCGGCGGCGTCAGTGCCGGCAACCTGCATGAATGGGTGCGCGCCGGCGCCGACGGTTTCGGGATTGGCGGCCGCTTGTATGAGCCGGGCATTGCCTTGCCCGAGCTCGAGTCGCGGGCGCGCGAGCTGATTGCCGCCTGGCGCGCCCGATGAAGCCCTGTGTCGAAAGCCGCTTGTTCGGGGAGCTTGCCAACGGCGAGCCGGTCATGGAATTCACGCTCGATAACGGGCAGGGCATGCTGTTATCGGTGCTTGACTACGGTTGCATCATCCGTAGCTGGCGCGTGCTGGCACGGCATCGTCCACCGCTCGATTTTGTGCTGGGTTTCGATACCATGCTTGACTACGAACGCGACACGGCCTATTTCGGGGCCGTGGTCGGGCGCTTCGCCAATCGCATAGCGGGCGGCCGCTACGTGCACGATGGCCGCGTGGTGCAGCTGACGCAAAATGAAGGCGAGAATCACCTGCATGGCGGCCGGCGCGGATTCCACAAGCAAAGCTGGCAGGGCCACGCGAGCAGCGACAACGACGCGGCGCGCATCAGCCTGTGCCGCCTCAGCCGCGACGGCGAAGAAGGCTATCCGGGTAACCTGCTGGTCATGGTCACCTACGAGCTGACGACAAGCGGGGAGCTGCGCTGCAACTACCAGGCCGTGTGCGACCGGCCGACGCCAGTGAGCATCAGCCAGCACAGCTACTTCAACCTCGCTGGCGAGGGCGACATTCTCGGGCACGAGCTGCGCCTGGACGCTGCCCACTACCTGCCGGTGCGCACGGGATTGCTGCCGAGCGGGCAGGTGAGGGAAGTGGCCGGCACGCCGTTCGACTTTCGCCTGAAGCGCCGGATCGGCAGCGCGCTGGCAGAGGCGGATGCGCAACTGGCCCTGGCGCGCGGCTATGACCACAATTTCGTGCTGGCGGGAGGGCGCGGCCCGCAGGCCTGCCTGGCTGACCCCGCGTCCGGGCGCCAGATGGAGATCTATACCGATTGCCCTGGCTTGCAGTTCTACAGCGGGAATTACCTCGATGGCGCGCTCGGCGGCAAGGGGCGCGACTTCACACGCCATGCAGGCCTGTGCCTGGAGCCGCAGCATTTCCCCGACGCGCCGAACCAGCCCGGCTTCCCGAATGCGTTCTGCGGCCCCGGCGCCCCCTACAGCGCAAGCACGCGCTATGTCATCGACAGGTGGAGGTGAATGTGGAGCTGATCGTGGATGCCCAGAATGCCTTGGGCGAATGCATTGTCTGGTGCGAGCGTACGCAATCCCTGCTGTGGACCGATATCCTGGGGCGCCGCCTGTGGCGGCACCGGCCCGCGACCGGGGTGACGCAGCAGTGGGAGATGCCGGAGCGCCTGGCGTCGTTTGCGCTGGCGGCGTCGGAAGGCCGTTTGTTGCTCGGCCTGGAAAGCCGGCTGGCCTGGTTCGACTTTGCCGCTGGCGAGGTGATGACGATCGTGGAAGTGGAGAGCGACGTCCCCGGCACGCGGCTCAACGACGGCCGTTGCGATCGCCAGGGCCGTTTCGTGTTCGGCACCATGAACGAAGCGATCGGCAGGGCGCCGATCGGGCGCTTCTACCGCCTCGGCCACAATCTGCAGCTGGAAACGCTGCCGCTGGCGCCGGTTGCGATTGCCAACAGCATCTGCTTCAGCCCGGATGGCGCCACCATGTATTTCTGCGACTCCCTGAGCGGCATAATCCGCTGCTGCGATTATGGCGATCAAGTGGCGGGCGAACGCATCTTCGCCCATTTGCCGCCCGGCTGCGGCGAGCCCGATGGCTCTGCGATCGATGCCGACGGCTTCCTCTGGAATGCCGAATGGGGCGCCGGCCGGATCGTGCGCTACCGTCCCGATGGCAGCATCGAGCGCGCGGTGGCGGTGCCGGTCAGCCAGCCGACCTGCCCCTGCTTTGGCGGCCCCGGGCTGGACCAGCTGTTCGTGACCAGTGCCCTGGTGGATTTGCTGGAAAGCGAACGCTATGCCGGCGGCGTGTTTGGCATGCCGGTGACCGACGCGGTCGGCCTGCCGGAAATGCGCTTCGGCGCTAGAATGGGGGATGACTCAGCAATTTGAACACTTCAAGCCGGTTGCCCTGAACCAAGCCAGCCGCCTGCTCAACCACGGCCCGACCGTACTCGTCACCAGCGCCCATGAGGGCCGGCGCAACATCATGGCCGCTGCCTGGTCGATGCCGGTCGAATTTACGCCGCCCCGCATTGCCGTCGTGATCGACAAGCTTACCTTCAGCCGCGAGCTGATCGCCGCCAGCGGCGTGTTCGCGGTCTGCATCCCCGGCGCCGCGGCAGCCGACCTGGCATACGCCGTTGGCACGTCGAGCGGCCGCGAAGGCGACAAGTTCGCCCGCTTCAGGCTCGACTCCCGGCCTGGCACGGCCACCGGCGCGCCGCTGCTCGCCACCGGCTGCGTGGCCTGGCTGGAGTGCCGCCTGATCCCCGAGCGCCATGCCGAAGACGCGTACGACACCTGCTTCGCACAAGTGGTGGCGGCCGCTGCCGATGAAAGAGTCTTTTCCGACGGGCACTGGTCGTTCCGTGACGACAATGCCGATCTGCACACCCTGCACCATCTTGGTGCCGGACATTTTGCGCGTGCGAGTGCGATGATAAAAGCGAAACCGCTCCCTTGATTTCTTGTTGAGCCGCCCAATCTTCGCACTCCTGTTACTGATAGAATCGAAGATGCCCGCAAGGCATCGTTCAAGGAGATTGTGATGAGCCGCAAGACACCTATCGAGCGTTACCGCAACATCGGCATCAGTGCCCATATCGACGCTGGCAAGACCACGACGACGGAGCGCATCCTGTTTTACACCGGGGTCAACCACAAGCTGGGTGAGGTGCACAACGGCGCCGCGACCATGGACTGGATGGAGCAGGAGCAGGAACGCGGCATCACCATCACCTCGGCAGCGACCACCGCCTTCTGGAAAGGCATGGGCGGGAACTTCCCCGAGCACCGCATCAATATCATCGACACGCCGGGCCACGTCGACTTCACGATCGAAGTCGAACGCTCGATGCGCGTGCTCGATGGCGCGGTCATGGTATATGACTCGGTCGGCGGCGTGCAGCCGCAATCGGAAACCGTCTGGCGCCAGGCCAACAAGTACAAGGTGCCGCGCCTTGCCTTCGTCAACAAGATGGACCGCGTCGGCGCGGACTTCTTCCGCGTGCAGCGGCAGATCAAGGACCGCCTGAAAGGCACTGCCGTGCCGATCCAGATCCCGATCGGCGCCGAGGAGAATTTCCACGGCGTGGTCGACCTGGTCAAGATGCGCGCCATCATGTGGGACGACGAGACGCTGGGCGTCAAGTTCACCTACGAGGACATTCCCGCGAACCTGAAAGAGCTGGCGCAGCAGTGGCACGACCATATGATCGAAGCCGCCGCCGAGGCGACGCCCGAGCTGACGGAGAAATACCTGAATGGCGAGACCCTGAGCGAAGACGAGATCAAGGCGGCGCTGCGCGAACGAACGATCCGCAACGAGATCGTGCCGATGCTGGCCGGCAGCGCATTCAAGAACCGCGGCGTGCAGGCGATGCTGGATGCGGTGATCGAGTACCTGCCGTCGCCGGTCGACGTGCCGGCCATCGCGGGTCACGACGAAGACGACAACGAGATCGAACGCCATCCATCGGACGACGAGCCGTTCTCCGCGCTCGCCTTCAAGATCATGACCGACCCGTTCGTCGGCCAGCTGACCTTCTTCCGCGTCTATTCGGGGATCGTGAATTCGGGCGATACCGTGTACAACCCGACCAAGGGGCAGAAAGAGCGCCTGGGGCGCATCCTGCAGATGCACGCCAACGAACGCAAGGAGATCAAGGAAGTGTTCGCGGGCGACATCGCCGCTGCCGTGGGCTTGAAGAACGTGACCACCGGGGACACGCTGAGCAATCCGGACAAGGTGATCATCCTGGAAAAAATGGTCTTCCCCGAGCCCGTGATTTCACAGGCGGTGGAGCCGAAGACCAAGGCCGACCAGGAAAAGATGGCGATCGCCCTGAACCGCCTGGCGCAGGAAGACCCGTCGTTCCGCGTGCATACCGACGAGGAATCGGGCCAGACCATCATGTCCGGCATGGGCGAGCTGCACCTGGAAATCCTGGTGGACCGCATGCGCCGCGAATTCAGCGTCGAAACCACGGTAGGCAAGCCGCAGGTGGCCTATCGCGAAACCGTGACCAAGGCGGTCAGCGATATCGAGGGCAAGTTCATCAAGCAATCAGGCGGCAAGGGCCAGTATGGCCACGTGGTGCTGAAGCTGGAACCGATGGAAGCGGGCAAGGGGTTCGAGTTCGTGGACGCCATCAAGGGTGGCGTGGTGCCGCGCGAGTTCATTCCGGCGGTGGAGAAGGGCATCCGCGAGACGCTCAATACCGGCGTGCTGGCTGGCTATCCGGTGGTCGACGTGCGCGCCACGCTGACTTTCGGCTCCTACCACGACGTGGACTCGAACGAGAACGCCTTCCGCATGGCCGGTTCGATGGCCTTCAAGGAAGGCATGCGCAAGGCTGACGCGCAGCTGCTGGAGCCCATGATGCACGTCGAGGTGGAGACGCCCGAGGAATTCATGGGCAATGTGATGGGCGACCTGACCACGCGGCGCGGCATGGTGCAGGGCATGGACGAAATCCCCGGTGGCGGCGGCAAGCAGATTCGCGCGCTGGTGCCGCTGGCGGAGATGTTCGGCTATTCCACTTCGCTGCGTTCGCTGACGCAGGGACGGGCGACCTATACCATGGAGTTCCAGCACTACGCGGCGGTGCCCAAGCACATCCTCGACCAGGTGGCGACGGCGCGCGCCGCATCGAAGCACTAGGCCGGTTCGAGCAAGGCCGCGAATTCGTCGGCCGGGACAGGGTGGCCGTACAGGTATCCCTGTCCCTGTTCGCAACGCAGCAGTTTGAGCAGCTTGGCTTCTTCTTCGGTCTCGATCCCCTCGGCCACGACCTTGAGGTCAAGGTTGTGCGCCAGCGACACCACCGTGCTGACCAGGCCCATATAGCCCGCATCGAGCGACATGCGGGTGACGAAGGAACGGTCGATCTTCATCACGTCCACCGGCAGGCTGACCAGATAGGACAGCGAGGAATAGCCGGTGCCGAAATCGTCGATGGCCACCGGCACATCCAGCGCGCGCACCTTATTGAGGATTTCGACCACGCGGTCATGGTCCGAGACCAGGGAGCTTTCGGTAATCTCGATCGACAACGGCTGCTTGTCGGCGCCGGCCGTGTGCAGGGCATGTTCGATGTCGCTGAACAGGGAATCGCAGCGGAACTGGGCCGGCGCCACGTTGACGGCAATTTGCGGCGGCTGCAGCCCGGCATCGTGCCAGGCCCGCCAGTCCTGCATGGCGCGCTGCATGACCTGGCGGCCAACGGCGATCACCAGGCCGGTGCGCTCCAGCTCCGGCACGAATTCCGACGGCGGCACCAGGCCGCGCAGGGGATGGCGCCAGCGCACCAGCGCTTCGGCGCCGGTCAGCTTGCCGGTGCGCAGGTCGATTTTCGGCTGGTAGAAATTGACGAACTCCTGGCGTTCCAACGCGTCGCGCAATTCCACTTCAAGGCTGATCTGGCGCGCCACCACGCGGTCGGCGGCGCGGTCATACTGTCCGAAACGCAGGTCGAGGTCGCGTGCCGCGGCCAGCGCGTCCCAGGCCTTGACCAGCAACTCGTCGGCCGTGGTGCCATCGTCGGGCAGGGCGGCGGCCCCGGCGTTGATGGTGCACCAGATCTTGTGCTCCTTGACCTGGTAGGCGCCTTGCAGCATCGGCACCGCCGTCTCGTGGATGAATTCCGCGGCAGTCTGGGTACCGTGCGCGGGCAGGAAGACTGCAAAGCGGCCGACGCCGACGTGGGCCAGCAGCATGCTTTCCGCGACCACCGAGCGCAGGCGCTGGGCGATATGGCGCATCAGGCCGACGGCGGCGGCATTGCCGTAGGCGGAACTGATTTCATCGAAACGGTTGATGTTGACCAGCAGGACCGTGCCGCGCGCGTCGGAAGCGGCCAAGGCGGCAATCTCTTCCTCGAACTGCAGCCGGCTTGGCAGCCCGGACAGCACATTGGTGCGCGCCAGCCGGTGCATTTCCTGGGCATTGACCAGGCGCTCGATCCCGTAGCTCAGCTCGTTGCTCAACTCACCGGCACGCTCGCGATAGAAGGCGTCGAAATGCTGTTCGCGGCGCGAATAGAAAGTCGCCGCGCCCCAGGGCTGGTTGTTGACGAACAGCGGCACCGCCATGCAGGACGCGATTTCGTGGCCCTTGCGCGAACCCGACTGGACGCGGCCGGTGGCCAGCACATGGGCCGCCAGTTCCGCCGCCAGCCAGTCCGGCGGCGTTTCGCCAGCGCTCCAGTGGCGCTCCTGGCCTTCGCGGCTGGCCGAGGCAAACAGGTAGAGCGTGCCATCGTCGGCGCGGCGGCTGATGGCGGCGCAATCAAGGCTGGGCTGGTGCGCTGCCAGGCGGCAGGCATCAAGGCACAGCTGCTCCAGCGTGCGCGAGCGGGGGATCAGGGCGCTCATGCGCGACAGCAGCACATAAAAATTGTCATGGCGGATCAGGGCGCGTTCTTTTTCCACCTCGGTGGTGACGTCGATCGCGGAGCCGCCGGTAAAGGATTCGCCATTCACGTGAATGGGGAATTTATGCACCAGCCAATGGCGCTTGCCTTCGTCGGTTGTCTCCATGGTCTTGGTGACGTCCGGATTCTCAGGCGCGCCGTCCTGCTGCTCGAGGCCGCTTCCCATCACGTAATTGCCGGCCGCATCCCTGATCCAGAGCGGGGCCGGTGCGTGCTCGGCGAACCCGGCCAGGAAACCCCTGGCCCGGGCCAGCCCCTGGCGCAGGCTTTGCTGGGTGCGCAGGCAATGGGCGATATCGGCCAGCGCGGCATGCTGTTCGGGAGAATGCTTATCCGGCAAATGGCTGAACAAGAGCTGCTCATCCTCCAGTGCCTCGGCCGGCACCGGTTTTCCACACACAAATCCAGCCAGCCGCTGTAATTCCTCCAGCGAGCTGGACTGCAAGTGTTCAATGGATGTGCGCTTGTTCATTTGAATCACATCAGTTTGAACTTGAGCTGCACGGAGAGAGCGCCATGCAAACGTTCCTTGTATGTAGGTACGATAGCAAAGTTAACGCCAACGCGTTGGTATTCCACGCTGATCACTGGAATTGCCGCGAGGAACCATCCGCCATCGCGCATTTTTGGATAGCCATCGAAGCCGCCGATCACGGCGCCGAGTCGCACCGGGCCGATTGCCCAGGGCTGGTAATACACGCCGGCGTAATTCGACATCTGGCGGTCGCTGTTGTGAAAGCGCCCTGCAGTCACTGAGGCAACAGTGGAAAAGCGGTATTCCGCCCCGAAGCCGGGATTGGTATCGTCGAAGCCTTTATCGCGCTGGAAGTGATAGGAGTAGAAGCCCGGATTTACCCAAAGTTCGGATAACGGCTGGTTTTCAATCACGCTAAAGGTGTCGGCAAGCGCCGGCATCGACAGGGCAGCAAAGGTAGCCCCAATGAAAAGCTTTTTCATTTATTTCCAAAAATTTAATGACTGCCGGCCAATTATAGCGTTTGTGTCATTTCCTTAGATTTCAATTGCGGGCCTTGGCATGAACAAATTGCAAAATCGTTGTAATTAAGTCATCCCCATCGACTGGCTTGGCAACGAAGCCGTTCATGCCGGCGGCATCGCATTCGGCGCGTTCGCCGAGGGTGACGCCGGCGCTCATGGCAAGTACGGGCACGTCCAGGCCCAGTTCCTTGCGGATTGCCTGGGTGGCGCTGAAGCCGTCCATCACCGGCATTTGCACGTCCATCAGGACCAGGTCCACCGGCGGCTCGCCATGGCGCAGGAAATCGACAGCCTGCGCCCCGTTCTCGGCGATATGGACGTTGGCGCCGACCGCTTCCAGCATGCTGCGCGCGACCAGCTGGTTCAGCGCATTGTCCTCGGCCAGCAGGATGGATTGTCCTGTGAGCACCTTGCTGCCGCTGCTGAAGGCGCCCTGTTGGGCGCCTCCCTTGTCGGCCTGGGTGCTCAGGGCGTAGAACAGGGCGGAACGCGTCAGGGGGCGCAACAGCTCGGAGTCGGGCCGCGGGCCGCCCGTTGTATCCTGCGCGCCGCTGCGCACGCAGATACGTTGCGGCACATCGCTTGCACGCGCGGTACCGGCGAAGCTGCTGTCATAGATCAGCAAATCGTAATTGGCGCGCGCCAGGGCGGCGCCGATCCCGGCCGCGGAATCAACCGTGTCGCAGCGCCAGCCCCAGCGCGCAGCCAACTGCACCACGTCGTCGTGCAAGTGCGGCCCGGGGTCGGCGTACAGCACGCGCCAGTTGCGCTTCGCCCCGGTCAAAGCGTACGGGTCGGGCAGGTCGCCCTCGCGCAGCGGCATCAGGAAGGTGAAAGTGGTGCCGCGGCCCGGCGTGCTCGCTACTTCGATCGTGCCGCCCATCATCTGCACCAGGCGCTGGGAAATCGCGAGCCCCAGTCCGGTCCCCCCATAGCGCCGCGCCATTGAAGCGTCGGCCTGGCTGAACGGTGTGAACAGGCGTTGCAATTGCTCGGGGCTGATGCCGATGCCGGTATCGCTGACTTCCCAGCGCAGCATGCCGGGGTCGGCCGAATCGCGGCTGGCATGCACGGTGACGCTGCCGCTGTCGGTGAACTTGAGGGCATTGCTGACCAGGTTGAGCAGCACTTGCTGGATGCGCTGCACATCGCCGTGCAGCGAGACAGGCACGTCCGCATCCACGCACAGGGACAATGCCAGGCCCTTGTCGGCGCTGGTCATGGCCATCACGGCGGCCAGTGCGCACAGCACGTCCTCGACCAGGAAATCGTCGTCGACCAGTTCCAGCTTGTTGGCCTCGATCTTGGAGAAATCGAGCACATCGTTGAGCAAGGCAAGCAGGGAGCGGCCGGCACCGGAGACCATGTCGAGATATTGGCGCTGCTCGGCATTGAGCGGCGTCCGGGCCAGGATCTGGCTGACGCCCAGCACTGCATTCATCGGCGTGCGCAATTCGTGGCTGACGTTGGCGACAAAGGCGCTCTTGGCGGCGCTGGCCGATTCGGCCTGGGTCTTGGCGTCGTTCAGTTCCTTCTCGGCGGCCTTTTCGGCCGTGACGTCGCGCATGATCATGGCGTAGCCGATGCAGAGCCCATGGTCGTCGCGCACGGGGAACAGCTGTTTCAGGCCGAGGAAGGTGCTGCCGTCGCGCCGGCGGCGCAGCGAGGTCGCTTCATACTGGCCGTGTTCCAGGGCCAGGGTCATGCTGGTGATCGCATGGCTTTCGGTCGACAGGACCTTCAGGGGCTGGCCGACGATCTCTGCCGCCTTGTAGCCGAACAGCTTTTCGGCGCCATCATTCCAGGTGGTGATGGTGCCGGTCGGGTCGAGCAGCACGATGGCGTGGTTGCGGATGTGGGAAGTGAGCAGCTTGAAGCGCGCTTCCGATTCTTCCAGGCTGGCAGTCTGTTGCTCGAGCTGCTTTGCCGACTGGTCCTTGGCGCGCAGGGCAGCAATACGTTCATGCACCAGGTTGCGGCTGGCGCCGAAGAAGAGCAGGCTGATCAACGTGCCCATCACCAGCACCATGAAGGATTTGCCCTGGTCGACCGCGGCGTCGAACAGGGCGGTCGGGCGCACATTCAATGCCCAGGTCTGGCCGTTGTCGCCGACCGGCACGGACTGCAGGCTGGAAAGGCGGGTGAAGCTCTGTCCCCCGCTGCTGCCAGTGCTCGTGTACATCAGTTGCCCCTTGGTGTCCTGGAAGTAGACGTCGAGGCGCACCTCACGCAGGTCGCTGCCAAAGATGCCTTGCATGAGGTCGCCCATGCGGAAGGGACTGTAGACAAAGCCCTGCAATTCGCGATGTCCCGCGCTGTCTTTTCTATAAACCGGATTGAACATCAGGAAGCCGACCTGCTTGGGGCCTTTGATCTCCTGCACCAGCGTGATGGGGCCGCTGGCAGTCATTTTGCCCGTTTGCATGGCCGCAACCATGGCGTCCCTGCGCGTCGGTTCGGACATCATGTCGTAGCCGATCGCGAACTTGTTGCGTTCCGATTGCGGCTCCAGGTAGACGATTGCTGCATGCAGGTCGCGGTCGCCTTCCGGCCAGACCTTGATTTCCTTGTTCAGCGCGGCGACGGCGCCAGCTGGCGCAAAACGCGCATACCCCATGCCGAGCACGCCCGGATACTGCTTTGGCAGCTCCAGTCCGGTCACGAACTGCTGCCATTCTTCGCGCTCGACGCTATAGGAGGCATCGAACAGCGCCGTGCCGGCACGCAGCAGGGATTCGTAGCCCTCCATGCGCAGGCGTATGGTTTCGCGCACATTGTCCGCGGCACGCTGGAACCGCTCGCTGGTGCGGGATTCGGTGTCGTAGGTGATCCAGCCCCAGGCGCTTACGGTCAGCGTCATGCAGGCCAACAGGATCAGGATCGGGGTCCAGACGTAGCTTTCCGCGAGCCCGGGTTCCTCCTCCGTGGCCAGGACCCAGGCCAGTATGCTGCTGATCGCGAGGTAGGTCGAGAGCGAGAGCAGCGAATGGTGCAGGACGCCGGAAACAAAGGGCCCGTGGTCCATGACCGTGGCCGGTATCGCGATGCCGGAAATGATGGCGAGCGCGATGCGCACCATGGAACGCCAGCGCTTCACTGCCGCCAGGGCCAGGAAGAACAGCAGGCAGTAAGGCAGGAACTGGGCTGCAGCGAGATGCGAATCGCTCAGGAAGACAGCCAGCGTGGCAATCGCCAGCGCAGCGAGGAAGGCCCATTGGCCTGGCGACCATTGCGGCCAGGCTGGATGGGTGGGAATGGCCATCGCCAGCGGCGCCAGCAGCAACATTCCGAGGAAGTCGCCGGTCCACCAGGTGGCAGCGACTTGCCAGGTCAGTGCCGGCGGGATGATGCCGGACAGTTCGAGCGAGACCACGCCAACTGCCGCCGATGCAAGGGCGGCGACAGCAGCCACTGCGCCGAACTTGTATACCTCACGCTGGTTATTCAGAGCCATGCCGGCGATGCCAAGCCTCTGTGACAGCCAGTTGGCCACCAGTGCCTCTGAGGTATTGCCGATGGCAATCGTCAGCGAGACTGTCAGCAGCACCGGCAAGGAGGCGACGTTGTTGTTATGGAAGACAGCCAGGTTGGCGAAGAAGGCACCGGCGAGGATCGCAGGCCACAACTGCCGTCCAAAGCGCAACAGCAGCACCAGTGCGAAGCCCGATGGCGGCCAGATCGGGCTGGCATTGCTTTGCGCCAGTGCGAGCATCAGGCCAAGCCGCGCCAGCAGGTAATACGCTCCAGTAGCGAGCAGCAGGACTGTCAGCGTACGCAGGCGAAGTGGCATGGTGCGGAGAGCGGGTCAGTGGTGATGCCTTTATATCATGGAAGATGTACAAGGCTGAAATGAAGTTGTCACATTTGCCCCGTAGCATGTCAACATGCAATTGACTCCAGAAAATCGAATCCGCTTGCGCGGCACGGTATTTGGCAAGACCGAGGCGGGCCGGGTGGAATTTGTCCAGCGTAGCGCCGGGCTCTCGGCACGCCAGCGCTCCGTGCTGATCCTGATCGACGGCCAAAAGGCCTTCGGTGAAATCGAGACCTGGCTGGGTGAAGACGAAATGCTGGAGGCGGTGGAAGCCTTGCTGCGCAAGGGACTGGTGGGGATCAGTTCGGCGCCAGCGCCGGTGCCGGCGGCAAGCCATCCTGCCGCCATCGGTACGGCAGCGCTGGCGGCGGCACGCGAATTCATGGTGGCCGCAGCGCGCAAGCACCTCGGCCTGATGGCGGCCGACCTGGTGCGCCGCATCGAACATGCAAAAGACGAAAGCCAGCTGGCCGGCGTCATCGGCCTGTGGCATGTCTCATTGAGGGAATCGAAGACTGGCAAGCCCTGCGCCGAGGGCTTGCTGGCAGAAGCGCGCGCCTTGCTGGCTTAGTTCGGCCGCTTGCGGTGGAACACCAGCGGGCTGTATGGCACCGCCGATGGAGGAGGGGAGTTCAGGATGCCCGGCTTCATGGCGCCTACCACGTGCATCTCGCACGGCTTGCAATCGAAGCGCAGCGTATAGGTGTGGTCGCCGCTGACGAGCGTCATCGGTTCCGCCTTGACCTGGCCCTGCACCCCTTGCACGCCCTTGGCCTGTTTCGGGCACAGGTTGAACGAAAAGCGCAGGCAATGCTTGGTGATCATGAGCGGCACTTCGCCCGCTTCCTCGTGCGCCTCGTAGGCCGCATCGATCAGCGCAACGCCATGCTTGTGATAGAACTCGCGCGCCTTTTCGTTATAGACGTTGGCGAGGTAGCTCAGTTGCGTATCCGGATAGACAGCGCGCGGTTCGGCGGGCGCCTTGCGCTGTGGACGCTGCCAGGCCGCCAGCCGGGCCGCTTCATGCGCGGCCACCGCATCGCGGCGCAGGGCGTTGATTGCCGATGAAGGCACGAACCAGGGCTGCGACAGTTTCAGCTCCACGTGGTCGGCCACGAACATGGTGTTGCCCAGCTTCGCCAAGCTGGCGCGCAAGCCGCTTTCTGCCTGCTCGGCATTCTGTGCCGGCTGCAGCGCCATCGGCGCATCTGTGACGCTGACGATGCCGTCTTCATCGATGATCGAGAGGCGCAGCCCGCCCTCAGTCTCGGCCAGGGTCAGTTGCAGGCCCACGTGGCGGTCGGAAGACTTCTTGTGCAGCGCCGCTTCCCACTGGTGGTCGCGGTTGCGGTGGATCACGGTGCCGACTTTCAAGCCCGGCAGGGCCGCCATTTGCTCATTCGGGAACACGCGCCAGCGCTGGCCGTCTTCGCTATCGCCCAGCTTTTCGGCCTTGTTGGCCTGGATGCCGACCGTGGTGCGCTTGTTCATGTAATTCAAGCCGTCGCCGTTGGCCATCGGCGCATTGGTGATGACGTCGATATGGTCGCCGCCCATGCGCACCACGGTGCCCAGTTCCACGCCGACGTATTTCGGCGAATCGAAGGCGCCGATATCGTCCTGGCGGCCATTGGCGAAGTAGTCGGTGTGGCCGCGGTGGAAAGTCTTGTCGACGTCGGGCGTGAACAGCACGCGGGTGCGGCCACTGGCGGCTCGGGCGAACTCGGGACGGCGCTCCAGCAGTTCATCGAGCAACAGGCGGTAGTGGGCGGTGATGTTCTTCACATAGCCCATGTCCTTGTAGCGGCCTTCGATCTTGAAGGAGCGGATGCCGGCATCGACCAGCGCTTCCAGGTTGGCGCTCTGGTCGTTGTCCTTCATCGACAGCAGGTGCTTTTCAAAGGCGACGACGCGGCCCTGGTTGTCGGACAGCGTGTATGGCAGGCGGCAAGCCTGCGAGCAATCGCCGCGATTGGCGCTGCGGCCGGTGTCTGCATGCGAGATATAGCACTGGCCGGAGAAGGCCACGCACAGCGCGCCGTGTACGAAGTATTCAAGCGGAGTATCGACCTGGGCGCGAATCTGCTTGATCTTCTCGAGCGTCAGTTCGCGCGCCAGCACCAGCTGCGAGAAGCCTACGTCACCCAGGAATTTGGCTTTTTCCACCGTGCGGATGTCGCACTGGGTGGAAGCGTGGAGCTGGATCGGCGGCAGGTCCAGTTCGAGCAGGCCCATATCCTGGATGATCAGCGCATCGACGCCGGCCTCGTACAGTTGCCAGATCTGTTTGCGTGCCAGGTCAAGCTCCGAATCGTGCATGATGGTGTTCATGGTCACGAAGATGCGCGAGCGGTAGCGGTGGGCGAATTCCACCAGCGAGGAAATATCCTCGATCGGATTGCTGGCGTTGTGGCGAGCGCCAAAGGCGGGACCGCCGATATAGACGGCATCGGCGCCGTGCAGGATGGCTTCGCGGCCAATTTCCGCGGTCTTGGCTGGCGCCAGCAGTTCGAGCTCGTGATCAAGCAATGACATTCTAAGATAACCCTACAGTTGCAAGGGTGGATATTATACCGGCTCGCTGAAGGCGCGATCGCCCAGTTTTTCCTTCATGTAGTCGACAAACGACGCGATCCGCGCCGACAGCGCCGTATTGCGGTAGTAGACGGCATTGATCGGTTGCCGAACCTCCAACGTTTCTTCGACCAGGACTTGGACCAGGCGGCCGGCCTTGCGGTCGGCATTGCTCAGGAAGTCCGACAGGCAGACAAGGCCGGCGCCGTGCAGCGCCAGGTGCAGCAGGGTTTCGCCGCTTGAGGTGTAGATATCCGGCGTGATGTGCACGGGCTGGCCGTCGGCGTCCTCCAATGGCCAGTCGTTGAGGGTCTCCGGCTGGTTGAAGCCCAGGATCGTGTGGTTGGCCAGGTCTGCCACGTTGGCCGGCCGGCCGTGCTTTTCCAGGTAGGCGGGACTGGCGAGGATGCGCAGGCGGCCGGTGCCGATCGGCGTCGCGTGCAGGGTCGAATCGCGCAGGCGGCCAATGCGAAAGGCGACGTCGGTACGCTTTTCCATCAGGTCGGTGATCCCTTCATTGCTGTTCAGCTCAAGCTCCACGCGCGGGAAACGTTCGCGGTAGCCGTTCACCAGCGGCACGATGACGTGCAACATGAAGGGCGTCGACGCATCGATGCGCAGCCTCCCGGCTGGGCCCTGGCGGCGCAGCGACATCTTCTCTTCGGTTTCCTCCACCTTGGCAACAATGGTGCGGGCGCATTCGAGGAAAGCCTTGCCTTCCTCGGTCAGCTCGAGGCGGCGCGTGGTGCGGCGGACCAGCGTGGTTTCGAGTTTCTCTTCGAGGCGGGTCAGGGTGCGGCTGGCTGCGGAAACCGTCAGTCCCAGGCGTTCAGCGGCGGCGCTGATCGATCCTGTGGCCACAATGGCAATAAAGGCCTGCATTTCGTCAAGGGTAGTCTTCATATCTTTGATTATTACTCAAATGTCTTTCGCGGAAAACCCGCCTTTTCCG
Source organism: Pseudoduganella sp. R-32 (assembly GCF_049913245.1). Lineage (NCBI taxonomy): Bacteria > Pseudomonadati > Pseudomonadota > Betaproteobacteria > Burkholderiales > Oxalobacteraceae > Pseudoduganella > Pseudoduganella sp. R-32. Next base: position 3,850,417 of record NZ_CP183987.1, on the reverse strand, counting down.
CAAAAGTCTTGAAGCTAGAGTGGCAGCCGAAGTCGGCCAGGCTGTCGCCGAATCCGGCGTCGCCCGCAAGGAGCTGTTCCTGACCACCAAGGTCTGGAACGACAACTTTGCCGCCGACCGGCTGGTCGCCAGCCTGGAAGAAAGCCTGGCCAAGCTGCGCACAGATTACGTCGACCTGGCGCTGATCCACTGGCCGCTGAGCAAGGTGCCGGTCGAACAATACATCAACCAAGCGCGAAAACCTGGCCAGCAACCTCCAGGACACCGCCTTCAACTGAGCGCGCAGGACATGGCCGACATCGCAGCGCTGGAACGCAACGGCCGCATGGTCAACCCGGAAGGCCTGGCGCCGGCCTGGGACTAACGCCCCGGGCCGGCACGGCTGTCGTACTTACAGCGATTTCAGGAAGGCCAGCAAGGCTTCACGGTCCGCCGGGGACAGGGCGGCGAAGCGCTGGCGGGAGGCCTCACCCTCGCCGCCGTGCCACATGATGGCCTCGGTCAGGTTACGCGCACGGCCATCGTGCAGGTAGCCGGCCTTGCCGCCATTGCCCATCACCTTGTCGGTATAGCCGATACCCCACAGCGGCGCGGTACGCCACATGCCGCCCCTGGCCTGGCCTTCGACAAAATTGTCGGCCAGTCCGGCGCCCATGTCGTGCAGCAGCAGATCCGTATAGGGGCGGATCACCTGGTTGCGCAGCTCCGCCAGCAGATGTCCCGGGCCGGTGCGCATTTCCACCGTATGGCATGCCGAACAACGCATGGCCTGGAACAGGCGCGATCCGGCGCCTACTTGCTGCGCGTCGACGCGCAATTCTTCGAGCGGCGCCACGCCTTTCGGGAAGCCGCTTGGCAGGCTGCGCTGTGCAGGAACGGCGACCAGGGCCAGGTACTGCGAGATCAGCTGTAGTTCGGCCTCGCTCACGCCGTGCTGCGCGGTGGCAGTTTTACAACCGGCAGGGTCGCTGCCGCAACTGCGATTCGGGTAGACCGGCGATGTCACTGCCATGTCCTGCAACAGTGCCGCTGCGGCCTGGTGGCGCAGCGTTGCCTTGGCGGCTTTCCAGCCAAAGCGGCCCAGGCGCACCGCGCCGGTTTCGGGATCGAAGACGAAGTTGGCGATGCCTTTGACGCCATCCGCATCCGGGGCGCTGCGGACGCGGGCCAGGATATCGGCTTCGGGAACCGCTTCCAGCAAGCCGGTGCCGATCATCGGCTGCGCGGCGCGCAGTGACGCAATCTCCGGCGCCGGTCCTTCATAGGCGAGCAGGGGCTTGCGCAATTCCACTGCCGTGCCGTCGGCCAGCGTTACCGAGCGTGCCTCGAAGCCGGAAACTCGCACGCCGGTGCCCCAGTTCTGTGGAGCGCCGGTGCTGGAGAAGGCGTTCATCTGCACCGCGGTTCCGTACAGAGGGTGCGGCAACTGCTGGCCGTCCGCTCCCGTCACGGCGACCCGCACCGACATGGTGTCCAGCTTCTGGTTGACGGCAAATGGCGCCGGGCTGCGGCCATTGTTGACGTGGCATCCGATGCAGGCCGACTGGTTGAAGCGCGGGCCTTGCAGGCCCACGGCAGGTGTGTAGCGGTCGTTGCCGGCTTCATTATGGTCGCCCGTGGCGAAACTGGTGTGGATCAGGCGGCGGCCTTCGACAAAGCGCTGCATATTCTGCATGCCTGCATTGTTCTGCGGCTGCTGGAACATGAACAGGCCGTTGTCCGAATAGTTGTAGGACACCGAACCAAGGCCGCCCGACAGGGTCTCCGGCGGCAGCGGCACCGAATTGAGGCGCGGCTGCACGCCGTACCATGGGCGCAGGCCGGTGCCGACCACATAGATCCATTCCGCAGAATAGTAGCGGATGCCGCCGCTATCGCCCTTGCCGAGCATGGACTCGGTAGTGGAAAACATGGAGGGAGAAACTTCGATCGCATCGCCCAGCACCAGCGGCCGCGCCGGGATATTGCTGCCATTCGGGAAGCCGTCTGCATCGAGCCCGTTCATGCCGGGATACTGCTTGACCAGCAGCGTGCAGGCGCCATTGATGCCTCCCGGGGCCGAGAGCTGGCCGGCCGCAGGGTAGGGCGTCGGTTTGCATACCTTGACATTGTGATCGACCAGCTCCCCCGGCGCCATCCAGCCATAACCGGTGACGCCCGGGCGGTCGATGGCGCGGAAGAAGGCAATTCCGCCGGACAGGAAATCGACCGTCGTGTACTGGTTGACGACCAGGGTAGGCTTGGTGACGCCGGGAACGCGGCTGTTGTCGACGATTTCAACGCCCCAGGTGCGGTTCTTGAAGTATTGCGGCACGAAGGTGAGGTAGTTGCCGGGGCCTTTATCGACAGCCTGCCCGGTTGCCGGATCGACGGTCTCGTTCGGGCCGTAGCCGATTTCATTCCACTCCTCGCCGCGCTCGCGGCCGTGGCGTGCGAAGCCGCGTGCGCCGAAGCGGGTGACGAGGGTGCCGTCCGCCAGCGTGAATTGCAGCGTCTCCAGTGGAGATGGCGCCGCTGGCAACGGCACCATATCTTGCCCGCTGGCCGGGAAACGCAACGCCGACGTCGCGCCGGGCTGCAGGGTGTTGTCGCTGCCCGGCGACTTGAATTCCACCTCGAACAGCGAATAGCCGTACTGCGTTGCGCGGGCAATGCCCTGCATGCGGACATAGCGGGCATTGATGCCGAGGTTGAAGAATTCTTCCGTTCCGCCCCGGCCGTTGCTGACCAGGCGCAGTTGCGACCAGTTGCTGCCATCGTCTGAGACAAGCAGGGAATATTGCTTCGCATAGGCATTTTCCCAGGCCAGCTTCATATAGCCGATGGCAGTCCGGGCGCCGAAATCGAACTGGATCCAGGCGCCATCCTCCCTTGCGCTGGCCCAGCGCGTGCTGGCCAGCCCGTCGATCGCGGCGGAGGCCGACATGCCTGCGTTCTCCACCGCAGACGAAGTTGCGGTGAGCGGCTTCACCGCAACGCCAGGCGCAGCAGGATCGGCAGGCAGCGGTTCCGGTTGCGGTGTCGGGCTGGGGGAGGCCGGCGTGCCGGAGAACGCCTGGATCTCGACGATCGAGTAGCCGTATTGGGAGGAGCGCTTGATACCCTTCATGCGCAAATACCGGCCCTGGCCAGCGAGGCCGGACCAGTCCTCGGTGCCGCCCTGGCTGTTTTGCACGGACTTGATCGTGGTCCAGGTAGCGTTGTCATCGGATACCTGAAGCTGATATTCGCTTGCGTGGGCATTTTCCCAGGCAATCCTGACGCGGTTGATGGCGACCGGCTTGCCATAATCCAGCGTCAGGTACTGGTCGTCGGTAAAGCCGCTGCTCCAGCGCGTGCCGTCGCTATGGTCGATGGCCGCAGCGGCAGACAGGTCGCCGCGTTCAACCGCAGAAGCGGTGGCGCCTGCCGGCGTCAAGGCAATTTCCGTTGTTTGCACCGCGCTCTCGGCCTTGAGCACCGTTCCCGGTGCCGTACTGTCGCTTCCATTACCGCCGCCGCAAGCTGCCAGCAGCGTGGCGAGGGCAAGGGGCAAGCCGCGGGTGATCCTGTGTTTGGTGAACATGACGCCTCCGTAAGTGGAATCCTTTCCAATTGCTGGTAGGCAATATTGTCCATCTGGACACCAAAGTCAAGCGTGCGTTGCACTTGATAGTTATGAAGCCTGGGCTCATTGCCATCAGGCCGATAAAGATCAAGTATGATCGCGGCTGGATTGGCATGGGTGGAACCGAATGAAAGTGAATTTTGCCGTCACGGCGGCGTGTGTGCTTGGCCTTCTCTATTTTGGCAGGGAGGTGCTGCAGCCTGTGGTCACGGCGCTGGTGCTGAGCCTCGCGCTGGCTCCCTTGATCCGCACCATGGGCAGCCTCGGACTTTCCCGCGTCAATGCGACCTTCGGCGCGCTGGCGCTGGTGATCGTGCTGTTTGCCGGCGCTTTCGCGATCCTGGGCGCCAATGTCATGGCGCTGACCTCGGACCTGCCCCAATACACCGCCGAAATCCGTTCCAAGTCAAAGTCGCTGGAAGAACTGGCCCAGCATCCATTGGCACGCCTGGCGCCGCAACTGCTGGAAGAGCAGCCATCGGCAAGCGCACTTGAAACGGGCCCGCGGCCGGTGCCGGTGGAGATTCGTGAACACGCCAGCACCAGCGATTCCATCGCCAAGGCCATCGGCGTGGTTTCGGGACCCCTGGGCGAGGCTTTCCTCGTGCTGGTGCTGATGATTTTCATCCTGCTGGACCGGGAAAACCTGCGGGATCGCGTCCTGCGGCTGGTGGGCCAGCGCGAAGTCAGTCGCACCATCAAAGGCCTGGAAGACGCGGCCGAGGGCGTATCACGCTTCTTCTTCACCCAGTTGCTCCTGAACCTGACGTTTGGCGTGGTGATCTCGATCGCGCTCTGGCTGATCAGCATTCCGCACGCCGCACTGTGGGGCGCACTTTGTGCAGCGCTTCGTTTCGTGCCCTATATCGGCGCACTGATCGCAGGCGCCGCAATCGCCCTGTTTGCCGCCGCCGCCGAACCTGGCTGGACGCTCGCTGTTTACGCCATCGTGCTGTTCATCGTGCTCGAAGTATTCGTCGCCAACGTGATCGAGCCGCGCGTGTATGGCCATAGCGTTGGCATGTCGCCGCTGGCGGTGATCGTGTCGGCGCTGTTCTGGGGGGCTATCTGGGGTCCGTTGGGATTGCTGCTCTCCACGCCGCTCACGCTGTGCATCGTGGTCGGCGGCCGCTATATCAAGAGCCTGGAGCCGATCAGCATCATGTTCGCGGAATCGCCCAATACCAATGAAGCGCAGCGCTTCTACCACCGGGTGCTGAGCGGCGATGCCAACGCGATTATCGAAGACGCACGCACCTTCCTGCGCAAGTCGACCCTGGCTCGCTATTGCGACAGGGTGCTGCTGCCCGGCCTCGCCATGGCGGGGGCAGGGCTGCAAAGCGGCCAGGAAAGCCGTCTGCGCGCGACAGTCGCAATGGTGGCCGATACGCTGGACGCCGGCCACGCGCCAAGCCGCGCCCGCCGCCGCAACATCTCCATGCTCGACGAGAACGTTGGCGCCCATTTGCGCCATCAGCGCGAGGAAAGGTTGGGGCGCTGGCAAGGTTCGCTGGACGTGCCTGCGCGTTCGGTCATTGTCTGCACCTCCATGCCAGGCGTGCGCGAAGAGTTCCTGAGCGAGTTGCTGGTCCTGGTGTTCCGCGATGCGAAGCTGGACGCGCGCAGCTTTGTCCTTGATCCTGCAGGACCAGAGGACGACCCGGGAGCCGACAACCTGGTGTCCACGGTCTTCATTGCCTACCCGATCGAGAGTGCGCCGGCAGCGTGGATATCGGCCGTGACCGAGTTGCGGGCGGCCTTGCCCGACGTGCAACTGGTAACGATCCGCCCGCGCGACGATGCGGGCAACGAGCACGCAACCATCGCTTCGCACGTCGACCTGGTGCTGCAATCGTTCGAAGAGGCGCTGGCGTTCGTCACGCCCAGCAAGATCGGCTGACAGTCTTTGCGGTGCGCCTGAAAAGAGCCGATAATAGCGGCCACGCTATTTTGAGCACTATTTTGGAACATTCCCATGGAAATTAAGGTCAACTTTCTCGATAAGCTTCGCCTGGAAGCCAAATTCGACGATTTCACGGTCATCGCCGACCAGCCAATCCGCTACAAGGGAGACGGCTCGGCGCCTGGACCGTTTGACTATTTCCTGGCGTCGTCGGCCTTGTGCGCCGCGTATTTTGTGAAATTGTATTGCTCAACCCGCAATATCCCGACCGAGAATATCCGCCTCTCGCAGAACAATATTGTCGATCCTGAAAATCGCTACCAACAGATCTTCAAGATCCAGGTGGAGCTGCCGCCGGATATCTCGGCCAAGGACCGCGAAGGCATCTTGCGCTCCATCGACCGCTGCACGGTCAAAAAGGTGGTGCAGGCCGGCCCGGAATTCATCATCGAGGAAGTGGAAAATCTGGACGCCGATGCACAGGCCCTGCTGACCATCGACGCGACATCCGGCTCGAGCACCTACATTCCGGGCAAGGACCTGCCACTGGAGCAGACCATCGCCAATATGTCGGGCCTGCTGGCCAATCTCGGCATCAAGATTGAAATCGCATCCTGGCGCAATATCGTTCCCAATGTCTGGTCGCTGCACATCCGCGACGCGCACTCGCCAATGTGCTTCACCAATGGCAAAGGCTCGACCAAGGAGAGTGCACTGGCCTCTGCATTGGGCGAGTACATCGAGCGAATCAGCTGCAACCACTTCTATGCCGGCGAATTCTGGGGAGAAGACATTGCCAACGCTGACTTCGTGCATTATCCGAATGAGCGATGGTTCAAGCCCGGCCGCAAAGACGCGCTGCCGGCGGAGATCCTGGATGAATACAGCCGTGGAATCTACGACCCGGATGGCGAACTGCGTGGCTCGCATCTGTACGACACCAATTCCGGCAACGTCGATCGCGGCATCTGCTCCTTGCCGTTCGTGAGGCAATCGGACGGCGAGGTGGTGTACTTCCCGACCAACCTGGTCGAGAATCTCTTTGTCAGCAACGGCATGAGCGCTGGCAATACGCTGGCGGAAGCGCAGGTGCAATGCCTGTCCGAGATTTTCGAAAGGGCGGTCAAACGGGAAATCCTGGAAGGCGAACTGGCCTTGCCGGACGTTCCGCAGGAAGTCCTGGCGAAATATCCGGGCATCCTGGCCGGCATCAAAGGCCTGGAAGAACAGGGCTTCCCGGTACTCGTGAAAGACGCATCGCTGGGCGGAACCTATCCAGTGATGTGCGTGACGTTGATGAATCCGCGCACGGGCGGCGTGTTTGCCTCGTTCGGCGCACATCCGAGTTTTGAAGTCGCGCTGGAACGCAGCCTGACCGAATTGCTCCAGGGCCGCAGCTTTGAAGGCCTGAACGACCTGCCGCGTCCGACTTTCGTCAGCAACGCCGTGACCGAACCAAACAACTTCGTCGAGCATTTCATCGATTCGAGCGGTATCGTGTCCTGGCGCTTCTTCAGCGCCAGATCGGATTTTGACTTTGTTGAATGGGACTTCTCCGGCCAGGGCGAAGACTCGAATGCCGAGGAAGCCGCGGCCTTGTTCGGCATCCTCCAGGACTTGGGCAAGGAGTCCTACATGGCCGTGTACGACGAGCTGGGCGCGACTGCCTGCCGAATCCTGGTGCCAGGCTATTCGGAAATCTATCCGGTGGAAGACCTGATCTGGGATAACACCAACAAGGCGCTCCAGTTCCGCAACGATATCCTGAACCTGCACCGCCTGGACGACGAGAGCCTGGAAGCACTGCTCGAACGCCTGGAAAACAGCGAACTTGATGAATACGGCGATATCGCGACCCTCATCGGCATTGAATTCGACGAGAACACGGTCTGGGGCCAGCTGACTGTGCTCGAATTGAGGCTGCTGATTAACCTGGCCCTCAACGAATACGAAGCCGCGCGCGATCTGGTCGACGCCTTCCTGCAGTATAACGACAACACGCTGGATCGCGGACTGTTCTACCAGGCCCTGAGCGCGGTGCTGGAAGTGCTGCTTGATGAAGAGATGGAGCTGGACGATTACGTCGTCAATTTCCGCCGCATGTTTGGCGACGAAAAGATGGACGCGGTCATCGGCTCGGTCGACGGCAGCGTGCGTTTCCACGGCCTGACCCCGACCAGCATGAAGCTGGAAGGCCTCGACAGGCATCAGCGCAAGATCGACAGCTACAGGAAATTGCACGCGGCGCGCGCCAAGGCTGCAGCCAAAGCCCGTTAAGACCTGGCAGGAAGGCAGCCAAGGCTGCCAAGTGTGCAGGCGAGGGCGGTTTCCAGCGGTGTATGCGGTTCGGCGCCGAGTACATTCCGCAGCCGCTGGTTTTCCATTCGAACGGTGCGCTGCCACAGGTAGCGCATTTCCAGCATTTCACGCAGGGTTTCGTTGAACGGCGCCGCGAGGCGGACCAGCCACCAGGGAAAGGCCTTCAGCCTCGGAGGCTTTGCGCCGTGCGACTCGATTACGCTCTGGATCGCGCGTCCGAATTCGGTGCCGTCATGATCCCAATAACCGGCCATGTGATAGCTGGCGAAACGCGGCAACTTGTCGCGCATTTCGAGCAAAGCAATCATGGTGGCCGCAACGTCCGGCAGGTATGCGTACTGATGCCCAATACCGGGTGAACCTGGCAATTTGACTTCTGCCGGCACCTCGCCGGGCCGTATCATCCCTTGCGAAAGCCAGTTATTCCGGGCATTGGGTCCAAAGAAGTCCCCCGCACGGACGACGATTGTTCGCACGTTTCCACGCTCGCTGGCTTTCCGTAGCCGCGTCTCCAGTTCGACGCGAATTTTGCCTTTGCGTGTAAGAGGGCGCTGCAACGAGTCTTCACGCAGGACCGGGAAGGCGTCGGGGCCGAAGTTGTAGACGGTTCCCGGCAAAACGATGGTCGCGCCTTGCGAGGCCGCAGCGGCAATCGTATTGTCAATCATCGGCAAGACCAGCTGGCTCCAGCCTCGATAGCCTGGCGGATTGACGGCATGGACGATGACAGAACACCCTTCAGACGCCCTGCCGACATCCAGCGCGTTCATTGCGTCGCCCTCAATCCATTCGACGCCATCAGCCATGCGGTTTGCTACGCCCAGGCCACGTTTCAGCGCACGAACTGTCCAGCCTCGCGCCACGAGTTGGCGAACCATTTCGCCGCCGATTCCACCGCTCGCGCCGAGTATCAATACCGATTTTCGATCCATGACATGCTCCCTTGAGTTGACGATGAAGCAAATTATGGCCAAACTCCGGCCCAACGAAAATTCCCTAAATCCTTGTAGTGGCTATACAAATTTGTATGACAAAGTCGATTCCCTGGGATCTGTACAGGACCTTTTTGCACGTTTTGGACGCCCAGTCCTTATCCGGCGCCGCGCGATCGCTGGGATTGACGCAGCCAACGGTCGGGCGCCACGTTTCCGAACTCGAGTCCGGCCTGGGTTTGGCCTTGTTTACGCGCTCCCAGTCAGGGCTGCAGCCAACGGAGGCCGCACTGCAGTTGCGGACCCAACTCGAAGAAATGCAGCACGCCGCCGCGTCGATAGAACGCAGCGCCCACGGACACAGTGCCGTTCGCGGCGCCGTAAGGATCTCGGCAAGTGAAGTCGTAGGCATAGAAATCCTGCCATCGATCCTGGCGCCGCTTCGCGCCAAACATCCTGAACTGGCGATCGAACTCGTGCTGAGCGACGCAGTCCAGGACTTGCTTGGTCGAGAGGTCGACATCGCCGTGCGGATGACGCAGCCGCAGCAGGATCTTTTATTGGCGCAGCGCGTCGGTGAGGTCGCCGTCGGTTTCTACGCGCACAGGGATTACTTGGCGACGCAAGGCGAACCGAAAAATGTTGCGGACCTCGCGCGTCACAGCTTGATCGGATTCGACATGGAGACGCCATTCCTGCGGGCGGCCAGCGCAAAACTGGGCGCCTGGAAGCGTGAAGGGTTCGCATATCGGACAGACAGCAATCTGGCGCAAATGGCCTTGGTCCGTGCAGGCGCGGGCATTGGCGCATACCAGGTTGGACTGGCGGAGCGCGATAAGACCCTGGTTCGTGTCCTGGAAAAGGAAATGCACATGGCAATGACGACATGGATCACCATGCATTCGGATTTGCGGCACAGTGCACGTTGCAAGACGGTTTTTGATGCCTTGGCGGTTGGATTGAAGGATCTATGGGAATAGCCATATGTCAAGGCTAAGTAGAAATGTCCGGTTGCCAGCAAAATAGAAATGTCTGAACCAGCTCCTTAGGATTTGCTTTGGTTAGAACGTTTTGGCGTCGATGCGGGGCGGCGTAACGGTGTTTTGGCAATGGCAGCGCACAGATCATCCATGTCCAGCTGGCGAACGGACTTGGTTCCCGGTGTCCGCTGCATTTGTGCTGGCGGCAATCCAAGGTTGGTTCTGGCGGGCTTGTTCAGCCGGCGCCTGCTGTCCCTAATCTTTTGCATTTCCTGTGCAATTTCAAGCACGTGCCCAAGACGCTTGTTCTCGACAATCGATGCCTGGTTTGCCACCGGTAGTTTGTCGTAAGTGGTGTAGGCAAGGGCGCTTCCGTTCGCCCGGACTTCTATCCGACCATCCGGATATTCGTAAACCTCGACGTAATGGCCAATCTGCTTGCGCGCTTCCGGCGTATCCGCGAGCAGATAAAGCATCTTGTCGTATTGTAGGCTCAAGCTGCGTGAGACCCGGCGCCGTTCGCGTGCCGTGAAGATGAGATCGAGATCTTCATCGTCACGTACCGGCCGGTGTGCATCCAGGTCATTGCGCGGCGGTTTAGCAAAGCGGCGGTTGTAGTCGGCGATGAAGGTCGGCGCCCAGCGATTGGCCGTCGCCAGCATTGAAATGCCCTGTAGACGCAGTTCCTTGACGAGCCGGTCCTGTAGGCTCAGATTCATGCGCTCCACGCGTCCTTTGGCCTGTGAAGAGTTGGCACAGATTAAGTCGATATTGAGCTCATAAAGCGCCCGTGCAAACTGCGTATGGCCGCCATTTTCTGCAGCGCGGCCACTGTTGTTGCGGAAGACGGTTGCCTTGTCGCTGTAAAAGGCGACGGGTTTGCCATGCTGCTCCACATAGGCACGTGTGGCTTCAAAGTAGCTGAAAGTCGATTCCGTATAGGTGAAATGCAGGTACAAAAGACGGCTGGTGGCGTCATCGACAAAGACCAGGAGCGTGCATGCAGGGGCTCGTTCTTCGAACCAGGCATGATTGCTCCCGTCGATCTGGATCAATTCACCGTAGCAGGCGCGTCGATTGCGTGGCTGGTAGACCCGCAAGGGCAACTGACGACGAGGAACCCATAGACCAGCGTCAATCATCAGCTGCCGTACCGTTTCCTTGGATAGCAGAACACCATGTTGCTCGCGCAGCTTCTCGCAGGCGAATGTCGGTCCAAAATCGGGATAGTGGTCACGCAGCAGGCGCACAGCGCGATTTACCAGTTCTTTGGGGAGTTGGTGGTTGCTCGAACGTCCACGATGGCGGGAAACTAGGCCAGCAGGGCCTTCGGCACAGTATCGTTGGACCAGCCGCTGAACTTGCCGTGCGGTGAGCTCCAGACGCTGCGCAGCCAGGCCCGGCCGGAGATTGCCATCCACCACGGCTTGAATCGTCTTCAGCCGATCCGCTTCGCGCATACTCATCGTAATTGTCCCGGACTTGGCCATGGCGGGCTCCTTGAAGTGGAGCATCCAGCTTGCGCCGAGGCCATCTGAAATGCGACATTTCTATATTGCTAGAAGCGGACATTACTACTTTGCTGCGACACCATAACTTCGCATAATCTATATTATGTCAAATCATGCGTGACCCTTATCGCCGCTTACGCCGGTCCATCATAGCGCTCAGCAGTCCAGTGCATCCACCTAATTCTTCCAAATTACCCACCTAAAACTTTCCCTTTTGCCCGAAAAGTCGCTGGGCCATAAGCTTTAGGTGGCTTTTGGGAGCTTCTAGAGTGCAAAGGTGTAAGTTTTAGGCCGAAATATACAAGTGTTCGATCTAGTGTCCAGACGGCGCTGGGACGGCTTCATTAAGCAGACTGCAAAACGGCTAGACTGAACGGAAATATTGCGCAGCATTAGATGTCAGATGACTACTTTAGTGCCGCGCATTGACGGAACTTCTCTCAGACTTGAAATTCCGGAGACCGGATAAGCTGATCAAAGAAAGCGGAACTGGTATAGGCTGCGTAACCCTGCCAGTCCTTGGCCTTGTTGGCATCTGCGAAGTCACATACGGACTTTATGGCTACAGCAATAGGCGAAGGTTTCAACGCGTACTCTGCAGCAGCCATTACTGCATACGCCTCCATTTCAACGGCGATGATGTCTCGATTTTGGAGTGTGATTCCATCGACTGCTTTGTCATTCGCTACGACACTGGCACCAGAGGCCATTGGCCCAACCTGAACTTTAAGCTGCCCCTCTGGGACTTTGGAGTTCCAGCCCATCCGAATAGCCTGGAGAACCTCGGGATTCATAGAAAGGTCGACACAAAGCTGACTTACTTGAGTGTTCAATGGACGTTGCTGTGGAGACATCAAGAATACTCGCTCCCCATCTTCGCCCTCTGCAATTTTACCACTGCCCCAGTCCCAAGTCGGATCAGCAACAATCACATGTCCTAGTTCAGTTTCCTTCTTGATTCCAGCACAAATGCCAAGCATGACAATGTACTTTGGCCTAAACAGCAGGCACATTTGCGCCGCCAACGCCGCCGACGATGGCATGCCTTTGGTGTAAGCTGCAGCAGCTACTAAAGACAATTTCACACCATCAGGTCGCTCCAGACTGCCATAGTTATAACTGACTGGATTATTCGGATATCGAATAGTTTTCCAGCCGTAAGGAAGATTTAACACAGCACCCAGCTCTGAACGAAGGGCTGTAATAATAGCGATATCGACCTTTGGATAAGTCTCGCCTCCCCTTTCCTGCTGAGCCTTAAGATAGCGAACTTTTGAGAGCAAAATTGCCTTCCAACGCTCATCGGCTGGACTATAAAGGCAGAGCTGCGCGCCTCTCTTGAATGACTCCAACTCAGCCTTTTCGATCAACTCTTCCTTTGCTGTAATGAAAAGAACAGTTTTAGGAAGCTTAATCTTCTGATCCAGCATTAGCATGTCAAAAAATGCTAGGCCTCCATCCATTTTTGGTGGAGCGCCAAGCATTTCCGGCAAATTTAGGTCAATTAGCACCAAATCGAACTCTGCATCCTGAAGCGCCAACCTGGCTTCACGTGAAGTAGACCGATGAACTAAATTATCTTCCCCGAGTCCTGTTTCGGATAATGCGGCAATAATACTCTGAGCCTTCTCAAACTCATCATCTACCAATAATATTTTCATTATTCTATTCTTTTATCCAATCTGATTAATTAGCGCGCCTAACGCATTTTTCCAACCTTCCTGGCCAGAGTTATAATAGACCATACCAAGGAAAGTCGGCGCATACATAGTCTTAAGCTGCTGCTCTAACTGAGCAAACGACATCTTATCTGGATTTTCGCCAAATAAGTCAAACATGGTGATGACGATCGTCGGTATATTAATGCCGCGCAACTTCATTTGCGATAAAATGTCACGCCCTGCAAAATGTTCAGGTGCGCCGCCACTAGGATCTTCTTCGGTTGCATTATAATTCGGCATGCTCATGTCAAGCAAAATCACATCAAGCGAACTTGATTTTATTATCGCGCGAAGTCCAGCATTGAAAGATCGCGCAATCTCGACCATGGCATCCGGGTACTGAATTTTAATGAAGCTTAGAACTTTCTCCGTCTTCTCTTCATCATCTTCAATCAGAAGTATCTTCATTATCGTCCTGTTCAATGTTGTATCGAATAATGGCTTCAAACTGTCCGTTATCTGAGAAGCCAAACCAGAAGTATGGATCTTTATAAATCGGCGAAGTAATCGCGCGCCATATCTTATGGAAGCCGCTCCCGCCTTCGCGTTGAGCACGTGCTCGCGAATCACTTTTTGTTAAGGACTCACGAACTTGCGTTACCTTTTCAAGGTCGGCAGGCGTCGGCTTCTCCGCAGCAATATTATTAGCCACCAGTGCTGAGAATTTGCCATCCTGCAACAACAGTTCCACTTTTATGCGTAATAAATCAGTCGGTAACCCAGATCTGATTGACGCATTATCAAGTAAGCATGCGAAAACGTCCACCATAGCATCCAATGTCCTTCCTGGCATCAAAGCACCCGATGTGCCCATGGAAATTTCCACCTGCAGATCATGATTGCCATTTGGAATGGTCTTTTGAACCATATTCAAAGCAATCTGCGCAGCATATTCCGGACTATAATCCTGCCTATCGTATACCTCGTTGCGATTAAACCAAGTCTGAACTATATTGAATTTCGTCAGGAAATTCGTTCTCGCTCTTGCCATCGCATTGATCAAACCACTTACGGCCTGTTGATCACTAATGTGATTTATTTTATCGGCAAGTCGATCAAAGCTTTCTAGGAAATCTGTTCTCACCTTGTCACGCAGGGTTTCGCGAACAGTCGTTAGATTTACATCAGTTTTCTCCCAAAGTGATTCAATGCAACGGTCGATAAATTGTTCAATGTTCGAAACCTTTTTATCGAACTCTTGAACATACTTACGCTCCAAATTTGATGATTTATAAACAAATAGAGCCTCATCCTTATCCGATTTGGAGGGAATGTCATGATGGATCCGAATCTGGATTAATCTATCGCGTACGTGCTGGATGATGTCGTCAAACGTTCTTGTAAAATCATCAAGCGCTTCGGTGACGTGCTGTCGCTCATCTAAATCAAGCACTTCTAAGTCAGTATCCCAATTCGTATTCGGCAAATAGCCTGACTCATCTTCCTTAAGTGCCGTCACCAAATGTTCGTCAGCAAGTGGTTTGCGTAATGTATTGGCAAGCGTCCCATGGCGCACACGCGTGCTGAGATACGCATTTAATCCATGGTCGCCCCTGAGGAATTCATTTGTAACTTCCGAGAATAGTGCACTAAACTGGAGATCTAACTCGGATTCCTTGTAGTCAAGCACATGAAGCGAAGAAAGTATATTGGTTAATGATGTGTCGTTCTTTGAGAGATTATCCGAGACCAAATCAGCCAATTTTTCCATGACTTGATCCTGTTGATTTGGATTGGACTGAGTGGCGCCCTTATAGCGCGTATACGTATCACCTAGCTTTGCATTGAGTGTTTTCTTGATAGCGATAATATCAACATACACCTTGGATTGCTCGACCAGAGTTGTTCCTTTAGCAATTTCTTGGCGCTTCACTCGATCTCGAATTTCCTCTTGATAGCGATATGAATTTTCAGGGTCAAGCGACGCCAGTACACGACAAACCGCTATTCTCGCGTCTTCAGTCTCCTTAGGAGTTTCGTATAACAATGTTTGACGCATAATTTCAGGGCGCCAAACTCGATCCAGATAGGCAATTACCCTGTCCTTGCCGATCTTATCAATTAGATTAGAAAAATCTTCGGCGCGCTCAATATTGTTGGCCAGCTGATATCGTTCAAATGAAAACTTGAGATGAGTTAACTTATCTTCTCCAAAGTAAGCACTGTAAAGTTCGAATAAGATTGGGAGTGAAATAGAATCTGGCCAGTTTTCGACCGATTCTAACTGTGCAACGACCTCGGGGATAGGAAGAACAATAGGTACTTCCTTATTAATCAAAGCACCAAAAACCACCGCATCCACGGCCTTGGCGACCTGCCCCATGGCGAGATACGCTAAAGCCGCGCACGCCGCAGCACGGAATCTTTCAGAAGCGGTCCCAATATTCATTAGCGAAGAAAACTGAATCGCAGCGAGTTGATAGTTGCCAGCGGCCAAATTGTGGCGTGCTAGATACCTTTCAAGTCGTGGACCGTCAACCTTACTCGAACTGACGCCCACTACCAATGCGTTCAAGATCTCATTTGTAATAGGGAACGCTGAACTCACATCGCTATTTTTGCAGAACGCCACCTTCGCTGCGGTGGAAAGCGATAACGCTGTGAAAGGCGAAATGAAACGATCAATCGACAGAACATACTTGCTCGCTGCACTAGGGAATTCTGTCGTTTCACGTGCCAAGGCATCACTCATTATCGCTCTAGCGATGACTGCCCATGAGTGCCCGTAGAATCGGTCGTGGATAGTGTAGATTGCGAATGCAGCTCCATAAGTATCTTTCCTAAACTCAAAGAGCCTGGTAAATAGCCGCACCAGCTCGCCGAGGTATCCCGGCAAAGACACGACCTCACTCTCTGTCGCAACAATAGCCTTCGCCATCAGTGCGCAAACAGAGATATCGTCAGGGCTTTCAAGCAGATACGCCGCTCCGCTGTTTATGACATCGTGGTAGACGCCGGCGCTATACGCGTCAATGATTCTTGCGCGCGGGCCCTGCAATTCTTCTACTGTGATCACATAACGGGGATTCAGAGTGCGTTCGATCGCTCTAATACGACAATCCTCGATTCCAAGGCTATACTTAATGAACTTTAGAATTTCTCCACCAAGCTCATTGGGAAGATCTTCATCAATGGCCACGGACTGCAAGGTAAGAATAAGCGTCTCGTAGTGATCAATCAGAGATGACTGGGCCTCAAAAAGCAGTGTAGGCGCTATATTAGAAGTTGAATACTGGCCAAGTTCAAACAATTTAGTTCGAACGTAAGCCTCAAAGTAGGAGTTCGTTGATTCACCAAAAAAACGAGCAATTTCGTCTTGCAAATAGTTTTTTAAACCAGTTGCCTCACTACGCTTAGAAATGAAACTTATAAATAGCCTGGGGAGGCTGCTGCTTGGTGCGGCCGACAAATATTCGCCAGCTAATTGCCGCTTCTCTTCGAGACCACTCCAGACCTGTGCTAACGATAGTCGATTTTGGATAAGCCACAATGAAACACCAAACTTATCTTCAATTTCCGTCAATATTAGCTGTGCATCTTCGCGAAGATCCAGTATCACGCAACGCTCAAACTTGTTGCGCAGCCTTGTGAATTCGGATAGTTCATCTTTAAACAGAGATGCACGATACAAACCCCACATAAGCTCTACCTGGGGGCTCGCTGGCCTACCGTAAGCAGGTACCGAAAATAATTTGTCAATACGTTGTGGGAAAGGGCTGCCGTGAAAAGACTCATAAATGTCTCGATTTCGGAGAGCTGATTTTAGGTAATACATCAGCTCAGGAATATCGTTCTTCATCTTTAGTGAGAACAAAGCGTTGGCTCGCCGCATGCCACCAACCCTTAATTCGGTAGCAATTCTATCTGCCTTGATCTTACGTGGATCGACTGCTTTATTGACACGTTTTTTATTGGAGCGAACCATACATTGACTTCAATATCTATGTTTCGAAAAATTCTGCGATTGTACCTAAACACCAGGTGAGCACTAGAAACGAAGCATTGGAAAGATGAAACACCAATACAAAATACGTCTGGAAGTTGACTTAGCGAACAGCCACCGCATTGCTGGCACATGCAAGCACGCGGCTCCGGCAGGTTAGCTCGTTTTCTAAAGTGGACCTGTCAGGAATTTTGTGTGCCGGGGTCGCGGTTAATTAATTGATCGCGTTGGTAAAGCGTTCCCCAAACAGGATGGCAAATTGATTGGCGGCCATCTTCCAGGTCCGCTGCGGCATCTTCCAATCTTTTTCGATATTGCGCAAGGCCAGGTACAGCAATTTCGTCGCTGCCTCGTCGTTCGGGAAGTGCCCGCGATTCTTGACGATCTTCCGCAAGCGCATGTGCAGGCTCTCAATGGCGTTCGTTGTGTAAATGATTGAGCGTACTTCGGGCGGGTAGGCAAAGAACGGGATCACCTGCTCCCACTGGCGGCGCCACATGGCCACCACTGTCGGGAAACGCTGGCCCCAAGGGCCTGCTGCAAAGGCGTCTAGCGCCGCCGCAGCCGCGTCAGCGTTGGCAGCCTGGTAGATTGGCTTAAGCGCCGCTGCAAGCTCTTTACGGTCCTTCCACGACGCCAGCGTCATCGAGTTGCGAATCAGGTGCACGATGCAGGTCTGGATATGCGCCTGCGGGAACACTGCCTCAATCGCTTCGGGGAAGCCGCGCAGGCCGTCAACGACGGCAATCAGAATGTCTTCCAGACCACGATTACGCAGCTCGTTAAAGACTTTCAGCCAGAACTTGGCGCCTTCTGTTTGTTCGATCCAAAGGCCCAGCACTTCCTTGCGGCCATCGGCCCGAATGCCCAGCGCCAGGTACACGGCCTTGTTCTTGACGGTGCCCTCATCGCGGATCTTCAGGCGCAGTGCGTCAAAGTAGACGATTGGGTACATCGCTTCCAGTGGGCGTTGCTGCCACTGCGCCACTTCGTCCATGACCTCGTCGGTGATAGTGGAGATCAGGTCAGGCGACACCTCGGTACCATACAGCTCCAGCAGGTGCGCCTGGATTTCGCGAACCGTCATGCCACGGGCATACATGCCGATTACATGGTCGTCAAAACCCGGCATACGGCGTTGGTGCTTGGCGACCAACTTGGGCTCGAAACTGGAAAGACGGTCACGCGGGATCTCTAGTTCCAGCTCGCCGCCTGGTGCCAGCACGGTCTTGCGGCTCTTTCCATTTCGGTGGTTCTTGGCGTCGCCTTCGGTGGCGAGATGGTGGGTCAATTCAGCCGTCAGCATGCGCTCGGCCAGCATTTTCTTCAGCTGGCCGGCAAGGCCCGATTCACCCAGAATGGACTCGGCGTCCTTGTTCTCGACCTGGGCCAGCAACTGGTCGATCAGTTCAACGGGGAGTGGATACTGCTTCTTTGTCTTTGGCTTCTTAGTGGTCATTACGTCGGTCATGGACAATCCCTTTCGGTATTATTTCATGACCCCGGATTCACACTAAAATTCTGACAGGCTCTCTAAAGTTCCATACTGCTTACGCAACGAAGACGTCCTTGCACACGCTGACTCCAAATGCATAGCGCCTGCAAGTTAAGGGTCTAGATGTCCGCCCAGGATGCGAGCTAAGACCTTGCCATCGACAGCGTGTAAGCCTAATTTCCATGTTGCAATCATAGCAGCCTGAACAACATTCCTGTAGCTGATCTGCTATGTCAGCCTCGCCTTTCTCTGCCCAGCGGCATGTTCCGAGTATTGCTGAATCTCAAGTGGGGCTAAACTCGGGAGTTTGCGGAGCATCTTCATTCAAACAGCCTAACAAAGAAAGCAGCGATTAGGACCGTCATGCGCAAACTGATGCGTTTGGTGTTTGCAGTGATTCAATCAGGGCTAGCTCCAACCCGACTACCCTTGAAAATCGAGACAATGTCGTGCATTTACGAAGCCTGGCACCGAGCGGCTGCTCGCCAACGCAAGATTCCACTTGCCTAATACATAGGCTTGGGATATGACAATAAGCAATCGTTTATTACCAGATGGACAACCAGGGTGCTTACTGGCAAAATCGGCACCCTATGAAAATTCAAGCCTTCTTCCTCAAAGTCTCCTCCTCCCTGCTGTTCGCTGCCATTACTGGCTGCGGGAGCGGTGGGGGTAGCAGTTCTTCCCCTAGTACCGAAACTAGTACGACGCCGCAGCCATTCTCCTTGCTAAGCAGCCAACCTGGTGACAAGGCGGCCGATGGGGGGCGCGAAGCTGCGCTAACGTTGACCTTCAGCGAGCCAATCGATGCAGGCACAGCCAACGCGAGCGCGCTCAAGCTTTCTGGCCCGGATGGGATTGTCGTACCAGTCACCATATCGGCGACCGGCAAAGAACTTCGGGTACTCCCCAACACGCTTCCTCTTCCAGGCAACACGACATATCAACTGGACCTTGGCGCGACCATCGCCAGTACCAATGGACGAACACTCGGAGCAGCGACGAGCCGGAGCTTTACGACAGCGGCACAACATTGGGCTGCTGCGTCGAGCAAAGTTAGTGGCCTGAGCTATTTCACAGCCGGGACGGCGCCGGTGATAGCTAATGATGGCAAGGGAAATACCGTCGCTGTCTGGTACGCAGTGACCGCCCCCAACACAATATATTTCAGCCTCCTCGATGCACAAAAGAACACCTGGAGCGCCCCGGCGCCTCTGTATGTTGCTGCCGAATCCAATCCCATTGGTGGCGTGCAAATGGTGAGCGCACCAACAGGGGACGTCTACCTGGGTTGGAGCGAGTACCGGAATGGCGACTCCGCTTTTCTACTGAAGCGCTATCGTGCCGATCTCGCGACGTGGGAAGCGGCGACCGAAGTAAGCGTGGTTCCCGCCACCGCGAAGTTCGACGGGGCAGTTATGGCTGCAGATCCATCTGGAAAGTTGTATTTTTTCAGCCAGGCCTACGGATTTGCCACTGCGCCGGGTTTATTTGCGTCAAGCTACGATCTGAAGACATCCGCATGGAGCACTCCAGTGCGCCTGGACACCGGATCTAGCAAGTACTTCTACGGTTATGCCCTGGCAGTCGACGGTAGCGGCAATGCTGTCGCGGCCTGGGTTGAGAATGGATTGAAGGTCTCGCGATACAACAAGAGCGATGGCTCTTGGAGTGCAGCTCTGGAACTCGACAAATCTGCTGTGTATGGGCTGCGACTCGCTGCATCGGCAAACGGCAATGTTGCACTCAGCTGGAAGCGCGAATATGGGATGATGGCAAGTCCAACCGCGCACGCAGCGATTTACGACGTGCGAAAGGCTGCCTGGAGTCCGATACGTCGCCTGGACAAGAGTGCCTCATTCGTCGGGGTGAATCCTCCAGTGATCGCGATCGACAGCACGGGCAATGTCACGGCAGTTTGGCTCGAAGGAGATGCGATCAATGGCGCTCGCTTTGATGCCGCCTCATCTCAATGGTCAGAGCCACAAACCGTGCTTCCCCGCGCAGGTATTCTGGCTGAACCAAGAATCGGTGCCGATTCAGCTGGCAATGTCGTCGTCACAGCAGTACAAGACAATCTTCCGATTGCGGCCCATTTCTATTCAAGGACCAAGCAGTGGAACACCGCGGCCATCAACGAGTACGCGGCCAGTCCCTATCTGTTTGCGAATTCGCCGGCGCTAGTGGTAGCCGCTTCGGGCACAGCGACCGCCGTATGGAGTTTCAACTCCGGGCTAAACGCGGAGATGCGTGCAAACCGTTTCCAGTGATGCGCGGGACCATTGAACCGGACAGGAAGTTCATGGATCTGATCTATGCCGGGTGCAAAGGTCACGCGCGCCGACTGGTTTCAGCAATTCAGACTTGATGCTACGTCCAGTGATCAGTGATCACACTGCGGACGTAGCTGGTCAGCTACCCTCTTCTACTGTGCCGGGAAAGTCTTCAACTTATGGCACGAAGAAGGTTACGCTGTATTGGAAAGACTTGGCTTGCCCGCCAACTTTCACATTGCTGATCTGGACATTGAACTTGGTGTCGGCCGGAGAGCGTGACCATTCGCTTGCGGGAGCGTCCAGTTTCCAGCTCATGGTGTTGTCGCCGTAACCGCTTGGCAGTTGACCGACATTGCTGACGGAGAGGACTTTGCCCTGGTCATTGCTCATCGTCACGCTCGCGCCGCTGAAGTCTGCGCCGGGCAAAGAGAAACTCCAAGGGTGGCTAGGGTCGGCGACTTTCGTGGTCCAAGGCACGTAGCCACGCGCCGGCCAGGCGACGCCTGTTTCCGCCACGGTCGCCGGTGCGGTGACGGTTCCGTCAAATACCCACAACGAGTTGGCTCGCGTCGTATCGCCAGTCCCAACCTCGCCCAGGCGCGAATAAAGCACCCAGCGGCGGTGCCCCAGGCTCGAAGTGCCGCTATCGGCAATATACGCCCGCACAGCATTTGGTCCTGCGTTGCCCAGCGCCAGATTGGACCTGCCCGCTGCCGTCGCGCCATCAGCCGTATAGCAACTCCACGAAGTGGGCGGCGAGTGGCTTAGCTGGGAGTTCGCATCCATCATCAAGGCCGCTTGCTGTGCCATCGCCGAATGCGTGAGATTGAGGGAAACATTTCCTGGCAAACCGGCCAATACGCGGAAGCTGTTCACGGTATTGAGCACAGCCGCCTTATATTCGGCAGAGGTGGTACCGGCGACACAGCCCTGGGTCGACCCGGTCCACTGCATCGGAACCGAGAAGGCAGGCAGCATGGTTGTGTTGTAAAAGGCCGCGACTTCCGCCCTGCTGCTGGTGTTGATTGCCGCCATGCCGCCGGATGGCGTGGTTGGGGTGGTTGGGGTGGTCGGCGTGGTGGGCGCAGTCGGCGACGTGGGAGTGGTCGGGGTAGTCGGCGTGGTGCCCGGGGAAGTAAGCGATTGCCCGGACGAACTGGATGGCTCGGAACCGCCGCCGCCGCAACCCGCCATCAACGCCGTCAAAGTCACCACCAGGATTCGCGCTGCGGGGGATGCTGTTGTCGTTTTCATCATTAGCCTCATTTTATTGCCATACGGCACAATTAACTGAGGCGGCATTATTACCTAGTTGTAGGAAAGTCAGCGTCTGATTGGCCGTTTTCTCATGAATCTGCTATTGGGGACGTCCCATTGAGGCATCCGAAGGATGCCTGAGAATTCGTGGGATTGCTCTATTAGCCTTGCCGGGGTTCGGTAGTATAGTTTCGTCCCGGATTGCCAACTTGCCCTGAACTGTACATGTCCGATACCCTGATCAAAATTAACCGCTGGCCCGTCATCGGTCCCGTAGTGCGCGCCATTGGCCTGCCTAACCCGACTGAGTTGCTTCGCTCTGCCGATCCGTATGTTGCGCAGCCTTTCCTGTCAAAGTCGTTCCTGCTTGCGAAGACCGAGGGGGCCTATGCGTCTTCCAGACTTGCGGATGTACTCCTGCGCGCAGGCGGCAGGGACGCCACCGAGTCCGTCGATATCTTCGTGATGGATGCAACCGGCTGCCGCAGCGTCGTCGACCTGCGGGCCGTGTATTCGGCTTTTCACCAGGAGATCAGGCGCATCGCTCGCAATGGACGCGTGCTGCTGGTTGCTCCGCCGGTCGATTCCGCACTGGATCCTGTGGCGGCGGCCGTGGCGCGTGGATTGGAGGGCTTTGTCCGTTCGCTGGCGAAGGAACTTGGCCGGCGCGGTGTTACTGCGAACCTGGCCAGCGTGCAGACAGAGGCGTTGGATCGGCTTGACGGCCTGGTGCGCTTCTTCTGCGGGCCGCAATGCGCGTACGTCACCGGCCAGATGGTGCACGTTTCGGCCGAAACGAATGCTCCAGCCGCCCTGCCTTTGACTGCGGCCCTGGCAGGAAAAGTCGCGCTGGTCACTGGCGCCGCGCGCGGCATTGGTCTTGCAACGGCCGAACGGCTGGCGCAGGAAGGGGCCAAAGTGGTGGCGCTCGATATGCCGGCTTCCACCGATGAGTTGAGTGCCGTCGCCAGGCGAATCGGCGGATCACCATTAGCGCTCGATATCGCCGCCTCTGATACCCCGGCGCAGCTTGCACGATTCCTGAAGGAGAACTTCGGCGGCGTTGACATTGTCGTTCATAACGCCGGCGTAACACGTGACCGGACGCTGGCCAAGATGGAAGCGCGCCAATGGGAGCAGGTGCTTGACATCAATCTTGCGGCCATCGCGGCGATCGACAAGCGAATACAGGAGGAGGCTTTGATGCGCGAAAGTGGGCGCGTTGTCTGCTTGTCTTCGATCAGCGGCATCGCCGGCAATTTTGGCCAGACAAACTACGCCACCTCGAAAGCAGCCTTGATCGGCTACGTTGCAGCACAGGCGCGCTTGCATGCTCCACGCGGGATCACTTTCAATGCCGTCGCGCCGGGCTTCATTGAAACGCCAATGACCCGGAAAATGCCTTTCATGACGCGTGAGATCGGAAGGCGCCTCAACTCGCTGGCGCAAGGCGGCAAACCACGCGATGTCGCCGAGCTGGTGACCTTCCTGTGCACACCCGGCGCCTGCGGAATCAGCGGGCAGACGATCCGGGTGTGTGGCCAGGGATTGATGGGTGCTTGATCCTTCAGCGGATATGCAAGGGGAGTGAACTCCCCTTCCGTTCATCAAGCCTGTTCAGCAAGATCTTTCAATCCGTCCTTGATCTTCATTCCCTTGGCTTTGTTGGTCAACTCCTTGGCCAGCTGCTTGCCCGGCGCCGTGCTGGGGCCTGCATCCTTGACCCAGGCCGCTGCGCGCTTCAATTCGGCCGGGCTCATGACCGTGCTGCTGTCGATCAGTTTGGCGGCTGCGCCGAAGTCGGCCTTGCGATCACGGAAGCGCGTTGCCATGCGCTTGGCTTCGATATAGGCGAAGTGCGGGCGCAGCACCGGATTGGCGATTGCAGCGTCAATAGCGGCCATGCCTTCGTACAGGTGGTCGCCGCCGATGGCCAGTGACAACAGCGTGTCGGGCGTTGACAGCACTTTCAAGGCTGCTTCCGCATGCGCCTGGTCGACTGCGGATGTCACCATCACCGTGTTCTCGCCGGTGCAGGTGCATTCCAGGCCGCCATTGTCCCAGCGAGCTTCGACGATGATCCGGTAAGCGCCTGGCATCGGGAACAGTGCCCCCTGGCCGCCGCGCAGCAGGGTCAGCGAGTGCTCCACGGTGCCCTGCGCTTCCAGCGGTTCAACCTGGTCGTCTTCAACGCAGATGACGATCGGCGCAAAGCTGCGGATCGTGCCGCAAGGGTCGATGACTTTGCCTCGCACAATGCCGCTCTTCATGCTCAATGTGTTAGGGGCGGCGATCGGGGTGCTGGACTGGTTCTGCATCGTGATGTTCACGCGCACCGGTGCACCGATTGGCACCGCGCTGGCGACCGGGGTGACGAACATGCTCAGGCCGTCGATCTCCAGTTCCATGTCGGTCGGGCTGATTGGCGTGGACCCGTAGCTGGTGCCGAATGGCAGGCCGCCTGGACGCACGTAGATATCCGGCATGTGGCGCAGGCGCTTGGCATCATCCGGGTTGTAGGACCACTGGATATTGGCTGGGAATTGCAGGCTGCCCGGATTCAGCGAGCGCGAGGCAATCACGTCGGTGGTGCACAGGTAGCCGTTGTCGGCGGTGTTGTGGTACAGGCCCATGGCATGGCCAATTTCGTGCACCGCGGTGCGGAAATATGGCGCGGCCGCGGTGCCGAAGCGCTGGCCGGCTACCGTGCCCCACTCCGCCGTGTTCGGCATGGTCCAGTGGGAGGAAATGGCGCAGCCTTCGCGCGGGACGTTATTGGAATCCGTGCCGCCGTTGTCGTACATGATGCCGCGCTCGGTCTCGTCGAGCCTGCGCATGGCCAGCACGTGGTAGCGCCATTCCACATCCAGGTTGGACGCGTCGCGTTTCGCCAGCATGGCGGCATGGGCTTCGCCGTTGGACCACGAAATACCGCTTGGTTCGGCAACATTGTTATTGCTCTGGATCGCGTTGATGTCCCAGTCGACGCTCTTGCCGACGGCAGCCCAGTCCACGCCGGCGCCATTGTTGATCACGGCCTCGGACTGGCTGACGCGGTCTACCTCGATGGTTGCCTTGCGCAGGAATTCGGAGACCCAGCCCATCGTCAGGCGGCCGACAATGACATTGGCGGCATTCTTCACGTCGCCGGCCAGGTAGTGGTTAGGCGCCGGGAACCCTGCGGGGGCGGGCTGCCAGCTCATCTGTGCGGTCATCTCTTCCTTGCTCCAGGTGCCGCCGGTATTCCATGCGCCGGGGTTCTTGGTAAATCGCCACATCTCGAAGCCCAGGGTGAAGCTGTTCCCGAAGGTGAAGTTCTCCAGGATCTTGGTAACCCGCAGGTAGTAGCGATAACGGCTGCGCGACAGGATCGGGATGCCGTTGGCCGGATTCGGCCCCGCCAGGAGCAGCGGGCGCGCAAGGTCAGCCGGCAGGGCACTCTTCAGGGGCAAGAACAGGACCGGGCGCTGATACAGGTCGCCGCTCGCAGTGCGTCCATCGGCATGCTTTTCCACGCGCATCGTGCCGTCGTAGGTCGCCAGGTGGATCCCGCTCGGTGTGTAGTTCAGCAAGTAGCAGCCTGGCCGCACGCTCTTGATACGCAGGAGTTCCGGGTTCACCAGTTCGCCGGGGCCAGTCAGGCCTGGGCGAATGTCGGCAGCGGATTGTGGCGACGGCATATCGAGTGCGTCGGGCATCGGGGGAAACATCTGGTTCGATTGCATGGCGGAAGCATTGTTTTGGGCATCCATTGCATAACTCCTTGTTTGGACTTCGGGTCTGTGAAAGTGCTGCGAACATGCTGGCTACGCGATGTGGCGCGGCTGCATGTCCAGCACTTTAGGGAGTTGGGACGAAGCGCGAATTGGTGCTGGCACCTAGTTTTGAGTTCGGTTGCCCCCTATTTTTCAAAGGCGCCGGATACCGTGCTACGATGGCCGGCCTCGACACTCGCCCTGCAAAGCCCATGTCCAGGCCTGAACTGACTCGTCGCACGCTCCTGTTGGCGCTTCTCTTATCCAGCTTTGCGTCGCAAGCAGCCGATATGCGCCGCTCCCCGCCGGTCCTGCCGGGCAGGCTATTGATTGAAGACGGCCGCCAGCAGGCTTTTGAGACGAGCCTGGTTGAACTTTCCAGCGGGAAGACGCAACGCATGCCCCGCAGCGAAATTGCGAAAGGCCAAACCAGCGCGGACACCTGGGCCGCCGGGCACCCCGCAGGCAGCGGAACGCTCTTGCGAACCGATCCGCTCGGCAACCTCGCCTTCATGGATGGCCGCACGATGGACGTGCTTGCTGCCATCAACCTGGTGCCGTTGCGCGAACGAGGCCTGGACCCACAATTCCGTTCCGCCATCCCCTCCCCCGATGGCAAATACCTGCTGGGATACTGGCAACCCAACCAGGAGGGCAAGCCGCGCCTTTTCGTCATCGGCCGGGAACTGAAGCTGATCGAGAACGACTCGCCGCTACGCTACCCGACACAAGGCGCGACGCACGCGCTCGACTGGCTGCCTGACGGCCGCTACGTTTACCTGGCCGGCAACGCCCTGGTCGTCGCCAGGCCCGGCGAAGGGATCATTTCGCAAACAAGGCTCGAGATACCGGGCGGCGCCGATGTGGAAGGCGCCAGCCTGAAAGCCAGTCCGGACGGCAAACATGTCATCCTGACTCTTGAGACACAGGCCAGGGTGCCGCTCGGTCTGCTTTACGCGGCCCGCATCGGCGACAGCAAATTGCAACTGCTTACGCAGCCTTCCGCGGGCATCGCCAATGGCTCGGTTCGACTATCGGTACAAGGCGCAGCCTGGTCACCCGACGGGCGCTGGATCGCCTTTGTCATGCGCGGCATCAACCCGGGCACGCCAGGCTACTACCAGGCTTGCCAACCGGTGCAGGTCATTCCCTTCGACGGGGCCACCCATATCATCGGCGGCGCCGAAGATCGCTATTCCATTCACCTTCCGCGCGACAGCAAACCCCTGGCCGCGTGCGGCCGCATCAACTGGCTGCCCTGAGGCGGCTTACGTTTCGAAAGGTGATGCGTCGTACCAACGCCGGGAACTATTCTTCGAAGTTGCCGTGTGAAAACTGGTAAACCTGTGTAATATCGTCATTGCCGTACAGAAATTGCATCTTCCTGGTGACGCCCTACCTCCGCGCACCGCTCCGCCGTCCAAGGCGACCGAGTTCCCACAGCCCTGAATCCTGCTGTTCCGAGTCTGGCTCCGTTTATCCAAACGCGACTGCCCGATCCGTCTCATTTCAACGTCCGAGGTAGCGTTATGAACAGGATTTTCCGAGTTGTGTGGAATGCCAGCATGGGCATGTGGCAAGTACGTTCCGAACTGGGCGGCGCCCATGGCAAAGCACGCAGCGCGCGCGCCACGCGTCGCGCGATGGCGGCAGCGAGCCTGTCCTTGCTTGGTGGAGCAGCGTTGGCGGCCGACCTGCCTACCGGCGGCGTGGTCGTCGCCGGCCAGGGCCAGATCAGCCAGCAAGGGAGCTCGATGACGATCAACCAGGGCGGCGCCAAGATGGCGATCGACTGGAATTCGTTCTCGATCGGCAAAGGGAATACTGTCAACTTCGTGCAGCCCTCCTCTTCCGCAGTCGCCCTGAACCGCGTCACCGGCAGCGACGTTTCGCAGATCCAGGGCGCACTGAAGGCAAATGGCCAGGTCTTCCTGCTGAACCCGAACGGCGTGCTGTTCTCGCCGACGGCGCAGGTGAATGTGGGCGGCCTGCTCGCCTCGACCCTGAACATGAGCAACCAGGACTTCATGTCCGGTAACTACACGCTGCAAGGCGCGAGCGCCAACGCGGTCATCAACCAGGGCAACATCAAGGCTTTCAACGGCGGCTCGGTAGCCCTGGTGGCGGCGCATGTCAGCAACGTCGGCGAGATTTCGGCCGAACGCGGGAATGTGCTGCTGGGCGCCGGCAGCGAGGTGATGCTGGACCTCGGCGGCCCAGTCAAGCTGCAGGTCCGGAAAGGCGCCATTGATGCGTTGATCGAGAACGGCGGCGCCATTCGTGCCGACGGCGGCAATGTGCTGATGACTGCAAAAGCGGCCGGCGACCTGATTAGCACCGTCATCAACAACGATGGCGTGGTACAAGCGCGCACCCTGGCCACCGGCGAACAGGGCCAGATCCTGCTGTTGGGCGATATGGAAAACGGCCGCATCGACATCGCAGGCAAGCTCGATGCCAGCGCGCCGGACGGCGGCAACGGCGGCTTTATCGAGACTTCCGCGGCGCATGTCGCGACGGCACGTGCCGTGCATATCGACGCCAGCGCAGCACATGGACAGGGAGGCCATTGGCTGATCGATCCGTACAACTATACGATCGACGCCAGCGCGGCAAGCAATATCGTCAGCGCCCTGAACGTGGGCACCAGCGTGACCATCACCACCCAGTCCAGCCTCGCGAATTACGGCAGTACCGGTTCTGGCAGCGGCGACATCACCGTCGCCAGCGCAATCAGCAAGACCGCCGGCGGCGATGCGACGCTGACGCTGCGCGCCGACCGCAATATCGCCGTGAACAGCGAGATCAGTTCCACCGTCGGCAAGCTTGGCGTGACCTTGAGCGCGGCCAACGCGGCGAACGCCACGCTCGGTGGTGTCGACATCAATGCCAATATCAAGAGCAATGGCGGCAATATCATGGTCGGCAGCAATGCGGGCGCACAGGCGAATGGTTTTGGCTATGCACTCAATTCCAGCTCCGGCACCGCTGCCGTGGTCGTGGAGCGCGGCATGAATGTCCTGTCCGGCGGCGGCAACATCGTCATCAACGGCAAGTCGCTGGTTGGCTCCAACAACGGCAGCTATACGGGCGTCACCGGCGGCGTGTACATCATGTCGAATGCGAATATCAACTCCGGCACCGGCAACCTGTTCATCACCGGCGTCAGCACCGCCGGCAACAAAACGTTTGGCGTCGCCTTCGAGGGCAATTCGAACACCCTCACCACGGTCGGCAACTCGGCTGGCGGCGGCATGCTGCTGAACGCCGTCAATACTACTGCGGGCAATACCCAGGCGGTGCTGGACCAGGGCGCGATCGGCCTGGTCTCTTACGGCAATCGGGCACGCGTGGCATTCCAGGGCAACTCGGTTGCCAGCTGGCTGGTGCTCGTGAACGGCGTTCCACAACTGTCGGCCTACACCCAGTCGCCGCAGTTGTCGAGCTGCGCTTCGCCTTACCCGAACTGCGGCACGCTGGTCATCCCGGGCTCGAACAACAGCTACCTGTACGCGACCTACCAGGCCGTCAGCATGTCGACGCAGCCGATCTACGTGATCCAGAATGCTGCCGGCACCAAGACCTACGACGGTAACAATACCGCCACCGGCCTCTCCTTCACCACGATGGGCGGCCCGAATGGCTTCTCCGTTTCGGCGCTGACGCCAGCGGTGTCATACACGACCAGCAGCAAGAATGCAGGTTCCTATGCCAGCCTGAACGCCGATGCGGCCAATCCATCCAGCTACACCAGCGCGGGGACTACTTATGCCGTGGGCTATTTCAACACGGGCAGCTATACCATCACGCCGAAGAACCTGACCCCGACTGCTTCCAGCAAGGTGTATGACGGGACGACTGCAGCAGCTGTTTCCGCAACCGGCATCGTGGCCGGTGATGCGGTCAGCCTGAGTGGCAGCGGCGCCTTTGGCAGCAAGAACGTTGGCAATTACACTGTCGATATCAGCAACATCACCCTCAGTGGCGCCGACGCCGGCAACTACACGCTGGCCAACACTTCGGCCAGCGCGTCCGCCAGCATCACTGCTCGTCCCATCACGCTGACGGCGGCGAAGATGTATGACGGCAGCACCGACATGAGCGGCTATGTCACGCTGGGCAACCTGGTCTCCGGCGAGAGCTTGAACTACGCGGGCGCCACTGCGAACAGCGCCAATGTGAACGGTGCAAGCTATCTGAATGCCATTACGCTGGCCAACGGCAGCAATGGCCTGGCGTCCAACTACAGCCTGCCCGGCCTGGGCTCAGCCGGCGCGGCGAATTCCGCATCCGTCGCGGCCAAGGCCTTGACCCTGACCGGGCTTGTGGCGGCCGAGAAGGTCTACGACGGCAATACCTCGGCAACGCTGAACGGCGGAAGCTTGAACGGCCTGGTTGGCGCTGAGACCTTGAACTTCTCGGGCTTGACCGGCGCCTTCGCAGACAGGAATGTCGGCGCGGCCAAAGCAGTGACTGTGAGCGGCCTGCAGCTGTCGGACGGAACCGGCCTTGCTTCGAACTACACCATCAGCAATCCTTCCGGGGTGACTGGCACGATCACGCCGCGCGCTACCACGGTGTCGGGCATCACCGCGTCCGGTAAGACTTACGACGGCAGCACGGCGGCGCAGATCGATACCAGCAACGCAGTATTCTCCAACCTGGTTGCCGGCGAAGCCATCAGCCTCTCGGCGACCGGCGCGTTCTCCGATGCGAATGCCGGAAGCGACAAGGTCGTGGCCATTAACAGCAACTATAGCGGCGGCAGCAACTACACCATCACCAGCCAAGCCAGTACGGCCGCGACTATTGCTCGCAAAGCCCTCACCGTTGTCGGCATGTCGGCTGCCGACAAGACTTATGACGGCACGACTGACGCCACCCTGGCCGGCGGCGCGTTAAGCGGCCTGGTAGGTTCGGAGACCTTGAGTTTCGCCGGACAGACCGGTGCATTTGCGAATCGCAATGCCGGCGTCAACAAATCTGTTTCCGTCAGTGGGATCGTGCTCGCTGACGGTACCGGCCTGGCATCGAACTACGAGCTGACGATGCCAACCGGCGTTACTGCGGCGATCACACCGCGCGCGACGACTGTGTCCGGCATTACTGCAGCCGGTAAGACCTATGATGGCACCACTGCGGCACAGCTTGACACCAGCAATGCCGTCTTCTCCAACCTCGTCTCCGGCGAGACGATCAGCCTTTCGGCAACCGGCGCGTTCGCAGACAAGAATGCCGGCGCTGCCAAGGTGGTCAACATCGCCAGCAGCTACGGCGGCGATTACGTCGGCAACTACATCATCACGGGCCAGTCCGACACCAGTGCGTCCATCGCGCGCAAAGCGCTGACAATCGTCGGCATGTCGGCGGCCGACAAGACTTATGACGGGACCACGGGCGCCAGCCTGGTAGGCGGTTCCTTGAGTGGCTTGGTCGGTTCGGAAACTCTGAGTTTCTCCGGCCAGACCGGGGCGTTTGCAGATCGCAACGCGGGCAATAACAAGGCGGTTTCCGTGAGCGGCATTGTGCTCGCTGATGGTACCGGCCTGGCGTCGAACTATCAGTTGACGATGCCGGCCGGGATGACGGCCTCCATCTTCCCGAAAGCGTTGAGCGTGGGCGACCTGGCCACCGCAGACAAAGTGGAGGACGGCAATACCATAGCGGCGCTCACCTCCAGCGGTTCCCTGTCCGGCGTCATCAGCGGCGATGACGTGAGCGTCGACAGTAGTGCGGCGAGCGCGCAGTTTGCGCAGGCTACTCCCGGCACCGGGTTGAGCGTCAGCGTGGCTGGACTTGCGCTGGCAGGAAGCGATGCCGGCAACTACAGCTTCTCCGGTAGCGGCGTAAGCACGGCCGGCATCACGGCTGTTCCAGCGCCAACGCCGGTGCCGACACCTGTTCCCGTTCCTGTTCCCGAGACTGCGCCTGTGCCGGCGCCTGCACAGGAGCCAGTTCCTGAACCGGTCAGCGCGCCCGTCCCAGCGCCTGTCCCTGAGCCGGTCTCCGTGCCTGCCCCGGCGCCGGTTCCTGAACCGGTCATCGTGCCGGTTCCGCTTCCTGTACCAGTGCCGGCTCCAACTCCAACCCCAATACCGACGCCGGTCACAGCGCCGACGCCAGTAGTGACGCCCGCGCCTTCGCCAGTGGCCATTCCAACGCCGGCACCAGTCGTACCGGTAGCCCCTGCGCCAGTCGCG
The DNA here is from genome assembly GCF_049913245.1 of Pseudoduganella sp. R-32. Lineage (NCBI taxonomy): Bacteria > Pseudomonadati > Pseudomonadota > Betaproteobacteria > Burkholderiales > Oxalobacteraceae > Pseudoduganella > Pseudoduganella sp. R-32. The sequence goes on along the minus strand of NZ_CP183987.1, from coordinate 3,818,518 downwards.
CTGCCTGAACCCGCGCCTGTTTCGACTCCGGCAGCGGCCCCGGTTCCGGAAGTCGTACCGGCTCCGGCGCCTGCTCCCGTCGCTGCGCCTGAACCTGCGCCTGTAGCCACGCCAGTGCCAACCCCAATCACAACTCCAGCACCGGCCGCATCGCCAGCAGCCGCCCCTGACGCAAGGACCGCCATTGCAGCCCAGGCCGCGAGCCCTGTAACCATCGGCGGCGCGACCCCAACCTTGCCTTCGCTGAGCGTGGGTGGCTTAAACTACACCGATGTCAGTGACTCGAGCAACGTGCAATCCGGATCCAGCAACCGTGACAACATGCCAGCAACGCAAAGCCTCACCGCAGGCCGCGACGTCAAGTTCCTGAGCGTGTTTGTGGTTTCCGGCGGCATCCAGATGCCATCGGCCGACGCAAGCAACCAAGGAACCGCGACAAACGACCAAAAGTAACGATAGAATGGTGTTGCCAATCAGACAGCGTTGAAAGTCGACATGAGACCAGCTAACACCATTCTGACCACCGCCATCTTTTACGCCTTTGCCGAGGCAGCCCTTGCACAGCAAGGTGCGCAATCCTTACAGGAGAACGGGCAGCGGGCGCTGCGGGAACCCACTCCCGCGCCGCCCCTCCCGCTACCTCCCCCGCCTCCCCCCGTGACGGTTCCACCTGGCGGATTGACAGTCACCCTGAAACAGGTAACGGTCACCGGCAACACCCAGTTCACGCAAGACGAACTCTTGCGTGAACTGGGCCCTGTGGTTGGCAAGACGTTCGATTTCGCCGGCCTCAGCGCATTGGCCGACAAGTTGTCCGCCTACTACCGTGGCGCAGGCTATCCTTTCGCGCGGGCATACCTGCCACAACAGGATTTGCAGCAGGGCGTCCTGCGCATCGAGGTGCTGGAAGGCCGCTACGGTTCCATCACCGCAAATGGCGACAAGTCCCTGAGCCCCGCGGCCCAGCACTTCCTGTCGCCCCTGAAGCCGGGCAGCGTCATCGAAAGCCACGAGCTCGAACGCGTCACCCTGATCCTCGACGACCAGCCGGGCGTGCGCAGCGTGCCTGTAGTCCGTCCAGGCAAGGAGGTCGGCACCGGCGACCTCGCTATCGAAGTGCAGCGCGATCATCGCTATGCGGGCGAGATCGGCCTCGACAACAACGGCACCCGCTACACCGGTCGCACGCGCGCACACGCCAGCCTGGACATCGATAGCCCATTCACGCTAGGTGACCAGATTTCGCTGCAGGGCATGTACACCAACGAGCAAATGTGGTTCGGCTCCGCCGCATACGCCTTGCCTCTCGGCGCAACGGGCCTGCGCGGCCGTATCGGCTACAGCCGTTCGTACTATGCGCTGGCCGACAGCTTCGCCGCGCTGAATGCGACCGGTACGGCCAACGTCAGCAGTGCGGGCCTTAGCTACCCGTTGGTGCGCTCGCAGCGCCGCAACATCACCTTGTCGGCGACGCTCGAACACAAGCGCCTGCGCGACCAGCAAGGCGCCACGGACAGCAACAGCGACAAGAGCAGCAACAGCGTGCCGATCGCCGTCAATTTCGACGTGCGCGACAACCTGTTGCGGGGCGGGGTGACCTACGGTGCCGTTTCCTGGACGCCGGGCCGCCTCAGTCTCGATGGCGCCTTGCTCGAGACCGACGCAGCCACGGCCCGCAGCGCCGGCCGCTTTTCGAAACTGAACCTCGACCTCGCTCGCATCCAATCGGTCGCCGAGCACGTGGACGTGTATGGACGCTTGTCAGCGCAATGGGCCAGCAAGAACCTGGACTCGTCGCAAAAATTCGGCCTCGGTGGCCGCAATGGCGTGCGCGCCTATCCCGGTGGCGAAGGTTACGGCGATGCGGGCGCCCTGCTGCAACTCGAAGTGCGCTATGCCGCCGGAGCATTCATGCCTTACCTGTTTTACGATGCCGGCCGCATCACCTCCAACCGCGACCCCTGGACCAGCGACAGCAATCACCGCACCCTGGCTGGTGCAGGTGCCGGCCTGCGTTATGACAACCGCGCCTTCAATGCTTCCCTGATCGCGGCGTGGCGCACGCGCGGCGGCGAGCCGCGATCCGAGCCGCACCATAGCCAGCCAATGGCGTGGCTGAACGTGGGCTACCGCTTCTGAGCGTCCGATACGCGCGCCGCCCGGCGCAGCATGGTGTTAACCTGCCGCTGCTGACAGCTGGCATACAGGTTGCGCCATGCATTCTGATACTATCGCTCCCTTTCATAAGCAACAATCCAAGACCGTCTTCATCATTGACGACAACGCAATGATGCGGTCGATGATGCGCCTCGGGGCAAACGAAGCCGAACTGGCGGTTCTCGGCGAAGCGGGTACCGCCCAGGCTGGCCTTGCACGCTGCATGCAACTGATGCCAGACATCGTCCTGCTGGACCTCGGGCTGCCCGATGGCGACGGTCTGGAACTGCTGTCCGAACTCAAGGCGCGCTCGCCGGACGTCTTCGTCATTGTCGTATCCGGGCATAACGACCAGGACGTCGTGCGGGCAGCAGTCTCTCGCGGGGCACTGGGCTTCATCGTCAAACCCTTCAGCATCGGCTCCATTACCGACACCCTCATCGCTGCCCGGCGACGGCTGGCGGCCCGGCAATAGACTCCCCGGTCAATCTGTATCAATTTGCAATGCAATGTCGGAAAGCTTTACGCTTTTTCAAGCACGCTGTCATGGCTTCGCGGCAAGTGACTGAAAGTAAAGAAGCTTCCCTTCCAGGCGCGAAAATTGCTAAACGTTTTCCCGACATGTTGATTCACTGGGCAATATTCTCGGGAGGAAATGACGTGCGACAACTCATTGCAAGCAGGCTGCTCGGCATGGCGGTAGCGATGGCGGCCATCAGCGGCACGGCCCAAGCGGTTCCCAACGGGACCATCACCCCCTTGATCACCTCGGGCGCCCTGCCTGATACGCCGGCAGCCCACGTCGACCCGAACAACGCCGCATCTCCCTTTTCGGGCGTCGTCAGCATCAATATCCGCTATGACGGCTTGAGCTATATCTGCTCCGGCGCCCTGGTCGGCAAACGCCAGGTAGTCTCGGCCGGTCACTGCGTGGATACCAATGGCAAAGGCAGCCTGATCGACCTTAACAAGCCCGGCAATGACGTACGCGTTGTCTTTAACGCTTCCTCCACGCCGGGCGATCCTGGCCGCGCCGTCGTCACCGCTACCAAGGTCCAGATGAACCCGAATTACGGAGGCTTCGGCAATTGCCCTGCTGGCGTGCCGGGCTTTTGCGTGAACGATGACCTCGCCGTGATCACGCTTGGCCAGGACGCCCCGGCCTCCGCCAAGGTCTACAAGCTGGCCGGCCAGCAGCTGCAGGCAAATACCCGCATCATCATGGCTGGCTACGGCACCTCCGGCGATGGCATCAATGGCTACACCATCAGTCCCGATTTCCGCATCAAACGTACCGGACAGAACGTCGTCGACCTGTTCGATGCCGACGATGAACAGGGCTTCAATGGCCCGAACGAAGTCTGGTATGCGGACTTCGACGGCAATGGCCACGATTCGTTTTGCGAATGGGGCCTCGCCTGCTCGGCCCAACTGCCCAACGACCGCGAGTCGGGCATTGGCGGCGGCGACTCCGGCGGGCCGTCTTTCATCGAGCAATATGGCGAGCTGATGCTGATTGCCACCAACACGTTCGGCGGCACGCCGGACGGAATTGTCGCCGGCGCGTTCGGCTCCTACTTCGGCGGCATCGTCCTGCACAGCTACCTGGACTACTTGGTGGCCGCGACCGGCGGCGCGATACAGGTGGTTCCGGAGCCGGCCAGCATGGCGGTATTTGCGCTCGGCCTGTTCGCCTTGGCGTGCGTGCGCCGCCGGGAGCGGCGCCCATGACGTTCAACCGGCGGGCTGCATCCAACGCCGTTGCGCCGCAGCCACCCTGTTCCTCGAAGTCCGCTTGCGCCACCAGATCGCCACGCCGGTGACGCTCAGCATCGCCACCACGACACCCATTACGGAAACCAGGATCCGGCCGGGCAGGCCCAGGATGCGGCCGGAATGCAATGGGAACTGGGCCTGCACGAAGATGTCTGCCGCAGTCCCCTTCCAGGGCTGGCGATCACCGAGCAGGCGTCCATCGCCCCCGTCGTAATACAGCACGGCTGGCCCGACGCCGCCTGCGCCGTGATCGTCGCCCGGCTTGAAGAAGCTGACGCCGTAGATGCCGTAGGCCTGGGAATAGAACACGCTGCCGGCCGGTTCCTTCCATGTACGGCGCGCCGCTTCTTGCGCTGCCCGTTGCAATACTTCTTCATAGCCGATATGCGCCAGGATCGGATTGCGCAAATCCCTTGGCGTGCGGGTATCGAAGGGAGTTGGTGTCAACTCCGAGACCGTCTGCATCACCGGGTAGAAGACCTCACGGTACAGGTTCAGCGAGAAGGCGGTGAACGCCAGGATGAACAACAGCCCCCATGTCCACAGGCTGAAAGCGCGGTGCAGGTCAAAATTGAGCTTGGCGCTGCCGCCGCGCCAGCGGACCTTCCATGCGGGCTTCCAGCGCTGCCACCAGCCGCGTGCCCCGGGCGTGCGTGTGCGTACTGGCAGCGTGAGGTAGAAGCCGACAAAACTGTCCACCATCCACACCATTGCTATCACGCCCATCAGCCAGATGCCCCAGCGGTCTATGCCCCACATCTCCGGGACGTGCAGCGAGTAATGCAGGCGGTAGAGGAATGAGACCAGCGTCTCCTTGCTGATCGGCCAGACCGCGCCCCACTCGCGCTTGCCCAACTCCGCGCCGCTGACCGGATCGACGAAGACCTGGTTGAAGCCGGTGGCATCCAACCCGAAGCCCAGCGACTTTCCCTGCTCCGCATGCAGCGGGATGTATGAAACCCTGGCTTCCGGATGGCGCTGCTCGATCTGGCGCGCAAGCGCGAGCGAAGACTGCGGCCGGCCCGGCGTATGAGCCTCCATCAAGTGCGGGTTCAGCAGATCGTCCAGCTCGTGGTCCCACGAGATGACAGCGCCTGTCAGGCCGCTGATGAAGAGGAAGCCCGCCGTGAGCAGGCCAAGATAGCGGTGCACCAGCGTCCAGCTTGCGCGCATGTCAGCCTCGCATCAGAAGCGATACTTCAGACTCGCCGATACACTGCGCGGTGCGGCGTAGGTGATGGCGCCATAGGCGGCGAACATGCCGAAATGCTGTTTGTCGAACAGGTTGCTCACGTTGACCTGCGCCGAAAGCTGCCTGGTGATGTCGTAGCGTGCCATCAGGCTGGCCAGCGCGAAGGAACCCTGTTCAATCACGCCATTGGTCCCGGCGGGAGCAGCCGGATCCAGCGTGTAGGTACGGCTTTCCCAATTCAGGCCGCCGCCCACAGTCAGCGCATCCAGGCGGTAGGTAGTGAAGACGCGGAACAGTTTGCGTGGATAGACGCCGTTGAAATCGGCGCCCGCGGCATCCTTGGCCCTGAACTGGGAAAATCCCGCGGTGGCGTTCCAGCCGGGCGCCAGTTCTCCCGAGACCTCGAACTCAAAGCCATCGCTCTTGGCGCCGCTTGCGGCGCGGTAGTACGCTTCCGGCGCAAGCGGGCCTGTGCCATCGCGGTCGACCAGGCCGGCCTCCTGGGCGAGCTTGTCCTGCTTGATCCTGAATACCGCAAACGACGCATTCACGCGGCCGTCCAGGAATTCGCCTTTGATGCCGCCCTCGTAGCTCTTGCCGACTACCGGGTCCAGGATATTTCCCGCCAGGTCCTTGCGGTTCTGCGGCTGGAAAATGTCGGTGTAACTGGCGTAGGCAGACAGGTTGTCGCTGAGGTCATATACCACGCCGGCATAGGGCGTCAATTCGTGGTCGTGCTTCAGCTGATAGGCCGGGCTCCAGGCTCCGGCGCCGGTCTTGTCGTAGTTGGTGAGGCGCGCACCGATAATCGCCTTCAGCGGATCGGTGATCGAGAAGCGCGCAACACCGTACAACGCTTCCTGCCGGGTCACGCTCTTTTCGTAAAATGTCGGCGCGCCCCAATTCGGCTCAGGATACGCTGCACCATTCCAGTGATTGAAATCGCCTACCGGAGGGTAGTCACTGCCGTAATCGGCGGCACGGCTGTCGGCATTGAATTCCTGCTTCGAGTGCATGTAACCGAACGCCGCTTCATGCTTGCGCCCGGCGAGCGCAAAGGGTCCGCTGGCATGAAGGCTGAAGTCGTCCTGCCGGGTGTGCGTAATGTAGGAGCCTGCAAACGCGCCCATGCCCAGTCCCGTCGCGCGCTCAGGTACCCCTGAGAGGTAAAGCAGCGCGGAATCGGCCTTGCGGTCGCCATGACTGAAGCCGGCGCGCAGCCTCCAGCCGTTGTCGAAGCTGTGTTCAAGGTTGGCGAAGGCGTTCTCGTACGCTGTTTCCCAGCGCGTCCATCCGGCCGCCGACGTTTTCGATACATCCCAGTTGGTCTTGCTGCCGTCGGTGTACCAGTACGGCAGGCCGCCCCACATCGGGCCTTGCGGGTCGTTTTCCTGGCGGCTGTAGCCGGCGGAAAGCACGGTGCCGGGCGCCAGGTCGGCTTCTACAGTGCCATAGAAAGTGTGGCTTTTGCTCTTCATCAGATCGACCCAGCTGTCGGAACGCTGGTATTCACCGACCACCCGGGCGCGTACGCTACCGCTGGCATTGACCGGGGTCGAAACGTCTGCCATGGTGCGGCGCTCGTTCCAGCGGCCGGTGCCAAGCTGCGCGCTGCCGGTGAGCTCCTTGCTGGCCGCACGCTTGCGCACCAGGTTGATGGCCGCCGAAGGATTGCCGGCGCCCGTCATCAAGCCTGTGGCGCCGCGCACCACTTCTAAACGGTCGTAGAGGGCCAGGCTCCCCAATACTTCGCCGGAACTCCATGCCTGCTCCCAGGCCGTCGGCACGCTGTCGATCTGCAGGTTGTCAATGTCGAAGCCGCGCGCGGTAAAACCGGCGCGATGCGTCTCATACTGGTTGACCGAAACGCCGGTCACATTGTTGACCACATCGGTCACGGTCTGTAACGCCTGGTCCTCGATACGCTGCTGGGTCATCACGGATATCGATTGCGGCGTGTCGCGCGGCGAAATGCTCAGCGGCGTGGCCGTCCGGCTGCGTTCCGCGGTGTAGGTGTCCGGCCTTTGCGCGGTGACCTGGATCTGCGGCATCACTGCAGCGTCTTCCGCCAGGACAGCACCCGGAAATGCCAACCCAAGCAATACCGCCAACTTCTTCTTGTCCATCGTTACCTCAGCTAATTATTAATGATTAGCTGGCGAGGAGCTGGCTTTATTAGAAGACGCAAATGATAACCATTCGCATCTAAAAGTCAACACTTGCTTATGCAAGTTACCGGATTAGATTGAAATTGACCCAGATCATGCCGCTGGATTGCGCATAACCCTAGACTTTTTCACATCTATCCATCCCGGAGGCTGCCATGGGGTTCAAGACTGTCGTTGTGCACGTGAATAGTTCCGCCGATACCGAGCGCCGGGTACGGCTGGCATCCCAGATCGTGCGCATGTCAAAAGGCCGCCTGGTCGGTGCGGCGATGAGCGGCATTTCGCGCTTCCTGTACGCCGACCATGCCACCGCCATGGGTGTCAGCCTGGCAGCCCAATGCATCGACGAAGCGCGGGAAGCCGCCCGCGACAGCTTACGGCGTTTCGAGTTGCAATGCGCGATGCTGGACCTGCCGTCCTTCGAATCCCGCCTGCTTGACGACCAGGCCGCGGATGGCCTGGTGCTGCAGTCGCGCTACGGCGACCTCCTGATACTGGGCCAGGTCAACCCGGACGATCCGATTTCGCCAATGGAAGAAGAAACACCCGAATATGTGGCCATGAACAGCGCAAGGCCGGTATTGGTGGTGCCCTATGCCGGCCATTTCGAAGCGCCGTTCCAGCGTGTGCTGGTGGCCTGGGACGGCAGCATGGAGGCCACCCGCGCCATCACCGCTGCCATTCCGCTGATGGAGCAGGCCGGCAAAGTCACGCTGGCTGTGTTCAATGCCGGCCGCGAACCCGAGGCCCACGGCAGCGAACCGGGCGCAGACATGGCCCTCTACCTGGCGCGCCATGGCATCAAGGTCGAAGTCTCCTCGCAAGCGACGGCGATCGACGTCGGCTCTGCCCTGCTCTCCTTCGCCTCGGATCTCGATGCCGATTTGCTGGTCATGGGTTGCTACGGCCATAGCCGCTTGCGCGAAATCATGCTGGGCGGTGCTTCCCGTACGGTATTGCAAAGCATGACGCTTCCTGTGCTGATGGCGCATTAGGTCCGCATTAGGTCTATACTGGCCTGCATGCCAAATCCGTTCGCCAATGTCGCCGCCGCATGGCTGGTGCATCCACTGGAGATGGCCCGGGCGTGGCAGGAGCTTGCCACAGTCGCCTGGGCGACCGGCATGCCTGCGCCCCTGGCGGAAGCTGCGGAGGGCGATGACCGATTCAGCGACGACGCCTGGCGCGACAATCCATTCTTTCATGGCCTGATGCAGCAATACCTCGGCTTCACGCGCACCCTGGAACGGCAGGTCTACGACACGCCAGGCGTGGAAGAAAGCGAAGCCCACAGTGCTGCCTTCTGGCTGCGCCATTGGTGCAACGCCCTAGCCCCCAGCAACTTTCCCTGGACCAATCCGGTCGTACTGCGACGCGCCTTCGACAGCGGCGGGGCTAGCCTGAAGCACGGCTTTGAAGAATGGCTGCGCGATGTGCTGGCAGGCGACCTGCGCATGGTGGATCCGGCCCAGTTCCAGCTCGGACGCGACCTGGCCGCGACGCCAGGGCGCGTTGTGATGCGCAACCAGATGATGGAGCTGATCCAGTACGCGCCTGTTTGCCCGCAAGTTCGGGCGATGCCGCTGGTCCTGGTGCCGCCCTGGATCAACAAGTACTACATCCTGGACCTGACCGCCCAGCAAAGCATGGTGCGGCACCTGGTGCAACAGGGTTTCGACGTGTTCGTCATGAGCTGGAAGAATCCGCGCGCCAATATGCAGGATGCCAGCTTCGAAGACCACCTGTTCGATGGCATCCTCGCTGCCATCGACGCGGCGCGCAACATCGCCGGCGTCCCGCAAGTGCATGCGGTCGGCTATTGCATCGGCGGCACCGCCCTGTCGGCGCTGATGGCGTGGCTGAACCGCCACCATCGGGCGGCGCGCAATGTCCCGGTTGCGCATTGGACGCTGCTGGCCACGCTCACCGATTTTTCCAAGCCTGGCGACATCGCCAGCTTCATCAACGACGAAAGCGTGGCCTTGCTGGACGGCCTGATGGCGCGCCAGGGTTTTCTCGACTCGCAGCAGATCGGCTGGAGCTTCCGCATGCTGCGCCCGAATACGCAGATCTGGCGCTATGTGGTGCACAAGTACCTGCTCGGCGAGCCTGCACCAGCGCTGGCGCCCCTGGCCTGGAACTCGGACGGCACGCGCCAGCCGCGCGCCACGCACAGTTTCTGCCTGCGCGAGCTATACCAGGCCAACAAGCTGGCCCACGCGGATGCGCTTGAAATCCGCGGCCAGAAGCTTGACCTTGGCCGCATCCGCCAAACCCTGTATGCCGTGGGTGCGGTGGCGGACCACATCACCCCCTGGCGCAGCACCTACCGCAGCGCGGCGCTGGTGGGCGCTCCGGTACATTTTGTGCTGACCGCCTCCGGCCATATCCTGGGCATCATCAATCCGCCGGGCGGCAGCGCCAAACAGCAATACTGGTCGGCTCCCCTGATTGCGGGCCGCGACGCCAAGGACTGGCTAGCGGTGCAAACGCCAACTCCAGGCTCCTGGTGGCAGGACTGGACCGCCTGGCTGCACGGGCGCTGCGGCGAGTGGCGCACGCCGGCGCCGGCGGCCCATGCCGATTATCCCTGGCTAGGCGATGCCCCCGGAAACTACGTGCGCGAGCGCTAGCCCTGGCCTTATAATTTCGGCCATGAATAATGAGCAAAAACAATTCCGCCGCCGGCTTGCCGTGATTGGCGCGATCGCATTTTCCGGCTTTGCCGTCCTGGCTGGCCGCGTAATCTGGCTGCAGGCCTTCCAATGACCGGTCATTCTTCTTTGTGGCGCCGCCTGCGGCCGGTGCTGGCTGTTGACGCGCCGTTGGCTGCCATCCTTGGCTTGCTGCTGGCGGCTGGCCTGTTGACACTGTATTCCGCCTCGGCCGACTTCCCGGGGCGCTTCGAACTGCAGTTGCGTAACGTGGCGATGGCGCTGGGCCTGATGTGGGCGGTCGCGAACATCCCGCCGCCCATGCTGATGCGCCATGCAGTCACGCTGTATTCGCTTGGCGTCGCCTTGCTGTTAGCGGTGTTCCTGTTCGGCGTTACGAAAAAAGGCTCGACGCGATGGCTCAATCTCGGTCACGATTTCCAGCCGTCCGAGATGATGAAGATCGCGATGCCAATGATGCTGGCCTGGTACTTCCACCGCTTCGATGGCGCCAAGGGCTGGCAAATATTCGTCGCGGCCGCGGTGCTGCTGGCCATTCCGGTGGGACTGATCGCCAAGCAGCCCGATTTCGGCACGGCGATGCTGGTGCTGGCGGCGGGTTTCTATGTGATCGTGCTGGCCGGGCTATCGTGGAAGGCGCTTGCCGCCCTGGCTGTCTGCGGCCTGGCTGCGGTGCCAGTGGTGTGGCAACTGCTGCACGACTTCCAGCGTCAAAGGGTGCTGACTTTCCTCAACCCGGACTCGGATCCGGCTGGCAAGGGTTTCCAGATCACCCAGGCGAAAATCGCGATCGGTTCCGGCGGGATGGCTGGCCGCGGCTGGATGGATGGCACCCAGGGCCACCTCGGCTTCATTCCGGAACGCTCCACCGACTTCATCTTCTCGGTCTTCGCCGAAGAATTCGGGCTGTTCGGCGGGATTGCGCTGCTGGTGATGTACGCCTTGCTGATCTGGCGCGGCCTGCAGATTTCCTCCAGCGCGGTGACGCCATTTTCGCGTTTGCTGGGCGGCGCCATCACCATGATCTTCTTCACCTATGCCTTCATCAATATCGGCATGGTGAGCGGCGTGGTACCGGTGGTTGGCGTGCCGCTGCCTTTTTTCAGCTATGGCGGCACTGCCCTGGTGACACTGGGAATCGGCTGCGGCATCCTGATGGCCATCCGTCGTCAAAGCCAGGTCTGAGCCTGTTACAAATGTCCGGGATTGGACATATTTCCCGGCTCCTGTTCAGGGCATAACGGAACCGTTGTTGAAATAGCGACAGCGCACCGATTTCGATTGAATTGCCGCAGTCTCCCCGTCAAGATTGGCTCACCCCAACCACAACCGGACGGAGAGACGAATGAACTTGAAACACCTTGGCGCTTTCGCACTCGCAGCTTCCTTCAGCCTGGGCGCCTATGCGGCCGACGGCCTCACAGCCAGCATCAGCATGGACAAGCGCGCGCTGGGCCCGCGCGACGACGTGGTCGTGCAGGTCACGCTGACCAATACTTCATCGGTGCCGCAATACGTCCTGAAATGGCATACCCCGTTCGGCGACATTGAAGAATCCCTGTTCGACGTGACCCGTGACGGCGCCAGGGTGCCGTACGAAGGCATGCACGTCAAGCGCCCGGCGCCCACGGCAGCCGATTACTACGTCATCCAGCCGGGCAAATCGCACAAGGTCACGGTGGAACTGTCGCAGATGTATAACATGAGCATCTCGGGCGACTACACCATCCGTTACAGCACCAAGTCGCCCAAGCTGTTCAGCAACGTCGACCCGGCCGGCAAGGCAGTTGACAAGAAGCAGCCGGACACCCTGCAATCGGCCGAGCTCAGCGTGTCGATCGAAGGCACCCTGCCGCGCGGCAGCATCGCCAAGGCGCCGGAACAGCCCCTGCCAAGCGCAGCCGGCTTGTCCTTCAGCAAGTGCACCACTTCGCAGCAGGCCGACATTACAACTGCCGTGTCGACCGCGCAAGGCATGGCCAACGACGGCGACGCCTACCTGGGCGCCAACAAGACAGGCACCCGCTACACGAAATGGTTCGGCAGCTACAATTCCGGCCGCTACTCCACCGTGAAATCGCACTTCGCCGCGCTGAAGGATGCCTTCGCCACCAAGCCGATCACCGTCGACTGCGGCTGCAAGAAGACGTACTACGCCTATGTGTATCCAACCCAGCCTTACAAGATTTATGTCTGCAAGGCATTCTGGAGCGCGCCAATGTCCGGCACCGACTCCAAGGGCGGTACCCTGGTGCATGAGATGAGCCACTTCAATGTGGTGGCTGGTACCGATGACTGGGTCTACGGCCAGTCCGGCGCCGCCAGCCTGGCGATCAGCGATCCAAACAAGGCCATCGACAACGCCGACTCGCACGAATATTTCGGCGAGAACACCCCGGCCCTGCAATAAGTCCTGCCCTGCCGCCGCTCACCTGCCGGTATGCTCGAAGCGTACCGGTCCAACGGTGAGCGGTATTTCCTTTCCGTCCATGAGGTAGTGCCCGGCGTAGCTGATGGTGTACGCATGACGTCCTTGCCTGAAGCCGTACGCGGGGGCCAGGTCGATGGCGTTGCTGAGGTGCGCCCCGGGTTTCATGGCCCGGTAGTCGGCTTCCGTCAACGGGCCGCGCTTGACCATGATGCCCTGGTAGTCGAGCAGTTGCCCGGTCTCGGCGTCGCGCACCTCGAACAGCTTGCCGAACATCTCTTCTTCGGTTGCCAGCGCGTGCAGGACCTTCAGCTGCCGCGCCGATTGGTTGGCCAGGTCGATGTGCAAGACGGGGTGGCCGCCTGCCTCTTTGACGGTGAATGTGACTTCCAGCATTTTCGCTTCCCCTGACAGCGCGGCGGCTGCTAGCAAGGCTGCAATATTGATTTTCACTCCAGACCTCGTTACACGTGAAACTTCTTTTTAGCGCGACTGTTCCAATGCTTCCCCAACCACCTCCAGGAAGTCATTGATGTTCAAGGGCTTGGTCAGGTACCGGAAAAAGCCGGCCTCCAGAGCAGCCTGTACATCAAGCGGCATCGCATTGGCGGAGAGCGCAATGATCGGGATCTCGCGCGTTGCGGCATCCTGGCGCAAACGGCGCTGTGCCTCGCGGCCGCTGATGCCGGGCAGGTTCATGTCCATCAAGATCGCATCCGGCAGGTATTCGCGCGCCATGGCCACACCGGAATTGCCGTCGGTGGCCGACAACAACTCAACGTCGAGATGCAGCTTGACGATCTCTTCCACAAGCTTCAGGTTGGCAGGGTTATCTTCGACATAGAGCAGCCGGGGCTTGCTGTGGTGGCCGCGCACCGCTGCCGGCGCCGGCATGCCTTCCTGGTCCTCGCCGCGGGGCAACTGCTGGGGCGCCGTGGCTTCCATCTCGACCGTGAAGGTGCTGCCCTGGCCCACCGAGCTCGTCACGCCAATGGTCGCGTTCATCAACTCGGCCAGCCGTTTGCTCAGCACCAGGCCGATGCCGCTGCCTTCTTCGGAGCCGCCTTCCTGGCCCAGCCGGTTAAAGGGCTGGAACAGGCCCGCCATCTGTTCGCCGCTGAGCCCTGGCCCGTCGTCGCGCACTGCCAGCCAGGCCCGCCCGGGATCGGCCGCCCCGCAGGCTACCCAGACATGGCCGCCCTTGCTGTTGTACTTGATTGCATTGCTCAACAGGTTCAGCACAATCTGGCGCAGCCGGATGCGGTCGGCCTTGACATGCATGCCGCGTGGTTCGGACAGGTAAACCGCGACCTGCCGCGCATCGGCCATGGCCTCGACCATCTTGCTCGCTTCATGCAGCAGGTCGTCCAGCGCCACCGGTTCGAGAGAAAGCGTGACGGCGCCGACCTCGATCTTCGCCAGGTCCAGCGTTTCATTGATCAGGTGCAGCAGGTGCTGCCCGGCCTGTACGATATTGCCGGCGAAGGCGTAACGCTGTTGTTGCGACAGCGGGAGCTTTTCGTTATGCAGCAACTGGCCGAAGCCGAGAATGGCATTCAGCGGCGTGCGCAGCTCATGCGACATGCTGGCCAGGAAGCGATCCTTGGCTTTGCTGGCTTGCTCCAGTTCGAGCTTTTGTTCGATCAGCTTGCGCTCGATCTGGCGGCGTCCGCTGATGTCGCGGATGGCGCTCGATACCAGCAGTTCGTCCTCGGTCTTCAAGGGACTGAGGCTGATCTCCACCGGGAATTCCGAACCGTCGCGGCGCATTGCATACAGTTCGGTGCCCGCCCCCATGGCGCGCGGCTGGGCTTTGGCGAAGAAGCTGCTGCGCGCCGCCGGATGCCGTCCAGCAAAGCGGGCCGGGATCAGGATTTCAATCGGCTTGCCCAGCAGCTCTTGGCGCTGGTAGCCAAACAGCTGCTCGGTCTGGGAGTTCACCAGCACGATCTCGCCGCGCGCGTTGACGATGACCATCGGATCCGGCGCCGATTCCAGCAGGCCGCGGAACTTCTGCTCGGCTTTCTTGCGGTCGCCGATATCGCGGATCGCGCTCATGACGATCGCGCCCTCTTCCATCTGGATCATGCTGAGGCTGATCTCGACCGGGAATTCCAGCCCGTCCTTGCGCAAGCCATACAGTTCCAGCCCCGCCCCCATGGTGCGCGTGCGCGGCTGCACGAAATACTGGGCGCGATGCGAGACATGGCCGCCGCGGAAGCGATTGGGCAGCAATACTTCAACCGGTTTCCCCAGCAATTCGCGCGGTTCGAAGCCGAACAGCCGCTCGGCCTGGCTGTTGACCAGCACGATGCGGCCGGTGGAATTGGCCATCACGATGGCATCGGGCATCGACTCGAGCAGGCCGCGGTAGCGCGATTCGACCTGGCGCGCATCGCGCAATGCCTTGGCGTCGGTGATGTCGTTCTGGCTGTGAATGATGTACTCGATTTCGCCCTGGGCCGAGTAGACCGGCTTGCAGGCGGCTCCGATATACACTGCCTGGCCATCCTTGCGGCGCCGCAGGTATTCGAAATCGGCCCCGAACTCGCGCCGCACCGGATGGCCCGGCATGCCGATCAGTTCCTCCAGCCTGTGGCCGTGCGCTTCTTCGCCGCTATAACCATAGATTTCCGTTGCGCCCCGGGTCCAGAAGATCACGGTGTCGTGGCCGTCCGTGGCAATGATTCCGCCGGGAGCTTCTTCGAGGATGAACTTGCCCAGGTCAGTTTGCATGATTGGTCTTTTCGCGGACTCGGCGATGCCAATTGTAAGCGAATTCGGGCGAAAAAAAACCGCCTGCCCTTGCGGCCAGGCGGTCGATAGCGCGGGGGTGCGCTGTGTATTACCAGGAGGCTTTCAAGGTGTAGGTGCCGCTGGTCGAACCAGTGCCACCCGAGTAGTAGTACACCTTGGCATACCACGTTACAGCAGTCGAGCCCGTATTGGCGCGCGTTACAACATCCGCCTGGCCCGTGCCTTTCACGCTCGATGCCAGCTCGGTACCAGCGCTGTTGTACAGCTTCAGGTCGTAGTCCGACGAGGCGTTCGGCGTCATGGTGGCGGTCAGCGTCTTGCCTGCTGGAACCGTAATGGCGAAGTAGTCCACATCGCTGCTGGTGCCGATATTGGCGCTGGCGGTGGTGCAGGACTGGCTGATGCCATTCGCAGTGGCGATGGTGTTATTGCTCTCCGTTTCCGACATGTTCACCGGTGTGCAGGAGGCGCCGCTCAGGATGTTCTGCGCCTCGAACTTGGCCTGGAAGGTGTTGGCGTAGCTCAGGTCCGACGGGAACAGGGTCTTGGCAGCGTTCACGATGGCCGTTGCCATCGCTGGCATCTTGATGTTCGAACCGAGGCCGAAGTGGGCTTCGAGGATGATCTTGTCGATGTTCGCGCGCGGCTTGCCGGCGGCGATCAGCGACACCATCGACGAGTACAGCGGCGCCGACCACAGTTCGTCGGACTGGAAGGTCACCCCGTTCTCGGTCACCGAGCTGTGTGCGCTATAGGTCTTGCTGCTGTTGTACTTAGCGTCGGTGCGGTTCAGCATGCGGCCGGCCCAGCAGGAGCCGTGGCCATCCCAGCTGAAGGCCCACTCAGGGTGGTAGACCTGGCCGTTCGGCGTGCTGTAGGAATACGACGCAGCCCAGTAGTCGCCGAAGCCTTCGCCCATGGCGCCAGTGTCGCCGCCCGACCAGCTCGAGTTGATGCTGGCCTGGATGCCGTGGCCGTACTCGTGCAGGATGACGTCGGCATCTTCACTGTCGTTGACGCAGCCATGGCCAAAGGCCAGGTAGCCGGTTGCACCGCTGCCGCTGAAGTGCGAGTTGTCGTCGCCGTTGACGCCGTCGGTATCGATGTCCATCGAACGGTTGAGGATGGACTTGGTGCCGGTGAAGCCCAGCGACTGCATGTAGCGCTGGCTCTGGTCGATGTGGAAGTAGACGTTGGTGTCATCGAAAGCATTGTTGCCGCGCTTGGCAGTCCAGACACCGTTGGTAGTGGTGCTTGGTGCCGTGTTTGGCGACTCGATGTTCTTGATGTTGACGTACGGTCCGGTCAGCGAATATACCCCGCCGGTCACAGTCAGGTCGCGCAAGGTTTTGGTCGAATACGCTGCGTCGAAGGCAGACGCGGCCGAGGTATCGGTCAGCGCATCGGTGTTCAGGGTGGTGCGTGGGTCAGGATCGAAAGCGTAGCCGCTGCCGTTGATGCCGGACGCCGCCATCACCGTGGCGGTGCTGCCGGCCTTGAGCGTGTTCACGCTGGTGCTGGCCTTGGCTGCCTCGGTAGCGGCATGGCGGTCCAGCATCTGGCCCGGCGCTGCGGCGCGCGCGGCCAGGCTGCGCTCACCGCCTTTGTTGGTGCGTGGCAACGAGGTGGAGTAGGAATCGATCAGGCTGCCGTCATGTGCATTCAGGTACTGGACGAAACCGCCGGTAGGCATCTCCGCTTCAATGTCGACCTTGCGCGCCAGTTGCACGCCATCCTTGGTAGGCACCCACACCAGGGTGGACGATGGCACGTTCACCAGGTTGTGCTGTACCTTCATGTTTTTCCAGCCTTTGTCCAACGCTTCGTCGTCGCTGATCTGGGCTTTGTTGTACAGTTGATTGACGGCGTCGGCCTCAACCTTGGCAGAAATGTGGCGGGTTTCGTTGAAGATCTTTTGCAGGTCGCCGTTCTTGCCGATCGACACGACGATCTGGGCGCGGTCGACTGGCAGGCCGCGCAGCATTTGCTGGTAGTAGTAATGCTTGCCGGTCAGCGATTCCTTGACTGAAACCAGCACCAGGTTGTTCAGGTTCGCCGGCAGGCCGAAGCGTGCCGCGTGAACCCTCAGCACGCCCTCTGCGGAGGCAGCCTTGGTATTGGTGAAGACGGTCAGGTTGTCGATGGTTTTTTCACCGGCTTGGGCCAGGCCGGCGCATGCCAGCATGACCATGGAAGCGATCGTGGTACGGGTTGTGTAGCGCATGTTGTAATTCTCTCCTGAAGCAGTTATAGATCTAGTTTTTGGATGGAACAACGAGCCCCGCCGGGCTTGGCACTCAACAGCGTGAGGGCCGAGTATAACTACGAAAAGTTCGCCGATTTAGTTGAAATTTTGCTCAAGAACGCAAAAGAATTCAGTCAAGACCGCGCGCGCAACGTTAGAAGGAGTCATCAGTGAAATTGAACATTCTGTTAATTTTTACAGGCCTTTGCCTGATGGACACGGCAGCGGCGATCCCCGATATGGAGCCCGACGTTACGGCCCAGGTAGCCGAGGTGCTGGAAGCCGTTGCCGACGGCAAGGCCGCTGCGGAACGCTTCACCGAACGGGGGAGCAGCTATCTCGCCGCGCCCGGCCTGCCTGGCCTGATGAAAGGGTGTAGCCGGCCCCTCGTGCTGGAGCTGCTTTCGCGAAACGTAAACGGGGAGGACCGGCTTTACGTGTACCGTGCGAAATGCCAGCCGCAAGCCCTGCGCATCGCCATCGACTTCAACAAGGCGGCCCGCATCAACCGGCTTGAACTGGCTCCTGAGCACTAGTTTCACGCGGCACTGGACTTGGCGTTGCGTGTGTGGTCAGATATGCATGAATCAGCCAGGAGAAGAGCATGGACGTCATTACGACAGCAGTGACGGCAGGTGCCGGCGAGGGCGGCATCAGTGCTGCCTATCAGATGCTGAAGTCCCGCCTGGCGGCCCAGTCTCCTTCGGTCGCCGATGCCATTGCCGACGTTGAGGAAGACCCCGGTTCGCGATCGCGCCAGTTTGCACTGAGCGATGCGCTGGCCGCGGCCGGCCTGGCTGGTGACCGCTACCTGCGTGCCGCAGCGCGCAACCTCATCGATGAAGTCGAGCGCCGGCGCAGCGGCCGAACCTCGCCTAAAGCCAGCCTGGACGGAGCGCCCGACCATGCGGTGATGAAAGTGTTCTTTTCCACCGATCGCGAGCTGAGCGGTGACCGGCACCCTGCCCGCTTGTTCGGCAGCACGCGTGGCCAGTTGCGTTATGGAAGCTGCGAAGTCAGCATTCCTCGCGACCATCGCATGGGCGAGATGGAATCGCCTTCGCTATTACGGCTGGAGTTTCGCCAGGACCCTGAGCAGCATGTGGTGTTGCTTTCTGCCGACTTGAGTGAGCGCGACAGCTACTTCGAAGATTTGCGCAGGTCGATCGCCGCCAGTGGCACGCGCAGCGCCCTGCTTTTCATTCACGGTTACCGTACCACGTTCGAGGATGCCGCCCGTCGCACTGGCCAGCTGGCATACGACCTGGGCTTCCAAGGGGCGCCGATTTTTTACAGCTGGCCCTCGCAAGGCAAGCTTTCAGGATATATATTGGATGAAGCCAATGTGGAGTGGACCCAGGCCGACCTTGCTGCCTTTCTGGCCGACGTGCTGCAGCAATCCGATGCCGAGCATGTCTACCTGCTCGCGCACAGCATGGGCAGCCGGGCCCTGGCCCAGGCGACAGCCAGCGTCGTCGCCGCGCGACCGGAACTTGCGAGCCGTATCAGGGAAGTAATTTTGGCGGCACCGGATATCGATGCTGATGTTTTCCGTCAGCAAGTTTTGCCAGCGCTGGCTGCCGTCCCGAACCCATTGACTCTGTATGCGTCGTCGGAAGACAGCGCCTTGCGGGTTTCCAAATCCGTCCATGGCTATGCCCGTGCCGGTGAAAGCGGCCCCGGCCTGGTGGTGGCGCAAGGTGTCGAAACAATTGACGCCAGCAAGGTGGCGACAAGTTTCATCGGTCACACGTATTTTGCCGAGCAGCGCTCGGCTTTGAGCGATATGTATTACCTGATGAAGCAACATACCAGGGCTGCCGAGCGCTTTGGCCTGCAGGCAGTCGAAAGTGCGATGGGACGCCATTGGACGTTCCGCGTATAACGGAGACTTTGTTTATGAGTTACGCAAGTGCGCCGGATGAAGCAGTCTTTTGTGTCGACAAACTACTGCAATACATGGGGCAGGACGAAAAAGCCCTGGATACCGTGGTCAAGATCGTCCGCGATGGCATTGGTCCAGGCGTCGAACCGCTGAATCTGGCTGGCGACGCAATTCGGGACAACAAATTCATGGAAGCGCGCCGCATCCTGCACAATTTGCGCGGATCGATTGGCAACCTGGGGGCGAAACGCTTTGTTGCTGCCTCGCTCGCACTGGAACTGGCCCTGCAAGAAGGCCGTATTGTTGAAATACCACTGCTTTTCACTGCCCTGGAAGGTGAATTGAAGCTGGTGCACGACCATGCCGGCGCCTGGCTCGACCAGCACGCCGGACGCGCGGCCGCCCGCTAGCAATTCGTTACATCTGTTACCCCAGCCATTTTTGTGCGGCGCAATACCCGCATGTTATGATTCGAAATACTTATAGGTTTGGCAGTATTGCGAGCCGTGCGCCAGTATCGCCTCGCATTTCATAAAATCGTGAAAGTTGCCCGCAACTTGACGTACGGCAATTAATTGATATAATGCCATCCATTCTGGGATAATAAGAAATATGGAAATGTTTAACAAGGCGGGAGTGATTGTGACATCCACCCTTGTGATGGTCGGCATGTTGATTGCTTGCCAAGCCAAGGAAGACGTCGAGCCGCCAGCACCTGTCGTCGAAGCCGTAGCAAAGAAACTGGCCGTGCATGGCGGGGCAGCGGCAGAACGCCGCCTGCGCGAATGGGCCGAGCAAGGCTCCCCTGTTGCAGCTCGCGAGCTGGGCCTCCTGTACAGCCAGGATGTTGCAAAGCACAAAGAAGCGATGCGCCTGCTGGAGAAGGCCGCCCTCGCCGGCGACTCCGTTTCCGTCGACTACCTGTCCACCCGTTTCCGTTCGAGCGCCACTGTCGCAAATGCCGACGGTTCGCGCAGCTGGCCGCTGTATGTACAGCTGTCCAACCAGCACCGTACCAAGTAAGCCCCCGACGGATCGCGTGCTTTCTTGAGCGCGATCAACAAGCAGATCTGAGAGCTCCCTACGCTGGTAACTCCACCAGCCTGGGAGTTTTCCATGTCACGCGTGATTACCATTGCCGCAGGATTGACTCTGACCGCCCTGCTCGCTTGCCAGAGAATGAAGCCGGTCGCCGATGTACTTGCCGATGCGCGCAAGGCGCACGACAGCGGCGAAGACCGGGCTGCCGTCATCCATCTGAAGAACCTGCTGCAGCAGGAGCCCGGCCATGGCGCGGCAAGACGCATGCTGGGGGAGTTGCACCTGGCAATGGGCGATGCCGTTTCGGCCGAAAAGGAACTGCGACGCGCCCTGGCCCTTGGCCAGCCCCGGCAGGAACTGTTGCCGCTGCTGGTCCGTGCCATGCTGGCCCAGGCGTCCTGGCAGGGCGTCCTCGACGAATTGCAGGCTGATCCGCTGACCCCGGCCGTCCTGGCCTGGCGCGGCCACGCCTTGCTTGGACTAGGCAAGGCGGAAGATGCCGGCCAGCTTTACACCCAGGCACTCCATAAAGACGACAAGCTGGTCGAGGCCCACCTGGGCCAGGCCCGGCTTGCCTTGCTGCGCAACGACACCGATGCGGCAGGCGAGTCGGTGCAGCACGCCCTTGCGGCCGACCCGCACAATAGCGAAACCTTGCGCTTCCAGGGGGACCTGCTGCGCATGCGAGGCGACCTGGACGGCGCCCTCGCGGCATACCGCGCCATCCTTGAACGCGATAAAAGCAATGTACAAGCATTTGCTGATATTGCATCGGTCCATCTTGTGCAGGGAAACCCGGCGCTGGCCCGGGAAGGGCTCGAAGCGGCAAGGAAGATCCAGCCGGCCAGCCTGGTGATCCTCTACGCCCAGGGCTTGCTTGACCTGGCCGAGGGCAAGCACAAGGCCGCCCTGGAGCGCGCGCAGATGGTCTTGCGTGCGGCGCCGGACCATTTGCCGAGCATGCTGTTGGCTGCCACTGTTGAACTGGAAAACGGCGCATTTTCCCAGGCGCGGTCTCATATCTTGCGCTATCGCCAGTCACAGCCCAGGGAAATGTTCGCGCTGCGGCTGCTGGCCCAATGTGATCTGCAAGAAGGCAAGCCCCGGGACGCGCTGGCGCTACTTGAGCCGGCAATCGCCGAGCATCCGCAAGAGATCGACTTGCTGGCGCTTGGTGGCGAGGCCGCCATGCGTGCCGGACAACACGAGCTGGCCGCACGCTGGTTTGGCCGTGCCAGCAGCCTGGCGCCGGAGTCGAGCAGCCTCTTGGCCGCCAGTGGCCTGAGCCTGCTCAGCCAAGGCCAGGACGCACGGGCCGTCGACGCCCTTGAACAGGCAACACGCAAGGAAGGAGCGTCGGCTTCGCGCGCCGCTTCCCTGTTGGTCATGAGCTACCTGCGCAACCGCAACTTCAGCAAAGCCATGCAGCAAGTCCGGCAAATGGAAGCGCTGGGCGACAATCCGTCGGTGCAAAACCTCAAGGGCGGCGTGCTGCTTGCCAGCGGCGACCTGGTTGGCGCGCGCAAGGCCTTTTCGCGTTCACTGGAACTCGACCCTGCCCATATGCCTGCGCTGGACAACCTGGCGGAGCTCGATTTGCTGGAAAAGAAGGTACCGCTGGCGCGACAGCGCTACACCGCCGCGCTGGAGCGCCAGCGCAATAGCCTGCCCTTGATGATGGCGCTCGCCAAACTCGAGTCAAGGCAAGGCAACGCCGCAGCAGCGATCAGCTGGCTGGAGCGGGCCATTGCGTCCTCCCCCGATGCGGCTGCCCCCGTGCAGGCGCTGACAGCACTTTACTTGCGCAACGGCCAGGCAGCCAAGGCACTCCAGCAAGCCCAGCGCTTGCAAGCAGTTCGCCCAAACGAACCGGCCAGCCTTGATTTGCTGGCGCAGGCAGCGGCGGCCAACGGCCAGCACAAGCTGGCGCTCGAAAGCCTGCAGAAGCTGGCGCTTCTCCGCCCCGTCGAGCCCGAAGTGCAACTGCGTATTGCACGCAGCGCGCTCGCCCTCGGCCAGAAAGGACCCGCTTTGCTGGCTGCACGCAAGGCCGTCGCGCTCGACGCGAGCCGGGAAGATGCCCTGCTGCTGGTGAGCGCGCTGCTGCTCGATAACCGCGCATTCGACGAGGCCCGCAAACTGGCCCGCTCGGTGCAGCAACGTCAGCCTGATTCCGGCATGGGCTTCAAGCTCGAAGGCGATGCCTGGCTTGAAGAAGGCAAGGCAGCTGACGCCGTGGCCTCGTATGAGCGTGCTTTCCGACTGCAGAGCAGCGGGCCGCTATTGATCGCCCTGCACCGCGCCTTGCTGGCAGCCGGAAAGGCTGAGGCGGCGAGCCAAAGCATGCGCGACTGGCTTGGGCAACATCCCTCCGACCAGGCAACCAGGCTCTACTATGCGAGTCATTTGCTGCAGCAGGCCCAGTTTGGCGCCGCCCAGCGCGAGTACGAAATCATCCTGCAACGCGACCCGGACAATGTACTTGCCTTGAACGACCTGGCCTGGACGCTGCTTCATACCAAAGGCGGGGACGCGGTGCGGACCGCCGAACGGGCCTACCAGCTTGCCCCGCAAAATCCGGCAGTAGCCGATACCCTGGCCTGGAGCCTGGCCGAAAGCGGCAAGCCGGCGCGCGCCTTGCCTTTGCTGAAGAAAGCACTGGAAACTGCGCCGACAGCCAGCGATATCCGGCTGCATTACGCCCACGCGCTGTTCCGCAGTGGCGACAAGCGGGCCGCGCGCAGCCAATGCGAACAATTATTGGCAGTCCAGGGTTTTGCGCACAGGGCAGAGGTCGAGGGCTTGCTGGCGAAGATGTAAGGTGTCGGCCTAATTTACGCCTGAGCGCGCCGCCCCTTGGCGCCGGCGCTGGCGCGTTCCTTGCAACGTGGGGCTTATCCATCACTGGGAGCACACCATGTTCAAGAGCGTACTTTGCAAGGGCACAGCCTGGCTTTCGGCCATGGCGATCGCCGGAACCGCCGCCGCAACCCCGCTCGCCCCGTTTGTGCTGCACACGCCGGGCGCGGTCGAAATCAAGTTCAGCGGCTACCTGGCCCGCAGCGGCGACACCGGCGCTTCGCCCGGCATCCACGAAGCCAGCTTCGGTGCAGGCTATATGACCAGCATCCATGAACTCGGCAACCCCGCCAATCAGCTTTGGCGCAGCGGACAGGACAACCAGAGTATTTCCTTCTTGATGTATGGTGCCGGCGATGCCGCAGTGCTCCCGGTGGCTGGGTCGTCGGCACACCAGGTCTTCGGCACCGGTTGCACCCATCTTGCCTTCGGTTGCGACGGCAAGATCCACCTCGACTTCTACCTCGATAAACTGAGCGGCGGAACCAACCCAGGCTTTGGCATTGGCGGCATCAAGGCCTCGCAACGCCAGGGTTTCAGGCAACTTGGCGGCATTACCGATGGCGAGCTGTTGATGCGCTGGGAGTTCGTACCGGGACTATCGCCCACTACGCCAGGCGGAACGCCGGTCACCCTGGTGCAACAGCTAAGCGGCCTCACCTCGCCTTCGTCCGGCTTTGGCAGCTTCCTGGCGCGTTGCACGGGCGGTCCGGCATGCGGCTATTTCACCAGCGGTATGCAGCAAGGGGGAGCTGACTTCTATGGCACCAATACCATGACCAGCATCCTGGCCCTGACGGCCATTGGCCAGAATGGCTGGTCAGCCCGCCTGTCCGATCCGGTGATCGCCCAGGTGGCGCTGGGCCAACCCTCCACCCTTGCCTTGCTGCCGATTGGCGCTGCCATGCTGTTCCTGCTACGCATGCGCCGTCAGCGCGGCTGGTAACGGCCCGGGGCGATGATGTGCTGCGGATCAAGCGCCGACTTGATGCGGGCCACGGTGTCCCAATACGTATCGTGGCCGCTGTCCAGGGCCCCCACCGATTGCGGACCCACGCGATAGGGAATGTATCCAGCGCCCATCAGCCGTGCAAACGAGGCATCGTAGCATTGCCGGGCGCGCGCCGCCTCCGCCGCATCTTCCTGGTCAAAGCAGATGGTCAGCACGCCGCCCAGTGCACGCTCGTTGATCATGCTGAAGGTTTCAAACAGATCGAAGCCATGGCTAGCAAACAGCGGCTCGACCAGCGAGTGCACGTGCAACAAGTCGGTGCCGCGCATCGGCAGCACGGGTGCCAGCCACATCATTCCGCAACCGTCGCGCGCCGGATTGGCGCCCAGTGGGAATCCCTGAGGCAGGCCACCTCGGCGACGCCAGTAGGCGCCTGCCAGGAAGCGGCCATCCGGAATGCCGCGGTTCATGTTCAAGAGGGAGCGGCCAAGGTCGACCTGCGCCGACAACCGCGATCCGAGCCTGCCTTTTCCCATCAGGCGGGCCGCGATGCTTCCGAGTGCCAGCGTGCGGTCATCGATAAAGCGCAAGGTGGCCAGCCTGCCAATGGCCGCCTGCAGGGCACGGCGCGCATCGGCCACCTGGGCCGGCCGGCCGTAAAGCGCAGCTGACACAGTCCAGGCGCCGATCCCGGCCTGCCGGCACAGGCCGGCGCGCAATGGAAGCGGCAGCGGCGGCCCTTGCGGCGCCAGCGACGCTGGGAACACCATTCCTCCCGACAGCACGCGCAAATCGTTCCCGATATGGACCACGCTGGGCAATGTGCCGTCCAGGCGCAGTGGGCGCAGCGCATCCACAACTGCGGCGATGCCCTCGAAGCCGGGGACGCTCGCAACCAGGTGGCTTACCACTTCCGTTTGCGGCATCAGCCAGAAGCCGAGGCTGGTAATAATGCCGAAGTTCGATTGCGTGAACAAACCGTCCAGCCATGGCCCGACACCATACGGGTAAAGGTGGGCGGCACTGGCGTGGGCAAAATGGGCGAAACCAGTCTCGAGCGTGTCGCCGCTGGCCAGCACGATGCGCATGCCGGCTACATGCAGCATGCGGTTGCCATAGGGCGTATGGCCGAAGCCGCGCTCCAGGATGTTGCCGACGAGGCTGGTATCCGGCCCGGCGCCGGTACAATCCATCCACAGGGGAAGTTGCAGCTCCGCCAGTTGACCGGCGAGCTGGGCCTGCGTGACGCCGGGCTCGATCACGGCATAGGCAAGGTCCGGATCGATCTCAAGAATGCGGTTCATCCCGCCCAGGTCCACGATGACCTGGCCTTCGCTGCTTGGGTTGGCGTCGCCGTATCCCCAGTTGCGGCCGGTACTCAGCGGATACAGCGGGACGCCAAATTCGCCGGCACTGCGCACCACGGCCACCACCTCACCGTGCGATAGCGGACGCAACACTGCAAGGGGCGCGACGGGCTGGCCCGAGGTGCTGGCAGTGTACGGCGCAAGTTCGCTGGGCGAGGCAAGCACCCGGGCTGGACCAAGCAGCAGGCGCCAGGCCTGCAGTGCGGGTTGGAGGTTCGCCATCTCAGTCCCTCCCCTCGCGCAAGCGGACCGTAATACCGGCCTCATCTTGCGGCGAGAAAAAGAAGGGGTAGAAGGAACGTTCGTTAGGCACCGATTCCATGCGCCCGCCATAGAGCCGTATCTGCTCCGCCATGTGCGCCAGGTCCAGCCGCAGCAGCACCGCCGGCGCGCCGACCCGGCTGCAGTGCCGCTCCGGCGCCGCATCGCGGAAACCCAGCATGCGCTTGTAGAACCTGACATGGCGCGGGTTGACTTCGATCACATAATCCGTGCAACCGTGCAGGTTGTGCGCGTACACATAGGAGATGTGGATCAGCGCTGCAAACACGCGCATATTGACATTGCGGTCGATGGCCAGCCGCGCCGGTTCGCACAGGCGTCGTCCCTGCTCCCGCAGTGCGGACAGGATGTCGCCAAAGTTTTCATCGGCCGGCAGGCCAATGTCGGGGTCGTCAAGGCACAGCGACATGGTGCCAACCGTATCACCCCGGCTATCGGCCGCCAGGGTGATACGGTTGGGTTGGTGGGGGGCGTTGGGATCCACTTCATAGCCGCGCCAGCCATACATCTTTTGCAGCAGCACACTGGCCGCTTCGCGTTTGCCGGCCGAATTGGCCAGCCGGATATGGAAAAGCTGCTGGTCGATCGCGTGCAACGGCTGCTCGCCGCCAGCGTTCTCGTCAATCAACAGGGAAACAATGGTGTCGTCGTCCACGGTGCGTCCTCCTATCGGTATAGGGCTTGGATGCTCGGGCTGGCCCAAGGTTCCGCACGCGTCGGATTTCTTTTCACGGGCCGCGGCCAACGGGGCGCCACGGCATGGCACGGATGCTGCTCATACGACCATGCCGGCAAACCTGCCGCAATCCAATCGGGAGATCCACGCTATGACTACCTTGCGCAAGTCTTTACTGGCAACTGCCGCCTTGCTGGCGGCCAGCCTTGCCAGCGTACCGGTCCAGGCCTCCACCTTTGCCTCGGCCATCCTCGACATCAACAACTTCAGGCTGCTCCACTCCAACGGCACCGCCTACAGCACGACCGACTTCACGATCTTGCAGGGTACCAACGATGCCCATGCAACTGCTTCGCTGAACGGCGTCTTCGCGAACGGAACCTCGTCGATCCCGATCCTGCTCGGTGTCCCGAACGTGCCGCATCAATGCATGGGCGCCCCCTGCGGGGGCCTGGGCGAAAACAACTTCACCCCGCTGCCCAGCCCGCCGCCAGTGCCAGGCACTTTCGGCTATGCCGACCAGGACCTGACCGGCGCCTCCATTACCATCGGCGCAGCGCCGGCCGGGGCACACGCCCGCACGCGGGCCGATGCCTCGACCGCCCTGAACGCCATCGCATCGGGCAATTCCGACGTCGGTACCTCGACCACCTTCCAGTTCACGCTGGGAGCAGCCGACACCATGACTGTGTCGTTCGACGCAACCGCCTTCACCCAGGCTTATGTGTCGCCCGGATCGGGACCGGACGCCAATGCCAATGCACGGCTGTCGTGGTCCATCAACATCATCGACCTGACCACCCAGGGCCGGATCTTCGACTTCGCGCCAGACGACCTGAACGCATTCAGTGTACGCAGCCGCACGGATGGCAGCCCTGGCATCCTTACGTACACCTTTGCGACCCTGCCCGGGGTGCCGCTCACCAAGGTGTCGCCTTTGCTGACAGCCGGCACCAGTTACCAGATCACGATCCAGCACAACACTCTGGCCAACGCCCTGCAACAGGAGTTGCCGGAGCCGGATTCGCTGGCCGTGCTCGCTGCAGGCATGCTGGCGATGTCGGTTGCGCTGCGCCGCCGCAAATCCTGAGCACTTCTTGACAGGCCTCAACGTTCGGGCGGGTTCGCCAGCCAGGCTGGAATCCCGCCCATATAATCCAGAGGACCGAGGCGTATCACCAGGGAGCGCAGCATGGAGCATCTCTTCAGCCAATTGCTGTCCGGCCTGAAAGGCATCTGGAAGCACCGCTGGGCGGGATTCAGCATCGCCTGGGTGATTGTGCTGATAGGCTGGGCCAAGGTCTACTCCCTGCCCAACGAGTACCAGAGCACGGCCCGCGTGTTCGTCGATACCCAAAGCATCCTGAAGCCGCTGATGGTGGGCATGACCAGCATGCCCAACGTCGAGCAGCAAGTCGCCATCATGAGCCGGACTTTGCTAAGCCGGCCGAATATCGATCGGGTATTGCGCATGGTGGACCTGGACGTGCGCTCGGTGTCCGCACGCGACCACGATGCGATGGTCGACGATATGCTGAAGCGGATTCACATCAACGGCACCGGCACCTACGATATCTACACCATCGGCTACACCCACTCCGACCCGCGCCAGGTGCGCGACGTGGTGCAGGCCTTGCTGTCGATCTTCGTGGAAGGCAGTTTCAAGGGAAAGAAAGGCGATTCCGAGAAGGCGGTCCAGTTCATCGACGAACAGATCAAGAATTACGAAGACCGCCTGCTCACGGCGGAGAACGCCGTCAAGGAATTCCGTCTCAAACACAACTACCTGCTGCCGCGCGAAGGCCAGGATTATGGCGGCAAGCTGCTGACCGCGAACGACGCATTGGCCAGCGCCCAGCTGGAGCTGGCCGAGGCCGAACAGGCGCGCAAGGCCATTGAAGCCCAATTCGGCGGCGACGAGCCGCTGCTTGCGGGCGTCGGCACGCCGGGCGAGGTATCCGAGCTCGACTCGCGCATCAGCGCCTTGAACAAGAGCCTCGATGCCCTGCGCATGCAATACACCGACCTGCATCCCGATGTCGTGGCAGCCCTGCGCCTGATCGCCCAGCTTGAAGAGAAACGGCGCGAAGAGCGCCAGAAGCAGGCTGACCCCGGCGACACAGCGCGCCAGTACAACCCCTTGTTCCAGCAAATGAAGGTGGCTTTGGCGGAATCGGAAGCGCGGGTGGCCGCATTACGGGCGCGTGTCGAGGCCATGCAACAGCGCCAGGCGCAGCTCCAGGAGCAGCGCAATGCCGTGCCCGAACTCGAGTCCCAGCTCGGCCAACTGACACGCGACTACCAGGTGAACAAGGAAAATTACGAGAAGCTCGTTGCGCGCCGCGAGGCAGCCAAGCTGTCGGGGGAATTGACAACCACCACAGAAATGATGAGTTTCAAGATCATCGATCCGCCAACCATGCCCCAGCGCCCCATCGGCCCCAACCGCGCCCTGTATTACAGCGCAGTGCTGGTCGCCGGCCTCATCGGTGGCGCAGCGGCAGCGCTCGGGCTGTCCGAACTGCGCCCCACGTTCCTGAGCCCGGCCGATTTGCGCGCTGCGACCGGCTTGCGGGTGCTCGGTACCATTGGCATGAACTGGACCGATGAAGAGAAGCGCCGGCATGCGCGCGACCGCCTGGGTTTCAGCGCCGGCAGCGCCTGCCTGTTGCTCGGCTATAGCGGCGTGATGGTGTTCACCCTGTTCTACCAATAGATGGAGGCCCCATGCAATTACCGCCCAACCTGCTGGAACTTGCACCGCCGACCGAACTCGGTTACGCCGACATCAACCTGGTCCGGATGCGGCAGCGCGGAATGGTGACGCATGAGAGCGGCCGCACTTCCGTCGCCGAGGACTTTCGGATCGTCAAGCGCCACTTGCTCAATGACGCGCGCTCCGGCGGCGCCAACGCCATCCCGCACGGCAACCTGATCGTCGTCACCAGCGCCCTGCCGGGAGAAGGAAAGACCTATTGCGCGGTCAACCTGGCAATGAGCATTTCCATGGAAAAGGATGCACGCGCGCTGCTGGTGGACGCCGACGTGGCGCGCCCGTCGGTACTGAAAGTGCTGGGTTTGCAGGCTGAACGGGGCCTGATGAATGTGCTGCTCGATGGCAGCGTGGAATTGTCCGACGTGATCATGCGCACCAATGTTCCGTCGCTGACCTTGCTGCCTTCCGGTCCCGCCAGCCGCCACGCGACAGAACTCCTTGCCAGCCATAATATGAGCCGCCTGCTGGAAGAGCTCGCCAGTCGCTACCCGGATCGCATCATCGTTTTCGATTCGCCGCCCTTGCTGCTGACTACCGAGGCCAGTGTGCTCGTCTCCCAAATGGGACAGGTTGTCATGGTGGTGGAAGCCGAGACCACGACCCAGTCCGCCGTGCAGGCAGCCCTGCAGCGCATCGAGCATTGCCGGCACGTGAACCTGGTCTACAACAAGTCGCGCGCCTTCCCCGGCGCTCAATACTACGGGTACTACGAATGATAGATGCCGCTGCCATCGGGCTACTGCTCATGTGCGCCTACATCCTGCACAAGGTGCGGAATATGCACTTGCTGGTGCACGCGATGAAGGATGATTCGCGGCAGGAACATGCGTCGCTATTCAGGCAGCTCGAAGCCTTGCAGGGGCTCTACATCAGCCTGGGGCTGCAGCGTGCCTTGCCCCTGACGCGGGGTTGGGCCGCATCGCCGGATTTTCTCCAGGAACTGGCAGCCCATGCCCTCGATGAGAAGCCGCGATGCGTCGTCGAATGCAGCAGCGGGACTTCGACCCTCGTGTTGGCCCGATGCATGCAAATCAACGGCGCCGGCAAGGTGTACAGCCTCGAACACGATCCCGCCTATGCCCGGCGCACGCGGCGACAGTTGGAACTGCACGGCCTGGCGGACTGGGCAACGGTCATCGACGCGCCACTGCTGACGCAAACGTTCGGCGGCCGCCAGCAACCTTGGTACGACTGTAGCGGCTTGTCGACCGGGCAAGCGATCGAGATGGTCGTGATCGATGGCCCGCCGCAGGCGACAAGCGACGCCGCGCGCTATCCCGCCGGTCCCATCCTGTTCCCGCGCATGGCTCCGGGTGCCGCGATCTTCCTTGACGACGCAATGCGTCCCGGCGAGCGTACGGCCCTGCAACGCTGGGCAGCCGAATTCCCGGAGCTTGAAATCAGCTCGCTGCCTTGTGAAAAGGGCGCCGCCATGCTGCGCTACAAGCCTAAAGCTTGAAGGTCAGGCGGCCTTGGCCGGTACCAATTCCCGATAGCAGGCAGCGACTTGCGTGGCGACTCGCTGCCACGTAAACTGCTCCACCATCGACTGGACGCCGGTGCGCTCCGGCGGCCGGGAAGCCAGTGCGATGATTGCTTCGCGCTGCCCGGCTTGGTCATTCCAGGCGACCTTGCGCAGCATTGCATCTGAACCATCCAGTTGCAGTGCGCTGTCTTGCGTCATGACCACCGGCGTTCCGGCTGCCAAGGCTTCAAGCACCGACAAGGGAAAGATCTCGCCCTGGCTGGGCAGCGCCACCACCGAGGCGGCTGCATAGGCACTGGCAAGGAGTGGGTCTTCATGATCGAGCGCCCCAAGCCAACGCGCCCAGGGGGATTTCAGGACCTTCTGCAGGTAGTCATGCTCTTCGCGCGCGACGGGACCAATCATTACCAAAGGCAGCTCGCTGCCCTCCAGCGCCTGCGCCAGGCCAAGCTGATTCTTGTATGACGAAACGGTGCCCACCGTGAGCACGAAGGGACCGACTATCCCGGTACGGTGACGGAACAGCTCGCCTTTCGCCGTGAAGAACTGGCGGCTGATCCCATTGGGAAAGACGCGGATCTTGGAGCGCTCCGTCAGGAAGCCGCTGATGATTGCTTCCCGCTCCGCCTCGCCAAGCGCAATCACCAGGTCGGCTAGCTGCAGGGCGCGCTTTGTCTGGGCATAGCTTGTCTGGAGATTGTAGGAACAGATGCGCCCGGCCAGCCGGTCCGCCACCCGCGCGCGCAAACCCGCATTGTGGTTCCAGGTGGGAGACACCAGCGGTGACAGCACGACGGGAAGGCCCAGTTCGACCGCCGATTCCACCACGCGAAAGTTGCCGTTAAAGGCAGAGAAAACGTGGATCAGGTCAAAGTCGGCCAGCTTCTGGCGCGCAGGGTCGACCAGTTCGGCCGACATCGACGCATCAAGGTGATTCAGCGCCGCTATGGTCTCACGCACCTGCACCTGCAGGCCCCCTTCGCGCTGGAACAACATGGGATACGACAGGATTCCGATTCGCATAGCGCCCTCCCCTCATTGTTGCCAACCAGCGCGGCGCAGCAAGCCCGCCAATGGGTGCTGCTGGAGCCAGATTGCGAGCCCCCAGCCAAGCGCTCCGCTGCCGGCGCCCGCCAGCAAATGCAGTACACCTGGCGCTTCATTGCGGGCCATCGCCAGCACCAGCATGGCCGGGGCGAGGGCCGCAACGGTAGCCATGGCGCTCTTGCGCAGCGCCCGGAGCAGGTTTGCAGGCTGCAGGCCGTACAACTTCTGCAAGCACCGCAACACCAGCCAGCTGCGCAAAGCCAGGCTGAAGGCGATTGCTGCCGCCAGCCATTCCAGGCCCGCCAGGCCCGCCGGAAGCAGCATCGACAAGCGCCCGAGTACAGCAAGCGCGTCTAGCCTCGCCTGCTCGCCGATATGGCCGGTGGCGAGCAACAGGTAGCGCCCCATATTGAACATGCTATACAGCGCGGCAGCACCGCACATGATCCGGATCAAAGGTACGCAGGCTTGCCACTGATGTCCGTACAGCAGCGCCACAATTGGTTCAGCGTATAGGCCGGCGAACAGGAAGAAGGGCCAGGACAAGGCCGTAATGCAGGCGGCGGCCGTCACATAGGCCTGCAGGGCATCGCCTCCCTCGCGGGCATGCCGCGCGAATAGCGGAAAGATCACTGGCGAGACAGCGCTGGTAACGGCCTGGTTGAAGAGGGATAGCACAGACTGCGCTTTGCCCAGGAGGGCGACCTGCTCCGCGCCAAGCAGCTTGCCGGCGATCAGGTCCGGCGCTACCACGCCGATCTCGTCGATCGCATTTCCGGCAACGGCCAGCCCGCCGGGCCGCACGAGCGCACGAATCCCCTGCAGGCCCGGGCGCCATGCCATGCCTGCAGGTTGCCGGGTGAGCGCAACGAGGAAGGCTGCGAAGGTCGCGGCAAAGCTTCCCCAGGCCAGCGCACACGGCCCCAATCCGCCTGCCGCCAACGCAATGGTGGCCGCGAACTGGGTCGAGCAGTAACTGGCCGATACCATCAAAAGCGCGCTTGCGTGCATTTCACGGCGCAGCATCGCGGTTATCTGCGACGAGAATGGGACCAGCACGAAATTCAGCGCCAGGATACGCAGCACCTGTGCCAGATCCGGCTGCCGATAGAACGCTCCCAGCGGCTCTGCCAGGCCAGCCAGCAGCACGGCCAGGCCCCATCCCATCGCCACGGAAATGGACAGCAGAGCGCGCTGTTCCACGGTCGACAGTTCGCGCCGCGCGACCAGCAACTGCCCGGTCCCCAGGTCGCGGAACACCTGCGCCAGCCCGGTCAGCACCGCAGCGATCGAATAGACTCCGATATCGGACGGCGACAGGAGCCGGGCGAGGATGATGGAAGATGCCAGGGCCAGCGCGGCCTGCAGGTACTTCTCGGCAAAGCCAAAGGCAAAGTTGCGGGCGACTCCACGCATCTCACGCCAGCCCGTCGTAGAAAGCCTCCACCTGTGCGCTGATCACCGGCACTGCATAGCGCGCTTCCACCTCGGCCCTGCCCTGGCGGCCCATCTCGGTGCGGCGCACGGGGTCGTCGAGCAGGGCGCCGATCGTCGCGACCGCATTGTCAATATCGCCTGGGGTAAGCAGCAGCCCGCCTGCGCTGCCTTCGAGGATATCTTCGCTGCCGGGGACCCGCGTGGCCAGCGCTGGCACCCCGCATGCCATCGCCTCGATCGTCGCAATGCCGAAACCTTCTCGCCGGCTGACCAGCAGGTGCAGGTCCATGGCTGGAATGATCGACTCGACCTGGGCCTGGAAGCCGGTGAAGATGACGCGCCGCGTCAGGCGCTGGCGGCGCACCATGTCCCGCAATGACGATTCCAGCGGGCCGGTCCCCACCAACAGGAGTTTCAGACGGGGCCGCACCCTGGCCAAATGAGCGAAGATCGCAAGCAACTCCTCCGGGCGCTTTTGCGCCGACAGGCGGCCTACGCTGCCTATCACTTCGTCATTGTCAGCGATTCCCCATTGGCGACGCGCAGCAGACCGCCGCCGGGGCGAAGCCTGGAAGCGGCGCAGGTCCACGCAGTTCGGAATGACGGCCAGCCGCACGTCGGCAGGCAACCATTCCCGGTACAGGGACAGGAAGTGTTTCATCGCGGAGCCTGAAACTGCGTACACACCCTTCACGCCTGCCATTGCCCGCTGCAGCAGGCTGCGCTGCCACTCATTGAATTCGGTGTGAGGAAACGCATTGTGCACGCTGATCACGGCCGGCACCCCGCAATGCTGTGCCAGCCACAAGGCGCTGGCCCCGTATGTCGTCCAGCAGAACGCCACGTGCACCAGGTCGGGACGCAGCTTGCGCAATGCCGGCGCGCTGAAGGCCATCGCCCGCAAGCGGTTCAGGCGCCGCCACGGCCACTCCTCCAGCATGGGCGGCACGTTCAAGTCGGCGATTTCGACGCATTCATCCTGCGCAGACTGGCGCCAGCGTTCATCGCCGGCAAAGCGCGGTGGCGCCAATACGCAGTCGTAGCCAACGCCCTTCAGGAAGCGGGCCTCGTCGAGCATGCGCAGCTCCATGCCGCCCAGTTCGCCGGAAAAGCTGGTGAGCACTATGCGCCGGCTTGCCGGACGCCTGGTGGCAGCCGCCGCTTCGGCGATATAGCCGCCAAGGTAGGCCAGTTCCCAGCGCCGCTGGAATATGCGCTCCGGCTGGCGCAACAGCATGGCTGCGCCGAGCCCGCACAGTTCTTCCACGTATTTGCGCAGCATCCAGCGCGGTGCGCCGAACAGTTCCGGGAACTGGCCGGGCCGGGTCAAACGGCAAGCGCCGCGGCCATAACGGCGGGCGCGCGCCATCACCCAGTCCGGTGTCAGCTGCACCGGGCGTATGTGGTGGGCAACGCGGGCCGCCGGACAGAACCAGGACTGGAAGCCGGCGCCTTCCAGCAGCCGGGTGAAACTGACTTCGCCGCCCATCGCGTACTCGCCCGCGGCCGGCCCGATCGATTCGTCAAAGCGGTAGCCGTGACGGAATACTTCGCCGCGCACCGCCATGTTGGCGCCCCAGACCAGTCCGGGGTAGACAGGTCCCTCCGGCAGCATCGGGTCCGTCAGGCCGTACGTCAGGCCGCAAGGGACCAGCCGCAGCAGCCATTCCGGCGGCGCCACGCTCCAGTCGGGAACGATGCTGCCGCCGAAGATGGCGAAGCCCTGGCGCTCCGTTGCTGCGTCGGCGTAGCGTACGAGCCAGTCGCGGTCGGGAGTGGCGTCGTCGTCGGTGAAAACGAACAACCGTGTCTCTGGCCCCTTCATCGCCAACGCGAGGCCGTGGTTCAGGGCAGCGTTCTTGCCGCGCCGCGGTTCGTAGGCGTAGTGCAGCGGAAGCCGGCTGGTGTAGGACATCAACAGCTCGCGCGTGCCGTCGTCGCTGCCGTTGTCCACCACCAGCAGCCGCCACCCTTCCTCAGGGCTATGCAACTGCGTGTAGGCGTCGAGCACCTGCGGCAAGGTGCGCACGCCGTTGAACGTAGCCATCAGCACAGTAAGCATGATGATTCCTCCCTGGAGGTCCCAGTCTATGCAAGGCGCCGGCGAAGCCGCTTGCGTTAGCTCAAAGAGCCCGCGCGAAGCTTTGCTGTAATGACTTTATGTTCACGCGCTTACTGCACACAGTTTCGGAACTCGGCGCCGGCAATGCGGCCTGGTATGCCGCCGCGCGGGCCTTGCAATTGTTCGGCCTGCATATGTGGCGCTACCATTTTGTCGCGCAGCGCGTGCCATCGAGCGCCATGCGCAGTGCACCCGGCAGGCTGCTGATGTCTCCCATCGCCAGCCTGGCCGACTTGCCGCCGGAGTATCCAAGGCCGCGTGAAGTCGTGGCGGCGCGCTTCCGCCAGGGCGGCTGCAGCATCGCGGCCTGGAAAGGATGCGAACTCGCCGCAATCCTGTGGTACCAGTTCGGCGCTTACGAAGAAGACGAAGTCCGCGCCCGCTACTGCCTGCCATCGCCGCATTCTTGCTGGGACTATGATGTGTTCGTGCAGCCGCATATGCGCCTTGGTACGGCATTCTGCCGGATCTGGGATGAGGCACACCGCTGCATGCATGCACGCGGGATCCAGTGGACATGCAGCCGGATTTCGGCTTTCAATCCGGGGTCGCTGCGAGCCCATCATCGCATCGGCGCAGTCCACCTTGGCAGCGCGACGTTCATTGCGCTGGGGCGCTGGCAGCTGATGTTCGCCAACCGCCCTCCTTACGTCCACTTGTCCGCCAGCCCCAGGTCGCGGCCGCAACTCGTCTTCGACACGCGCCCGCTCGAACACGGAGAATCGCAATGCCAGCCTACCTGATCCTGCTCGCCGCCCTCACGGCCGACTGTCCGCCCTACAGCAAGGGCGCAACCGGCGGCGATTACTACGACGCCGAGGATGCCAAAGGCCTGGCCGTGGTCGAGACCTTCCATTTCGGCCCGCAGGTGGAAGCGCTGCAGCGCGGGATGTCGGGCACCTTGGGCGGCGATATCGGCTACACGCTGGAACACTTTCCCAACCATCCCCGCGCCCTGTCGGCAATGGCGCGCCTTGCATTGCGCACAAAGCAGGCGCAAGCGCCGGGGGCACACCACACAGTGGAGTGCTACTTCCAGCGCGCCATCGCGTTCGCGCCCAAAGATGGCGCAACACGCGCCCTGTTCGGCGCCTATCTGCTGTCCTTGCGGCGCGATGCCGATGCGA
Organism: Pseudoduganella sp. R-32; assembly: GCF_049913245.1. Taxonomy (NCBI): domain Bacteria; kingdom Pseudomonadati; phylum Pseudomonadota; class Betaproteobacteria; order Burkholderiales; family Oxalobacteraceae; genus Pseudoduganella; species Pseudoduganella sp. R-32. The sequence continues at coordinate 3,782,063 of NZ_CP183987.1, read as the reverse complement.
TAGAGCATTTGCAGGCGGCGCTGCAGGCACAGCCAGGCAATGCCGCCGCCTGGTACAACCTGGGCCTGGCCCGGGTAAGGCAGAAGGACTGGCCGGCGGCACTGGATGCGGCACACAAGGCATATGGCCTTGGATTCCCGCTCCCCGGCCTGCGGCAGCAATTGAAGGCTGCGCGCGAATGGCGCGAAGCGGATTTACTTGATCCCGTGGTGGCTCATTAAGTCATACAGCGTGGGCCGGCTCACGCCCAGCAGTTCGGAGGCGCGCGCAATATTGCCGCCGGTCCTGGCCAGGGCCTTGACCATCACCCGGTATTCCGCAGCATCGCGCGCATCGCGCAGGTCGATGTTCTCGGCCTGCGGGGCGCCGGGCGGCAGGCCCAGGTCCTCCAGCGTGATATGCGGGCCTTCGCTCATGATGGCGGCACGCTTGATGCAGTTCTCCATCTCGCGCACGTTGCCCGGCCAGCCATAGGCTTCAATCGCGGCCAGCGCATCCGGATGGAATGGCAGCGGCGGGCGTCCTTCAGCCTGCAGGAAACGATGGCGGAAGTGTTGCGCCAGCAGGACTGCATCGCCAATCCGTTCGCGCAGCGGCGGCACCACCAGCACGATTTCACTCAGCCGGTAGAACAAGTCTTCCCTGAAACGTCCCTCATCCACCATCGCCTTCAGGTTGCGATGCGTGGCACAGACGATGCGCACGTCGACCGCGATCTCGCTGCGGCCGCCCAGGCGTTCGATCACGCGCTCTTGCAGGAAGCGCAGCATCTTCGCCTGCAGCGGCAACGCCATGTCGCCGATCTCGTCGAGGAAGAAGGTGCCGCCGGCGGCCAGTTCGATCTTGCCTAGCGTCTGCCGCTCGGCACCGGTGAAGGCACCCTTCTCATAGCCAAACAATTCGCTCTCCAGCAGATGCTCCGGAATTGCCGCGCAATTGATTGCCACCATGCGCCGGTCGTGCCGCGCGCTCAGCTGGTGCAGGCCGCGCGCCAGCACCTCCTTGCCGCAGCCAGACGCCCCCATCAGCATCACGGTGGCGGAGCTTGGCGCGACTTTTTCTATGCTCCGGCATACGCGCAACATGCCGGGGTCGCGCGTGACCAGCCCGGCCAGCGGCGAATCAGCCTCGGTCTGCAGCATGCGCCGGTTCTCCTGCTGCACGCTGTGCAGGAAGAAGGCGCGTTCCGCCATCAGGCGCAGCATCTCGCCATCCAATGGCTTCTGGTGGAAATCGTAGGCACCAAGCGCCATCGCTTTCAGCACGTTTTCGCGGTCCTGGTTGCCGGACAGGACGATCACCTTGGTATCGGCAGCAATTGCCAGCATCTGCTGCAGCAAGAGCAAGCCTTCGCTTGCGCAATCGGGCTCCGGCGGCAGGCCGAGGTCCATGGTCACCACCGCCGGCTGGTGCCGGCGCAACTGGCCGAGCGCGGCGTCGCGGTTCCCCGCAAACACCACCTCGTATGCGTCCAGGGCCCAGCGCAACTGCTTTTGCAGGCCCAGGTCGTCCTCCACCACGAGCAGCTTTTTCTTGGTCATGAGCCCATGATGCAGCATGCCGGCGGTGGGGCTTTTGAGGCAGCGCAACGGCAAATAGTTTATATTGTTGCTTATTACGCGAAAAAACAGCCCGAAACACCATGAAATTCGATGTCGTGATCGTCGGCAGCGGCCTGGCCGGCCTCTCTGTTGCACTCCACCTGGCGGAAAGCCGCAAAGTAGCCATCATCTCCAAACGCGCCCTGCTCGACGGCGCCAGCAACTGGGCCCAGGGCGGTATCGCCGCGGTGCTCGATTCCGGCGACAGCCACGAGCAGCATATTGCCGATACCCTGGTTGCCGGCGGCGGCTTATGCGACGAAGGGGCCACGCGTTTCATCGTTGAACACGGACGCGAAGCCATCGAGTGGTTGATTGGCCTCGGCGTTCCCTTCACCCGCGACGAAAGCGCGGAACTGGGCTTCCACCTGACCCGAGAAGGCGGCCATAGCCAGCGCCGCATCATCCATGCGGCCGACGCAACCGGCCACGCGGTGCAGGTGACGCTGGAAGAGAAAGTCCGGGCGCATCCGAACATCAGCCTGTTCGAGCAGCACTGCGCGATCGACCTGATCACCACGGACAAGCTGGGCCCGCGCCCCGCCAATTCGCAGCCCCGCTGCCACGGCCTGTATGTCCAGGATGTGACAACCGGCCAGGTGCACACCGTCACGGCCGAACACACGGTGATGGCGACCGGCGGCGCCGGCAAGGTCTACCTGTACACCACCAATCCCGATACCGCCAGCGGCGACGGCATTGCCATGGCCTGGCGCGCGGGTTGCCGCGTGTCGAACATGGAGTTCATCCAGTTCCACCCGACCTGCCTGTACCATCCCTACGCCAAGTCTTTCCTGATCACGGAAGCGATCCGCGGCGAAGGCGGCCTGCTCAAGCTGCCGCCGGAAGCCGGCGCCGCCGCCGGGCAGCGTTTCATGCTGGCGCACGATGAACGGGCCGAACTGGCGCCGCGCGACGTGGTTGCGCGGGCGATCGACTTCGAGATCAAGAAGCGCGGCCTGGACTACGTCCACCTCGACATCAGCCACAAGCCTGCCGACTTCCTGATCGAGCACTTCCCGACCATCCATGCACGCTGCCTGGAACTGGGCATCGACATCACCAAGGAGCCGATCCCTATCGTGCCGGCGGCGCACTACACCTGCGGCGGCGTGGTGACCGACCTGTTTGGCCGCACTGACTTGCCTGGCCTGTACGCCGTGGGCGAAACCGCCTGCACCGGCCTGCATGGCGCCAACCGCCTGGCCAGCAATTCCCTGCTCGAGTGCGTTGTGATCGGGCGCGCCTGCGCCCAGGACATCCTGGCCCAGGACAAGGAAAGCACGCCCTACCTGCCGGATTGGGATGAAAGCCGCGTCACCGACGCGGACGAGGAAGTGGTCATCGCCCACAACTGGGACGAATTGCGCCGCTTCATGTGGAACTATGTGGGCATCGTTCGCACCACCAAGCGCCTTGAGCGCGCCCAGCACCGCATCGCCCTGCTGAAGGAAGAAATCGACGAGTACTACCGCCATTTCCGCATCACGAGCGACCTGCTGGAGCTGCGCAACCTGGTGGAAGTTGCCTCGCTGATCGTCAACAGTGCGCTGCAGCGGCGCGAGAGCCGCGGCCTGCATTTCAGCCGCGATTACCCGGCTACGCTGCCCAAAGCCTTGCCGACCGTGCTCACGCCGGAGCGCCGCTAAGGCACGTTCACCTCGTGCCGCAAGCCCAGGCGCTTCAACTCCCCGCTTTCGACCAGGCGCTGGAATTCGGCATCGAATTCCTTGCGCAGCGCGTCGGCTGCGGGGCGCTTGGGAAATGCGAAGTACCCATCCTGCACCTCGATCACCCGTGGCAGCATGGCCAACTGGCCTGACAGCCCCAGCCGGCCCAGCACCGGTTCGGTGTTGCGGCGGTTACTGGCAAACATTTGCGCATGCTGCGCCGCCAGCATTTTCAGCCCGCTGTCGACACTGTTCACAACATCCAGCCGCAGCTGCGGCCTTGCCTTGTCGAAGGCAGGCCCATAGGACCAGCCGTTGACGATGGCGATGCGCTGTTCTGACAGGGACGCGTAGTCGCCGCTCCAATCCTGCAGCGCCCCTTTACGGACGTAGAACACCATCTGGTCCTGGTAGAACGGCAGTTTTGAGAACGACATCAGCTGTTGGCGCTCGAAAGTCTTGTAAGGGCCAACCAGGATATCGGCCTTGCCTTGCGCGACCAGGGCCTGGGCGCGTGCCCACGGATAGAGTTCGAAGATGGCCCGATGTCCCAGGCGCTCGGCGATAAGGCGCACAATTTCGGGGCCCAGGCCAACAATCTCACCCTCCTGGCCGCGTTCATAGACGCGTTCGAAATGGGTACCGATCACCAGCAGGTCGCGGGCCGCCGCCGGCAGGCAGCAAAGCAAGGCGAAGATAGCAGCAGCGAATTTGCGCATGATTTCTCCCTCGGTGCCACCCTATGATAGCATTTCCGAATGACAAATCCAGTCACATTGCGCGCCGCTACAAAGGCTGATATCCCGGCCATGGAAGCCTTGATCCGGCGCTCCGGCATCGAGCTCAGCAAGGGGTTTTATACGGATGAACAGGCGACAGCCGTAACGCGTCACGTGTTCGGCGTCGATACGCAACTGGTGGAAGACGGCACCTATTTCGTCATCGAGCGCGACGGCGAACTGCGGGCCTGCGGCGGCTGGAGCAAGCGCGCCACGCTGTTCGGGGGCGACCGCCACAAAGCCGGACCGGATCCCTTGCTGGACCCAGCCACCCAGCCGGCACGCATCCGGGCCTTCTTCGTCGACCCTTCGGTTCCACGCCAAGGCCTGGGCCGCATGCTCATGGAGCATTGCGAGCGCCAGGCGGCTGCCGCGGGCTTCCTGCTCATGGAACTGGCAGCCACCATGCCCGGCGTGCCGCTCTACGTTGCGTGCGGCTTCGAGACAGTGGAAGATTTTGCGCTGGCGCTTCCAGGCGACGTCGCCGTACCGTTATCGCGCATGCGCAAGCGCATTGCTTAATGACTATTGAAGCCCTTGCCTTCCGCAGCCAGCCTGGCCAGTAGCGGCGCCGGTTTCCAGGCTTCGCCGTGGCGGCCGCGGGCGAATTTCTCGATGGTGCCCAATACATTGGCCAGGCCAACCGTATCGGCGTAAAACATCGGGCCGCCGCGATACAACGGGAAGCCATAGCCGGTCAGGTAGACCATGTCGATGTCGGAGGCGCGCAAGGCGATGCCTTCTTCAAGGATCAGGGCGCCCTCGTTTACCAGCGCATAGACCAGGCGCTCGACGATTTCCTGCTCGCCGACCTGGCGTCGTTCGACGCCGATATCCGCCGAATGCTTGATGATCATTTCGTTCACCAGCGCGCTTGGGGAAGCCTTGCGGTCGCCTTCCTTGTAGTCGTACCAGCCGCCGCCGGTCTTCTGGCCGAAGCGGCCCATTTCGCACAGAAGGTCGGCTGTCCTGGAATACACCACTTCCGGTTTTTCGATATAGCGGCGCTTGCGGATGTACCAGCCGATATCGTTGCCTGCCAGGTCGCTCATGCGGAACGGTCCCATTGGGAAGCCAAACTTCTCGATAGCCTTGTCCACCTGCTCAGGCAAGGCGCCCTCCTCCAGCAGGAACCCGGCCTGGCGGAAGTATTGTTCGATCATGCGATTGCCGATGAAACCGTCGCACACACCGGACACCACGCCGGTCTTCTTCAACTTTTTCGACAGCGCCATGGTGGTCGCCAGGACGTCCTTGCCGGTTGCCTTGCCACGCACGACTTCCAGCAGCTTCATCACGTTGGCAGGGCTGAAGAAGTGCGTCCCGATCACGTCTTGCGGACGGCTGGTAAAGGCTGCAATCTTGTCCAGGTCGAGCGTGGAGGTGTTGGAAGCCAGGATCGCGCCAGGCTTCATCACCTCGTCCAGTTTCCGGAATACGGTTTCCTTCACGCCCAGGTCTTCGAAAACAGCTTCGATAACCATGTCGGCGTCGGCAATGGCGCTGTAATCAAGAGTGCCGCCAATCAGCGCTACCCGCTGCTCGAACTTTTCCTGGGTAAGCTTGCCCTTCTTCAGGGTGTTCTCATAGTTCTTGCGAATGGTGGCAAGGCCCTTTTCCAGCGCTTCCTGCCTGGTTTCCAGCAGGACGACCGGAATGCCGGCGTTGGCAAAATTCATTGCGATACCGCCGCCCATGGTGCCGGCGCCAATCACAGCAGCCTTGCGGATCTCGCGAACCGGAGTATCGGGCGGCACATCTGGAATCTTGCTCGCGGCCCGCTCCGAAATGAACGCATGGCGCAACGATTTGCATTCGGTGGTCTGCATCAGGTGCAGGAAGCGCTCGCGCTCGAATTTCAGGCCGGCTTCGAAGTCCATGGTGACCGACGCAGCCACGGTTTCGAGGCATTCCAGCGGCGCTGGGAACGGTCCGGCGACCGCCTTCACGGTATTGCGGCTGAATTGCAGGAAGGCTTCATGATTCGGGTAGTCCACTTTGCGGTCGCGTACTTTCGGCAGGGGTCGCACGTCGGCGATGCCTTCTGCGAAGGCACTGGCTTCGGCCAGCAGGTCGGCGCCGGCCGGCAGCAACTTGTCGAACAGTGCCGTGCCAGCGAGTTTTTCCGACAACACCGGCGTGCCGGACACAATCATGTTCAACGCCATCTCCAGGCCCAGCACGCGCGGCAGGCGCTGCGTACCTCCTGCGCCTGGCAGCAAGCCCAGTTTCACTTCTGGCAGTGCAATCTGGGCGCCCGGAAGCGCTACTCGGTAATGGCAGCCAAGTGCCAGTTCCAGGCCGCCGCCCATGGCGACCGAATGAATTGCTGCCACCACTGGCTTGCTGCAGCCTTCCACCGCACGGATCAGGCTGTGCAAAGTCGGCTCGGTCAGTGCTTTCGGTGAATTGAATTCCTTGATATCAGCCCCACCGGAAAATGCCTTGCCGGCTCCAGTCAGCACGACAGCTTTGACCGCGCCGTCCTCCTGCGCCCGCCGAATGCCTTCGATTGCCGCAGTGCGCGTCGCCAGGCCAAGGCCGTTGACCGGGGGATTGTTCAGCGAAATGACAGCGATGGAACCGTGGACTGCGTAATCTGCGCTCATGGATTGTCTCTTCTTTGTTGGTGTGGTTGTCCGATGCCGAGCAGCTACTATAACCCACAAATCGAACGATCGTGCGCTTCACTGGGGGCGCTTGTCGCAAATTATATAAAACTTCCTTGAAATTAATCAGGCTTTCATCGAATAAATATCAATCAGGTATAAATCAGATTTCTCCGCCAGTGACTTCATCTTTTAAAAATACGCTTGCCCAACATTAATGGTCCGCATAATATCGTTCAAACACCAGGCACAGCAGTTCTCGTTTTTTAAAACCATTTGAAAACAGGGACTTGCATCATGAAACAGATCATTGCCCATTGTCTTGCAATCGCAACGCTTTCCACCGCCTTTAATACATCCGCCAGTGCCGCGCAGCCTGAATTTTTTGCCTCCGGCCGCGTTCTTGTTGAGCCGCGCGCAGGCTTGACAATGGAAGTGGTGTCGCAAATTTTCAAAGAGAACGGCGGCAACCGGGCGCACAAGCTCGGACAGAGCAATATTCACGTACTTGTGGTACCTGTGGGCGCCGAACGGGCCATGGTCAATAAGCTGAAGCACAATCCACACTTCAAATTTGCTGAACTTGACCGGGCAGTACCGGTCGCCACAGCAGCCAACGACCCCTATCTCGGCAGCGAGTGGCACATCAACAAGATTGCGGCCAATACCGCCTGGGATTCGAGCCAGGGAGCGGGCGTCACCATCGCCATCCTGGATTCGGGTGTCGATTCAGGCCATGCGGACTTGGCGGGCAACCTCGTTGCTGGCTATAACGCCTACGACGACAATACCAATACCGCCGACGTCTGCGGCCACGGCACCAAGGTCGCGGGCACTGCAGCTGCAATAAGCAATAATGCGCTCGGCGTCGCCGGCGTGGCCGGCCGGGCCAAAATCATGCCGATCCGCATCGCCTTCGTCAGTGCAGGCTCGTGCTACGCTTATTTCTCGACCATGGCGAGCGGGCTGACCTGGGCAGCCGATCACGGGGCCCGCGTGGCCAATATCAGCTACGCCAGCGTTCCGACCAGCTCGGCAGTGCAAAGCGCAGCGAATTACCTGCGCAGCAAAGGCGGCCTGCTTTTCGTTTCAGCCGGCAATTACAACCGCAACGAAGGCTTTACGCCGACGAATACCATGGTCCCGGTTTCAGCCACTGATCCCAACGATGCCCGGGCCAGTTTCTCGAGCTACGGCGCTTTCGTCGCGTTGTCTGCACCAGGCTTGGGCATTTACACGACGGTGAGCGGAGGCGGCTACGGCGGCGTCAACGGCACCTCTTTTTCAAGCCCGATTGCCGCTGCTGTTGCGGCGCTGGTCATGTCCGCTAATCCTGTACTGACGCCCGACCAGGTCCAGGACATCCTGTTCAATACTGCGATCGATCTTGGAACTGCCGGGCTTGACATCTACTTCGGCTTTGGACGGGTGAATGCAGCGGGCGCCGTTGCTGCCGCCCTGGCGGCGCCGGCACCTGATACTGTCGCGCCGACCGTGTCCATCCTCAGCCCCGAGGGGAGCATCACTGTTTCCGGCCTGGTTGCAATTGACCTGGCCGCATCCGATGACAAGGGTGTCGTTCGTGTCGACCTGAAAGTGAACGGTACCGTCGTTGCCTCCGACACGTCCGCCCCGTACGGCTTCAGCTGGAATTCCAATGGCGTTGCCAACGGAATGAACAGCCTGGCCGTGATCGCCTACGATGCAGCCGGCAATGCCGACACTTCCACCGTTTCCCAGGTGAATGTGGCCAATGGAGCGGCTTCCAGATAAGCCGCTCCCATTCATTTCTCCTCTGAATACGCCCGGCCAAAGCCGGGCTTTTTATTTAAAAACATTATTTTAACTACGAAAGTTGAAGTAACAGTGGGAAATATTCCTAGTCTTTGAATTAATAGGTGTTTCTAATAGTCCAGACTTAATTGCGACATTCAAAAAAAGTTTTTAAAATCCGCTTGCCACACGGCAATTGCTTGACTAAGATTCCGTACAGCAAGATCTGATAAGGGCAAACCACGGGAAACTGTGGGACGCAAAGTCATCGGTCTAACGGGCTTCGGCCCCATGACGGCAGGACTGCCAGACAAAAGTATCCCTGCCACCGGGTAGTAGCCCAGTGCGCTTTGTGATGCAGTCTTCTACCGGCAAAGACCGGCGGGCAGTCCTCGTTTTTTATTTTTGAAAACAGGGACTCGCACCATGAAAACCATCACCACCATCTCCGCAGCCATCGCCACCGCCATCGCTACCCTGGCTGCCCCAGCCTTCGCCGCGCAAGCGGAAGACTACGCCCAGGGCCGCATCATCGCCGAACCGCGTGCCGGCCTGACCGTGACGGAAATGGACAAGATCCTCAAGTCCAGCGGCGCCGGCAAGGCCCGCAAGCTGGGCCAGAGCAATATCCATGTGATCGATGTGGCGCACGGTTCGGAAAAAGCCATCGCTGCCAAGCTGAAGAACAACCCGCACTTCAAGTTTGCCGAGCTGGACCAGCGCGTGGCAGTGTCCGCCACCGCCAACGACCCTTACCTGGGCAGCGAATGGCACATCAACAAGATCGGCGCCAGCACCGCCTGGGACAACACCCAAGGCAGCGGCGTGACCATCGCCATCCTGGACTCGGGCATGGATTCGGCCCACCCTGACCTGGCCGGCAACGCCGTCGCCGGTTACAACGCCTACGACAACAACACCAATACCGCCGACGTCTGCGGCCACGGCACCAAGGCTGCCGGCTCCGCGGCGGCCACCATTAACAACACCACCGGCGTGGCCGGCGTGGCGGGCCAGGCCAGGATCATGCCAGTGCGCATTGCCTACAACAATTCCGGCACCTGCTACGCTTACTTCTCGACCATGGCCAGCGGCGTGACCTGGGCTGCCGACCACGGCGCCCGCGTGGTCAACATCAGCTACGCCAACGTGCCAACCAGCTCGGCCGTGCAAAGCGCTGCCAATTACCTCAAAGGCAAGGGCGGCCTGCTGTTCGTCTCGGCCGGCAACTACAACCGCGATGAAGGCTTCACCCCGACCGACACCATGATCCCGGTCTCGGCCACCGATTCGGCCGACAACCGTGCCAGCTTCTCCAGCTACGGCGCCTTTGTCGCGCTGTCGGCGCCGGGCGCGGGCATCTATACCACCGTCCAGGGTGGCGGCTACGGCGCAGTCAACGGCACCTCCTTCGCCAGCCCGGTTGCCGCCGGCGTGGCGGCCCTGGTGATGGCAGCCAATCCATCACTGAGCGCAGACCAGGTGAAGAGCATCCTGTTCACCACCGCTGTCGACCTGGGCACTGCCGGCCGCGACATCTATTTCGGTTACGGCCGCGTCAATGCCGCCGCCGCCGTGGCCGCCGCCAAGGCCGCACCGGCTCCCGACACCACCGCACCGACCGTGGCCATTGCCAATCCAGTAGGCGGCAGCACCGTCTCCGGCCTGGTCTCGATCGGCGTGAACGCCGCCGACAACGTGGGCGTGGCCCGCGTCGACCTGAAAGTCAACGGCACCGTGGTCGCTTCGGACAGCGCCGGCCCCTATGCCTTCAGCTGGGATTCCGGCAGCGTGGCCAACGGCATGAACAACCTGATCGCCATCGCTTACGATGCGGCCGGCAACGTCGCCACCTCCAGCACCGTGTCGGTCAACGTGTCCAACGCTGCTCCAGCCGTGTTAGCCGATACCACTGCCCCGGTGGTCGCCATCACCAACCCGACTTCGGGCGCTGTTTCCGGCACTGTCAACGTCACCGTCAACGCTTCGGACAACAGCGGCGCTGCCGGCATCAACATGAGCGTGTACATCGACGGCCAACTGAAGGCTTCCGGCGCCGGCTCTTCGCTGTCCTACAGCTGGAACACCCGCAAGCTCGCCAGCGGCACCCACACCGTGCAAGCCGTGGCCAGGGATGCTGCCGGCAATACCTCGACCACCAGCGTCCAGGTAACCCGCTAATTAATATCAATACCCTGTTTCAGCCCGGCTTCGGCCGGGCTTTTTTTATTAATCTTCAATATTGAGACTTCGAAAGTAAAAGTGACCATAAGAAATAATCCAAGTCTTTGAATTAACAGATGTTTCTAATAGTCCAGACTTAATTGCGACATTCAAAAAAAGTTTTTAAAATCCGCTTGCCACACGGCAATTGCTTGACTAAGATTCCGTACAGCAAGATCTGATAAGGGCAAACCACGGGAAACTGTGGGACGCAAAGTCATCGGTCTAACGGGCTTCGGCCCCATGACGGCAGGACTGCCAGACAAAAGTATCCCTGCCACCGGGTAGTAGCCCAGTGCGCTCTGTGATGCAGTCTTCTACCGGCAAAGACCGGCGGGCAGTCCTCGTTTTTTATTTTTGAAAACAGGGACTCGCACCATGAAAACCATCACCACCATCTCCGCAGCCATCGCCACCGCCATCGCTACCCTGGCTGCCCCAGCCTTCGCCGCGCAAGCGGAAGACTACGCCCAGGGCCGCATCATCGTGGAGCCTCGTGCCGGCTTGACCGTGATGGAAATGGACAAGATCCTCAAGTCCAGCGGCGCCGGCAAGGCTCGCAAGCTGGGCCAGAGCAATATCCACGTGATCGATGTGGCGCACGGTACGGAAAAAGCCATCGCTGCCAAGCTGAAGAACAACCCGCACTTCAAGTTTGCCGAGCTGGACCAGCGCGTGCCAGTGTCCGCCACCGCCAACGATCCTTACCTGGGCAGCGAATGGCACATCAACAAGATCGGCGCCAGCACCGCCTGGGACAACACCCAAGGCAGCGGCGTGACCATCGCCATCCTGGACTCGGGCATGGATTCGGCCCACCCTGACCTGGCCGGCAACGCCGTCGCCGGTTACAACGCCTACGACAACAACACCAATACCGCCGACGTCTGCGGCCACGGCACCAAGGCTGCCGGCTCCGCGGCGGCCACCATCAACAACACCACCGGCGTGGCCGGCGTGGCGGGCCAGGCCAGGATCATGCCAGTGCGCATTGCCTACAACAATTCCGGCACCTGCTACGCTTACTTCTCGACCATGGCCAGCGGCGTGACCTGGGCTGCCGACCACGGCGCCCGCGTGGTCAACATCAGCTACGCCAACGTGCCAACCAGCTCGGCCGTGCAAAGCGCTGCCAATTACCTCAAAGGCAAGGGCGGCCTGCTGTTCGTCTCGGCCGGCAACTACAACCGCGATGAAGGCTTCACCCCGACCGACACCATGATCCCGGTCTCGGCCACCGATTCGGCCGACAACCGTGCCAGCTTCTCCAGCTACGGCGCCTTTGTCGCGCTGTCGGCGCCGGGCGCGGGCATCTATACCACCGTCCAGGGTGGCGGCTACGGCGCGGTCAACGGCACCTCCTTCGCCAGCCCGGTTGCCGCCGGCGTCGCGGCCCTGGTGATGGCAGCCAATCCATCGCTGAGCGCAGACCAGGTGAAGAGCATCCTGTTCACCACCGCTGTCGACCTGGGCACTGCCGGCCGCGACATCTATTTCGGTTACGGCCGCGTCAATGCCGCCGCCGCCGTGGCCGCCGCCAAGGCCGCACCGGCTCCCGACACCACCGCACCGACCGTGGCCATTGCCAATCCAGTAGGCGGCAGCACCGTCTCCGGCCTGGTCTCGATCGGCGTGAACGCCGCCGACAACGTGGGCGTGGCCCGCGTCGACCTGAAAGTCAACGGCACCGTGGTCGCTTCGGACAGCGCCGGCCCCTATGCCTTCAGCTGGGATTCCGGCAGCGTGGCCAACGGCATGAACAACCTGATCGCCATCGCTTACGATGCAGCCGGCAACGTCGCCACCTCCAGCACCGTGTCGGTCAACGTCTCCAACGCCGCTCCAGCCGTGGTAGCCGATACCACTGCCCCGGTGGTCGCCATCACCAACCCGACTTCGGGCGCTGTTTCCGGTACCGTCAACGTCACCGTCAACGCTTCGGACAACAGCGGCGCTGCCGGCATCAACATGAGCGTGTACATCGACGGCCAACTGAAGGCTTCCGGCGCCGGCTCTTCGCTGTCCTACAGCTGGAACACCCGCAAGCTCGCCAGCGGCACCCACACCGTGCAAGCCGTGGCCAGGGATGCTGCCGGCAATACCTCGACCACCAGCGTCCAGGTAACCCGCTAATTAATATAAATACCCTGTTTGGGCCCGGCTCTGCCGGGCCTTTTTTTATTAGCCGCTGGAAATATCAATTAACTCCATATCAAATGAAATGAAGTTAATATCAATTTCTTCGCGACATTAGTTAACCCTTTGATTTGACTGAATATTATTAATCGCTACAATCCTGCAAGCCAACTTTGCACAAATGCTCAGACGGATTTGTATCAGGATGTAATTTGAGGGAAATTTCATTTGCCTCGCGGTAAATCGTGAATTACTATCGAACCTGAAGTCTGACAAAGGCAAACCGCGCGAAAGCACGGGACGCAAAGTCAACGGTCTAACGACGCGCAAGCGTCCATGACGGCTGGACTGCCAGATACACAGGTGACCCTGATGTCCCCGGTGTGCTCTCCAACTACTCCCTTGGGAGTGGCCGGCAGTCCTTTTTTCTGAAACCTTGAAAAAGGATCTGCTTTAATGAAGAACCGCACCTGCATCGCCACCCTCATCCTCGCTGGCGCCGCCCCTATCGTATTTGCAGCCCCAGGCAACGATACTGATTTTGCTCCCGGCCGTATCCTGGTCGAACCTCAGGCAGGCTTGACTGCCGATGAGTTCGCCAAAGACTTGAAAGGCCATGGCGCCGGCAAGGCCCAGAAGCTTGGTCAGAGCAATATCCATATTATTGACGTGCCGCATGGCTCCGAGAGGGCGATTGCCAACAAGCTGAAACACAATCCCCATTTCAAGTTCGCCGAACTTGACCAGCGTGTGGAAGTCAGCGCGACCACCAACGACCCTTACCTGGGCAGCGAATGGCACATCGGAAAGATCGGCGCCAGCGCCGCGTGGGACAAGACACAGGGCGGCAACATCACCATTGCCATCCTGGATTCGGGCGTTGACGCAAGCCACCCCGACTTCTCGGGCCGCCTGGTAGCAGGCTATAACACCTACGACAATAACACCAACACCGCCGACGTCTGCGGCCACGGCACCAAGGCTGCCGGCTCCGCGGCAGCTGCGTCCAATAACGCCATCGGCGTCGCCGGCGTGGCGGGCCAAGCCAGGATCATGCCAGTGCGCATTGCCTACAACAATTCCGGCACCTGCTACGCCTACTTCTCGACCATGGCCAGCGGCGTGACCTGGGCTGCCGACCACGGCGCCCGCGTGGTCAACATCAGCTACGCCAACGTGCCAACCAGCTCGGCCGTGCAAAGCGCTGCCAACTACCTCAAAGGCAAGGGCGGCCTGCTGTTCGTCTCGGCCGGCAACTACAACCGCGATGAAGGCTTCACCCCGACCGACACCATGATCCCGGTCTCGGCCACCGATTCGGCCGACAACCGTGCCAGCTTCTCCAGCTATGGCGCCTTTGTCGCGCTGTCGGCGCCGGGCGTGGGCATCTACACCACTGTCCAGGGTGGCGGCTACGGCGCGGTCAATGGCACCTCCTTCGCCAGCCCGGTCGCCGCAGCGGTGGCAGCCCTGGTGATGTCGGCCAATCCTTCCCTGAGCGCAGACCAGGTGAAGAGCATCCTGTTCACCACCGCTGTCGACCTGGGCACTGCCGGCCGCGACATCTACTTCGGCTATGGCCGTGTGAATGCTTCGGCTGCCGTAGCAAAAGCTGCGGGTACCACAACCACGGCCGACACCACTGCGCCAACGGTCTCGATCGCTGCCCCGCTGGGCAGCAGCACGGTGTCGGGCATCGTCTCGGTCAACGTCAACGCTGCTGATAACGTCGGCGTGGCGCGCGTGGACTTGAAAGTCAATAGCACGGTGGTAGCGAGCGATGCGAGCAGCCCATTTAGCTTTGCGTGGGATTCCAAAGGCGTTGCCAACGGTATGGCAACCCTGACGGCCGTCGCGCGTGATGCTGCCGGCAATGTGACCTCTTCCACGCCAGTCAGCGTGAACGTCTCGAACAGTACCACCACCATTTCTCCGACGACCGACACGGTTGCGCCCGTTGTGGCTATCACCAACCCAAGCAATGGCGGCACCGTTCACGGCAACGTCAACGTTACCGTGAATGCATCGGACAATAGCGGCGCGGCTGGGATTTCGATGTCGCTTTACGTGGACGGCGCGCTGGTTGCTTCGGGCAGCGGATCGAGCATGGCCTACAGCTGGAAACCCAGCAACGGCAGCCATACCCTGAAAGCAGTCGCACGTGATCGCGCCGGTAACACTGCTGCCAGCAGCGTGAGCGTACGCAAGTAAGCGGCTCTCCAATGAAAAACGGCAGCCTTGGCTGCCGTTTTTTTCATCAGGTCGCGATCAGCGGATACTGCGTCGGCGGCTGAGCGCCAAACCCAGCAGGCCGACACCGAATATAGCCAACGTAGCAGGCTCTGGAATTTCCTGTTCACCGCCTCCGCATTCCGGACGTGTGTCGCCTGGAGGGCATTCAGGCGGATTGCAGTTTTCTTCTCCGTCCACGCAGGCACCGGATTTAGCGGAAGATGCATAGCCCTGGACATGCACTGCTGCAAACAAGCCGTCCGTTCCGCAGGTACGGCCTGGCATGCACGACAGGAACATGAAATCATTGACGCTTAGCGTCTCGCTTAGGTCGACAGAGAGACGCCAGACCGATTCGTTCCCCTGCGCCAGCTCACCCGGGTTCGCATTCACAAAATGGAACACACCATCGTAGCTGCCGGACCCGGTTCCGTTCTGGCAATCCGAGCAGATGCTGGTGTTGGCGTTCACCCCGCTTAACAAGGAGAACGTTCCGGTCTGGGCCAGTGCATCACCGTTGAACCACCAGTCGTTCACATAGATGCCAGACTCCAGCACGCCGGTTGCGACGCTCAGGCTGATGTCCACATAATTCGTGCCATAGTCGGTAAACTTCAGTTGCGCCCACGAGTCGGTTGCAGTCGCCCCAGACTGCAGGGGTGGCGCGTCTCCGGTGTAGACGTTGGCGTTATTAAAATTGAGCGTCCATTCGCCCGCATGAGACAAAGGAGCAACCCCCATCAGCAGTGCTGCTCCCAAGACACCCAGCGCAGTTTTGATACTTTTCATGTTACACCCCCTTTTATTATGGTACGAACTCCTATACGCATATAGCGTGCCTAAAAGTTACTCACCAACGAAATCAATCGGTTAACCTCAGCAGTTAAATCTTGACCCCAAAAATTGTAAGAATTCTCGACATTGACATGAAAGTCACCACTGATTTCGTACGGAAACTTAGGTTTCCCTTAGGGCGCAAGACGGCATCGGGTGCCTGCGTTAAAATGCGCTGGACATGAGCGCTACTAACTTCCAGTTTGAAAATTCCTTCGCAGGTTTGCCGCCAGCGTTCTACACTCACCTGATGCCGACTCCATTGCCGGCGCCTTACCTTGTTGGGCTGAGTCCTGCGGCTGCACGCCTCATTGGTCTTGAACCAGCAACGCTGGCGACGCAAGAAGCGGTTGATATCCTGACCGGCAACCGCCTCGCGGAGCGTTCGAAGCCGCTTGCGGCTGTCTATTCCGGCCACCAGTTTGGCGTCTGGGCCGGCCAGCTCGGCGACGGGCGTGCCATCCTGCTCGGCGATCTAGCCACTCCCGAGGGCCCGATCGAGTTGCAGCTGAAAGGCGCCGGCATGACGCCATACTCGAGGATGGGCGATGGACGCGCCGTGCTGCGCTCGTCCATCCGTGAGTTCCTGTGCTCGGAAGCGATGCATGGCCTCGGCATCCCGACCACCCGCGCCTTGTCGGTAGTCGGTTCTGACCAGGGAATCGTGCGCGAATCGATCGAAACCGCGGCCGTCGTCGTCCGCATGGCCCCAACCTTCATCCGGTTTGGTTCTTTTGAACACTGGTACTACAATCGCAAGCCGGATGAACTCAAGCAATTAGCCGATTACGTCATCGACCGCTTCTACCCTTCCCTGCGCGACGAGGAAAACCCGTACGCTGCCTTGCTGGAAGAAGTGACCCGCCGCACCGCGCGCATGATTGCGCACTGGCAAGCAGTAGGCTTCATGCATGGTGTAATGAATTCCGACAATATGTCGATCCTGGGGCTGACTCTCGATTACGGCCCCTTCGGTTTCATGGACGGATTCGACGCCAACCAGATCTGCAACCATAGCGACGAGCGTGGCCGTTACTCGTATTCCAACCAGCCGCAGATCGGTCACTGGAACTGCTACGCCCTCGCGCAAGCCTTGTTGCCGCTGATTGGCGAAGTCGAACTGACCCAGGAAGCGCTCGACGTCTACCAGCCGGAGTTCGCGCGTCACATCGATCAGCTGCTGCATGCCAAGCTCGGTTTGGCTACCACGCAAGAAGGCGACCGCGAACTGCTTGACGGCCTGTTTGCCATCCTGCAAGCCAACCACACTGACTTCACGATTTTCTTCCGCCGCCTGAGCGCCTTGCGCGCCGGCAGCTCGGAAGGCGACGAACCCTTGCGCGACTTGTTCATCGATCGCCCCGCTTTCGATCAATGGGCCGAAGCTTATCGTGCGCGCCTGCGCGCCGAAAACAGCGACGATGCTGCGCGCAAACTTGCGATGGATCAGGTCAATCCCAAGTATGTGCTGCGAAACTATATGGCACAGCTCGCCATCGAAAAGGCGCAAAATAAGGACTTTTCCGAAGTCGAGCGCCTCTTGACCCTGCTCGAACGCCCCTTCGACGAACAAGCAGAGAATGAACAATATGCAGGCTTTCCGCCAGACTGGTCCAGCCAGCTCTCGGTAAGCTGCTCTTCGTGAGAGATCAACAATGAGCGACAAAGTTGTCAAGACCGATGCCGAATGGCGCGCCCAGCTCGACCCGATGGAATACCAGGTTACCCGCCATGCCGCCACCGAGCGCGCATTTACGGGCAAGTTCTGGGACCACCACGAGCATGGCATTTACACCTGCGTATGCTGCAACACCCCGCTTTTCGAGTCGGATGCCAAATTCGATTCCGGCTGCGGCTGGCCGAGTTACTTCAAGGCGCTCGATCCTGCGAATATCATAGAGAAAACGGATCGCTCGCATGGTATGCTGCGCACCGAAATCATCTGTGCAGTATGTGATGCCCACCTGGGCCACGTCTTCCCTGATGGCCCGCCGCCGACCGGATTGCGCTATTGCATTAATTCGGCCTCGCTGCGCTTTGAACCGAAGCCTTGAAAAGATGAAGATTATTTTTGACCTGTTTCCGCTGATCCTGTTTTTTGTCAGCTACAAATTTGCCGGCAGTCACCAGGAAGCCGCGCATGCCATGCTGAATGCCCATCTTGGCGGCCTGGTTTCCGGCGGAGCGATTCCGGCATCGCAGGCGCCGATCGTGGTCGCGACTATTGTCGGCATTATCGGCACCGCTGCCCAGGTGTTATATCTGCTGGCCCGGCGCAAGAAAGTCGACGGGGCTCTATGGGTTTCCCTGGTAGTGTTTATCGTATTCGGCGGCATGACCATCTATTTCCACGACGATGACTTTATCAAGTGGAAGCCAACCATTATTTACTGGTCGCTTGCGACGGCCATGCTGGTGGCGTACCGCTTCTTCGATAAAAACATGATCCGCCTGGCGATGGAAAAGCAGGTCCAACTGCCGGAACATGTCTGGGTGCGCCTGCATTTCATGTGGATTACCTTCTGGCTGGTGCTGGGTTTTGTGAACCTCTTTGTCGCCTTCATCCTGTTCAAGTCCGATAACGACGCCTGGGTCAATTTCAAGGCTTTCGGAGTTACCGGTTTGATGCTGGTGTTCTTTATCGCACAGGCTTTCTACCTCTCTAAACATATTAAGGATGAAGCATGAGCGACCCGCGCCTTGCCAGGATTCGCGAGCGCCTGGAAGCCTCGCTGGCGCCATCGGAAATCGTGCTGGAAGATGAATCCGCGCTGCATGCCGGCCATGCCGGCGCAGCCTCCGGCGGCGGACATTACAGGCTGAAAATTGTCTCTACTAAATTCGAAGGTGTGAAACTCGTCATGCGCCATCGTCTGGTGTATGATTCCGTGCACGATATGATGCATAAAGAAATTCATGCATTGGCCATTACCGCATTGGCACCGTCCGAAGTATGATATGCGCGGAGTTTTTGGGAAACATCAAAAAGAACCTCGATCGTTGAATAGTAGAGACATCTCGGCGAACCAGCCCAAAATCCCCGCAATTCAGTAAACTTTCCCTAGGAATTAAACTAAATGACTTTCAAGCCAGCCCGCTTGCTGCTCGCACTTATCGCCGTTGCCGCTGCACCAGCTTTCGCCCAGAACGCCGCTGTCGTCAATGGCAAAGCCATCCCGACCGCCAAAGTTGACGCCCTGGTCAAGCAAGTCGTTGCCCAAGGCCAGCAGCAAGACACCCCTCAACTGCGCGAAATGATCAAGAAGTCCCTGATCGGCCGCGAAGTAATGATCCAGGAAGCGGAAAAGCAAGGCCTGGCCAAGAGCAAGGACGTTACCACTGCTCTGGAACAGGCTCGCCAGGACATCATGCTGAACGCCCTGGCTGCTGATTACGTGAAAAAGAACCCGGTTGGCGACGCCGAAATCAAGGCTGAATACGACCGCGCCGTTGCCGCCGAAGGCGACAAGGAATACCACGTGCGCCACATCCTGGTGGAAACCGAAAAAGAAGCAAGCGACATCATCGCCAAGCTGAAAGGCGGCGCCAAGTTTGAAGACCTGGCCAAGAACTCCAAGGACACCGGTTCCGCTGCCAACGGCGGCGACCTGGACTGGGGCACTCCAGCCAACTTCCCTAAAGTCTTCGCTGACGCGTTCACTTCCCTGCAAAAAGGCCAGGTTACCGAGAAGCCAGTGCAAACCCCAAGCGGTTTCCACGTGATCAAGGTGGAAGACACCCGTCCAGTCAAGCTGCCTACCCTGGAAGAAGTGAAGCCACGTATCGCCGATTCCCTGATGCGCGCGAAACTGCAGGCCTATCAGGAATCCCTGGTGAAGAAAGCCAAAGTACAATAATCCGTCACGGACCTGATCCGGCGCCCAAGCGGCGCCGGATTTATTTTAACTAAGGAAATACTCAATGAAATTCAAACCAGCCACCCTGCTGTTGGCCCTGATCGCAGTTGCAGCGCCCCCTGCATTTGCCCAGAACGTCGCTACCGTGAACGGTAAAGCTATCCCATCGGCCCAGATGGAAGCCGCTGTCAAGCAAGCTGCTGCCCAAGGCCAGCCTGACTCGCCACAACTGCGCGACATGATCAAGAAATCCCTGATCGGCCGTGAAGTGCTGGTGCAGGAAGCCACCAAGCAAGGCGTTGCTGCCAACAAGGAAGTGAAAGAAGCCCTGGAACAAGCTCGCCAGGACATCATCATCCGCGCCCTGCTGGTTGACTATGTCAAGAAGAATCCAGTGAGCGACGCAGAAATCAAATCCGCTTACGACCAGTTCAAGGCTTCCAAGGGCGACAAGGAATACCACGCTCGCCACATCCTGGTGAAGACCGAGAAGGAAGCGACCGACATCATCGCCAAGCTGAAAGGCGGCGCCAAGTTTGAAGAACTGGCCAAGGCCTCGCAAGACCCAGGCTCGGCTGCCAATGGCGGCGACCTGGATTGGGCAGCGCCAGGCAACTACGTGAAGCCATTTGCCGACGCCATGGTCGCCCTGAAAGACGGCCAGATCACCGACAAGCCAGTGCAGTCCCAGTTCGGCTACCACGTGATCAAGCTGGAAGGCTCGCGCGCCGCCAAGGTGCCGTCGCTGGAAGAAATCAAGCCGCAGATCGCCGAATCCCTGACCCAGCGTAAAGTCGCAGCGTACCGCGACCAGCTGGTGGCCAAGGCCAAAGTGCAATAATCCAGATGCGCCTTTACAGGCGATCTTCACGAAGCGCCCCACGGGGCGCTTTTTTATTATGCCAACAAGCAAAGACATCATTTCCGCCCTCGCACCGCTGGCCGACGCCTCGCGGGTGCCAGCCATGCGCGCCTATATGCGCGAGCAGTTCCCTTTCCTCGGCATTCCCACGCCGGCGCGACGCGAAGCACTCAAGCCAGCCATCCGCGCGTTCAAGGGCGCGCCGCCGGCTGAACTCCTCGGCATTGCAGATGAGCTATGGCGCCTGCCGGAACGTGAATACCAGTACGCGGCACTGGATTTGATGGCCGCACACTGGAAACAGTTCAGCGCCGGCGATTTACCGGAATTGCTGGCTTTTGTCATGCGCAAATCCTGGTGGGATTCGGTGGACGGCATGGCTGCGATTATCGGTGATGTCCTGCGTTTCGGGCACGATGGCATGGACCAAGCGATAAAACATGACAGCTTCTGGATGCGGCGAATTGCCCTGCTCCACCAATTAGGGTGGCGGGGCAAAACCGATGAAATGCGCCTGTTCCGCTATTCACTTGCGCTCGGCCATGAAAATGAATTTTTCATTCAAAAAGCAATTGGCTGGGCCTTGCGGGATTATGCGCGGCACGCTCCACATAATGTCGCTCATTTTATTAATGAAAATAAGGCGTCTTTGTCGAAGCTGAGCGTTCGCGAGGCCGGCAAGCACCTCGCGCCCTTTGCTTAAGCCAGGAGCTGGCGCATACGTGCCAGAAGTTAGCGTTTATCCTGCTAGCCGCCATTCGGCATCAAAACAACA
This sequence comes from Pseudoduganella sp. R-32, assembly GCF_049913245.1. Classification (NCBI taxonomy): domain Bacteria; kingdom Pseudomonadati; phylum Pseudomonadota; class Betaproteobacteria; order Burkholderiales; family Oxalobacteraceae; genus Pseudoduganella; species Pseudoduganella sp. R-32. Next base: position 3,760,712 of record NZ_CP183987.1, on the reverse strand, counting down.
GAAATAATTCGCACAATTGCCGCTCCTGAAAATGTCGCGTTAAACTCGTGACAACTAAATGGAGGCTGACGATGAATAAACTCGCATTACGGCAGTTAATCCTGTGCGGCGCTTTTATTACCGCGGCTCCTGCCATGGCAAGCGTTATCGCTACTTTCGACGATCTGCCATTCCCTCCTGCGCTTGATAGTGCGACCGGCATCCAATGGACAAATGCCAGCAGCAGCCTGGAATACCAGGGTGTTATTTGGGATGCCAGGTTCGGCGTGGTGGGCGACCAATATCGCGTTGGCGGGCCGAGTGGCCCATTATTCGGCATTCCCCACTCCGGGCACTACTTTGTCTCCAATTCGAGCGGATCGAGCGGCATGACGATCACGACCGATAAAATCCTGACCGGCGCATGGTTCGGCCGCAACCAGTACTACGGTTTCGGCGAGGGTGGCGCTGACCAGGTCACGATCGTGGCGCTGAATGGTGCAAGTGAATTGGGCTCAGTCGTGTTCGACTTGCCAGAAAGTCATCCGGGTTTGCCGGAGCCGCTGTCGTTCGTCAACACCAGCATTTTCGCTGCGCTGGGCCCGATCACAGGCTACCGGATCGACCGGCGCGAACTCGGACAACAGAATGGAAACTGGGTCGCCGACGACTTCCAGTTCGTCGATGCGACCCAGGTACCGGCCCCGGGCGGGGCCGTCTTGATGCTCGGTGGCATGGCCGCCTTGCTGGCGGCCCGCCGGAGGCGCGCTTAGCCTTTAACCGATGAATTTGCGCGCGTTACCCCACATGCGCGCCCAAGGCGAATCCTCGCCCCAGCCGTCCGGATGCCAGGAATTCTGCACCGTGCGGGAAACGCGTTCCGGGTGCGGCATCATCACGGTGAAGCGGCCGTCAGGCGTGGTCACCGAGGTCAAGCCGCGCGGCGAACCGTTCGGGTTATATGGGTAGCCCTCGGTGGCGCCGCCTTGATTGTCCACGAAGCGCAACGCACCGATTGCCTCATCGATATTGCCGGTCTGGCTGAAGTCGGCGAAACCTTCGCCGTGCGCGATCGCGATCGGCGTCTGGGTGCTGGCCATGCCTTGCAGGAAGATCGATGGCGAATCCAGCACCTCCACCATCGAGAAGCGTGCTTCGAACTTCTCCGACTTGTTGGTGGTGAACTTCGGCCACGCATGCGCGCCCGGAATCAGCGATTTCAGGTTCGACATCATCTGGCAACCGTTGCAAATGCCCAGGCCGAAGGTGTCCTTGCGCTGGAAGAAGGCGGCAAATTGCTCAGCCATTTCAGGATTGAACAGGATGGACTTGGCCCAGCCCTCGCCCGCACCCAGCACGTCGCCGTAGGAGAAGCCGCCGACAGCGATGATCCCCTGGAAATCAGCCAGCGATACACGGCGCGAAATCAGGTCGCTCATGTGCACGTCGACAGCGGCGAAGCCGGCGCGGTGCATTGCCCAGGCCGTCTCGATATGCGAGTTAACGCCCTGCTCGCGCAGGATGGCAACCCGTGGACGAACGCCGGTCGCCAGGAAAGGCGCCGCGACGTTTTCCGCCATATCGAAGGTGATTTTCGGCTGCATGCCCGGGTCGGTTTCATCCAGCAGGCGATCGTATTCGGCATCCGCCGTGGCCGGGTTTTCGCGTAAGCGGGAAATGCGCCAGCTGGTTTCGCTCCACAGGCGGTGCAGGTCGGCGCGCGGCTGCGAGTAGATGATCTTGGCGTCGCGCGTGAACTCAATCACGCCACGGTCGTTCGGCTTGCCGATGATGTGGCTGCAAGCGCCCAGGTTGAAGCTGCGCAGCACGTCCATCACCGCCGATTTCTCGTCGGCGCGTACCTGGATCACCGCGCCCAGTTCTTCGTTGAACAGCGCGGACAGGGTCAGTTCATTGCGGCGTTCAGCCACCTGGCCGGCCCAGTTCTTGGCGTCGCCGTGATCCATGGTGCCCTCTTCGCCCAGGGTCAGCATGTCCAGGTTGACGGACAGGCCGGCGCGGCCGGCGAAGGCCATTTCGACCAGGGTTGCATACAGGCCGCCATCGGAACGGTCGTGGTAAGCCAGGATCATGCCTTCCTTGTTCAGCTGCTGGATGGCGTTGAAGAAGCCCTTCAGGTCTTCCGGCGAATCCACGTCCGGCGCGGCATTGCCCAGCTGGCCCATCACTTGCGCCAGGGCCGAAGCACCCATGCGGTTCTTGCCGCGGCCCAGGTCGATCACGATCAGGGAAGTTTCGCCCAGGTCGGTGCGGATCTGCGGGGTCAGCGACTTGCGCACGTCGTACACCGGCGAGAAGCCGGAAACGATCAGGGACACCGGCGAAATCACGGCCTTGTCGGCGCCCTCGTCCTTCCAGGTAGTGCGCATCGACAGGGAATCCTTGCCGACCGGGATCGACAGGCCCAACGCCGGGCACAGCTCCATGCCGACCGCTTTCACGGTGTCGAACAGGGCTGCATCCTGGCCTGGCTGGCCGCAGGCAGCCATCCAGTTGGCCGACAATTTGATGTCGGAGATATCGTTGATAGGCGCCGCTGCCAGGTTGGTGACGGTCTCGCCCACCGCCATACGGCCCGAAGCTGGCGCGTCGATCACTGCCAGCGGGGTACGCTCACCCATTGCCATCGCCTCGCCCACATAGCCGTCGTAGCTGAGGGTGGTCACCGCGCAGTCGGCCACAGGCACCTGCCACGGGCCGACCATCTGGTCGCGCACCGACATGCCGCCCACGGTACGGTCGCCGATGGTGATCAGGAAGCTCTTGTCGGCCACGGTTGGCAGCAACAACACGCGCTTGGCAGCCTCTTCCAGCTGGATGCCGGTCAGGTCGATGGCCGGCAGGTCGTGCTGGACATGCTTCACATCGCGGTGCATCTTGGGTGGCTTGCCCAGCAGGACTTCCATCGGCATGTCGACTGGGTTATTGCCCATTTCCTGGTCGATCACCTTCAGCTGGCGCTCTTCCGTTGCCACGCCGACCACGGCGAACGGGCAGCGCTCACGCTCGCACAGGGCCTGGAACACGGCCAGGTCGCTCGGGGCGATCGCCAGCACATAGCGTTCCTGCGATTCGTTGGACCAGATTTCTTTGGGCGCCATGCCGGACTCTTCCAGCGGCACCTTGCGCAGGTCGAAAATCGCGCCGCGCTTGGCGTCGTTCGTAATCTCAGGGAAGGCATTCGACAGGCCGCCCGCCCCCACGTCGTGGATCGAAATGATCGGATTCTTGTCGGCCAATTGCCAGCAGCCGTTGATGACTTCCTGGGCCCGGCGCTCCATTTCAGGATTGCCGCGCTGGACCGAATCGAAGTCCAGGTCAGCGGTATTGGTGCCGGTCGCCATCGACGAGGCAGCCGAACCGCCCATGCCGATGCGCATGCCCGGGCCGCCCAGCTGGATCAGCAGGCTGCCGACCGGAATGTCGTTCTTGTGGGTATGCGAAGCGGAGATGTTGCCGATACCGCCGGCGATCATGATGGGCTTGTGGTAGCCCATCACGGTGTCCTTGCCGCCGGCGAACTGCTGGCCGATATTCTGTTCGTAGGTGCGGAAGTAGCCACCCAGCACGGGACGCCCGAATTCATTCGAGAATGCCGCGCCGCCCAGCGGGCCTTCGATCATGATCTGCAGCGGCGAAGCGATGCGCTCCGGCTTGCCGTACACCTGGCTTTCGTCGCGCTTGCCGACCGGAGCGGTCACGTTGGCGGCGTTTTCCCACGCCTGCACGGCGCCAGGGATCATCAGGTTGGACACGGTAAAGCCGGTCAAGCCTGCCTTGGGCTTAGAGCCGCGGCCGGTTGCACCTTCGTCGCGGATCTCGCCGCCGGCGCCAGTCGAAGCACCAGGGAACGGGGAAATCGCGGTCGGGTGGTTGTGGGTTTCCACCTTCATCAGGGTGTGCACCAGCTCGGTGGACGGCGCGTATTCCTGGCCTTCGCGCGGGTAGAAGCGGGTCACTTCGGCGCCTTCGATGATCGAGGAGTTGTCCGAATAAGCCACGACGGTGCCGCGCGGGTTCTTCTCGTGCGTGTTCTTGATCATCTTGAACAGCGATTTGTCCTGTGCCACGCCGTCGATGGTCCAGTCGGCGTTGAAGATCTTGTGGCGGCAGTGCTCCGAGTTGGCCTGCGCGAACATCATCAGTTCGACGTCGGTCGGGTTGCGCTTGGCGTTGGTGAAGGCTTCCAGCAGGTAGTCGATCTCGTCGTCCGACATCGCCAGGCCCAGGTCGGTATTGGCCTTTTCCAGCGCATTGCGGCCGGCGCCCATCACGTCGATCGATTCCAGCGGCTTGGCTTCCAGGCTCGAGAACAGGCCGGCAGCCTGGTCCGGGTGACGCAGCACGGATTCGGTCATGCGGTCGTGCAGCAGCGCGGCAACAGCTTGCGCCTGCTCGCTATCCAGCCTCCTGGCCGCGCCCAGGCCGGTTCCCAGGATGCCGCCCTTCAGGTTGATACGGTACGCAACGCCACGCTCCACGCGGTGGATATGCGCCATGCCGCAGTTGTGCACGATGTCGGTGGCCTTGGAAGCCCATGGCGAAATGGTGCCGAAACGGGGAATGACGACAAACTCTTCCACCACGCCCTCGGCATGCTCCGGCAAGGCTGGCTCGCCGTAGGTCAGCAAGCCATTCATGCGGTTCAGATCGTCTTCGGACAGGGGCGAAGCGGAGTCGACAAAGTGGATAAAGCGGGCTTGGACCGACGTAATGGACGGCAGAACTGCTTGAAGCTGGTTGAGGAGGCGTTGGCTACGGAAAGAGGACAGGGCGTTGGAGCCCGGCAGAATCAACATAGTGGGGGCGTGAAGAATGCAGCGTTGCTGCGGTTTAAAGGAATACTGTGCACGAGCTGACTGGTCTTGCTGTATTTCGATTTGCCGACATTATACTTGTTTCAGGCATCACTTCCCACCCTTCCTTCATTGGTCCGAAAGCAACATTTGCTGCGTTTACGCCTGTTTTTTGAGCGGCCTTGGGGTATTCTCCCTCTATGACAGCCTTCTGCCTTCAAAATGCAAGAATATAGCGACCTGTCAGTCCTGCTAATCGACCCCAACCAGCATATGCGCAGCGGAATGCACAATATGCTCGGCCAGTTGGGGATTACCCGCATCGAGCACGGCGTGAGCGCAGGCACTGCCATCCGCCACCTCGAGAAGAAGGCGTTCGACCTGGTGTTTTGCGAATACGACCTGGGCAACGAACAGGGGCAGGACGGGCAGCAGTTGCTGGAAGACCTGCGCCACCACAAGCTGATCCTCCCTTCCACCATCTTCATCATGCTCACCACCGAGGGCGTGTACGGCAAGGTGGTGAGCGCAGCGGAATTGACGCCGACCGATTACATCCTCAAGCCTTTTACAGTCGATGTGCTGGCGCAGCGCATTGCCCGGGCCGTCGACCGGCGCGCCGCCCTCCTCCCGGTGCACCGGATGATCGAACGCGACCGGCTGCACGAAGCCATCCTGGCCAGTGAAGTGTCGGCCGCGGCCAATCCGCGCTATGCGACGGAATGCGCCCGCCTGCGCGCGGAGGCGCATGCCGCGCTGGGCGAGGAGGCGCAGGCGGAAGCGATTTACCGGGAAATCCTCGAAATCCGCCCATTGGGCTGGGCCCAGCTTGGCCTGGCCCGTTGCCAGTTCGACCAGGGCCAGTTCGCTGAAACGCTGGAGACCCTGCAGCGCCTGATCGACGACAATCCCAGGTACATGGCGGCCTACGACCTCATGGCCCGCACCCAGCAGGCCCTCGGCCGCGCGGCCGATGCCCGCGCCGCGCTGGAAACTGCGGTGTCGATCTCTCCCCATGTGGTGCGCCGGCTGCGCCACATGGGCCAGGTGGCGCTTGAAGCCGGCGATCTCGATGCAGCCGAAAAGTCCTTCAAACAAGTCGTCGCCAAGTCCAGGTATTCCGAGTTTCGCGACCCCGAAGACCACGTCAACCTGGTGCGGGCCCTGGTCCGGAAAGGCGATGCCGCCGGCGCAGCCAACGCCCTGCGCGAGCTCGATCGCTCGGCGCGCAGCGGCCCGGCGACAGATGCCTGCAAGGCTTTTTCCGCCGTCCTGCTGCAGGAATTGAACGGCAATGGCGCGGCGCTGCAGTCGGAGCTGGCCAATGCCGTGCGCGCTGCCGGCGAGGCAGGTACCCTTTCCAGCGCGCTGAAACTCGGCATCGCGGAAAGCTGCCTGAAGCAAGGCATGGACGAGCAAGGCATGCAGTTGCTCGATGCGCTGGCCAGCGACCCCGCCAGCGGCATCAGCGAATCCGATACGGCGGCCGTCTACGAGCGCAGCGGCCGCGCCGAACTGGCGCAAAACCGCGGCGACAGCGTGGAACGCTACCTTGACGGCCTGGTGCGGCAGGCGGCCGCGCGCAGCGGCCAGGGCGACCAGCGTGGCGCCATCGACGTGCTCCAGGTGGCGGTCCGGCGGCGGCCCGAAAATGCCGGACTGATCTCCGCCCTCGCCTCCGCCATGCTGCGCCTGATGGGCGACAGCGGCTGGGAAGCCGCGCTGGGCGAGCAATGTGCTGCGCTGCTGATACGCATGCGCAAGGCAGATCCCCATCATCCCATGCTGGCTGCGTTATCATCACAATATGTCACCCTGCGGGGCAAACAATAAGAGACGAAGTCAATGCAATCGTATAGCGACCTGTCGGTGCTGATCATCGACCCCAACCCGGCAATGCGGGGCAACCTGCACAATATGCTGAACCAGGCCTCGATCACGCGGATCGAGTATGCCGTCAGCTCGGGCACGGCGATCCGCCAACTGACCAACAAGCGCTTTGACGTCATCCTGTGCGAGTACGACCTGGGCAGCGGCAATGAAGACAACGGCCAGGATGGCCAGCAACTACTGGAAGACCTGCGCCACCACAAGCTGATCGACCGCTCGGCCATCTTCATCATGCTGACCTCGGAGGCGGTGCAATCCAAGGTGATTGGCGCCGCAGAACTGACGCCGACCGATTACGTGCTGAAGCCCTTCACTGTCGATGGCCTGATGCAGCGCATCGGCCGCGCAGTGGAACGCCGCGCAGTATTCATGCCGGTCTATCAGCTGATCGCCCAGAGCAAGCAGCGCGAAGCCATCGATGCCTGCCAGGAGGCCGAGACTGCGAATCCGCGCTACGCCACCGAATTTTCCCGCCTGCGCGCCGAACTTCACTATGAAATCGGTGAGCTTGCGCAGGCCGAGCTGATTTACCAGTCGATCCTGATCGGCCGCCCGACGGGCTGGGCCCAGCTTGGCCTGGCGCGATGCCAGTTCGGCCTCGAGCACTATTCCGACGCAATGGGGACGCTGGAGCGCCTGCTCGAGGCCAATCCCAACATGATGGCGGCCTACGACCTGCTGGCCCGCTCGTACGAGGCCATGGGCCAGTCGCAGCAGGCGAAAAAGATCCTGGAAGATGCAGTTGCCATGTCGCCGAACATGGTGCGGCGCCTGCGCCACCTTGGCGAGGTCGCCTACGGCACCGGTGATATCTCGGCGGCGGAGAAGGCCTTCCGCCAGGTGGTGACCAAGGCCCGCTACTCCGAATTCCGCGATCCTGAAGACCACGTGAACCTGGTTCGCGCCCTGGTACGCAAGGGCGACGTCAACCAGGCTTCGGGCGTGATCCGCGATATGGAGCGCACGCTGCGCGCCAGTGCCAACACGGAAGTGTGCAAGCATATTTCTTCGGCCCTGCTGCTGGACGTGACCGGGCACGCAACCGAGGCCGCCTCCGAACTGTCCAATGCCGTCACGGCGGTCGGCATGGCGCGCGGCCTGTCGAACCGCCTGCGCATCGGACTGGTGGATTCCTGCCTCAAGCACCGGCTGGACAAGGACGCTGCCGACGTCGTCATGCATATGATGAACGACAACGAAAAGCCGATCACCATGGAAGAAGCTGTCAGCGTCTTCGAAAAAGCAGGCCGGCACGACCTGGCGCGCGGCGTTGGCGAGAAGATCGACAACGTCATGCAGGAACTGGTCACTGAAGCGGAGTCGATGGCCCGCCAGGGCGACCATCGCGCGGCAGTGGCGACCCTGCACCAGGCCCTGCGCCGCACGCCGGGCAACCTGAAGGTGCTGTACGCGGCCGTGCAGGCCATCCTGCGCCAGTTGGACGAACTGGGCTGGGAAGCACCGCTGGGCGACCAGGCGGGCGCCCTGATCGACCGCATCCGCCGCCTCGACGCCGGCAGCCCTGCGCTGGAAGCCCTGCTGATGCAGTATTCAGGCACCCAGCGCAAATACGGTATTTCGACGACCGCCTAAGCGCCCTCGCCCGCTGCGGGACCGTAACCGCCCCCGCCCGGCGTCTCGACAACGAAAATATCGCCGGGCTGCATGTCGGTCTTGCCGATGTGGCCCAGTTGTTCGGTGCTGCCATCGGCGCGCAGCACCGTATTGCGGCCCAAGGCCCCCGGAGCGCCGCCGGCCATGCCGAACGGCGCGTGCACGCGGTTATTCGACAGGATGGCAGCCGTCATCGGCTCCAGGAAGCGTACTTTGCGCACGCCCCCGTTGCCGCCGTGCCAGCGGCCGGCGCCGCCGGAGCCGTGGCGAATTTCATAGCTTTCCAGCCGCACCGGGAAACGGAACTCCAGGATTTCCGGGTCCGTCAGGCGCGAGTTGGTCATATTGGTCTGCACCACGTCGGTACCGTTGAATCCATCGCCGGCGCCGGAACCGCCGCTGATCGTTTCGTAATACTGGTACTTCGCGTTACCGAAGGTGAAGTTGTTCATCGTTCCCTGCGAAGCGCCCTGCACGCCAAGCGCGCCGTACAGCGCATTGGTGATGCAGGTCGAGGTTTCGACATTGCCCGATACCACCGATGCCGGGAAATGCGGGTTCAGCATCGAGCCCGGTGGAATGATCACGTGCAGCGGTTTCAGGCAGCCGGCGTTAAGCGGGATGTCATCGTCGACCAGGGTGCGGAAGACATACAGGACTGCCGCCATGCATACGGCGGATGGCGCGTTGAAATTGTTATCCAGCTGGCTGGAAGTGCCGCTGAAGTCGATCTCGGCGCTGCGTTCGGCCGCGTTCACGCGCACCGCGACGTTGATGACCGCCCCGTTATCGAGTTTCAGCTCATAGCTGCCGTTGCGCAGGGCGCTGATCACGCGCCGCACTGCCTCTTCGGCATTGTCCTGCACGTGGCCCATGTAGGCACGCACCACGTCAAGGCCGAAGTGCGCGACCATCTTGCGCAGTTCTTCAACGCCCTTCTGGTTGGCGGCGACCTGGGCGCGGAAATCGGCCATGTTCTGGTCGGGATTGCGGGCCGGGTAGCGTGCACTGGCCAGCAAGGCGCGCGCCTCGGCATCGCGCAACTGGCTGCCGCTGGCGCCGTCGACCAGCTTGAAATTGTTGATCAGGACGCCTTCTTCTTCGATATTCCGCGAGTCCGGCGGCATCGAGCCCGGCGTACTGCCGCCAATATCGGCGTGATGGCCGCGCGAGCCGACGTAGAACAGGATCGCGCTGCCTGCCTCATCGAACACGGGCGTGATGACGGTAACGTCCGGCAGGTGCGTGCCGCCGTTGTAGGGATCGTTCAGCATGTAGACGTCGCCCGGATGCATCCGGCCTGCGTTTTCGCGCATGACGGTCTTGATGCTCTCGCCCATTGATCCAAGGTGCACCGGCATGTGCGGGGCATTGGCGATCAGGTTGCCTTCAGCGTCGAAGATGGCGCAACTGAAGTCGAGGCGCTCCTTGATGTTGACCGAGTAGGCAGTGTTCTGCAGGCGCAGGCCCATTTGCTCTGCGATCGACATGAACAGGTTGTTGAAGATCTCCAGCATGACCGGATCGGCCGTGGTGCCAATGGCGCGGCGCACCGGCAGTGCCTCGACGCGGGTCAGCACCAGATGGTCCTGTGGCGTGACTTCGGCTTGCCAGCCCGGCTCCACGATCGTCGTGGCGTTGGCCTCGGCAATGATGGCCGGGCCCTTGATGATATCGCCGATGCGGGTCGCATCGCGTTTGAACAGGCCGGTGTCGTGCCACTGCCCGGCGCTGTACATGCGCACTGTTTGCCAAGGCTGCAGCGGTGCGTGGCGCGGCGCCTGCTGCGGCGCCGCTTCCGGCGGGGCGTTGGACTTGCCGATGGCCTCCACTGAGACCGCCTCCACAATCAGGGCCTTGGCCGGCATCAGGAAGGAGAAGCGCTTGCGATAGGCGGCTTCGAACTGGGCCTTCATGCTGTCGATGGTGCCGAACAGCACGATCAGGGCCGAATCCGTGCCCTCGTAACGCAGGTGGACACGGTGCACCACGCTGATACGCTCGCCAGCCACCGCCTGAGCGTGCAGCTCTGCCACAGCCTCCGCGGCAAGCGCCTGCAGGCGCGCTTCCAGCGCCGGCAGCGCTTCAGCCGCGAGCCGAAGTTCGACGGCGCTTTCACGCATCGCTGCCTGGTCGGCCAGGCCCATGCCGTAGGCCGACAGCACCCCGGCCAGGGAATGAATGAAGACTGTCTTCATGCCCAGCGCGTCTGCAACGAGGCAGGCGTGCTGGCCGCCGGCGCCGCCAAAACTGGTCAGGGCGTACTCGGTCACGTCATGACCGCGTTGCACGGAAATCTGCTTGATGGCGTTGGCCATATTGCCGACGGCAATTTCGATGAAGCCCTCGGCCACCTGCTCCGGCGAGGACGGCGCGCCTGTCGCCGCCTGGATTTCCGCGGCCATGGCGGCGAATTTTTCGCGCACGGTTGCCGCATCGAGCGCTTGCGCGCCATCGCTGCCGAACAGTTTCGGGAAGAACGCTGGCTGGATCTTGCCCAGCATGACGTTGCAGTCCGTTACAGCCAGCGGGCCGCCGCGGCGATAGCTGGCCGGCCCCGGAGCGGCGCCCGCGCTGTCCGGTCCGACGCGGAAACGGCTGCCGTCGAAATGCAGGATCGAGCCGCCGCCGGCAGCAACCGTGTGAATGCTCATCATCGGCGCGCGCATGCGCACGCCGGCCACCTGGGTCTCAAACACACGCTCGAATTCGCCCGAAAAATGCGAGACATCGGTCGAAGTACCGCCCATGTCGAAGCCGATGATCTTTTCGAATCCTGCCGCCCGGCTGGCGCGCACCATGCCGACAATCCCGCCGGCCGGGCCGCTCAGGATCGAATCCTTGCCCTGGAAGGTGCGCGCGTCGGTCAGGCCGCCGTTGGACTGCATGAATTGCAGGTTCACGCCCGGCAGCTCGGATGCAACCTGGCCCACATAGCGCCGCAGGATTGGAGACAGGTAGGCATCGACCACGGTCGTATCGCCGCGCGCCACCAGCTTCATCATCGGGCTGACCAGGTGGGACACTGAGACCTGGGTATAGCCGATTTCGCGGGCAATTTGCGCCAGCGCCGCTTCATGCGCGCTGTAGCGGTAGCCATGCATCAGGACAATCGCGATCGAACGCAGCCCTTGGTCAAAGTGCGCCTGCAGGCCGGCCCGCGCCGCCGCTGTATCCAGTGCCCTGACCACTTCCCCGTGCGCGCCCATGCGCTCATCAATCTCCACCACATGCCGGTAGAGCAGTTCGGGAAGGACGATGTGGCGGTCGAACAGGCGCGGACGGTTCTGGTACGCAATGCGCAGCGCATCGCGGAAGCCGCGCGTTATCGCAAGCACGGTCGGCTCGCCCTTGCGCTCGAGCAGCGCGTTGGTGGCGACCGTTGTGCCCATCTTCACGGCCTCGACCTGCCCGACCGGGATGGCAGCGCCGCCTGCAACGCCCAGCAGATGGCGAATGCCAGCGATGGCTGCATCACGGTAGTGTTCAGGACTTTCCGACAGGAGCTTTTGGGTCATCAGGCCGCCATCGGGGCGGCGCGCCACGATGTCAGTGAAAGTACCGCCACGGTCGATCCAGAATTGCCAATCCATTGCGCTGCCTCGCTCTAATCGTGAAGCAGTTATTGTAGTGCTAGAATGCCCCGCATGACGCCCCTCTTTACGATTGCAGAACTTCGCGCGATCGAGCACGCTGCGGCGCAGCGCTTGCCCGAAGGTGCACTGATGCAGCGCGCGGGCCAGGCCGGCGCCAACCAGGCACTGGACCTGCTTCCCTTTACCATTCACCGCGCCCAGGTACTGGTGCTCGCTGGCCCGGGTAACAACGGCGGCGACGCACTGGAAACCGCAGCGCACCTCGGCCATGCCGGCGCCCAGGTCACCGTGCTGCATTTTCCGCCTGCAGACGCAGCCGCAGCGGAGCGCATCGAGGCCTTGCGCCGTGCACGCAGTTCCCCTGCCCGCTTCGCCGCAATCACCGAGGCCGCCGACGCCCGTGCCGTGGTGACTGGCACCGCCTGGACACTGATGATTGATGGCTTGTTCGGCATCGGGCTGGCCCGGCCAATCACGGGCGACTTCGCGGCGCTGGTGGCGACCGTCAACGAGCTGGCCTGCCCCATCCTCGCGCTCGACGTCCCCAGCGGCCTTGACTCGGACACCGGCGCTGTCGTTGGGGGCGGCAAGACAGGCATCGCGGTGCGCGCCACGCGCACGCTCACCTTCATCGGCGACAAGCCCGGCTTGCACACGGCCGAGGGCCGCGATCATTCGGGCGCTGTCACGGTCAGCAATCTCGACATCGAGCCCGAGCTCTTTCCGGCGCCGCGCGCGCGACTGAACGACGTGGCGCTGTTCGCCCACTGCGTGCGCCGGCGCCGCCACAGTTCGCACAAAGGAAGCCATGGCAGCGTGGCCGTGGTGGGAGGCGCACGCGGCATGGCAGGCGCGCCGATCCTGGCCGCCCGAACTGCGCTCACCAGCGGCGCCGGCCGCGTCTACGCCTGCTTCGTCGGCGAGCCGCTGGCCTTCGATGCCGCACAGCCAGAACTGATGTGCCGCAGCGCCCAGGAATATGATTTCAACAGCGCGGTGCTGGTGATCGGCCCCGGCATGGGCGGGTCCGCCTCAAGCGCCGAAATGCTGGCCAGCGCGCTGCATAGCCAAAGCCCGGCCGTACTTGACGCCGACGCGCTCAACCTGCTGGCTGGTTCCGAAGCACTGCGCACGCAACTGGCGCAGCGCAAGGCGCCGTGCATCCTGACGCCGCATCCGCTGGAGGCCGCCCGCTTGCTGGGAGTGACGGCCACCGAAATCCAGGCAGACCGCCCGTCCGCTGCACGCATGCTGGCCTCGCGGCTGGCGGCGACGGTCGTACTGAAAGGATCGGGAACAGTGCTTGCCGCCCGCAACGGGGAAATTGTGATCAATACAACCGGCAATCCGGCCCTCGCCACTGCCGGTACCGGCGACGTGCTGTCCGGCTTGTGCGGCAGCCTGCTTGCCCAGGGTTGGCCGGAATGGGAGGCAGCCCTGGCCGCGGTCTGGCTGCATGGCATGGCGGCCGACGATCTCGTCACGGAGGGTGCAGGACCCATCGGCCTGACGGCCAGCGAACTGATTCCAGCCATCCGCACCGCCGTCAACCGGCTGGCGGCGCAGCACGGCTCCTGAACAATCAGGCGATGCGCCCCGCCGCGATCGTGATGACGCGCCCGCAGCGCGCTGCGATATGGGTGTCATGCGTGACCAGCACCAGGGTCGAACCGTGTTCGCGGTTCAATTCGAACATCAGCTGGATGACGGATTCGCCAGTGGCCGCATCCAGGCTTCCTGTCGGCTCATCGGCCAGCAGCAAGGGCGGCTGCGTCACGAAGGCGCGCGCCAAGGCGACGCGCTGCTGCTCGCCGCCGGACAGGAATTTCGGATAGTGCTTCAAGCGGCTTGAAAGACCGACGCGGCCCAGCATGGCTTCCGCCTTTTCGCGCGCCGCGCCGTCGCCGGCCAGTTCAAGCGGCAGCATCACGTTTTCGACCGCCGTCAAATGAGGCAGCAACTGGAAAGACTGGAACACAAAGCCCAGTTTTTCCTTGCGCAAAGCAGCCCGGCCATCTTCATCGAGCGCGAAAATGTCCACGCCATCCAGCACCACCTTGCCCTCGGTGGGCGTATCCAGGCCCGCCAGCAGGCCAAGCAAGGTCGATTTACCGGAGCCGGAAGCCCCTACAATGGCAAGCGTTTCCGCCTTTTGCACTGTAAAATCCACTCCATGCAGGATGGTCAGTTCGCCGCTGGCGTCGGCCACCCGCTTGCCCAGGCCGGAAACGGAAATAGCCGCCTTGGCCAACTGACTGGAGGTTTGAGGAATATCACGCATGGTCATGTTCAAAAATAGTGTACGCTGCTTCGCGATGCTGATCCTGATGTTCAGCGCCGCCACGAACGCCTATTCTGCATCAAAAACCGTCCTGGTGGTGGGCGACAGCCTGTCGGCCGAATACGGCATCTCGCGCGGCGCCGGCTGGGTCGCCCTGCTCGACCAGCGGCTGAAGGACCAGAAACTGCCGGCAACTGTGGTCAACGCCAGCGTCAGCGGCGAGACGACCAGCGGCGGCCGCACCCGCTTGCCTGCCTTGCTGAGCAAGCACAAGCCGAATATCGTCATCATCGAACTGGGCGCCAACGATGGCTTGCGCGGCCTGCCGGTGGCCGCCGCCGAAACCAACCTGCGCGCCATGGTGGATGAATCGCGCAAGGCAGGTGCACAGGTGCTGCTGGTCGGCATTCGCATTCCTCCCAACTATGGCCGCGACTACGCCGACAAATTCTTCGCCATGTACGGCGCCGTGAGCAAGGATGTCAAAGTACCCCTGGCGCCCTTCATGCTTGATGGCGTCGCGCAAAAGCCCGAGCTGTTCCAGCCAGACCGCCTGCACCCGCTGGCAACGGCCCACCCTATCATCCTGGGCAATATCTGGCCCCACCTCCAGCCAATACTGAAAACAAAATGAAGTATCCAGAAATCCTGCCGATCGAAGACGTCCTGGCCCGCCTTGACGATTTCGACACCATCATCGACGCGCGCAGCCCATCCGAGTACGGGCTCGACCACCTGCCGAACGCGATCAACTGTCCGGTGCTCGACGACGAGCAGCGCATCACCGTCGGCACCATGTACAAGCAGGTCGGCTCCTTTGAAGCGAAGAAGGTCGGCGCGGCCATGGTCTCAAAGAATATCGGCCACCATATCGAGACGCTGTGGCTGGACAAGCCGCGCGACTGGAAGCCCCTCGTTTATTGCTGGCGCGGCGGCAACCGCAGCGGCTCCATGGCAACGGTGCTGGCCAAGATCGGCTGGCCCGTGGTGCAACTCGATGGCGGCTACAAGGCCTTCCGCGCCGCCATCAATGCGCAGCTTGAACGGACGCCGGAACTCGACTTCCGCGTGATCTGCGGCACCACCGGGAGCGGCAAGACCCGCCTGCTCGACACGCTGGAGGCGATCGGGGCGCAGGTGCTGGACCTGGAGCAGCTGGCGGCGCACCGCGGTTCGGTGCTGGGCAACATTCCATGCCAGCCGCAGCCTTCGCAAAAGGCCTTCGAAACCTCGATCTGGGACCGCCTGCGCCGTTTCGACCCGCAGTTTCCGGTCTTCGTCGAATCGGAAAGCCGCAAGGTGGGCAGCCTGCGCGTGCCGGGCGCGCTGATGGAACGTATGCGGGCTTCGCCCTGCATCGCCATGCAGGTGGCGCGGGAAGACCGCGTTAAGCTGCTGATCGAGGACTACCAGCATTTCGCCTGCAACGCCCCGGCGCTCAACGCGCAGCTGGAATTCCTGGTGCAGTTGCACGGCCGCGAACGCATCGAACGCTGGCAGGCCATGGCCACTGCGGGCGAGATGCCCGCCCTGGTCGACGAACTCCTGGTCGACCATTACGACCCGGCCTATCTCAAATCGATCCACCGCAACTTCGTTCAATACGACCAGGCCACTGAAGTGGCGCTTGCCGACATCTCGCCCGAATCCTTCATCGCCGCTGCGCGCAGGCTGCATGGCGCATAGCGAGCAATAGCAATCCACACAGGGTCATCGCCAGGGCGGACGGTTCCGGCACCGGCGGAATGGCCTTGGCGGCGCTCGCGCCGGCTACGACGCTCCAGCTGAAGTCCTTGGCCGTGTCGCTGCGGTTGAAGATCGACAGCGAAAAGGACTCGTCGATGCCCGGCTGTGCGCTGTCCGATCCGAAGCTTCTTGTATAAGCCGTTGCAGCGCCGGCGCCTTCAAGCCCGATATCAAAAAACCCTCCCGCCGTTGCACCGAAGGGGGCCCCGGCGCCGACTTCCTGCGTGCCGAACAGATGGCCGCTCACCACCAGCACGGAGTTGGGCGTCAGGTGTATGGTGGCGCTCCAGCTTGCCGTTCCTTCCGCGAGATACCATTGACTCAGCGGATCGCGCAGCCTGGCATGCGCATCGAAAGCGTAGTCCGTGGCGTCGGAATAGCGATTCCAATCGATAAAGATGCTGCTGGCGTACTCCATGCGGGTCGAATCGCCAAGTGCGTAGGCGCTGACCGGACCGGCACCGGCATGCACCATGGAAAACTGCTCCCGCGTTCCAAGCACTTCCGCAGCCGCACGATACTCCTGTCCCAACAAGCCCGCCGCAGCGGTTCCTCCCAGCGGATCGAGGGAATACGCGTCGAATTCGAGGTCCGACAGCTGCAGGACGATTTCGCTGGTGCCGGGCGCGGCAGGCGGTTCCTGGGCGCCGGCGGCGCCGACGCAAGCGCAGAACAGCGCAGCGAGACCTAAACGGATCATGTGCATGATGTGCTCCTCCCAAGGCATGGGCAGCGGGGCGCCGCCCCGCAGGACATTATCCGCACATAAGAAAAAGGCCGGGGTCCGTTTGCACGGACACCGGCCCTCATAGAGCGTTCAGCTGCTTATTCGGCTTGCTTCTTGATCGTTGGGACCGGGTGCAGGATCTTGACCTTGGCCTTCTGCTTCAGCGCGTCGATGTAGCCTGTCATCTCTTGTTGCGCGACGATCTGGTTGATGCGCTGGCCTTCTTGTTCGCGGCGGGCAGCATCCTGCTCAGCCGGCTGGCCGACCTTGTTGATGCGGTACACGCCGTAGCCCTGGCCAGGGATTTCCACGCCAACGTAGGCTGGCAGCTTGGCGGCATCGGCCTTCATCACCGCTGCTACGGCAGCCGGGTTGATGCCGTCTGCCTTGGCGCGGGAGATCGTCTTCGCCTCGCCGAAACCAGCAGCGTCACCGGACTTCCTGGCTGCTGCCAGCTTTTCTTCGCCAGCCTTCTTCGCAGCTTTCACAGCCTCTTCCAGCGCGACCTGCTGTTTGATTGCAGCTTCGACTTCAGCCAGCGGCTTCTTGGCAGCAGGCTTGAATTCGACGATGCGGCCGGAAACCAGGGTTTGCGGTGCGACTTCAACCGCTTCGGTATTGCGCTTGTTCTTCAGCGAATCGTCGGAGAACAGTGCGGCCAGGAATTTGGCGTTGTTGAAAGGAGCCGCGCCCAGGATCGGGTTAGGCTGGCGGCGAACGCCTTCCATGGTTTCGATCTTCAGCTTCAGCTTGTCGGCAACCGGCTTCAGGCTTTCGAAATCCGAAAACACGGTATCGGTGAACTGCTCGGACATCTCCGAGTACAGCTTGGCGGCTTTCTGCTTCTTGATTTCCGCAGCGATGTCGCCCTTCACTTCATCCAGCGGCTTCAGGTGCGCCGGCTTCAGCTCGGTAACGGTGATGATGTGATAGCCAAAATCGGATTCGACCAGGTCGCTGATTTCGCCTTGCTTCAGCTTCAGGATTGCATCTTCGACCGGCTTGACGAAAGAACCCTTCACCAGCACGTCCAGGTCGCCGCCCTGGGCTGCGGAGCCCGGGTCATCCGACTTGGCCTTGGCGATCTTGGCGAAATCGCCTGGATTCTTGCGCACTTCGGCCAGCACTGCTTCGGCCTTGGCTTTCGCGGCTGCCTTGTCGCCTTCGCCCTTGATCAGGATGTGCGACGCGCGGCGCGCTTCTTCGCTCGTGAAGCGCTTCTTGTTCGATTCGTAGTAGCTGGCCACTTCCTGGTCGCTTACGGCAGCTTGTGCAGCCACGGCATCGGTGTTCAGCACGACGTACTCGATCTTGGCCGACTCAGGAATCTCGAACAGCTTGGCGTTCTTATCGTAGAAGGCCTTCACCATGTCGTCGGTAACCTTCACGTTCGGCAGGAATTGCGAGACTGGCAGGGCCATCTCCTGCACTTCACGCTCTTGCGAGCCGAAATCGGAAATCGCCTTGGAGACAGTGCGTGGAACAAAGCCGCTCAATTCCACGCCATTGGCCACCTGTTGCAGCGCCAGGTCGTGACGAACCTGCTCCTGGTGCATGCCGGCGTTCATGCCTTGCGCAGCCAGGATCTGCAGGTATTGCTCCTTGTCGAAAGTGCCATCGGCCTTGAACAGCATTGGCAGCTGCGTACTGATCGCTTCCTGGACTTTCTGCTCGCTGGTGGTCAGATGGGCGCTGCGGATTTCCGCGTTCACGGCACGCTGGGCGATCAGCTGGTCCAGGACGTTCTGCTTGAACTCAGGAGTGTCAAAGGCCTTCTGGTCAAAATTCTTGCCCATTTGCTGGCGCATCTGGTCCAGTTGGCGGCGCTGGGCATTTTCCCATTCCTGCTGGGTCAGCGGATAGCCCGCGACTTTAGCGATGGTGTTCGCGTCTTCGCCGAACAGCTTGACGCCGCTCACGCCGACCAGCACAAACGACGGCACGATCAGGAGCGCCAGGATAATCTGCATCAGCTTTTGATGCGTACGTACGAAATCAAACATGTCAGCGTGGTTTCCTAGAGTGGAGGCTTTAAAACTGCTCGCGCGATTTTACAGGGCAGTTGCTGATGGTGCAATATGTAAAAAAGCCCCACCGTCTTTTGGACTGGTGGGGCTTTCTCGGGATTCTGGCGGAGCGGACGGGGCTCGAACCCGCGACCCCCGGCGTGACAGGCCGGTATTCTAACCAACTGAACTACCGCTCCAGGTAGTGTGTGTGCGTTTGCTGGCGGAGCGGACGGGGCTCGAACCCGCGACCCCCGGCGTGACAGGCCGGTATTCTAACCAACTGAACTACCGCTCCAGCATTCACAACACAGGTACTACGTTTTGTTTAAGTGGTGGGCGTTGAGAGGGTCGAACTCCCGACCTAATCCTTGTAAGGGATCCGCTCTACCAACTGAGCTAAACGCCCGCTTAAACTGCCCGGTAAGCATCACTGCTTACCGAAGGCCATTATTGTACAGCGTCTTTCAACGCTTTACCAGCTTTAAATTTAGGAACTTTTGCTGCGTCGATCTTGATCTCTTCCTTGGTGCGTGGGTTGCGGCCGGTACGGGCTGCGCGCTCGCTCACGGAGAAGGTGCCAAAGCCAACCAGGGTGACGCTGTCGTTCTTGGCCAGGGTGGTGGTTACGCCATCGATCACAGCATCCAGGGCGCGTGCAGCAGCGGCCTTGGAGATGTCAGCGGAAGTCGCGATGTGGTCGATCAGTTCGGTCTTGTTCATTACAGTCCCCGTCACAAAGGTTTATATCGTTTATACCGTTTTTTATGCCGCGTTTTGAAGCGTATAAAAATCTCAGGGCCGTATTAGACAGGTCGGGGTTGCACTGTGTCAAGGGTAGAAATGAAAAGGGCGCCATTTCTGGCGCCCTTTTTTACCGGCAAAACCGGCAAACCAGTGTCTGACCCATTGGGTCAGACACTGGCCCTCCGGTTTAATGTTTAACTACTTCACTTCCGTCGGCGGTCGCTGCGACTGCCGGTACTTCAACCGGCGCGGCCGCTTCCACGATCGGCTCCGGCTGGCGTTCCAGCGCGACTTCCAGCACCTTGTCGATCCAGCGCACAGGGACGATTTCCAGCTTGTTCTTCACATTGTCCGGAATCTCGGCCAGGTCCTTCACGTTCTGCTCGGGAATCAGCACGGTCTTGATGCCGCCGCGATGCGCTGCCAGCAGTTTTTCTTTCAGGCCGCCGATCGGCAGCACTTCGCCGCGCAGCGTGATCTCGCCGGTCATCGCCACGTCCGCGCGGACCGGGATGCCAGTGAAGGTCGACACCATCGCGGTGGTCATCGCAATACCTGCGGATGGACCATCCTTCGGCGTTGCGCCTTCCGGCACGTGGATGTGGATGTCCTGCTTCTCGAACACTTCGTTCTTGATGCCGAGGCGCGAAGCGCGGCTGCGCACCACGGTGCGGGCTGCTTCGATCGACTCTTTCATCACGTCGCCCAAAGTACCGGTGCGAATGACGTTGCCCTTGCCAGGCATGCCAACCGATTCAATGGTCAGCAGGTCGCCGCCCACCTCGGTCCAGGCCAGGCCGACCACCTGACCCACCTGGTTGGTTTTTTCGGCCACGCCGAAGTCGTAACGGCGCACGCCCAGGAACTTGTCCAGGTTTTTCGGCGTGACGCTGACCTTCTTGTCCGACTTCTTCAGCAGCAGCATTTTCACGACCTTGCGGCAGATCTTGGAGATTTCACGCTCCAGCGAACGCACGCCCGCTTCGCGGGTGTAGTAGCGGATGATGTCGCGCACCGCTGCTTCGCTGACGGAGATTTCTTCGTCCTTCAGGCCGTTGTTCTTCACCTGCTTCGGCAACAGGTAGCGCAAGGAGATGTTGGTCTTCTCGTCTTCCGTGTAGCCGGACAGGCGGATCACTTCCATGCGGTCCAGCAGTGCAGGCGGAATGTTGTACGAGTTCGAAGTCGCCACGAACATCACGTCGGACAGGTCGAAGTCAACTTCGATGTAGTGGTCCGAGAAGGTGTGGTTCTGTTCAGGATCCAGCACCTCCAACAGGGCCGACGATGGATCGCCGCGGAAATCCGCACCCATCTTGTCGATCTCGTCCAGCAGGAACAGCGGATTGCGCACGCCGACTTTCGCCAGCGACTGCAGCACCTTGCCCGGCATGGAACCGATGTAGGTACGGCGGTGGCCGCGGATCTCGGCTTCGTCGCGCACGCCGCCCAGCGCCATGCGCACGTATTTGCGGTTGGTGGCCTTGGCGATCGACTGGCCCAGCGAGGTTTTGCCCACGCCTGGAGGACCGACGAAGCACAGGATCGGCGCCTTCAGCTTGTCCACGCGCTGCTGGACTGCCAGGTACTCGACGATGCGTTCCTTGATTTTTTCCAGGCCGTAGTGGTCGTGATCGAGCACTTTCTCAGCGTTGGCCAGGTCGTTGTTGACCTTGGACTTCTTCTTCCATGGCAGCGACACCAGGGTGTCGATATAGTTGCGCACCACGGTCGCTTCAGCCGACATCGGCGACATCAGCTTCAGCTTCTTCAGCTCGGCCTGCGCCTTTTCCAGCGCTTCCTTCGGCATCTTGGCGGCGGCGACTTTCTTCTCGAGTTCGTCGATATCGGCGCCCTCTTCGCCCTCGCCCAGCTCCTTCTGGATGGCTTTGACCTGTTCGTTCAGGTAGTACTCGCGCTGCGACTTCTCCATCTGGCGCTTGACGCGGCCACGGATGCGCTTTTCCACCTGCAGGATATCGAGCTCGCCTTCCAGCTGGCCGAGCAGGTGCTCCAGGCGCTTCGAGACTTCGATGATTTCCAGGATCACCTGCTTCTGCTCAAGCTTGAGCGGCAGGTGCGCAGCCACGGTGTCGGCCAGGCGGCCGGCGTCGTCGATGCCCGACAGCGAAGCCAGGATCTCAGGCGGGATTTTCTTGTTCAGTTTGACGTACTGGTCGAACTGCTGGACGATCGCACGGCGCATGGCCTCGATCTCCGACTCATCGCCCTGCTCGGATTCGAGCGGCATCAGGTCGGCAATGAAATGGGTTGGGCTATCGGTGATCTTCTTGATGCGTGCACGCTGGGCGCCCTCGACCAGCACCTTCACGGTGCCGTCAGGCAGCTTCAACATCTGCAGGATGTTGGCCACGCAGCCGATTTCATAGATATCCGATGGCGAAGGTTCGTCCTTGGCAGCGGCTTTCTGTGCTGCCAGCATGATGCTCTTGCCCTGCTCCATGGCAGCTTCGAGCGCCTTGATGGACTTTGGTCGGCCAACGAACAACGGAATTACCATGTGCGGGAAGACAACGACATCACGCAGTGGCAACAGAGGCAGTTGAGTTTGCTCAGTTAATTTGGTAGTTGTCATGGCGTACCTTATTTTAAAAGCTTGGTTCTGATATAGGCCCCAGCGGCCAATTCACAAGCCCTATGCTGCAATTATATTTGCTTTGAGAAAATGCAGTTTTACTCTAACTAAACGCCGCAATAAAGCCATTTTTGGAACAAAAAAAGCCACGCGCGACAGGTGATCGCGAGTGGCTTTTCGACTGAAGCCGGCGTTATGGTTATTGAGACCGATTGTAACGCCTTGCCTCAGGGATTCAAAACCCTATTTAGTTTTCCCCTGCTGCTTTTGGGGTTTCCTGATAAATCAGGAGGGGTTTTGCGCCACTGGTGATCGTATTTTCATCAATTACGACTTTGGTGACGTTCGTTTGGTTTGGCAGGTCGAACATAATGTCCAGCAGGGCGTGTTCCAGGATCGAACGCAGGCCGCGGGCGCCGGTCTTGCGGGCCAGCGCCTTGCGGGCGATGGCGTGCAAGGCGGCAGGACGGATTTCCAGTTCCGCGCCTTCCATTTCCAACAGCTTGGAGTACTGCTTGACCAGCGCGTTCTTCGGCTCGACCAGGATCTCGATCAGGGCCTCTTCAGTCAGCTCGGCCAGGGTTGCCACGACCGGCAGGCGGCCCACCAGCTCAGGGATCAGGCCGAACTTGATCAGGTCTTCCGGCTCCGCGTCCATCATCAGGTCGCTGTTCGAGCGCTGTTCCTTGCTCTTCACTTCCGCGGCAAAGCCGATACCGGACTTTTCGGAACGGTTGGAAATGATCTTGGCCAGGCCATCAAAGGCGCCGCCGCAGATGAACATGATGTTGGTGGTGTCGATCTGCACGAAGTCCTGGTTGGGATGCTTGCGGCCGCCCTGCGGAGGCACGGAAGCCATGGTGCCTTCGATCAACTTCAGCAGCGCCTGCTGCACACCCTCGCCCGATACGTCGCGGGTGATCGATGGGTTGTCGGACTTGCGGGAAATCTTGTCGATTTCGTCAATGTAGACGATGCCGCGCTGTGCTTTTTCCACATCGTAGTTGCAGCTCTGCAGCAGCTTCTGGATGATGTTTTCCACGTCTTCGCCCACATAACCGGCTTCGGTCAGGGTGGTGGCGTCGGCGATCACGAACGGCACATTGAGCATGCGCGCCAGGGTCTGGGCCAGCAGGGTCTTGCCGGAGCCGGTCGGGCCCACCAGCAGGATGTTGGACTTGGCCAGCTCGACGTCGTCCTTCTTGCCCAGGTGCTTCAGGCGCTTGTAATGGTTGTACACGGCCACGGACAGGATGCGCTTGGCAGTCGACTGGCCGATCACGTACTGGTTCAGCAGATCGGTGATTTCCTGCGGGGTTGGCAGGTCCGATTTCGCGCCCGTGACAGATTCGATGCTGGACGTCTCGTCGCGGATGATGTCATTGCACAGGTCAATGCATTCATCGCAGATGAAGACGGACGGGCCGGCAATCAGCTTCTTCACCTCGTGCTGGCTTTTGCCGCAGAACGAGCAGTAAAGGAGTTTTTCACCGCTGGAGGATTTTTTCTCTGACATGGGACTAATCTTTAGTTTTGGTGCAAGTTTACCGTGCGCACAAGCAAGAAATCCTGCGCACAACCACATGCTACCCGAAATAAAAGCAAAACGCCCGAACGTTGTAGCGTCCGGGCGTCGACTTGCAAGGACGCTTATGCGCGACTGGTCAAGACTTTGTCGATCAGGCCATATTCCGCTGCTTCGTCCGAGGACATGAAGCGGTCGCGGTCGGTATCCTTGGCGATTTGCTCGATCGACTGACCGGTGCGCTCAGCCATGATGCTGTTCAGGCGATGGCGCAGGTAGAGGATCTCTTTGGCCTGGATCTCGATGTCCGACGCCATGCCTTGCGAGCCACCGGACGGCTGGTGGATCATGATGCGGCTGTTCGGCAGCGAGAAACGCTTGCCCTTGGCGCCTGCGGCCAGCAGGAAGGCGCCCATCGAGGCGGCCATGCCGGTGCACAGGGTCGACACGTCAGGCTTGATGAACTGCATGGTGTCGAAGATCGCCAGGCCCGCGGAAACGGAACCACCTGGGGAATTGATGTACAGCGAGATGTCCTTGTCCGGATTTTCGCTTTCCAGGAACAGCAGCTGGGCAACAATCAGGTTGGCCATCTGGTCGTTGACCGGACCGACCATGAAGATCACGCGTTCCTTCAGCAGGCGCGAGTAGATATCGTACGAGCGCTCACCGCGGCCGCTTTGTTCGATCACCATCGGCACCAGGCCGAGCATTTCCGTATCGAGTGCGGGATTACGATTCATTCCAATTCCTTGTTTTGCTGCCAAACCAATAAAAACGGGGTCAGACCCAAGGGTCAGACCCCGGTCGGCGACTGCCGCGTTGCTGGGGTCTGACCCTGTGGGTCTGACCCCGGGTTACCGGTTTGGCGGTTAACCAAGCTATTAAGCTTGTACGCTTCCCATGAGTTCGTCGAAAGGAATTTCTTTCGAGACGTTCTTGCACAGGCCCAGGACGTAAGTAACGACGTTTTCTTCCAATACAAGAGCTTCGACTTCAGCCAGGCGGCGGCGATCGGAGTAGTAGTACTTCAGCACTTCGCGTGGATCTTCATAGCTTTGTGCGAAGTCTTCGATCTGTGCCTTCACCTGGTCAGGGGTAGCCTGCAGGTTCTGGTCGCCCACCAGCTTGGACAGGATCAGGCCCAGGCGCACGCGACGCTCAGCCTTGTCCTTGAACAGCTCTGGAGGGAATGGTACATCTTTTACGTTCATGCCGCGCTGGGCCATGTCCTGGCGGGTCATTTCAGCCAGGCGCTCGGTGTCTTGCGCGATCAGCGACTGCGGCACTTCCAGGGTCGCGGTCTTCACCAGGGTGTCCATCACGGCTTCTTTGTTGCGAGCCTTGACGCGGCCTGCAACTTCGCGCTCCAGGTTCACCTTGATGTCTTCGCGCATTTTGGCCAGGTCGCCGTCAGCCACGCCCAGGGACTTGGCGAACTCGGCATCGACTTCCGGCAGGTGCGCCCATTCCAGGTTCTTCAGGGTGATGGTGAACTCGGCGGTCTTGCCAGCCACGTCCTTGCCATGGTAGTCCTCTGGGAACGACAGCGGGAAGGTCTTGGATTCACCAACCTTCAGGCCGACGGTAGCGGCTTCGAATTCCGGCAGCATGCGGCCTTCGCCCAGGACGAACGGGTAGCCTTCAGCTTTACCACCTGGGAACTCAACGCCGTCGATGGAGCCGACGAAGTCGACCGTCACGCGGTCGCCGTTAGCAGCGATCGCTTCGCCGCCGTCGCCGTGTTCGCCCTTCTCGCCCTTCACGTGGAAGTGCACGCGCTGTTTGCGCAGGATGTCGATGGTCTTGTCGATTTCTACGTCGGTCACGTTGGACTTGACGGTTTCGATCTCAACCTTGGTCAGGTCGCCGACTTCAACTTCCGGATACACTTCGAAGGTTGCGTCGAAGGACAGTTGGCCCTCTGGTGCGTCTTGTTTTGGCTCGATGCGTGGGAAACCGGCAACGCGCAGCTGGTTTTCGTTGGCTGCGTCGTTGAAAGCGCGGCCGACTTTGTCGTTCAGCACTTCGGTTTCGATCTGGTAGCCGTATTGTGCGGCAACCATCTTCATTGGCACTTTACCTGGACGGAAGCCAGGAGCACGTGCGGAGCGAGCCTGCACTTTCAGGCGCTTTTCCACTTCGGAACGCACGTCCGACAGTGGGAAGGAAATCGTCATGCGGCGTTCGAGTTTGCCCAGGGTTTCAACTGCAGTGGCCATTGTAAAAATCGTCCAATAAAAATTTAAGTGTACTTATGGTGCGAGGAGGGGGACTCGAACCCCCACACCATTGCTGGCGTCAGGACCTAAACCTGGTGCGTCTACCAATTTCGCCATCCTCGCGGCATATTTGCACAAAAGCAAAGGGCGACCTTACAGTGAAAACGGGGTCGCCCGGGGCTTTCAACTTCAACCCGGCATTCTATACGGTGTTTCTGGAGTGCGGTAGTGCTTTTTTGCGTATTGCGCAACATTTGGGCAAAACCGGCAACCCAGGTGTCTGACCCACAGGGTCAGACACCGATTCGCGGCAGCCGCAGGTCGGGTGTCAGACCCCATGGGTCTGACACCGGTTTACCGGTTTGGCCTGGGCACGCGGAACCACGCAGCATACAAAGCTGGCAAGAACAGCAACGTCAACGCAGTCGCCAGAATCAACCCACCCATGATCGCCACCGCCATTGGCCCCCAGAACACGGACCGCGACAAGGGAATCATGGCCAGCGCCGCCGCTGCCGCCGTCAGGATAATCGGACGGCAACGCCGCACAGCCGATTCCACAATCGCATCCCAGGCCGGCACACCAGCCTTGATGTCCTGCTCGATCTGGTCCACCAGGATCACCGAGTTACGGATAATCATGCCGAACAGCGCGATAATGCCCAGGTTCGCCACGAAGCCCAGCGGCCTTCCCATCACCAGCAGCGCCATCGCCGCACCCGCCACGCCGAGCGGCCCGGTCAGGAACACCAGCAGCGCACGCGAGAAGCTGTGCAACTGCAGCATCAGCAAGGTAAAGATGATGAACACGGCCAGCGGCAGGTTGGCGGCAATCGACTCCTCCGCCGCGCTGCTGTCCGAGGCGGCGCCTTTGACCTTGATCTCATAACCCGGCGGCAGCTTGGCGCGCAGTGCGTCCAGCTTCGGATTGATCTGGCCCGACACGGTTGGCCCCTGCACACCCTCCACCACGTCCGACTGAACGGTGATCGCCCATTCCCTGCCCTCGCGCCACACCACGCCCGGCTCCCACACGAAATGCACGCGTGCCAGCTGCGAGATCGGCACCGAACGCCCGCTATTGGTCGGGATGTAGGTGTCATTCAGGACCGCAATGGTACTGCGTTCGTCCAGCGGCTGGCGCACCTGGATGTCGATCAGGCGAATACCTTCGCGGAACTGGCCAATGGGCGTGCCGGAAAGGATCGTGTTCGCGGCACGCATCACTGTTTGCGAAGTCACACCCAGCGCGCGCATCTTGTCCTGGTCCAGGTCGAGGCGCAGCACCTTGATCGACTCATTCCAGTTGTCGTTGACGCCCACCGCATTGGGATTGGCACGCATGATGTCCTTCACCTGGTCGGCAATGGAACGCACGCCATCAACCTCGGTGCCAGTAATGCGGAACTGCACCGGGTACGGCACCGGCGGACCATTCGGCAGCAACTGCACGCGGCCGCGAACTTCCGGGAAGTCGGTCTTGAAGACATGGCTGATCTTCTTGCGCAGCTCTTCGCGCGAATGCAGGTCCTTCGCCAGCACCACGGTCTGCGAGACGTTCGTCTGCGGGAAGATCTGGTTCAGCGGCAGGTAGAAGCGCGGGCTGCCAGTGCCGACGTAGGTCGTCACGCTTGCCACGCCTGGCTCCTTGCGGATGAATTCCTCGAATTTCTTCGCCTGGCGCTCAGTCTGCGCGAATGCAGTGCCTTCCGGCGACCACATTTCCACCATCAGTTCTGGGCGGCTGGAGTCGGGGAAGAACTGCTTCTCGATGAACTTGAAGCCGTACACACCAAGGAAGAACACGACCAGCGTCGCCACAATCGTGGTCTTTCGGTACTCCACGCACCAGTTCACGACGGCGCGGAACTTGCGGTAGCCGGGCGTATCAAACAGTTCGTGGTGGCCGCCGCCTTCCGAGTGCGGCTTCACTTTCAGCAGGATGTAGCCGATATAAGGCGTGAACACGACGGCCACGATCCACGAAGTCACCAGCGCAATCGCGTTGACGGAGAACAGCGAGAAGGTGTATTCGCCCGCCGCCGATGCGGCGAGCCCGATCGGCAGGAAGCCGGCGACGGTGATCAGGGTGCCCGTCAGCATCGGCATGGCCGTGGAGGTGTAGGCGAAGGTCGCCGCTTCCAGCCTCGAATGGCCCTCTTCCATCTTCCGCACCATCATTTCAACCGCAATGATGGCATCGTCGACCAGCAGGCCAAGCGCGATGATGAGCGCGCCCAGAGAGATCTTGTGCAGGTCAATGTCCAGGATGCGCATGAACAGGAAGGTCACCGCCAGCACCAGCGGGATTGTCAGCGCCACCACGAGGCCAGGCCGCGCGTCGAGGCGCAGCTTGGGCTTGGTGTGCAGGCCGAGCGAGACGAAGCTTACCGCCAGCACGATCAGCACCGCCTCGACCAGCGTGTGCAGGAACTCGCCTACCGACGCCGTGACAGCGGCCGGCTGGTCTGACACGCGCTCCAGCTCAATGCCGACCGGCAGCTTGGTCTTCATGGCATTGACGGTCTTTTCCAGGTCTTTGCCCATCTGGATGATGTTGCCGCCCTTCTCCATCGACACGCCCAGGCCGATGACTTCTTTGCCGTTGAAGCGCATCTTGTCGCGCGGCGGATCAAGGTATTCGCGCTTGATGGTCGCGAAGTCGCCAAGACGGAAGGTCGTGTTGTTGGCGCGCAGCTCGAGTTCTTCCAGGTCCTTGACCGTGCGCAGCGCACCCGAAACGCGCACTTGCAGGTTGTCGGTTGGCGTCACCACGACGCCGGTCGCCTCCACTACGTTCTGGGTCGTAATCTGGTTGGCAATCTGTTCGATGGTCAGTCCCAACTGGGCAAATTTCTTGTGCGAGAATTCGATGTTGATCTTCTCATCCTGCACGCCAAACAGCTCAACCTTCGATACCTTTTTCACGCCGAGAAGCTGCTGGCGCACCAGGTCCGCGTAGTCTTTCAGCTCCGCATAGGTAAAGCCATCGCCGGACAGCGCGAATATCGAGCCATAGGTATCACCGAATTCATCGTTGAATACGGGTCCTTGCACGCCCGACGGCAGCGTCGACCGGATGTCGCCGATCTTCTTGCGTACCTGATACCAGGCCTGCGCCACCTCTTTCGGTGGCGTCGACTCGCGCAAGCTAAGAATGATCAGTGTCTGGCCCGGCTTTGAATAGCTTGTGATCTCGTGGACAAACGGCGTTTCCTGCAGCTTCTTTTCCAGCTTGTCGGTAACCTGCTCGGCCATCTGCAGCGAGGTAGCGCCCGGCCAGAAGGCCTGCACCACCATGGAACGGAAGGTAAACGGCGGATCTTCATCCTGCCCCAGGTTCTTGTAGGCGAGCATGCCGCCCAGGAGCAGCACCGCAATCAGGTAGCGCGTGAGCGGGATGTGCTCCAGCGCCCAGCGCGAAAGGTTGAAGCCCTTCATTTGGCGGCTCCGAGGATGGTCACTTTCTGGCCAGGCTTCAGCAGGTTGACGCCGGCGGTGACCACGGTCTGGCCGGGCTTGACGCCGCTGCCCAGCACCAGGTCATTGCCCGATACCCCGCTCACTGTGACCGGCACCAGGCGCACCACGCCGTTCTCGACCACCCACACGGAGGTCGCCGCCTTTTCATGGAACAGCGCCGTCAGCGGCACCTTGATCTGCGGTTGCGGCGTGCGCGAGGCGAAAGCCACCAAGGCGGTCATGCCCAGCTTGGCCTCGGCCAGGCTGGCAGGGATCGAGACGCGGAAGGCGTAGGTACGGGTGAACGGGTCTGCCACCGGCGAAATCTCGCGGATTTTGCCCGGCACCGATTTATCCGGGCTGGCCCACAGGCGCACATGCACGTCCGAGAAATTGCGCAGCGTATCGACCTTGTCTTCAGGCACGCCGAACACGATTTCCTTTTCGTCGGTCTTGGCAACGCGAACTACCGGCGTCCCCGGCGATACGACTTGCCCTACTTCCGCATCCACGGCGGTGACAACGCCGTCGATGTCCGATTCAAGGCTCGCGTAGCCAGCCTGGTTGGACATGCCGCGATATGCCGCTTGCGCCGAGTCCACCTGGGCCTGCGCCGACTTGTAGGCGGACAGCTTGGCATCGAGGATGGCCTGGCTGACGAAATTCTTTTCGCGCAGCTCCTGGTAGCGCTTCAATTCGGCACTGGCCAGGTCGCGCGTGGTTTCAGCAGCGCGCAGAGCCGCCATCGACTGGGCCTGCGACAGCTTCAGGTCCTGCGGGTCGAGATCCATCAGCACCTGGCCGCGCTTGACGACGCTGCCCACATCCACTTTGCGGGAGATAATCTTGCCTCCAACCCGGAAACCGAGACGCGATTCGACGCGCGAACGAACTTCACCGGAGAATTCGGCATTCACATCGATATCCGAGCTTTGCAGCACCATGGCGCGCACGGGCCGGATGTCTTCGGTCTTGGGGGCTTCTTTCGAGCAGGCTGCAAGCAGCAAGGCGCAGGCTGCAACCAGGGGTAGTTTTTTCGCTGCGAACACGATGGAATTCCTTTTTGGTGTCTCTGGCAATTGCCGGGTGTATATGTTTGCCATTATTATTTCCCGTTTGGAACTAAATGACTTTCTGTTTAGTAAGAAAAAAATTATAGCCGGGTCAACCGAACTTGCAAATGACTTTCGCGTCATTAATTTAGAACAGCACCTCTATGTCCGTTGACCATTACGAGAATTTCCCTGTCGCTTCCATCCTCATGCCGCGCCGTTTGCGCCCGGCGGTGGAGGCGATTTACGCCTTTGCCCGCAGCGCCGACGATATCGCCGACGAGGGCGACGCCACGCCGGAACAGCGCCTGGCGGGGCTGGCCGCTTACGAGGAAGCCCTGGGCCGCATCGAGCGCGCCGAAGGCGGCCATGAACCGATGTTCGAACGGCTGGCAGCCGTGATCGCGCAGCACAAGCTGCCCATGCGCCCTTTCTACGACCTGCTTTCCGCCTTCAAGCAGGACATTGTGGTGCACCGCTACCAGGACTACGCCTCCCTGCTCGATTACTGCGCCCGCTCGGCCAATCCGGTCGGCCTGCTGATGCTGCACCTGTACGGCGCGGCCGATGAGGAGAATATCCGCCAGTCGGACGCCATCTGCTCGGCGCTCCAGATCATCAACTTCCTGCAAGATGTCGCCATCGATGAACATAAGGAGCGTATTTACATTCCGATGGAAGACCTGGCGCGTTACGCGCTGTCGCCAGCCCACCTGGCACGCCCCGACAACAGGGCGAAGTGGCGCGCCATGATGAAATTCGAAGTCGACCGCGCCCGCGCCCTGATGCTTTCGGGCGCGCCGCTGGCTTGCCGCCTGAAAGGCCGCATTGGACTGGAGTTGCGCATGGTGGTCCAGGGCGGCCTGCGTATTCTGGAGGCAATCGAGGAAGTCGATTACGACGTTTTTCTTCGTCGGCCCAAGCTTGAAAAGCGCGACTGGTTCAAGGTTTTCTGGCGCGCGCTTCGGATGAAGCCGTCTTCACTATAAAATAGCGCCTTTGTCAGCATTACCAAAGCCATAAGAACATGTCCCCCGACGAATACTGCCAGCAGAAGGCCGCCGCCAGCGGTTCCAGTTTCTACTACAGCTTCCTGTTCCTGCCGCCGGAGCGCCGCCGCGCTATCACCGCGCTGTACGCCTTTTGCCGCGAAGTCGACGACACCGTCGACGAGTGCAGCGATGAATCGCTGGCGCGCATCAAGCTGGCCTGGTGGCGCAATGAGATCGCCCAGATGTATCAGGGCAAGCAGACCCACCCGGTGACGCAGGCTTTGCAGCCGCATATTGCGACGTATGACCTGAAGCAGGAACATATGCAGGCCATCATCGACGGCATGGAGATGGACCTGAACCAGACCCGCTATCTCGATTACGCCGGCCTGACGAAGTACTGCTGGCATGTGGCGAGCGTGGTCGGCATCCTGTCGGCGTCGATTTTCGGCGTGACGAGGCCGGAGACGCTGCAATATGCCGAAAAGCTGGGCCACGCCTTCCAGCTCACCAATATCATCCGTGACGTGGGCGAAGATGCGCGCAAAGGCCGCATTTACCTGCCTGTCAACGAACTGCAGAAGTTCAACGTAACTGCCGCGGACCTGTTGAATGCCCGCGAGACCGAGAACTTCTCGAAGCTGATGCAATTCCAGGTGGCGCGTGCGCAGAAGGCCTATGACGAGGCGTTTGCGCTGCTGCCGAAGGAAGACCGCCGCGCCCAGCGCCCGGGCCTGATCATGGCGGCCATTTACCGCACCCTGTTGAATGAAATCGAGGAGGATGGCTACCACGTCCTCAAGCAGCGCATTTCCCTTACGCCTATCCGCAAGCTGTGGCTGGCGTGGAAGACCTGGGTTCGTGGCTAAGCACTTCGCCGTTGCCGGCGGCGGCTGGGCGGGATTCGCCGCCGCCGTAGAACTCGCCCGGGCCGGCCACCAGGTGACCGTTTTCGAGGCTGCCCGCTCGCTGGGCGGCCGGGCGCGGCGCGTCTCTTTCGACGGGCGTGAACTGGATAATGGCCAGCACATCATGCTGGGAGCTTATTCGGAATCGCTTCGCATCATGCGTGCGGTTGGCGTTGATTTGCGTTCCGCCGTACTCACGCTGCCCTTGCAGATGCGCTATCCGCCCGGCGGCGACGGCATGGATTTCCTGGCGCCGCGATTGCCTGCACCCCTGCATGTCGGCATTGCCCTGTTGCGGGCGAAAGGCCTGGCGCGCGAGGACAAGATGGCCCTGGCCCGCTTTACAACGACTGCGCGCTGGATGGATTGGCGCTTGAACAATGATTGCAACGTGGCCGAGTTGCTGGAGCGCTTCGACCAGACGCCAAGGCTGGTGGCCTTGATGTGGCGGCCCTTGTGCCTCGCCGCCCTGAATACGCCGCCGGAACGTGCTTCCGCGCAGGTGTTCCTTGCCGTGCTGCGCGACAGCCTCGGCGCGCGACGGGCAGCATCGGACATGCTGGTTCCCCGGGCCGACCTGTCCGCCCTCTTCCCCGATGCCGCCGCCGCCTGGCTGCAAGGCAAGGGCAACACCGTCCATCTCGGCGCAAAGGTCACGTCCATCGGCCCCAAAGCCGATGGCTGGACCGTCGAAGCAAGCGGCGCGGCTGTTGGCGGCGACTGGACCGGCAAGTTTGATGGCGTCGTACTCGCCGCCTCGCCCACAGCGACCGCCGCACTGCTCTCCGGCACACACCGCGCCGGGGCCAGCGAAGCCGCAAATCCTTCGGAATTGGCCGAACTGGCAAGCCAGCTTGCGGCATTCGAGCCCGAACCGATCACGACCTGCTACCTGCAATATGCCCCGGACACGCGGCTGGCAATCCCGTTTTACGCCCTGATCGACGATCCGGCAACCCAGCGCTGGGGCCAGTTCGTCTTCGATCGCGGCCAGCTCGATGCCAAGCATGCCGGCCTGTTCGCCGTCGTGATCAGCGCCTCAAGTGACGCCGCAAGCCTGCCGCAGGAGGAGCTGGCAGCGGCGATCGCCGCACAACTGGCTGCCGACCTGGCGCGGCCCGAGCTTGGCAATCCGGCCTGGTCCAAGGTCATCACGGAAAAGCGCGCCACCTACGCCTGCACGCCTGCCCTCAAGCGCCCAGCCAACGAAACGCCGGCAAAAGGGCTGGTCCTGGCCGGCGATTACACGGCCGGCGAATACCCCGCCACTCTCGAGATGGCCGTCCGCAGCGGCGTCCAGGCGGCGCACCTGCTCGCGAAGGCGAAACCTTGATGTCCCGCCTGTCCCGCGTTTTGCTCGCCTGCTCCCCCATTTCTGCATCCTGTCGTAAACAGCTCGAGCCCCTCCAGTGCCAGCGATACAGTGCAATCATGGAACAACAGGAGGCTTTAGTTTCCAATGAGCAAGAATAAGTACCTCGACGCACTGAAGAAAGCCCTCGCAGGCTTGCCGCCCGACGTGGCAGCCAAGACGATGGCTTACTACGAACAGCGTTTTATCGACAGCCTGGCCGCAGGCAAGACTGAAGAGGAAATCGCCGCCGAGCTGGACGAACCGCGCAAGATCGCGATGACCCTGCGCGCCAACGCCCACCGCAGCGCATTCGAGCAAAAGCGCAACCCGGCCAACCTCGCCCGCATGGTGTTTTCCCTCATTGGCCTCGGCATCTTCAACCTCTTCATGGTGGTCCCGGCCGCGGTCTTTTCTGCCTTGCTGGTGTCGATTTACGCCAGCGCCTTTGCCTTTTACATCAGCGGGATCGCCATCACCGCCACCGGCCTGGCGGGAGCCAATGAACTGGTCCTCACCGGCCCATTGCGCCACCTCGTCGTCTTCGATGATCGCGACCAGGTTGATGCCCGCATGCAGACCAGGATTTCGATCAGCGACCAGGGTGTCGACGTGTTCCAGGAACCTTCGGCGGGGCTGCGCAAGGAATGGGATGAAGCGGACAGCAAGTCCGAAAAATGGCTGGAAGGCGCAGAAGCCATGGCTGAAGGGGGCGTGCGCATCACCTCCGACCTTGATAACGAATCGCGCGCCACACAAACCGCGGTCGGCATCGGCCTGGTACTGCTCGGTATCGCATTGAGCCTGGCAAGCATCGTGATCACGCGCTACTCGCTGATCGGCTTGAAACGCTACATCCAGATGAACGTTGCGCTGCTGCGCGGCCAATGAAAGGAAACGCAATGAACATCCGTTCCCTGCTCAAGATTGGCTTTGGCATGGCATTGCTGGCGGTGCTGCTGACGGCCGTCACTTACAGCATGCTGCGCGCCCAGGGCGCCGCCAATCCCACCAGCGTGGCCGGCCGCGCCGCCCGCACCGAAGTGCGCGAAATCAGCGCAACGATTTCCAATGTCGAACTGGTCGGACCCATCGACCTGCGCCTGAAACAGGGCGATGTGCCATCCCTGAAGGTGCGCGGCGAACAGCGCCTGCTGGGCAATATCGGCACCGAACAGGATGGCGCAACGCTCCGCATCGGTTCCAAGGGCTTGCTGCTGCATCCACGCCGCCCGATTGAGGTCGAGCTGGTACTGCCGTCCCTGAACGAGCTGGTGGTCAATGGCAGCGGCGACAGCAACGTCAATGGCTTCAGCGGCGAGCACCTGAGCATCCAGTTGCAAGGCTCGGGCAACCTGACCTTCAATGGCCGCTACAAGAATGTGGAAGCCGGCGTGCACGGCAGCGGCGACCTGAACCTGAACACCGGCCACGGCGAGAAAGTCGCCCTGGAAATGGTCGGTTCCGGCGCCATTACTTCCAGCGGCAGCTGCAAGGAGTTGACGGCCGAAGTGACCGGTTCCGGCGACCTGGACGCCCAGCACCTGGCGACGGACAAGGTGGTGGTGGCCCTGCTGGGCTCCGGCACCACCAATGTCTTCGCCCGCCAGTCGGCCGATCTCACCGTCAAGGGGACCGGCAATATCCGCGTGTTTGGCAACCCTTCCGAACGCAACGTCAGCCGCAGCGGCTCAGGCGGCGTGAGCTGGGTGCATTAAGTAGCGCAACATGTCCTTGCCGGCGGCCAGGCCGCTGGCGAAACAGGCCGTGAGCAGGTAGCCGCCGGTCGGCGCTTCCCAGTCCAGCATTTCTCCGGCTACGAACACGCCCGGCATTGCCTTCAACATCGTTCCTTCCAGCGCTTCGAATCGCACGCCACCAGCACTGCTGATCGCCTCGTCAATCGGGCGCGGCGCATACAGCGTGATTGTCAAGGCCTTCAAGCTTGCTGCCACGCGCATCGGGTCATGGAAGGCGTCCTTGTCCAGAACTTCGTGCAACAGGCCGGTCTTGACGCCTTTGATGTGGAGGCGGCTTTGCAGGAAGCTCGACATCGAGCGCGAACCGCGCGGGTGCGACAGTTCCTGTTGCAAGCGCTCCAGCGGCCAGTCCGGCAACAAGTCCAGCTCGATGGTCGCACTGCCATGCGCTGCGATACGGTCGCGGATCCCAGAGGACAGCGCATACACCAGGCTGCCTTCCACGCCGGTCGCGGTGACAACCATCTGGCCCTTCCGGCCGCCAATGGCCACGGTGGTCAGGGGCTGCCCCGCATACTTCTGCGAGAAATGCGCGCTCCAGCGGGCATCGAAGCCACAATTGGCCGGCACCAGCGGCGCAACTTCGACGCCGCGCCCGGCCAACAGGGGCTGCCAGGCGCCATCCGAACCGAGGCGCGCCCAGCTTGCCCCACCCAGTGCGAGCAATACCACACGATGTTGCACATTGCGCTCGCCTTCCGGCGTCTCAAAACGCAAGCCACCTTCCTCCGTCCAGCCCAGCCAGCGATGGCGCTGGTGGAAATGCACTCCGCTTTGGCGCAGGCGATGCAACCAGGCGCGCAACATGGGCGCTGCCTTCATCTCGGTAGGAAAGACCCGGCCTGAGGTGCCGACAAAAGTGTCGATGCCCAGACCGTGCACCCAGGCGCGCAGATCGTCGGGCTTGAAAGCATCGAGCATCGGGCGCAAGGCAGCGGCACGGCTGCCATAGCGGGCCACGAATGCTTCGTAAGGCTCGGAATGGGTCAGGTTCATGCCGCCGCGGCCGGCCAGCAGGAACTTGCGGCCGACCGATGGCATGGCGTCATATACATCCACACGCACACCTGCCGCTGCCAACACTTCAGCCGCCATCAAGCCCGCCGGCCCGCCGCCGATCACCGCTACACCTTGTAATTGATTGCTTTCCATAGGGGCAGCATTGTAGTCGATCTCGGACGATCGGCTGCCAGCAGTTGAGCAAAGTCCTCCGGCGCCATGGGCAGGGCAACGAAGCAGCCCTGCATCTCGTCGCAGTAATGGTCACACAGCCATTCGCGCCTCAGGGTCACCGGCGCGCCAGCGGCAGGAACTCCGCTGGCGGCACCAGGCCGCGGACCGGGTGCTGCCAACGCACCAGGGCTTCGGCAGCGGCCAGGCTGCCGTCGCTCAAGGCCGCCCGCGGCTGGTAATGGACCACCATTTCATTGTGCACCAGGGCGCTGCGCAGCTCAGCCTCCAGCGCAAACATGCGCGAGGCGCGCTCGTTCATCTCCTGTGCGACGAAACGGAAACGATTGCCGCCGTGACCGACCGCGTGCGCCATGGCCGAGTTGGCGGAGCGCAGCATGACTGAGGGCTCAGCGCCACCCTCGCCCATCAATGCAACGCCGATGCTGGCGGTGGTATTGACGATGTTGTCCTTCCAGCGCATAGGAGCCTTGATCGCCTCGAGCAGCTTGCCAGCAACCGGCAGCACATCGTCATCATTGGCCATGTCGGACAGGATCACCGCGAATTCGTTGCCGAGCAAATGGGCGACGGTATCGCCTTCGCGCAGGCAGGACTTCATGGCGGAAGCCGCATGCATCAGCAAGGCGCTGCAGGCTTCCGGGCCCAGGCTGGCTTTGACGCCGCGGTAGCGGTCCATGGTCAGGGCCAGTACCGCCACTTTGCGGCCGGTGCGTTCGGCAGCCGCCAGGGCCTGGCGCAGGCGGTCATTGAACATGGCGCGATTGGCCAGGCCTGTTGCCGGGTCATGGTGGGCATGGCTGGCCGAGGCCTGCTCTGCCGCCCGGCGCCTGCGTGCTTCGTGCATATTCCTGAGTCCGAGCGCCAGGTCGGCCGCCAGTTCCTGCAAAACCTGTACTTCATCTGCGTCGAAGGCGCAGGGATCGATCGAGTACACGCACAATACACCCGTCGGCGACGCATCTTCACCGGTGCCGTCCAAGGGCAAAGCAAGCACGCTGGGATAACCGTACTCCGCCGGCGTTCCGTGGCGCAGCCGGAGTTGGCCGTCCCCCATCACATCAAGCGCGATGCCTTCACAGGCGCAACCGCGCTGCAATCCACCAGCAGCCGCCGCAAAGCGTCCCGCTGGCGTGCCCTGGATCTCACTGGCCAGCAGATCCTTGCTGCTGCCGGCCATCGACAGGCCGGTCCAGACCAGCGAGTAAGCGCCTTCGGCTGAAATGACGCGACACATGGCCGCCATCATCTCTTCCGCACTGCTGGCATGCAGCAACGCCGCACGGCAGCTCGAGGCCATGCGCAAGGCCTGGTTGGCACGCAGCAGTTCGTCTGCCTGTGCACTGGCGCGCTGGTGCTCGTCTTCACGCGCGAGGACGCCCCAGACCGTTGCCGCCGCTGCGCATGCAGCGAGCAATCCAAGCAAAATGTAGTTTTCCATGGCGTCAGTCCAGGTAGGGGACAAAGTCGAATGCCGACAGGATGCCGTTCACTTGAGCGGAAAGGCAAAAAGAGAAGAAGCTTCTCGCGACCCCGGTTGGCGCATCCCTGCTCGCCAGGGTCAGGATGCGGCAGATCGGATAGCTGCCGTTGCGGATAGTTGCGGTACTGGCTGGCACGCCGGCAATAGGCAGCAAGCGCACCGGGACGCCCTGCGAAATCGCGCGCTCCGCCGTACCGACCGAGACGTAGGCGATTGCGTTCTCGCACGAGGCCACTACGGCCAGACGTTCAATATTCGATTCCACAGCCGCGTTCAGGCTGAATGCCTCCAGCGGCTGACGGAGAAAGCGGGCAAACAGCGCACTTGAGGCGCCATCGTGCAGCCCGCCCAGCGCGTACACCGATCCTGGGCTGCCTTCGGCTGCGCGCCAGTCCCGCAGGCGGCCGGTGAAGATGCCTTGCAGTGCTTCCACGCTCAACTCCTGCAGCGGGTTATTGGCATGCACCACGACGCCAACGCCGTCGCGCGCAATCGGGATGCCGTACAGGTCGCGTTCCGCCGGTGCGAGAGCGCGGGACAGCATGGCGATATGCGCATGGCCGGAGCGCACGTCTTCCAGGCCACGCGACGACCCGCCCAGTTCGACATCAACGGCGATCTCAGGGTGCGCCAGATGGTACTTGGCGGCGATCTCCTGCAACAACGACCCCATCGTGGTCGAACCGGCGATGTGGAGCTCTTGCGCACGCTTGCGGGGCGGGACTGGAACGTGGCCCCGTGTGATGCCATTCAGGCCGAGGGCGGCAAAGACGAAACCCATTGCGACTCTCCTTGCAGTGAAAGGAAAAAGCCGCAGGGAAGAGGCGACAGGAAATGTGTGGGGTGATAGGCGCGGCGCAGGTTTTGGGCCGCCTGTGGTCAAGTATAACGTGACAATGCTTGTGGTCAACAGTCAGTACTCGACTGTTGCGCGGGCACAGCAATAAGCCTTAACCGCCTGTCACAGGTGGGAAAAATGCAACTTCGTCGCCCGGCGCAACGCGCGTGCCGGCGTCGCACATGCGCTGGTTGCAGGCCATGCGCAAGGCGCGGCCCTCGGCCAGGGTGCTTGCCCACGGTTCGCCGCGCGCCAGCAGCCATGCACGCACATCGCCGACCGTCTCGGCACCCGGCGGCAGCACCACCTGCTCGCCGCCGCCCAGCGCTTCGCGCACGCTGGCAAAATATTTAAGGTTGATCAGCATATCAATACATCAGTTCACTGAATGGGATGAAGCGCACGACATCGCCTGGCGCGATCGGGTTGCCGGGCGGATTGTCCACCAGGCCATCGCCCCAAACGGTCGAGGTCAACACAGCGGAGCCCTGGTTGGGGAACAGGTCCAGGCCGCCTTGCCCGTTCAGCTTGGCGCGCAGGAATTCATTGCGCCGGTCGGCTTTCGGCCAGCTGAAATCGGCGCGCACCAGCATGCCGCGTGGTTGCGCCGGCACGTCTGCGCCCTGCAGGCGCAGCAGGAATGGCCGCACGAACAGCAGGAAAGTGACAAAGCTCGATACCGGATTGCCCGGCAGGCCAAGGAAGAAGGCCTGTCCCACTTCGCCAAATGCCAGCGGCTTACCGGGCTTGACGGCGATTTGCCACATATTCAGCTTGCCCTCGGCTTCGACAGCCGGCTTGATATGGTCCTCTTCGCCGACCGACACGCCACCGGAGGTGATGATCAGGTCATTGCCGTCGGCTGCCTGGCGCAAGACCTTGCGCGTCGCTTCCAGCGAGTCGGGCACGATGCCGAAATCGCGCACTTCGCAGCCCAGGTTTTCCAGCAGGGCGCGCAGGGTGAAGCGGTTGGAATTGTAGATCGCCCCCGGCGCCAGCGGTTCGCCCGGCATCGCCAGCTCGTCGCCGGTGAAGAACACGGCCACGAGCAGCTTGCGGTGCACGTTCAGCTCCGCCATGCCGATCGAGGCGGCAAGGCCGAGTTCCTGGCTGCGCAGGCGCGTGCCGGCCGCCAGGATCACGCTGCCAACGCTGATGTCCTCGCCGGTACGGCGGATCCATTCGCCGGCTTTGGGCGTGTGGCGGATCGTCACCAGGCCGTCCTTCGCCTCGCATTGCTCCTGCATGACCACAGCATCGGCGCCCTCGGGAATCAGCGCGCCGGTAAAA
The DNA here is from genome assembly GCF_049913245.1 of Pseudoduganella sp. R-32. Taxonomy (NCBI): domain Bacteria; kingdom Pseudomonadati; phylum Pseudomonadota; class Betaproteobacteria; order Burkholderiales; family Oxalobacteraceae; genus Pseudoduganella; species Pseudoduganella sp. R-32. The sequence goes on along the minus strand of NZ_CP183987.1, from coordinate 3,720,639 downwards.
ATGCGCGCGGCGCAGCCGGGCAGCAGCGGCTGGCCGACGTGCCCTGCCGGGATACGCTGTGTTACCGTCAGCGTCGCATCACCGCTGGCGCAATCGGCGGAGCGCACCGCATAGCCGTCCATCTGCGTGTTGTCGTGGCCCGGCACGTTCATGGCGGACACCACGGCGCTCGCGAGCACGCGGCCGTTGGCTTCCAGGGTTGGAATCTGCTCGGTCCCAGCCACCGGGCGGGCGGCGGCGAGGAGGAAATCGAGGGCTTCGCGTACGGCGAGCATTGCCATGTTTTACAGTCCTGTATTGGCGGCGATGTAAGCCTTCATCCTGCTCACGTCGGCCGGCATGACTTCGAAGCGCTGCGGCAGCGCTTCGATGTTCTCGAAACCTGCCGGACGCTCGGCATCTTCGCCCAGTGCTTCCAGGATGGTTTCATTGAATTTGGCGGCCAGAGCGGTTTCCAGCACGATCATCGGCACGCCCGGCTCCATGTATTCCTTGGCAACCTTGATGCCGTCGGCGGTGTGGGTGTCGATCACGATGCCGTAATCGTCAGCCACGTCGCGAATGGTCTGCACACGGTCATCGTGCGTGGATTTGCCCGACTTGAAGCCGTAATTGGCCACCAGCTTGAATTCGTCGCCGTCGCTGCCGGGCGCGCCCGACAGGTCGAAGCCGCCGTCGATTTCCACTTTCCTGAACAGTTCGCGCACGCGTTTGCCGTCGCCTTTTACCAGGTCGAACACGAAGCGCTCGAAATTGGAAGCTTTGGAGATGTCCATCGATGGACTGGAGGTGTGGTAGGTCTCGGCCGATTTGCGCACGCGGTAAATTCCGGTGCGGAAAAACTCGTCCAGCACGTCGTTTTCGTTGGTGGCGACCACCAGCTTGTCGATCGGCAGGCCCATTTGGCGGGCGATATGGCCGGCGCAGATATTGCCGAAATTGCCCGATGGGACGGTGAACGACACCTTTTGTTCATTGCTCCTGGTCGCCGCGAGATAGCCACGGAAGTAGTACACGACCTGCGCCACGACACGCGCCCAGTTAATGGAATTCACGGTGCCGATCTTGTGGCGGGCCTTGAATTCCAGGTCGTTCGACACCGCCTTCACCATGTCCTGGCAGTCGTCGAATACACCTTCTACCGCGATGTTGAAGATGTTCGGATCCTGCAGGCTGAACATCTGGGCGGTCTGGAAGGCACTCATCTTCTTGTGCGGCGACAGCATGAAGACTTTGATGCCTTTTTTGCCACGCATCGCGTATTCGGCGGCGCTGCCAGTGTCGCCCGAGGTGGCGCCGAAAATGTTCAGCTGCGCGTCCTGCTTGGCCAGGGCATATTCGAACAGGTTGCCGAGCAACTGCATTGCCATGTCCTTGAAGGCCAGCGTCGGGCCGTTGGACAGCGATTGCAGCACCAGTTTCTTGCCGTCGGTCTCTTCCAGCACGCGCAGCGGGGTGATGTCGGCTGCGTTTTCACCTTCACGCACGTTGCGGTACACGTCGGCGGTATAAGTCTTTTTAGCCAGGGAGCGCAGGTCGGCTTCCGGAATGTCGCCGGCAAATTTCTTCAGGATTTCTACCGCCAGGTCAGCGTAGGAAAGGTGGCGCCACTTGTTCAGCTCTTCGCCGTTAACCTGAGGGTACTCGACTGGCAGGTACAGGCCGCCGTCTGGCGCCAGACCACCCAGGAGGATGTCGGAAAATTGCTGGAGGGAGTGCGATGCAGCCGACGCGTCGGCCCGGGTAGACACGTATTGCATAAAGTAGAAAGTCCGGTGGCGGGTGAAAACGGACACCTATTATAGTCTGGCCGGAGTTTCTATGTGAATTAAGCCAGTTTTTGAAATTTTCTATCGAAAACCGGTGAACCGGTGCCTGCCCCGCAGCCGCCGCGTCATAGTGTCAGGCCCCGCGGGCCTGACACTGGTTTGCCGGTTTTAGCAGGCGGCGTGATTCACCGACACCACATGAATCGCCAGGCCGCCCAGCGAAGTCTCTTTATACTTGGCCTGCATGTCAGCGCCAGTCTGGCGCATGGTCTCAATCACATTATCCAGCGTGACGAAGTGGGTTCCATCGCCCTTCATGGCCAGCGATGCAGCGGTGATCGCCTTCACCGCCCCCATGCCATTGCGTTCGATGCAAGGAATCTGCACCAGGCCGCCGATCGGGTCGCAAGTCATGCCCAGGTGATGCTCGATCCCGATCTCCGCCGCATTTTCGATCTGCGCATTGGAACCGCCAAGCGCCGCCACCAGGCCGGCAGCCGCCATCGCGCATGCAACGCCAACTTCGCCCTGGCACCCTACTTCCGCACCGGAGATCGAAGCATTGCGCTTGCACAGCATGCCAATCGCCGCAGCCGTCAGCAAAAACGCACGCACGCCGGAAACCGGGTCGACCGGTTTGCAGTCTTCCGCATAGTATTTCAGCACAGCGGGAATGATGCCGGCAGCCCCATTTGTAGGTGCCGTTACAACACGTCCGCCCGCTGCATTCTCTTCATTGACCGCCATCGCATACAGGCTCACGCCGTTCAGCGCATCGTGCGGCAGCTGATTGGCACGGTCGCCGCCCTGGGCCTGGCGCCACAGATCGGCCGCGCGGCGCTTCACGTTCAAGCCGCCCGGCAACTGGCCGCGGGTCTCCAGGCCATGCTGGATACAGTCGCGCATGACGTGCCAGATGCGGTCCATGCCTTCGTTGAGTTCAGTTTCGCTGATACGCGTCAGCTCGTTTGCGCGCAGCATTTGCGGAATGGTCTTGCCGCTGCTGACGCCATGGCCCAGCAGCTCGGCCATTGTGTTGAACGGGTATGGCAGGCGAACGGCAGGCTTGCCATCCGTGCTTGCCTCTTCGCCTTCTGCGCGAATGAAGCCACCGCCCACAGAGTAGTAAATCCTGGAAACCGAACTGCCGTCTGCGCGCGTCAGCGTAAAGCGCATGCCGTTCGGATGCTCCGGCAGGTTCTCGGCCATATGGAACACCAGGTGCTGCTTGCGCGTGAATGGAATGGCCTTTTCGCCCAGCAGGCGCAACTCGCCATCCACGTCGGCTGCCGCCAGCATGTCTTCCACCGCATCCGGATCGACGCCTTGCGGCGTCTCGCCCATCAGGCCAAGCAGCACGGCCTTGTCAGTGCCGTGGCCGACGCCAGTCAAGGCCAGCGAACCGTAAAGCTCGGCCGTCACCGAAGCGACATCGTCCAATGGACAGTTTTCGACCAGGAAGCGGCGTGCCGCCACCATTGGTCCCACCGTATGCGAACTCGATGGGCCAATGCCAATCTTGAATAAGTCGAAAACACTCATGTCCATTGTTGCTTGTCTCTCTCTAGTTATGCGGCCTCGCTGAGGCTCACGTCGATATTTGCCAGCATATCCTTCACCATCTCTTCCACGCCGATCTTCGCTTTCCAGTTCCAGTCCGCGGTCGCCTGGGAGTCATCCAGGCTGCGCGGCCAGCTGTCGGCGATGGCCTGCCGGCTGTCCGGCGTGTAGGCGATCTTGAACTCAGGCAGTGCGCGGGTAATCGCCGCGGCCAGTTCTTCCGGGTTGAAGGAAACGCCGGCGACATTGTACGACGAACGAATCTTGATTTGTGAAGCCGGTGCGTCCATCAATTCAATGGTTGCGCGAATCGCGTCAGGCATGTAGATCATCGGCAAAGTGGTCTTCGGGCCGAGGAAACAATCGTAGCGTTCACCGCGCAGCGCGGCGTGGAAAATCGCGATTGCGTAGTCGGTGGTGCCGCCGCCTGGAGGCGATTTGAAGCTGATGATGCCTGGGTAGCGGATCGAACGCACGTCCACGCCATACTTCAGGAAGTAGTATTCGCACAGTCGTTCGCCGGCCAGCTTGGAAATGCCGTAAATCGTGGTCGGGTCCATCACCGTGTACTGCGGGGTGTTCTCGGCCGGAGTGTTCGGGCCGAAGGCGGCGATCGACGACGGCCAGAAGATGCGCAGCGGCTTGCCCTGTTCGCCGCGTTCACGCGCCACTTCCAGGATGTTCAGCAGGCCGTCCATGTTCAGGTCCCACGCCTTCAGCGGAGCCGCCTCGCCCGTGGCGGACAGCATCGCAGCGAGCTGGTACACCTGCGTGATGCCTTCGGCAGCAACCAATGCTTGCAGTGCGGCCTTGTCCATCACGTTCAGCACCTGGTAGCGGGCTGCGTTGTACTTGTTGACCGGGCTGATATCGGTTGCGATGACGTTCTGTTCGCCGTGCTGTTTTGCCAGGGCTTCCACCAGTTCACTACCGATTTGGCCGTTGGCGCCGATGACGAGAATGCGTTCCATGATTCCTACCTATATTCCAGATTAGTTCTTGATGATGCCCAGCTCTTTGCCGGCTTGTTCGAATGCTGCGAGGACCTTGTCCAGCTGCTGGCGGGTGTGGGCGGCGGAAAGCTGCACGCGCACGCGCGCCTGGCCCATCGGCACCACCGGATAGAAGAAGCCGGACAGCAGCACGCCCAGTTCATACATGCGGGCCGCGAACTTCTGTGCTACCGGCGCATCGAACAGCATCACCGGCACGACCGGATGGGTGCCCGGCTTGATGGTGAAGCCGATGCGCTCGATCTCCTTGCGGAAGTAGGCGGTGTTTTCATGCAGGCGGTCGCGCAGTTCGGTCGAAGCGGACAGGCGCTTCAACACTTCCAGCGAAGCGCCGGCGATGGCCGGCGCAAGGGTGTTCGAGAACAGGTAAGGACGCGATTTCTGGCGCAGGGTGTCGATGACTTCCTTGCGGCCGGAAGTGAAACCGCCCATCGCGCCGCCCAGGGCCTTGCCCAGGGTGCCGGTGATGATGTCGATCTTGCCCAGCACATTATGGTGCTCGTGGGTGCCGCGGCCGGTCTTGCCCATGAAGCCGGAAGCGTGGCATTCGTCGATCATGACCAGGGCGCCGTATTTCTCCGCCAGCTCGACGATCTTGTCCAGCTGGGCGATCGTGCCGTCCATCGAGAACACGCCGTCGGTCACGATGACTTTATGGCGCTTGTCGGCGGCCGCCTGCAATTGCTTTTCCAGGTCGGCCATGTCGTTGTGGGCGTAGCGGAAGCGCGCTGCCTTGCACAGGCGGATGCCGTCGATGATCGATGCGTGGTTCAGCGCGTCGGAGATGATGGCGTCGTTTTCATCGAACAAAGGCTCGAATACGCCGCCGTTGGCGTCAAATGCTGCCGCGTACAGGATGGTGTCTTCGGTGCCCAGGAATTCGGAGATTGCCTTCTCCAGTTGCTTGTGCACGGTCTGGGTGCCGCAAATGAAGCGCACCGAGGACAAGCCGTAACCGTATTTCTCGGTTGCCGCGATGGAGGCCTGCGCCACCCATTCCTGGCCCGACAGGCCCAGGTAATTGTTGGCGCACATATTGATCAGGGTACGACCGTCTTCCGATTGCACCTCGCTGCCCTGGCGGGAAGCGATCACGCGCTCTGGCTTGTAGAGGCCATCGCTGCGCAGCTTTTCCAGGTTTTGTTGCAGGCCGGTGTAAAACGCATTCGTCGCTTGGCTCATGGTCGTCCTCTGATGTAAAGTTTACTCTTATTTCACTAATAAGGCCGGAATTCACTATATTGAACGTAAATTCGATATACGGAATCCTACTTTACTATATTGAACTCTGCAAGCGTGAAGCCGAACATTTCAACCAACGCCCCGCCGGAAGTCGGCGCCGCCCTGCAACGACTGCGCCTGGCCCGCGGCCTGACGCTGGAAGACCTGTCCCGCATTGCCGGGGTTTCCAAATCCATGCTGTCCCAGATTGAGCGCGAGAAGGCCAATCCGACCATTGCCATCACCTGGCGCCTGGCCAATGCGCTGGGCGTGCAGATCGGCGAACTGCTCTCCGATGTCGAGAAGGATGTCGAAGCGATAAAGTTGATCGATGCACACGAAACCCCTACCCTGCCCGGCGCCCACGCCGGCTATGTGCTGCGCATCCTGGGACCGATGGAGCTGGCCGGCAAATACGAATGGTACGAGCTGACCCTGTCGGCAGGCGGCGAACTGGTGTCGCAACCGCACGATCCCGGCACCACCGAGCACCTCACCATCCTGCACGGCTCGATGGAGCTGGAAGTCGGCGCCAACAAGAAGAAAATCAAGCTGGGCGGCACGGCACGCTACGCCGCAGACGTGCACCACGCCATCCGCAACCCAGGCAAGACTGAAGCCAAGGCACTGCTGGTGGTGATCCACCGCTAGCGGTGGAACCGTGCGGCGGCAATCAGGGGATCCGCTCCGCATCGGGCGGCGGAACCACCCAGGCGTGCATTCGTTCTTCGTAGACCGACACCCGCGGCGCGGGAAAGCCAGGATCTGCAAAAGCCCCGACCGGAATTCCGACGAAGCCATCGATGCTATTAAGGCCGTAATAGACCGTCGAACCGCAAGTCGGGCAGAAATGAAATGTGGCCTTGCCGCCTTCATCGCCAATCCGCACGTACTCGGTCGAAGTTCCAGACACGGTGACGTTCTCACGCGGGAACCTGGCCTGCTCGCCGAACACACTGCCAGTCCTGCGCTGGCACGCCAGGCAATGGCAGATCGAGATCCTGACTGGTTCGCCAATCACTTCGGCGGTGAGCTGACCACAACTGCAAGACGCGAGGCGTTTTGTCATCGCATTGCTCCTGTTGGATGTTTGACCTGAAGGTCTGGCTTCGCTTCGTACATTCCCGGGAAATAGCGCTCCATGAGCGATTGCGGATACAAAGGCGCAGTGAAGCCATACTGCGCATACAGTCCATGCGCATCGCCAGTGGCAAGCGTAAAACGGCGCAAACCCTGAAGTTCGGGATGTGCGAAGACTGCAGCCATCAGCTCCTTGCTGTACCCTTTTCCCCGATGTCCGGGCAGGACGAAGACGTCCACCAGGTTTGCAAAGGTCGTGTAATCGGAGATCACGCGCGCAAATGCGATTTGCTCCCGCCCCAGGAAGCCGCCAAAACAAAGCGAGTTCGCAATCGAGCGTTCGACCAGGTCGCGGGAAATGCCCTTCGCCCAACTGCTCTGCTCCGAAAGGAATCGGTGCACGAGCCCAGTATCCAGCTCGCCTGCTTTTGTGGTGATGCGGAATTCACTCATGCTGAAGGACACAGTTGATTGAAAATTCCGCAAATGTTAGCACGGCTGCGTTTCTGCCCAAGCGCTCCGCAACAAATTTCGAGGCTGTGACAAAGCGTGTATGTCTAGGCGGCTCGGCCGTCTATATTTAACTGGCAATCCATTCAATTCATTCATCGTCAACCGGTTGCAAGCAGCACGGATCCTGCGCGTACAGGCGCGCCATAAAAACTCAATCATCTGGTGAGGAGCGCTACCATGACACAAGCTGAAGTAGCAAAGCTGATCCAAAACATCTTCGACAACATCTTCAATTCCGTCACGCAGGCTGAACCTGGCGGCAAACCCGTCCTCCAGGCTTCGTCCACCGTACTCTCATTGATGAAGCCCGGCCTCGCTATCAATTCAGCCGACTTCCGCAATCCCTGGACTCCGGGTAACAGCAATGGCAGCCAGGACGCCGCCATCAACACCGCAGAATTGGTGGACGTAGCGCCAAAGATGTCGGCCATCTATACCGACAGCACGCGCAAGATCAGCGAAATGTACAAACAGATGCTGGACGGCGTGCACATTCCTGCACAACCGCCTAATCCGGCAGTCGAGAAGCAGCTCACCGATGCTGAGAACTACCTCTTCCGCACGATTACCGTGACCGATCCGGACACCGGCGAAGAGTCGAAGAAGAAGATCGAATCGCAGGTTTACCGCGACTACCTGGACAACCAGGCCGCGTACAACAATGCACGTATCGCCTACATTGGCGCCTTCCTGGAAGCCCAGAAAACCACGACCGGCAAGAATACCTGGCCGATGGTCGCATCGACCTTGCAAATCCCTGTGAAGACCGCCTACGACCGCTGGCGCGCTGAAGATGCCAACAAGGTCGAACAAAACCTGGCGATCAAAACGACCTCCGTCCAGAATGCACTGCAATTGGCCTGGAAGCAGGCGCAGGACCTGTTTGAAGGCTACGGCGTGGTGTTGAACGACACCGGCACCGGTCTCTCGCCCAAGGTGTACCGCGTGCAGCTGCTGCCGTCGGACTGGTATAGCAGCACCAGCAAATCCAGCGGCTGGACCACCTTCGACTCGGCATCGAGCAGCGTGGCAAACAGTTCCTCGTCCGACTTCACGTCCTATGGCGGTTCGGCGGGCTTCAGCCTCGGCCTGTTCAGCATTGGCGGTTCGGCCGGGCATAGCAGCTCGCAGCAGCACGCCAGCTCGGAGACCAACGGCCTGCGCGTCAGCTTTGAATACACGCTGGTCACCATCCGCCGCCCGTGGATGCAGGCCAGTCTGCTCTCAACCAAGGGCTGGGACCTCGGCAACCTGTACAAGAAAGGAACGCTTTCCAACGGCAGCAAGGCACACCAGGACGGTGAGCTGATGCCGCTGTTGCCAACCTCCTTCGTGGTTGTGCGCAAGCTGAAGATCTCCGCCAACTGGGCCAAGGCGGACTGGGACCTGATCACTTCGAAAACCAGCGGCGGAGGCGGTTTCGGGATCGGGCCTTTCAGCATCTCCGGCAACTATGCCCACTCCAGCACCAACCAGAAATTCTCGTCGGCGCTGGCGGCGGGGACGATCACGGTACCGGGCGTGCAGATCATCGGCTTCATCAGCCAGGTCGTGCCATACAGCCCGCCGGCCTAGTGTTTCGCCCTGGTTGAAGCCATGAGAGGCGGCTCCGTACGGAGCCGCCATTTGAGCACGCTGCTTTCAGCAAGGGGGTTCCATGTCCAATACCGTCGACTTTATCGGCGCGGTGTATGACGAACTGGCAAGGCTGCTGAACATATCGGACGCGAATCCCTCCACCGTCATGCAAATGGCCTGGCCGGGATTCTCGCTCTCCGCGCAGGACTTCAAGCCGGCCAACAACCCGAACGGTCCCTACGATCCCCAGGTCGCAAAGGAAACGTTCTCGCATATAGCGAACATCGCGCCATCGCTGGCCAACGCCTACTTCCAGAACTCCGGGCTCGAAGTGGATGACCTGTACGAAATCCTGCTGACCGGCGCAATCCCGGGCGGCGCAACACCGGACAACATCGGCACCAATCCGATGTACAAGATGTTCAGTGACTCGCAATACGAGTTCCTTCAAGCCAGGACCGGCAGCGCAAGCGATCCCAATTCCTTCTACTATCCCTGCCTTGCAACACCGTCCAACTGGTACGACGAGGCTGCAGCGCAGTTCTGGCCTACGCTTAACATGCAATCCGGAGCAATCAAGCCGGCGGCGCAAACTTCCCAGTTTGTCAAGGCAGGCGGGCCGACACTGGTCAACAAAGGCGTATGGAAACTGCGGCCGGCAGACGTCACGAAGGCCAACTTGATCAAGGCCAATGCAAACCAGCTGATCGTAAAAAGAGCACAGGTGGCGCTCGCCAAGCCCATCGGGCCGATCCCCGTGGTGACAAAGCCCTTGAACTTGCATGCGGCAACAGCAATCAAGGCAATGCCTGCCATCGCTCCCCTCGCCGGAGCCAAGCCGGCTGTCATGGATGTGACGAAGTCACCCGTATTCGTCGCCAACCTGGCCAAGGCGAACGCCCAGACCTTGTTCAAGCAGAAAAGCGCGCCCGCAAGCTCCTACAACAGGTATAACCTGGCCAAGCAGCTCCAGGCAGTTGACCTGACGCAGAAGGATCTGAACGTCGGACGCATTGACGTCGCCAACCGCTACCACCTGGTGAACCTGGTCAACGAAGAATTGCAGACCAAACCCGCCGGCGCCAGCGACAACTTCAGCATCTCCTTCAGGTACTGCCGCGTGAACATCGACCGCAGCTGGTTCAAGCTCGCCCTGCTGAAAACCAAAAACTGGTACATGTACGGCACCAAGGCCGGCGAATATTCCAATGGCTCCGGCACCGACAATCCAGGCATGTTCCCGTTGCTGCCCACATCGTTCATCGTCATCCGTGACCTGAAGATTACCGCCAACTGGTCGAAGGAGGACCGGCAAAACCTCGGTCAGGCGACTGCCCTGGGCTATTTCGACATTCGCGATTCGACCCTGAACAAGGACACCCTGGAGGTAAAAGGCCTGCAGATCCTCTGCTGGCTTTCCACCGTCATGCCGCAACTGCCGCCGATGGCCCCGCCCTGACCCCGGCCGCCCTCAATCAGATTGGCGCGCCAGGCGGAATGGCCGGCAAAGCGCGAAGCTTGACGCTGCGCGGATCGGCCAGGTAGCGCAGTACATGGTCGGCTGCCTGGGCGCGGCTGGCGGCGGTGGTGCCCTTGCCCGGATTTGCTTTCAACCAGCCGGCGAACGCCCGCAGCTGCTGGCGCAGCCCGGCGTCGACGTTGGCATGGAGCTTGCCACCGTCCAGCGCCTGGAGGAGCGCATCGAGCACAACCCAGTTTGCGGCCAGTTGGACGGCCTCGCCACCGAACACCTTGACGGGTATTGGGCCGCGCTTCCAGCCACGCGACAGCGCGGCTTCGACGACTTCGTCGGCGCCTGGCATTGCAGCGTCGCGCGCGTGCTGCCAGTACAGGCGGTTCAAGCGGCCGGCTTCGAACAGGAAGTTCGCTGTCTGCGCTGCGCCCGTTTCGGCAGCGGACAGCGCATCGAAGACAGCGGTCATGCGGGTGCCGAAGTACTCCTTGTTGCGTTCAAAGCCTGTCGATGGCGGCGACAGCTGGTCGAGTACACCCGCCGGCAAAGCAAGGTATTCGGCACGCAGCGTATCGGCCAACCTTGACAGCGCAGCGCGCTGGGTTGGGGCAGGCATAACCTTGATGCCCGCGGCAGCGCGCCCGGCGCGGATGTCGGAACTGGTGGCGGATTCGTATTCGCCGCCAGCCAGCAAGCGGGCCACGGCTTCGCCCTGATAACGCTGCAACAGGTACACCGGTACCAGGCGCGCCTCCAGTTCGCCGGCCTGGCGCTCGTCGGGCAGGACGTCAAGCGAGAAGTTGTCCAGCGCTTGGCGACGGATGGCGCCGAGCTGGTCCCAGGTTTTCAGGGTGTCCGGGCCAAAGTCCCACAACAGCCCATTCGGATGCGATGCGCCGGCCGCGCGCGAGCCCTCGTCAGAGACATATTGCAGGCCAGCGGCGCGAGCGCCGCTGCGCAACCTGGCCAGGCCGGAAGCTTCTGCTTCGCCGCTGCCGAAATCGCCATAAATGTGCTTGACCACGTAATCGTCCCAGGCGCCAACGCCTGCGCCGTAGGCGTCCTGCAAGTCGATCGCGCCATCGGAGCCGAGTTTCAGCACTGGATGCGGGTAATCCATTACCGAACCGTTGCCCTGCCGGCTCGCCGCAAAGTTGTGTGCAAAGCCAAGGGTATGTCCTACCTCATGGGCTGCAAGCTGGCGCAGGCGTGCCAGCGCCATTTCCTCTGCAAGCTTGCGGCGCTCGGCGGGGGCGGATTTGCCGTAAGGCGCCAGCAAGGCCTCCGCAATCAGGATATCTTGTCGCACGCGCTGCGAGCCGAGCGTCACCGCGCCGCGAATCACCTGGCCCGTGCGCGGATCGGCAATCGCATTGCCATACGACCAGCCACGCGTGGCGCGGTGCACCCAGGTGATCACGTTATAGCGCACGTCGGCCGGGTCAGCCCCTTCCGGCATCAGCTCGACACGAAAGCCGTCCTTGAAACCCGCTTTTTCAAAGGCGCTTGTCCACCAGCGCGCACCTTCGAGCAGCGCGGAGCGAACGGGCTCCGGCGCGCCGCGGTCCAGGTAGTAGACGATAGGCTTGCCGCCTTTTTCCAGCCGATGGCGCACTTGCCAGCGCACGTCAAGGCTGCTGGCAAGTGGTGTGGCGAAATCATAATAGCCCGTGTCAAAGCCGCCGGAAAACGGGTGGTAGCGGCGCGGCTTGTAGCCATTGTCCGGCAGTCGCACCATCGAAATATGCTGGCGCATGGACAGGCTGGCCGGATCGGCCGCCACCTGCTTGACGTATTCACCGGTACCTGGCCCGGCAAAGGTCAGCAAGGACTCCAGCTCAATATTGTCGGGGAATGCCTTGGCTTCCGCCGCCAGCACGGCGCTGCGTTTTTCATCCACGCGATAGGCGCCCTGCCTGGTCTCGTCGAGCCGCTGCACTACGCCGTGCTGGTCGGCCAGCAGGAAGCTGGAGAAGTCGACCAGGTGGCGTGCCCCCTCGCTGGCGATGATCTCGCCCGACCACAACACCGCACCCGCAAAGGACTCCGCCACGGCATTGCGCTCATCTGCATCCGGGGAACGCGCTACAAAGCGCGTGTTCTCCTGCACCAGGAACAGGCGGTTGCCGAACTTCTGGAAACTTACCAGTTTCGGGCTGCCCGGCTGGCCGCGGTCCAGGCCGACGTCATTGGAGCCCAGGGCATAAGGCAAGGACGAGACCAGCAGGAAGGACTGGTTCAGTTCTCGCACGGAGAGCAGCACCCTGCCTTTCGCCGTGTCGCGCCAGACTTCGATGAAGCCCGGCTGCACCGCGAGCGACCGGGTCTGCTCGGCGAATGATCCAGACGCTTGCGCCGCCGCGGCCGGCGCAAGCAAGGCTGTCCACAGCAGCAGGAGCGCGCGCATGCTTACTGGCCGCCGGTGGTCGTTGCCGCTGCCGCGGGATGCATGTCCAGTGCACGGGTCAGGAAGCCCCAACGGTCTGCCACTTCCTCGATCTGCTTGGTGGTCGGCTTGCCTGCGCCATGGCCTGCCTTGGAATCGATGCGGATCAGGATTGGAGCGGCGCCTGCCTGCGCGGCTTGCGCTGCGGCGGCGAACTTGAAGCTGTGCGCCGGCACCACACGGTCATCGTGGTCGGCAGTCATCACCATGGTGGCCGGGTAGCAGCCCCCCTGCTTCAGGTTATGCAGCGGGGAGTACTTGAGCAGGGCCTTGAACTCGTCCGCGTTGTCGGAGGAGCCGTAATCCGAGGCCCATGCCCAGCCGATGGTGAACTTCTGGAAGCGCAGCATGTCCATCACGCCTACCGCCGGCACCGCCGCACCGAACAAGTCCGGGCGCTGGGTCATCGCGGCGCCAACCAGCAGGCCGCCATTCGAGCCGCCGCCGATCGACAGCTTGGCCGGCGAGGTCACCTTGTTCGCCACCAACCATTCCGCCGCGCCGATGAAGTCATCGAACACGTTCTGCTTTTGCAGCCTGGTGCCGGCCTTGTGCCAGGCCTCGCCGTATTCGCCGCCGCCGCGCAGGTTGGCAACGACGTACACGCCGCCCATTTCAACCCATGCCAGGTTCGAGACCGAGAAGCTCGGGGTCAGTGAGATATTGAAGCCGCCGTAGCCATACAGGTAGGTGGGATTGCTGCCATCCAGCTTCATCCCCTTCCTCGACACGATGAACATCGGCACCCTGGTGCCGTCTTTGCTGGTGAAGAACTCCTGGCGCGTGTCGAAGGCGCTCTGATCGAAGTCGACCTTCGGCTGACGATAGACGCTCGACTTGCCGCTCTTCATGTCCAGGCGGTAGATCGTGGTCGGCGTGGTAAAGCTGGTGTAGGCGTAGAACGTCTCCGTGTCGCTTGCCTTGCCGCCGAAGCCGGACGCGGTGCCCAGGCCCGGCAACGCAATCTCGCGTACCGGCTTGCCTTTCAGGTCGAACACCTTGACTGCGCTATGCGCGTCGCTCAGGTAATTCAGCACCAGCTGCTTGTTGACGATGCTGGCGCCGGTCAGGGTTTGCTGCGCTTCCGGAACGATTTCCTTCCAGTTTTCCATGGCGGGCTTGCGGATATCGATAGCGATGATGCGCGAGCGCGGCGCATTCTTATCGGTCAGAAAGTAGAACACCGGGCCTTCATTGTCGATGAAGTTGTAGGAGGCGTCGAATGCTTCCAGCAGGCCAACCACTTGCGCGTCCCTGGCCTTCAGGTCTTTGACGAAGACACGGTTCCTGGCTTCGGTACCATGCGACCCGTTGATCACCAGGTAGCGGCCATCGTCGCTTACTTCAGCGCCAAAGCCCCATTCTTTCTGGTCCGGACGGTGATAAACCAGCGCATCGCTGTCTTGCCGGGTGCCCAGCTTGTGGAAGTAGACCTTCTGGAAGTAGTTCACGCCGGCCAGCTTGCTCTCTTCGGTCGGCTCGTCGTAGCGGCTGTAGTAGAAGCCGGAACCATCCGCGGCCCATGCGGTGTTGGAGAACTTGACCCACTTGATATGGTCGGCCAGGTCTTTGCCGGTCGCGATATCGCGCACCTTGATTTCGTTCCAGTCGGAGCCCGATGCGGCGGTGCTGTATGCCAGGAATTTCCCATTCGGGCTCACGGCGGTGGCGGCCAGCGCTACAGTGCCGTCAGTGGCCAGCGTGTTGGGGTCGAGCAGCACGCGCGGGGTTTCGGACAAGCTCCTCGCCGTGTACAGGACCGCCTGGTTCTGCAGGCCGTCGTTGCGGCTGTAGAAGTAGCGGCCGCCCTTCTTCGATGGCACGCCATAACGCTCGTAGTTCCACAGCTTCGTCAGGCGCGCCTTGATCGCCTCCCGTTCAGGGACCTGTCCCAGCCACGCTTGCGTTACCTTGTTCTGCGCAACCACCCAGGCCTTGGTCTCGTCGCTGTTGGCGTCTTCCAGCCAGCGGTATGGATCGGCGACCACGGTGCCGTGGTAGTTGTCCTGCTGGTCGGCCTTCCTGGAATCCGGATAGGCCACGGCCGGCGCAGTCGACGGGCAGGTCTGGGCAAAGGCAGGTGCGGAGAAGGCGGCGAACAGCGAGAGTGCTAGGGTGGCGCGCTTGAATGGCATTTGTCGTCCGTAGAGTAGTTATGATGCGGCAGCGATCATAACGTGAACTTTGACGAATAAGTAACTCTCCGAAGCCGGCGGCGCCAGCTATTATTCGGCCAATGCTGACGCTTTCCAGTTCTCGACCCAGCCCGCCAGTTCGCCGGCCGGCATCGGGCGGCTCATGTAATAGCCCTGCCCCTGGTCGCAGCCCATCTCCGCCAGGATGTTCCACGCGGCCTCGCTCTCGATGCCTTCGGCCACCACGCGCAGGCCCATATTGTGGCCAAGGTCGATGGTCGAGCGCACGATCTTTGCGTCGCCCACGTCATTCGCCATGTTCAGTACAAACGATTTGTCGATTTTCAGTTCGTCGACGGGCAATCGTTTCAGGTAGGCCAGCGAAGAATACCCTGTGCCGAAATCGTCAATCGAGAGATCGCAGCCCATGCCATGCAGCCGTTCCAGCGTTTGCTGGGCGCGCACCGGGTCGTCCATGATCGCGCTTTCCGTGATCTCCAGGCAGAACGCGCCAGGCGAAACGTGGTGGCGCATGAAGATCTCGCCGAACTTGAATGGCAATTCCTGGTCCAGCAGGTCGCGCGTGGAAAGGTTGACCGAGACCTTGAGGTGAATGCCGCGTTGCGCCAGTTCATGGCACAACTCCGCCGAGCGCTCCAGCACCCAGTGCGTGATCACGCGGATAAAACCGGTCTGCTCGGCAAACGGGATGAACTGGTCGGGGAAAACGTTGCCGCGCACCGGATGCTGCCAGCGCACCAGCGCTTCCATGCCCACGACGTGGCCGGTGGCCAGGGTCACCTTCGGCTGCACGAACAGGCGCAACTGATTGCCCTCCACCGCCTGGCGCAGTTCCGTCAGCAGCGACAGGCTTTGCTGGCTGCCTTTATCGATCGCGTCCTCATAGACCACGGCGCCTTCGTTGCGCTGCTTGGCGGTGTACATGGCGATTTCCGACTTGCTCAGCAACTCTTCGCCGTCGACGCCGTTCTCGGGGAAGCCGGCGATGCCGATGCCAGCCCCGATGTCGACCATCTGCTCGTCCAGCGACAGCGGCGATTCCAGCGCCTGCAGGACCTCCGCTGCGACGACCACGGCCTGGTCCAGGTTGGAGCCGGCCAGCAGCACGGCGAATTCGTCGCCGCCCAGGCGCGCCACCTGGGCCGGCTGGCGGCGATTGGCCAGCTTTTGCATCAGCCGGCCCGCCACCTGCTTCAGCAAGGCGTCGCCGAAACTGTGGCCCATCACGTCGTTCACATGCTTGAAGCGGTCCAGGTCCATCATCAGCACATACACCGAACCGCCGCGCTTGCGCGCTTCGCCAATGGCTTCGTTCAGCAGCAGCAGGAACTGGGCGCGATTCGGCAGGTTGGTCAGGGGATCCCAGTACGCCAGCCGGCGGATTTCCTGCTCGCGCTTGGCGATACCGTCGCGCATGCTGCCAAAGGCGTGCGCCAGTTCGCCGATCTCGTCGGCGCGGGAAGAGCCGATATCGACCTTGTAATCGCCCTGCTCCAGCTTCTTGGCGGTATCGGCCAGCTGGCGAAGCGGCTGCGCGATGCGCTTGGCTGTCAGCACGCTGGCCACCACGCACACCACCATGCCAGCGACAGTCAAGCCGAGCAGCCAGCGCTCCAGGCGCGCATATTCCGCAGTTGCTTCGTCGATCGAGCGGCCCAGCATCGCCACCGCGACATTGCCATCGTCCACGCCAATCTTGGTCATGTGCACGCTGAGCTTGTCGCCGACGTCGACGTCGAACGCTTCGGCTGGCATGCCGCCCATGCCTTGCAGCTGCTGCATGAAGCGCTCCACGGCGGCCGGCGCAAGGCTGGACGCCACGGGGAGCCAGCGCCCGTTCGCATCGCGTGTCAGCAGCAGGGTTTGCAGCGCCGTGGTTTCCTGCATGTCGCGCGCCAGGCGTTCATCCAGCGGGAAGGTCATCACCACGAAGCCGATCGTCACCGGCGCCTTTACCGGCACCACGACGACCTGGTACGGCAGCCGCTCGACGATGGCAATGCCATTCGCGCCTTCGCCCTGCTCGGCCTTGTCCAGCATGGCCATCACCATGTGCTCCAGTCCCGCGGCCTGCGCATCGCTGGTCGAAGCGACAACCTTGCGCTCCGGGCTCACCAGCATGGTCATGGCAGCCTTGATGCGGCGGCCATGGTTGGCCAGCGCCGATTCGATGGTGGCGCGATCATCGTCGTCCGTATTCCCGATCGCCGACAGGAAGCCGGCGTCGCGCGATAGCAGGCGTGCGCCGTTGCGCAGGTTTTGCGCGTTCTGGTCCATCAGCCGTGCAAAGACCTTGCTGCCGTTGACCAGTTCCGAAGCGATCGCGGCCCGTGCGTTGCTGTCGATGCCGCGCTGGATCACGACCAGCCCGACCAGCTGCACCACGATCAGCAGCACGAGGAACAGCGTGACGATACGGCTTTCGAGGCTGCGGAATCGCATGGTCAATAGCCTTGCGCGTCCGGATCGCTTGCAGGACGCTTGAGCGAGAGCCGGAAGGCGGCACTAGCTGGGCCGTCGGCCAGGCGTACGGCCTGCTCCTGAGGATTGCCGCCCGCTATATCGGGATGCCAGGCCTTCAGCATGTATTTGCCGGCGGGAGCGTCCAGCACCACGTCTCCAGTGGCATCGGTCTTGCCGAAATACGGCGTGTCGACGACACGCACGTAGGCGATCATCTTGTCGTGGATATTGCAGCCCAGGACCACGGTGCCCGGCTTGTCGAACGTCTGTGGGTCGGCGGTGGTGCCGGAATACAGCTTCTGGTCGAATTTGTGCGGCGCAGAAAAAGAATAGATATGGTGCCGCACCTTGTCGTTATTCGGGAAATAGATCTTGCTGCCAGTCTGGATCACCGTTACCAGGGGGATGAACTTCAAGCCCTTCTGGCTGATTTCACCGGCATTTTGCAGCTTGGGCAGCGGCTGGCCGCCATCGGCTTCGAGATAGACCACGGCATCGGCTAGCGGCTTGCCGTTTCCATCGGCGACGTGCACGGCAACGCTGGCCGCGACGGCGGCACCGGAAAAACAGCAGGCCGCCAATGCAGCGGAACGGATCAAGAACTGGCTCGGCATCGGTCTCAGTCAAGGACGTGGAAGCTTATTGTAACGCCAAAAAGTGTTTCCAGCGTTCATCATGCCGTCACAATTGCGACACACAATGATGGGGTTGCCATTTTTGCGACCACCATCGTGAGCACTTCTACCGCCCCCCTCCCGCACAACGTGAGCTACCTGCGTCCTCCGCCAGCCGACATGCTCGGCCAGCACCTGCTGGACATCATCCAGCGCCGCCAGCTGCACGCACTGTTCCAGCCTATCGTCCACATGCAAAGCGGCGAGATCATCGCATACGAAGGCCTGGTTCGCGGCCCTTCCGACAGCCCCCTGCATTCGCCCCTCAACCTGTTCCGCTTGGCGCGCGCCAACAACCTCTCGCGCGAGGTGGAATACCTGTGCCGCCGCATCGTCCTGGAGCGCTTCGCCGAACTGCAGCTGCCCGGCAAGCTGTTCCTGAACGTCAGCCCCGAGTCGCTGGTGCGCCAGCACGCCGGCAGCCAGGGTGAAACACTCGGCTACATCCACCAATTCGGCCTCAATCCCGCCAACGTCATCATCGAGCTGACCGAAAACCAGCCCACTTACGACTACGAGCGGATGCGCGAAGCGGTGCTGCATTACCGCAAAATGGGCTTCCAGATCGCAATCGACGACCTGGGCGAGGGCTTTTCCAGCTTGCGCCTGTGGTCCGAGCTGCGCCCCGAGTACGTCAAGATCGACATGCACTTCATCCAGGGCATCGATCACGACCCGGTCAAGCTGCAGTTCGTGCGCTCGATCCAGGAGATTGCCGACAAATCGAACACCCTGGTCATCGCGGAAGGCATCGAGAAGGCAGCGGAGCTGCTGGTGCTGCGCGACCTGGGCATCGCGTACGGCCAGGGTTACCACCTGGGACGCCCCCACATCCAGCCGGCACGGGCCCTGCCGGCGGAAGTCGTCAAGGTACTGGGCCGCAATGGCGTGGCGGTTTATCCGCAACGCGCTGCCGAGAGAAATGCCGTGTCCATCCGCAAGCTGTTGCACGACGTGGCCGCCGTGCCGCCGTCCATGAACAACAACGACGTCTATGAAATCTTCATGGCCGATCCCAAGCTGATGATCATTCCCGTGGTGGACGCCGGCCGCCCGCTTGGCCTGGTATCGCGCTTCGACATGATCGACCACTTCGCGCGCCCCTACCAGCGCGAGTTGTACGGCAAGAAACCATGCACGCTTTTCATGGATGCCAAACCGATCATTGCCGACGTCGACACCAGCCTGCAGGACCTGTCCTGCCGCATGGCCGAATCGGATGCGCACCACCTGTTCAATGGTTTCATCATCACCGAAGGCGGCAGCTATGTGGGCATGGGCACGGGCCATGACCTGATGCGCGAGATCACGCAAATGCAGATCAACGCTGCGCGCTACGCCAATCCGCTGACGCAGCTGCCGGGCAATGTGCCGATCAACGAACATATCGACCGTTTGCTGGAGAGCGGCACGCGGTTCTGGGTCTGCTATGTGGACCTTGACCACTTCAAGCCCTTCAACGATGTCTATGGCTATCGCCGCGGCGACGACGTGATCCAGCTGACAGGCCATATCCTGGCCAAGCACGGCGACCGCAATCGCGATTTCGTCGGCCATATCGGCGGCGACGACTTCGTGATCCTGTTCCAGAGCGAAGACTGGGAGCAGCGCTGCCATGCCGTGCTGGAAGATTTTGCCACCGCCATCGCCGGCTTCTACAGCAACGAAGACCGCGAGCGCGGCGGCTATATCAGCGAGGACCGCCAGGGCAAGAAAGTCTTCTATTCGCTCATGAGCCTGTCGGTGGGCGTGATCCGGGTCGAGCCGCACCAGTACTATTCGCACCACCAGATCGCAGCCAGCGCAGCCGACGCCAAGAAACAGGCCAAAAAGATACATGGCAACAGTCTTTTCCTTGACCGAAGGCTGCAAACGCAGGGGGCGTAGTCTATATTGGATTCATGAGCCCATTCATCTACAACCTGTGCCAGAAACCCATTGTCGGCTTGGCGATGGCAACTGTCGCACTGTGTGAGTTCCCTCCGCTCATGAAGGACGTCCAGATGAAGCTTGGCGAAGCGGGCAGCGTGGCCGCAGCCGACGTCGAAGTGCCGGTGGATCTGAACTACTCGCTGGTGCTTGAAATGAGCAATCCTGTCGGCGAATCCCTGAGCAAGCAGGAAGTGTCGATCATCGGCGACCGCCGCGTGGAAGAATGCGACGAGAACGTCGACCTAGCCAAGGTTGCCAGGCAGGACCGCGCCAGCTTCGGCCGCCGAATGACATTCAAGGTGGAGGTGCGCCACAAACCGGACAATCTGCTGGTTCATTCGCGCACCGTGAATACCTTGTGCGTGGCCAGCAAATGGGCCAATCAGCGTTCGCGCAGCCTTGGCAACTTCCCCCTGTCCCGGGGCGCCTACAGCGTGCGCATCGAGAACGTGGAGGCCCAAGCCGGGCTGGAACGCCTGACCACCACGGTGGTACTGGCGCCGGGCACCGACCATCTCCTGTCCGCGCAGCGCTAAGCCGCATCAGCGCGGGCTGTTGCGCGCCTCCGGCACATGGGGGCGTGAGCGCAAGGTTTCATCGAAATCAATATTGCCGTGGGCCTGCTCGTCAGGCAGCGCCGCATTCACCGCGCCGCCACGCAAGCCCGCCAGATTGTGCCGCGCCAGGGAGTGGCCCTGGGCGGCCGCGCGCCTGTACCAGCGCAGTGCTTCGGTTTGGTCCTGCGTCACACCCTGCCCTGTTGCATACAGCACGCCAAGATTGTTCTGGGCCGCAGCATCGCCTTTTTCAGCTGCGCTGCGATACCAGTGCACGGCCTGCACCAGGTCGCGCTGCACGCCGTCGCCGCAGGCATACAGCACGGCGACGCTGAACTGGGCCTGGGCCGAACCGCCTTCCGCGGCCAGGGTGTACCACATCAGCGCCTGCATCGTGTCACGCTCAACGCCGGTACCGTGGGCGAACATGCTGCCCAGCAGGCATTGCGCGTGAACTTCGCCGCGCACCGCCGCCTTGCGCAGCCAGGCTTGCGCCAGCTGGCAGTCCGGCGCCACGCCGCGTCCGTTCAGGTAGGCCTCGCCCAGCAAGGCCTGCGCACTGGAGACGCCCTGCTCGGCTGCGCGGCTGAACCAGCGCGCCGCCATCTCCTCATTCACCGGCACGCCGCGGCCGCGCCGGTACATCTGCCCCAGGTTTTGCTGCGCGGCGGGATCGCCCTGGCGCGCAGCGCGCCGGAACCAGTACAGGGCTTCGGCATCGCTGCTTCCGATGCCGAGGCCCTTGTAGTACATGGCTCCAAGCTGGTTCTGGGCGAAGGCCAGGCCCTGGAGCGCCGACATGCGCATCCAGCTGAATGCCTGGCGCGCGTCGGCCTCGACGCCGTGCCCGTTTTTGTAAAGAAGCGCCAGGTTGAACTGGGCGTAGGGATTGCCCCGCTGGGCGGGGCCAAGAAACCACCGGAAGATGCGCTCCCGGTCTGCCACACGTTTGCCCATCGTCGCCTCCCGTACCCTGGATTGTTATCCAAAGTATAAGAAGCGACTCCGTGCTACGTTTGATTTTGCGCAAACTCAGAACTTGGCACGCACACCAAAGACAAAGCTGCGGCCGGGCAAGGGCGAAACGTCCTTCAGCAGCGAGGTCGATACGCGGATTTCGTCATTCAACAGATTCTTCGCGAGCACGAACCAGGTCAGGTCCATGTCCTTCAGCTTCTGCGTGTACGACAGGTTTGCGTTCAACTGGTTGTAGGAACCGGTTGGCGTGGACTCGAAAGCTGCCAGGCGATCTTGCGCCTGGGCGTGAATCCACGTGGCGCCAGCGCGCCAGTTGGCCGTGCGGTAGCCGATGGTGGCGCCCACGCGCGATGCCGGCTGCAACGGCAGGCTGCCGCTGTCTTTCAGGTCGCCATGCGAGGTGTCGGCAAACAGGCGGCCGTTCAGGCCCATGGCCAAGGGGTTGTATTCGATCTCCGCCTCGGCGCCGCGCACGGTGGCGTCGCCCTGGCTGAACAGGCGTTCGCGGAATTCGCCGCCATCATTTCCTTCTTCATCGAGGGTGCGCCCGGTAACGTGGCCGTAAATGAAGTCGGAGATGCTGTTGTGGAACAGGTTGGCTTTCCAGCGAATCAGGCCCGCGGTCTTCTGCAGCGAGAACTCGATATTGCGCGAAGTCTCCTTGCGCAGGTTCGGGTCGCCCTGGTCGAAGGTGATGGTCGCATCGTGCGGGCCGCCCGAGTACAGTTCCTCGGTCGATGGAGCGCGCTGCGCGCGCGACAGCGTCAGGCCGGTCGCATATCCCGGCGTGAACGACCACAAGGCGCCCAGGGCGCCGCTTTGCAGCGAGAACGAGCGATCCAGCCCGCTTACCGGTTCGCGCTTGATGCGTTCCAGGCGCAGGCCGGCATTGACGCGCACCGGTCCCCATTCCTTTTCCTCGACCAGGAAGCCGGCGGTGGAATTCGAGCGGGTCACCGGCACGGTATCCGGACCGCCTTCCGCGCTCAGCGCCGAGAAGTGCGTCAATTCGGTCTGCATGCCGAAAGTGCCATGCCAGCCGCTGATCGCCTTGTGCACGGCCTCGGCACGGGTTTCGACGGCGCGGTTCTTGAACAGCACTTCCGGCTGCCCATCGTCGCCCAGTTCAGCATGGTGGTAGTCCGTGTAGCCAGCCTTGAACTTGGCCGATTCGATGCCTGGCAGCGGGTTCTTGAACAGGCTGTCGATATCGTAACGGGTCTGGTGCTGGTCGATCGTCGAACCCTCCGCACTCGGGATGCCGTACTTGTTGTCCAGGCCCGAGACGGAGGCGCCGACGTAGCCCCAGCTATCGATGTAGGAACCGCCAAAGCCGGCACCCTTTTCCCTGGTGCCGGAATGCGGCAGGCGGCCGGAAGCCGAGTCAGGATCGCCTTCGATACGGTTGCCCGGAATCTTGTAGTCGCCGGTCTGGCGGGTGTTCGCATCCAGGTGCAGCGCCAACTTGCCGATAGCGCCGTCGATGGTGCCGGAGCTCGCCTTGCCCTCATCAACGGTGCTGTAGCGCGCTTCCGCCTGGCCGGTCAGCTTCGGCTCCAGCGCGGGCGGAATGCGCTCGTTCACCACGTTGACCAGGCCGCCAATCGCGCCCGAACCGTACATCAGCGAAGCCGGGCCGCGCAGGATTTCGATCTGGTGCGCCACCGAACCTTCCGCAGATACGGCGTGGTCGTTGGACAAGCCTGAAACGTCGGAAACCGCCATGCCGTTCTCCAGCATCTTCACGCGGGCGCCTTCCAGCCCGCGGATGATGGGGCGCGAAGCGCCGGCGCCGAAGGCCGAGGACGACACGCCCAGCTCGGATGACAGTGTTTCGCCCAGCGAGTTGGCCATCTTGTCGCGCAATTCGTCGCCGGAAAGCACTTTGGCCGGCAGCAGGATTTGCTCGGTTTCGCCTTTATGGAAAGGGTTGGCGGTCACGACGACCTTGGTCACTTCGCCGTCATCGGCGCAGGCAATGGCGGATACGGCCGACAGGACGGCGCCTGCCAGCAAGGAGTACTTGAAATTCATATTTAACCTCTGGATACGACAAACAATAGGCAGCGCGCGGCGCTAGGCCGCGGCGGCAGCAAAAGCACGACGTTGTTTGTGTCAGGCCAGGGGTGGCGCGCGCGAATCGTAGGCGCGTGCGGTGCGCGCGCTGTGCAGCTGCGGCAAGGCGGCGCCGGCTTGCGGCGCGTTGTAGTCGACAGACGGGAAGGTGAAGCTTGGCGTGTGGATCGCCGTCGCCAGCGAGGCGAAGGCCGCGCACTGGCTGCAGTTGTGATCCAGCGCGAGGCCGGCGCTCAGGCCATTGCCATCGACGTCGACATCGCTTGCCTGCTGCTGTTCGCTGCCATGGCGGAAGTCCGACCAGTGCGATACCGCGTGCGCCATCCCGAGCTGCTGGGACAGGACCAGCAGCACCGCGAGCAAAACGTGCAGGAAATGGCGATTGGCTTTCTTCACGGCGGCTATTGTAAGCAGATTATGCAAACTTGCGCAATGCATCACGTGCCAGGCCGGCGCCGATGCTGCCGAACAGGTCGCCCTCGACGCGGCGGGCGCCCGGCACCAACGCGGCAATGCGCTCGCGCAGCAGCCGCACGCCGCTGGAACCGCCCGTGAAGAAGATGGTGTCGACCTGTCCCGGCTGGACGCCGGCATCGGCCAGCAACTGGGTCACCGTGGCGCCGACGCTCGAAACCAGGTGCTCCACCGCGCTATCGAAACCGCTGCGCGTCACCTCCAGCAGCACCGGCGGCGCAAACCGCTCCAGGCCGAGCTGCACCTGGTCCTCGGTGGACAGGCCGATCTTGGCCTCTTCCACTTTCAATGCCAGCCAGTGGCCGGCACGCTCCACGATCAGGTGCTGCAAGCGTTCCAGCTTCGCCGGCTCGCGCGCATCGCGGATCATTTCCGTCAACTGCGCCTGCATCTTGCGCGTGTAAGCCTGGTTGATGGTGTGCCAGGTCGCCAGGTTGAAGTAGTAACTGGACGGCACCTCGGCGCCGCTCAGGAACTGGCTGCCATAGCCCAGTAGCGGCATGACGCTCGACAGGCTGAGGTACTTGTCGAAATCGGTGCCGCCGATATGCACACCGCCGGTGGCGAGGATGTCGTCCACCCGCTCGGCACGCGCCACCCGGTCAGGCCCAAGCCGCACCAGGGTGAAGTCCGATGTGCCGCCGCCGATGTCGGCAATCAGGACCAGCTCTTCGCGGTCGACCTGCGCTTCATATTCGAAAGCGGCCGCAATCGGCTCGTACTGAAAAGCGACCTCGCGGAAACCGACGCTGCGCGCGATGTCGGCCAGCGTATCTTGCGCCAGCTGGTCGGCGACCTTGTCGTCATCGATGAAATGCACCGGGCGGCCCATCACCACATGGTCGAAATGGCGGCCGGCGGCGCTTTCGGCGCGGCGCTTCACTTCCCCGATGAACTGGGACAGCAGCAGGCGGAATGGCAGCGCACGGCCGCCAACCTCGGTCTGGCCATCAATCAGGCTGGTGCCCAGCAGGCTTTTCAGGGAACGCATCAGGCGCCCTTCGCAACCGGCCAGGTATTCGGCCAGCGCGGCGCGGCCATAGCTGGTTTCCTCGTCTTCAGCATTGAAGAAAACCACGGACGGCAGGGTCATCTTGCCATCTTCGAGTTCCAGCATGATGGGCTGGCCGGGGCGCACCCATCCTGCGGTGGAGTTGGAAGTGCCAAAGTCGATGCCGCAAGCCTGTGCCATCTTAATCATCCGAAAACCAAAAGGGGCGATATTTTACCAGAGCGCGGCGCGGCTTGGGCGCCACACCAAAGCCAGGCTGGCTCGTATAAACCGAGGGAAACTATTGCCATGTGGTAAGATTGAGGTTTATTTTCAAAATCGCAAGCAACCTTGCCGCAAAATCGCTTTCATGCGCCAAACCCAGCCACAACCTGCGATCAGCCTTGCCGAGCAAAAGGCCATCATCCTCCGGGAAGGGCGCCGCGTCACGTCTTATGATGTCGCGCTCGTGGCCGGCGTATCGCAATCGGCGGTTTCGCGCTGCTTCAAGCCTGGCGCCAGCGTATCGAAAGCGACCTATGCGCGGGTGATGAAGGCGGCCGAAGGGCTGGAATACATCCCGAACGCGGCGGCGCGCAGCCTGATCACGCGCCGCACCAATATCGTTGCGATCGTGGTGTCGCACACCAGCATGCTGTACAACCCGGCGGCCTTGTCGGAGCTTAGCCAGCAGCTTAACCGCCGCGGCAAGCGCGCCCTGCTCTTCACCATGCAGCACGAGGGCGAGATCGAGAGCATCCTGACCGAGATCTGGCAATTCCAGGTCGACGGCGTGGTGGCCGCATCCCGCCTGACCGAGGCGCATGTCGCGGAATTCAAGCGCAGGAAGGTGCCGCTGGTGGTGTTCAACCGCCATTTGCGCGACCTGGATGTCAATACGGTGCTGTGCGACCAGTATGAGGCCAGCCGTGCGCTGGTGACTCGCCTGGCCGCGGCCGGGCACCGTCAGTTTGCCCTGATTGGCGGGCCGGCCCAGAACTCTGTGGCGCGCGAACGCTTGCGCGGCGCGCTGGACCGGATCGCGGAGTTGGGGCTGCCTGACGCGCCGGTGTTCCATGGCTGCTTTGACTATTCCAGCGGCGTCGCCGGGCTGCACGAGCTGATTGCGCGCATCGGCGCGGTGCCCGATACCGTGATCTGCGGGAATGATGCGATGGCCATGGGTTGCGTGGACGCGGCGCGCCAGCATTTGCACATCGACGTGCCGTCGCAGATGTCGGTGGTGGGGTGCGATGCGGTTGAGGGCTCAACCTGGTTGAGCTATGAGCTCACCACACTGAAACAGCCATTGCACAAAATGGCGGTGGCGACTGCGGATCTGATCTGCAACCTGATCGAAGCTGATGGGGAGCATGAGGCGGAGAAGCGGGTGTTTGCTGCGCAGTTCGTGGAAGGCGAGACGGCGCGGCTGGTGCTGCCGAAGGCTGTTCTGGCTGCCTGAAAACCGGTAAACCCGGGTCTGACCCGCAGGGTCAGACCCAGTCTGTTCGAAGGCCGCTGGTTCGGGTTGTGCGCCTTGGACTTTCGTCGGAGATCAAAAGACCAGGCCTAACACCGCCAGCAGTCGATCTGACAGGGTCTGACCCTGCGGGTCAGACCCTGGTTTACCGGTTTTAGCCGGCAGCAATCCGGTCGGCAATATGCCGCAGCGATTCTTCCACCTGATCCACCAGGATCAGGCAAAGATCCCCATCCTGCAGCCGGTCCATCGCCGTATCGATCGCAATGAACTCTCCGGTAATCTGGACGATATTCCTGGTACGGCTTGCCCCCACCAGTCCCTGGCGCAGCAAGCCCACCACCTCACCGTCAGCGCGCCCGCGCTGGCAAGCATCCTGGTACAGGATCACATCGTCGAACGCCTTGCCGAGAATCTCGGTCTGCTCGCGAATATCCTGGTCGCGGCGGTCGCCCGCACCGGAAATCACCACCGAGCGCCGCTTGGCCGGCATCGCATCGACTGCCTGCACCAGTGCCAGCATCGCATCCGGATTGTGGCCATAGTCCGCGATCACGGTCGCGCCGCGATACTTGAAGATATTGAAGCGGCCCGGCGCGTTATGGCTATCGGTGGTAAAGGTCAGCAAGCCGCGGCGGATCGAATCCCAGTCAATGCCGGCAGCCCAGGCCGCTGCCACCGCCGCCATGGTGTTCTCCACCTGGAAGCCGATGGTGCCATTGAAGGTGATCGGCACATCGGCCAGCGGAATGCGCTGCTCGTTCTTGCCTTCCACCGCCACCAGCTGGCCATTTTCGATGTAGACGGTGCGCTTGCCCTGCGCCAGGTGCGTCGCTACAACCGGGTGGTAACGATCGGCGCCGAAGAAGATCACCTTGCCCTTGCACTTGGCCGCCATCGCAGCCACGATCGGATCGGTCGCATTCAGCACGGCGTAACCATGCTCGTCGACATTCATCACGATCACGCGCTTCAGCACCGCCAGGTCTTCCACGGTGGTGATGTAGTTCAGGCCCAGGTGGTCGCCGGCGCCGATATTGGTCACCACGGCCACCTTGCAGCGGTCATAAGCCAGGCCTTCGCGCAGGATGCCGCCACGGGCGGTTTCGAAGACGGCCGCATCCACGTCGGGATGCTGCAGCACATTGCGCGCCGAACGCGGGCCGGAACAGTCGCCTGAATCGATCTGGCGGCCGTTGACGTACACGCCATCGGTATTGGTCATGCCCACGCGCAGGCCGGAGGACGCGATCAGGTGCGCGGTCAGGCGCACGGTGGTGGTCTTGCCGTTTGTGCCGGTCACCGCAATCACCGGAATGCGGCCATCGTCGCCCTCGGGGAACATGGTGTTGATGATTGCTTCGCCAATCGGACGGCCCTTGCCGTAGGACGGCGACAGGTGCATGCGCAGGCCAGGCGCGGCGTTGACTTCCACCACGCCGCCATTCTGTTCTTCGATAGGACGCAGCACGGAATCGCACACCACGTCCACGCCGCAGATATCCAGGCCGATCATCTGCGCCGCTTCCACCGCACGCGCCGCCACTTCAGGATGCACGTCGTCGGTGACGTCGGTGGCTGAGCCGCCGGTCGACAGGTTGGCGTTATTGCGCAGGACGACGCGCTGGCCGATCGGCGGCACGGAATCGGCCGCCAGTCCTTGCAGCGCCAGGCGCGCCAGGGCGATGTCGTCGAAACGGATCTTGGTCAGCGCGGTACCGTGGCCGGTGCCGCGGCGCGGGTCGGAATTGACGATGTCCACCAGCTCACGCACCGAGTGCACGCCGTCGCCCACAACATGCGGAGGATCGCGGCGAGCGGCAGCAACGAGCTTGTTGCCGATCACCAGCAGGCGGAAGTCGTGGCCGGCCAGGAAGCGTTCGACCATGATGTCGTCGCGGAATTCCTTGGCCGCGTTGTACGCTGCGATGGTCTGCTCACGGGTGGTAATGTTGACCGTTACGCCCTTGCCCTGGTTGCCGTCTTTCGGCTTGACCACGACAGGCAGGCCGATTTCCAGCGCGGCTTTCCATGCGTCCTCTGCGTCGACCGCGGTCCGGCCAACGGGCACCGGCACGCCGGCGGCGTCCAGCAGCTTCTTGGTCAGTTCCTTGTCCTGCGCGATGGTTTCGGCGATCGCGCTGGTGCTGTCCATTTCAGCAGCCTGGATGCGGCGCTGTTTGGAGCCCCAACCGAAGCTCACCATCGAACCTTCGGTCATGCGGCGGAACGGGATCTTGCGCGCCACAGCGGCGTACACGATCGAACCGGTGGATGGGCCCAGGCGCACATCTTCGTCCAGCTCGCGCAGTTCGTGCAAGGCAGCTGCCAGATCGAATGGAGCGTCGTCCATGGCGGCCTTGCACAGCTTCTCAGCCCATTCCATCGCCAGGCGGCCTACCGCTTCCTCGGTGTATTCCACGACGGTCTGGTAGATGCCATCTTCCAGGGTCTGCGTGGTGCGGCTGAAGGTGACGGGGCAGCCAGCTTCGGCTTGCAGACCCAGGGCCGCGAGTTCCAGCACGTGCGCCATCGGGATGGTGTCGGCATGTCCGTCCGGCTGCAGCTGCGCCAGGCGCGGGAAGCGGGTGCGCAGGCGCACTTCGAAACCAGGGATCTTGTCGACGGAGCGTTCTTCCGGCGTGCAGGACACGATGGCTTCAACAGCCGTATGGTGGCTCCACAGATTAGGGCCGCGCAGTGCGCGGAGGCGAATAACTTCCATTCCTGGTAATCCTTAGTTTTTCTTGGTATTCCACTCGAAGGTGCGCAGCGCGGCACCAATCAGGTCCGGCGACAGGCCCATGGCCCAACCGGCGCCGATTGCAGCCAGCACTGCTTCCTTGCGGTCTTCACCGCTGGCCGGCAGGCAGGACGGCGGCAAGACAGCCAGTTCGTCGCGGCCGGCAGCCATGACGAAACCGCCATCGCGCAGGAACACAGCGCGGCCGCCATCCTGGCGGTGCGAGTCGATCGCAGGCACGTGTTCGTCGGTGCCGTAGAAGATCACGTCGCCGTCGCACAGTTCGGCCATTTCGACCACTTGCGCATCGGAGGCATTCAGCACGGCAGCGCCTTCCGGCAGCACGACGTCGACCTGGGTGCGTAGCACTCCGTACATCTGTTCAGCAGTGTTGATGTAGAACTCGCCCAGTTCCTCGTGGCCGGCGGCGTCGGTCACCACGCCCACCATGCACTTGTCGTAAGAGAAGCCTTCGCTCAGGATCATGCGGCCGGAATTGGCGAATACCGCCGCTTCCACATTCTTGTTCAGGAGCAGTCGCTCGCCTGACTCCCATTCGGTCAGCGGGCCGCGCGCCACATTGCGGCCATTCAGGAACACACCCTGCTCGGTCGCAGTGCCGACGTAGCGGCCGCTCATTTGCAGCAGCCAGCCGATCAGGCGTGCGATCAGCGCGTTCTGGCGGCTGCCGGCCACGCCCACGATCGGGATGCGGCCATCGTCGTCTTCCGCGAACAGCTGGTCGGCAATCGCGTGACCAACCGGGCGCGCCACGCCGCCGGCGGCAGGCTTCAGGTGGGCCAGCAAGCCGGGGCTCGCGTTCACTTCGATGATCGCGCCGCCCTGCTCTTCCAGCGGTTTGGAAATGTCGGCGGCAACCAGGTCGATGCCGGCGATGTCGAGGCCAATCGTGCGGGCCGCCAGCGCTGCCATTTCGGCAACCGCCGGGTGCACCAGGTCGGTCACGTCATTGGCCACGTTGCCGTTGACCTGGATCAGGACCTTGCGGCCAGCTTCCACCACCGAGTCCGGCGTCAGTCCCTGGCGCTTCAGGTCCAGCTGCACTTCTTCCGACTTCTTCGGTTCAACGATATTCAGCGGGAATTCTTCAGTGGTGCCGCGGCGCGGGTCGGTGTTGATCTGGCTGTCCACCAGCTCCTGCACAGAGGACTTGCCGTCGCCGGTCACCCACAGCGATTCGCCCATGGACGCTGCCACCATGCGGCGGCCAACCACCAGGAGCCGGTGTTCATTACCGACGATGAATTTCTCGACGATCACGCTCTTGCTGCCGCCGCGCACAACGGCGATATCGTAGGCAGCGCGCACGTCGGCTTCGGTCATCAGGTTCAGCGACACGCCGCGGCCATGGTTGCCGTCGTACGGCTTGACGGCCACCGGCAGGCCGATGTCCTGCGCTTCTTCCCAGGCCTCGTCGGCGCTCTTGACCAGGGTGCCTTCCGGCACCGGCACGCCAACGGACTTCAGCAGGTCCTTGGTCATGTCCTTGTCTGAGGCAATGCCTTCGGCGATGGCGGAGGTGTTGTCGGTTTCCGCAGTCCAGATGCGGCGCTGGCGCGCACCGTGACCCAGTTGCACCAGGTTGCCGTCGGTCAGGCGGATGTGCGGAATCTTGCGGTCGGTCGCCGCGTCCACGATGGAGGCGGTCGATGGGCCGAGGCACAGCGATTCGACCATCGAAGTCAGTTTTTCAACGGTGGCGGCCAGGTCGTATGGCTTGTCCTCGATGGCCGCCATCAGCAGGTCCTTGCCGGCGGCCAGTGCGGCGCGGCCAACCTGCTCCTGGCGGGTGCGGAATGCCATTTTGTAAATGCCGCTGCCTTCGGCGGTCTGGCGGGTCTTGCCGAAGCCGGTACGCATGCCGGCCAGGTTTTGCAATTCCAGCACCACGTGTTCGAGGATATGGCCGGCATAGGTGCCGTCGCGCAGGCGCTCACAGAAGCCGCCGCGTTCGCCGACGCCGCAGCGATGCTCGATCAGGCCAGGCAGGAAGGCCGTCAAGCGTTCATAAAAACCGGGGAGTTTGTTCGAGGGGTAGTTTTCAAGCTCGCCGATATCCAGCCAAGCCTCGATCACCGGGCGATAGGTCCAGATGTTCGGTCCGCGCAGGTGTGTTACACGGAGAAACTCAATGTCTTTCTTTTTTGTCATGTTTTAGCTCTTGTACCTCTTGCGGTATACTCCGCCCGTCCTTCTATTTTCCCACTGTTTCGCAATTCTTGCCACTTGGCAAAGAGTGCCGGAGTCTGATCCACAATGATAACAAACCAACTTTCCTCTGAGCTCAGCCTGACAGAACTTCCCGACAGGTGGCGCACAGAGTTGCCAGCGCTTGCCCCCGAAGAAAACGTACTTGGCGCGCTGGAGGTTGACCTGGACTCCAAGCTTCACTTCAACAAAGGCCTGGTACTCCTTACGGAGCGCCGCATTATGGCACGCGCACCCGGTGAAACGGTATGGCGAGATTGGACTTATCGTCCTGGCATGTCGCTAAAACTGCACGATCACGCCGGTGTCGGCCACCTGGAACTGGTGGATGACAAGCAGCGCCTGGCCGCATGGCGCTTTACGCTTGGCCAGAACCTGCTCGCCATTCGCCTGTCCGAGAACTTCCCGCGTCTGCTGGAAGCGCACGTGCACGGCAAGCCGCTGCAGCAGGTCGAACAGAATTCCTGCCCTACCTGCAAGGCGCCGCTGGAAGCCGACCAGGAAGAATGCCCGGTCTGCACCAAAGT
The DNA here is from genome assembly GCF_049913245.1 of Pseudoduganella sp. R-32. Lineage (NCBI taxonomy): Bacteria > Pseudomonadati > Pseudomonadota > Betaproteobacteria > Burkholderiales > Oxalobacteraceae > Pseudoduganella > Pseudoduganella sp. R-32. The sequence continues at coordinate 3,688,705 of NZ_CP183987.1, read as the reverse complement.
CGTCCACACGCCGCCGTCCACCTGGACCCTGTTCCGCCTGTGGCGCTTTGCGCGCCCCTACCAATGGCAACTGGCGCTTGGATTTGCAATGATGCTGCTGTCGACCGGCGCGCACCTGATCCCGCCGTACATCATCATGCCGCTGACGGACAATGTGCTGATCCCTTACCAGAACGGCAAGCCGGTGGAGCACATGCTGGTGGTGCAGTACATGGCAGCGTTGACCGGCGCCGCCGTGCTGGCGTGGATCTTCGGCTGGGCCAAGACCTATGTGCTGGCGCTGGTATCGGAACGCATCGGCGCGGACCTGCGCACCACGACGTATGAACATTTGCTGCGCATGTCGCTGGAGTATTTCGGCGGCAAGCGCACCGGCGACCTGATGTCGCGCATCGGCTCCGAATCGGACCGGATCTGCGTCTTCCTGTCCCTGCACCTGCTCGATTTCGCCTCCGATGTCCTGATGATCATCATGACCGGCGTGATCCTGTTCACCATCGATCCCTGGCTGGCCATTGCCACCCTGCTGCCGCTGCCTTTCATCGCATGGATGATCCATCTGGTGCGCGACAAGCTGCGTACCGGCTTTGAAAAGATCGACCGCGTCTGGGGCGAAGTGACCAACGTGCTGGCCGATACGATTCCCGGCATCCGCGTGGTGAAAGCGTTTGCGCAGGAAACCCGCGAAGCAACCCGCTTCCGTACCGCCAACAAGCACAACCTGGCCGTCAACGACAAGTTGAACAAGGTATGGTCGCTGTTCTCGCCGACCGTGTCCTTCCTGACCGAACTGGGCATCCTGGTGATCTACGTGTTCGGCATCTGGATGATCTCCAAGCACAACATCACCGTCGGCGTCCTGAGCTCCTTCGTCCTGTACGCCAACCGCTTCTATGGCAAGCTGGATTCCATGAGCCGCATCGTGTCGGTGACGCAGAAGTCCGCTTCGGCCGCCAAGCGCATCTTCGACATCCTGGACCACGTGTCGAGCGTGCCCGATCCGGTGCAGCCGGTGAAGGTCGAGAAGGTCCGCGGCGACATCACGCTGCGCGAAGTGGGCTTCCGCTACGGTAACCGCGCCGTCAACCGCGGGGTGAACCTCGAGATCAAGGCCGGCGAAATGATTGGCCTGGTGGGCCATTCCGGCTCCGGCAAGTCGACCCTGGTCAACCTGATCTGCCGCTTCTACGACGTGGCGGAAGGCGCGATCCTGCTGGACGGCGTCGATATCCGCAACTACGCGGTGTCGGACTACCGCCGCAATATCGGCCTGGTGCTGCAGGAGCCATTCCTGTTCTTCGGCACCATTGCGGAAAACATCGCCTACGGCAAGCCGGAAGCCACCCGCGAAGAAATCATGAAGGCCGCCCGCGCAGCGCACGCCCACGACTTCATCCTGCGCCTGCCGCAGGGTTACGATTCGATGGTGGGCGAGCGCGGCCAGGGCCTGTCGGGCGGTGAACGCCAGCGTATTTCGATTGCGCGCGCGCTGCTGATCGATCCACGCATCCTGATCCTCGACGAAGCGACTGCATCGGTGGACTCGGAAACGGAAAAAGAAATCCAGAAGGCGCTGGACAACCTCGTCGCCGGCCGCACCACGATTGCCATTGCGCACCGTCTCTCAACGCTGCAACGCGCGAACCGCCTGGTGGTGATGGACCGCGGCAAGGTCGTCGAAGAAGGCCCTCATGAAGAACTGATGGCCAGGGAAGGCGCCTACTACCGCCTCTACCAGGCGCAGGCACGTAACGTCGATACAGACATGGATGACAAGGCAAAGAGCCGTGAAGATGATTAATTTTACTTTGAGCCGGGACAGCTTCGGTAAGCTGAACCTGATCGACGCCAACGGCGTGCTGCATGAAGGCGTGTCGCCGGTACGCGCGTTTCCCATCCAGGCGCCGGATGAAGGCCTGTCGCTGGTAAACACCGACGGCAAGGAAGTGGCCTGGCTGGATCGTATTTCCGACCTGTCGCCGCAACTGGCGGACATTGTGCGCGAAGAACTGGCCGGCCGTGAATTCATGCCGGTCATCCAGCGTATCGTGGACGTGGGCAGCTATGCCTGCCCTTCCACCTGGAGCGTCGAAACCGACCGCGGCGATACCACCTTCGTGCTGCGCGGCGAAGAAGATATTCGCCGCATCGGCAGCGTTTCCTTGCTGGTGTCGGACAGCCACGGCATCCACTTCCTGATCCGCGACCAGTTCGCGCTGGATAAGCACAGCAAGAAGATCCTCGATCGATTCCTCTAAGCGCGCCGCTAGCGCGCCATGCCATCCAGTTCCGCCAGGACCTCGCCGGGCAAATCGAGCGCCTGCGCGGCAAGGTTCTCCTTGAGGTGGGCAATCGAGGTGGTCCCCGGAATCAACAGCACATTCGGCGACCGGTACAGCAGCCAAGCCAGGGCCACCTGGTTCGGGGACGCGCCCAAGCGGGCGGCGACACGCGACAAGGTAGACGACTGCAGCGGCGAGAACCCGCCCAAGGGGAAGAACGGCACGTAGGCGATACCATCGCGTGCCAGTTCATCAATCAAGGCGTCGTCATTGCGGTGGGCCAGGTTGTACTGGTTTTGCACGCACACGATCTCGCACATCCGCCGGCCCTCGGCTACCTGGGCATGGGTCACGTTGCTCAAGCCGATGTGGCGTACCAGGCCTTTGCGCTGCAGCTCGGCCAGCGCGGCAAGCGGCTCTTCGATCGAGCCCTCAGCCGGCTGCATCGGATCGATCATCAGGCGCAAATTGACGACATCCAGTTTGTCGAGCCCCAGGTTGCGCAAGTTGTCATGCACGGCCTGTTCCAGTTCAGCAGGCGAACAAGCCGGCAGCCAGGAAGAATCGGCGCCGCGCCGGGCGCCAATTTTCGTGGCAATCACCAGGCCATCGCGGTAGGGGCGCAAGGCTTCGCGGATCAATTGGTTGGTTACGTGCGGGCCGTAGAAATCGCTGGTGTCGATGTGATCGACACCGGATTCAACCGCCGTGCGCAAGACCTTCAATGCGCCTGCTGTATCGGCCGGCGGCCCGAAAACATGCGGCCCTGAAAGGCGCATGGCGCCGTAACCCATGCGATTGACGATCAGGTCTCCGAGGCAGTAAGTGGATGGTTGCTGGGACATGGTAGAGCTCCTTTTCAATGAGGTTCCCAGTCTAGAAGCGAATCGACCGTTCGATAAGCCGGTATAATCAAAACAGCCCGTACGAAAATTTGCACAATGCGCGTCGATCTTGCCGACCTGAATGCTTTCATTGCCGTTGCACGCGCCCAAGGCTTTCGCGATGGCGCGCGTGCGATGGGCGTCAGCGCATCCGGTCTCAGCGAAGCGGTGCGCCGCCTGGAAGCCCAGTTGGGAGTGCGGCTGCTGAACCGCACCACGCGCAGCGTCACCTCCACTGAAGCGGGCAAGCGCCTGCTGGCGCGCCTCCAGCCCGCCCTGTCAGAAGTCGATGCCGCCCTCGCCGAAGTGAACGGCTTGCGCGACCGGCCAGCCGGCAGATTGAGGCTGAACGTCCCCATCAGTGCAGCACGACTGGTATTGCCGGCCATCGTACCGGCGTTCCTGGCCGCCTATCCCGACATACAACTGGAAATTGCCGCAGAAGAGGGCCTCGTCGACGTGCTTGCCGCGGGCTGCGACGCAGGCGTTCGCTATGACGAGCGCCTTGAGCAGGACATGATCGCGGTACCCATCGGCCCACGGGTCCAGCGCTTTGCCGCCGCTGCCGCGCCGGTCTACCTCGACAAACGCGGGCGGCCCGACCATCCGCAACAACTGCTCCAGCACGATTGCTTGCGCATGCGCTTTGCCGGGCGCGCCGTACCGCCATGGGAATTCAGGCGCGATGGGGAAACCGTGAAAGTCGATGTCAACGGCCCCTTGCTGGTGGAGCCATCCGGTGCCGTTGAACTGATCGTCGACGCGGCCAAGGCAGGAAGCGGGGTCATCTATCTGTTCGAAGACTGGCTGCGCCCGCACCTGGACAATGGCGCCCTGGAAGCGGTGCTGGAACCCTGGTGGCAATCCTTTACGGGCCCTTTCCTCTACTACCCAGAGCGCCGGCTGGTTCCGCCGCCCTTGCGCGCCTTCATAGACTTTGTCAAAAGTGAAAATTGACATGGATCATGTGCACGATTTTTTCCCAGCGGCACAATTGCGGTTCGACACTACTGGAGAACCCCATGGATTCCATCGTCTTCGGGCCGGACCTCGCACTGGGCATTCCCGTTCTCGACCAGTCGCACCGCATCGTCTTCGACATGCTCGACGCCATGGTAACCCTGCCCCGTCCCGCCTTTGACGCAGCCTGCCGCGACCTGGCAGCTGAATTCATGGAACACCTGCGCGAAGAAAACAGCCTGATGGAGCGCATCGCCTACCCGGCTGCCCAGGCCCACCGCGCAGCCCATGGCTACTTGCTGGAAAAGGTCGCCCGCACCCTGCGCCTGCTGAAGGACGACGAGGAAGCCACGGCACGCGACATCATCCGCACCCTGCCGGACTGGCTCGAGGCCCACATCAACACGATGGACCTTGCGCTCGCAGTTGCGGCTTCCCGGTTAGAGTAATAAAGTGCTTGACTTAGAGTGCACTCTAACTTTTACGATCACCCCATGGAATCGCACCTGAGCATTGACGAAGTCGCCAAACGTACCGGCCTCACAGCCTACACCCTCCGCTATTACGAGCGCATCGGGCTGATTGCCCCGGTCAATCGTGCAGCGGGCGGCCGGCGGCGCTATGCGGCCTCGGACCTTGCCTGGATCGAATTCCTGCTGCGTCTGCGAACGACCCATATGCCAATCGGCAAAATGCAGTCATTCGCAAAACTTCGCGGCGCTGGGGACTCGACGGTGCCGGAACGGCGCCGGATGCTGGAAGAGCATATGCAGAACGTGCTCGCCGAAATCGAGGCGATGCAACAATCTGCAGCATCATTGCAGGCCAAGATCGAGTATTACCGCTCCCTGGAGCAGTCCCTGGCGTCGAATCCAACCACCGATGGAGCACATGCCAATGAACACCGAAAGCCGCTACGAGCGCGGGCTCGCAAAACTGCGTGAAGTCGACGGCCAGGCCGGCGACCGCGTCGTGCAAAGCCTGGAAGATATTGCGCCCGATTTCGCCCGCTACCTGATCGAATTCCCCTTTGGCGACATCTATTCGCGCCCGGGGCTTGACCTGAAATCACGCGAGATCGCTGTGGTGGCCGCGCTGACCGCCATGGGCAACGCTGCGCCCCAGCTCAAGGTGCACATCCACGCCGCCCTCAACGTCGGCGTCAGCCGCGAAGAGATCGTGGAGACCATCATGCAGATGGCCGTCTACGCCGGCTTTCCGGCTGCGCTCAACGGCCTGATGGCCGCCAAAGAAGTGTTCGCGCAATAAAAAAGGGGCAGCAAGAGCTGCCCCATACACCCCCTACAGGTGAGAAAACTGGTAAGCCGGTCAGGCGACAGCGAGTTCCTGCGCCATGCCGCCGGACGACATGGCCTCGAGCCTGGCGCGGTCGGTAATGCGCAGATCGCGGTTGCTCAGGACGATCGAGCCATCCTGGCGCAGGCGGGCCAGCTGGCGGCTGACGCTTTCCACGGTCAGGCCCAGGTAGCCGCCGATATCTTCACGCGACATGCGCAACTGGAAGCTGGTCGAAGAGTAGCCGCGCTGGGCGTAACGGCCAGCGAGGTTCAGCAGGAACATGGCCAGCCGCTGTTCGGCGCGCATATGGCTCAGGAACAGCATCACCGACTGCTCGCGCTGGATTTCGCGGCTCATGGTGCGGTGGAACTGCTGCAGCAAGCCGGGAATCTGCATCACCAGCTCTTGCAGGCGGTTGAAGGGGATCTCGCAGACTTCACTGTCCTCCAGCGCCACGGCATTGCAGGAATGCTGGCCATTGCCGATGGCTTCCATGCCCAGCAGGTCGCCGGCCATGTGGAAACCGCCAATCGTCTGTTCGCCGCGCTGGTTCACCTGCACGGTCTTGAAGTGGCCGAAGCGCACGGCATACAGGCTGTGGAAGCTGTCGCCGGTCTTGTACAGCGGCTCGTCGCGGTTCACGCGGCGGCGGCGGGAAATGATCTGGTCAAGGCGAGCAACATCTTCGTCGGCCAGGCCCTGTGGCAAGCAAAGGCGGTTGAAGCTGCACAGCGAGCATTTGGCTGCGACTGGTGCGCAGGATTTGGTGGCGTTTGCAGGGGTGATTGGGATGACCGGGCTCATTTTGCTGCTCCTTGTTTTCGATGGAAGCAGTATCGCGCCCGGCGTCATTTCCCGGTATCAAGCATCCTGTGTAGTTGCTGTAGTGGTTCCCCTACAGCCGCTCAGATCAGCCCGTGCTCGAGGGCATAGCGGGTCAGCTCAGCATTCGTGGACATGCCCATTTTCTCGAGGATGCGGCTGCGATAGGTTGTCACAGTGTTAGGACTGAGATGTAGTTTTTCCCCTATGCGCACCAGGGACTCGCCCTGGGCAATCAGTTTGAAAACTTCCAGTTCGCGGTTGGAGAGCTCTTCGTGGTCGCCGCTCGGGCCGCCGCCGACCAGGGTTGCCAGTTTTTCAAGCAACGCCGGGCTCACGTGCTTGCCGCCCGAGGCAGCCTTGCGCACGGCCTCGATCAGGGTCGCCGTCGGCGCATCCTTGGTCAGGTAGCCGGAGGCGCCCGATTTCAGCGCGCGCACCGCGTAAATTTCCTCGGAATAGGTGCTCAGCACCAGCACCGCCATGCGCGGGCATTCGCTGCGCAGGGTCTTCAACAGGTCCAGGCCATTCTTGCCCGGCATCTTGATGTCCACCAGCGCCACGTCGAAACTGCGCTCGGCCACGCGCTGCATCGCTTCGACGGCGTTGCCGGCCTCGCCCTCCACGCTGATGTCGGGCGCCGTGCCCAGCATGAGGCGCACGCCATTGCGTGCAATCGCATGGTCGTCGACCAGCAAAACGGTGATCTTGTCACCCATTCTTGTCCTCCAAAGGCAGCCGCAGCTGCAGGGTAGTGCCCTGCCCGGCCTTGCCGCTGATATTCAGTTCGCCGGCAAAGCGGCGCGTGCGCTCGTGCATGCCGAACAAGCCCCACGATTCCCGGTCGGACAAGCCGGCACTTTCGATACCCTTGCCATTGTCTTCCACCCGCAGCACCACGTTTTCGCCGTCAATATCCACGATGACGCGCGCCTCGCTCGCTTCGGCATGGCGCACCACGTTGGTCAGCGCTTCCTGCGCGACGCGGAACAACATGGTGCTGCGCTCCGCATCGAGCTCCAGCGCCTGCGCCTCCGGCGTGATATTGCAGGTGCATTGCAAGCCGCTGCGCTGCGCCACCTGTTCCGCATACCATTCCAGCGCAGGCCAGATGCCCAGCTGGTCCAACACGCTTGGACGCAGGTCGGTAATCACGCGGCGCACGGTCTCTATCGCATCTTGCGCCAGCTTGGCCGCATCCTTCAACAGTGGGTCCGATTGCTCGCCGCCGCGCTCGATGGCGACCGAGATATAGGCCTTGATGCCGGTCAGCAGGCCGCCCAGTTCATCATGGATTTCCTGGGCGATGCGGGTGCGTTCGTGTTCCTTCAGTTTTTCCTGGTACGCGGCCAGTTCACGCAGCTCTTTCTGCGACTGCCGCAGCACCTGTTCAGCCAGTTGTTTCTCGTCGATCAGGCGCTGCTCGCGCAGCAGGCGGTCGATGGCGCCCGCCAGGAAGTCGAGGTAGCGGCCGTCGTTGTCCTTCACCAGGTAGTCGCGCGCGCCGCGGCGCATCGCTTCCGCCGCAACGGTGGCACTGTCGGCGCCGGTCAGCATCATCACCGGGATATTTGGCTGGGGTTCGCCGCGGTCTGCCGCGAGACGTGCCAGGAATTCAAGCCCGGTCAGGTCGGGCAAGTGATAATCGAGCAGGATGCAGTCGGGCTCTTCGCGCAAGGCGATATCCAGGCCTTCCTGGCCACTTTCCGCTTCCAGCAATTCGCAGTTGAAGCCCGGCGCCTGCGCAAAGGCGCGGCGGCAGGCGATACGGTCAACGATATCGTCTTCGACGATAAGGACCCTTACCCTGTTCATGGCAGCTCGCTGATGGTCCAGTACAGGTTGATGGAGCGGACCACCTCCACGAACTGGCGGTAGTCCACCGGCTTGGTCATGTAGCCGGCGACGCCCAGGTCGAAGCTGCGCATCTTGTCCTGCTGTTCTTCCGACGTGGTCAGGACGATGACCGGGATGCGGCGCAGCAGCGGGTCCTGCTTGACGTTCTGCAGGAACTCGATGCCGTTCATGATCGGCATGTTCAGGTCCAGCAGGATGATGCATGGCTGTTCGTTGCCCGGCTCGCGCAGGTATTCCAGTGCGGCCTCGCCGTTTTCCGTCGCCACGACACGGTTGCTGACATGGACCTCCTTCAGCGCGCGCAGGATGGTCATCACGTCGACCTGGTCGTCTTCCACCAGCAGGATCGGCTTGCTCGTATTATTCATGCTTTATTCTTTCTTTTCTTTGGCAGGGTGAAATAGAAGGTCGTGCCCTTGCCCAGCTCGGACTCCAGCCACACCCTGCCCTGGTACATTTCCACAATTTTTTTCACCAGCGCCAGGCCGACACCCGTGCTTTCAACCCGGTCGCGCGGCGCCAGCGTCTGGAACAGCTGGAAAATCCGTTCAAAATGACGCTCGGCGATGCCGGGGCCGTTGTCGCGAACGTAAAAGCGCCACTGGCTGCCTTCGTCGGCCCAGCCCACTTCGATTTCGCCGTCCGGCTTGTCCATGTACTTGACCGCGTTCGACACCAGGTTGTGGAACAACTGCTGGATGCGGGTCGGTTCGCCGGCAACTGTCGGCATGCCGGGCATCACGGTAACCTTGATATGCGCCGGAACTGCCAGCAGGTCGACCACCTCGGCCACCAGCTGGTCGAGCTGCACCGGCACCACGGCTTCCTTGATGCGTCCCACGCGCGAATACTGCAGGATGCCGTCGATCAGGGCCCCCATGCGGTGGACCCGGTTGATCAGGAGCCGCATGTGCTCCTTGCCTTCTTCATTGAACTTGTCGGCGTAATCATGCGCCAGCCAGTCGGCCAGCGAGCCGATGCCGCGCAGCGGCGCTTTCAGGTCGTGCGATACGACGTAGGCAAAGTTGGTCAGTTCTTCGTTGGCGCTGGTGAGCTCCTGCAGCAGTTGCTGCGCCTTTTCTTCGGCGTGCTTGCGCTCGGTGATGTCGCGCACCAGTCCAGTGAACATGCGGCGCCCGCCCAGCCACATTTCCGTGACGGCCAGGTCCATCGGGAAAATACTGCCGTCGCGGCGCAGGCCCTGCACCTCACGGCCCTTGCCGATGATGCGCTTTTCGCCGGTGGTCATGTAATGCTGCAGGTAGCCGTCGTGCGCTTCGCGGTGCGGCGCCGGCATCAGGATCTTGACGTTGCGGCCCAGGACTTCCGATTCCGGATAGCCGAACATGCGCTCTGCGGCCGGGTTGACCCGTTCGATGATGCCGTGCTCGTCGATCGTGATGATCGCATCGACCGCCGTTTCGAAGATCGCGCGCATGCGCGCTTCGCTTTCCTGCAGCGCGTGTTCGGCCTTCTTGCGGGCGCTGATATCGTGGATGGTCGCCATCACCATCGGCTGGGTGCCATTGTCCTGCAGGGGCGACAGGCTCACCTCGACCGGGAACTCGGTGCCGTCCTTGCGGGTGGCGAACAGTTCGAATCCGGCCCCCATGGCGCGCGGATGCGGGCGTTCGAAATAGCTGCCGCGCAGGCCAACGTGGCCGTGGCGGAAGCGTTCCGGAATCAGCGATTCCAGCGACTTGCCTTGCAGTTCGCCCGGCTCATAGCCAAACAGGTTTTCCAGCGCGGGGTTGACCAGGATCAGCTGGCCTTCCTTGTCGATGATCAGCATCGCGTCCGTCGCCGACGCCAGCAGCCATTGCAGGCTGCGTTCCGCAATCGTTGAATGTGTCAAAGCCTGGCCCTGTCGGTGGTCAAATCCTGTCATCCTAAGATTGTAACGTCCCTTGGGGCAAGAGGCCAAATGCGGGTCCTCAAGAATAAGTCGGTCAAACTTGACTTAGGTCAAGCGGCACTGGTGACGCGGCGCAAGATGCCCGTTAAAGTGCCCCAAAAGTGGAGACTAGCCATGCTACCTGAAGAAATTGACCGTTGGACTGCCGTCCTGCGCCAGCGGCGCGAGGTGCTGGCTGGCCGCGACTCCGCCGAAGTGGCTGCGATCGATGCTGCGCTGGAGCGTTTGCAGGCCGGGACCTTTGGCCAGTGCCTGCACTGCGGGGGCGCGATCTCCGCGGGGCGCATGCAAGCCCAGCCTGGGGCCGCGACTTGCCTGGCATGCCAGGAACTCGCCGAACGCCAGCGCTCCTTCATCTCGCTTCCTGCCGCTTAACGCAGCTTCGACCTGTATGGCCTGCATGCCGGGCCTTCGCTTTCCGCCCCATTGCAGATATGCCGCCGGCACTCCACGGCGCCGGGCTCGCCAGGCCATGGGCAGCGCTTGAAAACTTCCGCGTACCTCTCCGGTTCGGCTACAGGCTTGCGGCGCAGTGCACTTTTCTTGCGTGGCGGCTGTTTGGCGCTGGCCTGATGCTTCGAGCGCGCAGTAGCGCCATTCCCAGGGCGCGCAGTAGCGCCATTCCCAGGGCGCGCGCGGTGGCGCGGAGCCGCGACGGGCTTGCTTGCTGCGGGCTCCGTCACCGATGAACCCTCCAACGCCGACCCTCCTTGCCTGCTGGCGGCCTGCATTCCCGGTTCCGCAAGCGCCGGCGCCCGCGCCACGGCCTGTGGCCCTGGCGCCGTCTGCGCCCTGCCGCCATCCGGTGCAAGCGTGGTGGCGACTGCCATCAGGTCCCGTTCAATGCCTACGCGCTGCGCGAGGACGACCGCGCCACCCGCCAGGCCGGCCAGCAGCGCCCCGCATGACATCCAGAACACCGGCCCTTGCCACTCCAGCAGCCGCGCCCGCGACGGGCGGCCGGGGCGCACAGGCGGTTCCGCGCCCGCATCCTGCGCCGGCGGCTGCGGCTTTTCGCTGTCGTCTTGTTGTTCTGTCATACGCCAAACATAGCAACAATTACATGGGAATGTCGCATGCTTGTGGCTCACGTGACGCTTGAGCTAAGATAATTACTCCGGTGCAAATGGGCCACACCCATGAAAAGCTTCCAGGGCTTCTTCCGTGATCTAGGACTCCAGCGCAAACTCTTGCTTGTGTCGGTCCTCACGACGATTGCGGCCATGCTCGTTGCACTGCTTGCACTGGCCAGCTACGACTTGCTGGTCGCCCGCCCGCGCGTGCTACAAGACCTCGCCGTGCGCAGCGAACTGTTCGCATTGAGCCTCGATTCGGACCTCAACTTCGGCGACAGCAGCGCCGCGGCGCGCAAGCTGGAAGCCTTGCGCAGCAGTCCCGAGATTACCCAGGCCTGCCTGTTCACTGCCGACAAACGCGTGTTTAGCCACTTCAACCGCGATCCCTCCGAAAGGTGCGAATGGTCGCAGGAACTGGAACGCGAAGGCCATCGCTTCGACGGTTACGCATTGGCGACGCTATCCCCCATCCGGTTCGAGCGTGAGCTGGTCGGCTACCTGGCGACCAATTACCACCTGCCGTCGATGTTGGAGCGCCTGCGCCAGTACGGCCTGGTGCTCGGCGTGGTGCTGCTCACCCTGTCGTTTGGCGGCATCCTGTATGCCGTCAGTTCGCGCCGGCTGGTCACGCAACCGCTGCTCGCGCTGTCAGCCGTCGCCGACCGCGTCACGCGCGAGCAACGCTTCGACCTGCGCTCGCCGGTCAGCAGCCGAGACGAAGTCGGCCGGCTGGCCACGGCCTTCAACGCCATGCTCGCCACCATCGCAGCGCGCGACGCGGCCCTGCGCCGCAGCCAGGCCCTGCTCACCAATATCGTCGAGAAGTCGTCAGCGGTGATCTACGTCAAAGACCTCGATGGCCGCTACCTGATGGTCAACCACAGCTTCCGCATGTTGCTGCCTCCCGGGTCGCCTGAGCCGCTCGGGAATACCGACGAAGTGCTGTTCAGCCGCGACATGGCGCATTCGATCCGCCAGGCCGACCGCGCAGTGTTGGCGAGCGGGCGGGCCTCCAGCCATGAAGAAACCTCCGGCGGCACGGTGGGCGGCCCACGCACCTATATTTCCGAGAAATTCCCGCTGATCGACGAATTCGGCCATATCTGGGCGCTGGGCGGCGTTTCCACCGACATCACGGACCGCAAGCGCAGCGAACTGGAACTCGAAGACCTGGTCAATGTGCGCACCCGCCAGATCGCCGACACCAACCGCGAACTGGCCGATTCCCTCGGCAGTCTCCAGCGCGCGCAAGAGGAGCTGGTGCGCAGCGAGAAGTTGGCGGCGCTGGGTTCGCTGGTTGCCGGCGTGGCGCACGAATTGAATACGCCTATCGGCAACAGCCTGCTGGCCGTCAGCACGCTGCTGGACCAGACCACGGCCTTTGCCACCGCGGTGGAATCGGGCGTCAAGCGCTCCGCACTCATCGCCTATCTTGGCGACGTTAACAACGGCAGCCAGATCGTGCTGCGCAATCTGCATCGTGCGGTGGACCTGGTGTCGAGCTTCAAGCAGGTTGCCGTCGACCGGGCGACTTCGCAAAGCCGTGAGTTCCAGCTCGACGAACTGGTGTCTGAAATCCTGCTGGTGCTGATGCCGACGTTTAAGAAGTCCGGCATCCGGGTCAGCCACGCCATACCGCACGGGATCGTCATGGCCAGCTACCCGGGGCCATTCGGCCAGGTGCTCATCAACCTCGTCAACAATGGATTGATCCACGCCTTTGAAGGCAAGGAGCATGGCGAAATCGTCATCACGGCCGACGCCATCGGCACGGACTCGGTAGCGATCTCGGTACGCGACAACGGCATCGGCATCGCACCCGAAAACATGGGCAAGATCTACGATCCGTTCTTCACCACCAAGCTGGGACGCGGCGGCTCCGGCCTTGGGCTCAACATCGTCTACAACATCGTGTATGGCTTGCTCGGCGGGCGCATTGACGTAAAAAGTGCCCTCGGAGAGGGCACCAGTTTCATCCTGACCTTGCCGGTCAGGGTTTAATGGATTTCCAGCTTGCGGCTGCCCTGCTTGGCCTTTTTCGGCAAAGTCAGCTCCAGCACGCCGCCTTCGCACTTCGCGGTGGCCTGGCTGTCATCGATATCGTGTTCCAGGGTAAAGCTGCGATACTGCTCGCCGAAATAGCGTTCGCTCCGCACAACGGTACCGCCCTGCTTTTCCTCCTCGACCCGCTTGGTCTCGGCGGCGATCGTCACGCGGTTGCCGGAAATGTCGACCTTGATGTCGTCCTTGTTCACACCCGGCACGTCGGCTCGAACGGTGTACGAGGATTCATTTTCGTGCACGTCGATGCGGATCGGCTGTTGCCCCTCTCCTTCGCGCGTGATGTTTGCCATCCTGAAGTCGCGGAACAGGTCTTCAAAGTTGCGGAAGGGATCGAAACGGGCCAGGTCAGTCAATGGATCGTAACGCCTCAGATTAGCCATGATTTCCTCCTTTCTCGTAATGCGACAATATTTTAGGCCTCGATCAGGCGGCTTGCCACAGATTCTGGCAATCGGGCGGACTGTCGCTTTCATGACTAATCTATGGCGTCGAAGCCTTCATGAAAGGCAACGACTTTTCTCAGCCAGAAATAAATGCTAGGCTACTCTTTTGTGAAATTAACATCGGAGCAGCAAATGATCGTCGGCATCGACCTCGGCACCACCAATAGCCTCATCGCCGCCTGGCACAACGGCGAGCCACGGTTGATCCCCAACAGCCTGGGGGAGTTCCTCACCCCGTCCTGCGTCAGCGTTGACGAAGACGGCACAATCCTGATCGGCAAGGCGGCACGCGAGCGCCTGCAGACCCACCCCACCAACAGCGCTGCCGTCTTCAAGCGCCATATGGGCAGCAACAAGCAGTTCACGCTCGGCGGGCGCAACTTCCGCGCCGAGGAACTGTCGGCGCTGATCCTGCGCGCCTTGAAAGAGGATGCGGAAGCGGCCCTCGGCCAGCCAATCACCGAAGCGATCATCACCGTTCCGGCCTATTTTTCCGACGCGCAGCGCAAGGCAACCCGCGCCGCAGGCCAGTTGGCAGGCCTCAAGGTCGAACGCCTCCTGAACGAACCGACGGCCGCCGCCCTCGCCTACGGCATTCACCAGCGCGGCAAGGAGACCCAGTTCCTGGTGTTCGACCTGGGCGGCGGGACCTTTGACGTTTCCGTACTCGACCTGTTTGAGGGCGTGATGGAAGTGCGGGCCTCCGCCGGCGACAACTTCCTGGGCGGCGAAGACTTCGTCAACCTGCTGATCGAGGAGTTCTTCAAGCAGGCTGCCATTCCCGTCGAGCTGAAACAGGACGGCCGGTTCATGCAAAGCCTGGTGGCGCAAGCCGAGCAGGCCAAGCGCAAGCTCAGCGAAGCGCCGGAAGCGCTGCTGCAGACCAACCACGCCGGCATCACCTATTCCATGCCGCTGGACGAAGCAGGCCTCGAACGCATTACCGCGCCCTTGCTGGCTCGCCTGCGTTCGCCGGTCGAGCGCGCACTGCGTGACGCCAACCTGCAGACTGCCAGCCTGGATAACATCGTGCTGGCCGGCGGCGCCACGCGCATGCCGATCGTGCGCCGCATGGTGGCGCGCATGTTTGGCCGCTTCCCATCCTGCGACATCAATCCGGATGAAGTGGTAGCGCTGGGCGCGGCCGTGCAAGCCGGCCTGAAAATGAACGATGCCGCCCTGGATGAAGTGGTCATGACCGACGTGGCTCCGTACTCGCTGGGCGTCGAGGTATCGATGCACCTGGGTGGCGACCAGTATTCGCACGGCCACTTCGATCCGGTCATCGAACGCAACACCGTGGTCCCGGTCAGCAAGGTAAAGAACTACCATCCGACCAGCGATCGGCAAACCGCCTTGCGCATCAACGTCTTCCAGGGTGAAGCGCGCATGGCCCGCGACAATATCGAGCTCGGAACCATCGAAGTACCGATTTCGCAGGTGCCCGGCCAGAACAACGGCGTGGACGTGCGCTTCACCTACGACGCCAACGGCTTGCTGCAAGTGGAAGCGACGGTGCTCCTGACCAAGCAGACCCACGCCCTGGTGATCGAAGGTAATCCAGGCATGCTGACCCAGGAAGAAATCAAGGAACGTTTCGCAGCCTTGTCCGAGCTGAAGATCCACCCGCGCGAGCGCATCGAATTCCGCACCATGCTGGCCCGCGGCGAACGCCTGTACCAGCAATTGCGCGGCGAAGCCCGCGAACACCTGGGCCGCCAGATCATGCAGTTCGAGCGCGCGCTGGAGGCGCAGGACATGCGGGTTTCGCGCCAGGCCGCCCGCACCTTCAACGAAGCGCTGGAATACTTCGAGCACCAGAGTTTCCTGAACCTGGATTCCTAGCATGCGCGACACTTTCCCCTTCCTGCTCCGGCTCGGCGTAGATGCCGGCGCGGACGCCAAGGATATTCGCCGTGCTTATGCGCGCGAGCTGAAAAAGATCGACCAGGAGGCTGACCCGGACGGTTTCCAGGAACTGCGCCAGGCCTATGAAGTAGCACTTCAATGGCAAGCGCACCAGGAAGTCGAGCGCCAGGCAGCGGCTCCCGCCGGCGTCGACGACGCGGGCACCCCGCTGGCCGCCGCCCCCGAAACCGAGCCAGTCATTGTCGCGCAGCCGGCTCCCGACGATCCATACCAACTCGCCGACCAGGCTTTCACACAATTCCAGTCCAGCGCACAGGAACTGGCGTCGAAAAACGAGAGCAGGCACCAGTCCCGCTGGCGGGAAGCGCTGCAGGCATCGCTATCACACGACAGCCTGCTCAATCTGACTGCGCGCACTATCTTCGAGGCACGCATTGCCCATCTCCTGGCCACCGGCTGGAAGCCCGGGCATGAAACCTTGTTCGTCGCCGCCAGCGAAGTACTGGATTGGGCACGCGACAGCCGCCGCATCCAGCAGTTTGGCGAGGCCGGCGCCATGGTGGACCGTGCCATAAACCAGTGGAAACTGTATGAATCGATGTCGGCACACGCCATGGGAACCGTCAAACAGTTGATCCAGACGGTCCGCAATACGCCAAATCCCGAACGCGTCGCGGCGAGGGACGACCTGATTCTGTTCCATCAGCTGACGGACCGCTTCTATCACTGGTTCTCAATCATCATCGATCGCGAGATCCTGCAGAAATGGCACCAGGCAGCGCAGGCCGAGATCGCGCGCAACGGCACAACGGGCGCCGTTCCGCGTGGCGAAGCTCCTGTGGAAAGCAGCGGCAAGTCGGGCTGGAGCTGGTCGGGCTGGCAGATCACTTTCATGATCATCCTGCTGGTAAAAGGATGCGCCGCGCTTCTTACCAGCGGCAGCCACGGACCAAGCTATACCTCCACGACGCGCCAAGCCGACCCGGTCGCCTACCAGAATGCGGTCAACCAGGCCATGCACGAAGAACTGCAAGCCGCCAGGACGCTGCAGATCGCCCCGGAAGAGACGCCGCCCACAGAGGAGCAGCTGGAGGCAGTTCGGCGACAGATCTTCTATGTACCGGAACGGGGCAAAGGGTCAGGAGTGCTGAAAGTGAGTTTCGACGTCGAGTTGGACGGGATGGGCAAAGTCATCAACGTGCAGAGAACCCAGTCATCCAGCGACCCGGCGTATGACGAAGCGGTTGCCCGGACCTTGCAACACACGAAGGTGTTCCCGCCGGGGACGCAGCGCAAGTTCCCGGTCTCGTATTCTTACAGGCTGCCTGAATAGGCCCGCGTCAGGTGCTCTTCTTCGCCTTGGCTTCCGGCTGGGGTTCCAGGAGGGGCGATTCCCACTCCATCCAGTCGGGTCCAAACAGCTCCGATGGATGCTGGGTTCGCTCGGAACCGTTGCCGCACGCCAGGCTGTCAGCGGGACAGTACTTGTCGCAACCCCAGCAGACCCGCTCCGGGTGCAAGGGAATGATTGGAAACTTCTTTGCCATGCTTCAATCCTAGCCCTCCCGCCCCCGCCTCAACCTTAATCCAGATCAAGTTTCCGCTGACCTTGCGTTCGCTGTCGAACTGACCCGCTGATCCTGCCATGGCACATTGCCCGTGTATGGGAGACAAACATGACTGAAGTCCGCAAGGGCCAGGCCCCCGCCAAGCTGGAACGCGCCGAGTTCCACCTGCGCTTTACGCGCAATTTTGCCGACCCGCGCTTCGACAGACTGCGCGACGAGGTGGCGAAGCTGGAGGAAGTGGCGTGGCAAGATTTCAGCGACAGCCGCAAGGCGCCGGTGACGGAACCGGCCGGGTCGGGATATGCCGATCCTGGCTACGAGCTGTCAGTTGAATGGAAGGCCGCTGCTGCCCGCCTGCAAGCAGCCGAACAGCGACAGAAAGATCCGGCCACGCCTTCACGCGTCCTGTTGATCTGCGGCGCCGCGCGGAATGACGGCACCTGCCCCGGCGAAATGTCGAAAACCTGGCGCATGCTCAAGCTGGCGGAGGCCACGCTGGCCAGCGAAGGAATCGATACCGACGTCCTGGATCTGAGCCGCCTGACCTCCGAGTTTGAATTGCGCATCCATCCGTGCAAGGGCTGCGTTTCCACCGCCATGCCGCTTTGCCACTGGCCCTGCAGCTGCTACCCCAATCACGGCCTTGGCCAGGTCAATGACTGGATGAACGATATATATGAAAAGTGGGTGTCCGCGCACGGTGTCATCATCTTTACGCCGGTGTACTGGTACCAGGCGCCTTCCGTGCTGAAGCTGATGATCGATCGCCTGGTATGCGCAGACGGCGGCAATCCCGACCCGACCAGCACCCATGGCAAGAAGCCCGAGGAAGCCAAGGCCCTGGAGCTGGCCGGCTGGCCCTACCCCAAACACCTGGCCGGGCGCGCCTATGGCCTTGTGGTGCATGGCGACGTCGCCGGCGTGGAAAGCCTGCGGCGCAATCTCTCCGACTGGCTCGATTGGATGGAGTTGATCGATGCCGGCGCGCAGGCCCGGCTTGACCGCTACCTTGGCTATTACGAGCCTTACGCCACTAGCCACGATGCGATGGACAAGGACGAAGCCCTCAAGCAAGAAGTCCGCAACGTCGCGCGCGCCGTCGGGCATGCCGTGCGCATGCTGCGCTCAGGCACCCTTGCGCGGCCCGATAAAGGCGTGCGTTCCCCGCGCCCGAAGTAAATGAAATGGGCCGGCAATCCGCACAGGATTGCCGGCCCTCGGTACAAGCATTACTGTGCGGCGGTTGTGAACGTCCAGGACTTGTTGATGGTCTTTCCATCCACGACAGCGATCAGCGCCACGTTGTAGGCGGTAGCGGCCTTCAGCCGCAGCACCGGCACCAGCGTTGCGGTGAAACCTTGCATGTTCCCGTCATCCGTCAGCGCAGGACCATTGCTCGCGATGACCGGGCCCAGCTTGCCTCCCTTGTTCACCAGGATGCGCGCTTCGACTGCCGTGCCGCCCGCAGGCGTTAGCGTGAACTGGCTGATCGCAATCGGCGCCGTCACTGCCATGCCCCTGGTTTCGAAACTGACCGTTACGGGCGTGCCCGCTTCGACCAGGTCCGGCACAGGCGTTGGCGTTTCGGTGCGATTGAAGAAGACAAAAGGCACGTCCGCCTGGTTTGCGTAGGGATATGCGCGAATACTGCCCGCGCCCGGCAACTGCGCCGCTTGCGTAGTACTCGTCGCAACGTCCACCACGCACAGGGTCGACGCGCCCTCCGCCGGGTTGAAGTTGTTTGCCGCTACACCGATGTCGATGGTGCTGGCAAACAGCAGGGCCGCGTGATAAACCGAATTGGCCCACTCCGCAACACAGGTCATGTATTTGTCCGTACCGACTGTGCTGAAGATCGCCTCCCCCGAAACCGAGGCGGTATAGCCCGCCGCGGCAATCCGGTCCCCCGCGCGAACGCCTGTGTACCCAGGCTTGCCCGCCGTTTCGCCATGCAGTTCGCTGATGCCGTTCTGGTTGATGTAGCTCCAGTGCGCCCCCGCCGACTTGTCCAGCAACAGGCTCTGGGCAAGCAACCCGGAACCGATCTTGCTGCGCAAGGCATTGATGGCGTTGAAGATGCTCAGGTTGCCACTGCCTGCCGCGTAAGTCGGCGCCGGAACCGACGTGACGATGTTGCCTTCGGTAGGCGATGGCGTCTGCGTGGTTGGAGCAGGAGACACTACCGGCGCGCCCCCCGAGCCACCGCCGCCACCGCAAGCCGCCAGCAGCAAGGCCAGGGCAAGCGCCGGAAAACTCCGCGAGTTACGCATGGAATCCCCCACGGCGACGCAGGAAGAGCAAGGCACAGCCCAAGCCCAGCAAGGCGGCGGTGCCTGGCTCAGGGATGGCCGCTGGCGCTTGCGGCAAATCCACCACCGCAATAACTTCAGGTGCAGTGGTCTGGACCGGCATCGAGGGGATGAATACCTCAACGACCGGAAGGATTTCCTGTGGCGTCGGGATGGAGATCGGCGAGACCGACGGCGTATTGTCGAAACTCGTCAACGGCAAACTGCTGAAAGACTGTGAAGCGGTATTACTGTAGTTCATGAAGCTAAATTCGATACTGTTTACGGTGCCAGGACCGGCAATCGCTTGAGCACCCGCCAGAACGGAGCAGGCCAGCAGGCAAGACTTGAACAGCGTATTAGCTTTCATATCGCGCTCCATATTTAGGTTGAGAAAACTACAAGCTGACCGAAGCATCAATCATGCCTACGAAATAAGTACTTGATTATGCAGAGTTAGCAAAATCTGTTACGAGGGATGTGTTAAATTTTACGACATCAAACTTTGCACTTGGGAAACAATACGAACGCCAGCCGCCAGGCGAGCGCTAGTACACGTTCGACTTTGATAACATACGCGATTCCCTTACAAGAACAGCAGGAAGAAAAGCAGGTGTCAACTTGGGTAATTGCCTACCGGAATGCCGACCGGTCTGAGCATCAGATACAGGCAAAGGCGGCTGGCGTGCTGACGGAGCAAGGTGCAGCCATGCTGGTGAGCGACTACCTACGGCAGCAACAGGCAAGCAGCACTGACACCCCGTTAGCTGCCGAGCAGTACAACTTCCAGATCATCCGCATTCATCGGGTTCCCGGGGACGTTGAAAGCGCGTGAGCCACCTCACGCAATTCCCATCCGCCGTCGCCTTTCAAGTGCAGCACATGCGTATGGTGGCGCCTGACGGCTGCCCGGTGGGCAATGCTGATCAGGGTAGCGCCGCTTTCACGCAGGCTTTTGTAGAGCGAAGCCTCATTGCCGCTGTCGAGCGCGCTGGTCGCTTCGTCCAGGATCACGATGCTCGGTTCATGCACCAGCACACGGCCAAAGGCGAGCCGCTGCTGCTCGCCCACCGATAGCAGTTTTTCCCAATCCTGTACCGCATCGAGCCCGCCGACACGCTCGGCGAGCTGCGGCAGGTGTACTTGCACCAGGATCTCCAGCAACTGCTCGTCGCTCAGCCGCGTCTGCACGCTTGGGTAGATGAGCTGGCTGCGCAGCGTGCCCTGCTGCAGGTAAGGCTGCTGTGGCAGGAAGAAAAAGTCTTCCAGCGGCGGATGATGAATCAGGCCGCTGCCGGTATCCCAAAGGCCGGCGATTGCTCGCAACAGCGAGCTTTTTCCGCAACCGCTATCGCCTGTAATAAGCAGCGCATCGCCCGGCGCCAGGACGAAAGACAAGTCTTTCACGAGTACGCGCTCGGACTGCGGTGGACACACCGTCAGGGCATCGACGGCGATCTGCTTGCCAGGCCGCATCCTGATCCGCGGACGTGTTTTCCCGCTAACTGCCTCGCCCTCCGGCACCGGCAGCACGAGCTTGGACAGGGTTTGCAGGCGCTCCGTACCCGCCACGAAGCGGCTCAGGCTCTCAAAGTTATCGACGATCACACCCACAGCGCCAAGCACTGCAGTAAAGGCGCCTGCCGCCTGGATTGCCCGCCCTACTTCCAGTTGGCCGGAAAGCACGCCTTCGGCGAGAATCACCCCGGGCAGCACCAATGTGAGTTGGCTGAACGTGCGCTGGAACAAATTCAGGGTGCGCTGCTTCTTGATGAGCCTGCTGAAATTGTGGAACAGCTTGTCGAATTTGCCGTCGAGGTAAGCACGCTCTTGCGCCTCGCCCCGGTAAAAGGCGATCGATTCGGCATTCTCACGCAAACGCATCAGGCCGAAGCGAAAATCCGCTTCGCGCCGCAATTGCGAGAAATTGAGACGGATCAGTGGCGTGCCAAAGACGTAGAGCGCGACCACGGTACCCGTCAGGGCGTACACGGCCAGCACGCCAACCAGCAGATGCGAAATCGACCAGAGCACCGCGCTGAACGCCACCAGCTGCATGATCGAGCCCAGAAAGATCAGCAGGAAATGGATCGAGCGGCCGGTGAATGTGTTGACATCTTCGCTGATACGCTGGTCCGGGTTATCGATCTCGCCTTCCGAGGTCAGTTCGTAGTATTTGCGCCCCTGCAGATAGCCATCGAGGAAGCGTCCAGTGAGCCAGCGCCGCCACTGGTTGGCGAACATGTCCCGCATGTAGTAGTAGAAGGCGTAGATTGGCACTGCAAACACCAGGATCAGCAGGCAAGCCCGCACCGACTGCCAGAAACGGTCGCCATCCCGACCGGCCAGCGCCGAAGTCATCTCGCCGGACTGGTTGTTCAGCATCACGGCAAGCTCGGTTTCGGCAAGCATCAGCACAATCAACAGCAGCAGCAAGCCCCAGGCAGACCTCTTTTCATCTCCAAGCCAGTACGGCTTTGCCACGCTGATGAATTGCCTCCATGCGGCCAGCGACAATGGGGGAACACGGCGCCGTCTCGATGGCGCTGGTTCATCCGGAATTGCAGAGGGATTTGCTGTCATCTTCATAGCCTGAGCATACGACTCAGCATAAAGCCACTCCGTGCGGAAACGGACATAGCCCGAATCGGTGCGTCGCGCTGGCCTCCGTTGACACGATTCGTTGTTGCGGACAAACTTGTTTCATGCTGGCTACGCAGACGAAGCGATCGATCCACATGGTTGACCGTCGCCGAATTTGGCTGATGGGAGTGGCGCTATGCCTGTCATCCAGCCTGCCATCGATCGCTGTAGGGGCCGAACAATTGGTCGTCGACTATATCGTGTCGCACAGCGCCCAAAGGACTGCGTGGATACGCATCATCAATGAATTCTCGAAGGCAAACCCCGATCTAGAGGTGGTACATCACGGTTATCCGCAGGAGCAATACAAGCGCAGTTTCTCCGCGCGGCTGCGCAGCGGCCAGGTCGACCTGGCATTCTGGTACGCGGGAGAGCGGCTGCGCGACGCAGTCCAAAGCAAGCTGCTGGTGCCGCTTGATGCCGATACGGTGGCGCTGCTGAAAAAGAAGAAGTTCTACCCGGTCACGCTGGAGGGAACCCGGATCGACGGCGAGGTATTCGGATTCCCGATGTATTACTACCCTTGGGGCTTCGTCTATCGGAAATCGCTGTTCCAAAGCCTCGGGATCGAACCACCGGCATCGTGGAATGATTTCTTGAAAGTCTGCGAACGCCTGAAAGGTGCTGGCGTAACCCCGCTCGGCTTGGGAGCCGCGCACAACTGGCCTGCCACCGGCTGGTTCGACTATTTCGATTTGCGCCTCAATGGCCTGGAATTCCATCGCAAAGTACTGCGCGGCGATGTGCCCTTTACCGATCCCCGCGTTCGAAAAGTATTCGATGCCTGGGGTGAACTGCTGCGTAAAGGCTACTTCTTCGAACCGACCATCGAGCTCGATCACGAACGCGTATTGCCTTACATCTATCGCAAGCAGGTGGGCATGACGTTGATGGGGAGCTTTGTTGCCGCAAAATTTCCCGAGGCGATTGCGGACGATATGGGCTTCTTTGCATTTCCAGGCATTGTTCGCGACATGCCGCAATATGAAGACGCGCCGCTGGACGTGCTGGTCTTGCCATCGCGAGCAGCAAATCCCCACGGTCGAAAGCGCTTCCTGACCTTCCTCGCCGAAACCGGCGCCATCCGCCACATCGCCGAAGCGGACCAGACCTTGCCCGCGCAAGCCGACGCTTCGTTTGGGAATATCCGGCTGGGAGATGAAGCCCGCCAGGTGCTGGCCAGCGCAGCCGGCTTGAGTCCATTCTTCGACCGGGAAGCGAACTCGGAGTTGGTCGGCCCCGTCTTCGAGGGCTTGCGACAATTCTTGAAATTCCCGCATGACACGGAAAAGGCCGTCCTCACCATTGAAACGCTACGCCAGAAATAGCGGCATAGCGCGTGCCCGGTACGGCACCTATTTGGGTTTGCCGCAGGAGTTCAGGTCTTTGCCCATGTCGGCCAGGCCCCGTTTGGTGCCCATTTCCAGATGCAAGGCCATTTCCACGGGATCGTATCCTAGCTCGTGGGTTCCAATGATGATGAAGGTGTCTCCGCGCCGCCATGCATTCGCCTCGCCGTGGAAGTAGGTGCCGATCTGCATCGATTGATATTCGTCGGTGATGTCCTTTTGATCCTTGAAGGCAGCACGCGCGAATTCAATGTCTTCCCGGCTCCCACGCATGAGCAGGCCCATCGCTTCAACATCTTCAGCTTCGTCGATTTGTCCATCACTCAGTTTAACAAAGCGATAACCTGCCAACTCATCGGCATCGTGACCAACTCGGCGTAAGAGTGCCACTGCTTCGTCTGGCGTCCGAGAAATCTCCCGCCCGTACAGTTCCAAATTGGTGAGCGGTTTGAGGTCATGAACAAATTTTCCTTCAACAAACGCCGCACCGCCGAGCGTCCGAGGAATGCGAGCAATTCTAGACACAGGCACTAACGGAGCAAGGAACTCTAGCGACAAGCCAAACGCCGGAGTTTCATACCCTGCACGCAATTCGGCAGGACGAGGCAAGTCCCAGCCAGCAGCACGGTACGCTCCGCGTTGCATCATGCCCAGTGGCGTGTATTCACCCAACTCTGCTGCATCCATTGCAAGGTTCCATGGAACTTTCGCAGAGTCCTTCACTGCGCTCCATAGACTCTTGTTATCTTTGGTTGTGGGAGCAAATTCTCCTGTGCCCGTACCGAAATCAGTGGCCAGTTGGGCAAGGCGCCTGCGCACGGCGGCACTTTCAGCTTTTTGCTTATCGGACGAAGGCAGTTGACGGCCATTAGCTGCCGGACCAATGTCGTCTCCAAGTGCGAGCCAGTTTCTAGCCACATCGGCGGCAAGTGGTCCCGCCCCCTCGCTCAATGCCAATTTCTGATCGTCTGAGATTTCCGAGCCAGCAGAATATTCCGGGTCAAAGTCAACCCTCACATTGCCTAGACTGAAGCCTCCCGTGCTCTTTAATCTCATTCCCGACTTCATTCCACCGACACTGTATAACTTCTTGCGTGTGGCCTCATCCTGTCCTCCTTGTTGCATCTGTTCCGCTAGGCTGGACCCGATAGCATTGCCGAATGCAACTATCGCAATACTTAGATAGCCGCAACTATCCTTGAGGCTTGAGGGCTGCCGAGAATACTCCCATCAGGTGCAACCAAGTGACTGCCGTTAATAGAATTCCTGTGCCAATTGATGATAGATGCTTCAAATCGCAAAGGTCTTTATTTCCCAATAATCGCATCAGCGAAAACACTAAGCAGAATTGCATAATTAAAAAGGTCGCCGCACCAAACAAAAATATAGAAATCTCTGCAGTTGAAGATACCTCAGTGCCCAACTTGAGATAGTCAACAACATAAATTGAAGATATGAATACAAGATAGCTCAATTCAGATATCAATAGCAATCTAAACCCATTCTTCATTTTAGTCCATTCTTTTGAATTCTTACTGCAGTTGTTACGTTGTCGCCATAAGGATTGCCTTTCCACGTGAATTTAAGTGGCAAGTTCCCAAACACCTCATACTCGCGAGCTATGCCCTGCTTATGGAATTTCCCCATAAAATCATCGGATATATCTTTTCCAAATGAATCGAACGACTGGCCGGAATTCCAGTTGTATTTATCGTAAATTTTAAGATCAAAACTCATGCTGTAGTCATTTCCGGATCTAGTAGCGGTAGCAGTAGACCAGCCTGAAAATGTTCCTATTGCACGAATCCAATTTTCATCTCCGGAAAATCGTCGCTGCTCCATTGCGTTGATGTAAAAGTAATAGTTTCGCCATCGCGCAGATTATCTTGAGCAAAAGATAAGTGCTGCGTTACGTTGATTTATATAAAAATCACGTCCAGCCGGCGTTGTTTCGACAATACGCTGCAGGTTTACTGTTAAAGGCTCACCGGTATTTTCGAAGTAGTGGCGCAAGTGCGCCACGGCATCCGGCCAAATAACCTCTACGCCATTAAGCGAAGAAAGAATGCTCTGCTTTTCCATTCTCGATACTAGCGTCGCATCCTCACTTTTCCAAGTGCCACTTCCGATATCAGGACGGCGTGGTGGATCGCTTGCGCCTATCCGAAACACAGGATCAACCTCTTCGCCTTTGGCGACCCAGTTTTTTGGTTCCTTGACATTATAGTCCTTCGGATAAGGGATAAGTTCATCTGACCGTACTCTGCTTTTGTTAACTTGCTCCCAAAGCGATTTCTTTTTGTAATCGCCGATGAACCCTGCATCCAGGTAGTCGGCGTCATCTGTTCCTGGATGATATACGCCATCAGTGAGCTGCAATCCATATGTCGCTGCATATGCCTCTGCCAACGACCGAGGCTTCGGCACTAGATAATTTTGCGAAGAACTTGCCTCCCACACTTCTTTCTCAATTTGGGCTTCTTCCTGACCGGCGCGCATCTGATCGGCTTCAATTTGTGCGCGTCGCGCAGCATCCTTCCCTGCTTCTACCAAGGTGCTCCCTAACGCATTGCCGAATGCATTTGGCCTAGCCCGACGCGGCGATAGTCATGACTGCCTGGCATAGGATCAAGTCTCGCGATTCCCAGTGCGAATGCCCCAGAGTATCTCTTCGATTGACTTTACTGTTAGTCGACCTTCGTGGAATTCGGCCGCAGCAAAGTAATTAATCGCATTCTTTGTTAGCACCTCTAGCCGTTCAATTGTCTGCGTGTCGCGATTCCAACATGACTTTAGAGTCTCAAACTTTGCCGCACAGCTTGCGCGGTTCTGTTCGTGACTGAACATAGACGTTCCTTCCGGTTGGTCAGCGGTAAAACTCATATATGTCAATTCCCCGGCGTAGTCCGTAAGGGCCTTTTTGAGCTTTGTTTCCGACATATTTATTTCTTCCTATAAATGGTACTTGCGGGCTGGTTCGGCGAAATATTGGTCCAGGAACTTGCACCGTTTTTCAACGTAACACTAACCTGGGGCGTTGACGCAGATTTAACTCCAAGTGTGGCGTCCAAAACATGAATATCTTGAACTCCAAAGCGCATTAGGAGATCAGGACGCTTATACGTCGATGGATCAGAGTACCGATAAAAGTGCCTGTCGAGCGAAACGACACTAAATGGACCATCTGGGACACCATAAAAAGCAAGCACCTTCTCCATTGCAGTCTTTGCGAATCGATCTGTTGCTCCGCCTTTCGCGATTTGTTCAGCGGTATAGCGATCCTTGAAATAGCTATACGGCACGAACAACTCGCCCCGTTCCAACTGTTGCGATGCAATTGTGTGTCCCATGTCAACTGCCGACTGGTACTCTTTCTGCAGCATTGCCCTGAAGGCTTCAGGCGTATGCCCGCTATTCCCGATGAACTTGATCGAAAGATCGCTATTGAGTGCAATCGCCCCCATCTTTTCTAGTGCTACGAGCCGGCTGTACTCGATATGATTTTCAAGTACCGAGGCACTAAAATCTGGCACCTCTATTCGCCTGCTCGAACCGTCGAGCGCAGGCAAATAACGTTTTCCAAGGTCAGGGGCATTGTAACCATCGCTGGATAATTCTTGTCGGACTTTCTCAATAAACTCACCACGCTGTAAATGTCGTGTCCATTCACCAACTAAGGCAATGTCATTCTTGGCCTGAGCATAGTCACCAAGTTGATCAATGTCCGAAAGCGCCTCTGCGAGACTGTGTGCCCGCCCATTTATCGCCAACTCAAATTGAGCCGACAATGGGCCTCGATTCATTGGTCGTGGCGCTGAACGCCCCCCACCACCGGGAATGAACTTCTCGTCATCTTCTACGTCAGAATCCAATGACGCTCTCAGATCGCCGCCTGAGCGAAGCGCATCTAAATACTGACCCAGTTTAATTGGCGTTAACGGCGCCGGCGCCTGTTCTTGTTGCTTAGTCCACCGATATAAATCCGCTTCAGCGTCTTCGCGTCCCGAACGCATCTGATCCTCGGCTATCTGAGCACGTCGCGCGCTGCCGTTCATTGTTTCAACCAGACTTGACCCGACTGCATTGCCGAATGCATCTGTCGCCACCTGAGCTACGCTTATCTTCCCTCCACGCATAGCAGCGGTTGCGGTCCCCGCTGCAAATCCGACAAGAGAGGCTTTGAACAATCGCTCGCCCCAATCCATCTGGGCGACGGCAACTTTATCATTAAGGTTCAGCCCATCCCCCATGGCCTTGCCCACTGCGCTACCGACTGCGGCTGCTACGACCCCGCGCCACTTGAATCCGTTCTGAAGGCCCAGCACGATGCTGACGCCTTGTGTCATTGCATTGCTCAACGCACCTCTCATCGCTGCGCCGGCAATACCCTCGCCCACTCCGCTCATCCCAGCAGTGATCGCAGCACCGATACCGGAAACCGCGACCTGTTTCCAACTGAACTTGGACTGGTACCCCATGGCGACCGAGGCGCCTTGAGTGATGGCACTGCCGACCATCGCGCCGGCCGCCGCCCCCGCCATACTTGCCGCAGTGGCAGCGGCCCCCGTCCACGCCGCCTCGGCTGCAAGTTTCGCTGCCCACTCCTGGCCGTATATGGTCGCGACAACGATCACAACAACGGCGACAATTTGCCCAACCACACCGCATCCCTTGCTGCCCGCCGGGGCAGCTGGGATCGGCATTGCAGGCGTGGTATTACCAACCGCATCGGCCGCGTCGTACGGCTTGAAGGTCTGGTAGTCGTTGCGGACCGTATTCACGCGCGCTGGAATACGCAGCGTCTTGCCGACAGCGAGCTGCTCGTCACCTGCCATGCCGTTGGCGTCGGCGATCAGGTACCACAGCTTGCTGTCACCCCAAAGCGCTTGCGCGATGCTCGATGGCGTCTCGCCGCTGCCGCGCACCACGTAGGCGCTTGGCGGCGCCGACAGGCCACTGGCGGTCGCTGGCTGGTAGGTGTTGACGAAGCTGGCGTCGTAATCGTTCACCTTGCTGCGGCCCAGCAGTTGGCCGTTGACGATCAAGGAGTACGTATCGAGCCCGCCGTCATTCCTGATCAACATCTGGCCGTTGACATCGTTGATGAAGGTGCGGGACTTCTCTACCGCGTCGTCCGGCTTTTCAATGACTTTGACGGCGAAGCCATTGCTGTCGTATTGGGTCGTGGTGTATGAGATCCCATCTGCGTTGCGCGCCGATGCGAGCGATTCTTTCGCCGTATCAAACCAAAGGTAGTCCGTGGTGAACTGCGTGACCGGTCCGCCGTTAGGCGGCACGACAATGTAGCCGCGCAGGTTGCCCGCCTTGCTGTAACCGATATGCGTCCCGTCGATCACGTAGCCGGTAACCATCTTGAAGAAGATGTCGTCCAGGGCGTTGTTGCCCAGGTCGCGCATCTTCTGGCGCGTCATGCGGCCTGCGGCGTCGTATTCGGTAATCCGGTATTCCTTGGCCAGCTTCCATTCGTCCATCAGCCAGCCCCAGGTCGCGTCTGCGTCGACGCCGGAGCGCACCACGCGGCCTGCGCCATCGTAATAACGCAGGTCGATCAGGTTTTCATCGCGGAAGGTCTGCTGCAGGCGGCCCGCGCCGTCATATTCGAATCGTTCGGTGACCACCGCGTTCGAGGCGTGGTACTTGTCGCTGGTACGATTGCCGGCCCAGTCGTAAGTGATTTCGTGGCTGCCCTGGCCAAATTGGGCAATCTGGCGCGTGTTCCCTGGAAGGAGTTCGAACGTGACTATGCCATCGACCAGGGTCTGGCGATTCATCGCATCGAACTTGTTCATTACCCAGCGCTCGTTTTCCTGCCCGCTGTCGTTCGTGTACGTCGTGCGGACTGTCTCCCTGTTGCCAGCCGCATCATAAGTGATCTGCAGGTCGAAACGGCCATCACCGACGTGGACCATACGGCCCAGCTGGTCGTATTCGATGGAATTGTTCTGCACCACCCGGCCACCTGCTTCCGTCCTTTCGCGCAGGTGGTTGCCGGCCAGGTCGTAGGCGTAACTGGTCACCTTGTTGTTGGTGAGGTCGTCGATCCGCATCAGGCGGTCGCCATCATAGGTGTATTTCAGGTTCTGGCCCGGCAGCGTGCCGCGCTCGGGCGAAGTCTGTGTCGCCAACTGGCCGAGGCCGGTGTACGTGTAGGTCGTCCTGACGTTACCGCCGTTGGTGTGCGAGGCAAGCCGCCCGGTGAGCGGGTCGTACTCCCAGTACTGAATGCGCGGGCCGCCGTCGTCCATCATCACCATGGCGGTCTTGTGGCCAAAGGCGTCATAGGCGTAGGAGGTGGTCACGCCTACCTGGTCAACTTCGGCCAGGATATTGCCGGCGTGGTCGTAACGCACCACACGCTTGCCGTTCATGCCGTCCGTGGTCACCGTGCGGCGGCCAAGCTCATCGTATGCATACGACTCGGCCACTTCGCCTTCTGCGTTCAGTTGTCCAGCCCACAAGCTGCCATTGCTGTCTTCGTAGGTATGCCAGGTTTCGGCAAAGTTGGAGACTTTGCTCAAATGGGCCAGGTGATCATAGGCGTATTGGGTGTGGACGCTTCGGTCTGCACTGGTAAAGGTAAACATGTCGGTGCGGTCACCAAACATGCTGTACTTGTACTCGATCAGGCCACCGTCGGCGTGATGTTCTTCACCCAGCTGGCCATCGGCGTCATAGACCTTGCGCTGCAGGTTAAGGCGGCCATCCCGTTGGCCGACTTCGCGGCCGGCTTCATCGAAATAGGTTTCGCCCAGATAGCGCACTTCGCCAAGGGCACTGTCCACTGCCTCCTGCTTGACCATCTGGTTATTGTCGTTATAGCTATAACGGATGAACCAGTCTGGATTGCGGGGATCGGTCACTTCCAGCACGTTGCCCCAGCGGTCCAGGCGCTGCATGCTGGTGGCGCGCACATTCTGCTCGACCGGCCCGGCCGTGCTGCCAAGGTATTTGACAGTGCGTTTGCCCGCATCATCGATGGTGACCAGCACCTGGGCAGTTTCCGCTCAGAACAGCCAGACCCGCCTTTTGATCAGATGTCCAAAAGACAGACCTGGCATTGGCCCACTGGCTCACAGACTACGAGAGGATACGAGCAAGACACGAACTGGATACGGGACTGTCTTTGCCGCCCCCTCACGAATAGCATGCTTGCTTTTGGCAGCAGCCCCTCTCGCGCCCCCGCTATTGTCCAATTACATTGGGGGCAAAAATACTTCCACTACGACTTCGCCAGTTAATCGATCGACTTTGGCGCAGCTTATCACCTTTGCATCCTGAGGCCTATCCGTTGCAATATATAGTTCAAAAACACCCTCTGTATCTGTTATCCCCGACCCTAGAGTGAGATTCCTTTCTTCCTCCGGGGTCGGAGGTACATATCCGACCAAAGCCGCCTTGGTGGCTTCCTTGGCTATCGCCTCCATCTCGGAAAGAT
Source organism: Pseudoduganella sp. R-32 (assembly GCF_049913245.1). NCBI lineage: Bacteria > Pseudomonadati > Pseudomonadota > Betaproteobacteria > Burkholderiales > Oxalobacteraceae > Pseudoduganella > Pseudoduganella sp. R-32. The sequence continues at coordinate 3,657,930 of NZ_CP183987.1, read as the reverse complement.
TCAACTTGCGCCTTCTTTCAATTACCATGGTTTCCACCCATCCAAACAATCACCTGCTGGTGTAAATACTCCCTGTTGTCCAGTCGAGTTGAAAATCGCACTTCGCTGACTGCCCATGGCACCAAGTACAGCGCGATCGCCAGGCGATGAGCGTAAAACACTTACATCAAAACCAGGGTGAACATGTGACGACCACCGCCAACCCAGTGCAGCCAGGTCTGCTCCAATTTGCGGCGTAATCGGAACTGATTCCGCATCACCACGATAGATCAAACTACGGCCCCCAAGGAGAACAGTAAGCGTACAGTCACCACCGTCTGGACCGTCTAGCAGGTCCCAGCCATGATTGAATTTTGGCACAGCAGTTGTGCCCACAAATTTGATTATGGACACGAATTTTCAACCAGTCATTCAGCGCGCGCCGAGAGGTAATTACCGGCGCCACTCCCTGGAGTTTAAGCGCAGGCTCGTCGCGTTGACCTTGGAGCCTGGCGCCTCGGTCGCTCGCATAGCGCGCGAACACGGCGTGAACGCAAACCAGGTATTCAGTTGGCGCAAGTTGTTCGAGGCGGAACTGCCGGTGCCCGATGGGTCAACGCAGGAGGCTGCGTTGCTGCCGGTGATGTTGGCGGCGCCAACAACAGCGCCAGTGCCGGAACAGCCCAACACCGGTGCCATCACGCTGGAGATTGGGCGTGTGAGATTGCGCATTGACGGTCAAGCAGATCCCTCTACGTTGGCGCAAATACTGGATCGGGTGCTGCGATGATCGGCCTACCGGCGGGAACCAAAGTCTGGCTGGCGGCCGGCACCACCGACATGCGCAGCGGATTCAACGGCCTGGCTGCGAAGGTAGAGACCGCGCTGGCGGAAGATCCATTTAGCGGCCACGTGTTTGTGTTCCGTGGCCGGCGCGGTGATTTGATCAAATTGTTGTGGTGGACCGGCGACGGCTTGTGCCTGTTGGCCAAACGGCTTGAGCATGGCCGCTTCATCTGGCCACAGGCCAGCAGCGGCAGTGTGGCACTGACGCAGGCGCAGTTGTCGATGCTACTGGAAGGCATTGACTGGCGCCGGCCCGAGCGAACTTGGCGCCCACAGTCGGCCTTGTAAACATGACAGCATTCTCGTAAACTGAGACGCATGCTGACCGCCACCGATCTCCCTGACGACATTGCCGCCCTGAAGGCAATGCTGTTGGCGCGCGACGAGCAAGTGCAGCGCCTGACGGCGCAGCTCGACACCCGCGCGGCAGAGATTGAACACCTAAAGCTGTTGATCGCCAAACTGCAGCGCATGCAGTTTGGCCGCCGTTCCGAAAAGTTGGAACGCCAGATCGAGCAGCTGGAGTTGAAGTTGGAAGACCTGGAGGCTGAAACGGGCGCCGCCGAAGAGGCCGAACCAGAGTCCAACCCGCCAGCGCGCCGCAAGGCGGCGCGCAAGCCGTTGCCAGATCATCTGCCACGCGATGAATGCGTGCATACCCCGGAGGTAGATGCCTGCCCGGCATGCGGCGGCGGCTTGCGCCACCTTGGCGAGGATGTATCGGAGCAGTTGGAATATGTGCCAGCCAGCTTCCGCGTGGTCCGCCACGTGCGTCCGAAGCTGGCCTGCAGCTGCTGCGACGTCATCGTGCAGGCACCTGCGCCAAGTCGGCCGGTGCAACGAGGGATTGCTGGCCCTGGCCTGCTGGCTCACGTGCTGGTGGCAAAGTACGCTGACCACCTGCCGCTGTATCGCCAGAGCGTGATCTATGCGCGCGAAGGCATCGAGTTGGATCGTTCGCTGCTGGCCAATTGGGTTGGCGCCGCTAGCAGCTTGCTGCGCCCCTTGGTTGATGCGGTTCGGTGCCACGTATTTGCCGCCACCAAGCTGCATGCTGATGACACCCCAATTCCGGTGCTTGCACCTGGAAACGGTACAACGCGCACGGCACGCCTGTGGACCTATGTGCGCGATGATCGTGCCAGCGCATCGGCGGTGCCGCCGGCTGTCTGGTTTGCCTATAGCCCAGATCGCAAAGGCATCCACCCGCAAACCCACCTGGCCCAATTTAAAGGCATCCTTCAGGCCGATGCGTATGCCGGCTTCGATGCCATCTTCGACAGCGGCCAGGTACGCGAAGCCGCGTGCTGGGCGCACGCGCGACGCAAATTCCATGACCTGCATGTGGCACGGCCATCGACCGTGACCACCGAGGCGTTGCGGCGTATCGGCGCGCTCTATGCCATTGAAGCCGAGATCCAGGGCCAGCCACCGGATCTGCGGCGCGACGCTCGATTGCTGCGCGCACGCCCCTTGCTGGACGATCTTGAACGCTGGCTGCGCGCCACGCTCACCACCTTGTCGAACAAGTCCGACACGGCCGCTGCCATCACGTACTCGCTCAAGCTGTGGCCAGCGCTGACCCGCTATTGCGATGATGGCCAGATCGAGATCGACAACTCGGCCGCAGAGCGCGCCCTGCGCGGCGTTGCCCTGGGTCGCCGCAACTACCTGTTTGCCGGTGCAGACAGCGGCGGCGAACGCGCAGCCGCCATCTATGCGCTGATCGGCACGGCCAAGCTAAACGGTGTCGACCCCGAAGCTTGGCTGCGCTATGTGCTGGCCCACATCGCCGACCACCCCGTCAACCGCGTTAACGAGTTCCTGCCTTGGAACTGCGCGGCGCAGCTCGCACCTTCCAATTAACTACACGCCGCTTCCCAGCGGTGTGTTCACATCATCAGGGAAGTAGGCGCTTCATTCAATACGGTATTGAACGGACGCTTACGGAGAACATCGCGAATTCATCTCCGGTCTGAGCCGTCAACGCTGCCAAAGCCTTCTGACCAAAGGACTTATGGACGATTGTGTTCGAGCCGAACTCTGGAAGCTGATCCAGCACAGCACGTTGGCGCGCATTCAGGTCTCCCATGCCGCGTGCAATAGCAGCTGGGTTACCAGTAGCGGGATTGGATGCGATCATTGGTGCTGAGCTATTTGCCCCATTTATTCTGTCGATATAACTGGGACACCCCCCCCAGTGTCAAAATAGTTGTCGCTCCGATAGATCTGAGAAAATGGGGGCGATAACAGGAGTGTGAAGTGGCACGGTACGGACAGGAATTTAAGGATAAGGCGGTAGCGCGTTTGTTGCCGCCAGAGAGCGCGTCGATCAAGGATGTCGCCTTGTCGATTGGCGTGAGCGAATCGACATTGGAACGCTGGCGCAGTGAAGCGCTGGCCAATCCGACGCAACGCCGCGAATGGACGCCCGCCGCGCGGTTTGAAGCGGTGCTGGCGACGTCCATGATGGACGAGGCAAACAAAGGCGCTTGGTGCCGCAGTAATGGCGTCTATCCGCACGAGCTGGCAGTGTGGCGCGAGCATGCAATCAATGCTTTAGCCGAACCTGGAGAGAAGCGCGTGACTGCGGCAGAGGCCAAGCAAGACAGGCGCCGCATCAAGGAACTGGAACGCGAGATCCGCCGCAAGGACAAGGCGTTAGCGGAGACGGCAGCTTTGCTCGTGCTATCAAAAAAAGCCGAGGCGATCTTCAGCAAGTACAAGGCCGAGGACGAATGATCGGACTCGAAGATCGCCAAGTCATGGCCCGAGATATCGCCGACGCTTGCCAGGCCGGTGCACGCCTGAGTGAGGCATGTGCCACAGTCGGCTTGAATGCGCGCACCCTGCAACGCTGGCAAGCGCACGGCGGCTTGGAAAACGGCGACCGCCGGCCGACGGTAATACGCCCTCTGCCTTCGCATGCGCTGACGGAGAACGAACGCGCTGCCGTTTTGGCCGCCGCGAACGAACCGCGTTTTGCTGACATGCCGCCGGCTCGCATCGTCCCCATGCTGGCCGACGAGGGCGTCTACTTGGCCAGCGAATCGACATTCAGTCGTATCCTGCGCGCCCATGGTCAGATTCGCCATCGCGGTCGGGCCAAAGCGCCGCGTCGGCAGCGGCCACCGACCACACATATCGCCACTGCGCCCGGCCAGGTCTGGTGCTGGGATATGACCTATTTGCCGGCTCGGGTGGCGGGCCGCTGGTTTTACCTCTACTTGATCCTGGATCTCTACAGCCGCAAGATCATTGGCTGGGAGGTGCATGCCGAGGATGATGCCGACCATGCCAGTCACTTGGTGCGCCGCACCGCATTGGCCGAAGGCGTCGCTATGAACCGCAACAAGCCAGTGCTGCATGGCGATAACGGTGCCACACTGAAGGCGACCACGGTGTTAGCCATGCTGCATTGGCTGGGCATCAAGCCTTCTTACTCGCGCCCGCGTGTGAGCGACGACAACGCGTTCGCCGAGGCACTGTTCCGCACCGCAAAGTATCGCCCGGAATTCCCATCGGGTGGCTTCGCCGATCTGGCCGCCACGCGCGACTGGGCCGCCCGCTTTGTGCAGTGGTACAACGTCGAACATCGACACAGCGGCATTCGCTATGTCAGCCCCGCACAGCGCCATGCTGGGCAAGACAAGGCTATTCTGGCAGCGCGGCATCAGCTCTATTTGGCTGCCCAGGCGCGCCATCCGGCCCGCTGGTCGGGCAATACGCGCAACTGGGCACCTTGTGGCGCCGTTACCTTGAACCCAGAGCGCGATCACGTCGTTTCCACCAGTGCAAAGGAGAGCCATACTCAGCAAATTGCTGCTTGAATCGGGCGACAACTACCTTGACACGCGCCGACCCGCCATCAGCATCCGCTCTTTTACCTCACGATAAATATCATTATCTTCAATTGCAAGAATACAATTCTTCACGCCATTAACGATTACATACCTTGCCTCTTTTTCTATGAGGCGTAGTTCCACTCCAGACTCCTTGCATTTTTTCTCAAGACTAACGGCAACATCCATACTTATCACATTCAAACTGACGGACGTCATACCTTTCAATTTTAATAGCAGTTCGGCTGTTGGCACTTTCGCGTACTCTGACGAAATGTTTTTCAACTTCAAAACATCTTTTCCAGTGACACCATTTTCAAAAAATATCACCGCTTCAATCTGTTTCGGCAACGGTCTCAAATGCCACTCTGGCGCAGACCCATCCCAGAGATACGAATAATTATCAATTTCTGCTTTACTCATGAAATTCTCCTGCAAAGCACAATTTGTAGCGATTTTTCACAATTTCTCACAATAAAGTCAAGAGCCATCATTGCCCCGGCTTTTTGGGAATCCAGATACTCTTTGTTGGATCAGAGTACAGTAATCCATTTCCGTTACTCAGATCACGTCCCAAACCAAACCTTACCGTCACGTTCCTATCAACTGGAATAATTAATGAACTTCTTTGCGGAGATCCTATACTTTGCAAGTATTCCATAACGGCCATATCGGCATCGCTAGCATAACGAGCGCCACCTGCCCCATTTATTCCAGGATGACTATGATTGATAAGCATACGATCTGCTTCCAACGGGAAACGTACACTTCCTCCCTCACCCGAATGCAAATAGTATTGGCCACCACCGCCATTTTTCCCTGGCCCCATTTTGTATGTGACAGCAAATTCAACGTCGTGTTTTGCCGTCAGATTCTCGATTTCAGCAATCGTAGGTCGACCTGCAATTGGGGTTCCCGATGCGCCAGGTAGTCCTTCACCTGCCCGTCCACCATATAGCAATCGTTGCACTGGTGATTCGAGTTGTGGGCCGACCAATGTATTTGCCCCAACATCTCCAACAGGTGACAATGATACCGATCCTCGACCTGGTGCGCCAGCAACCATCGCCCCTAAACCAGCAAGGAGCCCTCCAAATTCGTTAGCAGACGCAACTTGAAACTCATTCATTCCGGCCAAGCGACTCAATTGCCCTGGCAAGGCGGCACCAGGGAATCCTATCAACAGACTCATGCCAATTGAGTTTCGGGTGGTCAGGCGTTGATATTCGAGACGAGCCTCCGCAGCACCGTCCACTGCAACTGCCTTTGGCAACGCCAACTCATTCAGATACGCTTTCCGTTCCTGTTCGCTGGCCGTTTGCACCCACTCCGTTGTCCCGCGCGACGGCAGACGGCACAACGCTGCGATTTCGGCTTCTGAATACTGCCTTGAACCGCCTGCAATCATAAAGTCGGGCGCGGGTGGAATATTCCCAATTGCCTGACGAATTAACGCAGATGTACGAGCAGCCCGTGTTCTATCGCCGGCCGCAAACTCTGCGGCAATACCAGCGGCAGCCAGTGCATCGTTCTCGATCTGAAGCCTCGATGCTTCTTTAAACGACAACCTAAATTCATCCAACTCCGATGCAACATTTGGCAACGTACCAAGAGAAGCTTCCAGTTCCGGCGTGATGATTGGCTTGATCGGTAACGCTTCGATTGTAGGCATCGACTCGCCACGAGCCATTGCTCGGGCGGTGCTTCGTTCACGGGCTGCGTTCAGCTCCCGATCCGAATCGAATTGCTCCGCCAGGCTTGACCCGATTGCATTGCCGAATGCATCTGTCGCCACCTGAGCTACGCTTATCTTCCCTCCACGCATAGCAGCGGTTGCGGTCCCCGCTGCAAATCCGACAAGAGAGGCTTTGAACAATCGCTCGCCCCAATCCATCTGGGCGACGGCAACTTTATCATTAAGGTTCAGCCCATCCCCCATGGCCTTGCCCACTGCGCTACCGACTGCGGCTGCTACGACCCCGCGCCACTTGAATCCGTTCTGAAGGCCCAGCACGATGCTGACGCCTTGTGTCATTGCATTGCTCAACGCACCTCTCATCGCTGCGCCGGCAATACCCTCGCCCACTCCGCTCATCCCAGCAGTGATCGCAGCACCGATACCGGAAACCGCGACCTGTTTCCAACTGAACTTGGACTGGTACCCCATGGCGACCGAGGCGCCTTGAGTGATGGCACTGCCGACCATCGCGCCGGCCGCCGCCCCCGCCATACTTGCCGCAGTGGCAGCGGCCCCCGTCCACGCCGCCTCGGCTGCAAGTTTCGCTGCCCACTCCTGGCCGTATATGGTCGCGACAACGATCACAACAACGGCGACAATTTGCCCAACCACACCGCATCCCTTGCTGCCCGCCGGGGCAGCTGGGATCGGCATTGCAGGCGTGGTGTTGCCAACCGCATCGGCCGCATCATACGGCTTGAAGGTCTGGTAGTCGTTGCGGACCGTATTCACGCGCGCTGGAATACGCAGCGTCTTGCCGACAGCGAGCTGGTCATCGCCTGCCATGCCGTTGGCATCGGCGATCAGATACCACAGCTTGCTGTCGCCCCAAAGCGCTTGCGCGATGCTCGATGGCGTCTCGCCGTTGCCGCGCACCACGTAGGCGCTTGGCGGCGCCGACAGGCCACTGGCGGTCGCTGGCTGGTAGGTGTTGACGAAGCTGGCGTCGTAATCGTTCACCTTGCTGCGGCCCAGCAGTTGGCCGTTGACGATCAAGGAGTACGTATCGAGCCCGCCGTCATTCCTGATCAACATCTGGCCGTTGACATCGTTGATGAAGGTGCGGGACTTCTCTTCTGCGTCGTCCGGCTTTTCAATGACTTTAACGGCGAAGCCATTGCTGTCGTATTGGGTCGTAGTGTATGAGATCCCATCTGCGTTGCGCGCCGACGCGAGCGATTCTTTCGCCGTATCAAACCAAAGGTAGTCCGTTGTGAACTGCGTGACCGGGCCGCCGTTGGGCGGCACGACAATGTAGCCGCGCAGGTTGCCCGCCTTGCTGTAACCGATATGCGTCCCGTCGATCACGTAGCCGGTAACCATCTTGAAGAAGATGTCGTCCAGGGCGTTGTTGCCCAGGTCGCGCATCTTCTGGCGCGTCATGCGGCCTGCGGCGTCGTATTCGGTGATCCGGTATTCCTTGGCCAGCTTCCATTCGTCCATCAGCCAGCCCCAGGTCGCGCCTGCGTCGACGCCGGAGCGCACCACGCGGCCTGCGCCATCGTAATAACGCAGGTCGATCAGGTTTTCATCGCGGAAGGTCTTCTGCAAGCGGCCCGCGCCGTCATATTCAAAGCGTTCGGTGGCCACCACGTTCGAGGCGTAGTACTTGTCGCTGGTACGATTGCCGGCCCAGTCGTAAGTGATTTCGTGGCTGCCCTGGCCAAATTGGGCAATCTGGCGCGTGTTCCCTGGAAGGAGTTCGAACGTGACTATGCCATCGACCAGGGTCTGGCGATTCATCGCATCGAACTTGTTCATTACCCAGCGCTCGTTTTCCTGCCCGCTGTCGTTCGTGTACGTCGTGCGGACTGTCTCCCTGTTGCCAGCCGCATCATAAGTGATTTGCAGGTCGAAACGGCCATCACCGACGTGGACCATACGGCCCAGCTGGTCGTATTCGATGGAATTGTTCTGCACCACCCGGCCACCTGCTTCCGTCCTTTCGCGCAGGTGGTTGCCGGCCAGGTCGTAGGCGTAACTGGTCACCTTGTTGTTGGTGAGGTCGTCGATCCGCATCAGGCGGTCGCCATCATAGGTGTATTTCAGGTTCTGGCCCGGCAGCGTGCCGCGCTCGGGCGAAGTCTGTGTCGCCAACTGGCCGAGGCCGGTGTACGTGTAGGTCGTCCTGACGTTACCGCCGTTGGTGTGCGAGGCAAGCCGCCCGGTGAGCGGGTCGTACTCCCAGTACTGAATGCGCGGGCCGCCGTCGTCCATCATCACCATGGCGGTCTTGTGGCCAAAGGCGTCATAGGCGTAGGAGGTGGTCACGCCTACCTGGTCAACTTCGGCCAGGATATTGCCGGCGTGGTCGTAACGCACCACACGCTTGCCGTTCATGCCGTCCGTGGTCACCGTGCGGCGGCCAAGCTCATCGTATGCATACGACTCGGCCACTTCGCCTTCTGCGTTCAGTTGTCCAGCCCACAAGCTGCCATTGCTGTCTTCGTAGGTATGCCAGGTTTCGGCAAAGTTGGAGACTTTGCTTAAATGGGCCAGGTGATCATAGGCGTATTGGGTGTGGACGCTTCGGTCTGCACTGGTAAAGGTAAACATGTCGGTGCGGTCACCAAACATGCTGTATTTGTACTCGATCAGGCCACCGTCGGCGTGATGTTCTTCACCCAGCCGGCCATCGGCGTCATAGACCTTGCGCTGAAGGTTAAAGCGGCCATCCCGTTGGCCGACTTCGCGGCCGGCTTCATCGAAATAGGTTTCGCCCAGATAGCGCACTTCGCCAAGGGCACTGTCCACTGCCTCCTGCTTGACCATCTGGTTATTGTCGTTATAGCTATAACGGATGAACCAGTCCGGATTGCGGGGATCGGTCACTTCCAGCACGTTGCCCCAGCGGTCCAGACGCTGCATGCTGGTTGCGCGCACATTCTGCTCGACCGGTCCAGCCGTGCTGCCAAGGTATTTGACAGTGCGTTTGCCCGCATCATCGATGGTGACCAGCACCCGGACGGTTTCCTTCAGTATCTCCGATGTCCCTGTCTGTGGGGTGTAGTAAAGGCGGACATCGTACTGACCTGCAGGCGCCGCTGACATATCGAACAGGGCCTGGTCGCCGAAGTTGTGGACCTGGTCGCCACTCGACGAGACAAGCTGTCCGTTTGGCAGCGTGTATTCCATGCGTGGCGTCGCCAGGCCATCGGCAGGCATCGGCATTGTCACGTATGGCCCGCCGCGTGCGGCCTGAGGGTTGTCTACCTGTTTGTTTTCACTCAGGAGCACCCAGCCCTCGGTCACGTCTTTCTTATAGATGCGGACCGCGTTCCATCCATCGATTGACGGCCAGCCATACATACTCAGGGTAGTGTGGCGAACGCCGCTATCTTTATCGGGCTCAGGCAATTGGTCAACTCGCAGAATCTGCTCGAATGTCGGCGAGCTTGGCTCTGCAAAGCTGGTGCCGCGATCCAGCGGTGAAACGCCACCGTTGTAGTAAGAGACCTCGATCTTGATATCGCCGCTGCCCAGGCCATCCGGCAGGGTGAATCCGACGTTAACGACGTTGCTGCCTGACCAGTAGTAGCTCCAGTTCGGCCCGTCTACCTCGACGATGTCCGAACCGTCAGGAGAATGATATCTCCAAGCAACCCGAGAGGTTTCCTTCTCCTCCGCAGAAACGCTGGCATTAACGACCGAGCCGTTTGCGGGTATGTTGGCGGGAGCGCCTGTGCCGTGCGCGGTGCCGGTCTGGCTGACAGCCCGGCCCATCAGGTCATAGCTGGTTTCGTTACGGATGATACCGTTGGCTGTATCCAGGTTGCGATCAAGTTTTTCCGCTACAGCCTTGGCGGAATCGTACGATTTAAGGTCGATGTCCTTTGCGCTGCGGATCTGGACCGTCATCTGGCCCGCCACGTTATAGAACATAACCTTTTCGACCCGGTCGCCGGCATTGGTGCGCCACATATTGCCGGCGTTGTCATACGAGGCAGTCTCGTAGAGGGTTCCGTTGAGGCTCTTGCCTACGAGTTCGCCGAAGGCATTGAATTCGTTCTCGTTGACAGTCGTGCCGACATCGCCGCGCATATGATCGGTAACCGAAGCTGCGCGAGATGGGTCCGTACCTGTGCTGTCATATTTCAGCACCCACTGGCCTTGCCCGTCACGGATATAGACCTTAACGCTGTTGATAGATTCAATACCGCCAAAGGCTTCGGAAGAGTCGCTCCAGGAAACGGTGACACCTGTAGTTCCAGACAAGGGCGTCCAGAGGCCTGGTCCATTTTCCGTCTCCTCCAGCACCTTGACGCGGTCGATACCTTCTTCGACATAGTTGGGCGGGGCCACACCGCCCTGCTCTCTCGCCTCCTGGAAATAGCCCATCTTCGTCTTGTAATTCAGCTCGACTTTGACTGGCCCATTACCCAGGTCCGGATAATTCAACCGTACCCTATTGGTTCCGGTATACGAGGAAGATAGTTCCCTCGCAAGGGTGGGATAACCAGTATTCGGCGCACTCAACTCAATTGAGCTTAGTACCTGGTTGTTCTCTGCTTTTACTGCAACACCCGGGGTGATGACCTTCAGCACCTGGCCCAGCTGGTCGTACTGTGTGATCGTGAAGGTTGTCCGCACAAAGGACTCACTGGCCGACAACATGCTGGTCACGTTCTGCCATTGCTTGGCTACGCGGCCATAAATATCGTACGAGGTATAGGAAGTCTTCCCTTCAGCATCCGTCTGCGCGATGGCATGACCGTTGATGTTGTAAGTCGTCCAGGTAGTACGATCTGCGCTATCCGAGGCGGGGACAATGTAGTTCCCGGCCGCGTCCAGAAAAGCTGCCGTGGCGTACGCAGTCTGCTTGACCACATTGCCGTAGACGTCGCGGTCGAACGTGGTCAGTGCCAACTTGCCGTCTTTGCTTCCTTTGACCGTAATCGCGGCCACGTGTCCCGTGGCATCGTAGTAGCTACGGGTCTCGGCGCCGCTGGCATCCTTGGTTGAGAGCAAATTGCCGACGGCATCGTATTCATAGCGGGTGGTCACCAGGACATGGTCAGTCGCCATGGCGTTGTTCGCCCACGCCCCAACGTCAACATTGTGGCGTGTCTGGGCGGTCTTCTGGCCGACGTTGTCGTAGTCATAACTGGTCACGCGGTCCTGTTCGCTCACGTCCGCGGCACCAAAGGCGGAATCGGTCATGGAGCTTGCATTGACCCGGTTGGAGAACTCGGTGACCTTGTCAATTTCGCCGAATGCGCTGTATTCCGTCGTGGTCAGGAAGCCACGTGCTGCGTCTTCCGCTACGAACTGCGCAATGCGCTCACCGCGCTGGTTGTAGTAGTAGCGTTCTTCGCTTGGCGTGGTAAGTTTTGCGTTGATGTTTGCGGGATCTGCACCGTAGACGAATTTGTGGCGCAGTTCGCCAAAAGCGTTGTACTCATTGGCGGTGACACGCACCAGCATGCGGTAGCCTGGCGCGCCATTCACGTTATCGAAGACGTAGCTGCCCGGCTCGGCAACGGTAGCCACGCGGCCAAGGCGGTCGTAACTGGTCTTGATCGTGCGATCCTGGCTGTGATCCAGCGCTTCCAGGCGTTGCTTGACGTCCGCTTCGCTGAAGTCACTACCCGTCAAGTTCGGCACCACTGCATAGCGCGTCAACGCCGTCTGCTGGCCAAAAGCGTCGTACTCGAATCCAGTGACCTGGCCTTTCGCATCGATGTCGTACTTCACGCGGCCCATGCGGTCATAGACCTTGCGGCTGATCCCGCCGCCGACGTCCCGACTCATAATGGCATTGCCCATCAGGTCGTACGTTACCGTAACAGCGACTTCACCCGAGTCCATCTCCGCCATGCCGGCATCCTGTTCGGTGGAAGGCGTTTCAGCAGAATTGTAAATGCTGAAGCGCGGCAGGATGGTCTTCACCTGCCGCCCGGCCAGGTCGTACCGATAGCTGGTAGTGCGCTCGTAGCCAGCCACGCCGGCGGCTTCTGTGCGCGATACCAGATTGCCCAACGCGTCGTAATCCAGGCGCGTCGTCAGCGAGACGTTGGCCGTGACATGATCGTTGCCCATTACCTGCACCGGCGGTGCCACTTCTTCCATCAGTTGGCCGGCTGCATTGTAGCGATAGATCCATTCCTTGCCAAGCTTGTTGGTGAAGGAGATCTTGTTGCCTGCGCCATCGTAATGGAAGACCTCCGAATGCTTCTCACCGTCGGTCGAGCGCACAAGATGGCCCTGCGAATCGTAATCAAACGATTCGTGACGGCTCTTTCCAGCCGCGATCTGCGCGGTGCCAAACTCTGCCAGTTTATCCAGCGTCTGGTCGGCCTCGGACAGGGTCATCTGGTCCTGGTAGGCGTAGGTATCGGTCACCTGCCCCAGGGCGTCGTACCGCATTTCCTTAACATAGCCCTTGCCATCGATGCTGAAGCTCACACGCCCGTCTTTGTCGTAGACGTTGCGGCTGGTCCGGTCGTTGTCGGCATCAAGGTGCAGTTTGATGAAGTCGCCGACCAGTTTGGCGCTATTCATTCCCGACAACAAGTCCGCCGAGATCGGGGTTGCGTAGGCGATCGTCGTGGCGACACGTCCCAGCGCGTCGTAGCGCAGTTCACTCACGCCACCTTCCGCGTTGATCGTGTATTGCGCGCGGCCTGCGGCGTCATAGATCGTGCGGCTAACGCTATACGCCGCACCGGGCGTGAAGTTGACAGGTACAGCACCCAAGACTTGCGTGACGTATTCCGTCACCGCCACGACGTTGCCGCGTGCATCGTATTCCTGCCCGACGACATTGCCCTGGGCGCCGATGGTGTATTGCAGACGGTTGCCGGCATCGTAGACATAGCGTGTGGTGCAGTCGCGGGTGGCATTGGCCTGGCCACTCTTCAGCCAGGCCGTGTAGTCGGCGAGCGTTGGGTTGGCAGGCAGCGTGGCGGAGGTCAAGCCCGCCGCGTAAGCCGTGCGTTCGGTAACGTTGCCTGCCTTGTCGTAGGCTGCGCTCGACACGGCCCAGCGCAACGCGCCGTCCACCACGCCTTGCGCCGTGGCGGTATGCGTCACCCGGCCCATCTCGTCGTAGGCGAAACGCTGCATGGCATCGTTGATGCTGTACTTCAATGAGGCCGCCGACAATTCAGCGGCACTCGGTTCGGCCGACGTAATCTGCGTTGCTAATGTGCGCTGCACGGCCAGCAGGCCGTTGGCATCATATTCCCGGGTTTGCAGTGTCCAGGTGTATTTGTCGCCATCCCAGGCCTGGGCGGTCGCCGTGGCTGCAACGCGGCCTACTGCATCGTAGACAATGCGTACGCGCTCGTCGCCTGCGGCAGGGCTCATGCCAGCCAGTTGATCTGCCGTGGGAGCACCGTGGGTGAGCGGCGTTGCGAAGGACGTGGTGCCGACCAGGTTGCCGGCGCCGTCGTAGCTGCGAGTGGAGACCGACCATTGCTGACCGTTCTGCCCGGCCTCCAGCGCCGTGAAGGTGGCAGCCAGGCGGCCTGCCCTGTCATAAACGAAGCGTTGGTGCTGGTCGTGTGCGGCGTTGGTAAACCTGCCGGCGTCAATGCCTGACAGGATGTCGGCTTCCGTCATGGCAGGGTTGATCGGGGTGGCGAAAGCAAAGGTCTCGCTCACATTCCCCAGCACATCGTAGCGATAGGCCTTAAGCGCGCCCATCGGATCCACGGTGGCGGCAACCTGGCCGTCCTCGTTGTACAAGGTACGAGTGGCGATGGCAACCGGCGCCAGGGCTTGCAGGACCCCGGCAAGGGCAGATACATTGCCGCCGTTGAGCGTTGCCAGCGTCGACGCATCGATCACGCCGTCATAGGTCACATTTCGCGCAACCTGGTTGAAGGCGTTGTACTCCGTACTGACAACCTGGCCCAGGGTGTTGACCGTATGCGCGAGGTGGCCATCTGTATCATAGAAGTACAGCGTACGCGCTCCGCCCGGCGCAGTCATGCTGATGCGGCGGCCAGCATTATCGTACTGGTAGCTTACGCCGTAGGTATTCCAGACCGCATCGATCGCGGCGGGAGCTGCGCCCGCTTCAATGATGCGCCATGCTGCGCTGGCCGGCAGTTCTGCGGTCAGGCGGCCTTCTACGTCATAGCGCGCCAATGCCGATTCGGCTACAGGGGTACCCGCAAAGCGCATCACCGAAGTGACTTTGCCCAGCTTGTCGTACTTGTACTGGGTCACCGTCTTGTCAGGTGCGGTCTCGGTCGCAAGCTGGTTCAGCGCAGTGTAGGTGTAGTCCCAGGTGCGGTCGGCGATGGACGCTCCAGGGCGCAAGGTAGCGATGGTTGCGCCAGCCTGCCAGTTCACAGTCGTGGCATAGCGTACTTTGCGCGAGACATTGCCTTCCTTGTCGTAGACGGTCTCGGTCAGCGTGCCGCCAGCATCCACCGTGCCTACCTGTTGGCCTTTGCCGTTATACAAGTAGTTCGTCGCTACGGCGCTGGCTGCGACTGCTGCACGCAGATCGGCAAGGCTGCCAGTCGTGCGCAAAGCCGTGTTGGTTGCCTGGCGGTAGACGATGCTCGATACCAGTTCACCAGTGGCGCCGTAGACGAATTCCGTAAGATTGCCCGAACCATCGAGCGCGCCCAGCCGGTTTCCGTCTTTGTCGTAGAAGTAGCGCGTAACGCTGTCGGCCGGGTCGGTTGCCAGCGCAAATGCAGCCGGCGCATCGGTGAGTTTCAGTGCAGACGCGTCTACGGTTTCTGCGTGCCGCACTACCGATGCGATATGGCCGGCCGCATCGTACAGGGTTTCCGTGACTTCCCCCTGAGCGTCAACAGCCTGAACCAGGCGCCCCACGGAGTCATAAATGTTCCAGGCATGACGGTCAGCGGCTTTCGCGTCGGGCCTTACGCTCGCCAGCGTCCTGGCAACCGGCTTGCCGCCGGCATCGACCAGTGCCGACGTATCGACCGGCGTGGCGTAGGCAATGCTATGCGTCAGCTGGCCGTTCGATCCATAGCGGTATTCGACCAGTCTGCCGTCGCCATCGATGTCGGCGATCTTGCGGCTTGCGGCATCGTACATGACGAAACTGCGCATACCGGCAGCATCCACGGTCATGACCGGGCGGCCAGCAGCATCATGGAGAATGCGCGAGGTGCCGGTTGCCACGGCCGAGCTGGCGGTCCTGCTGAGCAGTTGGCCAGCGCGGTTGAGGACTTCGCTGACCGTGTTGCCGTTCACGTCGGTCGTGACTACCGTGCGAATTGCATCGTCGTACACCGTTGCCGTGGCTTGTGCGATCTCCGGACGAGAATCCAGCGTCGCGATGACGCGGCCAAGGCCGTCGTAGCTGTAGCTGACCTGCTTGTTATTGGTGTCGATGGTTTGCAGGAGCAAGCCGTTCTGGTCATAGGTATAGCGACGGACGGACTCCGTGCCATCCACCACACCGCTTCCGTCGGCCGCCAGCGCGGCATAGGTGGTCGAGGATCGTACCTGGCTGCGGCTGTCGTAGATGAAATCGGTGCGCACGCTGTTGCGGCGATCAATCCCTTCAGCCCAGGCCGCCAGCGCGGCCTCCGACGGCGCTTCCGTCGCCCCCAGGGTGGACACATTGAATTTTTCACCGGCGTATTCGAATGTCGTTACCACCTCGCCCTTGGCGTTGTAGAGCGATTCGGTGACGCGTCCCTCCGGGGATACCTGGAAGCGCAGGCGGCCCTGGGCATCATAGACGTTGCGGGTGGTCTCGCCGTTAACCGTCTGGGTTTGCACGAGGCCGGGTTTTGCGAAAGTGCGGCTGATCTCACGCACGCCGGCAATTCGGTCGAGAACCTGGTTGCCGTCGCTGTCGTAGGCGAATTGATTGACGACACCATTGGCGTCGGTCACGCTGAGGATGTTGCCGTTAGCGTCGTAGGCGTAGTCCGACGATTGAAGGGTCGTCAGGTCGGTCACCTTATCGAGCTTGCCTGCGCTGTCATACGTGTACTTGACCTGGTGGCCTGCGGGGTCTTCGATAACAGTACCGTCCGCACCGCGAACCAGGCGCGTCATACGTCCTGTGCCATCAGTCATCGTATCAACCCACGATGCGCCACTCACGGGGTCCTGCTTGTACGTCAAGCGCAAGGAACTGCCATCCTTTTGCGAGATGCGGGCGATACGTCCGCTGTCGCCGTCGTAGCTGTACATCGTCCAGTAGACGTCGCCATCGGCGATGCTGTTGTCGTCCGGTGTCAGGTCGGTACGCACCATCGTCAGGCGACGCTGACCGTCGTAGTCGTAATAAACACGGGTGCTGTTCTTCGCCAGGCCGTTCGAGGTGTAGTCCACGCGCACCGAAATCAGCTGGGCCGCGTTGTTATATACCATCACCACTTTTTCGCCGGAAGCGCCGGCGATGTAGTCCAACTGGCCGTCGGTCCGGTAGGCATACGTAGTGACGTTGCCGCTCGTGTCGCGCGAGTTCATAAGACGGCCATTGTTGGCCGCGTCATATGTTTCAATTACACCGCTAGCGCCGTCCGTCCAGATCCACTGCTGCAAGCTCGCATTGAATACCAGCTTGTCGTAGGCGCCCTGCCCGTCCAGCGAGCGATAGGCAGCGATCGAGGCATCCCAAGTGTATTTACCGCTGGACCCATCGCCGTTGCTGCGATAGGCGGTATTGGTGGCGGAATCCAGGCGCACCGTCCTGCCGGTGCTCAGTTGCCAGTTGGTCCAGCCAGTGAGGCCAATCTGGGACTGCGAGTTATAGGTTCGGCCGAGACTCACATCCAGGCCGAGCGACGCCAGCGCTGCATCCTGCTCCCGCAGCACAAAATTGCCGTTGCCGGTATTTACCAGCGTCAGCATTGCGTCAGTACCGACGCTGCCTGCTGCCTGCAGTGCGCCCGCATCGAGGTTCTCGATACCCATTCCGCCAAAGCTGGAGCCGTTGCTCATCATGGCAACAATCTGCGCGGTGGCGATTTCCGTGCCATCGGCAAAGCGGAATCTCTCGATGATGTTGCTGGTACCGACAAACCAGTTTTCGAACGTGACCTGGTCGACCTGGGAGGAGTTCGCTGGGTCGACTACGCGCACGACAAGATTGTTAGCGTTACGGGTAACATTCAAATGTGCCAACGTGATCGTTGGGCCAAATTCAAGCACGTCAAGGTCGGCATTGCTGCTATCGGCAATGGTATCCATGCCGTCGCCGCGCGCGAAGAGATAGGTATCGTTGCTGGCGCCACTGACCATGCGGTCGTTGCCGGTGCCGCCGACAATGACATTGTTGCTGCCGGCCACACCGCTACCGCTGATCTGGTCATCGTTCGCGCCGCCATCGACGTAATTGCTGCCGCCACTGAAGTTAATGGTGTCGGTGCCTCCATTGCCCTGCAGGTTGTTGTCGCCCGACGTATCGGTGATCTTGTCGTTGCCGGCGCCGCCAAGGATGGTGTTGTTGGCGGAGTCGCCGGTCAGCGTATCGGAAACGCTGGTGCCGGCAATGAAGTTCACCAGCGCCGGCAGAGCGTTGCTTGCGATGGAGCTGCCATCTGCAAACTCGAAGCGTTCGATCTGGTATTGTGCGTTCGTGAACCAATTCTCAATGGTGACCTGGTCGGAACGCCCCGGCTTGCCGTCGCCACCGACGAGTATCACCAGGTCGTTCCCCATCCGCATGAAACTCAGGTTGGACGGGGCGATGCCCATGCCAAAGCGCACGCGGTCCGTGGCGCCGCCATTCGCGCTGTCGTAATCGTAGATCGTATCCTGGCCGTCACCCCGGTTGAACAGGTAGGTGTCGGTACTGGAACCGCTTTCCAGGCGATCGTTGCCTTTGCCACCTTCCACTTCATTGGTCTTGCCCTGTCCGGCTCCAGCCGTCGAAATCTTCACCCAATCGTTTCCGGTGCCGCCTTTGACCGTGTTGTCGCTGGTGGACGCGAACTGGATCGTGTCGGCGCCGTCTCCCCCCAGGAGCACATTGCGCGTGCCGCCGGAGTCGCTGATCGAATCATTCCCGCTGCCGCCGTCGATCGTGTCGTTCCCGCTGGAGGTGCCAGTGATTGTGTCGTTGCCGCCCAGTCCATAAGTCGCACTGTTCTCGCCAGCGATCGGCCCAAGCGACCCGTCATTTAACTCCGTGCCGTTGCGCACGTTTGCCAGCGCGTTGACCTGGTCCTTCGACAGGCTGGCGCCATCGGCAAATTCGATCCGCTCCAACTGGTAGGTGCCAGTTGAATTGAACCAGTTTTCGACCAGGATGGTATCCAGGGTTGGGCTGCCCGCGTCGCCAATTGAAATCAGCAGGTCATAGGCATTGACGCGGCTGAAGCCCATGTCGCTTTGCAAAATGCCCTCGCCCAGCACCAGGCGGTCGATTTTTCCATACGCATTGACATCGTAGTCGGAGATCGTGTCCTGTCCGTCGCCACGGTAGAACATGTACGAGTCCGCCGCGTTCGAGCCAACCAGGCGATCGTTCCCGCGGCCTCCGGCAAGCTGGTTTGCGTAGGCAAAATTGCCGGGACTATAAAAGGTCACCGTGTCGCTTCCAGCGCCGCCGAAAATAGTATTGTTCGACGAATTGCTGTAGGTGATGGAATCGTTGCCCGAGCCACCCAATATCAGATTGCTGCCGGAACCCGCGTCGCTGATCGTGTCGTTGCCCGCGCCGCCATCAGTCGTGTCGCTGCCGCCCGGATCATTGATAAAGTCATTGCCGCCGTTGCCAACAATACTGTCATTGCTGTTGTAGCCGCGCAGGTTAGGGTCATTGGCTTCCGTGCCGATCAGGGCCCGCGCCCGGATCGTTTCCGCACTCCAGCTCGTACCATCGGCGAAGACAATCTGCTTCACACCGGTACTGCTGGCTGTGGTATCGGACGCCATGTTGGATAACACAATGCGCCCGACTTCAACCCCACCCTGGCGAATCATCAATTCAAGGTTGTAGCTGTCGATCGGACGCACAAAGCTGACGTCACCTGGATTGATGCCCGCCCCCAGCCTCAGCGTATCTTCGTTGCGCAGGCCGAAGATCGTGTCGTTGCCATCGCCCAGTTCATAGTTGAAGGTATCTGCCCCGTTCCCGCCGGTGTACGTGTCGTTGCCTTCACCGCCGTCCAGGTAATCGTCACCATCGCCGCCGTCCAGGGAGTCGTTGCCGCGTCCGCCTTCAACTGTATCGGCCCCACTTCCTCCGAAGAGGGAATCGTTGCCCGCGTTGCCAACGATGGAGTCGTTGCTGTTGTAGCCTCGCAGGTTGCTTTCGCTAAATTCCGTGCCGATCAATGCCCGGGCACGCAGCATGTCTGCGCTCCACACCGTGCCGTCGGCAAAAATGACCTGCCTGACGCCAGATTCATAGTAGTCGGACGCTTGATTAACCAACACAATGCGCCCGACCTCGGAACCCGCTTGGCGAATGACCAGGTCCAGGTTATCGCTGTATCGCTCGATCGATACGTCGGCTGGATTGATGCCGATCCCCAATTGCAGGACATCTTCATTACGCTCGCCAGTGATCTTGTCCCTGCCACCGCCAAGTTCGTAGATGTAGGTATCCGCGCCGGCGCCGCCTGTCAACTCGTCGTCGCCGCCGCCAAAACCGGTGCCGCCCCTGAGCGTGTCATTGCCATTGCCGCCGTACAGGAAATCGCCGCCTTCTCCTCCATCAAGGGAATCGTCGCCGTCTCCACCGTATAATATGTCTTTGCCATCGCCCCCAAGCAACGTGTCGTTGCCGGTTTCGCCCGAGATATTGTCGGCGTCACCACCGCCGTCAAGCAGGTCGTCGCCTGCACCGCCCGACAGCAAGTCGTTGCCGGCACCACCCAGTATGGAATCGCCGCTGGCATAGCCGTAGTAGCGATCGTTGGCGTCTGTGCCAGCCAGGGACAGGGTTCTTAACTTCGCGGCATTCCACACCGTTCCATCAGCAAAAACCACCTCTTTGACACCGTCCGCGCTATATTGGGAATCAGTGCCCTGGTAGTACAGTACAACGCGGCCAACCTCCATCCCGCGCTGGCGGATCACAAGTTCCAAGTCAATGTCGTTTCGCACGACAGTCACATCATCTGGAGCGATCCCTGCGCCAAGCTTCAGGATGTCCTCGTTGCGCTGGCCGTAGATCGTGTCTTTTCCATCACCCAGCTGGTAGATATAAGTATCGGCGCCGGCCTCCCCGTACAAATAATCATTGCCAGTCCCGCCAGCGAGGGTGTCGTTGCCGGCGCCGCCGTGCTGGGTGTCGCCCCCTTCCCCTCCATCCAGGAGGTCATTGCCGTCGCCACCAGAAAGGTCGTCATTGCCGCCTTTGCCGAACAAGGCGTCGTTACCGGAGTCGCCATACATCCTGTCGGTGGCCGTCCCGCCGTCAAGTGTATCGTCGCCATCACCGCCGTATAGGAAGTCGTTGCCGGAATCACCAAGCAGAACATCGTTCCCTGCGTGGCCGTACAGGGTGTCGGTATCGGCCCCGCCATCAAGGATATCGTCACCAGCTTCGCCGGACAGGTGATCGTCACCGGCACTGCCCGAAATGGAATCGCTGCTGCTGTACCCGTCCAGGTTGCTGTCGTCATATACTGAACCGGTCAGCGCACGCGTTCGGATCTCCGCAGCATCCCAGTACGTGCCGTCCGCAAATTGAACCTGCATGACACCGCTTACGTCGGTTGTTGCGTCCGACGCTTGATTGATCAAGACGACACGGCCGGCTTCGTATCCGTCTTTGCGGATCACCAGCTCAAGGTTCGCAGCATTTCGCACGATCGACACGTCGGCCGGATCGATTCCAATCCCCAGACGGAGCGTATCTTCATCCCGCTGCCCATTAATTTCATCCTTTCCGCCACCAAGCTCGTAGATGTAAGTATCGGCACCGCTACCGCCCTGCAAAGTGTCATCGCTGTAGCCAGTGCCGCCCTTGAGCGTGTCGTTGCCGGCATCGCCGTACAAACGGTCAGTGCCTTCGCCGCCGTCGATCAGGTCGTTGCCATCACCGCCATACAAGTAATCATTGCCCTGCTTTCCGAGCAAGGAATCGCTGCCCGCATATCCAGATATATTGTCATTGCCAGCGCCACCGTCAATGGAATCGGTGCTGGCACCGCCAATTAACCTGTCGTCGCCTTGTGTGCCAAGTATTACACCTCCGTACTCTGTTCCGCTTCGCGTTTCGCCTGCCGCTGGAATCACGGCAATCGACAAAATCTTCGCCGCATCCCATACCGTATTGTCGGCAAAGGTGATCTGCTTGATGCCGATGCCGTAGCTGGAGTCGTAGGCCTGGCCTACCAAAAGGATACGGCCAGTCTCAGCCCCATTTGGGCGCACTACCACCTCTATGTTGGTGCCGAGCCGAATAAGGCTGACGTCGCCTGTACTGATGCCAGCACCCAGCTTCAACGTGTCTTCATAGCGCCTGGTATAGATGGTGTCATTGCCGTCACCCAGCTCGTAGACATAGGTGTCGGTTCCGGCTTCTCCGTCAAGGAAGTCGTCGCCAGCGCCGCCATTCAGTAAGTCGTTGCCGTTACCGCCGTACAGTGTATCGGCACCACCATTGCCCAGGATTATGTCGTCGCCGTTATATCCCCGCAGTTCGCCGTTGTTGCGGTTGGCATCATCGACCAATGAACGTACACGGATCGTTGCTGCATCCCACACTGTGCCGTCGGCGAAGACCATTTTCTGGACACCGCTGGTGGTGTCGGAATCGTTAGCCTGGTTCGACAGCACGATACGGCCGACTTCCACGCCGTTCTGTCGAATGACGACATCAAGACACGGGCCGGAGACACCATGATAGACGCGTTCGAAGCTGACATCGGAAGGATTGATACCAGCCCCGAATTGCAGGGTATCCTCATTGCGCTGCCCATAGATCCAGTCGTTGCCGTCACCGAGCTCATAGACATAGGTGTCGGCGCCCGCTCCGCCGCTCAGTTCGTCATTGCCTTGGCCGCCGTTCAGGACGTCGTTGCCGTTCCCGCCATTCAGCGAATCGTTGCCGCTATTCCCAAGCAAGGAATCGTTGCCTGCGTCACCATCGATCCTGTCACTGTCTGCGCCGCCGTCAATGGTGTCATCTCCCGCACCGCCAGAGATGGTATCGCTGCCGCCATTGCCCTGGATCGCATCGTTGCTGCCATACCCGCTCAGGCTTGCTTCACTGGCCGCGGACCCGGAGAGGGTGCGCACGCGAAGAGAGGCGGCATCCCATACCGATCCATCGGCAAAGACGACCTGCTTGACGCCGTCGTAGGCACTGGCAGAGTCATAGCCCTGGTTAGCCAGCACAACGCGTCCGACTTCGACTCCCTGCTGTCGAATCACCAATTCCAGGTCGTTGCCATTTCTTTCCACCGAGGCGTCCGCCGGATTAATGCCAGCGCCCAGCCGCAGCGTGTCTTCATTTCGTTGACCGTAGATCCAGTCCTTGCCACTACCCAGCTCATAGATGTACGTGTCTGCGCCGGCATCGCCCCTCAATGTGTCGTCGCCCGCGCTGATGCCCAGGCCGCCACTGAGCGTGTCATCACCAATGCCTCCCGAAAGCTCGTCAACGCCCTCACCGCCATCCAGGATGTCGTTGCCGTCCCCTCCGGCCAGGGTATCGTTGCCAGAGTTGCCGAACACGCTGTCGTTACCGGAGCCGCCATCGATCGAATCGGCACCCGCCCCCCCATCAAGGGTATCGGCTCCGGCGCCGCCGGCCAAAGTATCCGTGCCGGCATTGCCGGCGATGAAATCGCTGCTGCTGTAGCCGGTCAGGTTGTCGTCGATCCCATCGCTTCCGATCAGGGCGCGCGCGCGAATCGTCGCCGCATCCCATACTGTTCCGTCCGCAAAAATGAGCTGCATGACCCCGCCGGAGCCGGAAGTGACTTCGGCCGCCATGCCCATCAGGGCAACGCGGCCCCTTTCCAGGCCACCCTGGCGGATGACAAGCTGCAGGCTATCGTAACTGTAACGCTCGAACGTCACGTCAGCAGGACTGATTCCCTCGCCCAGGCGCAACGTATCCTCGTTGCGCTGCCCGTAGATGATGTCGTTGCCATATCCGAGGCTGTAAAGGTAGGTGTCAGCACCTGCCTCGCCGTACAGGGTGTCGTCAGAGGCGCTGATGCCCGCAAGCGTGTCGTTGCCGGCTTCTCCATGCAATATGTTGGCGTCGAAGGCGTCTTCCAGCACGTCATTACCGTAGCCGCCAGACAGCGAATCGCGGCCTTCACCGCCGTTGATATAGTCGTCGCCGGAGTTGCCTTTCAACGATTCGTCGCTGGTAGTGCCGGTGACGATCGAAGCATATACCGGCGCACTCATCGCTACGGCGCCCATGAACATCATGTCGGCTCCGCTCATCACGCTGCTGCTCGCCAAGCCCTTGTCGTAGGAGGTGGCCATTACGTTGGCAGTGGCATCGAGGTCCGTCACTTCTGCCTGGCCAGCGGCGGTGGTGGTCGTCAGCAAGCGGCCCAGTCCATCGTAGGTGTATTGGGTGGTGCTGCCGTCAGGGGAAATCACCTGCAGCAGCTGGCCTGCCTGGTCGTAGACGAATGACGTTGTGCCGTGCTCGTCGGCTCGGGTCGCAACCAGGCCGCGCACGTCATACGTATAGTTCGTCCGCTGTACCGCATGCTTTTGCTGCACTTCATTGGCAGCCCAGGCGCGCAGGGCCGTTTCCGTGCGCGGGCCGCTGCCATAGCGCGAGTCCGGATAGCGGACCGTTGCGATGCGTTGGCCCGTAGTGTCATATTGATATTGCTGTACCTGACCGTCAGGTGCGACCACGAACGCCAGCCTGCTGGCGCCGTCGTACACATAGTTAGTCAAAGAAGCCTGGTAAGTGGCATCGTATGAAATTTCCGCCAGCAACCGGCCATCGGGCGCGAAGCCACGCTGCATGACCAGCATGCCGTCCGCGCCGCGGATGGCGACGCGCTGGCCGCGTGCATCATACTCGTAAGACATGGTCGCGGCATCGGCAGAAGCTGCGCGAACCACGTTGCCATTCGCATCGTATTCAAAGCTTGCCTGCGGCAGGCTGCCAGGAGTACCGACTGCCAGCAGGCGGCCTTCGCCGTCAAAGCTATAGGCGACGGCCTTGCCAGCCGCATCCGTCAGCACCGTCTGCCCTTGCTTGTATTCGATGGCCAGGGTGCCCTGCGCATCTGTAATACTCGCAACCTTCCACGCATCGTCCGCGTACACGTAGCTCATCCTGACCAACGTGCCATCTGTTTGCGCAATGCTTGCTACGCGGTTGCTGTCGCCATCGTAGGTGTACTGCACCACGTACGTATTGCCATCGGCGACACTGTTGTCTTCCGGGCTCAAATCGGTCGTCACACTGGCCAGGCGTTCAAGGCCGTCGTAACCGTAGCGCACCCGGATCAACTCCCGTGCGCTATCGCCGGTCACCGTCCGGTATTGGGTCAGGTTGCCGTTGGAGTCGTAGTCGAAATGGGTAGTGTCGCCGGAAGACGTGCGGATGGCAGCGACAAGGCCGCTTTCTCCATACTCGTAGTTCAGGCGCACACCTTCGCGGTCCCCGGCCAGCAGCAGGCGGCCATTGTGAGCCTCGTCATAAACCTCGTACAGACCTGTGCCGGTTTCGTCGCGCCACGTCCATTTCTGGTAAGAGCCGAAGACAAGGCTTTGGCTGCCGTTCTCGTTCAGGTAACGACCGCTGGTGGAGTCGAAAACGAAAACAGAGGAACTGCCATCGCCCTCGAGGCGGGTGATGTTGCTGCCGGAAGCGTTCAATGTGCCGATCAGCGATCCGACCTGCTTGTGCAGGCCGATTTTCCACTGGCGCCCGGCGCCTTCGTCGAAAGCCCCTTGGGAGTTATAGGTGCGTACCATTTTCAGGTCGACGCCGGCGGCCGCCACAAAGTCATCGCGCCGCTGTAATACCAGGTTACCGTTAGCGATATTCAGGAAGCCAGACTCTCGTGCCGCCCCTTGCGGCCAGTTCCCCGCCACGCCGCCCTGCCCCATCAAACCCAGCGAAGAATTCAACAAACCCGTACCGCTACCGCTAACAACCGAAACCATCCACCACTCCCAATTGATATTTTTCGTTGCCCACGGTCTGCACCGCGCCAACCTCATATCAATATATCCATCGATTTCCGCAACAATTTAGGGGTGTATGAACTTTTTTTTCGGTGTAAAGTGCTGCCGCCATGAATATCATCTTTGTCCACCAGAATATGCCGGGCCAATTCCTGCACCTGATGCAGCACCTGGCAGCCAACGGCCATCATGTCATTTTTATAACGCAACGCAAGGGAATGAATGTGCCCGGAGTGCGCACGATGGTGTACCAGCCGGACCGGGCGGTTTCGCGCCAGACCCACCACTACCTGCGCAGCGCAGAATCGGCAGTGCTTTATGGCCAAGGGGTGGCGCGCGTCGCCATGCGGCTTCGCCACAACCGCTTCAAGCCCGACCTGATTGTCGGCCATAGCGGCTGGGGCGAGATCCTGTTCCTCAAGGACGTATTTCCGCACGTGCCGTTGGTCGGCTACTTCGAGTACTTCTACCACATCAGCAAGGGCGACGTCGGCTTTGCACCCGACGAACCTGTCACGCCGGACACCGCACCTCGCCTGCGTGCCCGCAACACGGTGAACCTGCTGTCACTCGACGCGGCCGATGCCGGCATGACACCGACGCGCTGGCAGCAATCGCTCTACCCGGAGCCCTATCGCGAACGCTTGCACGTGCTGCACGAAGGCGTCAATACGGCACGCATACGCCCGAATCCCAACGCGACCTACCAGATTCCGGGTGCCGGCATTACCGTCAAGGCCGGCGACGAAGTCCTGACGTATGTCGGCCGCAACCTGGAACCGCATCGCGGCTTCCCAAGCTTTATGCGCAGCCTGCCCGAGATCCTGCGCCGCCGGCCGCATGCGCGCGTGTTGATTGTCGGCGGCGATGGCGTCAGTTATGGCGCGGCGCCTGCTGGAGGCGGCTCCTGGAAAGACGTCATGTTGAAGGAGCTGGGCGATTCAGTCGATTGGAGCCGAGTGCACTTCCTTGGCAAGGTGCCGTATTCCCACTTCACCAGCATCCTGGCGCTGTCGCGCGCCCATGTCTACCTGACCTATCCCTTTGTACTGTCATGGTCGATGCTGGAGGCGATGTCCAGCGGCTGCGTAGTCATCGGCTCGCGCACGCCGCCGGTGGAAGAAGTTATTCGGGATGGCGACAACGGGTTCTTGGTCGACTTCTTTTCCCCTGAACAAATCGCAGAGCGCGCAATACAGGTCCTGGCCGATCCCGAAGCGTTCACAAAGATTCGCCTGCGCGCGCGCCAGACCATTATTGAACGGTATGACCTGCACTCCATCTGCCTGCCTGCCCAGCTGACGATGCTGGATCGGGTCCGGCAGGGAGACTACAGCGTGATAGCGGCTTGAGCTTGCCTTTCATTATTCGGCAACTTGCAGGATCAACGATCAAAGCGCACACCCGGCAAAGATTGATTCAAGGCATTCGATGACGTGATCAAGTTTAAAGAGCCCTTCAGGAAGATTGACCTTCAACTGTTGCAGCGTCCGTTCTCTATCAAAGTACTCGTCATCGAATACCGTCAACTGCAGTACCCGTTTCTCTAACTCGTACTCGAGCCGCTTCGGCTTGAAGCCATTCATCTGATCCAGAAATTCACACTCGATATCGCGATCACCCATTTCTCTTGCAAGGGCGATATACCCCCCTCTGTCAAACCAAATGCACAAAGACGAGAGGTCATCATCATCGTCCGTAATTGCTTCGACTTTTGTCGCAATGGCTTCCATAACTCCGCATCCCATAGAACTGCTCCACTGGCTGATTTTACCGTTCGTCCGCTCCAATCGGCATTCGATCGCATCCAAATTAAATTGCATTCCATCGGCCAGTACTATTGCTTCATGCGCCTGACCTCCCTGCTGATTGCTGCTCTAATCGCTGCCAGTTGCGGCCCTTGTGGCCCGGTCCTGGCACAGGACGCGGTTGTCCACGTCACGGCGCTGCGCTATCCCGCGAGTTGGCCCTACGATCCATTCCGCGCGGGCCTGGATGCTTTTGAGGAGCATAGGCATCTGGCGCCAAAGAGCGAGCTGCATTTTCATCTGGTGCCAAACGATCCAGGTCTAGCTCTCGACAACGTTCAAATCGTCATCGAACATGGCGATCAGCGCCTGGTGCTGGACGCGGAAAAGGCCGGTTTCGTTTTACCTCGTCTTACCCGGTATGACCCGGGCGACGCCGTTCTTTCGGTGAACAAGCACCAGAATCTGTTCGACCAGCACTGGCCGACGGCCGCAGTGCGTACGCCGGGCTTGTCATCCGACGTCTTGCGAATGGGAGACTTGAGGTTAGCCTGCCAGGTTAACATGGCCATCCTCAAGAAGAACTTGGGCTTCTGGGAAAGTGCGGCCCTATCGGTCTTGGCGGGCCGGCGCGACTGGTGCTTTGTCGGCCGCCATGGGGGACAATCCGTGCGGATTCCCTTTGCCTTCCAGGCTGTGACGCTCCACGACGGCGACCGCACGGAGCGCCGTACTTGGCCAACCCCTCAACTGTCGCTGTCCCTGCCGTCGGACCGGCACGGCTGGTCCGACGGCACGCTGATAGAATTCGACGCCGTGCCAGCGAACTAGCGCTATAGCCTTTGCAGGCCGGTCGATGCTGACAAGCGCCACGCGTGCGTCCGGCGGCGCGGACAAGCTAATCGGAAAGGCCAAGCTGGCGCAGGCGTTCGGCTGCCTGCAGCCGGCTGTTCACGCCCAATTTCACGTAGATTTTTTTCACGTGCGAATTCAGCGTATTCAATGAGATAAACAGGCTCTCGGCGATTTCATGGTTCGTCGCACCTCGCGCAATATGACTGACGACAAGCTTTTCTTTTTTGCTGAACAACTGCGGCAGGCGCTCGAAAGCCTGCGTCGAGTCCTGGGCGGCATCTGCGCCCATATGACCAAGCAAGGTATGAACATAGGATTTGTAATCAGCGCCGCGCGCCAGCTTTTTAAGCATTCCGGTCAGTGCGTCACCTTCATTGATGAATACGCGCAGCAGATGCGTGTTTTCGGCCAGGCTGACCCCCTCTTGCAGCACCGTCATCGCTTCGTCGCTGCGGCCGACTTTCTGCAGGCAGATCGCCTTGAGCACCAGGATCTCGGTCATCACCGCCAGACGCTGGTCTTCCAGAGCCGGATACCACAAGCGATCCAACAGGTCGAGCGCCTGGCTGCGCCGTTCGGCGAGGATGAAAAAGCGCGCCAGCACGAGGTATTCCGCCTCGCGGCCGGGTGCCAGCGCTTCCTCGAGAGGCAAGCGCGCGGCTTCGCTCCAGAGCTGGACCGCATCCATCTGGCCGAGACTCAGCCAATAGCCCGCAATCACGGCTGACAGCGGCGCGACCTCCACTACCAGGCGGCCGGCGTAGCGCAGCAACAGGACCTCGAACTGGGGGTCGCAAGCTTCCACGGCCGCCCCCAGTTCCTTGCGCGTCTTCGCCAGCAGCACCCGGCCCCAGGCATTGGCGTACTGCATCCCGGCCGCAGTCATCTCGACGCCGCGCGCCAGATGCTGTTCCGCCAACACGAGCTCGTTCATTTCGTAGGCGACCTCGCCAAGGCCGATATGCAGCATGCCGCACGCCGGCAGGTCCTGCCAACCGCACACCATCAGGGCTTGGATGGTCTTGTCGTAGATCTGCTTCGCTGCCAACGGTCGGCCTCGCAGCAAATGACTGCGCGCCAGCGCGAGGGCGGCGGTGATTGGCACCTGGACGTTGTGGGTCGCTTCCCGGACCAGGATGTTGTTCTCCAGTAGCCGTTGCGCCTCATCCAGGCGCCCGCTGACAAAGTAAAACACGCCGCGTGCCACGGCTGCGGCGCGATACAGGGTCCGGGCTGGCGCGAGCGACGCCTGCGCTTCGTCCAGATGGGCAAGGCCCTCTTCGATATTGCCCTCGTACGCCGACTGGCAGCCGCGCAACAGCGCAAGCTGGCCCAGCATCGCGCGCTCCTTGCCGCCGAAAGGCGCGTCGTGAAGTCCGGCCAGGCACTTGTCCAGGAGGCAAAGGTGGCGTTCCAGCTCGGCCAAGTCATCCCGGTACAGATAGCCCCAGGCGCAGACCATCGACAGCAAGGGGCGCTGCGCGAGCACAGTCTCCGGCAGCTGTCTCGACCAGGCCAGCGCACTGCCCATCCGGCCGTGGGAAAAGAGTTCGCTGTGGTGCTTCTCCATCAAATCGGCAGCCCACTCGTGATCGCGCGCTGCCAGTGCATGGTGGACGGCTTCCGTAATGAGACCATTTTCGCTGAACCATTGACTGGCACGCCGGTGCAACAGCCTGACCGAGTCCGGCGCGGCCACGCGCAGCCGGCTTTGCAGCAAGGCGCCAAACAGATGGTGATACCGATACCAAAGGCGTTGCTCATCGAGCCCGAAGATGAACATATTGGCCCGCTCTATCTCGCTGATCAGGGCGCGGCTATCGTCGCGCCCGGTCACCGCATCGCACAGCGCCGCATTGAAGCGTTCCAGCACAGAGGTTTGCTGCAGGAAGTTCTGGATATCAGCGGCATGGCCCTGCAACACTTCGTCCAGCAGGAAATCGGTCACGTGCCGGTTGTCGCCGGCGAAGTTCCGGACGAAACCGGCCTTGTCGGGATGATGGCTCAGCGACACTGCCGCCAGCTGCAGGCCGACGATCCAGCCTTCAGTGCGCTCAGCCAGTATGCTGACCTGCTCATGCGGTAAAGAGAGCTGCATGACATCGTTGCAGAACGCTTCCGCTTCCTCCAGGCTGAAGCGCAAGTCTTCGCTGCGGTATTCCGCAATCTGCCCCTGGCCGCGCAGCCGCGCCAGCGAGAATGGCGGCTCGCTGCGGCTCGCGAAGATCAGCTGCAATCGCGCCGGTTGATGGTCGACCAAGAACGCAATGGCTTCGTGCACGGCCGGCTCAGTCACCAACTGCAAGTCATCCAGGATGAAGCACAGCCGTTCCGGCAGCGCACACAGCTGATTGATCAGTGGCCGCATCAGGACATCGATCGGGGGCGGTGGAACCAAGGCACACATATCGGCCAGGACTTTGCCGAACTCCGCACATTGGCCTTGAATCGCGCGGATGAAATGCACCAGGAAGCGCAGTGGGTCGTTGTCGCCGGCATCCAGCGACAGCCAGGCGACCGGCGTGGCACTGGCGGCGGCCCAACTCGCGGCCAGTGTCGTCTTGCCGTAGCCGGCGGGTGCGCAGACCAGCACCACACGCGGCGCTTGTTCCGGCTGCTGCAAGCGCGGCCGCACCAGCAAGTGCGCAGTGGCGGCCGGGATCACGAATTTGGTCGACAGAATCTGGTCGGCCAGCAAGACCTGGCAGGGATGGTGGGACAAATCGCTCATCTGATTACTGATCCATTCTAGGCGGCCGGGACAGCAACGATGGATGTCCCCGCCTGCTCTTGCATTGGAAACAACAATAAATACAGCTTAACGAATTCAAACCGGTTTGAAAATCACCTCAAATGGTGAGAGCTTGGTGATTTAGAGGTTTTACCGGGGGTCCCGACGCACGACCGCGCGGTGACGGTTGACCAGAATACCGGAAAGCGGTACGGGAGGTTGTCCCGATACAATTTATTGCAAATGACTAGGCAGGGGTCAGGTCCGGATGAGACGGGGCCGCTGTGCCGGTGACGGACGAGGTCACCGGCGACAGGGTCAGGGAAAGCGATGGCTGGCGGCGCTAGATCACCCGTGCGCCTTGAAGCCTTCTGGCAAGATCAGAATTTCCCCAGCATTGAGGATGTTTGGATTCCGGCCATGCCCGCTGTCCTTGGCGCTAGCCTCCAGGCGTTCGTTCAGCCAGGGATTCAGATCATAGATCTTGGCGACGATACCTGGATCGTTACCCGCGACATCCCAGACGTTGTCATCGGGTTTGACGGTATACACATTTTGGGTCGATACCGGCGGCGCGGGCGGCAAATCCGGTGGCACGGTCGACGGCGGCGGCGCCTGCGGCGGCAGCGGCAGGTCGCGCGCTGCCAGCCAGTTCTTCCATCCGGCGGCACTGCTGATATGGATCGTCGTTGTGTGCGGACCCGCCAGCGAATAGAACGTCAGCTTGCGCTCCTCAGGGAAGTAGGACGTGATGTTGCCATTGCGATCCAGGCGCCAGTCGAGTTTGCCCTTTTCGTGGAACATGCCAGTCGCCGAATCTTCATAGCGGTTTTTCTCGGCATTGAAACGGATCGTCGGATGCTTGGACAGGTCCACATCGGCCGGCTCGGGCGGCAGGGCCAGGTAGCTGTCATAGAACGGATTGGCATCGGACACATTGCCCTTGCCGTCAAGATGATCGGTGAGCGATTCGGTGGCCTCCAGCATCTTGCCCAGCACCTTGGTGTCGGTCTTGTTGATGTAGTCGATGAACTTTTCCGGGTCGCCGCCGGTGGTTGCGTAGGCTTTCAGGAAGCCGTCGACCTTGGCGTCGCTGCTCCACCAATCGTGCTCCGCCATCACGTCGGCATGCGCCTTGTCGAGGCCGACGCCTTCCATGAAGGTCCGATCATAGTTCTGGAAGTTCTGTATGTTCTTGTTGTGGTCCCAGGCCCAATTGGCGACCGTCGTGCCCAGGTAGGCGATGTTGACAACCCAGCCGATCGGGTTACTGCCGAATACGGCGAAACGCCCCACAGTTTTCGTGGCGCCCTCTTTGACGATGTTTCTGAACAGCAGGCCCCTGACCGACGGGCTGAGCGTCTCTGCCCACTTCGCCGCATTGCCCTTTGATCCGGTGCCGAACAGATGCTCGAACACATCCAGCATTTTGCTCGTGCCAAGGAACTTCCTGGTCGCACTTGCTTCACCGAGCGCAGTTCGGGCGGTGGCACCGTCGACTCCCGATTCGCCGAGCGCATACTTGCCTGCCAGCCGCGTATTGAAGCTGAACTCATGCGGTTTCAATTCGGCGACCTTCTTTCCTTCCGACGCAGCGAAGGCAAACCGTTCGATCTTCCAGCGGGTTTCGGCGGCAGCCTTGAGCGCCGGATCGGCCATGACCTTGGCGCCGAGGGAACGCAAGGTCATCTCGCGCACCTGCAGGCGCAGCAGCATGGCGTCGCTGGCGAGATTGACGGATTGCGTGCCCAGCTTAAACTGTTGCGTATCGGTGGCCGCCGTGCCATCCGGGTTCTTGAAGGGCAGTGTTCCGTTGAGATTCATGAATACGCCGCTGCCATCCCATGCCGTGGCTATCGTCATCAGGCCAACCAGTTGCTTGACCAGCGGCTGTGTCGCCTCGGTCGCGAGTCGTGTCCAGCGGTCGCGCACTGAGCCTTCCTTGACATAAAGACCCCAGCTGCTCTCGCCGGATTCGGCGGCATCGAAGAATTTCGTCCCGAAATTCTTGATTTTGGTGTCGAGCTTATCGCCACCTTTCCCCAGCAGGCCGTCGCCAAGCGAATGCGGCTGGATGCGCGCCGCGCCCATGCCGGCCTGCATCAGGTGGAAACCGGCGAAACCGCCCACCAGGCCGAGCAACAAGGCTTTGCGCAAGGGCCCGCCGACGTCGCCGACCTGCACGTTGTCGAAGAGATACCCGGTCAAGGCTGCCTGGAAGGCGCCGCCGACACCCCATATCACCGTGCCGCCAAAGTAAGGCAGGTGGGCCGCGCGCGAGGCGTTGATCGCGGCGCCTGGCAAATTCACGCCGCCGTTCACCTTTCCGATGACATAAGTCTCGGCCAGGAATTCCGCCAGGTCGCCGGTCAGCTGCGCGCCAATACCGAATTTCTGCGCCTCGCCGCCGCCGTTTTTCAGATCGTCCGAGAGCATCTTGCGGGCAATCTGGGTACTCGCGCGCATCGAAGCGCTATCGCTCAGCAGGATGGTCGAGGTCACTTTCTCATCGGCCATCAGGGACTTGCGAGTGCCATCGGCCTTCTTGTAGCCGTCCATCCCGCCCAGGTCCTTGTTGTAGAAATCAACGGCCTCGCTGGTGCGCAGCAGCCTGTATCCCATATCGTCGATGTCCTTGCGGCCGTCGATGATGTCTTTTTTGAGTCCCGGGAATTTTTCAATCATCGCCCGTTGACCCTTGACGAAATCGTCCTCCGTCAGAAGTTGCGAGTATTTGCCCTGGACCAGCAAGGGCGCCATGCCTTTGGTCGCCTTGTCGAGCATGCCCTCGTTATTTTTCTTCAAGCCGTTAAGGCCGTCATTGATCGCGCGCAGCGTCGCATCGCGCCACACCCCCTGCTGCTTTTCAAAGCGGCCCGCATCGTGGAACTTCCCGGCCGCGCCCATATCAACTTCATCCATTTTCAGGGTCGATACCTGGCGCACGGTTTCCAGGGCAAGTGTCGCGTGGCCGTCGGCCACCGCATCCTTGAAGCCCAGCTGGGTAATATCCGACGCGGGTTTGGTGGCGATGAGGTGCGCGATGCCCTCCACCGCAGCCTTGATTTCAGGGTTGCTGTATTCTTTCTTCTCCCAGTCGCCGCCGGCAGCTGCGACGTCCACCGCCGCCGACAGCGCCTTGGCTACTTTGATACCCGACCCGATATCTGTGATGGTCCGCTGGCCGTCCTTGCCCTTTGCCTGCCGGGTGGCGATATCGTCGACGATCTTTTCCAGCGTCGGTTTCGACTGGTTGATGATCCGGGCGGCGATCTCGGGCGATATGGCCGCATGTTTGGACGGATCAGTCACGTCGCGCAAGGCCTCGGCTCCCGCGACGGTGCCTTTCTGAGCATATGCATCTTCGACGTCCTTGACGCCGTCCTTGACGTAGCTGTCGATGATTTTTTGCACGCCGGGGTCGGCCATCACCAGCCCCTTGATCGTCGGGTCCACACCTTTCGGCAGGGCCTTGCCCAGCAAATCGACTTGCGCCTCGTTGCCCAGCACGGCACTGTCTTCCACCCGTTGCAGGATTGTGGCCGCCCCGATCACGGTCTTGAACTCGGGATCATTGGCGTAGCGTCCGTTCATCTGCGTGGCCGCGTAAGCCAGCGGGTCCAGTTCACGGATCTTTACACCGGCAGGCAAGTCGGCATAGGTCGCGCTCAATTCCTTGCGGGTCGCAGCCAGCAGTTCTTTCTGCTTTGCGGCATAGTCTTCGCGCGCGCTGATGATCTGCTGGCTCGTCACAGACTTGTCGCCCCCCTGCTGCTGTGCGGTCAGGTCATCGAGCCTGGTGCCGGCCTGGTTGACTTCGTTGAGCTTGGTATTGGTCGCCCGTTCGGTGGGAGTTTCAGTCAGGACCGTGTCCAGGCTTTTGTTGACGGCCGCCTGGGCGGCCGGATCGTCATGGTAGCGGTTCGCGATATCATGCGCGGCGTTCTGCACCGCCTCCTTGTTGTTCGGGTCGCCCTGGTAGGTCAGGCGCAATTCCGCGGCGATCGCCTGTTCGGCCTTGGCCTGGTCGCCATTGGCGACGGTGCGCCGGGCTACGTACATTTCCCAGTCGGCCTGGTTGTCTTCCGGCGCTGTGTCGCCGAAATCGGCTTGCAGCTTGTCCGCCGCCTGCTTGGTCTCTTTCGCAGTGGCGACCGTTTTATCGGTGTACTCCTCTGCAGCCTTCACGGCCGGCGCCGGCACCTTGACGAAATCGATCTGCGGCTTGGTCACCAGCAGCGGCGATGCGCGCGGCCCCTTGGTCACGTAGTCGGCATTGACCACGTTGGGCGTCGCGGGCGGCGGCGGGTCCACGTGCTTGGGCGGCGGCGGGTCAAGGTCCAGCAACTGTACTGCGCGGTGGATGATGCCACCGAAGTCGATCCCTAACATATTGTTCTCCTTTGTTGGTTGGCTACCGTTCATGCGATGCAGGTCTGTGCCTAGATCTCCACTGAACTGACCGGCACTACCCTTACCGTTTGCCTGAGTTCCTGGTACGACACCACGGCGAGATCGGCCAGTTCCACCTCGGTCAACTTCCTGAGATAGGGCCTGATCTCAAGCGAGGTCAGCAGAACTGCTGTTTTCTCCACATGGGTTTCCACCGCCTGCTTGATATTGGCAACCAGCTGGTTGCCGATGTCCGGATCAAGCATCAGCACCGAGCCCGCCGAGGTTTGGCGCAGGGCTTGCCGCAACTGCTCTTCCACGCGGGGATGCAGCACGATCGCCGGCAGCGAACCGTCCTCCAGCGCGAAGCGGTGCGAAATGTAGTGCGTCAGCGCGATCCGCACATATTCGGTCAGCAGGACCGTGTCCTTCTCCCGCGGCGCCCATTCAATCAGGGCCTGGGCAATCACCCGCAGATTGCGGATGGGAATTTCATCACGCACCAGGCGCTTGAGCACTTCAGCCAGGCGCGGCAAGGGCACGTTGCGCTGCAGTTCCTTGTCCAGGTCGGGATACTGTTCGCCCAGGCGCTTCAGCAGGTACTGGGTTTCCTGGATGCCGATGAATTCGCCGGCGTGGCGCCGCATCACGCTCAGCAGGCTGCGGGCCAGGATCTGCTCATTCTCCAGATACTTCAGGTTTGCCGCTTCCAGCGCGTCGATCTCCTCCACCGGAACCCACAGCGCGGTGTGTCCGAGGACCAGCGTACCGCCCTCCCTGTAGGGGATGCGCGCCAGGTCCAGCATTTGCCGGGAGGCCAGTGCCAGCACCTCTTGCTCCGCCAACTGCCCGGCCAGCACGGGAATTTCATCCACATAGATCCGGTATTCGCCGTCCGCAAGGCGCGCATTCTCGCGCATGACCACGCCTGGAAACGGGATGCCCAGTTCGACACTGAAGTAGCGCCGCGCCTCGGCCAGTTCGGTCTCGAAATGCACCGGTGACAGCACGCTGCCAACGCCGGGGAAAGCCTGCACCACCAGCGGAATCGTCAAGCGATGCTCCTCGGCGTCGAGCAGGGTGCGCGCCACGTCATGGCCTTCCTTCTGCATCGACGGGACCGGCGTCTGTGCCGCGTTGGCATAGCGGCGCCGCGCCGGCGCCAGGAAAAAGCCAAGCGAGGCAACCGCAATGCCGAGCAGGATGAACTGGAACTTGGGAAAACCCGGCACCAAAGTCAGCAGGAAAACCATCGCGCCGCCCACTAGCAGGGCCTTGGGCTGCCTGCTGATCTGCGCAGCGATTTCGCTGCCGAGGTTCGGACTGCCGACCCGGCCAGGATCGGAGACGCGCGTAATGACGATACCGGCAGCAATCGACACGAACAGGGACGGTATCTGCGACACCAGGGCATCACCAACGGTCAGCACCGCGTAGGTCTGTAGCGCCGTGCCGGCATCCATCCCTTTGCGGAAGACGCCGATCGCCAGCCCGGCGAGGATGTTGACCGCCGCGATGATCAAGCCCGCGATGGCGTCGCCCTTGACGAACTTCATACCGCCATCCATCGCCCCATACAATTGGCTCTCGCTCTCCAGCTTGGCGCGGCGCTGGCGCGCCTCGTCCTTGTCGATGATGCCGGCCCGCAGGTCGGCATCGATACTCATCTGTTTTCCCGGCATCGCATCCAGGCTGAAGCGAGCCGCCACTTCGGCCACCCGCTCGGAACCCTTGGCCACCACGATGAACTGCACGATTGCCACGATCAGGAACACCACCGCGCCGACGATCACGTCGCCGCCCACCACCATCTGGCCAAAAGTGGCGATGATCTCGCCCGCATTCGCGTTCAGCAGGATCTGCCGCGTCGAAGCGATGTTGAGCGCCAGGCGGAACAAGGTGGTGAACAACAGCAGCGATGGAAATGTCGAGAGGCCGAGCGGCGAGGAAATATACAGCGCGACCATCAGCAGCACGACGGAGATCGTCAGGTTGAGCGCGATCAGGCTGTCGAGAATGAAGGGCGGCAGCGGCAAGACCATCAGCATGATGACGGCCACCACCAGGGCCACCAGCAGCAGATCCGCATGGCGCGCAAGCAGCGACCACGATCCGGGGGCTCCCAATCCATGCATCGGGTTATTTTTCACTCTGATCCCTCGCCAAGTCGTCCATGAAAATCCCGTACCCAACGCAGCACCTCGGCAACGGGCTCCAGAAATTCGTCCGGTATATAAGCATTCAACTGCACCGCCTCATTCAGGCCGCGCGCCAGCTTGACGTTGCGCATGATGGGGATACCCTCTTCCTGCGCGATGTCGCGGATCGCCTGCGCAATATGCCCCTCTCCTTTTGCGACCACCAGCGGCAGGTCGGTCACGCCGGCTTCGTAGTACAGCGCGACGGCGATATGGGTCGGGTTGACGACGACCACATTCGCCTTGCGCACGTTCTCCAGCATGTTTCCCATGCCCACTTCCTGATGCAGGCGGCGGCGCATGCCGCGCATTTCCGGACTGCCTTCCATTTCCCGCGATTCGCGCCGCACTTCATCCTTCGTCATCTTGTGGCGCTTCAGGTAGTCCATGCGCTGGAACCAGGTGTCGAACACGCTCATGGCTACGAACGCCACCGTGACCATCCATGCCATCTGGCCGATAACGTTGCCGGCCAGCGGCAGCAGGCCGCCAACCGGGAGCCACTGCGCGCGCACCAGCGCAGGCAGGGTTGCGCGCGCCACCCACCACAGCACGGCGGCCAGCGCGATCAAGATGACGATCAGCTTGACCAGCTCGACCAGGTTGCGCAGCGAGAACAGGCGCTTGGTCCCTTCGATCGGATTGAGGCGCGACAGGCGTGGCATCACCGGATCCAGAGAAAACACCGCGCCGACCTGGATCGAACCCAGCAGCGCCGCCGGCGCGGCCATCAGCAGCACGACGGCGCCGCAAATCCACGCCGCTTCCGTCAGCAGGTCGCGGGTCCATGCCAGCAACACCGCCGGATCGTCCAAGGTGCTGAAGCTGGCGCCGGCTGTGCGCGTGAGCATGGCGCCCATTCGCTCGACCAGGCTCACGCCGCCAAGCGTGAACAGGACCAGGGCCAGCACGATCGCGGCCGTCGCGGCCAGGTCCTTGCTGTGCCAGACATCACCCTTCTTTCTGGCGTCGCGCAGCTTCTTGTTGGTCGGCTGCTCGGTCTTGCTCTGGCTGGACGATTCGCTACTCATGCCAGACCCCGCGCAGTGCGTTCAGCATCCCGGGAAAATCGGCGATGGGCAGAGCGCGCAAGCTCTCCGACATGCCGGCCCCGTACAGCAACATGAGCAGTGACAGGATCAGCGCCTTGAGCGGCATCGCCAGGAAAAAGGCGTTCAGCTGCGGCGCAAACCGCGACAACAGGCCCAGCCCGATCTCCAGCATCAGCATCAACAGCAGGAACGGCGCCGCAACCTTCAGTGCCAGGCCCAGCATCTCGCCCAGCGCGCGCAGCCCGACTTCCACCAGGCTCGCGTTGCCCATCGACAGCGCCATGCTCGGGATCGGCCACACCTGGTAGCTCTCATACAGCGTGCCGATCATCGACAGCAGGCCGCCGGTCACAAGGAACAGCATGGTGAACATCTGCATCATCAGGCCGCCCACCATCGAATCGTCCTGTCCCGTGGTCGGGTCGACCACGGTCGCCATGCTCATGCCCGCCTGGAATTCAATAATCGTGCCGGCGGTGTACAGGGCCCAGAATCCTATGCCCGACAGAAAGCCCAGCACCAGCCCGATGCCCGCCTCCTTCAGGAGTACGAAGACAATCTGGGGAGTGGAAATCGACAGCATGGCCGGATCTTGCAATGCGGCCGGCAGCATCAGGCTGCTCAAGGCCACGGCAAGCGCCATGCGCACCATGACGGGGACAGTCTGCCCCATGAAGATCGGCCAGACTGAAAAAGCCACCAGCATGCGCGTCATCAGCAGGCTGGTCACGATCAGGATGGCTTCTCCCTGGTGCATCATGGCGCCCATTGCTAGCGTACTCCCGCAATGGCGCCAAACATCTGGTCGCCAAACATGTACAACTCGCTGCCCAGCCACGATGAAGTCATGGCGATCGTGACAATGATTGCGATCAGCTTGACGCCGAACGATATCGTCTGGTCTTGCACCTGGGTGACCGCCTGCAGGAACGCCAGCGCCAGGCCGGTAATGCTGGCCACCGCGATCACCGGCAGCGACAGGATCAGGATCAGGAGCAGCGCCTGGTTGACATAGGTGATGAGGACGGAAAATTCCATGGCGCCGGCCTATTGATAAGTAAGGATCAAGCCGTGCACCAGCTTTGACCAGCCGTCCAGCACGACGAACAGCAGCAGCTTGAGCGGCACCGACACCACCGTGGGCGAGAACATCATCATGCCCATCGAGACCAGTATGTTGGCCACCACCAGGTCGATGATGACGAAGGCAAGGTAGATCAGGAATCCGATCTTGAACGCGGCCGTCAGCTCGGTCACCGTGAATGCCGGCACCAGCACCAGCAAGTCATCGCCCGTCAGCGCCTCGGCCCGCTCCACCGGCCATATCTTGCCGGCCGAGCGGACGAAAAATTCGCGCTCGCGCGGATTGGTGTGCTTAGACAGGAACGCCCGCAGCGGTTCGCGCGCCAGGCCCAGGATGTCGAAGAAGCTGCCCGCGTTCATCTGCTGGCCCGGCTTCACCTGCGCCTGCACGGTGTCGCTGATCTTGCTGGTGACCGGCGCCATGATGTAGAGCGACAGGATGATCGCCAGCCCGTTCAGGACAAGGTTGGGCGGCACTTGCTGCAAGCCCAGCGCATTCCTCACCAGGCTGGTCACCACCACGATCTTGGAATAGGACGTCACCATCACGGCAAGGAAGGGCGCCAGCCCCAGCAAGCCCAGTGTGGTGATGACGATGATCGGATCCGGCATTCCCTGTGGTAGCACGTTTCCCCCTGCAACAGCTAAGCGGATTGTTCGTTGCCGCCGCCGGCAACGCGCACGATGCGCACGCCCAGCTTGCGGCCGATGGTGATCAACTTGCCTTCGGCGATCACCGAGCCAAACACGCTCAGCGTCACTGTCGCCAGGCCGGCATCCTGCTCCAGCTCGAACATCTGGTCGGCATGCAGGCGTTCGATCTCCGCCAGCGGCAATACCATCTGGCCCATTTCAAACACGACCGGGACTTCGATATCGGTATGGTCCTTGTGCATGGTGCTATGCTCTCCTCGGTTGACGACCAGCCCTTGCTCGGGCGCCAGGATTCCAGAATATGGCGCCTGTAGCGCCACGGTACGGTGCTTGAGACGAGCCGACCACGCACGCTGGCTGCTGTTGCCGGGAATGAGGACCAGCGTCACGCCATGACGCGAAATCGCCCCGCCTTCATCGATCCACGCCACGTCGCCGACGCCCAGGCCGCGCACCGTGGACATGGCCAGCACGGTGCGGCCCACGCGCAGCCGGACCGCGACCGGCAAGTCGTCCCTGGCCAACCTCGGCGGCGGGGCGCCTTGCGGCATGGCCTGGTGCAGCCATTCCAGCGTCTGCAGCGCACTCGCCGCCAGCGTGCCGCGCGACTGAGTACCTTCCTCGCGCGTCGCGACAAAGCCGATCGCGCAGGGCCAGGCCTCGCTGTCCGGCATTGACCAATGCACCGCGCGGATGTCCGCGTCATGCATGAAGGCCGGCGGCAGCGCCGCGAAGAAATCCGCGGCGACCCGTTCGATGGCCAGATTGCGCATCGGCGCTGGCAGACGGGAAAATGGCTCGCCGACCAGGCGCGGGTCGATTCCGGCCAGCCCGTCCAGCTTGACCAGCACGGCTTGGCCCGCCAACGTGCATTCGACGGCGACAGCAAACGAGGAATGCGGCGGCACATAGCCCCACTGGATGCGCAGGCGCCGGCCGGCCACCGGCCATTCGGTATACTGCCGCACGGCGAGCCAGGCATTCATCAGGCGGCTCGCATCAGGCTCGAGCTGATCGAGCACCAGGCAGGTGGAATCAGGCATCATGCCTCGTCTCCGGCCGTGTCATTACGCTGGACCAGGTCGAGCCGAACCACCAGGCCCGTCGATTTGTTCAGCGCGTCCAGCAAGCGCGCGCTACCACCGCGCATCTGGCGCAGCATCGCTTCGTCCGCCGCGTGCAGCCGCACGTTGAGGAAGACACCCTCGCGCGACATCTCCACCGATGAGCCAGGCAGCGATGCGCCGAGGTCGACCATGATGTGCCCCGTCCCCGCCTTGGGGCGGTCGGCAACGTACAAGTTGGCGCTGAAATGCTGCAGCAGCGCCGCCACTTCCTCGTTCTGGACAACCTCGGCATGAGCCGCAGCGGCCGACGCAACCTCCTGCTGAAGCGCGGCGGGAGCGTGCTGGCCTAGCCGCTGCACGCCGGCCGCCATCAACTCGGCGGGTATCGCGAAAGGCAGGGAAGACTCGCCGCCCTCCCCTCCAGCCGTCGCCCGCGGGTGTGCGGGCGCAAGCCGGGAAATGACCTCCGCCCCTTCGGATACCGGGTCGGACCAGTCCGCGCGGAGTGCATGCGCGGACGCGTCGCTTGCCTGCGTATTCGGCTTGGCCGGCGGAGCCGACGCCGCGTCCGGCCCCCGCTTGAGCATCAGATCGCGAAAGGCTGCGACAGCCGCATCGGACGTGG
Organism: Pseudoduganella sp. R-32; assembly: GCF_049913245.1. Lineage (NCBI taxonomy): Bacteria > Pseudomonadati > Pseudomonadota > Betaproteobacteria > Burkholderiales > Oxalobacteraceae > Pseudoduganella > Pseudoduganella sp. R-32. Next base: position 3,616,094 of record NZ_CP183987.1, on the reverse strand, counting down.
GCTGGTATGGCGACACACCGGCTTGCGCAAATTCCGGGAAGTTCCGCTCGCCGCCATCGATCGTGGAAAGTTCATTCATGCCTTGCCTCCGGCGCGGTCGCCTTCCTGGCCAGGTACCAGCTCGCGGCCACCGCGTCTTCCGACCGCTGCACGTTACGCGCTTCCTGCTCCTGGCGCCGCTTTTGCTTCATCTGGCCGACCACATCCATGATTTGAGTCAGGGCCTCATACTGCTTCCTGGTCCTGGCCCGGGCCGCATCGACTTCCTGCTGCGCTTCCAGCAGGCATTCAACGATGCTGGCCCGCTCTTCTTCCAGGTCGTTCTCGAGCGCGGCGATTTTCAAGTGCTGATCGGCATAGTCCTTGCCTCGCTGCAGCGCCCCGCCCTGCTGTATCCACGCCTGCCACTGCTGGTCCCAGGCAGCCCTCTGGGCGGCCAGGGCTTGCAGCGCTGCCTCCACGCGTTCGACCTCCTGCCGGATACGGTTGCGCACCGTCGCCCTGCGCGCGAGTTCGGCGTGTGCGCTCTGGAGTTGCGCGTCCCGAACCTCGACCAGTTTTTCGTGCTGTTCCATGGTTTCCATGTCCTCTAGCTCGCCGCTATATTGCGCATGGCTGCCAGCGTTTCCCGCAGGCCGGACGATTCTCCCGGCGCCTGCCGAAGCAGCGCCGAACACGCTTCACGGCTACGAATCGCCCGATCCGCGACGGCATCCGACCCCGCCTCGTATTCGCCGATCTGCAACAACATCTCGATCGACAGGTACTTGGCGCCGAGCTCGCGCAGTGTTCCCGCCAACGCCTGGTGCTCAGCCGATGCCACGATGTTCATCACCCGGCTGCGGCTCTGCGCCGTATCAATCGCCGGATAGTGGTTGGCGGCGGCCAGCTTGGCAGACAGGATGATGTGGCCATCGAGTGTCGACCGCACTTCTTCGCCGATCGGATCGCCTGCCTCGTCATCGTCGACCAGCACCGTGTAGAAGGCGGAAATCGCGCCCTTCTCGTTTTGTCCGGCCCGTTCAAACAGCTTTGGCAGCACCGTAAACACCGAGGGAGGAAAACCGCGCCGTGTTGGCGGCTCACCGGCCGCCAGGCCAATCTCGCGCAATGCGCGCGCATAGCGCGTGACCGAATCGACCAGCAGCAAAACCGAACGGCCCTGGTCCCGGAAATACTCGGCAATCGCCGTCGCCACGCAGGGCGCCTTGGCCCGCTCCCCGGCCGCCCGGTCCGAGGTCGCCACCACGAAGACGGTGCGGTCCCGGCGGGCAGCTGGCACTGCGGTACGGAAGAACTCCCCCACCTCGCGCCCGCGTTCGCCCACCAGCGCTACAACGGTGACATCGGCTGCAGCGCCGTGCGAGATCATCGACAGCAGGCTGCTCTTGCCGGTGCCGGCCGGCGCAAAGATCCCCATGCGCTGCCCTTCGCCGCAGGTAAGGAATGCATCGATCGCACGCACGCCCGTGTGCAGGGCGCTCAGGATCGGCTTGCGCCGCAGCGGATCGGGCGCCGGCGCGTAAACCGGGTATTCCTGCACCGCGTCAATCGGCCCCAGGCCGTCGATCGGCTCGCCGAATCCATCCAGCACCCGGCCCAGCACACCCGGCCCCACCTTCACCCCCTGAGTGCGGCCCAGGTGCACCACCTCTGTCTGGGTCGACAAACCGGCCAGCTCGCCGAAAGGCATCAGCAGCACCAGGTCGCGGACAATGCCGACTACCTCGGCCTGCATCCGCCACGGCGTACCCGGATTGCGCAGCTCGCAGATATCGCCGACCCGGGCGCTGACGCCGCTGGCCTTGATCAACGTTCCCACCGCCTCCAGCACTCGGCCGCGCGTCTCGATCGCGGAAAAGCCACTGAGCGCATCTGCCAGTGCATCGGAAAGATAGTCCGTGTTTACCATGTCGCTCCGCCCCTCATTGACCGACCGGGCCGGCGCGCCGCTTGCCGACGAATGCCCGGGTCAGGCCCGCGCGTATCGCCGCGAGCTGCGTATCGAGGCTGGCGTCAACGATGCCGAATTCGCTCTCCAGCACGCACATCCCCGGCACGCCGGCGGGATCCTGCACCACGTCGACAAATTCAATCTCGGGGAACTCGGCCAGCACGGACGACAGCAGCGCATTGACGGTGTCGAACTGTTGCGACGCCACGATCAGGCGAAAGGAATTCTTCCGGCTTGAATTGGCTATCGTGCGGCGCACCAGACGTTCCATCACGGTGCGGTCGCCAATCTCGTGCAGGATGGCCTGCAACGCGTCCATCACCGTTTTGACCAGCCGCGCCTCCAGGCAGATGAACGACGAATCCATTCTTGCGGTGGCTTCGACCATCGATGCCGCATACTCCGCGCGCCCCTGTTCGATGCCAAGCTCGCGTCCCTGCCGAATCGCGGCCTCGCGTTGCGTTTCCGCCAGCGCAACGATCTCGGCGGCCCGCCGGCTGGCCTCGGCCAGCGTCTCCTGCGCGGTGGCCAGCTGCGCGAAATCGTTCGCCTTGATGACTTTTCCATCGGCGCTGGCGAGCTTGCCGCGATCCATCAATATCATCATTGCGCAGTCCTCCCAGGCGCCGCGAACAGCCACGCATGTTCCGGCGCCGCCTTGTTCAGAACGGCGACAAAGAGCGCGGCCAACCTGGTGCGGTCATGCTCCTCCAAGACCGGCCGCTGGAGGCTAGTCCAGTCGCAAGGAAACCTGAACTGCATGCGAGCCAGCGTTGCCCTTGACGCATCACCCAGCAGGGCGCCGGCCAAGCCCACCGCGCGCCGGGTCCAGGCTTCGTTGTCCGGAAATGCGGCGCCGCGCGGATGGAAGACGTATCCAAGCCCCGGAAGCGGCGCAGTCCATCCCAGCGCGAACCGATGCGCCTCCCGACCCAGCGTGCGTTCGATCGCCATCATGTCGGCGCCGAGCACCGCATGCCTGATCTGGTCCCGCACCAGCAAGCCGGCCATCAATCTTGCGCAGCGTTCGAGCACCGCTGCATCCAGCAAGGCGATGCTTTTCATGGGCTCGGAAAAGTCGAAATCAAAGTCCTGGTCCAGCTGGCACGCCTGCAGCAACGCCAGGGACAGGCGGCGCAGCCAGAACGGAGAAGCATCGAGTCCATCGGCAAGCGGAAGATGCCGGCCCAGGCGGGCGATCCAGCTGGCATGCGCATAGGTTGCTGGAAACAGATTGAAACGAAGCCGAAGATCGAAAGCGCGGTCCCGCACCAGCGGCTGCCAGGTGAGGCCAGGCGTATCGCCAGCGGGGCTATCGGCCTTGGCAGCGTCTGTGAAGCCAGGTGGTGATGCCTCCAGCGTGACGGCGCTCATGCCCGTTCCCTCTGGCGCGCTGGACGTTCCCGACCGTCGCCGCGTGCCGGCGCCCCCCGTGCTGCCAATTTTTCCTTGAGCCAGCTGCGCAAGTGCGCCGCATTCAGCAGGAGTATCAGCAGGATCGCCACCACGATCCAGGGCAAGAGCATCATGGTCCAGAGTGTTGCCACGCTGGAGTTGGCGACGATCGCGCCGAAGAACCGTGCCGTCGGCACCTGGTCGGAAGTGGTGCCGGTGGCACGCGCCGGGAACAGGCTGACCGACACCTTGTCCACCGTCAGCCCTTCCACGCTGCGGATCACCAGTTCCTTCACCTCAGGGATCACGGCCTTCATATTGATATCGGACCGATATTTCAGGAACACGGAGGCAGAAGACGGCTTGACCGGCGACGCCAGCGGATCGTTGGACGGCAGCACGATGTGCACACGGGCGCTCAGCACGCCGTCGATCTGCGACAGGGTCTTGGCGATCGCCTGCTCAGTCCCATAGGTAAAACGGATGCGTTCTTCCGTGGGGGACGAAATCAGATTGTTACGCGCGAAGATTTCACCCATGTCCGCGTAATGCTGCGGCGGTTGTCCGTTCGAATTCAGCAGGCTGATGGCTGGCGCCATCTTGGCGCTGTCGACCCAGATGCTGTAACCCTTTTCGCCAGCACGCTTCTCGGCGCTGATACCGCCTTTCAGCAAGGTCAGCAGAACATCGTTGGCCTGCTGCTCGGACAGGTTGCTGTACACGGCCTGCTCGCAGCCGGAGAGGAACAGCAGGCCCGCCAGGAGCAGTGCATAAGCAAGGCGCCGATCATATCGGGTCGACATATGGTTGTTTTCCATGGACGGTTTCAAGGTCAATTGCGCTGGAACAGGGACTCCGCACCTTTCTCCGTCATCCCCGCCGCCTTAGACACTACTTCAAAGGCCGCCGACGTCTTGACCATGTCATATTGGAGCTGCAATACGTCCTTCATCGAAAGATCGCCATCTTTCTTCAACAGGTTTTCCACCGCATCTTGCGCGGTGCTCCACATCGACGACATGTTTTCGCTCTGGCTGCGGATCAGTTGCGAAGCATCCCCCGGCCCGTCGGCCGCCAGGGTGGACGACTGCGGCTCTCTGAGCAGTTGCTGAAAGCGGCTGACGGAGGCCTGGTCCGGCGCTGGCGCTCCGTTGGCACCGGCCTGCGTCGACGACTGCAAGGCCTGCAGCGATGAGAGGGAGGTAAGATCCATGTTTTCTCCTTGGTCACTAGGGCCGTATGTTGTGATGACGGAAAAATGCCAGGGACCCCGTATCGGTCCTGCGCGCCGCGCCCTCTTCTTTCAGCTTGCGCGCCTGGTCCAGCCAGCATTCGACAATATTCACGGCGCCCGGCTCCTGTCTGCTGGCAAGCACGGCTTCGAACAGTTCCAGTGCGCCATCCTGCCTGGCTTCCACGAGGAATGCGCCAAGCATCGCTTTCACCATTTCACTGGCGGGAAAAACCCCGGCAGCATGCTTCAATCCGTTGATGGCGTCCTGCAGGCGGCCGCTCCGCGCATGCACCACCGCCAGGGAGACCGCAGGCGCCGAACTATCGGGTTTTGCCAGGGCCATGCCCAGGAAAATCTGCTCGGCCTTCTCGTGAAACCCATACTCGCTTGCCAGGAACCCGATCTCGGCAATGCGCTGTAGAACACATGGAGAAAAGATATTCAATTTTTCCAAATCAGACATTCCAATCTCCATGTACTCATATCGCATCAGCGCGCCAGCGCTTACGAAATATTGTGAGCAGCGCCTTTGGTGCCTTCGCCGAACGCCTTGATCGTTTCGGAGACTGCGCTCTGCGCCGTGCTGGCGACCTGCATCGAGAGCGCGACCTTTTGCATGCCAGTTGCGAATCCGGCAGGATCCTTCTTCGCATCCGGCAGATTCGCCAGACCGTCGAACGCAGCTTGCAACAGACCGCCTGCACCTGAAATTGCACCATCAAATCCGTTTGACATTTTTATCTCCGTGAAAGGTTAAGAAACATCGCATCAGCTGCTCTCCCAGCATCACCCCGCTTCCTGCTACCTCCGCCTCCAGCTGGGCTGAGGCGGTGCAATCCTGCATGGTTCCCGTTTCGCTATCGGGCATTCAAATGCATGCTGTCCCAGATGTTCTGCAAGACCTCGACCGAAACAGCGGCACTCTCGACCAGTGCCCTGGTTGCCGCATATTCGCGCTGCTCAAGGGGGTGCCGCAAACGCTCGGCCCCGGTTGCGGCGGCCTGCTCCATCACGCGCCGGTATTCGGCGCACACGACGCCGCTTCTATCGGCCAGCAGGCGCGTGGCAAACTCGCTTGGTGGCAGCACATCGTCTTGGGGAAGAGTATTCATTGCAGTGCCGCCAGCGGGAAAATGTAGTGCCGGTCGCCTTTTTGAAACTCGACCTGGTCCAATTCAATCTTGACGATCCGGATACCGTTGAACTCATCGCCTTCCGCGAATTTCTCCCCATATGCGCCAATCAGCCACTTGTTCTTTTTCAAAATCAGAATCGATGAAAAGCGTTTCGACATCCGCAGCGGAGCAACCGTCGCCTCCATCGCCACCACGGCCGACGCGGCAGGCGGGGCAGCTTCCGCGACCTCCCGGTCGGGCGGCGCAATAGGCTCACCTTTTTTCACCTGCACGTTCAAGGCCTTCAAGCCCGGCACCTGCTGCGCCAGCGATGTCAGTTTGGACGCAGCCTCGGAGGTATCCACTTCGTTGGCACAGCTGACGATGCCGGCGCCGGCATCCTTGGCGAGGCAGCTGATGCCTTCCAGCCGGGCCAGGCGCGCTACCGCGGCCACGATCTCTTCGGTGGCGTGGATGTCGCTGCGCGCCTGGTATTCGGAATCGTGCAGCGACATGGCAAGCAGGTCGCGCTGGTAAATGGTATTGACGTAGCCCGACACCGACAGCTGGTGATCACTGTCGACTTCCAGCTGCAATTGACTGCCCACCGGCGCTACCGACTTGAGCCATTGCTGCGCCTCGCGCGTACGGGCCTCCGTCATTTCCGTCCGGTCCGGTGACATCATGGCGTAGGCCAGGCTCAGGCTGGCGGCGAATCCGATGACGACCAGGATCGCGCTGCTCAGCAAACGACCTGGACTGCGCATGCTTCCACCCGGCGCAAAACTCGCCCACAGCGAGCCCGCTTTGGCCAGGCCCTTTTCCCACTCTTCATCTGCCGGCCGCACCGCGAACGATGCGTTGCCGATTTCAATGGTCTGGTAATCAAAAACCCTGGCTGTCGCGCCCGCCTCCAGCGTGCTGGTACCGATACGCACGGAATCTTCCAGCGCGGTGCAGCGCACGATGCGGTCATCGATCGACAGCAGGCAATGCCTTGGAGCTACATTCTCATCCAGCAAGACGGCCGTGCAAGATGGGTCCGAACCGATCACGCAGGGAAAACCCGGGTCGAGGGAGAACTCCGCCCCTTCCTGCAAGCCCTGCACTACGCGGACTGTTCTGCTTTTGAGTGTTTCCGCCATGATGTGCACCACCTAATCGGAATGTGCTGCCACGAACAAAACGCAACGAGGGAACGGCAGGCCAACCGACTGTTCAGATTTGTCAATGTTGGCAAGCGCGAAGCAAAATATACCGGGGACGATTGGGGCCGCACATCACCAAAGCATGTGATTCTTTGGTGATTTTTTGGTGATTTTTTGGACAACATAATTGACTAAGTTGTCATAAGACATCTCCAAAAGCATAGAGTTGATTTCATATTGGAATACAATGGATTCCAGAATCAGCTGAGCTCGGATATGCGCACAGCCCGCGTTTTGACCTTCCTGGCAATATTGCTGGCATTCGGTCATGCCAGGTGCGCCTGCATGCCTATAAAGCTGGGCTATGTGAACCTGCACCGCCCGCCCTATTTCCTGGGTGCCGGCAGTGTCGAAGCACCCAACCCTGGGGCAACGGTGCAGCTGGTTCGCGACATCGCTGCATCGGCCGGTTGCACGGTGGTTTCGGTCCGGTTGCCTCCGTTACGCCTGCGTCAAGCGTTGAGCAACGCTGTTATCGACGCCATGCTGATGGATGCCAGCGACAGCGATCTCATTCGCTACGCGCTGCCCCAATCCCACGAAGGCGAGCTCGACGCCAAGCGCGCTATCCCGATGTACACCGTCGTCTTTGTACGTGCCGGCGACGGGATTCCTTCGGACACTGATCCGAACTCATACTTTATTAACCACCGGCTGGGCATGAATAATGGCGCAACGCTCGCGGAGCAGTTGAGAAAACAGGGAGCGAAGGTCGATGATGGCGCACAGGACGGCGCGCGCAATCTGGAAAAGCTGGTACGCGGAAGAATTGACGGCTATGCAGCCACGATGGTCTCTCCTACGCAGATGGATGCCTTCATCGGAGCGACATTTGGCAAACAGTTGGTGCGTTTAGGGACGCCGCTCCGCGTTCACCATTTCTGGCTCGCATTCAACAGGCGCTACTACGAGGATAATCGCTCGGAGGTGGAGGCAATGTGGGCTTGGATCGGCGTACATGGCCACAAACGGTTTGTGGACCTGGTCGAGCAGTACCAGCGGTTGCCACGATGATCGCGCCGATGGGCCGTTGAGGACTTTTTCCGGACTGGGAAAGACTAAGGGCCTACGAACTTCGTAAGCCCTTGTTTTGATCGCAGAATTCTAGTGGGAAGTACAAGTTTCGAACTTGCGACCCCTGCAGTGTGAACCAATAATGCGAAGATTAACGCTCCCCCTTGAGGGTGTAGACTGGCTTCTCAGTTTCTCCCTTCTCCACCATGGTGAGAAGGCGTTGCAGTTCCGTGCGCTCGTCGCCCTCCTTGGCGGATGACACCAAGTTGCGCAGGATGGCGACATGCGCCGCCTGCAGCGCCTGCGCTGCGGGCACGGCTACGTCCGGTTTCACGCCGACATGCTCCCAGTTGGTTTTAGTGACGAAATTGATCACGCGCGCCGTCGGGATCGAGACCGCGATGTCGTGTCCCAAACTGAACCAGCTAACGGGATTGGAAGCGCCGATGGTGGTTTCGCCGACCAGGGTGCCACGCTTCAGCGCTTGGAAGTTATAGGCGCAGTCCTCCGCTGCGGAACCTGTCCGAGCGGAGATCAGCACATATACGGGCTTGTCGTAACGCTGTACGATCGACGGCATGGTCCAGATCTGCCGCGTCGTGTCGGTCTGGCGATCATAGATATCGGTCAGGTGGTGCACGTCGCCCGCCGGTAGGAAATGACTCATCAGGTAAGCCACGCCGGCCGGTGAGCCGCCCCCGTTGCGGCGCAGGTCGAGGATCAGCGCATCCGTGCCCGCCAAGAGCGACATCGCCGCCGTGTGGGCCGGGCCGACGAATTCCACACCGGCAAAGCGGCGCAGCTCGAGGTAGCCGACGTTGCCGGGGAGGCGTTCAATCTTCTCGATGTCATAGCCGCGCCGCGCGGCCGCGTTACGCCATTCGTCAATCTGGGCGTGGCTCGGCGGCTCCTCGGGACCGCTGGATTCCGTGAAGCCCTCGTAACGCCCGGCGCTGAAATGCATGTCGCCGCTGAGTTCGCGCAAGTCCTGCTTTAGCGCCGCACTGAGCGCCGTTGCGCTGGTGGCGGCAGCATATCCGCCTTCGGCATTTTTCCTGATGATCGCACTGCCAACCTGTGCGGACCGCGTTGGATCAATGTAATTCGCGTTGATTTTCGCCGCCAGCGTCTGCACGATAGCGGCGCGATCGGACGCGCTCAACGGGGTGTCCTTCGCCGCCAAGGCGGGCGACGAGCATAACGCGCCCAACAGGGCCATTGAACCAAGCTTCTTGCTACTTAACATGCATTCCTCCAGTTTGGACTACGAATCGGTGTTTGTTTTGAGCTGTTGCAACGCTTCCGTCAGCGCCGGCATATAGGAGCGGCTGGCTCGCAGCACCGTGCCGTCGCGCAGGCGCAGCATGGCGTCCCGGTTGGTTAGCGAACGCAGTTCGGCGATCGTGTCCAGCCGTACGATGGACGAGCGGTGCACGCGGTGGAACTGACGCGGATCGAGCTGCATGGCCAGATTCTGCAGGCGCTCCCGCACTAGCCAGCTCTTGCCCTTCGCATGCAAGGAGGCGTAGTCGCCGTCGGCCTCGATGCGCTCAACATCAGCCACCGGCACCAGCACCGTGCGCGATCCCACACGCACGCTGAAGCTGCGCATCGCCATGGCCACCGGTGCTGCGGCACGACTTTGGCAGCGATAGGGAAACGCCTGCTGCGCGCGCTCCAGGGCTTCGTCGAAGCGCTCGTCATCGACCGGCTTGAGCAGGTAATCGATGGCGGCCAGTTCAAACGCTTGCAGCGCGAAGCCTTCATAGGCGGTGAGCAGGATCGACATCGGCCGCTGCGCCGGCGGCAGTGCGGCAAGCACGTCGAGTCCGCTCTTGCCCGGCATCTCGACGTCGACGAACGCCAAGTCGGGATTCAGTGTCACAATCCCTTGGTAAGCGCTGTCGCCGTCACCGAATTCACCCACCAGCTCGAACGCCCCGCGCTGCGCCAGCCTGACCTTGACCGCCAGCCTGGCCAGCGGCTCGTCGTCGACGATCACCACTCTGATGTTCATGCCGCCACCTCGTTCGCGCGCAGCGGAATCGAAATGTGCACGTGGAAGCGTCCGTCCGCACGCCAACCTGCATCGACCTCTTGCTCGGCGCCGTATAGGTGGCGCAGGCGTTCCCGGACGTTGGCCAGGCCGATGCCGCTCCCCTTGTGCGCCGCGGGCTGGCCGTCGTTCAGCACGCCGATCAGCAAGCGCGTGCCGATGCGCTCGACCAAAATATCGAGTTGGCCGGGCGTGGCGAGCGGCGCGATGCCGTGGCGGATCGCATTCTCAACCAGCGGCTGCAGCATGAGGTAAGGCACGACGCTGCCCAGCAGGTCTGGGCCAGTTTTCATCGTCAGGCGTAGGCGCTCGCCGAGGCGTGCTTTTTCAATGGCCAGGTAGGCGTCGAGCAGGGCCAGCTCATCGGCCAGCGCATGCTCATGACGGCCATCATGGGCCAGGGTGGCACGCAGGAAGTCGGCCACGCACGCAAGCATGCGGTTGGCTTCTCGATTGGACTGGGCCGACACCAGCGCTGAGATCGCGTTAAGGGAGTTGAACAGGAAGTGCGGATTGACCTGTAGGCGCAGCGCGCGCAGTTCGGCATCGCGGGCGGCGCTTTGCGCCTCGGCCAGATGCAGGCGAACCTGTTGCAGCGACAGGTAATAGGCCGCCACCGCATGGACCGCACAGAACGCGACCAGTGCCAGCCAGCAGCTATCCAGGCCCCGTGCCAGATATTCCCATTGGTAGCCCGTCTCTCGTCCTATCGCGATACCAAAGCTTTGTCCTAGAAAGGCGTTCGTAATCGCCATGGCATAGGTGGCCGCCAGCAGTATCGATCCCATGCGCAGCCAGGACCAATCGCGACGCCACATGGCCCGCTGAAGCAGCGTCAGCGGAATAAGCCATAGCAGGCAGGCGACCAGGAACAGCGTACGAAAAGCTACGATATAGTGATCATTGACGGCGGGCAGTCCCAGAATGACCATGCAGGCCGATACCGGCAGTGCGGCCAGCACGGGAACGAGCAAAGGGGTTTCGATTTTCACGCGGAGTTTCTATAAATGCAATTCTGGAATTGTAGCGTTTCATTCACCCAACGAATAGAAAGCAATACACCCATGGAAGGTCCAGAAGTAGGGAAGCCTTGACCTTAAGTGATGCCTTGGCGGCGGTCGAGTCAATTGCGGCGACCCGTGCCTATATTGCGGTGAGTCGGTCGGAGATGGAGCGAGTGGACACTAGAGCCAATGCAGGCTTTGAGACCACTTGCGTCTGCCGCTGGCCGTTTGCGGCATGATCTGTGTTGTAGCTCATCTGAAAAAGTCTCTTAGATTGCCACTCTTCTAAGTCTGCGGGCTATCGAAATTAAATCTCGTCCGATGATTTCGGTTGTTACCAAAGATGCCACTGTAGTTGTAAATTTGCATCATCAATCAAGGCGCGTATCGCCGCGCCTGTGAAAATGTGTGAGAATTTGTCGACGCTGCCTAATTGTCTGCAGCGCTTCTCTGATCGTCGGCCTTGCCCCGCCGGCCCACGAAAGAAATCACCATGCAGGTCTCCAGTATTGCCGCTGACGCCGCGGCCCAAGCTGCTATCGTCAACCGTTTCGCGGGCTCCCTTCGAGCTTGGACGTTCCTTGTTCATCAAGGTTATGACTGTCACGAAATCTTCGAGTTCCTGGTTGATATAGAGGGTCCGGAGCGCGCCCAATCTTCACCGGCATGCATTCCTGTTAGCTGACGTCGGTTCCGAGGCCGGGTGCGCCACCTGAAATCGTGGAAGCAGTACTTCATGTTTCGCGCTGCGGGCGCGCCGTCGCTTGTGATGTTTGGGCCACTGATGCAAAAGCGGGCGGCCGAATTGGGCACTCAATTCGCTTGGCCTGCCGTGTGCCGAGGTAAGTCGCGACACTCCGACTGGTATTCGCACTGGCGGCAACATTCGGGGCTCGAATGTCTCTACTTCTTGAGACAGCGGGAGGGTGTCCGCCGACACCCTTTTTACGAGCCGCAAAAAGCGGCGGGAATCATTTTTCCACACTTTTTCCACACCAAACAAAAAAGGCCTGCGAAGTGATTTCGCAGGCCCTTGATCTGTTTGAGTATTTCTGGTGGGAAGTACAAGTTTCGAACTTGTGACCCCTGCAGTGTGAATGCCAGATTCCAACACTTCCGGATACTCAGGTAAACTAAGTCTCATAGGGGAAGTGCGCACGAAAGTTGATGGAAGTGCATCGGGATTTACGCCACTTTTCCGGACTTTTTCCGGACTGGAGTCCAGCATGGCTACGAAGATCGATACAGTTTCATCTCGCGAAGCACTTAGCCCGCGCAAGGAACCTTACTGGTCAAAGCGTTCCGACGGACAATTCGTCGGGTATCGCCGCACCCCGGATTCGTCGGGCAACTGGCATGCCCGGTATCGTTTGAAATCAGGCGATCAACTGACGCGCGGCCTTGGCGCTCTTGATGAGTACCCAGCACACGAACGCTACTCCCGCGCTGTCGCTCTGGCTGATGAATGGTTTCAACACCTTGGCAAGGGCGGAACGACGACCCGGCGCACCGTACTGGATGCGTGTGATGCCTATGTCGAACATGCGCGCCAAGAAAGCGGCGATGCCGCAGCCGAAGACCTAGCCGGACGGTATCGGCGCTGGGTTGAGAAAGACCCGATCGGCGAAATCGAGCTGGCGAAACTTGATCGGGCAGACGTCAAGGCATACCGGCAGCGGCTCGTGAAAGCGCCGAAGAAATCACGCGATGGCACTCAGGTAGCCAGGTCAAAAAATTCGGTAAACCGAGACATGGCTGCCGTCCGCGCCGCCTTAAACCTGGCCTACAAAGACGGAGCCGTGATCACTGATTTTGCTTGGCGCGAGGCGCTTAAATCATTCAAAAACGTCGCACAGCGCCGCTCGCTTTACCTGGATATGGAGCAGCGCCGGGCCTTCGTTAAGGCCGCCCCTCGCGATCTGGCAGCGTTCCTGCGGTGTTTATGCGCCCTGCCCTTGCGCCCTGGCGCGTTAGCCGCGCTCGTTGTCGGTGACTTCGATACGCGCATTGGGGAACTCAAGGTCGGCCAGGACAAGCATGGCGGTCAGCGGCGGATTGTCCTCCCCAGACAGGTGGCTGATGTCCTGGTTGAAGCCGCGAAGGACAAACTGCCTGCCGCGCCCCTGCTCTCGCGCTCTGATGGCAAGGCATGGAACAAAGACGCGTGGAAAGACCCAATCAAAGACGCGGCCAAGTCGGCGGGATTACCGGATGCGACGACCGCATACACACTGCGGCACTCCGTGATCACCGACTTGGTGACAAGCGGGCTTGACCTGCTCACAGTCGCACAGATCAGCGGAACCAGCGTTGCCATGATCGAGAAGCACTACGGCCACCTCCGCAGCGACGTAGCGGCATCAGCGCTGGCTAAACTCGTGATCTAAAGGCCGAAGAATTCGCCAACCTCAAGATCTACGACATACCGATTCGCACATTGGCTTAGCACTTCTGAGCCACGAAAAAGATCAACAACTTCCGCAATAAAAAGTTCTCGCCCCACAGTGACGCGCAAAGTGTGCCACGCATCACAGGCAGCTTAAGGAACGTCCACAACCGCCCAAACTGTGCTGGAGAGTCGGCACGATCACTGCACGTTTCCAAAATCGTACATATAATTTAATCACTCCCGGTAAACACACGGGTAGCCAAGAATAATAAATCGCAAACGGGGCGCTTCTCTAATAAATCAAATCTTGGATCACGGTTAAAAGATCCATGTCTCTCGCTCCGCACGCAGCCATCTAATCGGCATGGCACTTCAGTCATCGCACCCACCCCGGCGTGCGTGACGCTGCGCGCTCGCGCATTTTTCGGAGAACGAAAGGCATGAAGGATTTGAACGAAAAACCAGTATTGGACATCCCTGACTTTTGCGAAGCACATGGGATATCACGCGCTCTGCTGCATAAGATGTGGCGAAACGGAACCGGTCCGCGAATTATGAAGATTGGTCGCCGCACCTTGATTAGCACAGAGGCCGCTGCCGATTGGCGCAAGGGCCTGGAAGAGAAGCAAACCAACAAGCGAGGCGCCAAATGAGCTACTCACTCATCGCCCAAGCCACCATTGAAGGAGAACACCGCGCCGACGCAGCAATGGTGCAGGTGCTCGCCAAGATCGCAGGCCAGGATTGCGTCTATCAGGCCCTACTGCCGCTGTTACCCGAAGCCTGTACAGACGAGACGCACGCCAGTGTTCGAGGATTCTGCCGCGTTCTACAAAAGCGCATCGAGCGAGGTGTGCTATGAGCCCGCGTTGGCGCCGTGCCTATAGGATGCTCCTGCAGGGTCCTGTTACCTCAATGGCGATATCAATCGGGGCCGGCGTGTCAAACGTCACTGCGTTGATCTACGCGATGCGCAGCAAGGGCTTATCGATTCCATGCGAAATGACCACGCTGCTAAACCGCGATGGCGGCACATGCCGGGCTGGCAAGTTCAGCCTCACGGACGCGGACCGGAAGAAAGTTCGCGCCTGGTTGAAAGAGTGAGGCTCGCACATGGCCGATAAGGCAGCGGGGCGCGTCGATAAAGATCGTGATCCCGGCGGGTTTGTTGCGATCCCATGGATAGTGATGGACTGCCCTGCATACCTTCAACTCTCGCACACGTCGCGATCCTTGCTTTACGAATTGGCCCGCCAGTTCGTAAAGAATAACAACGGACGTCTGGTGTTGTGCGCGAAGCACATGGAGCGTCGTGGCTGGAAGTCCCCGGACGTAATCAACCGCGCGAAAAAGCAGTTGCTGGCGCTGGGGTTCATCTATCTGACTAGACGAGGCGGCAGGCCAAATAAGGCGGCCTGGTACGCGGTGACGTGGCGAACACTTAACGAGCATCACGGCTATGACTGGGGGGCGGCAAGTGGATTCAAGCGGAGCGCGTTCATGAAATCAGGGGTCGGCCAAATTGACGACCTTAATACGTCAGCCGTAGTTCAAAAACCGGCATTGCTACGTGAGGCGTAGTGTATGGAATGGCCCTAACTACGTGAGACGTAGCTATCCGGCGCTAATCAGGAGGGATAGCACTACGGCAAACGTAGTCTGTTCTAGATACGCCATCTCCAAGGGTGGGTAAGCATCCAGCAGGTCAACAGCCTGTGCCAATCCTGGATCAGGACACCTGTCCCGAATTAGGACCAGTTCCAAACCGGGACACGATCATGAACAGCAACGTGGTCTGGATCGACATGAATCACCTTACACGCTACGAAACCGCCCGCAATGCGCTAGCCGAATGCCGGCGCATTGACGAGGTGAAGGACATTCGCGACAAAGCAGAAGCCATGGCTGCATACGCCCGCCAAGCCAAAGACACCGAAATGATCCAGTGGGCCACGGAAATCAAAGTGCGCGCCGAGCGTAAGGCTGGTGAGATGCTGCGCGACGCCGCTGATCGCGGCGAGCGCGCCACAAATGTCGGAAATGTAAATCAGCACACTAGGGTGTCGCATGATACGACACCCACACCAACACTTTCCGACATCGGCATAACCCGCGACCAATCCTCCCGCTGGCAGCAACTCGCAGCCATGCCCGACGAACACTTCGAGACTGCCGTCGCTACCGCCAAGGACACTGCCGGTCAGGTCACCACTGCATTCATGCTGCGCGCCGCGAATAGCATCAAGCCACGCAGCAGGCCAATGAAAGGCCCGAAGGCCGACTCGATCCGCGCACAACTTCAGGTTGCCATGGAACGAGACAAGTCGGTGATCTGCAGTTGCGCCAAGATGATGATCGCAGCGTTGCAACAGCAAGACGTATTGTCACAGCAGGAGGACGAATTTCTGTTGAAGCTTCAAGCGGCCATCGCGATGCGGGCGATGCGAAATGAAGAAGCGCCAGCTTGAACCGGGGGCATCGAAGGCCCATCGAAGGGGCTTTGCTGGCCCTTTCGAACCGAGCCCCGAACAGTTTGCGGCACTACCGGATCACTCCATGAACGCTACCGGAGTACTAACGGAGCAGTCACGCGTCCCTGACGCGTCACCACGCGTGAGCCACGCGACGAAGCAGCCGGCATGTCCCTCACCTGTCCCTATGGACACCAGCATGACAACCAAGGGAAAGCTAACGCACCAAGCGTTTCCAGAGCGTTACCGAACAACTCGGAACCAGAACGGAACGAAGACGGAATTCCGCCGGAAACCCGCAACAGTTCCGCCGGAATTCCGATGGCTGGCGCTGGTGTGACGTGGCGATAGCTGGCGTGACCGTGGACGTAACGCCGATGAAACGCGAACGCAACCGAACTCATTCGAACGAGGGAAGCAACTGTGAAGCAATGGAGAAGCGACGATGAATTTGCATGACATTTTCGGCCTCTGTACCGCACCAGCAAAAAAGGCGTTTGACCTGCTGCTTCGTGAGGATCGAGTGCTGGCGCTGGGCTCCTGGGCGCACGCCGTGATTCACGATCTCCCACGCGATTATGCGTTCGAGAAGTTTCTGGCATTTTCTATCTTGACTTGGCTGTCGTCCAAGGAAAAGACCAGCCTATGCCGCGACCATCTGAAGATATCGGCGGTCGCAGGGAGTACGCAATGCGAACAAAAAGTTTGGCAGCGCTTAAACACTCTCTCCTCGCGAGGACAGCAAGATTCTGAACCTTCGCCCACAATGGAACTACCAATCAATCAGGAGGGCGAACAGAAATGAGCAAGGTTCAACGACATGTTGTCGCGCATTACGTCCGGGCGGCGTATGTAGGCAAAGGCGCACCAGAAACAGCAGCGTGCTATGCGATGGCTCAGAACTGGGCTGATGCCGAAGCCGTTGCAACCGACTGCAAGGCCATTGCTACCGCCCTGACGACGACTGACTACGCTTCAACAGCGGTCGCAGTGGACTTCTCCGCAGCAGTAAGGCCGCGAACTATACTTGGTCGCCTGACTGCGGCTCGCCGAGTTCCTCCACTCTGCCGAATTCTGACCAACCGTGGCGAATCGGCTGCTGAATTTGTTGGGCAGGGTAAGCCAATCCGCCTTAGCAAGCTGGACCTCGATGGCGGAGTCATGAACGAACTGAAGGTTTGCGGCATGGGCGTATTCGACAAAGAAATCCTTCGCTCCAGCTCGCCCCAAGCAGATGCCGTGATGGCGGAAGACCTGGCCGCAGCATGCGTCCAAGCGATGGACCGCGCATTCCTGGACCCGAGCAATGCAGGCATCGCCGAGGAAAGGCCGGCAGCCGTAACCTACGGTGCCCCATCGTTAGCATCCACTGGCGCAGCGTTCGCCCAAGTCGATGCCGATCTCACGAACATGTTGCAAATGCTGGTGAGCGCCGGTAGCGATGCGTTGAACGCGACATGGATCGTGAGGCCGGAAACCGCGATCTCGCTCAGCTCGTTGCGTGATACCTCTGGCGCCCTGGCTTACCCGCAAATCTCGGTCCTTGGAGGGACACTGAAAGGCGTTCCGGTTCTCGTTACTGGCAACCTGCCAGAGCCAGGGAGCCCGGCGCTCGCACACATCGTGCTGTTGGATGCAAGCCAAGTCACCTTCATCGATGAAGGTGCAGCAAAGGTGGAAGTCTTCGACCAGGGCTCGCTTGAGATGCTGGACAACCCGACCAACAATTCTGCAGCCGGCACTGCGACCAACATGATCTCGCTATTCCAAGTGAACTGCGCAGCGTTCCGTGGAACGCTTTGGACGAACTGGCAGATGCGCAGACCATTTGTCGTCGTCATGACCAACGTGAGCTATTAATCGGAGAACATCATGAACAAAAATCTCGACACGTTGACCGAACAGGTCATCACAAACATCAAGGCGTACATCCAGCGCAATGCGATCAGCCGCACTGACGCACTCGAACAACGGGTAGTCGAATTGGAAGAGCGCCTTCGTGCGTTAGATGGGCATAAATCGCACATCGGCAAGTATCGACCGGGCATGTACCTGACCCGAGACCTCTAGCACACTGCGAGGTAGCACCTGCCGAGAGATCGGTAGTACCCGTGGGTGGGGCGTCACAGCGACGGGTAATTATTCAACAGGAGAAGCGATGCTTGAACTTGAAGACATGGTAGTCAAGAGCAGCCGTCTAGCGAGGATCGAGGGCTATTCCCCACCTGCCAACGCGGTGGCGATGGCGATCCTTTATCTGGAAGACGCGAAGCCTGTTTTGGTCTGGTATCAAACGCTTGAACGCGTCGTGGAATTCATTCAAGAGATGTGCCCACAAAGCGTAAGGCTGCAGACCTACTTTGCGGAAGACTGCACCCCATACACGCAAGCCCTCAGCGAGTATGCAACGCATACGAAGCATTAAGGAATAGCCATGCCATTACTGAGCATTGACATCGAGGCACACTACGCCAAGTTTGTGGACGCCATGAATAAGATTCAGGCGTCTGCACAGAAGTCGGCGGGCGGGATTGGTGCCGCATTCAAGGGCGTGAGTGGGACACTTGCGTCCCTCGGCGTTGGTATTTCTGCTGCCGGCCTAGTGGCGATTGTAAAAAATTCGATTGATGCCGCCGACCACCTGAATGACCTGTCCAAGAAAACTGGCGTTGCTGTCGATGTTCTGGGCGGTATTGGCTTCGCTGCTGCACAGGCCGGTGGTGATCTTGAAACTGCTTCGGCGGCGGCTGGCAAGCTAAATAAGTCCATTGCCGAGGCGGCATCCGGCAACAAGGAAAGTGCTGACGCATTCAAGGCGCTAGGCATTTCCGTACAGGACGTTGGCGGAAGGCTGAAAACCGCTGACAAGGTTATTGCCGAAGTAGCCGACAAGTTCCAGGACTACGCAGATGGTCCCGAGAAGGCCGCGATTGCGCTACGCCTGTTCGGCAAAGCTGGCGCTGACATGATCCCACTGCTGAATGATGGCGGTGACGCGCTGCGCAAAAACATCGAATACTTCCAGAAGTATTCCGGCGTGACTCAAGACCTCGCGCAAAAGGCTGACGAGTTTAACGACACCCTGGAAAAGATCAAACTCCTCTCCGGTGCTGCTGGAAATCAGATATCCGCCGAACTCCTGCCAACGCTCCAACTGTTGGCCGAAAAAATTCTGGAGGTGAAGGAGAGTAGTGCCGGATTCAGTGGCGTCGGGAAGGCAATCAACACCGTTGTCGAGGCCATCAGTGTGCTGGGCGTCAACACGAGCTATGTATTCAAACAGGTAGGCAATGAGATCGGCGGCATCGCCGCGCAGCTAGCCGCGCTTGGCCAACTCGACTTCAAGGCAGTCTTCAACATAGGAGAATCCATGCGCGCCGATGCAGAGGCTGCGCGGGCAGAAGTCGATAAACTTACCGCCGATATCCTTGACCCTAACAAAGGGCAGCAGCGTGATGGTTTCATCCCATCCGAGATTACGGATTCACTCGCCAGGCAGAAGACTGCAGCACCTCGCCTGGCAGGTTCCGGCCAAGATCCCGAAGTAGCCAAGCTGGCCGCACAACTGCGCGAGTTCGAACGCATGAACGACCGCGAACGCGAACTCCTGAACGAGCGAAACGAATTCCTGCAAGACGCCTACCAGAAAGACCTGATCTCCATCGCGCATTACTACGCCGCCCGCAAAGGCGCAGCCGATGAAGCACTCGCAGCAGAACAGGCCAACATCACCAAGGAAATCGAACTGCTGCGCGGGCGCAAGGCCAAGGACGCGAATGAACAAGCGCAGAACGAGGCCAAGATCAAGGAGTTGATCGAGAAGAAGGTAAACCTGCAAGAGAAGGCCGGCATCCAGGCCATCAAGGACATCCAAGATCAGGCCTATGCCTACGAGCAGCTGAAGCGTTCCATAGAAGATGTCAGCACCGCGCTTCTTGAGCAGCAAGGTAAATCCGGCGAAGCAGCAGCCCGCCGCTTCGATGAGCAGAATCGATCTCTTCGACAGAAGCTTGAGGCTGAACTGGCGGAGGCAAACAGGAAGCCAGATCCTGATGGTGTTACGACAGTTCGTGGATCGCGCGCACTGAACAACCTTAACGCGCTGCGCGAGATCGCTATCGCCCAAGGCAAGCTTAATGAGCTGCAGGATGATGGCGCGCGTATCCAGTCAGACTTGGCCATCGCCACAGACCGTGCGCAAATCGCGGCTAAGAATGGATCTATTACCGAACTTGAAAGCCTTCGCGCGGTAAGTGATGCTCGCGCCCAAACGGTGGTTGATCTCCAGGTTGTTGCTGACGCCTACGCCCAAGTCGCGGCCCAGACCGGCAATCCCGCAATTGTGCAGCGCGCTAAAGAATTGCAAGTCGAGGTGGAGAAACTAGCCTCTTCCGCTGACCTTGTGCGCGAAAAGTTTGAAGGAGTATTCGAGTCCGGTTTCGAAACCTTCTTCGACAAGCTGACCAGCGGAACGGCCAGCGTCCAGGATGCCTTTAAGGCGATGGTCTCCAGTATCTCCGCCGACATTGCGAAGATCGCTTCACACAATATCGCGCAGCAGCTATTTGGAGAAAAAGGCCCGCTCAGCGGCGTGGTCGATTTGACCGCCCAACTGTTCGGAGGCAAGAGCGGGACGCCAACGCAAAGCCAAGGCGTGGCTGATGCGGTTGCAAAGGCCGCTGGTGTCGGTGCTGATTCGTTCGGTACATCGACCGCAGCAGCGGCTGCCGCAACGCAGATTTCAGCGATGGCAACGTCTGCCTCGGCGGCCAGCGCGGTAATCGGTACGCTGACGGCAACCACACTTCCTGCACTGAGTGTTGCAGCAGACGGAGCGGCAGCGGCACTAGCCCGCATCGCCGCAAGTGGCACAGGGTCTAACGCATCCGGATTGTTTGGCCTGTTTGGCGGCAGTAAGGTTGGGTCAAGTGCAGACTACGCGGAATTCGATTGGCTCGCATCAGCCAAGGGGAATGTCTTTGATCTCGGTCATCTCGTTCCATTCGCAAATGGCGGCATCCCCGGTATCGTCAACAGCCCGACCGTATTCCCGATGCGCGGTGGTAGGACCGGCCTTATGGGTGAAGCCGGTCCCGAGGCCATCATGCCACTTCACCGCGACAAGGCTGGGGAACTGGCCGTCAAGATGATCGGCAACTGTGGCGAGGCGCTCATGCTGCCAATCACCCGCGATATGGCCGGCAAGCTATCTGTGCGCGCGCCTGAGGGTGTGATGCAGAAGTTCGCCAGCGGTGGCGCGTTCGCCTCGGGCTCGCTGATGCCCACAATGAGAAGCAACGCATTCGGCGCTCTGGGAAACGCTGGGCGCTTCACTGTACCGACGTTCCAGGCCGATGCCGCGACGGTCGCTGAGACTCACAACCACACGAACATCACCGTCAACGTGCCAGCAGGTACGAACCGTGAGAGTGCAGACCAGATTGCCGCCCGCACCGCAGTTGCCGTGGCCCGCAGTAACAGGCGGAACAACTGACCCCAGGGGGGGTGGTCGAAAAATGCGGATCGAAACATAGTGGACACCGCGCTCCCTCCCATTCAGAGAAAAAACCCTATTTTCCAACTTGGAATTCAAACTACACGGAAATCAAAATGGCCAACAAACCCAATGGGCGCGGGGGCGCCCGTCCTGGAGCTGGTCGAAAGCCAAACGCCAGGCCCGACGAAATCAAACGCGACAAGATTCAAACGCTGGCTACACCAAGCAAGCGTGGTGGTGTGCGTGTCGGGGCCGGTAGGAAGCCCAAAGCGACGGAAACTCAGATTTCAAAAGGGGTGGCGGTAAAGACCTACCCTGAGCCTCAGTCAAACGGCAGTGCACCAAAACGGTCGAAGTCTGAGCCGAGTCCGATCCGGGAATGCGACATGCTGACGCTACTTAAAGACATCGCACTTGGGCGGACGGAAGCAACCCACATGCAGGTGCGAGCAGCTATCGCGGCAGTCCAGTATACACACGCCAAGAAGAACCCTGAAAGTAAGAAACAGGCCGCTGAAGAAGCGGCGAAGGCCGCAGCGAAAGGCAGATTCGCATCGTCACGCCCACCACCCAAACTAGTCTATTCGAAGAAGGAGAAATGATGTCCAAGCACGAACTACTCAACCCGATTGAATACCTGCTTCAGGTTATGAATGATCCGGCTGTAAAGATGGAGGATCGGCTTGAATCGCCTTCCTGCTTCTCCCGTACTGCCATAAGGTGAAATCGCCCCCAGATCAGGAATAGTGGCCGCATGTTCTCGCCGTATTTAAGTCTGCATGAGGCCATCAGGTCACGGTGCCGGCAGGGCCAGCAACTTGTAGAACGGCTCCGCGTACCCTCAAGCGAACCCGATGGCTACCAGCTAAACTTGATCATTGCGGCAATCGCTCAAGCGTCAAGGTTACACACATATTTCTGGCGCGAATGAATTTCGTCAATTTATTTTTGTTGGCTGAGGGATTTCAACATGTATCAAGGACACAAGATGTTTCAACCATCGGACAATGCAAGCGCCCCAAAGGCAGTAAAGGCCAATTGCTGAATAAAGATACTGGAACGCTACAACGCTACTTTTGTTCTCTTGATCAGGCTTTGGGAGATGGACAACATATTCTGTTAAACCAAATGAGGCACCAACGAGAAAAGTCGTAGTAATCAATGCAAACTGCACAAAATTAATGAATGTCCGCGACTCTTCAGTGGCACTTCTGGCCCAGGCATATAACAAAAACACTAAGATTTGAGTGAAACAAGCAACATAATTTCCCCAAAATGCGGTTAATTCCTTATCAACCGATCTCGCAGTAAGCACCATGGCTAGCAAGGCACTTGAGATGCTAAAGCTTCTCGCAAAACGCAGTTGGTCTTCGTGCTGACTCTCCTCAAAAATTGGCCTATCGCGAAGCGACAATAGATATGCTACTGCTAGTACTCCCAGTATCGGAATTGAGATTGGCCACCAAAGCGCCTTGTCAATCTCTTCGCATGACAACATTAATCCAGCAGTGCCAAAAGCAATCACTCCATAGAACGGTGACTTTGATGGACTGAAATAACTAAAGACTGTATTTGCGAACGAAGCGGCAGGACCTGCAAACGCTAGAGACATGCGACCCTCCTTAGTTTATTAGAAATAAACAAGAGCGAACGCCATGATGAAATGATGGCACAAACAAACTAGCATGGCCCACTTAATGTTTGTGAGTTAAGCCGATTGACTGATCCCTTAAGTCTGGGAAGCCGACTTATCACCAAGATGTGCCTGACGAGCATATCATCTTACGCGGGCCAAAAAACACACGAATTTCCACAACTCTGCACTGCATAGCTCACTCTGGGCAGACCATTTTCCCAAAGGTTCACACAATTTCGCATGCACAATGACAAGTGTATACGTCAGGTTTAGCCAAAGAGTCAACAGCCAAAGAGACTAAGTGTCATTGGGGTTAGTGGTGTCTAAGGTTCGATTCCGGGCCGGCAGCATCCGAGTGCGAGATCATAAATCCGGTCTCGTTTTCCTACCTTCCGAAGATATGTCGCCACGCCTCGATCGATTATTCAACGAGGCGTCTGCGCACCTTCCGAGCATTGGGCTGGCGTGAACGCTGCCAATACATGAGCAATCATTTCAGGCGCGCAGCCACGATCAAACAGGAATTCAACAGCGGCCAAACGTGACTGGTTCGCGGCGATGGCAATTGCGGCGCAGGCCAGGTCCGTCATATTGTGATTCGGTCGCTCGCAGTCCACGATCATCTCCTGCACCGAGTATGCGCCGACGCGGACCAGTGCGCACAAATTCTGTAACCAAAAGTGTGAGCAAATTT
Source organism: Pseudoduganella sp. R-32 (assembly GCF_049913245.1). Taxonomy (NCBI): domain Bacteria; kingdom Pseudomonadati; phylum Pseudomonadota; class Betaproteobacteria; order Burkholderiales; family Oxalobacteraceae; genus Pseudoduganella; species Pseudoduganella sp. R-32. The sequence goes on along the minus strand of NZ_CP183987.1, from coordinate 3,592,427 downwards.
CGCCGGTCGGAGTAGCCTGTTTGCATGACCAGGCGCATCGACCAGATCACAGCGGATAAAGTAGCCCTTGCGCTCCTTTCACGAGACGCTTTCGGCCTGGACGTCGGCATGCGTACCGCAATGTTTTTCGGGCTACCGCGCTTCCTCGTGATGGCGATCTTCTCGCGGGCGACAGGAGTGACACGGAAGGACGCACAAGGAATCAGATCTAAGACTGATCGGCGTCAACAGCAGCGACAATCCGCTCATTCGAAGAGCGAAATGCCACCAGCTTAGGAGCCGGCGCGACATATGGGGTGCCCGCTGACTCTTCACGTTTCGCGGCCAGCATCCATGCGCGCGCCCACCGCAACGAAGCAGCGCGACCAGCATTGTGTGGTGCCGACACAAAGCGCTCCATTGCCAGGCTGGATCGAAATCGAGCATACGCCTTGGGCGAATAGACCGCTGCATTGAAGTAGATCATGCGGTTAGGGTATGCCAGCAAGCGCACAGCCCTTTGAGAAGAATCAAGGTTCCTTCAAATACCATCGGCGGGCCGAACCCTCGGATTACTGCACACTTTTTCAACTCGGCCTATAATCGACTCGCATTCCGGCTGAACCCGCAGTAGTGGGTTTTGATCGCGGCGAGGCAAGGGTCGTGAGTAGGCTGTCAAGTGCCCGGAATGTATTGACCGCCGCTCCTAATCAACTAGATCAGGAGATTGAAATGTCACAGCCCACTATGAAAGAGGCGAAGCGCCTCGATGCAGCAGCGCGACGGGCGGCGGCTCGCATCGGCCTTCGCGCAATCAAATCACGAACCATCAATACCTCCATTTGGGACCACGGCGAGTACATGCTTGTCGATCGGTATTCCGGCAGCATTTTCGAAGGTTATTGCTTTGAGTTGACAGCAACTGACATCATCGAATACTGCCGCGAAATGGGGGCCTAAAAACCGCAGTGGCCATCCCGGTGCCGATTAGCTCCGGCCCGGGACCATTTTGGTGGCTCCGGACTTTGGAGGCGCCTGTGTTCAAATTATCGCGGATAAGCATCGCCACTTTATTGTTGGTCGGATGCATGACAATCGGGACGAAGTTCGACATCGAGCAGGCGGGCCGCCTGGAGCCTGGAGTATCGACGATAGACGATGCCAGGCGGCTATTGGGGCCAGAGACTGCGGAGAGTTCGCTGGGGAATGAATCAAAGCTGCTGCAGTGGCAGTACTCGCGAGGGACGCTAGCCGGCGGGAGCGGCGCGCACCTTGCAGTCCTGTTCGACCGCAACGGCAGGATGATACGGATCACACATAAGACCAAGCTATAGTTATTACGGTGGGTGAGTTCGAGTGCCGGGTTCGATTCCTGTTTACGGAATCGTACCGGCACTCCTGTTACCATTGCCTTAGACGAAAAATCTCCTTGTAAACCCGCAATCGCGGCCTATGCTGAACTTGTCACGGACAAAGACGTGACCGGGCGTGAGAACCCGAATAGACAGAGGGGACGCGGGCCCTATTGGCCCTTTTTTTCGTCCATACACCACCTCCAATGAGCGCGCGGTGGTGGGGAGGCTTCGGCCTGCCGGATATCTTTGTCTCCGGTTTCTCACACCTCACCATTCGCCGCTCCCCCGCCTTTACTGGAGCGGCCTGCCAAAACTAAGGGAGGTTGCCATGAGTTCCAGAGATCTACTCACATCTGAGGGTGAAACCAAAGACTCGACCACCGCACGTGACAGCGTTGATATTTTTAACGATCTTACGCTCAAGGTCTGTCAAATCAGTAGCACCCTTGGGATTGCTTGCCGAATGCTTCCTGAGGCGCAAATAGACGTGTATTCCACACTTCGGCTGCTTCAACAGAGCCTGGAAGATGTCAAAATCATCGCGAATGAACTCCTCGAACGGGTGCCATCATGAGCACCCAAGTCGAAACCCTTTTCCGCGCCGCGTTCGATACGCCACGCGACCCACGCAGTACACCTTACAAGGCCGGCGTTCATGCCGCATTGGCCTTCCGTATTGACGGCACAGGCTTACCGCACCCTTACCAGCCTGGTACAGCCGAAGATGATGCCTACTACGCCGGCATCGCCGAAGGTCATGCTATCTGGCGCACAAGCCAGGAACGGAGGGCACCATGAAAGAGCATACGGAATTGACGCCACGCGAAGCCCGTATTCTTGCCGCTTCACGCGGAATGACCGAATGGGCAAGGGCTGAGCTGTTGAGGTATACACTCTTACTGCTGCGGGAATACCCATACCAACCCGCTAAACCGCCAAAGCTACGCCTGATCCAGGGCGGCAGTCACAACAACTGCCGAGAGGTGCGCAACAAGGGTCGCGAAATTACAGTGTGAAGAACAGCAGCGAGGCACCAAATGAGCGATATCGAGGAAACTCGGCTCCTTGCAGCCTTTAGATCACTTGACGCGGATCGAAAGGCTGCAACGCTACGCGCCGTCGAACTTCAGGCGCAAATGGACCAGGCCAAGGCCAATCTGCGAGCTAAACCCGTCGTGATCTCGCCGACTGAGGTGATCGAGGCCGATCTCATTGACAAGCTGGCGCTGGCGATCAGCACGCACTTGAAGCCGCAGCCGATCCCGCTTTCTGTGGATCTTTGGGACATCGCTACCATTGCAGCCTTCCTGAAGCGCGATCCGCAGGTTGTGCGCGAGCGGATGGCTTGCACGCCGTCCTTCCCGAAGGCGATCAGGCTGCCAACCAAGAACGGCCGCGCCCAGCCGCTTTACAAGGCTAAGGAGGTCATGGAATGGACCGAGCGCTTCCGAGACAAGAACTGATTGCCGTGTGGGTAGGAACGTGAGTACAGAAATGAAAAAGGCCACTGTCATTGGGGCTTTTCGGTGGCCCAGGTGGAGCGAAAGACTGCATGCTTGAAATCTGCCGTTTCGAACGTCTGTGAAACTTACCTGGAGGATGATATGACACCCGAAAAGCTAATCGACGTGGCCGCGACGCTTGGTGGTCTTGTTGATCTATTGGAGCGGTTGCCGGAGTCGAAGCATGAAGCGGCGGTGAATATGCTGATGTGCAGCTTAGTGCAGAATCTTTGCTTCGACCTGGCGAAAAGCATGACGCAGAACCCAGATGATCCTTATGCCGCGTTGGTGCAAACCGTTAATGGTCTAACTGAGTGGTCCGACACCCAGAAGATGCTTGCAAAGATTCTCTTGACGAATCCGGCGAAGCTGCCCGATATCCCGGGTCGCGCCGAAGACACATGAGTCCGTCCCGCCAGCCTAACAACTCCTAATAGCCTTCTCAGAAACATATTTCTTAGCGAGCCGAAGCCGCCTGCAGTCGGCGGTATATCGGCACGTGCTATGCTCCCTGCGATTTCACTATTGGGGAAGTAATGAAGCCGCTGAAGGCAGGAGAGTTCGCCAGAATATTTGGCGGAGTAATTGTTATGTTGGTGATCCTGCTCGGCACCCTTGCAGCGGTCCAGGCACTTGCCGCGTCACCACTCTGGACCGGAGGTGCGGATGCGGCTGGCTGGCTCAGTGCTGTTGGGACTATCGGGACTTTCATTTACGCGATCATTCTTGCAAATTCCCAAGAACGGCAACGGCGCCATGAAGCTCGCACTGTCGCTCAAGTGTTTGCCGCTGGACTTGATGCTGATATGAATCACGCAATTGATCTCCTCTTCTCGAACGAAGATCATTTTGCTCGGCTCTCGAACGGAGATGAACTTGTCTTCCGAGGCACAGAAGTCTTGAAACGATTTTTGGCAATAAGGCAAATCGATACGAAGGATCTTGCCGTTTTGGTACCGCTTCAAGATGGTTTTGCGGTGAAACTTGCTGATGCTCAAGGACGCCTTAATTTAGCGAAGCGACGATTCGAAAGAATATTCACAGATTTCGCCCCGACAACCCTTGAATTGCCGAAGATCAAAGAACTCGGGGACTGGAACGAATATGTTCTTCGCCCTTATGCCGACCTAAAGATCCTTTGCCAGAATGCTGCTAATGAACTTCGCAAGCAGACAGTCGTGAAGGAGGATGCTGTTTAGCAATGAAGAAAATCTAGACCGTCCTGGAACACACTCGGAAAGGGCTGCAAATGTAGCATTAAACCTACTTTCCGGACTTTTTCCGGACTAGAAAAAACTAAGGGCCTACGAAGTTCGTAAGCCCTTGTTTTTACTATTAAATTCTGGTGGGAAGTACAAGTTTCGAACTTGTGACCCCTGCAGTGTGAATGCAGTGCTCTACCCCTGAGCTAACCTCCCGAAGTGCCGCTATTATAGACTAGGGTTGCGCCAAACACAAGTTCCCTTGACCGCTTTGTCCAAGCCATCCAGCAACGCAATGTGCTCGGCTTCTTCCGTTTCACTTGCGCGCAACACGATCACATCGGCCAGTGCGATTTCAGCCATGGCGATGCCGCTGCCGGTTTCCTCGATTACGATATCCATGCCCAGGCTGTTCTGGCCACGGGTCATCGCCAGATAGACATCGGCCAGCAATTCCGCGTCCAGCAGCGCGCCGTGCAGTTTGCGGTGGGCGTTGGATATGCCGAAGTGTTCGCACAGCGCATCCAGCGAGTTGCGTTTACCTGGACGCATTTCCTTTGCCTGCACCAGGGTGTCGATCACTCCGCTGATGTGGGAGTCAAAAGTTGGCAGCTTGAGCAGGTTGAACTCGTGGTTCAGGAAGCCAAGGTCGAACGGCGCGTTATGGATGATCACTTCCGCGCCCTGGATATACTCTCGCAGTTCCTCCACCACTTCATGGAAACGTGGTTTATCGCGCAGGAATTCGGTGGTCAGGCCGTGCACCGCCAATGCGCCCTCTTCCGAATCACGCTCTGGATTGATGTAGCGGTGGAAGTTATTCCCGGTCAGTTTGCGCTCGAACAGCTCAACGCAGCCAATTTCAATGATTCGGTTACCCTGTTTCGGGTTAATGCCGGTGGTTTCGGTATCGAGGACGATTTGACGCATAAATTCACGAATGTGTTCGTAGCAAGCGGCGAAGTATAACAGGCCTTATTTGCGGCGGACCGATTCCACGCCCAGGTTGGCCAACTGGTCGGCGCGTTCGTTGCCCGGGTGGCCGTTGTGGCCGCGCACCCAGCGCCAATCGACCGTGTGCACGGCTTGCGCGGCGTCGAGCGCCTGCCACAGGTCGGCGTTCTTGACCGGCTCCTTGGTCGACGTTTTCCAGCCGCGCGCCTTCCAGCCGTGGATCCATTCGCTAATGCCTTTCTGGACGTACTGGCTGTCGGTGTGCAGGACCACTTCGCACGGGCGCTTCAGGGCCTTCAGCGATTCGATGACCGCGGTCAGTTCCATGCGATTGTTGGTGGTATTCAGCTCGCCGCCGAACAGTTCCTTTTTGGCGTCGCCTGCGATCATCAGCGCGCCCCAGCCACCGGTGCCGGGATTGCCCTTGCATGCACCGTCGGTATAAATCTCTACTTTATCCATCGAGTCTTTCTTTGTGTTTGTTGGTGGCCGGGACAGGTACACCCGCCTTGGCCGTTTTCTGTTTCCAGGCCGGGCCGATCAGGCGCATGCCTTTCACGCGCTTGATCGCCTGCACCATATAGACCGCGCCAAAATACGGCCAGTAATTGGGACCGGCGCGGTCCATGAAGTTGTAGCGTTGCAGCCAGCGTTCGGTGCGGCAGGCTGGCGCATAGCAGCCCAGGTGCGTGTGGCTGACGCCCATATTCAGCAATTTTAGCCAGTCTTTGATGCGCGGCATGGAGATGAACTCACCGGCCTTGGGCAGATAGTGCGATCCAGTCAGGCGGCCGCTTAGCTGGCGCAGCCCCCACAGGCTGGCCGGGTTGAAGCCGCAGACGATGACCTGGCCTTCCGGGATCAGCACACGCTCGACTTCGCGCAGCACCTGGTGCGGCTCGGCGGAGAATTCCAGCACGTGCGGCAGCACCACCAGGTCCATGCTGTTGGTGGCGAATGGCAGTTCAACACTGTCCAGGGTCACCGCTACCGCGCGGCCGCTGCCGGATTGGCGCGGATGCAGCCGGATGTCGGCCAGCCACTGGTGCGGCATGCGGTTGGCCGCCAAGGCGTCAAGTTGCGGCATGCCGATCTGCACCGCGTTGAAACCGAAGATATCCGCCACCATCTTGTCCAGGCATGCCTGCTCCCAGGCGCGCACGTATGCACCCGGCGGTGTTTCCAGCCATTTGTCGAACGCTATAATGGATTCGTCGGATGTTGCGCTATCCATGCATTCCCTTTACTGAGCCCATGAGCAAACCTGTTTCTGTCCTGACCGTCCCTGCTTTCAGGGATAACTACCTGTGGCTGGTCCACGATGGCCGCAACGCTGCAGCAGTCGATCCCGGCGACGCCGCGCCCATCCTGGCCTCCCTGCAAGAGCACGGGCTGACACTTACCGCCATTCTACTCACCCATCACCATGCTGACCATATTGGGGGCGTTCCGGGGCTTCTGGCCCGCTTCCAGGTGCCGGTTTTCGGTCCCCGCCATGATGGTATCGCAGCCGTGACCGTGCCGTTGGGCGAAGGCGACCGGGTGCAGGTTCCGGGGCTGGACCTGTCGTTGCGGGTACTGGATGTGCCAGGCCATACCCTCGGCCATATCGCCTATGTCCGCGATGGTGCCGAGCCATGGGTGTTCTGTGGCGATACCTTGTTCGCCGGCGGTTGCGGGCGCTTGTTTGAAGGCACGCCGGACCAGATGGCCGAATCGCTTGGCAAGCTGGCGGCACTGCCGGAGGCCACCAAGGTGTTCTGCGCCCATGAATACACGCTCTCCAACCTGCGTTTCGCCAGCGCGGTGGAGCCGGGGAATACGGCGCTACGCGCCCGGGTAGCGGCCGATTCCGCGACGCGCGAGCGTGGGCTGCCGACCGTGCCGAGCACTATCGCACTGGAACGTGCCACCAACCCTTTCCTGCGTTATCGTGAGCCCGAAATCGCTGCCCAGTTGCACGAGGCCGGCAAATTGCGTGGCGGCGAGCCACCGGTTGCCGTCTTTGCGGCGCTGCGGGAGTGGAAGAACAACTTCTGACCTGAGGAGATTTATGCAAACCGTCCGCATGTACGTTGATCCCATCAGCCCTTTCGTCTGGCTGGCCACCAAGCAGATTGCCCGCATTGAGGCGGCGGGGGTGCAGGTTGAAATCGTGCCTGTCTTGTTCGCCGCGATGCTGAACAAGCATGGCTTGGTGGGCCCGGCCGAGGTCCCGGCGAAACGTGTACTGACGTTCCGCGATGTGATGCGGCAGGCGTCGGCGCAGGGCCTGGAGTTCGTGGGGCCGCCAGGCCATCCGTTCAATCCCTTGCCGATGCTGCGAATGGCGACCGCTATCGAGGGACGTGCGGAGCGGATCGCATTCGTCACCGCAGTGATGGCGGCAACCTGGGAACAGGGGCAGGATGCGCAGGATTTCGGCGTCCTCGCACGGGTGGCGCGCGATTGCGGGCTCGATGGCGAGGCGCTGGTTGCCGCGGCGGGGACGCCAGAGGTGAAGGCGGAACTGGCGCGGGCGACCGAGCAGGCCATTAACGATGGCATCTTTGGCGTGCCGAGTTTTGTCTATGAGGGAGAGTTGTTCTGGGGGGCGGATCGGATCGACAGCCTGTTGCGCAGGATCGCGGGCCATCGTATCGATGAGGGGCGCTTGCAGGAGTTTCTCGACAGGCCGTCGTTGGCTTCGCGGCAAAACCGGTAAACCTGGGTCTGACCCACAGGGTCAGACCCTGAATGACTTCCCGGCCAACGAATTGGTTCAAGGATCTTGATGTTTGGAGAAGGTCAAAGGCCTGGAACCAAACCCGTCGAGGCTGCGCTGAGAGGGTCAGACCCTTGGGTCTGACCCTGGTTTACCGGTTTAGATTTCCTCGTACAGCGGCAGCGTCAGGAATTCCTCAAACGCTTCCGAAGTCGACATCTTCTCGAAAATCTGGGCAGCGCGATCGTAGGCTGGAGTGGAACCGTCCGGAGCGGCGGCTTTCACCTTCGGCAGTTCTTCCGGAATCATCGCACGAACCATATCGGCAGTCACTTTGCGGCCGTCTTCCAGCACGCCCTTCGACGAACGAATCCACTGCCACACCTGCGAACGCGAGATTTCAGCGGTCGCCGCATCCTCCATCAGATTATGGATCGGCACGCAGCCGTTGCCATTCAGCCAGCTACCCAGGTAGTGGATGCCGACGTTGATGTTATAGCGCAGGCCAGCTTCAGTAATAGGCGCTTCAGGCTTGAAGTCGAGCAGCTCCGCTGCCGTCACTTCCACGTCCGGACGCTGTTTGGAAATCTGGTTCGGCGCATCGCCCAGCACCTTCTTGAACTCGCCCATGGCCAGCTCCACCAGGCCAGGGTGAGCGACCCAGCCGCCGTCGTAACCGTCGGTCGCATCTCGCGCCTTGTCGTTACGCACGCCGCCCATGGCCACTTCATTTTTCTCCGGATCGTTCTTGATCGGGATCAGCGCTGCCATGCCGCCAATTGCAGGTGCATTGCGCTTGTGGCAGGTCTTCAGCAGCAGCAGCGCATAGGCGCGCATGAACGGCGAAGTCATGGTGACCTTGGCGCGGTCGGCCAGGCAGAAGTCCTTATCCAGCTTGAACTTCTTAATGCAGCTGAAGATGTAGTCCCAACGGCCGGCGTTCAGGCCCGAGCTGTGCTCGCGCAGTTCGTACAGGATTTCGTCCATCTCGAACGCGGCCAGGATGGTTTCGATCAGCACGGTGGCCTTGATGGTGCCTTGTGGCAGGCCCAGTTCATTCTGGGTCATGACGAAGATGTCATTCCACAGGCGGGCTTCCAGGTGCGACTCCATCTTCGGCAGGTAGAAGTATGGGCCGGCGCCGCGTGCCAGTTGCTCTTTCGCGTTGTGGATCATGAACAGTGCGAAGTCGAAGATGCCGCCCGAGACACGCTTGCCATCGACGGTCACGTGCTTTTCGTCCAGGTGCCAGCCGCGTGGACGCACCACCAGGGTGGCAGTCTTTTCATTCAGCTTGTAGGACTTGCCGTTCTGTTCCAGCGAGATGGTCTTGCGGACCGCATCCTGCATATTGATCTGGCCGGAGATCTGGTTGTCCCAGTTCGGGGTATTGGAATCTTCGAAATCGGTCATGTAGGAGTCCGCACCGGAATTCAGCGCGTTGATGACCATTTTGCGGTCGACCGGGCCGGTGATCTCCACGCGGCGGCATTCCAGGGCTTTAGGAATCGGTGCGATCTTCCAGTCGCCGTTGCGGATATGGGCGGTTTCGGCCAGGAAGTCCGGGCGCTCGCCTGCATCCAGGCGCTTGGCGCGCTCGACGCGCTTGGCCAGCAGTTCCTGGCGGCGCGGCTCAAATTCGCGGCTCAGCTTGGCCACCAGGGCCAGCGCTTCCGGGGTCAGCACGCGCTCGAAACCTGGCTTGATTTCTCCTGTGATTTGCATACCTGCTGGCAGAGTGATGCTCATGGTCTTTCTCCGTTAATGATGATTAGTGTTGTGATTCGATGTTTTCCAGTATATTGACTAAAAACATAGAGAAACAAGACTAAAAAGCACTTCATCTGTGCGTTTTAGTCATAAATGAGGTCTTATGGGTCAGTTCAGGCAAATCTCCACCTTTGTAGAAGTGGTCAACCGCGGCAGCCTGTCGGCGGCGGCCCGCGCGGAAGGCATTGCGCCCGCCGTTATCGGACGCCGCCTCGACGCGCTGGAGCAACGGCTCGGCGTCAAACTGCTCCAGCGTACCACGCGCAAGCTGGCGCTGACGGACGAAGGTGCAGCCTTCCTTGAGGATTGCCAACGCATCCTGGTGGATCTGGAAAGCGCGGAAGCCGCGGTGGCAGAACGTAGCGCGCGCGCCACGGGACACCTCCTTATCTCCGCGCCAGCCGGCTTTGGACGGCTGCATGTGGCCCCCCTGGTCCCCTCCTTTTTAGCGGAGCACCGTGACGTGGCGGTGACATTGAACCTGAACGACCGCGTCGTGGATTTGATTGGCGAAGGGGTGGACGTGGCGATCCGCATTGCCTCGATGTCCGACTCCAACCTGGTGAGCGTGAAGCTGGCCGATAATCATCGCGTGGTGGTTGGCACGCCCGCCTACCTCAAGCGCCACGGCGTGCCGAAAACACTGGACGACCTCGCCAGGCACAACTGCATGACGATCAGCAGCGAAGGCAGCCAGCGCGGCTGGACTTTCCGCGAAGGCGATAAAAACGTGACGCTGAAAATTGCGGGGAATATGAGCTGCAACGACGGCGCGGTCTTGCACGATTGGGTGTTGGCCGGCAAAGGCCTGGCCTGGCGCTCAATGTGGGAAGTGGGCGCAGATATTGAAGCAGGACGTTTAAAGCCTGTGCTCAACGAATTTTCGGCGCCAGGGAATGATATTTACGCCGTATTTGCACAACGGCGCCACCTGCCATTTCGCATCCGCGCCTTCGTCGATTTCCTGCGCCACGCCTACGCCCAGCCCGGCTACTGGCGCAAAGGCTGAACTCGTGTCACACCATGGGGTCTGACCCCATGGTGTGACACGGGCTGATGTGTAGGGGCGAAAAAAAATCCTCCGATTTGGAGGATTTTTTATCGTTTTGATCCGTCTCGATTACAGAGGCTGGATGTTCGACGCCTGCTTGCCTTTTGGGCCGGAGGTCACGTCGAAGGACACGCGTTGGTTTTCCTGCAGCGACTTGAAGCCGGTACTTTGGATAGCCGAGAAGTGAGCAAACAGATCTTCGCCGCCTTCATCAGGGGTAATGAAGCCAAAACCCTTTGCGTCGTTGAACCATTTTACGATACCAGTTGCCATTACAATTCCTATTACAGTTAAATGAGCTTTACGCCCGTGATACCGTTTGAACCCAGTCACCTGAATCTAAACGATCCGCCATTATACCGAAATACCTGTTAAAAACACGCCGCGATGAAAATTAATTCACGTCGTGCCAACAGGTCCCGAACATGTATGGCTAACTATAGACAAGATTTATCAATCTTGTTTGATAAATATCAATCGTGCGCGGCAATTTTCCCCGCGCCAAAATCGTTGTCGGCCCGTTGCAACAATGCGTGAACGGCAGCATCGATGCCGTGCCACGGTGCGCCGGCTTCCATGACGCCTCGGACCATCTGTTCGATGCGGCGCGCTTCGTTGCCGAGCGCGGCCAGGCCAAACGATCCGGCCGATCCGGCCACGCTGTGCAGCGCGTGATGCAATTGCTCGATGTGGGAGGGGATCAGGTCGCCCTGGCATAGCACCAGGGCGTCGCGGATTGCCGCCATGCGTTCGGGAACGCTGGCGGCGTATTTGTCGCGCAAGGCTTGCAGCCGGTCCTGGAAGGCGGGATCGACCGGCTCAGCCATGGCTTATTTGGTGCCGAAAATGCGGTCGCCCGCGTCGCCCAGGCCTGGAATGATGTAGGCGTGGTCGTTGAGGTGGGAATCGAGCGAAGCGCAGAAGATCTTCACGTTCGGGTGCGACTTCTGGAACACCTCGATGCCTTCCGGTGCCGCCACCAGGGCGAGGAAGATGATCTGGTCGTCGGGAACGCCGCGCTTTTTCAGCACGTCCACCGCGTGCACGGCCGAATTGCCGGTCGCCACCATCGGGTCGCACAGGATGAAGGTGCGGTCGACCAGGTCCGGCAGGCGCACCAGGTATTCCACCGGCTGGTGGGTTTCAGGGTCGCGGAACACGCCGATATGGCCGACGCGTGCCGATGGCACCAGATTCAGCAGGCCGTCGCTCATGCCCACGCCGGCGCGCAGGATCGGCACCACGGCCAGCTTTCGTCCGGCGATCACAGGCGCTTGGATGGTTTGCAGCGGGGTTTCGATTTCGCGCGTGGTCAGCGGCAGGTCACGGGTGATCTCGTAGCCCATCAGCAGCGTGATTTCTTTCAGCAGCTCGCGGAAGGTGCGCGTCGACGTTGCCTTGTCGCGCATATGGCTCAGCTTGTGCTGGATCAGCGGATGGTCGGTAATGAACAGGTTGGGAAAGCGCGGATCTTGTTTCATGTCAAATAGGAATAAATTCGTTCAATTGCGCGCATTATCCCAGCCTCAGGCGTTTTCCACCAGCGCCCGCTGTAGAATGGCTTCACAGTTAGTTCCCACCGGCAACCGGCCGTAAGCGCCGCCCGGCTCGCGTGCCAAGCGGCTGGCAACGAAGGCGGAACTGACAAAGGCCGGTGCGTGGCGCAGCAGCAGCCCGGCCTGCACGGCGAGAACGATGCGCTCGGCCAGCTGGCGCGCGCCGAACTCGTCCTCTCGGGCTTTGGGCAGGTCGGCCAGCAACTGGCTGGTGTAGCGCACGTACTCGGGATCGGCGTGGCTGCCCTCGCCCAGTTCGGCGGCCAGCACCTCCAGGGCCTGGCCGGACCTGGACAGTGCCCGCAGCAGGTCCAGGCACATCACGTTGCCGGAGCCTTCCCAGATCGAATTCACCGGCAGTTCGCGGTACAGGCGGGCGAGCGAGCTCTCCTCCACATAGCCGCTGCCCCCAAGTACTTCCATCGCTTCGGCACCAAAACCGGGCCCGCGCTTGCAGATCCAGTATTTGCCGGCTGGCGTCAGCAGCCGCGCAAGCAGCGCTTCCGCAGGATTGTCCATGCGGTCGAAACAGCGCGCCAGACGCATCGCGAAAACAGTGGCGGCTTCCGATTCCAGCGCCAGGTCGGCCAGCACGTTCTGCATCAGTGGCTGTTCCGCCAGCGGCTTGCCGAATGCACTGCGGCGCCGCGCATGGTGCAGCACCTGGGTCAACGCCGCGCGCATGATGCCGGCCGTGCCGAGCACGCAGTCAAGCCGCGTGTGATTGCCCATTTCCAGGATGGTCGGCACGCCGCGGCCCAGCGGGCCAAGCAGCCAGCCGTAGGCGCCGGTAAATTCGACTTCGGACGAGGCATTGGATTTGTTGCCAAGCTTGTCCTTCAAGCGCTGCACGCGCACCTGGTTGCGAACTCCATTTGGCAGGAAACGCGGAACGAGGAAGCAGCTCAGGCCCGCATCGCCGGCCTGGGCCAGCACCAGGTGGGCGTCGCATTGCGGCGCGGAGAAGAACCATTTGTGGCCGGTCAGTCGATAGACCGCTTCACTGTCGTCGCCGAACAGCGCACGCACTTCTTCGGCAGCCACGCCTTCGGCTTGCGTCGTGTTGGCGCGCAGGTCGGAACCGCCCTGCTTTTCCGTCATGCCCATGCCAATCAGCGCGCCGCGTTTTTCGTCAATCGGCAACGGGCTGGGATCGTATACGCGCGACAGGATCTTCGGCAGCCAGCGCGCGGCAAGGCCCGGGCTCTGGCGCAAAGCCGGCACGCTGGCGTAGGTCATCGTGATCGGGCATTGCGCGCCGTTTTCGACTTGCCCAAACAGGATGTAGCGCGCCGCACGCGCCACTTGCGCGCCGTGGTGCGGATGCTTGCCTTCCCATGGCGAAGCGTGGGCGCCGGCTGCGATCATCAGCTCCATCAACTTATGCCAGGCGGGATGGAATTCGACTTCATCAACCCTGTGCCCGGCACGGTCGAAGTTTTTCAATACGGGGGGATGTTCGTTGGCCTGCCGCGCCAGCTCCTGCATTTCCCCGGAGCCCAGTTCGGCGCCCAGTTCCATCAGCGAAGCAGTGGCGAAAGCGCCGCCTTCGCGCTCCAGCGCTTCGCGCAAGGCGGTGTCGCATGTGAACAGGTTGACGTTCACAAACGGGCTTACCTGGTTGAAAACCTCGTGCGTGTCGAAACGGTTCATTTCGCCCTCCTCGGCCTCCTGTGTAACGCGAGGCTAGCGCAAACTTTCAGCAGTAGCAAGGTTAGCGTAAAAATGAAAAATTGCTTAGTAAAGCATCAAACTTCTTCTGATTTCATCCAAAACTGATCTTGGGCAACAAATTTCCTAAAAACATAGCCTAATGTTGCTCTTTTTCATGTGAAACATGAGGTTTAAGTGATACATTTCTCACTGGTTTCGACCCGAAGAGAAAGAATCGAGCGCAACAATGCTTTCCAGCTCCCCAACAGTGCCCCTAACGACATCACACCATGAGGCAGACCTCCTGCTAGAGGAAGCGGGCGATGTGGTGTTCAGGCTGAATCTGATGGGTCAAATTCTGTTTGCGAGCCAGCGTGCCACCAACCTGTTACGCAACGGGCAGGAACTTGAAGGCCAGCCTTTGCTCGCCTTTATCTGTGACCTGGACCATGCTGCGCTGAAGTCCGCGCTTTCCGAATCGGTCCAGGCCCGCGGTGCACACCGCGCCGAGATTCGCCTCAAGACTCCCGAGCAGGAAATCTGGTTTGAGCTACGCGTCAGCAGCTACGCGACGGGAAACAAGGCCTACGAATTACTGGTGGTCGGCCGCGACATGACGGCCCAGCGCGCGACAGAAGAACGCTTGCGCCACATGGCGACCCACGATGGCCTGACCGAGCTGCCTAACCGCCTGCTGCTGTCGGATCGCCTGCGCATGACCATCGCCCAGGCGCGCCGCTCAGGACAGGGATTTGCCGTAGCCACCATTGGACTGGACAGCTTCAAGAAAGTGAATGACGGCCTTGGCCACCCGGTTGGCGACGCCGTCCTGCAAATGGCCGCGGCGCGCTTGCGCAAAACCCTGCGCGATAGCGATACCCTGGCCCGCGTCGGCGGAGATGAATTCGTCGCGGTGCTGCCCGGCACCTACAACGAGGCGCAAATCAGGCTGGTCACCGGCCGCCTGCTTGCCACGCTGCAGTCGCCGTTCGAAGTGGACCGGCACACGATTTACGTCAGCGCCTCGCTCGGCGTGTCGGTCTATCCCGAGCACGCGGAAGACGAAGTGCGCCTGGTCGCCCTGGCCGATGCCGCCATGTCGCGCGCCAAGGAAACCGGCAAGGCCCGCTGCGTGATCTACAGCCAGCGCCAGAGTGGCTCGCCTGAACACGATATTTCGCTGGAAGCGGCCATGTTCCAGGCCGTGCGCGAGGGCGAATTCCTGTTGTACTACCAGCCTATCGTCAATTCCATCACGCGCGAAATCGAAGGTTTCGAGACCCTGATGCGCTGGAAGCACCCTACCCTGGGCATGGTGCCGCCGGCCCGCTTCATCCCAATCGCGGAAACCAATGGCCTGATCAACCTGCTCGGCGCATGGGCGCTGAAATCGGCCTGCGTGCAGCTGAAGCAGTTCCAGGAAGTGGCCAAACGGCCGCTATACATATCCGTCAATATCAGCCCCCGTCAATTCCGCAACGACAAATTTCTCGATGTGCTCGACGATGCCCTGGCCTTCTCTGGCCTGCCTGGTGAACAATTGGTGCTGGAGATTACCGAAGGCACGCTGATGATCGATCCGGCCCACGCCGAGACAATCCTTGCCAGGATGGCCGAGCGCAACGCCCGCATCGCAATCGACGACTTTGGCACCGGCTATTCTTCGCTCTCCTACCTGAAGCGCTTCCCGATTTCCGTACTGAAGATCGATCGCACCTTCATCCGCGACCTGCCCGGCTCGGAAAAGGATGGCGCCATCTGTAATGCGGTGCTGGACCTGGCCAAGCACCTGGACTTGTCCGTGGTGGCCGAAGGGGTCGAGACCGAAGAACAAATGCACTACGTCGAGCAGCGCGGCTGCCAGTACGTCCAGGGCTTCCTCACCGGCCGTCCGATGGCCGCGCACACGGCCGTGGCTGCGCTCAGGGAGCGCACCTACGCGTCGCTGATGACTGAAGAACCGCGGCAGGTGGCCCAATGAACGCCCTGGCCGAACAGACCCTGGGAACGCTCTGGGAGCGCACGCGCCAGCAAGGCGACATGCCTGGCTTTGCTAAAGCCATCACCGCCATCCTTGGCGCAATGCGCGGCGAGGACGACAAGGAGTTCGACATGGCGCGCACCGTGCTGTCGGATCCTGTGCTGACCCAGAAGGTCCTGCGCCTGGCGAACAGCGGCATGTATTCCGCCTTCGGCCAGCAAATCAATACCGTCAGCAAAGCCATGCTGGTGCTGGGCACCGAAGCGATCGGGCACCTGGCCCTGGGGCTGAAGCTGATCGAAGAATTGTCCGTGGTGTCTCCCGATTCCGGCATGGCCCACATTGAAATGGAAAAGGCCGTACTGGCCGGCATCGTCGCACGCGAAGTATCGGCCACCGCGGAAAACCGCCACGGCGAGGAAGCTGTGGTCTGCTCCATGCTGCAGACCCTGGGCCGCATGCTGGTCACTTTCTACATGCCGGAGCGCTGGTCGGCCCTGCAGGGCGCCACGGGCGAAGGCAAGGAAGACAGTGCGGCAGTCGGGATGCTGGGCCTGAGCCTGCAGGATATCGGCCGCGCCGCCGCCGTGCATTGGGGCTTGCCTGAAAACCTGCTGTCCGGCATGCGCACCCTGGTGCCGCCTGCCGACGATATGCCGGCCGAACCGCTCGGCCCTGAAGACTGGGTGGCAGGCGTTTCCACCATGTCTTGCATCTGTGCCGGTGCACTGTGGCATGACAGCGAAGAAGGCGCCGCGGAAGTGAAGCGCATCACCGCCCGCTATTCAACCATGATCGGCGTCAGCCCCGACAAGCTGGCGCGGGCCATCGAGCAGGCCAAGGTCGTTGCGGCAAGCGACCTGTCGATCGCGCCTTTGTCCAAGCCGGCCGAACGCCGCGCGAAAGCCCTGGCGCAAACCCGCCAGCGCGTCGCCGGCAACAATATCCTGCTTAGCGGCTTGTCCGATATGCGCGATTCGCTCGACACCGCGAGCCCGGGCCAGATGGTCTCGATCGCGCTGGAAACCGTATTCAAGGGCTTGCAGTTCAGTCGAGCGGTGGCATTCGTGCGCAACCGCCGCGAAAGCAAGTACGCGGCGCGCATGTGCCTCGGCGAAGGCGTGCGCGAGCACCTGGACGCCATGCACTTTGCCGATGCCTACGAGCCGAACGTGTTCCACGCCGCTTTGAGCAGCGACCGTGTGATCTTCATTGAAAATGCGGCCGATCCGAAGTTCGCCGCGAAGCTGCCGGCCTGGTGGCGCGATACGCTGAACGATGCGCGCAGCTTCGTGATCCTGCCGCTATGCTCCAACGGCCAGCCGACCGGCTTCCTGTACGGCGATTGGGACGACTCCTTCCCGGCCATCCACCTCAGCCCGACCGAGTTCTCACTGCTGAACGACATCCGTTCGATGATTGTGAAGGCGGCCGAGCGCCGCCACCAGGTCGGCACCGTCAATCGCGCCGCCTGAGTCCTACCGCTGCCAGCGGTAGCTCAGCGCAGCAGCGATGGCGCCCGTCGCCACCAGCCCCGACGCAACGTAGTAGATGGTTTGCGGCCCCGCGCCCTGCCAGACCTGGGTCAGCGCCAGGCTGCCGGCGCTGGCCCCGACGCCATAGGAAATGCTGATGTACAGCGCCTGCCCGCGCGCCTGCAAGGCGCCGCCGAACCAGCGTTGCATGGTCTGCACCGAGGCCGAATGGTGCAGCGCGAAGGTCGCCGCGTGCATCAGCTGCGCCGCAACCAGCAAGGCCAGAGACTGCGCGCCGACCCCGATCATGGCGAAGCGCAGCACACCGAAAGCGAAGCAGGCATACATCAGGCGCCTGGCGCCAAAACGCTTGAACAGCGGCGCCTGGAAATAGAAGCACAGCACCTCGGCCACCACGCCCAGCGACCACATCAAGCCGGTGACGGTCTTGCTGTACCCCTGCTTCTCAAGATACAGCGAGTAGAAGGTGTACAGCGAAGCGTGGGCCGAAACCATCAGCGCGGTGGAGGCGAAGAATGCCAGCACTTCCTTCTTGCGCAGCACTGCCAGCAAGGCCGGCGGCTTGCCTGCATGAGTCAGGCGCGGCACGTCCTTAAGGCGGAAGGCTGCCCCCAGCACGCATACCAGCAGTACCCCGCAGAACCAGACCAGGGCGCCCGTCCCTTGCCAATCCATCAGGAACGAGGCCAGCATCACGGTGACAATGAAGCCGATCGAGCCCCACAGGCGGATGCGCCCGTAGTAGGTCAGGTCGCCGCGCATCTCTGACAGCATGAGCGCTTCGCACATCGGCCCTTGCGCGCTGGTGAAAAGATTGAGCAGGACCATCGCGGCGAAGAAATGCGCGAAGGTGGAACCGAAGATGAAACCGGAGAACGTCACCAGCGCCGCAACGCCGGTCAGGCGCAGCACGAAGACGCGCCGTTCGGAATGGTCGGCGACATAGCCCCACAGATTGGGGCCGAAGATCCGCAACACCTGGATCAGCGACATCAGGACGCCGATCTGCGCTACCGACATCCCCCTGCCCTGGAAATACAGGCTGGCGTAAGTCGAAAATGTCCCGGCGTATGCGTAATAACAGAAAAGGAAAAGCGCGAATCCGAAGGCTTGCGCGGGGATCACGCTTTGCTGATATCGGGCGTGGAGACTTTGACGTCGCCGCACTGGGCGCGGTGCATCAGCGCGTGATCCATCAGCACCAGGGCCAGCATTGCTTCAGCAATCGGCGTCGCCCGGATGCCAACGCACGGATCGTGGCGCCCAAAGGTTTCCACCATCACAGGGTTGCCTTCCTTGTCGATCGAACGGCGCGGCGTGCGGATCGAAGAAGTCGGCTTGATGGCGATCGAAACCGTAATGTCCTGGCCAGTCGAAATGCCGCCCAACACGCCGCCGGAGTTATTGCCGACAAAGCCTTCCAGGGTCAGTTCATCGCCATGCTCGGAGCCGCGCTGCGCCACGCTGTCGAAGCCCGCGCCGATTTCTACGCCTTTCACTGCATTGATGCCCATCATCGCGTAGGCGATATCGGCATCCAGCTTGTCGTAGATTGGCTGGCCCAGGCCAACCGGCACGTTGCGCGCCACCACGTCGATGCGTGCGCCGATGGAATCGCCGTCCTTGCGCAGGCCGTCCATATAGTCTTCCATGCGTTCAATCAGGGCCGCGTCGGAAGTGGCAGCGAAGAACGGGTTGGAAGGCACGTGCTCAAAGCTCTCGAACGGCACTTCGATCTCGCCCAACTGGCTCATGCAGCCGGCGAATTCGGTACCGTACTTCTCCTTCAGCCACTTCTTGGCAATGGCGGCCGCGCCCACCACCGGCGCGGTCAGGCGCGCCGAAGAACGGCCGCCGCCGCGCGGGTCGCGCACGCCGTACTTGTGCCAGTAGGTGTAATCGGCGTGGCCCGGACGGAAGCTCTCCGCGATATTGCCGTAGTCCTTGCTGCGCTGGTCTTCGTTCTTGATCAGCAGCGCGATCGGGGTACCGGTCGTGACGCCCTGGTACACGCCGGACAGGATCTGGACCGTGTCTGGCTCCTGGCGCTGCGTCACGTGGCGCGAAGTGCCAGGTTTGCGGCGATCCAGTTCCGGTTGGATGTCTGCCTCGCTCAACGCCATTCCCGGCGGGCAGCCGTCGATGACGCAGCCAATTGCAGGACCATGGGATTCGCCAAAAGTGGTGACGGTGAACAGCTTGCCAAAGGAATTGCCGGACATGATGAGGACGATGAGTAGTAGCTGGGAGAAACTCCCCATTCTAACCCGATATGGCAAAACTCGCAGGAAGTAGCTTTTTAAGCTACAACTTTTGCGAAACTAGCACGTCGCTATTTCGTTAGTATCCATGAAAGTGTTTTAATGGTCGTTCTCAGGAATAATTCGCTATATACTAGGTTGTAAGAACACCGAGACCCCTTGGAGAAGCGACAAATGCCCCCTTCGATCACGGCGCCGGATGGCGGCCACGACGATCAGGACGATCTGGTTTTCTTAGAAGAGCATACGGCTCAGCCAGCTCTCCCCACACAGCGCAATGTCTGGCGCGTGATGATTATCGATGACGACGAGGACGTCCATTCGACGACCACGTTCGCCCTCGGCAACCTGGACATGCAGCACCGCCCCCTGGAATTCGTGCACGCTTATTCCGCCGCGCAGGCGCGCGAGATGCTCAAGCACGAACAGGAAATCGCCGTGATCCTGCTTGACGTAGTCATGGAGCAGGATGACGCCGGTTTGCACCTGGTGCGCTATATTCGCGAAACACTGAAGCTTGCCGACGTGCGCATCATCCTGCGCACCGGCCAGCCCGGTTACGCGCCCGAGATCGATGCGATCCGCGATTTCGACATCAACGATTACAAGACCAAGTCCGAGCTGACGCGCATCAAGCTGTTCACCACCGTGACGGCCGCGATCCGCTCCTATGAACAGATCCGCAATATCAACGAAAGCCGGCGCGGCCTGGCGCGCATCGTCCATTCCAGCACGGAGCTGATGGCGCTGCACGGCGTGCAGAATTTCGCCTCCGGCGTCTTGTCGCAGATCGCAGAACTGCTCGGCCAGGAAGCGCATGGCGTGCTGTGCGTGCAGGAATGCCCGGATGCCGGCTGCCACGAGCTGGTTGTCATGGCGGCCACCGGCAGCCACCATAACCTGTCCAATTCCCAGCTGACGGCAAGCGAAGACCCGCGCGTACACAAGGCGATGGAGGAATGCCTGGCTGCGCGCCGCAACATCTATTGTGGCGACAGCATCGCGCTTTACTTTGCCGGCAAGGCGAGCCGCACCTTTGTGGCATTCATGGATGTCTCGCGCGCACCGAGCCCGCTGGAAGAAAGCCTGCTCGAAGTCTTTTGCAGCAATGTGGCCGTGGGGCTCGACAACGTGGAGCTGGTCTCGCACCTGCACACGGCTGCCTTCTACGACAACCTGTCCAAGCTGCCGAACCGCACCCGCCTGGTCGAGATCCTCGATGCCACGCTGGCCGGCCCTGCCAAGCAGGACGCCACGCTTTGCCTGGTCGACCTCGATCACTTTGCCGAGACCAACGATGCGCTGGGCCATGAATTCGGCGACTTGCTGCTGTCCGCGGTTGCGGCCCGCCTGCAAAATAGCCTCGGCAAGCAATTGACCGTCGCCCGTATCGGCGGCGATATTTTCTGCGTGCTGGGCGATGCCGGCCAGGTCAACCCGGCCAATATCATCGCCTTGTTCACGACGCCATTCAGCATCGACGGCCAGGACGTGCAGCTATCCGCCACCCTCGGCCTGGTGCGCTTGCTGGAACATGACGGCAGCGGCGCGGATGCGCTGAAGGACGCCGATATCGCCCTGAAGCGCGCCAAGACCCAACAGCGCGCCGGCCACTTCTACTTCTCGCGCAGCATGGGCGTAGAAATCCGCGAGCGCGTGCGCATGATGCACGCCTTGCGCACCGGTTTCAGCCAGAACCAACTCTTTGTTGTCTATCAACCGCAAGTCGACCTGGAAACGCGCCGCCCGATGGGCGCGGAAGCCTTGCTGCGCTGGCAAACGCCGGATGGCAAATTCGTCTCGCCGGACCGCTTCATCCCGATCGCAGAGTATTCGGGCCTGATCATCGACCTGGGCGAATGGGTGATGCGCACCTCGATGCAGGAACTGGTTGCCCTGCGCGCCGCCGGCCATACCGAATTCACCATGTCGATCAATGTGTCGCAGGTGCAGTTCCGCCACCCGCACTTCATGGAAACGCTGCGCAATGCCCTGCACGATACCGGCGCACCGCCGGAGTATGTGGAGCTTGAGATCACAGAATCGATGGCGATGGAAGAACCGGACATGCTGATCAAGATGCTGGCGCAGATCAAGCAGACCGGCGTGACGATTGCGATCGACGATTTCGGCACAGGCTTTTCTTCGTTGTCCTACCTGCAGCGCCTGCAGGTCGACCGCCTGAAGATCGACCGCGCCTTCGTCACTGAGATCACCAACTCAGCGCGCGGCAGCAGCATTGCCGAAATGGTGGTGCAACTGGGCCGCAACCTTGGCCTGGCAGTGATTGCGGAAGGCGTGGAAGACGAACGCCAGGCCCAAATCCTGCACGCCCTGGGGTGCCCGCTTGGCCAAGGCTTCCTGTTCGCCCGGCCAATGACTGGCGAAGCGCTGGTCGGCTGGCTAAGTGACGACGCCCTCGCCGGTGTTGCTTGATACTCAGTAGTCCGAGCTTGAGCTTGAGCTTGAGCTGAACGGCAGCTACCACCCCAAACCGGGCATTCCTTATTCTCGCCAGGGCGATTAATCCGATAGGAATGCCGATTCACGGACGGCTATTAAAGACGCGATGGCGGGCAGATCGGCTGGTCATCACTGCCATAGGTCACTCCGAAGTTGAAGACATCGAGACGGCCCGAGTTGCGTGTTTGCTAGGTGAGATACAGGAATGGGCGGGAGCTCGGCCAATATCTAATCTGCCTCCGCCACCAAATAATTCTAGCCACGTCGCATGAATTGCGACTGCTAGATGCCTCACTTGCGGGCGGAAAAAAGGTCTGCCGGTGATGGCAATTGTGCCCTAACTGATTCGTATTTTTCACTCCACCTCAGATAGAACAAGAAATATGGGTCAAGTATGTGCAGACCTGTAGAGTCGGACCATTCGATGATCGGCTGTCGAGGCATATGCTTTTCGGCAAGGCTCTGCATTTGCTCCAACGCCCTCGTTATTTGCCCTTTCGCTGGTTTTTTATTTGGATCCTTACACACTCGATCGATTCGATCGTACAGGTTGTCCATACCTGAGCCCCAGGTCAAATGTGCCGTAGGAGGCGATAGTGAAATCGCCGCGAGCGTAATTTCATAGTTATCCCCTTCGTCCAATGCCACCATTGGATATCGATTTCGCGGGCTTCCACGCTCGTCTGGACCTGTATCTAAGATCCGAAAGATCTTATCCCTGTCAATTGCGGCGTGAGCCGTTACAAGGACATGACGAATTTGGCTGATGTCCAACTGGAATGATTCCGGCGACTTTAACTTTAGATCCAGCTGCAGAAATTCAGCGACGTTTAAGCAAATAAGCTGCATCAATTGCGGCGACCCAGCGGACTCAAGTGCTAAGGCGTTCAGCGTCGCTGCGGATACTGTTGCACTACAGTGGCCCCGTCAGTCAAGACACTCAGCCGGTTAATTTAAGCTGTGCCCATTTCAACTTCTGCAGCTGGTCGGCGCTGCCCCGTCCTACGCACTTTTTCCTGCTCTAGATCCGTGTCGCCGAACTTGTCGAGGATTAGCGCACCGCCGCCATTTCCCGCGCTGTAGACGCGGTTTGGCGTCTCGTATTCCAATGCCTGATGCGGTCGCTCGGTGTTGTAGAAAGCGAAGTATTGCGCCAGTCCCACCGTAAGCTCGGCCATATTGGCGTAGCCCTTCAAGTACACATCCTCATATTTCACGTTGCGCCACAAGCGTTCCACGAAGATGTTGTCCAATGCCCGTCCGCGCCCATCCATGCTGATCGCCACACCTTCGCGTTTGAGCACGTCTGTGAAGGCGCTGCTGGTGAACTGCGAGCCCTGGTCGCTGTTAAACACTTCAGGCCTTCCGTGGTGCCGCAATGCGTCCTCCAGGCAGTCCACGCAGAACGAGGCGTCCATGCTGTTGCTGATGCGCCAGGACAGCACCTTGCGGCTATACCAGTCGATGATCGCCACCAGATATGCAAAGCCTCGCGCCAGCCGAATGTACGTGATGTCTGTCGACCACACTTGATTTGGCCGTATCACCGGAACGCCCCGCAGCAGATACGGATAGACTTTCTGCCCTGGATTCGGTTTGCTCGTCGCCGGGCCCGGCGCCATTCCCGCCAGTCCCATGTCGCGCATCAGTCGTTGCACGCGCTTGCGGTTCACGCAGTGACCTTGGGCTCGTAAAAACACCACCATGCGTCGGCTGCCATAAAACGGCCGGTTGGTATATTCCCGGTCGATCAAGGCTCGTAGTTCCAGCTCTTCTTCGTCCAAGCACTGTTGTCGGGCCGCTGCTTCCAGTCGCCGGTAGACCGAGGAGCGTGGCACGCTTGCCAGTTCGCATTGCATTGCCAACGGCATGTCATCGCCTTGCTCGATCCACTGCGACCGCTCCGACGGGCTCATTCCCCTAGCTTTTTTTTAAGCCAATCCACCTGCATCTTCAACTTGCCGATCTCGCTGTAGAGCTTATCTTCCGGGCTGCTCTCGTCGACCGGCTTGGGGCCGCGTTTAACGTCAAACAAGGCGCCAGCGTTTTCCAGAATTTCCTTTTTCCACTGACCTACCAGCACAGGGTGTACGCCATACTCCTGCGCGATCTCCGTCACCGTCTTCACGCCGCGCACAGCTTCCAGGCCAACCTTAGCCTTGAATTCTGCGGTGTGCACCCTTCGTTTTTTACCTTCACTCATTTGCTATCATCCTTTCACGGACGACAGCTTAAACCACCGTCTCAAACTCGGGGACCACTATATTGAGACCTCTAATGAAACAGTACCAGGGACACTTCCTGTGATCGAATCAATTCCAGCATCATGCAGTAGCCCCCAGAGTTCTTCCATTTTCATCCTAAACTTGTTTGTCCCGAGTGTCCGTTTGTGGCCGATCTCTGTCGATTGTACTCGACGGTTGCGGTTTGGCGCCTTGGCAAACTGCCGCCCCGAAGCGGCATTGTTGCCGCGCGCTAGCAAATAATGAGTGTGGCGTTTACGGCAGACTCGTGGTCAAGCGTGGCAATTATTGTGGTCATGGCTTTAAGATGATGAGATGACAATGCGTAGCCCCAATGCGATTGTTCCCAGTATTTCAAAAGCAATCCCAGCTCATCCCTGAAGTCCCTGAGCGGTTTGCCAGATAAACAAAAACCCGGCTCATAATCAGCGCGTTCCGTGATTGTACTTATGGTTGGCAGACCGATTTCGCGGCCAGCCGACTCCCAATAGAGATCGACGGTTTGTGCAGACCCTAAGTAGAGGTCGACCGTAGGTTCAACTGTCGTCGACGCTGTGAAAATCAACACATGATAGGCCACTAAGCTTCTTTCAAATATTCGACCGAGGTCCGCTTCTGGCCGATTGTACCCTCTCACAGCGTCTTCGCAGCAGCTTATTGGCGCTCAAATCAGCGATAAGGGCGAAGCTCATAACGTTCCTACGGTGAATACTTCAGCCACCAATAAATGGTTTGGTGTAGGGTGTTCGATACGGTTCTCCCGAGACATCCTCACCGTTCTTGTACACGTACCAATTCCCCCAGCTCTGATTTGGATGAATTTGAAGATAGTCGTCCCCAAGTTCCATATGAATCGGCAGAGTAATGTCGTCCTTGTAAACGAATACGTTTACCTCATCACCTGGTACCAATTCAATTTCTTGCGGAGCTAGTTCAAGTGCAAGAGTGATCGGCTTCGACTGCCTATTTACAAAATCGAAGATCGGAACAAAGTCGTGAGGTAGATCAGTTGGCAGCATCATTTTTAACGGGGCAATAGGGCATCTTATAAGTGTCGAATCAGAAATATTGAGTGACGGCTTCTGGCCGACAAACGACTTTCATTGGCCGGCCATTATCACCGTGTCAGCCAAATTCGGCGGAGAAATCGGCGGCGACTGCGGCAGAGTTCAAGCGTCGCGATGACTCGGACATGATCGGCACATCAGAATCAGCAATCCAAACGACAAGAAATTTTTCCCTGCTGCCAAACTCGCCGGCCTTCTTTGCAGCATCCAAGCCATCGACAAGTGCGTCTAAGACCCCATTCGCGAACGCAACTTCGCATTCGTCCATCTGGTAGCTTCCATCCTCACGTGTGTACAAGGCCTTGAAGCGTTCGTTCGCTACAAGCAAAATAGCATTGGTTTTTGCAAATTCCTTCTGGTCGTAATTCCTCCACTCATCGACAGAGTATCTGTAATAGCGGTAAAGATCATCTGAACAAGGTATCTCGATTTCACCTTCGCTGTTGGTCGCAACTACAACGCTATGGATGTCATAAAACTCTCCGGGAAGAAGCGCATACCCGTAAATTTCCCTTCCAGTTGCAGCCAATCTTGTCAGATGAGTTTTTACGTCTTCAACTACTGCTGCAATCAATGCAGGCTGGATTTCCGCCAATAACGAGTTCACCATGCTGATCTTCAAATATAGCTCCTAATTCCTCGTTCGTAGATTGGCTTCGGCTTTTGGCAGGTAGCGTCAGATTACCCCTGACGCTCGGCGACAATTCGTTCGATGGCTCGAATTCCTGCGACCATCTTTTCTCGCGCCGATGAGTTTGCTGAATGAACAGTTATCTTGGGCGGCCGGAACCCACGCAATGCAACTGCTTCTTCAATCCATAGTACAACGTCATATCCGGTACCACGCCCATCATCACCAAGATCGTGGTCCAAGCTCAATTCATCTACCGCTCCCGTTTCCAAGAGCGTTATGGCTTCATTTGGCCAATAAACACGCACCCATCCGTCAGGAGTGGCGCGCTCGTCATCTAAAAATACTCGCATGGTCAGTTAATCGAGTGAGTCCGTCTGCTATTGGCCAAATTCGGCAAAATTTAGTCAACTTTTCATGTCGTCAAAACGAAGAGAATGGCTCGCCAGAAATGGGGAACTCGGAACATTCGGATATCGCGATCAGGGCAACTGCGAAAATCAGAAGCTGGAATTTCCTTATGACCTGCCCGCCGACATGGTTTTGGGCTTCGCTGGCACCGCTATATACCTCGATTTTGAGGCATCCCACTTGAAGACCTTCTTCCACTTGCTCTTAAGCGTTCGCATTTGTAAATCAAAATAGCCCTGGGATTTGCCCGGCAAAACGGAAAGCACGTTCTGGCCCTCTTCCAATTCATGATTTCGGGTGCCGTCCTTGTTCCAGTCCCCTGCGATATTCTGATAGAAATAGATTGGCTCTGATAGGACATTAACGAGCTTGCTCCCTTCGATTTTG
Organism: Pseudoduganella sp. R-32; assembly: GCF_049913245.1. Taxonomy (NCBI): domain Bacteria; kingdom Pseudomonadati; phylum Pseudomonadota; class Betaproteobacteria; order Burkholderiales; family Oxalobacteraceae; genus Pseudoduganella; species Pseudoduganella sp. R-32. The sequence continues at coordinate 3,565,761 of NZ_CP183987.1, read as the reverse complement.
AAAAGCGAAAGCGCTTCGAAAAAACCCCCGCCACCGGCGTAGCTATCGTTCCAGCCAACCCGAAGGCCGAATGCGGTCTCCCCTTCAGTGATCTTGTAGGGCGCAAAGTCGAACTTCAAATATTCTTCCGGCATCAGGTCGCTTTCGTCGCTGCCAGGTGTATCGAATTTTCCTTGGGGGCCGACCAGCTGACTTTCCTTCCAGCTGGTTTTTACGTCCAATGGTTTGCCATAGCTAGCGATCAGGATTGGCTTTGGATCACCAGGCTTGTATTCCAGGACGCCCAGATACACAGGCTTGTCGATGTACACACGGCTATTTCCAGGAGCCGGGTTGTAATACTTCGTGCAGCTCGGTCCCTTTTCGTAGCGTTTGTCACTGTCGTACTCTTTCTGGGTCTGCGCGAAGCACGCCAACGCGATGTAAGTGTTGGCGCGATGCGGCCAGGCCTTTACGCCGATCAAGGTCGCGAGCGACGCCTTTTCTCGCGGCGCCAACAGGCCGGCAATGTCTTTTGCAGAGAACCCCGAAGGAAGAGTCGTTCCAAAACCATCGGGCTTCGGCGTACCGTTCATCTGCTCAGCGTATTGCTCGGAACCGCCTTTGTTCTGAATTAGTGCAGAAACCTGGTCGAGCGACTTTGCGCGCTTTGGTGCTTCAGCTTGAACTGCCAACGGCAACAACAGCGTCGCCAGGCATACTCGAATCAACTTCAATTGCATTTAAAATTCCTAGTGCGATTGCTCAACGCTTCGGACCTAGCCACCACGGTCCAGAAGGTCGGCTTCAAGCTGCTGGCAAGCTGGTTCGTCTCGCTTCATTAACAATCCGTGGTGGAGGAAAGCTCGGCTTCTGGCCGGGAACCAACTATGTGGCGGCAACTAAGGCTATGCGCCCTTTAAGATTTTCGACGTTCTTCATGGTCTGCGAAAAGCGAACTATGCTCTCATCGAGATTCCAGTCTATCTTGTTTGCAATAAATTTTTCCCATTCCGCTTGAAAGCGAGAAGCGCGTTCCGTTTCATTGAGTCTATCAAGGTAGGAAAGCGCAGCCATCGCCTGCGCCTGATCGAACCAAAGGTTAGGTTGAGTCAGGTAGTAGGACAAGTATTCCTCAAGATACCCAACCGATTCGTCAGAATTGAGGGCTGCAAGTGCAACGCAATACGCTACGCCGGCATAACACACGTCGCTTCTTAGCAAGAGGCGGCCTATCAAGGCCGTAAATTCCGCTTTCCCTGAAACCGCAACGAGGTACGCTGCAACCGATCGCGGGCGCCAGTCGAAATTAGCTAGCAATTTCGATATCAGTTCGACTGAAACGAGGGGAAAATTCTTGACCAAAAAGTCCTGAGCATCTACCTTTTGAATACCAAAATATAGTGGCCGTACCCAAATTTCCCTGAGCTCAGCTGCCAGAATCTCGCTATCCACTGGTACCTCAAGTGTGCTGAATGGACTTGAATGCACGACCGTAGCACCAGCGGTGTGAAGTTGCACCGGATTCATAGGAGCAGTTATTCCTTCAAAAATTGTGAGTCGGCTCCTGGTCGAGACCGACGTTAGGAACCTCGCACCCAGGCTGCCTTTGAGGCCGGTCATAATTTTATGCTAGAAGCGGCCTGGCCGCTCCTGGCCGACTGGGGCCGAGTCACATGCACTCGCGCATGTAACTACCGATTACCTTTCCGTTCAGCTCAGTTTCCATTTCGAAGGTCATTCCTAAGCGCTCGGCAACGCGACGCGACGATTCATTGCCAGAACTGATAAGAGCCCGCACTTTCGGTTCGCGCCGCACCTCGAAAACATATTTCAAGACCGCCGCAGCCGCCTCGTTCGCAATTCCTTTCCCCCAGAATGCTCGATAGGTATTCCATCCCATTTCCATCACAGTTGATTGTTCGCGAAAGAAAGCTCCAACACTGCCTACAAGCTGGCCAGTTTGCTTATCCTCTATAGCCCACCATCCAGCTCCGTGGACGAGCCATAATCCAGCATGTGAAGTGAAGATTCTCCAAGCCGTCTGACGGTCAGCCGAGCCCAAGTGAACGGAGCTCTCCGGATTCATCAAATGGTCTGCAAATAAGTCGAAATCGGCGCGCCGATATTCGCGAAGAGTAAGCCTTTCTGTCTGAAGGTGCGGTACGGAAGTGGTGAACGCGTGATTCATCTGGGGCATCCTTTAATGGGTCACATGATCATGGCGGCAAACTCATAAAACAAAAGCCGCCCGCAGGCGGCTTCGCTTGCTGATGCCAGTGTCAGCTTTCCGACTTTTCTTCTTCTTCGGCCGGCCAGTCGCGGATATACGCCTTCAGCATGCGGTTCTCGAAGCTTTGCGCTTCCAGCACGGCACGGGCCACGTCGTAGAACGAAATCACGCCCAGCAGGGTCTTGGCGTTCATCACCGGCAGGTAGCGCGCATGCTTTTCCAGCATGATGCGGCGCACTTCATTGACTTCGGTGTCCGGGGTCACGGTGATCGGGTGGTCGTCCATGTGCTTGCGCACGGTGCCGCCGCCGACCGAGCCCTGGTTCGCGTGCAGCGCCTTCAGCACTTCGCGGAACGTGAGCATGCCGACCAGGTCACCATATTCCATCACCACCAGCGAACCGATGTCTTTTTCGGCCATGGTGTTCGCCGCTTCGACCAGCGGCTGGTCCGGAGTGATTGTATAGAGGATGTTCCCTTTGACTTGGAGGATTTCAGATACTTTCATTTTGGGCCGTCCTGTCCGGTGGTGATTATGGTTTTATTGTAAGCCTTACCATCGAATTTAGCGTATGCCAAGTGAAAAATCCAGAGTTGGATTAATCAAAACGCAACAGTATTCACGAGCTAAATAACACGATAGCATGGCAACCATGACAACGCCAAATTATCCCGGGTTCGATACCCTTGCCCTGCATGCGGGCGCCACGCCAGATCCGGCCACCGGCAGCCGCGCGACTCCCATCCATTTCACGTCATCCTTCGCTTTCCGCGACTCTGACCATGCGGCTGCCCTGTTCAATATGGAACGGGCCGGCCACGTATATTCGCGCATCTCCAACCCTACCAATGCGGTGCTGGAGGAGCGCATGGCGGCGCTGGAGGGGGGCGTGGCAGGCATTGCCACCGCCAGCGGCCAGGCGGCCATGCACCTTGGCCTGGCCACGATTGCCGGCGCGGGGTCGCACATTGTTTCGTCGCGGGCGCTGTACGGCGGATCGCACAACCTGCTCGGTTATACGTTGAAACGCTTCGGGATCGAGACCACTTTTGTCGATCCGCGCGACCTTGACGCATGGCGCTCTGCGATCCGGCCCAACACCAAGGTGCTGTTCGGCGAAACCCTGGGCAATCCGGGCCTGGATGTACTGGATATTCCCAACGTGGCGGCAATCGCCCACGAAGCGCACCTGCCGCTGATGGTCGACTCCACCTTCACCACGCCCTACCTCCTGCGGACCTTCGAGCACGGCGCCGACCTGGTTTTCCATTCCGCCACCAAATTCCTGTGCGGGCATGGCACAGCGATCGGCGGCGTTCTGGTCGATGGCGGCACCTTCGACTGGCAGGCGGCCTACGAGGCAACCGGGCGTTTCGCCGAGCTGTGCGAACCGTATGACGGTTTCCACGGCATGGTGTTTGCCGAAGAATCGACCGTGGCTGCGTTTGCCCTGCGGGCGCGGCGCGAAGGCTTGCGCGACTTTGGAGCAGCCATGAGCCCGCACAATGCCTTTGCCATCCTTCAGGGCGTGGAAACGCTGGCGGTGCGCATGGACCGGCACGTGGCCAACACGCGGCGCGTGGCGGAATTCCTGCTTTCCAACCAGGCTATCGAGTCGGTAATCTACCCGGAACTGGACAGCCATCCCGACCGCGCGCTGGCGGTCCGGCTGCTGCCCAAGGGCGCCGGCGCCGTCCTTTCCTTCACCTTGAAGGGTGACCGCGCGGCCGGCAAGCGCTTTGTCGACAGCCTGAAGGTGTTTTCGCACCTGGCCAACGTCGGCGATGCGCGTTCGCTGGTGATCCACCCTGCTTCGACCACGCATTTCCGCGTGCCGGCCGACCAGCTGGCGGCATCGGGGATTGCTGAAGGCACCATGCGGTTGTCGGTTGGACTGGAAGACGCCGACGACCTGCTCGAGGACCTGGCGCGCGGGCTCAAAGCCTCGCAGAAAGGGGCTTGAGCATGATGTTCGGCGATTCGTATTGCTATACGGGCGGCAAGGCCTTTGATCCGGGACTGCCGACGGTGGTCATGATCCATGGTGCGCAGAACGATCATTCGGTCTGGGCGCTGCAATCGCGCTACCTGGCGCATCACGGCTTTGGCGTGTTGGCGGTCGACTTGCCAGGCCATGGCCGCAGCCGTGGCGCCGCGCTGCGCAGCGTTGAGGAAATGGCCGCCTGGCTGCTTTCCCTGCTGGACGCTGCCGGCGTCGAAAAGGCCGCGCTGGTCGGGCACAGCATGGGTTCCCTGATCGCGCTGGAGGCCGCCTATCGCGCGCCACAGCGCTTTACGCGACTGGCGCTGCTGGGGGCCACCTATCCCATGAAGGTTTCCGATGCGCTGCTGGGGGCCGCGCGCGAAGCCGAAGGCGACGCCATCGACATGGTCAACATCTGGTCGCACAGTTCGTACGCGCAGAAACCGTCCTGCCCTGGACCGGGCTTTTATGTCAGTGGAATGTCGAAGCGGCTGATGGAGCGCATTTCTGCCCAAGGCGAAGACCTGCTGTTCCACACTGATTTCACCGCTTGCAACAACTATGCGAACGGCGACTCGGCGGCAGCCAGTGTCAGCTGCCCGGTGCAGTTCATCTTTGGCAGCAAGGACATGATGACGCCCCCACGCAGCACCAAGGCCTTGCTGGCGGCACTGCCGGGTGCGAAAACCGTGACGGTCGATGCGGGCCACCAGATGATGGCCGAGCAGCCGGATGCCGTGCTCGACGCGCTGCTGGCCTTCCTGCGCTAAACCCCGTCCTCAGGCGGCGCCGAAGTGCGCCGCCAGCGTGCTGCCGAGGCCCGACTCCACCGCGGATTCGACCTGGCGCGCCAGGGCGGCGGCATCGCGGCTGGCCTGGCGGTCCGCTTCATCGTCCGAATCGGCCAGCACGCCGGCGTTGAGCGACATGCCGCCAAATACGAACAGGCGGTAGACGTCCGCCACCGTGATCTTGTGGACGTTGGCCAGCAGCACCCAATTGTCCGCGCCTTCACTGACACGCTTGCCGAACTGCACGCGCGGCGGCGGCGCCATCTTCACCTTCGCCACCCAGCCTGGCACCAGCATCTTTTGCAGCAAAGAGTCCATTTCGTCGAAGCCAAGACGGGTGCGTCCGCGCATCTCGGCCGAGCTGACGGCGGCGTTATCACCCCGCTCGCGCGCCTCGTGCAGCACTTTCAGCACCGCCATGGCATCCACGAATTCACCGCCCGGCACCGCCTCGTGCCACCAGCGCTCGTACTTCACCACCGGCAGCGCCGCGGTCAGCAAGGCGCCCAGCAGCGTGATCAGCCAGGAAACGTAGATCCACAGCAGGAACAAGGGCAGCGCCGCCAGGGCGCCATAGATCTTCGAATAGGTTGGCGCCTGCGTAATGAAGATCGCAAAGCCGCGCTTGGCCAACTCAAAGGACACCGCCGCCAGCGCGCCGCCGCAAATCGCGTCGCGCCAGTCCACCATCCGGTTCGGCACCGTGATGTAGAGGAAGGTAAAGGCCAGGGTGGTCAGCAGGACCGACAGCAGCGTATAGAAAACCGGCCCGGTCACCGTGCCAACCAGGCCGCTGGTGGCATCGAACAGGTGGGTCGAGAGGCTGATCGACACGCCGATCAGCAAGGGGCCAAGGGTGATCAGCGCCCAGTACACCAGCACGCGCCGCACCAGGCGGCGTTCGGTCTTGACGCGCCAGATGCGGTTGAAGGCGCGCTCGATCATGCTCATCATCGCGACGGATGTCAGCACCAGGGTTACCGCGCCCACCGCCGACAGCCGCGTCGCCTTGGCTGCAAACGTCGTCAGGTAGCCCAGGATGGTGCTGGAAATCGCTTTGGGCATCACGCTCTTGATGAAATACGCTTCCAGCGCAGTGCGGAAGGTATTGAACATCGGGAATGTGGTGAAGATGGCCAACGCGATCGTCAGGACCGGCACCAGCGCAAAAACGGTGGTAAATGTCAGGCCGCCAGCCACCTGCGGCAGGCTTTCCTCGCGCAGGCGGCGGCGCCCGAACTGGATCAGGTCATGCAGTTCGTTCCACGAGAGCGCACGCAGTTCAGCCACGCCTTTTGTGCAGGCGCGTGCTACGTTGGTATAGAGAGACTTAAAAACCATCAGTGAAGCTTATTAGTCATGCAACTTGTGTAAAGGGCCATATAATAGCAACGATGAACAGAACTAACCTCACAATTCTCATTTTGTATTATTCAAGGCACGGATCCGTGCGCAAACTGGCGGAAATGATTGCCCAGGGCGTTGAATCCGTACCGGGCTGCGATGCCCGCCTGCGTACCGTGCCGGCCGTTTCCACCGTGACGGAAGCGACCGAGCCGGAAGTGCCGCTGGATGGCGCGCCGTATGTGGAATTGCAGGACTTGGAGCAGTGCGACGGCTTGGCGCTGGGCTCCCCCACCCGCTTCGGCAACATGGCAGCGGCCATGAAGTATTTTTGGGACGGGACGTCGGCGCAGTGGCTGTCCGGCACCCTGTCCGGCAAGCCGGCCTGCGTCTTCACCTCGACCGGCAGCCAGCACGGCGGCCAGGAGTCGACCTTGCTGACGATGATGGTGCCGTTGCTGCACCATGGGATGATGGTCATGGGCCTGCCCTACACCCATCCCGAACTGATGACGACGACTAGCGGCGGCTCGCCATACGGCGCCAGCCACTGGTCGGGACTGGACGGCAAGAAGCCGTTCACGGAAGATGAGAAACGCCTGGCGATCGCGATGGGTCGCCGGCTGGCCGAAGCGGCCATCAAGCTGCGGGGACGAAATGAATAGCACGAAGCATAAACTTTTCCATTGGGGCGCCATCGCCAGCCTGGCTTTGCTCATCATGTGGAGCGTGGCCTGGGAGATGTGGTTGTCTCCGTTGAAACCGGGCGGCTCCTGGCTGGTACTGAAGGCGGTACCGCTGCTGTTCCCGCTGCTGGGCGTTATCAAGCGCGATATCTATACGCTGCAGTGGACCTCGATGATGATCCTGGTCTACTTCATCGAAGGCGTGGTACGCGCTTACGGCGACAAAGTCACGCCGTGGCTCGGCTGGGGCGAAGTTGCCATTGTCGTGGTGTACTTCCTGTGCGCCATCCTTTATGTGCAGCCTTATAAGAAGGCGGCCAGGCAGGCCGCCCGCGAATTGCTGGAAAAGGTCAACACCAGCAAGACCAAGTAAACATGGATAATTCCGCTTTCCTGGGCGCTTGCCGCGCCCTGCTCGGCGACGCCCACGTCATTTCCGGCGAAGCGGATATGGCGCCCTTTCTGCGCGACTGGCGCGGACGTTTCACCGGCCGCGCGCTGGCTGTGCTGCGGCCGGCCGATACCGAACAAGTCGCCGCCACGGTCAAGCTGTGCGTGGCAGCGCGCATTCCGATCGTGCCGCAAGGCGGCAACACGGGACTGGTACTGGGCAGCGTGCCTGATGCCAGCGGAAGCGCCGTGGTGCTGTCGCTCGCGCGCATGCAGAAGGTGCGCCAGGTCGACGCGGTCAACCGCACCATGACGGTCGACGCCGGCGTGATCCTGCAACGAGCGCAGGAAGCAGCGGCCGAACATGGCTGCCTGTTCCCGCTCTCGCTGGCGGCGGAAGGCAGTTGCACCATTGGCGGCAACCTGTCCACCAATGCCGGCGGCACCGGCGTGCTCCGCTACGGCAATACGCGTGAACTCTGCCTGGGGCTGGAAGTCGTCACGCCGCAGGGCGAGGTCTGGTCCGGCCTGCGCGGCCTGCGCAAGGACAATACCGGCTACGACCTGCGCGACCTGTTCATCGGCGCCGAAGGCACGCTGGGCATCATTACCGGCGCAGTGCTCAAGCTATACCCGCAACCCAAGGCTTCGGTCACGGCGCTGGCGGCGATGGAATCGCCGGCGGCCGCACTGCGGCTGCTGTCGGTCATGCAGGACCATTGCGGCGCGAGCCTGACCGGCTTTGAGCTGATGTCGGCGTTTTGCATGCGCCTGGTGGCCAAGCACTTCCCGGCACTGCCGCAGCCGCTGGCCGACGGACATGCGCAATACGCCCTACTGGAACTCTCCAGCAGCGAATCGGAGGCCCATGCGGCGGCGCTGCTCGAGCGCGCACTTGGCGCGGCGCTTGGCGAAGGCGCGGTGCAGGATGCGGTGGTTGCCAGCTCCGCAGCGCAATCGCGCGGGCTGTGGGACCTGCGCGAGCATATTCCACTGGCCCAGGCAGCCGACGGCAAGAACATCAAGCATGATATTTCGCTGCCGGTTTCCTCGATTGCCGACTTCATCGCCGGCACGGAACCGAAGTTGCAGGCCGCTTTCCCCGGTTGCCAGCTGGTGTGCTTCGGCCACCTGGGCGATGGCAACCTGCATTTCAACGTCGCGCCGCCGGCTGGTGTAGCGAACGAAGACTTCCTGCATAGCCAGGAGGCCGTCAACCGCGTCGTGCACGATGCCGTGGCAGCCTATGGCGGCTCGATTTCGGCCGAGCACGGGATTGGCGCCTTGAAGCGTGACGAACTGGCGCGCTACAAGTCGCCGGTAGAGTTGAACCTGATGCGGGCCATCAAGGCCGCATTGGATCCTTTGGGCCTGATGAATCCCGGGAAAATCCTATGAAAATCCTGCTCTTGCTGCTGTTGGCGACGGTGCTCCCCGCAGGCGCGCAAGTCCTGCATAAGTGCACCGTCGATGGAAAAGTGAGCTACTCGCAGCAACCATGCGAGAAAGGAGTCGCCAGCACGATCGCCGTGCCGTCGGCGCCGGCGCCCGATCCCGCTGCCGCAGCGGACCTGAAGCGCCAGGAACGCGAAGCCGAGAAAATGGCCAGCCAGCGCCGCAAAAAGGAGGCGCGCGAGGAGCGTGAAAGCCTGGCCGAGGCACGGGCCGTGGCCAGCCATAACAAGAAATGCAAGAAACTCCAGATGCAGCACAAATGGGCGGAGGAAGATGCGCGCGGCGCCACGCTCCAGAACACCGAACGCGCCAGGCTGAAAGCGAAACGCGCCGCAGACATGTACCACCTGGAATGCGGCGGCTGACGCGCTGGCTGGCCATTGGCGAGTGGCGCGCGCACCCGGTGCGGGCGCTGACCGCTATTGCAGCGATTGCAATCGGGGTGGCGCTGGGGTTTGCCATCCACCTCGTCAACGCAGCTGCGCTGAACGAGTTCACTACCGCTGTCCACAGTTTGTCGGGGCAGGCAGATATCCAGGTCAGCGGGACCGAAGCCACGTTCGATGAGGCGGCCTACCCGATCCTCGCGCGCCTGCCGGAAGTGGCTATGGCCTCGCCCGTGCTTGAATTCGACGCTTCCTTGCCCGGTGCCCGGCAAGCACTGAAAATTATCGGCCTTGACGTGTTCCGGGCGGGCTTTATCACGCCGGACCTGATCGGCGCACCGGAAGAAGACCTGCCCTACGACACGCTGGCTGACGACGCGATCTTCCTGTCGCCCGCGGCGATGAATTGGCTGCAATCGCGGCCCGGCGGCGAACTTCGGCTCCAGGCAGGCAGCCAGGTCGCCGTGCTGCGCGTCGCCGGTTCGCTGCAACGTGCACGCGTGGGGCAGCGTTTTGCGGTCATGGATATTGCTGCGGCGCAGTGGCATTTCCAGCGGCTGGGCAAGTTGTCGCGCGTCGATTTGAAGTTGCGCGATGGCGTCGATCGCGGCGCATTTGAACGCTCGCTGTCCGCACAGCTGGAGCGCGAGTTCCCGGGCCGCTTCCGGGTAGGGCAACCGAATGATGCGGAGCAGGAAAGCCGCAATGCGAATTTGAGCCGGGCCTATCGCGTCAACCTGAGTGTGCTGGCGCTGGTCGCCTTGTTCACCGGCGCCTTCCTCGTATTTTCGTCGCAGGCCTTGTCGGTGCTGCGGCGTCGCAGCGAGTTTGCGCTGCTGCGGGTATTGGGGCTGGAACGCCGGCAGTTGATCCGCCAGGTGCTGCTGGAAGGCGCTCTGCTGGGCAGCATCGGCTCGGTGCTCGGCGTGGCTGGCGGTTACGCGCTGGCCGCTGCCGTGCTGCGGCTGTTTGGCGGCGACCTTGGAGCAGGCTACTTTGCCGGCGTGCAGCCAAGCGTGCAGTGGGTGCCGGTTGCGGCACTGGCCTACTTCGGGCTGGGACTGGGCGTGGCCTTGCTTGGCGGCCTGGCGCCGGCTTTCGACGCGGCCCGCGCGCGGCCTGCCGTGGCGCTCAAGGCCGGCACGGACGAAACTGCGCTGCGGCCGCTGTCGCGTCCCTGGCCCGGACTGGCCTGCCTTGGCGCAGCCGGCGCCATGACCTTCGCGCCGCCGGTGCTGGAGTTGCCGGTCTTTGGCTACCTGTCGATTGCCCTGCTTCTCATTGGCGCCATTGCCCTGATGCCGCGGCTGTCCGGCATTGTTTTCGCCGCACTCTCCCGCCATGCGGCATCCAGCCGCGCGGCCCCGCGCCCGACCGCCGGCCCGGCAGCGGCAAGTCCCGTGTTCACCCTGGCGCTGGCCAGGCTTGCCAATGCATCAGGCCAGGCCGGCATAGCACTGGGTGGGGTGCTGGCGAGTTTCAGCCTGATGGTGGCAATGGCCATCATGGTAGCCAGCTTCCGTACCTCGGTCGATGAATGGGTGCTGCGCATCCTGCCGGCCGACGTGTACGCACGCAGCGCATCGGCCGGCGCCACCGGCGGCCTCTCGCCCGCCGAGCAGGCAGCGTTGCGCACCGTTCCCGGCATCGCCCGCATCGAATTCCTGCGCGTACGCTCGGTCTCCCTGGCGCCCGACCGGGCCAACGTCGCCGTGCTGGCGCGCGAAGTCGACCCGGCCGACCCTGGGCGCGCAATGGTCCTCGTCGAGGGGACGGCGCATGCGGCTACCGCGCTGCCGCCGGCCTGGGTCTCGGAAGCCATGTCCGACCTGTACGGCCTGCGCCCCGGCGCCACGCTGCGCCTGCCGCTGCAGGGCAAGCTGCGCGAGTTCCACGTCGCCGGCGTCTGGCGCGACTACGCCCGCGCCGGAGGCGCCGTCATCGTGCGCCGCTCCGATTACATTGCCATGACCGGCGACCGCGACGCCGGCGACGCCGCCATCTGGCTGGCCAAGAACGCCAGCGCAGCCCAGGTACAGCAAAGCATCCGCAAGCTGCCCTTCGGCGAACTGGTCGAAACCAGCGTTCCCTCCGAGATCCGCAACCTGACGCTGAAAATCTTCGACCGCAGCTTCGCAGTGACGTACCTGCTGGAAGCGATCGCCATCGTCATCGGCCTGTTTGGCGTCGCCGCCACATTCTCGGCCCAGACGCTGGCACGGGCCCGCGAGTTCGGCATGCTGCGCCATGTTGGCGTCACGCGCGGCCAGGTGCTGGGCATCCTCGCGCTGGAAGGTGCCGCCTTGACCACCCTCGGCATCCTGGCCGGCTTCGCCCTCGGCTGGGTCATCAGCCTGGTGCTGGTCCACGTCATCAACCCGCAATCTTTCCACTGGACGATGCAGATGCACTATCCCTGGCCGCTGCTGGCGACCGTCGCCCTGGCCCTGCTGCTGTCGTCGGCAGCAACTGCGCTCATCGCAGGCCGGCAGGCCCTGTCCGGCGGTCCAATCCGCGCCGTGAGGGAGGACTGGTGATGCGCGCCCTGCTTTGCCTCCTGCTCGCGCTGGCTGTCAACCTGCCGTTGAAGGCAGCCGACTTCACGCCGGTCACGCCTGGCGTCCAGCTCCAGTTCCCGCGCGACTTCGGCGCCCACCCCGGCTTCAAGACCGAATGGTGGTACGCCACCGGCTGGCTCGGCACCGCCGACGGCCGCCAGCTCGGCTACCAGGTCACCTTCTTCCGCAGCAGCACGGGACATGGCCGCGACAACCCGAGCCGGTTTGCACCGAAGGACATCATCGTCGCGCACGTCGCGCTGTCCGATCCGGCGCAAGGCAAGCTGCTGCACGACCAGCGCACTGCGCGCGCGGGCTTCGGCCTCGCCGGCGCCTCCACCGCGGACACCAGCGTGCACCTGGATGGCTGGCGCATGGAGCGCGCCGAAGACGGCACTTATCAGATCGACATCGAAGCCGCGGCTTTCACGCTGGCGCTGAAGCTGCAGCCCACCCAGCCAGTCCTGCTGCAAGGCGACGCCGGCTTTTCCCGCAAAGGCCCCAGGCCGGAACAGGCAAGTTATTACTATAGCAAGCCGCAACTGCGCACCAGCGGCACCCTCACCCGCCGCGGAGCCGCGCCACAGGCCGTGCAAGGCGTCACCTGGCTCGATCACGAATGGTCAAGCCAGGTGCTCGATCCCGCAGCCGCAGGTTGGGACTGGACCGGCATCAACCTCGATGATGGCGGCGCCCTGATGGCATTCCAGATCAGGGACCGCCAAGGTGGTAAACTGTGGGCCCACGCGACATGGCGCGATGCATCCGGTAAGATCACGCACTATTCGCAGGACCAGGTCAGTTTTACTCCGCAGCAGCGATGGAAATCGCCGCACACGCACGCCGAGTATCCCGTCGCCACCCTGATATCCACCGGCCCCGAACAGTGGCAGGTCAGTCCTTTGCAGCAGGACCAGGAACTGGATTCGCGCCGTTCGACCGGCGCCGTGTATTGGGAGGGCGCGGTGACCGTCACGCGCGGCGGCAAACCGGCGGGGCGCGGCTACCTGGAGTTGACGGGCTATGTCCGTCCGATGAAACTTTGAACAAGAACGTAGAATACGCAATGAGCACCACCGACAACGGCCAGCCTGAAGCCCGAGAACTCAAGAAAGGCAGCCTGGCCGCCTTCAAGGGCCTGCTGCCCTTCCTCAAGCCTTACCGCAACCGCTTCGTCATTGCCGGCATTGCGCTGGTGGTCGCTGCCGGCTCCACGCTGGCGATCCCCTACGCCTTCAAGCAGATGATCGACCTGGGCTTCGGCGCCAATGCCGGCGTGCGCAGCGCAACCCACGTTAACGAAGTGTTCCTGGCCCTGTTCGCAGTCGCTACGGTCTTGGCGCTGGCGACGGCGGCGCGCTTCTACAGCGTGTCCTGGCTCGGCGAACGCGTCACCGCCGACATCCGCAACGCCGTGTATTCCCACGTGGTTCAGCAAAGCCCCGAATTCTTCGAAACCACCAAGACCGGCGAAGTATTGTCGCGCCTGACCACCGACACCACCCTGATCCAGAGCGTTGTCGGCACCAGCATTTCGATGGCCTTGCGTAATGTGCTGCTCTTCCTCGGCGGCCTGGTGATGCTGTTTATTACCAGCCCCAAGCTGTCCTCCATCATCATCGGCCTGCTGGTGCTGACCGTGCTGCCGATCGTGATGTTTGGCCGCCGCGTGCGCAAGCTGTCGCGCGACTCCCAGGACCGCGTGGCCGATGCTTCGGCCATGGCCGGCGAAATCCTGAATGCCATGCCGACCGTGCAAGCCTTTACCCATGAAGGGCTGGAAGCGAAGCGCTTTGGCGGCTCCGTCGAAGGTGCGTTCAGCACCGCCATGCGCCGCATCCAGGCTCGTGCTTTCCTGACCATGCTGGCGATCGTGCTGGTATTCGGCACCATCGTTTTCGTGCTGTGGCTGGGCGCCCATGCGGTGCTGGAGGGGACCATGACGGGCGGCGACCTGGGCCAGTTCATCCTGTACGCCTCCATCGTCGCAGGCGCGATCGGCGCGCTGTCAGAGGTCATGGGAGAAGCCCAGCGCGCGGCCGGGGCGACCGAGCGCCTGCTCGAATTGCTGGCCGTGCGCTCCGACATCCAGAACCCGGCGCAAGCACAAGCCCTGCCGCCGCGCGCCGCCAATGGCGCGGCCCTGAGCTTGTCCGAGGTATCGTTCAGCTATCCTTCGCGCCCCGACACGCTGGCGCTGGACCACGTGACGCTCGATATCAAGCCGGGCGAAACCGTTGCCGTGGTTGGCCCCTCCGGCGCCGGCAAGACCACCCTGTTCCAGATGCTGCTGCGATTCTACGATCCGCAATCGGGCGCGATCCGCCTGGACGGCACCGACATCCGCCTGCTGGACCTGCATACCCTGCGCGGCGCCATCGGCATCGTTCCACAGGATACGGTGATTTTCTCGGCCGACGCGATGGAAAACATCCGCTATGGCCGTGCCGATGCAACCGACCAGGAAGTGATCCAGGCCGCACGCCTGGCTGCCGCCCACGAATTTATCGAACGCCTGCCTAACGGCTACAAGTCCTTCCTGGGCGAGCGCGGCGTGCGCCTGTCCGGCGGCCAACGCCAGCGCATTGCAATTGCCCGCGCCCTGCTGAAAAACCCGCCGCTGCTGCTGCTCGACGAAGCCACCAGCGCCCTGGATGCCGAATCCGAACGCCTGGTGCAGGGCGCCCTCGAGGCAGCCATGGTGGGCCGCACCACGATCATCATTGCGCACCGCCTGGCCACCGTGCAGCGCGCCGACCGCATCATCGTCATGGAAGACGGCAAGATCGTCGAAACCGGCACCCACCAGTCGCTGGTGGCGCTGGGCGGCATCTACGCCAACCTGGCGGCGCTGCAGTTCCACCATGTCCACGTGACCCATTGAGGCGCGACGTGAGCGACGCCGAACTGCGCCAGGGTTGCCACACCATCCTGCCAGGCCATCGCCAGCCTTCGCCGGCGCAGGTCTTTGGCGCCATGTCCGCCTGGTGCGAAGCCAACGGCATCGCCCATGACGTGTATGGCGAGGGTGAACTGATCCAGTCTTTCGAGCAGAAAGTCGCCGAGCTGCTGGGCTTCGAGGCCGCGGCCTTCTGCATCACCGGCACCATGACCCAGGTCACGGCACTGCGCCTGGCCTGCATGGAGCGCGGCAGCCGCCTGGTGGGCCTGCACCCGACAGCGCACATCTTCAAGCATGAACGCAGCAACCACCAGCTGCTGGACCACTTCCAGGCCATCCAGCTGGGCGACCTGCACCGCCCCTTCACGCTCGCAGATTTGCAGGCCGTGCCCGACCGGCTGGCAGCCGTGGCGCTCGAACTGCCGGCGCGTGAACTGGGCGGCCAGTCGCCGCGCTGGGACGAGCTGGCGGCGATCAAGTCCCACTGCCGCGAACATGGCATCCACTTGCACATGGATGGTGCGCGCCTGTGGGAGGCTGCTGCCGGCTACGGCCGAGCGCCGGCCGAGGTGGCGGCGGGCTTCGATAGCGTCTACGTTTCGCTTTACAAGGGCATCGGCGGCCTGGGCGGCGCCATGCTGCTGGGCAGCCGTGACTTCATCGCCCGTGCGCAGGAATGGTTCCGCCGCCAGGGCGGCAACGTGATCCACCGCACGCCCTACGTGGTCAGCGCTGCCATGGAGTTCGATGCACGGCTGGCGGCCATGCCCGAATATTTCCGCCGTACGCAATGGCTGTACGACACCTTGCGCGACTACCCCCGGCTGCGCGCCAATCCTGCGCGGCCGCATGCGAACATGTTGCATATCCATGTGCCGGTCGAGCGCGACCGCCTGCTGCAGATCCGCAACGAGATCGCTGCGCAGCATGGCGTGTGGCTGCTCAACCGCGCAACCCACGCGCAACTGTCCGGCGCCAGCTATACCGAATGGTATGTCGGCGATAACCTGCTTGCACTATCGGACGAACAAGTCCGCCACGCCCTCACTTTATGGAGCGACGCGCTATGAGTTTTGCTTCGCTGGACCTGATTGACGGGCTCCTTCGCACACTCGATTCGATCGGCTACAAGACGCCGACGCCAATTCAGAAACAAGCCATTCCAGCAGTCCTGGCAGGCCGCGACCTGCTGGCCGCAGCGCAAACCGGTACCGGCAAGACCGCCGCTTTCGCGCTGCCCCTGCTGCAGCGCCTGGCCATGGAAGGCGGCCAGGCCGCCCCCAACCATGTGCGCTGCCTGGTACTGGTTCCGACGCGCGAACTGGCCGACCAGGTGTACCAGAGCTTCCATACCTACGGCTTCAACTTGCCGCTGCGTTCCGCTGTCGCCTATGGCGGCGTGCCGATGGAGCCGCAGCTGGCAAAACTGCGCAAGGGACTGGATGTGCTGGTGGCCACGCCCGGCCGCCTGCTCGACCTCCATCGCAAAGGTGCGTTGGAGTTCGGCCAGTTGACCGCCCTGGTGCTGGACGAAGCCGACCGCATGCTGGACCTGGGCTTTGCAGCCGACCTGGATTTGCTGTTTGCCGCACTCCCGGTCGAGCGCCAGACCCTGCTGTTCTCGGCCACCATGCCGGAATCAATCCGGGCGATGGCCAGGCAGTTGCTGCGCGACCCGCTCACCGTCCAGGCCAGCGCTCCTAACACGGCAGCGCGCACCGTGCGCCAGCTGGTGTTCACCACCGACAAGCGCAGCAAGCCGGAGCTGTTCGTGCACCTGCTGCGCAAGGAGGGCTGGGGCCAGGTCCTGGTCTTCGTCAAGACACGCAAGGGTGTCGAGCAGTTGCTTGGCCTGTTGCAGGGCCAAGGCATCCCGGCCGATTCAATCCATGGCGACAAGCCGCAGCCGGCACGCATCAAGGCGCTGAAGCGCTTCAAGGCCAACGATGTGCAGATCCTGGTGGCGACCGACGTTGCAGCCCGGGGCCTGGATATCGAAGCCCTGCCGCTGGTGGTCAATTTCGACCTGCCGACCGTGGCCGAGGATTATGTCCACCGCATCGGCCGCACCGGCCGTGCCGGCGCCGAGGGTGAGGCAGTGTCGCTCGTTTGCGCCGACGAAGTCGAACTGCTGCGTGCAATCGAAAAGCTGACAGGCGCGGTCTTGCCGCGTCAGGAAGAAGCGGGCTTCGAGGCGGACCATCGCGTGCCTTCGACCGGCACGCCGAGCGCGCCCGCATCACGGACCGCCGGCGCCAGGCCTGCCCGCGGCGCAACCAGGCCGGCCAAAGGGACGGCAACCGGCCCCACGCAGCGAGCGGCCGCCAAGCAGCAGCCAGCCCGCGATGACACCCCTCGTCCGGCAGGCGGTTTCGGCGGGCTGAAAGAAGAACTGCCGCCAAAGGAAAAAGAACGCTCGCGCGGACCAATCTATGGCGCACGCGCCGGAAGCCCCGGCGCCGGCAGGGGCGCTAACGGAAACCGCGGCGACGCTGGCGCCGTGGGCCCGAGTGGCGGCGGCAAAGTCGTGGTGACCGCCACGCGCGGCGCCAAGTCGGCAGCACGCGCCGCCGGCCGCGCAGCTTCCAAGCCCGGCGGCCGCGGCAACAAACGATAAACGGAGAATCGCATGAAGCAGTACAAGGAATTGATCAGCACCGTGCTGGAACAAGGAAGCTGGCAGGACAACCGCACCGGCATCCGCACCCTCAGCGTGCCGGGCGCGATGATGCGCTTTGACATGAACGACGGCTTCCCTGCCGTGACGACCAAGAAGCTGGCCTTCAAATCGGTGGTTGGCGAGCTGTGCGCCTTCCTGCGCGCCTCGCGCAGCGCCGCCGACTTCCGTGCCCTGGGCTGCAAGGTGTGGGACCAGAACGCCAATGAAAACGCCCAATGGCTGGCCAACCCGCACCGTACCGGCACTGACGACCTGGGCCCGGTGTACGGCGTGCAGTGGCGCCAGTGGCCGGGCTACAAAGTGCTGGACGCCACCGCCGCCGCGCAGATTGCGGACGCAGAACGCAACGGCTTCCGCCAGGTCGCCCCGCTGGACGAAGACGGCGTGCAGAAAGTGTTGATGTACAAGGCCATCGACCAGTTGCGCGAATGCCTGGACACCATCGTCAACAACCCCTCCAGCCGCCGCATCCTGTTCCACGGCTGGAACCCGGCCGTGCTGGACCAGGTGGCGCTGCCGGCCTGCCACCTGCTGTACCAGTTCATCCCGAACGCCACGACGCGCGAGATCTCCCTGTGCCTGTACGTGCGCAGCAACGATATCGGCCTGGGCACGCCCTTCAATATCGCAGAAGGCGCCGCCCTGCTGCACCTGGTGGCCCGCCTGACCGGCTACCAGCCGCGCTGGTTCAGCTACTTTATCGGCGATGCGCACATTTACGAGAACCACATGGACATGGTGCAGGAGCAGTTGAAGCGCGAGCCGCTGCCGCTGCCGCGACTGCACATCAATAGCCGCGTACCCGCTTTCGCCGAGACCGGCAAGTACGAACCGGAGTGGCTGGAGAAGATCGAGCCTTCCGACTTCACGCTGGAAGGCTACCAGCACCACGCGCCGCTGACGGCGCCGATGGCCGTTTAAGCCGGTTCGTCCTGGGGCACGATGCTGCCCCACCAGCGGTTGGCAACGGCTTCGCCGTCCCTCTCCAGCAAGAACTGGTAGCCGCGTTGTGCGGCTTCCTCCAGCAGGCGCGGCTCATTCAGCGCGGCCTCGCGCAGGTGGTCGACGCCACGGCGGTCGCCTTCGGCCACCAGCACGCGTCCATACATCAGCGAGGCGCGCGGATACGGGCCGCCGCCGCGCTTCATCAATTCGACCAGCGCCGGCTTGGCGGACGCGGTGTCTTCGAAGTCCAGCTTCAACGACGCCAGCTCCAGCAAATCCTGCACCGAAAGTTTCGACAGCGGCGATGCCGACAGCTCGCCGATGCGGACACGGGAATTCTGCACCTGGCGGAAGCGGTGAACCCAGCCGCGCGAATTGACGTCCCACCAATCCTGGTCCAGCTCCGCTTCCAGTTTCTTGCCGACGCCGGAGGCCAGCATCACGTCCGCAGCGCAGGTATCGACCGGCGGCGGCAGGACCGGCGCCATCTCGATGGCATCGAGCCGCTCGCGCAGGCAGGGATGGGTGTCGTCAAGATCCGAACGCGTGGCCCAGGCGGCATCCAGCGCCTTCCTGGTGGCCCATTCGTCGTAGTTGGCCTTGATCGCCAGGCGCATGGAGGAGAACGGCATGAACGGCGGACGCTCCAGCCGATCCGCGTTCTCGTACATGCTGGGCCAGAAGTCGCGGGCAATCCAGTCGCCGAGCAGGCGGGCGCGTACCAGCATCTGGGAAGTCGCCGTGTGGCCTGCCATGTCGACGGCGATCTGGTCGGCCTCGTATTCGTCCTGGCGCGACAGGACGAAGGTATAGGCGCTGTAATAAGGGAAGAAGCGCTTCAGGGCGCGCACGATCGCCGCGCTCACGACATTGTCGTCCGCACTGCTCTCCAGGTGCTGGTACATGGCGACGAACAGGCGGCGCTGGCGATAGATCCTGGTGGACCCTTTGGCGTGGTCGCCGCACAGGTGGCCGTATTCGTGGGCCAGCACGGCCAGCATTTCCTTCGGCGTAGAGCCGAGCAGGAACGGCAGGCCAACCAGCAGGTAGTTGCGGTAGCCCCCGAAAATGCCGAATCGGGCATGCTGCACGATCGCCGCATTGTATTCGTCTGTAATCAGCACGTGCTCGATACGCGGGCCTTTCAGCTTGCCGTACAGCTTTTCGAGGATATCGAACAGCTTGGGCGCTTCATCGCGCACCAGTTCACGCCCGGTCGGCGGGTCCAGCCGCATGAGCATCACGCGCAGGATGACAAAGATCAGGGAAAGGAGGAACAGGCCGGCCAGGCCAGCCTTGATCATCGCAAAGGCA
This sequence comes from Pseudoduganella sp. R-32, assembly GCF_049913245.1. Taxonomy (NCBI): domain Bacteria; kingdom Pseudomonadati; phylum Pseudomonadota; class Betaproteobacteria; order Burkholderiales; family Oxalobacteraceae; genus Pseudoduganella; species Pseudoduganella sp. R-32. The sequence continues at coordinate 3,546,113 of NZ_CP183987.1, read as the reverse complement.
CGGTGCGACTCGATTGCCCATTGCACCAGCATGGCGAATAACGCAAGCAGCCCGGCCAGCAACCCGAACAGGGTTGCATAGGCGGCCAGGCTGATGGCAAATACCTTGCGGCGGAAGGCTTCCGGGCTGGAATTTGAATCCAGCTCCAGCCGTCGGACTAAGTGCTCAAACGCTTTGTATTCCAATCATGCTCCTTCATTAAAACTCTTCCCAGTCTCCTACCTCGCTATTGGCAACCTTGCGCGATGCGGCTCCCTTGCCGTCGCGCTGCACCGGCTTGGCCTTGGCTAGCAATGCAGGCTTGGTGCGTACTGCCTGGATCACGGCGCGGGCCTGCACGGCGGCAGGATGCTCGCGGCGCTCGCTGTCGATCTGGAACACGCTGACAACTTTCGACAGGCTGTTGGCCTGGTCTTGCAGGGCCGTCGACGCCGAAGCTGCCTCTTCCACCAGCGCCACGTTCTGCTGGGTGATTGTATCCATCTCGGTGATGGCCTGGTGGATTTGTTCCAGGCCGGCAGTTTGTTCCTGCGTAGCACTGGTAATTTCCCCCATGATATCAGTCACGCGCTGAATGCTCGACACGATTTCCTTCATTGTGTGCCCGGCCTGGTTGACCAGCTTGGCGCCACTTTCCACTTTGCCAACAGAATCGTCGATCAACTGCTTGATTTCCTTGGCGGCGGCGGCCGAACGCTGCGCCAGGTTGCGCACCTCGCTGGCAACCACCGCGAAGCCGCGGCCCTGCTCGCCGGCCCGGGCAGCTTCCACGGCCGCATTCAGGGCCAGGATATTGGTCTGGAATGCGATACCGTCGATGACCGCGATGATGTCCACGATCTTGTTGGACGACTCGTTGATCGAGCCCATGGTCGCCACCACCTGTTCAACCACTTCCCCGCCCTTGGTCGCCACCGATGATGCCGAAACGGCAAGCTGGTTGGCCTGGCGCGCATTGTCGGCGTTCTGGCGCACGGTGCTGGTCAGTTCTTCCATCGAGGAGGCGGTTTCCTCCAGCGAGGCGGCCTGTTCGCCGGTGCGGTCGGACAAGTCCATATTGCCGGCCGCGATCTGCGCCGACGCGCTGGAGATCGTGTCGCTGCCGCCGCGTACTTCGGCCACGATGGCGGCCAGGTTGTCGCGCATCTTGTCCAGGGCGCGCAGCAATTCGCCGAATTCATTGTCCGCATGCTTGGTGGCCTGGCCTTTCAGGTCGCCATCGGCGACGCGGTGCGCCACGTCCATGGCTTCCGCCAGCGGTTCGGAAATCGCCTTCAGCAGCACCAGGCCGGCGAACACGCTCAACGCCAGGCCGCCGGCCAGGACCACGGTGACGGTGGTGCTGTTGCGGCTCAGGCCGGCCGCGACCGCGGCGGCATCGGCCTCGATGCGCTTGTCGGCGTGCTCGGACAGCGCTTTCAGTGCGCCGTCGCCAAGGCGGTAGGACGGGTTGAGTTTCTTGATCAGCACCGTTTCCGCATCGTCCCAGCGCCCTTCCTTGACGGCGGCGGTGGCGGCGCGGACGTGCTCAACGCCCAGGCCGTCGCTCTTGGCGAACCAGTCTTCGGCCAGCTTGCGCTCCTCCGGCAACTTGATGCTGGCCAGGTAGCCTTCCCAGCGCTTGTTCACGCGCGCCGTGACTTCGTCGACGATGTTGAAGTGGTTGGTCAGCGGGTGGTCGTGCAGCTTGCTCCAGGCCAGTTCAGGATTGTGCTGCAAGGCCTGCAGGATCTGGCTGCGGCCCGTTTCCATGTCCAGGCGAATAGCGTTGCGCTCCGCGATGTTCTTCTGGTTGGAAACCGTCACGTCTTTCACCAGTCCGACCGAGCGCTCCGCGCTCAGGATTCCGAGGCCGCCAATAATCGCCAGCAGGCCAATCAGCAAACCCAGCACACCAACCAGCAGGGTCTTGATCTTGAAATTATTGAACATCGCTCACTCCTTTACCAAACATTTGAAAAACTGATGCAAACGACCACGCAACTCCGAGACTTCCTCGAACTCGATGTAGGTGATATCCACCAGGTCGTCGAGTTCGCGCAGCAGCGTGGTCTTGATCGGCGCGCCTTTCCACACCAGGAACAGGATAGGCGTTCGGCGGCCCCTGAATATGTGATAGCTCAACTCGAACGCACTGCTTTCGCTCATTCCGACGCGGATGTTGACCATGACGTCCGCCTGGTCCAGCAATGCAAGCCGGTGGCGGCGGAAATTCTGCGGCGTGAAAGGCAGGCCCTGCTTGCGCTCGAACGAGGAGCGGAAGGTTTCCGCGCTCTCGGCCTGCAAGCCGGTGAGGTAGTCGAAGACGTGCGGCAGGCCGTTGGCGCTGTCGATCATCTGCATGATTTCACCGATCATGCGCTGCTGGCGTTCGTCCGATTCCGTGAAGGGCTGGCGGATGAAGACTTTCAGCGGCTCCACGCCGACGCTGCGCTGGCGCGATTGCGCACGGCGCTCCGGCATTTGCCAGGCTGCCGCTGCCAGGTCCGCGGCGCCCGGCACGGGACGCGGCGCGGGCGGCGACACCTCGCGCCGTTCGCTGCCGCCCATGGCATGCAGCTCCTGCAGCGAACGCACGGCGGTGTTGCCGGCGTGCTTGCGCGCCTCCGCCGCTGCCTCGGCCGCTGCAATGGTGGTAAACATCACGGTGCCCGAGGCCAGCGCCGCAGTGCGCAGGCTGCGGGTGGCCGCAATGGCGATGCGCTTCTCGTCCACCGTGACCACGGCCATGGCGATCTCGCGCAGGGCCAGCAGGCCAAGCAGGGTTTCGTCCTCGATGGTGTTGACGGGCACCTCGCCTGCTTCCAGCACTGCGGCAGTCACTTCGCTGGCGCACAGCTGGTAGCCGGCATCGGCCAGCTCGCGGGCCAAGGCGACAGCGCGCGCCTGGTCGGCCTTGCGCACGCGCATATAGACATAGCCCGCCAGCGGGATGCGCACGCCGGCGCCCAGTTCAGCCTTCAAGAAAGCCTCGCCGAAGGTGGTTCCGGTCCCCATCACTTCGCCGGTGGATTTCATTTCCGGCCCAAGGATGGTGTCAACGCCCGGGAACTTCGCAAATGGCAATACAGACTCCTTGACGCTGTAATAAGGCGGAATCACTTCCGCGGTAACGCCCTGCTCGGCGAGCGAACGGCCGGCCATGCAGCGCGCTGCGACCTTGGCCAGCTGCACGCCGGTCGCCTTCGATACAAACGGTACGGTGCGCGAAGCGCGCGGATTCACTTCCAGCACGAAGATCCGGTCCAGCATGCGGCCGTCGGCTTTCTGGCGCTGCACCGCGAACTGCACGTTCATCAGGCCGACCACGTTCAGGCCGCGCGCCAGGCGCACGGTCTGGCGCTTGATCTCGGCCACGGTGGCCTCGGACAGCGAATAGGGAGGCAGGCTGCAGGCCGAATCGCCCGAGTGGATGCCGGCCTGTTCCACGTGTTCCATCACGCCGCCGATCACCACGTCGGCGCCGTCGCTGACGCAGTCCACGTCCACCTCGATGGCATCGTTCAGGAAGCGATCCAGCAGCACCGGCGAGTCGTGCGAGACCTTGACCGCCTCGCGCATGTAGCGCTCCAGGTCGGCCCGTTCGTGCACGATTTCCATGGCGCGGCCGCCCAGCACGTACGATGGGCGCACCACCAGCGGGTAGCCGATCTCCTCGGCCATGGCCACGGCTTGCTGCTCGTTGCGGGCGGTGCGGTTCGAAGGCTGGCGCAGGTCCAGCTCGAACAGCAGTTTCTGGAAGCGTTCGCGGTCCTCGGCGGCGTCGATCATGTCGGGCGAGGTGCCGATGATCGGCACGCCGTTCGCCTCCAGCGCCAGGGCCAGTTTGAGCGGGGTCTGGCCGCCGTACTGCACGATCACGCCTTCGGGCTTTTCGATGGCGACGATTTCCAGTACGTCCTCCAGCGTCAACGATTCGAAATACAGGCGGTCGGAGGTATCGTAATCAGTCGACACGGTTTCCGGGTTGCAGTTCACCATGATGGTCTCGTAGCCATCCTCGCGCATCGCCAGCGCGGCATGCACGCAGCAGTAATCGAATTCGATGCCCTGGCCGATCCGGTTCGGGCCCCCGCCCAGAACCATGATCTTGCGAGCGCCGGTCGGCTGTGCCTCGCATTCCTCGTCGTAGGTCGAATACATATAGGCGGTGCGGGTCGCGAACTCGCCGGCACAGGTGTCGACGCGCTTGTACACCGGACGGATGCCCTGGGCGTGGCGCTGCTTGCGCACCGCGTCTTCATGCACGCCCAGCAGGTGCGCCAGGCGGCGGTCGCTGAAGCCTTGCTGTTTCAGGCGGCGCAGCACGTCGCGGTCGAAACCGCCCAGCTGCTGGGAAGCCACCCATTCCTCGACTTCCACCAGGTCATGGATCTGGGCCAGGAACCACGGGTCGATATGGGAAAGGCGGTTCACCTCCGCCAGCGACATGCCTTGCGCGAATGCTTCGCCGACGTACCAGATGCGTTGCGGGCCCGGCAGGCGCAGTTCCTGTTCGATCACGTCGCGGCCGGTGGCGATGCGCTGCAGGCCGTCCACGCCGATATCCAGGCCGCGCAGCGCCTTCTGGAACGATTCCTGGAAAGTGCGCCCCATGGCCATCACTTCGCCCACGGACTTCATCTGCGTGGTCAGGCGGTCATTCGCGCCGGCGAATTTCTCGAAGGCGAAGCGCGGGATCTTGGTGACCACGTAGTCGATCGCAGGTTCGAACGAAGCCGGGGTGGCGCCGCCGGTGATATCGTTTTGCAGCTCGTCCAGCGTAAAGCCCACCGCCAGCTTGGCGGCCACGCGGGCGATCGGGAAGCCGGTGGCCTTGGAAGCGAGCGCCGAGGAGCGCGACACGCGCGGGTTCATCTCGATCACGATCATGCGCCCGTCTTGCGGGTTGACCGCGAACTGCACGTTCGATCCGCCGGTATCGACGCCGATCTCGCGCAGCACGTTCAGCGACGCGTCGCGCATGATCTGGTATTCCTTGTCGGTCAGGGTCTGCGCCGGGGCTACGGTGATCGAATCGCCGGTATGCACGCCCATCGGGTCCAGGTTCTCGATCGAGCAGACGATGATGCAGTTGTCCTTGCGGTCGCGCACCACTTCCATCTCGAATTCCTTCCAGCCGATCAGCGATTCTTCGATCAGCAATTCGGAAGTCGGCGACAGCTCCAGGCCGCGCAGGCAGATGGCGGTGAATTCATCGGCATTGCGGGCGATGCCGCCGCCGCTGCCGCCCATGGTGAAGGACGGACGGATAATCACCGGGAAGCCGAGGCGTTCCTGCGCCTGCCAGGCTTCGGCCATGGTGTGGGCGATGCCGGAACGGGCCGACTGCAGGCCGATGCGCTCCATGGCTGCCTTGAACTTGGCGCGGTCCTCCGCGCGGTCGATGGCTTCCGGCGTGGCGCCGATCAGCTCCACGTTGAAGCTTTCCAGGACGCCGTGGCGATGCAGGTCCAGCGCGCAATTCAGCGCGGTCTGGCCGCCCATGGTAGGCAGCACGGCTTGCGGGCGCTCTTTCTCGATGATGCGTGCCACGGTTTCCCAGGTGATCGGCTCGATATAGGTCACGTCGGCCATGCCCGGATCGGTCATGATGGTAGCCGGGTTGCTGTTGACCAGCACCACTTCATAGCCTTCTTCGCGCAGGGCCTTGCAAGCCTGAGCGCCGGAATAATCGAATTCGCATGCCTGGCCGATCACGATCGGGCCGGCGCCAATGATCAGGATGCGCTTGATGTCGGTACGCTTAGCCATGGCGTGCGCCCTCCATCATGCTCACGAAACGGTCGAACAGCGGCGCCAGGTCGTGCGGCCCGGGCGACGCCTCGGGGTGGCCCTGGAAGCAGAACGCCGGCTTGTCGGTGCGGCGGAAGCCTTGCAACGAACCGTCGAACAGGGAAATATGCGTGACTGCGCAGTTATTCGGCAGCGAATCGGGATCGACGGCAAAGCCGTGGTTCTGGGAAGTGATCATTACGCGACCGGTTTCGATATCCTGTACGGGGTGGTTGGCGCCGTGGTGGCCGAATTTCATTTTCATGGTGCGGGCGCCGGAAGCGAGCGCCATGATCTGGTGCCCAAGGCAGATGCCGAAGGTCGGCACGCCGCGCTCGATCAGTTCGCGCGCGGCTTCGATCGCGTAATCGCAGGGTTGCGGGTCGCCCGGCCCGTTCGACAGGAAGATGCCGTCCGGGTTCAGTGCCAGCGCGGCGGCGGCGCCGGCTTTCGCGGGCAGCACCGTGACGCGGCAGCCGCGCTGGGCCAGCATGCGCAGGATATTCGCCTTCACGCCGAAGTCGTAGGCGACCACGTGGCAGCGCGGCTGCATCTGGCGGCCGTGGCCCTGGCCCAGCATCCATTCGGTCTCGGTCCATTCATAAGGGGCGGCGGTGCTGACGGTTTGCGCCAGGTCCATGCCCGACAGGCCCGGAAATTCGCGCGCCAGGCGCAGCGCTTCCTCCGCCGCGCCGCCGGCGATGATGGCGCCGGACTGGGCGCCCTTCTCGCGCAGGATGCGGGTCAGCTTGCGGGTATCGATGCCTGCAATCGCCACCACGCCCTGCTCCGTCAACCAGCTCGACAGGTCCTGCTCGCTGCGGAAGTTCGAGGCCATGAAAGGCAGGTCCTTCACCACCAGGCCGGCCGCATGGATCAACGGCGCTTCGCCGTCTTCACGGTTGACGCCCGTGTTGCCGATATGCGGATAGGTCAGCGTGACAATCTGGCGGCTGTAGCTTGGGTCGCTCAGGATTTCCTGGTACCCGCTCATGGCGGTATTGAATACGACTTCGCCGGCTGTCGACGCGTTGGCACCGATCGAGATGCCTTCGAACAGGGTGCCATCAGCCAATGCGAGAATAGCGCGCCCGGCATTCCCATTGGGATGCTTGAGTGGGTGTTTCATCAGGGGTTCTCCTGGGGTCCATATCGTTATAAAACCAATAAACAGAATTACTCAGCAGTAATTCCTAGCGCGCTGGAAGCTACGATACGCCGGCACACCCCCGCCAAAACTATCCAAATTTCACAAGGCCCTGTTCGGGCGCGAAAATAAATTGCGGTGGCGCAATTCCGCAACGTGACCGAAGTGCAAAGTGCTCCGATATATAATGTCGGCCATGACAAAATTGACCATCATCGTTGCCACTGACTCCAGCAATGGCATAGGTATCAACAACACTCTTCCATGGCACTTGCCGGAAGACCTGGCGCACTTCAAGCGCCTCACTTCCGGCCATCCGATTATCATGGGCCGCAAGACCTTCGATTCGATCGGCCGGCCTTTGCCCAACCGCCGCAATATCGTCATCAGCCGCAATGCCGATTGGCGGCACGAGGGCGTGGAACGCGTCGGCTCGCTGGAAGAAGCGCAGGCCCTGGTCGCCGGCGCCGACGAGGCTTTCGTGATCGGCGGCGCGCAGGTCTACCAGCAAGCCTTGCCGCTGGTTGACAGGCTTGTCATCACCCGCATCGGCCGCAGCTACGAGTGCGACGCCTTCTTCCCCGCGCTGGCTGCCGGCCAATGGCGGGAAGTGGCGCGCGAGGATCACGTTTCGGCAGCCGGGCTGCCTTATTCATTCATTAGCTTTAGCAGGAACTAAACATGTCCGGACACGGTTTCCACGTCCACGGCCCGCACGACCACGCCGTGGAACACGCAGCACATAGCAACGACAAATTCTCCGGCAATATCGCCGTGACGACGGCTATCCTGGCCACCGTGGGCGCCATCTTCGGCTACCAGGGCGGGGCCACGCAGAACGATGCCGCCCTGTTCAAGAACAATGCGGCCATCGCCAAGACCGAAGCGTCCAACCGCTGGAACTACTACCAGGCCAAGTCGTCCAAGCAGAACCTGGCCGAACTGGCCATGACCCTGCCGAACGTCGATCCGAAGCGTTACGAAGCGGAAGTGGCGCGCTACAAGGAAGAAAAGTCGGCAATCAAGAAAGATGCCGAGGAGTGGGAAGCCAAGTCGGCCGAATGGGACCATAAATCCGACCATGCCCTGCACAAGCACCACCAATGGGCGCTGGCTACCACGGCTGAACAAATTGCTATTGCGCTGGCCGCAATCACCCTGCTGACCAACCGTAAATGGCTGATGTATGCCACCTACGGCGTGGCCGCGGTAGGCCTTGGCCTCGGCGTGCTGGCAATGCTGTAAAAAAATCCACCACCGGGGAATGTTTTCTGCGATACTCCCGGTCTTATTTTTTTGAGGCGCTTGGTCGCGCCTGGAGAACATCGATGAAATTCCGCTTCCCCATCGTCATCATCGACGAGGATTTCCGTTCCGAGAACACGTCCGGCCTGGGTATTCGCGCCCTGGCCGCGGCGATGGAAAACGAAGGCATGGACGTCCTGGGTGTGACCAGCTACGGCGACCTGGCGCAGTTTGCGCAGCAGCAGTCGCGCGCCTCGGCCTTCGTGCTGTCGATCGACGACGAAGAGTTCGGCGGCGGCACCCCGGAAGAAACCGACTTCGCGCTGGCTTCCCTGCGCGCCTTCGTTTCCGAGATCCGCCACAAGAACGCCGACATCCCGATCTACCTGTACGGCGAAACCCGCACTTCGCGCCATATCCCTAACGATATCCTGCGCGAGCTGCACGGCTTCATCCACATGTTCGAGGACACCCCGGAATTCGTGGCGCGCCACATCATCCGCGAAGCCAAGTCCTACCTGGACAGCCTGGCGCCGCCCTTCTTCCGCGCCCTGGTGCACTACGCGAACGACGGCTCCTACTCCTGGCACTGCCCTGGCCACTCCGGCGGCGTGGCCTTCCTGAAGTCGCCGATCGGCCAGATGTTCCACCAGTTCTTCGGCGAGAACATGCTGCGCGCCGACGTCTGCAACGCGGTGGAGGAACTGGGCCAGCTGCTGGACCACACCGGCCCGGTCGCCGCGTCCGAGCGCAACGCCGCCCGCATCTACAACGCCGACCACGCCTACTTCGTCACCAACGGCACTTCCACCTCCAACAAGATGGTGTGGCATTCGACCGTGGCGCCGGGCGACATCGTCGTGGTGGACCGCAACTGTCACAAATCGATCCTGCACTCGATCATCATGTGCGGCGCGATCCCCGTGTTCCTGATGCCGACCCGGAACAACCTGGGCATCATCGGCCCGATCCCGCTGGAAGAATTCTCGATGGAGAGCATCGAGCGCAAGATCGCCAACAACCCGTTCGCCCAGGCTGCGGCCAACAAGAAGCCGCGCATCCTGACCATTACGCAGTCGACCTACGACGGCGTGGTCTACAACGTGGAAACCCTGCGCGAAATGTTGGACGGCAAGATCGACACCCTGCACTTCGACGAAGCCTGGCTGCCGCACGCCACCTTCCACGACTTCTACAAGAACATGCACGCGATCGGCAAGGACCGTCCGCGCGCCAAGGAGTCGATGATCTTCTCGACCCAGTCGACCCACAAGCTGCTGGCCGGCCTGTCCCAGGCTTCGCAGGTTCTGGTGCGCGACTCCGAGACCGTGAAGCTGGACAAGGATGCCTTCAACGAGGCCTACCTGATGCACACCTCGACCTCGCCGCAGTATTCGATCATCGCCTCCTGCGACGTGGCGGCGGCCATGATGGAAGCGCCGGGCGGCACCGCCCTGGTGGAAGAATCCATCCTGGAAGCGCTGGACTTCCGCCGCGCGATGAAGAAGATCGACGAGGAATGGGGCCAGGACTGGTGGTTCAAGGTCTGGGGCCCGGACAGCTTCGCCGAAGAAGGCATCGGCTCGCAGGAAGACTGGATCTTCACCGAAGAGAGCAAGAAGTGGCACGGCTTCGGCGACCTGAAGCCGGGCTTCAACATGCTGGACCCGATCAAGGCCACCATCGTCAACCCGGGCCTGTCGCTGGACGGCCAGTTCGGCGAGACCGGCATCCCGGCCTCGATCGTGACCAAGTACCTGGCGGAACACGGGGTGATCGTCGAGAAGTGTGGCCTGTACTCCTTCTTCATCATGTTCACCATCGGCATCACCAAAGGCCGCTGGAACACTCTGCTGACCGCGCTGCAACAGTTCAAGGACGACTACGACAAGAACGCCCCGATGTGGCGCATCCTGCCGGAGTTCTCGGCTGCCAACCCGCGCTACGAACAAATGGGCCTGCGCGACCTGTGCCAGCAGATCCACGACTTCTACAAGGCCTACGACGTGGCGCGCCTGACCACCGAGATGTACCTGTCGGACATGGTGCCTGCCATGAAGCCGTCGGACGCATTCGCCAAGATGGCGCACCGCGAAATCGAGCGCGTGGCGCTGGACGACCTGGAAGGCCGCATCACGTCGATCCTGCTGACGCCTTACCCGCCGGGCATTCCGCTGCTGATCCCGGGCGAGCGCTTCAACAAGACCATCGTGGACTACCTGCGTTTCGCGCGCGACTTCAATGAACGCTTCCCAGGTTTCGAGACCGACGTGCACGGCCTCGTGAAGCGCGAAGTAAATGGCCGCAAAGACTACTTCGTCGACTGCGTCAAGCAATAAATCTGCACTGTGGATCGTGCGCCGCACCGCGGCGCACGATTGAGCAAGCTCAACGCTACGCTTCCTGAATTCGCACTATAGTTGACGTCCTGTCCTTTCAGGAGGGGCGACTAAATGGCGCTTTCAGCTTGCATCCTGGCGACCGCGAAGGCGCCGGCAAATGCCAGCAACAGGCTGCGGACAGACTTGTCCGACGCTGGCGTATCCCTCATCGAAGCACCGCAGGAAAGCGACGCTTCCATTTTCCTGTTCAGGCAGTGGGACGGCGAACTGGCCGCCAACCTGCAAGCGGCGGGCGCGCCGCAAATGCTGGCCATCTGCTGCGAACCTGCCGAACTGGCGGCCGACGCCATGTGGGAAGTGCTGGCGGCCGGGGCTTCCGACCTGATCCTGTGGCGCACTGGCGAGGCAATCCTGCCGCAGGTACTGGCCCGCCTGCAGCGCTGGCACGAAGTGGCCCAGCTCATGTCTTCCGACCGCATACGCGCCTGCCTGGTCGGGCAAAGCGCGCCCTGGCGGCGCATGCTGCAAAACCTGGTGGAAGTGGCGGCCTTCACCGATTCCCCGGTCCTCATCACCGGCGAGACCGGCACCGGCAAGGATTTGCTGGCCCAGGCCATACATCGCCTGCATGGCGGCCCCGGGCCGCTCACTGTCGTCGATTGCACCACGCTGTCGCCGGAGCTGGCCGGCAGCGAATTGTTCGGGCATGAACGCGGCGCATTCACTGGCGCCTACAGCGCGCGCGACGGCGCCTTTGCCGCAGCCAACGGCGGCGTATTGTTCCTTGATGAAGTGGGCGAATTGCCGCTGGCGCTACAGGCGCAGCTCCTGCGCGTCATCCAGGAACAGCAATACCGGCGTGTCGGCAGCAATGACTGGCATCCGACTCGCTTTCGCCTGGTGTGCGCCACCAATCGCGACCTGGAGGCGGAGGTCCAGCGCGGCGCCTTTCGCGCCGACCTGTATTACCGCATCGCCGCATGGCGCTGCCGGACGCCGGCGCTGCGCGAACGGCAAGGCGATATCCTGCCGCTGGTGCAGCACTTCCTGCGCCAGCTTGGCGGGCAGGATGTCGAACTCGATCCGGCCGTGCGCCAATACCTGCTTACGCGCAGCTATCCCGGCAATGTGCGCGACCTGCGCCAGACGGTGGCGCGGCTCTGGCATCGCCATATCGGACCCGGGCCGATCACCATCGGCGATGTGCCGCCCGAGGAACGCCCCGCCGGGGGCGGCGCCTGCTGGCCCGACGCGGCTTTCATCAACGCCATTGGACGCGCCGTCGACCTTGGCGTCAGCCTCTCGCGCATCGGCCAGGCGGCTACCGACACGGCCATCCAGCTGGTGCTGCAGCAGGAGGGCGACAACAACCAGCGCGCCGCCCTGCGCCTGGGCGTGACCGACCGCACGCTGCAATTGCGCCGCAAGGCACGCAGTGCGCCGGCCTAGCCGCGGCCGATGAGGCGCAGCAGGTTGCCGCCCAGGACCAGGCCTTCGTCCCCTGCCCCCAGCCGCAGCAAGCGGATCTTTTCCAGTTCCACGCCGGGGTGCAGCCACGGCCCGTCGGTCCCGAACAGGACCTTGTGTGCGCCGGCGCGGCGGATCGCCTGCTCCAGCAGGTCGAAGCGGCGCACGCCGGCGCTGTCGGTGTAGATGTTGCGATGGCGCGCCAGGTGGTCGATCAGCGCCAGTTGCGCCGCCCAGTCGTCGGCAAAGCTGCCAAGGTGGGGCAAGATGAAGTTCACGTCGGGATATTGTCCTGCCAGCAGTTCGGCCACCGAAGTCACGCCGACCGGGTCGTACAGCACCGGAAGCCCGAAGTGCCGCGCCACCTCGCAGACCTCGCCCGTGATCGGGGCGTCATGCCGGTGCAGCTTGATGCCGACGAATCCGTATTCCTCCACCGCCTTGCGTACCAGCGCTGCAATCCGCCCGGCATCGCGACGGGCGTGCACGAAGGCAAAGGCGAGGTAGCGTTCCGGGTGCGCCGCCACCAGGCGCGCCACGCCGGCATTGGCGGCGCCGTAATCGGAATGGAAGGCGGCCAGCAGCACCGTGCGATCGATGCCGGCTTCACGCGCGCGCCGGGCGTAGCGGCCCAGCGCGGCGTCGCTGTCCCAGGGGCCGGTCAAGCCGTCGCCGGGGCCTGCGTGGCAATGGCAGTCGATGATCATGACTTGCCGAACTGCGGGGCATGGGACCGCAAGGCATCGAGCACGGCGCGCCGGACCGCTTGCGGGCTGCCATCGCTGTCGCCGGCAGCCTGCGCGGCGCTGCCGGCAATGCGCACGAAACGGCGCGCCATTTCCAGCTCGCGGTCCACTTCCGGCATCTCCTGCATTTCCATTTCCAGGGCATTGCTCAGCGCCCCGCCCAGCGCGCGGCCCAGGGCCGTGCCGACGCCCGGAATCGGAATGAAGGAGCCGAGCGCACCGCCGACAAAGGGCAAGGCCTTTTTCGCGATCCCTTTCAGGATGCCGCCCAAGGGCTTCGCCACTTTCTTGATGCCGTTCCAGACGCCCTTGAACATCTTGCCCAGGAATTGCTCCATCTCCTCCTCGCTCTGCACGCCGAGCAGTTCCATCGCCAGTTCCATTTCCTGCTCGGAGCTGAACGGACCATGCTGGCAGCGCTTGCAGCCGCAGGGCGCTTCGTGCTCCTCGCCCAGCACCTCGAACTCCAGTTCGCGGCGCTGGTTGGTCAGCACGCCCTGGTGGTGCCTGAACATCGTGTCGTGCAGGGTCCGTTCGCGCCGGCGGCGGTCCGCATCGTCCGCCAGGTTGGCCGCGACATACACGCTGACTTCGGATGGCCGGATGCCCATCATGCCCGCGCAGATCCGGTGTTGCGCCAGGCGCTGGCCCATGTGGCGCGCCTGTCCGCTATAGCCCCGGCGCTGGCCGTTGACCGTGAATTCAAGGTAGTACAGCCCCGGCCCGTGCGTGCGCGGGTCGCTGGGCGCCCGATCGAGCGGAGCGACGAGCGCATAGGCAGGCTGCAGGGCGGGCGGCATCCGCCCCACAGCCGCAGCGATGGTCGGCGGCACTTCACCGTCGCCGTCTCCTTCATCGGGACCAGGTTCGTCGCCCGCTGGCGGTTCGAGCAGCGGCAGCGGCTCGAATACCGGCACGCGGTAAGGCCAGGCCCCGCCAACCACGGGCGCCGGGCGGACTTTGCGGGCGGGACGGGTGCGGCCCCGACCCATTGAGCGGCCGCCTTTGGGCCGCCATTCGAATTCCATTGTCTCAAACATGCAGCACCTCCATCAGTTGTCCGATCGAGCGGGCGGCATAGGCGACTTCCTGTGCGCTGTGGTCAGCCCGCAGCAGCAACGTCAGGACCTGCCTTGCCGGTGTCCCCTGCAACAGCACTTCAATACCTGCCAGCGAAAGCTCGCTGCGTAACGCCTCGCCATCGCACAAGGGCGGCAGCGCGATTCGCTGGACCGGGAAATCGCCTCCCATGCAGGCGATCCCGAAACCGGCCAGGTTCGCCTGCAATTGCGCAATCCGCTCGCGCAGCCGCTCGCGCAAGGCCCGGCCCAACCGGCGGTTGGCGTCCAGCGCACAGCGGCCGGCTGCAATCGCCGCCACCGAAGGCGGGCTGCAATGGACCCGCGTTTCGCTGGCTGACAAGAAGCCGCCGAGCAGCTTGCGCGGCCCCGCCAGCACCGCCAGCGGCGCGCCAAAGCCCTTGGCCATCGAGGCGCCCACCAGTACCGGTGCGCCGCCAAGGCCATGCTCGGCCACCGATCCGCCCCCATCCAGGCCGGCGACGCCAAGCGCCTGGGTGTCGTCCAGCAGCAGCAAGCCGCCGTATGCATCGGCGATGTCGGCATACGCCGCCAGCGGCGGTGCGGCGGCATCGCCCGGCGTATAGCCATCCGACAGGATCACCGGCCTGCGCCCTGCTTCGCGCCAGCGCCGCCCAAGCGCCGCGGCCTGGGCCGCATTGCAGTGGCTGAAGCATTGCAGCGGCACGCCCTGTGCGCTCGCGCGCTCGGCGCCCCAGCGTGCCACCGGATATGCCGCGCTGTCGACCAGCAGCGCCACCCGTGCCGGCGCCAGCCAGCCGAACAGGTCCCAGAACAGGTGCAGGCTGGAAGTCAGCAGGCAGGCGGCCTCGCAGTCCATCAGGCGCGCCAGGCTGGCGCCCAGTTCCGTCTCGCCCGGCACCGGCTCCAGCGCCGCCGGCTTTCCCAAAGTCAGCTCGTCCCAGGCAGGCAGCGTCTGCGCGGCATGCCGCATGCCCAGGTACAGCGCACTGGTGAAGTCGGTGCGCACCGCCGCCTCACGCCGAGCGCGGCATGGCCTCCAGCCGCTGCCGCAGCAGCACCGACGGCATGGTTGCTTCCAGTTTGGGGTTGGCGACTTCCGAGGTCAGGTCGACACCTGTCACCGCACGGTAGGCGTGCATATAGCCCTGCGCCTGCGGACGCCAGAAGCGGGCCCACGCAAACGCCTCGGTGGGGTCGTACACGTCGCTCCAGTGGGTATAGCGGATCGACAGCAGCAACTGTTCGCCGAACATGGCCAGGTCGCGGAAATGGGCGATGCTGGTGTCGCTCCAGCCCTGCACCTTCTTCATTGCATCGACGCGGTCCATCCACGGTTCGGGATGCGCCACCATCAGCCGCGTCGGCAGGAATTCGCGGAATTCCGGACGCGCCAGCATCCATTGCTGCATCAGCATTTCGATGCGCGCGGTGGACGGCAGGTCGCCGAACTGGTTGTGCGCGCCCTGCGACAGGATCAGGTGCACTTCCTTCAGCGCATTCAGGATCGGGAAGGCGTCGGCCTTGACGGTGGTGTCGTCGTCCTGGCGGTAGAACGGCATCAGCTGGCGCAGCAGGTTGTGGAAGGCCTCGACGAACTTGGAGCGGCTGTCGGCCGGACGGAAATCGCGTACCGCCCTTCCATCCAGGTGGATGCCGTAGTGATGGTCGTACTCGTAATTGCGGCGCACCACGCTCAGGCGGTGCTGTTCATCCTGTACATAACCCCACAGCAGGTTGTTCAAGGGCCGCAGCATGTCCACTTCCATATTGGCCAGCGGGTCGAGGCCGTTGCCGTGCGCCGGCGAGCGCACGTTCTGGAAGCGGCGCGTGATCGCGTTCATGGTCTGCACCAGCATGCCCTCTTCCTGCCAATAGGACCAGATCAGCTCCATCATGCAGGGGTTGACCAGCCGGTCACGGATGAAGCCCGCGCACAATTCGGCATCGTGGTGGTCCTTGTGGTCCATGTGGATGCGCACGTCCGGCAGCTTGCTGCGGATCAGCGCCAGGTAAGGCAGGATGCGGGTTTTCGGATCCAGCGACGTCAGGTAGCGCTTGACCAGTTCATCCTCCAGCTTGCGGTCCCCCGGCAGGTCGCGCCGGTCCAGGTAATCGGCGTCTTCCTGCGGCCGGAACGCATACGGTGTGCGCAGCACGCCGCAGTTCACCATCACGAAGGCTTCGGTGGCGGCCTTCAGCACACGGTAGGAATCCGAGTCGCTGAAAGGCAGGGTGCGCCGCTTCTCCAGCAGCCGGAATGCGCGTTCCTTTTCGTCGAAGCGGCTGCGCTCGAACTCGGGCACGTCGCCGCCGGCATCGTTGCAGAACAGGTGGTCGATGAACAGCTTGTACGTATTGAATGACAGTGCATCGGCGCTGTTGCGGATCAGGGTCCAGTGCGCAAGCACGGGACGGAACTCCGCTTCCGTACGCGACGCCTGGGTGGTGATCGTGCCGCTCACCTGGGTCGCGCTGCCTTCGTCGACGATGATCGGTTCCGAGGCGCGGTAGTGGGCGGCATCATTCGGGTCCGGCGTGACGCCGTCCGGCTCCAGCGCAGCCATGTAGACATTGACCGCCACCTCGGTGGAGCCGGTGGCGTTCAGGCGCATGCTCGACTTGACGCCTTTCAGCGCCTGGCTTTGCAGTGGCGGCTCCGGCACGTAATACATGCCTTCCATCGGGTTGCCCAGTCCTGCCACGCTGTGCGCCACCGAGACCCAGACAGTATCGCCCACCAATCCGTGCGGCCGGTCCTGGTTGTCGCCGTTGGCAAAGAAGACCGGTTCGAGCCGGAATGGCGGGTCCAGCAGGAATTCGGTTTCGCCGCGCGTGTCGGTGGCCAGGATGTCGACCCGGTTGAACCGCATGAAGTCCTTGTCGAAGGGGGTGGCGTTGTTGAAGACCACGTAGTAGGTGCCGATCTCCAGCCCGTCGAAGCGCGCATGGCCATTCGGACCGGTATGGGTCGGCCGCAGCACGGGCCAGGCAGCCATCATCTTGCGCGCCTCTTCCGGCGTGCCCTTGTCCTCATTGAGCAATTGCAGCTGCTTCACCTGCGCATCGGAAGGCTGCATCAGCAGCAGGTGCGCATGCACCACCGGGACCCAGCGATTGTCCGAGATCCGGGCCCGCACGTTGACATCGATTTTGCCGCTTTTTCCTGCGGCCGCCGCACTCGTTTTGGTCATGATGGAACTCTCCTCAAATATCAGTCAAGGTATTGCGAAGGGCCCAGTGCGTCAGCAGGCGCCCCAGCAGGATGCTTTCGTGTTCCGGGCTCAGGATGCCGTCCGCACGCGCCTGGCCGATCACGGCGAACACCAGCACCGGCGAAGCCTGGTACATGCGCTCGGGCTTGCGCTGCCACAGCCGGAACAGCAACGCCAGGTAGGCCGGCTGCCGCAGATCCACCTGCAGCGCCTGCGGCAGCGAAGCACCGCGCAGCAAGGCCGGACGGTGATTGGCCAGCAGGCCGGCCAGCGCCGGCATCGAATCGCGCAAGGCCATCAGCAGTTGCCGGTCGGCCTCCGGCACGCCATCGAGGGGATAGTAGGATTCCCACAAGCGCGCCATGCGCTGCCACTGCGGATGCGGGTAGAGCTGCTCGCCCATTGCGCAGCTCAGGAGCACCCGGATCCAGGGCACCGGATGCGGGTCGTCGATATTGATGCGGAAGACGAAAATGCGCGGCAGGCTGACCACGCCGATCAGGCCGTGGGTGGCAGCCACGCCGACCCTGCCCAGCGACCAGAAGTCGGCGACGATTTCGGAAATCCAGCGCTCCCACAACTTCCACACCTGCGCCGGCCCGGTGGCGCCGGACTGCAGCGATTGCAGGACCGGGCGCAGCGAGTTCACAAGGTCCAGCAGCGCCGCGCCCTGGTGTCCCACCTCATGGAACAAGGAAGACGCAATGCTGGCGCCAACCATGCGTTCGCGCGGTACCCGAATGATGGCGACGGGATTGTCGCCGCCGCCCGGCAGGCGCGTGCGGGCGCGGCGGATAGCAGCCCCCGGTCCGCGATCGAGGTAGCACACCACCGGCGGCGGCGTGTAGTAGCCGCCGCGCAGGGCCAGGGCGTCGGCCGACGCGACGTCCAGTCCTGCCAGCCATACGCCGTAGCGATGTTCGCTGCGCTGCGTCACCACGTCGTTGAACATGTCGAACTGGATCAGCGCCGCATTGAACTTCATGCGCAGGAACGTGAAGCGGCGCTGGGCATGCGCCGGGCTGGCGCGCCGCCCGGCGGGGCTGCGCAACCAGTGCAGGAAGCCGCGCACCATCGCCCGCAGCTCGCGCCGCCCCGCCACGAGCTGGCGATCGATGCCAAGCTGCGCCCGCGGCAGCAAGGCGGCAGCCGGCACCATCGGCTCGATCAGGGCGAATGGCAGCACCCGGGCCAGGCGCGTCAGCAAGGACCGCGCCTCCTGTGCCAGCATCCAGGCGGCGTACGGGCTCATTTGGCTCAAGCTCCGTACAGGACGATTTTGCGGCCCTGGCGCACCCAGCGTCCGGAATTGCCGTGCATCGCGCCGGCCATGCCTCCCATGCCGCGCCCGGCTGCCCCCTGCTGGGCGCCCTGCTGCCCGGCACGCGCCAGCAGGCCCGGTGCGTGCTGGCGGACGGCCGCCGTCGCCGCCTGCATGGCAATCTGGCGCGGATCGCCGCCGCGCGCCTGGGCTGCGCGGTTGACGGTGTCGGCAGCCACCTTGACGAAGGTGCGTGCGCCGTCGAACTCGCGGTCCTCGCCGGACACCTCTCCTTCGGCCTCCAGCCCGAGGGCGCTACCGGCAGCCGACGCCAGGCCGCTGCCGATCTTGGCGCCCAGCGGGCCGCCGAAGTAGCCGCCAATCGCGCCGCCGGCCAGAGGCAGCGCTTTCTTGGCCACGCCTTTCAGTGCGCCGCCGATGGCCTTGCCGACCGGCGAGCGGATCACGTTGCCGGCGAACGATGCCGCCTTCTTCAGGAAGCTGCCCAGGAACTGTTCCAGTTCCGCTTCATTGGTCACCGACAGCAGTTCGCTGGCCAGTTCCATTTCCTCGGCTTCGGTCAGCATCCCTTGCTGGCCCATTTCGCCGCCCCATTCCGATTCGCCAAACTCATACTCGCCTTCATAGGAAGTTTCGTTGCCGAATTCCAGGGTGGTACGGTCGATGTCATGCATGATTAGCCCCCTTTGATGTGATGCTGCGGATGGTGGAACGGGATGCCGTTCCATGATGGATACGATGGTGGGCAGCAGCCCTGGTGCGTACTGCTTGGCCGCGATGTTCAGCGCGGCGCGCCGCACCTGGCGGGGATCGCCGCGGGCAGCCTGCCTGGCACGGCGCGCTGCCAGCCCGGCAAAACGCATGAACTGGCGTGCCGTTTCGAACTCGCGGTCCTCGGCGCTCAGGCCCTCAAGCTCCATGCCGAGCATGCGGCCGGCCCTGGGACCCGCCGACAGCACCTGGTCGGCAAGCTTGGGCAGCACGCCGTCCAGGCCGGGCGCCACATGGCGAAACCAGGCCGGCAGGCGCCCCTCGCGCCGCGCCGCCAGCAGTTCTGCTGCTTGCGGCAGGCTTTCATCGCGCCATGCTGCCTGTGGCGCCGCCGGGGACAGTTCGAGTTCCGGCCGATAGCTGAGCAGACGGTCCATGCTTTCTCCATTGCCTAAACCATGCTGGGAGTATTGCAAGGCGTGTGCCAGCGCCTCCCCCTCGGGGAAGCGCTGGCCGCGGCGAAAGCGGTTTCGGGGAATGGCGAAAAACGGGGATGCGGAGCGAAGCCGGCTTCGCCCCGAGGGAAGATCAGGCGGCGACAGCCGCCGTCAACGTGGCGACGTAGCCGTCGGTGACGTTGCCGCTGATCGTGACAAGTTGCAGGGAATGGCCATCGCTGAAGATATTGTCGGTGGCATAGCTGATGCGCGACAGGTTGCTTGCGGAACTGCTGTAACCCGACGTGGCATACACTTCGTTCAACGTCGCCATCGGGAAGGTGAATTGCGAAGTCTTGATGCGATTGGCGGCGCTGCTGCTTTGCGCCAGGCTGCGATATACCTCGAAGTGCACGTGCGGCATGCGGCCGTCGTAACATCCCGGGAAGATGGTGGTGAAGGACAGCTCGCCATTGGCGTCCGCTCCCTGCACGCCGCGCAGGTAGTTCTGGTCCGCTACCCCGCTCGAATACAGCGAATAGCGCCCTTCGCGGTCGCAGTGCCACAGGTAGACCGCGAACTCGCCGGCAGCACCGCAGCTATTGTTCGCATTGACGATCTTCAGCTTGATCGTCAATGGGATGCCGCCGGCTGTGCCGCTGGCGCCGTTGAAACTGCTTCGGATGTCGCTGCGCACCACGCCGGTCTGCGTCAATACGTTGACGATGCCGCTCGCATTGCTGTTGGTGCCGTCGCCAGGATAAGGCCCGCCGGTTTCTTCAGGAATGACGGTACAGCTTCCGGTCGTGGTGCCGGTGCTGCCGGCGCCCGTGCTGCTGCCGCTGCTGGCGCTGCTGCCAGTGCTCGTGCTGTCCGAGCCGCCGCCACAGGCGATCAGCGGCAGCGTGGCCGCGCCGGCCAGCAGCCAACGCAGCGAGCGGCGCCGGGTGCTGCCCATGTTCATCATTGCTTCCAGGTCTGCGGCCAGGCCGTGGTCATGCGCGTCCATAAGATTCTCCTTTTTATGCCGTGGTGTTGATCAGGTTGCCGCTGCTGCCTGCTTGCGGCAGCTTGTCGGCCAGCGCTTGCAGGAACGTCGTCAGCCTGGACTGCGAATCGCTGCTGTCGCCGCCAAGCGCGGACAGCAGGGACGAGAACGAAGTCTCCAGCGGCGAAGCCTCGCCGCTTTCGGTATCGTCGCTTTGCAGCGACGAGATCAGGCTTTGCAGGTCTTCGGCCAGGCGGCCGGGGCCTCCCGGGCCACCGTGCTCCTCTCCTTGTCCGCCATTTGCCTCGCCCTGTTCGTGCAGGGACGACATCAGCTCCTGGAGGAAGCTGCCCAGGGCCGAAGCGGCGCTTTCCTTGTCGGTGGCGGCGACATCGGTTACGCCGAGCGATTCCAGCGCCGAGCCGATCGCGTTGACGAAACCGCCCTCTCCCGGCGGCGGTCCGGGCGGCGGAGGCGGTGGCGCCTGGCGCGCCTGCCCGCTGCCGCTGGCGGCCAGTTGGCCGGCAAAGCTGCTGGAGCTGATCGAATTAACGTTCATTGAAGCCTCCTTGCTGGCGACGCGCCTTGCGTTCGTCTAGCTGCTTGCGCTGCTCAGGGGTCAGCAGGGCCAGCACCTTCTGGTGGGTACGGATATGGGCCAGGGTCAGGTTGGCCTCCGCCTGTGCCGCGGCTTGGGCCAGCTTGGCCGCGGCCGCGTCATCGAATTTCTCGGCATTGCGCATGTCATGCAGGGCGCGCATTGCCTTCTCGTGGGCGCGCTGCTGCTCGCGCAGGTAAGGCGCCTGGTTGTGCATCAGCTGGAAAAGCTTGTCTTCCTGGCTCTCGGACAGTTCGAGTCCATGCAGGAATGGCAAACCGGGGGCGCCGAAGTGCCCGCCGCGATGGCGGCCAGGAAATTCTCCGCGAGGGCCTTCCGGCTGCGGGCCTGCAAGCTGCGGGTGTTCGCCCTCAGCTGGCAGGTTTTCTTCCGCCCCGGCCAGCAGCGGCAGGGTCATTGCGGCGGCCAGCAGCAGCTGGGTCAATTTGCTCTTCTTCATTGTGAATCTCCAGTGGTGATGGTGAGATTCCATTCTCTGGCTACAGCCTGTAAAGCGCCGTAAGTGGCAGGTAAAAACGTGTAAAGATGGAGCAACCCGGCAGGAGCGTTTTGTTATCATGGGCGCCATGAACAAGGTCCTGTTGATTGACGATGACGTCGAACTGGTCGGCATGTTCCAGGAATACCTGGAGCAGGAAGGCTTCGAGGTCAGTACCGCCCACGATGGCGAAACCGGCACCACCCGTGCGCTGACCGGGGCGTTCGCCATTGCCGTTCTCGATGTGATGATGCCGCGCATGAACGGCCTCGAAACGCTGCGCCGGATCCGGGCCGTGAGCCAGATGCCGATCCTGATGCTGACCGCGCGCGGCGACGATACCGACCGCATTGTCGGCCTCGAACTGGGCGCGGACGATTACGTGACCAAGCCGTGCACGCCGCGCGAACTGACGGCGCGCATCCGGGCCATCCTGCGCCGCACGCAGGCCGTGCCGGATACGGGCTCCGGGCCGCTGGTTGTCGGCCAGCTCACCATGTGGCCCGAGCAGCGCCGCGCTGCCTGGGGCGGCGTGCCGCTGGAGCTGACCAGCACCGAATTCAACCTGCTCGAAGTATTGGCGCGCAATGCCGGCAAGCCGGTGAGCAAGAACGTGCTGTCCGAGCAGGGGCTGGGGCGGCCGATGGCGCGCTTCGACCGCAATATCGACGTCCATATGAGCAGCTTGCGCCACAAGCTCGGTTCCATTTCGGACGGGCGCTCCTGCCTGCAAACCGTGTACCGCCTCGGCTATCAGCTGATCCGGGAGTAAGCCGTGGGCCGTCTTTTCTGGAAGTTCTTCTTTTCGATCCTGCTCGCCCAGGTCGCAGCCACCGCCGCAATCGGCGGCGCCGTGTGGCTCAAGGCGCGCGCTGCCGCTGAAGCGCGGCCTTCCGATATCGAGACCGGTCCGCCGGCGGAGATGTCGATCGAATCCGCCGCCGCGACCCTGGCCTTTGGCGGCACCGACGGCTTGCGCCAGTTGCTGGAGAATATGCCGCGGCATCGCGTGTATGCCGTTGGCGACGATGGCAAGGAGTTGCTGGGGCGCATCACGACGCCAAGCATGCTGTCCGAAGCGCAGAAAATGCTCGTTAGCCCGGACCCGCGCGGCGTGCGCCAGGTGACTGCGCCAGACGGCCAGCGTTACCTGCTGTTCCTGCCTTCGCGGCGCCACCAGGGCACGCTGGACGCGCCCGACTCCCGTACCCTGCTTGCAGGATCGGGCATCCCCGGCCTGGACCCGCGCGCCTTCCGCCGCCCGGACAGCCGCCGCCCTTCAGCGCCTCCACCGGACGGGCCGGCGATTCCACACGCCGCGGGCCAGCAGCCGCCCGAGCCGCCACCCGGCGCCGGTGCAGGCGCTCCCCCACCCCGCTTCCGGCCACTGACGCCCTTTATCCCCATTGGCGCCGCCGTGCTGGCAAGCCTGCTGTTCGCCGCCTTGCTCGCCTGGTACTTTGCGCGCCCCATCCGCGCATTACGCCAGGCCTTCGACGCTGCAGCCAGCGGCGACCTCGCGCCGCGCTTCACCGCCAAGCCACGCGCCGGCGGCGACGAACTCACCACCCTGGGCCGCGATTTCGACCGCATGACCGGCCGCCTGCGCGCCCTGCTTGACGGCCAGAAGAATCTCCTGCACGACGTCTCGCACGAACTGCGCTCACCGCTGGCCCGCCTGCAGGCGGCTATCGGCCTGGCCCACCAGCAGCCGGAAAAGACGGCCGCCTCGATGGAGCGCATCGAGCGCGAAAGCGTACGAATGGACAAGCTGGTCGGCGAACTGCTGACCCTGTCGCGCCTGGAAGCCGGCGCCTTCGACGCGCCAAAGCAGGAATTCAGCATCGGCGAACTGCTCGACGACATCGTGCAGGATGCAAAATTCGAAGCCGCCACCAACGGCCGCGAAGTGCATTTCAGCGGCACCGCCGACGCACAGCTGACCGGCCAGCCCGAATTGCTGGCGCGCGCCATCGAAAACGTGGTCCGCAACGCGATCAAGCACAGCCCCGCCGGCGGCAAGGTCGAAGTGGAAACCGCGCTCGATGCGCGCTTCATCCGCATCCGCGTCATGGACAACGGGCCGGGGGTGGCACAGGAAGACCTGGGGAAGATTTTCCAGCCCTTCTACCGCAGCAGCAACACGGAAAAGGACGTGGATGGACATGGACTGGGCCTTGCAATCGCCCAGCAGGTGGTACAGCAGCACGGCGGCCGCATCGCCGCCGCCAATCGAACCGGCGGCGGGCTTTGTGTGGAGCTCTCGCTCCCTTTGCTCAGTGCCTGACGCTCAAGCCTTCGGCAGGGTCACGCCATGCTGGCCCTGGTACTTGCCGTTGCGGTCCTTGTACGAGGTTTCGCAGATTTCGTCGCTCTCGAAGAACAGCACTTGGGCGCAGCCTTCGCCGGCGTAGATCTTGGCTGGCAACGGGGTGGTGTTCGAGAATTCCAGCGTTACATAGCCTTCCCACTCGGGCTCGAACGGGGTCACGTTGACGATGATGCCGCAACGCGCATAGGTCGACTTGCCCAGGCAAACGGTCAGTACATTGCGCGGAATGCGGAAATACTCGATGGTACGGGCCAGCGCGAAGGAATTCGGCGGAATGATGCAGACATCGCTCTTCACGTCGACGAAGGAGTTCGAATCGAAGTTTTTCGGATCGACGATGGTGCTGTTAATGTTGGTGAACACCTTGAATTCATCGGCACAACGAATGTCGTAGCCGTAGGAGGAAGTGCCGTAGGAAATCACCTTGCGGCCGTCCACGGCACGTACCTGGCCGGGCTCATACGGCTCGATCATGCCGTGTTGTTCCGCCATGCGGCGTATCCATTTGTCGCTTTTAATCGTCATCGCAGGTGCTTTCTGGTTTAAATAATGGTGCGGATTTTACATCAGGCGCGCATGCGCTGGGGCGCTTCCCCGGCCTGCAGCTCGCTGCCCAGCATCTGGCGGATCAGATCGCGTGTCATTTCGGCCGCGAGGCGCGGCATCTCCATCGGGAACAGGTGGGAACCGCGCATCATGCGGAAATTGCGCCCCACCAGCTTGCGCGTGTGTTCCAGGCCGGCCTGCCGGTTCTCCATGGAGTTGTCGCCCGCCACATAGCCCACCGGCACTGGGAACTGGCCTTTCACCAGCGTGCCGATATGGTGCGGCAGGCTGCGGTAGATTGCGGTTTCGGTTTCGCGGCTGAAGCGCAGTTGAACGCCTTCCGGATGTTCGACCAGGCCGTGTTCCAGGTAATCGAGCAGGACGCCGGGCGCCCAGGCGCCGAAGATTTCCTTGCTGGCGAAGTGACGCAATGCTTCCTTGTGGCTCGCCCAGACGTTGCGGCGCTTGGCCGAGAAGCGCGCCGGGGAATAACGGTCGGAGAAGCGGGTGCCTTTGAACAGGCGCCAGAATTGGGCGCGCCAGCCGGCAACCACGGGGGAATCGAGCATCACCACGCAGCGCACCAGCTCAGGGCGCTGAGCCGCAGCCATCAGGCTAAGCAGCCCCCCAAGCGAGTGGCCGACCAGGATCACCGGTTCCTTCTGGTAGCGTGTTTCGAGCTCTGCGATCAGTTCCTCGACCAGCTTGGCCCAGCCATCTTCCACCGGATAACGAGGGTTATGGCCGTGCATGTCGAGCGCCTGCACATCGAAATCCTGTCCGAGGTACTCGAAGAATTGGCGGTAGGTCCCTGCCGGGTAACTGTTCGCGTGGGCGAAATGGACTTTCGGTTTCGTCATTTACTTACACTAAAAGCAATGGCAACAAGTGTTTCGTGCAAAGCATGTAATTATCGCTCAGGATCACCTCCCATGCCAGTAGCGGACAAGGACACACACCTTTGAGAAATATCCAAATAGCAATAAAATGTGCCTCTTGTACAGCATAGCGCCCCTTTCATGATTATTGTCCCCGTAGAAAACCGGCCCGATTGGAAAAATCCGCCCGTTGCGACTCTGCTGCTCATCCTCGTCAACGTCCTGATCTTCTTTTTCTATCAGGGCAAAGACCCGCAACGGGTGGAGCAGTCCTATCGGTGGTATGTCGAATCAGGCCTCTATGAGCGCGAGAAAGAGCCATTTCGCCACTACCTGAGCCGTACAAAACCCGAGTTGCGGGAGGATCTCGATGCGGCTGGCGACCAGGCCACGCCGCAGCTGCGCGACGCGCAGTTCCAGTATGCGGCCTACGATTCGCAATTTTCCCAGGCTTTGCACCAGGAGCTGGACGGCGACCCTGAATGGCGGGAGGATCGCAGCCGCTTCGAACAATTGGTCAATTCTGTCAGCGGCAAGGCGTATGCGTTCAATGCCAGGGAAGCGCGCTGGGATACCTGGATCACCAGTATGTTCCTGCACGGCGACTTTGGCCACCTGCTGGGGAATATGGTATTCCTGTTCCTGTTCGGCTTTGCCTTGGAGATCGCGATCGGGCGCGGTGTATTCCTCTTGCTCTACCTGTGCAGCGGACTGGGCGGCACTTTGTTGTTCTGGATGTCGAACCTTGGTACCGATCACGGCGTCGTGGGTGCGTCGGGTGCGATATCGGGCTTGATGGGCATGTATATCGCCGTGTACGGCCTGAGAAAAATCAACTTCTTCTACAACGTGATTTTCTTCACCGGACAGCTGCGGGCACCGGCCCTCATCGTCTTTCCCATCTGGGTCGGCTATGAGTTGTTCGGGGCGAGCAACGGCAATGACGGGATAGCGCACTGGGCCCATACGGGCGGACTGTTGTTCGGCTACGTGCTGCTGGCCCTCTGGATGCGCCTGGGCCTCAAGTACAACCGCGATTTTGTCGAGAAGATTGATCACGACGCGCCATTCAAGTCCGCGCTGTCGCGGATTCAGGAGCTGGTCGTCAAGATGAAGCTGGATGAAGCGCGACAGGCGGCTGCGCAGTTGGTCAAGGCGCACCCGCATGATGCGCGTGCGTGGCGCGCCTTGTATGGCGTCGTGAAAATCTCGCCCGAGAGCCGGCAATATCATGAGACCGTGCACGCCTTGTTCAAGCAGGCCGGCAATGCCGCCCGCGATCCGGCGCTGCAAGAACTGATCGAAGAGGTGGCGCATGCATACACCGGGAACGGTGGCGCGACACCCGCGCTGACGGAGTCGGTGTCGCTCCTGCTGGCGCCGCGCCTCGGACGCGTCGAGCATATCAAGCCGCTCGCCGTCCTGGCCGAACGCCTGCTGGAACGGCAATGCCGGCACGAGATGATGCCAAGAATCTTGCAGTCGGTGGCCAACCTGTCCGCCAAGGCACGGCTGACGGCGCAGGCGCAGCGCTACCGCGACCAGTTACGGGAGCGCTTCCCCGATTCGGAAGAAGCGCGCCAATTGGCCACTCACACGGTCGCCTGACTCATCTGCCCGAGCGACAGGACCACCTTGCGGTATTTCTCGACCTCGCCGGCGATGGCATGGCCGGCATGATGCTTCAGCAGGAAATCGAGGATCATGACGGCCTTGCCATCGTCGCGCAAGCCTTCCGAGTAGATGCGCGCCAGCAGGTAATAGGCCGCCGGCAGCTCGTCGCTGGTCGGCGCCTCCTTGTGCAGCATGCCAATCAGCGCAATCGCCGGCTTGAACCGCTTCTGGATAAAGTACTCCTCCGCCAAGGCCCGCCGCACGGCGATGCTTTTCGGCTTGTACTGCGGCACCACCTGGCATGCCGCTTCCAGGACGGCGATCATGCGGCTCTTGCGCTGCATGTCGAGCAAGGCCTGGAGATAGCGCTCGGTATGCAGCTGCACGCGGTCCGGGTCGCCGCGCGACTGGCAGAGCAGCTTGTGATGATAATCGAGGACATGCAGGTCATTCGGGTAGTCGGCGACCATGCCGGCCATGTGCCGCAGCGCGTCCGGGTAACGCGATTCCCGCACCAGTATCACCGCACGGGCCAGCTCCAGGGCGCGATCGTCCGCAGGACCGGCCGCATGCTCGTCGTCCGGCTCGATGCCCAGGTCTTCGTGGTGCTGGAACAGCAGGTATCCCATCATCGCGCCCATGACCATGTTGAAATAGGCAGTGCTTGCGACGAGGATTGCGATGAGCACGTAGGGATAGTGCTCCGCCAGGTGAGTCAGTGTCGCAGCAGGCATGAGTCCAATCGCCCGTTCCGGGCCTTGCGCGGTGATGAGCAAGACCAGAAGCAGGCCGAGATAGGACCAGCCGATGCGCCATGCCAGTTGCACTACCTGGATGGGATCGAGGGCGTCCCGCAAGGTACCGTGGATCGCCAGCAGCATGATGCTGGCCGGCAGCAAGCCCGAGAGGCAGATAATCATGGCGGCGCCGGGCAAGCCGAAGCGCCCCAGGCAGACCACGAGGATGCCATAGGCCAGCATCAATCCAAGCATCTTGAGCGTCGTGGGATTGCCGTCGAACAGGTCGGCAATGCTGGGCGGCCGCGTCCTGCCCTGGCTGCAAAACTCGATCACGCGCAGGCTTTGCCGGATGCCCAGCGCAACCACGATGAAAATCGGCAGGAAGATCAGGATGCTGTGCGGGTCGAACAGTTTCGCCGATGCGCTGGCCAGGCCGGCGAGCAAGGCGAGGAAAATCAATCCGTTCAGCGCAAACGGATAGGCGAAGAAGCGGGGCATCTGCGACCAGAACGAGGGCTGCGCATTGCCGACGCCGAGGTAGCGCATCTTGCCGGTGCACAGTGTGCAATACAGCGAATGGGTCGCCTGGGGCGAGGCCGGGAAGCACTCCTGGCACAGGAGCGTGCCGCAAGCGACGCAATTCCAGTTTGCTGCCCTGTCCGCGTGATACCCGCAATAATCAGTTGCCACGATGCTGCACCTTCCGCTCGAACGATAGTCAAATAGTCAAGATGATAACATTGATTTGTGGCAAATACCATAATAACGTTGTCATCAAGCACATCCCAGCATCGGTCAGCGCCCATGCCAGTAACGCGGATGTTGCGCGCGCCATGCGCTGACGTCCGTTCGATCGCCGAACGCCAGCGACACTGCGCCCGCCTCGTCGGTGCGCCAGATGCCGGCGCCCAGGTCCACGTATCGTTGCAGCACGTCGGCACGCGGATGGTGGTAGCGGTTGCGGTAACCGAGCTGGAAAATTCCATGCTGCGGCCGTACCGCAGCCAGGAAGGCCGGGGTCGACGAGGTGCCGCTGCCATGATGGGGCACAAGGAGCACATCGGCACGCAGCTTGTCCGGCACAGCCGCTACCAGCGCTGCTTCCTGCTTGGCTTCAATATCGGCCGGCAGCAGCAAGCTGCCGCTCCTCGCCGCGATGCGCAGCGTACAGCCGCGGGCATTGGGCTTCAGGCCCGGGTCTTCATAGCTGGCGGCCGACGGGTGCAGCATTTCGAAGCGGATGCCGTCCCACTCCCATTGTTGCCCCGCCAGGCAGTGCGCGTGCCGCGGCGACGCTTCCGCGATCGGGTGACCGGCCGGCAGCGATGACAGCACCCAGCCGGTACGGATGTCGCGCAATATCGC
Source organism: Pseudoduganella sp. R-32 (assembly GCF_049913245.1). Taxonomy (NCBI): domain Bacteria; kingdom Pseudomonadati; phylum Pseudomonadota; class Betaproteobacteria; order Burkholderiales; family Oxalobacteraceae; genus Pseudoduganella; species Pseudoduganella sp. R-32. The sequence continues at coordinate 3,517,125 of NZ_CP183987.1, read as the reverse complement.
CAGGGCGCCGCCGGAATGGTCAGTGTCGCTGTGGGTGACGATCATTCCGTCCAGGGCGTTGATGCCGCGCGCCCGCAAGTAAGGGAGAATTACCCGGTTGCCGCCGTTGGTTTCGGGGGTGTAGGCCGGGCCGGTGTCATACAACAGGCGATGACCGCTCGTTTCAACCAGCATGGCCATGCCCTGCCCTACATCGAAGGCGATGACGCGCAACTCGCCGGCCGGCGGGCTTTCCGGCTGTGCGGACAGCAGGGGCAGCCAGCAGGCCAGGCCGAGCCAGCGCAGGGGCCAGCCGCGAGGCGCCAGCATCCAGGCCGTTCCGGCAAGGGCGAAGACAAAAATGGGCCAGGCCGGCGTGGGGGCGGACCACACGGCCAGTGGCTGGGCCGAGAGCCATTGCAACACGTCGAGCAGCGACTCCAGCAGCCAGTGCGCGCATTGCAGCACCGGCGCGGCCAAAGGGGCCGGCAAGACGCTGCCCGCAAGCGCCAGCGGCGTGACCAGCAGGCTGATGGCGGGGATGGCGATGGCGTTCGCCAGTGGGCTGATCAAGGAGACTTGAGAAAACAGCAGCATCGTCAGCGGAACAAGGCCGACAGTCACTGCGACCTGCGTTACGGCAGCCAGGCGCAGGTTCTCGCGCAGGCGGATGAACCATGCCGCTTTCCACCTGCCACCGGGCTTCGAATCGCCATCAATGGGCATCGCCGACGCTGCACCCGTTGCGACTTCGGCGGCCGGCCCGGAGCCTGCAAGCGACAACCGGCCCACCGTCGCGTACAGGATCGCAGCGACTGCCCCAAACGACAGCCAGAATCCCGGCCACATCACCGCCCAAGGGTCGAGAATTACCACCACGGCTGCGGCCAGGGCCAGCACATGCGAAATGGCTGACAGCCGGTCCAGCCATACCGCGAGCGCCACCACGGCCAGCATGTACAAAGTGCGCTGCGCCGGCACCCCGAAACCCGCCAGCGCCACGTAGCCCCACGCTGCAAAAAAGCCGGCAATCACTGCCAGCCGCGCCGCAGGCAGCAGCAACGGCAACTGCCATTCCGGCATGAAGAACGATTTTCGCCAAAGCCAGCCGGCCAGCCATGCCACCAGGCCGGCGATCATGGTGATGTGCAAACCTGATATGGAAACGAGATGCGAAATCCCCGTGCGGCTGAACACTTGCCAGTCCTGCGGCGAGATCGCGCGCTGGTCGCCCATTGCCAGCGCGACTATCACGCCCGCATAGCGCGCATCCGGCAACGCAGCGTTGATATGCTCGCGGATTGCGTAACGGGCGCGCTCGACGGCGTTGTGCGCGGTCGGCATGAAACCGGCCAGCCGTTCGTTGCTGCCCTCGGCCCGCACATACCCTGTGGCGCGGATACCCTGCTCCAGCAGCCACAATTCATAGTCGAATCCAAAGGGGTTGGCATTGCCATGCGGCCGCTGCAGGCGAACTTTGAGGCGCCAGCGCTCGCCCGGCAGCAGTTCGGGCGGCGGCGCGCCGCCGCCAGCGCGCGGCCCGGCATACCAGGACAGGACGATACGGGGCGGAACGGCCGATGGCGATTCAACGGCAAAATTGAAGCGAATGCTGCCGTCCTGCCGGCTTGGCAGGCTGTCGATCGTGCCGACGATCTCGAAGTCGCGGCCCTCGTCCGCCTTTGCAAGTTCATCGGACAGGGCGCCTTGTGCGACCAGGGCGGCCCAGGCGAAACCGGCCAGTGCACCGGCCGTAGCGGCAAGTCCTGCGCGCAGGAAGGAAAAGGCCAGGCGGGCGCGCCACGCAGGCACCAGGACGGCCAGGGCAGCGAGCACCGCGCCGAGCACGCAGGCCAGCTGGACGCCCGCTCCCGGCAAGGCTGCCTGCCCCTGCAGCCACGCCACGCCGCCGATCAGGCCGAGGATTGCGCAGCGCATCTCCCCCTCCCCGGCTGGCTGGCCGGTCAGGCGGCCATCAAGGCCCGCAAGCGCGGCATCACATCCAACGCATTTTGCGTTGTCGCCGTAGCGACCCCGGCTGGCTCCTCGCCACGCAAGGCCGCCAGCGCTTCGCCGATCCCTGCGACCTCGGCCGGCGTGTTCACGCCCGGGTGCACCCAGGAAGGCGCAATGTCCGGCGCATCCGTCTCAACGACGATGGAGGACAGCGGCAATTCAGCCGCCAGGCGGCGGATCTGCAGCGCGCGGGTAAAAGTCAGGTTGCCGCCAAACCCCAGCTTGAAGCCCGCATCGATATAGGCCTGCGCCTGCTGGAAACTGCCGTTGAACGCGTGTGCGATGCCGCCCGCTGGCCCCACCTGCCGCACATGCTTCAGCACCTGGTCCTGCGACTTGCGCACATGGCACAGCACCGGCAATTCGAAATCCCGTGCGATCTTGAGCTGTTCGCGCAGGAAGAACACCTGCTTCTCGCGCATATCCGGCTCGCACAGCATGGGAATAAAGAAATCCAGGCCAATCTCGCCGACCGCCACGAAGCGCGGATCGTCCATCGCCTGCGCTACGGCCTCGCGCATGTACGCCAGGTCGTCCTCCACGGCATGCGGCACGTAGATGGGATGGATGCCCAGCGCGTAACTGGCATTCGGCGCCTGGTGCGCCAGCTCGCGCACCACCGGAAAATTGGCGCTGTCGACCGCAGGTATCACCACCATCCCCACGCCGCGTTCCTGCGCCCGCGCAGCCAGCGCCAGCGATTGGCCGCCGAATTCGTGCGCGTCAAGGTGGCAATGGGTATCGATCCACATGGCGCGGTCCTCAGGCAGGATTCAAGCCTTCGTCGGTCAGGCGCAGCATGCGGTCGCAGCGCTCCGCCAGGCTTGCGTCGTGGGTGACAATGATGAAGGCCGTGCCCAGCGTGCGCGACAGCTCGAGCATCAGGTCGAACACCTTCTCCGCGGTCGAATGATCCAGGTTGCCGGTCGGCTCATCGGCCAGCACGCAAGCGGGTTGCGTTACCAGCGCGCGCGCCAGGGCCACGCGCTGGCGTTCGCCGCCGGAGAGCTCGCCCGGCACGTGCGTTACGCGCTTTTCCAGGCCCACGCGCGCCAGCATTTCACGCGCCGCCTGCTCCGCCTCTGCGCGCTTGACGCGACGGATCAGCAAAGGCATTGCCACGTTGTCCAGTGCCGAGAATTCCGGCAGCAGGTGATGGAACTGGTAGACGAAGCCCAGCTCGCGGTTGCGCAGGTCGCCGCGCGCCGCCTCGTTCATCGAAGCGAAGTCGCTCCCTTTCAGTACCACGTTGCCGCTGGTTGGCGTATCCAGGCCGCCCAGCAGGTGCAGCAGCGTCGACTTGCCTGAGCCCGAAGCCCCGACAATCGCCACGCGTTCGCCGCGCGCGACCGACAGGTTGATCTTTTCCAGCACCTTGACCTTGTAACTGCCCTGGGTGAAGGTCTTGCCGAGGTCGCGGCAGGTCAACACATTACTCATAGCGCAGCGCCTCCGCAGGTTTGACGTTGGCCGCCCAGCGGCTCGGGTACAAGGTCGCCACGAACGCCAGCAACACGGCAACCACGCCGATCACGCCAACATCGGACCAATGCATGTCCGATGGCACGGAGCTGATTGTGTATATATCTTTAGGCAAGAACTGCACTCCCAGGAGGTTTTCAATAAATGGAACGATGACGTCGATATTCAGCGACACCAAGACGCCGCCGACCACGCCAAGCACGGCGCCGAGCAAGCCGACCAACGCGCCCTGGATCACGAAGATCTTCTGGATCGAGCGCGGCGAAGCGCCGATCGTGCGCAGGATGGCGATATCGGCCTGCTTGTCGGTCACGGTCATGACCAAGGTCGAGACGAGGTTGAAAGCCGCTACCGCCACGATCAGCGCCAGCACCACGAACATCATGCGCTTTTCAGTTTGCACCGCTGCGAACCAGGTCGCATTGAGTTTTGACCAATCCCGTACAGTCATTTCCTTCGGCACCAGCTTTTGCAGCTCGCCAGCCACTTCAGGCGCGCGATGCATGTCCGCCAAGCGCAGGCGCAGGCCCGCCGGGCCTTCAAGCCTCAGTAGCTTCCGGGCATCCTCGAGATGGATGAAGGCCATGCTTTCGTCGAACTTCTGGTGCCCCGCCACGAAAACGCCGGCCACGGTGAAGGTGCGCATGCGCGGCACGATGCCGGCCGGGGTCACCGTCCCCTGCGGCAGCACCATGGTGACCTTGTCGCCGAGATTGACTTGCAAGGCGCGGGCCATGTCGATGCCCAGGACGATGCGGAACTCACCCGGCTTCAGGTCGTTGAAACTGCCGTAACGGGTAGTCTTTGCCAGGTCGGACACGTTCGGCTCCACCTCGGGCAGCACGCCGCGCACCACCGCGGGCCGCAGCGCCTCGCCGCCGTGCGACAGCATGGCCTCGGCCTGCACGAACGGCGCGGCGCCCTTCACTTCGGGATTGGCTTGCAGCTTTTTGGCCAGGTCTTGCCAGTCCGGCAAGCTCGTGCCCCGTTCGAAGACCTCCACGTGGGCCAGTACCGACAACATGCGGCCCGTGACGTCCTTGCGGAAGCCGTTCATCACCGACAGGATGATGATCATGGCGCCGACGCCAAGCGCGATGCCGCCGACCGAAATCAGCGAAATGAAGGAAATGAAGCTGTTGCGGCTATTGCGCTTGCCCGCACGGGTATAGCGCAGGCCGACGATCCATTCGAAAGGCAGGTTTTTACTCATAACGCAGGGCCTCCGCAGGTTTGACGCGGGCGGCCCACCAGCTTGGGTAGAGGGTCGAGACAAGTGCCAGCAGCAAGGACGTTACGCCAATCGAGGCGACATCGCCCCAGCGCAGGTCCGAAGGCACGGCACTGATGAAATAGATTTCCTTGGACAGGAAGTGCACGCCGAACAGGCTTTCCAGCCCGCCCACGATTGTCCCTACGTTCAGTGCCAGCAGAACGCCGCAGACAACGCCGATGGCCGTGCCGGCCACTCCCACCAGGGCTCCCTGGACCACGAAGATCTTCATGATGGAAAACGGCGATGCCCCAAGCGTGCGCAGGATGGCGATATCGGCCTGCTTGTCGGTCACCGTCATCACCAGCGTGGCGACCAGGTTGAAGGCTGCTACCGCGATGATCAAGGTCAGGATGATGAACATCATGTTCTTTTGCGACTTCACGGCTGCGAACCAGCCGGCATTGAGCTTGGTCCAGTCACGAATCACCAACTGGCCCGGCAAAACGGTGCGCAGTTCATTCGCCACGGCTGGAGCCTTCTGCATATCCTGCAAACGCAGGCGCATGCCGAACGGGCCGGCAACGTTGATCAGTTCCTGGGCGTCCGCCAGGTGGATCAGCGCCAGCGCGGAGTCGAACTCGTTGTGGCCGGATTCGAAAGTGCCCGCCACGGTGAAGGAGTGCAGAGTGGGCGCCATGTTGGAGGTGGAATTCCCCTGTGCCATCGCCAGCGCCACCTTGTCGCCCGGCTTCACTTCCAGTTCATTGGCCAGTTCCGCACCGAGGATGATGTGGGAAGAGCCGGGCTGCAAGAGCTCCAGCGCGCCTTGTTTCATCTGCTTACCGATATCGGAAACCCTGGGTTCTTCGCCCGGCAGGATGCCGCGCACGATGGAAGGACGCATCAAGTCGCCGCCATGCACGAGCATCCCTTGCAATTCGATGAACGGCGCTGCCCCCTTCACCTGCGGGTTGCGGGCCGCCAAAGCCGCGGTGGCACGCCAGTCGCCAAGGCCAGCCCCACTCACTTCATAGACTTCCACATGCCCAAGCACGGAAACCATGCGCTCGGTCACCACCGTCTGGAAGCCGTTATAGACCGATAGCACGACAATCAAGGCCGTGACGCCAAGAGCGATGCCTGCCATCGAAATCGCGGAGATAAAAGAGATAAAGCTATTGCGCCCATTGCGCCTGCCAGCGCGTGTGTAGCGCAAGCCAACCAGCCATTCAAACGGCATTTTTAATAAATTGACACAGTAAAGCCCGCAGTTTGCCATATAAAGAGTTTCCACTACAATGCCGCATGGCTTCCACGACCGTCGTCCTCCCCTTCGCATTGCCGCCCGCCGAACTGGCCCCGGAACTCTCCCGCAACCTGCAGGCGCCGTCCCTGGCGATGTTACTTTCACGCAATAGCTTGCTGGAAAAGCATGTTATCGCCGACGATAGCCGCATATTGCCGCATGAAGCATGGCTGGCCCGTGCGCGCGGCGGCCTTGCCGCAGCCGTCATGCGCGGCTTCGGCCTGGCACCTAAGGAAGGCTATTGGTTCATCGTCCATCCAGTCCACATCCAGCTCGCCCGCAACCACCTGGTCCTGGCCGATTCGCGCCGTTTGCGCCTGGACGAGGCGGATTCGCGCGTGCTGTTCGACCTGGCCAGGCCGTTTTTCGATGAACTGCTTTGGGGCGACGCCGAGACCTGGTTCATGCGCGCCGATAGCTGGCAAGGCCTGGATGCCGCCTCGCCCGATGCCGCCATGGGCAGCAACCTGGCCGACTGGATGCCGGCCGGCCCGAACGCCCTGGCCTTCAAGAAGCTGCAAAATGAGATCCAGATGCTGTGGCACGAGCATTCCGTCAACGAAGCCCGCCAGCAGCGCGGCCTTGCACCCGTGAATTCGTTCTGGATGTGGGGCGGCGCACAGGCGGAAGCCCCCATGGCCGAGCACCAGCCGATGGCCGTAGCCACGCCCGCGGCGGCGGTCGTGCCATCCTGGCTGAATGCCCTCTCGGCGGGCAGTACTGCGGCGGCGCCCGGTGCACATGGACCGGTCGTGCTGCCACACCTGATTCCCATGGGCGCCGGCAATGACTGGGGCGCCTGGCTGGGCGCCATGCAGCAACTGGAACACGAATGGTTCGCCCCCTTGCTGGCCGCCCTGCGCAACGGCAGCACAAATGAACTGACAATGATCCTGACCAGCCGCGAAGGCTGGACTGAAATCCGCACCAGCAAAGCCGCGCTGCGCAAATTCTGGCGCGCACAGAACCTGAAGAACCTCACGCAATGACCCGTATCGCCATCCGTCCCTGCCCGTCGCAGGAAGCCGAACTGCTGCGCCAGGGCGGCATCCATCCCGTGCTGGCCCGCCTGTTTGCCGCGCGAGGCCTGAACAACCCGGCAGAAATCTCCAGCGAACTGGCTGCGCTGATCCAGCCCTCCGGCCTGCTGCACATCGACCGGGCTGCCGAATTCCTGGCCGACTCCATCGCTGCCGGCAAACGCATGGTCATCGTTGCCGACTACGACTGCGACGGCGCCACTGCCTGCGCCACCGCCATTCGCGGCTTGCGCGCCATGGGCGCCAAGGTGGACTTCATCGTCCCCAACCGCTTCGAATACGGCTACGGACTGACGCCGGAGATCGTCGACCTGACCGCGCGTGAGAAAGCGCCCGACATCATCATTACCGTCGATAACGGCATTGCCAGCATCGAAGGCGTGGCAGAAGCCAAACGGCGCGGCATCGACGTCGTCGTGACCGACCACCACCTGCCCGGCGACAGCCTGCCCGACGCCCGCGTCATCGTGAACCCCAACCAGCCCGCTTGCGGCTTCCCGTCCAAGCACCTGGCCGGCGTGGGCGTGGTGTTCTACGTGCTGCTGGCGCTGCGCGCCGAAATGCGCCGCCGCGGCGTGTTCGACGCACAGTCGCAGCCAAAGCTCGATTCGCTGCTGGACCTGGTCGCCCTGGGCACGGTCGCCGACGTGGTGCGCCTGGATAGCAATAACCGCATCCTCGTCGCCCAGGGACTGAAGCGCATGCGCGCCGGCCGCATGCATGCCGGCGTGGCTGCCCTGTTCCGCGTTTCCGGACGCGCCGTGCGCACCGCCTCTCCTTTCGACCTCGGCTTCGCTCTCGGCCCGCGGCTGAACGCAGCAGGCCGGCTGGAAGACATGTCGCTCGGCATCGAATGCCTGCTGACGGACGACGAGACGCGCGCCTGGGAACTGGCGCAGCAGCTTAACGACATCAACCTGAAGCGCCGCGAGATCGAGGCGGAGATGCAGGACGCCGCCCTGCTGCACCTGGACGATTTCCAGCCCGCAGACAGCACCACGATTTGCGTCTACGACGATAGCTGGCACCAGGGCGTGATCGGCATCGTGGCCTCGCGCCTGAAAGAACGCTTCTACCGCCCCACCATCACCTTTGCCCCTGCGGGCGACGGCATGATCAAGGGTTCCGGCCGTTCGATCCCCGGCTTCCACCTGCGCGACGCGCTGGACCTGGTATCCAAGCGGGCGCCTGGCGTGATCGACAAGTTCGGCGGCCATGCCATGGCAGCGGGCCTTAGCTTGCGCGCCGAAGCCTTCGAGCATTTCTGCGCCGCCTTCGAGGCGGTCGGCCAGGCCTGGCTGAGCGAATCGCAACTGGAGCGCGTGGTCGAAACCGATGGTCCCTTGGAAGACAACTGCTACACCACCCAGTTCATTGAACTGCTGGATGGCCAGGTATGGGGCCAGGGCTTTGCGCCCCCGGTGTTCTGCGATGAATTCCGCGTGCTAAGCCAGCGCATCCTGAAGGACCGCCACCTCAAGCTGATGCTGGAAAAGAAAGGCGTACGCTACGACGCCATCTGGTTCGGCCATACCGATGCGCTGGGCGAACGGGCGCGCGTGGCCTTCCGCCTGGATGCCAATGAATACAACGGCGTGACCCGCGTCCAGTTGCTGGTGGAGCACGCCGAACCGGCTTGATTACGGCTTCCTGCAATCGCAAACACGTTCGCCCTTGTCGAACACGATGCGCCATTTGCCTGGCGCTTCCTGCCGCCAGACGGAGTTGAATCGGCCGGTAACCTTGCCTTGCTGGTCGCGCACCGGGCCGGACGAATGCGCCAGGGTGCCGGAGTCGAGTACTTCGACCTGGTCCGGCTCCCAGCTGAACGGGGCTTCCGGCTTTTCATAAAACGCTTTCCATTCGGCGGCTACGGTATCCCTGCCGCGCAAGACCTTGGGGCCGCTGTAGAAAATCGCCTCGTCCGCCAGGAAGGAGGCGAATGCCTGATGATCGCGCCTGGCCATGGTGGCCGCGAAGGCGCGCTCGGTATCGGCGACCTGCTGTTTCAACTCCGCGTTACTGGGCGGTGCCTTGATGGTGGTGCACGCAGCCGTCGCCGCAAACGCCAGCAGCGGGATCATCTTCTTCATTCTGCCTCCTCGCTTTGTTTTCTGGCCAAATACTAGCAAAGCCGGTAGCGCAAGTCATCCCTTTCGCCGGGCGGCTGCGTGGCCAACAGCGCGTCATGTCCCAGGCGTGCCACGGCACCCAGTTGCGCAACTGCGCTCACGCCAGCGCCAAGGTGTACACGAGCCTCGGCCTGGATGCCGCTATCCTCCGCGGAGGCCCGCCATAGCCGGCCCAATGCCAGCGCGTCCCTGCCGCCGGGCAGGAATGCCTGGGCCGATTGCGCGTCAAGCGGGCCGACATGGACCTGCACGGCGCTATCGATCCGCCACAGGCGTTCGCCGAGGAGCGCCCCGTCGCCGCAGCATGCTTTGCCGCTTCCGAGGGCGCTGGCCTGCCCTGGCGGCAGCATTTCCCAGCGCCCGGCAAACTGCTCGATCCATACCGGCACGCCCAGGGCATGCGAAAGCCGCTCTCCGAGCGCCCTTGCCCTGAGCGGGCCGCGCTGGAGCGGCAATTGCGGCAAGGGTGTGTATTCGGGACGGCCTTCACGCCATGCGGCGCAAAATGCATCGATTGCCGGCGCCGACAACAAGTCGATGAAGGCGCGTGCCCCGGCGCCGGCGGCGCGCGCCACGGCCTCCGTGTAGTAGTACGGCAGCGCGCCCGCCATGCCGAGCAAGCCTATGCACCCTGGAGTGACCGCTCTGCTGTCCAGCGCAACCACGTCGCAGGCGGGGAATGCCAGGGACAGGCTGTTGCGCCATTCCGGCGCGCCAAGCATTCCTGCCAGCTGGAAGATGGCATATCCGGTTGCATCGGCCGCGATCATTCCATCAGCTTGCCGGCGTTCCTCGCTTTGCATCGCATCAGCTCCTCTCCGGTGGCGGCCGACACCAGGACCAGCCGGCTAAATGTGTTCATGTGCGCGCACTCGCCAAAGAAGCGGTCCATGACTTGCGCGAACAGCAGCATGCCGCAGCCTGCGAATGCCCCTTCCTCGACTTGCAATCGGATTTCAGTGCCAGCAAGCGGCGAGGCGCGGCCGGGGCACAACAGCGCGGGCCGCAACTCCAGCCCTCTCACTGCGCTGATGATTGCGCGGCTCGCCGGGGAATGATCGATTGCCTGGCTGGCCATCAGTTCGCGCAAGGCATCGGCATCAAGCGGCAGGCGGTCCAGCGCCAGCAAGGCGTTGAGCTGCCAGCGGCAGCCGGGACCTCGAGCCGGCCGTGCCAGCACTTTGTCCCGCTCGCAGCAGGTCACGTCGACCGATGCGACTGTGCCGGCCGGCCAGGCGTACGCGCCGTGGAAGGCGATGCGCCATTCATGGCCTGCCGGTGCATCGTCGACATTGCGCACGCTCCATCCCACGTCCTCCGCACCGCCGACATGGACCCGGTCAATGCTGAAGATCTCCAGTTCGGGCGGGACCGACAGCAGGTATTCGGTTCGGCGCCCATCGATGCGGATGGGCGAAGCGGCGACACGCTGCAGACAGGCGCGCGCCGTCCAGCCGGCGCGCAGGTGGCCCGCTTGCAGTGCCTGCAGGAGGCGCGCCGGGGGCGCCGGCAGCCTCAGTTTCGCGCTCCTGGCGCCTGCAAAGGGCGACAGGTCAAGGCGCAGGATATTGAAGCGCGCGGGAAAAGTGAAGTACTCGCGCAGCAGCGCCAGCCCGGCATGCGCGCCAGGCGCACGGTGGAGCAGCGCTTCCACAGGATCAAGGCCTGATGGCTCGAATGGCCAGCGAGCAATCGGCAGCCACTCGCCGGCATCATTCCCGCGAAGGGCAGGCGCCGAGCCTGTCTCGCCAAGCAAGACACTGCGCAAGGCCGCACTGAAAGCGGCGTCACCGTCAATGAAGATGTCCAGGGCGTTGGCAGGGCCGCCCGGGCGAATGGCCTTGCCGAGATCAAGCACCAATTCGACCGAGGCCTGCGGGCCGTGGTGGTAACTGGCGGAGACGATTGCTGCGGCCGGCCCTGCAGCAGGCGACAAGCCAATCCAGCACGCCGGGAACGGTTGCAACTGCCCCGGGAAATGCAAACCCAGCAAATGCTCATCCTGCTGGCAACGCGCCCTCTGCAAGGCCAGTGCCGTCCGCGCGTGGAGGGTGGCAACGCCCTGCACCAACCGGTCGACATGGGCGTCCTGCGGCCAATCGCGGAAGCCAAGCTGCTCCGCCAAGCCGGGATGCCGCTCAGCCATGCTGCCGGCATTCGTCGCGAATCGTCGCAGTTGGCCCTCCAGCGCAGCAAGCATTTTCTCCATCGCGCGCCCTTGTTCGATGATTTAATGCAATATTGGCAGCGGGCAGCAAACCGCGTTTTGACACTGCACAAACACATTCAACTTGAAACAAATACGGAAATGGAGTATAAATAATCCATAAACGGAGGACATATGAATCCCGCATTTGCCTACCCCGACAGCGAATACACGATTCCTCAACCAGTCGACCTGAGTCGCAAAGAAGAACGTGAACGCCTGTCGCACGCCGCCCTCAAGGGCTTTTTCAAACTGGTCGCCGCCTGGAAGTTACGCGACGACGACGCCCGCGAATTGCTGGGCGGCCTGTCCAGCAGCGCCTTCTATGAGTGGAAAAAGCACCCCGACCGCGTGCTTGAAGTCGACCGCATTACCCGTATTTCCTACCTGCTTGGCATCTACAAGTCGCTGCACATCATTTACGGCGACAAGCTGGCTGACGAGTGGGTCAGCCTTGCCAACCGCAACAGCATTTTCGGCGGCCGAACCCCGCTCGATTACATGGAAGCCGGCGGCCTGCTCGCCATGCAAACCGTGCGCCAGTTGCTCGACGCTCGTCGCGGAGGCCTGTAATTGCCGCCATTTCGCCTGCTGCGCCAATTCGACACCGTGCGCTTGATTCCGTCGCGCTTCGTCTATAAAGAAGATTCCGTGCTGGCCGCCCTCGCCGATAACGACGCCGAGCTGCACCAGCTGTTTGAACTGGATAACGCCACCAATGCCCGCCTGCGCGCCGAACACGGCGGCGCTATCGGTATCGGTATCGAAGAACTGGTTTATTACGTCCCCAATTACCGCAGCATCAATGCGGCCTTTACCTACGCCCGTCCGCAAGGCAGCCGCTTCAACGACGGGCAGCGCGGCGCCTGGTATTGCGCCTTCGAGCACGAAACGGCGCTGGCGGAAGTGATCTTCCACAAGACCGTGGAATACGCCGAAATCGACCGTTTCGACGACAGCGTCAGCTATCAGGCCCTGCTCTCGGACTTCAGCGCCCAGTTCCACGACATCTGCGGCCAGCCCGAATATGCCGCTTGTCTGGACCCGGACAGCTACGTCGCCTCGCAACGGCTGGCGCGCAGCCTGCTGGCCGAAGGCTCCACCGGCATCATCTATCCAAGCGTGCGCCGCGCTGGCGGGACCAACCTGGCGTGCTTCCGCCCAGCGCTGGTGGGCAATGTTCGCAAAGGCCCGGCGTATCGGTTAACATGGCGGGGTTCGCCGACGGCCATCGTCGAGCAGATTCCCACGATTTAAGAGTTGAAAATGCAGCTGAAACCAGAAAAAGACGCGGAACTCCGCGCCAAAGTCAACCGCGAAACCGCACGCATCCCGTGGAGCGAACTGCTGAAGCACTTCGCCCAGGGCAATGTGGTGTGGGTGGCCGATGAACTGGACCTGGTGGACGTCGCCGTGCGCATCGCCCACGACGACAAGGCCAGCATTTCAGCCTGGATGGAGGCCGGCCAGGTCGCCAAGGTCTCCGACCAGCAGTGCCAGGAATGGATCGCGAGCGACGCCAACCTGTGGGCCAGCGTCGTCAGCCCGTTTATTCTCGTCCAGCAGGAGAAGCGGAAGCCGCATTGAGATCGATCGCATACAGCGCGTAACCTTTACCGCCTCCATCCTCTTCCTTCAGCAGCGATACGCCGGCCAGCCCGGCCTCGCGTGCCAGCGCCAGCTTGCCTGGCGCCGCATGAAATACTACCGGCCCACTCGTCTTTACCGGCGCAAAGCGCCAACTGCGCGCCGAGCCATTGGCCCGGCGGGTCAAGTGCTGTACCGACTTGATGTAGTCGATCAGTACCGCACGGTTGTTGTCCGGTGACGCAAAAATGGTCTTGCTACCATCCAGTCCCGGGAAACCGCCGCCACCGCTGGCCCGGAAGTTATTGGTTGCGACGATGAATTCCTGGTCTGCCCGCACCGGCTGGCCGCGCCATGTCAGGCCTTTGATGCGCTGGCCGGGAGCTTGCGTCACGTCGATCTGGTAGTGCACATCAGGGTCCGTCAGCATATCGAAATTGAAACCCGCGAAGCCGGTGTTCACCAGCTCCTGCGGCTCGCTGCGGGTTGGATCGATGGTGTTGAAGCGGCCGGCGGCCTTCTCCAGCCAGGCCTTCAGCGTCGCGCCGTCGACCTTCACGGCGTGCAGGTCGTTCGGGTACAGGTAAAGGTCTGCCGCGTTGTTCAGGGCCAGCTTGCCCGGCGCCACGTCGGTGTAATCGGCCACGCCAGCCGCGCCAGTCTTGAACGGCGCTGACATCGACAGCACCGGCAACCGGGCATATTGGGGCATGCTGGCCTGGATATGGCGGCGCACATAATCGGCCTGCGCCTGGTTCACTACCTGGATCGCCGATACGTCGCCGACATCGGCAAAGTAAGCGGACATGCGGAAGTCCGTATCGCCAATCGGCGTTTTGACGTAGGCGATGGTCGCCTCATGTTCGGCTTTCACCAGCGCGGCGATTTCCGGGTCCGGTTCGACGAAGCTGCGGTCGGGACGCTGGATGCTGCGGGTTTCGACTTTCGCCGCACCGGCGTCGGACACCCAGCGCTTGCCGTCATGGCGCAGCGCGAGCTGGATCACGCCAAGATGCTTGCCCCACAGGCCTGGCATCACTGTCGGCACGCCATGCACCCGCCCCTGCACTTTATCGACATCCGGCAGGTTGAAGGCGGCGGTCTTGCTCGCCGCGTTAGGGAACACGTCATGCGAATGCCCCAGCAGCAGCGCGTCAATGGCCGGCACCTGCGCCAGGTACAGGCTGCCGTTTTCCATTGACGGCACGTAGGCAGCACCATCCAGCCCCGCATGCGAGATCGCTACGACCACCTCTGCCCCTTTGGCGCGCATCTCGGGAATGTAGCGTTGCGCCGTCTCGCGCCACCCTTCCGTGCGCACGCGGCCTTCCAGCCAGCGCCTGTCCCAACCCATGATCGCCGGCGTCGTAAAGCCGATGATGCCAACCTTGACCGTGGTGGCAAGCGACTTGCCATCCGGCCCGGTAGCGGACACGCGCTTGTCGAAGATCCGGTACGGCTCGAATAACGGAACGCCGGTGCGGGCGTCGACCACATTGGCCAGCACCACCGGAAATGCCGGGCCCGCGCAAGGCTGGGCGCGCACCGAAGCGCCTTCCGCGCCGAAGCGGCTGGCTGTGACCTGCCCCAGGTAATCCAGGCCCCAGTTGAATTCGTGGTTGCCAACCGAGCCGCCTTCAAAGCCCAGCGCATTCATGGCCTTGTAGATGGCCAGCGGCTGGCCGCATCCGACCGGCGCCACCAATGCCTGGTAGTCGCCCAGCGCCGTGCCCTGGATGGTGTCGCCATTATCGAGCAGCAGTGTATTCGGGAATTCCTTGCGCGCCTGGCGGATCAGGGTCGCCGTGCGCTCCAGCCCCAGCGAGGCGTCGGGCGCCAGCTTGTAGTAGTCGTAACCGCGCACGTTGGCGTGCAAGTCCGTCGTCTCGAGAATCACGAAAGCGGCTTGCGAGCCTTGCGGCGGTATCGCTGGAATGCTGCTGCAGCCCGCGAGCAGGACGGCTGCGGGCGCGAGGAATAGGATGCGCATTAACTGTCTTTTAGTCTGAAATTTACTGATGAATATTTGCCACGCGGCATTGTTATAGCCCTTGCAATCTAAAGAATTGCAGATTGCACTCTGGGGCGCCGCAAACTGGCTTGCAAAATTATATGGAATCTTTGCAAAAGCGCCACGTTGATGCAAATAAATGTTCGATTGTCAATACGCAGTCGTATGATCCACCTCAACCTTCAGCCATCCGCCAAAAGGAACAAGCCATGAAAATCCGTGCCGCACTGACCGCCATCCTGCTCCTGACTGCATCACTTGCGCAAGCTGGCCCCAACCTGGTCACGAACGGTGATTTCGAAAACCTCGACTACAGCATGTGGACGCTGGTCAGCCCCGGCGGCGGCGGCCAGGCCTTCGGCACCGATCCCACAGGTTCGCCGCTGTCAAACGCCAGCAACCGCGTGTTCGGCGACTTCAACACCACCGAGCTTGGCTTCCTGCAGCAAACCATCGCCACGATCGCGGGCGCTACCTACCAGTTGAAGTTCGACTTGCAGCGCTGGACTGCAGATCCGCAATTCCCGCCCGATAACCAGGCCCAGGTCAAATTCGGCGCAACCACCGTCTTCAATGAATCGGATATTACCGGCGATTGGGGCACCCACACCCTGATCGTCACTGCGCTCAGCAACAGAACGATCCTCGAGTTCGGCAACTTCAACAACGACCCGATCTTCTGGAACCAGCTCGACAACATCAGCCTTGAGTTCCTGCGCGGCCCCAATGATCCGGGCGGCCCTGGCGTACCCGAACCCGCCACCTTGGCCTTGCTGGCGGGCGGCCTGATGGCCATGCGCTTGAGCCGCCGGCGCGCCATCCGCTCCTGACCCCTTCCATCCACTGAATCGGCCGCAACGCCCCGGCCGGGGCGTCTGCACCTGCAAGGAGGCTGCATGTCTGAACCGTATCTCGCAGAAATCAGGATGACGGGATTTAGCTTTGCGCCCAAGGGCTGGGCCCTGTGCAATGGCCAGATCCTCCCGATCAACCAGAACCAGGCCCTGTTCTCCATACTCGGCACCACTTACGGCGGCAACGGGCAGACCACATTCGCCCTGCCCGACCTGCGCGGCCGGGTTCCGGCCCACGTGCACGCCAGCTTCAACCTGGGCCAGCAGGGAGGCGAAGCCAGCCACACCCTGATCGCCAGTGAAATGCCGGCGCATACCCACGCCCTGGGCATTTCCACAGCCGTCAGCCACCAGGCCGATCTCTCCGGGCGCGTGCTCGGCAACGTCGAAGCCGGGGCGCTCAACTACTACGCGCCGCAGGACGGCACCGCAACGCTGGCACCCGCCACGGTGGGCAATGCCGGCGCCGGCCAGCCGCACGACAACATGCAGCCCTACCTGACCGTCAACTTCATCATCGCGCTGCAGGGTATTTTCCCGTCGCAGAGCTGAACCAGACCGGAGCCGGCACATGGACAACTTCATCGGCGAGATTCGCCTGTTCGCGGGTAACTTCCCGCCCCTTGGCTGGGCTTTTTGCGACGGCAGCCTGCTGTCGATCGCACAGAACACAGCCCTGTTTGCCCTGATCGGCACCACCTACGGCGGTAACGGTCAAACCACCTTTGCGCTGCCGGACCTGCGCGGCCGCGTGCCGCTGCACCAGGGCACGCAACCGGGAACCGCCAACACCTATGTCATGGGCCAGCAGGCGGGCGTCGAGACAGTGACCCTGACCAGCAACCAGCTCCCATCGCACAACCATAGCGCCAGCGCCAGCACCGCCGTGCCGCCCGCCACCGGGACCGGCATCAACCTGACCGGGCCAACAACCTATGTTCCGGCCGCGCCGGCCAAGCCCAAGTTTTACGCGCCGGCCGGCTCCAGCATGGTGCCCATGTCGCCCCAGGCGATCCAGCCGGCCGGCGGCAACCAGCCCCATAACAATATGGCTCCCTTCCTGGCGCTCAGCTTCATCATCGCCATTGAAGGCATCTTCCCTTCGCAGAGCTAGTCGAGGAGTCCAGCATGGCAGAGCGATATATCGGCGAAGTCCGCATGTTCAGCGGGAATTTCGCACCCGTGGGCTGGGCAATGTGCAATGGCCAGCTTCTTCCCATTGCGCAGAACACGGCACTGTTTTCCATTCTCGGCACCACTTACGGCGGCAATGGCAAGACCAACTTCGCGCTCCCGGACCTGCGCCAGCGCATCCCGATGCACGCTGGGGCCGGTCCTGGCCTGAGCCCGCGCGGCCTGGGTGAACAAGGCGGCGAGGCAAGCACTGCACTGACCGCGCTTCAGATGCCGTCACACAGCCACGGCATGTCAGCCTCCAACACGAGCGCCACGGTGCAATCGCCGGCAAACGCCCTGCTTGCCAAGCCGATCACGGTCAGCGCCCCTTACCACGATGCCGCCGCCGTGGCGCCATCGCCGGAAGGACCTCTCGGCGTTGCCGGCGGCAGCAGCCCCCACAACAATTTGCAGCCTTACCTGGTGGTTAACTTCATCATTGCCCTCACCGGCATTTACCCGCCACGCAGCTGATTGAACATGCACAGCCAGCTCACTTTGCGGCCCGTTGAAGCCGGTGACCAGCCCTTCCTGCTGGCGCTGGTGGAAAGCACACGCGAGGACCTTGCCATCCTCGACCCGAATGTCAGGGCCATGCTGGTTTGCATGCAAGACGAAGCCCAGGTGACCGACTACCGCCGCCGCTTCCCCGGCCTGGAAGAAAACATCGTGCTGGCCGACGGCGCTGCGGCCGGCCGCCTGTACGTGGCGCGCAGCCGGGACGAGATCCGCCTGGTCGACATCAGCCTGAGTCCCTCCTGCCGCGGCCAGGGCATCGGCAGCCGCCTGCTGGCCCGGCTGCAGGACGAGAGCCAGCAATCAGGGCTGCCCTTGCGCTTGCATGTATTGCACGGCAATCCAGCGGGCGATCTGTACCGCCGGCTCGGATTCCAGCCTGGCGCGACCGAGGGCATGCACCTGTCCATGGAATGGCAACCTATCTTGTTAAAGGAATAAGTCATGGAACGTCGCAACTTCATCCTCGCCGCCGGAAGCCTGGTCGGCGCCCCGGCCGTCGCCCGCGCCGCATCGCTGGCCGCCCTGCCGCCTACGCCGTCCACCCTGCGCATGGCCGGCTTCCGCGACCTGGTTGGCCAGCAATTCATCGCCTACCAGGGCATGCGCGGCACTTCGCTCGACCTGCACGCCGTGCGCCCGGGCAAGGAAGCGCCCCACCAGGAGCAGTTCACCCTGCTCTTCAGCGGCGCGCCCGGCCTGGACGCCGGGATTTATGAAATCGACAACCCACTTTCCGGACGCCTGTCCATCTTCATGGAACCGGCGGGCCGCGGCCCGGCGAGCGGCCGGGGCGCCCTCTACCGCGCCGAATTCAGCCTGCTTGTGTGAGCTGCCCGATGCGCCAGCCTCTGAGGTATAATTTCAGGTTCGATTTAACAACTATCAGACCTGAAAAACCATGGAAGCTGAACGCATCAATTCCCTCGCCAACCTGCTCGCGGACCTGACCACCCGCGAAGCCGAACTTCGGAGGTATCTTTGACTTCGATAAGAAGTCGGAGAAACTGGAACAACTGAACGCCGAACTGGAAGATCCGGCCGTTTGGAATGACCCGAAAAAAGCCCAGGATATGGGCCGCGAGAAGAAAGCCCTCGAAGGCGTGGTCCTGACCTTGCAAAAGGCAGAAAGCGACCTGCGCGACATGAACGAACTGTTCGCGATGGGCAAGGAAGAAGGCGACGACGATACGCTCGAAGCCGTGATTGCGGATACCGCAGAAATCCAGAAGACCATCGAACAGATGGAATTCCGCCGGATGTTCAGCAATCCGATGGATCCGAACAACTGCTTCATCGACATCCAGGCTGGCGCCGGCGGTACCGAAGCCCAGGACTGGGCCTCCATGCTGCTGCGCCAGTACCTGCGCTATTGCGAACGCAAGGGCTTCAAGGTCGAAGTGATGGAAGAGTCCGAGGGCGAGGTTGCCGGCATCAAGACCGCCACCCTGAAAGTGGACGGCGAATACGCCTATGGCCACCTGCGCACCGAGACCGGCGTGCACCGCCTGGTGCGCAAGTCGCCGTTCGACTCCTCCGGCGGCCGCCACACCTCCTTCGTGTCGCTGTTCGTCTATCCGGAAGTGGATGACTCGATCGAGATCGAGATCAACCCGGCCGACCTGCGCATCGACACCTACCGCGCATCCGGCGCCGGCGGCCAGCACATTAACAAGACCGACTCCGCGGTGCGTATCACGCACGGCCCGTCCGGCATCGTCGTGCAGTGCCAGAACGACCGCTCACAGCACCGCAACAAGGCCGAAGCGATGGACATGCTGAAGGCCAAGCTGTACGAACTGGAACTGCGCAAGCGCATGAGCGAACAGCAGTCGCTGGAAGACTCCAAGACCGACGTCGGCTGGGGCCACCAGATCCGCTCCTACGTGCTGGACCAGTCCCGCATCAAGGACCTGCGCACCAACTTCGAGACCGGTAATACCAAGGGCGTGCTGGACGGTGACCTGGACGACTTCATCTCCGCGTCCCTGAAGCAAGGCATCTAAGCAATGACGCAGCAGCGCGCCTTCATCTTCGACATGGACGGCACCATCGTCGACAACATGGGTTTCCACACCCGCTCGTGGCTGGAATTCTTCAGCCGCCGCGGCCATGCTGTCGACGAAGCGGCATTCTTTGCCGCCACCGCCGGCCGCACCGGCCACGAAATCATGCGCCAATACCTCGGCGAGGACCTGGCGCACGACGACGTGACCGCGCTGATCGACGAGAAGGAAGTGCTGTACCGCGAAATCTACGGGCCGCACCTGCGTGCGGTCAAAGGCTTCGTCACCCTGGTGAACGAAGCGCGAGCCGCCGGCATCCGCCTGGCGGTCGGCACCGCCGCCCCGCCCTGCAACGTGGACTTCACGCTGGACGGCCTGGGTGTGCGCCCGCAGTTCGACACCGTCGTCGGCGCCGCCGACGTCAAACGCGGCAAGCCGGAACCCGACGTGTTCCTGCTGGCGGCCGAACGCTGCGGCGCCGATCCGGCGCACTGCATCGTGTTCGAGGACGCGCCTTTGGGCGTGGAAGCAGCGCGCCGAGCCGGCATGCGCTGCGTCGTCCTGACAACCACTTTGCCTGCTGAAGCGTTTAAGGCGTTCGACAATGTGATCTGCATTGCACGCGACTTCAGCGAAATCGATATCAATAAACTGACCACCACCAAAAACATGACTACGGAAAACCAAGTGCAAGACCAGGCACCAGGCCAGGACGACAACAAGATCATCGCCGAGCGCCGCGCCAAGCTGGCCGCCATCCGCGAGAAACAGAGCGTCGCCTTCCCTAACGATTTCCGACCTCAGCACAAAGCTGCCGACCTGCACGTGCAGTACGGCGAGAAGACCCGTGAAGAGCTGGAAGCCGAGCCGGTTCCCGTCGTCATCGCCGGCCGCATGATGCTGCGCCGCGAAGCCGGCAAGAAAGCCGCATTCGCAACCCTGCAGGACGCCTCCGGCCAGAAAGCCGACGGCCGCATCCAGATCTACGTCACCGTGGACACCACCGGCGAAGAGGCAATGGAAGCCTTCCGCGGCTGGGACCTGGGCGACATCCTGGGCGTGACCGGCACCCTGTTCAAGACCAAGACCGATGAACTGACCGTGAAAGTCAGCGAGATCAAGCTGATCACCAAGGCCCTGCGCCCGCTACCGGACAAATTCCACGGCCTGGCCGACCAGGAAACCAAATACCGCCAGCGCTATGTCGACCTGATCACCAGCGAAGAAACCCGCCGCACCTTCAAGGCGCGCACCGCTGCGATTTCCTCGATCCGCCGCTTCATGGAAGCGAACGAATTCATGGAAGTCGAAACCCCGATGCTGCACCCGATCCCGGGCGGCGCATCGGCCAAGCCATTCATTACCCACCATAACGCGCTGGACATGCAGATGTTCATGCGTATCGCTCCCGAACTGTACCTGAAGCGCCTGGTGGTGGGCGGCTTCGACCGGGTGTTCGAGATCAACCGCAACTTCCGCAACGAAGGCGTGTCGGTCCGTCACAACCCTGAATTCACCATGATGGAGTTCTACGCGGCCTACACCGACTACGAATGGATCATGGACTTCACCGAGAAGGTGATCCGCCAGGCGGCGATCGACGCCAAGGGCACCGCCGTGCTGACCTACGGCGGCCGCGAACTGGACCTGTCCAAGCCGTTCCAGCGCCTGACCATCTGCGGCGCCATCAACAAGTACGCTCCGGGCTACACCGAAGCGCAACTGAACGACGTCGCCTTCCTGAAGGCCGAACTGCTGAAATTCGGCGTGAAGCCATTCGCCACCGCCGGCCTCGGCGCGCTGCAACTGGCGCTGTTTGAGGAAACCGCCGAAGCGCAGCTGTGGGAACCGACCTTCATCATCGACTACCCGATTGAAGTGTCGCCGCTGGCCCGCGCTTCCGACACCCGCGAAGGCATCACCGAGCGCTTCGAACTGTTCATGGTGGGCCGCGAAATCGCCAACGGCTTCTCCGAGTTGAACGACGCCGAAGACCAGTCGGCACGTTTCCTGGCCCAGATGAAGGCCAAGGAAGCCGGCGACGACGAAGCGATGTACTACGACGCCGACTTCATCCGCGCGCTGGAATACGGCATGCCGCCAGCCGGCGGCTGCGGCATCGGCATCGACCGCCTGATGATGTTGCTGACCGACTCGCCGAACATCCGCGACGTGCTGCTGTTCCCGCACCTGCGTAAAGAAGACTAAAACCAGCCATACGCACGAGCCCGTGTCACACCTTGGGGTCAGACCCCAGGGTGTGACACGGGCTCAGCTGTTTTACTGGATCACCCGGTAGCAAGGCGTGTACGCCTTGCCCGCCAGCTTCATCCGGCTCTGCGCCACGAACGATGCCAGCAGCGCATCCATCGGCCCCATGATTTCCTTGTCGCCGTGGATCTCGAAGTGGCCATACTTTTCGATGGTGCGGATGCCCTCTTCCTTCACATTGCCCGCCACCACGCCGGAGAAAGCCCGGCGCAAGTTCGCCGCCAGCACATGCACCGGCTGGTTCTTGTGCAAGCTCAGGTTGCGCATGTTTTCGTGCGTCGGCGCAAACGGGCGCTGGAACTCGTCGTCGATCTTCAGCGCCCAGTTGAAGTAATAGGCGTCCGAACGCGACTTGCGGAATTCGCGCACCTGCTTCATCCCTTCCTGCATCTCCTGCGCCACCAGCTCCGGGTCATCGACGATGATCTTGTAGCGCTTTTGCGCCTCGGCGCCGAGGGTCAGGCCGATGAACTCATTGATCTGCACAAAGTACTCGCGCGCAGTTTCCGGCCCGGTGAAGATCAGCGGGAACGGGATTTCCGCATTGTCCGGATGCAGCAGGATGCCGAGGATATACAGGATTTCCTCCGCCGTGCCCGCGCCGCCGGGGAACACGCAAATGCCGTGGCCGACACGCACGAAAGCCTCCAGGCGCTTTTCGATATCGGGCATGATCACCAGGTCGTTCACGATCGGGTTTGGCGATTCCGCCGCGATGATGCCCGGCTCCGTAATGCCCAGGTAATGCCCGCCGGTAAAGCGCTGCTTGGCATGGCCAATGGTGGCCCCCTTCATCGGCCCCTTCATCGCCCCCGGCCCGCAACCGGTACAGATATCCAGCCCCCGCAAGCCAAGCTGGTAGCCCACTTCCTTCGAATAGTTATATTCCGCGCGATTGATCGAGTGCCCGCCCCAGCACACCACCAGGTTCGGGTTAAGCTGCGGCTTCAGCACATTGGCATTGCGCAGGATATGGAACACCGCATCGGTGATGCCCTCGCTGCGGGCCAGGTCGAACTTCGGATTGCCCGTGACTTCGTTGCTGACAAAGACGATATCGCGCAGCACCGCAAACAGGTGCTCGTGGATGCCCTTGATCATCTTGCCGTCGACGAAGGCGATCGCCGGGGCGCCCTTGATTTCCAGCTTGATGCCGCGCTCGCGCTGCAGGATGTTGATGTCAAACGACTTGAAGCGATCCAGCAATTCCTTTCCATCGTCGATCGTGCTGCCGCAATTCAGCACCGCCAGGGCGCAGTTGCGAAAGATGTTATAGAGGCCGCCTTTGCCCGAGTCGAGCAATTGGACCACCTCCGCCTTGGACAGGACTTCCAGCCTGCCCTCCGGAGCAATGAGAGTATCGACAACGTTGCTGTCCATGATACGTAAATCCTTTTATTTAACTTTTGGGGCGCCGCACCTTCAATATACGCTCTTGGTATGCCGATTCACAGACGTAAGCTTGGCAAACATACCACAATGCTGCTTTGCAGCACGCGAATTTGCCCTTAACCGTGCGGGGTGGATTACAATTCGGCTTTTTTTCGACCAGGAGAAACCGCATGAGCGGTCCTATCACGCAAACCACTGAGGCTAAGATCCCTGAATTCAGGCAGATCATGGGTCACCCTGCTCCGCTCTGGATGCTGTTCATGTCCGAATTTTGGGAACGCTTTGCGTTTTACGGGATTCGCTGGGCGCTGGTACTGTACGTCGTTTCCGAGTTCTACCATGGCGACAAGTCGGGCCAGGCAGCAGCCAACCTGACTTACGGTTCCTACCTGGCGCTGGTGTATGCCGGTGCGCTGTTCGGCGGCTACGTTGCCGACCGCATACTTGGTTACCAGCGTTCTATCCTGGTCGGCGCCAGCTTCATGGCAGCTGGCCTGTTCATGATTGCGATTCCCGATCCGACGATCTTCAAGTTCGGCCTGGCGACGATCATCGTCGGTAACGGCATGTTCAAGCCGAATATCTCGACCATGGTCGGCAAGCTGTATTCGCTGGGCGATACCCGCCGCGATTCCGGCTTCACCATCTTCTACATGGGCATCAACGTCGGCGGCTTCCTGGCCCCGATCGTTACCCAGCTTCTGGCGCAGAAGGTCTTCAACACCGGCAATACGCCGGCCTACAAGATCGTGTTCATTTCCGCCGGCGTCGGCATGATCATTTCGCTGTTCTGGTTCTACCTGGGCCGCCGCGGCCTGAAGGGCATTGGCGAACCGGCACCGGAAGCCAAGAGTCCGATGCGCATCGCCTACGTGGCGCTGGGCGCACTGGCCATGATTCCTGTCGTGTACTCCCTGCTGGCGCTGGGCGCGGAAAAACTGCAGGGCGTGCTGACCGTGCTGTTCCTGATCCTGGTTGTGATGCTGATCGTGGAAGGTGTGCGCAACGGTCCCGTGTCCCGCGACAAGACCATCGCCATGATGGTGATCTTCGCCTTCAACATCATGTTCTGGTGCTTCTTCGAACAGGCAGGTTCGTCGTTCACCTTCCTGGCTGACGAGATCGTGAACCGCGACCTGGGCTTCATGATCTTCCCGACCGCCTGGTTCCAGTCCGTGAACTCGCTCGCCATCATCTTCTTCGCGCCAGTCGTGGCAGCGGTATGGGTCTGGATGGGCAAACGCGGCAAGAACCCATCGATCCCGCGCAAGTTCGCCCTCGGTATCATCGGTAACGGCCTGGCGTTCGGCCTGCTGATGTACGCCCTGACCCACCTGGTCGACGACAAGAGGATGATTCCGTTCTGGACCCTGTTCATGGTCTACGTGATCCAGTCCATCGGTGAACTGTGCCTGTCCCCGATCGGCCTGTCGATGGTGACCAAGCTGGCTCCGACCCGCCTGGTCGGCATGGGCATGGGCGGCTGGTTCCTGTCCACCGGCATCGGCAACAACCTGTCCGGCATCGTCGCATCGATGATGTCCGGCGAACATGGCATGACCGTGGAATCGGCGCTGACCGGCTACACCCAGGGCTTCTGGATCCTGATCGGCGGCGGCGTGCTGCTGTTCGTCCTCGCCCCGGTCATCCAGAAACTGATGCACGGCGTCAAATAAATAAATGGGGACGCACCCCATTTATCAGGCAACAAAAAAGGCAGCTTCGGCTGCCTTTTTTTGTTTCAGTTCGCTGCTAGCCAGGCGTCGAGCCGGGCTTCGGCTCCTGCCGGCAAATGCAGGCCGAGCTTGGAACGGCGCCACAGGATGTCGGCAGCCGTCACTGCCCATTCCTTGCGGCGCAGGTAGTTCACTTCCGCCGCGTACACGCCGGGCAGGATTTCCTCCCCCATGTCCGCCAGCGATGCACAGCTTTCGAGCAGGGTGTGCACCCGTGTGCCATATGCGCGCACATAGCGCTTCACCAGCTCCTGCGGCAGCCAGTCGTACTTCACCTGCACGGCGGCGGCCCAGGCGCAAAACTCTTGCACTGAACGATTCTGAGGCATGGCGCCAAACAGGTCGCCGCCTGGCAAGCAGGCCCTTTCGGTCCAGCCTTTTTCCGGCCGGCCAAGCGTCTTGCAAAGGATGTCCACCGCATCCTCGGCCAGCTTGCGGAACGTCGTGATCTTGCCGCCGAAGATGTTCAGCAGCGGCGCGCCTTCCTTGTCCAGCTCCAGGAAATAGTCGCGCGTCACGGCCTTGGCGTCGGCTGCGGCATCTTCCAGCAATGGGCGCACGCCGGCGTAGGTCCACACCACGTCGGCCGGGCGCACCGGCTCGCGGAAGTAGCCGCTGGCCAGTTCGCACAAGTAGCGGATCTCGCTTTCGTCGATCGCCACGCGCTGCGGGTCGCCCTTGTATTCAAGGTCGGTGGTGCCGATCAGCGTGAAATCGCGTTCATACGGGATGGCAAACACAATGCGCCCATCCTTGTTCTGGAAGATATACGCCTGGTCATGCTCGAAGATGCGGCGCACCACGATATGGCTGCCTTTGACCAGGCGCAAATGGCGCGACTGCTGCTTGCCGCCTGCCGACTGGATGAAGGACTGCGCCCAGGGTCCGGCCGCATTGACCACGGCACGGGTGGTAATCCGCTTTTCAGTGCCGTCGGCCTTGCGCAGCGTCGCCACCCAGTGATCGGCATGACGCTCGACGCCGATGCAACTGGTGCGGGTCAGGATGCATGCGCCTTTGGCACAGGCATCAACGGCATTCAGGACGACCAGCCGGGCATCGTCCACCCAGCCGTCGGAGTATTCGAAGCCGGCAGTGTAGGTTTCCTTCAGCGGCCGCCCCGCAGGATGGCAACGCAGGTTGATGCCGCGCGAGCCGGGCAGCAGCTCGCGCTTGGCCAGCATATCGTAGAGGAAAAGTCCGGCACGGATCAGCAGCGCGGGACGCTGCCCGGCGTCGTGCGGCATCACAAAACGCATGGGCCAC
This sequence comes from Pseudoduganella sp. R-32, assembly GCF_049913245.1. Taxonomy (NCBI): domain Bacteria; kingdom Pseudomonadati; phylum Pseudomonadota; class Betaproteobacteria; order Burkholderiales; family Oxalobacteraceae; genus Pseudoduganella; species Pseudoduganella sp. R-32. Next base: position 3,490,933 of record NZ_CP183987.1, on the reverse strand, counting down.
ATGATGTGCGGCGCGCTGCGCAACAGCACTTCGCGTTCGGCCAGCGCCTTGCGCACCAGCCGGAATTCATAGTACTCAAGGTAGCGCAGGCCACCGTGAATCAGCTTGGTGGAGGCAGACGAGGTATGCGACGCCAGGTCGTCCTTCTCGCACAGGACGACGCACAGGCCGCGGCCCGCCGCGTCGCGGGCGATGCCCGCCCCATTGATCCCGCCGCCAACTACCAGTACATCGCAATCTACGTCCGCCATGCGCTCCCCGATTACAGTTTATAAACAACGCCTTCCTTCATCACGAATCCTACCTTCTGCAGCAGGGTGATGTCCTTCAATGGATCGCCGGCCACCGCCACGATATCGGCCGCGAAACCCGGCTCCAGCGCCCCCAGGCGGCTGGACTGGCCCAGCAGCGAGGCGGCGCCGAGCGTGGCCGAACGGATTGCTTCCAGCGCCGGCATGCCCGCCTCCACCATGTAGGCGAATTCCTTTGCGTTCTCGCCGTGCGGGAACACGCCAGCGTCGGTGCCGAAGGCGATCTTCACGCCAGCCTTGTAGGCCCGGGTAAAAGTACCCTGGATCTGCGGCCCGATGGCTGCAGCCTTGGGGCGTACCAGCGGCGAATAGTAGTTCGGCTCCTTCGCCTTGTCCGCCACATAGCGGCCGGCGCTGATGGTCGGCACATACCAGCCACCGGTCTTCTTGAACAGGGCAATCGCTTCGTCGTCCATGAAAGTGCCGTGCTCGATCGAGTCCACGCCCGCCCTCAGTGCGCGCTTCATGCCATCCGCACCGTGGGCATGCGCGGCGACCTTGAAGCCGTAATCCCTGGCGGCAGCGATCAGCGCTTTCAGTTCAGAGTCGTCAAACTGCGAGTTCATGCCGCTGCTGGCCTGGCTGAGGACACCGCCGGTGGCGGTGATCTTGATAACGTCCGCACCTTCCTGGTAGCGAGCGCGCACCGCCTGGCGCGCTTCATCGGGACTGTTGATCACGCCTTCGTCCGGTCCCGGCGTGCCATGCAGGTGGCGCAATTCGCGCGACTGGCCGTTGCTTGGGTCGGCGTGGCCGCCGGTGGTGGCGATGGCTTTGCCGGCTGTGAACATGCGCGGGCCGACGATGGCGCCGGTATTGATGGCGCGCTTCATCGCAATGTTCAGGCCCTCGTTGGCGCCAAGGTCGCGTACCGTGGTGAAGCCGGCTTTCAACGTGCGTTCGGCAAAGGCGACCGAGTCATAGGCGCGGTCGATGGCGTCCAGCGTCATCTGGCCGCGCAAGGCTTCGACCTGGGGCTGCGTCTGGCTGGTCAGGTGCACGTGCATGTCGATGAAGCCCGGCATGCAGGACATGGCTCCCAGGTCCACGTCGCCCTTGCCTTGGGTGGGCTCGATCGCCTTCACCGAGCCGTTCTCGATATGCACCGTGACCTTCTCGCGCCAGACACCGGCCTTGACGTCCAGCAGGCGGCCGCAGTCGACCGTTTGCGTGGCGGCGCTGGCCGCTCCCATCGTCAACAGCAGGCCCGCCGCACCCAGTTTCCTCATCGCCCAGTCTCCTTTAAGGTGTGGATTTTTCTCGCGCCGCCCACAGGAGCAGCGCCATGATTACAGCATAAGGCAGCAAGGACAGCAAATCGGCCGCCGGTCCGCTGAAGAAAGGATTGCTGTTTTCGGCCCACGCGGTCACCGCGGCATCGAAATTGGTCATCACGCCTGCCGTGATGGCGATCACAATGCCGGCCAGGGCGCCGCCGGCGATGTAGCCGGAGGCCAGCAGCACGCCTTCGCTGCGGTCGCCAGCCGCCTGCAGCTCTTCCTCGTTCATGCCTGCATATTGCGGCAGCCTGTTGTTGCGGCGGTCGGCCAGCCAGCGCAGCACGCCGCCCACCGCAATCGGCAGCGTGGCCGACAGCGGCAGGTACACGCCCACGGCAAACGACAGCGACTGCACGCCCGACATCTCCAGCACCAACGCAATCATCACGCCCAGCATCACCAGCGTCCAGGGCAGTTGCTGGTCGAGGATGCCCTTGATAATGTACGACACCAGCACCGCCTTCGGCGCATCGTATTTGCGCACCTCGGTGCCGTCCGGGCGCTTGTGGTGCGTGCCGTTGATGCCCGGATCGACGAACCAGACCGCCTTGCCGTCCGGCGCGACAAGGTATTTGCCCTCCGGCCCGCCTTGCGCATCGGGCTTCTGCCACACCTTGTAGGTAGTGCTGTCGCCGGCCGCCTGCGGCCCCTCCAGGCGCGCGCTCGCCGTGAGCCGCGAGGCATCGGTCGCCAGTCCCGGCGCAACCTGGGCCGCCGGCACATAGACCGTGCTGGAATTATTCAGTTGCAGCAGGATGGGACCGAGCAGCAGGGCCGATGCCAGCGAACCGACCAGCATGGCGTACTGCTGCAGGCGCGGCGTGGAACCGACCAGGAAGCCAGTCTTCAGGTCTTGCGACACCGTGCCGGCGTTGGCCGAGGCGATGCAGACGATCGCCCCCACCGACAGCGCCGTGACGTAATACTGGCCGCCGGTCCAGCCGACCATCAGGAAGATCAGGCAGGTAAACAGCAGCGTCGCCACCGCCATGCCGGAGGTCGGGTTGGAAGAAGAACCGATCTCGCCGGTCAGGCGCGAGGAAACCGTGGAGAACAGGAAGCCGAACACCAGGATCAGCAAGGCGCCCAGCAAATTCATATGCAGCGGCGCGGACGCCGTGATCACCGCGATCAGGCCCAGGCAACCCAGCACCACCCACTTCATCGGGATATCCTGCTCGGTGCGGCGTGTAGCGTCGGCTTTGCTGCCCTTGCCCACGCCGGACAGGCCGGCCGCCAGGCTGCGCCAGATCATCGGCATTGCACGCAGCAGCGCGATCAGGCCGCCCGCCGCCACAGCACCGGCGCCGATGTACAGGATATAGGCGCCGCGCACATCGTCCGGCCCCATGTCGGAAATGAGCATGGTGGCCGGCGCCAGGATGGTGGTGAGCGGGTCGCCGAAGAACCTGATCATCGGGATCAGCAGCAGGTAGGACAGCACGCCGCCCGCTGTCATGGTCAGCGCAATGCGGGGGCCGATGATGTAGCCCACGCCCAGCAGCTCCGGCGACACTTCGGCGCCGATCGAACCGCCCTTCAGCGGCGCGCCCAGCACGACTTCCGGCGTGTCCTTCCAGCCTTTGAAGGAAACGTTGAGCGCCTTGTACAGCAGCCCGATGCCAAAGCCGCCGAAGATCAGCCGTGCGCGGCGGCGTGCATCGCGCGCCGCGTCGGACTCGCCCCGCACCGGTTCACCGGCCGCCTGGCGCGAGGAATCGCTGGCCGCGGCCTTCAGCACCTCGGCGCAAGCGGTCCCCTCTGGGAATTTCAGCTCGTGGTGCTGGTCCACGATCATGGTTCGGCGCATCGGAATCATCATGAGGATGCCCAGCAGGCCGCCCAGCACGCCCACCAGCATGACGCGCCAGATTTCCAGTTCAAAGCCCAGGATCAGGATGGCCGGCATGGTCACGCCGAGGCCGAACGCAATCGATTCGCCGGCAGAACCGGCGGTCTGCGCGATGCTGTTTTCCAGGATGCTGGCATCCTTGCCGCCCAGTTTTTTGGCCAGGCCGAAGAAAGTGATTGCGATGACTGCGACGGGAATCGAAGCGCTGACCGTCAGGCCCACCTTGAGGACCAGGTACAACGAAGAAGCGCCAAACACCATGCCCAGCAAGGTTCCGAGGAACAAGGCGCGGAACGTCATTTCCGGCAGCCGCGCCTCGTCGGGGATATAGGGACGGAACACGTGAATCCTTTTAGACTAAAACACCTAGGACTATGGCATAAATAGCAATGAAGTAGCAACTATCGAGTAGTCTATAATGCCCCGACTTAGCAATCGAGAGAGCTGATTTGATCAATCGTCCTTCCTGGCTGAACCGCCGTAACGTCATCCGCGCCAGCATCGGCGCAGGCCTCGCCGCCATGGCCGGCGGCATCGCCCTGGCCTGCTATGCCGCCTTCGTGATCCGCCCCAACCTGCCAACGCTGGAAGCGGTCACCGATTACCGTCCCAAGATCCCGCTGCGCATCTACACGGCAGACAAGGTGCTGATCGGCGAATTCGGCGAGGAACACCGCGACTTCACGCCGATTGACCAGGTGCCGGAGCTGATGAAGAAGGCCGTGCTGGCAATTGAAGACTCGCGCTTCTATGAACACGGCGGCATTGACTGGAAGCGCGTGCTGGGCGCCGCCCGCGCCAACCTGCGCGGCAGCTTCCGCCAGGGCGGCTCGACGATCACCATGCAGGTGGCGCGCGACTTCTATCTCAGCAAGGACAAATTCATCTCCCGCAAGCTGGCCGAGGCCATGCTCGCCTACCGCATCGAGGATGCGCTGGACAAGGACAAGATCCTCGAGCTGTACATGAACAATATCTACCTGGGCCAGCGCTCCTATGGCTTCGCCAGCGCCGCCCAGGCTTACTTCGGCAAATCGCTGAAGGAATTGTCGATCGCCGAAACGGCGATGCTGGCAGGCCTGCCGCAAAACCCTTCGCGCAACAACCCTGCCGTCAATCCGAAGAAAGCGCGCTCGCGCCAGCAGGTGGTGCTGCGCCGCATGTTCGAACTCGAATACATTACCGAAGCCCAGTACGAAAAGGCGAAGAAGGAACAGCTGCACGTCAACCACCGCGGCCAGGAGTTCGACGTCCACGCCGAATACGTGGCCGAACTGGCGCGCCAGGCTGTCTTCGCGCAGTTCAAGGAAGAGACCTACACCAAGGGCATCAACGTCTACACCACCATCCAGTCGCGCGACCAGGAAGCGGCCTACGACTCCGTGCGCCGCAACGTGCTGGCCTACGACCAGCGCCACGGCTACCGCGGCCCGGAAACCTATATTGAATTGCCCGCCGACGAAGAAGAACGCGGCGACGCCATCGACGAGGTGCTGGGCAAGCGCGTGGTCAGCGACGGCCTGATTCCGGCCGTGGTGCTGGAAGCCAGCCCTACCCTGGTCAAGGCCGAAACATCGGACGGCGACGTGCTGTCGATCAGCGGCGAGGGCCTGAAACTGGCAGCGTCCGCACTGTCCAGCAAGGCCAAGCCTGCTTCCGCGATCCGTCCCGGCGCGGTGATCCGCGTCATGCAGACCGAAAAGAAAGGCTGGGCCATCACCCAGGTGCCGCAGGTCGCGGCTGCCTTCGTGGCGCTGGACGCCAATACCGGAGCCTACCAGGCCATGGTGGGCGGCTTCGACTACGGCCTGCAAAAGTTCAACCACGTGACGCAGGCCTGGCGCCAGCCTGGTTCCTCGATCAAGCCATTCATCTACTCCGCTGCAGTGTCCAAGGGCTTCGGCCCCGGTACGGTAATCGCCGACGAACCGCTGGAGCTGCCGGGCAGCTCGATCGGACAGCCGTGGAAGCCGCAAAACGACGACGGCAAGTTCGACGGCCAGGTCACCATGCGCCGCTCGCTGGCAGCATCGAAGAACGTACCTTCGGTGCGCATCCTGCGCGCCTCTGGCCTGGACGATACGCACGCCTACCTGGCCCGCTTCGGCTTCGACCTGTCGCGCCATCCGAAGAACTTCACCATGGCGCTCGGCACCGGCGCCGTCACGCCGCTGCAACTGGCCGGCGCCTATGCGGTCTTCGCCAACGGCGGCTACAAGGCCACGCCCTATCTGATCTCCCGGGTGACCGACGCCAAGGGCGTGCTCGTCATGGATATCGAGCCGCCCGCGCCGGCCACTGCCGGCGAGCGCGTGCTTGATGAGCGCAACGTCTTCATCATGGACAGCATGATGCGCGACGTCGCCCGCAGCGGCACCGGCGCTGCCGCCGGCCGCCTGGGCCGCCCCGACCTGGCCGGCAAGACCGGCACCACCAGCGACTCCTTCGACGGCTGGTTCGCCGGCTATGGCGGTGGCGTGGTGGCAGTGGCCTGGATGGGATATGACGATCCGAAGTCGCTGGGCGGCCGCGAGTTCGGCGCAACCCTGTCGCTGCCGATCTGGATGGACTATATGCGCTCGGCGCTGCCGAAGCATCCAGCGATCGACCGTCCGGTACCCGAAGGCGTGGTGCAGTTGAACGGCGACTGGCTGCTGGAAGAATATGCCAGCGACCCGACCGTGCTGGCGATCGACATGGGCGACGTTCCGGCGGAAGGCGAGCCACCAGCGCCGGCCGACGGCGCCCCGCAGCAGCCGGCGCCACCGAACCAGCCCGCGCTGCAGCAGGTCCCGCAACAGCAAGCCCCGGCAGGTACTTGAACATGCCGGGCCAAAGGGCTCCATCGTTCCGGCGCCGGCGCCTGCTCGGCGCCGCGGCAGCGCTGGCGCCGCTGGCGGCCTTCGCCCCCGCAGCCTGCGCGCACAGCGCGAGCCCGCATGTCCCGCGCATCTACATGATCCTGTTCCGCGGCGAGACCGACGTTGAAGCCGGCTTTCTCCAATGGTTCAAGGACAAGCGCCTGCAGCCTGAATTCGTGGTGCGCAGCGTTGACATGGACGCCTCTCGCGTGCCGGCCCTGCTCGAAGAAGCCCGCGCCTGGCATGCGGACCTGATCTACACCTGGGGCACGCCGGTAAGCTTGGCGGCGGCGGCCCGGGAATTTGACATTCCCATCGTGTTCACCATGGTCTCCGCACCGATCGCGGCCGGGCTGGTGCAAAACCTCGCCTCGTCCGGGCGCAACCTGACCGGCGTCAGCCACGTGGTGCCGGCGCGCCAGCAAATGGCCGCCATCCGCAGCTACCGCCGTTTCGACCGCATCGCAGCAATCTTCAATCCCAACGAAGTGAACGCACGGGTCGCCATGCGCGAAATGCGCGCCGAAGCAGAGCGGGTGGGCGCCGAATTCACCTCCCATCCGCTTCCGCTGGACGCGCAAGGGCAGCCGCGCGCCGACGTGATTCCGGACCTGCTGGCGGACCTGGCGGAACACAGGGCGCAGTTGCTTTATATTGGCCCCGACAGTTTCATCGCTTCGCAGCGCATCCTGGTCACGGAAGCCGCCCTGGCGCTTGGCCTGCCGGTATTTTCCGCCGCTGAAGTGGCGCTGCGCGACGGCAGCGCCCTGTTTGGCCTGGTCGCCGGATATGCGAACGTGGGACGCCTGACTGCCCATAAAGCGGCCCAGATCCTGTACCATCGCGTCAAGGCTGCCGCGCTTCCGATCGAAACGCCGGGCAGCTACTCTTACCTCGTCAACATGGACGTGGCACGCCAGCTCGGCATGATGCCGCCGGCCCGCGTGCTGCAGTTTGCGGAGCAAATCAAATGATCCCGCTGTCGCCGCCGGTATTGCAGCAGATGACCATGGGCCTGGCCTATGGATTGACAGACGTCGGCACTGTACGCCCCAGCAACCAGGACAACCTGCTCCTGCTGCCGGACTTGCACCTTGTTGCCGTCGCCGACGGCATGGGCGGCCATGTCGGCGGCGACATCGCGAGCACCGAAGCCTTGCTGCTGGTGTGGAAGCACCTGCGCGCCCAGCATGTACCGGGCAGCGATGCCGAGGCGCTGCGCCAGCTGCATGAGGCAGTCCTGTTTGCCAACACCACCCTGTTCCGCAACAATGCGGCCGCTGGCCTGGCAGATGGCTATGGCATGGGGACGACGCTGACAGGCATGTGGCAGCCGCACGCAGACGGTCCAGCCTTCATTTTCCACGTCGGCGACAGCCGCATCTACCGCTACCGCAACGGGCAACTGGTCCAGCTTACGCACGACCAGACCCTGTACCAGCAGGCGCTGGAAGCCGGCATGAAGGGCATCCTGCCGCCGCGCAACCTGCTGCTGCAGGCGATCGGGCCGGGCGAAGAGGTGCGGCCGGACGTGTTCTCGCATAAGCCGGCCCCGGGCGACCTTTACCTGTTGTGCAGTGACGGCTTGTATGGCGCCTCGGAGCAGGAGTCCCTGTCCGCGCTGCTGTCCCAGGCCGGACCGGATAACCTGCCAGAAACCTGTGCCGCCCTGGTCGAAAAAGCCAAGCAGGATGGCAGCCGCGATAACATCACGGCCATCCTGTTGCTTTACCCGGCCTGAAATATTCCCCTTCGCCAACGAAATACCGCTTCCGCGCGCCTTCTACGCAACAAAGTGCTTTGGCACTGAAGGAACCCACCGTGCTAATTCAGCGATGTTGTCGCGCGCCGCGCCGCCGATGCTAGATTGGGCTCTCCAACAACCCATCAGCACAGGAGGCTTTATGAAGAAGTTCGTCCGGCAGCTGCTCTCGGTACTGTTCATCGCGATCACCGCAATCGTCGCAATCCCCGCTTCCGCAACCGGCTACACGCAAACCCGTTACCCCATCGTCCTGGTCCACGGCCTGTTCGGCTTCGACAGCCTGGGCCCGCTCGAATACTTTTACGGCGTTCCCGGCGCGCTGCGCAGCGGAGGGGCGCGGGTCTATGTGACGTCGGTTTCGGCGGCCAACAGCACGGAAGTGCGCGGTGAACAGCTCCTGTTCCAGGTGCGCCAGATCCTGGCGGCTACGGGGGCGGAAAAGGTCAACCTGATTGGCCATAGCCACGGCGGCCCGACCTCGCGCTATGTGGCCTCGGTGCGGCCGGACCTGGTGGCCTCGGTGACCAGCATCGGCGGCGTGAACAAGGGCTCGAAGGTGGCGGACGTGCTGGTGGGCGCGGCCCCGGACCTGGTCTACAGTGTCGGCAACGCGCTGGGCGGCTTCCTCGGCCTGATTTCCGGCAGCCCGCCGCTGCCGCAGGACGCCTACGCGGCGGCCCAGTCGCTCAGCACTGCCGGCACCGCGACTTTCAATGCCCGCCATCCCGCCGGCCTGCCGACGACAAGCTGCGGCGAAGGCGCGCACCAGGCCAACGGCGTGTATTACTTCTCCTGGAGCGGCGCCACGCCTTATACCAACGTCTTCGATCCCGCCGATCCCTTCCTCGCAATCACTTCGATCGCCTTTGGCGGCGCCAAAAACGATGGCCTGGTCGCGAGCTGCTCATCCCACCTCGGCTGCGTGATCCGCGACGACTACTGGATGAACCACCTCGACGAAGTCAACCAGATGGTCGGCATCACCCACCTGTTCGAGACCAGCCCGGTGACGCTGTTCCGCCAGCACGCCAACCGCCTGCAAGGAATGGGCCTGTGAGCGCCCGCGGCCGGGCGGGCTTGATGGCATTCGCGCTGGCCGCAAGCGGCGCGCTCGCACTCTGGGCGACTGGCGGCAGCACGCCGCCAGCGCAATCGCCCGTGGCCGCCGCGCCGCCTATGCCGCAGGGGACCGGTCCGGCGCCGGTCCCCTTCGTTCCCTCCATGGCCGGCACCGAGCCGGACGGCCGGCTGGGCGCCGCCGGCGACGCGCTGAAGGTCGACGCCGAATTGCGCCACCTGTTCGACTACTACCTGTCCGCGCTGGGCGAAGCGGAGCTGCCGGCCATCCGCGCCGGCATCGAGCAAGAGCTGGCGCGGCGCCTGAAGCCCGCTGCGGCGGCCGAAGCCAGGCGCCTGCTTGGCCAATACCTGGCCTACAAACGCGCCCTGGCCGAGGCAGGCCAGGACGTGAACGCGCCCGCTGCCGGCACCGCATTCGCCGCCGCCGCCCGCCAGCGCCTGCTCGCCATGCAGGAGCTGCGCAAGCGCTATTTCAGCCCGGCCGAAGCCGCCGGCCTGTTCGGCGATACCGATGCCCGCGACCAGGATGCCATCGCCCGCCTGGAACTGGTGGACGACAAGTCGCTGACGCCCGCCCAGCGCCGGCAAAAGCTGGCAGAGCTGGACCGCAAGCTGCCGCCCGCCCTGCAGGAAGAGCGGGCCGCCCCGCAGCGCGTGCTGAACCTGGAACAGCAGGTCGAAGCCGCCCGCAATGGCGGCGCCAGCGAAGACGATATCTTCCGGCTGCGCGCAGCAGCATTCGACCCGCAAGCCGCCAACCGGCTGGCCCAACTCGACCGCGAACAGGCCGCCTGGCTGCGCCGGATCGCCGCCTACCGTGCTGCCAGCGCCGGCCTGGGCGAAAACCAGGCTGCAATCCAGCAGCTGCGTGATAATCTTTTTACATCATCGGAACAAAAACGGCTGGGCGCCTACGAATAGGTGCTTGCACTATAATGTGGGGCCAGCATATTAGTGTCTCCTCAGTTAGCGCCACGTTTGCATGCCCTTCGACTTCAAAAAAGCACTTCCCAAGCCCGGCAACCGCTTCGCGTTGCCCAATTTGTTCGGCTCCGGTGACGCCTACGCGCTGGCGCAAACGGCACTCGAATTGAAAGCACGCGGCCAGATGCTGGCCGTGGTCGTGGCCCAGGCCAGCGACGGCCAGCGCCTGCTGGCCGAAATCCCCTGGTTCGCCAATGGCGGCCTGCGCTGCCACCTTCTGCCCGACTGGGAAACCCTGCCTTACGACGCCTTCTCGCCGCACCAGGACCTGGTATCCGAGCGCCTGGCAACCCTGCATGAGATCCAGACCGGCCAGTGCGACGTGGCCATCATTCCTGCCACCACCGCGCTGGTGCGCATGGCGCCGCCCTCTTTCCTGGCCGCCTACACCTTCTTCTTCAAGCAGGGCGAATCGCTGGACGAGGCCAAACTGAAGTCGCAACTGACCCTGGCCGGCTACACCCACGTCAGCCAGGTGATGTCGCCCGGCGAATATTCCGTGCGCGGCGGCCTGATCGACCTGTTCCCGATGGGTTCCGCCCTGCCGTACCGCCTGGACCTGTTCGGCGACACCATCGAAACCATCCGCACTTTCGACGCCGACACCCAGCGCTCGCTGTATCCGGTCAAGGAAGTGCGCCTGCTGCCAGGCCGCGAATTCCCGATGGACGAAGCATCGCGCACCGCTTTCCGCAGCCGCTGGCGCGAGACTTTTGAAGGCGACCCGTCGCGCGCCGTGGTCTACAAGGACATCAGCAGCGGCATCGCCTCCGCCGGTATCGAATACTACCTGCCGCTGTTCTTCGACGAAACCGCGACCTTCTTCGACTACCTGCCGGCAGAAGCCAGCGTGGCAATGGTCGGCGATATCGACGCCGCCATCAAGCGCTTCTGGGCCGACACCGAATCGCGCTACAAATTCCTGAAGGCCGACCGCGAGCGCCCTATCCTGCCGCCGCAGGACATCTTCCTCGGCGACGAACAGTTCTTCATCCTGGCCAAGCCGCATCCGCGCATCGCCATCTCGCGCGACATGTCGCTGCCGTCGTCGGAACTGTCGGCGCCGATCCCGAACATCGCCGTCAACCGCCACCTGGACGACCCGCTGACCAACCTGCGCGCCTACCTGATGCAGTCCGGCCGGCGCGTGATGATCTGCGCCGAAACCAACGGCCGCCGCGAAACGCTGCAGCAGTACTTCGCCGAATTCGACCTGTCGCCGGCCCTGATCGAAGGCTTCGACGGTTTCCTGGCCAGCGACGCCAAGCTGGTGCTGGGCGTCGCGCCCCTACATGCCGGCTTTGAGCTCGATGACGGCCTGGCCTTCATCACCGAAACCGAGCTGTATGCCGGCAGCGGCCGCCGCGCCGGCCGCAAGAAACAGGAAGCGGTCACGCAAGTCGAATCGATGGTGCGCGACCTGTCCGAACTCAAGATCGGCGACCCGGTGGTGCACATCAACCACGGCATTGGCCGTTATATGGGCCTGGTCAGCATGGACCTGGGCGAAGGCGAAACCGAATTCCTGCATCTGGAATACGCCAAGGAGAGCAAGCTGTACGTGCCGGTGTCGCAGCTGCACGTGATCTCGCGCTACTCCGGCGCCTCGCCGGACGACGCACCGCTGCACACCCTCGGTTCCGGCCAGTGGGACAAAGCCAAGCGCAAAGCCGCCGAACAGGTACGCGACACTGCCGCCGAATTGCTCAACCTGTACGCCCGCCGCGCCGCGCGCCAGGGCCACTCGTTCGACTACTCCTCGCACGACTACGAACGTTTCGCCGACAGCTTCGGCTTCGACGAAACGCCGGACCAGGCAGCCGCCATCGGCAACGTGATCAAGGATATGACCTCCGGCAAGCCGATGGACCGCCTGGTATGCGGCGATGTGGGCTTCGGCAAGACCGAGGTGGCGCTGCGCGCAGCCTTCATCGCCGTCATGGGCGGCAAGCAGGTTGCCCTGCTGGCGCCAACCACGCTGCTGGCCGAGCAGCACGCCCAGACCTTCGCCGACCGCTTTGCCGACTGGCCCGTGCGCATCGCCGAAATGTCGCGCTTCCGCACCGGCAAGGAAATCGCCAACGCCATCAAGGGCATGCAGGACGGCACGCTGGACATCGTGATCGGCACCCACAAGCTGCTGTCGGACGACGTCAAGTTCGACCGCCTCGGCCTGGTCATCATCGACGAAGAACACCGCTTTGGCGTGCGCCAGAAGGAAGCGCTGAAATCGCTGCGCGCCGAAGTCGACGTGCTGACCCTGACCGCCACGCCGATCCCGCGCACGCTCGGTATGGCGCTGGAAGGCTTGCGCGACTTCTCCGTGATCGCCACCGCGCCGCAAAAGCGCCTGGCCATCAAGACTTTTGTGCGCAGCGAGAACGACTCCATCATCCGCGAAGCCGTGCTGCGAGAATTGAAGCGCGGCGGCCAGGTCTACTTCCTGCACAACGAAGTCGAAACCATCCAGAACCGCCTGGCCAAGCTGACGGAAATGCTGCCCGAAGCGCGCATCGCCGTCGCCCACGGCCAGATGCACGAACGCGACCTGGAAAAAGTGATGCGCGACTTCGTGGCGCAGCGCTACAACATCCTGCTCTGTACCACGATTATCGAAACCGGTATCGACGTGCCGACCGCGAACACCATCATCATGCACCGCGCCGACAAGTTCGGCCTGGCACAGCTGCACCAGCTGCGCGGCCGCGTGGGCCGTTCGCACCACCAGGCATACGCCTACCTGCTGGTGACCGACGTGCAAGGCCTGACCAAGCAGGCGCAGCGCCGCCTCGACGCCATCCAGCAGATGGAAGAACTGGGCTCCGGCTTCTACCTCGCGATGCACGACCTGGAAATCCGCGGCGCAGGCGAAGTGCTGGGCGAAAACCAGTCCGGCGAAATGCTGGAAGTCGGCTTCCAGCTCTACACCGACATGCTGAACGAAGCAGTGCGCGCACTGAAGGCCGGCAAAGAGCCCGACCTGGCCGCACCGCTTGCCACAACCACCGAAATCAACCTGCACACGCCAGCCCTGCTACCAGCGGACTTCTGCGGCGACGTGCACGAACGCCTGTCGATCTACAAACGCCTGGCCAATTGCGAAACCCAGAACGCAATCGACGACCTGCAGGAGGAGCTGATCGATCGCTTCGGCAAACTGCCCGATTCCGCCAAGGCCCTGGTGGAAACCCACCGCCTGCGCATCGCCGCCAAGACCGTCGGCATCATCAAGATCGATGCCCACACCGAAGCGGTCAACCTGCAGTTCATGCCCAAGCCGCCGATCGACCCGATGCGCATCATCCACCTGATCCAGAATCAGCGCCACATCAAGCTGAACGGACAGGACAAGCTCAAGATCACAGCGAACATGCCTGACCTGGCGGCCCGCGTGAACCAGATCAAGACCGCCATCAAACAATTGACATGAACAACGACATGACCATGAACCTTGTGCTGCAGGGCGTCGGCGACTGCGCCGCCCGCCTGCAGCGCATTGCCGCCCTGACCGCGCCGAAAAACGTGGTAACCGTTTCCGACAACGCCCTGCGCTGCGAAGGAATCAGCTTCACGCCAGCGCTGCGCCAGACCATCGAGATCGCAGCCCAGGCAGCCCAGCTCGACGCCACCTACATGATGGGCGTGCGCCGCCTGGACGAATTCAAGCTGGTGGCGATGGATATGGACTCGACCCTGATCACCATCGAATGCATCGACGAAATCGCCGACATGCAGGGCCTGAAGCCGCAAGTCGCCGAAATCACCGAGGCCGCCATGCGCGGCGAACTCGATTTCTCCGAAAGCCTGCGCCGCCGCGTAGCGCTGCTGGAAGGCCTTGACGCCGCCGCCCTGGAGCGCGTCTACGACGAACGCCTGCGCCTGTCGACGGGCGCCGAGGAGATGCTGAAAGCCGTCCAAGCCGCCGGCCTGAAAACCCTGCTGGTATCGGGCGGCTTCACCTTCTTCACCGAACGCCTGAAAACCCGCCTCGGCCTGGACTTCACCCGCGCCAACGAACTGGAAATCGTCGACGGCAAGCTGACCGGCAAAGTGATCGGCGAGATCGTCGACGCTACCGTCAAGCGCGACACCGTCGAACACGTCTGCGCTGCCATCGGCATCCTCCCCGAGCAAGCCATCGTCATGGGCGACGGCGCCAACGACCTGAAGATGATGGGCATTTCCGGCCTGTCCGTCGCCTTCCGCGCCAAGCCCGTGGTCCGCGAACAAGCCAACGTCGCCCTCAACTTCGTCGGCCTGGACGGCATCCTCAACCTGCTAGCGCATTAAAAGTCGGGGTCAGGTCTGGCAATCCGCCATCCTTTTCGCATTACGGAAAAGATGTCCGATTACCAGACCTGACCCCGGCTTTCGATCTGCGTCCGACTCAAAATAGCTCATCCAGCATCAAATGAAATTGCAGTTTTGATGGATCAGGATCGTGCACGCCATATTGCGCCAGAAATCGTCTCTGGAGCGGCGTGCCGAACTCTCCAAGACAATTCCAGGCGATGGCAAGATCCTGGTAGCGATCAGCGATGCCGGCCCGGCCGGCGTCAATGCAGCCAACGACTTTCCCGTCCTGCAGGAGAATGTTATCCAGTGAGAAGTCACCGTGGGTGACGACTGGATCAGGCGCGAGCGGCAGCAGACTTTGCATGGCACCCCAAACCTGTTCAGCAGTCCAGCCTTCGCGATCCTCATCGAAATCGTCTTCGTCCACCAGGTTTGCATCGATGCGTGCTCGCGCACGGAGCAGTCGATATTCGTGATTGCTTGTGAACGGGCAGTCACCGATCGGGATTGCGTGTAGCCGCCGCAGAAACTTCGCAATGGCGTCGACGATCGCGATGCGGTGATCCGGACACGACGCCATGACCTGGTAGGCGCTTTCTCCGGGCACCTCAGACATCAGTAGCCATGCCTCATTGGAAGTGCGAACGAAATGCACGACTTTCGGCACGGGCACATGTCCGCCCAGCCAGCGTAGTCTCGCCATTTCGTCACTTATATCGTCTGCGAGTACACCTTCGCCATACTTCAAAAACATGTCAGGAGCCCCCTCCTTACCGCAAAGGCGGTAGACCGCCCCCCCAGATTGACCAACAGTATTAGGCACCCACTCGTACCCCTCCAATTCGGCAGGGATGTTTGGAGGAAGTCGAAGCGGATGACAAGCCTCGTTGGAATTCATTGCGATCAATCGTCTCCCCTTCTCGCCTAGTCGATCTCAAAAGCTTCTTCATTGCCGTAGTCATTCAGGGCCATGGACTCGACAATATAAGCCAATCGCTGCATCGGATCGTCGGCTTCCTGGTACCAATGGACGATGACGTAGCGCCGCACCGCACGCTGGAAATCCTCGTCCCAAACCGGCTTGGCCGACCACCGTTCGTTGGGTGCCCAGCGTCCAGTGTCTTTAGGAAGCACAGCGATTTCCTGTTCGAGCAACTCCAGGCCATACACAAATTGGCCCCGCCCTTCCATGACCTTCTTTTCCTGAAGCAGTCGGAACCGACGTGCCAGGTACGGCGTACCTTCCAGCATCCCGGCATATGCGTCGTAGCCACGAATGAAGTCGATTTTGGCCACGACTCCGACCGAATCCTTAAGCTTTCTCATAAAACTGCTTACGAAGTAATCTTGGTGTCAGGGTTGGCACTTCGTCGAAACACCAGGTCGCCGGGTGCAAAGCTATAAAGCGGGCTCGCCGGAAGTTTCGACTCAATGTAGCCGCAACGGCGCAGCAGCGACTGGCCAGGCCACGAAGGCGTGCGAAATAATGTAAACATAACGGTGATCCGGTCGTCAGTTACGCTACGATGCCACGTTGACGTAGCGAGGCAATTTCCGCAGTCGTCATGCCCAACACAGACAGCACGCTGTCGGTGTGCTCACCCAGCGTCGGTCCCTGCCAGCGCACTTCGCCAGGCGTCTCAGAGAGCTTGGGCACGATGCCCGGCATCTTCACATGCACGCCATCCGGCAACTCGGTATCCAGCAGCATATCGCGCGCCTGGTAATGCGGGTCGGCGACGATATCCTTTACCGAATAGATGCGGCCCGCAGGCACTTCGGCGCGCTCCAGTATTGCCAGTACTTCGTCGATCGTATGCGCCGAAGTCCAGCCGGCGATCGCAGCATCGATCAGCTTTTCCTGCGCCGCGCGGCCGTCGTTTTGCGCGAATTGGGGGTCTTCCGCCATGTCGGTGCGGCCGATTGCGTGCATCAGGCGCTTGTAGATCGGGTTGCTGTTACCGGCAATGACCACGTACGAACCGTCGCGCGTCGGGTAAGTATTGGAAGGTGCGATACCGGGCAACGCACCGCCGCTGCGCTCGCGCACATGGCCAAGCAGATCGTACTCGGGCACCAGGGATTCCATCAGGTTGAACACGCTCTCGACCAGCGACACATCAACCACCTGGCCATCGCCATTTCCCATTTTCACCCGCAGCACAGACATCAGCGCCCCCATCACGGCATGCAAGGAGGCCAGCGAGTCGCCAAGGCTTACGCCCACGCGTGCCGGCACGCCGCCCGCCTCGCCCGTGGTATAGCGAATCCCGCCCATCGCCTCACCAATGGCACCGAAGCCCGGCCGGTCCTTGTACGGGCCGGTCTGGCCGTAGCCGGAAATGCGCACCATGGTCAGCTTGGGATTCAGCGCATGCAGCACATCCCAGCCAAGGCCAAGCTTCTCGAGCGCGCCTGGCTTCATGTTCTCGATGAGCACATCGGCATCCGCGCACAATTGCTTGACCAGCGCGATGCCCTCCGGCGCCTTCAGGTTGATGGAGATGGACTTCTTGTTACGCGACTGCAGATACCACCACAGCGAGGTTCCTTTATGCAGCTTGCGCCATTTGCGGATCGGATCGCCCTCGCCCGGCGCCTCGATCTTGATCACTTCCGCCCCGAATTCCGCCATCAGCCGCGCCGCAAACGGCGCCGCAATCAGCGTTCCAATCTCGATAACTTTAATTCCCTGCAACGGACCCGCCATTTTGCCCACTCCTCTTGCAATTACATTATCATTAGCGCCAAGCTAATTATTCTAACCGGAGGAGAAAAATGCTGTACAAGGGAAGCTGCCATTGCGGCAATGTGAAATTTGAAGCAGAAGGCGATATCGAAGGGCTGGTAGCCTGCAACTGCTCCATCTGCCAGCGCAAAGGCGCATTGATGTGGTTCATTCCGCGCACCAGCCTGAAACTGCTGACGCGCGAAGAAGACCAGGCAAGCTACGTCTTCAACAAGCACGTGATCAAGCATCGCTTCTGCCCTAAGTGCGGCATCCACACCTACGGCGAGGGCACTGCTCCAAATGGCAGCGAAATGGCTGCCGTCAACGCTCGCGTACTGGAGGACATCGAACTGGACGCCTACCCTGTCCAGCATTACGACGGTCGCAAACTGTGAGGAGCCGATATGGCACAAGAACTCGTTTTCGATGACCAGACCCGTTCCGCCAAGGATTGGGCTTTCTGGCTTTACCTCGGCCACGGCCTGAGCGTGTTCTTCACGCTCGGGGCCGCGTCCTTTATTCCACTGATCCTGAACTACATCAAACGCGATGACAGCGCCGGCACCTTCGTCCACAGCCACCATGGCTGGATGATCCGCTCGTTCTGGTGGTACCTGGTGTGGATCGCCGTCGGCTGGCTCCTTTTCATCACCATTTTCGGCATTCCACTGGCCTGGCTGGTCTGGGTCGGAGCCTGGCTGTGGAAGATCTACCGCCTGATTCGCGGCATCACCGCCCTGAATAACAACGTCCCTGTCGGCAATTCATAAAGTGCGCAGGAAGGCCACCAGGTCGGCCTTCTCTGCCGCTGTCATTTTCGTCTCGAGGATCAGGTTGAAGAATTCCACCGTATCCTCGAGCGTCAACAACCGCCCGTCGTGCAGATAGGGTGGCGATTCCTTGATGCCCCTGAGCGGGAAAGTCTTGATCGGGCCGTCGCCCACCATCATCGCGCCCTTCACTTCGTGCGGTTTGAAGAAGCGCTCCGTGTGCAGGTTGTGCATCATGTTGTCGCTGTAATGCGGCGGCATATGGCAGGTGGAGCATTGGGCCTTGCCGAAGAAGAGCGCCTGGCCCCGCAGTTCCTGTTCATTGGCCTTGCGCGGATCGAGCTTGCCGGTCACGCCCAGCTTGGGCGCAGGTGGGAAATCCAGCAGTTCCTGGAACTCGGCCATGAAATGCACCTGGCTTCCGCGCTCAAGGACATTCACGCCCTTCTTGGTTGCGATCACGGGGTCGCCGTCGAAATACGCGGCCCGCTGCTCGAATTCCGTAAAGTCCTCCACCGATTTCAATGCGCGCTGTGAGCCGAACAGCCGTTGCAGGTTCACGCCTCGCAGCGATGGCGTATCGATCCGGTGCCGGAATGCCTGCGGCCGCGCGTCGCCGGCCAGGTGGGTTGAGGCGTTGGTGTGTCCGTTCGCGTGACAGTCGAAGCAGGTTACGCCGCGGCTCGGACGTTCGGAGCGACGGTCTTCGGTCTGGTTGAACTGCTGCTGCGGGAACGGCGTCAGCAACAGGCGCAGGCCTTCAAGCTGCTTTGGATTCAGTATCCCGTTGAACATCTGGTGGAAATTGTCGATGGTCAGCAGCTTGCCCTTCGATACGTCGCCCAGGTCGGGACGCGTGGTCAGGAAGATCGGCGCCGGGAATTCCGGCAGCAGGTGGTCAGGGAAATCGAATGCCAGGTCGAAGCGATTCAGGTCGCGCTGCTCCTGTTTCTTGATTTCGTCGATGTGGAACTGCGGGAACAGCATGCCGCCTTCCGGATGATTCGGGTGCGGCAGCGGCAGGAAGCCATGCGGGTACAGGCCTTTCTCGCGGATTTCATCCGGGCTCATTGCGCCCAGCTTGTCCCAGGTGGCCCCGCGCGGCAGTTTGACCCGTATCCCCTCTTGCACCGGCTTACCGCGAAACATGGTGACGCCATTCGCCGGCTTGTTCGACAAGTCATACCGGCTCTCAAGAAAAGCCGCCTGTTCGCGCATCAGGCCTGCCCGCGCAGCCTTCATCCGTTCAAATGTAGTCTGGAAATCTTCCTTCGCCACCACGGGCATATAGCTGGATGGCGGCGCCGCAGAAATCAAACACGTAGCGCCACACAGCACGGCGCCTGCTGCAATCTTCAGAATTTGCATGACGGTCTCCCCTGCTTGATGTCCGACCAATGTAAGCAAGTAGAGATGATCGATCAATACGCGCACGCCATAGTATTGATCAATCGCATAGATAGCTAACTAGCTACATGGTTGCCAGCGCGCGCTCGATGTCGGCGATCAGGTCTTCGGGATCTTCGAGGCCGATGTTGAAACGCACCAGGGTGCCCTTCTCTTTCCAGTTCTTGCGCATGGCCTGGATGCGATAGGGGATGCACAGGCTGTGCGCGCCGCCCCAGCTGTAACCAATGCCGAACAGTTTGAGCGAGTCGACGAAACGGTCGGTTTGCTCTTCAGTGAATTTCTCGTCGAACAGCACGGAGAACAGGCCGCCCGCGCCAGTGAAATCGCGCTTCCAGTTTTCGTAGCCGGGGCAATCTTCGAAGGCGGGGTGCAGCACTTTGCGGATTTCCGGACGGGCCTTCAGCCAGCTTGCAACCTTGCGCGCGGAGGCGTCGTGGGTCTCGAAGCGGATCTTCAACGTCGGCAGGTTGCGCAACACGAGGTAGGTATCGTCGGCGCTGACGCCCATGCCCAGGCGCATGTGGGCCATGCTGAGGCGCTCGTGCAACAGCGGATCGCGCGTGACCAGGGCACCCATCAACACGTCGGAGCCGCCCGACTGGTATTTGGTCAGCGCCTGCATCACGATGTCGACGCCGAGGTCGAAACCGCGCAGGGCCAGGCCGGCGGACCAGGTATTGTCGAGTGCGACCAGCACGCCCTTCTGCTTGGCCGCGTCGCAGATCGCGCGCAGGTCAGGCACTTCCATCGATACAGAGCCGGGGGCTTCGGTCCAGATCAGGCGTGTGTTGGGCTGAATCAGCTCTGCGATGCCGGCGCCGATCATGGGGTCGTACAAGCGCGCGGTGATGCCGAAATCGGCGGTCAGCCATTTGCCGAGATCGCGGTTGGGACTGTAGACGTTATCGGGCAGCAGCACATCGTCGCCGGATTTCAGCAGTGCGAAGTCGCACATGGCGATGGCGGCGAGGCCGCTGGGGGCCAGCAGGCAGTGCTGGCCGCCTTCGATTTCAGCCAGGCGCGCTTCGAGGGTGAAGGTGGTGGGCGTGCCGTGCAGGCCGTAGGTATAGGCGTTCTTTTCTTTCCAGTCGCCGGAACGCATGGCGGCGACGTTCTTGAACAGGACCGTGGACGCGTGGTGGATCGCGCTGGGGAAGGCGGCGAAGCCTTCGGGCGGCACGTAGTCCGTGTGGATGATCTGGGTTTGGAGGTGCTTTTTGGAGGTCATGGCACCTATTCTAGCCAAAACCGGTAAACCAGTGTCAGACCCAAGGGTCTGACACTCTCGGCTCAGCCGGTATCAGTTTGCTTGTGCGCTTTTGACCCGCGGCCGCTGTGTAGACTGGGTCTGACCCTTGGGTCGGACCCTGGTTTACCGGTTTTACTGCGCTTCCCCCCACAAGTCGTGAGCATCGGCAGTGCTGATCTCAACATCGTAGAACTGGCCAACCGCCAGCTTCTTCTTCGGATCAAACGGACGCTTGACGTGCACCACGCCATCAATCTCCGGCGCATCCGCAGCCGAACGGCCAATCGCACCGCTAGGCGTCAGCTCATCGATCAGCACCTTCACGGTCTTGCCAACCTTGGCCTTCAGCCGGTTGCGCGAAATCTCTTCCTGCAGCAGCATCACGCGGCCGCGGCGCTCTTCGCGCACTTCATCCGGCACCGGATTCGCCAGCTCATTCGCAGTAGCACCTTCCACCGGCGAGTATGCGAAGCAACCCAGGCGGTCGATCTGCGCTTCCTTCAGGAAGTCCAGCAGGTACTCGAATTCAGCCTCGGTCTCGCCAGGGAAACCGGCGATAAAGGTCGAACGAATCACCAGCTCAGGATTCATCTCGCGCCATTTCAGGATGCGCTCCAGGTTCTTCTCGCCGGAAGCCGGACGCTTCATGCGCTTCAGCACATCCGGATGCGCGTGCTGCAGCGGAACGTCCAGGTAAGGCAGGACATGGCCGTCGCCCATCATCGGAATGATTTCATCCACGTGCGGGTAAGGATAAACATAGTGCAGGCGCACCCACGCGCCGTACTGCCTGGCCAGCTCGCCCAGAGCTTGGGTCAGCTGGGTCATATGGGTCTTCACCGGACGGCCATTCCAGAAACCGGAGCGGAACTTCACGTCCACGCCGTAAGCGGAAGTATCCTGCGAGATCACCAGCAGTTCCTTCACGCCGGCCTTGAACAGGTTCTCCGCTTCCAGCATCAGTTCAGCGATCGGGCGCGACACCAGGTCGCCGCGCATCGAAGGGATGATGCAGAACGAGCAGCGGTGGTTGCAGCCTTCGGAAATCTTCAGGTAAGCGTAATGCTTGGGGGTCAGCTTGATGCCCTGCGGCGGCAGCAGGTCGATGAACGGCTCGTGCGGCTTAGGCAAGTGGGTATGCACCTGTGCCATCACCTCGCCCACGGCATGCGGGCCGGTCACGGCCAGCACCTTCGGGTGCACCTTCTGGATGATGTCGTCGCCGTCCTTGTCCTTCTTGGCGCCCAGGCAGCCGGTCACGATCACCTTGCCGTTTTCAGCCAGCGCTTCGCCGATGGCATCCAGCGATTCCTGCACGGCGGCGTCGATGAAGCCGCAGGTGTTCACGATCACGAGGTCGGCGCCGTCGTAGGACTTGGCGGTTTCATAGCCTTCGGCGCGAAGCTGGGTCAGGATCTGTTCGGAGTCGACCAGCGCCTTAGGGCAGCCGAGGGAAACAAAACCTACTTTTGGAGCTGGTGCGCCGTCGGCGGGAGTGATGCGGGTGATTTGCTTGGATTGCATGGCAGAGTGCTGATGATGATTCAGGGCAATCCACCATTATAGCAAAAGAGGGGCTGGACGCCCCTCTTTTTGGCCTTACTTTTTATCTGTTGGCGGTGCAGCAAACGGGAAAGTGCCGAAGATATTCTTGCTCTGGTTTTGCATTTGCTCCTGCATTTGCACAAACAGGCTCTTCGACTGGTCGATGTAGTTATTCATCATGCCCTGCATGATAGGCGCTTGCACATTCATAAACTGGGTCCACATTTCGGGGCTGAAAGTCTTGCCATCGAAAGTTGCAGCGCCTTGCGTGAATTTGCGCTGGATATCGGTAAATGCCTGGATATTCTTTTCCAGGTAAGAACCCATCATGCCTTGCATTGCATGGCCGTAGAAACGGATGATTTGTGCAAGTACGTCCGTAGAGAACATCGGAACGCCGCTCGCCTCCTCTTCCAGGATGATCTGGAGCAGGATGCTGCGGGTCAGGTCTTCATTGGTCTTGGCGTCGACGACCGTGAATTCCTCGGCATCCAGCACGAGCTGTTTCACGTCCGTCAGCGTAATGTAGGAACTGGTCTGGGTATCGTAAAGACGGCGATTTGGGTATTTCTTAATCAAACGTTCAGTACTTTTCTTTGCACTACTCATCGCTGTGTCCCGTTGATAATATTTGCTAGCCCATTATAGGGCGAAAAAAAAGCTTTTGGCACGACAATATTGCATTGCAACTTAACGTTACCAAAAATCAATCAGCCTTAGCTTTTACATATCGCCCAGGTGCCGCCTCAATTGGTTCGTATCTGGTATTACCCAGCTTGGTGCGCGCCTTGACGCCCTTGCCGCCGTGCGCCGCCAGGAATTCCGACCACTCGCCCCACCAGCTTCCCGGATGCTCGGCCGCGCCGCTGAACCACTCTTCATGCGAGGCCGGGCGGGCGTCATTGGTCCAGTAGCTGCGCTTTTTCTTGGCGGCCGGATTGATTACGCCGGCGATATGGCCGGAGGCGCCCAAGATGAACTTGTTCAGCTCGGGATTCTTGTTGTTCAGGATCCTGGTCGACAGGTAGGCCGAGTTCCATGGCACGATGTGGTCTTCGCGCGAAGCGTAGATGAAAGCTGGCGCCTGGATTTTCGACAAGTCGACTTTTTCGCCCGCCACGGTCAGCTTGCCCGGCACTTTCAGGCTGTTTTCCAGGTAGGTGTTGCGCAGGTACCAGCAGAACATCGGGCCTGGCAGGTTGGTCGAGTCGGAATTCCAGTACAGCAGGTCAAACGGCGGCGGCTCATTGCCCTTCAGGTAGTTGGACTGCACGTAATTCCACACCAGGTCGTTCGGGCGCAGGCTGGAGAAGGTACTGGCCAGGTCGCGGCCCGGCATCAGGCCGCCCGACTTCAGGGTCTGCTCACGCAATTGCACCTGCGGTTCGTCGACGAAGACGTTCAGCACGCCGGTGTCGCTGAAATCGAGGAAGGTGGTCAGCAGCGTGATGCCGGCCGCCGGCTGTTCGCCGCGCGCCGCCAGCACCGCCAGTGCTGTCGACAGCAAGGTTCCGCCGACGCAGAAGCCGAGCACATTGAGCTTGTCCTGCTTCGTGATGTCGCGGGCGATGTTGATCGCGTTGATCACGCCTTTCTCGATATAGTCATCCCAGGTGGTGCCGGCCAGCGACTGGTCGGGATTGCGCCAGGAGACCAGGAACACGGTATTGCCCTGCTCCACCGCATAACGCACCAGGGAATTCTCCGGTTGCAGGTCGAGGATGTAGTATTTGTTGATGCAAGGCGGCACCATCAGCAAGGGCCGCTCATGCACGGTCTTGGTCAGCGGCGTGTACTGGATCAACTGGAACAGCTCGTTTTCGAACACTACCTGGCCTTCGGTCGTGGCCAGGTTGCGGCCCACTTCGAACGCTTTCTCGTCGGACAGGGAAATATGGCCCTTCTGGATATCGCCCAGCAGGTTGGCCAGGCCCTTGGTCAGGCTTTCGCCCTTGGTCTCGATCAGCTTCTGGTGCGCTTCCGGGTTCGTAGCCAGGAAGTTGGCCGGCGACATGGCATCGACCACCTGCTGGACGGCGAAGCGGATTTTCTGTTTCTGGTGAGGGCTCGCGTCAACGGCTTCCGCCATTTGCATGAGGAATTTGCTGTTTAGCAGGTATGATGCCGCATTGAACGCGGACACCGGATTGCCCTGCCAGGCTTCGGACGAAAAGCGGCGGTCCTTCAGGGAAGGCGCCTTACCGGCCAGGAATTCCTGCCACAGCGCGCCGAACTCGCCCATATACTCGTTGCGCAGCTGCTCCATCGCCTCCGGGCGGACGGTTGCACCTGCATCGCGCAGCAGGGCGGCGCCTGGGACAGCATCCATCTCCGGCATCATCTTGAACCAGGATTGCCATTGCTGAGGATCGCTGATTTGCGTCATCCATGCGTTTGCGAAGGCTTGCGGGTCGGGCATGTTCATTTTTTGAGTCCGTTAAAAATACAATTTTGGAAAAAAATGTTGATTGTTGCTGTTGCCTGGCTCTACGTCACAATCCTGATGGCTTTCACGGAACCAACCGTGGTCGCGGGCATCATGACCTTCCTGCTGTATGGCCTGTTGCCATTAGGAATACTATTTTATCTAACAGGCGGCAAACGCCGCAAACGCAAACGGGCAGCCGAAGCCGCCCGTCGCAATGAACCACCTACTCCTTGATCCAGATCAAACTCGCCTGCCTTCCAGTGACCTTGTCCCTGCGGTAGGAATAGAAGCGGCTGGCGTCGGTGACTGTACATAAATCGCCGCCGCTGACATCTGTTACGCCGACCCGGCGCAGCGCAAGCCGGGCCAGTGCGTAAATATCCGCCAGGTATTTGCCAGGCTGTTCCGGCCGCGCCACGAAGGCGGCACGCACGGCGGCCTCGCCCGCCGCCCGTTCGCCCGCCGAAGCAGCACCGGCCAGGAAGGTTGCCAACACCTCCTCGCCGACCTCGAATTCTTGCGGACCGATTGCCGGGCCAAGCCAGGCGATGATCTCGCCTTCGCCGGCCTCGGCGCGCATGGCGTCGACCGTCGCCTCGAGCACGCCGCCCGCCAGGCCGCGCCAGCCCGCATGGGCTGCGCCCACGACCGTGCCGGCCCGGTCGGTGAACAGCACCGGCAGGCAGTCCGCCGTCTGGATGGCGCACACTGCGCCCGGCATGGCCGCGATACTGGCATCGGCCTCCGGGGTGCTGCCGCGCCCCAGGCGATCCGCACGCACGACCGCCGCACCATGCACCTGCGACAGCCACGCCGGCTCCGTCGGCAAGCGCCCGCGCAGGATTGCCCGGTTGAACGCGACATTCGATGGATCGTCGCCGACATGAACACCCAGGTTCAGGCCGCCGCCACTGGTAGCGATGGCCTGCGGGCCCGGCCCATAAGGATCGGGGCTCACGCCGCCGCGCCGCGTGGTACAGACAAAACCGATATTGGCCGGAGCACCGGGCCAGTCAGGCACCAGCCATTGCGCTCCCTGGAAAGATTGCTGCATTATTCGTCGTCGAATTCGTCGTCGTAGATATCGTAGTCTTCAAACTCCCCGTGCGTCGCCGCGGCGGCCGACAGTACCGACTCGTCCGGCTCCTCGATGCCGGCCCGGTCCATCAGCTCCTTGAAGTCATCCGCCAGCGGCACTACCCATTCCATCTGTTCGCCGGTCGCAGGGTGCACCAGGCCGAGGCGGCGCGCCTGCAGCGCCTGGCGAGGGAACACGCTGGCCATATGCTGCTTGCCGTAGACCTGGTCGCCGATCAGCGAGAAGCCCAAATGCGCCATGTGCACGCGGATCTGGTGGGTGCGGCCCGTCTCCAGGCGGCACTGCACCAGCGATACAGGACGGCCGTCCAGCACGCCTTCGGCCAGGCGCTGGTAATGGGTAATGGCCGGTTTCGAGCCCATGCTGGTCGACACCGCCATTTTCACGCGATCCTTCTGGTCGCGGCCCATGGACGCATCGATGGTGCCGCTCATGCGCGGAGTCCCCCAAACGATGCACCAGTACACGCGCTTCACGGTACGCGCTTGCAGTTGGCGCACCAGGTCGGTCTGGGTCGGCAAGTCCTTGCCGACTACCATCAGGCCGCTGGTATCCTTGTCGAGGCGATGCACAATGCCGGCGCGCGGCACCCCGCCCAGTTGCGGCCAACGGTGCAGCAAGCCGTTCAGCATGGTGCCGGACCAGTTGCCGGCGCCCGGATGGACCACCAGGCCTGCCGGTTTATTGATCACCAGCAGGTTATCGTCTTCGAAAACGATATCCAGCGGCACGTCTTCCGGCGTAAATGCCACGTCTTCCGGCGCCGGCTGGGGGATGACCAGGATCTTTTCATCGCCATACACGGTGGCGCGCACTTTGGCCGGCTTGCCGTCGACGGTAATATGGCCCTCTTCAATCCAGGATTGCAGGCGGCCGCGCGAAAACTGGGGCACCATGCGCGCCACCACCTTGTCCAGGCGCTCGCCGCAATCGGATTTACTCAGTTCGAGTTCGATCGGCGCGAGGGGATCGGCCGTTAAATCACCTTCAAAATCGGCGTCAAAATCGTTATCAGGCACTTGTTCTGCCGAATTCATCTCAGGTTTCAATATCACAGCATTCCCATCGGCTATAATCAGCCAAGTTTAGTATTTTGGTTAACGATTCCTTGCACATCAACATGCAAAAAAAATTATCAGTAGTTGCAGCAACAGTCGTACTGTTTAGTTTGTCAGCTTGTGGCCTGTTACCAGAACGTGCAGACGAGACTCGAGGCTGGTCCGCAACGAAATTATACTCGGAGGCCAAGGATGAACAGGCTAGCGGCAACTATGAACGTGCCGTCCAGCTCTTCGAACGCCTTGAATCCAGCTACCCGTTCGGCACGTATGCGCAGCAGGCGCAAATGGAAATCGCTTATTCCCACTACAAGGCGCAAGACCAGGCCCAGGCGCTGGCAGCCGTGGAGCGCTTCATCAAGCTGCACCCGAACCATCCGAACGTTGACTACATGTACTACCTGCGCGGCCTGGTGAATTTCAACGATTCGATCGGCTTGCTGAACTTCCTGTATGAGCAGGACCCGGCGGAACGCGACCCGAAAGCAACGCGCGAAGCGTTCGCCGCCTTCAAGGCACTGGTTGAAAAGTTTCCCGAAAGCAAATACACGCCGGACGCCATCGATCGCATGAAGTACCTGATCAACGCGATGGCCAAGTATGAAGTCTATGTGGCGCGTTATTACTACCGCCGCGGCGCCTACCTGGCAGCGATCAACCGTGCACAGGGCGTGCTGACCGATTACGCGGACTCGCCTTCGATCGAAGAAGCGCTGGCCATCATGTACCGCGGCTACGATAAGATGGGCAACACGACCCTGCGCGATGACACCAAGCGCGTCTTCGACAAGAACTTCCCTGAAAGCAAGATGCTGGCAGATGACGGGCTCAAGAAGAAGGCCTGGTATAACATTTGGTAAAACCGGCAAACCGGGGTCGGACCCATAGGGTCAGACCCCAAGCCCTTGTCAGGCTGCGATCTTGCGGCGGAATACCCAGGTAGTATCGTTCGAGGCGTCAGCTTCGAATTTGTAGCCATCCACATCGAATTTCTTCAGCTTGACCGGATCGGTGATGTTGTTCACCGCCGCATAGCGCGCCAGCATGCCGCGTGCGCGCTTGGCGAAGAACGAGATGATCTTGTATTTGCCGCCCTTCCAGTCTTCGAAGACTGGCGTAATGACCGGCATATCCAGCTTCTTCGGCTTGACCGACTTGAAATACTCGTCCGAAGCCAGGTTGACCAGCACCGGCGAGCCTTCCTTGTTCAGCGCCTCGGTGATCATGTCGCCCCAGAATTCGTAGAGATTCTTGCCGCGCGGGTTTTGCAGGCGGGTGCCCATTTCCAGGCGGTGCGGGTGAATCAGGTCCAAAGGCTTCAGCATGCCGTACAGGCCGGACAGGATGCGGATGCGCGACTGGGTGTAATCGAGCTGTTTCGCCGACATGCTGCGCGCATCAAGACCGTCATAGACGTCGCCGTTGAAGGTCATGACTGCCTGGCGCGCCTCGCTGGTATCTTTGGTCCATGAAGCATAGCGGGCCACGTTCAGCGTCGACAAGGCATCGGACAGGTCCATCAGCTCGCCCAGTTCATTTGGCGAAAAACCACGCAGGCGATCGATCAACTGCTCCGAATGATCAAGGAACGCAGGCTGCGTTGCGAGTTTGGTGGTTGGCGGAGTTTCCAGGTCAAGACTTTTGGCAGGCGACAGCACAATCAGCATAAGATTCAATATTCAAAACGAAAAACCCCGACATGATACCTGTTCCACTGCAAAATGCTCCGAAGCGCATCGTCATCGACACCAATGTCTGCCTCGACCTGTTCGTTTTCCAGGATCCGCGCTGGGCATCGCTGCTGGCGGCAATCGAAAGCGGCGCGGTCGAAGCGATCACCCGCGCCGATTGCCGCGCCGAATACCTGTTCGTCCTGAACTACCCTCACCTGCCGCTCGATGAAAGCACGCGCCCTGCCAGCGCGGCCCGTTTCGACCAGTACATCAAGGTAGTGCAGCCACCGGAATCGGGCGCGCGGCTGCCGGTTTGCACCGACCGCGACGACCAGAAGTTCCTGGAGCTGGCGCGCGACGCCCAGGCCGACATCCTGATCACCAAGGACAAGGCCCTGCTCAAACTTGCCAAGCGACTCGCGAAAGCCGGCATGTTCAAGGTCATGCAGCCGGAAAAATGGAGCCTGGAGGCTTGACATTCCAGTTTTACCCTCGGGGCAACACTTGTTTTATTCCGCTGCGCTAGAATGGAAAAAATGTCCTTTTCCTAAGCACGATGAAACAACTGACTTCCCGGCTGCCGCACATCGGTACCACTATTTTTTCGCGCATGTCGGCCCTGGCCGGACAACACGGTGCGGTCAACCTGGGCCAGGGCTTTCCTGATTTCGCCTGCGACCCCAAGCTGGTCGACATGGTCACCGTCGCCATGCGCGAAGGCTTTAACCAGTACCCGCCCGGCATCGGCGCGCTCGAACTGCGCCAGGCCATCGCCGAGAAAATCAGCCGCGTCTACGGCCACCATTACGACGTCAACACCGAGATCACCGTCACGCCGGGTGCGACGGAAGCGCTGACCACGGCCATCCTGTGCAGCGTGCACCCCGGCGACGAAGTGATCGTGATCGAGCCAGCCTACGACAGCTACCTGCCCGCCATCGAACTGGCCGGCGGCGTGCCGGTGCTGGTGCAGATGGACCTTTCGCCGCACGGCGGCTTCAGCGTGCCCTGGCCGCGGGTGGATGCAGCCGTGACGGAGCGCACCCGCATGATCATCATCAACACGCCGCACAATCCAACCGGAAGCGTGCTGCGCGCGGCCGACATGGAGGCGCTGCGCGCAATCGTGCGCGACACCGGGATCCTGATCCTGTCCGATGAAGTGTATGAGCACATGGTCTATGACGGCCAGCGCCACGAGTCCATGTCCCGCTACCCGGACCTGGCCGAGCGCTCGTTCGTGGTCTCCAGCTTCGGCAAGACCTATCACGTCACGGGCTGGAAGGTTGGCTATGTCGCCGCGCCTGCCATGATGTCGCTCGAATTCCGCAAGGTCCACCAGTACAACGTGTTCTCGGTGAACACTCCCATGCAGCACGGCATTGCCAGCTACATGGCCGATCCCGCGCCATATGTGGGACTGCCCGCCTTCTACCAGCACAAGCGCGACCTGTTTCGCAAAGGCCTGGAAGGCAGCCGCTTCGAGTTGCTGCCGGCGGATGGCACCTACTTCCAGTGCGTGCGCTACGACCGCATTTCCGCGCAATCGGAAGCGGACTTCGCGGAATGGCTGACCAGCGAAATCAAGGTCGCCGCCATTCCGGTTTCGGCGTTCTACCGCAACGGCAAGGATTCGGGCATTGTGCGCTTCTGCTTTGCCAAGAAGGACGAGACGCTGGCGCTTGCATTGAAGCGACTGGCGCGCGTGTAACACGAGGGGAAAAACCATGAACCAGTACCTCAACAGCTTGCAGGACCTCGGCATGGAAGGCGGATCGCGGCTGGAGCCGCCTCCGTCCGTGCTGCATGAACTCAACCTCGCCAACAAGCGCCTGGAAAAGCTGCTGGGGGATTTGCGCAACGAGCGCAATGCCGATGCCGATTTGCGCAACATCGCGCGCGAAGTGGTGCGCGCGGTCGAAATGAACCCCGACATCGCACTGGCCTGCCTGTTCCTGAACCAGATCGCCGGCACGTATGCGGTACGCCATTGCATTGAAACCGCCATCGTGGTGATCCTGGTCGCGCGCGGCCTGGACAAGGCATCCGATGAAGTGATTTCCTTGACTGCCGCCGCGCTCACCATGAACGTCGGCATGCTGCGGCACCACGACAACTTCCAGTGCAAGCCCGGCACGCTGAATAGCGAAGAAATGGCGATCGTGCGCCGGCACCCGGAAGACAGCGCGGAAATGCTGAAGTATGCAGGCGTTGAGGATGACGAGTGGATTTCCTGCGTCCTGATGCACCATGAGAACGACGACGGCAGCGGCTACCCGGCCGGCATGACTCGCGAGCAGATCACTCACAACGCCCGCCTGCTTAGCCTGGCCGATCGCTATTGCGCACGTGTTTCGGCGCGCAATTACCGCTGCTCCATGCTGCCGGACGAGGCGCTCGAAAAGCTCCTGCACGACCCTCTGCATCCAGCCGATCCGGTCTTGCAGGAGCAATTCCACCGCCAGCTCGGCAAATACCCGCCCGGCGTGCTGGTGCGCCTGGCGAACGGAGAACTGGGCGTGGTGACGGGGCGCGACAGCGGCGACGGCGCGCTGGAGGTGCACTGCATGCGCGATGCGGCCGGCAAGGCCCTGCCAGCGTCGGTGCAACGCCGCACCGACCAGCCGCAATGCGCAATCCTCGAGGCCCTCACCGAGGACCAGGCGGAACTGCGCTTCAGCATGAAGCAGATCTGGGGCGCTCAGGCCGCGCTTTAATTGAGCTGCTGGAGGCGCCGTTCGACGAAGGCTTGCAGTTCCGGCGACAGGCGCCCTGAATCCAGCGCACGCTGGAAGGCCGGCTTTGCTTCCGCGTTACGCTTGTCGCCCTGCAGCGCAATCCCAAGCCCCATCCACCAGACGCCATTGGCCGGCTGCAGCTGCACGGCCGCCTGATAATGCAGGGCGGCCTCGCGATGACGGCCAGCCCGCTCCAGCACTCCGGCCATCATCGCGCGGTAGTCGGGATTCGATTGCGCGTAAGGCAGGCTTTGTTCCAGTGTATCGAGGGCGCCGCTGCCGTGCTCGAGTTGCAGGCGCGCCAGCAGCATGGCCATGCCCGACTGCTCCGGATTCAGCGCCAGTGCGCGCCTCAAATGGCGCATCGCATCGGCCTGCTGGCCGGACTCCACCAGTACGCCAACCAGAGTCTCGCGTGCCGCCAGGTAGCGCTGGTCGATGTCGAGCGCAGCTTCGAGGTCCACAATGGCTTCCGCTACGCGCCCGGACGCGAGCTTGCCCTGTGCACGCTGGAACAGTGCCGTCGCTGAGGCCTGTGCACCGGTCTCTCGCGATGCAGGCGACACCGCACCACCGGCGTTGGCCGCGGCGCGCAATGGCGACGGCACGGCCGC
Organism: Pseudoduganella sp. R-32; assembly: GCF_049913245.1. Lineage (NCBI taxonomy): Bacteria > Pseudomonadati > Pseudomonadota > Betaproteobacteria > Burkholderiales > Oxalobacteraceae > Pseudoduganella > Pseudoduganella sp. R-32. Next base: position 3,459,189 of record NZ_CP183987.1, on the reverse strand, counting down.
CGGTCCGGCGCCTTCGCGACGGCGCACCGGAGCCTTGCTTGCCGCGCCGCTGTCATCGCGCTTGACCAGGCTGGCGCCAGGCGGTTTGGCCAGTGCCGGAGCCCCTGCTTCCGCTCCTTCCCTGGCGCCAGCCGCTGGCGGCGCAGGGGCCGCGGCCTCGTTTGCGGCGGGCAGTTGCAAGCCATCGACCATTTGTTCAGGTGGCGTCGCTTGCGGCTTTTCCGCGACTGTCGCCTGCCGGATCACTCCTGTGGCAGGCGCAGGTACCGCATCCGCCGGCGCATTGCGCAGATAGCGCCAGCCGGCAAAACCGGCCACCGATACGACGACAATCGCTGCCGCAGCAGCAATCAAGACCACATGATTTCGGGAAGACCGTTGCTGGACTGCCTGCACGGAATCCGACAGGCCGGCCCCTTTTGGCGCGCCACCCCTGGCATCCAGGTCTTGCAGCATTTTGTTAATCAGGCTCATAAAGTCAACCGGTAAGACAGCAATGCGCCCGCAGCAGCCAGTGCGGCCAGGGCAAGACCCGTGGCCAGCCACGGCCAGCCGCGCTGGCGCGCCACGGCGGTATCCCTGGCGGCCAGCTTGACGTGGTGCGCATCAATGCGCTGGCGCCCTTCGCCGTAGGCGGCCAGCATGGCCTTGTGCGCGATGATGTTGACCAGCCGCGGTATGCCACGGCTGGCGGCAAACAGCTTGCTCACCGCGCCTTTGCTGAACAGGCGCGCGCCCGTAAACCCCGCCACGCGCAGCCGGTGCGCCAGGTAGTATTCCATGTCGTCGCGCGTCAACCCGCCGAGGTCGTGCTGGAATGTGATGCGCTGCGCCAGCTGGCGGATCGACTGCGCCTGCAGGTGTTCATTGAGTTCGGGCTGTCCGAACAACACGATCTGCAGCAGCTTGCGCTTCTCGGTTTCCAGGTTGGTCAGCAGGCGCAGCGCCTCCAGGCTCTCGCGCGGAATCGTCTGCGCCTCGTCGATGCACAGCACCACGCGCTTGCCTTGCCCTGCCAGCTCCAGCAAGCGTGCGGTCAGCGACTTCAGGAGCTGGTGCTGGTCGACATCGCTCGCCAGCGGCAATTCCAGTTCGTCGGCCAGGGCCAGCATCAGGGTGCGCGGCTCAAGCAGCGGATTGGGCAAATAGGCCGTGACGAAATCCTCGCCCAGCGTTTTCATGAACGTGCGGCACAGCAGGGTCTTTCCCGTGCCGACTTCGCCCGTGATCTTGATGAAGCCCTCGCCGCTGCGCGCAGCCACCAGCAAGGTGTTCAGCGCTTCCTGCGAGTGCGGGCTCTTGAAGAAAAAGCTGGTATCCGGCGTAATGCCGAATGGCGCCTCGCGCAAGCCGAAGTGGCTCTCGTACATATCAGCGGCGCCCCGTGGTCTGCTTCGGATCGAGGAGCTCGATGCGGCGGCTGCTCTCCATCAGGTCCTGGCTCCAGTCGCTGGCCGTATCGACAATCGTTGGCTTGATCAGGACCACCAGCTCGCGCTTCTGGATGCTGTCCGCAGTGCTGCGGAACAGGCTGCCGATCACGGGAATGCGGCCGGCAACCGGAATCTGCGAGCGGTCGGCACTGGTCGACTGGCGCATCAGGCCGCCGATCGCCACCACGCTGCCGTTCTCGCCGCGCACCATGCTATCCATTTCAGAAGTGGCCGACGCCGCCAGCGGCAGGTTCAGGCTGCCGGCATTGCCGAGGTTGATATTCTTGTTCACCGTCGACACCTGGCTTACCGAGGGATGCACGTGCAGGATGATGTTGCCCTTGTCATCGATCTGCGGCGTCACGTCCAGCACCACCCCGGAGAAGAAAGGCTGCAGCGTCACGTTCGGCGACACCGTGCCATTGCCGGTCGCATTGGTATTGGTGGTGGTGCTGACCCCAGTGACGAAGAACTCGTCGGTGCCGATCTTCAGCACCGCCTTCTGGTTGTTCAGCGTGGCGATGCGCGGGCTGGACAGCACATGCACCGTGCCCTGCGACTCCAGGAAGGAGATCAGCGCGGCAAAATTGGAGTTCTGGAATGCCAGGCCGAACAGCGACCCAGCCGCGCTGGTGGCCGTTACCAGGGTCGTGCCGGGCGTACCGGACATGCCGTTCGGCTGGCTCAGCAGGGAATTGACGCCATTGATGCGCGGCGCCAGCGTCGTGCCGGGACCGACCATGCCGGCCGAAATGCGCGAGCCGAAAGCCGCCCAGTTGATGCCGGACTGCGCCTTTTCGCTCAGCTCCACCTCCAGGATTTTTGCCTCGAGGATGACCTGGCGCGCCACCGCCAGCTGCGTCGCTTTCAGGTAGCGGTCGACGTTGCGCAAGTCCTCCGGCATGCCGCGGATCACCACCAGGCCCGATTGCGGGCTGATGACGACGGCGCGCCCATCCTTGCCGGCGCCGACGATCGCTTCCAGCGACAGTTTCAGCTCGGCCCAGAAATCGGATTCCGAACGCGTGGTGACATTGGCCGCTTCATCCAGCACGTTGGCATTGGGTGAATTCGGATCGCCGTTATTGTTGTTGCGGTTCTGGCGGTTGTTATTGTTCTGGTCGCCGTTGTTATTGTTGTTATTGCCGTTGTTGCCGGCATTTTGCACCGAGGTCGACGTCACGCGCAGGTTCGACGAACCGCGGCGCGATGCGGTCAGGTAATTCACCTGGAACATCCGGCTTTGCATGGTCAGCGGCTTGATCGTGATGCGCGTGCCCTCGATCCGGTAATCGTAGCCATACATTTCGCGCACGGCTTCCAGCGCCTCGGCAATCGTGACGTCCTTCAGGTTGGCCGTGATATTGCCGCTGACTTCAGGATGCACCAGCATGTTGTAACGGGTGCCCGCCACCAGTGAATTGAAGAACTGGTTTGCCGGCACGTCGTTGAACGCCACATTGAAGCGTTCCTCCAGCACCGGCCGTGCCTTGGGCAACTGTCCTGCCAGCTGTTCGGCCGACGGCAGCAAGGCGTCCGAAACCTGCTGCGGGACGGGCGCGGCCGCAGCCGACTGCGCGGCGGATTTCACCTCCTTGCTGATGGAACTGTAGGTGTCGCGCATCGGCGTCTGGGTACATGCTGCCAGCATCGCGAATGCGCCGCTGCCCATCGCCAGCCGGCAAAATTGTGAAGCTTTCGAGATGCTCGTTTTCTCTGTCATGGCTGTCGCGCCTTATCCTGTCCCGATGATACCAATTTCAATACTTGTTTTTGCTTCCCGCGTTGCAGGACGACGGCACCCTCGCGCACTTCGACCAGCACGGCGCCGCCTACCTTCCCGCCCAGCGGGACAATGGCGCCGTCGATTACCGCCAGCTTGCGTCCGCCCGGGCGGCGTGCCAGCAGCACCGACTGCAGTTGCGGTCCGGCGGCAGGCACTGCCGCGGCCGGGCCGCTGCGCTCCGCTTGCGGCGCCAGCACTTCCGGCGGCGGCCTGGTCGGGTCGGGCAACGCCGTTTGCGCCAGCGCCGGGATGGCGGCGAGGACCGCCAGGGCGGCCAGGATCTTTCTCATATCTGCACCCAGGTTTCGTCGAGACTCAATGTGTACACCGTCAATGTCAGGCTGGTTTCGGGGTGCTTGATCACGTTCAGGCGCGCGCTGCCCCATATCAGGCGCGGCGTCACTTTTTCCAGCGTTGCCATATAGCCCAGCAGGTCGGCATAGCTGCCCTCCACCACCACCTCGACACCGTGGCGATACAGGATCGCCGGGGCCTGGCTGGCCGGCTGCGGCCCCGTGCCCGGCGCAGCTGTGCCGGCCTGGTCGAACTGTCCGTCCCGCAAGCCGCTGACCGGCAAAGTCTTCATCCCAACCACTTTCAGCCCGGGATGCCCGGCCAGCATCTGTTGCAGCAGCGGGACAATGCGCTGCGGCTGCACCATGCCCTGCTTGCGGTTCAGTAAATCCTCGCTGGTGGCGCGGGCTTCTTCCTGCACTGCGGCCAGACGGCGCCGCATGGTGGCGTTCGGGTCCGATTCATAAGCCTTCAGCGCAGCGGCAATCTGCTTGTCAATCGCGTCGACTTGGGCCTGTCCTTGCTGGATCGAGGCCTGCAGGGACTGGCGCTCCGCCAACATGGGTCCGAATTTTCCGAACCATGCGATACCTGCAACCAGCAGGATCCCCGCAGCGAACAGGGCCACGCGCCGCGGCAGCGGCATCGCATCGATGCGTTGTTCCAGTCTCAGCAGCGCGGCCTTCATGGATTCCCCCCGCCAGGCGCGGCAGCCGTGCTGCGCAGCCGGAATTCAAGGAAACGTGCCGGTGGCGCTTCGACCGGTGCAGGGGCGGCAGCGGCCAATGCGCTGGCTGCGGTGCTGCCTGCTACCGGAGGCAGCGTGCCAAGCGGCACGCGTCCCGCTGCATCGACAGCCGGCGCCTGCGCTGGCGCAGGACCCAATTCCAGGGTCCGGAAGGATTTGCCGCGCAATACGGGTTCGCCACCGAGGCGCGACAGGTAGGCAGGCACCAGGGCCGCTTGCAGCACACGGCCCTGCATGCTCACCTCGCGCCGCTCGCCCTGCACCGTCACTTCCGTGAGCCACAAGCCGTTGACGCTCTGGCGCGCCAGGGCGCGAAAATATTCCGCAAAGCCTTGTCCGCCTTCGCCTTCAGCCTGGTGCAGCATCTGCATCGCCTGCCGCAAGGATTTCAGGCGCGCTTCCTTGGTCTCGAGCTCCGTCTTCAGCAGCGGGTCGCTGGCGCGCGGCGCGAACTCCACAGCCACCGCTTGCATGCGGGCCTGCCGCTCCTTCAATCGGCTCTCTTGCTGCGACGCCTGCTCGCGCAAAGGCTGCAATTGCCGGCCCGCGAACAGAACGATCGCAATGGTGCCGGCGATCAAGGCCAACAGGGCCAACGCCATGCCGCGCGCACTGAGGCTGTGGCGCTGGCGCATGAAGATCGGGTTGAACAGGTTGATCTGCTGGCTCATGGCACGATCACTTCCTGGCGCAATGCCGCACCGAGGGCAAAGAAGTAATGCGCCTGCTGCGCGCTGTCCAGCAATTCAGGCACCCCGGACAAGTCGATCACTTCCTCCAGCTTGCATTGGACCACGGGCATGTACATATTCGACGACAGGTAATTCAGCAGCGATTCGCCGCAACCAGGGGCCAGAACCATCCTGGAGATTGAAACAAAGCCGAACTGGCGCTCGAAGTGGTCGAGCGAACGCTGCACCTCCAGCATCAGCCGATCCAGCGCGGCATGGCGGCGATCGGCATCGCCTTCTTCCAGCAGCGCCGGCGTGACATCGATCCTGCGCGCCAGGTACAGCTCGCCCAGGTAGGTAACGGTCAACAGGCCGCCCTGCGGGCCAAGCGACAGCAGGGCCAGGCCGCGCCCATCCTGTTCCAGCAGGGCCGATACATTGCGCTGGGCAGTCTCGGGGATGTCGATCACTTCCAGGTCGATCCCGGCGCCGAAGAACAGTTCCTGGCGCTGGCGGATCACGCTGTTGCGTGCCGCCACCACAAACATGCTCGGCGTGCGGCCGCTGGCGCGTTCCACCGGAATGGCCATTACGTCGAAGGTCGCGTCATCGACGTGGAAATCCAGCATGTCTTTCATGCGCCAGCGCACCGCGGTTTTCAGTTCGTCTTGCGGCACATTGGGCGCCTCCAGCGTCAACAGCTGGTAATCGCTGGGGGCGAGCAGCGTGCTGCAGCGGAATCGCGCGGCGTTGCGCGACCGCGCCGCACGCGCCAGGGCTTCTTCCGCCCCTTGGCCTTCCAGCCCCGCCTCCACACAGCCAAGCAGCACGGGCGTGCTGGCGCCCTGGCGGCGCATCGTCGCCAGGGCCATACCCTGCGGCAAAGGCGCAAAGACCAGCCAGGCGTCTTTTTCCTTTTTAGCTTTCGAAAAGAATCGCATTGCGCCCTGTCTTCAAACTTTTAGATGAAGAAACAACCGTAATTGTTTGATTAATATGCCATATTTTGCCATCGTTCAGCCCCGGTGTCAGTACAGTTCTCTTATATAGGTGACAGGTGTGTTGCGATAAATGCCAAAAGTTGCCCTGCCCACGGTACTGGGCAGCCATTCCGGCGCCAGCAGAGGGTCGAAGTAGTAATCCGCCGTGCCGTTATTGCCCGCCCCCGGCGCGCTCATCAGGAAGCGCGTCTGGCCATTGCTGATGGACCGCAGCGCGGTCGAGGTCGCGCCGAGGACGGTCTTGCATGCAGTCCCGGACAGCAGGTTTTTCTTGCAGTTCGTAAAGCGCAACAAGGCCGGATTGACCACGTCCGCCATGGAATTCCCGGCGCTGGTGGCCCAGCGCGTACCGTTCCAATATTGCACGGTCGCGTTGACCGGCTGGTACTGCAGCTCCGAGCCGAAAAGATTCGGCAGCTGCAGGCGCGCGTTGACCAGCACCACCTGGCCTTCGACCAGGTCGCGCGCGGCGTCGTAGCCATACAGCGAGCTGACACCGTCGGCATCGGTCGCGCGTACGTACACCAGCACCGGCGCCTGGCGGCCGGTGTTTGCGGCGCCGGCAATCGAATACGGGTTCGCCAGCTTGTAGTCGACCGATAGCGACAGGGTTCCGTCGTCGTTATCGAAATCGATGTCGCCGCTGTCTTTCACCATTGCCGCTTTCTTGTCGCGCCGCAGCGCGTTGTCGGGCGCGCTGGCGCCGAAGACCAGTACGGGGCACACACCGCCGCTGGGCGGAGCAAGGGTCTGGTTGCCCGCGCCGCACATGTAAAGGGCTTTGGAAAATGCACCGCGGTAATTCTTCAGCAGGTTGCCGTCCACGTCATGCGCCGTCACCGTGGCGGCAAACGGCAACCCCGAATACACCATGCCGCTGGTGGCGGAGCAAGGAACGTCGGCCGGGCACGGCAGTATTGGGCCCAGCGAATCCGGGGCCTCCACCGCGGTATTGAAATGATCGGGCACGAAGCGGCCGATATTGGTGGTGGCCGGGCTGATGCCGCCGCTGCCAAGGTAGTCGTTGCCGGCCAGGGTCGCCTTCACGGTAATGATGCCGACCTCCGGATATTTGAACGTGCCGCTTGAGCGGCCCAGCGAAAACGGATCGAGGCTGCCTTGCAGCTCTGGCTGCGCCACCATGTCGGTGAAGCTCAGCCCATCGCTGGGATTCGGATCGAAGTTCACGCTGCGCGGTGAAATCTCGTTGCCGAAGTTCTGTGCAAAATACTTGGTGCCGCTGGTCTTGTCCCGGGTGCGCACGCCGACGCGGATCGTGAACGGCTCGCCAGCGGCAGCGAACTTGCCGCCGCTGGCGGTACTGGCGCCCGGATTGTCGGTGCGGGCGCCATTGGCGGCAGTCTTGAAGACCTCCATCTCCAGCATGTACGGACGCATGACCACCGGCCCGCTGGCCCCGGTCTTGCCTGTCGAATCCTGCATGAACAGCTTGATGCGGCCGACATCGAAATAATTGAACGTCAGCGGGCTGCTGATGCTGGCCTGGTTGGCATCGACCACCAGGGCACGGTACAGCGACCATTGCGCACCGCTTGGCGTGGCGCTGCTCTCGGCGCATTTCGGCAGCAGCGAGGCGCGGTCGGGGAAGGATGCGAACTCCGACGATCCCTTGACCGGGTCCTGGCAGGACATGCCAAAGCGCATCGACACCACCGTCGGCAAGGTCGTACTTGGCGCGGTCGGGACGCCGGAAGAATTGACCAGCGTGATATAGACCGGAATATCGTCGCCGGCGATCACGCTCTTCCAGTCGATGAACAGGCATTGCCCGGTGCTGCCGAATGCAACGCCCTTGGTGCACTTCGATTGCGTAAAGACATAAGGCGCGACGGCGACCGAAGCGGTATCGGTGTCGCTGTTGTTCGACATCTGGTTGTCGAACTCGCTTCCGCTGACGGTGACGGTGTTGCTGAGCAAATTGGTCACGGCGTTGACCATCACGGTCAGTTGCAGCGGCGGCGCACTGGCGCCCACATCCAGCGGCGTGTTGTAGTTGCAGGTAATTTTCTGGCCGGCCTGGGCGCAGGTCCAGCCATCGCCGCCCGCATACACCAGGCTGACTTGCGAAGGAAGGTTGTCGACCACCTGCACGGTTCCGGGCTCGGCCGCGGGTCCGTAATTGGTGACATCTACCGTGTACACCATGGTCTGGCCAAGCGTCGGCGCCTGGTCGCGCGAGATCGAAATGCCCAGGTCGGTCACCGGCGTATTCGGTACCGCGATAATCTCCGCGCTCAGCAGCACCAAGTCCTGGTCGGAACGGTACACGGTGGTCGCGCTGGTCTGCCCGGACTGGATCACCGGGCTGCTGACCGTGTACGAGTCGTAGTCGATACCATAGGAAACCGAGTCCGTGCCGGCAATGGTGCTGACCGAATTGAACTGGTTACCAGGCGGATTCACGCTATTCGACATCGAATAGCCGTTGAAAGTCAGGAATTCGCCGCTCGAAGTACTGCTCAGCGTTGCGTCGCCTTCCCAGGTAATGTGCGCCACACGACCGGTCTGGGTCGTCAGCGGCGGAATCTTGAAATTCGACAGCGACAGGCTCACGCTGCTGTACTGGATGTACTGGAAGCCTTCATAGATGTTCAGCACCCTGAATGTTTCACTTGGCAGCGAGTAGACCACCACCATTGACCAGCCGCCAACCACGGCCTGCACATCGCACCATTTCGCCGAGTTATTGATGGTCAGGCCGGAAAACGTATATTTGCCATTGCGCTTGGCTGTGACCTCGGCCGTAATATCGTAGGCGCCGCTGAAAAAATCGTAGCCCACGGTAGCGCTCTTGTACTGGCGCGAGGCAGGCGCGGTAATCGCCTTGCCTTCGAACACCACGGCGTAGTCGGTGGTGGTGCCGGAAGCGGCCCAGTAAAGCTGGGCGCTGAGGATCTTGGCGGTTGTTGGAATCCCGCTCAAGGTCACGTCCGTGGTCTCGTTGGCCGCATAGATGGTGCAAGGATTGGTCGTATTGGATGCCTTGCGCAGCGTCCTTTCGGCCCCGACAAAATTGACGTTGCCGGCAAAACTCTTGAACAGCGAAATGGTGGTGTCGGCGTGCGCGCTCGCCACCAGCGCCATCAGCATGGCGACAGTGTGCAGCAGGCGGCGAAGGCACAACAGGCTATTCACTTCTTCATTCTCCGAAATCGACCTGGATGACGCGTTGCACGTAGTCGGAACTATTGTTCGCATTCGGGCAAGCGCCCGCCGCAGGCTGGTTGCAGGCGACCGATCGCATCCGATAGCGCTTGATCGCTCCCAGCACGGTCGTGGTGCAGGTCACCGTGACAGTATAGGGGCTGAGGGTAGTGTTGGCGGGCATGGCAAAGCTCGACGTGGACGAGGCGCCGCTCGCTGCCGGACACAAGGCATTGCTGCGCAACTGGCGGTGCAGCCCCCATTCCACGCCCGAGCGCGCGGCCTGGTAAGCGCGCGTGCCCTGCACGTCCAGCCCGAAGGCCGCCTGCTGCGTGGAGGTGACGCTGACGATCGCCACCGCCAGGAATGCCAGCACGACGACCAGGAAAATGGCCGCTACCAGGCTCACGCCGCGCTGCCGCGAATATTGGCGCATGCTTGTCATATCGGGTTGTCCACGTGGATCTGGTGGAATAGCTGCACCGATTCCGCCGGCATGTCCGGCCGCGCCAGCGTCAAGCTAATGCCCAGCAATCCGGAGCGGGTATTGGCGATATTCGCCTCGTAGGTGAAGCGGCAAGCCGTGACATTAGTCGCCAGGATCGCAGTATCGGCTGTCGCCGGCGGCGTGTAGTTCCATTGCCGGACCAGTTGGCGGTTCGCCAGGTCGCACACGAACTTGACCGGGCCGGTCACCACCTGGAAGCGGCGCGCCGGCGAACTCAGGATGGGAGCAGTGGCGCCCGCGCTGGCGAAAGGATTGCTGGCCAGGGTCACGACATTGCCCGCCACGGAACTGACCAGGGCGATATTGTCGCCAGCATAAGCATCTGCGCGGTCGATGCCGGGTCCCAGGTTGTACACCACGATGGAATCGGTTCCCGGCACGATCGCAGGCGAAGGCATCTGGCCCACTACGGTAAAACTGCGCTTGGTGCTATCGGTGAAGTCCAGGTAGCCGGCGCCTTCGTCGTCTTCTTCGGCAAGATAGCGTCCGCCGGATTTGGTCGGAAAGAATTCCACGGTGGCCCCGCCGCCGCTGACCCGCAGGCTATTGGGCAGCGCCCTGCGCACCTCGCGCGCAATGCGCCGCACCGCGATATCGGCGGCGTCGCTCAACTCGGCGCGCGCGGCGCTGTCGACATAGGCTTGCACCGGCGCGCGCAGGAATACGGCAACCATGCCGGCCACGATGCCGGTCAGGACGATCACAACGATCATCTCGATCAGCGTAAAGCCCCCTGCCCGCTTCATTGCGCCACCTGCGGCGAATGGCGTGTGCGATAGGTGTCAAGCTCCACGAAGTCGCTTGCCAGCGGGCCGTGCGTCACGCGCACCGTCAGGCGCAGCACTTCCTGCGTCGCCACGGCGGCGGTCGACGGGATGCCGTTCAGCGGCTCGGCGCGCAAGGTCAGCGTTGCAGCGTAGCCGCTCACGCCCAGCTCGTTGCCGGCGGCATCGACCAGCTTTCCGGCCCCGTTATTGAAGGCGGCGTATGGCACGCCGAGGCTCGGCACATAGTCATTGATGTTGTTGTACGGCCGTGTGCCACCCTCGTTGCCGACCGCTTCCGGCATCGCACAGTCGGCCGGCGCTGTCGGGTTTTCCGTGGTGTCGAGCGGATCGCAGAACGTGAACGCGGCAAGCTGGACTTCCTCCAGCAAGCCTTCGGCAATCAGCAAGGCCTGCTTGCGGCGCAGCGGGTCCGCGCTGGCATTGCTGGTATTGGCCAGCGTGCGCAGGATGGCTGCAGCCGCAATGCCGACAATGATGATGAACAGGATCAGTTCGATGAAAGTCAGGCCCGACTGGCGATCGTGTCTAATAGACATAGCCGGTTTCCCATTGCACCCGGACGGCCTGCTGTGTGTTGCCGGCACTCACCTGAAGGTTGAGGGAGCTGAACTCCGCGCCGGAAGACAACTGCGGCTTGCCGGAAGCGTCAAAAAAGAAATGATTGTTTGCTGCACCCGCCGGCGACAGTCCCAGGGCCACATTGGCCGGCGGCGCCGCGCAGGCCCACGAACGGTCAGTGCCGCACTGGCCACCGCTGAAGCTGTTGCCGCCGCCTGGATCGCGCACGTGATTGGCGGCGCTGCAGGTGGCGGCGAAGCAAAGCGCCACGCTTGAGCTGTCCAGGTAGACATAAATCGGCCGGTTCTGCGCAATGGCCAGCTGCTGGCCGTAGCGCAGCGTCGCCCTCATTTGCGCTGCAAATCCCGCCGCGTCGTAGTCACCGCGCACGAAAAAGCGGCCGAACACGACTGCCGACAGAATGCCGACAACAACCAGCACAATGATCAGCTCGACCATTGTGAAGCCGCGCCCAGGCGAAGCTCCGCTGGTTGCCATCGATTCCTTATAGTGCCTGGCGGCTTAGCAGCCGGACGTGTCCGTCGAAATGGCAGGCGGCGTTACAACCGGCGGAGTCGCCGAAGAGATGATCGCTGCTGTAAATTTCACGTAGCACTTGGCAGCTTTAGTGGTACCTGCCACGCTCTTCGGTACAAAAGCAACCTCGCTACTCGAGGTCGTAGGGCTAGTGGTCCCCGACGAGCTTGGGGCGATGGTCGTATAGTCGTTGCTATTGATGCCGGCCATGTCGGCGATGTGGGAATTTACGGTAGCCGAGACAGTTGGATAGCCGGCGGTATCAACCGGGACATCCAGGCCTTCCATCTTGACCGTGCTCCCTTGCGAGATCAGCCAGCGGCTATGGACCATCGAATTTGCAGCGTTCAGCGAACCACGCACTGCTGCGACGCTCGCAGCGCGCGCCTCACTGCCGACGTCCATGAAGCGCGGCAGCGCAGTGGCGGCCAGGATGCCGAGAATCACGATCACAACGATCAGTTCGATCAGGGTAAAGCCAGCTTGCTGCGAGCGGGGCATCGAATTTGGAAACTTTTTCATCACTTCTCCCATGAGTTCAAAAATCATATGGACCAGCTTCGTGGCTAGTCATTTAGTTGATTCAGAACAACACCGGCATTTTCTGCGGGCAGCTCTGAAGGCCTGACAGTTCGTTCGGGCAAGCGGCGCAATTCTAACTTGAAATAGAGCATTTGTTGTTGCTTCAATGAAGATTTCTCCGGAGCAAGTAAAACATAGACCAGCTCTTTCGACTCCCTATCAAAGAACCACGTTCCCGGTCGTGCAGGAGCGCTGCCACGATTTGCAAACTCGCCGTCGTAGTTGACGGGCTTCACCTCGAGCAATTGCATGGGATTGCTACCCTCGAGATCATCAGTTGTTGCGGTTGATCTTAGGCGATGCAATTCGACTGCGGCGCGCAGTTGTGCCAGCGTCACATCTATTGCCCGCTCTTCTGCGCTTTTAGTGTAGAACGGAATCTTGCTGAGGAAAACCGCCAGTAGCGCCAAACCAACGATCAACCACGCCAACCCTTCAAACCGCCTGAACCTGCTTAGCCTTCTCATTTTTTGAAAGCGACTTTGCCCAGGTCCCAGATCGGCAGGAACACGCCAAGCGCCAGGATCAGCACCATGATGCCCAGGAAGGTGATCAGGATCGGTTCGATCTGTGACGACAAGGTCTTCAACTCATAATCGACCTCGCGCTCATACATCGCCGCGATTTCCTCCATCAGGTCATCCAGCGATCCGGTCTCTTCACCGACGGCGATCATCTGCAGCACCACAGGCGTAAACACGTTTGCCGCAACCGCAGTGCGCAGGATGCTTTCGCCGCGCTCGACGCCATCGCGCATTTGCTCAACGCGGGCCGCCAGGTAGGCATTGTCCACCGTCTGCGACACCACCGTCAGGGCCTGCACGATCGGCACGCCACTGCGGGCCGACAGCGAAAAGCTCCGCGCAAAGCGCGACATGGTGCCCTTGTGGATGATCTTGCCGGCGATCGGCAGGCGCAGCTTCCATCGGTCCCATTTATAGCGCCCTTTTTCGGTTGCGATCCATGAGCGCCATCCAAACCCGGCAACCACCAGGGCCGCCGCGAAGAACGGCCAGTACTGCACGGTGAAATTCGACGTCGCCAGCAGGATGCGCGTCATCAGCGGGAGCTCGGCATTCAAGCTGCGAAACACCCCTTCGAAAGCGGGGATCACCCACATATTGATCACCACCATCGCCACGGCCATCGCGATCATCACGAAGGTCGGATAACGCAAGGCGGTACGCACGCGCTCTTTCATGTCGCGCTCGAATTCAAGGTGGTCGAACAGGCGCAGGAAGACTTCGTCCAGCCGGCCGGTCATTTCGCCGACCCGGATCATCGACAGGTAAAACGGCGTGAACGCTTCCGGATGACGGCGCATGGATGCCGATAGTTCTCGGCCGGCATCGAGCGACTCGCGCAGGTCCGCGATCACGCGGCCAAAGGCCTTGCTGATCGCCGATTCCTGCAAGCCTGCCAAGCCGCGCATGATGGGGACGCCCGATTTCAGCAAGGTGTACATCTGGCGGCTGAACAGCTGCACGTCCATCGAATTGACGCTCTTTTCCGTCAGCCGTTCCCACAAGTTGGCCAGCCCCGACTTGCCCGGCGCGCGGTCGGCGGTTTCGGTAATCTCGACCGGCGTCACGCCCGTTGCGAACAGCTGGTCGGCAACGGCCCCGCTGTCGGCCCCTTCCAGCACGCCGGCGAGCAATTCACCACGGCCATTCCGGCCTTTGTATGCAAAGTAAGGCAACTCAATCCTCTAGCTGGTTACTGATACGCATCGCCTCGGAAACGGTGGTACGGCCCTGCACCACCAGCTGTACCGCCTGGCGCCGCAACGTCTGCCCAGCCATCTGCTGCTGCGCCGCCTTCAGGAACGTGGCCGGGTCGGGATCATTGGCCGCGTCGACCACGGACTGGGTCATTTCCAGCAGCTCGTAGATACCGGTGCGTCCGCGATAACCGAGGCCATTGCAATGCGAGCAGCCTTTGCCATGGAAGTACCTGCCCAGGTCGACCTTGTCCTTCAATTCGAGGCTGAGCCATTCGTGCTCGTTTGGCGTCAGGGTGTAGGGCGTGGTGCAGGACTCGCAGATCACGCGCAACAGGCGCTGTGCCAGCACCGCTTGCAGCGAACTGCCCACCATGTAGCGCGGCACTCCCATGTCCATCAGGCGCAGCGGCGTGCTTGCGGCGTCGTTGGTGTGCAGGGTCGAGAGCACCAGGTGGCCGGTCATGGCGGCGCGCAGGCCGATCTGCGCGGTTTCCTGGTCGCGCATCTCGCCGACCAGCACGATGTCCGGATCCTGGCGCAGGGCCGAACGCAGCACGCGCGCGAAATCGAGTTCGATCTTTTCATTGACCTGCACCTGGTTGATGCCTGCCAGGCGGTATTCAACCGGGTCTTCGACGGTGATCAGCTTCTTCTCCATCGAATTCAGTTCCGCCAGTGCGCAATACAGCGTGGTGGTCTTGCCGCTGCCGGTCGGGCCGGTCACCAGGACCAGGCCATTCGGACGCGCCACGATGGCGCGGAAGCGCTCGAGCAGCTGCTTGGGCATGCCGATGGCGTCAAGCCGCAAGGTCATGCCGCTCTGGTTCAGCAAACGCATGACGATCGATTCGCCGTACTGCGTCGGCATGGTGGAGATACGCACGTCGATGCGCGCGTTCCTAACCCGTACGGCGAAGCGGCCGTCCTGCGGCAGGCGCTTCTCTGAAATATCCAGGTCGGACATCAGCTTCAGGCGCAGCGCCAGGGCGGGCGCGATCTTGATATCGGCTTCCGTCTGCAGGTGCAGCACGCCGTCGATGCGGAAGCGGATTTGCAGCCTGCTTTCCTGCGGTTCGATGTGGATGTCCGATGCGCGCACCTGGGCGGCGTCATCGAACAGTGATTGCAGCAGTTTGACGACCGGCGCTTCTTCCAGGCCGGGGCTGGCGGCGGCAAGCGCGCCAAAGTCCACCGAGCCCTCGCCCATTTCCTGTTCCAGCTCCCGAGCCAGGCCGGAGATGTCCTCGGTGCGGCGGTAGATGCGGTCGATTGCTGCCAGCACTTCCGTTTCGTTGACCACGGCCAGCTCGATGGACTGCTTCAGCAGGCGCGAGATTTCGTCGTACGCAAACAGGTCGGTCGGATCGGACAGGCCGACCAGCATCGATCCCTTGCGGTCTTCCAGCACCAGCGCGCGGAAGCGGCGGGCCTGGGTCTCCGGCAACAGCCGCACCAGCTCAGAACTGATCTGGTAGAACTTGAGGTTGATATACGGGATATTGAGCTGGCGCGCCAGCGCACCGGAAATCTGCTCCTCGGTGACAAAGCCGTGTTCAACGAACACCCGCCCCAGTTTTCGGCCGCTGCGTTTCTGCTCCGCCAGCGCCATGCCCAACTGTTCTTCCGACAGCAGTTTCTGCTGCACCAGGATTTCACCCAAACGAACCTTTTCCGGCCTCGTCATACCGCTTCCCCGTATCCAATATTTGCTGGCATTGTATGCGAACGAATCGTGCAAGCAAAGCAAAACTCGTTAATAGATTCACCACAGAGCGTGGCTGGAGGGCGACGAATTCTTGCGATACGTGCTCCAATTGCAGGGCCTATTCCAACCCACCCGATGCCTGCACGCCGCCATGTACCAGCAACATTTTGGCCTGCACGAGGCCCCCTTCGGCATTACGCCGAACCCCGCTTTTTTCTACAGCGGGAATACGCGCGGCGAGATCCTGTCCGCCCTGCTCTACGCTGTCACCCAGGGCGAAGGCATCGTCAAGGTGACGGGCGAGGTTGGCTGCGGCAAGACCATGCTGTGCCGGATGCTTGAAGCGCGCCTGCCGCGCGGCGTCGACGTGCTCTACCTCGTCAATCCCACGCTCGGCCCGCAGGAAGTCCTGCACGCGATTGCCGCCGAGCTGGGACTCAACACCACCGGCCGCCGCGCCGATCAGGTGTTGCGCGCCCTGCACGCGGAGCTGATCGCCCGCCACGCGGCCGCGCACCGGGTCGTGCTGCTGGTGGAAGAAGCGCAAGCCATGCCGCTTGAAACGCTGGAGGAAGTGCGCCTGCTGACCAACCTCGAAACCGCCCGCAGCAAGCTGCTGCAGATCGTGCTGTTCGGACAGCCCGAACTCGATGAACACCTGGCACTGCCGCGCATGCGGCAACTGCGTGAACGCATCACGCACAGCTTCAATGTGCCGCCGATGCCACGCGACCAGATCCCCTATTTCCTCTCGCATCGCTTGCGGGCCGCCGGTTACCAGGGTCCCGAACTGTTCAGCCGTGGCGCCGTGCGCCTGATCGCTCGCAGCTCGCAGGGCATCGTTCGGCGCATCAATGTGCTGGCCGACAAATCGCTGATGGCAGCCTATGCCGAAGATTTGCCTTTTGTAAATTCGTACCACGTGCGCCAGGCGATCGAGGACAGCCGTTATTCGTGCGCGGCGGTTCCGGGCAATCGCAGTATGATCGTTTTCGATAAACTCCTGGCAACTTGCTTCAGGCGGCGATCAGCATGAAGAACCTGACGGCTTCCCTGTTATGCGTCCTGCTTGCGGCTTGTGCCGCGCCGAAACTTCCCTTGTCTCCAACCCATGTGGCCGAGCCGGAGCCGGTGGCGGGTGCGATTCCGGAACCGGTGCAGCAAAGCGCCGCACTTGCGCCGCCCCGGCCGGCAGCGCGGCAGGAGACCTATAGCGTGTCGGTGCACCGCGTGCCGGTGCAGTCGGTCCTGTTTGCGCTGGCACGCGACGCGGGCTTGAATGTCGACGTGCATCCCGCCGTGGAAGGAACGGTGACCTTGAACGCGCTGGACCAGACCTTGCCGCAATTGCTGGCGCGGATCAGCAAGCAGGTCGACATGCGCTACGAATTGCAGGGCAATAACCTGCTCGTGCTGCCGGACCAGCCTTACTGGAACCACTACAAGATCGACTACGTCAATATCGCCCGCAGTACCAACAGCAGCGTGAACATCGCAACGCAGATTTCCACCACGGGCGGTTCGGCCTACAGCAACGGCGGCGGCACGCCCTCCAACCCGGTGCCGGCAAGCAGCAGCTCACTGGGCAACGGCGGCAACAATAATTCGACCACCTCGGTTGCCAATCGCTCGGACAACAATTTCTGGTACAGCCTGGAAAAGAACGTGCGCGACATGCTGCGCCCGACCACGCTGAATGACCAGCTCACCGATCCTCTTGCTCAGATGCGCGAGCAGGCCAACGCCATGGTCCAGCAGATGCAGGCCGGCGCCGCCTCGCCCGATGCCGGCTACCCCGGCGCCCAGGCGGCTGCCGCGCAAGCAAGAACCCCGGCCGGCGGGCCGGGCGCCAATACCGCTTTCGGCGCCGGCCCATCCTCGCAGGGACGCAATGCGCCATCGGTGATTGCCAATCCCGAAGGCGGCCTGTTGTCCGTGCGCGCCACCAGCCGGCAGCATGAAAAGGTGCAGGAATTCCTGGACATCATCATGTCCACTGCCAAGCGCCAGGTGCTGATCGAGGCGACCATTATCGAGGTCAAGCTCAGCGACCAGTACCAGCAGGGCATCAACTGGGCGCGCATCAACAACAACGGCAAGCTGGGACAGGGACAGGTGGGCACAACGCCACTGCCTTCCGGCGTGGCGCCGAACGGTTCGGCCGGGATCTTCATCTTCGACTATGCCAACCCGACCACGCGCTTCGGCAATATCACGGCTACCATCCAGTTGCTCGAATCATTCGGTAAGGTGAAAGTGCTGAGCAGTCCCAAGATCAGCGTGCTGAATAACCAGACTGCCTTGCTGAAGGTGGTCGACAACAGCATCTTCTTCACGCTGAAAGTGACGCCGGCCGTGCTGACGTCGACCGGCACCATTGCAACGCCCGCGACCTACGAATCGAAGGTCGAAACAGTGCCCGTGGGTTTCGTGATGAGCGTGACGCCGCAGATCTCGGCGGGGGACGAAGTCACGCTGAACGTGCGGCCGACCATAACGCGCATCGTCGACTATGTGGAAGACCCCAATCCTGAACTGAGCAAGCAGAACGTCAAGAGCCGGGTGCCGGTGATCCAGGCGCGCGAAATGGAATCGATCCTGAAAGTCCAGAGCGGCCAGGTGGCGGTGATGGGCGGCCTGATGCAGGATTCCGTCGACAACAAGAAGGACAGCATCCCCCTGATCGGCTCCGTGCCGGTACTCGGCAACCTGTTCTCGTACCGGAACGAGACTGCCAGCAAGACCGAATTGGTGATTTTCCTGCGGCCTGTCGTCGTGAAGGACGCCAGCCTTGCAGGCGATTACCGCAACTACCGCTATCTCATGCCTGCGCGGCCGGCGGGGGAACTATGAGCTTGCTGATGCAGGCCTTGCGCAAGGCCGAACGCGCCCGTACGCAAAACGGACATGACGCGGAGCTCGGTCATGGCCGGGAGCAGCAGCCTTTTGGCGCCGATGCCGTGCCCTCGCCTCCGCCAATCGAAGGCGGGCCGGCATTTGCCGTGATGCCCGATGCGTGGCGGCTCGAACCTCTCGATGCCGAGCCGCCTGTCATGGCGGCGCAGGAAGCCGTGCATGATCCGGTACCGCCGCAGGCACGCCATGAGCCAATGCGGCCAGCGGCCGAATCCCGCCTGCCGCCAGCGGCCAGCACCGGCGACAGCCTGCGCGCATCGGCATCCCCTGGCTACGGCGCAGGCAACGGCGCCCGCGCCGCGGGTCCTGGCGCCGGCCCCGGCGGGGACCCTGCCGCCCGTCCTGGCCCCGCACGCAGGCCGGGCTTGTCCCGTGCAGCCGCCTCGCCCCAGCGCCGGCTTGCCCTCCTGGCAGGGACGCTGGCTGCCTTGCTTGCAGTATTTGCCTTCATCTATTGGCGTGCAGTGTCGGCCCCAGGCCCCGGGGCGCGCCTGCCCATGGTCCCGATGCCGGCGCCGGGATCGGCGCCGGTAGCACAAGCCGGCTCGCAGCAGGGAGCACCGATACCTGTGACGCCTTACGTCACGCCGCCGGGCGCTGATCCAGCCCTGCCGGCCACGGCGCCCGCCAGCGTCGCCGGAGCAGCCGAAGGCGGCAGCACGGCCGCAGCCTCAGGCGCCGGAGGCGCAGCTGCGAACGGTACTGCCAGCCTTGCCGGCACAAGCACACCCGACAGCAGCGCAGCGGCCACCGGCACTGCGACGGCTCCCGGCGCAAAAGCACCGGCCACCAGGCCTGCTGCCGATGTCACCATCCCGACGCCCGAGCAACTGGCAGCCATCACGGACCCCGCGATTCGTGCGGAAGCGATGCGCGATGCCGCCGAACGCGCGGCCCGCCAGGTCCGCGCGGAAGGCACTCCGGCGCCGGCCCATGAATCAGCCGCGACGCGCGCGCACGCAGAAGAGACTTTCAAGGTACGCCGTTCGGCACCGGCTGCCCGGCCCCAGGGCGAAGCAGGTGCCGGCAGCGAACGCGCCGCCACCGTACAAACCGCCGTCGGCGAGCAAGGCAAGGTGCAGTTTGTACGCGGGACAGGATCGGTACAGGTTGTGCCTGCCGTGCAGAACGGCTATGCTGCCCTGCAGTCCGGCGACTTGGCCACGGCCCGCCAGCAATACGATCTCGCCCTGCTGCAAGACCCCAACAACCGCGACGCGCTGCTCGGATCGGCCGCCGTGGCGCTGCGCGAACACGATGGCAGGCAGGCATCGGGCAATTACCTGCGCCTGCTCGAACTGGACCCCAACGACCCCGAAGCCCTGGCAGGCCTCACCGAACTGCGGCCCGGCGACTTGCAGGCCGATGAAACCAGGCTGCGCGGGCTGGCGCGCCAGCATCCCGACTCCGGCCCCGTGCAATTCGCCCTTGGCAACCTGTTTGCGCGCCAGGGACGCTGGCCGGAAGCCCAGCAAAGCTACTTCCGCGCCTTCAGCACCATGCCCGAAAACGCCGACTACGCCTTCAACCTGGGGGTCGGCCTGGACCGCATGAACCAGCCGCGCCTTGCGCAAACCTATTACCGGCGCGCGCTCGAACTGGCGCAGGCCAGCCCTCCCGGCTTCAACGTCGAGACAGTCCGCAAGCGATTGCAAGCCCTCGAAACGCCGCCCCAATAAAGCACAATGGCCGACACGCAGAAAATCCCGCTCGGCAAACTGCTGATCCAGAAGGGCGTCATCAGCCAAGACCAGCTCCGGATCGCACTGACCGAGCAAACGCGCAACAACGAACCCCTGGGCAAGTTGCTGATCGCACTCGGCTTCGTGACGGAAGCGACGATGCGCGAGGCGCTCAGCGAAAAGCTCAATACCCGCTCGGCGGACCTGAAAAGCCTGGTGGTCGACGCCGTCGCGCTCAAGCTGATTCCCAAGGAAGTGGCCAAGCGCTATCGCGTCTTCCCCATCGTCTATGAACGGGCCACCGACGAACTGGTGCTGGCCATGTCCGACACCACCAACATCGTCGCGCTGGACCAGATCAGCGCCATGCTGGTCAAAGGCATCACGCTGGTGCCGCTGCTGGTCAACGACTCCGACATTGCGTACGCGATCGACCACTATTACGGCTTCGAGCTGTCGATCGACGGCATCCTGCATGAAATCGAAACCGGCGAGGTCACGCTGGACGCTTCCTCCGATGAATACAGCCAGCCCATGGTGCGCCTGATCGACGCCCTGCTGGCCGACGCGGTACAGAACAGCGCCTCAGACATCCACTTCGAACCCGAGCACAGCTTCCTGCGCGTGCGCTACCGCATCGACGGCATCCTGCGCCAGATCCGCAGCCTGCACCGCTCCTACTGGCCTGCGATGGCGGTGCGCCTGAAGGTGATCAGCCAGATGAACATCGCCGAAACGCGCGCGCCGCAGGACGGGCGCATATCGATCCAGTTCTCCGGCCGCCAGATCGATTTCCGCGCCAGCAGCCAGCCCACCACCCACGGCGAAAACATCGTGCTGCGCGTGCTGGACCGGCAAAAAGGGATCGTCCCGCTGGAAAAGCTGGGCCTGGCCGAGCACGAACTCGATGTGCTCAAACTGATGATCGCCCGTCCCGACGGCCTGATCCTGGTCACCGGGCCCACCGGCAGCGGCAAGACCACCACCCTGTATTCGATCCTGAACCACATCAACACGGAATCCGTGAACATCATGACGATGGAGGACCCGGTCGAATACCCGATGCACCAGATCCGCCAGACCTCGGTCAACGAATCGGCCAAGCTGGGATTCGCAGACGGCATCCGCTCCATGATGCGGCAAGACCCCGACGTGATCCTGGTCGGCGAGATCCGCGACAAGGAAACCGCCGACATGGCGCTGGCCGCGGCCATGACCGGCCACCAGGTCTATTCCACGCTGCATACCAATTCCGCCGTCGGCGCTATCCCGCGCCTGCTTGACCTGGGCGTGGTAGCCGACGTCCTGGCCGGCAATATCATCGGCATCATCGCCCAGCGGCTGGTGCGCAAGCTGTGCCCCCACTGCCGGCAGGCAGTCGAAGCGGACGAGCTGGAACGTCGGCTGCTGGGGCTTCCGGCCGACCATCCGCCGGCCACCATCTACCGCGCCGGCGCCTGCGACCGCTGCGCCCACCAGGGCTACAAAGGGCGCATGGCAATCATGGAGCTGCTGCGCATGAACGGTGAACTCGACGACATGGTGGCGCGCCGGGCGCCGGCCCGCGAATTGCGCAATGCAGCCGGCGCCGCCGGCCTGCATTCGCTGGTCGACGACGGCATGCGCCGTGTGATGGAAGGCCTGACCACGCTGGACGAAGTCTCGCGCGTGGTCGACCTCACTGACAGGTTGAGCTGACATGCCCCAGTTCATCTACCGCGCCATGGACGCCAACGGCAGCATCGTGCCGGGGAATATGGACGCGCATAATGTGCCGGACCTCGAGTTGCGCTTGCAGCGCATGGCGCTCGACCTGATCGACTACCGCGAAACACGCCGGCGCAAGCTGCGCATCGGCGGCCAGCGCGTCACGCGGCGCGACTTGATCAACTTCTGCTTCCACCTGGAGCAAATGAGCAGTGCCGGCGTGCCGATGCTGGACGGCTTGCGCGACTTGCGCGACAGCGCCGACAACCTGCGGCTGCGGGAAATCATCACCGACCTGGTCGAAAAGATCGAAGGCGGCCTGCAGCTCTCCAACGCCCTGGCCTCCTATCCGGAAGTATTCGACCAGGGCTTTACCAGCCTGGTAAGGGCCGGCGAGCAAAGCGGCAAGGTCAACGAGATCTTCCGCGACCTGGCCGAGAACCTGAAGTGGCAGGACGAGCTGGCGGCACAGGCGCGCAAGGCCATCACCTACCCTGCTTTCGTACTGGTGATCGTCAGCGGCGTACTGTTTTTCCTGATGATCTACCTGGTTCCACAGCTGACAGCCTTCATCAAGAACATGGGCCAGGAACTGCCGCTGCACACGCGCGCATTGATTGCCTTGTCGGACATCTTCATCCATTACTGGTATCTGCTGCTGGCTTTGCCCTTTGCGGCCTGGTGGCTCCTGCGCTGGCAGTTGCGCACCAACGAGCGCACGGCCTTCGCCTTCGACCGCCTGCTTCTGCGTACCGTCCCGGTTCTGCAAAAGCTGATCATGGCGCGCTTTGCGACCTATTTTGCGCTGATGTATGCCGCGGGAATTCCCGTGCTCGAATGCATACGGCTCTCGGAGGGAATAGCAGGCAACCGCGTCGTGGCAGCCGCCATGCGCCGCGCGCGCGAACTGATTTCGGAGGGACACAGCGTTGCGGCAGCCTTCAGGCAGGTCGAGCTGTTTCCGCCGCTGGTGGTGCGCATGCTGCGCGTCGGGGAATCGACCGGCGCTCTCGATGCGACGCTGCGCAACGTGGCCTACTTCTACAACCGCGAAGTGCGGGAACGGATCGAACGCATGCAATCGATGATCGAACCGGCGATGACCGTCATCCTCGGCCTCCTGCTGGGATGGATCATGCTGTCCGTGCTCGGCCCGATTTACGACACCATCAGCTCAATCAGGATCTGATGCCATGACCCGCAAACTCCTCCTCCACCTGACCGGCGAGCGGCTGTGCTGCTGGCTCTGGGAGCGCGGCAGGCTCGGGACGGGGCCGTGCTTCGATCCGTCGCCGGATGGCTGGGCAAGTTTCGCCACCTGGCTCGATGGCCGCCAGGACACGCCGGCCCTGATGCTGGCCGACCTGGTGGAAGAGGACTTCCAGCGCCACCTGCTGCCGCACGTTGCCGGCCGCGCAGGCCTGGCCATGCGCGAACGCCGCCTGGCGCAGTCATGGCGCGACACGCCTTTCCGCTGCGCGCACATCCAGGGCCGCGAGGAAGGCGGCCGGCGCGACGATATCGTGCTCCTTTCGGCCTTGACCAACCCGGCCACCCTGGCGCCCTGGCTCGACGCGCTGGAAAGCCAGCGCATGCCGCTGGCGGCGCTGTATACGCCTGCCCTCCTCAGTGGCGCCTTGCTGCCGGACCAGGCGCGGCAGGAGGCGCAACTGTTGCTGGTGACCGAGCATGGCAGCGGCATACGGCAGACCTTTTTCCAGCACGGCAAGGTGCGCTTCTCCCGGCTCGCCCAGGCGGCAGTCAACGCCGAGCAGGAAGCCGAACGCACCCGGCAGTTCCTCGTCGGCGCGCACATGCTGGGGCGCGACGTGCCCTTGCAGGTGCTGGCCCTGCTACCGCTGGCACGGATCGCGTCGCCACCGGCGGCAAATCTTTCGCCGCTGCTGGACTGGCGGGTCATGCCTTTGGGAGAAGCGGCGTCCCTGCAACGGCTGGCTGCTTGCGACAATCCCGATGAAGTATTCCTTGGCCTGGCTGCGCGCACGGCGCCGCCCAGCCACTATCCGCTCGGGCCGCGCCGGCGCTACTACAGCCTGTGGCGCACACGCCAAAGCCTGTACGCTTCAAGTGCGGTCATGGCGGCCTGCTGCCTGCTGTGGACCGGCGCGAACATTGCCGGCTACTCGCTGGCGCGCAGCCATACGCAGGCATTGCAGCAGGAGACGCAGGGGTTCACGGCTGCCTATCGACGCAGCATGTCGAGCATGCCGCCGGCTGTCGACAAGACCGCCAACATGAAGGCGGCCGTGCAGATCGCGCAGATGGTGGCTCGCCAGGGGCCATGGCCGCAGGCAGCGATGGCCATCCTGAGCGAAGCACTGGAGCGTTCGCCGCAGATCCGTCTCACGCAGCTCGACTGGCGGGTCAACGCACCGGGCGTCGTGCCGGTGACCGCCAGCAGCGCCTTTCCCGGTGCGGCCACCACGCCGGCCCTGGTGGCGCCACAATCGTCCATGCTGATCGGGATACCGAAGGCGCCGCCGCAGCAGGTGCGGCTGCAGGCCGAGGTCCTGGTGGAGCAGGACGACTATCGCAGCGTGCTGCTCAGCATGAACCGCTTTGCGCAGGAACTGGCGCGCACGCCCGGCATGGTGGTGGAAATCGAACAGCTGCCCTTCGATATACGGCCCAACGTGAAGCTGAGCGGCAAGGCCGGTTCGCCGGCTGGGCTGGGCGAGCGCGCCAAATTCACTTTGAATCTCAGGTGGTCGCCATGACGGTGTTACGCGAGTTCTCCTTGCTGCGCAACGCCGTGCTGGCGTTCCTTGGCACGCTGGCAGTGTCGCTTGCCGCGGTCTTCGCGAGCTCGTGGCACCTGAGGCGCGTTCATTTCGAGGAGGCTGCGGCGCTGCTGGAGCGTGATGCCGCGCGCTTGCGGCTTGCCCATGCCGAAACGGAAAAGGAAGAAATCCGCCAGTACCAGCCGCAGTTCGTCGAATTGCGGCGCCGGGGCCTGGTGGGACCCGAACGCCGGCTCGACTGGGTGGAGGCGATCCGGCAGATCCAGGAACAGCGGCGCCTGTTGCCCCTGACCTACGAGATCGAGGTGCAGCAACCGTACCGGCTCGAGACGAGCTTGCCGACGGGCGAGTATGCCTTGCTGGGCAGCAGGATGGCCTTGCATATGGATCTCCTTCATGAACTGGATCTGCTGAACTTCCTGTCGGACCTGCGGCTGTCAGGCACCTTTGCGGTCCAGGACTGCGTCATCCGCCGCGCCGCCGGCGCCGCGCCTGTGGCGGGCGTGCTGTCGCCGACCCTGAATGCCGACTGCACCCTGAACTGGCTGACGCTGACGCCGGTTTCCGCTTCGGCCAAGCCGCAGCGAGGGTCGTCATGAAAACGGGATTGCCGGCACTTCTCCTGCTGCTGGCGACGCAGGCCGGCGCGCAGGGTTTCGTCAGCATGGGAAGGTTGTTTACCACCCCGGACGAACGTGCGCAGCTCGATACGCAGCGCAACCAGGGCACTCTTCCCGGAGCGGCGGCCGTCCCGGCACCGGGAGGCAACGCCCAGGCAGCCGGCCCGGGTCCTGTCGCACCGGGAATGGAGGCATCGGCGCATTGCCAGCCTGGCTCTGCGCCTGGATGTCCGCCGGCTGCGGCGCCTGGCACGGCGGCAGCCGAAACGCCTGGGGGCCCAGGCGCTGGCGAGACTGCGCCGCCCGGGCTTCGTCTGGGGGGCGTGATCCGCCGCAGCAATGGGCCCACGATGATCATCGTGAACGGCGAAGCGCAAGCCGCGCCGCCGGGCGGGGTGATGCGCGGCTCGGTCACCTTGCAGGCGGACGGGCGGTCCGTCGTGCTCAAGCCCGGCCAGCGCTATGACCCGGCAACGGGAGAGGTCCATGAAGCGGCACGCTAGACAGCGCGGCGCAGCGCTCCTGACGCTATTGCTGATCGCCACAGTGGCGCTGTCGGCGGTCTTGCTGTCGGCATTCAGCGGCGGCAGCGGCGAGCGCGCCCGCGAAGAGCGCACCCACGCCTTGCTGGCGCAGGCCAGCGAGGCGCTGGTCGGCTTCGCCGCGGCCCATGGCCGCCTGCCGCGTCCCGCACCGGCCGCACCCGCACCGGGGATGGGCGAGGCCGGGCGCGAACGAACAGTACCCTGCGCCACAGAGGCCGACTGCACCGGCCTCCTGCCATGGATGGATCTCGGGCTGCCGGCCGCGGACAACTGGGGCCGCCATTTGCGCTACAGCGTAACGCCAGCATTCACGGTCGCGCCCTTGGCACGCACTGCGCTCATCGCCAGCAAACGCGTGCTGTCGCGCGACGCGAGCGGCACGCTGTTCTTCGTCGCCGGACAGGATAACTGCTCGCTGGCCGCACAGTGCGCACCGGCCGTCATCTTCTCGCGTGGTCCCAGCGATATGCCTGGCAGCCAGGACGAAGCCGGCAACCTGCAGGCCGCCACCGATTTCATGCAGCGCCCGCGAAGTGCGCAGGCGAATGCTCCCGGCGGCGCCTTCGACGACCTGCTCGCCGCCGTGCCGCTGCAAGTACTCTATGAAAGGATGGCCGCCGCCAAGACCCTGCCATGAGAAAGCAGACAGCCTTCACCCTGGTTGAAATGGCGATCGTGCTGGTCATCGTCGGCTTGCTGCTGGGCGGCATGCTGGCCCCGTTGTCGGCGCAGATGGAACAACGGCGCACCGCCGACACCAGCAGGGCGCTGGAAGAAGCGCGCGATGCGCTGGCCGGATTCGCCGCCCGCAACGGCTACCTTCCCTGCCCCGCCATCTCCGCCTCGAATGGCCTGGAAGACCGCAGCGGCACGCGCTGCAGCAACGAACGACGTCTCGGATTCCTGCCGTGGGCAAGCCTGGGCCTGCCGAAGCTCGACGCCTGGCAACACCTCTACCTGTACAGCGTCACGCCATCCTTCAGCGACAGCGGCGCCCTGTTCCGCCTCAGCACCCCGCGCGACATCACCATTGCCAGCCGCGATGCCAGCGGCGCGCTGGTGCCGGCCAGCGGGCAGAACGATATTCCCGCGGTCGTGCTGTCGCAAGGGCGCAATGGCTTCGGCGCCTTCAGCGACGTCGGCGTGCAGGCGGCCGACATGGGCCAGGGCAATGTCGACGAAAAGGCCAACTTCCAGGCCGACGGCCGCATGTTCATTGCACGCGACCGCGCCGACAATCCCGCCGCCGCGGGCGGCGCCTACGACGACATCGTCGTCTGGCTGTCGCCCAATATCCTGTTCAATCGAATGCTCGCAGCGCAAAGGCTGCCATGACATGCAACCCAAGGAGAGCGCCATGAGACACCGCGGCTTTACCCTCGTTGAAATCGCCATCGTCCTGGTCATCATCGGCCTGCTGCTGGGCGGCGTGCTCAAAGGCCAGGCCCTGATCGACAGCGCCAAGGTCAAGAGCATCATCCAGCAGGCTACTGCACTGCAGGCGGCCGTCAACTCCTACCAGGACCGCTTCCGCGCCCTGCCCGGCGACGATATCCTGGCCACCACCCATGTCCCCGGCGCGGCCGGCAACGGCAACGGCGACGGCCAGATCACGGAATACCAGCTGGCGCCGCAGCATCTGGCACTGGCGGGCCTGATCACCGGTTCCTACAACGGCACCACCGACTTCATGACCAGCGCCCAGGGCGGCGCGGTGTACATCTACAACGACGTCGTGGGTGGCCGTGGCGGCAACGGCATCCGCTTCGACAACCTGCCCGACACCTTTGCCGAGCAGATCGACGCCAAGCTGGATGACGGCAAACCCGATTCCGGCAACGTGCGCGCAACTGGGCCTTATACTAATAACGGAACCATCATTACGCGCCTCGCAATCTTCTTCTAACGGACCTATGACAGCAAACCCTGAACGGCGCCGCATCTTCCTGATGCGGCATGGCAGCGTCACCTATTTCGACCAGGCCGGCAAACCCTACCTGCCCGAAACCGTCCCCCTCAACGAGGCCGGCCGCGCGCAGGCTGCGGCCGCCGGCCAGGCCTTCGCCGCCGATAGCATCAAGTTCGACCGCGTCATCGTCTCCGGCCTGCCGCGCACGGTCGAAACTGCGCAGCGCGTGCTGGCGGAAACCGGCCAGCAGGTACAGCTCGAAACCTGGCCCGAGCTGGCCGAAATCCGCGGCGGCAAGCTGTCCGGCATCCCGGACGATCAACTGCGGGAAGCCTTCACCGGCGCTTTTGAGGGCGTGGTGCCGGAGCAGCGCCGCTTCCTCGGCGGCGAATCGGTCGGCGAGCTGATGGACCGCATCCATCCCGCCATCGCCAGGCTGCTGGCCGACGATGGCTGGGATACCGTGCTGCTGGTCCTGCACGGCGGCGTCAATCGCGCCATCCTGTCCTATGCCCTGACCGGTGGCCAGCGCCTTTTCCTCGGCAACCTGTCGCAGGCTGCCGGCTGCATCAACGCCCTCGACGTGGGCCAGGAACGGCACGACTGGATCGTGCGGTTTTCGAACTTCGCCCCGCCCGCGCCACTGCAAGCGGCCACCCGCAGCACCACAATGGAGCAGTTGTTCAAGGAATATTCCAAATCCCGCTTGCTTTCCCGCCCATAAAAATAGTACGATCGTTCGGAAGGAGGCATTATGTTCGAAGAATTCATGGGCACCAAGGAGGTGTCGGAGCGCCACCGTTTCGACACCGCCGCGCTGGACGCATACCTGCGCCAGCACGTGGAAGGCTATCCGCAGGGCGAATTGAAGGTCGAGCAGTTCAAGGGCGGCCAGTCGAATCCCACCTTCAAGCTGACGGTCGGCGGCCAGCAGTACGTCCTGCGCACCAAGCCGGCTCCGGCGGCCAAGCTGCTGCCATCCGCCCACGCCATCGAACGCGAATTCCGCGTCATGCACGCGCTGCACAAGGCAGGCTTCCCGGCGGCCCGCCAATACTGCCTGTGCATGGACGAAGAAGTGATCGGCCGCGCTTTCTACGTGATGCAATTTGTCGAAGGCCGCGTGCTGTGGGACCAGTCCCTGCCCGGCATGACGCCTGCCGAACGTGCTGCGATCTACGATGAACTCAATCGCGTCATCGCGCAGCTGCACACCATCGATTACAACGCCATCGGGCTTGGCGATTACGGCAAGCCGGGCAACTACTTCCAGCGCCAGATCGAACGCTGGAGCAAGCAGTACAAGGCATCCGAGACCGAGACCATCGAGGCGATGGACCAGTTGATCGCCTGGCTGCCTGCCAACATCCCGCCCGGCGAGGACACCTCGATCGTGCACGGCGACTACCGCCTCGACAACATGATCTTCCATCCGACCGAGCCGCGCATCCTCGCAGTGCTGGACTGGGAACTGTCGACGCTCGGGCATCCGTTTGCGGACTTCAGCTACCACTGCATGAGCTGGCACATCGAGCCGGGCAAGTTCCGCGGCATCGCCGGCCTGGACCTGAAGGCGCTCGGCATTCCCTCGCAGCGCGAATACATCGCGCGCTACGCCGAACGCACCGGCAAGGCAATCCGCCTGGAGGACTTCAACTTCTACCTCGCCTTCAATATGTTCCGCCTGGCCAGCATCATGCAGGGCATCATGAAGCGCTACGTGGACGGCACGGCATCCAGCGCCCAGGCACTGGAATCAGGCAAGCTGGCCCGCCCGATGGCGGCCATGGGCTGGGCCTATGCCCAGGGCAAGGCAATCGAATAAGGAATTGGCATGGACTTCGACTACTCCCCGCGAACCAAGGAATTGCAGGCGCGCCTGCTGGCCTTCATGGACCAGCACATCTACCCGAACGAGAAAGCCTTCCATGAGGAGGTGGACCGCAACGGCCGCGAGAAAGGCAACCGCTGGATTCCCACCGAGCTGATTGAGCGCCTCAAGCCGCTGGCCCGTGAGCAGGGTTTGTGGAACCTGTTCCTGCCCCGCTCCAGCCGCGCCCCGGAAGGCCTGTCCAACCTCGATTACGCCCCTTTGTGCGAAATCATGGGCCGCGTACCGTGGGCGGCGGAAGTGTTCAACTGCTCCGCACCCGATACCGGCAATATGGAAACGCTTGAGCGCTACGGCACGGAAGAACACAAGCAGCGCTGGCTGGAACCGCTGCTGCGCGGCGAGATCCGCTCCGCCTTTGCGATGACCGAACCGGCGGTGGCATCGTCCGATGCGACCAATATCGAAACGCGCATCGAGCGCGACGGCGACCACTACGTGATCAACGGCCGCAAATGGTGGATCTCCGGCGCCGGCGATCCGCGCTGCCAGGTGTATATCGCCATGGGCAAGACCGATTTCAGCGCCCCGCGCCACGCGCAGCAGTCGATGGTCCTGGTGCCGGCCGATGCGCCGGGCCTGACGGTGCTGCGTCCCTTGCCGGTCTTCGGCTACGACGACGCGCCGCACGGCCACTGCGAAATGGTGTTCGAAAACGTGCGCGTGCCTGTTTCCAGCATCCTGCTCGGCGAAGGGCGCGGGTTTGAAATCGCCCAGGGCCGCCTCGGTCCGGGCCGCATCCACCACTGCATGCGCGCCATCGGTGTCGCCGAGCGTGCGCTGGAACTGATGGTGCAGCGCCTGACCTCGCGAGTTGCATTTGGAAAGCGGCTGTCGGACCAGGGCGTGTGGCGCGAACGCATCGCCGAATCGCGCATCAGGATCGATACCGCGCGCCTGCTGACCCTGAAAGCGGCCTACATGATGGACACGGTCGGCAACAAGGTCGCCCAGTCCGAGATCGCCATGATCAAGGTGCTGGCGCCCAATGTGGCGCAACAGGTGCTCGATTGGGCGATCCAGGCCCACGGCGCGGCCGGCGTATCGGACGATTTCCCGCTGGCCTACCAGTGGGCGGGCAACCGCACCCTGCGCCTGGCCGACGGGCCGGATGAAGTGCACCGCAACGCCATCGCCAAACTGGAGATTGCGCGCTTCTCGTCCACGACAAGCTAAGCTATCATCATCCTGCAGTCACTTTTCCGAAAGGACGTGCCGTGCGGGATGAATCCAGCAAGCCCTTGCCACCATTGCGGTCGCAGCTCGCACTGCTGGCCGCGGCCTGCGCGGCGCCAGCACTATTGGCGGTGGCCCTGTTGCTGGTGTATTTCCAGCAGCGCGACCTGGGCCGCGCAGAGCTGCAGGTCCAGCGCGTCGAACGCGCTGCGGCCGCCATCGTGGACCGCCAGTTGCTGGCCGCGGAAGCTGCGGCCCTCGCGCTGGCCAGCAGCCCCAGCGCCCGTAGCGGCGACCTGGTGGCCCTGCGCAGCCAGGCAAGCGGCGCGCTGCCGCCAGCCTTGCCCTACCAATCCCACATCCTGTTCACCGAAAACGGCGCGGCACAGCTCATTGCCGGCAATGAGCTGCCGGTCGACCGCGCCGCCAACGCGGCCCGCATCAGGTTAGCGCCGAATGCGCGTTCCGCAGTCAGCCTGCTGCGCGCGAACGGCAAGGAGCCGGCCCACCTGGCGGTTGACGTGCCGATCCAGCGCGCCGCCAAGGCGCCCGCCACCCTCAGCGTCCTGCTGCCCGGCGACGCGCTGGACAAGGTGGCCGAGGAGATGCAGCTTGCCCCCGGCGCCGTGATCGCCGTACTGGCGCCCGACGGCAAGCTGGTGGCCCGCAGCCATGACGACGGCCGGGCCAGCGGCGAGCCGGCGGCCGACGCCTTGCATGGCCTGCCGCTGCAGGTCGGCTACCTGCGCGGTGCAGCCAGCCCGTGGAGCGTGGCGGTGGCCTCGCCAAGGCCGGAAGCGCTGCTTGCTTTCGACGGCCTGTTCTTCGCGGTGTTCGCCGTGCTGGCGGCGCTGGTATTGGCCGGCTTTGCCGCAGCTGCCCTGGCTGCGCGCCGCATCGCAAGCTCGATCGATGCCCTGCACGCGCCGGCCCAGGCGCTGGCAAGCGGCGCGCCCATCGAAGCGCCGCGCGCATCCTTCCAGGAGGCGAAGCAGATTGGCGACACCCTGCTGCGGCTCGACCGCGACCTGACCCGCCATCGGCAAGACCTGGAACGCGTGGTCGAAGAGCGCACGCAGCAACTGGAAAATTCCAACGCCCTGCTGGAAACGATTTACGCCACGGCGCCGGTGGGCCTGAGTTTTGTCGATACCCGCCTGCGCATCCTGATGATCAACGATTACCTCGCCTCGATGAACGGACTGGCGGTCAACGACCATATCGGGCGCCGCTTCGATGAAGTCATCAGCGACCGCAACCTGGTGGCCCAGGTGAACCAGGCCTACCGCCGGGTACTCGCCACAGGGGAAGCGGTGCCGAACACCGAAATCTGCGGCACTACCGCTTCGCGCCCCGGCCGCAGCAACCATTTCATTGCCGGCTATTACCCGGTCTTTGGCGCCGATGGCGCGATGGCCGGCATTACCGCCGTGCTGATGGATATCACCCAGCAGAAGGAGTCGGAAGCGGCGCTGCGCCAGTCCAAGGCCCTGTTCAAGTCGGTGCTGGAGAACATGCCGGCCATGGTCTTCGTCAAGGATGCCCAGCACCTGCGCTTTGAACTGCTCAACCGCCAGGGTGAACTGCTGCTTGGCCGGCCGCGCGAGGATTTGCTCGGCAAGAGCGACCGCGATTTCTTCCCGCCGGAGCAGGCAGCGGCGTTCGTGGAAGCCGACCGCAAGGTGCTGGCGTCGGAACAGGTGATGGAAATACCTGAAGAAGCGGTGCGCATCGCCGCCGGGGAAATGCGCTACCTGACCACCCGCAAGGTGGCCCTGCGCAACGAACAGGGCATCGCCACCCACCTGCTGGGCATCTCGCTCGATATCACGGACCGCAAACGTGCCGACGAAGCCCTGCAGCAAACCTCCCTGAGCCTGGCGCGCAGCACCAGCTTCCTGCATACGGTGACGGAAAACCTGCCGGGCCTGGTGGCTTACTGGGACGCGGAGCTGCGCTGCCATTTCGCCAACAAGTACTTCCTGGCCTGGTTCGGCAAGACGCTGGAGCAGGCCATGGGCGAACCCATCGGCAACGTGCTGCCAGCCGCGCTGTTGGAACAGATCCGGCCGCACATCAATGCCGTGCTCGAAGGCAGTCCGCAGCACTTTCTGCGCGAGCTGGAACTGCCGACGGGCGAGCCGCGCTATGCGTGGATCAACTTCATTCCGGACCGCGGCGAAGCGGGCGCCGTGCGAGGCTTTTATGCCCTAGGCTCGGATGTGACCGAACTAAAGCGCGGCGAATTGAAATTGCAGGAGCTGAACGAACAACTGATGCGCGCCCGCGACCGGGCGGAAGCCGCCAGCCGGGCCAAGAGTGAATTCGTGGCCAACATGAGCCATGAGATCCGCACGCCGATGAACGCCATCACCGGGCTGGCGCGCTTGCTGGAAGAGGCGCCGCTGGAACGGCGCGAGCGCAGCTACGTCAGCAAGATCCAGCTCGCGACGCAAAGCCTGCTTGGCGTCGTGAATGACGTGCTGGACTTTTCCAAGATCGAGGCCGGCCAGTTGCAGCTCGAGCAAGCGCGCTTCAACCTCGAGCAGTTGCTGGCCGCGACTGCCGTACTCGTGGCAAACGGCGCCTGGGACAAAGGCGTGGAGCCCGTGTTCGACATCGCGCCTGCGCTGCCGCCGGAAATGGTGGGCGATGCGATGCGCCTGCAGCAGGTGTTGCTCAACCTGCTGAGCAATGCCATCAAGTTCACCGAGCGGGGCGAAGTCGTGCTGACGGTACGCGAGGCGCCAGGCAGCGCCAATTCGCTGACGCTGGAATTCACCGTGCGCGACACCGGCATCGGCATCCCGGCCGAACAGCAGCCCCATATGTTCGACGCCTTTTCGCAAGGCGACAGCAGCACCAGCCGCCGCTACGGCGGCACGGGGCTAGGCCTGGCCATTGCGCGCCGCCTGTCGGACTTGATGGGCGGGGTCATCGCCGTGGAAAGCACGCTGGGCCGGGGCTCGACCTTCCGCTTTACCTGTCCCCTGCAGCGCGTTGCCGGCAGCGCACCGCGCGCATCAACAGCCAGCCTGCACGGGCTCAAGGTCCTGGCTGTCGACGACAACGCCAGCGTACGCCAGATGCTGCAGCGGGCGGGCAACGCCATGCAATGGACGGCAACCACCCTGGCCACCGCTGCCGAGGCCCTGCAGGCGCTGCGCCAGCGTCGCTTCGATCTGCTCCTGCTCGACAGCGCAATGCCCGCCACGGACGGCATCGCCATGCTGGTGCAGGCGCGCGACGAAAACCTGGCATTGCCCAAGGTCGTGTTGATGGCGCCGGAGCGCGCCAGCGACGATTTGCAGCAACTGGCCGACAGCCTGCAGATCGATGCGGTGCTAGCCAAGCCTTTCACGCCGTCGCGCCTGCACGATGCGGCCCTGGCCGCAATCACCGGCATCAACCAGCCGGAGCACCGCGGCAGCCAGGCGGCGCTTTCCGGCAGCCTGGCCGGCATGCACGTGCTGCTGGTGGAAGACAATGAGATCAACCAGGAAATGGCGCGCTACATCCTGCTTCACTGCGGGGCCTTGGTGGAAGTGGCGTCCAACGGCGAGATCGCACTGGACATGCTGCGCGACGACCCGCAACGTTTCGACGCGGTACTGATGGACTTGCAGATGCCCGTGATGGACGGCTACCGCGCCACCGAAGCGATTCGCTCCATGGGCCTGCGCAGCATGCCCATCATCGCCATGACCGCCAACGTCATGCCGGAAGACCGCATCCGCGCCATCGAGGCAGGCGTCGACGCGCATATCGCCAAGCCGATCGACGTCGACGAAATGATCGCTACCCTGAGGCGCCTCGCGCCCCTGCACCCGGAGCTGGCGAACGGTCCATCGGCCGCAACGCACGCTGAGCACCGCAAGGATGGCCGCCCGTCCACGGTGCCCGGCATCGACCTGGAAGCTGCATTGCGGCGCGTGGCCGGCAATTATTCGGCCTTCGCCGGCCTGCTGAAGCGCTTCGAGAATTCGCAGGGCGACGCCGTGCGCGAAGTGCGCGATTGCCTGGCCCAGGACAAGCGCTACGCCGCCACGCGCGTGCTGCACCGGCTGAAAGGCGTGGCCGCCAACCTCGGCGCCACCGATGTGGCGCGCCTGAGCGCCCAGGCCGAGAGCGCTGTCGCCGAAGGGCAGGACAGTTCGGCCGCCGCCCTGCTGCTGGCGCTTGAACAGGCACTGGCCGTGGTGATCAACGCCGCACGCGAATTGCCGGCGCCGGTGCATGCCGCCGCCGGCAGCACGCCCGTGTCCAACTTGCCGCAAGCCCTTGGGGACCTGCAAATGCTGCTCCGGAACAGCAATATGCGCGCCCTGGCGGCGTTCAAGGCGCTCACCCCCATCCTTGAGCAGCGCTGCCCGGACCTGCTGCCCGGCCTGGCCAATGCCATCGAAACGCTCGACTTCAGCGACGCCGAGCAACGGCTGCAGGAGATCATGAAACGGGAGGAAACCGCATGACATGGACCGACCAGGCGCACAATGGGCGCCTGCTGATCGTCGATGACGCCATGGAGAATATCCAGATCCTCAACCACGTGCTGGGCGAGGAGCATGAAGTATTGTTTGCCATGAATGGCGAGAAGGCGCTGGAACTGGCGCACCAGCACCAGCCCGACCTGATCCTGCTGGACGCAGTCATGCCGGGCATGGACGGCTACGAAGTATGCGCCGCCTTGCGCGCCGCGTCGGATGTGCGCGATATCCCGATCATCTTCGTCACCGCGCTGACCACGCCCGAGGACGAGACCCGGGCGCTGGAAGCGGGCGCGGTCGACTTCATCACCAAGCCATTCAATGTAGCCGTAGTGCGCGCCAGGGTGCGCACCCACCTTACATTGAAGCGCCAGTCCGACGCCATGCGTGAGCTGACGCTGACCGACGCCCTGACAGGCGTCGCCAACCGCCGCAGCTTCAACGAAGCAATCCAGAACGAATGGCGGCGCTGCGCCCGTTCGGCCATGCCGCTTTCAGTGATCATGATCGACATCGACCACTTCAAGCTTTACAACGACGCCTACGGCCATCAGGCCGGCGACTCCTGCCTGAAGCAAGTCGCCGACACCATGCTGCAATGCGCCGGCCGTTCGCCGGACCTGCTGGCGCGCTACGGCGGCGAGGAGTTCGTCATCCTGCTGCCCCAGGTCGGTGCCCAGGGCGCGGAGACGGTGGCCGAGCGCATCCTGGCCAGCGTGCGCGCGCTGGCGATCCCGCACCGCATGTCGTCGGCCGGCGACACGGTAACAGTCAGCCTGGGCGTGGCCACCCTGCTGCCCGGCACGGGCGGCACCCCGGATGCGCTGGTGCGCTGCGCCGACAACGCCCTGTACCGGGCCAAGAAAGATGGCCGCAACCGCTTCTATGTCGAGGTTTGAGATCAGGAGTAGCGGCGCATCAGGAATTCCGCTACGCACGCGGGCTTTTCGCTGCCTTCGCATTCGACCGTGACTTCCCATGCCAGCTGATGGCCGCCGGCCACCGCGCTGATGCTGCGCAGGACGACGTGGCCGCGCACGCGGCTGCCGACCGGGACCGGCGCGGGAAAGCGCACCTTGTCCAGGCCGTAGTTCACGCCCATGCGCATGTCTTCCATGAACACGGCATCCTGCAGCAGCCCGGGCAACAATGACAGCGTCAGGAAGCCATGCGCCACCGTGCCGCCATAGGGCGATTCAGCAGCGGCGCGCGCCGGATCGGTGTGAATCCACTGCTCATCGTTGGTGGAAACGCCGAAGCTGTTGACACGCTCCTGCGTGATGTCGACCCAGCCGGAGACGCCCACTTCCTGCCCCACCAATGCTTCCAGTTCCGCCACGTTACGCACCAAGCGCGCCATTAAGCTGCCTCCTTGAATCCCGGCTGCGCGATGAAGCGCTCCAGGTGATGATCTGCGTCGCCCAGCGTGATCTCGATCATCGCCAGTCGCTTGAAATAGTGGGCGGCGGGCAGTTCGTCCGTCACGCCCATGCCGCCATGCAGCTGCACCGCCTGCTGGCCAACAAAGCGTGCAGCTTGCCCTATCCGCGCCTTGGCGGCTGAAACCACGCGGCGGCGCTCTTCGTGGTCGTCCGACCCGGCCTTGGCCGCCGCCAGCATGGCCATCGAGCGCGCCTGCTCGAGGTGGATGAACATGTCAGCCATCCGATGCTGCAGCACCTGGAATTTCCCGATCGGTGCGCCGAACTGCTGGCGGGTTTTCAAGTACTCGAGCGTGGCGGCGAAGAGCGCGTCCATGGCGCCAATGGCTTCCGCGCAGAGAAGCGCAGCGCCGTAGTCGGTGGCCGCCTCGATCAGCGGCCAACCTTGGCCCTGCGCGCCGAGCAGCGTGCCTTGCGCGTCCTTGAATTCCACCGTTGCGGCGCGCTGGCCGTCGATGGTCCGGTAGTCGGTGACCTGCACGCCTGGCGCGTCGCGCTGCACCAGGTACAGCGAAATGCCGTCAGTATCGCCCTGGGCGCCGCTACTGCGTGCGGAGACGATCAAGGCGCCGGCCTGGCCGCCATGCAGCACCACCGTCTTGCGGCCCGAGATGCGGCCAGCGCCGGCGCCGTCGGTAACCAGGATGTCGTTCAGCGCGTGGCGCGACTGCTGCTCGCCGAGCGCGCATGCCAGCTTCAGCTCGCCGGCGGCAACGCGCTCCAGCAAATCGTCCTGGCCTCCCGCCAGCTTGAGGAACTGCGCCCCCAGCACGGTGGCAAAGTACGGCTCGACCACCAGGCCGCGACCCAGTTCCTGCATCACGACCATCATGTCGGCCGCGCTGCCGTTGAAACCGCCCTGCTCTTCCGGCACCGGCAGCGCCAGCATCCCCAGTTCCACCAGCGTAGCCCAGGCCTGGCTGGAAACGCCGGACTCCGAATGGATGATCTTCTTGCGCACCTCAAAGCTGTAGTCCTTGTCGACCCAGCGTCGCAGCGCATCGGCAAATTGTTGTTGCTCTTCCTTGAAGCTGAAGTCCATGCCGCCTCCTTACAGTCCCAGGATCATCTGGGTGATGATGTTCTTCTGTATTTCGTTCGAGCCGCCGTAGATCGAAGTCTTGCGGAAGTTGAAATAGCAGGCTGCCAGGGGCGACGCCTCGTCGTCACCGGCCAATGCATGTTCGCGCTTGCCATCGAGGTAATCCGGATCGAAGGGCAAGGCTTGCGGGCCCAGTGCTTCGACCATCAGCTCCGTCAGCATTTGCTGGATCTCGGAGCCACGCACCTTCAGCACCGAAGCCTGCGGCCCGGGGCCATGCGCTTCCTGCGCGATGGTGCGCTGCACGGTGACCTCCAGCGCCATCAACTCGATTTCCAGGTTCGCCACGCGCGTCGCGAACAGCGGGTCCTCGAGCAAGGACTTGCCGTTCTTCTGCTGCTGGTTCGCTATCTTTTTCAGGAACAGCAGTTCGCGCCTGGAGCGTCCCACCGCCGCAATACCGGTGCGCTCGTGGCCAAGCAGGTACTTGGCGTAAGTCCAGCCCTTGTTCTCCTGGCCGACCAGGTTCGCAACCGGCACACGCACATTGTCGAAGAAGACTTCATTGATCTCGTGGTCTTCGTCCAGCATGATGATCGGCCGTACGGTGATGCCTGGGGTCTTCATGTCGATCAGCAGGAAGGAAATGCCCTCCTGCTTGCGCACGTCCTGGTCGGTGCGCACCAGGCAGAAGATCATGTCGGCGTGCTGGCCCAGCGTGGTCCAGGTCTTCTGTCCATTGACGATGTAATGATCGCCCGCGCGCACCGCCGTAGTCTTCAACGACGCCAGGTCGGACCCTGCGCCCGGCTCGGAATAGCCCTGGCACCACCAGTCGGTGCAATCGAGGATGCGCGGCAGGTAATAGGCCTTCTGCTCCGGGCTGCCGAAAGCCATGATGACCGGCGCCACCATGTTGACACCGAAGGGCAGGATGGGCGGGGTGCCGGCAATTGCGCACTCCTCTTCCCATATGTGGCGCTGGGTAGCATCCCAACCCGGGCCGCCGAATTCGGTCGGCCAGGCCGGTGCAGCCCAGCCTTGTTTGGCGACGATCTTGTGCCAGCGCACATAATCTTCGCGCTTCAGGCGAAGGTGCTTGCGGACTTTGGCTTGCAGGTCGGCGGGCAGGTTCGCTGCCAGGAAAGCCCGCACTTCAGCGCGGAAGGCCTCATCCCTGGCAGAGTAATTCAGGTCCATGCTGTCTCCTTGAATTGGTCGCGCCAGCAAAATAGCACGACCGTTTCAAAGAGTCTACAGCGCTTTGCGCCGCCGCGCCACAAAGCCGATCAGGCCCAGGCCAGCCAGCAACATGGCATATTCCCCAGGCTCAGGCGCCGGCGAAACAGCGATATCACGGCCGAACATGGTCAGGTTGGAAAAGTCGGGATGGGCTTGATTATTTCCGGTGAACCAGCCGATATTCCAGGTGCCGCTCAGGGTCTGGCCGGCATTGATGGCCTGGTTATCGAACAGGAAGGCACCGGCGCCGTTTGCAGCCTTGAGCGACAGCACCAGGTCCAGCGAAACGCTTTGCGCGCTGGTATTGGTGACGGTCCAGGTGCCGGTCTTGCCGTCCCCTGCATCGAAGCTGAAATTCAACGCGTTAAACAGGCTGAAGCCCGTACCGGAACCGCCTTCGTGCTTGCCCAGCAAGGTCCAGTCGCCGCTGCCGAAGCTGTCGAAGGTGGCGCCCATGCCGCTGGTGTTGCCGCTCAGGCCCGCCTGAGGATTCCAGCCCGAGGTGAAAACGAAGGCGTCGGCGCTTTGCGCGTCGAGCGTGGCATCGTCTGCGGAGGTATTACCGATAGTTGTAGCGCCGAAGGCGCTTGCCGCCAGGAGCATGCTGCTGGCAGCCAATGCAAACTTCTTTGCAATTGGTTCCATTCCGATTCCCCTTCTGGTGAAGTTAAGACTGCCACTTCAATGTAGCGGTTTAGCGACCTCGACGGCGTTCATTACCTTTCCGAAATATAGTCACTCCGTGCTGCGCCGGCGCGCAAGCAATCCAAGCACGCCAAGGCCCGCCAGCAGCATGCCGTATTCGCCAGGCTCAGGCAGGGCCGACACGTCGCGCCCAAACAAGGCGAGGTTGGAAAAGTCCGGATACGCGTTGTTGGCCCCCGTGAACCATTCGATGCGCCAGGTCCCGTTCAGGGTCTGCCCGGCGTTGATGGCCTGGTTATCGAACAGGAAGCCCGCGCCCGCATCTGCCGCGTGCATGGCGAAGACGAGGTCAAGCACCATGTTCGCTGGGCCCGCGTTGTGCACCGACCAGGTACCCGCCGTGCCGCTGTTCATTGCAAAGCCGAACTGCAACACGCCCATATTGGCGAAGCCGGCATTGAGGTCGTATTTGTCGAGCAAGCTCCAGGCACCGCTGCCATACGCATCGAAGGCAGTACCAAATCCAGTGGTGTCGCCGTTCACCCCTGCATGCGGATTCCAGCCAGCGGAAAAAACAAAGGCATCCGCATCGAAACCACCGAGCGTGACGTCATCGGCCGAAGTATTGCCGATGCCAGTCGCGCCAAAAGCGCTTGCCGCCAGTAACAGGCTGGTGGCGGCCAAGGCCAGCTTTCTTGCAATTGCGCACATGATAGAGCCCTCCCCTCTGAAAAAGACTGAACCTTTCAACAGCTTAGGTAGCCCGGCGTTAGAGGGGTTTGTGCGGGCACAAGCCTTGACTGGCCGAAAAAGCACGGGCATGCAAAAGAAACGCCGCAGATGGCCTATCCGCGGCGTAAGTAAGGGGTATTACCTAGATTGTTCTCAGCAGCGGAGCTGCCGGGCCGGCCGTATGCCGACACTTTCATATTATCAATTTTTACAACTCAGCACTCAATTTCTGCATTTCGTCGCATTCCCGCCATATGCAACCGAGATGGCCGATAGGATGCTCTCATCCAAACTGGCTCGCACAACAAGGACACAACCATGCGCACCAAGCTCCCCCTCGCCGCCATGATCTCCCTCACCCTGGCAGGCTGCGTCATCGTGCTGAACGACAGCAGCGACTACGTCAAGGGCAACGGAACGACCATTACTGAAACCCGCGACATCACCAGCGCCACCGGCCTGCGAATCGAGAACCGCCATCGCGTCGATATGGATGTCGACGTCAAGGTAGGCAGCGCGCCATCGCTGGTGATCGAGGGCGACGGCAATCTGGTGCCGCTGGTGCATACCGAAGTGCGCGGCGATACGCTGCGCGTGTGGACGGAAGATCGCCTGGACAGCCGCAAGCCGATCCACGTGCGGTACACGGTCCAGCGCCTGGACAATCTGGAATCGAGCGGCTCCGTGCGCACGGAGGTGCAAGGCCTGGCAGGCGGACCGTTGGCCGTTTCGCACACAGGCTCCGGCTATCTCGAGCTGCGCGGCCGCGTCGAGCAGCTGGATTTGCGCCACGCCGGCTCGGGCCAGTTGTATGCGGACGGCCTGGAAAGCAAGTCGGCGGTGGTGGATATGGTCGGCTCGGGCCGCGTGAATATCGGCTCCGTGCGCGGCAATGCCTTGCGCGTCACGTCATCCGGCTCCGGCAGCTTCTACGCGCGCGGCATCGTGCACGCGCTTGACGTGCAGGTGCAAGGCTCGGGTAGCGCCCAGCTGAACGACTTGCGCGCCGACGAAGCCAACATCACCAGCAACGGCTCCGGCGGCGTGCAAGCCTGGGTCCAGCACAAGGTCGACGCCCGCGCCAACGGTTCCGGACGCATCGCCGTCACCGGCAACCCATCCCAGCGCAGCCTGTACGGCCGCAATACCTCGATACAATAACGAAGTCAGTTGACCGTTAGTGCGAGGTCGCGGCCGGAGGTGGCGGTATTGCCGGCGTAGTCGGCGGCGTAAATGCGCAGCGTGTAGTCGCCCGGCGCCAGTTCGCTTACTTGCCAGCGGCCGGGTACGACTTCGCCCTCAGACAGATGGCTTAGCAGCGAATAGGTGAAGCGCGTGGCCTTGCTCCCGTAAACGGTGATGCCGCTGTCGGCGGAGTACACCACCTTCACCGCTTCGCGCTGCTTGGGCAACTGGTCGTAGGTTTGCATGATGCGGGGCTGCTCATAGCCCGCAACCGGCGTGCCGTCAGCCTGCAGCAACTGGTAGCCCAGCTTGTACAAGCCCAGGCGGCGGCGTGCGAGGTTGCCGTCCATCTGGTCGAAAGCGTCCACCACCACGTTCACTTCGCCCAGGCTGCGCGCTACTTCCACGCGTTTGCCTTTCCTGGCCGGCAGGCGTTTGTCGCTGGCGTCATACAGCGCAATGCCCTGGATGACCGGCGCAATGGTGTCGCGCAGGCCGGGGAATGGCAGCGCAAGCGGATTCACCACGCGACCGTGGTCGTACAGGTTGAGGTGGACGTGGGCCATCTGGTTCACCACGCCCAGTTGTTCGCCAACATAGAAGCGCGTGCCACGGCGGACGCGCACCCGTTCCGGCTTGCCTTGATCGTTCAGCAGGAGCTGGAACCGGTTGTCCAGCGCACGGTTCTTCTTGTCGCGGCCGACCTTCATATGGATGTAGCTGGTCGTGCCGAGGTTGATGCCCTCGCCGAGCGAACCATACGCCCAGTTGGGCAGAGGGTCGCTGACCTTGGCTTTCTCGACCACATGGACCGAGCTGCCGACATCGGCCTGTACATCGAGGCCAGCGTGGAAGTGGTGGCGGCTGTCGCCGTCATAGCTTCCCCTCACCTCGCCCATCAGGCCAACCACCTCGTGCGGCTGGTTTTGCGGAAGAACGGGCCACGGCATTGGGCCTTCGTTGCGCCGGGCCATGAGATCGCTGGCTGCCGCGGCCGGTGCGCCGGCGGGCGGCATCGGCTCCGCGGCGTGTGCAGCGCCGATCAGCGGCGCGCCAGCCTGCACGCCCGGGCTGGATGACAGCGCCTTGGCGACCTGCGCGGCTGGCTGCGCAGGGGCAGCCCCCGCGCCGGCATGTACCACGCGGTGCAGGCGCTGGGCGGAGCCGTCGGCGATGACCAGGGTGCCATCGGCCGCCAGGGCGAGGCTGCGCGGGCCGTAGAGCTGGATATTGCCATCGATGCCCGTGACAGGATCGGCGGGCCGCGCGGCGTCCGGCATTCCGGCGAGGTTGCCGTCGGGCGCCAGTTGCAGCAGGCGTCCGCGCGACGACACGGCAATGTAGACGAATCCATCATGCGTCACCGCCAGCGCCATGGGGCGGCGCAGCAGCGGCTCTTTTTCCAGCTCCGGCGCGACGGCAATCGTCACCACCGAGCCGTCTTTGTTAATGCGGCGCACGGCA
The DNA here is from genome assembly GCF_049913245.1 of Pseudoduganella sp. R-32. NCBI lineage: Bacteria > Pseudomonadati > Pseudomonadota > Betaproteobacteria > Burkholderiales > Oxalobacteraceae > Pseudoduganella > Pseudoduganella sp. R-32. The sequence continues at coordinate 3,416,243 of NZ_CP183987.1, read as the reverse complement.
TCGTTGCTGGTGTCGGCGATGTAGATGCCGTCCTTGCCAAGCGCAATCCCGCAAGGTGTATCGAATTGCGCTCCCTCGCCCATGCCGTCAACGAAACCGGGGCGCCCGCTGCCCGCCAGCGTGGTGACGGTGCCATCGGGAGCGATTTTGCGAATCCGGTCGTTATAGGTATCGGCGACATATACCACGCCGGCTGCATCGACCGCCACGCCGACCGGGCCATTGAACTGGGCTTGGGCGCCCTGCCCGTCCGCAAAGCCGGCAATGCCGCTGCCGGCCAGGGTCGAAACCGTGCCGTCCACTGCGATCTTGCGGATCACGTGGTTGCCAGTATCGGCGACGTAGACGTTGCCTTGCTTGTCCAGCGCGATGCCGGAAGGAGTGTTGAAGGCGGCGGCGGCGCCTGCACCGTCGCGGTAACCCTCTATGCCACCCGCCAGCACGCGCACGCTGCCATCTCGCGCCAACACCGACACGGTATTTTTCTCGCCGCCGTCCGAGAAATAGACGTTGCCCTGCTTGTCGGCAGCGATGCCGTAGGGGTCGGTCAAGCCGGCGTCCAGCAAGGTTTCCAGCCGCGCTGGCCAGGCGCGCTCGGTCGGCGCCGGGCCGCGCTTGACCAGTTCGGGCAAACGCGCCGCTACGGTGTTCGCCGGCGAAGAATAGTAGAAATAGCCACCCGCCCCGGCAATCGCCAGTACTGCAGCCGCAAAAACAGTCAATTTGATAGATGTACGCACAGGCGGGATTTTACCGTCCCATCGCCGGGGCGATCAAACAGGGTTCATCGGCCGTAGCCTATCCGGGTCAGACCCTTGGGTCTGACCCGTCCTTTGCCGCGGCACTGGCCCGATCATCCGCGATGAACCAAAAAAAAAGCCCGCTCTGGGAGCGGGCTGAAGTCTATTTCCTTGGAGGAGAATAGAGGAGACAGGTGCAAGTATGCTGCGGCGCGGTATATCTGTCTACTTTATTGTAGTAATACTAGATATAACCATCCGCAATATCACTTGTCGCTGACGTAAGGCAGCACACGGCTGGCCAGACGGGTATCGGTGCGCAGCACGCTCACCTCGTCGGCCAGGATATGCACTGCTTCGTTCAGCAGTACGTCCTTGGCATTCTTGGCGGCCTTTTCGGCATCCAATTCGGCCGACAGCGACCGTTCGTCCGCTTGCAGGCCGTCATCGGTGCGGATCGCGCCGCGCACCTGGTTGGCCTGGCGCTGGGCGGCGCGCGGGTTGGCAGGCTTGGCGGCAATCGCCTTGTTCAGCGCATCTTTCGGGTCCGGCACCAGGATCGGATCATCCGGCGATGGACCGGCAGCCAGGCGCTGTTCACGCAGCTTGGCGCGCGCCTCCTGCTGGTCGCGCTCCTTGCGGCGCACGGTTTCGTTCAGGGACACCACGTTGTCCTGGCGCTGCTTTTTGACATAGCTGATGTCGTCCAGCAGGTATTGGTAGTCCTTGTCCTTGGCAACGCGTGCCTCGTGCTTTTTATCCAGCATCGGCACGATTTCCTTCAACTCGCCGGCCGGGATATACACCGCAGGCTTGATCTGGGTGTATGGCAGCGCGTTGTCGTAGCTCGATTCGCCGAAGTTTTCAGCATCGCTGGTGGAAGCCAGCTTGATGTCCGGCGTCACGCCGCGCAGCTGGGTGGTACCGCCGTTGATGCGGAAGAACTGGGCCACCGTCATCTTCAGTTCACCGAAGCGCGACTTGTCGCTCTGGCCAAAGCGGTCCAGGTTGACCAGAGTCTGCACGGTGCCTTTGCCGAAGCTCGGTTCACCGATCACGAGGCCACGGCCGTAATCCTGGATTGCCGCCGCAAAGATCTCGGAAGCCGATGCCGAACCGCGGTTGATCAGCACGCCCACCGGACCATCCCACGACAGGCCAGGCACGTTGTCCGCTTCCACTTCGACGCGGCCTTCGGCGTTACGCTGCTGCACCACCGGACCACGGTCGATGAACAGGCCGGTCAGCTCGACCGCCTCGGTCAGCGAACCGCCGCCGTTGTTGCGCAGATCGATCAGTACATTGTCGACCTTCTCTTTCTTCAGTTCACCCAGCAGGCGGGCGACGTCGCGCGTGGCGCTCTTGTAGTCCTTGTCGCCCTTGCGGCGCGCATCCCAGTCCTGGTAGAAGGTCGGCAGCGAGATCACGCCGATGCGGCGCTTGACGGCGCCATCCTTGACTTCCAGGATCGAGCGCTTGGCCGACTGCTCTTCCATGCTGATTTTCTTGCGCACCAGCGACAGCACGAAGGGCTTGCCGTCCGGGCCTGCATCAGCGCCCAGCACCTGCAGCCTGACGGTCGAGTCTTTCGGGCCGCGGATCAACTGCACCACGTCGTCGATACGCCAGCCCAGCACGTCGGTGAATTTCTCGGATTCGCCCTGTGCCACGGCGACAATGCGGTCGCCCACCTTGAGTTTGTTGGACAGGCCGGCCGGGCTGCCCGGCACGATTTCGCGAATCACGGTGTACTCGTCGCGGTTCTGCAGCACGGCGCCAATGCCTTCCAGCGACAGGCGCATGGCGATGTCGAAGTTCTCGGAAGCGCGCGGGCCCAGGTAGTTGGTGTGCGGCTCGATCGACATGGCGTAGGCGTTCATGAAGATCTGGAACACGTCTTCGCTATTCAGCTTGCGCGAACGGGTCACGTAGTTTTCGTAGCGCTTGTCCAGCGTCTCGCGGATCGACTTCTCGTCCTTGCCGGCCAGCTTCAGGCGCAGCCAGTCGTTCTTCACACGCTTGCGCCACAGGTCTTTCACTTCGGCTTCCGACTTCGGCCAGTCGGCCTTCTCGCGGTCGAACTGGTAGCTCTCGTCCTGCGTGAAGTCGAACTTGGATTTCAGCAGTTCGCGGGCATAGGCCATGCGGTCGGCGAAGCGCTGCTGGTACAGGTTGTAGATAGCGAAAGGCGTTTGCAGGTTTTCGCTGTTGATCGCGTCATCCAGGCGCGACTTTTCCTTGCTGAAGGAATCGATATCGGCCTGGGTAAAGAACAGTTTCTCGCCATCGAGCGATTTGAAATAGCGGTCGAAGATCTTCTCCGACATCGCGTCGTCCAGCGGCGTAGCCTTGTAATGGTAGCGCGACAGCACGCGGGACGCCCACAAGGCGGCCTGGGTCTGCTGTGCTGCAGGCTTGACGGTGACGTCTGTCGCCTTGTCTGCCTGGGCGGCGCCCGCATAAGCGGTGACCAGTGCCAGGGACAGGGTGGCCAACAGGGTGTGCTTCTTCATCGGCTTGCTCCGAACGTAGGTGATTCTATAAGAATAGTGCTGATCCCATTCTACAGGATAGGACACTCTCTGGGAGAGAGGGGACGATGGGCAGTGTGCTGGGCTTCACTTAAGCCAGCCTGAAGGCTGAGCCATCTGACAAGATTTACGCTAAGTCATTGAATTTTCGAAGAAACATTTTGTAACAGGTGAAATTTCCAGGTGGCAACGCGATATCATATCGGCCCTGCCTCAAAAATAATCAAGAACCATGTCCCATCCAACGCCTCCCATTCGCAGCTGGAGCGTCGGCACCAAGATTGCCGCCTTCACGTTTATCCTTGTCAGCGCCCTGTTAGCGCTACTTATTGTCTTCATCAACTGGAACAGCACTGCCATGCTGGAGCAGCGCGCTCGCAACCAGGTTGCTGCCGACCTGAATGGCGTCTCCAATATGCTGGACGTATTCAACGCTGCGATGGTCAACGATGCCGCGAACTACGCGCGCCAATTCGCCGCCCAGGTGCCCGGCCCGTTTTCACTCGAAGGCAGCGACCTGGCCGCCGGCGGCAAGGCCGTCAACAACGATTTCAGCATTCCCGACAACTTCACCGCCCAAACGGGTGCCATCGCCACCATTTTTGCAGCCGACGGCAACGAATTCGTGCGCGTGACCACTTCGGTGAAAAAAGAGAACGGCGAGCGCGCCATCGGCACCCAGCTCGATCACAACAACCCAAGTTATGCGCGGCTGCGCGAAGGCCGCTCCTATACCGGACTCGCACAACTGTTCGGCAAGCCCTACATCACCCAATACGACCCGGTGAAGGACGCCTCGGGCAAGGTTGTCGGCGTGCTGTTCATCGGCCTGGACATCAGCAAGAACATTACGGCCCTGAAGGACAAGATCAAGGGCATCCGCATTGGCGAAACCGGCTACGTCTACGTGTTGAATGCAGCCCCCGGCAAGGACTACGGCACGCTGCTGGTCCACCCTTCCAGCGAAGGCGCATCGATGCTGGAGACCAAAGACAGCAACGGCAAGGCCTTCATCCGCGAGATGCTTGAGCAAAAATCGGGCGAGGTGCGCTATATGTGGTCCGATGCAGAGGGCAAGACCTCGCCCCAGGAAAAACTGCTGGTGTACCGCTACTTCGACGACTGGAAATGGATCGTTGCCGGCGGCACCTACGTCCAGGAGATCACCAGGGATGCCGTCACTGCTCGCAACCGTTATGCGGTATGCGGCATCGTCGCCCTGCTCGCCTTTGCCGCCAGCCTGTTGCTGCTGGTGCGCGCCATTGTCAGCCGCCCGTTGCTGCAGGTGCAGGGCGCGGCCGACCGTATTGCCGGCGGCGACCTGACCGTGCGGCTGGACGTGACCACCGGCGATGAAATCGGCAAGGTCCTGGGCGCCATGAACGGCATCAGCGAACGCCTGGCGGACGTGGTTGGAGGCGTGCGCGAGGGTGCCGACCAGATCGCCACTGCTTCGTCGCAGATCGCAGCCGGCAACCAGGATTTGTCGGCGCGTACCGAGCAGCAGGCTTCGAGCCTGGAGGAAACCGCCGCTTCGATGGAAGAGTTGACTTCGACCGTGCGCCAGAACGCCGACAACGCCCGCCAAGCCAATGCGCTGGCGCGCGAAGCATCGGACGTGGCTTCGCGCGGCGGAGCGCAGGTGGCGCAAGTGGTGGAGAAGATGGGAGCCATCAACGAGGCCTCCCGTAAGATCGAAGACATCATCTCCGTGATCGACAGCATCGCCTTCCAGACCAACATCCTCGCCCTGAATGCGGCTGTCGAAGCGGCACGCGCGGGCGAACAGGGCCGCGGCTTTGCCGTGGTGGCGAGCGAAGTGCGCAACCTGGCCCAGCGCAGCGCCGCTGCAGCACAGGAGATCAAGGGATTGATCGCCAACTCCACGGGTGAAGTCGAAGCCGGCGCCAAACTGGTCGAATTGGCCGGTGCGACGATGGAAGAAGTGGTGAACAGCGTCGGCCGCGTGACCGACATCATGGGCGAAATCAGTGCCGCCAGCGAGGAACAGCGCGCCGGCATCGACCAGGTCAACCAGGCCATCGGCCAGATGGACCAGGTCACGCAGCAGAATGCCGCCCTGGTAGAGGAAGCCGCCGCAGCCGCCGGCGCCATGCAGGATCAGGCCGAAGCGCTGGTCCGCGAAGTGCGCGCCTTCAAGCTACCAGGCCATGCAGCCACGGGATCGTCGTCCAGGCGTACCACCCTGCGCCTGCGATAAGCAGCAACGGCCATGAGCGCACGGCCAGCTTCCAGTCCGTCGCAGACGGCCAGCAGGCCAGGAACTGCGGCGCGACAAGGAAGGCCAGGCCGGCGTCCAGCGCTTCGAAATGCCAGGTGCCGCGCGTGCGCAGCACGGCAACACACCACGGGATCAGCGCCAGCAGCAGCGGCGCGAGCGCGGTGAAAGCGGAGTTGTACCAGCGCGCGTTGGCCAGCTTGACCTCGCCCAGGCGATAGCCCTTGCCCTCGCGGCGCGGGATGATGGACAGGGAAACCGGCCGCGCAAACGTCAGCAGCCCGGCCACGAAATGGGCCAGTTCATGGCACAGGGTGCCCGGCAGCTGCATCAGCGTGAACGCCACATAGCGCTGCGACAGCACCCAGATTGCCGCCGCAAGGCATAGCGACGGCGTCAGGTAAAACAGTCTATCCAATTAACCCGTATAAAAGCAGCGGCCGCAGGCCTGGCGATAAGCCTCGTTGCCGCCGATGCTGATTTGCTCGCCTTCGCGAATGCGCTCGCCCTTTTCGTCCACGCGGATGTTCATCGTGGCCTTTTTGCCGCAAGTGCAGATATTCTTGATTTCCTCGATATCGTCGGCCAGCGCAAGCAGGTAGGCCGAACCCGGGAACGGCTCGCCGCGGAAGTCGCTGCGCAAGCCGTAGCAGATCACCGGCACGCCCTTGGCCTGCGCCAGCTGGTGCAGCTGCTTGACCTGCTCCGGTGACAGGAACTGCGCCTCGTCGACAAGCACACAGGCCACTTTCTGCATGTCTTGCAGGAAGTTGGTCTCAGACGAGAACAGCTCGACTTCGCGCTGCGGCCCCAGGCGGGAAGTCACCTTGCCCACGCCATAGCGGTCGTCAATGGCGGCGGTGAACAGGCGCACGATCAAGCCCTGTTCTTCGTAGTTATGGGCGACCTGCAGCATGGAGGTCGATTTGCCTGCGTTCATCGCAGAATAGCGGAAGTAGAGTTTTGCCACGGTGGAAATTATATTAAAAGTCGCTGCGCGATTATACGCGAGGCTCAACCCGCCAAAAAAGGTATAAGCTAGCGCAAAGAAATTCCTTCTTGGTTCAATCGAATCGCCACACAATGCGCGTTTTTCGCAAGGAGAGAAAATGCAGAATACCCGTCCTGCAGCTTTGTTCAGCCTGATCGGCAATACACCGCTTGCCGAAGTCACCCGCCTCGACACCGGCCCGTGCCGGCTGTTCCTCAAGCTTGAATCGCAAAATCCCGGCGGCTCCATCAAGGACCGCATCGGCCTGTCCATCATCGAAGCCGCCGAGCGCGAAGGCTTGCTCAAGCCGGGCGGCACCATCGTCGAAGCCACGGCAGGCAACACCGGCCTGGGACTGGCCCTGGTCGGCGCCATCAAAGGCTATAAGGTGCTGCTGGTGGTGCCAGACAAGATGGCCACCGAAAAGATCCTGCACCTGAAGGCGCTCGGCGCCGACGTGCGCATTACCCGTTCCGACGTCGGCAAAGGCCACCCCGAGTATTACCAGGATTACGCTGCCCGGCTGGCCAGCGAGATCCCCGGCGCCTTCTTCGCCGACCAGTTCAACAACCCGGCCAACCCGCTGGCCCACGAAACCACCACCGGCCCTGAAATCTGGGAGCAGATGGCGCGCGAGATCGACGCCATCGTGGTCGGCGTCGGCTCCTCCGGCACGCTGACCGGCCTGGCGCGCTACTTCCGCAAGGTCGCCCCGCACGTCAGGTTCATCCTGGCCGATCCCAAGGGTTCGATCCTGAAGGAATACGTGGATACCGGCAAAGTCGCCGATACCAGCGGCTCCTGGGCGGTGGAAGGCATCGGCGAGGACTTCATCCCCGCTATCGCCGATATGGAGGCGATCTCGCAGGCCTACACCATCACTGACCAGGAAAGCTTCGACAGCGCACGCGCCCTGTTGCGCGCCGAAGGCATCCTGGCCGGCTCCTCGACCGGCACCCTGCTGGCAGCGGCCCTGAAATACTGCCGCGAACAGAGCAAGCCGCAACGTGTGGTGACCTTCGTCTGCGACACCGGCACCCGCTACCTGTCCAAGGTCTACAACGATAGCTGGATGTTCGACCAGGGCCTACTGCAGCGCCAGAAGCTGGGCGACCTGCGCGACCTGATCGGGCGCCTGTTCGAAAACGGCGACGTGGTCAGCGTGGCGCCGGGCGACACCTTGCTGATCGCCTTCAACCGCATGCGTGCAGCCGACCTGGCGCAGCTGCCGGTAATCGACAACGGCAAGCTGGTCGGCCTCATCGACGAGTCCGACCTCCTGCTGAAAGTCGAAAAGGATGCGGCCCGGTTCAAGGGCGACGTAGGCGGCACCATGACCAGCCGTGTCGAAACCCTGGCGCCATCTGCCGGCATGCCCGCCCTTCGTGATACCCTCGACCGTGGCTTGACCGCCGTGATTGCCGAAGGCGGCAAGTTCTATGGCCTGATCACCCGCTACGACTTACTCAACCACCTGCGCAGGACCTTATCTTGAGCGAAAAAAAGACCAAAGCCCACCTGGCCACGCGCGTCATCCACGCTGGCCAGCACCCTGATCCATCGACCGGCGCCATCATGCCGCCGATCTATGCCACGTCCACTTTCGTCCAGCAAAGCCCCGGTGTGCACAAGGGCCTGGACTACGGCCGCTCGCACAACCCGACGCGCTGGGCGCTGGAGCGCTGCGTGGCCGACCTGGAAGGCGGCGCGCAGGCCTTCGCCTTTGCCTCCGGCCTGGCCGCGATTTCCACCGTGCTGGAACTGCTCGATGCGGGTTCGCACATCGTGGCGGGCGACGATATGTACGGCGGCACCTTCCGCCTGTTCGAACGTGTACGGCGACGCAGCGCGGGCCATGAGTTCACCTATGCCGACCTGACCAACCCGGAAAACCTGCTGGCCGCCCTGCGCCCGGAAACGAAAATGGTGTGGGTGGAAACGCCGACCAACCCGATGCTGAAACTGGCCGACCTCGCGGCCATCGCGCGCATCTGCCGCGAACGCGGCATCCTGGCCGTGGCCGACAACACCTTCGCCAGCCCGATCGTGCAGCGCCCGCTGGAGCTGGGCTTCGACGTCGTCGTGCACTCCGCCACCAAGTACCTGAACGGGCACTCGGATATCATCGGCGGCATCGCGGTGGTTGGCGGCGAAGAACGCCAGTCGGCCTGGCGCGAGCAATTGGCCTTCCTGCAGAATTCCGTCGGCGCCATTGCCGGTCCGTTCGACGCCTTCCTGGCCCTGCGCGGCGTGAAAACGCTGGCGATCCGCATGGAACGCCACTGCAAGAGCGCACTGGAGCTGGCGCGCTGGCTGGAACGCGAGCCCAAGGTGAAAAAGGTGTTCTATCCAGGCCTCGAGTCGCATCCCCAGCACACCCTGGCCAAGGCGCAGATGGACGGCTTCGGCGGCATCATTTCGATCGACCTCGATACCGACCTGGCTGGCGCCCGCCGCTTCCTGGAACGCTGCGAAGTGTTCGCGCTGGCGGAAAGCCTGGGCGGCGTGGAATCGCTGATCGAGCACCCTGCCCTGATGACCCATGCATCGATTCCGGCGACCCAGCGCGCCACGCTGGGCATCGGCGATGGCCTGATCCGTCTCTCCGTCGGGATCGAAGACATCGAGGATTTGCGCCAAGACCTGCGCAATGCCCTTGACGCCATCTGAACGCCACTGCAGCAACTGCAAGCGCCCGATGCGGGTGCTTGATCTCTCCGGCCATTACCAGCGGCGGGTGGAGATCGACACCTGCCCGCATTGCTGCCTGGTGTGGTTCGACGACACGGAATCGGTGCGGCTGGCAGGCCCCGGCATCGCCGAATTCGTGCGCGAGATCCATGGGGCAATGCAAGCCGGCGGCGAGCACGCGCATGCGGTGTCGCTGGCGCGCATCCAGGCCTGCCCGGTCTGCAACGCGCCGCTCAAGCGTGTGTTCGACATGTCGCGCTTCGGGCGCACTTCCAAACTCCAGTGCCCGCACGGGCATGGCTATTACCAGACCTACATTCTCTACCTGGCCGAGAAAGGCTTTGCCCGCCCCCTCGCATGGTCCGATATCCGTTCCCTGCATGCCGCAGGGAAGGAAGTTTTTTGCGCAGGCTGCGGTTGTCCGCTTCCCGCGCGGCCGGTCGAAGCGTGTCCGGCTTGTCACTCGGCCGTCGGGGTAATCGACCCCGCCCGCCTGGCGCTGGCCGTCGCGCCGGACGGTCCGTCCAGTAGCGTTAATGCCCCGGCAGTCGAACAGCATCAATGCCACGCATGCGGCGGCGCCATCGACCTGACGCGCGACATCCATTGCCCCCACTGCCAGACGCCGGTATTGCGCCGGGATACAGAAGATGCCTCAGCTTCCGCCACGGCAGCCGCTAGCGCGGCGGAGGCGGCATTGGCCTCCGTGCGGGACGACTCCCCCCGACTCAAGACCGCAAGCCAGCATGCGCTGGTCAATTTTGGCGAAGACCGCCGCACGCAGCGGCTGCGGAATGTCGAATTCCGGCTGGCCGTCGGACTCCTGATTGGCGGCATTGCGCTCGCACTCATGGCCTGGTACCGGCAGCCGGCGCAACGTGCCAACTGGAAACGCCAGGAGGCGCCGCTGATTTCGTACGCTCCGCGCTTCAAGGAGGCGGAGCTGAAGTGCGACCTGCATTCATCGGTAAGGCGCGAAGTGCGGGTGCGCCAATTGATTATCGCGCCAGGTGCGCCGGGGCCGGGGCCGGCCAACGCCACCTACGGCGCGATGCAGGCAGCCTACATGCAGGCCAAGACCGTGCGAGCCGAATGGGAAGCCAGCGGCGCATTTGACATGCTCGAGCAACAGTTCGGCGTACCGAATGCGGACCCACGCAGCCTGCCGACAGGCCTCTTTCGCCGCGGCGAAGCGTTGGCCGCAGTGGAACGCGCAGCGTTCTGCCTGCCTGTCCATGAAATCAGCCCGCCACTACTTGCCGAGGACGGCTTTCACATCATCGAGGTGCTGGAAGCGCGTTAATCGGCTGGCCGTCGTGCAGGATCGCTGATGTTGAAGACGCGCCGGACCAGGCTTTCCAGCGCCACGAACACGCCCTCCACCCCAAAGCCGGCAATGAACGATAACGCCGACGTGCTGAGTGCCCAGTTGCCCAACAGCCCGATCTCACTGCCCGGCGTCTGGCCGGATGGATTGACGAACAAGGCAATGCAGGCGCCAATCGTGGCGCCCAGCGCCAACTGCAGCAAGGCCAGGGTGAAATCGCGCGGCGACAACAGGCTTTCGCGCATCTTGGCCCACAGGCCGCGCACCACTGCGGCGCCCGCGCCCAACACGCCGTAGCACAACGGCAGCACAGCCGTTCCGACCACCAGCGTGACGACGCGCGCCTGCTCCTCCAGGGCGCGTTGAACGCGGCCTTGCATTTCCGCCGGTGTCGCACTCGCCTGCACCGCGCCGTTCTCCGGCATGCGGCCGAACGGGCGAGCCAGCACGCTGTAGCAGGCCTGCCAGGGGACAAGCCAATCGCGCAGGTTCATGCTGATTGCGGCCGCCTGCGCCGTCAGCTGCTGGCGCCGCGTGCAAAGCTGGTACTCCTCCGTACTGCGGAAGTGCGGCGAGCCCGCCGTATCGGCCTCAGTGCAGAACTGCATCGGAGGCGCGGTAGTGCTGGCCGTGTGCTTGAATTCAGCTTCCGCAATCTCTTTGGACAGGGCGGCTTGCGCGGCCTGCACCGCATCGAGGTGCTGCAGGATGGCGCTGCCACCGGCAACATGCCAGGACGTCACACAGGTCAGCACCAGTCCAATCAGCAGCAGGTAGACCACCAGCTTCATGCGCAGGTTGAAACTAGAAGCCACCCGTACCAGGCCTGGAAATGCAGTGCGGGCCAGGGTCAGGCGTGTCGGCTTGTCCCAGTGCGGGCTGTGTGCGGAGCCGTTCCCGCTGCCGCCGCCCCCGAACATCTTGTCGCGCAACCAGTTGCGCCAGTCGCGCCGGTTGTCCTCGCCCACCACCAGCAAAGTAAAGGCAATGGTCAGGCCCGTCGCCGGGCGTGCCGCGGCATTCAGCTTATCCTTCGCACACAATACCTTGACCGCCTGCGCCACGCGCTGTTGCTCGCTATCGGGCTGCGCCAGGCCGATCGCACACAGTTCATCGATGTGCGGCTCGCCGTCGTCGTGGTTATGGAAATTGTAGAGGCTCTTGTCCCAGCGTCCGGAGATGTGGTCAAGCAGCAGGAAGACTTCATTCAGCTCACGCACGAAGATGAACTCTTCGATCCGCTGGCAGGGTTCGCCGCCATTTTCCTCACGATTGGAAGACATGCCCGCCTCCCTATTAGCATGTTGTCACTTCATTGTGCGCCTGCCAAGGCGGGGAGGACTTTGCGCTAGCTCAAACGTGAACCCTATTCGCCCGGATGGTACTTGCGTTCCAGGTTCTTTTCGATGTCTTCCTTGTAGAACAGCACGTCCTTGAATTCGCCGCGCGCATACATCTCGGCCTGGTCATTGAAGTGCGGCGACGCAGGATCGCCGCTTTCGCCGCCGGCCAGGATGCTCTTGGCCCTCACCTTCGGCCCGAATTCAACAGCCGCCACGAAGCTATTGCCGCGCTCGCCATAAATACGCCTGGTGCGCTGCTGCGACGTCATGCCGTAAGCAGCCAGCGCGCCGAAATTGCCGGACGCGTAAGGTACTGGAATGCTTGGCTTGTTATCGTCAAACGGCTGCGCGATATCGCCGGTCAGGCGCTGGAAGCGGTTGATCTCGCCCCATGGTGTTTTCCAGCTGCCGAAGTCGGCGGCCAGCTTGTTCGAAGCACGCACCAGCGCTTCCAGCCGCTGTTTCGACGTCAGCTGGGTCGCCAGGTAATCGAGGACCGGCATGCCCTTGGCTTTCGCCGCGGCACCGTATTGCTTCACCTGGTCCTGCAGCCAGTAGATGGCGACCGAAGTCGGCACCGATGTCAGCGAATAGCGCATATCCCAATCGCGCAACAGCGTGACCTGTTCGATCACGGCGGCCTTGGACAGGTCGCTGGCCGGTGCCTCGTCATAGGCGCGCACCAGCAGCGGCAGCAGCGGTTCGAAGGCGGGCAACTGGCTGTCGTAGGCGGCGGCGATCAGGCTGTCGATGGTGAAGTCCTTCTTCCCTTGCAGGACGCGAACGGCGTGAATGCCGCGCGCATTCTCGGGGTTGACCGACATGTAGGCCGGATAATCCTCGGGGCGCGGGCTATAGGGGCCGGCGGCCGAGAACGGCCAGTTGTTGGTGTTCTGAATCCAGCCATTTTTCGGGTTGAACAGTTGGATGGTTTCGCGCACCTGGTGCAAGCCTTTCCAGTCGGTCGCCGGATCGGCGCCGTTGACCGGCTTGCTGTAGTCAAAACGCGGGTCGCGCACGGGGATGAAATTGCCGTGGAAATAGGCGATACTGCCGTCCGCATCCGCATACACGGTGTTGTTGGATGAGTTGGTGCGAAGCTCCATCGACCTGTAGAAAGCCGGATAGTTGCGGGCCTTGGTGCGAATGAAGGACTGTGTCAGCGCCTTCAGCGGTTCGTTCATCATCGCCACCGAGACCCACTTTCCATCCTGTTCGCGCACCACAGGGCCGCGATGCGTGAAATAGGCCGTTACCGTCTTCTCAGCCCGGCTGCCATCCTCCGCCTTGTACGGCAGTTGCACTTGCACGGTGCGGAAGGGGCGCAGCTCCTTGCCATACTGGTAGAAGAATTTACCGTCCTTCTCCACCACGGTTTCCAGGTATTCGTCGATCACGTCGCCGCCGCCGGAAGTGTGCATCCAGCCGATGCGGTCGTTAAAGCCCTGGTAGACAAAGAACTGCCCCCAGGTTACCGCGCCATAGGCGTTCAGGCCCTCCTGGCTGTTCACGTGGATCTCCGGCCGGAAGTAGAACGAGGTGTGCGGATTGATCATCAACAGCGCGTGGCCAGACTTGCTCATGGCCGGCGCGATCGCGAAGCCGTTCGAGCCGCGCGGCTCGTTATCCAGATCGCTGCCAACGGCAGCCACGGACGGCGCCGGGCGCTTGCTGTAGAACGCCTTCAACTGCTCGATATTGACGGTTTCGATGTCGCCGCCGATACTGCCTTCGCTGAAGCTGAGCGCCATCCAGGGCTCGAAGCGGTTCAGCAAGCGCGCCTGCACCTGCGGGTGGGTGTGCAGGTAGAAGTTCAGGCCATCGGCCCATGCCACCATCAGCTTCTTCAGCCAGTCCGGGCTGGCCTTGTACTGGGCCTTCAACTGCTCGGGCGTGATGAAGAGCTTCATGCGCAAGTCCTGATACAGCGCCTTTTCGCCTTCCACTTCCGCCAGCCGGCCCATGGCGTTGATGAAATTCAGCTCGATACGCTTGAAATCATCTTCCGACTGCGCGTACATCATGCCGAATACCGCTTCCGCGTCGCTCTTGCCGTAAATATGCGGAATGCCCCATTTGTCGCGCAGGATGGTGACGCGCTTGGCAATCGCTTGCAGGCGCAGTACTTCCGCAGGACTCAAGGCTCCACCCGCCTGTGAAGCGGCGGGGGCGGCAATCGCAGGAATGGCGCAGAACGCGACGAGCGCGGCATTCAGCTTCAGCATGCTTTATTGCTCCACCAGTTGTGCAATGCGTTCGCGCAGTTCGGCGTTTTCGGCGCGCAGCGCGGCATTCTTTTCCTTCAATTGCGAGATCTCGAGGCGCAGCACCTCCACCTCGGTCAGCGGGGCCGGACGCTCAGCTGCTTCGTAATGCGCCTCGCCAGCATCTTCTTTCGGAGGTTTCGGCGGGCGGTTGGCGGCGCGCTGTTCGCGGATCTCGCGCGCTGCCTGCTGCAGGAACTTGCGGCCGCCGGCGACGGCCGACTTCTGGTCTTCTTCCGGCAACGAAGCCACGGTGGCGGCGGCATTGATCGAGATCGTGCCGGAGCGCACGGCTTCCACCAGTTCCGGCGTCGCGCTGCGGGTGATCTTTTCGATCTGGCCCAGGGTATTGGCGCTCAGGCGCGCCGCGCGGGCAATGTCTTCGCGCTTGGCCTTGGCCTTCGGCGGAGCCGCCGGTTCCTCGGCTTCCGGGTCCGGCGGCGCAATGGCGGCATCTTCCGCCTTGGCCTGCTCTTTCACAGCCTGTTCGCGCTTGCCCAGGATTTCCTGCTGGCGCAGGGCCAGCACGCCACGCTGGAAGTCCGACACGCTGCGGCGGCCCAGGTGGTTATCGATCATCCACAGCATCACGTCTTCAATATCCTTGAAGCTCGTGTTCTGGGTGACTTTAAACGGAATGCCGTGCTGCTGGCAGATCGAATAGCGGTTATGGCCATCGACCAACACATCGTTCCACAGCACCAACGCATCGCGGCAGCCTTCGGCCAGCAGGCTGCGCTCCAGCGCAGTACGCTCAGCCTCGGTCAACGGCTCGATATAGTCCCGCAGGACGTCGTTAATCTTGATTTGCATGGGGCTTTCCAGGGGATTCTGCGACCAGCATGCTACAACATTCCGCGGCGATTACAAGCATTGCCAGAATTGCCACTACTGGATGTTAACCAAGAGACATGTCATAATAGCGGGCTTCAAAGTGCCCCGGTGGTGAAATTGGTAGACACACCGGACTTAAAATCCGTTGCCTGCAAGGGCGTGCCGGTTCGATTCCGGCCCGGGGCACCAAGCCTGCATATCCGAAGATGTGCTGCAGTGCGGCTGACTAATTTGAACTAACTTCAACTTCGCTCAGCACTCTGATCCGTGCTAGTTGACAGTGCTGTCAGCATCCGTCACACTATCCATACCACTCATCTTTTGAGGTGTCATTAGGTTGGCTCCTCTTGAGACGGAAAAGCCGCTCACATGGGCGGCTTTTTCACATTTGGAAAGATATCAGTGGTGTCGACAATTCCAAAGCCTCCTCTAAGGATCGCCGTCTACGTTGACGGCTATAACCTCTACTATGGCCGATTGAGGGGCACCGACTTCAAATGGCTTGATATTGTTAAGCTGTTCGATGCTCTTCTTGCGCAACGTGATCAAAATGAGCAATTAGTGGTGGTGAAACACTTCACCGCGCCGGCGCTGGCGCATTTTGCGACACACGGTGCGGCCTCCGTGGAGGCGCAATCAGCATATCATCGCGCATTGAAAGCGAAGCATAAGGACCGCTTCGAGGTGATTTATGGTAACCATTCGTATGACAAAAGCGGCGCCCTGCTCCCGAGTTTCGTTGCTGGTCAACCATGTGATCGGACGAATCGCATACGAGTCTGGAAACTGGAGGAGAAAAAGACTGACGTAAATTTGGCACTCTGTATGTACCGCGATGCATGTAAAGGCCTCTACGATCGAATAATACTGGTCACTAACGACAGCGACGCTGAGCCAGCATTGGAAGCAATACGCGCGGACTTCCCCAGGATCATGATTGGCGTTGTGATGCCGATTCATCCACCTGTCCCAGGCACAGAAAAGCACCGTCGGACGAGCGGGTCGCTGTCCAGGCATGCGGACTGGGTCCTACCTCACCTCCAGGACGGTCAACTTGAGCATGCCCGCTTACCGGACATAGTACCCACAAACAAAAAGCCAATTCGCAAGCCGCCGCATTGGTAGGGCAATGTTGATTCGGCCCGAGAGCCATTAAATTACGTGACTCCCTAAGTTGACTCCGGGGATCTTATGCGCCTACACTCCGCACCGTTATCAATTTTTGGAGTCCCCTTTCATGGGCACTTGTTCGAGTCATAGTTGTCAGCCGGTTCATTCCGGCCCCGCATAACGGCACGATCGCGTCCTGGGCTCCCGCCTCACGTCATCCGCCGTCGCGGATGATGGTCACCCATCCCAAACTCTGATACTCAAGCGCGCAAGATAGCGGGCCCGCATCCTTTGCGGAGAGCCTGATGTTCGCTTCATTCACCACACGTCCCAATCGCTGGGACTGGGCCTTGCTGCCACTGGTACTGGCAGTGTTGATTGCTGTCGCCTATGGCGCCATGCAGATGGCGCGCCCCTTCGTGCTTGGCCAGCCTATGCCGGTCAGCCTCGACCCGGCCTCGCTGCCCTATTACCTGTTGCGCACCATTTTGCGCATGTTCGCCGCATTGGGAGTGTCGCTGGTATTCGCCTTCGTCTTCGCGGCGGTGGCGGCCAAATACCGGCTGGCTGAAAAGGTCCTGGTGCCGCTGCTGGACGTGCTGCAGTCGGTGCCGGTGCTGGGCTTCCAGGCGATTGCCATCGCGCCCTTCATCGCCCTGTTCCCGGGCAGCCAGATGGGCGTCGAATGCGCGGCCATCTTTGCGATTTTCACTTCGCAGGCCTGGAACATGGCGTTCAGCCTGTACCAGTCGATGCGTGCCGTGCCGGCCGAACTGCACGAGGCAAGCCGCATGTTCCGCCTCTCGGCCTGGCAGCGCTTCTGGCGCCTGGAGCTGCCGTTCGCCATGCCGGGCCTGCTGTGGAACATGATGATGTCCATGTCCGGCGGCTGGTTCTTCCTGGTGGCGGCAGAGGCCATTTCCGTCGCCGGGCAGGACGTCAAGCTGCCCGGCATCGGCGCCTACATCGCGGTGGCCATCGAAGCTGAAAACGGCCGTGCCATCGCATGGGCTATCGGCGCCATGTTCGTCGGCATCGTCATGTATGACCAGCTCTTCTTCCGTCCTTTGCTGGTGTGGGCGGACAAGTTCCGCTTTGAAGAACTGGACGGTGAAGTGGGCCGCCGTTCCTGGCTGCTCGACTGGGTGCGCCGCAGCCGTATCGCCAGCCGCCTCACCGACATCGCGTGGAAGCTGATGCGCTCGACCCTGGGCTGGTTTCCGGCCCGTCCGGTCGAAGCGGCCGCTGCGGCCAAGGCCACGCGCCGCTGGCGCCTGCCGGCGCGCGCCGCCGATACGCTGTTGCTGGTGCTCGCGGTTTGGGCCAGCTACCGCGTGGCGGCCTTCATCCATACCGAGGTTGGTTGGCGCGAGGCAGCAGGCGTGTTTGGCCTCGGCCTGGCGACGCTGGCGCGCGTGGCAGTGCTGATCGCGCTGGCTTCCCTGTTCTGGGTGCCGGTGGCCGTCTGGATCGGGCTACGCCCACGCTATGCACAGAAAATCCAAGCGGTGGCGCAGTTCCTGGCCGCCTTCCCGGTCAACCTGCTGTTCCCGGTGGTGGTGTATTCAGTTCTGCACCTGGGGCTCAATCCGGACATCTGGCTCAGTCCACTAATGGTGTTCGGTACCCAGTGGTACATCCTGTTCAATGTCGTCGCCGGTGCGTCCACCCTGTCCACCGACCTGCGGCTGGCGGCGGCGAATCTGGGCTTGAAGGGCTGGCTGAAATGGTGGCGGGTCTACCTGCCTGCCATATTCCCCAGTTACATAACAGGCGCAGTGACGGCCAGCGGCGGCTCGTGGAACGCCAGCATCGTGGCCGAATACGTCACCTGGGGCAAAACCACCCTGGTGGCGCATGGCCTTGGCAGTTATGTGAAGCAGATGACCGATGCAGGCGACTTCCCCCGGATCGCCCTCGGCATCGGCGTCATGTGTGTATTTGTAATGGCAATCAACCGCTTCGTTTGGAGCCGTTTGTATCAGGAGCAAGCATGAAAAAAGAAATCCTGGTCGACCTGCAAGGCGTCGGCAAATCCTTCCGCACTGGCGACGGCGCCAGCCGCACCGTGCTCGATGGCGTCGACTTCGCGCTGGAGTCGGGCGAGATCGTGGCGCTGCTTGGCAAGTCAGGTTCCGGCAAATCGACCCTGCTGCGCATTATCGCGGGCCTGGTGCAAGCCGACGCCGGCGCTGCCAAGTATCGCGGCGCGCCGCTGGCAGAGCCGGTGCCGGGCATCGCCATGGTGTTCCAGTCTTTCGCCCTGTTCCCCTGGCTGACCGTGCAGCAGAACGTGGAACTTGGCCTGGAGGCTCAAGGCGTTCCGGCTGCCGAACGCGCAGCACGCAGCGAAGCGATGCTGGACTTGATGGGCCTTTCCGGCTTCGAAGGCGCACTGCCGCGCGAGCTGTCAGGCGGCATGCGCCAGCGCGTGGGCATCGCCCGCGCCCTGGTCACCAACCCGGACGTGCTGCTGATGGACGAGGCCTTCTCCGCCCTCGACGTGCTGACCGGCGAGACCCTGCGCAACGACATCCTCGAGCTGTGGGACCATGGCCGCATCCCGACGCGTGGCATCCTGGTCGTTTCGCACAATATCGAGGAAGCGGTGATGATGTCGGACCGGATCATCATGCTCTCCAGCGACCCGGGCCGCATCCGCACCGAAATCCGCATCGACCTGCCGCGTCCGCGCAATCCGGACAGGCCGGCCGTGCGCCAGTTGATCGACGAAGTGTATGGCCTGATGACCATGCGCGCACCGGCCGCCAGCCCGGCGCGCGAGGCCGGTCCCGACTACCGCCTGCCCGATGCCGATATCGAGCGCATCGAAGCGGTGCTGTCGCTGCTGGCATCCGATCCCTTCGAAGGCCGCGCCGATTTGCCGCGCCTGTCCGATGAAAGCGAACTGCCGGACGAGGCGCTATTCCCGGCCTGCGAAGCGCTGTCCCAGCTTGGCCTGGCTTCCGTGGAAGGCGGAGACATCACCATGACAGCGCTTGGCCGTCGTTATGAAGCAGCCGACCATGCAGCCCGGCAGGCCATCTTTGGCCGCCAGTTGCTGGCGCACGTCACGCTGCCGCAGCACATTTACAGTATGCTGCGAGCCTCGGCGGACGGTGCGCTGCCGGAAGAGCAGGTGTTGTCGCCACTACTGGAATCCAACGAGCCTGAAGAGGCGCGCCGCATCATGCGTACCGCCATCGAATGGGGCCGTTATGGAGAGATTTATGAGTTTGATTTCCACACGCGCCGCTTGCGCCTTGCCTGACAAACATTGCCTGTTGCTGGCCGCCGCAGCATTGCTGTCGACCACAGCGTGGGCCGGCCGGCCATTGGCCACGGATGACGCGACGATCCTCGAACCAGGCGATTGCCAGGTCGAAGCCTGGCATCAGCAAAGCGGTGGACTGCACGAATGGTGGGCCATGCCGGCGTGCCGCGTCGGCGGCTGGGAGCTGGCTGCGGGCAAAGGACAGTCGCGCAACGCCGCCTTGCAGGCAAAGACGGTGCTGCGCGGCCTGCAAACGAACGGCTGGGGCCTGGGCCTGGCCATCGCAACCCAGCATGGCATGACACGCCAACACACGGTCAACGTGCCGCTGACGATCTCGTTCGCCGGCGATGCGCTGCTGTTGCACTTGAACGCCGGCTGGATGCGTCCGTACGCCGCACCGGGACGCGCCACATGGAGCGTGGGCGGTGAATATGCGCTCGCCCCGCGCTGGAGCGCCTCGCTGGAAAGCTACGGCAGCCATCACCGCCCGCCGACCAGGCAAGCAGGCTTGCGCTATGCGCTGGTCGAGGGCCGCCTCGACCTGGATGCCAGCGTTGCAAAAACACCCGGAGCACCGCATCAGCTGGCACTGGGAGTGACCTGGGCTCTGCCGGGGTTGCTATACTAGCGGCATGAAAACCCTGCTTCCTGCCGCGGCACTGGCTGCGCTCCTCACTGGCTGTGCCGGCATTGGCGCGCAGAGCTTTTACGCCAATCCATCGGCAGCGAGCCCGTTCGAAATGTGCAAGACGCTCACGACCGGCTCGCCCGACATGAACTTTGCCAATGCCCTGCGCATGGAACTGGGGCGGCGCGGCGTTGCCGAAGCGGCCTGTCCGGAAGTCATCAAGGAACGCGAAACCTGGGTGACGGTCGGCGTCACGGCCGGCGTGGTCGCGCTCGCCGTCGCGGCCAGCAAGCATAACGACGTCAGCATCGGCGTTGGCGGCACGATCGGCCTGTACAACGACGACTGGTACTCTTCCGAGCCAACCTACGCCCCGAACACCGACCGCGAGTGGGCATGGGATCGCTACACCGGCGAGAATGGCAGCCAGATCTGGGCCTGCCGCGGCGTACAGACCGGCGCCCTCGTCGATCCATCGCGCTGCCAGGGCCGCCCGTTGGCCGATACCGTCTGGCCGGGCCCTGCCGCACCATTCAGATAGAACTTTTCCTGCTCCGCGCACTCCAAGTCCATGTCCTATATTGAACATGGGGGAAGTATGAAACCCGTTCAGAACGACACGCTGGCCGGCAGCCTGATCGCGGGAAATACCATCATGACCTTCGTGCTCAACTATGCCTCCCCACTTCGGCAAGCGGCGTTCCAACCGCCTCCGCAGCCCATCATTATTACCGTTCCTTCGCGAAACTAGCTATGGCCCTCGCCCGCACGATAGCGGCAAGCTTTCGGCGGATGCGTCCTGTGCGTGGAGAATGATGGCGTTCTCTTCGACGGGGTTGCAAAATGAAGCTAAGAAACTTTCTGATGCTTGCCGCCTGCGTGGCATCGTCAGCACTGGCTGTACCTGCTTTCGCAGGCACGTTTGACAACGGCTTGCCTGCTCCCTGGCGCTGCACCGGGATGTGCGGCACCCTGGGCGCGGACGGCGTAGTGGGCCTTGCGCCTGGTGGAGGCAGCGCCTACGGCTGGATTTCCACCTATAACTCCACAAGTGAAGTCTCGCTACCCGGCGCTGGTGGCGTTGAGGGCGCAAACAACGGTTCGATCCTGCGCTCGGTCTCGTTCATGGCCGGCGCAAACGCCGCGCTCGACTTTCGCTTCAATTACGTGACGACCGATGGTGCGGGCTACGCCGACTATGCGTGGGCGCGCCTGCTCGATGCCGATGACAAGCAAGTGGCGCTACTGTTCACTGCCCGCACCAGCGAAGACGGCAATGCCATCCCCGGCTTCGACATGCCGCCGTCCGAGGCCACGCTGACGCCTTTCCCGGTCGCCGTGGCGCCGGGCCAGACCATGTGGTCGCCGCTGGGTCCCGATTCCGACGAATGTTATGACACCGGTTGCGGCGCCACTGGCTGGGTGCGCGGCCAGTATGCCATCGCCAACGCAGGCAAGTACCGGCTTGAATTCGGCGTGACCAACTGGGATGACCGCGACTTCGACTCCGGGCTCGCACTGGATGCCATCACGGTCGGCGGCGCCCCCTTGCCCATCCCCGAGCCCGGACAATACGCAATGCTGCTGGCCGGCCTGGCCATGCTTGGCACATTGAAGCGCCTGGCGCGGTGATCCGTATCGGCATTTCCGGCTGGCGTTATACCCCGTGGCGCGGCGTGTTCTACCCGCCCGACCTGACCCAGGCGCGCGAGCTGGAGTTCGCCTCGCGCGCCGTTCGCACCATCGAGATCAACGGCTCCTTCTACTCGCTGCAGCGGCCCGAAAGCTACCAGGCCTGGTACGACGCCACTCCCGACGGCTTCGTGTTTGCACACAAGGGCAACCGCTACATCACCCACATCCGCCGCCTGCGCGAACCTGATAAAGCCTTGGCCAACGTCTTTGCCAGCGGCGTCCTGCTGCTGCGGGAGAAGCTTGGCCCTTTCCTGTGGCAGTTTCCGCCCAATTTCAAGTTCGATGAAGAGCTGTTCGAGCACTTTTTCAGCCTGCTGCCGAGGGACACCGAACAGGCATCTGCCCTCGCCCGCCGCCACGAGCCTCGCATGAATGGCCGTGCCGCCACCGAAACGGACGCCAGGCGCAAGCTTTTGCACGCCGTAGAAATCCGCAACGAATCCTTCGCCGATCCTGCCTTCGTGCGGCTGCTGCGCAAGTACAAGGTGGCACTGGTCGTGGCCGATACCGCGGGCAAATGGCCCGACTACGAAGATGTGACAGGCGGCTTCATGTACCTTCGGCTGCATGGCGAGAAGGAACTTTACGCCAGCGGCTACACGCCGGAGTCCCTGGACCGCTGGGCCGCCCGCATTCGTGCCTGGTCAAAGGGAGGGCAGCCGGCAGATGCAAAACTGATCACCGACAGCGCCCCGCCCAAGCGCGCCTCGCGCGACATCTACTGCTACTTCGACAACGATGTGAAAGTGCACGCGCCGTTCGACGCGCAAAACCTGGCGCAGCGCCTACTCGGCTGACGGCCGGCGCTGGGCGCGATAGATGCCGGAGTGGCCGGAAAACATGAAGGCGACCGCGCAAGCCAGCGCGGCGTATGGCCCGATTTCAGGGCCGAACAATTCCATCGCCATCACCGTGCAGGCCAGCGGTGTGTTGGCCGCGCCGGCAAACACGGCGACAAAGCCGATTGCCGCCAGCAGCGGGAACGGCAGGTGCAGGATCGGCGCCAGGGCATTGCCAAGCGTGGCGCCGATATAGAACAGTGGCGTCACTTCGCCGCCTTTGAAACCGGAACCAAGCGAGCCGACGGTGAACACGAACTTGCCCAGCCAGTCCCACCAGTCGAGCGGTACGCGGAAGGCCTCCACCATCGGCCCGATGCCGAGGCCGAGATAGCGGTAGAAGTCGATGCCGAACGCGCCGCCGGCGGCCACGGCCAGCGCGATCACCGCGCCACCAGCCAGGGGCCGCAGCGGCGCGTACGCAAAGCGCTCCTTGAACCATGCCGACAAGCCATGCGTGACAGCGGCAAAGGCCCGTCCCACCAGCCCAAACACGACGCCCGCGGCAACGATCCCGGCCAGCGCCAGCAGCAGCGGGCCGTCCGGTGCTCCCAGCGTGCCAGCAGGATAATGCGTATGCCCGACGCCCCACCAGCGCGTGACCTGGTCGGCCAGGACCGCCGCCAGCATGCAGGGATAGATCGCAGTAAAACGCATGCGCCCGATCACCAGCACCTCCAGGCCGAAGATGGCGCCGGCCAGCGGCGTGCCGAACACCGAAGCGAAACCGGCGCTGATCCCAGCCATCAGCACGGTGCTGCGATCTTCGCGCGGCAGGCGGAATACGTGGGTGAGCTGGTCGGCCAGCGCGCCGCCCATCTGCACAGCCGTGCCTTCGCGCCCGACGGAGGCGCCGAACAGGTGCGACACCACAGTGCTGCACAGGATCAGCGGCGCGAGCCGCAGCGGCACCACATTCTTCGGATCGTGGATCTCGTCGATCAGCAGGTTATTGCCCGCCTCGACGCGGCTGCCGACGTGCAGGTAGATCCAGCCGACGGCAAAGCCGGCCAGCGGCAGCAGCCACACTACCCAGCGATAGGCATCGCGCCAGGCCGTGGCCACGTCCAGCGCCAGCAGGAAAAATGCGGAAGCACTGCCCGCCAGCAGCGCGACGATGCCGGAAAGCAGGCTCCATTTTCCCAGGTAGCGCAGTCGCTTAATGATGGTCGTGTCCCTTCTTGTCGCGGGTCACTTCCATCGGCTTGACGCCGGCAGGCGGCGCTGCGTTCGGCGCGGCGGGGGCCGGCGGCAGTTCGCCAGTCCACTCGTAAGCCGTAGTGCCTTGCGGCGCCTTGTACCAGCCCGGATCGCTGTAATCGCCCTTCTTCTGGTCCGCACGCACCTTCATCAGCGTGAACATGCCGCCCATTTCGATATCGCCATACGGGCCGGTGCCGGTCATCATCGGCAGCGTGTTTTCGGGGATTTCCATCTCCATGCCGCCCATCGAACCGCCCTTGTCGCCCATCACCATATAGCCCGGCACGAGCTTGTTGATCTTCTCGGCCACGCCTTTGTGGTCGACGCCGATCAGGGTCGGCACGTTGTGGCCCATGGCGTTCATGGTGTGGTGCGATTTGTGGCAGTGGAAGGCCCAGTCGCCCGGATTGTCGGCGACGAACTCGATGGCGCGCATCTGGCCCACCGCGACATCGGTGGTCACTTCCGGCCAGCGTGCGGTTGGCGGCACCCAGCCGCCGTCGGTACCGGTGACCTCGAAGCGGTGGCCGTGGATGTGGATCGGGTGGTTGGTCATGGTCAGGTTGCCGGCGCGGATGCGCACCCGGTCGCCCTGGCGCACGACCAGCGGGTCGATCGCGGGGAAGACGCGGCTATTGAATGTCCAGATATTAAAGTCCGTCATCG
The DNA here is from genome assembly GCF_049913245.1 of Pseudoduganella sp. R-32. Classification (NCBI taxonomy): domain Bacteria; kingdom Pseudomonadati; phylum Pseudomonadota; class Betaproteobacteria; order Burkholderiales; family Oxalobacteraceae; genus Pseudoduganella; species Pseudoduganella sp. R-32. Next base: position 3,391,865 of record NZ_CP183987.1, on the reverse strand, counting down.
TGTTGACCTTGGGGACCATGCTCCCCGGTTCGATATCGTAAGCGCTGAGCAGGAACACGAAATCGCGGTCCACCGCATGCTGGCGCGGGTCTTTCGGGTGGGTCACCCAGAAGCCCATCATGCCCATCGCCATCTGCACCATCTCGTCAGCATGGGGATGGTACATGAAAGTACCGGCGTGTTTGGCGACAAATTCATAGACAAAGGTCTTGCCAGGCTGGATCGCGGGCTGGCTCACGCCGGACACGCCATCCATCCCGCTTGGCAGCAACTGGCCATGCCAGTGCACGCTGGTGTGCTCAGGCAGTTTGTTGGTGACGAAAATGCGCACGCGGTCGCCCTCCACCACTTCGATGGTCGGGCCCGGACTCTGGCCGTTGTAGCCCCACATCTTGGCATACATGCCGGGAGCGATTTCGCGCACGACCGGTTCGGCGACCAGGTGGAACTCCTTGACGCCATCTTTCATGCGCCACGGCAGGCTCCAGCCGTTCAGGGTGACGACCGGGTTGTAAGGACGGCCATTGGGCGGCATCAGCGGCGGCGCGGTCGACGCGCTCGATTGCACAGGCGCTTCCGGCAGGCCGGCGGCGCCGGCGCGGCTCACCAGGCCTGCTCCGATCAGGGCGGCAGCGCCATTTGCGAGAAAAGTTCTACGATTGCTCATTGCTGTACTCCTTTACCGCCAATCGCGGCATCCAGATTGGCGTCCGCGATCCAGTATTCCTTGAGCGCGGTGATGTAATTATTGACGGCGGTAGTCTGTTCGCGGGCATCGGCCAGCAGTTCGAACACCGACAGCAACATGCCGTTGTAGCGCAGCAGGGTCTCTTCGGAGATCTTCTGGCGCAGCGGTATCACCACATCGCGGTAATGTTTCGCCAGCTCGTAGGAAGCCTGGTAATCCTGGTCGCTTTCGCGCGCTTCGCTGCGGGCATTGACGGCGGCCGCGGCGAGCAGGTTCACCGATTGCATATAAGTCGCTTCGGCATGCGCCACGCGGGCGCCGCCCCAGTCGAACAGCGGCACCTCCAGCGAAATCTCGTAGCCGCGCGAACGGCGCTCGCCGTCCCGCTCACTGATGCCGCTCAGCTCCAGCACGTTGATGAAGCGCGTGGTTTTGGTCAGTCCGAGGGAACTGGCAGTGTGCTGCGACGACAGCCGGGCAGCCTGGACGTCAAGCCGGTCGCGCAAGGCCGCGGCCTCCGCATCGTCCACCTTGCGCGGGCTTGCCGGCAGTTCCGGCAGCCGCTCCGGCAGGCGGTAGCTGGTAGCTTCCGCGCCGGACAGGCCCAGGATGCGGGTCAGCTTTTCGCGGCTGGCGCTAGCGGCCTTGCGGGCGCGCGCCACATCGGCCATGGCGTCGGCATGGAAAGCTTCTTCGCGGGCGGCGTCGTACTTGCTCCAGTTGCCGGCCGCCTGCATGCGCCGCGCCAGTTCGCCGCTGGCTTCCGCCGCATCGCTGATCTGCTGGGCATACGCAACGCCCTGTTGCGCCGCCACCGCCTCGATCCAGGCCAGGCGGGCCTGGTGGGCCATCGAGACCGCCTCGCCCGCCAGTTCCAGCTTGACCTGCTCGAAACGCTGGGCTTCGATACGGCTGGCCAGCGGCAGCGTCAGCAGCTGGATGAAGTTCATGCTCAAGGTGCGCTCGATGGCGACTTCGCCGCCGCCATGCGTGCGCTTGAAACTGAAGCCAGGATTGGCCATGCGGCCCGCCTGCACCAGTTCCGCTTCGGCGATGCCGAGATCCCAGTAGCGGGCCTGCAGGCCGCGGTTATTCAATAGTGCGATCTGGACAGCCGCGTCGGCGCTCAGCGGCTCGGCCAGCAATTTCCTGAGCTGTTCGTCCAGCGCGCGCCGGTCATCGTCGTTGCGCAACAGGCGCGTCTCGGCGCCGCTACGGCTCTTCGTGGCTTGTGCCACTGCGCCGAAACCGCCATCGTTCGAGAACGTGGCGCAACCGGAGAGCAGCGCAGCCGCGGCGGCCATTGCCGCCAGCTTGAATGCTTGGTTCATGTTTGTCTTTCCAATGCTTGGTCGTCCTGCGCGGGGACGCAGGAATGAGCCAGCCGCCACGGCTGGCATGGATCAGGCAAGGATCGCCCGCGGCGGGCGTTTGGGAAGGGCAAGGTCGACCGGCAACGGCGGCACGGGTTCGGGCAGGCGCAGGCGCTCGGCAAGCTGCGGCTGCGATGCAGCTTGCGGCATCGCGTAGGCCGGCGCGGCGCCGACGCAGCAAGCGCCCATGGGGCTGCCATGCTGGCCTCCGGCACAATGGGCGGTTTTATCGCCGTCGTGCTGGGCGGCCGCCTGCATGGCGGCATGATCGTGTGGTCCGTCCGGCATCGCCTGTGCCGCCGGCTTGGCTGTACCGCACAGCAGCATGCTGGCCGAGGCAAAACCCTGGAAAGGCAAAGCCACCAGCATTAGCCAAAGTACAATGACACGGATCATGGATTTCATGGGCAGCGATATTAACATGCCCGCCTTAGAAGCGCCTTACCACCCTGACATAGGCGCCGCGTCCCAGCGACAGCCGGTTGTTGCCGCCGAACTCTTCGTGATCGCGGTCGAGCGCATTGCTGGCGCCCAGCGCCAACTCAAGCCCTGGCTTGACCTGCCAGTTGAAGTTCACGTCCAGCGCGGTATAGCCAGCCACCGCGGTAAAGCGCAACGGGCCGACATGGCGCAAGGTCAGGTCGAGGTCGCGCCCTTCGCCGAAGGTGTAAGAAGAGCGCAGCTTCGCCACGCGGCGGGGATCCCAGTTCCCGGTGACCGAACGGTTGCCGAAATCGGCTTCACCCGGCTTGAGCGAAAACTCTTCATGCATCAGGGTCAGGCCCGCGTTGAGCCGCCAGCCGGGCGTGACCTGGACACTGCCCCAGGCTTCCAGCCCGCGCGTTTCGCCTTCCATGCCATTGCCGATCTCGAAAACCTGCAGGGCAACCGGCTTGATCGTTCGCAGCTTGTCATACAGTGCGCGATAAACGGTGAGCGAATAGCTGGCGCGGTTGCCGAACTGCTGGCGCAGGCCGGTTTCCAGCACGCGGGCCGTCTCGGACTGGAAATTCGGCCCGCCGCTCAGCGTTCCGCGCGGGCTGGCGAAGAAAATCTCGCGGTCAACGCGTGACGGCGCCCGCACCGTGCGCGACAAGGCGGCCCACCAGGAGGTCGAGGCTGTTGCTTTCCACGCCAGGCGCAAGTTGGGGAGGAATTCCGTCCCGGTGTACTGATTGCGCTCGATGCGCAGTCCTCCCGTCAGGTTCAGTTGCTCGCTGAGGGCGACGGTGTCCTGCCCGTACAAGCTCACCCAATGCATGGCGGCGCGCTCGGGATGGAAGGCGGTACCGCTGGTGACCGCCACCTTGTCGCGCGCGAAGCGGTATTCGGCGCCGGCCGCCAGCGTATGCCGCCCAAGCGGGGCGAAGTTGTAGAGTGCCTGCAGGTCGGCCACATCCAGGTTCTCTTTGTAAACGCCGACCTGGTCGCGCTCGGTGCGATCGTAATAGGCCAGCAAGGACAAGCTGGCGCCGCCGTACAACTGGCGGCTCCAATGCCCCATCAGATTGGCGCCGCGCATGGATGCGGCAGGCAGCATGGTGACAGGGGGCGTCGGTATTTGTCCTGCGCCGATACGGTACACATCGCCCTGCACTGTCAGCGCATCGCTGCCGCGCAGCCAGTCGGCCCGAAAGCCCGCCTGCGCGTTGTGCCAGGCATCGCCCAGCGGCTTGCCGGCCAGCGTTTCGCCGTGCGGCATGGCGTAATCCATGCCATAGGCGCGCCAGGCGCCATCGTCCATCGCCGCGCCGTAACGGAAGGCTGCGCCGGACTGCGCCTGCCCCCAGCGCAGGTCGGCCATCGCGCCAAGGGTGGACGACGCGTGCTTGGTAATCACATTGATCACGCCATTGACCGCATTGGTCCCCCAAAGCGTGCCGCCTGGCCCGCTGACCACTTCGATGCGTTCAATGGCGTCCACCGGCACCTGCTGCACGTCCCAGGACACCCCGGAAAGCAGCGGCGTATACACCGAGCGGCCATCGATCATCACCAGTTGCTTGTTGGCGCTGTTGCCGGCGAAACCGCGCGCGGTAATGGTGTAATTGCCGGCAGGCGTCTGCGCGACGTGCAGGTTGGGCGCCATGCGCAGCGCTTCGGCCAGGCTGCGCGCACCGCTGCGGCGGATATCGTCGGCGGTAATCACGAAGACGGAGGCCGGGGCGTCGCCCAGCCGCTCTTCGCGCTTTGACACGGACACCACGCGCACGTCGCTCAATTCCTCGAGCGAGAGGTTGGCAAAGTTTTCCGGCGCAGCAGCGCCGCCGGCGGCAGCGACTGCCGTTAGCGACTGGCTGCAGATGCAGCCGGTAACCAGTACCCACTTCAGTGAATCGCCTGTCTTGGGCATCGCGGCCTCTCTTCCTGGAAGCACTGTGAAAAAATCTTATCACGGAGATAGTTTTTCCCGCCACACAGATGACTTGCATCACAAAACGAATAAGCCTCGCCCGCCATATCAGGATTCTTTATAATAGTTGGGCTTGAATCATCCTACTATCTTGATATGAAGCCTGAGATCCAGGGGTTCTTCGACCCCGTAACTTCCACTGTCAGCTACGTGATTTACGAGACCGACGGCAGTGCATGCGCCATCGTCGATTCGGTGCTTGATTACGACCCGAAGGCCGGGCGCACCTCGACCACCGCCGCCGACAAGATCATCGCTTTTGTGCGCGAGCATCGGCTGACGGTGAACTGGCTGCTGGAGACTCATGCCCACGCCGACCATCTGTCCGCCGCGCCTTACCTGCAGGAGAAGCTGGGCGGCCGCATCGGCATCGGCGCCGGCATCTGCAAGGTACAGCATTCCTTCTCCGCGATCTTCAACCGCAAGGGCGAGAAAGAAGATGGATCGCAGTTCGGCCACCTGTTCCAGGCCGACGAAGAATTCATGATTGGGAGCCTGAAAGCGCGCGCCCTGCATGTGCCGGGCCACACGCCGGCCGACATGGCCTACCAGGTCGGCGATGCGGTATTTGTCGGCGATACGATGTTCATGCCCGACGTGGGCAGCGCGCGTTGCGACTTCCCTGGCGGCTGCGCAGGCGACTTGTACAAGTCGGTGCACCGCTTGCTGTCGCTGCCGCCGGAAACCCGCCTGTTCATGTGCCACGACTACCCCCCAGCCGGCCGCGAGCCGCGCTGGGAAGTCACGGTGGCGGAGCAGCGCGCTGCCAACATTCACATCCGCGATGGCGTCAGCGAAGAAGAATTCGTTGCCATGCGCACCAAGCGCGACGCCACGCTGCAGATGCCGGTGCTGATCCTGCCGGCCATCCAGGTCAACCTGAGCGCAGGCCACCTCCCCGAGGCCGAAGACAACGGCGTGCGCTACCTGAAGATCCCCCTCAACGCCCTGTAAGCACAACTACAGCTCAGCCCGTGTCACACCATGGGGTCAGACCCCAAGGTGTGACACGGGCTCGGCTTATTTGAGCTGCTCGGGGGCGCGGCCGATCGGGTCGTCGGTGTTGGCCAGGTACCAGGCCAGTGCCGACATGACCGCCACGTGCTTCTTCATGTTCACCGGGTCGACCTTGTCGAAGGTGTCGGCCGGCGTGTGGTGGTAGTTGAAGTAGGCGCTGGTGTCGACGTAGGGCATGAAGGCCGGTACGCCGCCTGCTTCCAGCTGGTGCACGTCGGAGCCCGATGCCGAATCGCGGCGGTTGAACACACCGGCGCCAATCGGCAGCAAGGCGTTGCTCACCGGTGCGAAGTACTTCTCCGCTTCGCGGCGCACGCTGCCCATGATGCCGAAGGTACGGCCTACGCCGCCGTCAGTCTCGATGGCTGCGAACTGCTTTTCCAGCTTGCCCTTGTTCGCTTCGTAATAGGTGTTCCCGCCCTTCAGGCCGTTCTCTTCGTTCGCCCACGCCACCATGCGGATGGTGCGGCGCGGCTGCAGGCCCAGGCGCTTGATGGTTTCAAGCACACCCATCGAAGTGGTCACGCCCGTGCCGTCGTCGTGCGCACCGGTGGCCAGGTCCCAGGAATCGAGGTGGCCGGAAACGATCACGACTTCATCCGCCTTGTCGCTGCCCGGCAGGTCGGCGATCACGTTGAAGGTGTCGGCATCCGGCAGTATCTGCGGGGTCAGGGTCAGCTTCATCTTGACAGGGCCGCGCCTCATCAGGCGGCTGATCAGCATCGCGTCTTCCGCCGTCACCGCTGCGGCCGGGATGCGCTGCTCGTCTTTCAGGATGGTGGCGCCGGTGTGCGGCAGGCGGTAATCGGCGCCGCCAACGGAACGCACCAGTGCGGCCACAGCACCCAGCTCCGCAGCCATGCGCGGGCCGTTGGTGCGGTAGCGCGAACCCTGGCCATAGGCGTTGCCCGCCAGGCCGCGGTCCGCCATGCCCTGGTCGAAGGCCACGTCGAACAGCACGATCGCCCCCTTCACTTCCGCCGCGCGCGCTTTCAGTTCATCGAAGTCGCGCACCACGACGATCGGCGCGGTCAGGCCGGCAGCCGGGGTGGCGCCGGAGCCGCCGAGGGCGGTCAGCACCACGCGCTGGGTGATATTGGCTGGCCGGCCTTTGTAATCGACCAGCTCAGCCGTCTCTTCGCCACGCACCCAATGCGGCACCTTGACCGGCTGCAGGGTGACTTTGGCGCCCATCGCACGCATGGCGGCAGCCACCTGCTCCACCGCGGCCGCGCCGCCGACGGAACCGGACAGGCGCGGGCCGACCAGGTCGGTCAGGTCTTCCAGGCGCTGGTAGGCGTAGTCGCTCTGCATCGCGGCATCGCGGATCTTGCCCAGCGTCGCGGCGTCGTTCGGGCTGGCGGCACTGGCGATGCCGGAGAAGCCTGCGCCCAGCAGGCAGACAAACAGGGCGGAAAGTGCGGGCTTGCGGAGGTTCATGCGTTTCCTGTGAGAAGGTTAAGTTTCGCTCGGAACTTGACACAATAGCGTATTTAATAAGTTCCTGCATGGAGGGCAACTTAACGATACAAATCTCTCCCCTCTGTGGAGTTTGTAAGAATGTGTATATGCACTGGCGCAATTTTTTGCGGCTGGCTAATCTACACTCCAACAGAGATTGAAAGGGAACTTACCATGTTCAACAAACGTTTTGCCGGGCTGGTTCTGATGGGCGCAGCCCTGACCGCATCCTCCGCCGCCTTTGCCGCGGGCGACCGTGACTTCAACACCGCAGCAGGTGCCGTGATCGGCGCCGCGATCGGCAGCCAGAACGGCAGCGGCGGTGCAGTGGTGGGCGGCCTGGTAGGCGCCGCAGTTGGTAACTCCCTGCCGACCGGCCGTCACAGCCGCGGCTACGTCGAGACCCGCGTGTACTCGCAGCCGGCCCCTGTGTATTACGAGCCAGCTCCGGTCTACTACAACCCGCCTCCTCGCGTATATTACGAACCGGCGCCACGCGTGTACTACCAGCCAGCGCCTGTCTACGTGGAACCGCGCCCGGTGTACTACTACGGTGACCGCTACTACCGCGGCCACGGACACGGCCACCACCACGGCCGCTGGTAACCATAAAAAATGGGGACGCCCCATTTTCCGCGAAAGCAGAAAATGGGGGCGTCCCTATTTTTGTCCGCCGCTCTCAGCTGAAGTCAGCGTGTATTCTTGCCATCGGCAGCGCTGATTCCAGCGCCACTCGCATCGCCATCCCTGCCTCCAGTTTTCCCGGTCCCAGTTCAATCGCCTGCTGCAGCGCCAGCGCGCACATCACCGGCCAGTGCGCCGGATTGCTGCAATAACGCGCAATCACCGGCTTCACCATGGGCCAGAACAGCTGCAGGTATTCGGCAGGCAGCTCTCCTGCTGCATGCTCGGGAGGCAGGCGCGGCACCCCGAATTCCGGTGTGCCGATCGACTTGCCGACATGCGCCCAGATCTCCGCCGGCTCCACGAATTGCGTGCAGCCGTTGTGGCGGGCGGCGCCGGCCACCAGTGACCATACCGAAAATTCCATCCCGAACAGCAGCAGGCCCAGGTCTTCCGACAGGCTGTCACGCTGCGGCATCCCATGCGCGAAGGCATTGTTGCGTGCGCTGACCTGGCAGGCAAACCCGGCCAGGGCGCCCAAGGCACTCAGCAGTGATGCAGGACGATTGTCGCCGCGCGCCTGCAACTGTTCGGCGACCATGCCTGCCAGTTCGCGGCTGCCGGCTTTGGCATTTTGCATCGGGTCCAGTCGGGCACGTTCAATGGCTTGGCGATGCAGGCTTTCGCGCACCGCACGGCGGGGATCGCGCAGCGCCAACAGTTTCTTCAATAATGCCATTCCATCAACTCCTTCTCTGGTGAAGTTTATCTTACCCATTGGCAATGGCTTGGCAAAGCGTTGGGCGGCAAACCGTTGCGCTTTTGCTTCATCGGGAATACAGGGGTAAAAACACCCTTTATCGAAGGAAAGGCGTGTTGCCAAGCAACGGTGTAAACGCGTAAAGTTGCGGTATCCCTACGAACGTCCTCCCATGAACAAGTGCTGTAACCCAGACCATCCGCATTGCACCTACTGGGTCATGCCAGGGGAAAGCACTTGCGCCGGCGGCCACGCGCAGCCGGCAGCCGATGCGGAAGGCGGCAGCTTCGAGCTGCTGAGCACCATGCGCAACGCCCGCAGCGGCCCGCCGGTCGTCCCGGTCGCCGGCTATTCCGCGCCGGCACGCGTCTATCCCCAGCTGCACATCAGCGGCTTCGACCCGCGCGCCGCCGGCGGCCGCCAGTCGCTGAAAATGGAATTGCGCGGCATGCCGCAGGATTGCGCGCCGCAGCTGTCGATCCGGCTGCGCTCCGAATTGATTCCGAATGGCGTCCTGCTGCAGCAGTTCATCCGCTCTGTCCATGGCGACTGGCGCCCTGTATTCGTGGAATTCTCCTCGCGCGGCAAGGAACATGGGCAGTACCAGATCCACGCCGAAATCGTCAGCAAGGACGAGAGCTCGCAGCGCCAATGGGAATGCACTTTTGTCATCCTGGTGCCGCGGGTCGACGCCAGCCTGAACGAAATTCACCGCACCTTCCTCAGCACCCACAAGAATGTGCGCGTCATGGCCGACGATGCCGCGATTGCCCGCGTGTCCGCGCAAGGCGGCAATACCATGGACATCGACGTCACCGCCCGCAATGCCGGCATCGCCCACCTCGACCTCGGGGCGCCGCCGGGCAAGGTGGATGTTGGCTATTCGACCATCGCCTGGGATGAAGACCTGATCGAGATCGAGCAGCCGCGCAGCGGTCCTTCGCATCCCCACCCTACCCTGGCCGCAAGCTTCATCAATGCCGCCCCGGAAAATGGCGCCTGCCGCCACATCCGCCTGTTCGCGATGGAAGAAGTGTCGTTCGGCCGCTTCGAACTGGCCGATCCCGAAGCCGATGTGCTGCTGCACCACTTCAGCGCCGAAGGACCCGATTGCGCCGGCCTGACGCGCCGCCTGTCCGGCCGCCATGCCGTGATCCGCCGCACCCGCAATGGTTTCGAGATCGAAGACGTGTCGCGCTACGGGCTGCTGCTGGACGGGGTCTGGCCGGGCAAGAACAAGCCGGTGCCGCTGCGCACCGGCATGAAGATTGAAATGAGCGCCAGCATCAAGGGCATCGTGCTGCTGGAAGTGAGCGCCGTGATGCCGCACGGCGTGATACTGCACCGTATCGACGAAGGCGCGCGCGCCGAATGCTTCGTGCTGCTGGCGGCGGACACCCATCCCGGCTATCCGCTGCCGCGCCATAACGCGCTGCCGAAGGCCTCCAGCCTGCCGCTGCTGATGCACCACCAGGGCGGCTTCTGGCATGTCGACCAGCTCACCGGCAAGGAAACCGCGCTGGCGCCAACACCGAAGCAGGAAAAACTGAGCCGCATTCCGGCCCATACCCGTTTCGCCAGCGATCCTTATCCGGAGCACTGGATTGTGCGCAGCGCCGCCGCGCACATCCCGCCAGCCGAAGCTGCCGCTTAAGTCGCGGCAGAAGGCCTTTTCGGCAGCGGAATGAATTCCGTCTCGCCGGGCACCTTGGCAAAGCGCTGCGCTTCCCAGTCGTCGGCCGCCTTGAGGAGGCGCTCCTTGCTCGACGAAACAAAATTCCAGAACAGGAAACGCTGGCCGTCCAGCGGCTCGCCGCCGATGATCACGAATTGCGCATCCGTGTTTGCGCTGACCCGCTGCGAATTCGATGTGTCGAGCAGCGCCATCGTGTTTTGCGGCACCGGAGCACCATCGACGTCGACCGAACCGCTTACCGGATAGACGGCAGCTTCCGCCGGCAAGCCGCTCAGTTCCAGTTGCTGGCCCGCCTTCAGGCTCACGTCCAGGTACAGCGTCTGGCTGAAGGTCTTCACCGGCGAAACGTGGCCAAAGGCGGAACCGATCAGCACGCGCACCCTGGCGCCGTCGACCAGCATTTCCGGAATGGCCGCCGCAGGCGTATGGGCGAACGAAGGTTCGTCCTCCTCATGCGCCTTGGGCAAGGCGGCCCACAACTGCAGGCCGTGCGTGCGGTGCGGCACGCCCACCAGGTCCTGCGGAGTGCGCTCCGAATGCACGATGCCGCGCCCTGCGGTCATCCAGTTGATGGCGCCCGGCTCGATGCGCTGCAAGGTGCCCAGGCTGTCTCGGTGTTCCATCGCCCCTTCGAACAGGTAGGTAACGGTGGCCAGGCCGATATGCGGGTGCGGCCGCACGTCATGGTCGGCATCGGCAGGCACGTCGACCGGGCCGAAATGGTCGAAGAATATGAATGGACCAACCGCCTGCTTCATGGCAGCCGGCAAATAGCGGCGCACCACAAAGCCGCCGCCCAGGTCCTTCTCATGGCCTTTCAGGAGTTGCGCAATGTTCATGGCAATGGCCCCAGCTTGGTGGAGATTTCGGTGGTCACGGCCGTCATCAGCTTATGCACCGGGCATTTCTGCGAGATGGCCAGCAGCTCTTCCCGCTGCTCCGCGCTCAGCTCTCCGGTCAGGTGCAGCGTAGCGGCCAGGCGGTACACGCCCTTGCGCTCTTCGCTGGCATCGCGCTCGGTGGTCACTTGCACATCTTCGACCGGAATGCCCTTGCGGCGAGCGTACCAGATGACGGTCAGCGCTTTGCAGGCGCTGACGGCGGCGTCGTACAGGTCGTGCGGCGACGGGCCGGCATCGTTGCCGCCTTCTTCGATCGTGCCGTCGACGGAGACGATGTGGTTGCGCACATGCAGGATGCTGCGCATTGGAAGCGACTGGTCGCGGGCTACTTTAACGGTCATATTGGTTTCCTGCTTGTTGATTTAGCCAGCAATTTACACCAACTTGCGCGCTACGCGGAAGCCCACCACATCGTTTGCCAGCAGTGCCGAATAGCCATTGCGCATGGCCGAACGCAGGTAGCGCGGCTGGTACAGCCATGCTCCGCCGCGCAGGATGCGGCGCGCCTTGTCGCCGCCCTGCTCCCATGCACTGCCGTCGATGGGTGCGCCAAGGTAGTTATCGTGCACCGTGTCCTGCGTCCACTCCCATACATTGCCGTGCATGTCGAACAGGCCCCATGGATTGGGCTGGTAGCTGCCCACGCGGGTCGTGCCGCCATGGCTGTTGCCTTTGGGGCCGTCGTTGTAGGTGAAATGGCCGTCGTAGTTGGCGTGTTCCGGCGTGATCTGGTCGCCGAAGCTGAACGCCGTGTGGCTGCCGGCGCGGCAGGCGTATTCCCATTCCGCTTCGCTCGGCAGGCGGTATTGCTGGCCGGTTTTCTCGCCAAGCCACTGCAGGTACAGCTGCGCGTCGTGCCAGCTGACGCATACCACGGGGTGGCGCTCATCCTGCGCAAAGCCTGGGTGCTGCCAGTCGACGTCCAGCTTCGACTGCCAGCCCGTCGCCTTCACGAAGACGCGCCACTCGCCCACGGTCACCGGATAGCGGCCCAGTGCAAAGGAGTGCTCGATGCCGACCCAGTGCGCCGGCAATTCCTTGTCCAGCGAAGTTTTCTGCGCCCCGGCCTTCACGGCAGCCTTGTGCTCATGTTCGTTGGAGCCCATCTGGAAGCGGCCGGTCGGGATCAGCACCAGGTCCGGCCCGACGCCGCTGCCATCGGTGAAGCGGTCGCGCAGCACGCCTTCCGCATCGGCTACCGGGCTGCTGGCGCTCGGCAGCAGCGCCGCCAGTTCGGCGGCCTTGCGCGCCGCCTGCTCCTTGCGGTGGCGCTCCTGCTCTGCGCGGTAGGCTGCTTCCGCCTTCAGCTGCGCCATCTTGCGCTGGTATTCTTCCTCGGCCTGGCGCGCTTTCAACGCATCGGCATCGCGGCGCGCAATCAGTTGCTGCCGCAGGCGCTCCTTGCGCTCCTTCGCTTCCTGCTCGGCCTGCGCCTTGCGCTGCTTTTCCTGTTCGCGGCGAAGCTGCTCCTGGCGCGCCTTTTCCTGCGCCGCGGCCTGCGCTTCCGCCTTGCGCCGGGCGGCCAGTTCAACTTCCTTCTGGCGCCGCTGCTCTTCCTCCTCGGCGCGGGCGATGGCATCGTTGCGGGCCCGTTGTTCACGCGCGGCTCGCGCTTCGCGTTCCTGCTGTTCCGCAGCGGCCCGTTCGGCCTTGCTGGCTGCTTCGCGCTGCGCCGCTTCTTCGGCGTTCGGCCCGGCGGCATCCCTTAATGCGTCAAGCAGCGCGGCCACCGATTCCGGCCGCTCGCCGGCGCGGTTGGCGAAGCCGTGCTTCAATACTTCCCATTGCTGCGCGTTGAGCGCCGCCGGCTTGGGCGGCTCGAGCAGGGCGGTGGGCTGGTCGAACGGCAGGCGCCCTTCCAGCAGCTGGTAGATCATCACCGCTACCGCATAGACGTCCAGCTGCGGCCGCGGCGCGCCCTGCCCGGTGCCGGCCTCCGGCGCCCGGTAGCCGGCAGTGCCGGCATTGGGCGTCGCCATGCCAAGGTCGGTGCCGGTCGACCGCGCGCGCGAGGCGATGCCGAAATCGAGCAGCTTGATTTCGCCGGCCGCGGTCAGGAACACATTGCCCGGCTTGAGGTCGCGGTGCACCAGGCGGTGCTTGCCCCAGGCGTATTGCAGCGCATTGGCCACCGGCCGCAGCATCTGCTCGACCTGTGCCGGCGTAGCCTTGCCATGCTCCGCCAGCCAAGCCTCGAGATCCTGCCCCTCGAGGCATTCCATGATGATGAAATAGCTGGAAGTAGCGGGGTCCTGCGCCCATTCGTAGACGCGCACGATATTGTCATGCGCCAGGCGGCGCGCCTGGGTCGCTTCTTCGATCAGCAGCTTGGCGTGGGCCGGGCTTTGGGTAAGCTGCGGCGGCAGGATCTTCAGCGCAACCACGGCGCTGTGGCCCAGTTCAGCATGGGTCGCCAGGTCGGTGGCTTGCCATACCTGGCCCATGCCGCCCATGCCGATCAGGCGCTCCAGCCGGTAGCGCCGGTTGTGCGGGCCGATTTCCTGGCCGGCCATCAGGCCAAGCTCGGTACCCTGGCGCGGGATGGCGATGGGCGCTGCCGCCCCTCCCGGCGGCGCGTATTCGGCGTCCAGGATGGCATTCTTGCGGCGGTCGAACTCTTGCAGGCTTAACAGGCCATCTTCGTGCAGGGCACGCAGTTCGCGAATCTTGTCTCGGGCTGTCTGCATCTCTCTCGTGCTTTACCTCGCCAGCGGCGCCCCGCATTCTGGACAGAATTTCGCGTCGCCGCAATCGGTCGGCACCATATGGCCATTCCGGCAACGGCGCGCCGCCGACGCGCCGACGCTCGCTTGCGCCCGCAGCAGGTCGAGCTGGTGCTGGCGTTCCTTGTCGCCCACCGTGTCGCGATAAGAGCGTTCATCCCGCACTTCCTCGCGCGCCAGGCGCAGCGCCTCGGCCGTGGTGATGCTGTTCTCGGCGGCGACCACGCCGGCCAGCGCCTGCAGCTGCTCGGGCGACATCGCGGCCTGGGCCTGCTGGCGCATCAGGCGCGACAGCGCTTCGGCGTTCGGCGTCGCTGCCAGCGCAATCTTGGCCGTATCGCTCATGCGGCCGATTGCCTCCAGCCGGTCGATGTCGATGCGCGCCAGGTCGGCGGCGTGCTGCTGCTGCGCCACCATGCTGTCGTATTCGACCTTCCAGCGGTTGAAGCGCTCTTCTCGCTCCGCTTCCATCTTTTTCAGCGACTGCTGCCACTGCGCTTCCTGGTCGCGCAGTTTCAGCTGCAGGCGCTGTTCTTCCACGGCCACCTGGTCGAGCATTGCCTGGCGCGCCAGGCTTTGCCCCTGGCGCTGCTGCACGCCGTCGGCCTCGATGGTGCGCAGCAGCTTTTCATACTGGGCCACCGATTCGGCGGCTGCGCCGCTGCGCTTCAATTCTTCCAGCTTGGCGCTGATTTCGGCCACATGGACATGCGCGCTGGCGTCCTTGGCTTGCTCGCCGCGCGCCAGCTCGCGCTTGCGGGCCAGGTGCTGTTCTTCCTCCCACTCGACGATGCGCTCCGCCTCCCGATGGCGGGCGGCGTTGGCCAGGGCCAGGCCCTGGAATTTCGCCCGGTGGTGCTCGGCCTCGATCTCCTGCTCGCGCTGCGTGGCGTCGGTTTCGGCCTTGCGCAGCAGCTGGAGCTGCTTGCGGCGGTGCTCTTCGTCCTCGATGGCCAGCGCCTGCTGGACGCGGTACTGCAGCTGCTGCTGGTACAACTGGTGCGAGAAGCGCTGCCTGGCCAGTGCCTTTTCCTCAAGGCCCGCCTGCTGCGCCAGTTCCATCTCGGTGCGCATCTTGATCTGCGCCAGGCGGCGCACCTGGTCCCACTGGGCCGCCTCGCCGGCATGCAGCGACTTGTGGCGCGCCAGTTCATGTTCCAGGTCGGCCAAGGCCAGCCCGGCGCCGTGTTCGAAGGCCTGCTTGCGCGATTTGGCCGCCACGATGCGGCCATACAGGTCGATTTCGCGGGCGCGGATGGCTTGCATCTGCTCCTCGGCTTCGGCCTTCAGCTCGGCGCGCCGGAAATCGCTGCGCATTTTCTGCTCCTGGCGGCTGATGGCCTGCCATTCTTCCTCGTTGTACAGCTGGTCGAGCTGCTTGACGTGCTCCAGCTGCCGCTGGCGCTCGTCCGCCACCAGGAACAGGCTCCCCTCCCGCTCGCGGTTGTCATCGTATTTATCGTGTCGAAGTGACAAGGTTTCCACCTGCGCCGCCGCCAGGCCGAATTCGGCCAGGCGCTGGCCCAGCGCGCTGTGCAGGCGTTCGTTGAGCTGCTCGCGCAGCACGCTGGTACTGGCCATGTCGCGCACAGAACGGCTGCCCAGGAATTCGGCCGCAAGCTGGCGCATGGACGGCGCCAGCAGGTCGTGCAGCTGCAGCGTGGTGACGGTACCCGGCGCTGTCATGAAATGGCGCGCAAAGGCGGGCACGTCCTGCACCACCAGGCCGACCGTGAAATGCGCGGCCAGCTTCAGGAATTCGGCGCTCAGCAAGTCGGTGAAATTGAACTCGACAGGCAGCGGCGAGCTGCGGGTGACCAGGATTTCGCCCGGCTCGTCGCGCCGCAGCTTGCCCAGGCGCGCGAACAGGCCGTCCAGCTCGTAGTCGCCCTGCGGCACCTCGCTGACCTGTTCGCCCTGCAGGATGAAAGCGCGTGTCGCGGCCGGCACGTGCAGGGTCTTGGTGAAGAGGCCGGAGAGCTGGCGCACGCCAAAGAACACCGCCAGCTCATCGCTGGCCGGGATCCAGCGGTTGTCGCGCACCACGGGCTCGCCGCGCGGCGCGCCGAGCGACAGGCCGCAATGGCTGCAGTAGTCGGAGCTGTCGCCGTTGCGGTGCCCGCATCGCGGGCACTTCACGCCGCCAAAACCAAACATCTTGAACATTTCCCACTCCTTGTCTGACCCTGCGCCTGTCGATTGTATCAGGGCGCCATGGGCCCATTTGCCCATTACGCACCTCCCTATCTTGGCACATGGGCAGCCCATCCATTCGCTCCGTATGAGGGACGATTTCCCTTCTGTTCGCGATTCGGCCGCAAAAGCCCGGCTTTTTTGCATTTCGCACCACGTTTTGGACCGCTTGTCGCACGCCGGTGGCTGGCGGCAGGCGGCATGGATACAGTGTGCACATGGATAGTCCTCAAGCGGAGAACATCATGAAAGCCCTGCGAAATTTCGAAGCCCTGTTCATCGCCATGATCGGCCTGGCCTGCGCCGCCAGCCTGGTGCTTGAAAACCGCGCCGATGAAACGACGGCGCCGGCTGCCGCCGCCAGCGCGTCCCGGGCAGCGCCTGCGGTGCCGGTGGTGGTGGTCGCTGCCAAGCGCATGAGCGAAGCGGAAAAGCAGGCCTCGCTGGCGGCAGAACGCAAAGCTGCCCCGGGCGACAAGATCTGAGCAATTGTTACTTCCCTGCGGGATTTGTAAAAAACTGAATCAGGCTTTTCGCCTCTTCGCAGCGCTTGGTATATTGAACTCAGCGCATCACCAAACAGGAGAAAAGCCATGTTCAAATCGAAACTCATCGCTGCAGCCGCCCTGGCACTTGGCACGGTTGCATTAGCACCGACCGCCGCGCTGGCGCAGGTTGATTTCAGCGTCGTGATCGGCAACGCTCCTCCACCACTGCGTTTTGAAAGCGTGCCGCCGCCGCGTTACGGCTATGTATGGGCCCCTGGCGTATGGCGCTGGGACGGCTACCGCCACGTCTGGGTCGCCGGCCACTGGCTGCAGGAACGTCCGGGCTACCGCTACGCCCCTTCGCAATGGGTCCGTGTCGACAACGGCTGGGGATGGCGTGAAGGCGGCTGGACCGTCTACGATAGCCGCCCAAGCTACGTCCAGGGCCCCGGCTACGGCTACCGCGATGTCCACCGCGACAATTACTACTATCGCGACCACCATCGCGACCGCTACCGGGACCGCGACCACGACGGCGTGCCGGACCGCTATGACCGCGACCGCGACAACGACGGCGTGCCAAACCGATATGACCGCGACCGCGATGGCGACGGCGTGCCCAACCGCTACGACCACCGCCCGGACAATCCTCGCCGCCGCTAACGGCGTGTGAAAATGGCCGCCTGGCCCGCAACAGCCTGTTGCGCGGTCCAGGCGGCCTTTTCATGCCCCTTCACCTATGCAGATAAGACAAGAACGTGCGCGCGCTGAAAAACTCGCGCGCCAGCCCGTCGCCGCCTCTCCCGCAGCATGGCGCGCCTGGTTCGACGGCTCCGCCCATCCCAATCCGGGCCGCATCGGCATCGGCGTGCTGTTGTCCGGCCCGGCCGGCGAACGCGTGGAAATATGCCGCCGCGCAGGCCACGGCAGCAGCGGCGACGCCGAATACCTGGCCCTGATCGCCGCCCTGGAAAAGGCGGTGGAACTGGGCGTGGCGGAACTGCTGGTGTACGGCGACAGCCAGGTGGTGGTGCAGGATGTGCTGCTGTCGCCGCAGGCTGGCGCCAAAGCATTGGAAGAACATCGCGCCCGCGTGGGGCATTTGATGGCGGCACTGACGCTGGTGAACGTGCGCTGGGTGCCGCGCCACAGGAATGGCGATGCGGACCGCCTGTCGCAACAGGCGATCCGCGCAGGCGCCGCTTAGCGCACCTTGAACACGCTGACCACGTCAGCCAGGTTGCTGGCCTGGTGCTGCATGGATTCGGCGGCAGCTGCCGCTTCTTCCACCAGGGCGGCATTCTGCTGCGTGACCTGGTCCATCTGGCCGACAGCCTTGTAGACTTCATCGATGCCGGAGCTCTGCTCGGCGCTGGCGGCAGTGATCTCGCTGATGATGTCCGACACGCGCTGCACGCTGGAGACGATTTCTTCCATCGTGTTACCCGCGTCCGACACCAGGCGCGTCCCGGCATTGACCTTCTCGACCGAGTCGCCGATCAATTCCTTGATCTCTTTCGCCGCCGCTGCCGAGCGCTGCGCCAGGTTGCGCACTTCCGATGCCACGACCGCGAAGCCGCGGCCCTGCTCGCCGGCGCGTGCCGCTTCCACCGCGGCATTCAGCGCCAGGATGTTGGTCTGGAACGCGATGCCGTCGATCACGGCGATGATGTCCACGATCTTGCGCGAAGAGGCATCGATCGACTCCATGGTGCCCACCACTTCCGACACCACGCTGCCGCCCTTGCGCGCCACCGAAGCAGCGGCTCCGGCCAACTGGTTGGCCTGGCGCGCATTGTCGGCATTCTGCTTGACGGTCGACGTCAGCTCTTCCATCGACGAGGCGGTTTCTTCCAGCGACGCGGCCTGCTGCTCGGTACGCGCCGACAGGTCCTGGTTGCCGGCCGCAATCTCGCTGGATGCAATCGTGATCGAATGGGTGCCGTTGCGCACTTCGCTGACGATGTTCAGCAAGGCCTGGTTCATGTCGCGCAAGGCGCCCAGCAGCTGGCCGGTTTCATCGCTGCCGTGCACGCGGATGTCGCCGGTCAGGTCGCCCGCCGCAACGCGGCGCGCCGCCTCGACTGCGCGCGACAGCGGCGTGGTGATGCCCTTGGTGAGCATGAAGGCGCACGCCGCGCCGAAGGCCACGGCCAGCACCGCCAATACCGTCAACAGCTTGCGGCTGGTGGAAGAAATACTGTCGATTTCCTTGCCGATGGCGTCGATCTTCCCGCGCTGCATCGACAGCAGGTCCTGCACCAGCTCCTGGTACTGCGCGGCAGCCGGGCGGTAGGTCTTCTCGAAGACGTCGTTTGCCTGTTCCAGCTCACCGTCTGTCTTCAGCTTGGCCACCTTGTCGCGCGAAGCGATATACGCCTTGCGCTGCTCCATCACGCGCTCCCACAAGGCCTTCTCGTCGGCGTCGCTGATCAACGGTTCGATTTTCTTTTGCAGCTCGGCCGAGGTGGCGCTCGATACTTTCGATTCCTCGGCAAAGAAGGAGCCCAGCGAGGCGTCGCTGCTGCGGGCAATTGCCGTGGTGCGGCGGATCGCGCTGTCGATCTTCGAATACCAGTCGGAGATCATGCGCTCTTTCGCCAGCGGCGTCTCCATCATATGGCGCGTGGCCCCGGCCACTTGCTGCAGGCGCCAGACGCCGAGGGCGGCAATCACGATCGACAATGCAAGCGTCACCGCAAAGCCGAACGCCAGGCGCTTGCCGATGCTCAGGTTGTTCAGGAAGTTCATGCCGCCATCTTCTCGATCAGGCCCATGTCAGCCGAAGACATCAGGCGTTCAATATCAACCAGGATCAGCATGCGGTCATCGATGGTGCCCAGGCCGGTGATGTATTCAGTATCCATCGATCCGCTGATGTCGGGCGCCGCCTTGATCTGCTCCGGCTGCAGGGTCGTCACGTCGGAAACGGCGTCCACCACGATGCCCACGGTGCGGCTGCCGATGTGCAGGATGATGACCACGGTGAACGGGCCGTAGGTCGGCTCGCCAAGCTGGAAGCGCACGCGCATGTCGATGATCGGCACGATCAGGCCGCGCAGGTTGATCACGCCTTTCACGTAGTCCGGCGCGCTGGCAATGCGGGTCGGGTTCTCGTAGCTGCGAATCTCGCTGACCTTCTGGATGTCGATGCCGTATTCTTCCTGGCCCAGGGTAAAGGCCAGGAACTCGGCAGCTTGGCTGGTGGTTGTAGTCATGATAATTTTTCACTTATGAACGATGACAGCATAATGTTACCGTAGACCAATAAAATAATCACCAAGAATTTTGCTCTAGAGAAACATACAAGCTTGCGATAAATACATGGCACAATTGCGCAGCTAAAAACGAAACAAGGTTTTATGGATATCTCTCTGAGCACTTGGCAGCCGCGCCTGGTCGCGCTGGCCTGCGCAGCGGCGGGCGACGACGGCGCCCACGACACCAACCATTTGCACCGGGTGTGGCGCAACGCCAGCCTGTTGTTGGAACAGCATCCCGGCGCCGACCGCCTGGTCGTGATGGCCGCCTGCTACCTGCACGACCTGGTCAACCTGCCGAAAAACCACCCGGAACGCCACCTCGCCTCGCGCCAGGCTGCCGTGCTGGCGCGCGCCCAACTGGCCGAAGCCGGCTTCCCGGCCGACCGCCTGGACGCGGTCGCCCACGCCATCGAAACCCACAGCTTTTCCGCCGCGCTGCAGCCGACCACGCTGGAAGCGCGCATCGTGCAGGATGCCGACCGGCTGGATGCGCTGGGCGCCGTCGGCCTCGCACGCATGTTCTACATTGCAGGCCGCATGGGCACCGCGCTGGCGCACCCGGACGATCCGCTCGCGCTGAACCGCGAGCGCAATGACAAGGCCTATTCGCTGGACCACATTGAGGTAAAGCTGGCCACCCTGCCCGGCACCATGCAGACCGCCGCCGGCCGCGCGCTGGGCGAACGGCGCCTGCAGGAGCTGCTGGCCTTTCGCGACAGCTTCGTCGCAGAATGGGCGGTGGCAGCATGAGCGAACTTGCGCCAGACACCAGATCGAAAGGCAACCTGAACTTCGTCCTCGTCAGCATCTTCATCGACATGCTGGGCATCGGGATCATCGTGCCGGTGCTGCCGATCCTGGTCGGCCAGTATGTGCAGGACCGTGAACTGCACGCGCTGTGGTACGGCATCCTGGGCGCCACCTTCGGCCTGCTGCAGTTCATCTTCATGCCGATGCTGGGGGCGATCAGCGACCGGGTCGGCCGCCGTCCCGTGCTGCTGTATTCCATGGCCGGCATGGGCATCAACTTCCTGACCACCGCCTGGGCGCCCAACCTGGCCTGCCTTTTCATCGGCCGCGTGATCGGGGGCATGTCCTCGGCCAGCATGTCGGTCGCCTCCGCGTATGCTTCCGACATCTCCAGCCATGAAGACCGCGCCAAGAGCTTCGGCAAAATCGGCGCCACTTTCGGCCTGGGCTTCATCTGCGGGCCGATGCTGGGCGGCTTGCTGGGCGACGTCAACCTGCACCTGCCTTTCTACGTCGCAGCGGCGCTATCGTTCGCCAACTTCATCTACGGCTACTTCTTCGTGCCCGAATCGCTGCCGGAAGCACAGCGCACCAAATTCAAGCTGGTGTCGGTCAACCCGTTCAACTCGCTGGCCAAGCTGGCCCGGCGCCAGGATATCCGCGGCCTGGTCATCACGTTCGCCCTGGTGACCGGCGCGCAAATGATGCTGCAGTCGACCTGGGTGCTGTACACCCACTTCCGCTTCGGCTGGAGCCCGGCGGAGAACGGCGCTGCGCTGTTCTGCGTTGGCCTGACGGCAGCCGTGGTGCAGGCCGGCCTGCTCGGCGTCTTGATCCGCAAGTTCGGCGAGGTACGCCTGTCGCTGCTGGGCCTGACCTCGGGCGCCATCACCTACATGCTGTATGGCCTGGCCACGCACGGCTGGATGATGTATGTCTTCATCCTGTGCAACCTGCTGGCCTTCGCCGCCGGCCCGGCGCTGCAAGGCATCGTGTCCAAGGCGACGCCGGCCAACGAACAGGGCGAACTGATGGGCTCCCTGCAGTCGATCAGCAGCCTTGGTACGGTGATCATGCCTTTGCTGGGCGGCGCCATCCTCGGCACGGTCAGCCACCTGCCCCCGAGCGACTGGCGCATCGGCAGCACCTTCTTCCTGTGCGCGGCGATGCAGGCGGTCGGCATCTACGTCGCCCGGCGCTACTTCCGCCAACACCATATGGCCACGACGGCGACTTCGGAAACAGGCGCATAATCAGCCCATGACCGGACGCGCGCACAGCTTCTTCCGCCAGTTGCTCGCCGCCCTGCCGCTGGCGGCGGCGGCTTTGCCGTCCCATGCCGACTGCTCGCGCGACATCGTGGTGCCGGTATCGACCACCGGTGTCAGCGTCATCGTCAACAACGGGACATACAGCGGAATCTATCCGGAGATATTCCGCAGCCTTGGCCCGCGCGCAGGCTGCCACTTCGTTTTCAGCTCGGTCCCGCGCGCCCGGCAGGAACTGCTGTTCGAGTCCGGCAAGGCCGACCTGCTGGTGCCGGCCACCCGCACACCGGCGCGCGACGTCAGCGGCATCTTCGTGCCGATGGTGGGGCACCGCGCCGTACTGATTTCCCTGCAAAGCCCGCGGCCGCAAATTGCCAATGCCCAGGACTTGCTGGACCGGCGCGACCTGCGCGTGGCAATTGTCCGCGGCTACGACTATGGCGACGCCTACCAGGCCATCGTGCGCGAGCTGGCGCGCCAGGGCCGCCTGTTCACCGAAGTGGAGCCGAGCGCAGTCGCTCGCCTGCTATACGTTGGCGCGGTGGACCTCACGATCATGGGGCCGACCATCCTGGCCGGCGCCATCAACCGGGAAGCACGCGTGAACGGCATGCTGGACCGGCTGCGCATGGAGCCGATTCCCGAACTGCCATGGCAGCAGACCGGCGTCTACGTTTCCCGGTCTTCGCTGGACCCGGATGACCGCGCCCTGCTGCTCGAGCTGCTGGAACGCGCCGCCAAATCGAACGTGGTAATGGAAGGCTTCCAGCGCTACCACCGCCCGGAAATCCTCGCCGAAAGCGTGCGGCCCCGCTGATGGCGCCCTCGGTAGTCGCCATCGTCCTGTGCGGCGCGCTGCTGCACGCCGGCTGGAATGCGCTGGTCAAGAAAGGCCGCGATCCCTTCCTGAGCAGCGTGCTGGTGGCCAGCGGCGCCGCACTGATCTCGCTGCCGCTGCTGCCCTTCCTCGCACAACCCGCCGCCGCTAGCTGGCCTTACGCGCTGGCCTCCACGGTCATCCACTACGCTTACTACGGCTTGCTCGCGGCAGCCTACCGCCACGGCGACATGAGCCACGCGTATCCGCTGATGCGCGGCAGCGCCCCGCTGCTGGTCGCCATCGCCAGCGTGCCCCTGCTGGGCGAGCACCTTAGCACGCCCCAATGCGCCGCCGTAGCGTGCATCAGCGGCGGCATCTTCGGCCTTTGGTTCGCTACACGTCCCGCTGACGGCGACGGCGCAGATGCAGGTTCTCGCCGCCGCTCAAGCGCCTACGCCTTGCTGAATGCCCTGGTCATCGCCGCTTATACGCTGCTCGACGGCCTCGGCGCCCGCGCCTCCGCCGCTCCCGCAGCTTATGTGATGTGGCTGCACGTTCTGAGCGCCATCGGGCTGCTGGCCTGGTGCCTGTTCCGCTGTCCGCGTGAACTGCGCGCCTATGCCAGACAATTCTGGCATGTCGCCATCCTCGGCGGCGCCGGCACACTTGGCGCATACGGCCTGGCCTTGTGGGCAATGACGGTCGCCCCGCTCGCCGCCGTCGCAGCCCTGCGCGAGACTTCGATCCTGTTTGCCGCACTGATCGCCAAATTCTTCCTGTCCGAACGCATAGGCAGCAAGCGCGCCTTCGCCATTGCAGCCATCGCCGCCGGCGCCGTCCTGATGCGCCTGGCCTAGACTGCGGCATCCGGCACTGGTACAGGTAAATCGACCTGGCTGCCTATGGCGTTTCCGCTGAAATGACGCGCTGTTTTCTGCTGTTTTCCGCTGCTTTTTCTGGAACTCTCTCTGCACGACCCGGTCCAAGACAAGAGCAGCGGAAAACAGCGCGTTTCAGCGCAAAACAGCGGAGGAAAACAGCATGAAAGACATAGCGACTCTGGCGTTACCCGCCGGTACCTTGTGCCGGCTATTGCAATATGTTGAAGCCAGTCCCGGCGAGGCGAGCGCCGGCGAACTGGCGGCATTAGCGATCGAGGAGTGGCTTACCCGTGGCGAGCTGGGCAAAGGACCGGCCATCCGCCATCGCGGCTACCAGTGGAAAACCGTTTTCCTGCCAGAAGGCACTCAGTTGCGTGCATGGAACCGTACAGGCTTCGCATATGCCGAGGTCCTTGGCGATTCCATCATGTATCAAGGCGAACGGGTTTCGCCGCATGCTTTCATCTGCCGCTGCAAAGGCATTTCGCGCAGTGCCTGGGCAGAAGTGGCACTGCTATTTCCTCACGAAAACAACTGGAAGCGCGCCGATGCCTATCGCCGCGAACTGGAAAGGATGCCCGTCTTGCGAACCGCGCCTGCGCAAACGCTTGCACCGCCGCTGCCCGCGCAGACACCGGCTGGATTTTCGACCGTACTGCCGCCAACCACTGCGCCCGCACCGGCCAGGCATTCACGCCTTCCCCGAGTACCGCCCATCCCCACACAAGCCCGCCACCAGCCAGCTTCCACTGCCTCGACGGCGGCCGCCAGGGATATCCCCACACCAGACCGGCGCCAACGATACCGCCGTCAGGAGGACGCTCCGCCCGACTAATTTCGCCCGGAAAGCCTGCGCCACTGGCCGGTGAGCTCACACACCGAGAGTACCCATGATGGGCTCATCGAGCGGCTTCATTCGGATTTCCGCAGTAATCAGCGCGCTTGGCGGGTATGCGCAATACCTGGTCAACATAGTACGCAAGCGCAGCTTCCGAATACTTGGGGTCCGGATGCATGGCCACGAAGGCCGCCCCCTTCTGCATCCAGATTGCGACGCAGCTAGCCGTAGGCTGACTGCTTTCGGCGCAAGCGGTGAATGCATCAAACGCGCGACGGTAATTGGAGAACGCGGCGTGATCCATCGGCAAGCCATGTCCCGGCACCAAGGTCTGGAAATCAACTTTGTCGATCTCAGCAAGCGCCTGCCGCCAGCCTTCCGCACAGCCCGTATCAAAGAATGGCAACGGCACCACCACCAGGTCACCAACGAACACGGTCTTGCTGGCCGGATCATGGACCCAGACGTCGCCTTCGGTTGCCGCGTATTTGGCCAGATGCAGTTGCAGTTCGCGGTCGCCAACATTTATCGACATCGCTCCCTTGACTGGCTGGTCGGGGACCAGGTTGGCAGGATCGTTGATCGCGTTCAGGTACAGCCGCGTATCGGCCTTGCGCGGTTCGGGCACCGATGGATCTTCCAGCCTCGCTTTCGCCTTTTCGACATTCCGGATCAAGAAGCCTTGCAACGCCCCCTCGACGGCCGTACTTGCGTGAAGCTTCGCGCCAGGATAGGCAGAACGGATGCGAGCATTGCCGGTCGCATGATCGAGGTGCCAGTGCGTGTTGATGATGGCCGTGATGGGTTTATTTCGCGCCTTTGCAACGGCGATGATCTTGTCGGTGTGCTCTGGATGACGGCCGGTATCGATCACCAGGATCTCCTTTGGGCCCTCGAACACAATCGAATTCCCATCCGGCTGCACATCTTCGGGCACCTTGCCTTCGATGAAGGTGTAAGGCGGCTCGGCCGCGCTAACGGCAGCATACGCAAACGCCGTAAGAAAGAGCAGTGAAGACTTCAATTGTATTTCTCCCGGTCGTCGATAAGAGTTATGACTTAAGCGGCAGTTAGCGACAGCGAACAGTTTGGTTCTTCTCCCTCGACAAGCTATTTCCCGAAGATGGCGTCGTAACGTTTCTGGTCCCATGCATTGGCAAGGTGGCTGGATTTTGAAACCGCCTTTGAGTATCCAAATTTTTCTGACGCAGCTGCGAAGGCAATGGGAACTCCGCTGCGTAGCAACGCTACTGCCTCGCCGCTAGAGGACCATTTAAATGTGAACTCCTGTTCACGCGGATTTCGAATGAGCGCTTGAGAGCTCGCGACGTCTCTTGGAAGCGGAGGCACTTCGCCGGTCTGCCCAATGACGTTCCAATCCACTTCTGGAGCTGGCGGGACGCGGGAGTAAGCAACGGCATCTTTCTCCGGCCGCTGCGTACCTGGTTTTGTTAAGTAAAGATAGGCAACCGTCTCATTATCTTCGAAGATCGCGAACCTCTTCGAGACCGGATGATGCGAATGAATGAAGATATCCTTGGCAAGCGCAATCGAAGACCAGAGAAGCAGTACGAGAAATGGCAGTATGCGTAGCAATTAAAAGGTCCCTATGTGCATATCAGTGTCGTCGTTTGGCTTGCCCGCCGACAATAAACGCGGCCAAGAGCTGCCCGCGAGGCATTATGCGGTCCCCTCTTTCGAGTACAGATGGAAAGCATTACTGGGCGAGTTTGCGGTCGCAAACTCCCTCGCTTCGCGAAGCGCCTTTACCAGCGCCGGGCGTACCCGCGAAGATTTTAGCCTACCGGGAAGGCGGCTTAACCAATGTTGATTAGGTCCTGCTCCGACACCGCGGGACCTCGAAAGCTGGCGAGTAGTTGGCAAAGCGGTCATCGAAAGAACCTCTATGTAATGGTCGATTTGGGCTCGGGAACTACACCACAGATCGAATACATCGAACTCCACATGCAGCATGGCGAAGCCCTTATGCGGCACCTCCCTCGGTGCCGAAGGAATAAATGTTCCAGGGTCATCAGCGGCCGGCACGTGCACCCAGTATGCTCCCGGAGCACTGCGCCAATCCGCTTCAAAGGTGAAATGAAATCTGTAACTCATTTTTGTGATTTCCAGCGATGACATGGGCGAACCGCCGGAGCGATGGGTCATGCAACATTGCAGCTCCAGACTTCGGTACCGATAGGAACATTTTCTTTTAATACTCCCGATAGAATGCAAACCCACTGCGCTGCCACAGCCGGTGGTGGCGGAGGCGACTGGAAAACGTGTCGTAGTGTCGCATGCGCGTGCAGGACTGATCCATCTGGTAGGCGGAGTTCGACAGGAATATTGGCCCCGCCCGCCACTTCTGTTCTCGATGGACCTGGGACGACGATCAGACCTAGTCCGGCAACTTGAAACCGGTCCTCGACCTTCGTGAGACGTCGCATAATCATTCAACTATAGTAGCTAAGACTTGACCTGAAAGTACGCATGGGACGGTCTGCAACTTCTTCTCCTTCGAAGCGACCCAAAGTGCCGGTCAGCCGCAATACGTCGCAACAGACCGGTAAACGGTGGGGTTAGGCCACCAGCGCAGGCCTTCCCGGCCGCAATTCAGACGCATGTAGCGGGAACCGCTTAACGAATTGCTTCCTCAGTGATTCGGGAGTGCGCATCGGTGACGTGCACTCCATAAGTCTCGATGTCATCCAGGCATTCGTTCGCATCAACACCCGGTGTATGCTCGCCCTTGCGAAGCTCGATGGTCCTGAATTCCGACCATGGCGCATACTTCCGTGGCAGGTTTTCACCCGATGGTTGTGCGGTAAAGCCGAAGATGCGGCCGGGACCTCTGAAGATATGTACTTGCATATGTTGCTCCATTTTGTGTGATTCGGCAGTTAGCTGTGTGCAGCATTTGAACGAACCTCCTTTCTAGAGTTCATAAAATATGAGTACATCTCACTCTGTATAGCCGTCTGCGGCCGCCTTCTGAGGGTCCGCAAATATCGCCATGGCCGTGTTCATGCGGCGAAATCCGAACTTTTCATAGAATGGCTCTTTCCCAGGAACGGCATAAAGGATTATCTTTCGGTGGCCCCGGGACAAGTCGACCAGTCTTTGTATGAGCTCCTTCCCGAGCCCCGCCCCCTGGTAAGCCGGGTGAACCACAATGTCGCAAAGATAGGAGCAATCGACGCCGTCGGCAACAGCGCGCCCCGCGGCGACGATTCGTTCGCCGTCGAACGCAATGCACTTGAACATGCTGTTCGAATAACCGGTCTTCAGCCACTCGCCGCTCTTGATGCCAAGAGGTGCGATGCGATACAGCTCCGACATTTCTTCCCAGTCGAGCTTTTCGGTCGAGTCAGTCCAGCGAAATTCCATCAACGCTCCTAGCGGGCATGTACGAGATTCATTGCTTACCTACCAGCGGCAACTCTACCGAGCTGCCATGGAACACGCGCTGCGTCGCCTTCTTGTAGTCGCCCGGCGCAGCGAGGAAGATGTTCGGCACGAAGGTCTGCGGATTACGGTCATATAGCGGGAACCAGCTTGACTGCACCTGGATCATCAAGCGATGTCCCGGCTGCACGACGTGGTTCACCGGCGGCAGCGCAAAGTTGAACTGCACCGGCTTGTTCGACGGAATAGCCGACGGCTTCTCGAAACTGTCGCGATAGCGCCCGCGCAGGATATCCATCGACAGCGGCAGCTGGTAGCCCCCCAGTTTGGGCTGCGACGGCACCTCGTCGGGGTATACGTCGATCACCTTGACCACCCAGTCCGCGTCGCTGCCCGAGGTCGACGCCAGCAAGTGCACCTGAGGCGCGCCGGACAGCACCAGCGGCTCTTTCAAGGGTTCCGACACATAGCTCAACACGTCGGTACGGTCGCTGACGAAGCGCTGGTCCTGCACCAGCCAGGGCTTCCACACGTTTTCATCGCCCATGCGTACAGGACGCGGCACGAAAGGCACCGGCTTGGCCGGATCGGCCACATACTCGTCGAAGCCCTTGGCATTGCCCGCCAGCGACCAAGACAGCTTGAAGCCATCCTGCAGATAGAGCGCCTTTGCCGCCGACGCGCAGCCCGACGCGCACGACGCCGGCCATTGCGCCAGTCGCTGCCACTTGTTGCTGCCGGTCTGGTAGCTCAGTACCGGTGGCGTGTCCGCGGCTGGCGCGCCGTCAACCAGGTATTGCTTCAGGAACGGCACCATCACATCGCGCCGGAATTCCAGCGCCGTATCGCCGGTGAACTGCAAGGCGCCCAGCGAGGAGCCGTCGTAATTGACGCCGCTGTGACGCCATGGCCCGACCGCGAGGAAATTCAGCTTATTGTCCTTGTCCTGCTTTTCCAGCGCTGCATAAGTCGCGTAAGTGCCGTAGATATCTTCCTGGTCCCACTGCCCTACTACATGCATGGTCGGCACGGATAAAGGACGCTTGGCCAGGATGCGGTCCAGCGCCTGCTCCTGCCAGAAGCTGTCGTAAGCGGGATGCTCGAACAGCTTCCTGGTGAAATTGAGCTGGTCCAGCCCATATTTGCGCGCCAGGCCAGCCACCGAACCGCCGCGCAGCACCACGTCGTAATCGTCATAAGCCCCGGTCGCCAGCGGCTCGCCGCGGCCCTTCACCGTATTCTGGCTGGCGATGTAGTCCAGCGTATTGACGCGGAAGGCGCCATTGTGGAACCAGTCGTCGCCGCGCCAGCCGTCCACCATCGCGCTCATTGGCACCGCCGCTTTCAGCGCCGGATGCGGCTCGGTCAGCGCCATCAGGACGGTAAAGCCTTCATACGAAGAACCGATCATGCCTACCTTGCCGTTCGTTTCCGGCACGTTTTTCACCAGCCAGTCGATGGTGTCCCAGGCATCGGTGCCATGATCGGTCTGGCTGGTATTCAACGGGCCGCGCACGGGGCGGTTCATCACGTAATCGCCCTCGGAGCCGTATTTGCCGCGCACGTCCTGGAACACGCGGATGAAATCGCGCCCGAATACTTCGTCGCCCTGCGGCAGCGAGGACTGCATATAGGGGCTGACATTACGACGCGCGCGGCCATCAGCGTTGTAGGGCGTACGGGTCAGGATGATCGGCGCCTTGCTGGCGCCCTTCGGCACCACGATCACGGTATGCAGGCGCACGCCATCGCGCATCGGGATCATCACCACGCGTTTGACGTAATCCGCCTGCTCTTGCGGCGCCTCGAAGCCGGACACGATATCCGGCGCCATTGGCGAGGTTTGCGCGCCTGCATGGGAGGCCAGCAGCAAGGAAATAAGGGTGAGGCAAGAACGCATGGGAACTCCGGTGGGGCATGAACTTCGCAATATTACTAGAAAATCAATGCTGATATGAAAGCTAGTGCGCGCACATACGGCCGCGGCAGTCCCAGCAACAATGGCCACTATGATGAAATGGAAGGAGCCAATCATGAAAAAATTGCTCATTGCCACCCTTCTGGCAAGTTCCCTGGGCGGCGGCCTGGCCCTGGCGCCAACTGCCAGCGCCGATGTGGTCGTGGTACGTGTTGCTCCGCCGCCACCACGCGATGAAGTCGTTCCCCCGGCCCGCGCCGGCTTTGTCTGGACGCCCGGCTATTGGCGCTGGAACGGCCACCGCCACGTCTGGGTCAACGGCAAATACGTGCGCGCCCGCCACGGCTATTACTGGCGCGAACCGGCCTGGGCCCAGATGGACAATGGTCGCTGGCGCATGGAGCGCGGCCGCTGGGAGCGCGGCGACCGTGACCGTGACGGCATCCCCAACCGCTACGACCGCGATCGCGACAACGACGGCGTCCCTAACCGGGTTGACGAGCGCCCCAACAACCCCAACCGCTATTAAGCGGGCTTGACAGGGCCGCGCTGAACTGTAACCATTGCGGGATGAAATTTATCCAATCACATCTGTTTTCCCGCAATTGGTGGCGCCGCTGACATAGCGCGGCCACTGTAAAGTGATGTGATTTTAATATCAGCGCCGCCTCTGACCAGGTGGCGTTTTTCTTGGCGCAATCGGTAGGGGCAAGAGAAAGAACCCTATGAGCCAGCCAGCATCCAATTCCAAACCAATCATCCTGACCGGCGACCGTCCGACCGGGCCCTTGCACCTCGGCCACTTTGTCGGCAGCCTGCGCAACCGCGTTTCCTACCAGGACGACTACCAGCAGTTCATCATGCTGGCCGACTCGCAGGCGCTGACCGACAATATGGAAGACACCAACAAGGTGCACCGTAATGTGGTGGAAGTGGCGCTGGACTACATGGCTTGCGGCATCGACCCGGCCAAGTCGACCATCCTGATCCAGTCGCAAATCCCGGAGCTGGCCGAACTGACTTTCTATTACCTGAACATGGTCACCGTCGCGCGCCTGGAGCGCAACCCGACCGTAAAGCAGGAAATCGTGCTGCGCGGCTTTGAACGCGACATTCCGGCCGGCTTCCTGACCTACCCTGCTTCGCAAGCTGCCGACATCTCCGCCTTCAAGGCAACCATCGTGCCGGTCGGCGAAGACCAGATCCCGATGATCGAGCAGACCAACGAGATCGTGCGCAAGTTCAACCGCTTGGCCAACAAGGACATCCTGGTCGAGTGCAAGGCCGTGGTGCCGGAAGTGGGCCGCCTGCCTGGCATCGACGGCAAGGCAAAAATGTCCAAGTCGCTGGGCAACGTGATCAACCTGGGTGCGAGCGCCGCCGAAATCACCGCCGCAGTGAAAATGGTCTACACCGACCCGCTGCACCTGAAAGTGTCGGACCCTGGCCACCTGGAGGGCAACGTCGCCTTCATCTACCTCGACGCCTTCGACACCGACAAGGCCAGCCTGCAGGAGATGAAGGACCACTACGTGCGCGGCGGCCTGGGCGACTCCGTCGTCAAGAAGCGCCTGGAAGCCGTGCTGCAGGACATGCTGGCCCCGATCCGCGCCCGCCGCGAAGAACTGGCCAAGGACAAGGGCTACATCATGCAGGTGTTGAAGGAAGGCACCATGCGCGCGCGCGAAGTTGCCGCCCGCACCACCGATGAAGTCAAGGCCGCACTGGGCCTGAACTACTTCTGATGCTGTGCATCGCCGCGCTGTATGCCATCGCCAGCGCGGCCTGCTTCATCGCCTATGCGCTCGACAAGTCGGCCGCCCGCCGTGGCCGCCGGCGCACGCCCGAGCGCACGCTGCTCTTGCTTGGCCTGGCCGGCGGCTGGCCCGGCGCTCTCGCGGCGCAGCAGCTGCTGCGCCACAAGTCTTCCAAAACCTCATTCCTGCTCAAGTTCTGGCTCACGGTCATCGCGAACCTGGCAACCCTGGTCGCGCTACAAGCCGGATGGGTAAGTCTCGGCCGGTTCCTCGTGGCGCCACAGAGCTGAACGCTCCAGCGGCCTGAGTGCCGTGGTACGGTCGATGTGGATCAACGCATCGAACTGATGCTCCGCGTCCGCCAGGAAGTAGTGGCTCATGCGCTCGGTATCCGGCCGGTAGATCACTCCGATCGCCCTTTCCAGCAAGCGGCCGCCTGCCCGCGCCAAGGCGCTGTTGCGCCCGCGCAGCGGCAACAGGAAGGCCGGCATGCCCACCTCGTGCAGCACGCGTTCCACGCTGTCGGGCCTGGACGGCACGATGGATTTCAGCTCGGCCGGGCCATCCCAGTCGCTGGCTGCCGTCACGCTGCCCGCATGCGTGGTGAAGCCAAGCAGGAAGCTGTCCTGCGGCCGGTAACGCTCGCGCACCAGTTGCCCCAGGTTCAACTGGCCATGCCTGCCCATTTCGGTGTGGCGCGCGTCGCCCAGGTGCGAGTTATGCGCCCACACCACGACGCGTGCCGGCCGGCCGATGCTCTGGCCCAGGTGCTCGCGCAGTGCCTGCAGGGTTTCCGCCATGTGCGAATCGCGCACATTCCACGATTCGTCGCGGCCCTTGAACATGGCGCGGTAATACACCTCCGCATTGCGGGTCACGCGCGCGTTCTGCTGGGCGTAGAAGAATTCATCCGGCACCGTGCCGGTGCGCAGGTGTTCGTTGGCCGTGCGGTTCATGTCGACCAGCTGGCGCAGCACTTCGGCCTCGCAATCGGGCTTCATGCCAAAGCTGGTGGCGTAGCCGTAGCGCTGCGGGTCTTCCGCGAAGTGGTCGATGCAGCCGTAACGCTGGCGCGCGCGGGCCGCCGCTTCCGGGTCGGCCTGGTCGAGGTAGTCGATCACCGCATGCATCGACTGCTGCAGGCTGTACAAGTCCAGGCCATAGAAACCGCAACGGCGCGCCGGACTGGCGACGTGGTGGTTGTGCACCCGCAGCCAGTTCACCAGCTCCACGATTTCATGGTTGCGCCACATCCATTGCGGAAAGCGCTTGAATCCTGACAGCGCCTGGTCGGCGCTCATGTCGTCGCCGCCATGCTGCACGTAGCGGCTGACGCGCAAGGCGTCCGGCCAGTCGGCTTCGACCGCGATGGCGTCGAAACCCTTGTCGACGATCAGACGTTTGCTGATGTCGGCGCGCAGGCGGTAGAACTCCTGGGTGCCGTGGGTGGCTTCGCCCAGCAGCACCAGCGAAGCGTCGCCGATGCAGTCGAGCAGGTAGTCCAGGTCCTCCGCTGTTTCCAATGGCCGCGCCTCGCGCTGCAACGCGGCGATCAACGTCTTGTCCATGATTCAGCAAGATATCGCAAGCTGTGCGACACTGTCGCAGGTTTAAATTGGGAAATATTGCATGTGGACTGGTGTGGTGTGCGGCCTGCTGGCAGGCGCGATGTGGGGCATGGTGTTCATCGTGCCGGAGTTGCTGGCGGCCTTTACGCCGCTCGAGATGGCGGTCGGCCGCTACCTCGCTTATGGCGCCATCGCCCTGGTCCTGATGCTGCCACGCCTGCGCAACCTGGTCGGCCGCCTGGAGCGCGATGATTATTTCGCACTGCTGCGGCACGCCTTGGCCGGCAACCTGGTGTATTACATGTTCCTTGCGCTGGGCGTCAAACTGGCGGGGGTGGCGCCGACTTCCCTGATCATTGGCGTTCTGCCGATCGCCGTGACATTGATGGGGCGCAACGACCATGGCGCGGTGCCGTTGCGCCAGCTGGCCATGCCGTTGCTGGTGACGGCGGCCGGCATTGCCTGCATCAATGTCGACGTGTTCCAGCACGCCGCCGCTGCCGGCGCCTCCATGCTGAATACGGTGATCGGCGTCGCCTGTGCGACCGGCGCTTTGCTGTGCTGGAGCTGGTACACGCTGGATAACGCACGCTACCTGAAACGCAATCCGCATTACAGCAGCGCGGAGTGGTCGGCACTGTACGGCCTGTCGACCGGGCTGATTGCACTGGTGGTGGGCGCGATGGCGTTCGCGGTCTTCCATGGCGACGTCACTGGCGCCGCAGGTGCGGCCTCGGGACGCGATTGGACGCTGTTCTGGATCTGCAATAGCCTGCTGGCCCTCGGCGCCTCGGTGATCGGCAACCATTTGTGGAACGTCGCCAGCCGCCGGGTGCCGATTACCCTGTCCGGCCAGTTGATCCTGTTCGAGACCCTGTTTGCGCTGATGTATGGCTTTATCTACAAGCAGCAGTTCCCGCGCCCATTGGAAGTCGCCGCCATTGTGCTGCTGATTGCCGGCGTGACGTGGTCGATGCACGTCCACGCCCGGGAAGAAGAACTCAGTCCTGCCTGAAGCCAGGCGCGATGCGCTCCGCCACCAGCGCGGCCATCGCCGCCGCCCCCTCGCCGGCCGCTGCGGCGCGCGAATTCAGGCCCGCGACGACGCCTTCGGCATCCGCCTTGCCACGGTTCTGGCTGACTTTCCATTTCCCTTCGATGGACGCAATGGGAATCTCGATACCGATAATCGCCTTCAGCAAGCCTTCGATGAAATCAAGCGGCGCATCGTCCACTTCCCAGGGCTCCGGCAGGGCGCCCTCCTGCAGGGCAGTCAAGGCACGCAACTGCTGGCCGAGCCACGCAGGATCTTCTACGACCCGAGCCCTTCCCCGCACCTGCACCATCGCGTAATTCCAGGTCGGCACCACCTTGTGCGACGTCGCCTTGGAGGCGTACCAGGTAGGGCTGATATAAGCCTCTGGCCCCTGGAACACGACCAGGCACTCGCCGCCTGCAGCCAGCGCCTTCCATGCAGGATTGGCGCGCGCAATATGCGCCCGCAGCACGCCCAGCCCCGCCTCTCCCTCATCGGGATAAAGCGCAAACGGCACCAGGTCGGCCGTCGGCACAGCGCCAGGGATAAGCAGCATCCCAAGCGGATACGCCCGGATCAGCCCATGTTTGACCTCAAGTCGGTCTTCAGCGAAAGCAGCAGGAAGGTACATGCGCCCAGTGTAGCGCGGGGCGCCGGAACGCGCATAGAGCCAGCGATGGCCTAATTCAGCAGGCCATGTTCAACCATCACATCCTGCACCAGCTCCAGCCGCAGGACCGGGTTCTCCTGCGCCAGCAAGAGCTGCTTCTGCGCCAGCGACAGGCGCAGCAACTCGCACCAGCGGTTAGCCACCCAGCCCGCTTCCTGCAGGCGATAAGGCGCCTGCATCGGCATCTGCCCGGCCGGAATGCCCCGCTCCTGCAAGGTCTGGATCAGGATGCCGAGGCTGTCGGCCACATCCTGCTGCTCGGAAGGCACCGGCACCGACATGTCATCGTCGATCGGCGCCACATCCGCCATCCACAGGCCGTGCTTCAGCTGTTCCGCGGCGACAATGCGGAAGCGCTGCCGCCCGCTGCAGCGCAACTGCATCAGGCCCGGCAAGATCGCCTTCCATTCCCCGATATGCGCCATGGTGCCCACCGCGCACAGGGTCTCGTGCTGGTCCGGCTTG
Source organism: Pseudoduganella sp. R-32 (assembly GCF_049913245.1). Taxonomy (NCBI): domain Bacteria; kingdom Pseudomonadati; phylum Pseudomonadota; class Betaproteobacteria; order Burkholderiales; family Oxalobacteraceae; genus Pseudoduganella; species Pseudoduganella sp. R-32. The sequence goes on along the minus strand of NZ_CP183987.1, from coordinate 3,356,888 downwards.
CGCACCTCATCGCCCTGCACCAGCGCCACGACGCCGAAATCTTCCTTATGTTCGATGCAACGCTTCACCATGTCGAGGTAGCGCACCTCGAAGATTTGCAACGGCAGGTACCCATCCGGATAAAGCACCGTATGCAAGGGGAATAAGGGAATCGCGGACATACTTCATCATCGCACGTTTCGATAGACAATGCCGCCTTTCATCACAAAGGCAACACGGTACAGGGCCGTGATATCGGCGGTCGGATCGCCCTCCACTGCCACCAGGTCCGCCAGGTAGCCCGGCTTTACCTGGCCCAGCGAGCCAGCACGGTCCAGCACCCCGGCATTGACCACGGTCGCTGCCCGCAACGCTTCGGTCGGCGTCATGCCCAGCCTGACCAGCCATTCGGCCTCGCGCGCGCTGCCGCCGTGGGCAAATACGCCCACGTCGCTCCCCAGGCCAACCGTCACGCCCGCCTTGCGCGCCAGCTGGAACGCCCGCGCGGCGGCCTGCATGGAAGGCGTAGGCGTTCCGCCCCGCACATGCTTCTGGAAGTACTCGCTGGTCGCTTCCGGCGCAGCCAGGGTCGGGAAATAGGCAACCTTGCGTTCCGCCATCAGCCTGAAGGTGGCCTCACTGCCGCCATAGCCATGCTCGATAGTGTCCACGCCGGCCAGCACTGCACGGCGCATTCCCTCATCCGTGGCCGCATGGGCCGCCACGCGCCGCCCCGAACCATGGGCCGCCGCCACCAGCGCATCCAGTTCCTGCTGGCTGAAAGTGGCGTGCGCCGAGCCATCCGGACCGGTGCGGTAATCGGCGTACACCTTGATCCAGTCGGCGCCGCGTGCGGATTGCTCGCGCACCGCCTTCACCACTTCATCAACGCCGGTTGCCTCCTGCGCGCCGACCGGCAGCACCATGTCGGGCCGGTAGGACCTGGCGTTCGGGCCATAGCTGCTGCTGGCCACGATCGCCAGCGTGGCCACGAATAGCCGCGGGCCGGGCAGCATGCCCTCCTCGATCGCCCGCTTGAGCGACACGTCGGCATAGCCCGCGCCTTCCGAACCGAGATCGCGCAAGGTGGTGAAACCGGATTGGAGCTGCGCTTGCACGTGGCGCGCAGCCAGCAGCACGCGATACGCTTCCGGCTCCTTCAGCACCTGGTCGTCCCAGCTGGTCTCGTTATACGGATGCAGCAGCACATGCGAATGCAGGTCCATCAGGCCTGGCAGCAGGGTCTTGCCCGGCAAGTCGACGCGCTCGGCGCCGGCGGGAATCGTCATGCCGGCCGTCGGGCCGGCTGCCGCCACCTTGCCATCGGCCACCAGCACCGACCAGCCGCTGCGAGCCGCTCCCTCGCCCGTCCAGACGCGCTCGGGCGTCAGCAGCACGGGCCCTGCCGCCATCACGGATGAGGCAAAGGAAAGCAGGAAAGCGGCCAGCAGCGGCCGCAAAGCTAAGCTCGACATATTCTCTCCGTATAAAAAGAAAAGGGGCGGATATTAATCCGCCCCTCTCGCCGCGATCGGCTTATTTAATCAGGAAGTCTTCCTTCTTCTTGCCTTCCAGCCATTTCGGCGCACGGCCGCGGCCGGTCCACTGGGAACCCGATACCGGGTCCTGGTATTTCATTGGCACGCGTGCACGCGGCTTGACAGGCTTATTGCTCTTGGCCGCTGGACCGAGATCAGCCGGAGACAGGTCATATTCCCGCATGATGGACCAGATCTGTTCTTTCGCCTTTTGCACTTCTGCTTTGCGCGCATCAGCGGCCAGGTTTTGCAGTTCGGCAATTTTTGCTTGGTATTCTTGGTAAGTGGTCATCTTTCTTTACCCTAAGTGTATGAAAAATCAAAGTGTGACAATGTGTGAGATTTCTTCCCTGCAATGTACCATAGTTACGATGATTTTATCCACATAATTTAACCATATTAAAAAAAAAGCGCCACACATTTGACATGCGGCGCTCCTTTATTTCATTTCTATTAAATTCCGGTATAAGCCAGGCATTTACTTTCAGAAGCGAGTCTCCAGCTGCAGGCGTATATTACGCACGCCGAAACTGGTCTGCTCCGAGGATAGCGATCCATTATCGGTAATGTAGATATTCTTCGACCGGTAATCCTGCTTCAGCAGATTCCAGGCAGAGAAACGCAACTGCGTCTTGCTATCGAGTTTCCACGCCAGGTAAGCATCCAGTTGGCGCGTTACTGTTGCCCAGCTATATCGGTTTTCTTCAATGCGCACGGCGCCATTGGTACGCAGGTTGAAACTGCCGCCCATGCTCCAGGCGCCGTCGGGCGTCTTGTAATCGAGGCCGAAAATGGCTGTCAGCGGCACTTGCTGGTCCAGCGTGTTGTGCGGCCCCGGCACCGAATCGACGCGCGACCAGTTGCGGCTGACGCTGGCGCGAACGTCGAGCGCGGGCGCCTTGTCCATGACTGCCTTCATCGGGAATTTCAGTTCCACGTCCACGCTGCGCACGTCGGCACGGCCGTTATTCGTCATCGCGGAAACCCAGCGGCCCGTCTCATCGAGCAAGACGCGGCGGCGGGTGAAATTGTTGATGCGGCGGGCGGCAGCGGCCACGCTGAACAACGCCCCCTCGCTCCAGTAATGCTCGTAAGAGGCATCGATGCCCGTCGCCAGCTCCGGTTTCAGGTTCGGATTGCCGATCCAATCGGTATCGATCTGGCTGTTGTTCGTGGAGGTAAAGCGGCGCCCGGAAAGGTTCGACGCTTGCGGCGCCTTGTACGTGCGGGTCAGCGCGGCGCGCAACTGGTCCTTGCCGTTGGGGAGCTTGTACAAGGTTTGCGCCAGCGGGCTCCATACGCTGCTGCGATTGCTGACCGGGTCGAAGCCGGCGCCAGAGCTTTGCGTATGTATGCCTTCCCAGCGCAAGCCGGCATAGACCGACCAGGCCTTGCTGATGTTCCACTCGTCCTGCACATAGGCGGCAGCGCGGCGCAGAGAAGCCTGATAGCCCTCGTCCTTGTCGTCGCGCAGGCCATCGGGGCTGAACAGGTCGCGCTGGTTGCGCCAGTCGTCGCGGTCGGTGTAGCCCACCTCCCAGCCTGCGGCCAAGGCATGTTCGGCCCCGATCGGCGTGGAATATTTGCCGGTACTGCTGATGCCCCATTCGCGCACGCCGCTGAAGACGTCATGCTGCAGCTTGGGCGCACCGCCATGTGCATCGGACTCGAACCAGCTGCCGTTGCTGCGCATGCGGTGGCCCCCGATCTTGGCGTCCAGCTTGGCCCCCTCGCCGAACTTGTGCACCCAGTTCAGGTCCGTGCGCGCGAACAGGCTCTTGTTTTCATTCTTGATCCGCACGGCGTCGAAGAATGGCGCCGCGCCCGCATCGACGTCGTAGTCGCGGTCAATCGCGCTCTTGAAGACATTACGGTTGATGAAGGACTGTGAAGTCAGCGTGTCGCCATTCTCCAGGTTCCAGTTCAGGCGCGGCGACAGTTCCAGGCCGCGCGCATGGCCGCGGTCATGCGTCAGCATGCGGCGATCCAGCAGCGGCGTGCCCGCCAGGTCGATCAGTTCTTCATGGCTAAGGCCATTGCGGTCGAATTCGTAGCGGCCGCCGCCCAGGTTGATTGAATAGGAAAAATTGCCGTCCTTGTCCGACAGGACCAGGTTTCCGTTCGGGTTGGTCGCTTCCTTGCTGCGGCTGACGCCGAACTTGAACTCACGCTGCGCCGATTTGACCGCCTTCTTCAGTACGATATTGATGGTGCCCGCGATCGACTGGGTGCTGAACTCCGCGCTGGCGGCGCGAATCACTTCGATGCGCTCGATGCTGTCCGGCGCCAGCGTCTCGATATTGAAGCCAGGCGGCACGCGCTCGCCATTCAGCAGGATTTGCGTATAGCCGCTGCCAAGGCCGCGCATGCGAATATCGCGTCCGCCGGCGCCGACCGACACGCCCGGCACCCGCTTCAGCGCATCCCCGATCGAGGTGTCGCCATAGCGTTTCAGCTCATCGCTGCTGACGATGATCTTGCTGGCTGTGTCGTCCTTGCGCGGATTGTAGGCTTCGGCCGCGCCCTTGATTTCGACTTTCTGGACAGGTTCCTGCTTCTGTTCCTCCGCCATGGCCTGGGTAGCGGCGAGAATGGCGGCTGCTGCGAGTGACAGGCGACTCATTATTGCAAAAAAGGTAAATAATTCTTGGCCGAAACTGTACCCTATGGTGCAGGCGGTAGCAAGGATATAATTCGGGATCTTCAAATCATTGGAATGCCGACCGTGTCCCGACTTGCCGTATTGCCGCAATACCTGCTCCCGAAAAGCGCCCTGACCAACTTCGCCGGCCGCGTAGCAGGCGCCAAAGGCGGCGACAAAACCACCCGACTGATTCGCTGGTTCGTGGGCAAGTACGACGTCAACATGGACGAAGCGGCCAATCCGGATATCGCCAGCTACCACAGCTTCAATGAATTCTTCACCCGCGCGCTGAAGCCGGGCGTGCGCCCGCTGGCCAAGGCCGATTTCGTCTGCCCGGTCGACGGCCGCATCTCCCAGTTCGGCGCCATTGAAGGCGACCAGATTTTCCAGGCCAAGGGTCACAAGTTCAGCACCACGGCCCTGGTCGGCGGCGATGCCTCGCTCGCCAAGCATTTCGAGCACGGCAGCTTTGCCAACCTCTACCTCAGCCCGCGCGACTACCACCGCATCCACATGCCGTGCGACGGCAAGCTGAAACGCATGATCTATGTGCCGGGCGAACTGTTCTCGGTCAACCCGACCACCGCCCGCGGCGTGCCGGGGCTGTTCGCGCGCAATGAACGCGTGGTGTGCGAGTTCGAAACGGCCTTCGGCCCGTTCGTGATGGTGCTGGTGGGCGCGACCATCGTCGGCAGCATGGCCACTGTCTGGCACGGCCTGGTCAATCCGCCGCGCCTGCCCAAGGTCACCGAATGGACTTATGCCGACCAGGACATCGTGCTGAAAAAAGGCGAAGAAATGGGCCGCTTCCTGCTGGGCTCCACTGTTGTCATGCTGTTCCCGAAAGACACCCTGCACTTCAACCAGCACTGGCAGCCTGCCGGCCCGGTTCGCCTGGGCGAGCTGATGGCCAATCTCAAGTAATCCAAGTGGCGCTTGATGCGCCACAAATTTACGGCCGCATAGCAGCGGCTTGCCTGATCGAACGTGCCAGAGATTCCAGTGTCTCCAGGTCGCGCTCGAATTCTGCGAAGTCCTTATGCCGCGCGAGACGCTCCTTGAGCCGCTCCAGTCGAGACAACAACCTGTCCTCGGGAGACTCGTCGCGCAAGCTGACTTCTGCAACCGCATGTTGCACCTTCTTTTGTTGGCTCTCGAAAGCCGTTGACAGTCCGGCCTGGTAGCGACGCGGAGATGCACGTAAAGTGCTGCGCAGCACCTTCAAGTCCGCGACACCCTTCAAGACCTTTGCCAGGTCCGAACTCGCCGGAAACACATGCAGCCCGGACTCTGGGGACCAGAGCACATAACGCAGCTCCTGGCGGAACTGCCGATCCGGATCAATATATTGGGGCACCTCTGCCTTGTGGCGCGCAAACTGAATCTGAACGGTTCCGGCTTGAGCGTCAGCGCCCAGGATGGTAAGGCGCAGCGGGCTGGCGCCAAACAGGTAAAGGCTTTCCGGGCCTCCAAAAGTTTGGGCAAGCCCAGGCGTCACAGGCAATTGCCCCACCAATAGGCTTTCAAGGGGACCGTCAAGCGGCGTCCGATGCACGAGCAACCACCCCAAGGGCAAGGGAGGAGTGCCGCGGTCCCATTTGGAGTGATGACTACGGTATTCGACCAGGTAGCGGTCGCCGTCATCCAGGTAGCAACACACAGCTATCCCGCCTTCGGTATGCGTCACTCCATCCAGGACGCGAATAGTAGCAACACTGCCAGTCAATCCTGTAACACTTCCCGATGCCTGGACCCCGTTCTGCTCCAGGGTAATCCAACCCGTCGCCAACAACGTCGGCAGGCACATGCCGGGCCCGCATCGGGTATGGGGAGCGTCAGCTCCTTGCCCAGGATCTTCCAGGCTGGCGTCATGGAAGGAGAACTTTGAATCGTCGCCTCCCATGACGCAGAAGCGGTCACCGTTGGCATCCGGACCTTCCGGTCTTTCAAGAGAGGTGCCAGTGGCGCCGAACAGTATCGCAACCTCGCGCGCGACAAGGGATGGGCAGACGTCGCGTGCGCCAATAATTGAGGTCTGTAATTCAACGACAGTTGAGCCGCCGCGCACGTCACCATCGTCGACCACATAGATAAAATGCTGGTATCCGCTCAAGTCCACGTGCCGGACTGCAGCAAGCAGTCCGTTGACGGCGCCGTTGCGGAATTCCTGGAGCTCGCTCCACTGCTGGAAAGTGAGGGGCAGCCAATCGAATACCGTGAATTCCAGGTTCTGCTTGCCACCGGAATGGTCATCAAAATACTCGATGACCGGCGCGCAGGCGCGCTGCAGCCAGGCACTGGTGAGCGCCGTATCGCGCGCACCGCCAGGCAAGGTTACGGGAATCATCGCCAGCTTCATCTTGGCCTCCTGTGTAAAGAAGATGAACTGGCATGGTGGCACCTGGTCTACGGGACGACTTGATCCACATCAAAAGCGCGCGCCAACTTACCTTAGCCGCTGGTCCGCGAGTAGCGCCCCGTCATTACAGCGACCCAGTTGGCGCCCCCGTCAAACGAGCTTTCCAGTACCAACTCATACGAAACGGGGCCGGAAGGTCGGTAGGTGTGGCGCGTCTGCCCACGCGACGAGCTACGCTCGAATCGCAATGCCTCGCCATCCCATTGGCCTGGCGCGGGCGCAGCAGGAATGAATCCCATGCTGTCGAACCAGTGGAGACTCAAGGCAGAAGATTGCTGGTCGTACGCGATCACGGCATGCGCCTTGAACCATGGTTTGCCATCACGCTCGGCGCTGTAATCTTGGATCAGCATACGGCCATCAAAATCCAGCCGCGCCGAAATCGACGCGTTTGCCGTGCCCCCTGCCCCCCATCTGGACGGTGCAATGTCTTCCTCACCTACCCAATCGCCGGCAAACAGCTCCAATAGATTCTTTAGTTCATTCATGGATACTCCCTGATCCCGAGAGAAAACAATTCATCGCATCTGAGCACTTGAGGCCACGATTTCTACACTTAACTCTCCTTAAAGTTGGTCTCGAGCATATCAAGGAATGCGCGAGTCTTGGCGGGCATCAGGCGGCGGCCGGGGAATACCGCCCAGCCTGTGACGGGCGCAAAGCACCAGTCGGGCAGCACGCGCACCAGTTCGCCGCGCGCCACCAGCGGGGCTGCGAATTGCGTGGTGCAGGTGGCAATGCCCATGCCGGTGGCAGCCATGCGTGTCAGCAGCTCCGGCGAGTTTGCCATCAGCCGCACCGGCAGGTCGCGCTCCCAGGTGGTCTTGCCGCGCGAGAGCGGCCAGCGCACCAGGCCATTTGGCATGCGCCGCAGGCTTAGCAATTCGTGCTTGAACAGGTCGTCCGGATGCTCCGGCAGGCCGTGCACCACCGTATAGGAAGGCGCAGCGTACAGGCCCCAGGTCGATATCAGCACCTTGCGTGCCGCCAGCGTGGCATCGTCAGGCAAGGCGCCCATGCGGATCGCGATGTCGAAATTTTCCGCCACCAGGTCCACGCGGCGCGGCGACAGGTCCAGTTCCAGGGTAATTGCCGGGTGCTTGGCCATGAAGGCCGGCAGCATCCGCGCTAGGTGGACGTTGGCAAAGTCCGCCGGCATTGACACCCGCAGCAAGCCGCTGGGCGCCTGCTGGCGATGCTGGGCCAGGGCGCCGGCGGCTTCGGTCTCCTCCGCGACCCGGCGCGCGTGTTCCAGCAGGCTGGCGCCGAATTCGGTCAACACCAGCTTGCGGGTGGTCCGCGTCAACAGCCGTTCGCCCAGCGTGGCCTCGAGCTGGGTCAGGCGGCGGGAAACCGTCGATTTGGGCAATTGCAGCCGTTCGGAAACCTGGCTCAGGCTGCCAAATTCCACGATTCGGGCAAATAACAGCAGGTCGCTGGGGTCGATATCGCTCATGATTGTTCCACTGATGGCACGATGTTATCCATTTTAACGGCTTCTGGATCATATTTGGAACCACTATAGTTACTCCATCGCAGCAACAAACCAAATACTCGAAAGGAAGCAAACCATGAACATCCTGCAAATCAACTCCAGCGCAAAAAGCTCCGGTTCCGAATCCACCCGCGTAGCGACCAATATCGTCAACAAACTGCTGGCGACCAACCCTGGCGCCACCGTGGAAGTGCGCGACCTGGCAGCCAACCCGCACCCTGTGCTGGACGAGCCAACCCTGCAGGCCCTGTTCACCCCAGCCGACAAACGCACTCCGGAACAAGCCGCCCGCGTCGCCCTGGATGACGCCCTGATCGCCCAGGTGCAACGTGCCGACGCTATCGTGATCGGCGCTCCGATGTACAACTTTGGCATCACCGTGCAGCTCAAATCGTGGTTCGACGCGATTGCCCGTGCCGGCGTTACCTTCAAGTACAGCGAGAACGGCCCGGTCGGCCTGCTGCAAGGTAAAAAAGTCTATGTCGCCACCTCGCGCGGCGGCATGCACAAAGATGCGCCGACTGACACCCAGTTCCCGCACCTGAAGATGTTCCTGGCTTTTATCGGCCTGACTGACGTGGAATATGTGTTCATCGAAGGCCAGGCCTACGGCGCGGAAGTGGCCGGCCAACAGCAAGCCGCTGCCGATGCCCGCGTTGCAGAACTGCTGGCTTAACCAACAAAGGAAAAGAAAATGGACAACATCGCACAAACCCGCACAGTGGAACGGATTATCCGCGGCCAGGCCGTGATGGATGGCGCTGGCGTGAAAATCAACCGCGTGTTGACCCAGCCACTGCAGCGTCGCCTGGACCCGTTCCTGATGCTGGACAATTTCGGTTCGGAGCAAGCCAACGATTACATCGCCGGCTTCCCCGACCACCCCCACCGCGGCTTTGAAACGGTCACCTATATGCTGACCGGCCGCATGCGGCACCGCGACAGCGCCGGCAATGAAGGTTTGCTGGCCAGTGGCGGCGTCCAGTGGATGACCGCCGGGCGTGGCGTGATCCACTCCGAAATGCCGGAACAGGCCGAAGGCTTGATGGAAGGATTCCAGCTGTGGCTTAACCTGCCTGCCAAGGACAAGATGCAGCAGCCCTGGTACAAGGACTTCGAAGCCGGTGAAATCCCGGTGGCGAAGACTGAAAACGGCGCCACGGTGCGCATCATCGCCGGCGAAAGCCAGGGCGTGAAAGGCGCCGTGCAACGCGAAGTGACGGAACCGCTGTATATCGACGTGGAATTGCCGGCCGGCGAAGCATTCAGCCAGGCGATCCGCGCAGGCCATAACGCCTTTATCTACACCTACCGCGGCGAGGTGACGGTGGATGGCAAGGCGGTTCCTGCGCAGAGCATGGCGATCCTGGCCAATAATGCAGGCGCCGATGGCGTGACCATCACGGCTGGCCCGGACAGTCGCTTCATCCTGTTGTCGGGCAAGCCGCTGAATGAGCCGATCGTGCAGTACGGCCCCTTCGTGATGAACTCGCAGGCGGAGATTTTCCAGGCCGTCGAAGATTTCCGCGCCGGCCGTCTCGGCGAGGAAGCGCACGCAGTGTAAGCAGTGGCGGTACAATGGCCGCCATGAGCTCCGCCATCCTTGATTGGTTGAAGAAGCTGGGCCACGCGCTCGGCTTCGACACCGCCGACTCCTTCCCGCCCGGCCACCAGTACGCCCGTACACGGTGGGCGGGCGCGTATTTCGACATCCCCTCCGACACCAAGGCCGACGACATCGAACGCCGCATATGCGAAGCGATCGCCAATACGCCCCTGGTGTTTGCCCATATCGAAAACCCGACGCCACGCATGCAGCGCGTGCTGGTCGAGGTGATCGAGCGCCGCCTGCGCCAGAACCACGAGCGCGAAGCGGCGCAACTCGCCGCGCTGTTGATATGCGCTTACGGCAGCCCCCATATCAGCGAAGCGGTGCCGGGCATGCGCCGCGCCATCGAAGCGACCGAAGGCTACGAAGCCCCTGCCCGCGTCCGTGCGCTGTTTGCCTTCCTGACGGACGCCCAGAACGACAACGTCATCGAGATGCGCAGCTAGCTTAGTCTTTAGGGATATAGCTCATGTCGGCGCGGTAGCGCAGCAATTCGGTTCGGACGCCTCGCACCAGCGCCTTCGCCCCTGCCGGCAATACCTCCGGCAGCTCTGCGGCTGCGCCAAAGCTTGGCACGGCGCGCATCAGGACATACTGGCCGCCGGCGCCGCCGACTTGCAGGCGGTACCAGGTGAACCTGGGCGCCGCGCGGCCGGTGTTTGCGGGCGCCGAGGCGCCGGCCACCAGCTGGCGTTCGAACGCCGTCTCCTCACCCGGCGCGATAGTGTAGGTCGCCATCGCGAGAAACGGCGATGCATCGGGCAAGGGCTGGCCTACACTGGCCGACTCCAGCCGGCGGAACACGCCATGACTCAGGAAATCGGCGTGCGGCACGACGTTGGCCGCGTTGTCGGCCGCGTCGCCTGCCGGCTGCACGGCGGCGTCGAAGTTGGCGGCGGCATGGCCGAAAGTGCCATCCATGAACATGCCGAGCCGGTCGCCCAGCACGAACGACCAGCCGTACCAGGTCCAGCGGTCGTTGGCGCCCTTGTGCCATTCGAGATGGCGCTGGTAGCCCTGCTCGAAGGCCGCGCTTTGGCCCGGCTTCGGCTGGATCACTACCATACGGGCGAATGGCCCGGCGGCGGGTTGTGCGAACGCGCTTGCGCTAAGGAGTAACAGGGACGTTGCCAACAGGTGCTTCATCAGATTTGCTCCGAGAAACCCCGTCCTTCAGGGCGGGGAGTGAAAGGAGCTGGCCGCAAAGCTGCCGTTCTCCTTGAGATTTTTGAAATACTGTATAAACTTACAGCATACTTCTCGTCTACCGTTTCCGTGTGAAATCGAAAAACGGGCTGCTTGATCTGCAAGCCCGTAAGGTGAATTTCGTCTGGAACTACTGCAATGATCGGCAGAAAGATGCCTTGCGATTTGAGCGCCCTTGGCTGACCGGCTTCGACTTGAACAAGCTGACTACCGGCAGCAGCAAAGAATTGGAGCTGCATTCTGGTGTGATCAATGCCGTATGCGAACAATTTGCCAATTCGCGTGCCCAACACCGCCGGCCGTATTTGCGTTACCGCGGCCGAAGGTCCTTGGGCTGGGTTCCGCTCAAAGGACGTGACCTGCACCGGGAAGGCAACGCGTTTCGCTTTGCAGGTAATACTTTCCGCGTGTTTTACTCTCGCCCCCTTCCTGAAGGGAAGATCAAGGACGGCAGTTGCTTTGCGCAAGACGAATTGCGCAGCAATTCGGGCCCCGTGAAAAGCTTTGCCAGCCGCGGCAACTGGTTCCTCAATATCGTGATCGAGGTGGCCGAGCCGCCGGTTCGTCCACTTGACCACGGTGTCGGTATCGATCTTGGCTTGAAGGATCTCGCCACCCCGTCCGAGGGAGAAAAAATTCCGGCGCCGGGCTTTTACCGCAATGCTGAAGCGGCGCTGGCGGTTGCGCAGCGAGCCCACAAGCGGCGCCGCATCAAAGCCATCCAGGCGCGTACTGCGCGGCGTCGGCTGGACTTCTTGCATAACAGGTCGGCGGAGCTTGCTCGCGCTTTCGACCATATCGCTGTTGGCAATGTCAATGCCAGCGGACTCGCCCAAACCAGCCTGGCGAAGTCCGTGCTTGATGCAGGCTGGTCGTCCTTCCGCAGGATGCTGGCGTACAAGGCCATGAGGCATGGCGCGCGGTACGTGGAAGTGGACGAACGCTTTACCACCCAGACCTGCTCGAATTGTGGTGCACTGCCCGATTCGAGGCCGAAGGGTATCGCAGGCCTTGGAATAAGAGAGTGGGAATGCAGCGAATGCGGTGTAGTACATGATCGTGATCGTAATGCTGCGTTAAACATTCTCCGTCGCGGACGTGCGACGCTGGAAGCAGGAATCCCCGTCCTTTAGGGCGGAGGGGACGTCAATCGTTCTCCGTCTGAAGTTGTTCGGAATGAAGCGCTCGCGCAGGCTCATGAATGGCGCTTCGACCGCAAAATATAGCAGCCATCCGGCAAAAATGCTGGCGGCGATCATGACGGCGATCGAGTCCAGGTCAACCGGTTCCCAGTGGTCGGCCAGCAGGATGCAAACCTGTTTGTGCGTCAGGTAGATCGAGTAAGACCACAGCGCGATCACGCCCATGCCGGGAATCCGGGTGCGGTGCAGCAGCGAGCCCTCGCTGAGTGCGGCCAGCAGCAAAGCGGCGAACGCCACGCCCAACAGAGGATAGCCGAAGACCGACATGCCCCAGCTGAAATGGTGCTCAAGGAACAGCCAGAACGCCAGTGCTGTCAAAAATGCGCCAGCAGCCAGCATCCAGTTCCCATGACTGGTCAGGCGCTGCCATGCCTTCGGATGGAAGTTGCGCAGCATGGCCAGGGCGACGCCGGCCAGCAGTTCATCGAAACGCGCCAGCGTGGAGTAGTAGATCAGGGTGTAGTAGCTGCGGCTGCCACGCTCACCGAGGTCCATCGCCGGCTGCCACCAGCTGTCGCGCAGCCACATGCCGGCTGCAATGGCGGACAGCAGCGCCGCCCAGCCCAGCACCAGCGCGAGGCCGCCTGCGCGGCGTACTCGCGTGATGGCGGCAATGGCCAGCACGACAGGCGGCAGCAACAGGTAGAACTGCTCCTCCACGCACAAGGACCACGCGTGCGAGAACAGCGTCCCCGGCTTGAGATTGATATTCAGGGTAAAGGTCAGGTACTTCCACCACGGCGCATGCGGCAGGTTGCCGGCCCAATACGGCCACCAGGCATACAGCGCCAGCACTGCCAGGTAGGCCGGCAAGGTGCGCAACAAGCGGCGCGCATAAAAATGCGGCAGCGACAGGGCAGGCCCGCGCAAGGCGGAAAACACCTGGTGTCCAATCAGGTAACCGGAAAGCGCAAAGAACAAGTCCACGCCGGCCCAGCCGATTTCGCTGAACCAGCCAAAGGTCGGCTCGTGACTGACGAAGCCCATATAGTGGTTGGCAAACACCAGCATGATGGCCAGCGCGCGCAGAGTGTCCAGGCCATGGACGCGGGAGAGTCGATTCATGCGCGAATTCTACCTGAGCTAGAATATTGGCCACTTATTCGCCAAGCCTTAAAGGAACAGCATGACCGACGCCAGCAAAATGCATTTTAAATCTGTCAATTACACCGGCCAGGGCAAGGGCCGCCGCCTGATCATCACTGGCGCCGTGCACGGCAACGAAACCTGCGGCACCAAAGGCATCCTGCGCGTGATGGATCAACTGGACAAAGGCGAACTTCACATCCTGAACGGCAGCGTGACCTTCGTGCCGGTCACCAATCCGCTGGCGTACCAGAAAGGCCAGCGTTCCGGCGACCGTAACCTGAACCGGAACCTGTTCCCGACCGAAAATCCGCAAGACTTCGAGGACCATATCGCCAACTGGCTGTGCCCCCTGCTCGGCCAGCACGAAATCCTGCTGGACTTGCATTCCTTCAACGCCCAGAGCCAGCCTTTCGTCATGGTCGGCCCGCGCAACAACGACGGCACCCTGCAACCGTTCGGACACGAAGCCGAAGAACGCGCCATGGCCCGCATCCTCGGCGTCAAGCGCTTCGTCGACGGCTGGATGGCCACCTACGGCGCCGGCGTGCAGCGCCGCCTGCGCGACGACAGTGAAGTGCAGACCGTCCTGAAATACGGTGTCGGCACCACCGAGTACATGCGCAGCACCGGCGGCATGGCCCTGACCCTGGAATGCGGCCAACACTTCGACCCGCAAGCGCCGGATGTCGCCTACCGCGCCATCATGAACGTGCTGGCCCACTTTGGCCTGATCGAGGCGCCAAAGCCGCAGCCGATCGCACTGGAAGACATGGAATACCTGTCGATGGTGGAGGTGCACGACAAGCTGGACACCGGCGATGCCTTCAGCCGCACCTGGTCCAGCTTCGACCGCCTGCAAGCCGGTGACGAAATCGGCCGCCGCGCCGATGGCAGCGCCGTGCTGGCGCCGTTTGACGCCTATATGTTGTTCCCGGACGTCAATGCCAAGCCGAATGCCGAATGGTTCTACCTCGCCAAAGTGAGTGACTCTTTTGTCTGATAGCCATTAGCTTTAAAATCGCGGTAAGGGGGTAACAAGATGAATATATTCCCGCTTACCGCGCTTGGCACGCTCCTGTTCGCGACCCTCCCCATAGCGGCAGTCGCCACTGAATTTGTACTGCGCGTCACCGGCCAGGAAAGCCTGCCGCCAAAATGGATCCAGCAGGACGGGCGCGCTTCGACCGGGGTCTGCCCCGACATCCTTGCCGCCATCTCCCGCGTTGAACCGCGCCTTCGTTTCACGGGACTGGACGACATCCGTTCGGTCCTGGTGATCGAACAGAACCTGCGCCTCGGCAACGCCGAAATTGCCTGCGCCCTGGTCTCCACCCCATTGCGCCGCCATATCGCCATCGCCATTCCGCAACCCTTGTACGTTTCGCGCCAGCGCCTGGCCGCTGCCGCCGACGACACAGCCGAAATCAATTCGCTGGACGACCTTGCTCGCCTGAAGCCGCTGGTCACCACTTCGCGCGGCGCGGCCTATATCGACCAGTTGCGCGCGCTCGGCATCACGGTCGACGACAGCACCGGCAGCAACGTGACCAACCTGCGCAAGATCCTGGCCGGCCATGGGCGCTATTTCTATATGAACGAGTTGACCTTGCACTGGCTGATACGCGAGCAAAAACTGCAGGACAGGATCAAGCTGATGCCAGCCGTGCTGAAAGAGGACTCTATGTTCTTGTGGTTGAGCAAGAAGGCGCCCCCACAGGCGGCGCCGCTGCTGGCGGCGGCAGTCAAAAAGCTCAGCGACAGCGGCGAACTGGCACGCATTTATGCGCGCTGGTCGGATGAGTCGGGCGTCGGCCCGCGCAACGATTAATGCGGCGACAGGATTTTCAGCCCGGCAATGCCCAGCACGATCATGGCGATGCACACCAGCCGCACCAAGCTGGCCGGCTCGTCCAGCATCATGATGCCCCAGATGACGGTGCCCACGGTACCGATGCCGGTCCAGATGGCGTAGGCGGTTCCCAGCGGCAGTGAACGCAGCGCCAGCCCAAGCAGGATCACGCTGCCGGCCATGGCGGCCAGCGTCACGGCGCTCGGCACCAGCCTGGTGAAACCTTCGGTGTATTTGAGTCCGACGGCCCAGACGACTTCCAGCAGGCCGGCGAGTAACAGGACGATCCAGTGCATGATGTTCTCCCAAGTCATGACGGGGTCGTCCCCGCCTGGCTCCCTGGTCTTGCGGCGAGGTCGTCCCCGCGGGAGAAGGCCGACAGTATATCATTGGGGGTCCAAACTTTCAGGGAGCCCCCCAATGCTGCTGTTCGCACAGATCGCCGTTGCCATCGTCCTGCTGATCCACGTCTATATCGTGCTGCTGGAAACCGTCCTCTTCGATACCCGCGGCCGCCGCGCGTTCGGCCTGTCGTCGGAAAAGGCGGCCATCGTCAAGCCGGCCATGTCGAACCAGGGCTGCTATAACGGCTTCCTGGTGGCGGCGCTGGCGGTGGGTTTGCTGCATGGCGAGCCGGCAGTGCGTTCCGCCTTCATCACATACGGCCTGCTGTGCGTGGCCGTGGCGGGCATCTGGGGCGGGCTGACCGTCAGCAAACGCATTCTCTTCGTGCAGACCGTGCCGGCCGTCGTGGCGCTGGTGCTCTACCGATTAGCATAAAAACAAGGCTTGAAATCCATCGACATGCTCCGATATACGTATCGGCTTTTTCCGATATACTTATCGTGAAACACCGAAATATGACTGACTCCATTGACATTGATGCAATCCACAAGGCCCTGGCCAACCCGGTCCGGCGCCAGATACTGTCCTGGCTGAAAGAGCCGGAGGCCTGGTTCAGCGAGCAGCTCGCACCGCTGTCGCTGGGCGTCTGCGCCGGCATGATCGACAAGCAGGCCGGCCTCTCGCAATCGACCGTTTCCGGCCACCTCGCCATCTTGCAGAAGGCGGGACTGGTGACGGTGCAGCGGGTCGGCCAGTGGAATTTCTTCAAGCGCAATGAGGAGGTCATCCTGCAATTTATTGAGTATGAGAGGAATACCTTATGAGCACCCTGTTCGACCCCATCACTATCGGCGCGCTGACCCTGAAGAACCGCGTCGTCATGGCTCCCCTGACCCGCTCGCGCGCCACCGGCGGCAAGCGCGTGCCAAATGCTTTGATGGCCGAGTATTACGCGCAGCGCTCCTCCGCGGGCCTGATCATCAGCGAAGCCACTTCGGTGACTCCGCAGGGCGTGGGCTATGAAAACACCCCCGGCATCTGGTCCGATGAGCAGGTCGAAGGCTGGAAGCTGGTGACCGAAGCCGTGCATGCCAAGGGCGGCAAGATCGTGCTGCAACTGTGGCATGTGGGCCGTATCTCCGACCCTAGCCTGCTCGATGGCCAGGCGCCTGTCGCGCCAAGCGCAATCGCGGCCAAGGGCAATGTAAGCCTGCTGCGCCCTCCGCGCCCCTATTCCGTGCCGCGCGCGCTGGATACCGAGGAGATTGCGGGCGTCGTCGAGGCATACCGCAAGGGTGCCGAGAATGCCAAAAAGGCCGGCTTCGACGGCGTGGAAATCCACGGCGCCAATGGCTACCTGCTCGACCAGTTCCTGCAGGATTCAACCAACCAGCGCACCGACCAATACGGCGGCAGCGTTGAGAACCGTGCCCGCCTGATGCTGGAAGTGACCGATGCCGTGATCGGCGTCTGGGGTGCGGACCGCGTCGGCATGCACCTGGCGCCGCGCCGCGATGCGCATGACATGGGCGATTCGACCCCGGCCGAGACCTTCGGCTATGTGGCGCGCGAACTGGGCAAGCGCGGTATTGCCTTCATCGCGGCACGCGAGGCGGTTGGCGATGATTCGCTGGGTCCGTTGCTGAAGCGTGAGTTTGGCGGGGTCTATATCGCCAACGAGAAGTTTGATGTGGCGGGGGCGCAGGCTGCGCTGGCAGAAGGCCGCGCCGATGCGATTGCCTGGGGCAAGGACTTCATCGCGAATCCGGACCTGCCGCGCCGCCTGCAGACCGGTGCCGCGCTGAATGCGCAGCGCCCTGAGTTGTTCTACGGCCCGTCGGCGGAAGGGTATACCGATTATCCAGCGCTGGCCTGAACCTGGTAAACCAGTGTCTGACCCACAGGGTCAGACACTTGACTCGCGGCCGTCGCGTACAAGTGTCTGACCCTGCGGGTCAGACACAGGTTTACCGGTTCAACGGTTCGCCGAATAGTTCACCGGGAAGAACTTATACCCCTTCCCCTCACTACGCAAATGCCCCACCCCCGGGAACGGCAAGTGCGCCGCCCCCATCCAATACCCCTGCTTCGCCGCCTCGGCAAACGCCGCCTTGCGCTGCGCCAGGGCCGCTTTCGAATCGCTGTCGAACTGGATCGTCACGCCCGGATCAGGGAACTGCACCGCCGCGTTGTGCATCAAGTCGCCAATCAGCACCAGCTTCTGCCCCTTGCTTTCCACCACATAGGTGGTGTGGCCCGGCGTATGGCCATAGCTTGAAGTCGAACGCACGCCCGGCACCAGTTCGGTATTGCCCTCAAACGGTTTCACCTTGCCCGCATAGCCGGACACCGCGCTCATCGGCCCCTGGAAATTGCCCTTCGCCTCGGCACTGGCATTATCGAGGTTCGCTTTGCTCAGGAAGAAGTCGGCATCGCGCTTGTCCATGCGCACCACGGCATTCGGAAACGCCGGCTTGTCCTGCCCGCCCAGGCCGCCGACGTGGTCGCCATGCAGGTGGGTGATGTAGATCTCGTCAACCTGCTCCGGCTGGTAACCGGCTGCTTTCAGGCTGGTCAGGATATTGCCCAGGGTCGGCCCGAACAGGCTGCCGGCGCCGGTATCGATCAGCACCAGCTTCGAGCCGGTATTGACCAGGAAAGCGTTGACCGAAGTCTCAACCGGCGACTTCAGGAAACTGTGCTCCAGGGATTTGGTCGTTTTCTCAGGCTTCTGGTTCAGCAGCTGGTCCATCGGCAGGTCGATCGTGCCGTCGTTCAGTACGGTGACTTCGAAGTCGCCCACATTCATGCGATAGAAGCCGGGCGCCTGGGTCTTGGCCATCGGCGCTGCAGCGTGGGCGGCGCCTGCAATGGCGGCAATTGCGAACGGTACGGCGAGCTTTTTCAGGATCATTCGATCTCCTTCTTGTTAGTTGCCAAAACGCTAGATTAGCGTAAACGGCAACTACATGCTTGTCGGTACCCGCAGCATGACGGAGACATCCGGCGTATCCCGCGTCAGCCCTGCCCCCACCGAGACATTGACCGTCTGCTTCGGGTTCAGCCGGTAAGAAAAGCCGACCAGCAAGGTACCCAGTTGCGTGCGCACTGAGCCCGGCGCCGGCACGCCATTCTGCCTGGTGCGGGCAATGGAACTGTGGTCGTAGCCAAAGCTGAGGGAGGCCTTTTCATTCAGCGCCAGCCCGACACCGAAATTGAAGCCGATGACCGCCCCCGGCTTGACCGTGCCGAGCGGCTCGCGTTCCCCATCGAGCACCAGCCGGCTCAGGTTCTTGCGCTGGAAGTTGTGCAGGTAGCTGACGCTGCCGAACAGCACGGCGGGGTCAGTCGGATACAGCCAGGTCAGGCTGGGTTGCAAGGCATAAAAGCCGGAACCGGTTGGCAGCTCCAGTGGCAAGCCGGTGCCGGTGGCGTTTTCGCCAATGCAGCGCCGCACGCAGTCGGTCACGACCTCAAAGGGATCGCGGCCGGTGCGCGTCTTGAAGCGCAGGCCGGCGACGTAATAGGGCTTTTCGGCGCCGCCATCGTTGAGCTGGTGGCGCAGCGAGAGTTCGACGTCGCCCAGCGCGCGGCCGCTCACATCAAATACCTTTTCCACCGCCGAGCCGGTGAACACTTCGCGGCTCACGGTCGAGTCCGAGCGGTAAATGTAAGGCAGGCGCAGTTCGAGCTCAGTGCGGTTGCTCAGTCCATAGCGCCCGCTCAGCGTGGCGGTGCTGGTATTGCGCTTGACTTCGCGCACGTCGATCAGGCCGATCAGCAAGGCGGGGATGATGGTGTAGCCCACCAGGGCGACGCGGTTGCTCGACGAATAGCCGAACTGGAAGGCCGGTTCGAGCACGAGCTTGCCGCGCCCGGTCAGGACGCCGGGGCTTTCAAAGATAGGCGCCACTTCAGGCGGCTTGCTGTCGCGCTTTGGCGGCTGGCCCACCGCCAATGCCGGCTGCGCCGGGCCGGACGGCGCCGGCGCCTGTCCGGGTGGCGGGACGTTGGGTTGCGGCTGGCTTTGCGCAGCCCCTGTGCCGCGCGCGGACGCCAGGCGCTCCTCAGCCACCTGGCGCCGCAAATCCTCCAGCAGCGCCCTTTGCTCGGCCAGCGCCTTTTTCAACTCGGTCAACTCGGCTGCAAGCTCGGCATTGCTGCGCTGCTGCACCGGCATCTGGGCCAGCGTCGCCTGGCTGGCGACAATCAGCATCCCGGCCGCGAATTTCTTTGAAAGCATCGCTCCCTCCCTAGCGGGGCACAATGACGTTCGACAAGGCCTGGCGCAGGTTGCCCTCCAGGTTCAGGCTCTTCAAGGTCGACAGCGCGTTGACGGTGAGGTCGATCGTGGTCAGGCTGCGGATCAACTGCCCGTTCGTATTGTTCTGCACCAGCATCGGCGCCAGCGCAGCCCCGGCCTGCGGCGAATTCGCCAGCCGCGCCACATCGGCCAGTTCCACGCGATTGCGCGCCACCACCACGCCATTGACTTCGACCATGCGCTCCACGCCCAGCGCGACCAGCAGGCCGTTGCCGTTCTCAAAGCCGCCACGGGCCTCGTCGAGACGCGCCTCCGGCGCCGGCGCCCAGCCTTCAGGCGGCCCCTGTCCCTGCGCCATGGCAGGCATCGCCAGCAACAGCAACAAGCCGCTGACGCCGATTCTTCGCTTCATGCCGCCCTCCCTTCAAAAATCCCCGGCGCCCAGCTTCGGCACCGTCACGTCGCGCAGGCTGTCGCGCATGATCCCTTCCGACAGCATCGCCTGCGGCGCCACACGCCAGTCCGCGGTTTCATTGAAGCGCGGCTTGCCGGGCCGGCCATGAATCACGAACAGCAGGCGGTTCTGCCAGATCGCCTCGAACCCTTGGCGTGACAAGGCGCGCGTGCCGCCGGCCGGATCGCCCAGCAGCACACGCTCGCCCTGCACGCCCTTGACCACGACGAAGTGGCGATAGCCGTTGTCGGCCACCAGCACGATCGCCGGCAAGCCGGCCTGCGCCAGCTTGTCCAGCGGCTGTTCGAAGCCGTCCGCAGTGAAGCCGCGCGTGGCCAGGTAGCGCTTCATGTCCAGCAGCGAGAAGCCCTCGCGCCGGATGCGCGCCTGGTCGCCGCGCACGAACATGTCACGGAAGATTTCCTGCTCCGAGACCTGGAAATCGTAGTGGTGGCTGAGCAAAGTCGCCAGCGCGGCCGAACCACAACTGAAATCGTATTGCTGTCTTACCGTCGTGCGGAAGCGCGCCTCCTTCAGGCTGGTCACCGGCAGCACAAAACTGGCGCCGCCGGCTGAAAAGTCGGCGGCCTGCGCGGCAAATGCCGGCAGCAATGCCAGAACGCTGAAGAGGCCTCTCATTTGATCTGCACGTTGACGATGGTTGCATTCTGGATCAGCACGTTGGCGCCGGAATTCTGGATCACCATCGGCATGCCCGACGCGTTGCTGAACGCACCGTCAGTCACGATATTGGCGCCGGTAACGACGTTCACCGCGCTGTTGTTGGCCACGGTGCCGGCCAGCTTCATATCGCTCCACGGCGCATCGCTGCCGCCGCGCATCTGTTCAAGGCGCTCATCCTGCGCGGGGCGCTCGTTGCCGGCCAGCGCAGGCCGCGGCGCAGGCGGCGATTCCGGCGGGGACGGGCCCGCCGCCGCAGCCAGCGGGCCAAGCGGCAGCGCCCCCACCCACGGGGACGCCACCGCCAGGCCCGGCACCAAGGCGGCGCACAGGGCCAGGACTTGCACTGGCCTGCCTAAGCTTCGCATGATGCTGTGCCGGCTATTTGCCCACAGCCAGGTTGGCCTGCACGTTCACGCTCTGCTGCACCAGCGAGGACATGCCGTTGTTCTGGCTGATCACCATGATGCCCGCAGCCGACTGGCCGACCCCGCTCATGGTGTTCGACATGTCGAAGGTGCCCGCAGTCACGCTATTGGTGCCGCCAGCCCCGCCGTTGCCGCCCGTGGCATTGCCGCCGGTCGCGTTGCCGGCAGTATTGGTGCCGCCGTCGCCGCCCGCACCGGCCACGTTGCCGCCGCCGCCGGCGCCGCCAGCACCGCCGTCACCAGCCGTGGCGCTGCCGTTGGTCGCCGCGCCGCCAGTGCCCGCCGCACCGCTGCCGCTGCCGCCGGTCGCCGCGCCGCCGGTGCCGCCGCCGGCAGCGCCGCTCGAGCCGGCAGTATTGCTGGCCAGGCCGCTGGAACCGCCGTTGCCGCCGTTGCCGCCAGCCGCACCTGCGCCGCCGGTGCTGGTGCCATTGCCGCCAGCCGCACCGCCGCCGCCAGCGCCGCCAGTACCGGCAGCCCCCGCACCGCCGGTGGCAGCCACTGCGCCGCTGCCGCCGCCGGCACCGGAACTGTTGGCGCCGCCGGCAGCGCCGTTGCCTGCCGTATTGCTCGCTGCCGCGCCGCTACCGCCCGCCGCGCCGGCACCGCCGCCGCCGCCGGCGCCGCCGGTGCCGCCCGCGCCGCTGGTGCCGGCACCGGAAGTCGATGCGTTGCCGGTATTGGCCGAACGGCCATCAGCCGTGCCGGTGGTGCCGCCAGTGCTGTTCTGGTCGCCCATGCCGGGGATGGTCAGCGGTTCGGTGCCGCTGGTGCCGTTCGACGCAGTATTGCTCGAGCCCGCGCTGCCGCTCGATGCAGCGCCGCCGGTCGAAGTCTGGCTCGACGTCGAAGCACCGGTTGCGACACTGCCGGTAGCCCCTGCCATGCCGCCGGCGCCCGCCGCTCCGCCAGCGCCGCCCATGCCGCCCGCACCGCCGGCGGCTGCACCAGTCGCACCGCCGTCGCCGCCGCGGGCGCCGGTCGCCGCGCCACTGGCGCCGCCAGCACCGCTGCCTGCAGTGCCAACCAGGCCGCCCGCGCCGCCTGCTGCCGCGCCGCCTGCGCCACCGGCCCCGCCAGCGCCGGCGACCACAATGCCGCCTGCGCCACCGGCGCCGCCTTCACCGCCGCGCGCACCATCGCCGCCGCGGCCGCTTGCCGCACCGGCAGCCAGGCCGCCAGCACCGGTGGTACCACCGGTTCCCGCCCCGGCCATGGCTGCACCACCCGAGCCGCCGCCGCCGCTGCCATTGCCGCCGACCGCGCTGCCATTGAACGCCACGCCGCCGGTCGCACCTGCCGCGCCGGCGCCGCCGTTCGAGGCGCCGCCAGCGCCGCCGGTACCGTTGGCATTACCGCCCGCGGCCCCGCCGGCAAGGGCAGCCGCCCCCGCACCGCCATTGGCATTGCCGCCGTTGCTGGCCACGTTGCCGATATTGTTGATCGTATTGTTGGTGACAGTGCCGGTCAGCGTGCTGACCGCGGTCGCTGTCGACGTATTGAAGGCGTTGGTCATCGACGATGTCGCTGTCGCACCGTTGTTGGCTGCCGCGGCGCCGGCTGCGGCCGCATCGGCGGCGCCGGTACTGTTGTTGTTGGCGTTGGCCTGGCTGCTGTCCTGTGTCGCCGTGGAATTGTCATTGGCCTGGGCGCCCGGCCCGGTCTGGCTCACATTGGGCGGCGGTGTCTCCTGCGCGAATGCACTACCCATCGCCAGTGCAATGGCTGCTGCTAGCAAAGTTTTCTTCATCTCGTCCTCGCTGATGTCGTGTTCTTCAAGTGCCCGCAATGCTGGGGCCAGAACCCATATCGCAAGCTTGATGCCACCTGTCCTAAGCTGTTGAAATTGCTCGACTTTGGTGCGGCGGTGCAGCAAGTGGCGTGCATGATTGAGGCAAGTTTGTCACGCATCTGTGACACAAGCGTGGCCACGCAGTGCCTTTCTCCATGGGAGACAAGGCTTGCAGGACAATGTCACATCGGTGTTACGCGGCTGTACGCCAGCTCAGTCTTCGCCGCGGCGCGAGGGCCGCTGGATACCGTGTTTCGCCATCAGGCGATACAGCGTCATGCGCGATACGCCAAGCTCGCGCGCCACGGCAGTGATACTGTGGCCGGCATCGAGACGGCCTTGCAGTGCCGTCCGTTCGGCGCTGGCGCGCGCGGCGCCGAGGTCTTCGGCAGCGGCCGCGCTGTCGCTGCCGTCCAGCTCGAGGTCGTGCGGCTGGATCAGGGCGCCGTCGGCCATCACGGCCGCGCGCCGCACGCGATTCAACAGCTCGCGCACATTGCCCGGCCAGTCATGCGCGCGCAGCGCCCGCAGCGCACTATTGCTGAAGCCGCGCACGCGGCGTGCACGTTCCGTGGCATAACTGTGGAACACTTCCTGCGCCAACGCCACCACGTCATCGCGCCGATCGCGCAAGGCCGGCACTTGCAAGGTCAGGACGTTGAGCCGGTAGAACAAGTCTTCCCGGAACAATCCGCGTTTCACCGCATCGTCCAGCTTGACGTGCGAAGCGGCGATCACGCGCGCATCGACCGGTACGCTGCGCGTCCCGCCCACCCGGTAAATGGTTTTCTCCTGCAGGAAACGCAGCAGGTTGGCCTGCAGCTCGAGCGGCAGGTCGCCGATCTCGTCAAGGAAAATCGAACCGCCGCTGGCCGATTCGATCAGGCCGCACTTGCCGGGACCGGCGCCGGTAAAAGCGCCCTTCTCGTAACCGAACAATTCCGATTGCACCAGCGAGGCCGGGATCGCGCCGCAATTGATGGGCACGAACGGCCCGTCGCGGCGCCCCGAATGCTCATGGATGGCACGCGCCACAAGCTCCTTGCCGGTGCCGCTTTCGCCCCAGATCAGCACAGGCGCATCGGCGCTCGCTACTTTCAGTATCTGCTGGCGCAGCAGCGTAATGGCGGTGCTGGTGCCGGTCAGGCGCATCGCTTGGCACGCTTCCGGCAAATGGCCTAGGCCGGAAAGCGCAGCCAGTCCGAGCGCGTGGCCCAGAGTATGGCTGAGTCGCTCGGCATCGAGCGGCCAAGTGTGGAAATCGACGCAATGGTCATGCACCAGCTGGCGGAAAGCGGCCTCTTCCAATGCCTGGGGCAGGAAGACCGCAACCCAGCGCGGCCGGCTGTGGCGGCGCAAAAAATGGTCGAGTTCGGCGAGCGAGGCGGTCCAGTCGTCCAGCACCAGCAAGCCCACCGGGAAATGCTGTTCGCGCAAGGCCGCCGCTGCCTCGGCCAGGCCGCACACGTGGCAGACGTCGAACGTTTGGCCAGCGGCAAGCAAAGCCGCCGGCAGCGCTGCCGTTGTAGCGGCGACGCACAACACTTGCCTTGTCATAATTTCACCTTGCTGCCCCGAGGACCGGCAGGATAGAATACCGCCGCACAAATTTTCAGCACCAGAAGTTACAAACTCTTAATGGTGCAATTAAAACAATGGGGAAGGCATGGATCAATATAAGCTAGAGGCGGACAAACTGCCAACACTAAAGCAGCGCGTCGCCTTACGCATGTTGCATGCTTTCGGATGGCAGATGAAGTTCAGGCCGCTCCCCGGGCCGCGCGGCATCGCCGTGGTCTACCCGCACACGTCGAACTGGGACTTCATCATCGGCGTGCTCGGCAAATGGGCGCTGGACCTGCCGTTCCGCTGGCTGGCCAAGGACAGCCTGTTCAAGATTCCACTGCTGGGCCGCTGGTTCTACTACCTTGGCGGTGCGCCGGTCGACCGCAGCGCGCCGCAAGGCCTGATCCAGGCCCAGGCCGATGCGATGATGAAGGAAGACTGGTATTGGGTCGGCATCACGCCGGAAGGCACGCGCGGCTACAAGCCTTACTGGAAAAGCGGCTTCTACCAGTTGGCGCTGGCCGCCAAGGTGCCGCTGGTGCTGGTCTATATGGATTATCCGAACAAGACCCTGGGGCTGGTCGAGCACGTCTGGCTGACCGGCGATGAAGAACAGGACATGGCGGCCATTCGCGCCGGTTTCGAAGGCCACCTCGGCAAGCATCCCGAGCTGATGGCGCCTATCGTCTTGCGCCAGCGCTGAAGCCGGCCACCTCCACATCCCCCTCGAGGCGCACCAGCGTGATGGTGTGCGCCTTGCCCGGTTCGAAACGCAGCGCCGTTCCCGGCGCGATATCGAGCCGCATGCCATAGGCCTTCCAGCGCTCGAACTGCAGCGCCGAATCGACTTCAAAAAAGTGGAAATGGGAGCCGACCTGGATAGGACGGTTCCCCTGGTTTGTTACGGTAAGCGTAGTGCGATCAGTCATGTGACCTATATCTGCAAGACTCATGCCAGTAATTTCAAGTGATTTTCTCACTTTTTTTGCACCAGCATAAGGCAATGCACCACGCAGGTGCGCTTATTCTTTCGGATAAGGGCTCTTGCCGCCGCCGGCGATGAATTCATCGATGCGCGCCTGCAGCACCGGCAGCGGTACCGAGCCCAGTTCCAGGATGGTGTCGTGGAAGGCGCGGATGTCGAATTTGCTGCCCAGGGCCTGCTCCGCCTTCCTGCGCGCTTCGAAGATCGCCATTTCGCCCAGGTAGTAGGACAGCGCCTGGCCCGGCCACGAGATATAGCGATCGACCTCGGTCATGATTTCGTGCGAGGACAGCGCGGTATTCTCCATCAGGTACTTCTGCGCCTGCTCGCGCGTCCAGCCTTTGGCGTGCACGCCGGTGTCCACCACCAGGCGCGAGGCGCGCCAGGCCTGGTAGCTCAGCATGCCGAACACTTCATATGGCGTCTCGTAGATGCCCATCTCGGTGCCCAGGCGCTCGGAATACAGCGCCCAGCCCTCGCCATAAGCGGAGATATAGGCGTTGCGGAACGGCGGACGCCCCTTCTGCTCCAGCGCGATAGGCATCTGGAAGGCGTGGCCCGGCGCCGATTCATGCAGCGTCAGCGCCGGCAGCGAATACAGCGGGCGGGCCGGCAGGTTGTAGGTGTTGACCCAGTAGCCGCCAGGTCCGCCGCGTCCCGAGGTATAGAACGGCGCGATTTCCGGCGCCACCGGGATGATGGCGAAGCGGCTGCGCGGCAGGCGGCCGAAGTAGTCGGCCACCTTGCCGTCGAACTTCTTGGCGATCCAGGCCGCGCGCATCAGCAGTTCTTCCGGCGTCTTGGCGTAGAACTGCGGATCGGTGCGCAGGAACTGCAGGAAGGCCGGCAGGTCGCCCTTGAAGCCGACCTGTTTCATCACCTCCTGCATTTCGGCGCGGATCTTCGCCATCTCGTCCAGGCCGATCTGGTGGATCTGTTCGGCCGTCAGGTTGGTCGTCGTGAATTCGACAATCTTGGATTGGTAATACGCCTTGCCGTCAGGGTAGCTCTCGGCAGCCAGGGTTTCCTTGGCTTTCGGGACGTATTCCTCGCGCATGAATTTCAGCAGCGCCGCGTGGGCCGGGATGACTTTTTCGCGGATCGCCTGCAAGCCCTGCGCCTTCAGCGCTTCCTGTTCGGCGGCCGGGATCACGTTCGGCATTTCCTTGAACGGCTTGAAGAACACCACGTCCTCCAGCTTGGCTTCGGTGACCGAGGTGATCGACTTGTCGCGGCCTTCCAGCGTGATCTTCGGCGGCGTGAAGCCGCGCGCCAGGCCAGCGCGCATATTGGCGATCTCCTCGCTGAAGTAGCGCGGCACGTCGTTCAGCTGCGCCACGTAGTTGCGATAGTCTTCGGCGGTGCGGAAGGACTTGCGCGCCTCGCCCGCCAGGTTGCCCCAGAACGAAGAATCGGCGTTCAGCGGTTTTTCGTATTCGCGGAAGCGCTGGTTATCCAGCAGCGCCGCGACCTGTGCGCGGTACACCTGGTAGTTGATGCGCTCCTTGTTCGAAAGCTGTTCGGGCTTGATGCTTTCGAGTTGGCGCAGCGTCTCTTCCCATTTCTTCTGGCGCTCCAGTTGCACCGCCAGGCTGACGTTCGGCAGCCTGCTCTCGACGCCGCGCACATCGTCCTCATCGTCTTCCAGCCTTTGCTGCAGGCGCCACTTCCACTCCGCCTGGTGGATGGCGGTGAAACGGGCGTCGGCACTACCGGGTTTGGCTGCTGCAAAGGATGGAGAACTGAAGGCTGCTGCGATGGCGAGTGCTGCGACAATCTGTTTCATGGTGCTCCCGAAGCTCAGGTTGGTAACGGTTCCGGGAGTGTACCTTACGGCCAAAGGACTGGCGGCGTCAATGGCGGGATTGTGCCGGAACGTATCAGGCCGCGGATGGAATCAACCGAGGCGGCGCCCATGCCCGATCCGCAGGCTACTGCAGATGCTTGTCGGCGATGTCGATACTGAGAAAGACCTGGCCATTCAGCGTTTGCAGCAGGTCGGACTGGCGCAGCCGGTCCATCACCGGACCTTTGACCTCGGCCAGGTGGAAGCCGATGCCGCGCCGCGCCAGGCTCTGGTTCAACTCCGACAGCGCGAACAGCGCCGACGTATCGATCGAGCTGACCGCCGTCATCACCAGCACCAGGTGGCGCGCGGCCGGATGGCTGCGCAACTCGTCCTCGATGCGCTCCTGCACCGCTTCCACATTCCCGAAAAACAGGTTGGCATCGATGCGCAATGCCAGCAGCTCCGGCCGGGTCTCGGCAGGATAGCGCTCGATATTGCGGAAATGCTCGCTTCCGGCGATGCGGCCCAGCACCGCGATATGCGGCCGGCTGGCGCGCCAGATCAGGGTCCCCATCGATAGCGCCACGCCCACCAGCACGCCAGCCTCCACGCCCAGCGCCACCACGCCTGCCGCGCTGGCAAACCACGCCAATGCATCGCCGCGGTCATAGCGCCAGGCCGTGCGCAGGGTACCCAGTTCCAGCATGCCCAGCACAGCGACGATGATGGTTGCGGCCAGCACCGGCATCGGCAGCAGGGCCAGCCAGCCGGTTGGGGCCACCAGCGCCAGGGACAGCAAGCCGGCGGTGATGATGCTGGCCAAAGGCGTTTGCGCGCCGGCCGCAAAATTCACCGCGGAGCGCGACATGCTGCCGGTGACGGGAAAAGCGCCCGATACCATGCTGGCCACATTGGCAGCGCCCAGGCCAATCAGCTCACGGTTGCTGACCAGTTTTTCATTGCGCTTCAAGGCCAGCGACTGCGCCGCCGACATGCTCATGATGAAGACCACGAAGCCGACCAGCAGGCCCGGTTTCGCAAGCTGCTGCCAGTGCGCCTGCGACATGGCCAGATTCAGTTGCGGCAGGCCGCTCGGCACCTCGCCCGTGGTTTGCACGCCCATCGCTTCCAGTCCCAGCAGCTGCACCAGCACCAGGCCAAGCATCACGACCAGCATCGGCGCCAGGCGCGTTGCCATGTCGGCGCCCGCCGCTTTCATGCCGAGGGAGCGCAGCAGCCGCGCCAGATGGCTGCGCGACAGCACCAGCAGCAGCACGGAGCCTATGCCCATGGCCGCGCTCGGGCCGTGCCAGTGCGGCAGTTCAGCGCCCAGCAAAGGCTTGAGCTGGCCCCAGGCGATCACCAGCGCGGAACCGACGGTAAAGCCGCTCATCACAGGACGCGAGAAGAAATTGGCGAGGAAGCCAAGCCGCAGCAGGCCGCACAACAGCAACACCGCGCCCGCCACCAGCGCCAGTTGCGCCGCCAGCACCGAATACAGGCCGGAACCGGCAGCCGCCATCGGGCCGATGATCGCCGCCGTCATCAGCGACACAATGGCCATCGGCCCGACCGATTGCGTCATGCTGGTGCCGAATATTGCGTAGACAACGGGCGGCAGGATGCTGGCGTAAATGCCCGTCACCGGCGGCAGGCCGGCCACCAGCGCATAGGCCATGCCTTGCGGGATCATCATCATTGCCACCACGATGCCCGCACTGATATCGCCCGGCAGCATTGCGCGCCGGTAGTGTCGCAGCCAGGCCAGCATTAGCGTTCCTGTTCCAGCGAGGACAGCACGGCTGCCAGGATTTCGTCCGACTGCTTTTTATCCGCCACCGAACGGGCCAGGACCAGGCCGCCGACCATGGCGGCATAGGTGGCAATGGCATCGCGCCGCGCCTGCGCCGGTTCGCCGGGCAGCGCCTGCGCCAGCGCCTCTAGCTGCGCCTGGAAGCTCTCGTCCATCGCATGCCGCACGTCCGGGCCGACGCGCGAAACGTCGGGACCGAGCGACGCCAGTGCGCAGCCCTTGCCGGGGTTGTCGCGGTGTTTGGAAGTCAGGTACATATGGGCCAGTGCAGCGCGCGGATTGGCCGGCTGCTCGGCCAGCAATTCGCTCCAGCGCTTGGCGGAATTCTCCATCGCCTTGCCGAAGGCTTCGGCCAGCAGGTCTTCCTTCGAGGCGAAATGGCCGTAAAAGCCGCCGTGCGTCAGGCCGGCGCTTTTCATCAGGTCCGCCACGCCGATGCCGTCGTAGCCCTTTTCCCGGAATAAGCGGGATGCCGTTTCAACAATGCGCTCGCGGTTCTGCGCCGCCTGTTCCCTACTGACACGCATGATCTTCTCCTTGATTATTTTTATTATGGATGTAATATATCACACGTGGATGACGATCATCATCTATCTATCGTGCTTTGCGGCGGCTTGCCAGGGCGAGCCGCCGGCTTTTTAGCGTGCCATGGCCAGTTCGACGCAATTGCGCCCTGCCCGCTTGGCGCGGTGCAGCGCGGCCTCCAGCCGCGTCACCAGCTCGGAAGCGCCTTCGTCGGGAGCCAGTTGGGCCACGCTGAAGCTGGCCGTGACGGTATCGCCGCCGGGCAGTTCGGTGGCGGCGATCGTCTCGCGCAATTCTTCAGCCAGCTTGTAGGCATCGATTGCCACGGTGTGCGTGGCGATGATCATGAATTGTTCGCCGCGCATGCGCGCTATCGTGTCCGAATTGCGCAGGCGCGACTGCACGGTGGCGGACAGCACGGCCAGCGCACGGTCGCCCGTCGTATAGCCATGCAGTTCATTGATGGTGCGGAAGCCATCGAGGTCGAAAGCGATCACCGCCAGCGGCACGGCGTAGCGGCGCGCACGCCGGATTTCCCCGTCCAGCACCTGTTCGCCCTGGCGCCGGTTGGATACGCCTGTCAAGCCATCGAACGGGGTGATCTGGGTGATTTCCAGGCCCAGCGCATTGTTCTGTTGGCGCAGGTCGCTCATCACCATGCCAAAGCTGATCAGTTGTGCGGCTGAACCGAAGCAGCTGAAATGCTCGCGGCTCATGACCAGCGGCCGGTCGAACAGCATGCAGACGGCGCCCAGCAACGGACCGCCGGGTTCGCCGCGCAAGGGGAAGGCCAGCAGCATGTGCACGCCCTGCTCTTCCAGCATTTCCGTCAGCTCCGTGTCCCCCGTTTTGGACGGCGCATCGAGCAGCACCATTTCGCCGCGCCGCACAGGCGCTTCCAGCAGTTCATCGCGGCCCCCCAGCACTTCCTTGATATCGAGGTCGACGCGCCCATCCTGGGCCACCAGCCGCAGCGCGCCCTCGTCGACCGCCTGCAGCAAGGATGCATGGCAAATACCGGGATAGCTGCACAACGCATTGCAGATGCGGGCGCCCATCCGTTCCATTTCTTCCGAACCGTAGAGTGCACGCTGCAAGCTGCGCTGGATCGCCAGCAAGTCATTCAGGTCCGCTTCCAGGTCCAGCAAATGCTGCTGGGCCGACGCCTTGGTGTTGGCGGCAGGCGCCAGCAGCGCGGCCACGGCTTCGCTGAGGTCGTCCGGTGCGATGGGTGTGATGCGATAAGCCAGCGGTCCTTGCGCCATCAGCTCAGCCATGGTCGAGGAGCGGGTGTAGGGGCACAGCACCAGCACCGGCGCGCCGGCGCGGCTACGCACCAGCGCCGCCAGCTCATTGCCGGCCGCCATCGCAGGGCCATCGAGGTCGATGATGAGCAGGGAAATCTTGTTATGCGCCATCGCATGGCGTGCGCTGGCAATGCTGTCCGCAGTCAGCAAGCGATCGAACGACTCAGCGCAAGCGGTCATGAATTCCTGGCGTCGCGCAGGATCGGGATGGAGGAAAAGGCCGGTACGGTGACGTCGGCCCGCAGCAGTAGGCATTGGGTTAGTTTGCCACAAGTTCACTGCAGACAACATCCCTATTTATGTGTGGGAGCGCACGGTTAGCAACGTTGCTGCGGCGAATACTGGACTTCCGAGCACAGGAGGAAGTCATGGGCAATTCGCAACAAAAGACTGGCGCGGGCAGCGAACAGCGCACCGTCCAGCAAGAACAGGACCAGCGCGACGCGGCCAAGCCAAAGGCCGAGGAGCAGAAACAGCCGGCACAGGCCGGGACGCACGAATTCCCGGCGCCGCCGCTGCCCGGGCAGCACCTGGAAAAGCCCGGCCTTGAACACCAGATGCAATTGAAGCCGCAATTC
The DNA here is from genome assembly GCF_049913245.1 of Pseudoduganella sp. R-32. Lineage (NCBI taxonomy): Bacteria > Pseudomonadati > Pseudomonadota > Betaproteobacteria > Burkholderiales > Oxalobacteraceae > Pseudoduganella > Pseudoduganella sp. R-32. The sequence continues at coordinate 3,325,331 of NZ_CP183987.1, read as the reverse complement.
ATGGCGCCCGGCTATTGCGGCAGCGGCAAGCTCGCCGGCATGGCTGCCGTGATTACGGGCGGCGACTCCGGCATCGGACGCGCGGTCGCAGTGCTGTATGCCCGCGAAGGCGCGGATGTCGCGCTGGTCTACCTGGCCGAGGAACAGCAGGATGCGGACGAAACCAGGAAATACATCGAGGCCGAAGGGCAGCGCTGCCTCCTGATTCCAGGCGATGTACGCGACCCTGCCTTCTGCCGCCATGCCATCGACGAAGTCCTGCGGGGCTTCGGCAAGGTCGACATCCTGGTCAACAACGCCGCCTTCCAGGAGCATGCCGGCTCGCTCGAGGACTTGTCGGAAGAGCGCTTCGATCTGACCATGAAGACCAATATCTACGGCTACTTCCACATGGCAAAGGCGGCGCTGCCGCATATGAAAAGCGGCAGTTCGATCCTGAATACCGGCTCGGTGGTAGGCCTGCGCGGCTCGAAAAAACTGCTGGACTACTCGACCACCAAGGGCGCGATCCACGCCTTCACGATGTCGCTGGCATCCAACCTGCTCGAGAAAGGCATCCGCGTCAACGCGGTGGCGCCCGGTCCGGTGTGGACGCCCCTGAACCCGGCCGACCAGTCGCCCGACAAGATCAAGGAATTCGGCGCGCAGACCGATATGCATCGCCCTGCACAGCCGGAAGAGATTTCGCCGGCCTTCGTCTTCCTGGCAGCGCCTTCGTGCGCCAGCTATATCACCGGTATCGTCTTGCCGATCACCGGCAGTATCGGAGAGTAAAGATGGCACGAGCACTCTGGAAAGGCGCGATCAGTTTCGGCCTGGTGCACATCCCTGTGGAGCTGCACAAGGCGGTGGAGTCGCACGACCTTGACCTGACCATGCTGGACAAGCGCGACTTCTCGCCGATCGGATTCAAGCGCTACAACAAGGGCACCGGCAAGGAAGTCACCTGGGACAATATCGTCAAAGGCTACGAATATTCGGATGGCGAGTACGTGGTGCTCAGCGACGAAGACTTGCGGCTGGCGAACCCGAAGGCGACGCAGACCATCGACATCATGGCCTTCGTCGACGCCGATTCAGTGCCGCTGACGTTCTATGAAACGCCCTACTACCTCTCGCCCGGACGCGGCGGCGACAAGGTCTACGCCCTGCTGCGCCAGACACTGAGCAAGGCGGGCAGGATTGCGATTGCGACCGTCGTGATCCGCACGCGGCAACACCTGTGCGCGCTGGTCTCCGTCGGCGACGGCATCATCATGAACACGCTGCGCTACGCGACCGAAATCCGCAATCCCGAAGACCTCAAGCTGCCGGGCGATTCCGGCATCACCGACAAGGAGCTGAAAATGGCCCTGTCGCTGGTCGAGGAAATGAGCGAAAAGTGGAATCCCAAGGGATACCACGACACTTACCGCGAAGACGTGCTCAAGCTGGTCGAGAAAAAGGTCAAGGCCGGACAGACCCACACGCTGACCGAGCCGACTGGCGAAGCGCCGGTGCCGAAAGCCAGCAATGTGGTCGACCTGGTCGCCCTGCTGAAGCAAAGCCTTGGGTCGAAAGGCCGCACGGCAGCCGCTGCTGAAGAGGAGGAAGGCGAGGAAGCAGCGCCACGCGCACCGCGCGCGCGTCGCAGTACCAGCACAGGCGCAAGCAAGACCCGCAGCACAAGTTCCTCGCGCTCCACGTCATCGGCGAAACCCGCCGCCAAGCGCACCAGCGCAGCCAAGTCCGCCGCCAAAACAAGCAGCCCCCGTCGAAAAGCCGCCTGAACACAGTTCGCAAGTCAGCGGCCAACAAAAATCGGGTCTGACCCTTGGGTCAGACCCCGATCGCACGTTGCCGCGTGCCGTAACAGGCTCCCCAGTTACTCGACAGCCCCGATCGCCTTCATCGCTGGCGCCAGGCCAACGGCGGCCTTCGCATAATCCGCCCACGGCGCATTGCCGACATCCAGCCGCGTATGCGCCGTGGCAACCGTCCAGTGATCGCCGCCGCGCAACGAGGCTAGTTCATCCCAGGCCACAGGCACCGAAATCCCAAGCCCGGGCCGCGCGCGGGCCGACCACGCGGCCACGGTGGTCGCGCCACGCCCATTTCGCAGGTAGTCAATGAAGATTTTGCCAACCCGGTTCTTCGGCCCGCTCTTGAAGGCGAACCTGTCCGGCAGCGTCGTCGCCATGTGCTCCACCACCTGCTTGCTGAAGGCTTTCACCGTATCCCAGTCGTAGTACGGCTTGATCGGCACCACCACGTGCAGCCCCTTGCCGCCGCTGGTCTTGAGGAAGCACGGCAGCCCCAGTTCATCCAGGAAGGCATGCACCAGTTGCGCCGCCTCCTGCATCTGCGACCATTCGACGCCGCTGCCGGGGTCGAGGTCGAACAAGATGCGGTTTGGTTTCTCGTAAGTGCGGCCGAACGCGTTCTGCGTATGGAATTCGATCACATTGAACTGGGCGGCCGCCAGCAGGGCCTGGGTGGTGGCCACTTCCAGCATCGGCGGGTGGTCGGGGTCAAGCTCCCGGGGAAACTCCTTCAGTCCACGCAGCTTGCTGACATCGGCGTGCTTCTGGAAAAACAGCTCGGAGCCAACACCTTCCGGTGCGCGCAGCAGAGCCACGGGGCGCCCCTTGGTGTGCTCCAGCATCAAGTCGGCGACCAGGGCGTAATAGCGCACCATGTCGATCTTCTTGATTCCGCTGGCCGGGTCGACCAGCCGGTCCGGATTGGTGACTTTGAGTGAGGCGGGCAGTTTGCTTTGCACGGTTTCCTCCTCCACGTGGGCTGGCACTTCGCGGCTGATTTCACCGGCCTTTTTATCCTTGCGCAGGCCCTGGAATACGGAATGGCGGATCGAGCCGCCGCGCGTCCATTCGCCGAAGCTGACTTCCGCCACGAGCTGCGGCTTGACCCAGTGCGCCTTGCGGGCAATGGCCTTGCTGGTGGCAAACGGGCTTTCGTCTGCTTTCAGGTGCTTCAGTTTATCCGCAAGATCGCGCAGGGTCTTGTCATTGAAACCCGTGCCGACATTACCGGCGTAATGCAGCTCGCCATCCTTGCCATAGACGCCGAGCAGCAGCGAACCGATCCCGGTACGGCTGCCCTGCGGGTCAGTGTAGCCGCCGATGACAAACTCCTGGCGCTGGGCGCATTTGAGCTTGATCCAGTCACGCGAACGGCGCTCCGTGTAGGTAGAGTCGCGGCGTTTGCCGATGACGCCTTCAAGCCCCATCTTGCAGGCAGCGGCCAGCATTTCGTCGGGAGAAGCCTGCAGGACGGCGCTCAGGCGCACCGTGTCGCCCTTGACCTTGGCCATTGCCGCCTCCAGCCTGGCGCGGCGCTCATCGAGCGGCAGGCCGCGCAAGTCCTCACCGCCAAGGTAAGGCGCATCGAACAGGAAGTAGACGATATCCTTGGTACGCTGGCCATCGAAGGCCTGCTGCAACAGGCCGAAATCAGGGCGCCCTTCTTCGTTGTGGATTACGATTTCGCCGTCGTACCAGCCGTCCGGCAGCCTGGCCTTGGCCAGCGCCGCCCGCAACGGTTCGAGCTTGTGCGTCCAGTCGTTGCGGTTGCGGGTATGCAGGGTGATGTCGCCGTCTTCGATGCGGGCCAGCAGGCGGTAACCGTCGTATTTGACTTCGAACAGCCAGTCTTCGGGTGTCGAAGGCGGACCGTCGACCAATGTCGCCAACTCCGGTTCAAGCTCCGCGGGCAGGCGTTTGATGCGCGGCGCAGCCACGCGCTCGGCGACCGGCGCCGCAGCCGCTGCGCCAAGCGATTTGACGCTATCAGGCATTTCATCGACGACGCTGAACTCAGCGGCAGGACGCACGTATTCATCCTTCTCCTTGATCAGAAGCCACGGCTCCTTGTCCTCGCCTTTGCCGCGCATGCGAACCAGGGCCCAGCGGCCGTGCATCTTGTGGCCGTGCAGGTTGAACACCAGCTTGCCCGCCCGGTAGCCCTTGCGCGGATCCTCGACCGGCTCCCAGGTGCCGCGGTCCCAGATGATCACCTTGCCAGCGCCGTACTGTTTTTCGGGAATGGTGCCCTCGAACTCGTTATACGAAATCGGATGGTCCTCAACGTGCACCGCCATGCGCTTGTCATGGGTGTCGTAGCTGGGGCCTTTCGGCACGGCCCAGCTTTTCATCGTGCCGTCGAGCTCCAGGCGGAAATCGTAGTGCAGGCGACGCGCCCAGTGTTTCTGGATAACGAAGGCCAGCCGCCCCCGTCCCGGCTGGCCTCCCCCTGCGGGTTCCGGCGTGATGCTGAAGTCCCGCTTCGCCTTGTAAGTCTTGAGTGCGTCCTTCATGTAAGCACTGTACGGGCAGCGCCGCGCCGGCACGGTTACCTGCCGCACTTTGTAAGCAGTTTTGGCAGATGTAACCATGTGTAAAGGCCGTCAACTAGCGCGTCTTTGGCATCGTTTTTAGGCTCAGTGACACGGCAATAATGCACGACACCCCAAACGATTTACCCCATTCTCTCCGAGGAGCTTGACCATGAAGAAGACCATCGCCACCCTGATCGCCGGCCTGTTCGCAACCGCTGCCTTCGCCCAAGCCCCGGCTGCCGGCGGCCACGCAGCCAAGCCTGCCGCTGCCCCGATGCCTGCTGCTACCGCAGCTGCTCCGGCAACGCCAGCAACTCCAGCTGTTCCAGCTACCCCGGCGGTTCCTGCTGAAAAAGGCAGCAAGGCGACTCCTGCAACTCCTGCTACCCCAGCCGTAGCTGCGACCCCAGCCTCCTCGGCCACCGCTGCTGCCCCGGCCGCATCGCACGAGCACTCCAGCGCCACCAAGGAAGTGAAAAAGACCAAGCACTCCAAAAAAACCGCTGCATCCAAAGAAGTAGCCGCTGCAAAGGAAGCCGCACCGGCTAAGTAATCCAGACTGCCGATTCCCCAGCCGCCAGCGCGCCTCCCGAATCCGCCTCCAAACCGGAATGGCGCGCTGGCCGAGCGGGGACCAATCGTGGCATCTTTCTTCCCGGCCTGGCAGGGTTCTCCGCTGACCAGGCGGGCTTTTTTTCGTTCGCGAGCAATGCGCCATATCATTGGCTTTTCGTTACAACTGAAACGCTTGTAAATATTCAGTCTCTACAGTTCTTGACCTTGACGGCTGCGAACAAAATGCACTCAGTCGGGAAGTGCGAACTGGCCCTGCCGCCTCAAAACGTCAACGCACTGCCGAAAGCGTCACGGGATTAACGCCTTTAAAAGTCTCTGCGTGGCTATCTAACTATCTGCGCTCTTGGACTTCCTTTAAATGGTCCAAGCATCCACCGCCCAAGCTTGGAGATTGGAGCCCTTTTGGATTCCTCGCTAAACACGACAGGGCACGATGAGTTTTTATGCCGCGAGTCATTCCACCTTAGCGACGGAGGCGCCACTTCGCGTTGGGCAGTTATGAGGTACCGAAGAAGACCTACGCTGCAAACACCTGACGAGCGATGCGCCACGCCTACGACAAGCAAGAGCTCTACTAGACAACCTCGAACGACGGCCGGGTACAAAAGTATGGCTGGCCGCTGGCGTCACCGACATGCGCAGCGGTTTCAACGGCTTGGCAGCGAAAGTGCAGACTGCGCTGGACGAGGACCCGTTTAGCGGCCACGTGTTTGTGTTCCGTGGCCGACGGGGCGACTTGATCAAGCTGCTATGGTGGACCGGCGATGGCCTTTGCTTGCTGGCCAAACGCCTGGAGCGCGGCCGCTTCATCTGGCCGCAGGCCAGCAGCGGCAGTGTCGCGCTGACCCAAGCCCAGTTGTCGATGCTGTTGGAAGGGATTGACTGGCGCCGGCCGGAACGTACCTGGCGGCCGCAATCGGCCTTGTAAACATGACACGATCTGCGTAAACTAGGCCGCATGCTCAACGCCGCCGAACTGCCCAACGATATCGAAGCGCTCAAAGCCATGCTGCTGGCGCGTGACGCTGCGTTGCTGGCGAGCGAAGCGAAGGTGGCTCACCTGAGCGCGGAACTGTCTACGCGCACCGCCGAGATCGAGCATCTGAAGCTAGTACTGGCAAAACTGAAACGCATGCAGTTTGGTCGCCGTTCAGAAAAGCTGGACCAGCAGATCGAGCAACTGGAACTGCAACTGGAAGACCTGGAAGCCGAAGCCGCCGTGGCGGAAGCGCAGGCGCCGGTGGAAGTGGCACCACGCAGAAGGCTGAGCGTAAGCCATTACCGGCTCACCTGCCGCGCGAGGAACAGGTGCACCTGCCCGCCGGCGAAGTGTGCCCGGACTGCGGTGGCAAATTAAAGCTGCTGGGCGAAAGCGTGTCAGAGCAGCTGGAATATGTGCCAGCCAGCTTCCGAGTGATCCGTCATGTGCGCCCCAGGCTGGCCTGCGCCTGCTGCGACACCATCGTGCAGGCACCGGCAGCCAGCCGGCCGATTGAGCGTGGCTTGGCGGGCCCTGGCTTGCTGGCGCACGTGTTGGTCGCCAAGTTTGCGGACCACACTCCGCTGTATCGCCAAAGCACAATCTACGCTCGGGAAGGCGTGGAGCTGGAGCGCGCCTTGCTGGCAAGCTGGGTCGGTGCCGCTGGGGCACTGCTGCGGCCCTTGGTCGATGCACTGAACCGCCACGTGTTTGCCGCCGCCAAGCTGCACGCCGACGACACGCCGCTGCCGGTGCTGGCACCTGGCAACGGCAAGACGCGCACCGCGCGTCTTTGGACCTATGTGCGTGACGACCGAGCAAGCGGCGACAACACGCCACCTGCCATAGGGTTTGCTTACACGCCCGACCGTAAGGGCGAACACCCGCAAGCTCATTTGGCCAACTTCCGCGGGATTCTGCAGGCCGACGCGTATGCGGGCTTTAACGCCGTGTACGAAAGCGGCCATGTGCACGAGGCGGCCTGCTGGGCTCACGCCCGCCGCAAATTTTACGACCTGCACGCAGCGCATCCATCGGCCATAACTACTGAGGCACTGCGCCGGATTAGCGAACTGTATGCCATCGAAGAAGGCATACGGGGCAAACCACCAGACGAGCGGTGCACCGCTCGCCAGCAGCATGCCAAACCACTGCTCGCCGAGCTTGAGCGATGGCTGCAGGCTACGCTCGCCACGCTGTCGCGCAAATCCGATACGGCAGCCGCCATCCTTTACTCGCTCAAATTGTGGCCGGCGCTAACGCGCTACTGCGATGACGGCCGTATCGAGATCGACAACTCCGCCGCCGAACGGGCCCTGCGCGGCGTGGCCCTGGGCCGTCGCAACTTCCTGTTTGCAGGTGCAGGCAGTGGCGGCGAACGCGCTGCCGCCATGTATGGGCTGATCGGAACGGCCAAACTTAACGGTGTCGACCCCGAGGCTTGGCTGCGCTACGTGCTGACCCATATCGCCGACCATCCCGTGAACCGGGTGGACGACTTCTTGCCCTGGAACTGCGCCGACAAACTCTCCGGCGCTTAACTACGCTTCCCAGCGGTGTTGGGAACATCATCGTTTAAAGTAGCGTGGCGCTCAAGACGGCGCTGCTTTGACGCTTACGCAAGTCCTGCGACCAGCGAAGCTGCCGCCGAAATCGAACACGATAATGGGCGGCCCTGTAATGATCCCGTGAATCCTGTAATGACCTAGCTGTTCCTGCTCAACTTAGGCCGCTAATCTAAACGTCTCTGCGGGTGTTTTCATGCCCAGTGCCTGGTGTGGGCGCTGATTGTTGTAGAACCCGATCCAGTCGCCAATAGCCCGGCTGGCATGCTGCAAAGTCTCAAACCGATGGCGATGCACGCATTGCTCCTTCAACGTGCGAATTACGCGTTCCACCATGCCGTTCTGCTCAGGGCAATGCGGCGTGATGAATTCCTGGCGCAGGTAGCTGCGTACCAGCGCGGTGTAGCTGCGGCTGGTGAAAACCAAACCGTTATCCGAGCGTAGCAAAAACGGCGCAGACACTCGACCCGGCGTGCGTTAACGGGCAATGAGCGCCTGCTCCAAGGCCGCTTCCGCTGTCTTGGCTTTCCCTGACCGAGACAGGTGCCAGCCAAGCAGCTCGCGCGTGTGGCAATCGATTACCAGAGCCAGTACCAGCCAGCCGTCGCGGCCGCCCCAAACGCGGCATAGATCCGTCGCCCAGCGCTGATTCGGCGCCGTGGCCACGGAAGGCAAAGCCTGCACGCGCGAACCGAATCCAATCGGTCGCTTCTTCACTTGCCAGCCTCGCAGCTGGAAGATGCGCTGCACGGTGTTGTTGAAGCCCAGCAGGGCCGCAACGGTGCGATAGCCGAACGATGGCTCCTCGTTGATCATGGCCTTGATTGGTTCGGCAAAACGCGGCTGCACCTTGGGTGCTGCCTTGACGGACTTGTAGTACACCGTCCGGCGCGGCATGTCGAACCACTGGCACAGTTTATTGATCGAAACTTTGAACCCGTCTTCTGCTAGTCCCTGGCGGATCGTTTCGATCACTTCTCTTCCTCGCCCAGCAGGGACGCCAACTTTTTTCGGGCACGCAGTTCAAGCATCGCTTCACCGTATGCTTCCTGCAGCTCTTTGATCTGGCGCTCATACGCTCGCGCACGTCCAAAGGCTTGGCCCGCAAGGCGTTCTCCATGCCCCGTTTCGCTTCATCGACCCATTCGTCGATCTCAGACGGCGGCATATCGAAGGCCCTGCTGGCCTCGGCCACCGTCGTTTTTCCCTGAATGATTTCGGTGACCAGCGCAGCTTTGCGCTTGGCGGTCCAGCGTTTGACTTCCTCTTCCATAACCATGCTCATGTGATTTCCTCTCTCTATTATCACCTGAGCAGGAATTCACTGGGTCATTACATCCCTCTAAACGGGGGAATGCCAATAAGAGATATGCATCGAGAGAAGTAGCTCTGTGAAAATTGGAACGATGTCTCCGATGCGCTCTGCCTTTGCTGTTTGCCAAATCAAAGTTGAATTAACTTTTCAAACTCGTGCGAATAGTCATCTATACGATCAAACATATCAACAAACCAATAGAGTGACTCTTCGGTAAACTCATCTGACTGAGGTTTCTCGTAGAGAACACATAGTAAGGCTCGCATCGCCGCATCCTCTTTGTCATCAATACTGGTGCTATTTCCATGTTTGCTGTTGAGATAACGCCAGCACGAAATCCTGGCGTCTTCAAGGCTCGTACCGTCCAATGACTGATCTAACCAAAATCGCGTCGCTTGTTGAAGAGCATCCCCTCCAACTGGCGGTAAGTATTCCGAAACTAGCTGCATACATCTACACATTAACCTCGCGACGGTGGCGTGACTGCTATCGTAATCTTTTCCCAATACGGAGCAGTTGAGGAATTTGGCTATAGCGTTCCTATCGATCATATTTCACTCCGAAATCCTTATATAGCCACCTGCAACTTTTACAGGTATTTTTAGGGGTGCCATGACCTTTGCCGGACTGGCCAATGTTGACGGCGCGTCCTTTGCCTTGTGCTGGGTTCTCCCCCGCTTTAAGTACTTGACTCAAGCAACCAGGTTCTGCGCAATGCCCATGCCACGGTGCTCGATGCTCAGGCGGGGTCCTGTCCAATGCGTCCTGAACTTTTGGATGCAACGTACGATTAGCGCCTCCAGTACTAACATCTGTATAAACTTTATCACCAATTTGGATCTCAGCAGCAGCACCTGACGTACGTCCTGCATTGCGTGCAGCATCTGCCGCCGCCTCAGCAGATGGAAGCTTGTACGGCTCTACATTTCGCGTTGCAGCGGGCGCTGTAACTAACGTCCAAAAGCCGAGCGCATAACCGAAGTTGTGTCCGTTCTGAAAATCCTCAGCAAGAGTGGCGTTATCATAGAGTTCAGTGCCGAAATTATAGAACATCTTATGATCAGGTTGAGCTCCTATAAGCCCCGTAGTCGCACCAAACAAACCGACCATTATTCCGCGACCACTAATCCCGACTCGATTTAAATAAGACGGATTGCTGGTTGCCGAGTATTTTGCCCCTGAACTCACGGTCGTTCCAGACTTTGGCTCTTTTCCTGCAGAAGATGGATCAGGCGTATATGCTGAGCAAGTGTATGGAACCGGCGGGCAAGCTGGAGTTGCTGAAATATTGCCTACATTAGGACCTTGATTCGGCTTGGGATTGTTTTGCCCGCCAGTAATAGTAATGTTCAAGCAAAGCACACAATTCGCATAATTCGAGCCGTTACTTCCGCTATATGGATTGCCATCTTTGATCGCTGGCATTTGACCATATATGTCGAAACCAGTTGGGTCAGTATAGGCAAGCGGATTGTTAATCACATAACTGTATCGGTTAAGCGATTGGACATTGAATGCATCCGTCACATGCGGGTCAGCACTTAGGAAACGTGCAGTGTTCGGGTCGAACACCCGCCCATTCATGTGCACCAAATCGAGCTGCTCCAGCATTTCATGGCCGGTATATCCGCTGTTATCGGGCATTCCATTAAGAGAAATAGGAACGCCGGATTCATTCAAGCGACGCCATTTACCCCACACGTCATAAGATATACGTTCTTTCACAGCGCCCTTGTCGTCGGTCAACGCGACCGTGCTTCCGAGATGGTCGACATGTGACCAAAGTAGCTCAGTTGCCGTGTTCGGGCGATCGATCTCCAGGCCGATGCCACCAGGCCAATAAGTTTTTACCGAGTTGCCACTCACTGACACGACAACTTCCTGTGGTCCTGCATAAATGATATTTCCACTTTCACCGCGATCCTGTCGTGTACGTTGGCGCTCCGGGCCATAAGCAAACTTGCTCCAGTGCCCCGCCACGTCCGAAATCTTCGTCGGCATGTCAAAGTCGTTCCATTCGATCGTTCGACCAGCCCCAACCAACATATTGCCGTTATCGTCGTAATTGAATTCACCTAAGCCGGTGATGTTTGACACTGCGTGCGGTCGCTTAACACCTTGGCCTGCGAGAGGATAGCTGTATGTGCCCACGCCAGTTTTACTTGCAATGTTCCCATCGTCGTTGTAGGTATACGTCTGTTCTTGCGAAAGTATTTTACTGGACTTAACTCGGTTCAAATTGTCGTAAGTGAAGTCTTCGATGAAGCCAGCATTCTCCCAGTACTGAACACGTGTCTTAACGTTACTCAGCTTGTCGTATAAGTACGAGACTTCAATACGACGCGCCACACCTGCAGTCGTCTGAATGGAAGTCAGCGTGCCGGTATAGTCATTGAACGCTTTGGTTTCGATCAAACCATTGCCGAGCTTGGCCTCCCTTAGGCGATTCGCAGCATCTTGCTTGTTTACCTTCCAAAGCTCGAGATCCCCACGCATTACGCGCTCGAGGTAACCCCAGCCGTTGTAAAGCAAATCGAATCGCTTGGACGTGTCTGCATTGCGCTGATACACCTGGGCCTTTGGTCGGCTCCAATCGTCGTATTCTGTTTTCTGCACATAGGTGCCGTCAGTGAGCCATTGCGTCACTTGTTTTGGCCGCGCCAATTCGTCATATTCATACGTGCGCCTGTAACCATCCTTGTTCGCGCCGACATATGCTTCAGCCAATTGGCCGATGCCGTTTGGTGCCGTGTCATAAATCCAATGACTTTCCAAATCAAATGAATAGCGCCCTGTCACACGGTCCAACATGTCGTACTCAGTACGTGTGGAACGTCCCTTCCCTCGTTGGTTTGGCGATACTTCTTGCCACACTCGTCCCAGTGCATCGACATCGTAGTGGATCCAACCCAGATCGGGGTCATTCAAATCCGTCTTACGGCCCAAGCGGTCATACGAGATCGTCGTTACGTTGCCAAGCGGATCAGTCACGCTGGCCAAGTCACCAAATGGACTATAGGTGTAGGTGGTTGACTTTCCGTTCGCGTCCTTAACCGACCGTATTTGACCAACCACATCCCTCTCGACGGTGCGCGAATACGTCATCGGATTGGTCTGAATCGTTTTATAGCCAACGTATTGCGTCTTGTTGACGGTTTCTGCTCCAGCCTCGTCCTGGCCGTAAACAAACTCCACGCGTCCCAATCCATCGTAAGCAAAACGTTTATCCAAATAACGCTGCTGATTGAGGTAGGTCGGTTGATACGTTCTTTCCAGGCGACCTTGAGAGTCATATTCTTTATCGGCGCGGATACGCGTACCATCAAAGCCCCAAGTTTCAGCGGTAAGTACACGACCTTGAGCATCTGCATAGGCCAATAAAGGCGCATCAGTTCTATTGGCACCGTTGAAAGCATCCGTTATCTGAACAACTTTTGCGCCGCCAGGGCAGTCGCCCAAGCAACGTTTAAAGTAGCTCTGAACACGAGAGCCGTTCTGGTCGTTGATTGTCGTTTTAATACGACCAAACCCATCCGGCACAGCGCTAATCGATAGACCGTTTGGGCCTTTCAGGCTGATGATGGCGCCAGTTCCGCCATCAAATCCAATGGTCTTCTGCTGGCCGAGCGCGTTCCCCCCAGTGTCAAAATAGTTGTCGCTCCGATAGATCTGAGAAAATGGGGGCGATAACAGGAGTGTGAAGTGGCACGGTACGGACAGGAATTTAAGGATAAGGCGGTAGCGCGTTTGTTGCCGCCAGAGAGCGCGTCGATCAAGGATGTCGCCTTGTCGATTGGCGTGAGCGAATCGACATTGGAACGCTGGCGCAGTGAAGCGCTGGCCAATCCGACGCAACGCCGCGAATGGACGCCCGCCGCGCGGTTTGAAGCGGTGCTGGCGACGTCCATGATGGACGAGGCAAACAAAGGCGCTTGGTGCCGCAGTAATGGCGTCTATCCGCACGAGCTGGCAGTGTGGCGCGAGCATGCAATCAATGCTTTAGCCGAACCTGGAGAGAAGCGCGTGACTGCGGCAGAGGCCAAGCAAGACAGGCGCCGCATCAAGGAACTGGAACGCGAGATCCGCCGCAAGGACAAGGCGTTAGCGGAGACTGCAGCTTTGCTCGTGCTATCAAAAAAAGCCGAGGCGATCTTCAGCAAGTACAAGGCCGAGGACGAATGATCGGACTCGAAGATCGCCAAGTCATGGCCCGAGATATCGCCGACGCTTGCCAGGCCGGTGCACGCCTGAGTGAGGCATGTGCCACAGTCGGCTTGAATGCGCGCACCCTGCAACGCTGGCAAGCGCACGGCGGCTTGGAAAACGGCGACCGCCGGCCGACGGCAATACGCCCTCTGCCTTCGCATGCGCTGACGGAGAACGAACGCGCTGCCGTTTTGGCCGCCGCGAACGAACCGCGTTTTGCTGACATGCCGCCGGCTCGCATCGTCCCCATGCTGGCCGACGAGGGCGTCTACTTGGCCAGCGAATCGACATTCAGTCGTATCCTGCGCGCCCATGGTCAGATTCGCCATCGCGGTCGGGCCAAAGCGCCGCGTCGGCAGCGGCCGCCGACCACACATATCGCCACTGCGCCCGGCCAGGTCTGGTGCTGGGATATGACCTATTTGCCGGCTCGGGTGGCGGGCCGCTGGTTTTACCTCTACTTGATCCTGGATCTCTACAGCCGCAAGATCATTGGCTGGGAGGTGCATGCCGAGGATGATGCCGACCATGCCAGTCACTTGGTGCGCCGCACCGCATTGGCCGAAGGCGTCGCTATGAACCGCAACAAGCCAGTGCTGCATGGCGATAACGGTGCCACACTGAAGGCGACCACGGTGTTGGCCATGCTGCATTGGCTGGGCATCAAGCCTTCTTACTCGCGCCCGCGTGTGAGCGACGACAACGCGTTCGCCGAGGCACTGTTCCGCACCGCAAAGTATCGCCCGGAATTCCCATCGGGTGGCTTCGCCGATCTGGCCGCCACGCGCGACTGGGCCGCCCGCTTTGTGCAGTGGTACAACGTCGAACATCGACACAGCGGCATTCGCTATGTCAGCCCCGCACAGCGCCATGCTGGGCAAGACAAGGCTATTCTGGCAGCGCGGCATCAGCTCTATCTGGCTGCCCAGGCGCGCCATCCGGCCCGCTGGTCGGGCAATACGCGCAACTGGGCACCTTGTGGCGCCGTTACCTTGAACCCAGAGCGCGATCACGTCGTTTCCACCAGTGCAAAGGAGAGCCATACTCAGCAAATTGCTGCTTGAATCGGGCGACAACTACCTTGACACGCGCCGGTTCTTGACGGTCAAAGGGAAACGTCCTTTGCTCTCGTAATCGATGTCGCTAACCACACGCGTTAGCGTCTGGTTCGAATGCTTCCAAGTCTGTTTGGTCTGCTTCACCAGACCGAACGTATTGCCCGTCCGGATGTAATCCGTCACAACACGGTAGCGGTCGCCGTCATCCCCCGTAGCATCGGGTTCGGTGGTCACTTTGCTAAGCAGGCCGTTAGGATCAAAGGCATAAGCAACTTTACGCGCCTCGCTAGTTTTCACACCCGCGACTGTACTTGATTGTGTCCGAGTAACCGAATCTGGCAATCCGATCAGCCACTTCGTTGCATTGTCTTGGTACGTGGTAGCGATCGTCGTAACGAACTCGTTGCCACCTCCACTACTCACAATTTTTTGGAGTTTAAGATTGCCATAGCTAGCTGCCGATGTTTCCTCATAGGTGTTCGTTGTCGTGACTGTCCCAAGCTCTTGGCCGTACCAATCTCTTCGCGTTATGGAGCTTTCGCCTACATACGGAAACACGGTGCGAGCGCCGTTTGCATACGTGATTGTCTGCGTCTTTAACGTATTCTTTTCTTCCGCCAATGCATTGGTAACGCGACTGGATACCCATTTCGTTTCAAGCTGCCCAATATGCGGCCAAATTTGCGAGTAAAGGCTGTCGGTTTGGATGCCATTTTCGACGTCCGTTGTGTACACCCTGCCAAAACCCAGAGCCCCACGACCTTGAAGGTTGATAGCTGGGGCAACGTACTGATAAGTGTAGCTTCGCGAAACGGACGCTCCATTGCCATGCGTCGAGCGCTTGACAAGCTTTCCACTGAAAGGCGACTGTGGTTGCGGATAGGATCTGTTGCTCGTCGACCGGTTATCGTAACCCTGCTCTTCATACACCACAGAGTCTACGGCCCCTAGACCGTTCGTGACGCGATGAATTCGGTCAAGCGCCTGACCTGCGGGCGCAACATCGACAGGCGCATACACTTCCCATCGCCCATCTTCCACCCAGACATTGTTAACATGTTTGCCTGAACGATACTTCACCAACTGCGGACGTCCTGTTCCCAGCAGATCCATGAAATAGAACTTATCTTCAGCCGTCACTTCGGGATCGATGTACTTGCCTAAAGGAAGGCCAGGACCCGCCCAATCCGTGCAAACCATGGACGTGTCAGACTTATCGGCTGCGGTCACATCGCCGGTAAGCCGGCACATTTGAAGCTGCCCCGATCGCGTCGCGATCCCGTCCACCATTGACTGTTTTTCGACCAGTATTCCTGGCATGCCATCGCCGACAAAGTTGCCAACGGAGTGAATCACGGAATAGCCCGTATCGCCCGGAGTCTCGGTGCGTGCGCCGCTGAATTTTCTGCGCACGTCGCAATCCAGTGAGCGGCCAGTGGACAAACAAACCGTAGTTTCAATTCGGTTGTACTTTATCCAGTCCTTGGTCTCGATATATCCAAATATGAGGCTGTTGTACCCCGAACCGTTAAAGTCAGCGGACAGACCGCCCCCCTGATATGGCCAATCAAACTGGTAATACGACGGGCACCATGCTCCTTGCACTGTGCAGGAGATCTCAGGATATACGTAGTCGGCGACCTGGGCGAGACTCTCCCCTGGCTTGCGGAACCCGGTAATTGCAACGCGCGGAGCAAGATTAGCCCAATACGGCTGTTGGATAGGATTCCCATTCTGATCGCGCTCAACATACATTGGCGCGGTCCACCGGGTATCATAAGGCTTACCCACGCCTGCGTAATCGACCATCTGCGTGAAGGCAACATAGTCTCGCTGAGTGAAGCTCGCCGAGTTTGGATCACTAAATGTACTATTAAGTACCCGTTTAGGGGGGGCCGAGTCTTCCACACAAGAACTGCCAGTGCAAAGGTAAGCTTTGCCATTTGCATTGATTGGCGTGTAGTGTGAGGGGCGACCATCGCCGATAACGTCCACTACGTAGGGCATTGCGCCGATTACGTTTTCGCCTTTGGCGGCCAAACTGCCATCGCAGTTGAAAACAAACTTTGAGACTCCCACCGAAAGCGTCTCAAGCCGAGCGAGCGGAGAAATACAAATCTTGGTCCCGCTTGGCGTTGCGACCAGAATATCGGGCGCGCCATTGCCGTCAAAATCGCCAACTTCAAGCACAGCAAATGGTTCATCCGTGCTCAGGCCATACATATACTTTACAAAGCCGCCATTTAGGGAGCCACTATTGTGGTAGTACGCGTACTCCTTAAACAATGTACCGGGGGCGATGGGATTTGCGACCGTTGCCATGTCAAATCCCGTCCCACTTGGCAACGGCGAGGCTTTGCGTTTCTCAAGAACGTCCGTCGCACCGTCGTTGCCAAAGTCCGCGAAGGCAAAATAGTCGGCATGGTTAAGTGAGGCAGGATAATTGAGCCTCTGGTTTGTTGTCAGGATCGGCGCCCCGGCCCAATTGCCAATGAACTCAAAACCAGGTGTTTTGGATGGATCAGGTTGTCCCCAATCGAATTCAGTTTTGGGCAGACAGGTCTCACGCGCGCATCCCTGAACCGACTTCAACAGGCTACGACCACTACTCTTGCTGGCGATATATTCCAAGTTATACCGGCGTACTTCATTCCATCCAGCCGGCACCAGCCCATTTGAGACAGGACCATCAAGGTTGTCACCAACATAGGTAACAATCCCGCTAAGGCGACTAACGAGGTCAATGCGAGTCTCATCCAGATAGCGCTTCCACTTATCTGTACGTGTGTCGTCGTAGCTGAAGTGAACGGCCGCGTGTGGTGTGTTGGGGCCCGAAGCGCCCATGCCGCCGTAACGAATGACGGACGGGCGGTGCTCACCGCGCGTCATGTTCTGGCTATATTCGAATTTGATGTAATTGCCGATTCTGTCTTCAATGCGGCCAATCGCCCAAGACTGCGCCCCCAGCTTACTTGCTGCATCGGGCTGTTTGCCGTTCACGCCGCTTTGCACAGGCTGCACGACAACTGCGACGGTAGCTGTACTGCCACCGTACGTCATGATTCGCCCGTCTTTCGTTTCAACCTTAAAAGTGCGAGCGCCAATGCTGCCGAATGCAGTCACCCGACTGAAAGTTTCGATCTCTGTCCGGTATTCAGCACCCTCCGACCAGTAGTTGTCGTCAGTTACCGCCTTGTTTACGAGGACCAGACGCTGACCGTCCAAGCAAAGACGATCAGAGGTCGTGAAGCTGACCCGATCATTAACGCCATCTTGAGCGATAGTTTTCGCGCAGCGCGTGATACTTGACAGCCCGCCGATAGACCAACCTACCCCGAGAAGGCCATTCTGAGTAGATCCACCATAGTTCAGCGATAGACTTGGCTGAAGACCTGCCGAACCAGGGGGCACAACAAGCGGGATGCTGTACGTTGCAGCGCCCCCGTTAGAGACTCCTAATTCACCCGGCAGAGTTCCACCGTCTGGATCATTCAGATGCGGTACCGAAAGGTTCGCAAGCGTGATTTGTCCCGGAGTGCCGGCTCCCCCACTCCCACTGCTGCCTCCTGTCCCGCCACTTGGTGGCGTTGTTGAAGTCCCCGAATCATCGTCTAGCAATAGGCTAAAAATGGCATTCATCGCCGCTTTCACGGCAGTTGGATCGGAGCTCGGAATTGTCGTATCCGCCGCGATCACAGGCAGCATTAACGTCGCACAAATAAGCGCAACAAAGGTTTTCTTCAACATTGGGTTTTAGGTTTTGTGAAGCGGTCGCTAGGGGCGATATAAGTTATAACCGTAGTGGCAAGTTATGGCTCAGTATTGTTCAAGTCGACTGTCATTCGTCGACAAATAGCGAACGAACTCTCGAACCCCAACCGGTGCAACCATCGGCTTCAATCCTCACGTATTTGCCAGCCAAAAGAGCGCCAAGAGCAGCGGCGTACACTTCCTTTCCGCCAGGTGACGAGAGTTCGAGCTTGTAGGTGTCTGTTTCGCAAGGGGCAGACAATTGGCTCACATAGATGTATACGACCGGACCAGCATCGTAGATGTAAGGACGCAGGCTTCGAATTTTCACAGCGGCGCCTGTTGGCTCCGCAAATGCACCAGCAGACGCAAGACTGAGTGCTACAGCAACTAGCAACGAACTTTTAGATTTAAACATCGGCGAATCGGTATAACGAGGTTTGAATGAAGCCCGAATTCTGGGCGTGCTGGGCTAGGCAATGAGCAGACTGTTCTATTTGATCAAAATAATGGACTGGATCTTGGTGCCCCATCCGGTGCAGCCACTATTTACCGCCTCAATGCGGACAGATTTATCCGTTACCAACGCGGTTAACGCAGCTGCGTACGCCTCTTTGGCGCCAATCCATGAGAGGTCGATCACGTAGCCCTGCGTTTCGCACGGCTGGTTAGCTTGGCTTACTTCAACATAGATATTTCCGCCGGCGGGCGTGTTATACGGGCGAAGGCTCACAATCTTCACGGGATCCCCGGTTGGCTCTGCAAGCGCGGATGCACCAAACATGCTCGCAAATCCCATGAGCGCTAACGACAACAGTTTCCTCTCCATCTTGTATCTCTTTGTAAGATCGCTGGGCTTTTTAGCTCTTCAAGCAACGAATGTGGACAAATGGCTAATTGTAACAAAATATATTCATTTTGGGCAACAAGCATTAGCGCAGACACATCGCAACTGGGCCACAGTGGCCGTGATTTCTAATGGCATCGTCTTACAGAACGGATCTTCTTTCAGAAGCGGTGCTCGCCAGGAATTCTGCAGGGTTAGAGCTATACGCCTGTTGTGTCTGGCCTACCGTAAAAGCGGGACCAGATGCCGGGACTGCACAGGGCGCAGCAGTCAGGCGAGCCTGCGAACTGGCTGATCCGGACAGCTCATAACCGCGGTATGGCCGATGGCGGAAAGCTTTGGGATCACACACGGCTGATGCCTCCCATCGAACCAATCGAACTACCGTCGTCTACTGGCTCGACGTCAAAGCACGGTAAGCGGCCAGCCCGACCACTCTAGGCAGTATCACTAAGACTGCGTAGAGTTCGGGAATGGCAGCAACGAATCGAACTGGCTGTTTGGGCACGTCGGGAGACGTAGCGCGCCGGCCGGCGCGCTACGAGCCAGCGAAGAGCCAGTTCTTCTTTCCAATGGCGATCGGGCGGATCGCGCTTTCGACGGCGTTACTGTCGATCGGGAAGGTGCCCAAGTCCACGTAGCACACCAGTGCCGGCCAGCGCTTGAGTACATGCTCAATGGCTTTGTGAGTGCCACTGCCAAGCGCTACCGCCGGTTGCATCGCCAGGAGCCAGGCATGCAGGTCTGCCAGTGCAGGCAGGGCCTGCAACCGGCCAAGCTGCAGCCATTCCTCGGGCATCAAGCTGACAGCCTGTCGTTCGATGGCGTACAGGGCATCGATCCGCTGCAGCGCATCGGCCGCCACTGGGCTGCCCATTGGCAGCGTGCAGGTCGAAAGATTTCCTCCGCACGTGCGGATGGGCGGCCCCTCATCGAGGCAGTTGAAGCGATAAGCCCACAAGCAGGCTTGCCGTGTGTTCCCTTGGCCGGGTTCGAGTTAGCGCACCACTGGCGTTTCATCGGCATGACGGCACGGGCGATGCCGCACCAACTGCGCCAGCCGGTCGCACAGCGGCCGCAGAGCCACGCCGACTTTGCCAAGCCATTCAGCCAGCGCAGAGCGCGCCAACGTCACGCCTTGGCGAGCCGCGATCTATTCCATCCGGTTCAGCGGCAAGGTAAGCGTCAACGCATTGCCGTCTTGAGGACCGCGCCACTTTAACCGATGATGTTCCCAACACCGCTGGGAAGCGGAGTTAAACGCCGGTGAGTTGGTCGGCGCAGTTCCAGGGCAGGAAGTCGTCAACCCGATTCACGGGATGGTCGGCGATATGGGCCAGCACGTAGCGCAGCCAGGCTTCGGGGTCGACACCGTTCAGCTTGGCCGTTCCGATCAGCCCATACATGGTGGCAGCGCGTTCGCCGCCACTGTCTGCACCTGCAAACAGGAAGGTGCGACGGCCCAGGGCCACGCCGCGCAGGGCCCGCTCGGCGGCGGAGTTGTCGATATCGATACGGCCATCGTCGCAGTAGCGCGTCAGCGCCGGCCATAGTTTGAGTGAGTAAAGGATGGCGGCCGCCGTATCGGACTTGCGCGATAGTGTTGCGAGCGTAGCGTGCAGCCAGCGCTCAAGATCGTCGAGCAGTGGCCTGGCATGCTGCTGACGAGCGCTGCACCGCTCGTCAGGTGGTTTGCCCCGTATGCTTTCTTCGATGGCATACAGTTCGCCGATCCGGCGAAGCGCTTCGGTGGTTAAGGGCGATGGCCGCGCTGCGTGCAGATCGTAGAACTTGCGGCGGGCATGAGCCCAGCATGCTGCTTCGAGTACCTGGCCGTTCTCGTACACGGCATTAAACCCTGCGTAGGCGTCCGCCTGCAGGATGCCGCAGAAGTTGGCCAGGTGCGTCTGCGGATGCTCGCCTTTGCGGTCCGGCGTGTAAGCAAACCACACGGCCGGAGGCGTACTGTCACCGCTTGCGCGATCATCGCGCACATAGGTCCAAAGACGCGCCGTGCGAGTCTTGCCGTTGCCGGGCGCCAGCACCGGCAGCGGCGTGTCGTCGGCGTGCAGCTTGGTGGCGGCAAACACGTGGCTGCGCAGCGCATCGACCAGCGGCCGCAGCAGGGCTCCAGCGGCGCCGACCCAGCTTGCCAACAAGGCGCGCTCCAGATCAAGGCCTTCACGTGCGTAGATAGTGCTTTGGCGATACAGCGGAATGTGGTCCGCAAACTTGGCGACCAATACATGTGCCAGCAAGCCAGGGCCGGCTAAGCCGCGCTCAATCGGACGACTGGCAGCCGGCGCCTGCACAATGGTGTCGCAGCAGGTGCATGCCAGCTTGGGGCGCACATGACGGATCACGCGGAAACTGGCAGGAACATATTCCAGCTGCTCCGACACGCTTTCGCCCAACTGCTTCAACTTGCCGCCGCAGTCTGGGCACGCCTCGCTGGCGGGCATTTGCACACGTTCCTCGCGTGGCAAGTGGGCTGGTAATGGCTTACGCTCAGCCTTCTTGCGCGGCGCCACTTCCACCGGTGCCTGTGCTTCCGCCACGGCGGCCTCGGCTTCCAGGTCTTCCAGTTGCAGTTCCAGTTGCTCGATCTGCGCGTCCAGCTTTTCCGAACGGCGACCGAACTGCATGCGTTTCAGTTTCGCCAGTACAAACTTCAAATGCTCAATCTCGGCGGTGCGCGTAGATAGTTCCGCGCTCAGGTGAGCCACCTTCGCTTCGCTCGCCAGCAACGCAGCGTCGCGTGCGAGCAGCATGGCTTTGAGCGCTTCGATATCGTTGGGCAGTTCGGCGGCGTTGAGCATGCGACCTAGTTTACGCAGATCGTGTCATGTTTACAAGGCCGATTGCGGCCGCCAGGTACGTTCCGGCCGGCGCCAGTCAATCCCTTCCAACAGCATCGACAACTGGGCTTGAGTCAGCGCGACACTGCCGCTGCTGGCTTGCGGCCAGATGAAGCGACCGCGCTCCAGGCGCTTCGCCAGTAAGCATAAGCCGTCGCCGGTCCACCAAAGCAGCTTGATCAAGTCGCCACGCCGGCCACGGAATACAAACACGTGGCCACTGAACGGGTCTTCTTCCAGGGCCGTCTGCACTTTCGCCGCCAAGCCGTTGAAACCGCTGCGCATGTCGGTGACGCCGGCTGCGAGCCAGACCTTCGTACCCGCTGGCAGGCCGATCATCGCAGCACACGCTCCAATACTTGAGCAAGCGTGGCGGCGTTGGCTTGGCCTTCGATGCGCAACCGCACACGTCCAATTTCAAGAGTGATTGTTCCAGTCGCCGCTTCTGATTCCGGCACCTGTTCCTGCGTCGCTACGACCACCGGCAGCAAATCGCTGGACTGCGCAGGCGCAGCTGCTACAAGCTGTCCTGCTTCGTACAGCTTCCGCCAAGTGAACACCTGGTTCGCATTGACGCCATGCTCACGCGCCAGTCGCGCCACCGAGACGCCGGGTTGCAAGGTCATTTCGACGAGCGCGCGCTTGAACTCCAAGGAATGCTGGCGATATTTGCCGCGTGGCCCGCGCTGAGCGACTGGTTGAAAATTTGTGTCCATGATCAAATTTGTGGGCACAAATGCTGTGCCAAAATTGGATCATGGCCGGGCGTGGTTAATGCGTCCAGACGGTGCTGGCAAGACGCTTACGCGGCAAGTGATCGGCGAATTTGCTGATCGCCACCCACGCCAAAAGGCCCGGCGCTGCCATGCCGCCGGCAATCAACGCTGGTTGGACGCTTACCCACACTCGGCTGATGTCCCCATCGAACCAATCGAACTTACCGTCGATAATTGGCTAGACATCAAAGCACACGCGGCACTGTTCCGCTTGGATTTCATGGACTTTTTGCGGCCGCGAATTTGGTCGGCTAACGGCCTTTTCCCAACTCTTCAGCGACCGGTCTCCGAGCGAAGTCTTTTGAAGTTTCGGCCTTGAGAGTCATGTGAGGCCGGATCTCATTGTAGTCCACGCGCCAGGTCTCCACGACCGCTTGAACCTCGGCCAGGGAACTGAACCAATGGACGTTCAAGCAGTCTAACCGCATATTGCTTCTACCCTCGATAGAAGGTCTGTTCAGAAATGCCGAGTTCCGGACGATATCGCCGACCGACATACCCAAGTCGGCTTGCCCAGAACGGCTATTTGTTCCGCAGGAGAATGTTTTCGCTTCATGCTCATCCTCCATCGCTAAGGAATTATTGACCAAAAAACTCGCGTTCAAAAGCGTCTAACTTTACCAAAGCAGATCAGTAGCAGGCCCTAGCGTTCAAATACCCAGTCAGGAAACGCGTCATTCTCTGCATAAAACAAAAGCAGCGCAGACCGCTCTTCTACTGTTGGCGGTTTATCGCCAAAGACTTCCAGAGCCTCCTTGGCTGTAATGACCTCTAGAAAGTAACTCAATCCGATCGACCGAATTGATTCGGGAACCCTACATTCCGAATCCAAATGACCAATCTCAGCTCGGGCTGAATGATTCCAAGGCTTTTCGGCAAAGATGACCTCGTCATCACCGAGCTCTTCAAAATTCTCCAGGATTTCTCCCAAGTTCATTTCATTCTCCTAATATAGGTCACCCCAAAGCTTGAATCCACCTTGTTGTCCGGGGTGAAGTAACCACTGCCAAGAGCTCCCCTGATGCTGCGGCCTTGGCACAAGCTGCATCAACCCCGGTTGATCGGGAACATGATGCCAAGACCATCCGGCCGGACTTTGATCCAGGCGTGATGGAAGCGCGACCCCTAATTTTTCCATCATTTCGGCAAACTTTGCATCCTTCGCCATCTCCGCTTTCAAGGTCTTGTTAGCATCGGTGAAATGAGATCCGCGAGTGCCAGCTCCTTTCATTGCAATTTGAGCCTCGAAGGCGACAGAGTATGCGACCGCTTTCGTACACGTGCAATTATGTACGAAGGCCCGTTGCTTGCCCGCAAAGTAAGTATGGAAATCGGCAACCGTGAAGTTATAGGTTTTGTCGAGGCGATCTAGGCTTCGAAGCGATTGCACAGTGAGCGGTTCCCCTTTTAGATCAACCAACTCCATGCCAGCCTCAAGCTTTGCTGCGTCTACCCAGCCCTTCCCCCCCACCCAGAAGGGGTGATTGTCAGTTACCTCAAGACGTTCTTCCACACCAGATTTCGAAAGGGTTACCAGTTCATACAACAGTTTTTGCTCGGTAACTATCAGCTCGGTCACAGGCTTCAGCTCAGTTTCACCGTTCTCTGCATTTCGTGCAAATACTAACTGCCCAACTTTAACAGTCTCGATAGGGACTTCGCCATCTACAGTCATAATAGGCGTACCAGCTGCGAAGCAGCAGTTGCAAACCTTAGCAGCACGGCGCGCCATTTTTGCGGCGGCGGCAGCTCCGTCACCCGGTCCTGGCGTCAACGTTGCAAGGATACTTACCGCACCGAGTCCAAGATCCCAACCATCTGATTTTCCAAACGGATACTCAATCGCGGTCAGCCCCAAGTCAATTAGGTCGGCTCCGACACCGAAGAGCGGAATTGCTCCCGCGCCGCTAAGACCGATATGCGCCCATTTGCTGAAACGATCATAAGAAGACGATTCTTTGCTTTCCGTGCCTCCGCCTGCTGAAACACCATTAAGACTCACACCTCCCAGCTTTGCATTTGCCTGCCGCTTTGCTGCCGGGCCGAAAGTGCCAACATGGTGGAATACGTTCATGCCTCCTTCACCAGTTCCCATCGAGAGATGGTCAGTGAAAGCCCCCATTGGCTGTCCATAAATCGTCGTTTCACTCCCCGGGGCCGGAACGTGTACCGTTGGCATTGGATCACACGAATTGCCGTTAGCCTGGTCTCCGCAGCCAGTGAAACCCGTCGGATCGATCCGATTGGTCGGATTATTCATCACATAGCTATAACGGTTAAAGGACTGCCCATTCAAAGGATCTTCAACAAACGGGTCCGCCGAAAGGAACCGCCCCACGACCGGATCATAAATGCGTCCGTTCATGTGAACGAGATCCAACTGCTCCAGCATTTCATGGCCGGTGTAACCGCTATTGTCCGGAATTCCATCCAATGCGATTGGGAGTCCGCTCGCGTTCAAGCGACGCCACTTGCCCCAGACATCGTAAGACATACGTTCTTTCACGTTGCCAACTTCGTCAGTAAGCGCGACGACACTGCCCAAATGATCCACGTGAGACCAGCGCAATTCTGTTGGCCCGCCGGATCGATCAATCTCCAAACCAATACCATTCGGCCAATACGTCTTCACCGAAACTGTGCTGCCCAGAGTCACGACTTCCTGTGGCCCCGCATAGACAATCTGCGTTCCATCACCGCGATCCTGCCTCACCCGCTGATGTTCTGGTCCGTAAACAAACTCGCTCGTGCCACTAGCATTGCTAATGCTCTTTGGCATATCGAAGCTTGTCCACACAGCAGTCCGCCCAGCCCCATTCACCAGGTTACCGTTGTCGTCGTAATTGAAATCGCCAATGCCAGTGATGTTCCTCACTGCGTGAGGACGCACCACACCGGATCCTGGAGTTGGATATGTATATGAACCGACACCCGTCCTACTCGAAATGCCGCCGTCATCGTTATAGCCATATACCTGTTCCACTGAGAGCACTTTGCTGCTCGACACGCGATTCAGGCGGTCGTAACCAAAATCCTCGCTAAAGCCAGCGGTTTCCCAATACTGGGTGCGCTTAGTCACGTTGCGCAGCTTGTCGTACTCGTACCCGACTTCGACCCGGCGTACTCCTGCGGAACTAGCTTGAATCGAGGTCAGCGTGTCATTGCCGGCGTTATAGACTTTGGTCTGCAACAAGCCATTCCCAAGCAATGCGGCTGTCACGCGATTCGAAGCATCTTGTTTGGTTGCCTTCCACAATACGAGATTGCCTCGTTCGATTCGCTCAAGGTAGCCCATAGCGTTGAAGCGCAGATCGAAGCGTTTTGCGGCCTCATCATTGCGTCGATATACCTGTGCACTTAGACGGTTCCAAGCATCATATTCATTCGTTTGCTTATAAACGCCGTCGGTTAATTTCTGCGTTACTTGCTTTGGACGGCCGAGACTGTAGTACTCGTGCACGCGGCTGTAATCTTTTTTCAGCGGCGTACCAGTGTAGGCCTCAGCCAACAGACCTGTCCCGTTCGCCGCAGTGTCGTAGATCCAATGGCTTTCCAAATCCGGTTCATACCTTGCAGTCATGCGCCCCAAAGGATCGTATTCACTGCGAGTGAACTGACCTGCCGCACGTTGGTTCGGGGAGACCTGCTTCCACACGCGACCGAGCGGATCATTGTCAAAATGGGTCCAACCCAGGTCCGGATCACGCAAGTCTGTCTTACGACCCATACGGTCGTAGGAAACTGTCGTCACGTTTCCATTTGGATCGGTAGTTCTGGTCAAGTTGCCGAACGGGTCGTAGCTGTAGGTTGTTGCCTTACCATTTGCATCGATGACGAATCGCACCTGCCCCACCGCATCCTTTTCAATGATCCGCTGGTAACCCTTGGCATTGGTTTCTACGGTCCTGTACCCGCTGTACTCAGTTTTAGTTTCCGATTCGCCTCCGGAAATGACCGAGGTGACACGGCCAAGCCCATCGTATGCAAACAGCACGTCCGAATAGCGCGGCTGGCCCAGGTATGCCGGTTTGAAGCTTTCTCGCAGACGACCTTGGCTGTCATATTCTTTATCGGCTCGAATACGAGTAGCGTCAAATCCCCACGTCTCAGTCGTCAATACGCGGCCTTGCGAATCCGAATATACCAACACGGGTACTTCGGTCCTGGAGGTTCCGCTGTAGACTTCTGTAACTTGTACGACTCTCGCCCCACCAGGGCAGTCGCCGATACAGCGTTTGAAGTAATTCAAAGTCTGCATCCGCACGCCATCGACTTCTTGAATTGCCGATTCAACACGGCCGAATCCATCAACGCCCCACGTAGTGGCGACGCCATTCGGACCATTCAGGCCGATCTTTACCCCGGTACCTTCGTCGTAGCTATAGCTTTCCTGGTGACCCAGCGCGTTCTTTACAGTCGAAGGGAATCGCCCACGGCTATCGTAGGTCGTATCGCTGACTGTACGCGTCAGCATCTGGCCCGAATCTTTGTCCTTCCAGGTTTGCCTCTTCTCCTTAACCAGGCCGAACGTGTTTCCAGCACGGATGTAGTCCGTTTCCACGCGATAAAGGTCACGTTCCTCGCCTGTAGCATCGGGTTCGACGATCTCCTTGCTGACCTGTCCGTTGGCGTCATAGGCAAAGGCCACCTTTCGGGTCAAACTCGACTGGGTGTCGTATTGTGTTTTGGTCACCGATACTGGTAGACCAATCATCCAGTTAGTTGCGTTGTCTTGGAAAACAGTGTCAACCAGGGTAACGAACCTATTGCCGGCCCCTTCCCTCACTGTCTCTTGGCGCTTCAAATTGCCATAGATCGCACTTGGTGCGTCCTCAAAGGT
Source organism: Pseudoduganella sp. R-32 (assembly GCF_049913245.1). Lineage (NCBI taxonomy): Bacteria > Pseudomonadati > Pseudomonadota > Betaproteobacteria > Burkholderiales > Oxalobacteraceae > Pseudoduganella > Pseudoduganella sp. R-32. The sequence continues at coordinate 3,298,225 of NZ_CP183987.1, read as the reverse complement.
ATTAGTCGTCGTGCGCGTGCCAAGGTCAGCGCAGTTCCAATCACGAAGCTGGGTCACTTCCTGCAGCAAATAAGGGAACAGGGTTGACACACCGTTAGCTTGAACGATTGACTGAGCACGAATCGAGTTAGTTTTATTGCTCAGAGCGCAGCCTTTATTCTCCACACGTTCAGAGGTCAACTGGCCGACGAAAGGCCAAACTTGACTATATTCCCTCGTAGTTACGATGTCGTTTTCTACGTCCGTGGATATAATTTTTCCAAAGCCAGCGGAGCCACGGCCATGCATGTTTGTTGCGGCATCTTGATAAGCATAGGTTGCAGTACGCGAAATCCCCGCTCCGTTGCTATGAACAAGACGATTGACGATTTTTCCAACCGTTGGAGTACGCTGCAGTGGATAGCCATAGACACGGTTTGATTGGCTCGCCGCCCCCTGTTCCGTATATTCCACGGTCGACACTGCCCCGAAGCCATTTGTAACGCGATGTATACGGTCCAGTGCTTGCCCCGATACGGCAACGTCAACTGGCGCGTAGACCTCCCAACGGCCATCCTCCGCCCAAGTACCATTAACAAATTTCCCTGAGCGATACTTCACCAGTTGCGTGCGCCCAGTCCCAAGCAAGTCCATAAAGTAGAACTCGTCGCCAGCGCTCAATCCGTAACTCAGACTTCTTAATGCTGGCCCCGCCCAGTCCAAGCAGGTCATAGCTGCATCGGATTTATCGGCCGAGGTCGCGTCTCCGATAATCCGGCACATTTGAAGCTGCCCGGTCAGTGCAGGCACCGATGTCGCATACGAATACTTTTCGACCAAGATCGACGGCGCTCCGTCTCCTATAAAGTTGCCTACTGCCTGGATCCGCGAGTAGCCTGTATCTCCAGCCGCATCAGAGCGCGCGCCGCTGAATTTTCTACGCACGTCACAGTCGAGGGCGCGTCCTGTCGAAAGACATACTGTAGTTTCCAGTTTTCTGAAACGTGGACCTGGGGCTTGGCTGTGCTCGAGATAGCCGAAGATTAGACCGTTGTAACCGGAACCGTTGAAATCAGCGGCCGAGCCGGCGCTTTGGAACGGCCCCTCAAACGTATACCAAGTACAGGCGGTGATAGTGATCGTGCACGGGATCTCCGGGTATTTGTAATCCGCTACCGTTGTCATGCGTTCACCAGGCTTACGGAACCCGTCAATGCCAATCCAAGGTTGCGAGTTTACCCAATAAGGGTCCATGGCTCCGAACTCAGGATCATATGGCTGGACGAAATACGGACTACTCCAACGCGTGTCATATGGTTTGCCCACACCGGAATAGTCAACCATCTGAGCAAAGTCCATGTAATTGCGCGTCGCGTAACCCCACAAATTTCGGTCCGCTTGCCAGTTGCTCAGAACACGGTACGGCGGATCAGCATCTTGAATGCAGGAATTGCCCGAGCACAGATAGGCTTTTCCTGAGTTATCCATCTGCGTGTAGTGTGCCGAACGACCATCACCTGCGACATCAACCACGTACGGCGATCCGTTAGAAGTATTCTCTCCCTTCGCCGCCAATCCACTATTGCAATTGAACGTAATAAAAGACCCTGCCCGTAGCGCAGCAGGATTTGCTAAAGGCGACAAACAAATCTTCGTCTCGCTGGAAGTTCGTGCCAGAAGATCCAAAGCGCCATCACCATCGAAATCGCCCACTTCGAGCACAACAAAGCGCTCGCCGGTGTTGAGGCCATAACTGTATTTGACAAAGCCAGAGTTCGCCTGACCGGTATTATGATAATAAGCGTACGAGCTATACAGAGTCCCGGGAGGAATTGGGTTACCATAATTGGACACGTCGTCGGTATCCTGCGGTGATGCTTTGCGCTTCTCAAGAACATCAGTAAAGCCGTCGCTTTCGAAGTCGCTGAACGCGAAATAATCGGCATGGTGGGTCGACCATTTATCCGCAGTTGGATTAAAGGTTGTCAGCACCGGCGCGCCAGCCCAGTTACCTATGTAGGTGAACCCTGCAGCTTTTGAAGGATCCGGCTGGCCCCATGCAAATTCAGTCTTCGGCAGACACTTTCCACGCGCGCATGCCTCGACCGATTTCAGCAGACTGCGACCGCTGCTCTGGCTGGCTTCGTAAGCGAGGTTATAGCGGCGAACTTCGCGCCAACCCGATGGAACCAAGTTGTTGGATACTGCACCATCAAGGTTGTCGCCGACGTAGGTGATTATTCCATTCAGCCGGCTGACCAGGTCGATTCGAGTCTCGTCCAGATAGCGCTTCCATTTATCTATGCGCGAGTTGTCGTAGCTAAAATGTACGGCTGCGTGAGGGGCGTTTACGCCCGATGCCCCCATGCCGCCATACCGAATCACGGATGGACGATGCTCACCACGTGTCATATCCTGGGTGTATTCGAATCGAATGTAATTGCCGACGCGGTCTTGGACCCGCCCTATCGCCCACGATTGAGCACCCAACTTACTCGCGGCGTCAGGCTGTTTGCCATCTGCCCCGCTTTGAACGGGCTGAACAACGACCGCGACTGTAGCTGTGCCGCCGCCATAAGTCATAATCCTGCCATCTTTGGATTCGAGCTTAAAGGTACGTGCGGCGATGCCGCCAAGTGCAGTAATTCGGCTGAACGACTCTAATTCGGTTCGGTATTCGGCACCTTCTGCCCAATAATTCTCATCTGTGAGCGCCCTGTTCGCCAGGATCAAGCGCTGACCATCCAGGCACAGCCGGTCCGCAGTGGTAAAGCCAATGCGCTCGTTAACGCCATCCTGGGCGATGGTCTTCCCACAGCGGTGAATACTTGACAATCCGCCCAACGTCCAACCAACACCCAGCAGGCCGTTCTGAGTCGAACCGTTATAGTTCAACGACAGACTTGGTTGTAGACTCGCAGTGCCAGGTGGCACAACTAGAGGAATGCTATAGGTCGCAGTGCCAGAGTTAGAAACACCAAGCTCTCCCGGCAAAGTGCCGGCATCCGGGTCATTCAAGTGCGGTGTCGTAAAATTGGCCAGCGTAACCTGACCCGGCGTACTCGTTCCGCCACTGCCGCTTCCACCCGTTCCACCGCTTGGTGGCGTAGTTGAAGTTCCTGAGTCATCGTCCAGCAATAAGCTGAAGATCGCATTCATCGCCGCTTTCACGGCGTTTGGATCAGGGTTCGGAGCCGTAGTGTCTGCCGCGATCGCGGGCAGCATCAACGTTGCGCACATGAACGCAATAAAAGTCTTCTTCAACATTGTTTCTAAGGAGGATTTGAAGCGAAGAGAAGCGACGCAGAGCTCGCCGCTGAATGTTTCTATTTAATTTCAGTGAATTTCAGACGTCGCCTTACTCATCGATAAAAATCGAGCGGACTTTTGATGCCCAACCGGTGCAACCGTCGACTTCAATTCTCACGTATTTGCCAGCCAAAAGAGCGCCAAGAGCGGCGGCGTATACTTGTTTTGCACCAGGTGACGATAGTTCGAGTTTGTAGGTGTCTGTTTCGCAAGGGGCAGACGATTGGCTTACATAGATATAAGCGACCGGACCAGCATCGTAGATGTAGGGGCGCACGCTTCGAATTTTTACAGCGGCGCCTGTTGGCTCCGCAAATGCGCCAGCAGACGCAAGACTGAGTGCTACAGCAACTAGCAACAAAATTTTAGATTTAAACATCGGCGAATCGGTATAACGAGGTTTGAATGAAGCCCGAATTCTGGGCGTGCCGGACCAGGCAAATGTGCAGACGGTGCTATTTGATCAGGATAATGGACTGGATCTTGGTGCCCCATCCGGTGCAGCCACTATTTACCGCCTCAATGCGGACAGATTTATCCGTTACCAACGCGGTTAACGCAGCAGCGTACGCCTCTTTGGCGCCAATCCATGAGAGGTCGATCACGTAGCCCTGCGTTTCGCACGGCTGGTTAGATTGACTTACTTCGACATAGATATTTCCCCCGGCGGGCGTGTTGTACGGGCGAAGGCTCAGAATCTTCACGGGAGCCCCGGTTGGCTCTGCAAGCGCGGATGCACCAAATAAGCTCGCAAACACGGCGAGCACTAACGACAGCAACGTCTTGCCCATCTTGTATCTCTTCGTAATATCGCTGGACTAGTTGGCACCACAAGGCGTGGCGCATGGGAAAATGTTAATTGTAACAAGAGATGTTAATTCTTAGCAATGGCCGTGAACGAAAATCATCGTCCTTGCCGGACCAAAGTAGCCTTAAAACCGCAAGCGTGCCGGCTCACCCAGCTGTCACCAAGACCGCTCGCCAAGTAGTTGCACTCTAAACACCATTCGTAGGTATGCGCCGTAAGTCAACTGCGGACTACCCAGCGTTAAACTTGTGCCACGGCGAGCAAACTGAGTGCGGTCACATGACCATTGGACAATTCCTTTTGGGGTATCCGAATGATTATCGTTCGTGTAGACGATAACGGCTTTTTGAGCGAGGTGCGCCGCAAGGCGGTGCTTGCCATTGCCTTCCCACCTGCAGTGGTGGCTTGGAAGGCAAGTACACCTGCGCCGGATGAGCAAGAATTATTTGCCGCGCTGCCCCAACCGTTTTGGGCATACAAAATTACAGTGCCATCTCAAGAATATTAATGGCCAAAATCATTGCGTTCATTGCGTCAATGTCGCCTTGATCTCAAAGGAAATCGTCGACATCCGGACGCGCTGCATGTTCTTCTGGCGCGTAAGATGAACGTTCATCAGGATTCTCTGCCTCCCTAGGCGCTCGATGAATTCAACAACAGCCAAACCATCTTTCGCCTCCCCTCGCAGCACCAGCTGGCGCGCGGGTTTGTCGGGCTGAAATGCCAGCAGCTCTATGTCGGCGTTACCGGCTCGCTCAACTGCTACAAAGATCGGTTCCCAGTTAAAACCGCGCTCAGCCTTCAATGCGTTCCAGCGCTTTAAATCTTCCACCTGTGTTTTAGATAAGGGCGGCGCAGGTTTCGGCCTGTTTGCGGTGCGCAGCGCTTTTTCCTGAGCGTTCCATGTGGCGGCCTTTCCATGCTCTGATCTCGCGATCAGTCCCAGCCAGATCGATACGACGGTCAGGGCGACGCAAATCAGCACCAATCTAGAGGTGTGGCGCGGCTCTGGCTTCAGGTAGTTCATCATTCGTTCCATGTTCACCTCCATGCACACAAAGGCAGCCGCGCGGTCGCAGCATCCGGTAGACATGCCGAGATGATGGAATCCAGCGACACGGAACTTTCCGGCTCGGCGTGCCAGATAGAGACCTGTTGAACGTCTCCCTGCGCAACCGCCACCCGCTTCAAGAGCCGTGTGGCAGCCTGCTCGAACGAGCCGGCAACAGGCTGCACGTCAAGATCGAGGAATCGCGCGCCCTGCCCAGCAATTGCCGTCAAGCGGGCAGGCTCGCGCAGCAGCACAATCTGCTTGGCTTGCGCCGCCCCCGCCAAGCGCCAGTACGCTGCAGCCGACACGGGCAGGACCGATGACAGCTTAAGGCCTTTCGCCGCCAGGAGTTCAAGTACCTGCTCTATCCACTGCCTGCGTACCGCATAAGCAATTCCCAGTGAACGGAAGTGACGGAAACCTGTCTGCACGATCCACCCCTCATCAACTGGTGCCCCTCGCTGCTCAAAGGCCGCACGCGCGTAGGTGCGCAATTCGTCCGGAGAAGTCAGCAACTCCTGCCAAGCCAATGGCATGACAAATGCAACGCTGTCCGAGATCATTAGTTGTACACGAGTGCCCCTGCGTAGCGGCTTCGCTTGGGCGCTCAGCATGCCTTCGAGCGCAACCAGCAAATCCTCCGCCCCATGCTGAGTGACGACAGCATCGCGCACTATCCAGGATTGGCCTGGAAACAGGCCGATAGTAAGGCGCTCAGGCCACAAAAGTGACACGATTCACCTCCTGCAGTGTGGTATGGCCTTCCTTCACCAGGTCCAGCGCAACGTCGCGCAGGAAGCGCATTCCTTCGCGTCGTGCCTGTTCCTTCAGAGCGCGAATCGATGCCCGCGCGACGATCATCTCGCGGATTTCATCCGTTAGCCGCAGTACTTCCGCAATTGCTCGACGCCCTTTAAAGCCGGTATTTCGGCACTGGACGCAGCCGCGCCCCGCGTGAAATAGATAATTCTCCGGATCGCGAATGCCGGACTCCTCCAGCAACGACGCATCAATTGCCACTGGCTCACTGCAATGCGGGCAGTTCTGTCTCAAGAGTCGCTGGGCGACCACACCCGTCAACGACGATACGAAGTTATAGGGGTCAACCCCCATGTGCATGAAACGACCAATCACGTCGAACGTATTGTTGGCGTGAACGGAAGTAAACACCATGTGGCCAGTCAGCGCGGATTGCACTGCAATCTGCGCGGTCTCGGCGTCGCGGATCTCGCCCACGAGGATTTTGTCGGGGTCATGACGCAGGATTGACCGAAGGCCGACTGCAAAGGTCAGGCCTTTCTTCTCATTGACGGGGATCTGCAGCACGCCCGGCAACTGATATTCGACGGGGTCCTCAATGGTGATGACTTTGTCTTCGCCGCGGTTAATTTCAGTCAATGCGGCATACAGCGTCGTGGTCTTGCCGCTGCCGGTCGGCCCGGTCACCAGCATCATGCCGTAAGGTTCTGCTGCAAGGCGGCGCAGCAAGCGGATTGTCTGTTTATCGAAACTGAGCGAGTCCAGCGTCAAGCGCTGAACGCTGTCAATCAGCGCCTTCTTGTCAAGCACGCGCAGCACGGCATCCTCGCCGTGAATGCTTGGCATGATCGATACGCGGATGTCGATATCACGCCCCCTGCTCGCAACACGGAAACGGCCGTCTTGCGGTATGCGCTTTTCGCCGATGTCCAGGTCCGCCAAAACCTTCACACGTGCAATTGCCTGGTCCGCAAGGGCCGGGTTGTTAACCGAAGCGATGTGATTCAGTACACCGTCGATACGGAACTTGATCACCAAGCCTTGCGGCAAAGTTTCCAAGTGGATGTCGCTGGCCTCCATTCGCAAGGCGTCGAACACCGTGGAGTTGATCAGGCGGACGGCGGGGCTGGCCTCGCCCTGAATGCCAGTCAGGGTCAAGTCGGCGCTTGAGTCGCGCTCGATCTCACTAGCCTCTTCGATGCCCACCGCATCTGCCACGGCGCTAAACGTACCTTCATACGACTCAAGGCGCTCGCGTATGGCAGCCGGGTCGCCAAGGTAAATGTCGGCCAGCGGCAGAGTCGCGAGCCACGCGCCTGCGGCTGCATCGAACGGCAGGCCGAGAACGGCAACCAGGCCACCATCGTCTTGCTCGGAAATGATTACGATGCGCTCCAGCATATCTTTGTAGGGTGCGCGATCAAACGCCGGTACCAAGCGTCCGACTTCGCTCGCATCAATAGCGGCATAGCCAAGAGCTTCCGCCGCCTGCTTTAATGCTTCGGCTGGCAGTAACCCCAGTTTTTCGGCCAGCAGTTCCAGCCAGCGCTGAGGAGGATGCGCGGCCTGACGCGCCTCATCGAGTATCTTAGGTGTCAGCATAGGTATCAAGTGATATTCGCCAGATCGAAAATGGGGCTGTATAGCATGAGTACGATGGCACCAACGACAAGGCCAATACCCAGCATCAACGCCGGTTCAATCAACCTGCCCGCGGTGTCGATCCAGGTGGCTGATTCCTGGTCATAGAAGTCTGCAATGCGCTCCATCATTTCATCAAGGTTGCCGGAGGATTCACCGGCCACAAGCAGGCGCTCTGCCACCTCTGTACTAAGGCGCGACTCCGTCATCGCACGGGACATTGCTTTGCCTTCACTGACGTGCTGCAGAGCAGCAGCCAGGTCGTCTTGCATAGATTCAGGGAGCGATGCTTGCGTCATGCGCATGGCGGCCAGCACGCTTACACCGCTGCGCAGCAGCATGCCCAAGGTGCGATACAGGCGTGCCAACTGAAGAATCCAGACACGCTCGCCAATCCACGGTGTGGCCATGAGCCTGCGATAGGCGAGCGCATGCAGGCCTGGATGTAGAACCATTGCAGCCACCGTCGCAAACACTGCGGCGGCGATGGACCAGGCCATCAAAGTGTTTTCACGGACAAAGCTACCCCAGATCTGCACAAAGCCCCCACGAGCCTGCCCTGCGGCGCCGTCATCGTATATCTCGCTGAAGCGCGGCAGCACGTACAACATCAAGAAGCCAATCACCAGCAAACCAACGCTCATCAACACTGCCGGGTAGGTGGCCGCCGCACGCAACTTGCCTCGAATATCGTCCACCTGCTTCTGGTAGCGCATATAGCGTTCCACCGCAGCGCGCACGGTGCCGGTGGTTTCGCTTGCCTGCACCATCGCCACGTAGAGCGGCGGAAAAACGGAAGGCAAGCCGGCCATTGCTTCGGATAGCTGGTTACCTTGCTGCAGGCTTTGCAGGATCGCGTTGTAGACGGTGCGATGCTGTTCGCGGCGGTCGCTCTTGCCCAGTATCTCAATGGCATCCACCACGGTTTGGCCGGCCTCAAGAAGTGAAGACAGCTGCTGGTTAAATACCGTCAAATTGAAAGATGACCGCTTATGCCCGAATGCCAGGCCCGAACCCACCGCACGCAAATCAAGCACGCGCACGCCTGACGATGCAAGCACGCGGTGCGCCTCGGACTCACTGGCCGCGCTGACTTCAACTTGCTGAACGCCATGTGTGGCACTCAGTACCTTTGCCTTGAACTGCATCAATCAACAAAATACAAAAAAATTAGTAATTCGGGATGTCGGCATTCTCGCCTTCACCGCCCTGCTTTCCATCGCTGCCAAACGACATCAGCTCAAAATCACGGCCATCGACGCCTGGAATCTTGTACTGGTATGGGCTCCCCCATGGGTCGAGAGGAATGCCTTTTTTCACATAGGCGCCGTGCCACATTGGTTCGTTGGGCGGCTGCACGTACAGTGCGGCCAGGCCCGCCGCAGCCGGTGGGTAATGACCGGTGTCAATGCGGTACTGCTGCAAAGCTTTATCGAAGGCCTCGATCTGCACCTTGGCGATTTGCACCTTCGACTTCCCAATCTGGGAGAAGTACTTCGGGCCGACGAATGCCGCCAGCATGCCGACTATGACGATCACGACCAGTAATTCAAGCAGAGTGAAGCCTCGCGCCCTTTGATTCATGACTTTTCCTAACCTGGTGCAAATACGAACTTCCAGTCGCGATAGCTCGCCGCGTTGACAAATGTCTTCAGGTCGTCCGAAAAGCCGTCACGCTTGATTGGTCTCTGCTCAGACAAGGAATACACGCCAATAAGCTGCTTATGTTCCTCATCGAGGTACACCAGACCCCACTCTTTGCTACCGTTCATTGGATCGCGGAAGCGCTTGCGCAAATGCTTTCGAATCTTGGTTCCTCGCCTGTCTTCGAGCAGGGCATCCAGCGTCTCCGGATAGATCTTTCCCGTGCCCGGCGCATTTTCGTAATACGCTTTTATGGCATTCCTGTACGCGATTCCAGTTGCCAGCAGTTCAGCTTCCTTCGAACGGCGCTCCTCAGTCAGCGTATTGCGCAACGCACGCACAGATATCAGTGACATCACCGCGACCAGAAACATCACTACCACATAGCTGTAACCACGCTGCCGCTCCATACCTCACCAGTCTCCAAGCTGGGTATTGTCGCGACCAGTACCAGTTGCGCCGCTGCGAACATTTGCAACGGCACCATGCGCCGCGGTTTCCGGCGGCATTACGATCCAGGTGCTGCTGCTGTTGGTAAATGGATCCTTCGGGATCGCGCGCAAATACTTATCCTTGACCAGGTCTTCCAGTTCGTTCGGGTACGCGTTGTGATCCGCGAAATACTTGTCGATCGCATCGCGCAACAAGTACAAGTCTTCGCGCAACACATCTTCCTTGGTCCGGTCGATATTGCTGAAATAGCGTGGCGCAGCGATGGCTACGATCATTCCGACAATGGCCAAAGCGACGAGCAGTTCAATCAAGGTGAATCCGTTTTTCGCGCGCATTACCACTCCTTGTAAGGCACGCCGTTCAGGCCTGTCCTGTCCGACATGGAGTACACGTCAAACACATCGTCGCCCACCTGCGGTTGCTCGCTTGAAGAAGCGTAACTGCGTAGTCCCCAGGTACTGGCAGCCGCGATTCTGCTGTCTCCATAAAATGGATCACGCGGAATTCGACGCAAAAAAACAAGCCTCGGCTTCTTCGGATCTTTGGCATCGCCAATTCCATCCGTCAGCTCCAGCAGGCTCGCCGGGTATCCCGTTTTGCCGTCTTCTATTTTGATACGGCCATCCAACGTGGCCTGCTTGTACGCATCGATCGCATTGCGGATGTCGCGCAGTGCCACGCGCAGGGCCTGTTCTTTTTGGCGCTTTAAGGCTGTTTCCATAAACGGAACCGCGACAGACGCCAGTATTCCAACGATCACTGACGCCGCCAGCAATTCGATCAGGCTAAATCCACCACTGCGTCGCACACGCAAGACAAGCATCATGGCGAAACCGTTATCTGGTGCGAATATGGCAAGCCGGGTCGCGATACCGCACGCTGCGCGCCAATTGCTGTCATGCTGATGACGCTAATTTGAGCGCCAGGTGCGATACTCTTTGCTTTGACCTGTACGGACATCAGCTTGCCAGGCCCCTTGACACCAGCAGCACCAGGAATGCTGGCTCCCAGCGACGCGCGCCCACCAGCATTGTCGATCGTATGGCTGAACGCTCCCTTCCCTTCCGGGCCGAAGTATCCGCCATCGCTGACGGAGACGATCTCGAACTCGGCAGGGTTGAACGCCAGCTGCAGCGACGCAGCCCGCAATGCTTCCGGACTATCCATCGTCAACTGCAGCGTAAACACCTCACCAACTTTCGCAGACGGCGGCCCTTGCCATTGGAACTTCGGCGCATCTGGCGGCGAAGCAGGTGGCTGCATCGGTTGCGGCGCCGATTGCGCGGCAGGCACTGCGCCAGGAGCAGCACCTGGCGCCGATGCGCCATTCGCCTGCTCAAAATTACGCAAGCGAAGCGGCTTGCTGCTCAACGTGGCTTCGGTGCCCGACCAGAATGCTTCCGCGCTGGCATCCTTGCGCTGCATGTTCCGGATAAGGTGCGGAGTAATCGACAGCACGATCTCAGTCTTGTGGCGATTATCGCTCTGGCTGCCAAACAAGCGGCCTACTAGCGGCAAGTCGCCAATCAGTGGCAGTTTAGCGGCCGCCGAGCGATCTTCGTCATTGATCAACCCCGCCAGGATTTGGGTCTCGCCATCCTTCAATCGTAGCGCACTGCTAAAGTTGCGGGTGCCAATCTGGTATGCCTGCGAGCCATTATTGGTCTTGACCGAGGACACGAGCGAGCTGACTTCCAGTCCCAGTTTGAGACCGATTTCGTCGCGTTGGTGGATATCAGGCTCCACATCGAGTTTCAGACCAACATCGAGGTATTGAATATTCTCTGTGACAAAATTGCCAGAGGTGGTCGTCGTTACCACTGGCACCTTGTCTCCGATCAGGATTTTCGCCTTTTCCCGGTCGCGCACGCGGATTCGAGGGTTCGCCAACAAATTGGCGTCGCCATCCGACTTCGTCAGGTTAATCGTCGCCGACGGTACCGTGATACCAATGCCGGCAGATGTCAGCGCTTTCAGGTCGCTCAATTTCATTGTGGCTGCAGTCGTGCTACTCCCACCCGAACCACCATTGGCCAATGGAGCCACGGTGAACTGGCTGCTCCACTGCACGCCGAGGTTCAGCAACCGCGAACGGTTAATTTCCAGCACTTCCACTTCCAGCATGACTTCGGGTTCTTCCAGGTCGTGCAAGGCCAGCAGCTTGGTGGCCAGCGCGATCGTTTCCGGATTCTCACGCAGGATCAGCATGTTGTACTTGTCGTCCACAAAAACGTCCTTCAATTTGAGGACTGTTTTCAACATGCTTGCAGCCTGCTTGGCCTCAACGTTGGACATATAGAACGCCTTGACCATCAGGTCCTGGTACTCTCGATTTTTGCCGGACGTATTCGGGTAGATCAACACGCTGCTGGGGTTCAGAACCTTCTTTTCGAGCTGTCCCGTCGACAGAATTACGTCAATTGCATCGTCGAGCGTGGTGTTCTTCAGGAACAGGGTCGTGCGCTGATCCGACCTTACGTCACGGTCGAAAATGAAATTGATGCCGGTAGTGCGCGACAACGCGTCAAATACGAATTTGAGGCTCGCATCCCGGAATTCCAGATTGATCGGCTTGCGGTACATGGCGCCCAGGCTAGGGGATGTCATTGTTTCCTGCGCCTGCAGCGTCTCGATCTCCCGCTTCAAGGCGCGCGCATCTGCGTGATTTGGCGCAACTTTCAACACCCGAGCCACCAGTTCCGATGCTTCCTGAGTATTGCCACGCTTGAACGAATCCCTCGCATTCACGGCATCTGTGCTCGCGACTGCCGTTGCAGACAACAGTTCCAATCCTTCCAGGGCCCGGGCATTCGTAGCGTCATATTGCAGGACAGAGCGATAGGATTTCTCTGCTTCTGTCATTTTCCCGTCCGCGTATGCCGATGCGGCGCTTGCCAGCAATTTTGCCGTGACAGTTTCGCGTGTACGCAGCCAGTCGCGGCGATACTCCACATCGCCTGGCGACTGCTCCGCGGCCATGCCCAGTTCCTGCACGGCGTTGGCGTACTCGCCCTTGTCCAGCGCAACCATCCCCCGTCGGTGATGGAGAGTAGCGTCACATCCCGCCAATAGGAGGGACATTGCTGCCGCAGTCATCGCGGCCATCGGCCGCAATCGAAGAATCATCGGTTTGATACGCATTGTTCAGTTGCTCTGCATCGACAGGACTTGCCGCTGCTTGGTCGGTAAATGTTCGAATTCAATCTGGGTCGGGGTGATCGAAATCACCTTGTAAGTACTTTCCAGGACCTCCCCTGCCCGCGCCACCACCGGCTGATCGCCGCGTCCCAAGTACACAATTTCATCGGCGCCATCCTTCAAGCGCCCCATGAACTGGAACGGCAGCGCAGGCGGTCCCTCGGGAATGGTCAACGGCGCTATCGGAGGGGGAGCTACCACTTCCTTTACCGGCTCCGGAGGCGGCGGTGCTGGTACCCAGTTCCTCGGTTCAAATGGATCGCTGCCATCGGATTCCGCGCCAAGTTCTTCTGCGACCTGCATCGTTCCAGGCACAGAGACCGCAGGCCTTTGAATTGTTTCCGAAGTGGGAATTTTGACTTGCACGGGCGCTTCGTCGCTCGTTCCAATTGAAACATAGACGGTCGCGGCCAGGGCCGAGAACAAAATCACTTTCCGCACAACGGTGGCCTTATCCATGCAGGCTCCGGCGGTAGAAGGCTGAAAAAGCCAAGTCGCAGCTCAGTGGCGCAACAGCGACATCCTTCCGCGCACAGCTAATCGAATCCAGCGACACATTGTGCAAATCGGTGGTGAAGCGGGCACTGAAGCCACGAATGGCTCGATAACTGCCGTTGACCCTCATCGTAATGCGATACCGAATGAAGGGTTCGCTGCTGTTTTCATCCAGCGCATAAGCGACTTCGTCGAGAGGCAACTGCGTCTCGGCCGCAAATGCATTCAAAGACTGGACCAAGCTGGCGTTATCGAATGCAGGGAGCTCCACCGCCGCCGGGCTTTCCGACTTTATTTCTGGGGCGCGTGCCTTCATGCCGTCTATTGATTCCTGCAATCGCTGCAATTCAACAAACGCCTGCCTTGCTTCGCGCCGTTGGTCTGCAAATGCAAGCACCGCTGCAACCAATGCAGTGCCAGACACAGCAAGAAGCGGCATAACGATCGGCTGGGCGCGGAACAGTCGCGCACCATGAAAACGAAGAAATGGGAGAAGCATATATAACTCGAAGAACGTCGCTGGCAATTTGCCGCTGTTGCGGCAAGTCGGCCTTCGCCGATCTGCTCGAAGTCGAAGAAGGCTTAATAAGGTCCTTCAACGTAATAGGCCGAAGGCATTTGCCCCCAATTGGGAATAGAGCTGCAAGTGAAAGCGCTGTCGTTGTAGTAAAGGATCATACTTTTTCCCGCGACTCGAGCGCTCACCAACGATGCATACGCCGCTTTGCATACGGGCACTGGCATTGCAAAACTTCCCTGGGTCACCACGCTGCAAATCGAGTGGACCGCGGTTGAATTGGTGAGCGAAACGTAGATCCGGCCCTCCGCATCAATCCCTAGATGTGCGACGGTGCCATTGCAACTGTAGGCAAACGAATTCAAAGGAAACGCAAGCACCGCCGAGAGACCGACAATTGCGACAGATTTCCGGCGAATACGGAACGACAATTTCCGCAACTCCATAATTTATTTCTCCAAAATACTGACAGCTTTCCCAGGACAGTTCACCCACCAAGCTCGAGCAACTCAACAAACAAGTCGTCCCTCTGTCACCTGGTTGCATATTGTCGATCCGGCCCGCTGTCTTCCCCGGCATTGCGCATCCGCCGCCAGTATCCTGGGTGCAATCTGCGTTTTCAAAAACCTCACATTATGACCGTCAAAGCAATATTTATCAACGCCGATCTGCGGAGCTCGCGCCATAAAGACAACCCACACACAAGCAACAACTGTGATCGAATTGCAACTATTTTTTGAGGATTCAAAGCCTCCCGTTGATGATAAAAATGAAATTTAGACACCTTTGGACTTATGCGCTACTGGCTGGGATCTCGCTTTCCGAAAACGCCCATGCCCAGTCGAACTCAGGGGCTGTCTCCATCACCATGATTCGCACTGGCTGGGGCTCCGATACGTTCGCCATTGAGACTGGACAGGCAGTCGTCAACCCGGCCCACTGCTCCGCGCCGGACGCGTATATGGCGGCAATTCAGAGCCGGGCTATAAAACACACTATGCGGCCGCGCTACTAGCCTTTTCGACAGGAAAAAACCTGACCGTCATCGTCAGCGACACGGAGTGCACCGCAGGGCGCCCGCGGATCATCGGGCTTCATATTCAGAAATAGGCGCACGAAAGTACGCACAGCTAAAGCGCCTGATCCACATGTGGCACGAAGGAACTGCCGCGTCAGACTTATTTCGACGGAACAAAAGATGGCGACCTGAACCGGGCAGCAAAGGTGTAAAGTACTTGCTACCCGTTTGTTCAGTTAGGCGGGACTGGTACCAGGAGGCTAGTTCGAAACGAAGAAGTAGGCGAGCTTCGAATAGCCTTGAACAGTACACCCCTCCACGGAAACGGAAATAGTCTTTCCAGCAAGGGCCGCAGCGAGAAACGACGCATATGCTCGCTTGCCGATTGACGTGTCACCATTATCAAAGCGAAACTCGTTCGAAGCCCCATTTGCACAACCAAGCGTCGCCCCAAATGCGCTGCCGTCCAACGTTACAAAGCAAATGCCGTCCGTGTTATGGCACCCCACACCCACGACTTTACGTCCAGCAACATATTCGCTTGCGTTAGCACTGTTGCTGGTAAGTGACAGACAAATGCAGAAAACGGCACTTAGAGCGATTCTTAGATTCTTCATGAGCCTTCTCAGGACTGATTGTTAACAAAAACTGTGGCAATCTTAATATGAAATCGTGCACAGACGCAAATTTGAGCCCGTGCGCTCTAGCCGTTATATCAACGCGTACAGCTCGCGAATTCTTCGATTGCACCTCCCACGCCACGATGACCGAGTCTAAACATTCACGGTTAAATGTTGGCGACTAGGGGCGATGACCTCGACGCGCGGCACTCCTTACCGCGAGCGCGCCGCGACTCAATCAGTTCATTTCGCTCGCCAGGCGATTCTCCAAGCGCTTGCGGGCCGTTTCAACGATGATGCGGCAGCCTTTTGCGTCAACGTAGGCGCCGTTGCCTTCTTTCGCTGCGCGCTGTTGGCGCCCCCACAAGTCGTTTACTTCGGGATGCGCGGCGATAGCGATGTCGCATGCCAGGCCTTCGATGGTGGTGAAACTGCCGCGCAGTTGGGCGACGACTTCAGGGTGATCGGTGAAGCGGTAGTTGTCGGCCGAGACGGCAGTTACGCTGTCGGCAAACACCACGTTCTTGCACTGCCCTGCTTCGCAGGACTGCCAACTCCAGCTGGTTCCGCCTGCCGTGTGGCCGGGAGTGCTGTGGGCGGTGACGGCAAGTGGGCCAAGCTTGACTACATCGCCATCGGCGACGCCGCGCACTTTTGCGGAGCCGGCGAAGTTCGACAGGCTGCCGAACTGCGGGTCAATTTTCGGCGAGACGCCGGTGCGTATGGCGTCGACGTTGGCGCTACCAGCCAGCACGGCGGCACCAGTCATCTTTTGTAGCGCGGAGATGCCGCCTGCGTGATCCTCATGCGAATGAGAACTGAGGATGTACTTTACGTCCTCCAGCTTGTAGCCCAGCGTACGGATATTGGCTGCGACGACTTCGGCGCCTTGGGCGGTGGTGCCATCGACAAGGATATGTCCTTGCGGCGACGTCACCAGGATGGCGCTGATGCCAGCGGTGCCAACGTAGTGAGTGTTGCCGTAGATGGTGAACGGCTTCTGCGGCGCACTCCAGTCACGGTCTTGTGCATTGGCGACGGTCGCGAAAGCGGCCAGGATGAGGGATGCGATAACCTTCATTTTTCTCCTTTGGTGGTGATGTACAGGCCGGAGTGCATTTGCGACCCACGGTCGCCACGCCGGTAGCTGCGGTAAATGTGTTCGCCGGCGGCATCGCGGGCGCAGCAGGTGCACCCGCCGACATGTTCGATTTCTTCAACGCCGGAGGTGCGCAACTGGTGTTCTGCGATGGCGCGTAGATCAAGGTGGCGGTACGCTGGCAACACGACGTCGCGCGGCAATGCGGCAAAGCGCTGCGCGAAATCCTCTGCCAGTTCTTCACTTATCTCGTAGCAGGATGCGCAAATCGTCGGACCGACAGCAGCTACGACAGGAGCGCCGTCCCCTATCGCGGCGAGTGCTGCGGGAATGATGCCGTCGTACAGGCCTCGCCAACCGGCATGGACTGCCGCGATCTGCGATCCATCACGGCGCGCCAGTAGCAACGGGATGCAATCGGCGGTGATGATGCTGACAGGGAGGCTGAGCGCCGCCGTATGGAAGCCATCGGCTTCACCGGCCTGTTGCAGCGGCTCGTGAATCGCTGCGATGCGGGTGCCGTGTACCTGGCGCTTGGTCGGCCTTGAATCCCATACGGGTAGCAGTTCAAGCGGAACGAGTACGGAGGCACTGCCGAAACCGTGCCGGATGCCAGGAATACTGCTTAACAGACTACTTGCGACCATATTAGCCTTTGTGTGACATTTGTCGCAATCATAGGTTGATCCGGGCCGATTTGCAAGCGTGCCATTCAACAGTGCGCCGCGCTAGTTAGTTCGGGTCAGTTTTTCGCAGTTGTGGCTGCCGGCCGCGAAGTACAAGGTGCCCACATAGCCCTCCATATAGGTATAGCGGGCCGAGTAACCCTGTTTGCAGAACACGGCTGTCCGTTCGTAGTCGGCCGGTACCTTCTGCCACCCTTGCCCAAGCAGGATGGTATCCGTCTGTTGCGTCGGGATATCCGAGCCGCCAAGATACGTACTTGCCACCCATCGCTGTTTGCCGGCAATTGAGACTTTTGGACAGATGCCATCGGTGTAAAGGCCGGCACAGAAATTCTCCAGCGACCGCGTCACGAAGGCTTTTGCATCGTGACCAAGCGCGGGTTTATTCAATGCTGGCTCGGGGAAAAAGGCGAGGTAGGACCAGATGACGACAAAAATGGTGAACAACGTGATTGTCGCTTTATGCAGTAACGGCATTTGAACGGATAGCAGGCCAAAGCAGCAAATTATACTTTGCCGGCGCCGGCCGCAAAGACCGACGCATTGCTGCTCACCAATGACGCCTTACCCGGAATTTGCGCTGACACGACAAGGTCTTCCGATTTTCGGTCAATGGGTGGAATTTGCCCAGAAAAGCCTGTATCCTCTTGCCTTCCACGTTGTCAGCGCAACAAGACTTCTTATTCAAAAGCACTGATTGTCAACCTCACACGACTCGAAAATGCATATCACTCGATTCAAAGCCGTCGGCCGCACCGCCATTCTTTCTGCACTCTGCGCAACCGCTATCGCCCCAGTCGCATCGGCATCCACCACGGAAGGTCCGTTCACTATTAAATCGGTCATCGTCGGGGGCTATGGCGCTCACATAGAGGTCACGCCAGCGCCTGCCGGATGCACCGCTGACTGGTCGGGCACTCAATTCGTCATCATCAAAGAGTCCCCCCTTTACAAGGAACTGCTCGCTGGCTTTCTGGCGGCCCAAGCCCAAGGCAAAACTGTGCTGATCTGGCATGACCAACAAGGTAATGGAAATTGTGGTTTCGGGAACCAGAAGTCAATCAATACCATTCAGATTAAGAACTAAGAAGAACCTCTGATCGCCCTCGCCTGCCTTCCACTTTGATAAAAAAAACGGCGCCCGCGTATGCGGAGCGCCGTTAAGGGCTGATCGATATTGTTTAGTTCCAGTCGCCGCCCAGGGAACGGATCAGGGCGACGGTGGTCACCGCGCGGTCGCCGCGCAGCTGGACTGCGCTGCGTTCGACGGCTGCCAGGTTGCGCTGGGCATCCAGCAGGTCCAGGTAGCTGGAACGGCCGGCGTCATACAGCTTCTGCGCCAGGTCGGCAGAGCGGCGTGCCGATACCAGGGCTTCGTCGATCTGCGCGGTCTGGCCGCCCAGGATGCGCAGGCCTGCCAGGTTGTCTTCCACCTCGGCGAAGGCGCCCAACACGGTCTGCCGGTAGCCCGCAACCGATTCTTCCAGGGCTGCTTCGCTGCGCTTGACGTTGTTGCTGTTGCGGCCGCCGTCGATCAAGGGCATCGACAGCAAGGCGCCCAGCACCCACGAGCGGCTGCTCCACTTGAACACGTCGCTGAAATGGCCGGCAGCGCCGCCGCCATTGGCGGTGATGTTCAGCGCCGGGAACATGGCGGAACGGGCTACGCCGATACGGGCGTTCGACGCTTCCATCGCCTTCTGTGCGGCAGCGATGTCAGGACGGCGTTCCAGCAGCGCAGATGGCACGCCGGTCGGGATCGCAGGCAGCAGCGTCGAATCCAGCAGCGGGCTGTTGCCCGCCGTGTAGGCTGCCGCCGGCTTGCCCAGCAGGACCGCCAGCGCATGCTCGGTGGTGGCGCGGCGGCGTTGCAGGCCGATCGCTTCGGAGCGGGTGGTCGACAACTCAGTCTTGGCGCGGGAGAGGTCGAATTCACCGATGTCGCCCAGGTCGAAACGACGCTGGTTGACCTTTACACTCTCTTCACGCAAACGGACCGTCTGCTCCACAGTCGCCAATTCGGCGTCCGTGGCGCGCAGGCGGAAATAGGTCTGTGCCACGTCGGCTTGCAGCGACAGCAGGACGGAGCGGTAATTCGCTTCCACCTGCGCGGCGTCGCCACGGGCCGCGGCCACATTGCTCGATACGCGGCCGAACAGGTCCACTTCATAGCTCGCCGTCAGGTTCGCGTTGTAAGTGGTCTGCGGCGCAATGTCGGTACTGGCCGGCACGCCGAGCGACAGCGCCGAATTGCGGGCACGCTGGGCGCCAACGCCCACGCCGATTTGCGGAATGCGGTCCGCTTCGGCGATGCCGGCGATGGCGCGTGCCTGCTTGACGCGGGCGGCCGCCACGGCCAGGTTGGCGTTGTTGCGGGTCGCTTCGGCGATCAGCTCATTCAGGGCCGGGTCGCTGAAAGCCAGCCACCACTCGCCGCGCGGCTGGCGCTCGGCGTTCTGGGCAGGCTTCCAGCTGGTGCCGTCTTCGGCAGTCATCACCTGCGGCTCCTTGAAGGCGGCCGGGGTGTCGACTTGCGGTTGCTTGAATTCAGGCGCGGCGCATGCCGTCAGCAGCAGCGCTGCCAGCAGCGGGGCGACGCCCTTGGCAATCATACTTTTCATATTAGTGGGTCCCTTCCAGTTGCGGGGCAGCGTCGGCTGCCGGGGATTTCTTCTCAAGGCGCTTGGCCAGGGTGCGCAGCAGGACGTAGAACACCGGCGTCAGGAACAGGCCGAAGAAGGTCACGCCCAGCATGCCGGCGAACACCGCCACACCCATTGCATGACGCATTTCAGCACCTGCACCAACCGAGAACACCAGCGGTACCACACCCATGATGAAGGCGATCGACGTCATCAGGATCGGGCGCAGACGCAGGCGGCAGGCTTCCAGCGCCGCTTCAAGGATGGTGCGGCCGTGGTCTTCCAGCTCCCGCGCAAATTCCACGATCAGGATCGCGTTCTTCGACGCCAACCCGACCAGCACGAACAAGGCAATCTGCGTGAACACGTTGTTGTCGCCGCCGGTCAACTTGACGCCGATCAGGGCGCACAGGATCGACATCGGCACGATCAGGATCACGGCCAGCGGCAGGGTCCAGCTTTCGTACTGGGCAGCCAGCACCAGGAACACCAGCAGCACGCACAGCGGGAACACGTAGATCATGGTGTTACCGGCCAGGATTTCCTGGTAGGTCAGCTCGGTCCATTCATAGCCCATGCCTTTCGGCAGGGTCGCCTTGGTGATTTCTTCCAGCGCAGCCTGGGCCTGGCCGGACGAGAAGCCTGGAGCCGGAGCGCCGTTGATCTCGGCCGAGACGTAGGCGTTGTAGCGTTCCACGCGGTCAGGGCCGTAGCTGTCTTTCACGCGCATCAGCGACGACAGAGGGATCATCTCGCCTTTGCTGTTGCGGACTTTCAGCTGCGCGATCTGCTCGGCCTGCGAACGGAACGGGGCATCAGCCTGCACGCGCACCTGGTAGGTACGGCCAAACTGGTTGAAGTCGTTCACGTACAGCGAACCGAGGTTGATCTGCAAGGTCTGGTAGATGGTCTGCAGCGGCACGCCAAGTTGCTTGGCCTTGGCGCGGTCGATGTCCGCGAACAGCTGCGGAACATTGATCTGGAAGCTGGAGAACACACCGGCCAGGCGCTTGTCGCCCCACGCCTTCATCTGGATTTCCTGCACGGTTTTGTAAAGCGCGTCGTAGCCTGCGTTGTTGCGGTCTTCGATCATCATCTTGAAGCCGCCGGTGGTACCCAGGCCGTTGACTGGCGGCGGCGGGAACACCATCACGAACGCATCCTGCACGGCGCCCATGCGCTTGTTGATCTCCGCTGCGATGGCCGCACCCGATTGGGACGGGTCGGTACGCTCGTGGAATGGCTTCAGCGTGGTGAACACGATACCGGCGTTCGGCGCATTGGTGAAGCCGTTGATCGACAGGCCCGGGAAGGCAACCGAAGCGTCCACGCCAGGAATTTCCTTGGCGATGTCGGACATCTTGCGGATCACCTGCTCGGTGCGTTCCAGCGATGCGGCGTCAGGCAATTGGGCGAAGCCCACCAGGTATTGCTTGTCCTGGCCCGGCACGAAGCCGCTCGGCACGACCTTGAACATGATGCCTGCGGCGGCAGCCAGCACCAGATACACCACGATGGATGCGGACTTGCGCTTCAGCACGCCTTGCACGCCGGTTTCATAGCTGTGCGAAGCGCGGTTGAAGAAGCGGTTGAACCAGGCGAAGAAGCGGCCGAAGATCTTGTCCATCACGCGGGTCAGCGCGTCTTTCGGTGCATCGTGAGGACGCAGCAGCGATGCCGACAGGGCCGGCGCCAGGGTCAGCGAGCACAGTGCCGAAATGACGGTCGAAATGGCGATGGTCAGTGCGAACTGGCGGTAGAACTGGCCGGTCAGGCCGGACACGAAGGCGATCGGCACGAACACGGCGCACAGCACCAGGGCGATAGCGATAATCGGGCCCGACACTTCCTTCATGGCCTGGATGGTCGCATCGCGGGCCGACAGGCCGTTGGCGATATTCCGCTCGACGTTCTCCACCACCACGATCGCATCGTCGACCACGATACCGATGGCCAGCACAAGGCCGAACAGCGACAGCGTATTGATCGAGAAGCCGAAGCCAATCATCACCGCGAAGGTGCCGACGATCGATACAGGCACCGCCAGCAGCGGAATGATCGATGCGCGCCAGGTCTGCAGGAAGATGATCACCACGATCACCACCAGTGCCACTGCTTCCAGCAGGGTGTGGATCACGGACTTGATCGACTCGCGCACGAACTGGGTCGGGTCGTACACGATGTCGTAGGCCACGCCTTCAGGGAAGTCCTTCTTCAGTTCCTCCATCTTGGCGCGCACGTTGGCGGACAACTCCAGCGCATTGCTGTTAGGTGCTTCGAAGATACCCAGGCCCACTGCGGAATGGTTGTTCAGCAGCGAACGCAGCGAGTAGCTGTTCGAGCCCATTTCAATACGGGCCACGTCCTTCAGGCGGGTCAGCGCGCCGTCTTCATTGGTCTTGACGATGATGTCGCCAAATTCCTCGACGGAGCTCAAACGGCCCTGGGTGTTGACGGTCAGCTGGAAGTCGGCCGACTTGGAAGGCGCAGCGCCCACCACACCGGCAGCCACCTGCACGTTCTGCTCGCGGATCGCATCGACCACGTCGGACGCGGTCATGTTGCGGCCAGCGACCTTCTGCGGGTCGAGCCAGACGCGCATGGCGTAGTCGCCGGCGCCGAAGATCTGCACGTCGCCCATGCCTGGAATACGGGCCAGCTGGTCTTTTACGTTCAGCACGCCGTAGTTGCGCAGGTACAGGTCGTCGTAGCGGCCGTTCGGCGACAGCAGGTGGACCACCATCGTCAGGTTCGGCGAAGACTTCACCGTGGTCACGCCGATCTGGCGCACCTCTTCCGGCAGGCGCGGCAAGGCGCGCTGCACGCGATTCTGCACCGCGGTTTCAGCCTTGTCGACGTCGGTGCCGATCTTGAAGGTCACGGTCAGCATCAGCGCGCCATCGGAGGTGTTTTGCGAGGACATGTACAGCATGTTCTCGACACCGTTGATCTGCTCTTCGAGCGGAGCGGCGACGGTTTCCGCAATCACTTTCGGGTTCGCGCCCGGGTAGACGGCGCGCACCACGACGGATGGCGGCACCACTTCCGGGTATTCGGAGACGGGCAGCTTGAAGATCGAGATCAAGCCCGCTACGAAGACAATGATCGATAGAACCGCCGCGAAGATCGGTTTATCGACAAAGAAGCGTGAAAAATTCATGGATTATTCCTTGGTTTTCTTGGCATCGGCGGCGGCCACTTTTTCTGCTGCCATCGGGTCAAAGGTCATGTCGACCATTTGCGGCGTGATCGGCGCACCAGGGCGCACGCGCTGCAGGCCGTTGACGACGATCTTTTCGCCTGCTTTCAGGCCGTTGCGTACCACGCGCAGGCCGTCGACGTTCGGACCCAGCACCACAGGGCGGTATTCCGCCTTGTTTCCGGCGCCGACCACGTAGACGAACTTGCGATCCTGGTCGGTGCTGACGGCGCGATCGTTGATCAGCACCGTTTGCTGGGTGGCGGTGCCGCCGTCCAGCTGGACGCGGGCGAACAGGCCGGGCACCAGCGCGCGGTCCTTGTTGTCGAAGGTGGCGCGCATGCGCACGGAGCCGGTGCGGGTATCGAGCTGGTTGTCGACGAATTCCAGCTTGCCCTCATGCGGGAAGCCAGCTTCGTTGGCCAGGCCGACCTTCACGGTCACCGGCTGGCCCTTGTAGGCCTGGCCGCCGACGCGCAGGAACGTGTCTTCGTCGCCGTCGAAGCTGGCGTAGATCTTGTCCAGCGAAACCACGCTGGTCAGCACGGCGCTCTGGTCTACCAGGTTGCCGAGGGTGATCTCCGCCTTCGACACGCGGCCGTTGATCGGCGACGTCACCTGGGTGTAGGACAGGTTCAGGCGCGCTGCTTCGGCGGCCGAAGCGGCGGCGCGGGCGGTTGCGTCCAGCTCCTTCAATGCCGAAGCGCGTTCGTCGAATTCGCGCTGGGCGATCGCTTTATCGGCCAGCAGCTTTTCGGCACGGGCCAGCTCCAGCTTGGCCAGGTCGGCCTTGGCCTTGGCCGAATTGGCTGCGGCGTCGGCGCGGCTGGCTTCAGCCTGGAATGGACGCGGATCGATCACGAACAGCACGTCCCCTTTTTTCACCTCGCTGCCAGGCTTGAAGTTCACCGCGGTGATGAAGCCGCTGACGCGTGGACGGATCTCCACGTGGTCGATGGCTTCCAGGCGGCCGGAGAATTCCTGGGTTTCGGCGACGGACTTCTGCACCACGACGGCTGCCGAAACCGGCGGACCGCCCGCTGCAGGGCCCTGGCTTTCGGCCGGCTTGCTATTGGCGCTGCAACCGGACAGGATGGCCGCCGCCAGCCCGCCCATCGCCAATGCGGCAACCAGCGGCCGCACAAGAGTGGACATTTGATTCATCTTTTTCATTGTTAACCTCTTGGGGGTGAAAATTAGTGGGAAATTTGAGCAAAAAGGGGCCCATGTGCCTCGCAGGCACTTTTTTCTGAACTTCTGTTTTATTGATACAGCCTTACACTGCGGGTGTTTCCGGCCCGTCGATGGCGCCGATAAAACTGGCCATCTCTCTCAGTGCAAAGCCCCTGCACGCGCATTCATTCCTGGCTCCCGGCTCCTGCAATGGCGCCGGTGGCATGCGTCTGACTGTTGTCTTTACTCCGCAGGCGATCAGTTTCGCCCCGTATTGTTCTGCTTCATCCCGTAAGGGGTCGTCCTCGGCCGACAGGATCAGGGCCGGCGGCAAATTCTTCAATCGGCTCGATTGCAGCGGCGACGCGTAAGGGTGGGCGCGGTCGGCGGCATTCGGCAGGTAGCCGCGATAGGCGGCGGCGCAGTTATTTGCTACCTTCATCTGGTCCGGACAGTTCGGCAGCTCGCGCATCGAACAGGTGGACAGGCCGGGATCGAGCATCGGCATGATCAGGATCTGCCCTGCCAGGGCCGGGCCGCCGCGGTCGCGCGCCATCAGCGCCGACACGGCTGCCAGGTTGGCGCCTGCCTCGATGCCGGCGGTCAGCAGCTGCTTCCCGCTCCAGGCCAGCTTGGCCTTGTTCTTCTTGGCCCAGGCCAGCACGGCGTGGGCATCTTCCACCGCTGCCGGAAACGGGCTGACGGTGGCCAGGGTGTAATTAGTGGCCAGGATCACGTGGCCAGGATTGCACGCGACCAGGTGGCGCAGGAATTCGTCCGCCTCCTCCAGGTCGCCGGCTACAAAGCCGCCACCGTGGAAGAAAACGATCAGCGCATCGCGCTTGGCGGACGAATTCCCGGCCAGGTACAGGCGTGCGGCGAGCGGCCCCTGGGCCCCGCGCACTTCGAGTTCGCGGATCTTCAGGTCCGCCGGCGCCTGCGCCGTCATTCTTTCGCCTCCGAGCTGGCCGAAGCCAGCAAGGTGCGCGCCGGCGCCGCGCCAAAGCCGACTTGCGCGCCGTACGAGTATTCGTCGGTATACAGGACGCCTGCCAGGGCGATCGCGCCCAGCGCCAGCGATACCATTGCAAAGAATCCATCCCGGTTACTCATGACTGCTCCTTTCCTGTGTTACCGAAAGCCACTTTAAACTTTCCCACCGCGGGAGGGTCAAGGGCTTTTTCATGCTGCAATACGGTAATAATAAACTTCCACTAGAATAAGAAAAATACATTAATGTTGAATTGATTGTTCAGAATCTCGAACAATGAAGGTGGACTCATGAATAAGCTCCAAGCAATGGAAGTGTTCGTACAGGTGGTCGACGCCGGAGGCTTCACGCGCGCCTCGGAAACCCTGCAGCTGCCCAAGGCGACCGTTTCCACCCTGGTGGCCAGCCTCGAATCGGCGCTGTCGGTCAAGCTGCTGCACCGGACCACGCGCCACGTTTCCGTCACCGCCGACGGTGCTGCCTACTACGAAAGATGCCTGCGCATCCTGGCCGACGTGAAGGATGCCGAGGAGTCGCTGTCGCGCACCCGACTGAGCCCGAGCGGCCGGCTGCGGGTCGACGCGCCGACCGGGCTCGCGAACGAAATCCTGGTGCCATCCCTGCCCTCCTTCTTTGAACAATACCCCGATATCCAGCTGGAACTCGGTTGCAGCGACCGTCCGGTCGATTTGATCGAGGAAGGCGTCGATTGTGCAGTGCGGGGTGGCCAGTTGGCCGATTCCACCCTGATTGCGCGACGCGTCGGCCTGCTCAATTTTGTGACCTGCGCGGCGCCCTCCTACCTGGAGCGCTTCGGCACGCCCACCCACCCGCGCGACCTGGAACGGCACCGTTGCGTGAACTATTTCTCGTCCAAGACTGGCAAAATATACAACTGGGACTACACGCGCGACGGCGAGCGCATTGAAATGATGCTGCCGGGCGTGGTGGCACTGAACGATTCGAACGCCTACCTGCAAGCCGGGCTGGCGGGCCTGGGCATCATCATGATGACGGATGTACAACTGGGGAGCCACGGCAGGGACGGCCGCCTGGTGCGCGTGCTGGAGGACTGGGTCACCGATCCCCTGCCGATCCACGTGGTGTACCCGCAAAACCGTCACCTGTCGGCCAAGGTGCGGGTGTTCGTTGAATGGGTGGCGGACCTGATGGCCAGCCATCCCCAAATGCGGCTGCGTCCTTTGGCCGCTTCCCTCCCTGTGGAGCTGACTGTATGACCGAACGACTCGTTTTCCTGGACCGCGACAGCATCATTGCCGACATCCGGCGTCCATCGTTTGCCCACGAATGGGCCGAACATCCCGCTTCCACGGCCGCAGAGGCGATCGAACGCCTGCGTGGCGCCACCATCGCCATCACCAACAAGGTGCCGCTACGAGCCGAAGCGCTGGCCGCCCTGCCCGGCCTCAAAATGATCGCGGTGGCGGCCACCGGCACCGACATCATCGACCTGGCGGCGGCGCGCGAGCGCGGCATCGTGGTGTCGAATATTCAGGGCTACGCCCATGCCTCGGTGCCGGAACATGCCTTCGCCCTGATCCTGGCGCTGCGCCGCCAGTTGCTGGCCTACCGCGCCGACGTCGAAGCGGGCCTGTGGGAGAAATCGCCGCGCTTCTGCCTGTTCCATCATCCCATCCGCGACCTGCACGGCAGCCGCCTGGGCTTGCTGGGCTACGGTGACCTGGGCAAGCAAGTCGCGCACCTTGGCCGCGCCTTCGGCATGGAAGTGGTCGTGCATACCCGCACCCCGGCCGACGACCCGAACGTGCGCAACGTGAGCTGGGACGTACTGCTGGAGACATCCGACGTATTGAGCCTGCACGCGCCGCTGACCGATGCCACCCGCAATATCATCGGCGCGGCCGAACTGGAACGGATGAAGCCCAGCGCCATCCTGGTCAATACCGCGCGCGGCGGCCTGGTGGACGAAGCAGCGCTGGCCGATGCCCTGCAGCGTGGCGTGATCGCCGGCGCCGGGTTTGACGTGCTGACGAAAGAGCCGCCGGTGCCCGACAATCCGCTGCTGCGCCTGCGCCTGCCGAATTTCCTGCTCACGCCCCATTCCGCCTGGGCCAGCGGCCAGGCCATGCAGGGCCTGGCCGACCAGCTGATCGACAATATAGAAGCCTTCATTGCGGGCCGCCCGGCCAATCGCGTCGCATGAAACGCGCGCGCGCCAAGGCGGGAATCGGCACCTACCTTGCCGTCGCTTTCTGCGCGCTGGCAATCGCCATGGGAGCGATATTGGCCGCCGTCATCGCACGCACGGCCGGCAACCAGGTCAAGGCCGATATTGGCAGCGCCCTGTCCGACCTGGCGCAGCAAGCCGCCGACAAGCTGGATCGCAATATGTTCGAGCGCTACCGCGAGGTGCAGTTGCTGGCGCAGCGTCCCGACATGGGCGCCGCCGCGGCGCCAGCGGCGCGCCGCGCCACCCTGGAGCAGCACCAGCACAGCTACCCCCACTATGCCTGGATCGGCGTCACCGGCCGCAGCGGCCGCGTGCTGGCCGCCACCGGCTCCCTGCTGGAAAATATCGACGTCAGTGAACGCCCCTGGTACCGCAACGCCCAGGCCGGGACCTTCGTCGGCGACGTGCACGATGCCGTCATGCTGGCCAAGCTGTTGCCGGCACCCGATTCGCAAACACAGCGCTTCGTCGACCTGGCCTTCCCGCTGGCCGACGGCAGCGGCATCCTGGGCGCCCACCTGTCATGGCAATGGGCGCGCGAACTTGAACGCTCGGTGATTGAACCGGCAAGCGCACACCGCCAAGTGCAGGCCCTCATCGTCGACCGGCGGGGCACGGTCTTGCTGGGGCCACCGGACTTGCTGGGCAGGAGCCTGCCGCCGCCAAGCCAGGGTAACGGCTACCTGGTGGAACGCTGGTCCGATGGCGTCGAATATCTGGTCGGCTATGCGCGCACGCGCGGCCACGCTGCCTATCCGGGCCTGGGCTGGACGGTGCTGGTGCGCCAGACTGTCAACACTGCCTGGGCGCCGGTACGGGCCTTGCAGAAACGCGCCCTGTGGCTGGGCGTGGCGATGGCAGCCCTGTTCCCGCTGCTCGCCTTCCCTCTTGCCCGCCGCATTGCGCGTCCATTGAGCGAACTGGCCGACGCAGCCGACCATATCCGCCGCGGCGCGGCCGCCGAATTGCCGCTGCTCGCCCCCTACGCCGAGGTGCAGGCGCTGTCGCGCACCCTCAATTCCCTGGTCTCCAACCTGGAAGGCCGCGTCAGCGCCCGCACCAGCCAGTTGCGCGATGCCATGCAGCGCATCGCCGCCATTATCGAAACCGCCCAGGATGCCTTCATCGCTGTCGGTCCGGACGGCCATATCACCGACTGGAACCCCGCCGCCCAGCACATGTTCGGCTGGTCGCGCGAGGAAGCTGTAGGCAAGAGCTATATCGACCTGATGGTGCCGCAGCGTTTCCGTGCGCAACAGGAGGCCGCGCTGGCGGCCGCCGGCGGCAGTGAGGCGCCCGCTTTCGGCCGCCATGTGCAACGCACCCTGATCCGGCGCAACGGCGATGAGCTGACCGTGGAGGCCAGCATCAGCCGCCCGGCCAACGGCCTGTTCTGCGTCTTCCTGCACGATATCTCGGAACGCCGCCAGGTGGAAGAGATGAAGAACGAGTTCATCGCCACCGTTTCGCACGAGCTGCGCACGCCGATGACGTCGATCCGCGCCTCGCTGTCCATGTTGGTCGACGGCGGCGCCGGCGAACTGCCGCCGGACGTGCAGCACCTGGTCAATATCGCTTACCAGAGCAGCGAACGCCTGGTGCGCCTGGTGAACGACATCCTCGATATCGAGAAAATCGAAGCCGGCAAGATGGCATTTCGCAGCGACGAACTGGAGATCGCAACACTGCTGGACGAAGCCATCGACGCGGTGCGCGGCAGCGCGGCCCAGCGCCCGGTAGCGCTGGAACGTGCGGGCAGCGGTCGCGGCTTGCGCGTGCGCGGCGACCATGACCGCCTGGTGCAGTTGCTGGTCAACCTGCTGTCCAACGCCATCAAGTATTCGCCCCAATACAATTCCGTGACCCTGGCCTGCAGTCAAGTGCCGGCAGGTATCAGGCTAGCGGTCAGCGACAACGGCCCGGGGATTCCGGAAGCATTCCAGGCGCGCGTCTTCGCAAAATTCGCCCAGGCCGACAGTTCCGACTCGCGCCTGAAAGGCGGCACCGGCCTGGGGCTGGCGATCTGCCGTGCCATCGCAGAACAGCATGGCGGCACCATAGGCTTCGACACGGAAGAAGGCCGCGGCACGACCTTCCATGTGACCCTGCCCGCCCTTTAACTGATGTCGCGCTGCCAGTCGGCCTTGCGGGTCATCACGCCCCACCTGGCCTCCTCGCGGATCGCCCATTTGTACAAGCCGACCAGCCGCCACCAGCTGTTGATCTGCCGGTAGCCGAAGTTCTCGGCGACGACGACTGC
Source organism: Pseudoduganella sp. R-32 (assembly GCF_049913245.1). NCBI lineage: Bacteria > Pseudomonadati > Pseudomonadota > Betaproteobacteria > Burkholderiales > Oxalobacteraceae > Pseudoduganella > Pseudoduganella sp. R-32. The sequence goes on along the minus strand of NZ_CP183987.1, from coordinate 3,268,471 downwards.
CGCCAGGATCAGCAGATGGCTGGGGCGCGGATAAAGGTGGAAGGAAATTTCCTCCAGCAGCAGGCCGAAGGCCGACACGAGGATCCCCAGCCCGATCGCGAGGAACAGGAAGATCCCGAACGATTCCCAGGACACCCAGCCCTGCCACGAGGCGACCGCCATGAAGATATAGCCGAACAGCTCGACGAAGGGCCCCAGCCACTCGAACAGCACGAAGAACGGGAAAGCCAGCCAGCCCGCCACGCCGCCATGGCGGCTGAACATCAGGCCCCAGTTGGTGGTAAGGCTCTCCGACAGGCCGCGCGACCAGCGGATGCGCTGGTTGCGCAGCTGCTTGCGGTCTTCCGGCGCTTCCGTCCAGCACACCGGGTCGGGCACGAATTCGATCTTGTACGGCACGCCGCGGGCGCGCAGCTTGCGGTGCATGCGCACCACCAGTTCCATGTCTTCGCCAATCGCCTTCGGGTTGTAGCCGCCGACGGCCACCACCGTGTCCTTGCGGAACAGGCCGAAAGCGCCGGAGATGATCAGCATGCCGTTGATCACCGACCAGCCCATGCGGCCGAACATGAAGGCGCGCAGATACTCGACCACCTGGAACAGCGCCCACGGATTTTTCGGCATGCCGACGCGGGTCAGGAAGCCGCCGCGCACTTCGCAGCCGTTGGCAATGCGCACCGTGCCGCCGGTCGCCACCATGAGCGGGTCGCCGAGGAACGGGCGCACCAGCCGCTGCAGGCTGTCGCGCTGCAGGATCGAATCTGCGTCGACGCAGCAGAACAGCGGATAGCGCGCCGCATTGATGCCGGCATTGGTCGAATCGGCCTTGCCGCCATTGACCTTGTCCACCACGCGCAGGTTCGGGAAGCGCGTGGAACGGTAGATGCCAAGCACCGGCCTGGTCTCAAGCTGGATGCGATAAGCCTCCGGGAAAGGCACCAGGCCGAATTCGTCGATCATGACCTGCAGGGTGCGGTCGGTGGAGCCGTCATTGATCACAACGACTTCCATTTCCGAATAGGAAAGCTGCAGCATCGAGCGGATCGAGGTGACGATGGTTGCTTCCTCGTTATAGGCCGGCACGATCATACTGATCGGCGGCTCCAGCGCCGAATATACCTGCGGCAGGTCGTCCAGGATCGCTTCCTGCGAACGCCGGCGCAGCGCATACATCGCCAGGAAATTCAGCATCAGGTAGCCGACGTTCAGCAGCACGAAGTACACCAGCACGCTGATCGAGATAATCTGGATGAAAAGCGGATTGGGCGTCATGCGGCCTCCTGTTCCGCCGTCACCTGCGCAATCATGTCGGCTGCGTAGCGGTCGCCGGCATTGCGCAATTCGGCCAGCTCCTCCCTTGTCAGGAAGGGTAATGCCAGCAGGGCCTGCGCCGCGCGATAGCGTACCCACCACTGCGGATCCGACAGCAAGGACCGGAAACGCGCCACGTCGCTGCGGTCCCCCATTTCACCCAGCGCACGGACTGCCTGCAGGCGCACGCGCCAATCTTCGCTGGCCAGGTGCCGGCGCACTTCGTCCACCACGCCGGGCACATGCGCCATGCGCAACGCGGCCAGCACGACTTCCTGTTCTTTGCTGGCGAGGTAGCCGCGCAACTGGGCCTGCGGCAGGTGCATGCGCAAGGCTGCCACCAGGCGCAGCGCTTGCGGCAGCTCGGTCGGCGTCACGCGCGCCAGGGCCTCCGCCAGCACCGGCTGCCATTCGGCGCGCGCATTTTGCAGGATGTTGGCCAACTGGGACAGCGGCCAGTCGTCGCGCCGCAACAGCAATGGCGCCATTTCATGCGCCGCCCGCGCGGCATCGGTTTGCACCATGGCCCACAGTGCGTGAACAGAGGAAGCACTGTCGGCGCTGTGCGCGGTACGGGCCAGCGCCGCCCAGGATTCCTTGTCGCGCATATGCCCGAGCGCCAGGATCGCCAGCAGCCTCTCGGCTCGGTTGCCGCCCGCCAGCAACCCTCTCGCCTGTTCGTCGCAACCCAGGCGGCGCGCAATGCCGTTCAGGCCTTCGCTTGCTTCGCCGCGCACCGCCTGCTGCAAATGCAGCCACAGCTTCATGAACAGCAGGCCGTCGCGCTGGGGCAGTTCGGGCAGGTTGCCCACCGGTTCGCCCGCAATGGCGGCATTCAGCAAAGGGCGCCATTTCAGGGTGAGCTCCTGCTCGCGGCGCTGCATGCGGCGCATCGACAGGCGCAGCCAGATGATCTGCAGCCCGACCAGTACGGTCAACGCCAGCGCGCCGGCACCGGTCCAGAATGCGACCTGGAGGTAGACATCAGAAGGCAGCCTGTAATCCAAGATTGACCCCGTTGCGCACGTAGAAGTCGCCCTGGCGCGTAGATGCCAGGGCATAAGTAACGGCCCAACGCTGGTCAAACCAGTGCCGCCCCACCAGGGCGGCCGACTGCACGCTGGTCAGGCGCGTGGTACCGGCGATATTTGCTGCTTCCTTGCCCACTGCAAAAGACAATCCGACCGTGCTGCGGTCGCTGTAGTAATAGCTGCCGCGCAGCTCGCCGCTGTGCGCTGTCGTACCGAAGGCGCGCGCCGCGCGCCATGCGCCGGAAAAGCTGTAATTGCCGACATAGCGTTCCAGCATCAGCAGGCTCTGGTTGACGTGCACATCGTTGTAGCTGCTGCTGCGCCCTCCGCCATGCACCAGCCAGCCTTTGGCAAACTCGTACTGCAAGGTCGCGCCCAGGGCGTGGCGCGCCAGGATATGGTGCTCGCTGCTGGCGTTGCCGTCAACCGAGGCGGTCAGGCTGTCGGACAGCGGCATGTCGGTGCCGGCGCCGAACTGGGTTTCGCTGATGCCGAAGCGCTCGATGCGGGTGACGCCTGCGCCAAAGCCCAGCCGAGGCGCAAGCTGGTGGCGCACGGCCAGCGAAGTCTCATGCCAGTTCGATGCCGGCCCGCTCAGGTTGTCAATCCCGTGGCTGATTCCGATGGTGGTCTGGGCGGCAGCCGGCAAGGCAGCGCAAGCCAGTGCAGGGAGGATGGCGAACTTCATTGCTGATCCTTCAGGTGGCGCCGCACGCGCGCCAGCAATTCATTCGGCTGGAAGGGCTTGACGACATAATCGTTGGCCCCCGCGTCGAGCGCACGCACAATGTCTTTTTCGGTATGCTTGGCGGTCAGCATCACGATCGGCACTTCGGTCCAGCCTTCGCGCTGGCGAATGATGTGCACCAGTTCGAAACCGTCGATATAGGGAAGCATTACGTCCAGCAGCACCAGCGAAGGTGGCGTCGGGCTTGAGACGATGGCCTTGCGCGCCGCCAGGCCATCGGCGGCAAGAGTGGTCTGGTAGCCTTGCCGCTGCAGGATGAAGGTCAGGATTTGGCCGATATGTTCGTCGTCTTCGATTACCAGGATGGAGGTGTCGGGCATAGGTTCTCGGGCTTATTGCGCGTCGAATTCTGCGGCAGCCTTGGCCGACCACAGCGCCTCGTTGTAGGTAGCGAAGGGGATGTCGTAGCGTTCGACCGAGCCGTCCTCGCCGATGAAGTAGGTCCACCATCCCGCCGGGTCGGGAACCAGGGCAATGTCCTTTGGTTTGCAATGCTCGTGCAAGTCATCGCCGGCATCAAGCGTGATGATGCGGGTCTTTCGGTGTCGGATCAGCGTGGCCATGGCGCATTCTCCAGTCGGGTGATGCAGGCATTGTAATGCCGATTGCGCTCCGTTAGCCAAGCAACAGACGAAATCTGTTGCACATGGCAGTCTGCAGCGAGGAGGATCGCAGCCATGAACCAAGCAGCCACCCAGCAGCCCCTCAATCCCGGCGACGAAGCGGCGCCGGGAACACCCGGCAGCGGTGAAGGCATCTGCCCCGTCTGCAGCGGCTCCGGCAAGACGCCGGACGGCAAGCAATGCCCCAACTGCGGCGGCAGCGGACGCATTATCGAAGGGATCGGCGGCGGCTGAATGCTAACCCGCCCCCAGGCGCTGGCGCAGGAAGTCGATGAACAGCCGCGTGCGCGCCGGCAGGTGGCGCGTTTCTGTCAACGCATGCACCATGATCGGCTCCATATGCCAGTCCGGCAGCACGCGCTGCAGGCGGCCGGCCTGCACTTCCTGCTTCGCCAGCAGCGGGTCCAGCGCCGAAATGCACAGGCCATTGGCCGCAAACGACATGCTGAGCGCCGCGCTATTGGTGGCGTAGCGCGAGTGTGCCATCACCTCCACCACTTCCTCGCCGCGATACAGCTTGCGCCAGATATCGGGCAGCCGGCTGGAGAAGGAGCGGCCGCACATGGTGTGCTGCACCAGGTCGCAGGCGTGTTCCAGCGGCGGCATCCTGGCCAGGTAGACCGGTGAAGCGTACAGGTAGCGCGGCATCATCGCAATGCGCCGCACCACCAGCGTCGAAGGCGCGGTCGGCGGCTGGCCCATGCGGATCGCCACGTCAAAAGGTTCCGACTGCAGGTCCACGGTGCGCGACGAGATATCGAACTCCATCTTGATGTCGGGGTACATGTCGGCGAATTCCGTCAGCACCGGCGCCAGGTAGCCGACGCCGAAACTGGAAGTCATGGTCACGCGCAGGATGCCGGCGGGCTTTTCCGACCAGTCCAGCAGCGCCTCGTGGGCGCTCATGGCTTCTTCCACGATGCCCTGGCAGCGCTTGAAATAGGCTTCGCCGGCCTCGGTCAGTTCCACCTTGCGCGTCGAGCGGTGCAGCAGGCGCAGCCCGATGGACTTTTCCAGTTCCGCGATATTGCGCGACAGGGTGGAATTCGACATGTCCAGCGCCTCGGCCGCGGCGCGGAAACTCTTGCGCTTGGCGACCTCGACAAAAAGGCGCATATGGTGCAGCCTATCCATTCATTGCTCCATTTTTGGGATACTCAATTCAATTATAAGCATTTATCCCAACAATGAAACAGTTCACAATGCGCTTACTTAGACCTTTAGTAGAAAGGAAACGCAAATGAACAACAAGGAACCCAACCTTTTTGATGAACTGTGCAAGCTGCTGGCCGGCCTGGTTTTCAGGGCACGGACATGACGCGGGTCAGCGCTGCTTGAGGACTTCCTTGCGGAACCAATCGTCGAGCATTTGCTTTTCGTGGCCGTACAGGTCGCGGTCGTAGCTGTTTGTGCCCATCAGGTAGCCGGGGTCGGACAGCTTGCTTTCGCCACTGCTGATGACCTTGCCATCCTGCTCGATGCTGTAGCGCAGGTGCATGCGCGGCCAGTCGGCCTGGCCTTTCAGTACCCGGATGTCGCGCACGGCGACGCGGGGAAATTCATCGCCGGCCAGGTCGATGTCGAGAAAATCGACTTTCAGCACCTGCCCTGCCGGCAGTTTTTCCGACAGCTGCGCGAGGTGTTCGCGGAACAGGAACTGCATGTCTTCGCGCTTCTGGAAGTCGTGCGGCACGTCGGTCATCTTGCCGATATCGACAAAACTGACGGTGGCGGCGGCAAAGGCGCTGGCCGAAGCGAGCAGCAGGACGGCGGCGCCGGTGGCATGGGTGAGCTGGTTCATGCCTGAAGTATATGCCGCAAACGGCAAAAAGGAAAAAGGGTCCACACCTCCCGGTATGGACCCTTTCAATTTGGCGCGGCTGGCAGGAATCGAACCCACGACCCCTTGGTTCGTAGCCAAGTACTCTATCCAGCTGAGCTACAGCCGCAAAAACTGCTTTTTCCTCGCCACTCGACAGCGGCGGGTACAACACTTACAAAATCTGGCGCGGCTGGCAGGAATCGAACCCACGACCCCTTGGTTCGTAGCCAAGTACTCTATCCAGCTGAGCTACAGCCGCAAAAACTAAATTATAACAGTCAGTTATGCATACTACCAACTTCCTGCTACTCCCTTCGCTCGACAGCAAAGGGCACAAACTTCTACAACAAATTCTGGCGCGGCTGGCAGGAATCGAACCCACGACCCCTTGGTTCGTAGCCAAGTACTCTATCCAGCTGAGCTACAGCCGCTTAAGAAGCAGGATTATATCGCATGAATTTCGTTTTGGAAAGCTTACGTTCTACTCAACTTTCCAAGGCGAAACCAGCGTTTCCGGCTCTTTCCTGCGCAGTATCCTGTGCAAGGAGGCAGCATTATATGTGGGTGTTTCGAGCTTGTCCAGTCTCGCGAAACATTTTCTTTTATTGCCTTCCAGACATTATTACTTCATTCATGAAACTTATTTCTCTCATCATGAATCGAAATTGGATCTTTATTCCGCGATGCAGCATCATTCACCTGTCTCCTCTATTCTCCTCCAAGAAAATAGAATTCGGGCCCGCAGATAGCGGGCCTTTTTTTTTGTCGTCCTTGGTGTAGCATTGCCCATATTGACATCCCGGCACTGATACAACATGGCGCAAATCGCAGGTGAAAGCATGGCAACCCAGGACTGGTCGCGCGCCGACCTCGGCCCGCAGGAGACCTGGCCCCAGGCCTTGCGCCTGGTGCTGGACATCATGCTCAATACGCCGCTGCCGATGCTGCTGATGTGGAGCCGCCGGCAAGTCATGCTCTACAACCAGGCCTACGCCAGCAATGTCGGCACCGCCAGCGCAGTGCCGCCCGGCGGCACCGTCCCTGCCGTGCCACCTTCGGCCTGGAGCTGGAACCCGCCGGCGATCGAACAAGCCTGGGCCGGGCAAAGCCTGGTCTTTCCGCGCCAGCCGCTCAAGCTGTGGCGCGACGGCCGCATGGCCGAAGCAAGCTTCGACCTGCATTACACCCCCGTGCGCGAAGCCGATGGCGCGGTTGTCGGCATTTTGTGCACGCTGGCCCCGGCCAGCGCTGCGCCCTTGCCCGCCGCCGCTGCCAATGACGGCCACTTGCGCATCCTGGTGGTGGAAGATAACCAGGACGCCCAATACCTCGTGTGCGAAATGCTGCGCGCCTTCGGCCATGAGGTCAGCGCAGCAGCCAACGGCGAAGCCGCGCTCGAACTGCTGGCCGAGCGGGAGTATGACGTACTGTTCAGCGACGTCAGCCTGCCCGGCATGAGCGGCGTCGAACTGGGCCGCACCGCCCTCAAGCGCCAGCCACGCCTGCGCATCATCTTTGCGTCCGGCTACAGCCAGTCTTTGACCAGCCACCTTGACTTCCCCGCCGTATCGATGCAAAAGCCGTATGACATCGAGCAGCTCCAGCAGGTATTGCAAGGTTTGCACTAAGCAATAGTGCGTCGGCAAGTTGCTTGTCAAGGCTACAATCGAACGTTATGAGTCCCGATCCCCGCACGCACAACGTACTGGATAGCATGGGTGACGGCTTTGCCGTCATTGCCAGGGACTGGACCGTCCAATACCTGAACCCGAAAGCGGCCGACATGCTGCAGCCGCAGGTTCCCGTGCTGCACGATCCGCGCGGCCAGCTTTTGTGGCGCGCCTTTCCTGCCCTGGCTGGCGGCGCGCTGGAGGCGCCGCTGCGCCGCACCCTCGAACAGGGCTTGCCCGCCACCTGCGAACTGCTTTACCAGCCCAGCCAGCGCTGGCTGGAAGTACGCGCCTGGCCATCGCCGCTGGGCATGACCTGCCTGCTGCTCGACATCCACCAGCGCAAGCTGCACGAACGCGGCCTGCGCGAAAGCACCAACCGCCTGCAAGTGGCGCTGGCCGCCGGCCGCCTCGGCGACTGGGAATGGAATGCCGCCACCAACCTGGTGCGCCTGGGCCGCCGCGCGGCGGAAATCTTCGAGCTGCCAGCCGAGATCCCGATTACCTGGCCGGTGCTGCGCGACCGCATTGCAGCGCAGGATTTCGAGGTGGTCGAACAGGCCTTCACCGATGCCGTCCAGGCGCGGCGCGATTTCAATGTCGAATGCCGCATCCGCCACCGCGATGGCGCGACCTGCTGGCTGTCCGTGATCGGCCATGGCGATTTCAGCGAAGATGGCCAGCTGCGCGGCGTGATCGGCATGATGCAGGACATCACGGCGCGCAAGTCCACCGAAGACGCCCTGCGCAACAGCGAAGAGGAATTGCGAGCGCTGGCCAACAGCATTCCGCAACTGGCCTGGATCGCCAGCAGCGATGGCGCCATGATGTGGTACAACGAGCGCTGGCAGGAATACACCGGCACGGACGACCAGCACATGCTGGGCGATGGCTGGCGCCAGGTGTATGCGCCGGAAGCCATCCCCGCCATGCTGGCGCACTGGCGCCTCTCGGTGGAAACCGGCCGCCCTTTCGAAATGGAATTCCCGATCCGCGCGCGCGATGGCCAGTACCGCTGGTTCCTGACGCGCGCCAACCCCATGCGCGACGCCAGCGGCCGCATCCTGCGCTGGTTCGGCACCAGCACCGACGTCGACCAGGTCAAGCGGGTGCAGGAGCAGCTGCGCGATGAAACCAATATCCTGGAGCTGCTGAACAGCACCGGCACCGCCCTGGTGCAGAACCGCGACCTGCATTCGCTGCTGCAGGATGTCACCGATGCCGCCACCAGCATTTCCGGCGCGCGCTTTGGCGCCTTCTTCTACCATGGCGCCGATGGCGACGACGCCAAGCAGGCCATGCACACGCTGTCGGGCGCTCCGCCGGACGACTTCCAGGGACTGCCGCATCCGCAAGTGCGCAGCGGCCTGGCCGTGCCGGTGCTGGCCCGCGCCGGCGAAGTGGTCGGCACGCTGTTTTTCGGCCATCCCGAACCGAATATGTTCAACGAGCGCACCGAGCGCATCGTCAGCGGCGTGGCCGCGCAGGCCGGCATCGCGATCGACAATGCGCGCATGGTCGACGCCGCCCAGCGCGCCGCCGAAGAACGCAAGGTGCTGCTGGACCGCGAACGCAACGCGCGCGCCGAAGCCGAGCGCAGCAGCCAGATGAAGGACGAATTCCTGGCCACGCTGTCGCACGAACTGCGCACGCCGCTGACCGCCATCCTCGGCTGGGCGCAGGTTCTGCGGCGCGGCAACCGCACGCCCGAAGAACAGTTGCGCGGCCTGGAAACCATCGAGCGCAACGCACGCGCCCAGGCGCAGCTGATCGAGGACTTGCTGGACATGGGCCGCATCACTTCCGGCAAAGTCCTGCTGGACATGAAGCTGCTGCTGCCTTCCGTGGTGGTCGATGCCGCGCTGGAAGCGGTGCGCCCGGCCGCCGAAGCCAAGGGCATCCGCCTGGAACGCGACTTCTCCCCGACCGGCCATGTGGCGGGCGACGCCAACCGCCTGCAGCAGGTGGTATGGAACCTGCTCACCAACGCGCTCAAGTTCACGCCGCGCGGCGGCACGGTGCGTGCTTCGATCTGGGCGCATGAAGGCCACGTCGACATCACGGTCACCGACAACGGCCTGGGCATCCGCCACGAATTCCTGCCCTATGTCTTCGAGCGTTTCCGCCAGGCCGACGCCTCGACCACGCGGCGGCACGGCGGGCTCGGGCTGGGCCTGTCCATCGTCAAGCACCTGGTGGAACAGCACGGCGGCACGGTCTCGGCAGCCAGCGAAGGCGAAGGCATGGGCTCCAGCTTCAGCGTGCGGCTGCCGCTGGCCAGCGGCGAGATCCGCGCCGCGCGCATGCACAGCCCGGCGCGCAGCGAGAGCGTGCCCTTGCCCGACCTGGGCTTGCGCGACCTGGGCGGCCTGAAAGTGTTGCTGGTTGACGACGAAGCCGATGCGCGCGAGTTGATCAGCCGAATATTGCGCGATTGCAACTGCGAAGTGCAGCCAGCGGCCAATGCCGCCGAAGCCGTTGCCCTGGCCCGCGCCAGCCGCTATGACTTGCTGGTCAGCGACATCGGCATGCCCGATGTGGACGGATTTGAATTGTTGTCACGCATTCGCGCGCTCGGCCCCGCCCGCGGCGGCGCCCTGCCCGCCATCGCCCTCACCGCCTTCGCCCGGCCGGAAGACCGCCTCACTGCGCTCGAATCAGGCTTCCTCGACCATGTGCCCAAACCCATAGAACCTTCTGAACTGGTAGCCACTATTGAGCGCGTCTGCCATGCCAGCAAGAGTGGTTGAGGACTACCCGAGCACGGGAAAATGTCCTACAAGAAACTGGCGAAATCTTTGCTAGACTGGTTAATGACACGTGCGCCGCGGCAAACTGTCGCAAGATACACTGAGAGTCCAGTTCCCGAGACCGCCATGCCAAGCCCTGATGAGATCCTGAATGCCAAGATCTTGGTAGTTGACGATTGCGCCGACAACATCGACCTGATGTTGGAGATCCTGCGCGATGCCGGTTACACCAATGTGACGGCCACCATGTTGCCGGAGCAGGTTTGCCCCCTGCACCGCCAGCATCGTTACGATCTGATCTTGCTTGACCTGCAAATGCCGGAACTGAATGGTTTCCAGGTCATGAAAGGCCTGAAGGAAATCGAGCAGGAGGGCTACCTCCCGGTGCTGGCCCTGACGGCCCAGCCCAGCTTCAAGATCGCGGCGCTGGAGGCCGGCGCCCGCGACTTCATCAGCAAGCCCTTTGACCTGCTCGAAGTGCACAAGCGCATCCACAACATGCTGGAAGTGCGCCTGCTGTACAAGGAGCTCGCCTCCTACAGCAAGCAACAGCAGGAACTGGCGCTGCACGACCCGCTGACCGGCCTGCCCAATCGCCGCTTGCTGGAAGACCGCATTGCTACCGCCCTGCAACACGCCGCGCGCCAGCAACGCCGCGCCGCGGTCATGTACCTCGACCTCGACGGCTTCAAGGCCGTCAACGATACCCATGGCCACGCCTATGGCGATGAAATCCTCAAACAGGTAGCGCAGCGCCTGGTCAACTCCGCGCGCAAGGAAGATACGGTGGCGCGCATCGGCGGTGATGAATTCGTGATCGTGCTGGGCGATGTCGGCACCCTGGCCGATGCGCAAGAGCCGGCCAGCAAGCTGATCGAGGTGGTGGCCCAGCCTTATATGGTGAATGGCCTGACGCTGCAGCTATCGACCAGCCTCGGCATCGCGCTCTACCCTGACGATGCCAGCACGGTCGACAACCTGATGCATGTGGCCGATGCCGCGCTGTACGAAGCCAAGCGCACCGGCAAGAACCGCTATTGCGCGGCCGCGCACACCGACGCGGCGCTTTCGCCGCAGGCGCAGGCGCAGGCGCAGGTCACGGCTGCGTGATGCCGGCAGCCGATGCGGGCGGCCTGCAAGGCCAGGCCGCCAGGCCGTCACGACGTGGTTTCCGCCTCGCGGCCAATCTCTGTCGACTCCTCAACCTTGCCGGCGTGCTGGTGGTCTTGCTGTGCGTCGACTTTCTCCGGCGCCACTTCAATGCGCGTGATGCCGGCATCGACCGAGATCGGATCGCTGGCCGGGAAAGTCATTTCGACTGCATCGTCCAGCAATTCTTCCTTGGCCTTTTCGGCAGGCGCCAGTTGTTCTTCGTCGGCCAGGATTGAAATGGCACATGCCCAGCGCACGAAATTGAGCTGCGCAAATTCGCGTACGGTGCTCACGCCGAACGCGGCATGCAGTGCCTTGGCATCTTTCGGGCTCAGGCCGCGCAAGGCGCTCACGGGAGCATCGGCCAATTCACGGAAACTCTTGTCCACATACTCTTTGTCAACGATGGTGTCGATATTCATGGTCACTCCTCCATTGGACGAGTTTTCACTATGGCAGCAGGGCTGCCGCCTGACTGTGCGCGTGCGTACACAGGACGTGTTCGATTGGCATGTGTTCTTTTGACACAGTAAAGGGGCACGGCTATGATCAGACTGGTGGACAAGCCCAAGATCCTCGTCGTCAATGACGACGCCAACAGTCTCTTCGCGCTGACAAACCTGCTTGAGCAGTGGGCAGCGCAAGAGAGCTACGAAGTCGTCGCCGCACGCTCTGGCGAGGAAGCCTTGCGCGAAGTGCTCACGCACGACTTCGCGGTGATCCTGCTTGATGTGAACATGCCGGGCATGGACGGCTTTGAAACGGCGGAAGCGATCCACCAGCGCCCGCGTTCATCGGACATTCCCATCATCTTCATCACTGCCTTCGTGGCCGATGAACTGGACCGCCTGAAGGCCTACCAGAAAGGCGCGGTCGATTTCCTGTTCACGCCGGTGATCCCGCAAGTCCTGTATGCCAAGATCAGCGTGTTCGTCTCGCTCGCCACCAAGAACGAAGAGCTGCGGCGCCAGGCGCGCCAGCTAAGCCAGCGCACCACCGACCTGATCGCCAGCAACCAGCGCCTGCTGCGCGAGATCGAGGAACGCAAGACCGCCGAGCGCGCCAGCCACGCCAAGGACGAATTCCTCGCCATGCTGGGCCATGAGTTGCGCAACCCCCTGTCGGCCATCAGCAGCGCCGCTTCGCTGATCGGCTTGCCGGGCGTGAACGCGGACAGCGTGAGCCACGCGAAAAAAATCATCCAGCGCCAGAGCCGGCACCTGGGCCGTATCGTGGACGACTTGCTTGACCTCAGTCGTGCCATGTCGGGCAAGATCCTGCTCAATCGCCTGCCGCTCGATCTGTCGGCCCTGCTCAGGACCACGCTGGAAACCTTTCGCGCCACCGGCCGGCTTGATGACTATCACGTGGCCGTCGACATCGCGCCCTGCTGGGTCAATGGCGACGCGACGCGCCTTGAACAAGTCATCAGCAACCTGCTGGACAACGCGCTGAAATACACGCCGCCCGGCGGGCGCATTGAACTGCTTAGCGACGTGGACGATGGCGAGGTGACGATCAGCGTGCACGACAGCGGCGTCGGGATTTCGGCCGAACTGCTGCCCCAGGTGTTTGACGTCTTCGTGCAAGGGGCCAGCACGCTGGACCGTGCGCAAGGCGGCCTCGGCATCGGGCTGTCGCTGGTGCGGCGGCTGGTGGAACTACATGGCGGCAATGTGTATGCTGAAAGCGACGGCCCGGGCGAAGGCAGCACCTTCACCCTGCACTTGCCCTGCATCGAGCATGTGACTGAACCAAAGGCAATCCCCATGGACACAAGCGAACAGCCGAAACCAGCCGTGCTGCTGGTCGAGGATAACGACGACGGCCGCGAAATGATGGCCATGATGCTGGGCTGCTACGGCTATCCGGTGCAGCATGCGGCCGACGGCTTCCAGGGCCTGGCCAAGGCAGCGGCGGATCGGCCCGACATCGCCCTGGTCGACATCGGCCTGCCCGGCATCGATGGCTATGAAGTGGCGCGCCGCATGCGCGCCAACCCGGAAACCCACCACATCCGGCTGATCGCCCTGACCGGCTACGGCCTGGCGGACGACCAGCGCCGCGTGATGGATGCCGGCTTCGACATGCACCTGGTAAAGCCGGTCGACGTCGAGCAGCTCTTGCGCGCCATCGACCAATGCCTGGCACGTGCACCGGCCACCATGCGCTCCTGATCAGGCACGCACGCGTCCGGCCTGGCTGCCGCGCGCTGGCGGCATGCGCGGCGGCACGAACTCGATTTCCTCCTTGCGCGCTTCGATCTCGCGCGCCAGGGCTTGCAGGTCAAGGCCGGCCTTCTTCGCCAGCGGGAACATCTCACCCTCTTCTTCCTTGACGTGGTGGTTGATGTATTCGCCCAGCACCTTGACCTTGGCGTCGAACAGCTCGTCATGCGGGTCCATTTCGCCGATCTGCGCGATCAGGTCCTTGGCGCTGGAATGTTCGACTGTCGCCTCGTCGACCAGGTCCTCGGCCTCCTTCGAGGCCGCGCGTACAGCCGGATAAAAGAGCTCCTCTTCCGCCGTGGCGTGCCTGGTCAGTTCCAGGCAGATCTTGTCGGCCAGCTTTTTTTTGCTGGTGAAGGCACGTTCGCCCAGCCCCTCGAACTCCTTGAACATGGCTTTGACGTTGGCATGGTCCTGTTTCAACAAAGCAATGGCGTCTTTCATTTTTCATCTCCTCTGGTGAGCTGCCAGATTGACAGGCGCACTGCTAGCTGTATGTGCGCCACCCCACGACCATCCTCATGTATGATCAAGGCAATAAACATGAACCACCAAACATATGTCTGCTAACACGGACGCCGCCGAACTGCGGGAGCTGCTGGGTTACGTCAACAATTGCTGGGACGAAGAGCGGCGCGCCCTGTCGCGCCAGATGCACGACAGCCTCGGTTCTTCGCTGACGGCCCTGACCATGCATCTCGGCCTGTTGACGGCCAAGCTGCCGCAAGAGCCAGCCCTGCTCGACCGCGCTGCCCAGATGAAGAACCTGCTGCACAACATCATCGAAGCCAACCGCGGCATGCAGCACAAGTTGTGGAACGACAAGCTGGAATTTCTCGGCTTGCGGGTGGCGCTGGGCGAGCTGGTCGCCCAGTTCGGCGCCGAACACCTGGTGAAGGCCCACTGCAGCCTGCCGGACGACGAACCGGCCTGTCCGCGCGCTCACCGCGTGGTGCTGCTGCGCGCTGCGGAAGAAGGCTTGCGCAACGTGGCCACCCACGCACGCGCCAGCAAGGTCGACGTGATTGTCGACGATATGGAGGACAGCATTGCCCTGGTGGTGAAGGACGACGGCATCGGCCTGCGGCCGCCCACGGTCGCGGACGGCGACTGGCAGGAACACCACGGCTTGCGCATGATACGCGAGCGCGCCATCTTCCTGGGCGGCTCGCTGTTGCTGGCCGCCAACGGCAACCAGGGCGCCATGCTGACCGTCACCCTGCCCAAGCCGCCCACCAGCTGAGCATCAGCGCTTGCTGCCGCGCTTGAGCGCCATCCAGGCCGAGAGCGGCAGCGCCAGGGCGCCGATTCCAAACCAGAGCCAGACCGGCACATGGAAGCCGTGTTCCTGCCGATACGCCGTCGCAGGTGCGACGGCGCGGTGCACGTCCGGCGCCGCAGGGTTGTAGTACACGGTGATGGTGTCGCCCAGCTTGCGCTGGCTGCAGCCGCCCGGCTCGTGCACCGCGCCACGGCGGCGCTTGCCTTCCAGCGCGAAGTCATACCACCACCGGCCATCGTTATGGCATTCAAGGACAGCCACGCGGCCCGCCACCGTCGCATGGTGGCGCGTCAGTTCGGCAAGTTCGCTAGCGCGGTTGTAGCATCCGCCCAGCAACGCCGCAGCGGCAGCGCCAGCGAGCAGCGCCCTCAATGCAGCTTGACCAGCGGCGTGGCCCGTTTGACGAGGAAACGCGCCACGGCCAGCACGCCGGTACGGATGGTCCCGAGCACGGCCTGGTGATGCAAGAGGTGCAGGCTGACGTACATCATGCGCGCGAAGAAGCCCTCGACGAACCAGCTGAAGCCGCGCAGCGATCCCATCAGGCTGCCGACCGAGGTCGACTGGCCGAACGACACCAGCGAACCATAGTCACGGTAGGCGTAAGGCTTGCCTTGCGGCGCCTTGCCTTTTGCCTGGCGCAGGAAGGTCTGCAGCAGGTAGTCCGCCTGCTGGTGCGCAGCCTGGGCCCGCGGCGGCACGGGCTTGCCATCGGCGCCGATGCACTGCGCGCAATCGCCCAATGCATACACGCCGGGCACGCCCTTGACCTGCAGCTCGCCGGTCACTTCGATCTGGCCGCCCTTGGCAGTCGGCAAGCCAAGCGAGGCCAGGAAGGCCGGCGCCTTGATGCCGGCCGCCCACACCACGATATCCGATGGATAGCTCTGCTCGCCGACCGACACATGGTCTTCGGCAATCGCGGTCACGCGGCAATCGGTGACGACCTTGATGCCGCGTTCGTTGAGCAGCTTCAGCGCAGCGTTCGACACGCGTTCAGGCAGGGGCGCCAGGATGCGCGGCGCGCCTTCCAGCAAGGTGATGCGCACGTCGCGAACCGGGTCGAGGTGGCCAAAGCCATACGAGGTGTAGACGCCGCTGGCTTCGCGCAATTCGGCCGCCAGCTCGACGCCGGTCGCACCACCGCCGATGATCACGACGTCGACGCCGGAAGCGCCCTGCTGCGCACCTTTCTGCAGCGCGGCGCGCGTCAGCAGCTTGAGCAGGGTCAGGCGGAAGCGTTCCGCATCTTCGGTCGCGTTAAGGGAAATGGTGTTTTCGGCCGCGCCAGGCACGCCGAAATAGTTGGAGGTACTGCCGACGGCTATCGTCAGCGACTCGTAGCCGATGCTGCGCTCCGGCAGGACAGACTCGCCGCCCTCGCTGGTAATGGCCGCCACGGTGATGTGCCTGCTCTTGCTGTCCAGCGCCGTCATGGCGCCATAGACATAGGTGAAGCCGTTGTCGTGCGCCAGCATCTGGTAGGACAGGCCTTCCTGGTGGATATCCAGGGTACCGGCCGCCACCTCGTGCAGCGAAGGCTTCCAGATGTGGTAAAGCCGGCTATCGACCAGCATCACCTGTTGCGGGCCCAGCTTGCGGCCCAGTTTGCAGGCCAGCTCCAGGCCGCCCGCCCCTCCACCTACGATCACATATTTGCTCTGCAAACAGTTCTCCCAAATGTCGGTAGCGAGCGGGCCAGGCCCGGTTACGCTACCGGATTAATGCTTGCCGTGGCCTTTGCCATGGCCATGGCCATTGCCGTGACCGTGCCCATGGCCGCGATCGTCGTCGCGATCGCCGCGATCATCGCGGTCATAGTCGCGGCCGCCGCCACGGTGGTCATCGCGATAGCGCGGTGCATATTCGTTGGTGTACCACTCGTCGCGTACGAAGTAGACATTGCGGCCGCAAGCATTGTATTTGCCGCAATGTTTTGCCCAATCTTTCGCATGGCCTGGCGGGACGCGCAGGTAGAGCGGCTCGGCGATGACGCGTGCCGGGCGCTGGATGATCACTGGCTGCGGGTACAGCACCGGTGGCGGCGCCATATTGCCAAGGTCGATGCGGCCGTAGAAGCCTGGCTGGCCGACGGTGACAGAAACGCCAACATCGGTGGCGAAAGCAGAAGTGCTGAGCGCCAGCATGGCGGCGGCTAAGAGCTGGGTCTTCATGGTCGTGATTATATAAGTAGTTGAAAAAGTGCGTTGTCCGCAGGTTATTGTACCAAAGCAAGACAGTGACTTTCGTACGGTAACGCACATACATTGCCTTCGCGCAACACTTCAGGCGTGGGCCGCCATGGCGGAGCGCAAGCGCGAGATTGCGCCCTGGGCCTGTGAAATGACCTTATCGGCAATACGTTTGCGGACTGCCTGCACGCGGCCGGCAGCTTCGGCCTCGAGCATCAGCGGCGTCAGCAGCTGGGTGGCCGATTCGTGGAAGCTGGAAGCGATCCGGTCCAGCTGGCGGCCGAAAGCGGCCTGTACTTCCTGCAAGCGCTTGCGCAGCTCTTCCTCGAAGGCGCGGCGGCGATCCTGGATTTCGGAGCGCTTGCGGCGGCCGGCATCGGCGAACCACTTGAAGGCGCCGGCCAGCAG
Organism: Pseudoduganella sp. R-32; assembly: GCF_049913245.1. Taxonomy (NCBI): domain Bacteria; kingdom Pseudomonadati; phylum Pseudomonadota; class Betaproteobacteria; order Burkholderiales; family Oxalobacteraceae; genus Pseudoduganella; species Pseudoduganella sp. R-32. The sequence continues at coordinate 3,251,254 of NZ_CP183987.1, read as the reverse complement.
CACGGCGCCGCCAACGAAAGGCGCTGCCGGCGCCACTACCGGCAGCACCACGGCCACGCCGAACAGGTAAGCCGCGGTACCGGTACCGGCGGCCGCCACGGCGCTGCCCATCAGGGTGAAATTGGCTGCCGTGTCGACCGACTGCGCCAGGCGGGTGCCGACGCGCATGCGCGGCATCAGCCGCGCCAGGGTGGCGTGGTGCTGGCGCTCAAAGACGGTGCTCTGGGTCAGGCGGATGTCGGACTGGAACAGCGACAGGTCGTGCTGCAGCAAGTCCAGCACTTCTTCCTTGCGCCGCACCACGCGGTCGAGGCGCGATTCCATTTCCTTGCCGAATTGCTCGCCGCTGGCGCGTTCATTGGCTTCCGGATGGCAGGCCAGCGCCAGTTCGATCGCGTTGCCGGCGTCATGCACGACGTCGTCGATATCCTGGTTCAGCATGCGGCGCTCGTAGGCGATGCGCGCATCGACCAGGGCCAGCCGCTGCTGCACCTGCTGGCGCAATTGCTGTGCGGTGGCCAGCAAGCCGGCCGCACTGGCCTCGCAGGCCAGCGGGGAACTCTCGTGCTCACGGTAACTCTCGATCCCCTGGCAGATGGTGGTCACCGCACGCTCGACGGCGGTATGCAGCTCTTCCTGGCTCATCAAGCCCCCGTTGTAGCCGCGGGCATGGTTCAGCAATTCGGCGTGCCCCATCGCACGGCCGAAGTCGGCCACGGCATCGGCCAGGCCGCGGCCCTTGACGAGCTTGCGCGCCTGGTTGCCCAGGTTGCTGAGCAAGCGGCGCTCTTCTTCCGGCGGCAGGCCAAACAACTGTTCCGGCGCCAGCTTGATGTGCAGGGCCTTGGCGACCTTTTGCGCCAGCGGCCGGGCGGCGGTGCCTTGCAGCGCCAACAACGGCTTCATCAGGTTAAAGGCCTTGTGGCGCGCCTGTTCCGCGACGGTCGGGCTGGAACGGGCCAGGGCCTGCAAAGCCCAGTCCACGCCAATGCCGCATTCGATCGCGTTCAGCATGATGGCGGTGAAGACGGCGGAAGCGCGGCCATCGCCGGCCAGGTCGGTCACGGCGGCAAATTGAGCCAGGGTCAGCGCGCCTTCGGTGCCGGCGATGGCGCCGACGGTGCGGGCCAGGTTGGAAGTGAAGCTCTGGTCGGAAGAAAGATGTTCGTCGAGGCCACGCAACAGCACAGCGTGCTCGGGTGCAGCCGGCGCGGGGGCGGCTGGTGTGGTGACGCTCGCGGCTCCATAAGTGCTTTGCACAAATACTCCGTTCGCTCAGTCCAGGCTAATGGCATTCTAGACCAAGTGAGCTCATCACCCAAACAGTTTCACGATTGCAGCAGTCAGCGCCGCATTAGCTGCAGTCTGTATCACCATCCAATGCAGGATTTCGGACTTCTGCCGCTCCATCGCCAGCAGCAGTTCCTGCTTCAGTTCCACCAGATCGGACATATGCGCCACCGGATCGGGTTTGTTTGAGGACATGTTACGCTCCTTGGTCAGAAAGCGTCATTGTCCCGCGGCTATGGAGCGGGCTCCGTGGGCAAAATCAAGGTTTCCTTGATTTCTTCCATGACGACATAGGACTTCGATTGCGCCGCGCCCGGAAGGTTCAACAGCATGTCGCCGAGCAGCTTGCGGTACTCTGCCATCTCATGGATGCGCGCCTTGATCAGGTAATCGAAATCGCCCGACACCAGGTGGCACTCCTGCACTTCCGGAATCCGCAGCACCTCGCGGCGGAACTGCTCGAAATGGCTGGCCGATTTCTGGTTCAGCGTGATCTCCACAAACACCAGCAAGCTGGCGCCCAGCGCACGCGGATTGAGCCGCGCGTGATAGCCGGCAATCACCCCGTCGCGCTCCATGCGCTTAACCCGCTCGATGGTCGGCGTGATCGACAGCCCGACCTGCTCGCTCAAGTCCTTCATGGCAATACGCGCATCCTCCTGCAGGATGCGCAGTATTTTGCGGTCAATCTTGTCCAGCCCCCGGGCCGATTCTTTCTGAATTCGCATGATTTTTTACTGTTTTAGCCTCTTCATATAGTAACAAATACTAGGAAAACTTAGTTATCCTAGCAAAATAATCCGCAACAAATATTCCGGAGGCAATTCATGCGCGTAGTTATCCTTGGCAGCGGCGTTATCGGCGTCACCAGTGCCTATTACCTGGCCCAGGCCGGCCACGATGTCACCGTACTGGATCGCCAGCCGGGCCCTGCCCTGGAAACCAGCTTCGCCAATGCCGGCCAGATTTCGCCGGGCTACGCCTCGCCATGGGCGGCCCCGGGCATTCCGCTGAAAGCCATGAAATGGATGCTGCAGCGCCATGCGCCGCTGTCCATCACGCCCGACGGCACCACCTTCCAGCTGAAGTGGATGTGGCAGATGCTGCGCAACTGCAATGCCGAATCCTACGCCATCAACAAGGAACGCATGGTGCGCCTGGCAGAGTACAGCCGCGACTGCTTCAAAGTGCTGCGCGCCGCCACCGGCATCGCATACGAAGGCCGCCAGCAAGGCACCACCCAGCTGTTCCGCACCCAGGCCCAGCTGGACGGCGCCGCCAAGGACATCGAAGTCCTGAAGGAAACCGGCGTGCCCTACGAACTGCTGACCGGCGCCGACCTGATGAAAGCCGAGCCAGGCCTGGCCGCATCGCAGCACAAGCTGGTCGGCGGCCTGCGCCTGCCGAACGATGAAACCGGCGACTGCCAGATGTTCACCACCCGCCTGGAAGCGATGGCGAAGGAACTGGGCGTCAAGTTCCGCTACGGCGTATCGATCGACAAGCTGGTGACCGACGGCGACAAGGTCAAAGGCGTGCAGTGCGGCGCCGAGCTGGTGGAAGGCGACTCCTTCGTGGTGGCGCTGGGCGCCTACTCGACCCCGTTCCTGAAAGAGCTGTTCGAGATTCCGGTGTATCCGCTGAAAGGCTACTCGATCACCGTGCCGATCGTCGACGGCGACAAAGCCCCGACCTCGACCATCCTGGACGAAACGTACAAGATTGCCGTGACCCGCTTCGACGACCGCATCCGCGTTGGCGGCATGGCGGAAATCGCCGGCTACAACACCAGGCTCAACCCGCGTCGCCGCGAGACCCTGGAAATGGTGGTGAACGACCTGTTCCCGGGCGCCGGCAACACCGCCGAAGCCACCTTCTGGACCGGCCTGCGCCCGATGACCCCGGACGGCACGCCCGTGGTAGGCCGTACCGCCATCCGCAACCTGTTCACCAACACCGGCCACGGCACGCTGGGCTGGACCATGAGCTGCGGCTCGGCGCAACTGCTGGCCGACATCATGTCCGCCAAGCGCCCCGCCATCTTCGCCGACGACCTGTCGGTAGCACGTTACAGCCAGGAACGCCCAGCCCGCCAGCCGCAACTGGCCGGCGCCTAACAAATTAAAAGTCGGGGTCAGGTCTGGCAATCCGCCATCTTTTTCGCATGGCGAAAAAGATGGCGGATTGCCAGACCTGACCCCGACTTTCATTTGGCAGTATCGCAGCTGGGGCCGTATAATTTTCGGCATGAATAAACTGGAAGCCTTCGGACACGTCGCCGCGCTGGCGATCCGCGGAGACCTCGTGTTTCCTACCAGCGTTAATGCCGCCCTGCGAGTGCAGCTCGCCCTGGACGATCCGGACTGCCCGATGGAAGATGCCATCAAGCTGGTGCTGGCCGAGCCGCAACTGGCCGCGCGCACCGTCTCGCTGTCCAACTCCGCCATGTTCAACCGCACCGGCGGGCCGGATATCACCAACGTCCGCAATGCCATCATGCGCGTGGGTTACCACAACCTGTACGCGCTGGCTGCGGCCATGGTGGTGCGCGCCTTCGGCAGCAAGATCACCGATCCCGGACTGCGCGCCAAGGCCGAGCAGCTGTGGCAGCACACCATCCACGTCGCCTGCCTGGCGCGCATCATCGCGCGTGAAGTCACCGGCGTGAATCCGGACACCGCCCTGTTTGCGGCCATCGTGCATGAAGTGGGCAGCTTCTACCTGCTGTCGCGCGCCGACGAATTCCCCGGCCTGCTGGAGCCCGATCCGGAGAACTGGCAGACTGCGAGCGAAGAGATCATCACGCGTGAAGTGCTGAAGAAGCTGGGCATCCCGGCCGAGGTGGCGGAAGCCATTGAAAACCTGCGCAGCGGCATGCTGCAGATCCCGCCCGAGACCCTGCTCGACACCCTGCTGCTGGCCAACCACTTCGCGCCGGTTACCTCGCCGCTGGCCCCGGAGCAGCAACAGCCGCCGCATGAGGATTCCGTAATGGACCTGTTCATCGACGCCGAAAAGCGCGAGCAGATGCTGGAAGAAGCGGAAGCCGATGCTTCCGCCATGAACGCTGCGCTGCTGGTTTAATCAAGCGCTTTGGCCGGGCCGAAGAACTCATAGTAGGTCTGCGCTTCCGGCACGCCCAGTTCGCGCAGGCTGCGCTTTACCGCCTGCATGAACGGCACCGGGCCGAGGAAGTAGGCGTCGACGTCGCGCGATTGCGGCAGCCATTCACCCAGCTCCTTGTTGCCCAGCAGGCCGACGGCATCGGCTTGCGGTTGGCCGTCGCGGTCTTCCGCGTAGATATAGTGGCGCTTCAGCTGCGGGTGGCGTTCGGCCAGGCCGTCGACGTGGTCGCGGAAAGCGTGCACACCGCCGTGGCGGGCTGCATGAATGAAGCGGATTTCGCGGCCGGTTTCCAGCGCCTGGTCCAGCATGGCCAAAGTCGGGGTAATGCCGACGCCGCCGGAGATCAGCACGATCGGGCGGCTGCCTTCGGCCAGCGTGAAGGCGCCGGTCGGCGGGAACAGGTCCACGGTATCGCCTTCATTCAATTGCCCATGCAGGAAGCCCGAAACCTTGCCGGCTTCCTCGCGCTTGACGCTGATCTGGTAAGTCTGGCCGTTCGGCGCCGCCGACAGCGAATACTGGCGGCGCTGCTCTTCCCCATCCACCACCACGCGGATGCCGATGTACTGGCCCGGCGTGAAACCGAGCACCGGCTTGCCGTCGACAGGACGGAAGACAAAGCTGGTGATCTCGTCGCTCTCGACACGCTTGGCCGCCACCACGAACTGGCGCGCCCCCATCCATCCGCCCGGCGCTGCCGCCGCGGCCTCATAGGTCTTGCCTTCGGCGCCGATCAGGATTTCAGCCAGTTGGCCGTATGCCGCGCCCCAGGCCTCGAGTACCGCGTCGGTAGCGGTTTCGGCGCCGAGCACTTCGCGGATGGCTTTCAGCAGGCTGGCGCCCACCATCGGGTAGTGTTCCGGCTGGATCTGCAGCGCAACGTGCTTGGTGACGATGGTATTGACCAGCGGACCCAGTGCTTCCAGGCGCTCGATATGCCTGGCGTACATCAGGATGCCGTTGGCCAGGGCGCGCTGCTGGTCGCCGCTGTGCTGGTGGGCCTGGTTGAAGAACGGTTTCACCTGCGGGAAGTCGGTGAACAGGGTCTGGTAGAAGTGGCGGGTCAGGGCTTCGCCGCCTTGCTCCAGGATTGGGACGGTGGCGGTGACGATGGCACGGTGTTCTGCGGACAGCATGAGTATGGCTCCTTCTCGGATAAACATGCGCCCATAATACATGTTTACCTTAAACTGCGTCAATAAAGATGCAGATCAAATGCGCATTTTCTGAAGGATCACCGGCTGCGCACCGCCCTTGCCCTTCGGGCCCGGCAGGATGTCGGCCAGCGTCATGCCATCCAGTACGTGCAGGAAGGCTTCCGTCGCTTCGCCAAGCTTGCGCTTCAGGGCGCAATCGCGCAGGAAGGCGCAGTGCCCAGGCTCGGCTTCGAAGCATTCGGCGATGTAGAAATCCGATTCGCTGTCGCGCACCACTTCGCCGATATTGATGTCTTCCGGTTCGCGGTTCAAACGCAGGCCGCCGTGCCGGCCGCGCACGGTTTCCACCAGGCCGCTGGCGCCCAACTGGTGGATCACCTTGGTCAGATGGTTCTTCGAGATGTCATGCAGGTCCGCGATCTCCTGGATCGTGACCAGCTTGTCGCGGTTCATGCCGAGGTACATCAGCGAACGCAGGGTGTAGTCGGTAAAGGATGTCAGTCTCATGATCTACGTCATATAAAGATGCATTCGAAATATTGCTTTAGCCACAGGCCTAATGTAGCATTCATTATACATCTTAAGAACATGAGGCCAGCCATGCGCAGCATCCATATTCCCACCGAGCCAACGCCAGCCGGGCAACCGCATCCCTTGCTGCGCCTGGGCTTCCGCCCTTTCTACCTGCTGGCTGCGGCGCTGGCGATGCTGTCGATACCAATGTGGCTGCTGGCCTACAAGGGCATGCTGTCCGCCCTGCCCGCCGCCAACATGCTGTGGCATATGCATGAAATGGTGTTCGGCTTCGGCGGCGCTGTGATCGTCGGCTTCCTGTTTACAGCGGGCCGCAACTGGACCAACCTGCAAACGCCGGCCGGCGGCCAGCTCGCAGGGCTGGCCGTGCTGTGGATCGCCGGCCGCTTGGCCATGCTGCTGGCGCCCGGCGTGCCGGCGCTGCTGGTCGACGGCCTGTTCCTGCCGCTGTGCGCCATCGCGTTCGGCCGCGTGCTTTACCAGGCGCAAAGCAAGCGCAATTACCCGATCTGCCGCATCCTGGCCTTGCTGTCGATCGCCAACCTGCTGTTCCATGCGGCGGCCAACGGCTGGATTCCGCTGTCGGCGCTGACTCCCGTGCATGGCGCGATCCTGATGATCACGGTGCTGGAAGCAGTGATCGGGGGCCGCGTGATCCCGATGTTCACCCGCAACGGCGCGCCGGGCAGCCAGCCAGTGACCGTGGCGTGGCGCGAAAAGGCCAGCATTGCCCTGTTGCTGGCGACGGCGCTGGCATGGGTGACGGGCTTGCCAGGCTTCGTGGTGGCGCCGGTGGCTTTTGCGGCGGCAGCCATCAATTCCATCCGCCTGCTCGGGTGGGCGCCCTTTGCGACCGTGCGCGTTCCCTTGCTGTGGATCCTGCACCTGGCCTATGCCTGGATCGTGGCCGGCCTTCTTTTGCTGGGCTTTGCGGCGCTGGGCATCAGCTCCGCCAGCAGCGCCTTCCACGCCTTGGCCGTGGGCGGCATGTCGGGCCTGATCCTCGGCATGATCACCCGTACCGCGTTGGGTCACACTGGCCGCATGCTGCGCGCCGGCCGTGCCGAAAGCGCAATGTATCTTTTACTGCAAGCTGGCGCCCTGGGCCGTTTGTGTGCCAATATTCTTCCTGCCGGAATGCGTGACTTCCTGTTACTGGGCTCGGCACTGGCCTGGTCGGTCGCCTTCCTGCTCTACCTGTTCGTATATGCGCCTTACTTAAGCCAGGCCCGCATTGACGGGCGGGAAGGTTAAATGTGGACACCGTGACCCTGCTCCTGTCTTCCTTCATACTTTCAGTCAGCGGCCTGCTGGTGTTCATCTGGTCGCTGCGGCACCGACTGTTCAACGCCACCGCGGCCGCGGCCAATGTGATCTTCTCGCCGGGCGAGATCGGCCACGGAGAGGAACCGGCGGCAAGTCCGCAGCAGCGCGCCGGGCTGGCGCTGCCGGTGGCCGGGCAGGACCGGCGCGCGCCCAGCGACGCCGAGCGGGCCGCCATGCAGCAGGAACTGGCGGAGCGCGTGGAGGCGGACCGCTCGAGCGCCTTTGTCACTTTTGTTTTCCTGTCTTGCTCCGTGGTGTGGCTGCTGGTGGCCACGGCGGCAGGCCTGACCAGCTCCATCAAGCTCCATGAGCCGGACTGGCTGGTGCAGTAGCCGGAAGTCCTGGACCTGGTGGCGTACCTGCAGTCGCTTGACCATACCTATCCCGTGTTGCCGGCGCCGCAGGCCAGGAAGGAAGGAGCGCCCAATGCCGCAAAAAGACTTTGGCGCGCAGCAGCGCGAGCATCCCGACCCGACGGAGAAGGACCGGCCGATTCCAAGGTATGTCTTGCTTGGCGTCGGGGTAGCGCTGGCGTGGGCGGTCAGCTACATCCTCACGGTGCGCGACGACGACCCGGCCCTGGGCGACCGGCGCACCATGTCGACGCTGCAGGCCAAGGCCGGCACCGCGGCCGGCGCCGGCGGCGCAGTCGATGGTGCCCAGGTGTATGCGGCTCAGTGCGTGGCCTGCCACCAGGCCACGGGCGCCGGCTTGACGGGCGTGTTTCCACCGCTGGCCGGTTCGGAATGGGTGACCGGTGCGGAGAACGTTGCCGCCGCGATCCTGCTGCACGGGGTGACGGGCAAGCTGAGCGTGAAAGGTTCGGCATATAACGGACAGATGCCATCGTTCAAGGACAAATTGAGCGACGCGGAAATCGCTGCAGTGTTGAGCCATATCCGCAGCAATTTCGGCAATAGCGCAGCCAGGGTGGCGCCGGAGGCAGTCAAGGCGGCGCGTGACGCGACGGCTGCGCGCAAGGACCCGTTCAATGGAGACGACGATCTCGCCAAACTCGCCAGGCCAGCCAATTAAAGGGGATTTGCCGCGCACCCTGGCGCTGCTTGCCGGGATGGTTGCTGTCGCGGGAGCGGCGCTGTGGCAGGCCACCATGGGATTTCGCGTCGTTTCCACCGAAGCAGGACGGCGGCTTGCCATCGCCGAGGCCCCGCTGGCACTGCCCCGTGTCGACCTTGCGCTGCCGGGCGCCATGGCTTCGACACGGCGCATCGACTTGCCGGCACTGCTGGCGGCCGACAAGCGGCCGGCCATCGTCACCTTCTTTTATGCGCGCTGCAATGCGGTTTGCTCCGTCCAGGGCACCGAACTGCAGCAGATGCAGCGTGAAATCCTTGCCCGGGGCTGGCAGGACAAGCTGCGCCTGTTGACGATTTCCTTCGATCCACGCGATTCGCTGGACGACCTGGCCCACTATGCATCGCGCATGCGGGCCGATGCGCAAGCCTGGCAATTCGCGGCCGTGCCCGATGCGGCGCAGCGCCAGGCCTTGCTGGAGCAGGTCGGGATTATCGTGCTGCCGGCCGAGATGGGAGAATTCCAGCACAACGCCGCCTTCCATATCGTGACGCCGGATGGCCGGCTGGCGCAGGTGGTCGACTACGAGCAGCCGGAAGCGGCATTGGCGGCGGCGCTGGAGCTTGCCCGATGAACGCGGCGACGCGCGGCGCGGGCCGCCTGGCCTTGGCGTCCGCCGCGTTGCTGGCGGCGGCCTTGCTGCTGCGCGCACCGCTGGAGTCGTCAATGGCCCTGCATATGGTGCTCCAGCTGCCAATGATCGCGGTGGGCGGCGCCCTGGCCGGCCTCGCCGCCGAGCGCCATGCGGCACGCCTGGCGGGCGCGCTGGCGCGTTGGGACGCGCACGGGCTGGCAGGCCTGGCCTGGCTGCTGCTGGCCAGCGCCTACTGGATGGTGCCACGGGCGCTCGAGCAGTCGCTGACGATGCCGCTGTCTGAAGCGGGCAAATTCGCCAGCCTGTTCCTGCTCGGCTTCCTGCTGCCGGGTGCACTTGCGCGCGCGGCGGTGGTCATCCAGCTCTTCTTCCTTGGCAATTTCTGCGCCATGATGGCCATCGCCGGCATGCTGTACCAGGATATGGCGCAACGCCTGTGCAATGCCTACAGCCTGGACGACCAGGTGGTTACCGGCGTCGGACTGGTCGTGGCGTCGATCGGCATCGCTGCTGCCTGGTGCGTGTGGCAACTGCCGGCCATTGCAAACCAGGCAAGGGAACGGGCCTAGTTACTTGCGTGCCAGCGGATTCGGGGTTGGCTCGGCCACCTTGTGCAGCACATTGCGGTCAACGTGGTGGAACGGCTCCGACTCCTTGCCGCGCAAGAGCATGACGGTATCTTCCTCGTAACCCCAGGTGCCGTCGTCGTTGATGGTGACCTTGATGCGGTACTCGGTGGTCTTGAAGCCGAACTCCAGGAAGGGATTGGAGCAGATTCCATAAGTATCCTGCTCGCGCTGCGCCACCAGTTCGAAGGTCTTCGCATCCGGCGCCGCAATGCCCGATGCCATGGCGATCTGGCCGCGCGGAATGGCCAGGGTCTGGATCACGGTATTGGTGGCCGGTTCCCACAGCCAGTAGCCGACCTGCTCGTGGTACGTCTTGACGTTGTCGGGCTTGTTGACGATCAGGACGTAGCGCAGGCCGTAGAACAGTTGCGGCCCGTTGGTGACCGGGTCGATCGGCTGCAATTCGATGCGCTCGACATAGGCCTGCTTGCGCGGGCCGTCCGCCTTGGGCTTGATGTCGAGGCCGCGCTGCCCTTCCCAGATGCCGGCCATGGCGGCCAGCGGGCCAAGGTTGGCCAGCGTGTCCATGTCGATATTGGAAGGTTCGGTGTAAATGTCGTTGCTGTATTCGCTCATTGCATGCTTGCTCATTAATCAGGGAGCAAGCATTGTAACCTCGGCACCCGAATCTTCGCCGAGCAGCATGGCGGTGATCTCCTGCGGCGGCACCGGACGGCTGAACAGATAGCCCTGCACTTCGTCGCAGCCATGCTGCTGCAGGAAGCTGCGCTGCTGCTCGGTCTCCACCCCTTCCGCAATCACACGCATGTCGAGCTGGTGCGACAGGGAAATGATGGCGCAGGTAATGGCCTGGTCATCCGGGTTGGCCACCAGGTCGCGCACGAAGCTCTGGTCGATCTTCAGGCGGCTGATCGGAAAGGACTTGAGCGCCGCCAGGCTGGAATAGCCGGTGCCGAAATCATCGATCGCCAGCGCGATGCCCATCGCTTCCAGCTGGCGCATCTTGGCCACCGACTGCGCGGTGTCGCGCATGATCATGCTTTCCGTGACTTCCAGCTCCAGCCATTGCGGATCGAGGCCGCTCCACGCCAGGGCCGCCGCCACGCGTTCGACCAGGCGCGGATCGTCGAACTGGCGCGCCGATACGTTGACCGATACCACCAGCGGCGGCAGTCCCGCGTCCTGCCAGGCACAGGCCTGGCGGCAGGCTTCGCGCAAGGCCCATTCGCCGATCGCGATGATCAGGCCATGCTCTTCCGCCAGGGGGATGAACTGGGCCGGCGACACTGCACCGCGCTGCGGATGCTGCCAGCGCAGCAAGGCTTCAACGCCGAACATGCGCCCCGATTCCAGGTTCACCTTTGGCTGGTATGCCAGCGACAGCTGCTGCTCTTCCAGCGCCTTGCGCAAGCCTTCCGTCAATGCCAGCTTTTCCTCCAGGCCGGCGTTCATCTCGCGGGTGTAGAACTGGCAGTTGTTCTTGCCGCTGTCCTTGGCGCGGTACATGGCCGCGTCGGCATGCATCATCAGCGTGTCGGCATCGCGTCCGTCGCGCGGGTAGACGGCGACGCCGATCGAGCAGCTCACCTGCATCTTCTGCCCTTCCAGCATGATCGGCTGCACCACCGATTCCAGAATCTTGTTCAGCAGCGGTACCAGCACCTGCGGGTTGTCGTTCACGTGCGGCAGCACCAGCACGAATTCATCGCCGCCGAAACGGCCCACGGTATCCTCGCGCCGCACGCAGCCCACCATGCGGCCGGCCACTTCCTTCAACAGTTCGTCGCCGGCGTTGTGGCCCAGCGAGTCGTTGACCAGCTTGAAGCTGTCGAGGTCGATGAAGGCCACCAGCACCGATTCGTTGTTGCGCTCAGCGTGCGCGATCGATTGCCCGAGGCGGTCGCAAATCAGGCTGCGGTTGGGCAGGCCGGTCAGGGCATCATGGTGGGCCATGTGGTAGATGCGCTCCTCGGCGCGCTTGCGCTCCGTGATATCGCGCACGATCGCGACCACGCCGCCTTCCACGCCCACCACCTGCCAGTGCAGCCATTCGGCCTGCAGTTGCGGCACCATGTTGGGGCCTTCCTCCTGGTGCACGCCGCCATTCCGGGTCACCTGCGCCAGCCGCTCGAACATGCCGTTGTGGCGTGCCGCCGGCATCCACCCGCACAGCGTTTGCGCGCGCAGCTCGTTGCGGCTGCGGCCAGTCAGTTGTTCGGCGCGCGAATTGACCGCCGCGAACTTGAAGTCGACCACCAGCCCATCCTTGTCCCGGATGGCGCGCAGCACGAAAAAGGCATCCATGTTCGATTCAGACGCGGCCGCATAGGTTTCCTGCGCGCGGCGGATGCGGCGGCGCGCCTTGGCGCCCTGCCAGACGCAGGCCCAGACCAGGGCAGCGAGCAGGATCAGTACCGCGCTGGCGACGCCTGCCTCCCACAGCAGCTGGCGGCGCTGGGCCGCGAAGCCGGCCATCTGTTCCTGCTCCGACAGGCCGACCATGGCGCTCAGGCGCAGGCCGGCCAGCTGGCGCACCGCCGTATAGCGCTTGACGCCGTCGATCCTGCTGGCGACCGCTACGCCACGGCGCCCCTGCAGCGCCGCCAGGTCCAGCTTTTGGCCGAACGATTGCTTGTCGCCGACGCGCCGCGCACGCACCACGCCGTCGTCGCCGACCAGGCCGAGCATGCCTTGCTCGCCCAGGCGGCTGCGTTCATAGCCGCTGGTGAAATAGGCCGGATCGACTTCCACGATGACCACGCCGGCAAATTCGCCGTGCTTGTCGTCCAGCCGGCGCGTGAAATGCAGGTGCCAGTCCGGGTTTGCCTCGTCGCGCATCGCCTGCGAGATGAAGGTGTAATTGCTGCGGTGCTGCCGATGGAAGCTGAAATACTCCTGCTGCGCGACGTTGATCGGGCGGGCAGCGGGGTTGCTGGCGACCGTATTGCCCTGGGCGTCGACGATGCTGACCACGAAAACCAGGCCGGACGGCAGCAGGCCATGCTCCTGCAGTTCGGGCAAGGCGCCGCGTGCGCCCTGGCTCTCGGCGCTGTACTTCAATACCTGCAAGGTTTGCTCGATGCCGTTGATGCTGCGCGCCACCTGAGCTTCATAAGTCGCGATCAATTCGCTGGCCGATTCGGCAGCCAGTTCCCGCGAGGCGGCGGCTTCGCTGTCGATGAAATGCAGCGTGGTGCCCCACACCACGGCCAAAAGGACGAGCGTGAACAGGGGCAGCGAGACATGCGTCTCAAGGCACATGCGCAACCAGCGTTTCATGTTCAATGCACCACCAGGACCGGACGCACGCTGGCATCGAGCGCGCTGCGATCGATATAGCCGATCAGGGTTGGATTATCCGCCACCAGCTTGCGCACTGCCTGGCTGTTGGGCAGTTCGCGCGGCGGCTGGCCGCGGCCGGTGAAAATCTTCTTGGTCCAGTAGGCCTTCATCAGCGCCGGGCTGCGGTTGGCCACCTTCAGGTAAAAGTCGTCGCGCAGCGGGGAGCCGATCGGCAAGTCGAGCGCTACCACTTCGCCGCCATCGGGGAAGCGCGCCGCTTCGGAAAGGAAGATATCGGCCACCTGCTCGGCGCGCAGCGTCGTGATGGGGCTGCGCGCCGACACCACCACGACCAGTTCGGCGGCGGCAGTGGCGCCGGCAAGCGTCACCAGCAGCAGGCAGCAAAGGAATTTCCTGATCATGGCCTGCCCTTCAGAACACGAAGTCCACCGACGCGCTGAACACGCGGAAGCTGCGGCCATAACGATAGCCGGGCTGGATGTTCGACAGCGTGCCGCTGGTACCGTTGCGCGGCCGCACATGGTCGAATTGCAGCTTGACGGCGGCATTGCCGCTGGCATCCCAGCGCAGGCCAAGGCTGTTGCTGTCCTGTTCCGCGATCATGCTGAGCAAGCCGTTCAGCTCCGTGTTCAGGCGCCGGGCAGCCGGCAGGTACGGCGGCGGCAACGTCGACAGGTCCAGGCCTGCGACCCGGTTCGGCGTGTTCGCCACCACCTTGCTGAAGGTGCCATACGGCGTGAAGCTGCCCAGGCGATAACCGCCGCTGACATAGCCCGCGGTCTTGTCGCCCAGCATGGAACGGGCGTTGACGCGCCCTATCTCGCCCATCACGAACCAGTTGCCGGGGTCGTAGGAAGCGCCGATGCTAAGCACCGTGGCACGCTTGCGGTCAGGCTCGTAGCGGCGCGCCAGCACTTCGCCCTGCGGGCCAAACTGGCGAATGGCGGAAAACAGGTCTTGCAGCAGCGGGGTTTCCAGCTCGCCCTGGATGGCGGTAGCGCGCACCGTCAGCGCGCCGGCGGTGCTGGTGCTGGAAATGCCCGCCAGCTTGTGCGCCCTGACGCGGGTGGTGTCGGACAAGGGCACGCTGGTGCCGCCGTACAGCACCTGCGTGGTGTTCTTCACATCGCCGAAGGTCCAGCGGTAGCTGGCGTCGATGCCGTCGCTGTTGCTGATCGGGAGCGCGGCATACAGTTCGACCGGCGTGCGCACCGACGTCAGCGCATAGCTGGCCTTGCGGTAGTCGCCGGACAGGAACAGCGGCAATGCAATCCTGCCAACGCGCAGGCTCAATTCCGGCGATACCTGGTATTGCACATTGGCCCATTCGACTTTTGGCGTCCACGAATGGGTCAGATGACGTTCCGCCACGACCTGCAGCACGGCCGACCAGTGGCCGCCGGAGTTGTAGGCAAGCTGGGCGCCGAGGCGGCTGTCCACCGCGTAGCTCCAGTCGCGCGTGGCGCCGGCCTCGCCCGGATTCAGGGGATTGGCCGCATAATCTGCCTGCTTCTCGCTTGAATGGACGGCGCTCAGGGTGCCGAAACCGCCAAAAGTCCAGCTGCCGTCTTGCGCCGCCGTGTGCCCGGCGTGCGCAGCCGGCTGCAGGAGCAGCGTTCCGGCAATGGCGAACAGGACAGGCGTCTGGTGCAGCTTTGGCATAATGGCACTCTTGGCAAGAAACGTCGGCAATAAAACAGCGCCGCTTGCCGTACCGGCATGCGTTCGCGTCAGGTGTGGGATTGGACTGGTAAGACTCAGCGCGGGAAAGGCGCTTTTTGAATTCTCACACTTTATAACAGCGACCTGTAACTGTCGAGAAATTTCCCTAGAGTACCTTTACTATCTCTTGGGAAATATTTAACTGTGAATAAAAGCAAAGGAACGAAGCAATGCAGCAGGTTTCATGCGGCACCCTGGTGGTGAATAGCGCTCGCCAGGTGCTGCTATGCCATGTCACGGGTACGGCAAGCTGGGACATTCCCAAGGGCTTGCAGGATGCGGGCGAAACGCCCCTGCAATCGGCACGGCGCGAGCTGTTTGAAGAAGCCGGCCTGGATTTCGAGGCCGGCCTGTTCGAAGACCTCGGGGAATTCAGCTATCGCCCGGACAAGCGCCTGCACCTGTTCAAGGTGGAAGTCGGCGACCAGTTGTGCAACCTCGACCACCTGCGCTGCACCAGCTTTTTCCCGCACCAGCGCACCGGCGAACCGACGCCCGAGGCAGACGGCTTCCGCTGGGCTGCGCGCGATGAACTGAGTTCCCTGTGCTGGCCGCGCATGGCGTCGCGGCTGCTTTCAATAGCGTGGTGATCACGCGCCGCCGGAAACGCGGATCGTCGTGCCGGTAAGGTAGCGCGCCGCGGGCGACAGCAGCCACACCGCCGCTTCCGCGATTTCATCCGGCTCGCCCACCCGTCCCATGGGGATGCGGGCCGCCACGCGCGCCGGCCTTCCCGCATCGCCGGACGTGGCATGGATATCGGTCTGGGTGGTGCCAGGCGCCACGCCGCACACGCGGATGCCCTCCGGCGCCACTTCCTTGCCGAGGCCCATGGTAAAGGTGTCGACGGCCGCCTTGCTGGCCGCGTAAGCCACGTATTCGTTCGGGCTGCCCGCCGTCGCCGCGGTGGAGCTGATATTGACGATCACCCCGCCCTTGCCGTGTGAGCGGAAGGCCGCCAGCGCAAGGCGGCTGGCCTGCATCAGGCCCAGCACATTGGTGCGGAACACCTGCTCCACGGTCGCCGGCGCGGTATCCCCAAAGGCCCCCAGCCCGCCGGTAATGCCGGCATTGTTCACCAGCCCCGACACCGGCCCCAGCTCTCGTTCGACGGTGGCGAACATGCGTTCGATATCTTCATCGCGCGCCACATCCGCCTGCACCGCCAGCGCCCGGCCGCCGGCCGCTTCGATGTCCGCCACTACGCGCGCCGCCGCTTCGGCATCGCGCTGGTAATTCACGGCCACCACCCAGCCATCCTGCGCCGCCCGGCGCGCAATGGCAGCGCCAATGCCGCGGCTGGCGCCCGTTACGATCACTATTTTTTTCATAGCCATATTCTATTTGATTTGGGTCATGGATTCTGAACGGCTGTCCGGCCAGACTTGAGGGATAGACAAGGAGACCGCAATGCAACGCCTCGAATGGAGTCCGCTGCTGGAAACCGGCGTGGCCGAGATGGATGCCTCCCACCGCGCCTTATTGCAAGCCATTCACGCAACCATCGACGCCGACGATGGTTCCCTGCCCAGCCGTATCGCCGGACTGCTCAGCGCCCTGGCCCTCGATTTCGCCGAGGAAGAGGCGCTGATGGACCAGCTCTACTATCCCACCGAGCACGAACACCGGGCCGCCCACCGGCGGGCCTTGGCCGCACTGCAGCACGCCCTGCCCGTTGCGCAGGCCGATCCGGCCGGAGCGCGCACCCTGCTGGAGCGCCTGCCGCGCTGGTTCCTTAGCCACCTGAGCGCGATGGACTTGCCGCTGGCGGTCGCCGTGGAGAACGCAGGGCACCCGCATACCCAGCCCCCCAGCGCCAAGCTGCGGCAGCAGCTGGCGCTCTTGCTGCAAGAGCAATCCATCTGATTTAACGATACATTGCATCCAAATATATTGGCTTCCGGAATATGTCTCTGCGGCATAAGATGACTTCGTCAACAACACATTCCTTGAAGGAGTCATCGCATGAACACACAGACCAACAACGCTTTCCTGCCACTTGCCGGCCGCATCCTGATGGCCGCCATCTTCGTCATGAGCGGGATCGGCAAGATCGCCAATCCGGCCGGCACCCTCGGCTACATCAACGCCATGGGCCTGCCATTCCCTGAACTGGCGCTGGCGGGCGCCATCGGCATCGAAGTGCTCGGCGGCCTGCTGCTGGTGGCCGGCCTGTACACCCGCCCTGTGGCATTGGCGCTGGCCGCGTTCTCGGTCGTGACCGGCCTGGTCTTCCACAGCGCGATCGCGGACCAGAACCAGATGATCCACCTGATGAAGAACCTGGCGATGGCCGGCGGCCTGCTGCAGATTGCTGCGTTCGGCGCCGGCAGCCTGAGCCTCGATGCCCGCCGCACCACGAATGCGCTGCGCACCGCCTGACTGCTTGCAGGACTGTGGCGGGACGCTTTAGACTGCGGCACCTGAAGGAGACTTGAAAAGATGTTTCGCCACATTCTGATTCCAAGCGACGGCTCCGCCGCATCGCAACTGGCAGTGAACGCCGCCCTGCGCATGGCCCGCGAAAGCGGCGCCCGCGTCACGGCGGTTCACGTGCTTCCGGAAGAACCGGCGCTGGCCAGCGTGGCCGCCGCGCCAGCCGAGAACTCGATCCTGGCCGATATCGCGCGCCAGGCCAGCACCTTGAACGTGGACTGCACCACGCTGGAAGTGCACGCCGACCAGCCGCATTCGGCCATCGTTTCCACCGCCTTGCAGCGCAACTGCGACCTGATTGCGATGGCCTCGCGCGGGCGCAGCGGGCTGGCCAGCCTGATGCTGGGCAGCCAGACGCAGAAAGTGCTCACGCACAGCAAGATTCCGGTGCTGGTGTTCCGCGAGGGCTAACGGCGCACGGCAACCAGGTCGTCGTAGATCGGCACCGCCGCCATGGCCAGCAGCACGCACGCCAGCGGCAGCACGGCACCAAAGCCAACGGCCTTGAAGCCGAAGGCCCCGGCCACGGCGCCGACAAAGAACGACGACACCAGCGCAGCGAGGATACGCACGCGCTTCCAGTCCGCGGCCACGCGCGGCACCGCCTGGTCGTCGCGGTTCCAGTAAAGCGCCTTGCCGGCCTCGATGCCAAGGTCGGTCACGATGCCGGTCATATGGGTGGTGCGGATTTCGGCGTTCGAGAGCTTGGTAATGACGGCATTCTGCAGCCCCATCATGAAGCACAGGAGCATCACCGTTGCCGGCAGCACGATCACGTCGATCGCCTGCAGGCGCGTTCCCATGACGCCAAATGCCAGCAGGAGGATTGCCTCCACCAGCAGCGGCAAGGCAAACTCGCTGTGAAGATGCCGGCGGCGTGCAAAATTGACCATGACGGCGCAACAGGCCGCGCCGGCCAGGAAAGCCAGCAAGGCGCCGGCGCAGTCGAGAGCCGCGTCGATGGCGCCCAGCGCCAGGTCGTCGGCGGCGGACGACAGGATGCCGGTCATGTGGGAGGTGTACTGCTTGACGGCCAGGAAGCCGCCCGCGTTGGCCGCCCCGGCCACGAAGGCCAGGGCGATGCCGAGGTGGCGATTAGCAGCGGCGGCGCGCTGCCGTCCGGTCAGGCTTCTTACATAATTGATCGGCATTCGTCCTCGGCATAAGATCGAACCTCTTACAGGTAAGCGCTGACGTCGGGACGGGTTGCCAGTGCCTGCTGCACCACCTGCACCACGAACTCGCGGTCAGCGCCGCGCAGTGGCTGGCGTGGGCGGCGAACGTTTTCGTTGCCGACACCGACCAGTGCTTCCACCAGTTTCAGATTTTGCACCAGCTTGGTCGAAACGTCGAGGTGCAGCAGCGGCATGAACCACTGGTACAGCTTCAGGGCTTCGGCCAGGCGGCCGGCTTTGACCAGCTTGTACAGGGCCACGGTCTCTTTCGGGAAAGCCACCACCAGGCCGGCCAGCAAGCCGTCGGCGCCAACTGCCAGGCCTTCGAAGGACAGGTCGTCCACGCCCATGAAGATGGCGTAGCGGTCGCCGACGGCGTTGCGCAGGTCGGTCACGCGGCGGATATTGTCGGTCGATTCCTTGATCGCTTCCAGTTCCTCGCAGTCGGACAGCTCCTTGAAGTCGGCCGGGGTCAGGTCGACCTTGTAGGTGACAGGGTTGTTGTACACCATGATCGGCAGCTTGGCGGCCTTGGCAATGGTGCGCAGGTTGGCCTTGGCTTCATACGCGTCCGCCGCGTACAGCACGGAAGGCATCACCATGAAGCCGTCCACGCCCAGGTCGCGCGCTTCCTGCACATAGCGTTCGGCGTTGGCGGTGCGGGTTTCGCTGACGTTGGCCAGCACCGGCACGCGGCCGTTGGCGACCTTGACGGCGGTCTTGGCGACCGCCAGCTTCTCTTCGAAAGACAGGGTGCTGGCTTCGCCCAGCGAACCGCAGGTGACCAGGCCGTGGCAGCCGCTGTCGATCATGAAGGAGAAGTGCTTCTCCATTTCTGCGTGGTCCAGCTCCTCATTCGCGTGGAATTTGGTGGTTACTGCAGGGAATACGCCTTCCCATTTGATTGCTGCCATTTCAAGTCTCCTTGTGAGGTTCGAGGGTGATAATGCTGCCGGCACGTGCCGGCGAGATCGGTGTACGCACGGCGTCCGGACGCCATCCATACAGGAAATCGGTTGCGTTGCCGCAGATGCGGCCCTGGCAAGGGCCCATGCCGCAGCGGGTTTGCAGCTTGGCGCTGCGCCAGTTCGGCTGCCCGCGCAGTTCGTCGTGGCAGACGTCTTCGCAGCGGCAGACAATGGTGTCGGGTTGCGCCAGCGTGCGCAGTTCTTCACGCGGGGCGAAGGTGCGCGCCAGCCGGGCTGCAAAGCCCTGCCATTGGGTGCGCTCGGTGAAGAGCTCTGGCGTCACGCCCTCGCCGCAGGCTGCCAGGCCAGCAATGCGGCCTTCGACCAGCGCCAGGTCCACGCCGCCGACACCGGTGCCCTCGCCCGCGCACAGCACATTCGGCACGGAGGTGCGTTGCCAGGGGTCGGTCTTCACTGCGCCTTGTTCGATGGCGCAACCGAGTGCGCGCGCCAGCTCGGTGTTCGGCAGCAGGCCATAACCACAGGCGAGATAGTCGCAATCGATATCGAGCCTTGCCCCCTTGCGCTGGACTTGTACGGATGTCACTTGCACGTCGCCCCTTGCGCTCGTCACGTAGCTGTTGGCGTAGTAAGGAATGCCGCGCAGGGCCGCGCCAAGCCTGACGGCTTGCAGCGCCTTTGACGGCGTCAGCGCCAGGCCTGCGGCAAAGCGCGCCAGGGCCGGGAAGCTCGCTTGTTCAACAATGGCGGCGACGAGCGCCCCGCGCTCCTTCAAGGTCGCAGCGACGGCCAGCAGCAGCGGGCCGGTGCCGGCAACGACCACGCGTTTGCCTTGCACAGGGTAGCCGCCTTTTGCCAGCGCTTGCAGGCCGCCGGCGCCGGTGACGCCGGGCAGCGTCCAGCCCGGGAACGGCAGCAGCAATTCGCGGGCCCCCGTAGCGAGGATCAGCTGGTTGTAGCGGATCGTGCCGGCACGCTCGGCATCCTGCAACAGCAGCTCGCCGGGGCGGGTCAGCATCAGCACGCGGGTGCCGGGCAGGAAGCTCACCTTGCTTGCGGACTCCAGGGCCTGCCAGAGCCGGCGCGCGCGCTGGTCCTGCTGCCTGGCCGGGCCGCCGCGCCAGATCTGGCCGCCCGCCAGCGGGTTGTCGTCGACGATGGCGATGCGGCGTGCACCTTGCGCGCTGGCCGCCGCGTGGGCTGCGGCCAGGCCGGCCGGGCCGGCGCCTACGATCAGGATGTCAAAGAGTTGCGTCATGCCGAGGCTCCCGTCTGCACGTCCATGCCCGAGCGGCAGAGCGTCTGGCAGGACAGCACATGCGCACGGCCGTTGATCGTCACGCGGCATTCCTGGCAAACGCCCATGCCGCACAGGGGTGCGCGCAATTGCCCGCTGACCGAGCGCCGCGTCACGCCTGCAATGGCGGCGGCGACGGTGGTGCCGGCGGCAACGGTTGCGCCATGGCCGTCGATCGTCAGACTGATGGAATCAGCCATAGGCCCTCCCCTGCGGATTGAAACGGCTCGGCATGTAAGGACGCGCATCGATCCCAGCCTGCCCGCCCGTCATTTGCGCGACCAGCAATTCCGCCGTCGCCAGCGAAGTCGTGATGCCAAGCCCCTCGTGGCCGGTGGCCAGCCATACATTGCGGCGCGACAGGTCGGGGCCGATCAGCGGCAAGCCATCCGGCGTCGCTGCACGCAAGCCGGTCCAGCAGCGCAGGATGTTCAAGCCTGCCAGCGCCGGCGTGTATTCGACTGCCCTGGCCAGCATGCGCGCCATCATTGCCGGTTCGGCCGCCAGGTCGGTGGTATCGAACTGCCGCGAGGAGCCGATCAGCACCTGCCCGGTAGGACGCGGCTGCAGGTTGAACGCCACCGATTCGCCTTCCGACGCATGCGCGCTCTTGATATAGCCAAGCTCCACCAGCTGGTGGCGTACAAATCCCGGATAGCGGTCGGTAATCATGACGTGGCCCTTCTTGGGCCGCAGCGGCAGGTCCGGCGCCAGCGCCAGGCAGCGCGTGCCGGCCGCCAGCACCACCCGCCCCGCAGACAATCGCGAGCCGTTCGCCAGCAAGACGCCGTCGTCTTCCAGCGCGACCGCCTCGCCCATAACAAGGGTTGCGCCTCGCGCGACCGCCCGGGCCAGCAGGATGCGTGCGCTCTTGGGCGGATACACCAGCCCGTCGCCCGGCACCAGCAAGCCCCCGGCCAGGTGAGGCCGCAGGTTCGGCTCGATGCGGTACAAGTCCTGGGCGCCGATCACGTCGCATTCCAGCCCGTGGGCCCGCATGGTGACGGCCTTGGCGCGCGCTGCGTCGAGCTCTTCGTCGTCGGCTGCGACCCAGATGGTGCCGCAGCGGCTGTATTCGTGACGCTGCGGCTGGCCTTCCACCAGTTCCTTCCAGAGTTCCAGCGAATGGGCGCTCAGGGCCAGTTCCGCCGCGTTGTCGTCCATCGCCACCAGGTGTCCCATGCCGGCTGCCGTGGCGCCGCTGCCGACCGCATCGCGTTCGACCACGGTCACGCGCAAGCCGCGCGCTGACAAGGCATCGGCGCAAGCGGCGCCGATGATCCCCGCGCCGACGATCAGGACGTCCGGTGTCATGCTCAACGAATGCCCCAGACAAATGGATCGCTCGGGTCCAGCACCAGGGTCGAGGTGGCGTTCACCCAGGCCTTGCCGCGAATGCTGGGCAGCACGCGCTCGCCATCGCGGCGATAGGACGCTTCAAACACGCTGCCAACGATGCTTTCCTGGCGCCAGACTTCGCCTTCCCCCAGCTTGCCGTCCGCCGCCAGGCAAGCCAGCTTGGCGCTGGTGCCGGTACCGCAGGGCGAGCGGTCGTAGGCATTGCCTGGGCAAAGCACGAAGTTCTGGCTGTCGCCCAAGCCGCTGCGGGAATCGGCAAACAGTTCGACGTGGTCGATCAGCGCGCCGTTGTCGCCCGTGATGCCCTGCGCTTCCAGCGCATCCTTGATCGCCGTGGTGTAGGCCGACAATTCGCGCACATTGCCCAGCTCCAGGCGCCTTCCATGGCCGGACACCAGGAAGAACCAGTTGCCGCCCCAGGCGATATCGCCACGCACCACGCCGTAGCCCGGCACGTCGACCGGCACGCCGGCCGCCTTGCGCCATGCCGGCACATTGTTCACGGTCACGCTGCCGTCTTCATGCAGCTGCGCTTCCACCACGCCCACCGGCGTATCGATGCGGTGCACGCCCGGGCTCAGGCGGCCCATGTAGGCGAGCGACGCCACCAGTCCGATGGTGCCATGGCCGCACATGCCAAGGTAGCCGACGTTGTTGAAGAAGATGACGCCTGCTGCACAATCCGGCGCATGCGGCTGGCACAGCAGCGCACCCACCAGCACATCCGAACCGCGTGGTTCGCACACCACGCCGGAACGGAAGCCGTCATGCTCTTCGCGGAAGCGGGCCAGGCGTTCATTGAGGGGACCGGTGCCCAGGTCAGGGCCGCCGTCAATCACCAGGCGGGTCGGTTCGCCGCCGGTGTGGGAATCGATAATGGCTATGGTTTTCATGCTTGCCATCTTATGCCTTCCCTGCACTCCCGTCTTGCATTGCTCGGCCGCCGATGATGACGAAATCCGCACAATCGTGTAAAAATGGACAAAACCAGCAGGAGGGCACCATGACAGTACATATTTTGCAAAGCGCCGCGCGCAACGACCTCGGCGCCAGGATCGGCGACGTCTTCTTCGCCGAGCCCCTGTTCGATGCCTTGCCGGACGTGGTGTTCTTCGTCAAGGACCGCGCCGGGCGCTACGTGGTGGTGAACCAGACCCTGGCCCGCCGCTGCGGGATGAAGGACAAGGCCGGGCTGCTGGGCAAGACAGCAAACGAGGTGTTTGCCGCCCCGCTCGGCCAACGTTTCCAGGCCCAGGACCAGTCCGTGCTGGATGAAGGGATGCAGATCGAGGACCAGCTGGAACTGCACCTCTATCCCAACCGTGATCCTGGCTGGTGCCTGACACAAAAGCGTCCCCTGCGCGATGCCCACGGGGCGATTATCGGACTGGCCGGGGTGTCGCGCGACCTGGCCATGGCCGACCACAAGAACCCTGCGTACCACAAGGTTGCCGATGCGGTCCGGCTGATCCACGACAAGTATGGCGAGACCCTGACCCTGCCCCAGTTGGCGCGCACCGCCAACATGTCGGTCGCGCAGATCGAGCGCTACTTCGAACGCATTTTCCACCTGACCCCACGCCAGATGATCATCAAGACCCGCCTCGAAGCCGCATCACGCATGCTGGCGGGGAACTCCAGCGTGTCCGACATCGCCCAGGCCTGCGGCTACGCCGACCACAGCGCCTTCACGCGCCAGTTCCGCGCCACGGTCGGCGTGACGCCAAGCGAATACCGGCTGCTGCTGCGGAACGACAGCTGACCTTCCATGCGAGGCGCAATCAATTCAATTCCTGAATTGATGCATACACTCTTTGGTTTGATGCGGTATTGATCCCCACCTATGATCGACTCCATAACACATCACACATGGAGACCGTATGAAGAATGATGCAGCCATCCCCCTGGCGGCCGGCGCCGCCCGCGTCCAGACCCGCACGCGCTGGACGATCCTCGCCATGCTGTTCGCCATCACGACCATCAACTACGCCGACCGCGCCACCATCTCCATCGCCGGCCCGGAAATCAAGAAGGAACTGGGGCTGTCGGCAGTCCAGATGGGCTTCATTTTCTCGGCCTTTGCCTGGTCCTACGTGGTGGCGCAGCTGCCCGGGGGCTGGCTGCTCGACCGCTTCGGCTCGAAGATCACTTACTTCTTCAGCATCTTCCTGTGGTCGGCCTTTACGCTGTTCACTGGCGCCGCCGGCTTCTTCGCCGGCGGCGCAGCGGTCGCCGTCCTGTTCACGCTGCGCATGCTGGTCGGCGCGGCGGAGGCGCCCTCCTTCCCCGGCAACAGCCGCATCGCGTCGGCCTGGTTCCCGACGCACGAACGGGGACTGGCGGCGGCGGTCTTCAACTCGGCGCAATATTTCGCAACCGTGCTGTTTGCCCCGATCATGGGCTGGCTGGTGCACAGCTACGGCTGGCACAGCGTGTTCTACGTGATGGGCGGCCTGGGCATCGTAATGGCCTTCGTCTGGCTGAAGACCATTCACGGCCCGAAAGACCATCCCGGCATCAACGCGGACGAACTGCGCTACATCCAGGAAGGCGGCGCGCTGGTCGACCTGGAAAGCGGAAACCGCGGCAAGCAGGCAGCAGCCGTGAACACTGTCGCCTGCATCAGGGAACTGCTGTCGAACCGCATGCTGCTGGGCGTCTACATCGGCCAGTACTGCATCACCACGCTTACCTACTTCTTCCTCACCTGGTTCCCTGTCTACCTGGTGCAGGAACGCCATATGACCATCTTGAAGGCAGGCTTTGTCGCCTCGCTGCCCGCGATTGCCGGCTTCCTCGGCGGCATCTTCGGCGGCTGGCTGTCGGACCGCCTTGCCAAGGCCGGCTATTCGCTGTCGGTGTCGCGCAAGGTACCGATCGTGTTGGGCATGCTGATGTCGATGAGCATGATCGCCTGCAACTACCTCCAGGCCGACACCCTGGTCGTTGCCGTGATGTCGCTGGCCTTCTTCGGCAAAGGCGTCGGCGCCCTGGGCTGGGCGGTGGTATCGGACACCTCGCCGAAGGAGGCTGGTGGCCTGAGCGGCGCCCTGTTCAACACGTTTGGCAATACCGCCGGCATCACGACGCCCATCGTCATCGGCTACATCGTCGAAGCCACGGGCTCCTTTGCCGGCGCCCTGGTCTTCGTCGGCGCCAACGCGGCGCTGGCCATTGCCTGCTACCTGTTCGTCGTGGGTGACATCAAGCGCGTCAAGCTGGTGTCCTCGCTGAACCAATGATCCACCCGTTCCATTCAAACCGCACCCAGACATCATGAACAACACCGTCACCAACGCCCCGATTGTCACCAGCCTGCGCGTCGTGCCTGTCGCCGGCCAGGACAGCATGCTGCTGAACCTGAGCGGCGCCCATGGCCCCTGGTTCACCCGCAATATCGTCATCCTGACCGACAACGCCGGCAATACCGGACTGGGCGAAGTTCCCGGCGGCGAAAAAATCCGCCAGACGATCGAGGACGCGCGCCCGCTGGTCGTCGGGAAAACGCTGGGGGAATTCAACAACGTCCTCAATGCGATGCGCCGGGCCTTCGCCGACCGCGATAGCGGCGGGCGCGGCAACCAGACCTTCGACCTGCGCACAACCATCCATGCCGTGACCGCCGTCGAATCGGCCTTGTTTGACCTGCTCGGCCAGTTCCTCAACGTCCCCGTCGCGGCGCTGCTGGGCGACGGCATCCAGCGCCAGTCCGTCGAGATGCTGGGCTACCTGTTCTACGTCGGCGACCGCGGCAAAACGAACCTGGCCTATCGCAGCGAGCCCGATGCCGGCGACGCCTGGTTCCGCTTGCGCAATGAGGAAGCCCTGACACCCGCGGCCGTGGTTCGCCTGTGCGAGGCCGCGCGCGAGCGTTATGGCTTCAACGACTTCAAGCTGAAAGGCGGCGTGCTATCGGCCGACGAAGAGATGGAGGCCATCGTCGCCATGCACGAACGTTTTCCCGATGCTCGCATCACGCTCGACCCGAACGGCGCCTGGTCGCTGAAGGAAGCTGTACGCGTCTGCCGCGACAAGCATGGCATCCTGGCCTATGCCGAGGACCCATGCGGCGCCGAGGACGGCTTCTCGGGACGCGAAGTCATGGCTGAATTCCGCCGCGCCACCGGCTTGCCGACCGCCACCAACATGGTCGCCACCGATTTCCGCCAGATGGCCCATTCGCTGCAATTGCAGTCGGTTGACATCCCTTTGGCCGATCCGCACTTCTGGACCATGCAGGGATCGGTGCGCGTGGCCCAGTTGTGCCAGATGTTCGACCTGACCTGGGGTTCGCATTCGAACAACCATTTCGACATTTCGCTGGCAATGTTCACCCACGTGGGCGCCGCTGCGCCAGGCAAGGTGACGGCCATCGACACCCACTGGATCTGGCAGGATGGGCAGCGCATCACCAGGGAACCGCTGAAGATCCAGTGCGGCAAGGTGCAGTTGCCGACGCGCCCCGGCCTGGGCATCGAACTGGACGAAGCGGAGCTGGAAAAGGCGCACCAGGCTTACAGGAACATGGGACTGGGAGCGCGCGACGACGCCGTCGCCATGCAGTTCCTGGTGCCAGGCTGGAAGTTCGACAACAAGCGGCCTTGCCTGCTGCGCTAAGCCCGGCGCGCCTCAGCAGGCGCCCGGAAAGCCGGGCAGGATTTCCTTGATGAACAGCTGCAGGATAGGATTCTCGTTATCGCGCCGGTAAGTGCAGACGGTACTTACCGGTTCGGTTTTCATCCTGCGCAGCACCACGCCATCGAAATGCAGGCGCGCGCAGGCTTCCGATACCAGGGCCGCCCCGATGCCGGCGCTGACCAGTGCCAGCATGGTATGCACCTGCCCGATATGCTCGACCACGTCCGGCACCACGCCTTCACGTTCGAAGCGGCTGGTCAGCATCTGGTAGAAGGGACGTGCTTCGTGCGGCGAGTACATGATGAATGGCCGCTGGTGCAGGCAGGCCAGGGTTGGCTCCTGCGGCCAGCGGCCGGCCTCGTTGGCCGGAAGCGCCAGCAACAGCCCTTCCTGCGCGATCGGCAGGCTTACCAGCTCGCCATGCAGGGCCAGGGGGCGCATCAGGGCAAGATCCAGCTGGCCGGCGTCCAGCGCTTCCACCTGCGCTGTGCTGACCAGCTCCTTCAGCGTGAGCGCCAGTTCAGGCGTCCTTTCGCGCAAGCGGCGCACCACCTCCGGCAGCAGCGCATATCCCGATGCCGAGGTAAAGCCGATCGCAAGGCTGCCCTGCTCCCCCTTCGCCACGCGGCGCGCCATCAGCCCAGCTTCTTCCGCCAGCCGGATGATGCGCACCGCCTCCGGCAGGAAAGCCTTGCCGGCCGCCGTCAACCGTACGACGCGGCTGCTGCGGTCCAGCAATTGCACGCCGACGCTATGTTCGAGGAGCTGGACCTGCCGGCTTAACGGCGGCTGCGTCATGTTCAGCCGTTCGGCAGCGCGGCTGAAATGCAGTTCCTCGGCGACCGCAATAAAGCAGCGCAGCTGGCTGATCTCAAACACGGTTCAGCATCCTCCGCCGCAACTAGGCCACGCCGTTCCGGCCAAATTCACGGTAGGCCGGACGGCCAAGCAGCCGTTCGACATAGGCGGCGACTGCCGGGTAATCCGGACGCTCGATGGGCGTCATCAGCCAGCGGTTCAGGGACAGGCCGAGTACAATATCGGCCAGCGTAAATTGCTCGCCGGCGGCAAAAGGCCCGCCTGCGGCCAAATGGCGGTCCAGGATGCCGATGTTGCGGTTCCAGGCGGCAGCGCTGGCCGCGACTTGCGCCGGATCGGCAAACGCCGGGCTTTGGCGCACCAGGGCCATGAAGGCGTAGCGCCAGGAGGCGTTCAGGTCGGTGGCCTGCCAGTCCATCCATTGCTCGACGCGGGCGCGCGCGGGCGGATCAGCAGGTAGCAAGTCGTGGCGGCCAGCCTTGCCGCACAGGTAGCGGCAAATACTGTTCGACTCCCACAGCACAAAGTCGCCATCCACCAGCACCGGCACCAGGCCATTCGGATTCAGCGCGACATGTTCCGGTTGCCATTCGATCCGCTCGTATGCGACGCCGATTTCCGCCAGCGTCCACAAGACCTTGCGCACATTGATACTTGTCGGTTTTCCAATCAGCTTCAGCATGTCATAACCCCAGTTGGGAAAGTATTTCTTCCTTCAGTTGCTGCAATTCCGGCGTCGACAGCTTGCGCGGGTGCGGCTGCTCGACCTTGAAGCTGGCCTGGATACGGGTCGGGCGCGGCGACAGCACGAGGATGCGGTCAGCGAGGTAGATGGCTTCTTCCACGTCGTGCGTGATCAGCAGCACGGTATGGCGCTCCTCGGACAGCACGCGCAGCAGCTCGTTGCGCATCTTGAGGTTCATCAGCGCGTCCAGTGCGGAGAATGGCTCGTCCATGTACAGGATTTCCGGCTTCACCACCAGTGCGCGGGCGATCTCGGCGCGCTTCAGCATGCCGCCCGACAGCTCGTGCGGATAAGCGTTCTCGAAGCCTTTCAGCCCGACCATCTCGGCATAGTGATCTGCCAGGGCCGCCTTGTCGCCATGGTGGTCGCCATTCAGGCCGAACATCAGGTTCTGCTGCACCGTCAGCCACGGGAAAACGGAACCATGCTGCGAAATCACGATTCCCTTGGGGCTGGGTTTGGTCATCGGCTTGCCGTCGATGGCCACCGAACCTTCATCCGGATGCTCGAAACCGGCCACGATCTTCATCAGCGTCGACTTGCCGCAGCCGGAAGGCCCGACAATCGCCACGAACTCGCCGTCGGCAACTGAAAAATCGACGCCATCGACCACCGGCAGCGCATTGAACTTCTTCCTGATCCTGTTGACGGAAATCTTAGCGTCCATAGCGCCACCTTACGACCTTGAGTTTTTCCAGCAGGCGCATGATGCCATCCAGCGCCAGTCCAATCAGTCCGATGATGATCATGCCTGCGATGACCAGGTCATAGCGGTTGCCCGCATTGCGCGAATCGATGATCAGGTAGCCAAGCCCGGAACGCAACGCGATCATCTCCGCCGCCACCACCACCAGCCAGGCCACGCCGAGCGAAATGCGCATGCCGACGATAATTTCCGGCAGCACGGCTGGCACAATCACCTGCCTGAACAATTTGGAGCGCGATACGCCAAAGTTTTCCGCCGCGCGCAGGTAGCGCTTCTCGATCGTATGCACGCCAGCCGCCGTCTGCACGATCATCGGAAACACGGCGGCGATGAAGATCAGGAAGACCGGCGAGGCATTGCCCACGCCAAACCACAGGATCGCGACCGGAATCCAGGCAATCGGCGAGATCGGCCGCAGGATCTGGAACACCGGATTCAGCGTGCGGAAGGCGCCATCGACGCGTCCCATCCACAAGCCCGTCGGCACCGCAACCAGGATCGCCAGCGAGAATCCCATGCCTACCCGCATCAGCGAGGCGCCGATGTGTTCCCACAGGCTGCCGTCTTCCACCAGCTCCATGGTGCCGGTGACCACCTGCGCAGGCGTCGGGAAAATCAGGCTCTCGGTGGCGATAACCACGTACCACCAGATGGCGACAATCGCCACCAGCACCGCCAGCGGCGGCCATATCTTGTTCAGTCTCTCCATGGGGCTTTGGCTAACAAGGTTTGAAGGCGCCATTGCAGCCGCTGCCAACCGGCCGGCGGCGTGGGCTTGACCACGACCGTCATCTGGCCGCTGGCATGGGCGGTGCAGGCGAAGGGATGCTCCCCTGCCTGCTCGAACGGCAGGCGGAAATCCTGGCCCGGCATGATCAGCACGGGACCGAAAATCTGGGGCACGGTATCGCTGTTGCGCAGCAGGAGCACGTCGTTTACGCCCAGTACCAGCGTGATGGTGTCGGGCAGGATCTCAGCCTTCTCCCCCGCCATGCGGCGCGCCCAGGTGCCTTTGGGGATGTCGAACAGGGCGTCGCGCGAAGCCGGGTGGATCGGTGCATACGCGGACCAGGCAAGCGCGCCGGCAACAGCGGCCGCCAGCAACAGCGCAATGACAGGCAGCCGGCGCTTCATTGCTCCCTGGCAAGCTGGGTCACGTCATGCACGATGTCGTCGGCCGGGCGGCCGAACGGCATCAGCGCGCGCAGCCTGCCTTGCGGGTCGATGAAATACAGGTAGGAGGAATGCCCCATCGTGTATTCAGACTTGCTGCCTTCGACCATCTTCTTCGTCGCCGAGATGCCGTAGGCCTTGCGGATGGCGGCCATCTGCTCCTCGCTGCCGGTCAGGCCGATGAAGCTCTTGTCGAACTGCTCGAGGTAGGCTTTGAGCTTCGCTGCAGTGTCGCGCTGAGGGTCCACGGTGACGAACACCACTTGCAGCCTGTCGCCCAAGGGGCCGAGGCGCTCGCGGGCCTGTTTCAGCAGGGCCAGCGAAACGGGGCAAACGTCGGCGCAGCTCGTATAGCCGAATTCCAGCACCACCACCTTGCCGCGATACTTGTCGAGCGCGAAGGCCTTGCCGTCCGCAGCTTTCTGCGCGATCTGCGGCGCCAAGCGGGGAGGATCGAAGGTCCCCGACTTGAGCTGGCCGGCAGCGTGCGCGACACCGGCAGCCGTCAATGACAGCGCTAACAGGAATGGCCGGATCATAGGGCGATGCTCACCGGCTTGATGGACTTGACGAAGCTCTCGTCCACATAGGTCTCGAAGGCCACCGGGCGTTTCAGCGTGCCGGCTTCGATGGACAGCTTCATCAGCTCATCGAATTCGGCGCGGATCATGCGCAGGTCGCCGTAGGTCACGCGGTCGGCCGGGTTGTCCATCACGAACTGGATCACTTTCGGGTCCTGGTTGAAGAACTTGCGGGCGGAGGCAATCCTGGCTGCCTTGGCACGGTTGACGGGCGTGGCATCGAGCCAGTTGCCGGCTGCCTGCACGTGGTTCACCAGGTCCTGCACCAGCGGGCGGTTGGACTTGATCAGCTCCTCGCGCACGGTCAGCACGCAGCAGATATAGTTGCGCCACTCATCGCGCGTCATCGACAGCGGACGGGCATAGCCGGCCTTCTGCGCAGCCGCGCCAAATGGCTCGCCGGTGCAGTAGGCATCCACCGCGTTGGCGTACAGCGCCGCCGGCATGTCGGGCGGCGCCATTTCGATGATCTGCACATCTTTCGGCGTCATGTTCTCGCGCGCGAGCATCTTGCGCAGGAACAGGTAATCCACCGCAAAACGGCTGGGGATCGCGATGCGCTTGCCGCGCAGGTCGGCGAAGCGCTTGTGCGCCGAGTCGGTGCGCACCATGATCACGGCGCCGGAGCGATGGCCGAGCGAGACCACTTTCAGCGGGATCTTCCTGTCGGCCAGGTCCATCACCAGCGGCGCCAGCATGTAGGCAGCCTGGATCCGGCCCGTCATCAGCGACTCCTTGATCTCCGGCCAGCCGCTGTACTTGCTGAATTCGAAGGCTCCGCCGCGCGCGCTGCAGGCGATCGGCAAGGTCAGGTTGCAGGTGACCGGCAAGCCGCCCACCACCAGCAGGTCCGCGGCCTGCGCCAGCGAAGGCAGCATGGCGCCGCCCAGCCCCAGCGCCGGAAGCGCCAAGGCGCCGCCCAGCAACTGGCGGCGGCGCAAGAAGTGTTCATGTTCAATCAAGGTTGACATTCGATCATTCTAGCACTGGCCAGAAACTTGACCCAGGTCATGGTTGGAATCGGTACCAATGTGCAGACTGGATGCAACAATCCCACCACTGGAGCAAGCCATGTTCAAGCACATTCTGTTCCCTACCGACGGTTCGCCGGCCTCCGGCGCCGCCCTGCATTCGGCCATCAAGTTTGCACAGGAAGCCGGCGCGCGCGTGACGGCGCTGCACGTGATCCCGGAATTCCACATCTTCACCTACCACCCCGACATGCTGGAAGACACGCGCGGCGTCTACCTGAAGGACAGCGAAGTCCACTCAAGCGCCGTGCTGGACGAAGTATCGAAGGTCGCCAGGGACTACAACGTGCCATGCGACGTGGTGCAGCGCCGCTCCGACCAGCCCTACGAAACCATTGTCGCCACCGCCATCGACTACGGCTGCGACATGATCGCGATGGCGACCCACGGCTACAAAGGCGTGAAAGGCATGCTGCTGGGGAGCGAGACGCACCGCGTGCTGCTTAACACACCGGTGCCGGTTCTGGTGTTCCGGCCCCAGTAAACTGAGGCAAAAACGCCACAAGTTGCCAAGAGATTTATGACGCCCCCGTCACATAAGGCTTTCAAATCCGGACAAATCACCAGAATTGTTCAAAGTGGGACAATTCAAACCGGTATATAAGGCCTGCGTCTTAATCGCAAAGCTTTTCCGTATTTGTCGCCGCTCCCGTGCTGCCGCATATTCTCGCGCATTATCACAGCACGGGGAAAACCATGACTTTCGCATTTTGCAAGCTTGCGATGGCCGCCGCACTGGCAGCCATCGGCACCGCCCAGGCCTCCACCGCCGACCACCACGAGTTCGAAGCCACGCTGCACGCGCCTTACCGCGCTGTCGCCGGCGCCAATGAAGCGCGCAGCTTCAAGCTCGATTTCAGCTACCCTTACGTCAAGGGCGCCCAGTCCGTGAGCTGGGTGCTGGAAGTCGTCGCGCCGAACGGCAGCGTGGTGGAACGCTGGACCGGCGTCGAACGCCTGCAGGACAAGCCTGTCAGCGTCAACGTCGAATGGGCCGGCCGCAACCGCCGTAATGCCCTGCCGAACGGCATCTACAAGGCGCGCCTGCGCGCCATCTCCGAAGACGCGCAGCGCGGCCTGGCCTCGGGCGCCGACGCAGTACTGCGCCGCATCGCCGGCCATGACGGCGAAATCCACGACCAGGAATGGGAAATCGCCATCGGCCAGCAGCCGCAGGCCAAGGCTTCCACTGCGCCGAGCCTGATGTCCATCGCCGCGGCACCGTCGTCCCTGCCGTACACGGTCTACTTCGGCAATATGCACAGCCAGACCAATCACAGCGACGGCGGCGGCGACCTGTCCGCCTGCACCGGCGCACAAAACCCGCAATCGGCTGCCTACGGCCCGACCGACGCCTTCAACTACGCGAAGAACAAGGGCCTGGACTTCCTGATGGCCTCCGAACATAACCACATGTACGACGGTTCGGACTCCACCAATACTTCCGCCGACCCGGCCAAGGCCAGGGCCCTGTACCAGGCCGGCCTGTCGGAAGCGGCCAGCTTCAACAGCGCCAACCCGAACTTCCTGGCGATCTACGGCATGGAATGGGGCGTCATCAACAACGGCGGCCACATGAACATCCTGAACTCGAACGAGCTGCTGGGATGGGAGAGCAACAGCTCCGGCCAACTGATCGCCGACACCTACACCGCCAAGAACGACTACGCCAGCCTGTACACCCTGATGCGCCAGCGCGGCTGGCTGGGCCAGTTCAACCACCCGTCGTCCAGCGGCCAGTTCCTGGTCAACAGCGTGCCGCTTGGCTACACTGCTGACGGCGACGAAGCGATGGCGTTGTGCGAAGTGATGAATACTTCCGCTTTCTCCACCAACACCACCGAAACCGAAACAAGCCGCAGCAATTACGAGGGCGCCTGCAAGAAGGCGCTGGAAGCCGGCTTCCACGTCGCCTTCAGCACCGACCAGGACAACCATTGCGCCAACTGGGGCGCTTCCTACACCAACCGCACTGGCGTGCTGATCCCGAACGGCACCGCGCTGAGCACGGCCAGCTTCATGGACGCGATCCGCGCCCGCCGCGTCTTTGCGACGATGGACAAGACTTCGCAACTGGTGCTGACCGCCAACGGCCATGTCATGGGCGAGCGCTTTACCAACAGCGGCCCGCTGAACCTGGTGGCCAACTTCACCAGCAGCTCCGGCAAGACCGTATCGACCTCGGAATTCTACGAAGGCGTCCCGGGCCGCAATGGCACCGTCACCCTGCTCGCCTCCAGCGCCAACACCACCATCACCCCGACCGACGGCGCCCACTTCTACTACGCCAAAGTCACCCAGGACGACGGCAACATCCTGTGGTCGGCGCCGGTCTGGGTGACGCAGCAGGGTTCCACCGGCGGCGACACCGTGGCGCCTGCCGTCAGCGCGTCGAGCAGCGGCAGCAGCGGCACCATCACCTTCAACGCCACGGCCACCGACAACGTGGGCGTGACCAAGGTCGAGTTCTACGTGGACGGCGCGCTGAAAGGCAGCGACACCGCTTCGCCATGGTCGTATGCCTTCAACTCCACCGGCGTGAGCAACGGCACCCACGTGCTGACCGCCAAGGCCTTCGACGCCGCCGGCAACAATGCGACGTCTTCGGCGGTCAACTTCAGCGTGAACAACACTACCACCACGCAACAACTGGTGCTGAACAGCGGCTTTGAATCGGGCAGCACCAGCTGGAGCGCGAGCAGCGGCGTGATTACCAACGATTCGTCCGTCTCGGCCCACGCCGGCACCTGGAAAGCCTGGATGAACGGCTACGGCAGCGCCCACACGGACACGCTGTACCAGCAAGTGAGCATCCCGTCGACCGCCACCAGCGCCACCCTGGGCTTCTGGCTGAAGATCACGTCCGACGAAACCACCACGACCCAGGCCTACGACACGCTGAAGGTTCAGGTGCGCAACAGCAGCGGTACCGTGCTGGCAACGCTGGCAACCTACTCCAACCTGAACAAGGGTTCGAGCTACGTGCAGCGCACCTTCGACATGAGCGCGTACAAGGGCCAGACCGTGCGCGTCTACTTCGAAGGCGTGGAAGGCTCCACCGTCGCCACTTCCTTCATCGTGGATGACGTCACGCTGAACGTGCAGTAATCCTGCTCAGTTGCGGATCTCGCGCAAGCCCTTGCCAAGCTTGCGCCGCAACAGCGTGCGCAATGTGACGCCGTCGCGATAACCCACCTGCTCGGCGATGCGATCGACGTTCTCGCCGCTGGTCTTGAGCAGGTGGACTGCGCGTTCGATGCGCAAATCCTGCACATAATTCACGGGCGTCTTGCCCAACACCTCCTGCAGGCGCCGCGCCAGCGTGCGCTTGCTGGTTGCCAGCGCCGCTGCTGCCGCCTCCAGCTTGAATCCCTCCGCCAGGTGTTGCCTCACCCAACGGTCGAAACCCGCGACCAGCGGATCGGCATTGGCCAGGTGGTCGGAAATCACATAGGCCGACTGCGCCGGCCGTGCATCCACCACCAGGTAACGCGCCACCATAGCCGCCAGTTCCGGACTCGCTTGGCGGATCAGGGCCAGCGACATGTCCAGGTGGCTGAGCGCCGCCCCCGCCGTGACGAACCGTCCCGATGCCACCACCATGCGCTGTGCATCCAGCCGCACCAGCGGATAACGCTGGCGGAACATGGGCGTCAGCCACCAGGTCGTCGTCGCTTCCTCGCCATCCAGCAGGCCGCTTTCGGCCAGAACGAAGGTGCCGATGCAGGCGGCTGCAATGCGCACGCCCTGCCCGGCCAGTTCACGCAGCGCGTCGCCGGCATCAGCCACTTCCGCCGACGACAGGGCAGCCTCCAGCGGCACAGGCATCTTGTGCCCGATGGCGGGCAGGATCAGCAGGTCCGGCACAGGCGCCGATGCCAAAGGCTGCACCGGCAATTGCATGCCCTGGGCGCTGCGCACTGCGGGGCGGATGCCGGCCAGCGTCACATTGAAGACCGGCTGCGGCGCCTCCAGCATGGGCGCAAGCTCATTGGCCGTGGTGAAGGCGTCCAATACAGCGGCAAGCCCTGTGTCGAACACGCTGTCTAGCGCGAGCACGGTGATATTCATGGCGCGATTGATACCAAAGATGTCAATCGCGCCAATTTAACCGCATGCGCAGCGCCAGTAAAGTACCTCCTTCGCAGTTTCGCGATGATTTCAACAAGGAGATAGACATGATCAAGTACGCACTGTTCGCCCGTTTTGAGGCCAAGCCAGGCAAGGAATCCGCCGTTGCCGACTTCCTGCACACCGGCCTGGCGCTGGCCAAGCAGGAAGCAGGCACCAGGTACTGGTTCGCCCTGCGCCTGTCGGAGCGCGTATTCGGCGTGTTCGATGCATTCGAGACCGAGGAAGCGCGCCAGGGCCACCTGAACGGCCCGATCGCACAAGCCCTGATGGCGCAAGCGCCGGAGTTGTTCGCCACCCCGCCCAGCATCGAGCCGATCGAGGTGCTCGGCCTGAAAGCGGCGTAACTACTGGTCGTCGGAGGAGACGAAGTTGTACTTCTTCTTCAACTCCTCCACTTCCGCCTTGTTGGTTTGCATGAAGCGGCGGAATTCCTCCACCACCTTCGGATATTTGTGCGACGACAGGTACCACTGGCCGGAAGCATGCGGCAAGTCCGGGTCGTACAGCACCGGCACTTGCGGCAGCTTGCGAATCTTGGTCCAGTAATGACGGGCGATGCGCGTGTTCATGTAGGCGCCGTCGACGCGCCGCATGATCAGCTTTTCGTACAGGGCATCGTAATCGGCCGTCTCCTCGATGCGCAGGGAACCGGCCGACATCAGCTGCTGGTAAGGGTAAGGCGTGAAGCCCAGCGGAATGCCGAGGGTTTTCAGGCGGCCCACGCCCTTGCCCAGGTTTTCAGGCCGGACCAGCACGCCGTCGGTAAATTCCAGTACCGGCGCGTAGCTGATTTTCAGTTCCTTCTTCATCTCCACCACCCAGTTCGGGTTGTCCGGAAACGACAGGTCGACCTGGCCGTCGACGAACAGACGGTCGCGCCGCTTCAGGGGATAGGATTCGTAGGTAAAGGTGTAGCCCATGTGCCGGGCGAAGGCATCGAGGATGTCCTTGCCCAAGCCGCCGTACACGCCGTTCTTCACTTCCGAATACGGCAGCCAGTTCTTGTAATCCTCAACGCCTACGGAAAAGATCTTCTTGTCGGCCGCCTGTGCGGCGCCTGCCAGCAGCAACCCGGCCAACAACCCTCTCCACATGGCGCACCCCCGTCATTCAAGCTGGTAGGCGTAGATGTTGACGACGTTAAACGTGGTGTCGGGCACGTACACGCGCCGGTCGCGCGCGTAGATGAAGAACGGCATCCAGACGCCGCCTACTTCGGGATACTTCTTAAATACAAGCTCTCCCGTTACGTATTCTAGCGTGTCCTCGCCAATGCGGAAGATCTTCAGCGCACGGTTTACCAAATCGTTGACAATCAGGTGTCCCTCCTGGTCCACGCACAGGCTGGCCGGCAGGTAGAACTTGTCGGCATCCTTTTCCAGGTCGTCGCAATAGCCCGCGCGGCCATAGCTCCACAGGCTGTTGCCCTGCCGGTCGAAGACACGGATGCAGTTGTTGAACTGGTCGCATACGAAGACGCGGTCCTGGGCGTCGATCGCCACGTCGCAAGGAGCGAAGCTGGCCAGCGGCTCGCCGTCTTCCATCCACTGGAAATTCCTGACGAAGGAAACCAGGCCGGAAGGCTGCAACTGCCACATCGAGATGCGGTTGTTCAGCGAGTCGGCGATGTAGATTTCGCCATGGCTGTTCACTTCCAGTCCCTGCGGCGCCTTCAGCGTGCCGTTGCCGCCCAGGCCCTCGCGCCCGAACGGCAGGCCGTAGTTCAGCAGGTGCCCGCCCGGCCCGAACTGGAACATCGATACCGTGCAGGCGTTGAAGTTGGTGACAAAGACCAGCGGCGTGCCTGGACAGATTTGCCCGAGCAGCGGCTGCGAAGGGTAATACACCGCCATCGCCAGCCCGCCCGGCATGAAGAAGCCGCGCATCATGTCCTGCAGTTGCGCGATCGGGTCGGCCGAGGTGTTGAAGGTCTTCATGCACCAGTTGCCGGAATCGATGTTGTAGGACGACGTGGCGGCCCCCGCCAGCGGATCGAGGCGCGCATGGTGCTTCAACTGGTCGTACCAGTACTTGTAGATGTTGGCGGTGGCGCTGGCCCAGCTGTCGATCCAGTTCGATTGCGGCAAGGTGCCGCTGCCTTCGCGCTTGGGGTCGACCCCGATCACCGCCGTCATGCAGTTGAAT
Source organism: Pseudoduganella sp. R-32 (assembly GCF_049913245.1). NCBI lineage: Bacteria > Pseudomonadati > Pseudomonadota > Betaproteobacteria > Burkholderiales > Oxalobacteraceae > Pseudoduganella > Pseudoduganella sp. R-32. The sequence goes on along the minus strand of NZ_CP183987.1, from coordinate 3,213,348 downwards.
TGGGAGGTGACCGCCTTTGCCGCCTGGTTGTCGCGCCGGTGGCCGACCGCATCGAGCAGGATCGCATCCTGGTCGCCGCCATCGCGATCGGGCGCGATGCGCATCTTCAGCACCGTGGATGCAAACGGCTCGGTCACGTAGTAGACGTTGGCGTCGGCCGCGGCGCAGATCTGGTATGGCCCGACGAAGACGGCATCTTCCAGCGAACCGTACACCAGGTCGGAAATCGAATGCGCCACTTGCGGCTTGTGGTTCCACAGCGGCAGCATGCCCTCGACCACCGTCAGCAGCTTGCCGTCGGTATCGTAGACCGTGATCGAATCCTCCACCTGCCCCGGCACGAAGATGCGGTCATTGATCACGCACACCGAGCGCATGACGTTGAACTTGCCGATGCCGGCCGGGTTGCCGAAACTGTGCAGCAGCGACGTCTCGCCGGGGCATTGCACGCGCTCGTCCTTGATCGGCCAGGCGGTATCGATCTTCAGCACTTCGTAGTGACCGGTGTTGGCCAGGTACAGGTTGCCGCGCGAGTCCGACGCCAGGCCCTGTGGCCACAGCAGGTCGTGCACGCTGTTGGCATCGTCGATAGTGCGGAACTGCAGCACGAATTTGCCCTCTGGCGTGAACTTGACGCAGCGGCTGCGGTCATCGCCTTCGGTGTGGAAGAACTCATCGCACACGTAGACAAAATGTTCGCCGCCGGCCTCCTTCACGAAGGCGATGCCGTTCGGATCGCTCAGTGGCACAAAGCCCTTGCCGTTGATGACATCGGCCGCGTCGCCGAAAGCGAACTGGAAGTCGACCGAGTGCTCGTCGTATTCGAATACCACGATGCGGCCATTGCCCATGTCGGTGCAATACATCAGGTCCTGTTCCGGATGCGGGCAAAGATGGAAAGGCATCAACAGGCGGCGCGCCTGCTCGCTGCCCTCGCCCGGCGTGTCGATCACGTGCAGCAGCGTGTTCAGGTCGGCGGTGAACACCAGCACGCGGCTGTTGCCGGTATCGCACACCCAGACATGGTCGTAGTGGTCGCGCGCGATGCCGACCGGGGAATTCATGGTGAAGTCGTCCGGCAGTTCGCCGCGCGCCGTGGTGCCCGGCATGACGAGCTCACCGTAGTGCGTAATATGATGAAATTTGCTCATGGCCATCCCTGCCTGTTTATGGAGCATTCCAGTATCCGGGTCGCCCGGAAAATAGGCAACATTGGCAGGAAAGCCCTTAACGGCAAGGACGGCGAGCTATCAAATGGCTAGGAGAGTGGACTCAAAATGGTACGGTAGCGGTGAACCAGGCGCGCACGTTGGATGACTTGCCATCGGCATCTTCCCCCTTCGCCCCCGGCGCCGGGTTACGGCCGATCTTGCGCGCCACCTGCAACTGCAGCACGGTACCGTTCACGCCGCGCCAGTTCGCCCCCAGGCCCGCGCCTTTGAGGGTGTAGCTGTTGCCCGGCCCGTTTTCGGCCAGCGCACCAGCATACAGGCCCTTGTTCAGGCGCACATGGCCAACGTCCACGAAGGCCGACAGGTCGGTGCGCAGCTGCTGCAACTCGTAGTGCAGCTCCGTGGCCAACACGTGTCCTTCGTCGCCGCTGGCCTCGCCTGCCGGGTAAGCGCGCACGCGTCCCGGGCCACCCAGCGAAATTTTCTCGCCCGATTCCAGGTTGCGCGACGCGAACTGCCCGCTGGCGTTCAGCAGCAAGCCGAAGTTGCCGGCCAGGCGCTGGAAACGGCCGAGCGAATAAGCCAGGTGGGAAAAACGGCCCTCCGTGCGAGCGCCGACGGCATCGGCGGCGGCCGACGCGGCGTTGCCGCCGAGATCCAGGTGGCCCAGGCTGAGTTCCAGGCTGGCCTGGGTCATGGCGTCCTGCTCCTGGCGGCTGAAAGTCACTGCCATCGGCAGTACTTTCACATGCTTGTCGCTGCTCTGCACGCCATTGGCAAAGTTCTCGTAACGCTTGTCGTCAAAGCCGGTGCGCAGCTGGACATTGGTGCTGCGGCTGCGCAGCAGCGGATAGGTGGCGATCAGTTGCGCCACCGACGCCGTGCCGTGCGCGTCCAGCGCCTTGAAGTCCTCGCCCAGCTTGTAGCGCATGCGCGAGAAGGCGGCGCCGGCTTTCAGGCCTTTGAAGCCCATCGGCGCCACATAGCCTGCGCGGCCGTAGCGGAAGCCGTCGCCGGCGGTAGAGGCGAGCAGCGACAACTGGCCGCCATGGCCGCCCAGGTCGTTCAATGCAGCGTTGCCGGTCAGGCGCGTGGCGCCGGTATAGCGATTGCTGGAATTGTCCAGGCTCAGGGCGCCGCTGGCCAGCGGTCCTTCGCTCAATTGCACGGCCAGGTCCGACTCGCCAAGGCCTTCTCCCTGGCTCAACTCGGCACGCGCGCCCATGCCCGGCAAATCCTGCGTCAGCAGCAGGGCGCGCTCGAGGCGCTGCTCCTGCACCGGCTGGCCCGGCGGCACCAATGCATCGAGGTAGCGCCGCGCGATCTCCGGCCGCAGGCGTACAGCGCCGTCCGGCACCAGCCGCAGCTGGGAAATCCTACCTTCCAGCACCTGGATGGTCACCTCGCCACCGCCGATTTCCTGCGCAGGCAGGACTGCGCTGGCGACGAAATAGCCGTGCGTGCGGTAATGGCTCGTCACCGCGTTGCACGCCTGCTGCAATTCGGCGAAGCTCAGTTCACGCCCGGTAAACGGCGCAAGGACGCGCTGCAACTCGGACGGATCGAAAGCACTTGCACCTTGCAGCGCAAAGCGCCGCACCATCACTTTCTGCGCACCTTCCAGGGCAAGGCCCGGCACGGGGGCCGCATCCGGCACCACTTTTCCGGTCGCCGACGGCTGGCGCACCAGGGCCGGCGGGCGGTTCTGTTCGAGGATGCGGCCAGCGTCCGGCAAGGCTTGCGACTGTGCCAATGCGAGGGCCGGGGCGCCGAGGATGGCGAGCGCCAGGCTGTTCTTGGTATGTTTCTGCACTTCTTGTTCCCTGCTTCTTATCAGTTAGGTGCGCCGGCGCCGTTCACGCCGCCGCCGCGTACCGTTACGCGGCTGCCGCCGCCGATGGTGTACTCACGCGTTTCGCCCGTGTTTTGCGGCGTGGCGGCGGCTGCATTGTTCGCGGCCCGCACTTTCGCGCGCTGCAGCAAGTCCGACAGCCAGCCCCACTTGTCCAGGGTCGCCGTGCCGCCACCGCTGTTGACGGCTGCGACCGGCGCCTCGACCAGGGGATCGCTGTCGCTGGCCAGTTGCGTCCACACGTGCGCCCCCTGCCCCAGCGAGCCTTGCTGCCCTGGCAAGGACTGCCTTGCCGTATTGCCGATGAGGTTCCCGATCTGTTGCGGCACGCGTTTCACGGTCATCACGCCGTTGACGTAATTGACCGCATAGTTGGCCAGGCTGTTGCCCTCAATGACGATCGCATAGCCGCCAGGAGCCGACTCGCGGGCCGCAGCGGTGCTGGTGCGCACATCACCCAGCAACGCGGCCGTATCGCCGCCAACGAAGCCGCTGGCCTGCCACGTCAGGGACGGGTTGCTCTCGCCATAGGCGCGCACCTGGTCGTCCGCCTTCACGATCAGTTGCGCCTGGGTGATCGTGCCGCGGGCAATTACCGAGCTGTCTGCCAGCACATAGTTCGATGCCAGCCCGCTGCCATCGGCAAGGCGGTAACCGCTGGCAATCACCTGCTTGCCGGTGCCGGCGTTGCGGTTATCGAATTGCACGCTCGCCGGCCCGTGCAGCGACAGGCTTTCGCCGTCGACCAGGCCGGACAAGGTCCCGACGTTCGACAGGACGGCATTACTGCTGCCATCATAGGCCTTGTTCGCCACGCTCACGCCACTGATCGACACCTGGCGTGGATCGATGCGGCCCGCCAGCGTCACATCCGCCGGCAGCACGTAGTTCGACAGGGCGGTGCCGGCGTTGGCGTTCACCGCTCCGGGGGCCAGATTTGCCTTGACGCTGCTGGCGCCTGCCACGTTGGCGCTGTTGTATTGCCCCTGCAGCGCACCGACCGAGGCCCCCTCGCCGGCTGCAAAGCCAGCCAGGCCGACCTGGCCCGCCGCCACCAGGGCTGAGGTGCCGCCGTCGTACGCCTTGCCCGCAACGCCGTTGACCACGGCAGCCAATGCCTTCGGCGTAATCGACGCCACGGTAGTTGCGCTATTGTTGCTGACTACATAATTGCCGGCATCCGCGCCGGCCAGCGCGATGCCGGAAACGGAAATCGCCTTGCCGTTGCCCGCGTTCTTGTCTGCGAAACCGGCATTGCCGCCCACCTGCAGCCGGTCGCCTGCAAGACGGTCGTCGGCAAAGGTCACGCTTGCAGCCAGCGAACCGTCGTACACCTTGTCCAGGCCGGCCGCGCTGACCACCAATGCGCGCGGAGCAATGCTTGCCGTTGAATTGGCAACGAAGGATACGGCGTAATTGCCGGCATCTGCGCCACCGAGGCTGAGGCCGGACAGGACCACTGCCTTGCTGCTGCCGGCGTTTTTGTCGGCAAAGCTGCCTATGCCTCCAGTCAGTACCAGCTGGTCGCCTGCCACACGGTCATCCCCCAGCAGGGTCACCGAGGTGGCGGTGCTGCCGTCGTAGACCTTGTCGGTTGCTGCGACGTTGGCAGTCAGGACGCGCGGCGTAATGGCGCCAGTACCGGCCAATGTGGTGGAAGCCAGCTGATAATTGCCGGCATCGCTGCCGGACAAGGCTAGCCCGGTCACTGTCAACGCCTTTGCGATACCGGCATTCTTGTCGGCGAAACTGCCGCTGCCGCCGATTGCCAGCACGTCTCCCGCCACGCGGTCGTCCCCGAAGCTGGCCGCTATCGCGGTGCCGCCATCGTAAACCTTGCTTCCCTGCGCGCTGACGTTGAGCGTGCGGGGCGTGATATCTGCCGTGGCGCTGACGCTATTCGAAGCCAGCGCATAGTTCCCGGCATCGGCGCCGGACAGCACCAGGCCGCTGACAACGACAGTCTTGCCGCTGCCCGCGTTCTTGCCTGCGAAAGCGGCATTGCCGCCCACCGACAGCTGGTCGCCAGCCAGGCGGTTGTCGGTAAAGCTTGCGCTGGCGGACAAGTTGCCGTCATACACCTTGTTCGAAACCAGCGTGCCCACCGTCAGCGAACGTGCAGTGATATCACCGGTGGCAGCGGCATTGGAAGATGCCAGCACATAGTTGCCGGCATCGGCGCCGCCGATGGAAATGCCGCTGACGCTGATCGCTTTGCCAGTGCCGGCATTCTTGTCGGCGAAGCTTGCGCTGCCATAGCCAAGCGAGATCGCATCGCCGGCCACACGGTCGTCGCCCAGCGTCACGGCAGCGGCCATGCCCTGGTCATACACCTTGTTGACACCGGTGGCCGTTGCGTTCAGGGTGCGTGCGCCGATGTCGGCCCTGGTGGCAAGCGAGCCCGATGCCAGCACGTAGTTGCCGGCATCGGTGCCGGACAGCGTAATGCCGCTCACGCCGACATCCTTCGCGATGCCCACGTTCTTGTCGGCAAATGTCGCGTTGCCGCTCACCGACAGCACGTCGCCGCCGACGCGGTCGTCGCCAAAAACCACTGCCGCAGCGCGGCTGCCGTCGTACACGCGGTTCACGCCGGTGGCCGTCACCACCAGCGTGCGTGCCGCGATATCCGCGATACCAGTGACAGTGCCGGACGCCAGCACATAGTTGCCCGCATCGGCGCCGCCCGTGATGGAAATGCCGCTCACGTTGACGGTCTTGCCGGTGCCGGCATCCTTGTTGGCGAAACTGGCGCCTGCGCTGCCCAGCGACACGATGTCGCCGTTCAAGGCGTCGCTTGCCAGACCGACTGCCGCATCGCTCGTCCCGTCATAGGTCTTGCCGCCGCCGGTCATGCTGACATTCAGCGTGCGGCGCACGATATCCGCCTTGGTTGCGGCCAGGCTGGACGAGAGCACATAATTGCCCGCATCGCCCCCCGACAGGGAAATGCCGGTCACGCTGACATCCCTGGCGTTGCCCGCATTCTTGTCGGCGAATGCGGCATTGCCGCCGATCGATATCACATCGCCGGCCACGCGGTCGTCGCCGAATGCCACCGTAGCAGCCTGCGTGCCGTCGTACACCTTGTTGTGGCCGGTCGCCGTCACATGCAGCGTGCGTGCCGTGATCGCGGCCGTGGTGCTGGCAGTCGGCGCGGCCAGCGAATAGTTGCCCGCGTCGGCACCGGTCAGTACCAGGCCGCTGGCCGTAACGGTTTTGCCGGCGCCTGCGTTCTTGTCGGCGAATACGGCATTGCCCGAAACCGTCAGCACGTCGCTGCCAAGCCGGTCGTCGGCAAAGGTTGCAGTTGCCGACACGCCGCCGTCGTACACTTTATCGGAGGCGCTGACGCCAACCACCAGCTGGCGCGCCGTGATACTGGCCGTGGCCGAAGCGGAGGTCGATCCCAGCACATAATTGGCCGCATCGGCGCCGGACAGCGAAAGGCCGCTCACCTGCACGCCCTTGCCGGCACCGACGTTCTTGTCCGTGAATTCAGCACCGGCGTAGTTCACGGCAAGCGCGTCGCTGCCCAGGCGATCGTCGCTGAACGAGGCATTGGCATTGGCCGAGCTGTCGTACACCTTGTCGGCGGCTGCGGCGTTCACGTGCAGCATGCGCGGCGTGATGTCGGCGCTGGTGGTTGCGGTGGTCGCGCCAAGCGAATAGTTGCCGGCGTCGGGGCCGGACAGCGACAGGCCAGCGACCGTCACGCCCTTGCCGTAGCCCGCGTTCTTGTTGAAGAACTTGCTGGACGTGTAACTTGCACTCAACTGGTCCCCGGCAATCCGGTTATCGGCCAGCGTCACGGATGCGGAATCCAGGCCGTCGTAGACCTTGTTGATGCCTGTCGCCGTCACGCTCAGCTGCCTCGGGGTCACTGTCAGCTGGCCGCCGCCATTGAACGTGATGTTATAACCCAGTTTGCTCGCCAGGTCGCCCTGGTTCAGGGCATAGGTGCCGGCGTTCCTGGTAAATCCGGTAGCGCCGGCAGAACCCGTAAGGTCGTACGAGTCGCCATCGATATAGCCCTTGACGTTATTGGCAAACGCCGGCAAGGCACCTGTGCCGTCGTACACCCTGGATGCCGATTGCGGAGTAACGACGAGGGTTGGCGATTCCTTGTACATGAACCAGTTGCCGCCACCGGCCGTATAAGCCGGCGCGACGGTGTCGTACGCCTGGTTGTAGTGCTTGCTGTAGCCGCTCATGCCCTCCAGCGTATTCTGGGTTGTATCGGAATACACGTGGTAGTAGCCGTTGACGCCGCCCTGCAGCGCGCTGCTGCCCGCGTTGTTGATGAAGCTGCCGCCCGAGGAACCATGGGCAGCCACGGTGACAGTCACGCCGCTGCCAGCAGAACCAACCAGGCTGCCGCCCGCGTTGATCACGATATCGCTGCCTGCGCTCGTCCCGCGGTTGATCACCGTAACGCGCCGGCCGCTCACTGCGCCGCCAACGGTGATGTCGCCGCTGTCATGGTTGGCCTGGCCGGCGCCCGTATGGATGGTCATGTTGACGTCGCCGGCGCTGATGGCTGTGCCGTCCGCCACCGTGATCGCCGCCTTGCCTGCGCTGCGGTAGCCGTTGACTACGCCGGCGGCGGTACCGGCATTGGCCACGACGTCAAGCGCGCCGCCCATCGTGATGTCGGACTTCAGGTCGATGCTGCGGCCAGCCTGCAGGGTCAGCCGGCCATTGCCTGCGGCATTGATCGCGTTGCCCGCATCCCAGGTGATGTCGTTGTTCGCCTGCAGCGTGATGTCCGTGCCGTCGGCCAGCGCCGCTGCAAGCTTTTGTGCGTCCACTGCGGCGTTGACGCCCGCCTTGGGATAGCCTTGATTGAATGCCAGGGACCCGCCGGCCGGGGCCGGCAGCAGGCGGAACAGGCTGACCGCGCCGGTCCACGGATCGTTGCCGTCGGCCGCACTGGCACGCGGCTGCGCGATCGCCATGGCGTCGCCGGCCCCGTTCATGGCGACGGCAAAGCCGAAGTTGCCGAATTCGTCGATATCCAGGCTGGCATTTGCGCCCTGCAGGTATTCGCGCCCGATGACCGCGGTCACGGCAGGGGATACGAAGTTGCCGCTGTAATCGATGATGCGCACCGCGCCCGGACCGGTGGTCGCGCTGCCAAGTCCGCCATTGCTCGGCGAACCGACTGCCAGTCGCGTACCGGCATCGTTCATGGCCAGGGAAGCGCCAAAACTTTCGCCTTCGACCAGGGCGATATCGAGCTTGCTGCCGCCCTGGCCGATCGTGCCGGCCAACACCGGTGTATCGAACGGCGTGGTGTACAGGTAAACCGTTCCGCGGGCATTATTCTCGCCAGGGGCTCCGACTGCCAGCTGGGTGCCGGCATCGTTCAGCGCCACGGCCGTACCGTACTGAACGTCGGGCGCCGTACCGCCGCTCAGGGTTTGCGCATACGCAAAGTTGCCTGCCGTGGACTTGTACAGTTCAACCTTGTTGTTGTACAAGGCGCCGACTGCCAGCTTGTCGCCGGCCCCGTTCAGGGCGACCGACACGCCGAAGGCATTGCCGCCCTGGTCGACAGCCGTGATGGTCTGCTTCAATGCGGGCGCCGTGAAGCCGCCGCCGAAGGCGAAGGTATAGACCTTGCCCGCCAGGTCTTCGCCCAACGCGCCCACAGCCATGACCGTGCCGGCGCCGTTCAGCGCGACCGCGGTACCGAAGGAATCGTTGCCGGTCAGCTTGGCCGACATATTGTAGTTGTTACCCCCGGTGTAGCCGTAGCCGATGGTTCCCGCCAGCGTGCCGCCGCTGAACTTGTCGTCGCTGAAGGTGAACAGGCGCACCGCGCCATAGGTCACCCCGGCAGCGCCGCCGTTGCCGGCGTCGAATGGTGCGCCAACGGCCAGCCCCCTGCCGTCGGAAGTGAGCGCCACGCTGGAGCCGAAGGTGTCGCCTGTGTTCAGGCCGGCCACATCCTGGTTCTTGCCGCCGCTGAAGCCCTTGCCCATTGCCGCCTCGAAGGTCCACTGGTTGGCGAAACTGCCGATCACGATATTCTTCGGGTCCAGCAGCAGGCTGCCGCCTTTGCCGATCTCGAGCCGCTCCAGGCCCACATGGCGCAGGTCCTCATGCGAAGAGATCTCCACCGCGCCGCCGCGCGACTGGCCGCCGGCCTTGACGGCGCCCAGCATGGTGGTCTGCCGGTCCGACCAGACAATCGCGGTGCCGCCCTGGCCTGCCCAGCCGCGCGCCGAGACGTCCAGCACGGTGCTGTCGTTGAGGAAGGTGGCGTCGGCATTGCCAATGCCGGCCGTGCTCCCCCAGCGGGCGGTAAAGCGATCCGCATCCGGCGCATCGTCGCGCCTGGCGCCGCCCTGGAATGCGCCGCCTACGCGTACCAGGCCGCCCTGGGTGGCGCCCGAAGCATCGACTGTGGCGCCCATCAGGCGCACGTCGGCGCCGCTGATGTCGACGCGGCCGCCTTTGCCTGCGATGCCGCGTGCCGCCTGGCGGCCGGAAGACAACAGGCTGCCGCCCGCGCGCAGCGACACGGTGCCGCCGTCCGTTGCGCCGCTGGCGTCGGCCGACGCCGCATTGCTCTCCACCAGGCTGGCGCCGGAGGACAGGCTGATATTGCCGCCCAGCCCGTTCCTGCCCGCAGCGGACAAGGCCGACGCCGCAGACAGGTCGCGCTCCGCCTTCACTTCAATGGCGCCGCCACGCGCGCCGTCGCTGCGAACGGCGCCATCGAGCGCGACGAAACCGCCTTCGACCTGGATCCTGCCCCCTTGCCCCCGGCTGGCCGAAGCATCAAGCTGGCCTGCGTGCACCTGGCCGTCGCCGACCAGGCGGATCGTTCCGCCGTCGGCAAGCAAGCCTCGCGCCTGTACCAGGCCGGCGTTATTGACGGTGGAGCGCGCCAGCGCATCGGCAGCTTTGGCTGTCAGCACCACCTGGCCGCCGTTGGCTTGCAGTAGGCCCTTGTTTTCAGCCAGCGCATCAAGCGCGCCCTTTTCCACGCGCACGGCAATCAAGCCATCGCCGCGGAAGTCCAGGCCGATCGCATTGCCCGCCGCCAGCGCAACGCTGCCGCCCTGCGCCTTGATGGCGCCGGTATTGGAGACTGCCGGCGCCAGCAGCGCGACAATCCCGCCGTCGGCATTGATGCTGCCCGCATTGCGCACGGCGGCCATGCCGCTGCCGCTGAAGTTGTAGCTGCCCGACAGGAAGGACTGGTCCGAAATGCCAAGGCTGGTGGCAACCAGGCCGCCCACGTTGACCTGGGCGCCAGCGCCGAACAGCACGCCCTGCGGATTCACCAGGAACACCTTGCCGTTGGACGACAGCCTGCCGAAGATCGCGCTTGCCTCGCCGCCCACCACGCGGTTCAATGCCACGGCCGATGCGTTGGGCTGGTTGAAACGCACCAGTGCCTCGGCCCCGATGTTGAAACCCTGCCAGTTCATGATCGCCTGTTGCGTGGCCTGGCTGACAGTCATGCTGTTGCCCTGCACAATCACGCCCGCCTGGCCGGCCACCAGCTGCATGCCGCTCGGCAGTGCGTTGGCCGGCGGCGCCCCGGCATTGGCCGCTCCCGCCATCGCGAGGCTGCCCGCCAGCACGGCGACGGCACGGCGGCGAACGCCGCCCTTGCCATGGCTGCGCGAGCCTTCGGCAACGGCGACCCAGCAGCGGTGCAGCGTGCTCCAGACGAGGCGGTAAAAACGGTTGGCGGAGGCGTGTTTGTGCATGGTGTTTCCTTAAACGTGCAGGTTGAAGTCGGCGCGCAGCGTCACGCGGGCGCCCTGGCGCGCCGCCGGCTGCAGGTACACCAGCTGGCGGCCTGTCGCTTCATTTTCGATTTCATAGCTGCCTGCCTTGACGGCCGGCTGGGCGGCGGCAGAGAACACCACCGTAAATTGCCTGGCTTCCGCGCCTTCCGGTGCGAGCCTGGAACTCACAACCGCCTCCACCATGATGGGCAACGCGCGGTACTCCGGATGGTTCAGCCAGAACTGCCGGCCCACCAGGCTTTCCGCGGCGCCGCGGCTCCAGGCAAAGCCGCTGCCGCCCTCTTGCGCGCGCACGGCCGGGGCGCCCAGGCCAAGGCCCGCCGCCAGCAAGGATCCGCCGCCCGCCTTCAACAGGGTGCGCCGGGAAGTCACTCGATCAGTCATCATTGTTCTCCCATTCCATGGTCCGGTGCATGCCGGACATTCCAGTTTCCTTGAAGCCGAGGCGCCTATACAGCGTCCCGGCCCGATTATTCAGTGCTACGTGCAGGCGCAGCGGCAGTCCCGCGCCGCAGGCTTCGCGCTGCAGGCCGTGCAGCAGCACGCTGCCGATGCCGCGTCCGCACCATGCCGGCAACAGTGCAATGTCGACCAGCCAAAGCGCCCCGCCCGACTGCGCCAGCACCATCCGGCCGACTGCGGCGCCTTCGCATTCAACGATGTCGAAGCGGGCGTCCGGAAAGTCTTGCAGGTATGAGTGCCGCTGCGCGACGAACTGCATGTCGAGCAAGGACTGCAGCATCGGCTGCGCCAGGCCGGGCAACTCGTGCAGCCGCACTGCGCCGAACAGCCCGCGCAGGAACTCGTGGTCCCCGCCCGACTCGGGGCGCAACGTCACGTCCATCAGGAACGCGGCGGGAACACGCCCTGCAACGCGATACAGAACGCCATGCCCAGGTAAGGCTGGCAATTGTTATGCGGCTGGCTGCCGCCGGCCATGGCCAGGACATCCGGGCGCATCGGCTGCATGCCGCTGGTGGTCTTGCTGTACACCTGGTTCGACACCGCCGATTTGGCAAAGCCGCTGGAAGGGCCAGGAGCCATCTGGTCGGCCGCCACCGTCGTCGCCTGCAGATTGTGGCTATGCGCCGGCACTTCCGTTTCCTGCAGGGTGACGTATGCACTGCCGCCGCTTTCGCCAAGGTAGCGCGGCGACAGGCCAGCGCCCTGGCCCGGATGCAGCGGCGTGCGCCCGTTCAGGTCGGGCAAGGCGAAGGTGCTCTTGCCGTCGCCGCCGTAAGTGGTGCCCAGCAGGGAAAACAGCGCCGTGTTCTGCGCGATGGACATGATCTGGCCGTCGCACCTGGCCCAGCCCTGCGGCACGACACTGCCGGGGAACATGCGGATTTCTGCTACAAATGCTGACGTCATCGGACGCTCCTCAGTTAGGGTTCGGGAAGACCCCGTACAACGAAATGATGAAATGAAGGCCCAGGTACGGCGCCATGTTGTCGTGCGGCTGCGAAGCGCCGGCCGGGGTGATGGCGTTGGCGGCCATGGGCTGCACATTGTTGTCGGAACGGCCGTAGATGGCCGAGGCGCTCGTCACGGTCGCGGCGGGGAAGCCGGTAAAGTTGGTGAAGGCCCCGCTTCCGCGCTCGCTGCTGCCGACGATGGTGTGCGTATGGTTCGGGATCTGCTGCACGGTCAGGGTCACCGACTCGGCGCCGCCCTTCTCGCCGATCTGGATGCTGCGGCCCGACAGCGTGCCGTTGTGCACCGGCACCCGCCCCTGCATGTCCGGCAAGGCAAAAGTACTCTGGCCGTCGCCGCCATACGTGGTGCCGATCAGCTGGAACAGCGTCTCGTTTTCAGAAATAGCCATCAGCTGGCCGTCGCAGAAGGCCCAGCCGGCCGGCGCGAAATTACCGGCAAACAGGCGAATTTCGCCGACATAGGGATCCGACATGATCGCCTCCGATTAAGTAGATGAAGGAAATACGCCCTGCAGCGCAATGATGAAATTCAGCGCCAGATAGGGTTGCGTGTTCTCGTGCGCCTGCGAGCCGCCGATGCTCGACACCTGGGTCGGTACCAGGCCGACATTGGGGCTGCCGTTGAAGACATCGGCACTCAGGCGGCCCTTGCGCGCCAACAGCGCGCCATTCGGGTCGCTGCTGCTGGCCAGGGCCGTACTGGCGTTCAAGCGATGGCTGTGGGCGGGCAGCTCGGCCTGGGTCAGCGTGTGCGCAAACTCGCCTCCCGCCTGGCCGCGCATCATGGTGTCGCCGTCGTGCACCGGCATCCGGCCGCGCAGGTCCGGCAGCGCGAAATTGACCCGGCCGTCGCCGCCATAGGTGGTCCCCAGCAGGGAGAACAGGGCCTGGTTTTGATTAATTGGCAATAATTGCCCATCGCACTTCGCCCAGCCTTTGGGCGCATAGTTAAATGAGACGAGCCTGATCTCGCTCAGGTATGGCTCTGCCATAAGAACTCCTGGTGGGTTAATTGTTAAATGTGGCGTGGTATTGCACACGGCTGCCATCGCGGCCAGCCGGCCGGATTGGCCGGCGGCGCGACTTCCGGCAGGGTCAGCGTCAGCGGGGTAGCGGCGATGGAGAATGCGGCCCCGAGGCGGGCCTGGAAGTAGCTTACAACTGTCGACACGGCAATCCTGATTGCTTTCTAATATTGAAAAAACTTCACATTGTACGATGAAATTTCCTTAAGCTGGATTACATTTTTGACATAAACCGATATGGTTTTGCTACAACAACGGTTTCAAATAGTGAAACGCAAGTGATTGCAAAGTTTATACTTGCCGGGATGTAGTCCGTCTCCCTACGGCGTGAATCGTCATGAACCGTAATTTCCTGGCCACCTGTTTCGGCGCCTCACTTGCCATTTATGCACGGCTGGTGTACGCCACCTCCACAGTCGTCATCGGGGCCGAGGATGATTGGGCCCCCTATTCGTCGGCGCCCCGGCAGCACGCGCAGGGATTCGCAGTGGACGTGGTGCGCGAAGCCTTTGCCCTGGTAGGAGTCCAGGTCGAGTTCAGAGCCCTGCCCTATTCGCGCTGCATGGCTGAAACGCGTACCGGCCAACTGACAGCATGCTTTGACGCGGTGCCGAATAGCCTGATCAGGCCGCATTACCTGTGGCCGCGGATGCCGCTGTTTTCGACCCGTATGAATATCTACGCGCGCTCGGGCTCGATCCAGCGTGGCCTGCGCGCCAAAGACCTGGAGGGACACACCGTCGGCGTACAGCGGGACTATGAGTACGGTGAGGAATTCGACGTCAACACGCGGATCCGCCGCCGCGTGGTGGACAAGAACGAATATGGATTCCGCATGCTGATGGCCAATCGCATCGAGTACATGGCGGCCGAAGAGCGTATTGCCAACGCCCTGTTCCGCAGCAAGCCAGGTGAATTCGCCGGGCGTTTCACGCTGGTGGGGACAGTCGCTACCCCCGACCTGTTCATCGCTTTCAGCAAGACCGCGCCGGGCAGCAGCGAGATGCTGGAGCGATTCAACCAGGGCTACGACAGGCTGCTCAATTCGCCGCGCTACAAGCAGATCGAAAACCGGTGGTTCAAATGACCCGCTCGATCGCCGCTCGCCTGTTGCGCATCATCTTCGGCTGCTACTTCATCGTGACGGTGGTGGTGACCGTTATCCAGCTCACCGCGGAGTACAGGCATACCCGTACCCGCGTCGAGAGCGAAATCGAAGCCATGCAGCACACCTTCGGCCCCGGCATCGCCGACGCCATGTGGCGCTTTAACGATGACATCATGCGCGGCATCCTGGCCGGCATGAAAGAGCTGCCGATCGTGGTGGGGATCAAGGTCGTCGACGACCAGGGCAAGCTGGTTCGCGCTGTCGGCACCGTGCTCGACGACCAAGGCAGGCATATGCAGGCCCAACCCGACGGTCGCCTGGCGCCGCCGTCGGGCAACGACGGCCTGTTCGGCCAGATCTTCAGCCGCGAATTCCCGATTTCGTACAAGCTTGAAAACGGCACGCCGCAGGAAATCGGCAAGTGGACAGTCTATTCCAACCGGCGCATCATCCTGGGCCAGGTCGAATACGGCTTCTTCCTGATCCTGGTGAATTCAGTGATCAAGACCCTGGCGCTGTGGTTCATCTTCGTGCTGGTGGTGCGGCACTGGCTGGGCAAGCCGCTGCAGCAACTGAGCGACTATGTCGGCCACCTGAACATCGACAATCTTGGCAGCACGCCGCTGCAGCTGCAACATGGAGGCAACACGGAACTGGACCTGCTGGCCAACAAGATCAACGAAATGCGCGAGAACATCCTGACCGGGCTGTCGGAGAGGGCCGTGCTGTACGAAGAACTGGCCGTCCTCAACGAATCGCTGGAACGGCGCGTGGCCGAACGCACCGAAGCGGCGCGGCATGCGCAGGACGAACTGGCGCGCAGCGAGCGGCTGGCGGCCCTGGGTTCGATGGTGGCCGGCATTGCGCATGAACTCAACACGCCGATCGGCAACAGCCTGGTTGCCGCCAGCACCCTGCACGACAAGATCGATGCACTGGGCCGGCGTTTCGAGGGCGGCCTGCGGCGCTCGGACATGCAGCAGTTCCTCGACGAAGCCGACGGCATCGGCCTGCTCCTGACGCGCAACATCGAGCGCGCGGCCAGCCTGGTATCGAGCTTCAAGCAGGTGGCTGTGGACCGCACCAGTTCCCAGCGCCGCAAGTTCGACCTTGGCGCGGTCATCCAGGAGAACATGAACACCTTGTCGCCGGTGCTGCGCAAGACGCCCTACCAGATCACGGTGGACGTTGCTGCCCTGGTGGCGATGGACAGCTACCCCGGCCCGCTGGGCCAGGTACTGGCAGCCCTGGTGAACAACGCCATCATGCACGGCTTTTACAATCGCGATCACGGCCGCTTGTCGATCACCGTGCCGGTGCCTTCCGGCGAGCAGGCCGAGATCGTCATCAGCGACGACGGCGCCGGCATCGCGTCCGGCCACCTCAATCGCATCTTCGATCCCTTCTTCACCACCCGCATGAGCGAAGGCAGTTCAGGGCTGGGCCTGAACATCGTGCACAATATCGTCACCACCATCCTGGGCGGCAAGATCCACGTCGACAGCATGCCCGGCGTGGGCACTACCTTCCGCATCACGATCCCGCTGGATGCGCCGATGCACCACGAAGAACCGATTATTCCGCGGGCCTGAGCAGGACCGGCACTTCCTTGAAGGCCGGCGTGGCCGAACCGCGCGCCACCAGCTCCGGGGAAATCAGCGGCGTCAGTTCGGGGAAATAGCCGAACACGTCGCCATCGGGCACGTCATACTGCACCAGCTGGTAGCCGCTGCATGTGCGCGCGATGCCGTCCGGGGATGCTGCGTGCACGTCCACCAGTTGGCCGTCGCGCAGGCCGAGGCGCGCCATCGTCGCAGCGGAAATGAACAGCACCTTGCGCGTGTGGTGCACGCCGCGATAGCGGTCCACCTCGCCCGTGGTGTCGCGATAGACGGTGGTGTTGTACTGCCGGTGCGCGCGCACAGTGGCCAGGCACAGTACCTCGTCGCCAAAGGATGCGCGGGCACGGCCCATGATGGTGTCCTGCGGCAGCGCGATAGCGGTGAATTGCGCCTTGCCGCTGGCAGTCTTCCAGTCGCGGTTGCGCGCGCTGTTCGGCAGGTGGAAGCCGCGCGGCTGCGCGATGCGGTCGTTGTATTGCTCAAAGCCCGCCACGGCGGTGCTGGCGACCTGTTCGATCAGCGACCGCGTCACGCGGTAATCGCTGCCCATGGCCTGCCAGTCGATGCCGGGCGTCGGCGCGCCTGCCGCCAGCGTATGGCGCGCCAGCTCGGTGACGATATGCGGCTCCGAACGCAGCTTGGCGCTGGCCGGGTCGCTGCGCCCAGCCGAGGCGTGCACCATGCTGGCCGTGTCTTCCACGCTGACGAACTGGCGGCCGCCCTGCTGCTCGTCGCGCTCGGTACGGCTCAGGCAAGGCAGCAGCAAGCCGACCTGTCCCGGATGCAGGTGGGTGCGGTTCAGCTTGGTCGCGATATGCACCGTCAACTGCAACCGCTCCATCGCCTGCAGCACGCGCGGCGTATCCGGCCCGGCCACGGCAAAATTGCCGCCCAGGCCAAGGAAGGCATGCACCGAGCCGTCCATGATGCCCTTGATGGCCGCTACCGCGTCGAGGCCATGCTCGGCCGGCGGCGTAAAGCCGAACACACGTTGCAGGCCCTCCAGCCATTCCTTCTTTGGCCGGTTGGTCACGCCGACAGTGCGGTCGCCCTGCACGTTCGAGTGGCCGCGCACCGGCATCAGGCCGGCGCCCGGCTTGCCCACATTGCCGCGCAGGAGCATCAGGTTGACCAGCATCTGGATCGTCTCGATCGCATGCTCGTGCTGGGTCAGGCCCATGCACCAGGTGGCGATGGTGGCCCTGGAGGCGATATAGATTGCCGCCGCCTTTTCAATCTGCTCGCGCGGCAGGCCGCTATCCTGCTCCACCTGCTGCCACGACTGCGCACGCACGGCGGCGGCGAATTCACCGAAACCGCTGGTGTGGCGCGCGATGAAATCGCGGTCCAGCACCTTGCCGCCCGCATCCTCCGCCTCCAACACGGCCTTGCACATGCCGGTAATGGCCGCCAGGTCGCCGCCCACGCGCACCTGGAAATACTCGCTGGCGATGCGGGTGCCGCGGCCGGTCAGGGTCTCGAGCGGCGATTGCGGATCGGCGAAACCGCGCAAGCCCGGCTCCAGCATCGGGTTGAAGGCAGCAATGCGGCATCCGCGCAGCGAAGCTTCGCGCAAGTCGCCCAGCATGCGCGGATGGTTGGTGGCAGGGTTCTGGCCGAATACGAAGATCGCCTCCGCATGCTCGAAGTCCTCGCGCGTGACGGTGGACTTGCCCACGCCCAGTGTCGTGCCCAGCGCCATGCCGGACGACTCGTGGCAGTAGTTGGACGAGTCGGGCATGTTATTGGTGCCGAACGCGCGCGCGAACAATTGATAGGGGAACGCAGCCTCGTTGCTGCTGCGGCCAGACGCATAGAACACGGCGCGGCCCGGCGCATCGAGTGCACGCAGCGCGCCCGCAGCGAGCTTGAACGCCTCATCCCATTCGATTTCGCGGTAGGTATCGCTGGCACGGTCGTACAGCATGGGCGCGGTCAGGCGGCCAAAACCCTCCAGCTCCCACTCGGCGCGGGTACGCAGCGCCGCCACAGGATTGGCCGCAAAGAATTCCGGGGTGGCGCGGCGTGCCGTTGATTCATGCGCAATCGCCCACGCGCCCTGTTCGCAGAAATCGACTGCCTTGTCCTTGGGCGAATCCGGATAGGCGCAACCCGGGCAATCCACCCCGCCCGGCTGGTTCAATTGCGGCAGTACTTTCAACGCCGGCAGCGGGCTATTGCTGCGCAATGCCTTGGCGGTGCCATGCAGCGAACCAAGGCCGCCAGCGGGTTTGTCGTAGAAGCGAATCGGATGCTGCACAAGAATCTCCGGCCATTCTGTCAAGCCCGCGATGTTAACATATGAAAGTCGGGGTCAGGTCTGGCAATCGGACAAAAAGGCGCACGAGCGTTCAGAGAATGGCGGATTGCCAGACCTGACCCCGACTTTTGGCTTGCTACTGTTGAGTTGCCTTGTGACAACGGGGCCTGCGGTGCGGTAGCTGGGACGGTCGTATTTGATTTATACTTCGCCTGCGCCTTACACTCGCGCAACGTTTCCTACTGGCCAAACCCTCGCCTGGCATGTTCTCCTATCAGGAGATGGTTGTGCGCCAAATTCCCAGAATCCAGACGTTCAAGTTCAAGATTTCAGCCCTGCTGGTGCTGATGGTCATGGTCGCCACTGCCCTGGTTGCCGGCGTTTCCTTGCTGGTGGCGGAGCATGAGATGCGCAAGGTGATCGCCGCGCAGGAGATGTCCATGCTGTCGAGTGCCGCTGCCTACCTCGACCGCGACATAACTTCCAAACAGCAAGTTTTGCGGGTGCTGGCCGAGAGCTTGCAGGCCGAGCCAATCGCGCCGGCCAAGGTTCAGGCGCAGCTCGAGTTGCGCGGGGCGCTGCGCGACGAGTTCTTCAACGTCACAGCCTACGATCCCGACGGCAAGCTGGTGGCCAACCTGCAGGACCGCCGCATGATTGGCAAACTCAATAGCAAAAACCGCCAGTACTTCCGCGACACCATCGCGGCCCAGGAAGGCATCGTCTCGGCGCCGTTCCGCAGCGTGCTGTCCGGCCGGCCGGTGCTGGCAATCACGCAACCGGTGTTCCGCCGCGATGGCAATATCGACTACGTTCTGGTGGGGACCATCGACCTGCAGCGCCCTGCCTTTGCCGGCCAGTTGAACGCCCTGCGCGGCAAGGCCGAAGGCTATCTGTTCATCCTGACCGCGGACGGCACAATGCTCTACCATCCCGACCAGAGCCGCGTGCTGACCCAGGCGGCCGGGCCGGGCACGCTTGGCCAGGTCGTGCTGGCCGATGCGGATGGCTGGCGGGAGGACGCCGTCGATGACGGCAGGCCGGTGCTGCTGGCGCACAAGCGCCTGAAGAAGGCTGACTGGACGATTGCCGTCTCCTTTCCTGTCCGCGATGCGTTCGCCTCCATGGCCAGCCTGCGCTGGCGCGCCCTGCTGGCCGCCTCGGTGGTGGCCCTGGTGGCTGGTCTGGCGGCATGGCTGCTGATGCGCGCCCTGCTGTCGCCCCTGTACAAGCTGTATGGCCAGGTGCGTGCCTTCGGCCGCGGCACCATCGATATCGAACAATTCAACTCCGGCAAGCCCGATGAATTCGGCCACCTGAGCCGCGCCTTTTACCAGGTTGCGCGCCAGCAGCAGATGGCCGAGCGTAACCTGCAGCGCCTGGCCACTACCGATCCGCTGACGGGCGCGCACAACCGCCGCATGTTCGATGAATTCTTCCCGCAGGCGCTGAAGCGCGCCATTCGCGCCGGCCAGCAGATCGGCCTGGCCGTGCTCGACATCGACTATTTCAAGGGCATCAACGATAACTTCGGCCACCAGGCCGGCGACGCCGTGCTGGTGCAGTTTGCCGATCGCCTGCGCAATGCCGTGCGCAGCACCGATACCGTGGCGCGCATCGCCGGCGATGAATTCGTGATCGTGTTCGAACATCTGGAGGCCGGCCACGACGTCAACCTGCTGGGGCAGAAAATCGTAGCGGCCATGCAGGCACCGTTCGTGGTCAACGGCCGGCCGCTGAACGTCACCGCCAGCATCGGCATCGCCCTCACCACCGAGCTGCCGGCCGACGTCGACAAGGTGATGCTGGCCGCCGACCAGGCCCTGTATTGCGTCAAGGCCGCCGGCCGCAACGGCTTTGCCGTCAATACTGTCGGCGCCGAGCGCATCCTGTCGGTGCGCGATTTTGCAGCGCCTGCCAAGGCCGACAAGGGCGAGAAGAAGAGCTGGCCGTCCAGCCGCTTCTGATCAATGCGGCGACGGGATCGACGCCGGCCGCACCTGCGATTGCGCCATGCCGGACATGCTGCGGCACTCGCTGGCGCAGCGGCGGCAGGCGATTGCGCAATCCTTGCAATGCTCGTGCGTGTGCTGTTCGCACTCGTCGGCACAGGCGTCGCATATATCGGCACAGGCTTCGCACAGGCTTGACGCCAGCTTGCTGCCGCGCTGCATCAGGCCGACGCATACGCGGCACACCTGTGCGCAATCGATATCGGTGGCAATGCAATGGGCCAGGCTGGCCACGTCCTGCTCCTGCAGGCAGCTGGCGGCGCAGTGGTCGCAGGCAGCGGCGCAATCATTGCAGGCTTCGATGCAGCTCTGGTACTGTTGCTGGGTCATGATGGCCTCCTTTCGGAAAGGGCCAGACTAGCACTCACGGGGCTTGGGGCGCGCACAGCTTGCTCCATGCGGAACTCGCCGACCAGGGCCACCAGCGTTGCCGCCTGCTGCTGCAAGCTTTCCGCCGCGGCGGCAGCCTGCTCGACCAGGGCGGCGTTTTGCTGCGTCACCCCATCCATCTGGCTGATGGCCTGGTTGACCTGGCCGATGCCGGTGCTCTGCTCACCGCTGGCCGCGCTGATCTCGTGCACAATTTCGCTGACGCGCCGCACGCTGGCCACCACTTCGTCCATCGTGGTGCCGGCTTGCGCTACCAGCGCACTGCCCGCCTCCACTTCGCCCACCGAGCTGCCGATCAGTTCCTTGATCTCCTTCGCCGCGGCAGCGCTGCGCTGGGCCAGGTTGCGCACCTCGCTGGCCACCACTGCAAAGCCGCGCCCCTGCTCGCCGGCGCGCGCCGCCTCCACCGCCGCGTTGAGGGCCAGGATATTGGTCTGGAACGCGATGCCGTCGATCACGGAAATGATGTCCACCACCTTGCGCGAGGAGTTGTTGATCGAGGCCATGGTGTCGACCACCTGCGACACCACCTGGCCGCCCCGCATAGCCACCTCGGATGCCTGCGCAGCGAGCTGGTTGGCCTGGTGCGCATTGTCCGCGTTCTGGCGCACGGTGCTGGTCAACTGTTCCATCGTGGCGGCAGTCTCCTCCAGCGCACTGGCTTGCTGCTCAGTGCGTGAGGACAGGTCGGTATTGCCCTGCCGGATTTCAGTGCTGGCCGTGGCCACGCTCTCCGACGATTCTCGCACCCGCGCCAGCACCGAATGGATCTTGGCCACGAAAGTATTGAAGCCGGTGCCAATGACGGCCAGCTCATCGTTGCCGCGCACCTCCAGCCGCGCACGCAGGTCGGCATTGCCGCTGGCAAGGCCAGTCATCGCGTCGGCCAGCTCCCGCACAGGCCGCATCAGCCGGAACAGCACGGTCACCAGGATAAGCCCCATTGCCACTGCGCAGACCAGGGAAACCAGCAACGTGTATTTCAGCAGTTCGCGCGCCGGCGCAGTTGCCACCGCATGCGGGAAGCTCATCTTCACCGCCCACGGCGCGATATCGGGGTGCAGCGTCAACGGTTGAATCAGGTGCACCATGTCACCCTTGTCGGTGTACTCATAAGGCTGGCCGGTACGGATCGCTTCCAGGCCTTCCTTCGGGATGTCGGAGGCGGCCTTGCCGATCAAGGCTTCGCTGGGACTGCTGGCATACAGGCCGCCGTTCGACACCAGCGCCAGGCGCCCGCCTTCGATCGACTTCAGGCCTTTGAGGATTTCACCCAATCGCGTCAGCATGAAGTCGGCGCTGGCTGTGCCGCGGAATTCGCCGCCGATCATGATCGGGGCCACCAATGACGCCATCAGCACATCCTTGCCGTTCACCGGATAGGAATACGGTTCGGTGAAGAACACCTTGCCGGTACGCTTCGGTATGTCGTACCAGTCGTTGGCCCCCGGCTTGGGATCGAACACGATCGGCTCCACATTGGTGCCGCCGCCCGCCGCCTTGGTGTAGTAAGGCATGTAGCGCCCGCTGGCGTCGAATTCAGGCTTCTTGTCGGCGTATTCGGCATCCTTGCTGTCCAGCGCATTCGGTTCCCAGGTGACGGCGGCGCCAATCAAGTCTTCCGAACCGAGCACCACGGTCTTGGTAATCTCACCGGTTTGTTCACGCGACAGCGGCAGGTTTGCGCCGCGCGTGGCACGCTGGGTAGCGCCAAGCTGGATGACGGTCGCCAGGTTGCGGACGATGCGCGACTGCAGGGCCGACGCAGCCGCTGCGGCCTGGGTGCGCGCCAGGTTCATCGCATCGCGTTCGGCCGTGCGGCTGGCCTCGTACCCGGTCACTGCGGCGGTAATGGCCAGGCTGAGCACCACCAGCGCCGTAGCCGTGATATTGATCTTGGCATTCAGTGAGAGGTTCGACAACATGCGACGCTCCTCAGAAGGTCTTGGCGACAGTCAGGACAAAGGTGGCTTTCTCCGTGTTCGAAAAGGCCAGGTGGCCATTGGCATCGGGCACGCCGCTGGTGTATTCCCGGTATACATTGGTGGCGCCCCAGCCGCGCGTGACGGCGGCAGCAACCGACCAGCCCCCTTCCAGCGCCTTGGTCACCCCGGCCTTGGCATCGCGCCAGTCCCAGATGTCGTTGCCGGCTCCGCCGACGCGCGCATCGCCCGCATGCAGGTTGAGCGTATAGCCGTTGCCGAGGTCCTGATTCAGGCCGATATCGAGGTAGCGCGTGCCGCGCCCGTGCGTGATGCCGAAGAAATGCGGGCTGACCGTGTAGTTGTATTTGACGTAGGCAGACTTATACGTCAGGCCCAGCGACAACTCGGTGTAGTTGAAGGTGGTATCGGTGGCGCTGACCTTGGCGCCCGGATACAGGTACTCATACAGGATCAGGCTGTAGCCGATATCGCCCCTGGTAACCGAATAGCCGGCGTACAGATCCCATTCGATCTTTGCATTTTCAATAAACTTGTCGCTGACATTCGAGGCCCAGGTGCCGGCGACCAAGCCGCTGGGATGGACATAATCGACGCCAATTTGCAACGCCGGCTTGTCCCACGTTTGCCGGATGCCGCGTGAGACATATTGGCTGGCAAAAGTAACGGTAGTGGTAAGTGTAGGCGCTGGCGCTGGTGCTTCCTGCGCCATGACCGCGTGCGGCAGCAAGGCCGCCAACCAGAAGCAGCGTTTCATCACACCCTCGCTTTCTTATTGTTTGGGGAGATGCAAACAATACTATCAGGCTATGCGGAGTAGCTCCAAACGATACTACGCTGCAACAGCCTTGCGTGCGTGCTTGACGCGGTACATGGCCTGGTCGGCCAGCTCCATCAGCCGGTCCATATCCTGCCCGTCTTCCGGGCTGATGGCGTAGCCGATGCTGGCGCCCAGGCGCAAGGCGCGGCCTTCAAATTCAAACGGCGCGCCGATCGCGGTGGTGATGCTGTTGCACTTGTTGCCGACGCCATCGCGGTCGCGCACGCCGCACAGGATGATGCCGAATTCGTCGCCGCCCAGGCGCGCCGCCAGGTCTTCCTGCCGCAGCTCGCGCGAAATGCGTTCGGCCACCTGGCGAATGGCGGCATCGCCGGCACGATGGCCCAGGTTGTCGTTGATCGCCTTCAGGCCATCCATGTCGATGTTGACCACCGCCACGCTGCTGGCAGCGCGCCCGGCTTGGGCGAGTTGCTGGCGCAGGCGGTCGTAAAACAGGGCGCGGTTCGCAAGGCTGGTCAGCGCGTCGTGCGTAGCGCGGTAATACAGGTCGCTCGACTCGTATTGCACGGCATGGTAGATGGCGGCGCCGATCAGTTCCGACAGCAGGCCGAGGATCTGCGCCTGGTAAGCATCGAAGGCATTGACGTGCGGCGCGCCGACCTTGAGCACGCCGACGCTCTCGCCTTCGTGGCGCAAGGGCACCACCAGCATCGAACGCAGGCCGACCTTGCGGCAGGCGGCGCGGTCGACGCGGGGGTCGGTTTCGGAATCGTCGCATTGCAGGATCCGGTCCTGCGCCACGCACAGGCCGGACAGGCTGCCTTCGCGTTTCAGCCGCAAGCCGAGCGCACCTTCGGCGACGCCGGCGGCGGCGCGGTACACCATGTCGTTGCCCTCGGCCAGTTCCACCACGGCGGCTGTCGCGCCGCACAGGGCGCCGGCACGCTGGCAGACCAGGTGCATCACGCCCCCAAGGTCCAGGCCCCGGCGTGCAATATCGGTTTGTAAGTTGATGATCTCCAGCAATACCGCTGGATTAAGGTTCAGCGCATCCATCGTGCCACGACCACAAAATCTCACACATTTTCACAGCTTTCAGTGTGATGCATTTGTGACCGTTTGGCAACTTTTTTAGCTTCTTTTATGCTAGCTTTTGCAGCGACGGCACGCGCTTTGCGATGCATCGCGCGGCGGCCCAGCCATAACACCAGGCCGGTGACCATGAAGGCTAGCGGTGCCAGGCCGCTGAAGGACACCAGCACCCGGCCCGCCATGCCGAAGGCCTCGCCGGTATGCAGGGGGAATTGCCAGTTCATGAAGGTATCGCCCGATGCCGCATTCAGCGGGTCGCGCACGCGCAGCACCGCGCCGCTGAAGGCATCCACGCTGACCCGGGTACTGCCGTCGCCCTCGCGGATCTCGCCGGGCTGGCGCAGGCGGATTTCATAAGGCGCCTTGGCCGAACCGAGCGACACGCGCGACAGGCGGCCCTTCGGCACGCGCTGCTGGGCAACCTCCATCGCAGCCGCGACATTGATCGGCTTGCGGCCCTGGTCCGGGCCATTGGCCACCTTGCCGTTGTGCTCCAGCGCAGCCACTGCGCCGACCACCGGGCGCACCCAGTCCGGCAAATTCATCGCCAGGCCGGTAAAGCCCAGCACGGCCAGCACCGGGGTCATGAAAAAGCCTGCCGAACGGTGGAAGCTGTAATTGAACTGGCGCGAGGTGACGGCGCCGCGCACAGCCAGCGCCTTGCGCAGGCTGGCCAGCGTGTGCTTCGGCCACCAGAGAGCAAAGCCCAGCAGCGAGGTAATCGTCAGCAGCAAGCCGGCGATGCCGATCACCGTCTTGCCGACGTCGCCGGCAAACATATAGCGATGCAGGAGGAACAGGGTCGGCATCAGCAGCTCGCGCGACAGGCCGAATTCGCCGTAATTGCGCTCCCCGAGAATGTCCAGCGTGTAGCGGTCCAGCATGACCTGGCGCGAAACATCGGTATCGAAGCTGCCCTTGTCCTTGTTCGGTTTGCGGTACCAGGCCACGTACACGTCGTCGGCCTCATACGGCAGCATCAGCATGGTCGGCTTGCCATATCCAGGCGCCTCGGCCAGGCGGTCGACCGCGGCCTGCGCCTGGGCCGGCGATGGCGCGGCATCGGCCTTGCCCTCGGCGCCGCGCGAGTGCAGCAGGCCCGGATTCAGCGCCCCATCCAGTTCATGTGTCCAGGCGATCACCACCCCGGTCAGGCCGGCAATGACGAAGATCGCCCCGAAAACCAGGGACACATACAGATGGATATCGCGCAGCCGCGCACGCAGCAAACCGGTCAGCATTTTTTATGTCAGCAATAAAGTGTTTGAAATTATAAATGAGAATGATTATCATTGCTGCTTTCTTTTGTATCTTTCTGTTTAGGAGTCACTGTATGACCGCGCTGAATCCCCTCACCCGTGCCGTAGCACTGGCCTGCCTCGCCCTCTCCGGGAGCGCAGCATTGGCACAAAGTGCCGGGGAGCCGATGAAGGAAGTGGTCGTTACGGCAACCCGCAACAGCAAGAGCGTGGACAAGATCCCCGGCGCGGTCACCGTGATTTCGCCGCGCGAGCTGGAAACGCAATACCTGCTGGCCGACGATCCCTCCGCCGCGCTGGCCACCTACATCCCCGGCTACGCCCCGAGCCGCCAGAAGATGAGCTCCACCGGCGAATCGCTGCGTGGCCGCAACGCCCTGATCCTGCTGGACGGCGTACCGCAAACCAACCCGCTGCGCGGCGGCATGCGCGAAGGCTATGTGGCCGATACCGCCATCATCGAGCGCGTGGAGGTGATCAACGGCGCCTCCGCCATGCAGGGCATGGGCGCTACCGGCGGCATCATCAACTACATCACCAAGTCGCCGAAAGCGGACGGCACCACGCAGTCGATCAATGTGCGCATGGCTTCCCAGCTGCGCCACGACAGCCTGGATTGGAAGACCGGCTACACCCTGCAGCACAAATCGGGCGATTTCGACCTGCTTGCCTTCGGCAGCATCCAGCAGCGCGGCCTGGGCTACGACGGCAAGGGCCGTCCGCTGGGCATCGAAGCGGTGCAAGGCGATACCATGGATTCCCAAGGCACCGACCTGTTCTTCAAGATCGGCAAGAACTTCGGCGACCAGCGCTTGCAGCTGACTGTCAACCGCTTCCGCATGGAAGGCGATGGCGACTACATGCCAGTCAACGCCAACTTCGCCACCGGCACGCCAACCAGCTCGACCCCGGGCACGCCACCGGGGGCGCCTCCACGCAACGATGTAAAGACCAGCAGCCTGGAATACCGCCACAACGACCTGCTGGGGGGAAGCTTCAACGCGCAGCTGTTCAAGCAGGACTTTGCCTCGCTGTACGGCGCCACCAACACCACCACCTTCCAGGACGCTGCGATTGCTCCGAAAGGCACCCTGTACGACCAGTCCGAAGTGGTGGCCGACAAATATGGCGCCAAGATGACCTTCGTGCGCCCGAACACCCTGGTCGAAGGCATGGAATTTACCGCCGGCCTGGATTACCTGCGCGATCGTACCAAGCAATGGCTGGCCGGCACCGGCCGCACCTGGGTGCCGACGCTCGACTTCACCTCGTTGGCCCCATTCACCCAGCTTGAGTATGAAATCGGCCCGTTGACGGTGCGCGGCGGCGTTCGCCATGAGGATGCGAAGTTGAACGTGGACACCTACACTACCCTGGCCGCCTACGGCAGCCGCCTGGTACAAGGCGGCCAGCGCTCCTTCACCAAGAACGTCAAGAACATCGGCGCAGTGTGGCGTTTCAACCAGAACTGGTCCGCCTTCGTCTCCAGCGCCGAAGGCTTTGGCCTGCCGGACGTGGGCCTGGTGCTGCGCGCCGTGAACAAGCCGGGACAGTCGGTGGACCAGTTGTTCGACATGCAGCCTGTCGTCACGCGCAACAACGAAATCGGCGTGAACTGGCGCGGCGCCATGGGCAGCCTGGGCGCCTCGTTCTATGACTCGCGTTCCAAGCTCGGCACCGCATTGCGCGTGAACGCCGCCGGCATCGGCCAACTGGACCGCGTGCCGACCACCGTGCGCGGGTGGGAAATCTCAGGTGAACTGCGTGCATCGAAGACACTGTCGGCTTTCGGCTCCTTCGCCCGCACCATGGGCAAGACCGCAACTACCGCCGGCGCACCGATGGACGTGGAACTGGGCGCGCGCTCGCAGGGCCCTGGCAAGCTGGTGGCCGGCACGAACTGGCAATTCATGCCGAAGGCGAACCTGCGCCTGCAGGCAACCACCCTGTTCGACCGTGACATCAATATCGACCGCAAGATGGGCACCACCACCCTGGAAGAGCACTTCAACGGCTACACCTTGCTGGACCTGGCAGGCAGCTACGATTCTCCATGGGGCAAGCTGGGCGTAGGCATTGAGAACCTGACCGATCGCCAGTACGTCGGCTACTACCCGCAGTCGGTCAACGTCAACTACACCGCGCAAACTGCGGTCAGCTACAAGGACTCTTCCTCGTACTTCGCCGGTCGCGGCCGCACCCTGTCGGTCAGCCTGACCCGCAGCTTCTAAGCCTCAAATTCCCCACTGGACCTTGAGCGTCAGGCCCTTGCTGGAACCCGGCAAGGCGCCATTGGCGTCCGTCGTGGCGCCAACGGAGACGATGCGGTCGTGACGCGTGGTGCGCTTGTACAGCAGCGAACGATGGCGGTATCGTTCGCTCCATGGCTCCAGCAGCTGCGGCGCCACGTCCTGCCGCCCTGACGAAGTGTTCTGCACGATCATGCGCAGGGCATCGCGCGGCGTGGCGTGCAGGGTGCCGACCCAGCGCCAACCGTTGTCGCTGAAATCCTGCAGGCTGCGGTGCTTGACCCAGGAACGGTTCCAGCGATGGTCGGACTCCAGGCTCCAGTTGCCGGGCAGCGGAAAGCGCAGGTTCGCTTCCAGTTCCAGGCTGCCGCCCTTGCCTACCTGGTCCGCTTCCACGTCGAGCTGGCGGCCCAGCGTCAGTTCACCCTTCAGCTTGACGAACCATGAAGAAGGCGTGCTTTCGATGCCCATATGCGCCGCGGGCGTCTTGTGCAACTTTGCACCGCCGCGCCCGCGCTGGCGGTCGAAGCCCAGGTCGGCCCAGTAGCGGGTCTGGCGACCAGCGTAGAACCAGATGCCGGGGCGCACCCAGCGCTGCACCGTTTCATGCGACAGCGTCCGGATTTCGTGCAGGCCGAGGTGCAGCTCCGTTTCGTAAGCCTCGAACAGCGCCAGGTCGCGCGCGCCGGTACGACGGTTGATCTCAACGTCGCCTTTGATGATCCCCGCCTGCGGCACGAAACCGTTATCGTTGGCGAAGTTTGTGCCGATAACTTCCAGCTGTGCGACATTCAGCCAGTCGTCGGAACTGTAATTCAGCCTGCCGTAGCCATAGCCGCTGTTGCGCGCTTCGCTGGCAAGCGCACGGCCTTCGCTATCGAATCGCGCGGTAGTGCGCGAGGCCATGGCGGTCCACGCAAGCTGGATGTGGCCGTCGCCGTTTGCCGGTGCCCGCCATTGGCCGTCGGTACCCAGCACGGTGTTGCGTGCACCGGCACCGTAGTCGCGGTCGGACAGGAAGGCGCCAGCCACGGCCTGCCCGCCATGGCCGCGTGCGCGCAGCAGCATCGCCTTGCTGTCGCCGGCGCTGACGTGCTCCTGCGTTTCGTAAGGGCTGCCGCGCATCACGACGCCGCCGGCACGGTCATCCAGCGCCAGGGCTGTGGCGTCGGCGTCGGCGCCGCGCCAGGTTGCACGCAGGCCCCAGCGGGGATCGGCCACGGTGCGCGAGTAGAACGCCGGCAGCCGCATGCCCAGCACGTCCGCGCTTTCGAGGAAGAAGCCGCGCTTCTCCGGCAGGCTCAGGGCAATGCGGTTGGTGCCGTTGCTGGTGGGCGCGTCGATCTCGACCTGCGAGAAGTCGGGATTCAGGGTGGCGTTAAAGACCCAGTCCGCGCGTGGACGGGCGCTGATATCCATGCCCAGGCTGGTCTCGCTGCTGCGTTGGCCGTAGCCGCGATTGAAGCGCTGCGTGAGTTCGGGGCGGAACTCCCAAAAAGCCCGGTCCTGCACCGTCGGCAGTACTTGAGCCATGCCTTCGATTTCCTCCATCTCGGCGATGAAATGCAGCGACTCTTTCTTCAGCGGCGCGCTTAGCAGCAGCATATTGTCTTCGTGCGGCACGCTGCGCTCCACCATCAGGCGCCACGGCTTGCCTTCGCCATACGGGAAGCGCAGGCTAGATAGCGGCCAGCGTACTTCCATGGTATAGCCGTCGGGCAGCAGGTGGACTGCGCTTTCGACCGGGTAGTCGGGGCCCAGGTCTTCTTCGTCTTCGTCGGCGCGGTAAATGCCGTCGCTCATGACGCCAGCCACGTTGACGCGAACGAATTGCGCCGAGCGGCCATGGCCACTCGGGTCGATCCAGATGCCGATGAAGTCCTGGTCGCGGTCAACCTTGTCGCGCCGCGCCAGCGTGCCGTTCAGGGTTTTCGGGTCGCCATTCCAGGCGCGGATGCCGAAGACCAGCGCATCCCGGTCGACCAGTACACGCACCGTGGTGCGCACGTGTTCCGGCGCGTCTCGGCCATCTTCCGGCTGGAACTGGTAGAAGCGCGTATTGACCGGCGCCAGTTCCCAGGCCGCATCGTCAAGGCGGCCGTCAAGCTGCAGCGCAAGCGCTTGCGGCGCCACATGCGCGGCGATGCTGCGGCGCTTGGGCTCCTCGCTTTCGGCGGCAAACAATGGGATGGATACAGCAAACTGGGAAAAAACCAGGAAGCGCAGAAAATTTCGGGCATACATGATCTAGATTATAGATTTGCCAATTTGGCCCTGGCAAGCGAACATACGGGTGATAGGATGATGGCCACTTCGATGAGGGGATTCATGGGATTGACCTGTCAACAGCTAACATGCCGTCGCGGCCGCAGCACCCTGTTCGCTGGCGTCAGCTTTTCGCTGCAAGCCGGCGAAGCGCTATGGGTGCAGGGCCGTAATGGCAGCGGCAAGACTACTCTCCTGCGCTCCCTGTGCGGGCTCGCCCTGCCCGACCGCGGCGCCGTGCATTGGCAGGGCAAGCCTATTCTCGCCGCGCGTGCCCAATACCACTCCCAGTTGCTCCACATCGGGCATGCAGACGGCTTGAAGCCTGACCTGCTGGCGTGGGAAAACCTGGCGCTGGGCGGCCTGCCGGGCGAGCGGTGCAGCCGTGAAGACGCCATGCGGGCCCTGGATGAAATCGGGCTGCGGGCCGAGGCCCAGCGCGCAGTGCGCCTGCTCTCGCAAGGCCAGCGCAAGCGCGTTGCCCTCGCCCGGCTGCTGCTGTCGCCTGCTCGCCCCTTGTGGATCCTCGATGAACCGCTAGCGGCGCTGGACCAGGACTCCGCGGCACAAGTCGGGCAGGTCCTGCAGGCGCATTGCGCGCGCGGCGGCATGCTGGTCCTGACCACGCACCAGGACCCGGACCTGCCGGGCGCACGCCAATTGCAGCTGGGCGCACCATGCTGAAAGCTGCTCGCCAGCTGATGCAACGCGACCTGCTGCTGGCCATGCGCCGGCGTAGCGACGCCTTGATGCCGCTGGCCTTCTTCCTTGTCACGACCACGCTGTTCCCGCTGGCGATCGGACCGGACAGCAAACTGCTGCACAGCGTCGCCCCCGGCATTGTGTGGGTGGCGGCCTTGCTGGCCTCCCTGCTTGGCCTGCAGCGGCTGTTCGCCGACGACCATGCGGACGGCTCGCTGGAGCAGTTGCTGCTGTCGCCGCAGCCACTTGAAATCCTGGTGCTGGCGAAGGTGCTGGCGCACTGGCTGACGTCGGGCCTGCCCTTACTGGTACTGGCGCCGCTGGTCGCCCTGCAATACGGCCTCGACGCCGAACCAATGGCAGTGCTGTGGCTCGGCCTTCTGCTTGGCACGCCGGTGCTGAGCCTCCTTGGCAGCATCGGCGCAGGCCTGGCGCTTGGCGCGCGCGGCGGCAGCGTACTGGTTGCACTGATATTGATGCCCCTGTATATTCCCTTACTAATTCTTGGTAGCTCCTCGGTTGTAGCCGCCAGCGACGGTACCGGCAGTGCGCCCCACCTGATGTTGTTGGGGGCCCTGCTGGCGGGGTCGCTGGCAGCCGCTCCCTGGGCCACTGCCGCAGCGCTGCGGATTGCACACGAGTAGGACGGAGTTCATCATATGAATCAACCGTATTATTCCACCGCAAACGGCGCCCGGCGTCGCCTCACTGTATTCACTTTCGCGTCCCCGCGCAACTTCTACGATCTGGCCGGACGGCTCATCCCCTGGTTCACGGCACTCGGAGTGCTGACCGCACTGGCCGGCTTGGCTATTGGATTGCTAGTTGCGCCGACCGACTTCCAGCAAGGCGACGCCTACCGCATCATCTTCGTCCACGTACCGGCGGCATGGATGTCGATGCTGGTTTATATGGCGATGGCGGGATGGGCCGGTTTCGGCCTGGCCTACCGCACCGGCGTCTCGTCGATCATGGCCAGCGCGCTGGCGCCGACCGGCGCCCTGTTCACTTTTCTCGCCTTATGGACCGGCGCCCTGTGGGGCAAGCCGACCTGGGGCGCCTGGTGGGTTTGGGATGCGCGCCTGACCTCGGAGCTGATCCTGCTGTTTCTCTACTTGGGCTACATGGGCTTGCACGCTTCGATCGCCGATCCGCGCCGCGCCGACCGCGCTGCGGCGGTGCTGGCCCTGGTGGGTGCAGTGAACATCCCGATCATCTATTTCTCGGTTTACTGGTGGAACACCCTGCACCAGGGACCATCCGTCACCCTTGGCAAGGCACCAAGCATGGCGCCGGCCATGCTGGCGGCCATGCTGCTGATGGTGGCGGCGTTCTGGTGCTACGGGATTGCAGTCGCGCTGCGCCGCGCACGCTGCATCGTGCTGGAACGGCACGGCAGCGCTGCCTGGCTGCGCCGGAGGACGAAATGAACTGGAACAGCTTGCAGGACTTCCTCGCCATGGGCGGCTATGGCCGCTATGTGTGGGGTTCTTTCAGCGTGGTTTTCGGCCTGATGATGCTGGAGATATGGGCGCTCGGCCGACGCGAACGCGAGGCCCGGGCCTCCGTCACCAATCACGATGACGAAGGTGCAGCATGAAGCCGCGCCACCAACGCCTCGCCCTGATCGGCGCCAGCCTGGCGGCCTGCGGCATCGCGGCAACGCTGGTGCTGTCCGCCTTCCGCGACAACCTGGTGTTCTTCTTCACGCCCTCGCAGGTGGTAGCCGGGGCCGCGCCGCGCAACGGCATCTTCCGCATCGGCGGCCTGGTGGAACAAGGCAGCGTGCGGCGGCTGGATGACGGCCTGACCGTCAGTTTCGTCATCACCGACAATGTGCAGAAGGTGCCGGTGCATTACAAGGGAACCCTGCCCGACCTGTTCAAGGAAGGCAAAGGCGCCGTGGCGCAGGGCCGCCTTGGCCAGGGCGCGCTGTTCCTGGCGCAGGAAGTACTGGCCAAGCACGATGAAAACTACATGCCGAAGGAAGCCGCGCACGCGCTGGAACAGGGCCGCGCGCCCGCTTCCCTGAAAGGCATGCCATGATCGCGGAGGCAGGCAACTTCGCATTGGTCCTTGCCTTGCTGCTGGCCGCCGTTCAGGGCATCCTGCCGCTGGCCGGAGCCCGGCGCGGTGATGTGCGCTGGATGGCATTGGCGCGTCCGGCCGCCGCGGGGCAGTTCATTTTCAGCACGCTGGCTTTCGGCTGCCTGTTCTACGCCCTGTACGCCAACGACTTCTCGCTGCGCTACGTGGCCCAGCATTCCAATACCCTGCTGCCCTGGCAATACCGCCTGAGCGCGGCCTGGGGCGGCCACGAAGGTTCGCTGCTGCTGTGGACCTGGCTGCTTTCCGCGTGGACCTTTGCCGCCGCCAGCCTGTCGCGGCAGCTGCCGCGCGAGGTGCAGGCGCGCCTGGTGGGCGTGCTTGGCCTGGTGGCCGTGGGCTTCCTGCTGTTCCTGATCCTGACGTCCAATCCCTTCCTGCGGATGCTGCCTGCCGCGCCGGATGGCAACGACCTGAATCCGCTGCTGCAGGATGCAGGCATGATCGCGCACCCGCCCTTGCTGTATATGGGTTACGTCGGCTTCTCGGTGACCTTCGCGTTCGCCATCGCCGCTCTGCTGGGCGGCCGGCTCGATGCGTCGTGGGCGCGCTGGTCGCGGCCGTGGGCGCTGGCCGCGTGGAGCTTCCTGACTCTCGGCATCGCAATGGGCAGCTTCTGGGCCTATTACGAATTGGGCTGGGGCGGCTGGTGGTTCTGGGACGCGGTGGAAAACGCCTCCTTCATGCCATGGCTGGTCGGCACGGCGCTGCTGCACTCGCTGATCGTGACGGAAAAGCGCGGCACCTTCCGCAGTTGGACCGCGCTGCTGGCGATCCTGGCTTTCTCCCTGTCGCTGTTGGGCACTTTCCTGGTGCGCTCTGGCGTGCTGACGTCGGTGCACGCCTTTGCCACCGATCCGCGCCGCGGCGCCTTCATCCTGGCCTACCTGGCCGTAGTGGTCGGCGGCTCGCTGCTGCTGTATGCATGGCGCGCGCCACGCCTGCGCCAGCGTACCGTTTTCTCTCCGATGTCGCGCGAGTCGCTGCTGCTGTTGCAGAACGTCGTCATGCTGGCTGCAACCGGCACCGTGTTGCTTGGCACTCTGTACCCGCTGGTGCTGGATGCCCTCGGCGCAGGCAAAATCTCCGTCGGGCCGCCGTACTTTGAAAAAGTCTTCGTGCCGATGATGTTGCCGGTGCTGCTGCTTGTCGCGGCTGGCCCGTTCGCCGGCTGGCGCAACGGTACGGTGGCCCAGTTGGCGCGCCGCCTGCGCTGGCCGGCCGCCATGGCGCTTGGCATTGGCCTCGGCGCGGCATTGCTGGTACGGGGATCGCTCATGTCTTCGCTCGGCTTGTTGCTGGCAGCCTGGGTCTTGCTTGGCACCGCCTGGCAAGTGATCCAGCAACGGCGCAAGCTGGCGCGCCAGCCGCGCTCATGGTGGGGGATGCTGGCCGCTCATGCCGGACTGGGCGTGTTCGTGATCGGCGTCACCATGGTCAAGGGCCACGAACTGGTGCAGGACGTGGTGCTGGCGCCGGGCCAGCAGGCATCGCTCGGCGAATACAGCTTCACCCTGCAAAAGCTGGAAGACACACGCGGGCCGAACTACACTGCCTTGCGCGCCAGCGTAACGGTCGCGCACCAGGGCCAGGCGGTAGCCCTGCTTCAACCGGAGCAGCGCCGCTATGCCGTGGCGCAGGACACCATGACCGAAGCCGCCATCGACCGCGGCCTGCTGCGCGATTTGTACGTATCGCTTGGCGACTCGGCCGGTGAAGGCCGCTGGCTGCTGCGCATCCAGCTCAAGCCTTTTGTCGGCTGGATCTGGGGCGGCTGCGTGCTGTTCGCCATCGGCGGCCTGCTGGCCGCGTCGGACCGCCACTACCGCAGCGCGCGCCAGTCGCAGGATGCCATGCCCGATACCGCAGCCGCGCCTGCGCTGGCCGCCTCCTCCTTGCTGCCGGAGCCCCAATGAAACGCTTCATTCTTCCCATTGGCCTGTTCGCTGTGCTGCTTGCCTTCCTCGGCATCGGCCTGCAGCGCAATCCACGCGAGCTGCCGTCGCCCCTGATCGGCAAGCCGGTGCCGCAGTTCTCGGCGCAGTTGCTGGACAACCCTGCCGACACGGTGTCTCCCGCCAAGATGCAGGGGCGCGTGTGGGTGCTGAACGTCTGGGCTTCCTGGTGCGAAGGCTGCCGCATCGAACACAAGGACCTGCTGGACCTGTCGCGCGCCGTTGACGCGCCGGTGATCGGCTTGAACTACAAGGACCAGCGCGACGACGCCCTGCGCTGGCTGCAGAACAACGGCAACCCATATCGCCATATCGCCTTCGACCACGATGGCCGCATCGGCATCGACTTCGGCGTGTACGGCGTGCCGGAGACTTTCGTGATCGACCGCCACGGGATCATCCGCATGAAGCATATCGGTCCGCTGTCGTTGCCGGAAGCCCGAGAACGCGTCGCCCGCAAGGTGAAGGAGCTGGCAAATGGCTGATGTCAACGCCGCCACGCTTGACGCGCGCACCATGGCGCTCGCGGGCGAACTGCGATGCCTGGTTTGTCAGAACCAGAGCCTGGCCGATTCCCACGCCCCGCTGGCGCTGGACTTGCGCCAGCAGATCCACCAGCAACTGGCCCAAGGCCGCAGCGAGCAGCAGGTGGTGGACTTCATGGTACAGCGCTATGGCGACTTCGTTTTGTACGAGCCGCCGCTGAACGCAAGCACCGCCCTGCTCTGGTTCGGCCCCTTACTGCTGCTCGCAGCCGGTTTCCTGGCGCTGCGTGGATTCTGGAAGGCAAAGCAATGAGCATGTTCATCGCCATCGTCGGCATCATGTCCGCCATCGCACTGGCCTGTGTCGTGCCGCCGCTGATGCGCCGCAGCGCCGGCGAAGCGCACGCTCCCGGCTCACCGGGCGGCCAGCAACCGCAAACGCGCATGGCGCTGGCGCTCACGGTGCTGCTGCCGGCAGCGGCAGTCGCCATTTACATGCAGGTTGGCCGTCCCGACGCGCTCACCATGCCGCCCGAGCTGCTGGCCGCTGCCGCCACGCCAACCGACCACGGGCCGTCGGAGGAAGACATTCCGGCCATGGTTGAGCGCCTTGCCGAGCGACTTCGCACGCAACCACAGGACATCGACGGCTGGCACATGCTGGCGCGCTCCTACAGCGCCATGAACCGCTATGCGGATGCAGCCAAGGCCTATGGCCACCTTGCCACGCTACTGCCGCAGGATGCAGGCCTGCTGGCCGACTACGCTGATGCCCTGGCTACTGCGCAGGGCGGCGCATTGGCCGGCGAGCCTGAACGGCTGATCGAGCGCTCGCTCGCCATCGACCCGCAGCAACCTAAAGCGCTTGCCCTCTCCGGCAGTGCAGCCTTCGCCCGCGGCGACTTCGCTCGCGCAGAAAAACAATGGCAGGCCGTCCTGCCCCTGGTGCCAGAGGATTCCGAATTCGCCCGCTCGACGCATGCCGGCATCGCCGAGGCGCGTGCGCGCCAGGGTATCCCTGCCGCCGCAATCGACGCGCCAACACCAGGGTTACCGGCGCGCCTCTCCGGAACGGTTCGCCTTGCGCCCGGAAGCACTGCGCCGGCCCCGGGCCAGGTGCTGTTCATCTTTGCCCGCTCCGCCAATGGATCGCCGATGCCGCTGGCGGCAATCAAGCGGCCTGCCGGAGATTTTCCGCTGCAGTTTGTGCTGGACGACAGCAACGCGCTGGCAGCAGGGACGCGCCTGGCCGAGGCGGGGCCGTTGATCGTGGGGGCAAGAATCTCCGCCAGCGGCAGCGCTACGCCGCAGGCAGGCGACCTTGAAGGCCAAACCGGTCCGGTCAGGCCTGGCGCCAGCGGATTGGCAATTGAACTCGCCGTCCGCCCGCCAGCGAAATAGTTTTACATCAGGCAAAGCGCTTAACCTGCGCTAATTTTATGAAGCACCTTTCTCCGTAAAATGGTGAGCAAATGGAAAACAAAGAACCCGTCGCCAGCAAGGCGCAAGAATTGAAGGTCTTCCTGTTCATGACGGTGGTCCTGGCCCCGATCCTCGCGGTAGCAACGGTAGGCGGCTATGGATTCATCGTGTGGATGTACCAAATGCTCACCGGCCGCCTGCCAGGTGCATGACCATGGCCGCCGAAATCCACATCGCCGGCGTCATCGTCCACGTCACGCCCGCACAAGTGGCGGAAGTGCGTGCCCAGCTAGCCATCCTGCCCCGCTGCATCGTGCACGCCGCTGAAGCGGACGGTCGACTGATCGTCACGCTGGAAGCGGAAAGCGCACCCCGAACACTCGACGTAATGGATGCCATCCGGGCCCTGCCCGGCGTCCTCAACGTCGCCCTGGTTTACCAGCATGCCGAACCCGCCAACTCAATGGACGAGGAATTACAATGAAACAGACTCGCCGTGATTTCATCACACAGACTGCCGCGATGACGGCAGCCGCCACCGCCGGCATCCAGCTGCCTGCCGCCGCCTCCAACGTCGTCACCGACGCCGCCAAGACGCAGCTCAAATGGAGCAAGGCGCCCTGCCGCTTCTGCGGCGTGGGCTGCGGCGTCAACGTCGGCGTCAAGGACGGACGCGTGGTAGCGACACATGGCGACATCAACGCCGAAGTCAATCGCGGCGTCAACTGCGTCAAGGGCTACTTCCTGTCGAAGATCATGTACGGCGCCGACCGCCTGACCCAGCCCCTGATGCGCATGAAGAACGGCAAGTACGCCAAGGACGGCGAGTTCCAGCCAGTGTCGTGGAATGCCGCCTTCGATGAAATGGCAAAACAGTTCAAGAAAGTGCTGAACGAGAAAGGACCGACCGCCGTAGGCATGTTCGGTTCCGGCCAATGGACCATCTGGGAAGGCTACGCGGCCTCCAAGCTGATGAAGGCCGGCTTCCGCACCAACAACCTGGACCCCAACGCGCGCCACTGCATGGCGTCCGCCGTGGCGGGCTTCATGCGCACCTTCGGCATGGACGAGCCGATGGGCTGCTACGACGACATCGAAGCCGCCGACGCCTTCGTGCTGTGGGGCTCCAACATGGCGGAAATGCACCCCATATTGTGGACCCGCATTACCGACCGCCGCCTGTCGAACCCGCACGTGAAAGTGGCGGTGCTGTCGACCTACGAGCACCGCAGCTTTGAGCTGGCCGACCAGCCTATCGTCTTCACGCCGCAGACCGACCTGGCGATCCTGAACTACATCGCGAACTACATCATCAAGAATAATCGCGTCAACAAGGACTTCGTCAACAAGCATACGCGCTTCGTGATGGGCAACAAGGACATCGGCTACGGCCTGCGCCCCGACAACCCGCTACAGAAGGCCGCCACCAACGCCGGCGATGTCGGCGGCGGCAAGCCAAGCACGTTCGAAGAATACGCCAAGTTCGTCAGCGCCTATGACGTTGAATCCGTCTCCAAGCTGAGCGGCGTGCCGCGCGACCGCCTGGAACGCCTGGCCGAACTGTATGCCGATCCAAAGACCAAGGTGACCTCCTTCTTCACCATGGGCTTCAACCAGCACACGCGCGGCACCTGGTGCAGCAACCTGCTGTACAACATCCACCTGCTGACCGGTAAAATCTCCTCGCCAGGCAACAGCCCGTTCTCGCTGACCGGACAGCCTTCCGCCTGCGGCACGGCACGCGAAGTCGGCACCTTCTCGCATCGCCTGCCAGCCGACATGCTGGTGGCCAATCCCAAGCACCGCGAGATCGCAGAAAAGATCTGGAAGCTGCCGCCGGGGACCATCCCCGAAAAGCCAGGCTTCCACGCGGTCCTGCAAAGCCGCATGCTCAAGGACGGCAAGCTGAATGCCTACTGGGTCATGTGCAACAACAATATGCAGGCCGGCCCGAACATCATGGGCGAAATCCTGCCGGGCTGGCGCAATCCGGACGCCTTTGTCGTCGTTTCCGACCCCTACCCGACCGCCAGCACCACCGCGGCCGACGTGATCCTGCCGACCGCCATGTGGGTGGAGAAGGAAGGCGCCTACGGCAACGCGGAACGCCGCACCCAGTTCTGGCACCAGCTGGTGAGCGCGCCGGGCGAAGCACGTTCCGACCTGTGGCAGCTGATGGAATTCTCCAAGCGGTTCAAGATGGAAGAGGTATGGCCGGCGCCGCTGCTGGCCGCCATGCCGGCCTACAAGGGCAAGACCCTGTTCGATGTCCTGTACCGCAACGGCCAGGTCGACAAATATCCTGCCTCGCAAATCGAAGCCGGCTACCAGAACGATGAAGCCAAGGCCTTTGGCTTCTATCCGCAGAAAGGCCTGTTCGAGGAATATGCGAGCTTCGGCCGCGGCCACGGGCACGACCTGGCGCCGTTCGACATGTACCACCAGGCACGCGGCCTGCGCTGGCCTGTGGTCGACGGCAAGGAGACCCGCTGGCGCTACCGCGAAGGCCTGGACCCTTACGTCAAGAAGGGCGAAGACGTTCGCTTCTATGGCCACCCGGACGGCAAGGCTGTGATCTTTGCGCTGCCTTACGAGAAACCGGCCGAATCGCCGGACAAGGAATACCCGTTCTGGCTGTCCACCGGACGCATGCTGGAGCACTGGCACACCGGCACCATGACGCGCCGCGTGCCGGAGCTCTATCGCGCCGTGCCGAATGCAGTCTGCTTCATGCATCCTGACGACGCCAAGGCGCTCGGTGCGCGGCGCGGCGACCTAATCGAGGTCAAGTCGCGGCGCGGCATGATCCAGACCCGCGTGGAGACGCGCGGCCGCAACCGCCCGCCGCGCGGACTGGTATTCATCCCATTCTTCGACGCCAGCCAGCTTGTGAACAAGGTGACGCTGGACGCTACCTGCCCAATCTCTTTGCAGACTGACTACAAGAAGTGCGCAGTCAGCATCCGCAAGGTCTAGGAGCCATGGCCATGAAAAAATTTGCATTCCTTCTCGCTCTTCTTCTGCCGCTGTCCGTCCTGGCCCAGGTGCCGGCGCCGCGCGCCCTCGACAATATGCGCGGCCCGACGCCGCTGGCCGAGACCACCAAGCCGGCGCCGATGGTCAATCCCGACAACAGCGATATCCGGCGCGTGCGCAACTACTCCATGCAGCCACCGGTCATTCCGCACAAGATCGAGGGCTACCAGACCGATAAAAGCGCCAACCGCTGCATGATGTGCCACGCCCGCACCCGCACCCAGGAAAGCCAGGCGCCGATGATCAGCGTGACGCACTTCCAGAACCGCGATGGCAACTTCCTCGCCGAGCTTTCGCCGCGGCGCTATTTCTGCCTGCAATGCCACGTGCCGCAAGCGAACCTTGAGCCGCTGGTGCCCAACCAGTTCAAGGACGTCGACACGATGCTGAACCCAGCCACCCCGGCAACGCCGGCCAAGCACAAATAAAGGGTGCCGCCATGTTCAGGCTGATTAGAAACTACTGGAACGTCCTGCGCCGCCCAAGCATGCACCTTAGCCTGGGTTTCCTGGTGATCGGTTCCTTCGTGGCTGGCGTGGTGTTCTGGGGCGGCTTCAACACCGCCATGGAAGCCACCAATACGGAGAAATTCTGTACCGGTTGCCATGAGATGCGCGACAACGTCTATCCGGAGCTGCAGCGCACCATTCACTTCTCCAACCGCACCGGGGTACGCGCCAAATGCTCCGACTGCCACGTGCCTCACGAGTGGACCAGCAAGATCGCCCGCAAGATGCAGGCATCCAAGGAGGTGTGGGGCAAGGTGTTCGGCACCATCGACACCCGCGAAAAATTCGAAGCGCACCGCATCCAGCTTGCCGGCAACGAGTGGCGGCGGATGAAGGCCAACAACTCGCTCGAATGCCGCAACTGCCACCAGTTCGATTCGATGGACTTCACCCGCCAGAGCAAGCGCGCGGTGGACGCCCACTCGACCCAGCTGGCCAGCGGCGAGAAGACCTGCATCGACTGCCACAAGGGCATCGCGCATACCCTGCCGGACATGTCAGGCGTCAAATAGCTTGCGGTAGGCCGACGGCGAGCTATGGAAGGCAGCGCGGAAGTGCTGCCTTAACGATAGCGCGCTGCCAAAACCTGCCGCCTGCGCCACCGCTTCGATCGAAGCGTCGCTGGTTTCCAGCATGCGCTGGGCGTGGGCCAGGCGCTGGGTCAGCAGCCATTGCTTGAACGAGGTTCCGGTGGCTTGCCGGAAATGGCGCGTGAAATTGCGGCGGCTCATGGCCGCCCGTTCCGCCAGCGCAT
The DNA here is from genome assembly GCF_049913245.1 of Pseudoduganella sp. R-32. Taxonomy (NCBI): domain Bacteria; kingdom Pseudomonadati; phylum Pseudomonadota; class Betaproteobacteria; order Burkholderiales; family Oxalobacteraceae; genus Pseudoduganella; species Pseudoduganella sp. R-32. The sequence goes on along the minus strand of NZ_CP183987.1, from coordinate 3,172,141 downwards.
CCAGGCTGTGTTCTTCGGCCAGGCGATGCTGCACCCAGTCCAGCACCTGCGCCAGGCGGCTGTCGCTGGCGGTAACCGGCAGCGGGCGGTTGATGAACTGCGCTTGCCCTCCTTCGCGGTGCGGCGCCACCAGCAGGCGGCGCGCCACCATGTTCGCGTAGTCCGCGCCCTGCAGCTTGCGCAGCAGGTAGAGCGAGCAATCCAGGCTGGCCGCCGCGCCGGCCGACGTCAGCACGTCGCCCTCGTCCACATATAACACTTCGTCATCGACCTTCACCAGCGGGCAGCGTTCCGCCAACTTGCCGGCAAAGGCCCAGTGCGTGGTGACGGTGCGGCCATCAAGCAGGCCCGCTTCCGCCACTGGAAAGGCGCCAAGGCACAAGCCAACGATGGTTGAACCGCGCGCGTGGGCCTTCTTCAGAGCCTGCAATAGCGCTGGCGGCGAGGGCCGGCAGTCGTCGTGCCAGGTCGGCATGATGACGATATCCGCTTTGTCCAGGGCGCGCAGGCTCTTGCTGGTCGAGATTTCAAAGCCAGCGGTGGTGCGCATCGGACCTTTTTCTGCTGCGCATACCGTCACCTCGTACAAATGCTCGGCATGCGGGCCGCCGAATACCAGGCAAGGCACGGACAGGTGGAACGGAGTGATGCCGTCGAAGGCAATAATGGCCACTTTTTTACGCATGGCCCGATTATATCGCATGTTGTCTCTTGGGCCACTGTCGCGAAATCGGTGCGGACCGCACAATGGATCCCATCAACAACCCAAACGGAGGAAATACCATGCCACGCCGCGCCCTGATCGTGATCGACGTACAAAACGAATACTTCACCGGCAAGCTGCCGATCGAATACCCGCCGGTCGAGCAATCGCTGCCGAATATTGTCCAGGCCATGAAGGTGGCGCGCGAAAGCGGCGTACCTGTGGTGGTGGTGCAGCACGACACGCCAGCCGGCGCACCAGTGTTTGCCGTCGGCTCCGACGGCTGGCAACTGCATCCGGAAGTGGCAGCGCTGGGCGCCGATTATGTCGTCAATAAAAAGCTGGCCAGCAGCTTCACCGGCACCGGCCTCGCGCAATGGCTGGCCGATAACAAGATCGACACCCTGGCGATTGCGGGCTACATGACGCACAACTGCAATGCCTCAACCATCATCGAGGCTGCGCATAGGGGGCTGGCCGTGGAATACCTGTCCGACGCCACCGGTTCGCTGCCGTATGAGAACGCAGCCGGCCGAGCCACGGCGGAAGAGATCCATCGCATATTCAGCGTGGTATTCCATTCCAACTTCGCCGCCGTGACGACCACGCGCGATTGGGCCGACGCCGTCAGCGCCAACCGCGCGCTGTCGAAGGACAATATCTACTTGTCCAACTCACGCGCCCGTGAAAGCTTGGGCCGCGCTTCGTCGGTCTGACGCTTGCCGGCAGGACCGGTGGCCGACTCCTGCGAGCCGGCATGCTGGTCCTGCTGCAGGCTGCCGCCGCCGGCGCTTCCCGCATTGGCGGTGCCGCTGCGCTGGCGCATCCGCTCCGCCGACTGGCGCGCCGCCCAGCCGGTCTGCTGGCTGGCCACGCCGCCCCGCTCACCTACCCCGGCCGTATCCCGCTGCAGCGCCTCGCCGCGCTGCTCGTTGCCCGGTTTGACGCCAGGCGCACGCGCCTTCAGGCTGTCGGGCGCGATCGGGTTCATTTTCTCCTTACTCGTGCTCATCGTTCTCTCCTTCGAACGTATCATGGGCACATGGTGCGCCGCTGCCCGCACCGCAACTATCGGCGCGGAGCAAGCAGTTTTGTAGGACAAAGCCTAGGAACTTTTCTCGCAGTCTCCTGTCAAATCTCAATACCAGTCCACGCGGCAGGCCGCAAAGTCGAGCTTAATCATCGCGGAGGCGGCCATGGACTATGACGAACGAATTGCCAAAGTTGAGGCACTTGTGGATACCATCAAGAAAGACATTGACCGGCTCTACGACGCGGTGGAGCGCCTGAAGCAGCACATTGACACTAGCCTGTCCGAGCTTCGGCAACACACGGACAAAGGGCTCGCCGAGCTCAGGCTACATACCGACAACGGCCTCGCCGAACTGCGGGTCAGCCTTGACGCGCAACGCAAGGAAGCCAGCGCAAACATGCGCTGGATGGTCGGGCTAACCCTGGTCAACACCTCGATGATCCTGGGACTCTCCGGCAGGATCTTCGGCCTGTATTGACCTGGTTCGGCTACTCAATATACGGTTCGGCGTTCGTGAGTTTGCCGACCAGGAAGGCATCCGCTACCGCCTGCAGCGGCGTGAAGTCGACGTCGGAACTCTTGCTGGCTACCAGGCGCCGGAAATGCTCGTACATCGAATGGTATTCGCGCTCCGGCTCGTCCAGCACAACCTTGCCATTTACCTCCATGATGCGGCCGCCCAGGTGCAGTGCCATGGTATCGCCAGCCGCCGACTCCACGAAGATGCTCCAGGTCTGCCGGCCCGTCTGCAGGAAGTCGAACTCCGCATCGATCGGAACGCCGCGTTCACTCGCCATCTCCAACTCAGCCTGGATCGGCGCGCTGCAATTCGACGGCACGTGCAGGGCCGCCTTGCGCACCAGCGCATAGCCGCCCAGCAGGTGCGTCAGGATCGACAAGGCGTTAATGCCGGGATCGAAGACACCCATGCCGCCTGCTTCGAAGATCCATTTCTGGCCCGGGTGCCATTGCCGCACATTTTCCTTCCAGCGGATCTGGATGGACTTGATAGGCCGCGCCAGCATCCAGTTGCGTGCACTTTCCACACCGGGTGCGAAGCGCGAATGCCAGCCTGCCAGCGCGGTGACGCCGTGCTGCGCCGCCATGGCGGCAATGGACGCGGCCTCGCCCAGCGTTGCCGCTGGCGGCTTTTCCAGGAATACGTGCTTGCCTGCCGCAATTGCCTCGCAGGCGAGCTTGTGCCGCACCTGGGGCGGCGTGCATATCGCCACCGCTTCGATTTCAGGATGGGCGGCCAGCATGCTGCCCATGTCCGGGTAACGCAGCACGCCTTCCGGCGCACTGGCAGGCGAACAGCCCGCCACCAGCTCGAGGCCCATGTTGCCGCGAATCGCGGGGATATGCTGGTCGACTGCAATCTTGCCCAAGCCAACGAGACCAATTTTCAATGCCATATTCAAACTCCGTTCAGCGGCCAATTTCTACACGATACACTGGCGTGACCTTGACGCCGCGCAGTTCCGCTACCTGCGCCTGCCCGTTGAACGCGGGACGGTGTTCTTTCGGCAGGTAGATCGGTGCGTCGGCGCGCAACGGCAGTACGGTCAGCGTCAGCGCAGCACGTTCGCGCGCCGGCAGGTTGCTCAAGCCGTACTGCCAAAGCTGGCCGTTGTAATACCAATCGTCCACCATGCGCGTGCCGTCGAACAGCCGGGCCACGTCGCCGACAAAATCAATTTCCAGCAAGGCGCCGTCGACTCCTTTCGGACGGGTCGTACCCAGCGACAGTTCCCATGCTGCGGAATTGCCAAAGACTTCCGCATCGGGCTGGATTGCCGCCTTGGCGTTGCCGCCAATTTTAATCGGAGGGACTGGCTGTGCGGCGCGCAACTTGCGCGCAGTGACAGCCAGCTCCTGGCTTGGCAGCGTTGCCTCGACAACCTGGAACAGGCCATCCCTACCGCTCGCCTGCAGCGCCGTGCTGCCCTTCAGCGGCAGCGGCAAAACCGGGAATACTGCCGCACGGAAGGCTGGCTTGCCCGAGGAGCGCAGCACCAGCCGTCCATTGGCAAAGTGTGCCTGGCTGTCGCTGACCACCAGGCGGCGTTCGCCCTGCAGTTGGCCGATTGCCATCTGGCGCGCCTGCTGCTGCGACAGGACCAGCACCGTCACCGGCCGCTTGCCGGCGCAGTCCAGCGTCAGCGCAGCATCGAGGCCGGGCTGGATGCCTTGCACCAGCACGCCGCCGTCCGCATTGGCTGCCTTGCCCTGCGTCTTGAGGCAGGCGCCGGCCGCCGCGTCCAGCGCGAATTCAGGCGCAATGCCGTCCTGCGCCGCGAACACGTACACGCTGCCCGCCTTGCCGCGCTCCAGCCGGGCTACCGGCTGTACGGTGGCGTATTGCAGGCGGTAGCCGTCCATGTCGAAATTGATCGGCCAGAAGAAGTAGCTGCCGGCCGCGATATCGACCGGCTGGCGCGGCAGCGTAACGGCCTGCCCGTCCAGCTTCACCGCAAACTGCACCTGCTTCTGCGCCGGCAGCGCATATTGCCGGACATGACCGTTATAGAACAGGAAGGCCTGTTCGCCCTTGCTGCGCACCGACCAGCGCGGCGCCAAAAAGTCGGCCGGGTCGGCCGGCACAAGCGACGGCTTATGCACCGTCATCGGCGCCAGGCGCGCGCCGAAGTCGTTCATGAAGTAGTGGAACGGGCGCAGGTAAGCCAGCACATCGCGCTGCTGGCCGTCAGGGCCCAGCGGCGCATTGAAATCGTAGTTGATGGCAGGCGTGTCGTTGTAGCCGCCGGTGCGCGTGCTCTCTTCCATGGTGGTCATGCCGACCGGATTGCGGCCGCCATGGAACATGTAATAGCCCATCAGGTTCACGCCGGAGCCCATCTGCACTGGCAGGGTCGAGGCGATATCGTCAGGCGATACCAGCGTGCGGCGGCGGTACATGGCCGGCAGCCCGGCGCCGTACTCCGCGCCCAGGAATGGCGTGCGGTCCATGTCGGTTTCCGCCGTTCCCTGCTGGGTGGCGCGGGTCTGGGCACCGAGGTCGCCGCTGACGCGCGTGTCGAAACGGAAGGCGTAGGTTTCCTTCGGCGGCAGCTCGGTCTTGCTGGTTGCCCACGGCTCGTCCTGGTAGCCGCCGAACACCGGCACCACCTCGCCGGATGGATACAAGGTCTGGTCCCAGCCGGTCACCGTGTAGAACGGCACGTCGATGCCGGCCTTCACGGCCATGCTTTTCAGCGTGGCGATGTGCTGGGCGCCGCGGCCCGGACCTGCCAGGTTGTATTCGTTCTCGATCTGGGCGCCGATCACGGGGCCGTCCTGCTTCCACAGCAAGCCATCAACCTGTTTCGCGATCTCGCGGTAGAAGCGGTCCACGTATTTCAGGTATTGCGGATCGTCCTGGCGGGTCGGCATGGCATCCACCACCCAGTCTGGAATGCCGCCGTAACGCACTTCCGCGTGCGACCAGGGGCCGACGCGTATCCACACCTCCAGCCCGGCCTTGTTGGCCAGCTGAATGAAACGCCGCAGGTCGCGGTTGCCGCTCCAGTCGAACTTTCCTTCCTTTTCTTCGTGGTGGTTCCAGATGATGTAGCTGGCCACCACGTTGATGCCGGCCGACTTCATCTTGGCCAGCTCCGCCTCCCAGCTATCCGCCGGGCTGCGCGAGTAATGAAACTCACCCATCACCGGCAGCCAGGGCTGGCCGTCGCGTGTCAGGTACTGGCTGTTGATGCCAAGGACATGGCCGCCGGGTGCGACGGCAGTGCCCATCTGGATATGGCCGGACAAAGGCGCCGGTGCGGGCGTGCTGGCATCGACTGCCAGCACTTGAGGGCCCTGCGCGGCCTGGGCAGCGTGAACCAACGCCATCGCGGCCAGGCAAAGTGTGTTACGGATCATCGTCATGCCTCAATCAGAACTTGTAGCTCAGGCCCAGGTTGTAGCGGCGGCCATATTCCATCACGTTCTGCATGTATGGATTGTTGGACTGGGTCTCCACCACTTTCTGGTTGGTGATGTTGTCCAGGCCCAAGCGAAGCTGCAACTGCGGGGTCAGCCACTTCGAGAAATTGGCGGAGACGTAGGTCTCGGCCGGGTTCTCGATCATGTAGCCGGCGGTCCAGCGCGGCATGCGCACGAAGGCGCTGTGGTAGTTGGCCGATACACGAGCTTCGTAGCCCGCCTTCTCGTACCACAGGGTCAGGCCACCGTTGCGCTTCATCAGGCCCACCATCGGGTAGTCGTTGGTGTATTCCTTGATGTCGCTGTCGTTGTACGAGAAGTTCGCAGCAACGCCCAGGCCGTCGAACGGCGCCGGCAGATTGGTGAAGGCATGCTGCGCCACCAGTTCCAGGCCCCGCACATTGCCGCCCTCGCCGTTCACGGAACGGGTCAGGGTCGCAGCGCGGCCGTTGACGGTGGTGTGGTCGGTGGTGATGCCGATGTAGTCCGACACCTTCTTGTAGAACACGCCGGCCGACACCAGCGACCCTTTGTCGAAGTAGTACTGCCACGACAGGTCCACCTGGTTCGACATCATCGGCAGCAGGCCCGGGTTGCCCGCGCTGCCGGTAATCGGCTGCTGCGAACCCGGATTGGTGTCGATTGCCAGCTGGCGCGAGGCGCGCATTTCATCCATCGGGGCACGCGACATGGCGCGCGCCACGCTGAAGCGGATCTGCTGCTTCTGCGCCTGGTCCAGGTTGAAGATCAGGTTCATGCTAGGGAGCACGCGGGTGTACGAAGCGCCACCTTCAGCCGGGGTCGGCGCGGCGCCGTTGATCGACTCCATGCCGGTACCGGTCTGCTTGGTGTGCACCACGCGCACGCCGGCATTGCCGCGGAAGGTCTTGCCGAACAATTCGCCTTCCAGGTCGGCCTGGGCGTAGACGCTGCTGTTCTTTTCCTTGACCTTCCAGCCGGCCAGCAGGTCGTTCGCGGTCGGGGTGCGGCCGTCCGGGCTGAAGGCATCTGCGCCCCACAGGCTGGTGGCGGAGCCCTTGAAGTCTTTCAGCACGATGAATGGCGCGAAGCCGGAAACATTCACCGTTTCGTAGGCCGAGGCCGGGATGGCGCTGTTCCAAGCCAGGTTCCAGGTGGTCTGGTGGTATTTCTTTTCGCGGTCGGCGAAGCGTGCACCGAACTTGATGCGGCTCACCATGCCGGCATCCAGCGGACGCCATGCGCTCAGTTGCGCCGAGTTCAGGCGGTCGTCGACGTGGCCGTCGGTGTCCACGTACAGGGTCGGGTTGCCGAAGGCGGCCGGGTTGCCCGAATCGTGGCTGAAGCTGAAGTCCTGGATTTCGTCGCCGGTGAAGGACCACTTGATGGTGCCGTTGTTCAGGGCGAACTGGCGCACGTCGCGCCAGGCGCTGTCGCGGCCGGCCGAGGAAGTGGCGATGTCGGCATCCACTTTCCAGTCGCCGACATTGAACTTGCCGTTCAGGCCCGCGGCCAGGTTGTCCATATCCTGCGTCCACAGCGTGCTATTGGTGGTCAGGCCCACGTTGTTGACGGTGGCCCCGACAACGTAGCCGTTGCGGATGTCGAGGTTCGAGTAGTTGGCGCTCTGCCAGCCATCCCAGTTGCCAAGGTCGCCGGTCCAGTGCGACATGGCCGGTTCGCGGATCTTGTTCTTGGCGTAGTAGACGTCGGCGGTGATCATCGCATCCGGGCTGGCCTTCCACTCCACCTTACCCAGCACGCTGCCGCGCTCATTGGTGCCGCGCTTGAGTTCCGTCTCAAAACCCCACGGCGTCTTGTCTACCTTGCCGTCGCCATTGATGTCGGCGGAATGGTCTTCGTTGAAGCCCCAGTGGTTCTTGCGCTTCTCCACCGAAGGCTGCTTCTGGTAGCTGAAGGCCAGCGCCACGCCAACGTTCTTGTCCGCGTACTGGTCGATGAAGATGCCGCCCAGGCGCGGGCGAACCGATTTGGTGTCGAGGTCGCGTGCTTCCGAGTAGTACAGCGCGTCGGCCTTCAGGGACGCCTGGCGGCCGCTGTATTTGAGCGGCGAAACGGTCTGCAGGTCGATGCTGGAGGCGACGCCGCCTTCCACCAGGTCCGCATTCTGGGTCTTGTAGACGATGGCGCCGGACAGCGATTCGGACGGGAACTGCTCGAAGCGCACAGCGCGATTCGGCTCGGACGAAGCCAGTTCGCGGCCGTTCAGGGTAGCGCCGATGAAGCGCTCGCCCATGCCGCGCGCCACGATCTGGCTGGCGTTGCCGCGATCCAGGCCTGCGGCCAGGCCAGGCAGGCGGGCCAGCGACTCGGCGATGGTGGTGTCCGGCAGCTTGCCGATGTCTTCGGAAGCGACGACTTCCACCATGCTGTTGGAGTTTTCCTTGACGCTCAGGGCGCTGCGCACCGAGGCGCGGATACCGGAAACGGTGACCTTCTGGACTGACGGTTCTTCTGCCTGCTGCGCAAAGGCGGCTGGAATGGCAGGGATCAGGAACAGCGACTTCACCAGCAGACTGATTTTCTTTTGCTTCATGATGCTTTTGTTTTCTCCGTAGTCTTTTTTGTGATTTGTTGTATTACCAGAGCGCCCCGTAGATCACGGCCAGCAGCACGCACACCACGGCCGAACCGATGGCAAAGCCGCGGTCTACACGGAACAACTGGCGGTCGACCACCATGGCTTTGGCTTCGCCATCACGCCTTCCCATCAGGCTGATCAGAACCATGCCGGCCACCACTGCCCAGAACACCAGGAACATGCGGTCGATGAACGGGATTTCGAAGACGCCGCTGCCGTTGTCGGCGGCGAAGCCGATCGGCGCGAGGAAGGACAGGTCCATCATCGTTGGCAGGAACTTGAGGATGATGGAGAACACCAGCCCGCCCACGGTGGCGAACATGGCGGCGGCGTTGGTCGCTTTCTTCCAGAAGAAACCAAGCAGGAACATGGCCAGGATGCCCGGCGAGACAAAGCCGGTGTATTCCTGGATGTACTGGAACCCGCCTTTCTTGTCGATGCCCAGCATTGGTGCGATCAGCACCGCAATTGCCATCGACGCCACCACGGTAAGGCGGCCGACCCACACCATGCGCTCTTCGCTCGCTGCGGGTACAAATTTCTTACGATAGATATCCAGCGTGAAAATGGTGGCGATGCTGTTTGCCTTGCCGGCCAGCGAGGCCACCACAGCGGCGGTCAGGGCGGCGAACGCCACGCCGCGCAAGCCGTCCGGCAGCAATGCCAGCAGCGTCGGATAGGCGCGATCCGGATTCAGCTCGCCGCCCTGGCGCAGGGCGCCGCCCAGCGCGCCCGCCTGGTCCAGCGCAAAGGCCGCGATACCAGGCAGCACCACGATAACGGGCATCAGCAATTTCAGGAATGCCGCAAACAGCAGGCCTTTGCGTGCGGTAGGCAGGTCCGCGCCCAGCGCGCGCTGCGTGATGTACTGGTTGCAGCCCCAGTAATTCAGGTTGGCGATCCAGATGCCGCCCAGCAGGATGCTCAGGCCAGGCAAATCCATATAGCTTGGATGGTCGCGCGTCAGCACCATGTCGAAGTGGCCGCGGGCACGCGAGAACAGTTCGGCCGTGCCGTGCAGCGCGCCTTTGCCGCCGCCCAGGCCGGCCACCAGGTCCAGCGCGATCCAGGTCGTCACCAGGCCGCCGATCACCAGGCACACCACCTGGATCACGTCGGTGTAGCCGATCACCTTCATGCCGCCCAGCGTGATGATCGTCGCAAACACGGCCAGGAACAGCATGCAGGCGCCCACGCTCAAGCCGGAGATGCTGCTGATGGCGATGGCGCCGAGGTAGAGGATGGAGGTCAGGTTGACCACGATGTAGAGGCCAAGCCAGAACAGCGCCATGGTCGTCGCCACGCCCCTGCCATAACGCTGTTCGAGGAACTGCGGCATGGTGTAGATGTGGTTTTTCAGATACACCGGCATGAAGAACACGGCCACGATGACCAGCGTTGCCGCCGCCATCAGCTCATACACCGCAATCGCCATGCCGATCTTGAAGCCGGACCCGCTCATGCCGATGAACTGTTCGGCGGAGATATTGGAGGCGATCAGCGAGGCGCCAATGGCCCACCAGGTCAGGGAACCTTCGGCCAGGAAGTAATCGCGCGAAGCCGAGCCGGAGCTGCTGTTCTTGCGGCGATAGACCCAGATGCCGTATGCGGCAACGACCGCAAAATAGATCAGGAATACAACCGAATCGAGGGATGTGATTTTCATGGCTAGCGTCTCTGTTTGCAAATGCGTTGACAACATTTGCTTATCATTAAGACGCTTAGCTTAACGAATTGGCTATTCCCTAGTTATGCGGAATACGCATTGAGCTATGACTTTCTGGAATAGCTCGCAAGGACCTGATCATTCCGGCCTGCCGTAAAACTGCGGTGCACCGTCGAATGCCAGTTCCAGCCGGTCCAGGATGAAGCCGGGATCGAGGGCGCGTACCCGCAGTACGTGCCGGCCCGCAGCGACGTTTTCCAGCGACAGGGTGCGCAGCGCGGTATTTGACAGCACGTTGGCCTTCCATTCGTCGCTGCGGCCATGTGTGGTGAAATCGAGTTCCCTGAACGGTTCGTTGTCGAAGCTGACGGCAATGCGAAGCTTGTCGCGGGACGTCAGGGGGTGCACCGGCAGGGCCACCACTTTCAACTGGGCCGGGCCTTGCGACAGGGTCGCAAATTCGTAAGCCAGCGTGCTGCCCTCGCCTGCTGCCAGGGACGAGCGCATGCTGGCGCCAAAACTCCCCAGGCCAGGGACCAGGGTCCAGCCGCGCGCCGGTGCCGCCTGCACCGCCGAAATGGTCACGATCCTTTCGCTCTCCAGCGGCAGTCCTGGCGCAGGATCAGGTTGTACCTGCAACCGGAGCGGGAGCGGTTTCCCCCCGCAATGCAGTGCAATGGAAGGCGCTGCAGCGCGGCCGTCGTAGCGGATTTCAATGCGCTGCTCAAAGCCATTCCCGGCGTCCAGCCGGCCGCTTGGCGCAGACAGTGTGAGAGAGGCGCCAACTCCGGCTGCCTGCCAGTCCAGTGCCTGCCCGCTGCTGCCGACCAGCGTCACCGTGCGTACTGCCGGCCGGCCCGAATTGAAATTGAGCTGCGCGCCGTCGCCCGAAAACGGGAACGGATATGCGATGCTGCAGCCGCTCCGCTGGGGAGCTTCCGCGTAAGTGGGTATTGCCTGCGCACTGAATACTGGCAGGCGGCGCGGTGCCGGGTCCATCATTCCTTGCCATTTGTCGTTTCCCAGCGCGTTGTAATGCGCGGTGTCGGCCACGATTGCTGCCTGCGCCGACCGGGCACGCGCTGCCTGGAAGTTCGCGTCAGGCCTGCCTTCGCGGGCATGCTGCGCCGCCAGTTCCAGCCTCAATATCCGCGTATTCAGGTTGGCACTGGAACGCACGGGGTACTGCACCAATTGAAAGAAAGCGTCGGCCAGCGACGGCGGAAGCCGCTGCGCAACGGCATCGGCGCGACTTGCCAAAGCCTCGTAACGCGCCAGTCTCCGTTCCGCTTCTCCGCTGCCTGAGCGAAGATAGTCTGTTGCCCTCACCGGCGTGGTGGGCTCGGTCTGGCTGAAACCCATGAACTCCGGCCTGCGCTCCCATGCCAGGTCATAGTAGCCGATCATGATGTCCGCGAGTTCGTCGGCCTCGTACGCGCCAAATTGCGCGCGCATCCAGCCGGCGAGGTGCTCGCGTGCGGGGCGTTCCAGCGTATTGCCGTCAAAAGCCAGGTCAAGGAAGTATTGCGTGAGGTATTCGGCTGGCTTGATGTCGCCGACGTTGACGATCCAGACCTTGCGCGCGCCAGTCGCCGTCGCGCGCTGCAACTGGTCGCGGATCAGGGCGGGATGCGTCGTCCCAAGCCACAGGTAATCGTGCGGGCGGCCCCAATAGGAGATGTGATAGTAGATGCCCGCCCCGCCCGGCCGCTGCGCTTCCTGCGGCGTGCTCAATTGGTGCAGGTAACCGTAATTATCATCCGGCCAGATAAGGGTGATATCTTCCGGCACCTGCAACCCTGCCTTGTAAATATCCAGCACTTCCTTGTACAGCGTCAGCGCCTGCGGCGCCTTCGGCGCGCTCCTGGCAAGCAGTTCGCGCTGGACCGCTATGGCCTCGCTCACTCCCCGCCGAGCCTCATCCACGTTATGCGCGCCTTCCATGGCCGAATCGTGCACGCCGCGGATGCCCACCGAGTACATGTTTTCGAAGTCCTTCACTTCTTTCAGGCGCTCGTCCCAGTAACGAACCAGCGACGCGCGGTTGCTGAAGAAATTGAAGGCGCCGCGCTGCTGATGGTCCCACTCGCGCACGTTATTGCGCATCATGGGCTCCGCATGGGAGGTGCCGACCACGATGGCGTAATCGCGCGCTGCCTCCGCATTGCCCGCGATCTGGTAGAACGGCCTGGTGGAGTCGTGCATCGCCGGCCAGATGATGTTGGCCTTCAGGCGCCACATCAACTCGAAGATGCGCGCATAAGTGGAAGGACCGATATCCCGGGCCGGATCATGCCTTGCGGCCCACGGCTGCAGTCCCCAGTCCTCATCGTTCAGGAAAATCCCACGATACTGCACATGCGGCGAGGCCGAACGGACTCGGGCCGCCGACACTTCCAGTCGCTCGCGCCGGGCCGGGCGAACGTCCGCCCACCACTCCCAGGCAGAGACGCCCAGTTCCCGCGTCAGGTCGATCACGCCCCACACCGTACCGCGCAGGTCGGCGCCGGCAATCAGCAGGATTTGCGCTCCTGGATGGCGGCGCGAAACGATAGCAATGCGTTCATAACTTTCCCATTCCAGGCGCGGCAGCTCAATGCCCTCTTCCGCAAGCACTGTCCGCACCAGCGGCGAATCGTGGCGGCCGATCACTACGCATACACGCGTACACGCTTCGATGCCCGTGCCCCGCGCCGCGTCGCCGCCCGCCAGCGCTGCCAGGTCGCGCGCCAGCAGGTCGCCGGCGAGCCTCATTGCGGCCTGCTCCTCATGCACGATCAAGGGCAGACGGCCATCGGGATTCAGCGTGATCCGCCCTTCTGCAGCGGCCTTGCCCGGGCTGGTTATGGCGGCAAAAACAATCAACAACGTGAGCAATTGCTTGGTCATATAGCGATTCGGGATAGCTGAAGCGACAATTGGCATACAGGAGGCGGAACCGATTCGCTAGCATATGGTACCGCTAACAATCTTGCAAACAAAAGTGGAGACTGAATGAAGAAGACTACCCGCCGCGCGCTCGCGGCACTTTGCATTGCCGCTTGGGCAGGCGCCGCTACGGCCGCCGCACCGATTCCCGAACTGGTGAAGAAGGACGGCCGGCACGCCTTGATGGTCGATGGAGCTCCCTACCTCCTGCTTGGCGTACAGGCGCACAACTCCAGCAACTACCCGGACGCGCTCAAGCAAGTGTGGGCCGCGGTCAAGGACGTCCACGCCAATACGCTGGAAATCCCGGTCGCATGGGAACAGGTCGAGCCCGAGGAAGGCAAGTTCGATTTCAGCTACGTCGACACGCTGCTGAAGCAGGCGCGCGAAAACAAGGTGCGTGTGGTGCTGCTGTGGTTCGCGACCTGGAAGAACACCAATCCGAACTACGCCCCCGAATGGGTGAAGTTCAACAACCAACGTTTCCCGCGCATGGTCGGCAAGGACGGCAAATCCATCTATTGCATGTCGCCCTTTGGGGAGGAAACACTGAAGGCCGACAAGAAGGCTTTCACCGCCCTGATGAAGCACCTGAAAGCCGTCGACGAGGAACAGCGCACCGTGATCATGGTGCAGGTACAAAACGAAGTCGGCACCATCGGCGCGGTACGCGACTTCGGCGCAAAAGCCGAAGCAGCCTTCCATCAGGCAGTGCCGCCTGCGGTGCTGGCCCACAAGAAGTCGCCAGTGCCTGGCGCCGCCAGCGGCACCTGGACCGAGGTCTACGGCCCCTATGCCGAGGAATACTTCCATGCATGGGCCATCGCCAGCTATATCGAGGAAGTCGCGAAGGCCGGCCGCGCCGTCTACAACTTGCCGATGTACGTCAACAGCGCGCTGCGCGACCCGCTCGCGCTGATGGCGCCATGGCAGAACAATTTCATCTCCGGCGGTCCAGCGTTCGACGTGATCGACATCTACAAGGCTGCGGCGCCGCATATCGATCTCGCCGCGCCGGATATCTACATGTCGGAGTCGAACAAGTTCAGCGCCAATCTCGAACTGTTCCAGCGCCCCGACAATGCCCTGCTGGTGCCGGAGATGGGCAACGCAAAACCCTTTGCGCGCTATGTCTACCAGGTGCTGGGCCGCGGCGCGCTGGGCATCGCGCCATTTGGCGTCGACTACTTCGACTACACCAATTTCCCGCTTGGATCGAAGGATACCGACAAGTCGATGGCCGAACCTTTCGGCAAGGTCTACGCGGCGTTCCGGCCGATGGAGCGCCAATGGGCAAAATGGGCATTTGAGGGCCGCACCTACGGCGTTGCCGAAGGAGACGACCGCAAGTCCCAGACCGTGAATATGAAAAATTGGAAGGCGACGGTATCGTTCCGCGAATGGCAACTCGGCGATCGCTCATGGAAGCCGGACATGAAGGATTACCCGGCCGGCACCGAAACATCGAGCGGCGGCGTCTCCATTGCCCAGATCGGCGATAACGAATTCATCATCGTCGGCCAGCACGCGCGCGTGAAGATCGAAGGCACCGGCAGCAACGAAGGCAAGCCGTCGCTGTGGGCCCGCGTCGAGGAAGGACGTTTCGATGCCAACGGCAAATGGATCATGGAGCGCAACTGGAACGGTGACCAGACCGACTATGGCTTGAACCTGACCGACCGCGTCACAATCCTCAAGGCCAGGCTGGGCACCTACTGACTACGGGGTCTCGAAGAACCGGGCGTGTTCCGGCATTGCGCCGACGGCGCGCCCGATGGTTTCGCGCACCCTGGAGAAATGCTCCTGTAGCTGCCCCAGGTCCATCAGGTCGATCAGCGGATCGATCTTTTTGGGCACGACGCCAAGTCCCATCAAGATGGAAACGTGCGATGGCACCGAGAATCCCTCCGGATCAAATATGACGATGCGGCCCGTCTCGCGGAACAGCTCGATCTGGTGCTGCAGCGTATCGGGGATCGGCATGCCGGCACAATAGCGCCAGAATTCGGAGTCGTTGCGGTCCGTGACCTTGTAATGCAGGATGATGAAGTCGCGCACGAACTCGTAGCGCTGCGACACAAGCCGGTTGAACTCATTGGCCAGGGCCGGGCTAAAGTCGCGGTCGGGGAAGTACTGCAGCAGCCAGCCGACCGAGTTTTCGATGATGTTGATGCTGGTCGACTCAAGCGGCTCAAGGAAGCCGCTCGACAAACCGATCGCCACGCAGTTCTTGATCCATGATTTGCGGCGGCGGCCGGTGGTAAAGCGCAGCTGGCGAGGCGTATCCAGCACGCGGCCGTCCAGTCCATCCATTAGTACCTGGCCGGCTTCTTCGTCGCTGGTGAAGCCGCTGCAGTACACATGGCCATTGCCGGTGCGGTGCTGCAGCGGAATGCGCCAGGTCCAGCCGGCGCTGCGCGCGGTCGACAGGGTGTAAGCCACCAGCGGATCGGACCTTTCGCACGGCACGGCTTGCGCGCTGTTACACGGCAGCATGGCGCTCCAGTCGTCGTAGCCTGCCTTGTAGACGCCTTCGATCAGCAGGCCGCGGAAGCCCGAACAGTCGATGAACAGGTCGCCCTCCACCCGTTGCCCGTCCTTCAGTTTCACCGCAGTGATGAAACCGGACTCCGGGTGCTGTTCGACTTCCGTGATCATGCCTTCGATGCGGCGCACGCCGCGCTGCGTCGCATAGTCGCGCAGGTAGGCCGCATACAGACTGGCGTCAAAATGGAATGCGTAGGAGAAGGCATTGGTGACCGCGGGCTGGTCGCCGTACGGCAGCATGAAACGGTTGTTGCGTGCCATGGCCGTCGACGTCGACCACTCCTCATAGGAAGGCATGTCCTTGTTTTCGCGCGCCAGCCGCAACCAGTATTGCACCGGCGAGCGATTTTCGATCGCCGGGCCGAAATCGCCAAAGCCGTGGAAGAAGCGGTTGCCCACATGGCCCCAGTCCTTGAATTCGATGCCAAGCTTGAAGGTCGCCTGCGTTTTCCTGACGAAATCGGCGTTGTCCAGGCCAAGCGCCTGGTTGAAGTAGCGGATGGTCGGCAAGGTCGCTTCGCCGACGCCGACCGTGCCGATCTCGGGCGACTCCACCAGCACCACCTCGCACGACTTGCCCAGCTTGAGCGCCAGCGGCGCGGCCGTCATCCAGCCGGCGGTGCCGCCGCCGACGATCACGATCTTGCGGATTGCGTTATTGGACATAGGTTCCCATCCTGATCTTCATGACGGTCGGGCGGGCCGTCAGGTTGATGCCCCAGTCGGTCTGGTCGCCGTTCCAGTTGCGCTCCATGACCCATTTTCCATCGGCGTCGAAGTGACCTTCTTCCACGCGTGCGTACATCGACGGCTTGCCCGCGTTGTGCTCGAAACCCAGGCGGATGTTCTGCCCGACCACGATAAATTCATCGTCGCCCACCTGGGCCAACGCAGCGCCGCCATTGGGCGCCTCCGTGCCGGGCGGCAGGTCGTCCTTGTTGGCATTGCCGAATTGCCATTCGCGGAACTTTGCGGTGATCTTCCAGGCGCCGGCCACGATCGATTGCGGCTTGCGGTCGTCCCCTTCCGCGATGCCGTAAGTGCGGCCCTCCAGCGACCATTGCGCCCACTGGCGCGCCACAGGGCGGAAAGCAGCATAGATCTTGCCAAAGGGCTCCGCCATCGCCTTGTCTTTCAGCTTTGACCCCAGGGGGTAGTTGCTGTAATCCGCGTAATCGATGCCAAACGGTGCAACGCCTATCGCGCCGCGCCCAAGAATCTGGTACACGTAGCGCGCATAGCCCGCCGCATTGCCCATCTCCGGCACGAACAGGGCGTTGTCCGGGCGCTGGAACTGCTGCAGCGTAGCATCGACCTTGCCCGACTCCGGCAGGTAAATATCAGGCGCCGCAATGTCGATGTGCGGCGCGGCCGCCTTGTAGATATCGATCACGTCATGGGTTGGGCCACCACTGGCGAAATTCCCCTTCCAGGGCGCCATCGGCTCCAGCGGGTCGCGCAAGGCATTGTTGACGTACATCGGCAAGTCATACACCGCGCGCCCTGCCCTGGCGACCGTTTCGATATAGCTGGCTACCGCGTACGCATGGAAGTATTCGTCCGCATACGGCCCGTAGACTTCCGCCCAGCTGCCGCTGGCCGCACCGGCAACCGGGGGCTTCTTGCGGGCCAGGACTGCGGCCGGCACCGCCTGGTGGAACGCCGCTTCGGCCTTCGCTCCGAAGTCGCGCACCGTGCCGTAGGTTCCCACCTCGTTCTCGACCTGCACCATGATCACCGTGCGCTGTGCGGAGTCGATTTTCTTCAGGTGCGCCATCAGCGCGGTGAACGCCTTGGCGTCGGCCTTCAGTGTCTGTTCGCCGAACGGCGAAAGGCAGTAGATGCCTTTGCCATCCTTGCCGAGCATGCGCGGAAAGCGCTGATTGTCGAACTTCACCCATTCCGGCGTGTACTGCGGCCCGGTGTTCTTCCAGGTGCCAAACCACAGCAGCACCAGGCGGACCTTGTGTTGGCGCGCCTGCGCCACCAGCGTGT
Organism: Pseudoduganella sp. R-32; assembly: GCF_049913245.1. Classification (NCBI taxonomy): domain Bacteria; kingdom Pseudomonadati; phylum Pseudomonadota; class Betaproteobacteria; order Burkholderiales; family Oxalobacteraceae; genus Pseudoduganella; species Pseudoduganella sp. R-32. The sequence goes on along the minus strand of NZ_CP183987.1, from coordinate 3,154,743 downwards.
CGACAAAGCTGAAGTCGAACTTGCCTTCGACCGGCTCCAACTGCTCCCAGGCCACCGGGATTTCCAGCGTATTGGCGTTAGCGTCCTTGACTGCGGCCCAGACCTGGCCTAGCGCCGCGGGATAATTGCTGGAGTTGTGCGCCTGGACACCCAGCACGGTGAACGGCTTGCCGTCAACCATCAGCGCATAGCGACCGTCGTTGTGCAGCAGCTGGGGAATCGGCGCCGGGCCGGCAACGGCGTGCGCCACCAGCAGGGCCGACAGGCAAAACGCCGCCAGGTGGCGGCTTGGGGAATTCTTCATGCGGTTGTCCATGAGGTGAAAACGGCAGCACGTCGTGCGGGTGTGCTGCCGGTACTTCTTAGAACGAGTAGCGCGCCTGCAGCGTGTAGCGGCGGCCGGTGTAGAACGCGGAGCGGTCCATCAGGCCAATGCCTTGCTGCATATACTGCTTGTACAGCGCGTTGTTCAGGTTCTGCGCCTCGAACGCAAAGCTCAGGTTCTCCGTCACTTTGTAGTGCAGGCCCATGTCAAGCTGGCCGTAAGCACCGCCCCAGGTTGGCAGCGCAAAGTTCACCGAGTAGGCCTGGCCCTTGTTCGGGCTGTCCGGATTGCGGTCGATACCGGAACCGTCGGCCGTACCGTAGGCGTTGGCCGCCTGCAGGTATTTGCCGCGCCAGGAGTATGCGAGACGCGCCGACAGCGGGCCGTGGTCATACAGCAAAGCCAGGTTGTACGCATTCTTCGACATGCCCACCATCGGCAGGCCGCCCAATACGTGGCCGTCCGTATCGCAACCGGCCAGGTCGCGCGCCAGGTTGGCGTCCAGCGTGTCTTTCGGCGTACACCAGGTGCTGGTCACCGGGTGCCCCAGTTTCATGACGCTGTCGATGTACGTGTAGTTGCCCGAGATGCCGAAGCCGGACAGCAGGCCAGGCAGCTTGTCGAAGTACTGCTGGTAGCCGATTTCCACGCCGCGTGCACGTCCCGATGCGTCGTTGACCTGCGAACGGATCAGGAAGTCGTGCGGCTGGCCGGCGGTGTCGGTCAGCGTATAGGTCGAAGTGCGGCCGATGATGACGTCTTTCAGCTTCTTGTTGAACAGCGCCACCGTGAGCGAGCTGCTCTTGCCGAAGTAGTACTCGCCGGTCAGGTCGAAATTGTTCGCGCGCACCGGGCGCAGGTTCGGGTTGCCGCGCGCATCGCCCTTATAACTGATCGAATCGAGCACCGCCTGATTGGTCACCGGATCCTGGTGCGTCTTCACGTCCTGGCTCAGGGTCGTGTAGGCCTGCATCTGGTAGAAGTCCGGACGCGTGATCCCTTTCGAGAAGGCGGCGCGGAACTGCAGTTCATTGCTTGGCTTCAGGCGCAGGTTCAGGCTTGGCAGCACGTTGGTGTAGCTGTTGTTGAACGTCTGCTTGTCGGCCTGCGCCGGAATGATCGGCACGCCCGGCATCGGATTGGTCGGCGGGGTGAACAGCGTATAGCCATCGGCAGACATATCGGTGCGCACCACGCGCACGCCGACGTTGCCGTCTACCGGGTACGGCAGCCAGCTATCCGAGCCGAAGCGCAGCTGGCCATATGCCGACTTGGTGCGTTCGCGCTGTACGTTCAGGCCTTTGTCGTCACCGAACTTGGCAGGCGTCCAGTGTTGCGAGCAAGGGGAAGATTTGCAGACCATGTCGGTGTAGCTATGCAGCTTGGCAAAGCCGCCGGGCGGCGAGCCCAAGGACCAGGACAGGTCAGGCGCTACGAACTGCGGTGGCGTCGGCATTTTGCCGCCAAAGAAATTGCCGAACGAGACAGGCGTGGTGCCGCCGGCGAAACGCGGGTCGCTCAGGTAGGCCAGCTGGCTCAGTGGCTGCCACGAATCGCCGACTGCCCAGGGCTGCGTGATCTGCGCCCATTCGGAATCGTGCGTCGAACGGGTTTCCGCCTCGCGGTCGGTGAAGCGTACGCCGAAGCGCAGGTCCTGCAGCACCGGGCTGTCGAAGATGAATTTGGCGTCCAGGCGGCCTGCGGTCTGGGTCGCCTCGGCCTCATCGCGGTGCTCCTGGGCGAAGCCCCAGTAGTAGTTGGCCGGATTGGCAAGGTGGGCACGATCCGCGGCGTCGAAGCCGAACTGCGGCGGCGAGCTGCGCAGGTCCAGCGTTTCCTTCGGCATGTAGCCGCCCAGGCCGACGGTGTTGTCGAAGCCGTCGGTCTTTGCCTTGATGTGCTGCAGGTCGGTCTTGAACACCCAGCGGTCGCTGGCGCGCCAGGTCAGGTTCCAGGCCACGTCGCGGGTATCGGCTGCACGGCCGACGGCACGGGTGTTGGTGCCGAATCCTACGCCAGGTTCGGTCGGTGCGCGCAGGGTGCCGGTCAACAGGGCGCCCCTGTCGTCGAAGGTTGCGCCAGGGTCGAGCACGATGGTCGCCGGATTGGCAGTCTGGAACAGCGATGCTTCCGTGGAGTCCAGCTCATACTTCGAACGGAAGTACGTCAGGGAAGAAGACAGGGTATCCTTTTTCCACTGCAAGGCGCCATACAAGCCCTCGCGGTCGCGGTCGAAGTTACCGCGGTTCCAGGAACCGCCGTTCGGAATCCAGCGCAGCGCGCCGCTGTTGTCGCCCGAGACGGCATCGGTGCGAGGGATGAATGGCGAGACGGACATGCCGTCGCTGCGGGTCTTGATCTGCGAACGCGCCACGTCGATCAGGGCGCCGAACTGGCCGAAGCTGGTATCCCAGCGGTTCGACACCATGCCGGAGTACGATGGCGCGGTCTCGCCGCGCAGCTTGGAACGCGAGGCTTCCGCCGAGACGGCGCCCTTGAAGCCCTTGAAGTCGAAAGGCATGGCCGTACGCAGGTTGACCAGGCCGCCCACGGCGCCTTCGATCTGCTCTGCGGAAGGGCTCTTGTAGACGTCCACGCCGGCCATCAGTTCCGGCGGCACGTCTTCGAAGCTCAGCGAACGGCCGCCGTTGGCGGAGAAGGAGTCGCGGCCGTTCAGCTCGGACCGCACATAGCTCATGCCGCGGATCGACACGCCGGTGCCTTCGGCGGCGAAGCGCATGATGCCGTCGCCCACGCCCTGCTGCGGGTCCTGGCGGTTCATGGTGCGGTCGATGGTGACGCCCGGCATGCGCTGCAGCACCTCGGTTACCGACTTGTCCGGCAGCTTGCCCATGTCGTCGGCCACGATCGAGTCGACGATCTCCTCGGCGTCCTGCTTGCGTTTCTGTGCCGACTCCAGTGCTGCGCGTTGGCCGACCACCACCACGGTGTTCGAACTATCCTTGCTTTCCGATGCGGTCTGCGCGAAGGCGCCACCGGCTGCCAGCAAGGCGATTTGTGCCGCCCCCACGGCGATCGCTGTCTTCTTCAAGTGTTTCACTCTGAATCCTCTCGTTCTAACTTATAAGTGTAATGACGGCTTGCTCATTTGCGCGAGCACGCGACCGTGTCTGTCCGTGGACTGCGCTTTGCTGTGGGATGCCAGGCGGGATTGGCCCGGCGCCCGCGCTGCGCCTAAGCGGCGCTTGCGATTTCGCCGCTGTGCGCGGCAAGAATTTTGATGGTCATGGACTGTCTCTCTATCTGATTTTTTTGTCTCGCTTCTGCGATGAAACCATTCTGCCTTTCGTCCTAAGCAGCGGCAATTGCGAAAATCACCAATACAACAAACGAAAAAAACGCAAGGCCGCACGCTCAGGTAATTTTCAGCGCATTGGCGTAGCCAAGCGCCGGCTGGTGCGCGGGCAGCGTCACATGCAGGCCGTCCGCAGACTGGCGAAACGCCAGCGGCCGTCCGCTGCTTACCAGCTCGACGCGCGCGATACGTCTGGTCAGGTGCGGCGTGGCGCTGCGCAAGGATTTGATGGTCAGCTTGCCATCCTGCGGCCAGCCCATGACAAACGCGTACACCGCATCGCCTTTCGCGGTAAAGCGGATATCGGCGGCGGAAAACGGCTTGCCTTTGCCCTCGTTGAAGCCGGCGCCCGACATCGGCGCCGCCGCTTCCTCCATCACCGGGCCTTCGCCAAACACGGCCCAGGGACGGGTGTCGTAAATCGCTTCGCCATTCTTTGCCATCCAGCGCCCTACTTCCTCGACGATGGCACGCTCCCGGCTGTCGATGGTGCCGTCGCCGCGCACCGGCACGCTGAGAAGCAGGTTGCCGTTCTTGCTGACCACGTCGATCAGGGTATGCAGCACTGACTTTGCACTCTTGTAAGCACGGTTATCGTAGACGCGGCGGTCGTAGTGCCAGCTGCCGATGCAGGTGCAGGTCTGCCATGGCAGTTCCTCAATGCGGTTGCTCTGCCCGCGCTCAATATCCCACACCATGCTGCGGCGCTGCTGTTCATTGAGGATCTTGCCGTTGACGACTGCTTCCAACTTGCCTTTGGTGGCGATGCTGCGGTTGTACATGTGGGCGGCCAGGCGCAGTCCGATATCGCTGACTGGCCACAGCGGCAGCACGGTATCGTCGTAATACACCAGGTCCGGATCGTAGGAGTCGATCAGGTCGCGCGTGCGGTTGAAGAGCTTTTCACCATAAGCCTTGTCGGGTACCGAGGCCCCGCCGCCCCAATGCCACTGCTGGTCCGATACGCCGCCTTCGCCGCCGCCTTTGCTCAACGGATGGCGCTGCGCATACAGGCCTTGCGGGTCCAGCCCCTCCCACCACTTGCCCGCGCCGTCGAGCCGGGTCAGGTTGCCGTCGTATTTCTGTGCCGGCTCGTACCATGTCCAGGCGTGGGCCGCGTGCACGCTGACGCCGAAACGCAACCCGTTGGCGCGCGCGGCCTTGCTCCAGCCGGCAATCAGGTCTTTCTGCGGACCGATGCTGGTGGAGTTCCACTCCGGCTGGTAGCGGCTGCTGTACAGGTCGAAGTTGTCGTGATGGTTGGCCAGCGCCACGAAGTACCTGGCGCCGGCCTTCTTGTACAGGGCCACCAGTTCATCGGGATTCCATTTGTCGGCTTTCCACTGCCTGATGATGTCCTTGAAGCCAACTTGCGCCGGGTCGCCGTATTGCTGCACATGGTGCTTGTGGGCGTCGGAATCTTTTTCGTACATCAGGCGGCCATACCAGTCGCCGAATTCCGGCTGGCATTGCGGTCCCCAGTGGGCCCAGATGCCGAATTTGGCATTACGGAACCAGTCGGGTACCTGGTATTTGTCGAGCGAATCCCATTCCGGCTTGAACGGGCCCGCAGCGATCGGCAGGCTGGCCTCCGGCGCAATGGCGTCGGCCGCGGCGCGCGCCGTTCCCGACAGCGCGACCGCAGGCATGGCTGCGCCCAGGTGTTTCAGCAGGTCTCGGCGTTTCATCAAGATTCCTTTAGGGTTTTCCTTCAGCGCGCCAGCACGCTGGCGAGATATTCCTCGTGGCTTGGCATGGCCGCCACCGCGGCCGCAATGCTGTCGCGCCGCAGGCGCAGGGCGCGCTGTGCGTCCTCCAGCGGCATGTCGCCCAGCGATGGATCGGCGCGCTGCGGCCAATGGTCCATGCCGGCATGGATCGCCAGCCAGCTGGTGGCGTCGAAGCCTTCTTCGTCGTACTGGTGCAGCACGCCGGCCTGGCGCCAGGCGTGGACCTTGAAAGCCAGCGTTTCGGGCAGCTCCATGTTCGCCATGTCGCGCCACAACTGGCTGTCGCGGCGTCCTGTCAGGCAGTAATGCAGGATGATGAAGTCGCGCACGCGCTCGAACTGGCGCACCATGCCGGTGTTGTAGGCAGCGACAGCCGCTTCGGCCGGGCGTCCGCCTTTCAGCAACAGTTCGATCAGGCGACCGAGACCGCTCTGCACCAGGAAGATGCTGGTCGATTCCAGCGGCTCCAGGAAGCCCGAGGAAAGGCCCAGCGCCACCACATTGTGCGACCAGAAGCGCGCGCGGTGGCCGGTGGTGAAGCGCAACAGGCGCGGCTCGGCAACAGCAGCGCCGTCGAGCTGCTGCAGCAACTGTTCGCGGGCACGCTCTTCGTCGATGTAGCGGCTCGCGAAAACGTGGCCGTGCCCCGTGCGATTGCTGAGCGGGATGCGCCACGCCCAGCCGGCTTCCAGCGCGGTGGCGCGCGTGTAGGGCATCAGCGCGCCGCTGCTGCGTTCGCAGGGACAGGCCCAGGCCCGGTCCACCGGCAACCAGCTGCTGAAGTCAACAAACGGTTCTTCCAGCGTACGCCCAAGCAGCAGCGAGGCGAAGCCGGAGCAATCGATGAACAGGTCGCCTTCCACCGTGCGGCCATCGGCGAGCGTGAGCTGTTCTATGCCACCGTCGACGCGCCGGCTGACGTGCACGATCCGCCCCTCGGTGCGGTGCACGCCGCGCTTCATTGCAAGGCTGCGCAGGAACTTGGCATACAGCACGGCATCGAAATGGTAGGCGTAGTTGAACTGGCGCTCCTGTTCCGACGCAGCGCCCTGGAACCTGCCTTCGCGGGCCATCACGCTCGGAAGGCATTGTTCGCCGAGCGTGCCGAGGCCGGCATCGGCGACCCGGCGGAACTGGCCCCACAGCGACTGAGGGCCGCCCAGGCCACCGATATCGCCGAATGTGTGGAAATACTGCTCGCCGGCCGCGCGCCACTCGCAGAATTGGATGCCCAGCTTGAAGGTGCCGTTGGTGGCGCGCAGGAATTGCGCTTCATCGATGCCGAGGATGCGGTGGAAGGCGCGGATCGAAGGGAACGTCGCCTCGCCGACGCCGACGATGCCGATCTCCTCCGATTCGACCAGCTCCACGCTGCTGCCGGGCAGCGCCGTCGCCAGCGCCGTGGCAGCCATCCAGCCCGCCGAACCGCCACCGACGACCACGATGCGTTTGTATGCGGTTGTCATCATTTTGTCTCCGTTATGGCATCGGATTTTGCAAGGCGCCATGGCGGCACGCAATTGTGAAAAATACCAACGCGTTCAATGAAATCTAGCAGGGTAGTTGAAGTGTGCGGCTGCAGCATGGACAATGCCCCGCTATGAATCCGATCCATACATGCCTTTGCATAGCGCTGCTGGCGCCAATGGCCGCCAGCGCCCAGGCGCGGCAAACGATCCCGCTCGACGGCGAGTGGCTTTTCCACAAGACCGGCGACCATGGCTGGCAAGCAGTCACCGTGCCGCACAGTTTCGACGGCTACCGCGGACCGGCATGGTACCGCCGCACGCTGCAACTGTCGCATGCACGCGACAAACAGCGGCACTACCTCGAGTTCGACGGCGCCCTGCTGGTGACCGAAGCTTGGGTCAACGGCCGCCCCGCAGGGCGCCATGCCGGCGGCTTCGCGCGTTTCCGTTTTGATATCACTGACCTGCTGCAGGATGGCGGCAACGAGATCGTGGTACGGGTCGACAACGCACCCGGCAGCAGCGTGGCACCGCTGGCGGGCGATTACACGCTATACGGCGGCTTGTACCGCAACGTGCGGCTGGTCTCGACCAGCGCTATCCATTTCGACATGCTCGACTACGGCGGCCCCGGCGTGTATTTCAAGGCTTCCGACGTGTCGCGGCAGCGCGCCGCGCTGTCGTGGACGGCACGCGCCCGCAACGACAGCGGCCGTGCCGTGCATGCTGTCATCACCGCACGCCTGCGCGACGCCGGCCAGCAGGAAGTGGCCTCGGCGCGCCAGCCGGTGCTGCTGCCCCCGCACAGCACGGTGCAGGTCGCGCTGCAGGCGGCGCTGCCGTCCCCGCATCTCTGGCAAGGCGTGCGCGATCCCTACCTTTACACCAGCGAAGCCGAGTTGGCCGAAGCGGAAGGCGGCTCCGGCACGCGCGACCGGCTCTCGTTCCCGGCCGGGATCCGCGACATCCGGCTCGACCCGCAGCGCGGCCTGCTGCTGAACGGCGCCAGCTACCGCGTGCACGGGGTCAACGTGCACCAGACTTCCCTGCCCGGCAAGGGTATCGCGGCCAGCGACGAAGACATCGATGCCGACTACCGCATCCTGTCCGATCTCGGCGTGACAGGCCTGCGCTACGCGCATTACCAGCATCCGCAACGCGCCTACGACCATGCCGACCGTGCCGGATGGCTGGTCTGGACCGAGCTGCCGCTGACGGCAGCGGTCAACGGTTCGAAGGAATTCCTGGCCAGCAGCGAGCAGCAGCTGCGCGAACTGGTGCGGCAGAACAGCAATCATCCATCGGTCATGGTGTGGGGGCTCGGCAACGAGATCTACCAGTCCGACGAGCACAGCGCCCGCGTGCTGTCGTCGCTGCAGCGCCTGGCCCACGAGGAAGACGCGAGCCGCCCGACTGTCTACGCCAACTGCTGCGGCCCGATCGATGGTCCGCAAGCCTCGCATACCGACGCCGTGGGCTCGAACGTCTATTTCGGCTGGTACGATGGCGAGTTCGCCGACCTTGGCCCCTTCCTGGACGGGAATCACGCCAAACGGCCCGCCACCGCGCTGTCGGTCAGCGAGTACGGCGCCGGGGCCAGCGCACTGCAGCAGGAGGACCCGCCACAGCGGCCCAAGCCTGGTGGGCGCTGGCACCCGGAGCAGTACCAGGCCCTGTACCACGAAGCTGCCTGGCGCCAGCTGGAGGCCCGGCCATGGCTGTGGGCGAACTTCATCTGGGTCGGCTTCGACTTCCCCTCGGCGGGCCGCAATGAAGGCGATACGCCAGGCTTCAACGACAAGGGACTGGTCAGCTTCGACCGCAGCGTGAAAAAGGATGCCTATTTCTGGTACCAGGCCAACTGGAGCGCGGCTCCGATGGCGCACATCACTTCCCGGCGCCACACGCAACGCCAGCAGGCCAGCGTGGAAGTCAAGGTGTACAGCAACCAGGACAAGGCCAGCCTGCGCCTCAACGGCGCCGACATGGGCACGCAGCCGGTGACCGGCCGCATCGCGACATGGCAGCTGCGGCTGGCCGAAGGAAGCAACCGCATCGATGTCACCGCCGGCAGCGCCACCGACAGCGTCGAGTGGCACTACCAGCCCCGCTAGAACTTCACCACCACCGGCTTACCGGTGTAGCGCACCATGCGGCTGGCCTTGGCCGCTGCAATGCCCTTGCCGTTATCCGGGCCGGCCAGTACCAGGTTCAGGATGCGTTGCCGGGCCATGCCCGGATAGCTGCCGATACGCGCGCCAATGGTAAGGGTCTTCGCCTTGTCGTTCCAGCGCAGCGGGACGCGGGCGGCCTGCCCCTTTTCATACGCATAGGTCTCGTTATCGTCCTCATACAGCGTAAAGCCGCCGTCGGCGCCCGGATAGATCCGGACTTCGTAGGGCGCGGCCGGCTGTTCGGTGGCGTATTGCATGACCGGTCCCAGTGGCACGATGCTGCCGGCGCGTACGTACAGGGGCAGGATGTCCAGCGGCGTGTCCCGCTGCACCGCCTGGCCGCCTTCTAAGCGCTGGTTGGTCCAGAAGTCATACCATGCGGTCCCCTGCGGCAGGTAGGTGCGCATCTGCGTGTCCATTGCCGGCTTGTCCGCCGCCAAGGCGCGCATGGCGCTCGGCGTGCGCCACGCGAGGCGCAGGCTGCGGTCCGAAGTGGCCTGGTAATACTCGAGTGCCAGCTTCACGCGCTGGCCCTTGCGCAGCGCCACGCGCGTGGTGGCCAGCCGCTTGCCGCCATTCTCCCAGCGCTCGATCACAGCCGCGCCGTCGAGATAGAGGCGGTAGCCGTCGTCGCCCTCCACGCCGATCTCGTATTCGCCATCCTCCGGGGCTTCCAGCGTGCCGTTCCAGCGCGCGGAGAAGTCGTCCAGCCCGGCCAGGCCGGCCGGAATCGTGGCCAGCGGCGGCGCGGGCCACGAGTGGTCAATGGTCTTGTCGATCACCTGCCCTTTCGGCACCTCGAAGTTGCGCCCTTCGAAGTACTGGCCCGCCAGGCCAGGCCGTCCATCCGGGGTGTGCAGGAATTCGGCGGGAATGGTTGCCGGCGGCGGCGGCTGGATGCGGTACATCGGCCGCGTCACCGGATGCACCAGCAGCGAAGGTCCGAACATGAACGCATCGTTGATGCCGTACGTCGCCTTGTCGTCCGCAAAGTCCATCGGCAAGGCGCGCATCAGGGTGTAATGTTCGCTGCTGACCTTTGCACTCAGTCCATAGGTATAAGGCAGGAGCCGGTAGCGCAGGTGCGCCGCATCGAGCAGCGACTTGTACACTTCGGGGTCGAGGCCCTTGAACACATAAGGCTCGCGCTCGATGTCGGTACCATGCACCCGCATGATGGGATTGAAGGCGGCATACTGGAACCAGCGCGCGAACAGTTCGCGGTAGGCCGGGTCTTTTTCGCCGAGCGGATAGTCACGGCTGACGAAGAAGCCGCCGGTATCCTGCGTCCAGTAAGGATTGCCGGTAATGGTCACATTGAGGCCGCCGCTGACCTGCTTGCGCAAGGTTTCCCAATTGGCGAAGATGTCGCCCGACCAGGAGGCCGCGGCCGTGCGCTGTGCGCCGGCCCATGCCGACCGCGTCAGCGTAAAGACGCGCTTGTCGCTGGTCGCGCGCTGTCCGTCATAGGTGCCCTGCGTGGTCAGCAGCGTATACGGGTTCAGGTAGCGGGAAAAGTCGCCCAGGGTATTCCTGCCCAGCGATTTGATGTCGGCCTCGTTCTGCGCCGCGTCCCAGGCGGCGGAGCCCACTTCCACCTCGGTACCATCCATCCACAGCGCATCCACGCCCTTGTCGAACAGGCCGGATTTCGCATGCTTGAAATAGATTTTCCGGCCCAGCGGGCTATAGGCGTCGTACACGCGCGCCTTGCGCGAAATCCAGTGCAGCGGCTCGAAGCGCAGGCCGTGCTGGTCCAGTTCCTTCGCCAGCGCCGTATCGTTGCCGATCGACGGCCAGATAGAGACCATCAGCTTCATGTGCAGCTTGTGCAGGCTGTCGGTCATGCCGCGCGGGTCGGGGAAGCGCACCGGGTCCCAGGCCATGCCGCTCCAGGTGCCGTCCTTGTCGCCGCCCCAGTATTGCCAGTCCTGCACGATGTAGTCGAGGGGGAACTGCTCCTGGCGGAACTTCTCCGCGACTTCGACGATACGGGACTGTGTGGGGTAACGCTCCTTGCTCATGAACAGGCCGAACGCCTGTTTGGGATACATTGGCGCCTCCCCCGTCAACCGCCGGTACTCGCCCACCACGTCGTCCATCGAGCTTCCGCCCATGAAGTAGTAATCGACGCCGCCCGGCGCGCTTTCGGCCCACAGGCGCGCGCCTTCCGGCCCGTCCTGGAAACGCATCTTCGAATAGGTGTCCCACAGGATGCCGTAGCGTTCTGACGACATCATGACCGGAATGATGATGCCGAGGTTGGTCTGCACCAGCAGCAGGTCCTGGTTGCGACGGTTGACCTTTTCGCTGTCGGTGTAGCCGAAGCCGAAGATCGCCTCGTCAGGCTTGAGCACCAGCCGGTTCTCCACTTCGTACGACGGCGCGCCGGAGATCTCGACCGGCTTGATCGACTGCGGCTGTGACGATTCGCGCGTGTAGAGCCGCCCGGCGCTGTCCATGAAACTCATGGCGCCGGTCTTGCGGTCGATGTCGATGCGCAGCATGGCGCTCCGGATGCTCAGGGCGGAGGGGCTTTCCTCCAGCTTGAAGCTCGCCCCACCCGGCTTGCCCACCACGACCAGGCTTGGGCTGGTCCAGTGGTTGCTGCCCAGGTTTGCGTTCACGCGCACCGTGGCAGGGCCATAGAAGATCACGTTCTTGGTCACGCCCCCGACCCTGAACTGCACGCCATCCGACAGGCGCACATAAGCGAAACCATCCCGGGCGGCGACAGGCGCCGCCTGCAGGTGGCCGTTCTTGTCCAGGCCACTTTGCGGCAGTGCGGCAGCCAAGGCCGGATTCGCTGAGAAGGCAAACGCGCCTGCCAGCGCAACGCTGAGGAGACGTCGTTTCATTGGAACACCGCCACGAAGCCGCCACGCGGTTTGATCGTCACGCGCACCTTGCCCGCCTTGAGTTCGGCCTTGCTGAATTCGCGCTGGCCCAAGCCGTCGGTAATCATGACGCCCTTGCGGTCCCCGATAAAGGACAGGTCCAGCTCCACGCTGCGTTCACCCTTGCCGGCATTGATGCCCGCCACATACCAGGTGTCGCCGGACTTGCGCGCAACGGCGACATGCGAACCGGGATAGCCGGCGAGGAAGCGGCTGTCGTCCCAGCGGCGCGGCAGGTCGCGCAGGAAGGACCGCACATACTCCGGCACGCCGGCCATGCCTTGCGGGATCTCCGCAAAATGCTGGATACCCGACAGGAACAGCACCGATTCAGCCAGCTCGAAACCGTTGCGGGTGACCCGCTTGATCTGCGCCTTGTCGCCAAACACCATCGGCGTGAAATCCATCGGGTCGAACAGGTTGCGGATCATGGCCGCATTCACGGCGTGGGCCGGTACCGCGTCTTCGTCGCGCTGGTCAAAGGTGGTGAACTCGAAGCCGCGGATCGCCTCGGCCGTCATCAGGTTGGGATAAGTGCGCTCCAGGCCGCGCGGCAGGGTCGCGCCGTGGAAGTTCACCAGCAGGCCCGCCTTGGCCGCATCCTTCAGGATATCGACGTAGTACTGGATCATCGACACACCGTCGCCGCCGAAGAAATCGATCTTCACGCCCTTGATGCCCATTTCGCGCAGGCGGGCAAACTCTCTGGCTCGTGCCTCCGGCGTCAGCAGCTTGTTGCGCGGTGTCTGCGGAGCGTCGTTCCAGGCGCCGGCCGAGTTGTACCAGACCAGCACACCCACTCCCTTGCCGGCGGCGTAGCGCACCAGTTCGGCCATCTTGTCATAGCCGATCTGCTTGTCCCATTCCGCGTCGACCAGGGTGTAGTCCCACTTCATGTCGACTGCATAGTCGACGAACTTCTTCTGCACGTCGAACACGGTAGCTTCGTCCTTCAGCAGCGGCCAGCTCCACGATGCGTGCCCGGGCTGTACCAGCTTCGCGTCAAGCTGGACGGCAGGCGCCGCCAGGTCGGTGCCGAGGGTGGAATCCATCACGGTGTTGAGCGTTCCGACGGCCACCACGCGCCAGGGTGTAGCCAGGGTGCCGCCCGTTTCCGCCAGCAGGCGGCCGTTGGTGAACACTTCCGGCGCGGTCGGCCCGGCGATGCGGTACACGCCACCGGGCGAATCGGTGGCCAGGCGCGAGGCGTGGAAGCTGCCGTCCATGTTCGCTTCCGTCAGCGCCACCCAGGTATCGCCGCTCCTGAACAGCGCCGGGAACACCCAGCCTGCCTTCAGGGGCGCCGGCTGGCCGACCGGAATATCGACCTGGTAATGCTCTTCATACGACGGATTGGTCTTGCCCCATCCGGACTTGGCCACCGCCATCGGCTGCAGGAAGGCGCGGGCCTTGGAGCTGAACGCAAAGCCGGTCGCTTCGCTGACAAAGCGCTTGGCGCCGATTTTCGGATCGGCGACGACGTAGCGGAACGCCAAACCATCGTCGGAAACGCGGAATGCCACGTCCATCTTGCGCCCGGCGGCGTTGGCGAGCGAGAACACCTGCTCGTTGGCCTGGTAACGGATCGCGGCGCGCTTGCCGACCGCCATCGTGTATTGTTCCGATACCGGCTTGACCGGCGACGTCGCCACCAGCTTGAGGCCGCGCGAAAAATCCTCGCCGGCCAGGGTCAGGCCCAGCGGCGATGGCAGCAGCACTGCCTGGCCGTTGCGCTTGACGGTATACGACAGGGTCTGGTCAGGATTGACGGTCACCGACACATCCAGTTGCTTGTTCGGGCTCTCGAGCGCGAACGCGGCGCCGCTGGTTACCGCCAGGGCTGCCAGGATACTCATTTTCTTCATCTTCATGAACACTTTTTAAGGAGTAGATAAGCCTGCGCTGTCTTCCCAGCGCAGCGACACGACCTTGTAGCCGTTGTCACGGATTGCCTTTAGCATCGCCGGCAGCGCATCGCCCGTTGGGCCGTTCGCGTCATGCATCAGGATGATGCCGCCGCCGGCCTGTTTGAGGCGGTCCAGCAGCCGCGCCACCATGGAATCGACGCGCATGTCATTGGGCGCCCAGTCATCAATGCCCAGGTCGACCGATGCCACCGTCACACCCCGATCCTTGAGGGCAGCCAGGATAGGCGGCGTCTCTTCCAGGTATGGAAACCGGTATGCCGCAGGTACATGGCCGAATACGCGCGTGAAAGCCTGCGTCCCCAATTCAAGATCCGCCAGTTGTTCGGCGCCGGCCATCGATTTCAGCGACGGGTGGGCAAAGCTGTGCAGCGCCACGGCATGGCCGGCACGCTCGACGCGCAAACCCAGTTCCGGATACTTCGACAGGTTGGCGCCGGTCATGAAAAAGGTCGCCTGGGTACATTGCTGCGCAAGCGCCTGCAGTACCTTGTCGGTTGCCCCAGGCACCGGGCCGTCGTCGAAGGTCAGGACCACTTCGCCCTTCTGCAAAGGCAAGGGACCGTACTGGGCCGTCCCGTAGCGCGCATGTTCGCGCTTGAGCGTCAGGACGCGCGCAGTGCCCAGGGCATCCGGTGCGCAGGCGGACGCCGTCCCGGCGGCGGCCCACAGCAGCAGGACGGCCCGAAGTGCGGCGCGCATCATTGGAGCTCCATTTCAAAGGCGTTGGCGGGGATATCGTCAGCGCTGAACAGGTTGACGAAAGGCGCATCAGCCCAGGCGTAGCGCACCTTGTTCACGGCAGCGGTCGCGGCGTCCTTCAGCCGCACCGTGTCGCCCTCTGCCGTCGCCTGCGCATACCGGCACGCCGCCGGCCCGCACACTTCAAAGCCGATTGCGGTGTCGGAGGAGTATGTCCTCAAGCCGCCATTGGTGTTGACGAAGCGCACCAGGATGTCGGCTCCGCTGCGGCTGGCCGACACCGCCTCCGGTCCGCCTGGCGAAACCTTCTCGCCATAGGCAACGGCCCGGGCGGCCCGCGCCAGGCGCTCCCCGACGATCTTTTTCTGCGCCGGGTGAATATCGGAGCGGTCGCCATAATCGAACGTGACTGCCAGCCCTGCGTGATGGTCGTTCCGTACCACCACCGATTGCGCTTCACGCAGCTCGGCCCACCCCGAATTGCCCGGCCTGGTTGACACCGATCCGAATGCAGTCAGCTGGGCGACCAGGAATGGCAACTCCGGCTGGGAAAACGTCCGGCGCCAGTCCTCAAACAGCAGCGGCAGCAAAGTGCGGTACTCCTGGGCTGCTCCGGCGTTCGCCTCGCCCTGGTACCACGCCACCAGCTTGAACCTGTAGCCTTGCAGCGGTGCGATCATGCCGTTGTACAGGGTTGTCAGGCTGGTCGGCGGCTCCCACGGCGTTGGCGGCTGCGATGCGTTCACGTGGGAGCCAAGCTGGTACTTCCAGCGCAAAGGCAGGGGAATCCGTGCGCCGTCCGCCGTGCGCAGCATGCGCTGGTCCGGCGGGCTGACCAGGCCACCGCCATTATCGTCGTCCAACACCCGTACCGCGATGACGTTCTTGCCGGGTTTGAGCACGCCCTTCGGCACGGCGTATTCGCGCCCCGCCCACCAGTTGGTCAATCCGCCGACCCGCACGCCGTTGACCCAGGTCGTGTCGGCCGTGGCGATCTGCCCAAGCAGCAGCTGCGTGACTGCGCCGGCCTGCCGCGCATCCAGTTCGACCGTGGTGCGGAACCAGGCCACGCCGCGATGCTTGCTGATCGCGTCGATGCCGGACTCGCTCCAGCGCCGCCCCACTTCCATGGCCGGCCAACGGCTGTCGTCAAAGCCGGGCCGGGACCACGCGCGCTGTGCTCGCGCAGCCGGATCTGCCTTGTCCCACCACGCCTCCTGGCGCTGCTCCTCGGCCTTCATTCCCGCCGCCACATCGGTTCCGTAAGCGGCGACCACATCGAGCGCCTGGCGGTATGCGGGCAACTTGCCCATCGACGGGCCACTGATCCAGCTCTGGATCGAACTGCCGCCCCAACTGGCGTTGACGAAGCCCACCGGCACGCTGTACTGGCGCTGCAGCGCGCGCGCCATGTAATAACATACCGCGGAGGCCTGGCCGGTGCTTTGCGGTCCCGCCACCTGCCACTTCGGGGCTTCACTGAAATCGTCGACGCGGACGGCGGAACTGTGGCGCACGATATTGGCGAAGCGAATGTTCGGATTGGCGGAGTACGCAATGTCCATCGGCGCATTGGTGGCATTGGCCACCGCCAGTTCCATGTTCGACTGGCCGCCGCACAGGAAGACATCGCCGATCATGATGTCGTCCAGGGTGCTGCCGCCGCCGTTCGAGCTCACGCTCAGCGTATGGGGGCCGCCGGCTTCCATGCCCGGCATTTCGGCGCGCCATTTGCCGGCGCTGTCCGCGCTGGCTTGCACCGCCTGGCTGCCCAGCCGTACCGTCAGCACGGCCCCGGGGTCGGCTTTACCCCACACCGTAACCGGTTGGCCGCGCTGCAGGACCGCGTGGTCGCTGAATATCCCGGCAAAAGCCGGCGCCGCGGCCTCCGCAAGCGCTGGAGCGCCTGCTGCGAGCGCCATTGCACCTATGCTTGCAAGCAGCTTGAAGCTGGGAGCTTTCATCAGGCACCCACGCGCAGGAATACCGACGCATGCGGAGCCAAGGCCTGGCGGATACGACCCCGCACCTGCCCGAGATCGGCGCGCCGCCACAGGTCGCGCACTGCGACGCTCTTGCCGCCGAGGTCCAGGCGGGACAGGTCGAAGTCAATCTCCACCGGGGCATCTTCCGTATTGAACAGGGCCAGGTACCAAGCGCGGTCGGAGCCATTCGGCCGGGCGGTCCAGATGCGGGTGCCGGCGTCGGCGCGATGCGGGCGATTGTCGCGGCTCTTCTGGTTCACGGCCAGCACTTCCGGGTTGGTCAGCAAGGCCAGGGTCGGCGCGTCCAGGTGCCGCAGGTCGCCGCCCATGATGAGCGGTGAGCGCGCGATACTCCAGAGTGTCATCAGCGTCTGCTGCTCGTCCGGCGTGAATTTCGTGTCGCGCGTATTCATCGCCAGCCGGCCGAGGGGCAGCATGTCCGCATCGGGCCAGGAATTTTCCGCCATGGTCGGATTCCAGTTTTCAAGGCGCTGGAACTGCTCTTTCAGCAGCTTCCATTCATCCCAGAAGTCGTCCGAAATGCGCCACATCTGCGCGTAGTGCGGAACGTGGGCGGCCCAGCGCAGGTCCATCTCGCCGGGCGACAGGCTGAGCGTGATGGCGCGCCCGGAAGCCTGGATGGCTTTGTGCGCGGCTTCGACTTCGGGCCAGTTGCGGTCATAGGGCCGCGACATGTCGTCCATCTTCACGAAATCCACGCCCCACGAGGCATACAGCTTGAAGATCGAGTCGTAGTATTCCTGCGCGCCAGGCTTGCTCATGTCGATACCGTACATGTCGCCATTCCATTCGCAGACAGCCTTGGTGTCGGCTATATCCTGCGCGTGCCAGCGCGTGCCGAGGATCGGGGTATTCCTGCGCACCGCCTGGCGCGGGATGCCGCGCATGACGTGGATGCCGAATTTGAGCCCCATGCGGTGCATCTGGTCGGCCAGGGCCTTGAAGCCCCTGCCCTGCGCCGCCGACGGGAAGCGGTTGGGAGCAGGCAGCAGACGCCCGTATTCGTCCATGGTCAGCTCGGCGTCCTTGCGGTATTCATAGCTGTTGGCGTTCGGTTCATACCACTGGATATCGACCGTGAAGATGTCGTAGCCCGACGGCAGCAGTTTCTGCACCATGATGCGAGCGTTTTCCAGGGCCTGGGCTTCGGTGATGGTGGTGGCAAAAGAGTTCCAGCTGTTCCAGCCCATCGGCGGCGTCGGCGCCAGCGGTTTGCGGCGCACGGCCTGGGGAACAGCCGCGAACGCCACGGCAGGGAGTGCAGCCGAAGCTGCTGCGGCAACGGAAGTGGCCAGCAGTGTGCGGCGGGACAGGTCAATCATGGGGAATAGGCTCCAGTGTCACCAGTACCACGTCATTGCTGCGCATCGGTACCTTGAAATTGAAAGAACCTGACTTGCCGACCGTGACCACTCGGTCTGTCTCGGGCGCGTCTTTGGTCAGGGTGTTAAGTTGTTCGAGCTGCGCCGCTGTCAGCTTGTCGGGCGCGCCCATTTCCAGGTAGGCGGTATAGGCATCGTTGGCCTTGAAGCCGGTACGGCGCACCTGCAGGCGGTACTTGCCAGACTGCGCATGGCGGAACTGCACCTCGGCGGGTTCCGATGGCTTGGCCGGCTGCACGCGGCTGTAGAAGGAGCGGTTGCTCAAGTCCTGCTTCGGCTGCTGGAAGTCCCAGACAACGGCGCGCATTGCCTTGCCGTCGGTGGCCGCCATCACCTGGCCATCCTTGACCGGAATCTCCTTGCCGCTCAAGGCATGCAGGTATTTGTACGAGAAGTACGGCGCCTTGCGCACGCCTTGTGGATTCATCAGGCCGAAGCCGCCGTCGAAGGGCTTGTTCTGCGGCCCCGGTTCCTCGAACAGGTCGGTGTAGGTCCAGTAGCTCATGCCCTGCACCAGGCCCTTGGTTCCTTTCAGCTTGCTCAGGATGTAGGCGGCGCCGATGTAGGAATCATGCACCTTGTCGCGCGGGTTGTAGCTGGTGCTCCATTCGGTGAAATACAGCGGCAGCTGCGGATACTTCGACCCGGCGATCTGCCCGCGCACGCGGCGCACGTCGCCGATGATGGCGTCGGGCGACGGCGACAGCTTGGTATCCTCCACGCCCTTCTCGTCCAGGAAGCCGCTGTCCACGCCATAGGTGTGCGTGGTCACGAAATCGACTGCTGCGCCGCTCTTCGAAACATGGTCGAGGAACTCGGGCACCCAGGCCGCCCCTGCGGTGGAAGGGCCGCCCACACGCAGGGCCGGATCGATCGCCTTGATCGCCTTTGCGGTCACGTCGTACAGCTCGAAGTATGCTTTCTGGTCGGCGTGCTCCCAGAAGCCGTCCAGGTTCGGCTCATTCCACACTTCGAAGAACCAGCTGCGCACTTCCGCTTCGCCGTAGCGCTGCTGGCAATGCTTGACGAACGCCGTCACCAGGTCGCGCCAGCCTTTCAGCTCGGGATGCGAGGTATTGCCTTCCCAGTAGAAGATCTTCGCGTTCGATGTGGCCAGCGCCTTGGGCGTGAACCCCAGTTCGACGAAAGGCTTGATCTTGCGCGCCAACAGGTCGTCGTACAGCTTGTCGATGCCGCTCCAGTCGTAGACCAGCTTTCCATTCTCCTTTTTCACGGTCTGCAGCACGTCGTGGAAGATGGCATGGAAGCGGATGTAGCGGAAGCCGGTTTCGTCCACCAGGGTCTTCAGCTGCGCCATGCTGTCGTCGCGCCGCAGCGTGCCCGGGTAATCGGAACCGACCGACAGGTCGAAGAAGCGGTCAAGCGGCTGCTCCGCCCTCGCCGCATCGAGCACCACCTTGCGCGGCGCCGCGCTGGCAGCGGTGGTGACAAAGCAGGCCGCGCCCAGTGCTGCGAGACCTATACGTTGCAGGTGATTCATCCTTCCATGCTCCTCATTTCGACTGATAGACCGGGCGATGCTAGCACTGCAAAATCGTCGCGGGAACAGCTGGCACGCCTCTTGCGGTAAATCATTCAGCGGCTCGGTGATTTTCATAATTGCAGCGCCTCGGGCAGTCTGCAAAGATGGCCTGGTTTATCACAACGTAGGATAAAAAGACCATGCGATCCTGGATCCTGGCCGTGTTCTTCGTGGCCGCAAACGGCGCGCTCGCGCAAACCAGCGTCATCCCAGTCTGGCCTGAAGGCGTGCCCAACGCGCACGCGCAGGCCGGCCCCGAGAAGGTCGACGGAGA
The DNA here is from genome assembly GCF_049913245.1 of Pseudoduganella sp. R-32. Taxonomy (NCBI): domain Bacteria; kingdom Pseudomonadati; phylum Pseudomonadota; class Betaproteobacteria; order Burkholderiales; family Oxalobacteraceae; genus Pseudoduganella; species Pseudoduganella sp. R-32. The sequence continues at coordinate 3,135,000 of NZ_CP183987.1, read as the reverse complement.
GCGCATCAGCAACGTCAGCCAGCCGACGCTGGCGGTCTACCCGGCCGCCTTCGACCGCCCTTCAGGCACCGCCGTCATCATCTGCCCCGGCGGCGGCTACCAGTTCCTGTCCAATACGCGCGAAGGGCAGCAGTATGCCCAGTGGCTGTCCAGCCTTGGCATCACCGCATTCGTCCTGAAGTACCGCCTGGCCGACTACGGCCACCCCGCCCCCTTGCAGGACGTGCTGCGCGCGATCCGCCTGGTGCGCTCGCAGGCGGCGAAGTACGGCATCGCGCCGGACCGCATCGGCGTGATGGGCAGTTCGGCCGGCGGACACCTCGCCGCCAGCGCTTCCACCCTGTTCAACCACCCTGCCGGCCGTACCGGCGGCCCCCTCGATGCCGTCAGCGCCCGTCCCGATTTCGCCATCCTGATGTACCCCGTGATCACGATGGAAGCGCCGGCTGTCCACGCCGGCTCGCGCGACGCCCTGCTGGGCGCCAAGCCATCCGCAGCCATGGTCCAGCTCATGTCGGTGGAAAAACAGGTCAGCGCCGCGACCCCGCCCACCCTGCTGATTCACTCGCAGGATGACGGCCTGGTCCCGGCCGACAACAGCATCCTGTACTTCCAGGCCCTGACACGCGCCAAGGTGCCGGCCGAAATGTTCATCTTCGAACACGGCGGCCACGGCATGGCCATGCGCACCGGGAACGGGACTGCCACCAACTGGACGCGCCGCGCCGAAGAATGGCTGCGCGACCGGAAACTGATTCCATAACATCGACAACACAGGAGCATCAATGAACGTGCATTACAAGCGCCGGACCATGGCGGCCGCAGTTTCCGCCGCCGCACTCGGCGCCGCCGGCATGGCCGCCGCAGCGCCGATCACCACCCTCGACCGCAATGGCGCCTGGGTCTCGGTAGAAGCCTACGGCCCGAACGTCGTCCATATCACCATCGCCGCCGACAAGGCCGAGGCGCTGAAAGGCCCCGGCTTCGGCATCCTGCCCAGGAATGCGGACAATGCAGCCTTTCGCCATACCAGCGGCAAGGACGGCGACAGCTTCACCTCCCCGGCGCTGAACCTGCGCATCGCCCCGGCGCCGCCGCCGCGCGTGCCGTCCCAGTCGGAAAAATACTTCGCGCCGCAACTGGCGCCGGTGGCGCTGCAGGTCCGCAACGCAAAGGGCGAGTTGGTGCTCGACATGACTGGCTGGGAGCTGTCGCCGCAGACCGTCAACACCGAAAAGACCTACCAGGCCGGCGCCAGCTTCAGCGCCCCGGCCGACGAGCATTACTACGGCATGGGCCAAAACCAGGAGTCGACCGGCCCGCTGGACCTGCGCGGCCGCGTCCTCGACTGCAAGCACTGGTATGACGCCCCTGCCGGCGAAACCGTGTGCGTGCCGTTCATGGTCTCGTCCAAGGGCTACGGCATCGTCTGGGACAACCCCTCGGCCACCCGCTTCGTCGCCGGCGTCAACGGCCGCACCTCCTTCCAGTCCAACGTCGGCGAACGTGTCAGCTTCTTCGTCATCACCGGCAGCACGCCGGAGGAAATCTATTCCGGCTACGCCCGCGTCACCGGCAAGACCCCGATCCCGCCCAAGGCGGCTTTCGGCCTGATCCAGTCCAAGGCCCGCTACGACAGCCAGCAGGAAGTGCTGCGCGTGGCGAACACCTATCGCCAGAAGAGATACCCGCTCGATATCATGGTGGTCGACTGGTTCTACTGGACCCGCATGGGCCAGCTCGACATCGACCCGGCGCAGTACCCGGCCCCTGCCGCCATGAACAAGGAGTTGCACGACCTGGGCATGCAGTCCATCGTCTCGGTGTGGCCGCGCTTCGAATCCTCAGGCCGCTACTTCAATGAACTCGATGCCAAGGGTTACTTCCTGAAGGACAAGGACGGCAAGACCGTCGACGGCCTGCCCTTCCGCTCCGACCGCACTGGCGCCCTGATCGACGCCACCAACCCGGCCGCGCGCCAGTGGTTCTGGGAGCGCGTGCGCGACAACATCCTGTCGCAAGGCTTCGACTACCCATGGCTGGACGAGACCGAACCGGACCTGGTGCCGGATGGCTTCTTCTACTCGATCGGCAGCGGCGACCGCTATCGCAATCTGTTCCCGCTGCTGCACGTGGAAGGCGTACAGCAAGGCATGCGCGCCTGGAAGCCGAACAAGCGCGCCATGATCCTGTCGCGCGCGGCCTACCTCGGCTCGCAGCGCACCGGCGCCCTGTTCTGGTCTTCCGACGTCCACCCTTCGTGGGAAGCGCTGGCGCGCCAGGTGCCAACGGGCCTGAACATGACCGCCTCCGGCATCGCCTACTGGGGCAACGACATCGGCGGCTGGCAATGGCTGCCGCAATCGACCAAGGCCACCAGGGCGCCGCTGGTCGATCCGCGCGGCGCGGAAGCAACCATCGGCCAGAACCACGACTATCCGGAACTGCTCACCCGCTGGTTCCAGTACGGCACCTTCCTGCCCACGCTGCGCCTGCACGGCGACCGCAAGCACGCGGAAATCTGGGAGTTCGGCCAGCAGGCCGAAACCATCATGGCGCGCTACGACCGCCTGCGCTACCAGTTGATCCCCTACATCTACAGCCAGGCCAAAGCCACCTGGGACAACGGCGCGCCGTTCATGCGCCCTTTGTGGATGGACTTCCCGAGCGACCCGCAGGTGGCCAATATCGGCACCCAGTACATGTTCGGTCCCGCCTTCCTGGTCGCCCCGGTGACCGAGCAGGGGCAGACCGAGAAAGACGTTTACCTGCCGGCCGGCAGCGACTGGTACAACTTCTGGACCAACGAGAAGCTGGCCGGCGGGCGCTGGGTGCGCGTCGCCGCGCCGATCGACCAGATCCCGGTCTTTGTGCGCGCCGGCTCCATCGTGCCGCTGGGCTCCGACATCCAGTCCACCGCCAGCAAGCAGGCGATCGCCGAAATCCGGGTATACCCCGGCAAGGATGGCCAGTTCGCCCTGTATGACGACGATGGCGTCTCGTACGACTACGAAAAAGGCAAGGGCATGCTGGCGAAACTGGCATGGAACGACGCGGCCGGCCGCCTGGCCGTGAGCGGCGACAGCGAGCTGTCGCGCAAGTCGCCGGCCATCACCAAAGTAGTGGGCAAATGAGCCGGGACCGCCGCAGCCTGCTCAAGCTGGCCCTGGCCGGGGCCGGCGCGGCAACCGCGCCCCTGGCCGGCGCGGCGCCGTGCGGCCGCCCCGGCTCGGCCCTGCAGCCCGCCTACGGCACCGAAGGCCAGCGCAAGGCGGACCTTGGCAACGGCCTGTTCATCAACCCGATCGTGCCCGGCGACCACCCCGATCCCACCATCCTGAAGGACGGCCACGATTACTACATGACGTTTTCGTCCTTCTACTCCTACCCCGGCGCCGTGATCTGGCATTCGCGCGACCTGGTCAACTGGGCGCCCATCTGCGCCGCGCTGACCAGGCCGATCGGCTCGGTGTGGGCAATGGACCTGGTCAAGCATGGCGGCCGCTACTTCCTGTACATCCCGGCCGACGACAGGATCTTCGTGATCCATGCCGACAATATCCGCGGCCCCTGGAGCGACCCCGTCGACCTCAGGCTGCAAGGCTGCATCGACCCCGGCCACGCGGTCGGCGAAGACGGCAAGCGCTACCTGTTCTTCAACGGCGTGCGCCGCATCGCGCTGGCGGACGACGGCCTGTCCACAGTCGGCGCGCTGGAACACGTCTACCATCCCTGGCGCTATCCGGAAAACTGGGTGGTGGAGATGTTCGCTCCCGAGGGGCCCAAGCTGTTCCGGCGCGGCGAATGGTTTTACCTGGTGGCCGCCGTCGGCGGCACCTCAGGCCCGCCCACCAGCCATATGGTCACGGTGGCGCGCTCGCGTTCCATCCACGGTCCCTGGCAGGACTGCCCCGGCAACCCCATCGTCCGCACCCGCAGCGCCGACGAACCCTGGTGGTCGCGCGGCCATGCCAGCATTGTCGAAGGACCTGGCGGCGACTGGTGGATGATTTACCACGCCTACGAAAACGGCTTCCGCACGCTGGGCCGGCAGGCCATCCTCGAACCCATTGAATGGACCGGCGACGGCTGGTTCCGTGCACGCGGCGGCTCGCTGGACAAGCCCTTGCACAAGCCGAAAGGCGGCAGCGCCTCGCCGGCCGGCCAGGCGCTGTCCGACGACTTTTCCAGCAACAGGTTCGGCGTCCAGTGGAGCTTCTTCGCGCCCGGCCCCGAGGAAATGCGGCGCGCCCGGTACGACGGCAAGGGGCTGGTCATCAAGGGCAAGGGCAGTTCGCCGGCCGATTGCTCGCCCCTCACCTGCATCGTCGGCGACCGCGATTACGAAGTGTCGGTGGTGCTCGATATTGCGGAAGGCGGGCAAGGCGGCCTGCTGCTGTACTACAGCCAGCGCGGCTACTGCGGCATCGGCTTCAGCCCCACCGAGATGTTCACCCACCACTACAGCGAAGAGCAACGCTGGATGCGGCAGAAAATCGCGGCGCGGACCATCCACATCCGGCTGGCGAACCGCGCCAATATCATCACCTTCCACTACTCCAGCGACGGCGTGGCCTGGACCCGGCATCCATGGCAAATGGAAGTGTCGGGCTTCCACCACAATGTGTTCGGCGGCTTCATGAGTCTCAAGGTCGGCATTTACAGCGCCGGCGCCGGCGAAGTCAGGGCGCGGCAGTTCACCTACCGCGGCCTGAAACCGGCCTAGGCCTGCAGCGTGAGCCGGTAGACCGTGGTCTGCCGGTAGACCTGCCCTGGCGACACGATCACGTGCGGCCAGGCCGCGCTGGCAAGCTCGGGACGGGCTTGCGCCTCGACGCTGAAACCGCCCTGGTGGCCGGCGCGGAACTGCACGGCAGCCTCGGTGGTCTGGACCTGCAGGCAGCGCCCCGATCCCGGATCGACGATGCGGGCCACGGTGCGCAGCGGCCCCTGGCCGCCGGCAAAATGGCTGCGCACGAACAGGCTATGGTTGAAACCGCCCCGCCCGCAGATCTGGCTGTCGGGCCAGCGCAGGCGCGCCCCGATCGGCGCCGGCTGGCGGAAGTCGAACGCCGTCCCGGCCACCGCCGCCACGCCGGAAGGCATGCCGTCCGCGTCCACCTCCACGTAGTAGTCGGCATCGATCTGCACCATATGGTCGCCGACATCGGCGATGCCGCCGTTCAGGTTGAAGGTCGGCCAGGCTGCCAGGTCGAGCGGCGTGGGCGCCATGGCCACCACTTCATGCTCCACGCTCAGGCAGCCGTCATCGTCCAGCCGGTATTTCGCCAGTTGGGCCACCGCGCCGCCGCCTCCCGTGCGCAACAGCGTCACGCCGCCGTCTGCGTGGCGTCCCTGCCACAGCACCGGGTTGGCAGCGCCCTTGGGCGCCAGCAGCACGTCGGCCATGCGGCCATAGCGGTCTGGCGCCCGCCAGGACCACAAGGCGGCATCGCGTTCGGTAATCGTCGCCACCATGTCGCTGGCGTTCCTGAGTGTAAACAAGCGGTATTCGTCCGCCTCGGGCGCGGTGCCTGAAAAACGTTTGGTCATCATTAAAAGATCGGGCTTCCTGTGCACACCATTGGCACCATGCCATTCTGCAATCCGGCGCATGGCGATTCAATTACTAAAATCACCAAGCCATCGAACGATTCTGGCCAAGAGCGCTGCAAGGGGGTTTCCGGCGCCCCGGAATCGGCAATAATGCCAGCGCAGCCTCGGGGAGACGGGCAAGATCCGCCGTCATATGTCAAATTTGATATAGCTGAACGCAAAAGTGTTATTGGAAATGGCAAGGCCCCTTCGCCTACGATCTTCCGATACCGATTCCAAAAACAGGCCGGTGCGCCGCCCACGCGCGCCAGGCCAGAGACAACCTACTTTGTGAGCACCGCATGAGTACCTTTTCAACCGTAGACTTGATCGTCTTCCTGATTTACTTCATTGCCGTTGCCGGCTACGGCATCTGGATCTACCGCCGCAAGCAAAACAGTTCCGGCCAGGCTTCGCATGACTACTTCCTGGCGGAAGGCTCGCTGACCTGGTGGGCGATCGGCGCTTCGCTGATTGCCTCCAACATCTCGGCCGAGCAGTTCATCGGCATGAGCGGCTCCGGCTACAAGATCGGCATGGCCATCGCGGTCTACGAGCTGATGGCGGCCGCCACCCTGGTGATCGTGGCCGTGTTCTTCATGCCGGTGTACCTGAAAAACCGCATCTACACCATGCCGCAGTTCCTCGAACAGCGCTACGGCAAGGCGGTCGCCACCACCATGGCCCTGTTCTGGCTTGGCCTGTACGTGGTGGTCAACCTGACCTCCATCCTCTACCTCGGCGCCCTGGCGATCTCCAGCCTGTCCGGCATCGCCCTGCTGCCCTGCATGCTGTTCCTCGCCGTATTCGCCGCCATCATCACCCTGGGCGGCATGAAGGTGATCGGCTACACCGACGTGGTGCAGGTGGCCTGCCTGGTGGTCGGCGGCCTGGTGACCACCTGGCTGGCGCTCGACCTGGTGGCGGCACTGGGCGGCAAGCAAGGCGCCATGGCGGGCTTCTCCGACCTGTTCGTGCGGGCCGGCGAGCACTTCAACATGGTGCTCAAGCGCGATGACCCGAACTACATGGACCTGCCGGGCCTGTCCGTGCTGCTGGGCGGCATGTGGATCGTCAACCTGAACTACTGGGGCTGCAACCAGTACATCACCCAGCGCGCCCTGGGCGCCGACCTGCCGACGGCCCGCAAAGGCCTGCTGTTTGCCGCCTTCCTCAAGCTGCTGATGCCGGTGATCGTGGTGCTGCCAGGTATTGCCGCTTATGCGCTGGACAAGTCCGGCGCCCTGGGCGACGCCATGCGCCAGGGCGGCGAGCTGAATCCGGACCGCGCCTATCCTGTGCTGCTTAACCTGCTGCCGCCCGGCCTGAAAGGCGTGGCGTTTGCCGCCCTGACCGCCGCTGTCGTGGCTTCGCTGGCCGGCAAGGCAAACAGCATCGCCACCATCTTCACCCTGGATATCTACAACAAGACCTTCAACAAGCAGGCCACCGAGCAGCGCATGGTGTGGATCGGCCGCGTCAGCGTGGTGGTGGCCATGGCCCTGGCCGTGCTGATCGCCCCGCTGCTGGGCATCGACAAGAAAGGCGGCTTCCAGTACATCCAGGAATACACCGGTTTCGTCTCGCCTGGCATCCTGGCCATGTTCCTGATGGGCTTCTTCTGGAAGAAAACCACCTCCGGTGCGGCGATGTTTGCCACCCTGGGCGGCCTGGTGGGCTCGATCATCCTCAAGTTCCTGCCGGAGATGATGAACCTGTCCTTCCTGGTGCCGATCGGCTTTGCCAAGGCCAACGCAGCCGGCATTCCTGAAATCCCGTTCCTGGACCGCATGTTCATCGTGTTCTGGTTCGTGATCGCCGGCATGGTGGTGATCAGCAAGATGGCCGAAGCCAAGCGCGATGGCGCGCACCAGCACCACCTGCATGTCGATACGTCCCTGTTCCGCGTTGACGGTGCATTCACGCTCGGCTCCGCCGTCATCTGCGTGGCACTGGCAACCATCTACGGCGCCTGGTGGTAACACCGGCTCCGGGGTGCGCACCCCTTGGGTGCACACCCTGGGTCTCGGCCTACTGGCAGTCACGGCACCAGCAGCGCGCGAATTTCCGGCTTCCGGTAATTTTCCAGGGTCACCATGACCCCGTCGATGAGAATGGTGCGCGGCTCCATGGGGGTTTTATTCACCGCAGCCAGCGCCGCCTTGAGCCCCATATATCCCATCCGGCGCGGGTCCTGGACCACCAGGCCGTGGATTTCCTGCTGCTCCAGGCCATCCAGCAGGAAGGTGGTCGAGTCAAAGCCTACGAACTTCTTCTTGCCGGCCAGGCCCGCCTGGCGCAACGCACGCAGCATGCCGTCGCTCGACGATTCGTTCACGGCAAAGATGCCGTCCACCGCCGGAAAGCGCTGCAACAGCTGCCCTGCTTCGTGGAACACCTTGCCGCGGCTGGCGCCGACATATTCGTCCGCGACAATCCTGACCTTCGGCGCATGCTTCCTCAGATACTCCACAAAACCATCGGCGCGCTGGTCGGTCGACGCGCTGCCGGCGACCGTTCGCAATATCAGTACCTCGCCTTGCGCGTCAAGCAATGCCGCCAGGCGCTGCGCAGCCAGTGCGCCGGCCGCGTGATTGTCGGTCGCGATGAAATTCTGGTAGTCGCGGCCATCGAGCGCCGAATCGACCACAATCACCTTGATTCCCATGGCTGCCGCCCGCCTGACCGGCTCCACCAGCCGAACACGATCGGTCGGCGCCAGGACGATCGCATCGACCGTCGGCGAGGTGTACATCTGCAGCAGCTTGATCTGCACATCGACCTGGTCGTTGTAGGCTGGCCCGCGCCAGGTCAACGCAACCTTGACGCCGTCCGCCTCGCGGATGGCCCGGTCCACGCCGTCCCGCATGAAGGTCCAGAATTCCTGGTCGCGCGACTTGGGAATGAACACGACGTTGACTTCCGCGCCAGCCGCCCAGGCGCCTTCGGCCAGGCAAGCGGCCGCAACCGCCATCCCAAGCACAAGCGACAAGCACCGTCTCCGCATTGGCAATCCCATACATCCTGCCGTTCACGTTGCGTACTCTTGAAGTCTATACATTGGCGGGCGCCATAGCCAGCCGTCGAGCGAGCAAACAGACCGTTTCCCCGGTCGCTCATGTATTTACGGCAATACAAATTTCAATGATGTAAGGACACCGTAAGTTTCGTCCCGAAAATGAAGATAGAGACAGGTCCGTCCATAAAAACCACAACCGATAGCGCGGCATAGCCATGAACAATCCCCTCCCGCTTCACCGCATCGGCGCACCCGCCGTGGCAACCCTTGCAGGCGTTGCCGCCGCCATGGCCTGCTTTTGGGCGGCCGGCGCCGCACTGGCGCCCCTCCCCCTGGCCAGCCTGGCGGCATTGGGCAGTGCCGGCGCCAGCGTGCTGCTGCTGCGCAACGGCAGCACGCAGCAGAATGCGCTGGCAGGAAAGGTGGCGGGCGAAATCGACACCATCATGATCGGTGCGGCAGAGACCTCCTACTTCGTCGATTCGATCAGGAAGCGGATTTCCGGAGACGTCGAGTCGACCAACCAGATCGCCGCCCGGTCCGCGTCCAGCGCCAGCGAAATGGAGGAAATCGCAGCCAACGCCGAGCGGGCATCCGAGGTCGCCACCATGGTGCGGCGCGAGAGCGTGGCCGGGCGCGGCGCGGTGGACCAGGGGTTGCAACAGATCAGCGATGCGCGCGGCAACGCGCAGGCTGCCTCACAATTGATGGATGCCCTGCAGGAAAAATCGCGCAGCATCCACGGCATCACGGCGGTGATCACCGAAATCGCGACGCGCACCAACCTGCTGGCGCTCAATGCGGCCATCGAAGCAGCGCGCGCCGGCGAGCATGGCCGCGGCTTCGCGGTGGTAGCCGGCGAAGTGCGCCAGCTGGCCCAGCGCACGGCCGAAGCCACGGCCGACATCGGCCACAAGGTGACCGCGATCCTGGCGGAGGCCGAGCGGGCCTCGTCCGGCATGGCCTCGCTCACAGGCAAGGTCGCCCAAGCAGCGGTGGAAGTGGAACGCGTGCACGCCAGCTTCAGCACGATCGAACGCTGCGCCGCCGAATCGCACGGCGAAATCCACAAGATCGCGCTGGCCTCGCGCGAGCATGCCGCATCGACGCGCCACATTGCCGAGGCCATCGGCCAGATCCGCGACGGCATGCTGGGCATGCAGGCCGAGTTGCCGCGCGCGGCCAGCTCCGCGCAGGCCTTGGCCGAACGCGCCGAGTCCTTGTTCGAAGCCACCACGGAAAGCAACGCCGCCACCGCGCATGACGCGATCCGCGCCGTCGCGCAGCAAGCTGCCAGGGATGTCGGCAAACTGTTCGAAAAAGCCATCGCCAGCGGCGAGATCAGCGAGGCTGCGCTGTTCGACCGCCGCTACGTTCCAATCCCGGATACCAACCCGCCCAAGCACCATAGCGCCTTCGACAAGTTCACCGACCGCGTCTTGCCCGCTTTGCAGGAGGCGCTATTAAAGGCCATGCCGCAGCTGGCCTTTGCCGGCGCGGTCGACAACAACGGCTACTTCCCGACTCACAACAAGAAGTTTTCGCAGCCCCTGACCGGCGACTACGCCACCGACCTTGTCAACAACCGCACCAAGCGCATCTTCAACGACCGCACCGGCTCGCGCTGCGGGGCCAACACCAAGCCTTACCTGCTGCAGACCTACAAGCGCGACACCGGCGAGGTGATGCACGACTTGTCCGCCCCGATCTACGTCAACGGCAGGCATTGGGGCGGGTTCCGCATCGGCTACCGTTCGGCGTCCGGCCACTAGGGCCTGGCAGCTTAGTTGGTGTACAACACGCCGCGGCCGTTGCCGGATGCGTAGACGCGCCCGTAAGTGTTCCAGTCGCCCGCCATGTGGAAGATGCCGGCATACTGGTGCGCGTCGTCGTTGAAGCGCGACCAGGTGGCGCCGGCGTCGTCGGAGCGGTACACGCCCCACACGCCATTGATCACGCCCACCACGTAGACCGCGGCCGAATACGACGCACCGGGAGCCGCCTTGCCCAGGGTTACCACGGTGGCGCCCTGCACGTCGGGCCATTGGTTGCTGCCCCAGATCGAAGAGAAGGCGGTCAGCTTGGTCCAGCTGGCGCCCGCGTCGAGCGAGTGGTACACCGTATTGCCGTCGGCCAGCCAGACATCGCCTTCCGCGTTCGGGTTCACTGCCATCGACGTATTGTTGAAGGACGTCAGCATTGGGCTGGCCGCCTTGAACGCGGCGCGTTCGGTGAACGTCTTGCCGCCGTCGCTTGAATACCAGAAGTGCGCGCTATCCGACCACTGGTTCCACCAGGCGCCGCCCGAATCATAGGCGTAGACCTTGTTCGGGTTCTTGCGATCGGCCTTCAGCAGGTAGCTGCGCGGGACCCCGACTGCCGGTTTCGCCGGCAGGTTGGTCGCAGTCCAGCTTGCGCCGTTATTGGTAGTGTAGGAAGGTACCGCGTCGTTGGGCGCCCAGACCACGTTGTTGCGCGTGGTGACGGCGAGGTTGGACGAACTGTCGGTACCGGTCGTAGCGCCGGCAGGCAAGGTTGCAAACTTCGCCCAGGTATTGCCGCCGTCGCCGGACCAGTGGCCAACGCCGACGTGGTTGTTCGCATTGTCGACACCGTTCGCTGCGATGTATTGCGGATCGGACCAGGCCATGTCGGCCGAGTTGCCATTGCTCCACCAGTTCATGGGCCCCCTGGTCGGCCGCGCCGCCAGGTCGGTATTGATCCAGGTGCCGATATCGCCCGCGCTGTTGATGAACTTATAGGACGCGCCGGCCGGCGGCGTGACGAGGGCCAGGGTCGCGGTCTCCTCCAGGTTATTGTCCTTGGCGCTCCAGCTTGGCGTTGCCGAGGAAGCGTTGGTGGTTTCCCAGATGCCGCCACCGTGCACGTGCATGATGTGGTCGCGGTTGGCAGGGTCGATCACGGTGGTATCGTTCCAGCCCGAGTAGCCGTTGCCGGTGGAGCCCAGATGCGGCATGTTTGCCTCGATTTCGCGCCAGGTGCTGCCGCCGTTGTCGGACAGCTGGGTGACCTGGCCGGGATTGTCGCCCCAGGTGCCGGTCACACCCAGCACAATACGGGCGTTCGGCCCCGTGCCATGGACCGAGACGCCGCTATAGCCGCCTGTGGTGCTGCTGCTGAGCAGGGTCCAGTTCTCGTTGAAGACCACGCCGCCAAACCGGTAAAGGTAGCCCGGCCCGCCGGGGCCTTCGCCGGCGTTCTTGTTGAACACCATATAGTAGTTGCCGTCGGCGGCGCGCACCACGTGCGGGATGTGGTAGCCGGCCACCGGGGCCGGGACCGGGACCGGCGTCCACGAGAAGCCGCCGTTGACGGACTTGTACAGGACCGAGGTCAGGCCCGCCGCGTTGGCATAATCGGGCGCGATGGCGGCGTACATGATCCAGGTCGTCTCGCCGCCGCCCACTTTCGAGTTGTCGAACATCAGGTGCTCGACCCCGATCGGCGGGTTGCTGCCGCTGATCGTGGTGGACGACAGCCCCGTGACCTGGGCCCATGTCCGGCCCGCGTCCCTGCTCTGCCACAGTCCCGCAGTGCGGGTGCCGTAGAACAGAATCGATGGATTGGTCGGATCGACTTTCAGGCGCTCGCCCATCGCCCGGCCGGTATCGTTGCCGCCCACCATGAACGGCAGGCTGACCCAGGTCCAGCTGTTGCCGCGGTCACTGGAAATGTACAGGCGGCCATTGGCGCCCTGCCTGGTGGTGTCGCCGGTGGCAATGTAGATGCGCTGGTCGTTGCTCGGGTCGAGGGCCAGGCTCTCCACGCAATGGAAGCGGCTGTCGCCGCCGCCGAACCCGATGCCGTCGGTCAGCGGTATCCAGCGCGAATCGCTGGCGTTCCAGCGGTAGATGCCGCCAACGTCGGTGCGGGCGTACAGCAGGCTTGAGTTGACCGGATGGTAGACCAGGCCGGTGACGTAGCCGCCGCCGGCCCATTTGACGCTGGTCCAGCTGGCGGCAGCCAGGCCGGCTGCCGAGACCTGGCTGGTGGCCGCGGTGCTGACCGCAGGCGTCCCGCTTTCCTGACTGCCGCCGCAGCCGGCCAGCAGCGTCGCCAACAAGGCCGGCAGCGCGAGCCCGGCGTAATACTTCTTGCAATGCACTTTCATTGTCTGCTCCTCCAAGAAATGGATTTGTGGTTGAATGTGGCCGATAGCGGCCAACCCAGACTACTGAGAGCAGTTTTTTTCGAATAGAAGTTTCGTGTCGAGCGCTTGTGTTCTGCTGAAATTTGAAGAAGTCGGCGTGCCAGTGTTATTCCGGGCGGGCGGCGGCAGCTGCCAGCCGCCGGCCCGGCTCCTTCAGTTACTGTAGATCAGGCCACGCCCGGTGCCGCTGACGTAGATCCGGCCGTAGATGTTCTGGTCGGCCGCCATCACGCCGATGCCGCCGAACTGGTGCGCGTCATCGTTAAAGCGTTTCCAGCTGGCGCCGCCGTCGTCGGAGCGGTACACGCCCCATACGCCGCCGACCACGCCGACCACGTATACCGCCGCCGAATATCTGGCGCCGCTCGCTGCCTTGCCCAGCGCAACCAGGGTGGCGCCTTGTGCACCCGCTGCGGGCGTGAAGGCCGCCAGCTTGGTCCAGGTGGCCCCGGAATCCAGCGAGTGGTACAGGGCACTGCCGTCCGCCAGCCAGATATCGCCCTCTGCGTTGGGGTTCACCGCCAACGACGTTGCCCCCCAGCTGTTAGGACCAAGCTTGGCATCCACCGAGCCCTGGCTCAGCGTGAAGCTGTGGCCACCGTCGGTCGAGACGTAGACCTTGCCCGCCGTGCCCCAGGTTGCGCCGCCCGAATCGTAGGCATAGACCTTGTTCGGGTTTTTGCGGTCCGCAGCCAGGTGGTAGCCGCGGTTCCAGCCTGGCGCCACATTGGGCAGCGGCGGCAGGTTGGTCGCATTCCAGCTTGCGCCGTTATCCGTGGTGTAGGACGGCACCGAATTGGCCGGTGACACGACCGCCTTGTTGCGCACGGTGACCGCGACGCTCGCTTCGCTGCTGGTGTTCTGCGCGGCGCCAGCGGGCAGGCTCGCAAACCTGGACCAGGTCTTGCCGCCATCGCCCGACCAGAAGCCGGCAGCCGTGCTGGTCGAATTGACCACGCCGATGCCGGCGATGTACAGCGGATCGGCCCACGCCATGTCGGCCGCGTTGCCGTTGCTCCAGCCCAGGCCAGGATTGAGCGTTGGCGTGGCCGCGAGGTTCGTGTCGACCCAGGTGCCGACGTCGCCTGCACTGTTGATCAGGATGTACGGCGCGCCGGCCGGCGGTGTCGCGAGCGACAGCGTGGCGGTCTCCTCGATTCCGCCAATGACGCCTTGCCAGCTTGGCGTGGACGAGGATGCGTTCCTGGTCTCGACGATGCCGCCGCCGTGCACGTGCAGGATGTGGTCGCGGTTGGCCGGGTCGATCTCGACGTCGTCGACCCAGCCCGATGCGACTTCGCCCGGCATGGTCGCTTCGATTTCGCGCCAGTTCTTGCCCGCGTCGTCCGACAGCTGGACGATCTGCTGGCCGTTCCAGTTGCCCCAGGAGTTGGTCACGCCCAGTGCGATGCGGGTCGTGGCGCCGCTGCCCTGGACGGACACGCCGCCCAGGCCGAAGTTGGTGCCGGTTTGCGGATCGACGCTCTTGAGCAGGGTCCAGTTGGAGCCGTCGAATTTGTACAGGCGCCCGGGACCGCCCGCGCCCGGGCCCGTATCCTTGGTGAACACCACGTAGAACATGCCGTCATCGGCGCGCACCATGTGCGGGATGTGGTAGCCGGATACCGGCGTTGCCACCGGCGTCCACGTCGCGCCGCCATTGATGGATTTGTACATGTTCGAACCCAGGCCCGCCACGCTGGCATAGTCCGGAGCGATGGCGGTGTAGATGGTCTGGGTCGCCGTGCCGGTGCCCTTGGTCCCGGTATCGTAGACCACCAGTTCAACGCCCATTCCGCCGCCGGCTGCGCTGATCTGGTCGGCGGTCATTTTGACCGGCGACAGCGAGGTGACCTGCGCCCATGTCTTGCCGGAATCGACACTCGTCCACAGGCCGGCCGTGCGCGAGCCGAAGAACAGCGTGGACGGCTTGTTCGGATCAACCATCAGGCGTTCGCCCATGGCCCGGCCGGGATTGTTGCCGCCCAGCGGGAATGGCAGGTCGACATGGGTCCAGGTGGCGCCGCGGTCGCTGGAGATGTACAGGCGGCCGTTGCCTTCAAACGTGTACATGCCGGTGGCCATGTAGACCAGCTGGTCGTTGTTCGGATCGAGGGCGATGCTTTCAATGCCATGGAAGCGGCTCTCGGTCGCGCCGAAGCCCAGGCCGTCGGTGATCGGGGTCCAGGACGACGTAGCCTGGTTCCAGCGATAGGCGCCGCCGATGTCTGTCCTGGCGTACAGCAGGTTGGCAGTCGTCGGGTGGAAGACCAGGCCGGTGACGTAGCCGCCACCGCCGAACTTGACGCTCGACCAGGTGGTTGCGCCAGTGGCCGGCGCTTCCGGCGGATTCACCGGAGGATCTGCCGGCGGGTTCACTGGTGGATTCACCGGCGGGTTCGCCGGCGGCTGCTGTGCCGGTGCCGTGGTTTGCGGCGCGGACGCGGGCGCCGTCCCTGCCGATCCGCCGCCGCCACACGCGGCCAGCAGGCTAGCTGCAATTGCAGTCAATGCAAAGATATTCTTCTGTTTCATGTCTATCTCAAAAAATGGACTTCCTGAAAAAAGGGCCCGAAGGCCCTTGGCTTACTGCGGCTCCACCGCGAGCGCCCTGTCGCGGTAAGCCCTCGGCGTACAGCCAAGTTCGCGCTTGAACACCAGGTGCATGTACTGGGTCGACGTAAAGCCGCACTCCAGCGCCACATCGGCAATACTGCGTTCGCCGCATTCCAGCCCGGCCTTGGCGGCATCGAGCTTGAACTGCAGGATCACGTCATGCACGCTGCAGCCCAGCTCCTGCCGGAAATAGGCTTCCAGCGAGGAACGCGAGACGCCGACATACTCGGCCACCTGGTGCGTCTTGATGCCCTGGCAGGCGTATTGGCGGATGAAATGCCGCGCCCGGGCGACATGGGGGTGCCGCACCGCCTGGTGCTGGCTGGATGCGAACACATTGATTCCGGCCGGCGGCATCAGGATGCGGGTATTGGACAGGCGCACGCCATGCAGCATCTGGTCCAGCAGGTGGGCGGCCGTGCGCCCCATTTCCTGCGCGCCCTGGATCACGGAACTGAGCGGGATGCGGGTCAGCATGCGCACCAGCGGGTCGTTGTCGATGCCGATGATGGCCACCTGCTCCGGCACCGCAATGCCGGCGATGACGCAAGCCTGCAGCAGCTGGCGCGCACGCGCGTCCGTCACGGCAATGATGCCGACCGGCTTCGGCAGGCTGCGCAGCCAGGCGATCTGCCCCTCCACCGACTCGTCCCACGCCGAGGCGCTGGTCTCGCAGCCGCGGAAGATTTCGGGCTCCATGCTATCGGCTTGCATCAGGCTGCGGAACGCAGTCTCGCGCTCCTGGGCCCAGCGGTTTTCCCTGGCCTTGGGCAGGCTGAACAACGCAAAACGGTGCAGGCCGACGTCGATCAGGTGGTCGCGCGCCAATTTGATCAGCTTGAAGTTATCGGTCGCCACGTAGGGAATGCCGCGCGGGTACTCCGCCTCGTCGGCGTAGGAGCCGCCGACCGCCACCACCGGCACGTTGCAGCGCGACAGTGCGGCCGCCACTGCCGGATCGTCGAAGTCGGCAATAATGCCATCGCCCTGCCAATTCTCAATGCCGGCCAGGCGCAGGCGGAAATCTTCTTCCAGAAATAAATCCCAGGCCGCCCGCGTGCTGCCAAGATATGCGGCGACCCCGGAAATAACCTCGCGGTCAAAACTCTTGTTAGCGTTGAATAACAGGGCAATACGGTGCGCTTTTGAAGTATTCATAAACCGGCTCACCAGGCAGTATTCAAAATGCCAGCCGGCGTTTCGAAATCGAACCGAATTGCACGCGCCTGCAGCATTGCGCTGCAGGCAATAATACCAAACATGGTTTTCATCATTTTGTCTCCGTCTTGCCGGGGTGGCGCGATACGCCCCCTGGTCTGGGTCACTTCAAAATTTGCCGCAGCGCAGTGGCTAGCGGAAGCTAAGCTACCATGGGCACTAGGATAGGGAGAGCGCGCAACCGCACGGTAGCGCGAGGCGGGAAATTTCTAGCAAAATGCAGAAATTGCGATTAGTTCTGCTGGGAGTGCAAGTGGATCAGCCGGCTTCGCTACCGGAAATCTCGGCCGGGACCGGCTCGGCGGGGGAATCCTGCTGGGTCGCGAGGGAACGGAAGGATTTGGGCGTGCAGCCGTATTCTTCCTTGAACAGCTTATTAAAATAGGAAACGTTTGAATATCCCACCGAATAGGCAATTTCAGCGATGGCGGCGCCGCTTTTCTCCGCCAATAACCTTGCCGCCTCCGTCAGCCGCAGTTTATTCAGGTAACTCGTAAATGTCATGCCGAGCTCTGTTTTTAAAACTTCGTTGACCTTGTTTCGATTGGTTCCGGTGGCAGAAACCACCGATTCCAGGTCGATTTCAGTATCGGTGTAATTGGTGGCGATATAACGCAGCACCGTTGCCTTTTCCTTATCTTTATATGGCTCCAGGGTTAATTGGCGATAAGCGACCAGGGGCAGGTCTTTTTTCATCCTCGAATTCAGGCTGGCGGTCAGCGCTCGCGCGTGGGCGCGGAAGAAGGCCCAGGCAAATGCCACCCAGCTCGCCAGCAGGAGCAGCACCAGCGCCGCGATGTAGCGATAGTCGCGGCCATTGAGCATCAGTTCGCTGACCTCCAGGTAGGAGTCGAGATTCAGCGGGCTTTGGCTGCTGGACCCGAACACGAACTTCGAAACCTTGCTCAGGTCGTAACCCTGGTGCGACAGGTCCAGCTTGACCTGGTAGAACCACCAATCGGGGATGGCCAGCCTGGTCAGGTCCAGCGAGACCGGGACGCCGCGTTCATTGCACGAAAAATAAGTGACGGGAGAGCGGTAAGTCAGGTAATCCCCGACCTTGGAAATCTTGGGATCGAAGGTCGAAATGCCGAACACCATGGAATTCGCCGGCTTGCACTTGGCAAGAAAAGTGACGTCGGAGTACTTGGACCAGTCGACCAGGGCCGGCCGGCTTTTCGCATCGTGCATCGCCATGCCGGCGGAAGCGAAGGGGTATTTGCCGACTTCGGTCAGCTTGAACTCGACGCGCAATTGCTCGCGCTGGCGGTCGGGAATACGAACGGTCGACGTGCCGCCAATTTCCACATCCGAATTCGTTATGTAGTGCCAGCCAGCCCCGGGCCTGGACGTTGCCAGCAGCGGGACGGACAGGTAGCTCTTGTAGATCATGAAAAAGGCCAGCAATGCGTCCGCAATGACCAGGCCGATCAGCGCCAGAAGCGCTTTTTTGAAAAACTGTTGCATTGTCTAAGGATGGTTGAACTGTCTCTCTGCAACACCTCTTGCCGGGCTTGCTCGTTGCATCATAACAGTTCAACCAGTGAAAGGGGGGCACGTTCGCCCCGCCCCGCCCTAGCGTGCCGGGTGCAGTGGCTTGCCGTTCACATCATAGGCGGCGGCCTCCAGGTGCACGACCGTGCTGAGCGCCTTGTTGTCGGCCGCCTCGGCCGCGTCGGCCGCCAGGATCAGCTTATAGTCGCCCTTGGCGACCTTCCAGGTCTTGCTGGCCGAGTCGTACATGGCCAGCAGGCGCGGATCGACCGTGACCGAAGCGCTGGCCTCGGCGCCCGGCTGCAGGTCGACCTTCTGGAAACCGGCCAGGCGCTTGGGCGCTTCCCACTTTGCCTTCAGCGGCGCGACATAGACCTGGGCCACTTCCTTGCCGGCGCGCCGGCCGGTGTTCTTCACCGTGAACGAGACCTGCAGCATCCCGCCCTTCACGCCGGCGGACAGGCCGGAAAAGCCGAACTCGGTGTAGGAGAGGCCGTGGCCGAACGGGAACAGCGGTTTCAGGCCTTTCTGGTCGAACCATTTGTAGCCGACTGCTGCGCCTTCGCGGTAGCTGACCTCGAAACGCCTGTTCTCCACTTCCGGATAGCCGTCCAGCGCAGGACGCGGCAACTGCGCCTCCGAAGCCGGGAAAGTAGCCGGCAGGTGGCCGGAAGGATTGGCTTCGCCGAACAGCACGCTGGCAATCGCTTCGCCGCCGCTGGTGCCGGGATACCAGGCTTCCAGCACCGCCGGCACCTTCGGCAGCCACGGCATGGTCACCGGACCGCCGGTCTCCAGCACCACCACGGTTTTCGGATTGGCCGCGGCCACCGCCGCAATCAGTTCATCCTGCTTGTTCGGCAGCGACAGGTTCGGCACGTCGAAGGCTTCGCCGGTCCACTGGGTGGCGAACAGCAGCACCACGTCGCTTTCCTGCGCCAGCCTGGCGGCTGCGGCCTTGTCGGCGCCGTCGTTGAAGGAAACGGTCGCCGACGGCAGGCGTTTCTGGATCGCTTTCAGCGGCGAGGACGGGTAGACCATGACCGGGCCCGGCCAGGTCTTCGGTTCCATGCCCGGCACCGCATTGCCGCCGGCCGGGTACACCAGCGACGAGCCGCCGCCCGCCAGCACGCCCTTGTCGGCATAGCCGCCGATCACCGCTACGCGCTTGACGGATTTATCCAGCGGCAGCACCGCCCCGCTGTTTTTCAGCAGTACCATGCCCTCCTGCGAGTCCTTGAGCGACACCGCGGCATGGGCATTGAACTCGATCTTGTCCGGTTCAGCCTTCACCGGGTGGTCCACCACGCCGTGCTCGAACATGGCGTGCAGCACGCGGCGCGCCATGTCGTCCAGGCGGGCTTGCGGCACCCAGCCGTTCATCACGGCTTCTTTCAGCGGCGGGCCAAAATAGTCGGCCAGGTCGAACGGCATGCCGGATTGCTGGTCCAGGCCCGCATTGGCGGCCGGGATCGTGCTGTGGGTCGCGCCCCAGTCCGACATCACCCAGCCCTTGAAGCCCCAGTCCTTTTTCAGCACTTCGGTCAGCAGGTAGGTGTTTTCGCAGGCATACACACCGTTGACGCGGTTGTAGGAGCACATGACGGCGCCGGGATTGCCCTCCTCCTTGGCGATCTGCAGGGCCAGCAGGTCCGACATGCGGGCCGACTGGTCGTCGATCTTCACGTCCAGCGTGGTGCGGCCGGTTTCCTGGTCGTTCAGGGCGAAGTGCTTCAGGGTGGAAACCACGCGCTGCGACTGGATGCCCTTGATCTGGGCGCCGACCATCTTGCCGGCCAGGAGCGGATCTTCGCCGCCATACTCGAAATTGCGGCCGTTGCGCGGGTCGCGCATCAGGTTCACACCGCCGGCCAGCAATACGTTGAAGCCGTAGCCGCGCGCCTCGGCCCCGATCATGGCGCCGCCGGCGTAGGCGGTCTGCACATCCCAGGTGGCGGCAGTATTCAGGCCAGACGGCAGCGCGGTACCCGGACGCGCGTGCGGGCCGGCCTGGCTCGCCACGCCGATGCCGGCATCGGTCTCCCACAGGTTGGGAATGCCCAGGCGCGGCACGCCGTACACGAAGCCGGCCGATTGCACGTGGGATTCCTCGGGGCGCTTGTACTTCTTGTGCTCCATGTCCGCGCCCATGTAACCGAAGACCAGCTTCAGTTTTTCATCCAGCGTCATTTCCTTCACAGCCAGGCTGGCGCGTTCCGCCGCGCCCAGCTGCGTATTCATCCAGGGTTTGCCATCAGGCGCGGCCAGCGCGGTCCCGCAGCACATTGCCACTGCGGCGGACAGGAGACTGATCGTTTTCTTCAATTTCATCGCTTCCTCGAAAAAAGGGGCGGCTTTGGCCGCCCCGAAAACTACCGGAAAAGGTAGAGGAGACTACAGGTTACAGCATCGGCTGAACGCTCGCCTGGCCTTGGCCTGCCGGACGTTCAAACAAGGTTCGCGACAGCCAGGCGCGCAGCGGCCTGTCGTACCAGCGCGATAGCGCCAGTGCAAACAGGGGCACGCCGCAGTAGATCGCAACGATGGCTATCGACAGCTCGGGCCTGGACGGGTGCGTCGACCAGTTCCAGTGCGCAAAAACATAAATAAACGGGTAATGCACAATGTAGACAGGGTAGGACAGCTCGCCCACCAGGCGCGTCACCATCCCGGCACGGCCTTCCGGTTGACGCGAGCCGGCGCCGGCCGCCAGCACCAGGGGAAAGACCACGATCACGGCCAGCGCCTCAAACAGCCAGTTGGCCGCGCCGAAGCCGGGCGCCGCAAACACCAGCAACAGCAGCAGCGACAATGCAATGAACGGGCTTGGCAGCGCCATGCGCAGCCGCATGCGGTAGACCAGCAAGCCAAGCAGGAAGGAGCAAGCCAGGCGCACCGGCGCCACCCAGAAGTGGTCCCAGCCCCAGCCAAAGCCCAGGTTCCCGAATTTTTTCGCGGTCCACAGCAGTGCCCCCGCACTGGCCACGCACAGGACAATGTGCAGGCGGCGCCCCAGGCGTGCCGCAAACAGCCCGAACAGGATATTCGCGATGTACTCCTGGAACAGGGTCCAAGACGGGCCGTTGACCGGGTGCGTCTCGCCGAAATAATTGGGCAGGGTCGCCGCTGGCAACAGCAGCAGGCCAAGCAAGAACGTCAGCGCCAGGCGGCCCGGCGACAGCGCCACGCCCACCTGTTGGGCATCGCCGACGAACGGGTCCAGCAGGTAGCCAAGCAGGCCCACCGCCATCGCCACCACCACCATCGGATGCAGCCGGACCAGGCGCCGCGCAAAGAATTGCGCCGGCGCCAAGCCGCGGCCATCGTAGGCATGGCCCAACACGAAACCGGACAACGCGAAGAAGAAGTCCACTGCAAGATGCGTATGCCGCATCGGATTCCGCTCCAGGCTTGGCACCAGCATCTCCAGGATGTGGAAGGCGAACACGCTGAAAGCAGCGGTACCGCGCAAGCCGTCCAGTACGTGGTAGTGCGATTTCATCTTGCGGCGTTCACAATGGTGCTGATCACGTCAGGAAAGGCTTGCGCACCGGTGCTGCGGTTGAAAAGGCCCATCTGATGGTTGTCGGCGTAGCCGTTATCCCAGTACATCGGCACGATGCCGCGCGTAAAGGATGCACGGGTAATGTACTGGTCCCACAGCTTGCGGTAAGTTCCGGCCGGATCGTATTCGGTGCGCAGGATGGCGGCATACTCGCCCATCAGCACCGGCACGCCCTTGTCGATAAAGCCGGTTTTCATCTTCTGGAACTGGCCATCGGTGTAGGATTCGTTGGCCCATCCCGACGGGTTGGCGGCCTGGCCCCACTTCCACGAAGAGCTGTTGGCGTCCAGCGTGAAGTCGTACGGATCGTAGTAATGGATCTCCATCATCATGCGGTTGGCCACCCAGTCGCTTGGCATGGTCGCATTGCAGCTGATGGAGTTATCGATGTTGGTGTTGAATGCCTGCACCACGAGGTGGCGGTTGCTGTTGTTGCCGCCGGTAGCCCGCACTGCGGAAATGAAGGCCTGGTTGAAACCCTTCTGCACGTCGCAGTATTCGGTAGTCGGAGGGTTGTAGTTACCGTCAACCATGACTTCATTGGTGCCGGCGAACAGCAGGGTGTCGTCGTGGTTTTTGAAGTTGTTGGCGATCTGGGTCCAGAACTTGGTCAGCCGCGCATTGGCCACGCCTTGCTGGGCATAGGTCGGCTGCATCCAGCCGCCGTCCCAGTGGATATTGATCATGGTGACCAGCCCCGCGTTATGGGCATAGTTGACCACTTCCGTCACGCGTTCCATCCATTGCGGGCTGATGTTGTCGTTGGCGTCGGCATACTGTTTCCACGCAACCGGAATACGCACGCTCTTGAAACCTGCCGCCTTGATGCTGTTGAACAGGGCCTGGCTGGCCTTCGGGTTGCCCCATGCCGTTTCGTTGAAATTGGTGCTGCCCCAGACGTAGGAACCGGTCGCTTCCAGCGAGTTGCCCAGGTTCCATCCCGGCGCCATCTGCCCCGACATCTGCATGCTCGTCATATTGCGCATCACGCCTACGCGCACCGCGTGCGCCGTACCCGAGTTGAAGCTGCCGCCGCCTGCGCTGAACTTGACCCAGTACCAATAGACCGTCCCCGGGCTTGCACTGCTGTCGGTGTAGCTGGTTGCGGTCTTGCCCAGCACCGCCAG
Source organism: Pseudoduganella sp. R-32 (assembly GCF_049913245.1). NCBI lineage: Bacteria > Pseudomonadati > Pseudomonadota > Betaproteobacteria > Burkholderiales > Oxalobacteraceae > Pseudoduganella > Pseudoduganella sp. R-32. Next base: position 3,112,195 of record NZ_CP183987.1, on the reverse strand, counting down.
CCGGCTGCGCCCATTCGGATCGCTGTCGGTGTCGCGATACACCTGCAGGCCGCTCACGCTGCCGCTGACAGTCCAGCTCAAACGCACGTCGCTACCGGTACCGCTGGCGCTCAGGCAGACGGTGGCGCCGCCGCCGCTGCCGCAATTCTGCGCCTGCGCAAACGGCGCCGCACACAGCGCCAATGACAGAACGGTCTTGATCAACACAGGCTTCATTGTTCTACCTTTCCTTGAAGGTGCCCGCACGGCGTCTCCTCCGTGGGTGGGCGGTTGGGAGTGTTGGCAACCAGCTTTCTTATAGGACGCATTGTGGAAGCTGCAACCCGGCGCCGCAATTGCAAAAACCGCCAATGCGGAATATGAAATTGCACAGCCTCCATGCAAGCCATTGCCCGCACAGCCAGTCGCTATGCACAATGGGGCACTGTCAAAAAACCAAGGAATAATCGATGCTGAAACGCACCCTGCTCGCGAGCGCACTATCCTGCGCCCTCGCTGCTGCCACCGGCGCCATGGCGGCCGACAGAGCGCCCGCCACGGCCGTTCCGCCACTGCAGACCATCCTGTACGGCGCCGCCTACTACCATGAATACATGCCTTCGGAGCGCCTGGAAAAGGACGTGCAAATGATGAAGGCCGCGGGCTTCAACGTGGTGCGCCTGGGTGAATCGACCTGGAGCCTGTGGGAGCCCGAGGATGGCCGCTTCGAATACGCCTGGATGGACCGCGTGGTCGACGCCATGGGCAAGGCCGGCATCAAGGTCATCATGGGCACGCCCACCTACTCCATTCCAGCCTGGATGGCCAGGCAGAACCCCGAAATCCTGGCCCGCAAGTTCAATGGCGCACAGAATATGTACGGCATGCGCCAGAACATGAACACCGATTCGGCCGCCTACCGCTTCTACGCGGAGCGCCTGATCCGCAAGATCGTCAGCCGCTACAAGGACAACCCGAACGTCATCGGTTGGCAAGTCGACAACGAGACCGGCAGCTATGGCGCGGCCAATGAGGATGTCTTTGTACGCTTCCAGCACCACCTTGAGAAGAAATTCGGCACGCCGGAGAACCTGAGCAAAGCCTGGTTCCTGAACTACTGGGGCCAGGACCTGCATTCCTGGACCGACTTGCCGCGCCCGGACGGCGCCCAGAGCACGGGCTACAAGCTGGAATGGTCGCGCTGGGGCCAGATGCGCGTAACCAACTTCCTGCACTGGCAAGCCAGGCTGGTGCGCGAGAACGCTTCGCCGCGCCAGTTCGTCACGCACGATTTTGCCGGCTCGATGCACGCCGACGTCAACGAGGAAGCCGTGTCGGCCGCCCTCGACATGCCGGCCGTGAACATCTATCACTGGGGCCAGCGCGAGTACTATAATGGCGCCGAGCAGACCTTGCAGGCTGATTTCACCCGCTCGCTCAAGCGCAACAACTTCCTGGTCACGGAAACCAATGCCCAGTCGACCGACTGGAGCTCCTCATTCCAGTACCCGCCGTATGACGGACAGTTCCGTGAAGACGTCTACACCCACCTGTCCAACGGCTCCAACATGGTCGAATACTGGCACTGGTCCTCGATCCATGCCAACCAGGAGACCTACTGGAAAGGGGTGCTCTCGCATGACCTCGAACCCAACCGCGCCTACGCCGAAATCAGCCACACGGGACGCGAGCTGCAGAAGATCGGCCCGCGCCTGGTGAACCTGAAGCTGCAGAACGACGTTGCCATCCTTTGGAGCCGCGACTCGCTGAATGCGCTGAACGACATGCCGTTCGCGAAGAATTCGCAATGGGGCGGCGACGGCAGCAAGGCTGATTACGGCAGCCTGGTAAGGCAGATGCACCGCGCACTGTACGACATGAACGTCGGCACCGATTTCGTCTTCCCTGAAGTGCAGGACTTCTCGCAATACAAGCTGCTGATCGTCCCGGCCCTGTACGTGGCCGACGATGCGCTGCTGAAGCGCATTTCGGAGTACATCCGCAAAGGCGGCCATGTGGTGATGACTTTCAAGAGCGGTTTCACCAACGAGAATACGGCGGTGCGCTGGACCATGGCGCCCGGGCCGCTGCGCGAAGCGCTGGGTTTCCACTACCAGGAGTTCTCCAATCTCGCGCAACCGCTGACGCTGAAAGGCGATCCATACAATGCCGGCGGCGACAACAAGGTGCAGTACTGGGCCGAGTTCCTGCAACTTGATACCGCCAAAGCCCTGGCCTACTACGACCACCACTTCTTCGGCCGCTGGCCGGCCATCACGCAGAACCAGTACGGCGCCGGCAAGGTGACCTATGAAGGCACCTACCTGTCTGACAAGCTGCAGAAGGCAGTGCTGCAGGCGGCGGTGCGGGAGGCCGGCCTGGCCGGTCCCGACCAGCAGTTGCCGCCGCAGGTCCACACGCGCAAGGGCGTCAACGATTTCGGCCGCAACGTGCGCTACTACTTCAATTATTCCGCAGCGCCGGTCAACTTCAAGTACCAGTACAAGCCCGGCGCCGACCTGCTGACGTCGCGCCAGGTGAAGGCGGACGACACACTGTATCTCGGTCCATGGGACCTGGCGATCGTGGAAGAAGGCCGCTGACCTAGCGGGCCCGGGCCGGGGACGGCGCGGCCAGCAGCCGTGCAATCCCGCTCACCAGCTCCGCCCCGTCCCCATACAGTGCCGCCCCGCTCACGATGTATTCGCCCTCCCCGCCTTGCAGCAGCAAGACAGGCACGCCGTTCACGCCCGCACGACGCATCAGGTCCCGTGTTGCATTGATGCGGGCCGTGGCCTGTAGCGCCAGTTCGGCGTCATGCTCAAGGCGGCCGGCAAGTTCGATGGCGTCGAGACCTGCGACCTGGCGGGCGCATTCCGCCGCCACAACCATGGCGTTCGAAGTGTCCAGGCCGTCAACGTAGCGCGCCCACTGCAAACGGCGCAGCACCCAGGGTTCAAGCAGCGGGTCAAGCGCATGGATTGCCGTCAGGGCGCGGTTCATTGCGCCGGAGTCGAAGCGCGTGCCCGGGCCTTGCAGGATGTTGCGCTGGTAGGCGGCGCTGAACGGTTGGCCGGTCATGGCCTCGATGCGCTGGTCGTTGCTCCAGGCATGGTGCGCCCATTCCGGCGTCATGACGCGTGCGCCCGCATCGGAAAACAGGCCGCTGGGCATCAGCTCCAGCAGGTCCGGATACGCTTCGGACAGGGCTTCCAACGCAAGCGCGCTGGCATAGCACCAGCCGCAGAGCGGATCAAATATGTATTTCAACCTGGCAGATTGCATTGCGGTGCTTCCTTGAAGATGGAGCACCGATTCTATTCGCGCAAGGCGCGCGGATATATGAACTTCTGGTACACAGTCTGTTGCACAGGGCGGGCGAATCGCCCGGTCCCAGCTGCTAACGGAAAAGCAGTTTGGAAAAGTGGGCCAGGTTCTCTGCCCAGCTTTCCCTCACGTGCGCAAACTCGTCCACATGCCAGACGTGCCTGACCCCGTGCTGCCGCAGGTAGCGGTGCAAGCCCTGCGAGGTCCCGATCAGGCCGTCCTTCTTGCCGCACGAGAGGTAGAGCAGTTGAAGGCGGCGCGCCACCGCGGCGGGATCGGGCAGCAATTCAGTGCCGGCCCGCGTGTTCGGCGCCGAAGAAAAACCGCCAACCCAGGCGAACGTATCGAGATGGCCAAGGCCGAAATTCAGGGCCTGGCCACCGCCCATCGACAGTCCGGCAATTGCGCGCTTGCCGCGTTCCGCCATGGTCGGATAGGCGCCATCGATGGCAGGAATCAAGGATTCAAGCAGGTCGCGCTCGAACTGCGCAAAGCCGGCGAGATGCTCCGGCGTGAAGGTTTTCTCCGCAGGCGGCACGCGGTCATCCGCCAGCGCACGGCCATTCGGCATCACCACGATCATCGGCACCACGGCACCATCGGCCAGCAGGTTGTCGAGGATGACATTGGCGCGCACGTACCCACGCCATTCGTCCTGGTTGCCGCCGATCCCGTGCAACAGATAGAGCACGGGGTAACGCTGTTTCCCGGAATAACCGGGCGGCAGGTAGACGCGCGCCTTGCGCCGCGTGCCAGTCACCGCCGACGCGTAGCTGAACTCCACGACGTCCCCGCGCGCAATGCCTGAGCGCTCGTCATCGAATCCAGCTGGCGGGGCCGGGAAAGCGGCAACGTCGTCCGTCGCCAGTGCGATGCCTGGCTTGGCTGTACCGCGCAGTTCCGGATCGTCGGAGGCCTGCGCTGCATGCAGCGTGCGCACCGCCGCCTCGCCTGCCAGGGCGCCCACTGCGGAGGCAAGGAAGAACCGGCGCTTCATGGGCGCGCCGCCTTCCCAAGCAAGCGTTCGATATCGGGGCGGATCGCATCGGCCAGGATGCCGTAGCCCTTCTCGGAAAAATGCAACAGGTCCGGCTGCAGTTCCCTCGACAAGACGCCATCGGCATCCATGAATCGCGATCCGTAATCATGGAAGAAGATCGTCTTGCCATCGTCCATTGTCCTGATTTTCTGGTTCAGCGCCAGGATGCGGCGGCGTTCGTCCGAATCCGGTGCACCTTCCGGCAGCACGGCGTTGAGCAGGATACGCGCCGCCGGGTACTGCGCGCGCAGCCTTGCCACGACAAGCAGGATGCCGCTGAACACGTCGTCGGCGCGCTCCTTGCAAAGGTTGATGTTGTTCACGCCGATCATCAGGACCACCAGCTTGGGCTTGATGCCGGCGATTGCAGGCTCCTGCAAGCGCCACAGCACATTGCCGGTGTGGTCACCACCGATGCCGAAGTTGGCGGCTTTCAGGCTGCCGAAATTGCGTTCCCACAGCGGCTTGGGCCACATCTCCGTCAATGAATCGCCAAGGAACATCACGTCGATGTCGCCCTTCGCCGCCCGCACCACCTGCTCGGCATGCATCTGGCGCCAGCGCTCAACAGACATCCAGGGATACTCGACCGCGCGCGGCGCCGCCGTGGTGGCGCATGCGGCCGCGAAGGCGGCTTGCGAAGCGCTGGCGCACAACACAAGCGCCCCGGCGAAGCATGCCATCGTCTTTGATTTGTTCACGTGCCTACTCCGTTAGCAGTTTTTGCAGGATCGGTTCCATGCTGCGCGCCCATATTTCGTATCCCTTCTCCTCTGGATGCAACAGGTCCGGCATCACCTCGCGCGACAGCGTGCCGTCGGGATTCAGGAAGGATGCATTGAGGTTGGCAAAGAATACGTGGCGTCCATCGGCAAATCCGGCGATACGGGTGTTCACTTTGTCGTTCAGCCGCCGCAGGAACGCAGCCGGTTGCTCTTCGCGCGGGAACACCGCAAGCAGAAGTACCTTCGACTCAGGCAAACGCTTGCGCAAATCATCGATGATGGCTTTGATGCCGGCCGCAACCGCCTCGGGCTCGTCATTGCGGTCGCCGGCATTATTGGTGCCGATCATCAGCACTGCCACCTTCGGCGCCAGGCCGTCTACTTCGCCGTGCTGCAAGCGCCACAGCACGTTCTCCGTGTGGTCGCCGCCGAAGCCGAGGGCCACCGCATCGTAGTTCGCATAGTAGCGCTGCCACACCCGCTTGCCGGCCTTTTCCCAGCCTTCCGTGATCGAGTCGCCGATGAAGACCACTTGCGGATTCTTCCCGGCCTCTTTCAGTTTGTGGTTTTCTTCGAGTTTCAACTGGTGACGCGGCAGCCAGTGGGGCAAGGCCCAGGCATGGGACAGCGGCTCCGGTGTCACAGCCTGCGTTCGGTAATCCGGGCAGGCCGCATTCGGCTCGCCTCCCTTGACGAATTTGACGTTGGCCACGGCGACCTGGCCGCTGCCGTTCGCCTCCAGCGCAAACGGAACCGGCACCTTGCCAAAGTCATCGTTGGCCCGCGCAAAGCAGGCCAGCGAGAACGACAGATGCTGCCAGCCCTTGCCCTGCATGCTGCGCGCCGCCGCTACGAAAGGCAGCTTGCGGTAGCACTCCTGGCCGCAGCGCATGCTGAAATAGATGCCGCCCTGGTCCAGGTCCAGCACGTTGAGGTCGAATTCCAGCGTACCGCCTGCTGCGTAGGCCCGCAAATCCAGCGCCGACGCGCCATCGAACCGCAGGCCTGCAAACCAGGCGTCCTTCCATAGCAAGGTGAGTGCCTGGGGCACGCCTGCCACTTCGCCTGAGTGCGCCCCCACCGAACCGCCGGGCACCTGCGAATTCGCTGGCTTGGGAATCGTGACGGCATCACCTTGCAGTACCTGCCCGGGCCCCTCGAACCCCGCGATGGTGACACGCCAGGACGGCAAGGTGCTGGCGCCGTGGAGGATAAGTTCGCGCTCAGCGGCAAGCGTCGCCCCGGATGCCGCGGCCAGGGTGAGGCCTGCGAATAGGTGCATGAAATTCCTCATCACCTGATTTTGCAGCCGTGGTACAGGCCGGGCAATTACGAAATCCGCCAGGCTGGTGAACGAAATTCAGTAGGCCAGGTCCGCTGTTTTCTTCGTCCCACGTCACCAGGACCCCTTTCGAATAGGCGGAAATATAACGGCGTTTAGCAAATTTCATAATTGCCACATGGAAACATATCAGGCAAGATGCCGACCTTTAGAATTGCGCAGGACAACGAAATGAACAAGCCAAGCAATCCCGCCCTCCTCGGCATCATCATGCTGCCGCTTGCCCTGGCAGCATGCGGTGGTGGGAGGGGTGTGCCAGGCAATCCGGCCAATGATGCGGCAGTGCCATCCAACGCGGTCACGGTAACACCGCCCAACGGAAATCCCGCCACGCCGTCCACCGGGAATACCGCCCCGCCCACAGCGGATACGACGGCGCCGCCCACTGACGGCAATACCGCTCCGCCAGCCTCCGGCGGCACAACCACGCCATCCTCGCCCAATACCGGCGCCTATGCCTGGTCGACGGCGCTGTTCGGCGCCGGCGGCTACATTACCGGCATCGTCTATCATCCGTCAGTCCAGGGACTGGCCTACATCCGCACCGACGTTGGCGGCGTATATCGGCGCGACCCAGGCAGTTCGACATGGATCCCGCTCAATGACGACCTGAATCGCGACGACAACCAGCTAAATGGCGGCGAATCGATCGCCCTCGATCCGAACAACCCGCAACAACTCTATGTGGCCGCCGGCATGTACCTGCCGTCGTGGGGCAGAAATGCCGCCATCCTGCGCTCCAGCGACCGCGGCGCCACATGGTCGCGCACCGAACTGCCGATCCGCCTGGGCGGCAACTCCGACGGCCGTGGCACCGGCGAACGGCTGCAGGTGGACCCGAACAAAGGCTCGATCCTGTTCCTCGGCACCAACCAGGATGGCCTGTACAAATCGACAGATTCCGGCGTGACCTGGTCGCAGGTCCCCGGCTTCCCGACCACTGCCGGCACCACTTTCGTCCTGTTCGACAAGGCCAGCGGCAGCAACGGCATCGCCAGCAAGACCCTGTACGTCGGCGTCGCAGCGACCAGCGGCGAGACGCTGTACCGCTCGACCGACGGCGGCACGACCTGGGCGCCGGTACCTGGCGGCCCGGCCGGCCTGATGCCGGTGCAAGGCGCCTTGGATGGCAGCGGTCGCCTGGTGCTGACCTACGCCAATGGCCTGGGCCCGAACGGCATCACTGCCGGTGCCGTCTACAAATTGACGACGGCGAACAATACCTGGGCCAATATCACGCCTGCTGCGCCGACCGCTTCCTGGCAGTTCGGCTATGGCGGCCTGGCGCTCGATGTCCGCAATCCCAATACCATCGTGGTCTCGACCATCGACCGCTGGTCTACCGGCGATGACCTGTACAAGTCCACCGACGGCGGCGCCACCTGGACCGGGCTTAACGCCATCAGCACGCACGCGGCGCCCGGATATCCCTGGATGACGGCGTATTACGGCGGCTCGCTGGCGGGCAAGATGGGACACTGGATCAGCGACGTCGACATCGACCCGTTCAACTCCAACAACATCATGTACAACACCGGCTACGGCCTGTGGGAGAGCAACAACCTGGGCAGCGCAAGCGTGGCATGGGGCTTCAATGTCAACGGCATCGAAGAAAGCGGCCTGTATTCTCCGCTGGTTTCCCCGAGCAGCGGCGCGCACCTGTTCACCGCGCTTGGCGACATGGCCGGGGCTCGCTACGACACCAACTTCAACGGCATCAGCGGCTACTACAGCAGCCCGAATAACTCCAATTACAGCGTCGATGTAGCGGACCTCAACACCAATGTGGTGGCGCGCACAACCGCCAACAACCGTGCGCTCATGCTCTCATCGGATAATGGCGTTACCTGGCGCCAGGCGGCCAGCGTCGCCGGTTACGATGCCGGCCGCGTTGCGGTATCGGCTGCCGGCAGCGCCCTGCTATGGGTTCCGGGTGGGCTTTCGGCCCTCTATTCGACCGATGGCGGTGCAAGCTGGAACGGCTCGACCGGCTATCCGGTAACGGGCGCGGTCGATTCCGGCAGCTTCTTCAATCCGGTTGCCGACAAGGTCGCCAACGGCTACTTCTATACCTATGACTTCTCCAAGGGAACCATCCTGGAGAGCGCCAACAATGGCAAGGACTTCACGGCCATTTTCCAGGGCCTGGATATCCTGCCGTCGTATTCCTCCCAGCACCAGTTGGCCTCCGTCCCGGGCAGCGTGCGCCGAGACCTGTGGCTGGCGACGCCGAACGGCCTGTGGCACATCAATGGTGCGAGCGCCGCGCCGGCGAAGATCGCCAACGTGCAGGCGGCGTACGGTGTAGGTTTCGGCAAGGCTGCAGCCGGCAAGACTTATCCAGCCGTCTACATCTCCGCCAAAATCAACAATGTGTACGGCATCTACCAGTCGCTCGACGGCGGCGCCACGTGGGCCAGGATCAACGACGACAAGCACCAGTGGGGCGGCGTCAACTATGTAACCGGCGATATGCGCATCTTCGGCCGGGTCTACATCGGCGCCAACCGCGGCGGCGTGATCGTCGGCGACCTGCAATAGCAACGGGCTCGCGCCCTTGAGGTACCATGCGACCGGCTTGATATACAGCGCAACGCGCATCAAGGATATCCGGGCCAGGGGTTATTTGACCAAGTCCTGCAGGTACCGGTCGTAGGTTCCGTCTTTTTTCATTTCGGCCAGGCCGGCGTTGAACCTGGCGGCAAGCGTGGCCGAGCCGGCCAGGCGACGGGGAAAGCGCAGGTGCCCTTCGGTCACGCGCAACGGCCGCTGTTCGGTGACGAACAGCTCCCTGGTACCGGGCGGGAAGGCCTCCGGGTTTGCAAGCAGCATCCATCCCGACACTTCTTCCATCGGAAAGGCATCGATCCGCCCGGCCAGCACCTTCTTGAAATTCAGTTCGTCGTGCGACGCCACTTCGACATTGATTTTCCCTGACCTCGCCATTTTCCAGAACTCACTGGTATAGGTGTAACCCAGCGTGGCACCGAACTTCCGGCCGCGCAGGTCGGCCAGCGTTCGCCATTTGGGAAGCGGCCGCTCCTTCAGGCGAAACAGAAGCTCGCGATGGTTGGAAATTGGATCGCTGACCAGGAAATCGGCTTCCGGCCCGAGCCCGGTAAACCAGAACGAGCTGGCGGCATAGCGTCCCAGCCTTGTTTCGGCTTCGACGCGCTTCCAGGGCAGGTAGACGAAATTGACCTGGATGCCCTCGCGCGCAAACGCTTCGGCCACGACGCGATTGACGAAGCCTCCATGCTTCTCTTTTTCAGAGGTCCAGGGCGGAAACTCACCAGTGGCAATGGTGATCGCTTCTGCCTGAGCCCATCCGGACGAGAAAAGGCAACCGGCAAGAAAAATGCCCAGTGCCGCCAGACGCATGTCCCCTCCCGTATCGCTATTCGTGCCAATCCCATAATTATAGGCAGTTGGCAGGAAGCGGGACGCATCCCCTGCAAGCGCTCAATCCATGTGGAATACGGGACGCATCATCGCCCAGTGTTCGCCATCGGCGCGGCTGGCAAGCGGCTCCTGGCAAGGCCCGCAGAACGTCCACCAGCGCCGGGTTTCGGGGTCGGCCGCGATAGTGCGCATATCCGCCTCAAAGTCAGTGCCGTGGTACTCCCAGTAGCCGAACAGCAGGTTCTCCGGCTCCCGCAGGAAAATTGTGTAATTGCGCACATTGGCGGCAGATAGCTTCGCCAGCACGGCCGGCCACACAGCGGCATGCAAGGCCCTGTACTCATCGATCTTCCCGGCTTTGATCCCGATTACCATGCCCATGCGTTCCATTGTCCATCCCCAACTCTTTTGAAAAACCCAGTGTATCGTATATATTCAATACCTTCAATGAGCAGGTAAAATAGCTTCATGGCCAAACTTCCAATCACTACCCGGCGCAGCATCAACCTCCTGCTGGACCACGTTTCCAGGAACCTGAAGGTCGGCGACGCCCTGCCCACTGAAATGCGCATGACAGAAATCGTCGAGAGCAGCCGCACCGTAGTGCGCAGCGCCCTGGCTTATTTCGCGGAGCATGGGTTGATCGCCGGCATGAAGGAACGGCACCTGTTGCGCAAGCCAAAGGCTGCCGACTACTTCGACGTGGCGGAATTGCACAGCGCCACCGAGCAACTGCAGCAAATCCTGATGGAGCGCATTTACGAGCGCGACCTGCCGCCTGGTGCCGAGTTCACCGAGGTCGAGTTGTCGCGCGCAGCCGGCGTCAGCACGATCGCCGTGCGCGAGTTCCTGATCGGTTTTTCACGCAATGGCCTGATCGAAAAAACCCCGCGCGGCAGCTGGCGCCTATGCGCCTTCGACACCAAGTACGCCGAAGAACTGGGCGAAGTGCGCGAAATGTTCGAGCTGAAGGCCATTGAACGCATTGCCGCCCTGCCGCCGGGCGATCCGGCATTCGGCCGCCTGAAAGAGCTGCTGGCGCGTCACGAAGCCCTGGGCAAGGGATCAGCCGAGAGCCACGCTGAATTCCCCGCGCTCGACCGCGAGTTCCATACCTTCCTGATCAGCCTCCTGGACAACCGCTTCGCGGAAGGCCTGAACGAAGCGGTGTCAATGGTGTACCACTACCACTACCAGTGGGACAAGCGCGACGAGCTGCCGCGCAACCAGTACGCAGTGCAGGAGCACCTGGCCATCCTGCGGCCGCTGGTCAAAGGCGACGTAACGGCGGCGCTGGCGGCCATGCGCACCCACCTGCACTCTTCCCGCTCCACCATGCTCAACGCCCTGCACTACCGGGAAAACATGGCGCAGCAGGATTGAGCGCGCGGCGCGTCAGGCGTTCAGCTTGATGAAACCGCCGTCGATCGGATAGTCGCTGCCGGTGATGAACAAGGCTTGCTCGCTGCACAGGTACAAGGCAAGGGCCGCCACCTCGTCGGGACGCGCCATGCGCCCGATCGGCTGGGTTTGCGACAGCCGTTCGAACATTTCCGCTTCCCTGCCAGGATAATTCTTCGCCAGGAAACCGTCGACGAAGGGCGTATGCACACGCCCCGGCGAAATCGAGTTGCAACGGATGCCGTCCTGCAGGTAGTCCTTGGCCACCGACAGCGTCATTGCCATCAGCGCGCCCTTGGCTGCCGAATAGGCAAACCGCTCCGGCACCGCCACCCAGGCCGCTACCGACGCCATGTTGAGGATCACGCCGCCGCCGTTTTCCTTCAGCAGCGGGATGGCGGCATGCAGGCAGTTGTAGGCGCCCTTCACGTTGACGCTCATCACCCGGTCGAAGTCTTCCTCGGCGGTGTTGTCGGCCTTGCCCACGTGCGCGATGCCGGCATTGTTGACCAGGATGCCAAGCGGGCCGATCGCGCCCAGGCAGGCATGCACGTCGGCCTGGCGCGTCACATCGCAGGCGTGCGCCGTAGCCCGGCCGCCCTCTTCCTGGATTTCGCGCGCCACCTGCGCGCAGGCGGCTTCGCTGATATCAAGGAGGTGAACTTCCGCGCCGCGCTGCGCGAACAGCATGGCAATGGCTTTGCCGATCCCGCTGCCGCCGCCAGTGATGACTGCCTTCTTGCCGGTCAATTCAAACATGCTTCTACACTCCCTGTGGATGTGATGGTGGCTGCCGCGCGTGCTTCCTTCAGTTCGGCACGTGCAAACCAGGCGATCACCATGAAGCACAGCAACGGTGCGGCATAGCCGTATTGCAGGTTTTGCGTGGCGTCGCTGATAAAGCCGAACAGCAGCGGCAGTACCGCGCCCCCGACGATGGCCATGATAATCAGGCTGCTGCCCATTTCGGTGTCGGCGCCGGCGTTACGGATGCCGAGCGAGAAAATGGTGGGGAACATGATGGACATGAAGAACGCAATGCCGATCACCGCGCCCAGGCTGGCCAGCCCGCCGGCGAACATCGCCACGGCCGATAGCGCCATGCTGGCCAGCGCATAGGCCAGCAGCAGGCGCGCCGGTGCGAAGAACCGCATCAGCCAGGTGCCGGCGAAGCGGCCGACCACGAAGGCCGCGCCGCAACCCCAGCCCAGGTAGTCTGCCGCCTGGATCTGGGTAATGCCGGCCGACTTCACCGCGTACAGGATAAAGAAGCTGAATACGCAGACCTGGGCGCCGACATAAAAGAACTGGGCAAGCACGGCGCGCCGGATCGATGACCGCTGCAAGGCGCGCAGGATGGCGCCGTTGCCAGGAGCCGCCTGCGCGCGCTCGCCTGCGCCGGCAGCCGGCAGCTTGAGGAAATAGAATACCAGCGCGATCGCCATGATGACCAGCGCGATGCAGATGTAGGGGGCCTTGACGCTGGCCGCTTCCGCCGCCAGCGCAGCCTGGCGTGCGGAAGCGGACATGGCCTGCAGCTGCTCTTCGCTGCTGCCGCCTGTCAGGATGACACGAGCGCCGACAATCGGCGCCAGCGTGGCGGCCAGGCCATTGAACGATTGCGCCAGGTTGAGACGCTGCGTAGCTTTTTCAGCTGGTCCGAGCAGCGTGATATAGGGATTGGCGGCCGTTTCCAGGACAGTCAGGCCGCAAGCGATGATAAACAGCGCGCCGAGGAAGAAGGCATAGCGCTGCGTCTGGGCGGCAGGCACGAACAGCAGCGCGCCGAACGCAAACAGGCCCAGGCCGCACAGCATGGCATTCTTGTAGCCGGCCTTGCCGATCAGCAGGCCGGCCGGCAGCGCCATCACGAAGTAGGCAATGAACACCGCCGAATCGACCAGCGCCGACTGCAGCACGGTCAGGCTGAATGCCTTCCTCAGGTGGGGAATCAGTATCGGGTCGAGATTATGGACGAAGCCCCACATGAAAAACAGCGTGGTGATCATCGCAAAGGCAAACCTGCAGGATTGCCCGCCAGCTTGTTCGGTCGGTGCCATGGTGTCTCCATGTGCGGCGCTTTGCGCGCCTTGGTATTTTATCGGTCCAGCAGCCGTTCAACCGTCGATCAGGGCAGGATCCCAGGCATGCACGGTCTGGTCCTGCCTGCCCAGGCCTCCAATGCCCAGCGCCATGCGGTCGCCCGGCTTCAGGTAGACCGGTTCCGGCTTTTGCCCCAGCCCGACGCCAGGCGGGGTGCCAGTGCTGATCACGTCGCCCGGATTGAGCGTCATGAAGCGGCTGATGTAGTTGACCAGGTGCGCTACCGTGAACACCATGGTGCGCGTATTGCCTGCCTGGTAGCGCTTGCCGTTCACGTCCAGCCACATGTCGAGATTTTGCGGATCGGGCACTTCGTCGGCGGTGACGAGCCAGGGGCCGACCGGGCCGAAGGTGTCGCAGCCCTTGCCCTTGTCCCATTGGCCGCCGCGTTCGAGCTGGTATTCGCGCTCGGACAGGTCGTTGACCACGCAATAGCCGGCCACGTGATCGAGCGCGTTGTCGATGTCGACATAGCGTGCCCGGGTGCCGATCACCACGCCCAGCTCTACTTCCCAGTCGCTCTTGACCGAGTCGCGCGGCAGTACGACCGGGTCGTTGCAGCCAATGATCGAACTGGTCGCCTTGGCAAACAGCACAGGTTCGGACGGCACCGCCATCCCCGATTCCGCGGCGTGGTCGGAGTAGTTCAGGCCCACGCAAATCAGCTTGCCGATGTCGGCCACGACAGGCGCGAAACGCACCGGCTGCTCTACGCGCGGCAGCTGCGCCGGGTCAACGGAAGCCAGGCGGTCCAGCCACTCCTTGCCGAGATGGGCCGAAGTCAGGTCCGGCAGCAGGCCGGACAAATCGCGTACTACGCCCTGTGCATCGAGCAGGCCGGGTTTTTCCTGGCCCTTGGGGCCGAAACGTAACAGCTTCATTTCATTCCTTCACACGTCTATCAAAATTGTCAGGCGCCGTGCGGCGTCGGCGCGCGGCTGTCGATCAGGCCTGCCTGCGACAGGGCTTCCCACAATGCGGCAGGCAGAGGCTGCGCGAACCATTCCGCGTTCTGGCGCAGTTGCGCCGGACTTTGCGCGCCTGGAACGCAGGCCACGACAGCCGGATGCGCCATCGGGAATTGCAGCGCGGCCGCCTGGATCGACGCCCCCGCCCGGGCGCAGGCAGCGGCAATGGCCTCGACGCGCGCAACGATGTGCGCTGGCGCGTCCTCGTAATTGAATTTCCTGGTCCCGGCCAGGATGCCGGAGTTGAACGGCCCGCCGATCACGATACCGATACCGCGCTCGACGCAGCGGTCCAGCAGCGGCGCCAGCGAAGCCTGTTCGAGCAGGGTGTAGCGTCCCGCCAGCAATGCGCAATCGATATCGCAGGCCCGCATCGCGTCCACTACCACTTCCCATTCGTTGACGCCCAGGCCGATGGCGGCGACGCTGCCTTCCTCGCGCAACCTGGCCAGTGCGCGGAAGCCGCCGCCATGCGTCAACTGGTCCCAGTAATGGGCATGTTTTTCGCCATGCGTGACCCGGCCGATATCGTGCACGTACAGGATGTCGATCCGGTCCATGCCGAGGCGTTGCAAGCTATCAGCGTGCGAACGCATGACGCCATCGTAGGAGTAGTCGAAATGGGGACGGAACGGCAACGGTTCTGCCCAGCCGTTTTCGCCGGGCTGTACGCCGGCGTCGGGCAGCAGCAGCCGGCCCACCTTGGTACTGACCACGTAACTGTCACGCGGCCGCTCGCGCAGCGCGGCGCCCAGCCGGCGTTCGGACAGCGTGTAGCCATAGTATGGTGCGGTATCGAAATAGCGGATGCCAAGGTCCCAGGCGGTATCGACGATGGCGCGCGCCTCGGCGTCGTCCATCGCCTGGTACAGGCCTCCCAGTTGGGCGCAGCCCAGTCCCAGGCTGCTCAGCGAAAGGCCGCTGCGCGGCAGGCTGCGCTTGTCGTACGCCTGCATCTCATGCCGCTTTCAACGGAAAGCATCCGGGGCCGGACGGCTCGAACTGCTTATAGGTGAGGATGAACTCCTGGTGCCCCAGCGCTTCCGAACAGCTTTGCGCACCGCCGGCCACCTCGGCCACCAGTTGCACGATTTCCGTGCCGACCTGCTCCAGCGATGCCTCGCCGCTCAGGATGCGGCCGGCATTGACGTCCATGTCTTCAGACAGGCGCTGGTAAGTATCGGGATTGGCGCACACCTTGATCACAGGTGCGATCGCCGAGCCGACCACCGAGCCGCGCCCGGTGGTGAACAGCGTGAGGTGGGCGCCGCAGGCGATCAGTTCGACGATTTCGGCATTGTCGGAAATATTCGGGAAGCCGAAACGCACCTCGCCATCAGGCACCACGTCCAGCAGGTACAGGCCGCCGCCGCCGGGCTGGTCGCCCGGTTTCAGGATGCCGCTGATCGGCGATGCGCCGCTCTTGGCGTAGGCGCCGAGCGATTTTTCTTCCTGCGTCGTCAGGCCGCCATCGGCATTGCCAGGGGCGAAACTGCCGTGCCCGAGAACAGTGTAGTAGCGGGCTGCCTTGTTTACGCAGGCGACGATGGCGTCGCCCAGTGCAGGCGTGGCGGCACGCCGCTTCATATGGAATTCGCAACCCACCAATTCCCCTGTCTCTTCGAAGATGCAGGCTGCGCCGCCGGCCACCAACTGGTCGAAGGCCACGCCGACAGCGGGGTTGGCGGTGATGCCGCTGGTGCTGTCCGAGCCGCCGCAGATGGTGGCCACCACCAGTTCATCAAGTCCCATCGGCACGCGTTCCTGCGCATCCAGCGATTGGCGCGCCCACCGCACCCACTCGATACCGTCGGCAACGCTGGTGCGGGTGCCGCTGTTCTGCTGGATGGTGATGGTATGCACCGGGCGGCCGCTGGCGGCAACCTCCTCTTCCAGGCCGCGCCGGTTGAAGCTCTCGCAGCCCAGCGACACGATCAGCGCGGCGCCGACGTTGGGGTGGGTCGCCAGGCGCTTCATCATGCGGTCGGCGTAGTCGTTCGGATAGCAGCCCGGGAAGCCGATCAGGTGCACTTCCTGACCCGGGAATGCATTGACGACCAGGCGCGCCACGTGGTGCGCGCATTCGACGGTGTAGGCAACGGCGACGACGTTGCGGATGCCTTTGCGGCCGTCGGCGCGCAGGTATCCGGACAATGCTGGCGGTGAAGCGTTCGGCATCAGTGGGTGCTCCCGATGAAAGAATGGGCGTCCGACGCCAGTGTATAGGTTGGAATGTAATCGCTGGCCACATTATGCGTGTGGAGCATGGCGCCCTGCGCAACGTCGGCCGACACGGTGCCGATGATGGCGCCATAGCGCAACACCTTCTCGCCGGCCTTGAGCGCGCGGCGCGCCACCTTGTAGCCAAGCGGAATAGCTTCCGGCAGGGTGACGGGCGCGCCATCGATCTCCAGCGCCTCGCCGGCAGCCAGCGGCATGCGCGCAATCAGGCAGTTGTCTTCGGGAGCCATCAACAGCAGGCGCGGCGCCGCGGGCGTCGGGTCAGGCATAAGAATTCCTTACGGGAGAAATAGGCAAAATCGCTGCATTGACGACTCGATTGTATGGCATATATGCCGTACAATGCAAGCACATCCAAACTTCGATACGGAAAAAAGAACCATGATGAAAACCGTCGTATGCCAGTCGCCGGGCGAACTGGAACTGGTCGAGCGTCCCTTGCCCCAGCCCGCCGAAGGCGAGGTGCTGCTGCGCGTGCGCCGCATTGGCCTGTGCGGCACCGACATGCATATCTTCCGCGGCACCCAGCCCTTCCTCCAGTACCCGCGGGTCATGGGGCACGAACTGTCGGGCGAAGTGGTCAGCGCGCCCGCCGGCAGCGAAATGGCGCCCGGCGACCAGGTCTATGTGATGCCTTACCTGTCCTGCGGCGCCTGTGTCGCCTGCCGCCAGGGCAAGACCAATTGCTGCACCAATATCCAGGTGCTGGGCGTGCACCGGGACGGCGGCATGGCCGAGTACCTGGCGCTGCCGGAGCGCTTCGTGTTCAAGACCGACGGCATCTCCCTCGACGACGCCGCCATGCTGGAATTCCTGGCGATCGGGGCGCACGCCGTGCGCCGCGCCAATATCCGTACCGGACAGAATGTGCTGGTGGTGGGTGCGGGTCCGATCGGCATTGCCGCCGCCCTGTTCGCCCAGCTCCAGGGCGGCAAGGTGACCGTACTGGATGCGCGCGAAGACCGCCTGGCGTTCTGCAGCAAGGCCCTCGACGTGCCGCACACGGTCACCGTCGGCGAGAAAGACAAGGCCCGTTTGTCGGACCTTACCAAGGGCGATTTCTATGACGTCGTGTTCGACGCCACCGGCAATGTAAAGGCGATGGAACGCGGCCTCGAGTTCGTCGCCCACGGCGGCACCTATGTGCTGGTGTCGATCGTGCTGGACCGGATCTCCTTTGCCGATCCCGAATTCCACAAGCGCGAAACCAGCTTGCTGGGCAGCCGCAACGCCACTGCGGACGACTTCCGCACGGTGCTGGCGGCAATGAAGGCAGGACTGATTCCGACCGGCTTGATGAATACCCACCGCACCACCCTGGACGATTTCGTGGACGTGCTGCCGCAATGGATGGATCCCGCCGCCGGCGTGATCAAGGCCATCGTCGAGGTATAAGCCATGTCGACTCCAATCCTGCAATTCGGCACCAGCCGCTTCCTCCAGGCGCACGTCGACCTGTTCGTGCACCAGGCGCTGGACCAGCAGCGGGCGCTTGGCAAGATCACCGTAGTGCAGACCACCGGCAGCGTCCAAAGCGCGCAGCGGCTGTCGGCGTTCAACGCGCCCGGCGGCTACCCGGTGCGCATTCGCGGCCTCGAAGGCGGCGCCGTGGTCGACCAGGAGCACCGCGTCACTTCCATCGCAGCAGGCCTGCACGCGGACCGCGACTGGGCGGCAGTCCGGGCGCTGGCTGCTGGACCGGTGCAGGTCATCATCTCCAACACGGGCGACCGTGGCTACGAGCTGTCCGGGCAGGATGTCCCGGCAATGCTCGGCGCTGAAAAGCCGCCTCGCAGCTACCCCGCCAAGCTGCTGGACTTGCTGTACCACCGCTACCGCCACGGCGCGGCGCCGCTCACGCTGTATCCTTGCGAACTGGTGGCCAATAACGGCAGCGTGCTGCGCGGCCTGGTCTGCAAGCTGGCGCGCGAGTGGCAGCTTGGCGACGCCTTCCTGGCCTACCTGGAGGACACTTGCGTGTGGGTCAATTCGCTGGTCGACCGCATTGTCTCCGAGCCGATCGAGCCGGCCGGTGCGGTGGCCGAACCCTATGCCATTTGGGTCATCGAAGCGCAGGAAAACATGGTGCTGCCCTGCACTCATCCCCAGATCGTGCTGACCGACAAGCTGGAACCGCATGAACGGCGTAAGCTCTTCCTGCTGAACCTGGGCCACACCTTCCTGGCCGAACAGTGGCTGCAATGGGGCCGCCCCGACGATGAAACCGTGCTGCAGGCCATGTCCGATCCAAAATTGCGTGCGGAACTGGAGGCGCTCTGGGAAGAGGAAGTGCTGCCCGTGTTCCAGGCGCGGGGCGAAGGCAATATCGCCCGCGCCTACCTGGCGCAGGTGCGCGACCGCTTCAACAATCCCTTCCTGGCCCACCGCCTTGCCGATATCGCGCAGAACCACGAGGAGAAGAAGCGGCGCCGCCTGCTGCCCGTGCTCGCGCTGGCCAACCGGATGCAATTGCCGCTGGCCCAGCCGCGCCTGCGAGCAGCGTTGCGCATTGCCGCTGCGCGGCCTGTGACGGATTACGCAGCGTGAACGGCGAACTCTGGTCGGCCGGCGAATGCATGCTCGAGCTGCGCCCACAGCCGAACGGTACGATCCTCCACGCGGCCGCCGGCGACAGCTACAACACGGCGGTCTACATGAAGCGGCTGGTCCCTGCCCTGCCGGTGCGCTATGTCAGCGCACTGGGCGACGACGCGATGAGCATCCTGATCCGCAACCACATGCACGCCGAGCGCATCGACGACAGCCTGGTCGAAACCCGGCCAGGCGGCACGCCCGGGCTGTATGCGATCGAGACCGACGCCGGCGGCGAGCGCCGTTTCGCCTATTGGCGCGCCCAGTCGGCGGCACGCTCCATGCTGTCCGCCGCGCACCTGGCGCAACTTGGCGCGGCGCTGGCCCAATGCCGCGTCCTGCTGGTAACAGGCATCACGCTGGCGATCCTGGACGATGACCGCCGCACGGCCTTGCTGGCCCTGGCCGAAACAGTGCGCTCCGCTGGCGGCTGGGTTGCTCTCGACAACAATTACCGCGCCGCCCTGTGGGACGCCGCCACCGCCGCCAAATGGATGGACCGCGCCGCACGCCTCAGCACCCACGCCCTGTTCAGCCTTGACGACGAAGTGGTCCTGCACGGAGCAGCCGATCCGGCGCGGGCGTTGCAGCGCATCGAATCGCTGGGCGTGCCGGAGGTAGTGCTCAAGCTCGGCGCCGGCGGCTGCCTGCTTGGCGGTTGCTGTGGCCGTGCTGCGCACGTCCCTGCAGTTCAAGTCCAGGCGCTGGACACCACCGCCGCCGGCGACAGCTTCAATGCCGGCTATCTCGCGCGGCGGCTGGCTGGCGCAAATCACATCCAGGCTGCGGAATTCGCCTGCGCCCTTGCCGCCACCGTCGTCATGCACCACGGCGCCATCATTCCGGCGCACGCCATGCCGTTCCTCCCCGACCCATTAAACTCCGGATCATGACACGCATCGACGCCCACCAGCATTTCTGGCAACTGGCCGCCCGCAACGGCGCCTGGCCGCCGCCCGGGCTTGCGCCCATCCACCGCGACTTCCATCCCGGAGACCTGTCCGCCCTGCTGCGCGAAAGCGGCATTGCCGGCACAGTGCTGGTGCAGTCCATGCCCAACGAGGCCGACACGCGCTACATGCTGGACCTGGCCGACCGCCACAATTTCGTGCAGGCCGTGGTCGGCTGGACCGACCTGAAAGCGCCCGATGCGCCGCAGCGCATTGCCGCCCTGGCGGCCCACCCCAGGCTGCGCGGCCTGCGTCCCATGCTGCAGGACCTGGCCGACGACAACTGGATCGACGATCCTGCCCTGGCGCCCGCGGTGGAAGCCATGCTGCGCCACGGCCTCGGTTTCGATGCGCTGGTGCTGCCGCGCCAGCTGCCTGCGCTATACGCTTTCGCACGGCGCTACCCCGCGCTGCCAATCGTGATCGACCACCTGGCCAAGCCGGCCATGGACGGCATGCCGGATGCGCAATGGCTGCGCGACCTGGCCCGCCTGGCCGTCCTGGCGCAAGTCGAGTGCAAACTGTCCGGCATGGTCACCGAAGCCGGCCCGGGCTGGACCGTGCAGCAGCTGCAACCCTATGCGAACCACGCGCTGCAGGTGTTCGGCGCGGAGCGCGTGATGTGGGGCAGCGACTGGCCGGTGCTGCGGCTGGCAACCGACTATGCGGCCTGGGTCGACGCCAGCGAAACCTTGCTGTCCGGCCTGGATGAACGGCAGCGGGCAGCGGTGTTCGGCAACAACGCCCGCCGCTTCTACCGAATCGAAGGAATGAAGACATGACCGACATGCAGCCATCGACGTCGCGCCAGCCGGAAACCCGCATGTATCGGGTGGTCGCCGAACGCATCCAGGAACTGATCCGGCAACAGGGTATCGCCGCCGGAGCACGCCTGCCTCCCGAGCGCGAGCTGGCCGCCATGCTGCTAGTCAGCCGCGCGTCCCTGCGCGAGGCGCTGATTGCCCTGGAACTGGGCGGCGTAGTCGAAGTGCGCGGCGGCTCGGGCGTCTACGTCAACCAGGATGCGGCATCGCCGGCCGCCGTACCGGAAGCCGGCCCGGGACCATTCGAGGTGCTGTCCGCCCGCAGCGTCATCGAAACCGAAGTGGCCGCCATGGCGGCGAAGAACGCCAGCGCGGCGGCGCTCGATGCCATCCTGGCCGCCATGCTGGAGATGGAGCGCAGCCACGAAGACCGCGCCACCAACGAACAGGCGGACCGCAACTTCCACCTTGCGATTGCGCGCGCCAGCGGCAATGCAGCGCTGGTCGGCGTCATCGATTATCTTTGGCGCCAGCGCAGCAACCTGTGGCATCGCCTCAAGGAACACTACCGAACCGAAGAACTGCGCAAAGCCACCCTGCTCGACCACCGCGCCATCTTCGACGCCATCGCCGCGCGCGATGCCGCAGATGCGCGCAAGGCCATGCGCACGCACCTGCAACGGGTGAGCCGCACCTTCGCCGGCAGCAGCGCCTGATCGTCAGTCGGCGCCGGCGACCATGCCAGGCTCGGCATCGGTTTCCAGCTTGATGACGGTATCGACAGCATCGCGCCTGGCGGCGTCCATGCTGACGACGATGCCGCTGCCGCTCTGGCTGAAGCGAACCGGCGCACCAGCCAGGGTGCTGGCCGAAACCACCTTTCCTGGCAAAGGAGGAAGCTTCAGGCTCTCGCCAGGCCAGGACAGCACGTGGACATAGACGTTCTTGCCGCGCATGGTCGAGCCATAGACGCCGTCAACAGGCTGGAAAGGTCCCGGCCGCGTGTTGTAGATGCTCTCCCCGTTGACGCGCATCCAGACGCCGATGCCTTGCAGCGTCCGCGCCTGGTTGTCCGGAATCCGGCCGTCCGCATCAGGCCCGATATTGACCAGGGCATTGCCATTCCTTACCACGGCGTCTACCACCAGGCGGATCACCTGGCCCGGCTCCATTGCATCGCCCGGCACGTAACCCCATGCCGGCCCGATCGAGAATGTCTTCTCCCAGGGTTTCTTGCGTATCGGTCCGGTGACCGGCTGGCCGCCTTCTTCGGTATCGAAGTCGCCCTGCCACCCCGAACGCGGATTGATCACGACCTTGGGCTGCAGCTTGCGCACTTGCGCATTCAGGATCTCCGGCTGCCAGAACCAGGCCGCATCGGCATCGCTGCCGCGATGCGCCAGCCAGCCCCCGTCGTACCAGAGGATGTCGATCTTGCCGTAGTTGGACATCAATTCGCGCACCTGGCCATACCCCTGCTTCTTCATCAGGGCCGCGTTGTCCGGCAATCCCTTGGGATCGAAATAGCCGGGGAAGCGCCAGTCCATGGGCGAATAATAGATGCCGACACGCATGCCCCGCCGCCGCACCGCTGCGACATAGTCGGCGATGAAGTCCTTGTGCGCTGCCGAGTGGCCGGAGTCGTAATTCCGGTAGCTCGTTTTGCTGGCGAACATGGCGAAGCCGTCGTGGTGCCGCGCCGTCATCACCATGTACTGCGCGCCCGCATCCTTGGCCAGCTGTGCCCAGCTGTCCGCATTGAAATGCTTTGGCTTGAATTGATTCGCCAGCCTGGCATATTCCTGGGGATCGACCTTGTCGTTGTGCATATGCCATTCCCCTTTGGCCGGAATGGCGTACAGCCCCCAGTGAATGAAGATGCCGAACTTCGCATCCTGCCACCAGCGCATGTCTTCCGCAGGCAGCCGCAATTCCGGAGCCAACTTGCCCGAATCGGACTTCGACTTCAGCGCCGAGCGCTCTTCATCCGTGGCGTTCGCAGGCGCCTGCTGGGCCAAGCCCTGCGCACAATGCAGCGACAGCAGGCAAGCCGCAGCCAATAGACCTTTCTTCATACATCCCCTTCAGGTAATTTTCAGCGCGAAGGCATATGGCAGCGCCGGCGCATTGGCCGGCAAGGCTACCTGCAAACCATCCGGCCCTTGCGTGAAGGCCAGCGCGCTCCCGCCCACCAGTTCAACCTGCGATACCGCCTTCGTCATCTGCGGGCTGCCGCTTTGCATGCCTTTGATGGCGACCTTGCCGCTGGCCGGCCAGCCCATAACGATGGCATACACCGCATCGCCCTTGGTCGTGAAGCGGATATCGTCCGAAGTGAACGGCTTGTTCTTGCCTTCATTGAAGCCAGGCCCGCTGAGCGGCGACGACTCGGCCAGCGACGGCCCTTCGCCAAACACCGACCATGGCCGCGTGTCGTAGATCGCCTCGCCATTGACTGCGAGCCAGCGGCCGATCTCCTCGACGATGGCGCGTTCCAGTTCGTCGATCGTGCCGTCGCCGCGCACCGGAACGCTCAGCAGCAAATTGCCGTTCTTGCTGACCACATCGATCAGGGTATGCACCACGGTTTGCGCGCTCTTGTAAGCCTTGTTGTCGTACACGCGCCGATCGTAATGCCAGCTACCGATGCAGGTGCAGGTCTGCCAGGGCAACGGCTCGATCACATTGCTCTGGCCCCGTTCGATGTCCCACACCATGGTCTTGCGCTGCTGTTCATCGAGTATCTTGCCGTTGACGACGGCGTCCAGCTTGCCCTTCCTGGCGATGCTGCGGTTATACATATGCGCCGCCATGCGCAGGCCGACGTCGCTGACCGGCCAGAGCGGCAGCTTGCTGTCGTCGTAGTACACCAGGTCGGGGTCGTAGTTGTTGATCAGTTCAACGGTGCGGTCATACAGTTTCTCGCAGTAAGCCTGGTCGGGAACCGAGGCGCCGTTCCCCCAATCCCACAGTTCGTGGGTATGGCGGGTCTTGCTCAAAGCATGGTTCTGCGCGTACAAGGCTTGCGGGTCCAGTCCCTGCCACCACTTGCCCTTGCCGTCCGCTTTAGCCAATTTGCCGTCGTAGGGGACGCCGGCATATGGGCCGGTTTTATCGGCGCCCTGCGCAGTTTCGTACCAGGTCCAGGCATGCGCCGCGTGCACACTGACGCCGAAGCGCAAGCCGTGGCGCCTGGCAGCCGCGCCCCAGCCCGCGATCAGGTCCTTCTTCGGACCCAGCCGGGTCGAATTCCACTGCGGCTGGTGCTTGCTGGCATACAGGTCGAAATTGTCGTGATGGTTAGCCAGCGCCACAAAATATCTGGCGCCGGCCTGCTTGTAAAGGGAAACCAGCGCGTCCGGGTCCCAGCGCTCCGCCTTCCACTGGTGGATGACGTCCTTGAAGCCGAACTGCGATGGATGACCGTACTTCTTCAGGTGATATTTGTAGGCATCGCTGCCTTCTTCGTACATGCCGCGCGCATACCAGTCGCCGAATTCGGGCTCGCATTGCGGCCCCCAGTGCGCCCAGATACCGAACTTCGCGTTCCTGAACCAGTCCGGCGTGCGGTAGGCAGCCAGCGAATCCCAGTCGGGCTTGAAGGGTCCGCGCGCCATGGCTTCATGTTGCGGTGCACTGCCAGCCGCCGCCTGGCCGTAGCGCGCCACGGCCAATGCGGGAATGGCCGCGCCCAGGTGTTTCAGTATTTCCCGTCTCTTCACTATTCCTCCTGGATTATGTTTTGCATATATACTGTACAACGCAACTCGTGAAAAAGCAACGCCGGCCAAATCAGCTTCGCTTCAGGCGAGAATGTCGGCGCCGATATCGCGCACCGACTTCACGCCGGTGAGCACCATGCTGGTACGGATGTCTTTCTCGAGGATGGCAAGCAGGTTGCGCACGCCCGCTGCACCGCTGGTCGCCAGCGCGTAGACGAAAGCACGGCCAATGAGTACCCCGTCCGCCCCGAGCGCAAGCAGGCGCACCACATCAAGGCCGGTGCGCACCCCGGAATCGGCGAAGATGGTCAGGTCCCCTTTTACCGCTTCGGCGATGGCCGTCAACGCCCGCGCCGTCGAGAGGGCGCCATCGAGCTGCCGCCCCCCATGGTTCGAGACGACGATGCCATCGGCGCCGAAGGACCTGGCGTCGCGCGCATCCTGCGCGTCGAGAATGCCCTTGATGACCATCGGCCCCTGCCACTCGTCGCGGATCCATTGCAGGTCATTCCAGTCGATGCCCGGATCGAAGTTTGCGGCCAGCCAGCCCAGGTAATCGGCGAGGCCGGTGGGATTGCCGCGATAGGCCGAAATATTGCCCAGGTCATGCGGCTTGCCCAGCAGGCCCACGTCCAGCGCCCAGCGCGGATGCAGCATGGCCTGCAGCACCTGGCGCAGCGGGCCGTTGCGGCCGCTCATGCCGGAATGCGCATCGCGGTAGCGCGCACCGGGCACCGGCATGTCGACGGTGAACACCAGGGTCTTGATGCCCAGGTCACGCGCCCGTTGCAGGTAATCGCGCATGAAGCCGCGGTCTTTCAGCACGTACAACTGGCACCACAGCGGCCTGGAAGACTGTTCCGCCACTTCCTTCAAGGGACAGACCGAAACCGTGGACTGGATAAAGGGAATATTGCGTTCCGCCGCCACCCGGGCCGCCTGCACTTCCCCGCGCCGGGCATACATGCCGGTGAGGCCGACCGGCGCCAGCGCCAGAGGCAAGTCCTGCTTCACGCCGAACCATTCGGTGGACAGGTCAAGTTCCTCCGAGCCTTTCAGCACGCGCTGGCGCAGGTTCACCTGCTGCAGGTCGCCGACGTTCGCCCGCAACGTGGTTTCGGTGCCGGCGCCGCCGTCAAGGTAGTGGAAAAGGAACGGCGGCAGTTTGCGCCGCGCCGCTTCCCGGTAATCGGTAGCAGAAGAAATGATCATCACTTCTTGCCGGACAGTTTGACGACCGCTTCGTTATACCGCGCCTCTGTCTCGGCCAGGATGGTCCGGGACTGCAGCAGCTGCGTCTGCAACCGGGCCTGATCAAGCTCGCGCAGCATGCCGGACAATTCAGTCCCCTCCTGCGGCAACCACACGAGATCCGCTGTTTTACCGCCACTCGAACGGCTGCACACACGCCCGTTGAACACCGCACCCTCCGAGAACTTCTGGTCCTGGTAGAAGCAATATGCCTGGCTATCGGCAGCGGCAACCTGCTTGCCCGCCTTTTCTGCTGCCTGGGCATTGCAGGCCAGCGCTCCAATACCAGCGGCCAATGCGATCATCGAGGTGCGAATTTTCATGAGGTGTCCTTTCGAAGCCGCGCCGGCCCAGGGCGGCGCGGCGATCAGCGTCAGAAAGTATAACCTGCCGACACCCGATAGCTGCGGCCCGGGTCGTACCAGGAGCGGCCCATGTTGCCCGGGGCCTGCTGGTTGGTCTGCCGCGTCACGACATTGGTCAGGTTGCTGACGTTGAAGCTGGCCCACAAGTGCTCGCCGAAGCGGTAGTTGATACCGGCATCCCACTGGCCCACGGCCTCCTGCCAGACCGGCAGGCCCCAGCCCACGTCCGTCGGCGCGACACCGCCGTTGGCGGCAATGCGCACCGGATCGGCGCTGGTGCCCTTGTCGCCCGAAGCGCCGTACACACCGGTTGCCAGCAGCGTGCGGTCACGCCAGCTGTACGCCAGGCGCGCCGAGATCGGCCCGCGGTCGTACATGAATGCCGCGTTGAAGGCGCGCTTCGACATGTATGGCACCGGCAAGTCCTTGAACGGCAAGCCGTTGGTGTCGCAGCCATACAGGTTGCCGCCGATCGACAGGCTGCCTGCATTGCAATAAGGCATATTGAAGGGGTGATACAGCTCCTGCTTGCCGTGCGTGTAGGTGAAGTTGGCAGATACGCCAAACCCTTTCGCCCACTCCGGCAAGCGCTCGGCCAGGACGGGAAGCTTGTCCAGGTAGGTCAGGCCCGCGATCTCGACGCCGGCAAGCCAGAGCTTGGCGGCATTGGCCGGTCCCGTGATCTCGAAGTCCTGCTCGTTGCCGGCCGTATCCTTGATCGTCCGGGTGTAAGTCTCGGACATGATGATGTCCCTGACGTTCTTGTAGAACACCACGCCGGTCAGCGCCTGCCCGTTCTGAGGGTACCATTCCAGCGAAAGGTCGACGTTGTTCGCCTTGAGCGGCTTCAGCTTCACGTTGCCATCGTTCTTGCCGGTGTAGGTGACCATGCTGATGTTCTTGCCGCCGCTGTCCATGGTGACGTTCTGGCTCAGGGTGATGTACTCCTGCAGCTGGTCGAAGCCGGGGCGGTAGATACCGCGCGACAGCGCCAAGCGCGATTGCAGCTTGTCCGTCAGGTTGGCTTTCAGGTTCAGGCTCGGCACCACGTCGATGTGATTCGACTTGAGGTCCATCGGCTCGTCGATCGTGCCGAAGCGCGGCAGGCTTGGCGGGGTCGAATCGCTATAACTAGGCTTGAACACCGTATAGCCATGCGCCACCGTGTTGGTACGGATCACGCGCACGCCGGCATTGCCTTCCACCGGATATTTCCAGTCGTCGAAGCCGAAGCGCAGGCTGCCATACAGCGCTTGCGTGCCTTCGCTGTGCTCACTGACGTACTTCGGCTCGTCGCTGAAGCTATCGCGTACCCAATCGCTGCCCATCTGCGAGCAATCGGTGCTGGTGCCCTTGATCGCATTGGCGTCCTCGCAGTTATAGCGCAGGGCGGTCAACAATTTCTGGTAGGCGGCCGGCTTGTCCTGGATCAGGGCCCGGGTCGGCACCACGATCGTCGGCGGTGAGCTCATGCGGCCATTGAAGAAGTTCGGGAAAGCGAAGGTTTCGACGCTGCCGAGCGCCGCATAGCGCGGGTCGCTCAGGTAGCCGAAGTTGCTGCGCTGCCAGCCCAGGTCGGCCGGGTTGGGCAATTGCCCCGCCACCTTGGTGGTCGCTACGCCCCATTCCTCGGAGAAGGACTTCCAGCCGGTCCCGGCGTTCTTGTCTTTCCTGGAAGAGCGCTTGGTCAGGCGCATGCCGAAGCGCACGTCGCGCAGGACCGGGTGGTCGAAGACATATTTGCCGTCCACCTTCCACGCATACAGGTCCGCCTTGGCCTTGTTGACGTCAGGCTGCGAAATGTCCCAGTAATAATTGGCGGGATCGGCCAGGAAGTTGCGCGCCTTCTCATCGAAATTGAACGCAGGCCGCGCACCGGAAACGTCCACACCCATGCTCGGCACGAAGGTGCCAAGATTGATCATGCCGAAATCGCCCGAATTGGTGGAGTGGACCCACTGCAGGTCGTTCTGGAACGACCAGCGCTCGTTGGCCTGCCACTTGAAGTTCCAGGCCAGCTCGCGCGTGCGCCCTTTCACGTCGCTGTAATTGCGGGTAGTGCCCATGCGCAGGCCGCCCTCGGCGAACTGGTTTGCGCCCTTGCCGCCGATCGGATAGCTCAGGATGCCGGACTGGAAGACGCCATTGCTGTCGTACTTGGCGTCCGCATATTTCGTCAGGTAGGGATCTTCGCCCCCGGTAAAAATATTGTTGCCGAAGTTCGTGGAACGAAACGCAGAGTCGAAATAGGTCAGCGACGATTCCTTGCCGTTCTTTTTCCACTGCAGGGCGCCGTAGAAGCCCTTGCGTTCAGTCTCGCCTGTGCTGGTGCCCCAGGACGCGCCCACCGGCACCCACACAGTCCGGCCGGGAACCAGGTTGCTCCTCGGGTAATAGACGGATTGGTCGATCGAGTCGTAACGGCTGGTGGTCTTGCCGTACGACAGATCCACCAGCGCGCCGAACTCGCCCATATCGGTTTGCCAGCGGTTCGAGTACAGGCCGGAATAAGCCGGCGAGTTTTTCTTGCCCAGCACCGCGTAGTTGTCCGATACGGTCAGCGCGCCGCTCTGGCCCTTGGTGTCGAACGGCAGCCGCGTGCGCAGGTTGACCTGGCCGCTGATGCCGCCTTCAATCAGGTCGGCGGAAGGGTTCTTGTACACGTCCACGCCCGCCATCAGTTCCGGCGGCACGTCGCCCCAGCTCAGCTCACGGCCGGGCCAGCCCGCCGAAAAGGTTTCGCGTCCGTTCAGCGTGGAGGAACCCCAGGACAGGCCGCGCACCTGGATGCCCGAGCCTTCCACGTCGAACCCCAGCCCATTGGCCGCCAGGTTGGCGCCGGTACGCGTGCGGTTGCGGTCCATGGTGACGCCCACCACGCGCTGCAGCACTTCGGTAATCGATTTGTCGGGCAGCTTGCCGGCTTCGTCGGCCACCACCGAGTCGACGATCAGTTCAGACTCCTGCTTGATGCGCTGTGCGGTTTCGACCTGGCGGCGCTGGCCGGTCACCACCACCACTGCCGGAGTGTCCTTGGCCGCCGGCTCCGTTGCTTGGGCCTGGGCCTGCGCGGCGCTGCTGCACAGCATTGCAAGCTGCGCTGCGGCGAAAGCCAGCGCGGTCATCTTGAGTGGCTGCCTGGCGTTCGTTGTCTCTATTCTCTTCATTATATTTATCCTGTTATCTGCTTTGCTTGCTGGCGCATCACTGGAAGGTAATCGGGCCGGTCAACGTAATCCGGGTCGGGTAGGTAGGCCTGTCCAGCGGAGTACTGGAAACCGAAACGTTCATGCTGTCGGCGTTGAACGAGACCTGGACGATCGGGTAGTCCTGCAGCTCATTCCAGGTGTTGATGTCGCTCAGGCCGCACGACTCGGCGACCGTCACATCGCGCAAGGAGACCGTGTAGTCGGTGGCGTCGGTGGTGGCGGGCCTGACTTTCGAGCGCAGCGTCACGTTGCAGGCGTCCTTGCCGTTCTTTAGCGCAAAGTGGCCGAGGACCAGGTCGACGTTGACAGTGTTGTTGCCGGTGTTGATCCATTCGGCGTTCTGAGCGATCCGGAACTTCATGGACGCCTGCGAGTCGATTCGCACGCCGCTGATCATCGGGCCGACTTTGGAGATTTCCTTCAGGCCGGCGCCCAGGACATGCAAGCCGTAGTAGCCGCCAATCCAGCTGCCGTCGTTCGGCTTGTCCAGCTTGACGTTGAAGGTGAACCTGAGATTGTTGCCGTCTTCCGACAGGACCTGGTCGCACCAGCCATTGCACCACCAGCCGTTCAGGTTCACGCCCGCGTAGCCGTTGATGGTTCCGCCTTCCTTGGTGGTCGAGGCGTCCTTGAAGCCGCTGAAGTGCGTCAGTACCGGCGCCTTTTCGGTACCGATCGGAATATTCTTGACCATGGTCGCCGTCGCATAGATATCGCCGCCGTCCGACTGGGCGGTGATGGTGCACAGGCCATTGCCAACCTTGGTCATCGTGCTGCCGCTGACGGTGCACACGGTTGGCGTGCTCGATGAGAAGGTGACGGGCCGGCCTAGGTCGGACACTGCAGCCAGTGCCACCGGCTGCGAATCAAGCGCCTGCGCTCCCGGATTGCGGAAGGAGACCATATGCGGCCGCTTGGGAATCACGAAAAGCTGGCGTTGCGAAACCGGGGCGTAGCCTTCGAACCCGGCCTGGGTGGCGGTCACCGAGCACTCGCCCGCTTTCAGCAGCGACAGCTTGTCGCCGCTCACCGAACAAACGTCCGGCGTGTTCGAAGTGAACGTGACCGGACCGCCGGAACTGGCGGTCGCCTTCAAGGTAGTACTTGCCACTTCAGGTGGAATGGCGACTTCGGTGCCGCCCGGGAAGCTGAAAGCCATTGTCTGCACTGCTCCGCCATCGCTACCGCCGCCACCGCCGCCGCAGGCGGCCAGCATCGCGGCACAGGCAATGGCGAATGCTGAATTCTGGTACCACATCGTTTGTCTCCTCATGGAATATCCCCTGTTTGCTGCTTTTGTTTAAATTGTGCGTCCCCCGCGACGGCCGCAGCCATTCGCGGGTTCACTATATATTGCAAACATTGGTACTCGGCCGCAATTGCGATAATTCGCAAAACGATGGATGAAATTCAACACCCCCGGCCATGCGACCGGCGTGCTGCCTTTGCTCAAGGCAAGCGCTCGATGATCGCAACCGCGCCGCCAGCCCCTGCCAGCCGCAGCGACAGCACATCGCGTGAAGTCACCTCGCGCACAACGCGATGCACCGCGTTCGGCGCGTCGCCGTCTTGCCACACGGTGGCGCGGTAGCGGCCTTCTGGCAGGAAGCCGAGCGCCACGCGCTCGACCCGCTCGCCCTCTTCCGCGCTCATCGCCCCCAGGTACCAGCTGTCGCCTTTGCGCCGCGCCAGCACGATGTCCTGGCCCGGCGTGCCGGACAGGAAGCGCGTGTCGTCCCAGGCGGTCGGCACGCGCTGCACGAAATCGAAGCCGTCGGCATCCTGGTATGCGCCGGGATCGTCCGACACCATCTGCAGAGGGCTGTCGTACACCACGTACATGGCCAGCGCCTGGCCCCGCGTGGTTTGCGCCTGCGGGTTCACCTCGCGCACGGCGAAGCTGGCAGGCGTGCCGTTGCGGAAGCCGCCCGGCGTGTAATCCATCGGCCCGGCCAGCATGCGGGTATAGGGCAGCATCAGGTTATGACGGGGCGTGATGCTCTTGTCCATCTTGTTCCACTCGGCGCCGCGCACGCCTTCCTGGGTAATGAAATTCGGATAGGTGCGCTGCAAGCCGGCCGGGACATAGGCGCCGTGCAGGTCCAGTAGCAGCTTGCGCCTGGCCGTCGCCTCCGCGACCCGGTAGTAGTACGCCACAATATCCTGGTCGTCCCGGTTCATGAAATCAATCTTGACGCCCTTGATGCCCCAGCGGGCATAGGTGTCCAGCACTTCATCCATGCGCTGCGCCACGTGCTCCCAGTGGGCCCACAAAATCAGGCCCACGCCTTTGGCGGCCGCATAGCGCACCAGTTCCGGCATATCGATGCCATCCGCCGCGCGGGTGATATCGGTGCCCGGCAGCGCTATCCAGCATTCCGGGCCGCTGCCCATCGCCCAGCCGGCATCGATCAGGTAGTACGGCAATCCTGCGGCGGCGGCGAAATCGATGAAGCGCTTATAGCTCGCCATGTCCGGCTTCATGCCGGCCAATGGGCCCGAATACCAGTCCCAGGCTGCCTTGCCCGGCTTGACCCAGCTGAAGTCCCCTGCCGGCGCCGGATTCAGGTTGCCGACCAGGTGCGAGCCGATCAAGTCGCCGACGCGGTCTCCCATCATCACGACGCGCCAGGCGGTGGCCAGTCCTGCCGGCGAGACGAAGGCCGGCGCGCTGCGCTCCGGAGGCGCCGACAGCCGCAGCTTCAGGGCATTGCCCTCGCGGACAAGCGATGCGCCGGTGTAGCCGCCCAGGTTCGACTGCGTGATGGCGTAGGCGGTTCCGCTGGAAGGCGCGGTGCACACTACCGGCACGTCGTACGCCTGCCCGGCGCGCAGTTGCGACAGCTGCATGCGCTCGAACGATGCTTCGTGTGCCCGGTCCGCTACAGTCACCAGGCATTCCGGATCGCCTGCCGGAACGAAGGCCGTCTTTTCCCCGCGCAGCCGCACCGGCTCAGTACTATCGATACGGTATCGGAAGGCCACGCCGTCGTTATAAGCCCGCAGGTCGATCGACAAGCGGCGCCCTGCAGCTCCCCGCTCGCGGAACACCAGCGTCGCACCGCGATAACGGTCCGCCGCTTGCGCCGACTTGGTAGCGATCAGCGGAATGACCTGGTCGACTTTGACGTCCTTGCGCTTTTCCAGCACGAGCGCGCCCAGTTCAGGGACGCCATCGAACTCCAGTCCGATCGGCGACGGCGCAATCACCGCCTGTCCGCCGCGTGAAACGCTGAAGCGGCTGGCATCCCGTTCGATCCGGATTGCCGTTCGCCCATCCGGCGACGAAACGACTAACGGTGCAGCCGCGGCGCAAGCCAGCGGCAAGAATGCGGACGCGATCAGCGCTACAGGCAAGGATGTTTTTATCATGTCGATTCGGGGGAAGATTGGCGGTAAGCTGGATTGTGCAAGCAACGGCACACGCCAAACAATTGCGAAATTCACCGAGCCGTACAACGATATTTCAGACTGGCGGCCCGCGCACTCGGCGTTGACAGCAGCAGCTTGCGCGAATGATAATGAGAAACATTCTCACCTCAGCCAGCAACCTGCCAGCCCTTGGTCATCGCAAGCCGTCAAGGAGCTCCCAGTGCAGTCGTACCAGCCATTCCCGTTCAAATACCGCCCGCTGGCCGCAGCCGTCCTGTTTGGCCTGTCCGCACAAGCGCAGGCGCAAACCAAGGGCCAGGACCAGCAGGATCCCGTTATCGAAACCGTCGTCATTCAGGCTTCCCGCTCGAATGTCGCAGCGGACAAGGCGCCGCAAACGGTGGTGGTCATTACCCGCAAGGAGATCGAACGGCAGTTGGCCATTTCGGGCAATTCGTCCGATGTATTGAGCAGCATCCTGCCCTCGTACACGCCCAGTCGCGGCAAGATGAACGGCTCCGGCGAAACGCTGCGAGGCCGCACGCCGCTGATCCTGGTCGACGGCGTGCCGCAATCGAACCCGGTGCGTCCGACCGGCCGCGAAGCCCACACCATCGACTATTCCATGGTGGAGCGCATCGAAATCGTACAGGGCCCGAACGCCATCAACGGCCTCGGTGCAACCGGCGGCACCATCAACATCATCACGCGCCGCCCGGAAAAAGGAACGATGAACCAGCATGTCGACGTACAGGTCACCGCGCCGACCGAGGATGTCGAAGGCGACACCCTGAACTACAAGACCAGCTACCGCATCGACGGCCGCCTGGACAAGCTGGACTATCTGTTCGCCGTGTCCTATGAAGACCAGGGCCTGTACCTGGACAGCAAAGGCCGCAGCATCGGCGTCGACGTCACCCAGGGTGACCTGATGGACTCGCGCAGCTACGACGTGCTGGCCAAGATCGGCTACCGTCCGGACGACCAGCAAAAGCTGCAGTTCTCCATCAACCGCTACCGCATCAAGTCCAAGGCCAGCTACCTCGGCGTGGCAGGCGACCGCACGCGCGGCATTCCTTCCACTTCGGTAGAAGGCACGCCGCCGGGTGTGCCGGCCTGGAACGATGTGTGGACAAGCAGCGCCAGCTACAACCATTACGACCTGGCCGGCATGGAATTGTCCGCAATGCTCTTCAACCAGGAATTCGTGGGCTTGTTCGGCGCCGACAGATCCGCTACGTTCCAGGACGTGAAGATCGCACCGCGCGGCACTTTATACGATCAGTCGCGCGCCGTCGCTTCCAAGTTCGGCAGCAAGACCGGCCTGACCAAGGCTGGCCTGCTTGACGGCCGCATGAAGCTGACCGTAGGCTTCGATACCCTGTCCGACAAAGGCAAACAGGACATGTACCTGACCGGCCGCACCTTCGTGCCCGAATCGAAGTACACCAATCTTTCGCTGTTCCTCCAGGGCGAATACAAGGTGTTCGACACCCTCACCCTGCATGCCGGCGTACGCCGCGAAAACGCCGACCTGAAGGTGGACAGCTACCGCACGCTCGCCGCATACAACAATACCTTCGTCGAAGGCGGCAAGATCAAGTTCAATGAAACGCTGGCCAACGCGGGCCTGGTGCTCACGCCCGCCAAGGACGTCACCATCTATGCCAGCTATTCCGAAGGCTTCGGCCTGCCGGACATCGGCCGCACCCTGCGTTCCATCAACACGCCCGGACAGAAGATCAGCAGTATGCGCAACCTGGAGCCGATCCTGACCGAGGGCATCGAGCTTGGCACCCGCGTGCGCAATGGCGACTGGGACCTGGACGCCGCGTACTACCGCTCCGACTCCGATTTCGGCGCGCGCGTGATTTCGGTCAATGGTGTCTTCAACATGGCGCGCGAGAAGACGCGCCTGGAGGGCTATGATGCCAGCGCAACCTACCGCTTCAGCAAAGCGCACCGCGCCAGCATTGCCTACGCCTACACCAAGGGCCGCTACGACAGCAACAGCGACGGCAGCCTGGATGCGAAGCTGGACGGTCTGAACGTGGCTCCCAACCGCCTGATCGCAAGCTGGAGCTCCGACTGGAGCGACAAGCTGTCCACCTTCGTCCAGGTGCAGCACGCCTTCAACCAGAGCTTCGACGATCCGGCCAAGGAATTCAGCGGCTATACGCTGGCCGACGCATCCCTCGGCTACAAGCTGGGTAAAGGTGCGCTGCGCGTCGGCATCGCCAACCTGTTCGACAAGGACTACATCACCTACTATTCGCAAAGCGCCCTGGTTGAACCGGCCCGCTATTTCGCAGGACGTGGACGCAGCGTAATACTAGGCTATTCGCTGGGCTTCTAGGCGCAGGCGCCTTCATAAGCGATTGTCCGCGGCACGCGCGTTCCCATATCGGGAAACGCCTCGCAATGAACGTAGTCGGCATCCTTGAACTCGATGGCTGTCTTGCACTGAGCTTCCTTCACCGCAGGCAGCGAAAGCTTGCCTGCGCGCTGGACTTTTCCGTCCGGCTCAACCCAATAGCGCTTATCGCCATATTCGAACATCAGCTGATTGTCGCGCACAGCGACCGGCGTGGCGTCGACCGGAATCGGCCAGCGCCGGATCGCCTTTCCGGAGGCGTCCATTTCAACGGCCTTTTCGGATGTGAGCCGGCCCTTGCCGAACGGTGGAAGCTTGTCCACCTTCACGATCGCAATCACGCCGCAGGGATGGTCTTCGACGGACTGGTAGCCCGCGACTCGCGAAACGTCGCCTTCAAACCAGAACGGTAAAGGCTCCGCAGCGAGCGCGGGGACTGAGGCTGCCATCAGGGCTAGGAACAAGTAACGCATCTAAAATCCGGAAACTGAAAGTCGCCGGATATTGGCATGTCAATAACGCCTAGCTTGCTTCGATTGAAGTCTTCTGGCTCGCCCAATATCCGTAATCGACGTGGATGTTCTCCATTAGCTCAAACAAGCTGGTCGCCTGGTTGGTCAACAGCAGCGTCCATTGCGAAAAGAAGTTGCCCTGCTTTTCCACCATCTTAGACATGGTGTTGGCATGGCGGATCAGGGCATAGTCCTCGGCCAGGATGGCGCAGCCCTGGCGCCAATCGAGGTTTTGCTGGTGCAGTCGCTGCATGACCGCCGCCTGCAGCTGCAGCCATTCGCTCCAGACCTGCGGATCACCGAAGCGGCTCGCCAGCCCCGCCGACAATACGCTGTTGTGCAGCATGCGCGATGCCTGCCGCTGCGCCAGCGTACCGGCCTTGATTGAGACTGCCAGCGGCGCGATGGCCCTTGAGTCGCGCAAGGCTGGCACGCCTGGCTTATCGATCGATTTCAAACCGACGGAAACGGGAAGTTTGCTCATGTCATTCTCCAGTGTCGCTCAGGCGCAAAGACGGTCGAGCATGGCGTGGATCGCCTTGATCTGGACCGCATTGCGCGAATAGTAGTCGGGAGCTTGCGGATTGGCGCTGGTATAGCCCCACCAATCCCAGCAGCCATCCGGGTTCTGCACGGCGTCGTTGTCCGTGCCCTCGGCCTGTGGATACAGCACGATGATGTCGTTACTCTCCGCGATGTGGTTATAGCCGGTGGTAGTGAAATAGCGGTTGCCGTAAGGCGGCTGGTTGGCGATGTCGGCGCGGCCGTTGACGTAATCGGTGTAGTTGTAGCCCTGCTTGCACCCATGCAGCGCAATGTGCACGCGCGGCTCTTTCACCTCCCCTGCCGCGACGTTGGACGGGATGTAGATATAGCCGAACTGGCTCATGCTGGCCCGGTCAGTCGCGTCGGCAAAGAATTCGGTCTGGTCGAAGCGCAGCAACTGCCCAGCCAGGCTTTCCGCCGCGGGCTGCAGGTCGCTGTAGATATGGCGCAGGATGTCGTGCGATTGCATGAAGCCGCCATTATTGATGTAGGGCGGCTGGTTGGTGGACAGGCCCGAATCCTCCGGGTTGTCGGTGATGATGCTGTGCCCTGCGGGCACATTGTCGACGTAACGGATATTTGCCGGCTTCACGCCCAGCAGCTCATAGAACTTGCGGGTCCGCGCCACCACGTCCGAATCGACCACGTCGTCCGCGCTGCCAGTGAAGATATAGAGGCGATCGTCGGCAAGATTGGCCACCGCATCGATCATCCCTGCCTTTGCCGTCTGCCGGGCCATGTCCGCGAGCTTATGCGCATCCGGCGACACCTGCGGGATCAGAGGATTCATGCAGATGTACAGCGAGTTTTCGATGCAAGCATCTTCGGCAGTCATCATGTCGTCCGGCCGGAACACCTCCGCACACCGGAACGGCCCGCCTGCAATGATGCCCGCGCCAGCGAAGCTTGACGAATGGGCCAGGTGAAGCTGCACCGTCATGAATGCCCCTGACGATAAGCCGGAGATCGAGTTGTTTCGCCTGGATGCCTTGTAAGAACCGAGTTGGACGACCTTGCTGCTGGAGCTTGCGACCATGCTGAGCCTCCTGATAAGCAGTTGGTTGATGGAGCGAATGGGAATCGCCGCAATGGCGTCTAGCGACTATATCGTCGCGCGGCTCGTCGACAATTGAGCTTGCGCAAACCAGATTAGCAGCGGATTCGACTGGAAAGTTCACGCATTGTTGCGAACAGGGCGCTAAGCTCGTGAACTTTTTTCGCGGCGTACTGTCTAATCTCAAATCCTGTTGCTCATGGGTGAGTCAGAGTTAAGACTCATATATGGGGGAAGACATGGACTTCGAAGGACGCATTGCGAGAACTGAAGCAATTATGGAAACCAACCGACAAGACATTGATCGCCTGTATGCTGCCATAACTGAACTGCGAAAGCTGATCCTTGAACGAACCGATCGCCTGGAGGATGGGTTCAAAGAAATACGTCGCGAGATCAGTATTAACCAGCGCTGGATGATCGGGCTGACGCTCGCCAACACGACAATGATTCTTGGCCTCGGCGGCAAATTGTTCGGCCTGTATTGACCGCCGGGGCATTTCATTTCCTAAGCGAGAAGTTATTGCGAACCGGAAGGCTTGCGGTATCCCGATTCCATCCACGCCGTCGCACTTGCGACACTCAGCTTGAAATTCGGCGCTTCCCGCACTTGTGCCTGTTCTTCGCCGAATGGATCGAAGGCGGTCAGGGTTGCGAAGGGATCGTCTTCATCCGGAGTGATGTCGAGGTTGACGGTGATGTAGGCGGCGCCCTCGGTGTGGACGCGCACGCTGCGGTGCAGTTGGGCGTGCAGTTGCTGCTCGTGGCGGCGGATCACTTCACTGGCGGTCTTCACCAGGGTGTTGAAGGCATTCACATCCAGCGGCTTCGGGTTCTTCTTGTCGCGGCCCATGGTCCAGGGACCGACCAGCGCCGGTTCCGCCTCGCCATCCTTGATCATCGCCACCGCCCAGCCATCGTCATCTTCATTCTTGATGACGCGCGCAGTCCAGCCGTTGTCCTGCCAGACGCGGTCTTCCTGCACCAGCACTTCCTCTTCCATCAATTCATCGATCATCGCGGCTCCAGTGTTAGCTTGCTGAAAATACTGTGATTATATACAGTTATTTATTTCCAGCAAGTAGCGCCACGATCAGTATCGCCCGGCGGCCAGGTCGGCCATGTGTTGGTCGTACTTGCCCGATTCCTTCAGCTTACGCAACCCACGGTTGAAACGCTCGATGTAGCCGGCATTTTCGGCGTCGGCCCGCCGCATGATCAGGCGGTATTGGGTGCTGTTGTAGCGTCCCGGCGCCACGGTAATGCCGGCGGCTTCTTCCGGTTTGAATTTCGTGCGCAGGATGTAGCGGCCCACATCAAGGCTGGCAGGAACGACATCCACGCGCCCGGCCAGCAGTTTGCGCAAGTTGAGTTCTTCGGTGGAGGCGCGGTCCAGGCGAACACCCGGCACTTCCTCGAAGCGGTATTCGTAGCCGGCCACGCCGCCGATACGCAGGCCGGCCAGGTCGGCATCCTTGGTCCAGGTAAAGTTGTAGCCTTTGCGAAGGAAAAACACCGACTGGGCTTCCAGCACGGTGTCGCTGGACAGGAATTCGCGTGCCCGCTCAGTCGTCAACGGCCCCACGCTCCAGACCACCGAGCCGTTGACCAGCCCACGCTGCGCTTCAGCATAAGCGCGCGGCCAGGGGCGGAACACATATTTGACGGTAATGCCTTCCAGCGCGAACGCTTCGGACACGATGCGCGACACGGCGCCGTAATGCGGCAAAGTCTCGGACAGGTAAGGCAACCACTCGCCGTTACTGAGCGTAATAGTCTCCGCCCGCGCCCACGGTGCGGCGAGTAAGCAAACCAGGAGTGACTTCCAATGCATCACTCCAGCATAGCGCAGAATCCTCAGTCTTTGCCGAGCGACCACTGCCCTGCACCGCCAAGCGCGGTTGCAGTCACGACGAGCAAGAGGAACAGGGCATGCAGGTTGCCCAGGACGGGCGCGCCGTGAATCCAGCCAAGCACGATCGGCAAGCCCACCACCAGGGTCAGGACAGCACTGGCGTAAGGCATCAGGAGGCCGATCATGATCAGTGCGCCGCACAGCATCTCGGTCAGGTGCAAGGCCCAATAGCCGGCACCGTTAAGGCTGGATGGGAAGCCGGAATGCCGCAGGGCCTGGAAGCCCATGAGGATGGCCATGCCGCCAATGGCGAGGCGGAGGAAGAAGCGGGATGCATCGAGACGGGTTTTGGAAACTGCCATTTAGAATCTCACGAATATTTGAAAAGGGACGCTGCGCCGCGCGATTTTCGCACCCGGCAAGCGCCCCATCAAGGGCCTACTTCTTCGGGTTGATGATTTGTTTCAGCAGCACGAACACTTCGTGGCGAATCGCCTGCTCGTTCTCCTTGAATTCGCGATCGGCCTTGATGTAGGCAGGTTTCTTCATCGCGGCCTGTTCGGCGGGCGTTGCCTTGGGGACGGCTGGGTAAAGCTGGGCGCCGCTGTTGTAGATGCTGTCCAGCGACTTCTTGCCGTAGCTGGACTCGTAGAAGCGCGTCATCTCGGTCACCGTCTCCGGGCTAAGGAGGCGGGCCACCGGCGTTGCCAGTCCAGCGTAGATGGTTTCCGCCGGCGTTGCCATCACTTTGTCCATCACCCGGTTGCGCTCAGCGTCCGATGCGTAGCGGCTCATGCCTGCGGTCATGCGCATCATTTTCTCGGCTTGCATCGCCGCCAGGAGGTCGTGCGTGGCCTTGACCTGCCTGGCATCGGGATTCGGGTTGGCTGCATGGGCGCTCACTGCAAGCGAGGCGGCAAGCAAGATTGCAGAGATCATCTTCATATCATTCCTTTTGTTGAGTATGAAAACAAAAAGCCCCGAGTTTCCTCGGGGCTTTTTGCTTGAATCTGGCGGAGGCGGTGGGATTCGAACCCACGATACAGGTTTTGCCCGTATGCTTCCTTAGCAGGGAAGTGCCTTCGGCCACTCGGCCACGCCTCCTCGTTGAACTGTTACTGCGTCAACGCGACCGCAATATTAAAGACCGATACCGCTTTGGTCAAGGATAATACGGAAGTTTTTTTGGAAATATTTATTCTTTTTCCAGTTCAAATGCCTTGTGCAGTGCACGCACGGCCAGCTCCATGTACTTCTCGTCGATCAGGACGGAAATCTTGATCTCGGAGGTGGAGATCATCATGATGTTGATGCCCTCTTCCGCCAGGGTCTTGAACATCTGGGAAGCCACGCCGACGTGCGAACGCATGCCCACGCCGACCACGGAGATCTTGGACACTTTGGCGTCGCCCACCAGGGTGTGGTGGCCGATCTCGCCCTTTTCGTTGTGCAGCACGTCCATCGCCTTCTGGTAGTCGTTGCGCGACACGGTGAAGGTGAAGTCGGTCTTGCCGTCCACTGCCTGGTTCTGGATGATCATGTCGACTTCGACATTGGCTTCGGCCACCGGGCCCAGGATGTGGTAAGCGATGCCTGGACGGTCTGGCACGCCCAGGACGGTGATTTTGGCTTCGTCGCGGTTGAAGGCGATGCCGGAGATGACTGCTTGTTCCATGTTTTGGTCTTCCTCAAACGAAATCAGGGTGCCCGAGTTGGCTTCTTCTGCCAGATCCATCAGCGGATCGGTCAGCGAGGACAGCACGCGGGTCGGTACGCGGTAGTTGCCGGCGAATTCCACCGAGCGGGTTTGCAGGACTTTGGAGCCCAGCGAAGCCAGTTCCAGCATCTCTTCAAACGTGATCGCCTTCAGGCGGCGCGCTTCGGACACCACGCGCGGATCGGTGGTGTAGACGCCGTCGACGTCGGTGTAGATCAGGCATTCGTCAGCCTTCAGCGCGGCGGCAATCGCCACGGCCGAAGTATCGGAACCGCCGCGGCCCAGGGTGGCGATGTTGTCGTTCTCGTCCACGCCCTGGAAGCCGGTAATGATCACAATGCGGCCCTTGTCCAGGTCTTCGCGCACGCGGCCGTCTTCGATCGACTGGATGCGGGCTTTGGTGAAGGCGGAGTCGGTTTTAATCGCTACTTGCCAGCCGGTGTAGGAAATGGCGTCCTTGCCGATCGCTTGCAGCGCCATCGACAGCAGGCCCACGGACACTTGTTCGCCGGTGGAGGCAATCATGTCCAGTTCACGTGGGTCGGGCGGGTTCTGGATTTCCTTGGCCAGGGCAATCAGGCGGTTGGTTTCGCCGGACATTGCCGACGGCACTACGACCACCTGGTGTCCCGCGTCGTGCCATTTGGCGACGCGACGCGCGACGTTCTTGATGCGTTCCGTCGAGCCCATCGACGTGCCGCCGTACTTGTGAACGATTAAAGCCATGCTGATTTTTCCGCATTGATGTGATAAAGGGAGCCCTTTACTCTACATGCTGCGTTGCAAAATCTCAAGTCAAAAAGCTCATACACTCATACCTAATTGGCATAAGTTCATATGTCTAGACAGGTGTCGGCAAAAATTATTTGGTTTCCCAGCGAAACACCAAACGATGCCCGGCGCCCGAGCTCAGTTTGCGGCAATCCATGCCGATACCGGCGGCATACAGGATATCGCCGGGAATCGATACCATGGGCAGGCGCTCGCGCTCCCAGGCTGGGATGCCCAAGGTCTGGTAGTGCTGCTTGAGTGTGCGCGTGGGGCGGTTGCGGGCGGGCTTGAGCTTTTCGCCGCCCTTGCGCAGTTCGATCGTCAGCATTTGCTGGCGCAGCCAGTCGGGGTCGAGGCCGACCGGCGCCAGCTCAACATGCAGCGTGCCGCCAAAGGCCGGGAAGTCGATGCTGCCCTCTCCGTTCCAGCGGAAGCTTGCGCGCTGCCCGGCGTCGGCCTCGGGTTTGCGCGGCACGAGGTAGAGGCGGTCGCGGTGGCGCCGCACTTCGCAGTCGGGATGGGTAACCTTGAGGTTGGCGTCGTCGCGCGCGGTCAGGGCCTGCTCCTGCATTTCGGCCAGCCAGCTGGCCGATGGCAGGCGGATGCCGCGCTCGGCGAACCAATGGCGCAGCAGGTTGGAGGTGCGGTCGGCGCTGAGCGTACGGACCTTGGCCATGTCGAGGCTGTCCTCGCCGGCCAGGCAGGCGCGCAGGTCTTCGGCGGCCTGCTCGGTCAGCAGGCGCTGCGCGGATTGCGCGTGGCGCGCGCTGCGGGCGAAGCGCTCCTGGTACCCGGGGAAGGCTTCGGCCAGGCGCGGCATGACTTCATGGCGCAAGGCGTTGCGGGCGTAGCGCGTGTC
This sequence comes from Pseudoduganella sp. R-32, assembly GCF_049913245.1. Lineage (NCBI taxonomy): Bacteria > Pseudomonadati > Pseudomonadota > Betaproteobacteria > Burkholderiales > Oxalobacteraceae > Pseudoduganella > Pseudoduganella sp. R-32. Next base: position 3,069,755 of record NZ_CP183987.1, on the reverse strand, counting down.
GGCGTTGGACTCGTCTTCGATGTAGGCAATGGCGTTTTCGCGTACGTAGTCTTCGAGTTCGGCACGGCTGGCTTGCAGCAGCGGGCGGGCCAGTAGCACGTCAGGGGTGCCGAGCAACGTTGGGGCGCGATTGAAGGCATCCATGCCGGACATGCCGGCCGGACCGGCGCCGCGCAGCAGTTGCAGCAGGATGGTTTCTGCCTGGTCGTCCAGGTGGTGGGCGGTCAGGAGCAGGTGCACGCTGTGCTCAGTGCAGAGTGCTCCCAAGGCTGCGTAACGGGCCTTGCGGGCGGAGGCTTCGCTGCGGTCGTCGAGGGTGACGCGGCGGCTGGCGAAGGCGATGTTCAGGCGTTCGCATTCGGCGCGGGCATGGGCTTCCCAGGCATCGGCGTTGGGACTCAGGCCGTGGTGGATGTGGAAGGCGTACAGTTTGCGGCCGCTCGCTGCGGCAAGGTGCAGCAAGGCGCTGCTGTCCAGGCCTCCGCTGTAGGCGATGGCTGTAGGGCCTTGCGGGAGTTCGGCGAGGGATTGCAGGAGGATTTGTTGGGCGCGCATAATTCAAAACCGGTAAACCGGTGCCTGACCCGCAGGGTCAGGCACCTAAGACGCGGCGGCCGCGTGTCCGGTGTCTGACCCTGCGGGTCAGACACCGCTTTACAGGTTTTATTCGGAAGCAGTAGTTTCCTTGAACTTGCCGTAGCTCATCAGCTTTTCGTGACGAGCAGCCAGCAGGTCCTTGGTCTTCACGCCCTGGAACTGGCGCAGCGAATCCGCCAGCGCGCGCTTCAGCAGCTTGGCCATTTCCTTCGGATCGCGGTGAGCGCCACCCAATGGCTCGTTGATGATCTTGTCGACCAGGCCCATGGCCTTCAGGCGGTGCGCGGTCAAGCCCAGCGCTTCAGCCGCATCGGATGCGCGCTCGGAAGTCTTCCACAGGATCGAAGCGCAACCCTCAGGCGAAATCACCGAGTAAGTCGCGTACTGCAGCATCAGCACGGAATCGCCAACGGCAATCGCCAGCGCGCCGCCGGAACCGCCTTCGCCGATGATGGTGGCGATCAGCGGCACTTTCAGTTCCGCCATCACATACAGGTTATGGCCGATCGCTTCCGACTGGCCGCGTTCTTCCGCGTCAATACCAGGGAATGCGCCAGGGGTGTCAACGAAGGTGAAAATAGGCAGGTTGAACTTCTCGGCCAGCTTCATCAGGCGCATGGCCTTGCGGTAGCCTTCCGGTTTCGGCATGCCGAAGTTGCGCATGGCGCGTTCTTTGGTATCGCGGCCCTTCTGGTGGCCGATCACCATGCATGGCTGGCCGTTGAAACGGGCGAAGCCGCCCACGATGGACTGGTCGTCCGCATACGTGCGGTCGCCGTGCAGTTCGTGGAAGTCGGTGAAGATTTCGTTCACATAGTCCATGGTGTATGGACGTTGTGGGTGGCGGGCAATCTGGGAAACTTGCCAAGGAGTCAACTTGGCGTAAATGTCTTTGGTCAGCTGTTGGCTCTTCTTGGCCAGGCGGTCGATTTCTTCGGAAATGTCGACGGCCGAATCGTCTTGTACGAAACGCAGCTCTTCAATCTTGGAATCCAGTTCCGCGATCGGTTGCTCAAAATTGAGGAAAGTCGTTTTAATCATTGTACCTCCAAGGTTTTTTGCTTCTCCGACAACACTGCTTTTGGCGGTTGCCGGTGAGAATTTGCGCTATTTTACCGGAACCGGATCAAGGCTACGCCATAAATACCAGGTAGCGACCGTCCGGAAGGGTTCCCAGTTGGCCGAAACCTCGCGCGCATCGCTACGCGACACGGGCTCCCCGGAAAAATAATTCTGGCTGATCCCACTGATCAGCCGGCTGTCATCAAGCGGCAGCACGTTGGGTCGGAGCAAATTAAATATCAAAAACATCTCCGCTGTCCAGCGCGTAATGCCGCGAATTTGAACCAGCTCAGCGATCACCGCTTCGTCATCCATCTGCGCCCATTGGGCGGCATGGACCTTCTTGTTCTTGAAATGGTCGGCCAGGTCCAGGATGTACTCGGCCTTGCGCTTTGAGAGGCCGCAGCCTGCCAGCGCAGCGGCGCCGGCCTTTTGCACGGCCGCCGGGGTGAATTTGGGACAGATTTCCAGCAGCTTGGCCCACGCCGCATTGGCGACCTGGGTCGTGACCTGCTGGTTGACGATGGCGCGCGCCAGGGTGATGAACGGGTCGTCATGGCCGACCAGGTGCAAATCGCCGAATTGCGGAATCAGGCGGTTCATGATGCGATCTCGCTTCATGAGCTCTGCCTTGGCTTCCTCCCAATACGGCGGCACCGGGGCCTGATCCCCGTTATCCCTGGATAGAACCATTACGCGCGGCGCCAGTTCGTGGTGCCGTCAGGCTTGTCTTCGAGGACGATGCCGGCCGCCAGCAGGTCGGCACGCACCTTGTCGGCGGTGGCGAAGTCGCGCGACTTCTTCGCTGTGGCACGGGTCGCGATGGCAGCTTCGATGGCCGCTTCGTCCATGCCCTCGCCTTCCGCGCCTTTCGGTGCGGCCTTGCGGTATTCCTCAGGACTGCGTTCCAGCAGGCCCAGTACCGCGGCCAGGCCTTTCAGCTGGCGCACCGCGGCCGGCGACTTGGTCTTGTTCACTTCCGAAGCCAGGTCGAACAGCACCGACACCGCGATCGGGGTGTTGAAGTCGTCGTCCATCGCCTCGGCGAAGCGCTTGGCGTTGTCTTCGTTCCAGTCCAGCGGCTGGCCGTCGCCCTCCACGCCGTCCAGCGCAGTGTACAGCCGGGTCAGCGCGCCGCGCGCGTCTTCCAGGTGCACGTCCGAATAGTTCAGCGGGCTGCGGTAGTGGGCTCGCAGGATGAAGAAGCGCACAACTTCCGCATCGAACTGCTTCAGCACTTCGCGGATGGTGAAGAAATTGCCCAGCGATTTGGACATCTTCTCGCCATCCACGCGCACGAAGCCGTTATGGACCCAATAGTTGGCCAGCGTCTTGCCGGAAGCGCCTTCCGACTGCGCGATTTCGTTTTCGTGGTGCGGGAACTGCAAGTCAGCGCCGCCGCCATGGATGTCGAAAGTCTCGCCCAGCAGGGAGCACGACATGGCCGAGCACTCGATGTGCCAGCCCGGACGGCCCTTGCCCCACTTGGAATCCCACTTCACCTCTTCCGGCTCGGATTCCTTGGCGGCCTTCCACAGCACGAAATCCAGCGGATCGCGCTTGCCGGTGTTGACGTCCACGCGTTCACCCGCGCGCAGGTCGTCCAGCGACTTGCCCGACAGCTTGCCGTAGCCTTCGAACTGGCGCACAGCGTAGTTAACGTCGCCATCGGCAGCCTTGTAGGCCAGGTCCTTGGCTTCCAGCTTCTCGATAATGCCCAGCATCTGCGGCACGTATTCGGTCGCCTTCGGCACGTCGGTCGGATTCAGGATGCCCAGGGCTTCGCAATCTTCATCCATGTACTTGATGAAGCGGCCAGTCAGTTGGCCAATCGTCTCGTTATTCTCGACCGCACGCTTGATGATCTTGTCATCGATGTCGGTGATATTGCGCGCATAGCGCACGTCATAGCCCGATGCCTTCAACCAGCGGTAAATGACGTCGAACGCCATCAGCATGCGGCCGTGGCCCACGTGGCAGTAGTCGTAAACGGTCATGCCACAGACATACATCCGGACCTTGCCCGCCTCAATGGGTTTGAACGACTGCTTTTCGCGTGCCAGCGTGTTGAAGATCTTTAAATTGCTCATCGGACTAGAAGTAAACGGGTCACTGGTGCGAAGCGCCTGGGGCGTCGCACCGGTGCTCGGTGTGTACCAGGGGGATGTTTGGTCCCTTTGTTATAGTTCTACTTTGTTAGAATGGAACGTCTGGCGAAGTATAGCACTGAAAAATTCGCGCACGCGAGTCGCAATTCTTATAAAGGAAACAAGAATGCAGAAGAAATGGATTGCCCTGCTGGCCGGCCTGCTGATTGGCAGCGCCGCGGCAGCTGCCGACAACCCTCAAGTATCGATCAAGACCAATGTTGGCGAAATCATCGTTGAACTGGACCAGGAAAAGGCCCCGATTACGACCGCCAACTTCCTCGCCTACGTCAAGAGCGGCTTTTACAAGGATACGATTTTCCACCGCGTGATCGACGGCTTCATGATCCAGGGCGGCGGCTACACGGCCGACCTGAAGACCAAGCAACCGCTGCGCCCCGACATCAAGAGCGAAGAAAAGAACGGCCTGTCCAACCTGGCCTACACCATCTCGATGGCGCGCCACGACTCGCCGAACTCCGCCAATGCGCAATGGTTCATCAACGTAGTGGACAACATCGGCCTGGATTACCCGAACATGAAAGGCCACGGCTATGCCGTCTTCGGTAAAGTCATCCAGGGCAAAGAGACCGTCGACAAGATCAAGGGCGTGCTGGTGGACGACAAGCCAGGCTTCCAGAACATCCCGGTCAACCCGATCGTGATCAAATCGGCCACCGTCCTCAAAAACCGCATCGTACCGCCAGCCCCACCGGCACCGCCGCCAGTTGCCGAGCCTGCACCAGCCCAGGAACCTGCACCGGTTCAGGAACCCACTCCTGTTCCGCAGCCAGAGCCTGTAAAATAACTCTTTTTCAGTAACACAAAAGGACAACAAGATGACCACCATCACCATCACCACCAACAAAGGCACCATCGTTGCCGAGCTGGACGCAGAGAAGGCACCGAAGACCGTTGAGAACTTCCTGCACTACGTGAACGCTGGCCACTACAACAACACCATCTTCCACCGCGTAATCGATGGCTTCATGATCCAGGGCGGCGGTTTCGAGCCAGGCATGAAGCAAAAGCCAACCGACCAGACCGTGGAAAACGAAGCCAAGAACGGCCTGAAGAACGAGCCATACACCCTGGCCATGGCACGCACCTCGGCACCGCACTCCGCCTCCGCACAGTTCTTCATCAACGTGAAGAACAACGGCTTCCTGGATTACCCAGGCCAGGACGGCTGGGGCTACGCCGTATTCGGCAAAGTCACCCAGGGCACCGAAGTCGTGGACGCGATCAAGGGCGTGAAAACCACCCGTTCCGGCATGTTCTCCGACGTTCCAGCGGAAGACATCATCATCGAAAAGATCGAAGCGGCGTAATTTGATTCTCCTCGTATCAGACCTGCATTTGCAGCCGGCGCGGCCGGTGCTGACGGAAGCGTTCCTGCGCTTCCTCGACGAACATGCGCTGGGTGCAAAGCAGCTCTACCTGCTGGGCGATATTTTTGAATATTGGGCAGGCGATGACGACCTGCCCGATCCGTTCCACCAGCAGATCGTGTCCGCCCTGCGCCGCGTAAGCGACGCGGGCGTGCAGCTATTCTGGATCGCGGGCAACCGCGACTTCCTGGTCGGCGAAGCCTTCGCCGCCGCAGCGGGCCTGACCCTGCTGCCCGAAACCTGGGTCATCGACGCCTACGGCCAGCGCATCGTGCTGGTACATGGCGACGCCCAGTGCACGCAAGATGTGAAATACATGGCCTTCCGCGCGCAAGTGCGCCAGCCGGAATGGCAGCGGCAGTTCCTGTCCATGCCTTTGGCCCAGCGCAAGCAGATCATTGCCGGCCTGCGCGAGCAGAGCAAGCAAGGCCACGCCGAGAAATCCTACGAAATCATGGATGTGACGCCCGAAGCGATTGCCGACGTGTTCGCCCAAACCGGCACCGCGATCATGATCCACGGCCACACCCACCGCCCCGCCCTGCACGAAGTCGCCGGCACCCGGCGCTACGTGCTGCCGGACTGGGAGCCAGAATCCACGCCCCCGCGCGGCGGCTGGATCTCCATCGCCACCGACGGCATCATCGTCCGCCACGCTCTCGACGGCACCATACTCTGACGCCATGCACGTCGCCATCCTCACCTTCGACGGCTTCAACGAAATCGACTCGCTGGTGGCGCTTGGCATCCTGAACCGGCACAAGAAACCGGGCTGGAAAGTATCGCTGGCAACGCCAAGCGAACAGGTGACCTCAATGAATGGCGTCACGCTGCACGGCCAGTGCAGCCTGGCCGACGCATGCCAGGCTGACGCGGTACTGGTTGGCAGCGGCATCCGTACCCGCGACATCGCCGCCGATCCCGCGATGATGGCGCTGCTCCAACTCGATCCAAGCCGCCAATTAATTGGCGCGCAATGCTCCGGCGCCCTGCTGCTGGCCCGCCTTGGCCTGCTGACCGGCCTCCCCGCCTGCACCGACTCGACAACCGCCCCGTGGCTGTCCGAAGCAGGTGTGCAGGTACTGCCACAAGCCTTCCACGCCAGCGGCAACATCGCCACGGCCGGCGGCTGCCTCGCCTCCCAATATCTCGCAGCCTGGGTTTTGGCACGCCTTGACGGCCCAGAGTCAGCCCGCGCAGCCCTGCACTATGTCGCCCCCATCGGCGAAAAAGACAGCTACGCCGACCGCGCCCTAAGCCACATCACCCCCTACCTATAAATTCGAAAGTCGGGGTCAGGTCTGGCAATCCGCCAAAAAGCGCACAGCCAAGCTGCACCTATCCGCATCAAGGTAGAAGTCAATGCCGCCATGTACCGCCCGCTCAGGACAGCGAGACGTGGCAGCCAACATGGTCGAGCCCTTCCGCACGCAATCCATAATTGCCATCGATAGGCCATTCGAGGGGAGACATCACCTTCCCCCAGTTATACACATTCCCTCCGCTATCGCGGTAGACCCAGTGCACCAATTTGTCTGCTCTGCTCATGATTCCCAGGATGCCTTGTCCGCCCGGATCGCCGTTGCTGGTGAGGGTTGCCGTTGGTATGCCGCATATCTCCTGCACGTATAGGTCAACGCTTCCGGCGTCAACGCGCATTGGAAATCATTGCTCTCTCCGATTAATCGCTCGCTGCGCACGGCCAAATCGGCCATTTGGATATATCCCTCAACGCCAAGATGCATTAGAGACGAATTGAGTTCCTTGTTCAATGCCTCGAGTCCCGGGATAAAGTCCGCCCGGAACGCGCGCACGTACTTCAGGAACGTCAGTACCTCGACCAGCAGCCCTAACTGGATGGTGCGCGGAGTTTTCGTGTCGATCCGGTTCTGCAACCGTACGTCCGAGGTGTACAGGTGTAACAGGGGCCGGCAAGGTGCATCGCCGCTCCCCAGCTATCCCGCTACGATGTTCGACACATCCGAATATAGGCAGTGTGGGTCCGTTGATTTTCGAATTGCATCCAAAGAAAACATAGACACCAAGGACGTATGGCAGAGCTCCATTATTCCCATTAACTCACTTCGATCGATTTCTTGTTCAACTCTGCATCATGTCGCGCGACAAACACGGTAGGCATGGACGACATGCGCTTCAAGTTCGGAACAAGCTTGACGTCCTCTGGAGATATCACGTCAAACGTGTCGCACTCCCCATCCCAGTATGGGAAGACTTGACGATAGATCTCATTGCCGCCATCGAAGTCAAGCTTCTCTACTTGCGCCAAAAGCGATGGAGGAATCGGTAACTCCTTAAAGTGGGCAAGCACTTCGGGAATGACTTCGTAGCCTTCCTTCTTAACCTGGATCTCACGATCCGTGTACCGGCGGACGAATTCCTCGACCTCAAACTTCGGCAGGAGCTTACCCTGCACGTACATCAGCTCCTGGATGACGAGCAGCTTGAAGTTCAGGTCACTAAATAACTGACTTGCTGCATTGGCCGGAGCCTTACCCGATTCAGGCAATCCAATTAACTGATACAAGGACCTCAATTCGTCGATGTACTCTCCAGAATGCCCGCTATCCACGATCATCTTGGCCAGCCGCTTTGCTTTCTTCGATTTGGTCAACAGGAGGCGCCTGTCCTCATCGGAATCCAAACGATAGAAGAAGGCATGGTCGGCAAATATGTCGAACTGGCTGGCATTCCACTGTCTCGAACTTACTTCAAGCTGTGCCGCAATCTTGTCCAGGTCATCATAGATGAAACTGCCGCCGTCGTTATCCAGCAGGGCCAGCATGATGTCGAAGAACATGCCCTCGTGCTTCTCATGCACGCCAGCGAATAGATAGTGGTTAATCAACTGGCTCAGGATCGTTGCACGCTCGGCGCAATGCTCCAGTAGGGAAAGCGTAATGTTGTTGCCGATATCAGGATTCGCCCGAACGAGTGGCAAGATCAATTCGGCCGCTTCCGCCCGCAGTTCTTCGCTTTGCCCAAGGCCGCCATGGTAGAAGTAAATCTCGAGCAGCATTTCAATCGCGTCGGCACCGGTGCCGGTGCCTGGCTTTACTGGCGAGGTGAAGAGTTTTTCTGTCGAATATGCAGCGATCTTCCTGATCAAAGCCAGGATCCTGGGCGAGTGCTGCCATAGCGCGATATGCAAACAGTTATTCGTCCCTGGAAAGCGGAGATGGTTCTTGTGGAATGAAAAGACCAGTTGGTACCCGACTTGCGCATCACCTGCCTTCGTCCAATCGATGCCCTCCAGTCTTCCGATGATGTCGTCGTACAGACGATTAGCGGCAACCGGGGAAGTCTCGCCAAACGCCAACCATGCCCGATTGACGGCTTTGACCAAATGACCGTATTTGCCTTCGGTCGGCGAAATCTCCTTTACCAGCTTGATGGTTTCGGCAACCACCGACCAACCCTCTTCAGGAGAGTAGCTTTTCAATTCCTGCACGAAATCGTCCAACACCCGGATCATTTGTTTGCTGCGGGTCTGCAGCGCGTACATCAGGTCTTTGTTAATCATGTTTACTTACTTCGCCATCGACTGAATATCGTTGCACAGCTCGCGTAGAACAAGAGCAGCAAACTTGCGCGTGCAATCGATGGTAGCACTGAAGGGCTATCTGTTGCCAATTTTCAATGGTTTTTTTGCAATGCAGTTACTTTGCCAGATGCTTGACATGTTTGCGACATATGTCACATACTAACATCAATCGTCACAGACTCGTTTTGTCATGCTTATCCCTTCTACCCCCGAATTATGCGTACTCAAAGCACTCTGGCGTCAAACGCCTTTGAGTGCGCGCGAAATCCACGAGGCTGTGGAAGAAGATCTGGGCTGGTCGTTCTCATCCACGCGTAAGACGGTGGAACGGATGATGGAGAAACAGATGGTTGCGCAGCACGTCCGCCACGGCGTGCAGGTCTACGAAGCCTTGCTCGACAAGGTGGAAACCCTGGCCGCTTATGCCCATGATTTCGGCACCCGCATCATGGAACTGGAGTCACCGCTGCCAGTCAACATGTTCTCGGGCAGTAAGCTCGTTGATGCCAGCGAACTGGCACAGCTTGAGCAGATGCTGTCCGACTGGCCCGATGAGGATGAAGCAAAGTGAGCGACTTCGACCTACTGTTGATGCGCTTCCTGCTCGCGAGCCTGGGCTGCCTTGCGGCAGGCTTCAGCGTGTGGGCGCTGAGCGCCCTGCTTCGGCGCTTCCTGCCGGCGCTGGCGGCGCAGCGGTCCTTGTGGCTGCTCGGTCAACTCACCGTGCTGGCGACCTTCGCCCTGCTATTGCTGCCGCATAGTGAGCGCGTGCGCTTGATTCCACCGCTCGAAATAGCAACGGAAACCGTGACGCATTACATCACGCCACCCAAAGCGCCACGGCCAACCGATGCGGCAGCGGCGCCGGAACAGAATGAAGGCGGCACGACTCACGCGCGCGGCTGGCTTTTGCATGGCGCGCAGTTCTGGCTGGCCATTTACTTGATTGGGCTGGCGCGGGCGGTCATCAATCTACGCCGTGCGCAGCGCTGGCTGGAACGCCTTGCCGACAGCGGCACCAGGCGCGCCGCCGGGGAAGCGCCAGAACATGCCGACATCATTGAGATCGACGCTCCGATTTCGCCAATGCTGCTTGGGCTGTTGCGCCCTCGCTTGCTGCTGCCGCGCCATCTCGGTGGCTTCGACCAGCTACAGCGCGAGCTGATCGTCGAACACGAGATGACCCACTTGCGGCGGCATGACCTGCAGTGGATGGCTGCCGGTGTCTTGCTGCAGACGCTGTTGTGGTTTAACCCTTTCATGCGGCTTCTGCGCGCAAACCTCACTTGGGCCCAGGAGCTGGGCTGCGACCGTGACGTGTTGCGCGGTCGCCCAGCGTCACAGCGCAAGGCGTATGCCGCCGCCCTCGTAGCCCAGCTCAAACTGCAGCACGTGCCTACACACGGCGCCCTGGCATTCGGCAGTATCGATGCCAACACGCTGACCGAGCGCGTATCGCTGATCCGCACGCCAGGCAACGCGCGCCGTGCCATGTGGGCCCGAGCTGCGACCGTCACGCTACTGCTTGCCATCGGGGCCGGCAATTTCGCCTTGCAGCCGGCGCTGGCCTGGAGCGTCTCGCCTTCCGCGCAGTCGATGGCAGCCCTCGATTGCACCAGCTTTGTCGATGCCGCCACCGGGAAGGCGCTGCTGCGCAAGGGCGATTGCTCGACGCGCATCACGCCTGTTTCAACCTTCAATATCGCCGTCAGCCTGATGGGCTATGACAGCGGCTTCCTGCGCGACCAGCACGCGCCGACCCTGCCTTACCTCGCCAGCTACCATGCCGGCCGGCCCGAATGGCGGCGCGATCTCGATCCGCAAGAATGGATTCGCGTCTCGGCTTCCTGGTATGCACAGCAAGTCACGACACATCTCGGCCGAGAGCGATTCAACCGCTACGTACAGGCCTTTGGCTATGGTAACGGCGATACCAGCGGCGATGCGGGCAAGGACAACGGCCTGACCTGGTCATGGATCGGCTCCTCGCTGCAGATTTCGGCCGACGAGCAGACCACTTTCCTGCGTCGTCTGGTGCGGCGCGAGCTGGGCCTCTCGCCGCTCGCCTATGAGCAGACAGCCGGCCTGTTGAAGGTGAAGGACCTGCCGGGCGGCTGGCAAGTCTTTGGCAAGACCGGCACTGGCGCCCCTCTCGGCCCGGACGGCAAGGACGATTACTCGCGCTCCTACGGCTGGTTCGTAGGCTGGGCCACCAATGGCGAACGCACCATCGTGTTCGCCCGCCTCCTGCAAGACGAGAAAGTTGAGGAAGGCGCTGCCGGACCGCGGCTCAAGGAAGCCTTCCTGAACCAGCTGCCGGCACAACTCAAAGCACTCTAAGGACTACAAAATGAAACGCAAAATCTTCGCCCTGCTTGCAGGGCTGGGCCTCCCTTTGCTCGCGCTTTCTGCAGAACACTGCCTGGCGATGGCCGATGCGGCCACCGGCAAGTGGCTGGTGCACGAGGGCGTGTGCGATAAGCGCCTGCCGCCGATGTCGACCTTCAAGCTACCCATAGCGCTGATGGGCTATGACTCGGGCGTGCTGCGGGACGAGCATTCGCCCGTTCTCCCCTTCAAGCAAGGCTACGTGGACTGGCGTACCGTGTGGCGGCAAGCACATGATCCCAGCTCGTGGATGAAGGAATCCGTCGTCTGGTACTCCCAGCAGCTTACGCTGCAACTGGGCGAAGAGCGCTTCGCCAGCTACGTCAAGCAATTTGGCTACGGCAATGCAGATGTCAGCGGCGATCCGGGCAAGAACAACGGTCTGTCCGAATCGTGGCTAGGCTCTTCGTTGCGCATCTCCCCGGACGAACAAATCGGCTTCCTGCGCCGCGTGCTGAATCGTGAACTCGGCGTCAAGCCGCAAGCCTATGCCATGTCCGCCGCTCTGGTACGGCGCCCTGAACCTGCCGGGGGCTGGCAGGTCTTCGGCAAGACCGGCAGTGGCAAAGACGTTGGCTGGTACGTCGGCTGGATTGAACGCGATGGCAAGCGCATCGTCTTCGCCCAAGCCGGCAGCGCCAGCGGCATGGACGAACGCGATAACTTTTTGGCACGCTTGCCGCAGTTGGTCCCCTAGCGCGTTGCGCCGGGTCTTCTCCTCGCTTGACCTAGATCAAAAATATCTGACTTGCATTGAGAATACGCAGTTCTTTCCAAATTTTTGACCTGCGTCAATTCAATAACATGCATGTAAAACATAAGATTTAGTTGTCAAACGGCGCAATCCCGTGCCGGACAAACCTGTGAGAAGAAAATGAAACCGACCTTGATGTCCAAAGCCATTGCAGCACTGGTGATCGGCGCCGCTACACTAGCGCCAGCTTATGCACAACATGGCCAGCACGGCGGCAGCACAGCCGTCCAGTATCGTCCTGACGTGACCTTTACCCTGCATACCGATATCGCAGACGGTAAGCTGGTCTTCATCAGCGACGCCGGCGAGTCCAAGGGCAAGGTTAACCCGACCTTGCGCGTGCCGGAAGGTGCTGTGGTGCAGATCAACCTGGTCAACGGCGATGGCGCAACCCACGACATTTCGGTGCCCGACTTCAAAGTCAAATCGAACCAGCTGAAAGACAAAGGCGCATCGACCGCCGTCGTGTTCAAGGCTGACAAGAAAGGCGAATTCACCTACATCTGCTCCCTGCCCGGCCACGTGGCGGCAGGCATGATCGGCAAGATTATCGTGGGCGAAGGCGAACTCAAAGCCGCGCCAAAAGGCGCCGATGTTTCGCGCAGCCCACTGGAAGTAGGCACGCCGGTCGGCAAACGCGGCCCGCAAACCGTCAACGTGAAGCTGGATACCACCGAGGTGCTCGGCCAGATGATGGACGGCACCACCTACAAATACTGGACCTTCAACAGCAAGGTTCCAGGCCCGTTCATCCGCGTTCGCGTGGGCGATACCGTGAACGTGGACATGTCCAACGCCAAGGACAGCCACATGATCCACTCGGTTGACTTCCACGCCGTGACCGGCCCTGGCGGCGGTGCGGCCGTGACCCAGGCAGCTCCCGGCAGCACCAAGAGCTTTACCTTCAAGGCCATCAATCCAGGCCTGTACGTGTACCACTGCGCTACCCCGATGGTGGCCCAGCACATCTCCAACGGCATGTACGGCATGATCCTGGTCGAACCTGAAGGCGGCCTGCCGAAAGTGGACCGCGAGTTCTACGTGATGCAGGGCGAGCTGTACACCGCGCAGAAGCACGGCACCCCAGGCGAAGCCGAGTTCTCGCTGGACAAACTGCTGGCCGAACAGCCGGAACACCTGATGTTCAACGGCACCCATGACGCGCTGACCAAGACCCACCGCATGGAAGCCAAGGTTGGCGAAACCGTCCGTATCTTCTTCGGCGTCGGCGGTCCTAACGCAACCTCCAGCTTCCACGTGATCGGCGAAGTGTTCGACCGCGTCTACAGCATGGGCGACCTGACCTCGCCTCCTCTGCAGAACGTGCAGACCACCACCGTGGCGCCAGGCGGTGCAACGATGGTCGAGTTCAAGACCGAGGTGCCGGGACGCTTCATCCTGGTCGACCACGCGCTGTCGCGGATGGAGAAAGGCCTGGTCGGCTTCCTCTACGTGACCGGCAAGGAGAATCCGGAAATCTTCCGGACCACCAGCAAGCCTGACGGTGATTCGGGCCACTGATCCACAGGATTAACACCGACATTACCTTAACCAGGACAGGACCCGCCCAGCGGGTCCTTTTGCCATTTCAGGAGAACCAGATGCCTAGCCCCAAAATCGACCCCCGCGAGTTCCTCAAGCGACTGCCCCTGTTCGCAGACCTGTCGCCGGAGGAGCTGACGCTGGTGGCTGCCGGCACTACCGAACACCACATCCCGCGCGGCAGCGCCGTCTTCCAGCGCGGCGATCCATGCGTCGGCTTCCACATGGTCATCTTCGGCCAGGTGAAGCTCAGCTTCCTGTCCGCCCAGGGCAACGAAAAAATCGTCGAGATCATCGGCCCGGGCCACAGCTTCGGCGAAGCGCTGATGTTCATGGAAAAGCCTTACATCGTCACCGCCCACGCAGTCAGCGACTGCATGCTGCTGCACATTTCCAAGCACACCGTATTTGCCGAACTGGCGCGCAACCCGCAGTTTGCACGCCGCATGCTGGCCGGCATGAGCCGCCGCCTGCACGGCCTGATTTCAGATGTGGAAGCCTATTCGCTGCGCTCCGGCAGCCAGCGGATCATTGGCTATCTGTTGAAGGATGACGATGCGACCGACGGTTCGGAGATTACGCTGGCCGTCAGCAAGAAGCTGCTGGCCTCGCGCCTGAACCTGACCCCGGAATACTTCTCGCGCGTGCTGCACGAGCTGGCCGACCAGGGCATGATTGCCGTGAACGGCCGCCAGATCAAGATTCTTGATTCTGCTCGTTTGCGAGCTTACGAAGGCTGATCGCAGCCAGCGCCAGGTCGAAACCCAGGCGCATGCAGGAAACTGCCAGTACCGCACCTGCCGCCTGGGCAAGCCAGCCAGGTGCGATGGCAGCAGCAAGCAGCATCACCACGCTGGCGGCATGCCAGGCAAACTGCACGCGCGGTTCGCTCTCCGGCATCAACTGGCGCACGCCCGGCACATCGCAGCCTGCATGCTGCCCGTGGTACCACAACAGGAACGGCACGATCTTGTACAGCATGCCGTTCACTGCCGACATGGCAAAGCCACCGATAAACAGCACGCCAAGCACCAGCGCCTTGTCCACGCCGCGCGGGCAAAGGAAGACGGCGACGCTGGCCAGCAGCGAGCCAAGCGAGAGCCACCAATACCAGGTCGATACGTCGGCCGCGCGCTCGCGGCGAAACAGCAGCCCCAGGGTGTACACCGCGAACAGCCCCAGGCAGACGCTCACCAGCCCCGCCCCGATCCATTGCCATGGCGCGTTGAGAAGGTAGCCGGCGGTCCACAGCGCCAAGCCGCCAAGGCATAGCGGCGGCAGCGTGAAGGCAAGCTGGCGCGGAAACAGCTGGGTGGACTGGAACATCGGCACCACCTGGAACACCACGGATACGACCAGCACACCGACCCAGCCCACCAGGGCCCAGGCAGCATGCACATTGGTCCATTCCATCACGCGCAGGCGCACCGCGCCCACCAGGAAGGCCGCCAGCGCCACGCCAATCGTCACGGCGCAGGCCAGTGCCACCACGGCCTGGCGCATGCCCGCCACGACCGGCAATGCGTTCGGCGCCGAGCGCTGCGACAGCGCCCTCGCCAGGACGGCAATAAGAAGAATGAAGGCGCCCGCGAGCAGGATACCAGCCGCGCGCAGGCACCACGGCAACCCATGCAGGAATCCTGCCGCCAGCAGCAGCGCGCCGCCGGCCAGGGCGCCCCAGATCACGGGACCAAGCCGGCGCGCCCAGTGCAGCTCGACGCCGGCAACCACCGGCACCATCTGCAACAGCGAACCGGCCATGGCCATGCCAAGGAAACCGAGCGTCAGCAAATGGGTCACGGCCAGCGTGGCCGGAGCCCAGCGTGTGCTCATTGCGTCGGCGCCCTGCCACAGCAGCAGCAGGCCAGCCAAGGCGCCGAACCATGGCGCCGCCAGCAGGAAGCGCAGCGGCAGCGCCAGCCCGGGCGCATGCTCGAAAGCCAGCTTGCGTTGCATCAGTCGTTCTGGGAAATCAGGATTTCGTAGATATAGTCGTCGCGCATCGTCGTGCGGTAGCGGTAACCGTTCTTCTCGAGGATGCGGTAAAGGGGGACCGGTTCGCGGTCGATGACCATGCGGATGTGCTGGCCGGGCTGCAGCAGGTCGAGCGCTTCCAGTACGCGCTCCATCGGTTCAGGCGGCACCATGCCGCACAGCTCTAACAAAATTTCAGGCGCACTCATGATGGTTCCTTCAGATAAGGTCCGCCAGGGTCTGGCGGTCGAGATGACCGAGGTAAGCCTCGGTCGCCCTGTGCAACCCCTCCTGCAGGCGGCAGGCGCCGGCCAACTGGCAGGTATTGCGCGTGACATTGAAACATTCGACGATCGTAAAGTCGGCTTCGGCCAGGCGCACCACGGCGCCCACCGAAATCGAAGCCGGCGGCTGCGCCAGGCGCAGGCCACCGGCCCGTCCGCGCCAGGTGGCCACCAGCCCGGCCTGGCCGAGCCGGTGAGCCACCTTGCGCAGGTGATGTTCGGAGATGCCGTGTGCCTTGGCGATCTCCTGCACGGTCACCAACCTGCCCTGCTGCCGACCCAGGTACATCAGCAGGCGCAAGGCGTAGTCGGTGTGGCCCGTGAGGCGCATTTGCTTAGTTCTCCAGCGCCACGCCTTCTGCCACGGTCTCTTCCTTCTTCGCCTTGCCGATCAGGCGCAGGGCGAACAGGGCGAGGAACAGGCAGCCAACCGCGAACACGATGTCGCCAGGGACGCGCAGCCATACTGCGGTTTCCATGAAGGTCGAGTGAACGACTTCCGGCGAACGGGCAAACCACATGCCCTTGGTGATCGCAGCCACGGCCTGGTAGATACCGGCAGGGACGAGCGACATGAACACCATCATGGCCAGGCCGATGTTCATGGTCCAGAACATCGAAGCCAGCAGCTTGTCCGACCATGCAAAGCGGTCAACCAGGCCGCGCAGGCAGAACAGCATCAGGCCGATACCCAGCATGCCGTACACACCGAACAGTGCAGCGTGGCCGTGGGCGGCGGTCATGTTCAGGCCTTGCATGTAGTACAGCGCGATCGGGGTGTTGATCGAGAAGCCCAGCAGGCCGGCGCCCACGGTATTCCAGAAGCCGACGGCGATGAAGCACAGGATGGCCCATTTGTAGGCGCCGATCCAGGGCGCCGATTTCGAGCGCTTGTAGTTGCGATACGCTTCCATGCCGATCAGCGACAGCGGAACCACTTCCAGGGCCGAGAACATGGCGCCGATAGCGATCACCGAAGTAGGCGTGCCGGTGAAGTACAGGTGGTGCAAGGTACCCAGGATGCCGCCGAACAGGAACACGATGGTTTCCAGGATGATGGCGCTATTGGCCGAAGCAGCGCGGATCAGGCCCAGGCGGGTGAACAGCAGCGCGATAACAGCGGTTGCGAATACTTCGAAGAAGCCTTCCACCCACAGGTGGACCAGCCACCAGCGCCAGTACTCGATCATCGAGTAGTGCGTGCCCTTGCCCCAGGTCAGGGACGTAGCGTAGAAGCCGCCGATACACAGTGCAGCCAGGAACACCATGGCGATGATGCCGCGGCTTTCCGATGGTTTCTTCAGAGCCGGCCACAGGCCGCGACCGAGCAGGAAGGCCCAGAACAGCAGGCCGACGAACAGCAGGATCTGCCACACACGGCCCATCGAGGTGAACTCGAGGCCCTGGTTACCCAGCCAGAACGAGAAGTCGACGCCCTTGTGTTGCAGGGTGCCCAGCCAGCCGGTGGCGGTCGAACCGACCACGATGAACAGCAGCGCGTAGAACAGTACATCGGTGCCCAGCTTCTGGAATTTCGGCTCGGCGCCGGAAATCGCAGGAGCGATATACAGGCCGGTAGCCAGCCAGGCGGTGGCGATCCACAGCACGGCGAACTGGGTGTGGATGGTGCGGCTGACGGTGAACGGCAGCACGTTGGCCAGCGGAATACCGAAGAAGCTCGAGCCTTCCACCGCAAAGTGCGCGGTGATCACGCCCATGCCGACTTGCGCCAGGATCAGGCCGATCACGACCAGGAAGTACTTCTTGGTGGCCTTCATCGAAGGCGTGGCTTTCAGCGAGAACAGCGGATCGTTCTTCGGCGGCACAGGATCTTCTTCCTCCTTGTGCATACCGTGGTAGAACAGCATGCCGGCGATGGCGCCGATCATCAGGATGATCGAGGCAATCGACCAGATGCCGGCGCCGGCGGTCGGAGTGTTGTCGATCAACGGTTCGTGCGGCCAGTTGCTGGTGTAGCTCAGGCCAACTTCGCCTGGACGGTCGGCGGCGGCGGCCCACGACGACCAGAAGAAGAAGCCGGTCAGCGCAGTGCGGTCGCTAGCTTCAGGCAGCGAATTCGGCGCCATGGCGTACTGTTCGCGCAGCTTGTCGTATTGCTCGGCGTTGCCGAACAGGCCAGCGTAGTGGTTTGCCACGGTGCGCACCGCTTCGGCACGGATGGCCGACAGCTTCACTTCATTGGTGTCGGCGTTGTAGGTGTTGGTGCGCAGCTCTGTCTTCACCAGGGCGTCAACGTGGGCTTTGGCGCCGGCTTCGAGCTGGGCGTAGTCCTTGTTGAAGTTCTTGCGTGCGAACAGGTCTTGCAGCGCGACGGCTTCGCGGTGCAGCCAATCGGCCGACCAGTCAGGCGCCAGGTAGGAACCATGGCCCCAGACGGTGCCCAGTTGCTGGCCGCCAGCGGACAGCCAGGCGCTCTGGCCGTATTTGACCTGGTCAGGCGTGTACAGCACCGCACCGGTGTCGTCAACGACTTGCGCTATTGGAGGCGCTTTCAGGTAAATTTCGCGGCCCACCCAGCCCAGTACCGTAAACGATAGCAGGCAGATAATGGCGAGCCACGTCCATAACTTCTTAGTGGCGTGCATGATAGCTCCTTTTGTGGTGTTTCAAATGTATGTTTTTAGCCAGAATACAGCCGCCACTCGGGCAGCTCACATGATCCAGGTCAAGTCTTGGTCAATGGCCGCCGCAACCGCCGCAGCAAGTGTGGCTGCGCTGTTGCGGCGCCACAGGCGGGTAGCCGTGTTCTTCCAGCAGTTTGCCGAGCTGGGGGACGCTGGTCAGGGAGTCGTCGAAGGCGACTTCAACGTGGGCCGCGCCGGCTGGGGCGTGCACGCCGCGGATGCCGGGGACGGTACGCAGCAGGTCAAGCACGCGGGTGACGTTGGCGGCGTCCAGGGCGGAAGCAAGTTGGAAAGAATGATGCATTTGTAAGTCCTCCTCGGGGTTAGTGTGGGAGGAAGTTTATGGAGTGGCGAAGGGGATGTCCTTGACGCACCTTAAGCAAAAACCGGTAAATCGGTGTCTGACCCGCAGGGTCAGACACCCAACGGTCTGACGGCTGAGGCCTACGCCACCAGCCGCGCCGCAGACAGTGTCTGACCCTGCGGGTCAGACACTGGTTTACCGGTTTTCACCCACACCCGCCCATATAGTGGCACTCAACACACCGCGTACACCCATCCACCTTATGCAGCGCCCGCGCCCCGCACTCCGGGCACTTGCCCGCCGATTTCGTCGGCGCCGCTCCCGCCGCCGTCATCGCCTCGGGCGCCACATGCCCCGTCGACGCGCACCGCAAGGCCAGTTGCGGCACCGGCACCTGGTTGCCAAAAGCATCCAGGAACCCGCGCCGTATCAAAATCCGCTGCAAGGTAAACGCAATCGCCGCCACCTCCGAATCGTGATAAACCGGCACCTGCACCCCATCCTCCCGCGTCAGCAAGCCGCAGCGCACCGGCCCCTTTTCCCAGGCCACCTCGCGCATATCCGCCAGCGCCTTCGCGATCGAACTTCCCGCCCGCGCCGCCATCGACAGCAAGCGCATGGACGACGTAATCCACTGCTGGCCATCGCTACGCTGGTTCGCCGGCATGAAGAACTCAAACGGCCGCTCAATCCGTACCGGCGCCCCATCCAGCATGCCGTCCACGGTGATGAAGCTCACGGTAAGGTAGGCCGACTTCTTGCCCTCCTGCGTCCAGTATTCGACCTTGGAGGTCACCGACTCCAGTTCCCCCAACGGAC
Source organism: Pseudoduganella sp. R-32 (assembly GCF_049913245.1). NCBI lineage: Bacteria > Pseudomonadati > Pseudomonadota > Betaproteobacteria > Burkholderiales > Oxalobacteraceae > Pseudoduganella > Pseudoduganella sp. R-32. The sequence continues at coordinate 3,050,286 of NZ_CP183987.1, read as the reverse complement.
GCCCATCGAAGCGCTTGCGCAGCGGATCGTCATCAAGCAGCACAGGTGCAACGGCCGCAGAAGCCGCCGCCGGTTCCGGCGCCACGCTCAGCACGCTGCCCGTCACCGTATTCGGACGGAAAGTCGCAAGCCCTTTCAACCCCGCCACCCACGCCTCGGTGTACAGCTCCTTGAAATCCTCATACGGATAATCTTCCGGCACATTCACCGTCTTCGAAATCGCCGTATCGACGAAAGGCTGCACCGCCTCCATCATGCTCACGTGGTCCAGCGCCGCCATATCCAGCGCGGTGACGAACTGCGGCGGCAACTGCCCCATGTCGAAGCCCATGTGGCGGTACAGTCGCCACGCATGGTCCGCCACCTCGTAGGAGCGCGACGAACCATCCGGCATGCGCTTGCGGCGCTGGTAAACCCAGGAGAACGCCGGCTCGATGCCGTTGGAAGCATTGTCCGCAAAGGCCAGCGTAATGGTGCCGGTCGGCGCAATCGACAGCAGGTGCGAGTTGCGGATGCCATGCCTTGCAATCGCCTCCCGCAAGGCGCCCGGCAAGCGGCGCACGAACGCGCCCTCAAGGTACTGCTCCTTGTCGAAGAACGGGAAAGCGCCCTTCTCCTGCGCCAACGCCACCGAGGCCGTATAAGCTGCGTCGCGCAAGGCCTCGGCAATGCTGGCCGCCATTGCGCGGCCGCTTTCGGAGTCATAGCGCATGCCCAGCATCACCAATGCGCTGCCAAGGCCAAGGAAGCCCAGGCCGATGCGGCGCTTGGCCGCCCCCTCGTCCGCTTGCTGCGGCAGCGGCCACTGGGTCGCATCCAGGGCCAGGTCCAGCATGCGCACCGCGATGCCAGCCACCTGGCGCATCGCCTCGTAATCGAAGCTCGCGCGATCGGTGAAAGGATGCTGCACAAAGCAGGTCAGGTTGAGCGAACCCAGGTCGCAGCAGCCATAGCCAGGCAGCGGCTGTTCGCCGCAAGGATTGGTGGCGCGCAGGGTCTCGCAGTAATACAGGTTGTTCTCGGCGTTGATGCGGTCCACGAACAGAACGCCCGGCTCGGCGTGGTCGTAGGTGGAACTCATCACCTTGTCCCACAGTTCGCGCGCCGGCACGCGGCGATACACCCAAAGGCCATCCTCGCGCCGGTATGCCCCGGCAGCCAGGTCTTCATCGCCCGGTTCGACCTTGTGCACCAGTTCGAACCCGGAATCGGCAGCCAACGCCCGCATGAAGGCGTCCGTCACGCCGATCGACAGGTTGAAGTTGCGGAAGCCCCCATCATCCTTTGCGGCGATAAAGCGCTCGATATCCGGATGGTCGATGCGCAGCACGCCCATTTGGGCGCCGCGCCGCGCGCCAGCCGATTCCACTGTCTTGCAGGAAGCGTCGAACACGTCCATGTACGACACCGGGCCGGAAGCACGCGATTGGGTGCCCTTCACCTTGGCCCCGGCCGGACGGATGGCGCTGAAATCGTAGCCCACGCCGCCGCCGCGGCGCATCGTCTCCGCCGCTTCCGCCACCGCGGTGTAGATGCCGGGCAGGCCATCGTCCTCGCCGGTCACCGAATCGCCCACCGGCTGCACGAAGCAGTTCATCAGGGTCGCCTTCAGCCCCAGGCCAACGGCAGAATTGATGCGTCCCGCGGGCACGAAGCCATTCTCCTGCGCCCACAGGAATTTTTCTTCAAGTTCGGTGCGCAGTTCCGGCGCCTCCAGCGCGGCGAGCGCGCGCGCTACGCGGCGGCGGACGTCGATGATGTCCTGCTCATCCCCTTTCGCGTATTTTTCGCGCAGCACGTCCAGCGAGATTTCCTGGGGCGGCATGGGGTTGCCGAACATTTTTTCGTTTGCATTCATGGATAGTCCTGCTCAGGTTAAAACTGAGCCCGACTATCCACGAATGCCCGGGTAAATTCCTTGATTCAGGATAAGTTTGGCGGCCAGATCACCTCTTCCGACCAGCCCAGTTCCCTGAAATCCTGGGCCCGCAGCGGCGCCTCGCCTACAGAAAAGAATTCATCCAGTTGCGGCGGCGCGACGGGCGTCGACGACAGCATGGCATGCACCTGCCCGCGATGATGGATCTGGTGCCCGAAAAGGTGGGCTAGCAGACGCTGTCGCGTATCGCGCTGGAATTCACCCTCGCCGCGGTCAATGACCACGATCCGGCGCAGGTCTTCGTCGCGCAAAGCCTTGCAGTAAGCGATCAGGCGGCGATCGGCGGCACGCTGAGCCCCCCAAAGCGCCGCACAGGTATCAAAAGGCTCCTCCACCGCGAAAAACTCGCTGCAATAATCAGGATGCGGCGGCGCCCCGCGCGCCTCACGCTCCAGTGCATCGATATAAAACCAGTCCACGGTAAGGATGTGATTCAACGTCGCCTTAATCGACGGAAAAAACCCCGACCGCGGCGCCACAAACTCCGCCTGCGGCAAGCGCGCGCAAGCCCTCAGCAGCCGATGGTTAGCCCAGCCATTGTTATACGCTTCAGTCAATAAATGCCGCGACAGCCGATTACGCTCGAGCCCGTGTCCCACCTTGGGGTTGCCCCTAGGGGCGAAGGGTGACACGGCCTCTGCCGCAGCCCACGCGGCGATCGAGGCGCGATAGCCTTCCGGCAGCCGGCCTGGCAGCGCGTCGGCAGCAAACAAGCCGACTTCCTTGTGTTCGTGGCTCAGCACCGGCACGAAACCACCCTCCAGCGTGCACGCATGGGCGACGATAAACACTGTCTTCCCTGGCACGACTTCGAATAAGTAACTATCCAGCGGCGCCCCTACGCGGACGCGCACGCCGAGTTCTTCCTCGACCTCTCGCACCAGGCAGCCTGCCGGCGTTTCGCCATCCTCTATGCGCCCGCCCGGCAGTTCCCATTCCTCGCGCTCGTTCTTCAAGAGCACTACCCTGCCGTCAGGAGCGCAAAACACGCCCTTCACTGAAACTGGATAAGTCATTGGATATGCAAATAAGTGATGCCCGGTGCTTCTTCAAGAATCGAGCGCACCGCCGTGTACAGCTGCGCCACCACCGTCGCCCGCGGATCGCGGCCGGCAAGCCGCTCCATCAAGCCGCAGTCAGCGAAGACGTAGGCCTGCCAGCCCTCTTCCGCTCTGGTGCAAGCCACGTACAGCTCGCAATCCTCAGCCTCCACCGGCACGCACCAGGCGAAATCCTCGGGAATCACCTCGCCGAGCGCGCGAAAGCCGTGCGTGGGCAGTTCATGGGCCATCCACTCGGCCAGGCGCAAGCCATAAATGCCGGGATTGGTCAGTTTGTCTTCATCCGCGACGATTTCGAAGCGGGAAGACTGGAACATCAGGACCGGGCTATGCATTCTGATGTTCCTTTCATTGTTCAGCTACGCGGCACTTGCGCGAAAGCGGCATTCAGACGCCGCACCATATCGTTATTCATCGAGGCCGTGTGCCGGTTCCAGCGGTCCATCGTATGTTGCAGCTCGCTCTGCAGTCGCTGGGCAAGCTGGTACTCGCGCATGCCCGCGGCCCAGATCGCATACTCGGCACGCGCATCAAAACTGCCGAAGCGGTTGACGGCGTTTTCGAACTCGGCGCGCGCCTCCTCACGGCGACCGGCCGCGCCCAACGCTTTCGCCAACAGCAGGCTGCACTGCTCAGCACGATAATTCGCATCCGCGCGGCGGATAAACTCGAGGTGCTCAATGGTCTTGCCGTGGGCGCCAATCGCCAGGTTAGCGCGCGCCGCACCAAGGCGAATTTCCAGGTCCGAGCCAAACGCACCCTGCAGGCAAGCTTCGTACGTGGTAGCAGCTTCGGCAGCCTCGCCCGCTTCCAGCAAGGCCGAGGCAAGGCGCATCTGGTTCTGCGCAGTCGGGGTGAAGTTGAACGCATCGCGTGCTTCACGCAACTCACGCCCCGGATCGAGCATGCGGCCGGCAGCCACAACGGCTTTGCGCGCACCGACTTCCAGGCGCGAACTCGGCAGGTACACGGCAAAGAAATACACCAGACTACCCAGCAGTGGGAAGGAGAACAGGATCAGCAGCCAATACAATTCCCGCCCGCGGCGCACCGCATGCACGGCAAAAAAGATGGCAACCAGAATATGCAGACCCAGACCGAAAAACGGCATTTCTCTTTCTCCTATTAGTTGAAGTTTCGATTATAGACGACCGTCCCGCAAGGGTTCCAGATGAATGCTCAGTCCGCTTGCTGAAGTGCGGATAGCGGTGGGCACAAACTGCACGCCGGCATAACGCAACTCATCCGGACGCCAGGTGTAGATCGGCGTGTCACGCGCCAGGCTATCGGCAAGCAAGCGCGCAGCACCGGCCACCTGGCGCTGCGTGCGTTCATCCAGGCCGTCCAGGGTGAAGTCCTCCACGCGCGCATCGGCCAGCATGACCGCATTGCGCGAAGGGTCGATATTCAGGCGCCCCGACAGCGAAAGGCTGCCGGTAATTTGCTGCCGCATCAGCGGCGACGAAACAGACAGCATGGCGCCAAGCGCGATCCGGTCGTTCGGCAAGGTGGAAAGCCGCGGCTGCTCCAGCCGCAGTTCAAAGACTGCCAGCGCACGGTGCTCGAGCGGGAAGCGCTGGTCGATATTGCGTTGCAGGCGCGCCAGCGGGACTTCGTAATCGCGCGGTCCGGCAAAGCTTGCGCAGCCGGACAACAGCACGGCAGCGCCACCTCCTGCGGCTAACGCAGCAGCGGCGATGGCGCGCGTGGCAAGTCGTCTGTGTGGGGTCATTTCAGGCTCCTGTGTCATAGTCGCAGCAATGATAACGGGGATCGCATATGCAACCTGTAACCATTGGTATCGCTGGATGGGCTTTGCCGCGCGCTGACGCGGACTTGTTTCCGCCGGCGAGTTTTGGCAGCAACCTGGCACGCTACGCCGCTGTGTTTGACGCCGTCGAAATCAATTCTTCGTTCTATCGCCCTCACCGGCCAGAAACCTATGCGCGCTGGGCCGATAGCGTGCCGGCCGGCTTCCGCTTTGCCGTCAAACTCCCGCGCTCCATCACGCATGAAAAGCGCTTGCAGGATGTCGGTGCTGACCTCGACCGCTTCGCAGACGAAGCCGGGGCGCTGGGCGAAAAGCTCGGATGGATATTGGTGCAGACGCCGCCCAGCCTGCGCTTCGACCCAGCGGCGGCCGCAGCCCTCTTCACGGCCCTCGGCGAGCGCTTTGGCGGCAAGGACCGCGGCAAGAAGCCAGTATTTCTGGCCTGCGAGGCCCGCCACGGCACATGGTTTAGCGCCGAGGCCACGGCGCTGCTGCGCGACATGGAAGTGATCCGGGCAGTAGCCGATCCGCCCGCCGGAGAACCAGGACCTTTCATACCGACACGCGATGACGCCAGTTACGTGCGCCTGCACGGCAGCCCGCTGATCTATCGCTCAAGCTACGAACCCGAGCGGCTGGAGCAAGTCGCCGCCTGGCTGCGTAACCAGCGCGGCAACGCACTGGTCATCTTCGATAACACAATGTCAGGCACGCAGGTCAGGCAGGCAAGGCAGCTTCACGCCCTGCTCACCCATCGCGCGCCGGGTTCCTCTTTACCTCCTTGAGGATCCTGCCCGCAAAGTGGCCATAGCAGGCACACAAAAGAACCAGCCAAGCCATCGTGATGATCGCCGGATCGGTTCCACCCAGGCCGAACACATCCAGATTTTGCCGAAACAGTTCGAAAGCTCCCCAAAGCGCCAGGAGGCAGGCCATCCCTGTCAGCCCCTGCCGATAGATCGGCCAATTCCTGCTGAAATGCGCGCCAGCCTGATGCCACATACTATTTTTTCCCCTTCATCGGGTCATCATCCGGGTTCACATACGTGATATCAAACGGCCCCTCGCCATGGATCTGGACGATGGTGTCGCCCTTCATGATCGCGTAATGGTTGGTCTTGGCCGGAATCGCCACAAAGTCCCCCGCATGATGGGCCTTGGCCGCCTTTTCATCAAGCTTATCCCCCATGCCCAGCATCAGCGTGCCCTTGATCACGGTGACGTTTTCCATCATCGAATGCATATGCGGCGGCACCTTGTAGCCCGACTGGGCGTGCAAGCGCATGACAAACGGACCTGCCTTGCCGGGATCGCCCTGCAACACAGCCGCTTTGGCGCCTTTAGGCAAGGTGGGTGGGCCATCGCCCCATTTCATCTCATCGGCGAGATGCATAGCGGAAACGGGAATCAGGCACCCAAAAGCAGCAGCGGCAAAGACAGCAGCCAGGGCGCGAGGTGTAATTCTGGACATGGCAATCTCCTTTTAAACGGGTACTCCAGGTTTGATCATAGTCCGCATTTGCAAAAAAACCACTTGCCGCGGACAGATTCAGTGTTATAGTTCACTACAACACCAGTTCATTAATTCACCAACACTGGAGGAAACGATGTATGTGGAATGAAAACCGCCCGATCTACCTGCAGTTGAAGGAGCGGGTCGTCGGCATGATGCTGGATGGCTTGCTCAAGCCCGGCGATGCCCTGCCCTCGGTGCGCCAGGTCGCGGCCGATTATCAATTGAACCCGATTACCGTCTCCCGCGCCTATCAGGAGCTGGTCGACGAAACCTTGGTGGAAAAAAGAAGGGGATTAGGAATGTACGTTACCGAAGGCGCCGTTGATAAACTGCTGTCCACTGAACGCGAACGCTTCATCCGCGAAGAATGGCCCGCAATGGTCGAACGCATCCGCCGCCTGGGCCTGGACATTGAACAACTGCTGCGCAGCACGAATGTGCCGCCACAAGGAGCCCCGGCATGACAGCGATCATCACCGCGAAAAACCTGAGCAAGCGTTACGGCGCCACCAAGGCCCTGGATGACGCCAGCTTCCAGATCAACGCCGGCCGCATCGTCGGCCTGATCGGCCCCAACGGTTCCGGCAAGACCACTACCCTGAAAGCCATCCTCGGCCTGTCCCGCTTCGAAGGCGAGCTCAATGTACTGGGCCTGGACCCGCGCCAGCAGCGCGATGAACTGATGAAGGACGTGTGCTTTATCGCCGACGTCGCCATCCTGCCGCGCTGGCTGAAAGTGAAGGATGCCATCAGCTTCTGCGAAGGCATTCACCCGCGCTTCAACCGCGAGCGCGCCGAGAAATACATCGCCAACACCAAGCTGTCGCCGGACATGAAGGTCAAGGCCATGTCCAAGGGCATGATCGTGCAACTGCACCTGGCGCTAGTGATGGCGATCGACGCCAAGCTGCTGGTACTGGATGAGCCGACCCTGGGCCTGGACATCCTGTACCGCAAGCAGTTCTACCACCAGCTGCTGGAAGACTACTTCGACGAGAACAAGACCATCCTGATCACCACGCACCAGATCGAGGAAGTCGAAAACATCCTGACCGACCTGATGTTCATCCGCGACGGCAAGATCACCCTCGCCGCCTCGATGGACGAAATCGGCGACCGCTACACCGAAGTGATGGTGCAGCCGGAATACATGACCGCGGCCAGCGCCCTGCAGCCGCTGCACCAGCGCACGGTGTTCGGCAAGGCAGTGATGCTGTTCGACGGCGTCTCGCGCAAGCAGCTGGAAACGTTTGGCGAAACCCGTACCCCTAGCGTGGCCGACCTGTTCGTGGCCAGCATGCAAGGAGAATATCAATGAATACGATGAAATGGCTGATGCAGCGCGAGTACTGGGAGAACAAGGGCATGCTGTTCTGGGCCCCTGCCATTGTCGCCGGCCTGATGGTCGCCTTCTTCGCCGTGATGCTCATCATCGGCAACAATATGGAACTGCACTTTGACGGCGAAGGCCTGTCGCGCTTCCATGAAATGAGCGTCGTGCAGCGGCATGAACTGGCCAGCGCCGTTGGCGCCGCCTTCCCTATGATGGCCGCGCCCCTGTACATCCTGATGGGCTTCGTGATCTTCTTCTACTGCCTGGGCGCGCTGTACGACGACCGCCGCGACCGCAGCATCCTGTTCTGGAAATCGCTGCCGGTGTCGGACACTACCACCGTGCTGTCCAAAGTGGCCGTAGCAACCGTGGCCGCGCCGCTGATCGTGGCAACCATCGGCTTCGTGGCTTCGCTCGCGATCATGCTGATGACGTCCATCGCCCTCAGCTTCCACGGCGTGAACGTGTTTGGCGACCTGCTCTCTTCCACCAACCTGTGGCTTTCTCCGTTCCGCGTGCTGTCGCTGATCCCAGTGTACTTGCTGTGGGCGCTGCCGACCGTGGGCTGGCTGCTGATGGTGTCGAGCTGGGCGCGCAGCAAGGCGTTCCTGTGGGCGGTCGGCACCCCGCTGATGACCGGTGCGTTGCTGGCCTGGGGCAACTACGCATTCAAGATGGGCCTCAACATCGAATGGTTCTTCTCGCAAGTGGTGCTGCGCCTGCTGGGCAGCGTGCTGCCGGGCGCCTGGTTCATATTCGACCGCTCGGCCCAGGAGTCGATACGCCATGCCGAAAACATGGATGGCATGCAGGGAGCCAAGGTTGTTTCCTTCTTCAACGAGGCATACGGCTCGCTGGCCAGCCCGACCCTGTGGGTTGGTGTCGCGGCAGGCGTGGCGATGATTGCCGCCGCGATCTGGCTGCGCCGCTGGCGCGAAGAAAACTGATCGGCCAGGCGGTTGTTCGCGGCAGCTCGATGCTCGTCGAGCTGCCGCTCATGCCACCCGTTCGGCAGCGCACTGAAATCCCATCGGTTCACCGCTATAGTGCCGGGATCGCACGACACAGGAGCTGCCGATGGCCAAGTCGCCCCCAGGAGTACGCCTGTTGCGCAGCCTGGCCCGTGCAGGAAAGGCGCAGCAAAAATTGCTGACCGCTTTCCTGACCGCTTCGACACCGAAGACAGCGAAGCCCAAAAAGCCCCGGCGCACGGCACGGCGAACACAAATCAGCCTGGCTGCGGCGCCCGGCAAATGGATGGCAGCGCGCTACCCGGCCCTGTCGGGCGTCCCTTCTCTCGCCTACTGGCTCTACCTGCCTGATCGTGTTCCTGAAAGCGTCACGCGAAATGGCTGGCCTCTGATTGTCATGCTCCACGGATGCCACCAGAGCGCAACCCAGTTCGCACAAGGCACCCGCATGAATTTGCTGGCGGAGCACAAGGGTTATGCCGTGCTCTACCCGCAGCAGCCGGTAAGCGCGCATGCCCAGCGCTGCTGGCATTGGTATAGCCAGGCCACCCAGGAAGGCAGCGGGGACGCTGCCAAGCTTGCTTCACTCATCGCCCACATTTGCGAGCAGCATCACATCGATCGCAGTCGAATCTATGCATGCGGCATCTCAGCCGGGGCAGGAATGACCGCCGTAATGGCGCTGCAGCACCCGGAGCTTTTTGCCGCGATCGGCCTGCATTCCGGCCCGGTGGCCGGCGTTGCCAGGTCCTCGGCCGAAGCGTTGCACGTGATGCGCCACGGGGCAAGCCTCAACGCGGAGGGAGTGATTCACGAACTGCTGCACCAGCGCGCATTGCAAACCAAGCCGGGTGCCCGTAGCGCGGATCAACTGATGCCGGCAATCCTGATCCAGGGCGAAGCCGACAAGGTGGTCCGGCCAGTCAACCAGGCGCATCTTGCGCGCCAATGGCTGGCGCTAAACGGCCTGGGCGCCGACACGCCGTCGCAAGTAACGCTCAAACCCGAGGGGAAAACCGTTCGCCGGAATGCCTGCGAGATCCGCGATTTTCACGTCGGCCGCAAGATTCTGCTGCGCGTTGCAAGCATTGCGGGCCTGGGGCATGCCTGGAGCGGCGGCGACCCGTCTTACAAATTCAATGAAGCGGCAGGCCCGGATGCCAGCCGCATGATGCTGGACTTCTTTGCGAAGCACCGGCGCTAGTTTTCCCTCACAGCCAGGTCCTGGTCGCGGATGACTTCTTAACACAAGGGCGGTCGCCCACCAGGCACGACCGCCCCCTCATCAGGATACGCCAGCAGGCATCAGGCCGGCAACGCGTTCTTTTCCTCTGGCGCCGCGTCCGACACGGTCGCCTCGGTGGTCAGCAGCAGGCCAGCGATGGAGGCAGCGTTCTGCAGCGCGGTACGGGTCACCTTGGTCGGGTCGATGACGCCGTTTTCCACCATGTCGACATACTCGCCGGTGGCAGCGTTATAGCCAAAGTTACCCTTGCCTTCGGCAACCTTGGCCACCACCACCGAAGGCTCTTCGCCGGCATTGGAAACGATCACGCGCAGCGGCGCCTCGAGTGCGCGCAGCACGATCTGCACGCCTGCATGCTGGTCGGCATTGGCGCCCTTCAGCTGGGTGATGGCGGCGCGGGCGCGCAGCAATGCCACTCCGCCGCCTGGCACAATGCCTTCCTCGACGGCGGCGCGGGTCGCGTGCAGCGCATCATCCACGCGGTCGCGCTTCTCTTTCATTTCCACTTCGGTGGCTGCGCCAACCTTGATCACAGCCACGCCGCCCGCCAGCTTGGCCACGCGCTCCTGCAGCTTCTCCTTGTCGTAGTCGCTGGTAGCCTGCTCGATCTGCGCGCGGATGGTGGCCACGCGATCATCGATGCGCCGCTGCTCGCCGGCGCCGTCGATGATGGTGGTGGCTTCCTTCTGCACTTCGATACGCTTGGCGCTGCCCAGATGCTCCAGCGTGGCCTTCTCCAGCGTGTGGCCGGTCTCTTCCGAGATGACGGTGGCGCCGGTCAGCACGGCGATATCTTCCAGCATGGCCTTGCGGCGGTCGCCAAAGCCCGGCGCCTTCACCGCAGCCACTTTCAGGATGCCGCGCACCGAGTTCACCACCAGCGTCGCCAATGCCTCGCCTTCCACGTCTTCCGCCACAATGAACAGCGGGTTGCCGGCCTTGGCCGACTGCTCCAGCACCGGCAGCAGTTCGCGGATATTGCTGATCTTTTTGTCGTAGAGCAGCACCAGCGGATCATCCAGGCGCGCCAGCTGCTTGTCCGGATCGTTGATGAAATATGGGCTCAGGTAGCCGCGGTCGAACTGCATGCCTTCCACCACATCCAGCTCGTTCTCCAGCGACTTGCCGTCTTCGACGGTAATCACCCCTTCCTTGCCCACCTTCTCCATGGCCTGGGCGATGATGTCGCCGATGGCGCTGTCGGAGTTGGCCGAGATGGAGCCAACTTGCGCGATCTCCTTGCTGGTGGCGATGGGGCGCGAGATGGCCTTCAGTTCCGCGATGGCAGCGGCCACGGCCTGGTCGATGCCGCGCTTCAGGTCCATCGGGTTCATGCCGGCGGCCACATACTTCATGCCTTCCTGGACGATGGCCTGGGCCAGCACGGTAGCCGTGGTGGTGCCATCGCCGGCCACATCGGCGGTCTTCGAAGCCACCTGCTTGACCACTTGCGCGCCCATGTTTTCCAGGCGGTCCTTCAGCTCGATTTCCTTTGCAACCGAAACGCCATCCTTGGTGATGGTCGGCGCGCCGAAGCTGCGGTCAATCACCACATTCCGGCCTTTCGGACCCAGCGTGACCTTCACAGCGTTGGCCAGCACATTCACGCCCTTGACGATGCGGACGCGGGCATCTTCGTTGAACTGTACGTCTTTAGCAGTCATGATTTTTATCTCCCTAGAACGTTCTGGAATCAAGCGGCTTTGGCAGTGGCGGCAGCGTGGTCGATCACGCCAAGGATGTCTTCCTCGCGCATGACCAGCAGTTCTTCGCCATCAAGCTTGACGGTCTGCCCGGCGTATTTGCCGAACAGGACCTCGTCGCCGACTTTTACAGCCAGCGGGCGCACGCTGCCATCGGGCAGGGCGCGGCCATGACCGACCGCCAGCACCTCGCCCTGCTCGGGCTTCTCGGTAGCGGAATCGGGGATCACGATGCCGGACGCGGTTTGGCGTTGTTTTTCAATTCGCTTAACAATAACCCGGTCATAGAGGGGACGAATTTTCATCTCTTATCTCCAAATGGTGTCAGATCATTTAACAAGTGAATCGGTCCAGACAAAGCTAGAGCCAGACTTCAGCGTCGTCGAAAGTATGTTTTCGCTTTTTCATTTTCAAGATGGGTGCCGCAGCCAAGTTTGTAACAAAATGTTTCAAGGCAGGATCAGGCGGTCATGGTGGCCCAGCTGGTAGACCACACGCTTCTCCGCACTTGGCGGAACGGGCCGCACCGGGCAGTCGGAAAGGCGCCCGCCGTCCCCCGCCAGGCTGTCATCCGCTGGACCGACGCCCTGCCATACGCCGCCTTTGATGGGCTGGAATAGCCACTGCTGATAGCCCTTGCGGGCCGCCAGTTCCATCTGCTCCAGGCGAGCAACCTGGTCTGCACCCAGCACCGGTTCATCAGGGTAGCCCGCAGCGTTGTCGCCAAACGCCAGGCGGCAGGCGAAGGCCTCGCTGGCCGGAGCCCCCGCCGTGTTGCAGGCACGCTGTTGCAATCGCTCCAGCTGCCAGGCGCCAAGCCGCCAGGCCGCATCCAGCAAGGCATCCTCTGCCGCCGCACTGCTGGCCCAGGGACCGTCAAACTGCAGGGCCGAACTGGCCACCGCGCGTGCCGGCAGGTTCACGCCTTGCAGTTGCAGCGGCGTAGCACGCCGGAAGCCATGCCAGTGGAGGAACAACAGCAAAGGTGCATCGGGCCAGTTGGCGCGCGTGGCGCTGACGGCAAACAGCGGCAAGCCCATGGCGGAAATTTGCGCAGACACAGCATCGAATACATGCATGGCAACGTCCTCCAACTGCCATGTCAGTGCACGTAAGACCGCCCAGTTGCCGGTTCAGCGCCTGCGCCTACGGGAGGCCCGCCCTGCAACAGCTCCTGGCAATGAATAAGGTGGCGCTGCGCCTGCGCCAGAGCCTGCGCATAACTTCGCAGCTGGTGCAGCGACGGCAAGCTGTCGCTGCCCTTCAGTGCGCGCGCTCCCGTGGCGGTGATTTCCGCCATTGCCCGGCTGGCCTTGTCATGCGCGGTCCGCAATTCCGCCAGGCTTTCCAGCAATGCCTCTTTATGTTCCATAGTCGCTCCTTAAGAACACATAACAAGGCAAATTAATTCTGGGTCGGCTCCGGAAATTTCAAGGCCGGAAAGAACCGAAATTCGGCGCTCCCTCCGCACCAGGCGTCAAAAGCTAAGCTCTTCCTGGCGCAACAAGTCTTCGATCACTTCCTGATTTTGTTTGTCGGCTATGAGCGCATAGATGCCGGTATAGAACGGATGGCTCTTGATCGCACTCAACGCTGCTGCTTCGCCAAAAATCCCTGCCAGGGCCTTGTACTCCATATAGCAAACCAGCACGTGGTTGTATGTCGACGACTCGTCGCCCGATCCTTTCGGCTGCCGGGGATCGAGCCCTGGAAATTTCGCTTGCACAAGCGCTCTGGTCTCGTCGGGCATGAACTTTGAGTTCAATACCATGTGCCAATGGAACTGCTCGTGCAATAAACTACCGACAAGATAGAGATCATCATCAGGCATCGCTTTGCGGACGCCCAGCGTCAGAACAGGATGACTATGTGGGGGCCACGCATCTTTATCTATCCTGATGTCCTTCGTATACAGCCATTTCCCCAGCTGGTACCGAACGACGACCGCTTCTACCCGCGCCTTCAGCGCCACCTCTTCGGGAGCATTGTGACGTGTGACGACGTTCAGACTTTCCGTCGCATTCACTGTACCCACACAAAGCGCGGATAGCATTGCGCAGTGAATGGCATTTCGTATTTGTCTCTGCATTTCCATTCCATATTGGCACAGAATCATCATGGGAAACTACATGGCAATATTTCAAGCAGGACCACTTCACGCCATCGGTTTCCATTCACTGAAGCTTTTAGAAATGATACTCGGCGCGGACCATCGGTGTCTGCGCCAGGCTGCCCGGGACATTCGACGGATTTCCGAACTTGTTGCGCCAGTACTGATACTCGAAGCCGGCCTTCAGCTTGCCCGGCTTCAGTCCCGCTGCGGCGCTGAAGTCATACATCACCTGCATATCGATGTTGGTCTCCGGCGAGGTAGGCCCGCCGAATTCATTACGGCCCTTCTCGCCGATGTAGTTCATATACCCTTCGAAAGACCAGCCGCTCCCCAGCGGGATGCCCCAGGCCGCGTTCAGCATGGCGTGCGTGTCGTAGTGATAGCGCTTGGATACGCCGATCGGTTCATTGCTTTCCCACAGCGCCAGCAGGCTGATATTCAGGAAGCCCGGCACGTCGACCATCAAGGTCGGCCCGGCCACCAGCATTTGCTTGCGCGAGGCGTAGCCTTTGTCGTTCTTGTGGTTCCAGTCAACGCCCGCTGTGAAGCCAAAACCGCGCATGCCGGCGCCCTTGAACTCCTTCCCGGACAGCTTGCCGATATCGAGCGTGTGTCGGTACAGCAGGTAGGTTTCGGTTGCGCTGTCGTCCTTGCGGTCGGACTTCAGGATGTCCAGGTTCATGTAATTGCTGCCGTACTGGTAGCCGCTGGCGTGGGTCAGGTTGATCACGTTCTTGCGGATGTCCTGCGGGTTGTACGGTTCAGCGAACCTGGTGCCGAAGCGGTAGCCGATGGAGTTGTCCATCCAGTCCAGCGCCAGGGCCGGCTGGGCGGCGCCGAGCGCCAGGGAGACAACGGCGGCAGTGCGCGCCAGCGGTGCGAATCGGGTCATGCGTCCTCCTGTTAGCGTAATTTCGGGGTGGCGTCGAGCTTGAAGAGCCCGACCACTTCTTCCAATCGTGCGGCCTGTTCGCTGAGCGATTGCGCGGCGGCGGCGGCTTCCTCCACCAGCGCGGCATTCTGCTGCGTGGTGTTGTCCATCTGCGTGACGGCCTGGTTGACCTGGTCGATGCCGAGGCTTTGCTCCTGGCTCGCGCTGGCGATTTCCTGCATCAGGCTCGCCACGTTCTGCACCGACTTGACGATGTCCTGCATCGCTTCGCCGGCAGAATCTGCCAGTTTGCCGCCGTCGGCCACCTGTTGTACGGATTCGGTGATCAGCTCCTTGATCTCTCTTGCCGCTGCGGCACTGCGCTGGGCGAGGTTGCGCACCTCGCTGGCGACGACGGCGAAGCCGCGCCCCTGCTCACCGGCGCGCGCCGCCTCGACGGCCGCATTCAGCGCCAGGATATTGGTCTGGAACGCGATGCCGTCGATGACGCCGATGATGTCGGAGATCTTGTTCGAGCTGGCCGTGATCGAGGCCATCTTCTCCACCACCTGCCCCACCACCACGCCGCCGCGCTTGGCGGAATCGGCGGTACCGGCGACCAGTTTGTTGGCCTGTTCCGCGTTGGCCGTGTTGTTATGGACGGTCGATGTCAGTTCTTCCATTGCCGCTGCGGTTTCCTCCAAGTTGGAGGCTTGCGCTTCAGTGCGGGCCGACAGGTCCATATTGCCGCTGGCGATATCGCCTGTCGCGGCGCCGATGGCGCGGCTGCTGTCGCGCACGCGCAGGATGGTGACGTTGAGCGATTCGACAAACTTGTTGAAGGCCGCCGCCAGCGCGCCCAGTTCGTCTCGCGACTGCACCGGCATGCGCCGCGTCAGGTCGCCGCCGCCGCTGGCAATGTCTTCCAGCAGTTCGGCCGCCTGCGCGACCGGCGATGCGATTGCACGGGCAATGACGAAGATCGCCAGCATGCCGATGCCGCCGCCAATGATGGCAGCAATCAATGAAGTCATGGCGGCGCCGCGCGCGATACCGGCCAGCACCTCAGCTTCCGGCACCTGCGCGACCAGGTAGGCATTCAGCTCGGGGATGAAGGACGACGCCACCAGGTGTTCGCCATCGGTCGCTTTAAAGCTGTCGGCGACAAAGGCTTCCCCACCCAGCAGGCGCTTGGCCAGCGCTGGGTTCATGCCCGGCATCTCGGCCAGCGCATGCTTGCCGTCGACCAGTTTCGGGTCGCGGTGGATCAGGATCAGGCCATTGGCGCGCACCAGGTAGACGTAGCCGGACTGGCCCAGCTTGTAGTTGCGCACCGCTTCCGCCAGCGCATTGACGGACAGGCCAAGGCCGGCCACCGCCTGCTTGCCGCCAGCCGTCTGCACGCGGGTATTGATGAACAACATATAAGTGTCGGCGCTGACGTCCTTGTCGATGTCGAGCGCGTAGGGCGAACTGCCGGACAGGAAGCCATAGAACCACTGGTCGCTGGCAGCTTTCTCGCTTAGCGTGCGATCGTACCCCTTGTCGGTGAAGTACTTGCCGGTGGAGCGCGAGACCCAGAAGACGGTGGCGGCATTGTTCTTGGCCTTGAGGTTCTTCGCCTCGGTCGTCCACGCGCTTAAGCCCTCGTCCGGCACGCCCGCTTCCTCCCAGGCATGCAGGAAGGTGTTGTTGGCCAGCGTTTGCGAGACCGCCAGCGGAGTTGCAATCTGGCGCAGCACGTCGTTACGGATGGCCGCTACCTGCGCCGGAAGCTCCTGCCGCAGCACGCGTTCGCGCGCTGCCTGGCTGGTCTTCATGATGCTGAGGGTGGAGGAAATGATGATGAACAGCAGGAGGGTCAAGCCCATGCTGAGAAGAAGCTTGTGCCGGATGGACAAGCGGTGCAGCAATTCCATTCGATCTCCCGGGGTATTGATATTGTGCGTCCAGCATATCAACGCCCGGGAGCCGCCACAATCAATCCAAACGAATATGGCGGATTCTCACAACAGCTACTGCTACTCGATTACAGCCCTCAATTCGGCGACTTGCGCTGCCAGGGCCGCCACCTCTTCACGCAGCGCGGCCACTTCCTGTTCCAGTTGCGTCACGCGGTCGGCACGGCTGCCGCCGCTCTCGCCTGCACTGCTGGCGCTGCCTCCGTAGGCGCCTGCCGTGGCATCGCGCGCCAGTGCTTCTTCGCCTCCCAGAAGTTGGCCGTAACGCGGTTCGCGCGAACCAGGCGCCAACGGCAGTTTCTGCACCAGCGGTGGATACTTATCAATCAGGAATTGCAGGCCTGTTTCAACTTCGGCCACTGATTTGAATTCGTGCAGGCGGCCGGTGCGGGTGCGGATCTCGCCGGCCGTTTGCGGGCCGCGCAGCATCAGGATGGTCAGGATTGCCAGCTTGTCCTGCTCCAGCGTCCACTTCATGCGCATGCGATGCTCGTACTTGACCACGCGCGCGCCGGACTGGCTGACGGTGCCCACCAGCTTGCGCTCGCCCAGGCGGGCCAGCACGTCGGCTACGGTTTCTTCGCAGATCTGCATGACCGGCTCGCGGCTGGAGAGCTGGTTGCAGCCGTTGGTCAGCGCGTTGAGCGATAGCGGATAGTTATCCGGCGTCAGGCCTTCTTTTTCGGCCAGTACCGCGAGTACGCGGATTTCAAACGGGTCCAGAATGTCGTCCATGGTTTTTCCTTATTCGACCAGTTTGTTGAGTTCTTCCTGATCCAGCTTGTCGCAAGGCTTGAGGTCTGGACAGGTCAAGCCCGCCGCCTTCATGGCTGCCGACAGGCGTTCAATCTGTTCTTCCTGCGCCACCGCGTGGGTGATCAGGCTATGCAGGGCCTTCGACAGCGGGTCGTCGCCGTTGGCGGTCACGCCGTATGCGGAGAAGAAGCGCGAGGATGGCGATGGCGCGTGCTCTTTCTGTACCAGGTGGGCAGGGTTGCCGACGGCGGTGGCGCCGGCCGGTACTGGTTTCAGCACGACGGCGTTGGAGCCGACCTTGGCGTATTCGCCCACCGTGAAGCCGCCCAGGATCTTCGCGCCGGCGCCGATGATGACGCCGCGTTCCAGCGTGGGGTGGCGCTTGGCGCCGGCATGCAGCGAGGTGCCGCCGAGCGTAACACCCTGGTAGATGGTGCAGTCGTCGCCGACTTCCGCGGTTTCGCCGATCACTACGCCGAAGCCGTGGTCGATGAAGACGCGGCGGCCAATGGTGGCGCCGGGGTGGATTTCAATGCCGGTGATGATGCGGGCCAGGTAGGAGATGAAGCGGCCTGGCCATTTCAGGCCGTGGGTCCAGCACCAGTGCGCCCAGCGGTGCATGACGATGGCTTGCAGGCCGGGGTAACAGGTCAGCACCTCCCAGCCATTGCGAGCTGCGGGGTCGCGCTCGATGATGCTGCGGATGTCGTCGCGGAGGTGGTCAAACATGGTGGTGCTTTGGGATGCTGTTGTTCAGGCAAATATCATAGCGCATATGCCTGTGGTTTGCTGGCCGTCAAACCGGTACCCCAGTGTCTGACCCGCAGGGTCAGACACTGATACGCGGCGGCCGCAGGCCATGGTGCCTGACCCTGCGGGGCAGGCAACGGTTTACCGGTTTCAGGCTTCGCGCGCGATACGCTGGCGGCGCGCTTCGTACAGGCAGACGCCGGAGGCGACCGATACGTTCAGCGACTCAACCGAGCCAAACATCGGAATCGACACCAGCACATCGCAGGTCTCGCGCGTCAGGCGGCGCATGCCCTCGCCTTCCGAACCCATCACGATCGCGGTCGGGCCGGTGTAATCGCCTTCGTACAAGGTCTTGTCGCCGTCGTCGGAGGTGCCGATCAGCCAGATGTCGCGTTCCTTCAGCTCGCGCAGGGTGCGCGCCAGGTTGGTCACTGTAATGAACGGCACCGATTCCGCCGCGCCCGAAGCCACCTTGGCCGCAGTCGCATTCAGGCCAACCGAGCGGTCCTTCGGTGCGATCACCGCATGCGCACCGGCGCCATCGGCCACACGCAGGCAGGCGCCCAGGTTGTGCGGATCGGTAATGCCGTCCAGGACCAGCAGCAGCGGCGGGCCTTCCACCGCATCCAGCAGTTCGTCCAGGTTGCGCGCCAGCGCCAGCTGCGAGGCAAACGCGATCACGCCCTGGTGGCGGCGGGTGCCGACGATCTTGTCGAGGCGTTCGGATTCCACAGGCATCACGCGCACGCCGGCCGCCTTGGCGTGGGCGATCAGGTCTTTCATGCGGCGGTCGTCGCGGGCCTGGTCAAAGAAGATCTCTTCAACGCTGGATGCTTCGTGGCGCAGGCGCGAGGTAACGGCGTGGAAGCCGAAAATCATTTTGTTCTTGGACATCGTAGTTCTCAAAATAAGTCCGGCGCCGAAGCGCCGGACGGGTGCTTATC
The DNA here is from genome assembly GCF_049913245.1 of Pseudoduganella sp. R-32. NCBI lineage: Bacteria > Pseudomonadati > Pseudomonadota > Betaproteobacteria > Burkholderiales > Oxalobacteraceae > Pseudoduganella > Pseudoduganella sp. R-32. The sequence goes on along the minus strand of NZ_CP183987.1, from coordinate 3,031,348 downwards.
GTTTTTTCTTGGGCTTTGCAGCCTTGGTCACGCGCTTGGCGGTGGTTTTCGGCTTGGCCTTTGGCTTCGGCTTGGCTGCCTTGCGCGCAGCTGGAGCCGGGGGGGCATAAGCAGAAGATGCCGCGCCACGCTTGGCCGGTGCCCGGCCAGGAGTGCGGGTCGGCGCTTCGTCGCGCGTCGAGATCGACGGCGCAGTGCGGGCGGCCTTGCGCTTGCGCGCTACCGCTGGATTCTCGTCTTCATCATCGAAGCTGTCGAAATCGCCGAGCGAGCCAACCAGGCCGCCGCCCTTGCGGGAGCCCTTCTTGCCTTGCGGCGGCAGGGTCGAGATTTCGCTGTCGGCCAGGCGCAGGTCGATCTTGCGCGACTCGAGGTCGACGCGGACAACCTGCACGTTCACGCGGCCAGTCAGTTGGTAACGCTTGCCGGTGCGCTCGCCGCGCAGCTCGTGGCGCGCATCGTCGTATTCGAAGAAGTCCGCGCCGAGGTCGGTGATGTGCACCAGGCCTTCCACGAACAGCTGGTCCAGTTGCACGAAGATGCCGAAGTTGGTCACGCCTGTGATGATTCCGCTGAACTCTTCGCCCAGCTTGTCCTGCATGAAGTAGCACTTGAGCCAGGCCTCCACATCGCGCGAAGCTTCGTCGGCGCGGCGCTCGTTGGCCGAGCAGTGCACGCCCAGCGCGTCCCAGATGGTCTGGTCGCCCTTGGATTTCGGCTCCTTGCCTTCCTGCTTGTCTTTCAGGGCCTGTCGGCGCTGGGCATTCGAGATCGTGGTGTTCAGCACCGACTTGTCGGCCAGCTTCGGCTCGTACTTCTTGCCCGCCAAAATCGCCTTGATGGCGCGGTGGGTCAGCAAATCCGGATAGCGGCGGATCGGGCTGGTGAAGTGGGCATAGGCCTCATACGCCAGGCCGAAGTGGCCGATATTATCCGGGCTGTAGACCGCCTGCTGCATGGAGCGCAGCAGCATGGTTTGCAGCAGCTGTGCATCCGGGCGCTCCTTGATCTTCTTCATCAAATCGGCGTAGTCGCGCGCTACCGGTGTATCGCCGCCGCCCAGCGACAGGCCAAGCTGCTTCAGGAAGTCGCGGACCTGGGTCAGTTTTTCCTTGGTCGGCCCGGCGTGGATACGGTAGGTGCCTGGGTGCTTGTGGCGCAACAGCAGGTCCGCCGCGCACACGTTCGCCGCCAGCATGCACTCTTCGATCAGCTTGTGCGCATCGTTGCGGGTGCGCGGGATGATCTTCTCGATCTTGCCGGCAGGGTTGCAGACGATGTAGGTCTCGGTGGTTTCGAAATCGATCGCACCGCGTTCCTGGCGCGACTTCTGCAGCGCGTGGTAGACGTCGTACAGGTTCTGCAGGTGCGGCACGATTTCCGCGCGGCGCGCCGCTTCCGGGCCCTTGGTGTTGCCGAGGATGGCCGCCACTTCGGTATAGGTGAGGCGCGCGGCCGAGTGGATCACGGCCGGGTAGAACTGGTAGGCCTTGAGTTCACCTTGTGCGGTGATCACGGCGTCGCACACCAGGGTCAGACGGTCGACGCGCGGGTTCAGCGAACACAGGCCGTTGGACAGCTTCTCCGGCAGCATCGGGATCACGCGGCGCGGGAAATAAACCGAGGTCGAACGCTCGATGGCGTCGCCATCCAGGCCGTCGTTCGGCTTCACGTAATGCGACACGTCGGCGATCGCCACGATCAGGCGGAAGGCCGTGCTGCGGCCGACTTTCACCGGCTCGCAATACACGGCATCGTCGAAGTCGCGAGCATCTTCGCCATCGATGGTCACCAGCGGCACGTCGCGCAGGTCGACACGCTCGCCCCAATCGGCTTCATGCACCACGTCCGGCAGCTTGGAAGCCTGCTTCAGCGCGGCGTCCGAGAAAATGTGCGGCACGCCGAACTTGCGTACGGCGATTTCGATTTCCATGCCAGGGTCATCCATGTCGCCCAGCACTTCGACGATCTTGCCCGACGGCTGCTTGAAGCGGCCCGGCTGCTCGGTCAGCTCCACGCTGACGATCTGGCCCGACTTGGCCTTGCCGACGGCGCCCTGCACCAGGATGTCCTGGCTGATGCGCTTGTCTTCCGGCGCCACGACCCACACGCCGTTTTCCTTCAGCAGGCGGCCGATGATGTGGGTGGTGCCGCGCTGTACCACTTCGACAATAGTGCCTTCCGGACGGCCACGGCGGTCGTAGCCGATGATGCGGCCCAGTACCTTGTCGCCGTGCAGCACCTTCTGCATCTCGCGCTCGGCCAGGAACAGGTCTTCGCCCGGTTCGTCAGGAATCAGGAAGCCGTAGCCGTCGCGGTGGCTGGACACGCGGCCGGCAATGAATTCGGAATGGTCCGCCAGCACATAGAAGCCACTGGTATCGGAACGGATCTGGCCGTCGCGCTCCATCGCATTCAGGCGGCGCGTCAGGACGGCTTGGGAATCGGCTTTGACTTTGAGCGACAGCGCCAACGTGCGCAGGTCGAGCGGCGCTTTGGCGCTGCGGAAGATGCCGAGAATCTCTTCGCGGCTAGGAATGGTATGAGTGGAGTTCAAAAGTTCTTCAGTAATCTTATTATTGGTGGTTAGTGTAACAGGAAGGACCGTGCACAAAAATCTTTCGCAGGCCCTTTGACATCGGCAGAGTTTCCTCTATAATTCTGGCTCTCGCAGCGATGCGGGAATGGCGAGTCGATGTGCAGCGTGGAATGAAAGTTCATCTGGCGCAAAACTCTCCAAAGCAGTATGATAGCAGATGTTGTTGCTAATGCCCACGTGGCGGAATTGGTAGACGCGCATGGTTCAGGTCCATGTGCCGCGAGGTGTGGGGGTTCGAGTCCCTCCGTGGGCACCAAAAATTCCGCAGAGAAGCCGCTGATTTCAGCGGCTTTTTTGTTTTCCGGCGTCGAGTTTCTTGACGCTCCCGCCTTCCCGGCTGTCGCGCGCCACGCGCTAGCGGCGGCGCGCATACTTCTTGCGGCATCCTCCCTACCCCACCAATCCGTAGGAGACCGCCATGAAAACATTGCTCGCCAGCCTTTTGCTGGCTGCCAGCACCGCATCTGCAGCCCCGGTTTTCAACTTCAACTACGTCGCCGGCACCTCGCTCCAGGCGCAGCAGGGATTCCAGGCCGCGGCCGCGCGCTGGTCAAATTTGCTCAATGATAATGTGACGATAAATTTGACGGTCGGCTTTAACTCCCTCGGCGGCGGCATTCTTGGACAGGCAGCCTCTGCCGAAGACTTCCACACCTATGCCTCAGTTCGCAATGCGCTGGCGGCCGACGCCACCTCCGCCGCTGATGCCACGGCAGTGGCCCACCTCCCAGGCGGCTCAAGCTTCGGCATGCTGATCAACCGCACCGCCAACAATCCCAACGGCTCCGGCAGCGCCCTGCCCTATGTCGACAATGACGGCGACGCCAACAACCAGATCCTTTCCATCACCAATGCCGAAGCCAAAGCCATCGGTTTGGCCGTCACGCCGCAAACCCTGTCCGGCTGCATCGGCAACTGCGATGGCTTCATCCAGTTCAACAGCGATTTCAATTTCGACTTCAATCCGAATAACGGCACGGACGCCAACGCCTTCGACTTTGTCGGCGTTGCCGCGCACGAGATCGGCCACGTGCTGGGCTTTATCAGCGGCGTCGACATCCTGGACGGCAATTCACCACCCTACAACGGCCCGTTCAACGACAACCTGTTCACCTACGTCTCCGCGCTCGACCTGTTCCGCTACTCCGCCATGAGCGCAGCGCATGGCGTGATCGACTGGACCGCCGACAACCGCAGCAAATACTTCTCGCTCGACGGCACGACAGTAGGGCCGCAGTTCTCCACTGGCGACAACTTTGGCGACGGCCGCCAGGCCAGCCACTGGAAGGACAACCTGTTCATCGGCCTGATGGACCCGACCGCCGGCCTCGGCGAAACGCTGCAGATTACCGGCAATGACGTGCTGGCCATGGACGCCATCGGCTGGAACGTGGCCGCGATTCCCGAGCCGTCGGGCTGGGCCATGCTGGGCGCCGGACTGATGCTGCTCGCGGTGCGCCAGCGTGGCCGCTCCAACAAGCTTTCATAAATGTCTTGACGGGCGTGGATCCGGCCTTTACTATGCGTGCCTCGTTGCAGAACAACGCGACAATGCCCACGTGGCGGAATTGGTAGACGCGCATGGTTCAGGTCCATGTGCCGCGAGGTGTGGGGGTTCGAGTCCCTCCGTGGGCACCAAAAATTCCGCAGAAAAGCCGCTGAAAAGCGGCTTTTTTGTTTCCGCCAAATTCGGGGTCAGGTCTGTCATTTGGACACAGAGACCAGGCATTTGATCTTCATCAAATCATATCTGCAAGTTTCTGCAGTCGAATAATCTACCCGCAGCATGACTTTTCCGCCACTTCTTGAGACATGTCAAAGGTGCGCCACGGCTGTCCAAATGACAGACCTGACCCCGAATTGGAAAAAGTTGCACGAAATTATTAATTAAGGCTTGACCGATTCGGTCTCGACCATTAATATGCGTGCCTCTGTTGCACACAACACCGCAACAGAGAGTTGAAGAAGTTAGCGCCCACGTGGCGGAATTGGTAGACGCGCATGGTTCAGGTCCATGTGCCGCGAGGTGTGGGGGTTCGAGTCCCTCCGTGGGCACCAAACGCTACCTTCTGAGACAAATGCAGTACCAGTGCCCACGTGGCGGAATTGGTAGACGCGCATGGTTCAGGTCCATGTGCCGCGAGGTGTGGGGGTTCGAGTCCCTCCGTGGGCACCAAGAATTCCGCAAAAAAGCCCTTCTGCACTGAGCGCGATCTAGAGCGCGTTCAGGCTGAAGGGCTTTTTTCATTTACGCGTTCAGCGCCGCTTCCACTGCTTGCGACAGGCTGCGGGTTGGGCGGCCGATCAGCTTCTCCAGCGCTTTCCCGTCATCGAACAAACCGCCGCGTGCCGAGCCGGCATCCGAATCGGCCAGCAATTCAGGCCAAGGTGCAGGTACGCCGACGCCAGCCAGCACGTTGGCAAATTCCGCCGGCGGGACATCGCGGTACACGGCAGCCTTGCCGGACTGGCGCGCTGCCTCTGCGGCCAGTTCCGCCAGCGTGAACGAGGTGCTGCCGGCCAGTTCATACACCGGCTGCGGGGCTTCCGTCGTCAGCACAGCCACCGCGGCAGCCGCATAGTCGGCGCGCGCGGCTGCCGAAATGCGGCCCTCGCCTGCGCTCCCTACCAGCTCGCCCCATTGGACGGCGCCCTGGATCCGGCTATTGAAATTCTCGACGTACCAGCCATTGCGCAAGAAAGAATACGCCAGGCCGCTAGCGCGGATCGCTGCTTCCGTGGCGACGTGCTCCTCGGTCAGGCGCAGCGGCGAGCTGTCTGCGTGCAGGATGCTGGTGTAAGCCAGCAGTTTCACGCCAGCACGTTTTGCCGCGTCGATGACAGCGCGGTGCTGCGCCGTGCGCTTGCCCACTTCGTTGGCCGAAACCAGCAGCACGCGATCCGCGCCAGCCAGGGCAACATCCAGGCTGGCCGGATCTTCATAGTCCGCACGGCGCACCTGCACGCCGCGCGCCGCCAGGTGCGCCACCTTGGCCGGATCACGCACAGCCGCCACGATTTGCGCTGCCGGCACTTTCTCCAGCAAACCTTCCACCACCAATTGCCCCAATGCGCCCGAGGCGCCAGTTACGACGATCATGTTTTTCTCCTTGGTTGAAAACGATGTAGGGCTATAATAGGCTCAACACTAACTTTTCGTAAGTACGTACTTTTTGGTAAGTATGGAAAAAACTTCAAAATCCTTGCGGGCTTCGCTGTCCCGCCGCTCGGCAAGACCGGGCAATGTGCTGGCGCCAGCGTGTCCGTCACGGGCGGTATTGAGCCACGTCACCAGCCGCTGGGGCGTCCTGGTGCTGGTGGTACTCCTGGGCGGCATGCACCGCTTCAGCCAGTTGCGCAAGGAAGTAGGCGGCGTCAGCGAGAAAATGCTGGCCCAAACCCTGGTTGCGCTCGAGGGTGACGGCTTCGTGCTGCGCACTGCCCTGCCGGTGATTCCGCCCCATGTCGAGTACAGCCTGACGCCGCTGGGCCGCGAAGTCGCTGAGCGGCTGGAAGTCCTGGTCGACTGGATTGAGGACAACCTGCCACGCATCCTCGTTCCGCAGGTCGAGGCCGAATCCAGCTTGTAATACACTGGCGGCGTGGAACCGAACAAAACCGTCCTCGTGGCAACCGGCGCCAGTCTCGACGTGGCGGCGCTGGAGTTGGCGCTCGCCCGGCACGACTACCGCGTCGAATCAGTCACCAGCGGCCAGCACGCCCTGGAGGTGGCTTCCGCCGGTGGCGTGGTGTTGGTGCTGCTGGATACCGCGCTGGCCGGCGGCGCCGCACTGGAATTGACCGGCCGGCTGACCCAGGCCGACGCCAACCGCCGCATTCCGGTGCTGCTCATGTCGCATCGCCCGTCGAACGACGAAAAGGAGCGCGCCGCCCGCGCCGGCGCCGACGGCTACTTCACCCTGCCCCTGGCCACCACCAGCGTGGTTGACCATGTGCTGTTCGCGCTGCAGGGCCAGCGCATCGGCGGCTTCGACCTCGAAGTGAACTACCACATGATGGCGGCCGCCTCGCCGGATGCGGTGGTGCTGATCGACATGGACAGCGGCCGCCCGGTCGACCTGAATCATCGCGCCGAACAACTGCTTGGCCGCAGCGCACTGGAACTGCTGACCGCCCCGTTTTCCGCCTTCTGCGACCCGCTGGAAATGAACGCGATGATGCAAAGCGTGCTGGCCGGCGAGCTGCGCGTGCACCGCATCACCTTCCGCCACAGCAGCGGGCGCGCGGTCGAATGCAACGCGCGGGGCGTGCGGATCGCCAAGCCGGGCCGGCGCCTGTTCCACATCCGCCTGGTGGACGTCACCGGCACGCAGCGCGCAGACGAACTGCGCATCGGCCAGGAACAGCTGCTGGAGATGATGGCGCGCGGCGTGCCGCTGCAAGACACGCTGCACAAGCTGGTGCAGCTGGTCGAGTCGCAATCGCCGGGCGTGCTGTGCTCCGTCATGCTGCTCGACGAAGACGGCGTGCACATGCGCTGCGCCTGCTGTCCCAGCCTGCCCGCCTCGTATGCCGCCCTGCTGGAAGGCATGGCAATCGGCCCCGGCGTGGGTTCCTGCGGGACTGCCATGCACCGCCGCGAGGCCGTGGTAGTGTCGGACATCGAACACGACCCGCTATGGGCGCCATACCTGGATCTGATCCGGGACTACGGCCTGCGCGCCTGCTGGTCCATGCCGATCATGCAGGACGAGAACACCGTGCTGGGCTCTTTTGCCATGTACTACCGCACCGTGCGCCATCCGGACGCGGAAGAACAGCGCCTGATCGGCGTCGCCAGCCACCTGGCCAGCATCGCCATCGAGCGCGCGCGCCGCGAGGCGGAACTGGCACGCCACCGCAGCCACCTGGAAGAACTGGTGGAAGCCCGCACCGCCGAACTGACACGCGCCAAGCAGCATGCGGAGCTGACCAGCGAAGAACTGCAAGCTGCGCTGGAAAACCTCAGCATGACGCAGGATGAACTGGTACGGCGTGACAAGCTGGCCGCCCTCGGCTCGCTGGTGGCGGGCGTGGCGCATGAACTGAACACACCGATCGGCAACAGCCTGATCACCGCCTCCACGCTGGCCGACCTCACGGCAGCCTTGAGCAGCCAGGTCGACGCCGGCATTCGCCGCTCGGAACTGGACGCCTACCTGGAGCGCGCACGCGAGGCGGGCGACATTATCCAGCGCAACCTGCAGCGCGCCGCCAACCTGGTGGGCAGCTTCAAGCAGATCGCCGTCGAAACCACCGACGCCCAGCGCCGCCATTTCTTCCTCGACCAGCTGCTGCAGGAAATGCTCGCGCCCCTGTGGGCCAGCCTACCGCAACCGCGCCCCCACCTGGTGCTGGACGTGGTGCCCGGCCTGCAGCTGGACAGCTATCCGATTCCGCTGGCCCAGGCCATCGGGCACCTGGTCGACAACTGCATCGTGCACGCCTTTGGCGCCCCGGCAAGCGGCGAGCCAACAGTCACCATTACCGGCAGCGCCGAGGGCTGCGACGTGCTGCTGTCGGTAGCTGACAACGGCGTCGGCATTGCGCCCGATCACCTGCACCGCGTATTCGATCCCTTCTACACCACGCGGCTTGGCGCCGGGCAGTCGGGCCTGGGGCTGTACATCACGCACAATATCGTGACCGGCGTCCTGGCGGGCCATATCGACGTGGCCAGCACGCCCGGCCAGGGCGCCACCTTCACCATGCGCCTTCCGGCGACTGCTCCGCTATGAAACGACACCTCGCCATCCTCTTGATCGCCGTCACCGCAGCCGGCATCGCCAGCGCCCGCCCGGCCTGGTGGTACCTGTACCAAAGCCGGATCGACGGCCAGCGCGCCTGCTCGCAGACCCCGCTGGGCGAAGGCTGGGTGCAAATGGCCGGGCCGTTTAAAGATGCCCATTGCGAAAAGTTGGTGCGTAATAAATAATGAAGTCAAAGCAAGAAGCAACGCCATCCCACCTCGACAAGGAGACCGTATGTTTCAAAATCCCGAGCAGTTCGCCAACGCCACCAAGACGCTGTTTGAGTTCCAGCTGGAGACCTTCAACACCCTGACCAACCGCGCCATGCAAGGGGTGGAACAGGCGGTGGCGCTGAACATCGCCACGGCGAAAAAAGCACTGGATGACCAGATCGAGGCGGGCCGCAAAGTCAATGCCTCGGCCACGCCCCAGGAAGCGCTGGATGTGATCAACGCCCGCCTGCAGCCCGGCATGGCCGCCACCAACGCCTATAACCAGCAACTGGGCGCCCTGCTGACCGAAATGTCGAACGACTTCCACAAGGCGGCCGATGCCCACCTGGCCGAGGCCAAATCCAACCTGAGCGCCCTGATTTACGACGTGACCAAGAACGTGCGCCCCGGCTCGGACAACGCGGTGGAGATTGTCAAAAACGCCATTGAAAACGCCTTCAAAGGCTATGAACAGGTGACGCAGGCCACGCGCGACGCCGTCACCGCCTTTGAGCAGCAGGTCGAGAAAGCCAACGCGGCCAGCAAGAAGGGCTGACAATCCAGGCTGCGGCGCGTTATACTGTATATAAATACAGTTTTCGCGTCGCCTCGCCTGCATGAACCCAGTCCTTGAAAATCCGTTCTACTACCTGGAAAACTTCCACCAGGTCCTGCATTGGATTGGCGAGCGCTATAGCGACCTGTTGACGGACGAGGAAGCGCAGTTCCTCGCCAGCTTCCCCACCGTGCCCCAGCCATCGCGCGCCCTGTTCGTGCGCATGGTGATGCGCAAGGGGGAACTGTTCCGCGCCTCCAGGCTGAACTACCCCGAGATTGGCTGTTCCATCGCCGCCGCCGGCCCACTGGTCGAGCAAGGCTGGGTGGTGCAAGACCCCGAGCTGACGCTGGACGAGCTGTTCGACTTGTTGCAAAAGCCCGAGATCACCCGTGTGTTCGCCCTCAGCGGCGCCGAACGCAGCGCACGCAAGGCCGACCAATTGGCCGCCCTGCGCGAGCGCCACGAAGGCAGCCACCGCTTCACGTCCTGGTATGCCGACGCCGGTGACCAGGTCTATCACATTGTGTCGAAGCCCCTGTGCGACCGCCTGCGCCTGATCTTCTTCGGTAACTTCCACCAGGACTGGTCGGAATTCGTATTGTCCAACCTGGGCATCTACCGCTACGAAAAAGTCGAATTCTCGCCCGCCGCACGCGGTTTCCGTTCGCGCCGCGACATCGACGACTACCTCGCCCTGCACGCCTGCCGCGAGCGATTCGCGGCAGGCGAAGACCCGCTGCAGTTGGCGCGCGAGCTGCCGGCGCCGGCCGATGACAACGAATGGCTGCATAGCCGCCGCCAGAAAATGCTGTTCCAGTTCGGCCAGCAGCTGGAAAAACTGGGCAATTGGGCTGCCGCCTTCGAACTGTACGAACAATGCGCCTATCCCGGCGCCCGCGCGCGCGCCATCCGCGTGCTGGAGAAAGACGAGCGTATCGGGTTGGCCTACGAATGGCTGCAGCGCGCACAAGCCGCGCCCGAAAGCGAAGCCGAACGCCAGCAGCTGCTGCGCATGGCGCCGCGGCTGCGCCGCAAGCTTGGCCACATGCGCGAGCCGGCGCACAAGCTGACGCCGGTCGAACGCATCGACCTGGTGCTGCCGATGCCGGCCGAGGATTGGTGGGTGGAAGGCGTGGTGCGCGACCACCTGTGGCGGGACGAAGCGCCCTGCTTCTACGTGGAGAACGCGCTGGCCAACTCCTTGTTTGGGCTGCTGTGCTGGGACGCGGTATTCGCCGCCATTCCCGGCGCCTTCTTCCACCCCTTCCACCACGGCCCGGCGGATTTGCACAGTGCCGACTTCCAGCGCCGCCGCGCCGCCCTGTTCCAGGCCTGCTTCGCGCGGCTGGAAGACGGCAGCTACCGCGACGCGATCTGCCTCAACTTCGCCGCCAAGGCCGGGCTGCAATCGCCCTTCGTCTACTGGGACGCGATCGATGAGGAACTGCTCGGCCTCGCGCTGGACTGCATCCCCGCCGCGCATTTGAAGCTGTGGTTCGAGCGCATCCTGCTCGACATTAAGGCCAACCGCAGCGGTTTTCCCGACCTGATCCGCTTCTGGCCTGCGGAACAACGCTACCAGATGGTGGAAGTCAAAGGCCCGGGCGACCGCCTGCAGGACAACCAGCTGCGCTGGATCGACTATTGCGCCGAGCATGGCATGCCGGTGTCCGTGTGCTACCTGGCGTGGCAAGAATGAGCTACACCATTGCCGTTCGCGCACTGTGCGAGTTCACCGCCAAGCAAGGCGACCTTGACCTGCGCTTCACCCCAACGCCGACCGCACAGGAAGGCATCGAAGGCCACGCCATCGTCGCGAGCCGCCGTGGCGAAGACTACGAACGCGAGCTCGGCTTGTCCGGCGACTTCGGCCCGCTGCACGTGCGCGGCCGTGCCGACGGCTACGACCCGCGCCAGAACCAGCTCGAAGAAATCAAGACTTACCGCGGCGACCTGTCGCGCCAGCCCGCCAACCACCGCCTCCTGCACTGGGCCCAGCTCAAGGTGTACGGCCACCTGCTGTGCGCCGCGCGTAATCTGCCAGCCTTGCGCCTGGCGCTGGTTTACTTCGACATTGGCACGCAAAAAGAAACCGTATTGACCGAAGAGGCGGACGCCCCCACCCTGCGCGTCTTCTTCGAAGAGCAATGCGGCCGCTTCGTCGCCTGGGCCGAACAGGAACTGGCGCACCGCATTGCGCGCGACGAGCAATTGCGCGCGCTGCGCTTCCCGCATGCCGACTTCCGTCCTGGCCAGCGCCAGCTTGCGGAAGCGATGTTCAAGGCCAGCGCGCGCGGCTGCTCGCTGCTGGCGCAGGCCCCGACCGGCATCGGCAAAAGCATCGGCAGCATTTTCCCGATGCTGAAAGCCAGCGCCGAGCATGGCCTGGACAAGGTGTTCTTCCTCGCCGCGAAAACCAGCGGCCGCAGCATGGCGCTTGGCGCCGTCGAAACCATCAAGCGCAGCGCGCCTTTGCTGCCGCTGCGCGCACTCGAGCTGGCGGCCAAGACCACAGCCTGCGAGAACCCGGACAAAGCCTGCCACGGCGAATCCTGCCCGCTGGCGCAAGGCTTCTATGACCGCCTGCCGGCCGCCCGGGAAGCTGCCTTGCAGCAGCCCATGCTGGACCGCGCCTCGGTGCGCGAAGTGGCCCTGGCCCATCAGGTTTGCCCCTACTACCTGCAATCGGAACTGGTGCGCTGGGCCGACGTGGTGGTGGGCGACTACAACTACTACTTCGACATCAGCGCCATGCTGTACAGCCTGACGCAGATGAACGGCTGGAAGGTCGGCGTGCTGGCAGATGAAGCCCACAATATGGTCTCGCGCGCCCGCAAGATGTACTCCGCCGAAATGGACCACGTGCGCCTGCGCGTGCTGCGCAAGACCGCGCCCGAAGCCCTGCGCAAGCCACTCGACCGCGTACATCGCCAATGGAGCGCCCTGGAAAAAGCGCAGGAAGCCGAATATGCCAGCCATGCCGAGCTGCCGGAAAAGTTCATGGCCGCGCTGCAAACAGCCTGCACCGAGATCGGCGACTACATGGCCGAGCACCCCGCCTGGTTCGACGCCGACGTGCTGGACTTCTATTTCAACGCCCTGCTGTTCGGGCGCCTGGCGGAAAACTTCGGCGAGCACTCGCTGTTCGACATTGAAAAATCCGACGTGGGCCGTGGCGCGGCGGCTGGACGCGCAAACTCGGTGCTTTGCGTCCGCAACATCCTGCCCGCGCCCTTCCTCAAGCAACGCTTCGAGGCCGCGCATGTGGTGGCCCTGTTTTCCGCCACGCTCAGTCCGTGGAACTACTACGCCGACACGCTCGGCATGCCGGCCGACACGGCGTGGATCGATGTTGCCTCGCCCTTCGACGCGCAGCAGCTGCAGGTACATATCGCCAGCCACATCTCCACCCGCTACCAGCACCGCGAGCGCTCGCTGGCGCCAATCGCCGCGCTGATGGGCGAGCAGTACCAGCGCCAGCCCGGCAACTACCTGGCTTTCTTCAGCAGTTTCGATTACATGGAAAAAGTGGCCCAGCTTTTCGCCGCCCGCCACCCGAACGTGCCGCTATGGCGCCAGGAGCGCCGCATGGATGAAACCGCGCGCGACGCCTTCCTTGCCCGCTTCAGGGAAGACGGCGAAGGCATCGGCTTCGCCGTGCTGGGCGGCTCTTTTGGTGAAGGCATCGACCTGCCTGGCGACCGCCTGATCGGCGCCTTCATCGCCACGCTCGGCCTGCCGCAGATCAATCCGGTCAACGAACAAATCAAGGCCCGCATGGAAACTGCATTTGGGGCCGGCTATGACTATACCTATCTCTACCCCGGCCTGCAGAAAGTGGTGCAGGCCGCCGGCCGCGTGATTCGCACCACCAGCGACCGCGGCACCGTGCACCTTATCGACGACCGCTTCGGCCGCCCTGAAGTCCAGGCCCTGCTGCCCGCCTGGTGGCAACTCGGCGCGTCCTAGCGCGTACGCTGGCCCGAGCCACACAGTAAAGCGTGATTCTCCTTGCGCTGGCGCACGATGGCCTGGCGCTCTTCTTCACTGACACTGACCGATCCGTTCGAATTGCCGAAGGCCAGCTTGGGGACCTTCTCGGAAAATTCGATCTGCTGTGCATCGCGCTTGCAGACTTCATCGTCAGTCATCGGCTTGTTGCTGCGGTGCTGGCTGGGGTTATAAGGCGCCTTCCCTGCGGTGCGCGCCGAAGTGTCGGCTGCCTCCTGATTCGCAGCCTCACGCTGGATACGACGTTCGCGCGATTCCAGTTCCTGCCTTTGCCAGTCGCCGGCAGGCGCCGCAGCCGGCTTCGCCACAGGGCGCTGCACTGCAATCTCTTTGCTCTTGACGCCGTCCTGCGGACGGTCGGAATAATGGACTTTGCCGTCGGCATCGGTCCACTTATAGAGTTGTGCGTGCGCCGGCAAGGCGGCCAGGGCGAGGATCAGTAGCAAGAAGATTTTCATAACGCGAAGTATATGAAAAACAGTTCCTGCCGTGTCTCACACATTGTCACCGCCTCGAATGTTCAGCTCCGCGCTCATTCTCACGCTCTTGGTCGTCACCTCATCAAACAGGCGACTGGTGATGGAATAAAGTGGAACAAAAAACATCGCCGGCGTAATGCACGTGACCGACGTCTGGAAGCACTCGGGGAACATCGCCCGGTTGTCCGGAATTTCCCTCAACATGTCTTCGTACGACAGCCATTTGACCGCGCCGCCGGTGGACCTGGTAATCACGTGCCCCATGTAGAAGGCCAGCAGGTACAGGAAATTCTGGTTGGCGTGCTTGTCCAGGAACGAGTCGAAGTCCGGCTTGAACTTGATGCGGATCTGGTCCAGCAAATGGTCGACGCGGTCCAGGCTCTCCAGGCTGCCATCCAGGTTCGACTGGCCCAGCGCAGTACTGAACGAGAGCCCGCCCGGGATTTCAGCCTTCGTGAAGAATGCGTTCAGGTACATCTGGGCTTGGTCATTCATGTCCATCTTTGCTGGCGGGGCGAATGACTGGAACAGCACCGAAACGCTGTCGTAGTAGCCCAGCACAGAATCGCCCCCTTCCCGCCCATTCTTGAGATGCTTGTGCACTTTATTGAACGGGAACGTCCCATTCGTTTCGTCAAACGCAATCGCATGGGTGCCGTCAAGTTCCACCCACTGGCCGCCAACGTTCCGTGTGATGCACTCGCCCAGATAGGAACCGTAGACGCTGACGACACGATCGACATAGCTCTTGTCCCCTTGCTCGTGTTGCCGCTGCAGGAAATCGTCGAGCCAGGTCACGCCCTCCATGCTGTAGCCGGCCTTCTTGCCAAGCGCCTTATTGATGACCGATTCCACGAACTCGGCGTTATAGCGAATATCCTCCAGGCTGTCCTGGTCCAACGGGCCCATCTTCATTGAATCTGCCTTAAAATTGCTTACTTGCAAATTTTATCACGACACAATGAACTACCTGAAAGCACTCATCGGCACGCTGGTCGCGTTTGCCATCATTGGCGCGGCACATGCCAAGGGGCCAAGCGACAGGCAACAAATCCTGGACGCCATCCGGCCGCTGGCTGCTGAAGAACTCAACCAACCTGTCAGGATCAAGGTCAACACCTTAAATATCGACTCCGGCTGGGCCGTCCTGGTTGGAAACCTGGTGGGACCGCCTGGCAAGTACATCGATTGGGACAAGAGCGTCACCTGCCGGGCGGATCTCGACCGTATGTTGTGGGTTGTGCTGAGAAAGAAGAACGATGGCTGGCACGTCAAGCATCTGGACCCTTGCGCCTCTGAGCCACCCTACTGGTACATGGAACAATACGGCGGCTTCGTCTGGCCTTGCGGCGTTTATCGGGGACTCGTGGTATCCGGCACCGAAACGCTGGAAACCCAATGCCGCCGTGAACGCGGGACAAGGTAGGCCAGAGCCGAGGAGACCAGCGTCCCCGGCAACGGATTCGTTATTGCTTTGAGCGCATGTCGAGATAGCTGCCCTTGCGCGGTTCGACTGGAGTGCCGTCTTTGAATATTTCAAACTTCTTGCGGCCTGAAACGACGACCGAGAATTGCTCCGGGAGTGCCAGGAAATCCATGATGTCCGGCCGCTTGAGCATCGCCTCGTAGACGGACATCACCTCTAGATCGTCCTTCGACTTGCTCTTGGTCTCCAATTCCGTCAGGACCCAGCCGGTGACGCCGTCCTGCTTCTTTGCCCGGATCATGATGATCGAAGGCGATTGCAATGCTCCCGGGGTCACCATCAGGGGATGATGAAATGGCGCGAACCGGATCGCCTTCGTAGCGCCCAGGCTATCGGCTGCATAGCGCTGCCGCCGCACGATCTTGAGCGTCCTGGTAACGCTTGGCACGAACTTGAACGGGATCGTTTTCATGTCAGGCTCCAGGACCCGAAGCTTGCCATCCTCCGCAGCTTCAAGCTTCAGGGGCACAGGGCCGACGAGCAGTGTTTCGCCGGCCTTGAACTTCTCGCCAGCTGCGACCATCTCTTCCAAGGTCTCACGGAACCACTGCGCGTCCTTTTCGCCTAAAGATCCATCATCCACGGAGAAGACAAATTCAGGCTGGCCGTACTTTGTGCACTGGGTCGTCGAATAGTCTTGAGCGGCGGCAGCGCTCCCGATGAAGGCCGCGATGAAAATAAAGCGTAAAAGATTCTTCAGCATTTGGGTGGTGGTTTGAAGGGAAAACGAGCCGCGTCGACGAGCGAATTCGAGTCAATCACGACTCGCAGTGGTAGTGGAAATAGTACGCATGCTCACGCCCCCGCACCAACAAGACCTGACCGAAGCAGTATTCACATCCATCTTCAAGCACAAATCCTTCAGTAACGTTGGCCGGCTCCGGCAGATCCATCGACTTCTTTGCTCGCGCGAGGCCAGTCGCGATCGTCCCCAGAATACGTTGCAGTACCGATGGCCCGACCGCTCTTATCCTACCGGCGCCATGATCAAGATTTCTGTCCTGGGACATGCTCCATGACCAAAATGGATCAGGCTCCACATGTTCAGGCCAGGCGGCTTTCCTCATATGCACCAGACCATAAGGAACGGAAAAGCCAGATACATCAGCCTCAACGAGCTCTGAGCATGCCAGGAAGCCTTCGGGAACTGGCTCCAAAGAATCGAAGAGAATGCGATCGGTTCGGATCACGTTGGCGGTCGCAGAGGGCCAGCCTATGCGTTTGGTTAATTAGCAATCCACGCAGTTTACCGCATCACGACGAAAGCTGCGCGCGTCGATAGTGCATGGCGATTGCACCGTTGCGCAAGGGCTCCGCTGAAATCAACTCAAGCCGCCGCGTGCTGGGCAGCCCGCCTTGGTACAGGGTCGGGCCGTGGCCGGCGATCCTGGGATGGACGAGGAATTTGTATTCATCGATCAGGTCCAGCCGATCCAATTCGGTCGCGAGCTTGCCGCTGCCAAGGAGTACTCCGCCCGGGGTCCCGTCTTTGAGCTTCTGAACACCTGCACGCAGGTCGCCCGGAATATGGTGGCTATTGGTCCAAGGGTAATCCCTGCGCGTCGACGACACCACGTATTTCGGCTTGGCCTCCAGCTTGACCGCCCACTCGCGCATCGCCGGTGCCGCCTCCACGTCGCCGCCGGCGACCGCTGGCCAATAGCTCTCCATCATCTCGTAGGTGACGCGGCCCCAGAGCATCGCTCCGGCCTCATCCATGAGCCGCGTGAAGAAGGCGTGTGTCTCATCGTCGGCGATGCCTTCCTGATGGTCGATGCAGCCGTCAAGCGTGACGTTGATACTGAAGGTCAAGAGCCCCATGGCGCCCTCCTCTCATCAAAACACTAACAATCAAATCGCTACTTTCGAAATGGGCGTACGTCCAATCTCTACAAGGCGCACACCGTTGAATTGAAACTGATCCATGCATTTCCGGTCTATGTTAAATTCTGCGCCAATGATATCAAATCGATAACTAGCATGACTTACCTCAATGCCGCCGTTCCAGAGGCCCTGCTCGGCACGGCCCAAACCAACCGGCTGTTACGCCTTTCCTTCCCGCATGAGGATGGTCCGCGCGCGCTCATGCTGGCCAACCGGCTGGATGCCGAGGAAGGCTTGTCGCGCGACTTCCGCTTCACCGTAGAAGTGCTGTCGAACGACGCCAGCATACCCCTCACGGACGTACAAGGACGCATGGTAACCATATCGCTGGTGCGCGAAGACGGCAGCCTGCGCTACTTCAACGGCTACGTATTCGAATTCCAGTTCGTGAAGACCGACGGCGGCCACGCTTTCTACCGCATGCAATTGGCGCCATGGATATCCTACCTGCGGCTCCGGCGCGACTATTACCTTTTCCACAGCAAGACGGTCCAGCAACAGACCACCGACATCTTCAATGATTACCCGGTCGCGGACTGGCAAGCGCGCATCCATGGCGAAGACGCCGGGATGACCGATGCCTGCCAGGCAGCGGAAAGCGATTACAACTACCTTCACCGCCGCTGGGAAGAACGCGGTTGGCACTACTGGTATGAGCACCGTGCAGACGGCCATACCCTGGTGCTGGCCGACGACACGACCCGCGCCGACGCCATCGATGGCGAATCGCCAGAGATTCCTTTCCAGCGCGAAGCCGGGGCGCAGGAAGACGACGCCATCGGCGACTGGTCGCCAGTGCGACGCATCGTGCCCGGCAAAGTCGCGCTGGCCAGCTTCGACTTCAAGAACCCCCGCCCTGAGATGACCAACCTGCCCGTGCTCAACGACCAAGGCAAGGTGCACCAGGTCGAAACTTACGACTACACGGGCGCGTATGGATTCATGGCCGGCGACGACGGCGACGCACAAGCCCGCAGGCGCACCGAAGAAATCGAAGCCGGTGCCAAGCATTTCGAAGCCGGCGGCAACGACCGCACTGCGCAACCCGGCCGCTGGTTCCGCCTGACCGGGCACTTCGACAGCCAGGACAGCGAGTTCATGATCCTGGAAGTGCGGCACAGTGCCAGCAATAACTACCAGACCGGCGCCCTCGCCCCAGCGCACTACAGCAACTCGCTGACCTGCATCGGCAGGAACGTTCCATGGCGCCCGGGACGCGGCTTCAACAGCGAAGCTCCCAAGCTCTATGGCCTGCAGACAGCTACCGTGGTTGGCCCGGCCGGCGACGAAATCCATACCGACGAGTATGGCCGCGTGCGCGTGCAGTTCCATTGGGACCGAGTGGGCCAGTATGACGAAAAGAGTTCCGCCTGGGTGCGGGTCGCCACTGCATGGTCCGGCCCGAATTTCGGCATGACGTCGATCCCGCGCATTGGTACCGAGGTGATCGTCCAGTTCCTCGATGGGAACCCCGACCGTCCCCTGATTACAGGCATGGTGCCCAACGCGCAAACCATGCCGCCGTGGACACTGCCGGACAACAAGACGCAAAGCGGCATCCTGTCGCGCTCCACGCCGGGCGGTGGCTACGACAATGCGAACGCGATCCGCTTCGAGGACAAGAAAGGCGCCGAACAGCTTTGGCTGCACGCCGAAAAGGACCAGTTGACCGAAGTCGAACACGATGAGGACAAGTGGGTCGGCAACGACCGCCGCAAAACCATCGACCACGACGAGACCAGCCACATCAAGCACGACCGCACGGAAACCGTTGACAACAACGAAACCATCACCGTGCACAACGACCGCAAGGAACGCGTCGATCATAACGAAACAATCAGCATCGGCGACAACCGTACCGAGGACGTTGGAAAGAACGAGACCATCGACATCGGCGGCACGCGCAATGTCACCATCGGCCACATGAAAATTGAAACCGTGGGATTGGCAAAGATCGTCACCATCGGCGGCGCATACCAGACTTCGGTCGGAGCGGCCATGAACACCACCGTGGCCCTGATGCAGGCCGAGGAAGTGGGCTTGTCGAAAACGGTGATGGTCGGCCAGAAGATCTCCTACACCGCAGGCGACGAGTTCCGTATTGAGGTTGGCGCCAGCACCTTCGTCATGAAAAAGGACGGTCGCATCGAGATTTCGGGCAAGGAAATCATCATTCGCGGCTCGAAGAAAGTCGAATTGCATGGCGACGACGTCGACACCAATCCGGTAGGTTGAACGTGGAGCTCCCGGCAATCCCGAGCCTGCGCTTCGACAACCGCACCGGGTTCGACGCGCTGCATTTCGATACTCTCGACCAGAATGGCGCGCTCTTCCATGTGATCGCCGCCAAGACGGCTTACGCGCTTGGCCCCTGCGATGAGCAAGGCCGCGCTCAACTGATCGCCCTTGAGGAGCCGGCGCCCTTGCACGTGACCGATGTTCATCACGAGGACGATATCGAGCAGAGCGTTCGTTACGAAAGCGACCTGGCGCCATTCAAGCCGCTGTGCGACATCGTCGTGGTTGGCGACGCGCACGCGCCAGCCGGCGCTGAAGCGTGCGCCTTCGAGGTATCGCTGCGAGTCCAGCGCCCTGGCCAGCCGTCGCCGCTGCCGGAACGCCCGCAGCCGCTCAATCCGATGATGCGCCTGTCGCACGACGTCGAGCAGGACTGGCTGCAGCGCGTGGCCGCCGCGCAGAACGCCGTCACGCCCGGCGAGGTCCTGGTCGACAAGACCCTGCGGGTTACCGGCGAACGCCGCGTATACCGCAACGCCGCTCCGGAGCGCTGGCTGAAATCCGCCTTGCGCGCGTGCTCGCTCGGCATGGCGGATGCTGTTCCCTGGCGCCTGAGCACGGCCAGCGCCCCCGCACGCACCCCGTTGCGCTACGAATTAGCCTATGGCGGCGATTGCCGGATTGAAGCCGGCAGCGTTGACGCCGGCCGGGTTCCCGCCAAGCACAGGCTCTCAACAGAACAACGCCAAGCGTATCCGGACCCGGCAATGGCTCCGGAGGCGCATGACAGCTGCCAGCAAAATCCACTTGGCCGTGGCTTCGCCCCCAACTGGTACCTGGAGGCCAGCCGCACCGAATCCTTGCCTGCGCCGCGCATCGAATATTCTGACCAGGCTTTTACCGCCAGCGGGTTCTGGCAAATGGCGGGCGGCGGCAAGCCGCAAGCGCCGGCTGGAATGGGCTATGTTGGCCGGGGTTGGCTTCCGCGCCGGGAGCTGATAGGCCAGGTCGACATGAAAACCAGCTGGAAAGACGACGAGGTTCCCCTGCTGCCCAAGGATTTCGATTTCCGCTACTGGAACGGCGCCCCGGCCGACCAGCAATGCCCATACATCGAAGGCGGCGAGCAGTTCCATCTCACCAACCTGTGCGCTGCAAATGCTCCCTACGCCCGCGTTGACGACCAAGGCAACAGCACACTCTCCTTCACGATGCCGAAAGAATCCCTGTTCCTGCTTGGGGTCGACGCCGATTCGGCCATCGCCGCCATGCCGATGCTCATCGACACGGTGGTGGTCGACCTCGACGCCGGCCAAGTTGAATTGACCTGGCGCATCGCCATCTCCGCCGCCGACGACTTCCAGGAAGTACGACTGCACCATGCCAACACGCCGCAAGCGCTGGAGCGCCTGAATGCCTGGCACGCCGAAACCGAAACGCAAAGCGTCTAAGATTCCATGGCTCACGAAACCGTCACCAAGTCCAAACGCTTTTACTGCGTCAGCCTCACTCCGGATATCTGCAAAACTCCGGTAGGCAATTCCGTCGTACCCATCCCATACACGATTACCGGGGAGTTCAAGGACGCCAAGGACGTATCCCGCTCGGTGAAGACGCAAAGCGCCCCGGTCTTCCTGCATAACAAAAGCGTGATCCCCAGCGTCAAAGGCGACGAACGCGGTACGCTGGGTGGCGTCAAAAGCGGCACCTACCTCAAAACGGTTGAATCGAAAGACTACAGCTCCACCAAAGGCGCCAACGGCACGCAGACCATCCAGGAGTCGCGCATTGTCTGGATGAACAACCGCAACACCATCGGCCGGATCTACGAACGCGGTGTGCAAGCGGCGCGCACGCGCTTGCAAAACCTTGGAAGAGCGGCAAGCGAAACACTGCACGACGCGGCCCAAGGCTACAAGGACAACGTATCGGACAGCCTGCACCAGTTCGGCAAGGACGCGATGGACAAAGGCGGCGACATCGCCATGGGCAGTGCCGCCGTGGGTATAGGCGGACTTGCAGTCGGCGCCACCGGCGTCGGGCTGCCCGTCGCCGCGGCGATGGAAACGACGGCGGCAGCCGGCGGCGTAACCGCCGGCGCAATGACAGCGACTGGCTATGCTGCCGACACCTCGGCCACGGTACTGGACCAGGCGGCCGACTATATCCTCACCGGCAAAACGCCGGATATCGTGACCGCCGCAACCGGCATGGCCTACAGCGCGGCAGAAAACCTGGTATTCAAGAAGGTCGCCAAGGTCGGCAGTTTCCTGAAGAAGCTCATGCCGACGA
The DNA here is from genome assembly GCF_049913245.1 of Pseudoduganella sp. R-32. NCBI lineage: Bacteria > Pseudomonadati > Pseudomonadota > Betaproteobacteria > Burkholderiales > Oxalobacteraceae > Pseudoduganella > Pseudoduganella sp. R-32. The sequence goes on along the minus strand of NZ_CP183987.1, from coordinate 3,009,838 downwards.
AGAAAGCCAAGCCTGGCTCGACACCACCGGCGCAGCCCAAACCCCAGCCCAAGGCAACCGGCGGCGACGGCAAGGACGGTCACGACGGCGGCAAGACCAAGCAGGTCAAGGAACCCAAGTCCGACAAGCCGTCCGACTGCTGTCCCAAGGATGGCGCGCCTGGCGGCAAATCCGTCAAGAGCAGCCACCCCGTACACTTCGGCACCGGGGAGGAAATCCTGCCGCAAACGGACTTCGTCCTGGAAGGACCGAAGCCACTGGCCTGGACCCGCACTTACCGTTCCAGCTCGGAGACCGAAGATTGGGGCCTGCTGGGCGCACGCTGGGGCACGCCCTACACCAGCAGCATCTCCATTTGCGCGAAAGGCATCGTCTACCACGAGGCCAGCGGCCGAGCAATAAGGCTGCCAACGCTGGACATCGGCCAGGAACACGACCACCGCGGCGAAGGCTTCACCCTGCGGCGCGACAGCGACCAGCAAGTCACCCTGACCTGGCGCGACGGCGCCACCGATACCTTCAGCGCAGGTCCTGACGGATGGCTGCCGCACGGCTACGATGGCGTCAACGCCATGCTCGCGCCCCGCTCACCCATTCGCACGCAACGCTACTACCTCGCTCGCCGCGCCGAACGCGATGGCAGCGGCATCACCATCGAGCGCAATCATGCGGCCCGGCCGGGCGAAGTCCTTCTCCGCGTGCGCACCGACGACGGCCTGACGATCGAAGCACTGCGGGACACTTACCTGCCGGTTGAATCAGGCCCCGAGCCACAGTTCGCCGCGCCGCGCATCGGCAGCATCGAACAAGTGCTGCCGGATGGCACCCGTCTATGCCACGTGCGCTACCGCTACGAAGCCGACCTGCCCGACCTGGTCACGGCAACTGCGCCAGCGGGCTCCTTCGAAGCGCTGCCGCTACGCTGCAACCTGGTTGAGCAAAGCAATATCGCCGACCAGTCGCGCAGCTATACGTACAAACATCATTTGCTGGTGCATTACACCACCTACTCCGGCTTCGCCCATGGCCTGGAATGGGTCAGCCTCGCCTTCCTGCGCGAGCGCTGGGCCGACAATGCCCTCGACGACGCGCAACTGTCCGAGCGTTGCGCTATCACAGTTGGCAACAGCTACCAGGCCCGCGCCGTCCGCACCACGACGGCCGACGGCCGCGATGAAGTCCAGATCGCGTACATCGACGCCGACACCACCCGCGTCACCGAGCCCGATGGCGGTGTGCTGGAATACCAGTTCAACTCACAATGGCTGGCCACCAGCGTGCACCGCATCGGCCCGGACGGCAGCCCCCGCTCACTGGGAAGGCGCGAATGGGACCGCGACGGCATGCTGTTGGCCGACATCGATGCCGACGGCAACGACAGCCGCTATAGCTACGACAGCGCAGGCAACCTCATTTCGATCACTGACGCGCAGCAGAATGTAACCAGAATCGAATACGATGCGCACAACCAGCCGATCGCCGTAACGGACGCGCTGGGCTACACCACGCGCACCGCTTATGACGGCGCAGGCCGAATTGCCGACCGCACCGATGCCTTGGGCCGCCGCACCGCCTATGACTATGACGCGAAAGGCCGCCTGTCCATCGTGACAGATGCACGCGGCGGCAACAAGCGCCTGTCGTACGACGCTGCTGGCCGCCTTGCTTCATACACCGACTGTTCGAACTTCACTACTCGCTACAACTACGACTCGAATGGACGCCTGAGCGAATACATCGACGCCATTGGCAACACCACCCGTTACCAATACAACCAAGTCGGTCAGATGACGTCGATCATCTACCCCGACGGCACAACTGAAAGCTTCGCTTACGATGCAGACGGCAACCTGGTTACTCATACCGATGCAAAAGGACAGCGCACGCGCTACCACTTCGACGGACACGGCGCGCTGGTCCAGAAGATCGATGCGAAAGAACAGGTTCTGCGCTACAAGTACGACAAGGCGCTGAGGCTCGTTGAGCTTATCAACGGCAATGGCGACTCGTACATGTTCAGCTATGACGTTGAGAGCCGACTCGCCAGCGAAAGTGGTTTCGACGGCAAGGTCACCACCTTTACATACAGCGCCGCGGGCAATCTCGTGGCCACAAACTGCGCAGGCATCGCCACCGATTTCGCTCGCGACGCACTAGGCCGATTGCTCGCAAAAAGCAGCCCAGACGGCGCCGTACGTTACGCTTACGACGCACTTGGCCGCCTGACCGCTACGGCCACATCTCAAGCCGAACATCGGTTCGGCTACGACGCAGCAGGCCAGCTCGTAGAAGAGCGCATGGCCTACTCGCCAGGTCCGGTACGTCTGCCTGGCGAACCCCAAGAATACGTCGCTGCATTCACAATGACCCATGCCTATGACGAACTAGGCAACCATATCCAGACCGTCCTGCCCAACGGCCGACGGGTTGACACCCTAAGGTATGGCAGCGGCCACTGGCACGGCACCCTGTGGCAAGGCAAATCACTGGTCGATCTGGAGCGGGATCATTTGCACCGCGAGACGCAGCGCCAGCTAGGTGGAGGTAAGGAACGCCTCACCGAACGCCGCAGTTACGATCCGCAGTCGCGACTGAATTCCTTCACTCTCGACAAAGGAGCGCAGCGCCTGCGCGAACGCCGCTACGAATATGATGCAGCAAGCAACCTCGTACAAATCAATGACACGTTCGGTGGCAACATTCGCTACACCTACGATCCGCTGGGCCAATTGCTGTCCGCAGTCCAGCCCGACTTGACAGAAATATTCGCCTTCGACCCGGCTGGCAACCTTCTCGATCCCGAAGCTGCGGCAAAGTCCATCAGCACCCGACAGATTCTGCGTGATCTGGACGATCAACCCGCCCCCAGCACAAACGCACCGCGCCTGGCAAAAGTCACGCATAACCTGCTGTGCCAGTACATGGGTTATGCCTATGACTATGATGTGCAGGGTAACACCATCGCCAAACGCGCCCGCTTAGCTAAAGTTGCAAATGACGAGGGCAACCTCGAGTTCGAATATGACTCGGCAAATCGTCTGACCACCGCTACGCGCACGTTTGCAAACTCGCGGCAGGTCGCGCGCTACAGCTACGACGCCTTTGGACGACGCATAGCCAAACGGATCCAAGAGCAGCAGTGGCCAGTTGGACACGCCTCGCCTTCCGTCGGGCTCGAACATAAGGGCAAATTAACGCTCTTCGTATGGGATGGCGACACATTGGCACAAGAAATCTCTGCGGACAATACGATCACCTATCTTTACGAACCAGACACCTTTTTACCCATCGCCCAAATCGAATCCAGCGGCGGAATCGAAACGTGTCCAGCGAACGAAATGATTTTGTGGCAGGGGAATTTCTGGGAGCAATTATCCCTCACGCACGACGCAGGTGCCCATGTCGAGTCTTGGCACTCCCAACGGCAAGCGGTCTTCGACCAGCACCACAGAACACAGTGGACGCAGCGGCTTGCGCTCGCTGAAGAACACGCGTTAAAGGATCACATACTGTACTACCAATGCGACCATGTCGGAATGCCGCTTGAGCTGCGTAATGAGCTTGGAGAAATTGTATGGGCGGCGCGCCATCGTGCGTTTGGGAGCATATTCCGGCAATCAAGGGGCGCTGCAATTCAACCGCTGCGCTTCCAAGGCCAATATGAGGACTCTGAGACCGGACTGTTTTACACAAGACATCGCTATTACGATCCAGCCATCGGGCGCTTCATTAGCCAAGATCCAATTCGATTGGCGGGCGGGCTTAATCCCTATGCTTATGGATTAAATCCGGTGAGTTGGACCGATCCTCTCGGTTTAAAATCGGAATGGCAGACGAATTGGGAAGCAGTGCATGGACCGCTTCCTAACGGGTTCCAAGTCCACCACATTATTCCGAAGAGCAAATCCTCCGTTGCAGCGGTGAAGAAACTATGTCCGAATTTTGACGTTCATAGTGAATCCAACTTAATTGCGCTGCCCACAGATTCCTCGATCACGGTGCCGCCGGGAAGGGGATTCGGAAAGACCACCCACAAAGGTTATCATTCCGGCTATAGTGAGGCCGCCGAGAAAGCTATGGCAGTTGCGGCCCGCTTTAAGAAGAGTGGAGTAACCAATTGTGAAAAATTGCGAGTTATCCAATCAGCTTTACGGTCCCAGTTGGAGAGCGGTGGCCAAACAATGTACGGGAATCAGCATCCAAATGGAGTACCTGGAGTAATGATGGATTGGGTAAATAGTATTCGAAACCATGTGAGGTCCAAATGAACATTGGCTGGAATGAACTTACGATAATTGCAAAGCCGCTATTTGATTTTTTATCTCGCGATAATTTTTATCAAGCTGCTTATTCCGGGCCCAGCGTTGGAAAACTTATTGTGAAGGATCCGGCAGTTGCGATCGATTTTATTTCGGACGATTCTGGGGACCGTTTCGATGATTGGGAATCTGTTACCGATGGCTCCGAGGAATTTTCCGAATATTTCGAGTGGAAGAGTTGGATTGTTCACAATTTAAGGAAAAACAATTATTTCGATCTATCAAAGAAAAATTTCAACGGCGCGGATGTAAAGTTAACCGATTCTGGAGTTTGCTTAATTAATGAATTGATGCACCGGGACGTCAAAATTTTGCTGAACTGTTATGCAAATGACTTTTTCCCAAAAATCTGGTCTGAGATATTGGAGGTTTATCTAAACGATGGTTTCCCCTGCGGTTGGAATGGCAGGTACCCATCAGGCGATTTGGTAGTATTTTCAAATAGTTGAAGCATCACCTATTTCCGCCTTGGATCGCCCTCTGTTTAGCGTAACGGAGAGGAAACGTTCTTTATGATTCCAGAAAGTAAAAGACTATTTGGCAAAAGATGGGGGTGATGTTCTGAGGCAGAACAAGCAAGGAGCACTTCGTACGCTCAGCCAGTTAGGCGTCGATCCAAATTCCGAATTCGGAGAATTCTACTTGGAATATCAAGGTGCATTCATCAGTCCGCGTCCTATTGCCGAGTTGTTGGACATAGACGACTCTGCAATTCCCGCAATCCCCGATCAAACCGACTATTCGCAGGATCGATATCAACTGCCGGAAAAGTTCTTAGCATTGACGTTATGAGCGGAGAAATTCCAGCACGATGGGAGTCTTTCAACAGTTTCCTCGCATGGTATTTTGACAGTACAGATCCCGCAGCTTTTGAGTAAGCTTTGGAACTTCCTCTTTCGGCGCAACTGAGGGGAAAAGATGCAGGCAATATCCTGAGGCAGAACAATCAAGGGGCACTTTATGCGCCAGTCGTGATAGTAATGTCCATCCACCATATTACGGAAGAGCTATACTTTGGGTAGAAATCCAGCCTTACTAAGGCAACATTTTCTTTGCCGCCGAGTCGTTCGCCAACTTCCTGTACAGGCTTGCGCAAAAGCACATTCTTCGCTATAGCCCTTTCACCTTCTGGTAACCGGTGCGGCTCACAGGAATCTTTCGCCCGTCTTTCAGCACGGCGCAATGGCTATCCTTGGTGGCCTGCTCGATGCGCTCGATGCGCTCGACATTGACGATCCACGAACGATGTAGCCGCACGAAACGGGTCTGGTCGAGTTGTTCCTCGAGCTCGGACAGCCGCTGGTTCTTCAGGTATGGCTTGCCCTCGGCCAGGATCTCGACGTAATCGTCCTGCGCTTCGATGGTGTCGATGCGCTCGGCGGCAATCACGTGCACGCGAGAGCCGTCACGAATCAGCACACGTTCCAGCGGGCCGTTGCGGGTCGCCGCCTCGGTCGCCATCTGCGCCACTGGCGGACGCTCGCTACCGAGGCGAGTGCGCACATGCGCCACGGCCTGGTCCAGCCTTTCCTGCGGATAGGGCTTGAGCAGGTAATCGATCGCATGGACCTCAAACGCCTTCAGCGCGTACTGGTCATAGGCCGTGGCGAACACATAGTGCGGTTTGCTGCCCGCTAGTTCCACCACTTCAAAGCCATCGAGCTTTGGCATCTGGATATCGAGGAACACGACATCCGGCTCCAGTTCGGCAATCGCCTTGACGGCTTCGAAGCCGTTGCCGCATTCGGCGACCACTTCCACGTCAGCGTGGGCCCGCAGGTATTCCCGCATGACGCCGCGGGCTAATTCTTCATCATCGACAATGATGACGCGCATGGTTCAGGACTCCTTCGTCTCGGCGGGCAGCGTCAGGGCTACCCGGTATTTATTGTTTTCGTGCCTGCAGTGCAGGCTGGCCTGGTGGCCATAGGCCGCCGCCAACCGCTCCCGCACGTTGACCAGGCCAATGCCATTGCCCTTGCGGGGCGGCGTGTCCGGGTCAGTATCGTTTTCGACTTCAACCTTCAACAGCGAGCCTTCGCGGCGGGCGTCGATGCGCACTGTGCCGCCTTCCGGCATGCCGCCGATGCCGTGCTTGACCGCGTTTTCCACCAGCGGCTGCAGGATCATCGGCGGCAGCAGGCATGGCAGCGCAGCTTCATCCACTTCCTGCTGCACGCCAAGACGCGCGCCGAAGCGCACTTTTTCGATCGCCAGGAAGTGGCCGATCAGGCGCACCTCCTCTTCCAGCGTGATCTTGCCCTGCGCCTCAATCCCCAGGCTCTGGCGGAAGAAGTCCGACAGTCGCTGCGTCATGTCGCGGGCCCGCTTGGCGTCGATCGAGGTCAACGCGCTGATCGAGTTCAGGCTGTTGAACAGGAAGTGCGGGTCGATCTGGGTGCGCAGCATGCGCAATTCCGCATCGCGCGCCAGCAGCTTTGATTCCAGTTCGCGCTGCTCAGCCTGGCGGGCCCGGACAAACTCGCTGACCAGGTAATTCAGGCTCGCCAGCAGGCCGTACATCAGGACACCGAGCGAAAACAGCAAGGCCGTCAACTGGGGCCGGATCGCAATGCCTTCGGCGCCGAACGATTCCGCCCCAACGTTCCAGAGGCGCATCAGGAACACCCACAGGAAGCCGGCCCAGACGGCTGCGGTCAGCATCGACACCAGGATCACCGACGGGCTGCGCTCGCGCAACGGATTGGCCTTGCACATGTAGTAGGCCGAAAACCCGGCGCCAACCGAAAACAGCAGGGTCACCGGCACCGCAAACAACATGGCGCGCAGCCATGGTTCGTCGCCCAGTTGGGCCACAGCCCCGCCTAGTCCGATCCCCAGCAGCAGCCATACCGTCAGGTACAGCAGCACGCCGCTGCGACTGGTCAACACGCGCGGCATCAGTTGCGGATTTCCAGGCCGCCCATGATCACGGTGCCGCGGATGACCAGGCGCTTGCTGTTGTCCTTCGGCTCCATGGTCTTTTCCTCAAAGCCGCCCAGGATCGGCGTGCCTTCCAGCTCCACCGTCCAGTCGGCCGGCACCTTGATCGAGATGCCCCCCATCAAGGCGAACACATTGAGTACGGCAACGCCGTTCAGCGACGCAGTGCGCATATCGAGGTCGATGCCGCCCATGATGCTGGTCAGGTCGCCGCCACGGAAGTCCTGGGTGGTCACCTTGCGCTGGAACCCGCCGAGAACGGCCGTCAATTCCAGTACGCGCTCACTGGTTTCGCCTTCCGACACGCCGAACAGCGACGTATCGTCGGCAAAGCCGCTGGCGACAGAGCTTTCACTGTCCGGCTGCCTGCGGCGCTTGCTGGCACGGAACACCATCATCAGGCCCAGGCCGATAATTCCGATCGGGAAGATGACCTTCCAGCTGATGTAGATCAGGCCGAGGCCTTTCAGCAGCGACAGCGCGCCGAAGCCGATCATGAAGATCCCTGCCACTGCTGCCCCGCTGCCGCGCCGCGGCGCTTGCGCCAGGGTCGAGGCGCCGACCACCATCAGGATGAAGGGCCAGAAGTGCACCCGCATGTCGAGGTCGATCCAGCCCAAGTTATCGATCAGGAACAGGAAGCCGGCCAGGATGACGGCGGCGCCGATCAGCATCTGGGATGCGGTATTACGTTCGCGATGGCTGCGGTTGCGCATTATTGGTTCTCCTCTTTATTGGCGCTGTATTTAATCACAACTGGCTGCACCAGCAGGCAGATTCCTGCAATGATGACCAGGATGGGCCAGCTGTTGTGGAAAGTCAGGCCCCAGATATGCTCGAACGACATGTAGAACCAGCCGGCGAAGGCGATATGGCACAGGCCATCCACCACATGCTTCGGCGTGGTCGGCGGGATCAGTTTGACGGCGCCGAAAGCCATGGCCAGGAAAGGCCAGTAACGCCACAGCTGGCCAATTGGCGGAATGTCGATATCGGTCAGGAACAGCACGCCGACGGCGATCACGATCAGGCCCCAAAGCAGCTGGCTGCGCGATTGCATTTCTTTGCTCATTTCTTGCTCCCCGTTGATTGGATGGATGAACGATACCGGGGAGCGAATGGCGGCGAAACGGCTTTTCGGCGAACGGCGGCGGCGGCTCGGTGAATGGCGAAAATTTCAGCGAACGGCGAAAAAAAAACCCGCCAGTCGGCGGGTCATATGGCAGTACGGGGGTCTAGCGCCCTGTTTCCATCTTCGGCTCGAACAGCATCAAGCCCCAGCCCAGCTGGCGGCGAATCTCCTCTGGCGATGGAGGTGGCTTGACGGCTTGAGAACGGCGTTCGAGGTACTCCCTTACCACGTACTTGGATGGGTGGTTGGTCTGGGTCATGATAGGCCTCCGTATTCTGTTTGTGGGCCGGGGTGCCTTGCTATGGAAGGAACCGGCCAGGATGTCTGGTAGATGAGCGCTGGGCGCTTCGATCACGCTTCCATCTTATTTCCCGCCCCGCTAGCATACGGTGCGTTTGCTCACAATTCCCCCGTCAGTTCGGCTCTTGTTGCTGTCGGAATCGGCCTACGAAATGTGGTTTGCAAGTCATGCGGCCTCGAGCACGCAAAAATTTTTCCCTTGACGTTTTACGGCGCTTTTCCCGTGCCCCGCGAACGTCGTCGAGCTCTGTGCGCTTGAAAACATACACACTTCACTAATGAACTAATTGGCGGAGGGGGTGGGCTATATTGATCGTCGTTGGCAAGCAGGAAAGGTTATGTTTTCAGCAGGCCACTGACGATATAACCAGGCAATCTCTTGCGCGCTGACAAACCGCTTCACCTTCACAACAACACTATCTCAAGGGGTATTAACATGAAGAAAGCGTTTCTTAGCAAGGTAGCCGGAACACTGATGCTATCGGCCGGGCTGTTTGCCAGCTCGGGCGCCATGGCACAGACAACGTTGACCTTTGATGCTGCGGGCAATGCCATCTTTGGCGCACTGCACGCAACAGCCGGGGACTATATCGACACCTATCTGTTCTCAGTCGACACCAACGCCACGTATGCCAGCGGTAACGTGGTGGTCGGCAAGACCTGGATCGATGGTTCCCGCCTGGCAAACTATGGCATCACGGGTATCCAGTTCTTCAAAGTGGAAGCCGACAGCAGCCAAACCGCCCTGGCAACGACCTTCGACACTTCGTCCGGTATCGAGTTCTTCCCGATCGATGCCCTGATGTCGGGCAATTATGGCTTCACGGTCACTGGCAGCACCGCCATCGCAGGTCTGGGCGGTTCCTATGCCGGTAACCTGGGCCTGGCAGCTCCAATTCCGGAACCTGCTACCTATGCGATGCTGCTGGTAGGCGTTGGCCTGCTGGGCCTGGCTTCCCGTCGCAAGTCCAACGACAAGCTGGGCTAAGCCGCAACCACTCCCCCCGTGGAAACCCGCTGCGGCGGGTTTTTCATTGCTTCTTCTTCCCGGCTTCTGGCACCGGTTTCGAATCGGCGACGCCAACTTCCCTGGTGGCCGCCACCTGTGCCACATATGGCCCGGGATCGACGCATGCGGGCAACGCTGCCGTTGGCTTGCCGCCGCTGCCTTTGGTTTTGAAATAATAGGCAGCAACGCGATCCTGCGCCTGGCAAAGCTTGAAGGCGGCTACCTTGTCGGTCCAGGCTTGCTTGTCCTTGGCCGCAGCAGCGGCGGCCTTCTGCTCTTCAGTGGGCGCGGCGAGCTTGGCTTGCACGGCAGTGCAGGCGGCCAGCAGGACCAGTGCGTATATGGGCTTGTTCATGGCTGGTTCCTCCTCAGATGGTCTTGGGGGCAGGCGGCGGCACCGCTTCGCCGTCGTGTTCGGGGGCGCGTACGCGCGGCACCTTGCCGTCCACTACTTCCTGGTACCAGATGTCGTGGTGTTCGCGCGCCCACGCATCGTCCACATAGCCCTCGCGCATGGCTTTGTATGCCCCTTCCATCCCGACGGTGCCCAGGTAAATATGGCCGAGCGCCAAGCCCATCATCAGCACCGTGGCTGTGATGTGCAGCAGGTTTGCGCCCTGCATCATGAAGCGCGTGTATTCGAGGTTGGGCACTAGTTTGTCGAGCACGAAGCCGGAGCCGCTGGCAGCCAGGCCGAGCAAGGTGACGCCGCCCCAGAACCAGAGCTTTTCGCCGGCGTTGAAGCGTCCGGCGGGAGCATGCCCTTGTCCGAACATGCCGCCCAGCCGGGCCAGCCATTTGAGGTCCGCCACGATAGGGAAATTGTCCTTCACGAACAGGATGAAGGTGACGATGATCGCGACCGTGAATAGCGGGCCGACGAAGTTGTGGATGGTTTTCAGGGCGTAGGTCAGGTAGCCGAACAGGCTGTGGCCGATGATGGGCATCAGCACGAATTTCCCGAACATCATGCACAGGCCGGAGACAGCCAGCACGACGAAGGTGATGGCGGTGGTCCAGTGCACGAAGCGCTCGGTTGGCGTAAAGCGCTGGATCTTGCGGCCGGTTGGCGGCGCATGCACCTTGATCGGGCCTTTGGCGAAGTACATCACGGCGATCGCGGCGAGCACACCCAAAATCAGCCAGCCGCCAATGCTGATCATCGGCCCATTGCGGAAGCGGCGCCAGGCCTCGCCGGCCGTCGTTGCCACGGGCTGGCCGGGGAGCTGGGCCTTGGGTTGGATCAGTACGCCGGATTCGGGATAAGGCAGGCTGCTGTAATGCGCTTCGCCGGCCACTACCTTGCGCCACACCGGCGCGTTGTTGCCAGGCTGGTCGCGCGTGCGTTCGGCCTGGTTCTGCTTGAGGATGTCCAGCGATTCGACGCGCGGCGCCGCGTTGGGGGCGCTGGCCGCATTTGCGGCGGCGCCCTGCTGGCGATTCGCGGGGGCATCCGCCGCAAGGGACGTGCCGGCGGCGAGTGCCACGGCCAGCATTGCCAACCATCGTTTCATGGCGAACCTCCCTAACGGTTGGTCTTCACATACTCATTCTGCAGCTGCCCGCGTTCGCGCACCTGCTTGTCCCAGGAAGCCTTGTCGCCCGGGGTCCAGCCCTTGGCCACCTGCGCAGTGCGGGCGCCTTTGTATCCAGGCTCGTCGCCGCGGTTCACCGCACTGCCCTGCTTCGACTGCGAGACCTCGCCGCAGGCCGCCAGCGCCAGCAGCGCTACCAGATAGAGCTTCATGGTTTCGCCTCCGGTTTGCCGTAAGCCGTGCCCCAGCCCCAGACCTCGCTGCCCTTGCCGCGCGTGACAACGCGGGTACGGAAGATGTCCGCCACCACATCGCCATCGCCACCCAGCAGCGCCTTGGTCGAACACATCTCCGCGCAGGCCGGCAGCTTACCCTCGGCCAGCCTGTTGCGGCCGTACTTCTCGAATTCCGCTTGCGAGCCGTTCTCCTCCGGGCCGCCCGCGCAGAAGGTGCACTTGTCCATCTTGCCGCGCAGGCCGAAGGTCCCGTTGGAGGGGAACTGCGGCGCCCCGAACGGGCAGGCATAGGAGCAGTAGCCGCAGCCGATGCAGGCATCCTTGTTATGCAGGACCACGCCTTCCTCGGTACGGTAGAAGCAATCGACCGGGCACACCGCCATGCAAGGCGCGTCCGAGCAATGCATGCACGCCACCGATACCGACTTTTCCTGCCCGATGATGCCGTCGTTGATGGTCACTACCCGGCGCCGGTTTACGCCCCAGGGCACCTCGTGCTCGTTCTTGCACGCCGTCGCACAGGCGTTGCATTCGATGCAGCGCTCCGTGTCGCAAATGAATTTCATCCGTGCCATGGCAATCTCCTCAGCCCGCGAAGCGTTCGATATTGCAGATCGTCGTCTTGGTCTCCTGCATCATGGTGACCGAGTCGTAGCCGTAAGTCGTGGCCGTGTTGACCGCCTCCCCGCGCACGATCGGCGCTGCGCCTTCCGGGTAGTATTCCAGCATGTCCTTGCCCTGCCACCAGCCCGAGAAATGGAAGGGAATGAAGGCCGTATCCACGCCCACGCGCTGCGTCACCAGCGCCCGCACCTTGATGCGCGCACCAGTCGGCGTCGACACGATCACGTAGTCGCCATTGCGAATGCCGCGGTCCGACGCAGCATTCGGATTGATTTCGACGAAGTTCTCCTGCTGCAGTTCGGCCAGCCAGGGATTGGAACGCGTTTCTTCGCCACCGCCCTCGTATTCCACCAGCCGTCCGGAGGTCAGGATGATCGGGAATCTCTTCGCCAGGCCATCGTCGACAGCCTTCTGCTGCACGGTCTTGTACAGCGTCGGCATGCGCCAGAAGGCTTTCTTGTCGTCGTGTGTCGGATATTTGGCGACCAGGTCCGGCCGGGTGCCGAACAGCGGTTCGCGATGCAAGGGCACCGGATCGGGGAAGTTCCACACCACGGCACGCGCCTTGGCATTGCCGAAGGGGTGCACGCCATGTACCTTCAGGCATACGCGCTGGATGCCGCCGGACAGGTCGGTCTTCCAGTTTTTCCCCTCCGCCGCCAGCTTTTCGGCATCGGTCAGCTCGTCCCACCAGCCCAGTTTTTTCATCAGCACGTGGTCGAATTCGGGATAGCCGGTCGTAATGTCGGCTCCCTTGGAGAACGAGCCATCCTCCGCCAGCAGGTTGACGCCGTCGCGCTCCACGCCGAAATTGGCGCGGAAGTTGCCGCCGCCATCCATCACATGCTGGCTGTTGTCATACAGGTTGGCCGAACCAGGATGCTTGAGTTCCGGCGTGCCGTAGCACGGCCATGGCAGGCCGAAATAGTCGCCCGTCAGGTCGTAGCCTGTCTCCGCATCCTTGCCGCCTTTGCAGCGCAAGGTCTTCACGTCGAACATGTGCATATTGCGCATGTGTGCCTTCAGGCGTTCCGGCGACTGGCCGGTGTAGCCTATGGTCCAGCTGCCGCGATTGATTTCCCTCAGCATCGATTCCGGCTCGGGTTCCATCAGATTGCCCTTGCCCGGCACAAGCTTCAGCTTCGCCACCAATTGCTTGCCGAAGCCGAGCTTTTCGGCCAGCTGGTACATGATCATGTGGTCGGTGCGCGATTCGAACAGCGGTTCGATCACCTTTTCGCGCCACTGCACCGAACGGTTGGATGCAGTGACGGAGCCGGAGGTTTCAAACTGCGTGGCCGCCGGCAGCAGGTAGACGGCGCGGTTCGGGTTGACCTCCTGCCCTTCCACTTTCATCGCGGCCATGGCAGCCGTGGCGGACGGATACGGATCGATCACCACCAGCATTTCCAGCTTGTCCATCGCCTTCTTCATTTCCAGCCCGCGCGTTTGCGAGTTCGGCGCGTGGCCCCAGAAGAAGACCGCCTTTACATTGCTGTCCTGGTCGATCAGCTCGTTTTTCTCGAGCACCGCGTCGACCCAGCGCGATACGGTCGTGCCGGATTTTTCCATCATGGCCTGCGAGGCGAATTGGCTCTTGACCCATTCGTAATCCACGCCCCAGACGGCGCACCAATGCTTCCATGCGCCTGCTGCGAGGCCGTAGTACGCGGGCAGCGAATCGGGATTCGGGCCCACGTCTGTCGCGCCTTGCACGTTATCGTGGCCACGGAAGATATTGGTCCCGCCGCCGCTCTTGCCGACATTCCCCAGCGCGAGCTGAAGGATGCAGGAAGCGCGCACGATCGCGTTGCCAATCGAGTGCTGGGTCTGGCCCATGCACCAGACCACGGTGGAAGGACGATTTTTTGCCATCGTCTCCGCTGCCTGCAATACCTGTGCTTCCGGTACGCCGCAGGCTTCCTCCACCTTGTCCGGCGTCCACTTGGTGACTTCTTCGCGCACCTTGTCCATGCCGTAGACGCGGGCGGCAATGTATTCCTTGTCTTCCCAGCCGTTCTTGAAAATATGCCACAGCATCCCGTACAGGAAGGGAATGTCGGAGCCGGAACGGATGCGGATGTACTGGTCCGACTTGGCCGCCGTGCGCGTGTAGCGCGGGTCGACCACGATCATCTTGCAGCCGTTTTCCTTCGAGTGCAGCATGTGCAGCATCGACACCGGGTGCGCTTCCGCCGCGTTGGAGCCGATATACATGGCCGCCCTGGCGTTCTGCATGTCGTTGTAGCTGTTGGTCATGGCGCCGTAGCCCCAGGTATTCGCGACGCCTGCCACGGTAGTCGAGTGGCAGATGCGCGCCTGGTGGTCACAGTTATTGGTGCCGAAGAAGGAGACGAATTTGCGCAGCAAAGCTGACTGCTCGTTATTGTGTTTCGACGAGCCGACGAAGAATACGGAATCCGGGCCATCCTTCTTTTTCATGTCCAGAAGCTTGGCTGAGATTTCCTGCAAGGCCTGGTCCCAGCTGATGCGCTGGTATTTGCCGTTGACCAGCTTCATCGGATATTTCAGGCGGTACTCGCCGTGGCCATGTTCGCGCAACGCGGCGCCCTTGGCGCAATGCGCACCCAGGTTGATCGGCGAGTCGAACACTGGCTCCTGCCGAATCCAGATGCCGTTCTCCACCACCGCATCGACCGCGCAGCCCACCGAGCAGTGGCTGCAGACCGTGCGCCGCACAACCTGCTTGCTACCGCTATCACCAGCGGCAGGATCTTTTGCCTGCGCCTTGCGCATCAGCGAAAGCTGCGATGCCGCCAGCCCGACGCCGACGCCGATGCCGGAGCGTTTCAGGAACGCGCGCCGGTCCATCGTTGGCAAGGCCCGCGCCAGGCTGCCTTCCAGGCTGGATGCGAAACGGCCAGACGCGCGAGGGCCGGCAGGCCCTTTACGTGTAAGGAGCGTCATGTTGCCCTCCACTCAGATCTTGGTGGTGCGGTAGTACTTCTGGATATGTTCTGTGAGGCGGTAGCCGGAACCCGGCGGTGGTTCCGGTTCCGCAGGCGGCGTCGTGTCAGGCGGACTGCTGGCAATTTTTGCCGCGATGCCGGCGGCGGCCACGGCCCCCATGCCAGCGAAAAAGGATCGTCTTCCAGGCTTGGATTGCGTTGACATCATGGTCTCCCATAACCAACAACAGTTTCTCTTTTAACACTAGCACAAATGTTTTAACAATGCACTAATGCCTAGTCCATATCGAACGCCTGGCTTTCCACCTCGACGAAGCTGCGTGCCAGCCCTGCGACTGCACGATAGTAAGCCGCCCCGGGATGCGCATCGATAGCGTCAAAAAGCTGGTGCGCCCACGGCCGGATGTGAGCGCTAAAAAATTCCTTCTGTGTTGCAATGCTGCCATGCAGCAGGCGCATTGCATCGCATAGGGCAGCGAAATGATCCTCGCTTTCGGACAGGTGCTCGGAGCGCTCCAGGCCCAGGCGCGCCAGGTCTTCACGCAGCGCGGCCAATGGCTTCTCCATCAGGAAACCGGACAGGTAGTAGGACCCGTACAGCATGATCTCGGGCTTGCCGACGCCGATGAACAACGTTTCATACTCTTCGCGCGCGCGCTCGGCATCGGTCTTGCTGCTGGCCGTTTGCAGGCCGCGCCAGGCGTCGGCCAGCACGCCGTCGCCTTCGATGGCTGCGCCTTCGATCAAGTCCAGCACCGCCTGGGATGGCGGGCCGTAGAACAGCATGGACAACACACCGTACAGTTCGGAACGCGCATATTCTTCGTCTTCGGTCATTGGCGTTTCACCTCAAAGATGGAAACTTCTTTCTCCGGCTGCATCATGTCGATAACGCGGCAGTCGGGGCACATGCGCAGGCGGTCGAGATTGCCGCTGAAGGCTCCGTGGCCCGCGAGCTTACTGACCATATTCTCCACCATTTGCAAGGTACCGAACGGCTTTTGACACTTGATGCAGTGGTAGGGTTGAGCCTCGTTGATAACGCGCGCCTGCTTCGCTGCTGCGCCCAGCGCGAGGCGCGGCTGCAGGCTTAACGCCCGCTCCGGGCAGGTCCGCACACACAAGCCGCATTGCACGCAGTTCGACTCGGTGAAACGCAATTGCGGCAATGTTGGATTATCGGATAGCGCAGACTCCGGGCAGGCGCCAACACAAGCCATGCAGAGCGTGCATTTGCCTGTGTCGATGTCGATCGCCCCGAACGGTGCGCCTCGTGGGAGGGCTATGCAGTCTTGCGGAGTTGGCGCATGCCTTGCCAGGTGCGTGATCGAGAATTCCAACGTCTCGCGCTTGGACGCCGCAACGTGGAAAGTGGCTGCCGGCAGCATCGCCCCCCGCCCCGCCACGCCGCCAGCGCTGGCGGCGAAACGTTGCAGTTCGCAGTCAAGTTCAGCGGCGTCGCGTGCGCGCAGCAGGTGGAGCTGGATGTCGCTGTAGCCCAGGCCATCGAGGATCGCCTGAGCAAACGTCATTTGTTCCGCGATCGCATCCAGGTATTGCGGCGCCTCGCAGCCAGTGGCCAACACGGCCACCCCAACCGCGCCATACGCAACCCCGGCAAGCCACAAATCCATCCCGACCGAAGCCACGTGATGGACAGGCAAAGGCAGCACGCGCGCCGGCACGCCGCGCGCAGCGCCAGCAGCCGCAAGCTGCCCCAGTTCATGTACGAGCGCACCGCCCTCCTCGTCGCCATGCACGAGCAGCACGGGCCGCGCGCCGCCGGCGCGCGCATAAGTAGCCAGCATCGCCCGAATCTGTTCGCCAAAGTCAGGAGCGCGCGGCCAGGCGTACGTCAGGGCGCCGGAAGGGCACACGGTCGTGCAAGCCCCGCAGCCCGCACATAACTGCGGCGACACCTTGATATGATCGCCTGCGCTCGATATCGCCTCCGCCGAGCAGATATCGATACAGGCATTGCATCCCGGTTGCCTGCTGCGGCTATGCGCACAAATATTCTCCTTATACTGGAAGAAACGCGGCTTGCTGAACGTGCCGACCAGCTCCAGCATCTGCATAGCTGCCAGGGCCGTTGCCGCTTCGTCGGCACCGGGTGCGAAATAACCCTGCGGCAGCTGGTGCATGCGCAGCAGCGGCGCATCTCCCAAATCGAACACCAGGTCGAACTCACCGCCGCGATCCCTGTCGGCGCGATCGAAGTCGATAGCGGCAACCGCACCGCACGCTGCGACGCACTCGCGATGCGAACGGCAAGCGTCCAGGTCAACCTGGTATGCCATGCTGATGGCGCCTTCCGGGCACGCTTTGACGCAGGCATTGCAGCGCGTGCACAACTCCAGGTCGATCGGGTTGGATTGTTGCCAGCTGGCCTTGAATGCGCCAAGCCAGCCTTGCACGCGGGGCGCGCTGCCACTGAAGGTGGGCCAGGAGTGGCCTGCGATTGCCGCATCGTCGCCATCGGTGAGCAGTACGCTCACCTGAAGCTGGCGCTCCAGCTTGCGCGCCCATGCCAGCACACGGCGCGCCGGACCAAGCAGCAGGACGCGGCCTTCGGACTGGTATTCGACCTCGGGCACCGGTTCGGGGTCCGGCAGGCGGGCAGCAGCCAGCAAGGCCGCCATCTTGGGCGTGGTGTGGCGCGCCTCGTCGCTCCAGCCGCCGGTCTCGCGCAGGTTTACGAAACGCAGCGGCGCCACGCTGGACTTCATTTCGGCCAGCTCGCGGAACAGCGGCTCCTCCTGCGTGCAGCCGATGACGATGCGCTCGCCGCCCTCCAGCGTTTGCAAGTAGTCGTTGACTTCGCGGCGGCAAAGCTGGCTGGCCATCGGCAGTGGCGCTTCGCCCAAAGCACTGCCGATGGCAGCACCGTCCAGCGGAATGGTGTTGTTGCAGTTACAGATCCTCGTCTTTTGGCTCATCGTCTTCTTCCGCCGCGAATTCGCGCGCAATCAGGTTCTTGGCGTGGTTGAGGGCTGCCACCATCAAGGGCGTCAGTGGTTCGAACTTGTTGTAGTCGCCAACGTAGGTGTCCAGGCCGTCCATCACATTGAAACGAGGGTCGGCGAAGAGTTTTTTCAGCGCTGCCCGGCGCACCGTTTCGTCGACGCCGCGCGCGATAAATGGCGTGAAGTCGGACTCCGGGGTCAGGCTCTCCACCTGCTCAAGCGTTGGAGCCGGTACCGGTGCGGCGGGCGCCTCGGCGGGCTGCTCCTCGGCGCCTGGCACGATGGCGTCCGCTTCGCGCACCGTTTGCTCCTGGGCTTCGGTCTTGACGCGCGACCAGCGTGCGAAGAAGGTTTCAGCGGCCACGGCGTCCCTCCCCCTCCTCGCGCGCCATTTGCTGAACGGCGGCGCCGCCTTCGAACGACGGCCTGCGCCGCTTTCCTTTCGGCTCCGGCCGGTAATACTCCGCCACGAACGCGCCAAGCCGTTCCACCACCGAAGGCGGCAAAGGCAGCGTATCGACCTGCTCGCCCCCATCCATCAGGCGCGCAGCCTCGTTATACGACAAGGTCACGCACTGGGGCACGCCGACCTCGCCTTCCAGCCGCCACATGATGAACCAGCACGGCGAGCCGGAATCCAGGTTAAGGAAGTAGCCTTCCGCCTCGTCGGAATACAGGCGCATCGACATGCCCGGATAAAGCCACAGCGTCTCGGAAGGATCGTCGCGCAGGCAGCGCGCAGCACCACCGGGCAAGGGAGACAACACCACCTCAGCGGGCAGCCACTGGAATGGCTGCCAAGTGCTCTTCAATGGTTTGCGCTGCATAACGACAGCGAGACTGAGTTCGTCTGTTTCCACTGGCATTGTCCTTGCTTAGGAATTACAGCCATACTGCACCAAATCTAGTAACATGCGCAACATTCTTAAAACTAAGTACAGGAGAACTTATGCAACGTAACACAGCCAAGCAGTTCATTTTTGCCCTGTTTGCCTTCTTGCTTGCCTTCAGCGTTCACGCGGAGAAGCTGCCGAACGTCACGATTCTTGCCACCGGCGGCACCATTGCCGGCTCGGGCGCCACTTCCACCACAACGGTCGGCTACACTGCCGCGACTGTCGGCGTCCAACAATTGATAAACGCGGTACCGGAACTGTCCAAGATTGCAAACGTGACCGGCGAACAAGTGTTCCAGATTGCTTCCGAAAGCATGACCAACGATCACTGGCTCACCCTGGGCAAGCGCGTCAACACGCTGCTGGCGCAACCGAACGTGGATGGCATCGTCATCACCCACGGCACCGATACCATGGAAGAGACCGCCTACTTCCTGAACCTGGTGGTCAAGTCGCGCAAGCCGGTTGTGCTGGTTGGCGCCATGCGCCCGGGTACCGCGCTGTCGGCAGACGGCCCGATCAATCTGTACAACGCGGTATTGATTGCCGGTAGCCAGGATGCAATTGGCAAAGGCGTCATGGTGGCCCTGGGCGATCAAATCCATGCCGCGCGCGAAGTAACGAAAACCAATACCTCCACCCCGGACTCTTTCAAGACCCCGGAATTGGGCATGCTCGGTTATGTGCAAGGTCCAAAGGCATTCTTCTATCGCACCTCGACTCGCAAAAATACCGTCGACACCGAATTTGATATTTCGAACCTGAGCGTCCTGCCGCAAGTCGATATCGTGTACGGCTATGCGAATATGAATGCGGTTGCGCTGAACGCCTTTATCGCCGCAGGGGCCAAAGGCATTGTCCACGCAGGCGTTGGCGATGGCAGCCTGGCCGCCAAAGTAAAACCGGAACTGATTGCAGCGCGCAAGAACGGCACTGTTATTGTTCGCGCCAGCCGCGTTGGCAATGGCATCCTGGCTCGTAATGGCGAAGCAAATGACGACGAACTGGACTTCGTGGTCTCCGATACCCTGAGCCCGCAAAAGGCCCGCATCCTGCTGATGCTGGGGATGACCAAAACCAGCAATACCAAAGAACTGCAGCGCATGTTCTACACGTATTAATCGATAGCCCGCCGAGTGCGGGCTTTTTTACGCCCGCCGCGCGCCAGTAATTGGCGCGTTCGCACCAACTTCGAGTCTAACGATCCAGTGCCCGCCCAGCGGCGGCAAGCACCTGTTCAGTGAGCATCTCCAGCTTCGGCGACTGAATGCGCCATGAATGCCAATACAGCTGGATGTCGAGACTTTTGCCTGGAACCAAATCCACCAGCTCTCCCGATTCCAGAAGATCTTTATATTGCTGGCGCGGCAGCATGCCATAGCCCATTCCCAGCCGGATGGATTCAACGAAAGGGTCGCTGGAAGGAACGTAATGGACCGGGTATGCCCCAAGCGGCAGCCCTAGTTCACGCTCGATGAATATCGCCTGCAGCGAATCTTTACGATCGAAAAACATGACCGGCGCTTTACGCGCTGCTTCTCGGGTAAACCCCTCCGGAAACCAGCGCTTCACGAATTCCGGTTGCGCCAATAATCGATAACGCATGAAACCCAGGTGCTGCGAGCGGCAACCACGCATTGGTTGGGGCTCGCTGGAAACCCCTGCCAGCACCAAGCCCTTTTCAAAAAGCGAATAAGTGTGATCCTGATCGTCCAGGATTATCTCCAGCAGGATGTTTTCGCGATTCAGGAAAGCGCTCAATTCCGGCAGGAACCAGGTGCCGAGCGTGTCATTATTCACCGCAACCGGAATGCGCGGCGGCATGGCCTCATCGGCTTTTAATTCGGCCAGGAATTCCTGCTCCATCAAACGGCTGCGGCGCAGGTATTGCACCAGGCGCTGCCCGGCGCTGGTCAGGCGGATCGGGCGGCTGCGGATCAGCAGTGGAGCGCCAACTACCGACTCCAGCCCGCTGACCCGCTGCGACACCGCCGACGGCGTCAAATGCAGGGCCGCGGCAGCTTGCTCGAAGCTGCCGGAATCGATCACAGCCAGCAAAGCTTCGCCCTGTCGCGCGTCCGGAATCATTGCACCACTCCTTTAGCAAAATTAATGAACACTGAAACATCTTAATTCAGCTTCATTTGCGTGGCTAGCGGCGGCAAAATTCCGGCTCCACAACAGGAGTTAAAAATGCAGAGTTATGTGAACGGTTTGGGGCTCGGAGCGAGCCTGATCATGGCAATTGGCGCCCAGAATGCCCACGTGCTGCGCATGGGCATCAAGCGCCAGCACGTGGCGTTGACGGTGGCAGCTTGCATCGTGATTGACGTGATACTGATCGCGCTGGGTGTCGCTGGCGCCGGGGCAATGATCCAGGATTCTCCATTCTTGCTGGCGGCCGCGCGCTGGGGCGGCGCAGCCTTCCTGCTGTGGTATGGCCTGCGCAGCTGGCGTTCGATGTTGACGCCGAAATCGCTGGCTGTCGACGTCAGTGCGCCGGCACCGGGCGCCCGGCAGGCGCTGGCCAGCGTCGTCGCGCTTTCGCTGCTGAACCCGCACGTCTATCTCGATACGGTCGTGCTGCTGGGGTCCGTCGGCGGCAGCTACCCGGACGGCCAGCGCGTGGGCTTTTCGGCCGGCGCCATGACAGCTTCCCTGCTGTGGTTCACGGCACTGGGCTGGGGCGCCACGCGCCTGGCCGGCGTGTTCGGCCGCCCGCTGGCCTGGAAGTGCATTGAAGGACTGACAGGTGCGGTCATGCTCACCATCGCCGCGGGGCTCGTCATGCGTTAATATTTTGCATGCCCATTCTCTACGCCGGAACGATTGTCCTCAGCGCTTTCCTGCTGTTCCAGGTGCAGCCCATTATCGGCAAAATGGTCCTGCCATGGTTCGGAGGATCCGCGGCTGCGTGGACGATTTGCATGCTGTTCTTCCAGTTCACGCTGCTGCTGGGCTACCTTTACTCGCACCTCACCAGCCGCTACCTGCCGCCGCGCCGGCAAGCCTGGTTGCATGCAGGCTTGCTGCTGGCCGCAGCGCTCACGCTTCCCATCATGCCGAGCGATAGCTGGAAGCCGTCGACCGGCAGCGACCCGGCTTTCCTGCTGCTTGGCCTGCTGGCAGCAACAATCGGCCTGCCATATTTCGTGCTTTCGACCACGGGACCATTGGTCCAGCACTGGTTCGCCCAGGAACGCCCGGGCAGCGTGCCTTACCGGCTGTTTGCACTATCGAACTTCGCTTCGCTGCTTGGCTTGCTGAGCTACCCGTTGCTGTTCGAGCCACGCTTTACAGTCAAGGAAATGTCCATTTTCTGGTCGGCGGGCTTTGGCTTGTTTGCCCTGTTTTGCGCCGCCCTCGCCTTGAGTGGGCGCGGCCGCAGCGCAATGCCCCATACCCTGCGCGAAGATGGGATAGCGGGCAAGCCGACCTTGCGCGACAGCCTGTTGTGGTGTGGCCTGGCCGCCGTGCCTACGGTGGTCCTGATGGCAGCCACCAGCCACCTGACTGCCAATATCGCTCCGGTGCCGATGCTTTGGGTACTGCCGCTGGTGATCTATCTCCTGACGTTCATCCTCTGCTTTGAAAGCGCGCGCTGGTACAGGCGCTGGCTGTTCCTGCCCTTGATGGCACTACTGACACCGCTGCTGATTGCCTGCACCACGTTCCCCAGCCTGATGCCACGCGGGATTGTGTGGCCTACCCTGCTCTTCAGCACCAGCATTTTCACCTTCTGCATGGCATGCCACGGCGAGCTGGCGCGCCTCAAGCCGCAACCCGCGCAGCTAACCGGCTACTACCTGGTGATCGCAACAGGCGGTGCAATCGGCGGCATCTTCACCGGCCTGCTCGCGCCGCGCATGTTCAACGACGACTACGAACTGACCCTTTCCTGCATTGCCGCCGTTTGCATCGTCGGAGCCGCATGCCACCACCGCCCCGCTGAGCCGATGAAGCGCGGCGCGCGCGTCAAGGCGGCAGTGTTTTTCACCACCCTGGTCGGCGTCTTGTGGGGCGCCAACGCGATCTGGCCGGCGATACCGACCATCAAGGCCCGCAATTTCTATGGGACGGTCAAGATCAAGGATACGGAACCCGGTCCAAGCCAGGTCCGCCAGCTCACCCACGGCACCATCGTGCATGGACGCCAGTTTCTCGAAGCGCAGAAACGGCGCTGGCCAACAAGCTATTACGGCAACAACAGCGGCGCCGGCATTGCCATCGCAGCCAGCCGCAATGGCGCCGCCCAACACGTGGGCGTGATCGGCCTTGGAGCCGGCACCATGGCCGCCTATTGCCGGCCTGGCGATGTGTACCGCTTCTACGAAATCAATCCGTTGGTGCTCGACTTCGCCGAAAGCTATTTCAGCTTCCTGCGCGACTGCCCCGCCAGGAAAGACATCGCCCTCGGCGATGCGCGCCTGGTACTGGACGCCGAAGCGCCGCAGCAGTTCGATGTGCTGGCAGTAGATGCTTTTTCGGGCGACTCGGTACCGGTACACCTGTTGACCACGGAAGCCTTCAATATCTACTTCCGCCACCTGAAGCGGGACGGAGTGCTGGCCATTCATATCTCTAACCGCTACCTGGACATGGCGCCCGTTGTGAGGCGTGCCGCGGAGACCTTCCACCGCACGGCCTTCCTGTCACAGAACAAATCCGATCCCGTGCGCGGCACGACCGCCGCCACCTGGGTGCTGATAGGCCAGCGCGACAAGCTGTTGCAATACGCCGGCCTGCACGAACTGCCGCCCGCCCCGGATGTGCGGCCATGGACGGACGATTACAGCAGCCTGCTTGAAATCATGAAATAATCGTCAGGCAAATACTGACCGAAAGGAACACGCAATGAAGATTGATATTGGCTTGTCCGACGACAGCCGCGCACGCATTGCCGATGGCCTGTCCCGCCTCTTGGCCGACAGCTACTCGCTCTACCTGATGACCCACAACTTCCACTGGAACGTCAAGGGCCCGATGTTCAATTCCCTGCACCAGATGTTCATGACGCAGTACACCGAACAGTGGACCGCGCTGGACCTGATCGCAGAACGCATCCGCGCGCTGGGCTATCCAGCGCCGGGCACCTATGCCGAATTCGGCAAGCTAAGCACCGTCAAGGAAGTGGCCGGCGTGCCGAAGGCGATGGACATGGTGCGCCACCTGGTCACCGCCCAGGAAGCAACCGCCCGCACAGCCCGTTCGCTGCTGCCAGTGGTCGACGAAGCCAACGACCAGCCGACCGCCGACCTGCTGACCCAGCGCCTGGACGTGCATGAAAAAACTGCGTGGATGCTGCGCAGCCTGCTGGAAGAATGAGCCTCAGGCCATCCTGTCCGAAGTAATGATGTGCTCACCCGGTTGCGGGTGCATTGCCGCGTCGAACATGGCGCGGGCAATATTCCCGGCCGGGTTGATGCGCCATGCGCGCGGCAGCACCGGCCCAAGCGCCGACAGGATCGGCACCAGGATTTTTTCGCCGAGGCGGAATTCTTCCCTCATGCCACCAATCAAACCGGGCCGCGCAATCACCAGCGTTTCAAAGCCAAGCGAGCGCACGCCATGCTCTGCCTCGCCCTTTACGCGGTTATAGAAAACGCTCGATCCCGCGTCCGCACCCAGTGCTGAATTCAGCACAAACGTTGGCGTGCCATGCTGGCGCGCCAATCGCGCCACCGCCATCGGATAACTGTAGTCCACCTGGCGGAAGGCATCCTGCGAGCCCGCGACCTTGATGGTCGTGCCCAGGGTGCAGATCACGGCATCGGCCTGCCACCAGGGCTCCAGCGCCGGAAGCCGGTCGAAGTCCACGATCGGCGCCACCAGTTTGGCATGCGGCGCCAGCCTGCGACGCGTAGGCGCGACAACCTGGCCAACCTCCGGCGAGCCGAGCGCCAGCTTCAACACTTCACGGCCGACAAGGCCGGTTGATCCCACCAGGAGCAGTTTTTTCATGCAGGGATCTTATCAGTCCGCATTCCGGATTGCATTAGCCCGCCGCCGCAGTTCCCTCTCCGTGGCAAACGGACGATCCTCTTCCAAGCACGGCTCGTCCTTCAGTTCATCGCGAAATGTCCAATGCAGATGGCTCGCTCGCACTACCAGCCCACGCAAGCGCTTGACTTCCCACAGCACGGCGAGCATGTCTTCATTCTGGTTTCGAAGCCAGATTTCGCGAAGTTGCGCGGCTGTCAGCGGCTTTCGTGTAACTGTATGCATATACAGTAGTTTAGCAAGCCCGTTCCGGTTAGCATAGGCCGATGTGCACTAATTACCGCCCGACTTCACGCGACCTCCTGCAGGAGATGATGGATCTCGACCTCTCCACGCTCGCCGGCATGGAATGGCCCGATGAAACCTGGAAGGACTACGACGCCCCCATCATCCGTCTTGGCCTCGACGGCCAGCCGGAATGCCTGGTCGCGTCTTTCGGCTTTGTGCCGCGTCGGCATGCTCCGGCCGCAATGCCATCGCTGACCACCATGAACGCCCGCAGCGAAACCATCGGCCAACTGCGCTCCTACAGCAAGTACTGGCGTGCAAGCCAGCTTTGCCTGGTTCCAATGACCGGTTTTTACGAGCCAAATTACGAGTCCGGCAAGGCGGTGCGTTGGCAGATCAGCATGGCGGACCAGAGGCCCTTTGCCGTTGCCGGCATGTGGCGCAGCTGGGAAGAAGCTGACGGGAGCATTAGCCACGCATTCACGCAACTGACCATCAATGCCGATGAGCACCCTTTACTGAACCGCTTCCACAAGCCGGATGACGAAAAGCGCACCCTGGTGGTGGTGCCACCGGAAGCCTACCGCGACTGGCTCTCCTGCCGCGATCCTGAAGTTGCCCGCGCCTTCCTCAGCCCCTACCCGCACGAACTAATGCAGGCATGGGAAGATCCGCGCCCGGCTGCCAAGAAAAAGCCAACATTAAAGAAACAGCAATCTTTGTTGGATTTTTAATGTCGAGAAACTTTACAGTCGGCATTCTTTCTGAATGCCTGACCCACGCCATTTCTCTACAAATCAATGATTTACAAATGCATGGCCTAAAAATTGCTTATGATTATTAAAAATTTCCAAAAGCAAATTTCAGATGCCATCCATGAAACCAAAGTTCCTCGCTCTCGCAGGCATTCTCACGGTCCCGGCTTTCGCTAACGCCACCCCACTCACCCTTTTCGCTGGCAACAACGTCACCCTGGAACAAGGCAGCAAAGTGACTGGCGATGTGGGCGCCAAAGGCAACGTCACCGTAAAGTATGGCTCCCAGGTAACCGGCAACGTTGCAGCTGGCAGGAACATCACCCTTGAGCAGAACTCGCAAATCAAAGGCAATGCCACCGCCGGCAACCAGGTGGAAGTGAAATATCAAGCCAATGTGACTGGCAACGTGTCCGGCAAGACGAATTCGCCAACGCTGAATACCTTGCCGCCTGCAACCGATTTCAAGTCGGGCGGAAACGCATACGGCCTCAAATCCGGCGCAACGGCCGTGTTGGCGGGCGGCCAGTACGGCAACGTCAACCTTGAGTACGACTCCACCCTGAAGCTGACTGCAGGCACGTATTACTTTGATTCCTTGACTGTCGGTGCCGAGAGCGCGTTCATCTTCGACTTGTCCGGTGGCGCCATCAAGCTGTTCATCAAAAACCACGTGAACATCGGCTCGAATTTCGACTTCGAAATGCTGAACGGTACCGCCAACGACATCTACACTGAAACGACTGGCAACTGGACGCAGGGCGCCTGGGGTGAATGGTTCGGCACCCTGTTCGCTTCCGGCGCCAACAGCAATATGCACTTCAACCAGGGCAACAAGCTGGGCGGCATCTTCATGGCAGGCAAGAACATTCAGCTGGACCTGGATACCATCGTGACCGCCATGCCGGAGGAAAACTCGAAAGTGCCGGTTCCAGGCTCACTGCCCTTGCTGGCAATTGGCCTGGCTTCACTGGCGCTCCTGCGCCGCCGTAACGTCGGCTGAGTTCCCCATTCAATTCGCTTCCGATCAGCCCACTGGGTTCGCCAAGGACCAAACGTTGAGCTAACCAACGCCTTCGGCAAGATGCGATTGAGCCAAACAATCGCTAGGAGATAGCGCTCCTGATGCGCTCGCGGCTATTTGCCTTGCATGCGCCCATCATACGCTCAAAGCACGATCCGATGAATGTGCTATCAGACGAATCGTTCGAGTGCTAAGGGTCCTCAGAAGCGGGCGTTCTAATGTTTGGCAAACGACTTGGAGTACTTGGCTATGTATACGGAAGGTTCAAGTAGGCAGCGAAGTTGATCGAAGCCGATTGCTCACGGTTCGCCTTTTGCACGATGACTTCGTAGCTGATCGCGTGCCACGCACGGCAGTTAAGCAGGTCGGCGGAGTTCGCCATTTCCCTCACTACTAGGAGTCAAACTTGAGCTAAAACAAATGAACGACCAAATTGATCTTCCAATGGAACAAGTCCTCCTAATACAGCCCCATTCCATCGGAACAATATTGCTTCTGTCGTCATTGATAAATGGAACGACACACTTGTTCAGGGCTTCCGTGGGCTCTGCATCGATTGATTGACTCGGAACGATCGCGCTCCGACACTGAAGATGGCCCAAGGACCCGCCCCACAACCTGTTTATTCAGATACAAACCAATATAGTTATTACTTACCGCCCTGAATTTATCAGCACCAACTTGGGAACAGTCCGAGCCCCCGCTCTGTGCAGCTGATAATGTGAAGCTGGGACTAAGTTTTGCCTTAAAACAATAACCTCCCATATTCGATATATCGACGTAACCAGCGTCGTTCTTATTGCCCTCCGAAGATACGATCGCTTTAGTGCCTGTTTTTTCGAAATCTCCAGCTTTGCACTCTCCATTAGGATCGAAGTTGAACTGCATGGCACCCGCCACAGCCTTGTCCTCCTTTTGTGCATCAATGTCTTTCTGAACTGCTGAGTTCGCAAAACTGGTCAGATAGGTAGCAGCCTGAATGTATGGCGACGATGGAATTGGCAATTTTGCGCTAGAAGTAATCGTGTCTAGTGCCTGCAGGGAATTTCCAAGCTTATTCCTGTCTTTGAGGTTAATCAGTGTAATTTCAACGCCGAGACCAGTATAGACAATCTTATCCTGCGTCAAATTGAGCCCACTGACTACCGCGTATTCTATGGGTACAGATATTTGGCCCGCTTGGGCCGGACCAAATTTCGCCACGGACATTAGAGGAAACGAGATTGGAGTCGATGGCATGGGATCGGTCTGGACGCGCGCATTAATTAGCACTGAGACATCCTTATCTTCCGTAAACCAGCCTTTGTTTTTGTTTACGGTAAGCGCTCTTAACGTCAACCAGACTTTGTCTTTATACGGATCAATACATCTCTCTACTACCCCATCTTCAGGAACTCGGACGACCTTCGCCCCTCCAAATTCTGCAAAAGCGGGAAAACTGCAAAGCATTGAAATCACAACCAAAGTCTGTCGGCTTGCATTCATGGCTTCCTCTTAGGTCAATGTGGCATTACTTCAGGTGGTGGGCACATTTTGAGCGCCCCGTTTCCAACGAGCATGTAGCTCAACGCCGCTGGTCCAAAAGGATTACGATGGTTACTGCTCTCGTCGATCAGCGAGCTGAGCTTTCTAACCGCTAGGAACCGGGCATCGGAAATCGTAAAGGCCGGATCGTCACGGTGTTCCGCCAATATATCCAGAAAAATTCGTAAGAAGTGGCCACCAATTTCGCCGCGAATATTCGCAGCTGTTCCGATAACGGTCGATATCCCTTGAGAAGCTAGGTAGTCGCCGAACCATGAGGCGTCACTTTTGAGTGTCCCGCACCCATCAAGGATCGCTACTGAAGGCAGCAAAAAATTCTTTCCGATATTTCCTCCATATACTGTATTTGAATCATCACATTTCTCACTATTGAAGCAAAGTTTTTCCTCATAGTTATGGCTTAGCGTAATTATCCCTACTGCGTCCTTCTCCTCTCCTTGCGCTAACCATCGCGCAAATGCGGCAATATCTTTAGATTCATAAACCTTACTGTTGTGAGCCGGCTGGTCCAATCGCAGCGCCCAGTCGCCTAACGCTGCTCTAGCATTCTTTAAGCTCATGTCATCTTCAGAGCTCATCGGCAATAGTGATGCAAATTTTTGAATACATTGGCTGGATTGAGAGGACCCATCTAGATCAAAGTACGATTCTATATTCACATCGAAACCTACGAACCTTAGCCCTTCGCCGGACGGAATCGACATTACATTGAGCGGGATCAATTTTGGGAACCGATTTCTAGCGAATATTCGCGTATAAAGAAGAGGCGGTCGAGATGAACTCTTCGCAGCTTTTCCAGCCTGGTTCACGAACGATACGAACGCAGCCTGCGCTGCAACCGACTCACCGTCGTGGCGTTCGCTTTTAAAGAGCATTTTGAATAAAATTTCGCCAGCGATTTCATATTGATGCTGTAAATCTGCAGCGGTGGCACGCCTATCATACAATGCCGACGCTGTGTAAGCGGGAACGAATTGCTGGTCGAAGAGCTCCTGAAATTTCTCGAATGAACTATTGCTCTTCCAAGTCTGGTATCCCGGAGTCATACCGGAACCGCAAGTCCCACAATAGAACACCCCAACAAAATTTTTGTCATCGAACTCAAAAATATGTAATGAAGCGTCAGGCTTTACTTGGGATTCCTGGCCCAAAAGTCCTAGGTGAGTGTCACTTTGCTTCCGTTTACAAGAATAGTGTGAACTCTTGATACAAACATTTATCGAGAGCTCATCGACGGGGCGGTCGTCGATCCAAAACGACAATCCTATTCTTCCATCGGTTTCGTTCGGTCCCGTTTCAAAAAAAATCACACCTCGCCCCAAATTCAATGCCGGGTTAAATATTCTAGTCTCTCGAATCTTAGATCGTTCCTCGCTACTTAATTCTTCTCCCACGTTATCGGGTTTAAAATCACGCAATATATCGCGGTATTTCTTTACGTCAATTGAAATATTTGTAAAATATGGCCCTCCTTTTAATGTCGTGATGGAGTCGGAATCTGGTATTGCAACCACCTTTAGTTCAAGCGTATCCTTTTTACTATTCTTGATTATTTCGTGAAGCAACTCGCTGACTTCGGTTTCTCTTTGCCCAGCCATCGGGACCCAAAGGGCTAAATCAACAACAAGCGCAAATTTTTCGTTCGGCGGCACGTTTTCGACTAAGGCGTCAGTTTTTACGCTGAAATCGTAAGGTGTTCCAATTTGCTTCCAAACGTTCCATACCGGAACCGGAACTGGCGGGGTATAACTTGATCCTGTAACGACCACCCTCAGTTCCTCATCCCCTTTTATAGATAGCGAGTTACACCCAGTTACGACAATGGCAAACGCAATCAGGACCGCAGATGGATAAAGACGCGATAACATGTTCTGTTCCCTTTAGGTAACAAGCAGGGTTGCAAAACGCAATTAATTGTCAAAATGCCATTTCACGACTGCAATCATTGCACTGAATCTGCGTCAAATCAACGGATCACTAAAACAGTCAGGGGCATTTGTTGGTTTTTGTTCCGTTGGGTCGCACGACAGTCCGCTGAAGTAGACATTTCGGAATTCGCTTCGTTCGACCCGAACTGATACGTACATGCGGGTGCAGGAGAATTTGTCCAGGAGGACCATAAAATGGACGATCTCAAAAACAAGGGTGCGCAGGACCGCGCACGCATCAACGTCAATGAAGAACATGAGGTTCGATACTGGACCGACGCTCTGGGCATCAGTGAACAGCGCTGGCGCGAATTGGTAAAGGAAGTCGGCCCAAGCGTCGACGCCGTTAGGGCTCAACTCGGTAACCGCCAGGGGTAACTTAGACATGCTCCCTATTGAGAGCCTGAAGCCCATGCTGCTCGATGAGCGGGAACGCGCCCCTCCTGATGAGAATGCGTACGTGCCGAGCCAAAATTTGACGGTTACCGTGTTCTCGCACAGTTCGGCAATGGACAGTGCCAGCTGCGCTCACGGGACGGCGCCGACTGCACCACATGGTTCCAGAAGGTCAGCGACGCGTTGGCTGAGCCAAAATGAGGTCAGACGATCGTGGACGGCGAAATGTGCGTCCTCGACGAACTCGGCCGAAGCGATTTCGAAGCTTTGCAACTGCGCGCGCGCCTGCGCCGCTATGCCGAAGGTTCAATTCCAGTGACCTACTGCATGTTCGACCTGTTGTGTTGAATTGCGCTGAAAATTGACCCACTCTCCCCATTAATTTGCATCTGAATCTGCCCCCCGTATGAAGCACAATTCCCCTGTCGCATTGGCAGGCAGAAGCGCTTAGCGGTCCGACACCAGGAGCGCACCGAAAAAGCGGTGCCCGCGCGCTGGGCTCTCGTTTGGCTTGACCGTACTGAGCGCTGGATCATCGTAAAAGCGCTTCCCTTTACGGAATCGAGACCCAGAAGGCATCTTTGACTAAGGCCAAGTTGATTGAGCGAGAGTTTTGTGACGAAGGTGTCTCAGGCCCTATTGCCGCCGCCTCCCGACCTGGCTTTGCAGCCATGCTGAACTATGTCCGGGAAGGCGACACGATCCACGTCTATGCCGTTGACCGTTTGGGTCGCGATGCCATTGATGTGCAAGCAACGATTCGGGCTTTGCTTGAGAAAGGCGTAACGCTGGAGATCAACGGCCTCGGCCAGATAGGCAGAGGCGCTGGTGAACTGGTGGTTGCTGTACTGGCACAGGTGGCCGACATGGAACGTGCCCGCATTAGCGAACGCACTGCGGCGGGACGCAATCTTGCCAAGGCCACCCTTGCCGCAACTGGCAGGACCCATCGAGGGAGAGCAAGCCTAGGTCGCCCCACGAAAGCAGACGCCCCTACAGTAAAAGCCTGGCGTATGGAGTTTGAGAAGATCAAGTCAATCAGCGAGACAGCGAAGCACTTCAAGCTGTCTGAATCTACCGTCAAACGCTATTGCGCTTCCTAAGCGGTTTCTCGGTACGCCAAAGCGACTTTGACCAAGGCCCAGATTTACATTGCAGACCCCGACAAAATGTCGCCAGCGATATTTTGTTTGCGTCCAACAGCCACTCACGCCATGACCCGTTAGTGCTTGGTAACGCATGAGACCCCGCTGATAAATTCCCGGCGTCAAACTAAGTGAAGGTTCAGCTTTAAGTTTTGCAAAAAAATTTCAGAAAATTTTTTACCTACGCAGATCGGCCTTCCCCCTTAGCCAACGGAACCGATTTGACTTAAGCCTTAAAGCTCGGACAGAGCCCCCAATCGCTTGAGCCGGTTGCCGCAATGAGGATTGATCGTAAGCGTACAGTCACCACCGTCTGGACCGTCTAGCAGGTCCCAGCCATGATTGAATTTTGGCACAGCAGTTGTGCCCACAAATTTGATTATGGACACGAATTTTCAACCAGTCATTCAGCGCGCGCCGAGAGGTAATTACCGGCGCCACTCCCTGGAGTTTAAGCGCAGGCTCGTCGCGTTGACCTTGGAGCCTGGCGCCTCGGTCGCTCGCATAGCGCGCGAACACGGCGTGAACGCAAACCAGGTATTCAGTTGGCGCAAGTTGTTCGAGGCGGAACTGCCGGTGCCCGATGGGTCAACGCAGGAGGCTGCGTTGCTGCCGGTGATGTTGGCGGCGCCAACAACAGCGCCAGTGCCGGAACAGCCCAACACCGGTGCCATCACGCTGGAGATTGGGCGTGTGAGATTGCGCATTGACGGTCAAGCAGATCCCTCTACGTTGGCGCAAATACTGGATCGGGTGCTGCGATGATCGGCCTACCGGCGGGAACCAAAGTCTGGCTGGCGGCCGGCACCACCGACATGCGCAGCGGATTCAACGGCCTGGCTGCGAAGGTAGAGACCGCGCTGGCGGAAGATCCATTTAGCGGCCACGTGTTTGTGTTCCGTGGCCGGCGCGGTGATTTGATCAAATTGTTGTGGTGGACCGGCGACGGCTTGTGCCTGTTGGCCAAACGGCTTGAGCATGGCCGCTTCATCTGGCCACAGGCCAGCAGCGGCAGTGTGGCACTGACGCAGGCGCAGTTGTCGATGCTACTGGAAGGCATTGACTGGCGCCGGCCCGAGCGAACTTGGCGCCCACAGTCGGCCTTGTAAACATGACAGCATTCTCGTAAACTGAGACGCATGCTGACCGCCACCGATCTCCCTGACGACATTGCCGCCCTGAAGGCAATGCTGTTGGCGCGCGACGAGCAAGTGCAGCGCCTGACGGCGCAGCTCGACACCCGCGCGGCAGAGATTGAACACCTAAAGCTGTTGATCGCCAAACTGCAGCGCATGCAGTTTGGCCGCCGTTCCGAAAAGTTGGAACGCCAGATCGAGCAGCTGGAGTTGAAGTTGGAAGACCTGGAGGCTGAAACGGGCGCCGCCGAAGAGGCCGAACCAGAGTCCAACCCGCCAGCGCGCCGCAAGGCGGCGCGCAAGCCGTTGCCAGATCATCTGCCACGCGATGAATGCGTGCATACCCCGGAGGTAGATGCCTGCCCGGCATGCGGCGGCGGCTTGCGCCACCTTGGCGAGGATGTATCGGAGCAGTTGGAATATGTGCCAGCCAGCTTCCGCGTGGTCCGCCACGTGCGTCCGAAGCTGGCCTGCAGCTGCTGCGACGTCATCGTGCAGGCACCTGCGCCAAGTCGGCCGGTGCAACGAGGGATTGCTGGCCCTGGCCTGCTGGCTCACGTGCTGGTGGCAAAGTACGCTGACCACCTGCCGCTGTATCGCCAGAGCGTGATCTATGCGCGCGAAGGCATCGAGTTGGATCGTTCGCTGCTGGCCAATTGGGTTGGCGCCGCTAGCAGCTTGCTGCGCCCCTTGGTTGATGCGGTTCGGTGCCACGTATTTGCCGCCACCAAGCTGCATGCTGATGACACCCCAATTCCGGTGCTTGCACCTGGAAACGGTACAACGCGCACGGCACGCCTGTGGACCTATGTGCGCGATGATCGTGCCAGCGCATCGGCGGTGCCGCCGGCTGTCTGGTTTGCCTATAGCCCAGATCGCAAAGGCATCCACCCGCAAACCCACCTGGCCCAATTTAAAGGCATCCTTCAGGCCGATGCGTATGCCGGCTTCGATGCCATCTTCGACAGCGGCCAGGTACGCGAAGCCGCGTGCTGGGCGCACGCGCGACGCAAATTCCATGACCTGCATGTGGCACGGCCATCGACCGTGACCACCGAGGCGTTGCGGCGTATCGGCGCGCTCTATGCCATTGAAGCCGAGATCCAGGGCCAGCCACCGGATCTGCGGCGCGACGCTCGATTGCTGCGCGCACGCCCCTTGCTGGACGATCTTGAACGCTGGCTGCGCGCCACGCTCACCACCTTGTCGAACAAGTCCGACACGGCCGCTGCCATCACGTACTCGCTCAAGCTGTGGCCAGCGCTGACCCGCTATTGCGATGATGGCCAGATCGAGATCGACAACTCGGCCGCAGAGCGCGCCCTGCGCGGCGTTGCCCTGGGTCGCCGCAACTACCTGTTTGCCGGTGCAGACAGCGGCGGCGAACGCGCAGCCGCCATCTATGCGCTGATCGGCACGGCCAAGCTAAACGGTGTCGACCCCGAAGCTTGGCTGCGCTATGTGCTGGCCCACATCGCCGACCACCCCGTCAACCGCGTTAACGAGTTCCTGCCTTGGAACTGCGCGGCGCAGCTCGCACCTTCCAATTAACTACACGCCGCTTCCCAGCGGTGTGTTCACATCATCAGGGAAGTAGGCGCTTCATTCAATACGGTATTGAACGGACGCTTACCTTGAAGCCAGCACTTTACGAAGCTTGACGCGCTCCTCAAAACTACCTGAGTAAAGCACAGTATAGCGATGATCACACGTCGCATATGAATTCCCATGCACGGTTTGATCGACATCGACTTTTGGACAATAGTTGCGACAGTTCATCTTCCCCTCCTTCGCAGTGAAGTACATGGCGATATCGCTATCATCAAGTTAGCTCATCAGGAAAAGATTACTAGTCAGAATTGAGACCACGACAGCACAGCGAGCCTCCAATGGCTTACATTGGGCTTACATTGGGCTTACATGACATACTGATGGGATTGGGAGACATACACGGGATTTCAGATAACGCCCGTGGTTATTGGCCTGCCCTGCAGGAATCGAACCTGCGACCCTCGGCTTAGAAGGCCGATGCTCTATCCAACTGAGCTAAGGGCAGAGTCGCGGGCGAAGCAAAAAAAGCCATGCCGCAAATGAAAAGCGGGTTGTCCGAAGACAACCCGCTCGAGAATTTCCTGGTCGGAGTACAAGGATTCGAACCTTGGACCCCCTGCTCCCAAAGCAGGTGCGCTACCGGGCTGCGCTACACTCCGATAAACGAATAATACCCCGGCGAGGCATCATCCGTCAATGTCGCGGCGGCAACTTTATGCCGCCAGGGCCGTTTCAACCTTGTCCGCGATGCGGCGCGCCATGCTCTGGGCCTTGTCGGCGTCGCGTGCTTCAACCATCACACGGATCAGCGGCTCGGTACCGGAAGCACGGATCAGCACGCGGCCGGTGTCGCCCAGCTCGGCTTCCACCTTCTCTTTTTCCGCGACCATGGCTGCGTTCTTCTGCCAGTCGAAACCGGCCGGCACGCGCACGTTGATCAGGGTTTGCGGGAACAGCGTGACTTCGCCGGCGATTTCGGCCAGGGTCTTGCCATTGCGCTTCAGCGCGGACAGCACTTGCAGCGCGGAGATGATGCCGTCGCCGGTGCTGTGCTTGTCCAGCGCCAGCAGGTGGCCACTGCCCTCGCCGCCCAGGATCCAGCCCTTTTCCTGCATCACTTCCAGCACGTAGCGGTCGCCAACCTTGGCGCGCGCGAAGCCGATGCCCTTCTGTTTCAGCGCCACCTCGACGGCCATATTGGTCATCAAGGTGCCAACGGCACCAGCTACGCCGCCATTGGCCACGCGATCCATCACCATGACATACAGCAGCTCATCGCCGTTGTACAGGCGGCCGCTTGCGTCGCACATGATCAGGCGGTCAGCATCGCCGTCCAGCGCGATGCCGAGGTCGGCTTTGTGCTCGAGCACGGCGGCAGCCATGGCTTTCGGGGCCGTGGCGCCGACACCGTCGTTGATGTTCAGGCCGTCAGGCTTGTTGCCGATGGCGACAACTTCCGCACCCAGTTCGTGGAATACGTGCGGGGCGATGTTGTAGGCGGCGCCGTGGGCGCAGTCGACCACGACCTTCAGGCCGCGCAGGTCCAGCTCGTACGGGAAGGTGCTCTTGCAGAATTCGATGTAGCGGCCCTGAGCGTCATCCAGGCGGCGGGCGCGGCCCAGCTTTTCCGGCGACACGCATTCCATCGGCTGCTCCAGCATCGCTTCGATGTCGAGCTCGACTGCGTCGGGCAGCTTGGTGCCCTGGTCGGAGAAGAATTTGATGCCGTTGTCCTGGAACGGGTTGTGCGACGCAGAGATCACCACGCCGGCTTGCAGACGCAGCGCGCGCGTCAGGTAGGCAATTGCCGGGGTCGGCATTGGACCGGCCAGCTTGACGTCCACGCCCGCAGCCGAAAAGCCTGCTTCCAGCGCAGCTTCCAGCATGTAGCCGGAAATACGGGTGTCCTTGCCGATCAGGACGGCTGGGCGCGCCGTGCCAGTCGCGGCAGTCTTGGCCAGCACCTTGCCTGCGGCATAGCCCAGGCGCATGACGAAATCGGGGGTTATCGGCGCCTGGCCGACGAGGCCGCGTACGCCATCAGTACCGAAATATTTGCGTGCCATATTGTCTTCTCTTCCTTTTCTTAATGCGCCGCCTGCCACACACGAAGTGCGTCGACGGTCTCAGCTACATCATGCACCCTGACGATCTGGGCGCCATGCGCGACCGCTGCCAACGCGCCGCCGATACTGCCGGCCAGGCGCTGCTCGACCGGCTTGCCCGTGATCGCCCCGATCATCGATTTGCGCGACAGGCCGGCCAGCAGCGGTACGCCGAGCTCGGCAACCATCTGTTTGCCGGCCTTCAGCAGTGCGTAATTATGTTCTACCGTTTTGCCAAACCCAAAGCCCGGGTCGATCCACAGGCGCTCCCTGTCGATGCCTGCCCCGGTCAGGGCAGTAATGCGCTCAGCCAGGAAATCCGTGACTTCACGCACAACATCATTGTACTCGGGGTTGGATTGCATTGTTGTCGGATTACCAATCATGTGCATTATGCACAACGCACAATCGCTATCCTTGACGGCTTCGATTGCGCCTAGGGAGCGGAAACCGTTTATATCGTTGATCATGTCGACCCCTGCCAGTACTGCTTCACACATGACTTCCGGTTTATAGGTGTCGACACTGATCGCCTTGCCGCAATCGCGCAGCGCAAAAATCAGGGGCATGACACGGCGCAGTTCTTCATCCAGGGGAACGGCTGGTGCGCCGGGGCGGCTGCTTTCGCCACCGATGTCGATGATGTCGACGCCATCGCGGATCATTTGCTCGGCGTGGGTGATCGCATAGTCCAGGCTGGCGAATTGGCCGCCGTCGCTGAAGGAGTCGGGAGTAGCGTTGAGGATGCCCATTACCAGCGCGCGGCTGGTCGGGAAGTTGAATCGGCCGAACTTGTGTTGAGGCATAGTGGCGGAAAAAGGGGACGTAACACATTTAAATGTGTTACGTCCCCTTTTTTGAAAAGCGATTAAGCTGGGGCGGTGGCGTTCGGGTTCGGGTTGGAACCCGAGCCGCCGTCAGCGCCTGGCTGTTTGCGGATGGTGGTGCCAGCCTTCGGCGGGCGCGGCTCCTGGCCAGCCATGATGTCGTTCACCTGGTCCGCATCAATGGTTTCCCATTCCAGCAGGGCCTTGGTCATCACTTCGACCTTTTCCCGGTTCTCTTCCAGCAGCTTGCGCGCCAGGGCGTATTGCGTGTCGAGGATGGTGCGGATTTCCGCATCCACTTTCTGCTGGGTCGCTTCCGAGATGGTCTTGTTGGCGCCGCCCAGCCAGCCGTCGTTCTGGCTGTCTTCATATACCATCACACCCAGCGCATCGGACATGCCGTACTTGGTGACCATGGCACGGGCCAGCTTGGTGGCGCGGGCGAAGTCGTTGGAGGCGCCGGTCGACATCTGGCCGACGAAGATCTCTTCCGCGATACGGCCGCCGAACAGGATGGAAATCTCTTCCAGCATCTTGTCCTTGTAGCCCGAAATATTGTCGTGCTCAGGCAGCTGCCAGGTCAGGCCCAGGGCCCAGCCGCGCGGCATGATGGTTACTTTGTGGACCGGGTCAGCCTTCGGCAGCAGCTTGGCCACCACGGCGTGGCCGGACTCGTGGTAAGCGGTGTTGCGGCGCTCTTCTTCGCGGATTACCATGGACTTGCGTTCCGGGCCCATGAAGATCTTGTCCTTCGCATCTTCAAAGTCGATCATGTCGACCAGGCGCTTGTTGCGGCGCGCGGCAAACAGTGCGGCTTCGTTAACCAGGTTGGCCAGGTCGGCGCCGGAGAAGCCCGGGGTGCCGCGTGCCAGGATGTCGGCTTTCACGTCGGTGCTGATCGGCACCTTGCGCATGTGGACGTTCAGGATCTGTTCGCGGCCGCGGATATCCGGCAGGCCAACGGAAACCTGACGATCGAAACGGCCTGGACGCAGCAGCGCCTTGTCCAGCACGTCGGCACGGTTGGTTGCGGCAATCACGATCACGCCGGACGATGCTTCAAAGCCGTCCATCTCAACCAGCAACTGGTTCAGGGTCTGTTCGCGCTCGTCGTTGCCGCCGCCCATGCCGGCGCCACGATGGCGGCCCACAGCGTCGATCTCGTCGATGAAGATGATGCAAGGCGAATGCTTCTTGGCGTTCTCGAACATGTCGCGGACACGGGATGCACCCACGCCGACGAACATTTCAACGAAGTCCGAACCGGAAATCGAGAAGAACGGCACCTTGGCTTCGCCAGCAATGGCGCGCGCCAGCAGGGTCTTACCAGTACCTGGAGGACCAACCATCAGCACGCCGCGTGGAATGCGGCCGCCCAGTTTCTGGAACTTGGTCGGATCTTTCAGGAAGTCGACGATCTCGGTCACTTCCTCTTTGGCTTCATCGCAACCTGCCACGTCGGCGAAGGTCACGGTGTTATTCGTTTCGTCCAGCATGCGCGCCTTCGACTTGCCGAAGGAGAACGCGCCGCCCTTGCCGCCGCCCTGCATCTGGCGCATGAAGAATACCCACACGCCGATCAGCAGCAGCATCGGGAACCAGGACACGAAGACCTGTTGCAGGATGCCCGGCTCTTCCGGCGGCTTCACATCGAAGCGCACGCCATTGTCGCGCAGGTCGCCGATCAGGCCGCGGTCGAGGAAGGTGGAGGTGGTGCGGACTTTGGAATCGTCAACACGGGTGGCAGTAATGGTCTGCCCTTCAATCAGGACATCTTTCACGCGCTTCGCTTTGACCTCATCCAGCAGATCGGAATAAGCGATAGGCTTTGCGCCGCCGGCGATGCTGTGGCTGTCAAATTGCTTAAACAGCATAAATAACAGCAAGGCTACAACGACCCAGATAGCCGATTTGGAAAACATGTTATTCACGAAAACTCCTTGGATGCGAAAGCGCACCAGTTACCTGTAGCAGAAATTCGATTTTACTCGTTAAACCCGGGCCGTGCTACAAACCGGCCCTATGGTGCACACTCCTGCGCCGGATATGTGGGTTTTTCCAGCTAAATCAAGAGCGAAAATGGCATTATTCCACCGGATTTTTCAGCCCGCGGCCCAGCAAGAAGATTTCCGACGATTTATCGCGGCTGGCTTTCGGCTTTTTCTGCACCACGGTCTTGAATTCGCGCCGGAATTTCTCGACGATCTGGCTGAATCCCAGGTCCTTGAAGCATTTCACCAATAAAGCGCCACCCGGTTTCATATGGTGCTGGCTGAAATCGATGGCGATATCGATAAGGTCTTCCATACGGGCAGCATCGGCTACCGCAATACCGGATAAATTGGGCGCCATATCGGATAGCACAAGGTCCGCCTTGCGGCCTTGCAGCACTTCGGCCAGCTGGTCGAGGATTGCCTGCTCGCGGAAGTCGCCCTGGATGAAGTGCATGTCGGCAATCGGCTCCATCGGCAGGATATCCAGGCCAATCATGGTGCCATTGATGCCCCCGCCCTCCTTGCCCGCCAGCTTGCGGCGGGTGTACTGGCCCCAGGAGCCGGGCGTGCAGCCCAGGTCCACGATCACCTGGCCGGGCTTGATCAACTTGGCATCTTCGTCGATCTCTTTCAGCTTATAGGCTGCCCGGGCACGGTATCCGTCCTTCTGGGCGGCCTTCACGTACGGATCGTTAATATGGTCGTGCAACCAGTTTTTGTTTATTTTGTTCTTAGCCATTAGCGTAGAATACTGCCTTTAAGAGAACCTATCCAAAAATAACTATGCTGAACCTTACTCCTGCCGAACGCAGCGTCCTGCGCGCCGAAGCCCATGGCCTGAAGCCTATCGTCCTCGTTGGCGAATCCGGCCTGACCCCTTCCGTGATGAAGGAGATCGAGCTGGGCCTGGATTCCCACGGCTTGATCAAGGTGCGCGTTTTCGGCGATGACCGCGAAGCCCGCATCGAAATGTACGAAACCATTTGCGAAAAGACCGGCGCCGCGCCGGTCCAGCATATCGGCAAGCTGCTCGTGCTGTACCGCCCGCGCGTGGAAGCCGAGAAGGCCTCGACCGGCAAGGCCGGCAAAGGCATGCGCATGGTAACGATCGTCAAGCCAAGCGCCTCCGGCACCAAGAAGCCATCCGTGAGCAAGGTCCTGCTGAAGGGGAACGAACGCGTTACCGCTGGCGGTACTATCAAGCGGGTCAAGAAGAAGGTTGGCACCAAGAAGTCGGCTGCCTAAAGCCGGTAGCCCGGTGCCTGACCCGCAGGGTCAGACACCCCGACACGCGACGATCGCTGGCCAAGTGTCTGACCCTGCGGGTCAGACATTGACTTGCCGGTTTTACTGCTTCCAGACCAGCCAGCCAGCCAGCAGGCTCTGCGCCAGGTAGATACTGCTCGAAATCCCATGCAGCTTGCCGAAGCTGCCGTCGCCCGAAGCCTTCGCCGCAGCCATCATCGGCTGCAGGCCAAAGTGCGAAACCACCGTACACATCACCATCGCCACCACGATCAGCAGCACCGAGCGGCGGCGCTTTGGCGTCCAGTCGCGGGTGCCAAAGAACAGCAGCACGCCCATGGCGGCGCCGCAACCCAGCGATAGCATGGCCTGGGCATGGAACATCAGGCCGGCAATCGATCCGGCCAGTACGCGGTCCAGCGATGCGAACAGGGCCGGCGCCACCAGGTAGCCGACCGCCCACAGGCTGCCAGCCCACAGGGCGGCCACCAGCAGGCGTACTTTCGCCAGCAGCATCAAACGTAGCGTACGTCGATGATCTCGTATTCGCGCGGGCCGGACGGGGCCTGCACTTCCACCACGTCGCCGGCGTATTTGCCGATCAGGGCGCGGGCGATCGGCGAAGTCACCGACACCTTGCTCATCTTCAGGTCGGCTTCATCGGTGCCGACGATCTGGTAGCTCACCTTCTGGCCTGATTCCAGGTCTTCCAGGTCCACGGTGGAGGCGAACACCACGCGGCCTTCCGCGTCCAGGGTGGATGGGTCGATGATCTGGGCCGAGCTCAGCTTGCCTTCCAGTTCCGCGATACGGCCTTCGACGAAGGCCTGGCGCTCCTTGGCGGCATCGTATTCGGCGTTTTCGGACAGGTCGCCGTGCGAACGCGCTTCGGCGATGGCATCGATGACAATGCGGCGTTCCTTGGTCTTGAGCTGGTGCAGCTCTTCTTTCAGGAGTTCAGCGCCGAATTTGGTGAGTGGAACGGAATTCATATCTGTCTCTAGTCAAATTGCTAAAAAGCACAGAGCCCGCGCCATGCTTCAGCGCGGGCTCTGTGGTTATATTGTCAAGCGTACTACTTTACCGGGTCTTAGTTTAAAGACTTATGCAGGCCTTGTAAATCGTACACACGCAATTCGTCCAGGTGGCGGATACCGGCCACGGCGGCCTCAGCACCGGCGATGGTGGTGTAGGTGGTCACGCGGGCCGCCAGCGAGGAAGTACGGATGCTGCGCGAGTCGTTGATCGCGGTACGCTTCTCTTCCACGGTGTTGATCACCAGGACGATTTCGTGGTTCTTGATCATGTCGACCACGTGCGGACGGCCTTCGGACTTCTTGTTCACCGGGGTGACAGGAATGCCGGCTGCCTCGATCACGGCGGCGGTGCCCTTGGTGGCGCACAGGGTGAAGCCTGCATCGACCAGGTCCTTCGCCACTTTCACGGCGCGCGGCTTGTCCGACGCTTTCACCGACAGGAATACCTTGCCCGAGGTCGGCAGCTTGACACCGGCGCCCAGCTGCGACTTCACGAAGGCTTCCGCGAAGGTGGTGCCAACGCCCATCACTTCACCGGTCGATTTCATCTCCGGCCCGAGGATGGTGTCCACGCCAGGGAATTTCACGAACGGGAACACGGCTTCCTTGACGCTGAAGTAAGGCGGCACGACTTCTTTCGTGATGCCCTGCTCTGCCAGCTTCTGGCCGACCATGCAGCGTGCGGCGATCTTGGCCAGCTGCAGGCCGGTCGCCTTGGAAACGTAAGGCACGGTACGCGAGGCGCGCGGGTTCACTTCCAGCACGAAGACGACGTCCTTGCCATCCTGCTTCTGGATCGCGAACTGCACGTTCATCAGGCCAACCACGTTCAGGCCCTTGGCCATCAGCGAGGTCTGGCGCTTCAGTTCATCGATGGTTTCCTGCGACAGCGAGTACGGCGGCAGCGAGCAGGCGGAGTCGCCCGAGTGCACGCCGGCCTGTTCGATGTGCTCCATCACGCCGCCGATGAAGGTGGTGTCGCCGTCGGAGATGCAGTCCACGTCGCACTCGATGGCGTCGTTCAGGAAGCGGTCCAGCAGCACTGGCGAGTCGTTCGACACCTTGACCGCTTCGCGCATGTAGCGCTCCAGGTCGCGCTGCTCGTGCACGATTTCCATCGCACGGCCGCCCAGCACGTAGGAAGGACGCACCACCAGCGGGTAGCCGATTTCCTGTGCCAGCGCCAGCGCTTCTTCTTCGGTGCGCGCGGTGCGGTTAGGCGGCTGGCGCAGGCCCAGGTCCTGCAGCAGCTTCTGGAAGCGCTCGCGGTCTTCCGCGGCGTCGATCATGTCCGGCGAGGTGCCGATGATCGGCACGCCGTTGGCTTCCAGGTCCAGCGCCAGCTTCAGCGGGGTCTGGCCGCCATACTGCACGATCACGCCAACCGGTTTTTCCAGGTCGACGATTTCCAGCACGTCTTCCAGGGTCAGCGATTCGAAGTACAGGCGGTCGGAGGTGTCATAGTCGGTCGACACGGTTTCCGGGTTGCAGTTGACCATGATGGTCTCGTAGCCGTCTTCGCGCATGGCCAGTGCGGCGTGCACGCAGCAGTAGTCGAATTCGATACCCTGGCCGATACGGTTCGGGCCACCGCCCAGCACCATGATTTTTTTCTTGTCGGTCGGGTTGGACTCGCACTCTTCATCGTAGGTCGAGTACATGTAGGCGGTGTCGGTCGAGAACTCGGCGGCGCAGGTGTCGACGCGCTTGTACACCGGACGGATGCCCAGTTCGCGGCGCTTGTTGCGCACGGCGGTGTCGCCGCATTGCAGCAGGTAGCCCAGGCGGCGGTCCGAGAAGCCCTTCTGTTTCAGCTTGTACAGGGTGTTCTTGTCCAGGTTTTCCAGCTTCTGGGTGTCGAGCCACAGTTCCAGGTCGATGATTTCCTTGATCTGCACCAGGAACCACATGTCGATCTTGGTCAGCTGGTACACCTCTTCCAGGGTGAAGCCCTGGGCGAAAGCGTCGCCGACATACCAGATGCGGTCCGGGCCTGGCTCGCCCAGCTCCTCTTCCAGCTTCTCGCGGTCGACGGTCTTCTGGTTCATGCCATCCACGCCAACTTCCAGGCCGCGCAGGGCTTTCTGGAACGA
Source organism: Pseudoduganella sp. R-32 (assembly GCF_049913245.1). NCBI lineage: Bacteria > Pseudomonadati > Pseudomonadota > Betaproteobacteria > Burkholderiales > Oxalobacteraceae > Pseudoduganella > Pseudoduganella sp. R-32. Next base: position 2,965,939 of record NZ_CP183987.1, on the reverse strand, counting down.
TTCCTGGAAGGTGCGGCCAATCGCCATCACTTCGCCCACCGATTTCATCTGGGTGGTCAGGTGGTGGTCGGCGGTCGGGAATTTCTCGAAGGTGAAACGCGGCACCTTGGTCACGACGTAGTCGATCGAAGGCTCGAACGAAGCCGGGGTTGCGCCGCCGGTGATCTCGTTGCGCAGTTCATCCAGGGTGAAACCCACGGCCAGTTTCGCCGCCACCTTGGCGATCGGGAAGCCCGTGGCCTTCGATGCCAGTGCCGAGGAACGGGACACGCGCGGGTTCATCTCGATGACGATCATGCGGCCGTCTTTCGGGTTGATCGAGAACTGCACGTTGGAGCCGCCGGTATCCACGCCGATCTCGCGCAGCACTGCCAGCGAGGCATTGCGCATGATCTGGTATTCCTTGTCGGTCAGGGTCTGCGCTGGAGCGACGGTGATCGAGTCGCCGGTGTGCACGCCCATCGGGTCCAGGTTTTCGATCGAGCACACGATGATGCAGTTGTCCGCCTTGTCGCGCACCACTTCCATCTCGTACTCTTTCCAGCCCAGCAGCGATTCTTCGATCAGCAGCTCATTGGTTGGCGATGCTTCCAGGCCGCGTTTGCAGATCGCTTCGAATTCTTCTTCGTTGTAAGCGATGCCGCCGCCGGAACCGCCCATGGTGAACGATGGACGGATGATGGTCGGGAAGCCGACTTCCTTCTGCACCGCCCACGATTCTTCCATCGAGTGCGCCACGCCGGAACGTGCCGAACCCAGGCCGATCTTGGTCATCGCATCCTTGAACTTGGCGCGGTCTTCGGCCTTGTCGATGGCTTCCGGGGTCGCGCCGATCAGTTCGACCTTGTACTTGTCCAGCACGCCGTTGCGGTGCAGGTCCAGCGCGCAGTTCAGCGCGGTCTGGCCGCCCATGGTCGGCAGGATCGCGTCAGGACGCTCCTTGTCGATGATGCGCTCCACAACCTGCCAGGTGATCGGCTCGATGTAGGTCACGTCGGCCATTTCCGGGTCGGTCATGATGGTCGCCGGGTTGGAGTTCACCAGGATGACCTTGTAGCCCTCTTCGCGCAGCGCTTTGCAGGCTTGCGCGCCGGAGTAGTCGAATTCGCAGGCCTGGCCGATGATGATCGGGCCGGCGCCAATAATCAGGATGCTTTTAATGTCAGAACGTTTTGGCATTTATTTCTTCTCCGCGGCATTCATCATGTTGATGAAGCGGTCAAACAGGTAGGCGACGTCGGTCGGGCCAGGCGATGCTTCAGGGTGGCCCTGGAAGCAGAAGGCCGGCACGTCGGTGCGGGCGAAGCCCTGCAGCGAACCGTCGAACAGCGACACGTGGGTCACGCGGCAGTTGGCCGGCAGCGTGTCCGCATCCACGGCGAAACCGTGGTTCTGCGAGGTGATCATCACCTTCTTGCTGTCCAGGTCCTGCACCGGGTGGTTGGCGCCGTGGTGGCCGAACTTCATCTTCAGGGTCTTGGCGCCGGACGCCAGTGCCATGATCTGATGGCCCAGGCAGATGCCGAACACCGGGATCTTCTTCTCCATGAAGACTTTGGTCGCTTCGATCGCGTAGTCGCATGGCTCAGGGTCGCCGGGACCGTTGGACAGGAACACGCCGTCCGGGTTCAGCGACAGCACGTAGGCGGCGGAAGTCTGCGCCGGCACCACGGTCACCTTGCAGCCGCGCGAAGCGAGCATGCGCAAGATGTTGCGCTTGACGCCGAAGTCGTAGGCGACAACGTGGAATTTAGGGTCAGCTACCTTGCCATAGCCTTTGCCCAGTTCCCATTCGGTCTCGGTCCACTCGTACACTTCCGGCACGGTCACGACTTTTGCCAGGTCCATGCCCGCCAGGCCAGGGAAGCTGCGTGCCAGTTCCAGTGCCTGCTGCACGGACGGCTCGTTGCCCTGCACGCCGGTCACGATGGCGCCGGCCTGGGCGCCCTTCTCGCGCAGCACGCGGGTCAGCTTGCGGGTGTCGATACCGGCGATGGCGACGATGTTCTCGGCCTTCAGGTAATCGGTCAGCGATTGGCTGGAGCGGAAATTCGAGTGGATCAGCGGCAGGTCGCGGATGATCAGGCCTGCGGCGTGGACTTTGGAAGCTTCGACGTCTTCGGTATTGATACCGTAGTTGCCGATGTGGGGGTAAGTCAGGGTGACGATCTGGCGGGAATACGATGGATCGGTCAGGATTTCCTGATAACCCGTCATGGAGGTATTGAAAACGACTTCGCCCGTCGTGTGACCGGCAGCGCCAATGGAAATACCTTTAAAGATTGTTCCGTCGGCTAGTGCCAGGATGGCTGGAACGGCTGGGCCAGAAAAAAATGGCGGCAAGGGCAACTCCTGATTAAGTTACCGTAGCGACGCCACTCAGACAACCCACGGGTGTACGGGCGCAATGCCGGGCTCGCGGGTCAGATGATGATGGATGTGTGAGGTAGGCGCTACGGTCGAATGGTAATTGGCTAAACCTTTGAATTATAACCCAAAGTTCCTTCAACGGCAAGCCCCTGCCGGAGCATCACCGGCCTTGGCGGAGGGCCTCGGCCAGGCGCGGCACCAGCGCCGCATGGCGTTTGTGCAGGAACAGGTAAAGCGGCACTTCTTCCAGTGGCGGCAGCAATTGCAACAGGTCCGGGTCGTGCCCCTGCATCGCCAGCACCTCCTTGTTGCTGCGGCCCATGATGGCGATATCGCAACCGCCGGCCTTCAGCATGCGCAATAAGGACGCATCGTTGTCCAGGCGATGGCGCGGCATGCCGGCCGTGCGCTCTTCCGTGAAGTTATAGCCCCGCCGCATGCAGAGTGTGTGGCCGCGCAGCGACTTCCAGCCGCGCGACACGTCGATCTTCTTATAGGAATAGGCAGTTGGCGCGTACATATAGATCGGCTCCGGAACTGCCACCAGTTGTGGATAGCTGCTGGCGGCCAGCATGGTGCGTCCGATCGCGCCATCCAGCTTGCCTTCATTGACAAGCACCATGCCGCGTTCAGCGGACAAGGCACTCACCTTGACGCCCAGCCCGGCACGGTGAGCTGCGGCTTCAACGGTTTTCCACGCCTCGAGATGGGCTGGCGTATCCGGGATCACGAAGAGCTGCAGGTCCTGGCCTGGCACGGGCGCTGAAGCCAGCGCGCACAGCAAGGCGACCAGGACTTTCATCGCTACTCCCCTTCGCCAAGCAGCTTATGCATGGTGCCGTCGGCCCGCATCTGCTTCAGGGCGGCGGCAACCTTGGGCACCAGCGCCGCATGGCTCTTGTGCAGGTAGATATAGAGGGGCATGATTTCCATCGGCGGCAGCAGGCGCTGGAGCGGCGGGTCCGCGGTCATGGCGGCGCGCGCCAGCGCATTATTGCGCTCCATGACAGCGACATCGCAACCGCCGGCTGCCAGCATGCGCAGCATGGTCGCCTCGTCGGCCAGCACCTGGCGCGCCAGGTCCTTGGTGCGCTGGTCGGTCTGGCGCAGGCCGCGGCGAATGCACACCGTGTGCGAGCGCAGGGATTCCCAGCCGCCCGTCACGTCGAAGCGTTTATAAGAGAACGCCGTTGGTGCGTATTGGTAGATCGGCTCAGGTACCTGGACCAGGTTGGGGTAGTTTTTTTCGAGGCCGGAGGAACGTCCGACGTCGCCATCGGTCGTGCCTTCATTAGCCAGCACGGCCGAGCGCTCGGGCGACACCTCGCGCACCACCGCATTGATGCCGGCGCGCTGGAAAGCGACTTCCGCCGCTTTCCACAAGTCGGCATGGGTGGTGCTGCGCGAGATGACGGACAGCTGCAGCTCTTCAGCGTGCAGCGGCACCGACAGGATGATTGGACCAAGCAGCAAGGCAAACGGCAGTCTCATAACTCCCCCTTGCCTGTATTCTAGGAAGTCATTGCTTCAATTGCAAGATTTAAGCCAGTGCAGCAATACCCGCCTTGGCGATTTGTGCATCTTCGCTGGACTTCACGCCCGACACACCCACCGCGCCGATGGTGTGGCCATCGACCACGATATTGACGCCGCCTTCCAGCGGCGCTTCCACCATCGGCACGCCGACGAAGGAAGTTCGGCCGCCGTTGATCATGTCTTCGTAGATCTTGGTTTCGCGGCGGCCCAGGGCCGACAGGCGTGCCTTGGCAGGCGCGATGTGCGACGACAGTGGCGCCGCGCCATCCAGGCGCTGGAGCCACAGCAGGTGGCCGCCGTCGTCGACGATGGCGATGGTGACGGCCCAGTTGTTCTTGCTTGCTTCCGCCTCGGCGGCAGCGGCGATTTTCTTGATGTCGTCCAGGGACAGCACTGGCTTGGTGATCATTCTCTCGTTTCCTGATAATTATGGGGCCGGCGTTTCGCGGCGCGCCTTCAGCTTTTGCTTCAGTTGCGGCATGACGGCCAGGGTTGCACGCTCGCCCGCCTGCATGGCGCCCGAGCGGTTGGTGAATTCCGCGGAACCCATCTTGCCCAGCGGCGGCTGGATTACGATGTCGGCATCGCGCAGTTCAAGCTGGTTGATGCGCTGGCCCATGATGGAGAAGGTCTGCATGATGACCTCCAGCGAAGAATTGGTGGCCTGCGCCTCGGCCTGGGTCGAAATATTCACCGCGATGATGAATTCCGCGCCCATTTCACGCGCAAAGCGCACCGGCACCGGCGCCACCAGGCCGCCATCCACGTAGGTGTGGTCGCCGATCTTCACCGGCTGGAACACGCCCGGCACAGCCGAGCTGGCGCGCACAGCCATGCCGGTATTCCCGCGCTGGAACAGGATGGGCTGGCCAGTTTTCAGGTCCGACGCCACGGCGCCGAACGGCATTTTCAGCTTCTCGATGACGCGGTTGCCGACAGCCTTGTTGACGAAGGATTGCAGGGCCTCGCCCTTCAGCACGCCGGAAGACTTGCCGAACAAGGGCAGCGCCCAGTCGGAAATGGCCGATTCATCGAGGTCGACGGCCATCTTCTGCAGGGCTTTGGCATCGTTGCCGGCCGCATACAGGGCGCCGACCACGGAACCGGCACTGGTGCCGACCACGATATCCGGCACGATGCCCTGCGCTTCCAGCGCCTTGATCACGCCGATGTGGGCAAAGCCGCGGGCGGCGCCGCCACCGAGGGCGAGGCCGATCTTCACCTTGCGCTGCACTGGCGCAACCGGCGGTACCACAGGGGGCTGTACCGGCGGTTCAACGGAAACCAGCGGCACGTCGGTCGATTTGATCGGCGGATCGAGTTCGGTGGTAACGGTATTGGGATTAGTCTGGCACCCGGCCAGCGCTGCGGCGGCCAGGATGGCAAAAGCGAAACGTTTCAAGTGCATGTAGTGGTTAATCTGCTCGTTTTTTTAGGCGAGCAGATTTTACCTAATAAATGGGGTACGTCCCCATTTTTCTTCTCAGGCAGCTTGCGCGGGCTCGACGGTGGTTGAGGCGAGCGATTTCGGCAGGCTGACCGTGAAGGTGCTGCCCTGCCCTGCCTCGGAGCTGATATTCAGCTTGCCGCTGTGGCGCAGCAGTACGTGCTTGACGATGGCCAGGCCCAGGCCGGTGCCCTGCGTCTCTCGCGAGCGGCTCTTGTCGACGCGGTAGAAGCGCTCGGTCAGGCGGGAAATATGCTCCGGATTGATGCCGATGCCGGTGTCCTGCACCTGGAACTGCACGCCGGTCGGCGTGTCTTCCCAACGCAGCTTGATGGTGCCGCCCGCAGGCGTGTAGCGCACGGCATTGGAGGCCAGGTTGCCGAAGGCGCTGTGCAATTCGTCCATATTGCCCATGACATCGCCGCCATGCAGTTCCAGCGAAATTTCATGCTTGCCGCCGGACAGCGCGCGCGCTTCGTGCAGCACCTGCTCCAGCAGGGCCGGGATGTTGACGTGCTCCGGGCGCATCGGGTGGTCGACCGATTCCAGGCGCGACAAGGTCAGCATGTCCTCGATCAGGTGCTGCATGCGGTGGCTTTGCTCGGTCATCAGCTTGAGGTGGGCGGCGCGGGTCTCCGCGTCCAGCTCCATCGAAGCGGCGATTTCCAGGAAACCGGCGATCACGGTCAGCGGGGTGCGCAGCTCGTGCGAGGCATTGGCGATGAAGTCGCGGCGCATCATTTCCGCGCGCTGGGTCTCGGTGATGTCGTGCGTGACCAGGATCTGGCGCCGGTTTTCAAACGGGATGATGTGCACGACCAGCTTGCGGCCGCGGAAGTTCAGCGTCAGCGGCTGGTCGTAGCGGCCCAGGATCAGGTAATCCATGAAGTCCGGGCTGCGCACCAGGTTGGTCACGCGCATGCCCTTGTCGCGCGCTTGCTGCAGGCCCAGGTGCTCTTCCGCCGCCGGATTGCACCATTCGAGGAACAGCACGTCGTCCATGATCACGACGCCGTCCGGCAGCAGGTGCATGGCCTGGCGGAAGCGCGCCAGCCATTCGGTCAACTCGGCCTGGTTCTTTTCGTCGTCGCGGCGCAGGCGGTACAGGCGCGAGAAAATATTGGTCCACTCGCCCCAGCCATCAGGCAGGCGGCCCGACTCGGGCTTGTCCAGCCATTCGCTCAGCTGATAGAGGTACTTGAGCTGGATGAACACGGCAGCCAGCACGCCGGCAAAGGCGGTGACAATGCCGGCCGCCAGGCCAAACCACCACCACATCAGGCCCGCGCCTGCCAGCAGGAAGCCAAGCCGGATGGCGACAGGTACCCAGAACACGACTTTTGGATTCATGGCTTCTCGGTCAGCATATATCCCACGCTGCGCACGGTCTTGATCAGGTGCTCGGCATCCTTCAGCGCCTTGCGCAGTCGCAGCACGTGGACGTCCACCGTGCGCTCCTCGATCACCACATGGTCGCCCCACACCTTGTCCAGCAGCTGGCTGCGTGAGAACACGCGCTCCGGGTGGGCCATGAAGAACTTGAGCAGCTTGTATTCGGCGTGCCCGATGTCGATCTTGTTGTCGTTCATCGACACGGTGCAGCTGACCGGATCGAGCACCACCGGACCGGCCTTGAGCTGGGTTTCGGCCAGTTCGGGGCTCTTGCGCCGCAACAGTGCGCGAGCACGGGCCAGCAGCTCGCGCGGTGAAAACGGCTTGGTGATGTAGTCGTCGGCGCCGCCATTCAGGCCTGCCAGCTTGTCCTCTTCCATGCTCTTGGCCGTCAGCATGATCACAGGAACGGCGGCGAAGTGGCGGTCGCCGCGGATGCGGGCCAGCAGGCGCAGGCCGCTCTGGTCCGGCAGCATCCAGTCCAGCAACACCAGTTGCGGCGTGCGGGTCTGCATGACTTCCCAGGCTTCCTGCGTGGATTGTGCCACCACGCAGTTCCAGCCAGCTTCGCGCAGCGAGAACCTCACCAGCTCCACGATCGCCGGTTCATCTTCAACAATCAGTACAGTCGTTTTGTCGGATGCCATTTATTTGCTTGCTTCTTGGGTCGCTCCGTGGGAATGGCGGATATCCCTGCCTTCCACCACGTAGATCACGTATTCGGCGATATTCTTGGCGTGGTCGCCGATGCGCTCGATGGCCTTGGCCACCCACATCGTGTCCAGCGCTGCCGAGATTGTACGCGGATCTTCCATCATGAAGGTGATCAGGTTGCGCATGATGGAGCGGTATTCGTGGTCGATCACGGCATCCTGGGCGATCAGGTCCAGCGCGGCCTTTTCGTCGCTGCGCGCAAAGGCGTCCAGCGCATCGTGCAGCAGGTCGCTGGTGGCGGTGGCGATGGTGCGCACCATTTCATAGTGGTTCAGGGTCACGGCGCCGCGCCCGTGCAGGGCTTTGGCGATGCGCGCGATCTTGGCGGCTTCGTCGCCGATGCGTTCCAGGTCGGTGATCACCTTCAGGGTGGCCATCACGGTGCGCAGGTCGTTTGCGGTTGGCTGGCGTTTGACGATCAGGTGGCTGCACTGGTCATCCAGCTGCACTTCCAGCTGGTTGACGTTGGCGTCTTCGGCCACCACGCGTTCGGCGCGCTCCAGGTTGCCGATGCGGAAGCAGGTCATCGCGTCCAGGAACATGGTCTCGACCATGCCGCCCATCAGCAGCACTTTGGAGCGGATGCCTTCGAGTTCGGTGTCGTAAGCTTTGGAGGAATGTTCGCCCATCATAATCTCTTCTCTCTCTTCTTCTGGTTAGCCAAAACGGCCGGTGATGTAGTCCTGGGTCTCTTTGCGCACAGGATTCATGAAAATCTGGTCGGTTTCGCCGAATTCCACCAGCTCGCCCAGGTACATATAGGCGGTGTAGTCGGAGCAGCGCGCCGCCTGCTGCATATTGTGGGTCACGATGGCGATCGTGTAGTCCTCTTTCAGCTCGGAGATCAGTTCTTCGATCTTGGAGGTGGAAATCGGGTCCAGCGCGGAAGTCGGTTCGTCCAGCAGCAGGACATCCGGCTTCACCGCCACGCCACGCGCGATGCACAGGCGCTGCTGCTGGCCGCCGGACAGCGACAGGCCGCTCTTGGCCAGCTTGTCCTTCACTTCGCCCCACAGGGCGGCTTTTTTCAGCGCCCATTCGACGCGCTCGTCCATCTCGCCTTTCGACAGGTCTTCGTACAGGCGCACGCCGAAAGCGATATTGTCGTAGATCGACATCGGGAACGGGGTCGGCTTCTGGAACACCATGCCCACTTTGGCGCGCAGCATGTTCACGTCCAGGCCCGCTTCCAGGATGTTGTGGCCGCGGTAGCGGATGGCGCCTTCGGCGCGCTGGCCCGGGTACAGGTCGTACATGCGGTTCAGGGTGCGCAGCAGGGTCGATTTGCCGCAGCCGGACGGGCCGATGAAGGCGGTCACCTTCTTCTCGTGGATGTCGAGGTTGACGTTGTGCAGGCTGCGCGTCTTACCGTAGTAGAAGTTCAGGCCGGAGATTTCAATGATTTTGCTAGCTTGGGTCATGATCTGTACTCGTTATTTTGGTGCTTTTTGCGCAAACACGGTGCGCGACAGGATGTTCAGTGCCAGGACGCTGAAGGTCACGATCAGCGCGCCGCCCCAGGCCAGCTCGCGCCAGTTGTCGTATGGGCTCATGGCGAACTGGTAGATCACGACCGGCAGGTTCGCCAGCGGCTGGTTCATGTCGGCGCTGAAGAACTGGTTGTTCAAGGCGGTGAACAGCAGCGGCGCGGTTTCGCCGGCGACACGGGCCACGGCCAGCAGCACGCCGGTCATCACGCCGGCCTTGACGGCGCGCAGGCGCACCATCACGGACACTTTCCAGCGCGGTGCGCCAAGGGCGTAGGCCGCTTCCAGCAGCGAGTTCGGCACCAGTTTCAACATATTGTCGGTCGTGCGCACCACCACCGGGATCGCGATCAGCGACAGCGCGATGGAGCCGGCGTAGCCCGAGAAGTGCTGCACGTTCGCCACGTACAGCGCATACACGAACAGGCCGATCACGATCGACGGCGCCGACAGCATGATGTCGGTCACGAAGCGGGTCAACTGCGCCACCTTGTTCTCTTCGCCGTATTCAGCCAGGTAGATGCCGGCCAGGATGCCGATCGGGGTCGACACGGCCGTCGACAGGCCCACCATCATCAGCGAGCCGACGATCGCATTACGCAGGCCGCCGCCATCACTGCCTGGAGCAGGCGTGTCGCCGGTGAAGATCAGCACGTTCAGGGCGGAGAAGCCGTTGATCAGCAGCGTCGCCAGGATCCACAGCAGTGCGACCAGGCCGACCGACATGGCGCCGACCGACAGCGCCATGCCGACGCGATGGAAGAACAGGCGCTTGCGGTAGACAGGATTCTTGGTCTGGATCATTTGACGCCCTCCTTGCGCGACAGGCCCATCAGCATCAGCTTGGCGCCGGACAGGACAATAAAGGTAATGATGAACAGCAGCAGGCCCAGCGCGAACAGCGAGGACACGTGCAGCTTGCTGGACGCTTCGGCGAATTCATTGGCCAGCGTCGAAGCGATCGAGCTGCCCGGCGAGAACAGGGAGGTAGGCAGCTTGGCCGCGTTACCGATCACGAAGGTGACCGCCATGGTTTCGCCCAGGGCGCGGCCCAGGCCCAGCATGACGCCGCCCACTACGCCAGTCTTGGTGTACGGCAGCACAACCTTGCGCACCACTTCCCAACGGGTGCAACCCAGGCCGTAAGCCGATTCCTTCAGCACGGCAGGCACGATCTCGAAGACATCGCGCATCACGGAAGCGATGAACGGAATGATCATCACGGCCAGGATCAGGCCTGCGGTCAGGATGCCGATGCCCATGGTCGGGCCTTTGAACAGCGCACCGATAAAAGGCAAGGCGCCGAGGGTGGACTTCAGCAGCGGCTGCACGTATTCGCTGAACATCGGGGCGAACACGAACAGGCCCCACATGCCGTAGATAATCGATGGCACGCCAGCCAGTAGCTCGATGGCGGTGCCTAGCGGGCGGCGCAGCCAGACCGGGCATACCTCGGTCAGGAACAGCGCGATGCCGAAGCTGACCGGGAAGGCGATCAGCAAGGCGATACCGGCGCTGGCCAGCGTGCCGACGATGGCAATCGCGGCGCCGAACTGGTCGTTGACCGGGTCCCATTCAACGGTGGTGATGAAGCCAGGCCCGAACTCTTTCAGGGCAGGCAAGGCGCCATTGATCAGGGAAATGATAATGCCGACCAGTACAAACAGTACGGTCAGCGCAAAGACCATCGTGATCTTGTGGAAGAACCAATCCTGGATGCGCTGCTTGCGCACCACGGACTGCATGGCAGCAACGGAGGCACTCATGGTGGCGGGTTCCGATAACTGGAGGGGAGCTGGTGAGGTGATTTCTGCACTCATGATTTAGTTTTTTGGTTTAGCTAACCGGGGAGGCCTTCTGTTCAAGCCACCCCGCTTAGCTTCCTCTTTAAACCGGCACCCCGATCGGATGGCCGCCCCGTCTGACCCACAGGGTCAGACACCTGGCCTGCGGCTGCCGCGGGCCTAGGTGTCAGACCCTGCGGGTCTGACACCGGGGTGCCGGTTTCAGAAGATCAGTTCAGCGGCTTGCCCGAAGCATCCCTCAGGTTAGCCTTCCACGAACCCTGCACCAGCTTCACAACAGTGTCAGGCAGCGGCACATAGTCCAGTTCGACAGCAGCCGCATCGCCGTTCTTGAAAGCCCAGTCGAAGAACTTGATGACTTCCTTGCCCTTGTTCGCGTCAGCCTGCTGCTTGTGCATCAGGATGTAGGACACGCCGGTGATTGGCCAGGAGGTTTTGCCAGCCTGGTCGGTCAGCACCACGCCGAAGCCTGGGGTCTTGGTCCATTCTGCGTTGGCGGCAGCGGCCTTGAAGTTGTCGTCGTCAGGCTGCAGGAAGTTGCCGTCCTTGTTCTTCAGCTGGGTGTGAGCGATCTTGTTTTTCTTGGCGTAGGCCCATTCCACGTAGCCGATGGCGCCCTTGATACGCTGCACGTTGGCGGCAACACCGTCGTTGCCCTTGCCGCCCACGCCGGTTACCCATTTCACGGCGGTGCCGGCACCGATCTTGGTCTTGAACTCTGGGTTCACTTTCGACAGGTAGTCGGTGAACAGGAAGGAGGTGCCGGAGCCGTCAGCGCGGTGCACCACGGTGATTTCAGCAGCTGGCAGCTTCACGCCTGGGTTCAGGGCAGCGATCGCTGCGTCGTTCCACTGGGTGATCTTGCCCAGGTAGATGTCAGCCACAACCGGGCCGGTCAGTTTCAGCTGACCTGGAGCGATGCCGTCCAGGTTCACCACGGTCACCACGCCACCCATGATGGCCGGGAACTGCATCAGGCCGTCAGCGTCCAGCTCTTCCGCTTTCAGCGGCATGTCGGAAGCGCCGAAATCGACGGTCTTGGCTTTGATCTGCTTGATACCTGCGCCGGAACCGACGGACTGATAGTTCAGGCCATTGCCGGTGGATGCTTTGTAGGCTTCAGCCCACTTGGCGTAGATCGGATAAGGGAAAGTTGCGCCTGCACCGGTCATGTCCGCTGCGAAAGCGGTCGAGAATGCCATTGCCGCCGAAGCGCCAACAACGAAGGAGGTCAACAACTGTTTCATGCGCATATCAAAGGTCCTTTTCAGGGGTTGGGTTGAATGCTGCGCAGTGTATGACGTCAATATGACAGCTTTATGACACGTCAAAATTAAGTCTAGGACAAGGTCACAAACTTGTCATATTTCTCAAATATACTATTAGTTATGAAAACAGCATTCCTTGATCGGGAGCTGTCACAGCTGGCGTTCAACCGCCGCGTGATGGCCCAGGCAGAAGACGCCACCATCCCTGTGCTCGAACGATTGCGCTACCTGTGCATTGTCAGCAGCAACCTGGACGAGTTCTTTGAAGTAAGGGTCGCCAGCCTGCTGGCCGCCGCCAGCGTCGATGGCGACCTGGGCGATCACCCTGCCCTCGCGGCCACGCTGGAACGGGTCAGCCACGAGTGTCATGAACTGGTCAAGCGCCAGTACGAAATATTTAATACGGCAGTGTTGCCAGAAATGAAAGCCCAGGGCATCCACATCGTGCGCCACAGCCAGCGCAACGAAGCCCAACGGGCCTGGGTCAAGGATTATTTTGACCGCGAAGTACGCCCCCTGCTGACCCCGATCGGCCTCGACCCGGCCCACCCTTTCCCGCAAGTAGTAAACAAGAGCCTCAATTTCATCGTCGCGCTGAGCGGCAAGGATGCCTTCGGGCGCGGCACCGCCATTGCTATTGTCAAGGCGCCGCGCGTGCTGCCGCGCGTGATCCGCCTGCCCGACCATCTATCTAAAGAGGGCGGCGTGTCATTCTGCCTGCTGTCCTCCGTCATCCACGCCCATATTTCCGAAATGTTCGCCGGGCGCGATGTGATGGCGTATTCCCAGTTCCGGGTCACGCGCGACTCCGACTTGTGGGTGGATGAAGATGAAGTGAAAAACCTGCGCCAGGCGCTGAAAGGCGAGCTGCAAGGTCGCGCCTATGGCCGCTCGGTGCGGATCGAGGTGGCCAAGAACTGTCCGCCCGAACTGTCGCAATTCCTGCTCGACCAGTTCAGCCTGGACCAGAGCCGCCTGTACCGCGTCGACGGCCCGGTGAATATGGTGCGCCTGAACGAAATCGTGGAACAGGCGCGCCGCCCCGAGCTGCGCTTCCCGCCTTTCATCGCGGGCGTGCAAGCAAAGACCGTCAACAATGACATCTTCGCCACCATCCGCAAGCATGACATCCTGCTGCACCACCCATACCAGAGCTTCCAGACCGTGATCGACTTCATCCGCAGCGCGGCCTTCGATCCGGCGGTGGTGGCGATCAAGCAGACCGTCTACCGCACAGGCATGAACTCCGACCTGATGGAAGCGCTGATTGCAGCCGCCCGCAGCGGCAAGGAAGTCACGGTAGTGGTGGAACTGATGGCGCGTTTCGACGAAGAAGCCAATATCAACTGGGCCGACAAGCTGGAACAGGCCGGCGCCCAGGTGGTGTACGGCGTGGTGGGCCTGAAGACCCACGCCAAGATCGCCCTGGTGATCCGCCGCGATGAAGGCGGCCTCGGCTACTACGCCCACCTCGGCACCGGCAACTACCACCCCACCACGACCAAGTTCTATACCGACTTCGGCATCCTGACCTGCGGGCCGCAACTGGGCCGCGACGTCAACGAAGTCTTCATGCACCTGACCAGCCTGACCAAGCCGCAGCGCATGAACCACATCTGGCTGGCGCCGTTCTCGCTGCAAGACCAGATCATCAAAGCGATACGGAACGAAGCCAAAATCGCGAAATCCGGGCGTCCGGGCCGGATTATCGCTAAAATCAATGCATTAACCGATGAACCGGTCATCCGGGCGCTGTATGCCGCCTCGAAGGACGGGGTCAAGATCGACCTGATCGTGCGCGGCGCCTGCACCCTGATGCCGGGCGTGCCGGGATTGTCCGAAAACATCCGGGTGCGCTCCATCATCGGCCGCTTCCTTGAACATAGCCGCATCTATTACTTCCGCAACGACCTGGCCCATGACGTCATGCTGGCCAGCGCGGACTGGATGAACCGCAACCTGCTGCGCCGCATTGAAGTGGCGTTCCCGGTGCTGGACCGGGGCCTGAAACGGCGTGTCATTGCGGAAGGTTTGACGCCTTACCTGAAGGACAACTCCAACGCATGGGAGCTGGATTCGCACGGCCAGTATCACCGCCGCAAAGCACGCGGCAAGCAGAAGGCCTTCAGCGCCCAGCAGCATTTGATGGAGTTACTAGGTACGCCGGCCGATGCGCCGGCGGATTGAAGCCTGGTCACGGGAGGAAGCATGGACTTGATCTTGTGGCGCCACGCAGAAGCCGAACCATCCCAGCCTGGCCTGGAAGACCTGGAACGCACGCTCACGCCCAAAGGACATAAGCAGGCGCGGCGCATGGGCCAGTGGCTGGATTCCGTATTGCCGGAAAATTGCCGCATCCTGGTCAGCCCGGCCACGCGCACGGTGCAGACTGTGGCGGGATTGGGACGCAAGTACAAGGTCCACCCCGACCTGGCGCCGGGGGCGGACGCCGGCGATATCCTGAAGGCGGCCAACTGGCCGTCGTCGAAGGAATCGGTGCTCATTGTTGGCCACCAGCCTACGCTTGGCCAGGCTGCAGCCCTGTTGATGACAGGCGACGATAGCGATTGGGAGATGAAAAAAGGCGCTGCGTGGTGGTTTGTGCAGCGTGAAGCGGGCGATCCATCGAGCTTTTACCTCAAGGCAGTGATGCAGCCTGACCTCGTGACGAAATAGATCTTTCTGCTGGGCTTGTAATTGCTTAAATGGATGCTAGAGTTTAATTGTATCAACTCTAGGGAGCAGCCTCCGGAAACGTCGGCTGGTTTGTTATGTGGGTATTGTTCACCATGGGCATCTTCGGCGCCATGATCGCGTTAATCGCGTTCGAAATTGTCGCTGAATATCGCGGCGGACATCATAGGTTGGTCGACCGCTACCACGAGTAGCTTTGCGCTTCTGCAGAAGCGAGGCTCCGCAACAGATCCTCCGGGATTCTGGTGTCGGGGCCTTCAGTCTTTATGGGGTCAGGCAAACAGGTCGAAGAGCGACGAGGCGCCGCCCAGTTGCTCGTCCTGCGTATAGAGGCGCACCAGTGCCTGTGCTTGCACCGTGAGCATTTGGGCCATGGAGGATTTGCGGCTTTGCAGGGTATCGACTTCGCGGTCGGCCTGCGCCAGGGCTCGCGATACCACGCTGCGTTCGCCACCGAGGCTTTCAAGGCGCGAACCAAGGGCATCGGCCAAGCCCCTGCCCTCGTTGGTGAAGACCTTGGTCACCGCATCTGGGTTGGCGTTCATCGCGGCATTCAGGATTCCATTATCCAGCTTGAGGCGGCCATTCGTGTCGACCGACAGGCCGACATTGGCCAGCGCCTCGCTGCTGCCGCCCGCTGAACGCAGCAACTGATCGAGCTGGGTGCGTACCTGGCCCAGCGCCGGATTGCCGCGCAGCGCGCCTCTGCCCAGGTTGTCCAGCCGGTCCTGCAGCGCGTTGAAGCCCTTGACGAAAGCTTCCACGTTCTTGGCAACCTGGCTGTTGTCGCGCGCGATGGTGACCGTGGTGTCGCCTTCGTCGGTCAGCTTGAACGTGACGCCCTCGATGGCCGACTCCACAGTGTTGTCGGCGCTCTTGATGGTCTTGCCGTCAACGGTCAGGACGGCGTCCTGCGCCGCCTGGGTCTGGGTCGCCTGGCTGAACAGGCTGCGGATCGTGGTGTCGCCTGCTACTGAAATGCTGAGCTTGCTCGCTTCACCGCTGGCACTGCGCAATTGCAGCGCCGTGCCGGTGCTGGAGCGCACCAGGCTGGCATCGACGCCCGCCTCCTTGAGCGCATCGGCGATGCCCTGCAAGGTGTTGTTGCGGCTATCAATCGTGATGGTCTTGCTGCTGTCGCCGGTGCCGATCCGGATCACGGCCGGCGAGCCGGTACCGAGCCGCGTATCAGCGGTCTGCGCTTCGGGGCTGATGAGGATTTGCTGCTGGGCCAGTTGGCTGACCTTGACATCATGCGAACCGGCCGCCGCCGAGGCGCTAGTCGTCACGCCCAGCACGCCGCTGGCCGAACTGCTGCCGCGCGTGCTAAGGCCGGTACCGGCGAGGCTTTCTGCAATATCCTGGAACACCGACAGAGCCGATTGCAGCTGTCCCAGGCCGGAAAAACGCGCCTGGGTCAGGCTGATGCTTGCGTTGAGCTTGGCCGCGGCACTGCGCTGCGGCGCCAGCGTCTGTTCGACCCGGGCTAGCACTGCCTCCGACGGCGTACCAATGACGCTGGCATTCCCCAAGCCCAGCGAGGTCCCGTACATTGTGCTTAGCAAGCTGCTCACATAGTCCATAACCTAATATTAGCGCATGAACTTGGTTATTGCTCCGGCTGCTTCGTTGTCGAGTGGCGCAAAAGTGAAACCGATCTTGAATTCGTCGCCGCTGAAAATGCAATTGTTGACCTTGCCACGCGTATTGACGATTTGCGGCTTGCCATCGACCAGCATTTCGAACACGATCTGGCCGCTGGCCCCGACTTGCACCTTATGTTCGGAAGTTAGGGAAATGCCCGCCAGGCCGAGGTCGAAGGTACGTGCCGCCATCGGCGCGCCGCCGTCCATCACGATCATTGCCCGTACGCGCAGGATTTTACGGGCGCCTTGCCTTGAATCTACTAACAATTTCTTGTCCGGTTTCTGGTTGGAATCGAGCCTGTTATTGTAGCCAATATTTCGTAAAAATCTACATTACTGCAGCTCGCGCAAGCGATTGAATGCGTCGTCGATGCGCTCGACCGCAATGATGGTCATGCCTTCGATCGGCTGCTTGGGCGCATTCGCCTTGGGAATCATGGCGATCGAGAAGCCGAGCTTGGCCGCCTCGCGCAAGCGCTCCTGCCCGCGCGGCGCCGGCCGGATCTCGCCGGCCAGGCCCACCTCGCCGAATACCACGAAGCCATTCGGCAGCGCCTTGTTGCGCATCGAAGAATTGATCGCCATCAGGACCGCCAGGTCGGCGGCCGGTTCGGTGATCTTTACCCCGCCCACGGCGTTGATGAATACGTCCTGGTCGAAGGCCGCAATGCCGGCGTGCCGGTGCAGCACGGCCAGCAGCATGGCCAGGCGGTTCTGCTCCAGGCCGACCGACAGCCGGCGTGCGTTGGGCAGGTGGCTGGTATCGACCAGGGCCTGCACTTCCACCAGCAGCGGGCGCGTGCCCTCTTGCGTCACCATGACGCAGGAACCGGGCACCTGGTTTTCATGCGAGGACAGGAACAGCGCAGAAGGATTCGATACGCCCTTCAGGCCCTTTTCCGTCATCGCAAACACGCCCAGTTCATTGACCGCTCCAAAGCGGTTCTTGATGGCGCGCACCAGGCGGAAGCTGGAGTGGTTGTCGCCCTCGAAATACAGCACGCAGTCCACAATGTGTTCCAGCACGCGCGGACCGGCCAGCGAGCCCTCCTTGGTGACGTGGCCGACCAGGATGATGGTGGTGCCGCTCATCTTGGCCACGCGGGTCAGCTGGGCCGCACATTCGCGCACCTGGGCCACCGAGCCGGGCGCCGAGGCCAGCGCATCCGAATACAGGGTCTGGATCGAGTCGATCACCGCCACCTGCGGCTTCAGGTCGGCCAGCGTGCCGAGGATTTTCTCCAGCTGGATTTCGGCTTGCAGCTTGAGGTCCTTGGCATCGACCGCCAGGCGCTTGGCGCGCAGCGCGATCTGGGCGCCGGATTCCTCGCCGCTGACATACAGCACGCTCTTAACCTTGGACATATTGGCCAGCGCCTGCAGCAGCAGTGTCGATTTGCCGATGCCGGGGTCGCCGCCGATCAGCACCACGCCGCCCGCCACCAGGCCGCCGCCCAGCACGCGGTCGAATTCTTCAATGCCGGTGCCAAAGCGCGGCACGTCCAGCGCTTCGATATCCTGCAGCGACAGCACGGGCGCGGTCTGCGCCAGCGACTGGTGCTGGGCCTGCGAGAAGCGGTTGGCGCCGGCGGCTTCGATCACCGTCTCCACCATGGTGTTCCACTGCTGGCAGGACGAGCACTGGCCGGTCCACTTGCTGCTGATGCCACCGCATTCGCTGCAGGTGTAGTTGGTCTTTGCCTTGGCCATCTGCTTACGCCTCGATCACACGCACGCGTTGCGCCAGGGCGCACATCAACTCATAGCCGATGGTGCCGGCAGCCGTCGCCACGTCATCGATCGGCATGCCTTCGCCCCACAGCACCACCTTGCTGCCGACGCGCGCATCTGGAATATTGCCCAGGTCGACCGTCAGCATGTCCATCGAGACGCGGCCTACGAGACGGGTGCGCACGCCGTCCACCAGGACCGGCGTATCGACCGGCGCGTGGCGCGGGTAGCCATCGGCATAGCCGCAGGCCACCACGCCGATGCGCATGGCGCGCTCGGCCTTGAAGCGGCTGCCGTAGCCGACATAGTCGCCGGGGCCGATTTCCTGCACGCCGATCAATTCGCTGGAGAGGGTCATGGTCGGCTGCAGGCCGAATTCTTCCGCCGTCTGGCCGCCGGGGGTGCCGCCGTACAGCATGATGCCCGGACGGATCCAGTCGGTCGCCAGGCTGGCGCCCAGCTCCGGCATATGCAGGATGCCGGCCGAATTGCACAAACTGCGCGGGCCCGGCAAGCCGGCAGTGCCCTCATTGAAGCGGCGCACCTGTTCCGCCAGCGGCATGCACGGGTGGTGCAGTTCGTCGGCGTTGGCGAAGTGGGTCATCAGGGTAATGGTGCCAACGTGCGGGATGGCGCGCAGGCGGGCGTGGGCGGCGGCATATTCGCCTGGCTTGAAGCCGAGGCGGTTCATGCCGGTGTTCATTTTCAGGTGCACATTGAGCGGGCGCCCCAGCGGTGTGCGCTCGAGCATTTCAAGCTGTTCGATGCAGTGAACGGCGCCTTCGATACTATGTTCCGCCATTGCCAGCAAGTCCGCGGTGTCGAACCATCCCTCTAAAAGAAGAACAGGCTTGCTCCAGCCCATCTCGCGCAGTCGCACCGCGTTGTCCGGTTCGATCAGCGCCAGGCCGTCTGCGGCGGCGAAACCGCGCATGCCACGCTCAAGCCCATGCCCGTAGGCGTTGGCCTTGACCACTCCCCAGGCCTTGGCGCCCGGCGCACAGGCCTTGGCGCGCTCCAGGTTATGTTGCATTGCAGCGAGATGGATGTGCGCGACGATGGGCCTTGGCATGTCTAAAACCGGCAGAATAAGAAAGCAGCATTCTACCTTTTGTACCTGCCGGATGCTGGCCGAATTCTTGGGAAACCTTACTTTCCATGGTATAAAGCATGCCGAGATTATTATCTGGCGTCCTGAATGAATCGTGGTTTCTATACCATCATGGCCGCGCAGTTCTTTTCGTCGCTGGCAGACAATGCGCTGCTCATCGTGGCAATCGACCTGCTGGTGACCATGCAAGCTCCGGCGTGGGTCACCCCATTGCTGAAGCTGACTTTTGTGCTGTTTTACGTGCTGTTGGCAGCATTTGTAGGCGCTTTCGCTGATGCCTTGCCGAAGGGCCGGGTCATGTTCATTTCCAACCTGATCAAGATCTTCGGCTGCGCACTGATTTTCTATCATGTGCACCCGCTGGCCGCCTATGCGGTGGTCGGTTTTGGCGCGGCTGTGTACTCGCCGGCCAAATACGGCATCCTGACCGAACTGCTGCCGCCGGAAAAGCTGGTGGTAGCCAATGGCTGGATCGAGGGCCTGACCGTGAGCTCCATCATCTTCGGCATTGCAATGGGCGGCGCCCTGATCGGCGGGCCCGTTGCTGCGGCGCTGCTCCACTTCGATTTGCCGGGCATCGAAACGGGCCTGGACACGACGGCCGAAATCGCGCTGGCAGTGGTCGGCGTCACTTACCTGCTGGCGGCGCTGTTCAACCTGCGCATTCCGGATACGGGCTATGTCTACGAGCACCAGGAGCGCCACCCGCTGCGCCTGATCACCGAGTTCGCCGGCTGCTGCAGCATCCTGTGGCGCGACAAGCTGGGCCAGATTTCGCTGGCCGTGACCACCCTGTTCTGGGGCGCCGGCGCGACCCTCCAATTCATCGTGCTGGAATGGGCCAAGCAATCGCTGGGCATGCCTTTGAACAAGGCGACCAGCACCATCGCCATCGTTGCCGTGGGCGTGGCAGTGGGCGCCGGCATGTCGGCGCGCTTCATCACGCTGCGCAAATCGCTGACGGTGATCCCGCTGGGAATTGCCATGGGCATCATCGTGATGGGCATGATCTTCGTGCATGACGTGCGCCTGGCCTATCCCCTGCTGCTGGTCGTCGGACTGCTGTCGGGCTTCTTCGTGGTGCCGATGAATGCGCTGCTGCAGCATCGCGGCCATGTGCTGATGAGCGCAGGCCACTCCATCGCGGTCCAGAACTTCAACGAGAACCTGTCGATCCTGACCATGCTTGCGGTGTACTCGCTGATGGTGAAGCTGCACCTGAGCCTGAATACCATCATCGTGCTGTTTGGCCTGTTCGTCGCCGGCTCCATGCTTGGCATCATGCGGCTGCATGCGGCTAACCAGCGTGAGCACGACTCGCTCAGCCTGATCGGAGAGCATAAGCACTAAGGCGATGAAACGAGGTTTCTATACCATCATGGCGGCGCAGTTCTTCTCGTCGCTGGCCGATTCGGCGTTGCTGATCATCGCAATCTATATGTTGGGAGCCATGAAAGCGCCTGCGTGGATGACGCCGATGCTGAAGGAGACCTTCGTCCTGTTCTACGTGCTGCTGGCTGCTTTTGTCGGTGCCTTTGCCGATGCCCTGCCCAAGGGCCGCGTCATGCTGATCGGGAACATGATAAAGATTTTCGGCTGCGCCCTGTTCTTCTACAACGTGCACCCATTGGCCGCCTATGCTGTCGCAGGCCTGGGCGCTGCGATCTATTCGCCGGCCAAGTACGGCATCCTCACGGAACTGCTGCCGCCCGAAAAGCTGGTCGCAGCCAACGGCTGGATCGAAGGCTTGACCGTCAGCTCGATCATCCTTGGCACCGCGCTGGGCGGCGCCCTGATCGGCGGCCCGGTCTCGGCGGGCCTGCTGGCCTTCGACGTGCCTGGCATCGACACCGGCTTCGACACGGTCGGCGAGATAGCGCTGGCCTGGGTGGGCGTGGTCTACCTGCTGGCGACCGTTTTCAACTTGCGCATACCGGACACCGGTTATGTCTATGAGCGGCAAGAGCGC
The DNA here is from genome assembly GCF_049913245.1 of Pseudoduganella sp. R-32. Lineage (NCBI taxonomy): Bacteria > Pseudomonadati > Pseudomonadota > Betaproteobacteria > Burkholderiales > Oxalobacteraceae > Pseudoduganella > Pseudoduganella sp. R-32. The sequence continues at coordinate 2,944,769 of NZ_CP183987.1, read as the reverse complement.
AACCCGTTCCGCCTGGTGCGCGATTTCGCGGACTGCTGCGGCATCCTGTGGCGCGACAAGCTGGGCCAGATTTCCCTGGCGGTTACCACCCTGTTCTGGGGCGCCGGCGCGACCTTGCAGTTCATCGTTCTGGAATGGGCCAAGCAATCGCTGGGCATGCCGCTGAACAAGGCCACCACCACCGTTGCCATCGTGGTGGTCGGCGTGGCGCTGGGCGCCGTGCTGTCTGCGCGCTTCATTACCTTGCGCAAGGCGCTTTCGGTGATTCCGCTCGGGATCGCGATGGGTGTGATCGTGATGTCGATGATTTTCGTGCACGACTTGCGCATCGCCTATGTATTGCTGCTGGTGGTCGGCGCTTTGTCGGGCTTCTTCGTGGTGCCGATGAATGCCTTGCTGCAGCACCGGGGCCACGTGCTGATGAGCGCCGGCCACTCGATCGCGGTGCAGAACTTCAATGAGAACCTGTCCATCCTTACCATGCTGGCCGTGTATGCCACGATGGTGAAGCTTGGCCTGGGCCTGAACACCATCATCGTACTGTTTGGCTTGTTCCTGGCGGGATCGATGCTGGCCATCATGGCGCTGCATGCCGCCAACCAGCGCAAGAAAGATTCGCTCGGCCTGATCGGCGAGCACCACTAGGACGGCAGGCCTCCGTCGCTGCGGCGCGCCTGGGCACGGGCGCGCCAATCATCCGGCACCACAAAGCCGCGCTCCACTTCTTCCAGCCAACCGCCCTCTTCCCGCACCGTTGCCACCAGCACGGGGCCTGGATCGGCGACGAACTTTTCCGCCAGGACGTCCAGCAACGCAGCGCGCGTGAGCGGAGCCGGCGTGGGCGTGCTTGCGTTGCGCTGGACTGGCGTGCGCAGCGGCGCCAGCCATTGCAGGCGCGGCATGACGATGAATTGCTCGCCTTGCGCGGCGGCTTGTTCGCTGTGGGTGCGCCAATAGCCGCGGCAGTGTTCAGGCGAAATGCCTTCGATCTGCGGCGCAGCTTCGGTGGCATGGTAGAACAGCCAGCCCTTGACCAGGGCCTGGGCCTGGGTGACGGGCGCGGGTGCGACTTTTTGCGCGATTGGGTGCTGTGATAGCTGCAACTGGGCGTTGAAGATCTTGCGCATCTTCAGGCCCAGCGTGTCGGCCAGGTTGGGGCCGACCAGGCGGTTGTAGTTGCCCGTATCGGGATCGCCGTCCAGCAGGTAGAACTTGGTGGCGAACTCGATATGGCGCAGGTTGGCGCTGCCCTTCTCGCGCAGGAGGAAATCGAATTCGCCAATGGTGCCGTTCCTGCCGTCGCGGACTTGCAGGCCGTGGGCAGCCAGTGCGCCGTGCTGGGCGAAGTAGAAGGCCATCAGCTTCTCGGCATACAGGCCAAGGCGCGAGTAAAAACGGTTGCCAAGGGCGTCCTCGAGCGGCGCAGGATCGGCGTCAAGGTCGTCCAGCCAGTTTGCCACCGCGGCCGTCATGGGGCCGAGCGTGGCGATCTTGCCCTGCCAGTGCGGGCTGTTCGGGTCGAGCAGGTCGGGCGAGTCGAGCAGCCAAGCCAGCGCGCGGACGTGGGGCCGCGCGAGATGGCCCCATTTGCGGTGGAATGTCCTAGCGTCGGCCGGCATGCGCGGCTTTGGCCAGACACAGGTCCTGCCATGCCTTGGCCTTCTCTTCCGGCTTTTTCAGCAGGTCGGCCGGGTGGTAAGTAGCGACGACCGGCACGGCGCCGTGCAGCATGATGCGGCCGCGCGCGGCGCCGCCAAGCAGGCCTTTGCCGGTGCTGTGGCCGAAGGCGACAATGACTTTTGCCTGCGTCAGTTCCAGTTCGCGCTGGAGGTATGGGCGGCAGGCCTGCAACTCTTCGGCGCCTGGCGCGTGCGGGGCGTGGCATTTCACCAGGCTGGTGAGGTAGGCGCCCTTTTCCGCTACCTGGCCGACGGCCTTCAGCATGTTGTCGAGCAGGTAGCCGGGATCGCCGGCGAACTGGTAACCTTCCGCATCCTCAGCCTGGCCTGGCGCGGTGTCGAGGGCGATCCAGGTCGCCTGCTCGTCGCCGCGGCCCGGGACGGCTTGCTGGCGGGTCTGGCAGCGGCCGCAGCGGGTGCAGGAGGCGATTGCTGCTCGCAGTGCAGGCCAGTCCATCTGGGCGATTTGTTCATCCGTTGCACCGCCGGGCGCCGGGGCGCTGGCGACGGCCGTGGCAGCGCCGCGCGGCGTTTGCTCCTCGTCGAACCAGGATGGCGGCTCGTCCATCGGGATATCGTCGTAGGCTGGGACGCCGGCAGTGCGCGGCGGCGTTGGCGCGGGCCTTGCTGCCGGCGCAGGACGCTGTGGCGGCGTTTCGGCGGGCTGCTCCGGAGCCGCCACTTTCTTGCGCTGCGGCTTGTATTCCGGCGTTGGGGCGTCGTCAAACCAGGACATGTCCTCGCCTGTCGATGCAATGCTTGGCGTGCCGGGCACGCGAACCGGTGCGGCCGGAGCCGGAGCGGCCTGCGCATCAGGCGCAGGCGGGATCGGCGGCGCCTGGCGCGCGCCTGTTGCCGCCCCTGGCGCCGTGGAAGCTGCGCGCGCGGCAGCGGCAGCGGCGGCGGCCGGCGATTGGGCGTTGGCGGGCGGGCGCGGTGGCGCGGCGGGAGCGAGTCCTGCGGCCGGCGCAGGGTCAAGGGCGGCGGCTTCCTGCTGTGCGGCAGGCAATTGCTGGCCGGCAGCGGGAGCGAATTGCACCGCGGCCGGCGCAGGTTGTGCGTCGGCGAACGCGTCATCCACTTCACCGGCGCCGGCGGCATCAGCCGCAACCGGGCGATTGCGCAGGCGCCACTGCGGCCCCACGCCCATCTCCTCCAGGAACACGGCAGACCGGCGATCGCTCATAGGCCAAAACGCATCACGATAGCGTCCTCGCGGGTTGAATCGGCAGCGGGATAATAGCCTTTGCGGCGGCCGATTTCGGCAAATCCGTAGCGCTGGTAGATCTCCAGGGCGCGCACGTTGGAAGGCCGCACTTCCAGCAAGATCGACTCCATGCCAAGGCCGCGCGACAAGGCGACCGCCTGGTTCACCAGCAGCCGTCCCACGCCGCGGCCTTGCCAATTGCGCGACACGGCCACATTCAGCAGATGCGCCTCGTCGACAATTCCCATCACCAGGAAATATCCCATCAACTGGCGATCCTGCGCGCGCAGAATCCAGGCGTGATAGCCCTGCGACAGCGAATCGGAAAAATTGGCGCGGCTCCATGGGTAGGGGTAAACCTCCTGCTCCACCGCCACCACCTCATCGAGGTCGCTTTCCTGCATTGGCTCGTAGATTAGCCGGGCCAGGTCCCATAACTGATGCATCATGCCTGCGACGCCTTCATCTCTTCACGTTCCGCCTTGGTATAGGCAACCTTATTGCGCAAGTACAGCGGCTGCGCCTGTGCCGCAGGCACGGCGTGGCCGGCGGCGAAAGCAGCACGCCCGAGCTGCGCAACCTGCACCGCATGCGGCATCACTTCGCCGTCGGCGCCATCGGCAAAGGCCTGGCCGGCAAACGCCTCGGCATAGGCGGCGAAGCCATTGCCGCAGGCGCGCGCCGGGCCGGCCGGAGCGACACCGGAAGGAGCCGACAATGCCGGAGGCAGGATCGCAACCGGCAGGCCGCCTTCAAAACGGTATTGAGCCCAATAGACCTCGTTCATGCGCGCATCGAGCACCGTGAGGACTTCGCCGGAGCCGTGGCGTTCGCGGCAAGCCAGCGCCATGGCGTCCAGCGTGACGACGTGCAGCAACGGCAAGCCGGCACCAAAACCAAGCCCCTGGGCGATGCCGCAAGCGGTACGCACCCCGGTAAACGAACCGGGGCCCGCGCCATAAGCTATGGCATCGCAATCGCGCAGGACAATGCCTGCCTCGGCGAGCAATTCCTGGATCATGGGCAGCACTGCCTGCGAGTGGGTGCGCACGCCGGACGATTCGCGGAAAGTCACGCGCTCCCCGCGCAGCAGGGCGCAGGAAGCCATTTCAGAGGATGTTTCGATTGCAAGAATGGTAGCCATGGCCGGTATTTTACCCTGTGGGCATGTACAATAGCACCCCATGCACAGCACTACCCTACATGCCGACAACCGCGCCGAAGTAGCCGCCGCGCTGGCGCAGGACCACCTGGTCGTGGCCTGCCTGTGCGCCGCCTGGTGCGGCACCTGCGCATCCTACCGCGCGGTCTTCGAGGAACTGGCAAGCCGCCACCCGGACAAATACTTCCTGTGGGTCGATATCGAAGACCACGCGGACCTGGTCGGCGACCTTGATGTCGAAAATTTCCCTACCCTGCTGATCCAGCGCCACGAGCATGTGGCCTTCTTCGGCACCATGCTGCCCGATCCGAACGTGGCGCACCGCCTGATCGAAACCCAGGCCGAACTCTCCGACGAAGAACTGGAACGCCAGGCGGCGTCCACCCCGGAACGCCGCCAATGGCAGCAGGAATGCAACCTGCGCGCCCTGTTAGGCCAAACGTAAGGGAAGGCTGCGCAGGCGCTGCCCCGTCAGCGCGAACACCGCGTTTGCCACGGCCGGCGCGATCGGCGGGGTAGCAGGTTCGCCGACGCCTTCCGGCGGCTCGGCGCTCAGCACGATCACAGTTTCCACCAGCGGCACCTCGTTCATGCGCAGCACTGGGTAGTCGGCGAAATTGCTTTGCACGACCTTGCCGTCCTTGATGGTGATTTCACCGCCCAGGGCCGCCGACAGTCCGTAGACCACGCCCGATTCCACCTGCTGCGCAATGATGTTCGGATTGACAGCGATGCCGCAGTCGATCGCGCACACCACGCGATGCACGCGGATCTGCTTGTCCTGCACCGACACCTCGGCCACCTGCGCGACGATGGTACCGAAGGACTGGTGCAGCGCCACGCCATGCGCGCGCCCTTCCGGCGCCTTGCCCGCCTTGGAGATGGCCGCGTTCAGCACCGCCAGGTGGCGCGGGTGGCCAAGCAGCATGGTGCGGCGGAATTCCACCGGGTCCTTGCCGGCCGCACTGGCCATTTCGTCGACAAAGCTCTCCTTGAAGAAGGCGTTTTGCGAATGGCCTACCGAACGCCAGTTGCCCAGCGGGACGGCGCTGTCGGCCACGACGTGGTTGATCTGCTGGTTCGGAATTTCGTACTGCATGTCGTACACGCCCTCGGCAGTCGAGCGATCCGGCCCGGCAGCGGGCATGCGCAGGTTGCGCCTGGTGAACTGGTGGGTCAGCGCGCCGCCGGCCGTCTTGGCTTCCCATGCAATGATATTGCCGGCCGCATCGAGGCCCGCGGTCATGCGCGCCACCGCGGCCGGACGGTACACGTCGTGCGTGGTGTCGTCTTCGCGGCTCCAGATCACCTGCACCGGCAGGCCCTTGGCTTCACGCGCAATGGCAACCGCCTGCGCCACCATGTCCATTTCCAGGCGGCGGCCAAAGCCGCCTCCCAGCAGGTATTCGTGCAGGATCACATTGGCTTCACTGACGCCGCCGACGCGCGCGGCAGCGGCGCGGGCAAAAGTCGGCGCCTGCGTGCCGACCCATACCGTGACCTTGCCGTCCTTGACCTGCGCAGTGCAGTTGATCGGCTCCATGCAGGCATGCGCCAGGTAAGGCACGCGGTACACCGACTTGATGGTGCGCAGTGCGCTGGATGCCTGCGCCATGTCGCCGCGCTTGTGGTAGTTGTCGCCGTCCTCCGCCTCCAGGGCGTTGGTCAGCGATGCATAGATTTCCTCGCTGGAGAGCTTGGCGTTCGGGCCTTCGTCCCAGCGGATCGGTAGCGCGGCGGCTGCCTGCCTGGCCTGCCAGTAGCTGCGCGCAAGGACGGCAACGCCGGCCCCGGCGCCATAGTTCTTTTCGATGGCATTGGAAAAGTCGATCACCGACAGCACGCCCGGCATCTTCACCACCTCGCCCGGCGTCACGCCTGCGACCTTTCCGCCCACCACGGGCGACATGCGCACCGCCGCATACACCGTGCCCTCCGGGCGCACATCGATGCCATACAGCGCCGTGCCCTCCGACTTGATGCGCGAATCGCGGCGCGGCACGCTGGTGCCGATCAGGCGGAAGCTGTGCGGGTCTTTCAGGGTCACCTTGCCCGGCTGGCCAAGCGCAGCGCGCGCGGCGACCACGCCGTAGCCGACCGATTTCTTGCTGATGTCGTGATACAGCACGCCGTTCTCGGCACGCACCTGCTCCGGCGGCACCTTCCATTGCTGGGACACTTCGGCAACTAGCATGGCACGCGCAGTGGCCCCGGCCTCGCGCATCGAAGTCCAGGCATCTTTCACGCTGGACGAGCCGCCGGTAATCACGATACCCATCTCGCGCGCCACCTTGCCCAGCATCCAGCTCGCCAGCTCGCGCGAGCGGCCGGTATCGTCCGGATGGAACGGCAGGGTTTCACGCATCACCGCCAGGTTGGCGTAGATCTTGTCGGCCGGCGCCTGGATGACCTTGATCGCGTCCAGGCTCACATCCAGCTCCTCCGCCACCAGCATGGACAGCGCCGTGTGCACGCCCTGCCCCATTTCCGCGCGCGGCATGGCCAATTGCACGCTGCCGTCGGGGGCAATGGCGATCCAGCCGTTCAGGGCGACGGCGCCGTTTTCAAGCGGCAGCGGCGCCTGCCCGCGCACGCGCTGGCGCGGCGGCATGACACCCCAGCCCACCACCATTGCACCGGCGACGGCAACGCCGCTCAGCAGGAAACGGCGACGGGAAAATTTCTTCGGTTTGAGCATGGCACACTCGTTAAGGCAGCCAGCGCTGCAGCAAATCCTCCGGCATGACCGGACGGCTGTAATAGAATCCCTGCGCCTGGTTGCAGCCGTGGCGCAGCAGGAAGGCGGCCTGCTGCTCCGTCTCCACGCCTTCGGCGATCACGGACAGGTTCATGCTGCGGCCCAGCTGGATAATGGCAATCGCGATCGCCTCGTCGTTGACGTCGGTCGAAATATCCTTGATGAAGGAGCGGTCGATCTTCAGGGTCTGCACCGGCATCTGCTTCAGGTAAGCCAGGGACGAGTAGCCAGTGCCGAAGTCGTCGATTGCCAGCGACACGCCAACCGCGTGCAGGTCGTTGATGAAGCCCAGCGCATCGCCGGTATTCATGATTACCGACTCGGTCACTTCAAGTTGCAGGCGATGCGGCTCCAGGCCGGTTTCACGCAGGATGTCGGCCACGGTGGTGACCATGCTGCCGCGCTCGAACTGCTTGGCGGACAGGTTGACCGCGATCTTCGGCACGTGCAGGCCGGCCTCCTGCCAGCGCACCATCTGCCGGCAAGCTTCGTACAGCACCCACTGGCCCAGCTGGCTGATGAAGCCCGTATCCTCGGCCAGGGGGATGAATCGATTCGGCGGCACCAGCCCCAGTTCCGGATGGTTCCAGCGCACCAGGGCTTCCACGCCCAGCAGCTTGCCGGTATCGATTTCCACCTGCGGCTGGAAGTTCAGGAACACTTCCTCTTTCTCGATGGCGCGGCGCAAATAGGTTTCCAGGCGCAGGCGCTCGACGCCCTCGCCCGACATGGAAGGCTGGTAGAAACGGTAGCCGTTGCGGCCGCGCGCCTTGGCCTGGTACATGGCCACGTCGGCATTACGGATCAGCATATTCAGGTCGCTCGCATCGGTCGGGAACACCGAGACGCCGATCGAGCAGGTCACGAACAGTTCGTGGCCCGCCACCATGAAAGGATGTTCGAACATCGTCACCAGCTTTTCAGCCACCTGGCCGGCGCCATACTGGCCTTCCACATCCTCGAGCAGCACGATGAACTCATCGCCGCCAAGGCGCGCCAGGGTGTCGCCTTCGCGCAGTTTTTCCGACAGCGCATGCGCCACCTGCTTCAGCAGCTCGTCGCCGATGTGGTGGCCCAGGGTGTCGTTGACGTTCTTGAAGCGGTCCAGGTCGATGAACAGCAGCGCCAGCTGCTCGTTGCCACGCGTGGCGCGCTGGATGGCGTGCTGCAGGCGGTCGTGGAACAGCAGGCGGTTCGGCAACTGGGTCAGGGCGTCGTGGTGGGCCAGGTGGTCCAGCTTTTCCTGCGATTGCTTGACCAGGGTAATGTCGCTGAACACGCCGACATAGTGGGTCGTCACGCCGCGCGTATCGCGCACCGCGGTCAGCGTCAGCCACTCCAGGAACAACTCGCCGCTCTTGCGCATGCTCCAGATTTCGCCGCGCCAATAGCCATGCTCCACCAGCTCTTTCCACAACTCGGCGTGGAAGCCTTCATCGTGGCGGCCGGAGCGCGTCAGGCCAACGTCGTGGCCCAAGGCTTCCGCTTCGGTGTAGCCCGTAATCTGGGTGAAGGCCGGGTTGACCGCCACGATGGTGCCCTTGTCGTCGATCACCATCACGCCGTCGGCGATGTGTTCCAGCACGGTGGCCGACAGGCGCAGTTTTTCTTCCGCTTCCTTGCGGGCGCTGATGTCGGCATAGACCCAGATCGAACCTTCGTTCGGGCGGTTCTGGTCGATGGCGCAGCCGGACACCATGCACCAGAACAGCGAGCCATCCTGGCGCCGGTAGTTGCGCTCTTCGCTGAAGTACTCGCCGCTGCCCAGGGTGGAATACTGGCGCGCGCCGGCCGATTCGAAATCGAAGGTGGTGGGGAACACGATGGCGGTGGAAGCGCCGATCATCTGGCCGGGCTCATAGCCGAATAGCTCTTCGCAGCGGCGGTTGACCGAGACGATGGTCCGGTGGCGCACGAACATCACGCCGAACATCACGTTATCCAGGATCGCACTCTGCTCGGCCAGCAGGGCTTCGATGCGCATTTCGTTGTGCTTGCGCTGGCTGATGTCGGAGATGATGCCGTCCACCCAAGGCGCCCCGCCCGCCTCCACCGCCTGCGGCTGGCCATTCTCGGCCACCCAGCGCTCGGTGCCGGTGGAGTCCATGATGCGATATTCGATTTCGTAGGGCTTGCCGTCCTGGATCGCCTGCACCACCACGCGGCGCTGGCGTTTGCGGTCTTCAGGACAAATCAGGTTGGCCCAGGCGTGCGTGGTGCTGCGCATGAACTGCGACGCCGAATAGCCGGAGATCTCCTCGATGGCGTCCGATACGAAATCGATCGGGCCGTCGGGACGGAAGCGGAACACGGCGCCCGGCACCTGGGTCACGATGGTGCGGAAGCGCTCCTCGCGCTGGGCAATATCTTCAAACAGGTGCTTGATCGCCACTCGCATCTGGTCCAGCTGGCCTGCCAGGCGCCCCAGTTCATCGCTGCCGCTCAACTCCATGCGTGTTTCGAAATCGCCATGCGACAGGCGGTCGGAGAAGCGCATCAGCTTGCGCAAGGGCTTCAGCAGGCGCTGGTTCAGGAACAGCACGATCAGCAACAGCGACACCGTGAGCTGGGCCGCCAGCACGAAGACATAGGAAAGCTGCTTCTCGCGCAATTCCTGCTGGCTGCGGGCGTCGTCCATCTCGACCATGATCTTGCCGATCTTTTCGCCGCGCACCGTGATTTCACGCTCGGCCCGCACCACGTTGCCGATGGCGCGCTTGGGCGCTTCGACGTGCATGAACTGGGTGTCGGCCTGGCCGGTGACCTGCACCTGCAGCACCGAGCGGTCGCGCATGACGGATTCGACCAGCGAGTGAGCCGATTCCGCATTCATGTTCCACAGGGATTCCTGCATGCCCAGGGCCAGGATGTCGGCGTTGCGCTGCAGCGATTCGTTGAGGGCGGTCTGGGCGGACTTCTGTTCGTGCACCCCGATCAGCAGGTAAGAGCCGATAATGGCAGGAATCACCAGGCCGCCGAATACCACCAGTAACAAGGCGCCATAAATCGACAGCCCATACAGAGCGCTCAGGCGGGACCTTAATTTGTTATAAAAATTCCGAGCCATTCAGCGGGTCTGGTGGAAAAGATTATCCAGCAGCAATTATGCACGTAACGCGCTATCATCGCTACTCTATATCAGAGGAGTTTACCCATGTCGTTTTCCATGTATTCCGCTTCGATTCCGGTGTTCCGCCAGATCCTCGGCAGCCTGTTGGCCATCCTGGACAAGACCGAGGCCCACATCGAGGAAAAGAAGATTGATCCGAATGCCCTGCTGCAGTTCCGCTTGTTCCCGGACATGCTGCCTTTTACCCGTCAAATCCAGATTGCTACTGACTTTGCCAAGGGCGCAGGCGCAAGACTGGCCGGCGCGGATGTGCCGGTTTACGAAGATACTGAAAAGACCATTGGTGAATTAAAACTGCGCATCCAGCGCACGCTGACTTTCCTGGACTCGCTGCCGCGCCAGGCGATTGAGGATTCTGCGCAACGTTCAGTGACTACTGGTAGCGGAGAAAAGGCCAAGCAGTGGGTTGGCCAGGAGTATTTGATGCATTATGCGTTGCCGCATTTCACCTTCCATGCGACCACTGCGTACAACATCCTGCGCCATAATGGGCTGGAGATTGGGAAGAAGGATTTTATTGGGTCGTGGAAGGCTGAGTAAAACCGGCAAACCCGGGTCTGACCCGCAGGGTCAGACCCTGTCAGATTGTCGGCCTCGGGCGTAGGTTCTGGGCCTTTGACGTTCGTCGAAGATCAAAGGCGGACAACCTTAACCCCTGGCCGCGAAACCGTTAAGGGTCTGACCCTGCGGGTCAGACCCTGAATTACCGGTTTCAGGAATTCCGCCGCGGATACCCCTGCGCCAGAATCCGCTGCCAAACCTTCTCCTTCTCCTCCGCACTCATGGCCACCCAGTGCGCCACCTCGATATAAGTGCGCCCGCAACCGCGGCAGATCTCATCAAAGGTCGTCGAGCAAACCGCCACGCAAGGCGTATCCGGCCGCTCAGGTAATTTCTCTTCCGCCATCACTTCACCTGCAAGCCCAGCTTGTCCCAACCCTCATGGCCGAGTTTTTCCATGGTGTCGATATTCTTCTCGAAAATATCGGCCGCCTCCGGGAAAGCCTCCACCGCCTTGTCGATCGAAGCCTCGCGCAGCAGGTGCAAGGTCGGATAAGGCGAACGGTTCGTATAGTTCGAAATATCGTTCTTGTCGGTATCCGCGAACTGGTATTCGGGATGGAAGCTCGCCACCTGCAGTTCGCCATCCAGCTTCAGCTCTTCCAAAGCTGCGTCCGCCACATCCAGGAATTCGTTGTAATCCCCAAAATCCTGCAGCACCAGCGGGTGGATCAGCAAGGTCGTGTCGACCACTTCCGGATCTTCCTCAGCCAGGAATTCCAGCTCCTTGATCAGGTCTTCCAGCAATTCCTCAGGCGAGGAAGCCTCCGACACGACATAGCGCACCTGCTTTTTCACGTGCACGGCCTTGGCGAAGGGGCACAGGTTCAAACCGATGACCGCCTTCTCCAGCCACTGCTCGGTTGCCGCGATAACGGCTTCGTAATCCACTGGGGTGTTGCTCATTTATACATCCAAAAGTCGTTATCCAAGACACCAATTATATAGCTTGATCGACATAATTATCCAAGAAAATCAGGCACATAGCGAATTTTTCCTTGACTCGACAAGGTTTCAACCCTACACTCCGCCATTAGATAGTCCGCCCTTTGTTTCCACAAGACAACTGCGAAACGCTATGCAAGAACGAATCAAAAGTGCTGTCCTGATCGCTTTGGCGCTGAGCGCCGCGCTCCCGGCAGCCTCCTCCCTGGCCTCCACCGACGCCGCGAAATCCGTGGTGATGCAGGTGCCTGCCGTGGAAGAATACAAGGAAACCGACGTCTGGGGCCGCATCCGCTCCGGCTACGCCATTCCCGACGTGAACAACGAGCTGGTCGCCAAGCATGTGAAGTGGTACGCCGACCGCCAGGATTACCTCGACCGCACTACCGCCCGCGCCTCGCTCTATCTCTACCACGTGGTGGAAGAGCTGGAAAAGCGCGACATGCCGACCGAACTGGCCCTGCTGCCCTTCATCGAATCCGCCTTCAATCCGCAAGCCCTGTCGACCGCCAATGCCGCCGGCCTGTGGCAGTTCGTGCCGGGCACCGGCCGCGACTACGACCTGAAGCAGAACGCCTTCAAGGATGACCGCCGCTCCGTGCTGGCTTCCACCGATGCCGCCCTAAGCTACCTGCAGCGCCTGTACACCATGTTCGGCGACTGGCACCTGGCCCTGGCCGCCTACAACTGGGGCGAAGGCAATGTGCAGAAAGCCGTCCAGCGCAACCGCGCCGCCGGCAAGCCGACCAATTTCGAAAGCCTGGCCGAACTCATGCCGGCCGAGACCCGCAACTACGTGCCGAAGCTGCAGGCGGTGAAGAATATCGTCGCCAACCCGTCGCAATACGCCGTCCACCTGCCGGTGATCGACAACGAGCCGTATTTCACCGCGATCGACAAGACCCGCGACATCGACATGGCGCTGGCTGCCAAGCTGGCCGAAATCTCGGTCGACGAGTTCAAGGCCCTGAACCCGCAGTTCAAGAAGCCCGTCATTACCGGCAACGAGCAGACCAAGATCCTGCTGCCGACCGAGAATGCCGCCAAGTTCGCCGCCAACCTGGCCTCGTGGACCCACGCCCTGTCGAGCTGGACCACCCACAAGATTTCCAGCGCCCGTGAGAGCATTGCCTCCCTGGCCCGCAAGTTCGGCACCACCCCGGATGCCATCCGCCAGGCCAATAATATGCCGCAACGGTCGGTGCTGAAGGCTGGCTCGACCATCCTGGTGCCGAATATTTCCGCCTCCGCCGCCGGCCCGGACATTTCGACCGACGTGATTGAAAACGCCGTGATGGCCGTGGAAAACGAACGCTCCGGCCCAAAACGCAGCAACTACCGTCAAGCCTCCTCATCGCGCGGCGATTCCAAGCCAGCGGTCAGCATGGTAAAGGCACGCGTGAAGCGTGACGAAGCCGGCAAATCGAAGTCCCGCCGCAGCAATTAACCGTGTTGCCAACACGCTACCCCTTGCCAAACTTGCAGGGGTGGCGTCAGCACGTTTACAATCCCGTTCTTGCGGTATAACCCCATTGGAGTAGATATGGCTTTCTTGCAAGGCAAAAAAATCCTGATTACTGGCGTCCTGTCCAACCGTTCCATCGCTTACGGCATTGCTAAGGCAGCCCACCGCGAAGGCGCCGAACTGGCTTTCACCTACGTTGGCGAGCGCTTCAAAGACCGCATCACTGAATTCGCCGCCGAATTCGGCAGCAATCTGGTCTTCGACTGCGACGTGACCAGCGACGAACAAATCGCCAACCTGTTCACCGACCTGGCCAAGAGCTGGGACCGCCTGGACGGTTTCGTGCACGCCATCGGCTTTGCCCCACGCGAAGCGATTGCCGGCGAATTCCTGGATGGCCTGACCCGCGAAAACTTCCGCGTAGCCCACGATATTTCGGCGTACAGCTTCCCAGCGATGGTGAAAGCCGCCCTGCCGCTGCTGAAGCCAGGCTCCTCCGTGCTGACCCTGTCCTACCTGGGCGCGGTTCGTGCGATCCCTTACTACAACACCATGGGCCTGGCCAAGGCATCGCTGGAAGCCTCCGTGCGTTACCTGGCAGAGAACCTGGGCCAGCACGGCATCCGCTCCAACGGCATTTCCGCCGGCCCGATCAAGACCCTGGCAGCCTCCGGCATCAAGGACTTCGGCAAGCTGCTCGGCTTTGCCGCCGGCCACGCCCCGCTGCGCCGCAATGTGACCATCGAAGAAGTGGGTAATGCCGCAGCCTTCCTGCTGTCGGACCTGTCGTCCGGCATCACCGGCGACATCATGTACGTCGACGGCGGCTTCTCCCATGTGATGGGCCTGAACTCGAGCGATTACGAATAATCTCCCGCTTCGGAAAAAAGCCGCCTTCGGGCGGTTTTTTTTTACTCGCGAAGATTGCGCAGCCAGTCCGTCCTGCTCTTGCTGCAAGGTCAGGGCGTTTATGCATATTGTCCACACACTTATGGAACCGAACAGGACAGCTAGGCGCAATCGACGCCACGGACATCCAAGTAGATAGTTACTTGTCACGAACATGCGTAGCATTTGTTACAATTACTGTTTTGATACAACTGTAAATATTGTGCAATATTTCTATTCATTTAAAAAACTCCTGCTGATTGCGGCTTGTGCGGTTCTTGCATCTTGCGGCGGCGGGGGTAGCAACACTGGCGGTGGCTCAAGCAGCGGCGCCGACGTCAATACAGCCGGACTCTCAATCGCCGCCGATAAATCGTCATTGGCTTTTGTTACCTTAAATGGCACTCCATCCGCGACAAGTGACGTCATCCGCTTCTCGCTCAACGGCGCTCCAGCCAACGCAACCTATTATGCGAAGGTGGAATCGGACAATCAGGCGGTTTTTAACACTTCGGCATCGCAAAACCTGACGTCGGTGACCGTAAACATTAGCACCACCAACGTGACAGGAAATGTCGATGGAAAGTTCGTGTTCAAGCTATGCAACGATGCCAACTGCGGATCTGTTGCATGGTCGCGCACCATCCCTTATTCGATCCGTACTTACAAGATCGATGCTTCGCCAATCAGCATCACCGCTTTCCAGGGAGGGCAAGCCATCCTGCTGCGCAACCTGGGCTATAAAGAGGCAGCATCCGATTTGACCGTCAGGGCTTATGCAGACAATGGCAGCAAATGGTTGAGCTCACAAATCGATAGCGAAGGCCGGTTGCAGGTTTATGTTGACGGCGCCGGCATGCCCCGAGGCCGCTTCAACGGCACGGTGTGGGTTGGAGCGAAATCGATGCCTGGTATCAGTCTTCAAATCCAGGTCATTGCTGATATAGGAGCGGGCGCAGCTCTACCAGCCAATCGCTCGCTTGATTTTGACGCTAGTTCGCCGTCCGTCATCGATAGCACGTTCGACCTGACCTACCAAGGCGGCCAGTCGCCTGCATGGACCGCATATAGCGACAAGCCATGGCTGACACTTGGCTCGCTCAGCGGCCAGGGTAGCAGCAATGTCGCTTACCGCATCGACGGCAGCAAACTCGCCGACGTGCCGAATTTCACCAGCGATACTGCAAAGCTGACGTTCAAGTCGGCAGGCCTGGACGACATTGTGTATAGCATTACCCTGAGCAAGAAACTGCCCGAGGTAATTGCCTCCAGCCCTTACCTCTTGCATCCATCGGTAGCGGGAGAAGTGCGCCTGCGTGGCCGCGGCTTCCTGCAACTGGGCAGTATTGCGCGCGTCAAGATGCAAGGCGCGCAGATTACATCCGGCACCATCGTCTCCGATACCGAGATCGTGCTGAACTTGCCGGGCCTTGCCATCGGACGTTACCCGATCACATTTGAGCTCGCTTCCAACCTGACTGCCGGCTACCCCGGCATTTTTGTGGCTAGCGCCGAGGCTTTGCCGGCCGCCATGTTGGATAACGTAGGCGAAAAGAAGTCGATCGCATTCAGCCCGCCGCGTAATGCCTTCTACGTAGTCAATGCCGACCGCGCAGTCCTGCAGCAATACGTCGCCAGCAATGGCGCCTGGAGCCTGGCTAAGTCGATGCCAGTCAGCAGCGGCGCACGCCTCGGCTTGACGGCCGACCAACAGATCCTATACACCACCAACGGCTCCGGCGTGCTGGAGGCACGCAGTCCGGACACGCTGGAAGTGACGGCGACCTACAAGTGCGAGAAATGCACCCAGATGTACCAGGATTACATGTGGAACGGCCTCGAACTGCCAATCACGGCCGATGGCCGAGTATGGCTGACGTCTTCGCAATGGTCCGATCTGATGTACTTTGACCCGCGCACCAAAACGTTTATCACGTTCAACCCAGCCCGGGTCAGCCTGAGCGATCCGAAATTCACTGTCTCCAGCGATGGCAGCCGCATGATCGTCTCGACCGGGTCCGGTGGCCATGGTGAATCCTACCGCTACGATCCGCTGGACGGCCAAATGGTCATGCCGAACAATGCACCGCCGTACAACTATGGCGCTGGCATTGCCCTGTCCGGTAACGGCAAATACTTGCTGACCGGCGCCACGGATTATTTCGAAGTGGCGGACTACCGCCGGATCGGCCGCCTGCCAAGCGGGACGGGCGGCTATTACCAACCAGCGCTGGTCTCCTACGACGGCAGCCTGATCTATGCATCGGCAATGCAATACAGTCAAAATACAGGCACCAACCGATTGGTGCGCCTGGACGTGATCCGCACCTCGGACATGACCAAGATCGGAGAGATTCCGTTGCCGACTGGCGTGTCCGAATGCCCAACGAACACCAACTGCGATTATCGCGGCGCGCTCAGCATCACACCATCCAGTAACACCATCATTTGGGCAGGGAATAAAAAGATCGCCGCGATCCCAATCCCGCGTGACCTGGTGCAGCAAACTCCAACCGCCACCCGCCTCAATCTCGGCAATTAAGCCTGCCAAAGCCGCCCCGATTGATCCGGGCGGCTTTTTCTTTATCGCACTTGCGAATCCGCTGCAGCGGACGCCAACCTCAACCTGTTTGGCACGCTCAAAACGCTGCGGCCCACCATTAAGCCTTCATGCAGAATCAAATTGACAACTTGGAAAGGTGAGACTAAAGTGATATCACTTTGATTTAACCCCCTCTGGATTGATCATGAACCGAACCGAAAAGCCCTTCTCGTCTCACAGTGGTTACCTGGCGCTGACCGTCGTCGTTTTGCTGGCGATTTTCGCATTCCTTCTGGCGCGCGGATTCCAGCCGCTGCTGGCAGCAGCCTGCGTCATCGTGGCGGTTTTCCTGGCGCCGGGGCTGTACATGCTGCAGCCAAACGAAAGCGCCATCCTGACCCTGTTCGGCCAGTACATCGGCACCGACCGCAACGAAGGCCTGCGCTGGGCCTTCCCGCTGTATCGCAAACAGCGCCTGTCGCTGCGCGCCCGCAACCTGAACGCGCCAACACTGAAGGTGAACGACAAGCGCGGCAACCCGGTCGAAATTTCAGCTGCCATCGTCTGGCGCGTGCAGGACACGGCGCAGGCCATCTTCGATGTGGATGATTTCGAGCGCTACGTCGCGGTGCAAGCGGAGGCCGCAATTCGCCACCTCGCCTCGCGCTATGCCTACGATGACGGCGAAGACCTCGCCAAGGGCGAAATGACGCTGCGCTCCGGCATGGATGAAGTTTCGCTTGCGCTGCGCAGCGAACTGCAGGAACGCTTCAAGGCCGCCGGCGTGGAAACCGTGGATGCCAAGCTGACCCACCTCGCCTACGCTCCCGAAATCGCACAAGTCATGCTGCGGCGCCAG
Organism: Pseudoduganella sp. R-32; assembly: GCF_049913245.1. Classification (NCBI taxonomy): domain Bacteria; kingdom Pseudomonadati; phylum Pseudomonadota; class Betaproteobacteria; order Burkholderiales; family Oxalobacteraceae; genus Pseudoduganella; species Pseudoduganella sp. R-32. The sequence goes on along the minus strand of NZ_CP183987.1, from coordinate 2,927,573 downwards.
CAGGCCGAAGCCATCGTCAGCGCCCGCTCACGCATCGTGCACGGCGCAGTCAGTATGGTTGAATCGGCCCTGAACGCGCTGGCCGAGCGCGAAATCGTTGAACTGGATGCGGAACGCAAGGCGGCGATGGTCAGCAACCTGCTGGTGGTACTGTGCTCCGACAAAGAGACCCAGCCTATCGTCAACACAGGCACCCTGTATAACTGAGTCAAGATGGCAAGCCCCGGCAAAAAAGCTTTCCCTCTAAGGATAGACCCGGCGTTGTGGGACGAACTGCAACGTCTGGCTGCCCAGGACCTGCGCAGCGTGAACGCGGAGATCGAGTTCCTGCTGCGCGAGGCGCTGGCGCGCCGGGGCATCAAGCCGAGAACGACGCGCGACTCGGCGGCGAACGATGACGAGTAAGTTCCACAAGATTCAAATCGGATTGACTTCAAACTGCCTACTGCTGAATTAAACTGCCTCCCGCAATGAATATTCCTAAGCTCTCCCCTATCGAACTTCGGCATGCGCTGCGGTCAGCTGCGTGTTGCGATGCCATCATTACGTCTGAAGATTGGCTCAGAGCCTTTTGGTATGACGAAGACTGGTCAAATGGAACTGCCATGGCGAAGTACGACAACGGTGCAGGGGACCATGCATTTGTATTTTTTACGCAAGACGGAAAAGCACTGATCAAGGGTTTTGACCATGAATCAGAGGCTAGCCCATACGCGCGCGAGGAATACGCAGTCTGGCCCGGTATGTACGACGGTCTACCTTCGGATCTTTTGGATCTGCTAAAGGACGATGCGGTAGAACATGAAGACGTTACATTTTGCTTCTGGAGTACTGACGGTAAAACGTGGGAAACTGGAACCGCCTTGTTCCCTGCAGGAGTCGACGATGGCTCGGCCTGGCTTTTAAGCATGGTTCAGATGAACGCGGTCGAGTTTATTGAATGGGGAAAGTCATACTATGAAGATGGCTTTGATCTTCTTGGAGTCGCAGGCGTGATTGACAGTTTTAACGTCGTCGACAAATGATATTGCCCGGCGCCGCATGCCGGGCCATGCAACTGCAATCTGCATATGGTTGGGCTACCCATGTCCGCCCCAAACTAAGCAATATTGCTCTGCCGCAAACCGAATGGAAAGCTACCGCGCAGCCGAGATTCCGTGTATAATTCATCGCTTGTGCGCTGCAACACATATAACGCAGCTGAAAATAACAACACAAATAGCAGCTTCGCGAAACTATCTGCCGCATCCTGAACATTGGATGCCGCCTAAAAAGCCCTCCGCCCTGTGTGTCGTAGTCAAATGACACCGTCCCGGCGCAAAGCTTTTGTGCCGAAATTTCTATACAAATAGAGTCGTTTCGTTCTGGTTTAGCGTAGCTATTTTCTCGCTTTTTACGAAAGATTTACATGACTTTTGAAGCACTTGGTCTCCACGCGTCCATCCTCTCCGCACTGACCGAAGCCGGCTACACCGCGCCGACCGCAGTCCAGCAGCAGGCCGTTCCTGCCGCGATCGAGGGTAAGGACCTGCTGGTTTCCTCGCAAACCGGCTCCGGCAAGACCGCGGCCTTCATGCTGCCATCGCTGCACCGCCTGGCCAGCGCGCCTTTCACCGGCGCCGGCAAGACTCCAGCGCAGGAAGCCCAGTCCGCGCGTGCCCGCGGCGAGCGCCCGCGCTTCCGCCCTGCCCAGCCAAAGATGCTGGTGCTGACTCCTACTCGTGAACTGGCCCTGCAGGTCACCACCAACACCACCAAGTACTGCGCCAACCTGCGCCACATCAAGTCCGTGGCGATCCTGGGCGGCATGCCTTACCCTAAACAGATGCAACTGCTGGCGAAGAATCCGGAAATCCTGGTTGCGACTCCAGGCCGCCTGATCGACCACATGGAACAGGGCAAGATCGACTTCTCGCAATTGCAAGTGCTGGTGCTGGACGAAGCCGACCGCATGCTGGACATGGGCTTCATCGAGGACATCGAGAAGATCGTTGCCGCCACCCCTGATTCGCGCCAGACCATGCTGTTCTCGGCAACCCTGGACGGCGTGGTGGGCAATATGGCCCGCCGCATCACCAAGGACCCGCTGGTCATCCAGATCAACACCGCGACCACCAAGCACGAAAACATTGCACAGCGCGTGCACTTCGTGGACGACCTGTCGCACAAGAACCGCCTGCTGGACCACCTGCTGCGCGACGAAACCATGGACCAGGCAGTGGTCTTCACCGCCACCAAGCGTGACGCAGACACCATCGCAGACCGCCTGAACATCGCCGGTTTTTCCGCCGCTGCGCTGCATGGCGACATGCACCAGGGCGCGCGCAACCGCACCCTGGACGGCCTGCGCCGCGGTAACGTGAAAGTGCTGGTTGCAACCGACGTGGCAGCACGCGGCATCGACGTGCCGAACATCACTCACGTGTTCAACTACGACCTGCCTAAATTCCCTGAAGATTACGTGCACCGCATCGGCCGTACCGGCCGCGCCGGCCGCAACGGTATCGCAGTATCGCTGGTGAACCACGCTGAAAACATGCTGGTGCGCCGTATTGAGCGCCTGACCCGCCAGCCGATTCCGGTCGAAGTGATCGAAGGCTTCGAGCCTAAGCGTGCAGCGCCTTCGCGCTCCGCATCGCGCCCAGGCTGGAAGCCAGGCGATGGCCGCAACAGCAAGCCGGGCCAGCGCTCCTTCTCCAACCCGCGCTCGGAAGGCGGCCACTATCGCAGCGAAGGCAATCCGTTTGCGGGCGAGCGCAAGGAAGGTGGCTATCGTAACGAAGGCGGTTTCCGTGAACGCAGCGAGGGCGGCTACCGCAATCGCAACGAAGGCGGCTTCCGTGCTGAAGGCGGTTTCCGCAACGAGCGTCCTGAAGGTGGCTTCCGCAACCGCAATGAAGGCGGCTTCCGCTCCGAGCGTCCAGCCGAAGGCGGTTTCCGCAATCGCGCTGATGGCGGCGGTTTCCGTTCCGAAGGCGGCTTCCGCGCTGAGCGCCCTGAAGGCGGCGTCCGCAAAGAAGGCGGTTTCCGCGAGCGCGGCGAGAGCAACTTCCGCAACCGCGATCGTGATGCCGGCGGCTTCAAGGGTCCGCGCACCGATGCGCCGCGTCGTCCTTGGGGCGATCGCTAATCATTAGCGTGCAATAAGCAAGGCCGCCCGGGCAACCTGGCGGCCTTTTTCTTTTGTACGTTACCGAACGGAGCGGCCGCAAAATCAGCGCGACACTGCGCCCATGAGAACAATCCTGATTGCCCTGTTGTTAGCCAGCACGGGCGCGCATGCGGCCCAGGACTCGCCCTCCCCAACCGTGCGCGCCCAGGTGCTGCTGGACCGGGCCAATTTTTCCGTCGGAGAGATCGACGGCACCGCAGGCGGCAATACGCGGCAAGCCTTGCTTGGCTTCCAGCGTGCACGCGGCCTGCCCCAGACCGGCAAGGCAGATGACGCTACGCTGGCGGCGCTTGATGATGGCCAGCCAGTGCTGGCTGCCTACACGGTCACCGATGCCGACGTCGCCGGACCGTTCGTGCCGGTACCGGAAGAAATGGCCGACAAGGCCAAGCTTCAGGCACTGAGCTACTCGAGCGCCGCCGAAGCCTTGGGAGAGCGCTTCCACGCCAGCCCGGCGCTGCTGCGCAAGCTCAACTCCGGCAGGGACATCGAACAGGCAGGCGCGCAAATCATGGTGCCGAACGTGGGCGCCGCGCCGCCCCTGCCGAAAGCGGCCAGCATCGTGGTGGACGGCAGCGACCGCACGCTTTCGCTGCTCGATGCCGGCGGCAAGGTGATCGCACAAATGCCCGTCACTTCCGGCAGCGAACATGATCCGCTACCGGTCGGTCACTGGAAGATAAATGGCGTGGCACGGAATCCTCCCTTCCATTACAACCCGAAACTATTCTGGGATGCGAAGCCGGGCGACGGCAAGGCCACCATCCCGCCCGGACCGAACAATCCGGTTGGCGTCGTGTGGATAGACTTGTCGAAAGACCATTACGGCATCCACGGGACGCCCGAACCGGGCAAGATCGGCCAAACGCAGTCGCATGGCTGCATCCGGCTCGCCAACTGGGACGCCGCACGCGTCGCCGATGCAGTAGGGCCGGGGACGCCAGCCGTGCTACAGGAATAAGGAGGCTGCCATGAGACCCATAGGCGCATTCGGCACCCTGATTGCCGGGATTGTCCTTGGCGCCGGCGGCACACTGCTGCTGATTAGCCGCGTGCCACTGGACAACCGAGAGACCGCTGCCATTACGATTCCCGGCGACCGGCCGGCGCCTGTACCGCAGACCGTGCCGGCATCCGCGCCAGTCATCGAGCCAGCAACAACAGCAGCCCCGGTGCTCACGCCAGCCCAGGCGGCGCCGATCGATCCGCCGCATGTCGCCGGTGCCGGCAAGGCCGGCGACTCGCTGGCCGGCATGCGCGCGGGCGACACCAGCGGCACCGGCGGGCTGGTTGCCAGCGGCAGCGGCACTTCCCTGTTTATCCCCGTGGCTGGCGTGAAGCCGGAGCAGATCCAGGACACCTACGCCCAGCCGCGCGGCTCGGAGCGAATGCATGAAGCGCTGGACATCCCTGCACCGGTCGGGACCCCGGTCTACGCAGTAGCCGACGGCAAGATCGCCAAGCTGTTTACCAGCAAGCCCGGCGGCCTGACGATTTATCAGTTCGATCCGAATGAAAAGTATTCGTATTACTACGCCCACCTCGACCACTACGCCACGGCGCTGAAAGAAGGCCAGCAGGTCAAGCGCGGTGACCTGATCGGCTATGTAGGCGCCACGGGCAATGCCGATCCCACCGCGCCGCACCTGCATTTCGCCATGTTTGAACTGGGTCCGGAGAAGAACTGGTGGCAGGGCAAGCCAATCAATCCCTATCCGCTGCTGGGCCGCCAGTAGTTCACCAGTGACGCACGCGTCCCGTGTCCATGTGCACGAACTGTGAGGTTGGATAGTAGCCAACGCCGCCGCCCTTCAGCGCCAGCGCCGCCTTGTGCAGGCGTTCCAGGTCGCGTCCGGGGAGGCGCACATCGATCGCCTTCCCTTCGATATGCATGCTGTGTTTCGCCACGCCGCCGCTGGCTTCGGCCAGCATCTGGTTGGTTTCAGGCGAGCGATAGCCGGAAATCACATGGATCACTTCGTGGTTGCTGAATTGCGAACTGACGCGGTCGAGCAGCAGGATCAGTTCGGGATCGATGGTTGCGACCTTGTCGTTGCGATGGTCGCGCAGCAGGTGGTTGATGTCCTGCAGCGCCTCGGGAATGAACTGCCCCTCGGCCCAGAACATCGTGCGCAAGGTTTCGCCGGTGTGCGTGTTGTAGAAGCGCAGGCTGCGTTCGTGCGGCGCAGCGATGGCAGCGCGAGCCATTGCCGGCAGCGCCAAAGCCGATGCCACCGCGACTGAACTCTTGAGGAATGATCTGCGCTTATTCATGGCTCTAGTCTACCGCTGACGCCGATTCGAAGTTTTTATGGCGCGCAGCAAGAAGTTTCTATATACTTGATTACTCAAGCACTTTTCAATGAATAGTCATGGATAACGCACTCGAATTCTGCCTGCGCCTTGCGCGCGCCCACGCCACCATTATCCGCCGCCTCGACACCGTGCTGGGCGGCCACCACGGCCTGAGCTTCAGCGACTTCATGCTGCTGCAAAGCCTGGCCAACGCACCAGGCGGCCGCCTGCGCCGCGTCGACCTGGCCGACCGCTTGGGACTGACCGCATCAGGGGTCACCCGTACCCTGCTGCCGCTGGAAAAGACCGGCTGGGTGGCACGCCAGGCTGACGAACGTGATGCGCGCGTCGGCTATGCCGTCATCACTGCGCCCGGCCACGCACTGCTGGATAACGCCCAGCGCACCGCCGCCGAATACGCTGCGGACCTGCTGCGCCATTCAAAGGATGAAGAATTGGCGCCGCTGAACGCCGTCCTCGCCAACTTGATCGGCCCCTGATAATGACACCCACCCTTAAAAACAATGCCAATTTCCGCTGGCTGCTCAGCGGCGGCATCCTGTCCATGCTAGGCGACCAGTTCACCCTGATCGCCCTGCCCTGGCTCGTGCTTAAACTGACCGGCGATCCGCTGTCGCTCGGACTGGTACTCGCCCTGCTGGGCACACCACGCGCCATCTTCATCCTGATTGGCGGCGCCGTGGTGGACCGCCATTCGCCCCAGCGCGTACTGATGCTGACCAAGCACGCCAGCGCGCTGCTGGTAGGCGCATTGGCTGTGCTGACGTTGGCCGGCGCAGCTACGCTGCCGCTGGTGTATGCGCTCTCGCTAGGCATCGGGCTGGCGCAGGCGTTTGCTTATCCATCCGGCAGTTCGATCATGCCGCGCGCCATTCCTCCGGACCTGCTGCAGGCAGCGAACGGCGCCATCATGGGCGTGCGCCAGGTCGGCATGCTTGCGGGTCCTTTGCTGGCCGCTTTGCTGCTGGCGATCGGCGACGCCGGCGGCTCCGATGGCGGCATGCGCGCACTGGGCATGGCCTTCGCGTTCGACAGCCTGAGCTTCGTGGTCTCCGCGTGGACCCTGTCGCGCGTGGTGCCGCTGCCAGGCGGCGCACCTGCGGTGCCGCAAAACGTGCTGCATGCTGTCGGCGAAGGCCTGCTGGCAGTATGGCGCGACGTGGAGATGCGCACCTGCTTCGCCTATTGGGGCCTGGTATCGGTACTGATCGGCGGCACCATGCAGGTGGCCTTGCCGGTGCTGGCCAAGGAGCGCCTGCACGACGGCTCGGCCTTTGGCATGCTGATGGCAGCCCATGGCGCAGGCATGCTGGCGGGCATGGCCTTCTCCGGCATGACGGCCAAGTACAATGCCGGCAAGCCGGTGCGCATTGGCCTGCTCGCCTTGTCGGTCGATGCGATGGCCGGCCTGCTGATCATGCCGCTCGGCCTGATTACCACGGCGTGGCAAGGCGGCTTGCTGCTGCTCTCGCTTGGCGCGCTGGTCGGGCTGGTGCAGGTGGCCGTGTTCACCTGGATCCAGAAGCGTGTGCCGCCGCAGATGATGGGACGTGTGATGAGCATCTTCATGTTCATCATGTTCGGCCTGGCGCCGCTGTCATCCGCCGCAACCGGCTGGATCATGCAGAGCGCGACCTTGCCGCAGATGTTCTTTGGAGGTGGCGTCATCCTGGTGGTATGCGCTACGCTTGCGCTGCTGTTCACGCCAATGCGCCGCATCGCAACCGCTGCTTAGGATCTCGTTCATGGAAACAAAATGGCTGGAAGACTTTATCTCCCTGGTTGAAACGAATAGCTTCAGCCGCTCCGCACAACTGCGCCACGTCACGCAGCCTGCGTTCTCGCGGCGCATCCAGTCGCTGGAAAACTGGCTGGGCATGGACCTGATCGACCGCACCTCCTACCCGACGCGCGTGACGCCGGCGGGGCTGGTGTTCTACGAACAGGCGCTGGAAATGCTCAGCCAGATCAACGGCGTGCGCGAGCTGTTGCGCGGCAAGCGGGCGGCGACGCAGAACAGCATCGATCTCGCCGTGCCGCACACGCTGTCGCTGACCTTCATCCCGAAATGGATCGCGCAGCTTGAGGAGGAATTCGCGCCGATCAATTCGCGCCTGATGGCGCTGAACGTGCACGATGCGGTGCTGCAGCTGGTGGAAGGCGGCTGCGACCTGCTGCTTTGCTACCACCATCCGCGCCAGCCGGTGCAGCTTGATCCGGGGCGCTACGACATGCTGGTGCTGGGGCGCGAGGCTTTGCGTGCCTATGCGCGTTGCGACAAGGCCAGGCAGCCGGAGTTCGTGCTGCCGGGGCGGAAGACGTCGCCCCTGCCCTTCCTTTCCTACACGACCAATGCCTACCTGGGTCGCATGGTCGACCTGATCATGTCCGATGCCAAGCAGGCTTTGCACCTTGAGACCCATTACGAGACCGATATGGCGGAAGGGTTGAAGATGATGGCATTGGAGGGGCGCGGGATCGCGTTCCTGCCCGAATCGGCGGTGACGCGCGAGGTGAAACAGAAGCTGCTGGCACCGGCCGATGGCGGGCGGGCGGAGTGGGAAATCGAGATGGAGATTCGGCTCTATCGCGAGCGGCCCAGCACGGCGCGGCCTGGGAAGGCTGTGGTGGCGCGGCTTTGGGAGCATTTGGCGGAAAAACAAAAGCCGGCTTCGGCGAAGCGGCGCGTGCCGGCTTCGGACCGCTAAAACCGGTAAACCGGTGTCCGACCCACAGGGTCTGACACTAGCCTGCAGCGGCCGCGTACCAGTGTCTGACCCCGCGGGTCAGACACTGGGGTACCGGTTTGTAGTTTGCCTACCAAGCGATACCAAAAAGACATGTTATGCAAATTTTGCATAACCGAATGCGCACTCGGCATTGGCCTCGGCAATTGCACAGGAATAAGATTCGCCGCGTTACCGAACAACCTGAGCGAGTCACACAATGACCAACCACGCCTTGCCGTCTTACCTCAACGCTGAAGATCTCGGTCCTTGGGGCCAGTACCTGAAACAAATTGATCGCGTCACCCCTCACCTGGGCGGCCTGTCCCGCTGGGTTGAAACCCTGAAGCGCCCTAAGCGCATCCTCGTTGTCGACGTTCCGATCGAACGTGACGACGGCTCGATCGCCCACTACGAAGGCTATCGCGTTCAACACAATATGTCTCGCGGCCCAGGCAAGGGCGGCGTGCGCTTCCACCAGGATGTCACCCTGTCGGAAGTGATGGCCCTTTCGGCATGGATGACGGTGAAAAACGCCGCCGTCAACGTGCCATACGGTGGCGCAAAAGGTGGTATCCGTGTCGATCCAAAGACCCTGTCCAAAGGTGAACTGCAGCGCCTGACCCGCCGCTACACCAGCGAGATCAGCCTGATCATCGGCCCGACCAAGGATATCCCTGCACCAGACGTCAACACCAACGAACAGGTGATGGCATGGATGATGGACTCCTACGCCATGATCGAAGGTAACCTGTCGACCGGCGTTGTCACCGGCAAGCCAATTTCGATGGGCGGCTCGCTGGGCCGTCGCGAAGCAACCGGCCGCGGCGTGTTCGTGACCGGCCGTGAAGCGGCTGCAAAGCGCGGCGTGGCAATCCAGGGCGCACGCATTGCCATCCAGGGCTTCGGCAACGTGGGCGGCATCGCTGCCAACATGTTCGCGGAAGCGGGTTCCAAGATCATCGCCGTGCAGGATCACACCGGCACCGTGGTGCACCAGGGCGGCCTGAACGTGGCTGAACTGCACAAGCACGTAGCCGAAACCGGCGGCGTGGCCGGCTTCCCAGGCGCAGAAGCGACCCAGGACCGCGATTCCTTCTGGGGCATCGAGTCCGACATCCTGGTACCGGCAGCGCTGGAACAGCAGATCACCGCCAAGAACGCAGGCCAGATCCGCACCAAGATCATCCTGGAAGGCGCCAACGGCCCAACCACCCCTGAAGCGGACGACATCCTGAACGACAAAGACATCCTGATCGTTCCGGACGTGCTGTGTAACGCCGGCGGCGTGACCGTGTCCTACTTCGAATGGGTGCAGGACTTCTCCTCCTTCTTCTGGAGCGAGGAAGAAATCAATGCACGCCTGACCCGCATCATGCAGGACGCGTTCAACTCCGTGTGGGAAGTCTCGCAAGAGAAGAAGGTATCGCTGCGCACCGCAACCTTCATCCTGGCATGCACCCGCGTGCTGGCTGCCCGCGAAGTACGTGGCCTGTATCCATAATCAAATACTGAGCCGGGCGCCCGCGTAGCGCCCTGCAAAGCACGCCCGCACAGGCTAAACTGGCCTGTAGCGGGCGTTTTTCGCAGAACTAAAGGAGAAGCACAGAATGAGCAGTCTTGAACAAAAGGCACTGGAATACCACAAGGCCGGCACGCCCGGCAAAGTGGCCATTGCAGTGACCAAGAGCGTTGGCAGCCAGGACGACCTGGCCCTGGCCTACTCGCCGGGCGTAGCGGCGCCTTGCGTGGAAATCGCGCGTGACCCGGCACTGGCCTACGAATACACGGCCAAGGGCAACCTGGTGGCAGTCATCACCAACGGCACCGCGGTGCTGGGCCTGGGCAATATCGGCGCATTGGCCGGCAAGCCGGTCATGGAAGGCAAGTCCATCCTGTTCAAGAAATTCGCCGGCATCGATTCCTTTGACATCGAACTGGACGAAACCGATCCGGACAAGCTGGTCGACATCATCGCCGCCATGCACCCTACTTTCGGTGGCATCAACCTGGAAGACATCAAGGCGCCGGAGTGCTTCTACATTGAACGCAAGCTGCGCGAACGCCTGTCGATCCCGGTATTCCACGACGACCAGCACGGCACCGCGATTGTGGTCGGCGCCGGCATGCTGAACGCCGTTGAAATGACTGGCCGCGACATCGCCGACGTGAAGATCGTCTGCTCCGGCGCCGGCGCCGCAGCCATCGCCTGCCTGGAACTGCTGGTGGACATCGGCGCGCGCCGCGAGAACATCTTCGTGTGCGACTCCAAAGGCGTGCTGACCAAGGCCCGCAACCTGACCGGCGAAAAAGCCGACTGGGCGCAGGACACCACTGCCACCACATTGTCCGACGTGATGGAAGGCGCCGACGTATTCCTCGGCGTATCCGGCCCTGGCGTGCTGTCGCAAGCCGACGTCCAGCGCATGAAGAAGCAGCCGATCGTGTTCACCCTGGCCAATCCCGAGCCTGAACTGCGCCCTGAACTGGTACGCGAAGTGGCGCCGGATGCGATCATCGCCACGGGCCGCTCCGACTACCCGAACCAGATCAACAACGCACTGTGCTTCCCATACCTGTTCCGCGCCGCGTTGGACACCGGCGCCACCACGATCAACCAGGAAATGAAGCGCGCCTGCGTAACCGCCCTGGCCGGCCTGGCGCATAGCGACGCCCGCTTCGGCAAGGACTACGTGGTCCCCGGCCTGCTGGACGACCGCCTGCTGCCAACCGTCACCCCGAAAATCGCGCAAGCAGCAATGCGCAGCGGCGTAGCCCGTAAAGAGCTGGACATGACCGCCTACTTCGAGCGCCTGGAAGCGCTCGGCAAGCAGCTCCTGTAATTAAAGTCGGGGTCAGGTCTGGCAATCCGCCACATTTTTCGCCATGCGAAAAATGTGGCGGATTGCCAGACCTGACCCCGACTTTCATTTGCGCAGGGCGATCCAGTCGTCCACCACACGCTCCAGCACGGTCATCGGCAATGCGCCGTGGCCCAGGACTTCGTTGTGGAATTCCTTGAGGTCGAATTTGTCGCCCAATTCGGCGCGCGCCTTCTCGCGCAAGCCTAGGATCGACAGCATGCCAACTTTGTATGCCAGCGCCTGGCCCGGCGAGACGATGTAGCGCTCCACTTCCGCCGTCGCTTCCTGTTCGCCCATGCCGGTGTTGTCCATCATGTAGTCGATGGCCTCTTCGCGCGACCAGCGTTTGTAATGGATGCCGGTATCGACCACCAGTCTTGCGGCGCGCATCATGTCGTCGCGCAGGCGGCCTAATTGGTCGACCGGATCGGGCGTCAGGCCCATTTCAGACGCCAACCGTTCCGCGTACAACCCCCAGCCTTCCTGGTATGCAGAAAAACCGATCACCCGGCGGAAAAACGGCACACCCTTCATCTCCTGCGCCAGCGATATCTGGAAATGATGGCCCGGCATGACTTCGTGGAATACCGTGCTGCGCATGCCGTACTTCGGCGTGTCTTTCAGTGAGCGCATGTTTGCATAGAACACGCCAGGACGCGAGCCATCCATCGCTCCCGGCATGTAATAGGCGGTTGGCGCGGTGGCGGCCGATTCGGCAGGCGCCGGACGCACTTCGATCGCAGCCTTGGGGTGCTTGAGGAAGGCCCCGGTCAACTTTTCATCGGCTTCTTTCATGATGGCGCGGTAGTCGGCCAGCATTTCCTTGCGGCCTTCCTCAGTGTCTGGGTAACGGTATTTCGGATCGCGCTGCAGTTGCTGCATCCGCTCGCCAATACTCCCATCTTCCAACCCGATCTGGCGCAGCAGGCGGTCCATGATGCCGGTGAGGCGATCGACATCGGCCAGTCCCAGGTCGTGCACGCGCTGCGGCGTCAGGTTGGTCGAGGTGTGATAGCGCACGCACCAGGCGTAGTATTCATCGCCGTTTGGCAGCGACCAGGCGCCGTCATTTGAACGAACGCGCCCCTGCAATTCGACGAAGTGGCGGATCAGTTCAGCATAAGCCGGATAGACGCTTTTCTGGATTGCGTCGCCCACGCCTTGCAATAATTCGCTGCGCACCTTCTCACTCATGCCCGACAGCGGGATCGCATCCAGCTTGGCTTTGAAGGTGGTGTACAGCATGTTCTCGCGCGCCGGGCGTCCCGCGAAGCCGTGCATCTGCAGCAGCACTTTCTCGACGAGGAATTGCGGCGGCAAGATGCCGGCAGCTTCCTGCGCACGCAGGCTCTCGATCAACTGCTCGAACTTGAGCGGGAACTTCTGCAGGCGGGCGATATAGCTCTCGGCCTCGCTGCGGGAGCTCACGCTGTGCACGTCGGCCATGAATTCAGGTAGCGCGCTTTGCAGGCCGTGCACCTGATTGACAGGGAATTCATGAAGCTGGAAGCGCTCGCCTTCCGTCACGGTGTTCAGGTAATAGTGCAGCGTATCGTAGGACAGTTGGGCCTCGCGCCCCAGCTCATTGCGGTCGTAGCGCTCCAGCATGGCCAGGTTGTCTTTCATGTCCTGGTAAAACTCATGCCGGCGCCGGGGCGATTCGTCGTCCAGCCGCGAGCTGGAAAAATCCAGCCAGCCCGGCAGCACGTGAAGCCGCGACATCATCTCCGGGCTTTTCAGCGCGGCCGCTGCAAAACCGCGCATGTAAAACCATTCGAGCTTGAGCGGTTTCGAATACCACGTTTGCGTCAACAGCACGGCGCCGGCGCACAAAACAGCCGTCGCGCCGGTCAATCCCCAGACCGCGATTTTCTTAGTATTGATCTCCATGCGCGAAATATTACAGTATCATGCCCGCTTGGCCAGCCACCCGCTGGCAGATTTGATAACAGACCGGAGATCCCGAATGACCTTACGCCTGCTGGTACTGGGCGCCGCCATCGCAGCGGCAACCAATGCCGTTGCCGCCCCGCGCGGCCTGACCATCGAAGACCTGGCGAGCATGGACCGTGTTGGCAGCCCTGTGCTGTCGCCGGACGCAAGCCGCGTGGTGTATACCGTCCGCGCCACCAATATGGAAAAGAACCGCGGCATCACGCAACTGTGGATGATCGACCTGAAGGCCGCCAAGCCGGCCCCGGTCCAACTGACCCAGAACGATGCCAGCAGCAGCCAGCCGCAATGGTCCCCTTCGGGCGACGCGCTCTATTTCGTGAGCGGCCGTTCGGGCTCCGCGCAAGTGTGGCGCCTGCCAATGAACGCCGGCGGTGAAGCTGTGCGCGTCACCGATTACCCGCTGGGCGTGGAGAGCTTCCGCCTGTCGCCAAAAGGTGACCGCCTGGCCATGGCCTTCGAAGTGTTCCGCGATTGCGCCGACCTGGCCTGCACCAAAAAGCGCCTGGACGACAAGTCCAGGAACAAGGCCACCGGCATGCTGTACAGCGAAATGTTCGTGCGCCACTGGGATACCTGGGCCGACGGCCGCCGCAATGTGCTGTACTCGGCACCGATCGACGCCGGCGGCAAGGCTGGTGCACCGGTCAGCCTGAGCGGCGCGCTGGACGGCGACGTCCATTCCAAGCCTTTCGGCGACAACGCCGACTACCAGTTCTCGCCGGACGGCCAGAAGGTCGTGTTCTCGGCACGCGTGGCCGGCAAGGCCGAATCCTGGTCCACCAACTTCGACCTGTACGAAGTTCCTGCGGCCGGCGGCACTGCCCCGCGCAACCTGACTGCCGAAAACCCGGCATGGGACGCCAAACCATCCTTCTCCCCGGACGGCAAGACCCTCGCGTACCTGATGATGAAGCGCCCAGGCTTTGAAGCCGACCGCTTCCATATGGTGCTGATGGATGTCGCCACCGGCAAGAAGCGCGTGCTGGCCCAGGAATGGGATCGTTCCATCGCCGACTACAAATGGCGCCCTGACGGCAAGGCCCTGCTGGCCAATGCCGACGATATCGGCAACCACCGCCTGTTCTCGCTGGACGTCGCCTCGGGCAAGGTCACCGCGCTGACCGGCAAAGGCTACGCCGGCGAGTTCGACGTGCAGAAAGACACCGTGATCTCCGCGCAAGCCTCGCTGGGCGGCGGCGCACAACTGGTCAAGCTGAAGGCCGATGGCGCCGAGCAGAAAGGCACGCAGCTGACCTGGGCCAATGCCGAACGCCTGAAAGACGTGAAGATGGCGGAGTACGAACAGTTCTCCTTCAAGGGCGCAAACGGCGAGACCGTGTACGGCCACGTGATGAAGCCATGGAACTACGAGCCAGGCAAGAAATATCCGGTCGCCTTCCTGGTGCACGGCGGCCCGCAGGGCAGCTTCGGCAATAGTTGGAGCTACCGCTGGAATCCGCAGGTGTATGCCGGCGCAGGCTACGCCTCGGTGTTCATCGACTTCCACGGTTCGACCGGCTACGGCCAGGGCTTCACCGATTCGATCAGCGGCGACTGGGCCGGCAAGCCGCTGGAAGACCTGCAGAAAGGCCTGGCGGCAGCCGTGGCAAAGTATGACTTCCTGGACGGCCAGAACGCCTGCGCACTGGGCGCTTCGTACGGCGGCTTCATGATGAACTGGATCGAAGGTAACTGGAGCGACGGCTTCAAGTGCATCGTCAACCACGACGGCGTGTTCGACCAGCGCGGCATGGCCTACTCCACCGAAGAACTGTGGTTCACTGAATGGGACAATGGCGGTACCTACTACGCCAACCCGAACGGCTACGAAAAGTTCAACCCGGTTCACCACGTGGCCAAGTGGAAGACCCCGATGCTGGTGGTACAGGGCGACCTGGACTTCCGCATCCCGACCGCGCAGGCACTGGGCACCTTCACGGCGCTGCAGCGCCAGGGCATCGAGTCCAAGCTGCTGGTGTTCCCGGACGAAAACCACTGGGTCCTGAAGCCCGCCAACTCGATCCTGTGGCACCACACCGTGATCGGCTGGCTGGATGACCACCTGAAGAAGTAACAATTAAATGGGGACGTACCCCTTCAAAGGGTACGTCCCCATTTTAATTGCCGACCCCGACTTTCTTATTCAAATGCGCAAGTGCGGAAGCCGTTGAAGATGTCGTCCCGTTCCGGCAGGTAGAAGTTGCGGAACTTGGCGGAGCCAAGCCGGGATGGCGTGGCGAACGATGCGCCGCGCAGTACCTGGTGCGTACTGAACCACGGAGCCGAATATTCGCGGTAGCGGTCTGCCACAAAACCGGGATACGGTTCGAACGGCGATGCCGTCCATTCCCACAACTGGCCCCAGCGGAAAGCAGGATGGCCGTGCAAGGCCGCGTACTCCCACTCCATCTCGGTCGGCAGGCGGCGATTGGCCCAGGCGCAATAGGCCTGCGCTTCGTACAGGGACACGTGCCGCACAGGCTCGTGCGCGGCCAGCGTCGTGAGCCGGCCGAAACGCATCGTGCGCCACTGGCCGTTGTCGCGGCGCCAGTAGCGCGGCGCCGAGCGCTCCTGCCGCAGCAGCCAGTCGGCGCCCGAATTGCTCCAGAACTCGCGTCGTTCGTAGCCGCCATCTTCCACGAAGTCGGCATACTGGGCGTTGGTGACCAGCGTGGCATCCATCCGGAATGGCGCCACGTAGCAGGGATGCGCAAACTTTTCGTTGTCGAAGATGAAGCCGCCCGTCTCCGGCGCGCTTCCCAGTTGCAGCGTGCCGCCTGGGAAAGCAATATCGCCGGGAGCGCCGGATGCACGTTCGTCGTGGGTCAGGTGCGCCGGCGCCTGCAAGCCCAGCGTCTGCAAGGTGTAGAGGAAGGCCTCGCCATGCATGTCTTCGTGGGCCAGCGCCAGCCGGTATGGGTACAGCGCTTCGTCCGTGTTCGGTTCGCGCGACAGCTTGTCCAGGACGCGGTCCAGGACCTCGTGGCAGTAGGTCTTCACGCCGCCCGTGCTGGGCAGGTCAAGGCTCCAGCGGCTGCGGTGCGGCACCATGTTGGAATCGAACCAGTCATCGCCCTTGCGCAGCAAGGACATGTACAACGCGTCGGCCGGATGGCTGGAAATCGCTTCGCGCAAGACGAACCATTCGGCGAACCAGGCGGTATGGCCCAGTTCCCACAACGGCGGATTGACGATGCGCATCTGCGGCACGCGCATCGATACATCCATGCCGGCGGCGGCAAAGCATTCGAAAAGGCTCAGCGTATAATTGCGCGCAGCCTGCAAGGCATCGGCAAGTTGCTGTGTTCGGGCGGTCCGGAACGAGGCATGGATGGCGTTCATGGGTCGATTGTAGCGATATTTGAGCGAATTACACCAGTGAGCAAGCAGACAATCTGCATCGTCAGCCCGGCGCTGGCACAGGCCAACAACGGCAACTGGCAAACAGCGCGCCGCTGGGCGCAATTCCTGCGCCCGCGCTACCAGGCCGACATCGCTTCCGATTGGCCTGCCGAGGCCGCGCCGGACCTGCTGATTGCCCTTCATGCGCGCCGCTCGGCGGCGCCGCTGGCGCATTTTTGCGCAGCGCATCCCGAGCGTCCAACGGTCCTGGTATTGACCGGCACCGACCTGTATCGCGACATCCGCGTCGACGCCGACGCGCAAGCTTCGCTGCAGCGCGCCAGCGCGCTGGTCCTGCTGCAGCCGGCCGGCCTGGACGAGCTGCCGCCGCACCTGCGCGCCAAGGCCCGCGTCATCTATCAATCCGCGCCCTCGCTCCAGCCGGCCGCCCGTGCCGCGGCGCCGCATCACCACGACATCCTGATGGTCGGCCACCTGCGCGAGGAAAAAGACCCGCGCACGTTCATGCTGGCCGCCTCGCACGTCACCGCCCGCAGCGCGCGCCTGGTGCATATCGGCGGCGTGCTTGATCCCGCGCTAGGCGAGGCTGCCACCGCAGCCAATGCGGCCTGGCCAGGACGCTACCATTGGCTTGGTCCCCTGCCCCATGCCGAAACGCGCCAGCGGCTCAAAGCTGCCCACGCCATGGCCATCTGCTCGCGCATGGAGGGGGGCGCCAACGTCATCATCGAAGCGGTCACCAGCGGCGTGCCCGTGCTGGCCAGCGATATCAGCGGCAACCGCGGCATGCTGGGCGACGACTACCTCGGCTACTTCCCGCTGGGCGACGCGCGAGCGCTGGCAGCCCTGGTTGACAAAAGCATCGACGACGCCGGCTGGTACGCCAGGCTGCAAGAGCAATGCGCCCGCCGCGCCAGGCTTTTCACTCCCGAAGCCGAGCAGGCAGCCCTGCTCGACTTGGTGGATAATCTGCTCCATACGAACTGAAAGACCCCATCATGAGCACTGAACCAATCAAACTCACCTCCTTCTCCCACGGCGGCGGCTGCGGCTGCAAGATCGCGCCCGGCGTGCTGTCCGAGATCCTGAAGAACACCAACGGCTTCCCAGTGCCGAAGGAACTGATGGTCGGCATCGAAACGGCCGACGACGCTGCGGTCTACAAACTGAACGACGAGCAGGCCCTGATCGCCACCACCGACTTCTTCATGCCGATCGTCGACGATCCGTTCGACTTTGGCCGCATCGCCGCTACCAACGCCATCTCCGACGTCTACGCCATGGGTGGCACTCCGATCATGGCGCTAGCCCTGGTCGGCATGCCTGTCAACAAACTGCCGATCGAGGTGATCGGCAAGATCATCAAGGGCGGCGAATCGATCTGCAACGAAGCCGGCATCCCG
This sequence comes from Pseudoduganella sp. R-32, assembly GCF_049913245.1. Classification (NCBI taxonomy): domain Bacteria; kingdom Pseudomonadati; phylum Pseudomonadota; class Betaproteobacteria; order Burkholderiales; family Oxalobacteraceae; genus Pseudoduganella; species Pseudoduganella sp. R-32. The sequence continues at coordinate 2,909,773 of NZ_CP183987.1, read as the reverse complement.
ATTGCCGGCGGCCATACCATCGATTCCGTGGAGCCGATCTACGGCCTGGTGGTCCTGGGCCTGGTGCATCCATCCAAAGTGAAACGCAATGCGGATGCCAAGGCCGGCGACGTGCTGGTGCTGGGCAAGCCGCTGGGCGTGGGCGTGCTGTCCGCAGCGCTGAAAAAAGGCGTCCTCGGCGATGAAGGCTACCAGGCCATGATCGACAACACCACCAAGTTGAACAAGCCGGGCAAGGCCTTGTCCGAACTGCCGGGCGTGCATGCGTTGACCGACGTCACCGGATTTGGCCTGCTTGGCCACCTGCTGGAACTGGCGCGAGGCGCCAAGCTGACCGCCAAGCTGAATATGTCGCAAATACCGCTGCTGCCAGGGGTTGAGAAGCTGGCGCACGACGGTTTCTTCACCGGCGCTTCGGGCCGCAACTGGGATGCTTACGGCAAGGACGTGCTGCTGTCGCCGAACATCACCCAGCCGCAGCATACCCTGCTGACCGACCCGCAGACTTCCGGCGGCCTGCTGGTCTCCTGCGATCCGGCGAGCGTCGACGAAGTACTGGCCCTGTTCCGCAACCACGGCTTCGAACACGCCGCCGTCATCGGCGCAATGGCCGCCGGCGAAGCAAGCGTGCAGGTCGCCGCCTAGGCACCGTCTGCTCCCGAAGGCCGCGCCCCGGTGCAGGGCATTCGCCGCGTCACCCGCCCTGGAAAAGGAACTGGGCGAACGTCAGGCAGCGCTGCAATTACGCATCCTGATGCAGCAGGCCCGCCAGGGCGGGCTTGTTCCAGTTTATTTTCAAAGGTTTAAACTAGGTTGCTATTTGGCAATTCACGTCCTATGATGAAGTCATCACCTGACCCATCTACGCGATATGCAGCTCAATGAGCACCATGCGGTCCCGATTCGCAAAGGTCCGCCACGGCCACAGGACGCGTTAGCCCCATTCATCGCTTCCGCGAGTTCGTTTGACATGACGAGCGAAGACGACATCGGCGACGCGCTGACCCTGCTGGCCGCAAGCGGCGATGCGATCTCGATGTACGTGCCCGGCAGCCGTGAGCCGGTCCTTGGCCGCATCCTGTCGGTCGATCCCCAGTTGCCGCATTTCGTGATGGAGTTGAACGCGGGCTCGGTCCTTCAGCCGGGCAAGGTCACCTTTGTAAGCTGGCTGCGCACGGCGAAGCTGCAATTCAAGCTGTCAGACCAGGAATGGAAGCCGGTGCCCGGCAAGCCCCAGCTCATTCCGATGACCTTCCCTGAAACCTGCACGGTCCTGAACCGGCGCGCATCAGAGCGCGTGGAAACGCCGCTGGGGGCGAATTTCATGGCCGCCTTCGAGTTGAACGGCCACCGCTACGAGCTGCCGATCTACGATTTTTCGCTAGGCGGCATCGGGCTGCGCTGCTCGAAGATCGAAGCGAAGGGTTTGCTCAAGGGCCGCAAGATTCCTGAGGTGGTACTGGAGCTGGGGCCGGACATTGAGATTCCCACCGAGCTGGAAGTGCGCTTCACGCGAGGTTTCCGCTCCTTCCTGTTGGGCGAACAGCTTCATATAGGCTGCAAATTCATCAACATGACGCCAGAGGCCACAGCGCAACTCGTCGAGCAGTTGCCGCTTATTTCAGGAAGCGGAAAGTAGGCTCGATGTTCTTTGAATGGAGGAAGTTGACGATGTCTTCCAGCGTCGCGTCCTTCAACAGCAAACCTCCTGGCGTGGCGCTGGCCTCGGGCGCTGGCGGGGACGGCTGAAGCGCGGTGCCAACAGGTCGCCGCAATTGGTCAAGCGCTTGCGCAAACGGGGCCGGGCCGATGCTCTCAAGCCCTTCCAGCAAGGCGACCTGCCCCGCTTCCGGCGGCTGCATATCGAGGCCCTCATCGCCCGCAAAGGACGCCCCCATGCCAGGGTGAATGAATGCCGCCCATTTACCGCTCGCCTGGTCCAGGTATGGCGGCAGCGCTGCCGCAGCGGATTCGGCCTCGGGACAAAGCAGCGCCGCAAACTCCTGCGCTTGCGCCTCCGTCACCGGCTTTTCCAGCGAGAGCCAGAGCCCGAAAGCGCCGGCGCCCGAAATGCTCACTGCAGGCGCCGGCAAGCCCAGCTCCGCATGCAGTGCATTCGCCACCTGGCACAGGCGCTCCCAATGTCCTGCCTCGCCGTCGCCCGCCAGCCGCTTGAACGCAAGGGAAATGCTGCGCGTGCCACCGGCCGGTGGAGCGAGATAGAGCCGGGTCAATTCTGCATTCAGCTTTTGCATCGGAATTCCGCAATCAAACATCAGGGCCGTTATTCTGTCACAGTCAGCGGCGCGCTGACCGGAGTCTGGTGCAGGATCACGCGGCTGTAGGTATCCTGCACGCCCGCCCGGTCGCGCAAGGTGTCGATCAGGCGCAGCAAGTGGGCCTGGTCTTTGCAGGCCACACGAAGCAAGCCATCGTAATTCCCGGTCAGCAGCGCCACTTCCAGCACGCCGGGGATGGTTTTGACGATTTCCTCGAACTCGTGGGTATTGGTGCCCGACTTCAGCTTGACGTCGATATAGGCTTGCAGGTGCAGGCCGAGCGCCGCGTGGTCGAGGCGAGCCTCGAATCCGAGAATGGCGCCGTCGGCCACCAAGCGCCGCACGCGGTCCGCCACCGTGTTCGCACTGAGGCTTACGCGCTCGCCCAGATCCTTAAAACTTATCCTCGCATCATCGCGCAAAAGTCCGATTATTTCTCGATCAATCTTATCCATATCCGATTTATCCTCGCCATGACCACCATTTTATCAGCAGAAAGTGCGAAAACATCGCAAATTGCTGTTGAGATTTTTTCTTGACAAGGTCAAATCCGGTGCCTTACATTGGTCGACATGACCTCGCATTTGCACATTTCTGCACACCTGCCAGGCGCCCTACTACCAGGCGCGCTACTACTGGCACGCGCCTGATTTCCCCCTGCAGTACCCCACGTCGGCCTCCCTCGCGCCACGTCCCGGTTTCCCAAAATTTGAAAAACACAGGAGTATCACCATGATGTTGAAGAACCCTGCCGCCAAATATCGTCCATACCCAACCGTCGGCTTGAGCGACCGCACCTGGCCGAACGCCGTCATCGCCAAGCCGCCGATCTGGATGAGCACCGACCTGCGCGACGGCAACCAGGCGCTGATCGAGCCGATGAGCGTGGAAAAGAAAATCAAGTTCTTCGAGTTGTTGATCAAGGTGGGCCTGAAGGAAATCGAAGTGGGCTTCCCTTCCGCCTCGCAAACCGATTTCGATTTCGTGCGCAAGCTGATCGAGGAAAACCGCATTCCGGACGACGTCACCATCATCGTGCTGACCCAGGCGCGCGAAGAACTGATTCGCCGCACCGTTGAATCGTGCATTGGCGCCAAGCGCGCCATCGTGCACATGTATAACTCCACCGCACCGGTATTCCGCAAAGTGGTGTTCGGCGCCAGCCGCGAAGAAATCACCAAGATCGCCACGGACGGCACCAGGCTGGTGAAACAACTGCTGGCCCAGCATCCTGAAACCGACTGGACTTACGAATACACGCCCGAGTCCTTCTCCACCACCGAGCTGGATTTCGCCAAGCACATCGTCGATGCAGTCTCCGCCATCTGGCAGCCGACTCCGGACAGGAAAATGATCGTCAACTTGCCGGCCACCGTCGAATGCTCGACGCCGAACGTGTACGCCGACCAGATCGAATGGATGTCGCGCAAGCTGGAGCGCCGCGATTCCATCATCATCTCGGTACACCCGCATAACGACCGCGGCACCGGCATCGCTGCCGCTGAATTTGCCGTCATGGCCGGCGCCGAGCGCGTCGAAGGCTGCCTGTTCGGCAACGGCGAACGCACCGGCAACGTCGACCTGGTGACCCTGGCGTTGAACCTCTACACCCAGGGCGTGCATCCTGGCCTGGACTTCTCCGACATCGACTCCGTGCGCAAAGTGGTCGAGGAGTGCAACCAGCTGCCGGTACATCCGCGCCATCCATACGTGGGCGACCTGGTGTTCACCGCCTTCTCCGGTTCGCACCAGGACGCGATCAAGAAGGGCTTCGCCAAGCAACAGGAAGGCGCGCCGTGGGAAATCCCATACCTGCCGATCGACCCGCAAGACCTGGGCCGCAGCTACGACGCCGTCATCCGCGTCAACAGCCAGTCCGGCAAGGGCGGCATGGCCTACCTGCTGGAACAGGATTACGGCCTCGAATTGCCGCGCCGCCTGCAGATCGAATTCAGCCGCGCAGTGCAGAAAGTGGCCGACCAGACCGGCCTGGAAATCACCTCCGAAGGCATCTACCAGATCTTCGAAAGCGAGTATCTGGCCCAGGGCACGCCATACGCCTACGTATCGCACAAGATGGTGGAGGACAGCTCCAGCGACGAGCCGGTGCAGATCGACATCGGCCTGCTGCACAACAAGGCGTCAATGTCCCTGCAGGGCGGCGGCAACGGCCCGATCGACGCTTTCGTCGACGCGCTCGGCCTGGACGTCACGCTGATGGACTACCACGAGCACGCCATCGGCCACGGCGCCAACGCCAAGGCAGCCTGCTATGTCGAACTGCGCCTGGACGGCGGCCCTACCCTGTTCGGCGCGGGCATCGACAGCAATATCGTCACCGCCTCGTTCAAGGCCGTGCTCAGCGCCATCAACCGCCAGATCGCGCTGAAGGCCGAGGCCTCGGCTAGCATCGCACAAGCCGAAGCTTAAGCGCTTTTTCATTCGGGGACGGCTTGCGCGCCGCCCCCCGAATTTATCTCCTTTTGGCAAGTATTTATACTGGTAAATCGTTTTCCACGCCGCCGGAAGGAGCAGTCATGCGCATTGCCAACCTGAAGATCGGGACCCGCCTGGGCTTGTGTTTCGCGATTGTCTTCGCCTTGATGGCCATGCTGATTGCCGTAGCCAGCCTGCGCCTCTCCAGTATCGGCGAGCTGAGTTCCACCATCATCGACAAGGACTGGGCGAAGGCAGATGCGGCCGCCACCGTTGCCGCCACCACCCGCGCAAATTCGGCGCTGGTGCTGCAACTGCTGCTGGTGACCGATGCCGCGCAAGCGGCGGAACTGCGCAAGCAGGTCGACAGGAACAAGGCCACCATCACAGCCGCCCTGTCCACGCTCGACAAGCTGGTCTACCGGCCCGCCGGCCGCGAACTGCTGGCGCAAGTGGGCAGCGAGCGCAGCGCCTACGTGCAATCGTTTACCGGCGTGCTCAATCTGCTCGCGGAAGGGCAGCGCGAACAGGCGACGCAGCGCGCACTGTCGGACACCATGCCGCGCCTGGCCAGGCTGCAGGCCACCGTGGAAAAACTCGCCGACCTGCAGGACGGCATCGTCACCGCCAACGGCGCCGAGATCAAGCAGCACATCAGCTCCGCCCAGGTCATGATGGTCGCGCTGGGCGTGGCGGCGCTGGTGCTGGGCGTTGCGTGCGCATACTGGGTTACCCGTTCGATTACGCGTCCGATCAACTATGCCCTGCAGGTGGCACGCACCGTCGCATCCGGCGATTTGACCAGCCATATCAAGGCCCATTCGCAGGACGAAGCCGGGCAGCTGCTGCAAGCCCTGCGCGAGATGAACGATGCACTGTCGCAGATCGTCGGGCAGGTGCGCAATGGCACGGTCGCCATTGCCTCGGCCTCCGGCCAAATCGCCACCGGCAATATGGACCTGTCGGCGCGCACCGAGAACCAGGCGTCCGCGCTGGAAGAAACCGCGTCATCAATGGAAGAACTGACGTCGACCGTCAAGGCCAATGCCGACAATGCGCGCGAAGCGGACAAGCTGGCCAGCTCCGCCTCGACCATCGCCCAGCGCGGCGGCGAAGTGGTGTCCCAGGTCGTGACGACCATGGGCTCGATCAACGATTCCTCGCGCAAGGTGGTGGACATTATCGCAGTGATCGACGGCATCGCCTTCCAGACCAATATCCTGGCCCTGAATGCCGCGGTGGAGGCGGCGCGCGCCGGCGAGCAAGGCCGCGGCTTCGCCGTGGTCGCCAGCGAGGTGCGCAACCTGGCAGCCCGCTCGGCCAGCGCCGCCAAAGAGATCAAGGAACTGATTTCCAGCTCGGTCGAACAGGTCGATGCCGGCGCCAGGCTGGTGGCACAGGCCGGCGCCACGATGGAAGAAGTGGTGTCGGCCGTGCAGCGCGTCACCGGCATCGTCGCCGAGATCTCCCTGGCCACGCGCGAGCAGACCGACGGCATCGAGCAGATGAACATGGCCATCATGCAGATGGACCAGACCACGCAGCAGAATGCCGCATTGGTGGAGCAAGCTGCGGCCGCCGCCGCGGCCATGAGCGACCAGGCCGTCGGGCTGGAGAACCTGGTCAGCCAATTCCGCCTGTCCGGGGAAGCTGGCCAGCAACGCCAGCGCCCGGCCCTGCCGGCGCAGGCGCGCAACACGCCGCGCCTGGCCAATTCGCGCGACACATAAATCATTTCCGCATGGAAAGCGGCTGATGTATAATCGTGTACTTATAAACTGAGCAACAGCGAAATCACGCCAACAAGGGCCCAGAAGCGGCCTGTGGTTTCACAAAAAGTTGCTCAGGCATATGCCCGAAGTAGCGTGCTTGGCGCTGCGAACCGCCTCGGGCAAGTCATCAGCTTTGCCTCGAAATCAGCCATAATGCAGACGTTGTCCGTATTCTGAATGCGGTTGTGTCAGCTCGATTATTACGAATGATTTATAAAAATGAAACTGTCTCTTAATATCTTTCAAAAAGTCCTGATCACCCTGCTCGTGGTAACCCTCGTGCCGCTGTTTGCCCTTTGGTACCTGGGCAATTCTTCCGCCGAACAGGAATTGACCACGAAAATTTCGGAAAACCTGATCGCCACCACGGACACCGTGGCCACTGGCGTTAACGGTTGGGACGACACCAATATGCGCGCCATGCGCCAGGCCGCCCGCCTGGACGACGTCATTTCCATGAACACCGGCCGCCAGACCCCGGTCCTGATGGCAACCGCCGCGTCCTACGAATGGGTGTACCTGATCCACACCCTGGACACCACCGGCAAGGACGTGGCACGCAGCGACGGCAGCGCCATGCTCGACTACGGCGACCGCTCGTACTTCAAAGCCATCATGTCCGGCAAGAACGAAGGCCGCCTGGTGGCCATCGGCAAGACCAGCGGCAAGCCATCGCTGAACATCGGCGTCCCGATCCGCAATGAAAACCGCACCATCGTCGGCGTGTTCGCGATGGCGATGGACCTGGGCGTGGTATCGCGCACCGTCACCGACATCCGCATCGGCGAAACCGGCCACGCCATCCTGCTGGACGGCGACAAGAAAGTCATCGCCCACGGCGACGCGAGCAAGATCAAATCCGCACTGCAAGACTTCAGCAAGCACCCTGCCCTGCAAGTGGAAGGCATCACCGACGAGCCAAAAGTCTATATGGACGGCGACGTGAAGATGGTGGGCTTCGTGCGCAACCTGCCGCAAGGCTGGACCGTGCTGGTTGAACAGCGCTACGACGAAGCCTATGCTGCCATGACCAAGATGCGCAGCGAGGCGCGCCTGCTGATCATCATCGTTATCGTCCTGGTTGGCGCCCTGGCGTTCGTGCTGGGCAAGCAACTGACCCGCCCGATCAACCACCTGACCGACATCGCAGAGAAGCTCAGCAAGGGCCAGCTCGACGTGACCATTCCACAGACCAGCCGCGGCGACGAAATCGGTTCGCTGGCGCGTGCTGTGGAACGCCTGGGCGTGAGTATCCAGATGGCGATGGATCGCCTGCGTAAGAAATAATTGATAAAGGCGAACTGATATGGCACAGCCAGAGTTCACTCCCTTCGTAGAGCTGCTCGACAAGATCGCCGGCTTCTGCGCCCAGGGCGACACCGCGACCATCATGCTGGTCAGCGATGACAACCGCATGGCGCAGATCCATCTCGACAACGGACGCATCGTGTTCGTCCTGTGCCGCGGCCGCCGCGGCCGTGACGGCCTGGACATCCTGCGCACCATCCAGCGCGCACGGATGAGCATGGACCGTCCGAGCGTGGGCAATAACGAGCCTCTGCCATGGTCGACCGAAGCGATTCTCGACTACCTGTACGGCAGCATCACTGAACTGCCGGAAGGCAGCTCCCCGGCGTCCACCCTGCTGGCCGGCGTCGCACGCCGCCCGGCAGCAGCACCGGAAGCGGCCCCCGCCAGCAAGCCTGCCGGCAAGCCGGCACTGACGGAAGCGCAGCGCAGCATCTTCGAAAACACCCTGGCCACCTACATTGGCCCGATGGCAGCGATCGTCTGCGGGGACTATTTCGACGAGATCACCGACGTGCGCCTGCTGGCATTGAAACTGGCCGGCGAGATTCCTAACGCCGACCAGGCAGCCAAGTTCAAGGCAGAGATCGTCCAGGCCCTCGGCATCCGCCTGTAACTCGCAACTAAAAAGTCGGGGTCAGGTCTGGCAATCCGCCACAAAAGGCACATGCGTGCCTTTTGTGGCGGATTGCCAGACCTGACCCCGACTTTTATTTTGCGAGGCGGATGCCGGTGAATTGCCAGCGTGCACTGGCGGGGAAGAAGTTGCGGTAGCTGGAGCGGGCGTGGCCTGGCGGGGTCGCCACGCTGGAGCCGCGCAGTACGTATTGGTTGACCATGAACTTGCCGTTGTATTCGCCAATGGCGCCTTCGGCCGGGCGGAAGCCGGGGTATGGGGCGTAGCTGCTGCTGGTCCATTGCCAGCAATGGTCGAACATTTGCGTGAGTGCGCCGGCACCGGCTGCGTGCTCCCATTCCGCTTCGGTCGGCAGGCGGGCGCCGGACCAGTGGGCATAGGCGTCGGCCTCGAACAGGGAGATGTGGCTTGCCGGCGCCCCCATCTCCAGCGGCTGTTGGCCATGCAGGGTGTAGGCGGTCCAGCCTGCGCTCCCCTCCCCGCGCCGCCAGTACAACGGGGCTTCGATGCCTTGGGCGCGAATCCAGTCCCAGCCTTCCGCCAGCCACAGGCTCGGGTCGCGGTAGCCGCCGGCCTCGATGAAGGCGAGGTATTCCGCGTTGCTCACCAGGCGCGTGGATAGTTCGAACGGGGCGATGAAGACCTTGTGGCGCGGCAGCTCATTGTCGAAACAGAAGCCGTCGCCATGATGGCCTATTTCCTGTACGCCGCCTTCGAAGCAGTGCCAGGACAGGGCTGTAGCAGCGGGCGCGGCCGGCCCCGGGCCGGGCAGGTAGGCTGGCGCCATCGGATTCTGCGCCAGCAGGTGCTTGAGGTCGGTGAGGATCAGTTCCTGGTGCTGCTGTTCGTGCTGCAGTCCAAGCGTCAGCAGCGCGGCGAGGCGGGAATCCGTGGCCGCGAGCCGCGTTGCCAGCAACGCGATCCGGGCGTCGACATTGGCGCGATAGGCGCGCACTTCGGCCATCGAGGGCCGCGTCAGCAGGCCGCGATGCGGCCGTGGGTGTTTGTCGCCGACGCCATTGTAGTAAGAGTTGAACAGTACCCTGAACGCCGGGTGGAAAGGCTGGAAGCCGGGCTCGAAGCGTTCCAGGATAAAGGTCTCGAAAAACCATGTGGTATGCGCCAGGTGCCATTTGACCGGACTGGCATCGGGCATCGACTGCGCGCCGCAATCCTCGTCGGACAGCGGCGCGGCCAGCGCCATGGTTGCCGCGCGCACTTGCGCGTAGCGTTCGGTCCAGGGGCTGGCGTCACGCATATGCCGCCGCGGCGTGCATCACTGCGAACCAGTGGGCATCGTCCGTCCAGGTGCCGTCGACGCGGAAGCCGGCCTCCCACAGCAGGCTGCGGAAGCCTTCCAGCGTGTATTTGTAGCTGTTCTCCGTATGAATTCTCTCGCCCTGGGCGAAACTGCGCTCGCCGCCGCACCAGTGCACGCTCAATGCGCAGCGCGCTTCCAGGTGCATTTCAATGCGGCTTTCCGCGTCATTGAAGAAGGCCACGTGGCGCCACTGCGCCGGATCAAAGTCTGCGCCGGCGAGATGGTTCAGGTGGCGCAGCAGGTTCATGTTGAAGGCGGCGGTGACGCCGATCGCGTCGTCATAGGCCGCGTCCAGCACCGCCGGGTCCTTGACCAAGTCCACGCCGATCAGCAGCCCGCCGTCCGCGCCCACGTTCTCGCGCACCTGGCGCAGGAAGGTTACCGCATCGTGGGGCGTGAAGTTGCCGATCGATGAACCGGGATAGAAGAACTGGCGCCGCGCTGCCGGCAACGACGGCGGCAAGATTAAGGGCTGCGACAGGTCCATCACCAGCGGCGTGATCTCGATGGCGGGAAAGCGCTGGCGCAGTTGCGCGGCGGCCTGCTGCAGGAATTCGCCGGCGATGTCGACCGGCACGTATTGGCTTGGCTGCAATAAGGGGAACAGGCTGGCAGCCTTGGCGCAATTGCCGGCGCCCAGGTCGACCAGCGTCATGCCGGGTCCGATGCGTGCTGCCATGTCGGCGCCGTGGCGGGCGAAGATCGCTGCTTCGGTACGGGTCGGGTAGTACTCGGGCAATTCGCAGATGGCTTCGAACAGGTGCGAACCGAGGCTGTCGTAGAAGTATTTGGGCGAGGTGGAAGCTTGCGGCGCCAGCAGCCCTGCGCTGATCTCTGCAATGGTTGCGGCATCGCCGTGGGCGGTTCTGGGGGACAACACACTGCTCGTTTCCGGTGCGACCACGCGGATCGCAGCCGTGCGTGACAAGGTCATGGCTCAGGCTCCAGGGACATTTTTGCTATCATAGCTGAATATCCAAGACCAGGTACCGGACCCTCGCCCGAGGCGTGCGGCTCGTCATTAACATAAAAAAGGATCTTCCATGTCCCTGTTTTCCCTCCGCACCATTCAATCGGCCCTGTTTGCAGCCGGTGTGCTCTTCGCCGCTGCCGGCGCCCAAGCCCAGCAAGTCCTGCGCGTTTCCGCGATTCCTGATGAAGCGCCAACCGAGCTGCAGCGTAAATTCAAGCCCCTCGGCGAATACCTCGAGAAGAAACTGGCGATGAAAGTGGAATTCACCCCGGTGACCGACTACGCCGCTTCGGTGGAAGGCCTGGTGAACGGCAAACTGGACATGGTCTGGTTCGGCGGCTTCACCTTCGTGCAGGCCAACCACATGAGCAAGGGCAAGGTCGTGCCGCTGGTGCAGCGTGTGGAAGATGAAAAATTCCGCTCCGTCTTCGTGACCACCAACAAGTCGATCAACTCGCTGGCCGACCTGAAAGGCAAGACCCTGAGCTTCGGCTCCGAGTCCTCGACTTCCGGCCACCTGATGCCGCGCTCCTTCCTGCTGGCGGCCAAGATCGACCCGGACACCGACCTGAAACGCATTTCCTTCTCCGGCGCGCACGATGCAACCGTGGCAGCCGTTGCCGGCGGCAAGGTCGATGCCGGCGCACTGAATATCTCGGTGTGGGAAAAGCTGAACGAACAGAAGAAAGTCGACCCATCCGTGGTGCGCGTGTTCTACACCACCCCGGCCTACTACGACTACAACTGGACCGTCCGCTCCGACATGCCGGAAGCGCTGAAAAAGAAGATCACCGACGCCTTCCTGGCGCTGGACAGCGCCAAGCCTGAAGACAAGGCGATCCTGGACCTGCAGCGCGCGTCGAAGTTCATCCCGACCAAGGCTGCCAACTACACCAATATCGAAGCGGCAGCCAAGAACGCCGGCCTGCTGAAGTAATCAATGTCTTCTGCCTGGTACGAACTGCAAGGCCTCTCGGTCCGCCATATCGGCGGTTCGCGCGGCCTTGCGCTGCAAGACATCTCGCTGAACTTCGAGCCTGGCGAACAGGTGGCGCTGATCGGTCCTTCGGGCGCCGGCAAGACCACCCTGCTCTCCACCCTGGCTTGCTCGCATCGCCCCGATAGCGGCGCTTTCAAGGCCTTTGGCACCGATCCCTGGCATCTGACGGACGCCGGGCGCCACGCCATGCGGGCACGCCTTTTCCTGGCGCCGCAAACGCCGCCGCTGCCGCCGCGCCAGCGCGTGGTGACGGCTGTGCTGGCGGCACGCCTGCCGAAGTGGAGCCTGGGCCAGGCGCTGCTGTCGCTGTTTAAGCCCTCCGATCCGGAGGCGGCCTACCGCGCGCTGGCGCGCTTCAACCTTGGCGACAAGCTGTATTCGCGCGTCGATCGCCTGTCCGGCGGCGAGCGCCAGCGCTGCGGCCTGGCACGCCTGCTGCTGTCGTCAGCGCAGGCGCTGCTGGTCGACGAGCCGCTGTCCGCGCTCGATCCGGCGCTGTCGCAACTGACGCTGAACACCTTGCAGCAGGAAGCGCGCGAGCGCAACGCGCTGCTGGTGTGCAGCCTGCACCAGGTCGACCTGGCGCTGGCCTATTTCCCGCGCATCGTGGCATTGAAAAACGGCCGCGTCGCCTTCGACTTGCCGCGCGAGCAAGTCACGCAAGCGATGATCGATGAGCTCTATCTCGGCGAACTGCCGCCGGCGAATTCGCCGCAACCGGAAGAAATGGCAGCCAAGCTGGCCGTTGGGGCCTGCCTGTAAGCGATGCATAACGTTCCTGCCGTTCCCCTTTCGCCCCACCATCCCGATCCAGCGTGGCGCCAGCGCCTGGCGGCTATTGCTGTCGGCATCGTGCTGCTCTGGCCGCTGGTGGTGGCGACAGAGTTCTACCCGTGGACGCTGTTCGACCTGCAAAGCCTGCAGGCCACCTGGCGCTTCCTGTCCGATTTCCTGAAGCCGGCGCATGACGCGGAATTCCTTGCCATGGTGGCGCGCGAAGCATGGAAGACGGTGGCCATTGCCACCTGTGGCCTGACGCTCGCGCTGCTCGGCGCGATCCCTGCAACGCTGATCGTCACCGAGCGCTTGTCGATCTCGCGCATCGGCACCGGCCGTATCGCTGCTTTCCCGCGCGCCGTGCGCCAGCTGGTGCGCTGGCTGCTGGTCCTGCTGCGCAGCGTGCCGGAGCTGGTGTGGGCGCTGCTGTTCGTGCGCATCTTCAGCCTGGGGCCGACCGCCGGCGTGCTGGCCATCGCCTTGACCTATGCCGGCATGCTGGGCAAGGTGTACGCCGAAATCCTGGAATCGACCGACCATCACGCCAGCGAAGTCCTGCTGCAAAACGGCAGCGGGCGGCTGGCAGCCCTGCTGTACGGTGCACTGCCGGAGGCGGCTTCCGAACTCGTTTCCTATACGGTTTATCGCTGGGAGTGCGCGATTCGCGGCTCGGTGATCATGGGTTTTGTCGGCGCTGGCGGCCTGGGGCAGCGCATGGACGAATCGACCAAGATGCTGGCCGGCGGTGAAGTGGCCACCATGCTGATCGTGTTCGTGCTGCTGGTTGCCGCGGCCGACCTGGTTTCCAAGTTCCTGCGCAGGAGGCTGGGATGAGCCATATGCCCGCACCGCCTGCACGCAACTGGTCCGGCTGGCTGTTTGCCGCCGCGCTCATGGCGCTGGTCATCGCCAGCTTCGCCACGCTGTCGCTCAAGCTGGGCGACCTGTTCACCATTGAAGCCATGCGCAGCATGGGCGAATTCCTGGCCGGCTTCGCCCCGCCGGAGATGGCCAGCGGCTTCCTGCGCAAGACCGGCATCGCGACCATGGAAACGCTGGCCATGTCGGCGCTCGGCACCTTGCTGGCGGTTGCTGGCGGGCTGTTGCTGGCAATTCCCGGCGCTGGGCGCTTTGGGCGTGCGCCGCGTGCGCTGGTGCGCGGCATGCTGAACGTACTGCGTTCCATCCCGGAACTGGTGTGGGCGTCGATCCTGCTCGTGGCGGCGGGCCTTGGGCCATTCGCCGGCACCATGGCGCTGGCCGCGCACACCGCCGGCGTATTGGGCCGCCTGTTCGCCGATGCGCTGGAAAATGCCCCGCCGCTGCCGGAACAAAGCCTGCGCCTGAACGGCGCCAGCCCGATGGCGGCCTTCTTCTACGCTACGCTGCCGCAAACCTTGCCGCAGATGCTGTCCTACACGCTCTATCGGTGGGAGAACAATATTCGTGCCGCGGCAGTGCTGGGCGTGGTGGGCGCCGGAGGCCTGGGGCAAATGCTCAAGTATCACCTGTCCCTGTTCCAGATGGAACGCGCCGCCACCGTGATCCTGGCCATGCTGCTGCTGGTGGCCGTGGTCGATGCCCTGAGTTTTGCGCTGCGCCGTTCCCTGACCCGCTAAATCATGCTCCAGTTAAAGAACCTGACCAAGAGTTACTCGAACGAAAGGCGCGTCCTCGATCGCCTGAGCTGGACTTTCGAGCCCGGCGAATTCGTCGCCATCATGGGCGACTCCGGCGTCGGCAAATCAACGTTGCTGAACCTGATCGCCGGCCTTGACCAGCCCGACCCAAGCGAGGAGCCGGCGATCATCGTCGATGGCACGCCCCTCGCCTCGCTCGACGACGACGCGGCCACGCGCCTGCGCCGGGCGCGCATGGGTTTCATCTTCCAGGCTTTCCATGTGCTGCCCCACCTGACCTTGCAGCAAAACGTGGCCCTGCCACTGCTGCTGAACGGCATGCCGCATGGGCGCGAGCGCGAGATGCTCGACGCCGTTGGCCTCGGCGGCCGCGGCCACGACTACCCCCATCAACTTTCCGGCGGTGAAATGCAACGGGTTGCAATAGCTCGTGCCCTGGTGCACCGCCCGGCCCTTGTGCTGGCGGACGAACCGACCGGCAACCTCGATCCAGACACGGCAAATTCCATACTGCAACTGTTGCACCAGGAACTTAAATCCAGCGGCGCAACGACCATCATGGTGACGCATTCGCCGGCCGCCGCTGCGCGCGCCGACAAAGTTCTGCGCCTCACTAAAAATGGACTCAAAGTTACAACAGTCGTCAACCCTGCCACGCAATAAAACTCATTATTTTTCTCACAAATTCTTGGCTTTTTTGGTAAGCGGAGTATTATTTAATTAACTTGCTTCGTTATCAATACAAGATGCAAGCCTGCTTTTTCTATCCACGTAGTTAACAACGTCAAGGAGGAGCAAATGAGCGTCAGGCAGAAGAAACTCGAACTAATCGAGGCAATGAACAGGGCGCGCGCGCTGGAGCCATCCAGTTTCGTACCAAATAAACTGCTCGACACGCTAATCGAGAAGATGCACCTGAAGAATGATGCGGAACTCTGCAGGGTGCTGGAAGTGCAACCGCCTATTATCAGCAAGATCCGTCACCGCAAGCTCGCAGTCGGGGCCACCATCCTGCTGCGCATGCATGAGAAATCCGAGCTCTCTATCCGTGAGCTCAAAGAGCTGTCGAATGCCTCAGTACACTGAGCTCGGTTCACACTGAGATAGATGCCAGGCGCCGGCATCGCATTCACCGGCGCCATTTCAGGCTGTTCTACAGCCTTTCCCGCAAGCGCTTCAACGCCGCCCTAAACGTCGCCGGCCTGTTGAACGCGCGAGCCAGCACCAGCGCCCCCTGTATGCCGCCCACGACTTCTTCCGCCAGCGCCGTGGCCTCTTTGCCTTTACGCCCGCTGCGCACCAGCGCTGCCGCCAGCGCCTCGATCCACTCTTCGAAGTAGTCGCGCACAGCTTCGGCAAAGCGGTCGCGCTCATTGCCAAGCGCGAACACGCCCACCAGGCACACACGTTGTCCGGACAGGAAATAGCGCTCCACCTCCGCAAACATGGCGGCGATGCCCTGCCCTGCATCTGCGCTCTCGCGCAGCGGTTCGAAGACGTGCAGGCGGAACCACTGGTCGATTTCCTCCAGCACGGCCGCGGCCATCTCGTCCTTCCCACCTGGGAAGAAGTGATAGATGCTGCCCTTGCCCAGCTTCGTCCCCTCGGTGATGCGGGACAGGCTGGAGCCTTCAAAGCCATAGGTGCGGAACACTTCCGCCACCAGGGGGATGACGTCTTCCCGTTCTGCGACAACGCGTGCCATGCTTACAGCCCCAACTCGGTCAGGCCGGGATGATCGTCAGGCCTCGGCCCGCTGCGATCCCAGAAGAACTTGCGTTCTTCAGGCTTGATCGGGTGCTCGTTGATGCTGGCGTGGCGGTGGTGCATCAAGCCGTTTTCGTCGAACTCCCAGTTTTCATTGCCGTAGGCGCGGTACCACTGGCCCGAGTCATCATGGTATTCGTAGGCAAAGCGCACGCCGATGCGGTTGCCGTCATGGGCCCACAATTCCTTGATCAGGCGGTATTCCAGTTCGCGCGCCCACTTGCGTTTCAGCAGGGCGACAATGGCGGCGCGGCCTTGCGCGAACTCGCTGCGATTGCGCCACCAGCTGTCTTCCGTATAGGCGAGGGAGACCTTTTCCGGGTCGCGGGTATTCCAGCCGTTTTCGGCCAGGCGGACTTTTTCGATGGCGCTTTCGCGGGTGAAGGGTGGTACAGGTGGTCGGACCGACATGGTTTTATCCTTTCAAATGTACCGATCGGATCACAATTTACCGATCGGTACAGAAAGAATAGCACGTTTTTTCAAACGTTGTAGTGGCGGGCGTAGCGGCCGTCCAGGTTCGCCAGCGGCATCATCACGAACAGGTCGGCGCTTTCGAAATCAGGATCCCAGGCCGGTGCGCCGCAAATCCAGGCGCCGGAGCGCAGGTAGCCTTTCAGCAGGGCCGGCACCTGGGCCGCGCGTGCCGACTCCACCTTCTCCACCGGAAAAGGCAGGTGCGGCGTGACGCGGTATTCCATTGGCGCCATGTGCTTCTCGCGCAGTTGCTGGTACACGGCAACTGCATTGTGGCCGCCGTCGGCGAGGCTGATGCTGGCGCAGCCGATCAGGTATTCGCACTGGTGGCGGCGCATGTATTCGGCCAGGCCGGACCACAGCAGCATGATCACGCTGCCGCCACGGTAATCCGGGTGGATGCAGGCGCGGCCAGCTTCTACAATGCGGCTGCGCAGGTGCTTCAGGCGACCGAGGTCGAACTCGTTTTCGGAGTAGTGGCGGCCCAGTTTGCGGGCGCCGGCGGGGTTCAGCAGGCGGTAGGTGCCTACTACTTTCAGGGTGGCGGTGTCGCGCACGATCAGGTGGTCGCAGGCGGCGTCGAATTCGTCGCAATCCAGGCCATCCGGCGTCGCCAGGGCGGTCAGGCCCTGGTTTTCGATGAAGACTTTATAGCGCAGGCGTTGGACTTCGCGCACCTCTTCCGGGGTGGCTGCCATGCTCAATGCCAGTCGCGGGGTGGAAACCCGCTGTTCGGCGGTAGCAATCGTCGTAGTTTGCATGCTTCGTCCTTTCTGTAGTGACGAAGCCAGTTTGCTGCGCTATTGCTGCACGAACATGACAACTCCATGTCAGTAATATGACATCAAGCCTTCTTCGGACGGCCGGTCTTCAGCTGCGGCAGGGAGGCCAGGACTTCCCTGAGCGTGGCCATGTCCAGGCGGCTGATCAGGGCGACGCCAATGCGCAACAGCTCGGATTTTTTGACTTCCACGCCGTTTTTCAGGCAGGTCTTCTTGACCTGGCCCAGCACCGCGTATTCGGATTCCGGCATGGTGAAGCTGTCGCGCACCAGTTTTTCCTTGTGCTGCTTGGCTGGTTTTTCGGCCTTGGCTACTTTGGCCGGCTTGGCGGCTGGCGCCGGGGCTGGAGCGGGCTTGAGGGCGGCTGCGCGCTTCACGGCAGGCTTGGCGGCAGCCTTCGAGGCCGGTTTGGCGGCGGCGGGCTTGGTTGCCGCCGGCCTGGTTGCAGCCTTGACTGGCGCCGGCTTGGCGGCTGCGGCGGCCTTCGCGGCGGCTGGCGCGCGCTTGGCGGCGGGTTTGGCCGTGGTCCTGATTGCCGGCTTGGCGGCAGGGGCTTTCGCTTTGGTTGCGTTCATGGATACTCCATTATTGAATAATATAAACAGTATATACGATTATTACGCAACGGCACGAACACTGAAGTCAACCCCGATTTCATCCCAGAACTCCTGCTCCTTCTCCATCCAGTAGGACAGGGTCGGATGGCTGGTAACGCAGTCGCGCTTCAATTCCAGGTCAATGCGGTTCTTCATGCGCAAGCGCACGGCGCGATCGTCGACCTCGATGCGGCAGTGCATGAACACGATGGCCAGGCGCAAAGCCACGACAGCCTTGGCGAAATCGCTGTCGGTCAGGTGCTCGCTGACCTTGCGCAGGTTGCCCTTCTGGGCCAGGACCAGGCGCCCCATCAGCTTTTGATCGCGGGTAGTGAAGCCCGGCAAGTCGGCGTTCTCGATCATGTAGGCCGAGTGCTTGTGGTAGCCGGTTTGCGATACCACCAGCCCTACTTCGTGCAACTGGGCGCCCCAGGACAGGTGGCGCAGCAAGGCATCGCTGGCGGGCTTCATCTGCTGGAAGAGGATGGTTGCCGCCTCCGACACGCGAACGCCGCGTTCCGATTCGATATGGAAGCGCGCCAGGAACTCGCCTACCGATTCGTCGCGCCGGTCGCGGCGGGTCGAGCGCAGGTACAGGTCCCACATCACCCCCATGCGCAGGCCAGCATCGATCGGCTCCAGCTTTTCGATGCCCAGCTCCTGCACTACCGCAATCAGGATTGCCAGCCCGCCGATGACGGTGCTGGCGCGGTCCGGCCGCAGGCCCGGCATGTCGATCTTCGACACCTGGCCGAATTCAATGAAGCGCTTGCGCACTGCATTCAGGGCGGCCAGGGTGATGCCCTCGCCCAGTTTGTTCTTTTCGATGATCTCGCCGATGGCGCGGATGGTGCCGGAGGAGCCATAAGCCCGCTTCCAGTACTCCGGATGATAAGGCGGTGCGCCATCCTCGAAATGCGAGCGCGCCGACAGCACGGCTGCTTCGAAGGAGCGCGCATCGACGCGGCCGCCGACGAAGAAGGACAGGCTCTGCTTGACGCTGCCCACGCTGAACGACTCCACGCGCTCGATATCGAGCCCGCGGCCGAGAATGAGTTCGGTCGAACCGCCGCCGATGTCCACCACCAGCCGGCTCTCGTTCGGCTGGCCCAGCGCATTGGCCACGCCCATGTAGATCAGCCGCCCCTCCTCCTCGCCGGAAATGATCTCGATCGGGTAGCCGATGGCCTGCTCCAGCTGCGGCAGGAAATCCGCTGCATTGCGCGCCTGGCGCAGGATGGCGGTGGCAACCACGCGCACGCCGTCGAACTGGTAGGCGGCAAGCGCCACGCGGAAGTTCTTCAGGCAGATCAGCGCCCGCTGCAGGGCTTCGTCGGTGAGGTTGCCGGCGGCATCCAGGCCGGCGGCAAGGCGGATCGGCTCGCGCATGCTGTTAAGCACGCGGATCTTGCCTCCATCGTGCTGGCCGATGGAGAGTCGAAAACTGTTGGAGCCCAGGTCCACTGCGGCGTACATCGAGGAATCCATTTATATCGTTTATAACGAAAATGGTAGCACAGTACGCCGTCAGTGTTACGCTGTCATGACAATGCCTCCAGGGATTGCGGTTCCGGCGGCTGCGCCACCTGGTTTTCGCCGCGCAGTTTCGCCGCCTGCAATGCTTCGTCGGCGCGCTTGAACAGGCTGACCGTGCTGTCGTCGGCACGGATGGTGGTGACGCCCATGCTGGCGGTCAGCTTGATAATCGCACGCTCGGTCTTTACCGGCGTCGCCTCGATGGCGCGGCGGATGCGCTCGGCCACCAGCATGGCGGCCTCCTGCTCGGTACGCGGCAGCTGGATGGCGAATTCGGCGCCGCCCAGGCGGCCCATCAGGTCCGAATCGCGCAATTGCTTCTTGCAGGTCTCCACCATGGATTTCAGGGCAGCGTCGCCCGCCGCGTGGCCGTAGCTGTCGTTGACGCGCTTGAACTGGTCCAGCGCCAGGATGATCATGGCAGTCGGCTGGCCGGGGCGGCGCGCCAGCGCCATCCACGGCGCCAGCGCCTGGTAAAAGCCGCGCCGGTTCGGCACGTCCGTCAGGGCATCGGTGGTTTCCAGGCGGGCCAGGTCCATCTGCAGCTTTTCGCGCGACAGCAGCAGGTAGCCGAAAGCGTTCACCAGCATCATCAGGTAGAAGCCGCCGAAGCCGAACAGCTGCATCGCATTGGCGCTGATCCAGGACAGGCCTTCAGGGTAAGCCGCCGCCAGCAGGCCGCGCCCGACGATCACCAGCGCCAGCACGAACATGGCGACCACCAGGTACCGGCGCAGCATGCTGCCGCCGCGCCAGGCGCGCGCCAGCGCCAGCACGCCGGCAAGGAAGAAGAAACCGACGAACAGCGAACCCACAGAAATGCGGATCGCCGGCGAGGTATCCAGGATGTGGAAGGCCAGCAGCGTGCCGACTGCCAGCGACAGCGCCGGGTACAGGATGTTGCGCCAGCGCGGCCGGCCCACGCCTTCCCACAGGGCGCCGGCATCGAGCGCGAAGCCGGCCAGCAGCAGCGTATTGGCCAGCGGCCCGGCCAGCAGTTCCGGCACCACGCCGCGGAAATACAGCAGGATCCAGCCCACGGCCTGGCACTGCTTCGCGATGGCCCAGGTGGACAGGGTCAGCGACTTCTTGTTCTCGTACTCGAAGAAAAACAGCGCTGCACACAGGCTGAGATTGCCCAGCGCCAGGGCGAGAACCAGGGTTTTGATATCCATTGCTTGGCGGACGGGCCGCGATCAGACTTCGTGTTCGACGTTGCTGCTGCCGTCGCCGATCTTGCTGGCCCAGGCTTTGGAAAAGAACTCTTTTTCGTCTTCGGTCGGCGCGTCGTGCCAGAACACGATCAGCGTGCCTTTATGGTCATGCAGCTGGCTGACCTTTTCGATGAACTGCTGCTTGCCGGCGTGGTCGGCCAGTGCGGCCACGTAACCATACACGCGGGTCAGGCGCTCGATGCGATCCGGCTCGGTAAAACTGTTGGTCGCTGTAATGGTTGGATGGTCTAAGAACATTTATCGTCTCCAAGCTGCCTATGTTGGCAATGTACCTATAAAAGTTGCCGATGTAAACGCGAGCGCCCAAACGCAGTGCTCATCCGGTACACTGGGGTCGAAACCGGAGCCCGGCAGCTTAGCAGATCATCACGGCTCGTAACAAGTTGACAAAATGACTTCCATCCCCGACCACCACCGTCCCCTGGTTCGCCACCGGCGCGGTCGCTTGTCGCTGGAATTCACGCCCGGCGAAGTGCAAAGCCAGATGGATCCGGCCGATCCTGACGCGCTGGTGCTGGCCTACGCCCGGGCCATGATGTGCTTTGTCCTGTTCAAGCCCAACCCGGAGCATATCGTGATGGTGGGCCTGGGTGGCGGCTCGCTGGCCAAATTCTGCCATCGTTACCTGCCCCGCACCCGCATTACCGTGCTCGAATTGCGCGCCGACGTCATCGCCCTGCGCGAACGCTTTGCCATCCCGCCGGACAGCGAGCGCTTCCGCGTCATCCATTGCGATGCCGCCAGCTACATGAAGGAATTGAAGGACAGCGCCGACGTGCTGCTGGTGGACGGCTTCGATGCCGACGGCTTGCCGAATGCCCTGGCGAGCGAGCACTTCTACGCCGACTGCCGGCGCGCCTTGCGGCCGGACGGCGTGCTGGCGGCCAATGTGTTCAGCTATGACCCCAAGTACCGCAGCGTGCTGGTGCGCCTGTCCAATGCCTTCCATGACCGCATCTGCCAGTTCACTGGCATCGCCGGCAACAACCACATCCTGTTTGCGATTCGTCCAGGACGCGCGCCCGGTGCGCTGGCCAGCACCATGCAGCGCCGCGTGGCCGCCTGGGGCAGCCCAACGCCCGGGCTTGGCTTTGGCCTGGCCAATCGACTGTTGGCAATTTACACCGTTGCCCGCCTGCGCAAGGGAGATTTGACGGGAAATTAATGGGTATTGCCCCAAAGCCATGAGAATTGTGACAAACTACATTTTTTATGCAAGGGACACCATGGCAGGTCGGCGCAGGAGACTATCGCACTACGGTGCAGCCGCACTCACGCTCGGCGCAGGCCTGGCGGCCACTGCCGTTCTTTTCGTCTCCGTCAGCGCCCTGGAATTCGGCAAGATGGAACTGGGCTTCCAGCAGCGCGCCAATGCCCGCATGACCGCCATCGAGCGCGGACTGGCCGATGCCGAAGAAGTACTGAATGTCATCAATGAACTGTTCCGCACCGTGCAACCGGTGAGCCGTGAACAATTCCACACCTTCTCGGCACCGCTGCTGCAGCGCTACCCTTTCATCCAGGCCTTCAACTACCACCGTGTGCTGACGCAAGCCGAGCGCCCGGTTTTCGAAGCCTCCATGCAAGCGCGCTTCCCCGGCTTCCAGATCACCGAGCTTTCTGCCGAAGGCAAGACCGTGCCCGCTCCGGAACGGCCTTATTACAACGTGGTTGAATACCTGGAGCCGATGCGCGGCAACGAGCCTGCACTGGGCCTGAATACCGGCAACAACGTGCATGTGCGCGGCGCCATCGACCGCATCCTGCACAACGGCCGCCCCTCCGCCACCGAGCAGCTGCAACTGGCACAGGACCCGGCCCAGCACAACAGCTTCATCATGATCATGCCGGTGTACCGCCCCGGCATGCCGACCGGCACGCGCGACGAGCGCCATGCGGCCTGGGTTGGCGATACGGCAGCCGTGATCCGCACGCCGCACCTGGTGCATACCATCCTGCAGCAGAACGGCTTGCTGGACGACGCAAGCCTGGGCCTGAGCGTGTACGCCGGCGACCCGTCTGAGAACGGCACCCTGGCCTACCGCCACGGCCCGTTGCCGGCGGACCGCAAGCAGCACTGGCTGCATCGCTGGCTGGACTTCGATTACCACGGCAGCGAAATGCGCAGCTTCGACGTGCTGGGCCGCACCTGGCATATCCGCAGCGACGACTTGCCGCGCCCCTTCCTGGCCGACCATCTTGGCTCGCTCGGCACCTTGCTTGGCGGCCTGCTGTTCAGCGCCCTGGCTGCGGCTTTCGTGCACACCCTGGTGCAACGCTCGCGCCGCGTGCAATGGCTGGTCGATGCCCGCACCGCCGACCTGCAGCGCTCCAACCAGCGCCTGGCCGAAGACGTCGCTTCGCGCAAGCGCACCGAACGCGCGCTGCAGGAATCCGAGCACCGCTTCCGCCGCCTGCTGGCCCTGTCCTCCGACTGGTACTGGGAACAGGACACGCAGTTCCGCTTCACCCATATCACCGGCGGCTTCTTCGAAAAAGGCCATGTGGCGAAGGAGAATTTCCTCGGCCGCACCCGTTGGGAATGCACGCCGGAGCTGTATACCAGCAGCGCCGGCCGCGACCACATCAACAAGGTACAGGCCCGCCTGCCCTTCTCGAATTTCGAGTACGCCATCGTCGGCCATGACGGCGCGACGCGCTGGTTCAACACCAGCGGCGAGCCGGTGTACGACGCGCAGGGCGAATTCAAGGGCTACCGCGGCACCGGCAGCGAGATCACGGAGCGCAAGGAAGCCGAGCAGCGCATCCAGCACATCGCCCACCACGACGTGCTGACCGGCCTGCCCAACCGCGTACTGCTGCAAGACCGCCTGCAGCAAGCCATCGCCTACGCCAACCGCAGCGGCCTGCCGATGTGGGTCGTGCTGATCGACCTGGACCGCTTCAAGTTCGTCAACGACAGCCTGGGACACAAGGCCGGCGACCAGCTGCTGCAGACCGTGGCGAGCCGCCTGCAATCGAGCGTGCGCGAGAGCGATACCGTGGCGCGCCTGTCGGGCGACGAATTCGTGGCGATCCTGAGCCAGTACCCGGACGAGCAACTGTCGCCGGCCATCATCGACCGGGTGATGAAGGCCCTGGCGCAGCCGGTGCTCCTGGAAGGCAAGGAATTCTTCGTCACCTGCTCCATCGGCGTGGCGGTCTACGATGCCGGCGGCACGCCGGCGCAGAACCTGATCGAGCACGCCGACATCGCGATGTACTCGGCCAAGAAGCTGGGCCGCAACACCTACCAGTTCTACCAGCCGGCAATGAACGACGAGGCACAAGAGCGCCTGCGCATCGAGAGCGCCCTGCGCAATGCCCTGGAGCGCGATGAATTCGTGCTGCATTACCAGCCGCAGGTGGACCTGGCCTCCGGCGCGATCGTCGGCATGGAAGCCCTGCTGCGCTGGCAGCATCCGGAACTGGGCATGGTGCCGCCGGCACGCTTCATCAGCCTGGCCGAGGAAACCGGCCTGATCGTGCCGATCGGCGCCTGGGTGCTGCGCACGGCCTGCCAGCAGGCGCGTACGCTGCGCGATGCCGGCTTCAGGGACTTGCGCATGGCGGTCAACCTGTCGGCGCGCCAGTTCGCGCAGCCGGAGCTGGTGTCCACCATCGCCGCTGCGCTGGAGCAATCCGGCCTGCCGCCTTCCGCGCTGGAACTGGAACTGACCGAAAGCCTGTTCATGCACGACGTGGCGCAAGGCGTGAACCTGCTGCACGAACTGAAATCACTGGGCGTGGCGCTGTCGATCGACGATTTCGGCACCGGCTATTCCAGCCTGTCCTACCTGCGCAATTTCCCGATCGACGTGCTGAAGATCGACCGTTCCTTCGTCAACGACATCGCCACCGACGCCGACGATGCGGCCATCGTGGTGTCGGTGATCGCCCTGGCGCACAACCTTGAGTTGCGCGTGATTGCGGAAGGGGTAGAATCTGAAGAGCAGCTTGAGTTCCTGCGCCGCCATGGCTGCGACGAGATCCAGGGTTTTCATTTCAGCCGTCCTGTGGACGCATCGGCCATGCGCCAGATGTTGCAGGAAGGCAAGCACCTAGCCAGCGCGGCGCCCCGCCGACTGCGAGCCTGAGGAGATAAGGAGAGTGGACATGAACAGCGTAGACCTGCACCGGCAGCAAGTGCGCACCGACCACCGGACGCGCGACATCATCAACCAGGCCGTCGCCGCCCTGCCCGAAGTGGGCTTGCGCCGCGCCGCCGAATTCCTGTTCGCGATGGGCGTGCCGCAGCCGATTGCGCTGCGCACGCTGGTCTACCCGACCCACCGCCGCGCGCTCTAGGCCAGATTGGACGGGTCTGACCCAAGGGCCAGACCCGCCTGGTTTTACTGTCGCTTTTAATTAAGCCTGTTTGGCCGCGCCCGCCACTTGCTGGCGCGCGGCCTTGCGCAGCTTTGCCTTTTCCCAGCGCGCGATCTGTTCCGGCGTCTGCGGCACCAGCGGCGGCACCGCCTGCGGCTTGCGGTCCTGGCTCACCGCCACCATCGTGAAGTAGCAGCTGTTCGCATGGCGCACCAGGCGCTTCTGGATGTCTTCCGCCACGACGCGGATGCCCACTTCCATCGAACTGGTGCCGGTGTAGTTGACCGAGGCCAGGAAAGTGACCAGTTCACCGACATGGATAGGCTGCAGGAACATCACCTGGTCCACCGACAGCGTCACCACATAGCTGCCCGAATAGCGGCTGGCGCAGGCATAGGCCACGCCGTCCAGCAGCTTGAGGATGGCGCCGCCGTGCACATTCCCAGAGAAGTTTGCCATGTCAGGCGTCATCAAGACCGTCATCGACAGCTCGTGCGCCGACCAGTGCATCGTATTTTCCATCGCTATTGCCACGGGTAGTTATAGATGGCTATATGCTACCCGATGGCGCGAGCATGCGCTCATCGATGTCGATGATGCAGCCAGTCCATTTGCGCACGTTGCCCTGCTCGTCCAGCAAAGGGTTGGCCAGCACGCTGGCCCGGCTCCAGCCGCCGCCGGCATCTTCCAGCCGGACTTCGGCTTCGCGGCTGCCGCCAGTGCGCACCGCCTCGCGCCACATGGCCAGGGCGCGGGCTCGGTCATCGGGATGGATAGCCGCGAGCCAGGCTTCGCCATCCTTGCCGCTGGCATCGGCCTCCCAGCACACTTTGGCGATCCCGCGCAGCAAGTCGCGCAGGCGGGTTTCGCTGGCGCACAAGGCGGCCTGCGAACGGGCACGCTCGAATTCAACACCGATGCGGGCCACCGCCTCGGAAAACAAGGTAATGTCCGTCGCGCTCCATTCGCGCGCAGCCGCCTGGCAGGCAAGGAAGAAGCCCAGCCACTGCTCGCCCTTGCGGCAGGCGGTCGCCAGCAAGGCGCCGCGCCCCCCGGCCAGTTCGGCCAGGCCGCCGGCGCAGGCGCGCGACAGGTCCGCCTCCACCGCTGTCTCGCCGGCGCGCCAGCAGGCCAGTGCCTGCTGGCCCAGGTCCTCCACCTCGCCTTCGCCGTGCAGCGCTGGCACGCCGGCCGCGTGGCCCGGCAGCACGGCATAGCGACCGGACTGGATCCTGGCGAAGGCCAGCTGCGGCACCGCTAGCCGTTCGCCCAGCAAGCGGCAGCCCAGCGCCAGCACCTGCATCGGGTCCGACTGGGGACGCAGGATGTCGCCCAACTGCAGCAGGAATTCCTGGTCGCTGGCCAGGGCGCGCGCCACATCCTCCGCCGCGCGGCGGAGGCTGATGTCGAAGAAAGTCATTACTGCGCCGGCGATGACGTCTTCCCCGGTGCGGTAAGGCCGCATCCGCACAATGTAGTGATTGCCGTCGGTCGCGGCCACTTCCCGCTCCAGCGGCTGCAGGCTGCCAAAAGTGGCGGCCACGTCCTCCTTGAGCTGGGGATAATCGAGGCGATTCGTAATGTCCAGCAGGCTGCGCCCCACGTCGCGTGGGATCAGGTTGAAGATGCCGGCAGCGCGCGGGGTAAAGCGCTTGACCGTCAGGTCGGGGCCGACAAAGATGGTGGCCAGGTCGACCGAAGCGATCAGGTTGGCCAGGTCGTCGTGGGCCCGGCCGCTATCGTCAAGCCGCGCCTTGAGCTCGGCGTTGACGGTGGATAGCTCCTCGTTGTGCGACTGCAGTTCTTCGCAGCCGCTTTCCGCTAGCGAAAGCCGGTCGCGCAACTCGTCCAGCGACAGATGCAGCGGAAGCGCGGCGCCGGCGCCATTTGGCACGTGAGCAAAGCTGACGCGGTGCTGCAAAGGCGGTAACGGCGGTTCGACAGCGGCAAGCACCTCGCCGCCTGGTTCCGTCACCGGCGCGAGCTTCTTGATGACGCGCGCGCGGTATATCCGGTGCGTGCGGTCAAGCGGTGAAAACAGTTCCGGCACGCCCCCCGCCGTTTCAGCACTGCCGAGAAAGAGCATGCCGCCGCGGCCCAGGCTCAAGTGGAAACGCTGCAGCACATGCCTCTGCATCGCGCGGTCGAGATAGATCATGAAGTTGCGGCAGCTCACCAGGTCAAGGTCGGAAAATGGCGGATCGCGCAGCAGGTTATGGCTGGCGAAAGTGATCAGTTCGCGCAAGGGCTGGCGCACGCGGTATTGCTTGCCGGAGCGTACAAAATAGCGCTCCAGGCTCTCCTGCGGCACCTCGTCCTGGATCGTTGCCGGATACAGGCCGGCACGCGCCACACCCAGCGCCTGTTCATCGATATCGGAAGCAAAAATGTGGATGCGCGGCGGATCGCTCATATTGCGCGCCGCGTCAGCCAGCAGCATGGCCAAGGAATACGCCTCCTGTCCGGTCGAACAGGCAGCAGCCCAGGCCCGGAACTCGCCTTTGGTGCGCGCCTCCAGCACGGCCGGCTGCACCGTCTCGCGCAACTTCTCAAATGCCTGCCGGTCGCGGAAGAAACCGGTCACGCCAATCAGCAGGTCTTTCATCAGCCTGCGCGCTTCGTCGCCATCATTGGCCATCAGCGTGCGATAGGCCGCCACATTGTGCACCCCATGCAGATGCAGGTGCCGTTCCAGGCGGCGCTGGATGGTCGGCCGCTTGTAATGGCGGAAATCGTGCCCGGTGTGCCGGTGCACCATCTCCAGCACTTCCTGCAAGGCTTGCGCCTCGGTTTCCGCTTCCGTGCCGTCGCCAACCAGTACGGGGCTGGCAGCGGCATTGCACAGCATTAGCAGGCGCGCCGCGATATCGTTGGCCGGCAGGATGATGTCGGCCTGGCTGGCCTTGATGGCCGCCTGCGGCAAGGTGCCGAACTGCGCGTCCTGCGGCAACTGGACGATGGTGCTGCCGCCCTGCTCGCGCAAGGCCGCCAGCCCGCCGCAACCGTCGTGCCCCATGCCCGACAGCAGCACACCAACAGCGCGCTGGCGGTGCGACAAGGCCAATGAATGGAAAAAATAATCGATGGCGCCCAGCGTCGTATGCCCGGCGTTGGCTTCATCGATGAAAAGGTAGCGGTCTTCCACCTTCAGCAGCGTGCCGGGCGCAATGACGTAGATGTGGTTGACCAGCACTTCGGTCGGGTGCTGCGTCACCTGCGACACCGGCAGCTTGCTGAAGCGCTGCAAGGCTTCGGCGCACTGGCTCGGATGGTCCGGCAACAGATGCATGATGACCACGATGGAAAAACCCGGTTGCGCCGGCAGGCCTGGGAGCAAACGTTCCAGCGCCGCCAAGCCGCCCGCCGACGCACCAATCCCGACTAGCGGAAAGGTTACGCTGGCCATGCCCATCTCAGCCTTCAGTGTATTCGGCGCATTCATCGGCATCTCAGCTCCTGGCCCATTCTAGCCCTTCCTGAAAAAATGGCATTTCCCCTATGGATCTAGTACTCTTTCGGCAACTCTGTCATGAAAAGGAAACCCAGATGAGGTTGAAAATGCTGGCAACGGTGCTGGCCTGCGCGGCCGCCTCGCACGCCCAGGCCGCGCTGACGGCCGACCAGGTCAAGACCTTCACGCTCAAGAACGGCATGAAGTTCATCGTGCTGGAAAGCTCGAGCATTCCGAATGCGACCATGTACACCTACTTCAAGGTCGGCTCGCGCAATGAAGCGCCGGGCATTACCGGCCTGTCGCACTTCTTCGAGCACATGATGTTCAACGGCTCGAAGCACTACGGGCCGAAGATGTTCGACCGCACCATGGAAGCCAATGGCGGCTCCAACAACGCCTATACCAATAGCGATGTGACGGTGTACCAGGACTGGTTCCCCGCCTCTTCGCTGGAGACCATCTTCAAGCTGGAAGGCGACCGCATTGGCCACCTCTCGATCGATCCGAAGATGGTGGACAGCGAACGCGGTGTCGTGCTGTCCGAGCGCAGCACCGGCCTGGAAAACTCCAATGTGCAGATGCTGATGCAGGACCTGGACAGCGTCGCCTTCGTGGCCCACCCCTATGCGATTCCCACCATCGGCTGGGAATCGGATATCAAGGCCTGGACCCAGAAGGACCTGGAGAACTACTTCCGCACCTACTATGCGCCGAACAATGCGGTGTCCGTGATCGTCGGCGACGTGAAGGCGGACGAAGTGAAAAAGCTGGCCACCAAATACCTGGGCAGCATTCCGCAACGCGCAGCGCCGCCCGCCGTGCGCACCGTGGAGCCGGAACAGAAAGGCGAACGCCGCCTGTTTGTCGCCAAGCCGTCCGCGACTTCGGCCAACCTGATCGTGGCCTACAAAGTGCCGCAGCGGGCTTCCGCCGACACCTACGCGCTGGACCTGCTGCAATCCGTGCTCACCGAAGGCAAGACGTCGCGCCTGTACAAAGCCCTGGTGGAAACCCAGCTGGCAACCAGCGTCGGCGCCAACAGCAGCGACGGATTCGATCCCGGCCTGCTGTACATCATGACAGTGGCCGCCGCCGGCGTCGAACCGTCCAGGATCGAGAAGGCGATGCTGGAAGCGATCGACAAGGTCGTGAAGGAAGGCGTGAGCGAGGAAGAACTGCAAAAGGTGAAGAATTCCCGCCTGCTGGGCATCTACCGCCTGCAGGAAACCATCAACGGCAAAGCGCAGTTGCTGGGCAATTACGAAGTCTTCAACGGCGACTACAGGAAAGCCTTCAACGCCCCTGCCGCCTACGAAAAGTTGACGACCGCCGACATCCAGGCCGCCGCGGCCAAGTACCTTAAGAAATCGCAGCGCACCATCGGCGTGCTGGCCGCGAAGGAGGACTGATTGATGAAGAAACTGATTTCCATCGCGCTCACCGGCGCAATTGCCGCCTCCGCACAAGGCGCCGAATTCAAGCTGCCCGCGTTTGAAACCGCCAGGCTGCCAAACGGCCTGACCGTCTACCTGATGGAACGCCACGACGTGCCGCTGGTCGCCGTGCGCGCCGTGGTGAAAGCTGGCGCCGTCAACGACGGCACGCAGGCCGGCCTGGCCAACCTGACCGGCGACGGCGTGCTGCTCGGCTCCGCCAGGCATGGCAAGGCCGAAATCGACCAGGCCTTCGACTTCCGCGGCGCCGTCCTGGCAGGTGGCGGCAGCGTCGAGCAATCGACCATCGCCGCCAACTTCGCCCGCAAAGACACCGATACCCTGCTGCCGCTGTTCGCAGAACTGGTGCAGGAGCCAAGCTTCGATGCCGCGGAACTGGACAAGCTGCGTGCGCGCAAGGTCGACGGCTTGAAACAGGCCAAGGAAAGCCCGCGCATGGTGGCCGGCAACTATTACCGCGCCATGCTGTTCGGTCATGCGCCCTACGCCAATCCCCCCTCGGGCACAGTCAACAGCCTGGCGGGGTTGAAGCAGGACGACGTGAAAGCCTTCCACAAGCGCTACTTCCGCCCGGACAACGCAGCGCTGGTGGTGGTCGGCGATTTCGATCCGGCAGAGATGCGCAGGAAAGTCGAAACACTGTTCGGCCAATGGAAAGCCGAAGGCCCCGCCCCGCAACACGCCGATTACGGAGCGGTGAAAGCGGACAAGGCACGCGTCTGGGTGGTGAACAAGTCCGATGCGATCGAGACCACGTTCCTGATCGGCGGCGCCGGCATTGCGCGCAACGACCCCGACTACGTGCCGCTGCAAGTGCTGAACACCGTGCTGGGCGGCCGTTTCACTTCATGGCTCAACGACGAACTGCGCGTGAACTCCGGGCTGACCTACGGCGCCAATTCCGGCTTCAACACGCTGTCGCAAACCGGGACGTTCTCGATCTCCAGCTTCACCGCACTGCCGACGACGGAAGCCGCGCTGGACCTGGCGCTGAAAACCTACGACCGTTTGTGGAGCAAAGGCATCGACAAGGCGACGCTGGATTCCGCCAAGGCCTACGTGAAAGGCCAGTTCCCGCCGCGCTATGAGACCAGCGAACAGCTGGCATCGCTGCTCGGCGACATGTATGCCAACGACGTAGGCCGCAGCCAGATCGACAACTTCATGCAAGACGTCGACAGCCTGACGCCCGAGCGCGCCAGGCAATTGGTAGAGAAGCACTTCCCACGCAAGAACCTGCAGATGGTGCTGATAGGCAAAGCATCCGAGATCGGCAAGATCGCCGCCAAATACGGCGACGTCAGCAACCTCGACATCACCGCCGACGGCTTCCAACCAAAATAAAAGTCGGGGTCAGCTCCGGCAATCTGCCACAAAACGCACATTCGTGCGTTTTGTGGCAGATTGCCGGAGCTGACCCCGACTTTTAAAACGCATGGCGTAACCGTAGTGCCAGCGTTTCCTTTACCGGCGAGAGGGCGCGTTCGCTGCCGTTCTTTCCTTGCTGGCGCATCGCTGACAGCATCAGGTGCGTGCGGGCGCTGAAGGCGTAGTCGGCTTGGCCGTGCCACACCCGGCTGCTGTCGTCCAGCCCCAGGTACATCCCGCCGCCGGCATCCCAGGCGCCTGCTGCTTTCGATATCGTGAGGCTGGCGTAGTGCTGCCTTGCGCCCAGGCTGGGCAGGCGGCTTGCCAGTGTTGCCAGCACATAGGGCGGCAGGCTTGATTGCGCTTGCTGTTGCAGCAATTCGAATTCGCCGTCCGGCATGCCCCGGCCATTGTAGGCGTATTCAAGTTGCAGCTTGGGCTGGGCCGCGGGTGTCAGCACCAGGCCGGCGGTGGCGCGGGTGTAGCGGGCCGCGCCGCCGGCGCGGTAGGCGGAGGCGTACCAGGACAGGGCATCGGCCGGCGCGGCACTGATGGTGGCACCGATGCCGGCATGTTCGCCATGTGCGCGGCGCAGCACCATGCCGGCGCTGACGGCGTCGAATTCGTAGCCGAGTTTGAGGATGGTTTGCACGCGGCCGCCTGCCTCGCGGGCGTGCAGGGCCGCTGCACTGGCGCGCGCGCCGCTCCAGGATAGGACAGCCATCGGGATGCCTTCGGAATTGCCGAGCGTGTCCAGCGGGTCGCTCAGGTCCGTGCGCTTTTGCAGGAAGCCTAGCGGCTGGTTGATGTACGAGGGATCCAGTGCATACAGGCGTTTGCCGAGCGAGAGCGATGCGCCTGCGCCAAGGTCGAGCACGCGGTTCAGTTCCTGCAGCACTGCTTTGCCGCGCATGCCATCGCGCTCCGTATGCAGCGCCTCGGTGCGCAGGCGCCACGTGAAGTCCTGCCGGCGTCCTTCGAACAGTGCGACGGCGCGCGTGCCGCTGCCGGCAATGCCGAGAAAATTGTCGCGATTCAGCGGCGTGTCCTGCAAGATCGTGCGCTCTTGCGCACCCAGAACGAAGCCGCCGGTCCAGTCTTCGCCGGCCGAGGCATCGCCTGGAGCGGCGGCAGCGACGGCCGCCGCCAGCGGCAGGCATTGCAGGCGCTTCATTGCTCCAGCGTGCGCGGGTTGAACATATTGGCGGGGAATTCGGCCGCCCTCACCTTTTCAAACACCACCCGCGTCTCCCCGCCGGGCTGCTGCGGGTCGGCATAGCGCGTGGTCGGCGGCAGGCCTCCATGCGCTGCATCGAAAGTGGCGATCTTCAGCAGCTTGCCGCTGGCGACGTAGAGCATTGCCTTGAGCGGCACATAGCGCCCGTCCTGCCTTGCGGCCAGCAGCTTGATCCTGGCATAGGTGGCCGCTTCGTTGCGGCTGCGCAGTTCGAGCGCGACGCAGGACTTTGCCGGGCAGCCCTCGGTTTCGCCTTCCAGCACGGCGGCGTCGTAATCATGGCTGAAACGGATGCGCGACAGGTCGCCGATATTTGCCTTGCCGAGCAGTGTTTGCAAGGGAGTCAGGCGAATGGCGCGCCGCGTACGTGGCGCATAGAAAAACAGGCCGCTGTCCGTGGTCAGGAATTTCTGGCCGCGCTGGTCGACGCTGGTCGCTTCCACCAGCACCTGGTTGTAATTGGCGCCCCGGATCACATAGGTGCCGGGCTCCTGGCCGTCGCCGGCTTCGATGCGCACGTTCGCTTCAAAGCTGTTGACCGGCATGCGGTACTGGTCTACCTGTTGCAGGATTTCGGTGGCGCCCGGCGGCGATGCTTGTGCCGCACCGGCGCACACCATCAGGATCAGGAATCGTTTCAGCATGGTCTAGTTGGAGGTCAGGATGGCTTTCACCGGCATGCGGCCGATGCGGCCACTGGTCAGCCAGGCTGCCGCCATCGCAAGCAGCGGCAATACCAGCACGATCACCAGGCTTGGCTGGAACAGCCATAGCAGGTGCAGGGGCACGCCGACGTTGCGGCCGGGCGGCGGCGCCAGTTCGATGGCGGCGGCGTTGATCGCCAGCGTGGCAAGCCATGCAGCCGTGCCGCCGGCCAGAGCGCCGAAGGCGCCTTGCAGCAGGCCTTCGAACATGAACAGGCGGCGCACCATCGCTTGCGGAATGCCCATTGCGCGCAGCGTGCCGATCTCCTTGCCGCGCTCATAGATGGTGGCCAGGGTCATCGCTGCCACGCCAAGGAAGACGATCAGGCCGATGATGGCGCCGAAGACGATGAACTGGTTGCGGAACAGGGCCATCACCTGCGGATAGAGCGGCGCCAGTTCCTGCCAGCGCTGAAGGCGTACCTTGCCGCCGATTGCCTGTGCGATGGCGGCCGATTGCGCATCGGCGCTGGCCGTGTCCTGGTAGAGCACGGACAGGTGAGAGATTTTCCTGGTTCGCAGCAGCTCCTGCGCGGTCTCGATCGGAATCTGCAGCGTATACAGGTCGCGCTCCGGAATGCCTGTGGCGAGCAGGCCTGCGACTTCGACATCCATCGCGTTCACACTGCCCTGCACCGTCGTGGTCATCAGCGTCAGCGATTGTCCGGGGCGAACGCCTAGGCGGCGCGCCATTTCCCGGCCAACCAGGACCTGGTAGCGCCCCTCGTCGCCGGCGCGCAGCGGTGCGCCTTGCGCCAGCAACTGGAAAGTGCCGAATGCCTGCAGTTCGCGCACCGGGTCCACGCCCTGGGCTTCGAAGGTGAGCGTGCGCGGTCCGTTCGATACCAGGCCGCTGAATTGCAGGCGCGGGGCGACGCGCCGGACGCCGTCCATTTTCGCCAGGAGCGTCTCGATGCGGCTACGCTCGGCACCGTCCAGCCCATACTGGAGCTGCTGTTCCACGTAACCGTCAGCAGGCGGGAGCGCGCTGACCTGGGCATGCCCCAGGCCGCCGCGAATAGTGCTTTCGCGCAGGCCATCGAGCGAGGCGGCGATGTAGGCGGCGAACAGCAGCAAGGCCAGGGTTCCGATGGCGATGGTCCCGCCGAGCAGCAGCGAGCGGCGCCCGTTGCGCAGCACGTTGCGATGGGCCAGCACCAGCCATTGTGTCATGCCGTCACCTTGCCGTCTTCCAGGCGCAGCACCTGGCCGGCCATATCCATCACGCGCTGGTCGTGGGTGGCGATGATGAAGGTCGTGCCGAGGTCGCGGTGGAGGCGATCGACCAGTTCCAGCATCTGCTGGGCGGTCTTGCTGTCCAGGTTTCCGGTGGGTTCGTCGGCAATCACCAGCTTGGGACGGTTGACCAGGGCGCGCGCAATGGCGACACGCTGCTGCTGGCCACCGGACAGTTGCGCTGGGGTGTGGTCGAGGCGGTGCTCCATGCCGACCAGGGACAGGGCTTCGGCCGCCGCCTTGCGCCGTTCCCGCTTCGGCAGGGCGCATGTCGCCAGCGCCAGTTCCACATTTTCCTGCGCAGTCAGGGTGCCGACCAGGTTGAAGTTCTGGAAGACGAAGCCGAGCTTGCGGTTGCGGAAAGTGTCCAGCTCATGGTCCGGCAAGGCATCCAGCGCGGCGCCGTCAAGGTGGATGCTGCCGCTGTCCGGCCGTTCGAAGCGCGCCAGCATGCCGAGCAAGGTAGTCTTGCCGCTGCCGGAGGGGCCGGCAATGGCCACGACCGAAGGCTCGCCTATTTTGAAGGAAACACTGTCCAGCGCGGCGATCCTTTCTTCGCCGCGCCGGTAATGCTTGCTGACCTGCCTGACGTCGACAATGGGCGCCATCAATACACCATGTCCAGTGCAATATCGTTGGCGCCGGACTTGATGTCGATGCGGGCGTCGTCGAAGGCCGGCGGGCCGTAATGGCCGCGTGCGTTGCGGGAGAAGCCCCAGCCTTCCAGCGGCATGCCGTTGGCCGACTTGTCCAGCTTTCCGTTGGCATTTTCATCGTGGTAGACCATCACGGCGTAGCTGCCGGGCGCCACGCCGGAGAATCTCAGCACATTGCCTGCGATGGCTGGCTGCACTGCGAAGTACTGGCAGGTCTTCAGGAAGGAATCCTTGTTGCAGATGGCCCCCATCAACGCGCCCTTCTGCCCTGCGACGCCGCCCAGGGTCACGTTCACCGTTGCCGTGCCGGAGGCCGAGGGCTGGCGGCTGCCGAAGGCATAGGCGGCAGCGGCAGCGGCCAGTGCCAGCACGCCGGCGATCATCAGGATATTCATCTTCTTCAATCCAGGACTCCTTCTCAGTGCAGGTCACGCGGCGTCCAGCCGAAGCGGCGCACAGCCAGCAGCAGGCAGGCGCACATCATTGCGGCCAGTACCACGATGCTGTAGGCGTCGCCCTTCCAGCTCATGCTTCCGGTCAGCGCGTGCCGGATGCTGGCCATCATCGCATTCAGCGGCAGGAATTCGAGTGCGTCGCGCAGCAACGGCGGCAAGCCGCCCAGCGGGATCATGAGGTTTCCCGAAAAAAGCAGCGGGAAGTACAGCAGGTTGCTGGCCATGGTCACGCCCGCCACGCTGCGGCTCGCTGCGGCCAGCAGGAGTCCCAATGCCAGGAAGGCGGCGCAGCCCAGGGCCAGCATGCCGCCAGCTGCCGCGATGCCGGCGGGACCGGCATTCAGCTTCACGCCATAGACGGCCCAGGCCACGGCAAACATGGCGGCACTGGCCAGGACGATGATGACGAGGCGCGACAGGCACCAGGCCAGCACCACCACGCCTGTCGGCATCGGGAACAGCTGGTAGAGGCGGAACATGCCGCCTTCGCGGGCGGCGACCAGCGGCCCGGCGAATCCCATCAGGCTGGTGGACAGGATGACCAGGCCGGCCAGTCCGCTGACCAGGAACAGGCGGTAGTCCAGCGCGCCGGCGGCCGGCGCCGGCGGCGGTGGCAGCACGACGCGCGGTTCGTCCTGCAGGCCGGCCAGGTTGTAGCCGTCGCTGAAGCCGCGCAGCATGCCGTAACTGGCTTCCAGCGTGGGGCCGGCGGCGAGCGAGGTTTCGAGCTTCATCTCGGTGCTTTGGCCCGCGCGCACGGCTTCGGCGAAACCGGCGGGGATGGTGAGCTCCAGGTCGGGCTTTACCGTGCGGGATGGTGCGGCCACGCGGAATTCAACGCTGTTTTGCAGGCGCAGGCCGCGCGACAGCTCGCTGGCGTAACTTGCGCTTTCCGTGCTGCGGTCCATGTCATGGATGACCAGCGTTACGGGGCCCAGCTTCGCCTCTTGCCCGAACAGCGCCATTTGCATCATCAGCATCAGCAAGGGAAAGGCAAAGGTCCAGAACAAGGCCAGGCGGCCGCGCAGGAAAAGCGCCAGGTCGGCGCGCACCAGGTGCAGCAGGTTTTTCATGCGGTTCCACCTTTGGTGAGGTCGGCCAGGAAGTCTTCGATGGTCGAAGCTTCGAGACTGAAATTGGTGATGCCTTGCTGCTCGATGAAGCGGCGGAATCCCGCGTCGAAGCCTTGCGCGCCCTGGAGCAGCCAGCCGTCCTGCATTGCTTCGGCGCGCAGCAGCGCTGGCAGCGCGTGCATGGATTGTTCCGCCTCGCCGGTCAGTGCCTGGCCGATGCGGGCCTTGAAGCGGCCGACGCGGCGCGCCTGCAGTTCGTCCAGGGTGCCGCCGTCGACCAGTTCCCCCCTTTCCATGCACAGGATGCGGTCCATGCCGAGCAGGTCGGCGGGGACGTGGGAGATCTGCAGCACGGTGGTCGGCATGACGGCCAACAGCTCGCGCAAGGCGCGGGCATGCCATTCGTCGAGGCCGAGCGACGGTTCGTCGAGCATTGCCAGTTCCGGTACGTGGGATAGCGCGAGCCACAGCATGACGCGCTGTTTCTGGCCGCGCGAGAGTTGCTGCCAGAGTTTGCCGCGCAGTTCGTCCATGCCAAGGGCACGGGTCACCGCCGGTTCCGTGCGGGCATAGATCGTTTCATGCAGCGACATGACTTCGCTGACGCGCATCTGGCCCGGCAGGTCGGCGCTTTGCAGCAGGCCGCCCAGTTTCTGCCGCGCCCTGGCGTCGCGCGGGTCGCCGATGGCCAGCTGGATACTGCCGCTGTCGGGCGCGCGCAGGCCGAGCAGGGTCTCCAGCAGGATGGTCTTGCCGCCGCCATTGGGACCGACGATGGCGACACGCTCGCCCTTGCGCAGGGCCAGGTCGCCCGGTTTCAACCTGAAGCCGGACGGAAGCTGCAACGCGATGCCCAGCGCTTCGAGGGCGATGGCGGCGGGCTCGCGCGCGTGCGCGGTCGCGGGCGCGGAAGGCGCCGGTTCGGGTATCGAAGGCGCGATGGCCACGACTTCGTCGCCAGGGTCGATGCCGTTATCGAGCAGCATCTCGCGCGCGTGCGCGCGGTACAGCGGGTGCTGCATTGCTTGCCGCAACATGCCTGCGCCGCGGTCGCGATCACCGCCGTAATTGGGCGGTGCATGCAACAGCAGCGAAGCATGATGAATCAGCAGGTCCGGGTCGCCGGCGATCAATTCCTGCGCTTTGCCGAAGGCGTGCAAGGCGTTCTGCCCTGCCGTCGCGACCTTGATGATGTTGGGTTGGGCCAGCAGGATGGCGAGGATGGCGCGCACGCCGCGCCACAGCCACTGGCGGCCCGCCGGGAGGATATCGGCAGCCTTGAGCAGCGCGTCAATGCTTGCCTCCTGCTCGGCCGGCAGCCTGGCGCCGCCGTGGACCTGGAGCAACGCCTGGTTCAGGCGGGCGCTGAGCAAGGCGTCCAGCAGCACGGGCTGGGTGAATACCGCTTCCGCTTCAAGCAAAGCAATGCCGGCCGACAGGTCTTCGGCGCGCTTGCTGCTCCACGCGGAGAAAATGGCTTGCTGCACTTGGGCAGTAGTCTCGTTCCCCGCCTGCTGTACGGCCTGGACATGCGCGGCGGGAATCGCCAGGCCGCTGGCCTGTTCCACCAGCCCGGCGATCTGTGCGTCGCTGGCGGCGCGCGCGACGGCACGGAACAGCGAAACAATCGCCGTCGCACCGCCACGGGCACAGACAGCATCCAGCAGGTCGGCGCCGAGGCGGCAGGCAGCACGGTAGGCGTCAATGCCGGCACCTGTCGACGCAGCGAACATGGCATCGCCGTCGCGCGACAGCATGCTGCGCAATGGCGGGGCAAGTTCCGGCCGCTGCGGCAGCGGCGTGGCGCCGCCGAACCGGTTGGCAAACAGTTGCGCCAGTCCCTCGTCGAGCAGGCGCACGCCGCACGTCAGGAAGCAATGGGCGACTTCATGGAACACCACCGCGCGCAGGCCATCGGAATAGCCTTCAGTTTGCGTGGAGAGGCGCACCATGGCCAGCCCCGGCAAGCTCTCCATCGTCAGGTGCATGTCGCGCTCCGACGGCACGCATTGCAGCAGGATGCACGGCGGCGGCAGGCCGAGAAAAGCGGCACAGGCGGCGGCCGCCTCGTCGAAATTGCGCAGCAGCGCAGGCGGCGGTTCGTGCTCGCCCAGCGCATAAACGCTGCCGCAAGCACGCCAGGCGCGCCGCCCGGCCAGGATGTCCTGCAGGACCGGATAGGCATGGAAGCGCCCGCGCAGCGCGAACAGGCGTTCCAGCGCATCCCCTGCGCCATCCCGATCGCCAGCCGTGGCCAGGCGCAGCACGGCACCTGCCGCATCGCGCAGCCACAACTCACTATCCTGCCAACCCGGCGCGTCGTTCATTCGTCCTCGCTGGCGGCAGGTGCAAGCGGCGCTTCGCGGCCGAGCAGCATGACGGAAGCCACGGTTTCCGTCACGCCATCGATATCAAGCAAGGCCGCCAGCTCGTCGTCATAATAGGCTCCGTAGACCAGGGAGCCCAGCCCCAGCCCTTGCGCGGCCAGGCACAGGTTCTGCGAAGCGTGGCCGGCTTCCAGCAGCGACATGCGATAGCCGCGCGCGCCGTACTTGGCGGTCGCGCGCTGCGGCACGCTGGTCATCACGCACACCACCGGCGCCTGGACGCCCGACCCGCCCGACTCGCCCGACTTTACTTCCGCGCTGCCGAAGGCGTCGCCCTGCTGCGGTTTCAAAACGCGCAGCAAGTGGTTGCGCGCATCGTAATGCGCGATGCAAGGCTCGATGCCCTCTACCTGGTTAAGGAAGAAATAGAACTCGGTCGGGTACAGGCCGCCCGGCGACGGATAGGAGCGGAACGCCAGCTTGACATGCGGCGCAATATCGCTCTTGGCCATGCGGCGCACGCGCAGCGAATGGTGCAACAGGCTGGAAAGCTCCTGCAGCGTCATGGCGCCGGCAAAGGCGCGCGCGCTCTTGCGCTGCGCCAAGGCCTGCGCCAGTTCGCCCAGCGCCAGCACCGGTTCCGGCAATTCAATCGCCGGGCAGGACGGATAGGCGTTATAGCCCGCCGCGCCGCGCGCGATATACGCCGGATGGCGCAGGAAGCGCACAATGTTCTTCACCTGACCCATCAGGGTGGCGCGGTGGAACTTGGTCTGCTCATGCAGGATCTCGGCCGGGTCGTCGATGTCGAACTGGCCCGCCATGGCCTGCGGCGGCAGCAATTCCTGGAGTGTCTTGGTCATGGGAACGGATGCGGTTCGAGGTTAGGTTCAGGCACGCCCGGCAAGCCCCAGTGTGCAGCGATGGCGCGCAGGCGGCGCTCATCGCGGCTCACCAGGCCGTCGCCGAACAGCAGCGGATGCAGGCCGGGAATGAAGGCGCGCAGCACGCAGAAGCCAAGGCTGGCCACGTCGGCGGAAGTCACGTCCACCGCCAGCGCGCGCAGGCCCATGACCTTCAGCCGTGCCAGCAAGTCGCCCATGCCGGCCAGTTGGCGCAGCGCGGGGGCGTCGGAAGAAACCGTGGCCTCGCTGGTGAACAGGAAGTCCATCGCCCCCTGGCGCGAACGATCCAGGAAAAAGGCGAAATGGTCGCCCGGGTTGCGGATCGCGCCCTGCTCCGGCAGCGGCGTGCCCGCCGCCAGGATGGAGCTGCCCCACACATAGCCGTGGAAGGCTTCCACCACGGCCTTGTTGATGGCCGTGGCGACGTCGAGGTGGGCGCTGGCGCCGAGCGACATGGTGCCGTCGTTGCGGCTACGCGCCAGGCACAGCACCACCGGCATGCCGACATCGGTCGTGATGTCCCACAGATGCACGTCCAGGCTGGGGTGCGCCAGCTGGCGGCGCACGCCGGGCAGCAGGCGTTCCATGGTGGACGGGGCCACCAGCAGCTTGCGCGGCGCATGCTTCATCTGCCACATGGCAGCAAAGGCGTCGCGCTCGATCACTTCCGCCAGGCCGCTCAGCAAGGCCCTGCCTTCGTCCATGCCCGTTGCCAGGCCGGTGGACGAGGATTGCATCACGATCTCGCGCTTGTCCTTGACCTGCATGCCGAGGTAGACCATCTGCGCCGGCACATAGGCCTCGCGCGCAGGGTCCATCAGGTCGGCAGCCGGCGCCCAGGCGCGCACCACCGACGTGTCGTCGGCCGCGAATTCGAAGCCCTCGCCATATTGCTCCGGCGCGAAGAGGATGAACTGGCCAGGGCCGACCGCCGCGTCGCCCAGGGAATCCTGCGAGGCATACAGCAACTGGTCGTCGAAATGCGCGGCCGCCGCATAGCGCTCCACCGCTTCGCCAAACGCCGCCCACATGGCCGAGGTGCGATCGAACGCAGCGCCGGAACCGGCCAGGCTGGCGCGATCGGTGTTCGGGTTGTTCGCCTTGCCGCGCGCCGGGTCGACCATCATGCTCTTGATGTCGACCATCAAGGCATTAAAGACGAACAGGCCGCGTGCATCGGGGTGCTCGGTTTCTTCCAGCAGCGACGTGATGATGCCGTGGCGGCGATGCACCAGGGCGTCGTGCACCAGGGCCAGCTGGCCCGCATCGGACAGGCGCTCCATGGCTCAGGCCCGACGGCGCAACAGCGCCTGCTGGAATACGCTGCCTACCGGACGCTCGGTGCTGGCGGTGCCGCACACCTGGCAACGCGGCAAGCGCAGCACGCGCGAACGCACGATCTCGCCGCTTGCGCTGTCGATTTCGCTGAACACGCTTTGCTGCAGGCCTTCCAGCGTGCCGGCCAGGAACTGCAGCGCCAGGCGCGACGCCTCGGCCACGCCGAACTGGACGGCAAGGCGGCTTGGCAGCGCGTGGTACAGGATGTTCTCCGACTGGCTGCGCATGTCGAATTCCGCCACGAACTTGCGGGTCGAACGCACGCGGTGGAAATAGCATTCGTAGCAGCCGGTGGCTTTCGGCAGCACCAGGGGGCCGCAATGCACGGTGTTCCAGTCGATGCCGACGAACAGCGCCGGCCAGCCGGCAGCAACGGCCGTGGCATTCATGGCGCGGAACAGCGCGATGTCGTCGAAATCGGACGCCACCAGCAGCAGCGCGCGGCGTTCGCCCTTGTCCGGCAAGGGGCCGTCGCGCACCACGCGCTCCACCTGCACGCCGAGTTCGGTCAGCGAAGCGGCCAGCGCATCGGCGCAGGAGCCGGTGCCTGCCAGCGCCAGCACCCAGTTGGACTTGTCGTAGTGCGGGCGCTGTGCCGGGCCGGACATGCCGTCCTGCTCGCGGCGGTGCTGCAGGTGGTGGAAGGTGGCATCGCCGCCGCTGCGTCCGTTCTGCTTCAGCAGCACGCGCGCCTCGACCAGGGCGTTGACCGCCGCTTCCACCGCCTCGGGCGGGAAGCTCTCGGCGCGGTCGTCGAGCAGCTTTTTCAGCGTGACGCCTTGCGCGGCGTCGGCCAGGATGCTTTTCAGGATGCCGACCCGGTCTTCCACCGTGAAGCGGCGCCCGACGACGGAAATGGCAATCTTGTCTTCGCCCAGCGTGGTCACTTCGGCCAGCGGCGAGATGTACAGGGACTCACTCATTCTCTTAACCAATCTCAGAAAAAAGGCGTGGCACCGGCGCTGCTGCACGAGGCAACGACGCCGGTGTCCGGACTTAACCGTTTAGCAGCAGCAAGAGCAGGAGCAGGTGCAGCAGGAGACGCTCACGTCGGCCAGGGCGCCGCTCATGTCGTCCATCAGGTATTCCGGCTCGGTGGAGTCGGTGATCTGGATGTGGGTGGTTTCAATCAGAATGGTCATTTCTCTGCTTCCTTTTGAGTTTTTAAGAGAATGGCCGCACCATATGCGAAACCAGCATAAGCAAATGCGGATTCCGCATCGGGCACGACCGCTCCGGAAGGTAGCATGAAACTAAACTACATCTAGTAGAAGAAACATTCCAAAAATATTAACTTTTTAGTTGCTAGCGAGCATTAAATGCGTGCCGCCGCCGAGGCGCAAATTGTCCCCGCGCCCAGCAAAATAGCGGCTTTCCAGGGCATCGCGCCCAAAATCTTGCACTGCGGAAAATCCCAAATCGCGCAGGCGCGCGCACAGTCCGGCAGGATCAAAATACGACAGCCAGGGCTCGCCCTGCTCGGCATAACGGCGCGCGAAGTACTCGACGCCGGCACGCTCGAGCGTATCGAGCAGCTCCGGCTTGATGCCGTAATCGAACACGATGCCGCTGCCGCAAGGCAGGCTGGCGACCAAACCCAGGGTGTCGAATATGGCCTGTTCGGTCAGGTAAAGGGTGACGCCGAGCCAGGAGAAAAACACGGGCCGGTCCAGGCGGCAGCCGGCCGCACGCAGCGCATCGGCCAGCGCATCGCGTTCGAAATCGACCGGCACGAAACGCAGGCTGTCCGGCACGGTGATGCTGCTGGCCGCCAGCAGCTTGCGCTTCCACGCCTGGGTTGCAGGGTGGTCCACTTCGAACACCTGCAGCGCCGCGTCATGCTGGCGGCGGCAGGCGAAGGTATCCAGGCCCGCGCCCAGCACCACGTATTGCCGCACGCCGGCAGCAGCGGCGCGCGCCAGTTCATCTTCGGCAAAGCGGCTGCGCACGGCCATGGCAGCGCGCAGGATGCGGCTGAAGCCGGCGTCGTAGACGCGCGCATTGGACTGCACTTGCACGCAGTCTTCCGGCCCCAGCACCGGCAGCGCCAGCGGGT
Source organism: Pseudoduganella sp. R-32 (assembly GCF_049913245.1). Classification (NCBI taxonomy): domain Bacteria; kingdom Pseudomonadati; phylum Pseudomonadota; class Betaproteobacteria; order Burkholderiales; family Oxalobacteraceae; genus Pseudoduganella; species Pseudoduganella sp. R-32. The sequence goes on along the minus strand of NZ_CP183987.1, from coordinate 2,866,645 downwards.
CGTCGAAAATGGCCGGCGTGTCCAGCAGCTGGTGGGCTGCGCGCAAGCGCGCCACCATCAGCGCGCTGCGGCTGGGCTGGCCTTCGCTGAGCAGGTGGCTGGACATGGGGCTTACATGCCCTGCGCTTCGATATCGGCCAGCGACTCGCGGCCTTTTTCAGTGATGGCAAAACCGCCTTCGGTCGCCACGATGTGCGACTTCTTGCCCAGGAACAGGGCCACGTCCTTGTCCGCCACCGCACCGGGCGCCACGGCCAGCGCACGCAAGGCCATCACGCAGCGGCGCAGGAACAGCTGCTGGCGGCCGGCATCGGTCAGGATGATGGCCCCGCTGCGCTCGAATTTGATGAACTTGATGCCGGACAGGCGCTTGCTGTTGCGCCCGACGCAAGCGCTGGGCTTGCCCTTGATGCCGCGGGCAATCTCTTCCAGCGCGTTGAATTCGTCGGTGCTCAGTTTTTCGTTTTTCATTGCTCGTATTCCATGATGGTGCCTTTGCAACCCATCATGGTACGCGCCTGCACCGGAGGCGGCAAGCTTACTTGAGCGCGCGCAGCGCCAGCCATGCCAGCGCCAGCCCCGTCACGGCAGTCGCACAGACCAGCGCCTGGAGACGGCGGCTGTGCAGGTCAATACGGCGTTTGAGGTAGATCTTGTTGTGCAGGGAATTGCCCATCGCGGCCTCCGACGAAGAAAAAGCGTGTGTCGATGACCTATTATAGATAGCGGATCGTGACGCTTTCGTGACAGCGCAAAATATATTCTCAGCGCACAACACTTATTTCCTTTTAGCAAGCAAGCGACAGCAGGTGTGGGGCGCTGGTAGCATCGGCAACAAGGAGGATCCAGCATGGAACAGCCAGCAAAATCGCAGCCTGAAAAAGGCCGCCATTTCATTGAAGAAGCCGACATCGGCAGCGGCGAGAAAACGCCGGGCGAACAGGATACCGACGAGCAGATTCGCCAGATTCCTCCCCTGCCCGACGCGGGGGTCAAGCCTGCATCGGGGGCGGCTTCGGCACCGGCTCCTCGATAGGCGGCTCGGCCGGCCGTGGCAGGTCGTCCGGCGGCGGATCTTTTTCCGGCTCGGGCGGAGGGGATTCCGGGTCGGGTGTGATATGCGCTCGCATGGCATTACTCCTCGATTAACGTTGCCTGTCAAAGCAGATCGGGCGTTTTCGCCGGATATCAAGGGCCAGCGTGAGCCAGGATTTCCTGGAGCTGGTCAATACTGACCGGCTTCACCAGGTGATGGTGGAAGCCGGCCTCGAACGCTTGCTGGCGGTCCTTCTGCTGCCCCCAGCCCGTCACCGCCACCAGCACCGTATGGCGCAGGGCCGGCAGGCGCTTCAGCGCCCGCGCCAGGTCATAGCCATTCAGCTCCGGCAAGCCGATGTCGAGGAAGGCGAATTCCGGTGCGAACGCTTCGGCGGCCGCCAGCGCCTGCTTGCCGTCGTGCGAGATATGCACCTGGTGGCCCATCGACCGCAACAGGCCGCCGATGCCATTGACGAAGTCGACATTGTCGTCGGCCAGCAGGATGCGGTGCAGGCGCGCATCGGACGGCAAGGCTTGCGCCGCGGGCGTTGCGGCATGGCCGTCGGCCAGCGCCGGCAGCGTGACGATGAAGGTGCTGCCCTGCCCTTCGCCGGCGCTGTCGGCGCGGATGCTGCCGCCATGCAGCTCCACCAGCTTGCGCGCCAACGACAGGCCGACACCCAGGCCCGCCGTGCTGCGCTCGAGCGAGGAGTCGGCCTGGATGAACATCTCGAAAATGGCGTGCAGCATCGCTGGCGCAATGCCGATGCCGTTGTCGCGCACGCGCAGCTCGACCTGGCCCGCATGCGCCTCGGCTTCCAGCGCGATACTGCCGCCGCGCGCGGTGTACTTGGCGGCGTTATGCAGCAGGTTGGAAATCACCTGCGCCAGGCGCGTGGCATCGCCGACCAGGTAGACCGCCTGCTCCGGCACCTGCACATGCAGGGTATGTCCCTGCGCAGCAATGAAAGGCCGCGCCAGTTCCAGCGCATCGTTCACCACCTCCTGCAGCATGAGCTGCTCGCGGCGGATGGCCAGCTTGCCGGTGTTGATGCGCGAGACGTCCAGCAGGTCGTCCACCAGCCGCACCATCTGCTTCAACTGGCGCTCCATGATGGAGCGCGCGCGTCCGCACGCCACCTGGTCGCTGGCATTGATGCGCATGATGTCGAGGCCGGTGCGGATCGGCGCCAGCGGGTTGCGCAGCTCGTGCGCCAGCGTGGCCAGGAACTCGTCCTTGCGGCGATCGGCCAGCAGCAGCGCGCGCTCGGCGCCCTGGCGCACGGTCATTTCGTGCTCCAGCGTGAGGTTGGCATCCTGCAGCGCATTGGCGCGGCGTGCGATCTCGGCCAGCATGTCATTGAAGGCATCGACCAGCGTGCCGATCTCGCCCCTGGCACGTTCGCCGACGCGCAGCGAATAATCGCGGCGCTGCATCACCGCGCGCGCCACGTCGGTCATGGCCAGCAGCGGGCGCGTGATGGCCTGTTGCAGCCGGTGCGCGACCACCGCTGCCAGCAGCAGGCTGCCCAGCATCACGCCCAGCAGGATCAGGGCGTAGCTTTGCACGCGGTCGAGCAGGCGGTAGGAGGCGCTCAGGTACACCGTGCCGATGCGTTCGCCGTCTTCGACGATCGGGTGGGTCACCACCATGCGCCCGCCTTCGATCGAATAGCCGAGCGGGCCCGGTTTCTGCGGTAGGGCCGGTATTTCGGAAGGTGCGTGCACATAGGATGCGAACAGGGCGCCATTGGCGGCATAGATCGCGCCGGCCTCGATCTGCGGCCGCACGCGCAGCAGCCCCAGGTTCTGGCGCGCCGCCCGCGGATCGTTGAAGGAGAGCGCCGGCGCCGAGGCCGTGGCCACCAGTTCGGCCTGCGTGGTCAGGTCATCGATCCAGCCCTGCTGGAAGCTTTGCAGGTCATACACCAGCATGGTCGCCGTGGTCACCACCAGTGCGACGAAAGTCGTGGCCAGTGCCGTCAGGATCAGCTTGATGCGAACTGATCCTGCCGCCCTGGTGATCATTACTGCCCGCCTTTCTGCACGTAATAGGCGACCGACAACAAGCGTGAACTGAGTCGTACATTGCAGCGTTCGGCCGCCGGCAGCGAGACTTCAAATCGCACGCGCTCGTCAACCAGGCGGAAATTGATGACACTCCCAATTTGCAAGCCATCGTCCTGCTCGGTGACCGTGACGGTACCGTTCTTTTCCGCAGCGCGCAGCGCCGCTTCCGGCAGGCTGGCATCGCTGCCGACGAACAGCAGGTTCAGGCCACCCAGCGCATCGCCCTCGCTCAGCTTGCGCACGCTGATGCTGCGGTTGCCGACGCTGCGGCCGCTGCTGATCTGCGCCAGTTGCGCCGCCACCTCGTCCGCCCCCAGCACGCCCACCACCAGCGTCGGCCCGGGATCGGATGGAAACTCCATATAGCCCAGGAATTTATACAGGAAAGCAGCCTTGACGCTGCGCTCGAGCACCGGCGTCGCGCCGTTCTGCTGGGAGCCGACCGCCAGGCAGCTGAAGGCGAACAGCATCAGCGCCAGCGCCAGCAGGCGGTTGCGCCAACTGCCGGCCGCCAGCGGCGGCGCGGCCCATAAAGTAAGGCTTGCGCTTACCATTTCCTTAGTATCGCATCGTCAATTTCAGGACCGCCCGCCGTTCGAACACATTGCGGCCGGGGTAGCCGCCCCACTCGCCATGCCGTGCATGCAGCAGGTTCTGTCCGGCGAGCGCGACGTCAATATGCTGGCTGGCTTTCCAGACCAGGTTCGTATCCAGCTCATGATACGACGGAACATGGGGTTTAGGCATGCTGCCGTTGTAACGTAATGTCCAGTCGAACTGGATGCGTTCGCCAATTTCGTGGGAAGAACGCAACTGCCAGTAGCTGTGCGGGTCGTTGATCAGGATGCCGATGCTGCTGGCGTCCTTGCTGCCTGGCTTGAGCCTGGTGTCGATGTCCTGCACCACCAAGCCGGCATTCAGGCGCCAGCGCAGCATCGGTTGCCAGCGCGCCCACAGTTCGATGCCGCGCGTGCGCCCTTCGGCCAGGTTGCGGAATTCGAAGATGCCGCGGTAAGGTTCGGCCGTGGCGTTCGGCTCCAGGGTGCGCAGCTTGTCGTAATCGGCGTACCAGGCCGTGGCCGAGTATGACCAGTTCTGCCCCGGCTGCGCCCGGTAGCCCAGTTCCAGCACCTTGGCCACCTCCGATTCGAACTCGGGGCTGGCGCCGACTGCGAAACGCGGCACGCCGCCGATCATGACCGGCGTGGGCGGCTGCACGAAGTCGCGGTCGGCGCGCGCCGGCGCCCGTACCGTGCGCGACAGCGCGCCCCAGACCGTTTGCCTGGCATCCGGGCTCCACGCGAGGCGCAGCGTGGGCAGCACTTCGGAGCCTGTGTAGGTGTTGTGCTCCACCTTCACGCCGGCGGTGGCGCGCAGGTTCGGCGACAACGCCGCCTCGTCCTGTGCGAACAGGTTCCCCCAATGCATATTGCGCTCGTAGGGCCAGAAGCCGAAGTTCGGCCCGGGCGTATTGTCGTCGCGCGAATGGCGATAGCCGCCGCCCCACGACAGCTTGTGGAGGCCGAAGCGCACGTCGTGCTGGCCTTCCAGCTCCACCGTATCGAGCCGGTCGACGTAGGCGTTGGGCTGGTTGCGTTCCGTGTGGTCCAGCACGAGCTGCAGGCGCAGCGCACTGTCTTCGGCCAGCTGGCGCATGTAGCGCGCCACCAGGTTGGCGCCGGACAGGCGGATATCGCGCGTGCCGAGCTGGCCCAGGTTGGCCTGGTAGGCGTCGCCCGACACGGCGAAGCTGCCTTGCTCCAGTCCCCAGTCGGCGCGGAAGCCGGCCTGGCGGCGCTGCATGCCGGTGTAGGTATTGAGGCCGGTTTCGGTCTCGGTGTCTTCGGAAGCCATGGCTTGCGCGTAGGCGCGGTAGTAGCCATTGTGCGGCAGGCGCCCGCCGAAGCGCAGGCTGGCGTCGCCCTCCCCACTCGACGCGGCGACCGACAGCAGCGTGCCCTGGCTGTCCTTCGCACTGCGCGTGATGATGTTGATCACGCCGTTGACGGCGTTCACGCCCCAGATGGTGGCGCCGGGGCCGCTGATCACCTCAATGCGTTCGATGTCTTCCATGACCACCGACTGGGCGTCCCAGAACACGGCGGAGAAGAATGGCGAGTAGACGCTGCGGCCGTCGATCAGCACCAGCAGCTTGTTGGCGAACGCGCCGTTGAAACCGCGCGCGCTGATCGCATAGTTGCGCGCGTCGATGCGCGCCACTTGCAGGTTTGGCGCCAGGCGCAGTGCTTCCGGCAGCGAGCGCACGCCGCTGCGGCGGATATCGGTGGCGCTGATGACGAACAGTGAAGCGGCGGCCTTGCTTAGCCTTTCTTCCTGCCGCGAGACCGAGGTGACCACAATTTCATTCAGTTGTTCCAGCGTGAGGTCGGCGATGTCGCCATCGGCCAGGCCCGTAGCGCGCGCGCCGGGCGCCAGGGACAGTACGGCCAGCAACAGCAAGGGAGTGGGATTCCTGTACATGGCGAAGAGGAAAATTGTCGTAGGGAATTATAGACACAACTATCCGGCGCACGATTCGCTGTGACCATATTGGCAACAGTATGTGCTTGTAAATTTGACAGGGGCGCCCAATATGGGCCGGACCGCACAGACAGGAGAAGCCATGTTCCCGAAACCGCCCCGGCCCGAACCGCCGCGCAAGGCAGTCGCCATGCAGGTCGTCCAGCAGCGCGTCACCGGCGCCGTCGATACCACGACGATCGTCGTGCCGACGCCGGCACCGCAGGCGCCCCTGCCGGCGGTGCCAGACGACGCGCCGGCCGGTCAGGGCCGTGGCATCCAGCCGATATAGGCTGCGTGCAGGCTCTGGATATAAAGACGGTCCTGGCTTTCCAGAACTGCCGTGGCTTCCGGGTAGGCGCCTGAAGGATCCTGCAGGTCGGCCAGCACCTTGCCATCTTCGCCGAAGGCGAACACGTGGCCATAGGCTTTCGGCACCGGCCACAGGGCGCGCGGCAAGCGCAGCGTGAGCTTGCGCATGAAGGGCTTTTGCGCCAGCTTGTCGATGGTCGGGTTGCGCGGCTTGACCAGGCCGGCCCAGATCTTGCCGTCACGCCCGCGCATCAGGTTGTCGGGATAGCCTGGCAGGTTGTCCAGCAGGACTTCGCGCTTGCCGCTTTGCGCGTCGATTTTCCAGATGCGGTAGCGGCCTGTCTCGCTGACGAACAGGCTGCGCCCGTCTCCCGACAGCGCGATGCCGTTGGCGAACGAAAAGCCGCCGGCGAGCACGCGCGTACTGCCGTTTGATGGGTCGTAGGCCAGCACGCGGCCGGTTGCCGACTGTTCGAGGATATCCAGCACGCTGGCCTCGAACGTGCCGCCCCACTCGGCGGGCGCAAAGCGGGTCGAGGCGTCGGTGAAGTAGATCATGCCGCTGGGGGCCACCACGACGCCATCGGCATAGCGGATTGGATCGCCTTGCGCGACTTGCGCGGCCAGTAAGGTGACCTTGCCATCCGGGGCAATCGCCAGCAGGCCTTTCATCGCGTCGGCTGCAATCAGGCGCCCGCCGGCGTCGAAGTCGAAGCCTAGCACCCGACCGCCGGTGCTGGCGAAGACTTCGCGCTGGCTGCCATCGGGCGCCATGCGCAGGATTTTTCCACTGGCGACGGCGGCGTACAGCTTGCCGTCCGGTCCCATGGCCAGGTGCTCAGGGCCTTGCTCGGTGCCGATGTCGATTTTCTGTAGGCCGGCGAGCCTCGTGTTCGGCGCATGCGCGCCAAGGTATCCCGGCGCCTGTTGTGGCGTCCACGAAACCGGTTCAGCGGGCACTGGCCACAGCAGCAGGTAGGCCAGTAACCCAGCCAGCGTCAGGGCGGCGCCGGCCGCGATCTTATGTCCCTTCGAGCTTTCCAAGAATGTCTCCCCATAACAAAGATGGCAGACATTTTAACTAATTGGCCCTGCGCGAACTGCGCCCGCATTTTCCCCGCCTGTGGCTTCCGCCGGCAGCGGCCATGAGGCGGCGGCGCCTGCCGCGGGTGCCGCGCCGCGCTTCACGGCAGCCTCGTGATGCGCAAGGCCATGTAGGGACGGCCGGGCAGCGCGATGCTGCGGCCGTCCTTGTCGGCGAAGCTGTAGTTGTCGCGTTTGCGGATTTCGAACGTGCCTTCCACCGGCGTGACCAGCATGTTCCAGGTATCGATCACCTCGGCCTTGAACTTCATGCCCTCCGCCAGGCCTGGCTTGGCCAGCACGAAAGGCCAGGCAACAGGCGCCTGGCGGCCGAAATAGCCCAGGTAGTACTGGCCAGGCTTGCCGGCAAACGGATACTCCTGCCATTTGTCGATCGGCTCCAGCCCTTCGGCCGGGCTGCCGGAAATGATCTTGCGGAAGAACGCCAGCCGCGGCGGGCTTTCACCGCGCATGGTCCCGCCTTTGCCCAGCCAGGACATGTCGCCAGGGTCCTTGAAGATTTCGCTATGACCGACATAAGTGCCGGCAATCGCCCCCATCCAGAATCGCAGCACCATCTCCTGCCCGGACAGCTGCCCCCAGCGGCGCTCGATATTGCCCTCGTATTTCACCTCGTCATAGACCACGGGCTTCGCGTACACGTCGCGCAGCAGCACGGCGCGCTCGAAGTCCTCCGCAATGGCGCCGCTTTGCACGCTGACGTGCGTTACCCAGGGCTTGGTGTGGTTGTACAGCATCATGGCATTGTGGATCGAGCGCAGGTGCCGGTAGGGATCGCGCTGCAGGACGATTTCGAAATACCGGTCCCACTCCGGCATCTGCTTCTTCACCAGGTAGTCGAATTCATTCGCCATCGACCACCAGACGTTGCGGTAGGAAGCCAGCCGCGCGACTACATAACGCAGGTAGCGCTCATTGACTTCGGCCGGCATCTGGTCGAAGCCCCAGAAGCCTTTGTCATAGGGATGGAACAGGATCACGTCAGCCTCGATGCCGAGAGCACGCAAGTCGCCGATGCGCTGCTCCAGGTGGCGGAAGAACTCGGGCTTGAAGCGCGTGAAGTCCCACTGTTTCGGCGGCGTGCCTTCGAAGGGGAAGCGCGGCGGCTGGTGCTTGACGTCCTGGTTCGGAAATACCAGCATGCGGATCTTGTTGAACGGCCCCGCCGCCAGGGTCGCCAGGGTCTGGCGCTCGATGGATTCCGGCTGGTGGGTCCAGCCGTAACTGGTGGTGCCGACTTGCCAGAACGGCGTGCCGTCCTCATAGCCGAAATGATGCACGCCCTTCACCCGCACCGGACCGTGGTTGCCGGGTTTCGCAGCCATGACCATGAAGCTGCCGCGCCTGCCGTCAAGCGTTGTGCGATTGCTGTGGGTTTCGTACTCCCATTCGCCGGCGGCATCGGGCATAAAGCGTACTCTGTACTGGCCATCGCCGTCGTAAAAGCCGTCCACCGTCATCTGGCGCGCGCCCTGGCGGAAGGTGGCTGAAATTTCCACCTCGGTGAAGGGATTGCCGTCGCGCGGCCCGCTCAGCGAAATTTCCTTGCTGCCCCAGCGCTCGACCGGACCAGCATCCTGCGCCTGCGCCCCCGCAGCGGCGAACAGGGCCGTCGCCAGCAGCACAAGCATCTTCTTCATACGTTCAGCTCCGTGTTGATGGTTTTCCCGGCTATCCGTACATTGGCAAGCCTGATGCGCCTGGCGTTGAAAACAAACCAGGGATCGGCGGCATTGCGCGGCGTGCCGAAATCGGCATCGGTGATGGAGACATCGCGCAGCGGCAGCACAGGCGTGCCGGGCGGCCCGTTATAGCTGCCCGCTACAGGGCCCAGCACCACCATGACCTGGTTGCAGGAGTAGGCCCCGTCCGGGCCTTGCACGTTGCTGGCGCGGATGCCGCTGAGGTGGACGTCGGACACCCTGGGCGGCCGGGTGCGCACGATGTCGTCCGCAGGAGCGTAGTCGCAGTCGATGGTCAGCACCGCGCCGCCGCCGGTCGAGGGCAGCTTGCCGCCCAGGCCGTTGCCCGGCAGGGGCTTGTACGGCCGTGGCGTGGTCTGCACGCCATTTGGCAGCGTGATGTTGCGCACGTAAAGGTGGCGCAGGTAGCCGCCGCGGTTCATATTGGTCTTCAGGCGGATCGCTGTCCACAGCGGGTCGCTGGCCCAGTGCGCGTTGCGGAACTCGATGTCCTGCGCATAGATATGCTCGATGCCGGCCGACATTTCGCTGCCCAGCGTGATGCCGCCATGGCCGCTGTTCATCACGCAATCCTGGATCAGCATATTGCGTGTCGGGCCGTATTGGGTGTCGCGGTTCTTGCCGGATTTGATGGCGATGCAATCGTCGCCAGTATTGAATTCGCAGCCTTCGACCAGCACCGTGTCGCAGGCCTCCGGGTCGATGCCGTCGGAGTTGGGACCGATGCTGTCCATGCGCACGCGCTTGATGTGCACGTTGCGCGAGTTGAGCGGATGGTGGATCCACATCGGCGTGTTGACGACCATATAGCCTTGCATCAGCACATTGGTGCAGTCGACGAACTGGATCATCGAAGGACGCAGGAAATGGCCAAGGCCGAATACCCGCTTTTCCGGCGCAACGCCGGCTTCGGAAAGCGCCGGCAACAGGCTTGCGTCCGCGCGCCAGCCCTCGCCCGCTCCCTGTATCCTGGCCCGCGCCTCGGCATCGAGCTGGGGCGCCACTTCCGCCAGCGAAGCCGGATTGGCCGGGTTCGGGATGGCCTGGTGCACGGCGCCGGGCAAGGCGCCTTTCGGGTTCATGCCCCACCAGCAGTTGCCGCCGCCGTCTTCGAAGGGAACGCCGGCCTGGCCGTTCAGGATGCTGCTCCAGTCTTCGCCGGTGAGGGCGATGTTCTGCTGGCCGCGCGCATAGACCATGGGGCTGAAGTTCAGGCAGTCGTTGCCTTGCCAGCGCGTGAGCACCAGCTTGCCGTTGCCGCCGCAGTCATAGTCGCCATCGCGCGCAAAGTCGGCAGGGTTGGCGCTGAACAGGATATGCGCGCCGGCCTGCAAGTGGACGTGAACGTTCGACAGCAGCGTGATCGGGCCTTTCAGGTACCAGTTCCCCGCCGGGATGACGACACGGCCGCCGCCCGCCTTGTGCGCAGCTGCGATGGCCGCCCTGAAGGCAGGATGGCTGTCATGCGATCCCGGCGCCTGCGTCTCCAGTTCGCCCTTGGCGCGGATAGTGGGATAGCCGGGTACCTTCGCCAGTTCGCAGGGCCTGGCGCCAAAGTCGCTCACCAGGTAGTCGCGCTGAGGAAAGCGGAGCGGCACGGCGAAGCGGCGCCGGATATCCTGCGCCCGCGACCACGGATCGGACGCCGCAACGGCCGATGCGGCGCTGGCAAAACCGAGCGCGCCCGCGGCGGCGGCGCCTTGCAGCAGCCTGCGGCGGCGCGCTGAATGCTGGACATTTTTACTCATGGCTGAGGGTTCCATCCTTTCCCGTTTGCGTATTGGGCGAAGACCTTGGCGCGGCTGTCATAACGGGCGGCGTCGGCGGGCGCCAGCACGCGCCCTGCTGCGCGCTGCGAAAGGTCCAGCGGCCTGCCCGCCAGGTCGGTGCTGCCGCCCTCTTCCCAGCCCTTGCCGGCGCGCGGCTTGCCATGCCAGCCTGCGGCATTGACGTGCGGCCCGATGCTGCAATTGATAAAGCGCACATTGTCCCAGGCCGTGGCCACGCCCGGCCGCGCCAGGAAGGTTGCAGCGGGCGGCACATCGTTGCCGGCCGGCCCCGGTCCATGCGTCAGGCGGCTGTTCAGGAAGACGAAGCCGGGATCGTCTTCAGCCACGGTGCGCGCTTGCACCAGGTAGCCGCCGCTTGAGGGGTTGGCGCTGTCGCCTACCGAGCGGATCTCGGATTCTTCGAACAGGGCGGCACGGTTATAGCCCCACACAAAGTCCACATTCCCCGCCACCAGGCTGTGGTAGAACCAGGCGTAGCCCTTGACCTGGATCGTATCCTGCTCGCTGAGGAAATCGGCCTCGTTGGCGATCAGGCGGCCTTCGCTGTTGAAGTTGAGCGCTTCCGCCTGCGCCCCAATGGTCTTGCTGCGCCATGTCGTGTTGACCAATGTCAGCCTGTCGAGGCGCAGCAGGTCCGCATCCTCGACCAGGAACACTGAACGGCCGCCGCCGGCCCCGGGTGCCAGCGGCAACTGGCCGTTGCCGCTGCCAGGATTGACGCCGTCGCTGTTCTCGCCGGCGATGATGGCGCCATGGCGGCTGTCACCACGCAACGTGACATTGTCCTTGCCGCGCAGGTAAAGCAGGCCGTCGTGCTTGGCGTTGGCGAGGCTGATGGTAACCGGAGTCGCGCGCGGGATGTTCTGCATTGCGTGGTCCAGCGCGCCCTGCACGGTACGGAAGTCGGCCTTGCCTGCCGGCGCCACGCGCAGCGTCGTGCCCTGCGGGGCGCGTTCGCGGGTGCGGAAGGTCCAGCCGACCTGCTTAGCGACGCCTTCGAACGGGACCTTGCCCAGCGCGGCGCCCGTGAACACCTTGCCGTCCACCAGCACGTAGTAGTCGGTGCCGTATGCCAGCTTGCCGTCATGTGGACGGATCGTGGCAGTAGCGCCATCGAGCGTGATCGCCTTGTAGCGGACGACGCGCTTCACGCCGTCCCGGCTGGCGCCGATTTCGTCCAGCTCCAGGCCGGGGCGGATGACGTCGACCGTCACATTGTCTTTGGCGCGGACGATGCGGACCGATCCGCTGTCGCCGAGAGCCGGCGCCTGGTCGAAACGAAGCTGCAACCGCGTGTCGACCGGGACGTCGCGCTCCCCCGCCGCCGGCGACACGCTGCCGGCAGCCAGTGCGCCGCTGCGCGAAGAGGCTGCAAACGCCGCCCCCACGCGAACCGCCAGCGTCGCCGCCACGTTCGGATCGTCCGCGCTGGCGAGCCTGACTGCCGCAAAGCCCGCGCTGCGGGGCGCCAGCATGAGTTCCTCACCGTCCACGCTGGCGTCAAGCACCGAGGCATCGCTCGAGCTGGCGGCAAAGCGCAGGGCGCGAAGGCCGCCGCGGCTCGCGGCGCGTACCGTAAAGCGCTGGGGCGGATCGCCGGCCTGCAAGACTAGCTGCTTGTGCTGGTGGGCCAGGCCGATGCTGGTCGGCGGCTGCGCCGCGCTTCCCGCACGCAAGCCATCGATCTCGAACTGGCCGTCTAGCGCCAGCACGCCGATGCGCGGCGGCAGCGAATTGGCTTCGTCGACACCGATCAGGCGCGTGCCGTTCAGGTAAGCAGTAAGTGCCGCGCCGTCGACGTCGAGGCGGATCGTGTAGAACGCCTCACCTGCATCCGGCTCGATGCGCACCTGCTTCAGGAATTTCGGCTGGCCGTCGATCATGCGCAGAATATTGACCGCCATCGTGCCGCCCGGCGCGGCTTCCAGGCCGAAGCCAAGCCAGTTACGGTCGTCTGCGTAGCGCGCAATGACGTAGCCGCTGCGTTTCGCATCGGTCGCCGCCGATCCCGGCGCAGGCCTCAGGCGCGCCTCGACATGGTAGGCAGCGCTGGTCGCCGCCGCGGTTTCCGCAGCCGGTACCAGCGCCACGGCAGCCGTCGGCGCGGCAGGAGAGACCAGCCACGGTTCGCCGCGGCACCACGCCGCGCCGCCGGCGCAAGCAGCCCCTTCGCCAACGCGCACCAGCCGCACAGCCATGTAGGGCCGTCCCGGAAGCGCAATGCTGCGCCCGTCCTTGTCGGCGAAGCTATACGTATCGCGCTTGCGCATTTCAAACACGCCCGGCACCGGCGTGACGGTCATGTTCCAGGTATCGATCACCTCCGCCCGCAATGTCGCGCCTTCGGCAAGCCCCTTGTTGTGCAGGACCACCGGCCAGGAAACCGGCGCCTCGCGGCCGAAGTAGCCAAGGTAGTACTGGCCCTGCCGCCCCGCGAACGGGAAGCCCTGCCATTTGTCGATCGGCTCCAGACCCTGCGCCGGGCTCTCCGCCAGGATCTTGCGGAAGAACTCCAGCCGTGCCGGGCTCTGGCCACGCAGCACGCCGCCCTTGGCCCACCACACCACCTCGTCCGGCGAAGTGTAGGTTTCACTGTGGCCGACGTAGGTGCCGGCAATCGCCCCTTCCCAGAAGCGCAGCACCATTTCCTGCGGCGTCAGGTTGCCCCAGCGCTGAGGGAAGTTGCCCTCGTATTTGACTTCGTCGTACACCACCGGCTTGTTGTAGACATCGCGCAACAGCACCGCACGTTCGTAATCCGTAGCCAGCGAACCGCTTTGCACGCTGACATGCGTCACCCAGGGCTTGCTATGGTTATAGAACTCGAATGCATTGTGGATGGAGCGCAGGTGCTGGTAGGGATCGCTCGCCTGCACGAGCTGGAAGTAGCGGTCCCAGTCCGCCATCGACTTCGACTTGATGAAATCGAACTCGTTGGCCATCGACCACCACACGTTGCGGTAGGCCGCCAGGCGCGCCACGATGTAGCGCAGGTAGCGCTCATTGGCCTCCTGCGGCATGGCGTCAAAGCCCCAATGACCCTTGTCGTAAGGGTGGAACAGGATGATGTCCGCTTCGATCCCGAGATCGCGCAACTGTCCGACGCGCTGCTCCAGATTGCGGAAGAAGGCCGGGTTGAAGCGGCTGAAATCCCACTGCGAGGGTGCCTTTCCCTCGAAAGGATACAGTGGCGGCTCGTTCCGGTTGAATTCATAGCGCTTGGGGAAAACGCCCATGCGCAGCTTGTTGAACGGCGCCGTAGCCAGCGTGCGCAAGGTCTGCTCCTGCAAGGCCGCCGGCTGGTTGGTCCAGGAGTAGGACGTGGTGCCGACCTGCCAGAACGGCGTTCCATCGGCATAGGCGAAATGCCAGGTATTGTGCACGCGCACCGGCCCGCGGTTGCCCGGCTTCGGCGCCACCACCTGGATCTTGCCCGTCTTGCCGGACAAGGCGTCCCGGTTGCTGCGCGTTTCATACTCCCAGGTGCCGACGCTATCCGGCATGAAGCGGATCTTGTACCGCCCGTCGCCATCGTAAAAGCCTGCCACGGGGACGCTGCGGCCCCCTTGCCTGAACGTGGCCGTCAGTTGCACGTCCAGGAAAGGGTTGCCGTCGCGGGGCCCGCCCAGCTCGATCTCGGCCGTGCCCCACCGTTCCACGGGATCGGCTTGCGCCGCTGCCGACAGCAGCAGGACGCAGGCCAGCAGCAGGCAACGCAGCAGCATCTTAGAACTTGAACTCCACCGAGAAGCGATACACACGGCCCAGCATGTCGGCCATCGAAGTCACGTACCCGCCGCTATAAGTGCTGTTGGAGGTCAGTGGCGGCCATTCCTCGGTCAGGTTGTTGACGCCGAAGCTGAGGGTCGTGTTCTTGAAGCCAGTGTAGTTCACGTTCAGGTTGTACTGCTTGTAGGCCTCCACTTCGGTCAGGGTGGAACCGGCACGCGGGGTGACGTCGGTCACGCTCGAGTTATAGCGCTGCGACAGCGTGGTGGCCCAGGCGCCGTTGGTGTAGGTCACCGAGGCGGTATGCTTCCAGCGCGGGTTGATCTGCGGCAGGCCAGCCAGGCCGGCGTTCGGACCCGAGCCGCCGTAGCGGCCATCGTTGGTGATGATGCCCACGTTGCTCAGCCAAGCACCGTTTTTCTCAGACTGGAACTCATACTTGTCCATATAAGTGCCGTCCAGTTTCGCGTCGAAGGTGCCGAAGCTGGTTTTCGGGAAGCGGTAGCTGGCCGACAGGTCCAGGCCGCGGATGCGGGTCTGGCCGCGGTTGGCCTGGCTCGCCACGATGTGGTCGATGGTGCCGTCCGCATTACGCACGAAGTTTACGTCGTACTTGGCTGGATTCTGCTGGATCTCGGCAATGGTCACCGCGCCCAGCACGTCGCGCAGCTTCAGGCCCCAGTAGTCGACGGTGATCGACAGGTCTTTCACCGGCTCCAGCGCGAAGCCGAGCGAGAAACCGCGCGATTTTTCCGGTTTCAGGAAATCGTTGTTCGGCGACTTGGTCCAGTAGTTGGTGGCGACGTTACACACCTGGTCATAGGTATAGCCGGCCTTTGGCGTGCCGGTGCCTGCCACCAGCGGCTGCGAGCTTGGGCACAGGACCGGATCGTCCATCACCTGGTTGCGCACTTCCGGTGTCGGGTTCTGGATGTCGATGATCGACGGCGCGCGGAAGCCGGTATTCACGTTGCCGCGCAGGACCAGCTGCTGGAACGGCTGCCAGCGTGCGGCCAGCTTGGGGTTGACGGTGGTTTGCTTCAGGTCGTAGTAACGGTCGGCGCGCACCGCTGCATTCAGCAGGAACTTGTCGGTAATCGGCGCATCGGCCTCCATCAGCAGCGAAGCGATGGTACGGTGGATCTTCTTGGCGACGCCTTGCGGGGTCTCGCCCACCAGGTCCGATTGCACCACGTTGCCTGCCGCATCGATGTTGTAGCTGCCGTCGGCTTTCTTCAGCACGTAGTCCAGCGGCGCATTGAAGGTCTGCGCGCCGTCGCGGCGCAACTCGCCCGAAACGGCCAGGGTCAGCGGACCGCCCTTCAGGTCCCACACGCCCTTGGACAGGGTCACGTCGACACTCTGGTTGAAGGCCTTGTTAAGGCGATAGGTATAGTCGTCCGCCTGGATGCTTTGCAGGTAAGCCAGGCCGGCCGCGTCCTGCAGGCCGAACGGGTTCAGGGTACCGTTATTGAAGCCTTCCTGCGCCTTGGTGTACGAGATATAACCTGCGCCGGCACGCGTATCGCGCTTCGACTCGCCGTAATTCAGGCCGGCGCGGTAGTCCCAGCCCAGCACCTCGCCTTCGGCGGTCAGCACGATGCGGTCGTTGGTCTGTTCGTCGTTACGGTATGCAGGGCCAAGTTCGGCAGGACCCCACTGGAAGTAGATGGTCCGGTTGTTCATGTTCAGGTTACTGACCGTGCCCGGCGTCTTGGCCGGGTCGATGAACATGGTCGGCGTGTTGCTGCCGGTATTGCTGCCCACCACCTGAACGGCCGGCGTGATGCCCTTGCCCGGATAGTATTTGCTGGAAGCCGGCAGCGAATAAGTGGTGAACGGGTTGGTCGACCCCGGCGCCTGCATGCCGCGGTATTTCTGGACCGTGAACTCCGAGTGCAGGATGTCCAGGTCCACCTTGTGGCCGCCCGGCAGGTTCATGCTGGCGCGGCCGCTGATGTTGGTGATCTCGCTGCCGTCGGTCACCGCATTCCAGTACAGCGGATTACGGGCGCAGCCCGGCGCATACACTGGCGGCGTGGCGGTGCTGTTGTTGCCCAGGGTCGGTGTGGCGTACGGCGACAGGCAGCCGGTGGCGAAAGTCGGGTTGTAGTTCGAGTTGGCGTTGCGCGCGAAGCCGAAGTTGGCGGCCGGGGTCGCGTTGCGGGCGTCCGGCGTGATGCCCAGGCCCAGCGTGCGCAGGATGGCAGGGTCGTGCTGCTCCGGGCGGTCGCTCTGGAACAGCGCATCCTTCTTCTGGTGGTCGATCGCAATATAGGCGTTCCAGCCGTCGCGCGACAGGTTGCCGGCGCCCAGGATCATGCCGAAGCTCTTCGTATCGGCGCCGCCCTTTTCCGTCGGCGCGTATTCGGCCTTGACCGAAGCGCCTTCGAAGCCGCGCTTGGTGATGAAGTTCTGCACGCCGCCGATGGCGTCCGCGCCGTAGATCGACGCGGCGCCGCCGTTCAGGGTTTCCACGCGGTCCAGCGCCATGCGCGGCATCACGTTGACCGAGACATACTGGTCCTGCAAAGGCTCGTTGGCCAGGCGGCGGCCGTTCAGCAGCGTCAGGGTGCGCATCGGCCCCAGGCCGCGCAGGTTGATGATCGGCCCGGCCGCGCCGCTATTGGTGCCCAGCGACAGCGACTGCGGCATTTCCAGCACCAGGTCTTTCAACTCGGTGTTGCCGCGCGCCTGGAGTTCGCTGGACTTGATGGTGACCAGCGGGGTGGCGCCCTCATTGGCTACACGGCGGATCAGGGAGCCGGTCACCACCACCGAAGCCACCGGCTCTTCCGCCGGGGCCGCGGTCTGTGCGGCTGCCTGGTTCGCCATCTGAAGAACGGCCGCTGCTACGGCTGCTGCCAGCACGGCGCGTTTGGTTTGAGGGCCTGCAACGTAATTCATGAGTCTCCTCCAGTTGTATGATCAAATTGGTTTGATCGATTTTCGATTTTGGTATAACCACAGACTAAAGTGGTTAGGCCAATTTCACAAGAAGAAATTGCAAGCTTGTGCAAAAAAGCCACTATTGGCCAGTCCAGATTGTTGTTTTGGCCTGACCACATTAGAATTGCGCACATGGAGACCAGACTATATAGACAGGTGGCGGACAAGATCCAGGCGATGATCGCCACCGAGGGATATGGAAGCGGCGATCGCCTCCCGTCGGAGCGCGAACTTTCGGCCAAGCTGGAGGTGAGCCGGGCGTCCCTGCGCGAAGGGTTGATTGCGCTGGAGCTGGGCGGGGTGATCGAGGTGCGCAGCAATTCCGGCGTCTATATATGCGACCGTCCAGGGCACGCGCCCGCCCTGCCCGAAGCCGGCCCGGGACCGTTTGAAGTGCTGTCGGCGCGGCGCGTGATCGAGGCCGAGATTGCCGCCATCGCCGCGCAAGTGGCCACCGACCGTGCGATCGACGCCATCCTCTTCGCGGTGGAAGCCATGGAGCGCGACCACGACGACGTGGCCACCAATGAACAGGCTGACCGCAACTTTCACATGGCGATTGCCAATGCCACCGGCAACAGCGCGCTGGTGGGCGTGATGAACCACCTGTGGGACCAGCGCGGCCACCTGTGGCACAAGCTCAAGGAACACTTCCAGACCGAAGAACTGCGCAAGGAAACCCTGGGCGATCACCGCGCCATCCTGCAGGCCATCGCCAGCCACGACCCGGGCGCCGCCCGCAAGGCCATGCGGGTGCACCTTGGCCGCGTGACACGCACTTTCTCTGCTTAGGAGACTTGATTTGAACGCACCACGACAACTACGCCGCCGCAAACTGCTGCAAGCCGGCGCCGCCGCCCTGCTCGCACCGCAATGGCTGCCCGCGCTGGCGGCCTCCCCGCCCAGCCGCGCCAATGCCTGGCGCCGTGCCGACGCCATCGCCGCTGCACTGCGCGCTCCCGTCAGTTTCCGCAACGAGGATTTCCTGGTCACGGATTTTGGCGCCAGGCCTTGCGGTACCAAGACGGTCAAGGCCTGGGTTACCCACGACGACCAGGAGCTGGTCCCGACCCAGGCCGACGACGCCCATGACTGCTACGCAGGCTTCAAGGCGGCCATCGACGCCTGCGCTGCCGCCGGCGGCGGACGGGTCGTCATTCCCAAAGGGCACTGGTACTGCGCCGGCCCGCTGGTGCTGCGCTCCAACGTCCACGTCCACCTGCAAGCCGGAGCCCATATCCTGTTCTCGCAGTACCCCGACGATTACGCCCGCCACGGCGACTTCGACTGCGACGCAAACGGCAAGCTGGTGCTCTCGCGCTGGCAAAGCAACGATTGCCTGAACTACTCGCCCATGGTGTACGCCGTCAACGCCAGGAATATCGCGCTGACCGGCGAAGACTGGACGTCGAAACTGGACGGCCAGGGCGGCGTCGCCTTCAACGAAGCCGGCGATTGCTGGTGGTCCTGGAAGGGCCGCAACCGCACCATGAATGCGGTCTCTCAGACCACGGCGCCCGGCTACAAGGAAGGCCAGCCGACGCAAGTGGTCCCCAACCCGCTCAACAAGCCGCTGGCGGAAATCGCCCCGGGCCTGAACGCCGCCCAGCGCAAGCTGATCGAAGGCGAAGGCGACAAATGGCGCAGCGACGAGCGCTACCTGCCTGCCTTGTCCGAAGCAGGCCTGCCGGTTGAACAGCGCGTGTTCGGCAAAGGCCACTACCTGCGCCCGCCGATGATCCACTTCATCAACTGCAGCAACGTCCTGCTGCAGGGCTACCATGTGCAGAACACCCCTTTCTGGCAGCACCACCCGGTCAACTGCCGCAACCTCGTGATCCGCAAGGTCCACGCCGAAAGCCGCGGCCCGAACAGCGACGGCTTCGATCCTGAAGCCTGCGACCATGTGCTGGTGGAAGACTGCGTCTTCGATTCCGGCGACGACTGCATTGCCATCAAGGCCGGCAAGAACCGCGACGTCCAGTACGGCCCAACGCGCAATATCGTGATCCAGGGCTGCACCATGCACAGCGGCCACGGCGCCGTGACGCTGGGCTCCGAAATGGCCGGCGGCATCGAGCACGTCTACGCCCGCGACCTGGTATTCGAGAACGTGCACTGGGAGACCGATCCGCTGAATATCGCCATCCGGCTCAAGACCAATATGAACCGCGGCGGCTACCTGCGCCACTTCTACGTGAAGAATGTGAAGATCCCGAATGGCGTCCAGCTCAGCCCTTCGCACTACGCCCTGCTGCCCGGGTCGCCGATCGACACCAGGGGGCTGGCCACCGCCGCCGGCGCCGTCGTTTCCTTCGACTGCGACTACCAGCCAGGCGCCGACAGCGTTCGCATCCGGCCGCCCGAGGTCTCCGATGTACACATCGAGAACCTCACCGTCGGCAACGTGACCAAAGGCGGCACCTCCGGCTCCTGCTACCAGGCCATTGCGATCCTCGGCCCCGTCGCCAGCGATTACAACGGCCCGCAGCCCGCACCGCCTGTGCTGCCGGTACGCCGGGTCACCATCAGCAACTGCGACTTCGGCAACCCGGTCAATGCCGCACAGCCGGTCTGGCTGTATAACGTGGCCGGCCTCGCGCTCGAAAACGTCAGGATCGGCGGCAAGGTCCTTAAGGCTACCCTAAGCGCCTGATTGGACAAGCAGCGCGATCGCCAGTATGCTGTCGCGAATGATGATGGACAGCATACTGGCGCGCATCCAGGCCACGGCCCCGTCGCGCGATACCTCCCTGCTGCAGGAACTGGCCGGCACCGTACGTCCCCGCCATGCAAATGACCTGCAACAGGCCACCAACCGCCTGCGCGCCCTGGCGCACCTGCTTGCCACGCGGCCAGAGTGGGCGCAAGCCCTGTGCGAATACCTGGCCGAAGTAATCGGACAGCGCAAGCTGGTGCACCTGCTCACCGATACCGGCGTGTTGCAGAACCAGGGCTTCTTCGGCGAGCTATGGCGCCGCCTGAATCACAAATGGCTGCCGCCGACCGTCAACGACGCCTACCTGAAAGACGTCTTCGGCCAGATCTTCAATCGCCAGGATGACTACAAGTGGGTCAACGGCGTGGAACCCACGGTCTGGCTGGACTTGCTCAGTACGCTCCAGTTGCCGCAGCATGGCTGGCTGCAGGGACAGGCGCTGGGTGAACTGCTGGAAGCCATCCAGGTGCTCTCCTACCGCATCAGCGCCATCGGCCTGGAGCCTGAACTGGTGCGCGTCCATCCGGACATCGAACGCTTCGAATCGCCCTTCCTGCGCCAGAATGCCGAAGTGGTGCAGCTGACCGAAGCCTGGCGCGCGCGCTTGGTCGACACCCGGGCCGCAGTGCCGGATGCCCGCCACCTCGACGTGCTTCTCAGCCAGTGCGAAGAAATCATCGGCCGTTCGCGCAAGGCGGCATCGGTGCAAGGGGTGTCGGTCAGCCTGACCCGCCTGTTCCTGCGCCTGACGCAAAGCATCGGCCGCCTGCGCACCCTGCTGGACCTGCTGGAAGCGCCCTCCTTGCAGGAATCCCTGCCCAGCGCGCTCGGCCTGTTCCAGCAACTGGTGGAAGCCGACAATCGAAAACTGAGCCTGACCGACCTGTTCCAGACCAATACCGAGTTGCTGGCCTTGCAGGTGACGGAGCACGCCGGACGTTCGGGCGAACATTATGTCGCCAGCACGCGCGCCGAATGGCTGTCCATGATGCGCTCCGCCGCCGGCGCGGGATTCATCGTCGGCTTCATGGCGACGCTCAAGATATTGATGGCCCGCCTGCTGCTTGCCCCGATCGGCTACGCCGCGCTGTATAGCCTGAACTACTCGCTCGGTTTCATGCTGATCCACGTGCTGCACTTCACGGTGGCCACCAAGCAGCCGGCAATGACGGCGGCGCGCATCGCCGCGGCAATCGACGAAGGCCAGAAGAAGCTCGATGAACTGGCCGAGCTGGTGGTCAGGGTGCTGCGCTCGCAATTCGTGGCAATCGTCGGCAATGTGGCGCTTGCCATGCCCACCGCCTTCGCCATCGCCGTGGGGTGGCAGGCGGCGTTCGGCCAGCACCTGGCCGGCGCGGAAAAGGCCCAGCACCTGCTGCACGATATCGACCCGCTGCATAGCCTGGCCTTGCCGCATGCGGCAATCGCCGGCGTGTGCCTGTTCCTGGCCGGCCTGATCTCGGGCTACTACGACAACAAGGCGGCTTATAACGACATCGCCGCGCGCCTGCGGCAGCTGCACTGGTTGCGCTGGCTGCTGGGCGAAAAGCGGCTGGGGCGCGTCACCGATTACATCGGCCGCAACCTTGGCGCACTTGCAGGTAATTTCTTCTTCGGCATCATGCTCGGCACAATCGGCACCATCGGATACGTCCTGGGCCTGCCGATCGACATCCGCCATGTGACCTTCTCGAGCGCCAATTTCGCTTTCGCACTGGTTGGGCTGGACTACCAGCTCAGCACCGAGCAATGGCTGCTGTCGCTGTCAGGCATTGTGCTGATCGCGCTGACCAACCTGGCGGTCAGCTTCTCGCTGGCCCTGATGGTTGCGTTGCGTTCGCGCCGCGTCAGTTTTGGCCGCGGCCGGGCCCTGGCCGGCCTGGTATGGCAGCGCTTCCGCCAGGCGCCGCGCAGCTTTTTCCTGCCGCCGCCCGAGGCGCCCTGAAGCGCACAGACCTTCCTGGCTGGCCGGGGCATGCTAATGAACTCGTCCCGAGCAATCGGAAGCCGGGAACACCGCTTCCGTTGATGGCTTCACTACACGGTTACTGTCATTCACGATGAGGCGGCAAAACTTGAAGTGAAGCCTTGCCGCGTGCTACAGTGCAGCACTACGCTCCGGCATGCCCGAACCCGCCCGCCGCCGCCCCGATATCCGCTGCACCCCACTCTTGTGCGCTAGCTTCACCATGAAACTGCATGCGCACGCCCACATCTTCCATTATCCTGAATGCCCACTGCATTGATTTCGTCTACGGCGGCGTCTATGCCTGGGCCTATCTTGCCATGGCAGGGGTAGCCGATCCCGAGATCATTGCCATTTTGCGCACACCCTTCGACCGCTGGGGCGATGCCCATCCCAGTATTGCCGACGTTGCCGAGCGGGCGATGCGCACAGTGGGAATCCAGCGCCCAGTCGAGGCCTACAACTGTACAATGCCATGACCAGCTTACAACTTGCCCATCCGAAGGAAGAAGCAACTTGGCTCAAATTCGGCAACCAAGAAGGCCCACCATTCGCCGCATGCTGTTTGCACTCGTGCTGGCATGCGCCCTCCCCGCGGCCCTGGGCTTCGGCCTGCTGATCCAGCACTTCTATACCCGCGAACGGGCCCAGGTCGAGCGCGATTCCCTGTTCGTCGTGCGCTCGATGATGCAGGCGGTCGACCGCGATCTCGACCTCGGCATCACTGCGGCCAGGGCGCTGGCCATGTCGGCGGAACTCGACCAGGGCGACCTGGCCAGCTTTCACCGCAAAGCGGTCAATATCGTCAATGCCGGCTTTCCCGGTTCGAACATCGTGCTCAGCACGCGCGACTCGGTCCAGCTCCTCAACACGCTGCTCCCCTTCGGCCAGCAGATTCCCGACCCCGGCAGCCGCGAACGTATCCAGCGCGTGTTCGAAACGGGGCAAGTCGTGGTGTCGGACGTCTTTATTGGCGGCGTTACCGGCAAGCCCCTGGTCGCGGTCCACGTGCCGGTCATACGGGGCGGCCAGGTCGTCTATTGCCTTTCGGTTGGCTACCAGCCCGGCAACCTGGGGCGCGTCCTCGCTTCCGGAACCCTGCCCAGGGATCGGGTGCTTGCCATTTTCGACCGTAAAGGCGTGATCATTGCACGCACCCACGAACCGGAGCGCTTTGTCGGCAAGCCCGGCTCGGACGCCCTGGTCAAGCGGCTGGGCGAGACCGATGAAGCCGTGTTCGAGTCCACGACGCTGGAAGGCATCCCGGTGTACACGATTTTCACCCGCTCCAGCCGCAGCGGCTGGGCCGTCGCGGTCGGCGTGCCGCGCGCCACCATCTTGCAGGAGCTGCTGGCCTCCGTCACCTGGCTTACCTGGATCGTGCTGGCGCTTCTGCTGGCAGGCTTCGGCCTGGCCTGGTTCATCAGCGGCAAGATCCGGCAGCTTGAAAGCCTGATCCACGAACGCACCGACCAGCTCGAGGACGCCAACGTGCGCATCAGCACTGTTGTCGACAGCGTCGGGGAAGGCATTGTCACCATCGACGAGCAAGGCCGGATCGAAACCTTCAACCGCGCTGCCAGCGAAATCTTCGGCTACTCAGCGCAAGAAGCCGTCGGCGCCGGCATCCAGATGCTGATGCCGGAGTCGATACGCGCCGCGCACCAGCATGGCATGCGGCGATTCCTCTCGGGCGGCGAGCCGCACGTGATCGGCAAAGGCGCCGTCGAACTGCCCGCATTGCGCAAGGACGGCACCCAGTTCACCATTGAACTGACCATCAGCGCCATCCGCGACGAGGGCAAATACCGTTTCGTCGGCGTCCTGCGCGACGTGACGGAATTGAAGAAGTCACAGGAAGCCTTGCGCGAGGCGGTCAAGGAAGCGCAGGCAGCCAATGCAGCCAAGAGTTCCTTCCTCGCCAACATGAGCCACGAATTGCGCACGCCGATGAATGCCGTGCTGGGGATGGCGCATCTGATGACCACCACCCCGTTGTCGCTGGAGCAGCGGCGCTACCTGACGATGCTGCGCACTTCGGGGCAATCCCTGCTGGCACTGCTGAACGACATCCTCGACTTCTCCAAGATCGAAGCCGGCAAGGTCCAGCTCAATACGACCCGCTTCGAACTTGACGCGGTACTGCACGCGGTATCCACCATCATGAGCGTGAACGCCGGCGAGAAGGAGCTGGAACTGGCCATCGGCGTCGAGCCGGACGTTCCGCGCATGCTGCTCGGCGATCCCCTGCGCCTGCAACAGGTGCTGGTCAACCTCACCAGCAATGCCATCAAGTTCACGGCAAGGGGTGAAGTCAGCCTGAAGGTCGAATGCGCGGAGTGCGACGAACAGCGCTCCGTCATGCGCTTTATCGTGTGCGATACCGGTATCGGCATCTCGGCGGAACAAAAGGCCAACCTGTTTGCGCCCTTTGCCCAGGCCGACGAATCCGTCACCCGCAAATTCGGCGGCACCGGGCTTGGGCTGGTGATCTGCCAGCGCCTGGTCGAACTGCAAGGCGGCAGCATCGCGCTTGAAAGCCGGCCGGGCGAAGGCAGCACCTTCACCGTCACCCTGCCCTTCGGCGCCGTGCCAGCCGGCCAGCAGCAGGCGCCAAGCGGCGCGGGCGCACGGCCGCTGCGCGTGCTGGTGCTGGACGACCACTTCACCAGCCGCGTCTACCTGTCCAAGACGCTGCAAGCCTGGGGCTGGGGCGTCGACGTTGCCTCCTCCGGGGCAGAGGTGGAGAAGATGCTCGCCCTCGCCGCCCAGCGCGACTTGCCTTATGACGTGATACTCGCCGATTGGAGCGTGCCCGGCGAAGACCAGCGTTATATCGAATCGCTGCGCCATGCGCAAGGGCCGGCAGTTCCCGTGATACTCATGGTGAGCGCCTACGAGCGCAGCAAAATGCTCGAAGACGATGCCGATCGAGAAGGCCTGCTCACCAAGCCGATTACCGCGTCCGCCCTGTACGATACCGTGCACGAGGTGCTGGACAAGGCCGACCTGCATGAGGTGCAGGCGGATGCAGCGCCGGCCTTGCGCATCAGCGGCCGCCTGCTGCTGGTGGAGGACAACGCGATGAACCAGCTTGTCGCAGTCGGCATCCTGGAGCGCGCCGGCGCTACCATCGATGTCGCCGGCAACGGCGAGGAAGCGGTGCGCATCCTGCGCGCCTCGCCCGAGGCCTACCGCCTGGTCCTGATGGATGTGCAGATGCCGGTCATGGACGGTTACACGGCGACCCGCATCATCCGCCAGAAACTGGGCCTGAAGCTGCCTATCGTGGCGATGACGGCAGGCGTCATGGAATCCGAACGCGCCGATTGCCTGGCGGCGGGAATGGACGACTTCATTCCCAAGCCCCTCGATATCGACGAGATGATGCAAACGCTGGAACGCTACCTGCCGCCTTAAACCCTCAGGATGCCGCGGAAGCCGCGCGCCGCGTAATACGACTCGGCGCCATTGTGGTACAGGAAGACGTGGCCGTAGCGCCGGTCGCAGAACAGGGCGCCGCCCTGCTTGCGGATGTCGGCTGGCGTCTGCACCCAGCTTGAACTCTTGCGGTCGAATTCACCCAGCGTTTGCAGGTGGCGGTACTCGGCCTCGGTCAGCAGCGTGATGCCGGTCGCCTTTGCCGCTTCCAGCGCGCTGCCGGAAGGCTTGTTTTCCTTGCGGCCATCCAGTGCGGCCTGGTCGAAACACAGGCTGCGCCGCCCTGTCGGGCTTTCCGGCGAACAGTCGCAGAACACGATTTCACCCGTCGCGGCGTCCATGCCCACGACATCGGGCTCGCCGCCGGTACGTTCCATTTCCTCGAGTACGCGAAGCTTGCCTGGATGCGCATCCAGGCGTGCCTGCACTGCGCTCCATGCCAGTTCCTGGTGGCGCTCCATGTTCTTGAGAAAGCGCTGTTCGAGGAGTTCGCTCAACTGATGGGATGTCTTCATCTTGAAACCTCGATCAAAGTCTCATATCAATCCTGCATGGCCCGCACCAGTTTCGTCATACCTGCGAAGCATGTCCTTGGTCTAGCATTGTGCCACCAAAATTAGCGAAAGAGGATGATGAAGAAGATTGGTGCGCTGCTTGCCTTGCTCCTTGCAATCGCGACGCCTGCCGGAGCCGGGGAATTTGCCAAGGGAGCCGACATCGGCTGGCTCCAGCAAATGGAAGCCACCGGCTACAAGTTCCATGACGAACAGGGCAAGCAGGAAGACGCCTTGCAAATCCTCAAGGACCACGGCATCAATACGGTGCGACTGCGCACCTGGGTCAATCCTTCTGACGACAGGACGAATGGCCACAACAGCAAGGACGAAACCGTGGCCATGGCCGTTCGCGCGCAGAAGATGGGCATGCGGGTGATGATCAACTTCCATTACAGCGATAGCTGGGCCGATCCGTCGAAGCAGAACAAGCCCGCTGCCTGGGCAGGCCACGACTTCCCGCGCCTGCTGGAAGACGTCTACAGCTATACCTATGACGTCATGTCCGCCCTGCAGGCGGCTGGCGTTGCGCCGGAATGGGTGCAGGTGGGGAATGAAACGCCGGGAGGGATGATTTATCCCGAAGGCAGCACCAGGAACTGGCCGCAACTGGCGCAACTGATCAACAAGGGCTACGATGCCATCAAGGCCGTCAGCCCGGCATCCAAGGTGATCCTGCACCTGGACCGCGGCAATGACAGCAAGCGTTTCAGGACCTGGTTCGACAATGCAAGGGCCAACGGCGCACGCTACGACGTGATCGGCATGTCGTACTACCCCTACTGGTTGCCCGGCAAGCCGGATTACAAAAAGTCGATCGACGCCCTTGCCCGCAATATGAACGACATGGCCGCGCGCTACGGCAAGGAAGTCATGATCGTGGAGGTGGGCGGCGAAGACAAACGCCCGCAAAACACGTATGAGATGCTGGTCGCCGTGCAGCGCAAGGTCAAGGCGGTGCCCAACCAGAAGGGCCTGGGCGTGATCTACTGGGAACCATTGGGCGCGCGCAGCTGGAGCAAATACCCGCTCAGCGCCTGGGGCGACGACGGCAGGCCGACCAGGGCGATGCAAGCCTTCCTGGCCGAAGAACCCTGACGCCCTGCCC
Source organism: Pseudoduganella sp. R-32 (assembly GCF_049913245.1). NCBI lineage: Bacteria > Pseudomonadati > Pseudomonadota > Betaproteobacteria > Burkholderiales > Oxalobacteraceae > Pseudoduganella > Pseudoduganella sp. R-32. The sequence continues at coordinate 2,839,642 of NZ_CP183987.1, read as the reverse complement.
GGCCTATCTGGAAAGCTGCTCCAGGTAGCGCTGTGCATCCAGTGCCGCCATGCAGCCTGTCCCCGCGCTCGTAATTGCTTGCCTGTAGATGTGATCCTGCACATCTCCCGCCGCAAACACGCCGTCGATCGAGGTCAGGGTTGCCATGCCGTCGAGGCCGGACTTCGTCCTGATGTAGCCGTCCCGCATCGCCAGCTGGCCTTCGAAGATGCCGGTATTGGGCTTGTGCCCGATGGCGATGAAGACGCCGTGCACCGCCAGCGCTTCCAGTTCACCGCTGGCGTCGCGCAGTACCGCGCCGCTTACTCCGGCATCGTCGCCCCGGACTTCGTGCAGCGTCGTGTCGAGTTTCAGGACAACCTTTCCCTCGGCAACCTTCGACATCAAGCGGTCGACCAGGATTGGTTCTGCGCGGAACCGGCTGCGCCGGTGGACCAGGGTCACGCGCGCCACAATATTCGACAGATAAAGCGCCTCCTCCACCGCGGTATTGCCGCCGCCCACTACCAGCACTTCGCGGCCACGGTAAAAGAAACCGTCGCAAGTGGCGCAGGCCGACACACCGCGTCCCATGAATGCCTGCTCCGAGGGGAGCCCCAGGTACTGGGCCGAGGCGCCGGTGGCGATGATCAAGGCATCGCAAGTGTACTCACCGGCATCGCCGACCAGCCGGATCGGTCGCTCATCAAGGTGGGTGGTGTGGATATGGTCGAAAATGAAGCGGGTGCCGAAGCGCTCGGCATGGTCGCGGAAGCGATGCATCAAATCCGGCCCCTGCACGCCCAGCGGGTCGGCCGGCCAGTTTTCCACGTCGGTCGTGGTCATCAACTGGCCGCCCTGCTCGAGGCCAGTAATCAGGGTTGGCTGCAGATTGGCGCGGGCAGCGTAGACAGCGGCGGTGTAACCGGCAGGACCGGAACCGAGAATGAGCAGGCGGGAATGTTGTGGCATGTCGGGATCCTCAAATAATCACAATGCAGGTTAATACCGGCATGCCGCGAAAAAGTTCATTCCTTCCTGCTGTAGTGGGCAATAAACCGCCTGGGCTTAGAAAGCCTTCTTGCCAGGCATCAGCTCGTGCGGGTGGCGCCAGCCAGGCAAGTCGCTGATGCGCCGTTTCCACGCTTCGATGTGCGGGAATTCAGCCAGGTCGATCCCGGTTTCCTCCGGCATGTAGACATAGCCAATCAGCGACAGGTCCGCGATGGTCAGGCGGTCGCCAACCAGGAACTTGTTGGCGGCCAGGTGCTTGTCGACGATGCGATAAGCGCCGATCGCACGATCTCGCAGGAACTGGGTGACGGGCGTGTCGCCGGTCTTCTGCAGGCCGTACATGAAGCGCAAGGTCGCGTAATAGCTGGTGAACTTGTGGTTGTCGAACAGGATCCAGCGCCAGATATCGCGCTTCTCTTCATCGGTGCGAGGACCGAATTTGCCGGTCACCTCGGCCAGGTAGTCGAGGATCACGCCGGACTGGCTGATCTTCAGCCCCTTGTGCTCGAGCACCGGAATCTCTCCCATTTCATTGAGATTGTCACGCCAGCCTTCCGTGCGCGTCTCGCCGCCGAAATAGTCCACTACCACAGGCTCCCAGTCCGCGTTGGCCAGCGCCAGGAAAAGGGCTGCCTTGTACGAGTTGCCGGAAGCAGCAAAGCAGTGCAATTTGAATTCCGCCATCTTGGTCCTCTTGAGTTGGGTGTCGTCAGGCGGATAATAGTAAAACAGATTGACGGCGGCTGCAGGGCGGCGCGCAGGGCACAGTCCACTAGTTCAGGTAGCTGCTGCGCGCCTTGCGCTCCTTGCGGAACAACCAGGGTTCGAGCGGCTCGCGTTCCGCCCATAAACCGACCCGGGAGCTGCGCGCTGCAGCCTGGATTGCCGGCAGCGAAGGATCATGGTTGTACTGGGGGTAGACCCAGGCCATGCCTTTGCGCACCTGCGCCACGTTGGCGTTGACGTCGCCGCAATGGACGACGGCCACGGTGCGTCCGTAACGATCCTGTTTCCCCGAGTCGAGCGTCGCGTCGCGGCCAAAGCAAAGGTCCGACAGCGACTGCTTCGAACGCGCGCCGAAAGACTGTTTCTTTTCCGGCGCATCGATATTCGCCAGGCGAACCTTGACCGGACGGCCCTTGCTCAGCACAGTCAGCGTGTCCCCATCGGAAACGCCGATGACCGTGTCTGCGTATGAATGAGTGCAAATCAGTGCAAAGATCAGTGCAAGCTTCTTAATTTCCCTACTCCACTTGTTTAGACGGCCGCAATTGTAGCGTCATAGCGCGACTTCCGCAGCGAGCTTGAACGTGCGCTGCCCACTGCTTGTCACGCTTCGCAAGGAATCGTGGCGGCCGTCCTCGAAAATTTGCGTATTGCGGGTATCGGGCTTCAATGCATTGCCAGCCGTGGCGCGCAAGGTCAGCCCCGGACGCAATTGCCAGGCGGCGTTCAAGTCCAGCCGGCGCTCTGTGCCTCGCCCGCTCCACTGCGAGGCCGATAGATGCGACAGGCCGCCCTTTTGCAGGTTCCAGTTGAAGCCCGCCGTCTTTCCCGCTCCGAAGCGAATATCGACACCCGCGTTGACGGTAAGCGGCACTTGTTCGCCAAGCCGGTTGCCGGGCGACGCCACCGAATCCACCTTTGACCAATTGCGCGCGACGCCTATTCGCGCCGTCGTCCCCGCCGCCAAAGCCAGGCGCCCGTCAAACTCCAGGCCGTGGGCCACGGCCCCGCCGATATTGCCTGGTGTCGCCACCCATTTTCCCTTGTCTTCGAAAAGAACCGACTCTATGACATTGGCGATGCGCCGATGATATGCAGCCACGCTGGCCATGCTGTCCTGGCCGAAATAGCGTTCGTAAGCGGCATCGATTCCCCATGCCAGCTCCGGGCGTAAGGCCGGGTTGCCCTGCACATCGGGATTGGCGGGGCCGTTGCCATTGTTGACGGTGAAACGGCGCGGCACCAGGTCGCGCGTATTGGGCGCCTTGTAGCTGCGCGCAAGGCCAAGCCGCAGCTGGTCGCGCGAACCGGGCAAGCGCCAGAGCAAATGCGCCACCGGACTCCAGACGGCGGTGCTCTTGCGCACGTCCGCCAGGTCGCGTCCATTGGTCATCGTGCGCAGCCCTTCCCAGCGCAGGCCGATATATGCCTCAAATCCGGGCGATACCGTCCATTCATCCTGGGCGTACACGGCAAAGCGCCGCACGCGGGCGATGTAACGCTGGTCAAGCTCGCCAAGCGGCTCGCCTGCCGCACTGGCGTCCTCCTGTCGCCGCCATTCCGAACGCCGCGCCACCGAACCATCCCACCCTGCCGCCAGTACATGTCCGCTGCTGCCTCCCAGACGCCATTTTCCGCTGCTGCTGGCGCTATCGTCCGACGCGCTGGAAATCACGCGGCGCAGCCAGGCCGCATCGCCTGACGCGTCACTTCCGGTGAAAAGATAGTCGCTGTTGCGCCGGTTATGCGCCAGGCCAGCCTTCCAATCGATGCGGTTTGCGTCCCCAAGACGATGACTGGCCTCGATATCGCTGCGCGCGATGCCGGTGCGGGCATCGGCCCTGTATGCGCTCACCGGGAAATCGCTCGATGCGCCGAGCAGCGCAGTTTCCCCGCTGCTGCCACGGTTGCGATTGCGGACATGGTCCAGCAGGCCTTGCCAGGCTACCTTCGTTCCGCCGTCGAATTTCCAATTAAGGCGCGGCGCCAGGCCTATGCGCTCCGTGGCCAAGAAGTTCGCTTCGGCAGTCTGGCGCCGGGCCGACAAGGTGCTCTCGAAAATGCTGCTTGCCTGTGCGCTCTTTCCGCGTGTGGCCTGTATCGCCACGTTGCCGGAATAAACCTCGCCGGGACGCGACAGGTCGAACGACGCTTCCGGAGACCAGCCGGCGCCAGCGTCCTTGCCGGCCAGTGAGGCCAGCGACCGGGCCCGCCCAGTGCTTCGGCGCAAAACAATATTGATGCTGCCGGCGATGCCTTGGGTGCTGCTGTCGGCAGTTGCACTGCGCAGGATCTCGATACGTTCGACGAGCTCCGGCGCCAGGTTCTCCGGCGAGAATCCGGGCGGCGCCGGTTCGCCATTCAGCAAGAATTGCGTACGCCCGCCGCCCAGCCCCCGCAACTGCACCTGCCCCCCGCTTACCGTAACTCCGGGCTGGCGACGCAGGGCCTCGGACAAGGTGGGATCGCCATAGCGTAACAGCTCATCGCGTGAAACGATAACCCGGCCCGCGCCATCATCGCGGCGTTGCTGCAAGGTGCTGGCCGCTTTGACCTCGACACTCACCACGTCGCTTTCGGCACTGGCGCAAAGGGGAAACAGGAGCAAGTAAAGCAATATTCGCATCGTAAAGACCCGGTTGTAAAAGAACGATGCGCATTGTTGGCGAAACCTCGGGAAAGCCGATACGGAGTGTGACGAACACCCGGCCCGCCGGGACGAATGCCCAAGGGCGGCTGCTATACTGCCGCGCCATGGACCGACTACATTCAATGCCATCCTGGCTGCGCGCCTTGCTGGCCAACTTCGCGCTGTGGACGCTGGTCTGCGCGCTGGCCGGCATCACCACATACGGCGACCGTATCGAAAGCGGCGACACCCGCAGCTACTGGCAGATGACCGCCGGCTGGTGGGTTGGCTACTCGGCGATGATGTTGCAAAGCTATATGCTGTACATGGTCTACCGTCGCCATCCGGAATGGCTCACCAGCATGCGCCGCGTCGGCCTTGGCTACCTTGCCTATCTCGCAGTAGGCTGGCCCACTGCAATGCTTGGTCTGGCATTCCGCCGCTGCGTCAAATTCGACATCGACCCGACCTTTGGAAACGCCTGGACCTACGTGGCCACGATGGACAAACTCGAGTGGTTTATCGAGTACGTGCTGCTGACGATGGCTTTTGGCGTCGTGGTGGCGCTACTGCTGTGGCGCCAGCGCCGGCAGCAAGACCGGCAACTGGCCCAGGCCCTGCTTTCGCTTGAACGCCAGCGCTTGGCCGCCGTGCGCGGCCAGCTTGAACCGCACTTCATCTTCAACACCTTGAGCGCGATCGGCGCCCTGGTGCGCATGGACGACAAGGCGCTCGCACTGGACGGCCTGTCCCGGCTGGGCGACCTGCTGGAATATGCCTTGACGAGCAGCGAAAGCGATTGGGTGGAAGCCGGCAAGGAGCTGGAATTTGTCCGCAGCTACCTGGACTTGCAGCGCCTGCGTTTCGGCGAGCGCCTGAAGGTACGCATTGCGGGCGCGCATTTGCTGGACGACGGCATCGATTGCCCTCCAATGCTGCTGCAGCCGCTGGTCGAAAATGCCTTGCGCCACGATCTTGAATGCCATGAAGGCGACAGCGATATCGACATGGCGTTCACACGGCATGGTGACCGGCTCACGGTACAAGTATCGAATCCGGACCGCATGCACGCTGCACCTTCGGCAGGCCTGGGCATTGGCCTGCGCGGCATTCGCGCGCGCCTCCAGCTGGCCTACGGCGATGCAGCCACCCTGGCGACGTCGCGCGCCGGCGGCCGCTTCCTCGCGGAGCTTTCCCTTCCCTGGAGGTCGCAGCCGTGAAAGCGCTGATCGTGGACGATGAGGCGCACGCCCGCACCAACCTCCGCTTTGCCCTGGAGGCATTGCCGGGATGGGAGATCGTGGCGGAATGCGCCAGCGCCTCGGCCGCACGCGCGTTCCTGGAAACCGGCGGTGCGGATATCGTGCTGCTCGACGTGCAAATGCCGGTGGAGTCGGGACTCGACTTTGCGCTTGAACTGAGCCGGCGCGAACTGCCGCCCTTGATCGTGTTCGTGACGGCACACCGGGGTCACGCCCTGGAAGCATTCGACGTCCACGCGCTCGACTACATCGTCAAGCCAGTGGATGAACGCCGGCTGCAGCAGGCCCTCGAACGCGCCGCCAAGCTGCTCGACCAGCGCGCCGCATACACGCAAGCCCTGCGCGGCTTCGTCGATCCCCGCCCCGGCTACTGGACCGAACTGGCTGTGCGCTCGGTCGGCAGGATAGACCGGGTCAACCTGTCGGAAGTGCTGTGGATCGAATCCGCGGGAAATTATGTGGAACTGCACCTGCCGCAGCGTACCTTCCTGCACCGCAGCACCTTGACGGAGCTGGAGCGCTACCTGGACCCGGCGCAATTCCTTCGTATTCACCGCCGCATCCTGGTGCGCAGCAGCGAAATGCTGGCCGTTCGCCAGCTCCAGGAAGGAAGCCACGAACTGACGCTGGCCGGCGGTGCGCAACTGCCGGTCAGCGAACGTTATGCCGCGGCGGTAAAAGACCGCCTCGCGCGGCCTACTCTACCCAGCTGAAGCCATCGCGCGCCAGCAGCGCGAACGATTCGGACGGGCCCCAGGTGCCGGCAGCATAAGGATTCGGCTTCTCGGCCAGGGCGTTCCAGCCGTTGATGATCGGATCGGCCCATTCCCATGCAGCTTCCAGTTCGTCGCGGCGCATGAAGTGGGTCAGGCGGCCGCGCACCACGTCGATCAGCAGGCGCTCGTAAGCTTCGGCCCTGCGCTGCGAGAATGCGGATTGCAGGTCCAGGTTCAGCGCCACCTGCTGCATCTGCATGCCGCTGCCGGGCTGCTTTGCCATGAGCTGCAGCTTGATCGCTTCTTCCGGCTGCAGTTCGATCACCAGCCGGTTGGCTACCCCGCCCGGCGTCTCAGGGAACAGCGGGAACGGCGGGTTGGCGAATTCGATCACGATCTTGGACGAGCGGCGCGCCATGCGCTTGCCGGTACGCAGGTAGAACGGTACCTTGGACCAGCGCCAGGTATCGACGTAAGCGCGCATCGCCACGAAGGTTTCAGTGCTGCTGCCCTCCGGCACGTTGCGCTCCTCCAGGTAGCCCGGCACTTCCTGGTTGCCGCTCACGCCGCGCACGTACTGGCCCCGGACGGTGTCGCGTGCGATCGAGGCAAGGCTGAAGCGGCGCAGCGAGCGCAGGACCTTGAGCTTCTCGTCGCGCACCGCATCCGGCGCCAGCGAGGCAGGCGGTTCCATCGCAACGATGCACAGCAGCTGCAGCAAGTGGTTCTGCACCATGTCGCGCATGGCGCCGGCGCTGTCGTAGAAGCCAGCGCGGCTGCCCACGCCGACTTCTTCGGCAACCGTGATCTGCACACTGGTGATATTCGGCGCACGCCACAGCGGCTCCAGGATCGAATTCCCAAAGCGCAGCACCATCAGGTTCTGCACGGTTTCCTTGCCCAGGTAGTGGTCGATGCGGTAAATCTGCGATTCCTCGAAATGCTTGCCGACCGCTTCGTTGATCTCTACCGCTGACGCCAGGTCGCGGCCAAGCGGCTTTTCGAGCACCACGCGCGCGTTGCGGTCAACCAGGCCGGCTTCGGCCAGCTTGTCGCAGATGGTGGTAAACAGCGACGGCGCCGTGGCCAGGTAGAAAACCCGTTCTGCACCAGGACGCGAGACCTTGGCCAGCGGCGCCATGCCGTCTTTTTCCACGTCGACCCGCACAAACTCCAGCAACTGCAGGAAACTGCGCCAGGCCTCGTCCGTGAAATTCTCCCCGCTGATGAAGGGACGCGAATGGTCCTCGACGAAGGCCAGGTAGGCCGCGCGGTCGTAGTCCTGGCGGCCGGTGGAAATGATGTGGGTCCCGGGCGGCAGGTTGCCATGCAGGTGCGCCATATACAGCGCCGGAAGCAGCTTGCGCATGGCGAGGTCGCCCACCCCGCCAAAGATGATCATGTCGAGGGGCAGGCTGGAGTCGAATTGCGGAGCAGAGGTCATGTCGAGGCTCAAAAGTGTTGGTGGTAGCGGGTCGGATTGATAATAATACCCAAACTCTCGCCGGGCGGCAGGACGACGACAAAGGAGGAGGTTTGCCAGGACTGTTAAGATCAGCGATTGGGGGCGCCGTGCTGCTCATGGCCCTTCCCTCCTGGGCAGGTGGAGTAGTTTGCGAGCCGCCCTACTATCGCCCCGAAAACGGCGGCCCGGAGCGCGAACTGTGCGCGATCCAGGCGGCCGCAAAGCGATTCCTGGACCAGCAGAACATCCGCGACAAGACCGACTGGCGGCCACTCGGCCCCGATATCAGGATGATGTTTGAACCCTGCCTCGTTCCCCTGGGCGCGACCTGGGCCATATACGAAGCCCGGAAAAGCGTGACGGTGAGTTGCGACCGCACCGATCCATCGGCCTACAAGCGCACCTGGAAGGCCGCGGTCGACATCTACAGCGAGAGCGAGCAGCTGAACTACCATATCCACAAAGCGGCGAGCACATTCGTACGCCGCGAAAACGCGCGGCGCAAATCTAACCGCAAGGCCGGATACCCGGCAAATGAGACCCAGGTGCCCAAATGCGCGGTCCCCCTCGCCGTCGAATGGCGGGACGGCGCCAGGAACAGTGTCGATGTGATCTGCCGCCAGGCCGTCCAGACCACCTGGGGCAAAGGCAAATGGCGAGTCAAGATACCTGTCGGATGATCCTGTGACCAGCACCGGCGCCGGGAATTTAGTTGTTCTTGACTACCAGTTGGTGCAAAAACTAAAATTGGTTGACTAACACAACCAATCCGCCATGAGTACCAACGAAAACACTGCTCAGCTTTTCCGCGACGTCGTGCGCCTATTCGTTCGCGACCAAAGAGAAAACGCAGGGTGCATGGACGGTGGACAGACGGTACGCTGCCACATACTCAACGAATTGCTGCGCGAAACGCCCCTGCCACAACAAGCATTGGTCAATCGCCTCGGCCTGGACAAAGCATGGATCAGCCGAGCTGTGGACGGCCTTTGCATGGAAGGATGCCTGTCGAAGGAACCGAGCCAGCGCGATAGACGCAGTGTCATGCTGTCGCTCACAGCCAAAGGCAAAGCTCGCGCTGCTTCCTTGAATCTCCAACTGAATCAACATGTAGAAGGCTTGCTAGCGGATGTTCCACCTGCACAAAGGGCCGCGCTGCGCAATGCTTTGCAAACCTTGCACGCCGCGCTGAGCGCACCTGATGAAAGATCGAGGGTCAAATGCCAGAAATAACGTTACGCCCCATGCGTCCGGAGGATTGGCCTGCGGTCCGCAGCATCTATCTCGAAGGTATTGCCAGCGGAAATTCGACCTTTCAGACCGAAGCACCAGACTGGGAACAATGGGACGCCAACCATTTGCAGGCCTGCCGCCTGGTTGCCGTGCAAGGCGATTCCATCGTCGGCTGGGCAGTCCTGGCGGCGATATCGGCTCGCCCGGTCTACCGCGGCGTAGCTGAAGTCAGTGTCTACGTAACGCCCTCTGCCCACGGACAAGGGGTTGGCAAGGCCCTGATGCGGGAATTGGTATCGGCCTCGGAACAATACGGTTTCTGGACTTTGCAAGCCGGCATATTTCCGGAGAATGTCGCGAGCCTGGCTGTGCATGCAAGCGTCGGGTTCCGCCAGGTCGGCCGAAGGGAAAGGATGGGGCAGTTACACGGCGTCTGGCGCGATGTCGTGCTGGTGGAACGCCGCGTTACCGGCGACGTTTGCTGATTGGCCGTCACGCTCCTGGCGCTACACCGCTGCCACTGAATGGCGGACGCGTTTCCGGATGGCCTGCGTGAACACCGCGAAGGAAATGAGCGACATCGCGAGCAGGAGAATCAGTACTTGACGAGGGCCGATCACGTCAAACGACATTGCCAGCACTAGCGGCCCACTGGCCTTCGCCAGCAGCGCCGGCGCCGCAAGCGCGCCGGATATCGCCCCGTAATGCAGACGGCCGAACATCGCTGCCGGCAGCGTCCCGCGCAGAATGGTAAGCACCCCATTGCTGAGTCCATACAGCAGGCAGAAAGCAGCAACACCCCATGCCTGGCTTCCAAATGCAGCAATCGCGGACAGCGCCACCGGCAATGCTGCGAACGTATAGATCCCCACGATCGTCGGCGGCCTTCCGCTGCCCCAGGTGCGTTCGATAAGCCGTCCCGCCACCTGCATAGGTCCTATCAACGCCGCCAGCATCAAGGCAAGCTCCATCGAATGTCCCAAGGCCCGCATGACGCGGATCAGGTGCACGGAAATCGCAGCAAAGATGAATGCGTTAATCGCAAAAGCTGCGGCCAGTAGCCAGAATCGTGGCTGTCGGATGGCTTGCTTCAGCGTCGCACCGGCGTGACGCGATGCGGACGCTTTATGCTGGTGCGCGCCGCCAAGAAGGCAATGCAATGGCGCACAAACCAGCAGTTGCACAAGCGCATAGAGCGTTAACGTATCTCGCCAGCCCAAACGCACCGCCAAGGCCTCGGTCAGTGGCCAAAATGCCGTACTGGCGAGGCCGCCCAGCAAGGTGACTGTCGATATGGCCCTTGCAGCATCATTGGCGAGGGAGCCATTCAGCGTTGCAAAGGCTGCCTCGTACAGGGTGAGCGACATTGCAGCGCCAATCAAGGTCCAGGCGGCCATATAGGCGGCGTACGACCCGGCAACCGCAAGGCACCACAAGCCCAAACCAGCGGCCATGGATCCCGCCACCATGATCCAGCGACCGCCATGCCGGTCAATCGCAATACCGACCGGCGTAGCGGCAAGCCCCGCCACCAGCACGCTCCAGGAGAATGCACCAAAAGTCTGACTCGCCGTCAGCGCCAGGTCGGCCTGGATCCGGCTCGCCAGGACGCCGAAGGCGTAGTACAACATTCCCCATGAAATTACCTGCGTTACCGCCAGAACTGCAACAGGCTTCCGAATTTGCATCTCACCTCCTTCAGTGCGCAGCCTTGCAGCAGCCAGGCAAGAACATCGACCAGACCTGCTTTGCGAAAGACGACCTGGCCGGATACGTGGTCGGCCGATACAGGCCCACCGCAGCAGGATCATTGCCTTTGGCATGATAGCGGTAGGTGCCAAACACCATATCCCAGAGCACCAAAGCACGGCCAAAATTCCGGTCGCCGTCCCTGGCGTTATCAGCATGGTGCCAACGGTGGACTTCGTTGGTGCTGAACACATAGTTCAGCCATCCGCTCCGTAGCGGCAGGTTCGCATGCTGCGTCATCAAGACGGGATAAGTCAGCGCAAGGTAGCCAAGCACCACGTCCGGCGGCGTGCCGATTAACAGAAGCGGTGCAAAGCCCAGCATGTAGTTGATGGCATGGTTCAAGGGGTGGATGCGGAAGTTATTAAGCCAATACAGGCGCTGGCTGCCATGATGCAGGGCATGCAGCCACCACAGTGCAGGCAGGCGATGATGCAAGCGGTGCGACCAATAACTCGTGAACTCGGCCAACAGGGTGGCAACCAGCACTTGCGTGGCGAAGGGCAAATCGGCGGGGAAGACGGCAGCACCAATCTCCGCCGCCTGCGCCCCCACCAGCGCCAGCACCAGTACCGGCAGCAGCCACTTCAGTAACGGATCGACCACGGCAAACAGCAGCGCCGCGCTGGTGATGTCCGTACTCAGGTCGCCCTGCCTTGTTTTCCAATCAGGGCGGTATGTCATGCTCCGCTCTGCGAATCCCGCAGCGGCGAGAATCAGAGCGCTCGGGATCACGACCGCAAGTTCAAGGCTTCCGCCAATTTTCCTGGCCACCAGGAACACTCCGGCATTCAGAGCCAGCGCCATTGGCAGGAAAAAGCGTGCGAGCAAAGTCTTTATCACGGTACCTCCCCGGCTTATGCGCAGCACGCGCCTGCTTTCGGCCGTGGGCTGCAAGCGGCGGACGTCGAACAACCAGGCTGCCCTTTGGCCTTTTCCGCCTCGTCCAGCGCGCAGCACGCCGTGCCGGCATCGATGGCCGGACCACCACAGCAGCCGTCGCCTGGTTCGGCCTCGCCTTCATACGCGAGGCGCGTGTTGCACACGCCAGTTTCCGGCAGGTCCAGTTGAACGTCATCGGCAGCAGCCATGTCGCCGGCCAGGCTCGCCACGACCGAACGCACCTGCTCATAACCCGTCGCCATCAGGAAGTTCGGCGCACGGCCATAACTCTTGGCGCCGACTGCGTAGTATCCCGCCTCGGGGTGGGCCAGCTCCCGGTGCCCGTGTGGACGCACGGTGCCACAGCTATGTTCGTTCGGGTCGATCAGCGGAGCCAGCGCATCCGTGCTTTCCAGCCAAGGATCGTGCCGAACACGCATTTCACGGGTCAGGTCCAGGTTCGGGCGCGCGCCTGTCGCTGCGACGATACGATCGACTTCGTTGATCACCTGCTGCTGGCCATCGGGCTTGTCACCGACAACCGTGATAGCTCCAGCCCCCTCCTGCAACGCGACCATGCGGAAATTGGTATGCAGCTCCAGCTTGCCAGAGTCGCGCAATGCCTTGAGCCGTAGGCCAAGCTGGCCACGAGCCGGGAGTCCATCAGCTTCGCCACCGCCGAAGACGCGAGCCAGTTGATCGCCGCGCGTCGCCCAGACAATCGATGTGCCAGGAACGGATTCTGCCAGCTCAGCCAGCGCCAGCAAGGTGCCGGCTGCAGAGTGGCCTGCACCTACGACCAAGGTGCGTTTGCCTGCGTAGTCGGATCGCTGCCCGCCCGCCACATCCGGCATGCCGTAAGCGATGCGGTCGTGCAGTTCCTTCTCACCCAGGGCCGGAATGCCGTTGGCGCCGAGCGGATTCGGGTTTGACCACGTGCCAGTAGCGTCAATGACTGCCCGCGCCAGGTAGTCTGCCTCACCATCTGGCCCCGCCACGCGGATCACAAACGGCGCCAACTCCCGGCCGCGGCTTTTGACCTTGTCAAAGCCTTTGCGCGTTACCTGGATAACTTTATGGCCAAGCTTTAGCGCACCAGCCAACTCAGGCAATTTCGACAACGGTGCAAGATAGAAGTCCAGCAACTCGCCTGCGGTCGGCAAGCCATCGTTGGCAGGCGCCTCCCAACCATGACGCTCCAGCAGCTGGCGCGCGGCCTTGTCGATGTTGTATTGCCATGGCGAGAACAAGCGCACATGCCGGTAGGTATTCAGGTTGGCGCCTGCTTCAGCGCCACGCTCAAAGATGATTGGGCGCAGGCCGCGCTGAAAGAGGTGCGAAGCGGCAGCCAAACCGACGGGGCCAGCTCCCAGCACAGCGACGGGGAGATCATTCAATTGCACCATGATGCGTTCCTTTCGAAGTTCGTCGAATTACGAATAAAGAGGCAAATTTTTTACAAGCTGCCGATCAACTGCTTGAACTGCTCCAGCCGTTCGGGATTGACGCAATAACAGACGCGCTGTTCGTCGGCGGAACCAAGAATCAGCCCTGCCTGCTTGAGGATGGTGACATGCTGCGAAATGGTCGAGGGCGCCAATGGCAACACATCGGCCAGGCTGCCAAAGTAGCAAGCCCCGTACGCTGCCAGGTAGCGCAACAACTGTACGCGAGCAGGATGCGCCAACGCCTTGCACAGCATGGCCACCTCGTCGGCATCCAGCTCGGGCAGGTCAGTTTTGGGGTTGGAGGTGCAGCAGCTAAGCATATTCATCAAGCGATTCGTCAATCTACGAACAAAGGTTAGCGCCCATGTCATCAAGCTGTCAAGATATTTCGATATTCTTTGAACTGTCGTATCGTTGTGCCATAATCAGGCCAACCCTTTAAAGAAAGCCGCACCATGGAAACGAAAGCTGTATTGGCCGCCTTAGGGGCGCTGTCGCAAGAGTCCAGGCTCAACACCTTCCGGCTACTGGTCCAGACCGGCCCGCAAGGCCTGGCAGCAAGCAAGATCGGCGAGCAGTTGGATATTGCCCCGTCCTCGCTGTCGTTCCACCTGAAAGAGCTGACCAATGCGGGCTTGATCGAGCCGCGACAGGAAGGCCGCTTCATCATCTACAGCGCCAACTTCGACACCATGAACGGCGTGCTTTCCTTCTTGACCGACAACTGCTGCGGCGGACAAAGCTGCGCCCCTTCCAACAATCTCAACTCCTGCAAACCATGAACGTCCTGATCCTCTGCACCGGCAACTCCTGCCGCTCCATCCTCGGCGAAGCCACCTTCAACCACCTCGCCCCTGCTGGCTGGCATGCAATCAGCGCAGGCAGCAAGCCTGCTGGTTACGTCCACCCACGGTCGCTGGCATTGCTGGAGCGCGAAGGCATCTCAACCGAGGGCTATCACAGCAAGTCCTGGGACAAGCTGCCGGTCACCCCAGACATCGTGATCACCGTTTGCGGCAGCGCCGCAGGCGAAACCTGCCCCGCCTACCTTGGCCCTGTCATGCGCGCCCACTGGGGCGTTGAAGACCCGGCCCATGCAACCGGCACCGGCGAAGAAATCGACGCCGCGTTCATGAAGGCATACTGCATCCTGCGCCACCGCATCGAAACCTTCTTCGCACTGCCGCTGGAGGAACTGAAGAAGGATCCGGTACGCATGAAAGCGGAGCTGGAACGCATCGGAAAGGTGCAGCCATGAGGCTCTCCCGGCGCCTGGTCGCCGAGGCACTCGGCACAGCCATGCTCCTGGCGGTGGTGGTCGGTTCCGGCATCATGGCCGAACGCCTTGCGGGCGGCAATGTGGCCATCGCCCTGCTGGCCAACACGATTGCGACCGGCGCAGGACTCGTGGCGCTGATCCTGATGTTCGGCACCATCTCCGGCGCGCACTTCAATCCCGTGGTGACGTTGTCGGAAGCCTGGCAGCGCAACGTTCCCGCGGCTGAAGTCCTGCCTTACATCGCGGTGCAGCTAGCCGGTGCATTCGCAGGGGTGGCCGCAGCGCACGGCATGTTCGGTGAAGCGCTGTTCTTCGCGTCCGAACATGTACGCTCTGGTCCCGCGCAATGGTGGAGCGAATTTATCGCCACGTTCGGCCTGATCGGCGTGATTATCGGCTGCTCCCGCAGCCGCCCCGCCGTCACGCCGTTTGCCGTGGCCGCGTACATCACTGCCGCTTACTGGTTCACGTCCTCGACGTCGTTCGCCAATCCTGCCGTGACGCTGGCCCGCGCAGCAAGCAACACCTTCGCCGGCATTCGCCCCGCCGATGCGCCTGGCTTCATCCTGGCTCAGTTGGCGGGCATGGTCGCAGCCACTGCATTGTTTTGCTGGCTCTACCCAGCCCCGCCCGCCGATGCCACCGTTGGCGGTACTGTAGCATCCGGCGATTTTGCAGACTCTCTCGAAAAGCACTGACGCATGAACATCCCTGAACTTCCGAACATCAAAGCAGAGCTTCTCGACGCTCCCAGCCTGGACAAGCTGGCGCCGCAAGGTGACATGAACCATCCGCCGCGCATCCTGATGCTATACGGCTCGTTGCGCGAGCGCTCATTCAGCCGGTTCCTGACCTTCGAAGCCACGCGCATCCTCGAACACTTCGGCGCCGAAGTCAGAATCTTCGATCCGATGGAACTGCCGATGGTTGGCAGCGTGCCCGAAACGCACCCCAAAGTGGTAGAACTGAGGGAGCTTTGCCTTTGGTCGGAAGGCCAGGTCTGGTGCAGCCCTGAGAGGCACGGCGCAATCACTGCCGTGATGAAGAACCAGATCGACTGGATACCGTTGGAACAAGGAGCTGTGCGTCCAAGCCAGGGCCGCACGCTGGCTGTCATGCAGGTGTGTGGCGGCTCGCAGTCGTTCAATGTGGTGAACACGCTGCGCCTGCTCGGCCGCTGGATGCGCATGTTCACGATCCCGAACCAGTCGTCCGTGCCAATGGCTTACAAGGAGTTCGACGATGCGGGCAGGATGCGCCCGTCCGCCTACTACGACCGGGTCGTCGATGTGATGGAAGAACTGTTCAAGCTTACATTACTGATGCGCGGACGAAGCGATTACCTGACCGACCGTTACAGCGAACGAAACGAACGGGCGCGAGCCGCCATCAATCGTCAGATCGAAAGGCTCTGAGTTTTCAGGGTTCTCCTCGCGCTGCCGGGCCATGGGCAGCATAGTGGGCATCAATATCATCAGCGAGCGACTCGGGATACGTAAACACTACCTTCGAGGGGTCGTATGGCATGTTGATGGTAAGCGAGTGCCTGGTCTCCTGGAGGCAGGCCATGACATTCTTTCGCTCGTCCTTGGGGAAAATGCCCCAATGCGCTTGATCGCCAAGTCCCGATTTGACAGGGAGGGTTTTTCGCGCCGCCTCATTGAGCTCCGCGTCGGATGGCAGGTGATGACTGCGCCAGTCCAGTATCGAAAACACAGGATCTACGCTTTTCCCGAGATCGATAAACCCCACCAACGCCAGGAAGGCCCTGTATTTGCTGGGCAAGTCCAGCGTAAACACCGAGCCGACAGGTGCGCTACATCGGATCTTCTTCGGCTTGGGCTTTGATACCTTGATCTGCCGGGGCTCTGGTTGCTTAGACAGCAGCCTCGCCTCCAGGGTGCGCAGTACTTTTCGTCGTGCCGAAACTTCACCTGGCGCGTCGCGCTCCCAAACAGATATGTCGCCACCCTGGCCGATCAGATCAAGTGCGCGAGCCCTGATATGTTCGTGGAGGCGTCCATACTTCCATGCTGTATCCGCCAATGCGAAATACACGAGGCACATGACCTCGCGGTCGTCGGCCAGATCGGCATAACCGTGCAGTATTTGCTCATAGGCTTCCGTGTCGGATCGCCCCAACTTCAGATTTTCGATGTATGCATCGCGCACTTCGCATGTCGTGTCATCCGAATACAGCGCAGGGGCCCAGGCACCCATAGTCATTCCTCAACAGTTAATCCTCAGTACTCTGAATCCTTGAAGGTGTCGTATTTCTCAAAATGAAAGACGGCTTCAACGATATCGTGCAGTGGAGCCTTCGCGTCCCTCTCAAGCCGATCTCCAGCGGGAAGCATGTCATCGACTGCATTTCTCAGCGCAATAAATCCATGATAGGTTTTCGCCAATTTGCGTCCCTCAGTTTGAAAGATCCTGCTGCGCGGCACGCGGCAACTACGCATCCTTAAAGGTGTCGTATTCAAGATAGTAGAACATGGCATCGACAATCTCCGCCGTCGATGCCAGGGGG
Source organism: Pseudoduganella sp. R-32 (assembly GCF_049913245.1). NCBI lineage: Bacteria > Pseudomonadati > Pseudomonadota > Betaproteobacteria > Burkholderiales > Oxalobacteraceae > Pseudoduganella > Pseudoduganella sp. R-32. Next base: position 2,822,730 of record NZ_CP183987.1, on the reverse strand, counting down.
GAGTGCTGAAGTTTGTTACTGACCACGGCACGAACCATCGGTGCCGCCAGCCATTCGACGTAGCCTTTCCCTGCCAACTGCTCCGGAATATACCCGCTCTTTTCATCCATGCACTCTTCCATCTCCATGCTCGGAATGACTACGAACTCGGCATCCATAATTGTTTTGCGGTCGATCTTTGGCTTTGTGTAAAGGCCGCCAGAATCGGGAAAGTTCTCAACACCACTTACCAGTGCCGCAAATCCTTTGAATATCTGCATTGTGCTTCCTCCTGCGCGAATATGGACGAAGAAAAAGAAAAAGCCCTCGATCGCTCGAGGGCTTTTTCAGTGTTCTGGCGGAGAGGGTGGGATTCGAACCCACGGTAGGGGGACACCCTACGCCTGATTTCGAGTCAGGTACATTCGACCACTCTGCCACCTCTCCAGGTACTGCATTTAACGGTGGTCGCCGTTGAGAGCCAAGATTATAGCAGCCCTTCCAAAAAAAGGAAGGGCTATTTTCAACTTTATGCGACGAGCTTCGTCAGGCCGCCCATATAAGGCTGCAGCGCGGCTGGAATATCCACCGAGCCGTCGGCCTGCTGGTAGTTTTCCAGCACTGCGACCAGGGTGCGGCCCACTGCCAGGCCGGAGCCATTCAAGGTATGCAGCAGTTCCGGCTTGCCTTGCGCGTTGCGGAAGCGGGCCTGCATGCGGCGCGCCTGGAAGGCTTCGCAGTTCGACAGCGAAGAAATTTCACGGTAGGTGTTCTGCGCCGGCAGCCACACTTCCAGGTCGTAGGTCTTGGCGGCGCCAAAGCCCATGTCGCCGGTGCACAGCTGCATTACGCGGTATGGCAGGCCCAGGGCCTGCAGGATGGTTTCGGCGTGGCCGACCATTTCTTCCAGCGCTTCGTACGATTTTTCTGGATGCACCACCTGGACCAGTTCAACCTTGTCGAACTGGTGCTGGCGAATCATGCCCTTGGTGTCGCGGCCGGCCGAACCGGCTTCGGAACGGAAGCATGGAGTGTGGGCGGTGACCTTGATCGGCAGCGTTTCGACTGCCACGATCTCGTCGCGCACCATATTGGTCAACGACACTTCGGAAGTCGGGATCAGGTAGAAGTTCTGGCCTTCGCCTTCGGCGCCGCCCTTCTTCACCGAGAACAGGTCCGCTTCGAACTTCGGCAGTTGGCCGGTGCCCAGGAGCGATTCCGCGTTGACCATGTACGGGGTGTAGCACTCGGTGTAGCCGTGCTTGTCGGTGTGGGTGTCCAGCATGAACTGCGCCAGTGCGCGGTGCAGGCGAGCGATACCGCCTTTCATGACGCTGAAGCGGGAGCCGGTCAGTTTGACGGCGGTTTCGAAATCCAGGCCCAGTGCCGCGCCTACGTCGGCGTGGTCTTTGACTTCAAAGTCGAAGCTGCGCGGAGTGCCGAATTTGCGGACTTCCACGTTGGCCGTTTCATCGGCACCGGCCGGCACGGATTCGTGCGGCAGGTTCGGTACAGCCTGCAGGAAAGCATTCATCTTGGCCTGCACTTCGGCCAGCTTGCTTTCGTTGGCCTTCAGTTCTTCGGGCAGGCTGGCTGCTTCGGCCATCACGGCGGAGGCATCTTCCCCTTTGCCCTTCAACATGCCGATCTGTTTGGCCAGCGAATTGCGCTTGCTTTGCAGTTCTTCGGTGCGCATCTGGATGGCTTTGCGTTCGCCTTCCAGGGCATTGAAGCCGGCTACGTCGAGCTGGAACTTGCGGGTCGCCAGTTTGGCGGCGACAGTATCAATGTCTTTACGGAGAAGTTGGATGTCAATCATGTTTTGCTGCCGCTACGAGGTTTAATCGAAAGGGGCAATTGTACCAAGATGACAGCACAACAACCGAGTTTTACGCCCTCCGGCGTTGTGCTGTCAGATCAGCGCTGCCTTTTCGGCTGCGGTCAGGCGCTTGGCGGCCACCACCACGGTTGGAATGCTGGTGTCCACCTTGGCAACAACCGGGTCGGCGGCAACGTGCAGGACCGGAGTGGTGGCGGTTGCAAAGCTGGTGACGGTGGCCAGGGCGGCTGCAATAACGAAGATCGCTTCCATGTGTTTCAGGGCTTTCATGATGTTCTCCTTCAGGTCAGTGTTGAACTACTTCCGTGCTTCCATGGTTACACTGTACCTAAAGCCTCCCTGCCCTGCCTTGCACTTGCGACGAAGCGCAAAAAACACGGGATGAAATGCAAATTTCAGACCGTACGGCCCTGCTCAAGCCATCCCTTCACGGCACTGTTGAACGCTTCCGGCTGCTCGCGCATGACCCAGTGGCCGCTACGGAAGGCAATCACGCGGCTGTCCGGCTTGGATTGCACGGCCGCCTCGAAACTGCGCGTATGGAACGGGAACGGTTTGCGCTTGCCGTAGATGTACAGCATGGGCCAGCGCAGCTTGAATGGCAGCGTCCCTGCGGCAGGCGTGGCGGCGCGCAGCCAGGTAATTGCGTGCGGCAATTGCAGGCGGTCGCAAGCATCGCGCGCCGCCCGGCTGGTGCTGCTGGATGCCTTCAGGCGGCGGTGCGCAAAGGCCAGGCGCAAGCGGGTTTTCCAGTCCAGCGAGGCACGGTAAGTCATCTGGCTGGAGCCGCCGATGCCGACGCTGATCACCCGGCTCACCAGTTCGGGATAGCGCAGCGCGAACTGGTAGCCGAACACGCAGCCCCAGTCGCTCAGCATCAGGATCACGGGGCGGCCGCCATTCACGGCTTGGACCGTATCGGCGTAGAGTTTTGCGACTTCATCGATCGTATGGCTACCCTTGGCACTTTGACTGGGGAAGCTGAACCGCACACAGCGATAGCTCGAAGAAAAGGCAGCGACCTGGGCATCCCACAGGCTGCGGTCATACGGCCAGCCATGAATCATCATGATGGCTTCCTCTCCTACACCATCCACATGGACGGTCACTCCATCGACTGTCAGACGCTGCGACATCCCGCCCTCCGTTAAAATATTTACAACATCCTAACGTTGGACAATAGAAATGTAAACGCTTCGCTTAAGGGTTCCGCTTATGAAGGCAATAGGAATTGCAGCCGGGAATCGGCCTTGGCAGGTGTGAAGCCGGTCAGTTCCACCTCCACCAGGCCGTTTGCAACGAACGGGTCTAGCGCCAGCCGCTCACGCACGGCGCCCTCTTCCAGCCCATGCACCAGGATGCCGCCGCCCGCCTGCCCCAGCAGGTTGCCCGCCGCAAGGAATACGCCATCGTCAAAACCGGCCTGCAACCAGTCCTTGTGTGCGGCCATCCATGGCGCGGCCTGTTCGCGGCTGCCGGTCAATTTGAGCGATACAACAAACATGATTCCTCCTTTAGTTGGAAATGGCATGCAGCCATTTGTGTAGTTGCGAAACTTCGTGCTGGATAAATGTCCCGTCGTCAAAGGCGTTGGCGAGCGTGGCAATGCCCTGGCTGCGTGCCAGCAGGTGCATGGCCAGGCCATCGGCATCGGCCGCAGCCTTCCTGCCCAGCTGCGCGAATTGCGCGCGCAGCCATTCGCGAAATAGCGTGAACAGGATATTCGCCTGGGGCAGCGCAGGATGTTCAAGCTTGGCCAGTTCGGTGCACAGCGTGCCGACCGGGCAGCCATTGCGGCGGATCGATGGCGCGTTCATCGCCATCATGTCGATGAAGCGGCCGATGCGCGCCGCCGGCTGCGTGGAGTCCGCGGCCCAGGCATCGAGCATGGCTTGCGTCTTCTGCCGGCGCAATTCGATCACGGCCGCCAGGATCTCGTCCTTCGTCTTGAAGTGATAGTAGAAATTGCCGCGTGAGAGCTCGACCGCCGCCGCGATGTCGGCGAAGCTGGTGTGGCCGTAGCCGCGCTCATAGAACAGCCGGTCGGCCGTTTCGACAATGCGTTCGCGGGTGCTGATTGCCTGCTTGTTCATGCCGACAAGAGTAGGACAGTCGTCCTACGATGTCAAGAATTTAAGCCATCGTTACGATCCGTGAGAATATTGCCTCTTTTTTAGGCCAATAATGACGTAGGATTTTTCCTACGCCCGCCACGAAAGGAGTTGAAATGCAACTTTCGCAGCCGACAGTTGGCCCTATCGTGGGCTATACCAGCGAAGCCGAGTCACGCATCTGGTTACGCGGAGACTTGAAACTGGACAATGGCCAGCCACGGCGTTGCTTCGGTGCGGTGCGCTATCGCAAGCCGGGAGCCAAGCAATGGTCCGACCCGATTTTCAACAAACTCGAGCCACATTTCGACATGACCGGCGTATTTGCGCTGAAGGGCCTGGCGCGGAATACGCCGTATGAATACCAGGCAGGATGGTTCTTTGCCGAGAGTGAACTGACCGATGTGGCCCGCATGGATGGCGCTCTCTTCCAATGGCCCGATGCCCGCGTCTTCAATAGCGGAAGCCAAGCCGCCAACCACGCGCGGTCATATATCGTCGGGTCTTGCCGTTACGTGTTGCGCCTGTTCGGGGGCGCCATCTTTGACAGCCGGGGCGACAAATGTTTCAGAAGCATTCTGTCGCAGATTGACGACGCCAAACAGCCTCAACCTGTCGATGCCTTGTTGATGATAGGTGACCAGATTTACGCCGACGATAAGAGTTTCCTCGATCCAGCAAGCGCAATCGACGATTTCCTGGACCGGTACCGGACCGCATTTTCACAGGACTCGATTCGTGAACTGATGTCGCGTGTACCAACCTACATGATTCTGGACGATCATGAAATCGAAAACAACTGGCCAAGCAATGCCTCGCCCAGTGACCGGATCAACCTTTATCCGCACGCCATCCACGCTTACCAGATATACCAGTGCAGCCATAGCCCGCTGTTCGAATCCAATGCTGAAGGGCGCATAGAAGGTACGCCAACACACTTCTGGTACACCTTCCAGGACGGTTGCGTCGATTGGTTCGTGATGGATGTTCGTACTGAGCGAATCCCGACACCGACGGCAAATCGCCGAATGATCAAGGATGAGCAGATGAAGGCGCTTCTTGACTGGCTTTCCGACGGGTCGGGCCGCAACAAGTTCATTGTCACGTCGGTGCCTTTTATCCCCGACATGAAATCGGACAGGAACGACAAATGGGATGGTTTCGTACCGGACCGGGACCGCATCTTGCAGCACATCGAGAAGAACAGCATACGCCGGGTAGCTTTCGTCTCTGGCGACGTTCACTGTTCTTTTACCTGCCAGCTACAGCTGTCGCCCACATTGAAGATAAGCCAGATTGTCTCTTCCTCGTTCTACTGGCCTTACCCGCACATGGAAGAAAACCAGTTCGACTTTTCTGGATTCCAGACCGCAGGACCTGGCAACTACCAGATCAAGCGAACCTCGCCGGTTTATTCGGACGACAACTTCGCGCGCATGGAGGCATCGCCGGGCACCGTCAACATCACTTACTTCGGCCGCAAAGGCGACAAACTAGGTAAAACCATCACCCTTGCGCTCTAGACCGGCCACTTAACCCTTGCGGGCTTCTTCGTCCAGTTTCCGCAGGAAGGCCAGCTTGTCGGCAATCTTGGATTCCAGGCCGCGTGGAACCGGCTGGTACCAGCCCGGTTCCGCCATGCCATCCGGCAGGTAGGTTTCGCCGGCGGCATAGGCGTCCGGCTCGTCGTGGGCGTAGCGGTATTCGTGGCCGTAGCCCAGCTCCTTCATCAACTTGGTCGGCGCATTGCGCAGGTGGACCGGCACTTCGCGCGATTTGTCGCGGCGCACGAAGGCCATGGCGGCGTTATAGGCGTTGTAGCCGGCATTGCTCTTGGCCGCAACCGCCAGGTAAATCACGGCCTGCGCCAGCGCCAGTTCCCCTTCCGGAGAGCCGAGCCGCTCATAGGTTTCGGCGGCGTCGTTGACCATGGTCAGGGCGCGCGGGTCAGCCAGGCCGATGTCTTCCCACGCCATGCGCACGATGCGGCGCGCCAGGTAGCGCGGATCGGCCCCGCCGTCGATCATGCGGCAGAACCAGTACAAGGCGCCGTCCGGGTTTGAGCCGCGCACAGACTTGTGCAGGGCCGATATCTGGTCGTAGAAATTGTCGCCGCCCTTGTCGAAGCGGCGCGCATTCAAGGTCAGCGCGTTTTGCACGAATTCGCCGGTGACCTTGCTGGTGCGCGCGGTGGCGGCAGCGGTCTTGGTCTGCTCCAGCAGGTTCAGGAAGCGGCGCGCATCGCCGTCGGCGTAGCCGATCAGGGTATCGATCGCCAGCTCGTCGAAGTCCAGGTCCGGCATGGAGCGTTCGCGGGCGCGGGCCAGCAGCTGGCGCATCTCTTCTTCGGTCAGCGCCTTCAGTACATAGACCTGGGCGCGCGACAGCAGTGCGGAGTTGACTTCGAACGAGGGGTTTTCGGTGGTGGCGCCGATCAGGGTGACCAGGCCGGATTCGACATACGGCAGCAGCGCATCCTGCTGCGCCTTGTTGAAGCGGTGGATTTCGTCGATGAACAGGATGGTCTGCTTGCCATTGGCGACGAATTGCTCCGCCTGTTCGATGGCGGCGCGGATGTCCTTGACCCCGCCCAGCACGGCCGAAATGGCGATGAACTCGCAGTCGAAGGCGCGCGCCGACAAGCGCGCCAGCGTGGTCTTGCCCACGCCCGGCGGCCCCCACAGGATCATCGAATGCGGCTTGCCGGACTTGAACAGCAGGTTCAAAGGCTTGCCCTCGCCCAGCAAATGGCTCTGGCCGATCACGTCCGCAACGGTATGCGGGCGCAGCGCTTCGGCCAGCGGCGGGGTGGGTTCCGGGGCGAACAGGTCTTGCGTCATCATGCCCTAATTGTTGATGACGTCCGCGCCCTTGGGCATGACAAATTTAAAGGACGTTGCATTCAACGCAGGATTTTTTTCAAACTTCTTGAACGACAGGATGGAAGTCTGGCCGAAGCTGTCTTTCAGTTCCATCGCTTCCGGCACGCCGTTTTTCAGGCCGATCTGGATCTGCTCGAAGCTGGCATCCTTGGCTTTGGGCGTGGCTTTCAGCCATTCCAGGCCATCGCGCGAACCCGCCTCGGCCAGGGCAAAGTTCTTTTCCAGGTCGTTGGAGCCGAACAGGATGGCGGCTGGCGAGGAACCCAAAGCATCGCCCAGCCTGCGCACGGTAACCTGGTTCAGGTCCTTGTCGAAAATATACAGCTGCTCGCCGTCGGCCTGCAGCACCTGGTCGTAAGGCTTGGTGTAGGTCCAGATGAACTTGCCCGGGCGGGCAAAGGTGAAGCTGCCGGAGGACAGCTTGTCCTTGCTGCCTTGCGCCACGACCTTTTGCGTGAATTCGCCCCTGGCTGCCTTGGTGCTGGCCACGAAAGACTTGAACTGGTCCAGCGCCGCAGCGCTGGCGGAACCTGCGAACAGCAGGCCGGCGGCCAGGGCCGCCATCAACTTGGTGTACTTCATAAGAATCCTTATTCCGCCGATGCGGTAGGTGCGATGATTTCGCGGTTGCCGTTCGACTGCATGGCCGATACAACGCCGCTGTTTTCCATCTGTTCCAACAGGCGTGCCGCCCGGTTGTAGCCGATGCGCAGGTGGCGCTGCACCAGCGAAATCGATGCCTTGCGGTGCTTCAGCACGACTTGCACCGCCTGGTCGTACATCGGATCGGCCTCGCTGTCTCCGCCGCCGCCAGCACCGGCCGCGGCGCCGTCGCCGCCGCCTTCTTCCAGCGTGCCGCCTTCCAGGATGCCCTCGATGTAATTCGGCTCGCCCTGGGCTTTCAGATGCTTCACGACGCGGTGCACTTCATCGTCCGACACGAAGGCGCCGTGCACGCGGATCGGCAAGCCGGTACCCGGCGGCATGTACAGCATGTCGCCCATGCCCAGCAGGGTTTCGGCGCCCATCTGGTCCAGAATGGTGCGCGAGTCGATCTTGGACGATACCTGGAACGCGATACGCGTCGGGATATTGGCCTTGATCAGGCCCGTGATCACGTCCACAGATGGGCGCTGGGTCGCCAGAATCAAGTGCAGGCCTGCCGCACGCGCTTTCTGCGCGATGCGGGCGATCAGCTCTTCCACCTTCTTGCCGACCACCATCATCAGGTCGGCCAGCTCGTCGATGATGATGACGATGGTTGGCAGTTTTTCCAGCGGTTCCGGCGCGTCCGGCGTGATCGAGAACGGATTCGGGATCTTCTCTTCGCGTTTCTCGGCCTCGGCAATCTTGGCGTTGTAGCCGGCCAGGTTGCGCACGCCCAGCTTGGACATCAGCTTGTAGCGGCGCTCCATTTCGTTCACCGCCCAGTTCAGGGCGTGGCCGGCCTGGCGCATATCGGTAACGACCGGCGCCAGCAGGTGCGGGATGCCTTCGTACACCGACATTTCCAGCATCTTCGGGTCGATCAGGATCATGCGCACGTCGTGCGGGTCGGCCTTGTACAAGAGCGACAGGATGGTGGCGTTGATACCGACCGACTTGCCGGAACCGGTGGTACCGGCCACCAGCAGGTGCGGCATCTTGGCCAGGTCGGCCACCACCGGCTTGCCGGCGATATCCTTGCCAAGCGCCACGGTCAGCGGCGAGTGGTTGTCGTTATAGACCTTGGAGCCGAGGATTTCGGTCAGGCGCACGATCTGGCGCTTGGGATTCGGCAGCTCCAGCGCCATGTAGTTCTTGCCCGGGATGGTTTCCACCACGCGGATCGAGGTCAGGGACAGCGAACGCGCCAGGTCGCGCGCCAGGTTGACGATCTGGCTGCCCTTCACGCCGGTGGCAGGCTCGATTTCGTAGCGGGTCACGACCGGACCCGGATAGGCGGCTACCACCTTGGCTTCCACGCCAAAGTCGGACAGTTTTTTCTCGATCAGGCGGCTGGTGAATTCCAGCGTTTCCACGGCCACGGTTTCCTGCTGCGGCGGCGCATCGTCCAGCAGCGACAACGGCGGCAGCGTGGTGTTCTCGATTTCCTGGAACAGGGTGCCCTGCTTTTCCTTGATCACGCGCTCGGATTGCACCACCTGGGTGATCTGCGGCTCGATCTTGACGATAGGCGCCGGCGGCGCATCCGGCGGCAAGTCGGCCGGCTTCGGATGCTTCTCCTCGTGCTTGACGCGTTCCTTGACCACTTTTTCTTCGCGCTTGACCACGGCCACGTCGCCCTGGCGACGATCCTCGCGGTCTTCCATGCGGGCGCGGACCCAGTCGATGCCCATCTCGATGACTTCACCGATCTTCTCGGCCACCGACATCCACGATACGTGGAAGAACAGGCTGAACCCGGTGCCGAACAACAGCAGCAACAGCAGCGTGGCGCCGGTAAAACCCAGGCCCACGTGCGCGCCGTGTCCGATCAGCTCACCCAGCACGCCGCCCGGCGCGCGCGGCAACTGCACTTTCAGCGTGTAGAGGCGCAGGAACTCCAGGCCCATCGAACCCACCAGCATCAGGCCGAAACCGATCACGCGGATCAGGCCTTCCTGCTTGTGTTCAGGATCTTCGTCCTTCTCCAGCACGAATTTGCGGGTCAGGCGGCGATAGCCCTGCCACACCACGCGCAGCATGTAGACGCACCACCACCAGGCTGAGAAGCCAAAGATGAACAGCATCAAATCGGACAGCCAGGCGCCGCCGCGCCCGCCCAGGTTGAACACCGTGGGCACCACATTATTGTGCGACCAGCCCGGATCCAGCCGGTTGTAGCTGGCCAGGATCAGGATGAAATAAACGCAGACGACAAACAGCGCGAAAAAGCGGGCCTCCGACAGCAGTCGCACCAGCCGATTGGGTAAGGGCTGGCGTTCGGTGACATTGCGAGTGTAACCAGAAGAAGTCTCCTGGCTCTTTTGACTCTTCTTACTCATTGCTTGGAGGCAAAAATTCCATAATTGCGCTTATTCTAAGGCATATCAAGGTAAAACGGCCCCACGGTACATGTGAAATGCACGCTTCGCATATAATTTCGGTTTGCTTGGGGCCGGACTTGTCGCATTCCTGTCCGCACCCATATACCAGACACTCCAACTAGGTAAAGAATCCGCATATGACTACTACCAAACACGCCAAAGTCCTGATTCTCGGCTCCGGTCCAGCAGGCTACAGCGCCGCGATTTACGCCGCGCGCGCCAACCTGAATCCGATGCTGGTGACCGGCGTCGAGCAAGGCGGCCAGCTGATGACCACCACCGACGTGGAAAACTGGCCGGCCGACCCGATGGGCGTCCAGGGTCCGGACCTGATGCAGCGCTTCCTGCAGCACGCCGAGCGCTTCAAGACCGAAATCGTGTTTGACCACATCCACACCACCCACCTGAACGAAAAGCCGATCCGCCTGGTGGGCGACAGCAACACCTACACCTGCGACACCCTGATCATCGCCACCGGCGCCTCGGCCCAGTACCTGGGCCTGCCGACCGAGCAGGAATTCATGGGCCGCGGCGTGTCCGCCTGCGCCACCTGCGACGGTTTCTTCTACCGCGGCCAGGAAGTGGCCGTGGTTGGCGGCGGCAATACCGCCGTTGAAGAAGCCCTGTACCTGTCGAACATCGCCACCAAGGTCACCCTGGTGCACCGCCGCGAGAAGTTCCGCGCCGAGCCTATCCTGGTGGACCGCCTGATGGCCAAGGTCGCCGAAGGCAAGATCGAGCTGAAGCTGAACTCCACCCTGCACGAAGTGAAGGGCGACCAGTCCGGCGTCAACGCCATCACCATCAAGCACAATGACGGCGGCTTGTCCGACGTGGCAGTGCACGGCCTGTTCATCGCCATCGGCCACAAGCCGAACACCGGCATTTTCGAAGGCCAGCTGGAAATGAAGGATGGCTATATCAAGACCCGCACCGGCACCGAAGGCATGGCCACCGCCACCTCCGTGCCAGGCGTATTTGCAGCCGGCGACGTGCAAGACCACATCTACCGCCAGGCCATCACTTCCGCCGGCACCGGCTGCATGGCCGCGCTGGACGCGCAACGCTACCTGGAAGCGCAAGAGTGAAAAGCTTCGCCGACCTGAAGGGACTGGGCAAGCAGCTCAAGGAGCAGGAAGAGCAGCGCGCGGCCGAGCAGAAGGAGCGCGCCAGGCAGGAAAAGGCCGCGGCCGCCGCTGCCAACGTGTTCCAGTCCTCCATGGCCGGCGTGCAGAAGATGAAGCCGTCCGACCGCTACGTGCCGCCGCCCGCCAAGGGCCCGGCCGCGGCGGGCCGCCCTGCCCCATCCGGCCCGCGCAAGCAGCAGACGGCCGAGGAGCAGGCGGCGGACGACGCAGCCGTGCTGCGCGAGTCGATGCTGTCGGATATGTTCGACGTCGACCATTACATGGAAGAAGATCCCTCGCTGAACTACAGCGCGCCCGGCATCGGCCCGGACGTGATGAAGAAGATGCGCAAGGGCCATTGGCCGGTACAGGATGAACTGGACCTGCACGGCAAGCGCCGCGACGAGGCGCGCCAGGCGGTGGACGATTTCCTCCTCAAGGCCAAACGCCGCAACTACCGCTGCGTGTGCGTGATCTACGGCCGCGGCTTCGGTTCGCGCGGCGGCGAGCCGGTGCTGAAATCCATGGTCCACTCCTGGCTGGTGCAGACCGACGGCGTAATCGCCTTCTGCCAGGCCCGCGCCGAAGAAGGCGGCGAAGGCGCCATCATGGTGCTGCTGCGCTCCGCCCTCGCGCCCCAGCGCTGACCGGCCTCCTTTCGCCGCGGCGGCGCCACGGCATGCGTGGCTTGCAGGTTCTGCTATCAGGATGCTAATCTGCGCCTCATGAAAATAGTCCCCGCCGTTTCCCTGATCACCATCATTGAGGTCGTAGCAATCCTGGTTGGGGCATTCTCCGGCTTCATCGAAGCGCGCCGCAAGCGCATGGACATTGTCGGCGTGTTCATCGTCGCCTTCATTACCGCCTTCGGCGGCGGTACCGTACGCGACATCCTGCTCGACAAGCGTCCGCTGTTCTGGGTAGCGCACCAGGAATATACGATCCTGCTGTTCGTGGTGGCACTGGTGGCGGCGCCTTTCGTCAAGCATATCCGCCATATCGTTTCCGAACGGCTGATCGTGATAGCCGACGCGGTGGGCCTCGGCCTGTTCGCGGTTGCCAGCGTGGCCCAAGCGCTTGCGGCCGACATGCCGATTTTCGTCGCCGTGATGATGGGCGTGGTAACGGGCATTTTCGGCGGCGTGCTGCGCGACATCATCTGTAACGAGGTGCCGATGGTCTTCCGCGATGGAAAACCGTACGCGATCTGCGCCTTCTTCGGCTGCTGGTTCTATATCGCGCTGCAATATACCCAGGTTTCGGACGACGTCGCCCTGTGGTCCAGTGCCGGCCTGATCACCGTGATGCGCCTGCTGGCCTGGCGCTTTGACCTGAAGATCAGCCGGCCGTAGGGCTATCGCCAACAGACTTTCAATTGGAAAGTTAAAACTTACCATCAAGTAACAACTGATACAATTGCGCAACTTTCTTGATGCGCTTGCCTGTCCGTGTTTACCTTTGATGTCGCTACTGCAACGAGCCTGGTCGGCTTCCTGTCGATCCTGATTGCCTGCGCCTTCCGGGGCTTGCACGGCCGCTCCCTGGCGGGCACGCCCGGCGGCCAGTGGGCCCTTTCCGCCCTGGCCGGCGGTGTCGCAGCGCTGCTTGTTGCCAATTCCGCCACACTCCCCGGCTACATTGGAACCGTCGCCGACAACGCCTTGTCCGTCGTCAGCCTGGTGTTCATTCATCGCGGCACGGCAATGCTGGTCGGCGCACGCTACAGCGACCGTTATTACGCCCTGTGCGTCGGTGCGGCCGCCGCAGCGTTCGCCTGGTTCAGTTACGGCCAGCCGAGCGTGCAGGCCCGGATCGGGCTGGTGTCTGCCTGCCGCGCCGCCTTTTACTGCGCGACCTTGCTGATGCTGGTCAGGCGGCCCGGCCTGCCGGCCGGCACCCGCTACCTGGTCGACATCCTGGCGCTGGCCACCATCTGGAGCGTGGTGCGTCTAGGCACTGCCCTCCTTTCAGGCGAGCACGTCGACAATTTTCTGGACGGCGGCTCCTCGTTTGCAGTCATGGTCTCGGTGGGCGGCATCCTGCATCTGCTGGTGAACGCCTTCCAGTTCCGGCTGGAGAGCGAAAAGATCCGCGACGAGCTTGCGGCCCACGCCGGCCGCCTGCAGGACAAGCGCAACAAACTGAAGGCCGTGGTCGCCGAACGCACCGCGGAACTGACCCGGCAAGCGACCACCGACAGCATGACCGGCATCGCCAATCGCCGTCACTTCATGGAGCGCGGCAACGACGAAATCGAACGGGCCCGCCGCTACCACCTGCCGCTCACGCTGCTGTTGCTCGATATCGACCACTTCAAGCAGATTAACGACCGCTTCGGTCATGCGGCAGGCGACAAGCTGCTGCAAGTCATTGCCCAGGCCTGCCAGTCCAATGCCCGCAACGTCGACCTGCCCGGCCGCCTCGGCGGCGAAGAATTTGCCTTGCTGATGCCTGAAACCAGCGCCATTGCGGCCCGGCTTGCGGCCGAGCGCCTGCGGCGTGCCATCAGCGCCATCCCGCCCGCGCTGTCCGGCGTGCCGCACCAGGTTACTGCCAGCTTCGGCATCACCGCACTCAAGTCGCATGATGCCTCGATGGACAGCCTGGTGGTTCGCGCCGACGCTGCCCTGTATCGCGCCAAGAACGGCGGCCGCAACCGGGTGGAGGCAGTATGAATACCCTGCACATCGGAACTTGCCAACTGACCCTCGGCATTGCCTGCCTGGCACTCGGCATCGCCTTCATCGGCCTGCACGCGGTACGCGATGGCCGTTCCGCCGGGTCCAACTGGAGCCTGGCGGCGATCTGCCAGGGCCTGGCATGGATACTGGCCGGCATGCGCGGCGACTTGCCTGTGGCGCTGACAGTGGTGCTGCCCAACGTGCTGGCCGCCGCCAACGCCATGCTGCTGCTGCGCGGCGCCGTGCGCTATATGCCTGCCCCGCCGCCATGCCTGCTCAAGCCCCAGCCTTGGCTCGCATTCCTGCTGGCGGCCGCCGTCCTTTGCGCCTCGACCGGCCATGCAAGCGACCACGCGCGCCTGGTTCTCGCGGCGGCGATACGCATTCCATTGCCGCTGGCAGCCATCGCGCTCCTTTCGCGCCATGCGCCGCGCAATGGCCGCGCCATGCTGTGCGCGCTGTTTGGCATCGACACTGCATGGCAGCTGTTTGCCGCCCTGGCCGTCCAGGGCGGAGACGTCGTTGCCGGCGAGCTGTTGCGCGGGGCCCTGGCCATCCTCGTTATCGCAGCCCAGTTCCGCATCGAGAGCGACAATGCACGCGCTTCGCTCGAGGCCCTGGCCGCAGCGCTGGAAATGGAAAGCCTGCAACTGGAAAAAACGATCGAGGACCGCAACCGTGAACTGCACGAGATCGCGACCACCGATTTCCTGACCGGCATCGCCAACCGGCGCCAGTTCATGGCGCGCACGGAAATGGAAATCGAACGCTCGCGGCGCTATGGGCACAAGCTCTCGCTGCTGATGATCGACATCGATCACTTCAAGGCAATCAACGACAGCTTTGGCCACCTCACCGGCGACCAGGCGATTATCGCCATCGGACGCCATTGCGCCACCGCCTGCAGGCGCAGCGACCTGGCGGCCCGCCTGGGCGGCGAGGAATTTGCAATCGTGCTCCCATCGACAGGAATCAGCGAAGCGCAGGTCGTGGCGGAGCGCCTGCGCACCGGCACCAGGGCGCTGCAGCTTATGCATGAGGGCCGGGCCGTGCCGCTCAAGCTGAGCATCGGCATTGCCTGCCTGGAGGCGGGAGACAGCGGGCCGGACACGCTGCTGGCGCGTGCCGACCAGGCTTTGTACGCGGCCAAGCACGCAGGCCGCGATTGCGTGCAGGTCGTTAGATCTGCGGCCTGATCAAACCGCGTCAGCGCCGGTTTCGCCGGTACGGATGCGTATCACCTGCTCGATGTTCTGCACGAAGATCTTGCCGTCGCCGATCTTGCCGGTGCGGGCCGCCTTGATGATCGCATCGACAGCGGTATCGACCACGCTGTCGTCCACCACCACTTCCACTTTCACCTTCGGCAGGAAATCGACCACGTATTCCGCGCCGCGATACAGCTCGGTGTGGCCCTTCTGGCGGCCAAAGCCTTTTACCTCGGTCACGGTCAGGCCGGTCACGTTCACTTCGGCCAGCGATTCGCGTACCTCGTCCAGCTTGAATGGCTTGATGATGGCGGTAATTTGCTTCATTGCGTTCTCCTTATAGTGGTTTTAAGCGTCAGGCACGGTCTTCAGGTTTTCCAGCCAGGCTGCAGCCTCCGAGTCGCTTGGCGCGCGCCAGTCGCCGCGCGGCGACAGCGAGCCGCCCGATCCGACTTTCGGCGCGTTCGGCACGCAGGTGCGCTTGAACTGGGAGGTCTGGAAGAAGCGCTTGAGGAAGATGCCCAGGTTGTGTTTGATGTCTTTCAATTCGTACTGGTTGCGCACCACGTGCTCGTCTTCCGGCCACAACCCTGCGTCGCGGTCGCGCCAGGCGTGGTAAGCCAGGAAGGCTACCTTGGCCGGCGAAAAACCGAAGCGCAGCGTGTAGTACAGGTTGAAGTCCTGCAGCTCGTAGGGGCCGATCACATTCTGCGTGATCTGCGCCGGCGCTTCGTCGTCGGCCTTGCCGGGCACCAGCTCCGGACTGATTTCGGTATTCACCACCGCCAGCAGCACGCTTGAATTGACGTCGCCGAACTGCTTGCTCTCGGCCACCCAGCGCACCAGATGGGTGATCAGGGTCTTGGGCACGCTGGCATTCACGTTGTAGTGCGACATATGGTCGCCGACGCCGTAGGTGCACCAGCCCAGCGCCAGCTCGCTCAGGTCGCCGGTGCCGATCACGATGCCGTTATGATGATTCGCCATGCGGAACAGGTGATTGGTGCGCTCGCCGGCCTGCACGTTCTCGAAGGTGATGTCGTATTGTTCCTTGCCCTCGCTGTACGGGTGGCCCAGGTCCTTCAGCATCTGGATGCAGCTTGGCCTGATGTCGACTTCCATCGCAGTGCAGCCGACGAACTGCATCAGCGCCCTCGCCTGGTCCAGCGTGCGGCTGCTGGTGGCAAAGCCCGGCATCGTGGCCGCGATGATATTGGTGCGCGGCAGGCCGAGGTGGTCCATGGCCTTGGCACAGACCAGCAGCGCGTGGGTTGAATCCAGGCCGCCCGACACGCCGATCACCACCTTCCTGATGCCGGACGAGGACAGGCGCTGCACCAGCGCGCTGACCTGGATGTGATAGACCTCGTTGCAACGCTTGTCGCGCAGTTGCGGGTTGGACGGCACGTAAGGGAAGCGCGCCACATTGCGCTCCAGCGGCAGCACGCGCTGCGACGGCAGCTCGACCGGAAAGCGCGCGGTGCGGAACTGCGCCACTTCGGCCTTATGGCGGCGGGTCGAATGGCCGAACGTGGTGGTGCGCATGCGTTCGCGCGACAGGCGCTCCAGGTCGACGTCGGCAAAGATGATGTGCGATTCTTCGGCGAAGCGCTCGGACTCGGCCAGCATTTCGCCGTTCTCGCAGATCAGCGCCTGGCCATCCCAGGCCAGGTCGGTGGTCGACTCGCCGCGGCCTGCCGAAGAATACAGGTAAGCCGCAATGCAGCGCGCCGATTGCTGGCCGACCAGCTGGCGGCGGTAATCGGCCTTGCCGACGAGGATATTGGAAGCGGACAGGTTGACCAGCACGGTCGCCCCGGCCAATGCGGCAAAGGACGACGGCGGAATCGGGACCCAGACGTCCTCGCAGATCTCGATATGGAATTTGAACAGCGGCAGGTTTTCAAGCTCGAACAGCTGGTTGGCTCCGAAAGGCACCTGCTGGCCGAGCAGCGAGATTTCGGTGGAAATCGCCTCATCGGCCGCGCTGAACTGGCGCGCCTCGTAGAATTCGCCGTAATTCGGCAAATAGGACTTCGGCACCACGCCGCGAATCACGCCGCCCGACACCACGACCGCGCAATTGAACAGCTGATGGTCGATGCGCAGCGGCGCGCCCACGACCATCGCCGTCGGAATGCGGCTCGAAGCCTCGACCACGGAAGCCAGCGCCTGCAGCGCCCCGTCCAGCAACGCGCGCTGGTGGAACAGATCATCGCAAGAGTAGGCAGACAGGCCCAGCT
The DNA here is from genome assembly GCF_049913245.1 of Pseudoduganella sp. R-32. Lineage (NCBI taxonomy): Bacteria > Pseudomonadati > Pseudomonadota > Betaproteobacteria > Burkholderiales > Oxalobacteraceae > Pseudoduganella > Pseudoduganella sp. R-32. The sequence continues at coordinate 2,805,630 of NZ_CP183987.1, read as the reverse complement.
CCGGGAAAGCCACGAGGACCGCGCCCTTCGCCGCCGCCTCCTCCGCCAAGGCGATCGTCTGCGCCGCATTGAACTGCGGATCAGCCACCCGGCAGCGCGGCACGCCAACCGCCACACGGGCAAAGTCATGGTTGTACAAATTATGGAAGAAATGCGGCATATCTCGGCAAGGCAAAGGTGATGGCGAAGATTTTAACATTGCCCCCGCCCCAGCGTACGGCCGAGCCCGTGTCACACTTGGGGTGTGACCCCATGGTGTGACACGGGCTCGGCCGTAATTGGCTAGAATGGCCCGATGGAATACCGTACCAGCGTCCTTTCTTCCCTTGCCGATGTCGATCCAGCCGAATGGGATCGGCTGGCGGCGGGCAATCCCTTCCTGTCGCACGCCTTCCTGCATGCCCTGCATGAATCGGGCAGCGCGTGCGCCGATACGGGATGGCAGCCGCAATTCCTGGCCGTCTGGCAGGGCGGCAGCCTGGCCGCTGCCATGCCGCTCTACGTCAAATCCCACTCCTACGGCGAGTATGTTTTTGACTGGGCCTGGGCCGACGCCTACCACCGCAACGGCATCGAGTATTACCCGAAGCTGCTCTCCGCCATCCCGTTTACGCCCGTTACCGGCCCGCGCCTGATGGCGCGCAACGCAGCGGCGCGAAGCGCCTTGCTGGCCTTCCTTTGCGAGCAACAAGGCGCCGCCGGCATGTCCTCTACCCACGTCCTCTACCCGACGGAGGAGGAAGCGGAACACTTGCGCCAGGCGGGCTTCATGCTGCGCACCGGCGTGCAGTTCCACTGGCTGAACCAGGACTACCAGCACTTCGACCAGTTCCTGGATACGCTGGAGCACAAAAAACGCAAGAACATCCGCGCCGAGCGCCGCAAGGTCAGGGAAGCCGGCATCGCCATGCGCCAGCTGCGCGGAGCCGAAACGACCGAGCAAGACTGGCGCTTCTTCCACCGCTGCTACAGCAACACCTACGCCGAGCACCGCTCCTCGCCCTATCTGAACCTGGATTTCTGGCTGCGCCTGGCCCGTACCATGCCGCAAAACCTGCTGCTGGTGCTCGCCGAGCGCGATGGCCAGCCGCTCGCATCCTCGCTGCTCGTCCACACCGGCGACACGCTGTACGGCCGCTATTGGGGCGCGATGGAACACATCCCCTGCCTGCATTTCGAAACCGCCTACTACCAGCCGCTCGAATTCTGCATCGCCAACGGCATCAGGACCTTCGAAGGCGGCGCGCAGGGCGAGCACAAGATGGCGCGCGGCTTCCTGCCGCAGAAAACCTACTCTGCCCACTGGCTGGCCCACCCCGCTTTCAGCGACGCGGTGGAGCGCTTCCTGGAGCGCGAGGCAGGCGGTATCGATGCCTACCTCGATGAACTGAACGAGCACACGCCTTTCCGGCGCTAGCGCGGCGCGCGGTGGCTGCTGCCGTGCTGGCCGGGCACAGGCTGGATGCCGGCTTCGTCATCGTCCAGTTCTTCCGCCGCCAGCGCCGTGTTGGCCGGCCCGTGCAGCACCGCCCCCTCGGCTGAAAAGCGCGAACCGTGGCAAGGGCAATCCCAGGACCTCTCGGCCGGGTTCCAGCTCACTGCACAGCCCAGGTGGGTGCAGGCGGCCGACATGGCATGCAGCCCGCCATCGTCGTCGCGATAGACCGCCAGTTTCCTGGCGCCGCGATTCAGGATGGCGCCCTGCCCCGGCGCAATTTCCACCGCCGACTCCACGTCGCCGCCGCGCAGCCAGCCGCCATACTGCGCCAGCGTATTCACCTGCTCCTGCATGAATTCCTTCATGCCGTGGAAAGGCTTGCGCGCCGGGTCATACAGTTCGGTCCAGGGATTTTCCCGCCCGGCCACAAGGTCGCGCACGATCATCGCCCCAAGCGTGCAGTTGGTCATGCCGGTGCCCGAGTCCCCGCTTATCACGTACACCTGGCTGTCGTCGGCCGGATTGCGGCCCAGGAAGGGCAAGCCGTCTGCTGGCTCCATGACTTCCCCGGACCAGCGCAGGGTTACCGCGCCTGCCATCGGGAAGTGCTGCCGCGTCCATGCCTCGAGCTGCTCATGCCGGTGGCGCGGGTCGCCGTCCTGCCCGACCTTATGATCGCAGCCGCCGACAATCAGCACGTCGTGGCCCGGGCTGGCCCCGCCCGATTCCAGCCGGACGTAGTAATAGGGGTCGCCACTGTCCCATAGCAGCATGCGCGGCAAGGACCCGCGCGGCACCTCGACCCCGATCACGTAGGTACGGTAGCCATTCTGCTTGGTATGCAATACGACGCGGTTGTTGAACGGGGTGTTGGTGGCCACCACCACGGCGTTTGCCACCACGCGCCCGCCGGCCGTGTTCACGTGCAGCTTGTCGCCAACCCGGTCGATGCCGGTGGCGCGGCTGCCGCAGAAAATGCGTCCATCGCGGCGGCGGATGCAGTCGGCAAGCCCGTCCAGGTATTTCAGCGGATGAAATTGCGCCAGTCGGGCGTAACGCACGCAGCTGCCGCTTTCAAACGGCAGGCCAGGCACCTGGGGCAGCAGCTCGGCCTCCAGGCCGGCGCGCGTTGCAGCTTCGCACTCGCGCCGGATTTCATTGGGGTCGCCAGTTGCGGAGTACAGGTAGCCGTCGAGCCGCTCGAATTCGCAGTCCAGTCCTTCGCTGCCCACGATGGACGCCACCTGTTCGATGGCCGCCATCTGGCCAGCGGCAACCAGCCTCGCGTTGACTGAGCCGAAATTTTGCTCTATGCAGTGATACCACTCGTCCGGCGGCATCAGGTGGGCGGTGGTGCGGCCGGTTTCGCCGCTGCCGAGCTGCCGCGCTTCCAGCAGCACCACCCGCCGCCCTTCCAGCGTCAACAGGTAGGCGGTGGTGAGGCCGGCAATGCCGCCTCCAATGATGCAGGCATCGGCCTGCAGTTCGCCGCTCAGTTCCGGCATCGCGGCGACGGGGGCGGTCTTCGCCCAGATCGACAATGATCCTTCCATGTTGCGTCCTCCCTGCAAGGGTGCACGCAACGACTATACAAAAAAAGCGCCCCGCGGGGCGCTTTCTTCGATCAGGCTTATTTGCCTTCCTGCTTGGCGGCTTGTGCAACGCCGTGCATGATTTCCTTCTTGGCTTCTTCAGGACCGTACCAGCCCTCAACCTTGACCCACTTGCCTGGCTCCAGGTCTTTGTAGTGCTCGAAGAAGTGCTGGATCTGCTGCAGGCGCAGGTCCTGCAGGTCTTCAGGCTTCTGCCAGTGCTTGTAGATCGGCAGGATCTTGTCGACCGGAACGGCCAGCACTTTCGCGTCTTCGCCGGATTCGTCGGTCATCTTCAGCACGCCGATAGCGCGGCAACGTACCACCACGCCAGGGATCAGCGGGAACGGGGTGATCACCAGCACGTCGACCGGGTCGCCGTCGTTGGACAGGGTGTTAGGGATGTAGCCGTAGTTGCACGGATAGTGCATGGCGGTGCCCATGAAACGGTCGACAAAGATGGCGCCGGATTCCTTGTCCACTTCGTACTTGATCGGATCCGCGTTCATCGGAATCTCGATAATCACGTTGAAATCGTTCGGCAGGTCTTTGCCGGCCGGTACTTTGTTCAGGCTCATGTTTTCCTCGGATTAATGCATTTTTGGACAGTCTAACCTTGCAATTATAGCGAACTGCGCGCCGCTTGTGCGGCGCAGCAGTCTCACAAAATAGTTGCCAAGGCGCACTGGCGATAGTGGTTCGCCGCTTCTTCGGGCTGGGACAGCGCTTCGTGCAACTGCGCCAGCTTGAGGTGGGACTCGCGTACCATGCGCGATTCGGAGGCATCGGACAGGGCCTGCTCCAGGTAGCGCTGGGCCTTGCCCCACAGTTTCTGCTTCAGGCACAGGGAGCCGAGGGTCAGCGCCAGCTCGGCATCGTTGGGGCGCTCGCGCACCCAGCCTTCGCAGTGTTCGATCTGCACCAGCAGCGCAGCGGAACCAACCGGCGCCGCGGCGTCGCGGTAGGCGCGCAGCACGCGCTCGTCCCAGTTGGCGGCCAGCGATTCTTCGCACACCACGCGCGCTTCGTCATGCAGGCCGCGCGCATTCAGGGCGGTGGCTGCACGGCAGGCGACGTAGGGCTTCAAGCGATCGGCGTTCGGGATGGTGCTCCAGACGCGCTGCAGCGATTCCGCATCGTGCGAGTTATCGGACAGCAGGTCGTCATATGCCAGTTCGCGCAGGCGCGCCGACAGGGCCGGATGCAGGGCCTTGTGCTTGTCCAGCAGGCGCACCAGGCGCAGCACTTCGGGCCAGTTCTTGGCTTGCTGCTCGGCCTTCAGCGACCATTGCAGGGCATGGATATGGCGGGTGCCGCTGGCATTCAGTTCGCGCACGGCTTCCAGCGCCGCTTCCGGCTGGTGGTCGTCGACCAGCAGTTCGGTCACGGTCATCAGGCGCGCGGTTTTCATGCCGTTGTCGCTGGCGATGCGGGCCAGCCACTGGTCGCGGCGGGCTTGCTGGCGCATGCGGTGCGCGGCGCGGGCGCCGATCAGGGCAGCCACGCCGGCGTTTTCCGGCAATTCAGCAGCGCGCAGCGCGGCCTTTTCGGCATGGCCGAAGCGGCCTTCGAACAGGGCTTTCAGTGCGTCGCGCAGGCCCTTGTTGCCGTCGCGTTCACGCTTGTTCTGGCGGTAGGCAGCCACCTTGCGCGGCATGTCGACGGTGGCGTTGAAGGCGCGCACCAGGAAATGCACCAGCAGGAAAGCTGCAACCAGCAGCACCATGAAGAAGTTGAGCGACAGGTCCACGCGGTACGGCGGGTAGAACAGCACCACATTGCCGGGATTGAAGCGCGCCGTCACGGCGATACCGATGGCCGCAGCCATCATTACAACGAGCCAGATAAAGAGACGCATTATGGCTTCGCCTTGTAGTTGCGCACCGCGTTCAGGCTATCGGCCAGCGTCGGCATTTCGATCTGCAGGTTGCTGCCCTGCAGTTGGCGCAGGAGCTGCTGCGCAGTCTTGGTCTGGGCGGTCTTGGTGTCGAAGTAGCGCGCCAGCACTTCTTGCGCGGCCAGCAGGTCGGCGCGGAAGGCGGCTTCGTTACGGGACAGCAGGGCCATGCGCGCGTTCAGCAGGCGCAGTTTCAGGTTCTCGCGCAGGAAATAGGCTTCTTCCGGCGCCAGCATGATGGCGTCCGGTGTTTCGACGCGGCGCACGCGGATCAGGGTCGACACTTCCGACCACATGTCGCTGCTCCAGTCCTGCCACACGGTCTTCAGGCGGTTGCCCCAGCTATCTTCATCTTCTGCCGGTGCGGAAGCAGCTTCCTTGCCGGCTGCGCCCTTCCCTTTGGCCTTGGCCGGCGCTGGGGTGTGCGGCTTGCGCTCCGCAGGCGCCGGCGGCGTTGGCTTGGCGTCCGACAGCATCGGCAGGCCGTCGACCTGGGCGATGACGTTATCCAGGCGCACGGCCAGGCCGACGTTATCGACGTTCGGCAGCGCCTTCAGGCGTTCGATGTCCTTGGCGATGGCGCGGCGGATGGTGATGAATTGCGGCTTGTCGGAACGGGACAGGCTGCGGTCGGCATTTTGCAGCGCGATCAGCGCGCCTGGCACGTTGCCGGCCAATTGCAGCTGCTGGCTGGCAGTGGACAGCACTTGCTCGATTTCAGCCAGCGCCCACTCGTCGCGGTTTTTCGACATGTCCTGGTAAAGCTGTTCCAGCGCGAGCTGCTGCGCCTGCGCTTCCTGCTGGCGGTTTTCCAGCACCCCTACCTTGAGCTGGATTTCCTTGGTCGTCTCCTGGACGTTCTTCGCCAGCTGGCTGGTCTGGCCATTCAGCGAGTCGCCCTGCTGCAGGCGGCGCGCCATCTCTTCACGCAGGCGGAACACCTGGTTCTTCGAGTAGAAGGCTTGCGCTGCCAGCAGGATACCGAGCACCACTACGGCAATGGTCAGCGGCTGGCGCAAGGCATCGCGCTCCTGTGCCGGCGGGGTCGCGGGCGCAGCCTGGGCGGTGTTGGGAGTGTCGACGGCCGGCGCAGTTGGCGTCGTTGGCAAGTTGTCAGTTTGGTTAGGCAAATCGTTCATGGACGTGATTGTAACGCGGCGAGTACCCGTTCGTCGCCTGATCCTGTGAGAGTCACATTCGGGAAGCCCAAATCTCTTGCCGTTTCGGCAATGCGGGGATGGGGGACGATCAGGCGATGATGTTGCAAAGATGCAACGATTGTCAACTTGTTTAATTCCTTTAGCAGCCCGACAAGGCCGCGCAAGGCTTCGGAACTGGTGATGATCCAGTCGGCTGGCGTGGCGGCCAGTTCTGTCAATCGCCCGGCCAGTGCTGGCGTCAGCTGCGGCACGGCGCGCCTGTAGGCCGGCAGCACGGTGACCTCGGCGCCGGCTGCGCGGAAGGAATCGGCCATCAGTTCGCGGCCGGATTCGCCGCGCACGATCAGGACCCTGGCGCCGCGCAGGGCTGGCAGGTCGAGGGCTTGCAGCAGGTGCTCGGTGTCGCTGTGGGCTGGGTCGGCGGGGCTGGAGATCTGGCTGGCGGGGACACCTTGGGCGATCAGCGCCAGGCGGCTGGCCTCGCCCACTACTGCGGCTTGCAGGCCTGGCGGCCATGCGGGGATGTGGGCGAAGGCCGCGTCAATGGCGTTCGGGGACACGAAGGTCACCAGCTGGTAGCTCGCCAGGCTGGCCAGGGCGTCCTGCAATGGCGTTTGGTCTGGCAGCGGGCTGATTTCCAGCAGCGGCAGCACTTCGACCTCGCGGCCGAGGGCGCGGATGCGGCTGGCCAGGGGCTCGGCCTGGGCTATCGGGCGGGTGAGTATGACTGGGCGTGGCATTTAAACCCGGTAAATCTGGGTCAGACGGGACGGCCATCCGGCAAGGGGCTGTCCCTGGTTTGCTGGGCTCGCGGGATCGGCGGACATCCGGGCGGCGCTTTTATACCGATGGGGCGGCGTTGGGGTTCATGGCGTCGGCTTGCTCGGCGGCGCAGACGGCGAGGATGGCTTCGGCGTCCTGTGCGCGCAGTTGTTCCGCAACCTGGGCGCCAAGCGATTCGGCATCGGCGGCGGCGCCATTGATCTCGGCGCGGGCGACGCGGGTGCCGTCCGGCGTAGCGACCATGGCGCGCAGGTGCATCTGGCCGCCATCAACGGTGGCGAAGGCTGCCAACGGTACCTGGCAGGAGCCGCCGAACACTTTCGACACCTTGCGTTCCGCCGTCACGGCCTGCGCGGTCGGCAGGTCGTTCAGCGGCGCCAGGATGGCTTTCAGGTCCAGGCCATCGTTACGCTCGGCGATTTCGATTGCCATCGCGCCCTGCCCTGCGGCCGGCAGCGAATCTTCCGGCGCCAGCAGCGATTTGATGCGCTGCGGCAGGCCGAGGCGTTTCAGGCCGGCGGCGGCCAGGATGATGGCCGCGTAATCGCCGCGATCGAGCTTGCCCAGGCGGGTATCCAGGTTGCCGCGCAAAGGCTTGATCACCAGGTGCGGGTAACGCGCCGAAATCAGGGCCTGGCGGCGCAGGCTGCTGGTGCCGACAATGGCGCCGGCAGGCAGTTCGGCCAGCGAGGAATAGTCGTTCGAAACGAAGGCGTCGCGCGGATCTTCGCGCTCCAGCACCGCCGCCAGCGCGAAGCCTTCCGGCAGTTCCATCGGCACATCCTTCAGCGAATGGACGGCTAGGTCGGCACGGCCTTCTTCCATCGCCACTTCCAGCTCCTTCACGAACAGCCCCTTGCCGCCCACCTTGGACAGGGCGCGATCGAGGATCTGGTCGCCGCGGGTTGTCATGCCCAGGATCTCAATGCTGCACTGCGGATATAATTGAGACAAGCGAGCGCGGACGTGTTCGGCCTGCCACATGGCAAGGCGGCTCTCGCGCGAAGCGATCACCAATTTGGAAGGGAGCTGTTGGGCCATTTCAGGAGTATTCAAGACCAGTTCTTTCGCTGTTGCTAGCGCCAAACCGGCGTTCACCAGTTTATTGCGCATGATTGGGACCACAAATTCTAGCATGCGCGCCCCTATGCAGAGAGCGGGCCACAAGCCTATTGCACGACCATTCTTATCTTTTGACTGATTAACTATGGCAAATCAAGTAAGTGCAACAGACGAAGCAAACCAGAGCGCCGATAAAGACGCGCCATTGAAAGAAGACATCCGCCTGCTGGGCCGCCTGTTGGGCGACGTCCTGCGGGAACAGGAGGGAGAGGAAGTATTCGCCGTCGTAGAAACCATTCGCCAGACCGCTGTCCGCTTCCGCCGTGAAGCCGACGCCGGCGCCGCCAAGGAACTGGACGGCATGCTGAAAATCCTGACACGCGAACAGACCATCACGGTGGTGCGCGCCTTCTCCTACTTCTCCCACCTTGCCAATATTGCGGAAGACCAGCACCACATCCGCCGCCGCCGCGCCCACTTGCTGGCCGGCTCGGCGCCGCAAAAAGGCAGCATCAGCTTTGCTCTCGACAAGCTGAAAGAATCCGGCGTCGAACTGGACACCGTCACCAGCTTCTTCAAGGAAGCCCTGATCAGCCCCGTCCTGACCGCCCACCCGACCGAGGTGCAGCGCAAGTCCATCCTGGACGCGGAACACGATATCGCCCGCCTGCTGGCCCAGCGCGACCTGCCGCTGACGCCGAAGGAGCGCACCGCCAACCTGCACATGCTGCGCGCCCGTATCGCGACGCTGTGGCAGACCCGCATGCTGCGCTACTCCAAGCTGACCGTGGCCGATGAAATCGACAACGCCCTGTCCTACTACCGCATTACCTTCCTGCGCGAACTGCCGGCCCTGTACGACGACATCGAATCCGAGATCGCCGAGCATTACGGCCAGGCCGCGCCGGCCGCCATCGACGGTTCCTACGTCCAGATGGGCAGCTGGATCGGCGGTGACCGCGACGGCAACCCGAACGTCAACGCCGGCACCATGCAGCATGCGCTGGAGCGCCAGGCCACCACCATCCTCGACTTCTACCTCGACGAAACCCACGCGCTGGGCGCCGAGCTGTCGGTGTCGACCCTGATGATCGGCTGCTCGCCCGCACTGCAGGCACTGTCGGATGCCTCCACCGACACGTCCGACCACCGCAGCGACGAGCCTTATCGCCGCGCCCTGATCGGCATGTACGCCCGACTGGCAGCGACCGCCCGCGCACTGGGCGCGACCAATATCCTGCGCAAGGAAGTCGGCCACGCCGCCCCCTACCCGTGTCCGGCCGATTTCTCGGCCGACCTGCAGGTGCTGATCGAGTCGCTGGACGCCAACCACGGTTCCGTGCTGGCCCGCCCGCGCCTGACCACCCTGAAACGCGCCGCCGACATCTTCGGCTTCCACCTGGCGTCGCTGGACATGCGCCAGTCGTCCGACATCCACGAACGCGTGCTGGCGGAGCTGTTCGCCAAGGCCGGCGTGCAGGCCGACTACCCGTCGCTGGATGAGGATGCCAAGGTCAAGCTGCTGCTGGCGGAGTTAGCGCAACCACGCCTGCTGTATTCGCCTTACATCGAGTATTCGGACGAGACCAGCTCCGAGCTGACCATCCTGCGCACCGCGCGCGACATCCGCCAGCGCTACGGCAAGCGCGCCATCCGCAACTACATCATCTCGCACACCGAGACCGTGTCCGACCTGCTGGAAGTGTTCGTGCTGCAGCAGGAGACCGGCCTGCTGCGCCAGGGTGCCGACGGCGAACGCACCTCGGACCTGATGGTGATCCCGCTGTTCGAGACCATCCCCGACCTGCAGCGCGCCGCCGGCATCATGGAAGCGCTGATGGCCGTGCCGATGGTGCAAAAGCTGATCGCCAAGCAGGGACAGATCCAGGAAGTCATGCTGGGCTACTCCGACTCCAACAAGGACGGCGGCTTCATGACGTCCAACTGGGAGCTGTACAAGGCGGAACTGGCGCTGGTGGAAATCTTCGCCAAGGCCGGCGTCAAGCTGCGCCTGTTCCATGGCCGCGGCGGCACTGTCGGCCGCGGCGGCGGTCCAAGCTACGAGGCCATCCTGGCGCAGCCCAAAGGCACCGTCAACGGCCAGTTGCGCCTGACCGAACAGGGCGAGATCATCGCCTCCAAGTTCTCCAACGCCGAAATCGGCCGCCGCAACCTGGAGCTGCTGGTGTGCTCGACCCTGGAAGCGAGCCTGATGCCGCCGCCGGCCGACGCCTGCCACGGCCCGCGCCTGGCCGGATTCGAAAACGCGATGGCGGAAATCTCCGAGCTGGCCTACAAGGCTTACCGCAACCTGGTGTACGAAACCCCGGGCTTCACCGACTACTTCTTCTCGGCCACCCCGATTGCGGAAATCGCGGAACTGAACCTCGGTTCGCGCCCGGCTTCCCGCAAATCGACGCGCCGCATCGAAGACTTGCGCGCCATCCCGTGGGGCTTCAGCTGGGGCCAGTGCCGCCTGCTGCTGCCGGGCTGGTACGGTTTCGGCTCCGCCATCGGCGCCTGGATCGCCGCCGGCAACGAGGAACAACGCAAGGCGCAACTGCGCGACATGTTCCAGCACTGGCCGTTCTTCGCCACCCTGCTGTCGAACATGGACATGGTGCTGGCCAAGACCGACCTGGCAATCGCCTCGCGCTACGCCGAGCTGGTGGCGGACAAGGAGCTGCGTGAACGCATCTTCAAGCGCATCACCGAGGAATACCACCAGACCCTCGACTGCCTGGAGTCGATCACCGGCACCCGCGACCGCCTGGCAGGCAACCCGCTGCTGGCGCGTTCCATCACCAACCGCTTCCCTTACCTCGATCCGCTGAACCACCTGCAGGTGGAGCTGATCAAGCGCCGCCGCGCGCTGGGTAATGAAGAGGACAGGGCCGATCCGCGCGTCAACCGCGGCATCCACCTGTCCATCAACGGCGTCGCCGCCGGCCTGCGCAACACAGGCTAAGTTGATCGCAGCGGGGCAGCCGGCACGGCGGCTGCCCCTTTCCCTCAGCGTTTTTCGATCCTCACCAGCAGCCCTTCCAGGCGCCGGCTTTCACCGCGCGTGCCGAGGAACTGGCCATCGCTGTGCAACGCCGAGTCGCCATGCCCTTCGATATGTGCCATATAACGCACGGTGTACTGGCCGGCGGCTGGACCTGCCAGCCGGATGGCGATTCCTTCCAGCCGGCGCCCCTGGCCGCGCGTTCCCAGGTAACTGCCTTCGGACTGGAACTGCGTGTCGCCATACCCTTCCACATGGCCCATGTATTCGATGCTGAGGCCGGGCACCGGACTGCTGATTTCCAGCTGCATCCCTTCAAGCCGGCGCGACTCCCCGCGCGTGCCGAGGAACTGGTTTTCCACGCCAAGCATGTCGCCATAACCCTCCACGTGCGCGCGCACCCGCATAGCCGGGCCGCGCTTGCCGTACAGGGCCTCGATGCCGGCGACATCATCCGGCTGCAGGGTGCGCAGGCTGACGCCAGGGTAGCTGGGCGCCATGACGCTGGACGGATCGGCGCTGTGGTCCAGGCCAAGCAGGTGCCCGATCTCGTGCAACGCCACGGTTTCCAGGTCGATCATGCCGGACAAGGCCCCCAGCGCCCAGGCTTCGGCCTCGTCGAAATGACACTTGCCGGCATGCGCCCCGCCGCAAGGCGGCGGGTAAAAGGCATGGGCCAATATCCGTCCCACGCCGTCAAAGGCCGAGCCATCGCCATGGTCGCCGGCCTGCCATTCGATGCGCAGGTCTGGGTTGGCTTCGATCGGCACCTCCACAAAATCCACCCACGCCACCTGCTGCCAGGTGCGGAAAGCACTGCGAACCGCTTCCCTTTCCCCGTCCCCCGCGATGTCCGGCGTCGCGTTGGCAAACCCGAAGGTGAGCGAGCGGCGCCGCGACCAGTAACTGCATCCTTTTAACAGGAAGCGCGACTGCAACCCTGGCGGACGCAAATCGGGATTGCCGCAGCGCGGGCGCTCCATCTGGTGCACCGTCGGGTCGTCCAGCAGGCCGGAGTCGTGCAGGCGGTGGTAGGCCTGGAAGCGCTTGACGGCCTGCCGCGTCGCTTCGTCGAACGTGCCGTCCGTCGAGGCCGATTCGCTCAGGTAGCCAAAACGGCGCAGGAACATCTGAACGCGCGGCACGTCTTCATGCCGCTCGCCGATGTCGAGGTCGCGTACTGTCAGCTTGAACTTGGCTGTTTCTTTCATGTCTTCCTCCGGTAGGTATGGGCTGCTTTAAAGGGCGCCGGCCTTGGGCAGGAACTGCTTCGAATCGGGCCTTTGGTCCGGATCGCATTGGCCAGCGCGCGCCCCCCGCTTGCGGGCCGGTTCACAGGCTGGGTCGTACAAGGTGCCTGGCTGCAGTACTTCAACCCACACCGATGCGGTCCGGGCCGGCAGGTTTCCATTGAATAGCTGCCGGACCTGCAGGTAATTCAAGTGCAGGTCAACATCGCTGTCTTCCTCGATTCCGGGTTTGGCCAGCACCCGCAGCGTGCGGTCGGTAACGGGATTGGTGATGCTGAGGCGCTGCCAGGCCAGGGGCGACTTCATGCCCACATAGACGTGGAAGCGCGCCGGCTGTTCCGGCCCGATGTTCGGCACGCCGACCCTGAATTGCTCTCCCATGGGCTCGAACGGTTCTTCGCGCTTGGCCGCCCGGCGGCGCAATTCGGCGAGCGACGGCACGGCCATGATCTTGACCTGCTTGCTCTCCCACTTGCCATAGCGGTCCAGCGCATTTTCCCTGGCATCCAGGCTGACCAGCGTTGTCAGCGCATCCGGCAGTTCGGCATCGGTGATCGGATAGATCTTCTGGCTCTTCAGCGCAGCAATCACGGCCGCCTTGTGCTCTCCCTGCAGCATTTCCCGCACCGTACGCTCGGGATGTTCGCCCCAATAGGCGAATGCCGACAGGCCGATCAGGCACAGCGCCACGATCAGGAAACTAAACCAGGCGAGCTTGAGCCGGGTTTCCTGGCGCGTCAGCGCTGCCATCGCCTGATCGCCATCAGCGCGTCGCATGACGTTGGACAGGGCGCCCAGCAGGACATCGCGCTGGGCCCCGCTGCTGCTGCGCACTTCCTCCGCCATGCGCTGCAACTGGCCTTCGTAGATGCGCGATACCAGGGCAGCCAGGAAGGCAACGAACGTCAGCGGGGAGCTGACGTTGCCGATCGCTTGCCACATGTCCATGATGCTAACCCGCGGCCAGCCCGGGCTTGCCGGTACCGACGGACACAAGATTGAGCAGGTCGGTGGACAGCTTCATCAGGGCCGAGGTCGTCTCGAGCTGCAGGTTCTTGCCGCGTGCGGCATCAGCCACGCGCTTGGTCCCATCGATCACTGCCGGCGACGGCGGCGCCAGGCTCAGCCCCTGGGTCTCGGCCTCGACGATGCGCCCCATCACTTCGCGCCGTGCCGCATCGGCTTTGGTAAAACGGCTGTGCAGCTCCGGCCGGCCGTCGGACTCCATGCGCTTCTTGATTGCGATGCACAAATCAATCAGCAATTGCAGCCAGATGTGGTATTCAATCAGGGTTTCGGACATGGCAACCTCCATTCAAGTTCATTTGGACAGGACCGGTGCCGCGCCCTCGTTGGCGGCAACCGGTGCGGGAACGCCTTCGGCGGCGGCAGGAGCTGGCCCCTGCGTGCGCGCCAGTTCCACGGCGAACTGGCGCAACACGCTGACCCGGTCGGGTTTGCGGGCCGTGCTACCCAACTCCTGCAAGGACAGCTCCGTCGCCTGCAAGGATGCGGTGGGCGGCGCATCGGCGCGCTCATGGAAATGGCCTTGCTGGCCGGCCAGGGCGGCCTCTTGCTGGACACGCTGGTCGGCTGCCTGGCGCAGGTGGTCGAACAACTGCCCCGCCCCGGGATTGCCGGCCGATTGTGCTGCCAGCCGCTCCAGCATGGCCTGGTGCATGTCGCTCGTTAATTTCGCCCAATCCGAGCGCAGGTTGGTCACCCGGCCGCGCCGTGCGGCCTGCTCGTGTTCGTTGAACGCCGCCAGCTCCTCACGCACCGAAGCGAGCAGGTTTCTTCCGTTGTCGATATTGGCCTGGATTGCAGGGGGCGCCGCGCAGGCGCTGAGCAAGCTTGCTCCCAAGATGGCGAGATAATTCATTGTTCTACTCCAATCCATAGCAGGGAAATGGCCTTGACCAGATTCAGCACAAGGTCCGGTTTCTGTCCGTTGGCAGCGAAACGCGCTGCTTCGTCCACGGTGGGTGTAATCAGGCTGCTCCATTCGCCGAAGTTCCCCTCCGCCCGCACCAAGGGGCCTTCGTTCCTGACGGTTTCAGCGGCCGCGAGCAGATCACTTGTAGCGAGGTGGCGCGCGCCGATCGCCGTCTGGTAGTCGATGGCAGATTTCGCGAGCGCGTGGCGATGGGCGGGAAACTTGTCCCACAATTGAGCAAAGCTCAGCTTGCGCTGCGGGCCGTTCAAGCCCGGCAGCGCCCCGCGCGCCGCAAGCAGGGATGCAAATTCCCCATAGGCGGCCAGGCGCGCCTGGTCCAGGTACTCCAGCCGTTGCGCTTGCAGCGCCAGCATCTTGTGTGCCGTGTCGGAGCGGCTGCTGGCAATCGCCTTCGCGATCTGCAAAGAAGGCATGACGTTGGTGCCACGCACTGCGCGTAATTGATGCAGGTCGTTGGCAAGCGCCGGGAACATCCTGGCGGCGCTTTCGAGCTTGCCGTCATCGGCGGCAGGCGCTTTGTCGCCGCTGACGCTGGCGAGGATATCGTCGATCGTGCTAAGGCTGGTCCTGGCCAACGCCTCCTTGCCGGCAGCGGTCTCGAGCTTCTGCAACACGGCGATGGCGTCGTGCAGCGACGCGGCCGACTTCTGCAACTCATCGCCCGGCAGCGGCCGGGCGGCAAATTGTGCTGCGCGCTCGGCGGCAAGCCGGTATTCTTCCTGGGCCAGCTTGAACGCCTGTTCCGCCTGGCGGGCCTGCCCCGCCTCGAACACCAACTGCTTGCGCAAGGCTTGCAGCGCATCCTGTTGCTTCTTCAATTCGCCGCCTGTGCCTGCCAGAGCCTGGTCCAGCCTGGCGGATGCCTCCTGTTCCTGCTGGCAGGAAGCACGCAAGCCTTCAGCCTCCAGCAACAGGCCGAATTCGCGCGCCTTCTCCAGCCTGGCACGCAGCTCGCCCGCCAGCGCGCTGGTACAGTCCGCAGCGAAATGGCGCTCCAGCAGGCTGCGCTGGAAGAACTCCTGGCTCACCCGCTCGATGCCGATCGCGTCCATGATGTTGCGCACTTTCCTGTCAAGCACGGCATAGTCCGCGCTTGCGGGGCCGGCCAGCTCAAGCAGGCGGTGGTCGATATTGGCCGCCAGGCCTTTATCCAAGGGCAGATCAAGCACGGGCTGGAAGCTGCTGTCGCGCTCGAACATCAGCTTGGCTTTGCGGTACTCGCGCGCCTGCACTTCATCCGCGGCACGCACCTTGCGCACGGAGTCGAAGTAGTTTTCCGCCTTGACTTCACCCCACGCTTTCACCACTGCCTGGCCTTGTTTATCGCGCGCTTCGTCATACAGCTGGAATCCCGCACAGCCGTTCAGCAACGCCAGCATGGCGCCTGCCGTAGCGGCCTTTGTGCCTTGCATCAGAATATTCATTTGGGTCTCCTTCCTCGTCGACACTGTTGTTATCGGAACGTGTCCAGTGTAGGAAAGCAGCCCTGCCGGCGCCATTCGCCGGACGGCTAAACCAACAACGTATTCAGCACGGTGGCGCTGTGCTAACCTAGACACTGGGACTAGGCCGAACGGCCAGGATGCTTAAGGAGCCGTGCCATGCGTGTGCTGCTAGTTGACGACCACCCCATGTACCGCCGCGGGCTGATGAGCGCGCTGTCCTCGGTCATGCCCGAGGGCGGCTACGAGGTGCTGGAAGCTGGCGACACCGCCACCGCCCTGGCCTTTGCCGGCGGCCCTGTGGTGGACCTGGTCTTGCTCGATCTTCACCTGCCCGGCTGCACGCCGATCGAGACACTGGAGAGGACGCGCGCGGCCTTTCGCCCCCCATCGCGCGTGGTGGTGCTCACCGGCGATGAAGACATGAAGCTGGCGGTGGACGTGCTGAAGATCACGTCGGACGGACTGATCATGAAATCAGCGGACGAAGAAGAATTGAAAGGCTCGCTCAAGGCGGCAATGTCTGGCGGGGTGGTGATTCCGCGCAAGGTCATGGAGTATCTCGCTGTCGTGGCAACCTCCGCCAGGGCTCCCCGCCCGGCTCCGCCAGCTGGCGACACGGGTTCCCACGGCCTGTCGCCGCGCCAGCTGGAGGTGGCGCGCCAGGTGGCGGCGGGCAAGTCGAACAAGGAAATTGCCCGCGACATGGACCTGGCGATCGCCACCGTCAAGGTTCATCTGACTGGAGCTCGAGGGGTGCTTGGGGCTCGGACAAGGAGCGAACTGGCTGCCCTGATTGCGCGGCTTGGCCTGACCCGCTCGCTACACTGACGCCAGCGCCGCGGTGGAAGCGCAGTTCGGTGCGCCAGCCGCCCCCGCTTGCCGCCACAACGCGCAGCAGGGCAAAGCCGTCGCCCGGGTAAAAACGCGTCCGGACCTGGCAATCGACCTGCAGCCCGCCGCCCGTCTTGAAGCTGAAGTCCTCGTCGCCCGCAAAGTCGGCCTCGCTCGAATTCGCGAAGGGGAACGGCGCGTAGAAGCCGGAGCTATGAATGGAGCGCAGGCGCACCGGCTCGCGTCCAGGACATGACAACGTTACCTGCGCATCGCAGGAGATATGCTCATCGCCCGACAGCAGCACCACGTGCTGGATGCCATTCTCGGCGATATGCCCCAACAGGCGCGTCAAGGATGCGGGATAGCCATCCCAGGCATCGGAGCGCAAGCAATGCGGGCCGCTGATGTCGCGCGCAGCGAGCAGGCGGCGCGGCAGCACCATGGACGGACTGGCGATGAATTTCGGCCGCTCTGGCGGTGCATTGTCAAGCCAATCGAGCAGGCACTGCATCTGTCGCTCGCTCATGATGCGGTCCTGCGCGATGCCGGCGGCGCTGCGCCGGGCGCGTTCGGTGCGCGTATCGGCGACAAACAGTGGAAATCCGCGCGGCTGCGCGGCAAAATCCAGCCACGCTGGCGCGCCAGCGCGCTCCTTGGCCCGCAAATAGCCGCGGAAGGCGTCCCGCCCCGCCTGCATCTGCGGGTCGCCGGCAGCGCCTTCCCAGTTGTCGGCAATTTCATGGTCGTCCAGCATCGCCAGCACGGGCAGGCGGCGCAGGACCCGGCGCACATCCGGATTACCCAGCAACTTCTCGTAGGGCCGCACAAAGCGATCGTCCCTGGCGGTTGGATCGAACAGGCCGGCCGTCGCGTCGCTATAGATCTGGTCGCCCAGCAAGAGCAGGAAGTCAGGCCGCCAGGCATGCTCGCGCAACAGCCTGCCGAGCCGGAAATAGGAGCCATATGCCGGATAGCGATCCAACAGGCCAGCCGGGTACTGGCAGCTGCCGAAGGCGATGCACAGGGCCGGTGCGACCCTGTCGTCGCGCTGGCGGCGCGGCAGGTAGCCGTGGGCGATCGCCGAGCCGGCTTGCAGCGCATCGCCGACTGCGGCGGCGATATCGGCGGCTTGCTGGTTGATAAAGGCTTGCATGCGGACCCGTGCCGACTCGTCCGCCGTCAGTCCCGCCTCAGCCTTGCCGGCGATGAACTTCATGTCGCGCACCGAGGGCTCGTGGTAGATCTCGCGATCCGCGTGCGCCTGCGCCCCCAGGTCGTACACCACCAGCACCAGCCAGCCCGTAGCGCCGGCGGGCGGCGGCGGTATATCCAGCCGCAGCCAGCCTTCGCATTCGGCCGGGGTTGGACGGAACTGGATGTGGCTCGCCAGCGGCGCGTGCGACGCCTGCAGGCGCTGCCCCCTTTCCACCACCGGCACCAGCGCAATCATGGCCGCGCCATTTTGTTGCGGATCGATGCCGAGCCCAATCTTCCAGCGCACCGCCTCGTCAAGGCTGCTGCGCAAGGGGCCTGCAACCGGGGGCGCCACGCGCCAGCGCCGCATGGCCGGCAGCGGTGCCGCGCATTGCGGCTGCGCCATGAAGGCGGCCACCCGCCCGAACACCTCGCCGGCGGCGCGCTTCCCGATCAGGCAGTCCTGGTGGCCGAAATCGTGCAGGATCACCGGCGTCAGCCGGACCGGCGTGCCGCACAACTGGCGCTGCAACAAGGCGGCTGCCGCATGATCGGACACCCCGCTCTGGTCGCTGAACAGTGCCAGGGTGGGGAAGGTCCAGCGCGTGGCCAGCGTTCCCTGCGCGACATAGACATTGCGTCCGGCGCGGTTGGCGATGCGCTGCAGCCGCGCGATATGGATGGTCTGGGCCAGGGTCTCGGTATTCAGCGGCCCGAAGAAGTCGTCGATATGCTTGAGGATGGCGGAACTGAGCTGCGGCAGGTTGAAGTCTCGCCCATACAAGGCGTCCATGCGATGCCGGGTGCGCACGAAGCTTGCGTTGCGCCACGGCCCGAGCGGGTTTTCGATGCGGAACTCCTCGTCCGGATACGGCAAGGTCGCCAGCAGCCGGTCAATCAGTTCGTCAAGCAAGGTCGCCTCGCGCTCCAGCCGGTACTCGTAGCGGTCCAGCGGCAGCATGCGGCGCAGGTAGCCCATCAGGTAGCCGCGCAGGCGGTTGTCGCGGCTGAACTTCACCACCGGTCCCAGCTGTGATAGCACGAGGCTGCGGATCATTCCCGGCAGCGCCTGCCGCTCTTGCTGGAAACGCGCGCCAGGCTCGGGCAGCGCCAGCACCGCCATGCTGGTCATTACCGCCCCGATGCAGTGCGCGAACACGTCAACCGTGCCGTGCACGCTGCTGCGCGCCACATGCGCCACCACGGCCGGAATATCGGCCAGCGCCACATCTTCCAGTGTCCAGGGGTGGCGCGCGCTGGGCAAACCACTGCTAGTCCGCAGGTCGGCCACCCATACATCGCGGCCGCGCTGCCACAAGTACTTGGCCAGCCCCGGGCGCAGCAAATGATGGGCATAGGTGGTGCCGCTGGCACTGTAGCCGTGTATCAGCAGCACGGGCGGCAGCGTCCCCTGGTCGACGTGGCCCATGTAACGGGTCAGGCGCGCCACCACGGGGGTGCCGTCGGGCAGGCGGTCGACTTCAAGCTCGGTCACCTCGGGTGCCGGCCGGAACCAGCCCGGCAGCTTGCCAGGCAGGCGCCGCGGCGCACGCGGCGCGGAATCGTCCGGCTTGCGGAAGCTCCACACGTGGACGCTCAGGAACAGGCGCAGGAAATAGCCGGCCAGTCCGGCGCAATCGGCCAGTGCCGACACCTGGTCCTGCTGGCGGAGGATGCGTAGCAGCGGCTGCTGCTTCCATACCAGGAAGCCGGTGTCGAGTTCGAGCCGGGCCGGGCTGCCGGCGCGCAGGCCGGGAAACTGCTCGAGCTGCAGCCGGGTCAACTGGTGCCAGGGGTTGGCGGCACGCGCATAGGTCAGGCGTTTGCGGCCAACGATCGGCTGGCCCTCCACCTCCAGCCCGGCAAGCGCCTCAGCGGGCGGGACCACCAGCTCGCGCACCTGCAGCACGTACTCCAGCAGGCGCACCTCGCCGGCCCGCGAGGCCAGGTTCCAGGCCGACCGGATGCGCCGGCCGCCATTGGCAAACAACAGGGCGGGTTCGTGCCGCCACTCCCCCCTGCGCACCGTCTGCCACAATACCTGGCAGGCGTCGCGCAGGCCCCGGTTCAGGAACCAGGCGGGCAGCGCTGCCCAGCGGCGCCCGCCTGCCGTGCCCGGCTCGCGATGGAACAGGCGCAACTCGCCTTCCACCCTGGCTTTCAGCAAGATGGGCGGCTTGGGATGGCTGGGGTCATCGCGCTTCGGGCTCCACGCCTGCCAGGCATCCCAGTCATACAGCGTGAGCCAGCTTTCCCCAGGCCGGGTGAGCATGCGGCGCTGCAGCGGCACGGCGCCGCCGTCCGCCGGCAAGACCAGCCGCGCCAGGTCCTGCCGTTCGTAAGCGATCGTCAGTTCGACAAAAAACTGGCGCGGACCGGCTGCGGTATCGAGCCAGCTTGGGCCGCACAGCCGTTCGCGCAGGTCGACCATGGTGGGCGCTGCGCTGCGCGCCTGTGCGCTGGGCGCCAGCTGGAAGCGCGGGCGCTCCTGCGGCAGGCCGACCAGGCCGGCCTCAGGCGGCCTGGCCAGTTTCCACTCTTTGCGCAGCGCCTCAATCGCCCGTTCGGCCAGCGCCGCAATGGTCAGCGCCGGGTTGATGCCAAGCGCGCGCGGCACGATGGAACCGTCCAGCACTACCAGTCCTGGATGAAATGACTCCTGGCCCCGTTTGCGGCGCATGAACACGCGGCCGCAATCGTCCACCACGCCATGCTCGCTGTCGTGCGCCATCCGGCAGCCGCCTAAAGGATGCACGGTCAAGGGAGGACCGCGCCGCCCCGACAGCAGGAATTCCATGGAATCGGGCAGGGTCTTCCAGAGCGGGTTGGCAAGCAGGCGCGGCGGTTCGCCCTGTCCGTCCGGCGCCAGGCCGGCGCAAGCGGCGGCCAGCGCCGCCATCTGGCCCTGGAACAGTTCGCTGTTCCGCAAGCCCGGCCAGCGTACCCGCAAGCTGCCTTCGTTCTCATCGTCGGCGATGGCCAACTCCAGCGCGCCGGCGGCCCCATCATCGCCCATGATCGCCAGGATGCTGCTGCGCTCGATCGCCCCGGCATCGACTGCGCAGGGATCGCCCTGGCTGCCATCGTTGCCGTGTTCACTCTCGTCCGCATAGGCCAGCGCATCGAGGGTATGGGTGGTGGCCAGTACTTCTTCCAGCACGCGCCGCAGCGGCGCCGGAATTCCCAGCTCTTCGACCACGAAGCCCGGCTGCCCATCCTGCGCCGGCACATCGACAATGCCGGTGATGGTAGGGCCAACCCTGCGCGCGCCCGCAGCCGTGTTTTCATCATCGGTCGGATGCGCCGGGGCTTGCTGCCCGTAGACAGCGGCGATCATGTCGCCATTGCTCGAGAAGCCGCATCCCAGCTGACCGGAAAACTGCAGGTCAGCAGTCTGGGAGCGCAACAGGATCTCGGTCGAACCCAGCGCACCGGCAGCGAGAATAAGCTTGCCGGCCCTCAGCACCAGCGGCTGCGGCTGCCGTTCGCGCAAGCCGGGGTCGGTATACGTCAGGTGCAGCAGCCAGCAACCGGCGGCCCGGTCGTGTTCGAACCGCAGCACCGTGGCGCCGGTATACAGTTCGGCGCCATGGCGCCAGGCGTCTACCAGCAAGTTGGTGTCGAGCGATTCCTTGGCGTTGAAGTTGCAGCCGGTAACGCAGTCGCCGCACTGAACGCAACGGTCAAGCCGCACCTGTGCGCTGCTGTCGCGGGCTTCGAGCGCCACGCTGATACGGGCCTGGCGCAGCTTGCCCCCTTTGACTTGCCGCCCCAGCTGCTCCAGCGCCATCAATTTGGCCGGAGCGGCAATACCGTGCGCTTGCAAGGTGCCGCCATCAACGGCAATCAGCCTGGCGCGCGCGCTGGCGAAATGGGTTGCCAGCCCGGGCGCCGCCTGTTCCAGCGCCGCCACCACCTCGGCCGCAGGTTCTTCCAGCACACCGGCGTTGATCAGCGAACCGCCGCCCAGGCCATTGGCCAGCAGCACATTGGCATCGCCAGCCAGGCGCAAATCGAACAAGCCCTCGCGCTGGCCGCGTACCTGGCCGCCCGGGGTGCTGAAGCGCAGGTGTCCAGGCAATTCTGCCAGCCGGCTGGGGAAGGCGCCCGGCAGGTATTCCCTGCCCCGTTCCAGCACGCAGACCGAGAGCGGCTGTCCCGACTCCTCGCCACGGCAGCCGGCCAGCCCGGCTGCCGCCACTGCGCCGCCGTAGCCGCTGCCGACGATAACGACATCATAGTCCGGCGCTGGCTCCGCGCCGCGCAGCGCCAGCTTCGCGGCCAGGCTCTCCAGGCCGTGCGACAGCCAGTTGCGATGGCGCTGCGTGCTGCCAGCGTCCGGCTCCCTATTGCATGTATCCATGATGTACCCCTTTCGGTGACTGTTCCAGTTGCGCTACCGCCGCCAGCAAGGCGGCCAGCGGAACCGGCTTGTGCAGCAAAGGCAGGCCGGCACTGCGCGCTTCGCGCAGCCGGTTGGGGGCGGTATCGCCACTGACCAGGATGACCGGCAAACCGGGATAGAGCTCGCGCAGCGACTGGACTGCCAGCAGGCCGCTGTCCTGCCCACGCAGGCGGAAATCGACCAGGGCGAGGTCGGGCCGGTCCAGCGCGGCCAGCGCGACGGCCTGCGCCGTGCCATCGGCCAGGCTGACCCGCGCGCCCAGCTCCACCAGCAGCGCCTGCATTCCGCTGCGCACTGCCAATTCGTCGTCGACCACCAGCACCTGGCGCCCGGCGAGCGAACCGGCCACACTCGACTGTGCAGTGACTGGCGCCGGCGCCGCCTGCGCCAGCGGCAGTATCACGTAAAATGCGGTGCCCACGCCCTCGCGCGACACCATTTCCAGCCGCAGCGCCAGCAGCTTTGCCAGCCGCGCCACAATCGACAGGCCGAGGCCGAGGCCATTGGCACGGTCCCGTTCCGGATTGTCCAGTTGATAGAACTCTTCGAACACCCGTCCCTGCTCATCGACCGGAATGCCGCAACCGCTGTCCTCGACGATCACGACAGCCAGGCCGCCCTGCGCCAGCAACTCAAGCTGCACACCGCCTTCCGCCGTGTACTTGATGGCGTTATCCACCAGGTTGCAGAGCACACGCCCCAGCAAGACCGGGTCGGTATCGACTACTGCCTCGCCAACGCTGTGAAAGCCGAGGGCGAGCCCACGGCTTTGCGCGATTGGCGCAAACTCGTCGTGCACGCGATGCAACAGGGCGGGCAGGCGCACCGGCACCACGCTGGCCAGTACCACGCCGGCGTCGAGCTTAGAAACATCGAGCAGCGCGTCGAGCTGGGCGGTCAGGCTGCCAAGGGCGGCTTGCATGTGGCCGGAGATCTCCCGGCTTGCTTCGTCCAGCGGACGCATCGCCAAGGCAGCGGCGAACAGCGATAAGGTATGGATTGGCTGGCGCAGGTCATGGCTGGCCGAAGCCAGGAAGCGCGTCTTGGCCTGGTTCGCCTGCTCTGCTCTTGCCAGCGCATCCGTCAGTTCCCGGTTCAGGCGCACCTGTTGCAGCCGGATCTCGAACGATTCGCGGAACAGGCGATAGGAATCACCTGCAATGGCGGTCAGGAGCGTCGCCAGCACGGCAAGAATCAGGGCTGCCGCGCCAGGGGTCCAGCCCGAATGCCCGGTGCGCTGCCCGCCAGCCCACAGCAGCACCAGCGGCGCGAATATCGGCAGGATGTAGGCCACGAAAACCGGGCGATAGCCTGCGGTGGTCGCGATGGCGCCGGTGCATAAGCCAACCAGCAACAACGTCAGGATGACCCGCTCCAACTCTGGCAGGCTGCCGAAAAACAGCAGCGATAGCGCATGCGCCAGCCCGTTCAAGCCGCTCAGGCAAATTGCAATCTGCAAGCGTCGCGCGCCGGACAGGCCATGCATGGCGGGCAGCCGTCCCAATGCAATGCGCCGCACCACCAGCATCAGACAAACCACGCCGACCCAGGCTACCACCAGCGCATCGGCCACATGGCCATGCACCAGCATGGCCAGCATGAGCGCAGCAACAAATACCGGCACAGGCATCCTGCGGCCCTGGCGAGCGAAGAACAGGAGCAACTCCTGGTCGATATTGTCGGCGGCGGCTGGCGTGACCGTGGTCATGGGGTATCCGGCAGTTGAAGGCTGGTCCGATCCAGAATAACCAGCCTGTCTTCATGCGCCAACTGGCCAGATGGCTAATTCACCCGAAAAGCCTCACGGAAATCCGCGTGCAAGCTGGTGCATTGCCAGTTAAACTTGCGCGGCAACGAAGTAGGCGTCCATTCACCCAGGAGCTGTTTACAATGTATCGAACCCTCGTCTTTTCCGCCCTGCTGCTATCTGCCTCGGCGCAGGCTGCGGACCAGGCTCGCAAGCTTGACAATTTCTATGGCATCAACGTCAAAGGCCCGATCAACGTCTACGTTGACGTCGGCAAGGAACAGTCGGTCAAGATCAGCGGCCGCAAGGAATACATCGACAAGGTCAGCATCGTCGTGGAAGGCGGCGTGCTGCGCGTCGTCTACGAAAATACCAACAAGGCCCCGGTCGACGTCAAAGAAGGCGACAAGATCACCGTCACCGTGCCGGCGCTGACCAGCTATCGCGTGCTGGGCGCCGGCGAATCGCGCGTCACCAACATCAACGGCGAACGGATCGACATCAGCTTCGAAGGCGCCGGCGCGCTCTACGCCAGCGGCAAGGTCAAGCTGCTGCGCATGAAAGGCCAGGGGGTTGGCCAGGCCAACCTCAAGGACCTGAAAGCCGAACGCGCCGACGTGAACTTCACCGGCATGGGAGACATCAGCCTCTACGCCAGCGACACCCTGAACCTGATTGTGGAAGGCATGGGCAACTTCACCTATTACGGCAACCCGAAACACATCAACAAGTCGGCCAAGGGCATCGGCAACGTCAGTCCGGGCAAATAAGCCGTGCGTGCGCCAGCTCGCGGGTTGGCACGTATCCCATTGAGCGGTACAAGGCCTGGGCGCGGGCATTGGCCGCTCCCACGTGCAGCATGGGGCGCACGCCCTGCTGCTGCATGCCGTGCATGATGAATTCCACCAGCTTGCGCGCGTAGCCGCGCCCCGTGAATTCAGGGTGGGTGCAGACGGCGCTCACTTCGCGCAGGTGGCCAAGATCCATGCGCTCGCCGCTGAGCGCCACCAGCCGGCCGCCATCGTCGTGGATGCCGGCGTACCTGCCCATTTCGCCGGTGCGCGGCCGGAAGTAGCCGGGGAAGGCGAGATTGGTCAGCTCCACCATCGCGGGATCGTCTGCCGCCAACACGCGGATCGCCCCGGCATCCGGTGCCGCGACCGGCCCGCCTTGGTACACCATTTGCAGGACGCCCGATAGCGGCTGCAGCGACCAGCCCCGCGGCAGTTCCGGCATGGCGCCGAGGAAGTAGTAGCCGGCGCCCACGCCTTCCAGGTCGGCCGCAGGCAAGGCCACGCCGGCCTCGGGCACCGCCATGAACGGCGCCACCTCGGCCGGATAGCGGCGGGCCGCGCCTGCCGGAATGCTAAAATGTTGCTGTGCGCCATACAGCGCAGCCCAGATCGGGTTTTCCAATTCCTGCATGTGAGTTCCAATGTCCAATTTCCCAGCCTGCCCAAAATGCCAGTCCGAGTATACCTACGAAGACGGCGAAAACTATGTTTGCCCTGAATGCGCCCACGAGTGGCCAATGCAGGCCGCTGAAGCAGCCGGCGAATCCGCACGTGTCTACAAGGATGCCGCCGGCAATCTCCTGCAAGATGGCGACACTGTCACCGTCATCAAGGACCTGAAGCCAAAAGGCTCCGGCGGCGTGATCAAGCAAGGCACCAAGGTAAAGAACATCCGCCTGGTCGACAGCGACCACGATATCGACTGCAAGATCGACGGCTTCGGCGCCATGAGCCTGAAATCGGAGTTCGTTCGCAAAGTGTGACAATTTGCGAATATTTATTCGCAAGATTCCCGTATAGTCTCCGGAATAATTCCCATTTACCGGAGACTGCCTATGAAGCCTGCCACGCTTGCCCTGGCCATCGCACTGGCCCTGCCCTTCACCACTACCCACGCCGCCGGCCCGATGGGGGAACGAAAAGCAGAGTCCAGCACCATGACAGGCATTAACGCAGCAGGCGAATGGGTTGGCGAAATCAAGGACGAAGACGGCCGCCGCCGCGCAGTGCTGATGTCGCAAGGCCGTCATATCGAGATCGGCACCCTCGGCGGCACCGACAGCACCGCCAACGCCATCAACAACCAGGGCGTGGTCACCGGCGGCGCCCTGACCGCCAACAATGCCTGGCATGCCTTCCGCTACGAGGAGTCGCTGGGCATGCGCGACCTCGGCACCTTGGGCGGCAGCAGCAGCGTCGGCACCGCACTCAATGAATCCGGCCACATCGTCGGCTACGCCGACACCGCCGACGGCAACTACCACGCCTTTGTCGATACCGGCATTGCCATGCTGGACCTGGGCACCTTCGGAGGCAAGAACAGCTACGCCACCGGCATCAACATCAATGGCTATGTGGTCGGCGCCGCGCAGCTGCCGAACGGCTACCGCCGCGCCTTCCTGTACAAGCCGGGTAGCGGCATGATCGAGCTGCCGACGCTGGGCGGCCGCGTCAGCGTGGCAACCGGCGTCAACGACCACGGCGTGGTGGTCGGCGCCTCCGAAATGGAGGATCGCAGCTGGCACGCCTTCATGTACGAAAACGGCCGCATGATCGACCTGGGCGCGATGATCGCGCACGGCTCCAGCTTCGCCAACGGCATCAACAACCACGGCGACATCGTCGGCACCGTGCGCATGAAAGACCACGACGCGCCGCATACCTTCATCTACAAGGGCGGCCGGATGCAGGTGCGCTCCGGTTATGAGAGCCTGTACCTGACGCGCGACATCACGGAAGACGGCACGGTGATTGGCTCCAGCTACACCGGCCACGTGCTGAAGTCCGGCGCGGTGGATTCGGCCCGCCCCGACCATGGCCTGAAGCCGGTCGACTGGCTCACGCTCGGCTTCCTGGCCGTTATCGCCGCAATAGCAGGCTTCAAGGTCCGCGAACACCTCCGCAAAGGCTTTGATTTCGGCAAACGCCTGATGCTTTCTATCGCATAGAACTTGCTTGAGGAGGGAGCAGCGGCTCCCATCCTCGCTTAATCGCAGTTGTTCAGGCAATCGGCGACGCGCAAGGCCAAAAAAAAACGGAGGCCGAGGCCTCCGTCTTCATTACTTCTCCGTCAGGAACGTTTTCAGCTTGTCCGAACGCGAAGGCTGGCGCAGCTTGCTCATCGCCTTGGCTTCGATCTGGCGGATACGTTCGCGGGTCACGTCGAACTGCTTGCCCACTTCTTCCAGCGTGTGGTCGTTGGACATCTCGACACCGTAGCGCATGCGCAGCACCTTGGCTTCGCGCGGGGTCAGGGAATCCAGCACTTCCTTGATCACGTTGCGCATCGATGCGTGCAGCGCGGCGTCCAGCGGCGCCAGCGTGGTGTTGTCTTCGATGAAGTCGCCCAGCTGGGAATCGCCGTCCTCGCCCATCGGGGTTTCCATGGAAATCGGCTCCTTGGCGATCTTCATGATCTCGCGCACCTTGGACTCCGGCATTTCCATCTTCAGCGCCAGGGTTGCCATATCCGGCTCGGAACCGGTTTCCTGCATGATCTGGCGCGAGATGCGGTTCATCTTGTTGATGGTCTCGATCATGTGCACCGGCACGCGGATGGTGCGGGCCATGTCCGCAATCGAACGCGTGATCGCCTGGCGGATCCACCAGGTAGCGTAGGTCGAGAACTTGTAGCCGCGGCGGTATTCGAACTTGTCGACCGCCTTCAGCAGGCCGATATTGCCCTCCTGAATCAGGTCCAGGAACTGCAGGCCGCGGTTGATGTACTTCTTCGCGATCGAGATCACCAGGCGCAGGTTGGCTACGGTCATTTCGCGCTTGGCGGTGCGCGCACGCTTTTCGCCGGCAGCCATCTGCTTGTTGATCTTGCGCAGGTCGGCCAGCGGCAGCGCCACGCGCTCCTGCAGGTCGATCATCTTGTTCTGCAGTTCCTTGATGGCGGGAACGTTACGGCCCAGCACCGCGCTGTATGGATACCCTGCCGCCACTTCGCCGTCCACCCAATCCAGGTTGGTTTCATTGCCCGGGAAGACCTTGATGAAGTGAGCGCGCGGCATGCCGCAGCGGTTCACGCACAGTTCCAGCACGGCGCGCTCGATCGAACGCACCTGCTCCATCTGGCCGCGCAGTGTGTCGCACAGCTTTTCCACCACTTTCGCGGTGAAGCGGATGCCCAGCAGCTCGTTGGAGATGATGTCCTGCGCTTTCACGTAGGCGGCATTGCCGTAGGCGGCCTTGCGCATCTTGTCGTACTGGCTCGAGATCAGGGCGAACTTGGCCAGCGCGTCATCCTTCAACTGCGCCAGTTGTTCGGTCGAGTAGCCGGCAGCGCCGCCGTTGACGTCGCCGTCTTCTTCCTCGTCGTCCAGCTCTTCCTCTTCCTCGTCTTCGTCAGCCGCGGCAACGACCTTGGCGGGCGCAGGAACCGGCGCGTCTTCGTTCAAGTCGACAAAGCCGTCCACCACGTCGTCCACCTTCATCTCGTCCTTCGCGATCTTCTCCGCCAGCAGCAGGATCTCGTCGATGGTGGTCGGGCAGGCGGAAATCGCCTGGATCATGTCGCGCAAGCCGCCTTCGATACGCTTGGCGATCTCGATCTCGCCCTCGCGGGTCAGCAGCGCCACGGCGCCCATTTCACGCATGTACATGCGGACCGGGTCGGTGGTGCGGCCGAAATCGGAATCGACGGTCGACAGCGCGGTGGCAGCTGCGGCTTCCACTTCATCGTCGCTGGCGGCGGTCGGCACGTTATCGGACAGCAGCAGCGCTTCCGCATCCGGCGCGCGCTCGTACACGGCGATGCCCATGTCGTTGAAAGTCGCGATGATGCCTTCGATCGCTTCCGGCTCGACGATGTTTTCCGGCAGGTGATCGTTGATTTCGGCGTAAGTCAGGTAGCCGCGGTCCTTGCCCAGGTTGATCAGGTTCTTGAACTGGGTGCGGCGCTTTTCCAGCTCCTCCGCGTTGGCGCCGTCGGCCATGCCGAAGGCGTCGATGCCCTTGGCCTTGCGCTCGCGCGCCTTGGACGCTGCCTTCAGTTCGGCGCGTTCCACGGCGTTCAGTGCCGCCACTTCATCGTTTTCCGGGGTGAATTCGCTTGGCTTGCGGCCGCGACGGCCCGGCACCTTCACTTGCGGCAGCAGGTAGCCGGAAGTGTCGATCGATGCCAGCACGGCTGCGTCGCGCACTTCAGTCACGGCAGCCGGGCCGCTCGTCACGATCACGGGCGCAGGTTCGGCGGCCTTGGGCTTGCGGCCGCGCTTTGCAGGCGCCGCCGGCGCTTCTTCAGCGACGACAGCCAGCGACACCGGCTTGGCAGCAGCGGTCTTACGGGCGCGGGTCTTGACGACCGCTTCGTCGGCCACGGCTTCCGCCGGCGCTTCCACTGGCGGCACGGCAGCCAGGCGGCGCGATTTCTTTACTACGGTGACTTTTCCTGCTTCCTCTTGAGCGTTGTCGATCACATACGAAAGGCTGGTCTTTGGCACAGCCAACGGAGCGCTGGTAGTGGAGGAGCCAGTGGACTTCTTGGCGGACAACGTCAGGGTCTTAGGTTTCGTCATTCAATATCTCTCTCAGCACACCCGAAGGTGCACTTATCGAAGGCTCGCGATGGCCCGGTTTCAGGGATAATCGGGAAAAGAAAAAGCCCGCATGACCGGGCTCGATTCCGATGATTCAGTGATTAGAGAGGGCACATGCCCTGGAACTGGACTTCACAGGGCAGCGCGGCCCCGGCCGAAAACTCTTTACCAAACTGAATTCGCACCGTCCTGCATTTGGTGCGTCTGTCATTATACAAGGTTTCGGCCCGGACTGCACCCATTAATTCGATATCAAAACCACATCATGAGCGAAAACACAATGCGCCGGGCGCTTGCGTCGTGGTATGCTGGCGGCTCTTGATTAACCTATGAAGTCGATGAACACTAGCACTACCCCTCAGCAGTCGGCCGAAGGCCAAGCCGCCGCACCTGCCGCTCCCAATTCCGCACGCGCCCTGCTCAAGCAATTGCAGCAACAGTATGCCCCGTTCCGCGACAGCCTGCCGCTGTCGATCGGCATCGACAAACAGCTCATCGCCGCGATGCCGGAGCTTAACCGCAAGCTGATGCGCGCCGCCCTGGGCATTCACACCTCCTCGCAGCGCTACCTGCGCGCCATGGAAAAAGCCACCGTCCGCTACAACCTGGATGGCAGCACCGGCGCTGAAGTCACCGACGAACACCGCAAGCACGCCAAGGAAACCCTGGCTGAACGCTACAAGAAAGAAGTGGAGCGTCGCAAGGCTGAACGCGCTGCCGAACGCGAAGCTGCAGCCGCCCAGGAAGCTGAGCGCCGCCGCGCAGAGAAGCTGCAGGCGCTGACCGCCAAGTTCTCCAGGAAGTAATGAGCGACGCGCCAGAAGCGGTCCCCGAGCTGCCTCCTTATGAAGGCATCCGGCTGGCCGACGTCAGGCTCGTGAAGACCGCCGCCGACGCGGAGGCAGCGCAAGCGGCCCTGCTGGCGGCGGATGCTATCGGTTTCGATACCGAATCCAAGCCGACCTTTGTCAAGGGGGAGAGCTCGGACGGCCCGCACCTGATCCAGTTTGCCGACGACCGCCATGCCTGGCTGTTCCAGGTTGGCGCTGCCTTTCCCCATCTGGCCGTGGTCAAGGCTATCCTTGAATCCGACATGACGCTGAAGATCGGCTTCGGCCTGTCCGACGACATCAAGCGCGTGCGCGCCAAGCTGGGCATCGAGCCGCTGAAAGTGGTGGACCTGGGCGTGGTGCTGCGCGTGCCAGGACAGAAGAATGACCTGGGCGCCAAGAGCGCTGTCGCCAAGTATTTCGGCCAGGCGCTGACCAAGTCCAAGAAGATCTCCACCACCAACTGGGCCACGCCGCGGCTCAATGAAAAGCAGATCCTGTACGCCGCCGACGATGCGCAAGTGGCGCTGCGCGTGTACCGGCACTGGGTCGGCATCGGCAATGTGCTGCCGCCGATCAAGCCGCCCAAGCGACCTAAAACCGGGAAGCCAGTGTCAGGCCCAAGGGTCTGACACTGGCTTCACGGTTTTCGCCAGCACCCCAAGCTTCGCAATCGCCGCCGCCTGCCGTTCATCCCAAATATGCCCGTAGTTGAGGCGAATGCAATTGCGAAACGCCCGCTTCGCGCTGAACATCGGCCCCGGCGCAATGCTGATCCCGTGCGCCAAAGCCAGCCGATGCAGCTCCAGCGCATCCACTGACTCCGGCAACACCACCCACAGGAAATACCCGCCCTGCGGCTGCGTCACCCGCGTCCCCGCCGGGAAGTGCGACGCGATCGCCGCCAACATCTGCTGCTGCTGTCCCGCCAGCGCACCACGCAACTGGCGCAGATGCCGCTCATATCCACCCTGCCCCAGGTATTCCGCCAGCGCCAGCTGCGAAGGCATCGCCGCCGACAGCGAGGTAGTCAGTTTAAGACGCTCGACCTGCCGCGCAAAACGCCCCGCCGCAGCCCAGCCAACCCGGAATCCCGGCGCCAGGCATTTTGAAAACGAGCTGCAATGCATCACAAGTCCCTTGCTGTCGAAACGCTTCGCCAGCGCCGGCCGCTGCGCGCCGAAATACAGCTCGCCGTACACGTCATCCTCGACCAGGGGCACGTCATGCGCCGCCAGCAATTCGACCAGGGCCCGCTTCTTCTCCGGCGGCATCAGGCTGCCAAGCGGATTCTGGAAACTGGTCATCAGCCAGCAGGCGCTCGGCCTGTGCTGCTCCAGCGCCGCAGCCAGCGCCCCGAGTTCGATCCCTTCGCGCGGATGCGTCGCCACCTCAAGCGCTTTCAAGCCGATGCGCTCGAGCGCCTGCAAGGCCGCGTAGAAACTCGGCGACTCCACCAGCACCGTGTCGCCCGGCCGCGCCACCGCCTGCAGGCAGAGATTCAGCGCTTCCAGCGCGCCATTGGTGACCACGATGTCGTCCGGCGCCACCTGCAAGCCATCGAGCTGGTAGCGCAAAGCGATCTGGCGCCGCAACTCCGCATTCCCCGGCGGCAGGTCGGCAATCGTGCTCCAGGGATCGATATGGCGCATGCTGGCCGCGACCGCGCGCCCCAGCTTATCGAGCGGGAACAGCAAGGGACTGGGGAAGGCGGAACCGAAAGGCACGTTGCCCGGCGCCCGGCTGGCCTCCAGCACCTGGAACACCAGCTCACTGACGTCAACCAGGGTGGAAGCCGCATCGGGCCGCGAGACCTCCGGTTCCGCCGCGGCAGCAAAGCGCCGCGAAGCCACGTAATACCCCGAGCGCGGACGCGACTCGATCAGGCCACGCGCCTCGAGCTGGTAATAAGCCTGGAACACGGTGGACGGGCTGACGCCGCGCCGCTCCTGCTGCTGCCGCACCGAAGGCAGCTTCTCGCCCGGCCGCAGCACGCCGGACGCCATCAAGCCCGCCAGTTCATCGGCTAGCGCCTCGTAAAGCTTCAAACTGATACCCTCATTCCGTGGCCATTCTGAGCCTGTTATTCTCCGCCTCGCAGGCGTATCCTTGACCCATCACAAGAAAAACGGATTCATCATGCTCCGCATTCTCTCATTTGGCGCCGCAGTTGTGGCCACCTCGGCGCTGGCCGCACCGGCCAGCCTGCCGGACACCGTCGAGCAGCGCGTCGCCGCCTGCATTGCCTGCCACAAAGCCAACGAGCAAGGAGACGCCTTCTTCCCGCGCATTGCCGGCAAGCCCGCCGGCTACCTGTACAACCAGCTCCTGAACTTCAAGCAGGGCCGCCGCCAGTACCCGATGATGACGTATATGGTCGAACAGCTGCCGGATGCCTACCTGAGGGAGATCGCCCAATACTTCTCCGAACAGCACGCCCCCTACCCGCCGCCGGCCGCCACCAGCGCCACGCCGCAAATGATCGAGCGTGGCCGCGTGCTGGTGCACCAGGGCGACCCCTCGCGCAAAGTGCCGGCCTGCGTGGCCTGCCACGGCGAGGCGATGACCGGGGTGGCACCCGCGATTCCCGGCCTGATTGGCCTGCCGCGCGACTACATCAACGCCCAGTTCGGCGCCTGGCGCAACCAGAAACGCAAGGCGCACGCGCCGGACTGCATGGCCGAAGTGGCCAATCGCCTGAGCGAATCCGACGTTGCCGCCGTCTCCGGCTGGCTGGCCGCGCAACCGGCCGACCCGAACGCGCGTCCAGCGCCCGCCCTGCCCGGACAACTGCCGCTGGAATGCGGCGGCATCCACAAATAAACAGAACCGACCATGAAGCGCAATACGAAAATCGCCATCGCCGTACCGCTGCTGCTCGTCGTCGCAGCGGTCGGCTTCCTCTGGCCCAAGCACGACACCGGCCCGGCGCCAAGCGCCGCCTCGAAGACCATGCCGATCGCGGAAAAGGCGGCGCGCGGCGCCTACCTGGCCAAGGCCGCCGATTGCATGGCCTGCCATACCACGCGCGGCGGCGCCGCCTTTGCCGGCGGCCGCGCCCTGCAAACGCCGTTCGGCAACGTGATGTCGCCCAACATCACGCCAGACAAGGAAACCGGCATCGGCAACTGGAGCGCCGACGATTTCTGGAACGCGCTGCACAACGGCAAGGCAAAGGATGGCCGCCTGCTGTACCCAGCCTTCCCATACACCAACTACACCGCAATGACGCGCGACGACTCGGACGCGCTGTACGCCTACTTCCAGTCCATCACACCGGTGAAGCAGGCCAGCCAGCCGCATAGCCTGCGCTTCCCCTACAACCAGCAAGCCATGCTGGCGGTATGGCGCGCCCTGTACTTCAAGCCCGCCGTGTACACGCCAGACGCCGGCAAGTCCGCCGAATGGAACCGCGGCGCCTACCTGGTGCAAGGCCCCGGCCACTGCATTGCCTGCCACAGCGAACGCAACGCCCTGGGCGCCAGCGACAAAGGCCTGTCAGGCGGCCTGATTCCCGTGCTGGGATGGTACGCGCCCTCGCTCACCTCCGACCGGGAAGCCGGCCTGGGCGACTGGGAAGTAAAAGACATCACCGACCTGCTGAAGACCGGCGTCTCGCAGCGCGCCACCGTGTTCGGCCCGATGGCGGAAGTCGTGCGCGAAAGCCTGCAGCACCTGAGCGATGAAGACGCACGCGCCATGGCCGTGTACCTCAAATCGCTGCCGAACGAAAGCGGCAGCCGCGAGCCGTACGAACGTTCAAAGGAACCTGAAGCCGCCGCCTTTCTCGCAGCGGGCGAAAAGATCTACAGCAAGGCGTGCGTAGACTGCCACGGTGAAAAAGGCGAAGGCATCGCGCCGCACTACCCGCCATTGGCCGGCAACCGCGCGCTGACGATGGACGAAGCGGTAAACCCGATCCGCATTGTGCTGAATGGCGGCTTCGCCCCCGGCACGGCAGGCAACCCGCGTCCCTACGGCATGCCGCCGTTCAGCCATTCTTTGAATGATGTGGAAGTAGCACAAGTAGTGTCCTACCTGCGCGCCGCATGGGGCAACAACGCCCCACCGGTCGAAAGCAGCACGGTCAACCGCTACCGCAACGTACCGCTGGAATAACTACAGCCCAGTCCGTGTCACACCCTGGGGTCACACCCAAACTGTGACACGGCCTCAACTGGTATCGGATGAGCCCGTGTCACACTCGGGGTGTGACCCCAAGGTGTGACACGGGCTCGGCTGTTCTTAGAGCATGTCGGCGAAGCCGAGCCGGTCGGTGGTGGCGTGGCGGGCGTCTTCGATGCTGACCTTCTTTTCGGCCAGCAGCTTGCGCAGGCATTCGTTCATCGTGTAGCAACCGGGGGCGGACTTGCGCTCCATGACATTGCGCAGGTCGGCCACATTGCCGTTTTCGATCACGGCCGCCACGTCGGGATTGACGGTCAGGCTTTCCGTACCCAAGTAGTAGCGGTCGCCATCCATCGCCGGCATCAGCGCCTGGCACAGCACGCCGCGCAGGGCGTGCGCCAGTGCCTGGCGTTGCGGTTCGGTGTTGCCCAGCAGGCGGATCATCTTTTGCAGGCCGAGCTCGGTCGAGCGTGCATGCAGCGAGGCCAGCACCAGCGGACCGGATTCGGCCAGCGCCAGCGCTTCGTGTGCGGTCTCCGCATCGCGGATCTCGCCGATTACGATCACGTCGGGACGTTCGCGCAGCGCATCCTTGGCGCCCAGGTCGAAGGTTTCAACGTCGCCGTCAAAGCCGACTTCGCGCTGGGTGATCACGCACTTGCGTTGCGGGATCAGGGTCTCGACCGGGTCTTCGATGGTGATGATATGGCCGGAACGGTTCTTGTTGATGTCGTCCAGCATGGAGGCGATGGTGGTCGACTTGCCCTGGCAGGTGTCGCCAATAATCAGCACCAAACCGCTCGAGAGCTGCGCGAACTTTTCTTCCGTCGGGCGCAGGCCCAGGCCAGACAACAGCAGCGGTTCTTTCGGGAAGCGGCGAATCACGCAGCCGAGGCGCTTCTTGCCCTGGAAACTGAAGCAGTTGGCGCGGATGCGCGCAGTGTGCAGGTCGATGGCGCGGTCGAAGGCGCGGTCCTGGATGCGTTCGCGCCAGTTTGGCTCCACCACTTCAAAGAATTCTTCCAGCTCTTCGCGCGTGATCGGCGAATCGGTCACGGCCACCAGGCCCTTCGGCTGGCGCAGCAGCAAAGGGCTGTTCTGGTGGATCAGGATGTCCGAAAAAACCAGTTTGGAATTCAGCAGGTGCAGGATTTGCTCGACGAGGGTGCCAAAGACCGGGTGGTCTTCGTTCTCGATATACGTCAGGGTGCGAATTTGCGAGGTTTCCATTGTGCCTGTGTTCTCCAATTGTTACGCAAGATTCTATTGCATTTGCTTTGTAGAATGTAAGTGGCTGGTGAACAACATTTATTTCGGATATTCAAATCCGGTACGGAGATCGTAGGCAAAACTGCGGCCGCGCTCGCTCACAGTCAGCCGTTGCGGCGGTTCCTCGCCGGCCAGCGCACGCGACTTCACATGCAGGCCTTCTCCTTCCCGAATCAGCTTGTCCGCACGCTCGTAAACATTTTGACAACCAGTTTCGGCAATCAGGGCCTGCACGATGGCGATCTTCCACGCTTCCACCGCAGCCGACTGGAACTGGCACACCAGGTAGCCATCCTTGCCGCCATAACTCTGCACCAGCAGGCCGGACAAGCCATCTTCATCGCCGAGCACGATCGGCACCAGCTCATCTGGCCGCGCCGCTTGCAGGGAATGGATGCGGCGCGCGATGGCGGCACGCACGCGCCGTTTCACCATGGCGTGGTCGACCGGCTCGTCTTCACGCAGGGTCCAGACGCGGGCTGCGATCTGCGACTTGGCGTTATAGGCGGCGCGGGCCAGGAATTGGCGCGATGAGGACACGACCGTGGCCGTGGCGCCTGGCTTGTTTTTCTCTGCGGGACGGCCGTCGACGCGCTCGATGGCGGACAGGTAAATATAGGGATCGCCGGCAAGGATGGATTTCTCCTTGCCCTGTTTGATGATGATGGTAAGCATGGGCGAAATGATACAGGAGCGACGCCCTGCCCGCGGCATTTGCATTCTGTTCCCGCAAGGCGGCGTCCTGTCGCATTGCGCAGGCATCAGGGCGCCGGCTTCGATACGATGTTTCTTATTCAAATTGAGGAGAAACAAGATGAAGATGTCTGCTGCAATGCGCAATGCCCTGGTCGCCGCTTCCGTTTTTGCTGTCGCCGCTCCGGTTGCCGTGGTCTCAGCCGCCCCGCTGGGCTGGTTTGCCGGCGAACGCGTGCAGGGCAATGGCAAAATCTCCAGGCAGGCGCGGGAAGCGGCCAACTTCACCGGCCTTGGCCTGGGCTTGCCCGGCAGCGTCGAAGTCCGCATCGGCAGTACCGAGAGCGTGAGCATCGAATCGGATGACAACATCCTGCCGCTGATCGAAACCGTGGTCGAAGACGGCACCCTGCAGATTCGTCCTGTCCGTCCCAACCTGCAGTTCGATACCCGCAACCTGAAGGTTGTGATCATTGCAAAGAATCTGGAACGAATTTCGGTTGGCGGCTCCGGCTCGGTCGATGCGGAAGGCCTGCGTGGCGGCAAACTGTCCTTCAATGTCGGCGGCTCCGGCTCCATGAACTTGCGCAATATCGAAGGCGAGTCCGTCACCGTTTCCCTCGGCGGCAGCGGCAACCTGAAGGCAAGCGGTTCGGCCGACAAACTGAAGGTGTCGATTGGCGGTTCGGGCAAGGTCAGCACCGGGCAACTGGCGACGCGCGAAGCTGCGGTCAGCATTGGCGGTTCAGGCCGCGCTGTGGTGTGGGCCAAGCAATCGCTGTCGGTCAGCGTGGCTGGCTCGGGCGATGTCAGCTACTACGGTGAGCCGCAGCTCACCAAGAGCGTGATGGGCTCCGGCAGCGTGAAGCGCCTGACTGGCAACCCGAACTGATCAATGCCTCTGTCCCGGCCCGTGTCGCCACAAAGTTCACGGGCCATCGTCCCTCAGAAATTCTTCTAATTTTTCACCTGCGATCAGCTTGTCAAGCCGCGCAAAGGAGAACGCCCCGGCGGGGCGTTGTTCACTGGGGGCTTAGAGGTCGAACTTGAGGTCAGCGCTGAACGTGCGCTGGGCATATGGGTGGAAAGCCCAGTACTTTTCGCCGTTCAGGTTGTCGATGCCGACCGATGCCGTCCACTGGCGATTGAAGCGGTAGCGCAAGCGCACGTCGGCGACCAGGTAGTCCGACACTCCCATATACGTTGCCCCATTCGGATCGCTGTTATCCAGCGTGCCGAACTGCTTGCCGCTATAACGCACACCGAATGTACCGGTCCAGTGCTGGCCCACATGGTAAGACGCCAAGGCATTCGCGCGCCACTTCGGCACGCGCGGTTGCCGCTTGCCGACGCTGGAAGGCATGGCATCGTTCGAGACGATCTCGGAATCCGCATAGGTAAGACTGCTTTGCAGCGTCAGCCCATGCGTCAGGACGTCGTCAGCCTGTTGCGACAACTCCAACCCACGTGTACGGATCTTGCCCACGTTCTGTACCGTATTCACAGTCGCAGTCAGCGGCTGCGAATACAAGGCATCGCGCGTGGCTTCGCCAAACAGCGTGGCGCGCACACTACCCTGCGCTGTCATGCGCTCCGCTGTCATCTCGCTGGTCCACGATTTCTCGGCACCCAGGTTCGGATCCGTGTTGACGATCCTGTCGTCCACGATGGAACCCTGGAACAGCTCCGCCGCGGTCGGATTACGTACCGCACGGCCGATGGATGCCTTCAGGCTCCAGGTCTCGCCTGCACGCCACGCCAGCGCAGCCTTGGGCGACCAGGCCTGCTCGCGGCGTTCGGTGAAAGGCAGCAGATTTCCAGTCGCAGCCGAGATTTGTCCACCATATGCGCGCCAGGTTTCCTGCCTCAGGCCAAGCGTTGCCTTCCAATCCGGCAACAGCCGCCAGGTGTCCTGCGCATACAGGCTCTCAAGCCGCGTATTGCCATTGAAGGTCGACACATGCTTGCCGCCTGCTCCTGCGATCCAGTCCGCCACGCTGGTCACATGCGTGCGCAACCTGGCATTCTCGCGCTGCACGCCAAACTCCACTTGGTGCACAGTGCCAGCGCGCCAGCTACCGCGTAACGCCAAAGTGTTCCACCCACTGCCTCCCATATCGGTCAGGTTGCCCTGCCCGCCTCCTGTCGGCACTCGTGCGAGGTCGCGCGAATAGTCGTAAGCACTGCCGGCGATTTCCCAATTGAAGCTGCCGCGCCCGTGCGTTTTCAACGACAATCCGTGCATCAGATGTTCAAGGTCCGCACGCGCACCAGCAAAGTCGGAAGGCAGCAGCGTAAAACGCTTGCCGCCGATATTGATTGCGCCGCTGGTCACGGCATTGCCTGCGCCATCGCGCAAATACGATTCGGCACTGCGCACCACGTCGTTCCGCCACCAGCCCAGCGTGTAGCTGGCACGCAGCGTTGGCGACAAATCATATGCCAGCTTCAGCTTGGCGTGGTCCTGCACCGTGTTCACCTGGCCCGTGCTGCCAAGGATGTACCAATCCTTGCCGGCGGGATTGCGATCCCCAACAGCGCCTGTCACGGCCACGCCGGCCGGCTCGCCCGGTTTTGGCGCGACGCCTGCCGACAAAAGCTTGTTGGCAAAGGCGATCGGCTGGCCGTCGCTGTCAAGGCGCGACAGGTTCAGCCACCACGCCAAGGCGCCCGTCCGATTACCCAGCGAGGCGCTGTACTGCCTGCCGGCATGGCGAGAATCAGTTCCGTATTGCTCGAAATCCTGGCTCACCCACGACAGTTTGGCGTGCGCCTCCAGCTTGCTTGGCATGCGGGTCTGGAAATCCACCACCGCGCCCACCGAGTTGCCTGCATAGGCGGCTGAAAACGGACCGTACAGCACGTCGACGCGTTCGATTTCCTCCGGCGTTACCAATCCCCAGCGCGGGGTGTAGCTTGCGCCATTTCCCAGCAGGTTGGAGAGCAGGATGCCGTCCGCATACACCAGTGAACGTGCACTGTTGCCAGTGCCGGAAGCGCGGCTGGCCAGCACAGCATGGTCGTAATCGCCGATAAAACGCTTGCGCACATTCAGGCTTGGCAGGTATTTCAGCGCATCCTCGCTATCGAAGGCGTTGATGCGGTCTTCCACCTGCGCCCCGGTGATCCCTTCGATCGTGGTCGGTATCTGCGTAGGCAGCGACGTCGGGCGGCCACCGTTGATCGTCACCACGTGGTCCGCTTGCGCCGGGCAAGCCAGGCCCATCGCCGCCAGCATTGCGGCCAGCGGTTTGTATTGGCATTTCATGATCAGCCCCTAGCGCGTTTCGAGGGTGGCTTCCCAGTTCGCGCTGCCGAACTGGCAGGACTGGACGATCTTGAAGGTGTGGCTGCCCGCCGCCGGCATTTTGCCGAACATGACAA
Organism: Pseudoduganella sp. R-32; assembly: GCF_049913245.1. NCBI lineage: Bacteria > Pseudomonadati > Pseudomonadota > Betaproteobacteria > Burkholderiales > Oxalobacteraceae > Pseudoduganella > Pseudoduganella sp. R-32. Next base: position 2,765,998 of record NZ_CP183987.1, on the reverse strand, counting down.
ATTCGTCGTAGAACTCGTCAGGCAAGGGACCGCCGCGCCAGGCCAGGCTGTCGGGCGTGCGTTCGATGCTCCAGCCATTCTTCAGCATGGGCTTCATCGGCGCAAAGCCTTCCGGCAGCCGGATGCTGACCGCCACCGTGGGGCTGCCATTGCAACCATGGCCGACACGGAACACCAGCTTCTGGTAGCTGCCCGCCGCAAATTCACGCTGCTCCAGCGAGATATGGGCGTGCGCGGACGCTGCCGCGAGCAGTGCTGCGGCCATCAGGTATTTTTTCATGGTCGGCTCCTTAGTGCTTGGGAGCGGTGTACGACAGCGGCTTGACCGGCACTTGCACTTGCACCGTCTCCTGCTTCTTGCCCTTGCCCTGGATCACCAGCGTCATGGGCACCATTTCGCCCGCCTTCATCTGGCGCTTCAGGTCCATCATCATGATGTGGTAGCCGCCGGATGCCAGCGCCACCGGTTTGCCGGCCGGGAGGTCGATGCCTTCGACGGCCGACATCATCATGCGGTCGCCCTGCATCGACATCTGGTGGATTTCAATAATGCCGGCGGCAGGCGAACGCACCTCCACCAGGCGCGCGTCCTGTTTGGAAACGAGCTCCATGAAGGCGCCGGTGGCCTGTGCGGCCGGCACGGTGGCGCGAATCCATGGCTCGCGCACGGTAACTTGTGCCGCGGCGGAGGCGGCGAAGGCGATCGACATTGCGAACGCGAAGAACTGCTTTTTCATTTTTCACTCCTTGATTCGTTAAATGGGGGACGAAATCAGGCGTGTGCAGGCGGTCCTCGCGGATTGGACGCAGACCACACCGGCAGTGGTTGTGGCGACTGGTAGAACAGGGTTGGGCGCATGGTCGCACCGTCGAGGGGCAACGGCAAGGCAAGGTCGGTTGGCGGGAGGCCAAACCAGCCGGCATGCGGCAAGCAGTAGGAACAGTCTTCCATGTCCATTTGCGCCATCGGCCGCGCCGGGGACTGCGCTTTGCTGCGGTCGGTCACGGCCACGAAGGTGGCGTAATCGAGATCGCCGACACCGGTCACGCGCGTGCCGTCGTTCAGGCAGATCTCCCATGTGCGCGGCTTGCCGTTCACCGCATGCGAAATTGCCGGCGCAAGTGCGTTCATCAGGATGGCGAAGCACGCGATCCAGATCCAGCGCAAGCGGGTTGACGATTTGATATGCATGGCGGGCATTATAGCCTAGCGGGACGCTTCCATTTGCGCAGCCAGCTCCCGCGCGGCGTGCCAGCGGCTGGCAGGTGAAGGATGGTCGAAGCGTGCGACATTGGGGGAGTGGCTGTGCTTTGCCAGCTTGCGGAAATAGGCCGCCAGCGCCTGCGGCGGCCATCCGGCGCGCGCCGCAAACAGCAGGCCTTCGCGGTCGGCTTCCAATTCCTGTTGCTGATTGAAGCTCGCCAGTTTGCGCATCAGGGCACTATCGTTGTCGATATCGTATTCGAATTCGGCGAAGGGCTGCGTCGCCCGCCCCGGCTCGAGCCGCAGCGCCTCTTCGAATTCCTTCAGGTTGTGACGCAGTACCGCGTGCATGATTTCGTGCGCCAGCAGCATTGCCAGTTCCGCATCGGACAGCGCCAGCTCATCGACATAGGCGCGGCTGACCAGTAGTTTTCCACCCGCCATGGCAAAGGCATTGGCATCGCCGTCGGTCGTGGTGTGCAGCTCCCAGTCCCATGCGGTCGTTTCCGGAAACTCGCGCTTCGCCTGCTCGATCAAGGGGCGCGCCAGCGCTGCCACCCGCGCGCCAAAACGCTCATCGTCGACAAGGCGATAGCCTTTGCGAAGCTCATCGAGCTGCCCGCGATACAGCTTTGCGGAACCGGCCATGACTTCAGCCTGCGTCACCGCCTGGGCCGTGGCCCCCTGGACGAGGAATAGAAAGGCAATCAGGTAGCGCAACATGATGAGCACATTCTGCCACCGATTCGCCGGATCAGGACTTCCAGACCTCGCGCGTGACTTCCACGGTGGTGGCGCCGTCGGTCAGCCAGATCTGGCCGTCCTGGATCGTGCACTGCAGTTGCATGGAACGCTGCGCCATCTTTTCCAGCGCGGCGCTGGCCTCGGCATCGATATTCACCACGCTGACGTTCCTGGCGCGGTCGATCTTGCTGGCGAGCTGCTTCCACCACACGTGCGAGGCGGAGCTATAGGAATACACCATCACTTTCTCGGAACGCCCGGCGGCCTTCAGGATGCGGCGCTCGTCCGGCTGGCCGACTTCAATCCACAACTGGATGGCGCCGGTCAGGTCCATCTGCCACAGGTCAGGTTCTTCGGTATCGGAAATGCCTTTCGCATTCACCAGCGCTTCATCGGCGTGGATCGCGAAGGCGACAATGCGCACCATCAGGCGTTCATCCGTTTCGGACGGATGGCGCGCCAGGGTCAGCATATGGGTTGCGTAGTAATTGCGGTCCATGTCCGCGATGGACAGTTCCGCCTTGTAGATCGTAGATTTCAGTGCCATTACTAATTATTTGAAGATTACAGTTCGGTCGCCGTTCAGCAGGATGCGATGTTCGACGAACCATTTCACGGCGCGCGCCAGCACCACGCACTCGACGTCGCGGCCGATCGCGGTCAGCGCATCCGAATCCATGGCGTGGTCGACGCGCTCCACGTCCTGCTCGATGATCGGGCCTTCATCCAGGTCGCCGGTCACGAAGTGGGCGGTGGCGCCGATCAGCTTCACGCCGCGCTTGTGCGCCTGCGCATAAGGCTTGGCGCCCTTGAAACTGGGCAGGAAGGAATGATGGATGTTGATCGCCTTCCCTTTCAGGCGTTCGCACATCGACGGCGACAGGATTTGCATGTAGCGCGCCAGCACCACCAGGTCCACCTTGTGGTTCTCCATCAGTTCCGCGATGCGGGCTTCCTGCGCCAGCTTGGCTTCCTCCGGCGCGCCGGTTGCCAGCGGCAGGTGGTGGAATGGAATGTTGTAGCTGGCCGCCAGCTGGTAGAAGTCCATATGGTTGGACACGATGGCTGGAATGTCGACCGGCAGCAGCCCGCTCTTGTAGCGGAACAGCAGGTCGTTCAGGCAGTGGCCGATCTTGGACACCATCAGCATCACGCGCGGCTTGGCGTGCGCATCGTGCAGCGCCCATTCCATGCCCATGGCTTCCGCCACCTTGGCGAAATCCTCGCGCAGTGCGGCATCGGTAAACGCGGCATCCTCGCGCGCAAAGTGCACGCGCATGAAGAATCGTTGCGTTTCCGCGTCACCAAACTGGGCGGAATCGATGATGTTGCAACCATGTTCAGCCAGGAATCCCGATACACGATGGACGATGCCGCGCTGGTCGTGGCAAGAGAGCGTAAGGATGTATTCTGGGTGATTCATGGCATTTCAAGTCATGGGCGGGACGGTATTGTCGCATGAACATTGCCACGTCTGGCAAATTCCGGAATAGAATGACCGTACTTTTTTATAAAAAAGGAGCAAAAATGGAGAACACCCAGTTCCGCCTCGCCGCCCGTCCGGTCGGCCTGCCCAAGGACAGCGACTGGCAAATCACCAAGGAGCCGGTGCGCGAGCTGGCCGACGGTGAAGTGCTGGTCAAGACGCTCTTCCTGTCGCTCGACCCCGCCATGCGCGGCTGGATGAACGACGCCAAATCCTATATCCGCCCGGTCGGCATCGGCGAAGTCATGCGCGCCGGCGGCCTGGGTGAGGTGGTCGCTTCCAAATCGCCGCGCTTTGCCGTGGGCGACCAGGTCGGCGGCGGCTTCGGCGTGCAGCAGTACTGGGTCGGCGCCGCCGACGACCGTCATGCCGGCCTGCACAAGATCGACACCCGCCTGGCTCCCGCGACCACCTGGCTCAACACCCTCGGCATGCCGGGCATGACCGCCTACTTCGGCCTGCTCGAAGTGGGCCAGCCGAAAGCCGGCGAAACCGTGGTGGTTTCCGGCGCGGCCGGCGCCGTCGGCCAGACCGTCGGCCAGGTGGCCAAACAGCTTGGCTGCCGCGTGGTCGGCATTGCCGGCGGCAAGGAAAAATGCGATTTCGTGGTCCATGAGCTCGGCTTCGACGCCTGCATCGACTACAAGGGCGGCGATGTGCGAGCCGGCCTGAAGGAACACTGTCCAAATGGCGTTGACGTATACTTTGACAACGTTGGTGGCGACATCCTCGACATCGTTCTCACGCGCATCAACCTGAAGGCCCGCATCGTGATCTGCGGCGCAATTTCGCAGTACAACAACACGACGGCGGTCAAAGGACCGGCCAACTACCTGTCCCTGCTGGTGAACCGCGCGCGCATGGAAGGCATGGTCGTGTTCGACTACGCCGACCGCTACCACGTAGCCGTTGCCGCGCTCGGCAAATGGCTGCAGGAAGGCAAAATCAAAAGCCGGGAAGATGTCGTGCAAGGCATCGAGAAATTCCCGCAGGCGCTGACCATGCTGTTCGAAGGCAAGAACTTCGGCAAGCTGGTGCTGCAAGTCGCCTGAGCCCCTTCCCCTGCGGCTCCTTCTGCGCGGCCTAACCGACGCAGCGAAGGAGCCAGCATGAGCCAGCAAAACCAGGGCGCCACGGCAAAAGATGCCGTGGCGCTACTCACCGCCGACCACGACAAGGTCAAGAAACTGTTCCGTGAATTCGAGAAATGCGATGCCTCGCACCAGGGATTGAAGCACGACCTGGCGCAGCAAATCTGCATGGACCTGACCATTCACGCCACCATCGAAGAAGAGATTTTCTATCCCGCTGTGCGCGCCGAGACCGGCCACCAGCAGCAAGTCGATGAAGCCCTCGAGGAGCATGGCTCGATCAAGGAGCTGGTCGAGCACATTCGCGGCATGGCCACCGGGAACGGCGAGCTGGATGCCACCGTGCAAAAACTGCACGAATGCGTGGAACACCACGTTACCGAAGAAGAACAGCAAATGTTCCCCAAAGTCCGCCAGAGCGATGCCAACCTGGCCGAACTGTGCGAACAGCTCAAGGACCGCAAGGAAGAACTGGAGCATGACTTCGGCGCCACCCCGGTGCGCGGCAACAACACCGCCGAAGCGGAGGGCGAACGTTCCGCCACCGGGCAGGCTGGTTCCTGAACCGAAAAAAAAGTTTGAACTTTATTGCAGACCTTCCCTCCAAGCCCAAGAAGCAGCCGCGACGCTGCTTCCGGCCCGGGCACACGCCCGGATTTCTGGGCACATTGAGGGAGGTGGATCATGGCTACACAGGACGAGCAGGTCAGAATCGGCAATGGCAAGCGCGGCTTCGCAGCGATGGATAAGGAAACCCAGCGCATGATTGCCAGCAAGGGCGGCCAGGCCGCGCACCAGAAGGGCACGGCGCATGAATTCACCCCGGAAGAAGCGCGCCGCGCCGGCCAGAAAGGCGGCGAAGTGGTGAGCCGCAACCGCGAGCACATGGCGGAAATCGGGCGCAAAGGCGGCGAGAGTCGACAGACTGCGCGCGGCGGCAACCGGCAAGGCGAAAAAGGCGAAGCAGGCTGAGGCCTGCCTGGCGAGCGCTGGCCGCGCCTTGCGTCAAGCACGGCGCGCTCCAGCGCGTCGCCAGCAGCGGCCGGCATTAATAGTCGTACACGTGCTCCACCTCGACGCCCTGGCGCGGCGCGTCGACCAGGTAGCGTGACAATGCCGACACCCGCATCACCAGCGCCACCCGCTTGCGCCCCGGTTCGGTCAGGATCGGCTGTTCGAACAACACCCGCGTGTCCGGTGGCGCCGCCGTGCCCTGCCCGCGCGTCAGTACCGTCACCAGGATGACGCCGCTGTTGCCGGCAATGTCCTGCAACTGCACGTCCTGCAGCCCAAGGCGCGTTGCTGCCAGGCGGAAGTCGTAATAGCGCGGCAGCTCCAGCACGGCGCGGCCATCGTCCAGCATGCGCAGCAGCTTGACGTTGGGCATGTCTGCCAGGTCGTAAGGCTCGTGGTCGACCACCACCTGCGTCGTCATCAGGGCCGGCTCGTAGGCGGCACTGGTCGCCAGCTTGATCAACTTGCCGTAGGCCGCCTTCACCAGGTATTCGGTGGTCAAGGCATAGCGCCGCTCGAGCTTGCGCAGCATATTGGCGCCGAACAGCGGCGTATCCGTCCACAGGCCTTTCAGCTTGATGCTGAAGTTGTACAGGTACCAAGGCTCCTTGCGGATGAAGTCGACGTAATCCTGCGCCACGCGCGCGCCGTATTCGTCTTCCGGCGTCAGCGCCGAGGCGGTGGCCCAGCTGATGCGGCCCAGCGTGTTTTCATACAGCGAGCGCAAGCCATATTCCACCGAGGTACTGCCGCCGATGACGCCGATCATCACGTGATAGCCGGCGTTGCCCGGATACCTGGCACGCACCTGTTCTTCAGTCACGGCTGCATAACTGGTCCAGATCTGGCCTACATGCCCGAGGAAGGGGAAGTTGTGGGCCGGATGCTGCTTCACATAGCGGGCGTATTCGGCCGGGCTGTGCACCAGGAACCATTCAGGGAAGGTCAGGAAAGTCTGCTCCACGCTGCGCCGTTGTTCCGCCGCAATCGGGCTTTCGGCGGAACTGGTCAGGCAAGCGGCCAGCAGGCTCAAAGCCAGCAAGAGTTTGCGCATATCAGATCCGTTTGAAGGCCATCAGGACGTTCGCGGACGGATCGCCAGCCTGCACGATGCGCTCGCCCGTGTGCTCGAAGCCGGCTGCTTCCACGCGCTTGATCCATTCGTCCACCGAAGCGAAGAAGCGCAGCTCCGACGAATTGACCGCCCACGGCTCGCCCAGGCCGGCATTGAACACGCAATGGGCCAGGCTGACGAAATCGTCCATGGCGCGGTCTTTCACGTCGTGGTCGCGCACCACGAAATAGCCGCCGGGACGCACGACATTCGCCACCGACGCCAGGAACGGCGCCAGCTTGTGCGGTTCCATGTGATGCAGGCCGACGAAGCAGCTGACCAGGTCCGCGCTTTGCTCCGGCAGTTCGATGGGCGCGAAGTCCTTCATCTGCACGAACTTGCCGACCTGCAGCAAGCCGCCCCGCTCCACGATATCGACAGGAGAATAGCCTGGCGCCTTGTCGTGCACCAGCGTCACTTTGCCCTTCAGCTTGAGGTGCTTGCGCAGTGCGTTGACGTAGCGGCCGGTGGTGCCGATCTCCACGTAATCCCTCAACACCTGGTCGCCCAGCAGGCGCTTGGCCTGAACACCCATTTCTTCTTTCTGCACCATCAATGACGGCAAGGCATAACGCAGCAGCGACAGCGGCGGCGTAATGCCCGGCAGGCCAGCCTGCAAGGCGCGGTAGATCGATTCCTCGTCGTCGTTTTCGGTGGTCGCCTTGCGGATCAGGGTGTGGAAGCGGTCTTCCGGGAACAGGTTGAAGATGTTCTGCAGGAAGGCGTAGAACTTGTCCGCTTCGCGCTCGCTGCCGTACACCGAATGGAACAGCGAACGGCGCGCCGCTTCGCCATCCGGGTTCAGGTCCAGCGTCGGCGCATAGTATTTGTCCCACAGGGCGCCGCGCAAGCGGTACTCGGGATCGAGCTCGCGCTTCATGGCGAACAGCTCTTTCGCGCGCGGGTAGGCGCGGTGGAATTGTTCATGCGTGCCGTGCAGCTGGTATGGCAGGTAGTAGGTGCCGCCGCATTCCAGCACGGCGTCGATCAACTCGCGCGTCCACACGCCAACGCGTTCGCGCGCATTGTCGCGCGTGCGCTGCTTGTGGTACAGCACGAAAGCGAAGGTCTCGCCGCGCGCCCACGACAGCAAGGTGCCCGGATCGGACAGTGCATGGCGAATCGAGATATTGATGGTGTTGACACGATGCTTGGCCAGGATAGCCGACAGCTTCGGCACGAATTCGTCCATGCGCGTGCAAGGCACGAAATACTCCTGCAGCACGTAGGTGCGCTCGGTGCGGCCCAGCGGCTCCAGTTCCGCCGTGTCGTAGCCGGCCTCGTAATTGCGCCAGTGGACCTTCTTCTTCCGGTACAGCAGCGGGTCGAGCAGGTACTCGCGGCGCCATTTGCCGAACGGCGATTCGGACACCGACCACAGGAAATACAGCTCCGCCAGGTAGGCGCGGTTCAGCGGTTGCAGGCGCGGCTTGTCGGCCGGCAGGTCGGTCACGGTCCAGGTCACGGCGCGCGCACGGTTGTACTGCGGCGGATACAGGTCGGCGTTATGGAAAGTGATCTCCTTGCGGCCGCGCACATTCACGTCGAACCACGCCGGGTAATCCCTGGTCGCCAGCTTTACGCTGCCGCGCTGCACGCGCGTATTCGGCACCAGTTCCAGCTCCGCCTCGGCGATGATGCCGATCGCGCCGTAGCCGCCAATTGCCGCGTAAAACAGCTCGCTGTCCTGCTGCGGGCTCGCTTCGCGCACTTCCCCGCTGGCCAGCACCAGCGTAATCGAACGCACCGACAGCACCACCGGGCCCAGGCCCATATAGCGCCCGTGGGCATTGACCGACAGCGCGCCGCCGACGGTGAAATTGGCATAGGTCTGCATGATCTTCACCGACAACCCGTGCGGGTCGATGAAGCGCTGGATATCGCACCAGCGGATGCCGGCCTGCACGCGGATCAGGCGGTCCGCCGGCGAGAATTCGAGCACGCGGTTCATGCCGCGCAGGTCAAGGTGCAGGCTGCCGGGGCTGGCCGTATGGCCGCCCATGCTGAAATGGCCGCCGCCGATGGAAATCGGCAGGCTGGTCTTGCGCAACGCATCCTGCAGGTCGGCCGTGGTGCTTGGTGTCGCTACCGCGTAGACATTGATCGGGTTGAGCTGGGTGACGTCGTTTACAGTTGGCATAGTCTTACTTTGCGATGTTCACTTGCAGGTAATCGTGGCGCGACAGCGGGTCGTCGCCATAGCGGTTCTTGCCTTCTCCGCCGCGGCGGCAAAGCAGGAGCAGTACCCAGAGCGGGCCCAGGACAGGGATCAACAGCAAAAGAAGACTCGGGCCGGAGCGGCCGATATCATGCAGGCGCTGGGTGGAGACGGCCAGAGCGCCCCAGGTGAAGGCCAGCGCGAACGCGGCGGCGCCGGGATCGCCAAGCAGCTCATTGGCGAGCATGCCGAAGGCCAGGCAGACCAGGCCAAGCGCGATGATACGTGTCAGCCAGGTGCGGCGATTGATGCGCCCCTGGCATCGGAAATATTTTGCTAGCAGTTCCATTTCTTTTCCACAAAGGACGGGGCGGGCCCGAAAAGTGGACTAGCTTAGCAAATCCTCATAAGGTTGCAAAACGGAATTCATATCGGAACACCGATGATCACGCTCGACGCCTTGAACAAGGCGGTTGCTTCGATGCCCACTTCGAGCTCCATCGCTTGCTCGCTGTCGCGCGTGACAGTGGCCGCGATGGTGCCGCCGCCGGGCAAGGCGATGGTCACCTCGGAATTGACGGCGCCAGGCTGCACGCGGCATACCGTGCCGCGCAGCTGATTTCGCGCCGACAGTTTGCCGGTTTCGCCGGTCGCCAGGATGATCGAAGAAGCCTTAACTAAAGCGAAAGCTTCCGTTCCTTCTTGCAAACAAAGGCTTTCTGCGCTCTCGTGTGTGATGATTGCAACAATCTCCTGGCCGCCAACAATGCGCAGGATGATTTCGTCATTGACCGCGCCCGGCTTGATGCGTGTGACGGTTCCGGAGAATTGATTGCGCGCGCTGGTTTTCATTTTCATTGATTGCAACAGGAGGTAATCATCTGCCAACCCTTGCGATTGGCGGCTCAGGTGTTTCATGAACACCCTGTGCTCGTATTCGATGCGGCGGAAGTTCGCCACCAGCTGCGCGCCGCGATGCGTGAGCCGCGTACCGCCGCCGCCCTTGCCGCCGGCGGATCGTTCCAGCAGCGGTTCGCCGGCCAGGTTGTTCATCGCATCGATCGCATCCCATGCAGCCTTGTAGCTCATGCCGATTGCCTTGGCGCCTTGCGTGATCGAGCCATGCTGCGCGATGCTGGCCAGCAATTCGACGCGCTGGTGGCCGCCGAAGTCCTTGCCATCAAGCGTGATCCACACCTCGCCTTGCAGTGCGACCTCTTTAACCATTGCTGCCCTCTCCGGCCACGCGGCCGTCAGCCATCGTCAATACATGCCCCCCGAAAGTGGCGGCGTCGTCGGGATCATGCGTAATCAGCAGCATCGGGATATCGAGCCGGCGCTGCAGGCTATCGAGTTCGGCGCGCATGCGCACGCGCAGCGCCGGGTCCAGCGCAGCGAATGGCTCGTCCAGCAGCAGCGCACTCGGTTCCGCCACCAGCGCACGGGCCAGCGCCACGCGCTGCCGCTGGCCGCCGGATAATTCCGCCGGCCGCTGATGCGCGACCTCGGCCAGGCCAAAGGCTTCCAGCCAATAGCGCACTGCTTCCGGCTCGCCGCGATGCGACGGATTGAACCAGCCGCGCTGCAGGCCGAAGCCGATATTCTGCCGCACGTTCAGGTGCGGGAATAAGGCATAGTCCTGGAACAGGTAGCCTACGCGCCGCTTGCGCGTCGGCACATCGATTCCCGTGCTGCTGTCGAACAGCTTCTGCCCATCCAGTTCGATCATGCCGCTGTCAGGACGCGACAAGCCGGCAATCGCTTTCAGCATCTGGCTCTTGCCGGCACCTGATGCGCCGTAAATCACGACCCGCTTGCTCGCCGATTCGAACCGCGCATCGAGCAGGAAGCTGCGCGGCCCGGCGCGCAGGGCCTTGCGGATATTCACACTGATCGTCATGCCGCCCCCTGCGCGCGATTCGGTACCAGCCGGTTCGCAGCCACCAGCACGATAATGCAGGTGAGCGACGTAATGATCACCAGCAGGTTGGCCGTATCGTCCTGCCCCGCCTGCACCGCCTCATAGACGGCAATCGACAGCGTTTGCGTCTTGCCGGGAATGCTTCCCGCCACCATCAGCGTGGCGCCAAACTCGCCCATCGAACGAGCGAAAGCCAGCAAGGTGCCGGCCAGCACGCCGCGCCACGCCAGCGGCAGGCTGACACGCAGGAATACGCCAAGCGGCGGCACGCCCAGCACGCGGGCGGCTTGCTCCAGCTGCACGTCGACAGCTTCGAAGGCCGAGCGCGCACCTTTCAGCACCAGCGGAAAAGCGACGACCGCTGCCGCGATGACTGCACCTTGCCAGGTGAAGATCAGGTTGATGCCGAAGTGCTGCTGCAGCCAATGACCTAACGGGCCATTGCGGCCGATCAGCACAAGGAGGTAATAACCCAGCACCGTCGGCGGCATCACCATCGGCAGCGTGAGCAAGGCATCCAGCACATCGCGGCCGGGGAAGCGGCCGCGCGCCAGCAGGTAGCCGAAGCCGACACCCAGGACCAGGTCAATCAAGGTGGCCCACAACGCCACCTTCAGTGACAGGCCAAGGGCGATCAGCGCAGCATCCATTGCTTATGGTTTTCCGAATCCGTGGCGCGCCAGGATGGCCTGGCCGCCGGCGGACATGATGAAATCGGCAAAACCGCGCGCACCCACCGGATTTGGCGCGTCCTTGATGACGGCCAGCGGATAGGTGATCTGCGTCCTGGTCGGCACCACCATCGCTGTGCGCACCTTCTCCGCTTGCGAAGCGACGTCGGTCTGGTACACCAGGCCTGCCTCGACTTCGCCACGGGCGATATAGTCAAGGCTCTGGCGCACATTCGTTCCGAACACGAATTTGGGTTCCAGTTCGCCCCACAGCCCTATTTTTTCCAGCGCGCCCTTGGTGTAGCGGCCAACAGGCACGCTGGCCGGATTGCCCGTGGTCAGCCGCTGCAGCGCCGGCTGGCGCAAGTCGGCCAACGTGCGCAGTTCCAGCTTGCTGCCGAACGGAACAGCCACCACCAGGCGATTGCTGGCGAAGTCGCGGCGACTGCCCGGCGCCAGGTGCGGCTGGGCCTTGTCCATGGCGTCCTGGTCGGCGGAGGCAAAGACATCCACCGGCGCCCCCTTGGCAATCTGGGCCACCAGCGCATCGGATGCTGCAAAGTTCAGCAGGACCTTGTCGCCCGGATGGGCTGCTTCGTAGGCCGCTGCTGCCTCACGGAAAGCGTTGTTGAGACTGGCTGCGGCGGATACAGTGATATCTGCAGCAGAGGCGGCGCCAGCGGCGCCCAACAGCAAGACAGCAGTGATACGTTTCATCAGCATTCCTTTGCAAAAGCGCAATATACACGATTATACAGCGCAAAGTTTTTTGAATCGTCCTATAATTTCAGGAAATCCTGAAAATTCAAAAACTCAAGGAAGCAGATCAAGAAATGGTAAACCTGAGCCCCCTCGCACAGAAATTCATCCTCCACTTTGGCGAAATGGGCAGCCGCTGGGGGATCAACCGCACTGTCGGGCAAATCTATGCCCTGCTCTACGTCAGCAACCGCCCGCTGAATGCCGATGAAATTGCAGAGCACCTGGAATTTTCGCGTTCCAACGTTTCCATGGGCTTGAAGGAACTGCAATCCTGGCGCCTGGTCAAGCTGCTGCACCAGCCAAACGATCGCCGCGAATATTTCGAACCGCCGAAAGACGTGTGGGACATTTTCAAGGCCTTGCTGGAAGAACGGCGCCGCCGCGAGGTCGAACCGACCCTGTCCATGCTGCGCGACGCGATGCTCGAATCCGCCTCCACGGCGGAAGACCGCTATGCCCAGGAACGCATGCGCGAGATGTATGAACTGATCGAGCTTTCCAGCTCCTGGTTCGACGACGTGCAGCGCCTGTCGCCGGACACCCTGGCTTCCCTGATGAAAATGGGCTCCACCGTCAAGAAGCTGCTTGATGTGGGCGACGTTGTGCGCGGCAAATTCCGCTCCAGCCGCAGCGAGGCTGAAGAGGACAGCAAATGAAGCCCCCCGGCCGCCACAGCCTGGCCCTGACCATCACGATCGCACTGGCCGTCAAGGCCTTGCTGCTGTACGGCCTGTGGTACGCCTTCTTCTCGCATCCGCAAACCAAGAAAATGCGGCTGCCGACCGGGCAGGTGGAAAAACACCTGCTGGCGGCGCCCGCGCCAACCCTTACCGAAAAGGTCAAAGATGGCACCCGTCGATGAAGTTGTTGCCCTGTCCCGGCTGCAGTTCGGGCTCACCGCCCTATACCATTTCCTGTTTGTCCCGCTGACGCTGGGCCTGTCCTGGATCCTGGTCATCATGGAGTCGGTCTATGTGATGACCGGCCGCGAAATCTATCGCGACATGACCAAGTTCTGGGGCAAGCTGTTCGGCATTAACTTTGCCATGGGTGTTACCACCGGCATCACGCTGGAATTCCAGTTCGGCACCAACTGGGCTTATTACTCGCACTATGTGGGCGATATCTTCGGCACGCCATTGGCGATCGAGGGCATGATGGCCTTCTTCCTCGAATCAACCTTCGTCGGCCTGTTCTTCTTCGGCTGGAACAAGCTCTCCAGGCGCCAGCACCTGCTCGTCACCTTCCTGGTGGCCTTCGGCTCCAGCCTGTCCGCGCTGTGGATCCTGATCGCCAACGGCTGGATGAACCATCCGGTCGGCGCGGAGTTCAATGTCGAAACCATGCGCATGGAACTGACCAGCATCGCCGACGTGATCTTCAACCCGGTGGCGCAAGTGAAGTTCGTGCATACCGTGGCGGCAGGCTATGTCACCGCCTCCATGTTCGTGCTCGGCGTCTCCGCCTGGTATTTACTAAAGGCGCGCGACGTGGCGTTTGCCCTGCGCTCGTTCGCGATTGCCGCAGGCTTTGGCTTGGCCTCGACCCTGTCCGTGATCGTGCTGGGGGACGAATCCGGCTACACCGTGGGTGAAGTGAACAAAGTCAAATTGGCCGCCATCGAAGCCGAATGGCACACGGAACCCGCTCCTGCCGGCATCACCGTATTCGGACTGCCCAACGACGAGCATCAACGCACCGACTACGCGATCAAGATCCCTTACGTCATGGGACTCATTGCCACTCGCTCGATCGACAAGCCGGTCACTGGCATTTCCGAGCTGAAGGCGAACCACGAAGTCCGCATCCGCAATGGCATGAAAGCTTATGCCGCACTGACGCGCATCAAGGCCGGCGATAAGTCGCCCGAGGCGCTGGCAGGCTTCAAAGCGCTGCAGGAAGACTTGGGCTACGGTCTGCTGCTCAAGAAGTACACGCCAAACGTGATCGACGCCACCGACGCCCAGGTAAAGATGGCGGTGGATGACACCATCCCCAAAGTAGCCCCGCTGTTCTGGGCCTTCCGCGGCATGGTAGGACTTGGCCTGGCCTTCCTGTTCATCTTCAGCGCCTCGTTCTACTTCCTGATCCGCCAGCGCCTGGCGCCGCAGCGCTGGCTGCTCAAGCTGGCCGTGTTGGCGATCCCGCTGCCGTGGATTGCCGCGGAACTGGGCTGGATCGTGGCGGAATACGGCCGCCAGCCCTGGACGATTGCGGGGATTTTGCCGACCCACCTGTCGGCCTCCAGCATCCAGCCATCGAACCTGTATTTCAGCCTGGCCGGCTTCGCCTTGTTCTATACCGTGCTGCTGGTGATTGAAATGAAGCTGATGTTCAAGTACGCCCGCCTCGGCCCAAGCGCCCTGCACACCGGCAAATACCATTGGGAGCAGCAAGCATGATCTTCGACTACGAAACCTATAAGGTGATCTGGTGGTGCTTCGTCGCCGTACTGCTGCTTGGCTTTGCACTGACCGATGGGTTTGACTTCGGCGTCGGCATGGCGCTCCCCTTCCTCGGCAAGGACGACACCGAACGCCGCGTCATCATCAACACCATCGGCCCGACCTGGGAAGGCAACCAGACCTGGTTCATAGCCGCGGGCGGCACGCTGTTCGCAGCCTGGCCGCTGGTGTATGCCGCGGCATTCTCCAGCCTTTACATCGCCCTGCTCGTCGCCCTCTTCGCCCTGTTCTTCCGGCCGGTGGGCTTCGACTACCGCAGCAAGATCGCCGACCCGCGCTGGCGCAACAGCTGGGACTGGGGACTGTTCATCGGCGGCTTCGTGCCACCGCTGATCTTCGGCGTCGGCATGGGCAACGTGCTGCAAGGCGTCCCGTTCCGCTACGACGACCTGCTGCGGCTCGAATACACCGGCAATTTCTTCCAGTTGCTCAACCCATTCGGCCTGCTGTCGGGCGTGCTGGCTGTCGCCATGCTCGCCATGCACGGCGCCACCTTCCTGCACCAGAAGACGGAGGGCGTCATCGCCGAGCGCGCGCGCCGCATGGCGATGGTTGCCGCCGCGTTGACCATCGTATTGTTCGCCGCCGCCGGACTATGGGTCGCCACGTCCCTGCCCGGCTACCGCATCACCGCCATGCCCGATGCCGGCACCGCCTTCATGCCTCCGGCGAAAACCGTGGTACTTGCCGCCGGCGCATGGATGGACAATTATTCGCACTGGCCGCTGACGCTGGCCTTCCCGGCGGCAGCCATCCTCGGCGCCGTGCTGGTGATCGTGCTCAGCGCCGCAGGCCGCACCGTTGCAGCCTTCCTTGCCAGCGGCGTGAGCGTCGCCGGCATCCTGCTCACTGTTGGCGGCGCCATGTTCCCCTTCGTCCTGCCGTCTTCGCTGGCGCCCTCGCACAGCCTGACTGCATGGGACGCCACCTCCAGCCACAAGACACTGGCCGTGATGTTCTGGGTCGTGGTGATCATGCTGCCGATTATCGTGATGTACACAAGCTGGGTGTACCGCGTGGTGCGCGGCAAGGTCACCAGCGCCCATATTCACGAAAACGAACACACCGCTTATTGAAAGGAATCAGTCATGTGGTACTTCACCTGGATCCTCGGCATCTGCGTCGCCGTCTTCGCCGCCATCATCAATGTGATGTGGTTGGAGGCGAACTACGCCTTCGGAGAGCGCAAGGAAGAACTGACGCGCGCCCGCTTCGAATCCGCACGCGACGCCGATGTGTAACGGTCGCAGGGCCAGTACAGTACTGGCCCTGGATTGCTCAAGTGTCGCTTCAGCCCGCGGCAAGCGGCAAATACACTTGAGGCCATGAAAACCGTTCCGCTCAAAACTGTTGACGTCTTCACCAGCACGCCCTTCAAGGGCAATCCGGTCGCTGTCATGCTTGACGCCGCTGGCCTGTCCACGGCGCAGATGCAGCAAATCGCGAATTGGACCAACCTGTCCGAAACCACCTTCGTGTTGCCAGTAACCGCCCCTGGCGCCGACTACCACGTGCGGATTTTCACTCCCGGTGGCGAACTGCCTTTCGCCGGGCATCCAACCATTGGCACGGCACACGCCTTGTTGGAAGCCGGCATGGTGACCGCCCGCGATGGCGCGCTAGTCCAGCAGTGCGCCGCTGGACTGGTCCGCTTGACGGTGGAAATCGCCCCGGACGGCGCCCAATGGATCGCGTTTGACCTGCCCACCCCGACCTGTACCGCGCTCGACGCCGGTCAGGCTGATGAATTGCACGCTATCCTCAACACTCCACTGGCGCAAGGCGCCTCACCTCACCTGGTCGAGGTCGGCGCGCGCTGGGTAGTCGCGCAGTTGCCGAGCGCAGAAGCCGTGTTGGAATGCGCTCCGGATTTTGCGCGGATGAAGGCGCAAGGCGCCAAAGGCCGCCACACTGGCGTAGTGATATTCGGTCCGCACGCTGCAGGCGCCGCGACACAGATCGAAGTGCGCGCCTTCGCGCCTGCACATGGCGTCAATGAAGATCCCGTTTGCGGCAGCGGCAATGGCAGCCTGGCCGCCTACCTGCGCCACACCGGCCAGGCAGACGCCTTTGGCCGCGATTTCCTTGCGTCGCAAGGCGCGCGCGTCGGACGTGCGGGAATATTGAAACTGTCGATCGGCGACAAGTTAATCCGCGTCGGCGGCAACGCCATCACCTGTGTTGACGGAACCATTACGCTACCCTGATCACTTCAGGGTAGGCAGGCCGCGCCTCTTCATGGAAAAGATCGCCGAGGTAAAGGGCCAGGTCGGCCTCCTCGACATCGTGCGGGATCACGAAGTCGGCCGCGCGCCGCTTGCCGTCCGAACCGGGATAGAAAGCAGCCCACTGACCGCCCTGGCGCTCAATATGGATGCGCGTGCCGAATACATTGAACTTCAACGACATTCAAAGCTCCTCGATGCGTAAAGTGCCCGACTGCAGCGGGCGCACGAGGATATTGTACACATCGATATCGAAGCTCACAGCGGCCGCGCGCGGCTTGTCGACACCAAGATAGCACCAGCGATCGACGATCGCACGCTGGCGCAGTCCCGCCGATTCTTCGACGATTGCCACCGCGCCAGCGAACGGCCAGCGCGTCACGCGCAACGGTTCCAGCGCCTGGCGTACGCGTGCAGCGTGATCGGCGGCAGGCTCTTCGCCAGTGCAAGCGCCCTTGCAGCGCTCCACCTGCCGCGCAAAACACGGGCGACCCGGAACGCCCTTCTCAAGCCCGGTCGCCACCGGGCATAGGCCACGTGCATGAACCACGTCGCGCAGCGTTTCGATGGCCGCCTTTTTGCTGCCAAACAGTCCATATAGCTGCCCGGCCAACGCAAAGTCCATTTCCCGTGTAAAGACGATCTCGGGATGGTCGCCCGCCATGCTGATCGAGCACATTTCGCGCAACCTGCGCAGCTTGGAATTGAAGACCGGCTGGTGCCGTTTGACCAGTTCCGATTCGCGCAGCAAAGCGCCGATTTCCCCGCCGGTGCGCTCGAAGTCGATCGTGGCAGCGCGCGCCAGCATCTGCATTTCCTCCGTCGTTCGCATGTGCGACAGCACCCGTGTGCGGATATTGACGCTCTTGCCGATGTAGACCGGCTTGCCGGCCGCATCGCGAAAGATGTAAATACCCGGCAGCGACGGCAAGGCATCGATGCATTCTCTGGGGATGTGGGCGGGATAGCTGAAGTTCAATACGGGGTCGCTGACCACCAGCAGTCCCACCGAATTGACGTGGGTGCGCATGCGGCCATGATACCATTCGCCCCGCCATGAAATACCTCAGCGCTTACTCAGAACAGACACTTTCGCAGGTCCGCCAGGTAATGGACCAGGGCCGCCTTGGCGAAGTACTGCTGCAACGTTATCCGAAAGCCCACGATATCCGCAATGACCGTGCGCTGTACGACTACGTCCAGGATCTTCGCAACGAATTCCTGCGCAATGCGGCCCCGATTGACAAAGTGGCTTTCGACAGCAAGATCCACGTGATCAACCACGCGCTCGGCCTGCACACCTCCGTGTCACGCGTCCAGGGCGGCAAGCTGAAAGCCAAGCACGAAATCCGCGTCGCGACGATGTTCAGGGAAGTGCCGCTGGAATTCCTGCGCATGATCGCGGTGCACGAACTGGCCCACGTAAAAGAAAAGCAACACGACAAGGCGTTCTACAAGCTGTGCACGTATATGGAGCCGAACTACCACCAATACGAGTTCGACACCCGCCTGTACCTGACCCACCTCGATGCGTCAGGCAAGAAGCTCTGGCCTTAGCCGCGCAGGCTTTGCACCAGGGCCGTCGGCGAGGCGTTCACGCGCACCATGGCTGCATGCTGGGGCTTGATGAATCCCTGGTCGCGGGCGTGCTCGATGAAGCCGACCAGCTTGTCGTAGAAACCATCGACGTTCAGCAGGCCAACCGGCTTGCTGTGGATGCCGAGCTGCGACCAGGTCAGCATCTCGAACAGTTCTTCCAGCGTGCCCATGCCGCCCGGCATGGCGATAAAGCCATCCGACAACTGCGCCATCATGGCTTTGCGCTCGTGCATATCCTTGACGATGAACTGGCGCGTCAGGCCGTTATGGCCTACTTCGCGCTCGACCAGGGCGGTCGGGATCACGCCGGTCACTTCGCCGCCAAGGCGCAGCACTTCGTCGGCAATCACGCCCATCAAGCCCACATTGCCGCCGCCATACACCAGCGCCAGGTTCTGCTCCACCAGGGCCGCGGCCAGCGCACGCGCCTGTTCGGCGTAACGAGGGGAGGCGCCGGCATTGGCGCCGCAATATACGCAAATCGATTTCATTTGAGCTTCTTCAGGTATTCTTCGGACAGTTTCTGGAACAGCAGGCTGGTTTCGCCGCGCAGGTAAGGGCCGATCTGGGACAGCACCTGGTAGCAGCCGCGCGCCAGTGCATCCGCCATCGATTGCTGTTCGGAGTATTTGCGCGGGTTGCGCACGTATTCGTAGGATAGCCAATACGTCGCCACTACCACCATATTCACCGACATCGCGTCGATCGCCATGTCGCTGGCTTCCAGCGAGCCTTCGCTGCGCAGGTCCAGGCACAGATTGCGCGCCACCTTGATCTTGTGGGCCAGCAGTTCCTTGAACTCCAGCTCCAGCTTGCGGTTGCGCGACAGCAGGTCGTTCAGGTCACGGTAGAAGAAGCGGTAACGCCAGATCAGCTCGAACATCAGGTGCAGGTACAGCCACACGTCCTCCACGTTTGAGCGGCGGCCGCTGGGCACCTGCAGCATGCGCTCCGCTTCAGCCTTGAACTGGACGAAGATGGAGTTGACGATGTCGTCCTTGTTCCTGAAATGGTAATAGAGGTTCCCCGGGGAGATATTCATCTCCTCGGCAATGACGGTGGTCGTGATATTGGGCTCGCCGAACTCGTTAAACAAGCGCAGCGAGAGTTCCAGGATGCGTTCGCGGGTTCGTCTTGGCGCTTTTTGTAGCATAACAGGGGGGCTCTATTGTTTCCCCTGCAAGGATATCACTATTAGAAGTTTTCCAGAAGTTACGCTTTTTTCGTTGTGGCCTTTTTGACGGGCTTTTTCACCAAAGCCTTCAATTCTTCGACCTGCCGGCTCAGTTCATCCATCCGGTCGATCAGGGCGTTGATGTCCTGCCGCATTGGCACGCCAATCGAGTCCAGCGCCCGGGTCACCCGCTCCTCGAACACTTTTTCCAGCGAATTGACGGTTTCGCGCACATGGACGGCGCGGTCGCCTTCGACGGCTCGGGCACGTTTTTGCAGGTCGGTGAAGGCCCCCAGCCCCGCCTTCCAGATCTCCTGTGCCGATTCGCGTACTGCCTTGGTCAGCCGTTCTTCGCTTTCCTCAAACGATTTCGTCTTTTTACCCATGGCGGCGGCTCCTGTATTTATTCTGCTGCCATTGTAAGTCGCGCTCTCTAGAACGGGGCTTCTAATGCGGTCTACAATGCCCGCATGGGGCCGAAAATCCTGTGGGTGCTGCTGCCGTTGGCGGTGTACGCCGCCCTGCTCGCGCTGGCATGGCGCGGGAAAGCACCGTCGCGCCTTGCGCTCAATATGCATAGCAGCCTGCTGCTGATGGCCTACCTTCTCTGCACTGCCGGCCTGGGATTGTTCTGGGTCGCCAACCAGCAGCTCCCCGTGTTCGATTGGCATTACCTGTTCGGCTATGCGACGCTACTCCTGGTGTCGCTGCATCTGTTCTTTAATTTGCCGACGGCCCTGCGCTGGCTGCGGCAGCGGCATGGCTCGGCGCCAGCGCCGCACCGGCCTGCCGGCGCGAGGGCGCGGCACAGCAGCGTGCTGATCGCCGGGATGGCGGCGGCTTTGGTGCTGGCCTTTGCGCTTGGTGCGCATTGGGGCGCGCGCGGCGTACCGCCCCCAGTTGCCGTGACGGACGCGCGCGGCGACACTTTCGCGGCTGCCATTGCGACGGTGCAGCGCTATCACGAAGCGTCATCGTCTTCGCGCAGCGGCGTGCTGCGCCGCGCTCCTGCGGTCGATTGGGGCGCACAACGGCCTCCCTTCAAAAGCTATCCGGCCTCGCCACATATCGCCTTGCCTCGCGCCGTACCGGACGATGCCGGCTCTCGCAGCCTGGGCGCCATGCTGCGCGGCCCGGCAGCGCCGCACCCAGGGCGGGCTCTCGACCTTGCGGCCGTTGGGCAGTTACTGCACCTGACTGCAGGCGTCACCGCCAGGCGCGGAGGACTTGCATTGCGCGCGGCGCCCTCTTCCGGCGCCCTGTTCCCTGCCGAGCTTTACCTGGTTGCCAGGCGTGTCAATGGCTTGCAACCGGGGCTTTACCATTTTGATCCCGACCAGCATCGGCTGGCGTGGCTTGGCGGACTTCCTTCCGGGCTGCTTGCAGTCGAGGCGGATTTGCTGATGGTGGTGTCGGCTGTCTTCCAGAGGACCGGTTACAAGTATCGCGATCGCGCCTACCGCTATGTCGCAGCCGACCTGGGGCACCTAGTGGAAAATGCCCGGCTGGCGGGACATTATGTTGGCGTGCACGCAGTCCTTCTCGAACAATTCGACGAAACGGCCCTGGCGTCGCTATTCGGATTGGATGGCGTGCAGGAAGGCGTGATTGCGATGGCGGCTTTTTCACGCCCGGCTGCGGCCGCGCCGGGCAGGCCGGTGGCCCAACTGCTGCCTCCCGGCAGTGCCGATTCTGCTCCAGGGGCCAGCCTCGGCGTGACCGGCGAAATCCATGCCGCCACCTCGGCGGCCAACGGCGGCACGTCCGCGCGCGCACTGCGTGCGGACGGACTGGTCGCCCTGCCGCCGGGCGATGCGGCGCCAATGGACCTGGCCCGAACAATCCTGCAGCGCCGCAGCCAGCGCCGCTTCTCGGAACAGCCGGTCCAGCTCCAGCAACTGGCATCGATATTGGCCGACATGGCGCAGGCACCGCTCTTGTCAGGCGCATTGCATGCAGACCTGGTGGTGAATCGCGTAGCTGGACTAAGGCCCGGCGTCTATCGCTACCTGCCAACGCGGCATGCGCTGCAGCCAGTGCAGCTTGGCGACTTCGCGGCACAGGCCCGCAACGCGGCGCTGGACCAGGACGTCATCGGCAACGCCGCCGTCGTCCTCATCCTCTCCGCCGACAGCGCCCGGGCGCTGGAAAACGGCGCCCGCGGCTACCGCATGGCCTTCCTGGAAGCAGGCCTGATGAGCGAGCGCTGGCTGCTGGGGGCCGTCGCCAGGGGGCTGGGCGCCTGCCCCGTCGGCGCGTTCTACGACGACGAGGCGGCGGCGCTGGTCAAGGCGGAGAAAGGCCGCTGGGTCCTGCACTTCGCCGCCCTCGGCCAGGCGGCCGATTAATTGAGGTATTGCGGCGCCCTGACTTGCGAATGCAGCCGGAACCCTTCGCGGATATTCTCGCGCAGCACCGCTCCCTTCCAAGGCTTGGTGTAGAAGCGGTCAATCGCCCCGTGGTTGATGGCAGCCATGATCGGCGTCAGGTCTGCATAGGCCGACAGCATGATGCGGAACGTATCCGGCGCCAGGTTCTTGACCCGCTCCATGAACTCGGTCCCGGTCATCATCGGCATGCACTGGTCGCACAGGATCACCTGCACGCGGTGCCGCGCCAGCACGTCGAAGCCTTCCGCCGCGGTCTGGGCAGTCAGGATCCGGTAGCCGTCCTGCGCCAGGAAATCGCTCAGCACATCGAGCATGAAGGCATCGTCATCGACAATCAGCAAGGTTTGCTGGTCGACGATGCTTTCGTCCGTCGGCGTTTGTAGGTGGCGCCCTTCGCGCAGCATCTGCACGAAGTCGGCCTCGGGCAAGGGGCGGCTGAAGTAATAGCCCTGCATTTCGTCGCAGTCGTGGCGCCGCAGGTAGGACAGTTGCGCATCCTTCTCCACGCCCTCCGCAATCACTTTCAATTTCAGGCTGTGGGCCATATTGATGATGGCCAGCACGATCGCCGCATCGTCCGGATTGCTGGTTACCTCGCGCACGAAAGCGATGTCGATCTTCAGCTTGTCGATCGGGAAGCGTTTCAGGTAAGCCAGCGACGAGTAGCCGGTGCCGAAATCGTCGATCGAAATCTTCACGCCCAGCGCCTTCAGGTTTTGCAGGACCGTGATGGTTTCCTCGGCATTGGACATCAGCGAGCTTTCGGTCAGCTCCAGCTCCAGCAGTTCCGGCGAGATATCGTTCTCCTTGATCGCCCGCATCACCTCTTCTTCCAGGCCGCCGACGAAGAACTGTATCCCGGATACGTTGACCGACAAATGCACGGGGCCGACATCTCCTTTCGCCCACTCGGCAATCTTGCGGCAGGATTCATGCATCACCCAGCTCCCGACTCGCACGATCAGGCCGGTTTCCTCCAGCAGCGGGATGAACAGCGCCGGCGACACCAGCCCGTGGCCTGGCCGCTCCCAGCGCAGCAGCACTTCGGCGCCGCTGATGCGGCCGGAGGCAATATGCACCTTGGGCTGGTAGTACAGCCTGAATTCATTGTTGTCGATGGCGCGCCGCAGCGCATTTTCCATGTCCAGCCGCGCCAGCGATTGCGCATTCATCTCCGCGGTGAAGAAGCGGAAGGCGTCTCGGCCCGCCTCCTTGGCGCGGTACATCGCCGTATCGGCGTACTGGATCAAGGTATCGGGATCGCTGCCATCTTCCGGGAAAACGGAAATGCCGATGCTGGCGGTGACCGTCACCTCGTGGCCCTTCAGGTCGAAGGGCTGGCGCATCGCCTCGCGGATCTTGTCGACTACCGCGATGGCGTTCTGCGCACCTTCCGGCAGCATCAGGATCGCCGCGAACTCGTCGCCCCCGAAACGCCCGATGGTGTCGCGCACGCGCAGGCACTCCACCAGTCGGCTGGAGAACTGCCGCAGCAGCTCGTCGCCGATGGTGTGGCCCAGCGTGTCGTTGATGTTCTTGAAGCGGTCCATGTCGAGGAACAGTACCGCCAGCGCCCAGTTATGCTCGGCCGCCTGTTTCAGCGACAGCGTCAGGGAATCGTAGAACTGGCTGCGGTTCGGCAGGCCGGTCAGGGTATCGAAATGGGCCAGCTTGAGCAGGCGGCGCTCCGCCTCCTTGCGCTCCGTGATGTCGCGCGCAACGGCCACCAGGATCCAGTTCTGGCCCGAGCGCAGCGTGCGGCGCTGCACTTCCACGGACAGCGGCGAACCATCCTTGCATTCAAGCAGCAACTCGGCCATCGCCCCGCTCTGGTCGCCCGCCAGCAGCTTGTCGTACAGGTCCTGCAAAGGCTGCAAGCCGGGAACCAGCTCACGATCCGGCCCAACCTTCAGGAATTCCTCGCGCGCGAAACCCAGCATGCGGCAGGCTGTCACATTGACGTCGATGAAACAGGAATTGGCGCGGTCGACCAGGAAGATCGCATCGGCCGTCGCGTCCATGGCAAGCCGGAAGCGGCGCAGGTCTTCGTCAAGCCGGATGCGCGCGTTCATGTCCAGCTGGAGCTGGGCGTGGTGGCGGCTGATTTCCTCGTACAGCAGCAGGTTTTCGTAGGCGACTGAAATCTGCGCCGCCACCGTCACCGCCACCCGTTCATCGACTTCGTTGAATTCGTCGGCGCCCAGCTTGTCCACCAGGTAAAGCCAGCCGTGCACGCGTTCGCGCGAGGCAATCGGCACGCCAAGGAAGGAATGCACCTGCGGGTGCCCGGCCGGCAGCCCGATCTCACGCGGATCGCCGCCCAGGCGGCTCATGCGAACCGGCTGGCGTTGCTGCAGCAGGCTGTCAAGGATGCCGGCGCGCGGCTGGCCCGCCACGACCTGGGCCTGTTCGCCCACGCCGCAGGATGCAAAATAGCTGGTCTCCTGCGCATCCTGTTCCAGCACGCCGATGCAGGCGAAGCGCGACACGCAAATATTCTGGGCCACGCGCACGCCGATTTCAATCAGGCCTTGCGCATCGCGCTCGGCGCCGAGCTCGATCCCCAGCTCGATCAGGGCCGTCAGGCGCAAGCTGACAGCCTGCAGGCTGGAGAGGGAACGCGACAGGCGCTCGGTCATCTGGTTCAGGTGTTCCGGCTCGCCTTCATGCGTCTCGCCGTTGTTGGCGATGCGCGTAATGCCCTGGCTGCTCGACTCCAGTTCGTCGATGTATTCCGCCACCTTGTGCTCGATATCGAACAGGCGGCCCTGGCTGGGCGGCTCCGGTGCAAATGCCGGCAGCGCCTCGCCCTGCTCCGCCATGCCCAGGGCCTGGTGCACCGTCTTCAGGATCACGTCCGGGTCGGACGGCTTGGGCAGCACCCAGCGCACGCCGCACGCTTCCGCCACTGCCATCGCCTCGCGCTCGCGGTAGGTCGCGGTATAGAAAATGATCGGCACGTCAGCCAGTTCCGGCTTGCTGCGGATGCGGTTGACGAACTCATAGCCATCCATGTTCGGCATCAGGATGTCGGAAATGACCAGGTCCGGCCGCTCCGCTTCCATCACCTTCAAGCCTTCCATGCCGCTGGACGCTTCCAGCAGGCGGTGGCCGCTGTAGCCCAGCAGCGTCATCAGGAATTCGCGGTTCAGTACATGATCGTCGACGATCAGGATCGTCGCGATGTCGTTCTCATCCCGGGGCGACATCTCCCCCGGCAAAAAAGACTCGATTTGCGAGACGAAGGTGTCAGGTTCGATCGGCTTGCCGATATAGCCGTCAAAGCCGGCAGCGAGCAGCTTTTCGCGGTCGCCGACCATGGCCAGTGCGGTCACGGCCAGCGCGGGAATGTCTTTCAGTTCCGGGTCTTGTTTCAGTTGCGCCACCACGCCGTAGCCATCGAGCTTGGGCAGGTGCACATCGCAGATGATCAGGTCGGGCACTTCGCGGCGCGCCACTTCCACGCCTTCCTCTCCGTTGTGGGCCAGGAGCGGCTGATAGCCGAAGGCACGGAGCAGGTACACCATCAGCTCCATATTCGTAGGGTTGTCTTCGATAATCAGGATGCGTGCTGACATTGGTACTCCTGTCAATGTATCGCCTCTAGTATCCGCTATTCCAGCGGCAATGTGAGCACAAATATGCTGCCATTGCCAGGTTTGTCGAAATGCCGGACCGAGCCGTTCAACAGTGCCGCCAGTTTCTGGCTCAGGCGAATGCCCAGTTGTTGCATGATGTCTTCCGTGACGCCGGTACCGGTGTCGCTGACACTGACCTGCACCACGGGCTTGCCCCCGGCCACGCTGCGTTCCAGGGCGATACTGACTTCGCCACGTTCGGTAAATTTGATCGCGTTAGTCAACAGGTTGCCCAGGATTTGCTGCAAGGCGCGGCGGTCGGTGCGCAGCATCACGGCTTGCGCCGGCGCGCGGAAATGCAGCACCAGCCCTTTCTGCTTTGCCTGCGGGCGGAACGCCATCGCCAGCTCTTCGACAACGGCACGGCAGTTCAGCGGCTCGGCGTTCAACTCCACCTTGCCCGAGCCGATCTTGGCAAAGTCCAGCAGGTCGTTGATCAGGGCGAGCAGGTGGCGCGCGCTGGCTTGCACGGTACGCAGCTGCTTCTCCTGATCCGCATTCAAGGGACCCGGAAGCTGCATCAGCAACGTGCCTGTGAAACCGATGATGGCATTCAGCGGCGTGCGCAATTCATGCGACATGCTGCCCAGGAAGCGCTCCTTGGCCTGGCTGGCCTTTGCCAGTTCGCTGATATCACGTACGGAATGGACTTGCAGCCTGCTGGCGCCGGCGCCCAGCTGGCTGCTGCGCACGTCGGCCGCGAACCTGTCCCCGCCCTTGCGCGCCCCCCAGGCTTCCGGCCCCTTGGGCAGCACGGCTTCCAGGGCCATGCCGCGCATTTCCCCCGGCAGGTAGTCGAACAGGTCTTCCGCGCGGCAGTTGGCCAGCACGATGCGGCCAGATTCGTTGGCCACCACGATAGCATCCGGCATGGATTCGAGCAGGCTGCCAAAGCACTCTTCGGCCTCCAGGGTTTCTTCGAGCTTGCCGTAGTCTGTCGCCATCGTCCCGCTTTCTTATTGAAACCAACCAGGGTCAAAATTGCAGCGTTTCTTGCTTGGCCTCAAGACAGTCTAAGTGATACCCAAAATCTCCGCAAGAATGTGGCTTGCGATCGCTGGATGGCGGCCCATGCCGACATGGCCGATGCCATGCAGTGCGATATTGCGGGCGCCGGGCAGGTGGCAGGAATCCTGCGGCGCGATGATGTTGTCGTGCCAGGAGTAGATGGAGGTGAACAGGCCGCGCCGGTTGCGGTCGGCGGCATCCAGCTGCGCCAGCCATTCGGCATTGCGCTGCATCTGGCGCGCGTTGTGGCCCGGCCCAAGGTGCGCCAGGTCGGTGCCGTGGTGCGGCGTAGCCAGCGTGATGATGCGCGCCACATGCGCGGCGCCGAAGCGGCGCAGCCAGGCGCGCGCCACCAGCCCGCCCATGCTGTGCGCCACGATGATGACCTTCTCGCTGCCGCTGGCAGCCAGCAGCGCCTGCACGCCCTGCTCCAGCTGCACGGCAAAGTCTTCGATATCGCCGAACACCGGTTCCAGATCCACGGTGGCATGACTGTAGCCGCGCTCTTCCAGCTGCTCGGCCAGGTGGACCCAGAAGCCGCCGTTGGCGCCATAGCCGTGCACCAGCAGCACCGGCAAGCCGCGCGGCGTCCTTGCAATATGCATGCGCGGCTGGTGGCGCAACATATGCCAAGACGTCACGGCCATGGTGGACGCATACTCGTGAAAGAACAGTTGCAAGCGTTGCAGCAGGCCCAGGTGCGCCTCTTCCGGCAGCGGCCGCAGCGTCATGCGGAAATTGTTGGCCGTGATCGCCAGGCGTACCAATAGCACAACAATCACCGCCAGCAGCAGCGCCACATCGGCTGGCACCAGGCGCGATAACGCCCATGCGATGACGATCGCAACGGCCACTTGCGTGGCCATGATCATCAGCAGCATGCGTTTTACCATTGGTCAGGCCTTCCTTGCCAGGCGCTCGGCCAGGCCGCTTGCCAGCCGGGCCGCGACGCCATAGATCGACAGCTGCGGATTGGCGCCGATCGAGGTCGGGAACAGCGAGCCGTCGTGCACCGACAGGTTGCCGATGCCGCGATACAGCCCGTCCGGCGCCACGACGCCGGTGGCGGCATCGCCCGTCATCGCGCAACCGCCCATGACGTGGGCCGAGACGACGCGCGTCAGCAGCTTTTGCATCGGCAGCACGGCAATGGCCTGGCGCGCCTCATCCCAGTTCTTGTAGGGCTGACGCACCAGTTCGTGCACCGGGCCTACCCCGTCGGCGCCGGCGGCGAACTGGATTTCCGCCATGGTCAGCAAGGCGCGGCGCGCACCTTCCCAGAAGTAAGGCGTCAACGGATAGTCCAGGCGCGGCGAGCCGTCGCTGTGCAGCGTCACGCGGCCGCCGGCCGCTTCCGGATGGAAGCCGTCGCGCAGCAGCGCCAGCATGCCCTGCACGTTGGCAAAGCGCTTCATCAGGTTGGCATGGGACGGGCCGTAGCCTGCCAGCGTGGTCGCGCCCAGCACCGGATGCAGCGGCGCGACTTCCAGCTTGTAGCCCATGGGGCCGTCCAGCGCCTGGGTATGCAGGAAATGGTCGGAATAGACGGTCTGCGGCGCGCCGTTGAAGGCTTCCACCGCTTGCGGGTACAGCCCCATCGACACCACCACCGGATGCAGGAAGGTGCGCTGGCCAAGCAGCTGCTGCGGATCGGGCGCACCGGAGCGCAGCAGCAGCGCCGGCGAGTTGATGGCGCCGCCCGCGACCACGAAGTGGCGCGCCTTGAGCGTCAGGCGGCGGCCGGTCGGTTCCATGCCATCCGCAGTCAGCGCCGCGCACTCGAGCGAGGTGGCATGGCCGCCCGCCAGCGTGAAGCGCTCGGCGCGGGCACGCGTCAGCAGCACGGCGCCTTTTTCCAGCGCGGACGGAATGGTCGTCACCAGCATCGACTGCTTGGCATTGGTCGGGCAGCCCATGCCGCAATAGCCCAGGTTCCAGCAGCCGTTGACGTTGCGCCGGATCAGGGCGGTCTTGATGCCCAGCTTGTCGGCGCCGGTGCGCAGCAAGTCATTGTTGGCGTTCGGCGGGGTCGGCCAGTCGCTGATGTGCAGGCGCTCTTCCATTTTCTGGAACCAGGGCGCCATGCCTTCCACGCTATAGTCGCGCAGGCCATATTTCGACTGCCACCAGCCCAGCGTGTCGGCCGGCGTGCGGAAGCTGGATGTCCAGTTGACCACCGTGGTGCCGCCGACGGTGCGGCCCTGCAGGATGTTGATCGCCTTGTCGGCGGTCTTGCGGGCGGCGGAATCCTGGTAAAGGGAAGGATAGGCATCGGCCTCGCGCATCTTGAAATCCTTCGACGACTTCAGCGCGCCCTCTTCCACCATCAGCACTTTCAGGCCGGCTTGCGCCAGGATTTCCGCAGTCACGCCGCCGCCCGCGCCCGTGCCGACCACGACCACGTCGGCGTCGAAGCTGCGGTCCTGCTGCAAGGTGGAGGCATCGATGACTTGCCAGCCGGCGGCGATGCCGGCCTGGATCGGATCTGGAATCGGGCTGCTCATGCGCTCAACTCCTTCATCGGGCCGGAATAGGCGATGGCCGCCCAGGTCGAAGATTCGGCATACCAGGCGCCGAGCACCAGGTCATGCAAGCCATGGTAGGCCGTCTGCAGCATCTCGGTGCGATGGGTGCGCCACCCCTCCAGGAAGGCCGCCACCTGCTCGGGGCTTGCCTCCGGCCAGGCCGGCACGCCAGCCAGCAGGCGGCGCGTGGGCGCAATGTTCAGCAAGCCGAACAGGTCACTGATTTCCTTCTGCACGCGCAGCGGCAGCCCATTGATGGCCGCGCCGACGCGGTCGATTGCCGCCTGCAGCGCTGCCGCGTCGGGCGCGACGCCGGTAATGGCTGGAATCAGCGCCGCCAGCATGGTGCGGCCCTCGGCATCGAGCGCAAAACGCTCGGCCACGGCCGGACGGAGTTGCCGGTACACGGCCCCGCCGGCGACCAGCGCCAGGCCGCCCAGCAGCCCAGCCTTCAAGAATGATCTGCGTTGCATCTAGTCCCCTCTTAATAGTTATAGGGGGATTCTAAGGACGCCGCCGCGCCCCGGCTAGAGAAAGACCTCTAATCCTTGCGGCTGCGCACCTGCATCTGGCGCGCAATGCCGCGCAGGATGTTGACTTCTTCCGTTTCCAGCCCGGCGCGCGCAAACATGCGCTTCAGGCGGGGCATCAGCTTGCGCGGATTGTTAGCGTCGAGAAAGCCGACCTCGACCAGCGCCTGCTCCAGGTGCTCGTACATGCCGTCGATCTGGGCCGCGCTGGCCGCTTCGCCGTGGAAACCGACCGGGCTGGCCGCATGCCGCCCGTCAAGCGCCGCCATGCGGCATTCATACACCAGGACCTGGGCCGCCTGCGCCAGGTTGAGCGAGGAATAGTCGGGATTGGCCGGGATATTCACCAGCACATTGCAAGGTTCGACAATCTCATTCGGCAGGCCAAAGCGCTCATTGCCGAAGATCAGGGCCGCGTTCAGCTCCGCCCCGGCCGCCAGCTGGCCGGCAAATTCACGCGGCGTCACCACCGGCGGCGAAAACTCGCGCAGCCGCGCCGACACGGCCGCCGTGAAGTTGATCCCTTCCAGCGCTTCGGCCATGCTGCCCACCACCCGCGCCGACGACAGGATATCCTGCGCGCCGGAGGCAAAGGCCACCGCTTCCTCATGCTCGCAGGCCCCTTCGAAGCGCGGATTGACCAGCACCAGGTCGGAAAAACCCATGGTTTTCATGGCGCGCGCCACCGATCCGATATTGCCGGGGCGGCTGGTTTCCACCAGGACGACCCGGAGGCGGTGGAAGGCGGAGGATGCGGTTTCGGTCTGCTTCATTTACAATAGCGGGATTCTGCGTTGGGCCGCATTTTACTCTGCCCGCACAACGCGCCGCTCTTTTTCAATCTTGTCATCATTTCCGCTGCCGGATGCGCGAAGCGTTTCCGTGGGCGGCAATGTCTATTTTACGGAAGCTAGTATGCACCCAATGCTGAATACGGCCATCAAGGCCGCGCGCCGTGGCGCCGCTGTGATCAACCGCGCATCCTTCGACCTGGACCGCGTGAACGTAACTGAAAAACAACACAATGACTTCGTCACTGATGTTGACCAGGCCGCCGAACAGGCCATCATCGAAGTGCTGCTGAAAGCCTATCCCGACCACGCCATCTTCGCCGAAGAATCCGGCGTGACCGGCACCGTCAATGACGAGAGCGAATACGTGTGGATCATCGATCCACTGGACGGCACCACCAACTTCATGCACGGCTTCCCACAGTACTGCATCTCTATCGCCCTGCAGCAAAAAGGCGTCGTGACCCAGGCCGTGGTCTACGACCCGGTACACAACGACCTGTTCACCGCCACCAAGGGCGCCGGCGCCTACCTCAACGAAAAGCGCATCCGCGTCAACAAGCTCGACCGCATCAGCGGCGCCCTGCTCGCTTCCGGCTACAAGCCAGGCAGCCCGGCCGCCATCGCTGAGTTCGCCAAGATGTTCACCATCATGGCCGAGCGCTCGCACGGCATCCGCCGCGCCGGCTCCGCCGCCCTGGACCTGGCCTACGTCGCTTGCGGCCGCCTGGATGGCTACTACGAAAAGAACCTCAAGCCATGGGACATCGCGGCCGGCGCCCTGCTGGTGACCGAAGCGGGCGGCATCGCCGGCGAGTTCAACGGCGAATCGAACTATATGAACACCGGCCACATCATCGCGGCCTCGCCAAAGGTGTTCGGCCAGATGGTTGGCCTGCTGGCAGAATTTGCATAAAAACAAGCCCAAAACCGCCACAAACGAGGCCCTGCGGGGCCTCTTTTGTTATTGCCGTGCGTCAATGAATCGGACTTGCTGCTATACTCCGCACAGGGCCGACGTTTCCGTATGGCAATAATTTCCACATAATTTATATAATAACTATGAACTTTTCCGATCTCGGCTTGTCCGATGCCATTCTGCGCGCGGTCGCCGAAACCGGCTATACAGCCCCAACCCCGATCCAGGGCCAGGCCATTCCTGCCGTACTGAATGGCGGCGACCTGCTGGCAGGCGCCCAGACCGGTACCGGCAAGACTGCCGGCTTCACGCTGCCCGTTCTGCACCGCCTGTCCACCGACGCCTTCGGCAGCAAACTGGTCAACAATACTTCGCCGCGCCCGATCCGCGCCCTGATCCTGACCCCGACCCGCGAACTGGCGGCCCAGGTGGAAGAAAGCGTCAAGACTTACGGTAAATACACCAAGCTGAATTCGGCCGTGATTTTCGGCGGCGTCAGCATCAACCCGCAGATCAAGCTGCTCAAGCACGGCGTCGACATCCTGGTGGCCACGCCAGGCCGCCTGCTGGACCACATGGGCCAGGGCACCGTCAACCTCGACAAGATCGAGATCCTGATCCTGGACGAAGCCGACCGCATGCTGGACATGGGCTTCATCCGCGATATCCGCAAAGTGCTGGCCGCCCTGCCGCCGAAGCGCCAGAACCTGCTGTTCTCGGCCACCTTCTCCGACGAGATCAAGGCCCTGGCCGACGGCCTGCTGGACAACCCGAAAACCATCGAAGTGGCGCGCCGCAATTCGACGGTGGAAATCATCTCGCAGAAGATCCACCCGGTCGACCGCGACAAGAAGCACCCGATGCTGTCGCACCTGATCCGCACCCACGCCTGGACCCAGGTACTGGTCTTCACCCGCACCAAGCACGGCGCCAACAAGCTGGTCGAGCAACTGGGCAAGGACGGCGTGAAAGCCATGGCGATCCACGGCAACAAGAGCCAGACCGCGCGTACCCGCGCGCTGGCCGAGTTCAAGGATGGCACGCTGCAATGCCTGGTCGCCACCGATATCGCTGCGCGCGGCATCGACATCGACCAGTTGCCGCACGTGGTCAACTATGACCTGCCGAACGTGCCGGAAGATTATGTGCACCGCATCGGCCGCACCGGCCGCGCCGGCGCCAAGGGCGAAGCAGTGTCCCTGGTGTGCGTGGACGAACACGTCATGCTGCGCGATATCGAACGCCTGATCAAGGTCACGCTGCCGCGCGAAATCATCCCGGGCTTCGAGCCGGACCCGAACGCCAAGGCCCAGCCGATCCAGCTGCGCAGCGGTGTCGGCCGCCATACGAATCGCCCCCCACGCCCTGGCGGCAACGGCAATGGCGGAAACGGCGGCGGCAACCGCAGCCAGAATGGCCAGGGCAAGCCACGCGTGGCTGCCAGCGGCAACGGCGGCGCCCCGCGCGCAGCAGCCCCGGCCGGCATCCGCCGCGACGCCCGTCCAGGCGGCAGCCCAAGCGGCTCGCGCCCATCCAACGCCCCGCGCAACCGCCCTCCACGCTGAACCAGGCCAGGCCCGCTATAATCGCGGGCATGCCACAGTTCGCTGCCAACCTGTCCATGCTGTTCACCGAAGCGCCCTTCATCGAGCGCTTCGGGCTGGCGCATGCGGCAGGCTTCAAGGGCGTGGAATTCCTTTTCCCCTACGCCTTCGATTCCGACGACATCAAGGAACGCTTGCAGCGCCACCAGCTGCAACTGGTGCTGCACAACCTGCCGCCCGGCGACTGGCAAGCGGGCGAGCGCGGCATGGCTTGTGATCCGCGCCGCTTCGAGGAATTCCAGGATAGCGTCGGCCTCGCCCTGGAATACGCGAGGGAGCTGGACACGCCGCGCGTGCATTGCATGGCCGGTATCCTGCCCGGCGGCCTGGCGCCGGAACGTGCACGCGAGGCGTATATCCGCGCCTTGCAATACGCCGCCGACCAGTTCGCGCCCCATGGCATTGAGGTGCTGATCGAGCCGATCAACCATTTCGACATTCCCGGCTATTTCCTGAACCACAGCCGCCAGGCGCTCGAGATCCTGGCCGACGCCGCGCGCCCCAACCTGTTCCTGCAGTACGACATTTACCACATGCAGCGCATGGAGGGCGAGCTGGCCAACACCATCCGCGCCTGCCTGCCCCATATCCGCCACATGCAACTGGCCGACACGCCGGGCCGCCATGAACCGGGCACGGGCGAGATCAACTATCCTTTCCTGTTCCGCCTGCTCGACGAGCTCGGCTACCGGGGCTGGATCGGCTGCGAGTACCTGCCTGGCGCGCGCACCGAAGACAGCCTGGCCTGGGCCACGCCCTACCTGCGCGCCTGACCTTTGCGCTGGCGCAAACGCGCCCGCTGCGCCGAGGTGCAAGATGGTCTCTGCCGCCCGAGGAGACCCGCCATGAAACGTTACCTGTGCATCCTGTTGTGCCTGCTACTGGCCGCCTGCGCCAGCAATCCGCGCCTGCGGGAGGTGCGCGCCCTTGCCGACGACGCGCCCAAGCTGGCCGGATTCAACGACCTGAGCCAACGCTTCCGCGATACCTTCCAGCGCGAGCAGCCCTACCTCAGCGCCGCAGCCGTCCAGCGCGAGGAAGCGATCGACCGCAAGCGCCACGACGCCTATCCCGATTTCATCGCCCTGCACAGCGCCGCCACCACCTACCTGCGTGCCCTGGGCGCCCTGGCCAGCGGCGACACCTTCCATTACGGCGACCAGGTCAAGCAAATGTCGCAAAGCATCAAGGCCTGGCCCGATACCGGCCTGAGCGACCGCCATGTCAACGCCTATGCCGGCCTGGTGCGCCTGCTGCTGCGCAGCGCCACGGCACGCGAACAGGACCAGGCCGTGCAAGCCATGCTGCGCGAAGGGTACGAGCCGCTGCAAGGCACGCTTGACGCCATGCACACCCTGCTGCGTTACTTCAACAAGAACCACGACAACGAGCAGCGCATCGTGCTCGGCATGCTGGCGGTGGAAATTCCC
Organism: Pseudoduganella sp. R-32; assembly: GCF_049913245.1. Taxonomy (NCBI): domain Bacteria; kingdom Pseudomonadati; phylum Pseudomonadota; class Betaproteobacteria; order Burkholderiales; family Oxalobacteraceae; genus Pseudoduganella; species Pseudoduganella sp. R-32. The sequence goes on along the minus strand of NZ_CP183987.1, from coordinate 2,731,535 downwards.
TATGCCGACGCGCCGCGCGACCGCCTGCTGGCCGCCCTGGCCCGCGCGCACCAGCAGGAAAAGTTGAAGGAGTACCGCCTGCTCGGCCTGCGCCACACGCTGGCGGCGCAAAACATCGATGCCATCCGCGAACGCCACGCCGCCCTGTACCGCGGCCTCGACCCGCTGCCGGCGACCGACACCGCCGGCAGCGCATCGTCCGCCATCCCGCCTGCCACCGCCCAAGGAGCCCAGCCATGAGCCTGACCGCCGCCCTGCCGCACGACCTGGAAACGCTGGCCGACAGCCTGTCCGCCAGCGCCGACGAACTGCACGAGCGCATCATGCGCGGCATCCGCCAGCAGCAACGGCTGGAGGGCAACAACGGCAAGGGCGCAGGCGCGCCGCTGACGCACGGCGCGGCCCAGGCCCTGTTCGAAAACGAAGTGGCGCTGCGCCAGCAGGCCAACAGCCTGTACGTCGATGCCGCCAGCCATTCGCTGGAAGGCATGGGCGTCACCCTGCCCGAACTGCTGCGGCTGGCCAGCGAAGCACGCGAAACCATCCGCCGCATCGAGCGCGTCAAGGAACTGGCCGGCATCAGCGCCGACTTGCTGGCCGTGGCGGCAGCGATTGCCGCGGCCCGGCCCGAACACCTGGCAGCGCCGCTGGAGAGCCTGAAAAAACAGCTGGCCGCACGCCATGCACGCGAGAGTGCGTAATTAACGCAGCAGGCATACAATGGTCTTCCGAACAATGAATTCGTGGAGACCGCCATGGGCCTGTCGCCGGATCAGCTTGCATCATTGCAAGCCGCGCTGGAGCAACGCAAGCTAGCACTTTTGCAGCAGCTTGCCGGCCGCATGGACGGCGAGCTGGCGCGCGTCCCGGCGGTGGAGGAAATCGAAACCTCGCCGGCAGACAGCGCCAGCAATCGCACCCTCAACCAGCTCGAACTGGAAGCCGACGAACACAAGCAGGCACAGCTCAGCAGTATCCGCCACGCCCTGGCCAAGATCGACGAAGGCAGCTACGGCTTGTGCGACAATTGCGGCAATGAGATCCCCTTCTCGCGCCTGAATGCGCGGCCCGAAGCACCGCTGTGCATCGCGTGCCAGACGCGGCTGGAGAAAGCGACGGCGGCCCTGCGCTGAGAAAAAGCCATGGCCTACAAAACTATCCTGGTGCACGTCGATGAAGCGCCCCATAGCGCAGCGCGCATCCTGCTGGCCGGCGAACTGGCGCTGCAGGAAGGCGCCCACGTCATCGGCGTCGCCACCACCGGCATTTCGCGCTTCCTGTACCAGAACGAAACGGTGGACGACAACGATCCCAACCTGGCGCGCCACCTCGACATCCTGCGCGAGCGGGCCAGCCATGCGCTGGCCGACTTCGCGCCGCGCCTGCAGGCGCTGGGCGTGCAATCGTTCGAACAGCGCATCCTCGACGATGAACCGGCCGCCGGCCTGAGCCTGATGGCGCGCCATGCCGACCTGGTGATCGTCGGCCAGCTCGCGCCGAACGGGCGCGGTCCCGACGTGCCGGCCGAAGTGCTGGCCGGCAGCGGCAAGCCGGTGCTGGTCATGCCCTTTGCCGCCCGCACCTCGTCTGCCATTGCCGTCAGCAGCGATGGCGTGGCCAGCCCGGGCGGCCCGGCGCCGGCGCGCCACATCCTGGTCGGCTGGAATGCCAGCCGCGAAGCCGGGCGCGCACTGCAGGATGCGCTGCCCCTGCTGCGCCGCGCCGACCGCGTGACGGTGGCGATTGTCGATGCCGAGGCGCGTCCCGGCGTCTTCGGCGATCCGCCCGGCACCGACGTGCTGGCCTGGCTGGAGCGGCACGGCGTGATGGCGAAACTGGTGCTGGCCCAGAGCGAACGCATGGGCCTGCTCAAGCGCCCCGGCAACGTGGGCGAACAGCTGCTGGCCCTGGCCGGCGAGCGCGATTGCGACTTACTGGTGATGGGGGCGTACGGCCATTCGCGTTTCCGCGAAACGCTGCTGGGCGGCGTCACGCGCAGCGTGCTCGACGCGATGACGCTGCCGCTGCTGATGTCGCATTGAGCGCGCCATCATCCCTCGGAGAGCCAGGCCTGGCTGCGAATCTTGGCGACCTGGCGCAGCGCCAGCCACTTCCAGATTTGCAATGCATCTTCCTGCTTGCAGCTCATATGGCGCGGCGTGGCGAGCGCAATTTCGCAATCGCGGTCCGACCACTCCTCGTAGCGTACGGCGCCGTCCTGGCCGACTTCGACCTGGTACATCAGGCCGTCGTCATAGCCGAACTTCAGGGTGGCACTGCCGGGAATGCCATCGGGGCCGTGGATCTTGCCGCCGTACACATCCGACAGTGCCGCCACCAGTTGGGCTTCGGTCGGCGCCGAAATATCGCGGCGATCCGGCCGCGAAAGGACTACCCATGCCTGTGTCATTGGCCCTCTCCCCCTCAGAACAAAGCGATAGCTCTTGTGGCAGATGATGTACTGGACGGCACGCCGTGGTCATGATCCACGTCTAGTTCGCTGCTTTTATTGTAGCAACTATCATACCGAAAATTACTTTTCGCACAGGGGGCGTTTGCATTCCGCAACAGGGCGCTCAAACAAATTGTGGGACTGACAAGGGATCAAAATCCTTCCAGTCGCCGTTCTCGATAATGCCTTGGGCGCGCTCGATTTTTTCCGCGCCCTGCTGGCGCATCAGCTCGATCGCCCGCGCCTCTTGCCCGCCGTCGGCTGCCACGGCAACCATCATGCCGGAGCGGCGTGGCGGCGGCCCCGATTCGTTCTTCTCCTTCAGTTCGGAAAAGCTGTACAGCGAGCCCACGTGGGCGCCGACCAGGCCGCCCAGCACCGGGCCCAGCGGCCCGGTCAAGGGAATGGTGGCCGCCCCTGCCGCGGCGCCGATGGCCGCGCCGGTCACTTCGCCCTTGGCCACCGCCTCCGGGGTTTGCTGCGCGCCCGGCGACTCGGGGCGGTCGCCGCCGGTCGGAATCACATTGTGCTGCCCGGGCGGGTTGTTGAAGAAGGTCGATACGCTGCCGGCAGCGAAACCGGCAGCCTTGAACGCTTCGCATACCTCGAGCGCGGTTTCCTGCAACTGGAAATGTCCTGCAATGATGGTGGCCATGGCGGTTCCTCCCAAAAGCCCTAGCCTGCCTAAGCCTGGCCTTTATGACTGTTAGCTATCGCACGCGCACCTTTTCTATTTCCCGCCGTATAATCAGACCGTCCACACCAGATGCCACTTTGACATGAGCAGCTTCCACGTCGAAAGGTCTGTCGAACGCGCCCTGTCCGAATTGCTGGACGGTCACCCCGTTGCGACCTTCGTCATCGATACCGACCACGTCATCACCCACTGGAACAAGGCCTGCGAACACCTGCTGGGCTGGGGCACGCACGAAATGGTGGGCACCCGCCAGCACTGGCAAGCTTTCTATACCAAGCCGCGCCCCCTGCTGGCCGACCTGATCGTCGATAACATCGATCCGGCCACCGACCGCAATTTCCGCGACAAATACAAGCCGTCTTCGCTGATCGACGGCGCCTACGAGGAAGAGGACTTCTTCCCCAACCTCGGCGCGGCCGGGCATTGGCTGCAATCGACGGCAGCGCCGCTGCGCGGGCATGACGGCAAGCTGGTCGGCGCAATCCAGAGCCTGCGCGACGTGACCGAGCGGCGCGTGGCGGAAAACGCCCTGCGCCGCGCGCACGACAACCTGGAGCAGACCGTGCGCCAGCGCACCGCCCAATTGGCCGAAGACATCCGCCAGCGCCAGAGCGCCGAAGAGGAGCTGCGGCGCCGCAATATCGAACTGACCGAGCTCAATGAAACCCTGAGTCGCACCCAGCAGCAGCTGGTGCAGTCCGACAAGCTGGCCTCCATTGGCCAGCTGGCGGCCGGGGTGGCGCACGAAATCAATAATCCGATCGGCTACATCTTTTCCAATTTCGGCACCCTGCAAAGTTACCTGGACAGCCTGTTCTCCATGCTCGACGCCTATCAGGAAGCCGAGGCGGCGATCGTGGATCCGGCCGTCGCGGCCCGGCTGCGCGCCATGCGCGACCAGGTGGAGCTGGGCTTCCTGCGCACCGATATCCCGACCCTGATGCAGGAATCGAAGGAAGGCATCGTGCGCGTGCGCCATATCGTGCAAGACCTGAAGGACTTCTCGCGCGTCGACAGCCAGCAGGAATGGGTCTGGGCCGACCTGCGCCAGGGCATCGACTCCACCCTCAACATCGTCAGCAACGAAATCAAGTACAAGGCCGACGTGGTGCGCGAATACGCCGAAATCCCCGACATCGAATGCCTGCCGCTGCAAATCAACCAGGTGGTGATGAACCTGCTGGTCAACGCCGCCCACGCCATCGGTTCCATGCGCGGCCGCATCGAGATCCGCACCGGCTGCGACGGCGATCACGTCTGGTTCAGCGTCTCCGACAACGGCGCCGGCATCGCGCCGGAAAACCTGGGCCGCATCTTCGACCCCTTCTTCACCACCAAGGAAGTCGGCAAGGGAACCGGCCTGGGCTTGTCCCTGTCCTACGGCATCGTGCAAAAGCACCACGGCCGGATCGAGGTCGATTCTGCCCTCGGCCAGGGCACCACTTTCCGCGTCACCCTACCCAAGAAGCGACCTCCCAACGAGCAGAAGGAAGCCACCCCATGATGACCATCCTGTGTGTCGACGACGAGCCGAACATCCTCTCTTCCCTGCGCCGCCTGTTCCGCGGCAAAGGCTACGAGGTGCTGACGGCCATCAGCGGCGCGCAGGGGCTCGAGCTGCTGGCGCAGCAGCCGGTCGACCTGGTGATCTCGGACATGCGCATGCCGGAAATGGACGGCGCGCGTTTCCTGGCCCAGGTGCGCGAGCGCTGGCCCAATACCGTGCGCCTGCTGCTGACCGGTTATTCCGACGTGCAGTCGATCCAGGACGCCATCAACTGCGGCGAGATCTACCGCTACATCACCAAGCCCTGGGACGACAACGACATCCTGCTGATCGTGCGCCACGCGCTGGAACGCCACCAGCTCGAGCTGGAAAAGCAGCGCCTGGAAGCGTTGACCCTGAAGCAGAACGAGGAACTGAAGTCGCTCAACGCCGGCCTGGAGCAAAAGGTCGAGGAACGTACGCGCCAGCTCAAGGCCAACTTCCTGACCACTATCAAGATCCTGTCGAGCATCGCCGAAGCGCGCGGCACCGGCCAGACCGGCCAGACGCGCCAGGTGGCCGACCTGGCGCGCAAGATGGCGACCCAGCTCAAGCTCGACATGAACGAGGTGCAGGATATCTTCATCGCCGCCCTGCTGCACGACCTTGGCCGCATCGGCTTTTCCGACGAGATGCTGCGCACCCCGATGACCATGCTGCACGGCGCCGACCTGGCGCTGTTCCGCAAGCATCCTGTTTCCGGCGCGCAGTTGCTGATGCCGCTGACCGACATGGCCGGCGTCGCCGCCATCGTGCGGCACCAGATGGAGCGCTTCGACGGCCAGGGCTTCCCGGACCGGCTGGCGGGCTTTGCGATCCCGATCGGCTCGCGCATCCTGACGCTGGCGATCGATTACTTCAACCTGCAGCAAGGCGCCCTGGTGCAGCGCCACCTGAAGCCGGAAGAAGCCAAGTCGCTGGTGATGGATGGCAGCGGCAAGCGCTATGACCCGCAAGTGGTGCAAGCCTTCCGCCAGGTGGTCGACGGCGGCGTGCGCGGCGTGGCGGAAAGCACCGACGTCGAATTGCTGTCGGGCGAACTGGTGCCCGGCATGGTGCTCGCGCGTGACGTCGTCAGCCGCGATGGCCTGATGCTGCTGGCCTCCGACCACGTGCTCAATGAGCGCATGATCCAGCAGTTGCAGGACTTCGAGAAAAAGAGCGGCCACCGCCTGCCTATCTGGGTTCAGCGGAGCGCAGTGGCAGGACCACGGTAAATGCCGAGCCTTTGCCGGGCTCGGAGATCACGTTGATGCGGCCGCCGTGCTTGTTGACGGCGCCGTAAGCCAGGTAGAGCCCCAGCCCGGTGCCGCTGCCCACCGGCTTGGTGGTGAAGAAGGGATCGAAAATACGGCCCAGATTCTCGGGCGGGATGCCGACGCCGTTGTCCTGGATCCGCACATGCACGGCCTCGCGGTCGGCGCTGGTGACGATGCGGATGATGCCTTCGCCGGGGATGGCCTGGATGGCATTCATGAGGATGTTGCGGAATACCTGGTTCAACTGGCCCGGCAAGCCGCGCACCAGCGGCAGCTTGCCATAATGCCTGTCCACCTTGGCCTTGAAGCGCAGCTCATTGGCCAGCGCATGGAGCGTGCTCTCCAGACCCTCATGCAGGTCGGTCTGCTGCCACTGGCTGTCGCCGGCTTCCGAGAAGTCTTTCAGCGCCTGCACGATGTCGCGCACGCGGCGCAGGCCATCCATCGACTCGCGCAGCAAGGCTTCCGTATCTTCCTTCATGAACTCGAAATCGGCCGCGCTGCGCTGCTCCGCCGTGGTGCTGTGCTCGACCAGTTCGAACAGGGTGTCGGCATAGCTTTTCAGGGTGCCGATATTGGAGGTGACAAAACCGACCGGGTTATTGATTTCGTGCGCCACGCCCGCCGCCAGCTGGCCGATCGAGGCCATGTTCTGGGCCTGCACCAGGGTCTCTTCCATTTGCTTGCGGTCGGTAATGTCCGTCAGCGAGCCAATCACCTCCAGCGGCGCGCCCTGCTCGTCGCGAATCAGGCGCAACTGGTCATGCATCCACAGGTAGCGGCCATCGGCGGTACGGAAACGGTATTCGTAGGCCTTCTCGCCTTCGGTAAAGATCTGCGCCAGGCTGGAGAAGATGTTCGGCGCATCGTCGGGGTGGATATGGTCGAACCAGAAATTGGGGTCGGCCACCATGTCTTCCGGCCGGTAGCCCAGCACGTTGAGCGCGTTGGCGCTGACGAAGGTCATCTTGAAGTCGCCGCTTGGCACGGTGCTGTAGATGATGGCCGGGGTATTGTCGACCAGGTATTTCAGGCGCTGCAGCGGATCGGCCGGTTCGCTGGCGCGGGCCGGCGCTTCGCTGGTGATGAAATCGAAGTCTTCGAATTCCATGGGCGCCTTTGAGTCTCCTTACCAGTCGGCCCAGGCGAACGACCGCACAGGCATTGGCATCGACAGGAAGGCCGGTTCGGGCGCTGGCGGCGGCGGTGCGGCCAACCAGTTGCGCGGATCGACCCGGTAATACTTTTGCAGCTCGCCATACAAGGCGGCATGGCGCTCGGCCAGTTGCCACGGCCGCGTGAAGAAGGTTTCCGTCGCCACGGCAAAGAACTCGGCAGGACTGGTCGCACCGTAATGGTCCAGCACGCTATCCTGCCGGCCCAGCCAGGCAGCATGGCGCAAGTTGGCGTAGTCGCGCGACAGCACTTCCGACCAGCTGCGATAGCTGTCCGGGCTGCCAAGATAGGGGGCGCCGTTATTGCTGCCCGATTCGCTGTCGAGCTGGTGGGCGAACTCATGCAGCACGACGTTGTTTCCGCCCTGCCAATCCAGCGTGCCGCGCGCGACATCGTCCCAGGACAGCACGATGCGGCCATCGCTCCAGGATTCACCCAGCATCTGCCGGCGCGCCGGCGTGATCACGCCGCCCGCCCCCACTTCGTCGCGGTTGGCGACAAAGGCGCCCGGATAGACCAGGATGGTGTGCAAGGCGCTGTAGACCTTGCTCGGCTTGTTCAGCAACAGCAGGCAAGCCTGGGCGGCGATGGTGATGCGCATCTCATCGCTCACCTCGAGGCCGGCGCAACCGACGAATTTTTTCTGGTGCAGGAATTGCACCACCATGCGCTGCAACTGGCGCTGCAAGTCCGGCGCCAGTTGGCGGTAGAAAGGCATGCTGCGCTCGAGCATAGCCTGCTCGGCGGCTGCCAGCGGCCGGGCCAGCGCCCGCCGCAAGGTCCAGCGTGGATACACGATCGGCGCCGCGATGCCCAGCGCCGTCAAGATAAGCAAAACCCAAGCGTCCATGATGCCGTCCATAACAGAACTCGTTCCGCCACAGATGGGGCTGGTCAATGGCATTTCAACATGCCATTGATGGAAGCTTATCACTGTTCCGGCTTAAGGCATGGCCTTTTGCAGGGAGCTCGGGGCGCCAAACAGCGCTGCCACCAAGGGGTCGCGCTGGACCGGGCCGCGGTTGACGCGGATGGCGTAATGGGTGTCATCTGCCAGGATATGGAAGTGACGGCCATTTCCGGCCATGCTCTGTTCGCGCAGGCTGGGGCGCTCCTTGCGCGGCGGCGCGCCTTCGCGCTTGGGCTGGGCGATCGCGGCCAGGAAGGCTTGCACGCGTTCGGCATCCGGGGTCAGCTGGTAGACAGCCTTGCCCAGGTAGGTCGCCGTGCCTTCGATATAACGGGCCAGTTCGATCACGCCGGCTTCGCGCAGGTCGCGGATATATTTACGGGCGCCGGATGGGGAAAATTTCAGGAACCAGGCGATTTCGTCAGCCAGCATTTCGTGGTTTTGTAATTCCGCCACCAGTTTCTGCATATTTTCGATGCGGCGCAGGGTCGCCGAGGTGGATCGGACGCGCTCGATCGGGGCCAGCGACAGGGCTTTGCGCTCCGTCACGGGACCGGGACGCTCGACAAGCGCCAGGCGTGGACGGGACGGCACAGCCGGCAACGGTGCCGGCAGCTCTGCGGTAGCTTCGATTTCGAGGCCATGGGACGATTCTCTGATTGCGTGCATTTGAACACTCCTTGTAGATGCCAGGGTGGATTCGCAGGCTCCAGAGTGCCTTGCCTGCGACTCATCGGTCTGTGCGGCAACGAACATACAAACGAACAAACATTGGTTATTTGCCAATCTCTGCTGCGTCAGGAGCTTGGACCTTGATTTCCTGTGTGTGTTCCCGAACAGAGGCGCAACCCGACAGCGGCCTATGCTGGAGCCGGCATCAACCAACCAGAGAGGAACGACCATGAAATATCCAGTCCTGCTCGCAGCCCTGGCCCTGGTGGGCCTGACCGCCTGCGAAAAGACCGTCACCAATAATCCGCCGCCCACGGTGGAACCGGCGCCGCCGCCAGCGGTCGTGCCGGGTCCGCCGGGGCCGGAAGGCCCGAAAGGCGAACCTGGCACCCCTGGTCCGCAAGGCGAGCCAGGCAAGGCCGGCGACACCGTCATCGTGCAGCCGCAGACGCCGCCGCCTGAGCCTGAAAAGAAATAGTCAGTCTGTCAACCGACCGCCACCTATCCCCGTTTAGGTGGCGGCCTGACGAAATTTCAATAGTGAATTATGGTATATGTTGTATAAATGCCACGTGATTGCTATACTTCAAGCCAAATGTGCGCCAACGCACGGATACTGACGGTTAACGCCGCCTAAACTGAACCCACAGCAATGTATCACCGCTGGGAAAGGGAGTCGCGCAACTTTTTTTTGCGACTTTGCTACTCAAACAACGGGAGTTTTCTAGTGAATAAGATTAAGAATATCGCCATCGCCGCTGCGATGTTGTCGGCTTCGTTCGCCGCTTCGGCGCAGGACACCCTGCTCAACCAGAACTGGTACGTCGGCGCTGGCGCTGGCGCGTTCCGCCCTGACGGCGACTGGGGCATCGACAAATACGACGGTGCCTACGGCCTGAAACTGGGTAAAGCCCTGAATGAACAGTGGGACCTGCAATTCAACGCCACCCACGCTGCCACCAAGAAGTTCGGCTCCCGCTACGGCCAGAAGACCCTGGGCGTTGACGGCCTGTACATGCTGACCCGTAAGACGGTGCGTCCATTCCTGCTGGTTGGTGCCGGCATGGAACGCGATGTGTTCACCGCAGCGAACAGCGTTGCTGAGCCAAAGCGCAATTCCCCATTCGTCTCCGTTGGCGTAGGTCTGCAGTCGAACATCACCGACCGCCTGTTCCTGCAAGCTGACCTGCGCAATGTGCACGGCTTCATCCGCGGCAACGAGTTCGACAACTCGAAATCGAACAACAAATACCTGATGTTCTCGCTGAACTACCTGCTGGGCCCAGCGCCACAGCCAGCGCCACCGCCTGCACCGGTGGCGCCAGTCGTGGCGCCTGAGCCAACCCCGGCGCCAGTTGCCGCTCCAGTGGCGCCTCCGCCACCAGCACCGAAGTTCGAAAAAGTCACCATGTCCGCCAACGAACTGTTCGCCTTCGACAGCGCCAACCTGGCGCCGGAACAGCCTAAGCTGGACGACATGGCCAAGCTGCTGAACGAAGACAAGTCGGTCAACAACGTGGTCATCACCGGCCACACCGACCGCCTGGGTTCGGACAAGTACAACCAGAAGCTGTCCGAGCGTCGTGCCGAAGCCGTCAAGACCTACCTGGTCAGCAAGGGTGTTGATGCATCCCGCCTGACCGCGCAAGGCAAGGGCAAGTCCCAGCCAGTGGTACAGTGCAACGACAAGAAGATGAAGCGCGCCGACCTGATCAAGTGCCTGGAACCAAACCGTCGCGTTGAAATCGACAATGTGACCGCGGAACGCCGTGTGAAGTAATCACTGCCAACGCGGTATGGAAGGGGCCTGCGGGCCCCTTTTTTTGTGCCCCGGCGCACCGTCAGCCTGGCCGCGCCGGACGTACACTCGGCTCATGGGCTGGAGACGCTTTCCCCACATCGCCAAGAAGCTGCCTGCCGTTGGCTGGTGCGCCATCACCGAATGGCTCGAGCACCGCGCCAGCAGCAAAGGGGCCGCGCTCGCCTTCTACACCCTGTTTTCGCTGGCGCCGATCCTGGTGCTGGTGATCGCGATAGCCGGCCTGTTCTACGGCAAGGAGGCGGCCCAGGGGGAACTGTTCTTCCAGCTGCGCGGCCTGGTTGGCAGCCAGGGCGCGGAAGCGATCCAGCTGATCCTCTCTGGCGCCAGCAATGAAACACAAGGCATGATCGCCACCCTGGTGGCCGGCGCCCTGCTGCTGTTTGGCGCCACCAGCGTGTTCACCGAACTGAAAGGCAGCCTCGACGAAATCTGGCAATTGCCACCTGCGCAAGGCGGCGGCATCTGGGATACCGTACGCACGCGCCTGCTATCCTTCGGCATGGTGCTGGTGCTCGGCTTCCTGCTGCTGGTTTCGCTGGTGGTCAGCGCCGCCCTCGCCCTCGTCGAAAAGAAAATGGGCGCTTACTGGCAGGATGCCGCATTGCTGCTGACCATCCTCAACCACGTCATCAGTTTCTTCGTGATTTCCGCCCTGTTTGCCGTGATCTACAAGATGCTGCCGCGCGTCAGGCTGTCATGGCGCGACGTGGTGATTGGCGCCTTCGGCACCGCGGCCCTGTTCACCTTGGGCAAATACGGCATCGGCGTCTACATCGGCAACAGCGGCGTGACCGACAGCTTCGGCGCCGCCGGCTCCCTGATCGCGGTCCTGCTGTGGGTCTATTACTCGGCCCAGGTGTTCTTCCTCGGCGCCGAATTTGCGCGCCAGTATGCGCTCCAGCTGGGCAGCCTGCGCCACCGGCACGGCAGCCCCCGAATGGATACGCTCAGATAGCGGCAGCATTCCCCGCCTACTCGCCCAGCAGCTCGGCGACCACTTCCATGCCCTCGACCTTCTCGGCCACGACCTTGACGATCACCACCACCGGCACGCCGAGCAGCAAGCCCCACACGCCCCACAGCCAGCCCCAGAACAGCAGGCTGACGAACACCGCGGCGGCATTCATGCGCGCGATGCGCCCGGTCATCCAGGTGGCAATGACGGTGCCGACCAGGGTCGCGATGGCGATCGAGGCCAGCGCCACCAGCGCCACCATCTGCAGCGATTCCGATTGCAGGTAAGAGGCGACGCTGAGCGCACAGACAATCAGCAGCGGGCCGAAATAAGGCATCAGGTGCAGCAGCCCCGCCACGATGGCCCAGGCGCCGGCGTTTTCCACCCCGATGAAATGCAGGGCCAGCCACATCAGCAGCGCCAGCAGCACATTGGTCACCAGCAGCATGAACATATAGCCCTGGATCGAACTGTTGATCTCGTCGAGGATCTGCAGCGTGACCTTCTTGCGCGTCAGCGAAGGCCCGGCCAGCTTGACCAGCTTGCGCTTGAAGGTGTCGCCGGACAGCAGCAGGAAGAACACCAGGAACACCACCATGGTGGCCTGGCTCAGGAAAGACAGCAGGCCGCGCGAACCGGCCCAGACCCAGTCGATCACCTTGATATGCCCGCCATCCTGCGTGACCACGGCGATCGCTTTGCGCGGCGGCGTGGCAGGCTTGCCAGCGGTCGCCTGCTCGATCTGGGTGGCGACATCCTGGATGCGCTTGAGCGTGCTGTCCTTGCCGCTGGTGGTCGAGGCCACCAGGCGCGACAGTTTGCGCCCCGCATCGGGCAGTTCTTCGATGATGTTGGAAAATTCGACGTGCACTTTCTCCGCCGTCACCGCACCGCCCCCCAGGATGGCGCAAGTGACAAGCGTCGTGCCCAGCGCACGCCGTACGCGCACGCGTTCCAGCCAGGCCACCAGCGGGTTCAGCGTGTAGGCCAGCAGGATGCCAAGCAGCAGGGGCACGAGGAAACCCCGGCCCCACTGCAAGGCGTACAGGAAGGCGACGGTGGCAAGGATGGTCTGCGCCAGGCGCATGAGCCATGCCACCCGCGTTTATTTGACGCGGATGTCGTTCTTGACTTCCTTGACACCTTTCACGCCGCGGGCAATTTCGCCGGCGCGGGTGATGTCGGCAGGCTGGGCCACGAAGCCGCTCAGCTGCACGGTGCCTTTGAAGGTCTCGACATTGATTTCAGTCGACTTCAGCGATGGCTCGTTGAAGATGCTGGCCTTGACCTTGGTGGTCAGGGCGGCGTCGTCGATATATTCGCCGGCGCTTTCCTTGGTGGGGGTCGAGGCGCAGCCAGCCAGGCCGAGGGTTGAGGCAATGAACACGGCAGTAGCGAATTTCTGGGTGAATTTCATGACGCTTCTCCTTTGTGAGGTGGGTGTTCCGGGCACTAGTGTCCAGCTAACAAGCCCCTTTTTCTGTTCGCTGGCGAACATTGTGCGGAATCGCACAGACGAGCAAGGGCGGGCGGCCATAAGCTGCGCCTAATCCCACCCACAGGAGGAGACGTTATGAAACCGACTGTATCCCTTGCAGCGATGATGGTGGCGGTGGCCGCTTTGTCGGCCGGCTGCGCCAGCAACTCATCCTATCCCCAGGCAACCGATTATTCCTCGCAGGCCGATGTCTCGACGTATGGCACGGTCGATTCGATCCGCGTGGTGCGCGTTGACCCGGCCACCAGCGGAGCCGGCGCAGTCGCCGGCGGCTTGCTGGGTGCCCTGGCCGGCAGCCAGATCGGCTCCGGTTCCGGCCGTACCGCGGCAACCGCTGCCGGTGCGATTGGCGGCGCCGTGATCGGCAACCGCGTTGAAGAGAGCCGCAACATGCCGCGCGATGTGTACCAGATCAGCGTGCGCCTGGATAACGGCGACTACCGTACCGTCAACCAGGACAGCGCCTACGACCTGCGGGTCGGCACGCGCGTGCGCGTGGTCGATGGCCGGGTTTACCGCTATTAAAGGAGGTTGCCATGGCCACCATCCTGCTGATCGTGCTGGTCCTGCTTGTCATCGGCGCCCTGCCAACCTGGCCGCATAGCCGCAACTGGGGTTATGCCCCGAGCGGCGTTGCCGGCCTGATTGTTGTCGTCTTGCTCATCCTGCTGCTGACCGGCAGGCTGTAGCGAAGGAGCCCATCATGAAAATGCTGATTGGCGCTGCCGCCCTGGCCCTGTGCGGGTTGGCCAGCGCCCAGGTCACGCCGCCGGAAGTTGCAAGGCAGCAACAGCAAGAACTGAAGCGCGGCGACCCGCCGCGCTGGACCAGGCCGGACCGCACCGAAGCGGCCCAGCTTGCTACGCTGCGCAAGGAAATCAACGCAGCCCTGCGTGAAGCCCTGGAAGCCTGCAAGCAGCAAGGGGCCGGCGCCAACAGCGACTGCGTGAAAGAAGCGCGCAGCATTGCCCAGTCGGACATGGCCAACGCGCGCCAGATCCACCTGGCCACGCGCGACATGTCGCGTACCTTTGAAACCAGTGGCAAATAAGCAAGCGTACAACCGCCAGTTATGGCCGCATCATAAAAAGTCATCCTGGCCTGGCAGCAGGTCGGGTATGATGCGAGCATGCCACATGCATACCAATTACAAAGAGAGCAACACCGGGCTACCACCGTCCAGCGCTTGGGCATTGGCATTGAGCTCTACGACCGCTACACCGAGCTGAGCGCCCCGCACGTGACTGCGGTACACGTGCGCAAGGGCACCATGCTGCAGGAGGCCGGCACGCGCGCCACCCATTACTACTGGATTTCCAGCGGGGTGGCGCGGCGCGGCCATATCTCGGTGGCCGGCGAAGACCTGACCCTGGGCTTCATCACCGAAGGTGAAAACACCGGTTCGCACAGCGATATGATGGGCGGCCTGCAGGGCGAGCCGGCGCGCGAATTCTTCGTCGCCGAGACGGCCGTCGAGGCCTGGCGCATCGACTGGATGGCCATGCAGCGCCACAGGGCCGAGCATGGCTTTGTGAATGAGTACTACCTGAAGATCATCGAATGCAGCATCCGCCGTTATGCGGCCAACCTGCAGATCCGCAGCCACAATACGGCGGAAGCGCGGCTGGCAGCGTTCCGCAGCCAGTTCCCCGGCCTGGAACAACGCATCACCCAGCGCGCGCTGGCCTCCTACCTCGGCATTACGACGCAGTACATGTCGCGCCTGCGCAAGACCCTTTAAGCATCGGGCTTGCGCCGCATCAGCCACCAGGCGCCGACTGCCGCCAGCACCCCGGCCGCCGCGGCCGGCTTCCACAAGCGCTTGCGGGCAATCCACGAACCCAGTGTCACCGCATACGGCAGCACGGTCTTGAAGCTGATGCCGGACAAGCCGCCGCCCTGCCCGATGAAGCTGCCAAGGCGTGACTGCAGCGTGCCGATGGCCTGGTCCACCGCCCCATGCAGCAGCGCTTGCGGCTGCAGGGCGTTGATCACTTCATGCTTGGAGCGCAGCGTGCCGAGGCGGTACAACTCGCCTTCCCGCACCAGCCTTTCCTTGGCTACGGCAAGCGCCTGTAATTCCTGTCTGGACGCCATGGTCTCCCTTTCAAAGCAGCATGTCGCGGTCGGACTTGAGTTCCGCCATCGTCGCCGACAAGCCCAGTTTGCCTTGCCGCACCAGGCTGCGCCCCCACAGCACCAGGCCGATCGCCACTACCGCAAAGGCAATCGCCAGCACCAGCAGGATCTTCCAGCCCATCGCTTCCCAACACAGGTAGATCAGGGTCGCCGTGCCGAACGCGATGGCGAACCAGGCAGCCAGCAGGGCCACGGCAAACACGATGGACAATTGCAGCAGGGTGTCGCGCACCTCGGTCAGCTCAAGGGCTGCCAGTTCCAGGCGCGACAGTAAAAGATGCAGGCTGTTTTTGGCAAGCCCGGCCAGTGAGGCGATCAGGCCGGGCGGTGGTGGTACCTGGTTCTCGGCGGACATCGCTTATTTGCGGCCGAGGATAACGCCTACCAGCAGACCCACGCCGGCTGCCACGGCGATGGAACGCCATGGATTTTCCTTGACGTAGGCATCGGTCGAAGCAGCGGCATGCTTGGCGCCGGCAATCGCGCTGGCCTGGGCTTCATGGGCCTTGGCCAGTGCGCTATCGAGCGCTTTCATGCCGCGGCCACGCAATTCATCCGCTTTTTCGCCAGTGAGCGCGGTGGCGGCCGTGAACAGGGCTTGCGCATCCTTGACCAGCGTTTTCACATCGTTATTGACGGTACTGATGTTCTGTTCCAGCATGATAGGACTCCTCTTTCGTAAGTGATTTACGCCAATAGGTCTCGCATATCGTCGGCGTGTTCTTCCTCCACCGCCATGATTTGCGTCAAGAGTTGCTTGGTCGTCGGGTCGCTGTCGCCAATCAGTTCGATCATCTGGCGATAGCTCTCGATGGCCACCCGTTCTGCCACCAGGTTGGCCCGCACCATCGCTTGCACCTCCCTTGAGTCATCATACTCGGCATGGCTCCTGTCGAGCAACGTTGCTGGATTGAAATCGGGTTCGCCATTGAGCTGGACGATGCGCTCGGCCAGCCAGTCGGCATGCTGCTGCTCCTGCGTCGCATGCTCCAGGAACTCGGCCTTGATCGAGGCGTTCGACAGGCCGGTCACCATGTAGTAGTGGCGCTTGTAGCGGTGGATGCAGACCAGTTCGGTGGCCAGCGCTTCGTTCAGCATTTGCAGCACCATCGCGCGGTTGCCCTTGTAGCCTTCGGTCACCGGACCGTCGGCCATATTGCGGGCTGCCGCGCGGATCGCATTTTTATCGATCATGGAAACTCCTCGTCAGCGGCGATAGGTCACCGGGCGGCCCGCTTCGGACAGCACGATTTCCACCCGCCGGTTCATCTGGCGCTCGCCAGCCGTGGCATTGCCGGCCACTGGATACGCTTCGCCATAGCCGCGCGTCTCGATGCGCGAGCGCTCGATGCCCATCTGGCCCAGTGCGCTGCGCACCGCTTCGGCGCGGCGCTGCGACAGCTGCAGGTTGTAGGCATCGCTGCCGGTGCTGTCGGTAAAGCCTTCGATCAGCACGGTGCGGTCGGGATTGTCGCGCAGCACATCGGCCAGGCGCTGGGCGGTCGCCATGCCTTGCGAGGTCAGCACGGCCTGGTCGACGTTGAACAGCACGTCGCCGAAGGTGATCACGATGCCGCGCTCGGTCTGCTTGGCCTGCAAGTCGGCCAGCTGCGCCGCCAGGGCGGCAGCGCGGGCTTGTGCGTCGCTTTTCGCCGCTTCGGCGCTGGCGGCCTGGTTCTGCGCATTTTCGGCCTCCATGCGGGCCTGGTCGGCACGGCGCTTGGCCGCCTCGGCTTCCGCCGTGCGCGCTTGCAGGCGCACCTGGTCGCGCTGCGAGGCGGCGTCCTTCAACTGGTCTTCGGCGGACTTGGCACGCGCGATTTCCTCGGCGCTGGCGGTCTTCTGCTTGGCGATGTAGGCCAGCTTGTCGATCGTTTGCAGGCTTTCATTGCGCGCCGCCGCTGTATTGGCCTGGTCCATGGCACGGGTGGCGGCAGCCAGTTCGGCGCTGGCGTATTTGGCGACCATCGGGTTGCCCTGCGCCTGCGCGTAATTGGCGCGCGCGGTTTCCAGTTCGCCGGTGGTGGTCGGGGTGGTGCTGCAGGCTGCCAGGGCCAGGGCGGCGGCCAGGGCAACAGGTTTCAGGAATGGCTTGAACATGATGGCCCCTTTCTCAGCGAGTCATGGTGCTGTTGGCGCGATCGAGTTCTTCGCGCAGCACACGGATATCGTCTTGCAGCTTGTTGGCGGCCTCGGTGGCCTTGGCACTGCTGGCCTTGCTTTGCGCCAGCTTGGCGTCGGCTTGCGCCTGCTGTGCCAGGTCCTGGGCGGTGCGGTAATCCTTGGCTGCCAGCGCCTGGTTGGCGCGCAGCATCTTGTCGCGCGCTGCCGCCATTTCGGCCGGAGCCAGTTCCGGTGCGCCAGTCGAGGCAGCGGCTTCCACCGCCGTACGCGACGATGCTACTTCGGCCGTGGCCGGGGTCTTCATGCTGCTGCAACCTGCCAACGCAATCACGCATGCTGCGCAGGCGGTAGTCAACAGCGGTAGGCGATTCAGCGAATCCATTGTTGTTCTCCTCAAAGCGATTGGGGTATGCCAGTTATATAAGCTGTCCCCGATGGGTTCAGTACGGTGCCGCACATTGAAGTCGGGCTGCCCGGGTGTAAGCTGGCGCCATGGCACACACAATTTCTCGCCGCGCAAAGATTAGCCTGGCTGTGCTGGGCTTCCTGCTGGCCATTCCGGCGGTGGCCCTGGTGATCGTGTTGAACTACGACTGGAACCGCGCCCGCCCCTGGCTGGGCGCGCGCGCCACCGAGGCACTGCAAAGGCCGGTGGAACTGCGCGGCAACTTGTCGCTGACCTGGCAAAAGCAGGCGCTGCCGCCGCAGGCGCGCAGTTGGCGCGACCATATTCCCTGGCCCCATCTGGTCGCGCAAGACGTGCACGTCGGTAACCCGGCCGGCCTGCCGGCAGGCGACACCGCGGCAGCCCGGAGCCTGGCGTTCTCGCTGAGTCCATTTGCCCTGCTGGGCCGCAAGATCGCCATCCCGGAACTGCGTTTCGACCAGCCGCAGCTCGACCTGCTGCGCCAGGCCGACGGCAGGAACAACTGGACCCTGCCCAAGCGCCCGCCGTTCGAGTGGCGCATGGAACTGGAGCGCGTGGTCTTCACGCGCGGCACCATCAAGCTGGACGATGCCCAGCAACAGATCGCGGCCACCGCCCACGTCGACACGCTCGACAACGATCCTCGCTACGGCGTGCAATGGACCCTGGCCGGCAAATGGAACAAGCAGGACATCAGCGGCAAGGGCAAGACCGGCGCCGTGCTGGCCTTGCGCGACACCGGCCTGCCCTTCCCGATCCAGGCCGATGCCAAGATCGGCCTGGTCAGCGTGGCTGCCGAAGGCACGCTGACCAATCCGGCCCAGCTCGCTGCCATCGACCTGCAGCTCAAGGTCGCCGGCGCTTCGGCCGCACGCCTGTATGCACTGACCGGGCTGCTGCTGCCGGAAACCCCGCCCTTCAGTACCGCCGGGCGCCTGAGCGGCCACCTGGCCGAGGGCGCCAGCCAGTGGACCTACGAAAAATTCACCGGCCGCGTCGGCGACAGCGATATCGCCGGCACCTTGTCCTACCAGCAGCGCCAGCCGCGCGGCTTGCTGACCGGCTCAGTGCACTCGCGCCTGCTGCAGTTCGCCGACCTGGGGCCGCTGATCGGCGCCGACTCCAATGCCAAGAAAGAAGAACGCGGCGTGGCGGCAGTGCAGCCGGCCGGCAAGCTGCTGCCGGTGGAGACCTTCAAGACTGAACGCTGGACGGCGCTCGATGCCGACGTCGGCTTCCGCGCCGAGCGCATCGTGCGCACCAAGGAACTGCCGCTCAGCAAACTGGAAACGGCGTTCCACCTGAAAGACGGCGTGCTGCGCCTGACCCCGCTCAACTTTGATTTCGCCGGCGGCCGCGTCGCCTCGAAGGCAACGCTGGACGGCAGCAGCGGCGAAGCTGTCGCCGCCACGCTCGACGCCACGGCCCGCCATATCAAGCTCAGGCAACTGCTGCCCAAGCTGCCCGAACTCAAGCAGGCCACCATCGGCGAAATCAATGCCGACGCCAAGCTGACTGCGAAAGGCAACTCGGTGGCCACCCTGCTGGCGCATTCCAATGGCGAACTGAAAACCCTGGTCAACGACGGCACCGTCAGCAAGCTGCTGCTGGAGCAGATGGGCCTGAACATCGGCAACATCGTGCTGACCAAGCTGTTTGGCGACAAGCCGGTGCACCTGAACTGCCTGGCCGGCGACTTCGGCGTGCGCGACGGCCTGGCGCAGACGCGCTATTTCATCGCCGATACCGACGATGCCACGGTGCGCATCAACGGCGCAGTCAACCTGGCCAGCGAGAAAATCGACCTCACCATGAAACCGGAAAGCAAGGGCTTGCGCATTATTTCGCTGCGCGCCCCAATCTATGTGCGCGGCTCGCTCAAGCAACCCGACGTCGACATCGACAAGGGCGTGATCGCCATGCGGGCCGGCGGCGCACTGGCGCTGGGCGCGCTGGCCGCACCGGCGGCCCTGGTGCCCCTGATCAGCGCGGGCGGCGAAGGCGACAACCAATGCGCCAGCCTGCTGGCCGCCGCGCGCGAAAAGCCGAAGGCGCCGCCGCCGGGCAAGACGCAAAGGTAACAAACCGTTACACCGTGAAATAGCGAACAGATCACATCTGCCCTCCCCCGTAAGCTGGAGCCAGCATTCCACGTTACGGAGGAAACATCATGAATACCAAACAGATCGCAGCCCGCCTCGCCATCGCTACCGCCATGCTGGGCCTGGGCGCATGCTCCTCGATGTCGCAACAGGATAAGAACACGGCCATTGGCGCCGGTGTCGGCGCGGTCGCCGGTTCCGTGCTGACGGGCGGCTCCACCACCGGTACGGTGGGCGGCGCCGTGGTCGGCGGCGTGATCGGTAACCAGGTCGACAAACCTCGCCGCTAAGACGGCGTGCGGACCTGCTGGTAGCAATGGCAGGACACCGCTTCCAGGCCAGCCGGGTCCAGTATTTCGATATTGCCCCGGCTGTAGCTGATCAAGCCCTGCCCCTGCAAGGCGCTGGCCGCCTTGGTCACGCCAACGCGGCGCACGCCGAGCGCGTGGGCCAGGAATTCGTGGGTCATGTGGAAGCGGTCCGATTGCAGGCGGTCGCGCGTGACCAGCAGCGAGCGCGCCAAGCGCGCCTCCAGCACATGGAAGCGGCTGCAGACCGCGATCTGGATCGCTTGCGCCAGCAGGGTGTCGGTATAGCGGTGCAGCAGGCGCTGCAGCGATTCCATTTCCGCAAACTCGGCGATGAAATCTTCCGCCTCCATGCGCAGCGCATGGCCGCTGCGCTGGACCACGGCACGCACCTGGGCGAAACGCTGGCCCAGCGCTACCGAAGCGCCGACCATGCCTTCGCGGCCGGCCGAGCCAACTTCCAGCGTCATGCGGCCTTCCGCCACGGCCAGCAGCGAGACCAGGGTATCGAGCGGGAAAAAGATGTAGTCGATGGGCTGGCCGGCTTCGAACAGGATATCGCCGGCCGCGAGGTCCACCAGTTCGCACAGGCCCTCGAGGTGCTCGAGGTCGTCTTCCGGCAGGGTTGCCAGCAGGCGGTTGCCAATGCGGGGCGGTGGCGATTCACTGCTTGGAACGGTATGAAGATTCAGGGTCATTGCCGTCAGCCTGGTGGAGTTTAGGCGGAGCGTATCGGCAATTAAAAAGACTGTATGTACGCTGACGCACGGAAGCAGGCCAGCCCGGCCGCCACAATGCGTCTATCCAATAGGAAAGGAATTACGGCATGCAACGAGAAACCAAAATCATGAGCTACACCACCCACCCGATGCTGCTGATTGCTGCCATTGCCGTGGTGCTGTTTTGCGGCGTCGGCATCGCTGCGGTCATGGGTTGGCTGCCGCAATCAGGGGCGAAGATGGGGCCGCCGGTCGCCGAAGCGCCGGTACAGGTCGATACGCGCGACGTCGGCCCGCCGCCGCCGCCGGCCGGTTATGCGCCGGTCAATCGCGTGGCCGATACTTCCGGCTATTCCGGTAGCGGTGGCGGCAGCTATGGCGCCGGCAACTACGGCGGCGGCAGTGCGGCCCCGGCAGAAGCGCCCCCACCGCAGCCCGCCGCAGCGCACATGGCGGCGCCGGCGCCCGCCGTCTGCCATAGCTGCGGCGTAGTGGAAGCAGTGCATGCCGTCACCCAGCGCGGCCAGGGCAGCGGCCTGGGCGCGGCGGGCGGCGCGATTGTCGGCGGCCTGCTGGGCAACCAGATCGGCGGCGGCTCGGGCCGCAAGCTGGCCACCGTGGCCGGTGCGGTCGGCGGCGCCGTGGTCGGCAACCAGGTGGAAGGCAATATGAAGTCGACCACCACCTACCAGGTGCGCGTGCGCATGGATGACGGCAAGGTGCGCACCGTCAGCAGCAGCTCGGCCAACTGGCAGGCTGGCGACCATGTAAAAGTCGTCAAGGGACGCCTGCGACGACGCTGATAGTTCGACAACGTACAGATGACGCGGTCGGACGCAGCAATAATGCATCCAGGATTACGGATTATGAGAGGAAAACATCATGCTCTATACGATCGCTGTCGTACTTATCATCTTGTGGCTGCTCGGCCTGGTGACCTCCTACACTGTGGGCGGCTTCATCCATATTTTGCTGGTGGTGGCAGTCATCATGATCCTGCTGCGCCTGATCAGTGGGCGCGGCATTTAGTTAAGCCGGCCAAGCCGGCGTACACTAGCGGGGCGGGAACTGCGGCGCAGGACCCGTCCCGCTTTTTTTCGAGCATATTTAACGAAGGAGAAAGCTCATGCCTCATAAAACCCTTGCTGCCCTGCTGATTGCCGTGCTCGCCACAACCGGCTGTGCGGACATGACCGCCACCCAGCGCGGCACTGCCACCGGCGCCGGCGTCGGCGCCGGCATCGGCGCCGTGCTTGGCGCCGCGACCGGTCCAGGCGGCGGCAAACGGGCGGCCGGCGGTGCTGCGATTGGCGCGGCAGTCGGCGCCGTGGTCGGCAACGTCTGGTCCAAGCGCATGGAAGCGCAGAAGCAGCAGATGGAACAGGCCACCCAGGGCACTGGCGTGCAAGTCTCGCAAACCGGCGACAACCGCCTGAAGCTGGAAATCCCGAGCGATATTTCGTTCGATACGGGCCGTTCCGACATCAAGCCCGACTTCCGCCCGATCCTGGACCGCTTTGCCACCACGCTCAATGAAAACCCGGCGACCACCGTCAGCATTGTCGGCCACACCGACAGCACCGGCAACGCCAGCGTGAACCAGCCACTGTCGGTCGACCGTGCAGCCCATACGCGCGACTACCTAGCCACGCGCGGCGTATCGCCGACCCGCATCGTGATCGAAGGCCGCGGCGAGCAGGAGCCGATCGCCTCCAACGACGACGCAGCCGGCCGCGCACGCAACCGCCGCGTGGAAATCTTCGTGGCCGAGCCACGCCAGCCGCAAGGCTAAGCAAGCCGCATCGGCCCGGGGCATGGCGCTCCGGGCCGCGCATCCTGCCCCCAAGGAGCCCGCATGAAAATCCAAGCCTTCTTCCTGCTTTGCCTGGCCGCCGCGCCGGCGATGGCGCAGACCTTGAAACCGGGACTGTGGGAGCTGGATAACCGCATTGCCTCGGCCAGTCCCGAAATGATGGCCATCATGGAGGCAGCCCAGCAACAGATGGCCAATATGGCGCCGGAACAGCGCAAGGCCATGGAACAGATGATGGCGCGCCACGGCGTCAACCTGGGACTGGGCGCTAACGGTGGCGTCAAGCTCACCTATTGCCTGACCAAGGACATGGCCGAGAAACAGGATCTGCCGGCCGGCCAACCCGGCCAGTGCACCACTACCCGCACGCCCGTGCCGGGCGGCCTGAACGTGACCTTCAATTGCACCCGGCCGCCGTCCAGCGGTAATGGCCAGGTGATCTTCAACGGCAATACGGCCTACAGCATGCGCATGAACGTGAACAGTTCAGCGCAGGGCAAGCCGCAAAACATGGTGGTGGAGGGCAGCGGCCGCTGGCTCAGCGCCGACTGCGGCAGCGTGGCGCCGCCGGCGCCCGCTGCACCGCCCAGCAAGCCCGGGCCGGATTTGCAGGCGCCTACTCGCCGCGCTCAATAAAGGCCCAGTACAGCTCGCGGGCCTTGGTGGCGACCGGACCAGCCGGCAGTTCACGGCCGTTATAGCGCACGCAAGGCGTGACCTTGCCGAAGTTGCCGGTGTTGAAGATTTCGCTGGCGCGATCGAGCTCTTCCGGCTTGACGGTACGCTGCTCGACTTCGATGCCGGCTTCGGCCAGCAGCTTGATCACGCGGGCGCGGGTAATGCCGGCCAGGAAGGTGCCGTTCAGGGCCGGCGTCACCACGTTCCCCTCCGGCGTTACGAAGAACAGGTTGGCGGTGGCGAACTCCGCCACATTGCCCTGGCTATCGCACACCACGGCGTTGTCGCAGCCGCGTTCTTTCGCTTCGCGCAGCACGCGGGTCGAATTGGCATACAGCGCGGAGGCCTTGGCATCGGTAGGCGCCATGTCCGGGTCCGGACGGCGCATGGCCGACAGGCAGGCCGAGAAACCTGTGAATGGCGGCACCGGTGCGTCGAACAGGGTCAGCGCGAAGGCGGATTTTTCAGCGACCGGGATCAGCAGGCCATCGGTGGCAAATACCAGCGGGCGGATGTACAGCTCGGCATCGGCAGGGAAGCGGGCCACGCCCTCTTTCACCAGCTTTTCCATTTCATCCACGCTGAGCGGGCATTCCAGGCCCAGGCTGCGCGCCGAGCGAATCACGCGCTCCAGGTGCGGGCGCAAGTCCGGCAGCTTGCCGCGCATGGCGCGCGCGCCGTCGAATACCGAGGAGCCGAGCCAGACGCTGTGGTCCATTGCGCCGAACAGTGGCGCATTGCCTTCCGCCCAGTTTCCATTGAAGTAAGTCAGATACATAGTGTTCCCCGCTGAAAGTTCCAGCTTGGGAATGTAGCACATCAGAAAGCGTGGCGCAGGCCGAAGGTGATGGCGCGGTTGCCCTTGCCGGTTTCGGTCGCGGTGCCGGCGGTATAAGCTGCGTTATTGCGGTTGCGGATATGGGCGAAGGAGGCATGCAGGGCGGTGCGTTTGGACAGCGAATACACCACGCCGACAGCCGCCTGGTCGGCATCCTGGTTGGGGGGGCTGCGATCATCCTTGTGGATGAAGGAAGCCATGTAGGTGGTGCGGCCGCGGGTGTAGGAAATGCCTGCCAGCATATCGTGGCTGTAGAGCGAGGGCGTGTTCAGCGTCAGCGCGCCATACGGGTTGGCCGGGTCCCACGGCGAGCTGCCGAGGCCGCGATTGATGCCATAGGCCGCGAAGACGGTGGTGGCGCCAAAGTTCAGGTTGGCCGCCACCAGGGTGTTGCGGGCGGACAGGTCGACCGGCTGCGTGGTGCCGACCGCTTCGATCGGATTGCGCTTGCGCTGGTGGGCGATGCGGACATTGAAGATGCCGTTGGCAAAGCCCAGCGTCGCGCCGTACGCCCGGTTGCGCGAGGTGCTGAATTCGGATTCGCCGAAGCTGTAGATGGCGCTGGCATTCCATTGGTGGCCGGACGGCGTGCGGTATTTGACGGCATTGTCATAACGCTTGGTGGTAAAGCCCATCAGGTTGGTAGCGGTACCGGCGAGTCCGCCATGGAAGGGGTCAGCCACCTCGGCCAAGGTTTCGTATTGCAGGTTGTACTGGCGGCCGAGCGTCAGCATGCCCCACGTCCCATCGAGCCCGACCCAGGCCTGGCGCCCCAGCAGGCGGCCTTCTTCGGAGCGGCCGGTATCGTTCTCGACGCCGCCTTCCAGCGTGAAGACGGCGGAATTCCCGTTGCTGCCCAACGGTTCGCGCCCCGTGATGCCGATGCGCGAGCCTTCCGCTATGCCGGGGGAAACCTTGCTGCCGGCACAGCCCTCCTTGCAGCCGCGCTCCAGCACCACGCCGGCATCGACCACGCCATAGGGCTGGACGCCTTGTCCCGCCGGCGGTTCCCTGGTCTGCGCCAGCGCCAGTGCGGGCATTGTGAGCAGGATGGCAAGAGCTTTCATGCTTGTCAGCTTAGGGTAAGCACGGTCATGCAATCTGTGCGCACACAAACAAAACTATTCGGAGACCGCGTATGTCCAGCAAGCGTTGCAGCGCCGCCGACGCCATCCGCCTCGTGCGTGATGGCGACATGATCATTGTCCCTACCGGCGCCGGCGAGCCACCGGCCCTGTTGACCGAACTGTCGGCGCAGCGCCGCAATTTCAAAGGCGTGCAGGTGGCGCAAATCCTGGCCATGCGCAAGTACGATTACTTCGACCAGGGAACGGCGCACCACGTGCGGCATTGCGCCCTGTTCTTCGGCGGCGCTTCGCGGCCGGCGGGCCAGGCTGGCTGGGCAGGCTTCATCCCGGCGTATTTCTCTGAAATCCCCTCCTTGATCGAGCACGGGCAAATGCCCGCCGACGTGGTCTTTGCGCTGGCATCGGAAATGGACCAGCACGGCAACTTCTCGCTCAGCCTGGGCGCCGACTACACCATGGCTGCCCTGCAGAAAGCGCGTGTCATCGTGCTCGAATCGAATCCCAACGTGCCTTTTGCGCACGGCCAATGCCACATCCATATTTCGCAGGTGACGGCGGTAGTGGAAAGCGATGCGCCGGTGATCGAAGTCGGGCTGCCCAAGATCGGACCGGTGCAGGAGGCGATTGCCGCCCATGTGGCGCCGATGATCGAAGACGGCTCGACCTTGCAGATCGGCTATGGCGGCATTCCCGACGCGGTGGTGATGCAACTGACCAGCAAGCAGGACCTGGGCATCCATACCGAAATGATTGGCGACGGCATCCTCAAGCTGGTGGAGTGCGGCGCCGTGACCAATCGCCGCAAGAGCTTCATGCCCGGGCGCATGGTGGCGACCTTCGCGCTGGGCTCGCGCAAGCTGTACGATTTCATGCACCACAACCCGATGCTGGAAATGCACCCGGTCAGCTTCACCAACGATCCCTATATCGCCGGGCAGAACGACAAGCTGGTATCGATCAACGCCAGCCTGCAGATCGACCTGCTGGGACAGTGCGGCTCGGAAAGCCTGGCGCACCTGCCCTATTCCGGCACCGGCGGCCAGGTGGACTTTGTGCGGGCAGCCAATCGTTCTCGCGGCGGCAAGTCCTTTATCGTGCTGCCGTCGACCGCCAGGGAAGGCAGCATTTCGCGCATCGTGCCCACCCTGTGCGCCGGGACACATGTGACCACGAGCAAGAACGACATCAACTACGTGGTGACCGAATATGGCGTGGCACAATTGCGCGGCAAGTCGGCCAAGCAACGCGCCGAAGCGCTGATTTCGATTGCGCATCCCGATTTCAGGGGCGAATTGCGGCGTGAAGCAGCCCGGCTGAACTACAGCTGACTATGTTCGGCAGCGAACATTCAACCGTTCGCTGCTGTCTTAGACTGGCCTTCGGAGGTGCCCCATGAAGGCAAGTCGTTGGCTGGCTTTTATCCTCGCGGGCTGGACGCTGCTGGCCTGCGCTTCGTTGCCGGAGGTCGATGCCGACCAGGGCAAGCCACGTGCGGGCACCGTGCCGCAAGTCATTACCGCCAAGGGCAAGCTGCCGCGCCAGACCACCGAACAACTGCTGAAGAAGCGCTGGGCCAAGTCCACGCTGGACCTGAAAGCCCAGGCGGCCCTGGAGGAGTCGGCAACCGGCGTGCCGCTTATTGCCGGCAACAAGGTGCAATTGCTGTTCGATGGCCCGCAGACCATGGCGGAGATGATGAAGGCCATTGCGGCAGCCCGCGACCATATCAATTTCGAGACCTATATCTTCGACCAGGATGAACTGGGGATGAAGTTCGCCGACCTGCTGATCCAGAAACAGCGCGAAGGCGTGGTGGTCAATGTGATCTACGACAGTGTCGGCACCATCGGCGTGCCGCAGGAATTCTTTGACCGCATGAAGGAAGGCGGCGTGAAGCTGCTGGCCTTCAACCCGGTCAATCCGGCCAAGGCGCGCGGCAACGGCTGGAAGCTGAATGCGCGCGACCACCGCAAGATGCTGATCGTCGATGGCAAGGTCGGCTTCACGGGCGGGATCAATATCAGCGATACGTACTCGAAGAGTTCACCATTCCGCGGCGGCTCAGGCGGTGTGGGTTCGGGCGCCGGCGGCGGGTCCGGCCCGGGGCGTGAAAAAGGCGAAAATGACGTCGGCTGGCGCGACACGCATGTGCGCATCGAGGGGCCGGCCGTGCAGGCCATGCAGTGGCTGTTCGTGCAAGCCTGGATCGAGCAGGATGCGGACGACTTGCGCGACGCCAAATACTTCAGCCAGATAGCGCCGGCGGGAAACAAGGTGGTGCGCGTGCTGGGTTCGCGGCCTGAAGGACATTTTGAGATCTACAAGGCGCTGCTGCTGGCGATGCAGGAAGCGAAGAAGTCGATCCATATCACCTGCGCCTATTTTGTGCCGGATGACCAGACCCTGGAGGCGCTGACCGATGCCGCCCGGCGCGGCGTGGATGTGCAGCTTGTGCTGCCCAGCGTGTCGGACAGCGGGCTGGTATTCCACGCAGGGCGGGCGTTCTACCAGCCTTTGCTGGAAGCTGGCGTGAAGATCTATGAGCTCAAGCTGTCGGTGCTGCATGCGAAGACGGTGGTGATTGACGGCGTATGGTCCACTGTCGGCTCAACCAACCTCGACCGGCGCAGCTTCCTTCACAACAGTGAAGTGAATGTGATCGTGATGGGCGATGTGTTCGGCCTCGAGATGGAAAAGGCGTTCAAGGAAGACCTGCACAATTCCCGGGAGATCACGCTGGTGGAGTGGAACAAGCGGCCGATCTCCACCCGTCTCAAGGAGTGGCTTGCCCGCGTATGGGACTACTGGCTCTGAGGTTTGATATGCATTAAACCACGCCACCTTGGCGCGCCTTAAGCAGCTGGGCGCCAGATGTCGCCCTCACGGCAGAAGATATCGGTAGCAGCCAAGGCGAAGCCGCTTCCTTCGCGCCAGCTGTAACGCTCAACCTGGATTTCGTCGTGCTGTACGCGCAGCACGTTGAATGAATTGGTCTCACCCCGGCTACGGGTGGAGGTGGCAGTGCCGGCCTGCACCACCAGTGCGGCATAGCCGTCTATCTCATAGCGCTCAGAAGTATTGTGAGTATGGCTGGTATGCAAGTGCCCTGCCAGCAGCAAGTCCACGCCGCAGCGCGCGAACGTTTCCATCGCCATTGGCGCGCGATCCACGATATCGTCATTGTCCTTGTGCGGTGGCAGGTCGAAGGGGTGGTGAGTCACGACAACCCGCGTGACGCTGCGCGGCAGGCGCGAGAAGCGTTGCCGCAAGTATTCGACCTGGCGGCGATTGACGCGGCCATCCTTGAAGGTCAGCGAGCGCGCCGTGTTCAACCCCAGCACGGCAATTTCATCGTCGACGAACTCTGGCGCGAGGTCGCGCGTGATGTAGCGCCGGTATTTGACCAGCGGCTGGAAGAAGCGCGCTGCCACGTTATACAGGGGAATGTCGTGATTTCCCGGCACCACGATCTGCGGCTGGGGCAAGGTGTCGAGGTAGTGCCGTGCCTGGCGGAATTGCGCGCTGCGGGCACGCTGGGTCAGGTCGCCGGAAGCCACCACCACGTCCGGCCGCAAATCCCCGATCAATTCGCGCAAGGGTGCCAGCAAGGCGTTGTCCACGCGGCCGAAATGCAAGTCGGAGATATGGACCAGGGTTCGCATCACTTCTCCAGAGGGCGCGGCACGAGCACCGGCAAGGCTGCCGGGCGGATCCGGTAACGCAAAGGCGGGGCCATGACGGACACCTCGCCATCGGTCGCCACCCGCAAGCGGCGGTGGCGGGTCTCGATCACCATCTCGCCGGCCTGGAATACATGGAACTCGCGCGACTGGCGCAACCGTCCGAACAGCGCGCGCAAGGCCAGTTTCAGCAAGCCGAAACGTGTCGGCCGCTGGGCCACGTAGACGCTCAGCGTGCCGCCATCAATCCGTGCCCGCTCGCCGATGTTGAATCCTTGCATATGGTATTCATTATTGCCGATGAAAACGAAGGGCGTGCGCCGCGCATGGCCTTGTTCACCAAGGGTCAGGCGCACGCTGAGGAAAGGATAACGCTTCAGCGCGGCCAGCGTCGCCCAGCCGAACGCAGTCCACTTGCCGCGCCCGAGGCGGCGCTGCTGCCGCTGGCGATCGCGCACGATGTCCGGGTAGAGCCCAAGGCTCGAGTTGTTCAGGAAGATGCGGCCATTGACCTCCCCGACGTCGACCATTGCCACGTGGCCGGCAGCCAGGTTGGCAATGGCTGCGTCGAGCTGGGGCGGGATGCGCAGGTCGCGCGCAAAATGGTTCAGCGTCCCCATCGGCAGGACGCCGAACATGGCGCCGCTATCGAGCACCACCGAGGCCACGGCATTGACCGTGCCGTCGCCGCCTCCCGCCACCACCACTGGCGCGCCGGCGGCCAATGCTGCCCGGACGGCCTCCATCAGATGATTGAGGTCGGCGGCCAGCGTGATGTCGGCATCCAGTCCGTGGCTGGCGAAACGCGCGGCCAGCGAATCGCGCCACGGCAGGCCATATCCGAGGCCAGCTCCAGCGTTGATGATGACGGCCATGCGGCTCATCGGCGCTCCCGGTGCCGGCGCAGGCTGGACACCGCCGTGACGCAGATGGCCAACCAGCCAAGCCCCTCCGCCACCGCCGCCAGCACATCGCTCAGGAAATGCACGCCGAGATAGACGCGGCTGAACCCGACCAGCGCCACCATCGCCACTGCGCCAGCAAGCAGCGCCGCGTGCTGGGCCGCGCCGCGAACACGCGGCCACAGGTAACAAGCCAGCACGCCATAAAACACGGTTGCGGCCAGCGTATGGCCGCTGGGAAAGCTGTAGGTCGGCAAAGTCAGCAGAGGCGCGTCGAAGCTGGGCCGCACGCGCTGGTAGCTGTGCTTGAGCAACACGTTCAGCACCATGCCCGGTGGTACGGAGAGCAGCAAGGTCAGCAGCCAGTAATGCGCCTGGCGCCGCCACAGCTGCCAGGCAAACAGCAGCGTCAGGAAGGCAATTCCCGCCACGCTGTGCAGATGGCTGACCGCCAGCATCAGCGTAGTCCAGGGCTCGCTGGCACGAACGTGCAGCCATTGGGAAACACTGATATCGAGTGCGGCCAGCTGGGCGCCGGGTCCCATCGCAGCGCCGGCAATCGCATCAAACACGGCCGCGGCGCTGAGCAACAGAAGCAGGCCGGCCACCAGATGCAGGGGAAGTCGGATCGTATCTCTCATACAACGCTTAATAAAAAAACCTGATATTTCATCCAGTACTGTTGATTCATACAGTATTTGTGTTATTCTAATCACTCGTTAAACACATCACAGCAAAAGGAATTCGTCATGACCACTATGCACAGCACCTTCGGCTCCCGCTTTGGCCTGGAATATGCCCCTATGTCTTTCCTGGTTCGCTTCGGCAAACGCGAAGTGCTGGTGTGCCGCGACTTCCGCAAGCGCTTCTACGCTGTGAACCCGATCATCGAATGCGACACCGGCGTACAGCCTGGCCACTTGGAAGTATTGCTGTTCAGCCGTTGGCTGCTGATCTTCTCCAAGGCCCACTAAGCTTCAGTCTCGCATAGCTGTTCATACCGAGCGCGCAAATAGTCGCGCAAACGAATCACGACGGGCGTGACCTGCGAGCGATGCATGCAAACCAGCTGTAATGGCACCTCTTCACCCATTACATCTGGTAGCAGCATGCGCAAGCGACCGGCCTTGAGGTCGGCGGTCACGTCCAGCCGTGATTTATAGGCAATCCCCAGTCCCGCTACCGCCCAGCGGCGCACCAGGTCGGCATCATCGCTGCTGCGGTTGCCCCTGACCTGCACGACTTTGCCCTGGGCGGGGAAGGCCCAGCGGTCATACAGCACATCATCCAAAGCAAAGCGCAAGCAATTGTGCCGCGCCAACTCATCCAGGTTGGCCGGGGCGCCGTGCCGGCGCAGGTAGTCCGGCGAGGCCACCAGGGTGCGTCGATTTCCTGGCGCAACAGGCATGGCAACCAGACTTGAATCATCGAGCTTGCCATAACGCAGGGCCAGGTCTACCGGCTGGCGATACATATCGGCAACCCGGTCGCTGACGTACAACTGCAGGCTGATGGCCGGATATTCGGCCTGGAAAGCGTCCAGCCAGGGCAGCAGCACGTTACGGCCCACATCGGACGGCATCGAAATTTTCAATAAGCCCGCCAGCTCCTGCTGGCCTTGCCTGATCGCCTCATGTCCTTCGCGCAACTGGCGTACCGCTTCGCGCGCGTGCCCCAGGTAATGCTCGCCTTCCGCCGTCAGGCGCAGCGAACGCGTGGTGCGGGCAAACAGCCGCAGTTGCAGTTCGTCTTCCAGCCGCTTCAAGGCTGCGCTGGCCAGGGCCGGCGAGATGTCGAGCGAACGCGCCGCCGCTGACAGGCTGCCGCGGTCGGCCGTGCTGACGAAGACTTCCAGATCGTCGAGGCGCAGCATTTTCAGCATTCCTTTGAAAGTGTTTCCATAATTTTAGTCTTTTTCGCGAAGCCGTGATGATCGAAGATAGCGACATCACCACTTTTGACGAAGGACATCACAATGAAAGCTGTTGCCTACCGCGCCTCCCTGCCCATTGACCACGCCGAAGCGCTGGTCGACATCGAATTGCCGGCACCGGTTGCCAGCGGGCGCGACCTGCTGGTCGAAATCAAGGCCGTTTCCGTCAACCCAGTCGATACCAAGATTCGGCGCAACGTCGCTCCCGCCGAAGGAGAACACAAGGTGCTCGGTTGGGACGCCACCGGCATCGTGCGCGCGGTCGGCCCGGAGGCGACGCTGTTCAAGCCGGGTGATGAAGTGTGGTACGCCGGCGCTCTGGGCCGCTCGGGCACGAACGCCGAACTGCACCTGGTTGACGAACGCATCGTCGGCCATAAGCCTTCCAGGCTTGGCTTCGCCGAAGCGGCTGCCCTGCCCCTGACCGCCATCACCGCCTGGGAATTGCTGTTCGACCGCCTTGGCGCCAGCCGCGACAAGGCGCGCGAAGCCGGCAAGTCCCTGCTGGTGACGGGCGCCGCCGGCGGCGTCGGCTCCATCCTGGTCCAGCTGGCACGCCAGTTGACGGGACTGACCGTGATCGGTACCGCTTCGCGCGCTGAAACTGCAGACTGGGTCAAGTCGCTTGGCGCGCACCACGTTATCGACCACAGCAAGCCGTTGGATGAAGAAATCGGTCGCCTCGGCCTGCCGCCCGTCCACTACATCGCCAGCCTGAACGAGAGCGAACGCCATTTCGCCGCGCTGGCCGAACTGGTGGCACCGCAAGGCAAGTTGGCCCTGATCGACGATCCTGCGCATATCGACGTGCGCCTGCTGAAACGCAAGAGCGTATCGTTGCATTGGGAGTTCATGTTCACGCGCTCAATGTTCGAGACCGACGACATGGCGCAACAGCATGCGCTGTTGAACGACGTGTCGCGCCTGGTCGATAGCGGCGTGCTGAAAACCACGCTGGGCGAGCGCTTCGGCGCCATCAACGCAGCCAACCTGAAACGCGCACACGCCCTGCTCGAAAGCAATCGCGCGCGCGGCAAGATCGTGCTGGAAGGGTTTTAAGCTTCAGCGGCGGCACGCGCGGCATGCGCTGCCGCGCTCGCCTCGCCGGCCTGTTCGATCGCGTGCAGTTGCTGGCGGATTGCCAGCGCGCGGCGATCATGCGCATCGACCAGGTCAATTAAGGATTGCGAAAGCCGGCACGCCTCCCTGACCGTGGCATCGAAGCGGTCGCGGCCCCGCGTCAGCATGGCCGACTGGTAACCCACTACGCTGAACATTTCGCAGATATCCAAGCACAGGTCACGCAGGGTGCGCATGGAAGCGCAAGCGCCTTCGATGTCGGCGCGCATCTTGCGGTCAAGGTCGATGAACTCGGTACGCGCGTATTCATGGGCCGATAGTTGCGACACCGTGCCTTGCCAGCGCTGGATGCGGCGGCTGATGCGATTGATGTTGGCATTTTTCTGGTGCAGCATCAACGCGTATTGCCAGGCCAGCAGGGCCAGCGGCAGGCAGGCCAGGAAGCTTGGCAAGCCCACGCCCCGCATTGTGGCTTCCATTTTTTTGCAGCGGCGCAGGAGCGCACCGAGATTGCTGCCAAGGGATTGGTTGCGCATGGCCGTCCTCCCGACGATCCGCCGTGCAAAGGCATGGCGCGACAAGCCAAGTATAGGCAGCACTGGGCCGGCGGGAATATACCCCGGCTTGACGCAGATTAAAGGTGCAGCGATTAAGCGCCGTTGAGCCAGGTTTGCTCGTGGGCGCGTTCACGGCGGCGGCGCTCGGCCGGAGAGTCGAAGTCGCGCAAGAACTGGATGTGCTTGCGTTCCAGCGCCAGCATCTCGCGCTCGATCGCGTCGATTTCAGCACGGTCCGCCGAATGGTACATGTAGTTGGCGCGTTCGCGCTGGATCCGTTCCTGCTCGTCCTTGATGGTCTGCAGGCGCCCCTCGCAACGCTGCACGGTGCGGCGCAGTTTTTCCGGCGTCAGGCCCTGGTCGCGCAAGTCGGTCTGCACCGCCAGGTCGCCGCGCACGGCGTTGGTACGCTTCTGCAGTTCGGCGATTTCCGCGTTGACCTCGTCGATGGCCTGGGCGTCCTTGGCCGCGTAGGCGTTGCGGCGGCGCTCCCCCAGCAGGGCCATTTCCGCTTCCAGCACTTCGTACTCGTCGCGGAAGGGGCGTTCGAAATTGCCCAGTTGGGCGCGGCAGGACTCGAGCTGCTTTTCCAGCGCCACCACTTCCAGCTGCAGTTTGGCGACCGGCATGTCGAACCGGCGCTGGGCGCGCTCCTCCATCGCCTTGTTGGCGGCCAGCAGGCGCGCCTCGTAGCGCACGGTTGAAAACTTCTTGCGTGCCTCTTCCTCATGGGCGGCACGCAGCCTGCGCTCGTAGGCGCGATAGGCTGCGGGCATGCGCAGCTTGCGATACCAGTTACGAATCCAATTCCACATAGGCAGGAATATAGCCTAGCCTGCGCCTTGTGTCATGCCTGCCAGGGCCGGGGCCAGCAAGGATGCGACAGGAATGGCGTTGCTGCTGTGCGGGACGGTGTCGCAGCTGGCAGTGCGGGCCACGCCGGAGGCTTGCAGATCTTCATAGGCGCTGCCTGCGAACAGGGGGTGGACCGCGACGCATACGGGAGGCGGCAGGCCGGCCCGACGCACGTGGCCCACGGCGGCAATCATCGTGCGGGCAGTGGATGCGATATCGTCAACGATGACGGGGGTGTGGTGCAGCCAGCGTTCGGTGTCCGGCACCGATACCTCCACGTCGTGGTCGCCGCGACGCACTTTTTCCAGCACGATGAAGGGGCAACCGGCGCCGCGCGCCACTTCGGAGGCCCATTGTTCGCTTTCCGAATCCGGCCCGATCACCAGCGGCTGCGGCACATTGG
Organism: Pseudoduganella sp. R-32; assembly: GCF_049913245.1. NCBI lineage: Bacteria > Pseudomonadati > Pseudomonadota > Betaproteobacteria > Burkholderiales > Oxalobacteraceae > Pseudoduganella > Pseudoduganella sp. R-32. The sequence continues at coordinate 2,696,902 of NZ_CP183987.1, read as the reverse complement.
CCGCGATCCATTGCGAGATGGCAGGCGCGGCGCGCACCACGCGGGTCGGGATCGTGTAGATCTCGGCCAGGTCATGGTGGCGGTGCAAGTGCGGATCGATGGTCACCATCCAATGGAACACGCCCGACACCAGCCGCGCAAAATGGGCAGAGGTGATGCCTTCGCCGGGGTTGAAGATGGCGTCGTGGCGCATATAGGCCAGGTATGGCGCCACCAGTCCTACGCTGGCCGCGCCCAGGTCGCGCGCGATGCTGGCGGCGAAATACAGGGGCATGAAACGATCATCCGGCCGGTCCAGGGTGCACACCAAGACCACCTGGCGGCCTTTCACTTCCGAGTGGTAGCGCACGTAGGATTCGCCGTCCGGGAAGCGCCGCACCTGCAAACTCCCCTGCTCCCAACCCAGCAACGCCGACAGTTGCGCTGTCATTGCCTCATTGCCGGGCAGTGCGAACAGGATAGGCGTCATGGCGATTCCCCTCTAAGTAGTGACTTTTATTCTAGCCCCCAGGCCGCGATTTGTGCAATTCAAGCATTATTTTTGACAACTCGTCGCAATCTTCCGGTAGCTAGCTGTGGCAGCCGTCAGAATCGCCACCGTTATCAAACTGGAGACATTCATGCCCTTGACTCGTTTCACCCTGCCTGTGCTGGCAATCGCGCTGGCCAGCGCCCAGGCCCATGCCGAAGCCGTGCTGCAGAACTTTGCAGGCCATAAGATCGAAGTCCTGAAAATCGCCAAGCCAGGAGCGCCGTCCACCGTGGTCTTCGAGAACGGTTCGCGCATCACCCTTGATAAATGGGACAAGGTAATTGCGGAAGTGGCCAAGGAATCGACGGTGTTTGCCTACAACCGCCCCGGATACGGAAAGAGCGACAAGCCTTCCACCCCGCGCGACGGCAAGACCGTGGTCGAGGAGTTGCGCCAGCTGCTGCGCCAGCAAGGCTTGCAGCCGCCCTATACCCTGGTCGGTCATTCCCTTGGCGGCCTGTACATGCAGATGTATGCGCGCGCCTACCCGCAGGAAGTCCAGGGGGTGGTGCTGGTCGACTCGGTCTACCCCGGCATCATCAAGAAGCCGGAAGAATTTCCCTTCATGACGCGCGTGGCCAAGTACGTGTTCCTGAACGCGGCGATGGAGGCGGAAGTCGACCAGATCAACAGCACCGGCCAGGCCATGCTGGCGATGCCGTGGAATGACGATATTCCGGTCGTGCGCCTGTTTAACGTGCCCAAATCGGCCGGCGCCGTGGCGGTGGACCTAGGTACCGTCAACGACGACGAACAGACTCGCAACATGGTCAAGAACATGTATCCGAAAGCCTGCAAGGTGATCGTGGATTCCGACCACCAGATGCAGCAGGCCAATCCCGAGGTCGTGGTCAGCGCGATCCGCGACGTGATCGGCGCCCACGACGGCAAGCGTCAGCCAGCCTTGCGCTGCAGCTGATCGGGTTCGGTAGCAGGACGCGCTTCTTCATGGTGGAAAGGCGCGTACCACGTCACGATGAAGGATGGTACGGTCGCCGCCATCACCAGCCAGAAGTAACTGACGTAGCCCAGTGCTTCCTGCAGGTGGCCGCTGACCATGCCGGTCAACATGCCGCACATCCCCATCAGGCCAGTGCCGAAGGCGTAATGGGTCGTGGTGTATTTGCCAGGCGCCAGTTGCTGCATCAGGTAGATCATGAAGCCCACCGAGCCAAAGCCGAAGGAGAATTTCTCGATCACCACACCGGCGCCAATTACCCACAGGTTGGACGGCTGGTAGATCGCCATCAGCAGGAAGGTGGCAATCGGGATGTTCAGTACGCAGCACAGCGTGAACAACACCGGTTTCAGGCCGCGCTTCGCCACGTACCAGCCGCCAATCAGGGAGCCCGCCAGCACGGCCAGCAAGCCGTATGTGCCGTAGACGATGCCCAGCAACTCATTCGACATGCCCAGGCCGCCCTTGCCCACCGGATCGACCATGAAGAAGGGGCCGATTTTTTCCAGCAGGCCGATCGAGACTCGGTACAGCAGCGCGAAGGCTACCATCATCCACACGCCGCGTTTTTCGAAGAAGGTCTTGAACGCGTCGCGCAGGATGAAGGCAGCCTGGCCCAGGCTTTCCGGCGTATCGGCGGCACGGGCGCCATCCGGCATAGCGCGCCAGTGCCATGCCGTAATTGCCAGCAACAGGATCGCCACGGCCACGAAGACGATGCGCCAAGCGCCCAGCCAATCCATGCCGTAGTCCGAATGCAGGCGGCCGCTCAGGTAAACCAGTACGCCGGAGGCCACCACCGGGCCGATATTCCAGCTCAGGCTTTGCACGCCGCAGTAAAGCGACTGGCTGCGCGAGCTTAACGAAGTGACGTACACGCCATCGCTGGCAATGTCCATGGTGGCGCCGATGAAGGACATGATCCAGAACAGCACCATCATCAGGGCCATCGAACCCGGCATGCCCATCACCAGGGCTACCGCACCGAAGCCCAGGCCAAGCAGCAACTGTGTGACCAGCACGAAGAACTTCTTGGTGCGGTACATTTCCACCACTGGCGCGAACAGGGGCTTGATGGTGTAGGCCAGGATCAGCATGCTCGAATACTGCGCGGCACGGCCATTGTCCATGCCCAGGTTCTTGAACATGATGGACGTGACGCTGGTCAGCATCATGTACCCCATCGCCATCGCGAAGTAGCCGGTGGGGACCCACTGCAGCGGCGATCGGTTCATGAACGCTGTACCTTGATCAATTCACGATACCAGTGCGCACTGTCTTTCAGCGTGCGCTTTTGCGTGGCGTAATCGACGTGGACGATGCCAAAGCGCTTGGCGTAGCCGGAATCCCATTCGAAGTTGTCCAGCAGGCTCCACATGAAGTAGCCTTGCACGTCGACGCCCTGCTCCATTGCGCTGGCCAGCGCATCGAGGTGGCGCGTGACGAAGGAAATGCGCTCCTCATCGTGCTCCGGCGTACTGCTGGCCATGCCGTTCTCGGTGATGTAAATCGGCGGCAGCTCGTACTCGCCCTTCAGCTTGAGCAGCAGTTCGGTCAGGCCTTGCGGGTAGATCTCCCAGCCCATGTCGGTGCGGCCGTTTTCCAGCGGCGGTGTACGCGGCGGATCTTCGGCGCTGCAGAAGGCGCGGAAGTAGTAATTCACGCCGAGGAAGTCGATCGGCTGGTGGATGACGGCCATGTCGCCCGGCTCAACCTGCGGCGCGTTCGCGCCGTGCTTGCGCAGCGCCAGTTCCGGATAGCGGCCCTTGAAAATTGGGTCCATGAACCATTGTACCGAACGCGCATACTCGAACTCCGCCAGTTCGCGGTCGGCGTCGCTGTCGGTGGCAGGATCGGCGGTCCACTGGTTCAGCACGATGCCCAGTTTTGCCTTCGAGCCGACGGCGCGCATGGCGTTCATGGCCAGGCCGTGCGACAACAGCAAGTGGTGCGAAACCTGGATGGCCGCCTTGGCGTCGCGCACGCCGGGCGCGAACTGTCCGTTGCCGTAGCCCAGGTTGGCTGTGCACCACGGCTCGTTGTGGGTGGCGATGCTGGCCACACGATCGCCAAAGCGGCGCGCCACTTCGGCAGCGTAGGCCGCAAAATGGTAGCAGGTATCGCGATTGAGCCAGCCGCCCTCTTCCTGCAAGGCTTGCGGCAAGTCCCAGTGGTACAGCGTGATATAAGCCTGCTTGCCTTTTTCGTGCAGGGCTGTGATCAGGCGGTCGTAGAAAGCGAAACCGGCTTCATTCCAGGCTCCCTTCCCGTCCGGCTGCACGCGCGCCCAGGCGATCGAGAAGCGGTAGGCATCGACACCGAGCCAGTCGATGATGTCGACGTCCTCGCAGTAGCGATGGTAGTGATCGCAGGCGACGCTGCCGTCGCTGCCATCCTTGATCTTGCCGGGCGTATTGCAGAAAACGTCCCAGATAGAGAGGCCTTTGCCGTCCTCCTGGTTGGCGCCTTCAATCTGGAAGGCGCTGGTGGCTACGCCCCAGAGAAATTCGGGCGGCAGGCGTTTATCTTTCATTTCTTGATTCACAGGTTAAGGCTTAGGGATGGCCTGCCCCGGGGGACGAGGCAGGCCGCGTTGCAACGGGCTTAGAAATCGATGCCCGCATTCACACCGATGGTGCGAGGAGGCAGGTACTGCGCCACCCACACATTGGCGCCGTTCATGGCGCTGGTCTTGATGCGCTTGTCGCCGACGTTACGTACGAAGGCGTCCACCCAGAACTGCTTCGGTCCCTGGTAGCGCAGGCCGAGGTCGAACTTGGTGTAGGCAGCTTGCTGGTCTTCCGGGCCCAGGTTGAAGATCGACAGTTCGGACTTGGTTTCGTAGTGTGCCGAAACGCGTGGGATCAGGGTGTCGCCATTCGCCATGCGGAAGGTGTGCTGGTAGTTCAGGTGGGCCGAGAACTTTGGCGCGTGCGGCATGATGTTGCCGGTGACGTTCAGGCAGTTCGAGTTCAGGTCCGGGCAGAACGGCAGCGCGTAGTCGTTGGAGCCGGCGATCAGGAAGCCCAGCTTGGTGTGGGTGTAAGCCAGGGCCAGCGCCAGCTTGTCATCCGGCGACAGCTTGGCCTGGATTTCCGATTCGAAGCCCCACACTTTCGCGCCGTCCACATTGCTGGTGACGAAGGTGTGCGAACCGTCCGGATTGGTGACCGGGGAGCTGAACTGGAAGTCCTTGAAGTTCTCGTAGTACAGCGCATTGTTGATGCGCAGTGCGCCGCCCAGGAAGGAGCTCTTGCTGCCGATCTCGTAGTTGGTCAGGGTTTCCGGGTCGTACGTACGGCCGCCGTCCTGCAGGCCGCCCGCCTTGTAGCCGGTGGCGACGCTGGCGTACAGCATGTGGTTCTTGTCGACGTCGTAGCTCAGGCGCGCCAGGCCGGTGGTCTTGCTGCCTTTGTAGCGGCCATCGTTGGACGGCACGCTCGGGTTGTAGCCCTGGCCCGGCTTGGTCGGATCGATGCTTGGGCTCAGAGGAACCTGCGGTGCGTTCGGGTCAGAATTCCAGGTATAGCCGTTGCCGCCTTCATTGGTGCGCTTGTCCGAGGTGTAACGCAGGCCGCCGGTCAGGTGCATGCTGCCGACGTTCCAGGTCGCCTGGCCGAAGACAGCGCGCGAGTCCACGGTTTCTTTCGGCTGGATGAAGGAGCCCTGCCAGGCCACGCTGCCCTGCTGGGTACCGTGCATGATCGGGATGTCGAAGCGGATGCCGTTGTCTTCCGCCGCGTAGTAGGCGCCCAGTTGCCAGTCCACTTCCTTCTGGCCGACCGACTGCAGTTGCAGTTCGTGGCTATTGCTGCTGTATTTCGACCAGACCGTGTTATTGGCCTGGAAGTCGCCGCCGGTGGTGAAGCTGGTTGGCAGTACGCGGCCGCCGTCCTGGTCGTAAGTCGACGAGCCGGAGAACTTGGAATGGCCGGCGATATACGTCAGCGACATGTCCGGGCTCACCGCGTATTCGAGGCGGCTGCGGAAGGTGTTCACGTTACGGTGCAGGAACGGCGCGGTGTCGATCAGTGCCGACCACTCGTCCTGGCCGGCGCGCGGGGTCTGCATCAGGTTCATGTTCGGGGTACCACGGTCCTGGAAGCGCTCGTAGGAGATATTCCACTTCAGGCGATCGGTCGGCTGGTACAGCCAGCTCACACGTACGCCACTCTGGTTCTGCGCGTTGTAGCGCGGGCCATTGACGACGTACTGGTTCGGGTTGATCGGCTGGAATTTGGCCGGGTCGCCGCCGCCAGCCAGGTAGGCCGCACGCTGGTCGGCCAGCGAAATGTTCGGGAAGGTCTGGTACTTGACGTAGCCGTCGTGCTGCTCGTGGATCACGGCCACGCGCAGGGCGGAGTTGTCGCCGGTCGGCACGTTCAACGCCGCACGGGCGCCGAGGCGGGCGTAATCGCCGATGCCGCCGGAAACGCTGCCAGAGAATTCCTTCAGCTTGGGCTTGACGGTCTGCATATTGACTGCGCCGACGGTGGAATTGCGGCCCCACAGCGTGCCTTGCGGGCCACGCAGGACTTCAATCGCTTCCACGTCGAACAGCAGCGCGGTAGCCCCTTCCGGACGAGGCGAGTAGATGCCGTCGACGAAGAAGGCTACTTCCGGATCGGCGTATTCAGTCTTGGCGGAGTCGTTACCGATACCGCGCATGGTCATCGTGATGACGCCGTGGTCGCCCTGGCCGGTGGCCTGGAAACTTGGCACCAGGTTGGTCACGTCCTGGATGGTTTGCACGTGTGCGTCTTCGAGTGCCGCTGCATCCAGGGCGGTAACAGCCACAGGGGTCTTTTGCAGGGAGGTGGTGCGCTTGGTCGCCGTGATCAGAACCTCTGGCACGACGGCGGATTCGGTGTTGGCCGCAGGGGCGGCTTGCTGCGCCGAGGCGCTGACGGACGAGACCAGGGCCAGCACCCCGACCTGGATTGCAGAAAACTTCATGTTGTCTCCGGTAGTTGTTGTGAAAACGATTTCTTATTTCTTGAAAACGTTTTCATGGTACATTTTCAAAAAATAAAAAGTCAACAAAAATTTTTAAGGAGACGACAAAAATGGGAACGATCCCAACCACGCGGATACTGATCGTTGGCGGCGGCAGCGCAGGCTGGCTGTGCGCCGCTTACCTGGCCAAGATGTTCGGCGACAGCAAGCAAATCACTCTGGTGGAAGCGCCCGAAATCGGCGCCATCGGCGTGGGCGAAGGCAGCTTCCCCTCCCTGCGCGCCACGCTCGCGGCGATCGGCATTCCGGAGGCGGAATTCATTCGCGAATCGAGTGCCACCTTCAAGCAAGGCATCACCTTCCAGAACTGGCTGCACGGCGAAGAGCACTACTTCCATCCCTTCTCCATGCCGAGCCAGCGGCCGGGCGCGCCGGAGCTCTTGCCTTACTGGCTGCAAGGCTTGGCCGGCAACAAGCCGTTTGCCGAAGCAGTCACCATGCAGAAGCGCGTGGTAGATGCGCAACGCGCGCCGAAACGTCCCGGCGACAGCGACTACAACGGCCCGATGAACTACGCCTACCATTTCGACGCCGCGCGCTTTGCCGGCCTGCTGGCAAAGCATGCGCGCAAACTCGGCGTGCGCCACGTGCAGGATCATGTCGAAGGCGTACAGCTCGACCTGGATGGCGCCATCGCCAGCGTCGACACCCGCGAACACGGCGCCCTCACCGCCGACCTGTACATCGACTGCTCCGGCTTCCGCGCCCTGCTGATCGGCGGTGCGCTTGGTTCGCCGTTCCACAGCGTAAGCGACATCCTGCTATGCGATACCGCGCTGGCCGTGCAAGTGCCGCATCCGGCGCCCGATACGCCGATCGCCTCCGCCACCATCTCCACCGCGCACGAAGCAGGATGGACCTGGGATATCGGCTTGCAGGAACGGCGCGGCATCGGCTACGTCTATTCCAGCCGCCACACCAGCGACGAGCGCGCCGAGCAGGTGCTGCGCGCCTACGCCGGCCCCGCCGCCGATGGCCTGAGCGTGCGCAAGATCCCCATGCGCGTGGGCTACCGCGAGCAGCACTGGATCAAGAACTGCGTGGCGATCGGCCTGTCGGGCGGCTTCCTCGAACCGCTGGAGGCATCCGGCATCGGCCTGGTCGAAACCGCGGTGCACATGCTGGGCGCACTGTTCCCGCATGACGGCGAAATGGCGCCAGTGGCGCGCCACTTCAACCGGTTCATGGGCGAGCGCTATGCCCGCATCGTCGACTTCATCAAGCTGCACTACTGCCTGAGCAAACGCCGCGAGCAATTCTGGATCGACAATTGCGACCCCGCCACCTGGACCGACAGCTTGCGCGACAAGCTGGCCATGTGGCGCTGCCGCCCGCCGCAACGCATGGATTTCCTGACCGATTTCGAGATGTACCCGCCCACCAGCTGGCAATACGTCTTGTATGGAATGGACTTCCCGAAAGCCATGCCTCCCCTGCCCGGCCTTGAACCACTGGCCGAAGCCGCGCGCCAGGAATTCGCCAATATCGCTGCAGTGTCAGCGCGTGCGGTCGCGGACCTGCCCGACCACCGCGCCTTCGTGGCCCTGTTATGCCGGCATGAAAACGCTTTCAGAAACAACTTTCATACTATTCGTGCAACAGTAATTCACTAAGTTAAAGTTACTGTCGTGTTCTATGGTAATCTCCGTTTGAAAAGCTTTTCAGAATGAGAAATCCTTTGAACGACCACTCCACTGCCCCATCGCCCGCCACGCTGACCGACGTCGCCCGCCGTGCGGGCGTTTCCCCCAGCACTGTATCGCGTATTTTGAACGGCACCGCCAAGGTCGCCGACGATAAACGGCAGGCCGTGCTGGCCGCGATCAGCGAACTGAATTTTGCCCCCAACCAGATGGCGCAAAGCCTGAAGCACGGACGCACGATGACGATCGGGATCGTGGTGCAGGATATCGCCTCCCCCTTCTTCGACGAGATCCTGCACGGCGTGGACGATGGCCTGAAAGGCACCGGCTACGCCTCGGTGATCGTCAGCGGCCACTGGAACGCCGACGAGGAAGCGGAGCGCATCCGCCTGCTGCTGGCGCGCAAAGTGGACGGGATCATCCTGCTGACCGGCCGCATGACCGACGCAGCAGTGCTGGGCTTCGCCGCCCAGCGTCCTATCGTCTCGCTGGGCCGCGTATTGCGCACCAACCGCGCCATCGGCTTCGCGCTCGATAATGAACACGGCGCCTGGCTGGCAGTACGCCACCTGATCGAGATGGGCCATCGCCGCATTGCCCACCTGGCCGGGCCGGGCGAGAACCGCGACTCGGTCGAGCGCTTGGCCGGCTACAAACGCGCGCTGAAAGAAGCCGACATCGATTTCGATCCGGCGCTGGTGGTGGAAGGCGACCTGCAGGAGGCCGGCGGCCTGTTGGCCATGAATCGACTGTTCGACGGCGGCCATCCCTTTACCGCCGTCTTCGCGGTGAATGACCAGACGGCTTACGGCGCGCGGCTTTTCCTGTATCGCAAAGGCATTCGCGTACCTGACGACATCTCGCTGGTCGGCTTCGACGATTTGCCCGGCTCCTCCTACACCACGCCGCCGCTGACCACCATCCGCCAGCCGCTGTACGTGATCGGACAGTCGGCCGTGCAATCGATGCTCGGCCTCATCAACAGCGAGGAAGTGGAAGGCACCATCCCACCGGTGGAGCTGGTGGTGCGCGAAACCACCCGGCGCATCCGCTAAGGCTTACGGCAGGCGGCGCACCATATCGCCGCTATCGACCTGGCCTTGCTTGACCTTGAGCCAGTTCTTGCCTATCAAGCGTTCGAAGTTATTGAACGGCGATGGCAGCGCATCGGCATCGAAGCCCGGCGCGTTTTTCAGGTCATAGTGCAGGTGAACCAGGAAGGCATCGCCGGAAAAGCCCATTTCGCCGACCTTCTGGCCAGCCTTCACGGTATCACCGGCCTTGACCGCCACACTGCCCTGCTTCATATGGGCCAGCAAGCTGATTTCGCCGTTGCCATGTTCGATCTCCACATGGTTGCCCCACATGATGCTCGGATCAGCGATGAACTGCTCCTTGCCAAACGACGGCCCCTTGCCTTTGGCATTGTCCGGGATTGTGCCGACGGCGCGGATTACCTTCCCGCCAGCCGGTGCCAGGATCGGTTGGCCCCAGCCATACCAATCCTCATTGCGCGATCCATCGCCCTTGAACATGCGCCCCTGGTCATCGGTGGCCACGAAGTCATAGCTGTAACGCATGAAGTTGCGCTTCCATTTCAGCGCCTGCGCCATCGGGTCCAGCAACGGCAGGCGGCGATGGTGGCCGTAAAAATCGTGTCCGTCATGCACCAGGACCGGCCCGGCAACGGGCAGTTGCAGCTGCGCTTTCGGCTTGTAGGAAGTTGGCGCCACCGGGATTTCGACTGTGTATTTGGTATCGTCGCCTACGTCGAACTTGAAGGTATAGCGCAGGCGCGACAAATCGAGCTCCTGAGGGAATGCATACAGGGGATTGAAGACCAGCTCCGACTTGCCCGGCTCAATAAAACGGTTCGGCACCACCAGCACGCTGCGGCCATTGGCGCCTACGCGATATTGCGCCACCAGCTTGCCGGCGTCGCCTAGCACGGATACTTCGACTTCGCTCAATTCGACCTTGTCCTGGCTGTCATTCTTGATCAGGAAGTCTATGTTCAGCAATTGCTGGCCTTTGCCCTGCTCGATCAGCGGCTTTGAAGGCGCCACGCTCACCTCGATCGGAGCGGCCATGGCAGCACCCAAGGTCAAGGTCATTGTGGCAAAAGCGATGGCATGCAGTTTCATTCGGTCCCCCAGGGTTTTAATCGTGGGCCGACTATACCGGCGCAGGCATCCCGGCGCGGGAATTTGCGACGAACTGCACGATTCTTGGCGTGATCCGCTCCGGGAATGTATAATCCAGCCCTCCGGAAGCGTGGCCGAGTGGTTGAAGGCAGCAGTCTTGAAAACTGCCGACGGTTAATCCCGTTCGTGAGTTCGAATCTCACCGCTTCCGCCAATGTGCTTTGGAACTTGGTCGTGCGACTTTGATCCTGATGTGCAGTAGTAATGCAGTAGTAGAAGTACCTAGTGTGGATGGGGCCGGAATCGAAACCTTACCAACTACCTAGGAGCAGCAAATGATTAAGATTAAGTCGTTGTTTCAGCGTAACTACGACGGAAATCGTCAAGTTCGAAACGAAGTCGTCCCGGGATCCGAATGGGTCACCGAAGGTACCGGCTACGCAACCCGTAAATGGGATGGCTTGGCTGTGCGGTTGAAAGATGGCGTGATCTTTGTACGCTACGACGCGAAAACAGGACGCACCCCTCCCGCCGGCTTTGAGCCTGCTCAACCACAACCCGATCCCGAAACCGGTCACTGGCCGGGCTGGGTCAAGGTGGAAGGCAAGAACTTGAAGAGGATCATGGCGGCCGTAAAAGAAGGCCTGCCTGATGGGACGTACGAATTCTGCGGTCCTACGGTCGGCACCCGCCATGGCGCAAATCCTGAACGGTTATCTGAACACCTGCTGGTACCTCACGGCAAAGATGTACTTGTTGATTGCCCTCGTGATTTCGATGGCCTGAAGTCTTACTTGACCAAGAATGTGATGGAAGGTGTGGTTTGGTACCACCCGGATGGTCGCATGGTGAAGATCAAGGCTGCTGACTTTGGAATTGTGAGGTAAGCCTGACTGATGGGTTGGCGGTAATAGATGACCACCAGCCCAATTTTTTTTGACCACGATCCACCATGACCGCATCCCGCCGCTACAACAAACGCCAACTCAAGAAAAAACACCTCGGTGAGTTCCAGGAACTCGGCTTCCTCGTGGAAGCACAGATTGTGGGCAAACTGACCTTGGCTGAACACAATGCGTTGATCCATCAATTCCTCGACGAAGCAATCGAGCCAAACGGCCTCGCCTTTGGCGGCGGCTACAACGATGATTTCGGTGGCATTGTCGTTTCGAACAAAGCCTACGGCAAGGTTGAAGAACACCATCGCACCCTGGTCCAGGAATGGCTCGCGAAACAGAGCAAGCTAACCGACGTCAAAGTTGGCGAACTGCGCGATGCGTGGTACGGCTGGGGTTAAGCAGTAAGCGTCACACCAGTTGAGGGCAGCCAAATGGCTGCCTTTTTCATGTCAAGCTCTTTGCAACCGCTGATGTTCAGCTACAGTCATGATCTGCCCTCCTCTCCGGAAATTGCATATTTGACACAATATATGCCGGTTGGGAATGCGTAACAACAGATATGAGATTTCTTTTGGCGTCTTGTTAATTGCAGATTACAGGCAACGACGTTCCGCAACTTGGGACACTTCATTAAGTCCGCGACTTCGCAATACTCCCGCAGCGCATGATTATTCGATTGCGTTGCCGTAATCGAGTGATTACAATGAATGTAATCGAATGATTACACGAGATGCCTATGAAGGCTATCAAAAGCACGCAAAAGTATCGGGACTGGATGGCCAGCATCAAGGATGTCAAGACAGCGGCGATCGTTGCGTCCAACGTCGAGAAGTTGGAAAGGGGTCTCGGCGACGTCGCACCGGTTGGAGAAGGGGTCAGTGAGATTAGGGTCGACCATGGGCCTGGGTATCGGGTCTACTTCGGCGAGCTCGCCGGCCAAGTAATCATTCTGCTCGCAGGCGGCACAAAAAAAGGGCAACAAGCCGACATTGATGACGCAAAAACGATGTTTAAAGAATTGAAGAAACGGGCAGCCGCGAACGCAGCGGCGAGACCGGGCGCAAAATCGACATCAAAGTCCGTACAAAGATAGTGCCACTTAAGCACACACTAAGTTCACTCACATAGCACAATAAGGTAAGCAAGGAGAAATGTATGTCCGATCAAAATATTACTGTGTCCGACCTTGACGGTCTGGGCCTGGAGGACTTCGACCCTGCGGAATACCTCACCAGCGAGGAGGCCGCCGCTGTTTATATTAACGAAGCCCTGGCAACAGGCGATGCAGCGTTTCTCGCGTCCGCAATCGGTGACATTGCCCGCGCTCGCGGCATGACTGAAATTGCCAAAAGCGCTGGTATTACCCGGGAGGCGCTGTACAAGGCGTTGCGCCAGAACAGCCAGCCACGCATGGAAACTATCGCCCGAGTTCTTGGCGCAATGCAGTTACGCTTGGTGGTCGAGCCAATTCCTGCTGAATTAACAAAGGCAGAAGCGACTCAACAGATAGATTCACGAAAAGTGGAAGTGCGTCACCTGTCACCAACAGCTCGAAAGGCACCACCTAAGCGAGCGCCGGTGCATTCAATGCCGGCTGCAAAAGCCATGACGGTCGAAGCGACTCCGGCCAACGCACCAGCCAAGTCAGCGGCAAAGAAGACTCCCCATGCACCTGCAAAGAAAGGTGGGGCAAAGAAAGCTCCCACACCCGCACAGCACCCGCATAAAGCCTACGGCAAGGCTTAAGAACACCATCGCACCCTGCTTCAAGAAAGGCTTGCGAAACAGAGCAAGCCCGATTTGCCACCAACGGGGTGGCTTCAGTCTGCCGCCATGCAGCGGGGAGCGCGTCTGGCGCGCATCACAAAATGTCGGCGGAATCACATTGTTTGTTGATGCGGAAGATGGAGCGGCATCGTTCTACGAAATTATGGCTTCGTTGCGTTTCCCGCTGATCCTGATACTCTCGTGTTTCCATTTCTTTGAAAGGCCGCCATGCATAGCTGCTTGAAGATTTCGACACTCTCCCTCCTTCTGATGCTGGCCAGCGCAGCAAACGTGCAGGCCGCCGCCACGCCAGACCGGCAGTTCATCAAGGTCCAACTGGATGCCGCCGCCAGCCCTGCCACCCAAGGTCGGCTGCTGGTGTTTGCGAGAGAGGCCAAATCCGCCGAAGCGAACGCGCTGGAGAAGTCCAAGCAAAAGTCCAATGCAGTGACGGTAGTAGATGCCGATCCCTTTGCTGCAACTGAAACTGCTGTCACGGCGCGGGAAGTTGGCCGCCTCCACCCAGGAGAAAACGTAGGCATTGACGGAGACGACATCGCTTTCCCGCATCCATACTCGCAATTGCCTCCCGGCGACTATTACGTTCAGGCGGTGCTTGACGTGGATCACAGCTACAACTACACAGGGCGTGGCGCGGGCGATCTGGTCAGCGACGTCGTCAAGGTGCACCTGCCAACCAAGGAAGCACCCACGATCCACTTGGCCCGAGCCCTGCCCGCAACCGATCCGTGGACGCGGGAGTCCGCTTCCGCCGAGGAGCGCGCGGCGCTGGATGCAGCCCGTCCGCACGCCCAGCCTATCGCGTTCACCAGCCCTGCCCTGAGCGCTTTCTGGGGCCGCCCTGTCAAAATGGATGGCTGGGTCCTGACCCCGCCTGGCTATGACATGAAAGCGAAGGAGACCTATCCTACGGTTTATTTCACCCACGGCTTTGGCGGCAATGCCGCCTACCTGGTGCCGATCATGGCGGACATCTTTAAAGGCATGGCAAGCGGGAAAACGCCGCCCATGATCTGGGTGCTGCTGGATGAATCGAGCCCCACCGGCACGCACGAATTTGCAGACTCTGTGAATAATGGCCCTTGGGGCCAGGCGCTGACGTCCGAGCTGATTCCTCAGCTGGAGTCAAACTACCGCATGGATGCCAACGCCAATGGACGCCTTCTGAACGGCCACTCGTCGGGTGGCTGGGCAACCCTCTGGCTGCAGACGCGCTATCCAAAACTGTTCGGCGGAACCTGGTCCACGTCGCCGGACCCGTCGGACTTCCACGATTTCACCGGTGTAGACTTGTACGCACCGCAGGCCAATGTCTTCCGCAAGACCGATGGCAGCGCCTATCCGCTGGTGCGTGACCACGACAAGGTCCTTGGCACGTTTGAGCAGTTCGCCAAGCTGGAACGCGTGCTGGGCAGCTATGGCGGCCAACTCGCCTCAATGGAATGGGTGTTCTCGCCGCGCGGCCATGCCGGAGCGCCGCAGCCCATGTTCGACCGCGACACGGGCAACGTCGATCCCGCCGTAGTCGCTTATTGGCGGGAGAATTTCGACATTGCCCACCGCATGAAGCGCGATTGGCCTGCACTGAAGGCCGACCTCGATGGAAAGATTCACCTGATCGTGGGTACCGCCGACACTTTCTACCTGGATGGTTCGGCCCGTCGCCTGCAAGCGGTGATGGAAGGCCTGAACGCAAAATCGGACTTCCGCTTCGTCTCCGGCAAAACGCATTTTGACCTCTACAAAGAGGGCGAGAACAAACTCGCCCTGCTGGAGAAGATCACTTGGGAGATGTATTCGGTAGCGCGGCCCAAATCCCAATTAAAGCCGGGGAATCCCTAAAAGCAGGGCCGCGCGCTCATCATGGCTTGATTGCGACTTCCTTTCCGTCGTAAGTGACCTCTTTGTCGGCAACATCGAGGCTACCGGAGGTCGAGGTGCCCGGCTTGATGAAGTGAACCTTGAACTTGCGCGCCGCCACCATGCCTGGATACTGCCCTTCCCGCTTACCGATCGTTACGACACCGGTCTTCGCGTCGTAACGTAGCGGAATGCGGCTGTATTCGCCGCGCGTATAGCCGTTGCTGACGCCATCGTCTTCGTACAGCGAAAAGTCCCCGTCGGCCCCCGTGTAGACCTTCAAGGTAACCGGCGCATCCGGTTGCTGGTCCACATACTGCTGCACCGGCACCGTAGGAACGATCGCGCCAGCTTTCACGAACAGCGGGATGCGCGAGGCCGGCGCGGCCGCTGTGATGGTCGAGCCGCCTTGATGCACTGCCCCGGTGTCGAAGTCATACCACGACGCCCCCTTGGGTAGATAGACACTGCGTTCACGGGCGCCGTAGCTGGTCACCGGGGCGACCAGGAAGTCGTGGCCAAACAGGTATTGGTCCTTGATGTCCTTCACACGCTCGTCATGCGGAAAATCCATGACCATGCCGCGCATGATGGTGCCGGACTTGTGATAGGTGTCCGACGCGGTCGCGTAGATATAGGGCATCAGGCGGTAGCGCAGTTTCAGGTACGACACCATCGAGTCGCGCATCTCCGAGCCTTCCGGCGCGATATTGTAGATCTCGCGCTTGACCACTTCGCCGTGCGAACGGAATAGCGGCGAGAAGGCTCCGAACTGGAACCAGCGCAGGTTCAGCTCTTGCCATTCCTTCAGGTCGGCGGGATCGATCTTGCCGCCGCCGGTCCCGCGATTCTCCTGCGCCGAACCCACGTCGCCGTACTGGTATCGGTTCTCCTGGGCGTAGCCGCCGATGTCGTGCGTCCAGTTCGGGATGCCTGACATCGACATGTTCACGCCCGAGGCAATCTGGTCGTACAGGTTATTCCAGCGGCTGGCCACGTCCCCGCTCCACACGGCCGTGGCATTGCGCTGGATGCCGGCAAAACCGGAACGCGACAAGATGAACTGGCGCTTGTCGGGCTGGTCGCGCTTCAGGCCTTCATACATGCCTTGGGTATGCACCAGGCTATACGGATTGAAGGTGACCTCGCCCGGGCCGTAAATGGTCGGGCCGATCAGCTTCTTGAAATCATCGGGGCGCGTGTTGGACAGCACGTCCGGCTCGGTATTATCCATCCACCACGCGTCAAAGCCCAGGTCCACCAGCTTGTGCTTCATTTGGCGGTAGTAGATGTCGCGCGCCTCTTGCGCATAGGGGCTGTAGTGACTGTTCTTATAGCCAGGACCAACCCAGTCCAGCGCTCCGTCCTCAACGTTCTTCGTCCACATATGGCCTTTGGACGCGAACTCCTTGTAGTTGTCGGTCGTGTCGTAGTACTTGCCCCAGATGGAGATCATGATGCGCGCATGCTGGCGGTGCACTTCGTCCACCATGCCTTTCGGGTCCGGGAAGCGGGTCTTATCGAAGTCGTGCGAGCCCCAGGCGTTTTCCGGCCAGTAGAACCAGTCCTGCACGATATTATCCAGCGGCCATTGGCGCCTGCGGTATTCGTGCAGGGTGTCGAGCAGCTGCTGTTGGGTTTCGTAGCGCTGGCGCGATTGCCAGAAGCCATAAGCCCATTTCGGCATCATGGGCGCCTGGCCGGTCAACTGGCGATAGCCGCCGATCACGGAATCCATATTCGTGCCGCGGATCACGTAGTAGTCGATGCCTTGTGCGATTTCCGAGGACAGCGTCAGCGAATGGCGCTCGCGATCCGGCATGGGGTCGCTGTGCGTCATGGCCACCATGCCGCCGGATGGCTTCCATTCCAGCTTCAGCTTGACCGGCTTGTCTTTGGCGAACTTGAGTTCGAAGTTGTGGTACCACGGATTCCAGCCCTGACGCCACACATCCATCACCTGCTTGCCATCGATGGTCAGCGTGGCGTAATCGGACGCGTACAGCTGCATCTTGTGCACGCCCGGCTTGTCGCTGGACAGCGTGCCCTCCCATACCACCTTGACATCTTTCAGGTTTTTCACTGGGCCGAGTTCTTTCGGCCAGTTTTCCGCAACGTCCTTCAGGTACTGATAAGCGATATCTGATTCCTGGCGAGTCAGCGCCAGCTTGCCGTCGACGTAGTAGCGCGCGGTCAGTCCGCCCGCCTGGCCTTCGGCATCGACCAGTTTAAGGTCGCGCTTCAGCGGGCCGTACGGACGCGGGTCGCCGAAGCGCGAGATGGCGTTGTTATCCCACAGGACGCCGTAGTTCTTGTCCGAGACCACGAAGGGCACGGAGGCGATCATATTGTGCTGGGCCAGCAGTACGTCTTCGCCGTTCAGGTTCATCTGGGCATTCTGGTGCTGGCC
The DNA here is from genome assembly GCF_049913245.1 of Pseudoduganella sp. R-32. NCBI lineage: Bacteria > Pseudomonadati > Pseudomonadota > Betaproteobacteria > Burkholderiales > Oxalobacteraceae > Pseudoduganella > Pseudoduganella sp. R-32. The sequence continues at coordinate 2,679,652 of NZ_CP183987.1, read as the reverse complement.
CAGGCCGTAGAAAGCGTCTTTCGTCCCGTAGTTGAAGCCCTGCTTGATCGCCACGAAAGGCTTGCCGCCGACTTCAATCGGTTCAATGGATTCCGATGCCTGGCTCAGGAACGGCTTGCCTCCCGCGTCCGAAAATTGCACGCTGCCGGTCGCCAGTGACACGGCAGCAGCAATCTTGTTAGCCTGGAGGGTTACCGTGTCGCCCTTGCGCTGGACAGTGAAACTGCAGCTGCATGGCTTGGCGACCGTCATCAGCGATGGCGTCAGCGCCTTGCCGCCCTGGTCCAGTTTCAGCACATGGATGATGTTGTCGTCCATGAGCTCCAGGCGGACTTCCTTCGCAGCGCCGCGGTCCGGTTTGACCACCAGGCCATGGGCTGTTTGTTCGAAGGTGCCGGCGCCTGCACTGCCGGCCGCCGCCAGGGCACACAACAGCGCGGCTCGCATCGGTTTAAAACGCATTCTCTCTCCTGTGATTAGAACGAATAACGCAGCTTGACGGCGTAGCGCGGGCCCGAAACGAACCATGCGCGCCCCATCATGCCGGTGTGCTGCTGCATCAACTGGCGGTACTTGGCATCGGTCAGGTTGGTGCCTTCAATGCCAATGGTTGCCTTGTCGTTGATCTGGTAGAACACCGAGGCATCCAGCTGGCCGAAGGAATCGGCCCAGGTCGGAAGCGCCCAGTGCAGCACGTGCTGGCCGAAAGTCGGGCTGGCCGGATTGGTGTCGGTGGCGTCGCCGCCGTTGGTGCCGTTCACGTCGATCGCCTGCAGGTTCTTGGAACGCCAGCTGTAGGCCACGCGGGCCGACCATGGGCCTTTGTCGTACAGCAGTGCGATGTTGTAGGCATTCTTCGACAGCAGTGGCAGCGGCAAATCGTTGAAGGTCTGGCCGTTGGTGTCGCAACCATTCATGCTGGTGTTCAGGCCAGCGGCCTGGCTGCTGCCGCTGCAGTACGGCGAGAACACCGGGGTGTACAGCTTCTGCTTGCTGTCCACGTAGGTGTAGTTGGCCTGCATGCCGATGCCGGACATCCAGCCCGGCAGCTTGTCGAAGTACTGCTGGTAAGCCAGTTCGATGCCGCGCGCGTGGCCCTTGGCGCCGTTCACCGGACCGGTCACGACAAAGTTCTGCAGGTTGCCCGATACGTCAGGGATCTGGTAGACCAGGGACTGCTTGAGGATCACGTCCTTGAGCTGCTTGTTGAACACGGCCACCGTGAACGAACCCACGGGCGAGAAGTACCATTCGGCTGTCAGGTCGGTCTGCCTGGAGGTGATCGGCTTCAGTTGCGGGTTGCCTTTGGCCTCGCCCGACTGGTTGACGCTGTTGATGGTGGTGACGCCGTCGTTGTTGGTGATGTCGAGCTTCTGCGACAGCGAAGTGTAGGCCTGCAACTGGTCAAAGTCCGGCCGCGACATCGCACCTGCAAAGCCGAAGCGGAATTGCAGCTTGTCGCTGGCCTTCATGCGCAGGTTCAGGCTAGGTAGCACGTTGTGGTAGCTGTTGTCGAAGTCCTGGGCTGCCTGGTAGGCCGGGATCAGGGCAAACGGCAGGCCAGTCACAACGTTACCGGCTGGGATGGTGTAGTCAGGCTTGAAGGTGACGTAGCCCTGGGCGGTCATGTCGGTCTTCACATAGCGCACGCCAAGGTTGCCGTCGATCGGGTACTTCAGTTCATCGAAGCCGAAGCGCACCTGGGTATAGAAGGCCTTGGTCTTTTCCGACTGCACGTTGGTGCCGGCCGGATCGGTGCCGAACGTGGCGGCCTTCCACGGGGTGCAGCTGGAAGAGTCGCCGTTATGCGCTTCGGTACACAGGATGTCGTGGTATTTGTGCAGCGCTGCATAGCTGTCCGGATAACCATTCGCCAGCGAGACCGCCGGGAACACCAGCGATGGCACCTGCATGTTCTCGTTGAAGAAGTTATTGAAGGCATGCACCTCGGTATTGCCGCTGAACCGTGGGTCGCCCAAGTAAGCAAGCTGCTTGATGTCTCCACCAAGTTGCCAAGTCTGGGTGATCGGCGACCAGTTGTAGCTCGGGTTGGAGTTCATCGTCACCGAGTCCTTGTTGGACAGGCGGACGCCGAAGCGGATGTCCTTCAGGAAGGGATGGTCTTCGAAGTCGTAAATGGCATCGCCCTTCCACGACTTGCCGGTGGCTTTGGAGCGATCCATGTGCTCCATGGTGAAGGCCCAGTAGTAATTCCTGGGGTCGGCCAGGTGAGCCAGGTCGGACTGGTCGAAGATCAGGCGCGGGACGTCGCCGCTCAGGTCGACCTGTTCCTTGGCCATCTGGATCCCGGTCGCCACGGTGGAGTCGAGGCTGCGGGTCTTGGCCTTGATGTACTGCAGGTCGGACTTCACGGTCCAGCGGCTGGCCGGGCGCCATGTGACGTTCCAGCCAATATCGGTGGTGTCGGACTTGCGGTTGGCGGTACGGGTGTCGCCGCCAAAATTGATGCCGCCATCGGCCGGATCGGTCAAGGTACCCGTCAGCAGGTTGCCGTTAGGGCCGTAGGTGGCATCCGGGCTGACGCGGATGTTGTACGGGCTGGCCTGTGAGAAGATCGCGCGCTCATCCCATTGCATCTGGTACTTGGACTTGAAATAGGTCAGGTGCGACTTCAGCGTGGAATCCTTCTGCCATTGCAGTGCGCCGTAATAGCCCTCGCGCTTGCGGTCGAATTCCAGGGTGCGCCACTGCGCGCCCTTCGGCACCCACACCGTCTTGCCGTTGACGACGTCGGTGCGCGGATAATAAGGCTCGACCTGGAAGGCGTCGGTGCGGGTGGCGCTTTCCGAGTATGCCAGGTCGACCAGCGCGCCAAACTCTCCTATCGGCGTTTTCCAGCGATCCGATGCCAGGATCGAGCCGCCCGGCTTCTTCTTGCCGCCCAGCTCATTGTACGTGTAGTCGGCGCTCAGGGAGACCTTGGAGCCTTTGTAATCGAAGGGTAGCGCGGTGCGCAGGTTGACCAGGCCGCCGATCGAGCCTTCGATCTGTTCTGCCGACGGGTTCTTGTACACGTCGACACCGGCCATCAGTTCTGGGGGCACGTCTTCGAAATTCAGCGAACGGCCGCCGTTTGCGGAGAAGGAATCGCGCCCATTCAGCTCGGAACGCACATAGGTCAGGCCGCGCACAGTCACGCCGGAGCCTTCCACCGAATAGTGTTCCGGGTCGCCCTTCGCCATGGTGCGGTCGATCGCCACGCCGACTACGCGCTGCAGCACTTCGGTGATGGAACGGTCCGGCAGCTTGCCAATGTCTTCGGCGACGATGGAGTCGACGATTTCGTCTGAATTGCGTTTGATGTTCTGTGCCGATTGCAGTGCCGCCCGCTGGCCGGTCACCACCACGACTGACGAAGGCTGGGCCGCATCGCCCGCCACCTGGGCCATCGCGGTGCTGGCGGTGAGCAGTGCAAACTGGGCCGCGGCGAGGGCAATAGCGGTCTTCCTGAGGTGAGTCTGATTCACGCTGTAGTCTCCTTTTTTAGTTATCTATCTCGTGGTTTTCCACTGAGTGATTGGAGTTTGCTTTGCTATTTTTGCGTTCGCAATTATGAAATTCACCAAAGCTGAAAACGTTTTCAAACAATTGCCCGGATTTCCGAACCATAGACCTACTCGCATGTGTCTACTTGCTACAACACCGGGTCCCCCTTGCCCGCGGCTGGCAGGCCGTAAATGATTCCGCGTCCGGCAGTGCTCATGTAGACCACGCCGAAGCGGTTCATGTCGCCGACGATGAATTGGCCATCGCCAGGTCCGCCGAACTGGTTTGCGTCGTCGTTGATGCGCTGCCAGGTCGTGCCGCCGTCCAGCGAGCGGTGGATGCCCCGCACTCCGCCGACACTGCCCCAGATGTAGACCGCCGGATAATCGGCGCCCGGCGCAGCCTTGCCAAAGCCGACGGCTGCGCAATAGGTAACGCCGGCCAAGGGCGCGAAGCTGGCACCTGCATCCGTGGAGCGCGCCAGTCCGCCACCGTATAGCGGAACCCAGATATCCCCTTCCCTGCCCGGTGCAGCCCTGATCACACGCGAACCGCCTGCAGCCAGCCGCGCACGCGGTGCAAATGAAACGCCGCTGTCGGTACTGACCTGCATCACCCCGTTGTCGTAGGCATAAAACAGTCCCGACGCAACCGAATCGGCAACCGGGCGCAGGTTGGCGCCAGCCAGGCCGCGCACGACGCTCCAGCTAGTCCCTGAATCGCTGCTGCGATAAACCTCCCGGCTGCCGCGCGGAGCGTGCAGCATGACGGCACCATCGGACGACAGGGCGAGTTGGCCCTGCTCGCCCTTCAACGAGCGTGTTTGCGTCCAGTGTGAGCCGCCATCCGTGGTGAGGTACATCGCCTTGCCGACTCGGGCCATCACGCCAGGCCTGGCACTGGCCACGGCGAGGCCAAACGTCGTGCCCATCTGCGGCATATGGATCGGCGAATAGCGGGCGGGATTCGCGTGTAGGAAGCCGTCGATATCGCCCAGTGCCGATACCAGCGGCCCACCCGGAACGCTGATGGCATTCAGGGGAACCGTTTCCTCCAGTCCCCGCACATGGAAGGACCAGCGCGCCGGCCTTGCATCGATATCGGCGGTACGGAAAACGCCATTGCCGGAGGTAACCCAGGCTGCCTTTGAATCGTAAGGATCGAATTCGAACGTGCTGGCCCAATGGATGCCATGCCCGGCCATCCAGGACGCGCCTTGCAGGTCCTTTTCAAAGCCACGAGCAATGAGGTCGGTCCAGCTGTTGCCGGCGTCGTTCGAGACGAACAGGCGGTCCCCTTTGGCGTCGCCCTGCGGCAGGTAAGTACTGATGGTGGATACGGCGAGCCGGCGCGGGTTCTTCGCATCGACGCTGATACCGCTGAAAGGCGCCGTGAAACCGGCTGGCGTCACGTCCTTCCATGCGCCGGTTGCGATGGCGTATTGCCAGACCTGTCCGCGGTCCATGGGCTCGGGTTGCCTGTCGTTCGGATGCGGGCCAGCACCGTTCGCGAACGTGATGTAAAGCTTGCCTGCTGCGCCATCGAGTGCCGCCCGTTGCGGCATCAGCGCGGCGGGAGCGCCCTGCACTGGCGTGAAGGTTGCGCCGCCGTCGTCGCTGCGATAGAAGTTCGGGCCGACGGAGCCGTAGCGCGATACGCCAACATACAGGCGCCGCACCGCGCCGTCCTTCACGCTGGCCGGGTCCGGCAGTACAAAGCTGATGCCCGCACCGTTCGGAGTAGATTTGACATCCAGGCTCGCCATATGGCGCCAGCTAGCGCCGGCATCTGTACTCTTGAACAGGCCATTCCAGCGTGTGCCGACATAGAGCACGTTGCCGTTGCCGGGATCGACAGCCAGCCGCTCCCCGTTATTGCGCCCCATGCCATTGCCATGCGTTTTAAACTGGCCAGTGGTCTCCGTTACGGCCCAGGTCTTGCCGTAATCGCTGGAACGCAGGATCGCCGTGCGGCCATTCTGCAAGTAGCCGATGCCGGCCAGGAGGTAGACTTTGCCGGCATTGTGTGGGTCAACGGCCAGGGAATCGATGCCTAACAGGCCAGTATCTGCATCGCCCAGCCAGTCCAGCAGCGGCATCCAGCGCCCAGCACCCTTGTCCCAGCGGTAGGCGCCGCCGACGTCCGTTCGGGCATACACAACGCCAGCCTCGCTACGGCTCGGAATGACGGCGGACACAAATCCACCGCCGCCAATTGCCACGCTGTCCCACACATAGCCAGGTGCCTGGGGCGCAGCAACCGCGCCCACGCATATGATGATTGCCGCCATCCCTGCACCAATCGGGCCAGCGTTAAGTAAAGACCCCATGCGTCGTCTCCCGGAGAGTATCGGAAGCGCATTCTCCAATGCACAGGATTACCCGGCAATTACGAAAATCACCAAATCGGATTCCGATAATGCGGAAACTGGATCAATTTGCGGGGTTCATGATTTGCAAGGGCGCTAGCTGCGCGAGCAGCACCAAGTGCTCAACAGCCCTGACCTTCTTGAGGTGTGTCAAGGCCGAGGAACCGCCGAGGAGCCTGTCAGAAATTTAGTGTGAGACCGGGGTCATGAAATAATACCGAAAGGGATTGTCCATGACCGACGTAATGACCACGAAGAAGCCAAAAACCAAGAAGCAGTACCCGTTTCCCGTTGAACTGATTGACCAGTTGCTGGCCCAGGTGGAGAACAAGGATGCCGAGTCGATTCTCGGCGAATCGGGCCTTGCCGGCCAGTTGAAGAAGATGCTCGCCGAGCGCATGCTGACGGCCGAACTGACCCACCATCTCGCCACCGAAGGCGACGCCAAAAATCACCGCAATGGTAAGAGCCGCAAGACCGTGCTGGCACCGGGCGGCGAGCTGGAACTGGAGATCCCGCGCGACCGCCTTTCCAGCTTTGAACCCAAGCTGGTAGCCAAGCATCAGCGCCGTATGCCGGGCTTTGATGACCATGTGATCGGCATGTATGCCCGTGGCATGACGGTACGCGAAATCCAGGCCCATTTGCTGGAGTTGTACGGCACCGAGGTGTCGCCAGACCTGATCTCCACGATCACCAGCGAAGTGATGGAGGAAGTGACGCAATGGCAGCAGCGCCCGCTGGAAGCGATGTACCCAATTGTCTATTTCGATGCGCTGCGCCTGAAGATCCGCGACGAGGGTACCGTCAAGAACAAGGCAGTGTACCTGGCGCTGGGCATTCGCGCCGATGGTCGCAAAGAAGTCCTGGGCCTGTGGATTGAGCAAACTGAAGGCGCCAAGTTCTGGCTGAAGGTCTTTAACGAACTGCGCAACCGTGGCCTGGAGGATATCCTGATCGCCGTCGTTGATGGCCTGCGCGGCTTCCCCGAAGCGATTGAAGCGGTGTTCCCGCAAGCACATATCCAGACCTGCATCGTGCACCTGATCCGCAACTCGATGACGCTGGCGTCGTGGAAGGATCGTAAGGAGCTCGCAGCAGCGCTTAAGCCAATCTACCAGGCTGCCAACGCTGATGCAGCCGCAGCGGCGCTAGATGCCTTTGCACAGGGCCCTTGGGGCCAGCGTTTCCCCACCGTGGTCGCCATGTGGCGGCGCCAGTGGGAGCAAGTGATTCCGTTCTTCGCATACCCGCCGGAAGTACGCTCGATCATCTACACAACGAACGCCATTGAGAGCCTACACATGCGTTTGCGGAAGATCGTCAAGAACCGCGGACACTTCCCGAGCGACGAGGCAGCGACGAAATTACTGTACCTGGCCTTGCGCAATATTGAAAAAGATTGGAAGATGCCGCAGCGGACTTGGAAGATGGCCGCCAACCAGTTTGCCATCCTGTTTGGGGAACGTTTTACCAACGCGATCAATTAACTAAACCGCGACCCCGGCACACAAAATTCCTGACAGGTCCCCGCCGAGCGCCAATGCCGGAACAAACCCGTACATCTCATCATGTTTCAGTTGACCGAGCCTACGCAAGGCAGGGGAAAACAGGTCTGCAAAATCGTTCTCTTCGCGGTCTCGATTACTGAAAAACAAACGCAGCGCAAACTCCAACCTATTACCCTGGAAAATCGATTCACGTGAAAAACCATAAGCTCCAGGCGCCATCACTTTTAAGGAGTCTCCGGTTTGCTCCCCCCATAAATACAACTTCCCGAAAGCGCTTCGAGCGATGACGTGATACGCATCCCTTTCCATAAACGGCGTGTCGCCGATCCATGCCTCCAACACCGGCTCGTACTCTTGAGGATCGACGGTCCAGAATAAGCCATCGGCATAACCACACCAGCCATGCTCGTCCCAGAAAGCCAAAAGCTGGTCAGGGAGCTTTCCCTGGAAGCGTGCGAGGCTTGATGGCGGAGCACGGCGTTTGCTTATCGCCGGCCCCATATTTTCAAGGAAGTACTCGAAGTCTTCATTCACGAAATCAGCCTCAAAGGGGCGAGCTGCGCAAGTAATACCAAGTGCTCGACAGCCTTTACCTTCCTTAGATTCTTCAACATCGAAGCCCCTCCCAGCGCCAACGCTGGCGAGAAACCATACATTTCATCGTGGTTCAAATGCCCCAACTTTTCCAATGCGTGGAGAAACATGCCCGCGAAGTCATTCTCCTCGCGATCTCGCACGCTGAAGAACGCACGCACACCGAGCTCCAGCTCATCCTCTTCAAAGACCGGATCAACGGGAAGGCAATAAGAACCGGGCGCAAACAACCGGAGGGACTCGCCAGTACGCTCGCCCCAAAAGTACAGCTCACCAAATGCACTCCGCGCGATGATGTGATACGCATCCTGCGCCATGAAGCCTGTACCGGCGATCCACGCCTCCAGGACCGGTTGATACTCAGACGGATCGACGGTCCAGAACAAGCCGTCAGCATAGCCACACCAGCCATGCTCTTCCCAATACGCCAGCAATTGATCAGGGAGTTTTCCTCGAAAGCGTTCGACACTCTGCGCTGGGACGCAACGCTTGTGCACTGCCGGTCCCATTTTTTCAAGAAAGAACTCGAAATGTTCGTCCGTCATTTTAGAAATCAGCAAGCGAATGCGGCGTCATCACTTCCAATGGGGCGAGCTGTGCGAGGAACACCAAATGCTCAACCGCTTTAACCTTCTTGAGGTGTGACAAGGGTGCAGGACCGCCGAGCGCCAATGCCGGAACGAATCCATACATTTCATCGTGCTTCAATTGACCCAGTTTTTTTCGGGCGCCGGAGAACATGTCATCAAAATCGTTCTCATTGCGATCACGCACGCCGAAGAACGTGCGAAGGCCGAGGTTTATATCCCCGTTCTGGAAAATTGATTCGTGAGGAAAGCAGTAAGTGCCCGGAGCGAACACAGTTAGCGAGTCGCAGGTACGTTCGCCCCAGAAGTACAACCCACCGAAGGCGCTTCGCGCAATGATGTGATAAGCATCCCTCTCGATGAACTCGGTATCGCCAATCCATGCGTCCAGCACAGGCTCATACTCTTGGGGATCGACCGTCCAGAAAAGCCCGTCTGCATAACCGCACCAGCCGTGCTCCTCCCAGTAAGCCAACAACTGGCTGGGGAGCTTACCGCGGAATCGTTCAATGCTCGATGGCGGAACGGGCCGCTTATCAATCGCCGGCCCCATCTCCTCCAGAAATAATTCGAAATGTTCGTCCATTGCATCAACAATCAATTAGGGCGGGGTCATTACTTCTAATGGCGCAAGTTGGGCTAGTAAGACCAAGTGCTCGACGGCTTTCACCTTTTGAAGACGCGACAGTTCCGATGGGCCGCCCAGCGCCAGTGCAGGAACGAAGCCGTACATCTCATCATGCTTCAATTGTCCTAGCTTCTCCCTCGCTGGAGAGAAAAGGCCCTCCATATCATTTTCTTCGCGATCCCGTTTGCTGAAAAACATGCGAAGGCCAAGTTCGAGTCTGCCATTCTGAAAGCGCGATTGACGAGGGAAACAATACGCTCCAGGCGCTATCACTTTCAGAGAGTCTCCGGTACGTTCTCCCCAAAAATACAGCTTCCCAAACGCACTGCGCGCGATGATGTGATACGCGTCCTTCTCCATAAATGGCGTGTCGCCGATCCATGCTTCCAACACCGGCTCATACTCTTGGGGGTCGACGGTCCAGAACAATCCGTCGGCGTATCCACACCAGCCATGCTGTTCCCAATAGGCCAATAGCTGCTCGGGGAGCTTTCCTCGGAAGCGTGCCATGCTCGCTGTTGAGACACGCCGCCGCTCAATCGCCGGTCCCATCTGTGCCAGGAAAAATTCAAAGTCGTCATCCATCACTTTATTGTTCGGTCGCTGTGCCCGCAATCAGCTAAGGTGGGGTCATTACTTCCAATGGCGCGAGTTGGGCCAGCAGCACCAAGTGCTCGACAGCCTTAACCTTTTGGAGATGCGACAATTCCGACGGGCCACCCAGCGCTAATGCGGGGACGAAACCATACATTTCATCGTGTTTTAGCGGCCCGAGTTTTTCTGAGGCCGGCACAAATAAGTCAGCAAAATCATTTTCTTCACGATCTCGCTTGCTGAAGAAGACGCGCATGCCGCGTTCCATATCTCCGTGCTGGAATGCCGATTCACGAGGAAAACAATAGGAGCCCGGCGCAAAGACTTTCAATGAGTCGCAAGTACGTTCGCCCCAAAAATACAGCTCACCAAAAGCGCCACGCGCAATAATGTGATAAGCGTCCTTTTCCATGAATGGGCTGTCACCAATCCAGGCTTCCAGTACGGGCTCGTACTCTTGAGGATCTACGGTCCAGAAGAGACCATCCGCGTAACCACACCATCCATGGTCCTCCCAATATGCCAACAATTGTTCAGGGAGTTTTCCTCGAAAGCGTTCGATGCTCAGCGCTGGGACGCAACGCTTGTGCATGGCAGGCCCCATTTTTTTCAAGAAGAACTCGAAGTATTCGTCCATCACTTTAGAAATCAGTAAGCGTAGGCGATCTCATCACTTCCAATGGGGCGAGTTGAGCAAGAAGAACCAAGTGCTCGACGGCTTTTACTTTTTGAAGATGCGGCAGTTCCGATGGGCCTCCGAGCGCCAGCGCAGGAACGAAACCATACATTTCATCGTGCTTCAACTGGCCTAATTTCTTCAACGCTGGCGAGAACATTTCAGCAAAGTCGTTGTCCTTTCGTTTCCGCATGCCGAAAAAAACTCGCATACCAAACTCTAGCTCATGCTCCTGAAAAGCTGGTTCGGTAGGAAAGCAGTACGACCCTGGCGCAAATAACGTCAGCGTGTTGCCCGTTTGTTCGCCCCAGAAGTAGAGCTCACCGAAGGCGCTCCGCGCAATGACGTGATACGCATCCCTTTCCATGAGGGGCGTTTCACCGATCCATGCCTCGAGAACAGGCTCGTACTCTTGCGGATCGACGGTCCAGAATAAACCCTCTGCATAACCACACCAGCCATGTTCTTCCCAATACGCCAGCAATTGATCAGGGAGTTTTCCTCGAAAGCGAGCAATGCTTGATGGTGGAACATGGCGCTTATTCATCACCGGCCCCATTTTCTCAAGGAAGTACTCAAAGTCTTCATCCATAATTTATTCCCTTATTTGCATCGTTCGAGCTTTACATTCATTTTGGCAACGGTGCGTTGCGAGATTGGCACTTCTTTTGCTGCGTCATCAAGTGTTCCAACTCGGCTTCGCCATTGAGAACCGATGCGCGAGTTAATATTGCGATCACCGAAATCGCTGATAACATCCCGTCCAGCTACGACCATGTCGGGGTTATGTAAGGCTGCCAACGCCTTCATTCTAGTTGCTGCTTCTTGCATGGCCTTAGTTTCAGCATCGCCTACCGACAATCCAATTTTGCGGAATTGGATGGTAAGTGCTTCCACAATTCTCCTTTCGTACCCCTCACGAGCCTGTTTCGCCACTTTGGGATCACGAATTGCATCTTTTGCAGTGAACGCCTTGCGGCCTTCCATGTATTCCTCGACAGTCATTGCGTTCAAACCCGCTTCCTGCCCCGCCAGTTGGCGGTCAAATTCGGGAAGGCTTCCTTGCGGCAGGTCATTCGGCTTGAAACACGGAACCTTCTTTTGAGGCATACCTACCGGGCGCCGTGGTTCTGGCTCCTCAGTTGGACGTTTTCGTTTCGGCGGCGCAGGTGCAGGCTCCTCCAGCGCGCTCGCTGCATTTTTGCGGCGTGATTGTAAGGCCGGATGCCGGCTCAACTTCTCTTCATTTTCCTCGATCCAGCGCGCCACTTTTGGTCCCAGGCGCGGGCTCTCACGGACTTCTTTCAACGCCAGGGCTTTGTTGCCTTTTCCCCGCGAGAAGTAGGCCAGCAGCGCCATCAGGATGGCCATGATCATGATCACGTGGCCGTTGGCGAACTCAAAGGCTGCGTGGCGTACGTTTCCTTGTTCCGTCCCGGCTAGCGCGTAACTGCAGGTTCGCTCATTCCGCGGCGGCGGCCCCCAGGCTTCACGGAAACCACGTTCATAGTGCTCCATGGCTTCGGGAATTGCCGTCACCATGCCTTCAATCAGCGATTTCAGTCCCAAGAGCGCCATCACCCAGGCGCCGACTTGTGAGCCCACCGCCGCGCCGGCTGCAGCACCCGGCAAAGCTCCGACTCCACCAAAGAACGCGCCGCCGACAGCGCCGACCGTGGCGCCGGCGACAACCGAGCCGCCATAGTACAGGGCCATGTCTTTACAGACTTCGATGAGAATGTGCCAGATGGACGAAAGGTCGATGCCCGACAGTTGCTGGACAATGATCCTTCTGGCCATGTCACCCGACTGCTCCAGCGCGCGCTGGACGCGCTCGACGCGTGAGCTCTGGCTTGCGAAATTGCCGATGCCGAATGGGGGCGCGGGGCTGATGGCCCGTCCCATGCTGTCGAAAACCGAACCCGTGCCATGCCCCTTGCTGACCTGGCGCTCCCGTTTTTCAAGTTCAGACCATATGCGCGACGATTGGTTAAGCAAATTGCTACCCTCTGGCGTTGCTCAATTGGAAAACCGGTAGGATAGCAAAATAATTAAATTTTCGATAAGTTCTGCAGTGCGCAGGTTGAACGACACAATGAATAACTTCCTGCCGCGATAAGCTAGCAGTCCTGGGGCTTGATGGCAGCGAAGCGGCAGTCCAATGGGCGGAAGAAATCACGCGAGGTGCCGTAAGCTTTGTTATAGCGATTGAAGATACGGTCGATGTCGCCGGATTTGTACAGGGCCGCGATGCCGCGCTCGAAGCTTTCACGCATTTCGACCGTTCGGAAGGCAAACCAATATTCATTCGGCTTGCCGAGGATGTCGTGATACACCAGGTCGAAATCGCCATCGCGCAGGTAGGACTGCCGGTCCAGGTAGAAGTTGAAAATATCCTTCTGCGAGATCACTACGTCCACCTGCTTCAGCACCAGCAGCGGTGATTGCAGCGTCAAGGGTTCTGAGTAGCGAGCATTGCCCTGCACTGCGTCGCGGTAGGCCTGGCCTAGCATGCGGCTGGCGCCATTGAAGGCGGTCACGCGGTAGTGCGACAGGTCGGCGACCGAATCGAGCCGCGGCAAGTTGGCGCGCCGGGTGATCGCAAGGTTGTGGAAGCTGGTTATCGGCCAGCGGCTCATCACGCCTGGCAGCGTCATCCCTGGCTTGGCACTGGTCGTTACGTCGACTACGCCCTTGCGCAGGGCTTCCTCGGTTCGCTTCTGCGGCAGGTAGAGGAAATCCGCTGCGATGCCTTGCGTTGCCATGGCGTCTCGCAGCACATCGACCATCAGGCCGCTGTGGCGGTCGGGCATGACAAAGGGGGCAATGTCGTCCTGCAGGCCGAACCTGATGCGCGCCGGCTCTGCAGCCTGCGCGGAGCAGGAAACCAGCATGGCCAGGAGGGCGGCGCGCAACATGGTCAGCCTGCCGCGGCGATACGTTCTGGCGGCGCCCAGTTCTGCACCAGGGCCTCTTCGAACTCCTCGGCCGGCAGGGGGCGCGAGAACAGGTAGCCCTGTACTTCGTCGCAGCCGGAATCCTTGAGGAAGGCCAGTTGTTCCGGCGTTTCCACACCCTCGGCAATCACCTTGTGCTTCAGTTGCTGGGCAATGCTGATGATGGTGCTGGCAATGGCGCAGTCGTTGGTGTCGACCGGAATGCCGGTGGTGAAGGAGCGGTCGATCTTCAAGGTATCGATCGGGAATCGCTTCAGGTAGGACAGGCTGGAATAGCCGGTGCCGAAGTCGTCCAGCGACAAGGTGATGCCGGCCGCTGTCAGGCGATCCATGATGCCGATCACGCGCTCGATATTGTGCATCAGGGTGGATTCGGTGATTTCCAGTTCCAGCCAGGATGGTTCGAGGCCGTAGCGCTGCAGCGTTTCCATCACACGGCCTGGCAACGCGGAAGTGAACTCGCGCGCAGAGACATTGACTGCCAGGCGAATCGGCGGCAAGCCTTTCTCCTTCCATGCCTGCGCCTGCGCGCAAGCAGCTTCCAGCACCCATTCGCCGACTTGCACCACCAGGCCGGTCGCTTCCGCCAGCGGGATGAATTCGGCCGGCGGCACCAGGCCGCGCTCGGGGTGCTTCCAGCGCACCAGCGCTTCGGCGCCGATGATCTTGCCGCTGCTGATTTCGAACTTGGGCTGGTAGTGCAGCAGCAGCTGCCCATTGCCCAGCGCCTGGCGCAAGCCGGATTCGATGCGCATGCGCTCTTGCATGCCCTTGTTCATGTCCTGGCTGTAGAAGGCGATATGCTCGCCGTCGGTCGAAGCATTCTGCTTGGCGCGATACATGGCGATATCGGCCAGGCGCAGCAGGGTTTCCGCGTCGTTGCCATCCTGCGGGTAGACGCTGATGCCGATCGAGGCGCTGACGCGCAAGTCATGGCCATCGATCAGGAAAGGCTCGTTCAGCGCCGACAGCAGCTTGTTTGCCACCATGCTTGCTTCGTAATGCTGGTGGATGTCGAACAGGCCAACCGCGAATTCGTCGCCGGACAGCCGCGCCACCACGTCCTGGTCGCGCAGGGCCAGGCGGAAGCGCTGCGAAATTTCGCGCAGCAGCGCGTCGCCCACGGCGCGGCCCAGGGTGTCGTTGATCAGCTTGAAGCGGTTCAGGTCGATGAACATCACGCAGCCGTGCGCCTTGCTGCGCTGGGCCACGATCAAGGCCTGGTCGACCAGCTTGGTCAGCAGCGAACGGTTCGGCAGGTTGGTCAGCGCATCGTAGTATGCGAGGTGGTGGATGCGCTCCTCCGCCCGCTTGCGCTCCGTGATATCGGTCAGGTAGGCGATCAGGCCGATCGAGCGGTCTTCCATATCGCATAGCTGCGACAGCGACAGGCTGGCCCAGAATACTTCGCCGTTCTTTTTCTTGCGGCGTACTTCCATCAGGCGGCCGCCCTGCTCCAGGAATGCATCGCCGAGATCTTCGTCTTCGTCGTCGTAGAGGAAGATGATGTTGCGGCCGACCGCTTCCACCGCCGAATAGCCGAACAGGCGCTCGGCGCCCTTGTTCCAGCTTGTGATGAAGCCGTTCGGGTCCATGGTCAGTACCGACTCGTGGATCTGGTCCAGGATCTGCGTCTGGTGCTGCAGGCGCGCTTCCACCTGCACATAGGCGTGGGTGGTGCGCTGCGCTACCGAATGCACTTGCAGTATGCTGGCGGCCAGGCTGGCGAGGCTGGCGAGATTCTGCCGGTTGGCGTCGGTATAGGATGCGAGACCGGACACTTCAAAGCGGCCGAAGTACTGGCTGTCGAACTGGATCAGCTGCGACAGGCCGCTCTCCCATCCCGGCAGGCCGGTGGCCGGCGTCATGTCGCGCGGCACGTAGCGGCCGTGCGGGCTGCCGGTGACCTCGCGCGCGACGCGGCCAAGCTCCTCCACCAGCGCGTGCCCGCGCAGGCGCAGCACGGCATCGCACACGGCGGCGCTGCTGGCGAGGAAATTGGCAACCGGTTGCGCGGGCATGCTCACACGTTCCTGCTGACCTGGAGCGCCCAATGGTAGGCCTGCAACAGGCTGCGCCAATAGGTCTCATTGTCGATGCCGACGTCGCGCAGCGCGCTCGCCTGCGGTTCGTGCATTTCCACCAGCGCCAGCATCTCACCCAGTTCGCCGGTGCGGTCCAGCAGGGCCGCAACGACGTCCAGGTCGAGGTTCAGTGCCGATACGATGTCGGTCATCGGCATTGCCAGCAACACGTCGAGCAGCGAGAACACGCCGACCAGGAACGCCATGTCCTGCTCATCGCGGTCGCCTTCGCGCAGCTTGCACAGGGCTTCCATTTGCGCGGCGCGCAGGGCGGCCAGCGGCAGCAGCGCATTGGCCGGGCCGTCCGCTTGCTGGCGCGCGTACAGCAGCAGTTGCAGCCAGCGTTGCAGTTGGCGGCGGCCCAGCAGGTTGATGGCCTGCCCGAAATTGTGGATAGGGTTGCTGTTCGGCGCGAAGGCGGCTGAATTGACCAGCTTGAGCAACTGGAAGGACAGCGCCGGGTCCTGTTTCAGCAGGATTTCCAGCTCGCGCGAATCGGCGTCCCGGGCCAGCAGGCCAAGCAGGGCAAGCAAGCGCTTGCGGGTGGTGCCGTCGCCTTGCGCCGCTTCATGTTGCTGCGCGCGCGGCAATTCGCTGCGGAGACAGGCCTGGGCCGGTGCGACGCCAGCTTCACCATCGACCAGCAAGCGCAGTCCGCGCTCGGCCAGTTGCTTGCAGCGCTGCTGCACTGCGCTGTCGGCCAGCTGCGCGGCGGAGACGGTGAAGACGATGCGTGCGAGCGGCAGGCCATCGAGCCGGCTGGCCTCGATGGCAAGCGGATCGGCGAGGGGAATGTAGTAATCGAGCGAACCCAGTGCTTCGGATTCAGGACAGCCAAGGAGCAATTGGAGCGCGGGCAGCGAAGCCGCTGCCGGCATTTGAAACGCCAGTCCTGCCCAGTGGTTTTGGTTATCCAGGACAGGCTTGATTCCCACCAGCGGAAACGAATTCGGATCTGACGCAGACATCGGAATCTCGGTGTGGCAATACGAACAATGGTAAATGGTTTATTGATGTAAAGCAACCATTGAGCGCCCGCTGACACCCTGTGTTACAAGACTCCGGGAATATAACAGAAATTGCTGAAAAGTCAGCTTTTTGGGGATAGAGGGAGCAATCGAATTGCCGGATTGTACCTGCAACGATACATTCCTGAGCTATTTAGCAATTTCTATTTGTCGAATTGTGCGTGTTGTACCGCAAACTTGATCAATTCTGCCTGTCCCTCGATGCCGAGCTTGCGCTTGATATTGAGGCGGTGGGTTTCCACCGTGCGCACGCTGAGGTCCAGCTCGCGCGCGATATGCTTGTTCGATTCTCCATTGGCGAGGTGGCGCAGCACTTCCGCTTCGCGGGTGGTGAGATGGTTGTCCTGCGCCATGGGCTTGGCCAGCTGCTGCGCCAGGTTGGCACTGTAGTAGATGCCGCCGGCCATCACGGTTTCGATGGCGACCACGATATCCTTGCCCGGCGCGTCTTTCAGCACGTAGCCGCGGGCGCCTGCCTGGATGGCCTGGGTCACGTATTCCAGCTTGTCGTGCATCGACAGGATCAGCACTGCAATCGACGGGTACTGGCGCTTGAACAGGGCCGTCGCTTCGATGCCATTGGTGCCGCGCATATTGATGTCCATCAGGACCAGGTCGGGGCTGTGCAGGCCGGCAGCTTCCAGCGCCTCGGCGGCGCTGCCTGCCTCGCCTACTACTTCGAACTGGGCCATCGCTTCCAGCCGCGCGCGCAGGCCGTCGCGTACGAGGGGGTGGTCGTCTACCAGCAGGATCCTTGTCCGCAGCTCACTCATTTTTTGCCCTTGTTGTCTACACGCGCCAGCACCGTGGTGCCGGCTGGCGAGGACTCGATGCGGAACTGGCCGCCGATCGCTTCCATGCGCTCCATCATATTCCGTAATCCGATGCCGCGCTTCGGATGGCCGGCGATGCCCTCGGCATCGAAGCCGCTGCCATTGTCGGCAATGCGCAGCGTGACGCCTTCGGCATCGCCTTCGAGGCCGATATTGATGCTGGTCGCCGCAGCATGGCGCTCGATATTGGTCAGCGCCTCCTGCGCAATGCGGAACAGCACCGTGTTCGCCACGTCCGGCAGGCGGTCGGTGCAGCCGTTGGCGATGAAGGCCACGTCGACGCCGATGTGCTCGCGAAATTCGGCGGCCAGGTGGTCGAGCGCGGCGGCCAGGCCCAGGTCGTCCAGGATGGCGGGACGCAGGTTGTGCGAGATGCGGCGCACCTCTCCCAGCACATTGTTCAACTGCTCCGCCGTGTGTTCGAAAGCCGCCTTGGCCTTGTCCTGTTGCGCGGGGTTGCCGAGGCGGATGATGCCGGCCTCGATCTGCAGCTTGATCGACACCAGCCACTGGCTGATGCCGTCGTGCAGGTCGCGCGACAGGCGCGCCCTCTCCTCTTCCTGCGATTCGACCACGCGCTGCGCCAGCACCTTGAGCTTGGCATCGGCGACGCGGTATTCGCGGATATTCAGCGCCAGGCCCGATACGCCGACCGCCACCAGGGCCAGCGCCGCAATCGCCGCCATCCACAGCAGGGTATTGCGGATGTTGCCGCGCTGCTGGGCGTCAACCTTGGCCAGCGCTGCATCGACGTCGTCGAGATAGATGCCGGTGCCCAGCATCCAGCCCCATTCGGGCAGCGGGATCACGTAACCAAGCTTGGGCGCCGGCTTGTGGGTGGAGGGCTTGACCCAGTTGTAGCGCTCCAGCCCTCCGCCTTCGCGGGCGCGTGCCAGCAGGCGCTGGATGGTGGGATTGCCTTCCTGGTCCTTCAGCATGAACAGGTTCTGGCCCACCAGCTCCGGCTGGCGCGGATGCATCAGCGAATTGCCCTGCATGTCGTAGACGAAGAAATAACCATCGTCACCGAAGCTCAGGGTCGACAGGATGCGTTTCGCTTCGTCCAGCGTGGCCTGGTCCTTGCGCCCGGATTTGACCAGGTGGGCAATCGAGTGATTGGCCAGGGTGACGTAGTGCTTGAGCTCCGCTTCCTTGCTGGCCAGGTAGGCCTGCTGGATGGTGTCGCGCTGCTGGCGGGCGAGCGTCGTCGCCTGGTAGCGCACCGCGACGGCGATCGCGCACAAGGCCAGGATCAGGGGCGCAATGGCCAGGAACAGGAACTTTTGCCGCAGCTTCATGCGGCGATTGTAAGCCCGCTGCCGGGCGCTTGTCCTACGTAGTTATACGGACGGCGTTTGCGTAGTGGTGCGCTTGTGACAGATATTCAATTCCTGAATACTGGCCATTCATCCTTGGAGGAGACCCCGATGAATCCCGTTATGAAGAAACTTGGCTGGGCAGCGATGTCGGTGCTCGGTGCCGGCGCCCTGGGCGTGATTGCCCTCAAGCGCGGCGAACCTGTCAGCGCCATCTGGCTGGTGATTGCAGCCGTTTGCGTGTACCTGATCGCGTACCGCTTCTACAGCCTGTTTATTGCCAAAAACGTCATGGGCCTGGAGGCCAACCGCCTGACCCCGGCCCATAAGTACAACGATGGCCTGGACTACGTGCCAACCAATAAGAACGTTCTGTTCGGCCACCACTTCGCCGCGATTGCCGGCGCCGGCCCGCTGGTCGGCCCCGTGCTGGCGGCGCAGATGGGCTACCTGCCCGGCATGCTGTGGATCCTGGCCGGCGTGGTGTTCGCCGGCGCGGTGCAGGACTTCATGGTGCTGTTCATTTCCACCCGCCGCGATGGCCGCTCGCTCGGCGACCTGATCAAGTCCGAACTGGGCCCGATCCCGGGCAATATCGCGCTGCTGGGCACCTTCATGATCATGGTGATCATCCTGGCCGTGCTGGCGCTGATCGTGGTGAAGGCGCTGGCGCACTCGCCATGGGGCTCCTTCACCGTGATGGCGACCATCCCGATTGCGCTGTTCATGGGCGTCTACTCCCGCTATATCCGCGTCGGCCGCGTCGGCGAAGTGTCGCTGATCGGCTTCGTGCTGCTGATGCTGGCCATCTTCGGCGGCCAGTGGGTGCAGGAAAACCCTGCCCTCGCGCCGATGTTCACCTTCTCCGGCACTGAACTGACCTGGATGCTGATCGGCTATGGCTTCATCGCTTCCGTGCTGCCGGTGTGGCTGCTGCTGGCGCCGCGCGACTACCTGTCCACCTTCCTGAAGATTGGCACCATTGTCGGCCTGGCGCTGGGCATCCTGATCGTGGCGCCGATGCTGCAGATGCCGTCGATCACCAAGTTCATCGACGGCACCGGCCCTGTATGGTCCGGCAACCTGTTCCCCTTCCTGTTCATCACCATCGCCTGCGGCGCCGTGTCCGGCTTCCACGCGCTGATCTCCTCCGGCACCACGCCGAAGATGATCGAGAACGAAACCCACGCCCGCTTCATCGGCTACGGTGCGATGCTGATGGAATCCTTCGTCGCCATCATGGCGCTGGTGGCCGCTTCGACCATCGAGCCAGGCGTGTACTTCGCGATGAACAGCCCGGCCGCACTGCTCGGCACCACCGCCGAATCTGCAGCGCAGGCGATTTCCCAATGGGGCTTCTACGTCACGCCTGAAATGCTGACGCAGACCGCCAAGGACGTGGGCGAATCCACCATCATCTCCCGCGCCGGCGGCGCACCGACCCTGGCGGTGGGCATGGCGCACATCCTGTCCAACGTGGTGGGCGGCAAGGCCATGATGGCGTTCTGGTACCACTTCGCCATCCTGTTCGAAGCCCTGTTCATCCTGACCGCTGTCGATGCGGGCACCCGCGCCGGCCGCTTCATGCTGCAGGACTTGCTGGGCTCCTTCGCACCGTCGCTGAAACGCACCGACTCCGTGTTCGCCAGCCTGCTGGCCACCGGCCTGTGCGTGGCTGCCTGGGGTTACTTCCTGTACCAGGGCGTGGTCGATCCGCTGGGCGGCATCAACACCCTGTGGCCGCTGTTCGGCATCGCCAACCAGATGCTGGCCGCGATTGCGCTGATCCTGGCGACCTGCGTGCTGTTCAAGATGAAGCGCGCCAAATACGCCTGGGTCACCATCCTGCCGACCATCTGGCTGCTGCTGTGCACCCTGACCGCCGGCTGGCAGAAGATCTTCGACGCCAATCCGAAGATCGGCTTCATGGCCCACGCCGCAAAATACCAGGCGGCCCTGACGGACGGCAAAGTGCTGGCCCCGGCCAAGTCGATCGAGCAGATGCAGCAGGTCATCTTCAACGACTACCTCGATGCAGGCCTGGCAGCCTTCTTCATGATCGTCGTGGTCAGCGTACTGGTATTTGGCGTGCGCACCGCGCTGGCTGCCTGGAACGCCAGCCGCCCGACCCACAACGAAGCCCCGGCCCAATACGCCGCCGCGGCCAAGTAAAGCCATGCTCGGCGAAATCGTCAAGGCAGGCCGCTACCTCGGACAGAGCATGCGGCTGATGTGCGGCCTGCCGGAATACGACACCTACGTCGCCCATCGCGAGACCACCCACCCGGGTGAGCCCGTGATGAGCTACGAGGAATTCTTCCGCGAACGCCAGGAAGCGCGCTACGGCGGCGCCGGCAAGCGGGGTGGCTGCTGCTAGTAACTGGAAGTTAGAGCCAGATCAAAGTGTCGAAATTCTTAGCATTTATTCTTTGCCCGATGGAATCGTCCTTCGGCGGCGAAAATGCTCAATTTCGAACGGTCCGGCCTAAGCCAGAAACTGACCATCATCTCGGTGCTCACCACCGGCAGCGCCCTGCTGCTGGTGTTCGTGGCATTCGCCGTCGCGTCCATCCTTTCCCACACCAGCGAGGAGCGCAAGCAGCTAACCTCGCTGGCTGATGTCATCGGCGCCAACAGCGTCTCTTCCCTGCTTTATGCCGACCGGCCGACTGCCGAACAGGCCTTGGCCGCGCTGGCGGTCAAGAGCGACATCACGCGCGCCGCCCTGTTCGACCGGGACGGCAGGCTGTTTGCCTCCTACCCTGCCCAGCGCGAACCGGCGCCCATTGCGCTGGATGCGCCGCGCTTGCGGCAACTGGCGTCGGGCGAACTGGCCGAGCGTGACGGGCCGCCGTGGGCGCCGCTGCTGCGGCTTTACCGGCCGGTGCGGGTGCGCCAGCATGTGATCGGGGCGGTGATGATCGAGGCCGGCCAGGCTTCGCTGTGGCTTGGCATCCTGCGCAACCTCGGCATTACGGCGGCGGCCACCGTTTCCTCCTTCGGGCTGGCGCTGGTGCTGTCGGCGCGCTTTCGCGAAGGCATTGCGGCGCCCATTGCGCAGCTGATCGCGGCGGCGGACAAGGTGAGCAGCAGCCAGACCTACGCCCAGGTGCAGCACCAGCGCAGCGATGAACTGGGCACGCTGATCGACAGCTTCAACGGCATGCTGGCGCAGATCGAGAGCCGCGACACCAAGCTGGCGCAGTACCGCGGCGAACTGGAACGCCAGGTCAGCATCCGCACTGCGCAACTGGAAAAAGCCAAGGATTCGGCGGAAGCGGCCAGCCAGGCCAAGAGCGCCTTCCTGGCCAATATGTCGCACGAAATCCGCACGCCGATGAACGGGGTGCTGGGCATGGCCGAGCTGCTGGCGGCGACCGAGCTGACCGAGACCCAGCGCCACTACACCAGCATGGTGCGTCGCTCGGGAGAGCACCTGCTGGTGATCATCAACGACATCCTCGACTTTTCCAAGGTTGAAGCGGGCAAGCTGACCGTCGAATACATCAACTTCAACCTGCGCGAACTCCTTGACGATATCGAGAACGTATTTGCGCCGCAGGCCCAGGCCAAGGGCATCGAGATGGAGTTTGCTGTGGCGAACAATATTCCGCTGGCGATCTGCGGCGACCCAAACCGGCTGCGGCAGGTGATCGTCAACCTGCTGGGCAACGCGGTCAAGTTCACCGACCAGGGACGGATCAAGGTGGCGGTTCGCGTGGCGGAGGAAGACGCGCAATCGGCCCGCCTGCGCATAGAAGTGCAAGATACCGGCATCGGCGTTTCACGCGAGGCGCGGGCCCACATTTTCGACTCGTTCTCGCAGGGCGATGGCTCGACTACCCGCAAGCATGGCGGTACCGGGCTGGGATTGGCGATTTCCAAGCAGCTGGTGGAGTTGATGGGAGGCTCGATCGGCGTCGACAACGCGCTGGGACGCGGTTCGGTGTTCTGGTTCACCGTGCAATTCGACAAGCGGCGCGTGGATGCGGATGATGCAGGCTTCCAGCAAAAACCGACCAAGGGCTTGCGCGCGCTGGTGGTCGATCGCCAGGCCGAGAGCGCGCTGGCGCTCCAGCGCCTGCTGGGCCGCTGGCACTTGCAAGGGCATTGCGCACCAAGCGCCGCCGATGCCTTGCGCGAGCTGCACGCGGCGGCCGCACGGGGGACGCCCTACGACGTGGCGCTGCTTGACATGGGGCTGGACGATATCGGCGGGCTGGCGCTGGCGGCCGAGATCAAGGCCGATCCCGACATTTCGGGCATCCGCCTGATCTTGCTGGCCTCCGAGCGCAATGCAGCGGACCAGGTGCAGCGCCGTGCCGCCGGCGTGGCGTTCCAGCTTATCAAGCCGGTGCGCGAGCCGGACCTGTACGACTGCATCGTGACGCCGGTGCGGGCCAATGAAGGCGTGGGCGCTGCTGCGCACGGCGGCGCATCGCAGTCCCAAGCCTCGCTGCGTCCTCGCCTCGGCCAACGCCCGCGCGCCCTGCTGGCGGAAGATAATCCCGTCAATGTGGAAGTGGCGTCGGCCATGCTGCGCGGCCTGGGCATGGAAGTGGCCTGCGCTGCCAACGGCGAGGAGGCGCTGGCGGCCGTGCGGGCGGGCGACTACGACCTGGTGCTGATGGACTGCATGATGCCGGTGATGGACGGCATGGCCGCCACCGCCGAAATCCGCCGGCTGGAGCAGCAGCGCGGCCGCGCACGCGCCACGCCTATCGTCGCCATCACCGCCAACGCCCTGCAAGGGGACCGTGAACGCTGCCTTGCGGCGGGGATGGACGATTACATCAGCAAGCCGTTCTCGCAACAGGCCCTGGCCGATACGCTTGGCCGGTGGATCGCCCTGCCCCGCCCGGCGCCTGCCGCATTGCCGGCCACGGCCCCGGACAGCCGCGCCTCCGCCAGCGCGCTATCCGTAGCTCTCGCAGTGCGCGCCGCGTCCGGCCAGGCACCACCAGCAAGCGCCGTCGGCAACCACAAGGCGCACGCCCCGCCCCCAGCCGAGCCAGCCGATGCAGGCCATGTGCGCCCCCCCCTGCAAGCCATGCCCGCAGCCATCAACCCGCTCGCGCTTGACGCCATCCGCGCCCTCAGCGCAGGGCAAGGAGAGGCATTGCTGCAGCGCGTGCTGGCCACCTTCCTGCAAGACACGCCCCGCCAGCTCGCAGCCCTGCACGAAGCGGTCGCAGAAAGCGACCCAAACACCATCCGCAAGACCGCCCACAGCCTGAAATCGAGCAGCGCCAACGTCGGCGCCGATACGCTGGCCCGGCTGTTCCGCGACCTGGAACAGCTTGCCCGCACCGGCCAGACCGATGGTGCGGCAGACCTGATAGCGCAACTGGAGCGCGAATTCCAGTCAGTCCGGCATTCGCTCAGCCTCATTCTGCCGAAGGGAGCATGAAATCATGGCAGCGCTCTATTCACCCAAACGCGGCACCGTGCTGGTGGCGGACGACGATCCCGTCATGCGCCTGTTGATGCTTGAAATGCTGGCCCAGGTCGGGCTCGACGCCGTGGAAGCGAGCGATGGCCGTGCGGCCATCGCCAGCTTCCGCGACAACGCGCCAGACCTGGTGCTGCTCGACGTCGACATGCCGCTGCTCGACGGCTTTTCCGTCTGCCGCGCCATCCGCAAGCTGGAAAGCTCATCGCACGTTCCCGTCATCATGGTCACCGGCGGCGACGACCTGGGCGCAGTCACGCAAGCCTATGAAGCCGGCGCCACC
Organism: Pseudoduganella sp. R-32; assembly: GCF_049913245.1. Classification (NCBI taxonomy): domain Bacteria; kingdom Pseudomonadati; phylum Pseudomonadota; class Betaproteobacteria; order Burkholderiales; family Oxalobacteraceae; genus Pseudoduganella; species Pseudoduganella sp. R-32. The sequence goes on along the minus strand of NZ_CP183987.1, from coordinate 2,655,234 downwards.
GACTTCGTCTCCAAGCCGATCAACTGGCCCATCCTCGGGCACCGCGTGCTCTATGTGCTGCGCGCCAGCGATGCCATCGCCCGCCTGCGCATTGCCGACGCCCACAACCGCGCCGTGCTGGCCGCGATCCCCGACACCTTCTTCCGCCTCAGCGCCGACGGCTACTACCTCGATTACGAAGAAGGCCATGAGCCTGGAGCCGATTTCGCCAGCCGCGAATGCGTGGGGCGCCACATCCGCGACGTGCTGCCCGCCCCGATCGCAAGCCGCATGCTGGATCAACTGTCGGCCGTGCTGCATTCCACTTCCGTGCACTCGGTCGATTACGAATTGACGCGCGACGGCGTCAGCCACCACTTTGAAGCGCGTTTGGTCGGCACAGCCTCGGGCGAGGTCCTCGGCCTGGTGCGCGACATCAGTGAGCGCAAACGCACCGAAGAACAGATCCGCAAGCTGGCCTATTGCGATAGCCTGACCGGCATCCCGAATCGCCAGGCATTCCTCGAGACGCTGGAGCGCGAGCTGGAGCGCTCGCAGCGCGAACAGCGCAAGTTCGCCATCCTGTTCATGGACCTGGACTCCTTCAAGCGCATCAACGATACGCTGGGCCATAATGTCGGCGACCTGCTGCTGCAGATCGTCACCGAGCGCCTGCGCGAAACCATACGCCCCAGCGACCACTTGAGCAGCCTGGCCCGCCTGGGCGGCGATGAATTCACGATCCTGCTGCCCGATATCGAGCGCGTGGACGACGCCCTGGCCGTCGCCCATCGCGTGAAGGACGCCATGCGCCGCCCCTTCAACCTGGACGGCCATGAAATCTTCGTCACCGCCAGTATCGGCATTTCGCTCTACCCGGAAGACGGCGAAGACTGCACCTCGCTGCTCAAGTTCGCCGACACCGCCATGTACCACGCCAAGAACTGCGGCAAGAACAACGCCAAGCTATACAGCTCCTCGCTCACGATGCAGATCATGAGCCACGTCAAGCTGGAGGTGGGCTTGCGCAAGGCCTTGCAGAACAACGAGCTTTACCTGCTGTACCAACCCCAGGTCGACGTGCCCACCACGCGCATCGTCGGCGTGGAAGCGCTGATACGCTGGCGCCATCCGGAACACGGCATCATCCCGCCCACGGAGTTCATTCCGCTGGCGGAGGAGACTGGCCTGATCGTGCCGATCGGCGAATGGGTGTTGCGCACCGCCTGCTGGCAGGCCCGCGCCTGGCAGCGCGAATGCGATCGTCCTGTCCGCATGGCAGTCAACCTCTCCGCGCGCCAGTTCAAGGATGAAAACCTGGCGCAGATCGTGCTGGCGGTATTGCAGGATACCGGCCTCGATCCGGGCCTGCTGGAGCTGGAGCTGACCGAGGGCACATTGATGGACAACGCCCTCGCCACGCTGGCCACGCTGGAACAGTTGCGCGGCATCGGCGTATTCCTGTCGATCGACGATTTCGGCACCGGCTATTCGTCCATGAGCTACCTGAAACGTTTCGACGTGCGCGCCCTGAAGATCGACAAGAGCTTCATCAGCGGACTGCCGCAGGACAGCGAAAACGCCGCCATCACGCGCGCCATCATCGCCATGGCGCACGGCCTGAAGATGATCGTGGTGGCCGAAGGCGTCGAAACGCCCGAACAGCTCGACCTGCTGAAGCACTACGGTTGCGACATGGCCCAGGGTTACCTGCTCGGCCGCCCCGCCCCGCAGGAAGCCATCAGCCAGATGCTGGGCGCATGCCCGACGGGCATCGCGTCAACTTGACAGCGGCGATCAGGTACTGCGGCGGTCCAGCATCGCGCGGGCGATGGTGCCGGCGTCGACGTATTCGAGCTCGCCGCCAACGGGCACGCCGCGCGCCAGGCGCGTCACGGCCAGGCCGCGGGCTTTCAGCATTTCGCTGATGTAGTGGGCGGTGGCCTCGCCTTCGTTGGTGAAGTTGGTCGCCAGCACCACCTCCTCCACCACGCCGTCGGCGGCGCGCGCCAGCAGCTTTTCGAGGTGGATGTCCTTCGGGCCGATGCCGTCCAGCGGCGACAGGCGGCCCATCAGGACAAAGTACAGGCCCTTGTAGGTCAGCGTGGATTCAATCATCGCCTGGTCGGCCGGCGTTTCGACCACGCATAGCTGGCGCTTGTCGCGCGACTCGTCGGCGCAGGTGTCGCAGATCTCGGTTTCGGTGAAGGTATTGCACAGCTCGCAGTGATGCACCTGCTCCACCGCCTGGTACAGAGCGCGCGACAGCATCGCCGCGCCTTCGCGGTCGTGCTGCAGCAGGTGGAAGGCCATGCGCTGGGCCGACTTGGGGCCGACACCAGGCAGGCGGCGCAGCGCCTCCGTCAGGAATTCAAAGGACTTCGCCATTGGATCAGGATTGCTTGAACGCGCTCAGGAAGTCGGCCGTCTTGGTCGGCACGAATTCGGTGATCGTGTAGCTGGCTGCTCCCGCTTCGTTGAACGGGTCCAGCTCGATCACCGCTTCGATATCGGCCCGGCTATCGGCCGTGGCAAGGATGATGCCGCCCGTGCGCGGCACCAGGCGTCCAGACATCAGGAACATGCCGTTGGCATATTGCTCGCGCAGGTACTCGCTGTGCGCGGCGAGGAGCTTGTCGATCTCCTCGGCCGGTTTAAGGTACGTGAGCGTGATGATGAACATGATGTTGGTTTAGAAAGGCATCTTGAAGCCGGGTGGCAGCGGCAGGCCGGCGGTCAGGCCGCTCATTTTTTCCGAAGCGGTGGCTTCGGCCTTGCGCACGGCGTCGTTGAAGGCGGCGGCTACCAGGTCTTCCAGCATGTCCTTGTCGTCGCCCAGCAGCGATGGGTCGATCGACACGCGCTTCACGTCGTTCTTGCAGGTCATGACGACCTTCACCATGCCGGCGCCGGCCTGGCCTTCAACTTCGATCAGGGCCAGCGCTTCTTGCGCCTTCTTCATGTTGTCCTGCATGGCTTGCGCTTGCTTCATCAGGCCGGCCAGTTGGTTCTTCATCATGGTGTGGTTCTCCGTATTTCGGTGTTGAGTATTGGGTTTAGTGCGCTGGCGTCATCGGCGCCACGATCGAGCCGGGGACGACGAAGGCGCCGAAGTCGCGCACCATGGCTTTGATAAATGGATCGGCGGCTACGGCTTCTTCAGCGGCTCGCTGGCAATTGTCGCGGTGCACCTGGGCTTCGACGCTGGTGGTGTACCAGGCCTTGCCGATTTCGGTCTCGACCCGTGCGGCGCGGCCGAAGCGTTCGGTCAGGGCGGAGGTCAGTTTTTCCACGTTGGCCGGGGTGGCCCAGGTTTCGATCGGGCAGCGGATGCGGAACACGGCCATATTGCCGTCAAAGGCACAGCTTACCAGTTCGGCCTGGGTTGCCAGCTGCTGCGCCACGCCGCGCAGCGGCAGGTGGGCGGCCAGCGCTGGCCAGTTGCCGTCCCAGCCCAATTCAGGAACCGGGGTGATGACATATTCATATGGCGCCTGGGCCGGCGCGGCGGCGCGTTGCTGCGGCGCTGCCTGCGTCATGCCGGAAATGTGGTCGGCGCCGGCCGGCACTGCGGAGTCTTCGGAGAAGTCGGTGACCCAGGGCGGGAGCTCGTCTTCATCCGCCGGCTGCTGCACTGGAGGAGCGCGGCGCTGCTGCACTTGCTGCGGGGCTTCCATCACGGCGGCGGCACCGTCGTGGTCGTCCCAAGGAGCGCTGGCTTGCATCGCCGGGGCGTCTTCCCACGGCGCCGGTGCCCGGGGTGCCGATGGCGCGGCAGGAGGCTGGGCGGCCGGTGCCGGCGACATCGCTGCGCGCGGCGCGGAGGCTGGCGCTGCAGGCGGCGATGCTGGCGCGTCGGCTTGCGGCGCTGCCGGACGTGCTGGCGCCGGCGCGCGCTGGCCGGTACGGGCAGCGGCTGCGGCGCGCGCGGCTTCCAATGCCGCCGTGATAGCCATCTTGGCTGGGCTCATCGGGCGGCTGCCGGCGGCAGGCGCTGGCTGCGGCGCAGGCGCTGCAGCCAGGGCAGGTGCAGCAGCAGGCTGCGGTGCTGCCACGGCTGCCGGCGCGGGCTGCGCAGGGGCTGCAGCGGCAGGAGCTTGCGACGTGGCGACTGGCGCAGGAGCGGATGCGTTGGCAAGCTGCGAACCGCTTGGCTGCGCTGGTGCGGCTTGCGCGGCGACAGCCGGGGCACTGGCCGGAACGCTGCTCAGGTGCGAGGCACTGGCAGCGTTTGCAGCCGCTGCGGCAGCGGGTGCGACTTGCTGGACCGGCGGCGCTGGCGGCACGGCCGCAGCCGGGGCGGCGCTGGCCGGTGCGGGTTGGCCAACCGGAACACTCATGCGATCCGCCGTTGCTGCCGATGCGGCCATGGCGGCTGCAGCAGCCGCACGGGCCGGATTCGCACCGGCTGGACGAGCCGCTACCGGGGCGCCGGCCGGTTGGCCATCTGCCCCGCCGATGCCGGGCCGAAAGGCAAGCATGCGTAACAGGGTCATGGAGAAGCCGGCATATTCATCCGGCGCCAGCCCCAACTCATTCCGCCCGTGCACGGCGATCTGGTAAAACAGCTGCACTTCCTCCGCATCGAACAGGGAAGCCAGGCGCACGATATCGCTATATTCAGGCAGGTCCGCCGGCACGGCGGAAGGCACGGTCTGCGCCAGCGCAATCCGGTGCAGCAAAGTGCCCAGGTCCTGCAAGGCGCCGTTATATGACAGCGAACGCGTCGCCATCTCGTCGGCCACCGCCATCAAATCCGCGCCATCCTTATTGGCCAGTGCGTCCAGCAGGCGCACCAGATAGGACTGGTCCAAAGCGCCCAGCATGCCCTGCACCGCGTCCAGCGTGACAGCGCCGGCGGCGTAGGCAATCGCCTGGTCGGTCAGCGACAAGGCATCGCGCATCGAGCCGTACGCGCCCTGCGCCAGCAAGCGCAAGGCCGGCTGTTCGAACACCACATTTTCCTGGCCCAGGATATTTTCCAGGTGGCCGACGATATGCCCCGGCGGCATCTGCTTCAGATTGAACTGCAGGCAGCGCGACAGCACGGTGACAGGAATCTTTTGCGGATCGGTGGTCGCCAGGATGAACTTGATGTGCTCAGGCGGTTCCTCCAACGTCTTCAGCATCGCATTGAAGGCGTGGTTGGTCAGCATGTGCACCTCGTCGATCATATAGACCTTGAAGCGTGCATTGGACGGCGCGTACACCGCCTGCTCAAGCAACTGCGCCATTTCATCGACGCCGCGGTTGGATGCTGCATCCATCTCGACGTAGTCGACAAAGCGTCCGCCGTCGATCGCGGTACAAGCCTCGCACACGCCGCACGGGGTAGCCGTGATCCCGCCATTGCCGTCCGGGCCGACGCAATTGAGCGACTTGGCCAGGATACGGGACAGCGTCGTCTTGCCGACACCGCGCGTCCCGGTAAACAGGTAGGCGTGGTGCAGGCGACCGGTATGCAACGCGTGGGTCAGTGCACGGACAACGTGCTCCTGGCCGACGAGCGTTTCAAAGTTCCGGGGACGGTATTTGCGAGCGAGGACTTGATAGGACATGAACGGAATTTTACCGTAGTTAGCAAGCACTGCGGACAACATTAGACGTTTGGCCAGGCTTCGCCCGGACTTTGTCTTTTTTACAACCTCACCACCATGAGAAAGCTGCTGCTGACTGCCCTGCACCGGCACCGGCACCGGCCACGCTGAAGTCTGTGCTGCTGAAGGAAAATCAGAATGAAAAAAGCTGCCATTGGCAGCTTTTTAAGAATTCAAGGAGGCGAGCCTGATCTGCGGCACTTGCGGTGAACAGCTTTGGCTGCTTCGTTCCCGACCTGACCAGGTTAACCGTGCCACAATGCGCAGGGGCCCGCCCGGCGGCAATTATAGGCTATAAACCTAGCTGCTGCCAAATATCATCCACACGGGCTTTCACATCGGGCGTCATGGCGATCGTGGTGCCCCATTCCCGGCTGGTTTCACCCGGCCATTTATTGGTAGCGTCGATGCCCATCTTGCTGCCCAGGCCACTGACCGGCGAGGCAAAGTCCAGGTAATCGATCGGCGTATTGTCGACCAGCGTGGTGTCGCGGGTCGGGTCGACGCGGGTTGTTATCGCCCAGATCACTTCCTTCCAGTCGCGGATGTTCACGTCCTCGTCCACCACGATAATGAACTTGGTATACATGAACTGGCGCAGGAAGCTCCACACGCCGAACATGACTCGCTTGGCGTGGCCCGCGTACTGTTTGCGGATCTGCACCACCGCCATGCGGTAGCTGCAGCCTTCCGGAGGCAAGTAAAAGTCGGTGATCTCGCTGAACTGCTTCTGCAGCAACGGCACGAACACTTCGTTCAGCGCCACGCCCAGCACAGCCGGTTCGTCCGGCGGCTTGCCTGTATAAGTGGAGTGGTAGATCGGGTCGCGCCGCATGGTGATGCGGTCGATGGTAAAGACCGGGAACCAGTCCTGCTCGTTGTAATAGCCGGTGTGGTCGCCATACGGGCCTTCCAGGCCATGCTCGAAGCCCGACGGATGCTTCTCGTCCGGGTAGATATGCCCTTCCAGCACGATCTCGGCCGAAGCAGGCACGCGCAACTCGCTGCCGATCGCCTTTACCAGTTCGGTGCGGCTGCCGCGCAGCAAGCCCGCAAACTGGTATTCCGACAAGCTGTCCGGCACTGGCGTGACGGCGCCGAGGATGGTTGCAGGATCGGCGCCCAACGCCACGCAGACCGGATATGGCTGGCCCGGATGCTTGATGCAGTGCTCGCGAAAGTCCAGCGCGCCGCCGCGATGCGCCAGCCAGCGCATGATGACCTTGTTACGCCCCAAGACCTGCTGGCGGTAGATGCCGAGGTTCTGGCGCTTCTTGTTCGGCCCCTTGGTAATCACAAGGCCCCATGTAATAAGGGGCGCCACGTCGCCTGGCCAGCAATGCTGGATCGGCAGGCGGGCCAGGTCTACGTCATTGCCTTCCCAGACAATCTCCTGGCATGGCGCACCGCGCATTTCCTTCGGCGACATGTCCCATACTGCTTTTACCAGCGAGCCCAGGCCCATCAAGTCCTTGAAGCCCTTTGGCGGCTCGGGTTCTTTCAACTGTGCCAGCACATGCCCGATCTTGCGCAGTTCGCCGACTTCGTCCGCTCCCATGCCCAGGGCCACGCGACGCGGGGTGCCGAACAGGTTGCCCAGCACCGGCATGTCGAAACCGGCCGGTTTCTCGAACAGGATGGCCGGTCCGCCGGCACGCAGGGTGCGGTCGCAAATTTCCGTCATCTCGAGGTGTGGCGAAACAGGCAAGCTTGTGCGCTTAAGTTCGCCCATTGCTTGCAGTTGGGAAATAAAATCCCGGAGATCGCGATATTTCATACTTTTTTACGATTTTTTTGCTCCCGACGGGCCGTCTGAGCACTTTTGGTCAAGCCGTTGATTTTATTGGTTTTTGTCAATGTGTTCACGAGAAAATCATACTCAAAAGTAATAAAGAACGACGGTGTTAGTATTGACTAGATATAATACCCCTCCTACAATTTGACCTACCTGATGAGGACATGGCCTTTATGCCAACTAAGTTGTCACTCATTACATTCACGGAGTATCCGGGCTCCACAGACATTTTAAGGAGTGTTTTTCACGAGGCGTCTGCCTCCCTCCCGGAAAAAGTTGTGTTGCAACTGGCCCCATAGACCCGCCAGCTTTAGCAAACAATGATGGCGTCCAGTCCCGTGCGACCTGTGCGGCGGTGGACGAAGATAACACTGATGTAACGACTATGGCACGTCGAATTGACCGCGTTTTAGCGCGGCGGGGACGCGTTTTGACTCTTACATTTCAGGGGAGTTCTGAATGAACAATCGATTCAATGGGTTGCTTGATAGCGCCCGCCTGTGGGCTCGCCAGCCCGCCGCGTGGATTTCCACGCAGAGCATTTCGGCACGCGGTCTGCTGACCGCCGCTCAGTCTCTGCTGAGCCTCCTGGGTATCGCTGCATTGGTCATGGCTTGCGCCATGGTTGCCCGTCCTGAACTGGCGACCGATCTGGCCCAGGCCCTGCGCGGCGCGCCGCCAGCGCCTCAGCAAGTCGTCGTGGCGCCTCCGCTGTCCGAACTGATGGAAGCGCCTGCAGTGCGTCCGGCCGGCCTGGTCATCGCCACTGCCGAAGCGCAGCTTGCCGCCGAGGACAAAGACCTGGTGGGCTCCAAGAAGCAGCAGGATGCCGTTACCAACTGGCTCTCCAAGCGTTACCGCGTGGCTGGCGATGCGACCAATATGCTGGTCTCTACCGCCTACCTTACCGCTCGCGAAATCAAGCTGGATCCGCTGCTGATCCTGGCCGTGATGGCAATCGAGTCGGGCCTGAATCCGTTCGCGGAAAGCCCGATGGGGGCGCAAGGCCTGATGCAGGTGATGTCCAAGGTCCACACCGACAAATTCCAGGACATGGGCGGCGTGCAGGCTGCGCTGAACCCGGTCGCCAACATCCGCGTCGGCGCCCTGATCCTGAAGGATTACGTGGCCAAGGGCGGTTCCGTTGAAGCGGGCCTGAAATCCTACGTCGGCGCAGCCGCCTTCGAAACCGATGACGGCTATGGTTCGCGCGTGCTGGCGGAATACTCGCGCCTGAAGCAAGTCTCCGCCGGCAAGAAAGTGCCTTACATTACCCCCCCGCAGCAGGTCGCGTCCTCCGCCCCTGCCCCGGCAAAGCCGAAAGAAGCCCCGACCACCGTGGCCCAGGCTGACAAGCCGATCAGCGCAGACCAGCTGGCCGGCCTGTAATCGACCACCTGCCGCGCACGAAGCCACCCTCGGGTGGCTTTTTTATTATGCGCGGCGCAGAATGGAGGCATGTCGACCGCAAACCACTTGCTCATCTCCGAGCGGGCCTTGCAGCAAACCGTGGGCTGGATCGCCTTCCTGATGCCGGTCAGCGTGCGCCTGCTCGCCTTCCTCTCGCCGGACCAGGTCTGGACCACCAACTCCATCAGTGCCTATTACTACAGCAGTGCGCGCGACATCTTCGTCGGCGCCCTGGTGGTGGGCGGAGTGGTCATGGCGTTCTTCGATACCGGCCACCGGCGCGACCGCTGGTTTTCCATCCTGGCCGGAGCGTCGGCCATCGGCATCGCCCTTTTCCCCATGAAAATCTCGATCGGCGTCCTCAGGTCACCCGACACCATCCTGCCCGACGACGAGAGCAAGCTGGTGGCAGCCCTGCTGCACGCCCCGCATGGCCCGCTGGGCTACCACTTCATCTTCGTTGCCGCCTTCTTCGTGCTGACGTTTTACCTGGTGACGTTCCGCTTCCGCGCCAATACGCCTTCCCTGCCGACGCAACAGAAATGCACGCGCAACAAGGTCTACATTGCCTGCGGCGCCCTGATGACGGTGGCATTCGCGTGGATAGCGATCCTGGAACTGAACGGACAGCAGCAATCGATCTTCTGGCCGGAGACCCTTGCGGTCATGGCCTTTTCAGCCGCATGGCTGGTGAAGGGACAACTGGTGCTGAAAGACGGGCCCGCGGCCACTGCCGCAGGCACCGGGGGAAGGGATTAGCGCTTCTTGTCTGCCGCGACTTCGTCGCCGCGCAGTTGGGCCGCCAGCTTGTCCAGCACGCCGTTCACGTATTTATGGCCATCGATACCGCCAAAGGACTTGGTCAGCTCTACCGCTTCGTTGATCACGACGCGATATGGAATCTCAACGTGGTTCTTCAGCTCATATGCGCCGATCAGCAGCACCGCGTGCTCGATCGGGGACAGTTCGCCAATGCCGCGATCGACCAGCGGCGTGAACACTTCACGCAGCTCGACCGATTGCTTGATGGTGCCGCGCAGCAGGTCGGCAAAGTACTCGCCGTCCGCCTTGTCGAAGCCATGGGCGCCGCGGATGTTGTTGACGACCTTGGTCGCGTCTTCGTTGTTCAGCAGCCACTGGTACAGGCCCTGCAGCGCGAACTCGCGCGCGCGATGGCGCGGCGTGCGGTTCTTGCTCGGGTTGGCGTGCGTCATTTTGTCAGTCATGTTCTTACCTTCTTGTTGAATTACTCGTCGTCGCCCAGGTCCTGGTGCAGTTCTTCCAGGGCGATCGACAGGTTGGCCATTTCGACGGCACAGCGGGCAGCCTCGGCGCCTTTGACAGCCATGCGGACTTCCGCCTGCTCGTCATTCTCGGTGGTCAGGATGGCGTTGGCGATTGGGATGCTGTAGTCCAGGCCCACGCGGGTCACGCCTGCGCCGGACTCATTGGACACCAGTTCGAAATGGTAGGTTTCGCCGCGGATGACGGCGCCCAGCGCGATCAGGGCATCGAACTGGTTGGATTCGGCCATCTTCTGCAGCACCAGCGGGATTTCCAGCGCGCCCGGAACAGTCACGTGCAGGATGTCTTCATCTTCCACGCCCAGGTTCTTCAGCTCCTGCAGGCAAGCGGACAGCAGGCCATGGCAAACGTCTTCGTTGAAGCGCGCTTGCACGATGCCGATGCGCAGGTTTTCGCCGGACAGGTTGGTTTCGTAGGTTGCTACGGTCATGGTGGTCCTCTTTTCTGGATTTCGGTTAAGCCGCGCTTCAGGCGGCAGGTTTGGCCATGTAGCCGGTGACTTCAAGGTTAAAGCCGGTCATCGAAGGCATCTTGCGCGGGCTGGCCAGCAACTGCATCCTGTGCACGCCCACATCGCGCAGGATTTGCGCGCCAATGCCGTAGCTGCGCAGGTCCATGCTGGCGGCGCGGCCGGTTGGGCGCACGTTCTTGTCCAGCGCTTCCAGCTGGCCGAACAGTTGCTCCGCAGTCTCGCCGCAGTTCAGCAGCACCATCACCCCCTGCTCCGCCGCCTTGATCGCCTTCATCGAGGACGACACGTTCCAGGAGTGCGTGGTGGCTTCGGTTTCCAGCAGGTCCAGGATCGATACCGGCTGGTGCACGCGCACCAGCGATTCCTTGCCAGGCGCCATATCGCCATGCACCAGCGCCAGGTGGGCCGAGCCGCTCGGTTTGTCGCGGAAAGCGATCATGCGGAAGTCGCCGTGCGCAGTGCGCAGCGGACGTTCGGCAATGCGCTCCACCATGCATTCATTCTGGCTGCGATAGTGGATCAGGTCCGCGATGGTGCCGATCTTCAGGCCATGTTCCTTGGCGAATTCCAGCAGTTCCGGCAGGCGCGCCATGGTGCCATCATCCTTGATGATCTCGCAGATCACGGAAGCCGGCATCAGGCCAGCCATCGCGGTCAGGTCGCAGCCGGCTTCGGTATGTCCAGCGCGCATCAGCACGCCGCCCGGCACCGCGCGCAGTGGGAAGATGTGGCCCGGCTGCACGATGTCGCTTGGCTTGGCGCCCTTGGCCACGGCCACCTGGATGGTCTTGGCGCGGTCCGCTGCCGAGATACCGGTGGTGACGCCTTCCGCCGCTTCGATCGACACGGTGAAGTTGGTGCCGAACGAAGTGCCGTTCTTGGCCGTCATCATGGTCAGGTCGAGCTGGTTGCAATGCTCTTCGGTCAGAGTCAGGCACACCAGGCCGCGCGCGTGCTTGATCATGAAATTGATTGCTTCCGGCGTGACGTGCTCGGCGGCCAGCACCAGGTCGCCTTCGTTTTCACGGTCTTCTTCATCGACCAGGATCACCATGCGACCGGCGCGCAGTTCGGCGACGATTTCTTCGGTGCTGGAAATGGACATATTTTTTCCTTTGATGTGAGGCACAGAGCGTTTCTTTGTTAACCCGCTATTTTAAAGGATTTGGCGCACTTCCGCCCCCTCGAGCGCCGCCATTAGGAGTTTTGGCCTAGACTGAATTGCTTTTCAACCCTGAAGGAGGCAGTGATGAAGACTAGCGGTTCAGCCGTCTGGACTGGCGGCATCAAGGATGGACGTGGAGCGATCAGCACGGCAAGCGGCGCACTGCAGGCGGCGCCATACGGCTTTTCCAGCCGTTTCGAAGGGAAACCGGGCACCAACCCCGAAGAATTGATCGGCGCGGCGCATGCCGGCTGCTTCACAATGGCCCTGTCGCTGATCCTGGGCGAGGCCGGGCTGACGGCCGAAAAGATGGAAACCAAGGCCGAAGTGACTCTGGATAAAGTGCCCGACGGCTTCTCGATTTCCGCCATCCACCTCGACCTGCAGGCGAAGATCCCCGGAGCCGACAAGGCCAAGTTCGAAGAACTTGCCAATAAAGCAAAGCTTGGCTGCCCCGTCTCCAAGCTCTTCAAAGCCAACATCACCCTCACCACCACCCTCCTGTAATCCCGCGCCCGTCGCTTAGCGAGGGTCAGACCCTTCGGGTCTGACCCTGGTTTACCGGTTTCCAAAAATTTCCCTTGAACTTTTTAATTGCGATCACTATTATTAAGTCATTCGATGACGACCGTCATCATTAACCTTCAAGGAAACCACCATGAACATCAAAGATTCCGTCGTATTCATCACTGGCGCCAACCGTGGCCTCGGCCAGCAACTGGCGAAAGCCGCCCTCGCCGCAGGCGCTAAGAAAGTCTACGGCGCCGCCCGCGACCCGAAATCGGTCACCCTGCCCGGCGTCACCCCGGTCCAGCTCGACGTGACCAACCACGACGAAATCGCCGCCGTCACCCGTGAATACAAAGATGTGAGTGTGCTGATCAATAACGCCGGCATCGTCCGCGCCGGCGGCATCCTGGCCGACAACTCCCTCGAACAGGCCCGCGCCGAAATGGAAACCAACGTAATCGGCCCTATGCTGCTGAGCAAAGGCTTCGCCCCAACGCTGAAAGCCAACGGCGGCGGCGCCATCGTCAACATCCTGTCCGTGCTGGCCTGGTACAGCCAGGGCCCGACCAATACCTACAGCATGTCGAAGTCGGCCGCCTGGGCACTGACCAACGGCCTGCGCATCGAACTGGCCGCACAAGGTACGCAGGTGGTCGGCGCCCACATGGGCTATATGGATACCGACATGACCGCCGGCTACGAAGTCGCGAAGATCAAGCCGGAAGAAGTGGCAGTGCAAATCTTTGCCGCTCTGGCCGAAGGCAAGGAAGAAGTACTGGCGGACGACCTGACCCGCCAGGTCAAGTTGGGCATCAACGCTGAACTGCCGGCCTACATCGCCGCCTCACGCGCAGCCGCTTGATTGCGACAAGGTGTAGCACTGCGCGCTACCCTTGCCCAGGGACTGCAAAAGAGTTTTCAAGACGAAGACTTTCGACCGCTGGGCCAGGAAAGTAGTTGGCGATGTCCTGCTTTGCATCGCTGCCTGTGAAATCGAGGCCGGCCTTTACGAAGCCGACCTCGGTCCTGGTTTGTGCAAGAAGCACATCGCAACTCATGGCCATGGCAAACGCGGTGCACTTCGCACCTTAGTCGCAAAGCGGCACAGCTCGACAGTCATATTTCTTCCCCGACGCAGTGGTATCGCAGCAAAATCAATTGCCGATACCTTCCATCGCCAAAGCCTGGCCCAGTTGGAGCGATTAGCAATGCTCGGGGAATGAGGGAGATTTCGTTGGCCGCGCTAATTGCCGCCGGTCTTGTCGTCGCCATCTGTCGCCTGGTCAAGGTGGCTCGCCCTTACGTGGGCAAATTGCCACGCATGTTCGAATCGCTCCTGGTTGCCATTCTGACCTGCGCACTGGCCTTCCTCCTGTCGCCGCAACAACTCCCCGTCAGTGTCTACAAAATCAGCCTGATCGCCAGTACAGATCAGCCCACGTATGCCCGGGTCGCGGTTACCGAGATTTTGATCATCGTTCCCTCCCCGGGAATGCTCTCAACGATCAATTGCGCGCCAAGCTGATCGATGCGCTCACGCATACCAACCAGGCCCCAGCGGCCATTGCTGAAACCAGCTAACGCGACTTCTTCAGGCAGGCCCTTGCCGTTGTCGATGATCGACATTCGAAATTCGTGGTTGTCGAACTCCATGCCAAAACGAATCTGTGAAGCTCCGGAATGCCGCGCGGCGTTGCGAAGCGCTTCGAAGGCTACCGCCCGGAGCTCTTCACGGACAGGAGGCTGGAATTCTTTTACGTCGCCAGTACATGACAACTTCAACGGCAACAGCGGATATTCGGCCGCAAAGGAACTGCTTAGCTCGCCTAACAGGTCCGACGCCGGCCCGCGCCGCAATCCATGCAACTTATCCTGCCCTTCCTGCAGCGCTGCCTCAACCAGGCACAGCGAGCGTTCAATTTCATCCCGCCCGTAGCTCTCCGCTGGCAGGCGATCGAGCACCTTCGCCAGCCGCAGAGATAGCACATGCACGCTTTGCAGCAAAGTGTCATGCAGGTCGCGCGCAATGCGCGTCCTTTCAGCCGCCTGGATTGCGTAACCCTCGACCGCACGCCGCGCCACATATGTAACACGAAGCTTGTATATCCCCAATAGGGCAAGCGCCAGCAGGCACACGACTAAAGTACGAAACCAAATGGATTGGTAATAGGCCGGGGGTACCTCGAAGTCGGCTACTGCATCCGCCTCACTCCGCACGCCATCATTGTTGGCCGCTCGCACGCGAAACCGATACTTCCCGGGAGCGAGTCCGGTGTACGTTGCACTGTGCACGGCCGCACCGTCTTGCCAGTCACGGTCGATACCCTCTATGCGATACTGGAATCGCACGCGCTCCGGCATGCTGAAGCTGAGGGCTGTGTAGTCGATGCGTAACCGGCCCGGGTTCGGCGGGATGGGCGTCACCGTATCCTTCGACCACTTGAAGTTGGCGCCGTCCACGTTGATGGCCCTGACATGAACTCCCGGTGGCATCTTGTTTGTCATCGGCCTTTTAGCATCCAGCCAGAAGATGCCCGCTGCAGTGGAAAACCACAGCTTGCCATCAGTGCCGGCGACCGCAGTCGGTATCGGGAACGAATTTGTTGCCGCACCGCGCAAGCCATCAAGATGGTTGACGCGCCTGAATCTTATGCGGTGCTTCACGTTTGACGCGGCACGTTCCAGTTCAGCGTTAGCAATGACGGTGATACCTGCCGCCCCATTGAGCCAAAGCGATCCGCCATATTCAACGATTCCCGACACTCCGAGGAACTGATCATCCCCTTCGCCGACAAGCCGGTGGAACCTGGTGCCATCGAAGTAATTGAAGCCGTCTGAGCCGCCAACCCACGCGCGCTTTCCATCGTCAAGTATTTGCAGGGTGGCCCCAAGCGCCAAACCGTCTTCCTCCCCGTACGATCGAACGGTGTTCTTGTCGAGCATGCGGATGCCATTATTCGGGTATCCGAACCACATCTTTCCATGACGATCGCGCGAAATCGAACTCGCATACGTTTCCAGTTCCCGATATCCGCCGCCACGCTGCCAGGCACCATCTTTCAAGCGTATGACGCCGGCCCCACGAGCCGAAACCCACAAGCCGCCCTCCGTATCCCGGGCGATTGCATGGAACTGCATCACGTTAACGTAATCGGGCAAAGGAACACGCGTCCGGATACCAGCGGCATAGTGCCAGACGCCATCGCGCCCACCCGTCCAGACATCTGCGCCATCCTTGTAGACGACACTCACTGCGGTCGCCGAATTCTGAGTCGGGAGTGCGCCCAATGTGCGAACACCGGGCGACTTCACCTCCACGCCGCCGACCCACAGGGCTCCGTCCTCTCCTGGAACAATGGCTTCCGCATCCCAATAGGCCGGCGGCAAGGCCACTCCTGACAATACAGTTCTCCTGAAGCGGTCCAGGCCGTTTTCAGTGCCGACCCAGATGTTTCCTTCGTCATCCTGATAGAAACAGTTGGCCAGGCTTCCACTCAGTCCGTTCGCCACGCCAAACGGTTCGCCTTTTTCGGTTGGCCCGTGACGGATTACTCCAACTGGCTGAGAAGACCAGACATGCTTTCCGTCGCGTTCAAACAGCATGGGGCCATTGCCACCTCTTGGACGCGGCCAATCCGGAACAGGCTTGTCTTTTCCGGGCCCGCCCAGCGGGATCAGTTCATTTGCCGAGCCTCCGGTTGCCCAAAGCGTTCCGTCGGGAGCCAGGGCCAAGCGGCCGAAACTCAGATGACGAATTCTCGCGCCAAACGAATCAGCGCCCTTTGCCAGCGCGTACACCCCCGTTTCACATCGAGCCCAAATAGTGCCGCTGGAGTCCTTGGCCAGGAAACATGAACCGGTGCGGCCTGATTCGCTTTCATCCCCAGAAGTCCAATGCTCCCCATCGAAGACGCGAAAGCCGCGCGCCGTGGATGCCCATACGCGTCCACGCGCATCCTGCGCAAAGTCCAAGACACTTGTTCCGGAAAACCCCTCTGCGGCGCCAAAGGTTCGCAGGCGCCCATCGCGCCAAACGCTTGCTCCGCCAAAACGGTACCCTATCCATAGGTCGCCGTTCTCCAGGACCCTGATTCCCCAGATATCGCTTCTCGGGCCCGCGCCGCCTCCCGAAGTGAAGCGTTCGAACTCGATGCCATCAAAGCGGTATAAACCGCCCAATGACGCGACCCACATCCACCTGTCGGGTGTTTGTGCAATTCCGATAATCGACGAAGGCGAACCGTCCTTGGCCGTCCAGCTCCTATGGTGCAGATTAATCGGACTAAAACCTGCCGTGGCTGCGCCGGAGTGCAGCGGCGAAGTCAGCAGAAACAGAATGAGGCCATTCCGAATAAGATGCAATATCCGCATTGAGGGGTGAATTCAGGTAACGAACCCGCCATTTTACGTGGTGCAACGCGATTGCGCGGCTTAACGAACTTTGCGAACGGCCGCCCCAAGGTAGCATTCCGCGGTGCCCCCCCCATTCTTGCGGAGTTCCTTATGGCGAAGGCAGGTTCAATATCGCGATTCCTGCGCAGCAAGGTGCGGGCCGGCAAGGCACAGCAGCGACTAAGCTCAATGCTCATCGCCGCCCTGCCGATCATCGACAATCATGCGTCCGATGAGGTCGCGCTGCCCACAGAGCTGTAGTGGCTCTTTATGAACGCCTCACTGGCGCTGATCCTTGGTATTCAAGCTGCTCGCTGCGCGATGCGATAAGGTCCAAACGGTTAATGATGTTGACCCGATGCGGCCCCATGAAAGCTCCAAAAATTTACGCACTCGCCGCAGGCAGCTTTTGGCCGTTAGCGGTCCAACTCAGAGCTCGGCAAGAGCTGTTGTTGGTCGGCTGGCGAATGAAATCGATATATCCATTTAGGATTTCAACGACAGCATGCGCTCCACATAGCGGGCAATCAGGTCGATCTCGAGGTTAACCTTGGAGCCGGCCTTCAAGTGCTTCAATGTGGTGACCTGGATGGTGTGAGGGATCAGGTTGATCGAGAACGAGCAGCCAGTGGCGCTGTCTTCAACGCGGTTGACGGTCAGCGACACGCCGTTCACCACCACCGAACCCTTGTAGGCCAGGTATTTCGCCAGGTCGCGCGGGGCTTCGATCACCAGTTCGTGCGACTCGCCGACCGGCTCGAACTTGCGCACCACGCCAATGCCATCGACGTGGCCGGAGACCAGGTGGCCGCCGAGGCGCTCGGCCAGGGTCAGGGCTTTTTCCAGGTTCACTTCGGTGGTGGTGTCCAGGCCGACGGTCTTGTTCAGGCTCTCGCGCGAAACGTCGACGGTGAAGCCGGTCGCGGTCTTTTTCACCACCGTCATGCAGGCGCCGTTCAGGGCGATCGAGTCGCCCAGGCCGACATCTGCCATCGGCAGGCCGCCGGCATCCACATCCAGGCGCACGCCTGCATCAGCGCCGCCTTCCAGCGGAGTTACGGTTTTGATTTTGCCGACCGCGGCTACGATTCCAGTAAACATAGTGATCTTTATTAAGGGTTGAATCGGGCAAGGATACGCAAATCGGCGCCGACTTGCTTAACCTCGTGGAATTTCAGGCTGTGCTTGCCGCTGAGCTCAGTCAGCGCTGGCAGGGCGAACATGCCTTGTGCATCGCCCAGCAGGGTTGGCGCGAGATAGACCAGCAGCTCGTCTACGCAGCCTTCGCGGATCATCGAGCCATTCAGCTTGCCGCCTGCTTCGACGTGCAGCTCGTTGATCTGGCGGCGGCCAAGCTCGCGCATCAGCTCCGGCAAGTCGACTTTGCCATGCGCGTTGGGCAGCACAATGATCTCGGCGCCTTGGTCGCGCAAGATTGCTTCCTTTTCCGGGTGATGGCCGGCAGCGACGATCCAGGTTCCGCCGCCTTGCAGCACGCGCGCTTGCGGGCTGATTTCCAGTTTGCTGTCGACCACGATGCGGCGCGGCTGGCGCGGCGTTTCGACAGCGCGCACATTCAGTTGCGGGTCGTCGGCTTTCACCGTGCCGATGCCGGTCAGGATGGCGCAGGCCCGGGCACGCCAGGCATGGCCGTCGGCGCGCGCCTCGGGGCCGGTGATCCACTGGCTTTGGCCGTTGTGCAAGGCGGTCATGCCATCGAGGCTGGCAGCAGTCTTCATGCGCACCCACGGTAGGCCGTGGCGCATGCGGTGGAAGAAGCCAATGTTCATTTCATAGGCCTGGTCGGCCAGCAGGCCGCTGGCGACTTCGATCCCGGCAGCCGAGAGGCGGGCCATGCCGTTGCCAGCAACCAGCGGGTTAGGGTCTTCCATCGCCGCGACAACGCGGCCCAGTCCTTCGCGCACCAGCGCGTCGGCGCAGGGCGGCGTGCGGCCATGGTGACTGCACGGCTCCAGCGTGACGTAGGCGGTGGCGCCGCGCACGTCGTGGCCCCGGCGCTTGGCGTCTTTCAGAGCCTGGACTTCGGCGTGGTCCTGGCCGGCGGCTTGCGTCACGCCCTCACCGATCACGACGCCGTCGCGCACGATCACGCAGCCGATGCGCGGGTTCGGTGAAGTGGTGAACAGGCCTTTTTCTGCCCATAGCAGGGCAAGCTGCATGCCTTCGAGGTCGCTGTTGATATTCATATGCTTGCGCAGGTTGCCGGTTCCAGGGCGGGATCGCATAAGCGCGCCCTGCCCTGCATATTGATCTTGATATTGCGCTGCGCACCGGCCAGTTCAAGCGTGATGGTGCCAAAGTTGGCGGCATTCGGGTGGGCGGCGCGGCAGCTTCGTCCTGCTGCATTATATGAAATATAGGCCGGGGCTGTGTTGTCGGTGAACCTGGCCCTTACCTGCAGGCGCTCGGGCGCGGCTCTGTGGCGGGACAGGATTGCCTCTCCTTCGTCCAGGCTGCGGTTGGCGTTGGCGTCGATGACAATCAGCCAACCTTGCTGCCAATTGCCGCTTTCGGCCAGCAGGGTGACCACGCGGCGGCGGGCGATGGCCTGGGCACGGGTGTCGTTGATTGCCGCCAGCAGGTCGGCCGAAGTGGTGCGCAGCTGGCGTCCGGCAAGCATATTGCTCAGGTTCGGCAGCGCGGTGGCAAACAGGATGGAGAGGATGGCAAGGACGATCATCAGCTCCAGCAGCGTAAAGCCGGGACGCCTTCCCGCTTGCTGGCGCGTCGCCCACTTCAGCGCCAGCAGCTGCGGGAAGGCCCGGTGGCGAGATGAAGCCCGCTGCTGGTGAGTATGAGGCGTTCGCATTGCGGGTCCCTGAATCGGCTGTCGACATTGGGCGTGCCGGGCGTGGCCACAAGCTGGATGCAGTCGCGGATTTGCTGGCCATCGCAGGCCTTGCCTTCCAGCTCATAAGCACTGGTCCTGGCGTTCCGGCCCGACCACCAGCGGAAGTCGCTCGCGGTATTCGCCGAAAACGCGGCGTAGCTGTTAAACCGCGTGAAGTGGCGCTCCTGCTGCTGCATCAGCTCTTGCAGTGCGGCCTGCGCTTCGCTGCGGCGCATGCGGATGACAGCTTCGCTCCAGACCGGTATTGCTACGGCCGAGAGAATGCCGATGATGATCAGGGTGGTCAGCATACCGAGCAAGGTGCCGCCGGCGGATGGGCGCGCGGTCATTGTTCTTCCTCGCGGCTGGCGGCATCGTGCAGCGCCTGCCAATCCATGATTTCACGCCAGCTGTGGCGTCGCACCGGTACCGGGGGCGTGTAGCTGGCCTGCATCACGGTCTCGGCGCCGGGGCGCGTGCCGAAGCCGATTACCGTCACGCGGTAATAGTGGGACGGAGGCGCTCCGGCTGGCGTGTACGCGACGCGCTCCACGAGGTAGCGCGGGCGTCGAAATGGCAGCACGCCCTGCCCTGTCTCCATTGCGGCGCCGGTCAGCGCGCCGTATTCCGTACCTCCGATACCTGCAAGGTCAACGGTTTGCCAGGCGGGAGCCGCGCTCCCGGGCTGCGCCAGCGTGGCGGGCACGTCGAGCGGCTGGCCAAGGCCGGCATTGATATCGCGTTCTGCATCCATCAATCCATCCTCCGCAGACTGGAAGGCAAGCAGGCGGTCCCGTTCAGCGCGGGCGGCCTTCTCGCCCAGCATCGCCATTTGTGCGGCCGATGCGCCGATCGTCAGGGCGGCGAACAGCAACAGCATCGTTACCGGAAGAGTGACGCCACGCTGGTATTCATGCATGGTGCTCTCCTTAATGGTTGCGCAAGGCGACCGTCGCCGTGAACAGCCGGCGCGCGCGACGCTGCATCGGCTGCGGCAAACCGGCTTCGTCGATACGTGCGCCCGGGTCAAGGCCCGGCAGCAAATCGTAGCTGCCAAGCCGGCCGCCCGCACGCGAACCGCGCTCACCGTGCAGCAGCAAGGCAATGCGAACGCTGGTGACGCGGCGCCAATGAGGACGCAGCGCACGCTCGGATACGGGAAGCGCGGCATCGAGGGCATCGATGCCGCTGGCGGTCATGTAAAGGTTGGGGATGTTGTCGCGCGGGCTGTCCATATCGACGCCATACAGTACGTGGAAGGCATCCACCCCACGCACCACGGCGTCCGCGCCCCAACCGTTTTCACCCCTGTATTTGCAGCGAAGTTCGGCAACGCCGTCTCCAGCTTGGGCGATGTAGAAGATGCTCCAGGCCCATTCGCCCGGGTCGGCCGGGAAACCGGCGCAATTGAGCATGGCGCCACCGCCCTCCGCGCCGGCGATTGCTGCAGGTGCATAGCGAATGGCGAGTGCATCGCTGCCGTTGACAGCTGGCAGCGCTGGGCCGAGGCCGTCGGCGTTGGTTGCCACACTTGCGGCGTCGCGGCCTTCGATGGCCAGGGGCGACGTTGGCGCGGCGGCGACCTCCGCGCCTGGCTCGCCGGGATAGCCCGCCTGCCGCAGGGATTGGCCGATGATTGCCAGTGCGAAGCGGCCACTATCGTCAATGCGGGTATTGGCGCCGTTATGCAGGAAGTCGCTATCGGACGCGTGCAGGAGGGAGGCGGCCGCCAACGCTACCAACAGGCTGAGCGCCATCGCGACGAGGACTTCGGCCATGGCCAGGCCATGCTGGCGTGCTGTCATTGCATGTCTCCTGCGGCTGGCGGATCAACCGGATCGTTTGGAGCCGGCTGGGCGGGCGCCGCTGGCGGTGGGCCGGGCAAGGGTGGCGGATCGGCCAGCGCGATGGGCAAAGCAACGCCTGGAACGGTGGCCAAACCGGCAGCAGCCCCATCTGGCCGCCGGAAGCGCCAGCCTATCTTGATGACGACGGGCGCATCGGCGCCACCGGAGCATGGCCATTGCAACTGGCCGCCCGGCGCCGTGTCGGCGTCGCGGCAGATGACGGCGCGGGCTTGCGGCAGCACAGCCGCAAGGTGACGGCGGAACTCTTCCAGCTCTTGCCGCGCCATGGCGCCGGAATCGCAGGGCGCGCCGGCACAGGAAGCCGGTGCGCCGGAAACGCCGCTGGCATCGCTGGCGTCGAATTCGAATCCCAGGTAAGCGGAGGACTGCGCGGCGTTCGCGCGGATGTGGTCAGCAAGCGTGGCGGCAGCCTGCAGGGCTTCGGTCTGCAGGCTCGACTCCTGTCGAGTGCGCATGGCGTGGGCCTGCATCGCCAGCGCGCCGACCAGGCCGACGGCGAGCAGCAGCACGGCAACCAACACTTCCACCATGGTGAACCCAGCAAATGGACGATGCATGGCACAGCCCTCCCCTGCTGATCAAATTAGTCAGCAGAGGACTCGCGGGTTTGAGAAATATCAAGCCTTGGGAGAGAGCTCTTGACCGTCACCAACTTCTTCGATCGCGTCCTGGAATTCGGCCAGGTCTTCGAAGTTCTTGTAGACGGATGCGAAGCGGATATACGCCACTTTGTCCAGGCGCTTGAGCTCGGCCATGACGAGTTCGCCGACGAAGACCGAATCGACTTCACGCTGGCCGCTGGTCAGCAGCTTTTCTTCGATCGAGGAAACCGCCTTGTCAACGGACTCGGCGGCAACAGGGCGCTTGCGCAAGGCCAGCATCAGGCTGGCGCGCAGCTTGTCGGCCGAATACTCGGTGCGGCTGCCGTTCTTCTTGACCACATAAGGCATGGTCAGTTCGATCCGCTCCCAGGTGGTGAAGCGCTTGTCGCAGTTCACGCAGCGCCGGCGCCGCTTGATGGCGTCCCCTTCCTCCGACACGCGGGTGTCGAGGACCTGGATATCATCGTGCTGGCAGAACGGGCATTTCATGGATTGAGCGTCTCTTATTATTGAATGAAAAAGCGCCGGACCTTACGATCCGGCGCCTCGATAGTACCAACCGCTTGCTTAGGCGTAAACAGGGAATTTGTCAGCCAGCACCTTCACAGCGGCTTTCACGCGCTCGATGGTTGCTGCATCGTGCGGGTTATCCAGCACGTCGGCGATCAGGTTGCCCACTTCTTCCGCTTCGGCTTCCTTGAAACCGCGGGTGGTGAAGGCTGGCGAACCCAGGCGGATGCCCGAAGTCACGAATGGCTTCTGCGGGTCGTTCGGGATGCCGTTCTTGTTGCAGGTCATGTGCGCCTGGCCCAGGATCGCTTCCGCTTCCTTGCCGGTCAGGTTCTTGGCGCGCAGGTCGACCAGGAACACGTGCGACTCGGTGCCGCCGGAAACGATGCGCAGGCCGCGCTTGATCAGGGTCTTGGCCAGCACGTCGGCGTTCTTCACCACTTGCTGCTGGTAGGCCTTGAATTCAGGGGACAGGGCTTCCTTGAAGGCCACTGCCTTGCCGGCGATCACGTGCATCAGCGGGCCGCCCTGGATGCCAGGGAAGATCGCGGAGTTGATGATCTTTTCGTGTTCGGCTTTCATCAGGATGATGCCGCCACGTGGGCCGCGCAGGGACTTGTGGGTGGTGGAGGTCACGAAGTCGGCGTGCGGAACCGGGTTCGGATACAGGCCAGCGGCGATCAGGCCGGCGTAGTGGGCCATGTCGACCATGAAGTAGGCGCCAACGGCCTTGGCGACTTTGGCGAAGCGCTCGAAGTCGATCTTCTTGGAGAAGGCGGACGCGCCGGCGATGATCAGCTTAGGCTTGTGTTCCTTGGCCAGGGCTTCCATTGCGTCGTAGTCGATGTCTTCTTCAGCGGTCAGGCCGTAGGAAACGACGTTGAACCATTTGCCGGACATGTTCAGCGCCATGCCGTGGGTCAGGTGGCCGCCTTCCGCCAGCGACATGCCCATGATGGTGTCGCCTGGTTTCAGGACAGCGAAGAACACGCCCTGGTTAGCCTGGGAACCGGAGTTAGGCTGCACGTTGGCTGCTTCGGCGCCGAACAGCTGCTTCACGCGGTCGATTGCCAGTTGCTCGACGACGTCCACGTACTCGCAGCCACCGTAGTAGCGCTTGCCAGGATAGCCTTCGGCGTATTTATTGGTGAGCTGCGAGCCCTGGGCTTCCATTACGGCTGGCGAGGTGTAGTTCTCAGAAGCGATCAGCTCGATGTGGTCGTGCTGGCGCTTGTTCTCGTTCTGGATAGCGGCAAACAGCTCCGCGTCAACGTTGGCGAGGGTGTGATCTTTTGCGAACATGAAATTACTCCAGTTTTTAAGGCAGATTGGATCGAATCGGGAGCCAAAAAGTGACAGGGCAGCCGAAACGCACGTTTCCATCGTGGCTGCCCAGGCGAACGGCTGTTTGAGATCTCACGTTCCCCGGTGGTTGCCCACCTCTCACCAGCAGCGCAAGCGCCAGCTAGTTTTTCGCCAGTTACGTGAGACAGTAATGGAGCCAAGATTGTAGATTAAGTGGCCAGATCCGGCAATCGTTTGGCCGGATTCGGCGGATTTCGGGGGTTATTCGGCCTAAAACCGGTAAACCGGTGCCTGACCCGCAGGGTCAGGCACCCTCTGCGCACAGGGGTCTGACCCTGCGGGTCTGACCCCGCCTTACCGGTTTGGCGTTAGAATCCCCCAAGTTAACATTGGGAGTTCGACCATGATCGTGTTAGTTACCGGCGCAACCGCTGGTTTTGGCGCCGCGATGGCGCGTGTTTTCGTGAAGAACGGCCACAAGGCCATCGCCGCCGGCCGCCGCGCCGAGCGCCTGGAAGCCCTGGCCGCCGAACTCGGCCCGAACCTGCTGCCGGTCAAGCTCGACGTCACCGACAAAGGCGCGATCCACGCAGCCCTGGCGTCCCTGCCCGCCGACTGGAAGGAAGTCGACGTCCTGATTAATAACGCCGGCCTCGCCCTCGGCATCAAAGGCGCCCACGAAGCCGACCTGGAAGACTGGGAAACCATGATTGCCACCAACTGCACCGGCCTGGTCACCATCACCCGCGCCCTGCTGCCAGGCATGGTCGAGCGCGGCCGCGGCACCATCATCAACCTCGGCTCCGTCGCTGGCGCCTACCCTTATCCCGGCGGCAATGTGTACGGCGCCACCAAGGCCTTCGTCGAACAATTCACCCTGAACCTGCGCGCCGACCTGATCGGCACCGGTGTGCGCGCTACCAATATCGCCCCCGGCCTGTGCGGCGGCACCGAATTTTCCAACGTGCGCCTGAAAGACGACGCTGCCGCAGCCAAGGTTTACGAAGGCACCACCCCGCTGACCGCCGACGATATCGCCAACACAGCTTTCTGGATTGCAACATTGCCGCAACACATTAATGTAAATTCCATCGAATTGATGCCAACCTGCCAAGGATTCTCGCCATTCGCGATCAAACGCGGCTAAAATGCCGCCCCATATAAGGGAAAACCGTAAGCAATTGTTACGAGATTGTGCAAAATGCCTTGTCGCTGATTCATTTGGCGTAAAATGTTGCCGATTCTCACTTAGTAGCTCTTCTATCTATGTCGTCTGAGTTCACCTGGGATGTCCGTGTTTATTACGAAGACACGGACGCCGGCGGAATTGTCTATTACGCGAACTATTTGAAGTTCTTCGAGCGCGCACGCACTGAGTGGTTGCGCTCCCTCGGCGTTAACCAGGATATCCTCCTGCGTGAGCACGACGCCATGTTTGTTGTCAAAAATGTCAGCGCGGACTACCACGCGCCAGCGCGACTAGACGATGTAATAAAATTGACGCTTCGTATTGATAAACTGGGCCGCGCTTCGATCCAGTTTGTACAGGAGGCGTGGTGCGGCGACCGCCTCTTAAATACTGCCCACGTAAAAGTAGGCTGCGTCGACTCGGCCCTGCGCCCACGCGCCGTGCCTGATGCCGTTGCGGCCCGCATGCGCGCATAATAATTAGATTGAGAAACAATGAACGTCACCCAAGACCTTTCCTTCATCGCCCTCATCACCAACGCACACCTGATCGTTCAGTTGATCATGGCGCTGCTGCTTGCGGTTTCCGTTATCAGCTGGACCTATATCTTCAAGAAGCTGTTTGATGTGCGCGGTGCGCGCAATCAGACCATCGAATTCGAGAAGACCTTCTGGGCCGGCGGCAACCTGCATGCCCTGCACGCCAGCGCTGGCAGCAACCGCGCCAACAGCGGCGCCCTGGCCCGCATCTTCGAGGCCGGCATGGGTGAATTCATCAAGGGCAAACAGGCTGCAGCATCCAGCCGCGACATGAATATGGGCGACGTGCTGGACGGCGCGCGCCGCGCCATGCGCGCTGCTTTCCAGCGTGAGATGGATGCACTGGAAGCGCACCTGGCCTTCCTGGCTTCGGTCGGTTCCGTTTCCCCTTACATCGGCCTGCTCGGTACCGTGTGGGGCATCATGAACGCCTTCCGCGGCCTGGCCAATGTGCAGCAGGCGACGTTGTCGGCTGTGGCGCCCGGCATTGCCGAAGCGCTGATCGCGACTGCTATCGGCCTGTTCGCAGCAATTCCGGCCGTGGTGGCGTACAACCGCTTCTCGCACGATATTGACCGCCTGGCGATCCGCTTCGAGAGCTTCGTTGAAGAATTCTCGAACATCCTGCAGCGCCAGTCCCGTTAAAAGGCGAAACTGAAGATGGCTTCCTCCTTCTCCAGCAGCATGCGCGGCAGCCGCGGCGGCCGCAAGCTGAAGTCCGAGATCAACGTCGTGCCTTATATCGACGTGATGCTCTGCCTGCTGATCATCTTCATGGTGATGCCGACCTCGAACAACCCGCAGTCGATCGACCTGCCCCACGCGGAAAAAGCGTCGCGTCCGCCGGATGCCTATATCCAGGTACAGGTGAAGCCCAACGGCTCGCTGATGATCGGCATCGCCGGCAAGTCGGCTGAAGCGCCGGAAACCGAACCGAACCGCGATGCACTGGTGCGCAAGCTGCGCACGCTGCACGAACAATATCCCGAGTACCCGGTGCTGATCGCCGGCGACAAGGAAAGCAAGTACGACGATGTGATCCAATTGATTTCCGAAGCGAAGAAGATGGGGATTAACCGCGTTGGCTTGGCAACGAAGTAAGGCATGGCAATGACGATGGCAAATGCAGGCGGACCGTATCGCGTGCCGAAGCGGCACGGCGGCACGCGCGCGTTTGCGCTCGCGCTGGCGATGCACTGCGTGCTGTTTGCGTTCCTGTGGGTCGGTATTCGGTGGAACAACGACCCGGTCGGCGTCGACGCCGAAATCTGGGACATGACCACGCAGATGGCCGCACCTAAAGCGCCTGAACCGGAGCCGCAGCCTGAACCAGAGCCGCCTGCGCGCGAGCCTGAGCCGACGCCGCCTCCGCCACCGGAAGTGGTGAAGCCGGTGCAGCCTGATCCTGAGATCGCGCTGCAGAAGAAGAAAGAAAAAGAGAAGAAAGAGCTCGAACAGAAGATCGCCGAGCAAAAGAAAAAGCTCGAAGATGAGAAAAAGCGTCTGGCCGAGCAGCAGGACAAGCAAGACAAGCTGGATAAGCTGGAAAAAGAAAAAGCCAAAAAACTGGCGGAACTGAAAGAGAAGGAAAAAGCTGCCAAAGCCCGTGCTGCAGAAATGCAGCGCATCATGGGTTCGGCAGCTGCAGGCTCCACCGGAACGGCGGCACGTTCAACCGCGCCTAACCTGGACAAGGGCTATGTCGCAAAGCTGCGCACCAAGATCATGGGCCGCATCGACTATCCTGGCGCCAAGCAGGATATCGAGGCAAGGTTCATGGTCAGCCAGCTTCCTAGCGGCGAAGTCATGTCCGTGAAGAAAACGAAAAGCAGCGGTGTAGCTGCGTATGACACTGCGGTGGAGAATGCGATTTATAAGGCCTCGCCCCTGCCGAAACGCGATGACGGCACGGTGGCGCGCGAGCTTGAACTCGTGTTCAATTTGAAGGACGTACCTTGATGAACAAAGCTAAATTGATGTTCGTAGCGGCCGGCGCGGCGTTTGCGCTGTCGGCCCAGGCGCAACTGCGCGTCGAAATTTCCGGTGTCGGCAGCAACCAGATCCCGGTTGCCATCGGCCCATGCGCCAATGAAGCAGCGGCACCGGCCCAGATCTCGGAAATTATCAAGGCTGACCTGATCCGCAGCGGCATGTTCAAGGTCATCGACGTTACGCCGACCACTAACCTGATGCAGGTCGATGCCACCGGCTTGAAGTCGCTCGGCGTCGACGCACTGGCCGCTTGCGCCGTGCAGCCAGCCGGGAATGGTTCGTTCGAAGTGCAGTACCGCCTGATCTCCACCCTGGGCAAGGACCTGTCGGCCCTGAGAACACAGGTACCGAACCAGTATGGCCGCCTGGCAGCGCACAAGCTGGCGGACGACATCTATGAAAAGCTGACCGGCTTCAAGGGCGTGTTCTCGACCCGCATCGCCTACGTGGTCCAGCAAGGCCGCCAGTACCGCCTGGAAGTGGCTGACGCCGACGGCGAGAACGTGATCCCGGCCCTGACCTCGAGCGAACCAATCATCTCGCCATCGTGGTCGCCTGACGGCACCAAGGTCGCCTACGTTTCGTTCGAGCAGCGCAAACCGGTGGTCTACGTGCAGAATCTGACGACCCGCCAGCGCACCGTAGTGGCCAACGAAAAGGGCAACAACTCCGCGCCGGCCTGGTCGCCGGACGGCAAGCGCCTGGCGGTGGCGCTGTCCAAGCCCGGCAACACCCAGATCTTCATCGTCAACGCCGACGGCAGCGGCATGCGCCGCCTGACCAACGGCACCACCATCGACACCGAACCGCAATTCAGCGCCGATGGCCAGTCGATCTATTTCACCAGCGACCGCAGCGGCGGTCCGCAGATTTATCGCATGAGCGTCAACGGTGGCGAAGCACAGCGTTTGACGTTTGGCAGCTCGTACAATATCAGCCCGCGCATTTCCGCTGACGGCAAGACGCTGGCTTATATTTCGCGGCGCGATGGCGGCGCCTTCCAGCTGTTCGTATTGGACCTGGAATCCCGCCAAGAGCAACGCCTGTCCGATACCACAAGCGACGATTCGCCAAGCTTCGCTCCGAATGGCAAGTACATCCTGTACGCCACTCAGAACGGCGGCCGCCGCTCGCTGGCCGTGGCATCGACAGACGGCCGGGTTAAGCAACGCCTGAGTATTCAGGCGGGCAATATCAAGGAACCCACTTGGGGCCCTTTCATGAAGTGAAGAAGTAAAAGAAGTAAACGAGAAGTAGCACCTTTAACGACCAGGAGAAATAAAAATGCGTAACGTAAAACACGTAGCCTTCATCCTCAGCACTGCAGCCCTGCTGGCAGCTTGCTCCACCCCACAGCCAGAAACCAAGCCAGTAGCCGTGGAAGAAAAGCCAGTGGTTCAGCCACCTAAGGAAGAACCACGCGTGGTTCAGCCAGTGCAAGCACAAGTTGACGAACTGGACATCCCAGGCGGCAAGCTGGCCAACCGTTCCGTGTACTTCGACTTCGACAGCTACGTTGTTCGTGAAGACGGCAAAGAAGTGGTGTCGAACCACGCTGCATACCTGGGCAAAAACCAGCGCACCATCCTGATCCAGGGTAACACCGACGAACGCGGCGGCTCCGAGTACAACCTGGCCCTGGGCCAGAAGCGTGCTGAAGCTGTGCGCAAGTCGATGGCAGCCCTGGGCGTGGCCGAGTCCCGCATGGAAGCCGTGTCCCTGGGCGAAGAAAAGCCTAAGGCTGAAGGCCACAACGAAGAAGCATGGTCGCAGAACCGCCGTGCTGACATCGTTTACAAAGCTAAGTAATTTTTTAGCTTAACAATGCCGCACTCGAGGGGCGGTGCGCAGTCTAGTCTGCGCACCGCCCCTAATTTTTTCGCAATAGAATGCGCAAAATCGAAAAACATATTCCCGCAATCTGCAGCATCGCGTTGCTGGCTGCTTGCTCCACCCCGCAGCAATTGGCAGCGTCAAAAGAGGTTGCGCAGGAAATTCAGGTGCCTCCCGAGCGCGTGATTTGTGGCCCGATGCCGCTCCCAGACACCGATATCGACGAACTGGATATCCCCGGGGGCTCCCTGGCCGAGCGGTCCGTACACTTCGACTTCGACAGCTACATTGTGGGCGAAGATGGGAAACAAGTGGCGCGGAACCACGCCGCGTACCTGGTCAAGAACAAGCGTACCGTCCTGATCCAGGGGAACACCGACGAACGCGGCGGCTCCGAGTACAACCTGGCCCTTGGTCAGAAGCGAGCCGAAGCTGTGCGCAAGACGATGGCCGCACTGGGCGTGCCAGAAGGCCGGATGGAAGCCGTCTCGCAGGGCGAGGAACAGCCCGCGGCTGAAGGCCACGACGAACAAGCATGGTCCAAGAACCGCCGTGCTGACATCGTCTACAAGGCGCGATAGGCCAACCGCCAGAGATGTCGCACAAGGGGCAGCGCGCAGTTTATACTGCGCCCTGCCCCATTTCTTTTTTTGTGCAAGGAAGAAAAAATGAAATTCACTAAGTCTGCCCTGATGGCAGCCCTGTTCGCTGCCACCCTGCCCCTGACCGCATCGGCCGGCCTGTTCGACGATGATGAAGCACGCAAGGCCATCATGGATCTCAAGTCCAAGGTCGCCAAGCTGGAAGCGGACCTGAAAAACCTGATCGACACCAAGACCGACAAGAACACCACGCTGGACATGATCTCGCAGCAGGACCAGCTCCGCGAAGAAGTTGCACGCCTGCGCGGCCAGACTGAAATTCTGCTGAACGAAATCCAGGTCGCGCAAAAGCGCCAGAAGGACTTCTACACCGACCTCGATGCCCGCATGAAGAAGCTGGAACCGCGCCAGGTAACCATCGACGGCCAGACCTCCTCGGTCAATATGGACGAACAGAACGCCTATGACAACGCGATGGCACAGTTCAAGGGCGGCGACTACAAAGGCGCGGCTGGCGCGCTGCAAGACTTCGTGAAGCGCTTCGGCGCCTCGGCCTACGCTTCGAACGCCCAATACTGGCTGGGTAACGCCTATTATGCCCAGGGCGACTGCAAAAACGCCATCACCGCTCAGCAAGTGGTCGTGAAGACCTGGCCGGATAGCCCGAAAGCCGCCGACGCCCTGCTAAACATCGCAAGCTGCCAAACCGAACTGAAGGCGGTCAACAATGCCAAAAAGACATTGCAGGAGCTGATCAAGAATTATCCAGGCACCCCAGCGGCCGCTACCGCCAAGGACCGCCTGAAATCCATCAAGTAAAAAGTGCAGGCGAGTATTTGACAGCTGGGCCGACCCAGCCTATAATCTCGCTTCTTCTTTCGACGGGTCGTTAGCTCAGTTGGTAGAGCAGCGGACTTTTAATCCGTTGGTCGCAGGTTCGAGCCCCGCACGGCCTACCATTCGAAATGAGAACCTTGGGTCGTTAGCTCAGTTGGTAGAGCAGCGGACTTTTAATCCGTTGGTCGCAGGTTCGAGCCCCGCACGGCCTACCAAGATACGCAGAGAAGCCCACGAATTTCGGTTCGTGGGCTTTTTTGTTTCTGGTCGCTCCCTGGTCGCACAGGACGTGCAACGCCATGATGCCTCATCCACTATTTCCGCCTGTACAATACAAACATCAGACGGGCCACCTATATAGGCTGAATTCAGGTTAGCGCAGAGCCACGGATTCGAACTCCGTGAAGCCAGCGCTGAGCGGAGAAACAACGTCTGTTTTGACGCCGACAATGAAGCTCGTTGGGCGGACGACTTGCATTCCTTCTGCCGTACAATTGCCAGATCATGTCTACCGCCCCCCTCCCGACCGAGTCCGAGTTCGCAACGGCTGAAGAAGCCGAAGCCTACGATATTTGGTTTCGGACAAAAGTACAGATGTCGCTTGACGATCGCTGTCTCCCCGCCCCCACGAAGTAGTAATTGCAGCACTCCGTGTTAGCGCGACTGCAATAGAAACTCTTGCCGTAGTCCATACCCGACAACAGTTTCCTTAATGATCCCGAGCAAACGACCAACGGTTTGAAAGCTCTTGAAGCGGCAAGCGATCTTGTGACTTTTTGCGCAATTTGCAAAGCGGCCATTCCGATAACATGCCCGCCCACCTGCCGAATTGCCGGGACTACATCGGAAACTCATGAAAAAAACATTCGCACTTGTCGCTGCAACCGGCGCCGTGTTCGCGGCACTGGCCGCTGGCATCTACAGCTATTCGACCGCCGGCCAGCCCGCTTCAGACACCAAGGCGGTCCAACCGCCGGTGACGGCCAACGCAAAACCTGCAAGCACCCCTGCCGAGCCTGTGACAGTAATCGGCACCTACTTCAACATGGAATACAGCGACACCGACGAGCCCCACGCCAATTCCGGCTATAGCCTGGATCTGTACAAGCAAGGCAATGTCGTCTTTGGCGCCATTGGTATCGCCGACGGTTCATTGGAACCATCGCAAGCGTCCATCTATGACGTTATCTACAATGAAGAACAGAAGACCATCTCGTTCAAGGCAAAGTATTCGGACGGCTCCGAATTTGTGGGCGACAAGGAGCGCGAGGCACGCGTCCAGCTAACGTTCTCGGGCAAGATCGACAAAGATCAAATCAAGGGCACCGTGACGAAACTGGATGCGTACACGCACGAACCGCGCGAGGAACCAGAATTGGCCGTCATACCAAAGTCGGACGGAGAGCCCGACGTTCCCACAAGTTTTGATGAATGGGACAAGTCCCACAGCCACCCAATACCGAAGTGGTAAATAGAGTCTCTGGCCGGCGGGGTTAATTCTTGTAACCGCTCGCCTCCAGGATACCCGCCGGATCTTCGAGTTCAATCAGTTTTCGGATCGCCGCCTGCTTGTCGGAGGCGCGGTTCACATAAGCTTCGGCAATGCGCATGCCGATCCAATAGCCCGCCTCGCTCGGCCAGCCTTCCGGAGCGCTGCCGTAGTTGGCAAACCAACGCTTGAATCGTGGGCTGGCGCCAGGTTTGCGCAAGCTCTCACTGTCGGACCGCATGAACTGGCGATCGCGCTTGAACTCTTCCCACAACCACGACTCGCGCTGGCGTGCCCACGCATCGCGCTCGGGTTCGGGTATTTCGCCGGTGACCAAATTTGCGAGGTAGTCGGCAACGCCCTCCCTCAAGGCTTGGCTTAACAGTGGATCGGCGAGGGCCTGCGGTGTTTCCGCCTCCTGCCAGGTGTGGACTGTTTCGTGCGCGAAGAAGCCGCGCATCCTGGTACGGAACTGTTCGGGGGTTGTGCCCGGCGGGCAGGTCACCTCGAGGCCAATTACCTGCGTGTCCGAACTGGCTGTTCCTCCTGAATTCAACGCGCCGAACACGACCTCGATTGCAGGAAGCGGGCGCTCGGGAAGCAAGCCTGAAAAGGCGAGGTAGATCGCTCTGAGGTCGCTTCGCAACGCTGGAAGGCGTGGCAGGCATTCCCTGATGGCATAGCGATAGGTGTCAGGTTTGGACGCAACGTTGCGCGCCAGGCGCTCGGCGTTGACAATGCGCATTGGGGTGAAAATCTTGACGCCTGGGCCGGCGCGATCCAGGTATTCACGTTGCAGGACTTCGGCCGTCGGCACGGCATTGTCCTTCATCAGGTTTGCAAAGCGGCGGGCATCGTCCGTGCCAATATCGACGGTGAGCGGGTTGACAGCTGCGGCAAATACCACGCTGCTCCATAGCGCGGCAACTGGAATAAGAAAATGTCTGATCATCTTTGAGGCAGGTGCGGGTAATGAGGGAATCCAGGCCGCAAGATAACACTTTATCGAATTGAAAAGAAGTTTTAGCAATATCGATTTCGATATCATGCGATGACATTTTCATCATCAGGCTTTTCAGCGGCCCCGGGTAATCGATATGTCACAAGCCCTCTTTACCTTTGTGCGTTTTCAACTAACGCACGGTAACCAACATGCAAAAGCCTTCCTCGCGTCGCAACCTCCTGGCCCTGGGCATTACGCTCGGCCTGAGCGCCTGCGGCGGCGCCTCCTCCGACGAACCGCTGGTGATCCCGGCGGCGCCAGCCGACCAGGGCGCGGCGGAAGTGGTGCCGCTTCCCACCGTGACCGCTTTTGTCGACACCATCGCCACTAACCAGCGCGGCGACGCCCGCTATGCCACGCTATCCACCAATGCCGGCGTACGCGTTCTGGGTGGCTTTCTCGATGTATGGAAACCGCTGACCGAAATAGTCGATGCGGGCGTCAGCGCGCCCGCTGTTGATGGCTTCCCGGCGGTGGTCCCTTCAACCTGGAGCGGCGTACCTAACGATGGCACGCCGGACGGCAAGGTGGTCAACGCTGCTGTGCACCAGGCCAATATCGATTATGTCGTCAAAGCCACCGCAAGCCGCAGCGCGGTGCAAGTGGTGCAGGCCTACCTGGATGACCGCCGCGGCAAAGGCTACAGCGTCACCGACGGCATGGGCCCACTGACCGACGCCTGGCGCAGCGCGGCGCAGCAAGTCACCAGCATTACCACCGTCGCCAGCGACGCCACCAGCAAGCTGTATAACGATACCGGCAATAACACCGGCGTTGCGGCAGCGCCAATGAACGTTTCGGCAGCGTGGTCGACCTTGTCAACCTGGTCGGCAACAACGCTTCCACCGAACCGGCCAAGCGTTTCTACAAATACGCCCGCCCCTACCGCTGGAGCAGCAGCGTGCAGGTGCTGCCGACACTGGTGCCGGCCAAGAGCAGCACTCCGACTACCGACGGCGGTTTCACCAGCGGCCACTCAGCCGAAGCCGTGCGCGACGCTGTCGCCATGGCGTATGCGGTGCCGGAGCGCTTCCAGGAAATGCTTAGCCGCGGCCTCGAGCTGGGTGAATCGCGCATCCTGGCCGGCATGCATTCGCCGCTGGATGTCTTGAGCGGCCGTATCCTCGGCCAGGCCAGCGCCGCGGCGAATCTGGCGGACCCTGCGAACATGGCCAGGAAAGCCGCTGCCGTCACCCAGGCGCACGCCACACTGATGGCGGCTACCGGCACCAACGCCGATACCTTTGCCACGTTCGCGCAATCGGGCACGCTCGCCGACGACCGGTTTGCCGACTATGCGACCAACAAGGCCAACTACCTGCGCCGGCTCACGTATGGCTTCACGCCTGTCTCCGCGACCAATGCCATCGCCGCTGTACCGAAAGGCGCCGAAGTGTTGCTGGAGACGCGCCAGCCTTACCTGAGCGATGCGCAGCGCCGCGTCGTGCTCAAAACCACCGCCCTGCCATCCGGCTACCCAGTGATGGATGATGCGGAGGGATGGGGCCGAATCAACCTGTTTGCCGCAGCCGACGGCTACGGGGCGTTCAGCGGCAACGTCGTCATCGTGATGGATGCCAGCAAAGGTGGCTTCAACGCGGCAGATCGTTGGCGTAACGACATCAGTGGCAACGGCAAACTGGTCAAGCAAGGCACAGGCACGCTGAAACTGGCCGGGGCAAATACCTGGAGTGGCGGTACCGAGCTGACCGCAGGAACCCTGCAAGGCGACTCCGCCTCCGCATTCGGCACAGGCGACATGTACGTACGCGGTGGAACCCTGGTGGCTAACGCCCAGACTGCGCTGAAACTGGCCGGCAACTACACCCAGTTAAGCGGCAGCACCACCCTGGAGCTGGATCTTGGCGCCGCTTCAGGCAGCCAGGGCAGCCTGGCCGTGGCATCTACCGCCACCATCGCCGGCGGAACGCTGCACGTGAAGTTCGCCAACGGCTACAAGCCTAAAGCCGGCGATGTCCTGACGCTCATCACGGCCGCCAGCCTGAAAGGAAAATTCACCACCATCACGGTCGATGGTTTCACCAACGTCACGCCAAATTACAGCGCCACTACCCTGACGCTCACCATCGGTAGCTAAGCGCCTGGCAGGAATCGGGTAACATCGCCGGCATGCTCCTACAATGCTGGCATCTTCGCCCGACCGCTCAATTGCGCCCGTTTATCGACCGCTACTGGGGCTGGGAGGGCGATTCTCCCCTTCCGCCCCGGCTTCCGCCCGGTACCGGTTCCGAGTGCATATTTCATTACAGCTCGCCTTATCTCTTGGACGGCAAAGAGTCGCCACGGGCGGTCCTGCTTTGCCTGCGCACGCGCGCCATCGCCATCGAAGCAAATGGGGCTTTCGGGTTCGTCGCAGTGCGCTTTCGTGGAGGCAGCCTGCGGCATTTTTGCGCGGCCTCGCTGTCCCGTTTGCATGACGAGGCCTGGCCGGCCCAAGCGGTCTGGGAAGATGGTGCTGAGCGCCTGTCCGACCAGTTGGCGCAGGCCGACGGCCCAGCCGCGCGCGCCGCTGCGCTCGACCAGTTCTTCCTGGCGCGCCTGGGTAAGCATGAAGACCGCAGCGGGCACGGGCTGGACTCCCTGCTCGATAAGCTCTATTACGCGCCGGGCACCAGCATTGATGCCCTGGCCGAACTATCGGGCTGGACCCGCCGCCACTTCCAGCGCAAGTTCACCGATGCCTATGGCCTCGGCCCCAAGCAGTTTGCCCGCGTCGCCCGCCTGGGTCATACGATGCGCATGCTGGCGCTCACCCCCTCCCTGCCTGCGCTCGATGCAGCATTGCGCATGGGCTATTTCGACCAGTCGCACTTTATCCACGAGACGCGCGCACTGACCGGCAGCACTCCGCAGGCAATCATCACAGGCCTGCGCGAAAAGTCCCATTTCTACAATCCGCCATCGCGGCCGGTTGCGTAGACTCGCGATTCCATTCATTCACCGGAGCCGCCATGTACCTGCTTGCCACACTCGACGTCCATCCCCAATTCCAACAGGAGCTGCTTGCCGCACTCGATCAATTGGTGGCACATTCACGTACCGAGCCCGGTACGCTGCAATATGAAGTGCTCACGGATCTGGAAAACGAGAACCGCATCATCGTGTTCGAACACTATGCCGATGCAGCAGCCTTGCAGGCGCACATGGAAAGCGCCCCCTTGCAGGCATTGGTCGCCAGGTTCGCCACCTACCTTGGTGCGCCGCCGTCGCTGGTGCGCATGGGCCGGCGCAATGGCTTCCTGCGAGAGTTCTCGCTCTCCTAAGGCTGCGGGCCAAGGTATTGCTTCACCAGTGCGTCATAAGTGCCGTTGGCATGGAGGTTTTTCAGGCCGGTATTGAATGCATCGCGTACACGTACGTCGCGAAAGACAGCCCTGCGCGGGCTTTCCGGGAAGATCCGGTGGAAGGTCACAGGCTGCCTGGCATCGATTCGCGGCTCCAGCTTTTCCGAGAAGTAGCGGAAGATCATGCGGTCGCCCACCACGACGTCTACCCGGCCTGTGAAAAGAAGCTTGTTCTGCGTGATCTGGGCCGGCACTTCCCTGTAATCTGAATGGCCGCTGACAACAAGGCTGAAGCGGTCGCCCAGCACCATGCTCGCATTCTGGAAAGCTGCCACTGAATAATTGGCCAGGTCTTCAATCTGCTGGATCTTCAGGTTGCGGCGGGTGAGCGTGGTGGCGACGTTCTGGTAGACGATGTAGTTGTCCGTGAAGTAGTCCTGGCCGCCAATCCCTTCGCTGATGGACAGCAGGCCATCGAGCTGGCCGGCGCGCAGCATCGCCAGCGCCCGGGTCTGCGGAAGCATATGTCCAACCAGCTTATAGCCGCCGGACGCCAAAGCTTGTCTGGCGATGTCGTAGTCCAGGCCTGCAATGCCTGACTCCATGACATAAGGCGGCTTGGGCAAACCCATGCCGACGTGGACCTCCGGCATGACCGGCTCAGCCGCGCTCGCGGCGCAGCCTATGGCCAAGGCTAGCCAAAGCCACTTTCGCGCCAGGACTCCCAGTGCATGCCAACGCCACATTCAGCCTCCAGCTACAGCTGCGCTTCTTACACGATATACCAGGCGTGGCCGAATGCCTAGTTGCCTCGTACTGAGGCGCCTATAATTGCGCCTTTCTCAATATTCCAGGAAAGATGTTAAGAGCGATGCGAATCAGCCACTTCTTGATCATTTGTGCGGCAATGGCGCCGAGCCTCGTCTTGGCAGGTCCTGCGTGTCCGGACCAAAACGCCTGCATTGCAGGTGTGCTGGCAAGCGCCAGGGCGGGCGAACATGCGAATGAGCTTGCGCAAATGGCGCACTTGACCTCCCTGGCCCCCAACTGGCAAGACACACAGAGCAGGCAGAAGACCCGGCCGGGAATTGGCTCCGAAGCGACAGGCATTGACTCTCCTGCTACCGCACTGACCGCGGTTCTGCAAAATGCGAACAAGGACTACGATCAGTTGCCGGCGTTCCGCCGCGCCCTCACCCTGCAGTACTTGCAGCTAAAGCAGTACCAGGCCGCCGAGAGCGAAGCGAAGGAAGCCATCCGCCATCAACCGTTTTACGCGCCGTTCTGGTCGGACCTGGCTGCCGTTTTCATGGGCAAGGGACAGAAAGACGATGCTGTCGCGGCACTGCTGGTCGCATATAACTGGGCAAGCAACCCGACCGTCATGCGCGATGCATACCTGAAGGCTGCACAGGCAAGTGATTCCGCAACCGTTTTCAATGAAGCCGTCTCGCTGATCGACCAGAACGCGGCCAAGCTGGCCCAGGTTGAAGCGGCTTTTCCTGAGCTGATCACCGGCGCCAGGGATCCTGCAACGGGCAAGAAAGTGGCACGCCCGAGCATCGCCAGCTTTAACCGGCCAACCTGGCCCACCCCTCATTGCGCTACGAAGAGACTGGTTCCGTCAGGCTCGCATTCCTGGTTGATGAAGAAGGAAATGTAAAGCGCGCCAGGAAGCTCAAATCGAGCGGTTACAGCGAGCTTGATAACGCAGCGCTACTGGCGGTGGTCGCCAGCAAATTCACACCAGCCGAGCAGGACGGCAAGCGCGTCGCTTCATGGCTGGTGATGGAGTATGTCTGGTCGCTCGAGTAAGCGAGCCTACGCGCGCTGGGCAGCGCTGGCTGTGGAGGAAGAAGGCTGCAGCAGGCGTCCGAGCGGCACTTCGATCCAGCGATGGAAAGCAGCGCCCGCAACCAGGCTGGCGCCCCAGGCGGCCAGCATGCCGCCGCCTTGCAGCACCGGATCGGCAGGCACGAAGCGGGTGAAGGCTGCATTCACCAGCAGGCAGACCGGGAAGTGGATCAGGAAAACCGAGTACGAGGTGCGGGCCAGTGAATTGACCACGGCCAGCAAGCGGCCTTCGCCGCTGAACTGCATGCGGCCGAAGATCACCAGCGCGCACGCCACCATGATGGCCAGCGCCAGGCGGCTGCGGAAGTTCACAGCCAGCGCCAGCAAGGCCGGCAGGAAAATCGCCGCCTGCACCAGCACTGCACCGCGCGTCTTGCGTCGCGGATCGCCGGCCCACCATGCGGCCAGGCCCAGGCTATAGCTGCCGAAGAAGTACGGCCCCCAATTGTCCCAATCGGAGTCCAGGTTGAAGTGCAGCAGCGACAGCGCGCTGCCGACGGCAACCAGGCTTGGCACCAGCCAGGCGCGGCGCACCGGGCCGCTGATGCGGGCCGCCAGCCACAGGATGGCCACGACAATGGCGTACAGCTGGAAATCAATGGCGACGTACCAGGCGCCTGCCGACAGGGACGGGAAACCGAGCACGCCATGCGCCAGCACGGCGTGCGCCGCCAACTGGCCGACTGTCGCCGGGGCGGAAATCGAATGATGGTCCATCCACTGGCTGGCAAACGCGGACGCCAGCGCTGCAATCAGGGTCGCGGCGATGAAAGGCGGCGCCAGCTTGGCGTAACGGCGCCAGACGGCGCCCAGCGGGTCGACCATCACCGGCTGCGCACTCGGCGCCAGTGATTTGGCGGCCAGGAAGCCGCCCACCACCAGGAACACTTGCACGGCAATGCGCGCGCTGCCTCCCAGCCAGTCGATCAGGTCTGGCAGGATGAGCCGCACGTGGTCGGCCATGGGGCCGTAAAACGCCAGGTGGTGCAACACAATTAGCTGTGCTGCAACAGCCTTTAATAAATTGATCACGCCATACTTCATTACATCTGCTGCCGACTGTGCAAAAGGTCGACATGATAACCGAGCTCAGCAGATTAGAGGCGCGCGCCTAGCACCGCGTAAGTAACCAGATGTTACGCAGCCTTGCCTTCGGCCTTCTTGAACGGGCTACGATCCGGCGCCTCATCGTGGTCGATGTTCAGCAGCAGGTGCTTGATCACCTTGTTCATCAAAGGCTGGCGGTGGCGGATCAATACGCCGAACGTTTCCGGTCGGGCGCCCAGCGCCGCTTTCGGCTCCAGCGCGGTACGGCCGAAGGACACGCGCTTGCAGCCCAGGCCAAT
The DNA here is from genome assembly GCF_049913245.1 of Pseudoduganella sp. R-32. Lineage (NCBI taxonomy): Bacteria > Pseudomonadati > Pseudomonadota > Betaproteobacteria > Burkholderiales > Oxalobacteraceae > Pseudoduganella > Pseudoduganella sp. R-32. The sequence goes on along the minus strand of NZ_CP183987.1, from coordinate 2,615,484 downwards.
GGCGTCGGCAATGCCGGCGTGCAGCAGGCGCAGGTAGATCGGCAGGTCGGCCGCGGCGGCGCGGTCAAAGCCGATGTGGAAGGCGATGGCGGTCTCGCCGTCGGCAATGGTGACCAGGAACCCCAGCATCTTGCCTTCGCGCTTGAGCACACTGCAGCGGAAACGCTCCCCTGCCGCCTGCTGCAGCGCCGGGAAGTACTCCGGCAGCAGTTCGAACGGACGGAAGCCGGCGTTCACCTGCACCGCCTTGTACAGGGCATGGATCTCGTCCTGCATGGCGGCTATGCCGGTAAAGTGCTCCACCGTGCATTGCGCCGCCTCGATCGGCTTCAGGATGCCGTTGCGGATGTTGGCGCGGTACTTCGAGGCCAGGCTGGCCAGGTAGTCGTCGTAGCTTTTCCAGTCTTCGCCAAGGGCCAGCACCATGTTCGGCTCCGTTTCCACGAAGCGGTAGCTGAGGTTCTTGAGGAAGGCGGCATCCTCCGCTTGCGGTCCGTGCAAGTCCTTGATCATGACGAAGTTGGCCGAGCCGGCCAGCTTTTCCGCCTGCCGCACGCGGTACAGCACTTCGGCCACCCCGTGCCAGGCCAGTTCCGGATCGACGCCGGGGGCGATGGCGATGCCGTGCTGGCCAAAGGTCAGCAGGTTGCCGCAGGTGAGCACGCGCTGGCCCAGGCTCTCGCCCAGCGCACCGAAGGAAGTCTTGCTGGCCTGGGCCAGCTTGATGTCGGCCAGCTGCATATAGAGCGCGGCCACCGGCTGTTCATCCTCGTACACCAGCGCATAGCGCGGCTCGAGGTTGGTCGGCAGCACGGTCTCCAGCGACCGCAGGTAATCGTAGGACAGGAAGAAGCCCGCTTGGGCCGTGAGCCCTTTCCATGCCTGGGCGTCGAGCATGCCGATCGAGTCGGCGATGGCGTAACGCAGTTGGGCGGGGCCGCGCAGGCGCTTGCGCACTTCGCGGCGTTCGGACAGGGCGGTTTTCACTGAGCGCAGTTTTTGCTGGATCTTCATCGTTAGAAAATTGGCAATTGGACGGCGCAGTCTACCACGGGCCGCGTTGTGCCGAATAATTTGAAGGAGGCCACGATATGCGCGCAATCGATAAATTGGCAACACCGATACCATTTTGAACATGTTAAAAACGCCAATCGACCCGAAAGGCACTGCAATGACTGCTCCGAATCCGAACTGGTACCTGCGCGCGCGGCTCAAGACCCGCCAGCTCCTGCTGCTGATCGCCATCGACGACGCGGGCAATATCCTGCGCGCGGCGGAGACCCTGTGCATGACGCAACCGGCGGCTTCCAAGCAGCTCAAGGAACTGGAAGACATGCTCGGCATCGCGCTGTTCGAACGCCATCCGCGCGGCATGCTGCCCACCATTTACGGCGAAAGCATGATCCGCCACGCACGCATGGCCTTGAGCAGCCTGGCGCGTGCGCACGAGGATATCGTGGCACTCAAGGCCGGCCTGGCGGGCCAGGTCGACGTGGGCAGCATCATGACGCCGGCATTGGGCTTGCTGCCGCGGGCCATCACGCGCATCAAGCAGCAGGTGCCGCAACTGCGCATCGGCGTGCAGGTCGAGTCCAGCAACGAACTGCTGGAGCGCCTGCAGCGGGGCACGCTTGATTTCCTGCTGGCGCGCCTTACAGGTTTCCACGACTGCGCCGAACTGCTGTACGAGGAGCTGGCGCCGGAGCCGGTCGTGGTGGTGGCTCGCGCTGGACACCCCTTGGCCGTGCGCCACGGCCTTGGCTTGCAGGACCTGGTGCATGCGCCCTGGATTACGCCGCCGCCCGGCAGCATCCTGCGCCAGCGTTTCGACCAGTTGTTCCACAACGCTGGACTGGAGCCGCCCGCCGACGTGGTCGATACCAGCGAGATTGTGCTGATCACCAGCATGCTGCAGATGAGCGATGCGCTGAACGTCATGTCGGCGGATGTGGCGCGGCGCCTTCGGGAACTGGGGCTGCTGGCGATCCTGCCGCTGGAGCTGGACTGCCGCATGGACCCTTTCGGCATCATCCGCCGGCGCGACAGCATGTTGTCGCCAGGCGCGGAACTATTGCTGGAGGCGATCCGGCGCGAGGCTTCGGCGCCGCCCCCTGCTGTGCCGGCGCCCGCGCCGACGCCTGCGGCGTATAACCTCTACGACATAGCTCTCGCGTAAAAAGTCATTGGATCGGTACCGGTGCATGCGCATAGCATGGACCGGCACACCCATATCCGGAGACCTGCCTTGAACCATATGCCCCTTATGCGCTGCCTGGCCAGTGCGCTGCTGCTGATCGCGCCGCTGGCCGGCCACGCCGCGCCCCGCGTCGAACTCAGCTCCCCCGACCGCCAGTTGCTCGTAACGATAGATACCGGCGGCCACCTGGCCTTCGCCGTCAGCCATCGCGGCACCGAACTGGTGCTGCCCACGCCAATCAGCATGACCCTGGCCGGCCTTGGCACGCTGGGCGACAAGCCGCGCCTGGCCGGCCAGCAGCGCCGCAGCATCGATACGACCGTGCGGCCGGTGGTCGCGCAGAAGTCGCGTGAAGTGCGCGACCACTACAACTCCCTGCAGCTCGACTTCGCCGGCGGCTATGCATTGGAAGTGCGCGCCTACAACGAGGGCATCGCCTACCGCTTCCACACCTCCCTGCCCGGCCAGGTCACGGTGGAAGACGAGCAGGCTGGTGTCAGGCTGCGGCCGCAGGACACCCTGTACTGGCCCCAGGAAAAGTCGATGCAGTCGCACAACGAGCACTATTACCAGGCGCTGACCATAGGCGACGCCGCCGGCAAGCTGGTTGGCGTGCCGGCCCTGGTGCGTGATGGCGGGGTGCACCTCGTGTTCACCGAATCGGGCCTGCACGACTATCCCGGCCTGTACCTGCACGGCGAAGCGGCGGGCCTGCGCGCCGTCTTCCCGAAAGTGGCGCTGGCCGAAACGGCGCGCGACGACCGCAATGTGCCGGTCACGCAGGAGGCCCCCTACATCGCACGCACCGCTGGCAAGCGAAGCTTCCCGTGGCGCATCCTGGGTATTTCCGCCGACGCCGGCGGCCTCCTGCTGAACCAGATGCCCTATCTGCTGGCCGAGCCGCAAGAACTGAAGGAGACAGCCTGGATCAAGCCAGGCAAGGTGGCCTGGGACTGGTACAACGGCAACAAGCTCTATGGCGTACCCTTCAAGTCGGGACTCGATACCCGCACCTACCGCCACTACATCGACTTCGCGGCCGACAACGGCCTCGAATACATCATCATGGACGAGGGCTGGTACAAGCTGGGCGACCTGCTGGCCGTCAAGCCGGAGATCGACATGCCGGAACTGATGGCATATGCCAGGCAGCGCGGCGTCGGCATCATCCTGTGGGTGTCATGGAAGACGCTGGACACCCAGATGACGGCGGCACTGGACCAGTTCGCGCGCTGGGGCGCTGCCGGCATCAAGGTCGACTTCATGCAGCGTTCCGACCAGTGGATGGTGAACTACTACGAGCGCGTGGCGCGCGAAGCCGCCGCGCGCCGCCTGCTGGTGGACTTCCACGGCAGCTTCAAGCCCAGCGGCCTGCAGCGCACCTGGCCCAACGTGCTGACCTTCGAAGGCGTGAAGGGCCTGGAAAACAATAAGTGGAGCGACAAACAGACGCCGGAACACGACGTCACCCTGCCCTTCATCCGCATGTTCGCCGGCCCGGTCGATTACACCCCGGGCGCCATGAGCAATGCACACCGCAAGGATTTCGTCGCCAGTTTCGACCGCCCCATGAGCCAGGGCACGCGCGCGCACCAATTGGCGATGTACATGATCTACGAAAGCCCGCTGCAAATGCTGGCCGACAGCCCTTCGCAATACCGCGCCAACCCATCCTCGCTGGAGTTCATTCGCCAGGTGCCGGTGGAATGGGACGAAAGCCGCGTGCTGCACGCCGAGCTTGGCCGCTACGTCGCCATGGCGCGCCGCCGCGGCGATACCTGGTATGTAGGCGCGATGACCGGCGCCGACGGCCGCGACCTGGTGCTGGACCTGTCCTTCCTGGGCGACGGCGGCTACCAGTTGGACAGCATGGAAGACGGGCCGAACGCCGGGGTCTTCGCCACCGACGTGCAGAAGGGCGGCGCCAGCGTCAGCCGCAGCAGCCGCCTGACGATGCGCCTGGCGCCGGGCGGCGGCTGGGCGGCGATCATCCGCAAGATGAATTGAGGAGAAGCGGATGCAAATTACTTCCCGCATTTGCGCGGCATTGATTGCCGCAACCCTTGCCGCCGGCGCAACAGCCGCAAGCCCTGCACACGCCGTACCGCCGGCCTTTGCGCCGCGCTGGCAGATCGACGGCGACGCTATCCGCTGGCAGGTGAAAGACGTCCACCGCGACCAGCTTGAAATGAGCGGCCGCCAGGTCTCGGCCGTGATCGACTACGGCAGCCAGGCCGATGGCTCGCTGCTGCTGGCGCGCACCGTGGTGTGGCCGATGTTGCGCACCATTCCCGACGACACCCATGCCAGCCTGATTCGCAAATTCGGTGCGGAAGCCTCGCCGGTCATCGCCATCGACGGCCAACCCGCCGCTGGCGAGCGCCTGGAGCAAGTTCGATTCGACGGCCGCCTCGCGCTGCGTTCGGAGCTGGCGCCTGGCCTGACGCTGACGCGCACCCTGACGCCGTCGCCCAGCGAGCCGGCTCTGGTTGAGCGGCTGGAACTGGAAAATAGCGGCCAAAGCATGCTGCACTACAGCTTCGGCGCGCTGGAGCGCAGCGAAACCACGCCGGCCGAGCGCGGCACCCACGGCGCCTATGTGATTGAAGTGCGCTCCCCTGCCCGCGAAGGCGAGCTGGCGCCAGGCGCCCGCGTGCACGTGGACGTGATCATCAGCGGCCGCCTGCAGAACGAGATGGTCTACGTGGACGGCGGCGAAGCGTTGCAGGAACGCGCACGCAAGGTAGCGCAATGGCGCGGCAACCTGGTGCTGGAAACGCCGGAGCCGGTGCTCGACGCCATGTTCGCCTTCTCCAAGATCCGGGCCGCGGAAAGCATCTTCGCCACGCGCGGCGGCCTGCTGCACGGGCCCGGCGGCACGCGCTACTACGCCGCCATCTGGGCCAACGACCAGGCGGAATACGTCAATCCCTTCTTTCCTTACCTGGGCGACAGCGCCGGCGTGCAGAGCGCGCTCACCAGCTTCGGCATGTTCGCGCGCTACATGAACGCAGCCTACAAGCCCATCCCCTCCTCGATCATCGCCGAAGGACGCAGCTACTGGAACGGTGCCGGCGACCGCGGCGACTGCGCCATGATTTCCTACGGCGCCAGCCAGTTCGCACTGGCACAAGGCGACCCGGGCACCGCGCGCCAGCTGCTGCCCCTGATCGACTGGTGCCTGGAATTCACGCGCCGCAAGCGCGACGCGCAAGGCGTCGTGCATTCGGATAGCGACGAACTGGAAGGCCGCTTCCCGGCCGGCAAGGCCAACCTGTCGACCAATGTGCTGGCCTACGCCGGGCTGCAAGGTGCTGCAAGGCTGGCGGCTTCGCTGGGCGATGCGCAGCATGCGACTGCGCTGCGGCAGGAAGCGGAAGCGCAACGCAGTGCGATCGAACGCCATTTCGGTGCGCGCATGGGTGGCTTCGACACCTACCGCTATTACGACGGCAACGAAAAGCTGCGTGCCTGGATCGCACTGCCGCTGGCCCTGGGCATCAACGAGCGCCAGCGCGGCACCGTCGATGCCCTGCTGTCGCCGCAACTCTGGAGCGAGAACGGGGTGCTGACCGAAGCGGGCGACAAGACCTTCTGGGACCGCGCCACGCTGTATGCGTTGCGCGGCCTGCTGAAAGCGGGCGAACTGGAACGCACCATGCCCTACCTGCGCTACTACTCCGGCCGGCGCCTGCTGGGCGACCACGTGCCGTATGCGGTGGAAGCCTGGCCGGAAGGCCAGCAACGCCACCTGTCCGCCGAAAGCGGGCTGTATGCGCGGGTCATGATGGAAGGCCTGTTCGGCATCGAGGCGGCCAGCCTGCGCAGCTTCACTATCGCACCGCGCTTGCCGCATGGCTGGCCGCGCATGGCCTTGCGGCATATGCGTGCCTTCGGCGCGGGCGAAGACGGCGGCGGCATCGACATCGTCACCACGCGCACGCCGCGCGGCCAGCGCGTGCTGGTACGCCTGGATGGAAAGATTTTGCTGGACCAGGCCTGGGACGGCAAGGCGCCGCTGCTCGTCACGCTGCCAGGCAAGATATAACCTTTTGTGCATAGATGGCGAGTAAACATTCAATTGTTCGCCACCACCAAGCTACCTAGCATGTCTCCGTCGGCCGCCTTGCGCGGCCGAATCATAACCACAACAGGAGACGCAATGAAGAACCCTTCCCAACGTGTGCGCTTGACGCTCGTCGCGCACACCCTTGCATTGGCTTTCGCCGGGCCAGTCCTTGCTCAATCGAATGCCACCGGCAGCATCTTCGGCCAGGTTGCCAACGCGAGCGGGACTAGCATCGTGCTGGTGAACGTCGCAACCGGCGCGCGCCGCACCATCGCCGTCGATGCCAACGGGCGCTATAACGCAAGCTCCATGCCGCCGGGCGTCTACAAGGTGCTGCTGATGCGCGACGGCGTCGTCGAACGCGAGCTGGAAGTGGAGGCGCTGATTGGCCAGGGTGTGGAAGCATCCTTCGAACCCATCCAGGCAGTGAAGGTGACCAGCCGCCGCCCGACTATCGACGTCAGCAACACGAACAACGGCGCCGTGTTCACTGCGCGCCAACTGGCCACGCTCCCGATCTCGCAAAGCTTGTCCGGCATCATCCAGCTTGCGCCCGGCACTGCGCGCGGCAACACGCGCATCGGTGGTGACAGCTTCGGCGGCGCCGGCGTAAGCGAGAACGCCTACTTCATCAACGGCTTCCCGGTCACCAATGTCTATCGCCAGATCGGCTCGACCACCCTGCCCTTCTTCGCGATCGCACAGGCGCAGATCCTGCAAGGCGGCTACAGCGCGGAGTTTGGCCGTTCCACCGGCGGCGTGGTGAACATCACCACCAAGAGCGGCACCAACAACTGGGAAGCCGGCGCCGTGCTGCAATACACGCCGGACTGGCTGCGCGCCAAGCCGGACAACACGTACTATCCGAACACCGGACATAACCCGAAGACCGACGGCAAGCTGCTCACCTACCGTCACAACAACAACGCCACCGACGTCTTCGGCAGCGCCTACGTCGGCGGCCCGCTGGTCAAGGACAAGCTGTTCATGTTCGCCAATATCGAGCAGGACCGCTTCAGCACCGGCTACATCAGCAAGGATTCCGATTCGCTCAACAAGACCAACGGCTGGACCGAACGCGAGACCCGCACGCCGCGCTACCTGCTCAAACTCGATTACAACATCAGCGACAACCATCGCCTCGAGTTCACCCAGATCCACGACGAGAACAAGAAAACGCAGCAGAATTACGGCTTCGACTACGCCAGCCTGCAGCGCAACGAGGTGCGCGCCGGCGGCACCACCGGCGATGGCGCCAAGACCAACGACTCGATCGTGAAATATACCGGCTTCCTGAGCGACAGCCTGACAGTGACTGCGCTGGCGGGGCGTTTCAAGTCGACCTATCCGCAATCGCGTGAAGGCTACGTGCCGGGCGTGTACCAGGTTAATGCCCCGCTCAATGCCCAGGTGCCGGGACTGGTCTATACCAACCCGCAGGCCATCGGCGGCACCATCCAGGTGCCGAATGCGGAAGACAGGCAATCCACGCTGCGCCTGGATGTGGAGTATAAGCTTGGCAACCACGGCCTGCGCGCCGGCATCGACCGCAATAACGTCTCATCGATCAATGGCTCGGAACTGGCCGGCGGTGGCAGCTGGACCTACTTCCGCGGCGATCCCAATAAAGCGGTTCCTGGCGGCAGGACGCCCGTATCGGGAGGTGGGTACGGGCTGCAAGGCTACTACGTGAACGAGTATCACCAGAGCGACTCCGCCTCGCCAAAAACCGACCAGTCGGCCCAGTACATCCAGGATCGCTGGCAGGTCACCGATACAGTGCTGCTCGACCTGGGCTTGCGCAACGAGCAGTTCACCAACAAGAACAGCTTCGGCCAGGCTTATGCAGCGCAGCGCCATATGCTCGCCCCGCGCATCGGCGCATCCTGGGACGTGCGCGGCGACAGCACCTTGAAAGCTTTTGCCAACCTTGGCCGCTACCACCTGCAAATTCCGACCAGCGTGGCATCGCGCCTGGCCGGCAATCCGGTCCACATCGACCACTACTACACCTACACCGGCGTCGATCCGAAAACCGGCGTACCGACCGGGTTGACGGAAATTTCCCCACCGGTTTCCGGCGGCAACGAATGGGGCACGCCCAAAGACCCGCGCCAGGTCGCATCGAGCAAGCTGGGTGCAACCTACCAGGACGAGCTGGCACTCGGCTTCGAAGCGGCACTGACGCCGGAGTACACGGTCGGCAGCAAGGTCACCTATCGCACGCTGCGCAACACGATCGAGGATTGGTGCGATTCGCGTCCATTGCGCGCCTGGGGCAAGCGCAATAACGTCGATACCAGCAAATACGATATGCCTTGCCTGCTGATCAATCCCGGCCGCGACAACACCCTGACGCTGGACCTGGCCGGCGATGGCAAGCTGGTTTCCATTCCATTGACGGCTGAAGACATCGGCCTGCCGAAGGTAAGCCGCGTTTATACGGCACTGGACCTCTTTATCGAACACCCGATGCGCAACGGCTGGTACGGCAAGCTGAATTACACGCTGTCGCGCACCAGGGGCAATATGGAAGGCCAGGTGATGTCCGATATCGGCCAGGCCGACATCGCCGCCACCACCTCGTTCGACTTCCCGGAACTGATGGATTACGCCAGCGGCCCGCTGCCGAACGACCATACCCACGTGCTGAAGGCCTTCGGCTACTACCAGCTTGGCCAGGAATGGACTGTGGGCGGCAACATCAACATCGTCACCGGCGCGCCGAAGTCCTGCATCGGCAACCTGCCGGCCGCGCTCAACCAGGATGGCAAGAATCCGGCAGCCGGCTATGGCGCTGCCGTCTTCTACTGCGACGACAAGCCGGCGCCTCGCGGCTCCGCGGGCAGGATGCCGACCGACTTCCGCATAGCGCTGAACGCGACTTATATGCCGCGCATGTTCAAGGGGCTGGCATTGAAGGCGGACGTGTTCAACCTGCTGAACCGCCAGACCACGCTGGCGACCCAGCCGGTCTACAACGCGGGCGCCAACACCGTCAGCCCCTACTATGGGCAGGTGCTGGGGCGTGCACCTGAACGCCAGGTGCGCTTTGCCGCGGAGTACAACCACAAGTTCTGAATCAGCGCCCCGCTTCCTTCAGGTATTCCGCACGCGCTGCCAGCGCGGTGTCGGCGAAGTCGCTGAACACGCCATCGACGCCAAGGGCGAAGAAGTGCTTGTACTCCAGCACAGGATCGCCCTTGTAGTTGCTGGCCAGGCGGCGCTTCTCGTTGCGGAAGGTGTACGGGTGCACGAACAGGCCAGCCTTGTGCGCATCCGCCACCAGCGAGGTGGGCTCCATGGTGGTGGTGTCGGCATCGTTCACCTTGCCGTCGCCGTTGATATCAGCAGCGCCTTTGACGCTGACGATGTAGCGCTTCCATGGGCCTATGCCGTCGGCATAGGTCTTGATCTCGGCCAGCCCGGCCGGGGTCACCATATCGCTGAACAAGCGCTTGTCGCCGGCCTGCGCCCAGTCGAACGGCTTGTCGTACGGCGCGGCGTAAGTCAGCGCACCGGTTTTCAGATCGACGTCGTCGGCGTCGATCAGCTGCACCATCTTCAGCTTCGAACCTTTGCTGCGCATGTACTTCAGGCTGCCCGGCTCGAAGGACTGGATGAAGACCGGCGAGTCGCGCTCGGTCCAGCCGGCGGCCGCCAGCATCGCCAGCAGCTTGTCTTCCAGCGGCAAGCCTTGCTGGCGGTGGAAGGTCGGGTTCTTGGTTTCCGGGTAAATGGCGATATTGCGGCCGCTCTTCCTGATCATGTCGATCACTTCCTGGATGGTCGCGATCCTGTACTGGCCGTTGAATTGCTGCGGGCGTTCGGCATCGGTCGAAATGCCGCCCAGCGTCTTGATCTCCGCCAGCGTGAAGTCGCTGGCAAACCAGCCTTCCTGCAGTTCGCCATCCACGCTCAGCTTGCGCTTGCGGGCGGCGAATTCCGGATGTTGCGCCACGTCGGTGCTGAAGGCCAGGTTCGGGTCGTGGCGGGCAATCAGCACGCCATCCTTGGTGGAGATCACATCCGGCTCAAATCGCGTCGGCACCCAGCTCGATGGCCTTGGCATAGGCTTCCACCGTTTCCTCCGGCAGGTAGCCGCTGGCGCCGCGGTGCGCCACTACCAGGGCCGGCTTGCCGTCCAACGTGGGAAGCGGCGCCTGCGAAGTCCCGCCACATGCCGCCAATACCGCTGCCGCTACCGCTCCTGCTATCGCCTTCTTCATCGTTGCCCCGCTGTGTAAGTTGAAAACGTGGCGGATTGTAGGTAGCGAAAATGACAAGCTTGTGAATCGCGCAAGCGTGCGCGAGGTGCTTGACAATCGTTGCCTAGGCAACGTATAGTTCATTCATGAACAAACAAGCCGACCCACGCCGCGTTGCCCGCCTGGTCAGCCGCGCCCAGAAAGCCCTGGAAGAAGAACTGGATGCCAGGCTCGCGCCCTTCGATATCACGGCGGCGCAATACGTGGTGCTGTCCACCCTGCATGGCGGCCGCGCCAACATCGCAGCGCAAATCTGCAAGGAGCTCTCGTACAGCCCCGGCGCCATGACCCGCATGCTGAACCGCCTGGAACAGAAAGGCATGATCCAGAAAGGGCCGAGCGCCGCCAATCGCCGCACCGTGCAACTGGAACTGACCGAAGAAGGCCGGCGTCTTTTCCCCAGCCTGCTGGAAGCTTCGGGCACCGTGATCGAACAGTACTTCGGTACTTTCAGTGCGCAGGAACTGCATGCTCTCGAAGCCCTGTTGCTGAAGATGTTCGCCGGGAAGTAGATCTTTTTTTTGCCGAATAGGTTACCTAGGCAATGTTACATTAAGGAAGTAATGTGGAACCTTCAATCAATGTGCTGGGAGCCTATTTTCCCGACTGGCTTTTCTGCATTGCCGGCGCCACGGTGCTGTGCTTCGTGCTGCACACAGTGCTGAATGCGCGCGGCTGGCTGGCCGGCGCCCCGGCGCATCTGCTCGCGCTGGGCTACCCCGCCCTCGCCACCGTGCTGTCCCTGTCGGCGTGGCTCGTATTTTTCCAACATTGAGGTGAGGTCATGAAGAAAACCAGGAACTCCCGCCGCTGGAGCGCCATCGTGCTGGTGCTGGCCCTGGCCGCAATCGGCCTCGCCATCTACGTCGTGCGCACGATCGACCAAGCGCCGCGCACCGATGATGCCTACGTCTATGCCGACACCATCAACGTCGCCCCCGAAGTCAACGGAAGGATCGTGGAGCTGCCGGTGGCGGACAACCAGCGTGTCAGGAAAGGCGACCTTCTGTTCCGCATCGATCCCCAGCCCTTCGAGCAAACCCTGGCAAAGGCCGAAGCCAGCCTGAAAGCGCTCGACAGCGAGATCAGGCTGACCCAGCGCTCGGTCGATGCCCAGAAGTTTGCCGCCGCTGCAGCACAGGCGAACGTCGAACACGCAAAGGCCGCATCCGAGCAGGCGGGCGACACGCTGGCGCGGCTCGAACCCTTGCTCACCAAAGGCTTCGTGTCGGCCGAGCGCATCGACCAGGCTCGCACCGCCAGGCGCGGCGCGCAATCCCAGCTTAGTGCGGCCTTGCTTGATGCGCGCCGAGCCGAAGCTTCCGTCAGCGGCGTCGATGCGCTGGTCGCCAGGCGCGAAGTCGTGAAGTCCGAGATCGCGCTGGCGCGCCTGAACCTGTCCTATACCGAGGTGCGCGCGCCGGGCGACGGCATCGTGCTGAACCTGAAAACCTCGGTGGGCCAGTTTGCCGCTGCCGGCCATCCGGTGTTTACGCTGGCCAGCTCCAGCCGCTGGTACGTGGTGGCGAATTTCCGCGAGACCGACCTGGCCGGCATCAAGGCCGGCCGCCATGCCCAAGTCTACCTGCTTGGCGACACCTCCAAACGCTACAGCGGCACCGTCGAGTCCATCGGCTACGGCGTGTTCCCCGACGACGGCGGCAGCGAAGTGGCAGGGCTGCCGCGCGTACCGCGTTCCATCAACTGGGTGCGGGTGGCGCAGCGCTTCCCCGTGCGCATCCTGATCGAACAGCCAGACGCAGCGTTCCGCATCGGCGCTTCGGCCGTCGCCATGCTGAACGCGAAGTGAACATCATGGAAGCGCTGATGGCGCGTATCCGCGCCGAACTGGCGCCCTTCCCTGGCCGCATGGATGCGGTGTGGCGCCTGCTCGCGAGCTGCACCGTGGTCATCGTCTGCTCGATGGCCTTGCAAATTCCTTCGCTCTCGCTGTCGCTGATCATGGTGTTCTTCACCGCGCAGGAGAATACCGTGCTGACCCGCATGAGCGGCATCGTGCTGGGGATCGGCAGTACGCTGGCGGTGGCGTCGTCCATCCTCCTGCTCAAATTCTTCATCGACGCCCCGATGCTGCGGATTCTCGGCGCGGCGCTGGTTGCTTTCTGCGGCATGTATTTCATGCGGACCAGCAAGCTCGGCGCCATCGGCTTCCTCACCGCCCTGATCGTGGTGTATGGGCAAAGCATGGCCGACATTTACGAAGATCCCGAAGTGATGACGCGCGCCTTGTTGTGGGTATGGGTAGCTTCGACCTATCCGGTGGTGGTGACGATGATCATCCAGCGCCTGTTCCGGCCTGCGTTGCCGGTCAAGCTCCTGGTGGAAGAATATGGCCGCCAGCTTGATGAAGTCGAGCACCAGCTTGAGGCGCGCATCGCCGGTGCCGCAGCGCCAGCCTTTCACAGCGGCCAGGTCGGGCGCGGCGTGCTGGCCCTGCAGCGGCAACTGGCGTTTGCAGCCCTGGGCAATGAGGAACGCACTGCGGCGCGTGCTGCGGCCGTCGGTCGCCTGCATGCCGCGGCCGCGCAACTGGCCAGGCTGGCGCCGTTCGAAGCTTCGCAGGAGGAGCACAAGCAGATGATCGCGATTCGACAGGCTTGCGCGTCACTGCGGGAGTGTCTCGGGCATGGGACGGCCTTCACGCCGGATTCTGCAGCGCCGGCTTCGGCCGGCCTGGCTGGCACCGCAGCGGGAGCTGCAACCGGCGCGTCGCACGCGCACAGCGTGGTTTTGCGCGAGATGGCGCGGGCTTTGCACGCCGCGGCAAATGCGGACGCCGATGCCACCCCAGGTGCCGCCGGACTGGCGCGCCAAGGCGGAACCCGCTCGTCCGGTGCCGTCGGAAATCCCTTGCGCCTCGTTTACCTGCAGTTTGCCTTCAAGGCAGTCCTGGCTGCGATGATCACCTACGTCATCTACACGGGCCTTCAATGGCCCGGCATCCATACAGCAATGCAGACCTGCATCATTCTCGCCCTGCCAAGCCTCGGCGCGACCACGCATAAAGGCATCAACCGCTTGCTGGGTTGCTGCCTTGGCAGCCTGGCCGCGCTGGCGGCAACGGTATTTGTCGTGCCGCACCTCGACAGCATCGTCGGACTGCTGGCCATGTCCCTGCCCATCATCGCGCTTGGTGCGTGGATTGCCGTGGGGCCGCCGCGTTCGAACTACATCGGCGTCCAAATGATGTTTGCATTCGCACTGGCGCAACTGGGCAGCTTCGGGCCCGTCACCGACGTCACTGAGATCCGCGACCGGTTGATTGGCATTCTGCTTGGACTGGCGGTTTCGATCACCATATACGCGCTGCTGTGGCCAGAACGCGAAGGCCAGGCGCTCAAAACAGCTCTGTCGCGCCTGCGCAAGGCGGTCGCCGCTTGCGTGCACGCCGATCAACAGGGTATTGGCTCGGCGCGGCTGGAGGTCTGGGGCCTGCTGAACCAATGTCGTGAACTGCACGCCAGGGTGGCGCTAGAGCCGGGCTGGCGCGACCGCAATGCACGTCGCATCGCGAACACGCTGGCACAAGCGGAGGAGAAGCTGGCCGCACAACAGGCCAGCCATTAGGGCGATCAGGCGACCAACAGTCCCATCTCGCCCAGGATTGCCGCCGCTTGGGCGTGGGATATCACGACGCCCTTGAAGGTGCGCAAGTCGGCCAGATCCAGGCCGCCGATATCTGCCCCGCGCAGGTCGGCGCCTTCAAGGCGGGCCAGCTTGAGCACGGCTTCGCGCAGGCTGCAGCCCTCCAGCACGGCCTCGCGGAAATCGCAGCCGGACAAGTCGGCATCCGAAAAATCGAGCTGGTTCAAGGTCGCTTTGCGGAATGAAAAGCCGCGCATATCCGCGCCAACCAGCAGGCTTTCCTCGAAGCTGGCGCCCAGGTGCGACACCTCTTCGAAGGACGCTCCAGTCAGTTTGCAACTGCGGAAACTGGCCGACGCCAGCTTGCTGCGGCGCCATTTGCTGTTATTCAGGTCGCAGCCCTGGAATTGTGCATCGACCAGGTCCGCCGATTCGAAATCGGCCGACATGCCGCGGCAACGCTGCCAACTGCTGCGAGCCAGCTTGCATGCGTACAGAATCGTTTCATTGAAAGTGCAGCGCTCAAAGACGCAGTCCTGCAGGTCGAGGCGCGACAGGTCCGCCTCGTCAAAGCTGCACTGCACGAAATGGCGCACGCCTGCCGAAAGCTGCTCCACCAGCGAGTCGCGATCCATCTCCATGTTAGCGGCGCTGGGTGCGGGCGGCGTAGGCTTCGTAGATCGTCTTGGCGTCCTTGTGGGCCTGGTCGATATTGCGCAGCTTCTTGTCGTCGTCATGGCGGACAAAGAATTCTGCGTCCTGCGCATCCATCACCAGTTTGACCGCAAGCGTGTCTTTCAGGTTGTATTTTTCGAAGATGAGCGTGGTCACTTCGTCGAGATATTCTTCGTAAGTCATGATCGGTTCCTTCCGGCGCCGATTATACGCGTCATGCGGGCACTTGCCGAAACGATTCCGTATCTATATAATTCGGGCCCTTCGGGTCGTTAGCTCAGTTGGTAGAGCAGCGGACTTTTAATCCGTTGGTCGCAGGTTCGAGCCCCGCACGGCCTACCAGAAAAAGATAGAATAGCCAGCCTTCGGGCTGGCTATTTTATTATCTGCATTATGAAGCATTCCCTCTTCCTGTTCGACCTCGACGACACCCTGCTCGATTTCCGCGCTTCCGAGAAGCTTTCCTTTGAGCGCGTGCTGCGGCAGCTTGGCTTCCGTGACAGCATCGATGAAATGTTCCAGCAATATCAAGGCATCAACATCGAACTGTGGCGGGCGTTTGAAGCCGGTACGGTTTCCAAGGAATTCCTGAAAGTGGAACGCTTCCGCAAAACTTTTGCGGCAAACGGGCTGGAGATCGATCCGCAGCAAGCCAGCTACCGCTACCTGGAGTCCCTGTCCGAAACCGTGGTCCTGGTCGATGGCGCCAGTCGCCTGTGCGAAACGCTGGCCGCAGCCGGCGAAGTGGGCATCATCACCAACGGCGTGGCGCACATCCAGGACCGCCGCATTGCCAGCTCCGGCCTGGGCGATTACATCTCCTTCACTGCCACTTCCGAAGCATGCGGCTATGCCAAGCCGGATAGCCGCTTCTTCGAATACGCCACGAAAATGGCGCGTGCCTTCAACAAGGATGAAACCATCATCGTGGGCGACCGGCTGGACGCCGATATTCTCGGCGCCAACCGTTTCGGCATCGAAAGCTGCTGGTACAACCCGGGCCGTTTAGACAACGACACCGAAGCCCTGCCCACTTTCGAAGCCGCCCATCTAGACGATATCGCTCCTTTGCTCGCTTAAAAGGCGAAGCGCAGGCCGGCGTTGACCCGGCGCCCCACATCTTCCAGGGTCAGGAACTGGCTCTCGTTGTTGGCATATTCGTGCATGCGCGAATTGCTCAAGTTGATGCCGTCCAGGTACAAGGCGATCTTCGGCGTGATGTTGTAGCGCAGGCTCAGGTCGTACTGGCCGTAGGCTGCACGGGTGCGTGGCTGGGTGCTGCCGCCGCCGCAATCGACGGCGAACTTGTTGCGCCAGTTGTAGCTCACGCGCGCCGAGAAGGTCTCGTTCTCATAGAACAGCGAAGCGTTGTACGACTGCTTCGACAAGCCCGGGTAGCCGCAATCGAGGGCTGCTGCATCGTCTCGGCTGGCGGTAGCGTCGACGAAGGTGTAGTTGGCGGCGACACCAAAGCCGCGCAGCCACGCGATGCCGTTGTCGAAGGCATACTGGCCGGCCAGCTCGATACCCTTGATCTTGCCCTTCTGTCCATTGCGGATGCGGGTATCGTGCACTACTTCCGAGTACTGCGGGATGGTGATGTCTTCAAGGCGCTTTTCAAGGAAGTTCGACACATTCTTCTGGAAGATCGCCGCACCGAGGAAGTTGGTCTTGGACAGGTACCACTCATAAGAGAGGTCCAGGTTCTTCGACTCCATCGGCTTCAGGTATGGATTGCCGCCGCCGGTCTGCACGTCTCCGAAACGGCCGCCGTACCAGTTGTCGACGCCCATCTGGTTCAGCGTCGGCCGGGTCTCGGTTTTGGAGGCGGCCAGGCGCAGCACCATGTCATCGGTCAGGTCGAATTTCAGGTTACCCGATGGCAGCACGCTGTTATAGCTGTTCTCGACCGACGTCTCGACCGCCGGGCCGTAGTTCAGGATGTAGGTGGTGTCGTTCGGGCTCTTGGTCGCCGACAGCAGCACGCGGCTGATACCGGTGGAAGTCGAATTCACGCGCACCACGCGCACGCCTGCATTCGCCGACCAGCGCTCGCCTTCCCACTTCGAATCGAGGAAGATGCTCGACACCTTCTCCTTCACGCTCCAGAAGTTCGGCTTGGTGTAATCGATGGACATCGGGCCGTTCGGGAACTTGCTCTTGTCCAGGTACAGCGCCGGATCGTTCGACAGCGCCAGCGTGGACGGCTGGTTCAGGTAATTCATGTAAGCATACGGATCGAAGCTCAGGTAGCTCGCCGGCGCGCCCGGGAAGGCGTTATCCAGCGACTTCACCGTGAACAAGGATGACGGCAGCGACACGTGGTAGCCGCTGAAAGCGTTCCACGAATCGCTTTCCCACTGGTTGCGCCCGACCTTGCGCTGCGAATATGAGACGCCGGTGTCGATGCCCTTGAAGGCGCCCATCTCGTGCGCCCAGGAGGCGTTCATGCGGGCTTCGCTCAGTTCATCGGCAAAGCGCACATCCTTGTTGGACACGGCGTGGGCGCGTACCGCGTTCGGGTCCGTAATGCCGTCGCCGAACGACAGGCTCGGGATGGAGCCAAAGGTCAGCGAATCGCCATTTTTCGGCACCATGCCCGCCACGATCCACTGGTCCGGAGTCTTGGTGGTGGTTCGCGAATTCGAGACGTCGCCTTCAAGCTTCCACTCAGGTGAAGCGTTCCATTTCGCATTCAGGCCAAAGGCCTTGGTAATCGACAGCCGGTCGCCGCCCTTGACGATCATGTCGTTCGAATTGGCATCTGTCAGGATACCGGTGCCGTCGCCGACCAGGGCCGGGTTATTGGCGAAGAAGTTCGCGCCGGGACGCAGGAAGCTCGTGACCTGGTTGTTGGAGTCGTACTTCACGCCCAGTTGCACCGGGTTGTTCCAGTCGCTGATGGCGATCACGTCGTTGCGCTGGTTGAGGCGCGAATACAAGGCATCGGCGGTCAGCTTCCAGTCCGCGGAAGGGTTGTACTGCACGGTGACGTTGCTGACCAGCCGCTTGCGCGTTTCGTTCTCCTGCTGGTAGCCGAAGCTTTGCGGCATCAGCAGCTTCTTGCTGGTGACGTTGGCCATGGTCAGGCCCTTGGAATTCAGGTCGCCGTCGATCATATACACGTCGCGCAGGTTCCAGGCATCGTTGATGGCCTTGTTCTGCTTCGACGCGCGGTCGGTGTACGACAGCGAACCGGTCACGCCAAAAGTCTTGTTCTCATTGGCGAAGGAATACATGCCGCTGACGTTGGGCGTGTTCTTCTTCGAGTTCGAATCGTAGGAGTCGAATACATTGATCACGCCCGAGTGGCCGGCCTTGCCGGACAAGGGACGCGCGGTCTGGATATCGACCGTGGAGCCGATGCCGCCCTCCGGCAGGAAAGGCATGGAAGTCTTGTAGACGATGGCCTTCGAGATCAGGTCGGACGAAAGCAGGTCGAACGAAAAATCGCGGCCGCCGGTGTCGCTGGTCATGGTGCGGCCGTTGACCAGCACATTATTGAACTCGGGGCCCAGGCCACGTACCGAGATGTAGCGCCCTTCCCCGTTGTTGCGCTGGATTTGCACGCCGGTGACGCGCTGCAGCGATTCCGCAATGTTCGTATCGGGGAACTTGCCGGCGTCTTCGGCCGATACGGCATCCACGACGCCTTCTTGCAAGCGCTTGGTCGCGAGCGAGGACGCCAGCGAAGCGCGCACGCCACTCACCACCACCTTGGCAGAAGGATCGATCTGCTCTTCCGCCGTTTGAGCATTGGCACCCAGCGGCAGCAGGATCTCTGCGATCAGCGCCGCCAATACAGTCTTACGCATAAATTGTCTCCGTTATTTTGGTTTTGGTGAGCCAATGTTACGCAGGGCTTGCAATATCAAAGTATTGCGTCTTTCAGTATTGATATTCCGAAAACGTATGAGTCAGCCTGGCCCGCTGGCTGCGCGCGAGCACGATGCCTGATGTCGGATTTATGCAACCCGTGACTATTCGATAGTTTGCTGACAGCAACAGAAGTTACAATTTGCACTCTGAAAATTTCGGGATTCCCAGTGTCTGATAACGTATACGCCGCGCCGAGCGCCAACCTTGATGAACATTTCCATTCCGGCGTGGAAGACCGCTTTTACGTGGTCTCCACGCGCAAGATGCTGATCCTGTTCTTCCTCACCTTCGGCCTGTTCCAGCTGCACTGGAATTTCCAGAACTGGCAGCGGCACAAGCGCGCTACCGGGGATGACGTCTGGCCGCTGCCGCGCGCGCTGTTCGCCCTCTTCTTTACGCATACCCTGTACCACGAAGTGGCCGACTACGACCCCAGCGGCAAAGGCCGCAGCTGGAACAGCGACACCTACGCGACCGGCATGGTGTTCCTGATGCTCGCTGGCTACGCCTTGTCATGGGCCGGCACCGGCTCGCTGCTCCTGGACGTGGTCTCGATCCTGCTGTTGATCCCCACTGGCCTGCTGCTGAAGCAGGTCCAGCTGGAAATCAACATCCGCAGCGGCGACCCGGCCGGCAGCAGCAACGACAACTTCACCGCGGCCAATATCGCCTGGTGCGTGCTCGGCGCATTAGCCTGGTTCTTCTTCGCCATCGGCCTGCTGCTCGTTCGTTGATGAACGCCGGCGCCGCGCGCTAATCGGCCTTGTGCCCTGCCAGCGCGATCTCCGGCAGGAACAGCAGCACAATCAGTCCTAGCAGGACCAGCAGCGCGCCGGCGCCAAAGACGCCGGCAATTGCGTGGCGATAGACGGCCACCGTCGAAGCCAGCACGCTGACGCCGGGCCCGACGGCCGCCACGGCGTTCACGCCGTGGACATGCAGCGAATGCGCCAGCATGGCTCCCGAACCGGTCACGCCCAGCAAGCCGCCCAGCGAGCGGAAGAAAGTCAGCATCGCCGTCCCCACGCCGCGCCGCGGCAGCGGCAAGGCGTTCTGCACCGCGATCGTCATGTTCGGCATCACCAGGCCCAGGCCGGCGCCGAGCAGGAAGATCGCCGGCTCGATGACCCAGTAGCCCCACCCGGACTCCATGCCCAGCGCCAGGGTGCTGAACGCCACCAGCGCGGCGACCAGTCCAGCCACTTGCACGCCCTTGTACTTGCCGGTGCGCGCCAGCCTGCGGCCGCTCAGCATGGAAGAACCGACCAGGCCAATCATCATGGCCACGGTAAGCAGGCCGGAGCTGGCCGGGCTGCTGCCCATCACCACCTGGAAGAACAGCGGGAAGAACACGGTCGCGCCCATCAGGCCCATGAAGGTCAGCGCCATCACCACGCTGGCGATATTGAAGACGCGGTTGCCGAACAAATCCGGCGGCAGCACAGGCTCCGGCACCTTGCGTACATGCATGGCCAGCCAGGCGCCCAGCACCACGGCCACCGCGCTGCACACCTGCACCTGCAGGGAATCCCAAGGCCATTCCGTGCCGCCCAGCGCCAGCACCAGCAGCGCCGACGTGATCGAGCCGGTCATTAGCACGGAGCCCAGATAATCGACACGGTGCGCATGGTGCACCTTTTCCTTGTGCAGCGCCCGTGCGATGGCATAGAAGGCCACGGCGCCAACCGGCAGGTTGACGTAGAACGTCCAGTGCCACGACAAGGCGTCGGTAATCAGGCCGCCCAGCACCGGCCCAAGCAGGCTGGTGGCGGCATACACCACCGGCACCATGCCCATGCGCTTGCCGCGTTCCGCCGGCGGGATGATGTCGGCAATGATGATCTGGGCCAGCGGCAGGAAGCCGCCCGCGCCCACGCCCTGCATCGCGCGGAACACGATCAGCTGCGTCATGTTCTGCGACAGGCCGCACAGCGCGGAGCCAAGCAGGAAGGCGCCCATGGCGGCGAAGATCATCGGGCGACGGCCGTACTGGTCGGCCAGCTTGCCGTACAGCGGCATGGTGGCAGTGGAAGCCAGCACATAGGCGGTGACCACCCACGACAGGTGGGCCATGCCGCCCAGGTCGGCCACGATGCGCGGCAAGGCGGTGGCGACGATGCTCTGGTCCAGCGCACTGAGGCCCAGCACGGCCATCATGGCCAGGTAGACAGCGCGGATTTCGCGCTCGGTAACAGCGGTGTCCTTCATGGTGCTCCGATGATGTTCAGGGGTTCAATGGCGGCTTCCAGCGCAGCCAGCTGGGCCGGCGTCAGGCGGGCGATGCGCTGCGCCATCCAGTCGCGGCGCTTGTCGCGCAAGGCTTCGATGCACGCGGCGCCATGCGCCGTCGCCTGCAGGCCGGAGCGGCGCCGGTCTTGCGGATCGGGCGCGCTGCGCTGCACCAGCCCCGCCTCCTCCATCGCCTTGACATGGCCGCTCATGGTGGCGGTGCGCACGTTTTCCATGCGCGCCAGTTCGGCCACGCCGATGCCAGGCTGTTCCTGGATGATGGCCAGCAGCATGTACTGCACCAAGGGGATATCGCCGCCGTTTTCGCTGGCGTCGCGGCGCATCTCGCGCACCAGCCGTTTCAGCGTCAGGCGCAGCTCTTCACTGGCGGCGAGCACGCGCGGCGTCAGGATCGCTTCATGTTTTTTCGGCATCGGCCATATAGTTAGGTAGGCTACCTACATATATTGCCAGATTTCTCCTTGCCGCGCAAAAGCGCCAGCAAATGCTGGCGTGCCGCCGCTGGCGCCATGCCCTTTTCCTGCAGGTGCGGCAGCAGCTTTTCGAACAGTTCGCGGCGCCGGACTCCGGCCTCCGAGATACCGCGCCGGTCGCTGAAAAAGTCCATCAGCGTCGAGCCGCACAGGCAATTGCGATAGGCTTCGACGATCGCAACGCTGTCGTCGTCGAAGCTTTGCTTGAGGCCAGTGATGTCCTTGCGCACCGATTGGGTCTGCTGCATGAATTCCTGCGCCGTGGCGAAAGCCCGCCCGCAATTGCCGCAATGCTTGGGGAAGGCCGATGCAGGCAAGGCTTGCAAACCCTCAAAGAAAAGACCTTCGTCCATTTTTGCAACCTCTTTCTTCCAGTGCGCTGCAATTTATGAGACAGTGAATCTTTCGCGCCGCGGAGCACATATGACCCTGCAGGAGCATTGCCGTATCGAGCCGCTGGAACGCGCCCGCGCGCTGCATGCCAGCTTCTATACCGACCAGCAATGGCTGGAATTCGAGCTGCGGGAAGTGTTCGGATCGACCTGGCAACTGGCGGCGCACGCCGGGGAGCTCAGTGCAACCGGCGACCATGTCGTCGGCGACATTGCCTGCAAGCCGATTATCATCATACGCCAGGGCGACGGCAGCCTGCAGGCTTTCTTCAACGTCTGCCGCCACCGCGCCGGCCCGCTCGCGACCTGTAACGGCAAGGGCGCGCGGGCGCTGCACTGCAAATACCACGGCTGGACTTACGAACTGGATGGCACACTGCGTGCGGCCACCGAAATGCAAGACGCGGCCGGCTTCGACAAGTCGGCGATCCGCTTGCCCCGCATCCAGGTGCGCGAGTGGCAGGGGCTGGTGTTCGTGGCGCTGGATGCCGCCGCGCCGCCGTTCGAACAGGTCTTTGCCGGCATCGCCGAGCGCATCGCCCCGGCGGGCGTGTCGTCCATGCGCTTCGCCAAGCGCGACACCTACAAGCTCGAATGCAACTGGAAGGTCTATGTCGACAACTTCCTCGAAGGCTATCACCTGCCCTTCGTCCATCCCGGCCTGTCGCAGGTGCTCGACTACCGCGCCTACGACACCGAGCTGGCGCAATGGCATTCGCTGCAGCACTCGCCGCTGCGCAACAACGACGGCATCTACGGCGACGGCAATGCCTGGTACTACTTTATCTACCCCAACATCATGCTGAACATCACACCGGGCCGGCTGCAGACCAACCGCATCCTGCCGGCCGGGCACAGGCAGTGCATCGTGGAGTTCGACTATTACTACGCCGACGATCCGGCAGTGCAGGCGCGGGCGCAGGCCGAGCAAGCCTTCAGCGACGAGATCCAGGCCGAGGACATCAGCATCTGCCAGCACGTCCAGCAAGGCCTGGCATCCGGCTCATACACCGCCGGGCGCCTGAACCCGAGGCGCGAAAGCGGCGTGTGGCATTTCCAGAACCTGCTGCGCGCGGCCTATGCACGCCACGGATAAGGCCAAGCCGCTCGGCTTCTGGATGTGCACAGCCCTGATCGTGGGGAATATGATCGGCATGGGCATCTTCATGCTGCCCGCCGCGCTGGCGCCGTTCGGCAGGAACGCGTTTGCGGGATGGGCCATCTCCGTCATCGGCTGCCTGTTCATCGCCCACGTCTTCGCCCGCCTGGCGCGCGCCATGCCGGACGAGGACGGGCCTTACGGCTATTGCCGGCGCGCCTTCGGCAACGGCGTTGCCTTCTTCACCATGTGGTGCTACTGGGTGTCGATCTGGGTCACCAATGCCGCATTGGCGATCGGCATCGTGGGTTACCTGGCAACGCTGGCGCCGGCGCTGTCCGCGCACCCGGCCCTGCCGCCGCTGGCGGCCATGGGCATCATCTGGTTCTTCGTGCTGGTCAGCCTGCGCGGTGCGCTGGCTTCGGGCCGGGTGCAACTGGTGTCGGCGGCGCTCAAGCTGCTGCCGATGAGCGCCATCGTGCTGCTGGGCGTGTGGATCTTGGGAACCGACAGCGCCGCCTACGCGGCGCACCTGCCGCCCACGCCATTCACGCTGGACGGCACCGCCGCAGCCGGCACCATTGCCCTGTTCGCAATGCTGGGCGTGGAATGCGCCTCGCTGCCTGCGACCAAGGTGCACGAGCCGGAGCGCACCATCCCGCGCGCCACGATTGCCGGCACGCTGGCCGCGGCAGCAGTGTATGTGCTGGTCTGCACGATTCCCATGCTCTTGCTGCCGCAGGCCGAGCTGGCCGCCTCCAACGCCCCCTTCGTCGACCTGTTCCGCCGCTACTGGGATGGCGGCAGCGGGCATTGGCTGGCGACGGCCGTCATCTTCAGCGGCCTGGGGGCGCTGAATGGCTGGACCATGCTGGCGGGCGAAGTGACCGCGTCGATGGCTCGCCACGGCATTTTCCCCGCCATGTTGAAAGCGCCCAACCGCCACGGCGCGCCAGCCTGGTCGCTGCTGCTGGTGGGAGCGCTGGCCAGCGTGATGATCGCAATGAACTACAGCCGCTCGACGGCCGAGGCCTTCACTTTCCTGACGCTGGTGGTCACGGCAGCCAGCATGCCGCTCTACCTGGTCGGCGGCGCGGCGGTATTCAGGCTGCACCGGCGCGGCGTATTGGCGCGAGGGGCAGCGCTGTCCCTGAGTGCGGTGATGAGCTGCGTTTTTTCGCTCTGGGCCTTTTACGGCATGGGCAGGGAAGCCTTCTGGTGGGGCATGGCGCTGGGTGCGGTCAGCCTGCCCGTGTTCTGGCTGGTGCGTTGGCGGCAGAAGGCGCAACAGGCTGCAGGCAATACGCCACCAGCAGCAGCGCCGCAGTAACGGCGCCAGCCAGCGCCAGCCTGGCCGCCAGCGACAGCGTGGCGGCATGCAGGACCAGCTGGTTCTGCATGGCCACTGCGGCAGCAAACATCGACAGCGCGGCGAAGGTCCAGCGCGCACCGCCGGCTGTGGCACGGGTGGCGCTGTACAGGCGGCCCGCAGGCAGCGAGAAGGCCGGCCACGGATCGGCAGCGGCAACATCGGCGGGACGCCAGCCGGTGCGGCGGAACCACAGCGAAAGCTTGTCGCGCCAGCGCGCAGTGCGCAGCGCATCGCGCCACATCACGGCCGGCCAGGCAAATTGCGCCCGCACCGCATTCCAGCCCGGCGCGCCCTTGCGCACGCCGTAAACGCACGCCTCGCCTTCTTCGATATAGGTGCCGAACAGGCGGTCCCAGATCATCAGCGTGGCGGCGTAGTTGCGGTCGAGGTAGACGTCGTTGACGGCATGGTGCACCCGGTGCGCGCTGGGCGTGTTGAGGATGCCCTCGAGCAGCGGCACCCGGCCAACCAGGCGCGTATGAATCCAGAACTGGTAGAACTTGCTCAGCGTGAGCTGGATGATGAAGACGCCCGGCGGGCAGCCGAGCAGCGCCAGCGCCATGAACAGCGGCGCGTGGAAAAGATCCTGGAAAGCGCCCTGCCGCAGCGCCGTGGTGAGGTTGAACTCTTCGCTCTGGTGATGCGGTGAATGCACGGCCCACAGGAAGTTGATTTCGTGCGACCAGCGGTGCGCCCAGTAATAGACGAAATCGAAGGCGACAAACGACCACGCCCAGGTGCAGGCCGACGCGGGCGCCGACTGCCACAGCGACAAATGGCTGAACACCCAGCCATAGGCCAGCAGCATGGCGGATTTGGTGAACACTTCCAGCGTCACGGTCCAGATGCCGCAGCCCATGCTGGTCAGGCTGTCGGCCAGCGAATAGGCCTGCAGCCGGCGGCGATGGGCCAGCCAGGCTTCGGCAGCGATCATGACAAGAAAGACGGGCGTGGCCGCAGCCACCAGTGCATTGTTATCGAGCATGCGCGGTTTTGGCGCCGGCCTTGCGGCCAAGCGCGCTGCGCAGCACTTCGCCGACAGGACGGTTCAGCACTGCCGCCACGGTCTGCATGCGCCGCGAGTCCAGCATGGGGCGGGTGTTCTGCGCGGCCATGGCCGCTTGTGCAGCCTGGGCGGCGGCAAGGGCCTTCGCCTTTGCTTCGCGCCGCGCGCCGGCAGCGATATCGGCCAGTTGCGCCAACTGCACCTCGTTCGGGAAGCCTTCGACAAAATAGCGCGGCGGGTAATCGTCGGTGCGCTGCATCAGCGCTCCCACCACCGGCATGGCGGCGTCCCAGCTCACGGTAATCGGCGGGTCCAGGCTGGAAGGATCGGCAAAGTACAGCAGGTCGGTTTTCGGCAGCAGGCTTGGCATGTCGCGCGTCCAGGTGCAGGCGCTGGTGCGGACCTGCTCCGGGCCAAGCTTGCCGACCAGGTAGGTGACCACGCAGCGATTGCGCCCACTGGCCCATTCGTGTGTTTTCAGCAGTTCCTTCTGCAAGCGGTAATCATTGCCTTCGACGTATTTGGCCAGGCTGTTCAGGCGCCGCTCAAGGCTTGGCGGCACGAAGACCTGCCAGCGCTCGTCCACCAGGCGCAGCAGGCGTGGCATGACCATTTTCTCTTCGCGCATGGCCTCGATAGCGGCCTTCAGCATCGCCTCCATCGCCACCAGGTTCTGGTCGCTGCACACCATTAGCATGCCGCGCGTCGGCACCATGACGACCGGACGTCCATCCGGAACGGCCGCCTTGATCAATTCAGGCAGCAGCATGCGCGAGGAGCTGTAGCCATCTTCCCATCCGCCGGCAAAGACACCTTGCGGGGACGACAGCAGCGGCGCGGTCGAGCGCGCGCGCAAATTGGCGAAGGCAGCTTCGAAAGCGGCATCCTCGGTCAGCCCCCAGGCCTCGAGATGCGCCCGTGCCACGCGGTGGGTCACCGTGCCGCGGTGGAAGGCCAGGCCCATTTCCAGGCCCTCGCAAATGGGACGGAACAGCAGCGGCGAGTAGCCCCGGGCGGCAGCCAGCATGGCTTGCCCGCGCTCCGCACTGTTGCGCACGATCGGCAGCAGGTGGCGCACGGCCTCCTCCACCATGCCGGGCGTATTTCCCATCAGGACCATGCCCGCGGTGTGCCGCAGCAGGTCTTCGCTGGCGGCCAGCGATGCGCCCAGCCATTCCTGGTACATGCTCTCCAGCGGCACCAGCAGTTCAAGCGGATAGGGCGACTCCGGGCCGGGCACCCCAAACAGTTCGCCTTCTGCCGCCATGAAAGTCCAGCGCCGGCCCGGGTCCAGCAATTCCAGGTGCGATTGCAATTGCACGGCGTATTCAGCCAGCGTCGCACGCGGGGGCGGCGCCTTTTCCTCCTCCACTTCGCAGCGGATACCGCAGGTCATCAAGGCGTCGCGGAAGCGCTCGGCCATGGCCCAGTCGACGCCCTTCTTCACGATCGCGCCATTGCCGGCCGTGATCGGGCGCACCGCCTCCAGGGGGCGGCGGAACAAAAGCATCAGGCGTGCCTCGACCCGCTCCTGCAGGAAGCCGCTTTGTACGCCAAGGGTTTTGATCCGATAAGTTGCCACGAACGTCGCCACGTAGACCAAGTTAAACAAATTGCAACAGCATTGTAAGGGAAGCCGGACGTTAACTGTTCAGCAAAGCTGTATCATGTTGGCCCCATGCCACAAACCATTATATCTCCCGCGACTAGCGATTTGATTGTAAAGAAGAGCCGTTTTCTCGGTTTTGTCTCTCCGGTAACCGGCCGCGCCGAGGCGCAGGCCGTCGTGGCCCGCCTGCGCGCCGAGCACCCCGCTGCGGCCCATGTGTGCTGGGCCCTGCTGGCCGGCGGCCAGTCGGCGGCAGTCGATGACGGCGAACCCGGCGGCACGGCGGGCCGCCCCATGCTCGACGTGCTGCGCCACCAGGACCTGGAAGGCGTGCTGGCAGCCGTGGTGCGCTATTACGGCGGCATCAAGCTGGGCGCGGGCGGCCTGGTGCGAGCTTATACCGATGCCGTGGCCCAGGCCTTGATGAAAGTGGAAAAAGTCGCCATCGTGCGCTATACCGAAGTGCATTGCACCCTGCCTTACTCGCTGGAAGGCATGGTGCGGCGTGAACTGGCCGCCGCCGGCGCCATCCTGCTGGAAGTGAGCCACGGGCAGCGCGTATCACTGGCTTTCCGCATCGCCCAGGCCGCCGCGCCGGCATTGGCGGCCCAGCTGAACGAGGCAGCCAGCGGCCAGCTCGCGTGGCAGGCACGACACGATGAAAGTTAAATAGTTACAATTAAATAATTTCCTATTAACAATTTTTGCGTTATTGGGCGGGTCTCGATACTGTCATAGTCATGCGCGATGAAACACTATTTTCTGGCAATCAACTCTCATCGCTGTTGAATGCCCTGCCCGACCCTGCGTTCGTCCTGACCCGCAGCGGCCGTTACATGGCTATTTTTGGCGGCATCGACCTGCGGTACTACCACGACGGCACCCACCTGATCGGCAAAACCGTCCATGACGTCCTGACGCCGGACAAGGCCAGCTGGTTCCTGAAAGAGATCGAAACCGCCCTGGCCTGGCGCGCCCTGCACATTGTCGAATACAGCCTGGTGCAAGGCGACATCAAGGGGCAGGCTGGCAGCGGTCCGAGCTACCGCCTGTGGTTCGAGGGCCGCCTCCAGGCGCTGGACTTCCAGGTTGACGACGAAGATGCCGTGCTGTGGGTGGCCAGCAACATCACGGCGCGCAAGGAACTGGAAGTTCAGCTGCGCATGCAGAGCGAAGTGGATTCGCTGTCCGGCCTGCTGAACCGGCGCAAGCTGATGAGCGTGCTGGCCGAGCATTTCGATACCTTCGAGCGCTACGCCACCCCGATGACCATGCTGATCTTCGATATCGACCACTTCAAGCGCGTCAACGACGAACACGGCCACCTGGCCGGCGACATGGTGATCAAGACCACCGCCGACGTGTGCCAGCGCGAGCTGCGCACGACCGACGCGCCGGCCCGCCTGGGCGGCGACGAGTTCGTGGTCCTGATGCCACACACCACCTGCGAACAGGCGACGCCCATTGCCGAACGCCTGCGCCTGCGCATCGCGGAAACCCTGCAAGCCCTGGGCTGCATTGGCGACTCCGTCACCATCAGCGGCGGCCTGGCCTGCTTTCGCGCCGGCGACCTATCCTGCGAAGACGTGCTGAAACGCGGCGACGACGCCCTGTACCAGGCCAAGCGCGCCGGCCGCAATCGCATCATCGGCGCTGGCTGAGGCTTGCGGGGGCTTGATAAAAGGTTCAGAATTCCCTCAAAGCCCGAGGGAGGTTGTGATGGACTCTTTAATACAGTTCAAACCTGGCGACACCTGGCTGCTGCGTAGCCGCGGAGCGCGCGCCATGAACCACCTGCTGGCACCGGCATCCGCGCCGCGTGCCGCCACCCTGCCAGCCGTGGCCCGATGGCGCGGCCGCGAAGCCATCCCGATTCACCTGCTGGACAGGCTGCGCGCGTCGCGCGCCAACAGCGCCTATGCACGCCGCCTTGACGACCTGCAGGTTTGCCTGGGGCGCGCCGAAGTGCAGCTGCGCCAGTTGGCCGCCCCCCAGGCCTGGCAAGTGCCCGGCGCCGGCCCGGTGCTGGGCGGCGACGCCATGCTGGCGAGCTGGCGCCAGATCGCCGAAGGCGGTCCGCTGGCACGCGAATTCGCCACCTACGCCTGCCACGTCTCGGCCTGCACCCGCCAGCTGCAGGAAGCCCTGGCCAGTTTCGACCTGCTGCAACAGCAGGCCACGTCGCCCGAGCGCCACGCCGCGCTGTCCGAGCTGGCCGAACGCCTGCTCGCCTGGGGCGACACGCTGGTGGAAGACGAGGTCGCGGACGAAGTCATGCTGCGCATCCAGGCCTACCCGGAGCTGTACGAGGAAATGCTGGAAGAAGCGGACGGCGGCAGCGACGAGGCGGCGGCCAGCCTGGAGTCGCTGGGCGATGCCGACCTGCTGCGCCTGGACTGGACCGGGGGCCAGCGCGGCAAACTGCTCAAGGCCCTGGCCCGGCTGCGCGGCCAGCCGGCTGCCAACTGATACGGTCGTTTCCGGGCGCTTCTGCGCCTGTTTTTCGAGGCCGGGCCGGCGCACAATAGGCCCAACCTCGAAAGGATACGACATGGACGACACCAAACCCCGCAGCTTCGGCGAAACCATGCTGGCCGTTGCCTGGTCCTTCATCGGACTGCGCCGGCGCAGCGATTTCGAGCGCGACGCCGGCGCCCTGCGTCCCGGCTACGTCATTGCAGGCGGGCTGATTGCGGCCAGCTGCTTCGTCGCCATCCTGCTGTTTGCGGTACGCCTGGCCACATCGTGATGCAGCTTGAACACGCCCACCAGCGTATCGAGGTGGGCGGCCTGCTGCTTCAGCGCATCCGCTGCTGATGCGGCTTCCTCCACCAGCGCGGCGTTCTGCTGCGTGACCGTATCCATCTCCGTCACGGCCCGGTTGATCTGTTCGATGCCGGCGCTTTGCTCATCGCCGGCGGCCGTGATTTCACGCATGATCTCAGACACCCGCTGCACCGAAGCGACCACTTCATCCATGGTGCTGCCGGCCCGGGCGACCAGGGCGCTGCCCTGGTCCACCTGCTCCACCGAATTGACGATCAGGTCCTTGATCTCCTTGGCCGCAGCGGCCGAACGCTGCGCAAGCTGGCGCACTTCGGTGGCGACCACGGCAAAGCCGCGCCCCTGCTCGCCGGCGCGCGCCGCCTCCACCGCCGCATTCAAGGCCAGGATATTGGTCTGGAAGGCAATGCCGTCGATCACCCCGATGATGTCCGAGATCTTGCGCGAAGAATCGCTGATCGAGCCCATGGTCTGCACCACCTGCCCTACCACGGCGCCGCCCTGCTGCGCCACCGCGGTCGCCGCCGCGGCCAGTTCGTTGGCCTGGCGTGCATTGTTGCCGTTTTCGCGCACGGCGCTGGTCAGCTCCTCCATCGAGGACGCGGTTTCCTCCAGCGCGCTGGCCTGCTGTTCTGTACGCGACGACAGGTCCAGGTTGCCGGCCGCAATCTGGGTGGCGGCGGTGTTGATGGTCTCTGTCCCCTGCCGCACTTCGGATACGATGCGCAGAAGGCTGTCGCGCATCATGCTCATGGCCTTCATCATGCTGGCTTCATCGTCCTGGCGGGTTTCCACATGCACGGTCAGGTCGCCGGCAGCGATACGGCCGGCGATTTCGGCCGCCACATCGGGTTCGCCGCCCAACTGGCCGAGCAAGCGGCGCGCAATCAGGGTAGAGGCCACCACGCCGGCCACCAGCGCCACGCCGCTCATCACCAGCATCATGCTGCGGGCCGCGGCATAGGCTTCGGTCGCGGCGGCAGCGTCCCTGGCATTATGCTGGCGCTGCAATTGCACGTCTTCATCCATTACGTCCTGCCAGCGCTGAGTGGCGGGGCCGGCTTTCTGCATCAGCAGGGCCACGGCTTCGTCATCCTTGTGCTGCATGGCCAGCTGCAGCAGCTGGTCGGTCAATGAACGGGACTCCTGTTGCAGCGCGCGAATGCGGGCGCGGATCGCCTTGCCCTCCTCCGTGGCAGGCAAGGCTTCCAGCGCCGCCTGCGCCTTGTCGTACTGAGCCCGCGCGGCCTGGATCTTGGGCAGTTCGCGCTGCATTGCCGCTTCGTCCGAGAGCAGCACCAGGGTGCGCGTGACGCGTGCCACGACATGCACCGCCTCCGACATGTCCTGCACATAGGTCAGCTTCGCCACATTGAGCCGCACGACTTTCTCGAGCTGGGCGTGGATGCGGTGCATGTTGAAGATGCCGAGGCCCGACACGCCGGCCATCAGCGCCAGCACCAGGCCAAAACCCAGCGCCAGCCGGGTGCCCACCTTCATCGATTGCTTCGACATGGCTATTCCTTTCGTAGCGACTCTGCAACCTCGGCACTGCAAATAGGCAAGACTACACCAATTCAATTAGAATCTGTCGATTCCAGAATATAAGCCGCCGACCCTACATGAACCTGCAAGTGATCCTCAACCTGGCCGTCGCCGCCATCGTGCTGGCCTTCCTCGTCATGCAGCAGAAACGCCATGCCAGCTTCACCGTGCGCGTGTTCAGCGCGCTGGGCCTGGGTGTTGTACTGGGCGCCGGGCTGCAAACCTTGTACGGCGCCGGCAGCGACATCGTCAAGGTGACCGGCCAGTACCTCGATATCGTCGGCAGCGGTTATGTCAAGCTGCTGCAGATGATCGTCATGCCGCTGATCATGGTGTCGATCGTCTCGGCCATTCTCAAGCTGCGCAACGCCAGCTCGCTGGGCAAGATCAGTGCCCTCACCATCGGCACCCTGATGCTGACGACCACCGTGGCGGCGGCGATCGGCATCCTGATGGCCAAGGTATTCGGCCTGAGCGCGGCCGGCCTGGCGTCGAACGCGGCGGAAGTGGCGCGCGGCGCCTACCTGGAAGGCAAGCTGGCCGACGCGCAGTCGATTTCGCTGCCGAACATGCTGCTCTCCTTCATCCCGAGCAACCCCTTCCTCGACATGACCGGCGCGCGCAAGACGTCGACCATTGCGGTGGTGGTGTTCGCAGTGTTTATCGGCGTGGCCGCCATCGGCATCGCGGAGAAAAAGCCCGAGCACTTCACTTCCTTCGACCATGCCGTGCACGTGGCGCACACCATCGTGATGCGCATGGTGACGCTGGTGCTGCGCCTGACGCCCTACGGCGTGTTCGCGCTGATGGCACAGGTGGTATCCAGCTCCAGCTATGCCGACATCCTGAACCTGATCGGCTTTGTCGTGGCTTCCTACTGCGCCCTGCTGCTGATGTTCTGCGTGCACCTGGCGATGGTCAGCGCAAGCGGCCTCAATCCGCTGCGCTATACGAAGAAGATCCTGCCGGTGCTGACCTTCGCGTTCACGTCCCGCACCAGCGCAGGCTCCATCCCGATGAGCGTGCAGACCCAGACGCAGCGCCTGGGCACGCCGGAAGGCATCGCGAACTTCGCCGCGTCGTTTGGCGCCACCATTGGCCAGAACGGCTGCGCCGGCATTTATCCCGCCATGTTGGCCGTGATGATCGCGCCGACGGTCGGAATCGATCCTTTCACCGCCTCGTTCCTGGTACCGCTGCTGGCGATCATCACCATCGGCTCCGTCGGCGTGGCCGGCGTTGGCGGCGGTGCGACCTTTGCGGCGCTGATCGTGCTGTCCTCAATGAACCTGCCGGTGGCCTTGGCAGGCCTGCTGATTTCGATCGAACCGCTGATCGACATGGGCCGGACGGCGCTGAATGTCAGCGGCTCCATCGCCGCCGGCACCGTCACCAGCCGCGTGATGGGCGAAACGAATATGGCGGCATTCGCCAGCGACCAGGAGTTGCAGGTCGATTCCCAGGCCGCGGCGTAAACCGTCAATATGACGTCGACCTTACGCATTCGCCAATACACACCTGCTGACGCTCAAGCCGTCATCGATGTGATCCTTCCGATCCAGCAATCCGAGTTCGGCATTCCGATCACGCTCGAAGCCCAGCCCGACCTGCTGAACATTCCGAGCTTCTATCAGCACGGCGCCGGTGGCTTCTGGGTGGCCGAGCATGGAGGCGCCATCGTCGGCACCATTGCCCTGCTGGACATCGGCAGCAGCCAGGCCGCCTTGCGCAAACTGTTCGTCTCGCAATCCCATCGAGGCGCCGAGCATGGCGTGGCCAGGCATCTTCTCAATAGCTTGCTCGAATGGTCGCGCCTCCAGGGGATCGACAAAGTCTATCTTGGAACAACCGATGCATTCGTCGCGGCACATCGCTTCTACGAGAAGAACGGCTTCACCGAAATAAACCAGTGCGAATTGCCTCCTGCCTTCCCGGTAATGGCAGTCGATACCAGATTCTACCTACGCTCACTATGCTGATACGTTACGACTTCGAAGTCGGCGCAAGTGCCGAATACCTGTTCAAGCTCACCCAGGACTACGACCTGAGGGCAAAGTGGGATCCTCTCACGACAGAGGCATTCCTGGTCAATGCGACGGACGCTGCGCAAGGCGAACTGGTTCGCTGCACTGCGGCCAATGGCCTTAGCATGGATACGGTCTACGTGTCCTACCAGCCCAACAAGGTTGCGGCCGTGAAGCTGATCAAGGGCCCATACATCTTCGATAAATTTGCCGGCGGGTGGAATTTCAAGGAACTCGGCCCCGACAGGACCAGGGTTCTTTTCTCATACAACATCACGACCAAGCCGCGCTGGCTATCCTGGCTGCTGACTCCAGCGGTAGTGTTCTTTTTCAAGCGAGAGACGCGCAAGCGTATCGCCGCGCTTCAGCAGTATGCGGCAGCGAACTATCGTAGCCAACTCTGAGCTCAGAGGCAGAGTACAGCAGTACTACTACGCCCTCTATAGCAAAAGCACGACGCTGGCTAGAATTTAATCCTGACCTGTTAAGTTGACCGCTCAATTGAACACTCCACCTTGGCTGGCAATCGCTATCGGCGAATTGGGGATCGCAGCATACCCCGTCGGTTCGAGCAACCCGCGAATCAATTCATACCACGCAGGCACCAATATCGAAGGTTACGATGACAAAGTGTCCTGGTGTTCATCGTTCGTCAATTGGTCGTTTGCACAAGCGGGCATTGCCGGTACGGCGTCTGCTCTCGCCAGATCGTGGCTTGAGTGGGGTGAGGAAATTGAACGTCCGGTACCTGGTTGCGTTGCAGTTCTTTGGCGAGATGATCCGGCCAGCTGGAAAGGACACGTAGGCTTCTATTTGAGGGAAGACCAAGAATTCGTTTACCTCCTCGGAGGTAATCAGCTTGGACAGGTACGGGAACACTTCTATCCAAAGTCCATGGTTCTCGCCTACAGGTGGCCCAGTGGCCTCCAATAATATGTCCCATCAAGCCACGCTCACCTATGACAAACAACTCCTCCGTCGAGCAGTGCTGGCGTTCTGGCGCCGGTCAGTCGGCATAAGCCTTCCTTTGGCACTATCATTCGCCACCATTGCCTTCGTGTGGCTGCTCGTTGAAGGTGAATCGTCCTGGTTCATTGGCGCCCTTGGCGCCGCTCTGGCGTTTGCCTTTGCCATTGTTCTGGCAATCTATGTGGTCCACTATCGCAGCGTGATGGCAAAGCTGCATGACATGGGAAGGCCGCAAGCGGTCTTCACTGCCGACGCATCGACGTTTTCAGTTTCGTCGGGCATTGGAAGCTCCACCATGCAGTGGTCATCGGTTGTCGAAATATGGTGTTTTCCCGGCTTCTGGCTTCTGTTGTTTTCCAAGGCGCAGTTCATCACAATGCCTCTTGAAACGGTCTCGCCGGAAATGCAGGTATTCGTGCTGAGGGCTGTTCAAGCTTCAGGGGGCAAAGTGATTGGCTTCACGGCCAAATTCGAGAATGTAGCCTGACGCTTCAGGCACGTATCTGTATCGAGGACCACATGCACGAATGGATTACTCTCACCAAGGTATTCGGAAGTTCCCTGCGCAATCCGACAATAGCGGAAATGGAAACCGCGCTTGACGAGCTCTTTGAGAAAGCCGACGCCGACCACCCCGATGCCTGGATTGAATGCGGGTCGGCGTCTGGCCCGCTTTATAGCATCTCGATCTTTTCGAATGGCTATGCGCTCTACACAAAGTATTCAGACTCGGATATGTCGGAAGTACTGGAATCAACGAGGCTCTCGCCAGTTGATCGCGAAGGCGCACTTGTCTTATGGTCCAACCTGACTCAAGGCCGGACACCATGAGGCATGACGCTGACATTAATGCTTCCCTGTCATGCGAAAGTTAATGCTCGATAGGCGTGTCTTGCAGCCCCCGGGTTATGCGGAACGCTCTTGCTTGCTTGTCTGGTACCGCTTGCCTTGGCTTAAGCACTGCTACGTCCTGTGGTTGCAGCCGCTGCGCTGCGGGCGATGACACCTTCGTGGCGTGGAGTGTTGAATGGTCGCGACAGAATGACTTGTATTTCCGCGAGGCAACGTGGTCTGACCGCATCACATTTGGCCTGATTGATTGAAATATTGGTCAGGCCAATATAAGATCGGCAGTGCCGATCAGGCACGCCTATTCAGCCCCACCGGAGCACACGATGAGAAAAACCATAATGGAGACATTGGTGGCTGCCGTACTCGCCACCGGAATTGCGCACGCAGCACCGTTACCTTTGCAGGATGCCGTCATCACCGCCACCTACAACGGCTCGCCCGACACCATCCTCGGCCTTGACCACCTGTTCCAACCCGAACCGGGCGCCAACACCACCGCCCTTGATCCAACCGGCACCGGCGTCGAATTCCTCAGCGCCGATGCCATGTTCGGCTTCGACTTCGACGCCAGCGGCCTGTTGACCGTGATCGCAAATAACGCGGTCACGCCGGGTACATACCAGTTCCACTTTGACTTCGGCAGCACCCTGGCTGCACCGTTGACCGCCTTCAAACTGCTTGACGCCAGCGGCATCGGCGGCTTGCCCATCCTGTCGCTGGGCGCCAACGGCAACTCGATCGACATCGACCTGAGCGGCACCACCTGGACCGAATTTGCCAGCATCACGGCCCAGCTGGATGCCACCGCCGTGCCGGAACCGGGCAGCGCTGCACTGATGCTGGGCGGCCTTGCCGCGCTGGCGGCAGGCCGCCGCCGCACACGACGCAGCTGACACTGTCCCCCTTTCCCCCAAGGAGAATCTTATGGAACTCAAAGGTTTCAGGATCGCGCTCGCCCTGCTTGCAGCGTTATGCCTGCCCGCGCAGGCGGCCGACGATCCGGCGCGCGTCGCCGCCCCGGCCGACGGCTGGGCAAGCCAAGCTGGCGGAACCGCCGGCGGCTCAGCCGCCATCGCTTCGCAAATCTACAGCGTGAGCAATCGCGCCCAGTTGGTCAACGCCATCAATAACGGCGGCATCAATCCCAAGATCATCAAGATCACCGGCACGATCGACATGACTGAAGGCGTGCCTTACGCGAACACGGGCGACCAGGCCATTCGCGGCGCGATCCGCTTGAAAAGCAATACGACCCTGGTCGGTGCTGGAGCCGGCGCAGGCATCGTCAACGGCCATATCCAGCTTGTCGGCGTCTCGCAAATCATCATCCGCAACCTGAAGATCGTTGCGCCCTGCGACGTGGGGCCGGTGTGGGACCCGAACGACGGCGCCAATGGTGCATGGAATTCGGCCTATGACGCGATCGGCGTTTCAGGCTCCGACCACGTCTGGATCGACCACAATACATTCACTGACGCTCCGATGACGGACAACCTGCTGCCGATCGAAAACGGCCAGCTGAAACAATGCCACGATGGGGCGCTCGACATCACCAACGCATCCGACTACGTGACAGTGTCGTACAACGTGTTCGGCGAGCACCACAAGAACAACCTGATCGGTTCGGGCGACGGCGCCACAGCCGACGAAGGCAAGCTGCGCGTCACTTTCAGCAACAATGTCTTCCGCAACGTGTCCAGCCGCGCACCGCGCGTGCGTTACGGCCAGGTCCACCTGTTTAACAACTATTTCACCGGCAGCCGAGATGCCGCGGTGTATGCGAACCTGTACAGCATCGGCGCCGGCTACAACTCCAGGATCCTGTCGCAATCGAACGTGTTCGACATCACCGGAGCCCAGGGCTGCAGCAATATCGTGGTCAATCCGGGCGGCGCCGCCACCGGCGCCTTCAAGGACAGTGGCTCGCTGCTGAACGGCACCCTGCTTGGAGGATGCACCATCAACAATAACGTGACGTGGACGCCGCCATATACCTACAGCGTGCGCCCTACCTCCCTGGTGAAGGCCAACGCGCTGGCGCAGGCCGGCGCCGGCAAGCTGTCCATCAGCATCAGCGGCACGGGCGACACCAGCGGCACGCCGATCCTTACCCTGAGCTGCCCGCCGAGCGGCCTGTATTTCTGCGACGACTTCCAGTCCGGCACCTCCGCCAACTGGGATTTGCTGCCCGTGGCCGGCGCGAACGGCAGTTTCAGCGTCAAGGCGGAAGCGGTCGGCGCGACGAATATGCTGATGCAGTACACCGCCGCCACGACCGGCGGCGTGCTGGCCCTGCTAAAGCCAGCCGCCATGGCCAATGTGCCGAGCGGCGACTACTTTGTCGAAGCGCGCATCAAGCCGCAAACCAACAGCACCACCGGCAACAAGCAGCTCTACCTGATTACGCGCTACACCAACGCCAGCAACTGGTACGGCGCCGGCCTGAATGTCCAGAACGCCAACACCAGCACCCAGGTTGAAATCGCCAGGATGCTGAATGGCGCGCTGACCCGCCCCAAGCAAGTGCGCAAGCCAATCAATATGGATTCGGTGTTCTATACCGTGCGCTTTGAGATGATTGGCAGCACGCTGACGGTCTATCTCGATGGCGAATCGCTTGGCTCCGTGACCGATACTACCTTCAGCGCGCGCGGGCTGGTCGGCCTGTACACCGCCAACAAATCCTTCCAGATCGACGACGTGCGGATTGGCGACCCAAGCCTGAAGCCCGCGCAGCTGACGCTCAATCCCGCCACCACGAGCTACACCGCCGAAGCGGGCGACGCGCCGCTGCAATTGGCTGTTACCGCCGTCAAGCCCGATGGATCGGCCGACAGCTATAGCGCCAGTTCCAGCAACCCGGCGGTGCTGGCAGTCGGCATCAGCGGCAACACGCTGGCACTGACGCCGGTCGGCGCCGGCAACGCCACGGTGCGCGTGACCAGCGACAGCGACCCGACGCTGGTACGGTTGATCAGCGCCACCATCGGTGCGCAATTCGTGCAACCGACGCAAACCTACACCCTGGCCGACCGCGCCTCTCCCGCTGCGGCACAGGGCGAGGCCCAGGTGGACGCCAGCCTGCGCCTGGCATTCGACAGCACGCCATCACTGGGCAGCAGCGGCACCATCCGCATCTTCCGCAAGATGGACGATGCGCTGGTCGATGTGATCAAGCTGTCCGGCGAGAGCGATGAACTGGGCTACCCCGGCCAGGCGGCAGTACGCAAGGTAAATACCCATCCGATTACGATCAACGGCAACGTCGTGACAATCAAGCCGCACAACGGCAAGCTCGTTTACGCAACCGAATACTACGTTGCGATAGCGAACGGCGTATTCAATGGCGCCACGCTGGGTGGTACACCCTTCGTCGGCATCGGCAAGCTGGGTAACTGGTCCTTCACGACAAAGGCTGCGGCTCCGGCGGGCCCGGACCTGGTGGTCGGAGCCGATGCCGGCAGCGACTTCGCCACCGTCCAGGGAGCGCTGAACTTCCTGATGCAGAACGTGGACAAGGTCACGCCAGCCACGGTCACGGTCCGCAACGGCAGCTACAACGAACTGCTCTACCTGCGGGGCAAGGACAACGTCACCCTGCGCGGTGAAAGCCGCGACGGCACGGTAATCCAATACACCAACCACGACACCCTCAATCCCGGCACCGGCGCCAGCCAGGCTCCAGGCACCAGCGCCACTGCTGGGGGTGGACGTTCCGTCATGCTGGTGGAAACCTCGGACATGCTGCTGCTCGACACCCTCACCCTGCGCAACACCACCCTGCGCGCCGCCAACATCTCGGCACAGGCGGAAACGCTGTACTTCAACAACGACAACGGCCGGCTGATTGCGCGCGACGCCGCCTTCTACAGCGAACAAGACACGTTGAACCTGAAAGGCTGGTCCTGGTTCTACCGCACGCTGGTGGCGGGCAATGTCGACTTCATCTGGGGAGGCAGCCACGCAGCCCTGTTCGAAGAAAGCGAAATCCGCTCGGTCGGCGACACTACCAGCGCCAGCAGCGGCGGGTATGTCCTGCAAGCGCGCGTGCCGAATGCCAGCGACAAAGGCTACGTCTTCCTCAACAGCCGCCTGACGCACGGCCCCGGCCCTGGCCCCGCGCACGGCGACGTGCCAAACGGCGCCACCTACCTGGCACGCAGTTCAGGCAACGCAAGCGTATGGGACAACATCGCCTTCATCAACTGCCAGATGGATAGCCACGTTGCGCCAGTCGGCTGGGCCGGTGCCGGCGTCAACGGCCAACCCGCGCCCAGCCCGGCCGTGCCCAATGCCGGCAGCGGCTGGCGCGAGTACGGCAGCACCGACCTGTCCGGCGCCCCACTCAACCTCGCCACGCGCGTCGGCGGCTACCAGCTAAGCGCCACCGACGTCGCTGCCGGCTTCGCCACCCGCGCCCAACTCTTCGCCGCCTACAACAACGGCGCCGGCTGGAACCCCTAAGCCGCCCCACCAGCCGAGCCCGTGTCACACCTTGGGGTCACACCCCGAAAGTGACACGGCCTCGACTACGGCTTGGCTGAGCCCGTGTCACACTTGGGGTGTGACCCCAGGGTGTGACACGGGCGCGGCTGTAATTCTTGCTGGCGGGGATTGTGTGCCGCCCTGCCATCGCATCGCTTACCATAGGCTTTTGGCTATCCACCGAAAGGTATGCGATGGAGCAAAAATGGCCGCAACAGATCTGGCTTGTGCGCCACGGCCAGAG
The DNA here is from genome assembly GCF_049913245.1 of Pseudoduganella sp. R-32. Classification (NCBI taxonomy): domain Bacteria; kingdom Pseudomonadati; phylum Pseudomonadota; class Betaproteobacteria; order Burkholderiales; family Oxalobacteraceae; genus Pseudoduganella; species Pseudoduganella sp. R-32. The sequence continues at coordinate 2,575,686 of NZ_CP183987.1, read as the reverse complement.
TGCCGGCAACGTGGCGCGTGATGCTGCCACGGCTGCCAATGAGTTGCTGATCGACATTGCCGAGCGCGATGTCGATGTCCCCCTCTCCGAACTGGGCATGCGCCAGTCGGACGCACTGGCGCAATGGTTCGCGGCCTTGCCCGCCGGGCAGCAGCCCAATGTCGTGCTGTACTCGCCTTACCTGCGCGCCCGCGCGACGGCGCAAGCGGTGCTGCAATGCCTCGGCCCTGAGGACATGCTGGCCGTGGTCTCCGATGAACGCCTGCGCGAAAAGGAATTCGGCATTACCGATCGCCTGACACCACTGGGCATCTCTGAGAAATACCCCGACCTGGCGGCACAGCGCAAACACGTCGGCAAGTTCTACTTCCGACCGCCCGGTGGCGAGAGCTGGTGCGATGTGATCCTGCGCCTGCGCAGTGTGCTCGACACCATCACCCGCGAATACCGCCGCGAGCGCGTGCTGATCATCGGCCACCAGGTGATCGTGAACTGCTTCCGCTACCTGGTCGAGCGGCTGGATGAGGAAACCATTCTCGCCATCGACCGCGCGGCCGATGTGCCGAATTGCGGCGTGACCTCCTACCAGTTCGATCCGCAAGCGGGCAAACGCGGCAAGCTGGTGCTGGAGCTGGAAAACTTCGTCGCCCCGCTGAAAGACAGCGGCACCCCCGTCACCGACAAGCCGGACGTCCCGGCCGCGCCGAAACCATGAGCAACGCCGCCCCGATCGAACTGGCTCCCGCCCTGCTGCGCGATTGGCCCTTGCCGCAACCCGGCTTCGATGGCGACAAGGAGGTGCGCGGCCACGTGCTGGTGGTTGCCGGCTCGGCGGAAATGCCCGGCGCCGCCATCCTCGCCGGCGAAGCGGCCCTGCGCGCCGGTGCCGGCAAGCTGACCATCGCTACCGCTGCCAGCGTGGCGCCGCAAGTGGGCGCCGCCATCCCCGAAGCACGCGTGATCAGCCTGGGCGAAACCGCGGCACACGGCTTCCAGGCCGACAGCGCGCGCCGCCTCGCTGAACTGGCCGGCAAGGCTGATGCCTTGCTGGTCGGCCCCGGCATGGAGGACGAAGCCAGCTGCGTGGAACTGGTGCACCAGCTGCTGCAGCGCTTCAGCGCCATTCCCATCGTACTCGATGCCATCGCCATGTGCGCGGTACATCCGCGTGGCGAGCCGCATTTGCTGGACGAAGCAGTCGATTGGGAGCACTTCCGTTTTTCCACGCCTGTACTGCTGACACCCCACGCCGGCGAACTGGCGCGACTGACGGGCGGTGTGCGCGGCAATATCGAGCGGGAGCCGCATGGCGCCGCGCAAGCCGCTGCCGACCGCTGGAATGCCGTCCTCGCACTGAAAGGTGCTACCACGGTGCTGGCGACGCCGGACGGCAAGCTGTGGCAACACCAGGGCGGCAATGCCGGCCTGGCCATTTCCGGTTCGGGGGATACCCTGGCCGGCATCATCGCCGGGCTGCTGGCGCGTGGTGCTTCGCTGGAACAGGCTGCGGCCTGGGGCGTGGTGCTGCACGCGGCCGCCGGCGAGCAACTGGCGCTGCGTTGCGGCCCACTGGGCTACCTGGCGCGTGAAATTGCAGCCGAAGTACCGGCATTGTTGCGGGTGCTGGCTGCCCAATAAAGGAGATTCAAGATGAACACCATGAGCAAAGCAGGCGCCCTGTTGCTGGGCGCAGTCCTGGCCGCCGGCCTGGCCGGCTGCAAAAACCGCACGGAAGACACGACGCCTGCGCCGGTAACTTCGCCAGAAACAACAACGCCAACGCCGCCGCCGGCAACCCCTGCCCCGGCACCCGTGACGCCAACCACGCCACCGTCCGACTCCACGACGCCAGCACCAGACACCACGACAACGCCAGCAAGCGGAGCCACGCCAGGAACCAGCGGGACCAGCGGCACGCAAGGCACCACAGGCGCCGCCCAGCCGCCGTCCACCGTGCCCGACAAGACAGACCAGAAGGACATGCAGCGCGATCGACGCCCAACTTATTAGAGCGGAGGCCCTGCCATGCCGATTCTCCGCCATGCGGGCGCCCTGATGCTGGGCGCCCTGCTTGCAGCCGTCCTCCCGGCCTGCAGCAAACATAACGCCGAAAGCCCTGCCAACCCGCCAACAGGCATCGGAACCCAGACCACGCCGGATACTGGCGGCACCGGTACCGCACCAGCGCCAGCAGCCGCGCTCCCCAGCCCGCCTGCCACCGGCGCCGGCAACTCGACCAGCGGCGCCAGCGGCGGCAGCGCCGCTACCCAAGGCACGCAGCCAACGGCCCCCGCCAGCGGCGCGGCGCCTGCGACCAGCCCGGCCAACACACCGGGGACGTCAACGCCGCCCAGCGGCCTGCAACCAGGCCGATAGTGAAACGCCGGCGTCACAGCGTCGGCGTTTTACCCATCCAAGCTTTCTACTTCGCAATCAGCAGCAGCAAGCCGCGGCCACAAACGCCGTAGACATAGTTTTCGCCGCCGATGAAGTCTTCCGCGCCTGGCGTGCGAACCTGGCCGGGGCCTTCGGCCCAGGTGCAAGTGTCGGTCACGCGGTACCAGCTCTTGCCCGTACCCGGCCACGGCAGCGTGTAGTTCACATTGCCGCTCCAGCCGTTGTAGGCAACATAGACGGCGGAAGCGCTGTCGCCAAACTCACTGCCGTCGATGCGCCAGGCAATCGCGTGGTTATTGCTGTCATTGAAGTACGTCGCATCGGCCACTGCACCATCCGGTTTGAACCAGCGCAGTTGCTCCATCACGTTGCCGTTGCCGTCCGTCGAAGAATAGAAATTCGCAGGACGCAGCGCAGGGTGCTCTTTGCGGAACGCGACCAGGCCTTTGGTAAAGGACTCGAAATTGGACTGGTCCGCAGTCCAGCTCCAGTTCTGCCACGTGGCGACGGAGTCCAGGTTGTAGGGATTATTGTTGCAGTTGACGCTGCGAAGCGACTCGTCACCGCCCACCATCATCGGCACGCCACCCGACAACAACATCAACGCCATGCCGTTGCGCGCGGCCTTGCGCTGGTCGCCCGCAACGCCACCCTGGTCCCAGCTGTTGTTATTGTCCTCGCCACCATCGCTTGGGCCATAAGGCCAGGCCTGGGTATTGTTCTTCGAATTGCAGCTATACAGATCCTTGAGCGTGAAGCCGTCATGGGCTGTGATGAAGTTCACCGAATGCCAGGGCTTGCGTCCATCGTCGCCATACAAGTCGCTGGAACCCGCAAAACGCGTGGCCAGCGTGCCGGGGGTGATGGCCACCTGCCCCATCTTGTTCTGGTCCTGCCGGATCACATCGCGGTAGATGCCGTTCCATTCCGCCCAGCCAGTCGGGAAGCCGCCAACCTGGTAAGAGTTGCCGCCGATTGCCCATGGTTCTGCGATGTGGTCAACACCGCTGCCTCCAGCGGCCGCGCGTGCCGGCAGCTCCGCCACGATGCGGTTGAGCGCATTGCCGCTATCCATTTTGTCGAAGTTGTAGCAGCCATGCTGGCAAGTGTTGCCCAGCACCGAAGCCAGGTCGTAGCGGAAGCCGTCAACGCCCAGCTTGTCGCGCCAGTAAGCCAGCGAATCGACGATCAGGTTCTGCGCCACCATGTTGCGCGTGTTGTAGTTGCCGCCCACGCCGGTGTTGTCCCAGGAATTCTGGAAGTCGCTGGTCAGCGAATAATAGGTTGGGTTATCGAGCCCGCGCATGCCATAGATGTTGTAGGTGGTCTTGTCGCCGGCATTCCACTGGCCGCCCTCGCCCGTGTGGTTATAGACCACGTCGATATACACCTTGATGCCGTTGTCGTGGAAGGCTTTCACCATTTCCTTGAACTCGCGGGTCGGGCCGCCGGCCGTCCGGTCGTAGCTGTAACGACGATCCGGCGCAAAGTAGTTCAGGGTCATATAGCCCCAGTAGTTGTCGCCCGTGTTTGAATTTGGATCGGCATCGTTCGTGTCATTCTGGGTTTCCTGCACCGGCAGGAATTCGACTGCGGTCACGCCAAGGCTTGCGAGATATGGCGCTTTCAACCCCGCGCCTTTGTAGGTGCCGCGATAGGTGGCCGAGATGCTGCTGTCGTTCTTCGTCAGCCCTCGCACATGGGCTTCGTACACGATATCGTCCTTGAAAGCGCGCGTGGGCTTGGTGCCGATCGATTGGGCATCGCCCTGCAGCACGATGCCTTTCGGAGCACTGCTGCCGCTGTCGATGTTGCGGTAAAGCGCGCCGCTGGCGTAGATCGTGCCGTTGCTCATTGTGGACGTGGTCGGATCATGGCTGATTTCCAGCGCATAGGGATCGGTCAACAGCTTGTTAGGATTGAAGCGGTTGCCATTGGCGTCGACGTCCGCAATGAACCCGGCTGATGAGCCCTTGGTCCATGTCGCGTTATAGGGCCAGTTCGGTCCCCAGGCGCGGTAGCCATAGTAGACGGTACCGGTGATGCCGTAGCCGGCCAGTTGGCTGCTGGTGACGTTCAGGCTCCAGATGCCTCCCGTGCCGAGGGTCATCGGCAAGCTTACTTTTTCCTGCTGGCCGGTGGCGGCGCCATACAGGTACAGGTCAATGCGGGTGGCACGGCTGGAGTAGATCTTGAAGTTGATGCTGGATTTCGTGGCGTCATAGGCGGCGCCGAGATTGTTGGCATTGATTGCGGCTCGAACGACGAGCGGACTGCCAAGCATGGCGCAGCCCAACGTCGCCAACCCGAGGGCACGGCGAACTTTCATATAGTCTCCCTATTTTATTGGCTTATGTACTTCTACTACGTAACAGCGAATCGATTTTGCGCCTTAGCTCTTGTTTACTCAACCAAGCTGAATTGGCGTGACGTAATTCAACTACACCCATCTTTTTTGCTCGCCTTAAGCCGTAGTTGCCTTCGAAGCCTACCCATCGACGGTTTTTATCTAACTTTGGGAGGTTTTATGCGCGCAGATTGCCAAAACCTCGGGCTTGGCATTGCATAAATTGCCAATAAACGGCATTATGAAATTTATTAAAACGTCAATTTGACGTCGACTTTACGTTGGTCATCGCTTTGAACATGATGCAGGCTTCAGCTCTTACTTCTGGCAATTGGGCCGCTGGCAGTTCTCAGCTTGGTGGCAGGGGCCTGCACGCGCGGTTTGCTCGCGTTCGTGCGGGCGCATTCGCGGACACGCTGTCGGTTGGTCCTTCGCGGCCAGTTCACGCGCGTGTCCAACATCTAGCTCAACCGGACGGCTTACGCGCTGCGCGCTCCAGCCGCCGGTTAGCACCACGTTGGGAGCTTCTATGAGCGCTGAAACTATTTGCCCACTTGATCAAAGCGCGTCTCATGAATCCAACTTCACTCTCCGCAGAGGGTCAGCCACGGTCGATCCTGCGAAAAGCGAATACTTCGTTATTTGCCCGGAATGCCACAAGGCGATCCGTTTGGCGGGAGTCGGCGGAAGCGAGGGGCTCTTGGCAGAATCCAGGCCATGCCAGTCGGATGCAAGACAGCCGTCCCAACCACAAGTTCCAGCGGATGCCTGAGGGCGCCGCTGAACAACCACGTTAAAGATCACCAATGGCATACGATTTGGTAGTTGGCCGAGGGAGCAAGGTCAAGGACGCGCCGGATATAGTGGGTGGAATTGAGTTCGCCGAACTTCCAGCCATATTGCGTCTGCTTGAACGAGTCGAATCTTCATTCGTTCAACGGATCTCCAATCTTTTAGAAGATCAGGCTTTTTCTGTCGCAGAGATCGAGCAGGCACTTCCGCAATTGCTCCCCCTGCTCACGTTGGACTTGCGCCCTGATGAAGAGGCCTTCTTGCATAAGCTGATCTCGGTACTGTCATACGCAAAATGGAAACAACTTGGCCTGTACGGGATTGCCGACTAATCTCTAACATTGCAGTCAACTGGACTGCCTCCACGCTGCCCGTTCCTGAGGCCAGCTACTTTGAACGTTGGTCATCGCTGTGAACATGATGCACGCTTCGTCCTCTCCGCTTGGCTCCAAGGCCCACTGCTCGGCCTCCGTGGCTATCGGTGGCGTTTGGGCCGCTGGCTGCTCCCAGGTCGGTGGCAGGGGCCAGCATGCGCGTTTTGCGCCCGTTCGTGTTGGCGCATTCGCAGACACGCTATCGTCTGAGCCTTCTCGGCCAGTTCACGCGCGTGTCCAACATCTAGCTCAACCGAACGACTTACGCGCTGCGCCCTCCAGCCGCCGGTTAGCGCCACATTCGGCGTAGAAATTCGCATGAAACCGATTGAACGATATTCACTTCAAGTGCTTCCCGCTTGGTACCCTTTCAGAGCGTTCAAACGCCGGTTGGTTCGCGATGGAAAACCAACCTGGGTGGTGGTCGATGGAGATGAGATTGCCGCACAGTTTTTGTGCGGCGCCTTCACCATTTTTGTTACAAACTACGACTACTTTGACGGCGTGAGAACTTGGTTTCATCTGATTGACGACGAGGGAAGAGTCCGAGACATCGTGTCGACTCCTGACTACTTCGGGTTCCTTCAAGATGTTGAAAGCCCGGCCGAGCTTGAGCTGAATTTCGGGTTCTACGGCACAAATGATCAATGGAGCCTGCGCATTTGCGAAAGACCTGTTTGGTCCTTCCGAATTGGTGACCTACGTTCTCGCGTAAACCGTTTTTTGTTTACTCAAAGGCGCCTGATGCTTGGCTGCACAAAAGGCGAGCCGTGGCTTTTTCAACCTGCCGAACCTGACGCCCCAGTGGATGCCGCTGCTTCACAGCGTCGCCACTGAGCTCGACGGTTGCGCCCTTCAGCCATGACCATTGATGAAATCGAAGTGTTTAGGACTGCTTGCGCCACCGCAAAGGATCGAAGCTGGGCATGGCGACCGCCATTTTTTATTGGCTTCGATGCAGGTGAGTGGCAAGTTCAAGCTGAGAATGAATCGATCACTCGGATCAACGGCGAGAATGGGCGGGTCCTAGACGAATCGGACAGACTAGAACCCGCGCTCGCGTTGGTGATTGCTCGTGAATACGCAAATGCCAATTCCTTGCGTTGGAAGCCTGCATTTACGTTGCAAATTAATGAGGAAGGTTGGGAGGTCGGGTGTTGCCAAAGCCGGTTCGGTGGCCAAACCTACATCATGGTAAGTCACAGCGGGAAAGCTATTCGTCACTGGATCAACCCCAAGTGAGCACTTGCCTAAAATCGCCCAACAATTCCGTCAACCGGACCTCCGCATCGCTGCGCGCTGCTGCGGCCGGTTACGTCCAACGTTGGGCCGCAAAGGAAATGACATGGCTGATTTGAGCTGTGGATTCACGCCGCAAATTCTAGCTGCGATTGCAAGGGTTCAAGCGCCGGAATACCCGTGGCTTCCGCACGCGCTGGAAGACTGCGGGGCCGGCGCCTGGGAAAGCGCAGCATACGTTCGCTACATCTCAGCGCAAAATGCACATGCTGCTGGTGCAGAATGGCAGTTCGAAACAAATGTCGTTCTTGAACACCCCCATTTTGGTACTGTCATCGTCGAGGTCCTCACCGGACATCGTATAGGTGGCCTTGAATTCCTCTCAAGGATCTAGCTTTGAAGCTTAGCGATGCTTTGCCCAACAATGCAGTCAACTGGACTGCCTCCGCTGCCAATGGCAGCCCAGTAGCTGCGGAAGCACTGCAGCGCATCGCCGCCCTGTATGCCATTGAGCAGCAAGCTAAAAACATGAACGCCGACGAACGCCTGCGGATGCGGCAAGAGCATGCATAGCCTGCGCTGGGGGCGCTGCACGCGTGGCTGGTGAGCATGCAGAAGGTCGTGGCCACCGGCAGCGGTACTGGCAAAGCCATTGAGCATTCGCTCAAGCGCTGGCCAACATTGGTGCGTTACGCCGACTCGGGCACGCCCCCGATCGACAACAACGCAATCGAGAATACGGTCCACCCGATTGCCATCGGCAAGAAAAACTGGTTCTTCGCCGGCTCGTAGCGCGCCGGCCGACGCGCTGCCGCCATCCAGACTTTGCTCGGCACCGCCAGGCTCAATGGTCTCAATCGCTGCATTGGCTGGCTAGCATATTGGAATGTCTCCCGACGTGCGCGAACAGCCAGATCGATTCGTTGCTGCCATTCCCGAACTCTACGCCAGCTTAACTCCACCGAACAGGTGGCTTCGCTGGACGCCTACCCGAAGTCGTAGAAGACAAGCCAGCCGGCGGCATAGGCGGTATGGGTGGCATGGACGGCATGATGTAATAGCCAACAGCCTCACAGCTGACAAAAAAACTGCAAGGTTCGCGCCTTGCAGGCTTTTTCCTTGAGTTCTCCCGACAACTACTCAAGCAGCGAAGTGCAACTGGAAGCGTCGTTGCGGACTTCATGATTCACCGAAGTCGCGGCCCACTGACTTACCCTTCAGGGAAAATACAGTCCGCAATCGCAGAAGAGGGAATCTGTTTGAGGTCGGAGCGGGCCGGATCGAAGTAATAAAGCGCATTACTCCAGCGGCGGTCATATGGATGAACGAAACCGGCGACCTGATAATCTTGCTGTCCCTTCAGCTTACAATCAACGAATTGATACTCAACCGGCCGAACCTTCCGCCAAGGCAAGACAACCTCGGCAGTCACGATTACCACCTCCCTGCCTTTCACCGGCAGCGAATCCACTCTCCAGATGCGGAGCTTGCCACTTGGCCCCTGCGAAGCCTTGCATTGCGCAATGTGGAATTGCGACCCGCCGTTGACCACCATGCCGGTCTGCAACACTTCGCATTCTGTATAAAGCTTGCTGTAATCTCGTCCGACATATCCACTTTCCACGGCATATACGTCGCATGCACCAATCGTTATCACGACGGCTACACAACGCTTCCACCTACTCACTCTTTGCTTCAGATTTTTCTTCACAGCGCCCCACAAATTTCCAACATGCAATTATTTTATCCCAATCTCGGCAGCCCGCGAGCCTGACGGCCTGCGGACTACCTGGTGTCAGCAGGCGATCAGCCTTGCGGACCGGACAACTGCGCCATCTGCGCCAGCAAGATCCAGCCAGGGACTGGCTCAACTGCTGCAGCCACGCCTCCATCGACAGCTCACTGACGTCCGCCTGCACTTGCACGCCAGGAATCACGATCGACGCACCGGCAACGATCGGCGCCAGCGGCGTCGCCGTGGCCGACACATCCACCTGCACCGTCATGGCCGACGTATCGTTCAGATAGCAGACATACGGATTCAGCCCAGTCGGCGTGCCGCAATCGCTGCCGCCCAACACTTGGACCATGAAATCACGCGTCACGGTTGCGGCGGAACCGTTGGACAATTCCGCCAGATCGGCATCGACCGTTTCCTCAAACAGCTCGCGCTGCTCACCGGTCAAGGCTTCGCTCTTCTTGCCAAACCAAATGCGGCGGTAGTAGGCCAACTCGACAAGCGCTGCCAGTCCACACCGGCCATCAGCCATTGCCATTGTTCGGCCGTCAGCTCCCAACTGGTGTCACCGGCTTGCGGCCAAACGAACTGGCCATGATGCTGGCGCCGCACGCACATCCACACGCAGTTGGCATCCCAGCACACTACCTTCAGGCGCGTGTGGCGCCGGTTGGCAAAGACGTAGGCCGTGCCATCGCAAGGAGCCCTGCCCAGCGCTTGCTGCACATGCAGCGACAGCCGGTCAATTCCGGCACGAATATCGACCGGCTGTGTGGCCAGTCGGACCGCGTTCACCTGCAACTGCATCACAGACTGCGCAGCAATTCTGCCAACTACGCTGCTGGCGTGGTGTTGGGCAAATCGAGCGACCAATTCGGGCAGACAGGCGAATCGGGCCGCTTGCCACTATCGCCTTCACTTTTACCGGCAACAGCGGCATGGGTTCAGGCCGCTGCTTCTGCCAAGCGCTTCTTCCACCATGCTATTTGGCGCGGGCGCCCAGCCTTGGCGAGCTGCAAAACTACGCATCGATTCGCCGCTGACTCGCCCCGCATCTAACCGCTCTTGCCACAGTTGCTGTTGTCTTGTCCCGACATTCCCGTCTCCAAAAAAGACAGGAGTATTGAACCGTTCAACAAGAAATTACAGGTGGTAGGGCTGGACGCTTACCGCTTTACGACAAGCGCGGTGCCTCGCTGCCAAAGCGCACCATACATTTCCGACCGGCCGACTTTCAGCTCGATGGAAAAACCAAGAGCTGCATTTACCCGGCAGGTGAGCACCTTTACCGCAGTGGCACGAACTGCACTGCCAACGGCCGTCAGCATCACAAATTCACAGGCGCCAAGCAAAGCTGCGCGCCATCCGCAGCGCACGCAGGTTCGCCAAGTGGCCTTCTTCAGGAAGGGCAGGCGTCACCACTCACCTACGTGCAGCCCATGCGACAGGCAATCGATACACCACGTGGCCGCGCTTTGTATAGTCGGCGCATGGCCACCATGGAGCCGGTCTTCGCTAACCTGCGCTACAACAAGCGGCTTGACCGCTTTACGTTGCGAAGCCAGGCAAAGGTGAACACTCAATGGCATCTCTACTGCCTAGGTTCACAATATCGAAAAGCTGGCAAGGAACGGATACGCGGCCTAAGAAACGCTAAAAGGGCTGAAGCCAACTGCCTTTACTTGCCTGAAACTGGCAGTTTGCGGCAAACTGGCGGAATGATTAAAAAATCAACTGAGCTGCTGGCAGAAATCCCTGAGGTTTGCGCAAACTCGCGCCGAAAAGGGATATTTCTACAGCCTCGTTAGGCCGTAGAGCACAGCACATGGAAATTGCTGATCCACGCATTCGCACTGAAGTCATTCACGGCCAGATCGTGCACTTCCCATCGCTGGAAGCCTGGTCAGAGATTATTAGGGATGCGGCACTGGGAGATATCGCATTGCCCATTCCAGACTGGATCAAGAGATGGCTCGATGAGTACGGCCAGTTCCACGTCGCTCACCTTGGACTCGTTCACAAACCTCACCATATTGGCTGGCTCGTCGTTCCCATGCTTCGCCTTGACGGTCGCTACTATCGCGTCCACTACGAAGACGTCATCTGCGAACACTGCGATAGACGATGCGGAGCATCCGCAACGCCCGACAGCGTATCGTACGCGGGGACCAGCGTAGACCCACAGAAGGTCTGGGACGAGTTCAATGAACTGCCGCTTCAAAGCTGTCCATATTGCCATGGCATGCTCAGACGCCGACAAACCGTTTGGCTGGCATCACAGCCTGCGGCCTAACAATTCAGATATGGACGCCCCCGAGAGTACAACGGGTTCATCAATAGGTTCGGCATGCGGTATAAGCCTGCATGCCAGATCGATGCCGATCACAGTCAGAACGTTTTCGCCATTCCCATTTGCTGCTAAAGTGCTAATCTTATTCATAACTCCCCCTTGTGGACCAATGATGAGGAGGACTTCCAAATCTTTAGACCGCAGGTGCTTGCAGCAAGTACCTGGCTGCGCATGTGGGACGGGGGAAGGCCCTTACATTCGTTGGGCCAACTGAAGAATGACGAAACCGTTGCATTCTATTCCGGACAGAGTAAGTTGCCCTCGTTGTAAATCCGAGGATCATGTCACGCGCAAGCTTCATGCTTTGCCGACTGAATTTGACTGGAAGGATCCTGCGACGGAACTGGTGCCGGCGATGGGCTTCGTAAAGGGTTATTGGTGCGTTCGATGCGAAATTGGTTTCATCCCTGACGAACTGCTTATGAACTTCGGACTCGTGCAAGTGAGGGGAATTTGATGCGTCCCCATTTGCCCGACCTTTCAATCAAACGGACGGCTTACGCACTGAGCACTTCAGCCGCCGTTATCGCACTCGTTGCGCCGCGATTTAATGTAGTAGGACGAGGAGAGAAGGAGAATTGTTCGAAACTGCTTGGTTTGTTTTTCGTAGTACTGTTGGCGGGATGCGCGAGTACGGGTGTCGTGCAAATGGAAAAAGACACATTCCTGATTGCGAAGAAAAGCCCGCAGGTCGGGTTTGGCCCACCTATCGGTGTTAAAGGTGAGGTGTATGCTGAAGCAAATGCCTTCTGCTCGAAGGATGGGAAGGCTGTGGAAACGATTAAGGCCGACGAGACAAATTCCGGCTTTGCGAGAAGCGCAGCGTTCTCCCTTGAGTTCCGTTGCGTATCCAAGGCGCCGTGAGCAACTGCGCGCACCAATCTTTGTTGAGTTTCTTACCCGACAATTCCGTCCACCGAACCGCTGCATCGCTGCGCGCTGCGGCGGCCGGTGGCTACTAGGACGCCCATGACGAAGGTGCAGCACTTCCTTATACTGGCTGTACTGATCGCCGCGCTAGCTTTTTCCGCTGCGCTCAATATATCAGTCTGCGCTTGGGGCTGCCCTTCAACGGTTCAAGTGTACTCGTTGCAAGCGTCGTTCTTTGTCCTGCTTGGCCTTATCCTGTGGGTGCTTCGTAAATTTTTTCGGCTCAAGCGGGTGGACGCAAATGCCAAACCTTAAAGCCAATCGGATAGCTTGCGGGTTGCGCGCTCAAGCCGTCGATTAGCACGCACGTAGGAGCGCAAACATTGAATAGCACATGCCTTATCTTCTTTCCCGAAGGTTCGTCCTCACTCCAGCAAGCGGAGCAAGAACTTACGAAATACGACTTCGACGTGAGATCGAGCGGGGGCTCGCTATTCGCGAAAAGGCTTGGATCACAGGAGTTTAAGATCACGCTTGTCCAACTTCCTCATGTTTTGCTGGAGGCAAAGGAAATAGGCCAAGGATCGGAGCACGAACAATTCCTGTCTAAGTGCGGATCTCGATTCGAACTCTTTATTTCCGATCTGGATGCGGCTATGGACGAAATCAACTCGCTGATGGAGGCCCAAGGCGCTTTACAGGATGCTTCATCGGGTTACCTTTTTACGCCCTGGAACGGTCAAATCATGAAGCCATGGAATGCCTCATAGTTGGGCGTACTTCCCAACCATTCAATCCAGCGGGGCGCCCGACGGCGCCGCTGAACGTCTGCTTTGGCCCAAATTCGAATAATCATGAATACTGAAAAACGCAACGCATTAGTTGAAAAGCTTAGTTCAGAGCACGAGCCGCAACTCGTTCCTATCGACGTATTTTTTGACGGGAACGATGATCTCGGCTCGATTGGCTGCAATCTTCTGGATCATCCTGGCATCGAGGCTTTTCGTGCGACTTTTGCACGCCTTAGTGAGCGAGAGGATGTAGATGCCGTCTTCGCTCAAATTGCGGAGGTAGATCCTGGAGACGACTGCTGGCCGTTCTCGGACACTGTCATCGTGGTCGGCAGAATAGCGGCTGAAGACTTGGCCTCGGAACTCTCTGCGCTCGAGCCTGATGAAATCGGTGCGGCTGAGGATTTCGGCGCACCCGAGGCACTGCTCGGCGAATCTGGCAAGACAGCACTGGCGGTTTGGTGGGATTAATGCCGAACGCTGCATCCAAACGGACGCGCAAAACGCGCTTGTTAATGCATGGGCGTTTTCCGCTACCACGGCAAGCGGACTTGCGCTTTGCGCTCCAGCCGCAGGTTATCGCACACTCAGGCATTCTATGGCACGGCTATCGAAAATATCAATTGATCTTGGCACAGTGAGCGATGCTCGCGAGCTTCACCACTTACTGATGGAACGTCTGGATTTCCCTGGCTGGTATGGCTGCAATTGGAATGCCTTCTGGGACGCGATCACTGGACTGGTTGAAATGCCGGAATTGCTCGAATTCGAGAACTGGAAGATCTTTTCTGCGCGGCTACCGAACGAGGCGAAGCATTTACTGACGTGTCTTCAAGAGATGGCAGAGGAGTTTCCTCGATCGGCATCAACGATTACATTTACCTAACCTTCTATTTGTAATCAACTGGGCAGCTTACGCGCTACGCTTCATCCGCCAGTGATTCGCACGGTATGGGCATGACTCCAGCGCGCCACGAAAACTAGATGAACTCCTGGAAGTTGGCGCTGCACGGGTAGGGAAAATAAAGGCCTGTATCGTTGCAAACCTGCCGTTTCCAGGGGGCCGTGTATTGCGCTTGCCATAAAGGGCGGCCATAGGGCAAACTGCCGTCATGACTGTTTTTGCAACCAGAATCGCTGGTGAAGATCATGGGGCGCGCGAGGTGTCGCTTGTGAACCGTTTTTTTATACAGCCTCGTTAGGCGCAGCCAAATGAAAGCCCTCATTCAAAAGCATCGCGGCGAATTTGCGAATATCAATGTTCTAACTGCCTTTCTCGGCTTTACCGAGAAGGGATACTTTATTGAGTTCTTTGAGTTCGAAGAGCTCAGTTCCAAAGAGCTTGATGACGAGACCATAGTCGTTGGCGGTATCCCAGTAGTAGTGAGCGCCTTGACACGCCTTGGCATTACCCCTCCTGGATTAGTTTCAATCCCTGAGTCAATTTCTTCATTCGCCGGGCGCCGTACCTGGGAAGGCTCGATGGGCGAGGTGAGAAGCATTGTGGATCGAGGCGGCAGCATTTTTATCAAGCCGCTCCCCAACGATAGAAAGCTCTTCGCCGGAAAAGTCGTCACCAACTATCGGGACCTGGCTATAACCGCATCGCTACCGGGCGGCTATCCTGTTATTTGCTCAGAACCCGTTTCAATGATTTCTGAGTATCGCGTCTTTGTACTGAGAGGGACCATCGTTGGATGCCGCCACTACAAGGGGGACTTCCGGGCATTCCCGGACTTCAAGCTCATTGAGTCCGCGGTCCTTGCCTATGCAGATTCGCCGTCAGGTTATGGGATCGACTTCGCCGTAACTGAAAGCGGCGAAACAATCTTGGTTGAGGTCAATGAGGGATTTTCACTTGGCTGCTATGGACTCCCTTCTTTGCCTTACAGCTCAATCATTGAGGCTCGCTGGGAAGACTTCCGAACGAAGACTTCGAAGTGATGGAACTCGAAACTGAATTGGCGGCGCGGTCGTTCGCATACAAATTGTTGTGCGAACCCTTTCAGGGCATCATAGAAATTCCAAACCTCTAGGAAACAGGGACGATACTCCGCCGCTGGGGCGCGTCGGCACATTTTTGCGATGTACGTAGCTGGCTTCGAGGCTGTGCCTCTGATCTTCGCCGCGACGAAGTTAAGGACTAACATCTTCCTCTCTTTGAATAGTATGACGTCGTCCGAATCTCCCAATTTGCAGTGAACTGGACTGCCTGCACGCTACACGTTCAATCATGAACCCTCAAAAAGTCATTCGAGAAAAAGTCCGGCGCTTCACCGACCTTCCCAACATCGGTCCAGCTGCGGCACACGACTTCGAGTTGCTAGGTTTTAGTGAGCCCGCCCAATTGGCTGGTGCTGACCCACTTCACCTTTACGAATCCCTCTGCGTCGTCACGGGCACGCGTCATGACCCATGCGTTCTGGACGTATTCATGTCGGTGACTGATTTCCTGGGCGGGGGTGCGCCCAAGCCTTGGTGGCATTTCACCGAACTGCGCAAACAAAAATACGGCAATTTGCCAGCAGTCGCCGCTGGTGAGCCCCTGACATTGTCTTCTTCCTCGAAGCTGTGCGTTCCGGCAGCCGATTGATTTGACCAGTTAATTTTTATGGCCGACGAAATCTCAGATTTAAAGAAAGAACTGATCGACGTTCTCGATATAGCGGCAATGTACAACGACAAGGGTTACGTGTGGTCTGGGCATAGTCCGGAGCGACGCGCTGAAATAGTGGCGGGATACCAAGTGAGTATGCTCAGTCTTATGGGCCAAATCGGAGCGGACGCTTTGGCTCCCGAGCTTGCCCAGGCAATCGTTTCTGGCGCAGCTGCATGGGATGATCTGGGTTATTTTTCACGCCTTGTGCGTCGCTCGTGACATCAAAGTCTCATTTCGTGTTCAACTTCACTCACTTCGCTCTAGTTGGGCTGATGGCTGTAGCTTTGCCGGCAGCCGCGCAGTACAGCCCTGTTCCAGACTTCGTTTCTCCCACTGAAGGAAGGACTGCACAACTTCAGGTTGCCGTTGGTGGCTCCGCTGCGATCTCCGGTCTTGTCATCTATGACGACCCGAACACCTGCCGTTCGCCAGGCGCGTTCGGCGGCTTGAAAATCCCTTGCAGTTATCTGCGGATCGCCAGCTCACGTTTACGGCCTACCTTACCAAAGGCGATTACGCCTGCCGCATCACCTCCAGTTTCCAGCCGAAAGCTGGCCACTTCTACGAGCTATACAGCGTTCTCAGGCAAGACGCATGCGTCATCCTGGTTGGATACAGCGATCGGCAAGAAGGGCCCTACTTGAAAATTCGCGACATCGAGCAACTTCGATACGTGCCAGGAGACAGTCCGGGCAACAGCTTCTGCGAGGCCAAATGAACGCGCGCTGACCCGCCCCTTGCCTACCCCCGATTGATCTGGAATTTGCCTTGCCACTGCAAAGGCGGCGGTTGGGCGGCGAGGCTCCAAGCAACGGCGCGCGTTTGATGTTAGGCTAACGTCCTGATCTCAATCGGAGAAACCGGCTTGAAGAATATCGACCTTGCGCTGATCGAACGCTGGCTTATGGGCTGGAGCTTGTCGCGCGGCGTGCCTTTGCCAGTGCCCTATGATGGTGGCCTGGTCGTTGAAGTCGGCATGCCGGCGCAATTGCGGCGCTACGTGTTTGCCGATGCGGGGCAAGCACTTCAAGCATGCGCGGATCGCATACGGGATCCATTCATTTTCCTCAAGGCCCCTGTCGAACCGGAGGACTTGCGGCGTGCATTGCCAGCGCATTGGAGTGTTGAAGGGCGCGGCTACCTCATGGCCGGACCTTCGCAGCCAAACATCAAAGTGGCGATGCCTCCGGGTTACCGGAAAACTGTCGAAACCCAACACGGCGCGCACGTTGTGCGAGTGCTTCACGAAAGCCAGGAATTGGCAGCGTCGGGCCGTATTGTGCTGCACGGCCAGACCGCCATTTTCGACCAGATCGAAACCGCAGAATCCCATCGACGCCGCGGCCTGGGAAGTGTCGTCATGCACTCGCTCGATGCCCTCGCGACCGAAGCCGGCGTAACCGAACGGCTGCTCGTGGCGACCGAGGATGGTCGGGCGCTCTATACCCGCCTTGGCTGGAGCGTCATTTCTCCGTGGTCTACTGCAGTTCTACCAGCGGCTGGCAGGTGAAATATTAGTGCTTTGCTCACCACTACAATGATTTGTTGCTCAACCAAAGAAATTCCGCTATATTGAACGCAAGTTCTGTATAACGAAATTCGTTTAGCGACGTTTGTTATCAACTAATCAGCATCAAGAGTCGAATTTTCGACGCCAACCTGCCTCCCCGGGCAAGGTGGAAGCCATCACGGCGATGCGGCCTATTAACGGCAACGAAGCGGGTGCGACATGGTTTGCTCCGAATCGGGCCAAGCTCTCAGGAGAAACCATGACAACTCACACCTCCCCTGCTTCCTCCCTGGACCTCAGCGCCTGGCGCAACCAGTTCCGCATGACCCACACGTTCCATCTCTCGCTGGGAACCAACGAACCCGTTGCGGGCCAGCTGGAAGCCACGCTGAAAAACTCAAACGCCCAAATCGAGAAATGGGTTATCTCGCGCCGCGCAGGCTGCTACGATCACTGTATTACCGTGAAAGGCATTGGCGATGAATCGGCGCGTGAGCTGCGCTCGGAACTGGCCAGCCTGAATGGCGAGATCAAGGTGCATGTCGAGCACATGCTCCACTTTGACAGCGACGCGGCGCAACGCTGATTCGAAAGTCAAACGGTACATTGGTTGCCGGAAGACGGAGCCAGCTCAGGGCTGCTTCGGCAGCGTCGATCGCCTGCGCCCTTCCATGGCGGCTATCACCCGTTCGGCATTCTCCTTGCAGCCAACGTCTGCGGGCTTTGAATCAATCAGTTCCACCAGCGACTGGAGTTCGGATTTGCTGCGCGCCAGGCGCTGTTCCAGCACCTCGATGTCGGCGATCTTCTTGCGCAAGGCCGCAAGCAATTCATCGTGCTTCCACGTCGAAGCCTCGTCCGGCAACAACTGGGCGATTTCTTCGAGCGAGAAGCCCGCATGCTGGGCATCGCTGATGATCTTCAGCACCATTACCGCTTCCTCCGGGTATTCGCGGTAACCGTTCGATTGCCGGCTCCCTACCTTCAACAACCCTTTCGATTCATAGAAGCGTATCGCCGATGCAGCCAAGCCTGTTTGCCGGGCCAGTTCCCCAATTTTCATAGTGTCCACCCGCCGTTCACGGCATCACTATAAGCTTAAAGCCCACTTGAAGGTCAATGACCGGAATAAATGCTTGACCTTCAAGTGAACTTTAATCCTAAGGTGGAGCCATCGCAACTCACTGGACTCCTCGATGAACCCTTTCGAATCACTGGCACTGCCCAATGGCGCAGTCATCCCGAATCGCATCGCCAAAGCCGCCATGGAAGAGAATATGGCGGACAAGGACCATGCTCCTTCCGCCCAGTTGATCCGGCTTTACCGCGCCTGGGCTGAAGGTGGCGCGGGCCTGCTCATAACCGGCAACGTCATGGTCGACCGGCGCGCCATGACCGGGCCGGGCGGCGTTGTGCTGGATTCCTGGCTGCACAGCGACCGCTTCCAGGATTGGGCGGCAACTGCGCAAGCCCATGGCGCCCACATCTGGCTGCAGCTTAATCACCCGGGCCGGCAGATGCCGGCCGCCCTGGGGCAGCCGACCATCGCGCCTTCCGCTGTGGCGATGGATCTGGGGAGTTTTTCGAAGCAGTTCGCAGCCTCGCGCGCGATGACGGAGGGAGATATCGCCGAAGTGAAGGAGCGTTTCATCAAGGCCGCGCAACTGGCTGAGGGGTTCGGCTTCAATGGGGTGCAAATCCATGCGGCGCATGGATACCTGCTCAGCCAATTCCTCTCCCCTATCACCAACAAGCGCGATGACCGCTGGGGCGGCTCGCTCGAAAACCGTGCCCGCCTGCTGATCGACATCGTCAAAGGCGTGCGCGCTGTGGTGGGCAGCAGTTTCGCGGTTGCCGTGAAGCTTAATTCGGCCGACTTCCAGCGCGGCGGCTTCAGTACCGACGATGCGAAGAAGGTGGTCGGGATACTCAACCCGCTAGGCGTGGACCTGATCGAACTCTCGGGCGGCAGCTACGAGGCGCCGGCCATGCAGGGTGAGGCGCGCGATGGACGTACGCTGGCGCGCGAAGCTTATTTCCTTGAATTTGCGAAGGACATCCGGTCGGTGGCGCGCATGCCGGTCATGGTCACCGGCGGCATCCGCCGCTTTGCAGTCGTCGAACAAGTACTGGCCAGCGGCATCGACATGGCGGGCATCGGCACCGCACTCGCACTCGACCCGCAACTGCCCAATGCCTGGCGCACGGACAAGGCGCAGGCGCCCCTGCTGCGCGCCATCACCTGGAAGAACAAGGTGCTCGCTTCGGTGACCTACATGGCGATGGTGAAGCACCAGCTGCGCCGCCTGAGCCGTGGCAAGCCGGCCAACCCCAACGTGGCACCCGCTCTCGCGCTGTTGCAGCAGCAATGGGCCACCACGATCGGGAATTTTCGATACCGCCAGTGGACTCAAACATGAAAAAAGCCGGCGCAAGCGCCGGCTTCTCGGTTCATCCGGGGAGGATTAGAACTTGTAGTTGTACGACAGGCCAACCAGCGACATGTGGGTCCTCCAGGTGCCGACGGTGGTTTCGCCGTTGCCGGTGCAGGTGCCGGCAGGAGCCAGGGTGCTGCACTGGTTTTGGTAAGTGGACGACGCGTCGTCGAACTTCAGGTAGCTGTAAGCCAGGTCGATCGACGAATTAGCCGTTACCTTCCAGTTTGCACCGAAGGAGAGCTGCTTGCGGTCCGAATCAGGCAGTGCTGGATGGCGCAGGGATGCTTTTTCCACTGGGGATTCGTCGATTGCCACACCGGCGCGCAGCATCCAGGCGTCATTCAGCTTGTAGTTCATGCCCAGCGATGCGCGCATGGTGTTTTTCCACTGCTGGCGGATCACTTCATCGCCTTCGCCGGTGCCGACGAACTCGATATGCAGGTCTTTCATGCGGGAGTGACGGGACCAGGTCAGGTCAGCCATCAGAGCCAGCTTGTCGTCGATCTGCGAGAATACGTTGGCCGACAGGGTTTCCGGGGTCTTGATGTCAACCAGGGCTGGCGAGTTCTTCTTGCGCGAGGAAGCTTGCAGAACCGCGTTCACAACCGGGTCGGTGGTCACGGTGGAGAAGTCCCATACCGCGTCGCCTTTCAGCTTGTGGTGGATCGAGGAACGGTAGGACAGGCCGAAGCGGGTGTCCTTGTTCAGGTTGAACATGTAGCCCAGGTTGAAGCCAACGCCCCAGTCCTTGCCGTCCATGGTTGCGTGGCCGTCTTTGGCAGCTGCCAGTGCGGCCAGGCTGCCGCCTTTGGCGACGATCGTTTGCAACAGGGCCGTGCGGCGCGCTGCAATCTCAGGGTTCGTGGCAGCGTTGGCGCTCAGGAACATGATGGAGCCTGGCACGTCAACGCCCTGGCCCAGCTCGGCCTTCATGAACTCGGCATCGATACCGAAGCCGAAGGAGTGACGCTCGTCCAGCTTGAACGAGACGGATGGGTTCAGGGTCACCGACTTCAGGTCGATGCTGGTCAGCGCGTAGCGGCCGGCCCAGTTGTTGTCATAGTCCAGCTTCGCGCCGTAAGGAACGAAGGCGCCGAAGCCCAACGCCCACTTGTCGTTCAGCTTGTGGGAGATGTACAAGGAAGGAGCCGCCACCGCGCTTGGAGCGTAGTCATCCTGATGCGCTGCGCCGCCGGTCGAGCCGACCTTGCCGTAACGCTGCGAGCCCTGGTCGTCGTAGGTCGAGTGCGGTACCACGGCGGTGATGCCGCCGGAGAATTGGGTGCCTTCCAGACGGGACAGGCCGGCTGGATTGGCGAAAATGGTGGAAGCATCGGCAGCTTCAGCGGTGTTGGAATCCGCAGTGCCCTGGCCGGACACGGACTGGGAACCGAAGCGGTAACCGGATGCGTTTGCGTTCATTGCGGCGGCCGACAGGGCGGCAGCAACCATCAGGGAGAGGTATTTTGGGTTCAAGGTAGGTCTCGGCTGTTCGTTATTGATATATGTTCAACCTTGCGTCATAAGAAATGCGCGAGGGCACCGCAGTCTACACCAAAACCGTACGACGGTGCTTTTTAATTGAAAATAGTTTAAGAAAAGAGGGCCCGAAAGCCCTCTGTCATAGGGGAATCAGGCGAGCTGACTCCGTTGCTTTCTGGTTACAAACGAGAGCAGCTTCATAACGAGGCGGAAGACCAGGCGCACGATAACCAGGGCCAGGATCGCTTCTACCAGGGTCAGGATGAAGGCCAGCGCGGCGCCCCAGCGTTCATCACGGCGCTGGAACTTGGCGACCATGCGCTCCTTGGCGATCTCGATACTGTCGTAGAAGGTCGGCACGACCAGCAGGGTCAGCAGCGTCGAGGTGACGGTGCCGCCGATGATGGCCACTGCCATCGGCCGGTAGAACTCGCCGCCGTTGCCCATGCCGATCGCGACCGGCATCATGCCGGCAATCAGGGCAAACGTGGTCATCAGGATCGGGCGCAGGCGCATCTGGCCCGCTTCGATCAGGGCCTGGTGACGGTTGGCGCCCTCCTCTTCGCGCTTGCGCGCCGCGTCAAGCAGCAGGATGGCATTCTTGGCCACCAGCCCCATCAGCATGATGACGCCGATCAGGCTCATCAGGTTAAGGGTGCCGCCGGTCACGATCAAGCCCACCACCACGCCAATCAGCGACAGCGGCAAGGACAGCATCACGCCGCCCGGCGCCGTGAACGAGCCGAACTGCATCACCAGCACCAGGTACATCAGGCCGATGCCGGACAGCAGGCCGACGCCCATGGCGGAGAAAATCTCGCCCTGGTTCTTGCTGGCGCCGCCCACGCCTTGGCCGAAGCCCGGCGGAAAATTCATTTCCTTGGCAATCTTCTTGGCGTCGGCCAGCACCTCGCCTGCCGCGCGCCCTTCCACGTTGGCGGTGACGGCGATGGTGCGCATGCCATTCTTGTGGCGGATGCCGGCCGGACCCTTGCCCATCGAGACCTTGGCGATCTGGTCCAGCGGCACCATCTGGTTGGTGCCGGCCACCTTGATCGGCAGGCGCTCGATATGTTCCAGGCTCAGGCGGTCATCCGGATGCAGGCGCACAGCCACGTCGCGCGCTTCGCCGGTCGGGTCGACCCAGTCGCCCACTTCCACCCCGGCAAATGCTACCCGCAAGGAGGTGGCGGCATCGCCGGCGGCAATGCCCATCGAGTTGGCCAGGCCGCGATTGAGTTCGATCTGCAGTTCGTCCTTCGGATCCTGTTCGGACAGGCCGACATCGACCGCACCCGGCACCTGGCGCAGCTTGGCCATGAACTCGTTGGTGATCTCCATCAGCTTGCGCGAGTCCGGGCCGACAAAGTCGATCTGCACAGCCTTGCCGCCGCCACCGCCGCCAAAATCGTCGATCACGGTGTACTCGCCGCCCACCATGCCAGCCAGCTTCTGGCGCAGTTCGGAGGCGATCTCGCCGGCGCCGCGTTTGCGTTCGCTGCGCTCGCCAATATCGATCCAGATATTGCCGCTGGCCTGGTTGATGTAGACCTCGGTCGACTTCACTTCCTTGATGCCCATGGCAACAGCGGACACCTTCTCCATCTTGCCGCGCGTGTAGGCCAGGCTGGACGAGGAAGGGGTGCGCACCTCGACTTTCAGGGCACCGTGGTCTTGCTTCGGCATGAAACTGGTGCCGCCCACCGTCGCCTGCAGCGCAATGGCGGCGACAAAGCTGGCCAGTGCAATCGCGCCCATCGAGCGGCGATGGTCGAGCGCCCAGGCAATGACCTTGCCGTAGCGGGATGCCTGGCGGTCGAACCAGTGGTTGAACTTGTCCAGCACCTTGCCGAGGCCCTGCTTCGGCGCGCTGTGGTGGTCCGGCGGGTCGCCCCAGAAGGCCGACAGCATCGGGTCCAGCGTGAAGGAGATGAACAGCGACACGGCCACCGAGCAGGTCACGGTCAGCGCGAATGGGCGGAACCATTCGCCGGCCAGGCCGGGCATGAAGGCCACCGGAATGAATACCGCCATGATCGAGAAAGTGGTCGCGGCCACGGCCAGGCCGATTTCGGCCGTGCCTTCCAGCGCAGCCGTGCGGCGGTCGGAACCATTCTGCATATGGCGCACGATGTTTTCACGCACCACGATGGCGTCGTCAATCAGCACGCCGATCGCCAGCGACAAGCCAAGCAGGGTCATGAAGTTCAGCGTAAAGCCGCACAGCCAGACCGCGATGAAGGCCGCCACCACCGAGGTTGGCAGCGAGAGCGCGGTAATCAGGGTGGAGCGCCAGGAGTTGAGGAAGGCGTACACCACGAAGATGGTCAGCACGGCGCCGAACACCAGCGCGTCGATCACGTTGTCCAGCGATTCCTGGGCTTCCTTGCCGCCGTCTTCGGTGATGTCCAGCACAGTGCCGCTGTCGGCCAGTTCCTTGTTGATTTCCTCGGTCAGCTTGCGCACCTCCTTGCCCACCGACACGGCGGATGCATCACGGGCGCGAATCACATGCAGTGCCACGTTCGGCTTGCCGCTGTGCAGGCTGACGCTATTGATTTCGGCGAAGCCGTCCTCGATCTGCGCCACCTGGCCCAGGCGCACCAGCTGTTCGCCATTGCGCTTGACCACCACGTCCCTGAATTCTTCCGGGCGCTCGATGCGGCCTACCAGGCGGATCGCCTTTTCTTCCAGGGTTCCGCGCACCTTGCCCACCGGCGCATTGGTGTTCTGCATCTGCAAGGCGCTGGTGACCTCGGCCACCGAAACGTTGTACTCGCGCAGCTTCTCGGCGCGCAGCAGCACCGACAGCTCACGCCGCAGCGCGCCGTTGACGTTCACGACCGACACGCCGTCCAAAGCGCGGAAGCGGTCGGCCAGCTTGTCCTCCGCCAGGCGCGAAATGGCGGCATGCGACAGCGTTTTCGACGACAGCGCCAGCTGCATCACGGGCTGGGCCGCGGTATCGACACGCTGGATCATCGGTTCCCGCATTTCCGTCGGCAGCTTGTAGCGCACCGCGGCAATGGCATTGCGCACTTCGTCCGAGGCTTCAATCAGGTTCTTGTTGAAGCTGAAGCGGATCTGGAAGGTCGCCATGCTCTCGCCCGAATTGGAGAACAGGTCGTCCACGCCGGAAATCGACTGCAGCGACTTTTCCAGGCGGTTGACCACTTCCCGTTCCACGGTTTCCGGCGAGGCGCCCGGATAGGGGATATTGATGAACAACATCGGCAGTTCAACGTCCGGCTCGCGGTTGACGCGCAGCTTGGACAGGGCCAGCAAGCCCATGGCCATCATGGCGATGATCAGGACGATCGTCGCGACGGGGCGCCGGACACTAAAATTGGAGAGGAACATCTTGCATTTTCCTTAACTCATTGGTTCAAAAAAAGGGCCCGAAGGCCCTTCTTGGTACGCGCTTGACGCGTTTCAGGCGCTTTACGCTGCCGATGGCTGGCGGCGGCCGGTCACCAGGCCAACCAGTTTCATCACCAGTCGGAACACCAGGCGCACAAAGGTCAGCGCCAGGATCGCTTCCACGAAGGTCAGCACAAAGGCCACTGCCGTATTCCAGCGCTGCTCGCGATACTTGAACTTGGCCACCATGCGGTCGCGGGTAATCTCGATGCTGTCGTAGAAGGTCGGCACCACCAGCAGGGTCAGCAGGGTCGAAGTGATGGTGCCGCCAATAATGGCCACCGCCATCGGGCGATAGAACTCACCGCCGTCGCCCATGCCGATTGCCACAGGCATCATGCCCGCGATCAGCGCGAAGGTCGTCATCAGGATCGGGCGCAAGCGCATGCGGCCCGCATACATCAGTGCATCCTCGCGGCCATAGCCCTCTTCCTCACGCTTGCGCGCCGCGTCGAGCAGCAGGATGGCGTTCTTGGCGACCAGGCCCATCAGCATGATGACGCCGATAAAGCTCATCAGGTTCAGCGTACCGCCCGTCAGCAGCAGGCCCACCACCACGCCGATCAGCGACAGCGGCAAGGACAGCATCACCGCCCCCGGCGCCGTGAAGGAGCCGAACTGCATCACCAGCACCAGGTACATCAGGCCGATGCCGGATACCAGGGCAATGCCCATCGCGCCGAACACTTCCGCCTGGTCCTTGCCGGAGCCGCCCACGTCCATGCCGAAGCCTGGCGGGTAGTCCATCTTTTCAGCCAGCTCGCGGGCTTCCTTGATCACTTCGCCGTTCGAGCGGCCTTCCACGTTGGCCGATACCGACACCATGCGCTTGCCGTTCTTGTGGCGGATGGTGGCCGGGCCCTTGCCCATGGTGATCTTGGCGATCTGGTCGAGCGGCACCATCTGGTTGGTGCCGGTGACGGCGATCGGCAGGCGCTCGATATTGTCAGGGCTGACCCGGTCTTCCGGATGCAGGCGCACTGCCACGTCGCGGGTTTCGCCTGTGGGGTCGACCCAGTCGCCAACTTCGATGCCGGCGAAGGCCACGCGCAGCGACTGCGCCGCATCGCCGGCGGAAATGCCCATCGAGTTGGCCAGGCCGCGGTTCAGTTCAATCTGCAGCTCGTCCTTCGGATCCTGCTCGGACAGGCCGACATCGACCGCGCCCTTGACCTGGCGCAGCTTGTCCATGTACTGGTTGGTGATCTCCATCAGCTTGCGCGAATCGGGACCGACGAAGTCGATCTGCACCGGCTTGCGGGCGCCGTTGTTGATGTCTTCCAGCACCACGAACTCGCCGCCCACCAGGCCGGCCAGCTTCTGGCGCAGTTCCATGCCGATCTCGGTGGCATCGCGCTTGCGTTCCTTGCGCTTGCCGATGTCGACCCAGATACGGCCGCCCGACAGGTTGACGTAGGTGCTGGTCGCCTTCACTTCTTTAATGGTGTGGGCGATCTGCGCGGCCTTGTCCATCTTGGTCTTGGTGTAGTCCAGGCTGGACGAGGAAGGCGTACGCACGTCGATGGCGATGGTGCCGAAGTCCACTTTCGGCAGGAAACTGGAGCCGCCGATAGTGCCCTGCAGCGCCAGCGCGCCAACGAAGGTCGCCACGGCAATCACGGCCATCCAGCGGCGATGGTGCAGCGCCCAGGCGATCACCTTGCCGTAACGGTCGGCCTGGTGGTCGAACCAGTGGTTGAACTTGTCCAGTACCTTGCCGATGCCTTTCTTCGGCGCGCTGTGATGGTCAGGCGGATCGCCCCAATAGGCCGACAGCATCGGGTCCAGCGTGAAGGAGATGAACAGCGACACCGCCACCGAGCAGGTCACGGTCAGCGCGAATGGACGGAACCATTCGCCCGGCATGCCGCCCATGAAGGCCACCGGGATGAACACTGCCATGATGGAGAAGGTGGTCGCTGCCACGGCCAGGCCGATTTCGGCCGTGCCTTCCAGCGCAGCCTTGCGGCGGTCGGAACCATTCTGCATATGGCGCACGATGTTTTCACGCACCACGATGGCATCGTCGATCAGCACGCCGATTGCCAGCGACAGGCCAAGCAGGGTCATGAAGTTCAGCGTGAAGCCGCACAGCCAGACCGCGATGAAGGCCGCCACCACCGAGGTTGGCAGCGACAGCGCGGTAATCAGGGTCGAGCGCCAGGAGTTCAGGAAGGCGTAGACCACGAAGATGGTCAGCACGGCGCCGAACACCAGGGCTTCGATCACGTTGTTCAGGGAATCCTGCGCGTCTTCGCCGCCGTCGCGGGTCACTTCCAGCGAAGTGCCGTTGCCTTCTTCCTTGAATTCCTTGTTGATTTCTTCGGTCAGCTTGCGCACTGCCTTGGCCACCGACACGGTGGAGGCATCGCGCGCGCGGATCACGGCCAGGCCGACGTTCGGCTTGCCGGACCGCAGGCTGACGTTATTGATCTCGGCGAAGCCGTCTTCGATGGTCGCCACCTGGCCCAGGCGGATCAGCTGGTCGCCGTTGCGCTTGACCACCACGTCCTTGAATTCTTCCGGACGCTCGATACGGCCGACCAGGCGGATCGCCTTTTCTTCCAGGTCGCCGCGCACCTTGCCCACCGGGGCGTTGGTGTTCTGCATGCGCACCGCATTGGCCACTTCGGCCACCGAGACGTTGAACTCGCGCAGCTTGTCGGCGCGCAGCAGCACCGACAACTCGCGCCGCAGCGAGCCGTTGACGTTGACCACGGCCACGCCGTCCAGCGCGCGGTAGCGGTCGGCCAGCTTGTCTTCGGCCAGGCGCGACAGCACCGCGTGCGACTGGGTCTTGGACGACAGCGACATCTGCATGATCGGGTCGGCCGAGGTGTCGATGCGCTGGATCATCGGCTCGCGCATCTCGGTCGGCAGCTTGTAGCGCACCGAGGCGATGGCGTTGCGCACCTCGTCGGACGCTTCGATCAGGTTCTTCTGGAACGTGAAGCGCATTTCGATGGTGGCGCTGCCCTCGCGCGAGGTCGAATACAGGTCGGTCACGCCGGCGATCGACTGCAGCGATTTTTCGAGGCGGTTGACCACCTCGCGTTCGACCGTCTCCGGCGAAGCGCCAGGATACGGAATGTTGACGATCAACAGCGGAATCTCGACGTCGGGATTCTGGTTGACGCGCAGCTTGGACAGGGCCAGCAGGCCCATGGCCATCATCGCCACGATCAGAACGATCATGGCGACGGGGCGCTTGATACTGAAATTGGAAAGGAACATGACTTAGTTTCCCCGGTTTCCCTGGTTTTTTATACTTCTTTAGTTGCCCTTGACGGCATCGGCCGGCACCGAAGCGGATGCAACCGCCTTGTTCATCTGCAGGTCCACTTTCTGGCCATCGCGGAAGCCGGAGGCCGGGGTACGCATCACGATATCGCCCTTGGCCAGGCCCGATTGCACCTGCCAGTTGCCGCTGCGCGCATCGCGTGCGCCCATTTGCAGCGTGGCTTTGGACAAGGCCTTGTCCTTGATCTTCCAGACGTAGGTGGTGTCGCCTTGCTTGACCAGGGCCGATTCCGGCACCATCAGGGCCGAAGTGGTTTCCGCTTCGATGCGGCCTTCGGCGAACAGGCCGGCGACGCGCGGCAGGTTCTTGTCGGCGAAATCGACCAGCACTTCCACCTGGCGTGTGACCGGATTGGCGGCCGGGTCAACGCGCTTGACCTTGCCCAGGAAGTTCTGGCCCTGGTAGCCGTTGATGGCGAACACAACGCCCTGCCCTGCCTTGACCACGCCCACCGAGTCGGCGGAAACGCGGCCTTCAAAGCGCATCGACGCCGGGTCGACCACTTTCACCAGTTCCTTGCCGATCTGCGCGGTATCGCCGGCCGAGACCTTGCGCTCGGAGACGATGCCGTCGAACGGAGCGCGCACCAGGGTGCGGGTCAGCTGCTGGTTGGCCGCCACCAGGCGGGCCTTGGCAGCCGACAGGTCGGACTGGGCGTTATTGCGGCGCACTTCGGCGTCTTCCAGCACCTGCGAGGACACCATGCCGGAGGCTTTCAGGGTTTTCTGGCGCTGCAGGACGCGCTCGGCCTGGTCCAGCGACTGGGTCGAGGCGCGCACGGCTTCCTGGGCCGAATTCAGCGCATCGCGCAGGGAAGTATCGTCCAGGCGCACCAGCAGGTCGCCCTTCTTGACCGCTTCGCCGTTCTCCTTCAGCACCTGCATCACGACGGCGCCAACTTCGGCGCGCAGGTCGGCCTTGCGTTCAGGCTGGATGGAACCGGTGATCACCGGGCCGGACGACAGGGCATTGCTTTCCACCGTCACCAGATCTTCAGATGCAACCTGCAGCGTTGCAAGCTTCTTGTCATCGCCCTTGCCTTTCGCGTCGGCAGTCGCCGAGGCGCTGGCCTTGCCGGCTTCAGGCGCCTTGTCGGACTTGCCGCAGGCGACCAGCGCGGATGCAACGGCGAGAGCTAATAGGGTTTTACGCAACATGTGAATCTCCAGTTTGGTGGACGGCTTATTTTTGAATATGGAATGCATACTTCTGCAGCGTGCAAAAGTATCCTTTTACAGAGGGAGAGTGTCAATTCACCGCGGGCCAGACTGCGGGTTTTTAGGGCTGGACTGCAGGATTCGCGGATGAACCGCAAAAACGGTGGCTGAACTGCAAGAAAGGATTGCTACATTAGTGTAGCAATCCAGGGGTATTTGAAGGGATCAGACGCGCGGGAACAGGGCGAAGATGATGTGGCCCATGGCGATGCCGGTGGCCAGGCCGCCGGTGATCTCGATCACGGTATGGCCCATCCGTTCGCGCAGCCATTTATGGTCCGTGGCATCCTTGGCCAGGCGGTTGATCGCCGCC
Source organism: Pseudoduganella sp. R-32 (assembly GCF_049913245.1). Taxonomy (NCBI): domain Bacteria; kingdom Pseudomonadati; phylum Pseudomonadota; class Betaproteobacteria; order Burkholderiales; family Oxalobacteraceae; genus Pseudoduganella; species Pseudoduganella sp. R-32. Next base: position 2,546,448 of record NZ_CP183987.1, on the reverse strand, counting down.
GCTTGGCGGCCGACGTGCTGGCGCAGGCTGTTGGCGTCAATGATCACGATGAAACACAGCGCGACTGCCACGCCGAAGGCCGGATGCCCGATGCCCTCGCGCAGGGCGATCAGGGTGGCCATGCTGGAGACCACGGCACTGTGGTTGGATGGGAAGCCGCCATTCCCGACCAGGTTGAATGCCCATTTGCGGGCTTTGATACTGTTAATCAGGAATTTGATCGGACCGACAGTAATCCAGGTCAAGACAGGCGTCAGCAGGTAAGCGAGATCCATTTATAGCGTCCTAAGGTGCAATCCCCCATTATAATCGGCGCACTAACAATTATTAATAGCAAGCAAAAATGAAGCATTTCAGGATTTCGATTATTGTCACCATCGTCTTGATGGGGCTGGCCGGCTGGTGGGGCTATAACCATGGCGGCATGTCCGCTGCGATTACCGCGCTGTGGATTACCGGCGTCCTGGGGGTGATGGAAGTCTCCCTCTCGTTTGATAATGCCGTGGTCAATGCCTCGGTCCTCAAGAACTGGAACGCGTTCTGGCAGAAACTGTTCCTGACCGTCGGTATCCTGGTGGCCGTGTTCGGCATGCGGCTGATCTTCCCGCTGGCCATCGTGGCGGCGGCGACCGGGCTGGACATGCTGTCGGTGTGGGACATGGCGCTCAAGACGCCGGAAGAATACTCGCGCCACCTGCTGGGGGTGCATGAGGAAGTGGCAGCCTTTGGTGGCGCCTTCCTGCTGCTGGTTTTCCTGAACTTCCTGTTCGACGAAGAAAAGGACGTGCACTGGATCCACTGGTTCGAGGAAAAAGTGGGCAAATACGGCACCGAAAGCCTGGCCGTGCTGCTGACCCTGGTTGCCGTGGTGCTGTGCGTACAGATGGTGCCGGAAGCCAAGCGCTATACCGTGCTGTACTCGGGCGTGATCGGTACCGCGATTTACGTGGGCGTGGGCTGGATCAGCAGCCTGCTGGAAGAAGAAGGCCATGGCGAAGTGGGCAAGGCGGTGGCCGGCGGCTCGATCGGCGGCTTCCTCTACCTGGAAGTGCTGGATGCCTCGTTCTCCTTCGACGGCGTGATCGGCGCCTTTGCCATTACCAGCGACGTCGTGATCATCATGCTGGGCCTGGCCATTGGCGCGATGTACGTACGTTCGCTGACGGTGTACCTGGTGCACAAGGGCACGCTGGACGAGTTCATTTACCTCGAGCACGGCGCGCATTACGCAATCGGCATCCTGGCGCTGATCATGTTCGCCAGCGTGAAGTATCACATTCCGGAGTGGTTCACCGGCCTGTCCGGGGTGGCGTTCATTGCCGTGTCGCTGTGGTCTTCCCTCAAATACAAGAAATTACATCCTCAGGAGTCTTAATGGGTCGTGTGCTGGTGATTGTCGGTGGCCTGCTGGCCGCCGTGGCGCTGCTGTTTGCAGCGTATGTGTGGGTGGCGTTGAGCTATTCGTATTCGGAGGGCGAGCGCGCCGGTTATTTGCAGAAGTTTTCCAAACGCGGGTGGATTTGCAAGACCTGGGAGGGGGAGATTCTTCTGACCTCGATGCCGGGGGCGATTCCGGAGAAGTTCGAATTTACCGTGCGCGATGATGCTGTCGCGTCGCAGATCGCGGCGGCCGCGGGCAAGCGGGTGGTGCTGCATTATGCGCAGCATAAGGGGGTGCCGACTTCGTGCTTCGGCGATACGCAGTATTTTGTTGAGTCGGTGAACGTTCAGCCTTGAACCGGTACACCAGCCGGATGGCCGTCCCGCCTGACCCGCAGGGTCAGGCACCTGTGACGCGACGGCCGCTGGCCAGGTGTCTGACCCCGTGGGTCAGACACCGGTTTACCGGTTTAACGGCCGCGCCACACGGCGCCAGCAGTTTCCTTCAGCCGCCCAATCACATCGCGCGCCATGGTCTCCGAATGCTCGTCGGCCGGATGCGCCGCCTTATCTTCCATCGCACTCAGCATATTCTGCGCCGCATGCTGGCGGCGTGCCTCCTGCTCCAGTAGCTTCTTCTTCGACTCCACCATCGCCGCAGTTGTCGCCGTCACCCGGCGCTGCAATTCGGCATGCGCATGAACAGTATCGACCAGGGTCTTCTGCTCCGCCAGCTTGGCCCATTCCGCCTCATTGGCCGCCACCTCAGCCGCTTCACGCTGGCGCGCCACTTCCACCAACTGTTCCTCGGCATCCGCACGCGCCTTTGCGGCCGCGGCTGCCTTCTTCTCCAGCTCAACGCGCACTTCGATCGCCTTGGCCGCACGCACCTCGGCCGCATTGGCCGCACGCTGCTGCACCAGCTTCTGGTCGATCAGCGCCAGGGTCTCACGCTCCTTGGCCACGAACTCCAGCTCCGACTTGAGCAGCGACTCCTCCGCCGCAACGCGGGCCTGCTCGGCCTTGGTACGCTCAGCCTGCGCCTTGACCAGTTCACCTGCCAGCCGCGCCTGGGCAGCGGCAGCCTCGGCAGCAGCAGCCTTGTTGGCCGCATCAAATTCAACCTGCTCAGCCATTGCACGCACGGCCGAGGCTTCCTGCTCAGCCGCCACCTGCAAGCGGGCATCGGCAGCCGCCTTGCGCCGAGCTTCGGCAGCGCCGGCGCGTTCGGCATCGACCCGCGCCTTGGCCGCTGCGGTGGCCACTTCTTCAGCGGCGATACGGTCGTTCATCGCTGCCAGCGCGGCCTGTTCGGCCTCAGCGCGGCCGCGTTCAGCTTCCGCCAGGCGGGCATTGATGGCATCCAGCGCCGCCTGCTCTGCTTCGGCGCGGGCACGCTCGGCATCGGCCAGGCGCACAGCGGCGGCGGCTTTTTCCTGGGCCAGGGCATTGGCCTGTTCGGCGGCGGCCAGTTGCGCAGCGACGGCATCGCGCTCGATCTTCTCGGCCGAAGCCTGCTCCGCTGCCACGGCGACGGAGCGCGCTGACAGTTGCTGGCGTTCGGCTGCGATGGCGGCCGCCCGCTGGTGTTCCTCGGCTTCGATGCGGGCCTGCTCGGCAGCGGCCTGCTCGGCTTGTTCGCGCAGCTTGGCCTGCTCCAGCGCCAGCGCCTCCGCCTCCAGGCGGGCACGGGTTTCGAAATCGGCTTGCTGCTCGGCCTCGACGCGGGCCATGGCGATGGCGTGCAGCTGGCGGTCGGTGTCTACGCGGCGCTCGGTGGCGGCGATGATCTGCAGGTCGGCATCACGGCGGGCCTGGGCTGCGTCGGCGGCCATGGCTTCGACGCGTTCGCGGTGCAGGGCGGCGTCGCGGATTTCCTTTTCGGTCTGCAGGCGCAGGTGCAGCGACTGGGCGGCGCTGCGGTCGGATTCGGCCTTGGCCAAGGCGATCTGTTCACGCTCCTGCTCCAGGTGTGCCAAGGCGCGGGCTTCTTCCAGCGCGCGCACTTCGGCGGCGGCGCGCTTGAAAGCGGCCTCCAGGGCCACCTGGTCGGCACGCTCGCGCTGGCGGGTTGCTTCCAGGGCCTCGGCTTCGGCCTGGGCCAGTTGTTCGGCCGTCAGGCGGGCGGCGTGGGCCTGGCGTTCGCGCTCGCGTGCAATCGTGGTCATGCGGGCGTCGGCCGAGGCCACGCCCACCACTTCATCGCGGGCGGCTTGCACGGCGGCCGCACGTTCGGCGGCTTGCAGGCGGGCCTGCTCGGCTTGCGCGGCCAGTTCTTCGGCGGCCTTGCTGGCCAGTTCGGTCAGTTTGGCCTCTTCGGCCACCTGCTCGGCGGCGCGGCGGCGGCTTTCCTCTTCAGCCCTGGCGCGCTGTTCGGCGGCCAGGCGCACCTGGATGTCGGCATCGACGCGGGCGCGCAGTTCGGCGGTTTCCTGCTTGACGGCTTCCAGGCGGGCCACACTGGCGGATGCGGCGGCGCGCAGGGTTTCCAGGCGCTCCTTGTTAATCTTGATGGCTTCTTCAGCAGCTTCGGCGTTCTGCACCGCAGCAGCAGCAGCGGCTGATTCGAGGGCGGCGCGGTCTTCGGCCAGAGCGCGGGCGCGGGCCTCGGCCACGGCGCGCGATTCTGCGGCGCACTGGGCTTTCGCCTCGGCTTCGACGCGGGCGATGGCTTCGGTGATCGCCTTCAGCTCGGCTTTCTCATGCTCAGCACGGTCGCTGGCGACGGCGTCGGTATTTGGCGGCAGTTGTGCTTGCATGAGGGTCTCGCTTGGCTTTTGGGGTGATGTTGCCATTATCGATGAGTCCAACAGGGGCGAAGCTCTTGAGGAAAGCGGGGATTTCCCGGCAATTCTCGTTTTAAAACCGGTAAGCCCGCGACACGGACTTGCGCCAGCCGCGTGGCAGGTGTCAGACCCACAGGGTCTGACACCGGGTTACCGGTTTTTCAAACTGGCCAGAGGGGAGGCTCGTCCATCAGCGCGATTTGCTCGCGCAATTCGAGGATACGATCTTGCCAGTATCGTTGTGTATTAAACCACGGAAAAGCCACCGGGAACGCAGGATCGTCCCAACGCCGCGCCAGCCAGGCCGAGTAGTGGATAAGGCGCAACGTGCGCAGGGCTTCCACCAGGTACAACTCGCGCGGGTCGAACTCCCGCATGTCTTCGTACCCGGCCAGGATATCGCCCATCTGGCGCACCATGTCGCTCCGTTCGCCGGACAGCATCATCCACAGGTCCTGCACGGCCGGGCCCATGCGGGCGTCGTCGAAGTCGACGAAATGCGGCCCGGCATCAGTCCACAAAACATTGCCACCATGACAATCCCCGTGCAGGCGGATCAGCTCGACCTGCCCTGCCCGCTCATAGCAGCGCCGCACGCCGTCCAGTGCCTGGTCGACCACCGAGCGCCAGGGTGTCACGAGTTCCGGCGGCAGGAAGTCGTTGGCCAGCAGCCAGTCGCGCGGCTCTTCGCCAAAGGAGGCAATGTCCAGGGTCGGGCGGGTGGCGAACGGCCGCGCCGCCCCTGCCGCGTGAATGCGGCCGATGAAGCGGCCGGTCCACTCCAGCACCTTGGGATCGTCCATTTCCGGCGCACGGCCGCCGTGGCGCGGGAAGACGGCAAAGCGGAAACCCTCGAATTCATGCAGGGTGCGGCCATCGCGCGCCAGCGCCGGCACGGCCGGCACCTCGCGCTCCTGCAACTCCTGCACGAAGGCGTGCTCTTCGAGGATCTGCTCGCCGGTCCAGCGCCCCGGGCGGTAAAACTTGGCCACCACCGGCGGCCCCTCTTCCATGCCCACCTGGTAAACACGGTTTTCATAGGAATTCAGCGCCAGCAGGCGGCCATCGCCATACAGGCCGATGCTGGCCAGGGCGTCGAGTACCCGGTCCGGGCTCAATTCAAGGAATGGATGCGTCATTCTCGCTATTGTAAGGGCCAGGGCGTATACTGTCGCCCTTCGACCCAATATATAGAGCACCAAGCCATGCAACTCGACCAGCCATTGACCGACAAAGAATTCGACGAACTCGACAACTTCCTGCTGGGCGACCAGAGCCCGGAGGATTCCATGACGATGGACCACCTGCATGGCTACCTGACCGCCATCGCCATCGGCCCGGAACCGATTACCCCGGCCGAATGGCTGCCGAGCATCTGGGGCGAGGACCGCAAGCACGGTCCGAAGTTCAAGAACCCGAAGCAGGAAGAGCGCATCTACAACCTGATCACCCGCTTCATGAACGAAGTGCTGGTGACCTTTGAAGTGGCGCCGAAAGAATTCGAACCGCTGTTCGTCGAGCACGAACATGAAGGCAAGGTCCTGCTGAACGCCGAGGCCTGGTGCTGGGGCTTTTGGGAAGGCATGGAACTGCGCGAGGGGTCGTGGGACGAGATCTGGGATTCCGAAGCTGCTCCGCTGATGCGCCCGATCTACCTGCTGGGCGCCGACGAGATCAAGCCGGAAGAACTGCCGGAAGTGGAAGATCCGGTGAAAGCCCACCAACTGGCGCTGGACATCGAAGCCAACCTGCCGGCCATCCACAAATGGTGGGTGCCGCGCCGCAAGACCGGCGTGACCACCGTCAAGCACGAGGAGCCGAAAGTCGGCCGCAACGACGACTGCCCGTGCGGCAGCGGCAAGAAGTACAAGAAGTGCCACGGCGCCGAGCAATAAGCACGGAGAGCCCCATGAGCATTCCAGTCCTCGAAACTGTCGCCATCAGCGTTGACGCCCACATTGCCACCGTCCGTCTGAACCGGCCGGAAAAGCTGAACGCGATGAACCTGGCCATGTGGCACGACATCCGCAGCGCCTTCCGCTACGTTGACGACACGCCCGAGATCCGCGTCGCCGTGCTGGAAGGCGAAGGCAAGGCCTTCACGGCAGGCATCGACCTGCAAATGATGATGGGCCTGGGCCAGCAGATCCAGAACGACTGCGAGGGCCGCATGCGCGAATCGCTGCGCCGCATCATCCTCGATCTGCAGGACACCCTCACCAGCCTGGAACGCTGCCGCAAGCCGGTACTGGCGGCCGTGCATGGCGCCTGCGTGGGCGGCGGCATCGACCTGGTCACCTGCGCCGACATGCGCTACTGCTCGGCGGACGCCTGGTTCTCGATCAAGGAAATCGATATCGGCATGACGGCCGACGTGGGCACGCTGCAGCGCCTGCCGCGCCTGATCGGGGAAGGCATGGCGCGCGAACTGGCCTACACGGCGCGCAAGGTGGAGGCGGCGGAAGCCAGGGAAATCCGCCTGGTCAACCGCGTGTTCGAATCGCCGGAAGCGCTGCGCGAAGGCGTGCGCGCCATTGCCGCCGATATCGCCGCCAAGGCGCCGCTGGCCGTGCGGGGCGTGAAGGAAATGATCACCTACGCGCGCGACCACTCGATTGCCGACGGCCTCAATTACAACGCCACCTGGAACGCGGCCATGCTGATGTCGGCCGACCTGCAGGAAGCCATGATGTCCGGCATGGCCAAGCGCCCGCCCGCGTTCAAGGACTGACAAGTAACAACCAGCAAAATTTGTCCACCTGGGGTCAGGAACAAAGTGGACAAAAGTTGCTATACTCGCTCGCTATGCAAACCAGGCCCGATACCCAACGTTCCGGACTGCGCCACGGCAATCGCTTGTGGCGCTGGCTGTTGGCGTTGTGCACGATCGTGTTTGCATTGCAGTTGCTGGCGGCGTCCTCGCACAGCCACGACCTGGCCGACAAGCTGGATGACTGCGTGGCCTGCCAGATGGCCAGCCATTTCCCGGCCGACGTTCCTTCGACGCCGCCCGCCCTCCTGGCGGTCTTCCTGGCAGTCGCCTACTTCCTGGCGCGCCAGCCTTCGGCGCCAGCGGCAATTTCGCCCCAGCGCTACCTGATCCCCCAGCGGCAGGCGCCGCCCCATATCGCTTCGTGACCTGACCTCCCTGCCCGCTTGCGCGCAGGATTCCCTGTTACGTCCGCGGCATCGTGCCGCTACCCGATATGCCCATATTCCGCCGCACCCGCGTGACATCGCGGCGTGCCATCCATATTGCGCTGGCCGCCCTGCTGGCGGCCGCCTTGCTGACAGCGGTTTCCGCCGGCCTGCAGCACCGCCTCGCCCACGCCTGGAAGAAGGACGTGCGCGACGTCGCGCACGCGCATTCCTGCCTGGCTTACGATGCCGCCACGCTGGCCGAACGCCTGCCGGCCGCGCCACTCCTGCTGCCCCAGGCACAGGCGCCGGCACGCCCGCTGGCCTATGCCGAGCGGGCTTTGCCTGGCCGCCGCGCCGCACCGCCCTACCTCCCGCGCGGCCCGCCCGCCAACGCCTTGCCCTGACCAAGACCCGGCGCCGCCCAGTGCGGCGGCGCATTGATCAAGCAAGACGAGAAGATAAAAATGACGAAGAAAATCCGCCTGCGTGCCATCCCGGCTGCGCTGGCACTGCTCACCCTGTCGGTTCGTGCCGAAGAACCGCAATCCGTCGAAGTCGTGGGCCGCCGCGACTCCGGCAGCTACCTGGCCAGCGACGCGCTGGGCAGCAAGACCGACTTGCCGCTGCGTGAACTGCCGCAAGCCGTGCGCATCATGCCGCGCCAGGTACTGGACGACCTGGGCGCCCTGCGCATCGACGATGCCCTCGATTACGCTGGCGGCGTGTCGCGCCAGAACAGCTTTGGCGGCCTGTGGGACAACATCGCCATCCGCGGCCTGGCCGGGGACCCGAACAACGGCATGGCCCTGTTGCTGAATGGCTTTGCCGCCAACCGCGGCGGCATCAACGCGCCGCGCGACACGGCCGCCGTCGAACGCATCGAGTTCCTGAAAGGCCCGGTGGCGGCGCTGTACGGCGCCAGCGAACCTGGCGGCACGCTGAATATCGTCAGCAAACGGCCGCTCTGGCGGCCCGCCTACGCGCTCGATGCGGTGGCCGGCAGCTTCGGCCTGCGCCGCGCGGCCCTCGACGCCACCAGCCCGCTGGGCGAAGCGCTGGCCTGGCGCCTGAATGCTGCCAGCGAAAAGCGCGACAGTTTCCGCGACCATGTCCATTCACGCCGTACCCTGCTGGCGCCGGCGCTCAGCATCAAGGCCGGACCGGGCACGCGCCTCGAGTACCGCGGCGAATTGCTGCGCCATGTGGGCACGCTGGACCGCGGCATCGCAGCGGTCAACGATGAACTGGGCGCCGTGCCGCGCGGGCGCTTCCTCGGCGAACCGGGCGACGGCGATATCCGCATCTTCAACAGCACGCAGCAGCTGATGTTCGAGCATGTACTGTCGGACGCGTGGCAACTGCGCGGCGGCTTGCTGTGGAAGCGCGGCCTGCTCGATGGCTACTCCACTGAACCGGCCGCCGCCCTCAATGCAGACCAGCGCACGCTGCGCCGCCAGCGCCGCCTGCGCGATTACGGCTCCGACGACCTGGGCGGACACATGGAACTGGCGGGCAGTCCGGCGCCGGGCCATGAACTGCTGCTCGGCGCCGAAGCTTACCGCTTTGATTACGACCTGCGCATGTTCCGCGCCAGCCCGAGCGCCGCCGCGCCGTATGCGATCGACGTGCTGGCGCCCGTCTACGGCCAGCCGCTGCCGGTGCCAGCCCTGTTTACCGACACGCTGGAGAAGCAGCGCAACGTGGCGGTGTATGCGCAGGACACGCTGCGCCTCGGCCAGCACTGGCGCGTGGTGGCCGGCTTGCGGCACGACCGGCACGAGCAGACCCTGGCCAACCGGCGCAACGGCACGGTTGCGCGCCAGGAGCCGAACGCCACTTCCCCGCGCATCGGCGCCAGCTACCTCGCCACGCCGGCGTGGACGCTGTTTGCCAACTGGGGCAGCTCCTTCCGTCCCAACACGGGCAGCGACGCCAGCGGCTCCGCCTTCGCGCCCGAGCGCGGCAAGGCCAGCGAGGCGGGCCTGAAATGGGAGCAGGCAGGCGGCCGGCTCGGCGCCACCTTGGCCCTGTTCGACATCCGCAAACGCAATGCCCTCACCACCGATCCGCAGCAACCCGCCTATTCCGTGGCGGCTGGCGAGGTGCGCAGCCGGGGACTGGACTTCGACCTGGCCGGGCAACTGGGCCGCGCCTGGCGCGCCAATGCCAGCCTGTCCCTGATCGACGCCCAGGTGGTGCGCGACAACACGCTGGAAACGGGAGGCCGTTTGCTCAACGTGCCGCGCGTGAACGGCAGCCTGATGCTGATGTACGAAGGCGCGCTGGCCAACGGCGCCCGCTTCGGCGTTGGCGGCGGCGTGACGCACACGGGCCGCCGCCTGGGCGAAGCACGCACCCAGGCCCAGGCCAGCAGCGGTGCAGCGCCGTTCGATCTGCCGGCCTATACGGTGGCGCGCCTGGTCGCGCACTGGCACATCGCCCGCGGCCTGCGGCTGTCGCTCGATATCGACAACCTGTTCGACAAGACCTACTACACCAGTTCCTACCAGCGCACCTGGGTCGCGCCCGGAACGCCGCGTGCGGTCTCGCTGGGGCTGCAGGCTTCCTACTGATTGAAAGGAGAACACAGATGACCAAGATTGCACTTGAAGCGGTGGGCCTGACGGTCCGCTATGGCACGGCCAGCGTGCTTGACTGCCTCGACTTGCAGGTACGCCAGGGCGAGATCTACGCCCTGTTGGGCGGCAACGGCGCCGGCAAATCCACCACGCTGAACGCCTTCCTCGGCTTCGCCCGCCCGGCGGAGGGTTATGCCCGCGTGTGCGGCATCGATCCCGCGTTCGATCCGCTGGCGGCGCGCGCCAGCCTGGCCTATGTACCGGAGAACGTCGCCTTGTACGAACACCTGTCGGCACGCGAGAACCTCGATTACCTGCTGCGCGTGGGCGGCGCCGACGCCGCGCCCGCCATCATCGAGGCGGCGCTGGACGACGTCGGCCTGGACCCGGCGGCCTGGGACCGTCGTCTCGGCGGCTACTCCAAAGGCATGCGCCAGAAGGTTGCCATTGCATTGGCGGCGGCGCGCCTGGTGCCGGTACTGCTGCTGGACGAGCCGACGTCCGGCCTGGACCCGCATGCCACCAGCGAATTCAATGCCCTGCTGCTCAAGCTGCGCGAGCACGGCGTCACGGTGTTCATGGTGACGCACGACCTGCTAGGCGCTGCCGAAGTGGCAGACCGCATCGGCTTCCTGGACCGGGGCCGCATCGCCCATGAACTGGCCGCGCACGGGCCGCAGCGCTTCGATGTCCAGCAGTTGTTCCAGCGCTATGCCGATGCACGGAGGGCGGCATGAGGCCCGCGTTTGCCGGCACCGCCTGGCGCGTGGCATTGGAGGAATGGCGCGCCCTGCGGCGCAGCAGGGTCGCCGTTGCTGCGGCGGGCCTGCTGCTGGTGCTGACGCTGGCGGCCATCATGGTCAGCCTGGAACGCGCCCACAGTGTGGAAGCGCAGCGTGCCCGCCTGCAGCAGCAGGCCGACGAGCAGTGGAACAGCCAGCCGGACCGTCATCCGCACCGGGTGGTGCATTACGGGCACTACGTGTTCCGCCCGCTGACCGCCCTCGCCTTCTTCGACTTCGGCGTGGCGCCTTTCACCGGCAGCACGCTGTACCTGGAAGGGCACCGCCAGAACAGCGCCAACTTCAGCGACGCCGGCCAGTCTTCGCTGTTGCTGCGCTTCGGGCAATTGACGCCGGCCTTCGTGCTGCAGGTGCTGGCCCCTTTACTGCTGGTGTTCCTGGCGTTCGGCGCCCTGGCGCGCGAGCGCGAACGCGATCAACTGCGGCTGATGCTGGCGCATGGCGTCGGCGGCGGCGCGCTGGTGACGGGCAAGCTGGCGGCGCACGGCGCGTTGGCCCTCATGCTGGCGGCGCCGGCGCTGGCAGCCCTGCTGTTGATCGCTGCGGCCGATCCGCTGCTGGTGGCGCCGGCCGGCTGGCTGGCGCTGGGCTACGCCGCCTACCTGCTATCGTGGTCGGCTGCTGCGGTCTTGCTTTCCGCCCTGGCGCGGCGGGCGCGCGATGCGCTGCTCTTGCTGGTTGGCGCCTGGGCCCTGATGGCGGTGCTGCTGCCGCGCATGCTGCCCGACCTGGCTTCCAGCATGGTGCCGCGCCCTACCCGCATCGAAATGGAAGCGGCCGTCCACGCCGAACTGGCGCGCATCGGCGACAGCCATAACCCGGACGATCCCTACTTCCGCAGTTTCCGCGACAGCGTGCTGAAACGGTATGGCGTCAGCAAGGTCGAGGACCTGCCCGTCAACTACAAGGGGCTGGTGATCGAAGAAGGCGAGCGCCTGACCAGCGAGCTGTTTTTATCCAGCATGCAGCGCGACTTCGCACGCCAGGCCGCGCAAGGCAGCGTGCTGGATACGGCGGCGCTGGCGGTGCCGCTGCTGGCCCTGCGCAGCATGTCGGCGGCGCTGGCGGATACCGACCGGGCGGCGCATGAGCGCTTCCTTCTGGCCGGCGAGGACTATCGCTATCGCCTGATCCAGGCGCTGAACCGGCTGCACGCCGAAAAAGTGAAGTATCACGACGACCGCGCCCAGCGCATTTCGGCTGACTACTGGCGCGCACTGCCGCGCTACCGCCATCCCCCCTCGCCGCTGGAACGCACAGTCGCGCAGCGCGTATGGCCGGCGCTGGCCATCCTCGCCGGCTGGCTGGGGGCCGCCGCATTGCTGGCCGCCTGGGTCGCGCGCCGCCTGGAAAGGAATATCTGAATGAAGAACTGGAAATTTGAACTTCTGCTGTTGCTACGCTCGCGGCCTGCGGCTGCGGCGCTCGTGGTGCTGGCGCTCTTGTCCGCACTGTCGGTCTGGAACGGCATGCAGGCGATGGGCGCTCAGCGCGTCGCGCTGGAGCGGATCGCCGCCGTCCATGCCGCCGACCTTGCAGAACGGGCAGAACGCCAGCCTGCCGACGGCGATGCCGGGCTCACGGCCTACTACACGCCTCACCTGACCTTCGACCCGGCGTCACCGTTGGCCTTTGCCGCCATCGGGCAGCGCGACGTCCAGCCCTATGCGCTGCAGGTGCGCGCCCTTGGGCTGCAAGCGCAGCTCTATGAATCGGAAGCGATCAATCCCGAGCTGGCTGCGCCGGGACGATTCGACTTCGCCTTTGTGCTGGTCTACCTGGCGCCGCTGTTCATCATCGCCCTGATGCACGACATGGTCAGCGGCGAGCGCGAGGCCGGGCGCTTGCGCTTGCTGTCCTCCCTGCCCGGCAAGCCCGGCGCGCTGTGGCGGCGCCGCGTGCTGCTGCGCCTTGCCCTGCTTGCCGCGGCCCTGCTTGTGCCTTTGCTTGCCGGTGCGCTGCTGTCCGACGCCGCACCGGGTGAAACGGCCCTGATGGCGGGTGCTGCGCTGCTCTACCTTGTTTTCTGGTGCGGCGTGGCCGCCTGGGGCGCGACTGTGGCGCGTAACGCAGCAGCGGGCGCCGCGTTGCTGCTGGCCGCCTTCGTGCTGCTCGCATTGGTGCTGCCGACGGCAGTCAACGCCGCGCTGGAGCGGGCCATCCCGGTAGCGCAAGGCGCGGAACTGGCCCTGGCGCAGCGCCAGGCGGTGCATGCGGCATGGGACAAACCGAAGGAGGAGACGATGCAGCGCTTCTTCCGCACCCATCCTGAGTGGAAAAACACGGCGCCGCTGCCTGAAGGCTTCCATTGGAAGTGGTATTACGCCATGCACCAGGCCGGGGATGACATGGTTGCTGGGCAGGCAGCCCAGTACCGCAACGCACTGTGGTCGCGTGAAGAGTGGACGCGCAACGCGGCAATATTTCTGGCGGGAGTGAATGTGCAGGTGCTGCTGCATCGGCTGGCGGGAACCGATATGCAGGCCCGCATGGCCTACCAGGATCGCGTGGCCGCCTACCATGAGCGGGTGCGACGCCACTTCTATCCTTACGTATTTGACGAGAAGCCGTTCGGCGCGGCGGACTTTACACGGTTGCCAGTGTTTGTCCCGGCGCCGGGCGCCGGCTTTCCGCCTGCCCTGCTGGCCTGCGCGCTGGCCCTGCTGGCGGGCGCCGCGCTGGCGCTCGGGCTGCGCAGCACAGCTCGTGTCACACTTGGGGTGTGACCCCATGGTGTGACACGGGCTCGGCTGATTAGAGCTTGATGAAGTTCTCGCGGTAGTACTTGAGCTCTTCGATCGATTCGATGATGTCGGCCAGGGCGGTGTGCTTCTGGGCTTTCTTGAAGCCGGCGACCATTTCCGGTTTCCAGCGGCGGCCCAGCTCCTTCAGGGTCGACACGTCGATATTGCGGTAGTGGAAGAAGGCCTCCAGCTTGGGCATGTACTTGACCATGAAGCGGCGGTCCTGGCCGATGGTGTTGCCGCACATCGGGGATTTGCCGTTCGGGACCCATTGGCGCATGAAGGCGATGAATTCGGCTTCGGCCTGGGCTTCGGTCACGGTCGACGCTTTCACGCGGTCGATCAGGCCGGAGCGGCCGTGGGTGCCTTTGTTCCAGGCGTCCATCTTGTCCAGCGTTTCGTCCGACTGGTGGATCGCCAGCACCGGGCCTTCGGCCAGCACGTTCAGGTGCATGTCGGTGACCACCATTGCCACTTCGATAATGCGGTCGGTCTCAGGCTCCAAGCCGGTCATCTCCATGTCGACCCACACCAGGTTCATTTCATTCGGGCGCTGCGGGGTGACCGGGGTTGCTGGGGTGTCGTTCGCTTGTGACATAATTCTCTCTAAGACAATATAGGGCAGGTTAATCCGCCATTTTCTCACAGGCACAGAATGTATTCACACGCGTTTTCGTATTTGTTCATTGCATTTTTAACATCAACTCTGGTGGTGCGATTCTGGCTCGCTTCGCGCCACATCCGCCATGTGCTGCAAAACCGCGCCGCCGTGCCAGCCGATTTCGCGGAAAAAATCCCGCTCGCGGCCCACCAGAAAGCCGCCGACTACACCATCGAGCGCACCAGGCTGGGACTGCTGAACATGATGCTGTCCAGCATCATGCTGATCTGCCTTACCTTGCTGGGCGGCCTGCAATGGCTCTCGGCCACCTTGTTCAATGCCACCGGCGGCGGCATGGCTTACCAGCTTGGCCTGATCGTTGCCGTCTGCGTCATCTCAGGCCTGGTCGACCTGCCGCTCGACTACTACCGCCAGTTCAAGCTGGAGGAACGCTTCGGCTTCAACAAGATGAGCAAGCGCCTGTTCTTCATCGACCTGCTCAAGGGTGTCGGCGTCGCTGGCGTGATCGGCTTGCCGCTGGTGTGGGTCATCCTGGTGCTGATGGAAAAATCGGGCAGCCTGTGGTGGCTGTACGCCTGGTTCGTGTGGTGCGGCTTCCAGCTGCTGGTGATGGCGCTCTACCCGAACCTGATCGCTCCGCTGTTCAACAAGTTCACGCCGCTGGCCGACGAATCGCTGAAGCAGCGCATCGAGGGCTTGATGGCGCGCGTCGGCTTTGCCTCCAAGGGCCTGTTCGTGATGGACGGGTCCAAGCGCAGCGCGCATGGCAATGCTTACTTCTCCGGCTTCGGCGCGGCCAAGCGCATCGTGTTCTACGACACCCTGGTGTCCAGCCTGTCGCCTCAGGAAGTCGAGGCGGTGCTGGCGCACGAGCTGGGCCACTTCAAGCTGAAACACATCATCAAGCGCATCGTGGTGATGTTCGGCTTGTCATTGGGTTTCCTCGCACTGCTTGGCTACCTGAAAGGCCAGCTCTGGTTCTACACCGGCCTGGGCGTGAATCCGATCATCGTGCCCGGCCAGTCCAACGACGCACTGGCACTGCTGCTGTTCATGCTGGTGCTGCCGGTATTTACCTTCCTGTTTGGCCCGCTGACTTCGCTCAGCTCGCGCAAGCACGAGTTCGAGGCCGATGCTTTCGCCGCCAGGCATACCGATGCGCGCGACCTGGTGTCGGCCCTGGTCAAGATGTACGAGGACAATGCGTCAACCCTGACGCCTGACCCGCTGCATTCGGCCTTCTACGATTCGCACCCGCCCGCCAGCGTGCGGATTCGTCAACTCAACCTGGCGGCATCTCAATGACAGCGAATATCCACACCGCGGCCGATTTGCGCGCGCTGCGCTGCAGCCACCAGACGCAGGCCCTGGACGCCCCTGAGGCGCTGCGCCTGGTCCAGTTGTTGGATGGCTGGAGCATGGCCAGCGGCAAGCTGGTGAACACTTTCGGCTTCAACAACTACTACGAGACGATGGCTTTCGTGAATGCGCTGGCCTATATTTCCCACCGCGAAGATCATCACCCCGAAATGGTGGTGGGCTACAAGACCTGCCAGGTGCGCTACGACACGCACTCGGTCAACGGCTTGTCGATCAACGATTTCATTTGCGCCGCCAAGGCCGATGCACTGGGCCAGGCATGAGCAAGGGGACCAAACGCACCGGCACCATCATCGCAGCCCACGGCCGCCACTACCTGGCCGAAGCGGACGGCCAGCGCCTGCAGTGCGTCACGCGCGGCAAGAAGACCAATGTGGCGGTCGGCGACATCGTTGACCTGACCCTGACTTCGCCCGACCAGGCGGTGATCGACAAGATCCAGGAGCGCAAGACGCTGCTGTACCGCTCCGACCAGTACAAGTCCAAGCTGCTGGCCGCCAATGTCGACCAACTGTTCATCGTGGTCGCAACGGAACCAAGCTTCTCGGACGACCTGGTGTCGCGCGCCCTGGTGGCTGCGGAGGCGGCCGGCATTCACGTGCGCCTGCTGCTGAACAAGGTTGACGTGACCGACATGCTGGAACACGCGCGCAAGCGCCTGCAGGTCTATTCGGCGATGGGCTACGAAGTGATCGAAGTCTCGGCCACCGGCCAGCCCGAGCAGACTGGCGCAACGCTGGCGCCGCTGCTGCAAGGTCATTCCTCGATTCTGATCGGCCAGTCAGGCATGGGCAAGTCTTCGCTGATCAACATCCTGGTGCCGGACGCCGATATCGCCACGCGAGAAATCAGCGAGGCGCTCGACACCGGCAAGCACACCACCACCTTCACCCGCCTGTACCATGTGGGCCCGGATTCAAGCGTGATCGATTCGCCTGGCTTCCAGGAGTTCGGGCTTTACCACCTGAGCGAAGGCATGCTGGAACGGGCCTTCCGCGATTTCCAGCCCTATCTCGGCGGCTGCCGGTTCTATAACTGCCGCCACCTGAGCGAGCCGCAATGCGCGGTGCTGGAGGCCGTCAACGAAGGCAAGATCGCGAAAATGCGGCATACGCTGTACGGCCAGTTGTTGCACGAGTCCTCGCAGACGCTCTATTGACGGGACGCCAATGCAGCTTCTGTTTGCCGATGACGATGCCGTTGCGCACTGGGAGCTCGAATTGCTGCCCTTGCGCGGCATTGCGCGGCTTCCGGTGCTGCTCCCCTTGGCCTGGCATTTGCGCCAGCGCGACGGCAAGCGCGCGCAGGAACTGGCGCGCGAAGCAGCCGCCCTGCTGCCCCTGGCTCACCTGCCGGGCCATGCACGCGCTTCGCTCGAAGCGCGACTGCACCTGGTCGACGGCGAAATCCGCTGGCTGCTTGGCGAGCTCGATGCCGCCGCCAGCCTCGCTTCGCGCGCGCTGGAGGTGTTCGAAGCACAAAACGACAATATCGGCCGGGCCGACGCCCATTGGCTGAAGGCCTGGATCTCGGTCGACCGCGGCAACCATGGCCAGCGCGATGCTGAACTGGAAGCCTGTTCCAACGCAGCCCATGCGGCGCCCGACGAGCAGCGCGCCACCATTGCGGATGCTGTGCAGGCGCGTTGGGCGGCATTGCGCGACCTGCACGCCGCGACAGAGCGCTGGGGCGAGCGTTTCAACATGTCGGTGGAAGCGCCGCCCAGCATCGAATGCTGGATCAACGACTTTTTCGCCATCGCGGCCAGCCAGGCCGGCGATATCGGCAATTCGGCCAGCTTCTACATCCGCAGCTATGAAGCCGCGCTGCAAACGGGGCAGATTCGCGCAGCCGCCACGGCCGCCATCAATATCGCGGAGAAATTCTCGCAACTGAACGACCACCACTCCGGCCTGGAGTGGATGCAGCGCGCCATGGACCTGGCCAAACCTACCGGTTGGCCGCGCAGCATCGGCTCCTGCCTGGTGCACACGGCCGACATCGTGCGCCGCCTTGGCCGCCTTGGCGCGGCGGAAGAGCTGCTGCGCGAGGCGCTGGTAATCCTGGCGCCGCAAGCGAACGGCCGCACCTACGCCATCGCCTTGCAGCACTTGGGCGAACTGTGCCTGGACAAGAAGGATTACGGCGAAGCGCTGGATGCTTTCCAGCGGCTGTCTGAGCGCGCGGAAGCCTTGCAGCAGGGCGACTTCAAGATCGTAGCGCTGCGCGGCCAGGCCCATGCCCTGTGCTTCCTCAATCGTTCGCTGGAAGCACTGGACATGGCGCTGATGGCGGTGGAACGCGCATCGCGCCACCATAATGCCTTCCACCACGTGGCGGCACTGCGGGTGCTGGCCCTGATCCACGGCCAGCTCCAGCTGTCCGCGCCGCCCGGCATGCAGGCGCCCAACGCCCGACTGCATTACCTGCACCAGGCCCTGGAAGCGGCACAGACCATCAAAGGCTACACAGTGCCGGGCGACCTGTATGACGCACTGGGCGCCGAGTACGCGCGCCTGGGCGATTTCGGCCGTGCTTACGAAATGGCGACCGCCGCCAGCGCCGCGCGCGAAAAGACCCACACGCTGGACGCCACCAGCCGCGCCATCGCCATGCAGGTGCACCACCAGACGGAACAGGCGCGTGCGGAAGGCCTGCATCATCGCGAACTGGCAATGTCCGAAGCGCGCCGCGCCGAAGTGCTGCAGCAAACCACCAAGCTGCTGGAGCGGCTATCGGCCATCGGTCAGGAAATCACCACCCACCTCGACGCCGGCGCCGTATTCCAGGCCCTGGACCGCCACACCCACGCCCTGCTGTCGGCCAATACCTTCGCGGTCTACCTGGTCGATCCGGCCGGCCGCCAGCTGGAACGTGCCTTCGGCGTGGAAGCCGGCCAGGCCCTGCCCCGCAACGCAATCCCGCTCGACCACCCCACCGCCTACACCGCGCA
Source organism: Pseudoduganella sp. R-32 (assembly GCF_049913245.1). Classification (NCBI taxonomy): domain Bacteria; kingdom Pseudomonadati; phylum Pseudomonadota; class Betaproteobacteria; order Burkholderiales; family Oxalobacteraceae; genus Pseudoduganella; species Pseudoduganella sp. R-32. The sequence continues at coordinate 2,528,060 of NZ_CP183987.1, read as the reverse complement.
ATGCCTGCGCGAGCGGCGCGAGGTGTACATCGACCAGATCCCGCCCGAGCGCGACAGCACGGTCACGCCCGGCACGGCAGCCAGCCGCAGCGCCCTGTACGTGCCGTTGCTGGTGGGCGAGCGGGCGCTGGGCGTAATGACGGCGCAAGCCATGCATGCCAATGCCTATGGCGAACGGGAACGGCTGATTTTCCGCACCCTGTGCGCCTACGGCGCCATCGCGCTCGACAACGCCCTTGCCTACCGGCAGCTGCAGGAAGCCCAGTCGCAGCTGGTGTCGCAGCAAAAGCTGGCGGCGCTGGGCGCGCTGATGGCAGGCGTGGCGCATGAACTGAATACGCCGATCGGCAACAGCCTGCTGATTGCCAGCACGCTGGAACAGAAAACCACCGAACTGGAAGAAGTGGTCAATGGCCGGGGGCTGCGCAAATCCGAGCTGCTGGCCTACATCGACGACGCGCGCAAGGCTTCCACCCTGGTCATGCGCGGCCTGCACAGCGCGGCCGACCTGGTGTCAAGCTTCAAGCAGGTGGCGGTGGACCGCACCACCGAGCAGCGGCGCATTTTCAACCTGCAGCAGGTGACGCATGAAGTGGTGGCGACAGTGATGAACCGCATCCGCAAGGAAGGCCACACGATCGCATTCGAGGTGCCGGAGCTGATCATGCTGGACAGCTATCCCGGCCCCTTCGGCCAGGTCATCACGAACCTGATCAACAACGCCTTGCTGCATGCCTTCGACGGCCGCGAAGGGGGCCAGCTGCACCTGCTGGCGACCACGCCGATGGAAGGCCGCGTGCTAATATCGTTCAGTGACGACGGCAGCGGCATCGCGCCGGAGAACCAGACGCGCATCTTCGACCCGTTTTTCACCACCAAACTGGGACAGGGCGGCTCGGGGCTGGGGTTATCAATCAGTTACAACATCGTCACTTCCCTGCTGGGCGGCCAGATCGCCGTCGACAGCAGCAGCGCAGGCACCACCTTCACGCTGGACCTGCCGATATCGGCGCCAAGGCATGACCCCGAACGCCCGGCCACGATTTATTGAAATGCCCGTATAATCTTTAGTCCACCGCAGCAAAACTTTGCAAAGATGTCTATACCACCTAAAAGCATCAAGCACTATCTCCAGTTCAAGGACCTGACCCTGGAGGAGTACGAATATGTGATCGCCCGCGCAGCGGAAATCAAGCGCAAATTCAAGGCCTACGAGATTTACCACCCGCTGATCGACCGCACCCTGGTCATGGTGTTCGACAAGAATTCGACCCGTACCCGCCTGTCTTTCGAGGCCGGCATGCACCAGCTGGGCGGCGCAGCGATCTACCTGAATACCCGCGATTCCCAGCTGGGCCGCGGCGAGCCGGTGGAAGACGCGGGCCAGGTCATGTCCCGCATGTGCGACATCATCATGGTGCGCACCTTCGGCCAGGACATCATCGAACGTTTCGCAGCGCATTCGCGCGTGCCGGTGATTAACGGCCTGACCAACGAACATCATCCATGCCAGGTATTTGCCGACATCTTCACCTATATCGAGCATCGCGGCTCGATCAAGGGCAAGGTCGTGGCCTGGGTGGGCGACGCCAACAACATGCTCTACTCCTGGCTGCAGGCGGCCGAAGTGTTCGGCTTCCACGTCAATGTCTCCACGCCGCACGGCTACGACATGGACATGTCGCTGGTATCGACCGACCGCTACACCTTCTTCGCCAACCCGTCCGACGCCTGCGAAGGCGCAGACCTGGTCAACACCGACGTGTGGACCTCGATGGGCTACGAAGAAGAAAACGCCGCCCGCCTGAAGGCCTTCGACGGCTGGATCGTCGATGCCGCCAAGATGTCCCGCGCCAAGCCGGACGCCCTGTTCATGCACTGCCTGCCGGCCCACCGCGGCGAGGAAGTCTCCGCCGACGTCATTGACGGCCCGCAATCCGTGGTCTGGGACGAAGCCGAGAACCGCCTGCACGTACAGAAGGCCCTGATCGAATATTTGCTGCTGGGCAAGATTGCTCGATAAATGGGGACGTACCCCATTTTTCAGGCAACACCAACCAATATCAACTGACTGAGAAAATCATGAGCGACGTAAAGAAAGTAGTCCTCGCCTACTCCGGCGGCCTGGACACCTCCGTGATCCTGAAATGGCTGCAGGACAACTACAACTGCGAAATCGTGACCTTCACCGCCGACCTGGGCCAGGGTGAAGAGCTGGAGCCGGCACGCGCCAAGGCGCTGAAGTTCGGCATCAAGCCTGAAAACATCTTCATCGACGACGTGCGCGAAGAGTTCGTGCGCGATTTCGTCTTCCCAATGTTCCGCGCCAACACCGTGTACGAAGGCGAGTACCTGCTGGGCACCTCGATCGCGCGTCCGCTGATCGCCAAGCGCCTGATCGAGATCGCCAACCAGACCGGCGCCGACGCCATCTCGCACGGCGCCACCGGCAAGGGCAACGACCAGGTCCGTTTCGAACTGGGCGCCTACGCACTGAAGCCAGGCGTGCGCGTGATCGCTCCATGGCGCGAGTGGGACCTGCTGTCGCGCGAAAAGCTGCTGAAATACGCGGAAGATGCCGGCATCGAAATCGACATGAAGCACAAGAACGGCGGCGCGCCCTACTCGATGGACGCCAACCTGCTGCACATCTCCTTCGAAGGCCGCCACCTGGAAAACCCAAGTGCCGAAGCCGAAGAATCGATGTGGCGCTGGACCGTCAGCCCGGAAGCTGCACCGGACCAGCCGGAATACCTGGACATCGAATTCGAAAACGGTGACATCGTTGCCCTGAACGGCAAGCGCATGTCGCCGGCCACCGTGCTGACTGAGCTGAACCGCCTGGGCGGCAAGCACGGCATCGGCCGCCTGGACCTGGTGGAGAACCGCTACGTCGGCATGAAGTCGCGCGGCTGCTACGAAACCCCTGGCGGCACCATCATGCTGAAGGCGCACCGCGCCATCGAGTCGATCACCCTGGACCGCGAAGTGGCGCACCTGAAGGATGACCTGATGCCGCGCTACGCTTCGCTGATTTACAACGGCTACTGGTGGGCGCCGGAGCGCGTCGCGCTGCAAACCCTGATCGACCACACCCAGGCCACCGTGAACGGCTGGGTGCGCGTCAAGCTGTACAAGGGCAATGTGATCGTCGTCGCGCGCGATTCGAAGACCGACTCGCTGTTCGACCAGACCATCGCCACCTTCGACGAAGACGGCGGCGCCTACAACCAGGCCGACGCCGGCGGCTTCATCAAGCTGAACGCGCTGCGCATGCGCATCGCCGCCAACGCAAGGAACAAGCGCGGCCAGTAAGCTGCCTCCGCTCCTCTAAGACGGGCCGCTTTGCGCGGCCCGTTTTTTTTGCTACATTGCCTTGGAAGAAAGCCCCCCGTCCCCGGAGACCCGCGCATGAACAATCTGAGCATCAAGAACAAACTGTATATCGGCTTCGGCAGCATCGTGGCAATCATCTTGCTACTGTTGATCACGGCCTATAACAACTTCGCCAGCTTGACCGATGCCAACAGGTGGGACCGGCACACGATGGAGGTGCTGCTTCAGCTCGACCGCATCAACAGCGTGTCCCTGCAAATCCAGGTCGACACGCGCGGTTATATCCTGACCGGCAGCGAAGCCCTGATCGGCAGCGAGCGTGAAAACGCGGAACAACTCAAGCAGCATATCGCCAAAGCAGTCCAGCTGACGGCAGACAATCCGCAACAGAACGAGCGCCTGAAGCGCGCCCAGGCCTTGCTCACGACCTGGGCCGACGTCAATATCCGTCGCCAGATCGACAAGCGCCGCGCACTCGGCGACACCAAAGGCGCGGCCGAAATCCTGGGGCAGTCGTCGGAGCTGAAGGAAGCCGGCGCCATCGTCGGCAGCGCGCGCGAACTGCTGGACCAGGCGTCTGAAGAAGAGCGCCGCTTGCTGGCCGAGCGCAGCGCCAAAGCGGTCGACCTGCACTCGAACCAAACCAACCTGCTGCTGGGCGGCGGCGCGGCGGTATTCATGCTGTCCCTGCTGATCGCCTATACGCTGGGGCGCGCCATCCTGGGCCCGCTGGCCAACCTGACCGCTGGGCTCGCCCGCTTGGGCGGCGGCGACCTGGCCGCCCGAACCGTGGTGACGTCAGGCGACGAACTGGGGAAAGTCAGCGAAGACTTCAACAAGATGGCGCAGCAACTGCAGGATGCAACGCTGCGCGAGCAGGCGCAGACCAATGAGCTGCGCGCGAAAGTCGATTCCCTGCTTGGCGTTGTGGCGCGCGCTGCCGGCGGCGACATGACAGGCAAGATCTCCGTGGGCGGCGATGACGCCATCGGCCAGCTGGGCGATGGCTTGCAGCGCATGTTCGACAACCTGCGCCAGTTGCTGAACAATGTGCAGAAGGCGGGCATCCAGGTCACCACCTCGGCCACCGAGATTGCCGCTTCGGCCAAGCAGCAGGAAGCCACCGGTGTCGAGCAGGCACAGACTTCGGTCGAGGTGCTCAGCACCACCAAGGAGATTTCGTCCAATACCTCGCAACTGCTGAAGACGATGGAAGATGCGACCGCGGTGGCCGACTACACCACCACCGCCACTTCTGAGGCCCAGGGCAACCTGCGCCGCATGGACCAGACCATGCAGAACATGGTCAACGCGACCGATTCGATCAATGCCAAGCTGGCGGCATTGTCGGAAAAGGCGTCCAACATCAACTCGGTGCTGACCACCATTACCAAGGTGGCCGACCAGACCAACATCCTGTCGCTGAATGCCGCCATCGAAGCCGAGAAGGCCGGCGAAGCAGGCCGCGGCTTCTCGGTGGTGGCAACCGAAATCCGCCGCCTGGCCGACCAGACTTCGGTGTCGACCTGGGATATCGAGCAGATGCTGAAGGAAATGCAGTCGGCTGTTTCGGCCAGCGTGATGGGCATGGACAAATTCTCGGAAGAGATCCGCCGCAGCGTGGGCGAGGTGCGCCAGGTGACCGACCAGTTGTCCGGCGTGATGGACCAGGTGCAGAAACTGGCCCCGCAATTCGACGCGGTGCTGCAAGGCATGCAGGCGCAGGCTGTGGGCGCGCAGCAGATCAGCGAAACCATGATGCAGCTTAACGATGCCACCCAGCAGACCGTCGAATCGCTGAAGGCAACCAGCGAGGCCGTGCACCAGCTGCAGTATGCGGCCGGCGACCTGCAGTCGAGCGTCTCCACTTTCGCCGTGAACGCATGAAAGTATTAGTCTTCCACATTGGAGCCGACCGCTACGGTCTTCCGTTGCGGCAGGTGCAGCGCGTGCTGCCCCTGCTGGAACTGAAGGGCATCCCGCTGGCGCCGGACAGTGTGGCGGGCTTGCTGAACCTGCACGGTGCCCCGATGCCGGTGATCGACCTGTCGCGCATCAGCGGCCGGGCGCCGTCGCGGCAGCATTACGACACGCGCATCGTGGTGACCGATTACACGGCGCCCGATGGCGCAGTGCACGCACTGGGACTGATGGCCGAACGGGTGCAGGGCGTGCAGGACGTGGTGCCGCAAGACCTGGCGCCAAGCGGCGTGCAGGCGGCGCCGTTCCTGGGCCGGGTCGCAGGCGATGCGCAAGGCATGGTGCAGTTGGTCGAGGTCAATGACCTGTTGCCAGCCGAGTTGCGGGCACGCCTGTTCCCGGCGGAGGCTGCGGCGGGATGAATGTACTGGCCACACTGCGCCGCCTGACCGGCATGAACCTGGCCCGCAACACGGTCGAACTGGCGGTGAAGCGGCGCATGGAGGCGACGGGCGCAACGGAGCACAAGGCTTACGCAGACGGTCTGGATGAAGCGGAGCTGCGCGAACTGGTGGAGCTGGTGGTGGTGCCGGAATCATGGCTGTTCCGCGATCCGCAAGCTTTCTCCGCGGCGGTCGCATTTGTGCGCCAGCGGCTGGCCGAAGGGTCCAGGCTCGTGCGCATACTGTCGGTGCCCTGCGCCGGCGGCGAAGAGCCTTATTCGATGGCGATGGCGCTGTTCGATGCCGGCGTGAAGCCGCAAGCGTTCATGATCGATGCCGTGGATATCAGCGCAGCCTGCATCATGCGCGCCGAGGCCGGGGTATTTGGACGCAATGCGTTCCGCGGACGCGAATTGTCGTTCCGCGACCGCTATTTCACCTGGTCCGGCGACGATGAACTGTATCGCATCAATGACGCGCTGCGGGCGCGCATCCGGTTCGGCCAGGGCAGCATCCTGGAAGGCGAGCTTGGAACGGCGCGCCAGTATGACGTGATCTTTTGCCGCAACCTGCTGATCTATTTCGACGAGCCAACCACCGCTGCTGCCATTGCACGGTTGTCTGAATACCTGGCCAGAGACGGCATGATCCTGGCCGGATACGCAGAAGTGCCATCCTTCGTGCGTCACGGCTTTTCGCCGCTGCCGCACCGCCAGGCATTCGCCCTGCGCAAGGACATCAAACGCTCCGGGGCACCGGCCCGGGCTGCCCTGCCTGCCGGCACGCCTTTGCCGTCCGGCGCCGGCCTCGCGCATCCCGCCGCCATCGCGCCGGAGCGAGCCACCGCATCCGCTGCGCCGGCCCTGGCAAGCCTTCCGGCACGCGGCAGCCGCCCTGCCCCGGTGGCGCCGCACCCGCCCCGTGCCAACCGCGCCAACGCCAGCGCAACGTCCCGTCCGGTCGCTGCCGGCGACGAATCCCTGCTCGCGCACGCGCGCAAGCTGGCCGACGCCGGTAAACTGCTGGAAGCCGATGCCGCCTGCCGTGAATTTCTTGCCCAGCAGCCCGAGTCGGCCGAAGCGTATTTCATCCTCGGCCTGCTGGCTGAATCCGCCGGCAAGCCGGCCGATGCCGAAGCACACCTGAAGCGCTGCCTCTACCTGCAACCGGACCACTACGAAGCCCTGTGCCACCTGGCCCTGCTGCAGGAGCAAGGCGGCAACAGCCGCGCCGCCGCTACGTTGAAGGCCCGTGCCGCGCGCGCTTTCCAGCGCCAGCAGCCACAGTGATAGCAGACCAAGACAATGACTGATCAAATCCAAGACCTGGACGCCTGCTGGAACCGTATCGGCGTCGCCGGCGACCATAGCTGCGAGATCCTCGACAAGGCGGTCCACTGCCGCAATTGCGACGTGTATGCCGGCGCCGCATTGCGCAACCTGCAACGCCCTGTCGATCCGGCCTACCTGCGCGAATGGGCCGAACACTTCCGCGCCCCGCAAGATGAGGGCACGCGCCACGACAGCTCCTGCGTCGCCTTCCGCATTGGCCGCGAGTGGCTAGCCCTGCCGACCAATATGTTCCAGCAGATTGCGCCGAAAGCCATTTCGCATCGCCTGCCGCACCGCAATGCACGCGGGCTGCGCGGCATCGTCAACGCTGGCGGCAAGCTGTATCCCTGCATCTCGCTGGCCGAACTGCTGGGCATCGACGAAGCCGGCGGCGAGGCAACCGGCGGCCGCCATGTTTTCGCCCGCATGCTGCTGGTGCAGTGGGAGGGCCAGTCCTACGCCCTGCCGGTGGCGGAACTGCACGGCATCATCCGCTATGCGGCCAGCGAACTGAAACCACCTGCCGCCACCATCAACAAGGGCATTGAGCGTTACCTGGCCGGGGTCCTTCCGCACCAGGACATGCAGGTGGGCTGCCTGGACGACAGCCTGCTCGGCCACCAGCTAGCGAGGACCTTGCGATGACCGACAAGAAGGATGACCTGAGCCAGTTCTCCATGCTGGACCTGTTTCGCATGGAGGCCGACAGCCAGACCCAGATCCTGACCGACGGCCTGCTGGCCTTCGAGCGCCGCAACGACCCGGCTGCCGTGGAATCGATGATGCGCGCCGCGCACTCGATCAAGGGCGCCGCCTCCATCGTTGGGCTGGAGATGATCGTGCAGTTGGCCCACGGCATGGAAGATGCATTCATCGCCGCCCAGGCAGGCAAGCTGAAACTGACTGCCAACCGGGTTGACGCCCTGCTGGCTGCGGTCGACCTGATCGTGCAGTGCTCACGCCTCAATGGCGACCTGGATGCCTGGCTGGCGGCCAATAGCGCGCAAGTCGGCAAGACCATGAACGATGTGCAGGGCATTGCCTTCCTGCCCGAGCCGGTCGAACTGCCGGCTGCCCTGCCGCCGCCCGCGCCAGCCGTCAAGGCGGCGCGGGCAGCGGAGCCGGCGCCTGAGATCCGGCCGGAGAGTCTGGTCGAGGCGGCGCAGGCCGACGGCGTAGCGGAACAGCCGGTGCCCGGCCGCTCCCTGCCGCCGATGAAAAACGCACAAAACTTCGACCGCCTGCTCGCGCTGGCGAGCGAAGCCCGCATCAACGCCCACCAGTTGCATCCCCTGATCCAAGGCATGCAGCGCTACAAGCGCAACCAGGCCGCCCTGTTCGCGGTGCTGGAAGACGTGATGGAAGCCGCATCCCGCACCAGCGACCCGGCACTGAAGGAAAAGGCCCTGCTGGCGATCCAGAAAAGCCAGCCGCTCAAGCAATTCATGCTGGAGCACATCACCGACATGGAAAACTACGAGCGCCGCCTGCTGACTGGCTCCGAAAACATGGTCGATGAAGTGCTGTCGCTGCGCATGCGGCCTTTCCGCGACGGCATCCAGCACTTCCCGCGCATGGTGCGCGACCTGGCCCGCAACCTGGGCAAGGACGTGGTGCTGCACGTGGAAGGCGAAGACACGCTGGTCGACCGCGACATCCTGCTGCGCATCGAGAGCCCGCTCAGCCACATGCTGCGCAACGCCGTCGACCACGGCATGGAAAGCGCGCAAGAAAGGCTTGCAGCCGGCAAGCCAGCCACCGGCACCATCGTGATGGAGGCGCGCCACCGCGCCGGCATGCTGAATATCGAGATCAGCGACGACGGCTGCGGCGTCGATCCGGAAAAAATACGCAGCACCGTCATCGAGCGCAAGATGGCCACCGAGCAGATGGTGGCTGCCATGTCGCAGGCAGAGCTGATGGAATTCCTGTTCCTGCCGGCCTTCAGCCTGAAGGGAGGCATTACCGAGATTTCAGGCCGCGGCGTCGGCCTGGACATCGTGCACGACACCATCCGCCAGCAGAACGGCACGGTACGCATCGAATCGGAGCTGGGCAAAGGCTTCCGCACTTCGATCACGCTGCCGCTGACGCAATCGATCGTGCGTGCCCTGGTGGTGGACGTCAAGGGCGAAGCCTACGCGGTTCCCATCGTCAAGGTGGAGCGCGTCCTCATGGTGCAGCAAGGCGCCGTGCACACGCTGGAGAACAAGCAGTTCTTCGACCATGACGGCGAACACCTTGGCCTGGTGGCTGCAGCCGAGGTGCTGGAACTGGGCGATATGGAACATGCCGAGGAAATGCCCGTCGTCGTCATCGGCGGCAGCGCGCGCCGCTACGCCCTGGTAGTGGACAAGATCCGCGGCGAGGAAAGCCTTGCAGTGCAGGCGATCGACCCAATTTTCGGCAAGATGCGCGATATTTCAGCCGCCGCGCTGCTGGACGACGGCGAACCGGTATTGATCCTGGACGTACCGGACCTGTTGCTTTCCGTCGAAAAGCTGCTGGAAGAAGGCGGCCTGCATCAACTTACGCGCGCAGACCACGCCGGACGGCGTAGAATGAAACGCATCCTTGTCGTGGACGATTCGCTGACAGTACGTGAAATGGAGCGTAAATTGCTCGTCGGGCGCGGTTTTGAAGTGGACATCGCCGTCGACGGCATCGATGGCTGGAACGTGGTGCGCAGCGGCGACTACGACCTGGTCATCACCGACGTCGACATGCCACGCATGGACGGCATTGAACTGGTCACCCTGATCAAGAAAGACCTGCACTTGCATAAGCTGCCCGTCATGATCGTCTCCTACAAGGACCGGCCGGAAGACCGCGCACGCGGCCTGGCTGCGGGGGCGGACTATTACCTGACCAAGGGCAGCTTCCACGACGAGACGCTGCTGGATGCGGTGTCCGACCTGATAGGCGACGCTTACCGATGAGGATCGCCATCGCCAACGATGTTCCGATGGCGGCTGAAGCGCTGCGGCGCGTGGTCGCCAGCACGCAGGAACACCAGGTCGCATGGATCGCCCGCACCGGTCTCGAAGCGGTGCTGAAATGCGCAACCGACCGCCCTGACCTGGTCCTGATGGACCTCAATATGCCGGAACTGGACGGGGTTGAAGCAACGCGCCGCATCATGGAGGAAAGTCCCTGCGCCATCCTGGTGGTGACGGGGCGCCCGCAGGACAACGTCAACCAGGTATTCCGCGCCCTGGGCGCCGGCGCCCTGGACGTCACGGCCACCCCGGTGCTGCAGGGGAAAGAAGGCGGTGACGCGGAGTTGCTGCACAAGATCAAGACCATGGACAAGCTGATCCGCCACAGCGGCGGCAACCAGTCCATGCCGCCGCGCCGGCACGCAACGCTGCCGGAGCCGCGCGAAGCGGTGCTCGACACGCTGGTGGCGATCGGCGCCTCGACCGGCGGGCCCATGGCAGTGGCGCGCATCCTGGCCGGCTGGACCCCGCCCGCCAATTGCGCCGTCGTCGTGGTACAACACATCGACGAAAACTTTGCCGACCATTTCGCCAAATGGCTGTCGGAACAACTGGCGGTACCGGTGCGCCCAATTGAAAACCGCACGCCCCTGCAGGGTGGTATCGTCATGGTCGCCAAGAGCAATGACCACCTTGTACTGGATGAAAAACACCAACTGGGTTACGATGCCAACCCGAAGGATTACGCATACAGGCCTTCGGTCGATGTGTTTTTCAACTGCGTGGCACAGCACTGGAAAGGCGACGCAGTCGGCGTGCTGCTGACCGGCATGGGGCGCGATGGCGCCGAGGGCATGCTGGCACTGCGCCGCGCGGGCAAGAACACCATTGCCCAGGATCAGGCCAGTTGCGCGGTATACGGCATGCCGCGCGCCGCGATCGAACTGGACGCGGCGCAAACCATCCTGCCTCTCGATAAGATCGGCCCATTCCTGCGAAGCACGATCGGAGGCAAACTGATTTAAAGGAAAGCGATGCCTGACGTACTCACCTTGAACCTGGAAACCGAGCCAAGCCTGACCCACTTCAAGGTACGCGTGCTGCTGGTTGACGACCAGTTGATCATTGCGGAAGCGGTACGGCGCATGCTGGCCGACCAGGAAGACATCGAGTTCCACTTCATCACCGATGCGCGCGAAGCGATTGCCGTCGCCAACTCGATGCAACCTACCGTAATCCTGCAGGACCTGGTGATGCCGGAAGTGGACGGCTTTGAGCTGATCCGCCGTTTCCGCGCCGAGGAAATGCTGGCGCATGTTCCGATCATCGTGCTGTCGGCGCGCGAAGACCCCAAGCTCAAAGCACACGGCTTCGCCGTCGGCGCCAACGACTACCTGGTCAAGCTGCCCGACAAGCTGGAGCTACTGGCGCGCGTGCGCCACCACTCGAATGCCCACATCCACCGCCTGCAGCGCGACCAGGCCTTCCGCTTCCTGCGCGAAAGCCAGCAAAAGCTCGCCGCCGCCAATGTGGAGCTGCAAAAGCTGGCCGCGCTCGACCCGCTGACCGGCATCTCCAATCGACGCCGTTTCGATGAAACGCTGGTGCTGGAATGGCAGCGCGGCAAGCGCGACAAGACGCCCTTGTCGCTGCTGATGGTCGACGTCGACTATTTCAAGCAGTTCAACGACAGCTACGGCCACCCGGCAGGCGACCTGGCGCTGAAAAAGGTAGCGGCAGTCATGACCGAGAACCTGAAGCGCCCGGCCGACCTGGTCACGCGCTACGGCGGAGAAGAATTCGCCATCATCCTGCCGGAGACCGACAATGCCGGTGCGATGAACGTGGCCCAGTCCTGCCTGCGCCAGCTGGAGAAACTGGAAATCGAAAACGCCAATGCCGCGCCTTACGGCGTGCTCACCATGTCGATCGGCGTGCGGACCGTCGTGCCCACCAAGCAATCATCGTGGAGTGAACTGGTATCGGCCGCCGACCGCGCGCTCTACGCCGCCAAGGCAGGCGGCCGCAACCGCGTCGTCAACGCAGAATGAAAGTCGGGGTCAGGTCTGGCAATCCGCCATGTTTTTCGCATCGCGAAAAACATGGCGGATTGCCAGACCTGACCCCGACTTTTAAATGAATACTGGCTCGGGTTCGAGCAATACGCCGTAGCGTGCCGAGACATCGGCCTGGATGGCTGCGGCCAGGGCTTGCACTTCGGTGCCGGTGGCGCCGCCGTTATTCACCAGCACCAGGGCCTGTTTGGGGTAGACGCCGGCGGCGCCCATCGACTTCCCTTTCCAGCCGCATTGGTCGATCAGCCAGCCCGCAGCGAGCTTTTCACTGCCGTCCGGCTGGCGGTGGTGCACCAGCGTTGGGAACTTCTCCAGCAACTGGGCGCAGTGCTCGGCACTGACCACGGGATTCTTGAAGAAACTGCCGGCATTGCCGATTTGCGCCGGGTCGGGCAGCTTGCGGCGGCGGATCGCGATCACAGTGTCGGCTACCTGCTGCGGCGTTGGCGCCGCCAGGCCCTGCTCCGCCACGGCATTGGCCAGTTCGGCGTAGCGCAGGTTAGGCTGCCAGGCGCGCGGCAAGGCAAAGCTCACGTCGAGGATGATCAGCTCGCGTCCTTCGTGCTTGAAGATGCTGTCGCGGTAGGCGAAGCGGCAGTCGGCGCCGTCCATTACCCGCACTTTGCCGCTGGCCGGGTCGAACGCCGTCAGCGACAGGAAACAGTCCTTGGTTTCCGCCCCATACGCCCCAATATTCTGGATTGGAGCTGCGCCCACGGTACCCGGGATCAGCGAAAGGTTTTCCAGCCCGCCGACGCCCTGCGCCAGCGCCCACTGCACAAAGCCGTGCCAGGTTTCGCCGGCTGCGGCGCGGACGTGGTGGTGAGTCGCGGTGCCGGCCAGGATTTCGCGGCCTTCCAGCGCAATATGCAGCACCAGGCCCGGAAAATCGCGGGTCAGCAGCAGGTTGCTGCCGCCGCCCAGCACCAGGCGCGGCATGGCCGCCAGTTGGGGATCGGCCAGGGCGCTGCGCAACAGCTCCAGCGATGTCACGCGCAGGTAATGTTTGGCGCGTACATCAATACCAAACGTATTTAAATGCTTCAGTGGGTATTCGTGCTGGAGAAAATCAGGGAAAGGCATGGGTAGATCAAGTTTTTGCTCGATTATAGTGCAATTATGACAAAAACGACCGAGCGTTCGCTTGTTTGTCCGTTAAAATGTCGCTTCTTTTGAATCCGCCCCTTGGGCGGGTGCTTCATTGTAAAGGAAAGAATATGCCATCGTTTGACGTAGTATCCGAAGCGGACATGATCGAGGTGCGCAACGCCGTCGACCAAAGCAACAAGGAAATCTCGACCCGCTTCGACTTCAAAGGCAGCGATGCGCGCGTAGAACAAAAAGAAAACGACCTGACGGCATTCGCCGATTCGGAATTCCAGCTTGGCCAGGTGCGCGATGTGCTGACCAACAAGCTGGCCAAACGCAAGGTCGACGTGCGCTTCCTCGACGAAGGCAAGGTAGAGAAGATTGGTGGGGACAAAGTCAAGCAGGTCATCAAGGTGAAAAACGGTCTCGATTCCGAGACCGCCAAGAAGATCACCAAGGTAATCAAGGAAAGCAAGATGAAGGTCCAGGCCAGCATCCAGGGCGAGTCGGTACGTGTGAGCGGTGCCAAGCGCGACGACCTGCAGGCTGCGATGCAGCTGCTGCGCAAGGACGTGCCGGACACGCCTCTGGAGTTCAACAATTTCCGCGATTGATCGAAGGACTGTAATGAAACGTGTTGACGATTTCCGCCTCAAGTTTGGCGACAAAGAGTATGTGCCAATCATGATCGGCGGGATGGGCGTGGATATTTCCACGACCGAACTGGCGCTGGAAGCAGCGCGCCTTGGCGGCATCGGCCATATTTCCGATGCCATGGTGGAGGATGTTTCGGACCGCAAGTTCGACACCACCTTCGTCAAGGACAAGACCCGCCTGTACAAGCACAACATCAACAATATGGACAAGTCCGAGGTGCAGTTCGACCTGGGACGCCTGGCAGAAGCCCAGCGCCGCCACATCGGCGACACCATGCAGCGCAAGGAAGGCCCCGGCCTGATCTTCGTGAACTGCATGGAAAAGCTGACCATGAACGGCCCGAAGGAAACCTTGCGCACGCGCCTGAACGCGGCGCTGGACGCGGGCATCGACGGCATCACGCTGTCGGCCGGCCTGCACTTCGGCTCCTTCGCGCTGATGGCCGACCACCCGCGCTTCCGCGAAGCGAAGCTGGGCATCATCGTTTCCTCCGTGCGCGCGCTGCAGATCTTCCTGCGCAAGAACCAGAAGCTGAACCGCCTGCCCGACTACGTGATCGTGGAAGGCCCGTTGGCCGGCGGCCACCTGGGTTTCGGCCTGGAAGACTGGAAAGATTTCGACCTGCACCAGATCGTGCAAGAGATCCTGGACTACATGAAGGCGGAAAACCTGGACGTTCCAGTGATCGCCGCAGGCGGCGTGTTCACCGGCAGCGATGCGGTGTCCTTCCTGGAGATGGGTGCGGCCGGCGTGCAGGTAGCGACCCGCTTTACCGTAACCAAGGAATGCGGCCTGCCTGAAGACGTGAAGCAGGAATACTTCAAGGCCAGCGAGGAAGACATCATCGTCAACGGCGTTTCGCCGACCGGCTATCCGATGCGCATGCTGAAGAGCACCCCGGCAATCGGCGCAGGCATTCGTCCGGGCTGCGAATCCTACGGTTACCTGCTCGATGCCACCGGCAACTGCGCCTACATCAATTCGTACAACCGCGAAGTGATAGCCAACGGCGGCAGCGACAAGGGCATCAAGGTGATGGACAAGACCTGCCTGTGCACCCACATGCGCAACTTCAACTGCTGGACTTGCGGTCACTACACCTACCGCCTGAAGGACACTTCGTTCAGGAAGCCGGATGGTTCCTACCAGATCCTGACTGCGGAGCACGTGTTCAAGGACTACCAGTTCTCGACCGATAATTCTATAGCTTTACCTGAAAAAGACTTCTAATTCGCTTGCCGGGCAATGGTGCCCGACCCTGCGGGTCGGGCACCGGTTAGAGGTTCTACCCTTCCTTGTTGATGCGCACGATCAGCGCGCCCAGCACATCCTCCGCCATCTCGTTCTCCACCTGGCACGTCCCGGCATTCTCATGCCCGCCCCCGCCGTATTCCAGCATCAGCGCCCCGATATTGGTCTTTGACGTACGGTTCAGGATCGACTTGCCGGTCGCGAACACCGTATTCTGGTTTTTCAGGCCCCACAGCACGTGGATCGAGATATTCTGCTCAGGATACAGTGCATAAATGACAAAGCGGTTACCCGCATAAATCGTCTCTTCATGGCGCAGATCCAGCACCACCAGGTTCTTATGCACGCTCGAGCAGCGGCGAATCTGCTCCTTGCACTTTTCCGCGTGGTCGAAATACAGGTCGCTGCGCTCCTTCACATCCGGCAGCGCCATGATTTCGCTGATCGTGTGCGAGCGGCAGTAATCGATCAGGTCCATCATCAGGTTGTAGTTCGAGATGCGGAAATCACGGAAGCGCCCCAGGCCCGTGCGCGCGTCCATCAGGAAGTTCAGCAAGTCCCAGCCCTGCGGGTTGAGGATTTCATCGCGGTTGAACTGGGCCGAATCGCCTTTGTCCACCGCCAGCATCATGTCGTTCCACGCCGAAGGGAATTTGTTGCCGCCGCCGTAGTAGTCGTACACCACGCGCGCGGCCGACGGCGCACCGGGATCGATCACGTGGTTCTGCCGCTCGCCCGTATTGCGGATGGTTTCGGACAGGTGGTGGTCGAACGCCAGATAAGCGCCGGATACGTAAGGAAGGTTGGTGGTGATATCGCGGCTGGTAATGGCGATTTTCCCATCCTGCATATCCTTCGGGTGCACGAACAGGATCTCGTCGATCAAGTCCAGGTGCTTGAGCAGCACCGCGCACACCAGGCCATCAAAATCACTGCGGGTAACAAGGCGGAACTTCATGGAAGGCACCCCTATCGCTGATGAATTGGAAGCCCATATTACCGTGATCTTTCAAAGCCTGTCGAGCCGCCCCGCAAAGTCGTCTGCGCGCATTTGAGCAATCACGTAATCGACGAAGGCGCGCGTCTTGGCCGGCAACAGCTTCTTGCTGGAATAGTAGATCGACAGCGGCCCCACCTCCGCATGCCAGTCCGGCAGCAGGCGCACCAATTGGCCGGATTCCAGCAGCGGGGCCGCATGCGGCCCTGGCAGCAGCGCCACGCCCAGCCCCATGCAGGCCGCCTGCGCCATCGCTTCCGGATCGTCGAAGGTGGCGACTGCGCTGAATTGGGCCACCGCCTCTTCCCCTGCCGCGTTGCGCAGCAGGTATTCGCGCAGGCGTCCGGTTTCGGCGGAGCGGCGCGCAATGCCTTTCCACCCGGCCAGCTCGGACGGATGGGAAGGCAGCTTGCGGCCAGCCAGGCAGGACGGGGTGGCCGTGACCAGGATGCGCGGCCGCCCCAGTTCGCGCGCGACCACGCCGGGGGCCAGTTCGATGCCGCCGCCGATAGCAACGTCATAGCCCTCCCCGATCAGGTCCACCGTGCGGTTGTCGAAACGCCAGTCGTGCTGCACGCCCGGATAGCGCTGCAGGAAGCCCTTCAGCAGCGGCAGGATGTACATGCGGCCCACCCCATGCGCCACCGCCACCTTGAGGGTGCCGGCCGGTTCGCCCGCATCCTGTGCCGCGCCCGCGATCGCGCCTTGCAATTCGGCCAGCGGGCCGCGCACCTGCTGCAGCAAGCGTTCGCCGGCCTCGGTCAAGGCCAGCCGGCGCGTGCTGCGCTGGAACAGGCGTACGCCCAGTTGCGCCTCCAGCCGCGCCACGTTCTTGCTGACCGCCGCCGGCGTCAGTCCCAGGCGCCGCGCCGCCTCGGAAAAGCCAGCGCATTCGGCGCTCTGCAGGAAGGATTCCAGGAGATTCAGTGGCTGCATTTGATACATCTGGTTGAAAGTGATAATCAATATTACCAGCTAGTCGGCATGCAATGTCGCGACCATACTGGCTTCATCCCAACCAACATTCAGGAGCAAAATCATGAGCAAGATCGCATTCGTTACCGGTGGTTCCCGCGGCATCGGCGCCGCCATCGTGCGCCGCCTGGCCAAGGATGGCGCCACGGTCGCCTTCACCTACCAGAGCTCCGGCGCAGCAGCCGACGCCCTGGCCAGCGAAATCACCGCTGCCGGCGGCAAGGTCCTCGCGCTGAAAGTCGACGCCACCGATGCCGTTGCAACCCGCGCCGCCATCGACGATATCGCCAAGCGCTTCGGCCGCCTCGACATCCTCGTCAACAACGCTGGCGTGCTGCACCTGGGCGACGTGTCCGAACTGACGCTGGAAGACTTCGACCACACCATCGCCGTCAACGTGCGCGGCGTGTTTGCGGCCACCCAGGCAGCTGTGGCGCATATGAAAGCCGGCGGCCGCGTGATCAATATCGGCAGCACCAATGCCGAGCGCATGCCCTTCCCTGGCGGTTCGATTTATGCGATGAGCAAATCGGCGTTGACCGGCCTGGTGCAAGGCCTGGCGCGTGACCTGGGCCCGCGCGGCATCACCATCAATAATGTGCAGCCAGGCCCGGTGGACACCGACATGAACCCGGCGCACAGCGATTTTGCCAAGGCGCTGCACGACCTGATGCCGATCAAGCGCCACGCGCGCGGCGAGGAGATCGCCGCCATGGTGGCCTACCTGGCCAGCGACGATGCCGGTTACGTGACCGGTGCCGGCCTCAATATCGACGGCGGATTCGCCGCCTGACCTTCGGGGTACAGCCGTGCCAGCACGTGCGCCGTGATGCCGGTGATCACGGCGCTGGCCGGCGCCAGGTCGCGCTCTTCCTGCTCGCGCAGGGTCTTCCAGAGGGCGGCAACCTCTGTTTCATGCAACGCCACGGCCTGCTCCACTTCCTCCTGCCAGAAGGGCGGCGCTTCGCTCTCGACGAAGTTGCCGCGCCCGCGGCCGAAATGCGCGACGGCGAGGTAGCGCAGCACGCTGGATACCAGCAGCGTGCGCAGGAAATCGTCGGACAGCGACATGGTCGGCACTTCACGCTCCATCCCGACATTGAAGCCCCAGGCCGCCCCCGCAAAGGTCAGTGCGCCGATCACGCCGCCCAGCAATGCACCCGTGCCCAGCGTCAGGCCGCCGGCAGCCAGGTCGGCCGACAAGCCGGTTGCCGCTCCCGAGACGATGGCCCCCAGCAGCGCCGCCTGTCCCTTGTCGACCGGCGCCAGCACCACGAAGTTGTTGCTGACGCGGGCATTGATCTTGGGCGCCTCGCTCGGGTCCAGCTTGTGCAGCGCCAGCAGGTTGACGGTCGCCTGGCCGATCGAGAGGTTGAGCCGCGCCACCAGCGTATTCATGGCCCGGTCCTGCCGCTTACGGTCCTCGCCCTTGCCGATGCCGATGATCTTCAAGGCCGATGCGATGACGCCGCGCTCCACCGTCTCCACGATCTGCCTGTCGTGCGCAGCATCGGCCAGCTGGTGCGCCATCACCGCCATGGATTGCTTGAAGCGGCGCGCATTGGTGTCTTCCCATACGGAGAACAGGCGCTCGTAGGCCGGCTGCTTTTCCGGCCCGACCAGCGCCCCCAGCGCATCGTAAAACACGCGCTCGTGCACCCAGCAACGGGCAAAGGCGTCCAGCGGCAGCACTTCGCGCACCTGGCCGAACTGCAGCATGAAGTCTTTCCAGCGCAGCAGTTCGGCCTGCTCTTCCGGCAGCGGCCGTGGCGGCCCCATCTGGTTCAGCAGCACCAGCACCGGCTTGCCCAGCCAGTCGAGGATGCGCATTTCGGCCGGGATGTAGCCGGCATCGCCCGGGTTCTCGGTGGAATTGACCAGGTACAGTACAACGTCCGCTTCGTCGCGCGCGGTGCGCACGGCTTGCTGGCTAAGCCAGAAAGGACGGTCGCGGTAGCGATCCACCACCTCGCGCAGGAACCAGCCGATCGGATTGCCGGTCAGCGCCAGGCGCTTCATCAGGCGCATGGAGTCGCCAAAGCCAGGCGTATCCCACAGCACCAGGCGGTCGCCTTGCTGCGTCGTCATCAGCGCATGCGATTCGGCGAAAGCCGTGACATGGGCGGCATCGCGCACCTGGCCGACGTCGGTGCCCAGGAGGGTGCGGGCCAGCGTGGTCTTGCCGTTGTTGGTGTGGGAGACCAGCGCAAGCTGGATGGTGACAGGCGCGCCGCTCATGCCGGATTCTCGCTTGCCGCCATGGGCGCCAGCAAATCGACCACCATGGGCTCGGCGCCGTGCTGTATGCAGAACTCGCGCCATAACTCGATACGCTCGCTCAAGCGGGCGGCATCCATGCGTGCTGCCAGCGCCGACTGGTCAAGCAAGGCAGTGAGCTTGCTCCCGCGCCCCAGCGCCGCCAGGAAAACGCCGTGATTTTCCTGTTCCGGCGTGGCGGCGATGCCAAACAATACTGCATTGGTCACGCCTTCTCCGGCCTCCAGCGCCGGCGCTTCGCTGCCGTATGCGGCCGGCGGCAGCAGCCGTAGGCGAGCCTGCTCGCCAAGCATCGCTTGCGCCAGGATATCCAGTCCCTTGCTGCGCGCTTCGTCCACCGTCAGGCTGTAGGGCAGCACGCGCAACAGGCCCGGTTCGCCGCCGGCAGCCGCCGATAGCTGGCGGTAGTAAGCATGGTCCAGGTCGAGCGGAAAATGCCGGCGCAGCCACAAGGCGCGCAGCGCGGCAATGGCGCCCAGCGCAAGTCGCGGCAGCACCACATACAGCAGCAGGCTTGCAGCATACAGGTGCACCCAGCGCGCGCCGTTGCCCAGGCGCGATCCTTCCCAGTTCTGCAAGCCCATCACCTCGTCCATCGTGAAGCCTTCCAGGCCAAAGATGAATTCCACCGGCGCGAACAGCACCGACAGCAGATGGTGTACCTGCCACGGGCTGAGGAAGGTGCTCTCCCAGCCCGCCGCGTAGCTCTCGACGATACCGCGTGCGTACAGCGACAACAAGGCGCCGGCGGCAAAGGCGGCGGCCGACCAGTGCAGGATGCGTGCGATGCGGGCCAGGTTCAGGCGGGCGCCCACGCGCGCCCAGTCCACCATGAATTGCAGCACGCCGCTCGCCAGCGCCTGCGGCAGCCGGCGCGGTATATGGCCGCCGCCCAGCGCCATGCGGTTGGCCAGGCCCCGCCGCAGGCCGGCCCGGCGTGCAGGCAGCAGCGCCCACAAGACGAGCAACAGGTAGGCCAGCATATTCCAGGCGATGATTCCCAGCAGCGGCATTGACAGCAAGTCGACGCGGTGCGGGTCGCCGAAGCGCTCTGCCATGCCGCCAGCCAGCAGCGCCGCCAGCGGCAGCATCCAGCTTGCTCCCCACAGGCCGCTATGGCCTTGCGTGACGGAGGCGAACAGCTTGTGGCGTGCCGCCAGGCGCTTGAGCAATTGCTCGGCGCGGTGGTAAAGGAAGTCCGGCAGCGTGGACGCCGATCGCTGCTCGGCCGCCTGCCAGTGCGCCAGCTCGCGCGCTGTGCGGCTGGCGAATTTTCTGTCGTCGTCAGTCAGCACTTCTTTGTGCTGGTCGGCCTCCTCGATGGCCTTGACCAGCATGATGGCTCGGGCGGTCTTTTCGTTCATTCAGCCCTCCAGGCAGGCGCCGGATTTTCCGCCCTGCAGCGAGATCGGCTGGCCGGGCCGTTCGACCTGGTAATACAGTCCGATGATGCGCCAGCCATCATCGGCGCGGTATAACTGGATGCTGTTGACGCCCGTGAAACTGGCTTGATGCGCATTGCGCTCGTTGCGCGATTCGACCACGCTGTAGACAGTGGCAAAGCGGTCGTACTGGCGCACTTCGCGCGCCACTTCACATTCGTAGAAGCCCTTTTCAGCGGCACGTCCAATGCCTGCGGCGAAATCGCTGCCGCGCGCCACGGACAGCGCGGCGACGCCGTCGCGGTAACGGGCGCCGTAGACCATGGCGTCAGGGTGGAGGATGGCGCGCAGGGCCGCCTCATCGCCGGCCTGGCCGGCAGCGTGGCTAAGGGAACGCCACAGGGTGGCGACTGCCTGTTCCGGCGTGGCCGGGGCGGCCAGCATTGCCGCAGCAAGAATGATTGCATTCATGCACCGAGTGTACCACCAGACTCTCCAGTGAAAAATCCGAATATCGCCTGGCGACGTTTCCACTGCAAGGACGGCCACAGGGTCAGCGCGCACGCACACTGGAAACGTTCCCATTATTGTTGCAAACACGGCACGGAAAGGCTGTTGACTTCAAAATTTGAGGAGTGCTATATTGCGCCAACCAGAGTGGAAACGTTTCCAGTTTGATGACGAAAATCCCACACTTCCAGCCGATCCCCGGCGTATTTTATTGACAATCGATTTTGCTGCCCCTAGTATTTTTAAGCATGTTATGGAAACGTTTCCATGCTGGTTGGGAGGCGGCCAGACTATAAGAACCAAGGAGACCAAATGCACTATCCAAAGGCGAAGCAGACATTGATGAGCCTTGCAGTAGCCACCGCCTGCGCGGCGCTCATCGCACCAGCCCAGGCGCAGGAATCGGACCAGGCAGGGGTGGCGCCCGCCCCTGCCAGTACAGGCGACGTGACCACGGTGGTTGTGACCGGGCTGCGCGCCAGCCTGGGTTCCTCGATGAACCTGAAGCGCAATGCCGACGGTATCGTGGACGGCATCGTGGCAGCCGATATCGGCAAATTCCCCGACACTAACCTCGCTGAATCGCTGCAGCGCATCAGCGGCGTGTCGATCGACCGCTCCATCGGCGAAGGCTCCAAGATCACCGTGCGCGGCGTGGGTCCCGACTTCAACCTGGTGCTGCTGAATGGCCGCCAGATGCCGACCTCCAACCTGGGCGACCTGAATGGCCGCGCCTTCGACTTTGCCAACCTGGCTTCGGAAGCGATCTCGCAGATCCAGGTCTACAAGACCGGCCGCGCCGAAACGCCGACCGGCGGCATCGGCGCCACCGTCAATGTGCTGACCGCGCGTCCGCTCGACCGCCCGGGCATGGTGGCCAGCGTCGGCGTCAAGGCGGTACATGACACCTCGCACAACAAGCTGCCAGGCGACGTCAAGCAAGGCAGCGCCACCACGCCGGAGGTGTCGGGCATCTACAGCAATACCTTCGACGACAACCGCTTCGGCGTGGCCCTCAGCGCCAGCTACCAGGAGCGCAACCTGGGCTTCAACCAGGCAGCCGTTTCGAACGGCTGGCGCGGCCCTTACCAGGGCAATGCGGGGCCGGTCCCGCAAGCCGGCGCCACCAACCATCCGAAAGACAGCGACATTTACTCGCTGCCGCAAAACCTGAACTACAACATGAACGGCGTGCAGCGCCAGCGCACCAACGGCCAGTTGACCTTGCAGTGGGCGCCGCTCAAGCAGCTCACCACCACGCTGGACTACACCTACTCCGAGAACAAGATCCAGACCCGCCGCCAGGACTTGTCCGCCTGGTTCAACTTCGGCCCGTCCACTTCGACCTGGAGCAACGGACCGGTCGCCGCGCCGCTGGTCTACACCGAACTGCTGCCGGCGGCCAACAGCGATATCGCCATGGGCGGCGCCGACTTTGCCACCAAGACCCAGAACAAATCGCTCGGCTTCAACGCCGCCTGGAAGACCGATGGCCTGAAGCTGGAGCTGGACATGCACAAGTCCAGCGCCGTATCCAAGGCCGACAGTCCTTTCGGCTCCAGCAACGTGATCGGCACCGCAAGCTTCAGCCGCGGCGACACTACCGTCGACTTCCGCGACGACTTCCCGGTGTTGAGCATCCAGGGCGCGGATTTCGCCAGGGCTCCGCAACAGGTGACGGGCTCCGTATTCCAGAATGGCTACATGAAAGGCGAGATCGAACAGGCCCAATTCAAGGGCAGCATGAAGCTGCTGGAAGCGTCGAACCTGAACTTCGGCGTTGGTGCGATCGAAGTGAAGAACCGCTCCGCCATGTCGACCCAGCAGCGCGATTCCTGGGGCGGCGCGTCGACGGCATCGGACTACCCGGCCAGCCTGTTCCACCAGGAGTCGCTGCGGCAGTACTACGACAAGATCAACGGCAGCGGCAACCCTGCCCTGTTCAACCAGTTCTACACTTTCAATTTTGCCGAAGTGCGCGCCCTGACCGCCAAGGTCACCGGCCTGCCGGACATGTACATGCCGAAGAGTACCTTCGACTCCGACCAGCGCACCCAGGAGAAATCGAAAAGCGCCTATATCCAGTTCGGCACCGACTGGGATACCGCGATCCCGATGCATACCAATATCGGCGTGCGCTATGAAAAGACCGACGTCATCTCGACCGCGCTGGTACCCGCAGCGACCGGCATCAGCTGGGTGTCGGCCAATGAGTTCCCTCTCAGTTTCGGCGCGCCGACTTTCACTACGCTGGACGGCAAATACAGCCATTGGCTGCCCGCCGTGGACTGGGATGCCGATATCCGTCCCGACATGAAGCTGCGTGCCAGCTACGGCGAAACCATCGGCCGCCCGCGCTACGACCAGATCCAGGGCGGCACCACGCTGGACCGCCTGGCGCGCGATTTCGGCGGCACCGGCAGCCAGGGCAACCCGCAACTGAAGCCGGTGAAGTCGAAGAACCTGGACCTGTCGTGGGAGTGGTATTACGGCCAGCAAAGCTTCGCCTCGATCGGCCTGTTCCACAAAGACCTGAGCAACTATGCCGGCCAATCGAAGATCACGGCTACCCCGTTCAACCTGCATACCCCGGTTGGCGGCGCGCTGTGGAACGAAGCTGTCCAGCAGGGTAATTGCGGCACCGACCGTGTCTGCATCCGCAACTACATCTTCCGCAACCATCCCACCGCTCCCGGCGTGACGCGCGGTCCGGACGACGCCAGCGGCAATGCTACCGGCACCATCGTCGGCCAGCCAAACGATCCGGTGATGTCGTTCGAGATCAACTCTTTCGCCAACCAGAAGAACGAGAAGCTGAAAGGCGCAGAAATCAATGTGCAGCATATGTTCGGCAATTCGGGCTTCGGCCTCTCGGCCAACTACACCTGGGTCGATTCGGGCTTGAAGTACGACAACTTCAAGATTGGCGAGCAATTTGCGCTGGTCGGCCTGAGCAACTCCGCCAACCTGGTCGGTATCTATGAAGACAAGAACTGGTCGATTCGCGCGGCCTACAACTGGCGCGACAAGTTCCTGTCCTCGACCTTCGACGGCGCAGGCCCCAATCCGAACTACACGGAAGCGTACGGCCAGCTCGACCTGAGCGTCGGCTACGCCTTCAACGAGAAGCTCAGCGTGCAGTTCGAGGCGATCAACCTGACCAATGAAATCCAGCGTGTCCACGGCCGCGCTGAAACGATGGCGCTATTCGTGACCCAATCCGGGCCGCGCTACATGCTGGGCGCCCGCTACAAGTTCTGATGACAAGCGGCGGCGTGCCCGGGGAGGCATCACCACCCGGCCCGCCGTCCAACCGAGGATCTCCATGGCCAGAGCTGTCCTGCTGAATAATATCGACCACAAAGACTTGCGTGTGCAGACCGGGCGCGGCGCCCATTTCGGCGACAACGTCATGTCCGCCCTCTCCTTCCCGGCCGAATTCCGCGACGTGCAGGCCAGCTACCCGATCGTGTTCCGCCGGGCTGCCGGCGGCGGCTTCGAGGCCCATGCGCTGTTCGGCTTCCAGGAGGGCGAAAACCTGTTCCTCGGCTTGCACGGCTGGGAGGCGCCTTACGTGCCGCTGGCAATCGAGCGCCAGCCTTTCCTGATCGGGGTGAGCGGCGATGAATTGACCGTGCACATCGACCTCGAAAACCCGCGCGTCGGCACTTCCAGCGGCGAGCGCATATTCCTGCCGCATGGCGGCACCTCCGAGTACCTGGAACGCATCAACGCTACCCTGCTTGCCATCCACCAGGGACTGCAGCAGGCACGAGGCTTTCTGGCGGCGCTCCTGGAGCACCAATTGCTCGAGCCCTTTGTATTCGATATCGAACTCGATGATGGCGCACAGTGCCGGCTGGCCGGCTTCCACACCATCAACGAAGAGCGCCTCGCTACGCTGCCGGGCAACGTGCTGGAACGCCTGAACCGCGCCGGCTACCTGCAGCCGGTCTACATGGTGATCGCGTCCATGTCCAACTTCCGCACCCTGATCGAACGCAAGAACCGCGCCCATGCTGCCCAGTGCTGAGCCAATCCGGGAACTGCACGGCGTAACCCCGTCCGACCTGGGCGATGAAGTGCTGGCGTCCACGCGGCCGCTGGTACTGCGCGGCCTGGTGGCGCGCTGGCCGGCGGTGCAGGCTGGCCGCAAAGGCGCCGACGGCATCGCACGCGCAGCCAGCGCCGACGCTTACCTGCGCCGCTTCTGCCGCGACGCCAGCGTGGTTGCCATGCTCGGCGCACCCGCCATCGGCGGACGCATTTTCTATAACGAAGACCTGAGCGGCTTCAATTTCACCTCGGTGCACACCCGCCTCGACCACGTGTTGAACGAACTGGCGGCACACCGCGGCAACCCGCGTCCACCCGCCATCTACGTCGGCTCCACCACGGCAGAAACGGCCCTGCCGGGCTACCTCGAAGAAAACCCGCTCAACCTGCATCCGCGCGACGCGCTCGCGAGCATCTGGATCGGCAACCAGACCCGCGTTCCGGCCCATTATGACCTGCCCGACAACCTGGCCTGCGTCACTGCAGGCCGGCGCAGGTTCACGCTGTTCCCGCCGGCGCAGCTGGAAAACCTGTATATCGGCCCGCTGGACTTCACCCCGGCCGGCCAGCCAATCAGCCTGGTCGACCTGGGCCAGCCGGACCTCGAGCGCTTTCCTCGCTTCAGGGAAGCGATGCGCCATGCACAAGCCGCCGAACTTGAGCCCGGCGACGCCATCTTCATTCCCAGCATGTGGTGGCACCATGTGGAAGCGCTGGAGTGCTTCAATGTCCTGGTCAATTACTGGTGGCGCCAGTCGCCTGCATACATGGACACGCCTGCCAATGCGCTGTTGCTCTCGCTGCTATCGATCCGCGACTTGCCGCCCGAGCAGCGCCACGCCTGGGAGGAAATTTTCCGCCATTACGTATTCCAGGCCGATGAGAAAACCGCAGCCCACATCCCCGCTGGCGCAAGGCGTGCTCTTGGCCCGATCGACGACGACACAGCACGCATGCTGCGCGCCCAGCTTCTCAGGAAAATCAACCGATAACGGAGACCGAAGTGAGAGACGAACAGTTCCTGCGCCGCCCAGTGCGGCGCGTTGTCATTGCAGGCGGCGGCACTGCAGGCTGGATGGTTGCAGCGGCGATTTCCCGCAACCTTGGCAAGGTCCTCGACATCAAGCTGGTGGAGTCCGACGAAATCGGCACCGTCGGCGTTGGCGAGGCGACCATCCCCAGCCTGTTGAATTTCCATCGTCTGCTGGAGATCAATGAACAGGAATTCATGGCCGCCACCAGGGCCACCTTCAAACTTGGAATCAGCTTCGAGAGCTGGCGCAACGTACATGAAGACTACATTCATTCCTTCGGCGTGACCGGCACCGATCATTGGACCGCCGGCTTCAATCATTTCTGGCGCAAGGGGCGCGAACGAAAACTGGCCGGCGACTATGGCGACTACTGCCTGGAGCTGAAAGCGGCACAGCTGAACCGCTTTGGCCACCTGCCGCGCGAAGGCATCAACTACGCGTACCATCTTGATGCCGGCGCCTACGCACGCTTCCTGCGCAAATATTCGGAAGGCTACGGCGCCCAACGGATCGAGGGAAAAATTGCCAGGGTCCATACCGACGGCGCGAGCGGCCATATCACGGCGCTGCAACTCGATTCCGGCGCCATGCTGGAAGGCGACCTGTTCATCGATTGCACCGGCTTCAGGGCGTTGCTGATCGGCGAAACCCTGGGCGCGGCATTGGAAGACTGGTCGCAATGGCTGCACAACGACAGCGCAATCGCAGTACAAACGTCTTCGACGGGGGCGGCCGTGCCCTATACGCGGGCCATCGCCCACGAATGGGGCTGGCAATGGCGCATCCCGCTGCAGCATCGCGTCGGCAATGGCATTGTGTACTCCAGCAAATTTGTCGACGACGATACCGCACGCGCCAAGCTCATGTCGAACATCGTCGGCGAACAACTGGTGCAGCCACGCCTGATCCGCTTCAAGCCTGGCCAGCGCCGCAAGGTGTGGAGCAAGAACTGCATCGCTATCGGCCTTGCCAGCGGCTTCCTCGAGCCGATTGAATCGACCAGCATCCACCTGATCCAGCGCAGCGTCGTCCGCCTGCTGCAGATGTTCCCTTCCGCGGGCATTTTCCAGTCCGAGGTCGACGAATACAACAAACAAGCCTGGGACGAGATCGCACATATCCGCGACTTCATCATCCTGCACCACAAGGCAACGAACCGCCGCGATGCACCTTTCTGGCGTCATTGCGCCGAGATGGAGGTGCCCCCATCCCTGCAGCAGCGTATTGACATGTTCCGCGACACGGGCCGCGTGTTCCGCCTGTCGAACGAACTGTTCGCCGAAAACTCATGGGTCCAGGTGATGCTGGGCCAGGGCATCATGCCGCTCCAGCACCACCCTTCCGCGGACCTGATGGGAGATGCGGAGCTGTCCTATTTCCTCGACAGCATCCGCAACAATGTGGCGCGTACCGTAGCGCAGCTGCCGCCGCACCAGCAGTACGTGGAAAACTACTGCGCAGCGTACATGGAAGAATACCTGGCGCCGAAGTAAAGAATGAAGGTGTAGCAGGCGGCCGGCAGCATGAAGGACGCCTGCACACCGATCGAATCGGCCAGCGCGCCTTGCGCAAACGGCACCAGCGCACCGCCGACAATGGCCATGCACAGGATTCCCGACCCCTGCCCCGTGTACTTGCCGAGCCCATGCAGCGCCATGCTGAAGATGGTCGGGAACATGATCGAGTTGCACAATCCAACCGCGAGGATCGCCCACATCGCCGCGCTGCCTTTGCCGAACACCCCCGCCAGCACCAGCGCAATCGCCAGCAAGGAATTGAAGGCCAGCGTCTTGCCCGGGCTGACAACCCGCATCACAGCGAAGCCGATAAACCTGCCCACCATGGCGCCGCCCCAGTAAATGCTGACGTAGCGCGACGCCTCGGCATGCGACAAGCCGGCAATATGCGGCTCCCCGAGGAAATTGATCAGGAAGCTGCCGATGCTGACTTCCGCGCCCACGTACAGGAAGATGCCGATGGCGCCGAGCACCAGATGGCGATGCGCCCACGCGGAACCTTGCCCGTCCCCCGGCTGCGCCAGATCATCGCTGGCGGCGACCCGAGGCAGCCTGGCGGCATGGAACAGGACGGCCAGCAGCACCAGCGCAGCAGCCAGGCCAAGGTAAGGACCGCGCACCGTCGCCGCATCCGCTGCCGCGCCGGCGGCCGCGCCAACGGCCGACAGGATCAGCAAGCCTCCGACTGCCGGGCCGATCGTGGTGCCGAGCGAATTGAAGGCCTGAGTCATTGTCAACCGGCTCGACGCCGTGCGCGCCGCGCCCAGTACCGTCACGTAGGGGTTGGCGGCCACCTGCAGGACGGTGATGCCCGATGCCAGCACAAAGAAAGCAAACAGGAACAGGCCATATCCGCCGAACGATGCGGGATAGAACAGCGCGCAGCCGCAGGCGGCGATCAGCAGGCCGACCACCGCGCCTTTCTGGTAGCCGATGCGGCGAATCAGCGCGCCGGCGGGCATCGATACGATGAAATAGGCGCCAAAGAAGCAGAACTGCACCAGCATTGCCTGGACATAGGTCAGCGTATAGATCGACTTCAGGTGCGGGATCAGGACGTCGTTCAGGGAAGTGATCAGGCCCCACATGTAGAACAGGATGGTGACGATCACCAGGGCACCGGTGTTGCCGCCGTCCTGCCGGGCGCCGGCCGCCTCCTGCTGCGTGGCGGGGGATGAGTTGGGAGCGATGCTTGCCATTCAGTTCTCCTGTCCCAGTTCTTCGCAAGGTATCGCGTCGGCAGCTGTAGCTGCGCCGCCAGCGATTTCGATATTGGCAATGGCCACGGCGAACGGCGCCCCGGCGCTGATGGCGAACGGTGCATCCATGCGCTCCAGCTGCAGGCCCCGGGCCGTGAAGCAGGCCAGAGGCAGCTTGACTGACTGCTTGCCCTTGCCCGCAATGCGGGTGAACAGCCGGGTCGCATCCAATGCGGTGTCCTGCATCGCCAGCATGACTTTTCCCTGCGGCGCGGCAGCGACGATCGCATCAAATTGCAGTGCGCCATCACGCATGGCGGCGGCAGGCAATACGATAGGCTTTGCGCCGCGCGCAACGAGGGCGGCGCCGGTCGGGGCGCCGGCCGACCATGTCACCAGCTTGGCGTCCTGCTGCGTGTTCACCTGCGCTGTCTGCACCGTGATGCCGGGCAGGCGGAACGTCGCGTTCAGGTCCGCGCCCAGCGCGATTTGCTCGCCGCCGCTGCGGATCACGAGAGGGAAGCTGGCGCGGTCGGCCTGGCCGTGCACTGGCACGCTATTGCTCGATCCACAGCCGCCAGGAGCATAGGAAGCATCCAGCTTGCCCAGCTTGGAACGCTGCGCCTTGCGCAAGCCGTAGTTCAATGCGAACAGCGACGCATAGCCGGCCTGGCCAAAGTTCAACGGCGTCTGGCATGCCGCTCCGGGCCAGGAAAAGGATAGCCTGCCACGGAAGTCATAGCTGCGCGGGCCAGCCACCAGCAAATCGGACACGCCCTTGCCTTCGGTACCCGGCAGCCATGCCGCGATAAAGGTATCGGAAAGGTTGAGCAGGTCGTTCACGAACAGCGGGCGGCCGGCAACAAATACGGTAATCACCGGCTTGCCCCTGCCCGCCACCGCTTCCAGGACCGCAAGGTCTTCCGGATACCGGCTGCTGTGGCGCAACGTGCCCGACGGTCCGATGTCGCCATCGCCTTCCGCGTACGGGCGCTCACCGACGACCGCGATCACTGCATCGAAGCGCGACAGGTCGACGCCTTGCGCATCCACGCTGAAATCCACGTTGCCCTCTCCCGCCGCTGCGCGGATGCCGGCCAGGATGCTATCGGCATTCGGGAAATCGGCATTGGTATTATCGGTCCCCTGCCAGGTCAACGACCAGCCGCCGGCCTGGTTCGCGATATTGTCGGCGCTCTTTCCGACCACCAGGATCTTCTTGCCGCGCGCCAGCGGCAGCGCCGGTCCTTCGTTCTTCAGCAGCACCAGCGTCTCCCGCACGGCGCGGCGTGCCAGCTCCCGGTCCTGCAGGGCAGCGTCCAGGCCGGCATGGGCGTTCTGCGAAGGACTCTTTCCGAACAGGCCCGCACGCAGCTTGACGCGCAGGATGCGTGTCACGGCATCGTCAATGCGGGACATCTGTATCTCTCCCGCCTTCACCTGTGCGATGGTGTTGGCAATGAAGGCTTTCCAGTCGTCCGGCACCATGATCATGTCGATGCCGGCATTGATCGCCTGCGGACAGCTATCGTTACGGCAGCCTGGCACTTCGGCGATGCCGTTCCAGTCGCTTACAACGAATCCGTCAAAGCCCATCCTGGTCTTCAGCACATCGGTCAGCATCTCGCGGCTGCCGTGCATTTTCACCCCGTTCCAGCTATTGAACGAGGCCATGACTGTCTGCGCCCCTTCCGCCAGTGCCGGCCCATAGCCTGCACCGTGGATATTGACCATGTCCGCCGGCGATACCTTGGTATTGCCGCGATCCTTGCCCTGGTCGGTGCCGCCGTCGCCGACAAAATGCTTGGCGCTGGCCAGCACGTTGGCATCGGACCTGAATCGCCCCTGCAGGCCTTTCACGTATTGCCCGGCATATTGCGCCACCAGCCTGCCATCTTCCGAAAAGCTTTCATAGGTACGCCCCCAGCGGTCGTCGCGCACTACCGCGACAGTCGGGCCGAAGACCCAGGCGATGCCGGTTGCGCGCACGGCCTTGCCCGTAGCCGCGCCGATCTCGTAGGCGAGCCCGGGATCATGCGCCGCACCGAGGCCGATATTGTGCGGATACAAGGTAGCGCCGAACACATTGCTATTGCCGTGCATTGCATCGATGCCCCACACTACCGGCACCTTGACTGCCATGTCGGTGGCCATCGATGCGTCATGGTATTTCTGCGCCAGGTCCAGCCACTCAGCCGCCTTGGCACGCTTGTTCCCATTGGGCCAGCTACCGCCGCCATTGAGCACCGAGCCGAGGTAGTAGCGCCGCACGTCATCCGGCGTGGTGGCCTTGATTTCGGACTGTGTCATTTGCCCGATCTTTTGCTCCAGCGTCATCTTGCCGACAATATCGGCGACGCGCTTCTCAAGCGCCGGGTCGCGCTTGATTGCGCTGCTTGCGTGCGGCCAGTCGGCCAGCGGCGCAGCCGCTGCCGGTAGCGCCATTGCAAGCGCCGCGACCAGCATTGAAACCTGCTTCATCCTGCCTCCTTTTATGGCTGTTGCAGGAAGGCGCGATACCACTTGCCGCTTTCCTTCAGCTTTCGTTCTTGTGTTGTGTAATCGATGTGGACCAGGCCGAAACGGCGCAGGTAGCCTTCAGCCCACTCAAAATTGTCAACCAGGCTCCAGGCAAAATAGCCCTTCACCGGCACTCCGGCCGCTATCGCATCCTTCATGGCGCCCAGGTGGCGCGCCAGGTAACGGCGGCGGCCAAAGTCGGCCACGCTGCCATCGGCCAGCACTTCGTCGTCATAACAGGAGCCATTCTCGGTGATGTACAACTCCTTCGGCGCGTAATCGGCATGGATGCGGCCAAGCAGCTCGCTCATACCTTCCGGCGCCACTTCCCAGCCCATCGCAGTGGTCTCCGCACCGGCTGGAGGCGGCAGCACGCGCGCATCCAGCGGCTCGTGGCCGGGCGCGTCGGCAACCGTTTCCGGAAAATAGTAGTTCACGCCCATGAAGTCGGTCGCCACCGCGATCGCCTCCATATCGCCCTCGTGCACCATCGGTGCCGCCACCCCAAACCGCTCCAGCGCTGCCGCCGGGTAGCCGCGGCCATGCAGTGGGTCGAGGAACCAGCGGTAACGCAGGCCATCGTGGCGTTCGCATGCCGCGCGATCTTCTTCGCTGGAGCTGGCGGCGCGCAGCGGATGCAGGCTGAGGGAGATGCCTACGCGTGCCCCAGGCACGTTTTCGCGGATCAAGGGTACCGCCTTGCCATGCGAAAGCAGCACGTGGTGGCAAACCTGCAGCGCGGTGCCGAAATCAGTCACCCCTGGCGCATGCAGGCCTTCGAAATTGCCCAGGATGGCGGTGCACCAGGGCTCGTTGTGCGTAATCCAGTGCTGCACGCGGTCGCCCAGGCGGCGCGTTACAGCGTCCACGAACTCGAGGTAGCGCCGCACCGTGTCGCGTTCGGCCCAGCCCCCACGGTCCTGCAAGTACTGCGGCAAGTCCCAGTGGTAGAGGGTGGCCCAGGGCTGGAGGCCGCGTTCCAGCATGCCGTCCACCAGGCGCGAATAGAAGTCCAGTCCCTTCCGGTTGGGTTCCTCGCCCAAACCGGAGACGATGCGCGGCCAGGCAATCGAAAAGCGGTAGGCGTTCAAGCCCATGTCGCGGGCGATGTCCAGATCCTCCGGCCAGCGGTGATAGTGATCGCAGGCCACCAGGCCGCTGGAGCCGTCGCGCACCTTGCCGGGCGTGGCGGCAAAGCGGTCCCAGATTGATTCGGCCCGACCATCTTCCCTGCCGGCCCCCTCGATCTGGTATGACGAGGTGGCGCAGCCCCAAAGAAAATCGCGGGCGAAGTCGCTGCGCGCCGGGGCGCCTGGTTCAATCTGGTCTGGAGTAGTCATGTTCAATAGTGTACAGGAATTGGAAAGGTTTCCATATCTAGTCGAAAAAAAAGGGCGCACGCGCCCTTCTACTGGTTCAGTTCATGCAGCGGCCTGGCGCTTGGCGCTTGCCGCCTTGGCCAGGGACGCACGCAGCGTTACCGTCACGGGGAAGCTGCGCGTAACCGTGCGCCGCAAGTCGTAACAGCGGTTGAGCAAGGCGCTCAGGCCATTCATGGTCATTTCGCGCCATGGCATGTGGACGGTAGTCAGGCGTGGCGCAGAAAACTCCGCGCTTGGCGTATCGTCGTAAGCAATGACGGACAGGTCGACCGGAACGCGGATGCCCGCCTCCTGGAAATAGGACAGCGCTCCGACCGCCATTTCATCGTTGGCGCAGAACAGGGCTGTGCAGCGGTGCCCCGACTCCACCAGCTCCTTGGCCGCCGCCCAGCCGCCAGCCGGCGAAAAGTCGCTCTCGGCGACCCACATGCGGCTGGTGTCGATGCCGCCGTCCTGCAGTTCCTCCATGAAGCCATCGATCCGCTCCACGTTGTCGGCCAGGCGCGACGGTCCGGCCACCACGGCGATATCGCGGTGCTTGTGGTCCAGAAGCGCGCGTGCCGCGAGCCGGCCGCCAAGTTTGTGGTCCACGGTGAAGCACTGGTCGGGAATGCTGGCCAGGCTGTGGTTCAGCACCACGATCCGGCCCTGCTGCGTACCCAGCGCCTCGATATCTTCGTCCTGCAAGGCGCTGGTCATCACGATCAGGCCATCGCAGCCACGCTCCATCAGGAACTGGATGCCGTCCTTGGCCTGTTTGCGTTCGTCGCCCAGGCCGACGCCGAAAGCCACCACCATGTGCAGGCCGGCCGCCCGCAGTTCGGTATCGATGATCTGCAGGATCGGCGTGTAGAAGGTGCCGCTCAGGACCGGGATATACACACCGATCATCTGGCTGGTGCCGGTCAGCAGCGTGCGCGCCGCATGCGACGGCCGGAATCCCAGTTCGTCAATCGCCTTCTTCACCTTTTCAAGCGTGGCTGGGGACACCGAACCTTTGCCGCTGACTACACGGGAGGCGGTGCCCAGTCCTACACCCGCAAGGCGGGCTACGTCTTTGATAGTGGCCACTGGAATCCTTTTCTTCTTATAACGTCATCGCGAGCATACTTGAAGCGCCCGCCAAATCAAAGCGACTGCCGCTATCCGGATCGAACAGCGAAGCGCGTTGTGCATCAATCTCGAATGCGACCATGTCATCCGGCGCAATCGGGCGGCTGCCCTGCAAGATGCAGGAGAGCAGCTTGCCGCCGCAATCGAGCCATACTACGCGATGGCTTCCCATCGGCTCGACCAGCGTGACGCGCCCCTGCATCGGGCCGGCCAGCACCAGGGAAATATGTTCCGGACGGACGCCCAATACAGCCTTGCGCCCATCGCCAGTCCCGGCATGCTCGTCCATCGCCAAGCGCAGGCTGCCGCCCGCAAACGTGCCGGAGGCATCGACTTCGCCTTCAATGAAGTTCATGGCGGGCGCACCGAGGAAGCCGGCGACGAAGAGGTTTGCCGGCCGCTCGTACACATGGCCCGGCGTGCCGACCTGCTGGATCTGCCCCGCCCGCATGACGGCAATGCGGCTGGCCAGCGTCATGGCTTCCACCTGGTCGTGCGTCACGTAGATCATGGTGGCGCCCAGTTGCTGGTGCAGCAGCTTCAGCTCGCGCCGCAAATCGGTACGCAGCTTCGCATCGAGGTTGGAGAGCGGCTCGTCGAACAGGTAAACGCTGGCCTCGCGCACCAGCGCGCGGCCAATCGCCACTCGTTGCCGCTGCCCTCCCGAAAGTGCCGCCGGTTTACGGCCAAGCAGGTCGCCCAGGTGCAGCATGGCTGCCGCGCGGTCAACGCGGCGCCTGATTTCCTCCTTCGCCACACCCGCAATGCGCAGGCCGAACGACATGTTCTTTTCGACCGTCATGGTCGGATACAGGGCGTAGGACTGGAATACCATGCCGATCCCGCGATCGCTCGGATCCGTGCGCGACATGTCCTTGCCGCCGATCTCGATCGTGCCACCGCTGGCTTCCGTCAGCCCCGCAATGCTGTGCAACAAGGTCGACTTGCCGCAACCGGAGGGCCCGAGCAGGACCAGGAATTCGCCCTCCTCCACCTCCAGATCCAGGCCCCGGATAATGGCGTTGCCGCCAAGGCTAATGTCCAGCTTTTTAAGACTTACGTTCGACATCCGTTCAACCTTTCACAGCGCCGGCAGCGATGCCGCGCACGAACCAGCGGCCCGACAGGAAATAAATCGTCAAGGGCACCAGTGCCGTCAGGATCGTGGCCGCCATATTGACGTTGTAAAGACGCGTGCCTGTCGTCGTATTGATCACATTGTTCAACTGCACCGTCATTGGCAAGTTGTCGCGCCCGGCAAAAACCAGGCCCAGGATATAGTCGTTCCATACGCCGGTAAGCTGCATGATCGCCGCCACTACCAGCATAGGTACCGACAAGGGCAGCATCACGTGCCAGAAGATGCGCCAGAAACCGCCGCCATCGATACGCGCGGCATGGAACAGCTCCTGCGGCAGCGCCGCGTAGTAATTGCGGAACAGCAGCGTCAGCACCGGCATGCCGAACACCAGGTGCACGATCACAATGGCCGGCAACGAACCAAAGACACCCAGGCCGGCCATCATGCGCACCAGCGGATAGATCATCACTTGTACCGGTACAAAGGCTCCCAGCAACAGGATGCCGAACAACAGATTCGCGCCGCGCGGCCGCCAGAAAGACAAGGCATAACCATTCAGCGCTCCCAGCGCAATCGGCAGCATCGTGCTTGGCACGGCGATACGCACCGAATTCCAGAACCCGCCCTGCACACCCTCGCAAGCCGCGCCGGTGCATGCCTCGCTCCAGGCAGCCCGCCAGGCGTCCAGTGTGGGCGCCAGCGGCAAGGCGAAAATATTCCCCAGCCGGATCTCGTCCATCGATTTCAGCGAAGTCGCCAGCATCACGTACAGCGGCAGCAGGAAGAACAGCGCCGCGCTGGCCAGGAAGGCGTAAAGCCCGATACGCGCCGCCTTCATGCCCTACCTCTCCTGCTGCGGGCATAAGCCCATGGCGCCAGCAGGGCCAGCACCGTCAGGAGCAACACCACCGCGCCGGCCGAGGCCAGGCCGATATTCGCGCGCAGGAACAGGTGATCCATGATGAATTTCGCCGGCACTTCGCTGGCCGTACCCGGGCCGCCCTGGGTCATCGACACGACGGCGTCGTATAACTTCACCACCATGGTCGCCAGCAGGATGAAAACGGTCGCCAGGGTTGGCGCCAGCATCGGCAGAATAATGGAAACATAGACGCGCCAGGCCGGAATGCCGTCCAGTCGCGCAGCCTTCCATATTTCCGGATCAACGCTGCGCAGGCCGGCCAGCATCAGCGCCATGACGAAACCTGATGCCTGCCACACCGACGCCAGCACCACCGTATAGAGCACCATGTCCTGGTCCACCAGCCAGTCAATCTCAACGCCCGGCATGCCGCCGGGCGTCAGGATCCACTGCCACACCAGCCCCGTCGCGACAAATGACATCGCATACGGGTACAGGAACAGGGTGCGCAGTGCACCCTCGCCGGCAACCTGCCGATCGATCGCGGCAGCCAGCAGAAAGCCGATCACCATGCAGGCCAGCACGAACAGCACGCCAAACAACGCCAGGTTGTGCAGCGACAGCAGCCAGCGCTCATTGTCGAACAGGCGCTCATACTGCGCCATGCCAACCAGCTTGCTGGTCGCGATGCTGCGCGAACTGGTGAGGGATACGTAGAACGTCCAGGCGAAGGAGCCGAGGTAGCCCACGCATACCGTCAGCAACATCGGCAACAGCGCCGCATAAGACATGGCTCGACGCACCGCTCAGTTCCTCAGCGCCGCAGCAAGCGCCTTCTGCGCCTTGTCAACCGTCATCGATGTGTTCCAGTACGCGGTCAGCGCGTCCTGGACTGCACCGTTCTGGTCGGGAGTCAGGTAGATTTCGGGCGCCCCGACCTGTCGATTGCGGTCGCGCATGATGGCGGCGCCCGCGCGGGCGCAGGCGTCGAGCTGGCTGGTATCGGCATCCACACGCGGAGGCACCGAGCCTTTGAGTTTGTTGAAGCTCACCTGTGTCGCAGGCGCCAGCAGCACTTTGGTCATCAGCTTCTGTGCCTGCTGCACTACCGCCTGCTCCGAACGAGGAAAGACGAAAGCGTCGCCCTGGATCAGGTACGGCGAATTCGCGCCAAGGCCCGCGATGCAGCCGTAATCGACGCCGGGCGCCATTTTTGCATTGCTGAATTCGCCCTTGGCCCAATCCCCCATGATCTGCATGCCCGCCTTGCCGCTAACCAGCATTGCGGTCGCGTCATTCCAGTTGCGGCCCGGTGACGCGGGATCGACATAGGATTGCAGGCGCTTGAAGGCCAGCAGCACTTTGCGCACCGGTTCGGAATTGATCGCACGCTGGTCGCGATCGCGCATCACTTGCAGGTAGAGCTGGCGCCCTCCCATGTTTGCCAGCAGCGATGCGAACAGAATGTGCTCCTGCCACGCCTGCCCGCCATGCGCCAGCGGCACCAGGCCCGCGGCCTTGAGTCTATCCAGCGCGGCAAAAAGTTCGTCGACGGTTGCAGGTTCTTTTGCGATGCCGGCCTTTTTGAAGGCGGCCCTGGAATACCAGATCCAGGTCTGCATGTGGATGTTCATCGGCATCGCGTAGTAATGGCCATCGATGCGGATGGTGTTGACGATCGGTTCCGGCAGCGTGGATTCCCAGCGCTCCTGGCGTGCGACATCATCCAGTTGCACCAGCATGTCCTGGTCCACTATATCGAGGAACTGCTTGGAAATATTGAACTGCGCTGCAGCAGGCGCCTTGCCGCCAACCATGCGATTGAGGGTCACCGCGCGAGCCTGCTCGCCACCGGCAATCGCCGTATCGATCCATGTGCCGCCGGCGGCACGATAGGCACTTGCGAGCTGCTTGACGGCAGCGGATTCACCGCCTGACGTCCACCAATGGATCACTTCTGCGCTTGGCCCGGCAGCCTGCGCGGAGGTGGCGCCGAACGCCATTGCACAAGCAAATAACTGCTTAAACATCCCGTCTCCTCTGTGTGCCGCTTATTTTTGGAAACGTTACCAATTTCCCAGGCGAGTGTCAATAGAATAACAGGAAAGTCCTTCTTGGCGAAAACGCAACGTGTATCGGAAAACGATTGAAATCGAATAAATCCCTGGGATATCCTGATTTCGCTGCCGGAGCATTCCGGTCGCGCGATCGGGAGAGTTTGTCCCACCCATGGACAACGCCGAAGGAGCAAGCCGCCCCCGGAATCTCTCAGGCCAAAGGACCGGTCGCGTGTTTTCACAACTCTGAAGAGCCGCCGGCAAGGGTAAGCGCCGGCGCACCGAAGGAGCAAGCAGGCCGCCAACGCCTGTGAAACTCTCAGGTCCAGCACAGAGGGGGCAATCACCTCGCACCTCAAGAACATCTGATCAACCTTCAGAGGAGTAGTCACATGCATACGCATCGACTCTGGCTGCGCATTGCCTGCGCAGCGATGTTGGCCGCCCCGTTCCTGGCAAAAGCAGACAACGGCGCGGCATTGCAGGCCGCCAAACGCGGACTCGTACAATTCGCCGAGCACCAGCAGGCGATTCGCCCCGGCAGCGCACCGGTCGACTTCCCGCTCGATATCACGGACGTGGGCGACTTGAAGCAAGCCACGGTCGGCCACGGTTTCGAGGTCTACACCGTCGACCCGAAAGACCTGCTGGCGCGCGGCGACCTGGCATCCCTAGCCAAGCCTACCGGCGAATGGCGCTTCGTCATTTCCCTGCACGGGAAGCCCATCGGACTGGCGACTGTCCAGCGTGTGAACGGCCGTTATGAAACCGTCGCCTATGGCGCCTCCATCCTCGCAAAAGACGTGGATGCTGCGATGGCGGTTCACGGCAACAGCGCGCGTTCCAACCTGCGCTTCATCCGCATCTACCAGGCCCGCGCCGACCTGCTGGAAGTGGACCACGCCAAGTTCGCGCCGCTGCACTCGGCTCGCGAATCGCTGCTGCTTCAGAAGAACGGCAACCAGCTGGTCGACGGCACGGAATTGCTGGAGCCATTGCGCGCCGCCGTCAAAGCCAACATTGAAGCATTTCGCTAAGGAGGACCGACTATGAAAATCGCAAAAATCGTGGCCGGTGCAGCGCTGGTGCTTGCCCTGCCCTCAGCCTTCGCGCAATGGCGTACCTTGAACGTCCCGCTGGTGACGCAGGAACACAGCCAGTGGTGCTGGGCAGGCTCCAGCAAAGCGGTCCTGAACTACTACAGCCGCACACCCAGCCAATGCCAGATCGTGAACTGGGCTTACGGCATCAACTACGCCTGCGGCAACAGCACCTTCAACTGGAACAGCTACGCCAACCGGCCGAACAATATGTACGGCACGTCCGGCAGCGTGCAGAACATCCTGTACAACTGGGGCGTGCCAAACACGGCGATCAACAACTACCTGTCGTGGAATTCGGTGGTGAATGAGATCAATGGCAACCGCCCCTTCGTGATCCGCTACGGCTGGACCAATGGCGGGGGGCATATCATGGTGGGACGCGGTTACGAAACCTACAACGGAACCAACTACATCTACATCATGAACCCGTGGCCAGGCGAAGGACAGACCTACCGCACCTTTGCATCGGCAGTCAGCGCCTATGACCACAATTGGACGCACACGCAACGCATGAACGTCAGCCCTTAAACTAAAAAGCCCGCCAGCAAACGCCTGGCGGGCTTTTCATGTCAGTTGCTGCCGCCCAGTTGTTCCAGCTTGGCGGCCCACTTCTTCGACTCGTCGACGTTACGGGCTGTGCCGACGCCATTCTCGAGCAGGTAGACCAGCTTGCGGATAGCAGTAATTTCCCCCTGCTCCGCTGCCTGGCGATAATAGGTTGCGGCCTGGATGTAGTCCTTTTTCACGCCTTGCCCCATCCAGTACATGCCAGCCAGCCTGACTTGCGCTTGCGCGCTTCCCAGCTTTGCCGCCTGCTGGTAGACCACCGCGGCTTGCGCCAGGTCGACCGGGCCGCCCTTGCCCAGGTCGAGCATGACGGCGAGGTTGGTGGCGGCATCCTTGTTGTCCTGTGCAGCAGCTTTGCTGAACCATGCGCGGGCCTGCGCCAGGTCCTGCGCAACGCCGTCGCCATTGGAATACAGCAGCCCCGCGTAGAACTGCGCCATCGCATGTCCCTGCGCGGCAGCTTTCAGGTACCACTCCAGCGCCTGGGCAGGGTCCTTTGGCACCGTATTACCGGTGTGATAGGCCACTGCAAGGTCGTACTGGGCGTTGGCATCTCCGGTCACGGCGCGCTTGCGGATTGGCGCAAGAGGACCGGCCGCCTGGCGCTCCATTGCTGCGATCAGGTCCAGCGCCTCCTGTGCACTCTTGCTGCCGGCGGCGGCTGCCTTCTGGTACCACTGCTTTGCCTGCGCCTGGTCGGCTGGGACTCCCCGGCCTTCGAAATACATGCCTGCCACCTGCTCGATCGCTGCAACATCATTCTGTTCGATCGCCTTGCGCAGCAAGGCCAGTGCACCGGCGCCGTCCTGCTTGATGCTGCGGCCAGCGGCCATCAGGCCAGCCAGTTGGCGCATCGCAGGTACGCTGCCCTGGTCGACAGCGCGCGAGTACCACTTCACAGCCTCGACATCGTTCTGGTCGGTACCCTGTCCGCGCTCGTACATCATGCCCAAGTTGAACTGTACGTTCGGGTCATTGCTGCGTGTGGCTTGCTCAAAAAACCCTCGGAAAGCGCGCGCGTAATTGCCTTTTGCGTACTCTTCATTAGGGGTGCGGGAAAATGCCTGCGCATGTGCAAAATGCACGGGGAAGTGCAGACAAGCCAGGAGTGCTACGTACCGGAACTTCAACGCCATATTATGTTTCTGCTAGGTGGAAAATGAAAATTATATGAATTTTCCATTAAGCAACATAATATAAATGAAAACTTTGATGCTTTTCCACAACAAAGTCCCGCTGGCACATGGCTAGCGGGATTTTCCAAT
Organism: Pseudoduganella sp. R-32; assembly: GCF_049913245.1. Taxonomy (NCBI): domain Bacteria; kingdom Pseudomonadati; phylum Pseudomonadota; class Betaproteobacteria; order Burkholderiales; family Oxalobacteraceae; genus Pseudoduganella; species Pseudoduganella sp. R-32. The sequence goes on along the minus strand of NZ_CP183987.1, from coordinate 2,487,122 downwards.
AAGAGCCTGACCATAGCCCGCTTTCACAGCGGTTTCAGCGCTATCTTGTTTAAACGCCTGGCTGCCGGAGTAAGGCAAGGTAAGCGATGACCGTGTTCCCTCTTCCAGCGCGGCCAACTCCAGCGAGGCTTGTGCGCCGTAGCGGGTGTGCAAACGCGCCCGGATATTCGCCAGGGCAACACCGCTGCCCAGTCGCGCCGGACGCCGCGAATGATGTAATCCAAGCCCATCGTCGTCGATTCGAATATTCAGTTGCCCGTCCTTGACGTCGGCAAACAGGCGCACCGTGCCACCCTCCAGCTTCGGCTCGAGCCCGTGGTGCACGGCGTTCTCCACCAGCGGCTGCAGCAGCAGCGGCGGCAGCACCGCCTTGCGCGCTTGTTCGCTCACGTCGATCGAGAAGCGCAACCGGTCTCCCATCCGGATCTGCATCAATTGCAGATAATTGTGTGCAGTCTCCAGCTCGACGTCCAGCGTGCTGTCGCTCGCCCGCATCTGGCCGAGGCTGGCGCGCAGATAGTCGGTAAACGATTCAAGCATCAACTGCGCGCGCGGCGCATCGATGGCAATCAGGCTTTGTACATTGGCCAGGGTATTGAACAGGAAGTGCGGCTCGATCTGCGCCTGCAACATGCGCAATTGCGATTCGGCCGCCTGCTGCGCCAACGCATTCTCCTTCGCCCGCAGCAGCCACCAGATCCAGTTCGCTGCCACAATGAAAAGCGCAAAGATCAAGAACTTGAGCTGGACCAAGGGGACACCAGACAACTTGTTCCAAAGGTTGAGACTGTATGGATACCCCAATAGCACGTAGCCCAGGCGCACGCCCACTGCCATGCCTGCGATCAACAGCACACTCACGACTGCTGCCGCGCGCCAGTCCGGCCGGGCCGACAGCGCGTCGAGCTTCGCGCCTGGCAGCAACAGTTCGAAGCCGCGCAGCATGAACATCATTGTGCATGCCGCACACAGTCCGAGCAGCAGATTGGTGCGTAACGACGAGGCCATCCAGCCCTGGGCATCGCTGCCCATCAAGAAGACCGACAGCCCCATCAATGCCATTGCAACGCTGAGCCCCAGGACGCTCCCCACCAGCAACCGCGCCCACCACGGATCGACGCGCTCCTTCTTCAGGACCAGGAAGGTGCGCAGCGTATATTTCAGGGTTTGTATGATCGTCATGGGGCGACAGTGTAACGGCTCAGTTCCTGGGCGGCGTGATTTCCGCAAGAGCGCTGCGCCGTTCGCGCTCGATGCGCTGTGCCTGCGCCAGCTCCACTTCGAATGCGCTTGGCTTATCGCTGGGAGCCTGCACCCCTCCCAAGTCTTCGGCGATGCGGAAGCCCTCTAAGCCACCGATGAAATCAGGCGCCGTGAAGCCGCGCATCGAGGCGTGGAAACCGCGCCAGTGCCAGGTGCCGCCGCGCAGTCCGCGCGCCTTGCAGGCTCCGCTCACCCAGGCACTGCCATCCTTCGGCGCACCGTTATAGTCATCGTGTTCGCAGTCTTGCAGGAATTCGGCGACATTTCCAAGCGTATCGTACAGCCCGAAAGCATTCGGTTCGTACATGCCGACGATACTGGCGTACTCGGCTTTGTCGTCGCACGGAATGACGCCGACGTGGTTCATTGACTCCAGCCCGAAGTCGCGCCGGATCGCCGCCTCGGCCGAGCGGTCGCCCAGATTGCCATAGCGGCACGCCTGGGCTTCGTCGTTGCCAAAGAAGTAGCGCTGGGTGCTGCCGGCGCGATGCGCGTATTCCCATTCAGCCTCGGTCGGCAAGCGATACTTCTTGCCGGTTTCCTTGGCCAGCCATTTGACATAGGCGTCGGCGCCGTTCCAGCCAATGCAGGTTGCCGGTTCGAACTTGCTCATCGACTGCAGCGTGGTGGCCACAGGATATTCTCCCGGAATGCTGAGAAACCAGCTCCTCGACGCCATTTGTGTGCACATGCGCGGGATGCGGTAATTGGTGGCCTCGACAAAACGCTGGAATTCAGCGGCAGTGACTTCATACTTCCCCAACCTGAACGACTTGATGGCCACCGCATGCACCGGCTGCGAGTTGGCCTTGCGATCGCTTCCCATCATGAACTCGCCGGCCTTGATGGTGACCATCGGCGGTTCAATCGGCATGACCTTGTCGGTCGCGAAAGCGGGCACCGCCCAAAGCAAGGCGGACATCAGGACGATATTTTTTGGCATTGCATTCCTTCTTCGTTGGTTGAGATGAAAGAAGGATTCCAGAACCCGCACGCGACGCCACGCACCAAGCGACGAATCGACAATCGAGCCGACGAATGGCTACAATGCCGCCATGACTTCTAAACTGGATACGCAATTGCCATGGCGCGCCTTGATCGCCGATGACGAGCCGCACCTGGCGCAGTACTTGTGCAGCCAGTTGGCATTGCTATGGCCCGAGCTCGAGATCGTGCATGTCGCGCGCAATGGCATTGAAGCCGCCGAACGTATCGCTGCGCTCGCGCCCGACCTGGCATTTCTGGATATACAGATGCCGGGCATGACCGGACTCGAGGTGGCTCAGGGAATCGAAGGACCAACGCGCGTGGTGTTCGTGACCGCTTATGATGAATACGCGGTCGAGGCGTTTGATCACGCGGCACTGGACTATGTTCTCAAGCCGCTCAAGAACGAAAGGCTGGCACGTACGCTAGAGCGGATCAAGGCGGCGCGCGCCTCCGTGCAACCCGACGCGCGCCTGGCCGATGCTCTGGCACGCCTGATGGCGCCGCCCCAGCAACCGCGCCTGCGCTACATCCGCGCGGCGCGCGGCGAACTGACATCGCAGGTGGCGGTCGACGACATCATGTTCTTCCATGCCGACGACAAGTACACGGTGGTCACCACCGCCGCCGGCGAGCACCTGATCCGCACCACCATCACCGACCTCGCATCACAGCTCGATCCGGACCAGTTCTGGCAAGTCCACCGCTCCACCCTGATTAACCTGGCTTTCGTGGAAGGCACTCGGCGCGACGAGGCCAGCCGCCTGTTCGTACGCATGAAAGGGCAAGCGAAGGAACTGCCGGTCAGCCGTGCGTTCGTACACTTGTTCAAGGCGATGTAGCTGATTTTCCTGCTCGGAAAGCAAAAAGGCCCGCTAGCTTATGCTTAGCGGGCCTTCGGTATAAGAGCCTGACGATAACCTACTTTCACACTGGTTGCAGCACTATCATCGGCGCAGAGTCGTTTCACGGTCCTGTTCGGGATGGGAAGGGGTGGGACCGACTTGCTATGGTCATCAGGCATGACTTGTCAACAATCGTGGAAGAAGTAAAGTGGGGGTAGGGTTCTCAAACACTGTGTAAATGCTACATAACCGTCAAGGTTATAGGGACAAGCCGTACGGGCAATTAGTATCAGTTAGCTTAATGCATTACTGCACTTCCACACCTGACCTATCAACGTCCTGGTCTCGAACGACCCTTCAAGGAGCTCAAGGCTCCGGGAAATCTCATCTTAAGGCAAGTTTCCCGCTTAGATGCTTTCAGCGGTTATCTCTTCCGAACTTAGCTACCCGGCAATGCCACTGGCGTGACAACCGGTACACCAGAGGTTCGTCCACTCCGGTCCTCTCGTACTAGGAGCAGCCCCCTTCAAATTTCCAACGCCCACGGCAGATAGGGACCAAACTGTCTCACGACGTTTTAAACCCAGCTCACGTACCACTTTAAATGGCGAACAGCCATACCCTTGGGACCGGCTACAGCCCCAGGATGTGATGAGCCGACATCGAGGTGCCAAACTCCCCCGTCGATATGAACTCTTGGGAGGAATCAGCCTGTTATCCCCAGAGTACCTTTTATCCGTTGAGCGATGGCCCTTCCATACAGAACCACCGGATCACTATGTCCTACTTTCGTACCTGCTCGACTTGTCGGTCTCGCAGTTAAGCACGCTTATGCCATTGCACTATTAGCACGATGTCCGACCGTACCTAGCGTACCTTCGAACTCCTCCGTTACCGTTTGGGAGGAGACCGCCCCAGTCAAACTGCCTACCATGCACTGTCCCCGATCCGGATCACGGACCAAGGTTAGAACCTCAAACAAACCAGGGTGGTATTTCAAGGATGGCTCCATAGGAACTGGCGTCCCTACTTCAAAGCCTCCCACCTATCCTACACAGATTGGTTCAAAGTCCAATGCAAAGCTACAGTAAAGGTTCATGGGGTCTTTCCGTCTAGCCGCGGGTAGATTGCATCATCACAAACACTTCAACTTCGCTGAGTCTCGGGAGGAGACAGTGTGGCCATCGTTACGCCATTCGTGCAGGTCGGAACTTACCCGACAAGGAATTTCGCTACCTTAGGACCGTTATAGTTACGGCCGCCGTTTACTGGGACTTCAATCAAGAGCTTGCACCCCATCATTTAATCTTCCAGCACCGGGCAGGCGTCACACCCTATACGTCCACTTTCGTGTTTGCAGAGTGCTGTGTTTTTATTAAACAGTCGCAGCCACCAGTTTATTGCAACCTTTTCGCCCTTCCACAGTAAAGTGGTCAAGCTACCGAGGCGTACCTTATCCCGAAGTTACGGTACCAATTTGCCGAGTTCCTTCTCCCGAGTTCTCTCAAGCGCCTTAGAATACTCATCTCGCCCACCTGTGTCGGTTTGCGGTACGGTCTCGTATGACTGAAGCTTAGAGGCTTTTCTTGGAACCACTTCCGATTGCTTCGCGAACAAGTTCGCTCGTCCCAGTCCCTTGAATTACGCGCCCGGATTTGCCTAAGCGCCTTCTATGAACCAGGAACTGCCTATTCCAACAGGCAGACAACCTTCCGCGATCCGTCCCCCCATCGCATCATACGACGGTGCAGGAATATTAACCTGCTTCCCATCAGCTACGCATCTCTGCCTCGCCTTAGGGGCCGACTCACCCTGCTCCGATGAACGTTGAACAGGAAACCTTGGGCTTACGGCGTGCGGGCTTTTCACCCGCATTATCGCTACTCATGTCAGCATTCGCACTTCTGATACCTCCAGCATCCTTTACAAGACACCTTCGCAGGCTTACAGAACGCTCTCCTACCATATCCTTGCGGATATCCGCAGCTTCGGTGACTGGCTTAGCCCCGTTACATCTTCCGCGCAGGACGACTCGATCAGTGAGCTATTACGCTTTCTTTAAATGATGGCTGCTTCTAAGCCAACATCCTGACTGTTTTAGCCTTCCCACTTCGTTTTCCACTTAGCCAATCTTTGGGACCTTAGCTGGCGGTCTGGGTTGTTTCCCTCTTGACACCGGACGTTAGCACCCGATGTCTGTCTCCCAAGCTCGCACTCAACGGTATTCGGAGTTTGCAATGGTTTGGTAAGTCGCGATGACCCCCTAGCCATAACAGTGCTCTACCCCCGTCGGTGATACTTGAGGCACTACCTAAATAGTTTTCGGAGAGAACCAGCTATTTCCAAGTTTGTTTAGCCTTTCACCCCTATCCACAGCTCATCCCCTAATTTTTCAACATTAGTGGGTTCGGTCCTCCAGTGCGTGTTACCGCACCTTCAACCTGGCCATGGATAGATCACTTGGTTTCGGGTCTACACCCAGCGACTGGCGCCCTGTTCGGACTCGATTTCTCTACGGCTCCCCTATCTGGTTAACCTCGCCACTGAATGTAAGTCGCTGACCCATTATACAAAAGGTACGCCGTCACCCCTTGCGAGGCTCCGACTGTTTGTATGCACACGGTTTCAGGATCTATTTCACTCCCCTCCCGGGGTTCTTTTCGCCTTTCCCTCACGGTACTGGTTCACTATCGGTCGATTACGAGTATTTAGCCTTGGAGGATGGTCCCCCCATGTTCAGACAGGATTTCTCGTGTCCCGCCCTACTTGTCGTACGCTTAGTACCACCGCTCTGATTTCGTGTACGGGGCTATCACCCGCTATGGCTCCTATTTCCAGAGGATTCCACTATCAGAACGACTATCACGTACAGGCTCTTCCCATTTCGCTCGCCACTACTTTGGGAATCTCGGTTGATTTCTTTTCCTGCAGCTACTTAGATGTTTCAGTTCGCCGCGTTCGCTTCACACACCTATGTATTCAGTGAGTGATGACCTATAAGGCCGGGTTTCCCCATTCGGAAATCTTCGGATCAAAGCTTGTTTGTCAGCTCCCCGAAGCTTATCGCAGACTTCTACGTCCTTCATCGCCTGTAATCGCCAAGGCATCCGCCATGTGCACTTATTCACTTGTCCCTATAACCTTGACGGCTATCAGTTACAAGCACTTACTACTGTGTTTGATGAGTTTTACTACTACCCTAAGTAATATCTTTCGATATCGCTTAATAAAACTTTTACTTCTTCCAGATTGTTAAAGAACGATGAACATTTAAGCGTTCAAACCTAAGCGGCTACGCTTACGTTTGAAAACTTGGTGGAGGATGACGGGATCGAACCGACGACCCCCTGCTTGCAAAGCAGGTGCTCTCCCAGCTGAGCTAATCCCCCATTGGTTTGGTAGGGCTGGTTGGGCTCGAACCAACGACCCCCGCGTTATCAACACGGTGCTCTAACCAGCTGAGCTACAGCCCCAACATTGCTGTTCTTCGTATTACAACAGTCGATAAGTGTGAACGTTTGAGTCTGATGCCGACTCTAGAAAGGAGGTGATCCAGCCGCACCTTCCGATACGGCTACCTTGTTACGACTTCACCCCAGTCACGAATCCTACCGTGGTAAGCGCCCTCCTTGCGGTTAAGCTACCTACTTCTGGTAAAACCCGCTCCCATGGTGTGACGGGCGGTGTGTACAAGACCCGGGAACGTATTCACCGCGACATGCTGATCCGCGATTACTAGCGATTCCAACTTCATGTAGTCGAGTTGCAGACTACAATCCGGACTACGATACACTTTCTGGGATTAGCTCCCCCTCGCGGGTTGGCGGCCCTCTGTATGTACCATTGTATGACGTGTGAAGCCCTACCCATAAGGGCCATGAGGACTTGACGTCATCCCCACCTTCCTCCGGTTTGTCACCGGCAGTCTCATTAGAGTGCTCTTGCGTAGCAACTAATGACAAGGGTTGCGCTCGTTGCGGGACTTAACCCAACATCTCACGACACGAGCTGACGACAGCCATGCAGCACCTGTGTGCAGGCTCTCTTTCGAGCACTCCCAGATCTCTCCAGGATTCCTGCCATGTCAAGGGTAGGTAAGGTTTTTCGCGTTGCATCGAATTAATCCACATCATCCACCGCTTGTGCGGGTCCCCGTCAATTCCTTTGAGTTTTAATCTTGCGACCGTACTCCCCAGGCGGTCTACTTCACGCGTTAGCTGCGTTACTAAGTCAATTAAGACCCAACAACTAGTAGACATCGTTTAGGGCGTGGACTACCAGGGTATCTAATCCTGTTTGCTCCCCACGCTTTCGTGCATGAGCGTCAGTTTTGACCCAGGGGGCTGCCTTCGCCATCGGTGTTCCTCCACATCTCTACGCATTTCACTGCTACACGTGGAATTCTACCCCCCTCTGCCAAACTCTAGCCTCGCAGTCTCCATCGCCATTCCCAGGTTAAGCCCGGGGATTTCACGACAGACTTACGAAACCGCCTGCGCACGCTTTACGCCCAGTAATTCCGATTAACGCTTGCACCCTACGTATTACCGCGGCTGCTGGCACGTAGTTAGCCGGTGCTTATTCTTCAGGTACCGTCAGCAGATCTGGATATTAGCCAGACCCTTTTCTTCCCTGACAAAAGAGCTTTACAACCCGAAGGCCTTCTTCACTCACGCGGCATTGCTGGATCAGGGTTGCCCCCATTGTCCAAAATTCCCCACTGCTGCCTCCCGTAGGAGTCTGGACCGTGTCTCAGTTCCAGTGTGGCTGGTCGTCCTCTCAGACCAGCTACTGATCGTTGCCTTGGTGAGCCTTTACCTCACCAACTAGCTAATCAGATATCGGCCGCTCCAGGAGCACAAGGTCTTGCGATCCCCTGCTTTCATCCTTAGATCGTATGCGGTATTAGCGTAACTTTCGCTACGTTATCCCCCACTCTTGGGTACGTTCCGATATATTACTCACCCGTTCGCCACTCGCCGCCAGGCCGAAGCCCGCGCTGCCGTTCGACTTGCATGTGTAAAGCATGCCGCCAGCGTTCAATCTGAGCCAGGATCAAACTCTTCAGTTCAATCTCTGTTTTTGCCGCATTTCTGCGGCAGGTCACTCACTCAAAATACTGACGAAATCTCTTTCGAGATTACGTTTAATTTTGTGCGAGCGTTACAACGTATATTTTGAGCATCGGACCCGAAGGTCCGGGCATATCGTCAAACGCCCACACTTATCGACTGTTGATTTTTAAAGATCGCTGCTTTTATTTAACGAAGCGTTGTGTTCGTTGCAGCAGAGAAGCGAGATTATGCAATGTTTCGTATAACTCGTCAACCCCATCTTTTCCTCGTTTCGCTTCGCTGAGTTGTCAGCGCTGCGTTGCGAGGGACAGAACTATAGCAAACGATCCGGCTGTCCGCAAGGGCCTTCTTCTATTCCCGTATTTCTGCATTCTGTCGCACATCGGTGGCGGCTTTACGCAAGGTTATCTACACTTGCCCCATATTCAATAGAAAGTCGCGCATGTTTCCAACTCCGAAAGCCCAAGACACAGCAAAAACCATCCTGGCCTGGCTCCACCGCGGCTTTGATGCGACGACCGGCTGGGTTACGCACTTGTCTTGGTGGAAGTTCTTCCTGTTTGCGGCGCTGTCGATGATCGCAGCATCGATCTTGCAGGATGAGCTGTTCTCGCCCTCCCGCGACGAAGAGATGGTGATTCGCTCCCATAAGCGTACAAAATCAGGTAACGCGGACCCAAACATCACGATTGACGACAGTGGCATCCATTTCAATCCGCGCGCTGGGAAGATCAAGAAGCCAGCCAGCACTGAAGCCAGCAGCGATGATGCGGCCAATGAACATGAATCAGCGGATGCTGTTGAAGCGGCGGCAGCCGAAGCAGCAGCGCCGGCGATGCCAGCCGAGCCGGCAGATGCCGCGATCCCAACGCCCCCTGCCCCGCCGGCGCCGAAGGCCAGTCGGGCTAAACCTCCTGCGGCGCCGGCGGCTCCAGTGGCGCCAATGCCTGGCGAAGAAGTCCATATCGAACTGCCGCCGCAGATCGGCGAAGAACTGTCAAACGCACTGGAGCAGGCTGTCGATAGTGCAGCCGAAGAAAAAGTCTCGCGCTACCACAAGCAGGCGTCGACCTGGTTCACCAGCTTCATCACCCTGCTCTTGCTAGCACTGTTCGCGATGAAAGCGCTGGTTGGCGGCAAGAAGAAGGCAGAAGCCGAGGCGCAAGTGGCAAACGCCGCGGCCGAGCGCGAATCCATGCAGCGCCAACTGAGCGAAGCCAAAATGCAAATGATGCAGGCCCAGGTCGAACCGCATTTCCTGTTCAATACCCTGGCTTCGGTGGAGCATCTGATCGAGACCGATCCGCCGCGCGCTTCAGCCATGCAGCGCAGCCTGATCAAATACCTGCGCGCGGTACTGCCGCAAATGCGTGAAAACAAGCTGACCAGCACGCTCGGCAGCGAGTCCGATATGGTGGCGGCCTACCTGGCCCTGCTGAAGATGCGCATGGAAGAGCGCCTCACCATCGACTTCGATGTGCCGGAAGGACTGCGCACCGCCGCCTTCCCGCCAATGATGCTGCAGTCGATGGTCGAAAACGCGATCAAGCACGGCCTGGAAGGCAAGCCGGAGGGCGGCTACCTGAGAGTCCGCGCCGAAGTGGCGCACAGCAAGCTGCGCGTGACGGTGAGCGACGATGGCCTGGGCTTTGGCGCCAAGCCGAGCACCGGCACCGGCCTGGGCCTGACCAATATCCGCGAACGCCTTAAGCTGCTGCACGGCGACCAGGCTTCGCTGAAAATCGAGCCCAACCAGCCGAGCGGCGTGATCGCGATTATCGAGGTGCCATACCAGTTGGCGCGTTCGGAATAAGCGATTGCCTTACGCTGCGATCCATTGAATAATTGATACTTCTTATTTCCACATATTGAGCACTATGCCCACAGCAATTATTGCCGACGATGAGCGATTGATGCGCGACCAACTGCGCATGCGGCTGGAACAAGTCTGGCCGGAACTGGAGATCCTCGGCGAAGCCAAGAACGGCGACGAAGCAGTAGAACTGGTCGACGAACTGAAACCTGATTTCACCTTCCTCGATATCCGCATGCCGGGCAAGACCGGCATGGAAGCAGCTGCCGAAATCGGCAACAAGAGCAATGTGGTTTTCGTCACCGCTTACGATGCCTACGCCGTGGAAGCCTTCGAACGCGGCGCAGTCGACTACGTGTTGAAACCACCGGAGCCGGAGCGGCTGAAGATCACCGTCGAGCGCCTGAAAGGTCGCCTGTCTTCGCCGGCAGCCAGCGCCGCTCAAGGCGCCGACATGGCCGCGATCCTGAACCAGCTTGCCGAGAAAATCGCAGCGCCAAAACCGAAGTACCTGCAATGGATCCAGGCCAGCATCGGTTCAGACCTGCGCATGATCCCGGTCGAGGAAATCCTGTTCTTCCGTTCGGACGAAAAATACACCTGCGTGCAGACCGATAAATTCGAGGCGCTGATCCGCAAGCCGGTGCGCGACCTGGCCGAAGAGCTGGACCCTTCCCTGTTCTGGCAAATCCACCGCGCGACCCTCGTCAATGTGAACGCCATCGAAGGCGTAACGCGCGACATTCGCGGCCGCCACCTGGTTATGATCAAAGGCCGCCCCGATAAGCTGGAAGTCAGCCGCTCCTTCCTCCATCTGTTCAAGCAGATGTGATCCAGATCAAGCCGTCCACCGGCTTGCTGTAATACGGTGTCCTGGTGGTTGCAGCCACCAGGAGGCCAACTTTGAAGAATCCCCGCACCCGCGTCCAGGGACGTCGCTCCACAGATTCCGCGCTGGCGGAAATCCGTGAGGATGAACGCGTCCACATCTCGCGCGAACTACACGACGACCTGGGGCAATTGCTGGCAACCCTGCGCGTCGAACTCACTCTCCTGAAGCAGCTGCCTCCGGGCTCGCCCGATGCCGAGGCGCGCCTGGCCAGCATGGACAACCTGCTCGTGACGGCCATTGGTTCGCTGCGCCGCATTGCAGGCAACTTGCGCCCCCGCGCGCTCGATGAAGGCGGTTTGTACTTTGCACTGGAATCGCTGCGGCGCGAGTTCGAAAAACGGCACGGCATTAGCTGCCTGCTCGATGCGCGGCCAGAGACCCTGGTGCTTGACGAGCGCTATAGCACCGCCATCTATCGGCTGGTGCAGGAGTCTTTAACCAATATCGCCCGCCATGCGGAAGCCGCCACTGCCGAAGTGCGTGTCCGGCGCGACAGCCGGGAACTGCTCATCAATATTTCGGATGATGGGCGCGGCATTGCTGTCGGCGACATGGCCAAGGCAGACGCGCTTGGCCTGCTTGGCATGCGCGAACGTGTCGCCGCACTGCGCGGCACCATGAACGTCGACGGCGGCGGCGGCACGCGCATCGCGATCCGCATTCCCCTCCCCGCAGGCGCATAAAAAAAGGGCGGGTCCGAAGACCCGCCAAAGATCATGAATCACCTCGAGAGAGAGAGAGGTACTGCTTGCTACAAAAACTGCTTAGAAGGCGTGACGCAGGCCCAGGTTGAATGCCTTGTCGCCAGTGCCCGCTTCAGTGTTGTTGCCAACGGTGTAACCGGCGCCGTTCTTGTTCTTGATCTTGGCGATCGCGGTGTAGGCAGTGGTGCGCTTGGACAGGGCGTACAGGTAGCCGATGCCAAACTGGTTGGCGTCCTGGTCGTTTTGCTTGTCGTCTTTATGGATGTAAGAAGCAACCAGGGTGCCGCCGCCCATTGGCACGCCTACGCCCAGCAGCCATTCAGCGCTGTCCGCGGAGGACTTGGGTGCAACTTTCAGGCCGTAGGCGTTAGCCACTGGCAGTGGTGCCGAGCCGGCGCCTTTGTCCTTTTCGTAGCCGAAGTAGACCTTGGCAACGCCGAAATCGTAGTTGGCTGCCAACAGGGTGTTCTTGGCTTTGTCCTTACGCACGGCTGGAGTGGCACCCACTGCAGCCGTGTCGTTGTTCTTGTTGTTGTGCACCAGGCGAACATTCAGTTCCTTGCTGGTGTAGTTCACGCCAAAGCCGAACTGGCGGCCAGCGGTGTTGTCGCCGGCTTGTTCGCCCATGCCGTACAGTGCATCGACGCTGAAGCCGGAGAACACTGGGGAGTTATAAACGATGGAGTTCGACAGGCGGGTGTTGACGCCGCCGGTTGGGAACAGGTTCTTGGCGCTGCCAGCATAGCCGGCGCCGAATGGGTCGGCAACCTGCGACAGGGCGTTGTACAGCATGGTGTACTGGCGGCCCAGGGTGATCTGGCCGGCTTCAGCACTCTTCAGGCCAACGAAGGCCTGGCGCTGTGCGAACACGCCTGCGGTGTCCTGGTCGCCGGTGTCGATCTTGACGCCGGATTCAATCGTGAAGATAGCGGAAGTGCCGCCACCCAGGTCTTCAACACCTTTGAAGCCCAGGCGGGAAGCCGAACCCACACCACTGGTCACCTTGTTGACGCTGCCGTTTACGCCGCCACGCTCTGCGACGAAGCCTGCGTCAGCGATACCGTAGATGGTCACATTGGACTGGGCTTGAGCTTGTGCTGCGAAACCGCTGATGATCAGTGCTGCCAGAGTAAGTTTTTTCACTTGTTGTCCTACGTTGTTGAAGTTGAGGGAAATGTTTCAAACGCAGCTATATTGCCCCTCAATTACTTCAACAATGTGACAGGAAAAAATTACTTCAGGCGTGATGTAACAACCCAGTAATATTCGGACCGCAACACTTTGATTTCACGCGCAGCGATGCCCAAACGCTTGCGCAGCCAGCTGTCGGACGGGTAGTTCTTCATCACTTCGAAGCGATTTCCGTCGTCATCTTTCTGGAACTCGTAGGTATTTCCGTGCTGGTCGGTGCGCGCGACCGGGAAGCTCTCGCCGTCGACATAGTCTTCACCCATCAAGACAAGCAAGACATCCTTGCCGACCTTCTCGCGCAATTGTTTCAGGAATTTGTCCTGGTTCTCGCGCGGCACCTGGGCCCACAGGAATTCGGCGTAGACAGCCGTGTACTGGCCCGGCTGAACGTCCAGCATGGACAGGTCGGCGCTTCCCAGCTGCAGGACCTCGTGGCCATCCAGCAGTTCTTCGATGTGCTCGCGCACTTCGTACAATTCTTCTTCGTTAATCACAGTTCGTAGTTCTCATGTTCGCCCTTCATCGCCTGTTCGATCAGCTTGCGGTTCAACGTCGGCGCCAGCAGCTCGATGAAGGTATATATATAGGATCGCAGGTAGGCGCCCTGCTTGACAGCCACGCGCGACACATTCATGCCGAACAGGTGGCCGGCGGGAATGGCCCGCAGGTTGCGGTCGCGCTCAGGGTCGAAGGCCATGCCGGCGATGATCCCGACTCCCATGCCCAGTTCCACATACGTCTTGATCACGTCCGCATCGATCGCCTCCAGCAGCACGTCCGGCTTCAGGCCCCGCTTTTCGAAGGCCTGGTCGATGCGCGACCGGCCGGCGAAGGCGGCATCATACGTGATGATGTGGTGCTCGGCCACTTCTTCCAACGTGACGGACTTGATCCTCAATAGCGGATGGTCCGGAGGCACCACCACCACGTGCTCCCATTGGTAGCAAGGCAGCGTAATCAGGCCATCGATGGCGGCAATGGATTCGGTGGCGATGGCCAGGTCGGCCTGGTCGCGCTGCACCATCTCCGCGATTTGCTTCGGATTGCCTTGCAATAAAGACAAGCGCACCTTCGGGTACTTCTGCATGAAGGCCTGTACTACTTTCGGCAGGGTATAGCGGGCCTGGGTGTGCGTGGTGGCGATGGTGAAGCTGCCCGAGTCCTGGGCCGCGTATTCCTTGCCGATCCGTTTCAGGCTGTCGATCTCCTGCATGATCAGTTCGACCGAAGACAAAACCAGGCGGCCAGGCTCGGTCAGGCCGCGAATCCGCTTGCCATGCCTTGTGAAAATATCAACACCCAACTCCTCTTCCAGTTCGATGATCGCCTTGGAAACGCCCGGCTGGGAGGTAAACAAGGCCTTGGCGGCGTCGGTCAGGTTGTAGTTCTGGCGCACGGCTTCCCGCACGAATCGCAGTTGGTGAAGGTTCATTCTCGCTCTCGTTGGACTCCCCAGCGCATATTTTACGCTGATGCTTATGCCTTAACAGCATATAAGCAAATAAAGACTATGTTGTTTGGAATAAGCCCCCAGTTTATTACCATTGATTCCACTTTGGGCATGCCTTACTGGGAAAGCTATGTATCAATACGATCAATACGACCACCTCATCATCCGCGAACGCATCGAGCAGTATCGCGACCAGGTTCAACGACGCCTGAACGATGAGTTGACCGAGGCCGAATTCCTGCCGTTGCGCTTGCAGAACGGCCTGTACATGCAGCGCCACGCTTATATGCTGCGTATTGCCGTCCCTTACGGCCTGCTGTCATCCAAGCAGATGCGCATGTTCGCGCACATCGCCCGCAAATATGACCGTGGCTACGGCCACTTCACCACCCGCCAGAACATCCAGTTCAACTGGATCAAGCTGGAAGAAACGCCGGAAATCCTGAGCGACCTGGCTTCGGTGGAGATGCACGCCATCCAGACTTCGGGTAACTGCATTCGCAACGTGACTTCGGACGAATTCGCCGGCGTAGCGGCCGACGAAATCATCGACCCGCGTCCATACGCCGAAGTACTGCGCCAATGGTCCACCTTCCACCCGGAATTCATCGCCCTGCCCCGCAAGTTCAAGGTGGCGATCAATGGCGCCGTGGAAGACCGTGCCGCCATCGCCGTGCACGATATCGGCCTGACAGTTGTGCATAACGAAGCCGGTGAGATCGGCTTCAAGGTGATGGTCGGCGGCGGCATGGGCCGTACCCCGATCCTGGGCAGCGTGATCCGCGAATTCCTGCCGCGAGAGCACCTGCTGACCTATATCGAAGCGATCATGCGCGTGTATAACCTGCACGGCCGCCGCGACAACAAGTACAAGGCCCGCATCAAGATCCTGCTGAAAGCCCTGGGCGTGGAAGAATTCACCCGCCAGGTGGAAGTCGAATGGGAAGACCTGAAAGGCACCGAGCAGACCCTGACGCTGGAAGAAATGGAGCGCATCATTGCCTACTTCCAGCCGCACGCCTACAAGTCGCTGCCAGCCATCGACCCGGCCGCGGGCCACGCCGACAACAAGGCTTTTGGCAACTGGCTGAAGCGCAATGTGAAAGCGCACAAGGTGCCGGGGTATGCAGCCGTGGTGCTGTCGCTGAAGAAGACCGGCGTGCCGCCGGGCGATGCGACCGCGGAACAGATGGACTACATGGCCGACCTGGCCGACCGCTACAGCTTCAGTGAGCTGCGCGTGACCCACGAGCAGAACATCGTTCTGGCCGATGTCGAGCAATCCCGGTTGTTCGACCTGTGGCAAGAGATCAAGGCGCACGGCCTGGCTACCCCGAACATCGGCCTGCTGACCGACATCATCTGCTGCCCTGGCGGCGATTTCTGCTCGCTGGCGAACGCCAAGTCGATCCCGATCGCGCAAGCGATTGCCGAGCGCTTCGACCGCATCGACTTCCTGCACGATATTGGCGACTTCGAGCTGAATATCTCGGGCTGCATCAATGCCTGCGGCCACCACCACGTCGGCAATATCGGCGTGCTGGGTGTCGACAAGGACGGCAGCGAATGGTATCAGGTGTCGATCGGCGGCGCGCAAGGCAACAACTCCGCCATCGGCAAGATTATTGGCCCGTCGTTCTCCGCGCAGCAGATGCCGGAAGTGATCGACCGCCTGCTGCAAGTGTATGTACGCGAGCGTACCCCGGAAGAGCGCTTCGTGGACACCGCGCAGCGCCTGGGCATTGCCCCGTTCAAGGAATATGTATACGCCACGCCGATTGAAATCGCTGGCCGCCTGGTAGGAGAAGACGAATATGCCTAAGCAAATCATCAAGGGCCGCGCGATCGTGGCCGACGACTGGAACCTGCTGCGCGCCGAGGAAGGCGCCGAAGCCGCCACCGTGGCTGCGCTGGCTGTGCCGGCAGGCCGCGTAATCCTGCCGCTGGCAACCTGGCTGGCGCAGCGCGATGCGCTGTCTGCCCGCGCCGCCGCCGGCGAGATCGCCGTATGGCTGGCGCCTGACGAAGATCCGGTCGCCCTGCACGACGACCTGCCGCGCCTGGCCCTGGTCGCAATCGACTTCCCGAAATTCACGGATGGCCGCGGCTACTCCCACGCCTGGAACCTGCGCTCCCGCCTGGGCTGGACCGGCGAACTGCGCGCCATCGGCGACGTGCTGCGCGACCAGCTGTTCTCGATGCAGCGCGTAGGCTTTGACGCCTACGACACCCGTCCGGACCGCAGCATTGAAGACGCGCTGAAAGGCCTGACCGTGTTCAGCGAGACTTACCAGGCATCGGTCGACCAGCGCGTACCGCTGTTCCGCCGCCACGCGCGTCCAACGCCTGCCGCCGGAGCCTGAACATGAGCGAGCTCGCCACCCGCGTGCGGGATACGCTAGCCACGCTCGAACGCGTTGCAGAAGAGTTTTCGCCTGCCGTTTTCGCCTCCAGCCTGGCCGCCGAGGATATGGTCCTGACGGACCTGATCCTGAAGGCCGGCCTGCCGATCGGCATCTTCTCACTGGAAACTGGCCGCCTGCACAAGGAAACCCTGGGCATGGTCGAACGCGTGCAGGAGCGCTACGGCTACGAAATCGCGCTGTACCGTCCCGTGCAGGCCGACATCGACGCCTATGTGGAAAAGAAAGGCGTGAACGCCTTCTACGACAGTGTGGAACTGCGCAAGGAATGCTGCCAGATCCGCAAAGTCGAACCGCTGGGCCGAGCCCTGAGCGGCAAAAAATCCTGGGTTACCGGCCAGCGTCGCGCCCAATCTGCAACCCGCTCCGACCTGTCGGTGCAGGAGTATGATGGTTCGCACAGCATGGAGAAGTTCAATCCCCTGGCCGACTGGTCGGAACAGGAAGTGTGGGACTACATCCGCGCCAACGACGTGCCTTACAACCCGCTGCACGACCAGGGGTACCCGTCGATCGGCTGCGAACCCTGCACCCGCGCCATCCAGCCTGGCGAAGACGTACGCGCCGGCCGCTGGTGGTGGGAAAACCCGGACTCGAAGGAATGCGGCTTGCACCTGGTAGACGGCAAACTGATTCGAATTAAGAAAGTAGGCTAAATGAACGCACTGGTAGAACAACACGTCAATTCGCGCCACCTCGACGCCCTGGAGTCGGAAGCCATCCACATCCTGCGCGAGGTTGCCGCCGAATGCTCGAACCCTGCCCTGCTGTTCAGCGGCGGCAAGGACTCCGTGGTCCTGCTGCGCCTTGCGGAGAAGGCTTTCCGTCCAGGGAAATTCCCCTTCCCGCTGGTGCACATCGACACCGGCCATAACTTCCCGGAAGTGATCGAGTTCCGCGACCGCCGCGTGGCCGAACTGGGCGAGCGCCTGATTGTCGGCTCGGTCGAAGATTCGATCAAGAAGGGCACCGTGCGCCTGCGCAATCCCGCCACCGATTCGCGCAATGCCGCGCAAGCCGTGACCCTGCTGGAAACCATCGCCGAACACGGCTTCGACGCCTGCATCGGCGGCGCCCGCCGCGACGAGGAAAAGGCCCGCGCCAAGGAGCGCATCTTCTCCTTCCGTGACGAATTCGGCCAATGGGACCCGAAAGCACAGCGCCCGGAGCTGTGGGACCTGTATAACACCCGCGTCCACCCGGGCGAAAACATGCGCGTGTTCCCGATCTCGAACTGGACCGAGTTGGATGTGTGGCAGTACATCGCCCGCGAAAAATTGGCGCTGCCGTCGATCTATTTCGCGCACGAGCGCCAGGTGATCCCGCGCAACGGCCTGCTGGTGCCGCTGACCGACCTGACCCCGGCCCGTGAAGGCGAGACCATCGAAACCCAAGTAGTGCGCTTCCGCACCGTGGGCGATATCTCCTGCACCTGCCCCGTGTCTTCGGACGCTGCCGACGTGGACGCGATCATCGCCGAAACCGCAGTGACCCAGATCACCGAGCGCGGCGCCACCCGGATGGATGACCAGACCTCCGAAGCCTCCATGGAAAAACGCAAGAAGCAAGGATATTTCTGATGAACGCACTGAACGACAACCTGAACGAACGTAACCTGCTGCGCTTCATCACGGCCGGCTCCGTCGACGACGGCAAGAGCACGCTGATCGGCCGCCTGCTGTTCGACAGCAAGGGCATCTTCGCCGACCAGCTGGCAGCCGTGTCGCGCGCCAAGCATAAGCGCACCGTGGGCGACACCATCGACCTGTCCCTGCTGACCGACGGCCTGGAAGCCGAGCGCGAACAGGGCATCACCATCGACGTCGCCTACCGCTACTTCGCCACGCCAAAGCGCAAGTTCATCATCGCCGACACCCCGGGCCACGAGCAGTACACCCGCAATATGGTGACCGGCGCCTCCACCGCCGACGCCGTGATCATCCTGGTCGACGTGTCGAAAGTGAAGCTGCGCGAAGACGGTGGCGTGGACCTGCTGATCCAGACCAAGCGCCACTCCACCATCGCCCACCTGCTGCAGATCGAGCACGTGGTGGTAGCCGTGAACAAGATGGACCTGGTGAACTACGACCAGGACGTGTACGAGCGCATCGTCAAGGCTTACCGCGAATTCGCTGCAACGCTGGGCATCACGGACGTGAAGACCATTCCGCTGTCGGCACTGGCCGGCGACAATGTGGTCGACGCAAGCGAACGCATGCCGTGGTACCAGGGTCCTACCCTGATCGAGCTGCTGGAAGACCTGTCGGTGTACGATGAGTCGCACAACTCCGCATTCCGCTTCCCTGTGCAACTGGTGGCGCGCCACAACGGCCACGAAGCCAATGACTTCCGCGGCTACATGGGACGTATCGAAGCCGGCAGCGTCGCGGTCGGCGACAAACTGGTGGTGCAGCCGTCCGGTCAAAGCGCCACGGTCAAGGAAATCGTCACTTTCGATGGCTCCCTGCAGACGGCCAGCGCCGGCCAGTCGGTCACCATCGTGCTGGAAGAATACGTGGACGTGTCGCGCGGCGACCTGCTGGCCTCCAGGGCGCAGCCGGCCAACCTGCTCAAACAGGTGAACGCCGATGTGTGCTGGCTGTCCGAAGAACCGCTGGACCTGCGCCGCAAATACTGGATCAAGCACGGCACCAAGCAGACCGCTGCAAAAGTGACGAAGATCGATTCGATCCTTGACATCAACACCCAGCAGCGGCACGATGCGGATGCGTTGAAGCTGAACGACGTGGCGCGCATTGCGCTGACCGTGCAGCAACCGCTGGCGGCCGATGCCTATTCGGATATTCGCGCCACCGGCGCCTTCATCCTGATCGATGAGGTCACGCACCAGACAGTCGCTGCAGGCATGATCCGCCTCGGCGAGTAAGCTTCGCCAAGAAAGGAAACCTGCGCATGCCATACGGGAAAGTGTATTTGATTGGAGCTGGACCGGGGGCGCAGGACCTGATCACCATGCGTGGCGCGCGGCTGCTGGCGCAAGCCGACGTCGTTTTGTACGACGCGCTGGTGACTGAAGAAATGCTGGAACTGTGCCCGCAGGCCGAGAAGATCTCAGTCGGCAAGCGGGCCGGCCAACGCTCCACCGCCCAGGGCGTCATCAACCAGCAACTGGTCGAATGCGCAGCGCGCTACCGCCTGGTGGTGCGCCTCAAGGGCGGCGACCCGATGCTGTTCGGCCGCGCCGACGAAGAATTGACGGCGCTTGAGCAGCACGGCATCGAAGTCGAAGTCGTTCCGGGCATCACCACCGCGGTTGCCGCCGCCGCGGCAACACAGCAGCCGCTGACCAAGCGTGGCGTGGCGCGCAGCGTGGCTTTCTTCACCTCCTCCACCGCGCCGGGCCATCCGGAAGAACTCACTATCCCTTCCACCGACACCCTGGTGCAGTACATGGGCGGGCGCGAGGCGATTGCCACTGCCAACAATCTGCTGTCGCAGGGCCGCTCGCCGGATACGCCGGTGGTCGTGATCGAAAATGTCAGCCGCCCCGACCAGCGCGTCGAACGCATCACCCTGGCCGAGCTGGCGCATGGCCTGCCGGCCGCGCACGGTCCCGTGCTGGTCATGCTGGGCAAGGCTATGGCGCCGCGGCCGCAGCAAAAACGGTAGAATATCGTCCTCTTGCAATGAGAGGAACAAGATGAGCCAAGCCCACGAAGTCCTGGAGCGCGCCCGCAATGCGCGCCTGGCAGGCAAATACGAAGACGCCCTGCGCGACCACCTGTGGTTCCACGAACATGCGCTCGACGAAGACCCGACCCTGGCGGGCGTTCGCCTGTCCTTCGCCCTGCGCGACTGGATCTACCTCGCCGAACAATTCCCGCTGGCGCGCCGCGCACTGCAGGCCATTCGCGACCGCGACACGCAGCGCATCCTGAACGGCAGCGCCACCCTGGCCCGCTTCCACGACGTCAGCGCCATCAACAGTGCGCTGGGCGAAGAACGCGCCACCCACGACCTGTTCACCCAGATCGACGCCCAACTGCCCGAATTAGCCAAGGATTGTGCCGAACTGGCCCTGCCGGCCCTGGTGGCGGTAGAGGATTTCCAGCTGGCGCGCCGCTACCTACCGGACCCGGTGGCACGCATCGCTGCCTTGGCCAAGCGCGTCAACGACTTCGCCGAAGAACTGGCCAAGCGCGGCAACACCTCGTCTGCCCCGCAGTTGCTGGCGTTCGTGTTGAACTACACCAAGGAAGTGCGCCTGATCGTCGAAGTGTTCCGCCGTCTGGGCGAAGATGAGGAAGTGGCCAAGGCAAGCGCCGCGGCACTCGACTCCCTGAAGTCGGAAGCCTTGCGCGACGCTGTGCAGCGCGAATTCGACAACCCGGGCAGCACCATTGCCGCCATGGTCTCCCACGCCAAGGGCGCTTAAGCCGCCTGGCCGGCCGCCACGGCCCGTCCCTGCCAGCGGCCAGCCACGCGGCTGGCCAGGAGCAGCCATTCGCCCTCTCCCGCCTGCACCACCAGTTGCCCGCCTTCGTCCCAAAGCGCGCTGCACCCCGCCGATTGCCACCCACCCGTAGGGCCGCCATGATTGGCCATCAGCACGGGCATGGCGTGGCGGGAGGCGTGCCCTTGCAAGATTGCGCCGTCCTTTGCATAGCCGGCTGGCGAGACCAGGACGCTGGCGGCATACAGCATGGCCCCCGCCCTGGCTGCAGCTTGCGCATGACTGGCATGCGCAAAATCGGCGCAGACGGCCAAGGCGGCCGGGACGCCATCGACGTCAAGCAAAGCGCCGCCGCTGCCGGCCGCGAACACGGTCTCCTCGCCAGCGTGAAGGTGCTGCTTGGTATATTCGGCCACGCGGCCGTCGGGCAGGAAGGACAAGGCGCCGATGTACAGTGCGCCCTCGATTCGTAGCGGCGCGCCGGTCACGATAATCATTCCGCTGCGCCGGGCCAGCGAGGCCAGCGGCGCAAGGCGCGGGTCATCGCCACGCAGCGCCGCGGCTGCCGCAATTTCAGGCTCATAACCTGTCAGGGAAAGTTCGGGAAATAGCGCAAGCCGCACGCCGAGCGCCGCAGCCTGGCTTGCAAGTGCCACGTGGCGCGCAACATTGGCGGCGATATCACCCTTGATGGAAAGCGACTGGATTGCCGCAACCAGCGGCACGTCAGGCGCCATTGGTCACCGAGTTGAGGCAGTAGTCCGTCATCGCGCGCAGCACCGTGGGGTCTTCCCCTACCGCGCCGACTGCGCGTATCGTCACTCCCGGATGCGCCAGGCGCATTTCGTCAAGGATCAGCGGCAGGTCGCGCAGCACATGCCCGCCCTGTCCCAGGAATACCGGAATCACCGTCACGTCGTCGATGCCCAGTGCGGCAAGCGCAGCCACCTGCTCCGGCAAGCGCGGCGACATCAATTCCAGGAAAGCCAGCGAAACATCGATGCCCGGCGCGCGCGCCGCGACCATGTCGCGCAGCTGTTCGAACGGCGCCGCCCAACTGGCGGAACGGGCGCCGTGGGCAAACAGCACCAGCGCGCGGCCGCCCATGCTAATGGCGCTCCACCCAGTAAAGGGCACCCAGCGCCAGCAACAGGTATAGCAGGCTTGGCATTAGCGCCGTCAGGAATGCCGGCAGCGCCGACAACAATCCAATATGCGAGAACAGCGTATTCACCAGCAGGAAGCTGACGCCGATCATGATGCCGATGAAGATTTTCAGGCTCACGCCGCCGGAGCGGGTATGCAGGTAGGCGAAAGGCAGTGCCAGCGCCATCAGCACGAAGATGGCCAATGGGTCGAACAGCTTTTTCCAGAAGGCGATCTTGAAACGTTCCGTACCTTGCTTGTTTTCCTGCAGGTGGCGGGTGTAAACCGCCAGCTCGTTGGCCGACATATGTTCCGGATCGGATGCGGAGACCGACAGGATTTTCGGGGTGATCTCCGAAATCAGCTCCTTGCTGGCATGCCGCTGGATCTCCACCGAGCTGGTCGCCTGCGCGTAATTATTGGCCAGATTGGCTTGCGCGCCGTCGGCCAGCAATGCCGGATTGCTGAAGATATTTTCCGTCACGCCATTCAGGAGCCAGGTATTGTTGCCTTTGAAAGTGGCCGTCTCGGCAAGCGTCAGGGTGCGCAGGCGGAAACGGTTGTCGAAGTCGTACAGCTTGACATCCACCAGTTGTCCATCCGAGCGCACTTCGCGCACATTGAAGAAGCGCGTCCCCTGCACATCGCCGGTCATGCCTCCGCTCTTGATGATATCCTTGGTCCACATGCCAGAGCGGAACTCCGACGACACCGTGGCGCCGCGGCCCATCAAGCGAACTTTCTCCGCCACCGGCGCCAGGCGTGGCGTAATCAGTTCGCCAAAGATGAAGGCAACAACGACCAGCACCAGTCCCACCTTCCCGACCATGACCGCGGCCCTGCCCGTGGACAGGGACGAGGCACGCATGATCGTGAATTCCGAAGTCGACGCGAACTGCGCCATGGTGTAGATGGTGCCGATCAGGGCCGCCACAGGCAGCACCTCGTTCACGTGCTGAGGGAGCATCGTCAGCGTGTACAAGGCAGCATGTTGCATGCCATAGCCGTTCTTGCCGACGACTGGCAGCTCGCCGGTCAGGTCAAAGAATGCCTGCAATCCAAGCAATGCCGCCAGTGCAAATGCGACCGCCTGCAGGATCGAGACGAAGAAATAGCGTTGCAGGATGCTCATTTGCGCGCGCCTCGCTTGAATGCCGCCCAGATCGCGCGTGGATGGTAGCGGTGATTCACGTTCAGGCGCCAGGCAAACAACGCCAGTACTGCCAGTGCCATCGCCAGGTGCAAGGGCCACCAGCTCATGCCAAACGTGAAGTTGCCGCGCCGGATACCAGACTCGAACACGTTGATCAGGTTGTTATAAGTGAAGAAGATCAGCACTGCGAGAATCAGGTTGACCGAACTGCCCGCTCGTGGATTGACGAAACCGAGCGGAATCGCCAGCATCGACAGCGCCAGGCAGGCCAGCGGCAGCGACAGGCGCCACATCAATTCGCCCTTGGCCGGATTGGTACCGGCGGCGATCAACTCCAACGTCGGAAGGGTTTTGGTTTCCTTCTGGCCATCGCCCTCGGACGACTGCTGCGAGACACGCATGCTGTAGCGCTCAAATTCCATGCTCTGGAAACTGGCATCGCCCGGCTTGCCCTGATAGCGGCGACCGTTCTTCAGGACCAGGTGGCGATCTCCGGAGGGCAGCGTCTCGATCACGCCCTCGCTCGCCACTACGACGGAAGTACCCTTGGCATCAACCTGGTTGACGAACACATTGCGCACCACCGAGCTGCTGCCCGAAACGCCTTCCACGAAGAAGATGCGGTTGGCCGACGAGGATTCCCTGAACTGGCCGGGGGAAACCTTCTGCAGGTCTTCCCGCTTGGAGAAACGCTCAATATATTCGGCGCTCTTCGAGCGCGCCCACGGCGTTGCATAAAAACTGAGCGCACCGGTCAGCAGGACCAGCGGCAGGACAAACAGGAACACCGGCCTGACGAAACGAGTCAGGCTGACGCCTGCGGCAAACCATACCACCATCTCCGAATCCTTGTAGATGCGGGTCACCACCATCAACACGGAAATAAAACTGGTGAAAATCAGGACAATTGGCAGATAATTCAGGGCTGCGAACGCAATGAGCGCGATGACATCGCTGGACGCGACCTTGCCGCCTGCGGCTTTGCCGAGGATCGAGATCAGGGTCCACGTCAGGAGGATCGAGAACAGCACCGTAAAGGAAGCCCCGGCAGAGCTGACCAGCTCACGGCGGAGGGCGCGATGGAAAATCATTCGACGTTTATAATTCGTTCTACAAAATTAAGGAGAAACCAAATGGACTTTAGCATAAAAGCACTCGACGCCAAGAACACCATCGCCAGCGCCAAAAGCGGCTGCGTCGTGGTCGGCGTCTTCGAAAACAAGAAACTCTCGAAAGCGGCTAAAGCCCTCGACAGCGCAGGCGAAATCACCGCCGCACTGAAATCCGGCGACATTACCGGCAAAGCCGGCACCACCCTGCTGCTGCGCGGCCTGAAAGGCGCCGCTGCGGAACGCGTGCTGCTGGTAGGCCTGGGCGCCGATGAAGCAGTCGCCGAAAAAGCCATCGGCTCCGCGATCAATGCCGCCATCAAGGCGCTGGGCACCGTCGCATCGAGCGACGCTATTATCGCACTGCCTCTGGAAGAAGTGAAAGGCCGCGACGCCAACTGGGCGATCCGTTCCGTGGTGCTGGCCGGCCGCGACGCCGTATACCGCACCGACGCACAGAAATCCAGGAAAGACCCTGCCTGGGCCGGCCCCGGGAAAGTGGCCCTGGCCGTGGCGAACAACGCCGGAAACAAGCTGGCGCTGTCGCAAGCGGTTGCCACCGCCAACGGCATGGAACTGACCAAGGACCTGGGCAACCTGTCCGCCAACGTCTGCACCCCGACCTACCTGGCCAACGTCGCCAAGAAACTGGGCAAGGACTTCGGCTTTGAAGTCGAAATCCTGGACCGCAAGCAGATGGAAGCCCTGAAGATGGGCTCCTTCCTGTCCGTCACCAACGGCTCCGAGCAGGCGCCCAAGTTCATCGTCCTGAAACACAAGGGCGGCAAGGCCAAGGATGCGCCGACCGTCCTGGTGGGCAAGGGCATCACCTTCGACACCGGCGGCATTTCGATCAAGGCCGGTCCCGGCATGGACGAGATGAAATACGATATGTGCGGCGCCGGCTCCGTGCTGGGCACCTTCCGCGCCATCGGCGAAATGGGACTGAAGTCCAACGTAGTCGGCATCGTCGCTGCATGCGAAAACATGCCGTCGGGCCGCGCCACCAAGCCGGGCGACATCGTCACTTCGATGAACGGCCTGACCATCGAAATCCTGAACACCGACGCCGAAGGCCGCCTGATCCTGTGCGACGCCCTGACCTACGCCGAGCGCTTCAACCCGGCCGCCGTGATCGACGTGGCAACCCTGACCGGCGCCTGCATCGTCGCCCTGGGCCACCACAATAGCGGCGTGTTCGCACGCGACGACGAAGCTGGCAACGCGCTGGCCGACGCCCTGATGGCATCGGGCAAGGCAACCGGCGATACCGCATGGCGCCTGCCGATCGGCGAGCAGTACAACGAACAGTTGAAGTCGAACTTCGCAGACCTGGCCAATATCGGCTCCCCGGGCGGCGCATCGTGCACCGCTGCCGCTTTCCTGGAAAACTTCACCCGCAAGTATCCATGGGCGCACGTCGACATCGCCGGCACCGCCTGGAAATCGGGTGCTGCCAAAGGCGCCACCGGCCGTCCAGTGCCGCTGCTGACCAACTTCCTGATCGGCCGCGCAGGCTGATATTTGGAGTGACCATCAAAAAAGCCGGGGAGACCCGGCTTTTTTGTTTAGTAGATCGCCGATGCCGGCATCGGCTGCTGCGGCGGCGCACCGCGCGCGGCGGCGCCCTCCCCGCGCTGCAGGACGACCGTCAGCGTGGAAGGCAGGTCAAAGCCGGCACCAGTCTGCTTGTCGACTATCTGGCCGGCGCCGAGGGTGAAGATGATGTTGCCCCACTTGGAGGCGTTCTGGCGCGCTTCGATCTGGTCATAAGCCCAGACGTCTTCGCGGCGGCAATCCACCACCAGCGGCTGGGTGCTCTTGTGCACCGTCACCCGCCCGGGGGAAGTAACGAACCAGCGCCCCCTGTCATTGGAGAGCACGCAGCCGATGGCTGACACCTGCTGGTGATCCAGCACGGTTTGCACCAGCACCGACTGCTCGGTCGAGTCGAACAACGTGGCGCAGCCGACCAACGCCGCTGCGCACAGCGCAGCGAACGCGGATCGGCTCAGCCTGGATGGCATGCAGTCGGGCTCAGTCGGCCGACTGGCCTCTTTTCTGACGCAGCCCCTGGATGACATGCATGATGTCGTCCATGCTGTTCGCGCCGATGCCCTGGAACGCATCGAGGACTTCGTTCAGGACTTCGTTACGCACCTCGGCGTCAGCAGTAGCAATCGCTTGCGGGCGCTGGGACGCTGCGCGGGCGCTTGCCTCGCGGGCCGACTTGCGGCCGCTTGGCGATTTGCCATGTTCCAACGCCGCTTGCCAGATCAGCCAACGACGTTGTGTCTCATAGACCAGATACTCTTCTGGCTTGTCTTCGCGCCGACGGACGATTTGGCCGTCCTTCTGCGCCCATGCTTCGAATGCAGATCGCATGTGTATTCCTTTAGTTTGCAGTGCTCGTTAAATCGGAATTAGTTTCCCTATATTACCACTTATTGACGCAGGACAACATTCAAATCCGTTGCAAATAAGCAAAATCACCCAGCTTCGTGGAAACAACTTCGATACCAACCTTGTAATTATATTGACATTTACGGTTGTTGATACCGTAATTTTAGTACCAATCTGATAACTATGAAGCACTATTGGAAATTATTTTTACAGCGGCACCTTTTTTGCGACAAGAAAGCACAATTTTGATGTCACCGTAGAATCATTGTTTGGCTCAAATACGACAGCTTCCCATAGCATAGTGAGTATTGATAAGATCTGCCCCCACCTGATTAGAAAGACTGAAATGAAATTAGCCACTTGGAATGTTAACTCATTGAACGTTCGCTTGCCGCACGTTACGAAATGGCTGGGCGAAAATCCGGTCGATGTGCTTTGCATCCAGGAAACCAAGCTCACCGACGACAAGTTCCCGGTCCGCGAAATCGAGGAGATGGGCTACCAGGTGGCCTTCAGCGGCCAGAAAACCTACAACGGCGTCGCCATCCTGTCGCGCCACCCGATGGAAGACGTGGTCAAGAACAATCCGCACTACCCGGACGAACAGCAGCGCATCCTGGCCGCCACCATCAACGGCATTCGCGTGGTCAGTGCCTATGTGCCGAACGGCCAGGCGCTGGACTCGGACAAATACACCTATAAACTGGGCTGGCTGGCCGGCTTCCGCGACTGGCTGGGCGAAGAAATGGCGCGCAACCCGCACCTGGCCGTGCTGGGCGACTACAACATCGTGCCCGATGTACGCGACACGCACGATCCGGCGATGGAAGGCGACATCTTCTGCTCGGACAAGGAGCGCGCCGCCCTGCAAGCCTTGTTCGACCTCGGCCTGCACGATTCCTTCCGCCTGTTCGAACAGCCGGAGAAGGCTTTCTCGTGGTGGGACTACCGCATGCTGGGCTTCCAGAAGAACAAAGGCCTGCGCATCGACCACGTGCTGCTGTCCGCGCCGCTGAAGGAGCGCTGCGTTTCCTGCGTGATCGACCGCGCACCGCGCAAGTGGCAGCAGCCCTCCGACCACGCGCCGGTGATTGCAACCCTGGGCGCCTAAGCGGCCTGGCGCTCCATCATGAGCTGGGCGCGCACGCCCAGCACCGGTTTCGAGAACAGGTAGCCCTGGGCATAAGTACAGCCTTGCTCGCGCAATAGCTGGAACTGCCCTTCCGTCTCCACCCCTTCGGCCACCACCGACAGCTGCAGGCTGTCCGACAGGGCGACGATCGCGGCCACGATGGCGCGGTCCTCCGCACTTTGCTCCAGGTCCTTGATGAAGGCGCGGTCGATCTTGATCTTTCGCACCGGGAAGCGCTTCAGGTAAGCCAGCGAAGAATAACCGGTGCCAAAGTCGTCGATCGACAGCCGGATCCCCATTGCATTGATCTGGCCCAGGATAGCCAGCGTCTGTTCGCCATGCTGCATCAGCGCTGTTTCGGTGATTTCGAATTCGATCAGCGCCGGATCGATGCCCGTGTCTTCCAGCGTGCGGCGGATCGAATCGACCAGGCCGCGGTGCATGAACTGCCGCGCCGACAGGTTGATCGCCATCGGCACCGGCGCCATGCCCTGGCGCTGCCATTCCATGCTTTGCTCGCAGGCGCGCCGCAGCACCCATTCGCCGATCGGCACGATCAGCCCATTTTCCTCGATCAGCGGGATGAACTGGTCCGGCATCACTAGCCCGCCGGCCGGGCGGCGCCAGCGCAGCAGCACCTCCAGCGTGGCCAGGCGGCGTGTGGCGATATCCATGATCGGCTGGTAGTGCAATTCGAACTGGCCGAGCTGCAGCGCCGAACGCAGCGCGCTCTCCATTTCGAAATGCATGGCCGCCGCCGTGTTCATCTCTTCGTTGAAGTATTGGTAGTTGTTGCGTCCGGAAGCCTTGGCGTGATACATGGCCGCATCGGCATTGCGCATCAGGGTGGCGACGTCGCCGCCGTCGTCGGGATAGGTGCAGATGCCGATCGACGGCGTGATATGCAGCAGGCGCCCTTCCAGCGCAATTGGCTCGGACAGCAGGTCGATGATCTTTTGCGCGACGTGGCTCGATTCGTCCGTGCCGTGGATGCCCGGCAGCAGCACCACGAATTCGTCGCCGCCCAGGCGCGCCACGGTATCGCTGGCGCGCACCGCGCCCACCAGGCGCCCCGCCACTTCCTTCAGCAAGGCGTCGCCGGTCATGTGGCCCAGCGAATCGTTGATGGTCTTGAAGCGGTCGAGATCAATGAACATCACGGCCAGGCGGCGCTCCGAACGCTGCGCGGCCAGCATGGCGCGATCCAGGCGATCGGCCAGCAGTGCACGGTTGGGCAGGCCGGTCAGGCTGTCGTGGTAGGCCATATGGTGCACGCGGGCCTCGGCCTGGCGGCGCTCCACGATTTCAGCCTGCAGTTGCGCGTTGGCGCCGGCCAGTTCGGCGGTGCGCTCCAGCACTCGCACCTCCAGTTCGTCGCGCGCACGGCGCACTGCTTCGGCGGCTTCGCGGCGTGAGGTGACGTCGTCGATCAGCCATACCGAGCGGCCCTTGGGGTCGGCCATGTCGAATGGACGCCCCGACAGGCGTGCCCAGAATCTGCTGCCATTCTTGCGCACAAGCTGGTATTCGTAGGAGCTGGCATGGCCCGCCAGGAAGTCCTTTTCGGTGGCCTTGCGCGCCGCGTCCCAGGCAGCCAGGTCGGGGTAGAAGGTCTGCACGCTGACGCCGGCCATTTCGCCCGGGCCGTAGCCGAACAACTCTTCCATCTTGGCGTTGCAGCGCAGGTTGCGCCCCTTCTCGCAGACGGAAATGCCCATCACCGCGCTGTCCAGGATTGCCTGGTTTTCCAGCAAGGCATTGCGCAGCGATTCCTCGTCATGCTTTTGCGCGGTGCGATCCTCGATGATCCAGATCGTGCCCTGGGTCGGATCTTCCGGATTCACGACATAGCCGATCAGTTGCGCCCAGAAGTCGCTGCCGTCCTTGCGGCGCATCAGCGTTTCGCAGTGGAAGTGCTTGCCCTGGCTAAGCAGGGGGCCGGCAATGGCGCCGACCCGATGATAGGTCTCGTCGTCCGGATAAATGGCGCGGCCCGGCATGCCAAGCGCTTCCTCGCCCTGGTAGCCGAACATGTCGGCAAAGCCGCGGTTATAGCGCGTGATCAGGCGGTTCTTGGTGAACAGGATGGAGATCGAGGCATTGGTCATGATGGCCTCGACTTCCATCTGGGTCTGGCGCGAAACGGTCACGTCTTCCAGTATCCAGATGGTGCCGCCTGCGTTGTGCTCCTGGTCCACGGCCTGGGCGCGCACGCGGCACCAGATGAT
This sequence comes from Pseudoduganella sp. R-32, assembly GCF_049913245.1. Classification (NCBI taxonomy): domain Bacteria; kingdom Pseudomonadati; phylum Pseudomonadota; class Betaproteobacteria; order Burkholderiales; family Oxalobacteraceae; genus Pseudoduganella; species Pseudoduganella sp. R-32. The sequence goes on along the minus strand of NZ_CP183987.1, from coordinate 2,456,894 downwards.
GCTGCCGTCCTTGCGCACCAGCTGGCATTCGCGCAGTTCGAACAGCTGGCCGGCAGCGAGCAAGGGCCCCGCCTGCAGGCCGAAGACCGTGTGCTGCTCCACGTTTTCAAACAGCTGCGAAGCGTGGCGGCCGCGCAGCTCTTCCAGCGTATAGCCGAACATTTCAGCCATGCGCGGATTGACCGTCATGATTTCCTGGTTCTTGGTGAACAGGATGCCGACCGAGGCATTGTCCAGGATCGCCTTCTGCTCGCGCAGCAGTCGGCCCATTGCTTCGTTCGCCATGCGCTGCTCATTGATGTCTTCCAGGATGAACACGGTGCCTTCGCGGGCATCGGCCGGGTCCAGCGCACGGCCGTTGGAACGGCACCAGAACAGGCTGCCGTCCCGGCGCCGCAACTGCAGCTCCAGCGTCAGCGGCGTGCCTTTCGCCAGCATCGGGAAATACTCGGTGCGGATGCGCAGCGCTTCTTCCGGCGTCGAGTACAGGATTTCGCTTGGCGCGCCTTCCAGCTCCTGGCGTGCATAGCCGAACATTTCGGCAGCGCGCATATTGCACTCGACGATATAGCCGTTCTTGGCAAGGATGATGCCAACTGCCGCATTTTCCAGGATGGCCTGCTGCTCCAGCATGGCCTTGCGCAGCGCACGCTGGTCGCGCTGGGCACTGCTGATATCGTTGAAGATGATGGTGGCGCCGCCATCCAGCCCGCCCGGCAGCGCCTTGACGGTCAGTTGCACCGCGACGTAATTGCCGCTGGCGTTGGTGAGCACACTGTCCCATTTGGGCGCTGTGCGCGGCGCCATGTTCGGCAATGCCGCGGACACCACCAGCGCGGCATTCAACTGCGCATTCGCTTCGGCGCGCACATGGCGGGCAAACATTTCCACCACGTTGCGGCCACGCGGATCGGATTGCAGCAAGGCGTCGAATTCGGCGTTGGAAGCGAACACCAGGCCGTCCGCATCGCAGGCGCAGGCTGGCATTCCGACCAATTGCAAGGCATTGGCCACAACTTCAACATTACTCGAAACAGAATTCATGTACGCCTGGACTCCGGGGGTATCCAGCCGATCATAGCGTACAAACCTGGCTAGTCAAAGAAAAGGCCGGGCTTGCTGACATTGTTACAACAAAAACATGTCTTTTTGCCGCCACGCAGTAATCCACCATCCAGTTTCAACCGTGCGAAGTAATTCGGCGCAATTTGGTATCGTCCGCAAGTTTGCTTATTTGATAAGTACGTTAGATACGCGCTTGTCGCAACTTGATAATTGATAGGAGTTGCCTGAATGTCGTTTGGACCATTGGATGGCAAGACAGCATTGGCGTCGTCGCCCTTGGGCGAAGCGCCTGGCGCATCGTCGCTGGTCGGCAAGCTGGCCGACAACATCGTGCCCACTGCAGTTGAGATGGCGGCGCAAGACAAAATCCCACCCGCTGCTGCGCAACTGGCGCAAACCGCGATCGGCGGACTTGGCGCCGGATTTGGCACGAACGCAAGCGGCGACGCGCCTGCTGCAGCGCCGGCGAGCGCGCTGACGCAAGGCGCGACCGCCCTGGCCGTGCAAAGCCTCGGCGGCATGCTCGCGCCGGAAGAGGCGGCGGTTGCCGGGGAGGCGCTGACTGCCGGATCCCAGGCCGTCCGGCTCCACGCTGCTGAAGGCCGGGCACCCGAGCCTGGCGCCGCGGGGACGTACGCTGCCGAACAAGCCGCGCCCGTCGCCACGCCGGCAGTTGCCAGGGCGCTGCAAATCGAAGAACACCCGCTGGCCGGCCTGGCCATCAAGGACTTCATGTCTCCGGCCCCTCAATATGCGCCGGCCGTCATGAAGCCGCACCTGGCGGCATTACAGGAGGCAGTTGGCAGCGGCCCCTTTGCCGCATTCCACGAAGGCAGCCGCCTGCTGCGCTTTTACTCGCCGCTGGAGGGCGACAAGGCCCTGCTGGTCGAAACGGTCACCGGCGAAGCCAGGCTGTCGTCGCCTTACCGCTACACGCTAGGCCTGCTCTCCAAGAGCTCCAGCATCGACCTGCAAGACCTGCTGGGCAAGAACGTCAGCGTCGGCGTGCGCCTGGCCGACGGCAGCGAGCATTTCATCAACGGCTATGTCAACGTATTCGGATTCACCCGATCGGATGGCGGGTTCGCCTTCTACCACGCCGAAATCGTGCCCTGGCTGGCCTTCCTGCAGCGCCGCACCAACTCGCGGATCTTCCAGGACGCCAGCGTGGTCGATGTGCTGACGCAGATCTTCAGCTCCGACTACGGCAGCCTGGCGGCCTATGAATTCCGCACCGCACGGACCTACCTGCCGGAAAACTACATCGTCCAGTACGACGAAACCGACGAACACTTCGCCAGCCGCCTGATGGAGAAGTATGGCCTGTTCTACTACTTCGAGCACAGCGAAGAAGGCCACGTCATGGTGATCAGCGACGACTCGCGTGACAGCTCGTTCTGCCCGCCGCAGTTCGCACATGCCGACATCGAATTCAATGGCGGCAACCGCTGGCACGACCGCGATGCCGTCACTGCCTTCACCGCACGGCGTGTGCTGCAACCGACCAAGGTCGCCCTCAATACCTTCGACTTCAAGTCGCCCAACACGGTGCAATATGTGGAACTGCCGACCGCCGCGCGACAGGGTGACGTGCCGACGCTCGAGGTCTACGACGGCAACCCGGCCTTCTCCTACAAGGACCGCGACAGCGGCGAGCGCGAGGCGCAGCTGCGCATGGAAGCCATGGAATGGCAGGCCAAGCTGTTTGCAGGCGAATCCGATTGCCGCGGCCTGGCGCCGGGCCACACCTTCAAGCTGCACGGCCACCACTGGTTCGACGTCACCGACGAAAAGGACAACGATTTCCTGGTCATCTGCGTGCAAATCAACTGCCGCAACAATTTCTTCGGCAGCGACCAGAGCGACGTTTATCGCAACAGCTTCACGGCGATCCGCCGCAAGATCCCCTATCGCCCGGTGCGCGAGCATCGTTCGCCGCGCATGCCCGGCCCGCAGACCGCCACCGTGGTCGGCCCGAAGGGGCAGGAAATCCACACCGACCAGTATGGCCGCATCAAGGTGCAGTTCCACTGGGACCGCTACGGCCGCCGCGACGAAGCCAGTTCCTGCTGGATCCGCGTCTCGCAGCCGTGGGCCGGCAAGGGCTGGGGCACGGTTTCCATCCCGCGCATCGGGCAGGAAGTACTGATCGACTACCTGGAAGGCGATCCGGACCGCCCGGTTTGTACCGGCCGCCTGTTCAACGCCGACCAGCCGGCGCCTTACGCACTGCCCGGCGGCGCCCATATGATGGGCTTCAAGAGCCGCTCCACGCCGGGCGGTGGCGGCTACAGCGAAATGGTGATCCACGACTCCAAGGGCTCGGAGCTGATCAACATCCACGCGCAGAAGGACATGGTCACGACCGTGCAGAATGCGCACGCGACGACCGTCAATGGCCCGCACCAGACCAACACGGTGAGCCAAGGCTACCAGCGCAACACGGTCAAGCAGCAGATCGAAATCGTTTCCGAGACATCCTATATCGACCAGCGGGCCAAGCAGCATATCGCGCTGACGGCGGAGACCGAACATATCGCCCTGACCGCGAAAAAACATGTCGAAGTAGTGGCGCAAACGGAGCATATCGGCGCCACGGCAAAGAAATTCGTGGAACTCAAGGCGGAGACCGAACACATTGCCGCCACGGCGAAAAAGCACATCCAGCTGAAAGCCGAAACCGAGCACGTGGAAGTGGGCGCCAGCAAATTTGTCGACATTAAATCCGACACCCAGCACATTCACCTGACGGCCAACACCGACATCACGCTGCAGGTCGGCGCCAGCAAGATCGAACTGCGCGCCGACGGCACCATCACGATCCAGGGCAAGTATGTCGACATCGTCGGTAGCGACCGTATCGACCTGAACAAGTAGGAGCCGACAACCATGCAATATCACACCAACAGCGCCACCTTCGAGCTTCCGGCACCGCTCAAGGACAAGTCCATGCACATGTTCGTCGTGCGCGACGACGGGCCCAGTGAATTCAGCGTAGTGATCACCCAAGCCGACGTTCAGCGGGAAGAGAGCCTGGCCGACTTCGGCGACCGCCTGCAAAAGGAACTGGGCCGCGCCCTGCCCCGCTTCCAGCTGCGGGGCCTGAAGGAATGCCAAGTCGGCGGCTCGCCGGCGATCGAGCTGGCCTATAGCTGGCGCAAGGACGGCAACTTCATGCACCAGCGCCAGGCCATCGTGCTGGTCGAAGGGCCAGCGCCCGGCACGCGGCAAGCCATGATGGTCGCCGCCACCTGCCTGAATGCCTTCAGCGACGAATGGAACGCAGCGTTCGACGGCCTCCTCGCCAGCATGACGCTGCGCAATCCCTTGAGCGTGGCCGCGGCAGCTCCAAAACGCAAGGTCGTCGTGGCCACGCAGCCCTATACCTTCGCGCTTTCCGCCCGCCGGCGCAGCCTGCACGTCTTCGCAAACCAGGGCGAGGCCTGCCGCAGGACCGATCCGCGCGAAGTGGAGCTGGAAACCTGGGCGTTTTTCGACGCTGCCGGCAACCGTCTGCAGCCGCATTTCACGGCGCCCAATTCCTACGATCCGGGGCTGCGCAACACAGGCATGTACCAGCTCGCCGCCCATTCCGATCCTGATGCGGCCACCCTGCTCGACAACCTGCACCTGGCGGCTATCTACGATCCCCCGATGGACATCCCGGGCCTTCCGCACCTCGATGCGGTGCGCAGCTTCCTTGAGCGGCAGGCAGGCTAGCCATGGCGCAGGCTGCTGCAAGGCTGAATGACCCGATCGGCCATAGCCCGACCATGAGCTGGCTGTTGGCCGGCGTGATTGCCGCCGCGGCCATCGCCGTGACGGCGGTTGCTGTCGTCGGCACTGGCGGCCTGGCTGCCGCTGCCATCATTGGCGGCGCTGCCGCCGCCGGCGGCGGCATCGGCGAAGTATTGAGCACCATGAGTTGGGCTCCCAAGGAAGAAGTGGGAAATATAACCACGACTGGCTCGCCCAATGTCTTCACCAACAGCCTGCGCGCCATACGTGCCCATCTCGACACGGCAAAATGCGACAAGCATACGGACACTGAAAAGGTGGCGACCGGCAGCAATAAGGTGTTCATCAACAGCTGGCCTGCCGCGCGTGTCGACGACAAGACGACCTGCAGCGCCACCATCACCAAGGGTTCTCCCAACGTGAACATCGGCGGCGAGACTGTGCAGACCGACGAAATTCACGCCGAAGACCTGGTGCCCACCTGGGTACATGTGACCATGTTCGTCGTGGGGGCAGGCGCTGCATTTGTCTTGGCGGCGCCCCTCGTAGCGATTGGCGGCCTTGCCGGCGGCATACTTGGTGGCATGGGCGGCAGTTGGGTGGGTGGAAAAGTCTTTGGCGAAGGGTCCGATGGACAGAAGTGGTCGATGTTGGGCGGCGGTTTGCTGGGTGGCTTGTTGGGTGCCAAAGGCGGCAAGCTCTGGTCTCCAAAGAGTCCTGCAGGCGAACCGACTGTCAATACCAACCCGGCCCGCAACCCGCTGAAGGACGATGCGATGCCGCGCGATGGGGACCGCTTGGTGGTCAACCAGGGGCGGGTACCGACCTGCGGCCATAATTCCTGCGGCATGGTCCTGGACACGATGGGAAAACCCGTTGAGATTGGCGCGCTGATTGAACGCATCCCACCCGGCAAGGATGGCATTTATCCGCAGGACGTCGTTGCCCTGTTCAAGTCCGAAGGCGTTCGCGCCAATTACAGGACTGGGCGCAACGTGAATGACCTGGCACGTTATACTAAGGATGGAACACCTGTCGTTGCTGTCATTGAAGATAGAACGGGCGGTTCCAGCTTCCGTCACTTCATTGTTGTCGATGGCGTGACGACGAGGAACGGCGTACCGGTTGTTGCGATCCGGGACCCTCACGGCAAGCAGTATTTCAGCCCGGTTAGCACATTTGAGAAAAACTATACGCGGGAAGTCATAGTACCGAGGAGTAAATAAGTGAGTCTGCAGTTAAACATTTCTCTGCCCAAGAACCTGGTCACCGCTGACCTGATCCGGCAAAAGAATATCCCGTGCCTATGTAAAGTAGCCAAGGAATTCGAGATCGAATTCATGGACCCGCTGCCAGAGGCGACCGGCGTGGTTCAGGGCTGGGACAGGCGATTGCTCGATGAACGTGCTGTCGCCGGCGCGGGAGGGCTTTATACGCACTATGCATTTGGTCTCGTGACCCTCGACCAGGTACAGCCGGACGTTTACAGGATCGTCGATTTGGCGTTCTTTAACAGAATCTTTGGTTGGTGCCCGATCCTGGAAAACGGAGACTACGCTCCCCCAGGAAAATTCTCTGATGATGACGAAGAAGACGATTTCGGAAGATGAGGGCCAGCGCTAAGCAGATACGATGCACTGCTAATGAGCTCCAGGAGAAGTAGTGAGTTTGTACCTGCAAATTGATTTGCCAAAGAACCTCAGTTCGGAAGAAGTGACCCGGCAAAAAAACATCCCTTGCCTTTGCAAGGTAGCCGAGGAATTCGAGATCGAATTTTTGGATCCATTACCGGGATCGACAGGTGTTGTGCAGGGCTGGGATTGGAAGCTGCTTCACGAGCGGGTTATTTCGGGCATTGGCGGTCTGTACACCCATTACACGTTTGGCATGGTGACCCTGGAAATTGCGCAGCCGGGCATTTACAAGATCATCGACCTGGCCATGTTCGACACAAGCTTTGGCTGGTGTCCGGTACTAGAGAACGGGGAATAAGGCCCTCCCGGAAAGTTCTATGATGAAGACGATATCGGATGATGAGTACAGGTGAATTTGAAAGACTGCTTGGCAATGAAAGCTCCCCCTGGTTTGAATACAACCTGGAGATCGCTAGCGAAGCCTTGAATGAATTTACCTCCGATGACTGGAGCGACCTGCAGTCCAGGGTCCTGTCATTTTCCGCATGCCTTCAGGAGCGCTGTGCCGAGGCAGTTGGCGAGTCCAGGAGCAACGATGGAATTGGCGTTTTGACGACGCTGCTTATGTCATCGTCCTGCCTCGATGTCGCGGCAATCGCTGCCAGCCAACTAGACGATATGGAGGTTCAACTGCCAGTTTCCCTGCGAGGAAGGCTGCAGCAATTATTGGATCAGTTGACCTCTCGCCACAGCACGCGTGCAGAAGACGTGCAAGGTCTGATCTCGGTCTGTTCGGATGAACTACACGCTGAAAAATTATGATGCCCTGCTGAGGGGCGTGCGCGAATGCGATGACTACTGGGCTGACGTCGGTATCCTCGACGCCATTGCCTTCCTGGAGGCATTTTCCGACCAAGAGTGGATCATGTTGCAAGACCTGCTGGCAGAACGCCCCCGGCTCTGGCAGCGCTCATGCGCAGAAACGCTCAGCGAAGTCACGAATCAGACTCGGAGTTTCGATTTGTTGCTTCGGCTGATGCAAGAGGGAGACGATGACGTGACGATCGCCGCGCTCGACTCGATCAATGCCCTGGCCTGCTACGGCCTGGACATCGGCGGCCAAGCCACGCAACTGCGGGGCGCCATCGCCAAAGCAAGGTCCAACGCCGGTGCGGCGGTATCCCGCATGCTGGACGCGCTCTCACTGCAGCTTTAAAATGCGCGCCCGGCCGGCAGCCGGGCGCGCAAGGCTTATTCGGCCGGTACCCGTACCCAACCTTCCATCAAGACCCGCGCGCTGCGGCTCATGATGGCCTTCTTCACGGTCCACTCGCCGTTTTCCAGGCTGGCCTGGGCGCCGACGCGCAGCGTGCCGGATGGATGGCCGAAGCGCACTGCTTCGCGTTCACCGCCGCCGGCGGCCAGGTTGACCAGCGTGCCGGGAATCGCCGCCGCCGTGCCGATTGCCACGGCGGCGGTACCCATCATCGCGTGGTGCAGCTTGCCCATCGAAAGCGCACGCACCAGCAGGTCGATATCGCCGGCCTGCACCTGCTTGCCGCTGGACGCGGCATAGCCGGTGGGCGGGGCGACAAAGGCGACCTTTGGCGTGTGCTGGCGGGTGGCCGCCTCCGACACGTCCTTGATCAGGCCCATGCGCACTGCGCCGTGCGCACGGATCGTCTCGAACTTTGCCAGGGCAGCGGCATCGCCGTTGATCGCTTCCTGCAGCTCGGTGCCGGTGTAGCCGATGGCATCCGCGTTGATGAAGATGGTCGGAATGCCGGCGTTGATCATGGTCGCCTTCAGCGTGCCGACGCTCGGAACTTCCAGGTCGTCGACCAGGCGGCCGGTCGGGAACATCGAACCGCCTGCCCCCTCTTCCTCCGCCGCAGGGTCCATGAATTCAAGCTGGACTTCGGCCGCCGGGAAGGTCACGCCATCCAGTTCGAAGTCGCCGGTTTCCTGCACTTCACCGTTGGTCATCGGAATGTGCGCGATGATGGTTTTGCCGATATTGGCCTGCCAGATGCGCACCACGGCCATGCCGTCGCGCGGCACGCGGGCCGGCGCCACCAGGCCGCCGCTGATGGCAAACGCGCCCACTGCCGCCGACAGGTTGCCGCAGTTGCCGCTCCAGTCGACAAAGGCCTTGTCGATGCTGACCTGGCCGAACAGGTAATCCACGTCGTGGCCGGCGCGGGTGGAGGCGGACAGGATCACCGTCTTGCTGGTGCTCGATGTCGCGCCGCCCATGCCGTCGATCTGCTTGCCGTACGGGTCCGGGCTGCCGATCACGCGCAGGAGCAAGGCGTCGCGCGCCTTGCCTGGCACCTGGGCCGCTTCCGGCAAGTCCTGCAGCCGGAAGAACACGCCCTTGCTGGTGCCGCCACGCATATACGTGGCAGCTACCTTGATTTGCGGTTTGTGTTCCATTTACGCAGCCTTTGCGGTTTCGAGGAAGTCCTGCGCGAAGCGCTGCAGCACGCCGCCTGCCTCATAGATCGATACGTCTTCCGACGAGTCGAGGCGGCAGGTCACCGGCACTTCCACGCGTTCGCCGTTCTTGCGGTTGATCACCAGGATCAGCGTGGCGCGTGGCGCGCGTTCGCCGATCACGTCGAAGGTTTCGGTGCCGTCGATGCCCAGGGTCAGGCGGTTGACGCCAGCCTTGAACTCCAGCGGCAGAACGCCCATGCCCACCAGGTTGGTGCGGTGGATGCGCTCGAAGCCTTCGGCAACGATGGCTTCCACGCCCGCCAGGCGCACGCCTTTGGCTGCCCAGTCGCGCGAAGAGCCCTGGCCGTAATCGGCGCCGGCGATCACGATCAGCGGCTGCTTGCGGTCCATATAGGTTTCAATGGCTTCCCACATGCGGGTCACTTTGCCTTCCGGCTCCACACGGGCCAGCGAACCGGCCTTGATGCTGCCGTCGGCATTGCGCACCATTTCGTTTTTCAGCGTCGGGTTGGCGAATGTAGCGCGTTGCGCGGTCAGGTGGTCGCCGCGGTGGGTGGCGTAGGAGTTGAAGTCCTCTTCCGGCAGGCCCATCTTGTGCAGGTATTCGCCTGCAGCGGAGTCCATCATGATCGCGTTCGATGGCGACAGGTGGTCGGTGGTGATGTTATCGCCCAGCACGGCCAGCGCGCGCATGCCCTTCAGCGTGCGTTCGCCTGCCAGCGCGCCTTCCCAGTAAGGAGGGCGACGGATGTAGGTCGATTGCGGACGCCAGTCGTACAGCGGCTCGGCGCGTTCCGCAGCTTCTTCGCTGCGCGCGAACATCGGGATGTAGACCTTGCGGAAGTGGTCCGGCTTGACGCTGCTTGCCACGATCGCGTCGATCTCTTCGTCGCTCGGCCACAGGTCCTTCAGGGTGACCGGCTTGCCGGCGGCATCGTGGCCCAGCACATCCTTCTCGATGTCGAAACGGATGGTGCCGGCGATGGCGTAGGCCACCACCAGCGGCGGCGATGCCAGGAAGGCCTGCTTGGCGTACGGGTGGATGCGGCCGTCGAAGTTGCGATTGCCAGACAGGACTGCGGTGGCGTACAGGTCGCGCTCCACCACTTCCTTCTGGATCACCGGGTCGAGCGCGCCTGACATGCCGTTGCAGGACGTGCAGGCGTACGCCACGACGCCGAAGCCCAGCTTTTCCAGCTCAGGCATCAGGCCTGCTTCCTCCAGGTACAGCGTCACGGCTTTCGAGCCTGGCGCCAGCGAAGACTTGACCCACGGCTTGCGCAGCAGCCCGGCCTTGTTCGCGTTGCGGGCCAGCAGGCCTGCCGCGATCATATTGCGCGGGTTGTTGGTGTTGGTGCAGCTGGTGATGGCAGCGATGATCACGGCGCCGTCAGGCATCTTGCCTGGCTCGTTTTCCACCACGCCCGATATCCCGCGCGCTGCCAATTCGGAGGTTGGGACGCGCTTGTGCGGGTTCGACGGGCCGGCGATATTGCGCACCACGGTCGACAGGTCGAACTTCAGCACGCGTTCGTATTCCACCTTGGCCAGGTCGTCCGACCACAGGCCGGTGTGCCTCGCGTAGGTTTCAACCAGCGCCACCAGGTCGTCGTCGCGGCCGGTCAGCTTCAGGTATTTGATGGTCTGCGCATCGATCGAGAACATCGCGGCAGTGGCGCCGAATTCCGGCGCCATGTTCGAGATCGTGGCGCGGTCGCCCAGGGTCAGTGCGGCGGCGCCTTCGCCGTAGAACTCCAGGTAGGCCGAGACCACTTTCTCCTTGCGCAGGAACTCGGTCAGCGCCAGCACGATGTCGGTCGCGGTAATGCCGGGCTGTGGCTTGCCGCTCAGCTCAACGCCGATGATGTCCGGCAGGCGCATCCAGGAGGCGCGGCCCAGCATCACGGTTTCCGCTTCCAGGCCGCCCACGCCGATGGCGATCACGCCCAGCGCGTCGACCATCGGAGTGTGCGAGTCGGTGCCTACCAGGGTGTCCGGATAGGCCACGCCATCGCTCGCTTGAATGACCGGCGACATGCGTTCCAGGTTGATCTGGTGCAGGATGCCGTTGCCCGGCGGAATCACGTCGACGTTTTGGAACGCCTTCTTGGTCCAGTTGATGAAGTCGAAACGGTCTTCGTTGCGGCGGTCTTCAATGGCGCGGTTCTTGTTGAAGGCGTCCGGATCGAAACCGCCGCATTCCACGGCCAGCGAGTGGTCGACCACCAGCTGGGTCGGCACCACCGGATTGACCAGGGCAGGATCGCCGCCCTGCTCTGCGATGGCATCGCGCAGGCCGGCCAGGTCGACCAGCGCGGTCTGGCCCAGGATGTCGTGGCACACCACGCGGGCCGGGAACCATGGGAAGTCCAGGTCGCGCTTGCGTTCGATCAGCTGCGACAGCGACGCGGTCAGCGTGGCCGGATCGCAGCGGCGTACCAGGTTCTCCGCCAGCACGCGCGAGGTGTACGGCAGCGTGGCGTAGGCGCCCGGCTTGATCGCATCGACCGCTTCGCGCGCGTCGAAATAATCCAGCTTGGTGCCAGGGAGTTGCTTACGGTATTGGGAGTTCATGATTACTTGCGATCCTTGATCGGTACGAAGGCCAGGTCTTCAGGGCCGACGTAATTGGCGCTTGGACGAATGATCTTGTTGTCGATGCGCTGCTCGATGATGTGCGCCGACCAGCCGGAGGTGCGCGAAATCACGAACAGCGGGGTGAACATGGCGGTCGGAACGCCCATCATGTGGTACGACACGGCGGAGAACCAGTCCAGGTTAGGGAACATCTTCTTGACTTCCCACATCACCGACTCCAGGCGTTCGGCGATGTCGAACATCTTCATCGAGCCGGCTTCCTGCGACAGGGAACGCGCCACTTCCTTGATCACCACGTTGCGCGGGTCGGACACGGTGTACACGGGATGGCCGAAGCCGATCACCACTTCCTTGTTGGCGACGCGGTTGCGGATGTCGGCTTCCGCTTCGTCCGCGTTTTCGTAGCGCTGCTGGATGTCCAGCGCCACTTCGTTGGCGCCGCCGTGCTTGGGACCGCGCAGCGCGCCGATCGCGCCGGTGATGGCGGAATGGATGTCGGAACCGGTGCCGGCGATCACGCGGCTGGTGAAAGTGGAGGCATTGAACTCGTGCTCCGCGTACAGGATCAGCGAGGTATGCATTGCACGCACCCACGATTCGGACGGCTTTTCGCCGTGCAGCAGGTGCAGGAAGTGGCCGCCAATGGTTTCATCGTCGGTTTCCACATCGATGCGCTTGCCGTTATGGCTGTAGTGGTACCAATACAGCAGCATGGAACCGAAGGAAGCCATCAGGCGGTCGGCGATGTCGCGCGCGCCGGCGATATTGTGGTCGTCCTTCTCAGGCAGGCAGCAGCCCAGCACGGAAACGCCGGTACGCATCACGTCCATCGGGTGAGCCGATGCAGGCAGCGCTTCCAGCGCCGACTTCACGCCTTGCGGCAGGCCGCGCAGGGATTTCAGCTTGGATTTGTAGCCTTTCAGTTCGGCCATGTTCGGCAGCTTGCCGTGCACCAGCAGGTAGGCGATCTCTTCGAATTCGCAGGTGGTGGCCACGTCCAGGATGTCGTAGCCGCGATAGTGCAGGTCGTTGCCGGTCTTGCCTACGGAGCACAGGGCGGTATTGCCGGCTGCGACGCCGGACAGGGCGACGGATTTCTTAGGCTTGAAGGTTGGGGCTTGCTCGGTCATTTTGGTCTCTCCTCGGATCGTCGAATTATTTTTTGGCGGCTGCAAACAGGGCGTCCAGCTTCTGTTCGAAATCGTGATAGTTGATGCGCTCGTACAATTCGGCGCGGGTCTGCATGGTGTCGACCACGTTCTGCTGGGTGCCGTCGCGGCGGATCGCGGTGTACACATTCTCCGCAGCCTTGTTCATGGCGCGGAAGGCGGACAGCGGGTACAGCACCAGGCCCACGTCGGCGGATTTCAGTTCTTCCACGGTGAACAGAGGGGTGGAGCCGAATTCGGTGATATTCGCCAGCACCGGGACTTTTACCGCTGCGGCGAATTGCTTGTACATATCCAGCGAAATCATCGCTTCAGGGAAGATCATGTCGGCGCCGGCTTCCACGCAGGCCACTGCGCGGTCGATTGCGGCGTCCAGTCCTTCCACGGCCAGCGCATCGGTACGGGCCATGATCACGAAGTTTTCGTCGGTACGCGCGTCCACGGCAGCCTTGATGCGGTCGATCATCTCGCCCTTGGACACGATTTCCTTTCCGGGGCGGTGGCCGCAACGCTTGGCGCCCACCTGGTCTTCGATATGCATGGCGGCGGCGCCGAACTTGATCATCGACTTCACGGTGCGCGCCACGTTGAAGGCGGAGGCGCCGAAACCGGTGTCCACGTCCACCAGCAGCGGCAGGTCGCACACGTCGGTGATGCGGCGCACGTCGGTCAGCACGTCGTCCAGGTTGGAGATGCCCAGGTCCGGCAGGCCGAGGGAGCCGGCAGCCACGCCGCCGCCCGACAGGTAGATCGCCTTGAAGCCGGCGCGCTTGGCCAGCAGGGCGTGGTTGGCGTTGATCGCGCCCACCACCTGCAGCGGGGATTCTTCTTGCACGGCCTTGCGGAAGGCGGCGCCTGCGGAATATTGGCTCATGATGTCCTTTCTGTTTGAGGAATGTTTGCCGTCCATAGTGCAAGTGGCATGCCAGCCGTGGCTTCCCAGCAAAATCAAGCACTTGCAACGCGGGCGCCAGAGTATAATGTTTCATGTTGAAACACGTGAAACGTTTCAGGTGAAACATGCGACATTCCACTCCCCTGCCCTTCGACCCGGCCGACAAGCCGGTGATCTGGACGGTTTCCGTCTCGCGCCTGTCGGAGCTGTTCCGCGACATCACGCTGGAATATGACGCCCTGGCCGATATCGAACCGATCAACCTTGGCTTCGACGAGGCTGCGCGCCATATCCGTGAACGCCTGGCGACGGAGCGCTGCGATGCCGTCATTGCGGCCGGCTCGAATGCGGCCTACCTGAAGGGACGCCTGTCGGTACCCGTGGTGATCGCCAAGGCCAGCGGCTTCGATTTCATGCAAGCCCTTGCCCGCGCCCGCAAGGTTTCCGGCCGCATCGGCGTGATCACCTACCAGGAAGACATGCCGGCGCTGGCGGAATTCGCCGCCACCTTCGGCGTGCCGATCGAGCAGCGCACCTATGCCACCGAGGAAGATGCACGCGCCCAGATCAATGACCTGAAGGCCTCCGGCATCAAGGCCATCGTCGGCGCCGGCCTGATCACCGACCTGGCCGAAGAAGCCGGCCTGACCGGCGTTTTTGTCTATTCCGCCGCATCGATCCGCCAGGCCTTCGACGACGCACTTGAACTGGCGCGCCTGGCGCAGCTGGAATCCAACCGTAGCAGGCGCCACGTGGTGGCCGACACCTTGCGCGCCAAGCATGGACTGGCCGACCTGCGCGGCGAGTCCGAGGCGATGGAGCGCGTACGCCAGGCGGTCGTGCTGTACGCGAAGTCGCCTGCCACGGTGCTGATCCAGGGTGAAACCGGCTGCGGCAAGGAACTGGTGGCGCAAGCCATCCACCGCGAATCCCCGCGCACGCTGGGCGGCGCCAACCGTCCCTTTGTCGCGGTGAACTGTGGCGCGATCGCCGAATCGCTGCTGGAGTCGGAACTGTTCGGCCATGAGGAAGGCGCCTTTACCGGTGCCCGGCGCGGCGGCCACGCCGGCCTGTTCGAAGCAGCCAACCGCGGCACCCTGTTCCTCGACGAAATCGGCGAAATGCCGCTTGCACTGCAGACCCGGCTCCTGCGCGTGCTGGAAGAACGCGAAGTGGTGCGGGTCGGCGGCACGCGGCCGATTCCGGTCAATGTACGCATTATCAGCGCCACCCATTGCGACCTTGAAGCGAGGGTGCGCGAGGGCCGCTTCCGCCCCGACCTGTTCTACCGCCTGGCCGTGCTGCGCCTGTCGCTGCCGCCGCTGCGCGAGCGCCCGACCGACATCCTGCCGCTGGCCGAATGGTCGTTGCGTACCGCCCTGGCCAGCCTGGGCGCGCGCGCCCATCCGAACCTGCCGGCCGAACTGGCCGCCTGCGCGCCCCTGCTGCTGCGCTATGAATGGCCCGGCAATGTACGCGAACTGCGCAACCTGACCGAACGCCTCGCCCTGTTCCTCGCCGCCGAACCGCTGCAGGCCCTGACGCCCAGCTTCGTTGCAGGCGTCGCGCCCGAACTGCATTCCTTGCCGCAGGCGGCAACGCAACTGCCTGCGCCCCATGCATCCGCCCCCGCGCCGAACAGCGTCACCGAAGTATTGGCCCGCTTCGGCGGCCGCCGTGACGCCGCCGCCGACTACCTGGGCATCAGCCGCACGACGCTGTGGCGCCGCCTGCGCGAAGAGCAGGAACCCTGAGCCGAGGCGTCGACGCCACAGCATATTGCATCAATGACAATCCCGTAGTATCTTCTTGCGTTGAGTTCAGGGGCATTACATGGAATATCGCAGGGAAATCGATGGTCTGCGGGCGGTTGCCGTCCTGCCGGTAATCCTGTTTCACGCAGGGTTCCAGTTCTTTGGCGGCGGCTTCGTCGGCGTCGACGTCTTTTTCGTCATCAGCGGCTACCTGATCACGACGATCCTGATCCACGAGCTGGAAGCTGGCCAGTTCTCCATCCTCAATTTCTATGAAAGACGGGCGCGCCGCATCCTGCCGGCGCTATTCCTGCTGCTGTTTGCCTGCCTGCCGTTCGCCTGGCTCTGGCTGGTGCCGGACGACCTGAAAGGCTTTGCGCAAAGCCTGGTGGCCGTCACCGCCTTCGCGTCGAATATCCTGTTCTGGGAGCAGAGCGACTACTTCGACAGCTCGGCCGAATTCAAGCCCCTGCTCCACACCTGGAGCCTGGCGGTCGAAGAACAGTTCTACTTGCTGTTCCCCTTGTTCCTGATGCTGTTCTGGCGCCGCGACCAGCGCCTGCTGCTGGCGGTGCTGGTCGGCACGGCGCTGGCCAGCCTCGGTGCGGCGCAATGGGGTGTGGCCAGGGACCCTTCCGCCACCTTCTTCCTGCTGCCCACACGCGCCTGGGAGCTGGCCATCGGCGCGCTGTGCGCCTATTACATGTCGCGCCCTGGCGCCGGCCGGCATTCGCAACGCACGCGCGAACTTGCCAGCCTTGCCGGCCTCGGCCTGATCGGCACCGGCATTTTCGCTTTCAGCAAATACACGCCCTTCCCCAGTGTGTACGCGCTCCTGCCCACGGTCGGCGCAGCGCTGATCATCCTGTTCGCAGTCCCGTCGACCACGGTCGGCAAGATCCTGGGCAGCCGGCTGATGGTTGGCGTCGGCTTGGTCAGCTACAGCGCCTACTTGTGGCACCAGCCTATCCTTGCATTCGCACGCCACCGTAGCCTGGACGGGCCAAGTCCGGCCCTGATGGCCGCGCTGGTGGTGCTGACGCTGGTGCTGGCCTATCTTAGCTGGCAATTCGTCGAAAAGCCGTTCCGCAACCGCAGCAGGTTTGGCCGGCAACAAATCTTCGCCTTCGCCATTGCCGGCTCGCTGCTGTTCTTCGGCATCGGCATGGCGGGCCACAAGACCAACGGCATGCGCAGCGTCAAGACCACCCCGCAGCAGGAAGAGGTGCTGCGCACTGTCACTGCAAGCCCGGAGCGCGCTGCCTGCCATACCAAGGGTCTGGAGTACCGCAAGCCGCAAGACGCCTGCGCCTTCAACGGTCCCGCCGGGGAATGGGCAGTGTTCGGCGACAGCCATGCGATCGAGCTGGCGCACGCGCTGGCGGTACAGTTGAACGGCCGCCACCAGGGTGTGCGCCAGTTCAGCTTCAGCGGCTGCTCGCCTTCCTACCAGCGCGCCGACACCAATCCCGGCTGCAGCGACTGGACGCGCGAGGCTGTCGACTTCATCGCCGCCGATCCGCATATCAAGGAGGTCGTGGTCAGCTACCGCATCCACAGTGCCCTGTTTGGCGACCATGAAGGCATTTACCCGCGCCTGCCGGACGAATTCAGCGATGCCAAGCGCGACGCCATCTGGGCCTCGTACAAGACGATATTGAACCGCTTTGCCAGCGCGGGCAAACATGTCACCGTGGTATTGCAGGCGCCCGAACTCCCGCGCCAGGTGGATAAGCTGATACGCCAGGCCGACGACCCGCGCACGGTGGATGGGGTCACGACCGACTGGTGGCGACGTCGCAGCGCCTTTGTGGAGCAGCGGCTGGGTGAATTGCCTGCCGGCGTGCGCATCCTGCGGCCGGAAACGCTGTTCTGTGACGCTGCGCGCTGTTACGCCGTCAAGGATGGCAAGGCCTTGTATTTCGATGATGACCACATGTCCAGCTACGGCGCCGGGCTGGTGGCGCAGCAGGTCGTGGCAGCACAGGCGCGCGCCTGTCAAAACGGCTGCTCGCTAGAATCGACGGCATGGACGAGCACACCGAGCAAGAGTCACTAAAAGAGCAGATGGGCCGCATCATCGAAGAGGCGCGCATGATACTGCCAGGTATCCAGGCCCTGTTCGGCTTCCAGGCCATTGCCGTCTTCAACGACCGTTTCGAGCAGCTGCCGGTCTATGCCCAGGACTGCCACGCTGCCGCCCTGGCCCTGGTGGTGGTGGCCATCGCGCTGGTCATGTTGCCGGCCGCCTACCATCGCCTCGCCGAACCAGGCCAGGTTTCCATGCATGCGATCACCATTTCTTCGCGCGCCATCTGCTACGCCCTCGCGCCATTGGCCGCAGGCCTGGCGCTGGACATCGCCGTGGTGCTCTACATGGTCACCGGCAGCGATATGGGCAGCGCGGCCGGAGGACTGGCCGCCTTCCTGCTGCTGATCGGCACGTGGTTCGTCTTCCCCCTGCGCGCCCGGCGCCGCCGGCACAGCTCCTGAGCAACCGCTTGTCATCCGATTCGACCGCTCGTCATATCGCTGGAGCGCCAGCTGGATGGATACGGTATGCTCCCATGCCATGAAAAGAGCACTCACCGGGACGGAAAACGACCAAATGAACCGCACCGACGGCAGCGACATGCCGCTGCTGGCGCGGCTCAACTGGTATTGGATCTTGCAAGGGCTTGGCTGGAGCGCCGTGATTGCCTTCCTCATGCTGGTCAACGGGCCGTTCCTGGCGCGGCCGGGCGCCGTCCTGACCTGCATCCTGGACGGCGCCAGCGGCCTGCTGCTGACGGACCTGTGGCGCCGCTACATGAAGCTGCGCGACTGGAACACGCGCCGCGTGGACTGGCGGCAGGTCCTTGTCGCCATCTTCATCCTCGGCCCCGTGCAGTTGGCGCTCGTCACCATCATTGCCCGTTCGCTGGTCGGCGTGGCAGACGGCGGCAGCTGGCTGCCCATGCTCTTGCTGTTCTGGTCCGGCATCATGACAGCATGGCAGGTCTCGTATATGGCTGCCACGGCCCTGCGGCGCGCCAACCGCTTCGAATCGGAAGCGCTGCGGCTCGACGTGCTCGCCAAGGAAGCCGAACTGAAGGCCCTGCAGGCACAGGTGAACCCGCATTTTTTCTTCAATAGCCTGAACAGCGTGCGCGCCCTGATTTTCGAGAACCAGCAATCGGCCGCGCAAATGATCGACCAGCTTGCAACGCTGATGCGCTATACGCTGGCTGCCAGCTATGCCGATACCGTGCCGCTGCAAGAAGAGATGGAAGCTGTTGAATCCTACCTGGCCATCGAAAAGATCCGCTTCGAAGAGCGCCTGAACGTCACCGTCTGCATCGCCGACGGCATGGATAGCGTGACCATTCCGCCGATGGCCGTGCAGACGCTGGTTGAGAACGCGGTGAAATACGGCGTCGAGCAAAGCAGCGCCGGCACGGAAATCCGCATCAGTGCCAGCCATGCCAACGGCCACGCCGCTATCGAGGTGGCCAACCGCGGCGCCTTGGCAAAGCTAGGCGATTCGACGCGCGTCGGCCTGGCCAACGCCCGCAAAAGGCTGCTGCATGCCAAGGGCGGCAACGCCAGCCTTGATCTGGTGGAGCGCGATGGCTGGGTACGCGCCACCCTGAGCTTCCCTTTGTCATGACGATGCGCGTGCTGGTTATCGACGATGAGCGGCTGGCCCGCAAGGAGCTGCGCCGCCTGCTGGCAGGCCAGCAGCAATTTGAAATCGTCGGCGAGGCCGCCGATGTTGCCGATGGCATCGCGCGGGCCAGGGCTTTGGCGCCGGACCTGCTCCTGCTGAATGTGCAGATACCGGGCGGCAGCGGCTTCGACCTGCTCGATGCGCTGGACGACGTGCCGGAAGTTATTTTCACCACGGGCCATGGCCACTGCCCGGCCGACTACCTGCTCAAGCCGATCCACCCGCAACGCCTTGCCGCCGCACTGGAACGTGCTGCCGTCCGCGCCGGCATGGGCAGCAGGCCACGCAAGCTGTTCATCCGCGAGGGGGAGCGCTGCTGGTTCGTGCGCCTGACCGACATCCGCCTGTTCGAAGCGGAAGGCGAGCATACGCGCGCCTATTTCGACGGCGCTGCGCCACTTATCCCGCGCTCCCTGCAGCAGCTCGAACAAATGCTCGACCGCCAGCAATTCTTCCGCGCCAGCAGCCGCCACCTGGTCAACCTGGCCGATGTCGATCGCATCGTGCAAACCGCCGGCGGTTCACTGGCGCTGAATGTGGCGGGCGTGGCTGTGGAAGTCATGGGTGCCACCCAATGACAATGGCGGACACCCTGCATCCGCTTCTGGCAAGCTTGGCCGGTACGGGCCGCATGATACGCGTCCTGCTCGTTGACGACGAGCGCCTGGCTCGCGCCGAACTGCGGCGCATGCTGGCCTGCCACGCCTGCGTCGCCGTGGTTGGAGAGGCGGCCAATGCCGCCGAAGCGGCGCTTCAGGTGGCTGCGTTGCAGCCCGACTTGTTGCTGCTGGACGTGCAAATGCCCGGCGCCAGCGGCTTTGACCTGCTGGCCGCGCTCGACGACCCGCCCGAGGTGATCTTCACCACCGCCTTCGACCAGTACGCCTTGCAGGCCTTCGAAGCCAGTGCGCTCGACTACCTGATGAAGCCCATCGAGCCGCGACGCCTGGCCGCGGCTTTGGAGCGTGCCGCTGCGCGGCTTGGCTTCGCGCCTGCGCCCAGCGCCATTCCGCGAAAACTGTTCATCCGCGACGGTGAACGCTGCTGGTTCGTGCGGCTGGAAGACATCCGCCTGTTCGAATCGGAGGGCAATTACACCCGCCTTTACTTCGACGGCGCCGCGCCGTTGCTGGCGCGCTCGCTGCTGCAACTGGAACAGCGCCTCGATCCACAGCAGTTCTTCCGCGCCAATCGCCGCCACATCGTCAACCTGGCCGCCGTGTGCAGCATCGAGAATGGCGACGGTGGCGCCGTCCTGCTGCGCGTCGACGGCATGAGCGTAGAGGTGTCGCGCCGCCGCGTGGCGGCATTGAAACAACTCCAGGAATTCTGAAGGAAAAAAAACCCGCTCGGCGAGCGGGTTTTTCGAAGCGGCACACTGCTTATTCGACTTCGACGGTCTCCGGTGGCGGCGTAGGCGCCGCATCCGGTTCCGGGAACTCCAGCTTGATTGCTTCCGCTTCGTCCAGGTCGACAATCACGCGGCCGCCGGACACCAGGCGGCCGAACAGCAGTTCGTCGGCCAGCGCCTTGCGGATCATGTCCTGGATCAGGCGCGACATCGGGCGCGCGCCCATCAAAGGATCGAAGCCTTTCTTCGCCAAGAACTTGCGCAGCTTCTCGCTGAAGATGGCTTCCACCTTCTTCTCGTGCAGCTGCTCTTCCAGCTGCATCAGGAACTTGTCCACCACGCGCAGGATGATTTCCTCGTCCAGCGCGCGGAAGCTGATGGTCGCATCCAGGCGGTTGCGGAACTCCGGTGTGAACATGCGCTTGATGTCCGCCATCTCGTCGCCCGCTTCCTTGCTGTCGGTGAAGCCGATCGAACGCTTCTGCAGGCTTTCCGCACCCGCATTGGTGGTCATGATGATGATCACGTTGCGGAAGTCGGCTTTGCGGCCGTTGTTGTCGGTCAGCGTGCCGTGGTCCATCACCTGCAGCAGGATATTGAAGATATCCGGATGCGCCTTCTCGATCTCGTCCAGCAGCAGCACGGCGTGCGGCTTCTTGGTAATCGCTTCGGTCAGCAGGCCGCCCTGGTCGTAGCCCACGTAGCCAGGAGGCGCGCCGATCAGGCGGCTCACCGCATGGCGCTCCATGTATTCCGACATGTCGAAGCGGATCAGCTCAATGCCCAGGATGAAGGCCAGCTGCTTGGCCACCTCGGTCTTGCCGACGCCGGTCGGGCCGGAGAACAGGAAGGAACCGATAGGCTTGTCCTGCTTGCCCAGGCCGGCGCGCGACATCTTGATCGCAGATGCCAGCGCTTCGATTGCAGGGTCCTGGCCGAACACCACGTTGCGCAGATCGCGGTCGATGGTAGCCAGTTTGCTGCGGTCGTCCTGGTTGACGGTCTGCGGCGGGATGCGCGCGATCTTGGAAATGATTTCCTCGATCTCGGTCTTGCCGATGGTCTTCTTCTGCTTCGACTTCGGCAGGATGCGCTGTGCGGCGCCCGCCTCGTCGATCACGTCGATGGCCTTGTCCGGCAGGTGGCGGTCATTGATAAAGCGCGCCGCCAATTCGGCTGCGGTCGACAGCGCCGACGACGAATACTTCACGCCATGGTGTTCCTCAAAGCGCGACTTCAGCCCGCGCAGGATCTGCACGGTCTGTTCCACGGTCGGCTCGTTGACGTCGACTTTCTGGAAGCGGCGCGACAGCGCATGGTCTTTCTCGAACACGCCGCGGAATTCCGTGAACGTGGTCGCGCCGATGCACTTCAGCTGGCCGTTGGCCAGGGCCGGTTTCAGCAGGTTGGACGCATCCAGCGTGCCGCCCGACGCCGAGCCGGCGCCGATGATGGTGTGGATCTCGTCGATGAACAGGATGCCATTCGGATTATCCTTCAGCTGCTTGAGCACGGCCTTCAGGCGCTGCTCGAAGTCGCCGCGGTACTTGGTGCCGGCCAGCAGCGCGCCCATGTCCAGCGAGTAGACCACCGCGTTCGACAGCACTTCCGGCACGTCGCCCTGGGTGATGCGGTAGGCCAGGCCTTCCGCAATGGCGGTCTTGCCCACGCCGGCTTCGCCCACCAGCAGCGGGTTGTTCTTGCGGCGGCGGCACAGCACCTGGATCACGCGGTCCACTTCGTCTTCGCGGCCGATCAGCGGGTCGATCTTGCCCTCGGCGGCAGACTTGTTCAGGTTCTGGGTGAACTGGTCCAGCGGCGATTCCTTGGCCTGGCCTTCCGGCGCGGCGCCTTCTTCCACGCCCTCGGATGCCTTGCCGGAATCCATCTGCTGGTCCTTGCGCACGCCGTGCGAGATGAAGTTGACCACGTCCAGGCGGGTCACGCCCTGCTGGTGCAGGTAGTAAACAGCGTGCGAGTCTTTTTCGCCGAAGATGGCCACCAGCACATTGGCGCCGGTCACTTCCTTCTTGCCGTTGGAAGCCGACTGCACGTGCATGATCGCGCGCTGGATCACGCGCTGGAAGCCCAGGGTAGGCTGGGTGTCCACCTCGCCGGTGCCAGGCACGGTCGGCGTGTTGTCGCCGATGAAGTTGGTCAGCGTTTTGCGCAGGTCCTCAATATTCACTGCGCAGGCGCGCAGCACCTCGGCTGCCGATGGATTGTCGAGCAGCGCCAGCAGCAAGTGCTCCACGGTGATGAACTCGTGTCGCGCCTGCCGCGCTTCGACAAACGCCATATGCAAACTTACTTCCAATTCCTGCGCAATCATACTTCCTCCATCACACATTGCAGGGGATGCCCCGCCTTGCGTGCATGCGTTAAAACGAACTCCACTTTGGTTGAAGCTATATCTTTAGAGAAAACGCCGCACACGCCTTTGCCGTAGCGATGGACACTCAGCATAATTTGTGTGGCCGTTTCCCGGTCCTTATTGAAATACTCCTGGATGATGGCGACCACAAACTCCATTGGAGTGTAGTCGTCGTTCAGCAGCGCCACCTGGTACATAGGTGGCGGCTTTATCGCCTGCCGTTCCAGGACGGTTTCGGTGTCATGCTTGGTTGCCATACGCTTATATTCTAATGCTTTCAGACTAGTTGCAACGCCCATTTCAGAGGGCCATTTCCACCAGTACTCATCTTACGCGTTTTCGCCGATTGCCGCAGATGGCGGTCAGCTTGGTCAAAATCAAGGGCTCGAAAAAAAGCTGTTGCAAAAAGCTCACCATGTGCTAGTGAAAGCGCTTGACATTAAAAATTGTTCCGCCAACAATGCGATATCGACTTTGTGCAGATCTGTACATGTTGGTAAGAAGTGAGTTGTCGAGGAGGGGGCAGGAAGCTTCTTGCTTTTATGGCTCGTGTGATTCGTTTTTATTGAAAGTTTTTTTAAAATGGCAACTGGTACCGTTAAGTGGTTCAATGACTCCAAAGGTTTTGGCTTCATCACTCCTGATGATGGCGGTGAGGATTTGTTCGCACACTTCTCCGCGATTAACATGAACGGCTTCAAGACCCTGAAAGAAGGTCAAAAAGTGCAGTTCGAAGTTACTCAGGGCCCTAAAGGCAAGCAAGCTTCCAACATCCAGACCAACTAATCCCTGGCCTCGGACAACGAAAAGCCCCGCCCCGCGGGGTTTTTTTTCGCCTGCCATCATACCTGCACTATGCCGATTTCGTCATGCAAATCCGCACTTTGACAACAGCCGATGCGCCCGCGCTGCTGGAATTCGAGCTCGCCAACCGCGACTGGTTCGAATCCCAGGTCGATGCCCGTGCGCCAGACTTTTACAATCTTATCGGCGTGGCTGCGCATATCGAAGACTACCTGGCGCGCCATGCGAGCGGCACCATGCATCCCTGCCTGCTGGTTGAAGATGGGGAGATTATTGGCCGTTGCAACTTGAAAGGTATCGACCAGGTCTCATTGCGCGCCGAAGTCGGCTACCGGATCGCCTCTTATGCCTGCGGCCGGGGGCTTGCCGGCGCCGCGCTGGCACACTTGATGGAACTGGCTTACGGCCACTGGCAGCTACGTGGCCTCGACGCCCACGTTACTATCGCCAACGCCGCCTCCGCCCGCGTCCTGCAGCGGGCCGGCTTCATCTTTGCCGGCCCCTCCCCTATCCAGGCAGAAGTCGCCGGCAGCGCACTCGATTGCCTGCACTTTTGTCACGCTCGCGCAATTCGCTAAAACATGCGGCTGGCCAGATCCGCCACCAACACAACGACGCCGAGCGTCAGACCTACCATCCAGCGGCTGAACGTATCGTGCCGACGTCTCATCTCGACCATGTGTGCATCATGACGCTTGTCCATTTCAAGCATCTGCGTTTGCAACTGGCCTATTAGCGCCTTCATATTGTCATCCTGCCGAATGAAACGCTGTTCCGACTCTCGGCGCGCCTCGGTAAAGCGCTCGCAGGTCGTGCGCTCGGCTTCGGCAAAGTGCACGAGATTCTTCCGTTCGGCTTCGGCAAAGTGCACGAGATTCTTCCGATCGGCTTCGGCAAAGCGCTCGAGATTCTTCCGATCGGCTTCGGCAAAGCGCTCGAGATTCTTCCGTTCGGCTTCGGCAAAGCGCTCCGTATTCTTGCGGTCGGCCTCGGCAAAGCGCTCCGTATTCTTGCGTTCGGCCTCAGCAAAGCGCTCCATATTCTTGCGTTCGGCCTCGGCAAAGCGCTCCATATTCTTGCATTCCGCCTCGGCAAAGCGCTCGGAGCTCTTGAGGTCGGCTTCGGCAAAGCGCGCCGCCATATCGGACCGCACCAGGGCAAAGCCACTGTCCATGTGCTGACGTAATAAGGCCAGTTCGCAATTAAGGGTATCCACCTGTTTCTCCAGCCGGTGAAGTCGCGCGTCATCATCATCTTCGGACGGGGACGATTCATCGTCAAGCAAGCTCTGCGGCATGGCAGCCTCCTCGAGTGAGCGTAAGCGGTTTATTCTCTGCCGCTTCACACGCCGCCATGTTGAGCCGCGTCAGGCGCACAACAAAAAACCCCGCCTCCTTGCGGATGGCGGGGTTTGCATGGAAACGAGCTTGGCTTACATCTGCTCGATCATGACGTCACCGAAGCCGGAGCACGACACCTGGGTCGCGCCTTCCATCAGGCGGGCGAAGTCGTAGGTAACTTTCTTGGAGGTGATCGCCTTCTCCATCGAGGCGATGATCAGGTCCGCCGCCTCGGTCCAGCCCATATGGCGCAGCATCATTTCAGCCGACAGGATCAGGGAGCCAGGGTTCACATAATCCTTGCCCGCGTACTTAGGCGCGGTGCCGTGGGTCGCTTCGAACATGGCCACGGAGTCGGACAGGTTGGCGCCCGGCGCAATGCCGATACCGCCTACCTGTGCCGCCAGCGCGTCGGAAATGTAGTCACCGTTCAGGTTCAGGGTGGCGATCACCGAGTACTCCGCCGGACGCAGCAGGATCTGCTGCAGGAACGCGTCGGCGATCGAATCCTTGACGGTGATCTCGCGGCCGGTCTTCGGATTCTTGAACTTGCACCATGGGCCGCCGTCGATCAGCTCGGCGCCGAATTCCTTCTGCGCCAGTTCGTAGGCCCAGTCACGGAAGCCACCTTCGGTGTACTTCATGATGTTGCCCTTGTGGACGATGGTCACCGATGGCTTGTCGTTGTCGATCGCGTACTGAATCGCCTTGCGCACCAGGCGCTCGGTGCCTTCGCGCGAAACCGGCTTGACGCCGATGCCGGAGGTGCCCGGGAAGCGGATCTTCTTGACGCCCATTTCCTTGGTCAGGAACTCGATCAGCTTCTTGGCGCCTTCCGAGCCTTCCTGCCACTCAATGCCGGCGTAGATGTCTTCCGAGTTTTCGCGGAAGATCACCATATCGGTTTTCTCAGGCTCGCGCACTGGCGAAGGCACGCCCTTGAAGTAGCGCACCGGGCGCAGGCAGACGTACAGGTCCAGTTCCTGGCGCAGTGCCACGTTCAAGGAACGGATGCCGCCACCGACAGGGGTCGTCAGCGGGCCCTTGATCGACACCACATAATCCTTCAGTACCTTCAGGGTCTCTTCCGGCAGCCACACGTCCGGGCCGTAGACCTTGGTCGACTTCTCGCCGGCGAAGATCTCCATCCAGCTGATCTTGCGCTTGCCGCCGTAGGACTTGGCAACCGCAGCATCCACCACCTTGATCATCACCGGGGTGATGTCCACGCCGGTGCCGTCGCCTTCCAGGTAAGGAATGATCGGGGTGTCAGGCACGTTCAGGGAAAAGTCGGCGTTAACGGTGATTTTCTGGCCGCCGGCAGGTACTTTGATATGTTGGTACATCGTGTTCTCCGAAGAAGGGTTTTGGCAGTCTTCTATAAGACATAAGACACTAGCGTTCCACATTATGCACCAGTATTTTACTGGGCGCTATACTAGCTACCTATGCCTCTGATACTTTTTAATAAACCTTTCCAGGTATTGTGCCAGTTTTCCCCCTCTGGAGATAAGGAAACGCTGGCCGACTACATCACGATCCCGAACGTCTATCCCGCTGGTCGCCTCGACTACGACAGCGAAGGCCTGATGCTGATGACCGACGACGGCAAGCTGCAGCACAAGATCGCCCACCCCGACCGTAAGGAGGCCAAGACTTACCTGGTGCAGGTGGAGGGCGTGCCGGATGCCGGCGCCATGGCGCGCCTGCAGGCGCCGCTCGACCTGGGCGACTTCACCACCTTGCCCTGCAAGGCGGTGCGCATTGCTGAACCAGTCTGGCTGTGGCCGCGCAATCCGCCGATCCGGCAGCGTGCCGGCCAGCCAACCTCCTGGCTAGCGATCACCCTGCAGGAAGGCAAGAACCGGCAGGTGCGCCGCATGACGGCCGCCATCGGCCACCCCACCCTGCGCCTGGTGCGCTCGGCCATCGGCGGCATCTCACTGGCCAGCCACCCGCTGCTGCCAGGCGAGTGGGCCGAAGTGTCGCCAGACGACCTCAGCACGCGCTAATAAGTCAACCAGGCAACTTGCAGCAGCGTTGATGAATCAGGTTCACCTGAACCTGCACCCACTATAAAAGGAGTTCGTCATGTCTAAGACTACTGTCGCGCTGCTTGCCTCCCTGCTTTCCCTCTCCGCCTTCGCTGCCGACCATCACATGAAAGGTTCGGCTTCCGCTTCGGCCGCAGCCTCCGCCGCCTCGATGGCTTCCGCCGCGCCAATGGCTTCCGCCGCATCGGCCGCTTCCGCCGCCGCCTCGGATGCTGCCTCCGCCAAGAAATCGGCCAAGAAAGCCAGGAAAGCCGCTTCTGCCGCAGCCTCCGCTGCCGCATCGGCCGCTTCCGCTGCTTCCGCGGCTGCTTCGATGAAGTAAGCACAAAGCGAAAAACCCGCTATGGCGCAATGCCATGCGGGTTATTCCGGTACACCTGTTTGGCGGCTAATGCCGCCAGCACACGAACTTAGGCGGACAGTGCCTTCAGGGCAGCTGCCAGACGGCTCTTGTGACGAGCAGCCTTGTTCTTGTGGATGATTTTCTTGTCAGCGATCGAGTCGATGGTCGACACGGAAGCCTGGAAGATGGTGGTAGCAGCAGCTTTGTCGCCAGCCTGGATTGCCTTGCGAACAGCCTTGATAGCGGTACGCAGGGTCGAACGCTGAGCGGAGTTGTGAGCGTTTTGCTTGACTGCTTGACGAGCGCGTTTGCGCGCTTGTGCGGTATTTGCCATTTGAGAATCCTAATTCGTTGTCAAAGTTCGTTTGCAAACAATAGCGTTTGCCAAACCGGTGCGGTGTTTTCAGAGCCGGCTGAACGTCGCTGCCTGCCTTACTGAATTCTGTACAGCCTTAAATTATAACGGGGTTTTGCTGCCAGGGCAATTCTAAATATCGGGGCGTTGCCGCTTTCGCTATAATCAGCGCCCATGAACTTGCTCAAGACCCTCGCCGCTATTTCAAGCATGACAATGTTGTCCCGCATTACGGGACTGCTTCGTGAAGTCCTGTTCTTCCGCGCTTTCGGCGCGGGCGGCATGACCGACGCCTTCTACATTGCCTTCCGCATCCCCAACCTGCTGCGCCGCCTGTTTGCCGAAGGCGCGTTTTCGCAGGCATTTGTGCCAATGTTGGCAGAATACAAAAACAAACAGGGCGAAGAAGCGACCCGCTCCCTGGTTGACCATGTGGCGACCGTGCTGGTCTGGGCCACGCTGCTCACCAGCGCAGTCGGTATTATAGGCGCCCCGCTGTTCATCTACCTGATTGGTTCCGGCCTGAGCAAGGATCCGGCATCGTTCGACGCCGCCGTCTGGATGACGCGCCTGATGTTCCCTTATATCGCCTGCATGTCCTTCGTCGCGCTGTCCAGCGGCGTGCTGAATACCTGGCGCCAGTTCAAGATCCCGGCCTTCACTCCGGTGCTGCTGAACATTTCCTTCATCAGCGCCGCACTGTTCCTGGCGCCACACCTGAAGCAGCCGGTCTACGCGATGGCGATTGCCGTCATGGTCGGCGGCGTCCTGCAGGTTGCGATCCAGGTGCCTTCGCTGGTGAAGATCGGCATGCTACCACGCCTGTCGTGGAATCCGCGCGCCGGCCTGGCCGATCCGGGCGTGCGCCGCATGCTGAAGAATATGGTGCCAGCCCTGTTTGCCGTCTCGGTGGCGCAAATCAGCCTGATGATCAACACCACCTATGCCTCCTGGATGCAGGAAGGCAGCGTTTCCTGGCTGACCGCCGCCGACCGCCTGATGGAGTTTCCCAACGCCCTGCTCGGCGTGGCGCTCGGCACCATCCTGCTGCCAAGCTTGTCCAAGGCCAGCCAGGAACAGGACCACGCGGAATATTCGGCCCTGCTGGACTGGGGCCTGCGCTTGACCTTCCTGCTTGCCATGCCGGCGGCGGTGGGCATCGCCGTGCTGGCCCTGCCCCTGATGGCGACCCTGTTCCACAACGGCAAATTCACCGACTTCGCTGCCGTGATGTCGGCCCAGCCTTTGCTGGCCTATGCGGTCGGCCTGCTCGGCATCATCCTGGTCAAGTCGCTGACGCCGGCCTTCTACGCGCGCCAGGACGTGCGCACGCCGGTACGCATCGGCATCATCACCCTGGTCGCGACGCAGGTGATGAACCTGGCTTTCGTCTGGCAGTTCAAGGTGGCGGGCCTGGCGCTGTCGATCAGCGTGGCGGCACTGCTGAACGCTGCCCTGCTGTACCGCGGCCTGCGCGCAAAAGGCATCTACGCGCCGCAACCGGGTTGGCCGAAGTTCCTGGCCCGCCTGCTGCTGGCTGTCATCCTGATGGGCCTTGCCGGCTGGTTCGGTGCGCAGCAGTTTGACTGGCTGGCCATGCGCCACCATGCATTCCTGCGCGCAGGTGCGCTGTTCCTGGTGATCGGCGCTTGCGTGGTGGTGTACTTCGGCACCTTGTTCGCTCTCGGTTTCCGTCTGCGCGACTTCAAGCGCCGCGCCAAATAAGGCGGCGCAGCCTCAGCGCCGCGGCGGCGGTGCTGGCGGCTCCTCGCGCGGCTGCTCGCCGGACTGTCTTGGCAGCGGTTCTTGCGGCGGTTCCTGCGGTTCCTGTGCCGGTTCTTGCGGCGGTTCCTGCGGCTCCTGTGGCGGCTCTGGCGGCTCTTGCGGCGTGCCGGTCTTGCTGCCGGGCGGCGTGCCATTCAAGCCACCCGGCTGGGTGCCGTCCATGCCGGTCAGCGGGCTGCCTGGCTGCATGCCCGATCCCGGCTTGGCCCGCTGGCCCGGCTGCTGGGCGGGCTGCTGTCCGTCCCCACCCTTGGCACCCGCGACCTGCACGCCTTCGCCGCTGAATTTCCAGTCCGCCAGGCTGGTCTTGCCTTCAAATGCGACGAAGCGCGGCGGGAAATTGCCGATCTTGATCGGCGTGGCCTTGGACAGGCTGTAGATGGCCAGGATGCCGCCGTTTTCGGTGGCCTTCACCAGTCCCCATTCAGCCTTGCCTGTCATCGGGTCGACATACACGCGGCGCAAATGGCGGCGCAACTGCGGGAAGCGCGGATCTTTCAGGAGTTCGGCAAAAGACTTCGGATAGTTGGGCTGCCCCTGTGGCGTGGCGGCGGCATAGCTGGCCAGCGCATTGCTGTACTCCATGCCGATATCGAGCAGGGCCTGCTCGGCCGCGGCGCGCTGCATGGTCGTGCCAAGCCGCAGCGACATGGCGCCAACCAGGCCGATTATCGCCACCAGGATCACTACGCTGACGTAGGTGAACCCGTGCTGGCTACCATTCCGAGTAAGGCTTGCCGCTTCGGTCATTGCCGGGCGCTCCGCTCTTGATGTCTGCCACGCCGCCTTTGCCGACGTCATCCGGCGGCACGATGGTCCAGCTGTCGCTTTTCTCCGTGATCGGGTCGATCGGCACCGCGCGCAGGTATTTTTTTTCCACCAGCTGTTCCAGGCTGTCCGGGAAGCGGCCGGTATCGCCGTAGTACTGGTCGATGATGGCGCGCGTGCTGCGCAGGTTGTCGGCCAGGATGGTTTCCTTGGTCTTGTCCACGCTCGGGAAGTAGCGCGGCACGGCGAGCGTCAGCAGCAAGGCGATGATGCCCAGCACCACCAGCAGTTCAATCAGCGTGAAGCCCTTCTTGTTCACCATTTCTTGTAAGGCACGCCGTTCAGGCCTACCTGCTCCGAAGTCGAATACACGTCAAAAACATCCTCGCCTTCGCGCGGATCGTCGGCGTCGCTGGCGTAGCTGCGCTTGCCCCAGCTCTGGCCATTGCTGGCGTTCGAGTCCGCGTTGAAAGGGTCGCGCGGAATGCGCCGCAGGAAGAAGATCTTGGCGCGCTTCGGGCTGCGCACGTCGACCACGCCTTCCACCAGCACCTCCAGCGTGCGCGGGTAACCGTTGCCGGTGATGGACTTGGCAATGCGGCCTTCATCGTAGGCGGTCTTGTAATCGTCCAGCGCCTTGCGGATCACGTGCAGCGCGCTGCGCAGCTCCTGCTCGTTGCGGCGCTGGACCACGGTCTGGCCGACCGGGATCGCCAGCGCGGCGAGCAGGCCAAGGATGGCCAGCGTCACCAGCAGTTCGATCAGGGTGAATCCGCGCGCGCGCATGCTTACTCTTTACGCTCCGTGCTGGCAGGCGGCTGCACGGTGTTGGCCGGCGCGGGCGTCGGCGGCGGCAGCGGCTTGGTCACGCTAGACGCGGGGCCGGGCTGAGTGTTCGACAAAGGCAGCTTCTGCGGCGCGGACAGGTCGGCCGGGGCTGCTGGCGCGGCGCCAGGGGTCGGCACGGCGGTCGGCACGGCTGCCGGTGCCGCCTCCTGTGCCGGAGCGGCTCCGGCCGGGCGTGCACCCGGCAACACCACGGCCTGGCGCGGCGCGACATCAGGCTTGCGGCGGAAGTTCGCTTCGGTGCCGGCCGAGAATTCCGCGGCCGAGATTTCCGGGCGCTGCAGGTTGCGCACCAGGTGCGGCGTAATCGACAGCACGATTTCGGTTTTCTGGTTGTCGTCGGTCTGGGTGCCGAACAGGCGGCCCAGGATCGGCAGGTCGCCCAGGCCCGGCACCCGGTTGCCCGTGCTGCGCTCTTCGCTGTTGATCAGGCCCGCCAGCACCTGGTTCTCGCCATCCTTCAGTTGCAGGAAAGTGGAGGCCTGGCGCGTGCCGATCTGGTAGGCGGTGGTGCCGGTGGCGGTGGTCACCCGGTCGATCAGGTTCGACACCTCCAGCGCAATGCGGATGCCCACTTCGTTGTTCAGGTAGATGATCGGCTCCGCATTGAGCGTCAGCCCGACGTCGACATAGCTCACCGACTCCGAGGCGAAGCCGCCCGTGCCCGGCGAAATGGTGGTGGTAATCACCGGCACCTTTTCGCCGATCACGACCTTGGCTTTTTCCTTGTTGCGCACGCGGATGCGCGGGCTGGCCAGCAGGTTGGTGTCGCCGTCGGTCTTCTTGATATTGACGGTCGTGCCGAGCGCGGACACGCCGATGGTATCGCGGTTGATGGAATCGAGGTCGCGCAACCTCAGCTTGTCGCCGGCGCCAGCGCTGTTCAGCACCGACAGCCCTACCGTGTTCGGCCAATCCACGCCCAGCTTCAGCAGGCGGCTGCGCTTGACCTCCAGGATCTCCACGTCCAGCATCACTTCAGGCTCGGCCTGGTCTTGCGTGGCGATGATCTTCTCGGCCAGCTTCACCGCGTCGGCGCTGTCGCGCAGGATCACCAGGTTGAGCTTTTCGTCGGCCACCACGTCGCGCGACTTGAGAATGGTTTTCAGCGTGTTGGCGACAGTCTTGGCTTCCGCGTTCGACAGGTAGAAGGTACGCACCACCGTTTCCTGGTACTCCTTCAGCTTGGCCGCCGTGTTCGGGTAGATCAGGATGGTGTTGGCATCCATCACCTGCTGTTCCAGCTGGTTCGTCATCAGCAGGAAGTAGATCGCCGATTCCACCGTGCTGTTCTTCAGCATGATGGTAGTGCGGGCGTCGCTCTTGACGTCCTTGTCGAAAATGAAGTTCAGTCCCGATCGGCGCGAAATAATGTCGAACACCTGCTTCAGCGGCGCCTCGCGGAATTCGATCGTGATCGGCGTCTTGTAGGCCTTGGACAGGCCGCTTTCAGCCGGCGGCTGCGGCATCTGCTCATTGATCTCGCGCATCATGGCGCGGGCGCGCGCATGGTCAGGCTTCTCGGCCAGGATGGTGCCGATGCGGTTCTTCGCCGCTTCGAATTCCTTCTGCTCGAGGGACGCGCCGGCCTGCGCCAGCAGCTTATCATGGCGATCGGCCATTTCCAGCGAACGCAAGCCGGCGCGCGCGCGCTCGTTCTGCGGGTCCATCGACAGCACGCGCTGGAAATTTTGTGCAGCCGGGACGTATTTGCCCTCGTTCACGAACTGGTCTGCCTGCACCAGCAGGCGCGCGCTGGCCCGGTCGCGGGTGTCAAGGTAGGCGGAGCGGTAGATCGCGTTGTCCGGTTCCCTCCGCATCGCTTCCTGGTATTTCAGCAGCCCCGCTTCCACCTGGTCCTTTTCGACCAGGTTGCGGCCGTCGCGGTAGGCCATTTCGGCCGCGCAGCCGGACAGTGCCAGGACCAGCACGGACAGCGACAGCGTTCTCAGACTTGGCTTCACTCAATCACTCCAATATTTAACTGCTGCACCTGGTTCATGGGCAGGTAGGTCATCGTCAGGGTTGGCGGTGCAATGGCATCCACGCGGTAAGTGCCGTCAATCTGCATGCCTTTTTTCACAACAAAGGTTTGTTCGCCGCGGCCCAGGTAGACTTCCCACTGGCCGTCGGCGGCCGCCTTGCCCAGGAACTGGAACGGCAGCGGCGGCGCGGTGGGCGGCGGCGGGGGCGGCGGCTTCAGTTCCGCTGCCGTTGGCGGCGGCGGTGGCGGATTCCAGTTCTGGCCGCCGAACACCCCGTCCTTGCTCTTGAAGGAACCTTCGCCAACTTCGCCAATCAATTCTTCGCGCGGCACCAGGCGCAGGATCGATGCTTCGCCCAGCGCCCCCTTGGCCGCACTGTCCGCCTTGGTGGCGGGCGCCACGCTGGTTGCCGGGGCGCGCGCAGGCTTGCGTTCGACCGCTTCCGCCACCGTGTCGCTGGGCGCCTTGTCGCCGAACAGCACAAGCGCGGCAGCCCCCGCCAGCGCCACGCCCATCAGCATGTGGCGAGGCTTCATGGTTTCTCCTTCAGGTACAGCGTAAAGCGCATCCGCGCCTCGACCACCGGTTCGCTGATGGTTTCGCGGCGGAAGGCGATGTCGTCCAGCGCCGCGAACGGGATCGCCGACAGCGCCTGCATGCTGAACTGCCAGATATTCTGGTAGGCGCCTTTCAGCGGCAGCGTCACCTGGTAGGCGGACACGCCACTGGCCTTGTCTACGCTGAATTTGTAATCGCCCTGCTCCAGCGCCAGCCCGGTCTTGGCAGCGATGTCGAACAGTTGCTTGACCTGCTGCTCCGCCAGGCGCTTTTCGCCCAGCGTGGCATAGAAATGGGCCAGGTTCTCGTTGGCAGTTGGCGGCGGCGCCGCTTGCACCAGCACCGGCGGCGCCGGCGGCAAAGGCTCGGCTGCCTGCTGGCGCGCCTTGAGCGACCATGCCAGCGCACAAGCCCCCGCCAGCAGCAGCGCCAGCGCAACGCAGCCGGCAACGCCAAGGCGCATCGCCACCAGGCGCAGGCGCAGCAACAGGGCGGCAAGGTTCATCGCGCCCTCCATTGCACTTCCACCTGGAACCGCAGCGGGCGGTTCGGGTCCTGGTCGTTGATTTCATGGCGCAAGAGCGCCGCGCCGGCGAAGAATTCCTGCTGCTTCAATTGTTCGATGTAGCCAACCATGTCGTCGCTGTTCTTGGCCTCGGCCGTGATTTTCAGCGTTTGCTTGCGCGGGTCGGGGTCCAGCGCCAGCAAGGCCACGGCCGGCGTATTGGCGGCTGCAACGGCGTCCTGCAGGTCGCGCCATGGCAGGTTCAATTGCAGGATGGCGGCGTTGACGGCCACGGCCTGCGCTTCCGGAATCACGGTTTCCGGCTTGCGCTCCGGCGCACGCACGGCGGCGGCTTGCTTGCGCTGCTGGGCGTGCAGGCTTTCTTCGCGCAGCGCTTGCTGTTTTGCGGCCTGCATTCCGAAGGCGGCGCCGGCCAGAAGCAATGCGGCGCCCAGCGCGCCGGCAGCCAGGAAGGCCGGATGCACGCGATACAGCGTGCCGCGCCAGCTCGCAGCGGCGAAATCGATCTGCATCGGCCTCATGCTGCCACTCCCAGCGCGGCGGTGGCGATATGCTTGTCGCTGCCGGCCGGCTTTGCCAGCGCCGGCGGGATGTCGCCGCTCAACTGGATCAGCGCCGGCGGCTGAAGGCCAAGCAGCAGCGCCTCGCGCTGCGCCGCTTGCGTCAGCCAGTAATGATCGGCGCCATGCGGAATCGCGACGTGGCGCACGGCGCGCAACTTGCCGTCTTCGCAGGCCGCCAAGGCCAGCACATTGTCTTGTGCCACGCCGAACCAGGCGTCGTTCTTCAAGGCGCCGGCATGGCGGTTCCAGGCCGCCACGAAATGCGGAACGATGGCAATGACGGCCAGGCCATGCTGCGCAGCGGCGTTTTCAATGGCGGCCTTCAGCAAGCGCGGAACCGCAGCGGCCATGAAGGGGGCGGCAGCGTTCCAGTCCGCGCTGACGTGCCAGGCGGCCGGGGTTTCACCGTACAGCGTGTAAAACCGCAGCGCGGCGGCGCCCTCCAGGTCGGCCAGGCGGGCG
The DNA here is from genome assembly GCF_049913245.1 of Pseudoduganella sp. R-32. Taxonomy (NCBI): domain Bacteria; kingdom Pseudomonadati; phylum Pseudomonadota; class Betaproteobacteria; order Burkholderiales; family Oxalobacteraceae; genus Pseudoduganella; species Pseudoduganella sp. R-32. Next base: position 2,421,758 of record NZ_CP183987.1, on the reverse strand, counting down.
GCCTGCACCGGCGGGGTTACCTGCCACAGCCGCACGAGTTCATCGGACAGGACAAAGCTGGCGCACATGCCGGCGGCGTCCTGCCCCGCCAGCAGCGCGGCCAGCGCGCCAGGCAAGGCTTCTGCCACGCCGGCCGGCCCTGCGGTTCCGGCGGCCAGGCCTTGACCGGCCAGCAGTTCCGGCGCGGCCGGGCTCCAGCGCCGCACGCGCAGCAGGCGCAAGGCTTGCGGCGTGACGTCGATGCGCAGCGATTGCGTGAAATTCTTAAGCATGCAAGGTCACCCGCTTGATTTCTGCCAGGGTCGTATCGCCGCGCCGCACTACTTCCAGCGCCGCGTGGCGCAGGCTGCGCGTACCGTTGGCATAGGCGGCCGCCTTGATCTGGCGGATCGGCCGTTTTTCCACGATCAGTTCGCGGATTTCATCGTTCAGGGTCAGGATCTCGGCGATCGAACGGCGCCCCTTGTAGCCGGTGCCGCGGCAATCGCCGCAGCCCTTGCCTTCCTTGAAGCTGTATTCGTAGACGTCGGCGCGCGCCAGCCCCACGCTGGCCAGTTCCTCGTCGGACGGCGTCACTTCGACCGCGCAATGCGGGCAGTTGATGCGCACCAGGCGCTGCGCCCAGATGCCGTTCAGGGCCGACACGAATGCGTAGGGATCGATGCCCATGTGGGTAAAGCGACCGAACACATCAAATACGTTGTTGGCGTGGACGGTGGTCAGCACCAGGTGGCCGGTCAGCGCCGATTGCACGGCGATTTCCGCCGTTTCGCGGTCGCGGATCTCGCCCACCATGATCTTGTCCGGATCGTGGCGCAGGATCGAGCGCAGGCCCTTGGCAAAGGTCAGGCCCTTCTTTTCGTTGACCGGGATCTGCAGGATGCCCGGCAGCTGGTATTCCACCGGGTCTTCGATGGTGATGATCTTTTCGCGGCCATTGTGGATCTCGGTCAGCGCCGCATACAGCGTGGTGGTCTTGCCGGAACCGGTCGGCCCGGTCACCAGCAGCATGCCGTATGCCTCCTGCGCCAGCGCACGCAAGGTCGACAGGGAGGACTCGTCGAAGCCCAGCGCTTCCAGCGTCAGCGAGCCATAGGATTCGATCATGGCGCGCTTGTCCAGGATACGGATCACTGCGTCTTCGCCATGGATGGAAGGCATGATCGATACCCGCAAGTCGATCTCGCGTCCCATCGATTCGACGCGGAAGCTGCCGTCCTGCGGCACGCGCCGCTCCGCGATGTCCAGTTCGGCCAGCACCTTCAGGCGCGAAATGATCTGCTCCGCCACGTCGATGCCGTTGACGGCCGTGGCATGGTCCAGCACCCCGTCCACGCGGTATTTGACCGCCAGGCCGCCGGCGGTCGACTCCAGGTGGATGTCGGAAGCGCCCGCCTTCAGCGCGTCGTACAGGGTTGAATTCACCAGCCTCACGGCCGGGCTGGCGCCCTCCGACACCGAGGCAAAGGACAGCACCGCAGCCGTCTTGCCGTCGCGCCGCGTGCCCTCCGCGCCCGACACCAGGGTGTCGACGGCGCGCGCCGATTCTTCCTGCTTGGACAGGTAGGCCTGGATATCGGCCTGCAGCGCCAGCCGCAATTGCAGCGGCGCCGCCGCCGAGCAGCGCGCCTGCGTCGCCAGCCAGGTCTGCAAATCGAGGTCGAAAGGATCGGCAATCACGCCCACCGCCGCCCCCTCGTGGGAACGCAGCAGCACGCAGTGGCGCGCCATCGCTTGCGACAGCGGCAGCAGGTCGAAGGCCGGCGCGAAAGCCAGCATGTCCGCCGTTTCCAGCACGGCCAGGCCGAAAGGCTGGGCCAGCGCCCGCACCGCCATGCGCGGTTCAATGCCGGACAACTCTTCCAGCTCCTCCACCAGGCTGCGTTTCGACAACGCGCTTTGCGCGCGCGCCTTTGACAGCAGGGTTGCGTCAAGCACGGGCAAGGTCATGCCATTTCTCCGGCCAGGTCAAAAATCGGCATATACAGCAGTACCACGATAGCCCCCACCACCAGGCCGATGCCGGCCATCAGCAGCGGTTCAAAAGTACGGGTGAAGCGGTCGATCCAGCGCCCGATCTCGCCGTCGTAGAAGGCCGCCGACTGCGTCAGCATCGCCCCCATCTCACCGGTGCGCTCGCCCACGCGCAGCATGCGCAGCGAAATCGGCGTGGTCAGTCCGTTGGCTTCGAAGGCCGACGACAGCGGCAAGCCCGCCTCGATCATGGCGCGCGCGCCCTGCAGGCCCTCTTTCACATTGGCCGATACCATGGCCTGCACGGTGTCCACCGCATTCAGGATGGTGATGCCGCCTTCGCTCAGCATGCCCAGCGTCAGGTACAGGCGCGACAACTCGTAAATCTTCACGCGTTCGCCCACGCCCGGCAGGCGGGCCAGCAGGCGCGCCATGCCGCCGCTGCGCACCAGCTGGCGCACACCGAAGACCGCACTGCCGATCGCGGCGGCAATGCCGGCCACCAGCGGCAGGGTATGCGCGGCCGCAAACTGGCCCCAGCTCAGCATCACTTGCGACATCCACGGCAGGTTGCGCCCCGCGCCCTGGTATACCTCGGCAAAGCGCGGCACCACATAGGCAATCAGGAACAGCGACACGCCGCCGCCCACCAGCAGCAGGATGCACGGATAAATGGCCGCGCTCACCAGCTTGGCGCGCACCAGGTCCACCCGCTGCTGGTAATCGATAAAACGTTCGAGCGAGCGCGGCAGGTCGCTGGTGCCTTCGGCCGCCTTGACAATGCCCACATACAGCGGCGGGAACAATTGCGGCTGGTCCGCCAGCACCGTGGAAAAACGCTGGCCCTCGCGCAGCCCGGCCAGCAGGCGTTCCAGCACGCCGCGCGTGGCCGGCGCCGCCTCCTTTTCCAGCAAGGCTTCCAGCGCCTCCACCACGCCCAGGCCGGCGTTCAGCAGCGCCAGCAGCTCCTGGCTGAACAGCACCAGCGAGAGCGCCTTGGCTTTGCCTGCGCGCAGGCCGGCGCTGCGCGGCGTGATGGCGCTGACAAACAGGCCGCGCGCTTCCACCTGGCGGCGGGCATCGGCCTCGTCGCGGCCGTCGACCACCATCTGGCCGATAGCCATGTCCGGCGACAGGGTGCGAACGTCGAACTGCATAATCCAGTCTGCGCTGTTCTTACTGGGCGCCGATGTCGGCGTTCTCGCCTTCGCCGCCCGGCTGGCCATCCTTGCCGAGGGAGATGATCTCGTATTCAGCCTTGGCGCCCGGCGCCTTGTACTGGTAAGGACGGCCCCATGGATCGGCCGGCACAACCTTCTTCAGGTAGGGGCCATTCCATTTGGCGCCCGCCGTGGCCGGCGCCGTCAGCAGCGCAGCCAAGCCTTCTTCCGTGCTCGGATAGCGGCCGACATCCAGGCGGTAGGTGTCGAGCGCCTTGTCGAAGGCTTCGATCTGCGCCTTGGCGACCGTGACTTCGGATTTACCCAGCTGGGAGAAATATTTTGGGCCAACATAGGCGGCCAGCAGGCCGATGATGACGATCACCACCAATAACTCAAGCAGGGTGAAGCCGGTGGCGCGGCGCTGACCTTGAAACTTTGCTACTTGCATCCGGACGACTCCTATGATGACCGCTGAAGAAACTCGCAAGCCTACCATGCGGTTTAAGTATTCAACAACATTTTGCGCAATAGTGTGTGTCTTTGCAGTCAATGGCAAAAAAAAACCGCCCGGACGGCATGCGTCCAGGCGGTTTTTCACTCAGCCAGCCGCAATCAGTCCTGCAGCTTGGCCTGGGCGCGGTCCGAGTCCGCCGCCGGCACGGTGGCGCTGCCGGTGTTCACGTTGACCAGGGTGGTCGCCTGCACGGTGCCGCTCAGGTCCTGGAACTGCACGCCGCCGACATAGCTCTGGTTCTCGTCCAGGCCGGCCCAGCTCACGCCCACGATCGCGTTGGCGCCGCTGTACACGCGGCCTGGCAGGGCCGCTGTGAACTGGCCGCCGCTGTCGCCCGGGGTCACGATCCACGATGCCAGCTTGTGCTGCATCGCTGCCGGGTTCTCGCCGCCGTAAGCCACCACGCACACCTTGTAGTTGCCAGCTGCCGGCGATGCCACCTGCACCGCTTCGGCGCTGCCGTCATGGCCGGAATAGTTCCAGCTGCCATCCGGCGCCAGCATGCCCAGGTCATGGTCGTCGCTGGCGTTGCCGGTATCCTTCTGGAACAGTGCGAAGCGCGCCGCTACCGCGCCGGCCGGGATGGCGACGTTGTAGACCTTGACGTTGGCGGTATCGGCGCCGGCCGCGCAGGCCGTCTTCAGTGCCGCCGAGCTGAGGCCTTGGGCAGCCAGCGTGACGCTGTCGCCGAAGGTGGCCGCTTTCAGGCCGCCCTTCAGCGCCGTCATGCGGCCGCTGAAGGTGGTGCGCACGGTGAACAGGCGGGTGCCGTCAGCCTTGTCGCCAGTCATCAGCGCCGGCGCAATGACCGGCTTGGCGGTGCGGGCCTGGATCGGGCTGCGCACCACGTGGTTGCCATCGCTCCATACCAGGCTGCCGAACTGCCACGCGGTTTCCGGCGCCGTGGTGCGGGTCAGCTTGACGGTGAAGCTGCCGGTGGCGCCAGGCGCCAGGGTCAGCGTGGAAGGCGTCACCACGGTGCTGAAGCCGGCCACCGAGGCGCTGGCATTGTAGGTGGCCGTTGCGCCGCCCACATTGGTGACCTTGCGCCTGATGGTGACGCTGTTCTGGATCGCGCCGGCCGTGATCGATGCCAGGTTCAGGTTGTAGGTCTCATCCAGCGTGCCGTAGGTGGTGCAGTCGGAAGCCGGCTGCACCAGTGCGCGGTTCACCTTGCACTGGTAGGCCACCAGTTCCGCCTTGCCCATGTCGTACACCAGGCCAGGATCGTTGGCCTTGTTCGGCGCCACATGGCCGGCACCCTGCGACCATGACAGCTTGCCGTTTTGCGCGCCTGCCAGGCCGTCGTCCAGCGTATCGTATGCCGTGGTCATCAGCGCCGACTTGATGGCCGCTGGCGACCAGTCCGGATGCGCCTGGCGCAGCAGCAGGCCGAGGCCGGCCACGTGCGGGCTGGCCATGGAAGTGCCCTGGATCGACGCATAGGCTTGCTGGCCCGGCGCGCCGGCTGCCACCGCTGCCGTTTCGGCAGGGTTCAGCGGTGCCGCGTAGCTGGCAATGATGTCCACGCCCGGCGCGGTGACGTCCGGCTTCAGGATATTGCCGTCGCCCATGTTCGGGCCGCGCGAAGAGAAGCCGGCCATGACCGGCGCCGGCTTGGTGCCAGGATAGAAGGCGCTCAGGGACGCGGTAGCGCCGGCAGCTTGCGCCACGGCGTAGGCCTTGATGGCGCTGCCGTCGGCGGCGCTCACGTGCACGGTTGGCACCGAGTGGATCTCGCTCACCAGGCCGGTGCCGTTGTCGCTCAGCACCATGCCGACGCCGCCGGCGTTCAGCACGGCCAGGCTCTTGTCGACGCGCGCGTTGTTGCCGCGGGTGCAGATCACCACCTTGCCGGCCACCTTGGCCGGGTCCAGCAGCACCTGGCCGGCCGGCGGCGCGGCGCTGAAGCACAGGCTGGCGTTGCCGCCGCCCACGCCTGCATCTTCGGCGCGGATCAGGGCCGTATCGGGCAGGCTGTTCAGGTTGTTGGAGGCGCCGAAATACTTGCTGCCGTTGCCCAGCTTGACGTCGGCCTGGAACTTGCGGTCATGGGTCGATGCGCCCACGGTGGTCAGCCATGGGCTGATGTGGGCCACGGTATTGGCCGGGCCTGCGTTGCCGGCCGACGCAGCCACGAACACGCCTGCCAGCGAGGCGCGATAGAAGGCCTGTTCAACGGCATCGCCGGTGCTGGTCTGCGAACCGCCGATCGAGAAGTTGATCACGTTGACGCCATCCTTGACGGCGTCGTCGATCGCTTGCACAGAGTCCGAGTTGTAGCAGCCGTTGTTGACATTGGTGCCGTCGGCTGCGCCCTCTTCGGCCGTGCTCCAGCACACCTTGTAGGCGGCCACGCGGGCGCGCGGCGCCATGCCGGAAGTCAGCCCCATCGGAACGCCGCCGATGGTGGCCATCACATTGGCGTTGCCGGCTGCGGTCGACGCGGTATGGTCGCCGTGGCCGCCGTGGCCGATGGCATGGCCGTCGGTGCCGGAGCTCGAATCGCGCGGCGAGAAGTATTCAGTCCAGTGTTTCGGCTTGCGGGTGGCCAGGAAGCCGGAGTTATAGAACTTGGCGCCCACCAGCTTGTTGTTGCAATGCTGGGCCGGGTCAAAGCCCTCGCCCGCCACGCAGCCGCCCTTGAAGGTCGACGGCGGCGCGGTGTAGGCCAGGGTGCCGGCCGGGTCGAAGGTCGGCACCTCGTTGGCATCGACACGGTCGGCAAAGGCCGGGTTTTCCGGCCAGATGCCGCCGTCGATCACGCCGATCACCAGGTTTTCGCCCTTGACCTGGCTGCCGCCGGCAAATTGCGACCACAGGCCATTGATGGTGCTCAGGCCCAGGAAGCGGGTAGTGGACACGGTGTCCATGCGGCGCACGGCGTCGGCCTGCACGTCGGCCACGGCCGGATTGGCCTTGAGCGCCAGCACTTCGGCATCGGTCAGCATCACGGCAAAGCCGTTCAGCACCACGTCATAATTGCCGACCACGGTCGGATTGCCGACGCTGGCCAGCACTTCATCCTTCTTGGCGCCCAGGTAGCTGACGTAGTTCTGCACCTTGGACGAGCGGTAATCGAAGACTTCGCCCTTGGCCGGCTGGGTGGCGGCCAGGCCGGTGACGCCGCCGGTATAGGTGGCGGCCGGCTGGTCTTGCAGTTGCACGATATAGGCCTTGCGCTCTTCTTGCGCGGCGGCGGACAGGGTAAAGCTGGACAGCAGCGCCAGCACTGCCAGGGCGGCTGGACGGCGTTTCAAATTCAGTTTCATGGAATCTTTCCGGTTCAGGTTAGCGGGAGGTTCAGCGCACGCGGCGGCGACGGCTGGCCAGGGCCAGGCCGCCCATGCCAAGGCCAAACAGCGCCAGGCTGCCCGGTTCCGGGATAGTCGCAATATCGTCGATCGCGAAGTTCGCCATGCCGGCGCCGCGGAAGCATTGGCCAACGTCGTCGCACTGCAGGCCGAACACCAGCACGGAGTTGTAGTAATCGGTCAGCTTGCCCAGGTTGAAATGCTGGAAGCTGAACTGGCCATCTTCCGGCGCGGCCAGGGCCAGGCGCACCAGCGGGCCCAGTTCCTTGCCCGCGGCATCAAAGCCCTGCAGCAGCAGCTGGCCGGCCATGTCCGGGAAGCTCTGCTGGCCGGCGCCCACGAAGCTGGCGTTCAGGCTATCCAGGCGGAAGGAAGTATTGTCATTGCGGCCGAAATAGAAATAACCATCGTCCAGGCCGGCGTAATACTGGCTGGGATTGTTGACGGGGCAGCTGGCCGAGACGCACGTTTCCGGCTCGCTGCCTTTGACAAAGACCCCCACCAGATCGCCCAGCTGGCTACCGCCATAGGCTTCCATCCAATAGTCGCCAATCTGGACATGCTGGCCAGCCGTCACCCATGGCGATTGCGGCTTGCCCTCGAAACTCAAGGTTCCTGCCTGGGCGACGCCGCCAATGGCCAGCGTTGCCGCCAACATCATTTGACCGAATGCTTTTCCTGCGCGAGGTGCTTGATTATTAAAAAATTTCAACTTCGATTCCTCTGCGAATTATCATCATGACAGGCGATGGCGGAACTTTTGCTCCGCACCGCCCGGCTCCACTACAACACGGTTGCTTATCGAGCAACTTTACTTGTGGAAAATTTTCTAACCACAAGTTGCCGGTAGGAAGCATATTTCATGCCAAGGAAATAATTATCAAAAGAATCAATATGTTATCTTGGCAAGATTTATTTAACTACAAAAAGTGTAAAGATTTCCGACACTTTGCATACGAATGCACGACAAAAAGCCGACACTCGGCCGGCTTGGTCGGGGGAGGAAGAAAGGAGGTCAGCGGTCCAGCGCGCCGCCCAACTGGCATTTGCCGGCCACGCAGGCAGCGCCGGGATCGGCCATGAAGCGGCAGTCGCTGGCCATGCCCGAGCGGGCATTGGCATCGCTGCGCTCCTTGCGGTAGCGCTCGGCGAGCTGCGCGACCTTGGCGGGGTCGCTGCGCACAGTGGAATAGGCAAGGTAGCCTTCCGGCCCGCCGCAGGATTTGGCGCCGAGCGGCACAGTCCGGCACTGCTGGTCGCTGTCGCAGCCAGCATCGCGGCCCATCGCGCGCAACTGCGACAAGGTGTCGGGGGTGGCGTGGCTGCAGGCAGCGGCGCCCAGGCAGGCCAGCAGGATGGCAAACTGTTTCATGACATATTGCTCCAAAGGCGATGGCCTATCATCGGCCCCGCCGCCCGCCCGGTCAACCGTGCCGGCAGCCCGCCGCAAAAAAAAACCGCCCTGGCATGCGCTGCTGCGCATGCCAGGGCGGAGCTGATGCCTCCTGCCAGGCCTTAGTCTTTCAGCTTGGCAGCCGCCACGCGGTCGGTCTCGGCAATCGGAACGGCCGCGGTACCGGTGTTGACATTGACCAGGGTGGTCGCCTGCACCACGCCATTCAGGTCCATGAACTGGGCGGCGCCGACATAGCTCTGGTCATTGTCGAGGCCGGACCAGCTGACGCCCACGGTGGTGTTGTTGCCCGCCACCACCTTGCTCGGCACTGCCACCACGAACTTGCCGCCAGCGTCGGCCGTGGTCACGACCCACGATGCCAGCTTGTGCTGCATGGCTTGCGGCGTCGTGCTGCCGTATGCCACCACGCAGACATTGTAGGTGCCGGCCGCAGGTGCTGCCAGTTGCACCGACTCGTTGCTGCCGTCGTTGCCGGAGTAGCCCCAGGTGCCGCTTGGCGAGAGCACGCCCAGGTCATGGTCGTCGGTCGCCCCGGAGTCCTTGCCGAACAGGGCGAACTTGGCAGCCACGGCGCCGGCCGGGACGCTAACCTTGTAGACCTTGACGTTGGCCGTATCGACTCCGGCCGTGCACAGGGTCTTCAGGGTGGCGGAGTTGATCGCCTGGGCTTCCAGGGTCACGGCATCGCCATAGCTGGCCGCCTTCAGGCCACCCTTCGCATAGCCCATGCGGCCGGAGAAGCCGGTCAGGACCGGGAACAGGCGGCTGCCGGAAACCTTGTCGCCGCTCAGCATGGCTGGCGCCGTCACCGCCTTGCCCACCTTGGCCTGCACCGGAATGCGCACGCTATGGCTGCCATCGTTCCAGGTCAGGCTGCCGAACTGCCAGGCGTTGGCAGGGGCGCCGTTCGGGGTCAGCTTGACAGTGAAGCTGCCGCTCTGGCCGGTCGCCAGCGTCAGCGACGACGGCGAAACCACTGCGGTGAAGCCTGGCAGCACCGCGCTGGCGGTGTAGGTGGCTGCCGGGCCCACATTGGTCACCTTGCGGCGCACCGTGGTGCCGACGCCGCCCAGTGCCGAAGCGACCGTGATCGACGGCAGGTTCAGGTTATAGGTCTCGTCCAGCGTGCCAAAGGCGGTGCAATCGGCTGCCGGCACGGCAGGCCGGTTGACCTTGCACTGGTACTGCACGTAGTCGGCCTTGCCCATGTCGTACACCAGGCCCGGGTCGACCGCCTTGTTCGGATCCACATGGCCGGCGCCCTGCGACCATGGCAGCAAGCCGTTCTGCGCGCCGGCCAGGCCGTCGTTCAGGGTCGAATAGGCGGTGGTCATCAGGGCCGATTTGATGGCGGCCGGCGACCAGTCGGGATGCGCCTGGCGCAGCAGCAGGGACAGGCCCGCCACGTGCGGGCTCGACATCGACGTGCCCTGGTAGGACTCGTAAGCCGCCGGCGGCACGAAGCTGCCCGCCACCACCGCGTTGTGCTGGGCCGGTGTCAAGGCTGCCGACACGCTGGCGATGATGTCCACGCCGGGCGCGGTCAGGTCGGGCTTGAGCACGTTGGCGTCGCCCATGTTCGGCCCGCGCGACGAGAAGCCGGCCATGACCGGCGCCGGCTTGCTGCCCGGGTAGAACGTGCCGATGGCGCTGGTGGCAGCAGCGCCCTGGGCCACCGCATAAGCCTTGATGGCAGCGCCGTCGGCGGAGCTGACATGCACGCTCGGCACCGAATGCGCCTCGGCCACCAGGCCGGCGCCGTTGTCCATCATGATCATGCCGGCGCCGCCGGCGTTCAGCACGGCCAGGCTCTTGTCCACACGGGCGTTGGTGCCGCGGGTGCAGATCACCACCTTGCCGGCCACCTTGGCCGGATCGAGCAGCACCTGGCCAGCAGGCGGCGAGCTGCTGAAGCACAGGCTGGCGTTGCCGCCGCCCACGCCGGCATCCTCGGCACGCACCAGGGACGTCTGCGGCAGCGCATGGGTGTTCAGCGAAGCGCCGGTGTACTTGACGCCGCCGCCGGTGGTGGCGTCGGCCACCAGGCTGCGGTCATGGGTGGAAGCAGCCACCGTGGTCAGCCACGGGCTGATGTGGGCCACCGCGTTGGCAGGACCGCTGTTGCCGGCCGAAGCGGCAACGAACACGCCCGCCAGCGAAGCGCGGTAGAAGGCTTGTTCGACCGGGTCGTTGACCGTGTTCTGGGCGCCGCTGATCGAGAAGTTGATGGCGTTCACGCCGTCCTTGACGGCGTCGTCGATGGCCTGCACCGAATCGGAATTGAAGCAGCCGTTGGAGGCGCCGGTGCCGTCGTCGGCCGCCGGATCGTCATAGGTCCAGCACACCTTGTAGGCGGCCACGCGCGCACGCGGGGCGATGCCCGATGCCGGGCCCATCGGGATGCCTGCCACCACGGCAGGGACATTGCTGTTGCCGGCCGCGGTGGAGGCGGTATGGTCGCCATGGCCGCCATGGCCGCTGCTGACGCCATTGCTGCCGACGTTGGAATCGCGCGGCGAATAGAATTCCGTCCAGTTCTTGGGGCGGCCGCTGGCCAGGAAGCCGGCGTTGTAGTACTTGGCGCCCACCAGCTTGTTGTTGCAGTGAGTGGCAGGATCAAAGCCCTCCCCGCCCACGCAGCCGCCGGTGAACGTGGCCGGCGCCGCGGTGTAGGCCAGGCTGGCGCCGGCATCGAAGGTCGGCACGCCGTTGCCATCGACGCGGTCGGCGAAGGCCGGGTTTTCCGGCCAGATGCCGCCGTCGACGATGCCGACCACCAGGTTTTCACCCTTGACCTGGCTGCCGCTCGCAAATTGCGACCACAGGCCGCCGGCGGTGCTCAGGCCCAGGAAGCGCGGCGTCGAAATCGTTTCCATGCGGCGCACCGAATCGGCTTGCACGTCGGCCACGGCGGGATTGTTCTTCAGGGCCAGCACTTCGCTGTCGGTCAGCAGCGCGGCAAAGCCGTTCAGCACCACATCGTAATTGGCAATCACGGTCGGATTGCCGACGCTGGCCAGCACGTCGGCCTTGCGGTCGCCCAGGTAGCGCACATAGTTCTGCACGTTGGGATCGCGGTAGTCGAACACCGCGCCTGGCGCCGGCTGGGTAGCCGGATAGCCGCTGATGCCGCCGACATAGGTCGTCGCCGGCTGGTCGCTCAATTGCACGATATAGGTTTTGCGCGCCTCTTGCGCGCCGGCGCTCACGGCCAGGCAGGACAGCACGGCCAGCACCGCCAGTGCCGCAGGACGCAGTTTCATGGTCATTTTCATTTGGATTCCCGGTTCAGGTTAGCGAAAGAGCGTCGGCTTAGCGCGCACGGCGGCGGCGGCTGGCCAGGCCGAGGCCGGCCACGCCCAGGCCGAACAGCGCCAGGCTGCCTGGTTCGGGAACGGTGACGATATCGTCGATGGCGAAGTTGGCAAGGTTGGAATTGCGGTTGCAGCTGCCAGCGGCATCGCAGGCATAGCCAAGCACGCGCACGAAGGCGAATTGTTCCTTGATGGAGCTGAGGTCGAAGGTGCCGAAGCGGAACTGGCCGCCGACAGGACCGGACAGGCCGAGCTGGCGCGCCGCGCCCACCGCCTGGCCCATGGCATTAAAACCTTGCAGCACCAGCATGCCGGCGACGGCCGGGAAGCTGGCCTGGCCGTTGCCGATGAAGCTGGCGCGCAGGCTGCCGAGCCGGAACAGGGAATCGTTATTCATGCCAAAGTAGAAGTAGCCATCATCCAGGCCGCTGTAGTACTGCGACGCGTTGTTGACCGGGCAGCTGACGCCGAAGCAGCTGGCAGGATCGCTGCCGTCGACAAAGGCGCCGACCAGGTCGGAAGTCAGGCTGCCGCCATACGACTCGATCCAATAGGAGCCGACCTTGATGTGGTCGCCGGCGAAGACGAACGGCGAATCTACCTGGCCTTCGAAATCGAGTACCCCTGCCTGCGCCACGCTGCCCATTGCCAGCGCTGCCGCACACAGGAATTGTTTGATCGCCTTGCCTGCGCGATGTGTTTGGTTCTTAGAAAAATTAGCCACGGAATCCCCTGGATGGTTGAACTCTCGAAAATGGCGCCTGCCTCGTGGATAGGTGCCTGACTCCAATCTATTGCCTACAACACAACTTTACGCACGGATACTTGTGCGTGGGGGACGGCGCACGCAAAAAACATGCCAAAACAACATTTCCAAAAGAATCAATCGCTTGCTGTCATGCCACTATTGGCAATTAATCAAACTGTAAAGATCTTCGACAAATCGGGGAGAGGCAGGATGGGGAATTGCGCCACGGCGTGGGCGCGGTTGCTCACGCCGAGCTGGCGGTACAGGCGTTGCAGGTGGTTCTTGACGGTCAAGGGGCTGATGCCGAGCAGGCGGCCGATTTCTTCGTTGCTCTTGCCCTCACGCAGCCATTGCATGATTTCCGCCTGGCGCGGCGAGATGGCCGGGGCCTGGGCCGCCGTGGCGATACGCTGCAGCGCCAGGTGCAGGTAGGGCAGCAGCAATTGCAGCAGCCAGCATTCGCGCAAGCCGGCTGCCGCGGGCAGGCCAAGCAGGGCTACGGCGCTGCCGCCGGAGGCCAGCGGCCCGCTGCCGTGCAGCAGGCCATGGCCCATGGCGCCGGCCTGCAGTGGCAGCGGCCGGCCGCCGGCCTGCTGCCAGAGCCGCAGCCAGGCCGGCACCGGCCCTTGCCGCGCATCGCACAGCAAGGCGCGCTCGGCCGGCGCCAGCATCGTGCTGTGCAGGCAGTCCACCCTGCGCGCCCGCCCCTGTTCGTCGAGCTGCATGCAGAGCAGCACGCCATGCGGCAACAAGGCCTGCAAGGCGCCCTGGCTCCACAGGAATAACTCGCCCAGCGTGGCAAGGCCATGCGCGCCATCGATGGCGTGCAGCAGGTATTCCTGTTCGCGGGCGTCGGGGCTCAGCATTGGGTGTGGAAGCGGTAGCCGCTGCCACGCACGGTCTGGATCGCCTGGTGCAGGCCGCTCGGTTGCAGCGCATTGCGCAAGCGCCCGACGTGGGCGTCGACCGTGCGTTCGTCAAGGAAGACGTGGCTGCCCCACACCTGGTCCAGCAACTGCGCGCGGCTGTGCACGCGGCCCGGATGGTGCATCAGGTAGTTCAGCAGGCGGAATTCGACGCGTCCCAGGTTCAACTGGCGGTCGCCCGCGGTCACGCTCAGGGTATGCGGGTCGAGCCGCAGGCCCGCCACCTGCAGCGTCCCCGGCATGCCAGCCGGGCGCCGGCGCCGCAGCACCGCATGCAGGCGGGCGATGGTTTCGCGCGGCCCGAAGGGCTTGCAGATGAAATCGTCAGCGCCGCTTTCCAGCGCCAGCACCTTGTCCTGTTCGGCGCAGCGCGCGCTCAGCATCAGGAGCGGCAGCTCGCTGGTGCGCGGCGCGGCACGCACATGACGGATCAGCGACAGGCCCGACTGGCCCGGCAAATCCCACTCCAGCAGCACCGCTTCCGGCAACGTCCCCTGCAGCGCTGCGAGCGCGCTCATCGCATCGCCGTGGCATTGCACCGCGTAGCCCGCCTGCCCCAGGTTATGGGCCAGCAGTTGCTGCACAGCGGGGTCGCTGTCGATGACGAGAATGTTGAAGGACATGGCAAAAAACGCAGGTCGTTATGCGGAAAACTATGAATCATGCCAAGTCCTGCGCGCTAATACAATTTTAATTAAGTATTAATATTCTGCCGAAATAAATACCCCGCTTCACTCTGTGCCATCCAAATGAAAAAGCACCCTGGAAGCCGAAACTCCCAGGATGCTTGTGGTGTTTGTGCAACCGGCCGTATTCAAGCGCGGCGCCGGCGCGCGCAGGCCAGCGCCAGCAAGCCCAGTGCCGCCAGGGCCAGCGAAGCCGGCTCCGGCACGGCGGCCGGCGCCGCAACGCTGGCCACCGCGTCGTTGATGCTGAGGATTTGCAGGTCCGGGCTGCCGTCCGCCGCGGCGACAAACATCAGGTCCAGGACCTTGCCTTTGATCTGGACGCCGGCATCGTCAAGGGCCAGGACGCCGAAATTGGAAAACATCAATGCCGACGGATCGCCGGAAATGGTCAGCAGGAAGCTGAACACGCCGCCAAACACCCCTTGGTACAGCACATCGTTGGGGGTGGCAGTATTCAACAGGGCAAAGCCGCCCGGCACGGCGGCGGCATCGCCCCATGGCGAGAAATTGGCCGGGTCCATGTCAAAGCCCTGCAGTTGCGACATGGTCGCAGTGACGGCCGGCGCGCCATCGACGCCATTGAAGGTGAAGTCCAGGTAGCCGGCGCGGCCGGCGCCATAAATGGCGGTATCCAGCGTCACCAGGCGCACGACGTCGGCCATGGCGTGGCTGCTGGCGCTAAAAGCCAGCAGCAGCGCCAAGCTGCGCAGGAAACGGGTGATGAATGTGTTTTGCATGGTTGCTGTCCTCAGAAACTGCCGTTGTAGACTTTTGGCGTGTAGTTGACGGCTACACGGCTCGGATTATTGAATTGCAGCTGGACGGTGGCCTGGGCGCCGGCAGCCAGCGCCGGCGCGGCGGTGATGTAGGGCATGCCGTTGACGTAACCGGTGGCGTTGGCCAGGGTCACGCCGGCCGGCAGGCCCTGCAGCACATAATGCACCGGCGCGGCCATGTCGGCGCCGCTGGTGTTGGTGATCCAGGCAGTCGCGGTGCCGACGCTGCTGAAGCGGCCCTGTACCAGGCCGGAGCGCTGGATCTGCACGCTGGACGTCACATCCACATACGCGGCCGGCAGGTTCAGGCTGACCACCACCGGGTCGTGGTCGGAGGCACGGTAAGGCAGGGTGTTGTACAGCGCCTGGGCTGCAGCGTTCTTGCCAATGAGGTTGTAGTCCAGCACTTCCGGTTCATCGGCGTTGACATTCCACAGCACGGCGCCGGCCACTTGCTGGCTCAGCGAAGTGCTGGCCAATGCCTGGTCCAGGTAGCCGCTCTCGGCGCCAAACACATAGGAATGCGGAATGCCGTTCGGACGCACGAAGCGCTCGAGCTGGTTTTCGAAGCGGACCTGGCGGTCCTGCGACGCCAGGTACAGGATCGGGTCTTCCATGCCATGGGCGTTGAAGTCGCCGATCAGGAGCACGTCGGCGTCGCCGGACGCGGCCACCACTTGCGGCACGAAGCCGTCGGACAACTGTTGCACCTGAGCCATGCGCACCGGGTTGTAGCAGCCCTGGCCATCGCCCTGGTCGGCGTTGGCGCCGCTGGCGTTATTGCAGCGCTTGGCCCGCAGGTGGTTGACGACCAGGCTGAATTTCGCGCCGTTGGCGGCCTTGAAGGTCTGCGCCATCGGCGGACGCTCGTAGACGCTGTTCGCGTCGGACAGCGCGCCGCCCACCAGTGCCAGCTTGGCAGGCTTGTAGATCATCGCCACGCGAACTGCATCGGTGCCGGTCGCGTCCGGCTTCGGCACGTAGGCATATTCCACCTTGCCGTATGCGGCGTTCAGGCTGTCGACCAGGTAGCTGGCGGCATAGTCGCCATTGTTCTGGATTTCCATCAGGCCGACCACGTCCGCATCGATCGCCTTCAATTCCGCCACGATCTTGTCGCGCTGGCGAACGAACTCGGTCATATTGTCGGCGCCGCGGCAGTTGCTCTTGCTGGTGCCTGAACCGAGGGTGCAGCCCTGGCCGGACTGGCCCAGCACGTCGGTGCCGTCGGTGAAGGTGGTGAAGAAGTTCAGCACGTTGGCGCTGGCCACCTTCACGTTACCCGCCGCCACTTCAGGAGCCAGGCTGCGCGGATTCTCGCGCGCGAAGACCGGGGTTTCAGTCGGCTGCAGCTTGAAGCCGGCGCCGCCGCTGCCAAGCGCGCCGAAATCGATGACGCCGGTCAGGCCGCTGACGGTGTCGCCGCTGCGCACGGTGCCGTCCTGGCCGAGATATGGCACGCTATCGGGCGTAACGAACAGGCCGTCATCCAGGGTGATCATATTGGCCGCGTTGGCGGCTGCCATGGCAATGGCTTCGGCGCTGCGCGCCGGATAGCGGTTGGTCGGCACTTCACGGCGGCCATCGGCCAAGGCCAGTTCGCCGCGGCTGCCCAGCGATTCGGTGCCGTTGACGGTCAACTTGGCGGGAAAGCGTACCAGCATGCCTTCCACATTGGCCAGGTTGGTGCCGGGCAGGTCGATATTGACAGGGGTAATGCTGTTGCCCGTGCTCTGGGTGACGACGCTGGTCACAGTCGACAGTTCGGTGTAGGAGCGCGTGGCGCCGCTAGGCTTGTACTCGGTTACGGTGCCGCTTACGCGCACCAGGTCGCCCAGCCCCACGGTGACCTGGGACGAGCCCATGTAGACGAAGATGCCGTCCGAGGTATTCGGATCGCCGTCGCCAGCCAGGTCCTGGATGAAGAAGCCGCTGCCAACCCTGGCGGTCACCACGCCTTCGGTGGTCAGCTTCACGCCGTTGTACGGGCTGGTGGCGCCCGAACCCTGCACCTGGGGCACCGGCACCACGGTGCCGGCTCCCATTTCCACGGTCACGCTGACGGTACAGCTGGCGTCCTGGCCCTGGTCGTTGCTGAACTTGACGGCCACCGGATACGTGCCGGTTGCCACCGATGGCGACGCCACCAGCGACACGCTGGCGCTACCGCCGATGCCGCCAGCTGCAGTCAGGCTGCCCAGGCTCAGGCCTGGCACGGCTGCCGACGTGATCACAGCGCCGTTGACGATGCCGTCTGCGTCCGAGGCTGACAAGGCGATGCTGCCGCCCGTGCCGAAAGTCAGCTTGGCGCTGGCCGGACAAACCGGCACGACAGGTTGCGGCAGCGGCCCGCCATCGCACATATTGGCCGGCGAAGCGGCAGTGCGGAATTGCGGCGCGACGGCAGTGAAGTCGGCAGCGTTATTGTTGCTGTCGGTGCAGCCGTTATTGGCGCGCAGCAGGCTGGTGGTGGCACTCATTGCCGGCGCCGCCGCAGTTTCGGAGAAATTCGCCGAACCGTAGCCGACCACGTCCTGGATCGCCGCGCTGCTCGGCTGGGCGCCGGTCAGCGCGCTGTTGTTGTTGACCAGCGCCACCTTGCCGGAAGCGCCGCTCATGTTCACGCTGCCGCTGAAGAAATCGGCCGCCACGTCGGCGCCGACGGCGGTATTGCTGCTGGCCAGTTTGACCAGGAAGTATTTGCCCGGATCGATGCTGGTGCCGGCCGGCAGTTCTGCCCTGCCCCAGCTGGTGCCGCTGGCGGACGCATACTGGATGGTCCAGCCGCCCACCGCCACGGCAGCACTGCCGCGGTTGAACAGTTCAACGTAATCGTAGCGCAGGGTAGCGCCGCTGTTGCCGCCCGCGCCGTACATCTGGCTGATCACCACGTCGGCAGCGAATGCCGGCTGGCAGGCCAACAGGGCGGCCAGCGCGGTAGCGCGCAAGGAAATGCGTTTGTCCATGAAAAGGTGTACCCCCAGAGTTTTTACCAAAAGGATTTTTTATTGTTCTTTTGCATATTAACTGTTTGATATGACTAGTTGGTGACACACGATTAGTCCGAACGGACTAACGGGGATAGGGCCGCGCCAGCGGTTCTCCTATGAACAGGCCCTGCGCCGGCCAGGCCACGCTGCGCCAATACGCTTCGATGGCGGTGGCTCCGCTGAGGTAATGCTGCAACAGGATTTGTGGATGGGGAAATTTCTGCCAGTGGTTGCACGGTTCGCTGACCGTGCCATAGCTGGCGGTGGCGCCCGCCTCCAGCCAGCGCAGGCTGCTCATCTGCCCACTGCCCAGCAAATCCCCGCCGTAGGAAGTCAGGTGGTCGGCCAGGGCGCCGGGCAAGAAGCGCAGCGTCTCCAGCTTGCCGACGCGCGCCAGCCCGGTCTGGTAGAACATGATGTCCTGCGCGCCCTCCAGTGCATCCTGCTGCAGCGTGTGGATGGTCAGCTTGCGTGCGGGAATGGCGCCGCTGGGGGGAAAGAAGCGTGCCCGGGTATTGCGCGCGGCTTCGCTGGTCTGCAGGAAGTAGGCGCCCGCCTGCGGCAGGCTGAAGCCGGCCGCCTTGCCGCGTTCGGCCACGGCGCGCGCCACGTCCAGCGGCTCGGCCGGCAACAGCATCGACAGTCGCATGCCGGGCGGCAGCGCCTTGGCATTGAAATAGGGATTCTTGCGGCCGGGCGCACAACTGCGCTCGCATTGCGCCGCATCGAAACCCAGGGTGTAGGCCGATGTCAGGCTATTGCATTCGACTGCGTAAGGCGCTGTCCACGCGAACAGCACGGCGCGTGCTTCCGCCGGCAGCTGCTGGTCGATCTCGCTTTTCAGCCGCGCAAAAGCCTCGGCATCGAGGCGGTGCGGCTTGCCGGGAATGCTGACGTGGGCAATGTGCGCCGGCGCGATGCCGCGCAGCTGCGCATAGTAGGCGCCCAGCGCCACGCTGGCAGGATCGGCATCGTTGATGACCAGCCCAAGCTGGGCCGGCTGGAGTTCGGCGCGCGCCCCGGCTGCAATCAGCAGGAGCGCGGCAAAGGCGCAGCGCTTAGCCGCGATGGTAGACATCCTCGAAGCGAACGATATCGTCCTCGCCGAGGTAGCTGCCCGACTGCACTTCAATCAGGTGCAGCGGCAGCTTGCCGGGATTTTCCAGGCGATGGCTCATACCGATCGGGATGTAGGTCGATTCGTTCTCGGTCAGCAGGGTCACCTTGTCGCCGCAGGTCACGCGCGCCGTGCCCGACACCACCACCCAGTGCTCGGCGCGATGGTGGTGCATTTGCAGCGACAGCTTGCCGCCCGGGTTGACGATAATGCGCTTGACCTGGAAGCGGTCGCCCATGTCGATGCCTTCGTAGGATCCCCACGGACGGTACACCTTGGTATGGTGCAGGTGCTCGGTGCGGCCATTGGCCTTCAGGTGGTCCACTACCTGCTTCACGCGCTGCACATGGTCCTTGTGCGCCACCAGTACCGCATCGGAGGTTTCCACGATCACCAGGTCCTGCACGCCGATCGCTGCCACGATGCGGCCTTCGGCGCGCACCAGGCAGTTCCTGGCGTTATCGGTGTACACGTCGCCCCGCGTCACGTTGCCGTCGCCGTCGGCCTGCAGCACGTCCACCAGCGCAGACCAGGACCCGACATCGTTCCAGCCGATCGAGGCTGGCGCCACCACCGCCTGCCGGGTGTGCTCCATCACCGCGTAGTCGATGGAATCGGACGGGCATGCCGTGAATGCCGCTTCGTCGAGGCGGCAGAAATCCAGGTCGCGATAGCCCTTGCCCACCGCCTCTTCGCTGAACCTGGCCATGTCGGGCTGGAATTGCGCCAGCTCTTTCAGGTAGGCGTCGGCGCGGAACAGGAACATGCCGCTATTCCAGAAGAAATTGCCGGCAGCGATAAAGCCCTGTGCCGTCTCTCGGTCTGGCTTCTCGACGAACTTCGCCACCTTGAAGCAGCCTTCAGACGACAAGGTCTCGCCGCTCTGGATATAGCCGTAGCCGGTCTCCGGCGCGGTCGGCACGATGCCGAAAGTGGCCAGCGCGCCCTCCTCCACCAGGCCGGCGGCGCGCTGGATCGCGGCATAGAAAGCATCGACGTCCTTGATCACGTGGTCGGCCGGCAGCACCAGCATGACCGCCTGCGGGTCGATCGCTTTCAGGTAGTGGGCTGCGGCGGCTACCGCCGGTGCCGTATTGCGCCCCACCGGCTCGAGCAAGATGCCAAGCGGGGCCACGCCGATCTCACGCATCTGTTCCGCCACCAGGAAGCGGTGCTCATTGCCGCACACGATCAGCGGCGCCATCATGCCGTTGCGCCCGCCCAGGCGCTGCACGGTCTCCTGCAACATCGTCTTGTCCGACACTAAAGGCAGCAACTGCTTCGGCAAGGCCGCGCGCGACAGGGGCCACAGCCGGGTACCGGCGCCGCCGGACAGGATGACAGGATAAATTTTCATATTAGAGTTGTCTCTTTGGCAACATTGTGCGCGGCACGCCGGGTCGCGCGGCGATCCCGCGCATTCGCCCAGCCCCCGCCTTCTGCCTGCGAAATATGCTGCATTTCGCCAGCGCGGTCGACACTATACTCTTTGAACACGATCAATTCGTCGAGCGTAACGTCTGGTAAGACTCGAGTATATTCGAACAACACGCTGCGCACTACCCTTGCCCCGCTGCGAATGTGGCTGCCGTGGCCAATCCACGTCGGCCCGATGATGGTGGCGCCGGCCTCGATGCGGCAACCGGAACCTATGTACACCGGCCCGATGATGCGCGTGCCGTTCCAGTCGATGCTGGTGTTCAAGCCGACCCACACGCCCTGCTCCACCTGCACGCCCGGCACGGTCATGTGCGCGACGCCGCCGGTCAGCACGCCCTGCAGCACCTCCCAGTAATCCTTGACGCTGCCGATATCGATCCAGTCGAACTTGCGCGTCTGGCAGTAGAACGGCAGGCCGCGCTGGGCTAGCAGTGGGAACAGCTCGGAGCCGATATCGAATTCCTGGCCGGAGGGAATCAGGTCGATCACCTCCGGTTCGAACAGGTAGATGCCGGTGCTGGCGCAATTCGACTTCGCTTGCGCGCGCGCGGGCTTTTCCTGGAATTCCAGCACCCGGCCATCGTCATCGCTGACCACCACGCCATAGCTGCTCACCTTGTCCCACGGCACCTCGCGCGTGATGACGGTCGCCAGCGCGCCCTTGCGCCGATGCTCGTACAGGGCCGACTTCAGGTCCAGGTCGATCAGCGCATCGCCGCACAGCACCACCACGGTCTCGTCGAAAAATCCGCCGAACTCCTGGATCTTCTTGATGCCGCCGGCCGAGCCTATCGGTTGCGGCACCACTTCGCCCTTGTCGTTGGTATAGCCCTCGAAGGAATAGCCGATCTGCACCCCGAACTGGTGCCCTTCCCCGAAATACTCTTCGATCTTCTCATGCAGGTAGCTGACGTTGACCATGATCTCGCTGACGCCATGCCGCTGCAAGTGCTCGACAAGATAGGCCATGACGGGCTTGCCGAGGATCGGGATCATCGGCTTGGGCAGTTCATAGGTCAAAGGGCGCACCCGCGTGCCCTTGCCGGCCGCCAGAATCATCGCTTTCATGGGTTGTCCTTTCTTAACACCAGCTCGGGAGCGGAGTACAGGCGTTCGTAGGCCGCCAGCAGCTTGGGCGCCTCGTACTCCCATTCGAGTTCGTTGACCACGCGGTTGCGCCCGTAGGTACCCATGCGGGCGCGCCGCTCCGGATCGTCCAGCAGTTCCACAATCTTCACGGCCATGTCCACCGGGTCGTTCCTTGCCGCGTACAGCGAAGCTTCCTGTGCCGAGACCCGGCCCTCGGTCAGGTCGAACTGCACGATCGGTTTGCCCAGCGCCATGTACTCCATGATCTTGTTCATGGTGGACTTGTCGTTCATTTCGTTCGCCACGTCCGGGTTCACGCACACATCGGCCGTGTTCAGCATTTCCAGCAATTGCTGGTCGGGCACGCGCCCGGTAAAGGTCACGTAGTCGGCCACGCCAAGCTCGCGCGCCAGTGACCTCATGTCCTCCAGCGAAGTGCCGCCGCCCACCAGGCCGAAATGCACGTCGCGCCGGCCCATATCGTGCACCACTACGCGCACGCTTTGCAGCAGCAGGTCGATGCCTTCCTGCGCTCCCATCACGCCAACATAGCCGACCAGGAAGCGCCTGCCCTGCTTCAGCGCATCCACGGCGGGCAACACGCGCAGGCGGTCCAGCTTGGGTCCGCTGCGCACCACGTACACCTTGTCCGGGTCCATGCCGCCGCGCCCGATGGCGATGCGCTTGTACGAATCGTTGGTGGCAATCGAGACGTCGGCGGTACGGAACGAAAGGCGTTCCAGCCAGACCATCAGCTTGTAGAAGAAGTCACGCCGCCCGAACTTGGCCTCGTACAGTTCCGGATTGATGTCGTGGTGGTCGAACAGGAAGCGCTTGCCCAGCACGAACTTGAAGAAGCCCCCGACCAGGAACAGCAGGTCGGGGGGATTGCAGGCATGGATGACGTCAAATCCATGGCGGAACAGGACCTTCCACGCCAGCCGCGAACTGTGGAACAGGGCGGCCGAATACTCGATGGCGTAGCCCAACGCCCCTTCGGCCTCCATCGGCAGCTTGTAGCGGTAGATGTGGATGCCGTCCAGCTCCTCGTAGCGCGACTCGTAACCCTTGCCGGTCGGGCAGATGATCGCCACCTGGTAGCCGTTGGCCTGCAGGGTCGTCGCCTCCTGCCAGACGCGCCGGTCGAATGGCGAGGGCAGGTTTTCGACGATGATGAGGACGCGGCGCTGATCCGTGCGCTTACCAGCAGATGCCATCGTATGCCCCTTCGCTCTGCTTGCCGGTAACGCGCACCAGGTCCACCAGGTGCTGCCCCGGCCGCAGCCGGTCTGGCACCGCCTGGAACTCCGGCGCGCCATTGCCGATCACCACCGTGTCCGCAAAGGCCAGCACCGCATCCATCGAGTCGACCATCAGCCGCGAGATGTGGGGAATGATATTCATGATGTAATCCTGGTTGGCGCCGGTCAGCGCCGCCAGCTTCACGTTCTTGTCGTACAGCCGCAGGTCATAGCCCTTGCCGATCAGGTGCTCGATCACGTCCACCAGCGGCGATTCGCGCAAGTCGTCGGTGCCCGCCTTGAACGAAAAGCCTAGGATGCCGACCTTCCTGCCCGGCTTTTCCATTACCATCTTCAGGCCCTTTTCCACCTGCTTGTGGTTGGACGGCAGGATGGCGTTCAGCAGGGGCAGCTCCAGGTCGAGCTGGCGCGCCTTGTAGACCAGCGCGCGCACGTCCTTCGGCAGGCAGGAGCCGCCAAAGGCGAAGCCGGGCTTCATATAATAAGGCGAGAGATTCAGCTTGGTGTCCTTGCAGAAGATCTCCATCACCTCGTGCCCGTCGATGCCGACCGCCTTGCAGATATTCCCGATCTCGTTGGCGAAATCGACCTTCAGCGCGTGCCAGGTATTGTCGGTGTACTTCACCATTTCAGCCGTCTCGACGTCGGTGCGCACCACCGGCGCATCCATGCCGGCGTACAGTTGCAGCAACAGCTCGCCCGAACGCTCGTCGGTCTCGCCGATCACCGTCTTCGGCGGGTGGTGGTAATCATGCACCGCCGTGCCCTCGCGCAGGAATTCGGGGTTGCTGCACACGCCGAAATCGACGCCGGCGCGTTTCCCGGACGCCTCCTCCAGCGTCGGAATCACCAGCGAACGCATGGAACCGGGCAGCATGGTGCTGCGCGCCACCACGACATGGAAACCGTCTTTCTCGCGCAGCGCATGGCCGATCTGCTCGCACACCTTGCGCACCGCGCTCAGGTCGAGATTGCCGTTCAGTTGCGATGGCGTGCCGACGCACACCAGCGAAATCTCGCTCGACATCACGGCATCGCGCACGCTGTCGGTGGCGCGCAAGCGGCCATCGCGCACCGCGCCGGCAATCATCTCGCCGATATCCTTCTCGATAATCGGCGTGCGTCCCTCGTTGATCAGCCCAACCTTGGTGCGGTTCGGATCGACCCCAATCACCGTATGGCCTTCTGCCGCCAGGCAGCCTGCCGACACTGCACCTACGTAGCCCATGCCAAAGATACTGATCTTCACGATGACGCTCCTTCCAGTAAGGTAATTTCGGTCACAATCGTGCTGGTGCCGCGTATCGTTCCGCGCCACGCTGCTGTCGCGATGCCGGATTTGCTGTCAAAGCTGCGCGAGATCCATCCCGCGATTGGCGCCGTGCTGGCGCAATGGAGTTGCGGCCCATTCCCGAAATGGCATGCCATGTGCAAGCCCTTGTCGCGCCTGGCGACATGCAAAGCTTGCCCAACCTTTTCGGCATGGCAGCCTTCCGCAAAATGCCAGTGCAGGGCTACCTCGTGCTCGCCAGAACATTCTAGGGTATCTTCAACTTTTACCGTGTTCCGTTTGGAATCGAAACGAATGGTGCGGCGATGCATGACGGGATCGCGCAAGCGCATATAGCCATCATGTTTTCCCTCGAAGAAATGTGGTGCATCGTGCGACAACGCGCGCGCATTGGCCTTGTGCAGCCACATGAAATTGCCGCCGATCTCAGACTGGTCCAGCCCATCGACCTGCACCGTGTTGTGCGCAGTCGTGCTGCGGAAGTAATCGCGCCACTGGCGATGCGTGTGATAGGCATACGTGCCGGGATCGACCAGCATCTCCTGCCCGCCCATGGAGAGCGTGAAGGCCAGCGCATCGGCATGCCCGTGCGCCGCCAGCGAAAGATAGCCCAGGGGGCCGCAATCGGCCACGATGCGCACTTCCTGCGGCGTGCCAAAGTCCTTGCCGAGCAGGTAGTAGCCGCCCTGCGGAAACGCCAGGCGCGGCGTCTCCTTTGCGCCGGGCGCAGGCGCCGGCAAGGCGGCCCAGCGCGCGTCGGCATCGGCGAACAGCCAGCGGTTGCG
Organism: Pseudoduganella sp. R-32; assembly: GCF_049913245.1. Lineage (NCBI taxonomy): Bacteria > Pseudomonadati > Pseudomonadota > Betaproteobacteria > Burkholderiales > Oxalobacteraceae > Pseudoduganella > Pseudoduganella sp. R-32. The sequence continues at coordinate 2,396,949 of NZ_CP183987.1, read as the reverse complement.
CTCATCAAGCACGCCCGCCTTTGCCTTGAAGTCGGCGCGCCCGAACAGCAGCGCCGCGCTGGCGAGCAGGGAGCGGTACGGCGGCGCAGCCGAGCCGTCCAGGCGCAGCATGCGCGCATCGTCGGCATCGCCAATCATCGGCACGTTGCCCCCGGCATCCATCACGGCCGCGAGGAACTCCGCCATGCGCTCAAGGCGCGCCAGCCATTCGGGCGGGAAGCTGCTGCCGTTGGCTTGCGCAGCAAGCTGGCAGAGCAGCATCATGTCCATCACTTCGTGGTGATAGTAGATGGCTTGTTCCTTGTTGACGCCGTCCTCCCAGTTCTGCTGCAAGCCCTGCTCGACCAGGCCGCGTTCGGCCAGGGCGCGCCAGCGCACGCTCTCGCTCCAGCAAGGCCATTGCACGCTCGCGATGTACAAGCCCATGTACTCGCCAAGCAAATGGTTGTTGGCCGACGAATGGCGCGACAGGTGATGGCTGATGAAGTGGCAATGCTTGTAGACCGCGTTGAGCCAGCGATGCCGCCAGTCGTCGTCAAGGCTGCCGGCCAGCAGTTGCCAGGCGGCGGACCAGTTCAGCAGGCGTACGCCAAGTTCCAGCGAACTGGCCCAGTGCACGCCTTGCGGATAAGGACACTGGTCGAGCCAGGAAAGCAGCAGCGTACGCGCGCCGTCCCTGTATTTGCGCTCGCCGGAGCCGCGCCACGCCTGTGCCAGCGTCACCAGTTCCAGATGGCGGCTCGGCTCCCACAGGTACTTGATATCGCCCACCAGCGAGGCGTCGCGGTAATCGATCGAAGGCCCCGGCGCCATCGGCGACGTGGTGCCGGTGCGCGGATCGCGGTTCCATTGCGGCGGGAAGCCAAGCTGCACGCCCTGCAGCGCAAACACGTTCCAGCGCCCTGCCAGCAGCGAGTCGGCGGCCAGGCAAAGCGCGGCTTGGTCGACGCCCGCCGGCGCGGCAAGGAAGGCCGCGCCAAAGCGGTCCAGCGCCGGCACCGGCGGATAGCTCGCCAGTCCCAGCCCCATGGCCGCGGCCTTGCGCCGCGCCAGCTGGTGCACGCGCCAGACAACTTCGGCAGGCCCCATCAGCTTGAGGCGATTGATTTTCCAGGCAAGTGCAGTCATTGCGGCAAGAACCCCAGTTCGCGATACAGCCGCTCAACCTGCGGCAACACGGCATCGCTGCAGAAGGTGGATTCCACCTTGCGCCGCGCTGCCTCCCCCATGCGCCGCGCCAGCGCATCGTCTTCCAGCAGCTGCGCCAGCCGCGCAGCCAGCGCATCGACGTCGCCCGGCGCGACGAGGAAACCCTCCACGCCGTCGGCGACCGCTTCCGGAATTCCGCCGACCGGCGTTGCCAGCACCGGCAAGCCCGCCGCCATCGCTTCCAGCACGCTCATGGGCAGGCCCTCGTTATACGAAGGCAGCGCAAACAATGAGGCCAGCGCCAGCTGCTGCTGGCGGCTTTCCGCCCCGATCCAGCCGAGCAGGTTGAGCTGGTTGGCAATGCCCAGTTGCGCCGCCCGCTCGCGTACGGCATCAAGCTCGCCATCGCCCCCCAGCCGCAACTCCAGCGCCGAGACCTGCGGCGCCACGCGCGCCGCCGCCTGCAGCAAGTCGTAGCTGCCCTTGCGCCGCCCCAGGCGCCCCAGGCACAGCACCGCACCGCGCCGCCGCTGCTCCCACGCACTGGCGGCAGGCAGCAGCACCGGGTTATAGATCGCCTGCACATGCCGGTTGCGCGACATGCCCTCCACCCAGCGCCGCCAGGCCTCCGACAGCACTACGACGCGTGTGCTGCGATCGAAGATGAAGCGTACGAAGCGCTTGCGCCAGGGGCCGCACTCATCGCCGTAGAACTGCGCAAATTCGGCCCCGTGCAAATGCAGGATCGCCGGCACCCCGGCCGCGAAAGCCAGCAGGAAGAAGCCCGACTTGCGCCAGAAGCTCGCGCGCGAAGCCAGGTGCACGTGCACCAGCCCGACCTGTCCGCGCAACAGCATGCCCGCGAAAACGGCGTAGGCCGCAAGCATCACGCGCAGCTTGCGCCACCGGCTGCCGTCGCAATGCGTAGCCAGGTAGCGCACGCGAAAACGCCGCAGCATGCCCGCCTGCTCATACACCCTGACCACGGAAGCGATGCCACCCATGGTGTCCATGCCGGTGCCCAGCATCACGATGGTTTTCATGAGCGCCGCCCGTCCTGCCATTCGTTGACGACCCAGCGGAACTTGCCTGCAGCGGTATTTGGCAACTCGTCGCGCAGCACCACCTTCACCTGCACCGTCGCATCGACCAGCTGGGCGATGTTGCGCAGCAGCTTGTCCTGGTCCGCCTGCGAGAAACGCGCATCCGGCACCAGGCGCAGTTCCCACAAGCCCGGGCCGACCTGCGCGACCTGCGACTTGCGCACGTTTTCCACGCCCTTGAAGGCAAAGGTCAGCACGGAAGGACTGACTTCCGAGCCATCGCCGCCGGTGATCCGGTCTTCCAGCTTGCCGGTGACAGGCTCGATCATCGGGAACGGCCGGCCGCAAAGGCAATGGCCATGCCTCCAGCGCGTGCGGTCGCTCAGGCGATAACGCACCAGCGGCATCGCCAGGTTATGCAAGGTGGTGCCCACCACATGGCCGTAGCCGTCGGTTGGCTCGCCATGCTCGTCGAGGATTTCGACGTGGGAATAGTCCGGATTGACGTGCATGGAGCCATACTCGCACTGGGTCGCGAAGGCAACCCGCTCCGCCATGCCGTACATGTCCATGATCTTTCCCGCCAGGCGCTCGCCAATCAGCTCTTTCTGGTGCGGGTAAAGCGGCTCGGAAGCGGTGAACAGGTAGGGCACGTGCAAGCGCGTGCCGCGCCGCTCGAGTTGCTGCGCCAGCGTATAGGCGGTGGACGGGTAAGCCTGCATCATGGCGGGCGCATAGTCGCGCAGCTTGTCGATGATGGGACCGACACAATGATCGGTCAAGTGGCGCGACGATAGCAGCAGCTGCCGGTTGTAGCGGTTCTCGAACCAGTAGGGCGGGCGCGCCTGGTCCAGGCCAGCCACCATGTCCCCGCGCAAGGTCGCGCGCGGCATGCCGTCAACATAGCCGGCCCAGGTCCAATGGCGCTTGATGAAGGCCTGCTCCATCTGCACCGACTGCAGGCTGCGAATGATCACCAGCGGCGTGCCCGTGGTCCCGCTGGTCTTGCCGAGCGCCTGCCACGGCCGCTTGCTGCCTCCGTTCGGATACAGCGCCAGCGGATGCTCGAGCAAGGCCGACTTATCGACAATCGGGAACAGCTCGCGCAAGGCCTGCCGCGCTTCGACAGGCGAGAAGTCGCGCGTGATGTGGGCGTAGTATGGAAGCTTCTCGATCGCGGCCTGCAGGCTGCGGTGCAGGAGCCGGTCGCCCATCACCTTCAGCGCGTAATCGTCCATCAGCTCATGCCCCCGCAGGCGCCGCACCAGGCGCTGGCTCAGCGCATTGTCGCGCACCAGGGCGCGCCCGCCGTACAGGAACTCTTTACGCAATTCGGCCAGCATGATCGCCTCCAACCAGGTTCCGGTAGCGTTGCGCCACCGCCTCGCCCAGCACGCGGTAGCTGCGCGCCGCCTCGATATAGGCCGGGCCGGCCGCAGCGCGTGCCCGCGCCGCTTGCGGATCGCGCAGGATCGCCAGCAGGCCCTCGGCCATGGCTTGCGGCGTGCTTGCCGCCAGCCAGCCGGCGCCGCTTGCCGCCAGCACGGCCTCCTGGTCAGGGATGTCGTTGCCCACGCAAGGCATGCCCAACGCCAGGTATTCCAGCAACTTGGTCGGCGAACTGACGTCATACAGTGCGCCGCGCGGCACATACGATATGGCAGCCTGCGCTCCAAGCAGGTATTCCCAGGCTTGCACGGGAGGCAGCCAGCCGGTGACCTGCACCGCTTCTTCCAGCCCGCGTTCGCGCGCGGCGCCGAGCAGCTGAACCACGTCGCCATGCTGCGGCGAACTGCCGATCAGCAGCAAGCTCGCCTCCGGCAGCTCGCGCCGCACCAGCACCAGCGCATCTAGCACGCGCTCAAGGCAACGCGCCCGGTCCAGCGTGCCGAGATAGGCCACCACCGGCCGCCCTTGCCAGCCGGCCCAGGCACGGGCCGCGGGCCGCAGCTCGGGCCGCGCCAGGGCTTCCATGTCGACGCCCATCGGCACCGCGCTGATCCGTCCTGCCGGCACGCCATGCTGCGCCACCAGGCGCGCCATCGCCTCGCTTTGCACGAACACGTGATCGGCGCGCGGCAGCAGCACGCGGTACAGCAGCCAGCGTTCGGCCAGGCCTTTGGCGAGGACGAGGCGCGCCCGCAGGCGCCGCCAGCCAGGGCGCCCCTGCAGCCGCGCCAGCTCATCGCGAGCCCGCTCGATACGCCCTTCGCTCATCAGGTATGACAGCCAATACATCATCGGCATCCCCTTCATGCGCGCCACCAGCAACGCCAGCAAGCCGATGCTGACCATGTCGCGCACCTGCAGCGCATCGTGGGTGCGGCGGTTAGCGCCAAGCAAGGCGCGCAGGCATAGCCAGAGAAAAGACAGTTCCGCTTTCCAGCGCGCACCAACTCGTGCCCGCCGTGAAGAGGCGAAGCCCTGGTTATCGGCTGGCGCCGCGCTGCCTTTGCCGACCAGGTGGCATTGCACGCCATGGCGCGGCAGGTATTTTCCGAAAAGGGTCGCCACGTCGGCGCGAAAAGTCGGCAAGGGTTCCGGCACGAGCTGCAAGATACGTACTGGGCGAGCCATGCTTCATCCTAGCAAGAACTGCTCGATTTCAGCGCCCGGTTCGCCTCGCCCTTCCAGCTTTCCCGCCGCCAGCCGCACGCGCTGTGCAAGTTCGGCGCGCCGCGCCGGTTGCTCGATCGCACGCGCCAGCGCTTCGCGCATCGCGCCTACGTCGTCATGCGGGACGAAGCCCGGGTAGTCCTCGCCGAGATAGGCTTCAATCGACTCGTGGCGGGTCGCGACCAGCGGCTTCCCATGCCGCAGGACGCGCAGCAGGACACTCTGGCCGCAGGCCTCGCCAACGCCACGCAGCGGCATCGCCACCACGCTGCTGCGCGCCAGCAGGCCTTCGAATTCAGCCTCCGGCAGGTCGCGCAGGATGCGGGTGCTGCCGCGCGCCGGCTGGCGTATCTGGTTGCGCTGCGAAGCGACGATCACCAGCGGCGCCGGCAGGGGTTCGGCTGCTTCCAGCAACAGGTCGTAATCGCGATTGGAGAAACCGCCTGCGAAAATACTGCCGTCATCATCCTGTTGCGCGGCCCGGCCATCCAGCTCCTGCCGCCACAAGTGGCAATGCACGTCCTGCGGCGCCATGCCGACGTTCTGGACCAGGTTGCGCGCCTCCCCCGGCGAGAAGGCGATGAAGCCCAGGCCCGGCACGCGCAGCGCGCGCAGCACACGGTCGGCAAGGCGGCGCGCGCGCTTTCCATGCACGAAGCAGCTCATCACCAGCAGGCGCTGCGGTCGCGGCAGCAAGCCCGCCTTGACCAGCGCCAGCACAGGTAGCGCCTGCCAGCCGACCACCAGCAAGCGGTCGGTCTTTTTCCACAAACCGAAACAGCGCAGCAGCTTCGGCGAGAACATCGACATCACGATGGACAGCTTGCCACTCATGCCCTGCGCGCCGGAGCCCACGATCGTCACGCGCGCACCGCGTTCGCGCAGGTAGCCGGTGATGTCGCGATAGCTGCTCGCTTGCGGAAGCAGGACATGGATCATGGCCGCCGCCCCTCCGCCACCACCTCGCGCAAGATCTGCATATACTGCCGGCTCACCACCTCGGCCGTATGTTCCGAGGCGTAGCGCAGCGCGCCGCCATCCTGCAAGGTGCTGTAGTACTCGGCATCGTCATACAGGCGGTTGATGGACGCCAGCATTGCCGGCACGTCCTGCGGCATCATCCCGGTCCATCCAGGCACGATGCTGAAAGTCGATTGCGGGCACAGCACCGGTGTGCGCGTCGACCACGCATCGCACAGGAAGCCCCACCCCGAATGGCTCTCCGTATAGGCGAACCAGGCCGACGACAGGCGTTGCAGCGCCTCGATGCGCGTCACCCCTTCCACATGCTCGACGCGATCGCCAAGCCGTTCCTGCAGCTGCTTGACAATATGCGCATACGGCCCGCGGCCGATCACCACGAAGCGCTCCACCGGCGTGTGCTCGAGGATGGCAGGCACCGTCTCCAGCCAGCGTTCGCAATTCTTGTGGCGGATCAGCGAGCCGACATAGATCATTTCGCCCTGCCGCCGCTCGCGCGCCGGCCGCCAGTCCGCCGGCCGCTGCGCGCAATGCGCCGCGTAGTAGGCGCGCCGCCCGCGCAAGCCAAGCGTGGCCAGTTGCGGCAGGTCCGCCGGATCGTTGCTCATGAGCGCATCGACCTGCCCGCACACCTGCCACCAGCGCATGCGCCCCGCAACCCGCCCCAGCGCCGGCACGCCGCCGTAATAGCGCCGCCGCAGCAGCTGCACCGGGTCGGCCGACTCCACCCGCAGCAGCACTGGAACCGGGTACAGTGGCCGCAACAATTCCAGCAGCGGCAAGGTATGGAAGGAATTCACCAGCAAAACATCCGGCGGGAAAGCGTCTGCAATTTCGCGTACCTGCGGCAGGTAGCGCGCGGCTTCGTGCGACAAGGCGCGCAAGCTGGGAAAGAGGCGGTGGATCGGCACACCCTGGAAATTTTCGTAGGCCTCGCCCGGCTCGGAACTCTTGAGCGCCGATACGCGCGACGTCACCACCTCCACCGCAACGCCTTTCGCAACCAGCGGCGGCAACACGTACGCTACCTCATCGAAGGTAGGATTCAATCCGGGATAGATGGCAAGCACTTTCATGAAACCTCGCGCAACAGTTGGCGTCCCAGCACTCGGTTGATAAGCTGTCGATCTTTCTCATCAATTGCACCTGACAATAGCAGCGCTACAGCAAAAACGGCGCACAGCAGCATGGTTCCGACCGCCGCGCCCAGCACGCCCTGCCCTGGCAACAGCCAGGCCACGCAAGCCGCCGCGCCAATTGCCAGCAGTGCGCGCGCCCACCAGCGCAAGCCCAGCGGCCAGGCGAATCCGCGCCGCCGCATGCCCGTCACCACCAGCCCGTTGACGATCAGCTCATTGCCCAGCAAGGCGGCAGGCACCAGCCACAAACCCAGGGCCGCAGAGCCCAGCCAGGCCAGCAAGGGGAGCACCAGCAAGGAACACAGCGAGGCCAGCGCCCACATGCCCATCAGTCCAACCGCATTGCATACCACGTTGAGGATCAGCCGATGCAGGCGCAGCGCCAGCCAGCCGCACAGCACCGCAAACAGCAGGCGGTATTCGCCAAAGCGCCCGCCGCTGGCCAGCTGCAGCACCAGGTCGCCATACACCGCCGCCACCGCCAGCACCGGCAGCAAGCTCAGGGCGCTGACCTTGAAGACGAAGTGCGCCCAGCGCTGCAATTCGCCGTAGTCACGATTGCCCGCATAGGCGCCGATCATGCGCGAGCGCACCACCGAGAAAATTACCATGCCGGGCATGTAGTTGCGGATGATATCCGTCAAACGCAGGACGAATCCCAGTCCCGCCATGGCTTCCGGCGCCTGGCTGCGCGCCAGCAGCAGGATCAGGCAGGACGGCGAATACAGGTATTCCACAATGCCGCTGGCATAGTTATGCAAGGCTACGGAGCGCATTTGCGCCTGCGTGGGCGGCAGCCAACCCGCATGCGCATGAACCGGCAAGCTGCGCGCCGCATGCGCCACAAAGCCCGCCGCCAGCAGCAGCGCACCGGCGCTGGCCGCCAGTTCCGCCAGCAGCAGCTGGCGTGCCGTGCCGCTGCCCATCGCAAGCAAGGCGCAGGCGATCATAGCGCCGCGCAGCACCGTGACCAGCTGCATGCGCGATTGCAGGGCCAGCGCCTCCAGCGTGTTGTCGCGCAGGATGCGCATCACGCCTTCCACCACCAGCAGGATGGCCGCCACACCGGCCAGTTCGGGCGGGAACGAAACGGGCAGCACGCCGGCGCCGCGCGCCAGCAGGAGCCCGCCAGCGACCAGGGCCAGCACCAGCATGCGGCAGGTGGCGACCGCCAGCACCAGGCGCAGCAGCGCCTGGCGGCTGCCGCGCAAGCGATATTCGGGAAGGAAGCGCAGCAGCACCCAGTCGAGGCCGAAACTCGACAGCCCGAGGATGAGTTCCACCAGCGCCATGCCGACCACGTAGTGGCCGAACTCGGCGGACGGTAGCACCCGTGCCGACAAGCCAAGCACGCAGGCTGTCAGCACGGCGGTAGGCACCTTGCCTACCAGGAAAGCGGCGATATTACGCCGCGTCTGGGGGCCCGAGTATGGTGCTGTCATGGCATGGCTCAGTCCCCCTGGCGGCTCAAGGCAGCGGCAGCGTAATGGTCTGGCTGCCCACCGTCAGCACGCGGCTGGTGGTGCCGGTGGTCAGCTTGACTGCCGGCTTCTTGCAGCCCACATCGAGCAAGATCACGAACTCGCCCTTGAGTGCGGCCGGGCGCGTGAACGCCGCATGCTCCTCGATACCGGTGCGCGGCGCCGGGCCGTCACGCTTGACCAGGGTGGCCCCCGGCGTGATCGAGCGCACGCAGAGCGAACGGTCGCCGTTGACGATGGTTGCCGTGCCATCGGTGTTGACCGTGATGGCGACCGCCGCGTGGAAGTTCCATTCCCAGGAATGGGCCACCGGCGCGGTCAGCGTATCCATCACCACTGCCGCATCCTGGCTGCGGAAATACCACACCTTGCGCCGGTTCAGCGACAACGCGCCTTCAAACGCCGGCGTGGCATCGCCCTCCACGTAGTCCATGGCGGAGGTGGTCGAGAAGCCGGTGATCTTGCCGTTGCGGCCCAGGTTCACCGTGTTGCCCTCGATGCGCTGGCCAATGCCGTTGTCGTAGGTCACCGCATTGTGCGACTTGGTCGCGCGGTACCAGCTGCTCCACAGCGGCGAGCCGTACCAGTCGTAATACCCGGCCTCGATCAGCAGGCGCTTGCCGCCGCTGTTCAGGACGATCGAATTCTGGTCGCCGTGGCTGTGGTTGTACGAACCGTAGGGGCTGGACTTGAAGTACAGCGAAGTGCGCTTCATGTCCGCCAGCGAGCTGTGCATGGCGGCCCAGCCTACGCTCGGATAAAAGGCGCCGTTCGGCGGGGGCAGCGCGGTCGTCACGGTATTGACCGGCAGCGGCGAAGGCGCCTGCAGCAGGGTCAGTGGATCTTCCACCCCGACCATGCTGCTGAAGTACCATTTTGCCGCCGGCGTATTGAAGCGCGACGCAAAGGCCTTCAGCAGATAGGTGTTGGGCACGTCTTCGTGGCCATCGCCAAACACGTGGTTCGGCGTGCCTGGTGGGACGAAGTGCGCCATGAAGCGCAGGAAGCCGTCCGACCATGGCTTGCGGTAGATCGACACGCCCAGCGCCTGGCTCAGCGGGTCCCAGATCTGGATCGAGAAATCGGCCGCCGCCTGGCCATAGGCGGTGCCGTTGGCATAGCCGCCTTCCGGACCGCTCCAGGTGTACACCTGGTGCACGTAGGTGCGCACCGCAAAGTCGAACCAGGTCTGCGCCGCCGGCACGTCGCCCAGGTTCAGCGCCGCGATCAGCGCCAGGAAGCCCAGCGTGTTGCCGCCGTGGGCGTCATACGGGTACTGGTCCATGCGGCCATTGCTGCCGGCCAGGTCGTTGTAGATATCCGTGGTACGGCGCGCGATGGAAGCTTGCCAGTTTGCCTTGCGCGTGGCGTCGAGGTTATTCCACAGCATGTCGAGCGCCTTCGACAGCGACAGCGCGATGGTGCGCGTCGCCTGGTCCTGGTTGGCATAGCTGGTCGGCCCGGTCGGGCTCAGCGCAGCCAGTTCGTCGCCGCGCTTGATCGCTTCGTTCAGGTAGGCGGTGGCGATGGCCTCGCCCTGCTTCAGGCGGTACAACAAGGCAGCCGCTTCCACCTGGTGCGCCGTACGGTTGATGCGGTTGCGGATATCGGAGTTCTGGTTGCTGAGCGCCGTGGTCATGGTGCCGCTGCTGATCAGCGGCCAATCGCTGTCACGCACCGGCGCCATGGTCAGGCGCGACTGCACGGTCTCGATCAGGCGCCGCACCTGGTCGCCGCGCTCGGTCACCATGGCCGAGGTCCACTTCAGGTAAGGCAGGAAGTTCGGCGCCAGCGTGCGCGAGCGGCCATGGCGCAGCACATTGTCGCGCAGGGTGGCGTTGTCGTAGACCTCGAACTTGATGGCGCTGCTGTCGATGGTGAAGCTGCGCACGGTCGACCAGTCCTTGGCCACCGCTTCAGCCAGCGGCACCACTGCGGCTTCGGCTGCCGCTTCGATCTGCGCCAGGTTCGAGCCGGCAGCCTTGGCCTTGGCGCGCGCTGCCGCGTCTGCATCGTTCATGGCCTGGGTGCGGGTGAACGGCGCCACCTTCCAAGTATAGATGCCGGCCGTGGCGAAAGCGTGGGTCGGCAGCAGCCAGTTGCGCGGCACCACGTGCTTGATGGGCGAGGCGGTGCCGGGCGGCTGGATGATGACCAGGTACCAGGTGGACGAAGTAGCGATCGGATAACGCGACCAGGAAAATCCCGGCGGATTCTGTGGCTGCAATTGCATCTTGTCCGGCGCCGGGCGCACAGCTTCGATGTTGGGGGAAATCGCCCAGTCGGCGCGGCTCGCACTTGCGAACGTGGCCAGGGCGGCGAAGACTGCATGGGGCAAGAGGGAATATTTAACGAATTTCATGTGATACTCTCCAGACAATTTCGTTTGCGAATCAATAAGTTAACGACTTTTTGATCCGGCACAACAAGGAAAGTCTAACATCACGCATTTCACAAATTCGTTTCCGTGCGACAAAATTTTTGTAACAGTGTCGCTCAGAAATGACACAATCCCCTAGCCTTGGGACGAGCCGAAACGGCACAACTGGACAATCGTCCCCATGCACATCATCAGGAGCAGCTGGGCGGTGGGTTCATCCATCAGCGCGCGGTTATATACGAGCATCATCAGGAACAGCAGCATGGCTGCGACACAGGTATCTGCCAGCGCGAGCTGGGCCACGCTACCTTGTTTTCGGCGCACGTAGCGCCAGGCAGCTAGCAGTGAAAACAGTAGCATGGAGCTATAAGCGAGAGCGCCCAATAGGCCCACATCCCAGAGCAGGATCGCCAGCGCCGTGGCATCGAGATGCAGCGGCTGGTAGCGCTTGGCGACCTCGCCCGCGCCGAGCAGGCCGGACGGTTTGCTGGCGCCCGGTCCGTAGCCGACCAGGCGGCGCGGCACCGAAGCCAGCGGGTCATGCGCCCACAGCGCAAGCGAAGCGGCGCGGCTGATCTCGCCGGTGCGGTAATTGACGTTGTTCGGGTCGAAGAAGTAGCCGCCGCCGCGGTCCAGCTTTTCGGCCATGCTATGCGCCGACTGCACCTTCTTGCCCCAGTACAGCGTTTCGTACACGGTGTACGTGGTGCCGACGAAGGCTGCTAGCAGCACGGCAAAGCCGATGAAGGCGCCGATGCTGCGCAGGATGCGCTTCCGCAGCACCCAGGCCAGCACCAGCGGCAACCAGACGAAAGCAGCCTTCACCTCGCCCAACAGGATGATGGCAAAGCCGGTCGCCTGGAAAGCCCACATCGCCTTGCCCGACATCTGGCCCGCGTTCCAGCGCGAAGCGGCATAGCCCATGGCCAGCACGGTGAACAAGACCATGATTGCACTATTGCCGCCAAAGCCAGGCGTGCCGCCAAAGGTCCCCACGATGGAATCGAAGGTGGTTGTCGTGGCGACGAAAAAGTGCTGGTACAGCACCACAGGCACCTGCACCAGCACGACCCAGAACATCATGCGCCAGCTGAGCTCCAGGTGCTGCTCCTTCCAGCGAAACCAGTACAGGGCAAACAGCACCGAAAACATCGGCAGCATGGCTTTCGCCGCCGAGAAGATCTGCGACTTCGGCACGCGGTTGAACACCAGGCTGATCACGAAGGCCGCCACGAACAACACAGCCGCCAGCTCAACGGTCGAGCCGTCGCCCTTGCGCATGCGCTGCTGCTCGCGCTTGTGCACCACCAGGTCAAGCAGTGCGCGGCAAAAGAACAAGATGGCCAGGCCGAAGGCCAGCCAGGCGGCCGGCCGCAATTTCAGGAAGTAGACGGCCGAACCCTGCAGCAGGAAGGTCAGCACGAACAGGCACCAGAACATGCCATGCAGCGGCAGGACGAACACCATCAGCACCGACAAGACGGCCGTGCCGACGATGGCCACCAGCGGCGGCGAATCGAGCCCTCCGACCACGCCGACGAAGACCGCCAGCAGCAGGAAGGGGAGCAGCAGCATCAGCGGCAGCCCGCGATTGGGACGAACCAGCGCGCGCGGTCCGGCGGCGACGGCAGTTCCCGCTGCAGCCCGGTGGAACAATGGCATGCGCATCGTCGCCCCCTATCCTTCGAACACGCCGACCAGGCGCTCACGCGCGGGCTTGTCGAGCGCAGACAGCAGCGCGCGCACGAACTGGTCATGCAGCGCGTAAGCCGGAGCGGAATCGGCGCTGATGCTCGACACCCTCACCAGCATGCCGTCTGGCACCGTGCCGCTCAAGCCGTAGCGCAATTCCTGCAGGCGCTGGTCGACGCCGGGCATGGTCGCCTTGCGCCCGACCGTAATCCAGTAGGTAATCGGTTCCTGGCGCGCACCGGCAACGGCAAACAAGCGCTTCACCGGCAGCACGCCGAGTCCCGTATCGAGGCTGCTTTTCCGGCCATCGCGCACGGTGAAGCCCTGCGCCGTATAGCAGACCTCAGGCTTGTGCACGCCCATATTGTCGCCTTGGTCGCCACCGTAAGCGATCGACAGCATGATGCGCTCGCCATTGCGGTTGACATAGGTGCGGCCGAGGGTCTGGTTGTAGATCTTGTCCAGCTTGGCCTGCGTGGCGGGATCGACTTGCAGCGGCATCACCCGCGTATCGACCTGCCACTCGCCGAAGGTGCGCGGCACCATCTGCTCCAGGCTGAAGCGCCCAGCCGCATCGGCCATGCGCGCCGTCGGGGTCAAGGCCCGAGTCAGCGCGGCGGAACACACCATCAGCGCGCCCAGCGCCAAGCTCACCATCATTGATTTTTTCATGAGTTTCGCCACCTGACGAACCATTGCAGGAAGGCGTCCACGCCGATAATCAGCAGCAGCGCCGTGATGAAGAGCACCATGCCGGCAAAGCCGTGCAGGAAGCCCTGCCCTGCCGCATCGCCCAGGTAGTAGGTCACCAGCGACAGCGTGATCACGCGGATCACGTTGGCGGTAAAGGAGATCGGGATGATCAGCAGCGCCAGCGCCACGTTGCGGAAGGCCGAGGAATGCCGCACCACGTTCAGGTAAAACAGCCCGAGCGCCTCCAGCGTCAGCAGGGTTTGCAGCCCGGCGCAGGCATCGGCCACCAGCAACTGGTACTGGCCCACCTGCAGGATCACGCCGCTGCGCGCAATCGGGTAGCCCGCCGCATACAGCATGTGCTCCGTCGCCCAAGACACCGCCATCTTCATCGGCATGGTCAGCATGCCGACCAGGGGCCCGGGCAGCGGCACCATGAAGGCCATGAAAAAGAAGGCGAACCACTGCACACGCAGCGCGCCATGGCCGCATTTGAGCATCAGCACCGCGGCCAGCAGCAGGACGAAGGAGGCAATTTCGAAGGCGATGATGCCTTGCGAGCGGCCCAGGATGTAGGCCAGCAGGCCCACGCCCAGCACCGGCCAGCCGGCAGCGGCGGGCTGGCCGTCGGCGCGCGCCTGCATGGCCGGCCATTGCCGGTACATCAGCCACAGCGCGAGCAGCAGGATGATCGGCCCATGGGCCTGCTCCTCGGTCGCCCACAAGCCGGTGAACAGGCGATAGAAGGTGGGGACATACAGCACCAGCATGCCGGCCAGGACGGGCGCCCAATCGGGCAGCGCATCGCGCAGGGCCGCACGCGCTGCGGCTTGGGGGCGGATGGCCAGGCCCGGGTCCACTCAGAACTCCAGCAGCACGGAACCTACCACTTCGGCCCCGGCATAGCGCACCTGCTCGCTGAGCGCCGCCACCTCGTACAGCGAGGTGGCATTGCGATGCACCACCAGCAGCACGCCGTGGGCCCGCGCCATCACCGGCAGCGAGTCGTGCGCCGTCAGCACGTCCGAGGTGTCGTACAGCACGACATCGTGCAGCGCCTCAAGCTGGGCATTGAGGCCGGTGAAGTCCTTGCGCGCCAGCAGTTCGGCCGGATTGGGCGGCAGCGTGCCGGCGCCCAGCACGGACAGCGATTCGAACGCGTCGATGCGCGTCACCGCCGCCATCGTGGCGCGCCCGGCCAGCATGTCCGACAGCCCTGTCTTGCCCTGCAGGTTGAAGATCTCGTGCTGGGAAGGCTGGCGCAGGTTGGCGTCCACCAGCAGCGTGTTCTGCCCCAGTTGCGAAAACACCACCGCCAGGTTGGCGGCGAACAGGCTGGTGCCGGAACCCGGCTCGACGCCGACGATGGCCAGCGACTTGTGGCCGCGTGCAAACCAGCGCAGCATCAGCTGGCCGCGCACTGCGCGCAGCTTTTCGACCTGGCGGCTGAAAGGGTCGTAGGCAGCGACCAGGCGCGAAGAGAAATACTTTTCCCCGGCCGGGATATAGGGATAGTCGAACTGCCGCGCCAGCACTTGCTGGATGTCGGCCGCGCTGACCATGCCCAGCGCCTGCGCCGCCTCGCCGAAGCGCACGCCGGTTTCCTCCTGCATGCGCAGCACGGCATCGGTATTTTCCGGCGTCAGCTTGCCCGCTTCCTGCAGCAGGGCGCCGATGGTCGCATCGCCCACGCCGTGCGGCGAGGCGGGATTGAAATGCAATGGGCTGTTCATCAGCACCTCCTCAGTTCAGCCGCAGCGTGCGCGGCGCATGCAGGTGCGGCAGGCCGAAGCGGCGCTGGCGCGGCGGATTCCAGTCGATCGTGGCCAGCACCGGAATGTGCACCACTTCGGCCAGGTCGGCTTCCGACCGCACGCGGCGATCGAACATTTCAGACAGCATCGCAATGCCGATGCCCAGCATGCTCCCCAGCAGCAGCGACAGCACCGTGTTCAGTACCACGCGCGGACCAGCCGGCTCGATCGGCGCCACGGCCGGGTTCAGCACCGACACGTCGGACTGGTCGGAGCCGCCCTCGATGCGGGTCTGCGAAGAGCGCTGCGAGGCATTGTCGAAGGCACGCTGGGCGCTCTCGACATCCTTGTTCAGCACATTCATTTCATCGCGCTGGCGGTTCAGCTGCAGCACCTTGGTCTTCTGGTCGGCCAGCGCCGTGCGCAACGCTGCTTCGCGCTGGGCAAAGACATTGGCGTTGTTGCTGACCGAGGAAGTAACCAGGGCGGTCTGCTCATTGAGGCCGGCCCGCAGGCGCGCCACTTCGGCCGCGGCGCTCTGGTATTGCGGGTGGTTGCGGCCCAGGCGCTGGCCCATTTCCGCCAGCTTGGATTCCTGCTGCGCCAGGTTGACGCGCAGGTTCTGCACCACCGGGCTGGCCGTCACGTCCGGCGAAGCGCTGCCGGAGCCGCGCGCCACCGACTGCCGCGAATTGGCTTCCATCGCCTGCGACTGCGCCGCCACCAATTGCGCCGACAGGTCGTTCAGGCGCATCGATTCGACGTCGAGCCGGTTGTCGACGCTGACGATGCCGTGCTCCTGCTGGTATTTCGACAGCTTGGCCTGCGCCACTTCCAGGTTATCGCGCAGCACTTTCAACTGTGCGTTGAAATAATTGGTGGCCTTCTTCATCGGCTCGACCTTGAGCTGCACATTGATCTTCTGGTATTCGTCGGCGAAGGCATTGGCCACCGCGGCGGCAAACTGCGGATCGGAAGCCTTGAAGGTGACGTTCAGCACCGAGCTTTCCTTGGCCGGCACGATATCGAGCTTCTTCTGCAGCAGGTCGGCCAGCCAATCGCGCACTGTGCCCTTGCCGCCTGTCGACTCATTGAACTGGGCGATGACGGCCGGGCTTTCGGCCAGCTTGAGCTGGTCCACCACGCGCAGCGCGACATTCTTGCTGCTGATGATGTCGATCTGCGTCGCCATATAGCCGGGCAAGAGCTGGCCCGGCAGGGCCATGCCGGTCAGCGGATCGACGCCCTTGTAATTCATCACCAGCGAACTGGTCGCCTCATACGTCTTGGGCAGCAGCAGGCTGACTACGAGGGTGGCGGCCACCGTGACCAGCAAGGTCAGCAGCACGATCTTCTTGCGCGCCTGGAGGATCAGCAGGAACTGGGCGAAATTCATGACACCTCCTTAGAACCAGCTTTCCTTGATGAAGATGACGTCGTCGGTCTGCACCACGTCCTCGTTCTTGGCGGCGATCACCTGCACCGTGCCGTCACCGCCGCGGCGCTTGATCTTGATGCCGCTTTCAGTGCCGCGCGGGGTCAGGCCGCCGCCCACCGCCAGCGCCTGGCTGACCGTCATGGTGCGCTCCAGCCGGAAGGAACCGGGGCGCTGCACCTCGCCATAGATGTAGAAGCGCGGCGAACGCTCGGCATAGATCACATCGTTGGGGCCGAGCTCGATCTCCTTGTCCAGCGCGCCATTGCGCACCATGTCGACCACGTCGATCACGGTCTTGGTGGTCTTGCCATCGCGGGTGCGCACCACACTCACGGTATCGCCGCCATCGGCATTGAAGCCGCCGGCCTGCGCCAGCATGTCCATCACCCCGCGCTTGCCGCCATCGAGCGGATAGCGCCCCGGACGGTTCACCATGCCCAGCACCGACACTTGCGCGCTCTGGATCTGCGAGACGATGATGCTGACCTGCGCCGTTTTCAGGTAGCCCTTCTTGACCAGCTGCTCGCCAATCGCCCGCTCGGCCTGCTGCACTGTCATGCCGCTGACCTTGACTTCCCCCAGCAAGGGGAAGGTGATCTTGCCCGATTCGCTGACCCGGGTCTCTGTCGCCATGTCCGGGTTGCCGAACACGGAAGCCTTGATCACGTCGCCTGCGCCCAGCGTCAGGTCGGCCGCCTGTGCAAAGCCTGCACCCAGTACGAAAGCCATCGCCACCATCCACATCAGTAGTCGTTTCATGATTGCTCCTCGATCCAGTATTATTTCAGGCCGGCCACACCACGTTCCAGTGCGGTGGCCGGGGCGCCCGCATCCGCTACCGGCGAGGGCTGGTTGATATAGGCGATCTTGGCGCTGGCGCGCAGGCGCTTGACCTCCTCCTCGGCCGACTCCTTGCCCTTCTTGGCGACCAGGTATTGCTCGATCTGCGGCCTGGCCGCATCCAGTTCCACCGGCGAAGAACGGATATCGGCAATGGTGACCAGCATGCTGCGCTCGCCCTCGCGCACGATGAAGAGCTGGCCCTTCGACAGCGCCAGCAACTTGGCCGACAGTTCCGGCGGCAGCTCCGAGCCGCTGCGGCTCAGTTGCGCCTTCTGGTACTTGACCTTGTGCTGGTCGAGCCAGGCTGCCACCTCATCGAGCGAACGGGTCTTGTCCATTACCGCCTTCAACTCATCGTTCACCTCGCGTGTCGGCAAGATGATTTCACGCATGTCGAAATGCTTGCGTTGCGCAAAGAATTGCGGGTTCTGGCTGTAATAGGCTTCCACTTCCGCCGCGGTCGGCTTGGCCGGCGTGCCGAGGCGCTTCTGCATATAGGCTTGCGCCAGGATCACCGAGCGCGCCCTCTCGATCGCCTGCACCACGCGCGGATCGCGGTCGACCTTCTCTTTCGCCGCTTCGCCGATCAGCAACTGGCGGTCGATCAGGGCCTCCAGTGCCTGCTTGCGCGCGGCTTCCTGTTGCGCGGCCGGAGCGTTACTGCGCGACAGTTCGTCGTTCAACTGCATCACGGTGATTTCCTCACCATTGACGTTGGCCAGGGCCTGGCCCGGTTTCTGTTCCGCCTTGCTGCTGCAGGCGGAAACGAGGACCACCAGCATGCCCGCGAAAGCCATATTCGGGTTGATGTGCTTCAAAATATCCTCCCTCGACTGTTGCAACTCATTCTAATAGCGCGACCAGCGCGCACGATTGACTCAGTACGCGTTTTGCCGCTTCAACACCACCTTGACTGTCCGCAAGATGATCCACAGGTCGAGCCACAGCGACCAGTGGCGCAGGTAGTCCAGGTCATAGCGGATGCGCGCCTCCATCTTTTCCAGGGTCTCCGTTTCACCACGCAGGCCGTTGACCTGGGCCCAGCCGGTAATGCCCGGCTTGACCTTGTGGCGCAACATATAGCCCTTGATTAGCTTGCGGTATTGTTCGTTGTGGGCAACGGCATGCGGGCGTGGCCCGACTATGCTCATCGTTCCTTGCAGCACGTTGATAAATTGCGGCAATTCATCCAGCGAGGTGCGGCGCAGGAAGGCGCCGATCTTCGTGATGCGCGCGTCATGGGCAGTGGCTTGCTTCACCACCGGACCGTCCTCCGTCACGCGCATCGAGCGGAATTTGTAGACGATGATTTCCTCGCCATACAGGCCGTAGCGGCGCTGGCGGAAAATCACCGGGCCTGGTGAACTGATCCACACGGCCAGCGCAATCACCAGCATCAGCGGCGCCAGCGCCATCAGGATCGCACTGCCGATCAGCACGTCGCTGGCGCGCTTGACGATGCCGTCGAAACCGACAAACGGCGTTTCGCAAATCGCCACCACAGGCATGCCGCCCACGCTGTCGAAACGCGCCTGCATCAGGTCAAACACATAAATATCGGGCAGGAAATAGACCGAGGCCGTGGTGTCCTGCAACTCGTCCAACAGCTTGCGGATGCGCGGCTGGGCCGAAATCGGCTGGCTGATGAAGATCATCTTGATGTGGTGGTCACGCACGAAACCGGCGACCTCGCCCATATTGCCCAGCACGGGGTGCGACAGGCCCGACTTGCGGCGGTCGGCAGTACGGTCATCGAAGAAGCCGCGCACGCTGAGGAACAGGTTGGGCATGCGCTCCACGGTGGCGGCGAACTTGGTGCCCACTTCATTGGCGCCGACGATGACCACCGAGCGCACCTCGCTTTCCTTGGCCGGGTCGGTGCCGACATGGCGGGCCGCCAGGTGGCTCATGAGCAGCGCGAACGGCGTCGCCAGGAACCAGCTGAACACCACGGCCTCATCGTAGTGGTAAGCAAGGCCGCTGACATTGCCAAGGAAGACCAGGATCACGGCGGTGACGATCCAGCCCATGAAGATATCGCGTGCATAGGCGGTGATCCGTCCGCTGCGCCAGGTGCGGTAAGGATCGACGTGCTGGTACACCGCCGACGAGATGAAGAAAGCCAGTACCATCAGCACCAGCGAATACCCGGTAAACGGCTCCCCATACACCATCGACGTGGCGTACAGCATCCCCATGATGATCAGCGGATCGAGCACACGCTGGAAAAAGGAGACCAGGGGAATATCGTTTACCGTCATCGTCGCTCCTTGTCATCAGAACTGCACTGTGGCCATGAAGGAAACGCCCTTGGCCTTGTAGCTGCCGGTGCCGATCAGCGGCGTGCCGGTACGGCGGTCCTTGAAGCCGGTCACGCTCAGCTGGACCTTGCGCCAGGGCTGGTAGACCACGCCGACATTGGTGCTGCGCGTGGTATCGCTCGGGTCGCCATTGAAGGTGACGTAGGGCATGCGTTCGAATTTGCGTTTCTCGCGCTTGATCCCGGCGTTGGCCTGCACCTTGGCCGAGAGGTCCCAGGTGGCATTCAGGCTGGCGCCCTTGTTGACGCTGTTGTTGACCACGATGCTTTCCACCGCCGCGAATTCGCGCCAGGTCTCGGCGGAAAAGCGCAGCTTGCTGCGCGGCCGCCAGTTCAGCGTGGCGCGGCCGTTAAGGCCGCTGGTGTCACGCTCGGTAAAGGTATCGTGCTTGCGCTTGGCGTAGCCGGCCAGCAATTGCAACTGCGTGATGTCGCTGTACAGCCAATTGATATTGGCTTTCAGCTCATCCTGCGTATAGTTCTGGTCGAGGAAGGTGGCTCCGATTCGGCGCGGGTTCAGGAAGTTGCCTTTGATATGGCGTGCCACCAGGCCTACCCTGCTGCCGCTCGACGCATGATAGTCGATGCCGACTTCACTACGGTCTTCCTTGCGGTTGTTCAGGCTTTGCGCTTCCAGCTCGTAGTCGAAACGGTCACGCTGGAAGCCGGTGTAAATGCGCCAGCTCGGATGCATGCGCCAGCCGCCGTTGGCGTACTCGCGGCGCTGCGTGCGCAGGTTGCGTTCTTCCGAGTGGAAATCGTTGAACGGCGTCAGCACCTGCTGGTAGCTGCCGCCGATATTGCCGTCGAAGTGGTTGCCCACCACCCAGGCCCAGTCCAGGCTGAAATCCTTGCCGTTGTAATCAAGCTGGTCGTAGTGGTCGAAAGTCACGCGCGAGACTTTCGCTTGCCCGGTAATCTTCTGGCGCCCGATGGGGCGATCCAGCGCAATGCCGGCAATGGCTTGCGTGGCGCGGTCGGAACGCTGGATGCCGTCCGGCGTATTGTCCGGCAGGCGCAGCAGGTTGTCGTCGTAGGTCTGGCCCACGCTGATAAAGGGCTTGAAGGTTTCGCTGATGTCCGCCTGCGCAGGACTGCACGCCAGTGCGGCAGCCAGCGCCAATGGAGTTGGCAGGATGCGCATATTATTTTTAGCCTTATGTAACACTACCAATAGGTCCAGCTGCCGGTCACCATGATCCAGGCAGCCAACAAGCCGTTCGTCACGGCATGCCCCAGGACGGGAGTCCACAGCGTTTCGCTGCGCATGTACAACAAGGTGTAGGCAAGGCCCGCGACAATGCCGGCCAGCCACAAGTTATGTTCGATACCGAACAGAAGAATCGAAATCGCTGCTGCACGCAGGCCGACAGCTGCCGGACGCAACGACAGGAAATCACGTTGTTCCAGCCAACGCAGCAGGAAGGAACGCCAGAACAGTTCTTCCATCACTGGCACCACCAGGGCCGCGCCCAATGCACGCACGGCAACCAGCGGCCAGTCGATGCGGCCATCGCTGCCGGCGGCATCGAAACCGCGCGCAGCGCCAATCTGCATCCAGCTCGCATCGAGTGCAAGCCATAAGACGAAGACACCGGCGCCGATGCCGGCGGCAACGAAGGCGTCGCGCCTGGCAGGCAGCGTGCGCAATTCGCGGTAATGCCTGCGCCACGCCAGCAGCATTGCCAGCACCAGCGCAATCTTGGCGGGATACAGCCAGCGCATGGTGTTAGCGTGCGCACCGAATCGTTCAAGCACGTCGGCGAAGATGATGAAAATAATGAAGGTGGCAAACGGCAGCACGCGCGGCATGGCGCCGCTGCGGGCGCGCAGTGCGAGCACAGGCGCGGCAGCCGCGCTGGCCTGCGGCTGTTGGGAAATGCGCTTAGGTGGCTGCTGTAAAGTCACGATATCTGCCTTCCCGTTGGAAATGCCGAAGCAGGACTGCCTCGGCATTAAGGTTGTCAGATATTACAGCGGGCAATCGTGCGCAAGCGCACGAAAGTGAGAAAGTGCAAAGAGTGGATTGAGTTACATCAAACGTTGTTGCGGGATTCGATTGCTTCCCAACGCTCCAGCGCTGCCATCAGCTCTTCTTCAATCTGCGCAATGCGTTCGTTGAGGCGCTTCGCTTCCGCTGGCGTCTTCTTATAGAAGTCCGGATCGGACAGCGTGAGGTTCAGCGCGGTTTGTTCGTCTTCCAGTTTGGCAATGAGTTGCGGCAATTCTTCGAGCTCGCGCTGTTCCTTGTAGCTGAGTTTTTTTGCCTTGGCTGGCGCCGGTGCCGCGGGCGCGGCCGGTGCTGCGGCGGGTTTTGCTTCAGCCTTCTTCGGCGCGGGTGCAGCGGCAACGCTGGCGTCGCGCACGCGTTCCCAATCGCTGTAGCCGCCCACATACTCTTTCCACTTGCCCTGCCCTTCGGCAACGATCACTTGCGTGACGACATTATCGAGGAACATGCGGTCGTGGCTGACAAGGAAGACGGTACCGGCGTAATCCTCCAGCAATTCTTCCAGCAGTTCCAGCGTGTCGATGTCGAGATCGTTGGTCGGTTCGTCCAGCACCAGCACGTTGGCAGGCTTGGCGAACAGGCGCGCCAGCAGCAGGCGGTTGCGCTCGCCACCGGACAGCGAACTCACCAGCGAGCGCGCGCGTTGCGGCTCGAACAGGAAGTCACCAAGGTAGCTCATGACGTGCTTGCGCTGGCCATTGATTTCGACCCAGTCCGAGCCGGGCGAAATGGTATCGGCCAGCGTGGCATTGTCGTTCAACTGCGCGCGCATCTGGTCGAAATATGCCACCTGCAATTTGGTGCCCTGCTTGATGGTGCCGGCGTCAGCCTGCTCTTCACCGAGGATCAGCTTGAGCAGCGTGGTCTTGCCGGCGCCGTTCGGACCGATCAAGCCGACCTTGTCGCCGCGCATGATGATCGCGCTGAAGTCGCGCACGATGACCTTCTCGCCGAAGTCCTTGCTGACGTTTTCCAGTTCCGCCACGATCTTGCCGGAACGCTCGCCAGTGCCCACTTCCAAGCGCACCTGGCCTTGCTGGTCGCGGCGCGCAGAGCGCTGCTCGCGCAGGCGCTCCAGGCGGCGCACCCGACCTTCATTACGCGTGCGGCGTGCTTCAACGCCTTTGCGGATCCACACCTCTTCCTGCGCCAGCACCTTGTCGAACTTGGCATTCTCCACTTCCTCGATCGCCAGCTGCTCCTGCTTGCGCGTCTGGTAGGCGCTGAAGTTGCCAGGGTAGGACAGCAGGATGCCGCGGTCCAGTTCAATGATGCGGGTCGCCACGTTATCCAGGAAGGAGCGGTCGTGGGTGATGAACAGGATGCTGCCCTTGAAATCGCGCAGCAGGCTCTCAAGCCACTGGATCGAGCTGAAGTCCAGGTGGTTGGTCGGTTCGTCCAGCAGCAGCACGTCCGGTGCGCCAACCAGGGCGCGCGCCAGCGCGGCACGCTTCTTGGTGCCGCCCGACAGGGTTTCCACCAGCACCGAGCCATCCAGGTTCAGGCGGCCCAGCACGTTTTCCACCCTGTTA
Organism: Pseudoduganella sp. R-32; assembly: GCF_049913245.1. Classification (NCBI taxonomy): domain Bacteria; kingdom Pseudomonadati; phylum Pseudomonadota; class Betaproteobacteria; order Burkholderiales; family Oxalobacteraceae; genus Pseudoduganella; species Pseudoduganella sp. R-32. Next base: position 2,373,877 of record NZ_CP183987.1, on the reverse strand, counting down.
TCCAGGTTCCAGGCATCACCGGCATCCAGCAGGACCTGGATGTCGTGCATGCGCTCCATCAGCTTGTCATCGTCGCCCTGGCCGAACTGGCTGGTCAGCGCGTCATACTCCTTGCGCAGCGTCGGCAGTTCGCCCAAGCCCGCGGCGACGGCATCGTGCACGGTATGGCCCGTCTCGAATTGCGGCTCCTGCTCCACGTAGACGATCTTCAGGCCTTGCTGCATCACCAGCAGGCCGTCATCCAGCTTTTGCATGCCGGCGATAATTTTCAGCAAGGAGGACTTGCCGGTGCCGTTGCGCCCGATCAGGCCGATCCGCTCCCCAGTCTCGAGGGAAAATTCAGCGTGGTCCAGCAGGGCGTGGTGGCCAAAAGCCAGTTGTGCGGATGTTAAGGAAATGACAGCCATGGGGTGCAAATAGGGACAGAAAAACAAGCATTTTACCTGTTGCTAGCCTGTCAGCTATAATTGCGCTCGCTTTGCGTCCTCCCCGTAGCACAATGGATAGTGCACATGCCTCCTAAGCGTGGGATACTGGTTCGATTCCAGTCGGGGGGACCAATCGGCACTCTCACCGCATTCCCCCTCACCTCATACATCCCGCAACTCAAGGCCAAGCGCGTTTCCAGTCGTTTTGCGCTGTCTCCGCCTGCCATTCCATCACAATCCGCCTCCGACATTTAGGCCTGAAGCCGTATGCCCGCTGCCGCGTCCAGTCCGGTGGATCGGGAGCCTCGTACTGTGCGAGCTGTTTTTTTTATATCATGCTAAAGTTGCAAGTTGACCGACAGAAATATCTTGCCCTGAGCCGCCTGACGACCCAAGCGCTCAATTTGACTTAAACGGAGTTCCATGGACTTGTCCGATCCATTCGCATCACGAGACCGCTTCACCCAAGCCAACCGCCCCATCCGTCTGCGCCTGTTCCCCGCCAAAGGTAGCGCCCTCGCCGCCGAAGATATGCTCATGGTCCAATGCGTGAGCGGCGTCGAAGCGATGTGCGGCGATGGTATCGAATATCGCCTGCTCTGTGTTTCCACCCAAGCCGGCTTGCCCCTCAAGCAATTCGTCGCGATGCCTGCCGAAGTGCAGTTCGTCACCGCCGCGGGCGCCCTGCGCTCCGTATGCGGCATCGTCCAAAGCGCCACGGAAGGTCACAGCGACGGCGGCTGGGCCACGTATGAACTCGTCATGCGCGATGCCCTGGCCTTCAAGGCGCTGCACACAAACACCCGCGTCTTCGTCAATATGAGCGAAGTCGATATTGTTCAGCAGAACTTGAGCGAATGGCGCCAGACCAACCCCGTGCTGCGCGCACCTTCAGCTTCGACTTATCGGGCGTGAGCGCCGCCAAGCATCCGGCGCGGGCGTTCACCATGCAGGCGAACGAAAGCGATTCCCAGTTCATCCGACGATTGCTTAGCCGGCGGGGCATTGCCTGGTTCACCCGCCCCGGCCCCACCAGCAACTCCGGCAGCGACCACGTACCCACCCATGTCATGGTCATGTTCGACGACGTCAGGACGCTCCCTCAGGCAGACGCCACTGTCTGGCGCTTCCACCGCGCCGATGGCACCGAAAAAGCCGACAGCGTCACCGCCTGGAGTGCGACCCGCACCCTCGCGCCCGGCAACATCACGCGCCACACCTGGGATTACAAGACGGTGCAGCTGGATTCCTACAGCGACCCGACCGCCCTCGACCAAGGCGAGCTGGGCAACCAATGCGCCGTCAGCCTCACCGACAACCTGGTCGAGGCGCCGCATATTGGGGAAGACAGCGCGGATTTTCAGTACCTGACACGCCTGCGCATCCAGCACCATGAATACGAGAGCAAGAAATTCTATGCCGAATCCGACCAGCGCACTGCCTGCGTCGGTGCCTCATTCAGCCTGACCGGCCACGCCGAAATCGACGCCCACCCGGCCGAAGAACGCGAATTCGTCATCACTGAACTGCACGTCACCGCAGAAAATAACGTCCACCCGGATCTCAGCGACAAGGCGCGCCGCCTGTTCGCCCGCAACGGCTGGAACACAGCATCGGCGACTGGCTTCGACCCCGCAGCGCTAGAAGAAGCCAGCGGCGAACGCAACGCGCGCTACAGCAACCGCCTCACTTGCGTTCGGCGCGGCATTCCGATCGTCCCGTCCTACGATCCGCGCACCGATCTGCCGGCCGTCCATCCCATGAGCGCCATTGTGGTCGCCGGGGATGCCGAAGGCGATGAAATCCTGTGCAATGAACTGGGCTGCGTCAAGGTCCGCTTTCCGGGCTACACGATCGAAGCCGGCAGCCGCACTGATACCCGCGGCGGCGATTCAATCGCCCACAGCACCGTTCCTGGCTCAGCGTGGCTGCGCGTAGCCACGCCCTTTGCCGGGGAAGGCTACGGCATGATTGCCCTGCCCCGGGCTGGCGACGAAGTGACTGTTCTATTTCTTAATGGGAACTGCGACAAGCCGATTATTGTCGGCAGTGCTTTCAACGGCCGCGCGCTGCCGCCGAGGTTCAGCCGCCAGGGCAGCTTGCCCGGCAATAAATCGCTGTCGGGCTTCCTGAGCCAGGAGCTGCAAGGAACCCGCCATAACCAGCTGCGCCTGGACGATACCAACGGCCAGATCAGTGCACAACTGGCGAGCGAACACGGGAACACCGAGCTGAATCTCGGCTATTTGACGCACCCGAGAGCCGACGGCAAAGCCGAACCGAGAGGTGAAGGATTTGAAGTGGCGAGCGAAGCTGCCGGTGCCTTGCGCGCATGTTCCCTGCTGCTGACGGCCGAACAGCAAAAAGGCGGCTCCGGACCGCAATTGATGCGCGAAGCCATTATTCAAGTGCTCACCGCAGCACTGGACCAAGTGCAGCGCCAAGGCGATCATGCCGGCGAAGTCGAAGCCAATCTGCCGGAAACGGGCCGCGATAACATGCTGGTCGAAGAAGACAGCAAACCCGGCGCCAAGACCGATGCCGGTCATCAAACCCAATTAAAGGAAGCGGTCGACAATCTGGAGCGGGGCTGGAATACCGACCCGAAGGGCAGCAGCGGACAGGGCGGGCAGCGCGGCAAGCAAGGCATTCTCATGCTCGGTTCCACCGATGGCACAGCCTTGACCAGCCAGGGCAGCGTGACCATGGCGGCCAACACCAACCTCGACCAGGTAGCGCAACGCGACACAAACCAGACGACAGGGCGGCGTTGGATTCACAATGTCGGCGAGTCGGCCAGCCTGTTCATTGACGGCGGCAAGGCGAAGATCAAATACACGTTCAAGACCACTGTCGCCAAGGGCGACATGCTGCAGCGCGTGCTGGCGGGCAAATACGAGGTCGAATCGAACGGCGATATCGTGTTCAAGACCAGGGGCAAATACATTATCGAGGCGGAGCAAGGAGTTTGGATCAAGGGAGAAGGCGGGTTGATCCATGTGGGCAACCGGATCGATATCCACAACCCTGGCGCCCTGTCGCTCAAGGCGGCGGACTTTGACCTGGCGGGACCGGCCAGCAGCAGCACGTCGTTGACACTGCCCACTGGAACGGCCAAACCGTGCAAGATGAAATTATCAGGTGCGAGTGACGCCGGTGCAGCCTTTGTAGAAAGGTAAGGTTGCCATGTCATTCCCGTCCCCCAATATCGCCACGTCTTTCCACACGCATCTGGAAGAATACGGACACTGCGACATCGTCATCGACCGGATGCGCGGCTTTCCCTTGCGCGAAGAACTGAAAGCACTGAAAGGCCATCTGGCAGAGTCGTTGCCGCTGATCGATCCGCTGTTTATGACGATTCCCGATGAGGCGCCGCTTCTGGTGCGCCTGTCGGTGGATGCATCAAGCCTCATCGAGAGCTATCTTGCCCTCGCCGCAGAGGAAGCGCAAAGGCCTGGACAAGGACAAGCGATTTGCGCCTTCCTGTTCAGCCATCTGCCATGTGAAAAACTCGCCGGGCACCTGACCCGCCAGCTCGATCTTCGCATCAAGACCGGCAAACGTGTTTTTTTCCGGTTCTTCGATCCGCGCGTGATGCACCATTTGCCGCGTCTGCTTCAGCCGGCGGAAATGGCGCAACTGCTCAATGGCAGACTACTGGACCTACCCGCACTGGAGCGACCGGCGCATTGCGCTCAAGGCGCAAGACTACGGCCCCCAGCCCGACAAACCTGCTTATGTTCGCATGAGCCTCAGCAGCGCCCAATCGGCATCCCTGCAAGAGATCGAAACCTTCAACCTCGCATTGCACACGCTATGGCAGGAGGGATATGCACTGGATGAAAAGACCGAAGCTGCGCTGCATGCGGCCTTGAAGACCGCCCACGCCTGCGGATTGTCGACGAAGGAAGATCGAGCAACACTGGCTTGCCACGTTATCAGTCGCAGCGAGAACATTCTGCGCCAGCCGCAGTGGCAGCGCGCACTGAACCTGGTGCGCGAACGCGCCTTCGCACTGAGAGACGTTTTGGAAGCCGCTGGCATCGCGCTTGTATCGCCGGCCGCCCAGCACGAGTAACACCTGCCAACAAATAATTCTGATGAAAAAAGACTGCAAATTTTGCGACAAAAAAGGATTGATGATCCTGCCGCTGCGTTACAGCGTGGCGCTTGCCGACGACATGGCATCCTTACGCGCCATTCCAGCGCTGCCGTCGACCCTTGGCAAAGGCGTAAGCGACCTGGTCCTTACGAAGGGCAAGTATGCTCCGGCAATGCTGCGGGCCGGCTACCTATACGTATTGATCGACCGAGAGGGCATCAAAAGCTGGGAAGGCTATCAGGTCACCAAAGACGCTTACCTTTACAAATTCCCGGTGGATGTTCCACCTCAGACCAAGGTCGAATTCACCTGCGCGCCCAATAGCTGCGGCATCGACGCGTCGATGATCTCGATTGAGCACGCCAGCGAGATCGAAAAAGTCTACTTCCTGTTTACGCCCACTGCCATGACCAAGGCCAAGCTGGACGAATACAAGAAAAACGCAACGGAACTGGCCCGACAAGGGAAGATGCAAGTCTTCAATCCGAAGGCATGGCTGGCAGGATCGACCAACGTAAGCGTACAGTCACCACCGTCTGGACCGTCTAGCAGGTCCCAGCCATGATTGAATTTTGGCACAGCAGTTGTGCCCACAAATTTGATTATGGACACGAATTTTCAACCAGTCATTCAGCGCGCGCCGAGAGGTAATTACCGGCGCCACTCCCTGGAGTTTAAGCGCAGGCTCGTCGCGTTGACCTTGGAGCCTGGCGCCTCGGTCGCTCGCATAGCGCGCGAACACGGCGTGAACGCAAACCAGGTATTCAGTTGACGCAAGTTGTTCGAGGCGGAACTGCCGGTGCCCGATGGGTCAACGCAGGAGGCTGCGTTGCTGCCGGTGATGTTGGCGGCGCCAACAACAGCGCCAGTGCCGGAACAGCCCAACACCGGTGCCATCACGCTGGAGATTGGGCGTGTGAGATTGCGCATTGACGGTCAAGCAGATCCCTCTACGTTGGCGCAAATACTGGATCGGGTGCTGCGATGATCGGCCTACCGGCGGGAACCAAAGTCTGGCTGGCGGCCGGCACCACCGACATGCGCAGCGGATTCAACGGCCTGGCTGCGAAGGTAGAGACCGCGCTGGCGGAAGATCCATTTAGCGGCCACGTGTTTGTGTTCCGTGGCCGGCGCGGTGATTTGATCAAATTGTTGTGGTGGACCGGCGACGGCTTGTGCCTGTTGGCCAAACGGCTTGAGCATGGCCGCTTCATCTGGCCACAGGCCAGCAGCGGCAGTGTGGCACTGACGCAGGCGCAGTTGTCGATGCTACTGGAAGGCATTGACTGGCGCCGGCCCGAGCGAACTTGGCGCCCACAGTCGGCCTTGTAAACATGACAGCATTCTCGTAAACTGAGACGCATGCTGACCGCCACCGATCTCCCTGACGACATTGCCGCCCTGAAGGCAATGCTGTTGGCGCGCGACGAGCAAGTGCAGCGCCTGACGGCGCAGCTCGACACCCGCGCGGCAGAGATTGAACACCTAAAGCTGTTGATCGCCAAACTGCAGCGCATGCAGTTTGGCCGCCGTTCCGAAAAGTTGGAACGCCAGATCGAGCAGCTGGAGTTGAAGTTGGAAGACCTGGAGGCTGAAACGGGCGCCGCCGAAGAGGCCGAACCAGAGTCCAACCCGCCAGCGCGCCGCAAGGCGGCGCGCAAGCCGTTGCCAGATCATCTGCCACGCGATGAATGCGTGCATACCCCGGAGGTAGATGCCTGCCCGGCATGCGGCGGCGGCTTGCGCCACCTTGGCGAGGATGTATCGGAGCAGTTGGAATATGTGCCAGCCAGCTTCCGCGTGGTCCGCCACGTGCGTCCGAAGCTGGCCTGCAGCTGCTGCGACGTCATCGTGCAGGCACCTGCGCCAAGTCGGCCGGTGCAACGAGGGATTGCTGGCCCTGGCCTGCTGGCTCACGTGCTGGTGGCAAAGTACGCTGACCACCTGCCGCTGTATCGCCAGAGCGTGATCTATGCGCGCGAAGGCATCGAGTTGGATCGTTCGCTGCTGGCCAATTGGGTTGGCGCCGCTAGCAGCTTGCTGCGCCCCTTGGTTGATGCGGTTCGGTGCCACGTATTTGCCGCCACCAAGCTGCATGCTGATGACACCCCAATTCCGGTGCTTGCACCTGGAAACGGTACAACGCGCACGGCACGCCTGTGGACCTATGTGCGCGATGATCGTGCCAGCGCATCGGCGGTGCCGCCGGCTGTCTGGTTTGCCTATAGCCCAGATCGCAAAGGCATCCACCCGCAAACCCACCTGGCCCAATTTAAAGGCATCCTTCAGGCCGATGCGTATGCCGGCTTCGATGCCATCTTCGACAGCGGCCAGGTACGCGAAGCCGCGTGCTGGGCGCACGCGCGACGCAAATTCCATGACCTGCATGTGGCACGGCCATCGACCGTGACCACCGAGGCGTTGCGGCGTATCGGCGCGCTCTATGCCATTGAAGCCGAGATCCAGGGCCAGCCACCGGATCTGCGGCGCGACGCTCGATTGCTGCGCGCACGCCCCTTGCTGGACGATCTTGAACGCTGGCTGCGCGCCACGCTCACCACCTTGTCGAACAAGTCCGACACGGCCGCTGCCATCACGTACTCGCTCAAGCTGTGGCCAGCGCTGACCCGCTATTGCGATGATGGCCAGATCGAGATCGACAACTCGGCCGCAGAGCGCGCCCTGCGCGGCGTTGCCCTGGGTCGCCGCAACTACCTGTTTGCCGGTGCAGACAGCGGCGGCGAACGCGCAGCCGCCATCTATGCGCTGATCGGCACGGCCAAGCTAAACGGTGTCGACCCCGAAGCTTGGCTGCGCTATGTGCTGGCCCACATCGCCGACCACCCCGTCAACCGCGTTAACGAGTTCCTGCCTTGGAACTGCGCGGCGCAGCTCGCACCTTCCAATTAACTACACGCCGCTTCCCAGCGGTGTGTTCACATCATCAGGGAAGTAGGCGCTTCATTCAATACGGTATTGAACGGACGCTTACCGACCAACCAGCCGCATGCCATGCAGGCTGACGAAATGCACACGCACACCACGGAATGGATACTGCACAAGCAAGGTAAGCAGGAATTGTGGCAATCACGGCTGGGCCCCGGCCTTGAAAACCAGTTGTTCCCGCCGGCCGCATCTCCTAAGCCCGATTTGGGCCTAGTGGGCGCAATCCCCGCTGCGGATCGGCTGACGCCCCTTTATCTCAGCATGCGCGACCGTGGTGCCGCAAGCTTCGTCGTGTACGACTATATCGGCATTACACAGGAACTCAATAATTTCAGGAATGCTGCGCTAGAACCAATCGAACAGTTTCTTGAGACAAAGGACAGCGAAGGCGTCGACAACAGACGCAAGATGGACGTGGCACATGCCATCGAAGACATCAAATATGGCTTTATGCAGCACGGCATCGGCTTGGCTCAAAAACAGGTCGAATTTATGGATTCTCGCCACATGCCGGACTTCCGGGAAAATACCGCCAAAAATCTGCGCAGTATGGGTCGGGTAGCAGAGGCAGAAAAAGTCGAAGAAGACATAAAGAGAAGTCATGCAACCCGCGAAGCCAATCGCCAGAAAATACTGTCGGGTGCCGATGCAGAGCGCGAATGGAAAAACAAGTATGCCAAGCTGCTCGATATGGACGGCATCAAAAAGTTCGGAGACGATCTTGCTGCACTGTCCGAAGCTTGCGGAAAAAAAGCCGACAGCCGCACAGACGATCATCTGCAATGGCTTGTCGCTGACAGGCTGGTTGATGCCTTTGACACATATGACCCAAACAACCTGGGGAGTGGTTTCTGCTTTACGCAAGAACACTCTGTATGCACCTTCGGCATGTTTGGCATTGATAAGAACAAACCCAAATTGGCTGAATGGATGAATGTGAGCAAGGTGGAGCGGAAAAACCTCTACATGCGCGCCAATTTGTATAACCATAAGTCGCTGGAAGAAGAAGCCGCCAAAGCTTTTACCGAGGCCAAGCAACTTGTTGCGACGGCGGGCAGTTTAGGTGCTGTGGCAAGCGCACCGTGGCTCAAGGCTGGCAAGGGCTTGATTGACGTGCTGAAGAAAACCGATTCAGCATGGGACGAATGGCTGCGCGATAAAGAAATTAAAAAGATTCATGAAGGCAAGCCCATGGGCCGGGCCGACGATCGCATTAGCAACCTCTCCACATTCCATCGCAGCAACGAAGGCAGAATGTACGCCAGGATTGCCGAATGGTCACAAGCCTTGTCCAACAAGGCTGGGAAAATGGATAAAGGCATTCAGGCGGTTGTAGGCATGATGCTTTATGGGAGGCTCGGCAAACTGGCGGAAGAAATCAGTTTTGAAGCATTCATGCTCAAGGTGCCGCCAGACAGGCTAGCTGAAGGCTACAGAAAACGTTCCGCACAACGCAACCTTGAACTGGCCGAGCGCGATGCCGCGAAAAAAGCTGGCCGCACTCCGCGACAGTTGTTTATGGAGGACCCGATCGAGGTCTTGATTCGCGATGAACAAAGAAAAGTCAGGGACAAAGTCAAAATTACGCTAGTCGAATTGGAAAAGGGCAAGCGCCCTGAAACTAACAACTTCCGCCAGGCGCGCATGGGGGTGCTGCTCATGTCCATCGAAGGCTTGGCGCTGACCTTGAAATTGACCAATGACAAAGAGCTGACTTATCGCGGCATGGCCGAAGTGGCAGCCTCCGTAAGTTCACTTATCGGCATGACGTTTGATTTAGTGTACGCCGTCACCAAATCCCTTCGCGAGATTGAACCGTTCAAGAGTATGGCGACTGTGGAGATTGAACCGCTCAAGAGTATCGCGACTGTGGATAAATCTGCAGACATAATTCGCGGCGGGCTCAAAATGACTGCCGGAACCTTCAGTGCGGCGGCAGGGGTAATTTCCGCGTTGCTTGACTTATATTCGGGGTTCATAGAAGTCAACAAGGAGAGAACGAACTTTGTGTTAACAGGTATGTATGTCTTCCGAGCGGGCGCAAACGGATTAGCTGTTCGGTATGGTTTTCTCGCAGCCGTCTCTTATACCGAGCCTCTCTTGAAACACCTGTTGAGCAACGGTGGGGCTATTGGCACACGCTTGGCACCCTTGCTTAAAAGGGCTGCCGAACATGTTGGTGAAGAAATGGTGGCTGCGCGCACCATCTGGCTCATTCGGGTGGCACGATTCAATCTGATTGGCGTTGCCATCACAGTGGGAGAGATTGTTTACCGCTGCTGGATCATGGACGACGACCTGGAAAATTGGTGCCAAGCCTGCTGTTTTAGAAAGAACAAAAACAAAGGCTGGCTCAGCGAAAAGCCCTATCCCGACGCGGTTGAAGAATTACAAGAACTTGAAAAAGCCTTTAAGGTGATTACCCAATGACCCAATCTACCCATTCTCCATCTGCAACATATGGCGGCGAAACACTCTTCCTCGTCGAAGGTACGCTCAGTGAATTGCAAATCGCCCGAACCACCGTGAATTTGCTGGCTCAAATCGAAAAAAACATTCAGGCAAAAAACCTCGTCAGCGGGGTAGCCTCTGTGATCGGCGGCATGCACGGAATGGTTGCCAATGCTGCTGCGTTGGCGTTGTACGATGGGGAAGACATGTACAACTTTGCCGCCGTACTGGGCGAGCTAATTATATGTGGCACCTTGGAGCATGCCAACCAATTCAAGAATGGCGAATCCGTCAAAGCGGTGGTGTCACAACGAGGTGATGTGCTCTATGTCCATGCAATTATGCAGGCGAAAACCCAGCAATTTTATATGCCATTGAGCGTATTTGCTGGAAAAAAGGCCTTCTTTAAGAGTTTTATGCGTTCGGCTGTATCGGGAGGAGTTTCAGTATCAATTGCCTTCGTGATAGCATCCTATTTCTTTGGAGTATATGACGGAAAATTTGAAAATATTGGAAGAAGAGAACAACTCCTAATGACATTGTTCATTGTCTTTGCAACGTTCTCTCTTTCCTTCATTGTTGAAATCTGGACATACCGCACAGTTAGAGGCGCAGGCATCTACGCCGAGGCGATCTTTAAAGTATTTGGCTTCCCAAAACCAGAGAAAATTAATCTCACCAAAGTAGGCTGCATGAACCATGAAAATACAGGATGGAAAAAGGCTTGGCAAGCAGATTTAATGCTCCAAAAACTTGGTGCAGAATAGGCAACCATGACTTCATGCAGTCTCTATGCAATTGAATGGCCACATTCAAGCATTGCATTAAAGCAATTGCGAAACATGAAAAAGCCTTTAAGGTGCTTGTCCAATGATACAGTCTATCCATTCACCGTCTTCGACGTACGGCGGCGAAACACTCTTCCCTATTGAAGGCACGCTCAGTGAACTGCAAATCGCCCGCACCGCCGTAAATTTGCTGGCGCAAATCGAGAAAAATAGCCAAGCACAAAACCTCGCAAGTGGGGCAGCCGGTGTGGTCGGCGGCATGCACGGCATGGTAGCCAACACCGCCGCGTTGGCGTTGTATGATGGAGAAGACACGTACAACTTTGCTGCTGCATTAGGTGAGCATATAGTATGCGGCACCCTGGAACATGCCGATCAGTTCAAGAATGGCGAACCGGTTAAGGCTGTGGTGTCACAGCGAGGCGACATATTTTATGTACATGCCATCATGCAGGCAAAAAGCGGGCAATTTTATATGCCACTGAACGTATTTGCGGGCAAAGATGCCTTCTTTAAAAGCTGCATGCGTACTGCAAGCCGGTTAGCTTCGGCGGGCTCAATTCTTTTTCTTGCAATATCTTATTTCTTGGGATTGTATGATGGGAAATATGAAAATATTGGAAAAATGGATCAATTGATCTTGACTTCAGTTTTTATATTGGGGACTTTTCTCATAAGTTTCACAATGGAAATCTGGACATACCGCACATTCAAATATACCTGCTTTTATGCAGAAGCAATTTTCAAAGTATTCAATTTTCCACAGCCAAATAATATTGATCTTTTTAAAACCGGTAGTATGAACATTGGAAAAACTGGGTGGAAATTTGCTTGGCAAGCTGATTTGATGCTCCAAAAGCTCAATGCAAAATAAGCGGTGATGGCCAACGCAGTCTCCTTCCGCGTAATTTGAGACTTCATACCGGCATCGCCTACGGAGGCTTTTTGAAGAATTCCGATGGAACAATCTATCCATTCACCATCCGCGACTTATGGCGGCGAAACACTCTTCCTCGTTGAAGGCACGCTAAGTGAACTGCAAATCGCCCGCACCACCGTAAATTTGCTGGCACAAATCGAAGAAAACATCCAGGCAAAAAACCTCGCAAGTGGGGCAGCCGGTGTGGTTGGCGGCATGCACGGCATGGTTGCCAATGCCGCTGCGTTGACGTTGTACGATGGCGAAGACACGTACAACTTCGCCGCCGTACTGGGCGAGCACATCGTATGTGGCACCCTGGAGCATGCCGACCAATTCAAGAATGGCGAACCAGTCAAGGCCGTGGTGTCACAGCGAGGCGATGTTCTCTATGTCCATGCCATCATGCAGGCAAAAACCCAGCAATTCTATATGCCCTTGAGTGTATTTGCGGGCAGACGGGCTCTATTTAAAAACTGTATGCGTGTCGCAAAACGGTCAGCTATAGCAGCCTCAATTTTTTTCCTTGCAGTATTCTATTTCATGGGAGTGTATGGAGAAGAACACAACAACCTTACTCGCGTGCAGCAATTGCTATTGACTTCGGTTGTAAGCGCGGGAAATTTTCTTCTTTGTTTTATTATGGAAATTTGGACATACCGCACCTTCCGCTATGCTGGTTATTACGCAACAGCGATTTTTGAAGTATTAGGTTTTCCACAACCAAATGACATTGACCTCACCAAAGTAGGCAACATGAACATTAAAGAATCGGGGTGGGAATATTCTTGGCAAGCGGATTTGATATTGCAAAAACTGAATATAAAGTAAAAATATATACTTATACAGTTTACCCTCACGCAGTATGGCTAAATTCAAGCACTGCATTAAGCAATTACAAGAACTTGAAAACGCCTTTAGGCGATTGCACAATGGGGTGGAATTTTGTTTGACAAGCTGATTTGATGCTCCAAAAGCTTAACGAAAATAAGCACCATTGATCTCAATCTACTGCCGAATAAAGATCTTTTCATGGACAACTACCAATTAACAGGAACTGCGCTCTTTGTTTCCGGCTCCTTAATCAGTCTTTTCTTTCTTTTAAGCTTCCGGGCTTTCCTCGTCTATGCCCCGCTCATAACCATTGGCCTTTTTTTGATGATTGGTTGGCGAATGTTCCTTGCGATGGTGGCAGTGTTCGCATGTATTTTTTTGTGGATATATTTACTCGGTGCAAAAGACAGGCGTTACGCGCGTAATTTTCCGGTTTTCGAATCGGTGCCGCTTGAAAGCGTCCGCGATCAGGATGGATTTCGATATGATTTCCACATTGCCGAGGCGAAAACCGGATTCATTATCGGAATCCAACACGAAGATGAAATTGACGGTACGCCGATGATGAGGAAAACGAATTGGGAAGATATTTTTCCGGACTATGAGTCAGCGAGGAATGAACTCTTGAAGCGGCTCGATGATTATCCCCTACTACGCGACCGAAAGCCTACCCTTGACCGAAAGCCTGCCCTGCCCACCGAAAAGAAGTCAGCCAAGAAACCGCGCCGCGCCAGTTCTCGCGGCAAACGTTGATGTGGCCTTTTTAGTTGATACGGAAGTAACGAGTTCATCCTGCATCACACCCTCAGGCCCCGTCGTGCGTCCGACTACTCTTTCGCTCCGGTTTAATCATTAGCATTCGACTTTATCGTGATCACCAGTCTCTTAATCAATCTCTTTATCCTATTCGTCGCAGCTGTAGCGTGGATAGCCATCCTATGGTTCGGCATCACTCTCAACTTCGCGCGGTGGAGTGCAGTCGTGCTGATCGTCATGCACGTGGCGCCCCCATTGCTGGCCTGGGGTGGCTGGCGCTTGCTTCGTCAGTGGCGGAGCGAGGACCAGGAAAAGGAAGACGAGGCGGCCATCAAACAACAGGCAAACATGGAGGCGGCCCAATTGCGCCACGAACAGGAATGCTCCAGCCGTCGTTCTCATTGCGAATGCCGCGCGATCGTCATGCAAGCCAAGGCGCTGGCGCCGGAAACGTTGTTCGATATTGATCTGCCCAATGTCGTGCTTCAACTTGCCCAGGCCAAAGGCGATGAGTCGGACGTATTCGAGGCGATGAAAAAAGCCGACCCGGCCTTGGCTGTCGACGGATTTGCGCCCTTGATATACGACACACTTCAGCATCTCTATGATAAGTGCCCCGCGAGCATCGCATTGCCGATTTATGTCGTGGCGTCGGATCAGATGGACATGGCACAGATGTCCGCTGGACTGGGCCGCATCCGTAAAGAAATTGCGGAAGCAATGGAGCCTGTGTCCACAGTCCCGAATGACCCTGCTTTTATTCGCCTCTTGCATGTTGACGGCAATATTGCAGATGCCGTGCTGTCGGTATTCGAAAACGATTCTGCCCTTCCTGGCGCAGTGATTCTGGCCTTCGACTCACCGCTGGTACAGGCACAGAAAACGGGTTCCGGCGCCACGCCGCAGGAACGATGGGCTGGACCACCAGGCCAAGGCGTGATCGCCCTGCTGATGACCCCGGCGGGGCTTTCACCGCTGCCGGTGCAAAGCACGCAAGAAGAAAATAGGTATTCTGGACGCCCATCGGCCGAGCAGCTGGCGATCAAGCTACTAGCGGAGGCTTACCATGCGGCCCGAGAACAGCTGATAGAGCTGCCTGTCATGGCGCAGATCCGGCGCGGCACTGCCATCGTCCTCAAGCCCGAAGCCCCGGCGCGCCCGCCGGCCTTGCATAACGCGCTGAGCACTTTATTGGAGCGCGCCAAAGCGCATGCCGGTTGGCCGGATCAGCCGTCAATTGCTGATGGCGAAGCGGTAGGCGAACCGGCCGCATCCGACAGTGCCAACAGGGCTGAAGACAAGGCGGAATGCGGCTGGCTGATTCACAACGCCGGGAGTGTCAGCGTCATGGGCGCGCGGTTGGCGGCGACCGCGACGGCAATGAACCATCACAAGATGAATGTCGACCCGTTGGAGAAAGCGACCAATGTGGCCATCGTCCTCGGCGATTTTGGCAAAGCGAACGGCGTCGGCATGCTCGCTCTGTCGGCAATGCAAAGTGCCATGTTGAAGCAGCCGGTAATGTGTACGGAATTCAATCAGGACGAGTCCGTTGCGATGTTTTTCGTTGCTCCGCCTTTTGAGAAAGCGCCACAAGACGTTATGCAAGAAGCCGCATGACCGATATGCGCCGCCAGGGCCTATGCAATTTGACATCCTCGCCTCCGCGGCCGGCGGGCAAGGTACATTGCCTGCAATAGCACGCGGCGACATGAAGGTCGTCATTTTTGTCCGTTAACACTGGAAGATTTTGTATGCGTAGAATTATTCGATTGGGTGACCCGACCAGCCATGGTGGAAAAGTGGTTTCCGCCTCCGACAATTTCAGCATCGTGGGTATCAAGGTGGCACGCAAGGGAGACGCTTGTTCCTGTCCACGCCCTGGCCATACCAACTGCGTCATTGTCGAAGGCGATCCGACGCATCGCATTGGCGGCATCGAAGTGGCGTACGAAGGTCATCAGGTAAGTTGCGGTGCGGTGCTGATTTCGACGCTGCCGAACCTCCGCAAGGCATAGCAATTCCGGGCTCTCAACGACCTGGTGGGGCGTACCGATTAGCTCCGAAGTGGAACTTTTTTCCTTCCCGCCTGTCCAATTTCAAATCTCCCGGCTTGTTTCACACCACAGTTAGCCAAACTGCTTTGGGAGATAGCAAGGGAGAATCGTCTCGCAAAAGTCGAGGTTGAGGTGGAATTACTTAAAGAGCTGGTCGAAAAAAATGCGCAAGCAATTACTGCGCTGCGCGACACGATGGATCGGCGCTTCAATGAGCAGCAAGCGCAGATTGCGGAATTGCGTCGCGAGGCAAACACAAATTTCAGGTGGACAATGGGGACATTCCTGACCGGTTTCCTCTTTCTGCTTGGCTTGATGGGCCGCATTGCGGGGCTTTACTGATCGGTCTTAAGGGTTGGGCGAAGCGAGCAGCAAAGCCCAGTATGACGAGGCCCGCTACAAGCATCAACCAGGTGTCGGCCTCGGGAACAGCAAAGACGCGCCACACTTCCATATCGCCGAATGTGATGTTCGGCGACTTGTAATCCCTCCCATCAAGCAGGCTGGAATCGAAATTGCTGCGTTCGGGATCGATGTAGGAATACATGATCGAGTAGCCGCCGTTGGTCAGGTCCCACGGCACGTACAAGTCATGGCCGGCGCCGAACACCGGGCCGGTCCTGGCATCGTTCCAGGTCTGGAAGGAGCCGACCGTATCGAGCGCATAGGTGCGCGGCGTCTGGCGATGCATCTGGCGCGACGTCAGGTTGTACAGGAAGCCGGTGCGCTTTTCATCTTCGGTCGTGATGTGGAATTTGCCGGACGAGTCCCAGCTTTGCGGGTTATAGCCGCCGACCTTGAACAGTTGCCCCAGCTCATTGGTCGCTTCCATCACGGTAAACGTACGGCCCTTGCCGTCAACTGCCGCGTGGAAATCCGCTGCGGTTTGTCCATCGCGCTTCTTGTACAAGCGCTCCAGCCTGATCGGGCCATTGCCAAGCCAGGTCGATAGCTGGGCAATGTCAGCCTCCGTCAACAGCGGCGTTGCGCCTTGCGCGGTCGACAAGACTAGCAGGAAAATTGCGCCAAGCAGGCGCGAGAGAAGTTTGGCCATGGGATTGCACCTCCACGGCCGGACTATAGCACTTCATTAAAACTACGCGGGCACGACTGCCGTCACCTCAATTTCCACCCTTGCACGCGACTCCAGCAGCCCGGCGACCTCGACTGCCGTCATGGCCGGATAGTGCTTGCCGATCAGCTCGCGATAGATGGCGCCGATCTCTTTATAGGCGCCCATGTATTCATGCTTGTCCACCACATACCAGGTCATGCGGGCAATATGCTCAGGCCCGCCACCCGCTTCTTTCAGCACGGTCAGGATGTTTTCAATGGCCTGGCGTACTTGTCCGGCGAAATCATCTGTTTGGAATTCGCAATTTGCATCCCAGCCGATCATGCCGCTGACAAACACCATGCGGCCTGTCGCTGCGATGCCATTGGAATAGCCGCGTGGACGCGCCCAACCCGGCGGTTGTAATACTTGCATACTGACTCCTTAGCCTTCGCGCAGCAGTTCGCGCGCGATGATCAATTGTTGTACTTCGGAGGCGCCTTCATAAATGCGCAGCGCGCGGATTTCACGGTACAGGCGCTCGACCGGATGTTCGCTGACCACGCCCATGCCGCCGAACATTTGTACGGCGGCGTCGATCACCTGCTGGGCAGTCTCAGTCGCGGTCATCTTGGCCATGGCGGCTTCTTTCGTCACTTTCTGGCCCTGGTCGCGCTGCCAGGCGGCGCGGTAGGTCAGCAAGGCGGAAGAATCGACGCCCGTGGCCATCTGCGCCAGCTTGGCTTGCGTGAGCTGGAAGTCGGCCAGCGCCTGGCCGAACATCTTGCGGCTTTGGGCATGGGCCAGCGCTTCGTCCAGCGCACGGCGGGCGAAGCCCAGCGCGGCGGCGGCGACCGAGGTGCGGAATACGTCCAGCGTTGCCATTGCGACCTTGAAGCCCTGCCCTGCCTCGCCAAGGCGCTGGCTGGAGGGAATGCGGCAGTTGCTGAATTCCAGGCGCGCCAGCGGGTGCGGGGCGATGACGTTGATACGCTCCGCGATCGCGAAGCCTGGCGTGTCCTTGTCGACGATGAAGGCGCTGATGCCGCGCGCGCCGGGTTGCTCGCCGGTGCGGGCGAAGACCACATAGAAGTCGGCGATGCCGCCGTTGGAGATCCAGGTCTTTTCGCCATTGAGCACATAATGGTCGCCATCCGGCACGGCGGCGCATTGCATGGCGGCGACGTCGGAGCCGGCCTGCGGCTCGGACAGCGCGAAGGCGGCAATCGCTTCGCCTTTCGCGACGCGCGGCAAGTAGGCTTGCTTGCTGGCGTCGCTGCCGAACAGGCTGATGGCGCCGGAGCCCAGGCCCTGCATCGCGAAGGCGAAATCGGCCAGGCCGTTATGGCGGGCCAAGGTTTCCCGGATCAGGCAGATGGCGCGGGTGTCGATGGCGTCCAGCGCGCCGCCATAGGCGGTGCCGCCGATGGCGTGCCGCAGCCAGCCCGCATCGCCGAGGGCGCGCACCAGGGAACGGCATTGGGCGTCTGTGTCGCTGCCGTGCGCGTCGCGCACATGTTCGGCGGCCCAAGCGTCCAGGTCGCGCTCCAGCACCGCATGGCGTTGTTCGAAGAAGGGCCAGCCAAGGTAGGATTTATCAGCCATCTCAATCGCCCTCGAAAACCGGTTTCTGTTTCGCCACGAAGGCGTGATAGGCTCGGTGAAAGTCGTTGGTGGCCATGCAGATGGCTTGCGCCTGCGCTTCCGCTTCGATGGCTTCGTCGACGCCCATGTTCCACTCCTGTTGCAGCATCTTCTTGGTCATGCCGTGCGCGAAGGTCGGGCCGCTGGCCAGGCCTTGGGCAAAGGCTTGCGCTGCGGCGAGCAGGCTTTCCGGCGCGTGCAGGCTGTTGAAGAAGCCCCAGCGCTCGCCTTCCGTACCGGACATGGAACGGCCGGTGTATAGCAGTTCTGCGGCGCGGCCCTGGCCGATCACGCGCGGCAGCAAGGCGCAGGCGCCCATGTCGCAGCCAGCCAGGCCGACGCGGGTGAACAGGAAGGCGGTCTTGCTGCGCTCCGTGCCGAGGCGGATATCGGAACCCAGGGCAAGCATGGAGCCGGCGCCGGCGCACACGCCGTCGATGGCGGCGATGACCGGTTGCGGGCAGGCGCGCATGGCTTTCACCACGTCGCCGGTCATGCGGGTGAAGGCCAGCAGGCCAGGCATGTCCAGCTTGGTCAAGGGGCCGATGATTTCATGCACGTCGCCGCCGGAGCAGAAGTTCTCGCCGGCGCCGGTGATGGCGATGACCTTGACGTCATCGGCATAGGCCAGTGCGCGGAACAGTTCACGCAGCTCGGCGTAGGAGTCGAAGGTGAGCGGATTCTTGCGCTCGGGGCGGTCCAGGGTAAGCGTGGCGACGCCCTGCTCCACCGTGAACTGGAAGTGCCTGGCCTGGTAGGCGGCGAGTTGCGCGCGGTTGCCCGGCAGGTGTTGCGGTTCCCCTTGCAGGTATTTCATGGTTTGTCCTTTGGTTCGCGGGCGTACAGGTGGCCCTTCATTTGCGACAGCAATTCGATGAGCTGTCCTTTGTCTTCTTGCGAAATCTCTTGCAGCAGTTCGGCAACCCAGCTTTCGTGGACTGCGGCCATTTGCGCGAAGGCTTTGCGTCCAGCGGGCGTGAGCTTGACACTGAAGGCGCGGCCGTCTTTCGGGTCGGGTACGCGGACGACCAGGTTCTCCTGCTCCAATTGGTCGGTGATGCCGGTGACGTTGCCGCCGGTGACCATCATGCGTTTGGAGAGTTCGCCCATGCGCAGGCCTTCGGGGTGGCGCTCAAGCTGCGCCATCAGGTCGAAGCGCGGCAGCGTGATGCCGAATTCGGTGCGCAAGCGGCTGCGGATTTCGGTTTCGATCTTGGTAGTGCAGGAGAGCATGCGCAGCCACAGCTTGAGCGACTGGTGGTGGTCCTTGGTCAGGCGGCTTTCCAGGTCTAATTGCATCGTTCCGGTTTCCTTACATGACTTCACCGCCGGCGACGGCGATGGATTGGCCGGTCATTGCGCTGCTGGACGGCTGGCAAAGCCAGGCCACGGCGTTGGCGACTTCCTCGACCTGCACCAGCTTCTGTTGCGGGTTGCCGGCCGCCAGCTCGGCGCGCGCTTGCTCCTCGCTGCGTCCGGTTTTTTGCATGATGTTGGCGATTGCGTCCTGCACGATGTCGGTTTCCGTGTAGCCGGGGCAGACGGCGTTCACCGTGATGTTCTTTGTCGCCAGTTCCAGCGCCAGCGCCTTGGTCAGGCCGACCAGGCCGTGCTTGGCGGCGACGTAGGCGCTGACGTATTTGTAGCCTTTCAGGCCCGCGGTGGAGGCGATGTTGACGATTCTTCCCCAGCCTTTTTCCAGCATCTGCGGCAGGACCGCTTGCGTGCAGTGGAAGGCGCCGGTCAGGTTCACGTCGAGCATTTGCTGCCAGTGCCGGCTGGTGGTTTTCGCGAACGGCGCGGGCCGCGCCTGCCCGGCATTGTTCAGCAGGATGGTGATCGGGCCGAGTTGCTGCGCGGCTGCGGCGATGGCCGCGTGGACGGCCGCTTCGTCGGTAACGTCCAGCACGCAGATGTCCACCCGCGGCACCTGCGTCCCGCTTCGAGCGTTCCCGGTACGCAGCGAGTCCGCCGCGCGTTCGAGCGCTACCGCATCGCGTCCGGCAATCGTCACGCTGGCGCCTTGGGCCAGCAATGCACGTGCGCAGGCCAGCCCGATGCCCCTGCTGCCGCCGGTGATGAATGCATGCTGGCCAGAGAGCACCATCGTCAGCCCTCCAGCAATTTCGCCGCGACCTGCTGCGGCGTCAGCCCGGCATTGGCGGCGGCCAGCTGGCGTTCGCGCTCAAGATTGCGCTCGAGCTGCTGCTTGCCGGCCAGGTATTGCTTCGGCCAGGTCACGGGCGTGTAGCCAAGCCTGGCCGCCTCGGCCAGCGTCCAGGAAGGGTTTGCGAGATGCGGGCGGCCCACGGCGCACAGGTCGGCGCGGCCGGCCGCGATGATGCCGTTCGCATGGTCGGCTTCGAAGATCGAGCCGACTGCAATGGTCGGAATCCCCGCCTCGTTGCGCACCCGGTCCGCAAACGGCGTCTGGAACATGCGCCCGAATACCGGCTTTTCCAGCTTGCTGACCTGGCCCGAGGAGCAGTCGATCATGTCCGCGCCCGCCAGCTTGAACAGGCGCGCGACCTGCACGGCATCATCCGGCGTGATGCCGCCCTCGACCCAGTCATGCGCCGAAATGCGCACGCTCATGGGCTTATGCGCGGGCCACGCCGCGCGCATGGCCGCAAACACGCGCAAGGGGAAGCGGCAACGGTTCTCGAGCGAGCCGCCATACTCGTCGCCGCGCACATTGGTCAACGGGGAGATGAAAGACGACAGCAGGTAACCGTGCGCGCAGTGCAGTTCAAGCCAGTCGAAGCCCGCTTCTTCGGCCGCCAGCGTGGCGCGCACGAAGTCGGCCTCGATGCGCCGCATGTCCTCCGCGCTCGCGGTGCGGGCCACCTGCGACACACCCGCCAGGTATTGCTGCTGCGAGGCCGCCAGCAGGGGCCAGTTGCCTTTGTCGAGCGGCAGGTCAATGCCGTCCCACATGGCGCGGGTCGAGCCCTTGGCGCCGGCGTGGCCGAGCTGCAAGCCGATCCTGGCGTCCGTGTTCTGGTGGACGAAATCGACGATGCGCTTCCAGGCCATCGTGTGCGCAGGTGCGTACATTCCGGGGCAGAACGGCGTAATGCGGGCATCGGCGGAAACGCAAGTCATCTCCGCCATCACCAGTGCTGCGCCGCCCATGGCGCGCGCACCCAGATGCGCCATATGCCAGTCGCCAACGCAGCCGTCGACCGCACTGTATTGCGCCATCGGCGAGACGATGATGCGGTTTTTCAGCACCAGGCCGCGCACCTTGTACGGGGTGAACATCGGCGGCACCGGAAGGCTGCCGGCCGGCTGCGGCACCCCGGCTTGCGCGAACGCCCGGCCGGCAAGCCAGCGTTCGAAGCCAGCCACGTAGTCCCGGTCGCGCACGCGCAGGTTTTCATGGGACAGCCGCTGGCTGCGCGTCAGCATCGAGTAGGCGAACTGCGGCGCCTCCATCGCGGAGTAGCGCTGCACGTTTTCGAACCACTCCATCGAATTGCGCGCTGCGCTTTGTATCTTCAGCACTTCGACCGCGCGCACGTCCTGATAGGCAGCCAGCGCGTCGCGTGCGCTGCCATGCGCAGCAAAGCAGCGCGCCAGCTCGATCGCGTCTTCCAGCGCCAGCTTGGTGCCGGAACCGATCGAGAAGTGCGCAGTATGCGCCGCATCGCCCATCAGGACCACCGGCACGTCGCCATTCCAGTGCACCCACTTCTGGCACACGATGCGCGGGAACTTGATCCAGACATTCGAGCCGCGCAGGTGGGCGGCGTTGGACATCAGCTTATGCCCTTCCAGCCGCTCGGCGAACAGCTTCTCGCACCAGGCCAGCGCTTCTTCTTGCGGCATGTCGTCCAGCCCGGCAGCGCGCCACACCGATTCCGGCGTCTCGATGATGAAGGTCGACGTCTCGCCGTCGTACTGGTAGATGTGGGCCTGGAACCAGCCATGTTCCGTCTGCTGGAAGTCGAAGGTGAAGGCGTCGAACTTCTTCGTCGTACCCAGCCAGACGAAGCGGCATTGGCGCGCTTCGATCATCGGCTGGAACGTCGCCTCGTAGCGAGCGCGCACGCGCGAATTGAGGCCGTCCGAAGCGATCACCAGGTCTGCGTTGTAGCGCGCCGCCAGTTCCTGGTCGTCCTGCACGTCAGTCTCGAACACCAGCTCCACGCCCAGTTCTTCGCAGCGCTGCTGCAGGATGTTCAGCAGGCGCTTGCGGCCGATGCCGCAGAAACCGTGGCCACCGGAGGTGACTTTCTGCCCTTTGAAGAAGACGTCGATGTCGTCCCAATGGTTGAAAGACTGCAGGATCTCGCGCGCAGTCTTTTCGTCGGCCGCCACCAGGTTGCCCAGCGTCTGGTCGGAAAACACCACGCCCCAGCCGAAGGTATCGTAAGGCCGATTGCGCTCCACCACCACGATGCGGTGCGACGGGTCCTGCTTTTTCATCAGCAGGGCAAAATACAGGCCGGCCGGGCCGCCGCCAATACAAACGATATTCATGCTGTTCCTCAAGTGCTACGGAGTTTGAAGCGTTGCAGCTTGCCGGTTTCGGTGCGCGGCAGCGAAGGCAGGAAGCGGATCGAGCGCGGATACTTGTACGGGGCGATCTGTTCCTTGACGAAGTCTTGCAGCTGCGCCGCCATGTCGGGCGTTGCTTCAAAGCCCGGCTTGAGCACGACATGCGCTTCCACGACCTGGCCGCGTTCCTCGTCCGGCTTGCCGACCACGCCGCATTCGGCCACGGCGGGATGACGCAGCAAGGCGTCTTCAACTTCGGGGCCAGCGATGTTGTAGCCGGCGGAAATGATCATGTCGTCGGTGCGCGAGCGGTAGAAGAAGTAGCCGTCGGCATCCGTTTCGTAAGCGTCGCCAGTCAGGTTCCAGCCGTCCAGCACGTAGTCGCGCTGGCGCGGGTCGTCCAGGTAGCGGCAGCCGGTCGGGCCTTTCACCGCCAGGCGGCCGACAACGCCAGGGCCTACCGGCTGGCCTTTGTTATCGAGGACGCAGGCGCGGTAGCCGGGAATCGGCTTGCCGGTGGCGCCCGGACGGATATCGTCGCCCGCAGCGGAAATGAAGATATGCAGCATCTCCGTGGCGCCGATGCCGTCGATCATGCGCAAGCCGGTGGCCTGCTGCCAGGCTTCGCGCGTTGCCACCGGCAGCGCTTCGCCGGCCGAGACGGACTTGTCCAGGCTCGAAAGATCGTATTTGCCTGCGAGCGTGGCCATCTGGCGGTAAAAGGTCGGCGCGGTAAAGCAGATCGTCGCGCGGTATTTTTCAATCGCCTGCAGCAGCGTTTCCGGCGTCAGCTTTTCCAGCAGCACGGCGGCGGCGCCCACCCGCAGCGGGAACAGCAGCAGGCCGCCCAGGCCGAAGGTAAAGGCCAGCGGCGGCGTGCCGATGAACAGGTCGTCGGCGCGGGACTCGAGGACATGGCGCGGGAAGCAGTCGCAGATGGCCAATACGTCGCGATGGAAGTGGATGGTGCCTTTCGGGACGCCGGTGGTGCCGGACGTGAAGCTGATCAGGCAGATGTCGTCGGCCGCCGTGTCGCATGCCGCGGCGCTCGCCGGCTGCGCATCCATCATGGCCTCGAGCGAATGCCCGGACGCCGCGGCGGCAGCCTGCGCCTCGGCCGGCACGTTGAACCACAGGGTGCGTCCAGGGCGGTTGGGCGCAGCCTCGATCTCTTCGCGCAGGGCATGGGCGCACAGCACCGCCTGCACCTGCGCCTTCTGCATGATGACGCCCAGCTCCCGCGCGCGCAGCAGCGGCATGGTGGGCACCGCGATCAATCCGGCCTTGAGCACGGCCAGCACGGCGGCGGCCATCATTGGATGGTTGGCGCCGCGCAGCAGGACGCGATTGCCGGGCACCAGCGCCATCGGGCCGCGCAGGACGTTGACGATGCGGTCAACCTGCTGCTGCAGTTCGGCGTAAGTCCAGCCGAAGCCTTCGCCGTGCAGGGCGATGCGCGCGCCGCTGCCCGCTGCCACGGCCTGGTCGAGGATCTCGGCCACGCAATTCAGGCGCGCCGGGTACTGCAACTCGGAAAGGTCGAACACCAGGTCCGGCCATTGTTCAACCGGAGGTAGATGCTGGCGCGCGAACTGGTCGAGATGCGCGCTCGGTTCTGCTGCAGTGGGTCTGTTCATGGTCGCCTGGGTAAGGTTCGGTTGAAAGTACAGCCTGCGGTGCAGACTACTTTAAACCTAAACTATATTTACCGCAAGGCCGCGCCAGCCCGGTGGGAGGATTTTCCCGCAAGCGGGCTGGCGATTTTCTCAGCTTTGGCGCACCAGCGAGGATTGGTGCAGCACTGCCCTGATCACGTCCGTCAGCGCCGCCTGCACGGCTTCGTTGCTGACGTGGACGCCGATCAGCGGCTTGAGCGAGGCCGCGGCGCCGTGCAAGCCCAGCGTGGTGCAGCCGGTAAGCAGGCGCTCCAGCCGCACGCGAACCTCCGCCTGCTCGTCGTGCGCCAGCAGCGCATCGATCTCGTTGCTGGCTGCCGTCAGCTGGTTCTGGAAACCGGTCAGGTAGACCAGCAAACGGTCGGCGGCAATGCCCAGCCGCGCCAGGGTGGCTGCCGGCTCTTCCGCCCGGTGCTCATAGCCGTTGGCCGCCTGGTCGAGGAAAGCGCCCAGGTGGGCGCGCACCTGCTCCGACTGGAACGGCTTGACGATGTAGCCGGTGGCGCCGGCCAGGGTGGCCTGCTGCACCGTTTCCTTGTCGGTGGCGGAGGACACCAGCACGAACGGCACTTCGGCCAGGTCTCCCTGCCCGCGCACGCGCTGCAGCAATTCGATGCCGGACAGGCGCGGCATGCGCAGGTCGCAGAAAACGATGCCCGGACGCAGCCCACCCTCCAGCTGCCGCCAGGCGTCGGCGCCGTCTTCCGCTTCAACGATCTCGAACTTGCCGCAACCATCGATCAGGTGCATGAGCACCATGCGTGAGACTACGTCGTCGTCGACTACCAATACTTTCATGCTCTCTCCGCTCTTGTTTTAATGACGCGTTGGGGATACGACGTGTTCCAGCAGCAGCCGCAAGCGCGGCAGCTTTTCGCGGATCGCCGGCCACATGGCGCGGTCGGCGGCCCGTTCCAGTTCACCGCACAGGGCATGCAGTTCGGCCTCGTCCAGGTAGGCGGCACTGCCCTTCATGCCGTGGAACAGGCGGCCGGCAGCATCGGCGTCGGCCGAGGCCAGGGCCTGGTCCAGTTCGCGCAGGCGCGCCGGCAAGTCGGCGATGAAGGCATCGCGCAGGCGCAGCTTGAGCGCCTGTCCTGCCTGGCCCGGCATCGGCGCCGGCGGCGGCAGGTCGCACACGCCGAACATGGCATCGAGCTCCGCCACCGAAGGAAGTTCGGCCGTTCGCGCCCGCAACGGCGGCAGCTTGATGCCGCGCGCCAGCTGGCGCTCGATGGCCCGTTCCAGCTGCATGTGCAGCGCGCCCTCGTCGATCGGCTTGGTCAGGAAATCGTCCATGCCGGCGGCCAGGTAGCGGCTGCGGTCTTCGTCGCTGGCGTTGGCCGTCAGGGCCACGATCATCAGGTGCGGATCGAGCACCGGCGCTTCGCGCGGGCCGCCGGAGCGGATCAGGCGCGTCGCGGTGGAGCCGTCCATTTCCGGCATGCGGCCGTCCATCAGCACCAGGTCGTAGCGCTGCTGGGCGCAGGCGGCCAGCGCCAGCACGCCGTTGCCGGCGATATCGACCTTGTGCCCCAGGTCTTCCAGCATCATGCGCACGATGATCTGGTTGGTGGGGAAGTCTTCTGCGCACAGCACGCGCAGTTGATGCGTATGCGGCTCGCGCGCCACGTGCGGCGCCAGCGGCGGCGCCACGCCGTCGCGCAGCGGAACGGTGAAGGCGAAGCTGGAGCCGGCGCCAGGCGCGCTGACTACGTCGATCTGGCCGCCCATCAGCTCCACCAGCTGGCTGCTGATCGCCAGGCCCAGGCCGGTGCCGCCGTAGCGGCGGGTAGTGGTGGTGTCGCCCTGCTCGAATTTCTGGAACAGGCGCGGCAAGGCGTCGGGCGGAATGCCGATGCCGGTGTCTTCCACCGTGAAGCGGATGCGATGCCCTTGCGGCCCGCTGCTTTCGCGCTCCACGCGCAGCGATACCTTGCCGCGCTCCGTGAACTTGAAGGCGTTGCCGACCAGGTTGACCAGCACCTGGCGCAGGCGGGTCGGGTCGCCGACCACGAATTCCGGCAGGTCGGGCGCAAAATCGACTTCGAAGCCCACCATATTGGACATGGTGTGCTCGGCAAACAGGCTGACCACGTTCTCCACCATGCTGGCCAGCGCGAAGTCGATCGACTCGATGTGCAGCTTGCCGGCTTCGATCTTGGAGAAGTCCAGCAGGTCGTTGATGATGGCCAGCAGCGACTGTGCATTGCCTTGGCCGCGCTCGATCTGCTCGCGGGTGCGCTCGGCCAGCGCGTTGTCGCGCAGGGCGAAGCCCAGCATGCCGATCACCCCGGCCAGCGGGGTGCGCATTTCGTGGCTCATATTGGCCAGGAACTCGGACTTCTGGCGCGTCGCGTCCTCAGCCCTCTGCTTGGCCAGCGACAGGTGCTTGTCGCGCTGCTCCAGCTCGCGCTTCTGCTCTTCCAGCAGCTGGTTCTTCAGCTCCACTTCGGCCGTGCGCAGGCTGACCTGCTTTTCCAGCTGCAGCTGCTGGCTGCGCAGGACGCGCACGCGCATGTGGTAAGCGCCCCCGGCGGCGCCCAGCGCGGCGGCCAGCATGCACAGGCGGAACCACCAGGTTTTCCAGTACGGCGGCGCGATAGTGATTTCCAGCGTGGCGGCGTTGTCGTTCCAGATGCCGTCCTTGTTGGCAGCCTTGACGCGGAACTGGTAGGTGCCGGGGTCAAGGTTGGTGTAGGTCGCGAAGCGCTTGCCCGCATCGGTCACCACCCAGTCCCTGTCGAAGCCGACCAGCTGGTAGGCAAAGCGGTTGCGCTGCGGCGCGGCGTAGTGCAGCGCCGCGAATTCCAGCGAGAATACGGAGTCGCCTTCGCGCAGCGACAGGGAGCTGGTGTATTCGATGGCCTGCTGCAGCACGCCCCTGTTGGCGCCGCCCTGGCCCGGCCGCACCGGCTTGTTGAAGATCTGGAAATCGGTGATAACGGCAGTCGGCGCCGAACTGTTCTCCCGCACCTCCTGCGGATCGAATGCCGTGATGCCGTTGAAGCCGCCGAAGTACAGGGTCCCGTCGGCCGCGCGCAAGGCCGAGCCGTCGAAATAGGCGCCCTCGATGGTGCCGTCCACGCCGGAGTAGTTGCGCACCTGCCCGTTGCCCATGTCGAGGCGGGAGATGCCGGTATTGGTGGACAGCCACAGGTATTTCCCGCGGTCCGGCAGGATGCCGGCGATCGCATCGTCGGCCAGACCATCCTTGCGCAGGAAGCGGCGGAAATGCACGCTGCCGTCGGGGCGCCGCTCCATCCGGTTCAGGCCGGCCGCGGTGCCGATCCACAGCATGCCATCGTCGTCCTCGAACAGGTAGTGCACCTCGTTGTGGCTCAAGCTGCCCTGGTCGTTCGGGTTGTTGCGATAGTGCGTGAAGCGGCCGGTCTTGCGGTCCAGCAGGTCAAGGCCGTTGAAGGTACCGATCCAGAGGTTGCCGCGCCGGTCTTCCAGCACCGGGCGCACCACGCTGTCGGCCATGCTGTGGATGTCGGCCGGATCGTGGCGGAAGGTGAGCACGCCGTTGCTGGACGGGTCGATGCGGTGCAGGCCATTGCGGGCGGACGCCCAGACCATGCCGTCGCGGTCGCCGTACAGGAAGCGGATCACATCGTTTTCAGGATCGCCGTGCGACAGCATCAGCGGACCAAAGCGGCGCGCCCTGATGTCGAAGCGGCGCACGCCGTTGCGGCTGCCAACCCACAGCACATTGCGGTCGCGCGGGTCGTGCAGCAAGGCCGTGACCTGGAATTCCAGGCTGTCGTTGCCGCTGCCGGTGCGATACAGCACGGTCTTGCCGGTCACCGGATCGTAGTAATTGAGGCCGTCGCTGTTGCCAACCCAGACCTTGCCGTCGCCTGCGTCGAGCAAGGCGCGCACCTTGTTGTCGGTCAGCGTGAAGGGCTGGCCCGGGTCCTTGACCAGGCGCGCAAAGCCGCCGCTGCCCAGGTCGACCCGGCTGACGCCGCGATACCAGGTACCGACCCACAAGGTGCCGACGTTGTCGCGGAACAGCGAGAACACATAGTTGTCCGCGATGCTGTGCGGGTCGCCCTGCTGGTGGCGGTATTGCACGAAGCGGTCGTCCGACTGGCGCCAGCGGAACAAGCCGCCGGTCTGGCTGCCGACCCACAGCGTGCCATCCTGGTCCTGGTAGATGCGCTTGACCGTGCTTTGCGGCAGGCCTTCCGCCGCGCCCAGCACCCGGCGCTGCGGATATTTTCCTTCCAGCGTCCAGCGCTCGATGCCGTTCTGGGTGCCGACCCACAGCACCTGGTCGCGGTCCACCAGCAGGGACTGGGCGCCGCGGGCGCCCGCTGCCTTGAGCGGATAGTGGATGAACGTGCGCGACCCCGTCTCCAGCATGTCGACGCCGGCCGAGGTGGCAATCCACAGCCTGCCCTGCTTGTCGCGCGCCAGGGCATTGACCTGGTCGTGGCCAAGGCTGCCCGCTTCAGCGCGATCGTGGTGGTAAATGAGGAACTTGCCCGTCGACGGATCGAAATGCTGCAGGCCGTCGGCGGTGCCGATCCACAGGCCATCGGCGCCGTCATCGATGATGGCTTTGATATGGCGGTTGCCGCTGCCGCGCTTTTCCGGCTCGCGCGGCAGATGGTGGCTGAACGACTGGGTTCTGGGGTCGAACAGGTCAAGGCCGCCATCGGTGCCGACCCACATGCGGCCGCGCGGATCGAGGTGCAGCACGCCGACCCAGTTCTCGGCCAGGCTGCGCTGGTCGCCAACGATATTGCGGTAGACCGTGACCTTGTAGCCGTCAAATCGGCTCAGGCCCGCCTGGCTGCCGAACCACATGAAGCCCTGGCGGTCCTGCATGATCGCCAGTACCGACTCCTGAGCCAGGCCGTCGTCCACGTCCAGCTGCTCGAAACGCAGGGTGCGCGGCGGCGCCGCCAGCGCCGGGAGGGCGAGCGTGCAAGCCAGGGCCAGTGCGGCCAGGCGAGGAAGCAGACGACGAACTATTCCAGCCACGGTTCAGAAATGGGCAAAAGCTGCCATTTTACTATTGCTCGCCATCAGGACCCGAAAAATGCCAGGACGTCCGCGCGGCGGGCCTGGGTATCGCGCTGGCCGAGCCGGATCAGCTCCTGGGTGTAGCTGGCTTCAAACAGCAGGTAGGAGGCCAGCGCCGAACCGCGCGCCTCGGTGGCGCCGATCCCGGACAGCATGGTGCGAATCGGCGCCGGCAGGCTGCCGATGTGGCGCGCAGCCAGGTCGTCCAGCCGTTCGGACGGCGCGATTACCAGCAGTTCCACGGGCCGCAGCGGAGTCTTGGCCAGCAGGTCTTCCGGCAGCACGGACAAGGTCTGGTTGACGCGGTTCAGGCGTTCGATATCGACCGCCAGCCCGTCCAGGAAGATGGAGGACATGGCATGGCCGGCGATCTGGGCCAGGCTCGGGTAGCGCGGCGTTTCCGTCATCTGGCGCGGCGGCTCGGTCAGGCGGCCGGCGCCGACCACCAGCACCTTCTGCGCCCCAAGGTGGATGGCCGGCGAAATCGGCGCCAGCTGGCGCATCGAACCGTCGCCGCAATACTCCAGGTGGCCGCCCATGTACAGGGGCGTGGCCGGGAAGATGAAGGGAATCGCCGACGACGCCAGCAGGTGCTCGACGCCGATCTGGTCCTGCATCGCCACGCGCTGCATCCTTACCCAGGGTGCGATTTCGGCGGCGGTCTGGTAGAAGGTGATGTGCTGGCCGCCGGTGTAGGACGATGCGGTGACGGCTACCGCGTGCAGCAGGCCTTCCTGCAGGCAGTTGTCCAGGCGCGGCAAGTCCAGCATGCGGTGCAGCAGGTTCACCAGCGGGGTGTTGTCGAGCAGCGACTGCGGCGGCGCGGCGCGCCATTTGCGCAGCAGCCAGCCGAAGGACAGCAGCGACAGCCAGCGCGCCCCCGAACGCAGCACGCCCAGCGAATCGGCGCGATACACCTGGTTCGCTTCAAAATTGCTCCATACATCGAGCAGTTTCTGCACGCCTTCGCCGAAATTGTCGGCGCGGCAGGCCAGCGCGGTGGCATTGATGGCGCCAGCCGAAGTGCCGCAAATGATCTGGAAGGGATTACGTGCCGGCGGCCATCCCTCTTCCCACAGGATTTCGGAAATCGCCTGCAAAACGCCAATCTGGTAAGCCGCCCGGGCGCCGCCGCCCGTCAGGATCAAGCCCGTTTTCTTTTTCATGCCCATTTATCAAGGGTAACATGCTGGCTGCGGGGCGGGAATGACTTGCGCCCTGCCCGCCAGCAGCCTGTCGCGCGCTCGTCACTCGCCGCGCACGATGCCTTCGCGGCGCGGGTCGGCGCCGCCGAACCAGCCGGCCGGCGTGCGCTGCAAGCCTTGCAGGCCCGAGTTGAGTTCCACCTGGCGCACCTCGTGGCCGCGCGCTTTCAACTGATCCACCACCTCGCCCGGGAACTTGCCCGCTTCCAGCTCGGTGGGGCCATTGCGGCTGCCGAAATTGGGCAGGCTGATGGCCTGCTGCACATTGAGGTTCCAGTCAAGCGCACCAACCAGCACCTTGGCCACGTAGTTGATGATGGTCGAGCCGCCCGGCGAGCCGGTGGCCAGCACCAGTTGCCTGGTCTGCCTGTCGAAGACCAGGGTCGGGGCCATCGAACTGCGCGGGCGCTTGCCAGGCTGCACGCGATTGGCGATCGGGCCGTTTTCGTCCACCGAATCCCAGGAGAAGTCGGTCAGCTGGTTATTCAGCAGGAAGCCGTCGACCATCTGGCGCGAACCGAAGGCGTCTTCCACCGAAGTGGTCATGGAAATGGCGTTGCCGTTGCCGTCGACTACCACCAGGTGCGAGGTGGACGGCTTGTCCAGCGCAGTGTCATCGCCCCAGGCTACTTTGACTTCAGCCGGCACGCCGGCGCGGGCGCGGCCCATCGACTTGTCGCCGATGAGGGCGGCGCGCTGGCGCAGGTAGGACTTGTCGAGCAGGCCGCTGGCGCCCTTGCCGGGCAGCGGCACGAAGTCGGTGTCGGCCACGTAGCGGTTGCGGTCGGCGTAGGCCAGGCGCTCGGCTTCCGTCATCAAGTGGATGGCGTCAGCCGTGATCACGCCGTTGACCGGCGCGTAGTCGCCGATCTTGCTGTTCTCCAGGATGCCCAGGATCTGCGCGATCGCTACGCCGCCCGACGACGGCGGCGGCATGCCGCACACCTTGTAGGCGCGGTAGTCGGTGCACAGCGGCTCGCGTTCCCTGGCCCGGTAGCCCGCGATGTCGGCTGCCGTCAGGCCGCCGGGATTGGTCGGGTGGCCCTGCACTTTCGCAGCGATGTCGCGCGCGATGCGGCCACGGTAGAAGGCATCGGCGCCTTCGGCAGCGATTTCACGCAGGGTCTTGGCCAGTGCCGGATTTTTCAGGACATGGCCGACGGGCCAGGGTTTCTTGTCCTTGTCGAAGAAATAGGCGGCAGCGACCGGGTCGCGCTGCAGGTAACGCTCGCTGGTCAGCAAGGCGTTCAGGCGCGGACTGACGGCGAAGCCCTCTTCCGCCAGCTTGATGGCGGGCGCGAACAGTTTGGACCAGGCCAGCTTGCCGTACTCCTTATGCGCCAGTTCCAGCATGCGCAGCACGCCGGGGGCGCCGACCGAACGGCCGCCTACTACGCCTTCCGGCCGCGGCAAGGGTTTGCCGTTGGCGTCCTGGAACAGGGTTTCGGTGGCGGCGGCGGGCGCGGTTTCGCGGCCGTCGAAGGAACGGACTTTCTTGCCGTCCCAATGCATCATGAAGGCGCCGCCGCCGATGCCGGAAGATTGCGGCTCGACCAGGGTCAGTACCAGTTGGGTGGCGATCGCTGCATCAACGGCGGAGCCGCCTTGCTTCAGCATCTGGTAGCCGGCTTCGGTGGCCAGCGGGTTGGCCGCGGCGACCATGAATTTCTGTGCGGACCAACCGGCTTTATCCTGCCAGCCAGTGGCGATTTCAGGAGCACGGTTGTCTTGGGCGTGGAGCGGGAGGGTGCAGAGCAGTGCTGCGGCAAGGGCTAGTGCTTTCATCCGGCCATGCTACACCAAAACCGGCAATTCAGTGCCAGACCCATAGGGTCTGGCACTCGGCATGCGGCGGCCGCGTATTCGTGTCTGACCCTGCGGGTCAGACACGGGTTTTCCGGTTTATTTAGGCTGCATCCGAATCGCGCCATCCAAACGGATCGTCTCACCATTCAGCATAGTATTTTCGATAATGGACTTGGCCAGCGAAGCATATTCGAACGGCTTGCCCAGCCGTGGCGGGAACGGCACCATCTTGCCCAGCGCATCCTGCACTTCCTGCGGCATGCCCAGCAACATCGGGGTCTCGAAGATACCCGGCGCAATGGTCATCACGCGGATGCCCGAACGCGACAGGTCGCGCGCCATCGGCAAGGTCATGCCGGCCACACCAGCCTTGGAGGCGCCATAAGCCGTCTGCCCGATCTGGCCATCAAATGCGGCCACCGATGCAGTATTGATAATCACACCGCGCTCGCCCCACTCCGCCGCTTCGGTCTTGCCCATGGCATCAGCCGCCAGTCGGCACATATTGAAGGTGCCGACCAGGTTGATATTGATGGTGCGCGCGAAGGATTCGAGCGGGTGCGGGCCATCCTTGCCCACGGTCTTGATCGCCGGCGCCACGCCGGCGCAGTTGACCAGGCCGCGCAGGGTGCCCATGGCGGTAGCCGCAGCCACCACAGCCAGGCCGTCCGCTTCCGAAGTCACGTCGCATTTGACGAATTTTGCTGCGCCCAGTTCTGCCGCCAGCTTTTCGCCGGCTTCCACCTGCACGTCCGCCAGCACGACCTTGCCGCCGTTATCGACGATCATGCGCGCGGTCGCCGCGCCCAGGCCCGACGCGCCGCCGGTGATGATGAATACTTGGTCCTTGATCTGCATGCTTTTGTCTCCCCTATTCACTTTACGTTACGTAAACGTCAATCGAGGCGTATTGTAGCCGAAATCAGTAGCAAGTCATCCATCCTCCGCTCTGGGAACACACTTTTCCGCTCGGGCTGATGACCTGGCCGGGCGGCCCGTGGTAATAGGTACCGCTGGTGTCGCGGCAGCCGCCAGCGTCGCACTGGACCGGGATCGGCGCGCTGGGGCCGGGCAGCGGCGTCGCTGGCGGCAAGACAGCGCCCGGCGGCAGCGACGGCTGGCCCGCACGCGGCAGTTGGGCGATCGCCGTCGGCGCCGCATGCGGATCGCGTTTGGTCAGCATGGGCGCCCAGGTCAGTGAAGGATCGGGGGCCGGCGCAATGCGCGGAGTCGGGGTGACAGTCAGCGGCACCGGGCGGCGCGGCATATTCTTGCGGGCAGGCGCCGTGCGGCAAGGCTCCTGCAGCAGGCGCTTGCCATCTGCGCTGAGCCGGCATTCCGGCAAGCGCCGGTACTCGTCAAGGGATTCGGTGCCAGCGGCCGGGCCGGACAGCCCGGCGGCCAGCGCCAGCAGGAGTGGATAGTTCATGTTGCCCTCCGCAGCGTACAGACATCATACGCCGCAGAGGGTTGACGCGGCGCGACTTACTTCGCCGCCGGCGTCTCGCTTGCGGCTTGGGCCGGCACCTCGGCCATGGCGGGAGCCACCGCTGGCGCAGCCACGGGCGCTGCCACCTGCGGCGCCGCAGCCGAAGCCGGGGCCACCACCTGTTGCTGCGCCTGCATCGGCGCCATGGTCACCGACAGGATGCCGGTGACCGGCAACAGCGGCACCAGCAGCAGCGCCACGATGTTGATGATCTTGATCAGCGGGTTGACGGCCGGACCGGCAGTATCCTTGTACGGGTCGCCCACGGTATCGCCGGTCACCGCCGCCTTGTGCGCGTCGGAACCTTTGCCGCCATGGTTGCCGTCCTCAATATACTTTTTCGCGTTATCCCAGGCGCCGCCGCCGGTGGTCATCGAGATCGCCACGAACAGGCCGGTGATGATGGTGCCCATCAGCAGGCCTCCCAGCGCGCGCGGGCCGAGCAGCATGCCGACCAGGATAGGCACCAGTACGGGCAGCAGCGAAGGCGCAATCATTTCCTTGATGGCGGAGGCAGTCAGCATGTCGACGGCCTTGTCGTACTGCGGCTTGCCGGTGCCGTCCATGATGCCCTTGATGTCGCGGAACTGGCGGCGCACTTCCACCACCACGGCGCCGGCAGCGCGGCCGACGGCCTCCATCGCCATGGCGCCGAACAAGTAAGGGATCAGGCCGCCGATGAACAGGCCGACGATTACCATCGGGTCGGACAGGTCGAAGGACATCTCCATGCCGCGCGACTGCAGGGCGTGGGTGTAGTCGGCAAACAGCACCAGCGCAGCCAGGCCGGCCGAGCCGATCGCATAGCCCTTGGTCACCGCCTTGGTGGTGTTGCCCACCGCATCCAGCGGGTCGGTAATGGCGCGCACGGAATCCGGCATGCCCGACATTTCGGCGATGCCGCCGGCGTTGTCGGTAATCGGGCCGTAGGCGTCCAGCGCCACGACGATACCAGCCATCGACAGCATGGAGGTCGCCGCAATCGCAATGCCGTACAGGCCGGACAGCTTGAAGGAAACCAGGATCGCCACGCACACGGCAAGCACTGGCCATGCGGTGGATTTCATCGACACGCCCAGGCCCGCAATGATATTGGTGCCGTGGCCGGTGGTGGAAGCTTCCGCGATATGGCGCACCGGCGTGAATTCGGTGCCGGTATAGAACTCCGTGATGTAGACCATCAGGCCGGTCAGCACGATGCCGACAACCGTTGCACCCAGCATCTTGTAGCGCATCTCATCATCCGGCCAGACCATCCAGGTTACGATGACGAAGCCGATCAGCGACAGGCCGGCGGCCCACCACAAGCCAGTGTACAGGGCCGACATGATCTTCTTGCCCGGTTTCGCCTTGACCATGGAGCAGCCGATGATGGAGCCGATGATGGACACGGCACCCAGCAGCATCGGATAGATGGCCGCCTGCGCCGGCGCGCTGGTGATCATCAACGCGCCAAGCAGCATGGTCGCGATCAGGGTCACCACATAGGTTTCAAACAGGTCGGCCGCCATGCCGGCGCAGTCGCCCACGTTGTCGCCCACGTTGTCGGCGATCACCGCCGGATTGCGCGGATCGTCCTCGGGAATGCCCGCCTCCACCTTGCCCACCAGGTCGGCGCCCACGTCGGCGCCCTTGGTGAAGATGCCGCCACCGAGGCGGGCGAAGATCGAGATCAGGGAAGCGCCGAAGGCCAGGCCGATCATCGG
The DNA here is from genome assembly GCF_049913245.1 of Pseudoduganella sp. R-32. Lineage (NCBI taxonomy): Bacteria > Pseudomonadati > Pseudomonadota > Betaproteobacteria > Burkholderiales > Oxalobacteraceae > Pseudoduganella > Pseudoduganella sp. R-32. The sequence goes on along the minus strand of NZ_CP183987.1, from coordinate 2,338,473 downwards.
CTTCAGCACTTCATGCACATTGTGCGTCGGGTCAGGCGCGCCCGGAGCGCCCATCACGGTGAGCACCCAGTAGAATCCGGCTACGCCCAGCAGCCCGAGGCCGACCACCAGCATGCCGGTGATGGCGCCGCCCTTGAAGGCGACATTGAGCGCCTCGTTCATGCCCACCGACGCAGCCTGCGCGGTACGCACGTTGGCCCGCACCGACACATTCATGCCGATAAAGCCGCAAGCGCCGGAAAGCACGGCGCCAAGAAGGAAGCCGATGGCGGTCTTCATATCGATCGCCGCCCCGATGGCTACCAGCAGAACAACACCGACGATACCGATGGTGCGGTACTGGCGGGCCAGGTAGGCCGCAGCACCTTGCTGGATGGCTGTCGCGATTTCCTGCATGCGGGCGTTGCCCGCGTTCTGTCCAAGAATCCAGCTGCGCGCCCACAGCCCGTACACCACCGCGAGCACGCCGCACGCAATCGCGAACCACAAACTTGCTGCCATAGATTGCCCCCTTACGTTATTAGAATCAAAAGCCACAAAACGAACTCGGTACGACCGAACTACGTACTGCAAAACTTTGACACTTCACGGCCAGGGGGCCGCCAAACCGGTAGACCAGTGTCAGACCCGCAGGGTCTGACACTTGCGACGCGACTGTCGCGTACCGGTTTGAAAAAAGCGGGCCAGGAGCCCGCTTCATAAGTATTAGCTGTTCAGAGCCGCGAACGCACGGTCGCGAATCTCTTCGACTGGACCAACGCCTTCGATCTTGCGATATTTCGGCGCACCAGGCTGGCCCGATTTGGCCCACTCGCCGTAGTAGCCAAGCAGGACTTCAGTCTGGTTGTGGTAGACGTCCAGGCGCTTCTTGACGGTTTCTTCCTTGTCGTCGTCGCGCTGCACCAGGTCTTCGCCGGTGACATCGTCCTTGCCTTCGACTTTAGGAGGATTGAATTTGACGTGGTACACACGGCCCGAAGCCGGGTGGCTGCGGCGGCCGCTCATGCGTTCGACGATCTGGTCGTCCGGTACGGCGATTTCCAGCACGTAGTCGATTTTGACGCCTGCGTCCTTCATCGCGTCGGCTTGCGCGGTGGTACGCGGGAAGCCGTCAAACAGGTAGCCATTGGCGCAATCGGCCGCTTTCAGGCGGTCTTTCACGAGGCCGATGATGATGTCGTCCGAAACCAGTTGGCCCGCGTCCATCACTTTTTTAGCGGCCAGGCCCAGTTCAGTACCTTCCTTGATTGCCGCACGCAGCATGTCGCCGGTGGAAATCTGAGGGATGTTGTACTTTTCCTTGATGAAGTTGGCCTGGGTGCCCTTACCGGCTCCTGGTGCTCCTAACAGAATGAGACGCATGAATGTTCCTAAACGATTTAATAATAATTTTTGATGATGCCTTAGCCACCTTGCTAGAAACTTACCACAGAAGTTGGCTTATCCGCCACTTTTGTAGAGTGCTTGTACACGCGCCAGGTCTTCCGGGGTGTCCACACCGGCCGCCGGGGCGGAATCGGTCACGTGTACGGCAATGGGGTATCCATGCCACAGTACGCGCAGCTGCTCCAGGGCTTCAATCCCTTCCAGCGGCGACACTTCCAGCGCCGGATAGGCCTGCAGGAAGTCGTTTCTATAGGCGTACAGCCCAATATGGCGCAAGGGCACGTAGCCGGCCGGCAGGGCCGACTTGTCCTTGGCGAAGGCATCGCGGTGCCACGGGATGGTGGCACGGCTGAAATACAATGCGCGGCCCTGCTTGTCCAGCACCACCTTCACCACGTTCGGGTTGAAGGCGTCCGCCACGTCGTGCAGCGGGTGTGCGCAGGTGGACATCGGCACGTCGGCGCCGATGCGGGCGGCGGCAGCCTGCAGCAGTTGCGGCTCGATCAGGGGCTCGTCGCCCTGCAGGTTGACCACGACGGCGTTTGCCGGCAAATTCATGGCGCGCGCCACTTCGGCGATGCGGTCAGTGCCGGACGGGTGGTCGGCACGGGTCATGAAAGCTTCGATGCCATGCTGTTCGCAGGCTTCTTTGATAGAGGCGTGGTCGGTGGCGACAACGATGCGGGCCGCGCCGGCTTCCTTCGCGCGCTCGGCCACGCGCACCACCATCGGCTTGCCGCCCAGGTCGGCCAGGGGCTTGTTGGGCAGGCGGGTCGAGGCCAGGCGGGCCGGGATGATGACGATAAAGGACACCGTTTACTCCGTGGTGTCTGGCAGGGAGCGCGCTTCGTCGGCCCACATGATCGGGATGCCGTCGCGGATCGGGTATGCCAGGCGGTCGCCTTTGCAAATCATTTCCTGGGCTTTTTTGTCGTACTCCAGAGGGCCCTTGCACACAGGGCAGACCAGGATATCAAGCAGGCGTGCGTCCACGTAGTTTCTCCACAATTTGATCGGCCAGCGCCGCGTCGATGCGGGCGCTGACTGGAACGACCCAGATTCTTGGATCGTTGCGTAGTTCTTCAATTTGCCAGCATTTTACTGCATCCTTCTCCGTCACCAGAATAAAGTCGGCCTCGACATTCGCGAACGGGCGGTCTTTAAAGTCGTGATGATCGGGGAGCGGCAACTCCTGCGGCTCAAGTCCCGCGGTGCGCAGCATGGCAAAAAAACGGCCCGGATTGCCGATGCCTGCCGCTGCGGCCACGCGCAGCCCGTCGCCTTGCCCCGCACGGCGGGCCAGTTCGGCCAGCGTCATGCGCTCGCTGCGCTCAGCCAGCCGTTCTGCAACGTCGCCGGCGAGGCGCATCTGCCAGGGAGCAGCCGGTGCGCCACCGCGGGCGGCGCCGGGTGGCGCAATGGCGGTGCACAGCGCTGCCGTCAGTTCGGGCGCGTTGACCACGGTGAAATCGCGTTTGCGGGACGGCGCCTCGCGCAGCGGCCCGGCTGGCAGCGTCCAGCCATTGCCAACTCCCCTGCCGTCAAACAGCACGATTTCGATGTCGCGCGCCAGGGCGTAATGCTGCAAGCCGTCATCCGTGACGATAATGTTGACTTCGGGGTAAGCCGCCAGCAGCGCCTCGCCTGCCGCCGCACGCGCACGGCCAACGAAAACCGGGCAGCCGGTGCGGGCGGCAATCAGGACTGGTTCGTCGCCCACCTCGGCCGGCGTCGACACGGCGCTGACTTCGCGCGGCGCGGCATCCGTGCTGCCGAAGCCTCGCGACACAACGCCCGGCCGGAAACCGGCCGCACGCAGCGCATCGACCAACCAGATGGTCAGCGGCGTCTTTCCCGTACCGCCAATGAAGATATTCCCCACGACGACGACCGGCACCGGCAAGCGCTCGGCGTGCGAGACGCCAAGCGCATACAGGCCGCGGCGCACGGCGGCCAGCCCCCGGAACAGCAGGGACAAGGGCCAGAGCACGCATGCCAGCGCGCCCCGCCGCAACCACTCGCGCGAGAACGTCGTCTCGAGGGAAGAGGCCATTACCTGGCCTGGGCGGTCTGTGCCTCGAAGGTCACGCGCTCGAAGCCAGCCACGCGCGCCGCTTCCATCACGTTGATCACCATCTGGTGCATCGCGAACTGGTCGGCGTTGATCTTGACAATCGGGTTGGCATCCTTGGTGGCAGCCTTCATCTGCTCGGCCAGGCCGGCTACGTCGTGGAACGCAACCGGCGTGCCGTTGATGGTGTAGTTGCCCTTGGCATCCACTGTCACATTCAGGTCATTCGGCTGCTCCACCGTCTTTTCCGCATCGGCGGTCGGCAAGGTGATTTTCAGCTCGGTGAACTTGCTGTACGTGGTGGTGATCATCAGGAAGATCAGGATCACCAGCAGCACGTCGATAAACGGGATCAGGTTGATCTCGGGATCTTCGCGCTTCTGGCCTCGGCGGAAATTCATCGCCATAAACTGATCCCTCGCTTACTTGCGGGAGTTGTGGACCACGTCCACGAACTTGACCGCCTGCTGCTCCATGTCGATGACGAAGGAGTCAACCAGGGCGCGGAAGTGGCGATAGAACACCAGGGTCGGCATCGCGATTGCCAGGCCGAAACCGGTGTTGTACAGCGCCACCGAAATACCGTGCGCCAGTTGCGCAGGGTTGGCGCCGGCGGAATTCTGCGAACCGAAGATCTCGATCATGCCGACCACGGTACCGAACAGGCCCATCAGCGGTGCCAGGGTAGCGATGGTGCCGAGGGTGGTCAGGAAGCGCTCCAGCTCGTGCGCCACGGCGCCGCCCGCCTCTTCAATCGACTCTTTCATCACATCGCGTGGGGCGTTGACATTACGCAACGCTGCCGAAAGAACAACGCCCAGCTGGGACGATTTTTCCAGCTTGGTGATGATGTCGTTATTGATGTTTCCGCTGCGATAGACGCGAACCACCTCGTCCAGCAGTGTCTTCGGAATGATGCGCGAACGGCGCAGATACATCAGGCGCTCAACGATCAGAGCAAGGGCAACGATGGAAGCGATCAGCAGAGGCCAGATAGGCCAGCCGGCGGCCTGGAAAATTGCGAGCAAGACATACTCCTAAGAAAGAAAACCTAAACGCGCAATGTAGCGTGTCGAGAGCTATCAGGCAAGTGTGCGCATTCTTCACATTTTCTGTGGACAACATTGTTGGCAATCCAACTAATTCACCCTAAACCCATGATTTGTTTATGATTTTTCCTAATGCAAAAATTTTCATCAGCTTCGCTCAGCGCAGTTCTACACATATTCTGTGGACAAAATTGTGGGGAATGGTGGCTTTTATATGCTAAGCCTTTGAAAGGAAAGCGAATTATTCTCAAGCACAAAAAATGCGCATTGGCACTTTTCCTGCTTTTCCCCATCTGTGCACTTCTTCACATATTCTGTTGATAAGATTGTTAGCAAGGCTATGCTCGAGCGGTAAAGTACTTGATCTATAAGGGTTTTCTTGCCGTGCGTAAAAATCTCGCACGCTGATTTCCCGATGCATTCCAGACACATTTTCAGCGAAATACACAAATTCTGTGGACAAAAGTGTGAGCAAGGCCACAGGAGGTAGCGCAAGTCTTTGATATGGAAAGACAATCACTTCGAGCTGAAAATTTAGGCAGCGTTTTTCCCCACAGCTTCTGTGGATAAAATTGTTAGCAAGGGACAGACTGGAGTGCCAAGTCGTTGATTTCTAAAATGAAAGTTACCCTGCAAACATTTTCATCACGCAAGGCTTCGGGCGGAGAAGTTCCTCACACATTCTGTGGATATCTTTGTGCGTAACAGCCACGCGCTATCGCAAAGTCCTTGATCTATAAGGAAATTCAACAATTGCCCGCTTATGTGGCATTGGCGTTTACCCTTAATAATCATGTGTTTACAAAAAATACTTGCGATATGAAGTGATATATGACATAAGCATGACCGCTTTCAAAAAGTGTGGACAGGTCCATGATCAATAGCCCCGAACCCAACCAGGTCATTTCAGTCAGCGCCCTCAACCAGGCAGTCGCGCGCCTGCTGGAGCGCTCATTCCCCTTGCAGTGGATATCTGGGGAAATCTCGAATTTCACGCGCGCCAGTTCGGGCCATTGGTATTTCACCCTGAAAGATGATGCCGCCCAGGTGCGCGCCGTCATGTTCCGCGGCCGCGCCCAGTACGCCGGCTTCGTGCCGCGCGAAGGCGACAAGGTCGAGGTGCGGGCCCTGGTCACCCTGTACGGGCCACGCGGCGACTACCAGATCAATGTAGAAGCAATCCGTCGGGCCGGCGTCGGCTCCCTGTTCGAAGCCTTTCAGCGCCTCAAGGAGCGCCTGGCGGCGGCGGGCCTGTTCGACACCGAGCGCAAACGCGCCCTGCCCCTGTTCCCGCGCACCATCGGCATCGTCACCAGCCCCCAGGCAGCCGCCCTGCGCGACGTGCTGATTGCGTTGCACCGCCGGGCGCCGCATGTCAACGTAGTGCTCTACCCTGCCCTGGTGCAGGGCCAGCAAGCGGGCGCCCAGATTGCGGCCGCCATCGAAACTGCCTCGCGCCGTGCCGAATGCGACGTGCTGCTGGTGGTGCGTGGTGGGGGCAGCATGGAAGACCTGTGGTGCTTCAATGAAGAAGTGGTCGCTTACGCCGTCGCCAATTGCAATGTCCCTGTAGTGTCCGGAGTTGGCCACGAAACCGACTTCACCATCTGCGACTTCGCCGCCGACGTGCGTGCCGCCACGCCAACCGCCGCAGCCGAACTGGCAGCAACGCCGCGTGCCGACTGGCTCGGTTCATTGCGCGCCGACGCCACCGACCTGCGCCGCGCCATGCGCCGCGCCCTCAGCGACGCCACGCAGACGCTGGACAACCTGCAGCGCCGCCTGCTCAGCCCGACGGCCCGCATCGCCCAGCAGCGCATGCAGTTGCAAAGCCTGTCCACCGCCATGATGCACGCCACGCGCAACCCGCTGCAGCAGGCCCGCTTCACGGTCGACCGGCTGGCCGGCCGCCTGGCCGCGCGCAAGCCCGACGCGAGCAAGGCACGTGCCGCAATGGAAGCCTTGCAGCATCGCGCCGGCGCCAGCATGCGTGCGCAACTGCTGCAGCGGCGCGATGCCCTGAATGCGCTGTCGGCGCAACTGGAATTACTGAATCCCCAGCGCACGCTGGAACGCGGCTACGCCATCGTCACCGATGCCGCCGGCGCCGTACTGCGCGACCCGGCGCATATCCAACCGGGGCAGCCGCTGGGCGTCCGCCTGGCCGAAGGCAGCGCCCAAATCGGCGTGGCCAACGTGCAACCGACGCTTACCTAGCGTTCGTATTAGAATAGTGGCCGTTTCGGCAAAAATAACTTTTCGTCTCAATCAAAAGGAAACATTCATGGAACATACCCTGCCACCACTGCCGTATGCGATGGACGCACTGCAGCCGCACATCTCCAAGGAAACCCTGGAATTCCACTACGGTAAGCATCACCAGGCATATGTCACCAACCTGAACAACCTGATCAAGGGCACCGAGTTCGAAAACCTGTCCCTGGAAGAGATCGTGAAGAAGTCTTCCGGCGGCGTGTTCAACAACGCAGCCCAGGTTTGGAACCACACCTTCTACTGGAACTGCATGGCTCCCAACGCCGGCGGCGCACCAGCTGGTGCCCTGGCTGACGCCATCAACGCCAAGTTCGGCTCCTTCGACAACTTCAAGGCAGAATTCACCAAGTCCTGCGTGGGCAACTTCGGTTCCGGCTGGACCTGGCTGGTGAAGAAGGCTGACGGCTCGGTCGAGATCGTCAACACCTCCAACGCCGCCACTCCGCTGACCGGCGCCGACAAGCCGCTGCTGACCTGCGACGTATGGGAACACGCCTACTACGTCGACTACCGCAACGCACGTCCTAAGTACGTTGAAACCTTCTGGAACCTGGTGAACTGGAACTTCGTGGCCCAGAACTTTGCTTGATCGCGGTTGTTCGCCCATCGAAAGCCCGCTACGAGCGGGCTTTTTTTCGACCAAATTCGGGGTCAAATTCGGGGTCAGGTCTGTCATTCGGACAGCTAGCGCTCTCATTTGATATTTCTCAATACGCTAATTCCACGGAATTTGCGTATTGAGATTTGTCAAACAAACTGCACGCGTGTCCAAATGACAGACCTGACCCCGAATTGAAGGATCAATAGCGCGGCTTGACGCTGATCACGACCTTGCCGAAGTGGTTGCCGGATGCGAGGTGCTGGTAGGCTTCGCGCGCCTCGTGGATGTCGAACACGCGGTCCACCACCGGCTTGATGTTGCGCTGGGAGACCAGCCGCGACAAGTCTTCCTGCATCTTGCGGCTGCCGACGTAAATGCCGCTCATGCTCTTGCCGCCAATGACAATGCCAAGCAGTTGAACGCTGGTTTCGAAGCCGCCCCCCAGGCCGCCAATCACTGCCACCTTGCCGCCCATGCCGGCCGAGGCAATCGAGCGCGCCAGCGTATCCTGGCCACCCACTTCCAGCACCAGGTCGACGCCTTCGCCGTTGGTGGCGCGCAGCACTTCGTCCTGCCATTCAGGCGTCTTGCGGTAGTTGATCAACACGTCGGCGCCCAAGGCGCGTGCCCGTTCCAGCTTGGTGTCGCTGGACGAGGTGACGATCGTGCGCACGCCTGCCGCCTTGGCCAGTTGCAGCGCCCACACCGACACGCCGCCGGTGCCCAGCAACAGCACGGTGTCGCCGGCTTTCACGCCGCCTTCCACGAACAACGCATTCCAGGCTGTGACGCCGGCGCAGGTCAGGGTCGCCGCTTCCTCATAACTCAGGTGCGCCGGCACGGCAACCAGGCCGCCTTCCTTGATCACCAGTTCTTCCGACAGCACGCCATTGCTGCCCGCCCCCAGCGTCACCGCCGTCTTGCCCGGCGTGACCTTGCCTTCTTCCCACTCAGGGAAAAACGCGGTCGCTACGCGGTCGCCGACGCGGAATCGTTCAACGCCCGGGCCTACCTCGACCACTTCACCGGCCGCGTCGGAACCCGGCACCACTGCACCTTCGCCGCTGGTCGGGTAAGTGCCCTGCGCCACCATCAGGTCGCGATAGTTCAGCGAAACCGCGCGCACCTTTACGCGAACCTCGTGGTATTGCAGTTCACGTTTCGGCAGCTTGACGGCTTCCAGGCTGTCGATACCGCCGCCGGGGGTGATTTGGTATGCATGCATTTGGATCTCCTTACAAGTTGTGGTTAAGTGAGAAGAACTATATAGTTTCCACGTTATCCACAGTGGTGGAGTTTCATCGACAGATTGTCGCCCAAAAGGAATCAATATGAATGAACGCCTGAATGGCATCAACGTCTTCGTGCAGGCCGTGGAGGCAGGCAGTTTTTCGGCGGCGGCCACGCGGCTGCACCAGACCCGCTCCGCCGTGGCCAAGGCCATCGCGCGGCTGGAAGAACGGCTGGGCGTGCGCCTGTTCCATCGCACCACGCGCAGCCAGGCCCTGACCGAAGCGGGCCAGTCCTATTACGAGCGCTGCGTGCGCGCTCTTGCCGAACTGGATGCGGGCGAAGCCTGCATCGGTACCGGCCGCAGCGAGCCGACCGGCCGCTTGCGCATCAGCGTGCCGGTGCTGTTCGGCCGGCAGTTCGTGGCGCCGCTGATGATGGACCTGGCCCAGCGCTACCCGCAACTGACCATCGATATCTCGTTCAGCGACCGGGTGGTGGACTTGCTGGATGAAGGCTTCGATCTCGGCCTGCGCGTCGGTCCGCTGCCGAACAGTACCAGCCTGGCTGCGCGCCCCCTGGGCCAGCAGCGCATGCTGATCTGCGCCGCGCCCTCCTATCTGCAGGCGCACGGCGAACCGCAGGACATCCAGGAAGTCTGCGAGCGCGATGGCATCCTGTACTCGCGCGGACGCGTGGTGAAAGAATGGACGGTCGCCATGCCGGACGGCCGCACGCACGACTTGCTGCCGCGGCAGCGCATGCTGGTGGATGACTTGCAGGTGATTGCCGACGCGGCAGCGCGCGGCATGGGTCTGGCATGGCTGCCCTGCTGGCTGGTGGCCCCGTACGTGAAACGGGGCGAACTGAAGGTGCTGTTCGATTGCGGAGAAATGGAAGCCTCGCGCATGCACCTGGTGTGGCCCCATACTCCCTACATGCCCGCCAAGCTGCGGGTCGCAATCGACACGCTGCTTGAGGTTACGCCGATCTACCTCGCGAGCGCGGAGGAGAACCCTGCGGTCCCGCTGGCGGCAGATCACCTGCACCAGCGCCGGGACCGGCCGAGTGCATGAAAAAGGGCGTTGCCGGTGTGAACCGAGCAACGCCCTGCGTGGCTAGGGGGTCTTCTTGACCGTCTAGCCTTACATCCTCCAACGCAACGCTGCCGAAACCGAACGTCCGATCTGCACCGTGCCGAAATTGGTCAACTGCGCGTTACCCGCATTGCCGAAGTGGTAGTACTGCTGCTGCATTTCGTTCGTCAAGTTGACGCCACTGATATCGAACGACATGTTGTCGTTGATCTTGTACGAGATCTGCATGTCCACGCTCTTTTCCGGATGACGCCAGATACCAATCGGATTGGCAAACAAGGCGGCTTCATTGCGGTCCAGGAAGCCGGAGCGCCAGACATAGGACAAGCGCGCGCTGACCGGGCCCTTTTCGTACGCCAGGGTGGCGTTGTAGGAGCTCTTGGACACGCCGAAGAACGGCGTTTCGAGTTGCGAGACGATGACGCCGGCATCATTGGCGTCAGGCACGTTTTGCGACGAGGTCAGTCGCGTATAGCTGCCCTGGACGCCCAGGCCGTCCAGCAGGCTCGGCAGCCCCTTCGGGAAGTAAATGAAGCCGAGCTCGGCGCCCTTGATCGTGCCGTTGGAGGCGTTGACCGGCGAGTTGATGACGTAGTCATAGCCGTTCGTATGGTCGCCGCCCGCGGTCGAGTTGCGGAATGGGTCGTTCGCCGGATCGACGTGAACCTTGTGGCGCAAGTCTACGGTCAAGCCGTCGATCTTGCGTTTGAACAGCGTGCCGTAGAGTGCGCTGTCCTTCTGGAAATACCACTCGGCCGTCAGGTCGAAGTTCTTGGAATGCGTCGGTTTCAGGTCCGGATTGCCGCCGCTGCCCGAGCCATAACCCACCTTCGAAACATCGTCGTTGAGCTGCAGGATAGGGTTGAGGTCACTGAACTTCGGGCGGCGCAGGGTTTCACCATAGTTGAAGCGCGTCACCACGTCCTTGGATGCGTCATAAATCAGGGTCATGCTAGGCAGGACCTTGCTAGTCGACTTGCTGGCAGTAGACGACGAGACCGCCTTGGTGGTGGGATCAACCTTATAGAAGGTCATGTCGGTATCGACCTTGACGTAGCGCACGCCGAAATTGCCGCGCAGGCGACGGCCGAACAATTCGTTCTGGGTATTCCCCATCAGGAAGAGGTTGTTCGTCTTTTCATCGACCTCGAACGTCTTCTGCAGGCTCAGTTTGTCTGTCGTCAGGAAGTTGGCATCGACCGAGTTATAGAGCTTGCGCCAGTCGTCGATGTGGTCGCGGATGTAATAAGCATTCGGCTCCACCCATGAGCGCGGAACGTCCGAAATGTCCGTGCCGAAGTTCGAGTTGGTGGAGGAATACGCCGGGCCCAGCGAGGCGAGCGTGCGGCCCAGATTGCCCGATTGCGTCCGGTTGGCCTCCGACGCCTTGCGGTCGTCGAAGCGCACGCCGAACTGGATCGTCTCCAGCGCACCCCAGTTGGCATCGTAGACGCCCGACAGGTTGGCCGTCGCGGCGCTGCCCTTGTTGCGGTTGGCGTTATCGTAGAACTGCGCAACATTCCACTTGGCCGGGTCGGCCAGGTCGGCATCGTTGTTGAAATGGAAGGCGGTATTGTTGCCGCCGTCATTGAAGTTGACGTTGATCGACGGTGCAACGCGATCAATCCGGGTGGCCGTGAATTCCGAGTGATAGGTGCTGGATTGGTACGACAGGTCGCCTTCCAGCCTCAGGCGATCGCCAAGGTCCCACTTGCCGTTCAGGGCATATATGCGAGAATCGGTTGCCGATGTGGTGTAGTCGCCGCTGTTGAAGCCATAGACGTTATTGACTTGACGGCTCTTGATAACGTTGGTTCCCGGGTACGTCGTAATGGTCCCCGCAGGATTGCTGCCGAGATCCCCCCACCAGTCAACAAAGCTGAACAGCAAGCGGTTGAAGGACTTGTCACGATAACCGTTGTACATCGATTCGAAGGTGTAGACCGAATCGGCGTTCGGTTTCCACTGCAAGGCGATATTGGCGGCCGGACGCTTTCGCTCCCCGTGGGTGTCGCTCTGGAAAACGGCGTCACGCGCGAGGTAGTAAGGATAAGCTTTGCCGTTGAAATCCAGCGTTGAACCCTCGGCCATCGGCAAGCCGGCATGGGTGCCTGGCGTCCAGATCTTATTATCGAAGATGCGCTGCAACGGGATGTAACCTGGGGGAACTTCGCCGGCATTGGGGCTGGTGAACGGCACCATGGCGCCCGGGGTCACGCTTTCATTGCGGTAATTCGTCTTGTTGACCGACAGATTGACCAGGGCGCCGATTTCGCCGACGCCGGTTTGCCAGCGGTTGCTTAACATGCCGCTGAGCTGCGGGTTCGCCTTTTTCGCGGGATCGAGATAGGTTTCACGCACCGACAGCGAAGCTTTTGGCCCCTTGAAATCGAACGGCCGCAGCGACTTGACGTCAACCTGGCCTGCAATGCCGGTGTCCAACTGGCTGGCGTCGCGCGTCTTGTAGACGTCGATCTGGCGCACCAGGGTCGAAGGAATGTCCTGGAGCGCGACCTGGGTGCCCGACGCGGTAAAGATGTTGCGGCCGTTCCAGGTGGTTTGCACGTCCGGCAGGCCACGGATGGACAAGGTGCCGACTTCGCCGCCGGAACGGTTGGTGACCTGAATCCCTGTCACGCGCTGCAGCGCTTCAACGACATTATTATCGGGCAGCTTGCCGATGTCTTCGGCAACGACCGATTCCAGGACCTGGTCGCTGGTGCGCTTGATCGCCAGGCTCTTGATCATCGATGCCTTGACGCCGGTGACGATCACGGTCGCGTTGTCAGTCGCTTCCTTCTTCTCGGCGACGACGTCAGGATTGGCCTGGGCGGCTTCCTGCGCCCAGACCGATGCGCTGCTCAGCAGGCCAGTGGCCAGCATGCAGGCGACGGTGGTTTTCAAATTTAACTGGTGTTGCATTTGCGGTCTCCCTGAGTTGGTTTTTGTTAAAACCGAATGTAGGGGATCAAGCGGGATGCAATCCAATTAAATCTTTTCCGACTTTAATACCAGTTTTGATATCGAGGAGCGGCGCGGCCCAGAGGAGAAAGCGCGTTCGTGCCTCTTCCGGCCCGCCCTGCCGGGGTGGGTTGTAGTCTTGTAGCAACAGCCTTTAGCTGCCGCGCTCGACGTCGTCGTGTTCCTGGCGTTTGGCGTCGGGCAGCGATTCGACATGGTCGACATCGATATCGCCGCCATCCGGGGCCGGCGTATCGCGTCCGACACTGGCGCGTTCGCCGGTGCCCTGGGCATCGGAATCACTGTCGAGTTCAGTGTCGCCGGGCCCTGGCGGGCGCGCGCCTTGCAGGTCGCTGCCGGAATCGGACGAATCGCTGGGGCCAAGGGCCCCGGTGCCATGGCCCTTGCTGACTTCGCGGTCAGGCTGGGCTGGCATATTGTCCGGGTCGAGGGTACTGGTTCCTGACATGGTGTCCTCCTGTTTCCAATAATCTAACGAAAACAGGGGCCAAGCGGCGCAGTGTTGGAAGTTGCCAACACTATGTTACATGGGCAATAAAGCTGAAACATCTTCGGCCGTATCCGGCTTGCACCAAATTTCCCCTTTAAGTATAAGGTTTTCCCAATATGTAACTTTCAAAAAAGACGCAACCCGAGCGTCACCGAAGCTTTCGTTTGGGGTTTGATACAGATCAAAAAGGCATTTACCTTAGGTCAACACTAGTACAATTCAGGCTTGAACAAATTGCACAGGAGTGCCTGCAGAATGAGTAGTTTTGACGCAACCAATAAGCGCCTGAAAAATATTCATACTCGCATCCCGGAATTCCCGGAAGACCTGGTACGCCTGCTGCGCATGACCTATCACGTCCAGAAACGCATGAAGGACCTGGCGAATTCGGTGTTGCGCAAGTATGACCTGGTCGATGCCAGCTACATGGTGCTGGCGGTGCTGTATGGGTCGGAGAATGAAACTTCGACGGCGTCCAACCTGGGCGAAGCCTGCATGGAAAAGCCGGCCAACCTGACCAGGGTCTGCAACGACCTGGAAGCGCAAGGCCTGATCACCCGCGGCAACCGCCCGGGCGACCGCCGCTGCGTGATGATTACCCTCACCGATGCCGGCCGCAACCTGATCGAGCAGGTGATGCCGGAAGTATGGTCGCGCACCACCCGCGCTTACGACGGCTACAACGGCGACGATATCCGCGTGCAGGAACAGCTCTTCAAGCGCCAACTCGCCAACCTCGACGTCACAGCCTGATTAAAAAAATGGGGTACGTCCCCATTTTTTTTATTTCTGGGGCTTGGTGTGCTTCATTGCGTAGACCAGGTGCTGCCACCAGTGCTCGCGTGACTGCACGCTCAGCATGCACTGGCGGTCGATCTCTTCCTTGAAGACGCGGTCGCGGCATTGCATATTGGCCAGCGCATTGCGCTGGTTTTCGGCATTCACCACGGCCACCACGAGCCAGAACACCAGCCCGGACAACAGGACCACCAGCGTCCAGGCAAAATGGTTGACCCAGGTGCGCTGCACCAGGCCGGCCTCATCAGGGGCCGACTCCCGGAACGCACGCATCACGCCTTCTTCACGTTGATCCATGTCTTACTTCTTGGTCGCTGCAGCCTTGGCTACCAGGTAGTCCGCAACTGCCAGGGCGGCTGCCTGGGACTGGTCTTCCGGCTGGCCTGGACGACCGGCCATTGATGGGGAAGTCACGTAACGGCCATCGATCACCAGGGTTGGCGCACTGTCCACCTTGTACTGGGCGATGATGGTCTCCATGCGCTTCATTTTAGACTCGACGCTGAAGGATTTGTAGACGCTTTCGTACTTGGCCTTGTCGACGCCGGCGCTTACCACCACGGCGGTCACGTCGTCCTCGCGCATCAGGCGCTTGTGCTCTTTGTGGATGGCGTCAAACAGCTTCTGGCTGGCTGGTTCCAGCGTGCCCATGGTTTCCAGGGTGACGTAGGCGCGTGCCAGCACGTCTTTTTCACCGCGGGCAAAGTGGATGCGGCGGAAGTGGATCTTGTCGGCGTTCTGCTTGACCCAGGCCGACATGCGCGGTTCGAGCGCATTGCAGTGCGGGCAAGTGAACATGAAGAACTCGACCACCTCGACCTTTTTACCCTGGGCTTCGGTGCGCACCGGGGTGTCGAGAACCGTATAGTCAACGCCTTGTTTCGGCTCGGCGGCATAGGCGCCGGCAGCGGTGAACATCAGGGCGGCAGAAGCAAGCAGCAGTCGCAGCAAACGCATGGTCATCCTTACAGGTAAATGGTAAACGCCGCGAGATTACCATTTTTTGCGCGCCGTGATCAGCCCCGTGGGCCAAAAAGGCGCCAACGGGGCATTTTTAAGCCTGTTTTAAGCGCTTAAAAGTCGTAGCGTGCCGATACTTTCAGTTGACGGCCACTGTTCGGGTAGATGCCTGCGCGGCAGCTGAAGGCTTGGCTGAAATGCTCCTTGTCGAACATGTTCAGCGCGGTCACAGCCAGTTCCCATTGGCCGAACTTGCGCGCGTAGCGGCCATCGACCACGGTGTACGCCGGCATGCGGGCGTCGCAGCTGTTGTCGAAATCGCTGCCGTAGCGCTGTTTGCCGACGCGCTGCACGCCGATGTCGGCGCTCTGGCCGTCGGACGGCAGCCAGGCCAGGCGCACGGTCAGGATGTTCTTCGGCACCAGCGCCAGTTCGCGGCCGGCGTTCGGACCGGAGCGGAACTCGGCATCCACCTGCTGGAAGTGGCCCTGCACCTGCCATTCCGGCGCGAAGCGGTAGCTGCCATCGAGCTCGAAGCCCTTGCGCTGGGTTGGCGCCAGGTTGGTGTTGGCGCCGAACATGCCTGCGGTCGGGTCGTAATAGATCTCGTTGTCCAGGTTGTGGCGGAAAATGCGCGCGTCAAGCTTGGCGGCGCCCTGCGCATAACCAAGGCCGATTTCAGCATCGTGCGAAGTCTGGGTTTCCAGCGGCTTGTTGGCCTGCGGAGTGAAGCCGTTCTCGTCGGAGTTGGCGACGCGGTAGCTCTGGCCAATCTTGGCCCACGCTGTCAGGCCCGGCGCGGCAAGCATGCTGCCCTGCACTTCCCAGGCGTTGTTGGCTTGCTTCACGCTGTAGGTGGCGGTGGTGAATGGCACTGGATCGATCGAATCCTTGTCGAACAGTTCGCGGCGCACGCCGGCGGCCAGGCGGAATTGCTGCGGGCCGGAGAACTTCATTTCGTCGCGCAGGTAGAAAGCCTTGCTGCGCTGGCTGGCGTCGGCGGCGGAGAAGGACGCGGTGGTGACGCGGTTCCAGCGGCCGAAGTCAAAGCCGGCGACCAGTTCATTCAGCATGCCGTCGAACTGGCCAAGGTGGCGCACGCGCGGCGAGAACTGGGTCTGCTTCGTGTCGTAGGCGGAGCTGGAAACGCCCCATGGACTGAAGTAAGTGGCTTCCGCTTCCTTCTTGCGATGCGACAGCTCCGCAGCCAGGTCGAAGGCGCCTACCTTGTGCTCCCAGGCGGCGGTATATCGGTCGCTATCGAGCTTGCCGAAATCGTTCGGGGTCAGGGTCTGGCGCGGATTGGCGTTGAATTGCGCTTCCGTCAGGCTGCCGGCGAAGCGCTGGTCCTGTCGCGCGATGTCGGCACGCAGCGAGAAGCTGCCCACGCCGGTGCTGAATTTCACGCCGCCGTCAAGGCGCGACTGCTTGAATTCATTGTTGTCGCGGTAGTTGTCGGAGCGCTGGTGGCCGGCCGACGCGTCGAAGGCAAAGCCGTCGAAGCCCTGTGCCACGCTGGCGCGCACCTCGCCGCTGTCAAACTGGCCCAGCTCAGTGAACATATTGCCGCTGCGCTCGCCGGCTTGCGGGCGCTTGGTGGTGATCTGGATCACGCCGCCGGTGGCGCCTTCGCCATACAGCACGCTGGCGCCGCCGCGCATGATGTCGATGCGCTCCACCATGTCGATCGGAATGGTGGACAGGGTTGCGCTGGACAGCTCGTTTTCGTTCAGGCGCACGCCATCCAGCACAATCACCACGTTCTGGTCGCTGTTGGTGCCGAAGCCGCGCAGGTCGAGGCCGAAGTCGGGGCTGCCGGTCAGGCTCTGGCGGCCGTACACGCCGCCGATCTTGCGGATCGCCTGGTTGACGTCGGACACGCCGGCGCGGCGGATGTCGGCCGCGGTGATGGTGGTGGCGCCGATCGGCAGCAGCGACGGATCGCTGGCGAAGCGGGAACCGGAAACGACAACGGTGTTCGATTGGGCTTGGGCCGCTGCGGCAAAGCACAGGGCAACCGCTGCGGCAACGGCGCAGCGCGAAGTGATGAAGGTCATGGCAAATCAGTAGAAAGAGTATCCGCCTGCGTCCCCGCAGCCGGAATCCACAGAAGACGAACCCTGCGCGGGCGCGCTTCCACCTCCCTGGCCGGTATCCGGGCTGGCAAGACTGACCGGGCCACCTTCCTGCAGCAGCAGTGGCTAATTGGCGCGGCCTGCCGTCTCAATGACGGCGCTTGCGTACCGTTGCGGGGGCAGCACATTGCGTTTCCCGTTTAACTGCCTCCATGAACAGGAGGCGGGCACCAAGGCGCCGCCATTATACGCCGGTTAAAGTTGGCATAAAAGTTTGGCAATCGGCCGCCACCCGGGCTATATTTTGGTGTTGCAAAAAACCTAATGGAGTCTTATGCGCATCACTCACCTTTTGGCCGCGGCCGCCCTGTTGGGCGGGGTCGCGGTCCAGGCCAGCCTGTGGGCCGGTGGCGCGACGTCCGCCACCGTGCCGGAAGCCGGTAGCGGCATCGCACTGGCGCCAGCCAAGGCGGCCGCCGTCATGCAGCCCAGCGCTCCCGGCGCCTGGGGCGGCATCCGCACCGGCCAGGAGGCCACGTTGTCCGACCGCGTGGTGGACTACCAGATCGAAGCCAGCCTGGACCCGGTCAAGCACACCATCGACGGCAAGCAGCGCCTGACCTGGCGCAACCGCAGCGCCGAACCGGTGCGCAGCGTCTACCTGCACCTGTACCTGAATGCCTTCCAGAACGGCTACAGCACCTTCCACACCGAGGAGCGCAAAACCGGCAGCGGCATTCGCAACAGCGCCCTGAGCAAAGATGGAGAATGGGGCTACACGGAATTGCGCAGCGTGCAGCAAGGCGGCGCCAAGGTGCCGTGGACTTTCGTGCATCCCGACGGCGGCCCGGCGGCCGACCAGACCGTGGTGCGCCTTGACCTGCCGCAGGCTGTCGCAGCGGGCGCCAGCACCACGCTCGATATCGCCTTTTTCGACCAGCTTCCGCGCGTGATGGCGCGCAGCGGCTACTTCGACAGCTTCCACCTGGTGGCGCAATGGTTCCCCAAGATCGCCGTGCTGGAACTGCCGGGCGAACGGGGCGCCACCGCGGTGCGCTGGAACGCGCATGAATACCACGCGGAATCCGAGTATTACGCGGACTTTGGCAGCTATGACGTCAAGCTCACCGTCCCCAGGGAATATACCGTGGGAGCCACCGGCGAACTGCAGGGCGCCCCGCAGGAAAAGGACGGCAAGCTGACCCACCATTTCGTGCAGGGCGACGTGCACGATTTCGCGTGGACCGCCGACAAGCGCACTGCGGCACCGCTGACCGGCACCTGGACCGGGCCCGGCAGCCCGCAAGTGAAGATCACCGTGCTTTATCCGCCGGAATTCGCATCCAACGCGGCGCCTGCCTTGCAGGCCACCAAGGATTCGCTGGACTACTTCTCGAAGACCCTCGGCCCCTATCCGTACAAAACCGTGACTGTGGTCATTCCTCCGCATAACGCCAGCGAAGCGGGCGGCATGGAGTACCCCACCTTCTTCACTGTCGACAACTTTGCCGGCCTGAAGCCGGGCACGTTCGCATCGGCGGCGCTGGATTTCGTCACCATTCACGAATTCGGCCATGGCTACTTCTACGGCATCCTCGCCAGCAACGAGTTCGAAGAGCCGATGCTGGACGAAGGCCTGAACGAGTACTGGAACCAGCGCATGCTGCGCGATACGGGCCGCAAGGCCTACCTCACGACGCCGTTCCTGCGCGCGATCGGATTTGCGCCCACCATCAAGGGCTTCGAGTTCGAACGCCAGGGCACGCCGCGTGACGAGCCCTCCGATCCGCTGGGCCAGAATGCCTATACCCGCCTGCAAGGCATTGGCCCGGTGTATTCGCGCACCACCCTGGTCATGCACGACCTGGAAGCGCAGCTGGGCAAGGAAACCATGGAGCGCGCCTTCAAGGAGTATTACCGCCGCTGGAAATTCCGCCACCCAAGCGTGGCTGATTTCCGTGAGACGCTGGCAGAAGTCAGCGGCCAGCGCCAGCTGGTGGAAACCGTCTTCGCGCAGCAGGTCTACGCCACCACTCGCGTGGATGACCGCATTTCCTCCTTCAGCAGCGAAGAGGTGCTGCCACTGCCGGGCCGGCAAATGAAGGGCGGCAAGCTTGCCGACTTGAGCGAAGAGCAGGTCGACCAGCACGTCGAACAACTGCGCGATGCATGGGAAAAGGCCAACCCGGAAGCCAAGCCGGGCACTGGCCCGTTCCCCTACCTGACACGGGTCACCGTGCGCCGGCGCGGCGCCGATGTCTCGCAAACACTGGTGGTCACCTTCGCCGATGGCAGCAAGGAGACCGTGTTCTGGGGCGGCGAACAGCGCTGGCATACCTACGAGTGGACCAAGCCCGTGAAAGCGGTATCCGCCCAGCTCGACCCTGAGGGCAAACACCTGCTCGACGTCAGCAAGCTCGATGACAGCCGCACCCTGAAGAAGGACGGCAGCGCCTCGCGCCGCTGGACCTTCGACCTGGCCGCCATCATCCAGACCCTGCTCTCTTTCATCGCCACTGTATGAAGCTGACAACCAACCTCAAACATGCCGCCCGCGCCGCCCTGCAATGGCGCCTGATGCTGATCTGGCTGATCGCCATGCTGCTGCCGACAGCCCTGCTGGCCCTGCCCATCTGGAATAGCCTGGCGCCGCTGCTGGACAACTCGGTGCACGCCCCCGAACTGGCGCGCGCGCTCGACGGCCTCGCTTTCACCGACATATCCGCCGAACTGCGGCGCAACGCCGTTTCGCTGCAAGCCGGCGGCATCGCTGCCTTGGTCCTGACCCTGCTTCTGTCGCCGTTCCTGACCGGCGCCATCGTCACTGCCGGCCGTGCGCAGCAAACCGCCACCCTGCGCGAACTGTGCGCAGGCGGGGTCGCCGAATACCCGCGCATGTTCCGCATGCTGCTGTGGGCGATCGTGCCGCTGGGCGTGGCGTTTGCACTGGGCGGTGCGCTGGCGGAAGCTGCCGAGAACTATGCCGGCAAGGCAGTACTGGAAGCCGATGCGGCACGCTGGCAGCTGGCAGCCACGGTCGTCACAGCCCTGCTGGTGGCGCTGGCCAACCTGACGCTCGATGCCGGGCGCGCCCAATTGGCGATCGACCGCCGCCGCACGTCTGCCGTCAAGGCCTGGTGGTGGGGCGTCAAGCTTCTCTTGCGCCGGCCCGCGGCCATGCTGGGCGCCTACACGGCGCTGACTGCGGGCGGCCTGCTGCTGGCGGCCGTGCTGGCAGTGGCACGGCTGAATGTGGCCGGCAGCAATGCCGCGCTATTGGTAGCTGCGTTCGTGCTGGCACAGCTGATCGCCCTGGCGATGGCGTGGATGCGCGCCGCCCGCCTGTTTGCGCTGATGTCGCTGTCTGCAACGAATCGCTGACCAGAGTATATTGGTGGGCATGACTACCTTGCCCACCTTCTTCCTGTCCCACGGCGGCGGCCCATGGCCCTGGATGCGTGACCAGTTCGGCAACGCTTACGACCAACTCGATGCATCGCTGCGCGACTTGCCGCGCCAGGCCGGCGGCAAGCCGAAGGCCTTGCTGGTCGTCACCGCCCATTGGGAGGGACGCGACTTCCTCGTTTCATCGTCGGCCAGGCCGCCGATGATCTACGACTACGGCGGCTTTCCGCCGCATACCTACCAGATCCAGTACCCCGCCCCCGGCTCGCCGGAACTGGCCGAACGCGTGGCAGGACTGCTTGCCGGGCGGGCGCGCCTCGATCCGGAGCGCGGTTTCGACCATGGCACGTTCAGCGCCATGTATCCCGCTTTTCCTGAAGCCGATGTGCCGATCGTGCAGCTTTCGCTGCGCCACGGCCTGGACCCGGCGGAGCACCTGGAGATTGGCCGCTTGCTGCGTCCTTTGCGCGACGAGGGTATTTTGGTCGTCGGCAGCGGCCTGAGTTTCCACAACCTGCGCGCATTCAACGCCGCTGGCGCAGAGGCTTCACGCCTGTTCGATGCGTGGTTGCGCGAGACCATGGCGGCAGCACCGGGTGAACGCACGGCGCGCTTGCTGGAATGGGAACGGGCGCCTGCCGCGCGCATGGCGCATCCGCGCGAAGAGCATTTGCTGCCTTTGATGGTGGTGGTGGGTGCGGCCGAGGATGCAGCCGCCGAAGTGGTGTATCACGAAGACCGTTTCATGGGGGCGCTGGCGGTGTCCAGCTTTAAGCTCGGCTAAAACCGGTAAACCAGGGTCAGACCCAAGGGTCTGACCCGGTCAAATCAGCTGCTGCTGGAGACTTTCCAGTTTGCAGGTGAGCAGGCGGGTCTGACCCTGTGGGTCTGACCCGGGTTTACCGGTTTCAGGTCCCGCGCTTGCCCTTCATGCGCTCTGCTTCCTTCTCTGCGGCCTTGCGCTCCGCCTCTTCCGCCTTGATGCGCTCGGCCTCCGCGTGGACTGCCAGCGCTTCGGCACGGGTGGCCGGCGTTTCCAGCGAAATGCGACCCAGTGCGCCGCTGCGGTAATCCTGCAGCAGCATATGCGACGCCTTCTCGAAATCCCAGTCGCCGCCCTTCAAGCGGTAGCTGCGCAATTGCGCCACGCGTTCGATCAGCGCCACGCCATCCATCGCCGACACGTCGGCCTTGTAGCGCGCCTTGAGCAATTCCGGATAGCGCTTCAACAGTTCTTCCGCCAGCCAAACCGCCACTTCTTCCTCGATCAGCGCGTTGGCGCCGATCGCGTGCGAGGCCGCCAGCGCCATGCCGTCGGACGGCATCTCGATCTTCGGCCACAGCAGGCCCGGCGTATCGATCAGCACCGTTTCCATATCCAGGTAGATCTTCTGCTGCTGCTTGGTGACGGCCGGCTCGTCGCCCACCTTCGCCACGCGGCGCTTGAGCAGCGCGTTCATCAGGGTCGACTTGCCGACGTTGGGAATTCCCATGATCATCATGCGCAATGGCTTGGTCGGCTCATTGCGGTGCGGCGCCAGCTTGCGCGCCTTGGCGATCACCTTGGCTACGTCGGACGGCTTCTTGGTCGTCATCGCGTAGGCAGTGACGGTCTTGTCCTGCTCGAAATGGCGAATCCAGGCCGCGGTGGCATCGGGATCGGCCAGGTCGATCTTGTTCAGGATCTTCAGGCAAGGGCGCGAGCGGAATTTGCGCAGCTCTTCCACAAGAGGATTGCAGCTGGCCGCAGGCAGGCGCGCGTCAACCACTTCGATGACGACGTCGACGTCGGCCATCTGTTCCGCCGCCTTTTTCTTGGCGGCGTTCATATGCCCGGGGAACCATTGGATAGACATGCTCTTGCCCTAAAAATCGAATAAACAATCCGCTATTTTACATGGCGCCACAGCCTTTTACCCACATACACTTGGGCTCACACGATTGCCCGCTGCCCATCCCGAAGATTTTTGATAATGTGGTAAAGTTTGTAACTATTGTCAATTTGCAACACCAATCCTTCGTGGTTGGGCCGAAAATGCATGAGTAAGTTCATCCAGAGTTTCAGGGAACTCATTAGTACCCCTCAACACAACCGTATTTTGCGCCTGGCTTTCCCGCATAAAGACGGCCCTGCCGCGCAACTGCTGGTAAACCGCCTCGACGCGGACGAGGGCCTGTCGCGGGACTTCGAATTTACTGTCGAACTCCTCTCAGGCAGCGCCACCCTGGAACTCAAACAACTTCAAGGAAAGCTCCTTTGCATCGAATTGGTCAGGGGCGATGGCACTCTGCGCTATTTCACAGGTTACTGCTTTGCATTCCGCCTGAAGCGGACCGACGGAGCGGTGGCATTTTACGAGGCTCAGCTCGGTCCCTGGCTGAAATACCTGAGCCTGCGTAAGAATAGTTACCTCTTCCACAACAAGAACCTGCACGGCCAGACAGAAACCATCCTGGGCAGCTACGGTGCCCTCCCCGACTGGGACTGGCGCGTCGCCGGAATGGATCCGCAAATGACAGACGCCTGCCAGTTTGCCGAAAGCGACCACAATTACCTCAGCCGCCGATGGGAGGCTGCTGGCCTGCTTTACTGGTATGAGCACAGCAGCACCGGGCATAAGCTGATCCTGACGGACGACTCCACGGCTGCCGCCCCCATCGACGGCAGCGGCAGTGCCCCCTTCCAGCGCCACGGCGGCGCCACCGAAGAAGACGGCATAGGCGAATGGTCGCCCACACGCCAGGTTATGCCGGGCAGCGTCCGCTTGTCCCAGTACGATTTCAAGAACCCTTTGCAAAGCCCGCAAATGCAAAGCACTGCTCCCACCTTGAACAAGCAAGGCTCGGTGCTGGATATCGAATCTTACGAATACACCGGCGCTTACGGGTTCAAAGACCAGGACGGCGATGGTCTGGCAACCTTGCGCATGCAAGAGATGGAAGCGCTTGGCAAGCACTTTGACGGTGCTGGTAACAACCGCTTCATGATGCCTGGTCGCGCCTTCCATTTGACCGGCCATTTCGATGACACTGCGGATTTCGGCAACGCCACCTCGAACCAGAACGAGTTCCTGGTTCTTCAGGTTCGCCACATAGCCACCAATAATTACTTGCAAGAGCCTGAGTACGCCGTCGAGTATGCAAATAGCCTGAGCTGCATCCGCAAGATGATTCCATGGCGGCCAGGACGCAGCTTCAACAGCATCGACACCAAAATCTTTGCGCCACAGACAGCGACGGTGGTCGGGCCAAACGGAAACGACAGCATCCACGTCGACGAATTTGGACGGGTCCGCGTGCAATTCCATTGGGACCGGATTGGCCAGCACGACGACCGCAGCTCGGCCTGGATCAGGGTCGTCAATCCATGGGCAGGCAGCCAACTGGGCAGCCCCGCAACGCCAAGGGTCGGCAGCGAAGTCGTCGTGCAGTGGCTGGATGGTTCACCTGACCGCCCCATCATCATGGGAGCCGTCAGCAACCAGGACAATATGCCGGCGTGGAAGCTGCCCGAACAACAAGCGCTGACCGGCATGCGCAGCCGCGAGCTGGCACCGGGCGGCGGCAATCAGGCCGGCGGACGCAGCAACCATCTGATCCTCGATGACACCAACCAGAACATCCAGGCCCAGCTCAAGAGCGATCACCAGCACAGCCAACTCAGCCTCGGCAAGATCACCCGCATCGAAGACAATGCCGGACGCAAAGATACGCGTGGCGAAGGGTTTGAACTCGCCACCGGTGCTTGGGGCGTGATCCGGGCCGGTCTCGGCATGTTGGTTTCGACCGAAGCGCGCGAGCGCGCGCGCGGCACTGTGAAGGACATGGGTGAATCCGCCCGGCGACTGGACGTGGCGAGCGAAAACCATGCCGCGCTGGCTGACCTGGCGCAGCAGGCTGGTGCCCAGGAAGCACAGCAACAAGCCATCGTGGCGGCTGGCATCCAGCAGCAAAACGACGCCATCCGGGGTGGCAGTGGCCCCTTCCCGGAACTGAGCAAGCCCTTGCTGGTGCTGGCCAGCCCCGCTGGCATCGCAACAACAACCGCCCAGTCCACGCACATCGCCAGCGACCAGGATACCGCCTTGACGACCGGCAAAAACTTGTCGCTCGCCAGCGGCGGCAGCCTGTTCGCCAGCGTCAAACAGACTTTCCGCCTCTTCGTCGAGAACTTGGGCATGAAACTGCTAGCCTACAGCGGCGATATCGACATTCAGGCACTGAAGCACAACATCCACATGCTCGCCAAACTCGATATCAGCATGACTGCCAATCGCATCACCATCAGTGCCAAGGAAGAACTGAAAATCATCGGCGGGGGTAGCTACAGCATCTATAAAGCCGGTGGCATTGAGCATGGTACCAATGGGGACTTCGTCGCCCACGCCGCAAAACATAGCCTCGTGGGGCCGCAAAACGCGACACCGCCAACCTTGGTTGACAAGGACCTCAAGCCCACACCAGAGCAATTGCACTACACCATTCGATCGCGCGCCGGCGGGCGGCCTTTCGCCAACGTCCCCTACGAGCTGTACAAGGGCGACGCCAAGGTCGAGGATGGCCTCAGCGACGAGTTCGGCCGCATCGTCATCGATCACGAGCCAGGAACGCCGCAATATAAAGTCAAACTGCCGACCGGCGAAGAGTTCGTGGTGGCCGTCAGAGAGCAATTGGCCCAGGCGGGCGACGCCGCCCATGCGGAACAAACGCTTTCCAATCGCGGTTCACGCGCCCTCGACGGCGAAGCGCAAAGCCGCACCTATGTTTAAACCGGCACCATCTGACAGAGTAATTCAAGCAATTCATGACCGATCCGATCAAACGAACTGAAACCTCGCACATTTGCGAAACAAACCGCACCGCCAATGGTTCAGTGCAATGGTTTGCCGAAAATCGCAACAAAAAAGGCGCGGCAAGCCATCCGATCACGCACAACAATCAACTTAAGTTGTTCATCTGCGGCCAGGAAGGGTTCGCCGACATCGCAGCAGAAATCGCAGCCGCCCAACAGAGCATCGACCTGGTGTGCTGGGGCTTCGACCCCGGCATGGAACTGGTGCGCACGGGGAAAACCTGGCCACGAGGACCTACCTACGGCGACCTGCTAATCGCGGCGGCCAAACGTGGCGTCACAGTTCGTCTGCTAATTTGGCACGACACCATTGGAAGTTGGCTGCAAAAAAACATGCCGGGCTATTCACACGATAATGATCCCTGGACCGATGACCGGGTCGACAGGGAACACTTTAGCGCTGCAAATAGCCTGGCGCGGCGCCAGGCTGCGCAGAAGGACCCCGGCTTCTTCAGCAGACTCAAGCAGGAGAACATTCACTCCGATGCTCGCACCGAATATTGCTGCAGCTGGTACAAGGCGGCGATGCATGGCTTGCTGGGCCTGATTAAAGTTCGGGTCCGTACAGGAGATGCGAGTGCCATCAACTCCGCCCTTGGCATGGAAAGGCTGAAACCCGGCAGGCTGCGCGATGGCGAAGTCGAACGTGCGCTCCTGGTGCACGGCGGCACCCACCACCAGAAACCGATCCTGATCGATTACGCCCACAATGAGGGGGCGAAAGCCGTCGGATACGTTATGGGCCTCAACTCCGTCACCGACTACTGGTGTACCACGGCACACTTGCTGGAAGACTCTCGCCGCGAATGTGGGGGCGAGAAAGAAGCCGAGGAGGCCGTGCAACTTAGCGCTGCCGACGGCACTGCAATAGTTAATCCTGACCAAGGCTTTGCCACGCTAAAGCCCTACCAGGACTACGCATGCCGAGTTGAAGGCGCTGCCTTGCACTGCCTGTACAAGAATTTTGTCACTGCTTGGGATCGCGCCGTCGACGACCGAACGCGCGCAGCGGAACGCGCCTGCACGAGCTGGCAAGATGGCTGCAGTGCCCCGCCCGCCCGCTTGGCGCGCCCGGCAAGGCCCGACGATTCTACCGTCCAGATCGTACGCACCCAACCCGAAGAAAATGATGACATGACGATCAAAGAGGTCTATTTCCAGGCCACCGATATCGCCGCCCTCGGCGGTGGCTATTTGTATATGGAGAACCAGTACTTCCAATATGAAGACTGGTCGCGCCGCCTGCTCGAAAAGCGCAAAAGCGTGGTCGCCGCCTGGAACCGTGCCCGCGCAAAAGCCGGCAAAAGCATGGAAGAAATGCCCCACATGCATGTATTCATCGTCATCCCGGCCCCCGAGCGCGCGCAGATGGTTCCCCGCACCTACGACACCCTTGCCGTACTCGGTCAACAAGATGGCATGACCGGTCAAGGCAAGCTGATCAAAGACGCCAATGAAAACCCAAAACGCCACATCGTAGTCACCCGAGCCGGCGCCCGCGACTTAGGCCCGGCCCCGCCGCCTGAAGTGGTGCAGTACGCGAATACCATCAGCAAGCCTAGTCTGAAAATGTTGGAAGATCAATTCGGCCTAAGGGTGAGCACTGCCATGTTACAAACAAGCGGCGTCGACAAAGGTCATTGGCGCTATCGCGAAATCTACATCCATTCAAAGCTGCTGTTAGTTGACGACAGTTTCTTCACGTTGGGCAGCGCCAACTTAAACCAGCGCAGCATGGCGGTCGACAGCGAGATCAATATCGCGAGCGACGATCCGCGACATGCGACGGAATTGAGGCAGCGCATATTTAAGATGCATAGCGGTGACGTAGTATCAGGAGGGAACGGCACGGCGGAAGAGATTACTTCAGCATTTAAGAAATGGGCCGATTTGATGAAGACAAACAAAATACAGAAGTCAAAGAGGCAAGGCATGACCGGCTTCCTGCTTCCTTTCAGTGACAATCGCAGTTCAACAATTCGTTTTAGTTAGTCATGCTACTACTACAGAACTTTCAACGATTAAGGGCGCTTGCTGCGCTCGCATTCTTATGTTTCACGTTATTCGCTTGCAAAATGACACATGACAGCCGCCCGCGAAGTCAAGAACTTCCACTTTTTAACCCTCACCGCCCAGATTTCACTTGCACGGTCGAGGCTGATAAGTTGCCCCCAATTGATGCGCAAGCCGATGCGTGGTTGAAAAAAGCCATTGAACTCGAAGACCCGTCCATCTACGTAGACGACCGTGATTACAAACAAATCGTTGCGCTGACGAGGCAGGCCGCCGAGCGACATCACTGGAAAGCGATGCTTAATCTGGCCAGCCTTTACCTAGAAAAACGTGATCCCCAATACGGCGCGCAAGATGCAATCAAGCTAGTCGAAGACGCGATGCAGCTCGGAGTACCTGCTGCCTTTGATCGCATGGGTGTTTATTACATGAATGGCACAGGAGTCGACAGTGACGCCACCAAAGCGTATTCATTTTTCCAGCGCGCAGCTGAAATGGGTAACCCACAATCGATGACTTTCCTTGGCGAGAAATTGACGGCAACTTGGGACAGTCCGGCGGATGGATTTTGGGCAAATATCCCTATTGGAAGAAAAATGCTCGAATGCGCCTTTGGACAAGGTTTCGGTCCAGCGGCATACTACTTGGCGTCCGAATACCGCGAAATCGCCCGCAATCCAACTCGAGAGAACAACGAACGTGCGTTGAAGGTTTTACACGAGGGGGTCAAATTGGGTTGTGCAGACTGTGCTAACAAATTGCAGATCGAATTCGGCGAGCCATTTGATCCAGCCAAGATGCTGCCACCACAAATTGACAAGAGTCGCGCGCAACGCTATGGAATTCTTGGTGATGCTTTGAGCTTTAACCCCAACCGTCGGTTCCCCAACCTCGACAAAATTTTGCCACTGCCTCCAGCTAAACTTCCTCCTTGGGACGGCAAGAAAGAATCCTTGCTGAAAGCTGCGATGGGTGTGAATCCACCACCAGTTGCACCACCACCAAGCGCAGCGGCCCAACTCAAAGGCCGACACTTCGTGGCTGCCGAATTCACGCTGCGCAAGTCTGAAGTCAAGGCCCCAGCAGTGCTGGCGCCCGCTCCGGCCTACTGGCAACCTACCGCGCCAGGTCAGGATGCCACGATCCAGGCAGCGCTGGCAGCTATCCCGCCAGGCCTGTACTTGCAGGACGAGCCCTTCGAACGCTTCTATCAGCCAAATGGTGGCGGGCGTTTGATCAGCGACGTGGTATGGGAACGTTGGGACACCATCCGCCACGACCACTCTTCGGTCGCACCACGCGCGGCAAGCGGACTTACGCGTACCGCCCCGCTTCCTCTTGCCCAATCAGCCGCAGCCAAGGATCTTTGTCCTGCCACCGGCACTTGGCAACCGTGGGTGCACCCAGATCACGCTTTGAGTTGCATCGTCAATCAGTCTTGGCGACAGGCATGGCTCACAGCAGGCCAGCCTTTCCCGCAAGCGGACAAAGACTGGCTACTAGACCTGCCAGCAACGGATTTGACGTGGCACCTAATGGATGCTGCCGATGCGCAGGTCAGCTAAATTGACCCACATTGAAATCATCTTGTCGCACCGAATGCATAGCTACCCTCCGGCGGCCTACGCTCATCTGACAAAATATCTCTCCCAATGCCGCTGAACAAGCTATGCAGCGATCACGTCACGTCCCGAGCAATGCGGTCCGGGAAAAGCGTTCTGTTTTCCTCGAAAGGGAAGTATGTCTTTAGTAATCATCACTGTGGGCGACAAAACCAGCCATGACGGCAAAGTCATTAGTGGTTCGCCTGATCACGACATCGCCGGCAAGGCCATTGCACGGCTAGGCGACGAAGTCGATTGTCCGGACCACTACCCGGGCGGCAAGCCACACGGGATCAACAAGATCATCACCGCCCACGAGTCACTGACAGTCGGCGGAATTCCCGTAGCGGTAGAAGGTTGCGAAACTGAGTGCGGATGCAAGCTGATTGGCAGCTCCAACGCTTCGGTCGGCTGATAGCACCATTACTTCAGCAGCACCCTGCCAAACGAGGTATCGGTGCGCTCGCCGCTGGCGCCAGGTGCAATGCCGAAGCGGCAGCCGGCGACGTAGGCAACTGCGTCACGCACCACCTGTGGGGCATAGCGCCCCGGTTCGGGAATGATATTGCGCGGCACACCGTCGGAACCGACCAGGAAGCGTACCTTGACGCCGGCGCGAAGTTCCGCCTGCTGGTCGAAGTTGGCGTAGCCGGCGATGTGGGGCTCCGCCTTGCAACTGCCCGGGATCAGAACCGGCCGCAATGGCGCCGGGCCTTCCAGCGTCCACGCATACTGCAGCGGGAACACCGTGCCTTCGCGCGCCGCCAGCAGGCCGGGCTTGAAGCGGCAGCGCGCCAGGCCCGCCAGCGCCGCCTGGTCCAGGATGCTCCAGCCGCTGCCCTGCTTCACATGCGCATTGCGCACGGCGCCGTCGGGCCCGACCTGGAACTGCAGCGTGGTGGTGCCTTCGATTTCGTAGCGCACGGCTTCGCGCGGCCACTCGGGCACGGTGCAACTGGCCGGGGTGGCCAGCGACTCATAGGGGAAAGCGCTGGCACCGGCCAGCGCGAGCAGCAGCGACAGCATGTCAGATCTCGGCCAGGGCCTTTACGTGGGCCACCACGCTGCGGCCCAGGGCCGACAGGTTGTAGCCGCCTTCCAGGCAGCTCACGATGCGGCCTTGCGCGTGCTGGCGCGCGACCTCCATCACTTGCTGCGTCATCCATGCGTAATCGGCTTCCACCAGGCCCATGCCGCCCAGGTCGTCCTCGCGGTGGGCATCGAAGCCGGCGGAGATGAAGATCATCTGCGGCTTGAAGGCGTGCAGCGCGGGCAGCCATTTCTCCTGCACCAGTGCGCGCACCATGTCGCCCTTGGAGCCGGCCGGCACCGGCACGTTGACGCGGTTCGGCGTTTCCGGCAGCACTTCGCAATACGGATAGAAGGGATGCTGGAAGAAGCTCACCATCAGCGCGCGCGGCTCGTCGAGCAGCGCTTCTTCGGTGCCGTTGCCGTGGTGGACATCGAAATCGACCACCGCCACGCGCGCCAGCCCGCGCACGTCCAGCGCATGCTTGACGGCGATTGCCACATTGTTGAACAGGCAGAAGCCCATCGGCTCGGTCGGCCGCGCGTGGTGGCCCGGCGGGCGCACGGCGCAGAAGGCATTGTCGATTTCGCCGTCAATCACGGCGTCGGTGGCCGCAATCGCGGCGCCGGCCGCGCGCCGCGCCGAGTTCCAGCTATGCGCGTTGAGCGAGGTGTCGCCATCGATCGGGTAGTAGTCGCCGGCAGCCGGCAGGTGGTCGCGCACGATGGCGATGGCGTTGGCAGTGTGGTTGCGTGCGATGGAAGCTTCCTCGGCCAGCGGGGCTTCGCGGTGTTCCAGCAGGTCGTCGATGTGGGCGTTGATCAACTGGTCGGCAATGGCTTGCAGGCGCGCCGGGCATTCTGGATGCCAATCGCCCATTTCGTGGCGCCGGCAGTCGGGATGGCTGTAAATTGCTGTGCTCATGAATCGCGTTCTCGCATAGAATGCGACTAATCTACCACGCGGCGGGATGAGTACCAAAACCATGTATACCAAATTACACGCCGTAGCACGCCAGGTTGGCCAGGTCATCGTCGGCAAGGAATTGCAAGTGCGCCAGTCCCTGACCTGCCTGCTGGCCGGCGGCCACCTTTTATTGGAAGACTTGCCGGGCGTCGGCAAGACCACGTTGTCGCACGCCCTGGCGCTGTCGCTGGGCCTGCAGTTCAACCGCATCCAGTTCACCAGCGACCTGCTGCCGGCCGACGTGGCCGGCATTTCGATCTATGAACGCGAGCTGAATGCTTTCAGCTTCCATCCAGGCCCGATCTTCACGCAAGTGCTGCTGGCCGACGAAATCAACCGCGCCACGCCGAAGACCCAGTCCGGCCTGCTGGAGGCGATGGAAGAGCGCCAGGTTTCGGCCGATGGCGTGACCCGCCCCCTGCCCGAACCGTTCTTCGTGATCGCGACGCAGAACCCGACCCACCAGGTCGGCACTTTCCCCCTGCCGGAATCGCAGCTGGACCGCTTCCTGATGTGCATTTCGCTCGGCTACCCCGACGCTGCCGCCGAACGCGCGCTGCTGATGGGCGAAGACCGCCGCCAGATGCTCAAGCACCTGGCGCCGGCCATGACGCCGGCCGAACTCTTTGCAGCACAGCAGTCGCTGCGCCAGATCCATGCCTCGCCGGCCCTGATCGACTACGTCCAGGCGCTGGCGCAGGCTTCGCGCCAGAACGGCTTCTTTGCCGAAGGCCTGAGCCCGCGCGCCGCGCTGGCCCTGCTGCAGGCGGCGCGTGCCTGGGCCGCGCTGGAAGGCCGCGACCACGTCATGCCGGAAGACGTGCAAGCCGTGCTGGTGCCGGTCTGCGCGCACCGCCTGCGCCCGCTCAAGTCCTCGCACGGCACCGCGATGGCCAGCCGCGACCTGGTGCTGCAGCTGCAGAAATCCGTACCTGTTTAAGTCCATGTTTGCTGCAACGCAGAGATGGCTCAGGGGCTGGATCTTCCAGTTGAAGGAAAGGGAACCGGGCGAGGTGCAGTTGGTGATGCGCCGCGTGTTCATCCTGCCGACCAGGCCCGGCCTGGCTTTTATCGGCCTGCTGCTGATCATGCTGATCGGCTCCATCAACTACACCCTTGGCCTGGGCTTCGTGCTGACCTTCTTCACCGGATCCTGCGCCATCGTCGACATGTACATGACGGCCAAGAACCTGGCCTTCCTGCACTTGTCGCCGGGCCGTGCCCAGCCGGTGTTTGCCGGCGACGAGGCCCAGTTCGAACTGCTGGTGCGTAACGCCACGCCGCGCGACCGCTACGCGATCTGGCTTGGTTTCCAGGAAGACGGCGAACCGCGCCAGTCGATCGATGTCGCGTCGAAAGGCAGCGCGGCTATCGTGCTGTCGCGCCCCACCACGGAACGCGGCTGGCTGGCGGCGCCGCGCGTGCGCCTGTTCACCCGCTTCCCGCTTGGCCTGTTTGGCGCCTGGTCGTACTGGCAACCGGACCTGAAAGTACTGGTCTATCCGCAGCCGGAAGTGGCGCCGCCGCCGCTGCCGACCACCGGCGCTGCACGCGAGGACGGCCACGGCACCGTGGGCCTGGATAATTTCTCCGGCATCCGCAACTACCAGCCGGGCGACCCGATGCGCCACCTGGCCTGGCGCCAGATTGCGCGCCTGCACCCGGCCGATGGGGGCAACCTGGTCAGCAAGCATTTCGAAGGAGGCGCCGTATCCGACTTGCTGCTGGACCTCAACGCGCTGCCGCCGCAGCTCGATATTGAGCTACGCTTGTCACGCCTGACCGCCTGGGTGCTGGAAGCGGAGCGGCGCGCCCTGCCCTACGCCCTTACCGTTGGCCACCGCCAGATCGCGCAGGGCCTGGGCGAGGCGCATTGCGCCGACTGCCTGCGCGTGCTCGCCTTATATGGCAAGGAGGGGGCATGATTGCGCGCCTGACCGGCATGGCCAATCGCCTCACACGCGACAAAGCCGACACCCTGTTGCTGCTGCTGGCTGCCGTGATGGTTCTGCTGCCGCACTTCGGTCACCTGCCGCTGTGGACCTCGGCTGCGGTCTGCGTGACCCTGGCTTGGCGCGGCGCCATCACGCTGCGCGGCAGCCGCCTGCCGCCCATGTGGCTGCTGCTGCCGGTCTCGCTGCTGGCCATGGCTGGCGTCTACCTGACCTTCCGCTCCTTGCTGGGGCGTGAACCCGGCGTCACCATGCTGGCCCTGCTGCTGACCTTCAAGCTCCTGGAAATGCATGCGCGGCGCGACCTGTTCGTGGTGATCTTCCTTTGCTTCTTCCTGCTGCTGACCAACTTCTTCTACTCGCAATCGATTCTCACGGCGCTGGCGATGATTGCCACGATCATCGTGCTGCTGTCGGCGCAGATTACCTTCCAGTTCACCGGCGCCGTGCCACCGCTGGCCGCACGCCTGAAGCTGGCCGGACGCATTTTTCTCATCGCCGCGCCGCTGGGCATGCTGCTGTTTGTCGGATTCCCGCGCATCCAGGGGCCGTTGTGGGGCTTGCCGGGCGACGCTGCGGGCAAGAGCGGCATGTCGGACACCATGTCGCCCGGCTCGATGAGCAGCCTGGCGCTGTCAGAAGAGGTGGCGTTCCGCGCCAGCTTCAAGGGCGCCGCACCGCCGAAAGCGCTGCTGTACTGGCGCGGCCCGGTGATGAGCAACTACGACGGCCGCACCTGGAACCGCATCGCCCAGGCGCTGCTTCCAAGCGCCCAGTTGCGCCTTTCCAGGCAACTGGCCTGGAAAGGGCCGTCCTATCCCTACGAGGTGACGCTGGAGCCGGGCCGCCATCAGTTCCTGTTCATGCTGGAACTGAGCGAACCGGGCGCCAGGACCAGCGATGGCGATACGTTCTATACCGGCGAGCTGGAACAGCTGGTGCGGGCCAGCAGCGACAAGCGCCTGCGCTACAGTTCCGTGGCACATCCGGATTACCTCGCACAACCCGACCTGGAGCCGCAGGCGCTGAGGCGCTGGCTGCAGCTCCCCAAAGGCTACAACCCGCGCACGCTGCGCTATGCGGCGCAGATCCAGGCCCTGCGCGCCGAACGCGGCGACGAAGCCGCCATTGCTGCCGTGCTGGACATGTTCCGCAAAGGCTTCGAATACACGCTGGAGCCGGGCCGCCTGGGCCGCGATGAAATCGACGAATTCCTGTTCGATACCCGCAAGGGCTTTTGCGAACACTATTC
This sequence comes from Pseudoduganella sp. R-32, assembly GCF_049913245.1. Classification (NCBI taxonomy): domain Bacteria; kingdom Pseudomonadati; phylum Pseudomonadota; class Betaproteobacteria; order Burkholderiales; family Oxalobacteraceae; genus Pseudoduganella; species Pseudoduganella sp. R-32. The sequence goes on along the minus strand of NZ_CP183987.1, from coordinate 2,304,386 downwards.
CAGCGCCTTCGTCTACGTGATGCGGGCGGCCGGCCTGCCGGCCCGGGTGGTGACCGGCTACCAGGGCGGCGAACTCAATCCGGTCGATGGCTACTATACGGTGCGCCAGTCCGATGCGCACGCCTGGAGCGAAGTCTGGCTGGGCCCCCAGCGCGGCTGGATGCGCATCGACCCGACTGCCGCGGTGGCGCCGGAACGCATCCGCACCAGCCTGGCGCAAACCTTGCCGCAAGCAGCACCTTTCGGCTTGCAAGGCCTGGCCGACCTGGCGCGCGACCAGGATTCCTGGCTGGCGCAGATGCGTTTTGGCATCAGCGCGATGAATAATGCTTGGAATCAATGGATCCTCGACTACAATCCAAACAGGCAGCAAGATTTCCTCAGAGAACTAGCCACCGCCTTTGGCGACTGGCGCCTGCTCGCGGCATTGGCCCTGTGCGCCGGGCTGTGGCTGATGATCAAATACCGCCGCAGCGAAAGCGCGCGCGACCCCGTCGATGCTGCTTACCTCGCCTTCTGCCGCCAGCTGGCGCGGCATGGCGTGCACAAGGCGCCGGACGAAGGCCCGCTGGGCCTGGCCCAACGCGTGCGGCAGCTGAACCTGCCCCGCGAGAAAATAGCGGCCATGACAGGATTCCTGGAGCTATACGGCGCGCTCAAATATGGCGCACCGGTGGCGCAAAACGATAACCCGGTCGCACGACTGAATAGTTTGCTGAAGCAATGCCGATGACTTTTCTAAAGAAATTCCCCACCATTACGCTCGCCCTGGCTTGCCTTGGCCTGGCACTGGCGCCAGTGGCCGACGCCGCCATCCACAAGCCGGCCAAGGTCAAGAAAGCGCCAAAGAAGCCAGCCATTGACTACAGCGGCGAATTCGTCAACTTCGGCCAATGGAAGGACGTGCAGCAGTTCATGGGCGACCTGGAACTGAAGCATGGCGTGCCGATCGCCGAATCCGAAAAGCTGTTTCTCGAACTGCGCTATATCGACGCCGCGGTGCAGCTGGTGAAACCGGCGCCGCCGGGCAAGCCGAAAAACTGGCAAGCCTACAGCAGCCGCTTCATCGAACCCAAGCGCATCAATGCGGGCGTCGAGTTCTGGAGCGCCAACCGCGACACACTGGCGCGGGCCGAGGCGCTGTATGGCGTGCCGGCCGAAATCATCGTCGGCATCATCGGCGTGGAAACCATCTACGGCCGCGACATGGGCAAGTTCCGCGTGCTCGACGTACTGGCCACCCTGGCCTTCTCCTACCCGCTGACGCCGAACCGCGAAGCGCGCATGGAATTCTTCCGCGGCGAACTGGAAGCAGCCATTGTTTCGGCGCGCCAGACCGGAATCGACCCGCTATCGCTGACCGGTTCCTACGCCGGCGCGGTTGGCATGCCGCAATTCATGCCGAGCAATATCTACAAGCTGGGTGTGGACTTCGATGGCGACGGCAAGGTCGACCTGCGCAATTCGCCAGCCGACGCGATCGGCAGCGTGGCCAATTTCCTAATTGCTCATGGCTGGAAGCGCGACGACCCGGCGCGGCTGGCCTATCCGGCAACCGTATCGCCCGAACGCGGCTGGGAAAAATACCTGGGCACCGGACTGGAAGCCCAATATAGCGGCGCCGACCTGCTGGCTGCCGGCGTGCACCCGGACGCCGACCTGCCGCCGGGCCTGTACGGCCTGGTCGACCTGCAAAACGGCCCTGAACCGACCGAGTACTGGGTTGGCAGCAATAATTTCTTTTCTATCACCAAGTACAACCGAAGTTATTTCTATGCCATGTCAGTAGTCGAACTTGGGCGCGCCGTAAAGCTTTCAATGAAAGAAACTTTGTAACTGCGTGTAACTTGTGTGAAATACAAGAGTAGAGAATTACCCTAACACAAAAATTCAGGTAGAATTCTCTCAGAATGTTGCGATAGGACAACGCGTTTCGAGAGCAATATACTATTTTTTGTTGCACGCCAGTACTGCTGACCGCACTGTTGTACAATTGTGTATATATTATGAAACTTGTTAAACAGGAATCCGTCGCAGGACGTGGGTCGTTAGCAGGACAACTTTAGAGAAGGAACAGAAGACATGACCAACCAAGTCGGTAATGATATGAACAACGAGTCGGAAGGCGATGATCTGCTGCAGTACAATCCGAACCGTCTGCTCGACACCCTGATCGAAAACCTGCGCCTGAAGAACGATGCGGCCCTGTCGCGCGCTCTGGAAGTGGCGCCGCCTGTGATCTCCAAGATCCGCCACCACCGCCTGCCGGTTGGCGCATCGCTGCTGATCCGCATGCACGAGGTTTCCGACCTGAGCATCCGTGACCTGCGCTACCTGATGGGCGACCGCCGCAATAAGTTCCGCATCAGCGACAAGCAGTTCAAGCCGAAAGAAGGCGCCGGCGGCTCGAAAAACGAGGGCTGATTCCAGCCCTGGTTGACCCTCCCCGCCCGGGGAGGGTGAGCGGCCCTATGCTCAGGCTGGGAACACTCCGGTCGACAGATAACGGTCGCCACGATCGCAGACGATGAACACGATCGTCGCGTTTTCCACTTGCTGCGAAATGCGCAGCGCAATCTCACAGGCACCCGCTGCCGAAATCCCGCAGAAGATGCCCTCTTCAGCAGCCAGCCGGCGCGCCATGCGCTCCGCCGCGGCCTGCGACACGTATTCCACCTGGTCCACGCGCGCCTTGTCGTAAATCTTCGGCAGGTAGGCTTCCGGCCATTTGCGGATGCCCGGGATCGACGAGCCTTCTTCAGGCTGGGCGCCGATGATGCGGATGTTCCCGTTCTGTTCCTTCAGGTATTGCGACACGCCCATGATGGTGCCGGTGGTCCCCATGGCGGACACGAAGTGCGTCACGCGGCCTTCGGTATCGCGCCAGATCTCCGGACCGGTGCCTTCGTAGTGGGCGCGCGGGTTGTCGCCGTTGGCAAACTGGTCGAGGATGATGCCCTTGCCATCCTTTTGCATCTGCTCGGCCAGGTCGCGCGCGTATTCCATGCCGCCGGTTTTCGGCGTCAGGATGATGTTGGCGCCGTAGGCGGCCATGCTCATGCGGCGCTCTTCGCTCAGGTTTTCCGGCATCAGCAAGATCATTTTGTAGCCGCTGATGGCGGCGGCCATGGCCAGCGCGATGCCGGTGTTGCCGCTGGTTGCTTCGATCAGGGTGTCGCCCGGCTTGATCTGCCCGCGCTCTTCGGCCCGGCGCAGCATCGACATGGCAGCGCGGTCCTTCACCGAGCCGGCCGGGTTGTCGCCTTCCAGCTTGCCGAGGATGATATTGCCGCGTGCGGCCGCTTCCGCGCCGGGGATGCGCACCAGCTGCACCAGCGGCGTGTTACCGATGGTATCGGCGATTGTTTTGTATGCCATGGTTCCTGCTATGAATTGTTCTGTCAAACGCCCATTCTATCCGCTCCAGCGGCGAGCTGCAGGGACATGAAGACATAGCCCAGGCTCTCGCCGTCGATCCGGAACAGATCGGGAATCTCGCCCGTCTGCACGAAGCCGCAGCGGCGATACAGGGCCCTGGCCGGCTGGTTGCCCGCCAAGACCTCCAGGTCGACCCATTCCAGCCCCTGGCCATGCGCCCAGTTGGCAGCCGCTTCCACCAGCGCCGTACCAAGGCCGCTGCGCCGCGCAGCGCGGTGCACGCCCATGCCCAGCAAGCAGCGGTGGCGTGCCGCCGGCTCGGGGCGCGAACGCAGGTCGATATGGCCCATGATTTCTCCATCGCGCAGCGCGACCCAGACCCGGCGCCAGCCTTGCTGGCCAAAACTGGCCTGCAGGCCGGTACTGAAGCCATTCACCTTTTCCGGCGGGAAGCCGGCGCTGGTGCGCGACATGGGCTGGAACAGGGGAGCGCCATCGCGGCCGTTATCGAGCAGGTGGTCGTTGAGGTAGCGGAAGAAGGCGGCCAATTCTTCTGGATGCAGCGGCCGGATGGTAAAGGTCATGACAAATCATAGCAGGCCGGGGTAATTGAATTAAACTACCCGGATAACACAGGAGCCCTACCCCATGAGCGACACCGAAGTCATATCCATGCCCTCCACGCTGGAGAGCCGCCGGCACCAGGTCAACCCGGTGCTGACCGAGCAGGAAATCAAGCGCCTGCACCGATTCGGCACGGTGCGCCAGTATGCGCGCGGCGTGCGCATCCTCGAAGCGGGCCACACCTGCTTCGGCCTGATCATCGGGCTGAAAGGCACGATCACGATCTGCAAATACGACGGCCTTGGCAATTCCGAATTCCTGACCGAGCATGGTCCCGGCGAATTCACCGCCGAGGTATCGCAGCTGTCCGGCCGCCCTTCCCTGGTCAATGCGACCGCCAAGGACGATGTCGAAGTGCTGGAAGTATCGCCGGAAAACCTGCGCGCGCTGGTGATCGCGGAAGCGGAACTGGGCGAGCGCATCGTGCGCGCCCTGATCCTGCGCCGCGTCGGCCTGCTGGAAAAGGAAGGCGGCGGCCTGGTGCTGGTTTCCCCGACCGGCAATGCGGCCCTGTTCCACCTGCGCAGCTTCCTGAGCAGTAACGGCTACCCTTACCGCATCCTCGATCCGAAAGACGACGAGCAGGCGCGCGCGCTGTGCGAGTACTACGCGCCGGGCCCGGACGACTGGCCGCTGGTGGTGTGCCCGGACGGTGTGGTGAAGAAGAACCCGAGCAATGCGGAAGTAGGCTATTGCATCGGCCTGCTGCCGGACATCGATACCGAAAAACTGTGGGACGTGGTGGTGGTCGGCGCCGGCCCTGCCGGCCTGGCGACTTCCGTCTACGCCGGTTCGGAAGGCTTGTCCGTGCTGGCACTGGAGCAGCGCGCCTTTGGCGGCCAGGCCGCCGCCAGCGCGCGCATTGAAAACTACCTGGGCTTCCCGACCGGCATATCCGGCGGCGCCCTGGCCGGCCGCGCCTTCGTGCAAGCGCAGAAGTTCGGCGTCGAAGTTGCCATTCCCGCGCCAGCCACTCGCCTGCTGTGCGACAGTTGGCCGCTGCGCGTCGAGATCGCCGGCGGGCAGGTGGTGCGCGCCAAGACCGTGGTGCTGGCCAGCGGCGCGCGCTACAAGCGCCCTGCCCTCGACAATATCGGCGAATTCGAAGGCCGCGGCATCTATTTCTGGGCCTCGCCGATCGAAGGCAAGCTATGCAAGTCGGAGGAAGTGGTGCTGGTGGGCGGCGGCAACTCGGCCGGCCAGGCGGCAGTATTCCTGTCCAGCTTCGCCTCCAAGGTGCATATGGTGATCCGCGGCGACGGCCTGAAGGCCACCATGTCGACCTACCTGATCGATCGCATCAAGGCCACGCCGAATATCGAACTGCACACGCATACCGAGATCGTGGCGCTGGAAGGCAATGACGACGGGCTGTCGCGCGTGACCTTCCGCTGCAAGGACACCGGCGAAGTCGATAGCTGCGACGTATGCCGCCTGTTCCTGTTCATCGGCGCCGACCCGAACACGGCATGGCTGGCCGACTGCGGCGTGGAAGTCGATGCGCAGGGCTTCATCCGCACCGGCTTCGACGCCATCAAGGACCAGTGCCGCGCCAAGATGACGCTGGCCGACGCGCCGCAGCGCGCGCCGCTGGAAACCAGCGTGCCCGGCGTGTTTGCCATCGGCGACGTGCGCTCCGGCTCCACCAAGCGCGTGGCAGCCGGCGTCGGCGAAGGCGCGGCCGTGGTGTCGCAGATCCACGCCTTCCTGGCCAACCTGCCTGTCACATCGTCCTGAAGCGGTGCTGGAAGCGCTGGCTGACCGGCAGCCGCGCTCCATGCCCGCGTAAAGAAAGCCACATGGCGTTGTCGCCGTCGCGCACGGCGGCGGCAATGCGCTTCACGGCCACCACGTAGCTGCGGTGGACCTGCCAGAATCCCTCCCCTTCCAGCGTTTCGGCCAGTTCCTTGAGCGGAGTGCGGATGTGCGCCTCCAAGCCCTGCGCCACCACGCGCGTGTACTTGTCCTCCGCCACGAAGTACAGGATGTCGGACAGCGCGATGAAGTGCACCGCCTGCCCCACCGAAGCCTGGATCCATGACGGCGGCTGCACTGGAGCGGCGCTTGCCGCGCGAACGCCGGCGATGCGGCGCAAGTCTGGCGGCGGCAGCCACACGCGTTCGCGCAGCCGTTCGACAGTGCGAGCCAGCCGCGCCGCATCGAGCGGCTTCAGCAAATAGTCATGCGCCCCCTGCTCGAAGGCGGCCAGTGCGTGTTCGTTGTACGCGGTGACGAATACCACGTGCGTGCGTGAGCCGAAGGTGGCCGCAAGCTGCAGGCCGTCCAGCCCCGGCATGCGGATATCAAGGAAAGCCACGTCGGGCGCCAATTCGCGTGCCAGCCGCAACGCCTCGAAACCATCCGCCGCATCGGGCAGCAGCTGCGCTTCGGGCCACAGCGCAGCCAGCAGTTCGCGCAACTCGGCGCGCAGCAGCGGTTCATCGTCAGCGATCAGGATGCGCGGTTTCATGCAGCGCCCCCGACCGGCAACAGCAGTTCCGCCTCGGTGGCGCCATCGTCTGCCTGGCGAAGTTCGAACGCGGCCTGGCCGCCGTATAACGCCTGCAACCTTTCGCGGACGTTGCGCAGTCCAACTCCGCTGCCCAGCAGCTGCGCGCCTTGTTCGCGCTGCAAACCAGCTCCATCGTCGCGCACGATGATGCCCAACCGGCCATCGCCCCGCAGTCCAGCTGCCACGCTCACGCAAACGGCGCCAGGTTTCGGCTCCACTCCGTGCTGCACCGCGTTCTCCACCAATGACATCAGCATCATCGGCGGCACCGGCAGCTCGCCCAACCCTTGCGGGCACTCGATGCTGGTGGCCAGGCGCGTGCCGAAACGGATCTCCATCAGCGCCAGGTAATGGCCCGCCAATTCGCACTCCCGGGCCAGCGTCGACGACGATGTGCGCATGTCGGGCAAGGCCGTGCGCAAATAGGCGATCAGGTGGTCCAGCATGTCCACCGCACGTTCCGGTGCATGGCGCGCCAGGTAGCGCGTATTGGCCAGCGTGTTGTAAAGGAAATGCGGCTCGACCTGCGCCTGGAGGGACCTCAACTCCGCCTGCAAGGCTGCGCGCTGCAACTCCGAAATTTCCAGAGCACGTGCCTGGCGATGGGCATACATGAGCGGGACCGTCAGCACGATGGTTCCGAAAGCCAGCGCACTCCCCAGCATTTGCAAGGGCGACAGCGCCAGTAGCAGGAAGTAGCTTGTCCCCTTGCCGTAAGCCTGCATCGCTGCCACGGCAGCGATTAGTTGCAATAGTGGCTGAGCTGCCCAGCACCAGGTCCAGCCAGCCTTTGACGGCAGCAGCCATCGCAGCGCCAGCGCACCGGCCAGCACGATCGCTGCATCGAGCAAGAGCGCACCGAACAAGGCAAGCCGGTCGTAAGAGCCAGCAAACACGGCGCAGCCGGCCACCAGCAAAAATATGCAGGCACTGGAAGCGCCTTCCCGCAGGCTCACGGATAAGAGGGCGCGCAAGGCGGCCTTGGGTCCGTTCTGCATATTACAAGCTTGGATTGGTGTGCTGGGCACGCCAATATTCGCGCGGCGGCATTTTATCGACCGGCACGCTCTTGTCCACCACTTCCATTTTGAGGTCATCGATCCACACCGTGCCGCCGCCGACGCCATTCACGCCAAATAAGACAACGTCCGCGTTTTCAGCGACATCAAGCGTCACACTGCGCAGCTGCCAATCAGCACTGCCCTTGATTGGCTTATCCTGGCTATTGTAGAAACCATCCGTCTCGCCGTTTTCCAGGTCCACCCGCATCCACAGGCCACTCCAGGCACCGATGCTGTCGGCACGCACCTGCGCAGATAAACGCACGCGCTTGCCGCGGTACTTGTCGGCAGCGATGGTCTGCATCAGCGTTGCCCATGCTTTGCGATCATCTGTTTTCGCGCGCAGGAACTTCGCAAAGCTGCCCCGGCGGTAGCCATTGGGGTCGGCGCCTATTTCGTACAGGTCCGGGTTTTCACCGGCGAGGTACCAGCTCTTGTCTAGGCTTGCGGTGGGCTGGGCTAATGCAAGCAAAGAAACAGAGGCGACTGCGGCGAGGAATACAACGTGGGGTTTCATGGGGCGTTAGTTTCTCATGGCATGACGACATTGTCATGTCCATAACTGTGCCCCATGCCGCTGGCGCCAGGGGAAGCATGCGATGAACGCCTCCCCGTCCCGATAAATGGCGCTGCCTGCGGATTAACGCGGCGAGTCCTGGCTTATTTGCGCGCAGTCTCCTTGCGCGGCGCCGCGCCTTCGCGCGATTTGCCGTTGACCATCAGGCCAGCTTCCGACAGCTTGATGGCGTTTTTCTCGCCGATGCCTTTGACGCGCTGTTCCAGGTCGGCCCAATCCTTGAACTCCCCTTTTGCGCGTTCTGCCATGATGGCCTTGGACTTGGCCGGGCCAATGCCCTTGACGCTATCCAGTGCGGCCTGGTCGGCCTTGTTGACGTCAACCTGGGCGAATGCCATGCCCATGCAAGCGACCAGCGTAGCGACGGCGAGCAGCAGTTTCCTGATCATGATTGCCTCCATAAAGTGGACACGAGAAGACCTCGTTTCGCCACAACGCAGCCCGCGCCGCCCGGCTGACACGGGCCGCGCGCGGTTTGAGGCAGATCAATCAACGCACAACTAATTCCACACGACGGTTCTTTGCCCGCCCTTCATCACTGGCGTTGCTGGCCACCGGCGCCATGTTGGCAACGCCGCGCGGCATCATGCGACTGGCCTGAATGCCGTACTTGCCTGCCAGCGCATCGGCCACGGCCTGGGCGCGCTTCTGCGACAACGTCATGTTGGCTTCGAACTCGCCCTGGTCGTCGGTATGGCCGACGATGAAGACTTTCATCTTGGGCTGCGCCTGCAGGGCCTTGGCCATCTGCTCCAGTTGTTCGCTCGATTGCTCACGGATCACGGCCTTGTTGGTGTCGAAGGTCACGCCATACAGCGCCACCTTGCCGTCGCGCTGCAAGCCTTCCTGGATGGCGCGCGTGTCAACGGTGACCTTGCCGCCCTCCATCACGGTCGGTTCGACGATCTGCACGAACTGGCGCACGCGCTGGAAGTCGGTGTACTCGGACAGTGCGACCATGACATAGGTGTTTCCACCAGGCCCCGGCTTGGCAGCGCTCACCAGATGGAAGCCCGGCTGGTTGGCGCTATTAAAGGTGCTGCTGATATACGCGTCGAACGATTTCCAGTTCACTTCACGCGGAAGCTCCTGGACCAGGTTCTGCACTTTGGCCTTTTCGCACTGGTCGGTCTCGCAGGCGTACAGGACCTTGAAGCCGGCGGCAGTCAGCGCCTGCTGGTAGTTGCGATGGATTTCCAGCGGACTGCGGCCTTTCGGGCCCCAGTAATAACGGTTGGCAGTCTTGCCTTCCACCTTTTTCAGTACCGGCTTGCCAGCTTCGGTATCGACGACCTTAGCCTGGCCCAGGTTTTCGCCGCCGACCATGTAGAGCATCGAACCTTGATAGCGGTGCACGAGCGGATGGTCGCTGCCGCCCGCGATGTCTTTATTGAAGTTCGGCTGCGCGTTCGCTTGCAGCGACGCGGCAGCCAGCAGGGAAAGGATGATCGGGCGCATGGCAATTCGGGAAGAGTGAGCGGATTGCCAATATAACAAAGATCCCTCCCCTCCCGCGCCGGTAATCTCACGCGGCAATTACCATAAAAGTCGGGGTCAGGTCTGGCAATCCGCCACAAAAGGCACATTCGTGCCTTTTGTGGCGGATTGCCAGACCTGACCCCGACTTTTATGCGAATAGCTCGTCGCGGGTGACGGTGGCGGTGCCGAGCTTGCCGACGACGATGCCGCCGGCGCGGTTGGCGGTCTCGACGGCTTCTTGCCAGCCGGCGCCGGAGCCGAGCATGGCGGCCATGGTGGCGATCACGGTGTCGCCTGCGCCGGAGACGTCGAACACTTCGCGGGCGCTGGCATGCACGTTGAAGATGCCTTCGTCGGTGAACAGGGTCATGCCCTCTTCCGATCGGGTCAGCAGCAACGCGTCCAGCGACAATTCTGCGCGCAGGTTCTGTGCCTTGGTGACCAGCTGTTCTTCGCTGTTCCACGAGCCGACGATGCGCTTCAGTTCCGATTTGTTCGGGGTCAGTACGGTGGCGCCTTTGTATGGCGAGAAGTCGTCGCCTTTCGGGTCGACCATGACGATCTTGCCGGCTGCGCGTGCGGTGGCGATCATTTCCGCCACGTCGACCAGCCCGCCCTTGTTGTAGTCGGACAGCACGATCACGTCGTATTCCGGCAGCAGGGTCTTGAACTGCACCAGCTTGTTGCGCAAGACGGCGTCGCTTGGCGGCTCTTCGAAGTCGATGCGCACCATCTGCTGCTGGCGGCCGATCACACGCAGCTTGATGATGGTGGAGATGGCGTTGTCGTGCTTCAGGTAGCTGTGGATGCCGCCGCTTTGCAGCAGCAGCTCCACTTCCGATCCTGCTTCGTCGGCGCCGACGATGCCCAGCAGGCCGGCGTGTGCGCCCAAGGCTGCGGCATTGCGTGCGACGTTGGCGGCGCCGCCCAGGCGGGCTTCGCGGCGTTCGATGCGCACCACGGGTACCGGGGCTTCCGGCGAAATGCGGCTGACGTCGCCGAACCAGTAGCGGTCCAGCATGACGTCGCCTGCGACCAGGATGCGTACTTTGTCGAGTGCGAGCGCTTTTTTAGTGGTCATTTTTGAAAACCGGTAAACCGGTGTCTGACCCGCAGGGTCAGGCACCTATTAATTCATCACGTTGAGTTCTTCGGTGCGGCGCGGCGGGTAGGAATCCCAGCGGCTGCATCCCGGGCAGTGCCAGTAGAACTGGCGGGCTTTGAAGCCGCAGTGGCTGCACTGGTAGCGGGCCAGCTTTTGCGTGTAGCCGTGCACCAGGTTCTTGACCATCGACAGCTCGGACAGCACGGAGGCCGGCGCGTCCATCATGCGCGCTTCCAGCAGCTTGTCGAGGCCGAGCAGGGTCGGCGTGCGGCGCAGTTCGTCGAGCACCACTTGCTTGGCGGCGTCCACGCCTTCCAGTTCGATGACGGCCTTGAACACTACTTCCAGCAGGTCGATCGAGGATGCTTGTTCCAGGTAGGACTTCAGCAGGCTGACACCTTCCTGCGGGCGGCCCACCTTGCGGTAGCCGTCCATCAGGCGCGTTGCGACCAGCGCGGTATGCGGCACGGATTGCTGCTCGACGCGGCGCCAGGTGACCAGCGCGGCTTCGGTGTCGCCTTTCGCCAGCTGCGCGTCGCCGCACAGGATGGTGGCGCGCACGCTGCTGCGGTCGGCCTGCAGGGCTTGTTCCAGCAGGCTTTCCGCTTCTTCGGGCTTCATGTGCACCAGTGCGTCCTGCGCCAGTTCACAGTAGAACTGCGATATTTCCTTCTGGCGCGAGCCGGCACCGGACTCCTGCAGCGCAAGCGCGGCTTCGATGGCGCGCTTCCATTCCTTTTCGCGCTGGTAGATTTCCAGCAGCGCCTTGCGGCCTTGCACGGCGTAGGAAGTGTCCAGCAGGCGGGTATAGGTTTCTTCGGCGCGGTCCAGCAGGCCGGCTTTCAGGTAATCCTGGCCCAGCTCATATTCGGCATGGGCGCGCTGCTCGGCCGGCAGGTCTGGGCGCGACAGCAGGTTCTGGTGCACGCGGATAGCGCGCTCCGTTTCGCCGCGGCGGCGGAACAGGTTGCCCAGTGCGAAGTGCATGTCGGCGGTTTCGGGATCGAGCTTGACGATCTCGATGAACGAATCGATGGCCTTGTCCGGCTGGTCGTTCAATAGATGGTTCAGGCCTCGGAAATAACCGCGCGGCAGCGTGCGCGATTCGGATACCACGGCGCGGATATCGACGCGTGCGGCGATCCAGCCAAGGGCAAACATGGCTGGGATGCCCAGCAGCCACCAGAGTTCAAAATCCATATTTATTTTAGCGCTGGGGGTTGATGCTGTCCGGCAGCGGGCGCTCGTTTACTTGCATGGCCGCGGTCTGCAGGGATTGGATGGTGGATTTCTGCTTGTTCGATTCGCGGCGCTGGCGGAACAAGGTAGGAGTCAGCGCAAGGATGCACAGGGCGGCGCCGGCCACGAAGAAGGCCAGCAGCATCAGCACCAGTGGGCCGCGCAGCTCGTAATTCAGGAACAGGTGCAGGTCGACTTCCTGCGTGTTTTTTAACGCAAAACCAAAGAACAGGACAAACAGGACAACGCCGAAGGCGGTGGAAATAAATTTCATTCTTGGTTCCTATCTTTAAAACCGGTAAACCAGGGTCTGACCCGCAGGGTCAGACCCTGTCTGCTCGACGGCCGTTGGTGTTGGTTCTGAGCTTTTGACTTTCGAAAAAGATCAAAGGCCTCGAAACCAAACCCGCGGCTTCGAAACCGTTGAGGGTCTGACCCTGCGGGTCAGACCCTGGTTTACCGGTTCTAAACAACAAAAAAAAGGGCAGGCAAATGCCCGCCCCTTCATTCTACTGTGCCAGAGACTCAGTCCTCAATGATCGGTTGCCCGACCATCGCATCGACCCGCTCGCGCAGCTGCTTGCCCGGCTTGAAGTGCGGCACCCGTTTTTCAGGGACCATCACCTTGTCGCCGGACTTGGGATTGCGCCCAATGCGTGGCGGCCGCGAATTCAGGGCAAAGCTGCCAAAACCACGGATCTCGATGCGCTGGCCGTCGGCCAAAGCGTTGGTCATCGCATCGAGGATGGTCTTGACGGCATACTCCGCATCTTTGGCCACCAGCTGGGAGTACCGCTCAGCCAGTCGGTTGATCAATTCGGACTTAGTCATCTAAGTGCTCGGTAGATTAGTTCTTGTTGTCGAACTTGGCTTTCAGCAGCGCGCCCAGGCTGGTGGTGCCGGATGCGGCGCTGGAATCAGCAGCCATCTTCGACATCACTTCAGCGGTTTCTGCGTTGTCCTTAGCTTTGATCGACAGCTGGATCGAACGTGCCTTGCGATCGATGTTGATCACCAGGGCTTCCACGGAATCACCAACCTTCAGGTGGGTGCCGGCATCTTCCACGCGGTCGCGGGAGATTTCGGAAGCGCGCAGGTAGCCTTCAACTTCTTCGGACAGGGCGATCACGGCGCCTTTTGGCTCAACCGACTTAACGGTACCGGTCACCAGGGAGCCCTTGTCGTTCATGGCTGCGAAGTTGTTGAATGGATCGCCTTCCAGTTGCTTGACGCCCAGGGAAACGCGCTCACGCTCAACGTCGATTGCCAGAACCACGGCTTCCAGTTCGTCACCTTTCTTGAACTTGCGTACGGCTTCTTCGCCGGACTCGGTCCAGGACAGGTCGGACAGGTGCACCAGGCCGTCGATGTTGCCTGGCAGGCCGATGAACACGCCGAAGTCGGTGATCGACTTGATGGCGCCCTTGACCTTATCGCCCTTCTTGTGGGTCATGCCGAAGTCGTCCCAAGGGTTTGCCTTGCACTGCTTCATGCCCAGGGAGATACGACGACGCTCTTCGTCGATTTCCAGGACCATGACTTCAACTTCGTCGCCCAGTTGAACGACTTTGTTAGGAGCCACGTTCTTGTTGGTCCAGTCCATTTCGGACACGTGAACCAGGCCTTCGATGCCTTGTTCAACTTCAACGAACGCACCGTAGTCGGTCAGGTTGGTGACTTTACCGAACAGGCGGGTGCCTTGTGGGTAACGACGGGACAGACCGGTCCAAGGATCGTCGCCCAGTTGCTTCACGCCCAGGGACACACGGTTCTTCTCTTGATCGTACTTCAGGACCTTGGCGGTGATTTCCTGGCCAACGGTCAGGACTTCCGACGGGTGACGCACGCGGCGCCATGCCAGGTCGGTGATGTGCAGCAGGCCGTCGATGCCGCCCAGGTCAACGAACGCACCGTAGTCGGTGATGTTCTTGACGACGCCGGTCACCACGGTGCCTTCTTTCAGGGTTTCCATCAGCTTCTGACGCTCTTCGCCCATCGAAGCTTCGATGACGGCGCGGCGGGACAGAACCACGTTGTTACGCTTGCGGTCCAGCTTGATAACCTTGAACTCGAGGGTCTTGCCTTCGAATGGGGTGGTGTCCTTGACTGGACGGGTGTCTACCAGCGAACCTGGCAGGAAAGCGCGGATGCCGTTGGTCAGAACGGTCAGGCCGCCCTTGACTTTGCCATTGACGGTACCAACGACGATTTCGCCGGATTCCATTGCTTTTTCCAGTGCCAGCCACGATGCCAGGCGCTTGGCCTTGTCACGGGACAGGATGGTATCGCCGAAACCATTTTCCAGCGATTCGATGGCCACGGAAACGAAGTCGCCTACTTTGACTTCCAGTTCGCCTTGGTCATTCTTGAATTCTTCAACAGGAATGAAAGCTTCCGATTTCAGGCCTGCGTTAACGATCACAAAGTTGTGGTCCAGACGCACGACTTCAGCGGAGATCACTTCGCCAGAGCGCATGTCTTGACGCGACAGGGACTCTTCGAAGAGGGCTGCAAAACTTTCCATTATTTATTTCCAGGTTAGCCAGTAAGGCCCGCACTATGCGGCTTCAACTGGGTTGAGGGTTGAACAAAAACAGCTATTTATTTATGGGCGGCGGCCCACCATTTCAACACCTGCTCGGTCGCTTCATCAGCGTTCATGGCAGACGTATCGAGGAGGTACGCACCCTCTGCCGGCGCCAGCGGTGCAATGGCCCGGTTCATATCCCGGTCGTCGCGCGCTTTCAAATCCATCAGCAGGTCTTGCATACTAGCAGAAATTCCCTTTCCGATCAATTGCTTATAGCGACGATCGGCGCGCGCTTCGACGGAGGCGGTCAAAAACACCTTCAGGGGGGCGTGCGGGAAGATGACCGAGCCCATGTCGCGGCCGTCGGCCACCAGGCCTGGGGTCTTGCGGAAACTCAGCTGCAGGCCGTACAGGGCTTGGCGCACGGCGGGCAAAGCAGCGATTTTCGATGCAGTATTGCCAACTTCCTCGGCGCGGATGGCGTCGGTGACGTTTTCCTGCGACAGGTAGATGGCGTCGCCAGCGAAATGGATGTTCAGGTGCTCGGCCAGCTTGGCCAGGGCGTGCTCGTCGTTCAGGTTGGTTTCGCGGCGCAGGGCCTGCAGGGCGGTCAGGCGGTACAGGGCGCCGGAATCGAGGAGGTGGAAGCCAAGCTTATCCGCGACCTTGTGGGCCACGGTGCCCTTGCCGCTAGCGGTCGGGCCGTCGATGGTGATGACTGGGATGTTCGATGTTGGCATAAATTTAATCATTAAAACCGGTAAACCGTTGTCTGACCCACAGGGTCAGACACCTATGACGCGGCAGCCGCAGGCCGAGTGTCAGACCCTGCGGGTCTGACACTGGTTTACCGGTTTTCCAGGTCTTGGCTAAAAGTTAAACGCTACCACGCTTAGCGATAGACGCAAACGCGGTGAAGTACTCAGGGAACGTCTTCGCGACGCATTTTGGATCATTGATGCGAACCTTGGCGCCCTGGCGGATGAACCCATCCAGGGAAGCCAGCGAGAAGCACATCGCCATGCGGTGGTCGTCATAGGTATCAATGGCAGCCGGCAGCAGTGTAGCCGGCGGCGTCACGGACAGCCAGTCGACCCCCTCCTCCACCGTTGCGCCCAGCTTGCGCAGCTCGGTCGCCATGGCCGACAGCCGGTCGGTCTCCTTCACGCGCCACGAAGCGATATTGCGCAAGGTGGTCGTGCCCTCGGCATACAGCGCCGCCACGGCAATGGTCATCGCCGCATCCGGAATGTGGTTGAAGTCCATGTCGACCGCCTTCAGCGGGCCAGGCGCGCTGGCTTCAATCCAGTTGTCGCCCATGACAATGGTCGCGCCCATCTGCTCCAGCGCCTGCGCAAAGCGCACGTCGCCCTGGATCGAATCGCGGCCCACCCCCTGCACCCGCACCGGGCCGCGGCCAATCGCGCCGGCAGCCAGGAAGTAGGAGGCGCTGGAGGCATCGCCTTCCACATGGATGGTGCCCGGGCTCTTGTAGGTCTGGCTGGCCGGAGTAGTGAACGACGACCAGCCATCCTGCTCGACCACACCGCCAAAGCGGCGGATCAGGTTCAGGGTGATCTCAATGTAAGGCTTGGAAATCAGTTCGCCTTCCACTTCGATGGTCACCGCATGCTCGCGCGCCATCAGCGGCGCCACCATCAGCAGCGCGGTCAGGAACTGGCTCGACACATCGCCGCGCACCTTCAAGCGCTGCGATTTGAACTCGCCAGTGCGGATGTGCAGCGGCGGGTAGCCCTTGTTCATCGTGTATTCGATATCGGCGCCGGCGGCGTTCAGCGCGTCGACCAGGTCGCCGATCGGGCGCTCGTGCATGCGGGGCACGCCGTGCACCTTGTAGTCGCCGCCGATCACGGCCAGCGCAGCGGTCAGCGGGCGGATCGCGGTGCCGGCGTTGCCCATGAACAGGTCGGCAGTGCGCAGCGGCCAGCTGCCTTTCACGCCCTGCACCACGTGCACTGTGCTTTCGCCTTCGCGATGCTCGGTCCATTCCACGCCCAGCGAGCGCAGGGCGGCCAGCATCACGGCAGTGTCGTCGGAGGCTAGCAAGTCGATCACGCGGGTTTCGCCTTCGGCCAGCGCGGCCAGCAGCAGGATGCGGTTGGAGATGGATTTCGAACCTGGCAGGCGCACCGTGCCCTCGGCGCGGGCGACCGGCAGCAGGTCGAGGTAATGCGGATAATCAGTCATGCGTGTTCCTTATTCTGCCGCCGCGTCTTTCGGCTGCGGCGGCTCAGCCGCCTCGATGGTCTCGATCCATTGCCGGCGCGCGCGCTGGGCGTTGGCGTAGGTCGCTTCAAGGGCGGCGGCGTCGCCAGCGGCAAGGCTGGCGCGCAAACGGGTTAATTGTGCCAGATATGCATCCAGCTCAGTCAGGAGTGCGGCCTGGTTGGCGAGGCTGATGTCGCGCCACATTTCAGGCGAGCTGCCGGCGATGCGGGTGAAGTCGCGGAATCCGCTGGCAGCATATTGGAACAGCAAATCCGAGTGGGGCTTGCGTTCGATGTCGTCTACCAGCGCGTAGGCCAGCAGGTGGGGAAGATGGCTGACGGCGGCGAACACTTTGTCGTGCTCTTCCGGGGTCAGGGTGTGGATGACGGCGCCGCAGGCTTTCCAGGCTTGCGCCACGCGCTCGATGGCGGCGGGGGCGTTCTCGGCCAGGGGCGTGAGGACGGTTTTTTTGCCTTTGTACAGGTCGACGATGGCGGCGTCGGGGCCGTTGGTTTCGCGGCCGGCGATGGGGTGGCCGGGGACGAATTGGCTGACTTTGTCGCCCATGACGGTGCGCGCGGCAACGACGACGTCGGATTTGGTGCTGCCGGCGTCGGTGACCACGGTGTTGGCGTCCAGGTGTGGCAGGATCGATGACAGGATACGGGCTGTTTGCGCGACTGGCGCGGCCAGCAGGATCAGGTCGGCGCCTTTTATTGCGTCTTCAAACCTGTAAAGCGGTGTCTGACCCGCAGGGTCAGACACCGGTATGCGGCCGTCGCGTATCGGTGTCTGACCCGCAGGGTCAGACACCGGTATGCGGCCGTCGCGTATCGGTGCCTGACCCTGCGGGTCAGGCACCGGGTTACCGGTCTGGGCGGCCGAGTCGATGATGCCCAACTCAAGCGCCCGCGCCAGGAATGCCTCCGAGCGATCAACGCCAACAATATGCCGAGCAGCGCCAGCCTGCTTCAGCCCTCGCGCAAACGAGCCGCCGATCAGGCCAACGCCAAAGATGACGACCTTGTTAAGCACGATCCTCCGCCAGCGCCTTGCGCAGCGCAGAAATCAGCACCGCATTCTCTTGCGGCAGGCCGATGGAAATACGCAGCCACTGCGGCAAGCCGTAATTGCCCACCGGGCGCACGATCACACCCTGCTTCAGCAGCGCCAGGTTGATGCGCGCGCCAGCCGCGTCATCGTTACCCACGCGCACCAGCACGAAGTTACCGTACGACGGCACGAACTCAAGCCCCATATCCTTGAACGCCTCCACGAACTGCTCGTAGCCCGCGGCATTGTTGGCAGCCGACTTGTCCAGGAATTCCTTGTCGTTCAGCGCCGCAATCGCCGCAGCCTGCGCCAGCGAGTTGACATTGAACGGTTGGCGAATGCGATTCATCAGGTCGGTCACTTCGGGCTGCGCCAGCGCAAAGCCCACGCGCAGGCCCGCCAGGCCATAGGCCTTGGAGAAGGTACGCGACACCAGCAGGTTCGGGTACTTCTTGACCCAGGCAGCCGACTCGTACTGGTCTTCCTTCTTCAGGAATTCGTTGTAAGCTTCGTCCAGCACCACGACAACGTGCGCCGGAACCTTCTGCAGGAAAGCTTCGATCTCGGCGCCGGAGACGAAAGTGCCGGTCGGGTTGTTCGGGTTGGCAATGAACACCAGCTTGGTGTCCGCCTCAATCGCGGCAGCCATCGCATCCAGGTCGTGGCCATGGTCCTTGGCCGGCACCACGATATGGCGCGCGCCAATGCCCTGGGTCGCCAATGCGTACACGGCGAACGAGTACTGCGAGTACACGACGGACTGGCCGCGCTCAACGAAAGCGTGTGCAGCGATTTCCAGGATATCGTTGGAGCCGTTGCCCAGCGTGATCCAATCCATCGGCACATCGTAGCGCTTGGACAGCGCCATCTTCAGGTCGAAGGCGTTGGCATCCGGGTAGCGGCCCAGTTCCGCGGCGGCAGCGGCCATGGCCTTCTGCGCCGATTCCGGCACGCCGAACGGGTTTTCGTTCGATGCCAGCTTGACGATGGATTCTTCTTTCAGGCCAAATTCGCGCGCCACCTCGGAGATAGGCTTGCCCGCTTGGTAAGGAGCGATTGCACGAACGTATTCAGGGCCGTAAGTCTTGGACATGTTTCTAATCTCTTTTAAAGGTCAGGTGAGGCTGGTCGGGTAAGAGCCCAGCACTTTGAAGAAGGCAGCATTGTCCTTGAGTTCAGCCAATGCCTTTGTCACGGACGGGTCTTGTACGTGCCCTTCTACGTCTACATAAAAATAGTATTCCCAGGTGCCGATGCGGGCCGGGCGCGACTCGAAGCGCGTCATCGACACGCCATGCTTGGCCAACGGAGCCAGCAACTGGTACACGGCGCCGGCCTTGTTCGGCACCGCCAGCACCATCGAAGTGTGGTCGCGGCCGGACGGGTTGGTCTGCAGGCTGCCGATCACCACGAAGCGGGTGCGGTTGTGCGGGTCGTCCTGGATGTGGGCATTGACCACGCCCAGTCCATATTGCGCGCCGGCGTGTTCGCTGGCGATGGCAGCGATGGTCGGGTCGTCGCCCGCCATGCGTGCCGCTTCAGCATTCGAGGCCACGGCGCGGCGCTCGATGTGCGGATAATTCTGGTTCAACCAGACCTGGCATTGGGCCAAGGCCTGCGAATGGGCGCAGATCACCTGCACGCCTTCCATGGTGCCGGTCTTGGTCATCAGGCTGTGATGGACCGCAATGGCGATCTCGCCGGAGATCAGGCAAGGCGTCGCCAGCATCAGGTCCAGGGTGCGGTTCACCGCTCCTTCGGAGGAATTCTCGACCGGCACCACGCCGAAATCGGCGGTACCGGCTTCCGTCGCGCGGAACACTTCGTCGATGGAGGCGCAAGGGATGCCATCCACTGCTGTGCCGAACTGGGCGTACACCGCTTGTTCGCTGAAGGTGCCGGCCGGGCCGAGATAGGCCACGGTCACGCGGCGCTCCAGGGCGCGGCATGCCGACATGATTTCGCGGAAGATGGTCTGCACTTCGCGTGCACCCAGGGGGCCAGGGTTGCGGTCGGCCACGCCGCGCAGCACCTGGGCTTCGCGCTCGGGACGGAACACGGGCGCGTTGGTTTCGGCCTTGACGTGGCCGACTTCCTGCGCCACTTTGGCGCGCTCGTTGAGCAACGCCAAGATTTGCGCGTCGATCGAATCGATCTTCTCGCGGAGGGGTTTCAGTTTGTCTGTCATTAGTTTGCGTTCACTTTTGTGCTGGCTTAAACCGGTAACCCGGTGCCTGACCCGCAGGGTCAGGCACCTCCGGCCTGCGGCGGCTGCGTATAGGTGTCTGACCCCGTGGGTCAGACACCGGTTTGCCGGTTTTAACGGCCAGCAAATTCGTTCAAATAATCGACCAGCGCTTGCACGCCCTCGATCGGCATCGCGTTATAGATCGACGCCCGCATACCACCGACGGACTTATGGCCCTTCAGCTGCAACAGCCCGCGCGCCTTCGCACCGGCCAGGAATGCTTCATTTTTCGATTCGTCGCGCAGGTAGAACGGGATGTTCATGCGCGAACGGTATTCTTTTGCGACGCGATTCTGGTAGAACTCGTCGGCGTCGAGTGCGTTGTACAGCAGCTCGGCTTTCTCAATATTACGCTTTTCCATGGCAGCCACGCCGCCCTGCTTCTTCAGCCACTGGAACACCAGGCCGGCAATATAAATGCCGTAGGTCGGTGGCGTGTTGTACATCGATTCATTATCCGCCACGTTCTTGAAGTCGAAGGCGGATGGGCAGAATGGCAGCGCCTTGCCGATCAAGTCATCGCGCACGATAACCACGGTCACGCCGGCCGGACCGATATTCTTTTGCGCGCCGCCGAAAATCACGCCGTACTTGCTGACGTCCACCGGACGCGACAGGATGTGGGACGACATGTCGGCCACGATATCGGTATCGCCCTGCGCGGTCGGCACAAAGTTGAATTCAACGCCGTCGATGGTCTCGTTGGTGCAGATGTGCAGGTAGGACGCGCCCGGCGTGAGCTTCCAGTCCTTCTGGTCCGGCACGCGGTCGAAGCCGGTAGCCTGCGACGAGGCAGCCACATTGACGCGGGCATAGCGCGCCGCTTCCTTGATCGACTTGCTGGACCAGGAGCCGGTCTGCACGAAATCGATAGTGCTGTCGGCGCCGCCGCACAGGTTCATCGGCAGCACGGCATTCTGCGACAGGCCGCCGCCCTGCATGAACAGGATCTTGTAATTGTCCGGCACGGCCAGCAGCTCGCGCAGGTCACGCTCGGCCGCTCTATAGATCGAAATGAACTCCGGACCACGGTGGCTCATCTCCATGACGGACATCCCGCTACCCTGCCAGTCAAGCATTTCAGCGGCCGCCTGTTGCAGCACTTCCTTAGGCAGCACGGCCGGGCCGGCGGAGAAATTGTAGATGTTCGTCACTTCGATACTCCTCACTTCGTTTGTTCGACAATGCGCTTGGCGCGCTCCTGCACCAGCTTTTGTGCAGCCTGTGCGCTTTCGCCCATCAGGACAGGCATGACTTCCAGCGATTTCTTGCCGGCCGGGCTGCGGTAGAAAGCCGTCAATGCCTTCACTTCATCTTGCGTGAAATGACGCGTGTACAGCGGCACCACCTGGTTGTACAGCTCGTCGACCAGTTTCGGATCGTTCAGGTCCTTTTGCAGCGCGATGGTAATGGCCGGCATGCGGCGCTCCACAGTCGCCAGTTCCGCCTTGCGCTGCTCCTCGCTGAGCTTGGGATTATTGCGCGCCATCGTTTCCGCACGCATGCGCAGGATCTGCGGAAGCGTCTTCGCCAGGTTTTGCAGCGAAATAGCCATGTTGGCGCGGGCGCCAGTCGTTTCCATCAGCTCACGGACCGATGCTTCGCTTGCCGGGGCGGCATGGACTGAGGCGGCGAAAGCGAATACTGCAGCTGCAAAGGCGATCTTCTTCATGCTTGCTCCCTTATTTATAACGGAACTGCTCCATTGCCTTCTGAATGCGCGGCGTGGTCACGCGCTGGCCAATCGCCATCGATTCAGCCATCACTTGCGGCATCAACTGCATGCTCTTCATGCCGACCGGCGTGCGGTAGTAAGCCGCGATCTGTTTCAGTTCGTCGGCAGTGAAATGGCGCGAGTACAGCGCGATCATTTCGGCTTCCATATCCGCCATCAGGCCCGGGTCCGTGAAAACGCTGTTCAGTATTTCAGTCATTTTCGGCAATTGCGCCTGCAGCTGCTGCAGCTTTTCCTTGCGCTGCGCCTCGGTCAGGGTGGTGTCGGCCTGAATCGTGGCTTCGATCTGCTGGCGCATGATGCCTGGCAGGGTCTTCGACATCTGCTCCATCGATGCCTTCCACATGGTGCGGTAGTTCATTGCGTCCAGCAGTTCGCGCACTGCGGCGGCATTGGCCGGCGCCGGGTCGGCAGCCAATGCGCCCTGGACCAGGGCGAGGGAAGCGATCAAGGCTACGACGATGTTCTTCATTGCTTATCCGTTTTTCGAATTTGGTCGTTGAAAAAACTAACGGGCCCGGCCTGATCACTCAGACGGGGCCCGTTGCGGGTCGGCCTTATTCGGCCGCGTCGCCGTTTTCGGCTTCCGCTTCAGGCTCGTCGGCGTCTGCCTCGACGATCCGCTGCAAGCCCGAGAGCTTGGTGCCATCCTCCACCGCAATCAGGGTCACGCCCTGAGTCGCGCGGCCCATCTCGCGGATCTCCGATACCCGGGTGCGGATCAGCACACCGCCGGTCGTGATCAGCATGATCTCGTCGGTTGCCTGCACCAGGGTGGCCGCCACCACCTTGCCGTTGCGCTCGGAGGTCTGGATCGCGATCATGCCCTTGGTGCCGCGGCCGTGGCGGGTGTACTCGGTGATCGGGGTACGCTTGCCGAAGCCGTTCTCGGTTGCGGTCAGCACCGACTGCTGCTCGTTCTCTGCCACCAGCAGCGCGATCACGTTCTGGCCTTCTTCCAGGTTCATGCCGCGCACACCGCGCGCAGTACGGCCCATCGGACGCACGTCGTTTTCGTCGAAGCGCACTGCCTTGCCGGCGTCGGAGAACAGCATCACATCGTGCTTGCCGTCGGTCAGCGCAGCACCGATCAGGAAGTCGCCTTCGTCCAGGTCGACCGCGATGATGCCGGCCTTGCGTGGATTGGAGAAGTCCTTCAGCGGGGTCTTCTTCACGGTACCCAGGCTGGTCGACATGAAGACGTAGTGGTCTTCCGGGAAGGTGCGGTTTTCGCCGGACAGCGGCAGCACCACGGTGATCTTCTCGTTATCCTGCAACGGGAACATGTTCACGATCGGCTTGCCGCGCGAAGTGCGCGAGCCTTGCGGCACTTCCCACACCTTCAGCCAGTACATGCGGCCGCGGTTGGAGAAGCACAGGATGTAGTCATGGGTGTTGGCGATGAACAGCTGGTCGATCCAGTCTTCATCCTTGGTTGCCGCTGCCTGCTTACCGCGGCCGCCGCGTTTCTGGGCGCGGTATTCGGACAGCGGCTGGGCCTTCATATAGCCCATGTGCGACAGGGTCACCACCATGTCCTGCGGCGTGATCAGGTCTTCGGTTTCCAGATCGGTCGCGTTGTTCTCGATGTTCGAGCGGCGAGGATCTTTCTCGCCGAACTCCAGCTTGGAGGCATTCAGTTCGTCGGTGATGATGGCGGTCACGCGCGAAGGCTTGGACAGGATGTCCAGCAGGTCGGCGATCAGGGCCATGACGTCCTTGTACTCGTTGACGATCTTGTCCTGTTCCAGGCCGGTCAGGCGCTGCAGGCGCATCTGCAGGATTTCGCCTGCCTGTTCGTCGGACAGCTTGTACAGGCCGTCGGACTGCAGGCCGTAGTGCTTCGGCAGGTGCTCCGGACGGAAGGCTTCGATACCACCCTGGCCTTCTTCGCCGGTACGCTTCAGCATTTCGCGCACGATGGACGAATCCCAGCCGCGCGCCATCAGTTCCTGTTTCGCGATCGGCGGCGTCGGCGCCGCCTTGATGATGGCGATGAAATCGTCGATGTTGGCCAGTGCAACCGCCAGGCCTTCCAGCACGTGGCCGCGTTCGCGCGCCTTGCGCAATTCGAATACGGTACGGCGGGTCACCACCTCGCGGCGGTGCGACAGGAAGGTGGCCAGCAGGTCCTTCAGGTTCATCAGCTTCGGCTGGCCGTCCACCAGGGCGACCATGTTCATGCCGAAGGTATCCTGCAACTGGGTCTGCTTGTACAGGTTGTTCAGCACCACTTCCGGCACTTCACCGCGTTTCAGCTCGATCACCACGCGCATGCCCGACTTGTCGGACTCGTCGCGGATGTCGGAAATGCCTTCCAGCTTCTTGTCGCGCACGTTTTCGGCGATGCGCTCCAGCAGGGACTTCTTGTTGACCTGGTATGGCAGCTCGTCCACGATGATCGCGGTGCGGCCGCCTTCCTTGCCGTATTCCTCGAAGTGGGTCTTGGCGCGCATGACCACGCGGCCACGGCCGGTGCGGTAACCATCGCGCACGCCGGACACGCCGTAAATCGTGCCGCCGGTCGGGAAGTCCGGCGCCGGGATGATCTCGATCAGTTCATCGATCGAGCAATCCGGGTTGGACAGCACGTGCAGCGCGCCGTTGATCACTTCCGTCAGGTTGTGCGGCGGGATATTGGTCGCCATACCCACTGCAATACCGGAGGAACCGTTGATCAGCAGGTTAGGAATCTTGGTCGGCAGGACGGTAGGCTCTTTCTCCTTGCCGTCATAGTTGGGCGCGAAATCGACGGTTTCCTTGTCGATGTCGGCCAGCAGTTCCTGCGAAATCTTGTCCAGGCGGCACTCGGTATAACGCATCGCCGCAGCGTTGTCGCCGTCGATGGAACCGAAGTTACCCTGGCCGTCGACCAGCATGTAGCGCAGGGAGAAGTCCTGCGCCATACGCACCAGCGTGTCGTAAATCGACGCGTCGCCGTGCGGGTGGTACTTACCCATGACTTCACCGACGACACGGGCGCATTTCACGTAAGGACGGTTCCACACGTTGTTCAGTTCGTGCATCCCGAACAGGACGCGGCGGTGTACTGGCTTCAGACCGTCACGAGCGTCCGGCAGAGCTCGGCCAACGATCACGCTCATGGCGTAATCGAGGTAGCTCTTGCGCATCTCTTCTTCGAGGGAAATTGGGATTGTTTCTTTTGCGAATTGATCCATTGGCGGGTCGATCTATAGTGTCCAGGCGTACAAGCCTGCGATTTTAGCATGGCGCCAAGGCGGCCGGACGAAAGTCATCTGGTTGACACAAATGCACCTTATTATGACCGCTGCGTTGCAACAAAACAACATTTTGGTCAGATACGCGAAACTGCCCTTTTCCCCCAGTTTTGATGCGGTTTTGCAAAATATGGCAAAATGGTCGAGAAACTAATGAAAAAGCTAGTTTTATTTGCGTGACACCCCGTTTAAGGAAAAGACCAATATGAAGAAAATCCTCGCCACCGTGTTTGCTGCGTCTTCCGTTCTGGCCGGCCCTGTGCTAGCACAAGACAAGCCAACCGCTCCTCCGTTCGCACCAGTAACCCAGGACATCAAGGCCGCGACGCCAAAGAGCGCCTATGTGCAGGATGCCCGCGGCGTCATCGCCCGCAATCCGTTCGGCCTGTGCTGGCGCACCGGCTACTGGACTCCGGCCGATGCCGTGCCAGGTTGCGACCTGCCGCTCTGCACCCCACCGGAAGAGCTGAAGGATGGCAAGTGCGTGCTGCCACCTCCACCACCAGCACCAGAGCAGCCGCCAGTGGCCGTACCGCCAGTTGCAACCCCGACAGCCCCGACCGCAGTACCGACCGCTGAGAAAGTTTCCTTCGCAGCCGACGCCTTCTTCGACTACGACAAGGCCGTGCTGAAGCCAGAAGCGAAAGAAAAGCTGGACGAACTGGCTGGCAAGCTGGACGGCATCAACCTGGAAGTGATCATCGGCGTCGGCCACACCGACTCCATGGGCACCGACCAGTACAACGACAAGCTGTCGCTGCGCCGCGCTGAAGCCGTCAAGGCATACCTGCTGAGCAAGGGCGTTGAAGCCAACCGCGTGTACACCGAAGGCAAGGGCGAGAAGCAGCCAATCGCGGACAACACGACCGCCGAAGGCCGCGCCAAGAACCGCCGCGTGGAAATCGAGGTTGTTGGCACCAAGAAGTAATTCCCGGCGCTAAAGCGCTATTGCAGCCCCGC
Organism: Pseudoduganella sp. R-32; assembly: GCF_049913245.1. NCBI lineage: Bacteria > Pseudomonadati > Pseudomonadota > Betaproteobacteria > Burkholderiales > Oxalobacteraceae > Pseudoduganella > Pseudoduganella sp. R-32. The sequence goes on along the minus strand of NZ_CP183987.1, from coordinate 2,278,417 downwards.
CCTGAGCGGGGCTTTTTTTTGAACCGGTAAACCTGGGTCTGACCCTTGGGTCAGCCCCAGATTCACCGGTTTTGTGCTTGGGCACCAGAAGAATCTAAAGTATCATCCGCCCTATGAACGCCGACCCATTAGAACTGCAAAAATTCAGCGAGCTGGCCCATCACTGGTGGGACCCCACGTCCGAATTCAAACCCCTGCACGAGATCAATCCGCTGCGCCTGGAATGGATCAACGCCCGCGCCCCGCTGGCCGGGAAGAACGTGATCGACATCGGCTGCGGCGGAGGCATCCTGTCCGAGTCCATGGCCCGCAAAGGCGCCAAGGTGACCGGCATCGACCTGTCCGAAAAAGCCCTCAAAGTAGCCGACCTGCACAGCCTGGAATCCGGCGTACCGGTACGCTACAAGCTGATCGCCGCCGAAGAAATGGCAGCCCAGGAAGCAGGCCAATACGACGTGGTCACCTGCATGGAAATGCTCGAACACGTGCCCGACCCGGGCGCCATCGTGCGCGCAGCAGCCGCCCTGGTAAAGCCGGGCGGCCACGTCTTCTTCTCCACCCTGAACCGCAACCCCAAGGCCTACCTGTTCGCGGTGATCGGCGCCGAATACCTGCTGCGCATGCTCCCCAAGGGCACGCACGATTATGAAAAGTTCATCACTCCAGCCGAACTGTCGCAATATGTGCGCACTGCTGGACTGCAAGTAGATGCCTTGAAGGGCATGGGCTACAATCCGCTCACCAAGGTCTACTCCCTGAACAACGACACCAGCGTTAATTACCTGGTGGCCTGCACCCGCCCCGCATAAAGCCAGGCGGCCTGCGCGCCGCCTGTTTCGAAAGCCCCTTCCCTACCATGAGCCTGTTCCCAGCCCCGCGCGCCATCTTGTTTGACCTGGATGGCACCCTGGCCGACACCGCGCCCGACCTGGCCGCCGCAATCAACCTGCTGCGCACCGTGCGCGGGCTGGAGCCGACGCCGTACGAGGTGCTGCGCCCACAGGCATCGCACGGCGCCCGCGGCATGATCGGCGTATCCTTCGGCCTCAAGCCGCAGGACGAAGGCTTTGAAGAACTGCGCGACGGCTTCTTCACCAATTACGAAGCGGCGATGGTAGTGTACAGCACCCTGTTCGACGGCATTCACGAACTGCTGGCCGGGATTGCCGAAGCCGGGCTGCGCTGGGGCATCGTCACCAACAAGCCAGCCCGCTTCACCGACCCGCTGGTGCCGCAAATCGGCCTGGAACTGGCAAGCTGCGTGGTCTCCGGCGACACGACTCCCCACGCAAAGCCGCACCCCGCCCCATTGCTGGAAGCCGCTTCCCGCCTTGGCCTGGCGCCGGAAGAATGCTGGTACGTCGGCGACGACCTGCGCGACATCCAGGCCGGCCATGCCGCCGGAATGCGCACCGTCGCCTGTCAGTGGGGCTATTGCGGCGCGGTCGAACCCGCAGCCTGGGGCGCCGACCACCTGCTGGCCTCACCGGCCGACTTGCTGGCCCTGATTCGCGCAACCGTACCATCCCCGACACCGTTGGCAGCCTAGAAACTACGTTATCACTTGCCCAACGGCAATAAATTTCTATACTATAGTCAGTAGCGATTACAGAAAAAGGCAACTGGAGATTTTATGGACGGGGACGACAACATCGAGACGGCGCTCCCACCGCGCAGCAGCGCGCCGCAGGTCTGGGATGCCTCCGTTGCCGAGAGCCGCTTCTACTGGTACGACCTGCTGGTCAACGACCCGCTCGAGCCCGACTTCCGCGCCCCGATCGGCCGCTACCAGCGCCGCATGCAGTTCGCGCTCGACGCGACCATGGAAAAGCAGCTGCTGTTCTTCGTCGTCTCCCGCCCGCGCCTGCGCTTCGACATCAAGAAAGGCACGAGCTGGGGCTTCTTCGGCCTGAAACTGACTGTGCCGCTGCTGGCCGGCACCGACAACCGCAAGGAATCGCTCACGATCGAGCTGGAAGTGCCGTTTGAAGCGACCTTCAAAAAGCCGATCGTCACCTTGCACGACAAATACATCACGCTGAACTGGGGCGCGCTGACGGAATGCTATTCCGCGCACGACCTGCTGCAGAAATTCCCGAACGACCTGAAGTACGAAAGCACGGTGGAATACGTCGGCATCACGCGCGATCAGCAATCGCGCCTGGCCAAGGGCCGCCTGCCGTCCGTCAACCGCATCGTGGAAGAAAATGACGGCGCGCGCGACACCTTCCTGCTGATCAAGCGCATGGATGTGAAAGTGGAAACCGCAACCCAGGACCCGCTCGGCGAAGCCACCACCCGCTCGCACGTCGAAGTCATGGAAGGCGCGCTGATCCGCTACTTCGAAGGCGAAAAACCTGCCCACCACGGTACTATCGAAAGCAACAACCGGCGCAACCGCGTGGAGCAGTTGGTCGAGACTTACCAGCTGCAGAGCCTGACCGTCGACCTCGGCTTCAAGGAAGCCGACAGCTTCCACGACCTGAAGTCCGCCAACGTGCCAGTCTCGCGCCGCCACCTGGTCGAATTCACCTTCGGCCCCGGCGGCGAGATCCACGCCAATCGCCTGCCCGAGGATGCCCGCCCGCTGGTTTCGCTCGAAGAGTGACGCGGCGGAAAAGATTCATGTAAAATAGAGCTTCCTTCTGTGGGGACGACCTGGTTTCGACGTGGGTTGCAAAGCAGAACAGGGCATACCGAGGGCTGGTCACCTCGTAAATACATCCAGAAACAAACTAACTGCAAACGATAACTCGTACGCACTGGCAGCTTAATCGCTGACCTGCCCGACAACACCTCGCCCTTCGGGTGTGGCCGCAAGGCCGTGTTGGGTCATTTAGAAGGGATCGAGCTACGAGGGTTCACTTCGAGTAGCTCTAAATCTAAGGTGAATCGCTTGTCCGGAACGTGCACATCCGTGCCGTACAGGTTAAATTAAATGATAGTGCTAAGTATGTAGAACTGTCTGTAGAGTGCTTGCGGACGCGGGTTCGATTCCCGCCGTCTCCACCAACCGAACAAAAACTGGGGCTCCAAGCCAAGCTTGGAGCCCCAGTTTTTTGGCGCACACCAATTCTAGCGGTATGTCGTTTTCGCTCATAGAATTGCTTGACTTGCCGTTTTCCTTCGCATTTTCCAGCTCATCTAGACGGATTTGTCGTTTTCCCTCGCATTTTCAGGGTGATTTGTCGTTTTCCCTCGCAGAATTCCGCTTACAGTCCGCATGCCTCAACTGCATAAGCGCTCAGATTCGCACGACCTTCCAGCGTCAGGTTCTTCGCGAAGAAGCAGGCATAGGGGCGGTTGGTCGCTTGGTCAACGTAGAGATACCCGGTCGGCACGTTGTACGCGATGTCGAATTTCGAAGCCGGCTGGGTTGGTGAGAGCGCCTTGAATGCCAAGTGCAGTTTCAAGCCGAAGTTCGGATGATGGAAGTCGAAGCATCCCTCCGGATAAGCACAGCTGCCGTTCTGCGCAGGTAGATGAAGGGGCACGACTGTCTGCAGCGACTGGTCAGTCGGCATGCGCTCATATCGCATCGCGATGGGTGGGTCGTCGGTGGAGATTTCGTTGATCGCACTACCCGGCTGGTGGAAGTTTGCGTAGAGCTCATCGAATGCCGGCCAACTGTCCGGGTGGATAAAGGTCTCCTTGACCTGGTCTTTCTCGTAGCTCGTTTGCGCCTGCACCGCATACACGGCCCTGACACGCGAAGACTTGGTCTGGTACGGGAACGGGCTCTGGTCATCGGCCAGGTTCTTCGACAACGCGTTCATCAGCCCAAGCGTGCCGCGTGATTGGCCGACGATGAAAATATTCATGCCATCAATGCCGAGCATGCCGGAGCGGTGCCGCGCCCATTGCACCGCGCGTGCGATGTCCGTATTGGGGATATCGAGATTGGGCGGCTGGCCATACCTCTGGCTCGCAACCGGGTGGCGGAATTCGACCGACATGAACGCGAAGCCCAGCGCCAGCGCGGGCGTCACCAGCTTGGCATAAAGGTCGCCCTGCTGCGGCAGGTTATCGGTCATGCCGTTCGGATGCGCCCAGATGATCAAGGGCAGCCTTTGCGATGCAGGCAGTGAAGCAGGTCGATAGAAGTCGAAGCGCTGGTCCAGCGTAACGTCGTAAGCACCGGCTAGCGACTTCTCCTCCCACGCTGTGCCCTCGGCATAGCAGATGTCCCTGGCTACTGTGGCCTGGGTTCCCTGTGTTTGGGCGTAGCTGGAAAGTTCGGCTTCTGTGCTGATCTTGCGGCATGGTTCTGCGGCTGCGAAGCCTGCGGAGGCCATCAGCAGCAGGCCGCTGAACACGCGCAGGAATGATCGGAAACGTGGCTGGAAATCTTGTCGCATTCTTTGCTCCGGTATTGGTGTTTGAATGGTGGACAGCCGCGTTACATTATCATTAAAACAATTCAATGTTTGCATCGGAGGCGAGATGGAAAAGTTTGAGAGGCTGTTTTCTTATGGGACGCTGCAACAGGAAGACGTTCAGCTTGCGACGTTTGGGCGCAAGCTTGAAGGCATGGCGGACAAGTTGAACGGGTATAAGCTCGGGCTGCAGGAGATCGATGATCCTGCCGTGGTTGCGACGAGCGGCAAGACGCACCATCCGATCATTTCGCGCAGTCGCAACGAGGAGGATGCTGTCACGGGTTCGGTACTCCTTGTCACACCTGAGGAGCTACGACAAGCGGACTCGTACAAGGTGGCAGCGTATCGTCGGCACGGCGTCACGCTGGCATCCGGAACTGTTGCGTGGGCTTACGTCGACGCCCGCGACTTAGGCTGAAGCCACCAGCCATTGAGCAAGCTCAATCGAACCGATTGACTCACGCGTATCCTGGGTCTACTGCAGACCAGGGATACCACAATGGCACTCGACGGTCCGATGAAATGGCTCATCTTCGAAGGGCTGCTCCCAATTTTCGGCGCTGGCGTCCTTTATAGCCTATGGGGCCTGTTGATCGCCATAGCGAGAGGGTCTTGGAAACCGGCATTTGCTTGGCGTGAAGCGGTTGATCCGCTAGGTTGGCTTTACGGTGCATTAATCATTGCACCTCAGGCTTCTATCAGAAGTGCGGTCGGAAGGGCCGAACGTTCACTCCTAACATGGGGGTGTATGATTGGTGCAGGATTTTGTCTAATGCTATTGCTGGCTGCAATGAATCAACGCGGGCAAGCTTCAGGCTGGCAACCTCGACAGCCGCTCAAGGTCTTCGCAAGCCTCTTGGTCATTGGAGTACTAACTTTAGGCTATTTCGCACAAGAGGGAGCTTAAACATGACCGAGAACGATACTGAAAATCGGCAATACATCCTGATGAAGCTACGTGACCGATTCGCGACGAATCGCTCCAATGTCAGCATTTCGGAGAACGAGGCAAAGCTCCTTGAAGAAGCAATCATTTGCATGGAGGAGAGAGAAGCGAAAACGGTCCACAACGCTCCTTCGCCGCAACGCAAGCCATTCTTTTTGTCGATAGCGACCATACTTGCCGCTGCTGGCTCTTTTGGGTTACCTGTCATCGCATTTTGGCAAACGTCGGCCACACCTGCACTCATCGCAAGCGCCATAGGCCTGCTGGTCGGCATCGCCGCAGTCAAACTTGATCCCGGCATGAAGGGTTATTGGCTGCACGATGTGGACTGACGCACAGACCACACCAACTCGCGCACAATAGCCTAAGCGCTTGGTCGAGGAGGCAGCGTGGAAAAACGAAGTCACCAGGAACGACGCAACGACAGCGGCACTGCCGAACGTTTTGACATGGCAGTGCGTACAGCCCTGGCTTTCGACCAGGGCGCAGCATATACATACCTTGCCCTGTGCGGCGTGGAGCACATGCTGATCCGCTCCTTCGCCGAGCGCTTCCCGACGCAAGTTCGCTCGGTCGCATCCCTGCCCTGGCACTCCAGCGACCGCCGCGGCGATTCAATGCAGCGTGCGTTTTAGCGCGCGCCGCCCTTTCAGCAAGGCCCGGCGCGTGTCATAGGTGGTTTGCAGGTTGAGCCAGAACTCCGGCGTGGTGTCGAAATAGCTGGCCAGTTGCTGGGCGGTGGCGGGCGAAATGCTGCGCTCCTGCCGCACGATGCCAGTCAGGTAGCCGGGTTCCAGGTGCAGCACGCCTGCCAGCGTGCTCGCGGTCAGCCCCATTGGGTCCATGAATTCTTCCAGCAAGACTTCGCCCGGATGGATCGGGCGCATAGTGGTTTCCATAGTCGCCTCCTTCCATAAGATTCTACTCTGCCCAGCCTGCCGCTGTACTGTTGGCTTAGAATAGTAGCAGTATGAAATGCATAGCTTTCATTGCGGCTGCTCTCCTCGCATTCGCTGCCAACACCGTGCATGCCGCCTGCGGCACGATCCGTTACGCCTACCCCGACCAGCACCGCCCCCCATATTGGCTGGGCAATGGCCCCACCGTGCCCAATCCGCCCGGCGCCAACGTTGATTGGATCCGCGAGTTTGCCGCCAGCGGTGGCTGTGCGATCGAGCTGGTGCGACTGCCGGTGATGCGCTTGCGCAGCTCGCTCATCAGCGGCGCCGTGGACTTCGTGCCGGTCGACATCACTGCCGTCGGTCAGCCGGGCATCGTGATCCCGCGCGATGCACAGGGCAAGCCAGACACCAAGCGCGCCACCACCCTGGTCGTGGCCGCCTTCGTGCGCGCCAAAGATGGCTATCCGCGCGACCTCGACCCGTTGGAAATGGTGCGCGGCAAACGGGTGGGCGTGATGTTTGGCTCGTCCTATGCGGTGCGGCTGGAGAAGGCCGGCGCCGTCATCGACCAGGGCGCCCCCACTGTCCCGAGCAATTTTGAAAAGCTCCAGCTTGGCCGCATCGATGCCTTTGTGGTGCCGATGCTCACCGCGACGGACCTCGACAAGTATGTGGCCGACCGCTACAAGGGCCAACTGGTCCGGTTGGAGAAACCCGTGCTCAAATCCTTTAACTGGATCGCAACCAATACCGCCTATTACGAGGCCCACCGCCACGACGTCGATACGCTCTGGAACTGGATGGGCACCGAGGGCAACAAACGCTTCAACCTGCTGCTCCGCAAGTACACCGAGAACTAGGAGATTCCTCCCCGCAGGCCTACAATGAACTTTGGCCCTAGCTACAAGGAGGCAATCATGTCCACACTCAACAAGGGACGCAGCCTGGCGCAGCAAACCCACGATGGCACCAGCAGCATTGCGACCATGGGCGACGGCTGCACTGGCCGCCGCAACCTGTCGCAATCCCAGCAAGGCAACCAGCAATCGGCCGACACGGCCGGCCGTACCGACGACCTGCTATCCGGCTGTGTCGATGAGGACGAACGCGAGCACGGTTTCCAGACCGGTCCGCAATATCGGCAAGGCGACGCGCGGCAAACCGGCCCCGATACCGTCCGCCGCAGCGAACGCTAATTCTTAATCCAGTACAAGATTTACTGTTGAACAAATTTCCTGGGTGGCGCACAATTGAGAATGATAACAATTCTCATTACGCAGCCACTTAGGAAATAGCATGTCGTTGAACAAGTCCCCGCTGGCGCTTGCCATTGCGCTGGCGTTGCCGCATTTCGCCGTATTCGCCGAAGAAGCCACCCTCCCCTCCGTCACCGTCACCGCCGGCCGCGAAGCTGCCTACAACCCGGGCACGGCCACCAGCGCCACCAAGATCGACGCGCCGCTGCGCGACATTCCGCAAACTGTGAACGTGGTGCCGCAGGAACTGCTGCGCGACAAAGGCGTGAGCTCGATGGAGGATGCTATGAAGGGTATCCCGGGCGTCGGCCTGTCGCACGGCGACGGCCAGCGCGACCAGGTGACCATCCGCGGCTTCACAGCGATCGCCGACCAGTTCATCGATGGCATGCGCGACGACGCGCTGTATTTCCGCGACCTGTCCAATGTCGAACAGATTGAAGTGATCAAGGGCCCGGCCTCCGTGCTGTATGGCCGCGGTTCTTCGGGTGGCATGATCAACCGCATCACCAAGAAGCCTGGCATCGACCGCACGGAAGCCAGCGTGACCTTCGGCAGCTGGAGCAAGAAGCGCGGCGAGTTCGACGTGGCGCGCAACCTGAAGGACAGTGGCGTCGCTTTCCGCGTCACCGGCGCCAAGGAAGATTCGGACAGCTACCGCGACCAGCAATTCCTCAAGCGTGAAGCACTGTCGCCGTCCCTGCTGTGGAAGCTGAGCGCCGATACCTCCCTGCTGCTGCAGGGTGAATACCTGTCCGACCGCCGCCTGACCGACTTCGGCATCCCTTCCTACAAGGGCTTGCCGGTCGACGTGGAACCTGGCACCTACTACGGCGCCGCCAATGCACGCGACACGGACTTCAGCCAGGCGCGCGTGAAATCGCTGGCCGTCGTGCTGGACCACCGCCTCAACGCCAACTGGTCGCTGCGCAACGCTTTCCGCCGCTACGACTATTCGCTGAACCGCAATAACACCCTGGTCGGCAGCGTTAATGAAGCGGCGCAAACCGCCTCCCTCACCCACGGCAATGTGCGCCGCGAAGAAGACGGCTACTTCAACCAGACCGAGTTGACCCAGCGCGCAGAATTCTTCGGCATGCAGCACCAGTTACTGTACGGTGTGGAGATCGGCAAGCAGGACAAGGACCAGGTCAACCGCTCCAAGACCAATGTCGCCACGGTCAACCTGTTCAACCCGGTGCTGCCGGTGCTGCAACTGGAAGCCAACGTCGCTCCGGGCACGGACAACCTCGGCATCATGAAGAACAAGAGCGTCTACGTGCAAGACCTGGCGACGCTCACGCCGCAGTGGAAGCTGCTGGCCGGCGTCCGCTACGATGACTTCAGCCAGGAGACACGCGAACGCCGCGCAGGCCAGAAAGACCTGGAGCGCACCGACCGCGCCTGGAGCCCGCGCGCGGGCCTGGTGTACCAGCCAAGCGGCAGCGTTTCCTACTACGCTTCGTTCAGCAAGTCCTTCCAGCCTTCGGGTGAAACCTTCGCGCTGGCCGCCAACAACGCAGCCATCGAACCGGAAGAAACCACCAACAAGGAAGTGGGCGCCAAGATCGACCTGTTCGATGGCCAGGCGACTGTTGGCGCATCGCTGTTCCGCCTGCAGCGCACCGGCATCAAGGCCACCGATCCAATCACCAACGTCGTCATGCCGGTCGGCACCCAGCGTACCGACGGCCTTGAGCTGACCTTCACCGGTGAACTGGGCCAGGGCTGGCAAGTGGCTTCCGGCCTGGCGCTGCTGGATGCGGAAATCATCAAGTCCATCGCCCGCGACGACGGCCAGAACGTACAAGGCAAGCAGCCAACGCTGACGCCCAAGCGCAGCGCCAACCTGTGGCTGAACAAGGCACTGGGCGGCGGATGGTTCACCGGCGCCGGCGTGAACTACCAGGGCGACCGCTTTGCCAACCCGGGCAACACCACCACCCTGCCCGGCTACACCGTGGTCGATGCCATGGTGGCTTACCGCACCGCGTCGTACGACGTGCAGCTGAACGTGAACAACCTGTTCGACCGCGAGTACATCGTTTCCGGCCACGGGTCAAGCAAGCTGCTTAACCTGCCGGGCGCGCCGCGCAATTTCCGCGTAACGGCCCGCTACCGCTTCTGATCCATCTGAGGCACAATCGGGACATTACTTTGCGAAAGGAATGTCCCGATGATTTACGAGCTGGCGGAATTTGAGATCAAGGATGGCCAGGGCGCCGAGTTTGAAGCAGCGGTGCAGAAAGCCGTGCCGCTGTTCCAGCGCGCCAAAGGCTGCAAGTCGATGCGGCTGGAGCGCGTGATCGAGCGCGCCAACACCTATATGCTGGTCATCGTGTGGGAAACGCTGGAGAACCACACCGTCGACTTCCGCGGCAGCGAAGACTTCCAGGCGTGGCGCGGCATGGTTGGCCAATACTTCGCCAACACCCCGCGCGTCGAACACACCAGCAACGTCGTCGCCGGATTCTGATGCGAATCCTCGCCTGCCTGCTGCTGGCTGCGGCCAGCCTGCCAGCATTGGCCGCCACGCCGGCCGAGACGATGGACGCTTTCCAGCGCGCGCTGGCCGAAGGCAAGCGCGATGCGGCGCTTGCCCTGCTCAGCCCCAAGGTGAAGATATTCGAATCGGGCTATACCGAAAATAGCCGCGACGAATATGCCGCGCACCATCTCGACAGCGATATCGACTTCCTGCGCACGACAAAATCGCGCCTGCTGCGCCATGAAGAACGCCGCGATGGCGCGACCGCAATCGTCATGCGCGAGACGGAAACCACCGGCAGCTACAAGGATGCCGAGATTCACCTGTTCGGGCTGGAAACCGCCGTGCTGGAAAAAGCGGGCGACGGCTGGCAGATCGTCCATTTGCACTGGTCGTCACGCAAGTCGCAGGCGAAGTAAGCGCGCGCCACGTCGCAGCGCCTTACGCGACAATCCCGCCAAACAGGAGACTAATCATGCCAAGCACCATTTACCGAAATTTCCGCCAGATCGCTGATGCCGAAGGCGCACGCAGCGCCCTGCTGGCCGAAGGCTTTGCCAATTCGGCCGTACAACTGAACCTGCACGAAGCACGCCCATTGAGCACCACTGCTTCGGCGGTGCAGAACATCATGGATTCGCTCACGCCGGACGATGTCGACAACACCGACAAGCCGGACCGCCCTGCCGCCCTGCTGTCGGTCGACGTCGACGACGACGCCCAGCGCGAACAGGCCGACCGCATCATGTCCCGCTTCGGCGCGCAGGAAGCGTGACAACCAAAGGCGCCACGCAGACCAATTTCGCACCAATTAATCCATGCATCGAAGTTGGGCCCAACGCAAGGCCTTTGGCGAATTATTTGGCGGGAGTCGACGCTGTACCAGTTTTCTTGTCAATAGCATCCTTAATTGCGTCGCCGATTGATGTAGACGCTGCATCAACCACTGCTTTACGGTGCTGATCTTCTTTAAGGGCAGTCTCGATAGCGCGTCCTAGATCCAGGTTATCTTCGGTTTCGGTCAACACGGCAGTAATACGCAAAGGAATCGGATCGATATAGCCGTCCGCAGTAGTACGAGGCAACGGAGGCAGGAATGTATCTTTACCTTGAGATTGCAAATCTACATTCTCGCTGTTGACGCTTAGCATCCCAAGATCATACGTCTTCGCGTAAAAGGGCTTCCATTCCCCATTGGCTTCCATAATATCCATGTGCAATTCAACGCTGACATGTTTGCGCTTGCCATCTTCCGCCCCCGTGTTGAAGTAATCCAAACGGCCCGGGCGCAACGTACGATATAAGGTACGTGGCTGCTTAGCTTCAGGCGGGGGAGTTTTCTTTGCTGCAGCTGGAGCAACTGGTGCAGGGGAAGATTTTTCGGAACCGAGTGTCAACTCCATATAAAAATCAGGCACGCGCGCGAGATTCAGCTTACCAATCGCACTGTCCTTGTCGATTGCATGCCAAGGGCTGTCAGCACTCAATTTCGCATTGAGATCTTTCGACAATTTCAAATAATTATCGCTTTCCGCCCTGCCATGAGGGGCACGTATCAACGTGATGCAACCGAAGCTGAATTTCTTGGCATCTGGCGAGTACAACATCGTAGTCTGTACTGCGGTAGAAGATGAAGTCTTTTTCTCGTTGTGTTTCGCGAGAGCCTGAACGCCCTTGTCATACAACCACCCCGTCGCCGCAGGCACAACGGTATCGACCAGCGGTTTAAGGAGAGCGCCTGCGATCAACAGCATAGGCGAGTCGTCCTGCCCGGATTTCGTAACCGGGCATTTGTTGCTGACGTCGATGAACAGGGGCGGATCGGCGCGAGGGAATTGTGGCGCTGCGGTGGCCGAAACTTCCTTTTTCTCATCTGCAGCGAGAGCAACGGACGACAAGGCTCCCGTCAACATCGCGAAACACAGTATTTTTTTCATATATTCCCTTTAGTTTTGGATTGCCGTTTTGAGTGGAATCGCCCCCATATTGAACACGACTCCAGTATTTCCAGCGGCGCAAGCGCGGTGCTGGGTATTGAATGCAGTACCATGATGCACACCTACGACGACCGGCCTGCCACTTTCAAGTCTGGCCAGGAAAATTGGGCTTCCGCTGACGCCGCCAATCGTGTCGCACGCATGAATCATGCATCCATCCACACTCTTGGTGACGATGCGACAAGAAAGTGAGGAATCAAATCGGACATATTGCGGCCAGTCGGCCAACTTAATGGCTGCTGGCTTCGACGATGGCGCTGCAAGCGCTCGAGCAAACGGGGCGTGAAAGCCAGCCAATATTACTTCTGGAGGTTCGCTACTCACTTTGGAGCGCTCATCGCGAACAATTGGCCATAACCCACCTGGGTTATACGGCTGTTGAAGCTTCAACATAACTTGGTCAAAGGCCACCAGGCCGTCATCTCGATTATCCTCTGCTGAGCCGAGCTCGCTCATCAGACTTATGACACGCTGCGGTGCGTTCATGGGAATGAAGACCAGACTGCTGATTTGTCGTTTACTTTGCAGCGCGCCATCATCAGATGCCCAACGAAAAATCACATGCCTTGCCGTATAAATTCGGTCTGGCGCCAGTTGTACAGCCATGCCTATTGGCAGATAAGTCTTGCTATTGATGACGATCCCTGAATGACCATCGCCCAACGACTCGCCCAGATCGACAATGACGCCAATTCGCTGTCGCATTTCGCTTGGAAAAACATGGCTGGTACACTTCTCATAGTAAGTACGCACCAATGCGAGGTCATTGGTATCGATTCTGTCAGCATCACCATTAGTCATCGCATCATTTTTTGCTAACGCGACTTTTGCCTGCTTGCACTCTTGTGAAATGGCAGAGGCATATTCTTTTGCCCTTGTGCCGTATGCTTTGATTGCATCCCTGCAGGTTTGGTCGGCTTGGTCACAAAATGCAGAAATGAGCCCGTCACGTGGCTGCTGTTCGTTTAATCTGATGATTCCGTCCGGCGAAACTACTTGCATAGTTTCTGGCCGTGAATGAAGCTTATCCAGTCCAGATTTCATCATTGGGCTCACGGAAAGTTTCGAATCCATGACAACGTTGCCCTCCAGATCTTGCAAAATTACGTGAGGCGGCCCACTCAACTGCGATTTCTTGAAGCTTTGTGTCTGCCCATTCTCCAAATTATTCAGCGTGAAATTAGTTCCGCTCTTCATCTGCAGAATTTCCTCTTTCGCCAGTAATTGTTGCGCTATCGCGTCACTGGCCAGCAGCGCCAAACTCAATGCAGCAAATTGCGACTTCCACATAAAAGTCCCCATTGCCAAGAAATAATTATTCAATATACAACTAAGCAAGTGGGCTGGGGTTGTAAAGATGCAACTTGTTTGGGGACGGCCATTGTCGGGCCGGCGCACCCCGAAAGGAATGGCCTTGGCCGAGGGTGGCGCAGGGTTGGCCGAAAATGATGCATGCACACACTATCGGCCAAAAGCTTGCCGTCCGATAATGGATTCATCGCAAATCCATCGGATGAAAATCATGCAAACCACTACCATCGCCGCCCTGCCCGCCGGCAGCGCCTCGGTCAAAAACCTCCCCGTCAACCTGTTTGGCTCCGTCATGGGCATCGCCGGCCTGGCCCTGGCTTGGCGCGGCGCCGCCCACCTGTTCGGCAGCAGCACGCTGATCGCCGATGGCGTCGGCATCCTGTCGCTGCTGGTGTTTGCGGTGCTGGCCGTGGGCTACCTGTCGAAACTGGCTGCGTTCCCTGATGCTGTGAAGGCCGAATTCTCGCACCCGGTGGCGAGCAACTTCTTCGGCACGATTGCCATCGCTGTGCTGCTGCTTTCAAGCGTTGTGGCGCCCTGGAGCGGGCAGCTCCAGAAACTGGTGTGGACTGTCGGTTCGGTCGCCACGCTGGTGCTGGGTTATGTGGTGGTGTCACGCGTCCTGCAAGGGAATATCACGCCGGCCAATGTAGTGCCGGCCTGGCTGATTCCCGGCGTGGCTTCGCTCGATATCGCCGTCACCGGCGGCGCCTGGGGCCATGAAATGAACATGATCGCGCTTGGCATCGGCACGGCCATCGCCATCGTCTTCTACGTGATGATCTTCAGCCGCCTGGTGCACGGCGACCCGCTGCCGGCCGGCATGCTGCCATCGCTGATGGTGATGATCGCGCCGTTCGAAGTCGGCTTCCTGGCTTACGTCAATGTCACGCAGCACGTCGACATGTTCGCCGCCATGCTGTTCTACTTTGGCCTGTTCATGTTCCTGGTGCTGGCTCCGCGCGTGTTCCGTCGTTCGGTACCCTTCGGCCCTGCCTGGTGGGCTATCAGCTTCCCGATCGCTGCGCTGGTGAACGCTGCGATCAAATATGCCGCCGTGGCCGATAGCGCTGGCGTGGTGGTGCTGGCCGGCGTGCTGCTTGCCTTCCTGACCGTGACGATTGCCGCGCTGCTGCTGCGTACCTTATATTCGCTGTACACCGGCAAACTCCTGGCAGGCTAACCATGCGTATCGCTTTACTCGTTTTCCCTGGCGTGCAATTGCTCGACGTGGCCGGGCCGATGGATGTCTTCCACGAAGCGTCCCGGCAGTCGGGCAAGCCAGGCGCTTACCAGTTCGACCTGGTCGCGCTGGAGGAAGGCCCGGTTCGCGCAGACAACGGCATGTTGTTCCAGCCGACGGCCACCATCGATACGCTGGACCGCGTGGTCGACACCCTGCTTGTCACCGGCAGCCACGCCGTACAGGACGTCACCGGCAACGCGCGCCTGATGCAATGGCTGCAGCGGCAAGCGGCCGCGGTGCGCCGCATCGGCTCCGTATGCTCCGGCGCCTGGCTGCTGGCGCACGCCGGCCTGCTGCACGGCCGCCGCGTCACCACCCACTGGAATCTTTCGGCCTCGCTGGCGCGGCGCTTCGAACAGGTGCAGGTCGAGCACGACCAGATCTACCTGCGCGACGGGAACCTCTATACCTCGGCCGGCGTGACGGCCGGCATGGACCTGGCGCTGGCCCTGGTCGAAGAAGACCTTGGCCGCGACGTGGCGCTGGCCGTGGCGCGCGAACTGGTAATGTTCATCAAGCGCCCTGGTGGCCAGTCGCAATTCAGCGCCCACCTGGCCGCGCAAACCGCGCAACGCGACCCGATCCGGCAAGTGCAGGAATGGGTGCTGAAAAACCTGGACGAGGATCTGACCGTGGACCAGCTGGCTGCACAAGCGGGCATGAGCGTGCGCAACTTCTCGCGCGCATTCAAGAGCGATACTGGTGAAACCCCGGCTGATTTTGTCGAAGCCGCGCGGCTCGACACAGCGCGGCGCTTGCTGGAGGAAACCGCCAACCCGCTCAAGCGGATAGCGGCACGCAGCGGCTTCCACGACCAGAACAGCTTAAGGCGGGCCTTTGTGCGCCGCCTCGGCGTAACGCCGGGCGACTACCGCCTGCGCTTCCGTCCTCAGGACGCCTGATGGTTGAACACCTGCCGCAGGTAGGCCAGGAAAGTCTCGTCCTTGCACAAGGTCTTGCCCGGCGAATCGGACAGCTTGGCGACCGATTGCCCATTCAGGCGGATCAGCTTCATCACGATGTTCAGCGGCTTGATGCCGACATCGTTGGTCAGCCAGGTACCAATGCCGAAGCCCACCATGATGCGGTCGGCGAACTGGCGGTACAGGCGGAACGCCGTGTCGAAGTCCAGGCCGTCCGAGAACACCAGGCGCTTGGTGTTGGAATCAATGCGCAAGGCCTGGTAATGCGCGATGGCCTTTTCGCCCCACACGATCGGATCGCCCGAATCATGCCGCAAGCCGTCGAACAGCTTGGCGAAGTACAGGTCGAAGTCGTTGAGGAAGGCGTCCATGCCCACCACGTCAGTCAGCGCGATACCGAGGTCGCCGCGGTACTCCTGCACCCAGGCCTCGAGCGAGGCTTTCTGGAAGTCGCGCAGCCGCACGCCGAACGCCTGGAAGGACTGCATGTACTCGTGGGCCATGGTGCCGATAGGGATCAGGCCAAATTTTTTCGCGATATAGACGTTGGAAGTACCTTTGAAGCACTGCGGCACTTCGCGTGCCAGGCGCTCGACGACTTCATCGTGCCAAGCGGAAGAAAAGCGGCGGCGCAGGCCAAAGTCGGAAAATTCGAAGGGATGGCGCAGCGCCGGCGTCGTGCCGAAAGCCTTTAACTGCGCGATCTTCTCGCCCAGGCGCTTGCGCCCTTCTTCCAGCGCGGCCGGCGTACCGGCGCGGCGGAAGTACAACTCGTTGACGATGTAGAGCACGAAGATCTCATACGCCATGATGTGCACTTGTGGGCCCTCGGCGTGGATGACCAGGGTATCGCCTTGCGCGCGTACTTCGATGAACTTGCGCTGGAAGCGGAACACGGCGAGAAAGTCAACGAAGTCGCTCTTGATATAACGCAGGGAGCGCAGGTAATTCAGCTCGTCCTCGGTGAAGGACATGCCGCACAGGTGGTCCAGCTGCGCCTCGACTTCCTCCTTCAGCTCAGACAGCGGGAAGACGGTCTGGTTGCGGCATACGAATTCATATTCGGCATGGGCGCTTGGGTGGCTATGCAGCAGAGCCTGCCACATCGTAAATTTATACAGGTCGGTTTCAAGCAAGCTGCGGACGACAGGGATCATTATTTGTTCTCCGCATTGGCCAGCAGTTCCGGCAGGACTTCAGCCGAAGTGGCAAGGCGCGCGCCGCGGCGCTGCATGGCTTGCGCGAATTCGAGGTATTGGTTTTCAAAGCCGGACACAGGGCTCATGCAGTCGGTCACCAGCACCAGCTTGCGCGGGTCGACGTGGTCGGCGATATGTTCGGTGGTCGCCTTCACGCAATGGCTGCCGGCTTCGCCGGTGATGTAGACGGTGTCGGCTTGCGACAGGCTGGCGATCAGTTCGCGGTTCAATTGCGAGGCAGGGTCGGTTGGATCGGGCACTTCGGCCATGACAGCCGAATAGTGCTCGGTCCACGGATTGGAGCCTTTGCCGACCTTGGCGACCACGGCATGGCGCGCCTCTTCCCAGGCGTTGTAGGCAGCGCGCACGGCGTCGTGCACATTGTGGCCCCAGCTACCGATTTCGCAGTGGACGGGCCACACCATCAACTGATAGCGACCTGCCGATTCCAGCGCATCCAGGTAAGCCAGCGCGCGCGGCAAGGCGGCTTCATCGCGCGGCGCGAAGCGGCCGGCGCGCACGTCGGCAGCGGAAATCTGCGTGAACGGCCCCGGCGCTGTGCCTTCGGCCGTACGCCAGAAGGTCGGATGCGCCACGTCATAGCGATGGTGCGAATCGAGCGTGACGGTAATGGCCGACAGCCCGGCGCCGCCCTGGTCGATCAGGCTGGCGACGCGCAGCATGTCCTGGTGGGCGCCGGGAACCGGCAAGGCCGGTACGGCAGGAGAATTGGCCTCGACGGGCAAGTCGCAGAAATCGTTCTGCGGATCGATGATGAGCAAGTGGTAGTGGCGTTTCATTTTGCAATGATAGCAAATGATAAAAAAGGCAGCACGGGCCGGCGGGCCGATGCTGCCAAGTCCACTACGGGGAGAGTGAATGGTCGAGCCCGTGTCACACCCTGGGGTGAGACCCCAAGGTGTGACACGGGCTGGGCTGTATCAGGCTGCGATCAGTTGCTCGATCGACTTCTGGGCCTTGGCCAGCGTATCGGCGACGGCTTGCTCGCCCATCGATACGCCTTCGGCGCGGATGAATTGCACGTCGGTCAGGCCGATGAAGCCCAGCACGGTGCGCAGGAAGGTGGTCAGGTGGTCGTAGGCGACCGCCGCGCCTTCGCTGTACACGCCGCCGCTGGCGGTGAAGACGTAGACCTTCTTGCCCTTCAGCAGGCCTTCCGGGCCGTTGGCGGTGTACTGGAAGGTGCGGCCGGCGCGGGCTACGTGGTCGATCCAGGCCTTCAGCGACGATGGCACGGAGAAGTTGTACATCGGGGCGCCGATCACCACCACGTCGGCTGCAAACAGTTCGTCAACCAGGGTGTCGGATACTTTGACCACCTGCGCCTGTTCCGCATTGCGCGCTTCGGCGGGCGTGAAGAAGGCGCCCATCATCTGCTCCGTCAGGTGCGGCACCGGATTGGCAGCCAGGTCGCGCTCGACCACAGTATCAGCGGGGTTGGCAGCCTTCCACTTGGCGATGAACTCAGCCGACAGTTGGCGGGACAGGGAACCAGCGCTACGCACGCTGCTATTGATGTAGAGAACGTTTGCCATATACTTGCTCCAAGAAAGTTGATGATTGCGGCCATCTTAGAACGGGTTTATTATCGATGAAATAGGTTTTATAACGATAGAAATTATCGATTTTCTTGATATGCGAGATCCCGGCCTTCCCACCCTCGACCAGTTGCGCGTCTTCATCGCGGTGATCGACCACGGCGGTTTTGCCCATGCCGCGCGGGCCTTGCACCGCACCCAATCGGTGATCAGCTACACCATCGCCAACCTCGAAGAACAGCTGAATATCGCCCTGCTCGACCGCAGCACGCGCAAGCCGACCCTGACCGAAGCGGGCAAGACCCTGCTGGCCGATGCGCGCGCTGTGACCAGCAAGGTGGACGGCATGCGCTCCCGCGCCAAGGCCCTCGGCATGGGACTGGAGGCCGAGCTGAGCGTGGTGGTCGACGTCATGTTCCCGGCCTGCGTGCTGGTACGCGCGCTCGAGCAATTCCAGCGTGAGTTCCCGACCGTCTCGCTGCGCCTGCATACGGAAGCGCTGGGCGCCGTGGCGCAGATGGTGGCCGACCGCCGCTGCCAGCTGGGCGTGGCCGGCATGGCCGCCACCGCGCCCGTCAATATCGAGCGCCATGCCGCCGGCTTCGTCAAAATGATGCCGGTCTGCTCGCCGCTGCATCCATTGTCGCGTGAACCCGCGCCGATCCCGACTGCGGTCTTGCGCGAGCACTTGCAACTCGTGGTGACCGACCGCAGCCCGTTGACCGAAGGCCGCGATTTCGGCGTATTGGGCTTGCGCGACTGGCGGCTGGGCGACCTCGGCTCCAAACACGCCCTGCTGTTAGGCGGCTTAGGCTGGGGCAATATGCCCGAACACATGGTCATGCGCGATTTGGCCGAAGGACGCCTGCTGAGCCTGCACACCCAGGAGGGCCGCGAGCTTGATTACCCGCTGTTTGTGATCCACCGCGGCGACGATGAGCTGGGGCCGGCCGGCAAATGGCTGCGCCAGAAATTCATCGACATCGACCATACGCTGCCGCCGGATGCTTTCTAAACATTCCTACAGGCCAGCGGCGTGTGCACCTACAGGCTTGCCTGCTACTTCGGCCTAGCATGGATTCGCTTCAACCATAAAGGAGAGCGATCATGGCACCACGCAAGGACAGTGAGCAATCGGACGATTGGCGCAACCAGGCTGGGCAAGCTGGCCAGAGCGGCGGCAATCGCCAACAAGGCCAGCGCGAAAACCTGACCGGTGGCAACCAGCAATCCGACCAGGACCGCGGCAACAAGCAATCCGACCAGGACCGCGGCAGCAAGCAATCCGATCAGGAGCGCGGCAACAAGCAGAGCGACATCGGCCAGGGCCAGCGCCAGGGCAGCCGCGATGACTTGCTGGATGAGGAAGAAGGCAATACCGGCAACCGCGGCAATCGCGGCGGCCGAGACCAGCAACGCTAAGCTGTCACGCAGCTAAGCCATTCCGGCGGCGCGCAGGCGCGACTTCAGGCGGCGGACCTCGTCGCACAAATCCACCACCAGCGCCGCCAAATCTTCGTCCGCATCGAAATCCCGTTCAAGCTGGGCCAGGCGACGCGCCCTCCCCAGGTCCACGCTGGTGAATTGCAGGGTTTCGATGCTTGCCCCTTCCCTTCCGACCAGGATGCCGCGTTGTACGTGATGCACGACCCATTCCGGCTCGACAGCGCAGGCACGCGCCAGTTCATCCAGCGTCAGCGCCTGGTGTTCCAGCGGCACGCCTTCCACAATCTCTTCCTTGGGCATCGCTCATCCTCCTATTTCGCGTTGCATCTGTTCGTATAGCGCACGCCGCGCGGGCGTATCGGCTGGCGGGGCGAAGATTTCAAGAATCAGGTAGAGGTCGCCCGCCACGCCCGAGCTGTTGGCTGCGGGAATGCCGCGTCCTTTCAGGCGCAACTTGCGGCCGCTTTGCGAATTGGGCGGCACGGTCACGGTCACGCGGCCCGAAGGCGTGCTCACTTCGCGCTCGCCGCCCAGCGCGGCAAGCCATGGCGGGATCGGGACTTTCTCGTAGACGTCGCGGCCCTCGGCACGGTAACGGTCATCGGACTGGAAGGCGATTTCAAGGTACAGGTCGCCTGCCTCGGCGCCATTCATGCCGGGCTGGCCCTGTCCTCCCAGCCGCAGCTGCTGGCCGGCCGTCACGCCCTTCGGGATATTCACCTTGAGCGTCCGTTCGCGGCCCAGCGAAATCTCGCGCTGGGCGCCGTGGTAGGCGTCGTGCAGGCTGATTTCGAGAACGGCATGAATGTCTTCTCCACGCATGCGGAAACCCTGGCGGCCGCCGCGCTGTCCACCCACGTGGGCAAACAGGTCGGCAAAAAAATCTTCGGCGCTGCCACCTCCGAAGCCGGCGCTCCAATCGGGCGGCGGGCGGAATTCCTGGCCGGCGCGGTACTGGCCGCTGCCCAGCGAATCGTAGGCGGCACGCTTTTCGGCATCGCCGAGCACACCGTAAGCTTCATTCAGCTCCTTGGTGCGGGCATCGGCATCGGCTTCCTTGCTGACGTCCGGGTGATACTTGCGGACCAGCTTCCGATAAGCCTTCTTGATCTCGTCTTCGCTGGCAGTCTTGGGGACTCCCAGCGTGGCGTAGTAGTCCTTGTATTCCACGTACACGCTCCCGAAATGGCGTCCTTGCCAGTCTAGCGGAAAACGCCCACAAACGTCCGTTGCCGCATTCTCATGTGCCACGGCGCAGAATGACGACTACAGAATATTGAGCTCACTCAAGGGATATACGATGACAATACTAGCAAAACCGCCTACCCGAAGTGCGATTCACGATGGCATTCGGGCATAGCGCAATAGCATTCTCGACTGTGTCTTCGGTCTCCTCCACCAACGGCGTTCAATGATGCACCCTAGGTAAGGTGAGCCATCGGATTTGCGCCCAGGCGCCTTATCGGGGGGAGTGGTCGAGGAAAAGTAGACCGCCAGTCATGGGCTCCGATTAACGCTCACGCGGACAGGAATCTTGGCCCCACGTACATTTCGCGCTGTCACAATGCGTTCGACAATATGACCCGATATCCCTGCACGAGTCATGTACTGGCAAGCTTCCGCCACACCTGCCAAATACAGCAGCGACAGGCCGCATTGCACTATCTTCGCCATTTCGTGATCTTGCCGCCGTTGAGGCTTGCTTAAGCTGTTAGACATATGCACCTCCTTGCCGAAAGAAAGTATATGCACACGTCAGATGGCTTGCTTGGATATTCACAATACGAGCGTGCGAAAACAACTGTTTTGTAAGGTCCGTCAGGCCACGGTCGCCGGATTTGATAATTGAGTTTCCATGTGCGCCGCCAGGATGTGGGCAATGACCTCTGGGGTACAGCCGTGCTCAAACAGGAATTCAACGGCGGCGAGTCGAGACTGGCTGTTTGCAATCGCAATGGCGTCATCGGCTAACGCGCACTTGTTGTGGTCTGGCCGTTCCGATGACATGGCAGCCCTCTTGTCAAATGGCAGGTGCTCTTGATACCGATAGTATGCGCGCGTTTACTCCAAAGTGGCGACCTATTCTTGAGTCCGGCTGTAGCATAAATGTCATGACACGGCGCCACGACACTATTACCGCAGAACGAATGTCCATTGCACTGCTCACTCGAGCGGCATTTGGTGCTAAGGCAGGTTTGCGCTCCGCCTTGTTCTACGGCGTCCATGCGCCGCTGGCGGAAGAGGTGTTTGGTCGGCCAGCATCAAAAGTCCGCGTGCACGTGCCAGGCACAGCTGCCCAAGTTGACCGGAGAAAGCAGTCCCGATAGCGGCCTCAGTGACTTCGTCAGCGAAGCCGCGCCCAGGGCCAGCGGCGCGCTGGCACGCCGCTGGCCTGGCATTACTGCAGATTAGCGCTTATACACAGTCTCCATGATGCGCTGGTAGTTGTCCCGGGACTCCATCCAGACGGTGCGCGCCTTGACAGTCTCGCCAGTCGCCAGCGCTGGAAGCTTGAAGCTGGTGCTGAAGGTTCCCGCCGCGGTCGGCGACTCGGTCGACTCCAGGCCTGTGCGGCCATTCGAGGTTTCCTCGGTGATGGAGAGCCAGGTCACTGTGCCCGGGTTGACACTGGAGACTGCCAGCGTGAGGTCACGGGTGCTGTAGCTGGACAGTGCTGCCAGGCTCTGCTCCGACAGCGTTGCGAAGGCGGTGCTGGCCTTGGTTTCGGTCAGGTTCAGTGGACGGCGCTGCACTTTCAGGACGTAAGTGCCGTCGGCGCTGCCGGAAGCGAAGGAGAGCTTGGCATTGGCGGCGTCATACGCAGTCAGCACATACACCGCATTGTCAGGCAGGCGGCCAATGCCATCGTCGCCCATTGGAGAATTGCCGCCGCAGTCGGTGCCCATCACATAGGTACCCGACGAGTTGACAGCGTTGACCCACCTTTCGCCCACGCCTGGCGCGTTGTAGCGCAGGCCTGCCAGCGGCATGCCAGGACCGGTGATGACGATGTGGTCGAGCGTGCCAGCGGTCGTATTGTTGTTCAGGGTACGGTCGGTAATATTGAAATTGATGCCGGTGCGGTAGCAAGTGCCGCTGGCGCCAACAATCTTGCTCATGCTGGCAAACGCTTCCAGCTCCAGTGCGCGCTGGTTGCCGTGCAGACGCCATACGCCGTCGGTCGGGCTCTTGCGAATCTTCCAGTTTTCCAGGCGGTCCATGATCTGGCCAGACTTGGTCTTCACGGTGAACGATACGCGGGCAGTGATCTTGGCCGGATCGCTGTAATCGATCTGGTGGATTTCAATGTCGCTGAAGGTGGCGCCTACCAGGGCAGGTTCACTCACCAGGTGGCGGAAGAAGGCCGAGGCATCCACGTCGTCGCTGAGGAAGCCGGTGGTTGCAAATGGGAGCAGCGCATCTACCGTCGGCAGGCCGTCGGCGAACTTGGCGATGAAGTCGGTCAGCGCCTTCTTCACCAGCGGTGCATCGGTGGTGGCGGTGCTGATATTGTCCGCTGCCAGTTTCGTCGGGTTGGTTTCGACGGCTGCCTTCTGCTTCAGGTCGTCGGTGATCACCGAGGTGTTGGCGCTGGTGCTGATGGTGGCTACGGCGGTGCTCGAGTCTACCGTGACGTGGATTGCGTCCAGTGCCTTATCGAGCGGGCTCGACAATGGAACGAAGGGCGTGCGCAGCAGGTCGGCGTTGGCATCGACGCCCAGCGCGGTCAGAATCGCTTGCAGCTTTTCCTTGAGTTTGGCAGCTTCAGCATCGATCGTCGCAGCGGTTGCGGTGGCGGCGTTTTTATCGAACTGGTCGAAGTAATCCGCCGAAAGCTGGCCGCCTACATTCGCGGCGATCAGGTCGGTAAGCTGGGTGATATTGATCTTGCCGGAGGCATCGGCGCTGGTGGCGATCGAGTGCACGGTGTAGACCTGGCCGTTGGCCGAGCCAGAGGCGCGGAACACGAACGGGCCGGTCATGCCGGTGACATCGACCGAATACGCGCCGTTGACGCCAATCTGGGCGACTTTGGTGGCGCCTTTCGAATCCTTGACGGTGACGCTGCCGGCCAGTGGCGCGCCCACTGCTGCCGTACCGCTGAATACCACCGAAACCGGGGACGTCTGTACCGGTGGCGGCGTCGTTTCGCTGCTTGAACTGCTGCCGCCGCCGCATGCGGCCAAGGCCATGCTCACGGCACTTGCCAAAATCAGTTTATTGAACTTCATTCTGCCCTCAGGTTGTTAGCATTTAGATTATTTAATAGACATTATTAATATTTCCATATGGAAATTATAAATACTATTAGACAATGCTAGCACAGCCCTGGAACCCGGCTCAATTCCGGCGTTGCGAAAAAAAAAGCGCGCTGTGAAGCGCGCTCTTCTTGGGAGCAGTTTCCGATCAGCGTACGCGGCGGATCGAGGAGATGCGGTCGCTGAAGTCCCTCAGGTCCGGGTAGCGGCCTGGGGCGAAGGTGCGGCACTGGCCGCCAAAGTCGGCGTGTTCGCATGCTTCCCAGGTACCGTAGTTGACGACCATTGAGTTCGCGTTGTCGTTGAAATGGACATCGCGCAGGGTACTCAAGTCGTTATTGACCTGCACGATGCGGCCACGGAAGCCGTTGTCGTTGAACAGCTCCACCGCCGGACCGCGCTGCTCCTGCTCATATCCACGATAGTCGCGGCGTTCTTCGCGACGCTCTTCACGCCAGCGGTCATCACGGTCATCACGATTATCGCGGCCCCAGCCCCAGCCCTGGCCACGGTCGCGGCGGCGCTCGATCTCGCGGGCAGAAGAAAAGTTGTTGTTGAACTGGCGCAGGTTAGGATATTCGCCGCGCTCGAAGACGGCACACTGGCCCTGGAAATTAACGTGCTCGCACAATTCCCAGGTGCCGGAACGCACCACCAGGCTCGAAGCGCGGTCGTTGAAATCGAAGTCGCGGAAGTTGTCGGCGGCGCCGTCGGCAATCACCACGCGCTGGCCGCGAAAGTCTTCGCGCGAGAAGAGTTGCAGTTCACCGGCCGAAGCGGCCTGGCCAAGAAGGGAAGCGGCCAGCAGGATAGCGGCGGTCAAGGTATTCTTCATTACTAAATCTCCGATATTCAGGCATCCTAAGCGCTCTAACGCGGCGCAAAGGCCGTTAGACTACCCTACCTTGTAACAAATTCCTACTGTGCAACACATGCCGACGACAATTTCGACCGCTAATTTACGCAACGAAGCAACAGCATTATGGAAATTGGCCTGGCCGGTATTGATTGGGCAACTCGCCACGGTCGGCATGGCGGTGGCGGACGTGGCGATGACCGGCCACACCCGGGCTTCCGAGCTGGCTGCAGTGTCGACCGGCGCTGCGATCTGGTCGATCGTGCTGGTGACCGTGATGGGCACCATGATGGCCATGAATACGCTGGTGGCGCATGAAGTGGGCGCCGGCAATTACCAGCGCATCCCGCACCTGGTGCGCCAGGGCTTGTGGAAAGGCCTGGGCGTCGGCATTGTGGCCATGCTGCTGGCCAATCTCTGCACCCTGCTGTTCGACCACCTGCAACTGGCGCCGGAAGTCAACCAGCGCGCTTCGCTGTTCGTGCACATCATCAGTATCGGCCTGCCGCCGTTCGCCTGTTATCGCGCACTGTATGGCTACAGCGCCAGCATCAACCAGACCAAGCCCGTGATGGTGATTGCCCTGTTCGGGCTGGCCTTCAACGTGTTCGTGAACTGGCTGCTGATCTTCGGCCATTGGGGCTTGCCGGCCATGGGCGGCGTCGGTTGCGCGGTGTCGACCGGGATCTGCATGTGGCTGATGCTGGGCGCCATGCTGGCGTGGATGCGTATTTCGCGCGCCTATCGCGCCACCTATCCTTTCACGCATTGGGAGGGACCGCACTGGCCTGAAATCCGCAGCATGTTGCGGCTTGGCCTGCCGATCGGCGTGACCTACTTCGCCGAGGTGAGCGCCTTCGGCGCGGTGGCGCTGCTGGTGGCGCGCTTCGGCGTGATCGAACAGTCGGCGCACCAGATTGCGCTGAACTTCTCTTCGCTGGTGTTCATGGTGCCGCTTAGCCTTGGCATCGGCATGGTGACGCGCGTGGGCCAGGCGCTGGGCGAAGGCGATGCGCGCCGTGCCCGTTCGGCGTCATGGGTCGGGCTCGGCATGTCGCTGGCGTTTGCCGTGGTGTCGGCTGCGTTCATTGCCGCATTCCGCAATGAGATCGCGGCCGCCTACACCAGTGATGTCGCAGTCCAGCAGACGTGCGTCACCCTGCTGCTGTTTGCCGCGCTGTTCCAGTTGTCCGACGCGACGCAGGTGGCGGCGGCTTGCGCGATCCGCGGCTACAAGGTGACGCGCGGGCCGATGCTGATCCAGCTGCTGGCGTTCTGGGTGTTTGCGCTGCCGGTCGGCTGCCTGCTGGGCTTGTGGAAGGAAATGGCGGCAGCCGGATTCTGGATCGGGCTGGTGCTCGGCCTGACAATTGCTGCCATTTTGCTTACGGCCTACCTGCGCACACTGTCGAATTCCCGGGTGGCCGAAGGAAAAACGGCATAGGGCGTTGCATTCCGAATTTCAGCGGGGGCGGGTTCTGGTATTGTCTTGCGATTCGTAAGTAAACCATTCCGGGACAAACAATGCGCCTTATCCTCACCCTGGCAGCCCTGCTGGCTGCCGGTACCGCTTCCGCTGAACGCCTGACACTGGAGCGCCTGTACGCCGACCCGGCACTGTCCGGCCCTGGCGTGCGCGCCCTCAAGGTTTCACCGGATGGCGCCCGCGTCACCTTCCTGCGCGCCCGCGCGGACGACCAATACCAGATGGACCTGTGGGAATACAACATGAAGGACAAGACCACGCGCCGCCTGGTCGACTCCAAGGCCCTGGTCCCGGTCGAGAACTTGTCCGACGCTGAAAAAGCACTGCGCGAACGCGCCCGCACCGCGGCCCTGAAAGGCATTATCTCCTACAACTGGTCACCTGATGGCAAGCAGTTGCTGGTGCCGCTGGCCGGCAACCTGTACCTGGTCGACCTGTCCAAGCCGGACAGCGCGCGCCTGGTGGCTGCGGGCAGCGTCATCGATCCGAAGATTTCGCCGAAAGGCAAATACGTTTCCTTCGTGCGCAACCAGAACCTGTTCGTGATCGACCTGGCCACCGGCAAGGAGCGCCAGCTGACCACCGACGGCAAGGGCACCGTGCATAACGGCGAAGCAGAATTCGTGGCGCAGGAAGAAATGCACCAGTTCACCGGCTACTACTGGGCGCCGGACGATTCCGCCATTGCCTTCCGCTGGTACGACGAAGCGCAGGTGCCGGTGGCGCGCCGCTTCGAGATTTATGCCGACCGCACCGACGTAGTGGAGCAGCGCTACCCTGCCGCCGGCGACAAGAACGCCATCGTCGGCCTGAAGATCGTGTCGCCAAACGGCGGCGAAATCCGCAACGTGGACCTGGGTGCCAACAAGGATATCTACCTGGTGCGTGCCGACTGGAGCAAGGACTCCCGGTCGCTGTTCTTCCAGCGCCAGTCGCGCGACCAGAAGACGCTGGAGCTGATCGCAGTCGATGCGGCCACGCTGACACAGCGCCCTGTACTGACCGAAACCTCGAAAACCTGGACCACCATCAACGACGACCTGCGCTTCCTGGAAAGCGGCAAGGGCTTTATCTGGTCGTCCGAGCGCACTGGCCGCAATCACCTGTACTTCTACGGCATGGACGGCAAGCTGAAACACGCCATCTCCAAAGGCGAATGGGGCTTTGACGATGTGCTGGCAGTGGACGAGAAATCGGGCAAGGTCTTCGTCTCCTCCAACAAGGACGCAGTCTACGACAAGCAGGTCTATGAACTGAAGCTGGACGGCTCGACCGCCGACAAGCCAAAGCGCATCACCCAGGCTGACGGTTGGCATGACGCCTCCTTCTCCAAGCATGGCGAAGTGTTCGTGGATACCTGGTCCGATCCTGCCACCCCGCCCCAAGTCGCGATCCGCCGTCCGGACGGTGCGCTGGTGAGCTGGCTGGAAAAGAATGAAGTCAACGAGTCGCACCCCTACTTCAAGTACAAATCGGACCAGTTGCCGGTCGAATTCGGCAACATGAAGGCGAAGGATGGCCAGACCCTGTACTACTCGATGATCAAGCCGTACAAGTTCGACGCCAGCAAGAAGTACCCGGTCTACCTGTCCACCTACGGCGGCCCTCACTCGCAGCACGTGACCCGCAAATGGGACAGCCAGCAATTCGACCAGTACATGGCGCAGCAAGGCTATGTGGTCTTCCGCCTGGATAACCGCGGCTCCTCGCGCCGCGAGCGCGTGTTCACCGACGCCATCTACCGCAACCTGGGCAAGGTGGAAGTGGAAGACCAGCTGACCGGCATCGACTGGCTGGGCCAGCAGCCGTTCGTGGACGCCAAGCGCATCGGCGTGTACGGCTGGAGCTATGGCGGCTTCATGACCCTGCGCCTGCTGTCGCAAGGCTCGGACAAGATCGCAGCCGGCGTGTCCGGCGCACCGGTGACCGACTGGGGCCTGTACGACACCCACTACACCGAGCAGTTCATGGACCGCCCATCCGACAACGTGGAAGGCTACAAGCAATCGAACGTGTTCTATCACGTCGACGGGCTGAAGTCGAAGCTGCTGCTGATCCACGGCATGGCGGACGACAACGTCCTGTTCACCAACACCACCAAGATGATCGATGCGCTGGTGAACCGCGGCGTGCAGTTCGAGCTGATGACCTACCCGGGCGCCAAGCACGGCGTGTCGAACCGCCTGGCCAAGCGCCACGTGCAAACCTACATCGACGCCTTCTTCCGCAAGCACCTGAAGCCGGAATCGAACTAAGGCCCGGACCAAGCGCCCTGCCCTGAAGCCCGCCCGCGCAATCCGGCGGGCTTTTTCTTTGCTGCGCCTCAAGCCCGTGCCGATACTGCCGCGCTACGCTTATAAGATGGGCTGGTTCTCCATCAATATCATGCTACCGGTTTTCGCCCCGCTGGCATTGCTCTTCATCGCCGGCAAGATCTGCACGCCTATCGAACCATTTGCCTCGCGGGTGGTCTTGCATGCTCGCCGTCTTGGGAGCGCTAATCCCAGTAGCCGAACCGACAATCACGTTTAGATCGGTCGCCGCCTGTCTCCTTCACTACCGACTACTTTGCGTATCTACATTCACAATGATTATTGCCGCAGTTTTGCATTGCGTCGTTCTTTTTGCGCTCGGGCTCGCTTGCAAATAGCCATTCCCCTGCCAGACTGGGAGTACCCACGAAGGAAAAGATATGAAGCAAAGAATCACCGCATTTCTCAAAGACGAGCAACGAGCATCGAGAGTCATCCTTAACTGGATTGCAGGACTAAGCTTTACCTGCCTTTTGGGGTCACTGGCCGCGTTGATGTTAATGAAGTGAAGCGAGATGTCGATTTAAGAAAGTCTCATCCGTCGTAGTGGTACGATCCAACCACCACCGACGGAGTCCTCATGTCCCTGCAACTTTTCTACCATCCCCTTTCATCCTATTCCATGAAGGCGCTGATTGCGCTATATGAAAACGGCACGCCGTTCGAGTACCGCATGCTGTCGCCGGAACATCCTGAAAACTGCGCACAGTTTGCCGGACTGTGGCCGATCCAGAAATTCCCCATCCTACTGGACGGCGAGCGCATGGTGGTCGAGGCCAGCATCGTGATCGAACACCTGGCGCTTCACTATCCCGGGATGGTAAAGCTGCTCCCCACTGATCCGAAGGCGGCGCTGGAAGTACGCATGATGGACCGCTTCTTCGACAACCACATCGCCACGCCGCAGCAAAAACTGGTGGCCGACGTCCTGCGCCCCGAAGGCGAGCACGATGGCTACGGCACGGCCGAAGCGCGGCGCAAGCTCGATACGGCCTACGCGTGGCTGGACAACGTGATGGCACATCGCATCTGGGCAGCCGGCGAGGAATTCAGCATGGCCGATTGCGCAGCCGCCCCCTTCCTGTTGTATGCGCACTGGTCACATCCGATTCCTGCCCTGCATGAGCATGTGTTGGCCTATCTGGCGCGCCTGCGTGCGCGCCCCTCCTTCGCCCGGGCCTGGGCCGAGGCCAAGCCGTACCGCCATATGTTCCCGCTGGGCGTCCCGGCCGGCGAGGAATAAGCGCCGCAAACGGCGAAAACTGAGTAGGGCCATCACCGAAATCTGAGTGCCAGCACCAATTCGCATCAGGCCCATGCGCAATACATTGCTCGCTATGCCGCCCTGGAACCCAGGGTGGCAAATCCCCTGGATTGTCAACATTAGCGAGGTGTGCCATGGCTCAGTCCGCCGAAAAATCCATTACGTTCCACATCACCAGCGAGGAACGTCCCGACTTCAAACATCCCCTGGTGCTTTACCTGTTCGACACCCAACAGCAACTCAAGCAGCGCGTTGAAGTGAAGGAAGGCAAGGCGGAACTTGCGCTGCCACCGGGAGGACTGGGGCATATGCGCCTGTTCGTCGCACCGTTCAACGAGCGGCTCGACGCCAAGGCAACGCCGGCCAGGCTGGAACGCATGGGCGCCTATGAACCTGTGCTGCATGTCGAAGGCCGCCTGGAGAGCCTGATCGACATTCCAGGCTCCCTGATCGACATCTGGCCGTTCTGCTTCTGCCGTGTGCGCGGCCGCGTAGTGCGAAACGACGATAATCGCCCGATCTGCCATGCGCGAGTGCACATCTGCGAAGTGGACCGCATTCCGTTCTGGATCGATACGCTGCCCGATCATGACCTGTTCCACCTGCGCGACGATTTGCTGGCCATCCTGCGCTTCCCGCCCGTACCAGACCCCGATCCCGGTCCCCTGCGCTTGCCGTTACGCTTTGCACAACCGGCTCCTTCCAAGGCAGCACAGGCAATGAACGACATGGCGCTGCAGATGCCCGACATGCCGGCCGGCTTGCCGCGCATGCTGCGCAGCGCGTCGTCGACGCACCTGAGGGCGATGTTGCGTGAGAACTGGACCGTGCTGATTCCATGGTTCTGCTACTGGCCGCACTGGTGGCACCGGCTGCGCTGTGACGAGATGGCCGTCGTCGAAACCGACGGGAATGGCCACTTCGACGCCACCCTGATCATCCCCTGCCACGGCGACCAGCCCGACCTGTATTTCTGGGTTGAGTTCAATTTTGGCGCAGGCTACGAGACGGTCTACCGGCCCGCCATGGCTTGCCATACTTACTGGAATTACCATTGCGGCAGCGAGGTGACGATCCGTATCACCGACCCCAGGGTGCCATCGTGCGACCCGAACCTTGACCTGTCCGGCTGCCAGCTGATCTTCAACACCATCGGCTCCAATATCACGGTAAACCAGTTGCAAACCTCCGGCGCGGAAGGTACGACCCTGGGCGGAGCACCGCTTGGCGGCACCCTGGAAATGCGCGTCGACTTCAGCCGGACCACGCTGATCGCGATGGGGATTCCTTACTATCAATGGTCATATCGGCGCTTGACCGGGCCGAACGGCACATCAACCATTGTCGCTCCCGGTTCGGTTCCGCTGGGCGACTGGCGCGTGATGACACATGCCGTCTACCGCTATTACCGCGACGGCGACAGCTATCCATCCGAACCAATGGGTCCAGTGCCCGCTGTCGGCCCAAGTCCCGAAAACCTGTTCAGGATCCAGCCCGCAAATCCCCCGTCCACCTCAGGCTACTGGTACGAGATGTCGGAGCATATTGACAAGGCGACGGCCTACTTTGAAACCGATATCCTGCCCGGCGCGCCGCGAGCCGACGCAGTGCTGGCGGAAGACATGGCCGCCGGCCTGTATGAAGTGAAGCTGGAACTGTTTGACTCATCCGGCGCGAGGGTCGTGGACTGGGATGCCCGGCATATCGATTTGCGCGTCATGGATCAACCGGCCGGAGCACCCGTCCTGACCACCAGCAGCGCACCAGAGTACAACAGGGTGCGCGAAGCAGGACAGACCTGCGCCTTCCGCATGGTACTGCGCGTCGACAACAACCGCTGCGCGGCGGATATCCTGCCAGTGGACGGGGGAGTCTCGGCAGACCCGGAATGCGGTTTCCACCTGTACGCCGGCCCGGACAGCCAGGCGCACGTGTCATTCCTGGCCCGGCATCCGAACCACTTTGCCACGTTCACGTTCCAGACAACTCGGGCGGCGACATCAATCAGCAGCGGGGCCGCGGACACGACCGGCAGAAGTGGCGACCCTGCGGGGACCCATGGCTTTACCCAAGGCGCGGATTTCGTCTACGGGAAAGACGTCACGGTGTCGGACATCCTGGGCGAATGCGACAACGCGGCATTTTCGGAAGCGCTGTCGGTCCAGGCTTGGGCAGTCAACGGCTACGGGCAGATTTATACCTATGACGCCCACGACCACGCCGCATTCGCGCTCGCCAAGCCCTGCCCTACCTGTAGCTGATTAGCACAGCAAGGCCGGGCTCCGGGAGGGCCGGCCTTGCCGTGTGTTCACTTATTGACGGTTGCCGCGGTCGATCAGCTCGTCCGTGGCATCGTCGATGGCTTCACGCAGGTCGCCGCGCTGTTTCTGCAGCTTGCCTTCAACCTGCTTGGCGACGCCCTTCACCTGTTGTTTCGAGCTGCCGACCAGTTCGCCGGTTTCTTCCTGGATCTTGCCGCCGATTTCCTTGGCTTTGCCCTTCACTTGGTCCTTGTTCATGATGCGCTCCTCATTAAAAAAGTGAGACGAGCAAATGATACGAATCGGCATCGAGACCCACTGTACGCAAGCTAACAGAACTAGGCTTTACGCCAGACTGAAGCCAGCCATGGCTGCTGTTCGCGCGGCAAGCCTGCCGGGCGGTAATAGTGGGTGATGGGCTCGAAGCCGGCTGCGGTGACGACTTCAAACCAGGTCTCGAAATCGTAGTAACAGCCATAACGAGGACCGTTCCATCCTTCCTCATTGTGACCGCGAGGGTTGGAGCTGAACAGCACGCCGCGCGGTTTCAGCGCTGCATGCAGGCGCTTCAGCACATCGGGCAGCACGGCACTGGGAACGTGGAACAGGGAGGCGTTGGCAAAGATGCCGTCAAACGACACGGGCGGCAGGTCCAGCGCGACGAAATCCTGGTGCAGGACTGTGCATCCGCTCCAGTTCTGCGCCATTTCCACGAAATGGGCTGAGCCGTCGAGGCCGACCGGCTCATGTCCAAGCGCCTTGAAGGTGCGCAGGTCGCGGCCAGGGCCGCAACCCAGGTCGAGGATGCGGAACGGAGGCGTTCCTTCAATCGCATCGAGCAGCGCCGCAATGTTCTGGCTTACGTCGTGGTCGCGCGTGCCTTCGAGGAAGGCTTGCGCGTTGCGCTCGTAGTGTTCCAGCGTGCGGCGGGTGATCTGCTCGATGTCGTCCATCCTCCTACTTTACCAGACGCGCACGCGCTGTTCAGGCGCCAGGTACAGCTTCTGGCCAGGCTTCACGTCGTAGGCCTGGTACCAGGCGTCCAGGTTGCGCACGGTGTAGGTGCGCCACTTGGCCGGCGAGTGGCCGTCGGTCATGACCTGGTTGCGCAGCGAGGCGTCGCGGGCCTTGTTGGCCCAGCTTGCGGCGTAGCCGTTGAAGAAGTCACGGTCCTGCGCCGGGGTGGCTTTGCCGCCCAGCGAAACGTGGTAGGCGTCCAGGGCTGCAGCCAGGCCCGCCAGGTCGGCCAGGTTTTCGCTCAGGGTCAGGGTGCCGTTCAACTTCAGGTCCGGGAAGGCTTCATAGGCGTCGTACTGTGCCACCAGCTTGGCGGCTGCCTGCTTGAAGTGCTCGCCGTCTTCCTTGGTCCACCAGTCGCGCAGGCGGCCCTTGGAGTCGAACTGGGCGCCCTGGTCGTCGAAGCTGTGGCTGATCTCATGGCCGATCACGGCGCCGATCGCGCCATAGTTCAGCGCATCGCTGGCCTTCATGTCGAAGAATGGCGGCTGCAGGATGGCGGCGGGGAAGTTCAGCGCATTCTGCATCGGCATGTTCACGGCGTTCACCACGTGCGGCGGCATGCACCATTCGGTTGGGTCAACCTTCTTGCCCAGTTTCGCCAGCTGCTGCTTGTAGTGGAACTGCTCGGCGCGCAGGGCGTTGCCCATGGCGTCGTCAGCCTTGATTTCCAGGCCTTCGTAGGAAGTCCATTTGTCCGGATAGCCCACGCCAACGTACAGGGTGCGCAGTTTTTCCTGCGCTTCCTTCTTGGTGGCAGGCGCCATCCAGTCCAGCGCATCGACGCGCTTGCGGAAGGAGTCGACGATATTGGCCACCATGGTTTGCAGGCGCGCCTTGGCTTCAGCCGGGAAGTAGCGTTCGACGTACATCTTGCCGGCGGCATCCGGCACCGCGTTATTGACTGCGCTCAGGCCGCGTTTCCAGCGCGGCGACAGTTGCGGCGTGCCGTTCATGGTGCGGCCGTAGAATTCAAAGCGCTGGTCGACGAAGGCTTTCGGCAGGAAGCCGCCGAAGTGGTTCACGGTGTGGAAGGCCAGGAAGTCCTTCCAGGCTTGCAGCGGCATCTCATTCACGAGGGCGGCGCTACCGGTAATTGCGGTCGGGTGATAGACAATGAACTTGTTCTGCTTGCCCAGGCCGGCGGCGCGGAAGAAGGCGCGCCAGTCCATGCCTGGCGCCTTGGCGGCGAAGTCGCGCATGGTCCAGGTGTTGTTGGCTTTCTGGATGTCGGCCGAATCCTCGCGGCTGCCGTGGGCCTGGGCCAGCTTGCGCTCCAGCTCATACACGCGCGCGGCACGGGTTTCCGGCTCGCTATAGCCGGCCAGCTTCAGCATGGCGGCGATGTGGGCCTGGTAGGCGGTGCGCAGCTGGTGCATGCGCTGGTTGTCGTCCAGGTAGTAGGCACGGTCCGGCATGCCCAGGCCGCCCTGCAGGATGTATGGAGTGTAGTGCTTCGGGTCGGTCAGGCCCTGTGCGATCCAGATGCCGAACAGGTTCTCGGTGTAGAAATTAGTGGAGTTCAGCGGATCCACGTCGGCGCGGATGGAGGTAGCCAGGGCGCGAACCAGCGCGGCCTTGTCCTTGATGGCGTCGATCTTTTCCAGTTCCGGCTTGAGCGATTTCAGGCCATGCGCTTCAATTGCCGCTTCGTCCATGAAGCTGCGGTAGAAGTCCGTCACGCGGCGGGTGTCGCCGGTTGGCGACTTGGCGGCGGTTTCGTCGATCAGCTTGACGATGCGCTCGTTGGTCGCATCGCCCAGCGCCGAACCGGCGCCCCAGCTGCCTTTGTCGGCCGGGATCTGGGTCTTGGCCAGCCATTCGGCGTTCACATGGCCAAAGAAATCGTCGCCCGGCAGCGGGACGGCGTCTTGCGTTTGCGCGGCCGGGGCTGCCTGTTGGGCAATCGCCGGGGCCAATCCAAAGGTGGCTCCACAGAAGGCCAGGGTAAGGGCCAGCTTGAGCGGCGTAACGCGGTTGGATGCTTGCATTTTTTGTATCCCTATCTAGTTATAAGTGGCGGAATGAGCCAGGCTGCACTCTAACTGCAACGCAAGCGTGACATCGCCCCGTTGCGACAGACTGCAAATTTCGGGGATCAAATGCAGAAAGCTGGGAATGCTGTGCAGCGCGGCCAACGAATGTTAAAAACTTGCTGCACTCCCCTCTGGAATCGCTATATAGTTTCACCCACAGCAACGCCGAATTTAGAGGAGATTTTTCATGAAGCTCGAAGCACTGTTCCAGAATCCAACTGCGTTGCCAACCGCCCCGAAGGTTGTTGACGAATTGATCAGCAGCTTCGACAAGGCCAGCGTCTCCACCGAGGAAATTGCAAAGAAGCTGTCGGCCGACCCCGTGCTGAGCGCCAAACTGCTGCGCCTGGCGAATTCCGCCTACTACCATGTGTCGCGTTCGATTGGCACCGTTGAAGATGCCATCCTGATGCTGGGCTTTGTCACCGTGCGCACGCTGGTGATCAGCTCCGGCCTGGTGAGCGGCTTCAAGACCGTTCCCGGCATGGATTTGCGCCAGTTCTGGCGCTACAGCCTGCGCACCGCCGTGGGCGCCAAGTTCATCGCCAAGGCTTGCAAGCAAAACACCGACCTCGCCTTCACCATTGGCATGATGCATGCGATCGGCCAGCTGGTAATCCATGCCGGCATGTCCGAGCAAGCGCAGGCACTCGACAAAGTGGCAAGCCCGCTGGACGAGCGCCGCCTGGAAATTGAAAAGAACGCGCTGGGCTACACCTATGCCGACGTGGGCGCCGAACTGGCCAACCGCTGGAAATTCCCGCCAACCTTTGGCGAGACCATTGCCGCCATCCCTAATCCCGGCGAGAACGAACTGGCTGCAGTGATTCACCTGGCGGCCTGGCGTGCCCGCGTCGACGAGAACAAACTGTCCCCGGACGCAATCGCGGCCTGCTACCCGACCGAAGTTGCCGAAAGCCTGGGCCTGGAAGAGAACGCGCTGATTGACCAGATGCCATCGCTGGACGAGCTGAGCGCCGGCCTGGATGAGTTGATCAGCTAATCGATTTCGCTTGATGTCTGCCGTTGTGACCCTTGGGATGGGGGCGCAACGGCATTTTTTTGGAATTTTCTCAAATATTTTTCAAAAAGACCCTAAAGTTCCTTCCGAGCCTGACGTTAATCCTGACATGCGGTACTCCGCGCACAGAATCCAAGGCTCAAAATGTCCTCGACCCAAATTCTCGCTACCTACGAAAAAATTGCCGGTTTGACCAGCCAGATGGTGGGCGCCGCGCAAGCCAGCGACTGGGATTCGCTCGACAGCATGGAAAACCAGTGCGCTGCGGCTTCGGTAGCCCTGATGGGCGGTGCCGCTCCCCTGCAGGGTGACGCCCGCAAGCGCAAGATCGAACTGCTGAAGCAGATCATGGCCAACGACCGCACCATCCGCGAAGTGACCGATCCTTGGCAGAGTCGCCTGAACGGCTAAGTCGGCCTGCCCCTCAATAAAAGCGCCTCCGGGCGCTTTTTTGTTTTAAAGGGACGTACCCTTTAAAACAAAAGGCGCCCGCTTGGGGCGCCCTGGAATTCGGAGGGGCGAGCACCAGGTATCTCCTGGCGTCGCCTCAGCGCCGGTTGCACCCGGCGTTCATATCGCCTCAGTCGGCTATGAACTGCTTCCAGACGGGGTCGTTTCTTCAACGTCGCTCTGCGGTTCGCGTCACGCTATCGGTGGTGACTGCGGCAGAACCCGGTCCGTGTGAGCCCAGTATAACGCAGGTAAAAAAATCTTGTCCAGCACTGGAATGCAACGGTAGTTACTAGTGTGCAGCAACCTCCACTGCGTCCTCCAGCGTTGGCACGTCATCCTCCGCGCTCCCTTTCTTGCGGAAGGATTGCCAGATCTTCAGCGGGCCTTTCGCCTGGCGCTTGCGCAGGAAGTAGATCAGGCCGCCGAGCGCCGCCAACCCCGCCAGCACACCACCGGCGATCATGGCCAGCCGGCTGCGCGGGTTGGCCGCGAGATCTGCTGCAACGCCGGGCTTGACAGGAGTGGCGCCCGGCTTGGCTGGCGTCGCGCCTGGCTTGTTCGGGGCAACGGCTGGCTTGGCAGGCGCGGCTTCGGGTTTCAACTCGACTGTTCGCGCAGGCGCAGCGGCAGCAGGCGCCACCATGGCGGTTTGCAGGCGATGCACCTTGCCTTCGATATCGGCCAGCTTGCTTGTCATGGCTTCACATTGACGGAGCTGGGCTTCCACCTGCTGCGCAGGGGCGCAAGACTGTGCGGGCGCGGAAGCCGCCGGCGCAGCGGGAACGGCTGTGGGCAGCTGTGCCGGTTTGGAGGTTGGCTGGCGGACAGGCGCCGTCGTCCCGGACCCAAGGCCTGGCCCCGCCTTCGGGCCGGTGACCAGTGCAGCTTGCGGCGCAGGGTTGGCACTTCGCTCCTGTGCCTTCGCCAAGGCGACCTGCTGGCGGTGGGCAAAGGCACGCTGGGCGGCTTCATTCAATCCCGCCTCGCCGTTGTCTCCCGATGTGGGAGGGGCTGCGGCCGGCTTGCTTGCTGCAACGGCCATAGGCAGCGGCTCCGCCGCCGGCATCGCGGCCACAGCCGCAGCGCGCTGGCCCGAAGGTTCCGGCGTCAGCCAGAGCGAAGCGGCTCGGATGATCTGCCGCCCTCCACTATTCAACTCCAGGAAAAGATGCAAGGCCTCGGCATTCACTGGCTGCAGCGTGGTCAGGTGCAGGAAGCGCTTGTTGTCGCGCTTGGCAATCGAGATATACAGGCCGCCCAGCGCAGGCGGCATGTCCACATTGGCGCCCTTGAACACGTCCGGATTGGCGAGCCGAGCCTGGATGTCGGCCAGGTCGGCCGCAGTCAGGTCGACCAATTCGATGTCCGCCGAAAGCTGCTGGCCAATGTGGGAATTGACCTTTATTTCGCCCAGCTCGGCCGCCCGCAGCGAACCGCACAGGGCAGCAGCGCAGATCGGCAGCGCAAAGGCGCGAATGATCAATCGTTTGCTTAACATGGAGGACAGGCCTATTACTTCAATGTACTCATTAACGGCAGAATATCCCGATTTTGTAGGCCTCGGCAGAGTAAGCAGCATTGGCGTTAGAATCCAGTCATCACTTTCCAACGAGGGAGCCGTACATGAACAGCAGAACCGAGCGCGACAGCTTTGGCCCGATTGAAGTTCCAGCCAGCCAGTTGTGGGGTGCGCAGACCCAGCGCTCGCTCGAGCACTTCCGCATTTCCAGCGAACGCATGCCGGCCGAACTGATCGCCGCCCTCGCCAGCGTGAAGCGCGCGGCGGCCAAGGTGAACGTCGACCTCGGGGTGCTCGATAGCGTCAAAGCCAAGGCCATCATGGAGGCCGCCGATGAAGTCCTGGATGGGAAGCATCCGGGCGAGTTCCCGCTGGCCGTGTGGCAAACCGGCTCGGGCACCCAGTCCAATATGAATATGAACGAGATGCTGGCCAACCGCGGCTCCGAGCTGATGGGAGGCGAGCGCGGCGAAGGGCGCAAGCTGCACCCGAACGATGACGTCAACAAGGGGCAGTCGTCGAACGACATCTTCCCCACCGCAATGCATGTGGCGGCGGCGCAGGCAGTCGCGAACAATGTGCTGCCAGCCCTGCGCCAGCTGCGCGCCACCTTGCAGGCGAAGGCGCAGGCGTTCGAGGGCATCGTCAAGATCGGCCGCACGCACCTGCAGGATGCAACACCGCTCACCCTTGGCCAGGAGTTTTCCGGCTACGTCGCCCAACTGGACTATGCGGAGAGAGCCATCGAAGCCACCCTCCCCGCCGTGCTGGAACTGGCAGCCGGCGGCACCGCGGTGGGCACGGGACTGAATTCGCACCCCGAGTACGCCAGCCGTATCGCAGCCGAACTGGCGAGCCGCCTGAAACTCCCCTTCCGCACCGCCGACAACAAGTTCGCCGCACTGGCCGGGCATGACGCCCTGGTATCGGCTCACGGCGCGCTGAAAACCCTGGCCACGGCACTCATGAAGCTGGCCAATGACGTGCGCTGGATGGCTTCCGGCCCGCGCTCCGGCCTCGGTGAAATCAGCATCCCCGAGAATGAGCCGGGCAGCTCGATCATGCCGGGCAAGGTCAACCCCACCCAAAGCGAAGCACTGACCATGCTGTGCTGCCAGGTGTTCGGCAACGACGTGGCCATTACCGTTGGCGGCTCGTCCGGCAATTTCGAGCTGAACGTCTTCAAGCCGCTGATCGCCCACAACTTCCTGCAAAGCGCCCGCCTGCTGGCCGATGGCATGCGCAGCTTCGACGAGCATTGCGCACACGGTATCGAGCCGAACCTGGGCCGCATCGAAGAACTGATGGAACGGTCGCTGATGCTGGTCACCGCCCTGGCCCCGCACATCGGTTATGATCGCGCCGCGCAAATCGCGAAGAAGGCGCAGCACGAGGGCACGACCTTGAAAGAAGCCGCACTGGCCCTTGGTTTTGTGAACGAAAGCCAGTTCAACGAGTGGATTGTTCCACTGGAGATGACCAAGCCAGGCGGCAAGGGTTAATGCCAGGTGGGAATACAACACCTCCGCGCCAACCCAACAGAAAGAGGATTAAAATGCAGAAAGTAGATTTCGAATTGACAGGCGAGTACATCGAGCTGAACCAGCTCCTGAAAGTGGTCGGCCTGTGCGACAGCGGCGGCGCCGGCAAGCAGATCGTGGCTAGCGGCGACGTCAAGGTCGACGGCAAACAGGAGTTGCGCAAGACGGCGAAGATCCGGGCGGGCCAGAAGGTGCGCCTGGGCGACGTGCAGATCGACGTTCATGCCGAGGGCAGTGCGGCCTGATTGATCCGCGCGGAGGGTTAGCTCCATGGATGGTCCCGACGAGAAGCAAGTGCAGTCCCAGGAACAACTGATCGGCGACCTGCGGCAGGTCATCGAGAATGCCGAGGAGCTGCTCAAGAATACCGATCATTACACCAGCGTGCTGTACCAGTCGGCGCGCGCCAAGCTCGCCCAGGCTTTGCTGGCCGCCAACGAGGAACTGGAACGGTGTGAAGACGCGCAGCTCCTGCGCATGATCGAGGCGACCCACCGCGCCAACCTGCTGCACCGGGACTTGTCCGGCGAAGACAAGTTAATGCGGGCGTTTAACTAGGATTTGCTGCTGCAGCCATTGCTGGAGGCTGGCGGCAACGTCGAAGTTCTCATCCAGCGCAAAGGCGGCGTCGAGCGCGTCGCCGAATGCCTTCCCTTCTTTTAATGCCTGCAGCGCTGCGTATTGCGGCACTTGCAGCAGCGTGACCTGGGCTGTCCATTCGGGGCGGCTGAGCAGCGCGCGGCTTGGCTCGTCCATCTTCCGTGGGAATGGCATGCCCTGATGGGCCAGCCAGAGGGGCACGACTGCCCATTCCGATTCAAATAGCTTGGCGGTAGGCTGCCAGGGGAAGCTTTGGCCCTCCACCGTTTGCGGGTTGATGTCCTTCGCCTGCAGCGCGGGCTCGTGCCGCGCGTAATGGATGCGGTGCAGCTGCCATTCCAGGCACGCCATGTCTGGAAGGTAGGGCAAGTCCTTGACGTGCTCGAAGCTGCGCAGGAAGGGCTCGAAGTGTGCGCCGAAGCGGTTCAGGTCTCCACTGTCGGAAGGGTGGGCGCGGCCGTATTCGCGCGCCAGGGCGGCGAAGAATTCTGCGCCCACCAGTTGCGCAATCACAGGATAAGCGGCGGCCAGGGCCCTGGTCCAGGTCGAAGCCAGGTTGCCTCGGTACAGGCCGAAGCGTTCGCCGTGCCTGAGCTGTAGCGTGGCCTCGGCAGCAGGCGAGAACAAGGCGTCGGAAAATGCTTGCTGCTGCGCGGCCAAGGCGTCGCAGCCGACCGGCAGGCATTGCCCGCTCCGGCTCCCGGAGCCCCAGTCGACTTTCTCAGGAGGCGGGAAGTGTTCGGCAATCGCAGCTGCCTTGCCGGCCTCGCCAAGCAGGACTTCCAGGGGCGGGATATCGGTGTCCCATTCGATCAGCGTGGGGACGGCGCCGAAGCGGCTTAACGCTGCTTCGTACAGCCGCCAGACCGGATCGGCGACGACTGCGCCGTGATGGTCGACCACGGCATCGGGTGTGACGAGGTGTCCGGCGAGGTGGATTTCCCCGACTGTGCCGGGGGCGATCGCTTGCAGCGCCGCCATGGCGTCTTCGCCGTGGTTCAGCTGGTTGACGTAGAGGTTGTTCACGTCCAGCAGCAGGCCGCAACCGCTGCGGCGCGCGAGCGCAGCGAGGAATTCTGCTTCGCTCATTGCGTCGTCGGCGAAGCGCACGAAGCTGGAAACGTTTTCGAGCAGGATGGCGCGCCCAAGGGCGTCCTGCATGCGTCCTACCCGCTCCGCCATCAGGTCGAGCGCGGCGTGGTTCAGCGCCAGCGGCAGCAGGTCGTTGAGGTGGCGGTCGACAATGGCGCCCCAGCACAGGTGTTCGGAGACCAGCGCCGGTTCAATGCGCTGGGCGAGGCTCACGACACGCTCCAGGTGACCGGCACTGAATCCGCGTGCCGAACCGAGGCCCAGGCCTACGCCGTGCAGGCTGATCGCGTAGTCGCGCCTCAGTTCCTGCAATACGTGGAAGTCGCCGCCGGCCTGGTCGAGGTAGTTTTCAGTGTGAACTTCAAGCCAGGCGGCGCGTGGCCGCTGCTCGAGGAACTGGCGGTAGTGCGGTGCCCGCAATCCAATGCCTGCTCCCCGCGCCACCGCGTGTTGCGTCATTGATTATTTGGCTGGCGCAGCGGTCTTGCCGCCGGCTTTTTCGCAGGTGCCTTTGGCGACGAATTTCCATTCGCCTGCCATATTGTCGGTCTTGGCCTGGTTGGAGCAGCCATGGGTGCCGGTGGCGCAGTCGTTCTGGCCAGCCTTGGCGATGCCGTAGCACTTTTCTTTTTCCGCTGCTGGCTTGTCCTGGGCTGCGGAAGCAACGCTGCTGGTAGCGGCGCAGACGGTGGCCAGGGCGGCGGCGATCAGGGCTTGACGGTTTTTCATGCGGAGTCTCCTCTGTAGGTTTGCAGGTCTGCGATTAGACCATAAAAAAAACCCGCTGACACCGGTGCCGGTGCGGCGGGTTCGTTGCGGCCTGCGCGAGGTCTGGCGACCGGCGTTCAGGCGGTCGTGTTGATGTTCTGGCCGAGGTGGGATGGCAGGTTGGCGGCAGGCGTCGCTGGCGGAATCGCTTCGATCAGGGCCTGGGCGCTGGAGGCTTGCACGTCCATTGCTCTTTTTAACACGGCGTAACCAACCTCGGTACGATTGCTCGTATCGGCCATTGTTGTTGCCAGCTTTGCAATGCTCACCGCATCCATTTAAACCTCCCACTGATATCTATCCAGATTTACGGATGGGATTTGGCGAACTTTAGGTCTGACGCGCGATTTTTTTGATTAACCAGGCCAGAACGGTGTCGGGACGGTTCAGGTCGAGCCATTGCAGGCGGGGCGGCAGGCCTTCCGGGGCGGGCTGGTCGGAGGCGACGGCGACAATCGTATGGTCGTCGAGGTAACGCGGCGGCTGGCCGGCGATGGCGCGGTAAACTTCCAGCTTGTCGATTTGCCATGCATGGAAGCCTTCCACCAGGGTCAGGTCGGCGGGCTGCAGGCGGGCCAGTTGCTCGTCGGCGCCGGGTTCTTCGGCTCCACGCAGTTCATGGATGATGGCGAAACGATAAGGCGAGGCGATCATCACCTCGGCGGCGCCGGCATGGCGGAAACGGGCGCTGTCTTTCCTTGGCGGCTCAAGCTCGAAGTCATGGTGGCTATGCTTGATGACGTTGACTTTCCATCCGCGCGCGGCCAGCTCGGTGACCAGGTACTCGATCAGGGTGGTCTTGCCGCTGCCCGAGGGGCCGGTGACGCCGACGACGTTCTGCTTGCTGCTCATAGCGGTACCCGGTAGCGGTAGCCGCGGAAGCTGAAGATGGCTTGCTTGGGCTGGAGTTTGTCCAGGATCAGGCCGGGGGCCACTTCCTCGCCCTCCCTGCGCAGCACTTTGTCGATCAGGAGCAGGCGATCGGCTGGATTTTTCGAATACATGTAGCCACCAAGGGTGATCTGGGGGATGGCGCGCTGGATTGGTTCAGGGAGCTCGCGCAGGGATTGCACCTGTTCTTCTGCCGGCGCTGGCGCCGGGACTGCAGCCTGCGGTTGCGCTGCGACCGGGACCGCCTGCGTCACGTCTGCACCGCGGGCCGCGTTTCCGGCTTGCTTCTGGGCGGGCAACCGGGGAGCCTCCGCAGCGCGGGCTGCGGGTGGCGCAGCGGCGACGTGGGCGTCGGCAGCACGCTGGTTGGCCGCTGGCTGGCCGGGAGCTTGCTGTGCAGGAGGCGCTTCTCCTGGGCGTGCTGGCGCCTGGCTTGCGGTGACCGCTGCGGCCGGCGCTGCCGGGGCGGCGCCGGCAACGGTGACTGCAGGAGCTGCCGGTGCGCTGTGGGCGTTGCCGCCCGGGCCGGAAGCCGTGGCCACAGGCGTGGCGCTGCCGTTGGCGGCCGCTGGACCCGCGGCCGGAGCGGCGGCAACCGGCGCGCTTGCGGCGGGCTGCTGGCTCGCGGCCGGCTGCTGGCGCACCAGCATCGTCGCGAGGCCGGCGATGGCGGCTGCCATCAGGGCCATGGCCACGATCACCGGCGTACGCCTGCTGCGCGCCCCCTGCCCGGCCGGCACGCTGGCCAGCGTGGGTGCGTGGATGGTCGGGGTGCTGCCGATCTGGCGTTCGGCCTGCGCCTTTTTGAGTGCTTCGAGAATATAGGACATGTTAATTACCCGCCTTGGCCAACAGGTGCGGCTCGGTCTCCCGGCCCGGCTGCGACAGGCGGATGAAAGTTCGCGGTCCCGCCACGCCGTCGGCCTTCAAACCCTGGGCAAGCTGGAACTCGCGCAAGTATCGCAAAGTTTCGCCGGCTAGTGGCAGGTTCTCGCGCGGTTTCTTGACCCCGTTTATTTGTGCCAGGCGGCGGGCCAGCCAGTCGACGTCC
This sequence comes from Pseudoduganella sp. R-32, assembly GCF_049913245.1. Lineage (NCBI taxonomy): Bacteria > Pseudomonadati > Pseudomonadota > Betaproteobacteria > Burkholderiales > Oxalobacteraceae > Pseudoduganella > Pseudoduganella sp. R-32. Next base: position 2,234,338 of record NZ_CP183987.1, on the reverse strand, counting down.
GGGCCTTTATCGCCTTCGCTGACTTCCTCGCGCCAGGAGCGCGGCGCGCGCCAGAAGGTGGTGAAGGTGCCGTCGAAGCGGGCGTCCAGGGCGTCGAGCGAGACCGTTTCGCTGCCGCGCGCTCCAACCAGCGTGGCGCTCTTGCCGTCGATGGCCGTCAGCAGGACATTGCGCGGCAGCGAATCGCCGTCGCGTAGTTTGATGATGGCGGGACGGTCGAGATTGCGGATTTCTTCGAGGCCGCCCTTGCCTTGCATGCAGCGCAGGTTGTGCCGGGAAGCTTCGGCGCAGCCTTCGCCTTCCGACAATGCCACTTCCCACTTCGCCGCCAGTTGGCCCAGGGCGGCATCCATCGTCAGCCAGCTTGGCGCGACGAGCGTGGCTGGCGATGCAGCCCCTTGCGGCGCCGTGGCGGCGGCCGAAGCGGAACTTGCGGCGGCTGCCTGCGTCACGCGGCCAGCCGCCTGAGAGGCACGGGAAGCAGCCTGCGCGGCAGCCGGCGCCTGCGGCGCGGCGGCATGCCCGGTAGCGGACGGCGAGCGCACCGACGGCATCAGCTGCCAGGCCGCGGCGGCTGTCAGAGCAGCCCCCGCCAAGACACCGGCTGCAGCCACGCGCCACGCCCGCGCACCGACTGGAGCGCTCTCGCCTGCAAACACTTCCTGCGCCGCGCGGCGCAGGATGACGGCATTGACCTGCGCGCGATTTTCAACGTAGGCGCCAAGCAAAGCCCGGTCGCACAAGAGGTTGATCCGGCGCGGCACGCCCTTGCTCAATTGGTGGATGCGCCGCAGCAGGCCACGCGGGAACAGCTCCACCGCGCCAGCGCCAGCTACTGCCAGCCGGTGCCGGATATAGCTGCCTACTTCCGCCTCGGACAATGGCCCCAGGTGATAGCGCGCGATCACGCGCTGCGCCAGTTGCTCGAGCTCTGGGCGCGCCAGCATCTGGCGCAGTTCCGGCTGGCCGATCAGGATAATCTGCAGCAGCTTGCGCTCGCTCGTTTCCAGGTTGGTCAGGAGGCGCAGCTGCTCCAGAACGTCGGCCGACAGGTTTTGCGCCTCGTCGATCACCAGCACATTATTCAGGCCCGCCGCATGCGACTCCAGCAGGTAGCTGTTGACCGCATCCACATAGGACTTGACGCTCGCCCCTTCCGGCGCCACGCCGAATTCATCGCACACCGACTGCAGCAGCTCCTCCACCGTCAGCTTGGGATTGAAGATATAGGCCAGGCGGCAGTCGGCCGGAATCTGTTCGATGAAGCAGCGGCACACCGTGGTCTTGCCGGCGCCGATCTCGCCGGTCAGCAGCACGAAACCGCCGCCGCTGCCCACGCCATACAGGAGGTGCGCCAGCGCCTCGCGGTGCCGTTCGCTCATGAACAGGTATCGCGGGTCGGGGGCAATCGAAAACGGCTGCTGTCTGAGGTTGAAGTATTGCGTGTACATGGTGGGCGCTTAGCGCAGCGCGGGCGGCAGTTGCTTGAATTTGGCGCAGTATATCTTGGAGCGCGTATTGAAATAGACGATGCGGCTGCCCGGCTTGGACTCCCGCACCGGGTAGCGCGAAGAGTCGATTTTCGCATAAGCCTGGCCGTCCTGGCGAAGGATGGCCTTTTCGAGCTCCTCCGGCGTGGTGTCGGTCACGGCGCCGACAAAGCTGTAGGGGAAGCTCTCGTCGCTGATCATCACTTCCAGCACGGGAAAGCCCCACAGGATCGCGTCATTGGTACGGAACCAGTAGGCTCCGCCCTCGCGCTTGTAAGGCCGCCCGAAATACTGGCTGAGGTAGTCGAAATAATAACGGTTGGAGGTCTGGTCGCGGCACAGCAGGCCATTGCCAAGCACGTCGCCGAAGTGGGAAGGCGGCGCTGCCTGCGTCGCCTGGCTGGCGGCGAGCACGCCTGCCGCCGTGAGAAAGCGCAATCGACGCATCAGTTACAACTTCTGGAACCAGGCGCGGTTGGCACTGATCTTGGCCTTGGCCGAGGGAGGCAACGCTTCATAGCAGCCAGGGTATTGCTTCAGGGAACCCTCGCGGACTTCCTTTTGCAAACCATTGATCAGGAACACGTATACCGTTCCACCCTGGTCGGTCTTTTTGGTTCCCAAGTACTTGATCATAAGTGTCTCTCCTGACGAGCATTATGACATTTCAAGGCGAAATCACAACTTTTTGCCCGGTACCGTGTGCATTTCAGTATCGGAAAAATGCAGTTGGCTCCTCGTTTTTGCGCGTCTGTCTTTTTCCGGCCAGGCGGCGACGCCGATTCGCCTATCGTTGCAGCATCACCAATCCTGAACAGTGACAATCAAAATGAATAAGCTGATCACCTACGGCGCCGCTGCTTCCCTGATCGCGCTGGGCGTTACGGCCTTGCACGCGAGCCCTCCGGAAAGCGAAAAGAAGGCCGATGTCACGCCGACCCGGGAAAACCGCCCGGTGACGGCTTTTTCGCGCATCGAGGTGGACGGCCCCTACAAGGTGCTGATCAATGCCCAAGGCGAGCCTGCAGTGGAAGTCAGCGGGCCGAAACGCCAGGTCGAACAGCTGGAAACCGTGGTCCAGGGCGATACCCTGCACGTCCGGCCTTTGCGCCGCCACCACTGGGTGTTCAGCTTCGGCAAACAGCGCGAACCGGTGATCGTTAAAATCAGCGCCAAGGGCCTGAAAGCCTTGAGCAACAGCGGCAGCGGCGACGTGGAACTGGAACGCGTGGACAGCACTGAACTGAAGCTGATCTCCACCGGCCCGGGCGACGTCAGCGCTTCCGGCACCGCCACCGAATTGACCGTCAAGGCCAGCGGCAGCGGCGACATGCACCTGCACCGTATGCGGGCCACCAACGTCAACCTGGTCATGAGCGGCCCTGGCGACGTCAGTGCGCCGGCGATTACCGGCGACCTGAATGCCGTGCTGTCCGGCTCCGGCGACCTGGAAGCGGGCGACGTGCGCGCCAATAAAGTGAACGCAGCGATGAGCGGCCCCGGCTCGGTCGAACTGCGCGGCAGCAGCCGCGACCTGCGCGTCGAGATTTCCGGCTCGGGCGACCTGGAAGCGTGCGGCATGCAGGTCGAAAACGTCAGCGCCATGCTGAATGGGCCGGGCAGCGCTTGCCTGAGCGGCCAGATCAGGAAGTTCGACGCCGAAGTGCACGGTTCCGGCGACCTGGAAGCGCGCGGCCTGCAAACCCAGAATACGCGCGTCAGCCTGAGCGGCCCCGGCGGCATGAATCTGTCCGGCAGCAGCGAGACCCTGAGCGCGGACGTCAGCGGTTCCGGCGACCTCGATGCCAAGCAGCTCCGGGTAGCCAAGGCAATTGCGCGCAGCAAGGGCCCCGGCAATATCTACCTGAGCAAGGTAAGCGATTCGCTGGATGCCGACGTGCGCGGCTCGGGCGACCTGAAGGCCGAACCGGAGTGCAAGGACGTCAAGGTCACGATGAGCGGCCCTGGCGGCGTGCAGCTGCGCGGCTGGACTGGCACGCTTAACGCGCAGCTCACCGGCTCGGGCAGCCTTGATGCACGCGACATGCTGGCCAAGCAGGCAGAAGTCAATGTACGCGGTCCAGGCAACGCCACGGTTAATGTGGAAGGCAAGGTCGCAGCCCAGGGCCAGCAATTGATTTCCGACAAACAGCGTGTGCTGACGGTCGACCGTCGTGGCGCCCACGCCGAATGATTGACGAAATCGCTGCTGACGCCTGAGGCGCCGGCAGCGATTAGCTTTTCTCCCGAGCCCGGCCAGCGTGCCGGGCTTTTTTTCGTCCATATTGCAACTTTGGCACCACAGTCCATACCAAAGTGCATACCATTAGCGACAGCACAATTTCAATTACAAATCAAAGACTTGTGATTGCAAATCCGAGTTTAGCTGCAGACCTAAACAATACCAGTTAAATACCTGTTGACAAGCTGGTGTGCTCCTCATATAGTCGCCACAGTTCTTTTCATCCCTTGAAAAAATGATCGAATTCCTGATAGGCGTCGATGGCGGCGGCAGCGGCACACGGGTGCGCCTGGCGCGGGCCGACGGACAGTTGCTGGGCGAAGGCCAAGCCGGTCCATCTGCCCTGCTGCACGGCATTAAGAATGCATGGGCTGCCGTTGAAGAAGCCGTGGGGCGCGCCTTCGAAGCGGCCGGCGTGACGCAACCGGCGCGCGAACACATTGCGATCGGGCTGGGGCTGGCCGGCGTGCACAACAAGCAGTGGGCCGCCAATTTCGTGGCCGCCAATCCCGGTTTTGCCGCGGTGGCGCTGGAAACCGATGCGTTTACCACGGTGCTCGGTGCTCACGAAGGCCAGCCGGGCGCCATCATCGCCCTGGGCACCGGCAGCGTGGGCGAAATCCTGCATGCCGATGGCGCGCGCCATGAAGTGGGCGGCTGGGGCTTCCCTTCCGGCGACGAAGCCGGCGGCGCATGGATCGGCATGAAGGCGATCAACCATGTGCAGCAAGTGGTCGACGGCCGGGTCCGGGGCAGCGCCTTCTCGCAGGCGGTGGCCGAGGCGTGCGGAGGCAGCCGTGACCGCATCCAGGTCTGGCTGGCAAATGCCAACCAGACCGCCTTTGCGCAACTGGCTCGCATCGTGCTGCAATTTGGGGAAAGCGATGCGACCGCGCGCGGCATCCTGTCCGAAGCTGGCCAGCAGGTGGCGCTGATCGCCCATGGCCTGGACCCGAGCGGCACCTTGCCTATCGCCCTGTGCGGCGGCCTCGGTGAGCCGCTGCGCGCTTTCCTGCCGCCTGCCCTGCTGCAGCGGATTGTTCCCCCCAGGGGCGATTCGGCCGCGGGTGGCCTGCGCCTGATCCAACAACATTTGAAGGAGTAGCCCGTGCTATCCCAGTTGAGCGATTTCCGGCCTGACGCCGACAGCGACACCCCTCTGTACATGCAGTTGGCAAACAAGCTGTCCGATGGCATAGCAAGCGGCGACTGGCGCGCCAACGAGGCGCTGCCTTCCGAACGCGTGCTGTCGGAAATACTCAATATCTCGCGGGTGACCGCGCGCAAGGCGATCGACATGCTGTGCGCGCGCGGCATGCTGACGCGCCGCCGCGGTTCCGGGACCTACATCACGCCCAAGCTGGAACAGCCGCTGTCGCGCCTGACCAGCTTTTCGGAAGAGCTGCGCCAGCGCGGCTTTACTGCCGGCTCGCGCTGGCTGCAGCGCGAGATCGGCGTGGCGGCGCCGCTGGAACTGCTGTCGCTCGGCCTGTCGCCCAACATGCCGGTGGCGCGCCTGAAGCGCCTGCGCACGGCCGACGACGTGGTGATGGCGATCGAGACCTCGACCATTCCGGCCATGTACATGCCCGATCCCGGCACGGTGCACGGCTCGCTGTATGGCTACCTGGAAGCCAGCGGCAATGTACCGATGCGCGCGCTGCAGCACATCCGCGCCATCAATGCCAATGCCGAGCAGGCGCGCCTGGCCAATATCGCGCCCGGCACCGCCATGCTGCACATTACGCGCGTGAGCTACCTGGAAAGCGGCGCAGCGGTAGAACTTACCCACTCCTACTGCCGGAGTGACTATTATGAATTTGTAGCGGAGTCGCGTCGATGAACCAGGCAATCAAAGGCAATATCCTGACACCGTCCGGCTGGCTGAACGGAACGATTTCCTTCGGCGAGCGGATCGAGGACGTCGCGGGCAGCAGCACCGACCCGGCAGCGAACGGCGACGACTATATCCTGCCCGGCTTTATCGACCTGCACGTGCACGGCGGCGCCGGCAAGGACGTGATGGAGGGCGGCGATGCGGTGCACGCCATTGCGGCAATCCACGCGCGCCACGGCACCACCTCCATGCTGGCCACCACCATGACGGCCCCGCCGGAAGACATCGACGTGGCGCTGGCCGCCATCGGCAAGGCCGTGCGCCAGCGCGGCAAGGGCGAAGCGCGCGTGCTGGGGGCTCACCTGGAAGGCCCTTATATCAATAGCGGCAAGCTCGGGGCGCAGCCAAATTTTGCGCGCGCCGCCACCATTGAAGAAGTCCATCGACTGGAAACGCTGGCGCCGATGCGCGTGATCACCGTGGCGCCTGAAATCTCGGGCCACCTGGAACTGGTGCGCGACCTGGCCAACCACGGCGTGCGCGTCCAGATCGGCCATACGCTGGGCTCCTATGAGGAAGGCGTGGCGGCGCTGGACCACGGCGCCACCGGCTTCACCCATTTGTTCAACGCGATGAGCGGCCTGCACCACCGCGAGCCCGGCATGGTCGGCGCCGCGCTGGCGCACGCCGAATTCGCCGAGCTGATTCCCGATCTCCTGCACGTGCATCCGGGCGCAATCAAGGGCGCGCTGCGCGCCATCCCGCGCCTGTATTGCGTGACCGATTCCACGGCTGCCACCGGCATGCCGGACGGCGAATACATGCTGGGCCGCCACATCGTCCATAAATGCATGGGCGGCGTGCGCCTGCCCGACGGCACCCTGGCCGGCTCCACGCTGACGCTGGACCAGGCGCTGCGCAACCTGGTCGGGCTGGGCCTCGACCTGGCCGACGCCTCCAAACGAGTTTCCACCCATGCAGCCGACTACCTCGGCCTGCAGGACCGCGGCCGCCTGGCACGCGGCGCGTATGCCGACCTGGTCGTGATGGACCGGGACTTGAAACTGAAAGCCGTTTATATCGAAGGAGAACGTTGTGACCTCAATGATGCTTAAAGAAGCCCTGTCTGCCGCCGACTGCGTGGAACAGCAGCTGGCGAACGACACCGACCGCTACGCGGAACTGGGCCGCAAACTGAGGAGCACGCCGTTCAACTCCGCGCTGACGGTGGCGCGCGGCAGCTCGGACCATGCCTGCAACTACATCGCCTACCTGATCATGTCGCGCCTGGGGCGGGTGGTCGCTTCGCTGCCAATGTCCCTGGTGACGCTGCACAAATCGCCGCTGATCACGCGCGATACGCTGGTGGTGTCGGTCTCGCAATCCGGCCAGAGCCCGGACGTGGTAGAACCAATCCGCTATTTCCGCGACGGCGGCGCGACCACCGTAGCACTGGTCAACGACGCTGAATCGCCGCTGGCGCACAGCGCCGAATGGGCCATGCCGCTGCGCGCTGGCAAGGAGCAGAGCGTGGCCGCCACCAAGAGCTTCATCACGTCCCTCGTCGCCGGCGCGCGCCTCGTTGCGCACTGGCAGAACGACCCGGACCTGCTGGAAGGCCTGGCGGCCCTGCCGGATGCACTGCGCGCAGCCTGCAATGTGGACTGGTCGCCGGCCATTGAAGTCCTGGCCCCGGCCCGCAACATCATGGTGGTCGGGCGCGGCATCAGCTTCCCGGTCGCCCTGGAGGCTTCGCTGAAATTCAAGGAGACCTCGGCCCTGCAGGCGGAAGCCTTCTCCGGCGCGGAAATCAAGCACGGCCCGATGGCGCTGATCGAGGAAGGCTATCCTCTGCTGATCTTCGCAACGCGCGGCCCGACCCAGGCTGGCTTGCTGGCACTGGCGGAAGAAATGCGCGGCCGCGGCGCGCGCGTGCTGCTGGCGGCGCCGGAGGACGTGGCAACGCGCGACCTGACCTTGCCGGTTGCGGCCACGCCGGATCTCGACCCGATTGTTGCGATCCAGGCCTTCTACGTGATGGCGGCCAAGCTGTCCGCAGCGCGCGGCCTGGACCCGGATCGTCCGCGCCACCTGAACAAAGTCACCAAGACCCACTGATTTGCGCGCGGCCATCAATGAAGAACAGACTCCTGCTTGCTGCATTGATGGCCGTTGCCGGCGCCGCATTCGCCGCGCCGGTGCAGCATATCGAGTTCTGGACCTTCAGCATGAAGCCGCGCTTCACGCCCTACTTCGAGGACGTGGTACAGCGCTATGAGGCCGCAAATCCCGGCGTCAAGCTCGAATGGGTCGACTTCCCCTGGGACATCATCCAGACCAAGCTGGTCACGCGCATCGTGGCGGGTAAGCCGCCGGCGCTGGTCAACCTGAACGTGCCGTGGGCCGAGGAGTTCGCGCGCGACGGGCTGTTGACGCCTGTCGATCCGCTGCTGGGCGCCGATCGCGCACGCTATCTGCAAAGCACCTTGCGCGATCTTTCGTTCTCGGGCAAGACTTACGGCTTCCCGATGTACAGCAATGTCGCTGTGATCGCCTATAACCGCGAGATCTTCCGCGCCGCCGGCATTCCACACGCGCCGCGCAATCTCGATGAACAGCTCGCGTTCGCGCGCCAGATCGCCCAGCGTACCGGCAAGGCCGGCCTGTGCCCCGCCCTTTCAAAGGTTGATGGCCTGATGCTGCAGCAAGGCCTTCCGGTACTGGCTGGCGGACGGGCGGTATTCAACACGCCTGCGCACGTCGCCTTTGTCGCCAAGCTGGCCGAGACCTATCGCGCTGGAGGCCTGCTGAAGGATGGCTTGTTTGCCGAGGATAACTTCCCGCCTGCGGTGGAGGCCTATAAGAGCGGACGCCTGGGAATGCTGCTGGCGCCGCCGACGGCGTTGAAGCGCATCCAGGCCGATGCGCGCGAAGTCTACGCCCACACCGATGTGGCGCCCGCGCCGCTGGGGCCGACCGGGATCGCCGACGGCGGTTGGCTGATCCACTTTGGCGTGCCGGCCCGTGTGCCAGCGGCGGACTTGCCCGGCATCGGCAAGTTCGCCCGCTTCCTCACCAGCGATGCGAACCAGCTTGAATTCGCGCGCCAGGCCAGCGTGTTTCCAGCCTCGGCGCAGGCTGCCAATGATCCCTTCTTCACCGCCGTGCCGCCGAATGCTGGCGCAGCGGAAAAAGCCGTTGCCGCCGGCGCCGTATCGATGCCCTATTCCCGCACGATGTACGTGGCCGGCATCGAAGACTACGACGAACTGCGGCGCGCGCTGGTGAAGGCAGTCGAAGCCGGCGTCACCGGCCGCCAGGATATCCAGCAAGCGCTCAACGCCGCAGTCGCCATCTGGAACCGCAAGCTTGCGTTAATAAAGTCGGGGTCAGGTCTGGCAATCGGACACGGGCTCAACCGTAGGCCCTGCCTACGGTTGAGCCCGTGTCCGATTGCCAGACCTGACCCCGACTTGTTAGCTGTAAGGGACGGACAATGAAGCGCTCGTTGGCTGCCTGGCTGTTTCTCGCACCGGCATTGGTGCTGCTGGCCGTCTTTGCGTTCTGGCCGGTGCTTTTCGGCTCCGTGCTGGCGTTCACCGACTTCTCGCTGGTGCGGCCGACGCATTGGGCCGGTTTGGACAACTTCCGCTACATCTTCAATAACGAGATGTTCGTCACCGGCCTGAAAAACTCGCTGGTTTTCCTGCTGATCGTGCCCTGCGTGCAGCTCGGCGCCATTACATTGGCTGTGCTGGTGAACAACCAGCTCCCGGGCGTCAAGATGTTCCGCGCCGCGTATTACGTGCCTGTGGTGACGACTGTCTCGGTGGTCGGCATCATGTGGGGTTTCATGTTCCACGAACAGGGCGCGCTGAATTACATCCTCGGCACCCGCATCGGCTGGCTGCAGGACGATACTTTTGCGCTGGCCGCGATCATGTTCGTCACGCTGTGGCGCGGCCTTGGCTGGTATATGGTGATGTACCTGGCCGCGCTGCAATCGGTGCCACAGGAAATGCAGGAGGCGGCGATTCTCGACGGCGCCTCGCGCTGGCAGCGCTTCTGGCATATCACGGTACCGATGCTGCGCCCGACCATCATGGTCTGCACCATCCTTTCCGTGCTGGGCGCGCTGAAGGCCTACCAGGAAGTGGACGTCCTGACCCAGGGCGGGCCGATGAATTCCACCTTCACCGCCCTGTACTACGCCTACGACCAGGGACTCAAGCACCTGAAGCTGCCGCGCGCCCTGGCGGCAAGCTTCATCGTTTCCCTGATCTGCATCGGCATCGCCTTGCTTTGCCTGCGCTACCTGAAGCCAAAGCACCGATGAAAAAGACCGCACAATACCTGCTGCTGGCCGCCATCGCGCTGCTGTGCATCTTTCCGTTCTGGTGGACGCTGGTCACGGCGCTGTCCACGGAAGGAAATGTCCTCTCCTACCCGCCGACTTTCTGGCCCAGGCAGCCGTCGCTGGAGAACTTCGCCGAGGTATTCCGCGTCATCCCGATCTGGGCCTTCCTGAAAAACTCGATCCTGATCACGGCCTGCGCCGTGCTGTGGAAACTCGTGCTGTGCTCCATGGCTGCCTACCCGCTGGCGCGCCTGCACTTCAGGGGCAAGAAGCTGGTATTCGGCCTGATCGTCGCGACCATGGTGCTGCCGTCCGAAGTCAACTTCCTGGTCAATTTCATCACTGTGACGGAACTGGGGCTGGTCGACACCTACTCGGGCGTGATCCTGCCTAACGTGGTGAATGCGGTCGCGATCCTGCTGCTGAAACAGGCTTTCGAGGAAGTCCCGCAAGACCTGGTCGATGCTGCCCGCGTCGACGGCGCCTCGGAATGGACCATCTTCAGCAAGATCATGCTGCCGCTGATCGCCCCGTGGCTGGCGACAGTCGGCATCCTGACCGCCGTCGAAGCATGGAACGAATACATCTGGCCATCGATCGTCATGAGCAAGCCGGACGAATTCCCGCTGTCGGTGGGCGTGCTGTATTTGCGCGGCACCTTCGGCAGCAGCACGCGCGTGATCGCGGCAGGTACCATCATCACCATAGTGCCGACACTGGCGGCATTCCTTTTCACCCAACGTTACTTCATGCGCGGCATGGACGGAGCAGTCAAATGAGCACACAAGAACTACGAAAAATCGCGGGACAACTGATCATGATCCGCTTTCCCGGCACGGTGCTGGACCAGGCGACTGCCGATTTCATCCGCGCGAACGGCATCCGCGGCGTGTGCCTGTTCCGCGGGAACATGACCGACTCCGTGCAACTGGCCAGGCTGACCGCCGACCTGCGCGACGCCATGGGCCCGAACGCGCTGATCGCCATCGACCAGGAAGGCGGCGCTGTGGTGCGTTCGACCTGGGTGCCGGCGCCGCCTGCGGCAATGGGCCTGGGCGCGGCCGACGATGCCGACCTGGCCTACCGCACCGGCGCTGCCGTGGCGCGCGCCGCCAAGTCGCTCGGCTTCAACTGGAATTTCGCGCCCGTGCTGGACTTGAACAACAATCCGGACAATCCTGTGATCGCCGAGCGCTCCTTCGGTGCCGAGCCGAAACGCGCGGTGGAACTGGCCATGGCCTGGATGGCCGGCAGCCATGCCGAAGGCGTCGCCTGCTGCGTCAAGCATTTCCCCGGCCACGGCGACACCCACGTCGATTCGCACCGCGACCTGCCGACCGTCGACAAGGCATTGCCGGAACTGGACCTGCTGGAGCTGGCGCCATTTCGCGCCGCCGCCCCGGTGGCGCCGGCCATGATGACCGCCCACATCGTCTACCCTGCCATCGATCCGGATAATCCCGCCACCATGTCGCCGGCCATCCTGGACGGCATCCTGCGCAAGCAATGGAACTACAAGGGCATTATCATCACCGACGGCATGGACATGCACGCCATCGCCGGCCGCTACGGCGTGGGCAACGCCGCCGTGCGCGCCTTGCTGGCCGGGGCCGACATGGTGATGGCGCTTGGCACCACCGAAACCCAGAACGAAACCCTGGACGCCATCGCGGCTGCGCTGGCCGATGGTTCCCTGTCGCAGTCTGCTGTCGACGAACGCCTGGCGCGCCTTAACGCGCTGGCGCAAGCCTATCCTTGCCAGCAGCGCTCCTATAAGGAAGATGCCGCGGACCGCGTGATCATGGCCGAAGGCTGGCGTCGCGCATTGACAGCACGCGGCAATCCGCAACGTCCCGCGCCGGGCAGCAAACTGCGCCTGGTGGTACGGCAGGATGTGGTCAGCGATGGCGTTTCCGAAGCCGGCGTACCGGCAGCCACCGTGGCCGCTTCGCTGGGCAAGCTGTACGACGTGGACCTGGTCACCTTCGCCGACGCCAACACCTTTGACTGGTCGGCGCTGCCGCAGGATGGCCGCTTCACCGTGCTGGCCTCCACATCGCGCCTGCGCTACGGCGACAACGCCCGCAACAACTGGAAGCCGGACCTGCACCTGGCGTTGTGGAACCCGTACCAGGCGCTGGACATCCAGTCCCCGGCCCTGATGACCTATGGCTTCGCCGCTCCCGCACTGGAAGCCGTCAACGCCTGGCTGTCGGGCGAACTTGAAGCCACCGGCCGCTGCCCGGTTCCCGGCTTTGCTTAAGGCTTAAGGAGAGAAGATGGACGCCGCACGCCACAACCCGCTGAAATGGATCCCCACGCTGTACCTGGCGCAGGGCCTGCCCTACTTCGCCATTGCGCTCGTCTTCGGCCAGATGATGAAGAGCATGAACATGTCGAACGCGGAAATCAGCCACTGGCTGGCCTTCCTCGGCGGCGCCTGGATCTTCAAACCCTTGTGGAGTCCATTCCTGGAACTGGCGTCCAGCAAAAAGCTGGTCGTGGTCAGCCTGCAGCTGTTCGGCGGCGTGGGCCTTGGCCTGGTGGCGCTCGCGCTGCAATTCCCGTTCTGGCTCAGCGCCAGCATCGGCGTGCTGTTCCTGGTGTCGATCGCCTCCGCTACCCATGATATTTCCTGTGACGGGCTGTACATCGCCAGCCTGAACAAGAAGGCACAGGCGCAATACGCCGGCTGGACCGGTACTTTCTTCAATGCCGGCCGATTCCTGGCACAAGGCGGCTTGCTGATGCTGGCTGGCTACCTGGAGAAGACCCAGGGCGTTACCGCCGCCTGGACCGTCATCTTCGGCATCCTCGGCCTGACGATGTGCGCATTGGGCACATATAACCTCTGGGCGCTGCCCCTCAGCCCCAACGCCCGCATGGACGACCATACCGTGGGCGGCGTGGCGCGCACCCTGGTGGAAGTGATTGCCGACTACTTCCGCAAACCGGGCATCTTGATTTCGATCCTGTTCATCATCTTGTTCCGTGCCGGCGAGGCGCAGGTGCAGACGATTGGCCCGCTGTTCCTGCGTGAAGCGCGCGAGGCGGGCGGCCTTGGCCTGAGCACTGCCGAAGTAGGCGCCGTCTACGGCACCAGCGGCACTATCGCCTTCATCATCGGCTCCATCGCCGGCGGCTATTTCACGTCCTGGCTGTCGCTGCGCCGCGCCATCCTGTTCCTGATCCTGGCGATGAACTTGCCAAACCTGGTTTTCTACTTCCTGTCGCACTCCCTGCCGACCGACCTGACCACGATCGGCGTCGCCCTCAGCGTGGAAATGTTCGGCTACGGTTTTGGCTTCGTCGGCGTCATCCTGTACATGATGCAAGTCGTAGCGCCGGGTAAGTACACCACGGCGCACTACGCCTTCTCTACCGGCGTGATGCAGGGGGGCTTTGTACTATTCCGCTGGATCAGCGGCGATATCCAGATGGCGCTGGGCTACAAGAACTTCTTCCTGTGGGTACTGGTGGCTGCCATCCCCGTCACCGTCCTGTCGCAGTTCATTCCGATGGAGTCGCGCGAGCGATCCGGCGGCGACGCCGTGCCCGAGGCGGCCTGATTCATGGCATCGGTCTCGCTGCGCAATATCGCCAAGCGCTATGGCGACAATGACCCGGTCATCCAGGGCATAAACCTGGACATCGCGGACGGTGAATTCACCGTGTTTGTCGGCCCGTCCGGTTGCGGCAAGTCGACGCTGCTGCGCATGATCGCCGGGCTGGAAGAAATCAGCGGCGGCGAACTGCATATCGGCGGTCGGCTCGCCAACAGCGTGCCGCCGGCCCAGCGAGGACTGGCGATGGTGTTCCAGTCCTATGCGCTGTACCCGCACATGACGGTGTATGAAAACATGGCATTCGGCCTGAAGCTGGCCGGCACGCCCGCCGCCGAATTGCGCGCGGGAGTGGAACGCGCCGCCGCCACGCTGCAGATCGGCCACCTGCTCCATCGCAAGCCAAAGGAACTATCCGGCGGCCAGCGCCAGCGCGTGGCCATTGGCCGCGCCATCGTGCGCAAGCCGCAGCTGTTCCTGTTCGACGAACCGCTGTCCAACCTGGATGCCGGCCTGCGCGTACAAATGCGGCTGGAAATCGGCCGGCTGCACAAGGAACTGGGCACCACCACCATCTATGTGACGCACGACCAGGTGGAAGCAATGACGCTGGGCCAGCGCATCGTGGTGTTCAACGGCGGCAAGGTTGAACAGGCAGGCACGCCGCAGCAACTGTATAACAGCCCGGCCAACCTGTTCGTGGCCGGCTTCCTCGGCGCGCCGCGCATGAACTTCATCCCGGGCGAAGTGATGGCCGTAGGCGCCACGCACGTGGCGGTGCTACTGCCGGGCGGCGCCATCGTCGAAGTGGCGGTCCTGCCCGGCGAGGTCGAGCGCGGCGCCAGCGTCACGCTTGGCGTGCGTCCGGAACACCTGCAAATGCGGGAAGAAGCTTACAATGCGGCCGCTGTCGCGATCAGCCATGTGGAGTATCTTGGCGATCAGTCCATCGTTTACGCGGCCTTGCCCGGCATGGCGGAGGCGCTGGCGGTGAAACTGGCACAGGATCATCCGCTGCCAGCACCCGGCGCAGCTGCCACGCTGTTCCTGCCGCCGGAGCGCTGCATGCTGTTTGCGGCTGACGGCACGGCTCTCGACCGGCCATAATATATCGTTACAATTGGCTACTTCAGAAAACCGGTCCCATGACGAAATTATGGGAGAATAGACGTTTGCCTCAACCACAAGAAGGATCACATACCATGACCCAACATCGTTTCGCACGTATCGGCCTGCTGCTGGCAGCCATCGGCCTGGGCGCCGTCCCGGCGCTGGTCCAGACCGCACACGCGCAAGACAAACAGGCTGCCGCGGCTCCACAAGAGACGGTGCGCAAAGAGATGGTTAAATTCCTGGACAGCAAAATCCTGGCCCCTCTGCTGGATGCCAAAAAATATGGCGAAGTGAACGCCTTGCTGGACCAGGCAGATGCAATGCCGAACAAATCCTCCTACGAGCAGTATTTCATCAACCGCATGCGCCTGGCCACCGCCCTTGGCATGGGCGACAAGCCGAAGCTGATCGAAATGCTGGAGTACGTGCTGGCTTCGGGCCGCCTGGAGAAAGATGAGAAGGCCAAGTTCACGCAAGCGCTGGCGGGCTACTACCAGGAGCAGAAGAACTACCCCAAGACCATCGAAAACCTGCAGAAGTACGGCGAACTGTCCGGCGACCCGAAAGTGGCGCGCCAGATCATGGCGATCCGCTTCGAATCGGGCGATTACAAGGGCGTGCAGGCCGACCTACTGAAGAAGCTGAACGACAGCATCAAGGCTAACCAGCCAATGACCCGCGAAGAGCTTCACATGCTGGCCGACGCCTCGCATCGCCTGAAGGACAAGGCTACCTACCTGACGGCGCTGGAAGGCCTGGTGCGCTGGCATCCACGTGACCGCTACTGGTCGGACATGCTGTACCGCACCCGCGGCAAGGAAAACTACTCCACCCGCTTCTCGGCTGACATCATTCGCCTGCAGAAAGTGGCCACCACCAAGATGGAAGAACAGGACTACGTGGAACTGGCCGAAGTCGACCAGCTCGAAGGCCAGTTCATCGAAGGCAAGGCCGTCCTGGATGCCGGCATCGCCAACGGTGCTGTGACCCAGAACGCCAAGATCAAGAAGCTGAAGGGCGAACTTGACAGGCAAGCCGCAGACGACATGAAGAACATCGCCTCCACCGAATCTTCGGCCCGCAAGGCCAAGAACGGCACCGGCATGGTCAACCTTGGTTACGCGTTCGTGACCATGGGCCAGTATGACAAGGGTATCCAGCTGATCCAGGACGGCATCGCCAAGGGCGGCCTGAAAAACGCGGAAGATGCCAAGCTGCGCCTGGGCTACTCCTACGCGATGGCCGGCAAGAAGGATGAAGCCATCAAGATCCTGGAAACCGTGCAAGGCGCCGATGGCCGTGCCGACCTGGCGCGCTACTGGATCCTGTGGGTCAACCGTCCGTACCCAGCGACTGCTGGCGACGACGAGAAACAAGGCTAAGCAGGACGCCTGAACGTCTATGCAATACAACAAAGCGGGATTGGCTTTCGGGCTCTTCCCGCTTTTTTTCGCCTGCCACCCCCGATTCAATTGAATCACTCTTGCCGTTCACGAAATTCTAGGCTGTAATGGCGGTCCGCATCGTTACAGAAAGAGCAACACCCATGCATGCCCCGCTGTCAGAAAGCGACTTTCACCAGTCCCTGCGCGAACCCCTGCTTAGGTATCACGGCTACGAAGAAAACTTCCATGACCAGCTCGAGACGTTCGAGCATGTGAGGGAACGCCTGCAGCAACCGCCCGAGATGATCTCGGCGATCCCGCTCTATAACCTGATGAACACGACCAAGCGCCTGGCGACTGACGCCACCGCGTTCCTGGTCAACTGCTATAGCGGCGGGCATGACATCGCCCAGCTTCAAGCTTTCTACGACCGTGCGGTCGAACATTGGGAAACCTACGCCCACTACAACCAAGCCTATAACGACAGCAATGATCGCGAGACTCCTTGGCCGCATGTTGCGCTGGCCGGTCCGGAGTACCATCAGGCGCTGACCATGGTTTGCCTTGGCCTCCTGCTCGGCAAGCAGGATATGCTGCATCGCCTGGTGCCGCTGATCGACTACCGCAATGAGAAGCGCGACGCGCTGGTCGAACGCTTGCTCAGTTGCTGCGTCGAAGGGCGCGATCCGTCTGTCGGCATCTGCCGCCGCAACCTGCCGTATTCGAAGGTTCTCCCCATCTTTGCCGCGCAGCCCGCCGAACGGCCGGCACTGATGGCGCAATATCTCGCAGAATGGTACGAGGCCAGCCGCCGCGAAAACTATTACGACCTGCACAAATCTGGTTACCAGTTCGTCGGCTACTGGTCGTGGGAGGCGGCCGCCATCACCCTGGTGCTGGGCATCGACGATGCGAGCTATCGCCACCTGCCCTACTATCCGGCGCACATGGCCGCCTTTGCACGCCAGGCCAATGCAGGCAAGATGCCGACGTACGTCGCCGCATCCATCGTGGAAAGCGCCGAACTGGCGCCGCCCGATACGCTCGAAGACCTGGCCATGTTTTGGCGGCACAAGAAGCTGTCCCCTGCCGATTTCGAGCAGCGGCGCCGCTCCAGCCGCATGCGCTATGACAGCTACGAGGAAAACCTGGCGCACTTCACCGACAAGGTCTGTTACGAATGCGCCGACCCGGATCAGTATGACGGAGCACACCTGCTGGCATGGGAGTCCGTGAATCACCTGCGCAATAGCTACAGCGCCGGCCATGCATTGGAGGACCTCAATACTTTTTTTCCGCTGGCTCTCAGCTTTTGGGAAGACTACGCGCGCTTCCTAACGCCATTTACACGGCCGGAGAGCGGCGAGGACGAGGACTGCTACAAGCACTGGCTGGACCTGCAAGACGATGACTATCACACCGGCCTGTCGCTGGTGTGTTTCGCCATCCTGCTGGGCCATGAAGAGAAGCTGGCCCGCATCATGCCTATCCTTGATTATGGCAACCGTCGTCGCGACGCGCTGCTGGAGCAGTTGGTCGCACCTTTCGTGCCTGGCCGCGAAGCCCCGCCAAAAAAATGTACGCGGGGCAGACCCTACTCGCAAGCCCTGCCGATTTTCGCCGCAGCTCCCGAAATGCGCCCCGCCCTGATGGCCGGCTACATGCGTGCCTGGTACGACATGAGCGAAGACGAACCGTATTTCGGCACCAACCGCAAGGGCGTCCAGTTCTTCGGCTACTGGTCGCTGGAAGCCGCAGCCATCAGCTTCGTGCTGGGCATCGACGACGCCAGCTACCGCCAAGACCACTTCTATCCGCGCGAGCTGATCGACTTCGCCCGCTCGCACATCGCATAACCCGGAGAGTCACATGAAAGCTCATCTCCTTGGCGCGCTGCTGCTCGCCATCGGCCTGCCGCTGCACGCGCAGCAATTCATCACCCCACAACGCGACATCACAAGCATTTCGACAAACGGCATGGAACTGCAAATGCTGTACACCGACATCGACAGGAACACGCCCCACACTTTGCGCGCCATTACCTTCTTCCGCGCCAATGACAAGGGTCCAGCACAGCAGATTCCCTTCGAAATCAAGAAGCGCTTCGTCCCAGCGCTGCAACTGGAATCTGGCGCCGATTGCGCCATCAGCGGATTCCGCGCTTTCAAGACAAAGTCTGGCCTGCGTGTGGTTTATGCCGAGCGCGATGGCATGTGGGCAGACGAGCGCCGCGTGAACTTCACGGTGCTGGAATTGAAAAAGAATGATGATCCCGAGACGGTGGACGCACCGGCACTGTCCTTCCGAGAGGTCGGCAAGGTCGCCAGCAAGCGCAATTTCTGCGACGTGAACGAAGCAATGACCGCTGAAGCAGCCCGCCTGTTCAAGTAAATGATGCGCTTTACTGCAGCCCTGGTTGGCGTACTCTCAATTCAAGCCGCTTCTGGTTCTGACATCAATGGCACGTGGAAGTATGAACGCAGCCTCGATCCTCTCCAGGTCATGGATTCACCGAAGCCCCCTGCAAATCCCCATCGGCAAATTGTTGACAATGGGGTCTGGGTGAATGAAAACTGCTCCGGAAAAGCGAACAAGGAGAAGTTCAACTACTCGGAAGCCTTCCAGCTGCTGTTAAAGAATGGCTTCAATGAAGTGAAATTGAAGGATTTCCTGAAGGGGCAGGCTTCATTCGACCTAGGCCCGAAGGCTGTCTACTTCAAATCGGACGTCGGTTCGCCCAAGTGCGGCGACGATTACAAACGGCTTCTGGTCCAGGACGACACCCTGCTCGTTCCTGTTGGCGGCGTTGTTCTTCGCGTTTACCGACGCACGGGCGCCGGCCAGGGCAATTCGAATCCGCCCTCGACGATCGCGGACGGCCATCAATTCTCGCAGCTGCCTTACGATACCCTTGGCTTCTACAAGCTCTGTGCCGCCAACATTACTGGCCAGAGCGGCAAACCCAGTGCGACCACGAAGTGTGCCCCCGTCTATTACCCATATGTGGCAGATAGCGAAAGCAAGAACAGGCTCGCACAGCTAATTGGCAGTAATAACTACGAGAAACGAGGAGCACAGATGGCGCAAGACTACGCTCCTCCGTTTGCGAACAAGCTTCATCCCGTGTATACGGTTTTGCCGCTAATGAAAGACGTGACCGTGGTTCATGTGGAAGACCTCGAGCCGCAGAATGGAGAACGCGAAGTGATGTCCGGCGTATTCCTGTCGATCAAAGACGGCAAGGTGGTCGACCAGGTCGACGCCACGTGCGTCATGAATGAGAACTACATCTGCATGGCGGGCGAAACCAGGCAATACCAGCTTCAGCCGACAGGCAAGTTCAAGCACTTCTAACAAAAGCCCTGGATCGCCACGCGAATGAACCGGTTAACATCCTTCACTCTTCTTTACCTTCTGGCTCTCCTTCCCTGTTCTCATTCGTCTGCCGCGGACCTTTCCGGCACCTGGCGATTTGAAAAGGCCAGCGCTTACTACCGTCATCAGAAAACTGTTCTACCACCCGGCAAAAAGATACTCCAGATCGTCAACAATCGAACCAACTTTGATCCGCGTTGCTTAGGCACGTACCAGCGGAAAAAGTACTATTACAGCGAACTCTTTCAGTTGGCGCTTAAAGGAGGGGTAAGCGAGACTGCCCTGGGCGCCTTCATCAGGAAAGAGTTTGATGTTGCACTCCCCAAGAACGGTTTCTACTACCATCTGGAAGGCCCCTCGCAGGACTGCAGCGAAGAATTCGAAGATGTATTGGTTGACGGAGATAGATTGCTGGTCGCAGCCGGTGGCGAGACCTTTTATAGCTTTGTGCGCGCTGGAGGCATGGCCGCGAACAACGAAGCCCGCCAGCCCGAGTTAGCGGGACTCTCGCCATCTCACCTGCCGTTCGATGCCGAGATTTTTGCAAACCATTGCGAGAGCCATCTGGCCGGCCGCGGCGGAGGTTTGCGGGAAACCAGTCAATGCTCGCCGGTTTTCAACCCCTATATCGCCAGGAAAGAGAGCGCGAACTATATCGCGCAGCTTGTTGGCCACCACGACTATCGAAAAGGTGGCGCAAGTTTTGCCGATGACTACGCAACGCCTTTCTCACACGGCCTGCACCCGGTCTTTAACGTTCTCCCACCATTCAAAGGCATTGTCGTCGTTCGAGTGAACGACCTTGAGGCGGGCGAGAACGGAGGCCGCGATGTCATGGGTGGCGCTTACCTCTCCATTAAATCCGGAAAGGTCGTCGATCAGCTCAATGTACGCTGCAACCTCACTGAAGAATATATCTGCGTCGATGAGGACGGCAACCCGGAATACCAGCTTCTCGAAAGCGGTAAATTCAAGCGAATCAGACCAGCAAATTAATCAAACATGCGGCTTAAGACCACCCTGGCCTTCATCATTTCTGCCTGCTTCGCCAGCACAGGCTTCGCTTACGACTTCGAGAATGCAGTGCCATTGACGGTCGGCGTCCAGCTGGGCGAGACAAGGATCAACGACGTCCGGATTCGCCTGAACGGCCATGAGGTGGAACTGGCGCTCTCTTTTCACAACGCGACGAAGCATCCGCAGTATGCCGGTCTCTACGCCGCGACTCCCCTGTTCGAGTACCTTGGCGAAGGCGAAGCGTATGCAGACAAGACCTTCCGCGATCTGAAGGCGTTCCATGACGGCGCCCCATTGCGCGTAACGAGTACTCAACGGGCCTTCTTCCTCGGGCAGGACATCACCCCTGTCCTGCGCAAGGCTGGCCTTGGCCGGATTTACTCGAACGAGATCCATTGGAAAAAGCTCGAGAAGCTGCCGCTGCTACAGGGCATCCGCATCGACAACTGGCAAAGCCAGGTAACCTTCGGTTGGAGCGCGCGGATTGCGCCCGAATCAACTGGCGTTGAAAAGATCATGTATTCGGCATTGCCTCAGTTCGGGATTGAGAGTCTGGATTCCGACAACTTCTCGCAACTGGTTGAACAGCATTGCGGCGATCCCGAAATGCTGAAGGAGCTAGTCCATCAGGCCGCCCCGGAAGAAACGGGCGTGCTGGCAGAAGTCTTTCAATTCCCGCTGCCCTTCCTGAAAATGGAAAACGCGCATGTGACGATCGAGAAAGCAAGGCGCGGATGGCTGGACTCACGGCCGGTTGCCGTCCTGGCATGTGGCTATGACGGAGCACTCGGCCTTCCGTCGGAAGGCGCGATTCGGTCCGCCAACAATTCCCTCTCAATCCTGATGCTGTCGTTGCTGCCTAGTGCGCACTATGACGAAGGTCGCGCAATGCCGGCGACGAACTGAAGGGGCGCCCCTTCCGAGCTCAGAGCCTCAAGCGCCCATCGCGGCTTTTTCAAGCTTGCTGCGGCTGTACACGCGGCATTCGTTTTTCTTCCAGCGACCTTCGCAGACACGGATACGGCAGCGGGCCGCATCCTGCTTGCCCTGCTTCTTGCATTGGTCGAGCGCCTTCGACAAGGACATGCGGGCGTTTGCTGAAGTGTCGTACTTGGCGTGGGCCACCAGCGCCGCCAGGAGCTGGACGTCATTCTCCTCTTCCGCGGATGGCTGCGTGGCTTCCTGCTCGGACTCCCTGGCTGGTTTTTCCTTGGCCGGCTTGCGTACCGCCTTTGCCGCAGCGGGCTTGCTTGCGGCCGGAGTCCCGCTTTCCAGCATCTGCTTCAGCGATTCCTTTGGCTTGCCGACGACAGGCGGCGGCGATTCATCGATGATGGCTGCGACTTGTGGCGCATTCAAGGCGCCTAGCGGCGAATTGTCTGCTGGCTGTGCGGGCTGCTCTGCTGCACCGGCGGGTGCGGCAGCAGGCGCGGTCGCTGCTGCGGATGCCGGCGCTGTTGCAGGCGCCGCTGCGGCAGCCACTGTTTCGGCAGCCGGTTCACTTCCGCCGAACGACACAAACGCCAGGGCGACGGCGATCAGCAGGACGCTCACGCCGCCGGCAATCCACAAGTGTTTGCGACGCGGAGCTTCCGCAGGCGGCGGCTCAAACGCTGCCGGCGAAGCTGGTTGATTCTCTAGAGCATTTTGCTGCTCGGCCGAAAGCAGGCTTGGACGGCCTGCCGGTTTCCGGGTTTCGTTGCTTGATGACAATGGATTACTCCTGGCAAAGGTTATCATTAATATACTTTATCCCAGGAAAAAGGTGCGCACTCTAGGGCAGACCGCCTTTAACGGGGGCGCGCACGATTGAAATCCAAGTAAAAGCAGATTATCAGAACTTCAAGATATACTTTCCCGCAATAATTTATTGCTAAGGCGACACGCGCCCGCGATGTTATCAAATTAGTAATTTAGATTCCAGAGGTTAATTGTGGTGTTCGTCGCTGTCGTGCTGTATTTCCTGCTGGCTTGCGCGCTGAGCTGGATGGTCCTGTTCCCTGCCGGGCGGGCCTATGTCTCGCGCCGCCTGGAGCTGGTGGGCAGCCGTTTCCAGCGCCGCGTGCAGAACATCGCGCGCCGCGGCGGCGAGCAGGCCGGTGCACTGGGTTCGGAATCGGCCTTGGCCATGCGCCAGGGCGGAAACTTCCTGCGCGAACACAAATGGACCGCGCTTGCGGCGCTGTTCATCATGCTGCTGCCGGCAGTCGTCGCCTGGATGGCCAGCAGCCGCACCATGGTGGGCGGCTTCGATGCGCCGGTGCGCGAAGCGAACCAGCAGGTATCGGAGCTGCTGCACGGTGAGCAGCTGGTGCCGCCGGCTCCCCTGCCTCCGATGCTGTTCATGACACCGGAAGTCGAAATCGTGCGCCCTGGCCTGGTGTCGGCAAGCCGCGACTGGGCCTTGCTGGATAAGGACTATTCGCAGCGCTTGCTGCAGGCGTTCCGCATCATGAAGGAGCGCCATGGCTACGACATGGCCATCCTGGAAGGCTACCGCAGTCCTGAGCGCCAGGACGCGCTGGCGGCGCAAGGCAGCAACGTGACCAATGCCAAGGCCTTCCAGAGCTGGCACCAATACGGCCTGGCCGCCGACTGCGCCTTCCTGCGCGACGGCAAGCTCGTGATCTCGGAGCGTGATCCATGGGCCATGCGCGGATACCAGCTGTTCGGTGAAGTGGCGGAAAGCCTGGGCCTGACCTGGGGCGGCCGCTGGAAGATGATGGATTTCGGCCACACGGAGTTGCGTGTGGACGGCGTGAGAAGGAAATAGGAATTCGGAATGCCTGGAGCACATTTACAAGACGCGGCGCCCTTGCGCTCACGCTGGCCAACAGCGCCCCACCCCAACGTTACGCCTTGCTGGCCGGCCGCACCCGGCCCCGGCAAATAAAGCGCAATCCCTTAGCTAACCTTGCAAGAGTAGAAAAATGATGCACAGAATCCGGGAAATCCTGACCTCGCGCACCGCCTTCCTTATCTACGGCTGGCTTGCCTTCGCGGCATTCCTGCTAGTGGCGGCGGTGCTGCTGGAATTGCCATACACCCTGGCCTTTGCCGTGCTGGCAGCCGCCCTGCTGCTTGGCATAATGGTCTGGTCGTGGCGTCGCTATCGCGCGCGCCGCGCCGCCACCCAGTTGGGCAGCATGCTGGAACAGCAGGCCGTCACAACGCCTGCCAAGGCCGAACCAGCGCCGCGCCACGAAACGGAAGCCCTGCGCAAGCGCATGCTCGATGCGATCCAGACCATCAAGACTTCCAAGCTGGGCCTGCGCTCCGGCAGCGCTGCCTTGTATGAGCTGCCCTGGTACATGATCATTGGTAATCCGGCCGCCGGCAAGAGCACGGCGATCGCCAATTCCGGCCTGCAGTTTCCGCTGGCCGGCAGCCGTATCGTGCAAGGCGTGGGCGGTACCCGTAACTGCGACTGGTTCTTCACCACCGACGGCATCCTGCTCGATACCGCCGGCCGCTATGCGGTCAACGACGAAGACCGCGCCGAATGGTTTGGCTTCCTCAACCTGCTGAAGAAGTACCGCAAGAAAGCACCGATCAACGGCATCATCATTGCCGTCAGCATCGCCGAGCTGACCGGCAAGCGCCCGGAATTCGCGATCGAACTGGCCAAGAACCTGCGCCAGCGCGTGCAGGAGCTGACCGAAAAGCTGGAAGTGCATGCGCCGGTCTACGTCGTCTTTACCAAGGCCGACCTGATCAACGGCTTCACCGACTTCTTCCACGATTCCGAAATCGGCGAACGCGACCGCGTCTGGGGCGCCACCCTGCCCTACCACAAGAACCAGCCGAACGAAGACCTGCTGCGCCAGTTCGATGCGCGCTTTGACGAGCTGTATGAAGGCCTGAAGGAAATGAGCCTGGCCAATATGGCCCTGCAATGGCGCGAACGCCTGCCGTCCGGCGTGTTCACATTCCCGCTGGAGTTCAACTCGGTCAAGGCGCCGCTGCGCACCTTCATCGCGACGCTGTTCGAAGAAAACCCCTTCCAGTTCAAGCCCGTGTTCCGCGGCTTCTACTTCACCAGCGCGCTGCAGGAAGGCGAAGGCGTCTCCGCCACCTCGCACCGCGTGGCGCAGCGTTTCGACCTGAGCCTGCAACGCGAAGAGCACCACGGCAGCGAACAGCAGCATGGCTACTTCCTGCTCAAGTTGTTCCGCAACGTGATCTTTGCGGACAAGAACCTGGTGGCGCAATACGCCAGCCCGGCAAAAGTGCGCATGCGCTATGCGGCCTTCTTCGGCGCGGTGGCGCTGAGCGGCTTGCTGCTGGGCGGCTGGAGCTGGTCCTACATGGGCAACCGCACCCTGGTGGCCAATGTGCAGGCCGATCTCGACAAAGTCGTGAAGCTGCAAAAGCAGCGCCCTGACCTGGCGGCACGCCTGGAGGCGCTGGAAATCCTGCAGGACCGTATCGAACAACTGGACCGCTTCCGCGACAACCGTCCACTGTCGGTCAGCCTGGGCCTGTACCAGGGTGCTTATCTGGAACGCAAGCTGCGCGAAGAATACTTCGCCGGCGTTCGTGAAGTGATGCTGAAACCCGTTGGCCAATCCCTGGAAACCTTCCTGGGCGAAGTCAATACCAATGCCGAGCGCCTGCAACCGCTGGCGCGCAATGCCGCGGCCACGCCGGCAGCCGCAGCGGCGCCTGCAGCGCCAGGCGCGACGCCAGGCACTGCGCCTGCAACGCCGGCGCCTGCCGTGGCACACGCCGGGCCGCAGCAGTTCAAGGACGCCTCACCAGAAAACGTGGAAGACGCCTACAACGCGCTGAAAACCTACCTGATGCTGGGTGATAAGTCGCGCGCCGAAGCGAGCCACCTGAACGACCAGCTGACCCGCTTCTGGCGCGTATGGCTGGAGTCGAATCGCGGGGCGATGCCGCGCGAGCAGATGATCCGCAGCGCCGAACGCCTGATCGCCTTCTACCTGTCCGAGATCAACGATCCTTCCTGGCCGACCGTCGAGAACCGCCTGGCGCTGGTCGACCAGTCGCGCAACACCCTGCGCGGCGTGGTGCGCGGCATGCCGGCGCGCGAACGCGTGTATGCGGACGTCAAGGCCCGCGCCTCGACCCGCTTCCCGTCCATGACCGTGGCTCGCATCGTTGGCGACCAGGACCGCGAACTGGTCGTGGGCAGCTATTCGATTTCGGGCGCCTACACCCGTGCCGCCTGGGAAGGCTATGTGCGCGACGCCTTCAAGGAAGCCGCCAACCACGAGCTGCAAAGCGCCGACTGGGTGCTGAAGACCGCCGCCAAGGACGACCTGACGCTGGAAGGCAGCCCTGAGCAGATCCAGAAAGCCCTGGTCGACCTGTACAAGAACGACTATGCCAAGGAATGGCAGAAATTCCTGCAGGGCGTGGCGATCAAGGACTTGAACGGCTTCGAAGCGGCGGCAACCGCGATGAATCGCCTGGGCGATCCGCAGACTTCGCCGATTTCCAAGCTGGTCACCACCGTGTACCAGGAAACCTCGTGGGATAACCCTACCCTGCTGGATAGCGGCCTGCAGCGTGCCCAGCGCGGCATCGGCGACTGGTTCCGCGAAACCATCCTGCGCCAGAAGCCTTCGCAGGTGAACATCAACCTGCCGGCAAATCCGCAAGGCCAGCCTGGCGCACCGCTGCCGCTCGGTCCTGTCGGCCGGGAATTCGCCGGCGTGGCGCAACTGGTGGTCGTCAAGGACAACAACGCGTCGCTGATGCGCGGCTATATGGATAGCCTGGGCAAGCTGCGCGCGCGCTTCAACCAGATCAAGAACCAGGGCGACCCGGGCCCCGGCGCCAAGCAGCTCATGCAGCAAACGCTGGATGGCAGCGGCTCCGAACTGGCCGACGCCCTGAAATATGTCGACGAGCAGATGCTGGTCGGCATGAGCGACCCGCAGAAGCAGGCCATCCGTCCGTTGCTGGTGCGCCCACTGATGCAAACCTTTGCTGTCATCGTGCAGCCGACCGAAGCCGAGATCAACAAGGTATGGGCGGCGCAGGTGCTGGAGCCGTTCCGCCGCGACCTGCAGACCAAGTATCCGTTCGCGGCCGAATCCAGGCAGGAAGCCAGCAATGCCGAAATCGGCCAGGTGTTCGGTCCAGAAGGCGCCGTGGCGAAATTCTTCAACACGACCATCGGCCCGCTGGTGGTGCGCCGCGGCGACTCCCTGAGCGCCAAGACCTGGGCCAATATGGGCATTACCCTCTCGCCTGCCGTCGCTACCGCCTTCCCGGGCTGGATTGCGCCGCTCAGTGCGAACGGCGTCGCCAACCAGGCCGCCAGCAGCGAGGAAGCGCAAACCCGCTTCGAACTGCAGACCGTGGCCGTGACGGGCGTCAGCGAATACACCATCGAGATCGATGGCCAGTCGGTACGCTGGAAAGGCCAGCAACAGCCGTGGGTGTCGATGGTTTGGCCTAACCCGCAAGGCGTGCCCGGTTCGCGCATTACCGCCTTCACGCCGGACGGCAGGAAGGTCGTGGTGCTGGAAGAGAATGGACACTTCGGCCTGAAGAAGATGATCGATGCGGCGCAGCGCAAGCGCCGTCCGGATGGCAGCTTTGAACTGAACTGGACCAACGGCGGCGTGACCGTGGCAGCCAACCTGCGCCTGTTGCCTTCGGCGCCTGCTCCGGTTGCAGCACCGGCCCAGGCCAGCCAGGGCTTCCGCAAGCTGCGCCTGCCTGACACCGTGGTTGGCGGTCCGGCCCCGGCCGGCGCCGGTGGCGAACCAGCCATTGCCGCCGCGGGAGGTGCGCAATGAGTCGCGCTGCTGCTATCGGTTACTTCGGCAAGATTCCGAGCCGGGCTGACTTCGTAAAAGGCGGCAGCGACCCGAAAGTGCTGCAGATGATGGACGACTGGATGGCGCGCTCGATGGACATGCTGAGCACCGACGCGCGCTGGAAACTGACCTACGACGCCGTGCAGCCGCTGCACTTTGCGCTGTTCGGGCCGCGCCGCCGCGCGGCGATCGCCGGCCATATCGCGGCCAGCAGCGACCAGTCCAGCCGCCGCTTTCCGTTCCTGATGGCCGGCAGCATCGACGTCGATGAACCGTCGTCTTTTGCCGCCAACAGCCCGCTGGTGCTGAACCGCCTGTGGAACCGCCTGGAAAACCTGAGCGGCGGCGTGCTGTCTGCCGAGGATGCGGCCGCGCCGCTGCAAGCCCTGAACGGCAACACCGTGGAACTGGACACCCATGCCAGCGCCTACGATGCCGCCTTTGCCGATTTCCTCGAACTGCAGACTGTCGGCGGCCTGGACGCCATGCTGGCGCAGGCCGGCTTCACCGGCAGCGTGCGCCAGGTGCTGCTGGCGCTTGGCATCCTGCTGCAACCGGTGATGGCAAGCAGCTCGAGCCGCCTGGAAAAGAGCCTGGTGCTGCCCCTGCCTACCGACCCGATCTACCGCTACCTGGTGGCGGCGTTCTGGATGCACGTGGTCACGCCATTCCTGGCGCGCGCCGACTTCGAGCTGTCGCTGTTCCTGACACGGCTGGATGACAAGCCGGTGCTGGTGCTCGGTTTCAGCGGCGCCTCGCCGCAAACCCTGCTCAGCATCATGGACCCGCAGGTCGGCGAAGGCCACCATATCGCCTTCGACGAGGTCAATTGGGTCGAGGACCAGGTGAATGAAGACCATGCGATCCAGAGGGTGTCGGCCTACCTCGCCAATCCCGGACTTTCCCTGAAATCTGCGCACGACTCGTTGCGTACTTCCTTTATTGGAAACTGATATGCGTTACCTTCCCCTCCTCCTGCTGTGCGCCGCCTTTGCGGCGCAGGCACAAGTACCCGGCCAGGTGGTCGCCAGCGGCACCGTGGCCGATGAAGCCAGCAAGGCTGCAGTATTGGCCAAGCTGCGCGAAGTCTATGGCGCCGACAAGGTGCTCGACCAGATCAACGTGGGCCAGGTCACCACGCCGGCCAACTGGAGCGATTACGTGCAAAAGCTCATTACGCCCGACCTGAAACAGGTCAGCCGCGGCCAGCTCAAGATCGACGGCACCACGGTTTCCGTGCGCGGCGAAGTCGCCAACGAAGCCCAGCGCCAGCGCATTGCCAGCGACTTTGCCACCCGGCTGAATCCTACCTATACCGTCACCAACGGCTTGCGCGTGTCGGCCGCCGACCAGGGCGTGCTCGATCGCACGCTGGCCAACCGCATCGTCGAGTTCGAAAGCGGCCAGGCCGTGCTGACGCCAACCGGCAGGGCCATCCTCGACGAAATGGGCGCCGCGATGCTGAAGCTCAAAGGCCAGAAGGTTGAAATCATCGGCCATACCGACAACGTGGGCCTGCGCGCCAGCAACCAGAACCTGTCGCAAGCGCGCGCCGAAGCAGTCCGCAACTACCTGACCGGCAAGGGCATTGCTGCCGAGACCCTGGTCGCTTCCGGCTCCGGCCCGGATCGCCCGATCGCCAGCAACGACACGGTCGAAGGCCGTGCACGCAACCGCCGTATTGAATTCCGCATGGCGCAGTAACCGAGGAGATATCCATGTTTAACGCAGAAACCTTGCTGGCGCCGATCTCGCCGGCACAACCGGCCGGCGACGACCTGTCCTTCTCCAGCGACTTCGACGCCATTGCGCAGGCGCGCCGCTTTGACGACCCTTCACTGGAGCAGGGCGAATGGGTCACCGAACTGAAAGAGGCCGACTGGGACTTCGTCGTCAAGCGCTGCAGCACCCTGCTGGGCGAAAAGAGCAAAGACCTGCGCGTGGCGGTCTGGCTGGCGGAAGCCGCGGCCAAGCAGCACCGCATGCAGGGCCTGGGCGAAGCCTTCCGCCTGCTGGCGGGCCTGATCCGTGAATTCTGGAACAACGGCTTGTATCCTGAGCCGGACGGCGACGATATGGAGCAGCGCGTCGGCAACCTGGCCTGGATCCTGGGCCGCACCCCCACCCTGCTGCGTGAAATGCCGCTGACCGAAGGCCAGGGCACGGCGTTTTCCGCCATCGACTTCGACATGGCCCGCAAGCAGGCCAGCCTGCCGGAGCATGCGCGCAATCCGGACTGGCCAAAACTGGCCGACATGGAGACGGCTCGCTCGCGCAATTCGCCGCGCTTCCGCGAACAATTCGCGACCGATGCGCGCTATTGCATGGATGCCCTGAAAGAACTGGAACAGGTGTCCGATGAATTCCTGGGCAATGACAGCCCCGGCTTTGCAGCAGCGCGCGATGCCGTGCAGGCCATGATCGACGCGATGCCGTCGCACGCCAGCCTGCCGGCCACGGTCGGCACGCCGCTTGGCACGGCTCCCGCCGGCGAGCAGATCATCATTGCGCAGCCGGTGGCCGGCGTTGCGCCGCAAGCGAGCGGCCCGATTGCTTCGCGCGCCCAGGCCATCACGCAACTGCGCGAGATCGCCAGCTTCTTCCGCCGCACCGAGCCGCACAGCCCCGTCTCGTACTTCGCGGACAAGGCCGCCGACGCCGGTGAGCAGGACCTGCACACCTGGCTGCGCAGCGTGGTGAAAGACTCCAACTCGCTGCAGCATATCGAGGAGATGCTGGGCATCTCCTCGTCCAACTGATCAGACTACGCTGTAGCTGAAATTCCCCTGCTGGTCGGCCGCTACTTCAATGCGGCCGATCGCACTGCCCTCCGCCATTTTCGCCAGCACCGCTTCCGCAATCTCAGGCAGCAAGGTGCCATTCAGGATATTGTCCACATTGCGGGCGCCGGAATCGACTTCGGTGCAACGCGCCAGCACGGCTTCGACCAGCGTATCGTCGTAATGGAAGGTCGCCTTGTGGTTGGCGGCCACGCGCTGGCCGATGCGGTCCAGCTTGAGCGTGATGATGCTGGCCAGGACATCGTCGCCCAGCGGGTAGTACGGCACCACTTTCAGGCGGCCAAGGAAGGCCGGCTTGAAGGCTTTCACCAGTTGCGGGCGGATCGCCGCTTCCAGTTCTTCCGGCGACGGCATTTCTTCCGCCTCCTTGTTCAGGCAAGCCTGCATCATGGTCGCCGAGCCGACGTTGGAGGTCAGGATGATGATGGTGTTGCGGAAGTCGATTTCGCGGCCTTCCGCGTCGTCCATCACGCCCTTGTCGAACACCTGGAAGAAGAGTTCCAGCACGTCCGGGTGGGCTTTTTCCACTTCATCGAGCAGCACCACGCTGTACGGGTTGCGGCGCACTGCCTCGGTCAGCACGCCGCCTTCGCCGTAGCCGACGTAGCCTGGCGGCGAGCCTTTCAGGCCGGAGACGCTGTGCGCTTCCTGGTACTCGCTCATATTGATGGTCACCATCTTGCGCTCGCCGCCGTACAGCGCGTCGGCCAGGGCCAGCGCGGTTTCGGTCTTGCCGATGCCGGACGGGCCGACGAACAGGAACACGCCCTTAGGCTTGTTCGGGTCGTCCAGGTTGGCGCGTGCCGTGCGCACGCGCTGCGCCACCGCTTCGATGGCGTGCGGCTGGCCGATCACGCGCTCTTCCAGCGCAGGGCGCAGCTTCAGCACGGCCTGGATTTCGTCTTTCACCATCTTGCCCAGCGGGATGCCGGTCCAGCCGGCAACGATTTCAGCCACCACGTTGCCGTCCACCTGCACCGGCACCATCGGCGCTTCGCCTTGCAGCGCGCGCAGCTCCTTGAGCATCGCCTGGATGTCGTGCGCCTGGCTCGCTGCGCCGCCGGCGCCGGCCTGCTGCGCAGATGCCGCCTCGACGCTGGCACGCGCCTCGCCGATCTGCGCTGCCAGCGCCTTCTCCTGCTCCCAGCGCGCTTGCAGTGCAGCCAGTTCTTCCTGTGCCACGCTGCGCAGGCCAGCCAGTTCCTGGAGGCGCTCTTCATGCGCCCCACCGGCCGCCAGTTCGCGCTCCAGCGCGCCCGTCTCAGCTGCCATGCGCTCCAGGCGGCGCTGCAGCGACTCGATCAGCGCCGGCGTGGCGCTCTGGCCCAGCGCCACTTTGGCGCAGGCGGTATCGAGCACGCTGATTGCCTTGTCCGGCAGCTGGCGACCCATGATGTAGCGATGCGACAGGCGCACTGCCTCGGTGATCGCTTCGTCGAAGATGCGCACATTGAAATGCTGCTCCATCAGCGGAGCCATGCCGCGCAGCATGGCGCAAGCCAGTTCCTCGCTCGGCTCCTCGACCTTGATCACCTGGAAGCGGCGTGCCAGCGCGGCATCCTTCTCGAAGTACTTCTTGTACTCGCCCCAGGTGGTCGCCGCGATGGTGCGCAGTTCGCCACGCGCCAGCGCCGGCTTGAGCAGGTTCGCCGCATCGTTCTGGCCGGCCTGGCCGCCTGCACCGATCATGGTGTGCGCCTCGTCGATGAAGAGGATGATCGGCGTCGGGCTCTTGCGCACTTCGTCGATCACGTTCTTCAGGCGGTTCTCGAATTCGCCCTTGACGCTGGCGCCGGCCTGCAGCAGGCCCATGTCCAGGGTGTGGATCGCCACGCCCTTCAGCACGTCCGGCACGTCGCCCTGGGCAATGCGCAGGGCCAGGCCTTCCACCACGGCAGTCTTGCCGACGCCGGCCTCGCCGGTCAGGATCGGGTTGTTCTGGCGGCGGCGCATCAGGATGTCGATGGCCTGGCGGATTTCCGCATCGCGGCCAATCACAGGATCGACCTTGCCGGCGCGTGCGCGTTCGGTCAGGTTGGTGGTGAACTGGTCCAGCGCCGGGGTCTTGCCTGCGGGCTGCTGCATTTCGCCGACCGGATCGCCGCCCAGGTCGCCGTCGCCGCCCGCGCCCGCGGCGCGCGTGGCGGCCGCCGCCTCGGCTTCTTCCGAATTGGCGGTCAGCTTGTCCAGGTGGTGCTTGATATCGTCGGCCTCAAAGCGATGGAACAGGGCCGAGCTGCGGTAAGCCAGCTGCGACAGTTCGGGATCCGTCAGCATGGCCTGCAGCAGGTGGCCGCTGCGGATGAAGACTTGCTGGCCGGCCTGCAGGTCGAGCGAGGCGATCAGCCAGGCGTGCTCGAACAGCTTCGGCAGGCGCGCCGAAAACACCGGGGTGCGCGCATTGCCGCTGCGGAAGCGCGCGATCTCGGCCTGCAGGTCGGCCTGCAGGCGGCTGGTGTCGACTTCAAAATGGCGCGCCAGGGCCACCATGTCGCTGCGCGGGTTCTCCAGCAATGCGAGCAGCAGGTGTTCCTGGTCTACTTCATACTGGCCAAGGCCAACGCAGATGCTGGCCGCGCGGGTGGCCGCATTGCGGCAAGTGTCATTCAGTTTCCCGATCAGGGTTTTCAGGTTGATGCTCATCGAGCGGTCCTCACATTGTTAATCCATGGATGAAGTAGCGGACATCGGTGCGGTCTTCGCTTGCACCCTCGTCCGGTATGAAACTGTCCCAGCCCAGCCGCGCGCCGGCGCCAAGCGACGCCCCGGAGACGTCTTCGGCGCGCAGCACCAGGCAGATTTCGTATTCCAGCGTGACCCCGGTAAACATCGACAGCAGCTTTTCCAGGGCACGCGCAGCAGTACCACCGGGCAGGAAAGCATCGAAATCTGTGCGCCGCAGCGGGCCGATGGTCAGGCGCATGCGCAAGTCGCGCTGCCAGACGCGCGAGCCGATCATGGCGGTGGCGCCCAGTTGCGCCTGCACGCCGCCCAGCATGGTCTGCTGCAGCGCCGGCACCTCGCACCAGCAGCCGACAAACTGCGTTGCCTTGATATCGACGCGGAAGTATTCGCCCAGCACGCGCGCCATGGTCGATGCCGAAGCCGGACGTTGGCGCAGCGCCGTGGCAAAGTAAGCCAGCGACTCGTCGCGCACCGCACCGGAAGCCTGGGCTTCGCGGCCCGACAGCCTTTGCGTCAGCCCCTTGTTGCCAAGCCCGCCCAGCGCCAGCAGCAGCGGCAGGAACCTGTCCTGCCCATCGACCTGGTATTTGAGCTCCAGCCGGTACTTGCACCAGGCTTCGTAGAAAAGCGACAGCGAGCGGGTCGAAAACGCATCGAGGAAGGCGCGCGGCCCCTCGTCCTTCGCGTACAGCTGGTGCGCCGCAATGGATTCCGTGTAATGCGCCGGCAACGCTCCCGAGCTGCCCAGGAAGCCCATGAAATTGGGCGTCATGCGCAGGTAGCGCAGCTGCTTGCTCTGCAAGGCATCCGCCAGCGCCGGCGCGGTAGGCAGGATCTCGCGCGGCTCCGGATGCAGCGTTTCGAGCTGGCTGGCCGGGAAGCGCAGCGTCACCGAGTTCTGGAAGCGCATGAAGTTGGCGATCGCGCCCTCCTGCGCCACGCCGTTGCGGCGCAGCCATAGCTCCACCATCCGCACCGCCTGGAAGAACTGGAAGCGGAACGGCTCGGCGAACAGGCGCTCGATTACAGCAGGCTCAAATCGCCGCTTCGCGGTGTGCATCGCAGCAGCTCCTCCCCAGTCCTCTCGGCCACGACGACCAGTTGCGTAAAGCTGTTGGCATGCACGTACAGGCCCAGGAAACGTTCAATCACCTGGGCGAAGGCATGGATGCCGCTGCCGACGAAAGCTTCTTCGTCGATCGTCAGCCGCACTTCCATGCCGCGCACCACGCAGGCGAACGGGTTTCCCGCCAGCCAGGCGTTGGCCGGCTTGTATTCCACCGATTCCAGCCCGCGAATCTGGCGCTGGGTCGCCGCCGAGCGCGGCAAGTCGTACAGTCCCAGCATTTCCTGGAAAGCCTGCAGGCCGCCGCCCGACAGCGACAGGTGGTTCAGCGACAGGTGCGACACCAGGCGCCAGTGCGCCCCATGTCCGCGCTCGAAGCGCTGGGAAGGCGTCGGCTT
Source organism: Pseudoduganella sp. R-32 (assembly GCF_049913245.1). Lineage (NCBI taxonomy): Bacteria > Pseudomonadati > Pseudomonadota > Betaproteobacteria > Burkholderiales > Oxalobacteraceae > Pseudoduganella > Pseudoduganella sp. R-32. The sequence continues at coordinate 2,200,212 of NZ_CP183987.1, read as the reverse complement.
GCGCAGGAAGCTGATGCTGCGTACGCTGGAGCCGCCTTCCAGGAACAAGTCGCCGCCTCGCAGGCCATAGGCCAGCGATGCCGGCAAGTCGCGGTTGGTGCAAGTCAGTTGAAGGCTCAGGGTATCCGTTTCCACCTCCGCCGGATCGAAGTCGATGTCGACAACAGTGATCTCGGTCTCATAGCCGGGGCTCTTGTGCGCCATCTGTTCATCGCGCCGCATCACCCAGTAATGGCCATGCTTTTCCGGCGTCTCGCCGTGGCGCAGCGAGTAGAACGGCCGGAACTCGACGATCGATTCGCCCTGCGGGGTCTGGCGCACCATGCGCACCGCGTCGATGGAGTAAACCTCGTAGGCATAGGCGCGGCGCGCATCGGCCAGCACTGGATAGCTGGCAGCCGTATGCGAAATGCGAATCGGCTCGCCGCGCTGGTGGAACAGGTTGACCACAGGGGTACAGCCCAGCAGCAGGTTGTTGGTCGACAGCGTCGCCAGCATGCGCGCCACATGCGAATCGGGACGGATGCCGTTCATGGCGATGTGCAGCGTCAGGCGCTTGGTGCCGATCGGCAGCAGCGCACACAGGGCAGCGAGGTCGATATCGAAGAAATTGAACTTCTCGGGGAAGCAGAAATACTCGGTCAGCAGGCGGTAAGCCTGGTGCGAGCGCGCCGAAAAATCAATCAGCGCATCTTCCTCCTCGAAGCCTGCGGCCGCGACGGGAATGCGCGCCAGCGGCAGCCAGCGGCCGTCGCCATCGCACTCGACCCAGGCTTTGGCGCTGCGCATGAACAGCGCATCGCGCAGGGCGGCGCAGAACGAGGGTTCGCCGTCGATGAAGACGCGCAGGCTCGATACGCCCATCGCAGGCAGGCCAATCTGCTCGGACACCGAATCGATCGTGATCGCCAGGCCGGCGCCGGCGCCCGGAGGCAGTTGCACCGATTCCGGCGAGGCCAGCGCCGCGGTGAACGAGGCGTGGCTCAGCACAAGGGGCGCTACCGTCACCGGATAGGAAGTGCGGAAAGTGCACGCGACGCCGTTGACGGGCCGCGTGTTGAGCACCGTTCCGCGCGCAATCTCGCTGGCCGCCGTCAACTGGGCGGCGGTGGTGGCATAGTCCATGCGCGCGATCGAGCAGGACGGGAATGGGCGCAGGTAGTGCGGATAAAGCACCTCGAACAGTGCTTCGGTAAATTCGGGGTAATCGTCGTCCAGGCGCTTCGACACGCGCGAATTCAGCAGCGCGAAGGACTGGATCATGCGTTCGATATGCGGGTCTTCGCATACCTCGCCGCCAATCAGCAGGCGGCCAGCAATCTTGGGATAGCGCTCGGCGAATTCGCGTGCATAGCGCCGCAGGAAACCCAGTTCGCGCTCGTAATACGGCAGTAACTCTTCCAAATCATGCTCCCGGCAGCGCGCGGCGTGCCTTGCTAATCGTGTATTGCAGGCTGGATGGCTGCAGGACCGCGTCGAAGTTGACCGGCTCCTGTGCCGCGTGCAGCACCAGCAGCGCCGTAATGGCGAAATTCAGGCGGTCGATGCCGCCCTCTTGCATTTCAAGTGAGGCTCGTACATTGCGCAGGCGCGGCTCATGCCGTGCAATGGCACGTTCCAGCCCCTGGCAAATGGCAGCGCGGTCGTCCGGGCTCGCCAGCGACATGCCGGCGAAATCGTTCAGCCCATAGCTGACGATGGAACGACCGCACTCCGGAAAGCGTTTGAGCAGATGCTCAGGGATGACGGTTCGGGTATTCAGCAATGCTTCCAGGTCGCGCGCGACGGAGTCCTTCATCTCGTCGAGCGACATGCGGTAGACGGCCGCACTGCCGGAGCCATCACCAGGCTGGAGCAACCGGTCCATCAGCCCCGGCGCAAATCCCCTTACCGTCATTCAGTCCCCGCTTAAGCTACTTTATTGGTCGACAGGTCCCAGCCGCCGGAGGTGTTGCCGCCGGTGCCGCCGTTGACTTTCTGCTGGGTGTACTTCCACTTGACTTTGGAGTATTTCAGCGAAACGTCTTCGCCCAGGATGTCGCCCTGGCGAACTTCTGGAGCGACGCTGGAGATCAGCACGTTTTCCAGTTCGATTTCGAAGTACTTGACGCGGTCGCCCTGGCCGTCAGCACGCATGAATTCGATTTTCGCTTTTGGCAGGGTTTTGCCCGAGGAGCAATTCTGCAGCAGCAGTGGCGAAGCCAGGTCGGCCAGCTTGTTGATGACGATATCGCGGTGCTCGGTGCGTTCCGCGGTATGGCCGCCGCCAGTAGATGCGGTGGCCGACTTTGGCTGCAGGACTTCCCACTGGACGGATTTGACTTCGATCCAATCCTTGTGGGCGGTATCGGTGGACTCGCCTTTGATACCGTCGATTTGCAGGTAAACGTCGATTGCCATGGTATTCCTTTCTGTGTTTAAAGATAAAAATTACGACTTGGTCGATTGCGGCAGCTCCGCGACCAAACGGAGTGAAACGGACAGCTCGTCGAGCTGGAAGTGGGGACGCAGGAAGGACACAGCGCGATACACGCCTGGACGGCCAGGCACTTCAGACACTTGCACGTTAGCTTCACGCAGTGGGAACTGCGCTTTTTGCTCTTGGCTGGCGTTGTCGTCCAACAGCACGTACTGGGTCAGCCAGCGGTTCAGGTAATCCTCCACGTTCGAAGCAGCCGCGAAGCTGCCGATCTTGTCGCGCATCATGGCCTTCATATAGTGGGCGATGCGCGATACGGCGAAGATGTACTGCAGCTGGGCCGACAGCACGGCGTTGGCGTTGGCAGCGTCGGTGTTGTACTTGCGCGCTTTCTGCGCGGACTGCGCGCCGAAGAAGGCCGCGTAGTCGGTATTCTTGCAATGCACCAGCGAGATGAAGCCAAGGTCGCTCAGCTCTTTCTCGCGGCGGTCGGTAATGGCGATTTCGGTCGGGCATTTCAGCGCGACTTCGCCTTCGTCGGTCTTGAAGGTGTGGGTTGGCAGGTCTTCCACCAGGCCGCCGCCTTCCACGCCGCGGATGGCTGCGCACCAGCCGAAGTCCTCGAAAGCGCGGGTCAGACGCACGCCGAAGGCGTAGGCGGCGTTACACCACAGGTATTTCTCGTGGTCGGTGCCGTCCACGTCTTCCACGTAGTTGAAGCCTTCCACCGTGGCGCCATCGGCCGGGTTGAACGGCAGGCGGCCCAGGAAGCGCGGCAAGGTCAGGCCGACGTAGCGCGAATCCTCGGATTCGCGGAACGACTTCCACTTGGCGTATTCCACGGTGTCGAAGACTTTCGACAGGTCGCGCGGCTTGCCCAGGTCGGCGTAGGTCTCCAGGCCGAACAGCTCGGGCGAAGCGGAGCTGATGAAAGGCGCGTGCGCGGCAGCCGCCACGTGCGACATCTGCTCGATGAAGTACATGTCTTCCGGCTGGCGGGTGATTTCGAAATCGCCCAGCAAGGCGCCGAACGGGGCGCCGCCGAAGGTGCCGAATTCCTCTTCGTAGACCTTCTTGAACATGGAGCTCTGGTCGAATTCCAGCGCGCCCTGGAAGTCCTTGACCAGCTCCTTCTTGGTCGCGTTCAGCATCTTGATCTTCAGGCCGGTGCTGGTCGCGGTGTTCTTGACCAGGTAATGCAGGCCGGTCCAGCTGCTTTCCAGCTTCTGGAATTCCGGTGCGTGCATGATGACCGACAGTTGCGAGGAGATCAGGCGATCGAGTTCCGCCACGCGGGCGTCGATGGTGGCGGCCAGGTTATCCGACACCACCACGGTGCCGGCCATGACCTGCTGCGCTAGTTCGGAGATGATGTCTTTCGCACGTGCGTGCTCGCTGGTCGACTTGGCGACCTTGCTCTGCTCGACGATCTGGTCGAGCAGGTTTACTTCTGCGGTGGCCAGTGCACCGGCGGCGTTCAATTGTGCCGACATCTCATTCTCCTTGTTCAGGCTTCTGGCCCAACTCGGCCAGTTTCTCGGTGCTGCGCAAAACGTCGTTCAGCAAGTCTTCCAGCTTGTCATTGCCGGCCAGCTTGTTGCGCAGGTCGGCCAGCTTGTTGCGCGCTTCCAGCAACTGGCGCAGCGGCTCCACCTGCTCCACCACCGACTCCGGACGGAAGTCGGAAATGGCCTTGAATTTCAGGTCGACGCCGAACTGGCCTTCGCCGCCCAGCTCATTCGGCACGCGGAAGGCAGCGCGCGGTTCCACGCCCTTCATCACTTCGTCGAAGTTGTCGCGGTCGATGTTGACGAAGCTGCGATCCTTCAGGCGCTTCTTCTCCACCTCGGAATTGCCGCCGAAATCGCCGACAACCCCCATCACAAAGGGCAGTTCCTTGTTTTCGATTGCGTCGCCGATTTCCACGTCATAGGTCATCTGGACCCGTGGCGGACGGATTTTCTGCAGGCGCTTCTGGACGCTTTCGTTCTTGGACATGGCTTCTCCTTCTTTGGACTTGGTGGTTATTTCAGTGCGCCGAATGGGTCGGCGCTAGGGGTCGATGCAGGCGTCCGGGCAGATTGGGCCCTGGTCCGGACGGCATTGGCAGCGGCATTGGCGGTGTTGTTGCTGCGCGCCTGCGGCTTTTTATCGGTATTTGGCACCAGCACGGTTTCGCCCAGGCTCTCGCGCAGCAGCTTGGCCAGGTCCTGGGATTCGGTACGGATCGAACCGGACAGGTTGTTCTGGCGGCTCAGGTCACCCAGGGCACGGGTGGACAGGCGCAGGCCGGAAATGGCGATGATGCTGTTGGCCAGCTGGTCGGATGGATCGCGCACCAGGATCTCCTGGGCGCTCACGATCGCTTCGCCATATTGCCCTGCGTCATAGCGGGACTGGGCGATGTTCACCCATGGCGACTTATCGGCAGGGTAGGCGTTGGCAGTTTCCTTCCACAGGGTGATGGCCTGCTCTTGTTTACCGGCCACTTTGGCTTCGGTAGCCCGGGCCAGCATGTCTTCCAGCTTCGGTTTTACCGGAACGGCAACTTTAGCGGTATCCATGGTCTGGCAGGCAGACAGGGAAGCAGCGATTGCTGCGATGCACAAAATACGGGAGATAACAGTGATTTTCTTCATAACTAACCTCATCGAACGGACAAATAGCTTTTTTACAATAATTGCGTCGGACGAACGTTAGCAGAAAAAAAATATTACCTACGCACAATTGAATCTCACCAATTTTCACATCCCCGCGCACGATTGAGCCTTTTAATACAGGCTTTCTCAGGAAGTGTTATTGTTCTGGCACTTACCAGAAAACAATTATCAGAAGGATCACAGATGGCCAGCAAGGTGTTATGGGGCGAAGGCTTGTTTTTGCGCCCTCAGCATTTCCAGCAGCAGGACCGCTATCACGAGCACCGATTGCATCGCAGCGTAAAAGCCGTGCATCCGTATGCGTGGGGCGTCGATCGCCTGTCGATCGACATGGAAGCCCTGGCGCATAACACGCTGCGCCTGCTCGAACTGTCGCTGGTATTGCCGGATGGCGAATTGATTGAAGCGCCGGGCCATGACAACCTGCCGGAGGCGATCGACCTGGGCCAGCTCGCGCAATCGCAGCACAGCGTGACCTGGTACGCCGCCCTGCCCGTGTTCAAGCATTTCGGTGGCAATTTCGCGCAAGCCGGCCAGCCCTCGAATGGCGCCCGCTTCTCGCAAGCGAATGCCGAGACGCCCGACCTGTACACCCAGGCTGCGCAAGCCGAACTGGCCTACCTGAAAAAATCCCTGCGCCTGGTGTCCGATGCCGAACCGCGCGAAGGCTATGTGTGCCTGCCGCTGCTGCGCCTGCGCCGCCTGTCCACCGGCGGCTTCGAACTCGATCCGAGCTTCGTGCCGCCAAGCCTGACCATTCGCACCGCCCAGCCCTTGTTCCTGCAACTGCGCCGCCTGCTCGATGCGCTGCAGGCCAAGGTCAATGCGCTGTACGGCCACCATCGTGAGCCTAGCCGCAACGTGATCGAATTCCGCAGCGGCGACATGTCCACTTTCTGGCTGCTGCATACCGCCAGCACCGCCTTCGCTTCGCTGTCGCACTACTACCATAACCCCGAGCTGCATCCGGAACGCCTGTATGAACAGCTGCTGTCGCTGGCGGGCGCGCTGATGACGTACTCGCGCAGCTGGTCGCTGTCGGACTTGCCGCCTTATCGCCACGACGATCCGGGGCCCGCGTTTTCGCAGCTTTACATGATCGTGCGCGAACTGCTGGATACCGTGATTTCCTCGCGCTACTTTGCCATCGCCCTGTCGCAGCCGAAGCCGGCTCACCACCGCGGCATGCTCGATTCCGGCAAGATCAGCGAAGACACCACCTTCTACCTGGCTGTCGGCGCCGAGATGCCGGCCGTCGAACTGGTGGAAGTCGTGCCGTTGCGCTTCAAGGTCGGCGCACCGGACGACGTCGAAAAGCTGGTGCTGTCCGCCATGCCTGGCGTGCGGCTGGCACATGCGCCGCAAGTCCCGGCCGCGGTGCCGGTGCGCCCGGACACCTGCTACTTCACCCTGGACTCCAAAGGCCCGTTGTACGAGCGCATGCTGCAGGCCCAGTCCATCGAAATCTATGCCCCGGCCGGCATGCGCGAATTGAGACTTGAATTGATTGCCGTGAACTCCTGAATCAGAGCAGAACATGAACACCATCGCCCCACCTTCACTTATCGCCGAACCAGTTGCCGCACCGACCGCCAGCGGCTCCTTGCTGGACATGATGTACGACGGCTTCTACGCCCTCTTCATGCTGAAAAACGGCAGCGCGCCGCAGGACCACGCCGAGTTCCAGTCGCGCATGACGCGCTTCCTCGACGACTTCGGCCGCAATGCGCGCAAGAAGAACGCCTCTGCCGACGATATCGACGCCGCCAAGTACGCCTTTTGCGCCGCGGTCGACGAGATCATCCTTCGCTCCCACTTTTCCATCCGCGATGCGTGGGAACTGAAGCCGCTGCAACTGACCCTGTTCGGCGACCAGCTCGCCGGCGAGAACTTCTTCAACCGCCTGGATGCGCTGCGCACCCGCAGCAGCGAGCACGTGGAAGCGCTGGAAGTGTTCCATATGTGCCTGCTGCTTGGCTTCCAGGGCCGCTACATCCTGGAAGGCTCGGAAAAACTGGGCTACCTGACCAGCCGCCTGGGCGACGAAATCGCCCACATGAAGGGCCGCCGTCCCGGCTTCGCGCCGCACGCCGAACGTCCCGACCAGGTCATGCACAAGCTGCGCAGCGACCTGCCGCTGTGGGTGCTGTGCTCCGTGTTCGCATTGATTTCCGCGCTGGCGTATATCGGCCTGCGCACTTCGCTGTCCAGCCATACGGCGCAGCAAGTGAGCGCCTATAACGACGTCGTGCGCATGGCGCCGCGACAAGCCCACGTCACGATTACCCTGCCGTAATGCGCTTGCTGCCGGGACGGCCTGTCCCGGCAAGGCCGCCTGCTTCAATGAAGAGAATCCTGTTCGCCCTCATCCTGCCATTCGCCTGCTGCGCCGCCATTGCCAACCCCGCGGATAAATCTCAGCGCGAAAGCGAAGCGATGAGCGAACGCATCAAGCAAGGTGATAACGATAAGCAGCGATGGGCACGTATCTCGCTTTATTCGGATTCGGAGGCCCCTGAAGACTTGGCTATGCCGCTGGTCAAGGACGTCGGATTGTGGATGAAACTTGATCCGTCGCGCGGCCATCTTGAATTCAGCTCCAAAGGAAGCGTCCAAGTCTTCGCCATCGCTGCAGCGCGCAATGCGAGGCGCACGGTCTGCGCCAAGTACAACTTACGTGCAATCGATGCATCGGCAAAACATGCCCTGCTGCGACGCGTTTGCAACGAATACGAATATCGTCCTAATCACTTTTTAGCCAGCGTCGACTACTTCATTTACGACGCAGAGACGGCCTCGATGCGTGCGATTTGGCATAACGAGGTCACGAATCAGGGCGCGCCGCTGCCCGTTGCAAAACCGGTTCCAGTATTGCGCTCGCTTCCAAACGGTTACCGATTTGACTGGAAATCCGAACGCATAGGCAACAATTCGGAAGGACCTGCGGAAATCCACACGAGCTACTTGCGAAATGGCGCGGGCAATCTGACCTGCACCGATAACGCCGCAACTGAAGGCAAAGGCACTGAGGCCGGTTATTGTGAGGGGGAGCGGCCGCCTCTCGTCACGTCGAGACATGTCAACGAATAAACTAGCGAGTAACCTGATGCGCATGATCACAGTACTCGCTTGCTTCGCAGCTTTTCCTGCGCAAGCGACCGGGTTAAAAGACTTCGGTTGCGCGGCCGGCGCCAAGCAACAGCAGCCAGGAGCCTCCCTTTGCCTGCCTGGCAGGACACTGACGCTGGACTATCAGCCGAAAGCCCGCACTGTCAGCATCGCAGTCAACGGCCGCCCGCATACGGTAGAACGAATCGACATGAACTACGGCCCGGAACTGATCGGCATGGAAAAATCCATCCGATTCCTGCCTATGGCATTGCAGCCCTACCTGTCACGCAATGTAGTCCTGTTCAACTCTGTCATTCGCAGCAGCGGCGGCGAAGGCATGGGCCAGTGCGGCTCGGGAGCCGAGGTATTTATCAATGCGCTGAGCATGAGCGATGCGAAAGTCAAAATGCTCGGCAAGGTACAAATCGAGAGCTGCTGGCGATCGATTTTCCCCGACCATTTGGAAAATGCCTCGGCTTTCTCCGCATATTCCATCCGGGACGGCAGGCTGGCGGTCAAGTTCAGCAGTTACCCCGATGTCGAGGGCACGCCGACCGGCATACTGTCCGACGATTTTCGCCAGCTTGAATTCCCGCAAACCGAACAATGAAGATCCAGGCGCATTTGGCAATTCTGCTGGCATTCCTGGCGGCGGGGGGCACCGCAGCCGCAAGCACCACCGCGAACGAGACGCTGCTGGTCTTTGACCATCCACACCTGGTCGCCACCACTTCCAGCAAAGGCATTCGCGGTGCCTTCAACATGACGCACCAGATCCTGCATTTTTCTTGCAGCTTCCTCTTCAAGGAGACCGCTCGCCACGCCAATTCTCCTATCGTCATCAACTCTTTTCCCATTCGGGATGGAAGCAAGGAAGATGACATCCCGGGCAGGGTTTGGGAGAAGAACGGAGAATGGATCATTCAGACCGACGAACCGCAGGCCGGTTGCGGTAGCGCCGCTGGAACTTTTGACAAAGGCCCGGACGACGACCATCCGACACGCTACACCATCTTGAAGAAGATGCCAGCCATCGGTATTCGCGTTGTTCTGAGAACGACAAAATTTAACGACAAAGATGGCGGCGCCATTAAGGAACGAAAGGGCTTGCTCGTTGCAGGCGACGTGGTCGCAGCCCTAGAAGGCGACGATTCCTATACGCGCATCCGCTACGTACACCCTGCCACTGCCAGAACCACGACTGCGTGGGTGCGCACGCAGGACTTGGGAAATCCATTCACCGAAACCAAAAACATTCTTCGGCCCTTACGTCAAGTGGAAATACGAAAATAACCGAATCGAAATCCAGAATTGAAAACGCTGAACCGAATTCTAGTTGCCGCCACCATTCTCCTCCTCTGCGGATGCTCCTTCGGAGACCCGAAGCCGCAGTCGGAAGACATTGCCGCGTTGCGCGCAATCGTCAATCTCCCGATGGAGGCCAAATCCGCCCGCTGGGAGATCTTTGGGACTCCCGACGACTCCGGCTGGGTGCCTGGCCCCACTGACTTCCAGACCTTAATCGCGGAGCTGGAGCAGGAACAAGACTGCTTCAGCTCCCTCAAAGAGCCGGCCCGGGAAATTTTCATTGTTCCCGAAGCCGCGCGTCCCTGGCTCACCAGGGAATTTCGCGATCTCCTGAACAGGAACAGGAATTCGACAGCAATTCTCTCCAGCCGCGCCAATTGCAGAAAATATGTGACGACGGTCACGAAGTCTGGCCGAGAGCTTGTTGGCGTTGCCTGTAACTCCTCTGGAAAGATATTGGTGTATCTGCCCTTGGACCCTCAAGTTCATGAATAATCTCCTGGGCCTTTTAATTGCCGCTTGCTGCACATCCGAAATCCCTGCCATGCTCAAGGAAGGCTTGAAGCCAAACGAGCAAGTCGTATCGTTGGTTCGCTACAGCGACCACCATGGCGACCATACGCTCCTGCTGACCGAACGGGAACTGGCGTCCAAAAGCGGTGCTGGAAAGGCCTTCAACCTTGCCGCCATGTCGTTCAACAAGAACGGGGCGCGGGAATGGATCGTCCGGGATGGCGCAGAGTGTCCCGCAGGTTCCGGAGCAAAGCCGACATTCTTCCCCAATGCCGCCCCGGTGACAGATCTTAATAACGATGGCACCGCAGAAGTAACCGTCGCATACAGCCTGACTTGTGGAACAGAGTCGGAGCCATCGGAAATCAAAGCCATCATGCGCCAGGGCGACGACAAGTACGCGATGCGGGGACAGGCACTTGTTTTCACGTCCGCCCAGCCGGTAAGCGGCGGAACGCCAAAGCCGGATGCCGCATTGCTGCTGCCGGAAAACGCGGCCTTCCTGGATCACCTGCGTAACATCTGGAACGAAACTTCCGGCAGCGTCGCACGCGAGAACGCGCCACGCTCCCCATTGCAGGAGCTGGAAGGCGAATACAGCCTTCATTCGTCACCAGACAAATGGGGCTATAGCAAGGCGCACATCTCCATCAAAAGGCTGGATGACCGCCATGTGAAAATCCTGCTCGCCTGTGAATGGAAGCACACGCCGAAGGCTGCATGTGACGACTATTTTTTTGCAAAGTGGCACAACGACGGTGTCTATCTGCAGGACCGAAACACGACTGTCAGGCGCATTTACTTCAGTCCAGCGCCGCGCGAGATCGCCCTGGCCATGGTGAGCGTTGATGGAAAACGCCTGTATAAGCTTGATTCGTTCAGGCCGGCCAGTGGCCCGCCAAGCGATGGAACGCTGTTCAGGCGACTGAAGCGCGCGCAGCAGATTTCCGTTAGTCCGGAAAACTTGCGAGTCTTTGGACCGTACAACGAATGGAAATATGAAAACAATCGCCTCGAGTTCGTGAAAACTACACCTTGATGTAGATTTTCCGTTTGTCCAGCCAATACCCCACCAGCCAGCAGGCCAGCATGAAAAGCAGCGCAAACGCCAGCGAGGCGGCTTTAGGGCTGCCGACCGGCTCCAGCGCTGCGGCCAAGGGCGCGTAAGTGCGGGTTTTGTCCAGCACTACCACAGCCACTTGCGACAGCATGTAGATGAACAGCGTGTTTTTACCGAACACTTCGAAGAAGTAGGTCCAGCGCCGGGCGCCGCGTACTTCGATGATCCACGCCAGTGCCACCAGCACCAGCAGTGCGGTGCCGGTCGACAGCAGCACGTAACTGCCAGTCCACAGTTTCTTATTAATCGGCAGCAGCGGAGCCCAGCACAGCGCCAAAACCGACAGCACGACGCCAGCGCCGGCCAGCACACCGAGCGTTCGCACGGTCGCGCCATGCCCGCGCAGGTAGCGGCCTGCGAAATATCCCCCGATGACATTTACCGTGGCGGGCAAAGTACCGAGCAGGCCTTCCGGATCGAAGGGAAGGCCTTCCCCTTGGTACAGGTGGCCTGCGCCAAATACCCAAAGGTCGATAGCCCGGCCAGCATTGCCTTCGAGGCTATAGTCACCAAACAGCGCCATGACCAGCCAGTGGCCGAGCAAAGCGAGGACACTGAACACCACTGCACCGAGTTCGCCGAGATAATGCAGCACCAGCGCGGCGATGCCGAAGCACAGGCCTATGCGCTGCAACACGCCCGGCAGGCGCACCTCGCTTAAAGGCCCGCCCAGCTTGGGCAATAGGCATAGCAGCAGGCCGAGGGCAACGATGGTAATGGTCCTCTTGGCAATCCTGGCCAGCACGGCCGCGCCACCCATGCCTTCATAGCGCGGAAGCGTGAACGCAAGCGCGTTACCAACGACGAACAGGAAACTCGGAAATACCCAATCAGTCATCGTGAACCCGTGCCAGGGCGCATGCAACAAGGGAGAGTAGACGTGGCTCCAGTCACCCGGCGTATTCACGATAATCATCAACGCGACCGTCAGGCCGCGCAGGACGTCCAGAGACTGGTAACGGGCTGCGGCAGTCATTGTGAAGCCTCCCGCGGAATTGCCGCAGCCGGCGCCAGGATGCGCCGGTAGGAGCCCGCCGCTACGTTCGCCATCGAGCTGCAATTCGCTTCCGCCCCCTTGGACGGCTTGCCGCAAGGCTGGTCGCGGTCAAGCGACCAGAAATGGACTCCCGCCATGCCCATCTTGCGCACGGCAGTAACTGTGGCGCGCGCATCGTCCAGGGTGTAGACATTTTCCGCCACATCGTTCACACCAATCATGGGTGTCAGTTCAATCTGTGCGAACGGCACTTTGTACTTGTGATGTACATTTTGCGCGGCCTGGATGGCGGAAGCGGCCATATCGCAGCGGGCACGCCGCACTACGCATACTCTACGGCTGGCCGGCCCGAAATCCATCACCATCAGGTTCAGCACGTAATCCTGCACGCCATGCGTGCGCAAGGCGGCCAGCACCTGTTCTCCCGTTTCATTCAGGCTGCGCGCGCTGCCGTCCGAAGCGGCATGGGTGGCAATGGTGAAACTGAACCGCAGTTGCGGATGCGCCCTCTGCGCCAGGGCGATGCGCGCCACCAGCGAATCGATTTGCGCGGCCGTCTGGCCATGTTCGATATCGAAATCAAAGCCAATCAACTGTGGCGACATATAGCGCGACACGAACAGCTCGATGCCCTCGTCAGTGGCGCAGGTGAAGATATTACCCTGCCCTCCTGTCGAAACGATATAGCCAACGCCAGCCTGGACGAAGCGCGACACGTTGGCGGCTGCGACAGCGGCGCCGTCAACCTCGCCCCAACGCTCTTCGCCGCATTCGCCGCTTGCGAAGGCCCAGGTCTGGACGCCCTGCGCAGGATCCCACGGCGACAGGTATTTATAGGGGCTATGGACGACTGCCGGCGCCGCGACGGCAACAGTCGAGAAGGCGGCGAGCACCGCCAGCATTACTTTACGCATTCGAACTCCGGATACAAAAAAGGCAGGGCCCCGGAGGAACCCTGCCATAACACTCTCACATCGGGATCATTTACATCTTGCCGCGCACGCCGAAGAAGATCTGCTTGCCGTTCTTGTAGAACGCGCGTGGCTGGTCACGGGACGTTGCGTAGGACTTCAGGGTCGGATCGTTCAAGTCCTTGCCTTCCAACGACAGCGTGATGTTGTCGGTCAGGTTGTAGTTCAGGGCTGCGGACAGGGTGCCTACGTCATCCTGGTAGATTGCGCTGTTGCGGTCCAGGCCATTCAGGAAAGCCGAACGGTAGCTGTAGTTGATGCGCGCGCTGAACTTGCTGGTCTCGTAGAACACGCCCAGGTTATAGGAGTTCTTCGAAGTGCCGATCATGCTGCAGTCACCCAGGTCGGCACAGGCCGATTTCGGCGCTGCGGCGGTTTCCTTGCCGTCGGCATAGGTGTAGTTCGCGTTCAGGCCGAAACCGTTGCCCAGGTCCTGTACATACTGCAGTTCCACGCCACGTACACGGGCCTTGGTGTTCACTGCGGAGCTCATGTTGTAGGTGGTGATCTTGCCAACCGACTGGTTGAAGAAGTCAGCCTTCGAGGAACCGAAGGTCACGTAAGAACCCATGTTCATGTTGTAGATGTTCATGCCCAGCAGGGACTTCGGCATGAAGTACCATTCCAGGCCCACATCGACGTTGTTCGACATGATCGGGCGCAGGTTCGGGTTGCCGCCGGAACCGGAGAAGGTCAGGTCGTTCAGGCTCAGTGCACCCAGCGAACCGAAGTCTGGACGAGCCAGGGTACGGCTGGCGGCACCGCGCAGTTTCAGGTCCGGCGTCAGGTTGGTGTACAGGTTGATGCTTGGCAGGAAGTCGTTATAGGTGTTGGAGCTGTGGGTCGGGTTCCACACATTGTTCGGCGAACCGTTGTCGACGTCGATCTTGGTCTTCACGAAGCGCACGCCGACGTTACCGCCGAAGTTGCCGAACTCCAGGTCACCCATCACGTAGGCTGCCGTGGCCTTTTCCTTGATCAGGAATTCGCTCTGATAGGCGTGGTTGGCGAAGCTGACATACTTGTCGCCCCAGGCCTTCATCGACTCGGCATCGAAGGTCCACGCATTGCTCAGCAAGTTAGGCAGAGGGCTGCTCGGGAAGCTGGTCAAGCCGGTAGGACGGTTGGCCAGCTGCGAACCGGCGGCAGCAACTGTGCCTCCCAGCCAGGTCAGCGAACGCTCATGGTTCGCGTTACGCACGCCGAAATGCAGGGTTGGCACGCCATTCCACTGGGTCTTGTACTGGCCGTCGATCTGGCCGTAGGTTTCCTTGTCTTTCGCGGTCACGTCGGAAGCCCAGCCGCCGAAGAAGTCGGCGCCGGTACGCGGGTTGAAGGTGCCTGCGTTATCCACGGTCACGGTGGCTGGCGAATCCAGGCCATGGGTGGTCAGGCTGCTGCCCGAATAAGCCAGCCAGGCTTCGTAGCCGTAGTCGCGGGCATAGCCGGTACCGCGGGTGGTGCCGATCTGGCCCTTGAATTTCAGGTCCTGGGTAGGACGGTAGTTGAAGTCGAAGTTGACAAATTTCGAATCGCTATAGGAGCCTGGACGGGCAATGATGTCTTGCACCGATGGCCCCATCTTCGAGCAGTCTGCCACCGGGCAGGTGCTTGGGAAGGTGATCGAAGTGATGGTGTCGCCGGTGACGGTCCACTTGGAAGGAATCACGCCGCCCACGCCGGACCAGTTGTTGGTCAGCGGCTGGTATGGCGCCAGCATGAAGTTGGCGTTGATATTGTCCGCATCCAGGCGGGTGTAGAAGCCGTTGATGTCGAAGTCGAATTCCTTGTTGACCTTGACCTGCACGTCGATCATGCCGCCCTTGCGCTCGCGCTCCTGGTTGAACATGGCGGTACCGGTCAGCAGGGAGATGTATTTGCCTTCCACTTCAGGATTGGCGGCCACCCACTGCGGCGCATAGCCTGCGCTCAGCTTGTCCCACCACAGGAATTCCTGGCCGATGCGGCGCAGGGTACGCTTTTCATCGAACAGCTGGACCAGCACGCCCACGTTGTTCTGTTCATTTTTCCAGTTGCCCAGAGCGCTGAACTGCGCATCGGTCTTCTTGGAGCCTTCGCTGTACACGCCGGTCACGGCGCCCATCAGGGTCAGCGGATCCTTGAAGCTCAGAGGCTTGCGGGTTTCAATGTCGACGTTGCCGGATGCGCCGCCTTCGATCAGGTTGGCCTGCGAAGATTTGTGCACGGTCACGCGGCCGATCAGCTCCGATGGGAACATCGAGTAGCTGACGGAGCGGCCACCATTGGTGATGTTGGAGATGTACCAGTCGCCGCTCGACACGGTGTGGCCATTCAGGGTGGTCAGCGCCAGGTTGGAGGGAGTGCCCTTCAGGCTGACGCGGTCGTTCTCGCCGAAGCCGCCTTCCGAACCGCCGGCCGTGGCAACCGATACGCCCGGCACGCGCTGCAGCGAGTCGGCCACGCTCTTGTCCGGCATCTTGCCCACGTCTTCAGCGGTAATCACTTCAACCAGCGAGTCGGCGTTGCGCTTCTGGTTGATCGATTGTGCCAGTGCGGCACGCACGCCGGTCACGATCACGACGTTCTGCTCGGCCGGAGCAGCCTGCTGTGCTTGCGCCATGCCGGTGGTGGCGGTCAGGATGGCGACTGCAGTCGCGATCGGTGTCATATTGCGGTTCATTTACTCCCCCTAAGTATGGGCTGTCTCAAAGCCCGGTCTGTTGTTACCAGTTTCTAAAACCACGTTCAAACCAATTGGACGCCAATATACCCCGATTGAATACCAGAACACTACCAATTTGCATATTTTTTTCATATGTTGTACTGAAAAGACATACCACTTTGGCCAGAAAGCCCTGCTGTTAGCGCTATCCAAGGAGGGAGCCGGATGCAGGTGGCAGCATACCGCTGGTCATAAGGTCTTTTTTTGGTATTATCAGCCGCACACAAAGGGAGACTAAATGGCATCGCTCGCGCAGATCATGCAAGACCTGGTGCAGACCAGTAGCCAGCCGCTTTACCAGCTTCTGCAACGCGCCTTGCGTGAAGCGATCAACCTGCATGTGTTCGGCCCCGACGAGGCCCTGCCGGCCGAACGTGTGCTGGCGGCCGACCTGAATATCTCCCGCATCACAGTACGCAAGGCCATCGACGGCCTGGTGGAAGAAGGCTTGCTCGTGCGGCGGCCAGGTTCCGGCAATTTCATCAACACCCGCATTGAAAAGAACTTCGCCAAGCTGACGTCCTTCTCGGAGGATATGCGTTCGCGCGGCCGTACCCCGCGCAGCGTGTGGCTGAAGAAATCGGAAGGCACGGTAACGCCGGAAGAGGCCCTGCGCCTGCGGCTTAGCCCGGGCGCACCGGTCTACCGCTATCACCGCATCCGCTTTGCGGACGAAGTGCCGATGTGCGTCGAGTACGCGACCATCGTTGCCGATGCGCTGCCGTCGCTGGAATCAGTGGATGTGTCGATGTACGAGGCGCTGGAAGCGGCGGGCCACAGGCCGGTACGCGCGCTGCAGCGCCTGTCCGCCCTGTTGCTGACAGGCGAACAGGCCAAGCTGCTGCAGGCCAAGGAAGGCGACGCCGGCCTGGCCGTCGAACGCCTTGGCTTCCTGCGCGATGGCCGCGCAGTGGAATTCTGCCGCTCGATCTTCCGCGGCGATATGTACGATTTCGTGGCGGAGCTCAGCACGCCCTGATGCTCAGCAACCGCCGCCGTCCTGGGAGTGAACCGCCACCCATTTGCCGCCCTGCCGTTTCAGTATGCTGTAGAACCAGGACTCATAAGCGCTGCCGGAAATCACGACTTCATCCACGCCATCCGCATCAAGGTCCAGGTGTTCCAGGTACTTCTTGTTCGCCTTTTCCGCCTCGCCATGAGGACCGACGTAAGAGTCTTCATACACCATTGAAAATTCCCCGCCCGCCCGCTTTTCAGCCAGGAAGAACAGGGTCACCATCTGGTTCGCATCGATATTGTCGTAGTTGATCGATACCGCCACGGCCTGGCCGGCGTCGTTCGCCTCCAGTGTCTTTAATGCGGCAATACGATCTTTGCGCTTGACGCCGTGCTTTTCCATCCACGCACTGGCAAGCTGGGAAAGCCCTCGCAGGTCTGTCGGCGTCAAGGCAATTTCAGGACGTGCCGGCCGCAAGGTCAATGGCCGCGATGTGGCCAGGCCGCTGCCCGGCACCTCACTGCCGGCCAGTGGCGCGAGGGCCAGGCTTTCGCCAACGCTGCAGCCGCTGTCGTCAGGGCTTGCTGCCGCCCCGACCTTAACCTTGCCCGCATGCCGGGCGCCGAGATAGACATGCAGTGAGCGCGGCGGCTTGCCCGTTTCGTCGTCGCCCAGGCTCAGGGACTCGAAACCGCCGGAAACGATGCGCGCAAGCGGCGCAGCGTTTCCGTCCGGCTTAATCAGGTACAACTGGTTCGAAGGAGCGGCCAGCGCAGTGCCCGCCGCCAGCGCCAGTATCAATGCAAGCGCCCTTTTCATCGCTTGGCTTTCGATGCGTCGCTGGCGATCACCACCGACAGCTTGGCAGGATCGATATGCTTGCGGAAGGCCGCGCTCACCTGCTCCGCAGTCAACACCTTCAGCTTCGCCTCATACTCCTTGCTCCACACGAAAGTGCGATCCAGGTAGCGGAAGTGCGACCAGGCGCCAGCCACCACGTCATCCTTCGAACGGTTCTGCACGCGCTGCTGCATCAGGCCCGATTTGGCGCCTGCCACTTCGGCAGCGGTGAAGCCGCTCTTCACGGCGCGCTCCAGTTCCTGGCGAACGGCAGCTTCCAGCTTGACCATGTTCTGCGGCGCTGCGATCGCTTCAATGGTCAAGCCGCCCGCATCGTCGCGGTCGCCCGCATCGAGGGACGAGCCGCCGCCGTAGGACAAGCCTTCCTTCTGGCGAATCCGGTCCATCAGGCGCGACTTCAGGCCGCCATTGCCGAAGATGTAGTTCGCCACCTCCAGTGCGGCGTAGTCCGGGTCATCCGTGCGCAGCGGGATGTTGATGCGCGCCGCGAACATGCCGTTTTCCTTGTCCGGTGCATCCAGCGTGATGCGGGTCGGCGCCTTCTCGACATGCTTGTCCAGGATCGGCGCGTAAGCGGCCTTGCTTTGCCAGCCCGCCAGTTCCTCGCTCGCCACCTTGACCAGTTCGGCCTTGTCGAAATCCCCTACCACCGACAGCTCGCCGCGCGAGGTGCCGTAGAACTCGGCGTGGTAAGCCTTCACATCGGCCAGCTTCATCGCCTTGACCGCCTCGATCTGTTCGTCGAGCGTCATCACGCTGCGCGGATCGCCCTTCGGCCAATGGTCGAAGTATTCGGCCAGCTTCCTGCCGGCCATCGCCTGCGGGTCGTTGCGCGAAGCCTCGATGCCGACGATCCATTGCTGGCGCATCTGCTCGAACTCCGTCTCGGGGAATGAAGCGTCTTTCAGCACATGCGCCACCAGGCGCAGCGCGGCAAGCAGGTGCTCGCGCGTCGTTTCAAAGTGGTACAGCGAACCGCTCATCTTCAGCTTCGACATCGCATCGGCCAGTTGCGCACGCGAATATTTGCTGGTGCCGCGCGCCAGCATCTGGTCCGCTGCCGCCGACAGCATCTGCTTGCCGAACTGGTTCTTTTCGTCGCCCCAATGGAGTCGCATGTCCACCGCCACGGTCTCGCCGCGATTCTTCTTCGGCAGCAGCGCCAGTTTCAGATTGCCGATTTCCTTGAGCTCCGTGCGCGCCATGATGTTGTCCTGGCTCGGATCGAAATTCTCGGACGTCAGTGCGCTAGCCTTGCCCTTGTAGTCCTTGAGCAGTTCGGCCGCCGTCGGCGCCGCGCCGATTTCCGCGCGCTGAGGCGCGTCGTCTGGAACGAAGGTACCGACAGTGCGGTTATCGCGCTTCATGTAGCGCCCTGCCGCTTCTGCGACCTGCGCCGAAGTGATGGACGCGAGTCCGTCGCGGCCCTGGAACAGCAGCCGCCAATCTCCCAGAGCAATATGGTCGCTCAGGGCCACGCCCACCTGCTGCGGATTGTTCAGCGCCTTTTCAATCGCGTTGCTGTATTCGCGGCGCGTGCGCTCCATTTCCTCTTCGGTCGGCGGCGCCTTGGCAAAGCCCTCCACTGCAGCAATGAGCTCATCGCGCACCGGCCCGATCGGCTGGCCCATCTTCACCACGGCGCCGAACACTTGCAGGCTTGGCGCAATGCCGGGCTGGGTCATTGCAAACACCTGTGCCGCCTTGCCGGTTTCGACCAGCTGCTTGTGCAGGCGGCCGTTTGGCGTGTCGCCCAGCACCTGGCCCATGAAGGCCAGCGGATCGGCGTCGTTATGCAGGCCCGATGGAATCTTGTAGCCCACCAGGACGATCTGCACGTCGCCCTTACGGTGCACTGCGTACTGGCGCTCGCCGTCCTGGGTAGGCTCCACGGTCCAGAATTGCGGCAGCTTGCGCTTCGGCTTCGGGATCGCGCCGAAAGTCTTGCTGATCCAGGCCAGCGTTTGCGAAGGATCGAACTTGCCTGCCACCAGCAGCACCGCGTTGTCCGGCTGGTAGTAGGTGCGATAGAAGGCTTGCAGGTTCTCGATCTTGACGTTCTCGATATCGCTGCGGTTGCCGATGGTGGAACGACCGTAGCTATGCCAGTCGTAAGCAATGCTTTCCAGGCGCTTGTACAGCACTTCGAACGGGCTGTTCTCGCCGCTCTCGTACTCGTTGCGCACCACGGTCATTTCCGAATCCAGGTCCTTCTTGGCGATGAAGGATTTGGTCATGCGCTCGGCTTCCATGTCCAGCGCCCACTTCAGGTTTTCCGGGCTGGCCTGGAATACTTCGTAGTAGTTGGTGCGGTCCAGCGAAGTGGTGCCGTTGAATTCCATGCCGCGTTCGGAGAACTGCTGCGGGATATTGCGATGGTTAGGCGCGCCCTTGAACATCAGGTGCTCCAGCAAGTGCGCCATGCCGGTCTCGCCATAGTTCTCATGGCGCGAGCCGACCAGGTAGGTAACGTTGACGGTCACCGTCGGTTTCGATGCATCGGGGAACAGCAGGACTTTGAGCCCGTTGGGCAGGCGGTATTCGGTGATGCCTTCGACCGAAGGGCCTTTGGCGACACCGGCGGGCAAGGTCTGGGCGAAAGCTGAAGAAGCGGTCAGCAGCAGCGCTGCGACGTATTTGATTTGCATGGGGTTCTGCTCATGTTGGCAAAACCCTATCCTACGACACTTAAGCTTTTTCGTCAGGTATCAGACAAGCCTCGACGACCTGCAGCTTGTTATCCTTGGCGAATTCCTTAACGAAGTTATAAGCCATCGGCTGGATTTCGCGCAGGCCTTCGTTGACGACGACGGCCTTGATGCCATTGACGACGGTCGGCGTGACGTAAGGCGAGAACTGCAGGTGGGCGTGGCGGCCGCCAGAGCCTTCCGGGCGGAAGCACGCCAGCACGCCGGCCAGTCGTTCCGCCCAGTCGCTTGGACGGAATTGTTTGCCGTCGGTCGTAAGCCCAAGAATGAAGAACTCGCTGGCCATATACCTGAAACCCGGTTGCTGTAAGGAACCCCAGTATTATATCTTATAGAAGACTTGAACGGGGCTCCGGGTTCAGGTCATTTTAGCCGAGCCACACCGCTCCGGACAGCAACAGCAGCAGCATCATCCACAGCAACAAGGCGCGCCATACCAGGCCGACCGTGCTTTGCAGGGCGCGCACGCCCGGCTCGTCGCCCGGCAGCTGGTCCACTTCCATGTCGCTGATATCCACGGTCGCCGCATCGGACGGGATGATCTTGGCCGCATTTTCATTCGGGGTACCGAGGCGCACCCCCATGGCGCCGCCGCCGGCCGACAGGATGATGCCGATCGCCTCATCCTTCCAGCGGTGGGCGAAATTGCGCCAGGCGTAGATCGCGTCTTCAAAATTGCCGACCACGGCGAAAGCGACGGCAGTCAGGCGCGCCGGGACCCAGTCGATCCAGTAGAAGGCCTTGGCGGCAAAGATGCCGAAAGCTTCCTGGCGCATGTGTTCCGGCTCGTTCCAGGCGCGCGCCAGGTATTCCGATACGCGGTACAGGATGGCGCCGCAAGGACCGAGCGGCATCAGGAACCAGAAGAACACGCCGAATACATTGCGGTGGGTAGTGACCAGCGCTTTTTCCACGGCGATGCGGGAAATCTCGGTCAGCTCCATGCCGACGGTGTCGATCTTGCACCACTCTGCGAGCAGCGCACGCGCCTGGCTCTCGTCGCCCGCGTTCAGCGCGAGCTGGATCGACGTGAAGTAATGGCTGTAATGGCGAAAACCCAGTGTCAGGTAAACAATCAGCACATTCCAGGCAAAGGCAGCCAGTATCAGGTTATAGCGCAGCAACAGCCAGTACACCAGGCCGGCCGGCAGCGTCAGCGCGCCAACCAGCAGGAACCAGCCCATGCGGCCGTGGCTCGCATGCCCGGCATTGAACCACTGCTCCATGCGTACGGCCAGGCGCTTGAATTCAGCCCAGATCGGGTTGTCCGCTCGCAGGGGCTTCAGTTGCTCAAACAGCAAGGCCACGAGAATGGAGAGAAAAGTCATCTAAATCCTTTGATTAGCAGTACCACAATGCCCGCTACGATAGCTTATGCGCGCAAGAAATGAAACAGGTTGCGCAGCATGCCAGCCGTTGCGCCCCAGATAAAATAGTTCTGGTATGGCATTGCGTAAAAAGTGCGGCAGCCATTCGGAAGTTCGGCCGCCAGGCGCTGGTGGTTGGCGCCATCCATCAGGAACTGGAACGGCACCTCGAAGATCTCCGCCACCTCGAACGGATCGGCCTTCAGTTCGAACGGCGGCGTCACCAGCCCCACCACCGGGGTCACGGCATAGCCGGTGCCGGTGTAATACAAGGGCAGCGTGCCGATCACGTCGATATGGCGGCGATCCAGGCCAATCTCCTCCTCGGTTTCGCGCAGCGCCGTGTCGATCGCATCCGCATCGGCAGGCTCGGCACGGCCGCCGGGAAACGCCACCTGCCCTGCATGATCGTTCAAATGCGCCGTGCGCATCGTCAGCAGCAGGTAGACGCCGTCCTCGCGCAGCACCAAGGGCACCAGCACGGAAGCCGGTGTCGGCTCGCCGCGATGCAGGCCAAGCGGCGGCTCGGATGGTTCGGGCGTCCATTCCGGCGGCTGCGCAAAACGCTGGCGCAGCCAATCCGGCGCAAGATGCTCCAGCAGCACCGCGGCTTCGCCGGCAATCGCTTCAATCGGTAGCTGAGTCGGGTCGAAAGGTGTTTTTGGCATAGGCGGCATTGTACCAAGCTGAAAAAAAAGGACGCCCGAAGGCGTCCTTTCCGAATCCGATACCGGGGTATGGATTACGCTGCGGTTGCCGCAACTTTGCGGTTTGGCAGTTTTTCCTTGATACGTGCGGACTTGCCCGAACGCTCACGCAGGTAGTACAACTTGGCGCGGCGAACGTCACCACGACGCTTCACTTCGATCGAAGCGATCAGTGGGGAGTACAGCTGGAAGGTACGCTCAACGCCTTCGCCGGACGAGATTTTACGAACGATGAAGTTCGAGTTCAGGCCACGGTTACGACGGGCGATAACAACGCCTTCGTAAGCCTGGGCGCGCTTGCGGGTGCCTTCGACTACGTTCACGTTGACAACCACGGTATCGCCAGGGGCGAACTCAGGGATGTTCTTGCCCAGGCGAGCGATTTCTTCTTGTTCCAGTTGCTGGATCAGGTTCATTTTAAAACTCCTATTACCATCTTGCCGGCGCCAAAAAGATGCCCGGTAGAGGATGGGGTTGAAACACGGCAGGCAACATGCCTGCCACGGTACTACAACGGGTTTTTATAAACCCGTCAAAAACTTTTCGTCCTTCTTCGAGAGCAGGCCGGCTTCGCGGGCCTTTACCAGCAGGTCGGGACGCTTGCGCGCCGTCGCCTCCAGCATGCGCTCGCGGCGCCACTTCTCGATCTCGGCGTGGTTACCGCCCAACAGCACGGGCGGCACGGCCTCGCCTTCGTAAACTTCTGGCCGCGTATAGTGCGGCGAATCCAGCAAGCCGTTGACGAAGGAGTCTTCGACTGCGGAGGCATCGGTATTCAGCACGCCTGGCAGCTGGCGCACCACGGCATCCATCAGGGCCATGGCAGGCAGCTCGCCGCCGGACAGCACAAAATCGCCGAGGCTGATTTCTTCATCGACGCAGCGGTCCAGCAAACGCTGGTCCACCGCTTCGTAACGGCCGCACAGGATCACGAGGCCGGGTTCCTGCTTCAGCTGCATCACGCGTTCGTGGGTCAGCTGCTTGCCTTGCGGCGACATGTACACCACGCGCGGCGCCGGCAGGCCGGAAACCACCTGGCGCTGCTTCGCGGCCGCGATGGTCTGCTCCAGCGGCTTGGCCAGCATCACCATCCCCGGGCCACCGCCATACGGGCGGTCATCCACGGTACGGTGGTTGTCGGTGGTGAAATCGCGCGGATTCCACAGCGACAGGCCCCAGCGCTTCTGCTCGAACGCGCGGCGGGTCACGCCGGACTGCGTCAAGGCAGCGAACATCTCAGGGAACAGGGTAATGACGTCGAATTGCATTGTGCGGTTCCGGATTAGTAATCCAGGCCCCAGTCCACGATGATCTGCTTCGCGTCCTTGTCCACCTTGATAACAAACTGGCTTACAAACGGGATCAGGCGCTCTTGCGCCTTACCTTCGGCCTCGTACTCGACGCGCAGGATGGACTGAGGTCCGTTGCTCATCATGTCCGCGACCGTGCCAAGGCTCTCGCCTTGTTGATTCTGAACTGCCAGGCCGATCAGGTCGCCCCAGTAGTATTCATCGTCTTCCAGCTGCGGGAAATCGGCGCGCGACACGAACACCGATGCACCCTTCAGCGCTTCTGCTTCGTTACGGTCCGTCATCCCGACGATCGTGGTGACCACGTCGCCACCATGCAGCTTAGCCCGCTTGACTTCAACGTCACGCAGGCTTGGCTTGTCGAGCCACCAGGTGGTGGCATGCAGCAGCGCATCTGCTTCGGTGGAGAAGGGTCGGACACGGACCCCGCCGGTGATGCCGTAGGCACCAGAAACAAAGCCAACCTGAACCAGGTCAGCCGGGGCTTGCGCCCCAGATGCGGTCTTGCTGCTCAAAACTTGAAGCTACTATTAAGCAGCCTTCTGGCCAGCAACCAGCTTGGCAACAGCTGGGGACAGCTGAGCGCCAACGCCTTGCCAGTAAGCCAGACGGTCAGCAGCAACGCGGAAGGTTTCTGCTTGGCCGGTAGCCATTGGGTTGAAGAAGCCGATACGCTCTACGAAACGGCCGTCACGACGATTGCGGGAATCGGTTGCAACGATGTTGTAGAAAGGACGCTTCTTGGCGCCACCACGAGCTAAACGAATAACGACCATAATAATTCCAAAAAAGTGTGCTGAGTCGGAAAAAGCCGCAAATTATAGCGCGCTTTAACTCCAACCGGCAAGATTAATCAAATTGGTGGGGAATTGGACAATCCGGGATTATCCCCTGAACTGGCCTCGTCGGCAACAGCTTTGTTGTGCGATACTGCCGGTTTTTCGGACTTCTCGGCTGCAATCATGTCTGTTTTACACAAGAACAAAACATTCGCCACCCTGCTCGCCGCTGTTGCCGGCGGCATCGGCCTGCACCGCTTCTACCTGCGCGGCCTGGCTGACAAATGGGGCTGGCTGCACGCCGCCAGCCTGCTCGGCGTCGCAGCCGTGTTTGCATTATGGCCGAAAGCCGATCCCTACTTCCTGCTGCTGCCGTTGATCCTGTCGATCCTGGCCGGCGTCCTCGAAGCCCTCGTGCTGGGCCTGATGCCCGACGAGAAGTGGGACGCCACCTTCAACGCTGGCAGCGCCAGGCAAACCAGCTCGCGCTGGCCGCTGGCGATCGTGCTGGTCGCCGCCCTGATGTTTGGCGCCTTCGGCCTGATCGCCGCCATCGCCCGCCTGTTCGACCTGCTCTACACCGGCGGCATCTACGGTTAATTGGCCGGCGCGGCGCTCGGCGCAGGTTCTGCAATCCGGTACAAGGAAACCGGGCCGTCCCGATGTACCAGCGTGAAGAACTGCGCGAATCCCGGCTTGGTCTCGATGCCCGGCCAACGCACCGTATGGATCAACAGGCTGGCATAACCGGAACGACGCAAGGCTTTGGCCAGGTCAGCAGGAGGCAGATCGGCGTGATCGCGATAGCGCCCCGGGCCAAAATGGTCACCGCCCGTTCGCGGTGGAGCGTAATAGATTGAGTCCTCCAGACCAAACTGGTAGGTACGGCCCATCGGATGCTCGCGCAGATAGACCAGCATTGGATAGCCGGTAATCCTCTGCTGCAAAACCGCCTCGCGGGCAGCAGTTGTCGGCGAAACAAGCTTCCAGGTCCTGTGTACGGTTTTAAGTGCACCTGGCAGAACGGCCAGGAGCCCCAAGGCGACACAAACTGCGACCGCCTTGCTTTGCAGCTTCGACGTTTCCCCACGGGCCAGCAGCTTCCATACGGCGACAAAAAGCCAGTACCAGACTGCCGCCGCCAACAGTGCCAGGACAGGATAGAGCGGCATCAGGTAGCGCGGGTAATGCGAGCTCAGCAACCACAACGTAATGCTGAGAGCCGCCAGCATGCTTCCGGCACGCACGCCTGGCAAGCGGCGCACGCTCGCGATCACAGGCGCCAACAATGCTGGCCAGATAAACCACACCGGCCACCCCTCGTTGCGTTTGAGATCTTCGAATTGATGCTGGAAATCCCCCAGGTTCCAATCGCTAAAACCAAATAGCTTGCCACCGATTGGATTGACTGGGTCACCGGTCAGCACATAATTCCGGGCGTACCAGTATGCGCAAGGCAGGAGCAGCGCGACCGCCGCGATGAGCCAGTCTCGCGGGGAACGTGTCCGCACCAACAAAACGATCGCCGGCACGGGGAGTAACTGCAACGCCTGGTACTTGATGCCGACGGCAACGCCCAACAAGAAGCAAGCCATCGCCAGCAATGCGCGCCGCTGAGGTTGCTGCTGCCAACGATAGAAGACCAGGCAGCCCGCAAAAATGAATAGCGTGACGGCGGCATCGACCATCGCGTTATCGTACAGGCTGCGCGTCAAATACAGGTAGATAAGGGTGGCGATGCTGGCGACACCTTGGCCAGCGTAACGTTTGCCGGTGACATATACCAAAACGGTGGTAAGCCACGCCATCAGTGCGCTGATCAGGTGGGTCATCACATCGTCATAGGCGATCATGGCTCCGGCAAACAGCAGGTTTGCATTATAGGGAAACCACGGATATCGCAGCCAGTCATTGACAGTCAGCCTGCCGCTCCGAGCCCATTCCTGAGCGTGCGGCAGGTGGTACATCACCTCATCCCATACTATTGGCGGACACAAAGGAGCGACGAGGGTCGGGAAAACCATCAAGGCAATCAGCAAGGCGGTGCCGCGCGCAGGCCAGTTTGCTTCACGCCATTGCGGAACCATGGCGGCCCACCAGCGGCCCTGCAGCGCACGCCATTCAGCCAGGCATAGACCGAGGCCGAGCACCAGCACTAATACCAGTGGAATCATGCGCAACTGTCCGGCGATAGCCAGCCATTGCAGTACGCATATGTACAGTCCCATGCCGAGCGTGGCTGCAATGGCATGCCATAGCAGGGCTTCTTCGGGTTCCTGCTGGATTACCTCCGACGCCCAGCGGCGAAGCATGGCGCGGCCAACTCCCCAGCATGCCCCCAGGAAGATCAGTAAGGCGAAATAATGCGATAGCGTGTAGACGAGTTTATTAATCATGGAGCTCACGAAATACGAAATATTTTGCGGAAATGAAGTTGAAAGTCATGCCGGCCAGCGAGCCAGCCACCACGCCAACGGCTGGTGCCCAGCGCGCTTCAGGCAAAAACTGCAACAGCACCATATAGGTGCCCAGGTTGATCACGCCGCCGCCAAGCATGACCGTCAAATAGCGCCACCATTCACGCCAGACCGATGCCGTGGCACGGAAAGTAAACCGCCGGTTCAGCCGCCAGGTGACCCAAACCGCAAACAGAAAAGACAGCAGGCGCCCCAGGTACGGCCCCGAACCCAACGCCAGCGCCAGGTACAAAGCGCCCATGTCGGCCCCCGCACCGGCAACTCCATTGATGCCAAAGCGCAGGAACTGGCTCACGCCCTTAGTTTCCATGGGCCGGGTAAGCCAGGTAAGCAAAGCGCTTTTGTTCAATACGCGCCTTGGTCACTGCATCAAGGACAATGCCGCAGACCAGCAGCACCACGCCAAACAGCATGATGGCCGAGCACAATACGGCGGTAGGCTGTCGCGGTACCAACCCAGTATCCCAATAGACGCTTAGTAGTGGCACGGCCAAGCCGACCGAAAGCAGGAAGCAAGCCATAAAACCGATGCCAAAGAATGCCAACGGGCGCTCCGACTTAAACAGGCGCAAGATGGTCATCAAGATGCGCCATCCGTCCCGGTAGGTATTGAGTTTGCTGAAGGAGCCCTCTGGCCGAGCCTTGTATACGGTCTCGACCTCTGCCACCGGCATGCGCAACTCGAGGGCATGCACCGTCAGCTCGGTCTCGATTTCGAAACCAGTGGAATGGGCGGCAAACGATTTTACGTAGCGGCGAGAAAACACGCGATAACCGGACAGGATGTCGGTAAAGGTACGTCCGAACAACATGGACACACAGCCGGTCAGCAGGTTGTTACCGAAGCGGTGTCCTAGGCGATAGGCAGCCTGTTCCTCGGTGACACGATTCCCAACCACCATGTCCAGGCCTTCATCAAACAGCTTAGCGACCAATTGTGGGGCAATCGCGGCATCATAAGTGTCGTCACCGTCCACCATAATGTAGGCATCAGCCTCGATATCGGCGAACATGCGGCGTACAACGCTGCCCTTGCCCTGATGCGGTACCAGGCGCACGCTGGCTCCTGCACGACGGGCAATCTCGGCGGTGCCGTCGGTTGAATTATTGTCGAAGACGTAGATTGTCGCTTGCGGCAAACTAGCGCGAAAATCGTGCACGATGGCTTCGATGGTAAGCGCCTCATTGTAACAAGGCACCAAAATTGCGACGCGCGCGGATGACTGGCCAATCATAGTAAAAAATCAATTAAGGCATTAACAATCCGCGATTATAGCCGTTCTTACATATCACCCTCTGCAACGCCTTGTCACAAATTAGCATTCCAGAAGGAAACTAATGGCCTATACTCACCAACACCACAACGCTTTTGGAGAACCCATATGAAAGTAATTAAATTCCTCTTGCCAGCCATCCTGGCCGTAACGGTGACTGGCGCTTACGCACAGCCAAAGCGCGCTGTTTGCGCTGATTGCGGCACTGTGACCGCAGTGAAAATGATCGAAAAAGACGGCGAAGGCAGCGCAGCCGGCATCGTTGCCGGCGGTATTGCTGGCGGCCTGCTGGGCCACCAGGTTGGCGGCGGCACCGGCAAGACCCTGGCCACCGTTGCTGGCGCTGCAGGCGGCGCTTACGCTGGCAAGAAGATCGAAGGCAAGATGAACAAGGTCAAGGAATGGCACGTGACTGTCCGCTACGAAACCGGCAAGGTCGGCACCGTCGTCCTGAAGAACGATCCAAACCTGCGTAACGGCGACCACGTCAAGCGCGAGCACGGCGGCCTGAACCGCATCTAAGTCCTTCGCGACAGCAGTAAGCCCATCCCCGCGCCGGCCAGCAGGCCGGCGCAAATCCGGTTGAATACCCTCTTCCCGCGCGGTTGCGCAAACCACCTCTGCAGGCGTGCGCCCATCCAGGCGTAAGCTGCCAGCGCCACCACTTCCAGCAGCAGGAACAACACCCCGAGCACAAAGAACTGTGCGCCTACCGGCCCGGCGGGATCGACGAACTGCGGCAAGAACGCCGTGAAGATCAGGATCGCTTTCGGATTGCCCGATGCGACAAAAAACTCCTGCCGCGCCAACTGCCACCAGCCTGGCGCCGACGCAGCGTTGTCCACCTGCACGCCCGGCTGCGCGCGCCACAATTGCCAGGCCAGGTATAACAAGTAGATCGCGCCGACGGTCTTGATCCCGTAGAACAGCAGCTCCGAAGTATGCAGCACCGCTGCCAGCCCTGCCGATGCCAAGGCGATCATTCCCGCAAATGCCACCAGTCGCCCGGCACCAGCCAGGCAGGAGCGCCGAAAGCCATAGCGCGTGGCATTGCTGACCGATAGCAGGTTGTTCGGCCCCGGCGCCATGTTCAGCGCAAAACAGGCAGGCACGAACAGCATGAGGGTTGAAGCATCCATGGCCGGCTCCATATTGAAATTTTAGCTAATATACAACGTCCAAACGCGCAAGGAGACACTGTGACAGACAATACCACGCCGCATTTCCCGCCCCAGTGGCAACCCCTGGTCGACCGGGCGGCCAGCGCCTTGCGCGAACTGGCCGTCAATGAAGATGCCAAGGCCCGATTCCTCGAAGACCCGCTGCTGCGCCCTTACATGGACCGCGTGTCGCAGCGCTACGTTGCCGGCAGCACCGTGTCGGACGCGATCGTGCGCGCTGCCATGATCAACCAGAACGGGCACCGCGCTTCCGCCGAATACATGGGCGAGAGCGTGCGTAACGAAGCCTTCGCCAATGCGGAGACTGGCGTCTTCTTGCAGCTGGTCCAGGCCATCGGCGAGCAGCGTCTTGATTGCTCGATCTCCTTCGACTTGTCCCACGTCGGCTCGCTGGTCGATCCCGAACTGGGCTACCAGAACGCGCGCCGCATCGCGCGCGCCGCCAGTGAAATCGGGCAGGAAGTGATGATCTCGATGGAGGCCTCGGACCGCACGTCCGGCATTTACGAGATCTACGGCCGCCTGCACGAAAAGGATGGCCTGTCGAACGTCGGCATCACGGTACCGGCCAAGCTGCATCGCACCGCCAACGATCTCCCCGCGCTGCTGCGCCATCCCGGCCGCATCCGCCTGGTCAAAGGCGCGATGTTCGAACCGGTGGAAATTGCTTATCCCCGCAATAGTCCCGAACTGGCATCGGCCTATCGCCGCTATGCCGCACTGTTGCTGCGCAGCGGCCACAAATGTTCGATTGCCACGCATGACCGGGCGATCCAGGATGAGCTGACGGCGATGATCCGCGCAGAAGGCATCGCCGCAGGCCCCTATGAATTCGAATCCCTGATAGGCTTGGGCGAGCAGAACATCGCCCACCTGCGCGACGCCGGATTTCCGACGCGTGAATACGCAGTTTTTGGAAAGGAGTACTTCCTGTACGTATTGAACCGCATCTCTGAGGAACCCGTACGCGTCTACCAGGCCGTCATTGACGCATTGGGTGCCGTATGATGCGCCGCCTTCTCGCCGCCGCTGCACTGGCCGCTGCCAGCGCAGCGCAAGCGCAATCGGTAGCCATCACGATCGATGATGGTCCGAACGCAGGCAGCACGCCCCGCATGTCGGCCCCGGAACGCAACCAGGCCATTCTGGATGCGCTGGCCAAGCACCGCGTGCAGGCCGCGCTGTTCGTCACCTCCGGCTTCGGCGCCAACACGCCGCAAGGCCTGCCGCTGCTGCAAGCCTGGAGCAAGGCGGGCCATGCCATCGGCAATCACACCGTGACCCATCCGGACCTGGAAAGAATCCCACTGGCCGAGTACCAGCGCCAGGTGATGGAATGCGACCGCTTGATCAGCACCCAGCCCGGCTACCAGAAATGGCTGCGCTTCACTTACCTGCGCGAGGGGAACACGCCTGAAAAGATCGACGGCATGCGCACCTTCCTGCGCGACCATGGTTACCGCAACGCTCGCGTGAGCCTGGACACCAGCGATTGGCGCCTTAACGAAAAGCTGGAGCAAGTACTGAAGAAGGATCCAAATGCCGACATCAGCGCTATCCGGACCGCTTACCTGACCCACGTCAGGCAACGCGCGCTGGCTTACCGCGAGCTGTCGCAGCAACTGCAGGGGCGCGATATTTCGCAAGTCCTGCTGCTGCACCACAACCTGCTCAACGCGCTGTGGCTGGACGACGTGCTGGCACAGTTCAAGGAAATGGGCTGGAAGATCATCACGCCGGCGGAAGCGTTTGCCGATCCGGTCTACATGCTGGAGCCGGTGCGCAAGGCCGCAGGACAGAGCCAGTTGCTGTCGCTGGGGCGCACCCTGGGATTGGGTTTGACGCCTGGAGGGGAGCGCCTGGTCGATGACGGCGATTACGAAATCGCCGAACTGGCAAAGAAAGGACTGTAACGCCCGGCATAAAAATAGTCGTCTGTTTTTCGGTTGTCGCCAAAGCTGGAGCCTCGCTAAGCTCCAGCCATCACTGCAACCGGAATCCATTTCATGCCTCTATTTTTCTTTGCCTGGCGCGCCGCGGCGCTTGAGGAAACCGTTGCCCGTGGCCGCGCGTATGCTGCCGCCCGTTTCAGCATGGGCAACTTCGTGCACGGCGCCATGACGCGGCAACTGCAGGCCATGCTTGAGTCGACCCGCCACCAGCAATCCTTCTCGCCCCTGTTCGCCGATGAAATTCACTGATCCCGCCGACATCCAGCGCTGCTACCAGGCCCTGGTCGCGCGCTCGCCCGAGCATGTCGGCGCTTTTTATGCAGCGGTCAAGACCACCGGCATCTTCTGCCTGCCGACCTGCCGCGCGCGCAAACCGAAGGCGGAAAATGTCGACTTTTTCTCCGACATCAAGGAGCCGCTGGCGCTTGGCTTCCGCCCCTGCAAGGTGTGCCGCCCGACCGAAAATGCACCCGACGTGCCGCCGCAAGTCGCCCGCGCAGTCGCGCTGGTGCGGGAACATCCCAAGCGGCGCATCCAGGATGCCGAACTGCGCGAACTGGGCATCAGCCCGGAACTGGTGCGGCGCTGGTTCAAGAAACACCACGGTTTCAGCTTCCAGGCCTACCAGCGCATGTTGCGCATCAACCTGGCCATGACGGAACTGAAGGAGGGTCGCAGCGCCACCGAAGTAGCGCTCGACAGCGGTTACGAATCGCTCAGCGGCTTCGCCTATACCTACAAGAAGATGACCGGCAATGCGCCCAGCCAGGGCGCACAGCAACTAGTGCTGCACCGCTTTGCGACGCCGCTTGGGCCAATGTTTGTCTGCGCCAGCGAGAACGGCGTGTGCTTACTGGAATTCACCGACCGACGCATGCTGGAAACCGAGTTCCGCGATTTGCAGCGCCTGTTCAAGGCGCGCATCCTGGCCGGAGAAAACGCACACACGCGAGAAGCCGAGACCCAGACCGCGGAATACTTCGAAGGCAAACGTCAGCAGTTCAGCGTGGCGCTGGACGCACCGGGCAGCGATTTCCAGCGCGGCGTCTGGGATGCCTTGCGCGCAATGAAGTTCGGGGAAGTGACGCATTATGCCGACCTGGCAGCGCGCCTGGGTGCACCCAACTCGGTGCGGGCGGTAGCTGGAGCGAATGGGGCGAACCGGATTGCGATCATCATTCCCTGCCACCGGATTATCGGCAAGGATGGTTCGCTGACGGGATACGGAGGGGGATTGGCGCGCAAGAAGTGGCTCCTTGCGCATGAACTGCAGAACCGGCAAAGCGGTGTCTGACCCATTGGGTCAGACACCATGGTTCTGGCTTAGAACTGCTCGACGTCCAGGCCCAGCACACCGGCGCTGCCATCAACAATGGCGGTGCGCATGCCGGTGGAACCGGACAGGATGTGGTCCGCGAAGAAACGCGCGGTCACGATCTTGGCGTGGAAGAACGAAGCGTCGCCCTCCCCTGCCGACAGCTTGGACTGCGCGATCAGCGCAGCACGGCCCATCTGCCAGCCGCCGAACACGATACCGGCCAGCTTCAGGTACAGCACGGAGCCGGAGAATACGCCCTTGATATCCGACTTGGCGTGGTTGACGACGAAGTCCACCACCGCTTCCAGGTCGTCCGCGCCCTGCACCAGGTGCTTGCGGATCGCCGCGAAGTCAGGACTGTTCACGCCAGCCAGTTCTTCGGCAGTCGCGCGCACCTGGGCAATGATCGACTTGGCCAAAGCGCCGCCATCGCGCACGGTCTTGCGGCCGATCAGGTCATTGGCCTGGATCGCGGTGGTGCCTTCATAGATGGTCAGGATCTTGGCGTCGCGGTAGTGCTGCGCCGCGCCGGTTTCTTCGATGAAGCCCATGCCACCGTGCACCTGCACGCCGTCGCGGGTCACGTTCTCGGACATCTCGGTCGACCAACCCTTCACGATCGGCACCAGGTATTCGTAGACAGCCTGGTTCGCAGCGCGGACTTCCGCATCGGCGTGGTGATGAGCCACGTCGTGAATGCCGGCAGCCACGTAAGCCAGCGCACGCGCCGCTTCGGTCTGGGCGCGCATCGACATCAGCATGCGGCGCACGTCCGGATGGTTGATGATCGCCACGCCGGCTGGAGAGCCGTTCAGGTCGCGGGATTGCACGCGGTCCTTGGCGAAAGTCACAGCCTGCTGGTATGCGCGTTCCGCCAGGCCCACGCCCTGCATGCCGACGCCGAAGCGGGCCGCGTTCATCATGATGAACATGTATTCCAGGCCGCGGTTCTCTTCGCCCACCAGGTAGCCAACGGCGCCGCCATTGTCGCCGAATTGCAGCACGGCGGTTGGGGAAGCCTTGATGCCCAGCTTGTGTTCGATCGACACGCAGTGCGCGTCGTTGCGCTCGCCCAGCGAACCGTCGGCGTTGACCATGAACTTCGGCACGATGAACAGCGAGATGCCCTTCACGCCTGGAGGCGCATCAGGAGTACGCGCCAGCACCAGGTGAATGATGTTCTCGGCCATGTCGTGCTCACCGTAGGTGATGAAGATCTTGGTGCCGAATACTTTGTAGGTGCCGTCGCCCTGCGGCACGGCGCGGGTGCGCACGGCAGCCAGGTCGGAGCCGGCCTGCGGCTCGGTCAGGTTCATGGTGCCGGTCCACTTGCCGGTCACCAGCGGCTCCAGGTAGGTCGCCTTCTGCTCGTCGGAACCGGCGGTCAGCAGCGCTTCGATCGCGCCGTCGGACAGCAGCGCCACCAGCGCGAACGACAGGTTCGAGCCGTGCAGCATTTCCACGCACGGGGTGCCGATCAGCTTCGGCAGGCCCTGGCCGCCGAATTCCGTCGGGTGCTGCAGGCCTTGCCAGCCGGCTTCCGCGAACTGCTTGAAGGCTTCCTTGAAGCCCTTCGAGGTGATGACCTTGCCATCAGCCCAGGAGCTAGGCTCTTTGTCTGCCGCGTGGTTCAGCGGGGCGATCACGCCGCTCACGAACTTCGCGTTTTCTTCCAGTACGGCTTCCGCGGTTTCCGCGTTTGCATCTTCACAGCCTGGCAGCGCGGACACGCTAGCCAGGTTTGCCAGTTCGTTCATCACGAACAGCATGTCTTTCATTGGGGCTTGATAGCTCATTTATATCTCCACAATTCTCCAGAAACCAGTAAAACGGGGTCTGACCCGCAGGGTCAGACCCCAATCAGGCGGCCGTCGCGGGCCAGTGTCAGACCCTGAGGGTCTGACACTGCTTTACCGGTTTAACCCAGTTCCTTGACCAGTTGAGGAACAACCTCGAACAGGTCGCCCACGATGCCGTAGTCGGCAACGGAGAAGATAGGAGCTTCAGGGTCTTTGTTCACAGCCACGATGACCTTGGAGTCCTTCATGCCGGCCAGGTGCTGGATCGCGCCGGAGATACCGACGGCGATGTACAGGGAAGGAGCAACGATCTTGCCGGTCTGGCCAACCTGCCAGTCGTTCGGCACGAAACCTGCGTCCACCGCAGCGCGCGATGCGCCCATGGCGGCGTTCAGCTTGTCGGCCAGTGGTTCCAGGATCTTGAAGGCGTCAGCGGAGCCCATGCCGCGGCCACCGGAAACGATGATCTTGGCAGCGGTCAGTTCCGGACGGTCCGACTTGGCCACTTCGCGGCCAACGAAAGCGGACTTGCCGAAATCAGCGGCTGCAGCCACGCTTTCCACAGCAGCGGAACCGCCTTCGGCAGCAGCAGCGTCGAAGCCGGTGCTACGTACGGTGATCACCTTGACCTTGTCCGACGATTGCACGTACGCGATCGCATTGCCGGCGTAGATTGGGCGCTCGAAGGTATCAGGCGCGTCAACCTTGGTGATTTCGGAGATCTGAGCCACGTCCAGCTTGGCGGCAACGCGCGGCAGGATGTTCTTGCCGTAAGCGGTTGCCGGAGCCAGGATGTGGGTGTAGCCACCAGCGATCGCCAGGATCTGCTCGGAGACGTTTTCGGCCAGGCCGTCCGCGAAGTAAGCTGCGTCTGCGTGCAGCACCTTGGTGACGCCAGCGATCTTGGCAGCGGCGGCAGCAGCGGCGCCGGCATTCGAGCCAGCGACCAGCACGTGCACTTCGCCTGCGCATTTGGCGGCGGCGGTAACGGTGTGGAGGGTGCTGCCCTTCAGGGATGCGTTGTCGTGTTCTGCGATTACGAGTGCGACCATGATATTTTTTCCTTGAGTGAAAACCGGCAGACCGGTGTCTGACCCAATGGGTCAGACACCTGCAGTTCCGGTTTTAGCAAATAATTAGATGACTTTAGCTTCGGTGCGCAGCTTGGACACCAGGGTCGCTACGTCAGGCACTTTGATACCAGCGGAACGCTTGGCAGGCTCGGCCACTTTCAGGGTTTTCAGGCGCGGGGTCACGTCGACGCCCAGGTCTTCCGGCTTGACGGTATCCAGCGGCTTCTTCTTCGCCTTCATGATGTTAGGCAGGGTCACATAGCGCGGCTCGTTCAGGCGCAGGTCGGTGGTCACGATGGCTGGCAGTTGCAGCGCCAGGGTTTCCAGGCCGCCGTCCACTTCGCGGGTCACGGTGACTTTGCCGTCGCCCAGCTCAACCTTTGACGCGAAGGTCGCTTGCGGCCAGCCCAGCAGCGCTGCCAGCATCTGGCCAACCTGGTTGGAGTCGTCGTCGATAGCCTGCTTGCCCAGGATGATCAGTTGCGGTTGCTCTTTGTCGGCAACGGCCTTCAGCAGCTTGGCTACAGCCAGCGGCTCCAGTTCAACGCCGGTTTCGATCAGGATGCCGCGGTCGGCGCCGATCGCCATGCCGGTGCGCAGGGTTTCCTGGCATTGGGTCACGCCGGCGGACACGGCAACCACTTCGGTTACTTTGCCAGCTTCTTTCAGGCGGGTCGCTTCTTCCAGTGCGATCTCGTCGAACGGGTTCATCGACATTTTGACGTTGGCGATATCTACGCCAGTGCCGTCGGATTTGACGCGCACTTTCACGTTGAAGTCGACGACGCGCTTGACAGGTACCAGGACTTTCATAGGTGTGCCTTTGAAAAAGAGATAAGTAAAATTAGTGGGCTAGATTATATTGGAATTCGATATCACTGATCGAATAAAAGCACGGTCGTGCGTTTTTTAAATACAATCCGGCGCCGAAAATCAGCAACCGGTAGCATACCGCAGTTTTTACTTGCGGCGCATCAAAAA
Organism: Pseudoduganella sp. R-32; assembly: GCF_049913245.1. Lineage (NCBI taxonomy): Bacteria > Pseudomonadati > Pseudomonadota > Betaproteobacteria > Burkholderiales > Oxalobacteraceae > Pseudoduganella > Pseudoduganella sp. R-32. The sequence continues at coordinate 2,163,664 of NZ_CP183987.1, read as the reverse complement.
CGTAAATTCAGTGCCCTGCTGGACGTAGGACAAGAGTGCATTGCCAGTCTGCTTGGCAAAGGCCTGGAAGTCACGCACTGACCCTGGATCGGTAGCCACGATACGCAACACCTGGCCGCTTTCCAATTCCGCCAAGGCTTTCTTGGCTTTCAGAATAGGCAGCGGGCAATTCAGGCCGCGGGCGTCGAGGTCCTTATGAAATTCCATGGTCTCGGACTCGAGAGTAAGAGTTTCGCTCATCAATATCTCGCTTCTGTACAACTGGTTCCGACATACTACTCCAATTTTGTGCGTCTGACGCACTGCACCAAAATAGTTAATGTTGCGTTGCAAAATCACAACGACCTTGCAATGTCGGAAAGGCCCGCACTAGGAAGCGCGGGCCCCTGGCAGCTCTTAGATATGCGACTCCACCCATGCTGCAACGCCACCGAGAGCACCTGGCAGTGCATCCGGATTGGTGCCGCCGGCTTGCGCCATGTCAGGACGTCCACCGCCCTTGCCGCCCACTTGTTGTGCAACGAAGTTGACCAGCTCGCCGGCCTTGACCTTGCCGATCGAGTCCGCCGTCACGCCGGCGATCAGGCTGACCTTGCCGTCATTGACGGAAGCCAGCACGATGGCAGCGGACTTCAGCTTGTCTTTCAGCTTGTCCATGGTTTCGCGCAGCGCGGTCACGTCGGCGCCTTCCATGGTTGCAGCCAGCACCTTCAGGCCCTTGACGTCGACCGCCTTGTTGACCAGTTCGTCGCCCTGGCCGGAAGCCAGCTTGGACTTCAACGCAGCCAGTTCTTTTTCCAGCGACTTCACCTGGTCCTGCACGGCGGCGATCTTGGAAGTCAGTTCTTCCGGGTTCGACTTCAGCGCGGCAGCAGCTTCGTTCAGCTTGCGAGCCATGCCCTGCACCAGCGCCAGGGCGCCTTCGCCGGTCACGGCTTCCACGCGGCGGATACCGGCAGCAACGCCGCCTTCCGATACGATCTTGAACAGGCCGATATCGCCGGTGCGGTGCACGTGCACGCCGCCGCACAGCTCTTTCGAGGAACCGATGTCCATCACGCGCACTTCGTCGCCGTACTTCTCGCCGAACAGCGCCATGGCGCCATGCTTCACAGCGTCGTCGAAGGACATGTGGTGCGACTGGGTCGCAGCATTGGCCAGGATCTCGGCGTTGACGATGGCTTCCACCTTGGCGATTTCCTCGGCGGTCATCGGCTGGGTGTGGGAGAAGTCGAAACGCGCCTTGTCCGGATCAACCAGCGAGCCTTTCTGCGCCACGTGGGAACCCAGCACTTCACGCAGGGCCTTGTGCATCAGGTGGGTCGCCGAGTGGTTACGGATGGTGCGGCCGCGCGAATGCTGGTCCACTGCCGCGCCGACAGCGTCGCCCACTTTCAGCGAACCCTGTGTCACCACGCCGTGGTGGCCGAACACATCCGCCTGGATCTTCAGCGTGTCTTCCACGTCGAAGCGGCCGGTGGCGCCGGTGATCAGGCCCTGGTCGCCCACCTGGCCGCCGGATTCGGCGTAGAACGGGGTGGTATCCAGCACGACGATGCCCTGCTCGCCGGTCTTCAGTTCCTGCACCGGCGCGCCGTTGGCGTACAGGGCGATCACTTTCGAGTCATGCAGCAGCTGGTCATAGCCGACGAACTTGTTCTTCTCGCCGGAGTATTCAACGTTGGCAGCCATCTTCTTGAACTTGCCGCCTTCGCGCGCCTTCTGCTTCTGTGCTTCCATGGCGACGTTGAAGCCTGCTTCGTCCAGCGTCACTTCGCGTTCGCGGCAAATGTCGGCGGTCAGGTCCAGCGGGAAGCCGTAGGTGTCGTACAGGGTGAAGGCGGTAGCACCATCCAGGTTCTTCGGATCCTTGGCCAGTTGGGCTTCCAGGATCTTCATGCCGTTTTCCAGGGTCTCGCCGAAACGCTCCTCTTCCGCCTTCAGCACCTGGGCCACGCGGTCCTTGGCTTCCGCCAGCTCAGGATAGGCAACGCCCATTTCGGTGTTCAGGTCTGCTACCAGCTTGTAGAAGAAGGCTTTGGTCTGGCCCAGTTTGTGGCCGTGACGCAGTGCGCGGCGGATGATGCGGCGCAGGACATAGCCGTGGCCTTCAGGGCCAGGGATGATGCCGTCGACGATCATGAAAGCAGCAGCGCGGATGTGGTCGGCGATCACGCGCAGCGATTTGTTTTCCAGGTCGGTCGCGCCGGTTTCGCGGGCGGCAGCCTTGATCAGGGCCTGGAAGGAATCGATCTCATAGTTCGAGTGCACGTGCTGCAAGACAGCAGCCAGGCGCTCCATGCCCATGCCGGTATCCACGCAAGGCTTCGGCAGCTTGTGCATCACGCCCGCTTCGTCGCGGTTGAACTGCATGAACACCAGGTTCCAGATTTCGATGAAGCGGTCGCCGTCTTCCTGGTCCGAGCCCGGAGGACCGCCCCAGATGTCGGCGCCGTGGTCGTAGAAGATCTCGGTGCAAGGACCGCATGGGCCGGTGTCGGCCATCTGCCAGAAGTTGTCCGACGCGTAGCGCGAACCCTTGTTGTCGCCGATGCGGATGATGCGCTCTTTCGGCACGCCGATTTCGTTGGCCCAGATGTCGTAGGCTTCGTCGTCTTCGATATAGACGGTGACGGTCAGCTTCTCAGGCGGCAGGCCGTATACCTTGGTCAGCAGCTCCCATGCGTACTGGATCGCATCGCGCTTGAAATAGTCGCCGAAGCTGAAATTGCCCAGCATTTCGAAGAAGGTGTGGTGACGCGCGGTATAGCCGACGTTTTCCAGGTCGTTATGCTTGCCGCCGGCGCGCACGCAGCGCTGCACGGTGGTGGCACGGGAATACGGGCGCACATCCTGACCCAGGAACACATCCTTGAACTGCACCATGCCGGAGTTGGTCAACAGCAGGGTCGGGTCGTTGCCTGGCACCAGCGGGCTGGAACGGACAATCGTATGGCCCTTGGATTCGAAGAATTTCAGGAACTTTTCGCGAATTTCAGCAGATTTCATGTCGTAAAAGGTAGGTTGCAGGCTGGTGCAAAGGGTTGATTATACGTGAACAGTTCGCCTGATAAATGGGGACGTATCCCATTTAGAGGGAAATTTCCTCTAAATGGGGTGCGTCCCCATTTATCAAGCGAAGTCCGGCCCGATCAAGTCGATGCGGTCGGTGCAGAAGGCGTCTACGCCGAGCGCGAGGATTTCCCGCGCTCGTTCCGGCGTATTGACGGTATAGCAAAACAGGCCCAGGCCTGCTGCCTTCACCGCTCTTGCCTGGTCCGGTGTCAGGTATTTGTGGTTGGTATGGATCGCCACCGCGCCAAGGTCGCGCGCCGTTTCCAGCCAATTGGGGGGAATTTTATCAAACAGACAAGCCCGCGGTAGTTCGGGCGCAGCATCGCGCGCCGCCGCCAAGGCCGGCATGCTGAAGGACGAGAGCAAAGGCATTGACGCCGGATCGCCGGCCGCCACCTCGGCAGCGAAACGGGCACGCGCAGTCTGCGCCACCCAACGGCCGGTCGCCTCATCATGGCCTTCAGCCGGCTTGATCTCGATATTCATCCAGATCTTATGCTCTTTGCAGTAGTCGACCCACTCCAGGAATAAAGGCACTGGCTCACCGCGGAACTCAGGGCCGAACCATCGCCCGGCATCCATCTTCGCCAATTCGGCTGCCGAAAAGTTCGGCACATAGCCATCGCCATAGATCGTGCGGCCAAAGTGCGGATCATGCATCACCACGCCAATGCCATCGGATGACAGCATGACGTCGAATTCCACCGCGCGGAAACCATAAGCCAGGCCGGCACGCAAGCCGGCGATGGTGTTTTCCGGAGCCAGCGTGCCGCCTCCGCGATGCGCAACGATTTTTGGGTAGGGCCACATAGGATTAAGACACTAACACGGTTGGATGCGTTAAGCTAACGCTCCCTGAAAACAGTAGGAAGAAGACAACATGACCCCGAAGGCCCTTGGACACATTCGCGTACTGGATTTAAGCCGCGTGCTGGCCGGCCCCTGGTGCTCGCAGAACCTCGCCGACCTGGGCGCGGACGTGATCAAGATCGAGCGGCCGGGCAGCGGTGACGACACCCGCGCCTGGGGGCCACCCTACGCCAAGGACGCCTCCGGCGCCGACACCACCGAAGCCGCCTACTACCTGTCCGCCAACCGCGGCAAGCGCTCGGTCACCTGCGACATCTCCAAGCCGGAGGGCCAGGCCCTGATCCGCGAACTGGCCAGGCACGCCGACGTGGTGCTGGAAAACTACAAGGTCGGCCAGCTGAAAAAATATGGCCTGGATTATGAATCGCTGAAGGCCGTCAAGCCGGACCTGGTCTACTGCTCCGTAACCGGCTTTGGCCAGGACGGCCCCTACGCACACCGCGCCGGCTACGACTTCCTGATCCAGGGCATGGGCGGTTTGATGTCCGTCACCGGCGAGCGCGACGACCTGCCGGGCGGCGGCCCGCAGAAAGCCGGCGTGGCCCTGACCGACCTGATGACCGGCATGTACTCCACCATCGCAATTTTGGCCGCCCTGACCCACCGCGACCGGACCGGCGAAGGTCAATATATCGACATGGCGCTGCTGGACGTGCAGGTCGCGATGTTGGCCAATATGGGCTCCAACTACCTGAATAGCGGCAAAGCGCCCAAGCGCTGGGGCAACGCCCACGCCAACATCGTGCCGTACCAGACCTTCGCCTGCGCCGACGGCTACATCATCGTCGCCACCGGCAACGACGGCCAGTACCAGAAATTCGTGGAAGTGGGCGGCCGCCCCGACCTTGCCACACACGAACGCTACGCCACCAATCCACTGCGCGTGAAGAACCGCGACGAGCTGGTGCCGATCCTGGCTGACATGGTGAAGTCACAACCGCGCGACTGGTGGATCGAACAGCTGGAAGCGGTAGGCGTGCCATGCGGCCCAATCAACGACCTGCACGACGTATTCAAGAACCCGCAAGTGCAAGCGCGCGGCATGATGATTGAAACAGCCCACCCGACCGCCGGCAAAGTGAAACTGGTGCGCAACCCAATGCGCCTGAGCGCCAGTCCCGCAGAAACCGACATGGCCCCGCCCCTGCTTGGCCAGCACACCGACGAAGTGCTGCGCGAAGTCCTCGGCCGCAGCGAGGCCGACATCGCCTCCCTGCGCGCCAAAGGCATCCTGTAACGCGTTACGGCCGAGCCCGTGTCACACCTTGGGGTCACACCCCGAGAGTGACACGAGCCCAACCGCAGTGCGGAAGAGCCCGTGTCACACCTGGGGTGTGACCCCATGGTGTGACACGGGCTCGGCTGGTACGCCTTTAGTGCAGGTGCTGCTTGAAGTCGAATAATTCGCGATGCATGAAGTTGACTGCGGCCTTCATCTCGGGCGTCACTTGCATGCGCTCGCTGGCGCAGACGCGCCGGGCCCGGGCGCCGAGCATTTCCATGTCGTCTACCAACTTGGGTACGTTGGCGTAGTCCTCACTCACCAGCATTTCGCTGATGTCGTCGGAGCGGCGGTCCAGCTTCTGGATCGTATCGCGCAGCTCGCCGGTCAGGTGGCGCTCGGCCGACAGGGCTTGCGCGGCCTGGCTGACAGCCATTTGGATGTTGCTGAGCCTGATACGGATTTCTCGATCGTGCATCATGATGATCTCCTCGCTCAAAACGGCACCCAGCGTGCCGGTGGGACTTGGAGACCGTTCGCGCTCGGCGGTTCAATCACCCTGCCTCAGCTTTGATCTGGCTCAACATTGGCGCGATTGGCGTCAACCGGCGCAGGTGGATTGCGATCGCGACAGCTGCGACGAGGCAGCTTGCAAGCAACAGCACCACGCCCGCCCATCCTGCCTTTCCCCACAGTATTCCTGCAGCCCAGCCAATCACGCTGGAGCCGAGGTAGTAGAAGAACAGGTATAGCGCGGATGCCAATGCCGCCCCGCGAGCACGTCGGCCGACCCAGCTGCTTGTCATGGAATGCGCTGCAAAGAAAGCGAAGGTGAACAGGGCCAGCCCGGCGATTACCAGCGGCAAGCAGCTCGACAAGGTCAACACAATGCCTGTCAGCATTAAGCTGAGAACCAGGTACAGCACGCCCTTGCGGCCGTAACGGTCCGCCAGCTTGCCTGCCCAGACCGAACTGAAAATCCCCAGCAGGTACAGAAACGAAATTCCACCCACCACACTTTGACGCAGCTCGAACGGCACGGCCAGCAGGCGGTAACTGATGTAGTTGTAGGCGCTGACCATACAACCCATTAACAGGAAGGCCAGGGTGAACAGCCAAGGCAGGCCGTCATCGCGCAGGTGGCGGAGCGCATTCTCTGGCAGCGCGCGCCAGCCTCCGGGCGACGGGTGGAAACGGCGCGACTCCGGCAGACTGCGCCAGAATTCGACTGCAGCCAATACTCCGGCCGCGCCCATCGCCACCAGCGCCACGCGCCAGGAGAAAAAGTCGCTCAGTATCGATGTCACCATGCGCCCGACCATCCCGCCGAACGCACTGCCGCTGATGTAAAGACCCATCGATAGCCCCAAGGATTCGGGTTCGATCTCCTCTGCCAGGTATGCCATGGCGACGGCTGGCATGCCGCCCAGCGCCACACCGAGCAAAACCCGCGCGACAAGCAGTTGGCCGTATCCATCGGCCAGAGCGCACAGCAAAGTCATGATCGCGGAGATCGCGAGCGCTCCCACCATCAGGGGCTTGCGGCCGAAGCGGTCGGAAATGGCGCTCGACGCGAGCAGCGAGACTGCCATCGCCGCCGTGGCCAGCGACAAGGACAGGCTGCTCTGCGCGGGCGTCAGCGCAAATTCGCTGGATAGCAGCGGCATCAAGGGTTGCACGCAGTACAACAGCGCGAAACAGGAAAAGCCGCCAAAGAACATGGCGCGATTGGTGGGGTGGCGGAGGCCTTTCATCGTGAATTCATCTTAGGATTGCCCTGTATTACTGTCCAATATATATTTAAGGCGTTATTAATCGCTTCAACATATTATGGAATTGCGTCATCTGCGCTATTTCGTGGCTGTGGCCGAGGAACTGAGCTTCACTCGCGCGGCTGAGCGGCTGCATATCGGCCAGCCGCCGCTGTCCCAGCAAATCCAGGCCCTTGAAGCGGAAGTGGGCGCGCGTCTCTTCGATCGCAGCAAGCGCTGGGTGCGGCTCACCGAAGCCGGCAAGCTGTTTCTCGAAGATGCGCGCGCCATCCTGGCGCAATCCGAGCGCGCGGCAGAGCGTGCGCGCCGGGCGCAGCGCGGCGAGGCTGGTGAACTGCGTGTGGGGTTCACGTTTTCTACGCCGTTCACGCCGCTGTTTGCGCGCGCGATCCGCCGCTATCGCCAGCTTTATCCGGACGTGGCGCTTACTTTGCATGAAATGACGACGCTGCACCAGATCGATGCCCTGGAGGCGCGCAAAATAGATCTTGGTTTCGTGCGCCCGCCGGAGGTGGCTTTGCCGGAGCACCTGGAGCTGACGACGCTGCGCCGCGATGCGCTGCTGCTGGTGCTTGCGAGCGATTCGCCATTGGCGCGCAAGCGCAAGATCAAGGTCGAGGACCTGGCGGAGCTGCCGTGGGTAATGTATCCGAAGGAGTCTGGCGTGGGGATCAATCACGCCATTCTGGGCATGTGCCGGACTGCGGGCTTTGTGCCGCAAGTGGCCATGGAGGCGGGCGAGGCGGCGACCATTATCGGGCTGGTTGCGGCGGGGATCGGGGTGTCGGTGCTGCCTTCGCCGTTCCAGTCGATGCATCTGGAGGGAGTGGTGTTCCGGCCGCTGGATGATGCGGGGGCGGTCACTTCGCTGCAATTGGCGCAGCGGCGGGGGGATGGCGGGGCGTTGGTGGAGGCGTTTGTCCGGGTGGCGCTGGAGGAGAACCGGTAAACCGGTGTCTGACCCACAGGGTCAGACACGCATGCTCGTCTGGCGCTGGTCCAGTTTATCAATCGTAGTCGGCGTCGAGCTCGGAGCCGGCGTAGTTTTCCAGCTCGGTCCACAGCGTCTTCATTGCGTAGCGGCCCGGCAACTTTTGCAGCACGGTGCAGGTGCGGCGGTACAGGTCGATGCGATGCAACAGGACCGGGTGATGCTGCTCGGGCACCGCTGCGACCAGCGCTTGCCAGCCCGCTTCGTAATCCGGCTTGGCCTTGCGCACAGCCTTCACGAAGCGTTCGAACTCCTTCTGGCCGGTGCGGGCGATGATGCGGCCACCGCCTTCCACCGCGAAGATGATCGCCAGCGCGATCACGCCTTCCGCGTTCAGGTCCGGGTCCTTGATTGCGCCTTCCAGGTTGTGGCGGCGCAGCCAGTTCGCCAGGCGCACCACGGCTTGCACTTCCTGGCGCTGCTTCAACTGCGTCTGGTACTTGGACGGACCATCCCAGTTGGCGCCCGGCTCGGTGAAGCAGATGTCGAAGAACAGGTCGCGCAGGCGGCGCTGTGCATACATCGGGTCGTTGTCGTACTCCCCAATCAGCGAATCTTCTGGCATCGCAGCCAGGTCCTTCAACTGGCGGAAGCCCGCCTGGAAGGCCAGCTCAGCGCCCTGCTCCACCAGGTAGTCCAGCGCCAGTTCGTCGGAATCGACGGTCAGCACCTGCTCCAGGCCGAGCGACACGCCGCCAACCGTCAGGTTGACTGCCTTCTGGATGCCTTCCGCAGTGCGGTTGTTGGTGAACTTGTCCGCGACCATGGCTGTGATGCCGCTCAACTCTTCCGCCAGGATGCTGGCCGCATCTTCGCGATCGTCGCCTGGCAGCAGTTTGATGGCGCGGGTCAGTCGCGGCAGGCTTTCTTTGACGAGTGCGGGCAGCATCAGCCGAAGATCCCCGTACCGATCGAGCGGCGTGCGCGTTCGCGGCCGGTGCCACTGCGGGTGGTCGGCACTTGCTTGCGCAGGCGGTACAGCAGCTCCTTGGTGGAGCGCTGCAGGTGCTCGGGCTCTTCGTCCGGATCGTCGCTGAATTCCGCATCGGCCAGGTCGGCGCTGTGGCGGAATTCCGGGAACAATTCGAACAGCGCACGGTCCCAGCCGTCTTCATTGGCTTGCGCCAGGGCGACGGCAACGGGAACGATGTCGTTGTCGGACGAAGTCTGGCCGGTCAGGTAGGCACCTTTCGAGATCACTTCGCCCGCAACCTCCAGCACCTCCTTCGGCGCCAGCGAGAACAGGATCGCGAACGCGGTGCAGCCCCAGTCGGTAGCCGACGCTTCTTTCAGCAGTTCGGCACGGCGCTCTTCATCTTCGGTGCCGAAGATCACGCCGTGCATGTGGGCGAACAGCGATTCGGCGATACGCTCTGGATCGTCTTCGATCATGTCGTCCGGCCAGGTGGCGGCGATGTAGGCCAGGCTTTCGGCCCACTGCTTCGGCGGCACCAGCAGGGTCGCCAGCGACATCTTGCCGCCGTCGAAGCCGGACATGTGCAGCGCCGTCACGTGCGGCGGCAGCTCCTGCAGCACTTCGACCACGGCCAGGTCGCCGTGGGTATCCGCTGCTTCGGCAAAGGCGCGCTCGGCGTGCTCCAGGGAGCCCGCCAGAACGAGTTCGGTGACCTGCTTGCGAATGGCTGGCAGATTCTTGTCGGTCATGCTCAATCCTCCTGCTGGTCAAAGATGCCGGTGAAGTCGTCGGTTGCGACATCATCCGCGTAATCGTCTTCATCATCGCCCTCGTCGCCTTCAGCCAGGCGGTCGAGCGAAGTGTCCTCGTCGTCCCACATGCGCGGATGCTTGTGCAGCAGCGCGGTGATGATGGCCTGGCGCGCCAGGTCCGGGTGGTTCTCTTCCAGCGCTTCCAGCAGGCCTTGCGCCTTCGGGCAGGTGGCGGCGCCGAACACGCGGGCCGGATCGCCGTATTCGAAATCCTCGGCGTCGGCAAAAGCTGCCTTCGGGTCGTGGAATTCGATCACGTCCACCAGGGCGAAAGCCATCATGTTCAAATCGTCGATGCCGCCGCCGTTCACGTATTCGGTGCGCAGGGCTTCGACCATCTTCTTGTAATTCTTGTGGTCAGGCGGATCGCCGAGGATGCCCTCGATCTGCCCTTCCAGTTCGCGCGCCTGGTAGGCGAACTCTGGGTGTACTTTTCTCATTTGCTGCTGTCTTTCTATTGATTCAGGCGGCGGGGATCGTCACGCCGTTGACGCTGAAGATGGAACGCCACTGTTGGTAGGCCTCCGCTTCCGGGTCGATGATGATGCGGTGGTGCACACTCTGGTTGTATTCTTCCCGTTTTTCGGGGTCGGACAACACTTCATAAGCTTTGACGATGGCCTTGAAGCGGGCGTCGGCGCCCGGTTCCTGGTTGCGGTCCGGGTGGAAACGCATCGCCAGGGAACGATAGACCTTCTTGATTTCCTCGTCAGAGGCATTGGGCGCGACACCGAGCACATTATATAAATTTTCCATATTGCAACTCCGGGCCGGTTTTTAAACGCGTAATGTCGAATTATCCTATAAAATGCCCTGTTTACGCTGAATATCACCCTAAAACCGGTAAACCTGGGTCAGACCCAAGGGTCTGACCCTGTCTGTTCAACGGCTGGGGGTTGGGTTTCAATCCAAGCCCCAGGCGGTGGAGCTGACAGGGTCTGACCCTGCGGGTCAGACCCTGGTTTACCGGTTTTAAAGACTAAAACATACATGAGCAACGACAAAACCCACGCCCCAGCGCCCAATTTCCTGCGCAATATCGTTGAAGCCGACCTGGCCTCCGGCGCGCATACCCGCGAAGGCCTGCCGCCGGTCATCACCCGCTTCCCGCCGGAGCCAAACGGCTACCTGCACGTCGGCCACGCCAAGTCCATCTACACAAACTTCGGCCTGGCGCGCGATTTCGGCGGCCGCTGCCACCTGCGCTTCGACGACACCAATCCTGAAAAAGAAGAACAGGAATACGTCGATTCCATCATCGACAGCGTGCGCTGGCTCGGTTTCGACTGGAACTACAAAGGCCCGGTAGGCGCCGGCGAACACCTGTATTACGCCTCCGACTATTTCGACAAGCTGTACGAAATGGCCGAATACCTGATCAAGGTCGGCAAGGCTTACGTGGACAGCCAGAGCGCCGAGGAAATGAAAAATACCCGCGGCGGTTTCGGCGTCGCCGGCACCAATTCCCCGTTCCGCAACCGTTCGGTGGAAGAAAACCTGCAACTGTTCCGCGACATGAAGGCGGGCAAATACAAGGACGGTGAGCACGCACTGCGCGCCAAGATCAGCGAAGACGCGATGTCCTCGCCGAACATGAACATGCGCGACCCGGCGATCTACCGCATCCGCCACGCCCACCACCACCGCACGGGCGACGACTGGTGTATCTACCCGATGTACGACTACACTCACCCGATTTCGGACGCGCTGGAAAACATCACGCACTCGATCTGCACCCTGGAATTCCAGGATCACCGCCCGTTCTACGACTGGCTGCTGGAAACCCTGTCCGAGGGTGGCTTTTTCAAGAAGCCGGTGCCGCACCAGTACGAATTCGCACGCCTGAACCTGACCTACATCGTCACCTCCAAGCGCAAGCTGCGCCAGATGGTGGAAGAAGGCATCGTGGACGGCTGGGACGACCCGCGCCTGCCGACCATGGCCGGCATGCGCCGCCGCGGCTTCACCCCGGAGGGCATCCAGCTGATGTGCGAGCGCACCGGCGTGACCAAGTCCGACGGCTGGATCGACTTCGGCGTGCTGGAAGGCGCCGTGCGTGAAGACCTGGACCCGAAAGCCCCGCGAGCCATCGCCGTACTGCGCCCGCTGAAGCTGATCGTCGAGAACTTCCCGGAAGGCCAGTCGGTCGAGTGCACCTCGCCGGTCCACCCGCACCACCCTGAGCTGGGTCACCGCACCTTCCCGTTCACCCGCGAACTGTGGATCGAAGAAGAAGACTTCATGGAAGTGCCGACCAAGGGCTACTTCCGCTTCACCCCTCCGGTCGGCGACCAGCCAGGCGCCCGCGTGCGCCTGAAGTACGGCTTCGTGGCCGAATGCACAGGCTACGACAAGGATGAAAGCGGCAAGGTCACCGCCGTGCGCGTGAAGTACTTCGAAGACTCCAAGTCCGGCACCCCGGGCGCCGACACCTACAAGGTGAAGGGCAATATCACCTGGGTCAGCGCCGAAGCGGCCCTGGAAGCGGAAGTGCGCCTGTACGACCGCCTGTTCACAGAAGAGAAACCGGACGCCGGCGGCAAGGACTTCAAGGAGTTCCTGAACCCGAAAGCGCTGGAAATCGTCAGAGCCTACCTGGAGCCGGGCCTGAAGGACGCCACCGCCGAGCAGCGTTTCCAGTTCGAGCGCCACGGCTATTTCGTGGCCGACCGCGTGCTGTCGCAGCCAGGCAAGCCGGTGTTCAACCGCATCGTCACACTGAAAGATAGCTGGGCAAAATAACTGACCCGAACTGTGACAAAAAAGCCGCCTTCGGGCGGTTTTTTATTGTTAGTTTGATTTCAATCAAAGTGGCGTTTTTGCAACTTGACCTTGAATGGTGGGAATTCTTATAGTCGCGCAATGACCCGCCTACAGCTCAGCCTGTTTTCTCCGTCCAAACCCCTGTGGTGGCTGGGCGTTGCTTTATCGCTGGGCGTCGGCCTCGGGCTGAATACGGTTGCCACCCGCTCCGTCGAAAGCGAAGCGCGTGCCCGCTTTCATAACCAGGCCCGCAATACGCAATTCAATATCAACGCCAGCATCAAGGCCTATACCGATGTCTTGCGTGCCGCGGCCAGCTACTTCCAGGCCGGCGGCGAAGTCACGCGGGAGACCTTCCACCGCTACGTGCAGGGCCTGGACCTGGAGCACAACTATCCGGCGATGGACAACATCAACTTCGCCGAGTACTACACGGATGAGCATCGTCCGGCAGCGGAAGCCCGCCAGCGCCAGCTCACAGACAAGCTCTACCCCGCCTACCGCCTCCACCCTGAAGGAAAACGTCCCGAATACGCGGTGCTGACGCTGATCGAACCGCTCGAAGGCTTCGGCGACCGTTATGGGCTTGATATTGCGGCCCGGCCAGGCGTCGCGGGCGCCCTGTTCTCGGCGCGCGACCAGGGCGCCTTGAGCAGCTCCGGCCAGCCCATCCCCTTGCGCAGCGCGCCAAGCCATGTTGGCATGGCCATGCGCATCCCGATCTACCGCAACGGCATGCCGGTCACCACGGTCGCAGAACGGCGCCTTGCCTGCATCGGGTCGGTAGGCCTGGGCTTCAGCGTGCCGCGCCTGGTCGATGTGGCGCTCGGTGAAATGCCGGTGCGCACCGTGCGCGTTGTCTTGCGCGATAGCAGCAGCATCGGCAGGCCAGCCACCCTGCTGTTCGACAGCCAGCCTAATATGCCTGGCGCGGACAGCAGCCATTTCATCACCGAGCTGCCGATACAGTTCCATGGCCGCACCTGGCATGCCCAGTTCAGCGTGCCGAAGCGCGCACTGTATTCGACTTTCGATCAATACCTGCCCGCGCTGGCAGGCAGCATGGGTTTCGGTGCAAGCGTGTTGATTTATGCATTGTTTGTCACGCTGGCCTCTTCGCGCCGCCGCGCCGTCAAGCTGGCGCGCGCCATGACGCGCGAGTTGCGCGACAGCCAGGCGCGCCTGCAGCTGTCGCACCATCGCCTGCGCCGCCTGGCCGCGCACGCGGACCACATCAAGGAAGAAGAGCGCAAGCGTATCGCGCGCGAGATCCACGATGACCTGGGCCAGAACCTGCTGGCCCTGCGCATTGAAGCCGATATCCTCGCCACGCGCACTGAAAAAACCCATCCGCGATTGCATGCGCGGGCGCGCGCCACGCTGCACCAGATCGACAATACCATCCGCAGCGTGCGCCAGATCATCAACGATTTGCGGCCAAACGTGCTGGACCTCGGACTGTCGGCTGCCGTGGAATGGCAGATCGCGCAGTTCCGCCTGCGCTCCGGCATCAAGTGCGAATTCACTGAAGACGCGGTGGCCGATCATGGCGTCGACGATCATTGCGCAACCGCCTTCTTCCGCGTGCTGCAGGAATCGCTCAGCAATATCCACCAGCATGCATCGGCCACGATGGTGCGCGTTGAACTGCACCAGTCGCATGGCATGCTGCGCATGACCATCAGCGACAACGGCATCGGCATCAATACGGCCAGCCGGCACAAGGCCGGCTCGTTCGGCCTGGTCGGCATCGAGGAGCGCATCAGCCTGCTTGGCGGGAACTGCTCGATCACCAGCCTTGCACACGGCGGCACCACGGTCAGCATTGCTGTCCCCGTCGGCTACCGCGTGGCGCCGGCCGACGATATGCGCCTCAGCGCTTAGGCATTTTTACCACTCGGTAGGATTTTGCCTGACGTCGTTGATCCAAATCAAACTCCCTTTCCCTAGCTCAGCAAAAATGCATTTGTAACATTTGGCGATGCGACAAGCTATTGATTTGAAAGGAGCATTCCTGTGTTGTTTAATCCGCGCACGCTTGAATTGTTACTTGCATTAGCGGGGGCCATGTCTATACTTGAGCTAGTTGATCTACATCAACACGCGTTCCCAACTCCGAACGCCTCAGATGCCAGGCAGTACAACACCAGCCCCCTAGAACGGCGTCTTCTCTCTCTTCAGTCAGTCTTAAATTCGCTCACCATAAAGGGATGTCACTCATGATTTCTGCTGAAAGCTTCAAGGCTATTGCCGACCTGGACCTCGAACCTATCAAGGTGAAACTGATGCATGTGGAATCTGGCGAAGGCTGGTCGCTGGAAAAGGTTAACGCAATCGAATTCGAATACCGTCGCTTCCTGTACCTGATGAAAATGTTCCCCAACGAGCAGACCGCTCCGCTGATGGACGTGGACATCTTCTGGCACTACCACATCCTCGACACGATGAAGTATTTCATCGACTGCGAAAATGTGTTCGGCTACTACCTGCACCACTTCCCGTACATCGGCCTGCGCGGCGAAGACGATGAAGAGGCGCATGAACGCGTGGGCAACCGCATGAAGGAGCTGTATGAAGAAACCTTCGGCGAAGACTATTTCCGCAGCGCGGTTGCTTATTCGGGCCGTGTCGCAACCGAGGCTGCAGCGGATGGCGCCCAGCTTGCGTACTCGGGCCGCGTGGCAGATGAAGCTGGCCAGCAGGTGGCCTACTCCGGCCGCGTGGCTGCCGAAGAAGCGGGCGCGCAAGTCGCTTACTCGGGTCGCGTCGCTGCCGAGGCTTCGCCGCAAGTTGCCTATTCGGGCCGTGTGGCTGCTGAAGCCGCGCCGCAGGTAGCCTATTCTGGCCGTGTCGCTGCCGAGGCTTCGCCGCAGGTCGCTTACTCCGGCCGCGTCGCTGCTGAAACCGCGCCGCAAGTGGCTTACTCGGGCCGTGTCGCCGCGAATGCCGCGCCGCAAGTCGCCTATTCGGGACGCATCGCCGCCGAAGCGGCGCCAAAGGTCGCTTACTCCGGCCGCGTCGCTGCTGAAACCGCGCCGCAAGTGGCTTACTCGGGCCGTGTCGCTGCCGAAGCTGCACCGAAGGTCGCCTACTCCGGCCGTGTCGCGGTGGCCTACTCGGGCCGCGTGGCAGCTGAAGCCGCGCCTCAAGTGGCATACTCCGGACGCGTCGCATCGGGGACAGCGCCGCAAGTCGCTTACTCAGGCCGCGTGGCAGCCGAAGCGAAGACGGCCTACTCAGGCCGCGTGGCGGCTGAAGCGCAAACCGCTTACTCCGGCCGTGTCGCCGCCGAAGCGAAAACCGCCTATTCCGGCCGCGTCAGCGCCGAAGCCCAGGCCGCATCGCAATCGCTGTTCTACACCGCCCGTCCTCGCCTGGCAGCTGCCTGAGCCCGATCGAGCGCGCAAATGAAAACGGCCGCCACCTGCCAAGCAGGTGCGGCCGTTTTTTTTACATCCTGGCGAAAGCTCAGTGCGCCATCAGTTCGCGCAGTTCGCGAATGCTGAAATCGCTGATTTCATGCATGCGGATCAGGATCGTCGCGCCGATTGGCAGCGTGTTGTGGCGGATCTTGCTGATCACTGGTGGAGCAACTTCCAGCGCGCGGGACAGGGCTGCGTCATTTTTCAGTTGCAGCTTTTCGATGATGGCGTCCAGAACGCGGTTCGGATTGTAGGTCGACGATGCAGTAATTTCTTTCAGAGAGCTCATGACTGGGTACTTTTTCAATGCGTTGCGTGGTCGCAACAAAATTATTGGCGGAATTTTCGACAAAGAGCGCCAGAAAAAGCCGTTATTGACGCAATTTTCGGCACACGGACGGTATCATACACCGATTTATTGCCGTTCGCTTAACGCCGTGAGATTTTGATAGATTGTAGCGCACAAAGCTGTGCTAGGAATTCATCTTGTTTAACAAAAAGACTACTGATGGTCGTTTATTGCTAAAGTAAACGGCAAGCAGAGCCAGGCAAACGTGATCCAGGCCAGTGCGGGGGGAAGGTACATCAGGGCAGCCGGCATGGGAGTGTACTCCGAACGCCAGTCAAGGCGGCGCCTGATTTCCTCGGGTGAAGGCGGAGGCAGGTGGGCGTGGCCGCGCTGGGCCAGGTAAGCACGGACTTGTTCCTTGGTGGGATGGCTATACATGGCGCCCTCCTTGGCAGACGTTGGCACAAGATAGCGCCGGCAGCATCACGGGCGCTTGATGCATCTCAAGGCGGCTGCAACATCCTGGTACTGCAGCCGTACCTGCAACTCCTCTTTCAGGCGCCGGTTCGCCAGCCTGCGCGATTCCGACATGAAAGACAACAGGGTTGGCGCCACGGCCTGCGCCAGTGCTGCCCGATCCAGGCGCGGAGGGCGCGGCAGGCCGAAATGATCGGCCACCATGTCGAAATAGTCCCCCATTTTGAGTTCCGTGTCATCCACTGCGTGATACACACGGTTACAAAATCCTTTGCGCAAGGCCGCCAAAACAACACGCGCCAGGTCGTCGGCGTGGATATGGTTGGTGAAAACGTCATCTTCCGGACGCAGCGCTGGCGTTCCCTGCTCCAGGCGCTTGATTGGCAAACGGTCCGCAGCATAGATGCCCGGCACGCGCAGGATTACCAGTCGCCCTTGCGCGCGGCACGCCCAGTCCCGCAGCACCTGCTCCGCATCAACCCGCCGCAGCGCCCGCGTATTGCGAGGAGCAACGGTCTGGGTTTCGTCAGCCCAGCGCCCGCCCAGGTCGCCGTACACGCCGGTGGTGCTCACATAAACCACTTGCGCCCGGTCAGGTAAAATGGCGGTCACATTGCGGGTGCGCCGATCCAGCACACCCTCGCCCGGCGGTGGAGCCAGGTGCACGACCTGGTGCGCCAGCCCGGCCAGGCGACGCAGCGATTCGGGCTGGTCCAGGTTGGCCAGCAGGGGAACGGCGCCCGCCGCACGCAATTCGGCAAAACGCTCGCGCTGGCTGGTCACGGCAAATACACGGTAATGCGCGCGCACCAAAGGCAGCAGACGCATGCCCACATCGCCGCAACCAATGACCAGCAGGCGCGGCTTGTTGAATTTTTTACTGATTTCCATTTTTAAGATTGTATGTCTTTCCAAATAACTGTTCAGCCTAGCGGCCACCAATTCACCTGCGAAGACGATGAAACCGTTTTGGCCGCAGCCATGCGCGCCGGCGTCGGCCTGCCCTACGGCTGCAAGAATGGCGCCTGCAGTTCCTGCAAGGGCAAGGTGGTGTCGGGCTCCGTCAGCCACAAGGCGCACCAGCGCCGCGCCCTGAGCGAGGAAGAAGAAGCAGCCGGCATGTCCCTGTTCTGCTGTGCGATTCCGCATTCCGACCTGGTGCTGCAAGCGCGCGAAGTGGTCGGCAGCGGCGAATTCCCGATCAAGAAAATGCCGACCCGCGTCAACGCTCTGGAGAAAATGGCGCCGGACGTGATGGTGCTGACGCTGCAGCTACCTGCCAACGAAACCTTCCAGTACAAGGCCGGCCAGTACCTCGAATTCCTGCTGCGCGACGGCAAGCGCCGCGCCTACTCGATTGCCACCGCACCGGAAGGCGGCGCGATCACCTTGCACATCCGCCACATGCCGGGAGGCCTGTTCACCGACCAGGTGTTCAGCACCATGAAGGAGCGCGATATCCTGCGCTTCGAAGGCCCGCTGGGCACCTTCTTCGTGCGCGACGATTCCGACAAGCCGATGGTGCTGCTGGCCTCGGGCACCGGCTTCGCGCCGATCAAGGCCATTGTCGAACACGAACGCGCCAGCGGCTCCAAGCGCCCGATGACGCTGTACTGGGGCGGCCGCCGCCCCCAAGACCTGTACATGGACGCGCTGTGCCGCCAATGGGCGCAAGAACTGCCCCACTTCAAGTACGTGCCGGTGGTTTCCGATGCACTGCCGGAAGAAAACTGGAGCGGCCGCACCGGCTTCGTCCACCAGGCAGTGATCGACGACCTGCCGGACATGTCGGGCTACCAGGTCTACGCCTGCGGCGCCCCGATCGTGGTTGAATCGGCCAAGCGCGATTTCGTCAAGGATTGCAAGCTGCCGGAAGATGAGTTCTACGCGGACGCCTTCACTTCCGAAGCAGACCTCCAGCAACCTTAAGTCTTTCCCCGCGCTGCGTGCCGTGGGGCGCGCAGCGCCCTTCGGCTCCCCCAAGCACGCAAACGTATGTCATCCAACGGTTTCTCTGTCCTCCGCCACCGCAACTTTGCCTTCTACCTGTCAGCCCGCCTGCTCGGCACCATCGCCGTTCAAATGCAGAACGTCGCCATCGGCTGGCAAGTCTATGCACAGACCAAGAACCTGTACTACCTCGGCATGATCGGCCTGGCGCAATTCGCGCCTTTCCTGCTGCTGATCCTGTACGCCGGCCATGCCGCCGACCGCTACAACCGCCGCAACATCATCGCCACCTGCCTCGGCGCGCAACTGGTGTGCGGGCTGGCGCTGCTGGGCTACACGCACAGCGGCTTCGAATCCGTCTGGCCTATCTTTGCGGTGCTGGTATTGTACGGCAGCGCGCGCGCCTTCTCGAGCCCCGCCGGCCAGGCAGTATTGGTCAACATGGTCCCCACCGAGGACTTCAGCCGCGCGGTGGCCCTGAACAGTTCGACCTTCCAGGTCGCCGTGATCCTCGGCCCGACGCTGGGCGGCCTGCTCTACGTGTATGGCCCGGCAACGGTGTACGCCGTCACTTCCGTCATGCTGCTGATGGCCGTGGTGCTGATGTGCCTGACCCGTCCCGCCCCGCAGGCCACGCGCAAGGAGCCGGCCACCTGGCACAGCGTGTTGGAAGGATTGCGCTTCGTCTGGTCGCGCCCCATCATGCTGGGGGCAATTTCGCTCGACCTGTTCGCCGTGCTGTTTGGCGGTGTCACGGCGCTGCTGCCGGCACTGGCGCACGATGTGCTGCACATCGGCCCCTCCGGCCTTGGCCTGCTGCGCACCGCGCCCGGTGCTGGCGCCGCACTGTGCTCGATTTCACTGGCTTTCTGGCCGATTACCCGTCGCGTCGGCATCTGGATGTTCGGCGGCGTCGCCGTGTACGGCATTTGCACCGTGATCCTCGGCACCACTTCCAGCTTCACGCTCGCCCTCGCCTGCCTGTTGCTGCTGGGCGCAGGCGACATGATCAGCGTCTACGTTCGCCATTTGCTGGTGCAGTTCGAAACGCCCGATGCAATCCGTGGCCGGGTCAGCGCCGTGAACGCAGTGTTCATTGGCGCTTCCAACGAACTCGGCGAATTCGAATCCGGCGTCACTGCCGGCTGGCTGGGACTCACGCGCGCCGTGGTCTTCGGCGGCGTCGCCACGCTGGCCGTGACGGGCATCTGGGCCTGGCGCTTCCCTGTCCTGTCGCGCATGGACCGCTTCCCCCATCACGACAAGTAGTAAGATTGACCGCATGCGCTACCACATCGTTCGCAGCCGCCCGCACCTGAGCGCCGCCATCGCGGTCGGCGCACTGGCGGGGGTGTTCCTGCCATCGCACTGGAAACCGCTGGTGCGCGTGCTGTCTGCCTGGGACATCTCGGTCTGGATGTACCTGTTCACAGTTGGCTGGATGATGATGCGCGCCGACCACCGCGAGGTGAAGCGCATCGCCGCACGCCAGGATGAACGCGCAGCAACCATCCTGGCCAGCCTGGTGATCGCCACGGTCGCCAGCATGATCGCCATCAGCAGCGAACTGGCCAGCCTGCGCGACATGCCCGCCAATGAACGCGGGCTGCATTACGCCTTTGTGGTGATGACGCTGGTAGGCTCCTGGTTCCTGGTCGGTACCTTGTTCTGCTTCCATTACGCCCACCTTTATTACAAGGCCGAGGGGCGCCAGCGCCCCCTGTCATTCCCTGGCGGCGAGACCCAGCCCGATTACTGGGATTTCCTGTATTTCTCCTTCACGATTGCCGTCGCCGCGCAGACTTCGGACGTGTCGGTGCAAGCACCCGCCATGCGCAAACTGGTGCTGGGCCAGTCTGTGCTGAGCTTCTTCTTCAATCTTCTTATCCTGGGTTTATTTGTGAATATGGCGGCTTCGCTGATGTAGGCGTATGATGAAATCGCGTGGCAACACGTTTTGGTTAACAAACGGGAGCAGCATATGCAAATCAGTGTGAACACCGACAAAACCATCGAACGTACTGCAGGCCTGGAAGACCATGTGAAAGAAGTGGTCAAGACTGCACTCCACCGGTTCGGCGAGCACATCGGACGCGTCGACGTCCACCTCAGCGAAGGCAATGCACAGAAGTCCTCTGACGGAGATATCCGCTGCATGATCGAGGCGCGCGTCAACGGCTACCAGCCGATTGCCGTCACCGACCACGACGCAACCCTGCATCAATCCATCAACGGCGCAGCAGACAAGCTGCAACGAGCCATCGACAGCGCGTTGGGCCGCCTGAACGATGGCAAGCGCCACACGTCCCAGCCCAACTTCGAAGAGGCTGAAGAGTAATTCCTAACCCGCGGCGGCCAGGCCTTTCAGGTATCGGATACCTTGCAGGGCACGGCTGCCGTACCAGGACATCATTTCCCCATCGACCAACTGCACCGGCTTGCCGATCTGGCGCTCCAGTGCGTCCACGTGTTCTTCCGTGAAGCGGTAAGGCTCGGACGACAGCAGCACCTGGTCCACGTCATGCACCAGCGCATCGCTCCATTGGAAGCTTGGATAGCGCACGTCGCCGATCTCGGGAACCGACCAGCCGATCAGCGCCAGCATGCGGGCGATATAGGTATCGCGCGAGACCGTCATCCACGGGTCCTTCCAGATGCAGTACAGCACGCGCTGCGGACGGCCTTTTTGCATTAGCGCCAGTTCGCGTTCGTACTCGCCGCACCAGGCATCCGCGCGCTCCATCGCACAGAACACGCCTCCCATCAACTGCACCAGCGCCAGGTTATCGCGCGGCTCGACCGGATGCGTGACCACGATATGCGGCACGAATTCCGCAAGCTTGTCGACGGTAGGCTTTTCGTTTTCGTCGATGTTCACCACCAGGTGGGTCGGCGCCAGTTTGCGGATCTTTTCGATGTTGACGTCCTTGGTGCCGCCGACCTTCGGGATATTACGCACCACGTCCGCCGGATGGATGCAGAAACCCGTTCGGCCCACCAGTTGCGGCGCCAGGCCCAGGTCGCAAAGAAGCTCGGTAATCGAAGGCACCAGCGAAACGATGCGCGCGTTTGGAGCGGCCGCATGTTGCTGGCCCAGGATGTCGGTAAAAGTCATGGCCGATATTGAACCACACTTAGGCTATCATTAACACCTGTTGATACCGCAGTAAGAAAGTTCATCTTGAAACCGATTGGCACCTTCGGCACTTCCGCTTACCAGATCCAGGCCTTGCAACTATTCCGCGGCGCCGACAGCCTGCGCATCGCACCATTGTTGAAGGACTGCCCGATCGTGCAGGTCGAACAAGGCGAAGTGGTCTCAGACCCGCAGCGCGCCCGCCTGTACATCGTACTGCGCGGCGCCTTGTCGGTGGCGGCCGATATGAGTACCGGCATGTCCGACGGCACCATCAGCAAAGTCCTGCCCGGCGAGAGCGTCGGCGAACAGGCTGTGCTCGACGAAGAAGCCAACCAGGCCGCGATTACCGCGCTGGAGCAAAGCGAACTGCTGGTGATCGAATCGGAACTGGCGTGGGAACTGATCGACGCCGCCAACGGCGTAGCGCGCAATCTGTTACGCCTGCTTTCCTTCCGTATCCGCGCCGCCAACGCGCAGATGCGCAAGCGCCAAAAGCTTGGCGAGTTCTATCGCCAGCTCTCGATGGTGGACGGCCTGACCGGCCTGTATAACCGCGCCTGGCTGAACGACTTCCTGCCGCAACTGGTCGCCAGCGCCCAGGGCACCGGCCAGCCGCTGTCGCTGATCATGCTCGACATCGACCACTTCAAGAAATTCAACGACAGCCACGGCCACCTGCAAGGCGACCAAGCCCTGCGCGCGGCCGCGCAAGTGCTCACCGGCGCCTTGCGGCCAACCGACTTCGCGGTTCGCTACGGAGGCGAAGAAATGATGGTGGTGCTGCCCGAGACGAATGTGCAGGTGGCCGAAGCCGTGGCCGGCCGCCTGTGCCAGCGCATGCGCGACGCGATAGTCTTCAGCGATATGCGCCTGCCGCTGCCGCACATCACCAGTTCCTTCGGCGTCGCAGCACTGGGTCCCGGCCAGGACGAAACGGCCCTCATCGCCGCCGCCGATGCGGCCCTCTACCGCGCCAAGGATTCCGGCCGCAACCGCGTTGAAGTCGCAAAATAAAAGTCGGGGTCAGGTCTGGCTTCTCGAGGAACTTTGCGCTTCGCGCAATGGCGGATTGCCAGACCTGACCCCGACTTTTATTACGCCACCTTGCCGCTTTGGGACTCGTCGGTGGAGGAAGCTTGCCTTTGATTCGAAGCAAAGGCATCCAGGCCTTTCTGCACCAGCTCGTAGGTCTTGTCGATGTTGGAGGCAATGTCGCCGCCCAGCACCTTCAGGCCTTTCAGGATATCGCGGGCTTCCTTGAAGCCTTTTTCAATGCCGCCCTTGATCGTGTCCATGAAGCGATTCAGGGCGTCATCCCCCTCCAGCTCGGAGTGCTGTTGCTGGAAAGCGCTGAAGAAGGCCGTCGATAGCGATACAATGCGCCCCGCCGTGCCTTCCGGCGAGTTGTCCTGCCCGGTGGCGTTCTGGATCGCATCCGGCCCGAAATCAGACTCAAGCTGCTCGTTGATCGAGGTGATTGCCGATTTGTAGACCAGCGCCAGCGGATCATTTTCGGAATTCAGCGAAACCGAGGCCGATTCCTGCAGGATCGACACGTTCAGTTGCATCTTGGCGCGGGTGGACGCCGAAATGGCCGTGTCGCTGCTCGCGGCGGCGGGCGTGGCACGGGTATTGACGGAAATGGTATTTGACACAGCAGTCCTCCTTGCCTCAGCATTCGATAACGAGAACCAACATTTGCACCATGAGTAACCATACCTTCCTGTGGCATGACTACGAAACTTTCGGCGCCGTGCCACGCCGCGATCGCCCAGCCCAGTTTGCTGCAATCCGTACCGACGCAGAGCTGAACGAAATCGGCGAGCCGATCATGTTGTTCTGCCAACCAGCCAACGATTACCTGCCTGACCCGGTCGCCTGCCTGATTACCGGCATTACCCCACAGCAAGCTTTGCAACAGGGCGTGCCGGAGCACAAATTCGCGGCAACCGTCGAGAAGGCTTTTTCGGAGCCTGGCACCATAGGCGTAGGCTACAACACTATCCGCTTTGACGACGAAGTGACGCGCTTCTTGTTCTGGCGTAACCTGATCGATCCCTACGCTCGCGAGTGGCAAAACCAGTGCGGGCGCTGGGATTTGCTGGATGTGGTGCGGATGACCTATGCGTTGCGCCCCGAAGGTATTGAGTGGCCCCTTAATGATAGCGGCAAACCGAGCTTCAAGCTTGAGCATTTGACCAAGGCCAATGGCCTGGTGCACGAGGCTGCGCACGATGCCTTGTCCGACGTGCGCGCGACGATTGCCCTGGCCCGCCTGATCCGCCAGAAGCATCCGAAGCTGTTCGATTTCTGCCTGGCCTTGCACAAGAAGGACCGCGTCTCCGAGGAGATCGGGCTGCACCTGGCGCGCGAGTTGCGCCAGCCTTTCCTGCACGTGTCGGGCATGTTCCCGGCGGAGCGCGGCTGCCTTGCGCTGGTGTGGCCGCTGGCGCCGCATCCATCCAACAAGAACGAGTTGCTGGTGTGGGATTGCACTTATGACCCGCAGGAGCTGTTTGCGCTGGATGCGGAGACGATCCGCATCCGCATGTTTACCCGCGCCGACGCCATGCCGGAGGGGATGACGCGCCTGCCGATCAAGAGCATCCACCTGAACAAGTCGCCAATGCTGGTGTCGAACCTGAAGACGCTGCGGCCGGAACTGGCCGAGCGCTGGGGACTGGACCTGGAGGCGGCGCGTGCCCATGCTGCGCGTGCTGCGGCAGGGCCGGATATGTCGGCGATCTGGGAACAGGTGTTCTGGCGCCCTGTCGGCGAGCCGGCGGATGTCGATGAGGATTTGTATGGCGGCTTTGTCAGCAATGGCGACAAGCGCTTGCTGGAATCCTTGCGGCGCGAGCATCCGGCCAAGCTGGCGTCGGCGTCACCGCATTTCCAGGATGACCGGTTGGGCGAACTGTTTTTCCGCTACCGGGCGCGTAACTTCCCGCAGACTTTGTCCGAGGAAGAGCATGAGCATTGGGAACAGCATCGTGCGGCGCGCTTGTTTGAAGGTGCCGGCGGGGCGCGGACAGTCGATGAGTTGTTCTCGGAGCTGGATCGGCTTGGGGCGGAGACCGATGAGCGGGGGCAGGAGGTGCTGGGGGCTTTGTACGAATACGTTGAAATGATTGCGCCGGAGCGCTACTGAAACCGGTACGGCGTTGTCTGACCCACAGGGTCAGACACCTAGTGTCAGACCCTATGGGTCTGACATTGGTTTGCCGGTTTCAGGCGCGATGTGCATTGATCGCGTCGCGCGTCTCCAGCGCTACGCGGCGTGCCGCGGCCGCGAAATCCTCCCCGCCTTGCGGCGCCGCATACAAAATCGCACGCGACGAATTGATCATCATGCCGGTACCGTTGTAAGTACGGCCCGCCTTGACGGTCGCCTCAATATCTCCGCCCTGCGCGCCAATCCCCGGCACCAGCAGCGGCATGTCGCCCACAATTCCGCGCACCTGCGCCAGTTCTTCCGGGAAGGTCGCCCCCACCACCAGCGCACACTGGCCGTTGGCATTCCACTTCTCCGCCACCAGCTTGGCCACATGCTGGTACAGCGGCTTGCCGTCCACCTTCAGGAACTGCAGGTCCGAGCCGCCCGCATTCGAGGTGCGGCACAGGATGATCACGCCACGGTCGCTCCACTCCATGTAAGGCTCAACGGAGTCGGAACCCATGTACGGATTGACGGTCACCGCATCCGCGCCATAGCGGTCGAACGCCTCGCGCGCATATTGCTTGGCGGTGGCGCCGATGTCGCCGCGCTTGGCGTCCAGGATCAACGGAATATGCGGATAGTTTTCCTTGGCATAAGCGCAGATTTTTTCAAGCTGGCCTTCCGCCCCCAGTGCCGCGAAATAGGCAATCTGCGGCTTGAACGAACATGCCAGGTCGGCAGTGGCGTCGATGATCCCGGTGCAGAACTGGACAATGCCTTGCGGATTGTTCTGGAATTGCGCAGGCAGGCGCGCCATATCCGGGTCCAGGCCAACGCACAGCAGGGAATCGTTGGCTGCCCAGGCAGCGGATAATTTTTCGATAAATGTCACAGCGGGCCTCTTTATTCTTTGCGTTGCAAACCCACCATTATAACGGGCCGGGTGTGTGCATTGCCGCACATGGCCGCCGGCTGATTGCGTGTATATTTCGATAATACGTTCCAAGGAGCGAATGATGCGAAAATTTTTGGCAATGGGTGTGCTGGCAACGGTTTTGCTGTCCGGCTGCGGTTACAACGAGTTCCAGGCCAAGGACGAAGCGGTCAAGGCCCAGTGGGGTGAGGTGGTCAACCAGTACCAGCGGCGGGCCGACCTGATCCCGAACCTCGTGAACACGGTGAAGGGCTATGCCTCGCACGAGCGCGAAACGCTGGAGGCGGTGACCCGGGCCCGTGCTTCGGCCACCAGTATGCAGGTGACGCCGGATGTACTGAATAATCCGGGGGCCCTGCAGAAATTCCAGCAGGCCCAGGGCGAGTTGACCAATGCCCTGTCGCGGCTGATGGTGGTGGCAGAAAAATACCCTGAACTGAAGGCCGATGCCAGTTTCCGCGACCTTCAATCGCAGCTCGAAGGCACGGAGAACCGCATCACCGTGGCACGCCAGCGCTATATCGCCTCGGTGCAGGACTTCAACGTCCTGGCACGGCGCTTCCCGACCAACCTGACGGCCAAGATGTTCGGCTACGACGTGAAGCCCAGCTTCACCGTCGAGAACGAAAAATCCATTTCAACTGCTCCCACGGTGGACTTCAACAAGAAGTAAGGAGTCGCAATGGCGACTACACCTCGGCATACCCGCGGCGGCGGCAAGGCTTCCAGCCGCGATGAGGATCGGTTGAGCGATCCGCTCATCGATCGCGACCTGGCGCGGCGTACTGGCGGGCTGGCGGAGCATGCGCGGCGCTGGACCATCTTGCCTGGCTCGCCGTGGCTGAGGGTGGTGATCGGGCTGGCGATCATGGCGCTGCTTGCGCTTGTCGTCACCGGCGCACAGGCGGCCGATGGCTTCGCCGCCGTGCCGGCGCACGCGGCCCGCGTTACCGACCAGGCGGGCATGTTGACCGCCCAGCAACGCTCGTCCCTCGATGGGGTGTTGGCCGATTATGAGCGCAAGACGGGCAGCCAGATTGCCATCCTGCTGGTGTCGTCCACGGCGCCGGAGGCGATCGAGCAGTACAGCATTCGCGTGGCAGAGGCGTGGAAGCTGGGACGCAAGGGCGTTGATGATGGTGTGCTGCTGGTAGTGGCCAAGGATAATCCGTCTTCGCTGCGCAGGCTGAGGATTGAGGCTGGCCGCGGGGTCCAGGGGACGCTGACGGATGCCCAATCCAAGCGCGTCCTGCAGGATGTGATAGCGCCGCATTTTCGACAAGGGGATTTTTACGGTGGGCTGGCGGCCGGCGTGAGCTCGATCGCGACCTTGCTTGATAAGGAGCACTTCCCTGCTCCGCCGGGAGGACAGCGCACCGTATCCGCGTCAGCGCCAGGAGCTACGCTGGGCGGCGCGCAGCAAAGCTCGGCGGCCGGCGGCGCTGCAGCTGGAAACGCTGGCGTGGCCGGTATGGCGGCAGCAGCGGGGGCAGGCGGCATTCCAGGCAGCGGAGAATCGGGCTTGGCGCGCAGCGCAGCGGATACCGGCGGCGCGAAAGTTCCGGACAGCGCTGGCGAGACCCGGTCACCAGGCAGCCCGGATGAAGGCACGGGCCAGGCCGGCCGTCGCAACGCGGGCGATGGCGATAGCGGACGTGGCGGGCGCGAAGGCGGCGGCTGGTCGGCCGGCTGGCTCTTCCCCCTGCTGCTGTTTGGCGTTTTCGTCATCCTGCCGATGATGCGCGGCGGTTCGCGCCGGGGACTGCGGCGCGGCGGCTGGGGTTCGGACGCAACAGGCGTGCTGATCGGCGCCGCGCTGGGCAATGCCCTGAGTGCCGCGGCAAGCCGTAGCGGCGGCGGAAGCTGGGGCGGTGGCGGCGACTTCGGCGGCGGCTTCAGCGGCGGCGGTGGCAGCTTCGATGGCGGCGGCGCCTCGGGAGACTGGTGATGACAACCCAAGCGACAAGTTTCTTCGGCCGCTGCAAGCGCGCCTGGCGGCATATGACTAGCGGCACAAGCGTGGGCAAGCGCGCCTTCCCACCAGCCACCCTGCAAGTGATCGAACAAGCCATCACGCAAGGCGAACAACGCCATCGCGCCGAAGTGCGCCTGATCGTGGAACCGGGCCTGGACGCCCTTTCAGCCTTCAACAACGTCAGCAACCGCCAGCGCGCCCGCGCCCTGTTCGCGCAATACGGCGTCTGGGATACCGAGGAAAACTGCGGAGTCCTCATCTACATCAACCTCGCCGCGCGCGAAGTGGATATCGTGGCCGACCGCCATGTCGGCAGACTGGTTGCCGACACCGAATGGCAAACCATCTGCCGCACCATGACCACCGGCTTCGCCCAGGGCGACTACCACGCCCCCACTCTTTCGGCACTGGAGCAGCTCAACACACTGTTGGCACGCCACTATCCCGCCGACGGCGCACGCCCCAACCAACTGCCCAACGACGCGGTCATCCTCTAAAATAAGCTTCCTAACCGAACCGCGGAAGCACTATGAAATTAACGAATAAAGTAGCCATCGTCACCGGCGCAACCCAGGGCATCGGCCTGGCCTGCGCCCAGCGCCTCATTTCCGAAGGGGCCAAGGTCATGCTGGTGGACATCAAGCCGGAAGGAGCCCAGGCTGCCGAAGCCCTGGGCGACCAGGCCCGCTTCTTCACCGCTGACGTCAGCCAGAAAGCCGACGTGGACGCGCTGGTCGCTGCCACCCTGGCTGCTTTCGGCCGCATCGACATCCTGGTCAATAACGCCGGCGTGACCCACAAATGCAGCTTCCTCGACCTGGCAGAAGCCGATTTCGACCGCGTGCTTGGCATTAACCTGAAATCCATGTTCCTGTGCGGCCAGGCAGTGGCACGCGAAATGGTCAAGCAGCAGAGCGGCTGCATTATCAATATGTCAAGTGTGAACTCGGAACTGGCAATCCCGGACCAGGTGCCTTACGTGGTGTCCAAAGGCGGCGTGAACCAGTTGACCAAGGTCATGTCGCTGAACCTGGCGCCTTATGGCATCCGTGTCAACGGCATCGGCCCCGGCACCATCCTGACCGAACTGGCAAAACAGGCGGTCCTGGCCAGCCCGGAAGCAAAACGCACCATTTTGTCGCGCACTCCTTTGGGGCGTTGCGGTGAGCCGGAAGAGGTCGCTTCGATATGCGCTTTCCTCGCTAGCGACGATGCCAGCTATATGACCGGACAGACGCTTTTCGTTGATGGTGGCCGCATGGCGCTGAACTACGTTGTACCAGTAAAAGATTAGTTATACGAAATCTGAATAACGATTATCGAAAACGAAAATTGGACTAATATGTGGCGGCGCACCATAATTGCACATGTCTCCACTATTCTCCTCCAAGAAAATAGTTTAAGCCCGCTTTAACCAGCGGGCTTTTTTTTATTTTTTGGCTTCGAGCTTCATGCAACTTTGCAGCGCGGTCTTGCCTTCCGACGCAGGGAGCGCGGCCACCGCTGCATCAAATTGCCTGCGCAATGGCACTTTGGTTCCAATGTCGGTAAACACCGTCAGGTCGCCACCGATTTCGCGGTTAAAGTAATTCGGGCAATCTACGATTGCTGCGCATGCCGAAATGGCGACAACTTCTTCCATGACCTTCGGATCAATCTGGCCGGGCGGCGTTGGCTTCGTCAGCCAGTCTTTTCCCCAGACTTTCGAAAAGCGCAGGCTGAGGCTTTCCGCAACTTTTGTAGAGTCTGCGTTCGTCGCTGCGGCGACACAACGCAGGCCAAACGGCGCGTAAGCCTCACCCGCGATCGCTGGTGCCGCCGCGCAAGACAAAAGAAGGCTCAGTGCCGTTAAAAATGCAGGCTTCATGCGAACTTATTTCCTTCCAACTAGTTTGATGCAGTGCAGGGCTGCCTTCCTCGCCTCGACAGATGGCAGCGCCGCAATTGCTTCGTCAAATTGCCTGCGGACCGGAGCTTTAGCGCGCAGGTCCATCAAGACGCTAACCTTCCCGCCAAACTCAGGGTCGTAATACTGTGAGCAGGAGGGTTGATCCATGAGTGCGCCGCACGCCGAGATTGCTGCAATCTCTTCCATTAACCTGGGATCGATAGCCTTGGTAGGAATCGGCTGGCCAGGCTTCCGCTCTTTCCCCCAGGCTGCACGGTAGCGCTGATCGAGACTTCCTGTAACCTTGCTGATATCTTCATCAGATGGCGTGGAGACGGCCGGGCAATGCAAGCCGTAAGGAGAATAAACATCTGCTGCTTTTGCCTGCGCCATGCAGCAAAACGCGATCATCGAAAGCGATGCCTTCAACAGGGATTTCATATTCAGACTTTGCTCAGGCGCTGCCTGGTGCAGGACAAGCCGGCGATCTCATCTTGCTTGAAGCAATCGCCCTTCAATTCAATCTTGCGGTCTGCACATTGCATGACGGCGCTGCGCTTGAGCAGCGGCGCCTTGGCAGCGGCAAAGGCGCTTTGTGCCAGGCCTGCTGCCAGCAGGAGCCCAACGACTATAGTACTTTTCTTCATTTTCAAGTCTCGCGAATGGATGGATTCTGCGCTGACGATTCCAGAGTTAAATAAACTGCAATTTTTCCGCACGGAATTATAGCAGCGAGAATCGGCACGGCATGCCGCGGTATCGGGCCCAGCGATTCCCGGCTACACTGATCAGACCTGCCAATCCTGGGAGAACGCGGTGGCCACCCTGCTGGATAGGATGAAACTATGGCAACGCTTTGCAGTGCTGGGCATCATTGCCGTGTTGCTGGTCGCGCCACCGTTCTATTTGTTCTTATCGGAAAACAGCCGCAGCCTCCACTTTTCCGCCGTCGAGCAGACCGGCCTCAAACCGGGCGCCCAGGCGCTCGACCTGCTGCAAAGCATCCAGCAGCACCGTGGCCTGTCGGCAGCCTTCGTCGGTGCCGGCCAGCTCGCCAGTGAACGCAGCGCCAAAGAGGCCGAAGTCAACCGCCTGCTGCTCGGCATGTCGTCCATGCTGGCCGAGGGCGATGGCCAGGACCGCAAAATGTTCGCCCGCATCCGCGACGAGTGGAGTGCCCTGGCGCGCGATGTCAGCACGCGCAGCCTGGCCACGGTGGAGAGCTACCAGCGCCATACCGCCCTGTGCGAATTCACCCTGCTCTTCATCGAACAGCTGGCCGACCAGTCCGGCCTCTCGCTCGATCCCGACGCCGACTCCTACTACCTGATGCGCGCCACGTATTTCGACCTGCCGCGCGTGGCCGAAGACCTGGGACAGATGCGTGCCCGCGGCGCCGGCTTCCTGGCCACCCGCAAGATCGACATCGAAGGCCGCGCCATCATGTACAGCCTGCTCAGCAAGGCGCGCCATTCCAGCGCCGGCATGCAGCGCACCATGGGCAAGGCTTATGCCGCCAATCCTGTTCTGAAGCAGAAGCTGGACATTCCGGTCACCGCCGCCGCCGCTGCCGCCGCCGAAGTGACGGAACTGGCGCGCACCCGCATCGTCATGGCCGATACGCTGGACTACGCCGCGCCGGATTACATCGCCGCCACCACGCGCGCCATCGACCAGCAATTCAGCGCAAACGATACCGCCTTCGCCCTGCTGTCGGCCCACATCGAACAGCGTTTGCATGAGCAAAACAAGACACGCCAATTGCTCACCGGCGGCATCATCGCCATTGCCACGCTGGCGATCCTGGTCGGCTACGCGATCAGCCACCACCTGATTTACCAGATCGGCGGCGAGCCATCGGAGGTATGCCAGGTATTGCAGCAAGTCGCGCAGGGCGACCTGACGCAGCGCATGCAGTTGCGTCGGGACGACCGCCGCAGCCTGGCCTATATGGTGCAGGACATGGCCCAGCGCCTGCACGCCACCGTGACCAGCGTGCGCCAGTCGGCTGATACGCTGGTCAATGCGGCAGCACAGGCCAGCGCCACTGCGCAAGCCCTGAGCACCAGTTCCACCGAGCAGGCAGCCAGCGTGGAACAGACCAGCGCTTCAATCGAAGAAATGAGCGCGTCGATTTTCCAGAACCATGAGAACTCGCGCGTGACGGACGAGATGGCGGCACGCGTGGCCGGCTACGCGGATGAAGGCGGCGATGCCGTGGCGCGCACCGTGACGGCGATGCAGCAGATCACCAGGGAAATCGCAATCATCGACGATATCGCCTACCAGACCAACATGCTGGCGCTGAATGCCGCCATCGAGGCCGCCCGCGCCGGTGAACACGGCCGGGGCTTCGCCGTGGTGGCAGCGGAAGTGCGCAAGCTGGCCGAGCGCAGCCAGGCCGCTGCGCAGGAGATCAGCGGCGTGGCGCAGGACAGCGTGGCCGTGGCCAACCTTGCCGGCAAGCTGCTGAAGGAAATCGTGCCCGGCATCCGCAAGACTTCCGAGCTGGTGCAAGAGATCAACGCGGCTTCGCGCGAACAAAGCAGCGGCGCCAGCCAGATCAGCGAAGCGATCAACCAGCTCAGCGAAACCACCCAGCGCAATGCCGCCGCCGCCGAACAGCTTGCGGCCACTGCGGAAGAACTGGCGGGCCAGGCCGACATCCTGCTCGACGCAGTGGCTTTCTTCAAAGTTTGAACGAAGATTGATTTATGTCATGGTGCTGTCACAGCCGATCCCTATAATGGACACATCTGCTGCACACGCAATCGATATGCGTGGCACCAGAAGGTGCGCCGGCCTTGTGCCGGCGCAACCGCTTCCGTGGTATCTTCCCACCCATGCAAAAATTCCTGACCCTGCTGTTCCTCAGCGACGCCCACGCACGCTTGCGTTTCTGGGGCGCCATCACCCTCTTCACACTTAACTGCATCATTGGATCGATTCCCGGCGCCCGTGCCGAGGCGGCGGAATATGCCAGCGGCCTGGTGCTGCACAGCTTCGGCTATTCGGTACTGGCTTTCATGCTGTTCACCGGCTGCAAGGGCGAGCCGGCGCAGCGCGCGCTCAAGGCGGTGTTCGGCATCACCGTCATGGGCGCCATCGATGAATTCGTTCAATCCTTCTTTCCCTACCGCCACGGCTCGGTGGATGACTGGCTGGTCGACATGTCGGCCGCCATCATCGCCTCGACGCTGATGTGGGCCTTGTGGAGCTTGCGCAAGCGCCCCGCCGCTTGACGTGCGTCGGCCGTTGACGGAACGGCGTACACTTCCCCGGCGCGCAGACCTTACGTGGGCTTCTTATGGAGGATGTATGAAACTTTCCGTAATCATGCTGGTGAGCCTGGCCCTGGCGGGCTGCGCCCATGACAGCAGCAAGAAAACCGCCAGCATGGATCAGGACACCAGCACCTCGACGGCCAGCGCTTCGGAAGGAAGCCCGCTTGCCGGCAACTGGGATGGCGTGGTGCAGTCGATCGACCCGGCAGGTTCGATGTCGGCAGGCGGTGCGGTTGGCG
Source organism: Pseudoduganella sp. R-32 (assembly GCF_049913245.1). Taxonomy (NCBI): domain Bacteria; kingdom Pseudomonadati; phylum Pseudomonadota; class Betaproteobacteria; order Burkholderiales; family Oxalobacteraceae; genus Pseudoduganella; species Pseudoduganella sp. R-32. The sequence continues at coordinate 2,130,486 of NZ_CP183987.1, read as the reverse complement.
CAGCAGCGGCCGGCAGCGGCAGCGGTTACCGCGTCACCGTGAAAAAGGCTGACGGCTCCATCGAGACCGTGAATGTGGACAGCATGCCCAGCTATCGCGTGGGCGACAACGTCCGCTATTCGAACGGCTCGCTGAGCACCAGCCCCAAATACTAGTAGACCTTTTCGACCTGGTAGCCGTGCTGGCGCAGCAAGGCCGGCACGCCTTTGTCGCCAACCAGGTGCAACAGGCCGATGCCGATGAAGGCGTCGCCTTTGCGCATGATCGCTTCAATATTGGCTGCCATTTCCGGATTGCGCTTGCCCAGCAAGGTGCGGTCCATGAAGCGGGCGGACACCGTGTCGCCCGTGGTCAACTCCCGCGTCAGCGCCGCGATGCGTGAAGCATCGGCCGCGCCCCATGCGTCCACCAGGCCTGCCGATTTGCGCAGCGCTGCCCCGCTGTCGATATCGGCGATGTTCTCCAGCAGGTAGGCTTCCTGCTGCGCATCGCTCAGTGAGCCGAACAGGCCAAGCTGGTAATCGGCGGTTTCCAGTTCCTGCAATGGCTTCTTTTGCCGCGTGGCGTTGCTCAGCAAATAGCCTTCCACGCCCAGGCCGCGGTTGAAGCCGCCCTTTTCGATTTCCTGTCCTACCAGGATATTCGCCACCACCCATGGGCGGTAATGCTCGACGCTGGACAGCGGCAGCTTGACCTTGTCCAGCGCGACCTGCAGCCTGGCCAGGGCGGCGGGCGACAAGTGGTCGCGAATGGTTTGCCCGGCCGGGTACTGGCCATGCCGTTCCAGCGCGCGATAATAAGGGCCGCTGGCGCGCACGTCGAGCTCGAGCACCAGCGAACTGGACTTGGCCAGCGCTTCGGTGACTTCAGGCTCTAAAGGGAAGAAGTCCTGCTTGCCCACGTGGATGGTGCCGAACAGGTAAGAGGTTTTGCCTTCGTGATGCACGCGGTACAGCGTGCCGCGGCGCGGCACGTCGTTGACCTGGATGGCATCCGCGGGCGCGGCGGAATTCGCCGGCGGGATACTCATATCCATGGTGTGTGCCGACAGGGAAAATGACAATGCAGTCAGGAAGACAAGCTTGCGGAACATGGCATCTTTTCATGGGATGCCTGTAGCGCAGCCAGGCATGGGCTGAAGGCTTCCGGTGCGAAAGCCTTGTTGCCCATGGTAAGGTCATTTGCTGCCGTAAAGCAATACTCGTTTCGCCAACAATGTCGACATTTACTTCGCCAGCTCGACCAGGACTGCGGTGTACATTTCCAGGTTGAGAAGTAATTGCTTTTCCGTTATGAACTCATGCTCCGAGTGGCCGGTATAGACTTTGCCCGGCATGGTCGGGCCGAAGCTCACTGCACGCGGGAACAGGCGCGAGTTGGTGCCGCCGCCAATGGCGATCGGCTGGGGATCCTTGATGCCGGTGTAGTGCGAGAACACCTTCATCAGGGTTGGCAACTGCGGCGCCTTGTCCTGCACCCAAGGCTCGCCGATCTGCGCGGCCAGGGTCGCGCGCGGCTGGTTTTCCGCCTTCCAGGCGTCAAAGGCCTCATTGATTTCCGCCGTCAGCTGGGCTGTTGTTTTTCCGCGCGGGCGGCGCAGGTTGATGCCCAGGACCAGCCCCTTGTCGCTTGCCTTCAACGTGGTCGGCGCTACCGTCATCGGCCCCATGAAGTCATCGCTGTAGGCAATCTTGCCGAACTTCTCACCTTGCAGGCCGGTGCCGATCATGTCGTTGACGAAATCGACCATCATGCCGGCCTGGCTGGCGCCCCAGTGCTGCACGTCCAGCGCATCGGCCAGCATGGCGATGGCGTTCACGCCGTCCTCCGGCTTGGAAGAATGCGCGGCCAGGCCCTTGGCGGTGACGGTCAGTCGCGTTCCCTGCCACGCGTACTGGTAACGCATGCCTTTTTGCTGCGCGGCGCGGGTCCGGATCGCCGTCTCCAGCGCGGCATCGGCATTGTCGATCACGGCGCGCGCATCTTCCGGGATCTGGCTGTCGAAGAAACCGCCGGTAAAGCTTGTCACCAGCGCCCCGCTGCCCGGCGCCGGCGCCATGTCCGGCAAGGTCACGCGCACGGCGCCCCAACCCTTTTCGGCCGTCACCGCTGGATACTCGGCGTCGATGGTGATGTTGGTCTGCGGCGGCGTATGGGTCTTGAGGAACGCTTCCAGCTGCGCCCAGTCCGACTCCTCGGCCATGTAGATATACAGTTCGATGCGTTTTTTCAACGGCACATTGCGGTCCTTGATCGCCTTCATCGCATACATGGCGGTGGCGATCGGGCCCTTGTCATCCTCGGTGCCGCGTCCCAGCAGCAAGCCTGGTTCGCTGGTGCGGTCAAGCTTGAATGGCGACTGCTTCCACTTGCTCGGGTCGACCGGCTGAACATCGCCGTGGGTGATCACGCCAACCCGCTCCTTGCCTTCTCCCAGGCCGACCACCATGATGTAGCCATGGTCGGTGAAATCGAGTCCCAGGTGCCTGGCTTCTTCCTTGATGAAGCGCTTGAAGCCGATGTGCTGGGGGTTCTTCTCGAACGGTACCTTGTCGTCTGCCACGGTATTGAAGCTGACCATATTGGCCAGGCTGTCGATCACTTTTTCCCCGTAAGCCTGGCGGGCATGGCGCGCGGCGGCCGTGGCGTCGCTGCTGAGAGGCGTTGCGGCATGGGCGGTGGCAAAGGCCAGCGTGGTGGCTAGTGCAAGTCTCTTGATCATTGTGCTATTGGTAGTTGGACAGGATTTTGTTGATGGCGCCTTCGCGCACCAGCTGGGTGATGGCGGCGTCGACCTCGGCCAGGGCCACGCGGCCCTTTTCCGACACGGCGCAGCGCGTATAGTAGCTGCGCACTGCCAGCGGTTCATGGACGTTGATCTTCTCGCCCCTGTGCAGCTGGTAATCGTAAAACGATTTGATGGTGGCGACGTGGCGCAGGCGGCCGGCTGCCAGCTTGCGCAGGTTGGCCAGGTTGGAGTGCGCGTCGGCGCGCACGAAGCCGGTGCCCATCGCCTTTTCCATTTCGGGATACTGGAAACCAAGCACGGTGCCGATCGGCTGGCCCCACAGTTCAAGCAGGCTTTGCGGCTGCGCCACAGTCCGCGAGGTAATGACTGTTTCAGTCTGCGGCATGAAGGCTTGCGTCCAGCCGAAGCGCCCCTGCAGCCATTCGGGCAGGTACATGCACAGAACGTCGCCCTGCCCCGATTCGAGCGCCATCGAGATGCGCTTGCGCGGCATCGCCAGCGTAACCGCCGTGCGGCCCATTTTTTGCGCAAGCGCTTCTGCCAGATCCTTGTGGATGCCGCCAACGACTTCGCCGCCGCGGATATCCGCCATCGGCATTTCAGTGCCGGTATCGACCAGCATGACCACTTTTTCGGCACGCGCCGAAGCAGCGGTCAGCAGGGAGAACACGATGGCGGAAATGGCTTTCATTTGGAAATATTAACCCACCAGCAGGCTTTTTGTTTCGGTGCTATCCTGCTGCGCCATGAAACAAGAGCACCACATCACCCCAGCCATGATCCTGCTGCTGGCTGTCGCCAGCGGCCTGATAGTCGCCAACCTGTATTACGCGCAGCCGCTGGTGGGCCCGATCAGCCGCGCCACCGGGATCGAACCCGGCGCCGCGGGCCTGATCGTCACGCTGACGCAGATCGGCTACTGCCTTGGGCTGGCGTTCATCGTGCCCCTGGGCGACCTGCTGGAAAACCGCCGCCTGACCGTGACGCTGCTGGGCGCAACCTCGCTGGCGCTGCTCGGCGCAGCGATGGCCGGCAATGCCGCCACCTTCCTCGCGGCGGCCTTCTTCATCGGGCTATGTTCGGCGGCAGCGCAGGTTCTGGTGCCGTTTGCCGCCCACCTGTCGGCGCCGGAACATCGTGGCCAGACGGTGGGCACGGTAATGAGCGGGCTGCTGCTGGGGATCATGCTGGCGCGGCCGGTATCAAGCCTGGTGACCGACGCGCTGGGTTGGCATGCAATCTTCTTCATCTCCACTGCTGCCATCGCGGTGCTGGCCGTGGTGCTGCAACTACGCTTGCCGCAGCGCCGGCCGGAGGGCGGCTACCGCTACGGCGGATTGCTAGCCTCCATGTGGACGCTGCTGCGCACCACGCCTGTGCTGCGCCGGCGCGCGGCCTACCAGGCCTGCATGTTCGCCGCCTTCAGCCTGTTCTGGACCACGGTGCCGCTGGTGCTGGCCAGCCCCGCCTTCAACCTTTCGCAAACCGGCATCGCAATCTTTGCGCTGCTTGGCGTGGCAGGTGCGATCGCCTCGCCGATCGCCGGCCGGCGCGCCGACCAGGGCAAGAGCCGCTCGACCACCCTGATGGCGCTGCTGGCCGCTGCGGCAGCTTTTGGCGCGCCGCTCCTGCTGCATGGCGGCCGAGAGTTCACGCTGGTGCTGCTGGTATTGTGCGGGATCGTGCTGGACATGGGCGCTTCGGGCAACCTGGTCGTCGGCCAGCGCGCCATCTTCGCACTGGGCGCGGAAATGCGCAGCCGCCTGAATGGCCTGTATATCTCGATATTCTTCGCCGGCGGAGCCTTCGGCTCGTGGCTTGGCGGCTGGACCTGGGCCCGCTACGGCTGGAACGGCGTGCTGGTGGCGGGGCTGCTGTTTCCCTTGCTGGCGCTACTGCTGTTCGCGACCGAGCGCCGCGATTAATGCGCCCACATGCGGAACTCGCCCTGCATCTGCAGGTTGCCGTTGATATTGACGCTGCCAAGGTTGCCGGTGACGGCGGCGTTGGGGTCGTTCTGCACGCTCATTGATTCGAAGCCGAAGTTTGTGTAGCGCATTTGCGACGGCAGCGTGATGGCGATGTAATCGCCGCTGCCGTCGGGGCGGGCTTGTACGTTCAGGCCGATGGCAAACATGTCGACCGTGCCGCGCACATTGCGCAGCACGATGTAGCGCGGCTGGCCGCCATCGTGGAAGCCCAGCGACAGGCGGCTGTCGGTCACGGCGCCAACCAGGGTCGGATCGTTCACTACCACATGGGCGGCAAAGCTGATGCCGTCGCGGGCGCTGACGCCGGAAAGCTCGCTGTCGTCGAGCGGACGGGAGGGTGCGGCCTGCAGCAAGGCCGGGACCAGCAGCAATAGCGGGGCAAGTCTCGTCATTGGCGGAATTTGATATCGAGGTAGTTGATCTGGATATTGCCGATGCGGGAAGAACCCAGGTCCACGTTGCCGCTGGGCGAGGTGAAGCTGATCTTGCCGATTTCAATGCCCCCGCTGGCTGCCTGGCCGGTGCCGTACTGCGCATCCGGCGCGCCGATGCCGATGTGCAGGCGCGGGCCGTTCTCGTCAGCCAGGGCATTGACCAGGGCGGGCTGGCGCGCAACGTCGGCAATCATCCAGGGCTGGCCGGTGAAGTTGCCGTTTTCGTCGGTGGCGCCGATGCGGATGTTATCCAGCGCCATTTGGCCCAACGTATTGGCGCGGCCGTTCGGGCGCATTGCCCACTGTCCGATGTCCATGCGCATCGCTACGCCAAGGGCAAGGCCGTCCTGCGTGCGTGGCGTGGAGAATTGCCAGCCGCCGCCATACAAGGCCAGGTCGCTTGCCACGATGGAACCGCCATCGCGGTCGATGCCGTCGGCATTCACGCCAAAGTCGAAGGCAAGCTGCCATTTCTGTTCGCCGTTGGCATTTTGCGGCAAGGAGAACTGCGCGACGTCGGCCAGGCCATTGGTGCTGCGCACGATGTCGAAGCGGTAGGGATCGGAGAACGGCGTCGCACTGTCGCTGCGCGATGCGCTGGGGTTGCCGGCCCAGATGCTGGCGCCGTCCGGACGCGTATAGGTCACGCGCATGTCGCCATTCATGGAAAAGCCGTTCAGGTCGAAGCTGACGCCATCGCGCCCCCGCACGTCCGACAGCGCGCTGTCGTTCAGCGGGCGCAGGCCGTCAGCCAGCACCAGCGCAGGCACCAGCGCCCAGCATACAAGCGCGGCCCTGGCAGTGGCCGCGGGGGCTGCAGCCAGCGAGGAGCGGCGTGCACGCTGCATCAGCGCCCCACCGACACGGTTGGCGCAGCCAGCGTCACTGCAGGGGCCACGGGCGCCGGGACTTGCGCCGCGGGCAGGTTGGTGAGCGACACCAGCTTGTCGCGCCAATTGAGCCAGACGCCCGACTGCGCGGCATCAGGCATCTGCGTGGTGCCGCTCGGCGCCTGGAACTGCACGCCCGACTTCAGCACGGAAATCCAGAAATCGCGGCTCGGCCCCGAAGCGTCGCCTGCGCGCACGCCGGCCAGGGAGCTGGCGCCATCCCAGCGCTTGCCGCCGCCGGCATCGGTATGCGAATCGATTGTAGCCGGCTGGCCGTTCGCGTCCACGCCGCTGACCAGCAGCGAACCGGAAAGGCCGTTCACCTTCAGGCCCACGTCGCCCTTTATGCTGTCGAAGCCCATGCGCATGCCCACCACTTCGCGTGGCGCATTGGCATCGCCCGTGTTGCGGTACACGACTTCGAAATACGGATTGGTGATCGAAACCTTGCTGCCGTTCTGCCCGAACTGCAGGGCCGGCATGTCGATATCGGCGCCCGTCCCCTCACGCGAAGGAAAGCGGTAATCGCCAAGGCGAATGTTACGCAAGCTCGCATTCATTTCCACGTCCGCGTCCAGCGCGATGCGCGTGAAATCGAAGCCGCCAAGCGTGCTGTTGCTCACTGCCAGCAAGCCCTGCCCGCGCGCGCGCGACAGGTCGTCGTCGCTCATGGGCCGCAGTTGCGCAGAAGCCGGTGCGCAGAAAAAGGCGGCCGCGAGGGCGGCCGCAAAGAGACGGGATTCCATCATCAGGAACTTCGCAAAGCGGCCGCTCCCACGGCCGCTATTGCGATCAGTGTGCCCAGATCCACACTTGGGTGCCGCGCAGGTCGAGCTGGTTCATGGCCATCGAACCGTAGGAAGCATTGCTGCCGCCCATCTTGATTGCGTCAACGGAGATGTTCAGCAGTTTGCCTGCTGCCACTTGCACGTCGGCCGGGATCGCGATCTGCACCACGTCGCCGCCGGTTGCCGGGTTGTAGAAGGTGCCTGGGTTGGTCACGCCGGCAGCGCCGGCAGCCTGCAGGAAGGAGTTACGCGACAGGATGTCGATGGTGGCAGCGATCAGGCCATTGACCTTGATGCCGTTGAAGCTCACCGAACCGCCGCCCAGGCCGTTGGCATCCAGAGCGTCGGTGTCGGTGTAGACGAAGGATTCGACTTTGACGTTCAGGTTGGCGCCGATCGACACGCCGTCCTGGCCGGTAACTGCGCTCAGTTCTGCGTCTTTGATCGGGGTCATTGCGGATGCGGACAGGGCCAGGGTGGACAGGGCGATTGCTACAGCGGTGGTAATGCGTTTCATATCGTTGATCTCCGTTCGAATAAGAATAATTTGGTTTGCTTGCTGCACCTGTTGCGCCTCCTTGCCGGCCCCTGGCCTGGTAAGCCCGGGTTGGCGAAGCGCCGTCTTAATATTGTTCGAATATTAATTAAATTTATGATAGGTGGCGCCGCCGCACAGGGTCTAGCGTTTCACACTGACCGCACAGGCCAAACAATTGTCCTGGGGAGCCACACAGAGGAAGAGCGCTGTTGTGCGCATGTTGCTCGCTTTAGCATAAGTTTTCGGGTGCGAAGTAGAGGTGTGCATCTAATTTTTATGCATCGTGCAAGCCACGAAACGTGCGTAAATAAATAACAAAAGAGCAAGGACGAACGTTCGTCCAAATTACATTGGAGACGCCATGGGAGCAGGATTCGACGCGCGCGCGACGCGCAAGGGCAGCGCTTACCCCAACGATCGGGAGCTGCCATGCTGATGCTGTTGATGGGGGTCCTGGCCGCCCTGATTGGCGGTTCCGCCGCCCTCTCCCGCCACGAGGTGCAGGAGCGTCCCAAAGGCCAGTACGAGATGCCGCAAACCATGCTGGGCGGCGGCAGCTATTCGCAGGCCGTGAGCATGGAGCCGTTCTCCGAACTCAAGTACCGCCACATCGTGCGCCAGGCCTATGACTACAGCTGCGGTTCGGCGGCCCTGGTCACCATCCTCAAGTTCCACCTCGGCCTCGACGTCACCGAGCAGCAAGCCATGGAAGGCATGCTGGAAAAGGGCGAGAAGGAAAAGATCATCGAGCGCCGCGGCTTTTCGCTGCTGGACATGAAGCGCTACGCCGCTTCGCTCAACGTGCCCGCCGCCGGCTACAAGGCCGAAGTAAAAGACCTGCTGACGCTGGAAGAACCGGCCATCGTGCCGATCGACTATGCCGGCGCCAAGCACTTCGTGGTCTTGCGCGGCATTCGCAATGGCGTGGTCTTCATCGCCGATCCCTCCGCCGGCAACCTGGCCTTCTCGGTAGAGGAATTTGCCACGCTGTGGGACAAGAACACCCTATTCATCCTGTCCGCGCCGGCCGGACAGAAAGCGCCGGCACAACTGGCGCTGAATGACCAGGAACTGGGCGTGGTCGACATGGACCGCGTCACCAACCATGGCCAGCTCGATCCCTTCAACAACACCACGCAACTGCTGGAACGTGCCGTCAACTCCGGCCCGGCCCGCACCTGGATGCACCGTCAATAAGGAAACGCGAATGAAATATCAGTACCTGCCATTCATGCTTGCCACCGCCCTGCTGGTGCATTCGACCGCCGGCGCGCAGGAAAGCACGGCAGCCAACACCACCGCCGCCGCACGCGACGCGCTGGCGAAGAAGGAAGGCGAAGGCGACCAGAGCGCCCTGCTGAAGGAAACCCTTACCGCAGTCGATAAGCAGTATTCCCTGATCCGCAAAGGCAAATCGCAATACACCTATGACCTGAACTACACCTACATCGGCCAGGAAAAAATCGTCACCGACATCGCGGCCGACGGCCTGACCCTGTTCGAAATCGAGAACGTATCGGCCCACGTGGTCACCAACACCTTGTCGGTCGACTACGGCGTGTGGGACAACCTGACCGCCAACGTGACCCTGCCCGTGATCGGCAAGTTCGCCGAGTCGCGCAACGGCAACAACACCTCATTCTCGCTGGGCGACATCGCCATCGGCGCCCGCTACCAGCCGTGGGAAGCACGGCGCGACCGCGCCAACTTCACCGCCACCAGCAACCTGCGCCTGCCCACCGGGCGCAGCCCGTTCAAGATCATCGCCGGCAGCGGCGAAGCAACCGGCAGCGGTGTCGCTTCGCTGTCGCTGGGCATGAACGTCAACCGCATCGTCGATCCGGTGGCGCTGTTCGGCTCCCTGTCGCTGACCGCCAGCAGCCAGGCTACCGGCCTGCACCAGGCCAACGGCACCCGCGTGCTGACGCGTGTGGCGCCGGGCACACAGTTCGGCTTCGGCATGGGCTTCGCCTATGCCCTGTCGTATGGCATTTCTACAACGATGTCCTTCCAGGGCGCGATCTCGCAGGGCGCGAAGTTGCGTTTTGCCGACGGCCTGAACGTGCGCACCAATACGCAAACCTCGGCCATCCTGAACTTCGGCATGGGCTACCGCATGTCGCCGAAGAACACCGTCAATATGTCGGTTGGCATCGGCCTGACCAGCGACTCGCCTAACTTCTCGGTGGGCCTGAACCTGCCGCTGGCATTCTGACGAGGCAGCAATGCGAGCCCCGCTCCGCCTGGCGGCATGTGCCGCAGCGCTTGCCCACGTTCTGCCCGCGCATGCCGCGCTGGTGGAAAACCTGACCACCAGCGTGGTGGCCATGTCGCTCGGGAACGCCGTGACGGCAGACCCGCCCGGCATCGACTCGGTGCACTTCAATCCTGCAGGACTGGCGCGCCTGCAGGGCGACAGCATGCAGCACACGGCGTTCGGCGCCTCGATCCGCGCCCGCGCCGGCTTCTCGGCGCCGGCCGGCTTCGATATCGGCGGATGGAAGGACGATCCGCTCAGCGGCACCCACACCGGGCCGATGCGGCAAGCGATGTATGTGCCGACTTACGGCATGCCGGGCTGGCGCTTGCCCGGGGTGGTGGTGCCGACTTTCGGCTTCGCCTGGAATAATCCGGGCTCGCCGTGGACTTTCGCCACCAATTCCTACATGGCGCAGGCGATCAGCCTTGACCGCACCAAGGACCCGGAAGACCCGGGCCGCTTCGACGGGCGCCAGATCCAGTTGCAAAGGCTGGTGTGGGCCTCGCCAGCCGTCGGCTACAAGTATTCGGACACGCTGCGCTTCGGCGCCGCCGTGCCGATCGCGCACTCGGCCTTCGTGGTCGATACGCATATGCGCTTCCCCAACCAGTTGCTGGGCATCTTCGGCAAGCTGCAGGAAGGCTGGTGCCCGGAAGAAGGCGGCAACATCATCGACACCTTCGGCTTCGGCCTGTGCGGCGGCGGCAAGGCCGGCATGGTCAATCCGTTCAAGAAGGCTGCGGCGATGCGGCTGGAAATGACCTCGCCGGTCGACCCGACGCTGAACCTGGGCGTGCTGTGGGAACCGCAGCCGTGGTTCGCGCTGGGCGCGGTCTACCAGGGCGGCTCGAAGACCCGCTATACCGGGCATTACACCTTCGAGACCGAGCCGATGCTGCGCAATTTCGTTAAAGGCCTCAATTCCAGCCTGTTCGGCCCCGTGGCAGGCGCCATCCTCGGCCTGCCGCAGTCGATCCCGGAAGTCCAGCACGGCTACATGTCGGCCAGCATCCCCTTCCCTGCGCACCTGCAGGTCGGCGTCAAATTCAAGCCGGTGCGCTACGTGCAGCTGAACGTGGACGCCAGCTACGCGCGCTGGAGCGACTGGAACCAGCTGGTGTTCGAATTCGACCAGAGCATCAAGCTGCTGGAAGTGGCGCGCCTGTACGGCGTTCCGGATTCGACCAAGCTGAAGATCCCGCGCGGCTACAAGAGCGTGCTGAATATGGGCTACGGCCTGCAGTTGTTCCCGTTCGAAGGCGTGGCGCTGCGCCTGGGCTACGAACCGCGCAAGACCTCGGTCCCGGCCAACAAGATCGACCTGATCGCGCCGCTGCCGGATACCAAGCTGTATAGCGTGGGCCTGAACTGGCGTCTCAGCAAGAAGTATGAGCTGAACCTGGCCGCCTCCTACATGACGGGCAAGTTCAATGCGCCGGCCGAATCGTCGGACAACATGAACAGCAGCAAATTCCTCAACATCATTTACAACCCATATGCCGGCCAGGACGTGGCTGGCGATATCAAGGTCCGGTACGCCGGATTCAGTCTTGTTGAACATTTCTAGGAGCGTTTGAGATGAAAAAACTCGCGACAATGATCGCCGCCCTGGCCATCGGGGGCACGGTGCATGCGGCGCCGGTACCGGCCGCGAAACAGGAGCTGGTCAACCGCGTGCTGCAGCTCTGGCACCCGGAAACCATCGGGGAATCGATGCTGCAGGCGCCGGTAGGCGATGCGGTGCAGCAGGCGCGCGCCGTGCTGCAGGGCCGCGTATCGCCGGAAAAGCGCGATGCCGCGCTGAAGGAGATCGTGGCCGATGCCCGCCAGTTCATGGACGAGAACAAGCCGCTGGCGCAGGCCAGCGCGCAGAAACTGGTCGGCACCACGGTGGCCCCGATGCTGGCCGAACGCTTCACGGAGGAGGAACTGCGCCAGATCATCACCATTCTCGAATCGCCGGTGAAGAAAAAGTTCGAAGGCATGGTGCCCGAGCTGCAGAAGAAGCTGGGCGAAGGGGTTGCCGCCGATACGCGTGCCGTGATGGATCCCAAGCTGCAGGAACTGCAGCAGCGCATCGGCATGCGCCTTCGTAGTGCGGTGTCGCCCTGACCGGGAGAACAGGCCATGAGCTATTCCTCGGCTCTTCACCTGGTGCGCGGTGTGAAATCGCGCCTTTCCCATTCCGGCGTTGAAGCGGAAGCGCTGTTCGAGCAAGCTGGCCTGAATGAAGGCGATGGCCTGGCCTGCGACGCGCTGACGCTGTCGGATAAACTCAGCCACCTGTGGGAGCTGGTGGTTGAACATTCGGGCGATCCGCTGATCGGCCTGAAAGTCTCTACCCCGCATCGCCTGGGCTGGCTGGGCGTGATGGGGCACATCATGCTGTTGTCGCCGACCGTGCAAAGCACGATCGAGCGCTGTCACGGCCATACGCGCGTCGGTATCCTGCTGCCCGGCCTGCAGCGCGTGGTGCCGCGCCAGCGCTACGACTTCGTCTGGTGCGTGCTGCTGCGCACCCTGCGCTGTGCCTCCGGCCGCGACGACGCCGTGCCGGTGAAGGTGGAATACGCCTTCCCGGAACCGGCCAATTCGGCATTCTTCGAAAATACCTTCGGCTGCCCGGTGTATTTCAACCGGCCGCACAATGTGATGGAGTTTTCCGACGCGGACATGGTGGCGGCGCTGCCCAACGGCGGCATGCCGCTGCCCGGCCCCAAGCCTATCCTGGCCCAACTGGCCGAAGCGCAGCCGCCTGCATTCACAGCCCGTGTGCAAGAGATCCTCGCCTCGCTGCTGCCGAAAGGGCCGCCGCATCGCGACGCCGTCGCCGGCTTGCTGGCCATGAGCGAGCGCACCTTGCAGCGCCGCCTGGCCGAGGAAGGCACCAGCTTTTCCAATGTGGTCGACGACACCCGGCGCGCGCTGGCGCGGCAATCGCTTGAAGCTGGCGAACTGTCGCTGAAGATGCTCAGCTTCCAACTGGGCTTTTCCGAACCGAGCGCATTCTACAGGGCCTGCAAGCGCTGGTTCGGCATGACGCCTTCCGACCTGGCCAATCACGGAGAAAAACATGGCATGGTATAAACCGGAGCATCCTGCGCAACTGTTTGGCCAATTGCTGGTCAAGCACAAGCTGGTCACCGAAGAACAGCTTCAGAGCGCGATCGAACATCAGCGGCAAACCGGCCAGCGGCTCGGCGAAATTTTCGCCGAGTGGGAGCTTGTCACGCACCAGCATGTGCAGGACATCCTGCGCAAGCAGCGCCGCGTGCGCATGGCGGCGGCGCTGATCGGGGCGATTTTCGCTCCACTGGAGGCGTATGCCGCCGAAACGCTGGCTACAGCCCCCGTCACCATCAGCGCCCCGGCTGCAATCGTGCCCCGCGAGGGCTCGTTTGCGGCACTGGCGGAAAGTGAACTCGACGCCGTGACAGCCCAAGGGCTTGATGAAGACCTGGTGCGCCAGGTACGCGATCAGTTGAAACGTAACGGCGTGGAAGTGAGCGGAGACCTGGCCAAGCTGGTGAATCCGGTGCTTGGCATGATTGACTCCGATGTCAGCGTGAATAACGTGGTGTACGCGCCGAACCGCGCGGCGACCACCGTGAATCCCGACGGCTCCTTGTCGCTGAACCTTCCGACCACGATCGGAGAAATCAATTTCAACAACATCCGCGTGCATGGCGCCGCGGGCAGTGGACCGAGCTTCGGCAGCATCTCGATCAGGGGCATCGACCTGACCGGTACCGTCATCACGATGGCGCTCAAGCGATGAACCGCGCCGTCCGCCCCGTCGCAAAGCGCCTGCATCGCGCGCCTTGGCTGGCCCTGGCTGTCGCCCTGCCCGCGATGGCGGCAACAGGCGCAGAGCCTCTGGCACCTGCGGTGTCCGCCCTGTCGGGCAATATTGTCCATGTGGCTGAGGCTCCAAGTCACGGCCTGCCCGGCAAAGCCTTCACTGCCTGGACGCTGGTCGCAGCTCCCGTCCCGCGCCTGTGCGCGATGGTTCAGGACTACGCCGCCTATTCCTCTTACATGCCCAATACAAAGAGCGCGCTGCCGGTTGGCGAAGGAGACGGCTACGTCCTGGTCGACATGACACTCGACCTGCCACTGGGACAGCAAAAGAAGTACCGCCTGCGACTGGAGCAGCAACAGCAGCCCGACGCCACCCAATGCAAACTCGCATGGCAGCTGGTGCCAACCGGCCTTGCGCCCGCAGACACCATTGCCGACACCGCCGGCTACTGGCTATTCACGCCGATCCCCGGCGAAAGCGGCAAGACGCTGGTTGAATATCATGTCTATGCCGACCCGGGACCGGTGCCATACGGCTTCGGCTGGATCGTCGAGATGATGAGCAAGCGCAGCCTCCCGCGCACGCTGGAAGCCCTGCGTGCGCAAGCGGCCAGGTAATGGGCCGCTATTACTCCGCGCAGCGAAACACTCCCTTCATTTTCAAGCGTTGTTCGGCCGTCAGCCGCGCCGCGGTTTCGTTGTAAATATAGTTCTCTTCCTCCCGCATCAGGAGGAAACTGCCGTCCGCCTGCTCGCTCCAGACCAGGTAGCCGCAGTAGGTCTCGGCATTGGTGAAACGGCCCGTGAAATCCACCGCTGCATAGGTGCCAGGCGCGCCGCTTTGCGAGCTGCGATAGATCGTAACTTTCTTCAGGTCACGCTGTTGCACACTGCCTGCCCGTGCAGCGCTCGCCGCCATGGCATCGCGCCATTCCTCAAACGTCCACTGCTGCCGCAAGCCGGCGCCAAGGCGCGCCCATGCCTCGGCATAGCGCGCCGCATCCTTCTCCGTAAAGTAGGCCTTGCTCAGCGCCTCGACGCGGGTTTTCTGGGAGGCTGTCGGTTGCCATGCTGGCGTCGCACTCACAGCCTTTGGTGGCGCCAGGGACTGCTGAAGCGCCGCGTTCATGCGGCGGAATTCTTCCAGCATGCTGTCACAGGCTTCGCGCTTTGCCTGGCATAGTGCATTCATCCTGATCGATGCCTGGCCGTTTTCCACAACCACCGTGCGCCGGACTGCCGCAGGATGGGCAGGATGCCCGGCCCGGGTGAAGGACCACAACGTATGGCTCGCTTTATCGTCTGCGACAGTCCAGCCGCCCTCCTCCGTGATCGCCACGTCGCTGCGTGCTTTCAGGGTCTCCAATGCTGCTGCGGCGCTGGGGTAGCCAATACTGTCAGGCGTCGCCGCAGCTGCGGACAGGAGTATCAGGAAATCAATCATGCATTGCAATATAGAGCACGGCGCGACAAAAGGTCAATTGTGGTAGCATCCGGCCGTCTGACCATTAAGCTGCGAGCCGCCATGCCATCCGCCCCACGCCTGTCCGATGTCGTCGCCACTGAACTGGAAACCCGTATCCTCGAAGGTTCGCTGAAGCCTGGCGACCGCCTACCGTCCGAGCGCGAACTGGCAGTGGAACTGGGCGTGTCGCGTCCCTCCCTGCGCGGCGCCCTGCAATCGCTGGTGGCCAAGGGGCTGCTGATCACGCGCCACGGCGGCGGAACTTTCGTGACCGACTCGATGCAAGCGGCATTCACCGACCCGTGGCAGCAGATGCTGAAAGACCATCCGGATATCCACGGCGACATGCTCGAATTCCGCTACATGCTGGAAGGCCAGGCCGCGCAACTGGCGGCGGAGCGCGGAACGGAAGAGGATTTCGAACGCATCCGCGCATGTCATGAGTCACTGGAGCGAGCGTTGGCGACGCAGGACCTCGAGCAATGCATCAAGACCGACGTGGAATTCCACCAGGCGATTGCAGAGGCCTCGCACAATGTGCTGATCGGGCATTTGAGCTCCAGCCTACACAAGGTGATGGAAGGCCACGTGCAGAGCAACCTGGAATACCTGACGGCTCGCCCGGAACTGTGGGCGCAGCTTCAGGTGCAGCACCGCGCGATCTGGGAAGCGGTACGGGAACGAAGGATGGATATGGCGGAACACGCTGCCCACCACCACCTGGATTTCGTCAAGCAGACCATGCGCGAAACCCTGAAGAACGAAGAACGCCGCAGTGCGGCAACGCGGCGGCTGTCAGCCGGCGCGTAAGACTTCGGGCCGCCGTGCAAGCAGGTGCGACAGCTTTTGAAGACCGGCCTGCAAGCGCCCGCGATCCTTGATGCTACCCAAACAGATCCGGATTGCATTCACAGAGCCGGTGCCGATTGCAAATGCCTCTGCAGGCGTGACTGCAATGCCCTCGCTCTCGGCTGCACGCACAAGCTGCGAGGGGTTCCAGTACGCCGGCAACTCGAACCATACATGCAGGCCATCCCCTGCGCCGCTGTACCGCCCGGCCAGGAGATCCCGAGCCATCAAGTGGCGCAGGCGCGCCTCCTTGCTCACACCTTCCAGCAATCCGTCTGCCGAACCGGAAAGTATCCACTGAGTGGCCAGTGCCGCCGTCAGAGGAGCGACCATCAGCGCAAATGATCTAAGCGCGACCAGGAAACGTTCGCGTTCGTGCGGGTCGCGTATTAGCACGAAGGCGACACGCAAGCCGGGCGTCAGGCATTTCGACAGGGTTGAGATGTAGTACACCTGTTCCGGTGCAAATGTGGCAATAGGCGGTGGCGGGCTATCTGCAAGGAGCCAGTAGGGATCGTCCTCGACGATGCGCACATTGCAGCGCTTCGCGATGGTGGCGAGCTCCTTGCGCCGGCGTTCCGGAATAGTGACGGCGGTCGGGTTCTGTAAAGTCGGATTGAGGTACACCAGCCCAGGCTTGTGCTGGCGGCACGCCTCCTCAAGCATCCCAGGCACCATCCCGTGCTTGTCCGCTTCCACCGCAATGATGCGCCGGCCGAATTGGGCCGCGGCGGCACGCAAGCCGGGATAACTCATTGGCTCTGCCAGGATAACGTCGCCAGGCTCCGTCAGCGCAAGGATCAATGCGGCGATCGCCGCTTGCGCCCCCGGGCAGACAACTAGCTGTCGTGCATCCGGATGTCCAAACATCGGTTCGAGCCACTTGGCTCCAGCCTTGCGGTCGGAGTTGCTTCCCCCCGGCCAAGTGGTAAGTCATCAGCAATTCACTATCTGCCCTCATCAATACTTGCGACAAACCCTGTTTCAACATGTCGTCAAAGTCCACGCCATCCGGCGGCGGCGGGGTATTCATGCTCAGGTCGAGGATGGAGTCCAATTCAACTTTCGGCGCCGCGACATAGGTGCCTCGAGCGCCGCGGCCCTCCAACAAGTGGCGGCGCCTGGCTTCGTCGTATGCGCGCGTGATCGTCGTCAGGTCGACGTCCAGCTGTGCTGCCAATTGGCGCTGCGGAGGCAGGCGGTCTCCCGGTTTCAGCGAACCGCCTTCTACCGCTGCCTGCAACGCATCCGCGATCTGTAAAAAACGCGGCCCGCCATGCACAGCCAAGCGCGGCATCCAGATCGGCGAATTTTCATCTTGCATGGATTTCAACTGGGACATTTTGTCTCAATGTATGGAAATTGCTTTTGGGTAGTATGCCTCAGGTCGTGCAGCAATCGCTGGCACTCTCTCCTCTCTGATCAGCATTCGCAAATACGCAAAAAAGATGGAATGGATTCCAGTTGTCTTAGTTACGTTCAAGGTTCTCGTGTTCGGCACGGGCATGTTCTTCGCCATCAAATGGCATCACGATAAAGAGAAGGGGGAGAAAGAGAAGGAGAAATAGAGAAATCGGCGCGCCGTAGGCGCCCGCAGCCCCGAAGCACGCCTGTGCCGACCGATCTCGGCAGCGAGCTACTAAGTTGGAATTCTACCGAATACCCGCTCTTGGCCCGTCACGGCGCCATCGCAGGGCTAACTGGGTTCACGATTCGAACAACCTGCACTGGCTGATCTTCAAAAATTCGCGGTACCGACCATATGGACTCACGAATTTCCCATGTGACTCGCGTGTTCAGCAACTGCTCAAGAATCTGGTCTTTAATATCAACGAATTGAAGTGGATGGCCTGCCATGCCGCTTTTGATGCGATTCGTTGATAACTCGATCCATTGAACATCGCGGAAGGGATATGGCCCATTTGGCCCTTCAAGGTAGCCATCTACAGGTATCGTCAGAAGTTGCCCCCAATCCCCCTCTTCGGTTGAGAGGCCGGATGTCGATGCAACGCGAATCCAGCAACGAAGCTGTGCAACCAGCCCGCATATCGGGGCCCAGTAAGATACGGCGTCGCTCAAAACTGTTCCTTTTCGTTTACCTCACCTGACAGACACCCTCAGGTGAGGTCTTGATTAAATCTTCCTATTTGGCGCGCGCTTTGCCGAAAGCGTCGCCAGCTTTCCACTCCGGCATCTTCGGCGCATCGGCCACGATACGCCCCAGGTTCAGGGTGAACTGCGCCATCTGCGTCATGCCAGCCATCGACCAGTTAGGATCATATTCGTCGCTGACCTGATGATAGCTCTTGCGGTACGCTGCACGCATCTGCTCCGCCTTCTCCTTGTCGCCCAGGTAATCGCTGCCCGAGGTGATGGAGAATGCCGGCACACCCGCCTTGGCAAAGCTGAAGTGGTCGGAACGGAAGTAACCGCCCGCCAGGTCCGGCTTCTCTTTCGCGATCACCATTTTCATGCCCTTGGCGGCGGCTTCCGCCATCTTGCCCAAGTCCGTGCGCTCACTCCCAGCGGTGCCGATATCGCGCGTAGTGCCGATCCAGTTCAGGGAATCGAGGTTCAGGTTCGCAGCCGTTTTCGCCAACGGCCACAGTGGCGATTCAGCATACGCTGCGCTACCGAGCAAGCCCTGCTCTTCCGCCGCCACCCACAGGAACATCTGGCTACGCTTGGCAGGCGACTTCACCGCCTCCTGCGCCATCGCCAGCAAGGCCGCACTGCCGGAGGCATTGTCGACTGCACCGTTGTAGATGGTGTCACCGCTCGTGCCCTGCTTGCCCAGGTGGTCCCAATGAGCCGAGTAGATCACCACTTCATCCTTCAGTTTCGGATCGGTGCCCGGTACCACGCCCGCCACATTGAACTGTTCGACATTGCGCACTTCAGCCTTCATGTCGCCCACCAGCCTGGCCTTCAGCGCCACCGGCTGGAAGTCCTTACGTTCAGCGGCCGCACGCAACTGGTCCAGGTCCAGGCCTGCAGCCTTGAACAACGCCAGCGCAGTATCGTTGGTTATCCAGCCTTGCAACTCGGTGCCCGGCGTGCCTTGCGCAAGCTGGAAACGTTCCACGCCGTCCCAGCTGTTTTTCACCACGCTGTAGCCATACGAAGCCGAAGCATCGGTGTGGATCAGCAGCGCGCCGATCGCGCCCTTGCGCTTGGCTTCTTCGAATTTATAGGTCCAGCGGCCGTAGTAAGTCAGGGCCTTGCCGCCGAAGCGGTTCGGCGCTTCGGCCGTTGGCATCGGGTCGTTGACCATCATGACGATGACCTTGCCCTTCACGTCCTGGCCCTTGTAGTCGTCCCAGCCCTCCTCCGAAGCGGTGATGCCGTAGCCGACGAACACCAGGTCGGCATTGAAGCTGTGCGCAGCCTTCGCATCGCCCGGAGCATAGACCCAATCCTTGCCGAAGCTGGCAGGCAGCGCCACGCCATTCACTTCCAGTCGCAGGTTGGAAGCCGCCGCATCGGTCTTCACGCCGGCGATCTTCACCAGCTGGCGGTAGGTGACGCCGTCAACCGGCTTCAGGCCCACGGCCAGGGCCTGGTTTTCCAGGTAAGCGACGGTCAGGTCGCCGCCGCGCTGGCCGGTGCCGCGGCCTTCCAGCAGGTCGCTGGAAAGGAACGCCAAATGGGCGCGCAGCGGCGCCTCTTGCACAATCGGCTGCATTGCCTTGCCGCCTTTGACGCCTGCTGCGTGGGCCGGAGCCAGCGCCAGCGCAATGCTGGCCGCGAGGGTGGACGCTACGAAGGTGATGGATTTAGTCATGTCTTTGTCTTGTGGATTGTCCATTGGGCGCGGCTGATGGCCGCGCGGGCATTCTAGCGGATTTACCTTAATAGAAGCCTGGTGCGGAATCGTCCAATATGGATCGACAGCATATTTGCACCGTCACCGACGTCAACGCGGCGCTGCAGCAACCGCACTTGCGAGCGCACGAAGCGTTACTCAAGCAGCAGCAAGCGCGCAGCGGGGAGAAGACGTAGTGCATCCTGCCGACGCCATCACGCAGCGAAAATCCATTGAAGATGATGGGGGCCAGCAGCGCATATCGTAGCGTGGTGGCTTCGGGTCGCCATTTTTTTTCAACGCAGCTACGATGCCAAAGCGGCAGACGATACGATCTAAGCGTGACCAAGCGGGGAACATTCTACGACGTCAAAGTGGAAAAACGCCGCCAATCTTGCCGAAATCGCTTGACGATAATTTAGCTGACGCTACGACGAAAGTGCGGCGCAAAACACTAATCCCAAGAAAATGTCCAGCGCAAACCGTTGCGGCGCCACTAAAGCAGCAATCTCCTTTCCAAAATCGCTGCTTCAATCGATACCTAAACCTTTCTGGGCATCTGGACTGGCACCTAGAATGTGCAAAAACTCAAAGTCTTTTGAAGGGAAGCGTAACGGCTACGTCCCCAGCGGCAAAGTACTTCAGACCAATGCCACAACGCCACAACTCATAATACCCGTCGAATGCATTGCTTGCTGGGCCGGTGATCTTCATCGCCGGCCAAAGGATAAATGCCATCAAAAAATAATCATTGGCCATAGAATAAATTGCTTCCTTGAGAGCGAAAAGATCATTCTGCGCAGGCTGTTGTTCAGCTAGGAAATCCGTTAAACACTCGTACACCATTGTTGGTGTGTCTTCGTCAACTTCTTGACCCTTAGGTGCTTGCAATGTTATCCGACGGCCCTCAAGGGCATCGCGCAATTCCGCGTCGCCAAGAAAATCTGCAAAATTCTTGAGCCCATTCAAAAAAGTCTCCGCAAGCTGAATTGCCTTCATTTCATTGACGGGTGTAGGTTGCCTGACAACGAAGTACAAGTCACAAGGGTCCCATCCTGAAGACGCTGCATCAAATACCCTTCTAATTCTAGCGAGTACTTCTCTTTCGACATCGTTGTTGTTACCAAGCAGACTCTCTAGTCCTTGGCCGTCGGGCCGATAGCGATTGAACATGCCGGACAATACGCGTTGATCAGTTGATCTTCCGAACAATATCCCAGTGCCGGCCGTAATTCTAGTATAGAGATTACTTTCGTTCATATTAGTCTTTCAGCCCTTCCGGCAATGCATTACGTCCCCCCAAGAGCCTTCTATCTGCCCAAGTCTGGAGTTTCATTTTATAGTCCATGAAGTTCGTCGATGCTTTTACTTCGTTAATAATCTCGTTATGTGCTGTAGTAGATCCCTCGCCACCATGCATCCATTGGGGATTAACGCCCCGTACGTCCTCAACGGGAGTCCGCATGGACTTTATCTCTTCCATGCTGACGCCCGAAACCGGCAGCCATTCATGCAGTCCACCAGGATTTCGAGTTCGAGCCTCTATCGTGTCCCGGTATTTCGGCACAGCCCAAACTTGATCGAACTCCTCGGGTGTCAGTTGATTGTACCAAGAATCAAATTTTCCTCCTCTTACGGACGGGATTCTTCCACCAGGGATCAGTTCTTCGAGAGGACGAGCAGAATTTGCCCTGTTAGCTAACAACACCTGTTCGCCACCTTCGCTAGTCACCACTCTTTCCAACTGTATCGATTCAGCTATACCGAGTGTAACGGAACCCCGAACTCCCGTTGGCGTCGCGAATTTGATGTTCCAGTCGGGCAGTCCTGCTGCTCGAAGTTCTGAAGCGCCTTGCCGGACCACAGACGGCAATATCGGCGCAAGGCCGAACCCTGCGGATAGCGCCAGCTCAGTCTTATTTATGCCGAAGTGGCCAATAGTCTTACCTGAGGCAAAATAGGCGACGTTCTCGAGAGCCTGGGACGTCAGATCACCGACAACGCCTGCCGAAACACCTGCGGCACCAGTGACGCCAATCGCTCCCCATGCACTCGTAGCCAAAGGTGCGCCCAAGGTGCGTACTGCGCTAAAGGCCAATCCACCAGTCATCAGCCCCGCGACGCCGCCGACCGTCGTCAGAGAGAAGGCGCCTACTGCATCACGCATGCCATTTGCGCGCTGTTGCATCTCGGTGAAGCGGGGATCGCCAGGATTGAGCTCGAGCCCCAAGGAAGCATACTCCCCTGCCCCCACGTTCCAACGCTCGAATCGATATTTCAGTAGCTCAAGGCGCTGCTGCGGATCTGTTGTGTTATCAAGAACGTCTTGGATCGTAGCCTTTGCACCTTCAGTTCGACCATAGAATTGGTATTTCCCTCCCGTGTCAGAAGCGTTTGTAAACAGGTTACCGGCTCCATCGAATGCTGCGTAGGTGGCCGCATTCGAGCCCCCCACAAGCCTCTCTTCGCCCTGCAATTTGAAGTCAGAAGTCGTTACTTGCCCGATAGGAACCGTGCCAGTACCATCAAATTTGACCAACTCACCATTAGCGAACCGTTGCTCCGGAACTCCCTGTAGCGACACCGCGTTTTGCTCGATAACCGTTAGGCCAGCATTTTGTTCGAATGAGGCCGCCGCGAGCTTTTGCTCGATGATCTGATCCAGTCGAGCCTGATGCCTTTCATCATCTCGCAGCTGTTGTTTGGCGTAAGAACTCATGAACCGTTTGAGCGCCTCTGACTCAGCATTTCCGTCGCCAGAAATTGCCGCTGCGGACGCGCCATTGATACCGTCGGGTGTGGTGTCAACGCCGAACATGCCTCGTTGCTTACGTGCCGCAACATCTTCTGCAAATGTTTTACCCAGCACCGGTTCTTGCCCTTTTTTTGGCGCAGAGCCAAAGAGGTTCTCAAAAATCTCGCCAGGATTGTTAGCGGCATCTTCCTTAATCTGGTCACCAGCACCCTCCACCAGCCCGTCGATGAAATTACCGCCACGACGTTCAGACAAATAGCCACCGAGCACTCCGTGTGCAGCATAGTCGCCGAACGAACCCTTGCCGCCGAAAACGCCAACGTTGTTCTTGATCAGTGCATTGCCAAGCGATGCCAAGGTGCTCACGCCAACAGCCTTCCAATCCACGTGATCGTTCTTGATCACCTGGTAGGAAATATTCTGCGCGGCCGAATTAACCGCGAGCTGGGCGTATTTTCCCCAGGACCCACCCAAGACCGTTCCGGATTCGCCGATGTATTCGCCAAGCGCTCTTCCGACAACGTTCCCAGCATTCTTCGCGATGTACGATGCAGCCACGGCCTTCCAGCTAAAGTGCTCGCTGGTCAATGCGGTCGTCAACGTCGAAGTTGCGAATATGCCGACCTGGGTGCCGATCGCCGTGGCCATGCTGCTGGATACGCCCATGGCTGTTGCGCCTTGCGTAACGGCGCCGCCAACCATGCCCGACACATAACTGCCAACGCCCGCTGTCACAAGAGCCATGGCGCCCGCCTTGGCCACGGCCTTGTAGTTCATGTATTCATGGTCGCCATTGCCCATCGGGTCATACAACGACCGCGTGAAGTCGTGCAGGTTGCCGGAGAACGGGTTGAGCGTGCGCTTCACGGCGCGTTTGAAATCGAAGTTTCCGTTCAGTATATTGGTCGCATGCTGTTCAGCCAGCACGGACGACATCGCTGCCAAGGCGATGCCGACGCCGCTGCCGCCTGTAATCACACACACCACCACAAATACGATGATGGAAATAATCTTGGCGATGAAGCCGAACTTCGACTTGGGCGGGGGCGGCGAAGGCAGGTTCGGTAAGGTGCTGCCAACCAGCTTGCCGTTGTTATAGGCCTGCTCCAGCGAAACGCCACTCATGTAAGCAGGCGCAATCAGCGCCTGCCCGCCGTGCAGCGCCTGGCCCGGTTCGATCTTGTTGGCCTCTGCCAGCTTGTACCACAGCGAAGCATCGCCGTAGATCCGCTGGGCGATCGTCTGCAAGGTGTCGCCGTCGTTGGCTACCACCACATTGCCGCCGTTGCCCGGCGTGCTGCCGCCAGCCCGGCGCGTGTCAAGGTAGTTGTCGCCCGATTCAAGCAGCAATTTGCTGAGTATGGCTCTCCTTTGCACTGGTGGAAACGACGTGATCGCGCTCTGGGTTCAAGGTAACGGCGCCACAAGGTGCCCAGTTGCGCGTATTGCCCGACCAGCGGGCCGGATGGCGCGCCTGGGCAGCCAGATAGAGCTGATGCCGCGCTGCCAGAATAGCCTTGTCTTGCCCAGCATGGCGCTGTGCGGGGCTGACATAGCGAATGCCGCTGTGTCGATGTTCGACGTTGTACCACTGCACAAAGCGGGCGGCCCAGTCGCGCGTGGCGGCCAGATCGGCGAAGCCACCCGATGGGAATTCCGGGCGATACTTTGCGGTGCGGAACAGTGCCTCGGCGAACGCGTTGTCGTCGCTCACACGCGGGCGCGAGTAAGAAGGCTTGATGCCCAGCCAATGCAGCATGGCCAACACCGTGGTCGCCTTCAGTGTGGCACCGTTATCGCCATGCAGCACTGGCTTGTTGCGGTTCATAGCGACGCCTTCGGCCAATGCGGTGCGGCGCACCAAGTGACTGGCATGGTCGGCATCATCCTCGGCATGCACCTCCCAGCCAATGATCTTGCGGCTGTAGAGATCCAGGATCAAGTAGAGGTAAAACCAGCGGCCCGCCACCCGAGCCGGCAAATAGGTCATATCCCAGCACCAGACCTGGCCGGGCGCAGTGGCGATATGTGTGGTCGGCGGCCGCTGCCGACGCGGCGCTTTGGCCCGACCGCGATGGCGAATCTGACCATGGGCGCGCAGGATACGACTGAATGTCGATTCGCTGGCCAAGTAGACGCCCTCGTCGGCCAGCATGGGGACGATGCGAGCCGGCGGCATGTCAGCAAAACGCGGTTCGTTCGCGGCGGCCAAAACGGCAGCGCGTTCGTTCTCCGTCAGCGCATGCGAAGGCAGAGGGCGTATTGCCGTCGGCCGGCGGTCGCCGTTTTCCAAGCCGCCGTGCGCTTGCCAGCGTTGCAGGGTGCGCGCATTCAAGCCGACTGTGGCACATGCCTCACTCAGGCGTGCACCGGCCTGGCAAGCGTCGGCGATATCTCGGGCCATGACTTGGCGATCTTCGAGTCCGATCATTCGTCCTCGGCCTTGTACTTGCTGAAGATCGCCTCGGCTTTTTTTGATAGCACGAGCAAAGCTGCAGTCTCCGCTAACGCCTTGTCCTTGCGGCGGATCTCGCGTTCCAGTTCCTTGATGCGGCGCCTGTCTTGCTTGGCCTCTGCCGCAGTCACGCGCTTCTCTCCAGGTTCGGCTAAAGCATTGATTGCATGCTCGCGCACACTGCCAGCTCGTGCGGATAGACGCCATTACTGCGGCACCAAGCGCCTTTGTTTGCCTCGTCCATCATGGACGTCGCCAGCACCGCTTCAAACCGCGCGGCGGGCGTCCATTCGCGGCGTTGCGTCGGATTGGCCAGCGCTTCACTGCGCCAGCGTTCCAATGTCGATTCGCTCACGCCAATCGACAAGGCGACATCCTTGATCGACGCGCTCTCTGGCGGCAACAAACGCGCTACCGCCTTATCCTTAAATTCCTGTCCGTACCGTGCCACTTCACACTCCTGTTATCGCCCCCATTTTCTCAGATCTATCGGAGCGACAACTATTTTGACACTGGGGGAGCCACAGGATCGTCGATCAACGGGTTCTGGCTGGCGTTGAGGTTGTAAGCACGCCAGAAGTTGCTCTTCTGCTCGTCCGACATGTCGCCGAAGCTGCCGGAGTTGGTGCTGTAACGCATCTGCAACTGGCCGTTGGCAATGACCTGGTATTGCTCCTGAATCGGCGCGTTCTTGTCGACTTCGGTCGACTTCAGGATGTTGCCCTGGGCGTCGAACACGAAGAACTTCGACTTCGGTCCGGACTTCGGCCATTCGCCGCTGGCTGGTTCTTCGAAGTTCACAGCAATCATCCTGCCGTCGGCGTTGTACACCATGACGCTCCTGGCACTGGCGCCAGTACGGCCGGCAAGTTTGCCGCTTTCGCCGCGCATATAGCCTTCCGACCACAGCAAGACGGAACCGGTTGCACCCGCGCCGTAAGTGCTGGTGTAGAACTGGCTCATGTCATCGCCAACGGTCGAGAAGGAGGTGCTCTTCAAGACGTTGCCTGCAGCGTCGAACTTGTCGTTGGTCTGGCGGGACTTGACGCTGCCGTCGTCGTTGTAGCTTTCCGTCACCAGGTTGCGGCCGGCGACATCGTACGACATGGCATGCCGTTCATAGCCAGTCTTTGCCTTGCTCCTCACCAGTCGCGCCAGGAAGGACAGCTGATCGCCATACTCGGCCTTCTGCTCTTCGTAGTCGGCCAATGCTTGCTGGTAGGCGGTGTAGTCGATGTTGTACTGCGTGAGCAGCGCCTGGTAACGGTCCTTGTCTACCTGAGGTGCATTTGGCCCCAGATCGACCGGCTTCGTCGGTTCGACCGGTGCTACCGGTGCGGCGTCAGCCTGGACGTCAGGAAGATCCTCGACCTTGGCCCATTCCTCCACCACACGGCCGGCGGAATCGTAGCGGGTGATGTACTGCTGCCCACCGATCACGCTGGCAACCAGACGGTTCATCGCATCGTAGGTGAATGCCTGCGTTACGCTGCCGCCCTGGATCTTCCTGCCCAGGTTGCCGTCAATGTCATAGGCATAATCGGTCGTCGACTCGTCAACCGCGCCGGAGGCATTTGTAGCGTCAGCGCGCACTACACGGTTCAACGCATCGTAGAAGAAGTAGCCATCCTGGTTACGACCCGCGCCGGCACTGCTGGACCAGGAGTTGAAGCGGCTGCGGTTGCCAAAGCCGCTTCAACTCCATGCGGATGAACTGCGCACCAGTACCGAGATCGGCCGCGTCCACGCTGACCAGGCGGTGTTCGGCGTCGTAGCCCAGCACATTGCGCTGGAAGGTCTGGCCGTTTTGCTCCTGGACTTCGGAGGTGCGGTTGCCTACGGCGTCGTATGTCACCGCCCTGCACTTTCGGGCCAGCTTGCCGCCTGCACCGCAAAAACGGAATCGCTTTGACGATATACTCGCGCCTTTTTTCGTCGCCGTGTATCACTTATGCTGGATGCTGCATTTCCTTTGCCGGTTCGTGGCGCACCTGTTGTGGACGAGGCCCGTGCGGCGTCATTGTCCACGCGCCGCCTGTAAAAAGCCGCGCCACCATCACCTCCGCAAGCCAGCCTGGGCAATCGCAGAAATCATCCGCTTAAAGGCGCTCACCGATTTAAGCTGTCAAAAGCTGGCCGACACCTTCAACCGCCAACACGGCTGCCAGCGCGGTGTCACGGTGAGCAAAAGCTGGGTGGCTCTGACGATCAAACAACACCACTACCGCATCGCCGATATGCGGGAACGATGGAAGCGGCAGCAGCCCGCACCGCTGGCCCGCAACAGGATTTGGGGTCTCGACCTAACCGGCAAAGCCGATACCGCCGGAAAGATCCACGCCATCCTTGGCGTCATTGATCATGGCAGCCGCAAAGCCCTGTGCCTGCAACCCTTGCCTGACAAGCGCGCAGTCACCATCCTGCGCCACCTCTTGCGCGCGATTAGTCAATATGGAATGCCGCGGGCGATCAGGACCGATAATGAAGCCATCTTCCATTCGCTTCTGTTCCGGACAACGTTGAAATTTCTTGGCATTCGACAGCAATTCAGCCAGCCAAGCATGCCATGGCAGAACGGCCGCATAGAAAGGCTGTTCGGCACATTAAAAGAAACGCTCGATCAACTGACGGTCGACAACTTGCCGGCACTGCGGCTGTCGATGCATGAATTCGGATTCTGGTACAACCTGGTCAGACCGCACCAGCATCTAAACGGCAGGACACCAATGGAAGCTTGGCGCGGAATCGACCCGCATCGGCAAAGGCCGAAATACGCTTATCTTTTCGAAGCCTGGGACGGTCTTCTGAAAGGTGTGTGGCTGCGGCATTAGCCGGCAAGAAGACTGTGGCAGGTGATACGGACAGGTCGTCCAGGACTTTGCTCCCCCACACCACGAAGCTGCCTAATGATTAAGCAAATGTCGCGTGATTCTCGAACTATTCGCAAGAGAATGCCCGGTGCACACCGTTGCGGGGCCACTAAAGCAGCAATTTTCTTTCAAAAATCGCTGCTTCAATTGATACCCAAACCTTTCTGGACATCTGGACGGGGCAAAAGGCCGAAACGCGCTTATCTTTTTGAAGCTTGGGGTGGTCTTCTGAAAGGTGTGTGGCTGCGGCATTAGCTGGCAAGAAGGCGGTAGCAGGTGATGTGGACAGGTCGTCCAGGACCTTGCTCGCCCTTTGCTACGAACCTGCCTAATGTCTGTGCAAATGTCGCACGACTCTCGAACCATTCTCGAGAAAATCTCCAGTGCGCACCGTCCGGGCGCCACCAAAGCAGCAATCTTCTTTCAAAAATCGCTGCTTCAATCGATCCCCAAACCTTTCTGGACATCTGGACGGGGCAACGGGGCAAGTTGCAAACTAAGCAGCCATATACCATCCCATCACACAGCCAATTCAGCAGCTACCGCTGCTAACAAAGCAGTAAGCCTCCTCGGCGGTGGAGTATCAACGTAACTCGCTGCGATCTCGAATGGATCAATCATCATGGCCTGATCCTTGGCTTTAGCAAATTTCCCGACCACATAGCGACTAAAGTATCGAGATCCCGGGATGTCATTTACAAACCAACAGCCCCCGAATTCCTGTACAAAATATTCACCAACCCAATAGCCCATACGGGTTAGCAGCCAGGCACGATCCCCCTCGTCAGCCACGAGCATGTCCTGCAATGCCTGCTCTACATAAGGCGCGAACTGGGCAGCATGATTCAGCACTTCGTGCGCTGGCTGTATTCCCAGCTTCCCTACGAAGTCCACGAGGACTGGCATAAGCTCGCCATAAAACTCGTTAAATCCGGCCTTCCGCTTTTCAAGCGTGGCCATGTCTTGCGCTGTCATTCCTATTAACCTTTAATGATGAATTACCTGAATGATGCCATTATTCGTGAGTTGCTGACTCAATTCTGCAGAAGGCGGCGCCCCCAAG
Organism: Pseudoduganella sp. R-32; assembly: GCF_049913245.1. Lineage (NCBI taxonomy): Bacteria > Pseudomonadati > Pseudomonadota > Betaproteobacteria > Burkholderiales > Oxalobacteraceae > Pseudoduganella > Pseudoduganella sp. R-32. The sequence continues at coordinate 2,101,773 of NZ_CP183987.1, read as the reverse complement.
AACACCCAGCGAGGATCGTATCCAGGGACATTCCCCCTCAACCAGACATCCTTGAGGATCTGTTGTTGAATCTGTTCACTAAGCGGAACAAATTGTTGGGTGGGGAGTCCATTTACCGTCCGCCAAGACTGATACGCCTTAACCTCATTGGCGACAACTCCACCATTAGGCTGCGGCACAGGAGCATCGACGAATCGACCACCAGTTCCAGTAATTGGCTTCCCATTGATGGTCACCGCAGGTACCGGATAGTGCATCTGGCCCGGCGAGCCACTCAACTCCTGCACATAGCGTTCAGCGGCCTGCCAACTCTCAGGGCCACGCATATTACGGATCTGATTCAGCGTATTGGTCGTCGGTGTATAAGTCAACAATAGTGGCTTCTGGGCTGCCGACGGGACTGCTGACGCCGCATTCCGGACTTGATTCACCGTATTTGCTGCGGGCGTATACGTCAACAACAGCGGTTGCGTAGTTGAAGATGGTACCACAACCGGTGCTGCCTCATATGTGGTCTTTGCTGCTCGCCAGGATGCCGCAAATTGTTGAGTCCCTTGGTTGGCCAGGCTCGCCGTGGCTGCGGAAGGCGACAAGGTAAGCAGTCCAGCGCCAAGTTCTGAAACTTGTGGAGATGCACCGGTTGCATACTCAATTCCTTGCCCAATAAGGGTGCGCGAAGCCTCGCCAGTAAGCGCTGTCTTGAATCCGGCTGTTGCCTGGTCTACGCTTGCGGCAAATCCTACCCAGCCTGCAGCCGACAGCAATAGGCTACCGCCACCAGTGATCGGTGCCCCGGCGCCACCCAAAGCAATTGCGGCACCGCTCGCGACCCCACCTGCGAGACCTCCGACTCCCTGAACAACGCCGAGCAGACGTGTTCCGATATTCCAATCCGACCCCGTATCAACTGGCGACTGAGCAGGGATCGTATATTCGTATTGATGACCACCGCTGTCGCTCAGGGCGAAGTCCCAAGAATTCGAAGTCGTCTTACCGAGGAAGCCAGTGTCAGACACTTCATACAACCCAAGCCTTACAGCATTGGCTACTGTCGGCGAAAGATCTTGATTATTCTTAGCAGCATCCCCAACGACCAACGCGTTATATCTTTCGGCCACGTCCATTCGATCCCTCACGACTGGATTAATCCAATTAACTTTGGCATCCTCGCCATCAACTGATCCCGAAGGCAACCTTAGACGATCTCGTCCCGTCACCCCTGGAATGTCATCGCCAGGACCAGCCGCCGCAGGGCCATCAACGATATAGCGAGCATCCTGCATTGCAGGGTCGTCATAAACCTTGGCGTACTGCGTGTCGCTCCACATACCGCCGGCCGAATACGAAACGGCAGCCGCGCTGTTCGTTGGAATTCCACCTAAATTGAAACTGCCGCCGTCGCTGAGCCCCATGCCATGCTCGCTACGGCCACCAATGGTGATGCTCGATTCAGGTGTGGGTTGCATCTGGTCTGTCAGGCTGGAACCGAGTGCATTGCCGATTCCCAACGGACCGGGAAATTCTGGTCCAGCCTGTGTCGCTGGCTCGAAACCGCTGAACATGCCTCGTTGCTTACGAGCAGCAACATCTCCTGCAAATGTTTTAGCCAGCACCGGATCTTGCCCTTTTTTTGGCGCAGTGCCGAAGAGCCCCCCAAATATCTTGCCAGGATTGTTAGCGGCATCTTCCTTAATCTGCTCACCAGCACCCTCCACCAGCCCGTCGATGAAATTACCGCCACGACGTTCAGACAAATAGCCACCGAGCACTCCGTGTGCAGCATAGTCGCCGAACGAACCCTTGCCGCCAAGAACGCCAACGTTATTCTTGATCAGTGCATTGCCAAGCGACGCCAAGGTGCTCACGCCAACGGCCTTCCAATCCACGTGATCGTTCTTGATCACCTGGTAGGAAATATTCTGCGCGGCCGAATTAACCGCGAGCTGGGCGTATTTTCCCCAAGACCCACCCAAGACCGTTCCGGATTCGCCGATGTATTCGCCAAGCGCTCTTCCGACAACGTTCCCAGCATTCTTCGCGATGTACGATGCAGCCACGGCCTTCCAGCTAAAGTGCTCGCTGGTCAATGCGGTCGTCAACGTCGAAGTTGCGAATATGCCGACCTGGGTGCCGATCGCCGTGGCCATGCTGCTGGATACGCCCATGGCTGTTGCGCCTTGCGTAACGGCGCCGCCAACCATGCCCGTCACATAACTGCCAACGCCCGCTGTCACAAGAGCCATGGCGCCCGCCTTGGCCACGGCCTTGTAGTTCATGTATTCATGGTCGCCATTGCCCATCGGGTCGTACAACGACCGCGTGAAGTCGTGCAGGTTGCCGGAGAACGGGTTGAGCGTGCGCTTCACGGCGCGTTTGAAATCGAAGTTTCCGTTCAGTATATTGGTCGCATGCTGTTCAGCCAGCACGGACGACATCGCTGCCAAGGCGATGCCGACGCCGCTGCCGCCTGTAATCACACACACCACCACAAATACGATGATGGAAATAATCTTGGCGATGAAGCCGAACTTCGACTTGGGCGGGGGCGGCGAAGGCAGGTTCGGTAAGGTGCTGCCGACCAGCTTGCCGTTGTTATAGGCCTGCTCCAGCGAAACGCCACTCATGTAAGCCGGCGCAATCAGCGCCTGGCCGCCGTGCAGCGCCTGGCCCGGTTCGAGCTTGTTGGCCTCTGCCAGCTTGTACCACAGCGAAGCATCGCCGTAGATCCGCTGGGCGATCGTCTGCAAGGTGTCGCCGTCGTTGGCTACCACCACATTGCCGCCATTGCCCGGCGTGCTGCCGCCAGCCACAGGATCGTCGATCAACGGGTTCTGGCTGGCGTTGAGGTTGTAAGCACGCCAGAAGTTGTTCTTCTGCTCGTCCGACATGTCGCCGAAGCTGCCGGAGTTGGTGCTGTAACGCATCTGCAACTGGCCGTTGGCAATGACCTGGTATTGCTCCTGAATCGGCGCGTTCTTGTCGACTTCGGTCGACTTCAGGATGTTGCCCTGGGCGTCGAACACGAAGAACTTCGACTTCGGCCCGGACTTCGGCCATTCGCCGCTGGTCGGCTCCTCGAAGTTCACAGCAATCATCCTGCCGTCGGCGTTGTACACCATGACGCTCTTGGCACTGGCGCCAGTACGGCCGGCAAGTTTGCCGCTTTCGCCGCGCATATAGCCTTCCGACCACAGCAAGACGGAACCGGTTGCACCCGCGCCGTAAGTGCTGGTGTAGAACTGGCTCATGTCATCGCCAACGGTCGAGTAGGAGGTGCTCTTCAAGACGTTGCCTGCAGCGTCGAACTTGTCGTTGGTCTGGCGGGACTTGACGCTGCCGTCGTCGTTGTAGCTTTCCGTCACCAGGTTGCGGCCGGCGACATCGTACGACATGGCATGCCGTTCGTAACCAGTCTTTGCCTTGCTCCTCACCAGTCGCGCCAGGAAGGACAACTGATCGCCATATTCGGCCTGCTGCTCTGCATAGTCGGCCAACGCCTGCTGGTAGGCGGTGTAGTCGATGTTGTACTGCGTGAGCAGCGCCAGGTATCGGTCCTTGTCCGCCTGTGGTGCATTTGGACCCGGATCGACCGGCTTCGTCGGTTCGACCGGTGCTACCGGTGCGGCGTCAGCCTGGACGTCAGGCAGATCCTCGACCTTGGTCCATTCTTCCACCACACGGCCTGCGGAATCGTAGCGGGTGTTGTACTGCTGCCCACCGATCACGCTGGCAACCAGTCGGTTCATCGCATCGTAGGTGAACGTCTGCGTTACGCTGCCGCCCTGGATCTTCCTGCCCAGGTTGCCGTCAATGTCATAGACATAATCGGTCGTCGACTCGTCGACCGCGCCGGAGGCATTTGTAGCGTCAGCGCGCACTACACGGTTCAACGCATCGTAGAAGAAGTAGCCATCCTGGTTACGACCCGCGCCGGCACTGCTGGACCAGGAATTGAAGCGGCTGCGGTTGCCGAAGCCGCTTCAACTCCATGCGGATGAACTGCGCACCAGTACCGAGATCGGCCGCGTCCACGCTGACCAGGCGGTGTTCGGCGTCGTAGCCCAGCACATTGCGCTGGAAGGTCTGGCCGTTTTGCTCCTGGACTTCGGAGGTGCGGTTGCCTACGGCGTCGTATGTCACCGCCCTGCACTTTCGGGCCAGCTTGCCGCCTGCACCGCAAAAACGGAATCGCTTTGACGATATACTCGCGCCTTTTTTCGTCCCCGTGTATCACTTATGCTGGATGCTGCATTTCCTTTGCCGGTTCGTGGCGCACCTGTTGTGGACGAGGCCCGTGCGGCGTCATTGTCCACGCGCCGCCTGTAAAAAGCCGCGCCACCATCACCTCCGCAAGCCAGCCTGGGCAATCGCAGAAATCATCCGCTTAAAGGCGCTCACCGATTTAAGCTGTCAAAAGCTGGCCAACACCTTCAACCGCCTGCACGGCTGCCAGCGCGGTGTCACGGTGAGCAAAAGCTGGGTGGCTCTGACGATCAAACAACACCACTACCGCATCGCCGATATGCGGGAACGATGGAAGCGGCAGCAGCCCGCACCGCTGGCCCGCAACAGGATTTGGGGTCTCGACCTAACCGGCAAAGCCGATACCGCCGGAAAGATCCACGCCATCCTTGGCGTCATTGATCATGGCAGCCGCTAAGCCCTGTGCCTGCAACCCTTGCCTGACAAGCGCGCAGGCACCATCCTGCGCCACCTCTTGCGCGCGATTAGTCAATATGGAATGCCGCGGGCGATCAGGACCGATAATGAAGCCATCTTCCATTCGCTCCTGTTCCGGACAACGTTGAAATTTCTTGGCGTTCGACAGCAATTCAGCCAGCCAGGCATGCCATGGCAGAACGGCCGCATTGAAAGGCTGTTCGGCACATTGAAAGAAAAGCTCGATCAACTGACGGTCGAAGACTTGCCCGCACTGCGGCTGTCCATGCATGAATTCGGATTCTGGTACAACCAGGTCAGGCCGCACCAGCATCTAAACGGCAGGACGCCAATGGAAGCCTGGCGCGGAATCGACCCGCATCGGCAAAGGCCCAAGTGCGCTTATCTTTTCGAAGCCTGGGACGGTCTTCTGAAAGGTGTGTGGCTGCGGCATTAGCCGGCAAGAAGACTGTGGCAGGTGATACGGACAGGTCGTCCAGGACTTTGCTCGCCCCACACCACGAAGCTGCCTAATGATTAAGCAAATGTCGCGTGATTCTCGAACTATTCGCTAGAAAATGCCCGGTGCACACCGTTGCGGGGCCACTAAAGCAGCAATTTTCTTTCAAAAATCGCTGCTTCAATTGATACCCACACCTTTCTGGACATCTGGACGGGGCAGCACAGCAAATTAAGTCATCAGATTTGGATAGTTTTCTTTCAAGGTTGCAACATCTGGATAAACATTTTCCGGAAGATTTTCCTTAATGAATCTGATCGCTTGAACATATAACGCATCCGGTCGTAACAAATGAGCAAACATCGTATTAAGTTCAATCGAATAAAGAGTACCTAAGCCGTCTTCAGGCCGAATGACAACATAGTCTTCGATCCGAAGGCCATCCATTGTTAACTCCCTTACAATTTCCTCGTTTGTAAAAACTCTCTCAGTCATTGTTTATTCCTTTTAACTTTCTGTGGATCCATGCCCAATCGGATTAGTCTTTTATCTTTAAAATTATCCGATAGAACATCCTCGCCTGTCGTTGTAAAAATGGTTACATTTTCCTTTTCCGGGCCCCAGACTATTCGTGACTTAAGAGGTGGCGTCGTTGGGTCTACGGCTAACTTTCGTCGCCAAAGCTCATTCATATTGTTTATATCTGCAAACGAAGGAAGCTTCTCAATTTCACCCAACGGATGTACGTGCCCAAACACTTGCGTGTCGTCAAACACTGGGAACCTCACTTTATCCGGAAGACCAGAGTAAAGTCTCCAGACTCTATCTCCGTCCACTGTCTCTCGAGTCAAGACAAACTCCATACCTTCATGTTTAACGTTTAGCGACCACAGGTCTTTGGTAGTAATGGTACGCTGATCCAGCGTAAACCCGTAATGCCCCGGCAGCTCACCTGATTCCAACAATTTCGCGGTGGTCGTTACAGGTCGACTTGCTCGCCAGTCCTTCATTGCAACCTGCTCTATTGCTTCCCCAACACCAGAACTACGCATTTCAGCGAACGCAATGGTAGGATTGCTCGTCGATGCCAACAATCCGTCCGCGCCGATTCTTTCTAACTGTACAGTTTCTAGCACCGACCGAACGCTGGTTGGTTTGGTAAATCCGAATTTCCAATCGGGCAGGCCTGCAGCTCGAAGTTCTGAAGCGCCTTGCCTGACCACAGACGGCAGTATAGGCGCAAGGCCGAACGCTGCAGATAGCGCCAACTCAGTCTTATTTATGCCGAAGTGGCCAATAGTCTTACCTGAGGCAAAATAGGCGACGTTTTCGAGAGCCTGGGACGTCAGATCACCGACAACGCCTGCCGAAACACCTGCTGCACCAGTGACGCCAATAGCTCCCCATGCACTCGTAGCCAAAGGTGCGCCGAAGGTACGTACTGCGCTAAAGGCCAATCCACCAGTCATCAGCCCCGCGACGCCGCCGACCGTCGTCAGAGAGAAGGCGCCTACTGCATCACGCATGCCATTTGCGCGCTGTTGCATCTCGGTGAAGCGGGGATCGCCAGGATTGAGCTCGAGTCCCAAGGAAGCATACTCCCCTGCCCCCACGTTCCAACGCTCGAATCGATATTTCAGTAGCTCAAGGCGCTGCTGCGGATCTGTTGTGTTATCAAGAACGTCTTGGATCGTAGCCTTTGCACCTTCAGTTCGACCATAGAATTGGTATTTTCCTCCCGTGTCAGAAGCGTTTGTAAACAGGTTACCGGCTCCATCGAATGCTGCGTAGGTGGCCGCATTCGAGCCTCCTACAAGCCTCTCTTCGCCCTGCAACTTGAAGTCAGAAGTCGTTACCTGCCCGATAGGAACCGTGCCAGTACCATCAAATTTCACCAATTCACCATTTTTAGCGAACCGTTGCTCCGGAACTCTCTGTAGCGACACCGCGTTTTGCTCGATAACCGTTAGGCCAGCATTTTGTTCGAATGAGGCCGCCGCGAGCTTTTGCTCGATGATCTGATCCAGTCGAGCCTGATGCCTTTCATCATCTCGCAGCTGTTGTTTGGCGTAAGAACTCATGAACCGTTTGAGCGCCTCTGACTCAGCATTTCCGTCGCCAGAAATTGCCGCTGCGGACGCGCCATTGATACCGTCGGGTGTGGTGTCAACGCCGAACATGCCTCGTTGCTTACGTGCCGCAACATCTTCTGCAAATGTTTTACCCAGCACCGGTTCTTGCCCTTTTTTTGGCGCAGAGCCAAAGAGGTTCTCAAAAATCTCGCCAGGATTGTTAGCGGCATCTTCCTTAATCTGGTCACCAGCACCCTCCACCAGCCCGTCGATGAAGTTACCGCCACGACGTTCTGACAAATAGCCACCGAGCACTCCGTGTGCAGCATAGTCGCCGAACGAACCCTTGCCGCCGAAAACGCCAACGTTGTTCTTGATCAGTGCATTGCCAAGCGATGCCAAGGTGCTCACGCCAACAGCCTTCCAATCCACGTGATCGTTCTTGATCACCTGGTAGGAAATATTCTGCGCGGCCGAATTAACCGCGAGCTGGGCGTATTTTCCCCAGGACCCACCCAAGACCGTTCCGGATTCGCCGATGTATTCGCCAAGCGCTCTTCCGACAACGTTCCCAGCATTCTTCGCGATGTATGATGCAGCCACGGCCTTCCAGCTAAAGTGCTCGCTGGTCAATGCGGTAGTCAACGTCGAAGTGGCGAATATGCCGACCTGGGTGCCGATCGCCGTGGCCATGCTGCTGGATACGCCCATGGCTGTTGCGCCTTGCGTAACGGCGCCGCCAACCATGCCCGTCACATAACTGCCAACGCCCGCTGTCACAAGAGCCATGGCGCCCGCCTTGGCCACGGCCTTGTAGTTCATGTATTCATGGTCGCCATTGCCCATCGGGTCGTACAACGACCGCGTGAAGTCGTGCAGGTTGCCGGAGAACGGGTTGAGCGTGCGCTTCACGGCGCGTTTGAAATCGAAGTTTCCGTTCAGTATATTGGTCGCATGCTGTTCAGCCAGCACGGACGACATCGCTGCCAAGGCGATGCCGACGCCGCTGCCGCCTGTAATCACACACACCACCACAAATACGATGATGGAAATAATCTTGGCGATGAAGCCGAACTTCGACTTGGGCGGGGGCGGCGAAGGCAGGTTCGGTAAGGTGCTGCCGACCAGCTTGCCGTTGTTATAGGCCTGCTCCAGCGAAACGCCATTCATGTAAGCCGGCGCAATCAGCGCCTGGCCGCCGTGCAGCGCCTGGCCCGGTTCGAGCTTGTTGGCCTCTGCCAGCTTGTACCACAGCGAAGCATCGCCGTAGATGCGCTGGGCGATCGTCTGCAAGGTGTCGCCGTCGTTGGCTACCACCACATTGCCGCCGTTGCCCGGCGTGCTGCCGCCAGCCACAGGATCGTCGATCAACGGGTTCTGGCTGGCGTTGAGGTTGTAAGCACGCCAGAAGTTGTTCTTCTGCTCGTCCGACATGTCGCCGAAGCTGCCGGAGTTGGTGCTGTAACGCATCTGCAACTGGCCGTTGGCAATGACCTGGTATTGCTCCTGAATCGGCGCGTTCTTGTCGACTTCGGTCGACTTCAGGATGTTGCCCTGGGCGTCGAACACGAAGAACTTCGACTTCGGTCCGGACTTCGGCCATTCGCCGCTGGCTGGTTCTTCGAAGTTCACAGCAATCATCCTGCCGTCGGCGTTGTACACCATGACGCTCCTGGCACTGGCGCCAGTACGGCCGGCAAGTTTGCCGCTTTCGCCGCGCATATAGCCTTCCGACCACAGCAAGACGGAACCGGTTGCACCCGCGCCGTAAGTGCTGGTGTAGAACTGGCTCATGTCATCGCCAACGGTCGAGAAGGAGGTGCTCTTCAAGACGTTGCCTGCAGCGTCGAACTTGTCGTTGGTCTGGCGGGACTTGACGCTGCCGTCGTCGTTGTAGCTTTCCGTCACCAGGTTGCGGCCGGCGACATCGTACGACATGGCATGCCGTTCGTAGCCGGTCTTCGCCTTGCTCCTCACCAGTCGCGCCAGGAAGGACAGCTGATCGCCATATTCGGCCTGCTGCTCTGCATAGTCGGCCAACGCTTGCTGGTAGGCGGTGTAGTCGATGTTGTATTGCGTGAGCAGCGCCTGGTATCGGTCCTTGTCCGCCTGTGGTGCATTTGGACCCGGATCGACCGGCTTCGTCGGTTCGACCGGTGCTACCGGTGCGGCGTCAGCCTGGACGTCAGGCAGATCCTCGACCTTGGTCCATTCTTCCACCACACGGCCTGCGGAATCGTAGCGGGTGTTGTACTGCTGCCCACCTATCACGCTGGCAACCAGTCGGTTCATCGCATCGTAGGTGAACGTCTGCGTTACGCTGCCGCCCTGGATCTTCCTGCCCAGGTTGCCGTCAATGTCATAGACATAATCGGTCGTCGACTCGTCGACCGCGCCGGAGGCATTTGTAGCGTCAGCGCGCACTACACGGTTCAACGCATCGTAGAAGAAGTAGCCATCCTGGTTACGACCCGCGCCGGCACTGCTGGACCAGGAGTTGAAGCGGCTGCGGTTGCCAAAGCCGTCGAACTCCATGCGGATGAACTGCGCACCAGTACCGAGATCGGCAGCGTCCACGCTAATCAGACGGTGTTCGGCGTCGTAGCCCAGCACATTGCGCTGGAAGGTCTGGCCGTTTTGCTCCTGGACTTCGGAGATGCGGTTGCCTACGGCGTCGTATGCATAATAGGCCCAGCGGTTGGTGTTCGCCGCTGCGCCCATGCCCGTAACCAGTTCGTGGATGGTGGCGACCTGGCCGGCATCATCGTAAGTGTACTCAACGGTCTGACCCTTGCTTGCCTGGGTGCTGCGCACCAGCAGGCCTGCATTGTCATACTCGTTGATCGTGACGGATCCATCGGCGCCGGTCACCTTCTTGAGGTGGCCCAGCTTGTCGTACTCGTTGGTGACGGTGTAATTGAGCGCGTCCTTCGTCGTTTTCTTATGTCCGTTCTTGTCCCAGGTCGTGTAGCTGGTGTTGTTCAGAGCATCCGTCGACGAAGTCAGGTTGCCCTGCTCGTCGTGAGTGTACCTGGTGACCACGCCAGTCCCGGCGGTGATGCTTGCCAGGTTGCCGCGATTGTCATACGCATAGGTCTTGCTCATGGCGCGCTGGCCATCGTTGACCGTGCTGTGCGAAGCCAGGTCAAAACGCCAGTTATCCACCATCGGGTGGGTCTCCTTGACCAGCTGGCCAATGCCGTTGTAGTCGTAGTTGCAGACCACCCGGCCGCCGATGATGTCGCTGCGCAGTTGACCAAATACGTCGTACGTATGTTCTTCCGCCTTGGTGCCGTTGACGATGCTCGACAGCAGTTGGCCTGCGAGGTTGTAGGTTTCGACCGTCTCGCGATAGCGCGCACGCAGGCTATCGTTGTCTTGTGGACCGGCGACGGCCGCATTCTCACGGTCGTTGATCTGGCGGATGACGGCAACGCCACGCTCACCGAACACGTAGCTGAACTCACGAACACGGCCGCCAGCAGTGCCGTCCGCCTTGGTGTGGTTCTCGGTCAGCTTGCGGTTCTTCAGGTCGTAGGTGTAGGTGACCGTCGGCGCTGGGTTGCCAGCAACCACCGGCTGCGTTTCCTGCAGCAGGTTGCCCCAGTGATCGTACACCTTCATCGACTCCGGACGCTGACCCTGGCGGGTTGGCTGCACCTCGCGGATGCAGCGCCCCTCGCTGTCGTAGTAGTAGTCCGTTCGCCGGACATTACTCACATCTTTCAATGCGTCGGCAGATTTGGCGGCCGACAGGTCGTAATTGCCGTTGGAAATACCGCCGCTCTCCAGCATCCCCGTGCGCTGGCCAAGCAGGTCGTACATAAAGACCTGCACGTGGCCCGATTCGTCGCTGCGCCACATATGGCCGGCACGGTCATATTCGTAGCTGAATTCCTGCTCGCCCTGCTTCTTGTAGATCAACTCGCCGAAGGAGTTGTACTTCAGGGTGACGCCCTGGTCGGAATCGGACATCAGGCGACCCAGCAGGTCGTATGTCCAGTTCGAAGGGACATTGCCGTTATTGATGGCGCCAGTGGCTTGTTCGCGAGCCTTGTTGCCGCCTGCGTCGTACAGCACCTCGTGCGTAAGTCCTGCTGCGTCAAGGATGCGTACCGGACGTCCCGCATAATCGTTGTCGATGCGGGTGCGGCGGGTCGCCGGCGAGTTCGGGTCCGCCGGGACCGGCTTGCCATCCACCAGCACACCTTTTTCGTACTGCACGGTTTCCACAACGTGCCCTGCAGGGCCGTAGTAGTTGACCGTCAGCGCCAAGCCTTCGCCATTCGGGCGCATGCCGTCCAGCACGGTGATGACGTGCCCCATGCCATCGTACGTCATGATGGTTGGCGAATTCGAGCCGGTCTGGCCTGGGCCCCACGAGTTGGCGACGACGACGTTGCCCTTCTTGTCGTACTGGCTGGTCTTCACATAACCGCTGTTGGCGATGGCCAGGTGGGCGCGGTCGTTCAGGGTCTCCTTGGTGATGCGCTGCGCTTCGTCGTACTCATACGCTGTGATGCGATCGCGTGCGTCTTGCGGCGCTACCGGCATCGGCTGGTAGTCTCCCTTCCAACCAGGGATTGCGATGGCCGATTCGGTCACCGATACCTTGTTGCCAAAGGCGTCATACTGGTAGCTGGTCATGAAGCCAGCATTGCTGACGGTTGCCTTGAGCTTGCCGTCCACGTCGTACCAGCTTGCCTCCACGGTCTGTGCGCCGCTGTATGGATCGATTGTCGCCGTGGTCAGCAAACTGCCGAAGGTGTCATAGTGGCGAATGGTCTTGATGCCGGCTTCATGGTGCTGCTGGCCAGCCGGAGCCGACGGGTCGTACACCAGTGCCTGCGGCGCCTGCGACTCCAGCACGCGGCCCATGCGATCCACCGTGTTCTTAATGGTGCGATCGTACTCATTCCCGAGCCCTGCCACAATCTGGTCGAGCGCGGGCGTGTCCATGGCGGTGAAGTTCGCCAGCAATTCTTTCGGTACGACTGTCGCATAGCGCGTCATCTCCAACTCGTCGCCGAAGACGTTGCGCTTGTAAGCAGTGACGCCGCCATAGGAATCAAGCTCGTACTTCAGCAGGCCCGATTCGTCATAGAACCTGCGGACGCCGCCGCCCATTTCGGTCGAGGTGCTGTGGACCTGGCCAAGCGCGTTGTAGCGCGGCCCTTTTTGCACCGGCGTCGAAACCCAGGCGGTTCCGTTCCAGTTCAGGGATTCCGGAGTCTCCGTGCCGCTGGCGCGGCCAGCGTAGTCGTACACATAACGGACCGAGTTGCTGTCGAGGTTTCCAGCGCCATTGGCGCCGGAAATCTTGCGCTCGACCATATTGCCGTTGCCGTCGTATACATACTCGGTCACCGAACGGTAGGTGCCTCCACCCTGTGCCGGCACCGCAGGGCCAACCTCCATCCACAGGCGGCCTTCGCCGTCATACTTGTACTCCCAGACATTGCCTTCCTTGTCTGTAAAGGTGTTCCTGCGGCCGTTGGCGCCATAGGTGGTGTAATCGGTAGCGCCCATGCTGTCGGTGGCGCTGCGCATCTGGCCCATGGCGTCATAGGTGTAGCTCGACGTATGGTCGCGCGAAGCCGCCACCTTGAACAACGCTTCCAGCCCGCCCAGGCTGTAGTCGGCGAAGCCTGCGCCAGCACGTGTCACGACATGATCCTCGAACAGGATCTCGGCGCTCACATTACCGTGCGCATCGTACTCGGTACGCTTGACCGCGCCCGTCATGTCAACGCTGTACACCAGACGGTCCTGGCTGTCGTAGGCGTAGTGGCTGATACGGTCGCCCGTAGACGGCGCAACCGGCAGTTGCGCACGTACGGCCGTATCGCCCCACGCCGCAGCCAGTGCTGCAACGTCCCCCACGGGCGTCATGTACTCGGCGTGCTCCACCTTGTTACCGTAGGTATCGAAACGCTGGTAGGTGACGGCGCCGTCCGGGTTGACCTGCAAGGTCAGGTGGTGATCGGCGTCGTAGGCCATCAGGGTGATGCGGTCTTCCGCGCTCACCGGTACGCTGGACGGTTCGGAACCCGGCACGATCTTGGTCGCCGACTGCACCTTCCGGACTACGTTGCCCAGGTCGTCGTAGGTGTAGCCGGTGACGATGCCGCCCTGCTCGCTGTACACCAACTGGTTCTTGTCGTTGTACACATTGTGCGTGCGCAGGTCGAAGCCGGCCTTGCCGCCCGCCGCCAGGCGGCCGGCGGCAGCGCGTGACAGGTCGACAATCGGGCGCATCTCGTTGTACGGCAGGCCATTGACCGGCAGCGGCGACGCCTCGTACAGGCCCTGGGTATCGGCGTAGACAACGCTTTCGATCACATTGCCGTGGGCGTCGTAACGAGCGGCACTCGCTTCGTATGGCGACGGGAAGCCGACGCTGGTCCAAATCACGCGGCCAGCGGCATCGTAGACCATGCCTTTGACGATATCGGTCGAGTTGCGCGCGTCCAGCCTCCAGTCCGCATCCGGCAGGCGGCCGGTCGACTGCGTACGCACCAGGTTGTGCGACGCATCGTAGAAGAACATCTTCTCGCGGTTGCTCGAATCCCGGCTGAATACGACCTGGCCATTCAGGTCATAGCCCTGAAGCGACGGTTCACCGTCCGGCACAAGCGTTTCGAGCAGTCGGCCGTCGGAGCCGTAGCGATACCTGGTGGTACCGCCGTAGGCATTGGTATCGGCGATCACGCGCCCGTTGGCGCCGAAGACCTGGCTCAGGTGGCCATCGTTTGCATCATCGGCAATCGCGACTGACGCTGCCGACAGTGCAGCCATCGCGGCCGGTGTCGCCGGATCAATGGTCTTGGCAAAGATCGTTTGCTTGACAACGTTGCCCTCGTACTTCCACTGGGACAGTTCGCCCTTGCTGTTCAAGCTGAACACCTGGCGGCCCGCCGCGTCGTAGACGCTGCGGCTCCAGTCATCGCGCAGCGCATCGGCTGCCACCGGCAGCGTGCCGGCTTGCGGCGCGATGCTTGCAGCGCCTGGACGTGCGGTGCGGTTGGCATAGCGAACGGTCTCGGTGACGTTGCCATCGGCATCGTAAGCCTTGCTCGTGACAAAGCCTTGCTGATCGACGTGCAGTACCTGGCGGCCTTCGCTGTCGTAGGCGAACAGTTGTACCTGGTCGATCGGGCTGGTGGCCACCGATTGCGGCGCGGCGTTGTTAGCCAGTACGGTTGCGTACTGCACCTGCTTCAGGACGTGCCCTTCGACGTCGTAGGTGAAGCCGGTTACCAGGCCTGCGCTGCTGACATCCCACAGCAGGCGGCCGGACTGGTGGTACACGCGGCGGGTCACCACGTCGCGGCCGGCGTCTGCCACTGCGGCCACGGCACTGCCAATATTGGCAGCCGAGGTGGCGCCGTCGAAGGCGATGTTGGCGGTACCTGCCGCCGCATCTCCCAGGAAGCCGAAGTAGTCGTCAATCACGCGCGACGTGAACAACGCGGTGGTCGACACACGCGTTGCGAACGCGGTCTTCTCGATCACGTTGCCGCGCAGGTCGTGCTTGAAGGCGACCACGTTGCCTGAGATATCGAGCGTGTAGAGAGCACGGTTCTGCGCATCGTAGACGGTGTGCAGGATGCTGTTGTGGGTGGCGCCGTCGTAGACGTTGCTGACCTTGCGGCCGGTTTCGTTACCGATTCCGTCATAGGCGTAGCGGGTAACGTTGGCGGAGCCGGTGAAGTCGGAATCGAACGGACGATCGAAGGCGCAAGTGGTCGATGCCACGCGGCCTGCTGCATCGTAGGTCCAGGTGTAGCGGGTGGCCGGATTGGTGAGCGCTGCCTGCAACGCATTCGCCGTGATCTCGATAGACGGACTAACCCTGGTATAGGTGTTGGTCTCGCTGACCAGGCCTGCGCCGTTATAGACGTGCTTGATCGCCGTACCGGCCTGGTCGACGCTCCAGATCTCGCGGCCGCTGTTGTCGTACACGTAGCGGGTGCGCAGGTTGTTTGCCGCATCGGCATTGGCGGCTGCCAGTGCCGACAAGGTTTGCTTGCTGGCCTTGATGCTGCTGTCGACCGGTTTGCGGTAGGTGACCGACTCGATCACGTTGCCGTGGGAGTCGAACTGGCGGGCGGTCAGCAAGCCGGTGTGGTCGATGCTGAAGATCTCGTTGCCCGCTGCATCGAAGACGCTTTGCGCGACCAGGTCCTTGCTCGCTTCCGCCAGTACGGTGTCGGCCAGTGCCGGCGTGCTGTTGGCAGCAGGCCGTGTTACGCGGTTTCCATAAACAGTGGTCTTGACCTTGTTGCCGTTGGCGTCGTACTCGAACTTCGTGACCTGGCCGGTCGGGTCGACCGTGGACACGATGCGGGAATCGGCGTCGTAGTTCACCAGGGCGACGCGGTCGTTCGCTGCAGGCTGCACGGAATGGATGTCCGCGCCTACTGCCAGCGGCGTCGTGTAGCTGATCGTCTTGACGACATTGCCGAAGCTGTCATGGCTGTTAGCCGTGACCAGCCCTTTGGAATCCGACTCCATGACTAGGCGGTTGTCGCCGTCGAAGACCTTCTGCGTGCGCAGGTCGTTCAGGTCGTCGACGACCAGGGCGCCCTGCACTGCCGCCAAAGTGGCAGCAGTTGCGACAGCGATGCGTGTAGCATAAACGCGGCTTTCGACCACGTTGCCATTGCCGTCGTACTTCACGCCGGTAACCTGGCCCATGCCGTCGATCGTGTACAGCGCACGGCGCGCGGCGTCGTACACGGTGCGCGTGACGTTGTCGCGCGCAGGGTCGCTGACGACCGCAGGTGCGGTGCCAGCCGTCCACTTCGCAATATCGATCGGGGTTGCGTAGGTAACGCGCGACACGACGTTGCCTTCACCGTCATAGGTGAAGTTGGTCGCCCCGCCCATGCCGTCGATGCTCCATGACAGCTGGTTGGCCGCATCGAACACCTGGTACTGGTGCACGTCCTGCGCATTCGCTGCCGGAGCGACGATGTCGCTGCCTGCCACATACTTGCCTGGGTCCAGGCGGGTGGCGTAGATGATCTTCTCGACCTGGTTGCCCTTGCCGTCGTAACGGTACTGGGTCACGCCGCCGGTGGCGTCCATTTCCCAGGTCAGGCTGCCGTTCTTGTCGTACACGCGCACGGCGCCGTCGTCCAGCGCCGCATTGGCGCCTGCCACCGCGGCAGCATTGATGCCGGCCGCGAAGTCCGCACCCAATGCAGGGGCAAAGCGCGCCGAGTACACGGTACGGCGCACCACTTCGCCCAGGTTGTTATAGGCGTAGCCGGTCACTGCGCCGGTCGCATCGGCGCTCCATTGCAGGCGGCCATCGAGGTCGTAGGCGTAGCGCAGGCGTACGTCGCGGCTGGCGTCGGCCACACAGGCCAGCGCCGCGGCCACTGCCGCTGCGTTGGCGGGAGTTGCCAATGGAATCGGGCTGGCATAGGCAACCTTCTCGATTGCATGGCCGTTGCCGTCGTAGCGGGTCTCGGTCACGGCACCGATGCTGTCGATGCTGTAGATCTCGCGATTCAGGATGTCGTAGACCTTGCGTACCACGTGGTCGTGCGCTGCATCCGCTCCTGGAGCGGTTGTCGGCGCGGCACTGGCTGCCGTCGGGCGAGCCAGCGGTTTCGCATATGCAGTGGACTTGACGACGTTCGAGTTGGCGTCGTATTCCAGCGCGGTCACCATGCCGTGTTCGTCGACCTGCAGGACCACGCGGTTGGCGCTGTCATAGCTGCTCAGGGTAACGCGGTCCCCCTCGCCTGCCACGACGCCGGATGGATTGGCACCGGCAGCAATGCGCTGCGCGTACAGCACTTGCTTGGCGAGGTTACCATCGATGTCGTAGCCGAAGCCGGTCACCTGGCCCAGGCTGTCGACCGACCATTGCAGGCGGTTGGCGCTGTCGTACACATTGCGCACATGGACATCGCGGCCAGCGTCGGCCACGGACTCCAGTGCCGCGCGCATGGCGGCAATCGTTGCACCGGTCGTGACCGGAACCTTGTTGGCATAGGCGATGCGCTCCAGTACATTGCCAACGCTGTCGTACTTCATTTCGACCGCGCCGCCGTTGCCGTCCACCGTGAACACCGGACGGTTCAGCGCATCGTACACAGTGCGCAGCAGGCCGTCGCGCTGGTCGTTAGCGACGACAGCAGGTTCGCTCCCCACCGTCCATTTCGTCATGTCGATGCGGGTGATGTACGTGCGGCGCGCAACTACATTACCGTTGCTGTCGTAGCTGAAGCGGGTCACGCCGCCCATGGCGTCGATCTGGTAGGCGACCTGGCCGTCCTTGTTGTAGACGTTATAGGTCACCTGGTCTTGCGGGGTTACCGCGCCGACCATGGTTTTTACTTCCGCAACAGACAGGCGTGCGGCTGCATTGGCCAGGTTGAGCGGCTTGACGGTACGGGTGACGGATGTAATACGTCCTTCAGCGTCGTAGTCGTTCTTGCTGACATAGCCGAGTGGATCGATGGTGTAGACCAGGCGGTCGTTGGCATCGTAGGCATAGCGCGTCAGGTTGCCCAGCGCATCGCGGCTGCCGGTGACGTTGCCGTTGTTGTCGTAGCTGAAGGTCTGGGTCAGCGCCAGGCCGTTCGGATCGGCGATGGTCTTGATGCGGCGGCCCAGGTCATCGTACACATACTGCATGGTGGTGCCGCCCGCACTGGTCACCGTCAGCGTGTTGCCGCGCACGTCGTGGGTGTAGCAGGTGGTCAGGTTCAGTCCATCCGGATCGACCACCTGGGTCATCACCTGGCCCGTCAGGTCGTACTCCATGCGGGTGACGGTGCCGTTGGCATCGGTCACGCTGACGCGCTGGCCTTTGCCATCGTAACCGTAGCGCGTGACCATCTTGATTCCGGCCACATCGACCGTACGGGTCAACAGGCGGTGCGCACTGTCGTAGGTGTAAGTCACCTCGTTGCCGTTGGCGTCGCGGCTCTTGACCAGTTGGCCGGCCGCATCGTACTCCGAGCTGCTGTCTGCCAGCGCACTGTCGACCGCCAGCAGCTTGCCGTCCTGGTCGTAGCTGTAGATGGTGACGTTGCCGTTGCCATCCTTGACGCTGTGCGCCTGGCCGGAGCGGGTCTGCGTGGTGGTCACGGTCACGCCTTCCGGCGTGGTCACAGTGCTGCTGCGTTCTGCAGTGTTGTAGCTGTGGGTGGTGACACGCGACAGGGCATCGGTCTGGGTCAGCACGCGGCCGAAGGCGTCGTAGCTGGCGAAGCGCTTGCCGTTCAGCGGGTCGGTGGTGGTGACCACCTGGCCCAGCTTATCGTAACCCAGCTGCGAGACGTTGCCGTTGGCATCGACCGAACGTACCAGGCGGCCGAAGGCGTCGTATTGCGCGCTGGTGGCGTGGTAGACCTTTTCACGCAGGGTATTGGTGCCGGTCTCCAGGCCACGGCGGTCGTAGTTGTGTAGCGTGGTTACGCCGTTGCCGGCGTTGTCGATGCCCTCCGTCGAAGCCACCACTTCGCCAAAGGCGTTGTAGACAGCCTTGTTCACGCCACCGGCGGCGCTGGTGGTCTGCACCAGTTCATTGTCGGTGTTGTAGGCAAAGCGGGTCACGCTGTTCTGCGCCGAGGCAGCGGATTTCGCCGTGGCCAGTGCCGCTAGCGCAGTTGCGGCAGCGGAGAGCACACCGCCCTGCAGGCCCGCCAGTACGTCGGCAGGCACACTGGTGGCGTAAGCCGTGGTCACGCTGAGGCGGCCCAGGGTGTCGTACTCGGATTCGGTCACGTTGCCGGCGGCGTTGATGGCAAAGCGCAGGTGTCCCGCATCGTCGTAGAAGAACAGGCTGCGGTTGCCCAGCGCATCCTTCATGCTGGTGCGGTGGCCCGAGGCGTCGTAGGTGTAGGTGGTGGCGTGCGCCGCCCATACCGCATCCACCGCCGCGGTGTCCATGTCGCCGCGCAGCAGCGCGACGCCGGTGCCGGGCAGTTCGGCCACGACGTGGCCTTGCAGGTCGTAGCGCTTCAATACCGTGCGCTCGTCGCTGCTGCCCTTCGCCACCGTGGTGCCGATCAGCGCACGAACGCTGTCGTAGGTAAACGTGGAGATCGTGCCGTCGGCATTGGTCAGGCTGGCCAGCTGGCCCAGCTTGTTCCATTTGCTGGTCGTGACCTGGTCTTCGCCGCTGGCGGCCGGACGCAGTGCATCCAGCGCCGAGGCGGCGCTTGGCGTGCCGAGCGCCTTGTTGGCGTAGCGGCGGGTAGTTTCCAGCCTGCCGCTGGTGTCGTACGCGTATTCGGTCAGGTAGCCTTCGCCATTGACCTCGCCAGCTTTCTGGCCCTTCTTGTTGTAATAGACGAAGCTGTGGATGTCCGCTGCATTGGCGGCCGGGATCGGCGCCATGCTGAACAGGTCCGCATCGTACGTAGCCAGGTCCACGGCCTTGGGTGGCGGGGCATTGACGTAAGCAATGGTCTCCACCAGGCGCCCGGCCGCGTCATAACGGTACTCGGTCATGAAGCCTTCGGCGTTGATCGTGGCGCGCACCTGGCCATTCTTGTTGAAATACTGCTGGACCTTGCGGTCGGTAGTGTCCTGGCCCAGCGAAACGGTCTTCAGTCCTGGCGTAACCGTCAGCGTGAAGGAAGACGACAGCTTCGCCTGGTTTTCCGTGTCGCCGGAATAGCTGGCAATGATCGTATTCTCGCCGGCCGGCAGGTCGACGCGCGGCAACCACAGTGTGGCCACACCTGCATTCACGTCTGCGACACCAAGCACGGTGTTACCGCTGATGAAGGTCACTTTGCCGGACGGTACATTGCCGGTGACCGCCGCAGTCAGCGTCAGCGAAGCGCCCTGCACCACCGGCGCCGTTACCTTGTTCAGGATGACGGAAACCGGGGCCGCCATCAGCGTCTGGTCGATGGAGCCGGACATGCTGGTCGCGTTGGCCGCATCGCCCGAGTACACGGCGGTGACCTGGTTCAGGCCAGCCACGAGTGCGCCAGTGCTGATAGTCGCCACACCGTTGACCAGCGTTCCCACGCCCAGCAGGATCGTGCCGTCGTAGAAATTGACTGTGCCGGTAGGGTTGCCGTTGCCACCGCTGACACGCGCGCTCAGGGTCGCCTTGCCGCCCTGCTGCACTACTGCCGGCGCAGTCGACACCGTGGTGACGGTTGGCTGCCTGGTCGCGTCGGCGTTCGGCGAGTAGCTGATCGTGAGCGCACCGTTAGTTTCGTCGCCGGAGTAATAGGCCTTCACCCCCGCCAGATCACCGAGAAGGTTCCTGACCGTGATGCGCGCAAGCGAATTGCTAAGTGCCGCACTGCCCAGGAAATTGCCATACTGGTCTTTGAAGCTCACATAGCCGCCCGGATTCGTGCCGGTGACTTTGGCCGCCAGGACCACCGTGCCCGGTTCTGCACCTGGAACACTGGTCAAGGACGCCGAGCCGTACTGGCCTGGCGTATATGTGGCATTGCCGCTGGTGCGCGCAGCATAGTTCTCGTCACCCGAATAAGCGACGTCGTAATAGTAGGAGCCGTGGGACTTGGCGTCGCCGGGCCAGCGGCCCGCTGGGATGGTGACCAGGGCCTTGCCATCAACGACAATTGCGGAGCCGAGCCGCTGGCGCCCTTCGCGCGAGAACACAGTAACAGTACCCGTCGGAAGCGGCTGTTTTCCATTCCCGATGGTAACGGTATATGTTCCGGTACCGTCTGGCGCAACCTGTCCCGTGTGACGGATATCAGGCTCCGGCTTGGTCACGTTCTGAATGACGACCAGGCTGCTGACGGGCTGTTCGCTGCCGTTGCCGGAATAGACTACGCGCAACTGGTTGGCGCCGATCGGCAAGTTCTCCAGCAGGACCGTACCCCGGGAATAGTTGTCTGCCTTGACGCTGCCAATCAGTTGATTGCCGTTGTAGAAGGTGAAAGTACCGCCGGCGTTTGAGCGCGTCGCCCCTGATTGATCGACCAGCTCGGCAGAGAACGACACCGCAGTGCCGTAGGCCGACGACGACGAGGACGAATAACGCATGCGTGGGATCGTCGGCAACGTGTCGGTCGCCAGCGGCGTTAGCGCCGAAACGCTGTCGGCACGCCAAACCCAGTTCGCTTCGTATTCCGCTCTGATCGGTTCACCTATGGCAATACCGCTATTGAAGTCGAGATAAGCCAGCCCATTCTGGACCTGGCGAACACCGAGGTAAGTGCTGCCGCGGTAGAAGTGTACCGCGCCTGCGTAATTGCCCAGGTTTGGGCGTTCGAGAATGCCCGGCTGGTCCTTGATCTGCGCCACCACGCGTACCAACTCGCCCGCATTCGTGTGATCGCTCGACAGGATCAGTGTCGGGGTGACCTTGGCGTATTTGACATGCACGCTCGTTTGCCCGGAAACCACAGGCGCGTTGTAGTCATCGCCCGAGTATGCCGCCTTGAAGTAATGGTCGGAACCACTGAAGGTCGTCGAGGTGAACGTGGCAATGCCGTCCTTGACCATCGCGCAGCCAACCACGTTGGCGCCGTCATAGAACATCACCATGCCTGTAGCGGGCTTGGCGGCGTCGCGCACCGACACGCGCAGGCTCAGGACAAGCGCTTCGCCATACAGCGGCGCAGTGTTGGACACCGACAGCACGACACTGGTCGGCGTGGCCGTGGATGCCGGCGGCAGGACGGCGCCCGCCTTCAGCGTTACCTGCAGGTTGTAGCTGGCGTTGTTCATCATGGCGCTGCCGGCATTGGCCGCATCGCCGGAATAGACGGCGCCCAGCGCGCCGGAAGCGACCTTGCTGGCAACGAAGGTGAACTTGGCCACCCCATCCACCACTGCGGCAGTACCCAGCACATCGCTGCCCTGCATAAACGTCACCATGCCGCCCGCGGTGACGCCAGCGGAGCCATTGACCTTGGCTGTCAGCGTAATGCTGGTGCCTTGCGGCGCCGACCCGGTGACGCTGCTGGAGAAGCTCAGCGAGCTTGGTTGCGGCGCCAGTTCGATTGCCTGCGCAATCGGCTCGGAAGCGCAACCCTGGTTATTGTTGTCGCCGGAGAATCGCACGCTCAGGGCGTTGACTCCGACCGGCAGCGTGGTCACAGTGATGGCAGCCAGGCCGTTGTACACATCCGAGGTGCCGATGATCTCGGCGCCGTTATAGAAGGTGACAGTGCCGGAAGCGAATCCGGCGCCCGTGCGTTCCACCTTGGCGGTCAGTACCAGTGGCTGTCCCTGCTGCCAGTTTTGGTGCGGCGTGATGAGCGAGATGTGGGTCTGCGCCTGCGCTACGTTTTGCACGAAGCTGCCAACGCTGAGCGCATTCTTCAGGTCCCCCAGGTATTGGGCAGTGAAGGTGTTCTGGCCGGCAGGCAGTTTGTCCAACGTGAGCGTGGCAACGCCATTAACAAGCTCGGCGCGCCCGATCGGATTGTTGGTGCCATCGTAGAATTGGACGATACCACCCGGCTGCGTGCCATCGACGCGCACGCTCAGGGTGAGCGGCATGCCCTGCCTTGGCAATGGGTCCGAACTGCTGATCGTCAGGGTAGTCGGTTCCGGCAGGTCATCGGTCAGGCTGGCCACGCTGGTCTTGTTGGCGGCGTCGCCGGAATAGCTGGCGCGGACACAGCTGCGGCCCGGCTGCACATTGGCCAGGGTCAGCGTCGCAATGCCCTGCCCGCGCGCTTCGGACTCCTTGACATCGACCATGCCGAGGACGTTGCCGTACTGGTCGTAAAAGGTGACGGTACCGGATGGGTGGTCGCCCGTTACCAGGGCAGTCAGGCGCTGTTCCGTGCCATTTGCGGTCGCTGCCGTCTCGCTCTGGAGCGACGTGACAGACGAGTTGATCTTGGCGACAGCTCCGCGGCTGCCGATAAAGGTAGCGGCGTTGTTGGCATCGCCGGAGTACGCTACTTGCCATTCATTCACGTTGTTGACGGCGGTATTACGAGTGGTAAACGTCGCCACCCCGTTGACCAACTCCATTGCCGCTAATACGGGGACATCGCCAAAGCTCGAAGTGCTCCAATTCCAGAGGTAGACCGTGCCGGTCGGATTGTTGCCCGTGACACGGATGGTCTGGGTCAGCTCGGACCCGAACACAGGGTCCGGAACGGAAGGTGTGAGCGTGATCCCTGGCGTTGGCAGGTTCGGCACAACATTGACCTTGACATCCGTCGTCGTCGTGGCCGTACCGCCAGCGGCCTTGAACACGAGGCGGACCGTATGCGGCCCCACGCCAACAAATTTGGAATAGTCCCAGGTCCAGCCCGATTCGTAGCTTCGCATGACGCCGTCGACCATCGTCTGCGTGCTGTCGAGCCTGCCATCAAGATAGATCTCCATCGTGCCGTTCTGGTGCGGTCCCACCAGTCTCGCCTTGAACGATATCTTGCCGCTGCTGGTGCTCACGCTATCGCTCGAGCGCGTCACTTCCACCTCGGCGTTATCGCTGGCAACCACCGTGGTCTGGGTCACGAGGTTGGAGACACTTTGGGCGTAGTTCGCATCGCCGGAATAAACAGCGGTCAGCTTGTTGGTGGCCACTGGCAGCGCATTGGTCTTGAAGCGCGCTACGCCGTCGACCAGCGTGACGCTGCCCAGCAGGTCGGTACCATTGAAGAACGTCACGGTGCCGGTAGCCGGGGCTCCGTCTACCGCGCCCAGTTGCGCCACCAGCTCGGTCAAGCTACCGTGCGGAGCGGATTGATTGGAACTGCCCAGCGACACCGTGGTGGCCGCGCCTGCGCCCGCGGGTTGCACGGCAACGGGGTTGGTGACCAAGACGGTGCCAACCGAATTGACGGCAGGCTTGTTGTTCGCATCGCCTGCATAACTGGCGATGATCGCCGCCTGGCCAGACGGCGTCGAGAATGCCGATGCTGCCAGCGTCAGGCTGGCAACACCGTTCACCACGGCAGCGGTGCCTACCACGCGCACCGTGGCCGGTACCGATTTGTTGTCGCGTACCGAGAAGGTCACCAGCCCCGACGGCGAGGTCCCGCCGGCGATGGTAACGCTGGCTGTGAACGGTTGGTTCGCGCCAACAGCGGTGGCGGAACCGGCAGCCATGGTCATCGTCGTGGTCGCCACTGCCTGCACTTGCACCGCAACCGGTGCACTCATGAGCGAGTCGGCGAAGTTGGCATGTGTCTTGGTGAACTTCGCAGTGACGTTGTGACTGCCCGCGCCGAGGTTACGCAAGGTAACCTGCACCACGCCGCTGGCAGCCGAGGTATTCACCGTGGCCAACAGAGTGTTGCCATCGTAGAAGGAAACGGTTCCTTCAGGGTACATGGCGCCGATGCGCGGCATGGACGCCGTGATCACTACCGGTTCGTCCAGGCGCACCGATACCGGTGAGGCGGCCATGGTCACCACCGGCGACGCCGGAATTACATCCGATACATTAGACCACGATACACTCGAAGCGTTGTAGGCATCGCCAAGGTAATACGCGGTTACCATTGGACGGTTCTGGACGTTGATCGGCCGGGTCACCACCAAGGTAGCGACGCCGTCAACAATCTCGGCCTCACCATATGGCGGGTCACCATAGTGGCCACTGTGGAACACCACCTTGCCGGTTGGATGATCGCCGTCGACCCGCGCAGTCAGCACGATCGGCGAGCCATACGGCACGCGGCCGTTGGTGGTGAAATGCACCAGGGTAGGCACGGCGGCCGCTTCTTCCTTCACGACATCCGAGTTGACGGCAACATGCAGGTCGTCGCCAGCATAAACAGCGCGCAAGGCGTTGCTGCCTGCCGGCACGCGCACGCCTTCCAGCACCGCTTCGCCGTTGACGATATCGGCGCTGCCCAGCAACGTGTTGCCGTTCATGAAATTGACCTTGCCGGTCACGCTGGCATCGCCGAATGCAGCGCGCAACGCCAGTAGCGTGCCCGCGTTGGCATTCGTACGGGAAGCCGTCAGCACCAGCGGCTTGCTGCTGCGCACCACGGTTTCGGTCACCGTGCCGGAAGCGGCGCTGGCATTATTGCCATCGCCACCGTACACGGCGACCAATTGCTGTTCGCCCAGCGACAGCTGGTCAACGCTCAGGGTTGCGACGCCGCCAACCAGGTAGGCACTGCCCAGCAGTTTATTACCTGCAAAGAACGATACCGCACCGCCGGGCTGGTTCCCGGTCACGCGCGCTGTCAGCATGACAGGCGCGCCGACTTCGCTAGTCAGGGTGGAGGCACTCAGGCTCACCTGCGCGGGACCGCCGGTAACTTCACGGCTGACGGAACTGGAAACGCTGCCCTGGCTGGCGGCATCGCCTGCATATTCCGCACGCAGGTCTGCCACACCGTCGGGCAGCACGGTTTCGAGCTTGGCCAGCCCTGCTTTCACGTCCACTTCGGCAATCAGCTGGCTGCCGTTGAAGAACTTCATGCGGCCGCCAGTCGTCAGCGGGCCCGCCACTTTCGCCAGCAGGGTGACGGCATTCTTCGGCCTGTTCACGGCTTGCGCCACGATCAGCGAAGTGCTGGTCACGGCGCGCGCCACGGTGAAATTCATGACCGGCGATTCAACCGGTCGTGCATTGCCGTCGCCGGCGAACCTGGCGGTGAGTTTATAGTCGCCCGGCGGCAGGTGGCCAACTTTCAGGATGGCGGTACCGCCGTTGTTTTGGGCCTGCGCCACTCCGATCAGCTTGTCGCCATTGAAGAAGGACACCACCTCGCCCTGGCGAGAAGTAAAGCCATCGCCGAAGGTGGCTTTGAAGATCAGCTCATCAATGATCGAGGCGCCACCGACAGCAGCCGCGCTCTTGGTATCGATGCTGATGGCAAGCGGCGGCGCCGGCTTGGTGTTAACCGTTGGCACGTACGCTGCATTCGGCGTGACCTGGACGCTGATCTCATTCGAAACATTCTGCTCCACCAGCTTGTACTGGCCAGACAGGCTGTTGTAGTCATTGTGGTAGTACACCACGCGCAGCGGCATCGTGCCGACCTGGTCCAGCGGCATGGTCCACGACACCGTATTCGAACCGTTGGCGAACGATTGGCTATTCAGCCAGCGCGTGCCACTGTAAAGCACGGCGACCAGCGGCGTGCCGACGTTGTTCTGACCGGACAGTGATGCGGTCAGGGTCACATTGCCCCCCTGGATCACCGTGCCGACATTGCTGGCCAGGGTCATTGCCGGTTTGAGCGGCGGCGCAGGATCTGCGGTCACCACCACCGACAAAGACTCGCTGTTCATGGCGACTGCGTTGTTGTAGTCGTCGCCCGAATAATCTGCGCGGATCACATGGCTGCCGCCATTCCATTGCGCCTCGACGGCCAGGGCGGCCACGCCATTGACAACCTGCGCCGAGCCGATTACCACGTTGGTAGTGAGGTCGGTGAAGGTGACCGTGCCACCAATCGGACGCTTGCCAGAATTGTCCAGCGTGGCGGTCACAGTCTTGGTCTGCCCCACCTCAACGTTGCTGTTGTCGAAAGTGGTTGCCTTGAGCTGGAGGGAACCTCGGCGCACATGCAGGACGCCGGTGGCGACGGCCGGGGCGATATTGACATCGCCATCCTGCACCATGGTCAGGACATGGTCACCAGCCGGCAGCGCGATGTTCTTGATATAGAAGCGGTAGAGTCCCATGCCTGCAATGAGCTCGCCGTCAACCCTGCCCAGCAGGTTGCCACGCATGTCATACAGGCTGGCGCCGCCAGATGGGCGCGGGCCATCCGTCGAAAAGCCGAAATGAAAATCGTCACCCGCCGTCACAGTCGAGTTTGAGGTCGGATTGGGTTCGCTGTGGGTAAAACCCGTGCCGGTACGAACATGATTCACCTGGTCGGAGGTGCTGATCGTGTTGGCTGCGTCGCCGGCGTAGCTGGCCGTGAAGTCGGCCAGGGCGGCGTTGCTGTTGACGACACTCAAGCGCGCTTCGCCGTTGATCACCTTGCTGGTGCCCAGCAGGTTGCGGTTAGCGTCGAAGAAGGACACGATGCCGGCCGGATTGAAGCCGGTCACGCGGGCAAACAAGGTGGTGACGTTGCCGAATACCGTATCGTTGCGCGCCACGTACAGGCTGGTGTGGCTGGTGGCGCGCGCGACTCGTTCATCGATGGCTGCCGAGGCCACACTGGCGTTGTTGCCGTCGCCGTTGTAGACCGCCACCAGCTTCTCGGTCCCTGCCGGCAGGTTGGTTACCACCAGTTCGGCACGGCCGCGTATCAGGTTGGCGGTGCCGATGACGGCATTCGCCTGGTCATAGAAGGTCACCGTGCCTTGCGGGTTGGGGCCATCCACTAGCGCTGTCA
Organism: Pseudoduganella sp. R-32; assembly: GCF_049913245.1. Lineage (NCBI taxonomy): Bacteria > Pseudomonadati > Pseudomonadota > Betaproteobacteria > Burkholderiales > Oxalobacteraceae > Pseudoduganella > Pseudoduganella sp. R-32. The sequence goes on along the minus strand of NZ_CP183987.1, from coordinate 2,074,336 downwards.
ACGTAATCCGCGCACCGGACTCGGTCTGGTCGCGGGAAGTCGACAGCACGATGACAGGCTGCGCTTTTTCCACCGTCTCCTCCACTACGGCCGACGTGCTGCCAGCATTGGCTGCATCGCCCAGGTAGACAGCGGTCAGCTTGTCCTGCCCAACCGGCACATTGGTGGCGCTCAGGCGCGCTACGCCATTAACCAGGACGCCGAAGCCCAGCGCCACTTCGCCGCTATAGAATGCGACCACGCCGCCCGGCGCCGCGCCCGCCACGGTGGCAGTCAATTGCAGCGGCGAACCGAAACGCACGCTCGCGCTGTCGGCAGTCAGCGTGATGGAAGTGGCAGGCAGCGGCGCCGCATCGGCGCCGATGGTATTGGAAGTGCTGCCAAAGTTGCCGCCGTCGCCGGAATACACTGCGCTGATGTCGCTGTGGCCGGCCGGAATGGTGCCGGTAAAGCTGGCCACGCCACCGCGCACGATAGCGCTGCCCAGCACGGTCGAACCGGCAAAGAAGGTAACGGTGCCACTTGGCGCGCCGGCAGTACCGACCGGGATCTGGCCGGTGACGATTGCGGTGAAAGTACGGGTATTGCCCGTGCCGCGCATCTCGGCCAGTTGTAGCGAAGTGGTGTTGCCGCCCAGTCTGAGCGTCACCCCCAGTCCATCGCCCAGTTGCGAAGTATCGATCGGCGTCGACAGGCGGTTCACTGCGTAGGCATTCGATGCGCCATCGTACAGCGTCTGAGTGGCGTAGCCCATGCCGTCGACCTGCCAGTTCAGGCGTCCGAGAGCATCATAGAGGTTCCAGGATTTCACGTCTTGCGCGCCGGCTTGCGGGCGCAGCGCGTCGACCGTCCAGCCCAGCACGCGCTCCAGCGCGGCACGGTTGTCGGCCAGGCCAAGGTCGGTGCCTGCCGCTACCAGCAACTCCGGCTGCACCGCCGCCGCGTAGCGGATCGTATGCACCAGGCGGTTGTTGGCATCATAGATGTATTCGGTCAGTGCGCCGGTGGCGCTCACCTCCCCTGCCTTGCGGCCCGCCGCGTCATACAATACGGCGCTCTTGGCTCCGTCGGCGCCCTGCGTCACGCGCAGGCGGCCATCGGCATCGTAGAAGTACTTGCTCTCGCCCAGGGCCTGGCTGCCGTCGCTTTGCAGCAGCGAAACCAGCAGGCCGGCTTCATTGAAAGTCGAGGTGGTGACCAGGCCATTAGCCATGCGCAGGACGGACTTGTGGCCAGCATCGTCGTAAACAGTGCTGGTAACGGCGCCCGAATCGTCGATGCGATTGAGTACGCGGCCCAGGCCATCATAGGTCAGGCTGGTGGTGCCGCTATCCGGCGCGATGGTCTGCAGCAGTTGGCCGGCCTGGCTGTAGACGAAATTGGTGACCGACTGCTTGCCGTCGGCAACGCCGTTGCCACTGGCGTCGATCGCATTCCACTTGGTGATCTGGCTGACCTGGCCACGGAAATCGTAGGCGGTGTCGGTGCGTGTCGTGCGCGACTTGTCGCGGCCGGCGACCCAGTTCGCCAGGTCGTTTTCGCCATATACGGTTGCGGCATAGGCATCGCCGGTATAGATGATGCTGCTGATGCGCTGGCCTTTGGCATCGTAGCGGTACTCGGTGACGCCGCCTTCGCGGTCGATGGCAAAGCGCAAGCGGCGTGCCGCGTCGTACACCATGCGTGCGGTCTGCGGTTTGCGGTACCCCGGGGTTGACACATACTGGTTGAAGCTGATGGATTCGCTGGTCAACAAGCCATTGCTGTAGGTACGCTCGGTGATATTACCCAGGGCGTCGGTGACTTTAGTCTGGTTGCCTGCGCCGTCGTATTCGTAGCGGGTCACGGCGCCCACGCCGTCGACCTGGGTCAGTAGGTTTCCTGCCGCGTCATAGCTGTACGCGACAGAAGGACTGGTGCCATTGGCCAATGCAGGCGCCTGCATCTTGATCAGGCGGCCCCATGCATCGCTGGTCAACGTGGTGAGGTTGCCCAGCGCATCCGTGACGCGGGTCTGGATGCCGAGCGGCGAAGCCAGGGCAAAGCCCAACTTGGCCGGCAGGTTGGCCAGGTGGTCGCCTGCATGCAGCGCCGGATCGCCCAGCGCTTCGCGCAGAGCGGCGATGGCACTGGCCTGGTTGGTGTGATACAGCGCCTGGGTAATCGATTCCCAGTTGTCGCCCTCTTTTACCAGGTAATACGGCGGCACCTGCACATTGGAAGCGGTGGTCTGATACTGCAGCGGCGCCGGCACGTTGCGCAGCCTGGCGCCCGTCGTCAGCGCCGGGTTGCCGAGCGCCGCCTTCAAAGCCGCCTGTGCGGCCGGATGGTCGGTGGCGTACAAGGCCAAGGTGATGCCCTGCCAGGTATCCCCGGCTTTCACCGTGTAGTACGGTGGCACCGCAACCTGGGTTGTGGCTTGGTAGGCCAGCGATGCCGGCGGGGTCACCCGTTGGCCCGTGGTCAGGTTGCCGCCTATGCGGTTTTTCAGTTCCTGCACAGCGCTCGCTTCGCTGGTGCCATACAGTTTCAAGATGAGGCTGTCCCAGGTATCACCCGGCTGGACTACGTAGTAATCCGGCACCACCTGGGTCACTTGATAGCGCAAAGGACTCGGCAAGCCGGTCAGCTTGCCCCCCTCCACCAGTTCTTGCGGCGCCACGGCGGCCTGCAGCGCGGATGCTGCCGCGCTCGAGTCGTACAGGTAACTGGCTACGCTGGCCCAGGTATCGCCAGCTTTGATGCGGTAATAAGGTGGCACGCGGTCGCTGGTGTAGTCCAACGAGTACGGCAGGCCGACCAGTTTGCCCCCCGCAATCAACGGCGGATTATTCAGTGCGCTTTTCAAGGCGGCAACCAGCATCGGGTCGCTACTGCGGTACAGGGTTAGCGCGATGCTGTCCCAGGTGTCGCCCTCCTGGATGCGGTAGTAGGTCGGGACCGTCACCGTGTGGGTGGTGTAGGTGATCGTTGCCGGCAGGTTGGTCAGCTTGGTGCCTGCTGTCAAAGGTGGGTTGCCCAGTGCATCCTTCAGCGCAGCCGCCAAATCGTTCGCGTAGGAACCATACAGGGTATTGGCAATGGTGTTCCAGGTATCGCCGCCGCGGATCAGGAAGTAAGGGGCTACTGTTTTGCTGAGGCCATATACCAGCGTCGATGGCAGCATCGTCAGCTTGGCGCCTGGCAGCAGGACTGGATAGCCGAGGGCGTTGCGCAGGGTTTCAATGGCATCCTGTTCCGTGGTGCCGTACAGGTATTGCGTAATAGCCGGCCAGGTATCGAGCTGCTGGACCTGATAGTACGGCGGCTCGTCGACGCCGGCGAGCTTGCTGCTGTCGAGATTGACACTCTGATCCTTGACCGGCGCCTCGGTGGTCGACAGATAGCTGCCATTCACCGCTACCGTGTGGTCGGTGTCTTGCGGCTCGGTGTTCGAGGTCTTGCTGGAGTCGATGGTTGCAGATCGCGTCCCAGCCTGGGATTCGGTGGTAGACAACCTGCCGCCAATAAGGCTCGCGGTTAGGTCAACTACCTTCGTTTCCCCAGTCACCAGCTTGCTTCGATCCACGCCTGCGGCGGCATTATTGGCCTGCGGCTCGGAGGTGGTGACCTTGGTCGTATCGAGCGGGACGGAGTTGTTGCTGGTGATGTCGCCAATGGTGGACAGCTTGCTGCCATCCACATCCGCCGTGGCCGGCACGGCGTTCATCAGGTCCGAGTAGTCATAGGAGGTGACGCGCTCTGCGCCGTCGATCATCTGGCGCAGCTTGCTCACGCGCCACGCGCCTTTGAATTCGGTGTAATCGAAACGCAACAGCGTTCCATCGGTCTGCGCAATGCTGGCGATGCGCTGGCTGTCGCCATCGTAGGAGTAATTGGTGATGTAGACCTTGCCGTCGGCAATACTGTTGTCGTCCGGGGTCAGGTCGACGGTGACGCTGGCCAGGCGGCCATGGTCGTCATAGGCGTAGCGCACGCGGGTATGCGGCAGGCCGGCCTTGTCGACCGAATGTACGCTGGCCAGCTTGCCGTTGGTGTAGTCCAGCACGGTCTTCTCGCCGTCCTGGTTCGCTACTTCGCTGAGCTGGTCGCCAACGTAGCTGTAAGTAATCTGGTTGCCGCTGCGGTCGGCTTGCACAGCCAGCCTGCCACGGCCATTGAACCAGTCGTAGGTCTCGGTGACGCCGGTGCTGCCGTCGGTCCAGGTCCAGCGGTCTGGGGAGCCGGCAAATGTCAGGATATCGAAATTGCCTTCGCCTGCGGCGGTCACGTACGCTGACCGGGTATAGTCCCAGTTGTAGACGGCAGAAGAACCATCGCTGTCGACGCGAGTGACGGTGCTGCCATTCTGATTCAGCGTGCCAGTAAAGTTGACGATGCTGCGGTAGAAGCCGATATGCCAGTTGCCGTTGGCGGCATCCAGTGCCCCCTGGCTGTTATAGGTGCGCACGGTGGCGATGTCGAAGCCATGGCCGGCGATCAGGTCGTCACGGTCCTGCAAGACCAGGTTGCCGGTGGCGCTATTGACATAGGCCCTTTCGCCGCTCCCGCCCAACTTGGCATTTCCTAAAACCCCGCCACCCAGGGTCGATGCCGACACCAGATTCAGACCCAGACCGTTACCGCTAACAACCGCTACCATGGCTACCTTATCTTAATAAATTTACAATTACTGAGGCAGCATTTCGCATGTCCTCAAGCAATATATCCATGGATTTTTAGAAAAGTTTAGCGATGTAGTAAGTTTTTTTTCACAGCTGCCGGGCGGCTGACGGAATGATGCGGCCGCAGCGCGCGATGCGGGGGTGGTATTCTACGGCCCCTATGAATCATTCGCCCTACATCGGCCGCTTTGCGCCCTCCCCGACCGGACCGCTGCACCTTGGTTCCCTGGTGGCGGCCATGGCCAGTTATCTCGACGCCAGGGTCCACGGCGGCCAATGGCTGGTGCGCGTGGAAGACGTTGACCGCGACCGCAACGTGGAAGGCGCCGACCAGCACATCCTCGCTTCGCTGCAACGCTGCGGCATGCAATGGGATGGCGAAGTCACCTGGCAAACCCAACGCGAGGGTCTATACGAAGCGGCGCTGCGCCAGTTGGGCGACAACATCTATCCGTGTGGCTGCTCGCGCAAGGAAATCGCGGATTCCCAACTGCGCCAGGGCCAAGCCGGCAACCCCAACCTGGTCTATCCCGGCACTTGCCGCAACGGACTGGCGCCCGGCCGCACGGCGCGCGCGCTTCGCCTGCGCACGCCGCAGGAACCACACTGCGTGATCCACTTCCACGACCGATTCGCCGGCGACATCAGCCAGGACATCACGGCTGAAGTGGGCGACTTTGTGGTACGACGCGCCGACGGCTTCTGGGCCTATCAACTTGCCGTCGTGGTGGACGATGGCGCGCAAGGCATCACCGACATCGTGCGCGGCTCCGACCTGCTTGACTCGACGCCGCGCCAGATTTTCCTGCAACAGCTGCTTGGCTTGCCGCAGCCGCGTTACCTGCATTTGCCACTAGTGGTTACTGCCGACGGCGAGAAGCTGTCCAAGCAGACCGGCGCGCAAGCCTTCGATACCGGTGCGCCGGCCGAAAGCCTGCTCGGCAGCGCATTGCTGCCTGCCGCGCGATTCCTCGGGCTCGACGTGAAGGCCGACAATATCGACGCCTTCTGGCGCGCGGCTGTTCCGGCATGGGACGCTGTGCTGCGAGCCCACGGTGAGGCGCCGCACAGACCATAAGCAGGGCCCGCCGCATACTGGCCTCACCAAGCGAAAGGAGGTGGGCCATGCGGCAATTACTGATCTCTTGCGCCTTGTGCGCCATGGCGCTGCCGGCAACCGCCGAGGACAATTTCTTCCGCTGCGTCGACAACCAGGGCGTCGTCATGCTGACCGACCGGCCTTGTGAGAACGTGCCGAATGGCGCCCGGCCCATGCTGGAAAAGGAGCATTTCGTCCTGCCGCCATCCGAACAGACGCGCAGCCAGTGGGTGAATAAAGCGCCGGTTCACGTCTCGCCGAAAATCGATGTTCAGACCTTGCGCATGGCGCGGCAAGTCCTCGAGCTTCGCGACAAGGTCGCCAGCGCAAAATAAGGCCAGCCTTAGCGCCGGCTGTTCTCCTCGTCCAGCGGCAGCAACAGCATGCAGCCTGCCGCTGCACCATGCACGATCGGCAGCAGCAGCAAGGTAATCTGGGCAGGGGCCTCCGGATCGCTGACGGAGAAGTAAGTGATTGCCACTGCCATCACAATGGGCGCCAAGGGCAATACCGCCGCCGACAAGTTGGCGGGGTTCAGGCGGCGCACCGCCAGCAGGTTCAGCAGCAGTGCCACCAGGTAGAGGGCGCGGTACACCCATTCGGAACGGGCGGTGGCAAAGTGCACCCCTGCAAGCATCCCTTGCATAAGCAACCCGAGCAATAACGTCAGTAGAAGCGCGGGCAAGGCTGAGCGTTCCATGATCACGTTGGCCTCCATCGTCACTGAAAGTAACAAAGCAGTTTCTATGCCACGCTTATGTGTCAGGGGGAACCGGGCCGTGCGTTGCGGAATTGCTCGATTTCTGTAAGGAATTTCGACATCCAACGCTTGAAGCCGGCGGGTGAATGTTGCGGCGCGGTATAATAGCGGGCTTGTCTTTTGGATATCGGTTTCAGAGAAGAAGATGCACACTACGCCAGACACCCGCCCCGCCGTTGTACTTCTGCACAGTTCGCTTAGTTCGCGCAGCCAGTGGACCACCCTGATGGCCGAGCAAGAAGCCAATTATCGCTTTATCGCAATCGATCTGTTGGGTTATGGCAAGTCCGCCTTCCCGACCGAAGCTGCTGCCGCCGGCTACACCCTGGCGCATGAAGCCGATGCCGTGGCGGCCGCCCTGGCTTCCCATCTTGATGCCGGCGAGCAATTCCACCTGGTTGGCCATTCCTACGGCGGCGCCACCGCCCTGCGCCTGGCGCGCCAGATGCGCGACCGCGTCCTGTCGCTGTCCGTGTTCGAACCGGTCGCCTTCCACCTGCTGCCAGCCAGCGATGCCGGGCGCCAGGAAATCGAGGCCGTGGTGGCAAGTATCAACGCTGCGGAAAGCGCGGAAGACGCCACCCGTACCTTCATCGATTACTGGAACCGCGCCGGCGCCTTCGACTCCCTGCCGGAAGTTCAGCGCCACCGCTTCACCAATGGCATCGCCAAGGTCAAGCTGGACTTCGTCGCCCTGCTCGGCGAACCGGCCCGCGTGCCAGACATGGCGCAACTGGACCTGCCGGCACTGGTGATGGCCGGCGCCAAAGGCCCGGCCTCCACCCGCCGCGTGGCCGAAACCCTGGCTGCCGCACTGCCGCAAGCGCAGTTCACGCTGACCGCCGGCGGCCATATGGCGCCGATCACCCACGCGGCCGACGTCAACCAGGCGCTGCTCGGCTTCCTCGAAAACCAGCGCTTGATCGCTTGACACCGTTGGTCGATAATGACCGGATAACAATCCCGCAGAGGCGAGCATCATGAGCGATACGCGCTATGACCAGCAGATGGCAGTCCAGGTGGACAAGGGCATCGAACTGCTCGCCCGGATGGGCGCGGCCAACGCCTGGATCTACATGCAAACCATGCACGTGCCGCGCAGCGTGATCCTGCGCGTGCTGGCCTACCCTGGGCAGCGCCGCAATTGCGGCCCTTCGGTCCACTAGCTTAATTCACGCACCGCCTGCAGCACGCGCAGCTTGGCGGCATCGGGCCGCTTGCCGCTGCGCCAAGCCACCATCGCCTCCCATTCCCAGCGGGGCAAATCCACAATCTCCAGTTTCACCAAGCTGCCCAGCTTGAGCTGGCGCGCGGCAGCCATCTCCGGCATGAAAGTAAGAAAGCCATGTTCCAGCGCCAGTTCGATTGCCGCGCTGGCCGGCTGGATGGCATGGATCGCGCTGTCGTTGCGGCGATGGGCGCGCAGCATGCGTATCAGTTCGTCGCAAGCCTCGCCCCAGAATTGCGGCGCCAGGCGCGCATTAGCCACATCGGCCAGTTTCAATACTTTGCGCCGCGTTAACGGATGGCCGCGCCGGACCACCGCGACAATCGGCGAACTATACAAGCGTTCCAGCTGGATGCCTGCGATGGCTGGGCACTTTAAGACGAAGCCAAGGTGCGCCCGGCCGGTCAGCAGCTTTTCCATGATAACGGGCGAATGATCGGTGGTGCAGCGGATTTCCAGGGGCGCATCGGCCAGCTTGAGCAACAGGGGACCGAACACCAGCGAGGCCAGCGAAGGCACGCAGTCCAGCACCACTTGCGGCAATGCCGGCGCGCCCTGCACCGCCAGCTTGCCGGCTGCCATGGCATCGAGCGCCTGCTGCGCCGCAGGCAGGAAGGTCTGGCACGCCGGGGTGGGCGTGGCGCCGCGGCGATGGCGGGTAAACAGCTGCACGCCCAATTGCTCTTCCAGCGCTGCAACGCGCTGGCTCACTTGCGGCTGCGACCAGCGGCGCCGCGCCGCCGCCTGCGAGAAGCTGCCCGACTCCACGATTTCCACCAGCAGGGCCAGGTCATCAAAGTTGAGTGCCATAACAAATTTGAATATGAAATATCATGAGATAACTGCTTCTATTATGTCTTAACGCTATCTAAACTGTCAGCATCACTCACGGAGGCATGCATGGCGGCAGCGGCACGGGCAAGGAAATTGGGCAAGCGTTTCCTTATGACAGACCACATGCTCGTGGTATCCGGCTTCTATCTTGTATTTCCCGTGGTGGCACTGCACTTTGTTGGCCAGCTTGGCTGGGCCGCGGCCTCGGTCGGCCTCGCCCTCGGCGTGCGCCAGATGGCGCAGCAAGGCATGGCGCTGTTCGGCGGTTCGCTGTCCGACCGTTTCGGCGCCAAGCCGATGATTGTAGGCGGCATGCTGCTGCGGGCGCTGGGATTCGCAACGATGGCCTATGCCGTCAATCCCGCCATGCTGGTGCTCTCCTGCGTGCTGTCCGGCCTGGGCGGTGCCCTGTTCGACCCGGCGCGCGGCGCCCTGGTCGTCAAACTGACCCGTGCTGCCGAACGGCCCCGCTTCTACTCCGTCCTCATGATGCAGGAAAGCGTGGCCGCCGTGACTGGCGCCCTGCTCGGCACCATGCTGCTCGGCGTCGATTTCCGGTGGGTGGGCCTGGGCGGCTGTGCGGCTTTCGTGCTGGCGGCGCTGGCGAACGCCTGGCTGCTGCCAGCCTACCGCGTCGCCACTCCCGGCACTTCGGCGGTCAAAGCCATGCGCATTCCTTTGCGCGACAAGCCTTTCATCATGCTGGTGCTGACGCTGAGCGGCTATTACATCATGACGGTGCAGCTGATGATGCTGGTGCCGGTTACCCTGACCGAGCTTTCCGGCACACCGCGCACCGTGGCCTGGATGTATGCGGTGGATGCCCTGCTGGCGCTGATGCTGCTGTACCCGATGGCGCGCCTGGGCGAGCGCTACCTGACGCTGGAAGCGCGTCTGCTGGCCGGCATCGGCATCATGTGCGGCGCGGTGCTGGCCATGTCGGTGGCAGCTGCGTTGCTGCCGATGTTCGTTTGTATCGCCGTGTTCTATACCGGTTCGCTGGTGGCCGAACCGGCGCGCGAGTCGCTGGTATCACGCTACGCGCTGCCCTCCGCGCGGGCAAGCTATATGGGCTTGAGCCGTTTCGGGCTTGCGCTGGGAGGCCTGTTCGGCTACACGGCAGGCGGCTGGCTGCTGGACTGGAGCCGCGCCGTGCACACGCCTGCATTGCCCTGGCTGGTGCTGGCCGCGATTGGACTGCTGACGCTGACCGTGCTGGCTTGCGCTGCCGCTCCGCTGCCGCAAAAAAAGAGCCCGCCAGTGGCGGGCTAAACACTTTGGTTGGGTATTTCATTGTAGTGCGCGAAAACGCATCTGATTCTCTCCAATCGTCACCCCATGCCAAATTAGTTATAGCTGGCCTGAAAAAATGAATCACGCGTCCTGCGCTTCGCCGCATAGAATGCAGGAATGAAATCCTATACCGCCCAATGCGTCCTGCCCCTTGCCGCTGAGCTGGGCGAAGGACCACTCTATTTGCCAGGGCAGGATCGCCTGCTGTTTGTGGATCTCAAGCGTTGCATCCTGCATGCGTGGGATGCCGGCGTCCACGAGCACCGCAGCTGGCTGCTGCCTGACTATATCTGCTGGCTGGTGCCGCGCCGCGACGGCGATGGCTTCATGGCCGGCCTGCGCGACAGCGTAGTGCGACTGTGGCTGGAGCCGGAACTGCGCGTCGAGACGGTCGTGCGCGTAGTCGATGGCGCCTCTGGCCAGCGACTGAACGACGCCAAGGTCGACCCGAGCGGCCGCTTGTGGCTGGGCTCCATGCACAATACCGATTACCGGCAAAAGGTGGGCAAGCTGTTCCGCCTTGATCCGGACCAGAGCCTGCGCGTGGCCGACGAGGGCTACCACATCTGCAACGGCCCGACCTTCGCGCCTGATGGCAGCGCGCTGTATCACTCGGACAGCTTCCTCGACGTGACCTACCGCTACCCGCTGGCAGCCGATGGCAGCCTTGGACCACGCGAAACCTGGCGCCGCTATACCGACGGCGGTTCGCCGGACGGCATGCAGGCGGATAGCGAAGGATGCATCTGGATTTCCACCTGGGGCGGCAAACGCGTTTGCCGTTTCAGCCCGGAAGGCGAACTGCTGGCGGAAGTGCAGCTGCCGACATCGCATCCTGCGTCGCTGGCATTCGGCGGCGAAGACCTGCGCACGCTGTACATCACCACGGCGCGGGAAGGCCTGTCGGCGGAACAGTTGGCGCAGGAACCGCTGGCGGGCGCCCTGTTCAGCGCCCGCATCGACGTGCCGGGATTGCCGGCCAACGCCTTCGGCTAAGTCAGTACAACTCTTTCGCCGCGCTGCGCACAGCCTGCAACAACAGGTTGGCGCCCGGCGACATCAGGTGGTCGGCCTTGGTGATGATGCCGAATGCGTCCATGCGGAACGGCAGTTCCAGCGGCAGGATCGACAGTACGTTCAGCTCTGCGTAATAACGCGCCACCTCCACCGGCATCACGTGGATGGCATCGGTCTTCTGCAGCAGTGCGGTAATCAGGAGCTGGGAAGTGGTGTCGACCACGTCGACCGGCGGTTCCAGGCCGGCGCGGCGGAACATCATGTCGCAGCGGTGGCGCAGGATGCTGCCTTGCGGCGGCAGGATCCACGGGCGGTTGGCGATATCCTTCAATTGCAGCTTCTCGCGCTCCAGCAGTGGATGGCCGGTGCGCACAACGGCGCATGCCGGCTCCTCGGTCAGCTCCTCGTACACCAGGCCCGCCGTGCTTTCCTTTTCCAGGATGCGTCCGATCATGAAATCCAGCGTGCCGCGCTGGAGCAGTTCCATCAGCACGTTACTGGCTTCCACCTGCACGCCGATACGCAGCAGCGGCGCTTCCTTTTTCACGCGGGTGATGGCGTTGGGCAGCAGGTTCATCGCCGGCGTCATGATGACGCCGACTTCCACCTGGCCGGACAAGCCGGCTTTCAGCGTCACGATATCGTCATGCGCCAGGGCCAGGCTGGTGAGGGCCATGCGGGCGTGGCGGATCATGGTTTCGCCGTACAGCGTCGGCTCCATGCCGCGCGGCAGGCGCTCGAACAGCTTCACGTCCAGCATGTCCTCAAGGTCCTTGAGTTGCTTGGAGGCGGCGGGCTGCGTCATGTGCAGTTCTTCCGCAGCGCGGTGGATGTTGCGGTGTTCATCCAGCGCGATCATCAGCAGCAGTTGACGAGTTTTCAACCTCGCCTTCAGGAACCAGTTCGGATTCGGGGTAGTCATGCGAGGCATGATACCACCGCCGTTATCGACCAATAAGTCGCGCCTCATTTGCAGCCCGGCGCAGGATTGGCGGCCGGGCCTTCAGCCGTTTGCGGGATGAAGGCAATGGTGCCGTCAGGGTTGTAGTGCAGTTCTTCCACCGCCACGGAACGGCGGTATTCGCCGCCTGTCGGCAGCTTGTCGTTGTGGTAGAAGATGTAGGACTTGCCGTTGAAGTCGATCACCGCCTGGTGAATGGTCTTCACCACCTTGTTCATGTCCATGATCTTGCCGCGGAAAGTCCATGGGCCGGTGGCGCTAGGACCGGTGGCGTAGGCAGTCTCCTCCGGGAAGTTGCGCGAATAGGTCAGGTAGTAGGTCTTGTCGTGGCGGTGCAGGTACGCCGCTTCGGTGAAATTGTCGATGCCGACGGTATGGATCGGGCCATCGAGTTCGATCATATTCGGCTTCAGCTTGGCGTATTTCAGCACGCGATTGCCCCAGTACAGGTAGGCCTGGCCGTCCTTGTCGATGAAGACCGCCGGGTCGATATCGTCCCAGGGAATATCGGTTTCCCTGGTCATGTCGTTGGTGATCAGGGCACTGCCGCGCGCATCGACGAAGGGGCCGGTCGGCTTGTCCGACACCGCCACGCCGATCGCTTTGCCCGGCTTGCTCGCATCGTGTTCGACCGGGGCGTAAAAGTAGTACTTGCCATTGCGCTTGGTGACGTCGGCAGCCCAGGCGTCGGCCTTGGCCCATTTGAAGGTCTTCACGTTCAGCGGCGACCCCATGTCGGTCCAGTTCTTCATGTCGCAGGAGGACAGCACGCGCCATTCGCGCATCAGGTAGTCCTTGCCTTCCGGCGCCGCTTCGTCGCGGCCAACGTAGAGGTAGACGCGGTTGCCGTCGACCAGTGCCGCCGGGTCGGCAGTGAAGATATTCGATACAAGCGGATTGGCTGCCTGCGCCAGGGTACACATCGTCGCCAATGCCGATGCGACGGCCGATTTCTTGAACATGAAGTCTCCTTTTAGTTTTTCTGTTTCCAGGCCAGCAGGCGTTGCAGCGCGCAGAACGCGAACAACAGCACGCCGATGACGATCTTGGTCCACCACGAGCTGAGCGTGCCGTCGAACACGATCAGGGTCTGGATGGCGCCCAGCACCAGCACGCCGGTCAGGGCGCCGGCCACGTAACCGTAGCCGCCAGTCAGCAGCGTGCCGCCGATCACCACGGCGGCGATCGCATCGAGTTCGGTGCCCTGCGCGTGCAGGCCGTAGCCCGACAGCATGTAGAAGGCGAATAGCAGGCCGGCCAGCGCCGCGCAGCCGCCACTGATGGCGTACACGGCGACCTTGGTGGCGCCCACCGGGAGTCCCATCATGTGGGCCGATTGCTCGTTGCCGCCGACTGCATACACGGCGCGGCCGAACGGCGTCATATGCGCCACCACCATGGCCACCGCCAACAGGACCAGCGCAATCACCACGCCCGGCGAGATAAAGCCGTCAAAGACCCCGACCTGCGCCTGCGAGATGGCGACGAAGGCCGGGTCCTCGATCGGGATCGAATTCACGCTGATCAGGTAGCACAGGCCGCGTGCCAGGAACATGCCGCCCAAGGTGACAATGAAAGGCTGCAGGCGGAAAAAGTGGATCAGGGCGCCCATGCCGGCGCCGAACACGACGCCCATCAGCAGCACGGCAACCATCACGGCCGCGGGCGGCCAGTGCGCCGCATGCAGCAGCCATGCGGCGACCATGGTACTGAGCGCCAGCACCGAGCCTACCGACAGGTCGATGCCGCCGGACAGAATGACAAAGCTCATGCCGACGGCGATCACCAGCAGGAAGGCATTGTCGATCAGGAGGTTGAGCATCACCTGCAGCGACAGGAAGCCGGGATAGGCGATGCCCCCTGCCACCAGCAATGCAAGCAACAGGCCGACAGTAACGAGGGAAGTAAAGTACGGGGCGCGGGTCATGCCTTGCTCCTTTGCGACAGGCATACCGCGAACACCACCAGCGACTTGACGACGAGGTTGACTTCCGGCGGCACGCCGAGCGAATACACGGTGTAGGTAAGGGTCTGGATGATCAGGGCGCCGATCACGCTGCCGACCAGGTTGAACTTGCCGCCGGCCAGCGAGGTGCCGCCCAGGGTGACGGCCAGGATGGCGTCCAGTTCCAGCAGCAAGCCGGCATTATTGGCGTCGGCGCTCTTGATGTTGGAGCTGATGATCAGCCCCGCCAGTCCGGCGCATACCGCGCAGAAGGCGTAGCTGGCGAAAATCAGCGCCCCGGCGCGGATGCCGGCCAGCCGCGCCGCAACCGGGTTGACGCCGACCGCTTGCGTGAACAGGCCGAGCGCGGTCTTGCGCATCGCCAGCGCGACGGCTGCGACCACTGCCAGCGCAAGATACAGCGCCACCGGCAGGCCAAGCAGGTAGCCGCTGCCCAGCACGAAGAAATCTTCGCGGTAGACGGTGATGATCTGGCCGTCGGTAACCAGCTGCGCGAGGCCGCGTCCGGCGACCATCAGCACCAGGGTGGCGACGATCGGCTGCAGGCCAAGGCTGGCTACCAGCAGGCCGTTCCAGACGCCGCATAACAGCGCGGCGCCCAGTGCTGCGGCAAAGGCCAGCCACAGCGGCTGCTCGGCGGCGGCCACGGTGCAGGCGACGGCAGCGGCCAGCGCTACCACGGCGCCGACCGAAATGTCGATGCCGCGCATGGCGATCACAATGGTCATGCCGGTAGCCGCCAGCATCAATGGCGCGGCGCGGTTCAGGATGTCAACCATGGCGCCGTACAGGTGGCCATCCTTCACTTCCAGGTGGAAGAAGCCGGGCACGGCGAACAGGTTAATCAGCAGCAGCACGGCCAATGCGCCGAGCGGACGTGCCAGCGGGTGGGCCAACAGGCGCGCAGCCATGCCCGGGCCGGCGTTCGCTGCGCGCGAGGCCGGCGCAGCAGCCAGGTGGGCGGTATTCTGCGTCATGCTGCCTCCCCTGCAATGGCATGCAGCACGGTGGTTTCATCGAGCTCGCCGCGCTGGTATTCGCCGCATGCTGCGCGGTCGCGCATGACAATCATGCGGTCGCTGCAGCGCAGTACTTCCGGCAGCTCGGACGAGATAAACAGCAGCGACATGCCGCGCTTGCACAGCGTTGTTACGTAATCCATGATTTCCTGCTTGGCGCGCACATCGATGCCGCGCGTTGGTTCGTCCAGGATCATCAAGCGCGGATCGGTGGCCAGCCAGCGCGCCAGCAGCACCTTCTGCTGGTTTCCGCCGGATAGTGCGCCGATCGGCGTTTCGATGCTGGCAGTCTTGATGCCGAGCGCCTTGACATATTCTTCCGCCAGTTCGCGCTGGCGTTGCATCGGGATGGCGCGCAGCATGCCCTGGCGGGCCTGCATCGCAAGCACCAGGTTTTCGCGCACGGAGAGCGACAGGATCGCGCCTTCCAGCTTGCGGTCTTCCGAGCAGAAGCCAATGCCGGCGGCAATCGCCTGGCGCGGGTTGGCGAAGGTGCCGTAGACCTTGTCGCCGATGGCGATATCGCCTTTGTCGGCGCGGTCGGCGCCGAACAGCAGGCGCGCCAGCTCGGTACGCCCGGCGCCCAGCAAGCCTGCCAAGCCAAGCACTTCGCCTTCGCGCACCTGCATGTCCATCGGCTGCAGCACGCCTTTGCGGCCCAGGCCGCGCGTCTCGAGGACAACGCGCGCCGCAGCAGGTTGCTGCACTACGTCACCACGTTCCGCCACCGGGCCGGCGCTGGCAGCCGGATCGGCGGCGTCGGCCGGTTTGCCGATCATCTTGTTCACCAGGGCCAGCCGCGACAGGTCGGCCGCGGCATACTCTCCTTCGCGTTCGCCATTGCGCATCACGGTGATGCGGTCGGAAATCGCGTAAGTCTGGTCCAGGAAGTGGGTCACGAACAGGATCGCCATGCCCTGCTCGCGCAGCCGGCGCAGCACGCGGAACAGCAACTGCACCTCCGCCTCGTCGAGGCTGGAAGTAGGCTCGTCCAGCACCAGCACGCGCGAGGAAATGTTCAAGGCACGCGAGATCGCCACCATCTGCTGGATCGCCAAGGGATAGCGCGACAAAGGCGCCGTCACATCGATATCGATCTCCAGCTCACGCAGCAAGGTAGCCGCGCGCGTCCGCATTCCCTTCCAGTCCACCGTGCCCCACTTGCGCGGATAACGGCCGATGAAGATGTTCTCGGCCACCGACAGGTTCGGACACAGGTTCACCTCTTGGTACACCGTGGAAATGCCCAGCTCCTGCGCCTCCAGCGTCGAGCGCGGATGGATCGCACGGCCTTCAAGCGTGATGCTGCCCTGGTCCGGCGCATGCACGCCGGTGAGCACCTTGATCAGGGTCGACTTGCCCGCCCCGTTCTGCCCCATCAGCGTATGCACTTCGCCAGGGTAGAGCCGCAGCCCCGCCTCGCTCAGCGCCTTCACGCCCGGGAAGGCCTTATGGATGCCGGACAGCTCCAGCACCGGGGCCGCCGCTGCGGTGGCCATCATCAGTATTTCCGGTTAGGGAGTTCTTTAGCTGCCACTTCCGCCGGGAACACGCGTTCCTCGGTCACGATGCGCGGCGCCACAGGCTTGCCGGCGACCACATCCTGCGCCGCCTTCATCAGTTGCGGGCCAAGCAGCGGGCTGCATTCGACCGACACGTTCAGCTTACCGGCGATCATGGCCTGGAAAGCGCCCTTCACACCGTCGATGGAAACGATGATGATGTCCTTGCCCGGTTTCAGGCCCGCTTCTTCAATGGCCTGGATGGCGCCGATCGCCATATCGTCGTTGTGCGCGTACAGCACGTTGATGTCCTTGCCGTGGGCTTTCAGGAAGGCTTCCATCACCTCCTTGCCCTTGGCGCGGGTGAATTCGCCGGTCTGGGTGCGGATCACCTTCAGCTTGGCGTTGCCCTTGATGGCTTCTTCAAAGCCGGCCTTGCGGTCGAGCGCCGGCGCCGAACCCACGGTGCCCTGCAGCTCCACCACATTCAGTACCGGCTTGCTCTGCTTGGCCGCATAGTCCACCAGCCATTTTCCGGCACGGCGGCCTTCTTCCACGAAGTCGGAGCCGATCAGGGTGACGTACAGCGACTTGTCGGCCACTTTCACAGCGCGGTCGGTCAGGATGACCGGGATCTTGGCTGCCTTGGCTTCGCGCAGCACGGTTTCCCAGCCGGTTTCCACGACCGGAGAGAACGCGATCACGTCCACGCGCTGGGCGATGAAGGAACGGATCGCCTTGACCTGGTTTTCCTGCTTCTGCTGGGCGTCGGCGAACTTGAGGGTGATGCCGGCCTGTTTGGCGGCATCCTTGATGGAGGTTGTATTGGCCGTGCGCCATTCACTTTCGGCGCCAACCTGGGAAAAGCCCATTACCAGAGGCTTGGCTGCGAACACGCTGCCCGAAGCAGCAAAGGCGAGGGCGAACGCGCCGCCGAGGATAGTCCTGCGGGTGACTTTCATGCCGGTCTCCAAAATTATAGTAGATCAATATTAGGAGAATCCGTCATGCCGATCTAATTCATTTTTTCGCAGGACCCATATCATTTTTATTATCTCAGCAGGCGCAGGCCATACAGGCCGCCAGCCATCGAGCCGGAATGGGCGACAAACTTCACTTCCAGCTTTCCATCGCGCGCGGCGCCGGCCGGAACCGGCAGGTCCAGGGAATAGAATGCATCGCCTTTACGCTCGATGATGACCTGCTGTAGCAGCCGGCCGTTCAGCAGCACGTCGAACTTGCGGCCAGCGTCGCCGGATGCAAAGGTCAGGCGCAGCACGCGGCCCGCGCCTTCAAGGTCTTTCAGCTCGTAGCTGAACCATCCGCTGGCATGGCGCCAATGCCGGGTGCCATTCAGGCCCGCGTCCGCCCCTTCGCCTTTGAAGGAGTGATCCGATTCCGGTTGCTGTTCGCCGGGCGCCACCTGGTCGACAGTCCGTGCGTCGAGCGCTAGCCGCTCAGCCTCGGCGGCCGCTGCTTTCGTGCGCATCGCCGCCAGGCCGGCCGGCGTGGTCTCCTGCCAATAGATCATGTAGCGCGAATCGTGCAGGCGGAAGAACGGAATGAAACGCAGCACGCTTGCGCCCTGCCCTTGCACCAGGCCCGGCGCAGTAAATGTCAGGGGCCGCCCCGGCACAGGCTTGAACTTGTCGAGGAAATCCTTGCGATCGCTGACGAATACCGGCGCCGCCTCCTGCGGGCAGACCTGGCCTTGCGCAATATGGCCCATGCGCGAGTCGTCGGCCATGAAATTCAATTGCTCGCCGGGGAAAGGCGAGGTTTTCGCCGCCAGCACGATCGGGCCGTGCAGCACGGCGTAATAGTTCGACTTGTCGGGCATCTGCTCAAGCGTGGTGCGCATCGGTAGCCGCACGTCGACAGTGTCGCCTTTTCGCCACACTCGGGCCAGTTCCACGTAGCCGCCAGGTGCGCCCTGCACCGTCACCGCCTTGCCGTTGACGCGCACGGCCAGCGCTCCTTTCGCCACCCAGCCTGGATAGCGGATCTTCATGGTGAACTTGCCGCCGCTGTCGATGGACAGCCGGGTGCTGGCCTGGTCCGGGAAACTGTTGGACTGGGTCAGCACGACGCCTTTCTCGCGCCATTCGAGCCGTGAGGGGATGAACAGGTTGACCAGCAAGGCATCGCCGTCGCGGGCGTAGATGAATTCACCGTACTTGGCGTGGCTCTCGATGCCGGAGCCGACGCAGCACCACATGCCTTTGTCCACTTCCGAATAGACGCGGTAGTGGTTGGGGCGCATCGGCGTGAAGTACACAAAGCCGCCGCTCTCCGGGCGCTGGGAGGACAGGATATGGTTGTACAGCGCACGCTCGTAATAGTCGCCATACGCCGCGCTCGGGTCGCGCTGGTACAGCAGCTCGGTGAGCTTGAGCATATTGTAGGTGTTGCAGGTTTCCGGCCCTTCCACCTCGCTGCTCATCGAGGAAAAGTCCTTATCGTCGTGGAAGTGCTCCTTGACGCTGTTGCCGCCGATGGCGACGGTACGGTGGTCGTGCACGGTCCGCCAGAAGAAGCTGGCGGCGTTGTGCCATTGCTGCTCGCCGGTCAGTTCGGCAATGCGTTCGAAGCCGATCACTTTCGGGATCTGCGTATTGGCATGCAGGCCGGTCAGCTCGTCGCGGCCCTCCGCCAGCGGCTGCAGGATGGCCTGGTGCGAGAAGCGCCTGGCGGCAGCGAGATAGCGCTGGTCGCCGCTCAACTGGTAGACGTCCGCCAGCACCTCGTTCATGCCGCCATGCTCCGCGCGCAGCATCGACTGCATCTGCTCGTCGCTCAGGGAGCTGGTCATCGCGACCGTCCAGTCGGCAAACCTGACCAGCATCCGCCGCGCATCTTCGTTGCCGGCATAACGCCAGGCGTCGCGCAGGCCGGCGGCGATCTTGTGCAGGTTATACCAGGGCACCCATTTGCCGTTGACCGAGAAGTTGTCGGCATGGAGCTTGCCGTTGGCGATATCGTTCCAGGCCGCGCGGCCTCCGGGAATGCCGCCAAGATAGCCGTCCGGCGCTTGTGCTTTCTTCAGCTCCTGCACGAAGTAGTCGAGGCGTTCGCGCACGGTGCCGTCGCCGGTGGCAGCCCACGTCAGGGACAGCGCAGAGAGGTAATGCCCGCCCATGTGGCCATCGAGGCCGCTGGATTCCCAGTTGCCGTAGGATGGTTTTGGCAGCGGCAGGCCGGCCTCGCGGCGGAACGGCGCCAGCAGCCGGTCTGCGTCGAGCGCCAGCAGGTAGCGCCGGTTGGTTTCCTGGGCCTGCAGGAAGGGGCTAGGCAGGAGGCGGACGTGCTGCAGGGGGAATAGTTCGGCGGCGCTCGCAGCACCCGGCACCAATGCCGCTGCACTTGCGCCGGCCGCAAGCAGCACAGCAAGACCGCGCTGCAATGCCCGGGCCAACTTTGGCGCGTTCATTTCTGGACGCTCTGGTAATGGTCCAGGTCTGCGGTGTCGACCACAGGCCAGCCTGCGCGATCCCAGCGCATTTCCATCACCTTCAGCTTTTGCAGGTATTTGTCTTTCGTTTCGTAGGCGTGAAGCACCATCACATCCATGCCGTCGAAGGTGTAGGCGCTGTTGTGGCCGAGGGCCTTCCAGTCCGCGTTACCCTGCACGACCAGCGACCCGCCGCCAAACAGCATGTCCTTGCCATCCTTGTCGAGATAAGGGCCGGTGACCGTGCGCGAACGGCCGACGACAACGTGGTAAGTGCTCTTCTCTTTCTGGCAGCACAGGCCCCACGAAACAAACAGGTAGTACCAGCCGTTCTTGCGGAAGATGAAGGGCGCCTCGATCTCCGCCGGGCCGCCGCTGTCATCCTTCACGAAAGCCGGACGCTCGCGGGCGGCGATGGTGCTCCAGACCTGCGGTTCGGCCGGGCGCGTCCAGGCTTCATTCAGCTTGACCAGCTTGATGCCGCCCCAGAACGAGCCGAAGGCCATCCAGCCTGTCCCCTTGTCGTCTTCGATGACATTGGAATCGATCGCGTTCCAGATGTCGCGCCCCGGCACCGATTGCACGACGATGCCCTGGTCCTCCCACTTGTAGTCTGGGGAGCGCGGGTCGAGGGTCTTGTTCACCGTCACGCCGATGGCCGAGGTGTTCTTGCCGAAAGCCGAAACGGAGTAGTACAACAGGTATTTGCCATTGTGATACTGGATGTCCGGCGCCCAGACATGGTCGTCGAAGCCCGGCGCAGCCTTGGCGGCGGCCGGTGGATGGCCCGCGAAGATGCGGCCTTCCGGCTGCCAGTTCAGCATGTCCTTCGAGCTGTAGAAGGTAATTCCAGGCCCGGTCGAGTACAGGTAATAGGTATCGCCCTGCTTCGCCATCACCGGATCATGCACGCTCACCTGCGCAGCCATCGCCGCCTGCGCCAGCACGAGGGCCGCGCCAAACATCCATTTCATCGTCATCTCAAGTTCCCGTTCTCGCGCCCCACAGCGATACGCCTGCCTTCGACTGCACCGTAAAGGTCACCTCAAAGGCGCCGGCGTTGGTATTCCACTGCCGCGACAAGATCCCATTGTAGACTGTACCGTCGGCCAGCACGATGCCGACCTTGTTTGCGCCCTGGTGCGTCCAGGTGCCTGCCAGCGCACCGCTGACGGCGCCGCCGGCGGCCAGGGTCACGACCTGCGATGGCTTGATGGTTGCCGAAATGTCCTTGCCATGGTTGATCACCTTGTACGTGCCCGCTGCGTCAGCCGCAGTAACGTCTGCCGACAGCGTGGTGGCATTCTTCGACAGCGGAACATAGCGGAATGGCGCCACCACCGGCCAGCCGTCGGCGTTGATGAACATTTCGTGCACGCGTACCTCATGCACCTCGCCCTGACCCGGGAAGCGGGTATGGAACACCAGGAAGTACTTGCCGGCAGCCGCATCGTAGTACGCCGAGTTGTGGCCCGGCGATACGTAGCCGAGCGCCGTGCCGCTCTCGCCCGCCGCCAGCGCAAACTGGTGGCTGCCCATCAGCTTCTGCCCGTGCGGTGCGATGCTGGCGTCGTCAAACAGCGGCAACGCCGGGTTGGCCTTGACGGTCGCCATGTCGGTGCCCGCTGCATCCACATACGGGCCGTCCGGGTTCAGCGAACGGGCAACGCGGATGTTGTAGCCGCCATTTGCATCCAGCCCGCCAAACGATACGAACAGGTAGTAGTACTTGCTGTCAGAGCTGTACAGGATGTACGCGCCCTCGATGCGCGCGTGATTGCCGCCCATCAGGTGCTTGCCGTAGCCCTGGCCGGGCTTCTGCAGCCCGGTCGCCGGGTCCATCTCCATGATGAAGATGCCGCCGGAGTAGGAGCCGTACACCATCCACAGCTTGCCGCTGCTGTCGCGGAAGACGTTGGGGTCCACCACGTTGGGATGCTTCGTGGCGTCGTAGATGGTGCCGTCGGGACTGACCTCGCCCCACATACCGGACTTCAGCAGCAGTTGCTTGTTGACGTAAGGGCCGTCCACCTTGTCCGCCACCGCCACGCCGAGTGCGGAGCGCGGAGAGTCGCCCTTGCAGGCGCAGTAGTACATGTAGAACTTGCCGTCATCCAGTTTGGCCACGTCCGGCGCCCACAGCGTGTCGGACTGAGCCCAGGTCAGCGCTTCCGTCAGCGCCACGGTAACGTTGTTGAACAGCGGATTGCCGGCGTTGACGCCATCGGCAATCTTCGTCCAGTTCATCCAGTCGGTGGTTTTTGCCGCCGCCAGGTGGGAACCGAATACGTAATAGGCGTCGCCCGACTTGATCACCGAAGGGTCATGCACCGATACGTTGGCGAAGGCGACCGTCGTCACCGATGGCGTAGTTGGCGGCACTGGCGACGCCGCGGGTGGCGCCGACGCCGGGGCCACGGCGGTGGACGAGCCACCGCCGCCGCCACCGCAGCCGCCCAGGCCCGCCAGGGCGACACCGGCCGCCGCCGAGCGCAGAAACGCCCGGCGTTGCACGGAGATGTTTTCCATCTTAGTCTCCGACGGCCACAACGACGACCGACTTGGCCGGCATCTTCACGGTCAGCTTGCCGCCGCTGGACTGCACGGCGATCGGCGCCGGCTTCACGGCGTCCGGCTTGGCGAAGGTGTTGTGCGCATCCATGGCGTTGGCGGTCAGCACGCGTGCGCTGGCCTTGCCTGCACCCACGCCATCGATGTTCACTTCTTCAGCCTCGACGGGATTGGTGTTCACCAGCGCCACGTAGATCTTGCCATCCTTGCCGCGTGCGGCGGAAGCGCTGAGCTGCGGGATGCTCTTGTCGCCGGAGCTGTACTTGCGGTTGCCTTCCAGCGACAGCGGCAGGGTGGTCGCGCCCTGGAACGGCACGTACATTTCGTATGCGTGGTAAGTCGGCGTCAGCAGCATCTTCTCATTGTCGGTCAGGATCATGGCCTGCAGCACATTGACCATCTGCGCAATATTGGTCATGCGCACGCGGTCGGCATGGTCGTGGAAGATGTTGAAGTTCAGCGCGGCCACCACTGCATCACGCAGGGTGTTCTGCTGGTACAGGAAGCCGGCGTTGGTGCCCTTCTCCACGTCATACCAGGTACCCCATTCGTCGACATAGAAGCCCAGCTTCTTCTCCGGATCGTTCTTGTCCAGCACCTTCACGTTGTTGCGGATGTGGTCTTCCATGCGCATGGTGGCATGCAGGGTCGAGAACCATTCATTGTCGGGGAAACCGGTGGCCGCGCCCTTCACTTCCCACTTGCCGGTCGGGATGGTGTAGTAGTGGAAGCTGATGCCGTCCGTCATATTCTTGGCGGACTTGCTCAGTTCTTCGGTCCAGCTGGTGTCGTTGTCGTTGCCGCCGCTGGCGACCATTTTCGGACGCGCGCCGGCCGGGGTCTTGAGGAAGGTGACGCTCTGGCGATACAGGTTGGTGTAGTACTCCGGCTTCATATTGCCGCCGCAGCCCCAGGCTTCGTTACCAACGGCGAAGTAGGCTACCTTGAACGGCTTGTCGCGGCCATTCTTGCGGCGCAATTCCGGCAGGGTCGACTTGTTATCGGAGGTCATGTACTCCAGCCATTCCGCCATTTCCTGCGGCGAGCCGGTGCCCAGGTTGCCGTTCACGTAGGCATCCGCGCCCAGCTGCTCGACCAAGTCGAAGAATTCATGAGTGCCGACCGCGTTGTTCTCGTCCACGCCGCCCCAGGTGGTGTTGATCTTGACCGGACGCTTGTTGCGCGGGCCGATGCCTTCGCGCCAGTGGTATTCATCGGCGAAGCAGCCGCCTGGCCAGCGCACCAGCGGCACGTGCAGCTTCTTCAGCGCACCGATCACGTCGTTGCGCCAGCCGCGCGTATTCGGGATCTTCGATTGCGGGCCGACCCACATTCCGCCGTAGATGCCGGTGCCAAGGTGCTCGGCGAACTGGCCGTAGACCTCCTTGTTGATGACCGGACCGGGTTTGGCGGTGTCGATCTTTACGGTGGTGGCAGCTTGCGCCAGGCCTGCGGTGAGCAAGGCCAACGCGATCATCGTCTTCTTCATAGCATCTCCTAGTTTATTGTTTGAATACCGCAACGAAGCCGCCGTGTGGCTGCATCGTGATCTTCTGCTTGCCGGCGGCAACCTCCCGCTGGCTGAATTCGCGCTCGCCGGCGCCATCGGTGATCAGCGTGCCTGGCGCGCCGAGTTCCACCGTTACTTCCTGCGCGCTGTCCTGCGCATTGATACCTGCCACGTACCAGGTGTCGCCGGCGCGCCGCGCCAGCACCACGTAGCGTGCCGGCACGCCGTCGACGAAGCGTACGTCGTCCCAGCTGCGTGGCAGTTGCCGCAGCAGGTCCTGCACATAGGCCGGCGCTGTTGCCATGCCGTCCGGGGTTTCGGCGAAATGCTGGATGCCGGACGTGAACAACACCGCTTCCGCCAGCTCGAAACCGTTGCGCGTGGCGCGCTTGATTTTGGGGATGTCGCCGAAAGCCATGGGAGTGAAGTCCATCGGGTCGAACAGGTTGCGTGCGAAAGGCAGCATGGCTGCATGCTTGACCACCTTGTCCTGGCCGTCCTGCTCAAAGGTGGAGAACTCGAAACCGCGTACCGCCTCCGCCGTCATCAGGTTGGGGTAGGTACGGCTCCAGCCGCGCGGCAGCGTGGCGCCGTGGAAGTTCACCAGGAGGCCGGCTTCCGCCGCGTCCTTCAGGATGTCGACATAGTAGGCGATGAAGGACTGGCCATCGCCGCCGAAGAAGTCAATCTTCACGCCCTTGATGCCCATTTCGCGCAAGCGCGCGAAATCGGCGCGGCGCGCTTCGCGGGTCAGCAGCTTGCCCTTGGGCGAATACTCGGTCTTGTTCCAGCTGCCGGAGGAGTTGTACCAGGCCAGCAGGCCGACGCCCTTCCCTGCCGCGTACTGGGCCAGCTCGCGCATCCTGTCGTAGCCGATCTTGCGGTCCCAGTCAGCGTCGACCAGGGTGTAATCCCACTTCATCTGCACCGCATAGTCGATGAACTTTTTCTGCACATCGAACACGGTGGCATCGTCTTTCAGGATGGCCCAGCTCCACGAAGCGTGGCCCGGCTGCACCAGCGCGGCATCGAACGGGATCGCAGGCGCAGCCAGGTCGGTGCCCAGCGTCGACTGCATGACCGTGGCCAATGGTCCCAGGGCCAGCACGCGCCATGGCGAGACCGCGCCGCTGCCCATCAGCGCGCCACCGGGGAACACTTCCGGAGCGCTCGGGCCGCCAATGCGGTATTCGCCGCCAGGCGACTTGTCCTGCAGGCGCGAGGCGTGCCAGCTGCCGTCCATGCCGGCCTCGGTCAGCGCGACCCAGTTGTCGCCGCTGCGGAACAGGGCCGGGAAGACCCAGCCCGACGGCAGGGGCGATGCGGTGCCGACCGGGATGTCGGCCCGGTAGTATTCTTCGTAGGAAGGATTGGTGTTCGCCCAGCCGGTCTGCGCTACCGACATCGGTTGCAGCCAGGCGCGGGCAGCTGGCGCGAAGGCGAAGCTGGTGGCCTCGCTGCGCACGGTGCCGCCGGCGGTCTCGTAGCGGAAGGCGACACCGTCGTTGGAAACGCGGAACACGATGTCGAGTTTGCGCCCCTGTTTGTCGCGCAAGGAGAAGCGGCGTTCGTTGGCTTCGTAATGGTTGTTGCGGCGCTTGCCGGTAGCGAGCGTGTAGTCTTCGGAAATGCGCTGCACTGCGCCGGCGGAAGCCAGGCGCAGGCTGCGTGTCAGGTCGGCCGATTGCAACTGGAGTCCAAGGCGGGAAGTCAGCAGCACCGGCTGGCCGGCGCGGGCGACCGCATAGGTCGGCTCGCCGCGCGGCGATAGTTCGAACTGCACCTTGACCTGCTTGTCAGGGCTGGCGATGTCGTGCGCGAAGGACCACGACTGGACTGCCACCAGCAATGCCGGAAGGGCGAGCTTGATCATGGCAATCTCCTTTTAAACCCAGCCTGCGTCAACGATAAAATCCTGCGCCGTGCACATGGCGCTGTCATCGGCGCCCAGGAACAGGCACATGGCAGCGATGTGTTCCGGCAGCAGCTTGCCCGGCAGGCACTGGCTGCGGGCGATCTCTTCTTCCGCCGCAGCGTCGACCCACAGGTCCACCTGGCGCTGGGTCATGACCCAGCCTGGCGTGACCGTGTTGACGCGCACATTGTGCTTGCCCAGGTCGCGCGCCATGCCGCGGGTCAGCCCGTGGGTTGCGGCCTTGGCGGTCGCGTACACGGGATAACCGGCGCCCTTGGCGATCCAGGAGATCGAACCGATGTTGATGATGGAGCCGCCGCCCTTGGCCTTCATGCCCGGCAGGACTGCCTGGCAGGTGAAGAACAGCGGGCGCTGGTTGATGGCGATGCGCTGGTCCCAGTATTCCGGGGTCACATCTTCGACACTATGACGCTGGTCGTTCGCCGCATTGTTCACCAGCACGTCGAAATCGCCCAGTTCCGCCGCAAACTCTTTCATCGTGCGCTGCAGCGCCGCGATGTCGGTGATGTCGCAGGCGCGGAACTGAGGGCGCTCGGCGCCGCTGGCGGCAACAGCGTCGCACAATGCTTCGCTGGCCTCTTTCGCAATATCGACGAACGCCACGCGGGCGCCCTGTTTTGCAAAGGCCGCGACGATGCTGGCGCCGATGCCGGTGCCGCCGCCGGTGACAAATACCCGCTTGCCCTGGAGGCTCGGGTAGTTTGCTGCTTGTGTCATGGTGTCTCCATATTTTTATTGCTGTTTTTCTAGTGCTGGCCGAGGACGCCGTCGCGGCGCCGCCAGGTATTGCCCGGATTTTCATCCTGCAGCACCGGCGGCAGCAGCGAGGCCGGCAAGTCCTGGTAGCACACGGCGCGCAGGAAGCGGTAGATTGCCGCCGTGCCGACCGAGGTGCTGCGGCCATCCGAGGTGGATGGGAATGGGCCGCCGTGCACCATCGCGCTGGTGACTTCGACGCCGGTCGGATAGCCATTGGCCAGGATACGGCCGGCTTTGCGCTCCAGCACCGGCAGCAGCTTGCGCGCAGTCGCGGCATCGCCGTCGGCCATCTGCAGGGTAGCGGTCAGCTGGCCTTCCAGGTGTTCCGCCACGGCGATCATCTCGTCGATGTCGCGGCAGGCGATCACCAGCGAAGCCGGGCCGAATACTTCATCCGACAGCGCATGCTGCGACAGGAAGGCCTTCGCTGTGGTGCGGAACAGCGCAGCGCCGCCCTTGCAGCCGCCGTGCGGGGTGGCAGTGACAGTTTCAACGTCGTTGCGCGAGGCCAGCGCCTGCACGCCGCGCTGGTAGGCGCCGGCGATGCCTGCGCTCAGCATGGTCGCAGGTGCGACGCCGCCCAATGCCTGCGCGGCGCTGGCGCAGAAGCGCTCCAGGCCCGGGCCTTCAATGCCCAGCACCAGGCCGGGGTTGGTGCAGAACTGGCCGACGCCCAGCGTCAGCGATGCCGCAAAGCCGGCAGCGATGCTGTCAGGACGGCCAGCCAGGGCTTCCGGCAACAGGAAGACCGGGTTGATGCTGCTCATTTCAGCGTACACGGGAATCGGCTGCTTGCGCGCTGCGGCGGTAACCATCAGCGCGGTACCGCCGCTGCGGGAACCGGTAAAGCCGACCGCCTGGATCGCAGGATGCGCCACCAGCGTCTGGCCGATGTGGCTGCCGCTGCCGGTCAGCAGCGCGAATACGCCCGCCGGCAGGCCGCACTGGGCCACGGCGGCCACCACGGCGCGCGCCACCAGCTCGGAAGTGCCAGGGTGGGCGGAGTGCGCCTTCACCACCACCGGGCAGCCGGCCGCCAGCGCGGAAGCCGTATCGCCGCCGGCTACAGAGAACGCCAGCGGGAAGTTGGAAGCGCCGAAGACGGCAACCGGGCCAACGCCGATCAGGCGGAAACGCAGGTCGGCGCGCGGCGGCGTGCGGGTCGGCAGGGCCACGTCGATGCGCGGATCGCACCACGAGCCTTCGCGCAACAACGCGGCGAACATCTTGAGCTGGTTGCAAGTACGCGCCCGCTCGCCTTCCAGGCGGGCTTGCGGCAGGCCGGTTTCGGCCATGGCCCGCTCGATCAGTTCCGCGCCGATGTCGAGGATGTTGCGGGCAATCGCGTCCAGCAGTTCCGCACGCGCGGTGTCGCTGGTGGCACGGAAGGTGTCGAATGCGGCGCCGGCCAGGCGGCAAGCGTCATTTACCTGCTCGACGCTGACAGCGTTGAATTCTTCGCCGAACTGCTGCTCCAGGCCGGGATTGAAGGCGCGCTGTGCGGCGCCCTCCCCGCGCACGGCCACGCCGCCAATGAGTGCTTCGCCGGTAATGGTCATAGTTGGTTCACTTTCTTGTAGCGGGATTCCTGGATGCGCAGCGGATTGCGCAGGGCCGGGCCAAATGCCGGTGCCTCGACTTCAAAGGTCTCGCCTGCCTGCACGGAGATGCCGTCGGCGAAGCTCAGGGTGGCGGTGCCGAAGAAATGGATGTGCACGTCGCCAGGGCGGCAGAACAGGCCATACTTGAAGTGGTGGTATTCCAGGTTGGCGATGGTGTGCGACATGTTCTGTTCGCCGCTGACGAAGGCCTTTTGCCAGCGCACCGCGCCATCCTTGCCGACGATACGCGAGGCGCCGTCGATATGCTGCGGCAGTTCGCCCACGCGCAGGGCCGGGCCGAGGCCACAGTTGCGCAGCTTGGAGTGCGCCAGGTAGAGGTAGTTCTGGCGTTCCGTCACGTGGTCGGAAAACTCGTTGCCGATGGCGAAACCGAGGCGGTAAGGCTGGCCGTCTTCGCCGATCACGTACAGGCCGGCGATCTCAGGCTCTTCGCCGCCGTCCAGCGAGAACTCGGGCATGGTCAGCGCCTGGCCGGTGGCGGCAACGATCGAACCGTCGCCCTTGTAGAACCATTCCGGCTGCACGCCGCGTTGGCCTTCCGCAGGCTTGCCGCCTTCCACGCCGAGGCGGAACATCTTCATGGAATCGCTCAGCGACTCGACGTCGCCGCCGATCTTGCGGTGCATGGCGTCGCGCGCATCGGCGCTGCCCAGGTGGGTCAGGCCGGTGCCGGTGACGTAGCAGTGCGCCGGGTCGGCGTGGTCCAGCGGCGGCAGGATGCGGCCGGCGGTCGCCACGGCTTCGTAGCTTTCGGTACTGGTGCCGATGGCAGCTTGCGCAACGGCGGCCAGGCCTTTTCCGCTGCCGATGGCGCGCTGCGCCAGTTCATAGGTGGTGGACACGCCGTCCAGCACGCGCAGCACGTCGCCGTCCAGCGAGGCTACGCGGCGCGAGCCGGCTTCATTGGTGAATTGTACGAGCAGCATGGGTTCTCCTTAGTGCGAATGGCGCGGCACGGCCGAACCGCGGCAGCCAACCAGGAAGTCGAAGTCGCAGCCTTCGTCGGCTTGCAACACGTGGTCGATATACAGTTGCTGGTAGCCGGACTTCGGCGGCTCCTGCTGCGCGGCGCGCTCGGCGAGGCGCGCCTTCATTTCCTCGTCGCTAATCTCGAGCTGCAGCTTGTTGTTGGCGCAATCGAGCTCGATCCAGTCGCCATCCTTCACGGCGCCGAGCGGGCCGCCGGCCATCGCTTCCGGCGCCACGTGCAGCACCACAGTGCCGTAGGCGGTACCACTCATGCGTGCGTCGGAAATGCGGACCATGTCCTTGATGCCCTTGGCCAGCAGCTTTGGCGGCAGGCCCATATTGCCGACTTCCGCCATGCCCGGATAGCCTTTCGGGCCGCAGTTCTTCATCACCAGGATCGAGTTCTCGTCGACGTCCAGGTCCGGATCGATGATGCGCTCCTTGTAGTGGTCGAAGTTCTCGAACACCACGGCCTTGCCGCGATGCTGCATCAGGTGCGGCGAGGCGGCGGAAGGCTTCAGCACTGCTCCGCGCGGCGCCAGGTTGCCGCGCAGGATGCAGATGCCGCCATCGGCGATTAGCGGGTTGTCGATCTTGCGAATCACTTCATCGTTGTAGATCGGCGCTTCGGAGCAGTTCTCGCCAATGGTCTTGCCGTTGACGGTCAGCGCATCCGGATGCGGCAGCAGGTTTGCTTCGCCCATGCGGCGGATCACGCCCGGCAAGCCGCCGGCGTAGTAGAACTCTTCCATCAGGTAGCGGCCGGAAGGCATCAGGTCGACGATGGTCGGCATGCCTTTGCCAACCTTGGTCCAGTCTTCCAGCTCCAGCGGCACGCCGATGCGGCCGGCGATGGCTTTCAGGTGGATCACGGCGTTGGTCGAACCGCCGATGGCGGCGTTGACGCGGATCGCGTTCTCGAAGTTTTCGCGCTTGAGGATCTTGGACAGGCGCAGGTCTTCCCACACCATTTCGACGATGCGGATGCCGGACATATGCGCCAGCACGTAGCGGCGCGCGTCGACGGCAGGAATCGCAGCGTTGTGCGGCAGCGAGGTGCCGAGCGATTCGGCCATGCAGGCCATGGTGGATGCGGTACCCATGGTGTTGCAGGTGCCGGCGGAACGGGACATGCCCGCTTCGGCCGACATGAACTGGTGCATGGTGATTTCGCCGGCCTTGACCTGCTCGTGCAGTTGCCAGACGGCGGTGCCAGAACCGATGTCCTTGCCGTTCAGTTTGCCGTTCAGCATCGGGCCGCCGGTCACGACGATGGTCGGCAGGTCGACCGAGGCGGCGCCCATCAGCAGCGCCGGGGTGGTCTTGTCGCAGCCCACCAGCAGTACCACGGCATCCATCGGATTGCCGCGGATGGATTCTTCCACGTCCATGCTGGCCAGGTTACGGGTCAGCATGGCGGTTGGGCGCAGGTTGGATTCGCCGTTGGAGAACACAGGGAATTCGACCGGGTAGCCGCCCGCTTCCAGGATGCCCTTCTTGACGTGTTCCGCGAGCTGGCGGAAGTGTGCGTTGCACGGGGTCAGTTCGGACCAGGTATTGCAGATGCCGATGATTGGCTTGCCGCGGAATTCGTGATCAGGAATGCCCTGGTTCTTCATCCAGCTCCGGTACATGAAGCCGTTTTTGTCCTGCGTCCCGAACCATTCGGCCGAGCGAAGTTTTATCGTTTTCTTTGTCTCTGACATGGATTCCTCCGCTTATTGATGGAGGAAATGTTACGGCTCAGAGCAATATATTTCTAATGACTTATTTGTTCCTATCAATATCAAAATCAATATCGAGAAAAACGGAAGGCCAGGGTGTTCCGATAGACCTCTCCCGGGCGCAGGATCACGCTGGGGAAATGCGGTTTATTGGGCGCGTCAGGGAAGTGTTGCGGCTCCAGGCAAAAGCCGCCGCGATGCGGGAAACCCAGCGAGCCGTCAAGGAAATTCCCGCTGTAGAACTGGATGCCCGGCTCGTGAGTGAGCACTTCCAACTGCCGCCCGGAGCGCGGTTCGCGCACCCGTACCGCGCAGCGCATGCCCTCGGCCGGCGCCAGCGCAAAGTTATGGTCGTAGACCGCATCGCCGATGGCGCGCGGCTCGCGGAAATCGAACGGCGTTCCCGCCACGGCGGCCAGTTCGCCGGTTGGTATCAAACCGTCGTCGACCGGCGTGTAATGCGGCGCATCGATCCACATTTCGTGATCGTTGATGGTGCCGCTGCCGGCCAGGTTGAAGTAGGCGTGGTGGGTCAGGTTGACCGGCGTTGCGCGGTCTGTGGTGGCGCGGAAGTCCACAGTCAGCGCGCCATCGTCGCTGAGCGTGTAGCTTGCCTGCACGTCAAGATTGCCGGGATAGCCCTGCTCCCCGTCCGGGCTGCGGTAGCGCAGCACCAGGGCCTCGCCTTCCACGTCGGCATCCCACACCACCTTGTCGAAACCTTGCGCGCCGCCATGCAGGTGGTTGGCGCCATCGTTGACGGCCAACTGGTGCTCGGCGCCGTCCAACGTGAAGCGGCCTTGCGCGATACGATTGCCGCAGCGTCCGATCAGCGCGCCGAAATAAGGCGAACGGCCGAAATACTCAGCCGCCGTGTCGAAGCCCAGCGTGACATTGGCCAAGCGGCCGTCACGATCCGGGGCCAGGATATGGGTGACGATCCCGCCGTAATTGGTGATCCTGACCTCCATGCCTTGGGCATTGGTCAGGGTGAACAGGGACAGCGGCGTGCCGTCCGGTGCGTGGCCGAATGGCGCGCTCTGGATCATGTGTGCTTACTCGATAACTGAGGGCCGTCCGAAGACGGGCATGCCCTGCGCATCCCAGCGCAGCGGTTTGACGAAAGTATGGCGGTCCGGGTTCCACAACGGGTCGCCGACGATTTCCGTGTACGTGCGGGCATGGTACACCAGCAGCACGTTTCCGTCCGCGTCCACGGTGAAGCTGTTATGCCCAGGGCCGTAGATGCCGTGCTCGAAGCAGGTCTGCAGTACCGGCTCCTTCGACTTGGTCCAGGCGGCAGGGTCCAGCAGGTCCGCATCGGCATCGGCCCACAGCAGGCCCATGGCGTAATTCTCGTCGGTGGCGCTGGCGGAATAGCTGATGAACACCTTGCCGTTGCGCTGCAGGACGGACGGGCCTTCGTTGACCCAGAAGCCGCGGATCTCCCAGTCGAACTCCGGCTTGGTCAGCATCACCGGCTTGCCCTTGATCTGCCACGGCGTTTCCATCTCTGCGATGTAGAGATTGGAATTGCCTTCGATTTCATTGTCCTTCTGCGCCCACAGGTAATACAGCTTGCCCTTGTGGGTGAAGGTGGTCGCATCCAGGCAGAAGGTGTCGATGCCGGAATCGACCTGCCCCATGAACTCCCACTCCCCTTCCAGCGGATTGGCGTTCTGGTTGCGGATCGCGTACATGCGGTGCTGGAACAGCTTGTACTTGATCTCGCGGCTCGGTGCGGCGGCAAAATAGACGTACCAGGCGCCCTGGTTGTAGTGCAGTTCCGGCGCCCAGATCAATTCACTGTAGGCGCCGGTGTCCGGCTTGTGCCATACGTCCACGGTCTGCGCATCGCGCAAGCCTTCTATGGTGGCGGCGCGACGCAGTTCGATGCGGTCGTATTGCGGCACCGAGGCGGTGAAGTAGTAATAGCCGTCGCTGTGGCGAACGATATAGGGATCGGCGCGTTGCTCGATCAAGGGAGACAGTTTTTGCATGTTCAAGCGCTTACATAGCCGTTGGACTTCATGCTCTCTTTCACGGTGCCGTAATACTCATCGCTGATGCGATAGGCGAACATCAACAGCCCCATGAGCAGGTGGAAGAAGCCAGGAATCACCGAAAGCATCAGGGCGATGCCGTTCAGTGCGAATTCGGATTGCGCCTGATTAGGCACGTAATGGAAATAGGTGAGCAGGATGCCAACCAGGCCGCCGGCGATCGCCATGCCCGCCTTCTGGCAGACCGAAATGCCGCCGAAAGCAAACCCGGAAACGCGCTTGCCGGTCTTGACCTGGCCGTAGTCGATCGTCTCGCCGATAGCGGACCAGAATACCGGCGCATGCAGGTCGACGATGAACGACAGTGCGAAGAACAGTATGAAGGCCAGCATCACATCGCCCGGCTTGACGAGGAGGTAAATCGCCAGGCTGATGCCCGCCACGATCAACTGCGTCCAGCGGAACAGCTTGACCTTGCAGTAGACCTTCGTGATCCAAGTCGATGCGATCATCGACAGGATGGCGGCCACCACGCCGGTGGACAGGAAGGCCGATACCTGCGCCGTATTGAGGCCCAGATAGTACTTGGCGTAATAGATCGCCACCGAACCTCGCACCACATAGCCGATGGTGCCGGTCACGCACACGCCGCACAGGATCAGCCACTGGTCGTTCTTCATCAGCACCTTCAACTGCTCGCCCAGCGACTGTCGCACCACCACATGGTGCACGCGCTCGGTGGTGGTGAAGAAGCAGAACAGGAACAGCGCCACGCCCAGCACCGCCATCACCGCCATCGCCATCTGGTAGCCGTGGGCGGCATTACCCTCGCCCCAGCGCTCCGACAGCAGCGGCACCACGATGGTCACCAGGAAAGCGCCAATCTTGGCAAAGAACAGGCGGTAGCCGTTGGCCGACAGGCTTTCCTTCGGATCGCTGGTCAGCGCACTTGGCAGGGAAATATACGGAATGCCAACACCCGCCGTCATCACGGTCATGATGATGTAGGTGGAGTAAGCCCACACCAGCTTGGCGTCGTAGCTCCAGTCCGGCGTGGAGAACACGAAGAGAATACTTACGCCGTAAGGAACCGCAAGCCACAGCAGGTAGGGGCGATAGCGGCCGAAGCGGCTGGTGAAACGGTCGGTGATCTGCCCCATCGTCAGGTCGGCCACCGCGCCGACAATCTTCACCAGCACGAACAACAGCGCCAGGTCTTGCGTTCGCAAGCCGTAGATGTCGGTGTAGAAGAAAGTAATAATCAGCATCATGGACGAGATCACGACATTGAGTGCCGCATCCCCTGCCCCGAAGCCCGCCTTTTCGAGCACCGACATCTTTTGGTTTTGCATGGTAAATCAGTTCTTCCAGTTCAACATCAGGCCAACGGTACGGTCGTAGCGGCGGATATCGCGTGGATACACGTTCGCGTCGGTCCAGTAGTCCTTGTATTTGAAGTTCAGCAGGTTGGTGCCGGTCAGCGTCACAGACAGGTTCGGGGTGAACTTGTAGCTGAGGGAACCATCCAGGCTGCTGGTGGCACCTGCGACCAGGTTGCGGCTCGGCGCAGCCCCCTGGATTGCCGACCCGTCGCCATAAATCTGCGTGAACTTCGAGCGCCAGTTATAGGCCAGGCGGCCGGAGATGCCATTCTTCTCATACAGCAGAACAATGTTATACGAGTTCTTGGACATGCCGGGGAAAGGCAGGTCGCCCGGCCCGATGGACGACGACGTCACGCCGCCTTCCATATAAGTGTAGTTCAACTGGGTGCCGAAACCACTCAGCCAGCCAGGCAGTTTGTCGTAGAACTGCTGGTAGGACAGCTCCACGCCCTGCAGGTGTCCCTTGTCGGTATTGAAAGGACGGCTCGTCTGGTAGGTCACACCCTGGTACACCTCGGGCTGGGCGCGGCTGACGATATAGCCGTCAAAGTTATGGCGGAACACGGTGCCGCTGACCATTGCCGCCGGCGCGAAATACCACTCCAGCGCCGCATCGACGTTCTGGCCGGTGACCGGCTTCAGGTCCGGATTGCCGCCCGACGCAGAAGCCTGCACGGTGTTGCCGTTCGAGTTCACATAGGCTGTCCCCGGGTTCAACTGGGCGAAGTCAGGACGGCTGAGCGTCTTGGCGTATGCCAGGCGCGCGATCAGGTCCTTGCGCAGCGTCGCCTTGAAACTGGCGCTAGGCAGGGTATCGGTGCCCGAACTTTCCTTCGGCGTAGCGACTGGAACGCCATTCACCATGCTGTAGCCCAGCAGGTCCGAATCGGTCTTGGAGACACGCACGCCAACCACGCCGTCGACCGGCACGCTGCCCCACTCCCAACCCAGGCGCGCCTTGCCGTAGAAGGCGTAGTTCTTCTCGTTGACGGAGAAGAAGGAACCCTGGTCCAGTGCCTTGGCGGCGGTGGAGCCGGTAACTGCCTTGCGAACCTCGCTGGTGTTATTCAGCAGGAAGCTGGCGCATGGTGTGTACCAGTATGGCGTGCCGTAATCTTCAGACAGCTCGCGGTTGGTGCAGCTCATGCCAGGCAGGGTCGCAGCCGAAACGCGCGTCGCGGCATTGAAAGCATCCGGCGCACCCATGCTGCCTTCGATCGACTTGATCGATTCGGCGCTACGCTTGTTGAAGCGTACGCCGGCACTGAACTCCTGGAAGATGCCGTTGCCGTCAGGCGTATAGGTCGCGTCGGCGCGCCAATCGGTGGATGCACCCTTGTCGTCGCCGTAACGGTCGAACAACTGGAACAGGTACACGTTTTTCGGATCGGTCATGTCGATGCCGCCGTAGCGCATGAAGGCGCCGCCGTTGACATTGGTCTTCAGGAAGACGTCAGGCACGGTAACGATCGTGTCCATGATCGGGTTGCGCCAGTCGTATTTCGACTTGGTGCGGGCCAGCTCGGTGCTCAGGCGCAGGCCCGGTGCGGCACGCCACTTGGCGCCGACAGCGGTCTGCCAGGTGGTGTTCTGCGATGCGCGCGCCTGGGTCGACAGGATGGTGTTGGCATCATGCGAAGTCAGCTCGTCCAGCTGGTCGGTGCCCGGGATCTTGGTGCCGCTGATGCCGCCCCCCGGCGCCCACCATGGCAGGCCGACGAAGAAGTCGGTTTCGTCCTGGTTCTTGTAGCGGGAATAAAGGCCTTCGGCGTAGATCTCGGTATCCTTGTTCGGACGCCATTGCAGGGCGAAGTTCTCGGCCGTGCGCTTGCGCTCACCGTAGATGCCTTGCAGGCCGACCAGGTCCGGGCCGGTCAGGTTCGGCAGCAGCCAGCTTTTCTCGACCGGGAAGGTATTGAAGCTGCGCTCTTCGTGGAAATTGTTGCGCACATACGAAACGCCGAACAGCGCGCCGATTTCACCGTATTCGGTCTTCCAGCGGTTGGAGATCAGGCCATTGGCTTCCGGATCGGTCTTGTGCGCCTTGTCCTGGTTTTTCACGCCGCCGTTGGCGCTCAGCGTGAAGCCCTTGAAGTCGAATGGGCGGTTGGTGCGCACGTCGATCACGCCGGCAATGCCGCCTTCAACCAATTCAGGGCTCTGGGATTTGTAAACGTCCACCCGCTGCAGCATGGTGGACGGAATATCGGCCAGCTGGATATAGCGGCCGGTGGTGGTAAACATTTCGCGACCATTCAGCATGGTGGCGATGCCGGGCAGGCCGCGGATCAGGACCGAGTTCGCCTCGCCCGCGTCGCGGCGCACCTGGATGCCCGGAATGCGGGCCAGGGTCTGGGCAACGTTCGTGTCAGGGAATTTACCGATATCGTCCGCGACGATGGAATCGACCACATTGTCGGCCTTTTGCTTGATATCGAGCGAACTTTGGGCCGCGGCGCGCACGCCGCTCACCTGCACCACTGCGATCTCGGTTTCGGCAGCCTGCTGCGCAAGGGCGGGAACGGTACTGAACAAGCCAATGCCGGCCAATGCAGCTACGGATACTTTAAGTGCGATCGGACGGCGCGGTGCAACCAGCCCAGGCGCGAATGCTTGGCGCTTCATAGGGTCTCCTGACTATAGTTTTTGTAAGTTACCTGTTCTTTGAACTCATCTTAGGTAAATCATTGAGATCGAACTAATCAATTTTTATCAAAGTTCGATATCAAAACCGATATGTCACCCTGGTTGATCTGGGTCATGGAAAGAGGTAAGGAAAATGCAGGATTATGACTGGCAGTGACCCTTCTCGCCCTCCAGACCATGAACCTGACACTCCTGGCGGCCCTTGCCGCTTCCACCCTCGGAACCTCGGGGGCCTTTGACCAGCAGGGCCGCTTGTGGGTGGCGCACACTGGCGACAACGGCATCGTGCTGCAATCGAGCGCCGACGAGGGCCGCAGCTGGACCCCGCCGCGCCTGGTTTTGCCCAAGCCGGAAACGGTGGAGGCGAACGGCGAAGCGCGCCCCAAGATCGCCTTCGGCCCCCAAGGCCAGCTCTATCTGAGCTACACCCAAACGTTGGGCAAACGCCACACCGGCAACATCCGCTTCACCCGTTCACTGGACGGCGGGCGGACTTTTTCGCCCCCGTACACCGTGCAGCGCGACCGCGCCCCGATCGGCCACCGCTTCGACGACATCCAGGTCGACCCTCAGGGCCGCATTTTCCTGGCCTGGCTGGACCAGCGCGACAAGGACGCCGCCCAGGCCGCCCAGCGCCCCTACCGGGGTATCGCCATCTATTACGCCGTC
This sequence comes from Pseudoduganella sp. R-32, assembly GCF_049913245.1. Taxonomy (NCBI): domain Bacteria; kingdom Pseudomonadati; phylum Pseudomonadota; class Betaproteobacteria; order Burkholderiales; family Oxalobacteraceae; genus Pseudoduganella; species Pseudoduganella sp. R-32. The sequence continues at coordinate 2,036,748 of NZ_CP183987.1, read as the reverse complement.
TCCACCGACGGCGGGGCCAGTTTCGGCGAAGACGCCAAGCTGGCCGACCACACCTGCGAATGCTGCCGCATCGCCACCGCCGTGGCGCCGGATGGACGGGTCGCCGCCATGTGGCGCCATATTTTCGAGCCGAATATCCGCGACCATGCCGTAGCCTGGCTGCCGGCCAACGGCAAACCAGCCGCGCCGGCGCGCGCTACGGAGGACGGCTGGAAGATCGACGCCTGCCCGCATCACGGCCCGTCGCTGGCTTTCGATTCCAAGGGCCAGCGCCACCAGGCCTGGTTCAGCGCGGCCGGTTATGAAGGCGGCGCGTTCTATTCCGGGAACGGACAGTTGATGCGCCTTGGCGGCCCGCAGGCGGAACACGCGGAGGTTGCGGCAGCCGGCCAGCGTGTCGCCGTCGTCTGGAAAGAGTTCGACGGCACGGCAACCGGCGTCCACGCGCAGGTATCGCCCGATGGCGGCGCAAGCTGGAGCAAGCACACCGTCGCCACCACCGAGGGCAGTTCCGACCATCCCCACATCATGCGCCGCGGCGCCGAACTCTGGCTGCTGTGGCGCACCGCCGATGAAGGCATCGTTGTTCGCAAACTCGAGGAATGATCATGAAAATGCTCCATCCCCTGGCCGCCGCAGTCGTGGCGACTGCCATCGCCGCCCTTTCCGCCCTGGCGGCATCCCCCAGCGCCTACGCCGCCGGCAATGCGGGCCTGAAAGCCTTCGCACCGCAAAGCGTGGAGCAGATCGCGGCCAGCCACAAAGGCAAGCCTTTCGTGGTCCTGGTCTGGTCCATGGATTGCGAATTCTGCCAGCACAGCCTGGACGTCCTGTCCAAAGCACGCGCCGCCAATCCTGGCTTCGACATCGTCACCATCACCACCGACCCGCTGTCCGATGCAGCGCTGTCGCAACTGGTGGCAAAGCGCCTGTCCGGCATCGACTTGCTGGCCGATGCCTGGAGCTTCGGAGGCCTTGCCCCGGAACGCCTGCGCTACGCCATCGATCCACGCTGGCGCGGCGAGAAACCGCGCAGCTACTGGTACGACGCACAGGGCCAGCGTGTGGCCCACTCCGGTGTTATCACGCCGGCCTTGATCGAGAAAATGCGCTGATCGCAAAAACTTGACCGAGTTCATGGTTTGACAACAGCCCAATCGCTACGATGGGCACATGTTCTCGCACCGCACCACTCGCCGCTTCGTAACACTGCTGTTGCTGCTGTATGTAGCACTGCAAGGCTACGCAGCCGCAGCGCAGGTAGCGATGCCGATGATGGATCACGCTGCATGCGCTGAACATCATGAAGGCCACGACCAACATGGGATGGCGGACTGCTTCACCCAGTGCACGCTGTGCGGCGCACTGGCCATGGCTCCCGGCTACAGCAAGCCCTCTGCTCCCGCACCGCATGACCTCACAGGTCCTCGGACCGCCATCATCGCGGCGCAGTACGATGGCGAATCCCATCTGCCGCACCTGGCGCGAGGGCCTCCATCCGCAGTGTGACACCTGCTCTTATTCCAATGCGCCGCCGCCCCCGGCGGCGCACGACTCGTCACACCGGAGAATAAAAATGAATCCGCAGTTACGCAAGCACCTGCTTGCAATGTCTGTTGCCACCGCCCTTCCCTGCTACGCGCAAACCACCCTCCCCAGCGTCATCATCACCGGCACCAATCCCGACGTCATGCAAGTAGACGTCAGCAAGAAAGGCTTCCCCAGCGATACCGCAAACCTGCTGCAATCCGTGGCCGGCGTCAGCATGGTCAGCGGCGGCGGCGTGTCCGGCCTGCCGTCGATCCGCGGCCTGGCTGACGACCGCCTGCGCATCCAGGTCGACGGCATGGATCTGGTCTCGGCTTGCGCCAACCACATGAATCCCGCGCTGTCCTACATCGCGCCATCGCAAGTCGAATCGATCCAGGTCCTGCCTGGCATTACGCCCGTCAGCGTTGGCGGCGACAGCATCGGCGGCACCATCCGCGTGCGCTCCGCCGACCCCAAGTTCGCCGAAGCCGGCGCGCAACTGCTTGAAGGCCAGGCCACTTTCGTCTACCGCAGCAACGGCAATGTGCGCGACGCCAGCCTGGCAGCCACCATGGCCAGCGACACGTTCTCCGCCAGTTATCGCGGCGCCGCGATCAAGGCCCATAACTACGAAGATGGCGACGGCAAAAAAATCGGCTCCTCCGCCTACGAATCCCGCAACCATTCATTAACCCTGGCCATGCGTTCCGAAGCGCGCCTGCTGGAGCTCAAGCTCGGCCTGCAGCGCATGCCCTACCAGGGCTTCCCCAACCAGCGTATGGACCTCACCCGCAACGACAGCGAACAGGTCAACCTGCGCTACCTTGAGCGCTTCGGCTGGGGCACGCTGGAAGGCCGCGCCTACCACGAACACACCCGCCACGCCATGAACTTCGGCCCGGACAAGCAATTCTGGTACGGCGCGAAGAAGAACATCCCCGGCATGCCGATGGATACCGAAGGCAAGAACACCGGCGTTTCGGTAAAAGCCACCATCCCGCTGTCGCAGCCCGACACCTTGCGCGTCGGCGCCGACTATCGCCGCTACCGGCTCGACGACTGGTGGGATCCCTCAGGCGGCGGAATGGCGCCGGACACGTTCTGGAACATCCGCGACGGCCAGCGCGACCGCCTGGGCGCCTTCGCCGAATGGGACCGCCGCTGGAATCCGGCCTGGTTCACGCAATTCGGCGTGCGCGGCGAACTGGTGACCAGCGACACCGGCACGGTGCAGGGCTATAACGCCGGCTACAGCAAGGATGCATCGGTCTTCAACGCCCTTGACCGCAAACGCAACGACCATAACCTGGACCTGACCGCCCAGGCGCGCTACGTGCCCTCCCAGGACATGACGGTCAAATTCGGCTACGCCCGCAAGACCCGCTCACCGAACCTGTACGAGCGCTATACCTGGTCCACCGGCGGCATGGCGATGGCCATGGTGAATATCGCCGGCGACGGCAACGGCTATGTCGGCGACCCGTCGCTGCGTCCGGAAACGGCGCACATGGCCACAGGCAGCATCGAATGGCACGATCCGGCGCAGGAAAAATGGTCGTTCGCCATCTCCCCGTACTACACCAGGGTCGATGACTACATCGACGCGCGCTGCCTCACCACCTGCAAGGCCGGCGCCTTCGTCAACCTGCGCTTTGCCAACGTCGATGGGAAGCTGTACGGCACCGAGGTGTCGGCGCACGCGGCGCTGGCCTCGGGCAGCTACGGCACGCTGTCGGGAGACATGCTGGTCAACTACGTGCGCGGCGAAAACCGCAGCACGGGCGACAACCTGTACAACATGATGCCGCTGAACACCGGCCTGGCGCTGAACCATCGCCTCGGTGCGTGGAGCAACGCGCTGGAACTGCGGGCCGTCAAGGCCAAGGACCGCGTCTCGTCGCTGCACAACGAACTGCGCACCGGCGGCTACGCCCTGGCCGCCCTGCGCACCAGTTATGCGTGGAACAAGGTGGAGCTCGACTTTGGCGTGGAAAACCTGTTCGACCGCCGTTACGACCTGCCTTTGGGCGGGGCCTATGTCGGCCAGGGCATGACCATGGCGCTGAACGGCGTTCCCTATGGAATCGGGGTGCGCGGCATGGGGCGTTCGGTGTATGCCGGCCTGACCTTCAAGTTGTAGGGATCGGTATATCAAACCGATATAGGAGCCGCGAAATAAGCCATTGGTAAGCTATTGCTGCCAACCGTAGGATTGTGCTGCCGGATACCGTCCAACACACAAAACTACGAGACAAGCACCAATGACGACACCGCGACTCCCCGCCCTGCTGGCCCTGGCCAGTGCGCTGGCGACAGCCTTCCCCCTGGCCGCCAGCGCCGCTCCCGCAAGCAAGTATGCCGAATGGGAGCAACCGGAAGTGGTTCAAGTGAACCGCGAGCCGATGAAAACCACCTTCTTCAACTTCGAACGGCGCGACCTTGCGCTGAAGGGCGACAAGGCGGCTTCGCAGTATTACCTCTCGCTGGACGGCACCTGGTCGTTCGCCTACTCCCGCAATCCGGAATCGCGGCCGGTCGATTTCTACAAGCCCGGCTTCGACGTGAGCCGCTGGAAAACCATCCAGGTGCCTGGCATGATGCAGGCGCAGGGCTACGGCCAGCCCCTGTTCAACAACAGCGACTACCCTTTCCCGCCCAACCAGCCGTACATCCTGCACAGCATGAACGAGGTTGGATCCTATCGCCGCAACTTCGACCTGCCGGCCAACTGGGATGGGCGCGATGTCTTCCTGCACATCGGCGCGGCCGGCGCCGCCTACTACATCTGGGTCAACGGCCAGCGGGTCGGCTACTCGGAAGACTCCAAGCTGCCGTCGGAGTTCAAGCTGACGCGCTTCCTGCGCCCCGGCAGCAATACGATCGCCATCGAGCTGTATCGTTTCGCGGACGGCTCCTACCTTGAGGACCAGGACTTCTGGCGCGTTTCCGGCATCGAACGCAGCGTCTACCTGTATGCCGAGCAGAAGGCCCACCTGCGCGACTACGTGGTGCGCGCCACCCTGGACAAGGCCGCCTACCGCGACGGCGAATTGACCCTGCAGCCTGAATTCACGGGCGCCGCACAGGGCAAGCTGACCGCCACCTTGCTGGACGGCGACAAGGCCGTGCTGTCGCTCGAAAGCGGCGTCCACGGCGGCAAGGCTGCGCCGCTGCGCGGCACCGTGCCCGGCGTGCGCCAATGGTCGGCCGAGGCGCCCAACCTGTACCGCCTGCTGCTCGAATTCCATGATGCGAAGGGCGCGCTGGTGTCCTCCACCTCGCGCATGGTCGGCTTCCGCACCGTGGAGGTGAAGGACGGCGAAGTGCGCATCAACGGCAAGCGCATCATGATCAAGGGCGTCAACCGCCATGAGCACGATCCCCACACCTTCCACGTCATGTCGGAAGAGTCGATGCGCAAGGACATAGAGCTGATGAAGCAGGCCAATATCAATGCAGTCCGCACTTCGCATTACCCGAACGATCCGCGCTGGTACGACCTGGCGGACGAGTACGGCCTGTACGTGATGGACGAAGCAAACATCGAGTCGCACGAGTACATGGGCATGGGCGACCACGCGCGCAACATCCCCGGCCAGCGCGAAAAGATCCAGCTGGGCTACCAGCCGCACTGGGCGGCCGCCCACCTGGACCGCGTGAGCCGCATGGTACAGCGCGACCGCAACCACCCGAGCGTGATCCTGTGGTCGCTGGGGAACGAGGCGGGCACCGGGCCGAACTTCGAGAACGCGGCCAAATGGATCCGGGAACAGGATCCGGAACGCCTGATCAGCTACCTTGGTCATGGCACCATCGGCGAGGAGCATTTGCCGAACGATTACGTCGACATCTACGCGCCGATGTATGACCCGATCGAAAAAATGATCGACTACGCGCAGGACCCACGCTACAAGCAGCCGATGATCCAGTGCGAGTATGCGCATGCGATGGGCAATAGCCTCGGCAACTTTGAAGACTACTGGCAGGTGATCCGCTCGCACCGCAAGCTGCAGGGCGGCTTTATCTGGGACTGGGTGGACCAGGCCATGCTGCTCAAGGATAAGCAGGGCCGCAGCTACTGGGCGCAGGGCGAAGACTACGGCCCGAATCCGCGCAAGGACATGTCGGAAGTCGGCGATGGCCTGGTGCAGGCGGACCGCACGCCCGATCCTGAGTATTACGAGGTGCAAAAGGTTTACTCGCCGGTGGTCTTTGAAGGCGATCCGGCGTCCGGGCGCCTGAAAGTCGTCAACCGCTATGATTTCGCAGACCTGTCCGGGTTCGACTTTGACTGGTCGATTGCGCGCGACGGCACGCAAGTCGCGGGCGGATCGCTTGCTGGCGTCAAGGCAGCCGCACAGACGTCTGCCGATGTATCGTTGAACTTGCCGAGGCTGGAACGCGATCCGCGCTTCGAGTACGTGCTGACGCTGCGCGCCAAGGCCCGCGACGGCGCCATTCGCGGCGTTCCGGCCGGCATGGTGCTCGGCTTCAGCCAGTTCGTGCTGCAGTCGCCAACCGCTGCCGCCGTTACGGCGGGCAACGGCGCCTGGGTTGTGCCCGTACGCGCCGGGAACAGCGTCGAGCTGCGCGCGGGAGGCTCAGTGCTGGAGGTCGATGCGGCTAGCGGCAAGCTGGCCTACTCTGCAGGCGGCAAGCAATTGCTGGCCGGCGGCATGCCCTACTTCTGGCGCGCGCTGACGGAGAACGACCTCGGCACTGGCCTCAACAAAACCCATACCATCTGGAAGCAGTTCAGCGAGGAACGCAACGTGCGCTCCTTCGATGTCCTGAAAGACGGCGTGCGCATCGAATACATCTTCGGCGCCGGCTCCGCGCGCTGGGACGCCACCTACCGCATGGACAGCAAGGGCGCCGTGCAGGTTACCGCCACCTTCGCCCCACTGCGCGGCGACCTGCCGGACCCGCTGCGCATCGGCATGCGCTTCGACAGCAATCCTTCCCTGGACACGGTGGAATGGTATGGCCGCGGCCCACAGGAATCGTATAGCGACCGCATCACCGGCGCGCCGCTTGGCCGATACAGCGGCAAGCTGGCCGACCAGTACCACAACTACATCCGTCCACAGGAAAGCGGCAACAAGACCGGCGTGCGCTGGCTGACGCTGAAAGGTGGCGGCAGCGGCCTGCAACTGCGCGGCACGCAGGCGCTCTCGGTCAACGCCCTGCCATTCCCATACGAGGACCTGTACCCGCGCCCGCGCGGCACCTGGCATAGTTCCGACATCCGCCCGCACGGCGACGGCTCGCTGCTGGTTGACGCGGTGCAGACCGGCGTAGGCGGCGACACCGGCTGGAGCCAGGTAGGCCGTCCGCACACGCAATACCGCATCAAGCTGGAGCCAACCACCTACCAGTTCACCATCACGCCGCAAGGAGCCGCGCAATGACAAACCAAACCCGCCGCCGCGTCCTGGCCGGCGCCGCAGCAAGCGCCGGCGCTGCCTTGCTGCCCATGTCCGCCACCGTGCATGCTGCCGCCAGCGCGCGCTTCAGCATCGGCAAGGACGATTTCCTGCTCGACGGGAAACCGCTGCAGATCCGCTGCGGAGAAATGCACTTCGCCCGCGTGCCGCGCGAATACTGGCAGCACCGCCTGAAAGCCATCAAGGCCATGGGCCTGAACACCGTCTGCGCCTACCTGTTCTGGAACTACCACGAATGGCGCGAAGGCCGCTACGACTGGGGCGGCCAGCGCGACGCCGCCGAATTCTGCCGCCTGGCGCAACAGGAGGGCTTGTGGGTCATTCTGCGCCCCGGCCCTTACGCCTGCGCCGAATGGGAGATGGGCGGCCTGCCCTGGTGGCTGCTGAAAAAGAGCAGCAGCGACGCCTTCCTGCGCACCCGCGACGAAGCCTTCATGAAGCCGGCCAAGCGCTGGCTGGCGGAAGTCGGCCGCGTGCTGGGTGGGCAGCAGGTCACGCGCGGCGGCCCTATCCTGATGGTGCAGGTCGAAAACGAATATGGCTTCTTCAGCGACGATCTGGAATACATGCGCGGCATGCGCCAGGCCCTGCTCGACGCCCAGTTCGACGTGCCGCTATTCCAGTGCAATCCGACCAATGCCGTCTCACGCACCCATATCCCGGAACTGTTCTCGGTAGCGAACTTCGGCACCGATCCCGATGCAGGCTTCAAGGCACTGAAAGCCGTGCAGCAAGGCCCGCTGATGTGCGGCGAATACTATTCCGGCTGGTTCGATACCTGGGGTAACCCGCACCGCCGCGGCGCCGCCACCAAGGCCGTAGCCGATATCCAGCAGATGCTGAAAGTGGGCGGCTCCTTCAGCCTGTACATGGCGCATGGCGGCACCACCTTCGGCCTGTGGGGCGGCTGCGACCGTCCCTTCCGCCCCGACACCAGCAGCTACGACTACGACGCCCCGATCGGCGAAGCGGGATGGACCGGCGAAAAATTCCAGGCCTACCGCAAAGGCATCGAGCCGTTCCTGCAGCCCGGCGAAACACTGCCTTCGCCACCGGCGCGCCAGCCTGTGATGGCGATTCCCGCCTTTACGCTCAAGGAATCGGCTGCGGTCTTCGCCAGCCTGCCGCAGGAAGCGATACGCGACAAATCGCCGCAGCCGATCGAGCAATACGACATCAGCCGCGGCATGGTGTCCTACCGCGTTACCCTGCCTGCCGGCCCGGCCGGCAAGCTGACCGCCGCAAAGGTGCGCGACCTGGCCTGGGTACATGTCGACGGCAAGCTGGCCGGGACCTTCGACACCCGGCACCGCCGCTTCAGCATCGACCTGCCCGCGCGCGACAAGCCCGCCACGCTGGAAATCCTGCTGTACACCATTGCCCGCGTCAATTTCGGTCCCGAAGTGCACGACCGCAAAGGTTTGCACGGCCCGGTGCAATACCAGCCGAAAGGCGCCGCGCCGGTCGCCTTGGAAAACTGGGAAATCCGCGCCATCGACTTCGACGCCGACGGCGTGCTGCCGCCGCTGCAATGGAAACAGCAGCGCGCGCGCGGGCCCGCCTTCTGGCGCGGCAGTTTCGACGCGGCCAAAACCGCCGATACCTTCCTCGACATGTCGGCCTGGGGCCAGGGCGTTGTCTGGATCAACGGCCGCTGCCTGGGCCGCTACTGGAGCATCGGCCCGACGCAAACCATGTACCTGCCCGGCCCATGGCTGAAACGGGGCCGCAATGAAGTCGTGGTGCTTGACCTGACCGGCCCGCAGCGCGCCGAATTGCGCGGCCTGGAAACCCCGATTCTCGACCGCCTGCAACCGGAACGCGACCTGCCCCGCCCTCCGAACAAGGCCAAGCCCAAGCTGGAAGGCGTCACGCCTGCCTACAGTGGCCAGTTCCAGCCCGGCAGCGCCACGCAGGACGTGCGCTTCGCCGCCCCGGTCAGCGGGCGCCAGTTCTGCCTCGAATCGCTGGATGCCTTCGACGGTAAGCAATACGCGGCCGTGGCCGAAATCTCGCTGCTGGACGCCAAGGGCCAGCCGATCAACCAGTCCGCCTGGACCATCGCCTACGTGAGCAGCGAGGAAGGCAAGCGCGAAGACGGGCAGGCGCTGAATGCCATCAACGGCCAGGCCAGCGATTTCTGGCACACCGCGTTCGCAGGCAAGACCCCGGCGCCAACCCACCCGCACCGCCTGGTGATCGACCTCGAGAAGACCGTCGAAGTGGCCGGCATCCGCTATACGCCGCGCCAGGGCGACGACAAGGTGACGGGCCGCATCAAGCGCTTCAACGCCTACGTTGGCGCGCAGCTGGTGGACCCGGGGGAATAAGTCGGCGTTATGCCCAATCGATATACAAGACGATAAATTTCTCATATTTCTGAACTAGCTCGCCAAGATAGACTTGCCTTACCACTTCACAAACGAACAAAAATGAAGATCACAAAACTGACCACCTACCGCATTCCACCGCGCTGGATGCTGCTCAAGATTGAAACAGACGAAGGCGTAGTCGGTTGGGGCGAACCGGTCATCGAAGGCAAGGCACGTACCGTGGAAACCGCCGTCCACGAGTTCTCGCAATACCTGGTGGGCCAGGACCCGCGCCGCATCAACGACCTGTGGCAGGTCATGTACCGCGGCGGCTTTTACCGCGGCGGCGCCATCCTGATGAGCGCCATCGCCGGCATCGACCAGGCGCTGTGGGACATCAAGGGCAAGGCCCTCGGGGTGCCGGTGTACGAGCTGCTGGGCGGCCTGGTGCGCGACCGCATGAAGACCTATAGCTGGGTAGGCGGCGACCGCCCGGCCGACGTCATCGCCGGCATCAAGACCCTGCGCGAAGCAGGCTTCGATACCTTCAAGATGAACGGCACCGAGGAATTCGGCATCATCGAAAGTTCCGCCGCCGTGGATGCCGCCGTCACCCGTATCGCCGAGATCCGCGAAGCCTTCGGCAACCAGATCGAATTCGGCATCGACTTCCACGGCCGCGTCGCCGCGCCGATGGCCAAGGTGCTGCTGCGCGAACTGGAACCTTACCGTCCCCTGTTCGTCGAAGAACCTGTGCTGGCGGAACAGGCCGAGTACTATCCGCGCCTGGCCGAATCGACTTCGATCCCGCTGGCGGCCGGCGAACGGATGTTCTCGCGCTTCGAATTCAAGAACGTCTTCCAGGCCGGCGGCATTTCGATCGTGCAGCCCGACCTGTCGCACGCCGGCGGCATTTCCGAATGCCTGAAGATCGCCGGCATGGCGGAAGCTTACGACGTTGCCCTGGCCCCGCATTGTCCGCTTGGCCCGGTGGCGCTGGCCGCCTGCCTGCACGTCGACTTTGTGTCGTACAACGCCGTGCTGCAGGAGCAGAGCATGGGCATTCACTACAACAAGGGCGGCGAGCTGCTCGACTACGTGGTGAACAAGGAAGACTTCAAGATCGAAAACGGCTACATCAAGCCGCTGCCCAAGCCGGGCCTGGGCGTGGTGGTCGACGAACAGCGCGTGATTGAAGCCAGCCGCAATGCGCCCGACTGGAGCAATCCGCTGTGGCGCCATCCTGACGGCAGCGTAGCGGAATGGTAAGCAACGCCAACACCGCCAGCCTGCTCGCCCTTGACTGGGGCAGCACCAGCCTGCGCGCCTTCCTGCTGGGCCCCGGCGGCAAAGTGCTGGCGGAACGCAGCAACGGCAAAGGCGCGTCCACGCTGTCCGGCGCGACGGCCTTTGCAGCCGCGCTGGACGGCATTGCCGGCGACTGGCTGGCCGCGCATCCGCGCTTGCCGGTTCTGGCCTGCGGCATGATCGGCAGCCAGCATGGCTGGCGCGACGTGCCATACGCTGCCTGCCCCGCCAACGCCGGCGCGCTGGCAGCCGGCATGCTGGCCAGCCCTGGCGCCGAAATCTGCATCGTTCCCGGCATGCTGTACGACGACGGCGCCCTGCCGCCCGACGTGATGCGCGGGGAGGAAACCCAGGTGGTTGGCGCCCTGCAGCTGCAACCCGCGCTGCGCGACGCATCCTGCATCGTCATGCCCGGCACCCATTCCAAATGGGCGCAGGTGAACGACGGCCGCCTGATGCGCTTCGCGACCCATATGACGGGCGAACTGTTTGCCGTGCTGCGCACCCATTCCGTGCTGGGCCGCCTGATGGGCGACAGCGAAACCTTCGCCGAACATGCCTTCGTCGCCGGCGTCGAAGCCGCGCGCGATTACGGCCATCTCGGCATGAGCCACCAGATTTTTGCAGCACGCACCCTCGGCGTCACCGGCCGCGCGCCGGCCAGCGACCTGGCTGATTACCTTTCCGGCCTGCTGGTCGGCCACGAACTGCGCGCCGGCCTGGCTTGGCGCGATGCGGCCGGCCTGGCGAGTGCGCCGCTGGCACTGGTCGGCAGCCAGGTCCTGTGCCGGCGCTACGCGCTTGCCCTGCAATGCTTCCACGCCGCGGCGCCGCTGCTGCTCGATAACACCGCTCCCGCCGGCCTGTACCACCTGGCACGCGCCGCCGGCATGCTCAAGGATTGAGATGACCGCACCTTCCGCCACACCTTTCGAAACCGCCTTCAAGACGCTGCCCCTTGTAGCCATCCTGCGTGGCGTCCAGCCGCACGAGGTGGAAGCCATCGGCGCCGCCCTGTATGAAGCTGGTTTCCGCCTGATCGAAGTTCCGCTCAACTCCCCGCAGCCGCTGGATTCCATTGCCCGCCTGGCGCGCAGCCTGCCGGCCGACGCCGTGCTGGGCGCAGGCACCGTCCTGACTACCACCGCCGTGCAGGAAGTGCGCGACGCCGGTGGCGCGCTGATCGTGATGCCGCATTCCGATACGTCCGTGATCCGCGCCGCCAAGGCAGCCGGCATGTTCTGCGTACCAGGCGCCGCCACGCCGACCGAAGCTTTCGCGGCCGCCCACGCCGGCGCCGATGCGCTCAAGCTGTTCCCAGCCGAACTGGTGACGCCGACTGTCATGCGCGCCATGCGCGCCGTGCTTCCGCCTGCCTTGCCGCTGCTGCCGGTGGGCGGCGTCACGCCGGGCAGCATGGCCACCTGGCGTGCCGCCGGCGCCAGCGGCTTCGGCCTGGGTTCGGCGCTGTACCAGCCAGGCCTGGATGCCGCAGCCGTAGCCGAACGAGCCAACGCCTTCGTCACCGCCTGGAGGCAGGATGGAACAGCACGCCCAGCCTGAAACGCTCCTGCCCAACGCCCTCATTGGCGCACTGCTCTGGCACGACAGCTGCTGGTGGTGGAGCGATGCCGCCACGCCGGCCCTGAAGGCCTGGGGCGGCAAGGGCGCCCCGGAAAACAGCCGCTTGCCGGAACATCTTGCCGCATTCGCCTTCTGCCGCAGCGGCAAACTGCTGCTTGGCCTCGACAAATGGCTGTACCTGGCAGAACGCACCCCGCCGGGCGCCCTGAAACTGGCGCGCCGCCTGCCCCTCGCCATCGCCGCCGTCGATCCCGCCGAAGCACGCACTCGCATCAACGACGGCTGTGCCGACCGCCACGGCAACTTCGTCCTCGGCACTGCCAACCTGAATCCCGACTCTCCTCCCATCGGCAGCTTTTACCAGTTCTCGCGGCGTTTCGGCCTGCGCCGGCTGGCCTTGCCGACAGTCGTTGCCGCGCATGGAATCGGCTTCAGCCCCGATGGCGGCACGCTGTACTTCGCCAGCGGCGACGGCCGCGAAGTACTGGAAACTACGTATGACCCGGCAGGTGCCGAAGTCGGTAGAATCAAACGGTTCGCCAGCCTGGGAGATGCCCGTGCCGGCGGCCTGGCGCTGGATGCCGGCGGCAACGTATGGATTGCGCTGCGCGAAGAAGGACGGCGCGGCCGCCTGGCGCAATTCACCGCCGACGGCACGCCGTTGCGCGAACTGCCGTTGTCGGCAACACAACCCTCGCGCCCGGTCTTCGGTGGACTGGGGCTGGAACAACTGGCAGCAGGCGCCCTTGACGGCGGCTTGCACGCCATCGAGATACCCGGCGTGCAGGGATTGGCCCCGTCCCTGTTTGACGACGCCGCTGATTGACGCTGCCGGGGAGCGGCCCTATTATTGTCCGCATGTCAGATCCACGCTCGGACCGATTTGTAAGGTCCCACCTGAAAACGCGCCACCTGGTGCTATTGGTCGAATTGGGCCGGCACCGCTCGATCCTGCATGCAGCACAGGCGGCAAACCTCACCCAGCCCGCGGCATCCAAGCTGCTGGGCGAGATCGAACACGCACTGAACGTCCAGTTGTTTGAGCGCCTGCCGCGAGGCGTAGTGCCGACGTGGTACGGCGAAGTAATGATACGGCGCGCCGGCACCGCGCTGGCAGAAATGGATGCGGCGCACCAGGAAGTGATGGAACTGGTCTCGGGCCTTTCCGGCCGCGTTTCCATTGGCACGGTGCTGACGCCTTCCGCCGGCCTGGTCACCGACGCCGTCAAGCTGCTGAAGAACCGCACCGCCAAGGTGCAGGTATCGATTACCGTCGACACTTCCAAGATTCTTGTCGAACGCATGCGTGCCGGCGAATTCGACCTGGTGATCGGGCGCCTGCTCGATTCCAACGTCGCTTCCGAGTTCAATTTCGAGCCGCTCACCGACGAGCCGCATAGCCTGATCGCCGCAGCCGACCATCCCTTCGTGGGACGCAAGGACCTGCAACTGGCCGACCTGGCGCGCGAACCCTGGGTGCTGCCGCCGGCCGGCAGTATCCTGCGCGACCGCCTGACATCGATGTTCCTGTCTCAAGGCCTGGAACCGCCAACCGAAGTGGTGGAAACACTGGCCATGCCGGTGGTGGTCAACCTGCTGCCCGGCAGTCGCATGATCGCGGCCATGCCGGAGGAAACCGTGCGCCCCTACCTGGATGCCGGCCTGCTGGCCGTGCTGCCCTGGGACCTTGGCCTGCGCATGGACATGTACGGCATCGTCACCCGCAAGCGCCACCGCTTGTCGCCGGGCGCGGAAGCCATGCTGGTAGCCCTGCGCGATGCCGCGCAGGCGCGCTACCGGCGTTAAGTCTCCTTCAATAACTGACGTGGTAGTCCTTCGGGAATTTCTTGCCCCCGAAGGCCTTCTTCTGCGTCCAGTCCTGCGCCGCCGAGGTCCAATACGAATCGTCGGCTGGCAAGCCAAGCGCAAGGAAGCTCGATGCGGCGATATACATGCTGCCGTTGTTCGAGTACCAGTCGCCCAGTTCCGGCTGGTGTCCCGCAAAGCCAATGGTCAGGTAGCCTTCTTTCGTAAAATTGCTTGGCTCCGTCCAGATCGCCTTGTGCACGCCCGTCATCGCAGCGCGCACCTGGCCTTCCGGCAGGCTGGCCGGCAACTGCTTGCGCCAGGCGAGCAGCGCCAGCGGCTGGAAGGCGGCGGTACGGTAAGTCAGCGAGCGGCCGATCGGCGGGAAGGTGCCCTGCGGCGAAATGAAACGTTCCAGGTGTTCGCCATAGCGCTGCATGCGCTTTTGCGCCTGCGCCAGCAGGTCCGCCGGCTTGCCGTTCCAGAACGGCCCATTGGCCCGGGCGAGCACTTCGAGGATCTCCACGAGCATCGGATACATCACGAAGGAATTGTAGTAGTCGAAGTGGAAGGTTTCGCCATCCTTGATCCAGCCATCGCCCACATACCATTCATTGACCTTGCGGATCGCCACGTTCATGCGCATCGGGTCGTACTGCTCGCCGATGGAGAGCAGGAAGGCCTCATTCATGGCCGCGAACAGCATCCAGTTGATGTACGGCGGCTCGATGCGGCGCAGGCCCTTGATTTCATCGATGATGCGTTGTTTGGTGGCGGCGTCCAGCGGCTCCCACAGCGCTTTTGGCGCGCGCATCAGGGCATTGGTGAAGTAGGCGGAATCGACCAGGGTCTGCCCGTGCACTTTCCACGAAAGGTAATCCGGGGATTTCGGGTCGACGGAGTGCGTGTAGCTTTGCAGGGCTTGTTCGCGCAGGCGCTTGCGGGCGCGGCCTTCTGCGCTGTCGTCGTCGGGAAGCGCCAGCCAGGGCGCCATGCCGGCGATCAGGCGGCCGAAGCACTCCAGGTAGGCCACACCGGAATCGCGGCCGTCCCAGGTAGGGCTAAGTTCCAGGGCGAATTTCTTCTTCAGCTCCCCCTTTGACATACTGGCCAGCACCGGATCGGCCATCTTTTGCAGCAGCCCGGCCATGTACGCGCGATCGCCGCCCGGCGCCCCAGCAGCAGCCGCGCCAGCGCCAGCCGCAAGAGCCATCGCCGGAGCTGCGGCCGCTGCTCCCCCAGCCAGCAGGCCGCGCATGAAATTACGTCGTTCCATCCTGTGTCTCCTTCTATTTGCTTTTATCGATGTAGCGCACCATTTCGGCGGCCGCGAGCAAATATGCGCCGACGCCGAAGTGTGCGGTCGAATTCCTGTCCACCACCTGCCCCGGAATGGCGCGATCGCCGATCGGCTGCACATAGCCGATTTTGCCGTCCGGTTGCAGTGCCACGCTTGCCAGGTAGCCCCAGCCCTTCAGTGCGACCGGCGCGTATTCGGCGCGGTCCAGCAGGCCATTATTGATGCCCCACAAATAGCCGTAAGTGAAGAAGGCCGTGCCGCTGGTCTCGGGACCAGGAGCATGCTGCGGATCGAGCAGGCTGCGCGTCCAGTAGCCCTCCGCCTGCTGCGCCTTCTTCAGTGCCGCCGCCATGCCCTGGAACTTGCGCACGTATTCCTCGCGATGCGGCGCGTCCTTCGGCAGGTCGTGCAGCACTTTCGCCATCCCGGCAAACACCCAGCCATCGCCGCGCGCCCAGAAGTCCTTGCGTCCGTTGACGCTCTTGTGGGCCGGGTACACGTAGCGTGCGTCGCGGTAGTACAGCTTTTCATCCTGGTCGTACATGATGCTGTTCGAATACTGGAAATACTCGTGCAGCTTCTCCAGGTACTGCGGATTGCCCGTGATGTTGTACATCTTGGTCATCACCGGCATCACCATATACAGGCCATCCGCCCACCACCAGTAATCGTTGCGGACGGTAGACATCTGGTACTCCATCACCTCGCGGGCGCGGGCGATGCGTGCCGGGTCCTTGTCGAGCTGGTACAGGTCCGCGTAAGTCTGGAAGCAAATCTGCCAGTCGCCGAACAGCACGTGATCGTCGGTCTCGCCGTAGGTCAGCTTCCACTGTCCCTTGTCGGTCGATTTGGCGCCCTGCCACTGGTTATGCTGCGCCCAGTCCAGCGAGTACTTCAGGTAGGCCTGGTTGCCGGTGATGCGGTAAGCCTCCATATTGCCGGTGTGGTAGGCCGCCACATTCCAGAACGACCATTCCCTGGCCGGCGTGTTGGACTGCCAATAGGTGTTGACCTTGTCGATGATGCCGACAACTTCCTGCCGCTGCGGCGCCGTCGGTGTGGAAGCGCAGCCGCCCAGAGCGGCCGCAAAAAACAGAAAAACTGTGTGGATTAGCTTCATGTTTTCGATAGTCCATATTCGAAAAAAGCCGAAGACACTTGCGTGCCTTCGGCGAAGGAGACCGGGAGCGGGAGAGAGAGTAGACCGCCCCAGGTTTGTTACAGCTTGCCGCGCAGGCCGATCTTGATCGTCCGGCCGTCGTACTTCGCGTAGTCCATCCGGGTCTTCTTGCCGCTGCCGTACTGGCCGGTGGCATCCTCGAAATAATCGTACGACAAGGTGTTCGACAGGTTCAGCGCGTCGAGGCGCAGTTCCAGGTTGTCGTTGATCTTGTAGCTGATATTGCCATCGAGGTAGCCGCGTGCCGCGCGCCAGCGGATCAGGTCATCGCCGTTATTCTTCGGATTGTCGCCGTGCAGGCTGCGTCCCTTGTAGTTGTAAGAGAAGCGAATCGCCAGCGGACCGTTTTCGTAATAGGCGGTGGTGCTGTAGGCATATTTCGGCACCGAGTTGACCTCGATCTCCCTGCCCGCATTGGTGATCCACTTTGCGCTGTTGAACGGATCGATGTGGGTGTAGCTGGCCAGCATGCCGAAGCCCTTGTAAGGCGCAGGCAGGAAATCGAAGTCCTGCTGGTACGACAGCTCGTAGCCCTTCAGCACCTGGCGTCCGGCGTTGCTGTACGTACGCAGCGTCATCGGCAGGTTCGGGTCCACGCGGCCATCCGGTCCGTAGAAGATCGCGCCCATCGCGGTATCCGGCAGGCCCAAAGCGCCGAAGGTGGTCTGGGTCGTGCTGGACACGGTGGCATCGGTCAGCACCTTGCGGAAGTATGCCGCCGACAGCAGGCTGCCCTTGCGGAAGTACCATTCCAGGCTGGTGTCCATGTTCTTCGACTGCTGCGGACGCAGGTTCGGATTGCCCGCCGTGGCCGAGTTGTCGAACGGGTTCGGCACCACGGTCTGCGCTGCGATGATCGACAGCGAAGCACGGGAAATGGTCTTGCCGAAGGAGGCGCGCCACATCAGGTCTTCGGTAACGTCGAAGGCGCCGCTGATGGCCGGCAGCAGGTTATGGTAAGAGCCGCTTTCCTGGTTAGGCTGGTAGGTGCCGCCGGCGCCGGTCTTCTTGAAGTTGTCGATATCCAGCTCGGTGCGCGAATAGCGCACACCCGCGTTGATCCGCAGGCCGTGGCCCAGCACTTCGCCCTTGAAGTCCGACTGCACGAAACCGGAGGTCACTTTCTCGGTCGCGGTAAAGCTCTGTGCCGGGGTAAAGGTCGCCTCGGTGTTGTACGCCAGCGGATCGAAAGTCGAGTAGGTGTAATTGCGGGTGAAGGTTCCGAACTGGTGCGGCCAGCCGGCGCCCATGTCCAGGTTGCTGATCGGCAGGTCGAACACCATGCCCTGCCGCATGCCGGTGTTGCCCAGGCTATTCAGCTTGGCCGTCATATCTGACGTGGCATTGCGCTTGTGGACGCCCTTCTCGGTTTCCACGTACACCAGGCCCGTTTTCAGGTGGCCGGTCCAATCGCCCCACAGGTTGTAGTCCCAGTCCGCGATCACGCGGCCCTGGCGGCCACGGTCGGTCTCGCGCGTCAGGCCGGTGCCGATGCCGAAGCCGGCATAATTGGCCGGGTTCAGGTAATCGCTGGTCGACGAAAGCGACGGATAAACGTGGTCGCTGCCATAGTCGATGGTGGAGGTGATGCCGAAAATCTGGCCGGACAGCGTGTCCTGGTAGCTTTGCGCCTTGCTGCTGTTGACGCTCAGCTGACCGGTCAGCGACAGCCTGTCGTTGGCTTTCCAGTTCGCGTTCAGCGACGCGTAGCTGAACTTCGTCTCGTCTTCGGTGTAGGTGACGCCGCTGCTGTACGAGGTATTGCCGAAGGTGCCGGTCAACAGGTTCGAACCCGGATCGATGTGGACGTTGATCGGCACCAGGCCATTGTGGCCGGCCGTGCCCGGAGGCGCGCTAGGGTTGGTGGTCTTGCTGTTGCGGATCAGGATGCCGTAATACAGCTCGTCGCGCGAGTTTTTCAGCTTGGAGTACATGGTATCCAGGCTGACGTTCAGCGTGCTGTCTTTGTACTGCAGCGAAGAGACCAGGCCATCGCGGCTGCGGTCATTGGACGAGCCGTAGAAGCGGTAGATACGCGGCAGCAGCGCATTGTCCACCTGGTCGCGCGTGTAGCCCGACAGGTTGGCGCGCGGATCGTCGTAATCGAGCTGCATCGCGAAGTTGCCCTGCACCGGCGTCTTGCTGCCGCGCGCCGAGCTGTTATAGCCGCCGGTCGCCTCGAAGCCGGAACGATTGTTCATCGCCTTCGAATGCGCAGCGCCGACCAGGAAGCCCCAGTTGCCCCAGGTCTTGGAGAACAGGCCGAATGCCGCCGGATCGGTCTTCTCGGACATGGTGTTGTACGCGCCCGTTACCGAATAGCGCACCGCGCCTTTGGGATTATCGAACGGGCGCGGGGACTGCAGGTCCACCACGCCGCCCATGCCCCCTTCCGGCAGTTCGGACAGCGGCGACTTGTAGAAGTCCACGCGGCCGAACAGTTCGGAAGCAAACACGTCGTAGTTGAAGCCGCGCGCTGCGTTGCCGATGGAACCGGTACTGGTGGTGTTCACCGGAGCCCCATTCAGCGTGGTGACCGAATACTCCGTCGGCAAGCCGCGAATCGAAATGCGCTGCCCTTCGGCCGAACTTTCATCGCGGTTCAGGATAATGCCCGGCACGCGCTGCAGCGATTCCGCCACGTTCGACTCCGGGAACTTGCCGATGTCTTCCGCCACGATGGAATCGCGCACGCCGATTGCCTGGGCTTTCAGGTTCAGGGCCTTCTGCAGGCTGGAACGGAAGCCCGTCACCACCACAGTGTTGGCCGCATCCACGTTTGCCGCAACGTCGCCCGAAGCAGCAGCTGCCGCGGGTGCGGCCGGTGCTGCCGGAGCTTCTGCCGCCTCCTGCGCCATGGCCCCAGTGCCATATGCTGTTGCCAATGCCAGGGGCACCAGCGTTGCAAGAACTTTCTTCCTCATTTCTTATGTCTCCCTTGTTAACTTCTTTTTTAACGAACCTGCTTTGACACCTCCCAGTCCAGCACACGCACCGGTTCTGCCGGCCGCTGCGCAACGCCCTCCCCGTCCACTTGCGACGCCTTCTGAACGAACAGGCTCAGGATGCCGCGCGATTTCCACAACTCGCTGTCGAACGTCGGCTCCCATTCGCCGACCGAAGTTTCGGACAAGTCGTGCACAGACCACTGGAAAGACTGGAAATCCTCGATGACTGCGACCGACACCTTGCTGCCGCGCTCTTCGTCGCGAAATACCACCAGGCCGCCTTTATCGGCCAGCAGCAACTGCGGCCGTGCCATCGGAATACGTTTGGTGCCGCCGCCTGACAGGCTGAAAGCCGTCTTGTGCAGCGGTAGGGTGCGCGCTTCCCAGCGCTGCCCCGTATTGAATACCACGCGGTACTGGGGAATCGCGCTGCCGGCATCCCGCCAATATGTCGCGATATAAGGACGGCCTTCCGCATCGGCGGCCATCGAAGTCTGGTTGATCAGCTCACTGCCCTGCGGGATGCGCAAGGCATATTCCGCGCTGGCCGCAGTAATGGGAAGCCTGTATGGCGTCCCGTCCGAATGTTCCCAGCTCTTGCCGCCGTCGCGCGAGCGGGCATAGGCCAGGTCATGGTTGCTCGCCACGTCCGGCGACTCGCGCCACACCCAGGACAGGTGCAGCACGCCGCGGCCGTCGGCGTGCGCCTGCCAGTACGCGTTGCGCCGGCCCTCGCCGTCGATCAGCTTGTCCTGCAGGCGTTCCCACTTCGCGCTGGCGTGGCGATAGCGGTTTATCACCAGGTTGCCGCGTCCCGACGCGCCATCGCGGTACAGGAACAGCAGGTCGCCATCGGGCAGGCGATAGAACTCTGGATAGCTCACGGCCTGTTCGTCGCGCCCCACCATTGCCAACGGGTCGCCCAGTTCCAGTCCACCCGGCGCCTTGCTGCGGGCATAGCGCAAGGGATTGTCGTGGTGGTCCCAGGCCACGTGCAGGTAGCCCGCCCCGTCAACCATGATGCTGATGCCGTTGTGCGCGTCCTCGGCCTTGCCCCGGAATGGGCTGCGCTGGACCGTCCAGTCGCTGCTGTCCACACGCCGCCTGGCCAGCACCACGTAGCGCTCGGCGTCGTAATAGGCGGCGTACTGCATGCCATCATGCGTAACGAGGGAATTCTTGCGGAATACGGTCACGTTGACCGAATTATTGGCCCATCCGGGACCAATGGTGGATTGCTTGATGTCGATTGCTTGCGCGGCCGGAATGCACAGCGCGGCCAGCATCGCCGCAGCTATTGCCTTCCATTTCCTCGCGAATGATTTCATGGTCGAGTTGCAATCGTTAAATAAGCCGAAATCATTCTATGCAATTAGAAATATGAAACCTATATATTCTTTCGAAGTTTCTAGATCAAAAGCATATAGCTCATTTCAGTACTTATAGCCGGGCGCGCTGAAAAGTCCAGGAGGGGTAGCATTCTGGAATGGCTAAGGACGGCAAACAGCAGCTCGACCATGCGGTCGACGATCTTGAACATGAGGTTCCGAGCAAGGCGAAGCGCTTCATCGAATGGGCGCGCTCGGACCGTGCGCGCTGGGTGCGGATTCCCCTCGCCCTGGCGTTGATCACGGTTGGGATAGTGGCGCCGTATATGCCGATTGTGGGTGTGGAAGATGTGCCAATCGGCTTGCTGCTGCTGTCCTACGACATTCCCTTCCTGCGCAAGCCGATGGCAGCCCTCATCGAGTGGCTGATCGGCCTGTGGCGGCGGCTGCGGGGCAAGTCAGCTCAGCGCCGGTCCTGATATGCGGCGGCCATGCGCTCGGCAGTCTGCTTGATTTCTTCCCGCAGGTCGGCCGGTTCGTACACCACCACCCCATCCCCAAAACCCAGCAGCCACCAGGTCAGTGCACGGGTTCGCGGCACTGTGGCGATCAGGCGCAAATGGTCTGCCGATTCGCTGTACAGCACCTGGTCCTTGCTCAAGGGTGTTTCAGCCAGGTGTTCGCCGGCCGCGCGAGCGAACACCGCTTGCAGGCGGATCTCGCCGCCGTTCGCAATGCCGAACTGTCCTTCGGCAATGAATGCATCGATATCGAAGCCGGCTTTGCGGCGCGCCGGCAGGAACAGCATTTCCGCCTGCTTCACGCGATGCAGCGCAATCGTGCGCGCATCCTCATAATCGGAAAACATGCAGACCAGGTAGACCGTGCCGGCCTTCTGCACGATGGCCAGCGGATGCACCGATTCGTAGACAGTCGGCGCGCTGCCATCGCGCTTCTGGTAATGCAGCTTGAGCTGCCGGTCCTTCATCAGCGCATCGTAGACCGTGCGCTGGCATTGCTCGTCCACTTCCGCCGGCAGCAAAGGCTGCGCCGACGGAATGCTGCGCACCTTGCCAAGCCATGCCTTGGTTTGCGCGCGTTCATCGATCGCCGCCAGCGTCTGTGCCGCTGCGGAAAAGTGCGGCTGCAAGGCATCGAGTGTCGAAGGCGGAAGCTGCCGGTGCAGATGCTGTTCCACCATCGTCAGCGTCAGCGCTTCCGGCACCGACATCCCGGGCAGGCTGAAAATTGCGCCATCGCGCCGCCAGCTCCATTTGAACGGCTTGGCCGATTCATCGACCATCAGCGGGAACACCGACTCCAGCGCCTTCAGGTCGCGTTCGACCGTGCGTTTGTCGATCGGGTATTCCGCCTGCGCCAGGCGTTCGGTAATCTCTGCGGCCGTAATGCTCAATGGTGCGCGCGGCACCAGCCGCAGCATATTCCACTGCCGGAACATGGAGTCCTTGGAAGCCATCCGATCAATGCTCAGTTATCAGGAATTTCATTGTAGCAATTATTTAAGCCGCGCGCCCCGCATGCCGCTGGGCGTCACGACGATCTCCCACACGTCCAGCTCCTCCAGCCGCCCGGCCAGTGCGCAGGCGCGCCGGTAGCCAAGCCGGAACCGGACCTGCAAACGCGACACCGGGCAGGCCAGCAAGCCGCCGCGCGCCGCCTCCAGCGCACGCACAAAATCGATGGCCCCTGCGATCTCGTTCATCGTGAATGTCCCGTCTCCCAAACTGCGCTCCCTCTATTCAATGAAGATGCCGCAGTATCGGGCGCGCTTCCGACAGCCCATGTCGCAGGCCCTGCGACACAATCTGTCGCAGCGTCTGCGAAAATAGGCTCAAGGAGGAAAACATGAAGCTAGTCGTTGCCATTTCATCGCGCGCCCTGTTCCAGCTGGATGAGAGCCATGCCATCTTCGAATCCCAGGGCGTGGCGGCGTATTGCGCCCACCAGCGCGAAAACGAACATGTGGTGCTGGAGCCGGGCCCTGCCTTCAACCTGGTGCGCAAGCTGCTGGCCCTGAACAAGGGCGCGCCGGCATCGCCGCTGGTGGAGGTGGTGCTCCTGTCGCGCAACAGCGCCGACACCGGCATCCGCATTTTCAACTCCATCGAGCACTACCAGCTCGACATCAAGCGCGCCGCCTTCTGCTCCGGCGCCAGCACGCACCGTTATGTGGAAGCCTTCGGCGCGCAGCTCTTCCTGTCCACCAACCCGGACGACGTGCGCGAATCGCTGGCCCAGGGCCACGCCGCGGCAACCATCCTGCCTTCGCACCGCGAAGACGACACCGGCCAGTTGCGCATTGCCTTCGATGGCGATGCAGTGCTGTTCTCGGACGACTCCGAGCGCATTTACAAGCAGCTTGGCCTGGACGCCTTTGCCCGTAATGAACGGGAAGCAGCGCACAACCCGATGCCGGGCGGCCCGTTCAAGAACTTCCTCGGGGCACTGCACGCGATCCAGGCGGCGCACGGCGCGGATGATGCGCCGATCCGCACTGCACTGGTCACGGCCCGCTCGGCGCCGGCGCACGAACGCGTGATCCGCACCTTGCGCGCCTGGGATATCCGTATCGACGAAGCGCTATTCCTCGGCGGGATGCCGAAAGGCGCCTTCCTCAAGGCCTTCGGCGCCGATATCTTCTTCGACGACCAGACCATGCACTGCGATTCAGCGCGGGAGTTCGTCCCAACCGGGCACGTCCCCTACGGCATCGCGAATGCCGCTGTCGCCGGGGAAAATTGACAGCACCTGCAGGAAGCTGGCTTCCGGTGCGGCGTTGAGCTCCAGCAGTTCGCCCGTCGCCGGGTGCCTGAACGACATGCCGACTGCCGCCAGCATCAGGCGGCCAAAGCCGAAGCGCTCGGCGAAATAGCGGTTATGGCGCCCCCGTCCATGATTGGCGTCGCCGATGATCGGATGGCTGATGTGCTTCATATGGCGCCGCAACTGGTGGCGGCGGCCGGTTTCCGGGAACAGCTCGACCAGGCTGTAACGGCTGCTGCTGTAGCCTTCAATCGCGACCGGGATTTCCGTCGTCGCCAATCGGCGGAAGCGAGTCACTGCCTCGCGTATCGGCGCCTCCTCATCCTTGCAGCGGCGGTCCTCCGGTTCTTCCCGCAGCGGGTGGTCGATAAGGCCTTCTTCCGGCGCCCAGCCGCGCACCATGGCGAGGTAGCGCTTATGCACGTCGCCCGCCATGAGAGCCTTGCCGAGCACACTGGCCGTTTGCTGGTCGCGCGCAAAGACCAGCAAGCCGGAGGTCGGCCGGTCCAGGCGATGCACGGCGTAGACGTACTCCCCGCCATTCATCTCGCGCGCATACTGCAAGGCGAATTCGGTTTCATGCGGATCGATCGGGCTGCGATGCACCAGCAGGCCGGCCGGCTTGTGCACCGCCAGCAGCCATTGGTCGCGGTAGATTTCTGTGAGGGGATTCTGTTTCATTGCAGGCGGTATTCTCCCACAAGCACGGTCCTGCACAGGCTCGTTCTGAGTATTGTGCAGTTGGATATGCCGAAACCTTCGTTCACTTGGGTGATGGCTGCGGCGTAGACTGGGCTCCCCCGTTATCCCGAGGAGCCTCAAATGCGCTACCCAGCCTTGAATGACTACCTGGATCGTCTTGCGACCGACGAGACGCCATCCAGCAGCCTGCGCCTAAGCGGCGACGACGAAGTACAGGGACATATCTTCAACTGCTGGCTGGGAAGCGCCTTCCACCCGCTCCGCGAACTCGGAAGCGGAAATGTAAGCGGCTATGCCGGCCGCGTACGAGCCGTCACGGACGAAGACCAGGGACTGCCTTTGTGGACCTACCTCGATGGCGCAGCAAGCGACGACGAGTCCGTCGCCTTGGACCGTCTGTGCCGCACGCTCCACGCAATCAATTTCTTCAGCAAGGAAACCGTCGACGGCCAGGCATTGCACCTGAATGTGCATGACCGCCTTCTCAGCGCCGTGAGCAGCAACCACGGCATGGCGTTCCGCCGCATCCTCGACTCCCTGGGCCTGCCGCTGGACCAGATCGTCCTGCAACTGCCCGCAGTGAATGCGCGGCAGAACTGGATGCTGAACTACGTCGCCGACAATTACCGCCGCAACGGCTTCCGTATATCAGTGAAAGTCGCCACCCCATCCCAGTTACCGGCCGTCCTCGGCCCAGCACGGGTCGACGCCATACGCATCGCCAGCCTGCACGGGGCGGGCGCCGCCGAACTGACGCAAGTCCTCGCACAGGTCGCATCGCTGAACGTGCAAGTGCTGGTCAAGGACGACACTCCCGCCCTGCGTGAAGCAGCCGCCCGCACCGGCGCACAGGTGCTGGTGCAGGACAACGCAAGGCGCGGGCCTGACCGCCTCGCCGCCTAGCTTATGGCAGCACCACAAAATTCCCCAGGAATGAACGCGCCGACGGGGTGTCGAGCCGATAAATCACATTGCTTTGCACGCAGGGCGTATCGCCAGTGATGGTGGTACCAGCCAGCATCTTCGATTCGGCCGTGCCGCTGCCAAAGAAGTTCGGACCGCCTGAATCGCCGTAGCAGGTGCCGCCATTGCCGACCGCATTGTTCTGCGACAGCCGCAACCAGCTATCGTTTAAGGTGCCGAAGCCCGACACCGACCATTCACGCGTATCCTGGTAGGCGATGGTCCAGCCGCCCTTACCGTCGAAAGTCCGTTCCTGGCCACCGTAGCCGACCGCCGTATAGCTGGTGTTGGCCAGCAGGCCGTTGGCTTTCAGGGTATCGAACAGGCCCAGGGTGGGCAACTGCGCAGGCGCCACGTCCGGAATCGGCCGGTCGAACACGATGACGGCAATATCGTGCGGATCATTCTGCTGCGCGCGGTATTCGGGATGAGCGTGATACTGCCCCATGTACATGAGCGCCGAATTCAGCACCTTGCTGTCGAACGTCACCTTCACCGTTGCCACGCCGGGATTGCAGTGCGCAGCCGTCAGCATGACGGTCGGGCTGATCATGGTGCCGGTACAGAACGCGTAAGCCGTACCCTTGCTGTCGTAATCGACCAGGGCCCCGACCTGCGGGTGCTTGCTGCCGTCGGCCTGGCCGTAGGTGATTGCCTGGGCATGGGCGGCGGCCAGCAGGGCCAGCGCTGCAAATGAACACTTCATCATAGTGCGTCATCTCCTTGGAAAGGCCCTCGTGAGGCCTGGTTATGGACGATATTGCATGCAAATCTTGCAATCCGACGCACCGGCGTGTCAATCCGAACACAGTACGCGCGTTAAGAAGACGTTAAAACGCTGTTTTCTTGCTACGCTCTTGGCCATGCTGCCAATCCTCCCCTACCGCAAACCCCAGTTAGGCCGTGACTACTGGGTGCAGGACGACTTCCTGCCCAACGCCGAAGAAATCGCTCAGCGCTGCTACACCCAGGAATACTGGGAACTGGGCGCGCCCTACGCCAACGAGCCCTGGCCCGGCAAGCGCACACCGAACGCGCTTACACCAGCCGAGATGGAGTACGTGGAAACGTGGGTGAAGAAGATGACCGGCGCCAAGCGCCTGTGGCAGGAAGCGACGCCCGAAGGCACGTCGTTGAACCACAACTACGCGCAGCTGGTTGGCATGCCCGATTCCGGCGCACGCCCGCACACCGACTCGACCAAGCTTTGCCGCTACGCCAGCGTGATCTACCTGACGCCGGACCCCGATCCCGATTGCGGAACCTCGTTCTACCGCCAGCGCCAGCCTAACGGCACGCTGGGCGGCAACCTGTGCATGCCGCCGCATGCCAACCTGCGCGAAGCCTTGAAGGTAAAGGGCCTGCCTCCGGAAGCATGGCAGGAGGACGTGCGCGTGGAGAATCGCTTCAATCGCATCCTGCTGTACAAGGCAAACCTGGTGCACTCCGCCACCGGATACTTTGGTTTCGACCACGCAGACAAGCGCCTGACGGCGGTCTTCTTCTGGATGGCCTGAGCCGATAGCCCCAACGCCTGGCGGTAACCCGCCAGCACTCCGGCCTGCAATGATCCAGGCTTAAGGGCCGGCAGCGTTCATGAGGTTTGTGCGCAGATTGACGATCGCCTTTTGCAGCACACGGAACTCCTCTGGCGACAGTCCGGCCGCCTTTGCCGTCGTCTCGCGATAGTCAAAGGCTTTCTCCCGCAGCTGGCGCCCAGCCTCGGTCAACGATACGCGCACACTGCGTTCGTCCTCGCTATCACGTTCCCGCGTTACGTAGCCCATCGCCTCGAGCCGCTTCAGCATCGGCGTCATCGTGCTTGGCTCGAGGAACAGCTTCTCGCTCAAGCCCTTGACAGTCTGCTTGTCCTCTTCCCACAGGCAGATGATGGTGACGTACTGCGGATAGGTCAGCCCAAGCTCCTCCAGCACGGGCTTGTACACGCGCGAATACGCCAGGTTGGTTGAATAAATGGCAAAGCACATGAAGTCGCCGAGCCTGGCCCTATTGCTCATTTGACACCCCGCTCAAATTAATTATCGAAATAATGATTATCGTACTTGAAAAGCTGCGCAGACCGGGATATAGTTATCTCGCAAATCATTATCTCGATAACTAATTTTGGAGCACGCAGATGAAAAAGCACATCGTCGCCGCCTTGTTCGCCCTGGCCAGCACGCAACTCTCCTTCCCCGCCGCAGCCCAGGCTCAGGCCGAAAAACCGGCTTTGGCTACCTTCGAGGCCATCAAGCAGATCGACGCCGGCCCGCTGAATGTTGGCTATGTGGATGAAGGCCCGGCCAATGGCCCGGTCGTGTTCCTCCTGCACGGCTGGCCTTATGACATCCACAGCTATGCCGAAGTGGTCCCGAGGCTGACCAAGGCAGGCTACCGCGTGATCATTCCGCACCTGCGCGGTTACGGCACGACGCGTTTCCGCGATCCGAATGCCGTACGCAATGGCGAACCTGCCGCGCTGGCCGCCGATACGGTGGCACTGATGGATGCACTGAAGATCGACAAAGCCATCCTGGCCGGCTACGACTGGGGCGCGCGTACCGCCGACATCGTCGCCGCGCTGTGGCCGCAGCGCGTGAAAGGACTGGTTTCGGTCAGCGGCTACCTGATCGGCAGCCAGGAAGCCGGCAAGAATCCCCTGCCCCCGAGCGCAGAACAGCAATGGTGGTACCAGTTTTATTTCGCCACGGAGCGCGGCCGCATCGGCTACGAAAAGAACCATCGCGACTTCGCCAAATTGATTTGGCAGACCGCATCACCGCAATGGCGCTTCGATGACAAGACGTTCGACCGCAGCGCCGCCGCTCTGGAAAATCCGGACCACGCCGCGATCACGGTCCACAACTACCGTTGGCGCCTCGGCTTGGCACAGGGCGAAGCGCAATACGAAGCAATGGAAGCGCGGCTGGCGACCTTCCCTGCCATCACCGTGCCGACCATCACCATGGAAGGCGACGCCAACGGCGCACCGCATCCCGATCCGGCGAGCTATGCGAAGCGCTTCACCGGCAAATACAAGCACCTGCTGATCTCGGGCGGCGTAGGCCACAACCTGCCGCAGGAAGCACCGCGCGCCTTCGCCGATGCCGTGATCGCAGTCGACCATTTCTGATTCCCCCCAACCAACCGAAAGGAACACACACCATGAACAAGATTGAGAACGTTCTCTACACCGGCAAGACCCGCACCACCGGCGGCCGCGATGGCGCCGCACGCAGCAACGATGGCCGCCTCGACATCAAACTTTCGCCACCAGGCTCCAACGGCCCGGGCACCAATCCGGAACAGCTCTTCGCGGCCGGCTGGTCGGCCTGCTTCATCGGCGCCATGGGACGCGCGGCCAAGGACAAACGCGTGCTGCTGCCAGCCGATACGGCTGTCGACGCTGATGTCGACCTGGGTACCAATGAGGGCGGCTTCCAGCTGCAGGCACGCCTCAATGTGAGCTTGCCTGGCCTGGCGCGCGAAGTCGCGCAAGAGCTGGTTGAGACTGCGCACCAGATTTGCCCGTACTCGAAAATGTCGCGCGGGAATATCGATGTGGCCATCAACCTGGTATAAATCGATAAGAATGAAAAGGCCGCCCATCAAGGCGGCCTTTCTCCAGATGCGCACTATCTATGCATTGACGTCACCCCGCCCTAACGGACGGGGATTCCTGCTTCCAGCGTCACACGTCCGCGACGGCATACGGCATTGATCACACCAGAGTGCAGTTCCAATGCTTTGCTGCTGCCGGTAGTCAGCTTGAACGGGCTTGCAGATCAAGCAGCCCGCGCGCGCTCCGGGATCGGCTGGAATCCCCGCGCGGATTTTGTTTAAAGGCTTCGCCGCACTTGATTGTTTCCTATTAAGCAAGATATGATGATAATGAAAAGTAATTATTGGCAACTTTCACGACGCACCTGCATTTCGCCCGAGCGCCGTAAGGCGGAAGCGAAAAATTTTGCAACCGAGCGAAAGACGCTCACGACAAAGGATCGACACGCATGGCAAACGATTTGGACGAAGTAACTGGCCCGGTCAATGAGGATGGGCGCGATATCAACGTCATCAGCAAGCAAATCCCCGTTCAAATTGGCATCGGGTCGCTGATCTTCGAAATCGCCCTGTGGACTGTCATTCCGGCAATCGGCGCCCTGGCACTGCTGACCGGCGCATTGCCGCGGGAATACTGCCTCGGACTCCTCGTTTTGGGTACCCTGCCCGGTTTGATTTTCCTGTTCATGAAGATCAACGCCCTGGCGTACCTGCGCAAGCTGCAGCAGAAGATCCAGGCCGATGCGTCGGAGATCGACAATTACCTCGAGCAGCGCGTCGTCATCCTGAACAATGTGGTTGGCCTGGTTGCAAAAGCAATCGACCTGGACAAGGATGTCATGAAGTCGGTAGCAGCTTACCGGAGCGGACACAATGCCGATGCTGAACGCAACCAGGCTTCCCAGCAAATCGACAGCATTTTTTCCCGCATCAGCTTGGCCTGCGAGTCCTACCCGGACCTGAAAGCGCAAGCCGTCATCGCGGATGCCATGCGCCAGAACAGTTACCTTCAAAAGGAGGTTACCGCGGCTCGCACGCTCTATAACGACACCGTCGCAATGTGGAACCAGGACATCTTTGCCTGGCCGACCAAGCAGATCGTTGCGGCGCGCGCAGGTTATACCACGCGCATTCCTTTCACTGCCTCCGCCGAAACCAAGGCAGCTGCACGGAGCGTCTTCTTTTGATCGACGACGTCCATGAACCATTGGAGCAGTATTCTTCCCAGTTCAAGACTGCTCACGTCCAGAACACGTCGGACTTTTTCGAAGACCTCGTACGCCGTTCCGGGGTAGACGAGAACGCAAACATCAAGACGGTGCAGGAACTACGAAAGCTAGAAACGCAGGCTGCGGGCACGGGTTCCAGCAACAGATGGTGGCGGATTCTGCGCGGCATCACCATCGCGGCCATGCTGCTGGCGGCGCTCTACGTCTTCGCCAATTACCAGTGGCCGTGGCTGCTGGTTCCAGCAGTCCTTTTTGCCCTTGCAATTTATAAGCTAAACCGCATCATCAACGACTCCGACGCCCAGCTGAATCACTTGCGGGAAGCCTGTGACGAGAAGCGTGCACTCGCGTGGGGCCAGATGGCGCCATTGAACCGCCTGTTCGACTGGGATATCGTGGCCAAGCTGGTGCAGAAAACGGTGCCTCGCATCGCATTCGACTCGTATTTCAGCAACGGGCGCATGGAGGAGCTGCGAAACAGCTTTCGCTGGTCCGGAAACCTGGGCGATGACCAATCCATCGTGTTCTCCCATAGCGGCGTACTGAACGGCAATCCCTTCATTCTTGCGCGAACGTTGTCGCACTGGATGGGCAGTAAGACCTACCACGGCTCCCTCCATATCACCTGGACAGAACAGCACCGTAATTCGGAAGGTAAATGGGAAACGCGAACCCACCACGATACACTGCATGCGTCGATCGAACGTCCGCTCCCCGAATACGCATACCGGACCTTCATCGTCTACGGTAACGAAGCAGCGCCCGATCTCGTGTTCAGCCGTAGCCCGTCGGAGCTTTCCAAGCTGGACGACGGCTTATTCGACAAGTGGCGGAAGAATCGCGCCATCAAGAAGCTTGAAGCAAAGTCCCGTGATGTCAACGATGGAAGTGCCTTTACGGTAATGGCCAATCGGGAATTCGATGCACTATTTGGCGCCACGGACCGGAATCATGAAGTGCAGTTCCGGCTGCTGTTCACGCCGTTGGCGCAGCAGGAAATGCTGAAGCTACTCAAGGATAGCCAGATTGGTTATGGCGACACTTTTGCGTTCGACAAAGCGCACATGATCAACGTCCTGGAATCGGGGCATATGCAACAAACCGATATCAGCGGCGCGCCGGAAAAGTTCCATGCCTACGAACTCGCGCAGGCACGGAGGTTCTTCAATGGCTACCACAACGATTTCTTCAAGTCGTTCTACTTTGGGATCGCCCCGTTGCTTGCCATCCCGCTGTACCAGCAGCATCGGTCGCACGCGGACATTTACAAAGACACCTACTCGCAAAAACCCTGTTTCTGGGAGCATGAAGCGATTGCCAATTACCACGGGGAGACGACGTTCAACCATCCGGATTGCGTTTCACGCAGCATCCTGAAGACATCCACGCAAGAGGAGAGCGATGGATCCCAGAAAGTGCACGTGACGGCCAGCGGCTTCGGAAGCGTTGAACGGATCCATTACGTTTCGGTCCACGGTGGAGATGGCCGTTCACATCAGGTCCCTGTTCATTGGGACGAGTATTTCGAGGTCCAGAACAGCGCCACCATGCTGGTAAAAGAAGTGGCGCCGCCGAGCGACGCGCCAGGCGAGGCCGCTAAGGACGCGCATGGCATCGACTTACCGCCGGCGTTTTCGCAGCGCGGCATCGATGCCGGGAAGACTGTCCTGCGCAGATCGATTGTTTCGGCGGTATTGTCTGATTAGAGCCTTCGACGGATGGCGTTGGCAGAAACCAGGCTATCCAATCAGTGTCAAGGGGAGCCCATGCACCAGAAGTGCGGGAAACATGGGGGCATGATTTCACCCTAGCGACGTTTACGTGCATTTCTATCAACTTTTCCACACTCGACTATGGATCCAACGGGACTCCTGACTTGGCATCCAAGAACAGGGCCTCCACTTATCGGTGGAGGATTTTCTACATAACATATGCCATAATTCCACATAACGTACTTCAAGAATATTTACAACCATTTGATTACACAGCAATTTTTTTCAATAATTTGAGTTACCTCCTACCGGCCTGCTTAGATAATCAAACCTTCGGATATGGATAGCCCCAAGTTTGAGCACTTCGATCTCCAGCTCTACAACCCGGCGTACGACTCGCCGCTCGTCGATGTTGTAACTGAGCTGGAATACTTAAGGCGACTGCGCCTCGAGGGCAGTACCCCTGAAGGGGTGTTTTTTCAATTGAAACACATCTTTCACATGCTCGAAAGTCTCGGGTCCGCGCGAATCGAAGGTAACCACACTACCCTCGCCGACTACGTCGAGACTACGGTTCTGGGGGGCGACGAGAGCGATCAAATCAAAGAGATCTCGAACATTGAACGGGCAATGCAGTTCGTCGAGGATGTCATGGAACCTGGGGCTCCGCTGACTGAAACGTTTATTCGTGAACTCCATAGCATGACCGTCGACGATCTGAAGCGCGAGGGAGACAAGACCCCAGGCGCATACCGCGAAGGTCCAGTCAAAATCGCGAAGTCGAACCATTTACCGCCGGATGCGCTGTCTGTTCCGCAGTACATGCGGGAGCTTACCGATTTCGTCAACACACCCGCGAAACAGAAGTACGACTTGATCAAGGTTGCACTTGCTCATCATCGCTTTGGATGGATACACCCATTCTCCAACGGCAATGGCAGGGTCGTACGCCTGATCACCTACGCACTGCTGATCAAGTACGGATTTAACGTCAAGGAGGGCGGACGTGTGCTGAATCCTACTGCAGTTTTCTGCAATGACAGGGAACGCTATTACCAGATGTTGAGCGCAGCGGACACGGGAACGACCGATGGGATCGATACGTGGTGTACCTACGTTCTTGAAGGCATTCTGCTCGAACTTCAAAAAGTCGACAGGCTGACCAAGTACGAATACCTTCAGCAAAAAATCCTTCACCCTGCGCTAGCAATCTCGCGCGAGCGACAGCTCATCACTATTGACGAATACCATGTGCTGGCAGAGGTGGTTCGCCTGAAGACCGCGAAGTCCGCAGATCTCCAAAAAGTGATGCCAGCACTTAATGATGCGCAGAGGACGTACCAAATTAAAAAGCTGGTCGCTGCCAAGATGCTTCAACCAATCCATCCCAACGCAAGACAATACGCGATCTGCTTCACCAACAACGTTTTGCTTCGCGGCGTCATCAAGGCCCTGACAGATGAGGGCTTCGTTCCGAATTCACTGGAAGCCGGGTAAGGGAGAGCGCGAGCCCAGTGCTCGCCCAACTTAAAATAAAGGCCTTTGAAATGCAAAATGCCAGCTAATCTAGCTGGCATTTTCTTTAAGTGCTTCAAGCACTAGGTGTCCTTGGCGGAGAGAGGGGGATTCGAACCCCCGATAGGCTATGAACCTATACACGCTTTCCAGGCGTGCGACTTAAACCACTCATCCATCTCTCCTGCATTCTCACGCTGATCGCGAGAGGCCCGAATTATAGCAGCGTTTCTGGAGAGTGCAAAGGTTTTCTCCTGAAACCGGTAAACCAGTGTCAGACCCATTGGGTCTGACACCGCCTACTCAGGCTTAGGAGGTTTCTTTCAGCTGCTCGAGGATGGCTGGGTTTTCCAGGGTGCTGACGTCCTGGGTGATCGCTTCGCCTTTGGCCAGGACGCGCAGCAGGCGGCGCATGATCTTGCCGGAACGGGTCTTCGGCAGGTTGTCGCCGAAGCGGATCTCTTTTGGCTTGGCGATCGGGCCGATCTCCTTGCCTACCCAGTTACGCAGCTCGGTGGCGATCTGCTTTGCTTCGTCGCCGGTCGGGCGGGCGCGCTTCAGCACCACGAAGGCGCAAATCGATTCGCCGGTAGTTTCGTCCGGCTTGCCGACCACGGCGGCTTCGGCCACCAGCGGGTTGGCGACCAGCGCCGATTCGATCTCCATCGTGCCCATGCGATGGCCCGACACGTTCAGCACGTCGTCGATACGGCCGGTGATGGTGAAGTAGCCGGTTTCGGCGTTGCGGATTGCGCCGTCGCCTGCCAGGTAGTATTTGCCGCCCAGTTCTTCCGGGAAGTAGCCGGCCTTGAAGCGGTCCGGGTTGCCCCAGATGGTGCGGATCATCGATGGCCATGGGCGCTTGACGACCAGGATGCCGCCGCTGCCGTTCGGTACGTCGTGCCCCGCTTCGTCCACGATGGCGGCCATGATGCCTGGCAGAGGCAAGGTGCACGAACCCGGAACCATCGGGGTGGCGCCTGGCAGCGGAGTGATCATGTGGCCGCCGGTTTCGGTCTGCCAGAAGGTGTCGACGATCGGGCATTTCTCGCCGCCGACGTTCTTGTAGTACCACATCCAGGCTTCCGGATTGATCGGCTCACCCACGGTGCCCAGCAGGCGCAGCGAGGAGATGTCGAAGTTCTTTGGATGGACTTTCGGGTCCACGTCGGATGCCTTGATCAGCGAGCGGATCGCGGTCGGTGCGGTATAGAAGATGTTGACCTTGTGCTTGGCGATGGTTTCCCAGAAGCGGCCAGCGTGCGGGAAGGTCGGGATGCCTTCGAAGACAACCTGGGTCGCACCGACGGCGGTCGGGCCGTAAGCGATATAGGTGTGACCGGTGACCCAGCCGATGTCGGCGGTGCACCAGTACACGTCTTCCGGCTTGATGTCGAAGGTCCACTTCATGGTCAGCGCTGCCCACAGCAGGTAGCCGCCGGTCGAGTGCTGCACGCCTTTCGGGGTGCCGGTGGAGCCGGAGGTGTACAGGATGAACAGTGGATGCTCCGCTTCCACCCATTCAGGTTCGCAGGTCGCAGCCTGGCCCTCGACCAGGTCGTGCAACCAGATGTCGCGGCCTTCGGTCCAGGCGATATTGCCACCGGTGCGCTTGTACACCACCACATTCTTGATCGTGTCGCAGCCACCCATGGCCAGCGCCTCGTCCACGATGGCTTTCAGCGGCAGCTGCTTACCGCCGCGCAGTTGCTCATCGCAGGTCAGCACGGCCACGGCGCCGGCGTCGATGATGCGCTCTTGCAGCGACTTGGCGGAGAAACCACCGAACACCACGGAGTGCGTAGCGCCGATACGGGCGCAGGCCTGCATCGCAGCCACGCCTTCGACCGACATCGACATGTAGATCACGACGCGATCGCCCTTCTTGATGCCGCGCGCTTTCAGGCCGTTGGCGATCTTGCAGGTCTTGTCGTGAAGTTGCTGGTAGCTGACGCGGGTCACCTGGCCGTCGTCGGCTTCGAAGATGATCGCGGTCTTGTCGCCCAGGCCGTTCTTGATATTGCGGTCCAGGCAGTTGTAGGAGACATTCAGCTTGCCGTCTTCGAACCATTTGTAGAATGGGGCGTTGTCTTCGTTCAGCGTGCGGGTGAAGGGCGTTTGCCATTCCACGTGCTCGCGCGCCAGTCGCGCCCAGAAGCCTTCGTAGTCGCGCTCCGCTTCGTCGCACAGCGCCTTGTATGCGTCCATGCCCGATACGGCAGCCTTTTCGACAAATGCCGCTGGCGGCGCGAAAATACGCGATTCCATTGGTCCCTGTTGGTCTGCGCCCTGGTTGGTCATGCTTGTCTCCGGTTAGTGATGGTTTGCTTGCAACAATAGAGCTTGTCGCTTACTGCGCCCTTACATTTTTCGAGGCGCTACTTTTGCCATTTTAATCACATCCTGCCCCTCTGGTACAGGCGGCGCTGGCAGCGCGCGGTCGACCAGCAATACCAGTTTGCGCCGCGCCCATCCGCCCAACTGCCGCTCCAGCAACCAGTGCGAAGCCGAAGCAAGCGGAATCGCCAGCAACAGCGCGAGATAGACCTCATTCCAGCTTCGGGTGTGCAGGTAGTGCTGGTCCAGCCAGCGGGTCAAGACCACTTGGCCAAGAAAATGAGTGAGGTACATCGAGTAGGAGACGTTGCCGACCCACTGCAACCAGCGCGGCGTGCACAAGGTCACCGCTTTGCTGGCGATGGCCAGCACCAGCAGCATCAGTGCCAGCGGCCAGCCCCACCCTGCCGGCCCGTGAAATCCGCCCACGCCGGACCAGCCCCACCACAGCACGAAGCCTGCGCTGCAAGCCACGGCTTGCCAGGCCAGCGCCGCATTGGGGAAGCGGATGCCAGGGTTCAGGTAAAGCAAGCCGATCCCCATGCCGGCCACGAATTCCCAGATGATCGGGTTGGTCATCAGGTGCAGGTAAGGAGTGTCAAACATCAGGTACTGGCGCACGTCCAGCGTCGGCCCGCCTGCCGCCAAGGGCAGCAAGATCAGCGTCAGCACCATCCAGCTTGCCAGCGCTAGCCAGCGCAAGCGCCCTGCCAGCAAGCTGGCGCCAAACACCAGGTAAAAGTACATCTCGAACGCCAGCGTCCACGCCAGCGGGAACACCAGGCCAAAGAACGGGGCATCCTGCGCCGTCACCGGGCGCAAGGTCAATGATTGGAACAGTGCCTGCAGGTGTTCCGCATCCTGGAAGAACCACAGGCCATCGCGCTTGATGAAGATCCAGGCGAGCGTCACCACCACATAGGCCGGCCAGATGCGCGCAAAACGCTTGGCCGCGAACAGCGCCGCATCGCGCGGGCCGCCTGCGCCTTGGGTGGTGTAGACCATGATAAAGCCGCTAAGCAGGAAAAACAGGTCGACGCCCATCGCCCCTGGCAAAAACAGCGCGGTGGCCAATCCTTCATTCGGCGTACCGTCCAGGAAAAAGCGGCCATGTGTCAGGACCACCAGCAGCACGGCGAACCCGCGCAGGCCCTGCACCCAATCGAGCTTCATAATCTTCAGGCAAATTAGACAAAACGGCAATGTAGCACAGCCGCCCCGCTACCACGCCACCGTTGCGAGTGTAGAATATCGGCTGTTTTTCAAACGCTCCACCAATATCCCCAGATGACCGAACCTCAGAACTCCAACGGCAAACGCCTTAGCCCTATCCCCGCCTTTATCTTCATGTCCCGCTGGTTGCAGCTGCCGCTGTACCTGGGCCTGATCCTGGCGCAGTGCGTCTATGTGTTCCATTTCTGGGTCGAACTGAAGGACCTGATCGGCGCGGCGCTGGGCGACGCCCATTCGCTGGAACACATTATCGCCGTGACCTTCCACGGGGCTGAAGGCGCTCCCACCAAGCTGACCGAAACCGTGATCATGCTGGTGGTGCTGGGCCTGATCGACGTGGTCATGATCTCCAACCTGCTGATCATGGTGATCGTGGGCGGCTACGAAACTTTCGTCTCGCGCATGCACCTGGAAGACCACCCGGACCAGCCGGAATGGCTGTCGCACGTGAACGCCTCGGTGCTGAAGACCAAGCTGGCGATGGCGATAATCGGCATCTCCTCGATCCACCTGCTGAAGACCTTCATCAACGCGAAAGACTACGAGCCCAAGGTCCTGATCGCGCAAACCGTGATCCATATCGCATTCCTGCTGTCCGCAATGGCGATTGCGTACACCGATCGCATCACCACCCTGACGCACAACGATTCCAAGCACCACTAATTAGCCAACGAGCCAATCATGACCATCATCAAGCAAGACGACCTGATCGAATCTGTCGCCGCCGCGCTGCAGTACATCAGCTACTACCACCCTGCCGATTACATCCAGCACCTGGCGCGCGCGTACGAAGCCGAACAAAGCCCGGCCGCGAAAGATGCGATCGCCCAGATCCTGACCAACTCCCGCATGTGCGCGGAAGGCAAGCGTCCGATCTGCCAGGATACCGGCATGGTGAACGTCTTCCTGAAGATCGGCATGGGCGTGCGCTTTGAAGGCTTCAAGGGCACAGTGACCGACGCCGTCAATGAAGGCGTGCGCCGCGCGTACAACTTCTCCGACAACAAGCTGCGCGCGTCCATCGTGGCCGACCCGCACTTCGAGCGCAAGAACACCAAGGACAACACCCCGGCCGTGGTCCATATGGAACTGGTGGAAGGCAACACCGTGGAAGTAGCCGTTGCGGCCAAAGGCGGCGGCTCCGAGAACAAGACCAAGTTCGTCATGCTGAACCCTTCCGACTCGCTGGTTGACTGGGTGCTGAAGACCGTGCCGCTGATGGGCGCCGGCTGGTGCCCGCCAGGCATGCTGGGCATCGGTATCGGCGGCTCCGCCGAAAAAGCCATGCTGCTGGCCAAAGAGTCGCTGATGGAAGACATCGACATGTTCGAGCTGAAAAAGCGCGGCCCGCAGAACAAGCTGGAAGAGCTGCGTATCGAACTGTGCGACAAGATCAATGCCCTGGGCATCGGCGCGCAAGGCCTGGGCGGCCTGACCACCGTGCTGGACGTGAAGATCAATATGTACCCGACCCACGCAGCATCCAAGCCGGTCGCCATGATCCCGAACTGCGCGGCTACCCGCCACGCCCACTT
The DNA here is from genome assembly GCF_049913245.1 of Pseudoduganella sp. R-32. Lineage (NCBI taxonomy): Bacteria > Pseudomonadati > Pseudomonadota > Betaproteobacteria > Burkholderiales > Oxalobacteraceae > Pseudoduganella > Pseudoduganella sp. R-32. The sequence continues at coordinate 1,998,434 of NZ_CP183987.1, read as the reverse complement.
CGTGCTGGATGGTTCCGGCCCGGCCTACATCGAGCCGCCAAAGCTGTCCGACTGGCCTGATGTCACCTGGGCTGCCGACACCGAGAAGTCCAAGCGCGTCGACCTGAACACCCTGACCAAGGAAGAAGTGGCGTCCTGGAAGCCGGGCCAGACCCTGCTCCTGAACGGCAAGATGCTGACCGGCCGCGATGCCGCCCACAAGCGCATCCAGGACATGCTGGCCAAGGGCGAGCAACTGCCGGTGGACTTCACCAACCGCGTAATCTATTACGTCGGCCCGGTCGATCCAGTGCGTGAAGAAGTCGTTGGCCCAGCCGGCCCGACGACCGCAACCCGCATGGACAAATTCACAGACATGATGCTGGAGAAAACCGGCCTGATCTCCATGGTCGGCAAGGCAGAACGCGGCCCAACCGCGATCGAATCGATCCAGAAGCACAAGTCGGCTTACCTGATGGCTGTCGGCGGCGCTGCTTACCTGGTGTCGAAGGCGATTAAGGGCGCCAAGGTTGTCGGCTTCGAAGATCTGGGCATGGAAGCGATCTATGAATTCGACGTGGTCGACATGCCTGTCACCGTCGCCGTCGATTCCACCGGCACTTCCGTGCACAACACCGGCCCGAAAGAGTGGCAGGTGAAGATCGAGTCCCTGAAGGCGGCGCAGCCAGCATAAATGGTCCATCCGATCCCCTCCTCCGCCGACGCGCCGATCGGCGTCTTTGACTCCGGCGTCGGAGGGCTCTCCGTGCTGCGCCATATCCATGCGCAGCTGCCGCACGAGCACGTGCTGTACTTCGCCGACTCCGCCTTTGCCCCCTACGGCGCCAAGACGGACGAATGGCTGGTGCAGCGCGCAATTGCGGTGACGGCTTTCCTGCTCGATAAGGGCGCCAAGGCGCTGGTGGTGGCCTGCAATACCGCCACCGTGGCCGCCATCAAGGCTGTCCGCGCCGCCTATCCTTCTCTGCCCGTGGTTGGCGTGGAACCGGGCCTGAAGCCTGGCGCCGCCGCCACCCGCAACGGCACGGTCGCAGTCCTGGCAACGGCAAGCACACTGCGCGGCGAGAAGTTCCTGGCGTTGCGCGAACAGATCTCCGGCTCAAACGGTACGCGCTTCCTGCTGCAGCCCTGCATCGGACTGGTAGAGCGCATCGAACAGGGCGATCTGACCGGTGACGAAACAGCAGCCATGCTGAAGGGCTATGTGGAACCGCTGCTGGAGCAAGGCGCCGATACGCTGGTCCTCGGCTGCACGCACTACCCGTTCGTGCGGGACGCCATCGCGCAGCTCGTTGCGGCACGCGGCGACGCTGCCGCGGTCACGCTGATCGACACCGGCGACGCCGTAGCCCGCCAACTGGCACGCCTGCTGGAAGGCGCCGGCCTGCTGCGTCCAGGAGGCACGCCAGCCCACCTGCATGGCTACACCAGCGGCAACGCAGAGGCTCTGAAGCAGCAGTTTGCCAGCCTGCTCGGACTGCATCCTCAGGTCGATTCCGTGGCCGTTTGAAATATATTTGCCAGATTATCGGAGTCCCTATATAATCTCGGCTCTGTCGCGCTACGGTGCGATGGAAAAGAAGTTTTCAGTGGTGGCTGTAGCTCAGTTGGTAGAGTCCAGGATTGTGATTCCTGTTGTCGTGGGTTCGAGCCCCATCAGCCACCCCAATTTCTTTAGCTGAAAACGAACGATGAAAATGGCCGCGCTTGCGGCCTTTTTTTCGTCCATACTTCGCGACAGTGCGACACACAAGGCGTCCAGCAATTTAACCTTGCCGTCGCCGTGACCGCATAAAGAAGAAATGCCCGCACGTAGCGGGCATTTTGCCAAAACCGAATCAGCCGGCAATTACAACAGAGCGTTAGCTGCTGTTTGACGGCAGTTTGCTGGCACGTACTTGAATTTATCTGCCGAATTAACGCTGCAAGCCCAAGTCAGTTGGCGCGCTGGAATAACGCCTTGGGCCAGCGGGGCACCCGGGGCACCACCGGCGCCTGTACCATCAAATGGGGTCATGGTGATCGTTAAACTGCCTGCTTTCGCGCTCGTGCTAACAGTAATTACACCGGTAGCGCTGATGGAAGTCGCAGTTACAATGTTTTGCGTCGCCTGACCTGCATTAAACGGAGTCGCAAGCGGAGTGCCATTTGCAGCGTTGTCGGCTACGGCAATTTTAGCGGCATCAGCAACAGCAATTGCTTCAGTCACCCGCGCGCGAACGGTGTAGTCCTGATAGGCGGGCAAGGCAACTGCCGCCAGAATACCAATGATCGCCACGACGATCATCAATTCGATCAAGGTAAAACCTTGCTGTTCCTGCTTCTTGTATTGTGCGAATTTCATATTTCCCCTGCTGAGTATTGAGAACGACAGCAACTCAAAGTTTTACTTCACACAGGATCTTTAGCAATGAGCGTGCCAGGGCAAATGGGCGATGTAGTTGCCGTACCGGGCATAGCGATTATGATAGCAGGACTGCCCGAGGCTGATGTGTCAGCCGCCAACGCTCAAGAATACTTTGCCATGGCCCAACCTTATGGGCGACAAATGAAAATGCCCGCAAAAGCGGGCATTTTTTGAATCGAACCGGAAGATATTACATCCTCCAGCTCGACTGATGAAACCAGAAGTCTTCGCTAATTACAGCAGAGCGGTAGCAGCAGCTTGACGGCAGTTTGCTGGTACGTACTTCCATTTGGTGGTGTCCACTACGTGGCAGGTCCAGGTCAGTTGGTTGGTTGGAACAGTGCCTTCGACCAGCGCGGTGCCTGGTGTGCCGCCGGTGCCAGCGCCATCAAATGGGGTCATGACGATGGTTACGCCACCAGCTTTTGCGGTCGTTACGACGGTAATTGCACCGGCAGTGGACACGGCAGGTGGAGTTGCGATGTTTTGCGTAGCTGCGCCTGGATTCAGGCCGTTTGCGAACGGAGTGCCGTTAGCAGCGTTGTCGGCTACGGTAACTTTAGCGGCATCGGCAGCAGTAATTGCTTCAGCAACACGGGAACGAACGGTGTAGTCCTGGTAAGCAGGCAGGGCAACAGCTGCCAGAATACCAATGATCGCCACAACGATCATCAGTTCGATCAGGGTGAAACCCTGCTGTGCTTGCTTCTTGTATTGTGCGAATTTCATGCTTCTCTCCTGTTGAGTGTTGGGAGCCTCATCGGCTCAAAGTTTTGCTGCACACCGCATACTATGCAATGAGCGTGCCAGGCCAAATTCGCGATGTTTTTGCCGTTTTTTGGCAATATCTTTGGTGCATCACGCCCGGTGGCGCAGGTCCATGCTGCGCCACCGTTTTGGCGTGGCACGACAATCAGCGTATCATCCGGACTTGGCACAGCCTTTGATGCGCCATGGCAACTATTACCCCGTCAGTTCCTGCCCAGAACATTCGTGAAATGTTCGCTGGCAAACTTTACTGAAGATGAGAAATGAACCAACAGATCAAAATTAGCACCGCCATCACATTGACCGGTTGGAGCAAGCGCACGTTTTGGCGCAGATTTGCCGACGGTTCGGTGGAGCGGGGCGCCGAGAACCATGTCAAAGCAAATGAAGTATCGACAGTTGTGCTGGATTCAATACTTCCTCACCTATGGGTGACGCTAACTGCCGAGGATTTACAGCTTGTATTAGCTGCAGATGCGGGCCATGCGCAGGCCCAGTCCGATCTGGCACTACTTTTTCGTGACCTAGAGAAGCACAAGGAGGCGCTGTACTGGCTCGAACTCGCGATCAAGCAGGGCGATGTGAGCGCGATGCACTGGATGGGCCGTGCTTACGTCGAGGGCACGGGCGTTCCCAAGGACGACAATTTAGGGCTGATGTGGATTGCGAAGGCCGCAGCTGGTGGCCATATCGTATCGCAGGCACAAATTTCCGGCCTGATTCGCTGTGTTACTGCGCAGCGCAGCGATTGAAGATTAACTATTTCGTGGAGTTTCCCTGCAGTTCATCGTGGGGGGCCTATTCACCCCTAAATTTTCTTAACCTTTGATTTCATTGAGAATCGAAGCGGCATCCAGCAAATCTGAAACTCATCTGCCACACAACCTATTGTTCGACAGACTGGGGAAACAAGAAGGGGAGCCTTAGCTCCCCCGGTTTATCAATAGTGATAGCGACACGAAATGATGACCAACTCATCGTCATAAACTTCGTATACAAGTCGGTTCGTTTCGTCAATTCTTCTTGACCAACAACCAGCCAGGCTATGTTTCAGTGGCTCAGGCTTTCCGGGGCCCTCAAAAGGTTCCCGCCGGGCAGCTTGAATCAGGTCATTAATACGTTTGAGAGTTCTCTTATCTTGCGTTTGCCAGTAGATGTAGCTTTCCCAAGCCTCATCTGTGAACTTCAGATTGCGCATTTTGCTGTTCCTCTACATCGGAAATGTTTACCAGTTCCCGATGCTTCGCCTTGCCAGAGCGGGCCTGCGCGATGGATCTTGCAAGATGAGCCGCGTTAGCCGGCGAGCTCAACAAGTGTACAGTTTCCATTAGGCTGCTGTAATGATCAAAGGACATGACTACTGCATCTGGCGCATCTCGGCGCGAAATAACCGTTACGTCAGCATCCTCAACCACTTGGTCGATGACAGCCCGTAGACTGTTGCGAGCATCAGAAAAGTTGATGATTCTCATTTGGTACTCCGTTCGTTCAATACTTTTTCAGTAGTCAGTGATCGCAGGTGTCGTCGTATTCGCAGGTGTATTGTGAACAGCCAAGACTTGTACAATAAATAGTACACATCGAAGTATATCTTAAATCTTGCAGATGGCAAGCATAGATACCAGCAGTGGTCGCCCAGGCTAAGGCCTCCGCTCCGCCCCCCGGTTGGTAATTTGGCATCCCTGAAATATAATTAATTTCAGACAACCCTCCAGGATTCGTGTGGACTTCCAGTCTTTGAGTTGCTCGCAGTGTGGCGGAGTGCTGCCACGCCAGGCCATTTGGCGCACCGTCGAGTGCCCTTATTGCGCCGCCACCGTCACCCGTTCCGATGCCGTCGTCGACGTGGCGCGCTTCCGCGAAGCGCTCCTGCGCTTCCAGAACGACCCGGCCGGCCAGGATGCCCGCTGCGGCGAACGGCGCTACCGCATCATCCGTCAGTTATACGAAGGCGCCGGTTCGCGTGTCGTGCTGGCACGCCGCTGCGGGCGGCTGGGCGAACACGTGGTGCTGAAATACGCCGACGCGGTCAAGCTGGGGCGCGAGCGCGACATCCTGCGCCAACTGCAGGCGGACACCTCGCCGGGCTCCGCATATTTCTCGCAGCGCCTGCCCGAATCGATCGCACTGGGCCCGGACGGCAATGGCGGCACGGTACACGTACTGCGCCATCCACCGGGCTATTGGGGCAGCCTGGCCGAAGTCCACCGGTTTAATGGAACCGGTCTTGATGCGCGCCATGTGGTCTGGATGTGGCGCCGCGTACTTGAAGCGCTGGCGCACGTGCACAGCATCGGCTGGAGCCACGGCGCGGTGAGCCTGGAACATATGCTGGTGCACCCTGCCGACCATGGTGTGTTCATGATCGGCTGGTCAGGCGCGAAGCGGGCTGGCGACCAGTCGCGCGACTTGCTGCAGTCGGCGTGGAGCATGCGCGCCCTTCTCGCCGGCCAGCGTGCTGGAGACGACGCGCCAGCCTTGCCGGCGTCGGTACCGGCGCCATTGGCGCAGCTGCTGCAGCGCGCCTGTTCCGACGCCCGCTGGCTGCGGGCGCAAGGTGCCGCAGGCTTGCACTACGAAGTCACCAGCGCAGCGGCAGCCGCTTTCGGCCCGCCGCGCTTCCTGCATTTTCACCCAACACCCTAAACGTATCCAAAGGAGCCAAATTGGGACACGGTAACTACTCCTTCTCCGCACACGTCGCCCTGGTCGCCGACCGTGCATCCGCATCGCGTACTGAAGTATTCCAGCAGCGCAGCTGTCATCCGCTGATGAACCCCAAGGGCATCAAGATGCGCGAGTCGCGCGATAATCCCGATCATCCGAATTCGCTGGGCATTGTGTTCGCGCTCGACGTCACCGGTTCGATGGGCGACATCCCGCAGCAGCTGGCGACGAAAGAGCTGCCGACCTTCATGCGCTTACTGATGGCTTGCGGCGTCCCGGACCCGCAAATCCAGTTCATGGCAATCGGCGATGCGGTATCCGACCATGCGCCTCTGCAGGTCGGCCAGTTCGAATCGACCGCGGAATTGATGGACCAGTGGCTGACCTGGAGCTATATCGAAGGCGGCGGGGGCGGCTCGGGCGAGGAGAGCTATGAACTGGCCTTCTACATGGCGGCCCAGCACACCGACCTCGATTGCTGGGCCAAGCGCCGCAAGAAAGGCTACTTGTTCCTGACCGGCGATGAACTGCCCTACCCTGCGGTGTCGCGCCACCAGGTCGAAGCACTGGTCGGCGACCGCCTTGACCAGGACTTGCCGATTGAAGAGGTGATCGCAGCCGCTTCCGAGACTTTCCACTTGTTCTTCCTGATTCCCGACCTGCAGCGCCGCCAGCGATGCGAAGCGCGCTGGCGCGAGCTGCTGGGCGACCATGTGATCTGCATGGAAGCGCCGCAAGATGCCTGCGCAGTTGCCGCCTCCATCGTGGCCCTGACCGAAGGCGCCTTGCCGAAGCTGGACTCCTTGCCAGGCGTTCTGTCCGGCGAAGGCATTGACGGCGGCCGCGTGTCCGCTATCGTCCGCGCCTTGCGCCCGTATGCAGCCCTGCTGGATAACGGCACGGCGCATGACATTCCGGTGTCGTCGCCGGCCGTGGCGCTTGGCGAGCGCCCTTGGTGGAGGCGTCTGTTTGGTTGAGGGTAGGATCGTATCGGTCATCGGACTGGCCTTTGGCGACTGCGGTAAAGGCTTGTTCACGGATTACCTTTGCCGCGCCAGGTCGGCGCACACGGTCATGCGCTTCAACGGCGGAGCACAGGCCGGGCACAACGTGATCCTGCCTGACGGCCGCCATCACACCTTCTCCCAGTTCGGCGCCGGCACGTTCAATCCCGGCGTTGCGACCGTCTTGTCCGCGCCAGTCGTGGTCCATCCGACCGCGCTGCTGGTCGAAGAAACCTACCTGCAGCGCGCGGGCATCAGCGACGCGCTGGACCGCCTGCTCATCGATGCCCGCTGCCTCGTCACCACGCCATACCACGAGGCAGCCGGCCGCCTGCGCGAACGCGCACGTGGCGCTGCTGCGCACGGAAGCTGTGGCGTAGGTTTCGGCGAAACGGTGGGCCATGCACTGGCCCAGCCCGAACAGGCGATTCGCTATGGCGACTTGCTGCATCGCTCACGCGTCCGCAACAAGCTGGAAGCCATGCGCCACTACCTGCGCGCTGCGCTTCCCGCCCGCGCGGCGGCGCTGGACCGTCAAGACGCGGCAATCCTGGCCGATCCAGGTTTCGGGCAGCTGTGGTTCGAACACGTACAACGCCTTATCGCCAAGGTAGCGCCCTCCGCGCCCGAACAGGTCGCCGCACAACTAGCGCGACCTGGCAGTATTGTGATGGAAGGCGCCCAGGGAATGCTGCTCGATGAGGGGCACGGCTTCCACCCGCATACGACGTGGAGCAGCACCGGCCCCGTTGCCGCCGAAGCCGCTCTGGCCGGCTACGGCGTCTCTGAACGCATCAGGCATTTCGGAGCAATGCGCAGCTACCTCACCCGCCACGGCCAAGGTCCCATGCCGACCGAAGACCAGGCTTTGCAAGCCCTGGCTGAACCGCATAACGCCGATAGCGGCTGGCAAGGCACCTTCCGCCGCGGTCATCCAGACGCCGTCCTGCTGCGCTACGCGCTTGCCGCCGCCGGCCGCATCGAAGGCCTGCTGGTCAGCCACCTCGACGCATTCCGGGGCGGGGCCGAACTGCGCTGGGCCCACAGCTACAAGCTTCACGGCGGTGAAATCCGCGACCTCCCCCTCTCCGGCCAGCCCGACCTGGTTCACCAGGAAACGCTGTGCGGGCAGCTGCGCGCTGCGAGCCCCAACTACGCCGACACGCCCATCGCCAACGCCGACGCATTCGTCGATGAACTGCAAAGCCTCACAAACCTGCCCGTGGTCCTCGGCTCGTACGGCCCGACCTGGCAACACATTCGAACTGGAAAATAGGGCGCATTCCGACCGCATTGCCGCCTAAGCTGGCGGCATGGATACCTACCCCGTCATTGAATTCCGCCGCTACACGACTGTAGAAGGCGGGCAGGCAGCGTTCTCACGCTATTTCGAAACCCTGTTCCCGGAAGCCTTCCAGCAGCTGGGCGCGCTGGCGCTCGGCCAGTTCACCGAGCGCGGCAACCCGAACAGCTTCCTCTGGATGCGCGGCTTCACCAGTTGGGAGCAGCGCGCCGTGGTCAACGCCGCGTTTTACTACGGCCCGGTGTGGAAGGAGCACAAAGCCACGCTGAACGGGCTGATGACCGACAGCGACAACGTGCTGCTGCTCCGCCCTTTGCAACCCGGCAGCGGCGTGCCCGTCATGCCCGCCGTCGATCCGGTGCTGGAGTCTGAAGGCGCACAGGGCGAAGCGGTAGCGGTCCTCTGTTCGGTGAAGCCCGGCCAGCTGGAGCGCTTTGCCGCACTGGCAGCGCCGGCCTTCGCGGCCTGGCGCGATGCCGGCTGGCGCGACGCCGGCACCCTTGTCACGCTCGACATGCCGAACAACTTCCCGCAATTGCCGGTGCGCGGCGATGGCCCGCACCTGGTCTGGCTGGGCAGCGCCGCACCGGGCTGCCAGCCGCCAGCGCTGGAAGCACTCCCTGACCCGGCCCGCGACCTGCTGCGCGAACCGCCCGAACGCATCCTGCTGCGACCGACGCATCGTTCGCGCCTGCGTTACCACACGAAAATTTAGGCAACATTCGTTGTGCTACAGCATTTGTTTTGGGGATAGAATATCGACTCAGAGAACGTTGCAAATATGGAAGAAGTCATGTCTGAGTTGAAAGAACTATCCACTTACAGCAAGGACACCCCGGTTGGCCTGCCTGCCATTGGCGGGCGCGCCGGCGTGTTCGTCCCGACCGACCTGTTCGACCTCGCCAATTCCACCACCATCCGCAAGGGGGCCGGCATTGTCGGCTTTGGCAACCCGGACGGTTCGCTCACCATCTACTTCGAAGCCAACCGCTTTGACGAATCCTCCCTGCACAAATGGGAAAACAAGGCGCGCAAGGCATACGATCGCATGGTCGCCGTGGCGCCGACCGTTTCCAAAGCCAAGATGGATGCCCGGTTCCTGGAGCAGGTTGGCTATATCGACGGCGCCGGCATTACGCTGAAGGAGCCGGACCGCCTGAACGACTGGCTGAACCTGTCCAACGCCCTGGATACCGCGCCGGAGGCGCCTGTCGTGTTATGGGGTAAAAAATAGCGGACGAGCAATAGTCCTACAAAGGCATCGGCAGCTCTCCGATGCCTTTTTTGTTTGCACTTGATTAAGATGAGATCATAATCTTAGGCAGGAGCATCCCATGTCCCACCATCCATTTGCCAGCAGCGCTGTGCTGCTTAGCCTGGTGGCCTCTGCAACCTGGCTGCTGTGCTCGGCGGACGTGCTGACGCACATCCCCCTCTTCTTCCACTGATTACCAGCGACGGCCACGATAGCCGTGGCGATGGCGGTTGGTGAACAGGAAGTCAAAGCCAATTGTCACCGGCGGGTAAGCATACACCGGCGCTGGCGCATAGTAAGGCGCAGGCGCCACATAGACTGGCTGCGGCGCAACATACACAGGCTGCTGTTCAACATACACCGGCTCGCTCGAATAGGTCACCTGCGAACCGGAACGCGCAGCGGTACCGTTCGGCACCGGCGTCACCGAAACCGTCCGCCATTCATATGGATTGCTGGAGGCATAGCGCACCGGCTGTTGGGTGGCGCAACCGGCCAGGCCCAGGGCCAGCACCGGCAAGATCATCAAGGTTTTCATGGCATTCTCCTTCCCAGGATTCAACTATAGGGAAAAATCGCGCGCATGTCGCAGGTTTTACAAATGCTTACCGCGGGCAACTCAAATATACGGGATGTCGCAATTGTCGACCGCCTTGCCCGCCGCATCGACGCGCTGGGCACATAGCCGGTAAGTGATCCCATAATCCATGTCGACCCGGTACACCTTGCCATACGGCAGGGATACCGTCTCCTGCAACACGTGCTGGTAGCTCAGGGCCGGCACGTCGGCCGGCACCGCGATCGATGTATGGAAGTTGCGGCGGCGGTCTTGCTGGCGGCGGTGCACGTCGACGTTCAGCCCCAAGTCGAGCGTAATGCCGCCGCGCTCGAAGGCGTAGCGCGTGACGTTGCGCGAGGCAAGCAGCACGCCCCAGGCGCAAGGCAGGGCATCCGGGCAATGTTTGAGCTGGGCCAAGGGGAAGATTTCCTCGTTATTACTCAATTCCTGGAGCTGCCAGGCGGTGCGAGTACCGTCCAGCTTGCCGCTCGCCGCATTCGGCCAGGTCATGGAATTGACGACAACAACATACTGCTTGTTGCGCACCGGGTCATTCGGGTCGCGCCACATGGCGCAACCGGATAGCAAAATGCCGGCTAGTGGAACGAGAAACAGAACTTTCATACGGGCTATCCAGACGTAATACCCGCAGATTAACAAAAAACGGCCCACGAGGGGCCGTTTTCTTGTACAGGAACACCGGTCAGTCGAGCTTCCAGGCGTAGTCCACCTTGGTCCAGGTCTCGGCCGGCGCACCGTCCTTGGTGCCCGGCTTGAACTTGCAGGCGCTCAGCGCCTTCATTGCAGCCTTGTCCAGGTTCTTGAAGCCGGATGACTTGTCCAGCTTGGAATCCTTGACGTCGCCGTTGGCGGCAACCAGGAAGGACATGCTCACGGTGCCCTGCTCTTCATTCATCAGGGACGCTTTTGGATACTCAGCCTTGCAATTCTTGGCATCGAACGATGCTGGTACTTCGGCCGCGAAGGCCGATGCGCCCATTGCGAGCGCTGCAGTGATAACACTCAACTTGGTCATCATGATGTTCCCCTACCGAATGAGAAAAGAAATGATTTACAGGGACCAGACGTAGTCGACCTTGGTCCAGGTCTGGGCTACGGCGCCGTCCTTGGTGCCTGGTTTGAATTTGCAAGCGGTAATGGCCTTGACTGCCGCCTTGTCCAGGTTCTTGAAGCCGCTGGATTTATCCACTTTGGAATCCATCACCTCGCCCGAAGCCGAGATCAGGAAGGACATGGTGACCTGGCCCTGTTCCTCGTTCATCAAGGAAGCTTTCGGGTATTCAGCCTTGCAGTTCTTGGCATCGAATACTGCTGGGGTTTCGCCCGCGAATGCGGAAACGGAAACGATGGATGCTGCGATAAAACCAATCAGACGCTTGTTCATTTCAAATCCCAATCAAAATTTATAAAAGACTGCGGGTGTGTCCCCGATTATTAGAATTCTTCCCATTCGTCGCTGCCGGCGGTGGCGGCCACCACTTTCTTCGGTGCTGGCGCGCTCGCGGCATGCCGCTCGCCCGGCTTGGCGGGAGCCGCGCGTTTCGCCGGAGCCTTCGGCACCACGGCAACAGCGGTCTGGGTGACGGCCGGCTTGGCGGCGGTCAGCGCAAATTCGGTTTCAGCGTCCAGCTTGAAGATCGACACCACGCGCGACAGCTCGCCAGCCTGGTCTTGCAGCGACTGCGCAGCGGCAGCAGCTTCTTCCACCAGCGCAGCGTTCTGCTGGGTCATGGCATCCATCTCGATGATGGACTGGTTCACCTGCTCGATGCCGGCGCTCTGTTCCTGCGAAGCGCTGGCGATTTCGCTCATGATGTCGGTGACGCGGCGCACGGAAGCAACCACTTCATCCATGGTCACGCCAGCCTGGCCGACCAGTTTCGAACCACGTTCCACTTTCTCGACCGAGTCGCCGATCAGGGACTTGATTTCTTTCGCGGCGCCAGCGGAACGCTGGGCCAGGTTGCGCACTTCCGATGCCACCACGGCGAAGCCGCGGCCCTGTTCACCGGCACGCGCTGCTTCGACAGCGGCGTTCAGCGCCAGGATATTGGTCTGGAAGGCGATACCGTCGATCACGCCGATGATGTCGACGATCTTGTTGGCGGAAGCATTGATCGAGCTCATGGTCTCGACCACTTGCGATACCACCTGGCCGCCTTTCAGCGCCACGTCGGAAGCCGATGCTGCCAGCTGGTTGGCTTCGCGGGCGTTGTCGGCATTCTGCTTCACGGTGGAGGTCAGTTCTTCCATCGCGGAAGCAGTCTTCTCCAGCGACGAAGCCTGCATTTCGGTACGCGACGACAGGTCGATATTGCCGGCAGCGATTTCGCGCGAAGCGGTGCCGATGGTTTCGGTACCCTGGCGCACCTGGCCAACGATATCCACCAGGCTGTCGCGCATTTCCTTGATTTCGACCAGCAGCGAATCCTTGTCGGTGGACGAGGTGTCGATCTGCACCGACAGGTCGCCATTGGCGATGGCGCCAGCGATCGACGCCGTGTAGTCAGGCTCGCCGCCCAGTTGCTTCAGCAGGCCGCGGGTGATGACCCAGGCTGCGAAGATCGACACTACCGTGGCGGCCAGGCCTGCCACGATCATGAACAGGCGTGCCGACGAGAAGCCTTCAGCGGCTTCCACTTTCATTTCTTCGTTGATCTTGTCTTCCAGCGAAGCCAGTTGGACCAATGCTTCGGTCCACTTCTTCTGCGCCGGCTTGATTTCCTTCAGGTAGATCTTGGTTGCGGCCAGGGCATCATTGGCCAGCCACAGTTCGGATGCCTTCTTCACGGCAGGCAGCACCAGCGCTTCCTGCGCCTTCACTTGCGTCAGCAGTGCTTTTTCTTCTGGCGTGGCATCCTTGGCGTAGAGGGCGCTCAGCTTGGCATCGGCGTCCTGGTAATCCTTCAGCTCTTTGTTGATGCGGGCCAGTTCCGGCTCCATGTCGGAAGGTTCGGACATCAGCGTCAGGATCTTCAGGTCGCTGACGTTTTCAACGTTGTTACGCATGTCGACCACCAGCCGGGTAGCCACAGCATTCACACTCACCACATGATCCAGGCGGTCCTGAATCTGAGCCATGCGCCAGATGCCGACGATGGTGATAATGACGAGAAACGCCAGTACCAGGAAAAATCCGAGGGCGAGGCGGGCCCCTACTTTCATTTTGCTCAAATTCATTTCGGCTCTTAATTAGAAGATTTTCGATTGCCTGAAGGATGCTTTAGTGAAACATTAACCACATCCACTGACCCTTGCTGCTACGCAAGTATCGACAGTAGCAAACTATGACTGCGAATGCAAAGACCGCTATCGCCGCGGGATGAAACCTGTCGTATTTCATCCCAAAAACGCGGTAGGAACCGCAAATTGCAAGTGTGTATCAAGGAAATTATAGACGTGAGGTTTCCACAGGGCAAGCAAATTTTGCTTACCCTGTTGGCAATTGAACTTCCTTCGGAGAAACAGCTCAGCAGCAGCGCAAATCGGAAGTGAATACGCAGGACAACTCGCGTTTACTTGGTTCGACTGAAAGCGTCGAGCAGGATTGCCGGATCGCCTGCCGCGAGTTTGCTGGCATCGGACAAGGTCTGGCGATACTGGCGCGCGCCCTGCAAACCCTGGGCCAGGCCCAGCATATGACGGGTGATGGTGTTGATCTTCAAGCCCTTGCCGCCCTCTTTCGCAAGCTGCTCCTCGATATACGGCATCATCGCCTCGAGCACCTGCTGGCGGCTGCGCGGAGGCTCGCTCGCCCCGTAGTAGCGCTGGTCGAAGGCAGCCATCAGATAAGGGTTATGGTAAGCCTCGCGGCCCAGCATCACGCCATCCACGTGCTGCAGGTGGGTATCGATTTCTTCGAGGGTCTTGATGCCGCCGTTGATCAGGATCTCGAACTGGGGGAAGTCTTTTTTGAGCTGGTAAGCGTATTCGTACTTCAGCGGCGGAATCTCGCGGTTTTCCTTGGGCGACAAGCCCTTCAGGATAGCGTTACGCGCATGCACCACGAAGGTCGTGCAGCCGGCTTCCGCCACGGTACCGACGAAATCGCGCACGAAGCCGTAGCTTTCCTCATGGTCGATGCCAATGCGGTGCTTGACGGTGACCTCGATATCGACCGCATCCTTCATCGCCTTGACGCAATCGCGCACCAGCTGCGGCTCGGTCATCAGGCAAGCGCCGAAAGCGCCCTTCTGCACCCGCGGCGACGGGCAGCCGCAATTCAGGTTGATTTCATCGTAACCCCACTTCTCGCCCAGTTTGGCGGAAATGGCAAGATCCTTCGGATCGGAGCCGCCAAGCTGCAGCGCCACCGGATGCTCCTCCTCATTGAAGCGCAGGTGGCGCTCCACATCGCCGTATACCAATGCCCCGGTCGTCACCATCTCCGTGTACAGCCAGGTGTACTGCGAGATCAGGCGATGGAAATGGCGGCAATGGCGGTCGGTCCAATCCATCATCGGCGCCACGGACAGGCGGCGGGAAGGCTTGGGGGCGATCGGGGTGGTCATAATGCAAAGGTCAACAAGAAGGGCCGCATATTATAGCGAAAGTCGGGGTCAGGTCTGGCAATCCGCCATTTTGGCGGATTGCCAGACCTGACCCCGACTTTCAAGCGAAGAGTTCTTCGACGCGGGACATGCGGCGGGCCGCTTCGCCTGACAGGGCGCCGGAGGCGGTCATGATCTGGCGGATGCCTTCCAGCGCGCGCTTGCGGTCGACGTCGGCCAGCAGCTTTGGCACCGCCGACATGGCGCGCTCTTCATCCAGTTGCAGGATCATGTTCTGTTCCTGCACCACTTCCTTGAAGCGGGCCAGCGATACGCGCTCCTTCGCCGGCAGCAGTGTGCGCAGTTCACGCAGCACGCCAAAGGCCCGCTCGTCGGCCACGCGCACTTCGGGACTACGGGCGATATACAGGATCGACCGCACCACCGCTTCCCTTTCGCCGCCACTGGCCAGGCGCTTGGCCGCTTCGGTGCGCCGCGCGGCCACCACCGACTCGCGCGCAATATCGCGCCCGATGCGGCGGCGAATATTGGCCGAATCGGCGCGCAAGCCCAGTAGCGTCTGCAGCAGCGGCTGGCCATACGTGGACAGGAAGAACTGCTCCACCGACTGGTCGCGCATCACCTGGTACTGATCCAACGCCGCCACGATCTGCTCGGAAGCCGCCTCCTGCATCCTCAGGAAGAAGTTATCCTGCGCAACGGGCTTGCGCTGCCCGCGCACTTGCTCGGCCAGGGCGCTGATCCCGCCCAGGAAAGGATTCATATCTGAGAACAGCTCGTAGCGCATGCGGTAGGGATGCATGCGCCGCATCCACTCTGCCGACTGCTCATTGGTTGCGGCCTGCACGAACGGGCTGACGAAAGTGCGATACAGCCCCTGGTTGATTTCTGACAGCCGCGCCACCGCGGCAAAGCGGCGTTCATCTTCATCGTCGTTGCCGCCCAGCGCGCGCAATTCGTTCAAGTCGCGCCTTTCAAAGCGTACAACGTAATTACCCGCTGCCAGCTCGGGGCTGTGCACGCCGTCACCGGCCTTGTCGATAAAGACCGCTTCGTAAAGCCCCGGCGGCAGCACGTCGATCAAGTCCATCGAGCGCGCGAATTCATCGTGCTCCTTGTTGGCGACGGAAGCCGACACGAAGATGCCAAGGTGCCCGATCGATTCGTGCAATGTGTACACCACGGTCTGCCCGCCAGCCACCAGCGCCGCATCGTCTTCATACAGGTCAAGCAGCCAGCCCAGCGCCTGCTGCGGCGGCGTGATGTCGTCGCCCCAGGAGCAGAACACTACAATCGGTGAGCGGATATTGCGCAGGTCGATGCGGCGCCCGGCCGTGTCGTGGATGGTGCCGTTGCTCAGTCGGTTGCCGACGAACAGGTTGTCGGTGATGAACTGGATTTCCTCCGCGTTCAGCAGCACCGGGTTGCCCCACCAGCGCTCGAACTCGAGGAAGCGCTTTTCCTCGGTGTCCACATTGGCATACACGTGGTAGCCCTTCTTCCAGTAGGTATTGGAAGGGTTCATGTTTTCGAAGTTGCTGACCAGGTGGGCGCCATCGAACTTGCCGTTGCCAAGGTCGCCCGCCAGGGACGTCATCCAGGTGCCGCCGGTCAGGCCGCCCAGGTAGCGCAAGGGATTCTTGCCGCGCACGCCGGCCCAGTAAGACAAGGGCGCGCCAGCCAGCACCAGAGGCCCAGCCAGCTCGGGATGCAACGCCGCAGTCATCATGATCTGCCAGCCGGCCTGGCAGTTGCCGATCAGGGCCGGCTTGCCTTCGGCCTGCGGGTGCAGGTAGGCCACCTGTTCGATGAACTGGGCTTCGGCATGGCAGACGTCCTCGATGGTCTGCCCCGGCACCGGCGCCGGCAGGAAGCCGATGAAGTAGCAGGGATTGCCCGCCTTCAGGACGACGCCGATCTCGCTGTCCTGCTTCATGCCGCCGATGCCCGGGCCATGCCCGGCGCGCGGATCAACGACGATGAAGGGTCGCTTGCTCTCGTCGATCTCCACGCCCTCAGGCGGGATGATCCGCATCAGCGAATAATTCACCGGCCGCGGAAGCGTACGGCCATCGATAACGGTCTCGAATTCGAAATTGAGCACATGCGGCGCGGTCTCGCGTTCGCGCGCATTGCGCTCGGTCCCGCGGCGATACAGCACGTCCATGAAGAGGATCGAACGCTGCCAGGCGTCGGTCCAGTACTCCACTGCTTGCGCTGCAAGGTTGGTTTGGTCGGCCATGCAATTCTCCCTCAGCGTGTATCTGATCATTTACATGATTACTATGCCCTGCTCCGTTGACACTCCCTGCGCGAAATCCAATACTCGGAACACTATTGTGATCACATCAACCTTAACACAGCCTACCATGCGCGCCAAAGCACTGTTCCTTATTCTCGCCGCTGCCGGCAGCGCGCATGCCGCCGAACGCCTCACCATCACTGCCAGCCATGAACTGGCGCAGGCGCGCCCCTCCGAGACGATCGCTGTGCCATGGGCAGAAGTCAATCGCGCCCTGCCCGGGGCATTGCTGCAGAAGATCACGGTGCGTGATGCGTCGGGCAAGGCCTTGCCCTACCAGGTGACCAACGTTCTGCCGGAAGCGAAAGATCCCGAGGGCAAAGGCATCGCCTACGGTGAGCTGATCTTCCAGCACGACTTCGCGGCTGGTGAGCGTAGCGCTACCTTCACCGTCGAGAAAAGCGGCGCCGTGTCGCCCCCGTTCCCTTCCAAGGTGTTTGCGCGCTACGTGCCGGAACGCCTGGACGACTTCGCGTGGGAGAACGACAAGGTGGCGCACCGCACCTACGGGCCAGCGCTGGGCGCGCCGGCAGAACCGGGCAGCGGCAAGGAAGTGCTGGTCACGAGCGGTCTCGATATCTGGTTCAAACGCGTGGAATACCCGATCGTCGACCGCTGGTACAACAAGGGGCACGACCATTATCACCATGACGAAGGCGAAGGCATGGACATGTACAACGTCGGCCGCTCGCGCGGGGCCGGCGGTACCGGGATCTGGGATGGCATGACACTGTCCACCGCGCGCAATTATGCAAAATGGAAGGTGCTGGCAAACGGACCGGTGCGAGCAGTCTTCGAACTCTCCTACGACAGCTGGGATGCCGCCGGCGTCAAGGTCTCGGAAGCAAAACGCTTCACCGTCGACGCGGGACACTATTTCGACCAGGTTGAAAGCACTTTCACGTTCAACGGCGTTCCCTCGCTGACGGCGGCCCTGGGGCTGAACCGGAATCCGGCCGACAAGGGCCAGGAGGCCGTCGTGACGACGGGACGCGCCGCAGGCTCGCTAAGCCAGTGGGTCGAGCAGAAAAGTAATGGTGCGTTTGGCGTGGCCGTCATCCTGCCGTCCGCCGAGGGTTACGCGCAGGACGACCTGAATGAACTGGTCACCGCGCCTGTCGTTTCAGGCAAGCCTTTGCGCTATTACGCCGGCGCGACATGGTCGCGCGGCAGCCCGTTCGCCAGCAAGGCTGACTGGGATCGCCATATCGCCGCCGAGACCGCGCGCATCAAGTCGCCGTTGAAGGTCTCGTACAAGGGCGCTCAATGATATGGCGCAGCTGACACGACGACAGTTTATCCAGGCCTCCGCGCTCGCTTCGCTGGCCGGCATCGCCGGCCCTGCCGGTGCGGGCGATGCCAGCGGGGCCGGCGGGGCGGCGCACAGTTCCGACACGGCCGCGAATGCCGCGGCACTTGCCGCTGCCTCGGAACCCGACGTCCCCCTGCGCTGGCTCGAAGGCGCCGCTCCAGCGCTGTCGCTTGGCACGACCTTTACCGTTCCGTGGCCGCGCGGCCAACAGAAACAACAGCAAACCTTCGTCCTCGCCAGCGCTGCCGGTGAACACCCCATGCAAAGCTGGCCGCTCGCCTATTGGCCCGACGGCTCGCTGAAGTGGACCGCCCATGCGATGCCGGCCGAGCCCTCCCTCCTCGTCGGCGGCTCCCTGAGCGTCCGGCCCGGCAAGCCCGCTTCCCGTCCTGCCGCCGCCATCGTGGTGCAGGAAGCGCAGGACGCGTTCACGATCGACACCGGCATCATCCGCTGCGTGCTGCCGCGCAGGGGCGAGCAACTGATCCGCAGCATCACGCGCGACTGCAGGTCCATCGCGCAGGCGTGCCGCCTGGTGGCGCTCTGCGACGACCAGCCCGACGCCGGCAACGGCGCCACCCGGCAGCAGCATTTCTCCAGCGCCATCGAACGCACTACTATCGAACAGCGCGGCCCCCTGCGCACCGTCGCGAAGATCGAAGGCCGCCACCGCAGCGCCAACCGCGCCTGGCTGCCCTTCACCGTGCGCCTGTACTTCTACGCTGGCGCCGAATCCATCCGCATCATGCACACCTTCGTGTTCGACGGAGACGAAAACAAGGACTTCCTGCGCGGGATCGGCCTTCGCTTTGAAGTTCCCATGCGCGACGCCCCGCACGACCGGCACGTGCGCTTCAGCGGCGAGGACGGCGGCCTATGGGGTGAAGGCGTGCGCGGGCTGACTGGCTTGCGGCGCGATCCCGGCGCAGCGTTCCGCCAGGCCCAGGTAGCCGGCCTGCCCGTGCCGCCGCTAGGGCAAATGAACAAGCAGGTCAGCGAACGCCTGCAACTGATCCCTGCCTGGGGCGACTACACGCTGTCGCAACTGTCGGCAGACGGTTTCCAGATCCGCAAGCGCACCAAGCCTGGCCACGGCTGGATCAACGCCGCGTGGGGCCGTCGCGCCGCCGGTTGCGGCTACGTTGGCGGCGCCAGCGGCGGCGTCGTATTCGGCCTGCGCGACTTCTGGCAGCGTCACCCCACCCAGCTCGACATCCGCAGCGCCCACACGGAAAAAGCCGAAGTGACGATGTGGATGTGGTCTCCCGACGCCCCGGCCATGGACCTGCGCTTCTATCACGACGGCATGGGCATGGAAACCCACGAGCAGGAACTGGAAGGCCTGGAGATCAATTACGAGGATTACGAAAAAGGCTTCGGCACACCGGTCGGCGTGGCACGCAGCAGCGAGATCACGCTGTGGGCGCTGGCCGCGACGCCGCAGCGCGAGCAGATGGTGCGCATGGCCGCCGCCGCGCAAACGCCTCCGCAACTGGTGGTCTCGCCCGCCCGCTACCTGGCGACCGGCGTGTTTGGCCCGATGTGGGACCTGCCCGACCGCTCCTCCCCCGCCCGCGCGGAGCTCGAAAATGAGCTGGACAAGCGCTTCGACTTCTACCGCAACGAGGTCGAACAGCGCCACTGGTACGGCTTCTGGGACTACGGCGACGTCATGCACACCTACGACGCCGACCGCCACACCTGGCGCTACGACGTCGGCGGCTACGCCTGGGACAATTCCGAACTGTCGCCCGACCTGTGGCTCTGGTACTCATTCCTTCGCACCGGCCGAGCCGATATCTTCCGCCTGGCCGAAGCCATGGCGCGCCACACCAGCGAAGTGGACACCTACCATCTGGGCCGCTTCGCCGGCCTAGGCTCGCGCCACAACGTGCAGCACTGGGGCTGCAGCGCCAAGCAGCTGCGTATCAGCCAGGCCCTGTACCGCCGCTACTATTACTACCTGACAGCCGACGAACGCATCGGCGACATCATGCGGGAACTGCTGGATGCCGACGCCAGCCTGGCCGCCGTCGACCCGCTGCGCAAACGCGCAGGCGCGCTGCAAGGACCGTACACGGCGCGCGCCAGTTTCGGCACCGACTGGAGCTCGCTGGCCGGCACCTGGCTGGTGGAATGGGAGCGCACCGGCGACAAGCGCTGGCGCGACATGCTGCTGGCCGGGATGCGCGACATCGCCGCCATGCCGCAAGGCTTTTTCAGCGCCAATGCCATGGGCTACGACCGCAGCAGCGGCCACCTGCACAACACCCAGGGCGGCAAAGTCACCGCCAGCCACCTGAACGTCGCCTTCGGCGCGCCGGAAATCTTCGCCGAACTGATTGCCATGCTCGACCAGCCGCGCTTCGAGCAAGCGTGGCTGCGCTACTGCGCCCTCTACAACGCAAGTCCTGCGGAGCAGCAGCGCGAACTCCGCGGGCCGCATGGCGGCACCAATGCCCTGCGGGTCGGCCATTCGCGCCTGACCGCCTACGCGGCCTGGCGCCGCAAGGATGCGGAGCTCGCGCGCAGGGCGTGGCAGGAGTTCTTCAGCGGCCGCACGCCAGCGCTGCGCGGCACCACGATCAGGGGTCCCGACGTGCTGGTGCCGGTCAGCGAAGTGCCATGGATGACGACCAACGACACCGCGCAATGGGGCCTTGCGGCCATCCAGAACCTGGCGCTGGCAGGCGCGCAGCTTCCAACCAAACCATAACAAGCCAACGAGACATGAAGACCAGATTCCTTGCAGCGCTGCTGGCGGCCGCCCTTTCCGGCCACGCCCTGGCCGACGGCCGTTCCACCGTCAACTTCGACGCCGGCTGGCGTTTCCTGAAAGCGGACGCCAAAGGGGCGGAGAAGCCGGCCTTCAACGACGGCAAGTGGCGCGCCCTGGCTGTGCCGCATGACTGGAGCATCGAAGGCCCGTACGACCAGGCCAATCCCAGCGGCCGTGGCGGCGGCTACCTGCCCGCCGGCATCGGCTGGTACCGCAAGACTTTCACGCTCCCGCCATCGGAAGCGAAGCGCCGCGTGCGCATCGAGTTCGATGGCGTCATGTCCAACAGCGAAGTCTGGATCAACGGCAAACTGCTTGGAAAGCGTCCTTACGGCTACAGCAGCTTTAGCTACGACCTGACGCCCCACCTCAAGTTCGGCAAAGGCCAGTCCAACACCATCGCAGTTCGTGCCGACAACTCCGCCCAGCCGGCCTCGCGCTACTACACTGGCGCCGGCATATACCGGCACGTGCGGCTGGTCAGCACCGAGGCAGTGCAATTCGGCGACGGCGGTGTGTATGTCACCACGCCTGAAATCAGTGCCGCCGCCGCGAAGCTCGCTCTGCGTTCCGACGTCCGCAACACCGGCAGCGCCGCCGGCGAATACACGCTGCAGGTAACTATCTATGACCCGGATGGCAAGGCGGTGCAGGACGGCGAGGTGCGCCGGCAAATCGCCGCCGGCGCCTCCGCCGACATCGCGCTGAACCTCTCAGTGGCAGCGCCGCAGCGCTGGTCGCTCGAATCGCCAAAGCTGTACCGCGCCGTGGCCACGCTGCGCAATGGCGGCACGGTGCTGGACCAGCACACCAGCACCTTTGGCATCCGCGATTTCAGGTTCGATGCCGATACCGGATTCTGGCTGAACGGCGTCAACCTCAAAATCAAAGGCGTTTGCCTGCACCATGATGCCGGCGCTCTGGGCGCTGCCGTGCCGCTGGATGCGTGGCGGCGCCGTTTCGAGCTGCTGCGCGAGGCGGGCGTCAACGCCATCCGCACTTCGCACAATCCCGTGGCGCCGGAATTCCTGGACCTGGCCGACCAGATGGGCTTCCTGGTCATGGACGAGACCTTCGACACCTGGAACGAGGCAAAGCACAACGGCGAGCAAGGCTACAACCGCTTCTTCACCGACTGGTGGGAAGCCGATACGCGCGCCATGGTCCTGCGCGACCGCAACCACCCGAGCATCATCCTGTACAGCGTGGGCAACGAGATCCACGACAACCTGGACAATCCGGAAGGCTTCCGCAAATACAAGCAACAGCAGGACCTGGTGCACCAGCTGGACCCGACCCGCCCCGTCACCATGGCGTTGTTCCGCCCCGGCCTCTCCAAGGTGTATGAGAACGGCTTTGCCGACATGATGGATATCGTCGGTCAGAACTATCGCGAGAACGAACTGGTGGCGGCGCACAAGGCCAAGCCGGCGCGCAAGGTGATCGGCACCGAAAACAACCATGCGCTTTCGGCCTGGCTGGCGTTGCGCGACAATCCTTTCATGGCAGGCCAGTTCCTGTGGGTCGGCTTCGACTACCTGGGCGAAGCCGATTGGCCGATGACGACCTACGACCAGGGCCTGTTCGACCGCGCAGGCAACTGGAAGCCGCGCGGCCTGCAGCGCCGCAGCTGGTGGTCCGGCAAGCCGGTGGTGCATATTGTGCGCAGCCAGGATAACAGCGGCGTCGGGCCGCTGCGCGCTGACTGGACCCCGACCGACATCCATACCTACGACGATGCCAAGGTCCAGGTCTACAGCAATGCCGAGGAGGTCGAACTGTTCCTCAACGACGCTTCGCTGGGCGTGAAAGCCAAACCGAAGAACGATTCCCCGCGCCAGTGGGACGTCACCTTCGCCCCCGGCAAACTGCGCGCCGTGGCGCGGAACGGCGGCAAGGAAGTGACCTCGGACGAGCTGCAGACCGCCGGCGCGCCTACGCGCATCGAGCTCACCACCAGCCGCAGCGCGTTGGGCGACGGTTTCGACGACGCGGCCTTCGTCTGGGCGCAGGTTGTCGATGCCAAAGGCGTCCCCCATCCGAATGCCACGGCCGCCATCACCTTCAGCATTGACGGTCCCGGCATGTTGGCTGCCGTCGATAATGGCGATAACACGAGCCACGATTCCTACCAGTCCAACCAGTGCAAACCGCAGTTTGGCCGCTGCCTGGCGGTAGTGAAAGCCAGCGCCGCCAACGGTGCCATCACGCTGCGGGCTTCCGCTCCGGGCATCGCAGCGGGGTCCGTCAGCATCGCGGCGGGGAGGAAATGATGCCCGCGCCACGCCTTGCTGCCACCATCCTGCTTGCCGCCGGCACGTTCGCACAGGCTGCAAGCGCCGCTGCGCCGCAGCCCCGGCACTTCGCTTTCGGCGACGCCCCCGTTGCCGCCAGGAGCGCCGCTGTCATTGCCGTTACTCCCGATATGGCCTACACCGCTGCGCGCGGCTACGGCTTCGAACCCGGTGCGGCGCCCGGCGGCGGCAAGCCGTTCTACTTTTCGGTCGACCTGCCCGAAGGCAGCTACAAGGTCACCGTCAGGCTTGGCGGCGCCGCTGCCGCCAGCACCACGGTCAAGGCCGAGCTGCGCCGCCTGATGCTGGAGAACGTGCAGACGGCCCCCGGCCAGTCTCAGGTCAAGACTTTCGCCGTCAATATCCGCACTCCCCCCATCGCCGCAGCAAACGATGTCGCCGCCGGCGAAGTCCAGTTGAAGGCTCCACGCGAGACCGTGCAGGAGGCCTGGGCCTGGGATAACCGCCTGACGCTTGAATTCAATGGCAACAACCCATCGCTGCAATCGCTGGATATCGAGCCGGCAAACGGCCGCACGGTTTTCCTGCTTGGAGATTCGACGGTCAGCGACCAGCCGCAGGAGCCGTATAGCAGCTGGGGCCAGATGTTGCCCCGCTTCTTCAAGCCGGGCAGCGTCGCAGTCGCCAACTATGCCGAGTCGGGCGAAACCTACCGCGATTCGCTGGCGCGGCGCCGGCTCGACAAGGTCCTGAGCCAGCTCCATCCGGGCGACGTGGTGCTGATGCAGTTCGGGCACAACGACCAGAAGCAGATCAAGGATGGCAAGGGCGCTCCTTTCACTACCTACAAGGAAGAGATCCGCGAGTACGTGCAAGCCATCCGCAAGCGTGGCGGCCTGCCCGTCATCATTTCGCCGATGGAGCGCCGCAACTTCGACGCCAGCGGCAAGATCGTCCCTTCCCTCGCCGACTATGCCGAGGCGGCGCGCCAGTCCGCGACGGAACTGAAGACGCCCTTCATCGACCTGAACGCGATGAGCAAGGTGTTTTACGAAGCGCTCGGCCCTGAAGGTTCGAAGGCGGCCTTTGCTTCCCCTGCTCCCAGCAAGATCGACAACACCCACCACAATAACTACGGCAGTTACGAGCTGGCCAGGCTGGTGATCAAGGGCATTCGCGACAACCGGCTTCCTCTGCAAACCGATATCGCTTCCGATGTCGCGGTCATCGACCCAACCCATCCTGCGCCGCCCGAACGCTTTGCCGTCCCGGCCAGCCCGAACCGGGCCACAGAACGGCCACCTGGCGACGATGCCAATGCCGGCGACGCCTGGCTGTTCGCCTATTTCACCGGCAATGGAGAAGACGGCCTGCACTTCGCCAGCAGTACTGACGGCTACCGTTGGGAGAAAGTCGGCTTCGGGCGCAGCTACCTGGCGCCGAAGGTGGGCAAGGCAAAACTGATGCGCGACCCGTGCATCGTGCGCGGTCCGGACGGCACTTACCACATGGTCTGGACCAGCGGCTGGAACGAAAACAATATCGGCTACGCCTCTTCGAAAGACCTGGTCAACTGGTCGGCGCAGAAGGAGCTGCCGGTGATGGCTCACGAACCCGGCGTTCTGAATACCTGGGCGCCGGAAATCGTGTGGGACGCAAAGCGCAGCGAGTTCCTGCTGTTCTGGGCTTCCACCGTGCCGGGCAAGTTCCCTGCGCCGGCAGCCTCGCCGGAAGGCAAGTACAACCACCGCATGTACGCCACCACTACGAAGGACTTCGTCACCTTTACGCCCACCCGGTTGTTCTACGATCCCGGTTTCAGCGTGATCGACGCGACCTTCCTGCGTGCGGACGGCCGCAACCTGCTGCTGGTGAAGGATGAAACCAGTGTCCCGGCCCACAAATACCTTCAACTGGCCGATGCGCCCGACCTGCAAGGGCCCTTTGGCACGCTCGGCAAGCCCTTCACCCCGCCCGGCCTCTGGGTCGAGGGACCAACCGCCATCAAGGCCAACGGCGAATACCTGGTCTACTACGACGCCTACCAGGCCAAGCGCTATGGCGGCATGCGCTCGCGCGACCTGGTCAACTGGGAGGACGTCAGCGATCGCATGCACTTCCCCGACGAGGGCACGCTGCAGCGCATGCGCCACGGTACCGTATTCGCCGCACCGGCCAGCGCCATCGCGGCGCTCAACGCGGCAGCCGGACCGGCTACCACGGTCGCGAGCTCCCAGAATTACGAAGCGCGCGTGCCTTACCAGAGCTATTTCGCCGACTACCTGGCGCTGTGCAAGGGCCGGCCGGCGGAGCTGATCTTCATCGGCGATTCGATCACCGAGCAATGGCGCTGGGGCGCGGGCGCTCCGGTCTGGAAGCAGCGCTTCGAAGACCGCGCCTTTGATTTCGGCCTTGGCGCCGACAAAACCCAGCACGTGCTGTGGCGCCTGCAGAACTTCGACCTGTCCTTCCTGAAGCCGAAAATTGCCGTGCTCATGATCGGCACCAATAATGTTGGCGATTCGCCGGAAGACATTGCCGCCGGTGTGCGCGCCGTGATTGCAGCGATCCAGGACAAATTCCCCGGCGTGAAAGTAGTCCTGTGCAGCATCCTGCCCAATGCGCGCGCCAACGACAAGATGGCCGCCGCCAACAAGCTTCTGGTGCCAATGGCCGACGGGCGCAATGTGCTCTACCTCGACCTCGCATCGAAATTCACGCCCGAAGGCGACAACTGGAAAGGCCTGAGCCGCGACAAGCTGCACCTGACCACCGAAGGCTACGCCACGTGGGCGGCCGAACTGGAATCCCTGCTCTCCACCATTGCCGCCGCCAAGCCATGACATTCCGCACACTCCCCTACCTTACCCTGATGGCCGCCTGCGTGGCGGCAGCTGTCGCGCAGGCGGCGCCGTCACAGCGCAGCGTCTACGACTTCAATCCCGGATGGCGCCTGCTGGTGGGCGACCCTGCCGGCGCCAGCCAGCCCGGCTTCGACGACCAGGCATGGAAGCCGGTTACGCTGCCGCGCGCCTGGAATGAGGATGACGCCTTCAAGAAGGACATCGCCGACCTTTCCACCGGCATCGCCTGGTACCGCAAGTCTTTCCGCCTTCCGCCCGGATCTGCCGGCGGCAAGATCTTCCTCGAGTTCGAAGGCGTGCGGCAGGCGGCGGAGGTGTATGTCAATGGCAAGCAGTTGATTCTGCATGAAAATGGCGTGATGGCGTTTGGCGTCGACATCAGCGATGCCATCCGGCCTGGCGACAATGTGATCGCCGTCCGCACGGACAACGCCTGGGATTATCGAGAGAAGGCCAGCAACCAGCGCTTCCAGTGGTCGGACAAGAACTTCAACGCCAACTACGGCGGCATCCCGAAGAACGTCCGCCTGCACGTGGCGGGCAAGCTTTACCAGACCTTGCCCCTCTACTCGTCGCTCGGCACCACTGGCGTGTATGTCTATGCCAAGGGCATCAACGTCGCGGCGCGCACGGCCAATATCCACGCCGAATCACAGGTCCGCAATGAAACGGGACGGCCGCGCACTTTCGCCTATGAGGTGAAAGTGCGCGACCGTGACGGCAGGCAGGTAGCCAGCTTCAACGGCCCGGTGCAGACGCTTGCCGCCGGCGCCACCGGCACCGTCAGCGCCGGAGGTCGTGTCGAACAACTGAACCTGTGGGGCTGGGGCTACGGCTACCTGTACGACGTCGATACGACGCTCAAGGTCAACGGCAAGGCGGTCGACACGGTGCGCACCCGCACCGGCTTTCGCAAGACCGAATTCGACTTCGGTGTAGTCAAGCTGAACGACCGCGTAATCCAGCTCAAGGGATACGCCCAGCGCACCTCCAATGAATGGCCGGCGGTGGGCATGTCCGTGCCGCCCTGGCTGAGCGACTACAGCAACCGCCTGATCGTCGAAGGCAACGGCAACCTGGTGCGCTGGATGCACACCACGCCGTGGAAGCAGGACGTTGAATCGCTCGACCGCCTCGGCATCATGCAGGCCATGCCGGCTGGCGATTCCGAAGCCGACGTGACGGGGCGCCGCTGGGAACAGCGCATCGCTCTCATGCGCGACGCCATCATCTACAACCGCAACAATCCCAGCATCGTCTTCTATGAATCCGGTAACCGCGGTGTTTCGGACGAGCATATGCAGGAGATGAAGGCGCTGCGCAACCAGTTCGATCCGCACGGCGGCCGCGCTTCCGGTAGCCGCGACATGCTGGGCAGCCGCTTCAACGAATACGGCGGCGAAATGCTCTACGTGAACAAGAGCGCGCGCCAGCCTTTCTGGTCGATGGAGTATTCGCGCGACGAAGCGCTGCGCAAGTACTGGGACGATTTTTCTCCGCCTTTCCACAAGAATGGCGACGGTCCCCTGCACAAAGGGAAAGACGCCAGCGCCTACAACCGAAACCAGGACACGCACGCCATCGAGGACGTACTGCGCTGGTACGACTATTACGCCGAACGTCCTGGCACCGGGCGCCGCGTCAACAGCGGCGGCGTGAATATCGTGTTCTCGGACACCAATACCCATCATCGGGGCGCGGAGAACTACCGCCGCAGCGGCGAGGTCGACGCCATGCGCATTCCGAAGGACGGCTACTTTGCCCACCAGGTCATGTGGGATGGCTGGGTCGATGTCGAGAAGCCGCGGCTCCATATCATCGGTCACTGGAACTACGCCCCTGCGACAAAGAAGGACGTCACGGTCGTCTCCAGCGCGGCGGAAGTCGAACTGCTGCTGAACGGACGCTCCCTTGGCAGGGGCCAGCGCAGCGCCGGCTTCCTGCATACCTTCCCTTCCGTGGCCTACGAAGCGGGCGAGCTGAAAGCCATCGGTTACTCGACCGACGGCAGGCCGGTCGCCGAGGCGACTTTGCACACAGCCGGAGCGCCGGTCGCGCTGCGCCTGAAGGCCGTCACCGGTCCTGGCGGCATGCGCGCCGACGGGGCAGACATGGCCCTGTTCGAAGTGGAAGCCATCGACGCCGAAGGCCGCCGCAACCCGGTCGCGCTGGACATGGTCGACTTCAGGCTGGAAGGGCCGGCCGAATGGCGCGGCGGCATCGCGCAAGGTCCGGACAATTACATCCTCAAGACCAGCCTCCCCGTCGAGGGCGGCGTCAACCGAGTCCTGGTGCGCAGCACGACCCGGCCCGGCGCCATCACCCTGCGCGCCAGCGCCCAGGGAATGCAGCCAGCAGCCGTCACACTGCAATCGCATGCGGTTCCACAGCAAGGCGGGCTGGTTGTCGGCAGCGCCGCTGACGGCCTGCCCTCCTACCTGGAACGCGGCCCGACGCCGGCCGGTCCATCGTTCAAGGTGTCGCGCGTATCGGTCGGCGTGGCCAGCACCACGGCAGGCAGCAACGACGCGGCCGCCGCCAGGACCATCGACGACGACGAGACCACCGGCTGGACCAGCAGCCAGGAGGCGGGCAAACGCTGGATCGCTTATGAGCTGGAAAATCCTGCCACGCTGACGGCAGCCAGCCTGCGCCTGTCCGGCTGGCGCGAGCGCAGCTACCCGATCCGCATCACGGTCGATGGTCAAGAAGTGTTTGCCGGCGACACGCCGAAAAGCCTGGGCTACGTCACCTTGCCATTGCGGCCGGTCCACGGCTCCAGCGTAAAAATCGAACTGACCGGGCCCACGGTGGACAGCGACGCCCTGAAATTGATCGAAGTCGACGCGAACGCCGTGCCGGATACCGGCGCCAATCGCGCGCCACGCGGCGTGCTGTCGATTATCGAGGCAGAGTTCTACGAAAAATCGAGGAAATAAGCACTGCGGCTCGCGGCCGCAGTGCTTTCCCCGCTTACTTGCGGGTGACCAGCTGCAGCGAGCTGTCGTTGATTTCGAACTTGTGCGATTTCAGCATGTTGATGACTTCCGCACCGGCCAGCAGCACCGGCCCATACCCGTGAGCAGCGAACACATTGATCGGGCGGTAATAATAAAAGGCAGGATCGAATCCCATGCCGGTACCGACGCAAGTGCCCTCCACCTGACCCTTGGCGTTGACTTTGGTGGCGACAGCATTCCAGGCCAGCATGACGGCCGGAGCGTAGGCCATGCGGTCGATATAGCCCTTGTTGATGGCGCGCGCCATCGAATAGGCGTAGATGGCGGTGGCGGAGGTTTCGAGATAGCTGTCCGGGCGGTCCAGCAGCTGGTGCCAGAAGCCGGTGCCATCCTGGTATGACGCCAGGCCCTTGACGTGCGCGCGCAATTGCTTGAGTACCGCCTCGCGGCCCGGATGGTCTTCCGGCAGAACGTCCAGCACTTCCACCATCGTCATCACCGCCCAGCCGTTGGCGCGGGCCCAGTGAAATTCCGGATGTACTTCCATGCCTTGCACCCAGCCGTGCATGTAGGTGCCCTTCTGGGGATTGAACATGCGCTGCGAAAACTGCAGGATCTGCTTGACCGACTCGTCGAAGTATTTGCGCTCGCCGGTCAGCTTGCCCAGTTGTGCCCAGGCCGGCACGCCCATGAACATATCGTCCAGCCAAAGGGTATCTGGCTGCGGGCGCAAACGTGCGAGCGTGCCGTCGGCCAGGCGATGCTCCTTGCTGCCGATGAAATTACGGCAGGAATCGAGCAGCGGCGTTACATCGGCTTGCAGGCCGTTGCGCTTGGCCTTGACGAAGGCTGCGCACAGCGCCCCGATATCGTCCAGTGCGTGCGGTTCCAGCGTGCGCAGCACCGGGGACTTGGCTTGCGGATTAGCCTTCAGGCGCGCCAGGGTCGGCCTGGCCAGGCCGGCCAGCAGGGCCACGCGCTTATTGGTGTAATCCACGTAGCGCTGTTCGCCGGTGGCGGCGCCGGCTGCCAGCATGCCCGCGTAGGTGACGCCCCACTCGTAGCTGGTGAGCCGGTAATCGCCCTGGGCGAATACCGTATTGTCGTCGATCTTGCTGAAATCCCTGATCTCCTGCTTGGTGTTCTGGTCGATCACCTTGGCCGGGGTCACCGCGTCGAGGTAGGTGAAGACGCGGTCCAGCACTTTGCTCACGTCCGCCACGGTCGGCGCACCGTACGGGGTCGGGTAGTCCGGCTTCATCAGGTGCAGCGGCGCTGTCACGTCGTTGAGCGGAGCTTGCGGGGCAGCATACGCCGGCAACGCCAGCGCAACCAGGACAGCGGTTAGCAGGTGGTTCTTTCGGTTCATTCGTTTGTCTCTCGTTGTTATCACTTCAGCAGGTAAACCTTGAAATCGCGGATCTGCTGGTGCGAATGCGTGCTGCGGAAGCCGAAGTGGCCCTCGCGCAGCGGCTCGGCATCGCGCCAGTTGAAGTATTCTTCGCCGTCCACCGTCATGCGGGTGCAGCCATCGCGCACCGCAATCTCGATGGCATATTCCCTGTTCGGCTGCAGCAGGTGCGCGGCATCGTTGCGCTCCGCCAGCAAGACGCGTTCGCCCTTGCCGTCATATTTACGAAAACGTGTTGTGGTATTGCCGTTGCCGCCAATGCCAGCGTAGTAGAGTGACAGGTTGTCGTATTGCGCGAACGTGCCGTCGCGGGTAAATAGCTTGCGGTTGGCGGGATCGCTGGCCATCCAGAACTGGTTCATGTCGGACAGGCGGTCGTTCGTCCCACCGGCCATGACCACCTTGCGCTTGTAGCTGACCAGGATATCGCCCTTCAGCTTTGGCTTGAACCACAGCGTGGCGTCGCCCGGCAGGTCCATGACCAACCGGCCCTTGGCGGCGCCGATGCGAGCCGCCGGCGCCCTGGATGCGCCGCGCCTGTACTCCGCCTGCCACTGCGCCAGTCCCCTAGTGAAATCGTCGGCATACAGCAGCTTCCCGTGCTCGCCGGAAAAGGTGCAGACTTGCGGTTCCCGCTGGGAGAGCCAAGCGGCAACCGGATTTTCGGGCAAGGACTTCAGGGCCGCGACCACGCTTTCGGCATTGAAGCGCGCGCCGGCGTCATTGGTATGCGTACGGGCGTCGGAGAAGAAGGTATTGACCGCTGCAGCCCCCAGGCGCCGGTAGCCGTCGCTGACCGTCATGGTGAGGTCTGCGAACAATGCGCCTTCGCGCGCAGCGACTTCGCGGTCCCATTCGGCAAAATTGGCAAAGTCGCGTCCCTGCTCCCAGGCATCCCGGTGCGGCACAGGCGACAGCAGCACCACGCGCGCTCCGCGCGCCTTCGCGTCCTGCACGTAGCGCGACATATACCAGCCGAAGGTATGCACTTGTTCCTGGCTGCCGTCCGGGCGTGTATCGGTGACGGTTTCCGGACCGGTACCGGGGGCCGATGCCCTGTTCTTGTTGGCCGGGTCGCCGATGCGGCCGCCATCGTTGTGGCCGAACTGGATCAACAACACATCTCCGGTCTTCAACTGGCCCAGCACGCGCTCCCAGCGTCCTTCGGTGAAAAAGGTGCGGCTGCTGCGTCCGCCTATCGCATGGTTCACGACGTTCACACGCGAAGTATCGAAGTAAGGCGCGATGCGTTCACCCCAGCCGATGGCGCCGTTCTGGCCGCCGCTCCGGACGGTGGAATCGCCCACGATGAAAATGCTGGGCAGGCGCGGATCGCGCGGCTGCTCGCCCTTGATCCTGGCGGCATCCACCACCGGACGCTCGTCCTCGGCGGCGGCGATGCTGTCCGCGCGCGGCGACAGCGCGGCAAGCAGCATCGGGAGCCGCAGCGCCTTGATGCCCGCCACCACGGTGCGCGCATTCAGTTCGGCGCCGGCAAGGTTGGTATGCACCCGCTCATCCGGCGTCACCTGCGGGAACAGCTTCGTCACCTCGTCGCGGCCCAGCGCATCGTACTGGCGCGCCACCTGTTCGTTCAGGTCGATGAAACCCACATTCTGCTGGCGCGCCACCGCCTCCGCCCAGCCGGCGTAATCGCCGCGGGCCCGCGCCACGCGGCCTTCCGCATCCCAGGCTTTGCGCGGGATCGGCGACGCCACCACCGGCGTCGCGCCGTGCTCGCGGATCGCGGCGATGTACATGCGCAGGTACCAGCCGTAGCTGCGCACCGTTTCGTGCTTGCCGGTCAACAGGTTGTCAATCTCCTGGCTTTCGTCACCAAATCCGCGGATGGTGCCGCGCGCACGCGAGGTATCGTTGATGGCCGAACTGTCGTTGTGCCCGAACTGCATGATTACCACGTCGCCCGGCTTGACCAGCGCCAGCGTGTTCGCCCAGTGACCGCTCGTCAGGTAGGTGCGGCTGCTCAAGCCGCCCACGGCGCGGTTCACCACATTCACCCTGGCAGGATCGAAATAGGCCGCAATCGGATTGCCCCAGCCCCACTGCCCTTGCGGTCCCTTGCCCTGGCCATCGTCGCGGCCATTGCGCACGGTAGAATCCCCGATCAGGATCAGCGACGGCAATGCCGGGTTGCCAGGTTCCGGCAGCGTAACCTGGGCCCGCGCGGGGTCGGTGTTGACGGCAGCGGGAGGCTGCTGTGCGCAACCCGCCAGCAGGAAGATGTAGGCGGCGGCGCTGGCAAGCGCCTTCTGGAAGCTGTTCATGCGGCCAATTCTAAGCGAGCGCGTTTCGGCCAAAACGCCCCCGGTTTAAAGAATCAAGAAAATGAGCAATATGATCAAAAGAAAGCGCCGACAATCAAATTCCTTCAACAGGCGATGCAGACCAAGATGAAACGATTGACCACCTGCGCCATGCTGTGCGTGGCGTTTTTCCTCTCCACCACTGCGCAGGCGCAGATCGGCAAGCGCTTCGCTTCCGAGCGCAAGGTCGTCAAGGACCCGGTTACCGGCACCATGCTGACCTTCCTCACCAGCCAGCCGCATGGCGACGCCAAGATCTACCCGACGCACCCTCAATGGACGTCCGACGGGAAATGGCTGGTGTTCCGTTCCAACCGTGTGCGCGGCGAAGCGATGGCCGTCAACGAAGCGACCGGGGACCTGGTGCAGGTGACCGAAGGCGGCTACATTGGCATGCTTAACCTGGCCCGCAAGGCGATGAAGCTGTATTTCATGCGCAAGGACGGCACGCCGGGCCGGGTGCAGATCGTTGAAGTCGACCTGGGACAGGTCCTGGCCGACAGCCAGGCAGGCGCCATGCAGCCTGCAGCCAGCTACCAGCGCGTGGCAGGGATCACGCCCGCAGAGCTGGAGGCCGGCGGCGACATGGCCTTGGATGCGGACGAGGAATGGGTCTATTTCAGGGTCGGCAAAGAGGCTGCAGCCCCCCACCTGAAGCCAGGCACCAGGATCGAACCCAATTTCGGCCCGCGCAATATGGGCGCCGGGCCGAACGGCATCGCGCGCATGAACCTGCAGACGGGAGAAATCCGCCACGTAGTGTCGGTCCCCTTCCAGATCGGCCATATCCAGGCCAACCTGTGGCAGGCGGGCGAGATCGTCTTCTGTTGGGAGACCGGCGGCAAGTCGCCGCAGCGCACCTGGACCGTGCAGGCCGACGGCAGCGGCTTGCGCCCGCTGTATCCGGAAGCGCCGTATGAATGGGTAACGCACGAGGCGGTGATCGGCAAGGACGAGGTGGCGATGGCCATCATGGGCCATCGGCCCGTGGCGGGCGGCGGAGGCGGTGTCGCGGCGCCGGCCACCGGTGTGTATGGCGCAAATCCTGGCCAGGATGCCGGCTGGGGCAACAGCGGCACGCGCGAAAAACCAACCGGCCTTGCCATCGTCAACCTGCGCACCCGTGAAATGACCATCGCCGGCCAAACCCCTTCAGGCAGCGGCCTGTGGCACGTGCATGGCTCGCCCGACGGCCGCTTTGCCGTCGGCGACGATTTCAGCCGCAGCCTTTACCTGATCGACCGCCGTACGCGCGAGATGATCATGCTGACCACCGGCCACAAGGACACCGCCCAGGATCATCCCCATCCGACCTTCAATGCCGACGGGACGAAGATCGAGATCCAGTCGGCCATGCTGTCACCCAACGGACGCTCGATGAATATCGTGGTGGTGCCGGTGCCCGAGGAATGGCTGAAGCGGAAATGAGGCGTGGCGCCGCCTCAGTCGAGAGGCGTCACCGTCACCGCGCGCAGCTCGTACGGCGTGCCCTCCAGCTGGAAGCCGATGCGTCCCTCGCGCGGCGCCGCCCCGCTGATGCGGTTCTGCAGCACGCCGTTGATGGTCACTTCGATCACGCCGTCGCGGCTGACGATATCGGCGGCATTCCACTCCCCTGCCGGCTTCTCGCTGGCTGGCGCAATATGTGCCTTGAGCGCCGGCTTGTCGCCGGTCAGTGGTTCGGCGAAGCTGGCGCCCGCCATCGGCAGCAGGTCGCCCACAGCGCCGAACTTGGTCTGGACCTGCTGGCTCAGAGGCCAGACGCGGTCCAGCGGGCCGTCGCTGATGTGCAGCAGCACGCCGCCGTTGCCGGTCTTGCCCGGCCAGCGCCATTCCACGTGCAGCTTGTAGTTGCGGTAGCTGGCCTTGGTCGCCAGGAAGCCGAGCGGCGAACCGCTGGCCGCAATAACGCCGCCCGGCTGAACGTTGAATACGCTGTCGATCGCCGCCGCGGGCTCCGTGCGCAGTTCCCATCCGCTGAAATCGCGGCCATTGAACATATCGGCTGCCGCCGCGCCGCCAGCCAGGGCCAGCGCCAAAGCCGCAACAAGAATTCGTCGATTCACCACCTGGACTCCCTATGAAGAAAACACTGCTGTTCCTGATCCTGTCCGCCGGCGCCCTGCTCGCGCAAGCCGCCGAACTGCCATTGTGGCCCGAAGGCGTGCCGGGTGCACGCAATATCGGCGCCGAAGTACGCAAGGACGGCTATATCTCCAATACCAGCGTGCCGACGCTGACCGTCGTTCCCGCCGCGATCGACCGCCCCAACGGCACCGCCGTCATCATCGCGCCGGGCGGGGGCTACGTGCGGCAGTCCGCCATGCGCGAAGGCTACCAATATGCCAACTGGCTCAGCACCCTCGGCGTCACCAGCTTCGTACTGAATTACCGGATGCAGGAGTTCGGCCACCCGGCCCCGCTGCAGGACGTGCTGCGCGCAGTCCGCCTAGTGCGCTCGCGCGCAGCCGAATTCGGCATCGACCCGAACCGCATCGGCGTCATGGGCAGTTCCGCCGGTGGCCACCTGGCGGCCAGCGCCGGCACCCTGTTCGACCATCCCGCCGGCCGCACCGGCGCAGCGCTCGACGCCGTCAGCGCGCGGCCCGACTTCCTGGTCCTGATGTACCCGGTGATCACGCTGGACGGCCCAGCCGCCCACCAGGGTTCGCGCAAAGCCTTGCTTGGCGCGGCACCGTCGCCGGACCTGATCGAGCTGATGTCGCTTGAGAAGCAGGTCACCCCGCGCACGCCGCCGACGCTGCTGATCCACACCCAGGCTGACCAGTCGGTGCCGGTCGAGAACAGCGTCCTGTTCTACCAGGCCCTGACCCGCCACAAGGTGCCGACTGAAATGTATTTGTTCGAACAGGGCTCGCACGGCATGGGCATGCGCGACAACCTTGGCACGGCTTCGGCCTGGCCAAGGCGCGCCGAGGAGTGGCTGCGCGCACGCGGCCTGCTGGCGACGCCTCAAGCGAAGTAGAACATCGGCTGCAGGGGCCATTCGCGGGGACGGTTGCCGGGCACCGTCTCCATCAGGTCCGCCATGTAATCCCACCATTTGCGCATGACCGGCTGCTGCGGCAGTGCATCGATGCTGTGATCCGGCCTGAGTTTGAGGACCGCAAACAGGTGCAGCGTCTCTTCGTCGAGGAAGATCGAATAGTCGTAGATCCCGGCCTCTTCCAGCGCCTGCGCCAGGTCTGGCCACAGTTCATCGTGGCGGCGGCGGTATTCTTCCACCATGCCGGGTTTCAGCTTCATGCGGAATGCTCGGGTCGTCGTCATGTCTTGTCCTGTTCCTCAAAACTCCTTTTCGATGGATCCACCCTCGGCGCAGCCGGACGCACGATGAAGCTCCCTTGCGGCAGGCCTTGCACGCCGCGGGCGTCTTCCATCTCGAGCGGCGCACCCAGTTCCAGCCGGCTGTTGGTGATGCGCCAGCCGTCGATGTCGTACAGATGGCCGCCTTTGGCAGCCTGAATTTCCAGCTTGTCGAGGGTAAAGCGCTGCAGGGGCGCCTCCTTGTAGCCACTGACTTCAAAGGCCGTGGCAGCGCCGGTTGCCTTGATCTTCCTGACCTCCACGTCGTGGAAATGCGCGATGCCTTTTTCGCGCGGCACCGGCGTCGCCAGCACTTTCCAGTACGGCGGCACGTCTTTCATCCCGGGCGGTATGGCGGCGTAACTGTAGCTGGGGTTCCAGTTCATCGTAATGCGCAGAACCACCGCAACGTCCTTCATCGTGAAGTCGTGCAGGCGCAGGTTCTCGCCGAAGCCTCCGCGTGTGTGGGCCGACTTGAACAGGATGCCGACGGGTACCGCGCGCTCCACGGTGATGTTGTAGGCCTCCACATTGCGGAAGCCTCCGGCAGTCTCGCTGCCGAACGTGATGCCGGCGGCGCCGTCGCGCACGATGGAATTGCGAATGATCACGTCTTCCGTCGGCCGCGCCACACGCTGGCCGTCCGCGTCGCGGCCAGCCTTCATGCAGAGTGCATCGTCGTTGACGGCGATATCAGCGTTCTGCACCAACACCTTGCGCGACGAATCGATGTCGATGCCGTCCGTCGACGGCCCGCGCCCGCCCTCATTGTTACGGATGGTGACGCCGTCCACCGTCACGTTCTCCGAATAGCAGATATGCAGGGTCCAGAAGCCGGAACGGCGCAGAAGCAGGCCGCCGCCCACCCTGACGTCATTGCTGTTGAAAACCTGCACCAGGCGCGGGCGCTGGGCATCGTAATCCGATGCCCAGCGCAGGCCGCGCGGCTCATATTGCTTGCGCAGCGTCCAGTAGCTGTGCCAGAAAACCTTGCCGTCGCCATCGATCGTGCCCTCGCCTTCAATCGCCGCGCCCTTCTGCCCATAGAGGTTGACCAGCGCGGCCGGCCAGCTCATTTCGATGCCGGCAATGCGGGTCGGCATGACGGGATAGTCCTCGATGCGCTGGGACCCGAGCAAGGTCACGCCCTTGCCGATGTACAGCGTGACGCCGGATTTGACGAAGATCGAGCCGGTCAGGTAAATGCCGGGCCGGAAGCTGACGGTGCCGCCGCCCTTCGACGCGGCAGCATCGATAGCGCGCTGGATAGCGACCGTATCCGGCGTGACACCGTCGCCTTTCGCACCAAATTCGGCCACCGTGGCGGCACTTGCCGCGTGCGCAGCGCCACAGGCCTGGGCCAAGGCCAGCAGTACGGCGGCAAGGTAGCGCAGCACGCCTTAAACGATGCCGCTGCTGCTGGCGCCGGCCTTGGCCGGGCGACGCACCGCCGCCTGTTCGCGATAGCCGGAAGCACGGTATACCGCAACCGGATCGATTGCGCCGCCGGAGCGCAGCCTTGCCATGGCCAGGATCGGGCTGACGTCCGTGCGGTAGGCCTGCTTCAGCGTCTGCGCGGACTGCAGCACGTCGTTCGCTTCCTGGTAGCGGCGCAGCGCCGCGCGGTCGACCAGGGCCGCCTGCACGAAGGCGCGCTGCACTTCGGCCGCGCTATTCATCAGGCTTTCGATCGGATCGGTGACATTGTGCGACTGGTCCAGCATATAGGCGGGCTGCAATGCCGTATCGCGCTGCGCAGCATCGGCCAGCTCGTTAAACACCAGGAACAGCTGAAACGGGTTGATGCTGCCCGAATCCAGGTCGTCGTCGCCGTACTTGCTGTCGTTGAAGTGGAATCCGCCCAGCTTGCCGAACTGCGCCAGCCGCGCGACGATCATTTCGATATTGGTATTGGGCGCGTGGTGACCCAGGTCAACCAGGCATTTCGCCTTCTCGCCCAGTTGCTGCGCGCAGGCAAAGCTGGTGCCCCAGTCGGCGATGGTGGTGGCGTAGAAGGCCGGCTCGAACAGCTTGTGCTCGATGAATACCTGCCAGTCCGCCGGCAGCGCGCCGTAGATGTCGCGCATGCTGTCCAGGTAACGCTCCAGCGCCCCGCGCAGGTTATGCTGCCCCGGGAAGTTGGCGCCATCGCCCACCCATACCGTCAGCGCCTTCGAGCCCAGCGCCTTGCCAAGCTCAATGCATTCGATATTGTGCGCAACGGCCTGCGCGCGGGCTTCGGCACTCTGCGCAGTCAGGCTGCCGTACTTGTAGCTGTGCTGCTGGCCCGGCTGGTCCTGGAAAGTATTGGAATTGACCGCATCGAAGCCCAAGCCGTACGACGCAGCCTGCTCGCGCAGCGCCTTCGGGTCGTCGGTACGGTCCCAGGGGAAATGCAGCGAAACAGTCGGCGTGGCGCGCGTCAGCTGGTGGATCACGCCGCAGTCTTCCACCTTCTCGAACACATTGCGCGGCTCCCCTTTGCCCGGGAAACGCGCGAAGCGGGTGCCGCCGGTGCCGACGCCCCAGCTGGGCAAGGCCACCGCAAATGTTTGCGCCACGGCGGTGAGCTGCTCTATATCAACGCCGCGCCGCCCCAGCATGCCGCCCAGGGCTGCGTAATCCGCATCCAGTCCCGCCTGCAGGGTGGCGTTATGTTCCGCCACCTGGTCCTGCTTGACTACTGCCGTCATCATGTCTCCTTGTTGCGCCGCTTATCGTGTGAAGGCTGCCGCGTTGCCGGCATCGACATTGAGCACGTTGCCGGTACTCTTGCCAGCCTTGTCGCTGGCCAGGAAATACACCGCTTCCGCAATGTCTTCCGGCAGCACGCTGCGTTTCAGCATGCTGCGGTCGCGGTAGAAGGCCTCCACGTCGTCCGCATCGATCTTGTTCGATTGTGCCCGTTCCTGCTTCCATTTTCCATCCCAGATCCGCGAGCCCCGGATCACAGCATCCGGATTGACCACGTTGACACGGATGCCGTGCGGCGCGCCTTCCAGCGCCACGCAGCGCGCCAGGTGGATTTCCGCCGCCTTGGCGGTACAGTAGGCCGACGCGCCGGCAGACGCCACCAGCCCATTCTTGCTGGCGACGAAGACCATGCTCCCGCCCAGCTTCTGCTGCTTCATGATGCGGAAGGCGCCGCGGCTGGCGAGGAAGTAACCCTTGACCAGGATGTCCTGGTTGCGCTGCCAGATCTCCAGGGTGGTTTCCTCCAGCGGCGCAGACGACGCGATACCGGCATTCGACACCAGCAGGTCCACACCGCCGAAGCGCAGCGCCGATTCGCGCAACACCGCTTCCACCGCCGACTCGCTGGTCACGTCGGCCACGATGCTCGCCACATTGTCCTTGCCGGCCACCCTGGCCAGCGCCTGGTGCGCCTCGGCCAGCACATCGTTGTCGATATCGGTCAGCAGCACGCAGGCGCCCTCCTGCAGCAGCTGGCGCGCCACCGCCTGGCCGATGCCGCCGGCGCCGCCCGTCACCAAGGCAATGCGCCCGGCCAGCGACTTCGGCTTGGGCATGCGCTGCAGCTTGGCTTCTTCCAGCAGCCAGTATTCGATGTCGAAGGCCTCCTGCTCCGGCAGGCCGACGTAGCTGTCGACGCCATTCGCGCCGCGCATCACGTTGATCGCGTTGACATAGAACTCGCCGGCGATGCGGGCGGTTGCCTTGTCCTTGGCGAAGGACAGCATGCCTACGCCGGGAATCAGGTAGATGATCGGGTTGGCGTCGCGCACTGCGGGGCTGTTGGCCCGCTTGCAGCGCTCATAGTAGGCCGTGTAGTCGGCGCGGTAGGCTTCCAGGCTGGCATCCAGTCCCGCCACCAGCGCCTCGAAATCCGGACGGGCAGGATCGAAGTCGATCACAAACGGACGGATCTTGGTGCGCAGGAAGTGGTCGGGGCAGGACGTGCCCAGCGCAGCCAGCGGCTTCAGGTCGCGGCTGCAGACGAATTCCAGCACGGCGTCGCTGTCGTCGAAGTGGCCCAGCTTGAATTCGGTCTTGCTGATTTTCCCGCGCAGGATGGGCATCAGGCGCGCGGCCAGGTCGGCGCGCTCCTGCGCAGCTATCGGCGCGATCGCCGCGCCGCCGAAGACCGGCTGCCGGATGTTCGCGGCCAGCCATTCCTCGGCGCGCTTAATGATGGCCAGCGTGGTTTCGTAGCAGGACTTGGCGCTGTCGCCCCACGTGAACAAGCCGTGGCCCTCCAGGATGATGCCCTTCAGCTCCGGCTGGCTTTGCGACAGGGCCTCCAGTTTCAGGCCCAGGTCATAGCCCGGGCGCTGCCATGGCAGCCAGCCCAGTTCACCTTCGAAGATCTTCTGCGTCAACGCCTTGCTGTTGGCGCAGGCCGCAATTGCGACCACGGAATCGGGATGCATGTGGTCTACATGCTTGCGGTCGATGTAGGCATGCAGCGGCGTGTCGATCGAAGCCGCGCGCGGATTCAGGTTGAAGGTGCAGTGCGGCAGGTAGCCCACCATCTCGTCTTCGTGCTCAAGGCCGCGATAGCGCTGCTTGAGCGCCTGCAGCTTGTCCATGTACAGGGTCGAGAAACCGTCGTTCCTGATGCTGCCCAGGTCACCGCCGGAGCCTTTCACCCACAGCACTTCGACCTGGCCGCCGGTCAGTGGATCTTCCATCATCACCTTGGCCGAGGTGTTGCCGCCGCCGAAATTGGTGATGCGCAGGTCCGATCCGAGCAGGTTGGAACGGTACAGCAGCAGCTCCGGCTCGCTCATGGCGGCCGCCTTCGCATCGTCCCACAGCGATGCAATCGCCGCCTTCTGCCTTGAATCTTGCATTACTTTCTCCGTATTGGTTGGTTGATTTGCCTGGAAACCAGTAGAAATCAGGCGCCGGTGGAGTGTCAATGCGAAAGCAATCAACATGATGACCAAGAACGAAATAATCATATCGTTGATCGCATTTGGTTATCAGTCACAGCAAATCCCGAAATAATCAGCGAATTGATCATCACTTGATTGACCTGTGCCGGCGGATTGATTAGCCTCGATTTAATAAAGTAGCCACCCGGCCCGGCTCCGGAACCGAGGGAAGGCACAACATAAGGAGACGAAGATGGTGAATCACAAGCGCCGTAAACGTTTGCTCAAGCTGCTCGCGGAACATACGACAGCCAGCGTTCCGCAACTGGTCGAATGGCTTTGCGCCTCGCCTGCCACGGTGCGGCGCGACATCAGCTGGCTGGCCGCCCGCAACCTCCTGACGCGTACCAGGGGCGGCGCAGCCAACCTGCCGCAGAAAAAGCGCGGCTTCCCGCTCACGAGCGAAACCTTCCAGAACAACATCCAGTGCCATGCGGAGCGCAAGCGCGCCATTGCACGCTATGCCGCCAGCATGTGCGGCGATGGCGAAACGATCATCATCAACGGCGGAACGACGACCTTCATGATGGCCGAGTTCCTGACCGACAAGCACCTGAAGATCCTGACCAATTCCTTCCTGATGGCGGAGCGCCTGCTGGTCTCGAGCGATAACGAAATCATTCTCCCGGGCGGAAAAGTGTATCGCGAGCAGAACGTGATTCTCAGCCCCTTCGACAACGACATCACCCAGCACCATTACGCCGCCAAGATGTTCATGAGCGTGTACGGCCTGTCCCTGCTTGGCCTGATGGAGGCCGATCCGCTCTTGATCCAGGCCGAGCAGCGCCTGATCAGCCAGGCCGAGGAACTGATCGTGCTGGCCGACAGCTCCAAGTTCGCCAAGAAAGCGGGCCTGATCCTGTGCGGCCTGAATCGCGTTTCGACTGTTATCACCGACACCAATGCCTCCGACTACGCCGTGCAGCTGCTGGAACAATCCGGCGTCAACGTTGTCACGGTGGCGCCAGAGGCACTGCCGCAAACAATCAGCCCAGCCGCATTCGCACCCAACTTCGACTTCCAGCCTGCAGCGCTTTACCACACGGAGACTTCGCATTGAAATCCAGGAGATTAGTCATTGCGGCCTTCGCCGCAGGCATGCTGGCGGCCGTCGCCGGTTGCACCCAAAAAGCGCCCGAGAAAATCCGCATCGCGATGGTGGTCAAGAGCCTCGGCAACGGTTTCTTCGATGCCGCCCATGCCGGCGCCAACGAGGCGGCGGCACAGTTGAAGAACGTGGAGATTATCTACACCGGCCCCACCACGCCCAGCGCGGAAGGCCAGATCGAGATCATCAACTCTTTGATCAGCCAGAAGGTTAGCGCTATCGTGATCTCGGCCAACGACCCGAACGCGTTGGTGCCGATCGCCAAGAAGGCCATGCAGCGCGGGATCAAGGTGATCTCCTTCGACAGCGGTCTGGCCGAAGAAGGCCGCCAGATGCACCTCAATCCTTCCAATGCGCAGCTGATCGGCCGCAAGCAGGTGCAGATGGCTTCCGACGCCATCGGCGGCGCGGGCGACATCGCGATCCTGTCCGCATCGGCCCAGGCGACAAACCAGAACATCTGGATCAAGGTGATGAAGGACGAACTGGCCAAGCCAGAGTTTGCCAAACTCAAGCTGGTCGCCACCGTGTATGGCGACGACCAGTCCGACAAAAGCTACCGCGAAGCCATCGGCCTGTTGCGCAGCAATCCCCAACTGAAAGCCATTATCGCCCCGACCACCGTCGGCATCAACGCAGCCAGCAAGGCAGTAGTGGACGAAAAGCTGGTCGGCAAGGTCTTCGTCACTGGCCTTGGCCTGCCATCGGAAATGGCAGGTCACGTCAAGAGCGGCGCAGTACGCGAGTTCGCGATCTGGAACCCGATCGACCTGGGCTACGCGGCAACGTATGCGGCCTACGGCTTCGTCAAGGGCGAGCCGGGAGCCAAGGCCGGTGGCAGCATCAACGCCGGCCGCATGGGCGCGATTTCGCTCGACGCGCA
Source organism: Pseudoduganella sp. R-32 (assembly GCF_049913245.1). Classification (NCBI taxonomy): domain Bacteria; kingdom Pseudomonadati; phylum Pseudomonadota; class Betaproteobacteria; order Burkholderiales; family Oxalobacteraceae; genus Pseudoduganella; species Pseudoduganella sp. R-32. The sequence goes on along the minus strand of NZ_CP183987.1, from coordinate 1,955,516 downwards.
CGGCGAAGCCGCCATGGCGCCGCCGTTCACCTACAACAAGGAGAACGTCGACCAGTTCTCCAGTATCTTCTGAGCGCCATGCAGGAAAACAAGGCACCAGTGCTGGAACTTTCTGGCATCAGCAAGCGTTTTGCCGGCATCGTGGCGCTGAACAAGGTCAGCCTCTCTGTACGCGCAGGCGAAGTCATGGCCTTGGTGGGCGAGAACGGCGCCGGCAAGTCGACCCTGGTCAAGACTCTCACCGGGATCTACACGCCGGACGAAGGCGTCGTTCGCCTCGCCGGCCAGGACGTGGCATTCACTTGTCCGCAGGACGCCATGCGCGCGGGGATCACTGCCGTGCACCAGGAAACCGTGATGTTCGACGAGCTGACCGTAGCCGAGAACATCTACGTCGGCCGCCACCCAAGCCGCGCGGGCCATATCGACTGGAAGCTGATCGAAGCGGAAGCGGAGCGTCTGTTCGCGCGGCTCGAAGTGTCGTTGCCGGTTCGCGCCCGCGTCAAGGACCTGAGCGTCGCGCAGCGACACTTCGTCGAAATCGCCCGCGCCCTGTCGCAGGAAGCGCGCGTGGTCATCATGGACGAACCGACCGCTTCCCTCTCGCAGCATGAGATCCAGGAGCTGTACCGCATCATCGGCCAGTTGCGCGCGGCCGGCACGGCGGTGATTTTCATTTCGCACAAGTTCGATGAGATATTTACCGTCGCCGACAGCTACACGGTGCTGCGCGACGGGCAGTTCATCGCTGCTGGTGCGCTGTCCGACATCGATGAAGCCGGCCTGGTCGCCCTCATGGTTGGACGGGCGGTGCACGAGGCCTACCCCAAGGCTAGCGTGGAGCCGGGCGAAGTGTTGCTGGAGGTGGAAGGCTTGTGCCACCCCACCGAATTTGACCAGGTCAGCTTCCAGCTGCGGCGCGGCGAGATCCTCGGCTTCTATGGCCTGGTCGGCGCCGGCCGCTCGGAAGTGATGCAGGGCCTGTTCGGCCTGACCGCCAACGTCAGCGGCAGCATCAGGCTGGAAGGCAAGGCGCTGCACATCCGAGGGCCGCTGGACGCGATCCGTCACGGCATCGCCTACGTGCCGGAAGACCGCCAGCACCAGGGCGCCCATCTGTCGATGCCGATTCTGCAGAACATCACGCTGCCGATCCTTTCGCGCGTTGGCTTCTTGCTGCGCCGGCGGCGTGCCGAGGAATGCGCAATTGCGCGCCACTACAGCGAGCAGCTGGAACTCAAGGCCAGCCACCTGCTGCAGAACGTGAGCGAACTCTCCGGAGGCAACCAGCAGAAAGTCGTGCTGGGCAAATGGCTGGCAACGCAGCCGAAGGTCATCATCCTGGACGAACCGACCAAGGGCATCGATATTGGTTCCAAAGCCGCCGTGCACCGCTTCGTCAGCAGGCTGGTCGAGCAAGGCTTGTCGGTCATTCTCGTCTCTTCCGAATTGCCGGAAGTACTGGGCCTGGCCGACCGCGTTCTGGTCATGCACAAGGGTCATGTGAAGCAGGTATTCAAGCGCGGTGAAGCCACGCCCGAGAACGTGGTGGCCGCCGCGTCAGGATTGGAGATGGAGACGGCATGAAGATATTGAAGCAACGCGAAGCCCAGCTTGCGCTTTCGATTGCCGCCCTGGCCTTGCTGGTCGGCTGGCGCGCGCCGGTATTCCTGACCGCGCCCAGCCTGGCCAACCTGCTGACCGACGGCACCTTGCTGGTCATGCTGGCACTGGCGCAAATGCTGGTGATTGTCACGCGCGGTGTCGACCTGTCGGTAGCGTCCACCCTTGCGCTCTGCGGCATGGCTGCCGCCCTGCTGGCGTCGCGCAATCCCGGCTTGCCGCTTGCCTTCGTCATGCTGGCGGCGACGGCTCTGGGCCTCGTGCTTGGCCTGCTCAATGGCTGGCTGGTCGGCTACCTTGAACTGCCGCCCATCGTCGTCACGCTAGGCACCATGAGCGTCTATCGCGGCCTGGTCTTCGTGCTTTCGGGCGGCGCCTGGGTCAATTCGCACCAGATGCCGGCGCAGTTCATTGCTTTCCCGCTTGAACGCCTGCTCGGCCTGACCCACCTGGTCTGGATCGCCGCAGCCACCGCGCTCGCAGCGTGGTACGTAGCGCGCCACAGCCGCTTTGGCCGCGACCTGTACGCCATCGGCAACGAGCCGGCGTCGGCGCGCTACGTCGGCATTCCGATCGCGCGCCGACTGCTGTGGACTTACGGCCTGTCCGGCGCCGTGGCCGGCCTGTGCGGCTACCTGTGGGTGGCGCGCTATGCCGTGGCCTATACCGAAATCGCTTACGGCTTTGAGTTCACCGTCATTGCAGCCTGCGTCATCGGCGGCATCAGCATTGCCGGCGGCTGCGGTTCCGTGACGGGCGCGGTCCTCGGCGCGCTGTTCCTCGCCGTGATCGGCAACGCCCTGCCGGTGGTCAAGGTATCGCCATTCTGGCAAAGCGCACTGACCGGCATCGTCATCCTGGTCGCGGTGCTGATCAATGCACGCGGCGGCCGCAGCAAAGGGCGCCAGATCCTGCAGCTGCACCTGAATAATCCCGCCAGGAGTGCCGCATGAACTCCGCCCAGACCATGACCGCTCCAAGCACCTCTCGCTACACCATCCTCGATCGTCCCGGCTTCCGGCTCGGCGCCCTGCTCGGGCGCTGGGAATCCATGCTCGCCCTGCTGCTCGTCGCGGTGTTCGCCGTCAACGGCACACTGCTGCCGCATTTCCTGGACCTGGACAACCTGGCCGACGGCACCTTCAACTTCAGCGAGAAGGCCCTTCTTGCGCTGCCAATGGCCCTGTTGATCATCTGCCGCGAGATCGACATTTCCGTGGCCGGCATCCTCGCGCTCAGCTCCGTTGCGATGGGCCTGGCCAACAGCGCCGGCTGGCCGCCGGAATCCCTGTTCCTGGTAGCCCTGCTGACCGGCATGGCATGCGGCGCCCTGAATGGCGTGCTGGTAACGCATTTCGCCCTGCCCTCCATCGTCGTCACGATCGGCACGGTGTCGGTGTTCCGCGGCCTCGCCAGCGTGGTGCTGGGCGACCAGGCTTTCACCGGCTACCCGCAGCTGATGGCCGACTGGGGCCAGGGCTATTTCTTCGGCGTCCTGCCGCGTGAATTCACCGTATTGCTGCTGTGTGCCGCCCTGTTCGCCTTCGTGCTGCACGCCACCAGTTGGGGGCGGCGCATCTACGCTATCGGCAACAACCCGGTGGCGGCGCGCTTTTCCGGCATCGCCGTGGAACGCTACCGCTTCATGCTGTTCGTCCTGGCGGGCGCCATGGCCGGCCTGGCCGCCTTCCTCCTGACCGGCCGCATAGGCAGCACGCGCCCCAACATCGCCATGGGCTGGGAGCTCGAAGCGATCACGATGGTGATCCTCGGCGGCGTCAGCATCGCCGGCGGCATCGGCACCATCGGCGGCGTGATGCTTGCCGTGTTGACGCTGGGTGCCGTCACCTTCGGCCTGTCGCTGGCTAACGTGCCTGGCATTTACATGACGATTGCCGTTGGCGTATTGCTGCTGGTGGCGATTGCCTTGCCGCGCCTGCTGCGCGGTCGCAAGGTGGCGAAATGAGCGACCGGCGCGCCACCGTCGTCCTCGACATCGGCAAGACCAACGCCAAGCTGACCCTGATCGCCGCTGACGGCAGCCAGCTTACCGAGCAACGCCGGTCCAATACCATCCTGCAGGATGGCCCCTATCCGCATCACGACACGGAAGGCATCTGGCACTGGATGCTGGGCGTGCTGCGCCAGTTTGCCGGCCAGGCCGCTATTGGCGCCATCGTACCCGTCACGCATGGCGCCACGGCGGCGCTGGTCAACCGCGACGGCCTGGTGCTGCCGGTACTGGATTATGAATACGTGCTTCCAGCCGCACACGTGCAACGCTACGATGCGCTGCGGCCTGCCTACACAAGCAGCTACTCGCCGCGCCTGCCCGCCGGCTTGAACCTGGGCAGCCAGCTGGCATGGCTGGCACAAGCCTACCCCGACGAGTTCGCGCAAACACAGCACATCCTGATGTATCCGCAGTATTGGGCCTGGCGCCTGTGCGGGGTGGCGGCGGGCGAAGTGACGTCGTTGGGCTGCCATACCGACTTGTGGCAGCCCGCAAGGCAGGCTTACACCGCCCTGGTGGAGCGCATGGGCTGGCATGCACTGCTGCCGCCCTTGCAGCCCGCCTGGCACGCGCTTGGCACGCTCAAGCCCGAACTGGCGGCGCAATCCGGCTTGCCGGTCGATTGCCAGGTACTGTGCGGCATCCACGACAGCAATGCGTCCCTGCTGCGCCACCTTGGCGCGCCTGCCGCCCCAGCCGTGCTCTCCACCGGCACCTGGGTCATCGCCGCCGCCCCCGGCATGGCGCTCGACGGCTTGCGCGAGAAGGCGGACATGCTGGCCAACAGCAGCGCTTTCGCGCAACCGGTGCCCTGCATGCGCTTCATGGGCGGAAGGGAATTCGGCGCGATCGCCAGCGGCACGGACGGCACACCGCCGACGGACTTCCTGGCAAGCGACCTGGCGGCCATCGTGCACCAGGCCACGTTCGCGCTGCCGGCATTCGCCCAGGCGGGCCCCTTCGCACGGCGCAATGGCGGCATTGCCGGACCGGCGCCGACGAGCGCTGCGGAACGTTCAGCCCTGGCGACGCTGTACCTCGTCCTGATGTGCGATTACTGCCTGGATGCGCTGGGCGTGCGCGGCGATGTGGTGGTCGAGGGAGCTTTTACCGGAAATGCGTACTTCGCTCCGGTGCTGGCAGCGCTGCGCACCGGCCACGTGCTGGCAACTAACGATACCAGCGGAACAACTTGCGGCGGCTGGCTGCTGCATCGCCGCGAAGGCACGCCCCAACTGCAGGGCCAAGCCGCCGAAGCGCTTGCGCTGGACGGCCTGCAAGCCTACCGCCAGCGCTGGCGCGAACTTATTGAGGGATGAGCATGACGCGTGCCGCAGCATCGCGCTCGGCATGCAGTACCTGGCCGTCGCTGGCCAATTCCACCACCTGGATGCTGGAGCGGCGCGTGCCCTTCCCGTCCGGATGCGTGAAATAGAACAGGAATGCGCGCTCGCCGCTGACCACTACATCCGGATGCCCACCGATCGCGCGGTCGTCCTCCCCATTGCCTGGCTGCTGCAGCAGGTAGCCCGGCTGGCGCTTCCAGTTCAAGGCGTCTGAGGAGCGGTACACGCCCAGGCCTTGCCAAACATCGGTCACCATCCACCAACTGTCCTTCCAACGAAATACCTTTGGCCCTTCACCGGCCTGGTCGCCGATGGCGCGGCCGCGGTCAGTCCATTTCACCAGGTCCGCGCTGTCTGCGAAATAGATCGACTTCTTGTCCGCCTCATTGTTGTACCACATGCGCCAGCCGCCTTCGGGCAGCGCTACGACGCTGGCGTCGATCACCTTCGGCACAGCCAACGGCACTTCCTTCGCATCGCCCCAGTTGCGCAAATCGCCGCTGGTCAGGTGAACGATATGGCGCGGATGCTTCCAGTCGTTGAAGACGCCCGGCACCACCGTCAGGAACATGTGATAGCGGCCATCGGGCGCACGCACCACGTCCGGCGCCCATTGCGTCGCACCGGCCCCGCCCAGCTCCTCCGGCAGCGTGATGTTGGCCGTGCCCACGTAGCGCCAATGCGCCCCCATATCATCCGATTCGGCAATGCCGATGCGCGTACCGTGGACCCAGGCGATATCAGCCAGGCCCGGGACGTTGGCACGGCGGTTGGTATAGAACATCCACCACCGCCCCACGAACGGATTCCAGATGACGACCGGGTCTGCCGCGCCGTCATGCACCGGGTCGCGGAACAGCGGTTTGGGGGCCACAGCCCCGGCATCGTCGGGCACCGGCTCGCCGAAATCCGGCGTACCGTCGGCGCGCCAGCGAATTGCCTGCGCACGGGTGTGGCGATTCTGGTCGAGCAGTGAATCGCCCTTGATGTCGCGGTAATTGCGCGCATGGTAGACCAGGATATCCGTCTTGCCGTCCGGTGTTGTGGTAAAGGAGTTATGTCCCGGTCCGAACTGGCCGTTCGCAACGCTGCTGCGCAGTACCGGCTCGGGCGACTTGCTCCACGAGCGAGCGTCGAGCAGGTCGGCATCGTCGCGCGCGGTCAGCATCCCCAAGGCATAGTTCGCGTCCGTCGCGCTGGCGGAATAAGTCACGAACACGCGCCCGTTGCGCACCAGCGCAGCCGGTGCCTCGTTCACGTTATGGCCTTTCTTCTCCCACGCGAAATCGGGTGTCGACAACATGGTTGCCGGGCCCTTGATCGACAGCGGCGAATCCATCTTCGCGATATAGATGTTGGTCGCCTTCCTGGCAGGATCGGGATCGCTCTGCGTCCACAACAGGTAGCGCTGGCCGCGCAACGCGAAGGTGGTGGCATCGAGAGAGAAGGACTCCCTGCCGGTCTTCAGTTGGCCGCGCTCTATCCACTCGCCCTTGAAGGGATCGGGCGAACTATTCTCCAGCACGTACAAGCGGATTTCCCAGATCGCATCCGAACGGCCGGCCGTGAAGTAGATGTACCACTTGCCGCCGATCTGGTGCAGCTCGGGAGCCCAGATATGCGCGCCCATTTCGCCTTTCGCATGCTTGCGCCAGACCACATGTGCTTCGGCCTTGCCCAGGCCTTCCAGCGTGGGCGCGCGGCGCAGCTCGATGCGGTCATATTCTGGAACGGTGGCGGCGAGATAGTAATTGCCGTCGTCCTGCAGCAGCACCTGTGGATCGGCGCGCTGCAGGACCAGGGGATTGGCAGACGCCTCCCCCATCGCCAGCAAAGCCAGCAAAACTACAAGGAAGCGTGCAACCATCTTACTCCTTAGTGCGTATAAGTCAGGCTCACAAAATATCGACGTCCGGAGAAGGCCAGCTCGTTCACGCGGAACAGGTCGCCGGCATCGGTGACTTGTTCCTGGTCGGTCAAGTTCTTGCCCTCGATGGAGAAGGTCAGGTTCTTGTTGAAGCGGTACTGGAATTTCGCATCCAGGAAGCCTGTCTTCTCCTGGAAGTTCGGATTACCCGACACGTCATTACCGCCGGTGAAGAAGCGGTCGCGATAAGTATATGCGATACGTGCGTTGTACTCATTGCGGTCATACCAGAAGGCGATGTTGTAGCTGTTCTTCGACAAGCCCGGATATGGCAGCTCGGTCCCGTCCAGGGCATTCACCAGCGCCGTGCCGGCAGCGTACTTGAACTTCATGCGCGTGTAGTTGGTATCGATGCCGAAACCACCGAGCCAGCCAGGCAGCATGGTCAAGGCCGTGCGTGCCGTCAGCTCGATGCCCTTGGTGGTTGCGCCCTGGCCGTTGATCGGTTGGGTCACGTCGAACAGCACGCCATCCTTGAACAAGTCGACCTTGGGCACTACCGCCTTGTCGACGATGTAGCTGGTGATCTTCTTGTTGAACAGGCCCATGCTCAACTGGGTATCCTTGCTTGGATAGTATTCCAGGCTCAGGTCAGTATTGGTTGCGCGGTATGGCTTCAGGTCAGGGTTGCCGGCCTTGCAGTCGTCAACGCCATCGCCCCCGAATTGCGCCAGGCCACTGCCTGCGGTACAGGTGGCGTTCGGCACCAGCAAGTCGATCTTCGGACGCGCCAGCACTTTGCCCCAGGCGGTGCGGACCAGGAAAGTGTCGGGGACAAGCCACAAGCCGGCGTTCACGCTCGGCATCCAGTCGTGATAGGTGTTGTCGACGGTAGCGATGCCGTTGGAAATGACGCGGTCGACGAAAGACGTGCTGCCAGGCGCGGTGGCGACCCGCACCTGGTATTTCGCCAGACCGGTGGCACTTTCCTGGGTACGGGCATAACGCACGCCGATGTTGCCGAAGAGTTGGCGCTCTGCCAGCTCGGTGCTGAAGTCCAGGCGGCCGTAGCCGGCAAGCACGCGTTCCTCCGCCTTGAATGCAGGAATCTGCGGATAGGTCTTGCCGTCGCTGCCCGGTGCGTTGTACAGGTATTGGTGGGTAAAATTCGACGTATCGAAATAAGGCGCCGCTGCCTGGTAGTTGGGGCTCAACCAGCCCGAAGGCATGTTGCTGACGCCATCGAAGCCCTTGAAGAAGGTGCCCGGCGAAGTTCCGCGCACGGCGGCCACCAGCGCTTCCATCTGCGCCGCATTGATGTACTTGGTCGAAGAAGTCGACGAGATAAACGGCTGCACGTCCGCAGCACGCACGACACCGGTCTTGTTCAAAGGATCGTAGATCAGCGTCTGGTTGACATTGGCCTGCAATACGTTGACGTCGTCCGCAGTCGAGGCCAGGTTCGCACCGTTGCTGGCCAGGTAGCCGCCGCCGCCATATTTTTGCGCCGTCGAGCGGCGGCCCTGCACGCCGAACCACAGCTTGCGGAAGAATGGGTTATCCAGCTTGTACTTGAAATCCAGCTTGCCCTGGTCTTCCGTGTTCTTGGTTTCCGAAGGCCGGTATTGCAGCTGTACTTGCGTATAGGAGGTGTTGGCATCCGGCGAATACCCTGACGGGAATTCGAAATGCGGCAAGCCTTGCGCATCCAGCGACACCTTCAGGCCGGGCGCATTCTGCGTCATCGAAATATTATTGCTCTGCGAGCTGTATTTGGACTTCGACGTATTCAGCAAACCGTCCACCTCCCAGGCGCCGGTCTTCCAGTTGAATCCCGTGGACAGGTAATCCGAGCGGACCTTCAGCGAGAAGTCGCGCGCCGACGTACCGAAGGCGCCCTGTCCGCCGGCGCCGCCCACATACAGGCAGTTGCCGACTGTGTATTGGGTCACATAATGGTTCTGCACCGTGACGCCTGCGGGAGTGTTCGTGGTTGGGACGCCCACGCAGCTGCCTGCGGTGGTCGGGACGCCTGTGGCGGGGTTATACACCGGCGCGGTGCCGGCATTGGACAGGCGGCTGACGTTGCCCAGGTCCGTGCCGAAGTTGCGGTCATTCAGGCGCTGGTCCTGGTCATTGCCTTCGTAGCTGACAAAGGCCCGCAAGCCCGGCGTGAACTGGTATTGCGCCGTCAGTTCCGCCGAAGTGCGTTGATGGTCGCGGGTCCAGATGCCGTAGCGCGAAATACCCGGCGAATAGTCGGACCATTGCGCGTTGCAGGCGGTGCGCTGGGCCGAGGTCAGCGTCGTCGACGCGCAGCCGGCAGGCGTGCTCACAGCCGCCACGGCCGGGTCAAGGCTGGTGACGGTCTTCTCCGGCGAGAAGTCCCAGTCGCGCAGGAAGCGCCACGAAGTATTGCGCGCGTAGTCGTTGCGGGTGAAAACCTTGTCGTAGACGATATTGGCCATCAGGCCCAGCTTGCCGTCCAGGTATTTGTCGGCCAGCAGCAAGCTGGCACGCGGCTGCGCGCCGCCACGGCTCGTCGCGCGTTCGGCCGAAATTGTAGTGCTGAGGGTGGGCTTGGTGAAGTCCAGCGGCTTGCGCGTGGTGATGACCACCGTACCGCCTACGCCGCCTTCCGTCAGGTCGGCGGTGGTTCCTTTGTAGACGTCGATCGACTGGATCAGTTCCGATGCCAGCTCGCGTAATTCCGCGCCGCGGCCGCCGCCATCACCCGTGGCCAGCACCGACATGCCGTTGATCTCCACCCGGTTCAGGTCCGGCTCAACGCCGCGGATGGAGACCTGCGAGCCTTCGCCGAAATCGCGGGTCAACTGCACGCCGGTGATGCGCGACAGCGCCTCGCCCACGTTCTTGTCCGGGAACTGGTTCACGTCTTCCGCCACCAGCGAATCGGAGACGGTGCTGCTGCGGATCTTGCGTTCGATGGCCGACGCCACGGAAGCACGCGTGCCGCTGACGGTCACCACATGCGTCGCTTGCTGCTCCGCCTCCTGCGCAAAGGCGCCGCTGGCGACCAGTTGCGATACCAAAATGTACATCGTTCGATTGAACAGTCGGACTTTCCTGTACTGCGGCTGACTCACGGTGATCTCCTTGTTGTAGTTTTGCTTGCTTGGTGAGCCGATTCTAAGTGAGCCCTGTAACGAAAAATCACGGCTCTGCCAAAGAATCACTACGATGATCAAAGTGTTGAAAAAAACCCCCAGTTAAAGGCGTTCTACGAATAAGGATATGCTTGCTGCAATGCGCAAACGATCAATCCGGTGATTGCTTGTTACGCGCAGGCGCAAAGAAAAAGCCCGCCGGCTCTTGCGAGGCGGCGGGCTGGCGCGATGCGCTGAGGCGATTACGCGTTTTCTTTGGAAGCGCGCTTGCGCTCGTGTTCCTTCAGGTAGCGCTTGCGCAGGCGGATCGACTTAGGCGTGATTTCCACCAGCTCGTCGTCCTCGATGAATTCCACTGCGTATTCCAGCGACAGCTGGACTGGCGGAACCAGGCGCACTGCCTCGTCGGTGCCGGAAGCGCGCACGTTGGTCAGCTGCTTGCCCTTGATCGGGTTCACGACCAGGTCGTTGTCGCGCGAGTGGATACCGATGATCATGCCTTCATACACTGGGTCGTTGTGCACCACGAACATGCGGCCGCGGTCCTGCAGCTTCCACAGCGCATAGGCAACGGCCTGGCCGTCGTCCTGGGAGATCATCACGCCGTTGCGGCGGCCAGCCATTTCACCCTTGGAGGTGTCGACCGGAGCGTAGGCGTCGAACACGTGCGACATCAGGCCGGTACCGCGGGTCAGGGTCATGAATTCGCCCTGGAAGCCGATCAGGCCGCGCGCAGGAATACGGTACTCCAGGCGCACACGGCCCTTGCCGTCCGATTCCATGTTCTGCAGGTCGCCACGGCGGCGGCCCAGTTCTTCCATCACGCCGCCCTGGTTGGCTTCTTCGACGTCAACCGACAGCATTTCGTACGGCTCGTGGCGCACGCCGTCCACCATCTTGAACACAACGCGTGGACGCGACACGGCCATTTCGAAACCTTCGCGACGCATGTTCTCGATCAGGATGGTCAGGTGCAGTTCGCCGCGGCCGGACACTTCGAAGATCGTGTCGTCATCGGTCGGGGCAACGCGCAGTGCCACGTTGGATTTCAGTTCCTTGTCCAGGCGGTCGCGCAGTTGGCGCGAGGTCACGAACTTGCCTTCGCGGCCAGCCAGCGGCGAGGTGTTGACCATGAAGTTCATGGTCAGGGTTGGTTCATCCACGGTCAGCATTGGCAGCGGATCAGGGGTGTCGGCCGCGCACACGGTGGAACCGATGCCGATTTCCTCGATACCGTTGATCAGGACGATGTCGCCTGCGACAGCTTCGTCAACCAGCACGCGCTCCAGGCCCTTGAAGTTCAGCACCTGGTTGATGCGGCCCTTGATCGGGGTAGCGCCTGGACCGTCGACAACGACCACGTCCTGGCCTGCTTTCACGCGGCCACGGTTGATACGGCCGATACCGATCTTGCCCACGTAGGACGAGTAGTCCAGCGAGGTGATTTGCATCTGCAGCGGGCCGTCCGGATTGTCGTCGCGCACCGGCACGTACTTCAGGATCGCTTCGAACAGCGGCTTCATGTCGCCGCCGCGCACGTCTTCGGTCAGGCCGGCGTAGCCGTTCAGGCCCGATGCGTAGATGATCGGGAAGTCCAGCTGTTCATCGGTTGCGCCCAGCTTGTCGAACAGTTCGAAGGTCTGGTTGATCGCCCAGTCAGCGCGCGCGCCGGGACGGTCGATCTTGTTCAGCACCACGATCGGCTTCAGGCCCAGGGCCAGCGCCTTGCGGGTGACGAAACGGGTCTGAGGCATCGGGCCTTCCTGCGCGTCGACCAGCAGCAGCACGGAGTCGACCATCGACAGCACGCGCTCCACTTCGCCGCCGAAGTCGGCGTGGCCTGGGGTGTCGACGATGTTGATGTGGGTGCCTTCGTACTCAACGGCGCAGTTCTTCGACAGGATGGTAATGCCGCGTTCTTTCTCCAGATCGTTGGAGTCCATGACGCGGTTGTCAACCTGCTGGTTCTCGCGGAAGGTACCGGATTGCTTCAGCAGCTGGTCCACCAGGGTGGTTTTGCCATGGTCAACGTGGGCGATGATGGCGATGTTGCGAATTGCGCGTTTAGTATTAGACATGATTTGTGTATTGACAGGAATTCTGCACGTGCGGAAGCACTGAACCCACTAGTATAGCATGGTGTGGCGCGACTTAGAAACTGAGCAGCTCTTTCAACTCGGCTGCGTTGCGGCGCGAAATTTCCAGCACCTTGCCGCAGGCGAGGGTCACGTCGTAGCCTAGATTCATCGACTCCTCGATGCGCACAATGGACTGCAGGTTGACGATGTGCTGGCGATTGGCGCGGAAGAAGAACTGCCTGGGCAGGCGGGCCTCAATGCTGTTCAACGACTTCTTGACGTAGGCGCTCTTCTCGCCGAAGAACACCCGTACGTAGTTCCTGCAGCTCTCGATGTAATGGATCGCGTCAAGCGACACCAGGTGGCAGCGGTCGCCATCCTTGATAAAGATCCTGCTGTTAAATTCCAGTTCCGGCTTGTGCGCCTCACCCTCGTCCGAGGCGCCGGGGGCACCCGTCAGCTTGGCTATGGCCAGGGCCAGGCGTTCGGCGCTGATCGGCTTCAGGAGATAATCGACCGTATGGAAGTCGAAGGAACGGATGGCATGTTCCGAATAGGCGGTGGTGAATATCACGCGCGGCACATAATCGAGCTGCTCCAGCAAATCAAAGCCTGTGGCACCGGGCATATGGATGTCGAGGAAAACAACTTCGGGCCGCGTCTCCCGCATCAATGCCAGCGCCGTGCTCGGATGGTCCGCCTGTCCGATCACGTCCATCGCGGGGAAAGCCTGCAGCATGCGCACCAGCCCTTCGCGCGCCAGGCGGGAATCTTCAACGACAACAGCTTTCACTTTGCATATTCCTTGGGTAATGTCACGGTCACTTTAAACTGGCCGGCGCTGCGCTCGACCAGCATGGCGGCCAGTTCGCCATACAGCAGCTTCAAGCGGCGTTCGATATTCTGCAAACCGATACCCATGCCGCCTGTCTTGCCGGGCGCCTGTTGCGGCGTATCGTTGCAGACTTCGAATACGAGGCAATCACCGCGGTCGGCCAGGTCCACCGCCAGCCTGCCGCCGCGCTGGAGGTTCTCCAGGCCATGCTTGACCGCATTTTCAACCAGCATCTGCAGCACCATCGGCGGCACCAGGGCGCCGTGCAATTGCTCGGGAATGCGGATCGCGAAATCCATGCGCTCTTCCAGCTGGATCTTCACGATGTCCACGTACTGGTGGATGATGGCCAGCTCACGCCGCAAGCTCACCTTGTCATGGCGACTGCTTTCCAGTGAATAGCGCAAGATGTCCGACAGCGACGTCGTCATGCGGTCGGCCAACTGCACGTCCTCATGCATCATGAAACGGATGTTGTTCAAGGCGTTGAACAGGAAATGGGGGTTGAGCTGGTTTGACAGGCTGCTCAACTGGGCTTCCTTCAAGCCGTTTTGCAGACGCAAGGTCTGCAATTCCGTCTCCCGAATGCGTCGCATCGAGGTGACGCTGGTATAGATGAAGCACCAGATGCAGACAAAGAGCTGGCTTTGCACCGCCTGTTCAACGAACGAATCGAAGTAATAGCGCCGGGGATCGAACGACATCCCGAGAGCCTGGTACTGGACACGCACATCGCCGATGAACGGCGGAGCGACAAGCGACACGACCAGCCCCCCGATGGCGATGCCCGCCACCGCGCTGTAGCCCACCGCGATGAAAACAAGGCGTCCCATGGACAGTCGCTGCCATGCGCGGCGCAGGTAAAGCCAGCGGAAACACAGCACTGCCACCGTGTATACCGGCATCCACACCGTGCTTGCCAGCAGCTTGCTGGCGACGCGGTAGCCGGCGAAATAGATCATCAATGCCGACACCGCAAAGCCAAGGGCGAGCGCGCTGCCATGGAAGATCCAGAACTGCCTGTCGCGCGGGAAGAAGAAGGGTTGACGCATGCAGGTGGCAGGCAAAGGATTCGAGTACCGCATTCTAGGTGACTTTTATGCAATAAGCGAGCTATGCGCCTCACCACGCCCGAATACGCTCATCCGCCGGCTTGAACATGGCATCGCCCGGCTTGGTGGCGAACGCCTCATGGAAGGCGTCGACGTTCACTGCCGGCCCATTGGCGCGAAACTCGTTCGGCGCATGGGGATCGGACGCCAGCAGCTGCAGCACCCGTTCGTCGCGCGCCTTCTTGCGCCAGCTTTTTGCAAAGTTCAGGAAAAAGCGCTGCTCGCCACTGAAGCCGTCCACCAGCGGCACGACTTTGCCGGCAGATGCGAGCTGATACGCGCGGAACGCCACCTGCAGCCCGGCCAGATCGGCCATATTCTCCGCCAGCGTCATGGCGCCGTTGACGTACTTGCCCGGCAAGGCCTCGTAGCGCGCGTACTGCGCTTGCAGACGCTGCCCGATTTCCTCGAAAGCTTTGCGATCGGCATCGGTCCACCAGTTGCGCATGACGCCATCGCCATCAAACTGCGCGCCCATCGAATCGAAACCGTGGCTGATCTCATGGGCAATCTGGACCCCGATACCGCCGTAGTTGGCCGCATCGTCCGCTGCCATGTCGAACAAGGGCGCCTGCAGCAGGCCGGCCGGCAAGTTGATTTCGTTCAGCATCGGATCGTAGAAAGCGTTGACGGCAATCGGGGACATTGCCCATGCGCTGCGGTCCATCGGTTTGCCCGCCTGCGCCGCCTTGTATTCCCACTCGAAACGACGCGCTCGGTGACGGTTGCCAAGGGCATCGCCGTCACGCACGACAAGCCCGGCATAATCGCGCCACTGCTCCGGATACCCGATCTTGGCCTGGTATTTGGACAGTTTGGCCAATGCCTGCTCACGTGTCGCCGCGGACATCCAGCTGCTGTCGGCAATCACCTCGCTATAGGCGCCCAGCAGGTGATCGACCATGGCGCTCACGCGCGCCTTGTGCGCAGCCGGGAAATGGCGTTCGACATACACTTTGCTTAACGGTTCGCTCAAGGCCGTGCTGAGCTCGATGATCGCGCTTTCGGCACGCGGCGCTTCAGCGCCCAGGCCGCCAAGGGCCCTGCCCCTGAAAGCAAACCTGGCGTCGCGAAAAGCCTTCGGCAATACCGGTGCCGCTTCGTCCAGGCTGCGCAGCTTGAAGTACATCTTCCAGTCGTCCAGGGGAACTGCGGCGAACAGCGCGGCAATGGCCTTGGCCGGCGCAAGCTGCGCCACCGTTACCGCCTCGTCCACGGGCATGCTGGCGGCGCGCATGAAGGCCGGCCAGTCGATGCCGGGCGCATGCCGCAGCAGCTCGCCCGCGTTCATCGGGTTGTGCATCAGCGCCGGATCGCGCGCCTGCGCCAGCGGAAGCTGGACTGCAGCAATGCGCTGTTCAAGCGCCAACACGCGTGCAGCCATCGCTGCGGGCTGCGGCTGGCCCGCCAGCGCCGCCAGCGCCGCAAGGTACTCGCGGTAGGCCGCGCGCGCTTTCGCCATCGGAACGTCGTCCGGCGACAGATAGTAATCCCGGCTCGGCAAGCCAAGCCCGCCTTGCCACATCATGACGCGGTTCAGCGTCGGATCCTTGAAGTCGGCAAAGCCGCCCCACAGCCACAGCGGCGTCTCGATGCGTCCCTGCGCCCGTCCCATCCACCGGGCCAGCTCACGGCGATTGCCAATCGCGTCAATCTCGGCCAACAAGGGCCGGACCGGCGCCAAGCCTGCCTTTTCAATCCGTCCGGTATCCAGGTAGGCCGCGTAGTAGCTGCCGATCTTGCGCTCAATGCTGCCCGCGCGCTGCGGCCGCGCGGACAGCTCCTCGACGATTTCGCGCACGCGTTGATCGACGATATCGGGCAGCTCCGCACCGTAGGACTCGGTGCGGCTGGCGGGAATAGTGGTGGTCTCGATCCAGGCGCCGTTGACGGCCCGGTACAGGTCATCCTGGATGCGCGGCGCAGCGGCGCCGGCCTGGGCGGCGAGGGAAGCCAGCACGGCCAGGCTGGCAAGCTTCAGCAGTTTCATGGTGAGCCTTTCGAATGAATTGGTGGTTCATTCTCGGACCTCTTCCTTGAGCCTGGAAAAAAAGGGGCCGAACGGCGCTATGCGGGGACAAGTGGCAAAAAACCTGGGCGCTCAGGCAATCGAAATCAGCAGACTGCTTCGCTCGTCCTTTGCCATACGGAGTAGCGCGAGAGTCTCGCGTACTGCATCTTCGCTTTCGGAATGTGCATGGTCCTGCAACCTGTCGCAAAAATCCGCCACCTCATGCGGCAAGAGCCAGGACCAGCGGAACACGCCGTCTGCCGATCGAAAAGTATGGCCGCTGCACTCAGCCAGCGTGTTGCCCGCGAACAGGCGCCGATAGTATTCGCACACTTCGGGGCTGGCAGCCGGCAGGACCCGCGCGAGCTCCATCGGGTAGCAATGCCCGGTCGCCGGCGTGACGTCCTGCTCTCCATGCCGGGCGGTCATGGTGCAGAAGATCCAGTAATCGTGCATGAGGCGGTCGATCAGGCATGCTTCGTCCAGATGGGCAGTCTTCAGCGCTGCAGCGCCGCGCAGTGAAATGTCCGCAAGCTTGGCCAGCGCCGCAGGCGGATATTCGCCGGATAGTTCTCCTGCCAGGTCAAGAAGCCAGCTTTCGAATTCGGCGGCATCGGCGAGAAACCTGGAGCGGAGGCCGTCAGGTGCGCCGAGTTCAAAGTACGCCTTCACGCAGCTGCGATCAAGCGCTCCGGCGCCAGGATGGCATATTCGCCGAAGATGCCAGTGCCGAGCAGGCGGCCGGCTTCATCGTAAATGCGCACCCGGCCCTCGTATGGCGTGGGGACGGCAATGCTCGGCTCTTTGCCGAGCGGCAGGCGTTGGCCGTGCAGGAAGCGTTTCGCAAGGTCGGCGTTCAGCAAGATGCGCGGGAAAGAGGACAGCAGAGCGTCCACTGGCGCCAGCAGCTCGCGTGGCGCAGCGTGGGCGGCCAGGTCTTCCAGCGCGACCATCTTGTCGGTGGTCAGCGCGCCGACTTGCGTACGGCGCAGGGCATTCAGGTGCGCACCGCAGCCCAGGGCGGCGCCGATGTCTTCGCCCAGCACGCGGATGTAAGTGCCTTTGCTGCAGGTGACTTCAATGCGCAGGAACGGCGCCTCATAGCCGACGATTTCCAGCTTGTGGATCACCACGTCGCGCGCCTCGCGCTCAAGCGTAATGCCTTCGCGGGCGTATTCGTACAAGGCCTTGCCATCGCGCTTGAGCGCGGAGTACATCGGCGGTACTTGCTTGATCGGGCCGCGGAAACGGGGCAGCACGGCTTCAATGTCTGCCAGCGTCGCGCCGACGTCGCGCGTTTCCAGCACCTGGCCTTCGGTGTCGCCGGTGTCGGTGCGCACGCCAAGGTGCACGGTGGCCAGGTAGGTCTTGTCGGCTTCCAGCAGGTCTTGCGAGAACTTGGTCGCTTCGCCGAAGCACAGCGGCAGCAGGCCGGTGGCAAACGGGTCGAGCGTGCCGGTGTGGCCGGCTTTTTTCGCGTTCATGAAGCGCTTGGCCTTGATCAGGGCGTCGTTGCTGGACAGGCCAACCGGCTTATCGAGCAGCAGCACGCCGTTCACAGCGTCGCGCACGCGCTTTACACGTGCTTCGGTCATTCTTCGTCTTTGTCTTCTTCGAAGTCGGCGGCGCGGGTGGCGTTGGCCTTGTCGATCAGGGCGGACATCGCCATGCCGCGCGAGGCGGACATGTCGTGCAGGAAGTGCAGCTGCGGCAAGGTGTGGATGTGCAGGCGCTTGCCCAGCTGGTTGCGCAGGTAGCCGGCGGCGGCGGCCAGGCCGGCCAGGGTGTTCTTGATCGACTCGGGATCGTCCTTCAGGGTGGTGAAGAAGACTTTCGCATGCGCATAGTCGGGCGTCAGCTGCACTTCGGACAGGGTAATCATTCCGACGCGCGGGTCCTTCACTTCGAAGGCGATCAGCTCGGACAGGTCTTTCTGGATTTGATCCGCCACGCGCAGGCCGCGCTGGGGGATGGATTTGCTGTGTTTTGCCATGATTTTCTTTCCTTTTAAACCGGTAAACCTGTGTCTGACCCGCAGGGTCAGACACCGATACGCGGCTGCCGTGGGCCAGGTGCCTGACCCTGCGGGTCGGGCATCGGTTTGCCGGTTTTCATAAAACTAAAAGGCGGGTGCCCTGCCCCGCTCTCGCGAGGCGGGAAGCACCCGCCGTGTATCGCGCCGTCCTGCTGTTACAGGGTACGGGCGATCTCCTGCACTTCGAACACTTCGAGCACGTCGCCTACGACGATGTCGTTGTAGCCCTTCAGGTTCAGGCCGCACTCCAGGCCGGCGCGAACTTCCTTCGCATCGTCCTTGAAGCGCTTGAGCGAGTCGATCTCGCCGGTCCACACCACGATGTTGTTGCGCAGCAGGCGGACGGAAGACGAACGCTTGACTACGCCATCGGTAACCAGGCAGCCCGCAATCGCGCCGACCTTGGAGACGTGGATGACCTGGCGAATCTCGACCTGGCCGGTAACGTGTTCGCGCTTCTCCGGCGCCAGCATGCCCGACAGCGCCGCTTTGACCTCTTCGATCGCATCGTAAATGATGTTGTAGTAGCGGATGTCGACGCCGTTGGTCTCGGCCAGCTTGCGCGCCTGTGCATCGGCACGGGCGTTGAAGCCGATGATGACTGCCTTGGAGGCGGTCGCCAGGTTGACGTCCGATTCCGAGATGCCGCCCACCGCTGCGTGCACGATCTGTACGCGCACTTCGGAGGTCGACAGCTTCTGCAGCGAGCCAACCAGCGCTTCCTGCGAGCCTTGCACGTCGGTCTTGATGATCAGCGGCAGATTCTTCACTTCGCCTTCGGCCATCTGGTCGAACATGTTTTCCAGCTTCGCGGCTTGCTGCTTGGCCAGCTTCACGTCGCGGAACTTACCTTGGCGGAACAGGCCGATCTCACGGGCCTTACGCTCGTCAGCCATGACCATCGCTTCTTCACCGGCGGCCGGCACTTCGGTCAGGCCCTGGATCTCCACTGGGATGGAAGGACCTGCTTCCGCGATCGACTTGCCGTTCTCGTCCAGCATCGCACGGACGCGGCCGAAGGACGAACCTGCCAGCACCACGTCGCCGCGGCGCAGGGTGCCAGATTGCACCAGGATGGTGGCCACAGGACCACGGCCCTTGTCCAGGCGAGCTTCCACCACCAGGCCGCGCGCAGGCGCTTCCACCGGGGCTTTCAGTTCCAGCACTTCGGCTTGCAGCAGCACTTGCTCCAGCAGGTCGTCGATGCCCTGGCCGGTCTTGGCGGACACCGGCACGAACGGCGAATCGCCGCCGTATTCTTCCGGCACCACCTGTTCGGCCACCAGCTCCTGGGTCACGCGGTCAACGTTGCCGCCTGGTTTGTCGATCTTATTGATCGCCACCACCAGCGGCACGCCTGCTGCCTTGGCGTGGGCGATTGCTTCCTTCGTCTGCGGCATCACGCCGTCGTCGGCCGCCACCACCAGGATGACGATGTCGGTTGCTTTCGCACCGCGGGCACGCATGGCCGTGAAGGCTTCGTGACCCGGGGTATCCAGGAAGGTGATGATGCCGCGCGGGGTTTCCACGTGGTAAGCGCCTATGTGCTGGGTAATGCCGCCGGCTTCGCCCGACGCGACTTTGGCGCGGCGGATGTAGTCCAGCAACGAGGTCTTGCCGTGGTCGACGTGGCCCATCACGGTCACCACTGGTGCACGCGGGGTTGCTTCGTATTCGGCGTGCTCGCCCTGGTCGGCCAGCAGCGCTTCCGGATCGTCGACGGCAGCAGCGAAGGCCTTGTGGCCCATCTCTTCCACCACGATCATCGCGGTTTCCTGGTCCAGCACCTGGTTGATGGTGCACATCTGGCCCAGCTTCATCAGCTGCTTGATGACTTCGGATGCCTTGACCGCCATCTTGTGCGCCAGTTCGGCCACGGTGATGGTTTCCGGCACGTGCACGTCATGCACGATCGCCTCGGTCGGCTGCTGGAAGTTGGTTTCGCGATCGTCATGATGACCGCCGCGGCGACCGCCCTTGCCGCCTGCACGCCAGCCGTCACGGCCGCCTGCATTGGCGCCGGTGTTGCCACCGCGGCCTTTGCCTGCACCGCCGCCCGGGGCGCCACGGCGCTTTTCATCCTGCCAGGTCGAAGCCACGTTGGCCGACTTGATGGATTTCTTGTCGCCTGGCTTGCCTTCTTTCTTGTCGCCGGCTGGAGCTGCTGCGGTAGCGGCAGGCTTCTTGTCGGCTGGCTTGTGCAGGGTGCCTTCGGCGACTTTCGGCTTGGCTGCAGCAGCGGCCGGAGCCGGCTCAGGAGCCTTCATGACGCGACGCGGCTGGCTCATCATCAGCTTGATCTGGGCCACTTCGTCTGCAACAGCTTTACGGGCACGTTCGGTCGCTTCGGCGCGCTCGGCGGCTTCCTTGGCGGCGATTTCGTGCTTGCGCTTGGACTCTTCGGCATCGGCCAGGCGCTTCTTCTCTTCTTCTTCGGCAGCGGCTTTCTGCGCGGCGCCGGCAGCAGCGGCAGCAGCGGCCTTTTCGGCGGCGGCCTTGTCGGCTGCAGCTTTCTTGGACTGTTCTTCCGCTACGCGCTTGGCTTCCTCTTCGGCGGCTTTGGCCTGGGCAGCCTTTTCCTCGTCGAGCTTGGCCAGGCGTTCCTGTTTCTCTTTCAGCTCCGCTTCCTGGCGGGCGATCAGCTCGGCCTGGCGGCGTGCTTCTTCTTCACGGCGCGCCTGTTCGGCAGCGTCGATCACCGGCGCGGCCGGCTTGGCGGCGGTGGTGGTCACCACGTCGTCGCGCTGGACGAAGGTGCGCTTCTTGCGCACTTCGACCTGGATGGTGCGGGCCTTGCCGGAGGCGTCGGCCTGCTTGATCTCCGTGGTCTCTTTACGAGTCAGGGTGATCTTTTTCTTTTCGCCCGGCTCTGCTCCTGCGCCGTGGGTACGGCGCAGGTGTTCCAGCAGCTTGTCCTTATCATCTTTTGACAATGGATCTGACGCCGAACTCTTTTCGACGCCAGCAGACTTCAGCTGCGACAGCAGCAAATCTGCAGGCATCTTCAGTTCGGTGGCAAATTGGGCTACGTTGTTACTCGCCATTCAGTCCTCTTTTCTATGTGTCTCGATGATAAATAAAGCTGCTACTGCTGTTCAGGCCATTCTTTAGGCCTTGGCCGCTTCGGACGATGCCCAGGCCTTGGCTTGCAGGGCCTTGGCGCGATCATCGTACTTACCGTCGACCAGCTTCATTTCATCGTCGGTCACATTCTCAAACTCATTCGAAATCAGTTCACGCGCGCGGTCGCTCGACAATGCCAGGATGGCGCCGAACTCGTCATAGGCCAGACCGGCAAATTGCGCCAGGGTCTTGATGCCTGCGAGGCCCAGCTTGCCCGCGGTGACGCGGTCCATGCCTTCCAGGCCAACCAGCTGCTCTTCCATGCCTTCCAGGCCTTCTTCCGAAGCGATGGCTTCGGTCACCAGGGCGTCGCGGGCACGGGTACGCAGCTCGTTGACGGTGTCTTCGTCGAACGCTTCGATGTCCAGCATCTCGGAAATCGGCACGTAGGCGATTTCTTCCAGGCTGCTGAAGCCTTCTTCCACCAGGATGTCGGCCACTTCCTGGTCCACATCCAGCTTTTCCATGAACAGTGCGCGCACTGCAGCGGTTTCGGTCGCCAGCTTGTCGGCCGATTCTTCCGCGGTCATGATGTTGATCTTCCAGCCGGTCAGCTCGGAAGCCAGGCGCACGTTCTGGCCGGAGCGGCCGATGGCGATTGCCAGGTTTTCTTCGTCAACCACCACGTCCATCGCGTGCTTGTCTTCGTCAACCATGATCGAGGACACGTTGGCAGGTGCCAGCGCGCCGATCACGAATTGCGCTGGATCTTCCGACCACAGCACGATGTCCACGCGCTCGCCGCCCAGCTCGCCGGTCACGGCCTGCACGCGCGAACCGCGCATGCCGACGCAGGTACCGATCGGGTCGATGCGCTTGTCGTTGGTGTGCACGGCGATCTTGGCGCGCACGCCGGCGTCGCGCGCAGCGGATTTAATCTCCAGCATGCCTTGTTCGATTTCCGGCACTTCCAGTTCGAACAGCTTCATGATGAACTCTGGCGCGGTGCGCGACAGGATCACTTGCGGGCCGCGCATATTGCGGTCAACGCGCAGGATGTAGGCACGCACGCGGTCGCCGATACGCAGGTTTTCCTTCGGGATCATCTGGTCGCGCGGCAGACGGGCTTCGATCTTGCCGGATTCGACGATCGCATCGCCGCGTTCCATGCGCTTGATGGTGCCGGTGACCAGCGCGTCGCCGCGCTCCAGGAAGTCTTGCAGGATCTGCTCGCGTTCAGCATCGCGCACGCGCTGCAGGACCACTTGCTTAGTGTCCTGGGCGAAGCGGCGGCCGAATTCCACGGATTCGATCGGCTCTTCGATGTATTCATCGACTTCGATGTCAGGGATCTGCTCTTTCGCTTCGAACAGCAGCACTTCCTGGTCAGGCAGTTGCAGGCCGGCTTCGTCCGGCACTACGTGCCAGCGGCGGAAGGACTCGAACTCGCCGCTTTCACGGTCGATCGAAACGCGAATATCCACTTCGCCTTCATAGCGCTTCTTCGTGGCTTGCGCCAGTGCGAACTCGAGCGCGCCGAACACGACTTCCTTGTCGACGTTCTTTTCGCGCGCCAGCGCATCAACCAATAACAATACTTCGCGACTCATGCTTTGCGGCTCCCAAAATTCACCTGCGGCACCAAGCGTGCCTTGTCAATGTCCGCGAGCGTGAAATTCAGCACCGCAGGACCTTCTTTACCTTCAAATTCAATACCCAGTTGATCGCCTTCAGGCTCCGTCAGGATGCCCTGGTAGGACTTGCGATTTGCAGTGCCTGGAATGGCCATGCGCAGCTTGACGATCGCTTCGGAGCCGGCAAAGCGGACGAAGTCGCTGAACTTGCGCAGCGGACGGTCCAGGCCAGGCGACGAAATTTCGAGGCGTTCGTAAGGAACGTTCTCGACCGTCAGCACGTGCGACAGTTGGTGGCTCACCGTGGCGCAGTCTTCAACCGTGATCGGGCCCTTTTCTTCTGCATCTTCCGCCGTGAAGTCGATATAAACACGCAGCAGTCCGCGTTCGGCCCGTTCGAAATCGACCAGGTCGTAGCCGAGGCCAGCGACGGTTTTTTCAATCAATTCAGGCAGTTGCAAAAGAAATCTCCAGATACTTAAAACGATTCAACCAAAAAAAAATGGGCAACTGCCCATCTTTCGTTACTGCAGCCAGATGAAAGCACTCTCGGCAAAAATACCTGCGAAGAACTTTAACTAGGCTGCTCATTATAGCGCCTTATTGACTTCGCTGCAATGCCGCATACCACATCGGACGAGGGTGTAACAATAGGAAGGTGCTCAAAAACCAACACCTTAAACCGGCACTGCAGTCGGACGGCCGCCCCGTCCGACCCGCGGGGGGCAGACACTTGTACGCTACTGCCGCTGGCTGGGCAGGTGTCTGACCCTGCGGGTCAGACACCGGTTTACCGGTTTTAGCCCTTACGGCGGCGCGGCATGCCATGGTCCGAAGCCCCGCCGCGCGGCTGGTGCCCGCCGCGGCGCTGCTGCCCCTGGCCGTGGCCGTGGCCCTGGCCAGCGAAGCCAAAAGTCGTCATCAGCGGATCCGGCTGGCGAGGACCGCTACCCTGCCCCTTGCCTTTACCCTTACCCTTGCCGCCGCCAGCACCACCGGCGCCACGGCCACCCGGCTGCTGGTCACCGAATCCGGTGAAGCCGCCGCCATGACGCGGCGCACCATAGAACGCCCCCTGCCCCTGGTTGCGGCCACCGCGCGGCGCCTGCGGGAAAGGATCGGCATTCTTGTTGCTCACATCCATGCGGTTGCCATTCGGCTCGCGCTCACGTTCACGCTTGCCCTGGCCTTGACCCGGACCGCCCTGCGGCTTCTTACCCTCGCCAGCACCAGCGCCGGCGCTGCCTTCTTTCTTGAAGCCGACAGCCGTCAGCAGGTCGCGCACCGAATTCTCTTCCATCTCTTCCCAGCGACCGCGCTTCAAGTTCGAAGGCAAGGTCAGCGCGCCGTAACGGGTACGGATCAGGCGCGACACAGTCAGGCCGATCGCCTCGAACATGCGGCGCACCTCGCGGTTACGGCCTTCGCCGATCACCACGCGGTACCACTTGTTCACGCCTTCACCGCCGCCATCGGCGATCTTGGTGAACTGCGCCATGCCGTCTTCCAGCTCGACGCCGGCCAGCAGTTTCTGGCGCATGCCCTCTTCCAGCTCGCCCAGGGTACGCACCGCGTATTCACGGTCGATGTTGTAGCGCGGGTGCATCAGGCGGTTCGCCAGGTCACCGGAGGTGGTGAACAGCAGCAAGCCTTCGGTATTGAAGTCCAGGCGGCCAACGGCCAGCCATTTGCCGGTCTTCATGGTCGGCAGGCGGTCGAACACCGATGGACGGCCATCCGGGTCGTCGTGCGACACGATTTCGCCGGCCGGCTTGTGGTAGACCAGCACGCGCGGCGGCTTCTTGGAAACCTTGCGCTGCACCAGCTTGCCGTTGATGCGGACCGCATCGGTCGGCAGGATGCGCTGGCCGATGTGGGCCGGCTCGCCGTTCACCGACACGCGGCCGGCGATGATCAGCTCTTCCATGTCGCGGCGCGAGCCCATGCCTGCTTCCGCCAGCACTTTGTGCAACTTCGGTGCATCGTCTTCCGCCGTCAGGTCGCGGCGCGCCTTGACCGGCTTACCGGAACCGCCCTCGTCGCGGTCGAACGCGTCGGAGGTCACGAAGGAGAACACCGCATCGGCTTCGGACGACTTGTCCTTGGCCTTCATCTTGTTGCCGAAGGCGCCCGGCACGCGCTGCTTGCCCTGGCCGCCCTTGCCCTGGCCTTGAACCTGGCCGCCTTCGCCGGCTTGCGCGCCCTGGCCTTCGCCATGCGCCTGCTTGCCGTGCTTGCCCTTCTTGCCTTTGTGCTTGCCATGCTTGTCGTGGCGCTTTTCAGCAGGGACTGCACTTGGCCATGGGCTCGCACCGTCGCCGCCCTCAGCGGCGGCCAGCGCGGCGCCCTCGGCAGGCACTGCTTCGGCGCCGAGTGCCGCCACGGCAGCCTTTTCAGCCTGGCGCAGTGCGCGCTGTTCGCGCATCTGGCGCGGGCCGCGCGGCGCACGGCCGCGATCCTTGCCCTGGCCTTCCCCACTTTCGCCGGCCTGCGCTGCCCCCGCAGGTGCCGGTGCGGCCGGCTCTGGAGCTGCTTCCGCAACCGGTGCCGCTTCCGCCACTACAACCTTCTTGGCACGCGGCTTTTTGACCGGAGCGGCTTCCGCGCTCGCAGCAGGCTGCTCGCCCGCCACAGCTTCGGCCGCGGCTTTGGTACGGCGCTTGGGCTTTGGCGTTTCGCCGGCCGCCAGGGCGGCAGCGTTGTCAGCCTCGATCTGCGCCTTGGTGCGGCGTTTCGGCTTGGCGGGTGCGGTCTCGGCGGCTGCCGGGGTACCGGTTTCTGGGGAGTTATCAGGCTTGTTCATTATTCGTTTCTGCTAAGGGCTCGACGTTATCGGGCGCCGGGTCATCTGTTACCGGCGGCGCCTCGTCTGGCGTCGCCTCTTTCTCTTCTACTACTTGTGCTTCCTGCGCCGCCTTCTCGAAGTTCTCGGTCAAGCGAGCCTCCAGTACTTCCAGCGGATTTTCATTCTGCGTATCGCTGATCTGCTGCAGCGGCGGCAATTGGGACAGCGATTCCAGTCCCAGGTCGTCCAGGAACTGCTTGGTCGTGCCCAGCAAGGCCGGGCGGCCCAGCACATCGCGGTAGCCGACCGTATCGACCCAGCCGCGGTCTTCCAGCATCTTGATCGTCTGCGAGTTCACCGCAACGCCGCGGATTTCCTCGATATCGCCGCGGGTCACCGGCTGGCGGTAAGCGATGATGGCCAGCGTTTCCAGCGTGGCGCGCGAATATTTCTGCGGTTTTTCCGGATTCAGGCGATCCAGGTACAACTTCATTTCAGGCCGGCTCTGGAAGCGCCAGCCGCTGGAGAGGCTGACCACCTCAATGCCGCGCCCTTGCCAATCCTGGCGCAACTCTTCCAGCAATTCCTTGATCGTATCAGCGCCGACCCCAGCTCCGAGCGGATTGCCCTGGTCGTCGGTTTCGACGTACAGCTTTTTCAGGCTGTGGATCGATAAGGGTTCACGGGCGCATAGCAGCGCAGCTTCGAGGACTTTCTTAGCCTCTGCATTATCCATACACTACATTTGGTTGTGTAACTAAGTAAGAAGGCGCCGGACCGCTACGCGCCGGGGCGAGAGTCTCAGGTGGAGAGCGTTTTCAGGGCGAAAACAAGGCGGACGACAGGCGCCGCTTCATCCAACTTGGCCAATTGTACCTGATAAAAGTCAGGAGAAGTGTAAAAGCCTGCTCGCTTAGCCGGCCAGGCGCTCGGCCAGGATTGCCGAAACACCAACAAAAGCCGGGTACTCGGCAGTGATCACATAGGTAGGAATCGCCGCCAGGTATTTGTTGAAGCGCCCTTTTTCCTCAAAACGGGCGCGGAAGCCGGAACGGTCGAAGCGCTCGCCCAGGCGCGGCACGATGCCGCCGCCAATATAGATGCCGCCCGTCGCGCCCAGTGTCACGCCGAGGTTGCCGGCAATGGTGCCCAGCATGGTGCAGAAGTGCTCAATCACATCGTCGCACAGCGGGCACTCGCCGGTCAGCGCGCGGCGCGCAATCTCCGGCGCCGGCAGTACCGGCTCCTCATGGCCGCGCTGGGCCACCAGCGCGCGGTAAATCAGTTCGATGCCGACGCCGGACAGCAAGCGCTCCGCCGACACATGCGGAAATTCGGTCCAGGCGTATTGCAGGATCGCCACCTCTTCCGGATTCATCGGCGGGAAGCTGACATGGCCGCCCTCGCTCAGCAGTGCGGTCCAGCCGGCTGCCGACGGGATCAGGCCCGACACGCCAAGGCCGGTGCCGGCGCCGATCAGGCCAAGCGGCGCGCCGGCTTGCGGCGTGCCGCTACCGACCTGGCGCTTCTGGTCATCCGCCAGCAGCGGCAGCGAGCGCGCCAGCGCGGTGAAATCATTGGCCACCACCAGCACCTCGAAGCCCACTTCCAGGCGCAATGCCTCGATCGAAAACTCCCAATGGTGATTGGTCATCTTGACGTAATCGCCATTGACCGGATTGGCGATCGCAATCGCACCATGACGCACGCCCAGGCCGGCAGCCGCCACCACATCCGGCAGCGCCAGGTAAGCCCTTAGCGCATCGGCCAGCGTTGCATAAGCTGCGCCGGACAGCACGTGGATATGCTCAATCCTGCCTGGCGCCAGTTCCAGGGCAAACCGGGCATTGGTCCCACCCACATCGGCCAGCAGGCGCGGGCTTTGGAAGAAGGCAGGCGTGACAGGGATGGTCTGGGCAGTCATGGGCACAAGCGATTAAGTTGAGCCTTAATCCTAAGGGATTTGTTAGCCGAGACGCAAGGAATTCTTTGTAGTTTGAGTACAAGAAACGTAAAAATTAGGTACACACACTACATTACGCGATATTTCGACGGTAGTATGACTACTCCAGCTTGCGTAAAAAAGTCGGGGTCAGGTCTGGCAATCCGCCAAAAAAGGCACGCACGTGCCTTTTTTGGCGGATTGCCAGACCTGACCCCGACTTTAATTAATGACGGGAGTCGGCGGGGGTGAGGCTGTCGGGGGTCTGTTCGGCGATCACGGCGGATTCGCCCTCGCTGCGGAAGGCGGTATTCCAGGCATCGAGGCCGCCGTGCAAGGGCTTGGCGCGCTTGTAGCCGTGGGAGTGGAGCTGCTTGGCGACCTTGGCGGCGGTGACGTCGTTCGGGCAGCTGCAGTAGACGATGATGTGGCGGTCCTTCGGCAGGGATTTGATCACGGCCAGCGGGTCGCTGGCGCCTACCAGCAGGGCGCCCGGCACCGGCGGATCCAGCAATTGTGCGGTGGCGCTGCGGGCATCGACCATTACCGGATCATGGCCCGAATCGAGCAACTCTTTCAGTTCGTCGATGCTGATGCGCTCGGTCTGCATGGCCTTCTGGAAGCGGCGCCGCTCGATGAACTTGGCCAGCACGAACAGGCCGAGCAGGATAGCCAGCACCGTCAGCGCGGTCGACCCCATGGTCGACAGCACGTCCAGCACCTTGTCCACGTCGGCATGGAAATAGGCCCCGATCAGCAGTCCGGTGGCGCTCCACAGCAGGCCGCCCAGTAGGCTGAAACCGAGGAAGGTGGGCACGCCGGTGCCCAGCGCGCCTGCCATCGGTGGGGCAATGGTGTTGAAGCCGGGGATGAATTTGGCCACCACCATCGACTTCGGCCCCCATTTGCGGAAGTTGTCTTCCGTCTGGCTGACGCAGTAGTCCGGCGACAGCGAAATCTTGCACAGCAGCTTGAGGATGCGCTTGCCAAAACGGCGGCCGGCGCGGAACCAGAAGAAATCGCTGAGCAGGCATGCCAGCATGGCAACGCCCAGCACCACCGGAAACGGCGCGCTATTGCCATTATCGATGGCCAGCGCACCGGCCACGATCAGCACCGGATAGGCAGGAATTGGCAACCCCATCTGTTCGACCAGCACCACGGCAAAGACGATCAGGACACCATACTGCTGCAACAAGGATATTAGGTTAGCCATAGTTCGACTATGGTAGCGCAAAACGAGGGCTAAGGCAGGGCTCCCTCGACGTACTGCAGCGACAGCTGTTGCTGCAGCATCCGGAACAGCCTGTCCTGTTCCACCGGCTTGTGCAGGAAGTCGTCGGCGCCGGCCGCCAGGGCCTGTTGCCGCTCGCCGCCAAAGGCCGTTGCCGCCATCAACACCACGCGCGGCTGCGGCAGGCTGTGATCGGCGCGCAGGCGGCGCGTTGCTTCCAGCCCGTCCAGCACTGGCAGGCGCCAGTCCATCAATACCAGTTCCGGCTGCGACTTGGCGATGACATCCAGTGCCTCCATGCCATCGGACGCCTCCTGAACCTCGAAGCCGGCCGGCAGCAGCATGCTGCGCAACAGGTGGCGGCCCTCGACACCGTCATCCACCACCAGGATGCGCCGGCCCTGGTGCATCGGCGCCAGCTGCGGCAGGCGCGCCAGGGGCTCGCCGGCATCGGCCTCTTCCGCCTCGATGGTAAAGCGGAATACCGTGCCCGCTCCCGGCCTCGGCCCGGGCTCGACTTCCAGCTCGCCGCCCATGATGCGCACGTACTGGCGCGAAATCGCCAGGCCAAGGCCGGGGTCTTCTGGAATGCCAGCCTGTCCCGCGCATACTGCAAACGCCAGGCCATGCCGCCCGCCGGGCAAGCCCGTCGGCCGCAGCGACAGCGTGATCGTGCCCTGGCGCGCATGCTTGAGGACATTGGTCACCAGGTTGAGCAGCACATGGCGCACCTTGGCGCCATCCATCATCAGCGCGCGCGGCAAGGCGCCGCATTCCATCTTCAACGCCACCCCGGCCTGCACGGCACGCTCGCCGACCATATCGCACACATCGCGCAGCAGCTGCGCCACGTCGACCGCTTCCCGGTGCAAGCTGACGCCGCCGGCCTCGATCCGCGACAGCTCGAGGATGTCGTTGATCAAGGCCAGCAAATGCTGCCCGCTGCGGTGGATGATCGCCATATTGCGTTTTTCATCGGCCGACATGGTGGTCGAATGCGCCATCAGGCGCGAAAAGCCGATCACCGAATTCAGGGGCGTACGCAGTTCATGGCTCATGGTGGACAGGAACACGCTCTTGGCGCGGCTGGCCGCCTGGGCTTCGGCGACCGCTACCGACAGGGCTGCCGTGCGTTCGCTCACCAGTTCTTCCAGGTGGCTGCGGTGGCGCCGCAACTCCTGCTCGCTTTCGGTAGCCTCGGTGACGTCGATGCTGACGCCGACCATGCGCACCACCTTGCCCTGCGCATCGCGGAAGGAGCGAGCCATTGAACGCAAGTGGCGCAGCGTGCCGTCAGGCCGGCGGATGCGGAATTGCAGGGAAAAGTCGCGCTCGCCGTTCAAGGCGGCCGCCACTTCGGCGCGCGCGCGCTCCCGGTCTTCCGGCACCACGCGCTCCAGCCAGGCCTTGTAGTTGCCGCCGCCCAGCCGGCTGCCAAGGCCGTACTGGCGCATGATCTCGTCGTCCTGCATCAATTCGTCGTAGACCACGTCCCAGTCCCAGATGCCGATGCGTGCAGCGCGGGTGGCAACGCTGAGGCGTTCCTCGCTCTCGCGCATCGCGCGGTAGCGGCTGTCGAGCAGCTCCCACATCTTGTGGATGGACTCTTTGAGGGTGCGCAGTTCGCCGTAGAAGCAGGCCTTTTGCGGCGTATCGCCCATGACGTACTGGCCTACAGCCTTCAGTGGCCGCAGGATCAGGAACCACAGCAAGCCGTACAGGCTGGTGACCAGCGCCGCGGCCAGCACCAGGATCGCCATCAGGTTGGCGCGGCGCTGGTCCTGCAATTGCTGCAGCATATAGGCTGGCGTTGCGAAAACCTTGATGGTGCCGATCGCGGCGCCATCGACGACGACCGGGCGCTGGGCCACCAGCATGTCCGGCGTGGTTGCCAGCGGCAGGCTGGTTTCAAGTTTGTCGCCGGGGCCGCGCTGCACCACCAGCTCACGCTTGCTGCCCGTGCCGTACAACACGATGGCATGCAGGTCGCGCTGGTTCATGCTGGCGCGCATGATGGACAACACTTGCTTGTCGTCGAAATTCCAGGCTGGCATGGCTACCCCCAGCGCCAACTGGTCGGCGCTGATGTTCAGCACGCGCTGCAGCTCTTGCCAGCGCTTGCTGCTCTCCGAGGAATAGGAATAAGCGGCGAACACCAGCAGCACGGCGCTGACGATGCTCGCTAACGCCACGCTGACCAATAATGCGATGGAGGCAACTTTGTTCGAACGCAAAGACCTGCTCCGGCCGGGGCGCCGCGGTATGCGGCGCGAATGACCAGTGTGCCAGCTTTGCTGGGGGCGATCAAGCAGCCCTGGGGATAGCCGCCAGCAGCGAGCGCGTGTAGGGGTGCCGCGGGTTGCGATACAGTTCGTCCGAGTCGGCCATTTCCACCACTTCACCCTTATGCATCACCATCACCTGGTCGGAAATGTACCTGACCACCGACAGGTCGTGCGAGATGAAAATATAGGACAGGCCGAATTCGTCCTGCAGGTCCTGCAGCAGGTTCAGCACCTGGGCCTGCACCGACACGTCCAGCGCCGATACCGACTCGTCGCATACCAGGATTTCCGGCTTCATGGTCAGGCAGCGCGCGATGGCAATGCGCTGCCGCTGGCCGCCGGAGAATTCGTGCGGATAGCGATGGTAGGCTTGCTGAGGCAACCCTACCCGCTCCAGCAGCGCCAGCGCCAGCTCTACCCGCTGGGCGTCGTCGGCGCCGATGCCGTGCAGCCGCATCGGTTCCAGCAGGATCTGGCCCACGGTAAAGCGCGGGTTCAGCGAGGCATACGGGTTCTGGAAAATGATCTGGATGCGGCGCTTGAACGGGCGGAACTCCTTGTCGCTCATCGCCAGCAGGTCACGCCCCTTGAACAGGGCGCTGCCGCCGCTGGCCTGGTGCAGGCGCAGCAGCGTCAGGCCGAGCGTGGACTTGCCGCTGCCCGATTCGCCGACCACGCCCAGTGTCTTGCCGCGCGCCAGCGTGAACGAGACGTCCTTGACAGCCTGGAATTCGCGCTTGCCGAACAGGCCTTCGCGCAGCCAGAAGCTCTTTTTCAGGCCCCGCACGTCCAGCACGATCTCATCGCCCGGAGCGCTGCCGCGCGCGCGCTGCGCCTGCTGCACGGCAGCGCCGAAGCGCCCTTCCATGTAGTCGCTGATCACCGGCAGGCGCACCGGGCGCGCGTCGAGCGATGGCCGGCAGTGCAGCAGCGCGCGCGTGTACAGGTCTTTCGGATCGGCGAACACCGCACGCGCATCGCCAGTTTCGCGCACTTCGCCGTGCCGCATCACGATCACGTCATCGGCAATTTCCGCCACCAGGCCCAGGTCGTGGGTGATGAACAGCACCGACATCCGGTGTTTCTTCTGCAGCCCGGCAATCAGTTCCATGATCTGCTTCTGGATCGTGACATCCAGTGCGGTAGTGGGCTCGTCGGCGATCAGCAGCTTGGGCCTGCAGGCTATCGCCATGGCGATCATCACCCTTTGCTGCTGGCCGCCCGACAACTGGCTCGGATAGGCGTCGATCCTGGCCGGCGGATCGGGGATGCCCACCTCTTCCAGCAACTCCAGCGTGCGGGCGCGGGCGCTGCGCCGGTCCATGCCCATATGCAGGCGCAGCACTTCGCCGACCTGGAAGCCGACCGTGAACACGGGGTTCAGCGAGGACATCGGTTCCTGGAAAATTATCGCAATATCCCTGCCGCACATGGCGCGGCGTTCACGTGCCGGCTGGTGCAGCACTTCGCGGCCCTCGAACAGCACGCTGCTTTGCTGGTCGATGAGGGTCGTTTGCGGCGGCAGCAGGCCCATGACAGCCAGCGAGCTGACCGACTTGCCGCTGCCCGACTCGCCCACCAGGGCGACCGTACGGTCATGCGGGATGTCGAAGGAAATGCCCTTCACCGCCTCGACAGTGTTCTTTTTGTCGGTACGGAAGCGGATACGCAAGTTGCGGACCTGTAGCAGCATGTCATTTCACCTTGGGGTCGAGCGCGTCGCGCAGGGCGTCGGCAAACAGGGAGAAGGCCGTGACCAGCAAGGCCATGGCGCTGGCGGCAGCAGTCAGCTGCCACCATTTGCCGAGAACGAGTTCATTCTGGGCCTCGTTCAGCATGGAGCCCCAGCTCACCACGCCGACCGGCACACCAAAGCCAAGGAAGGACAGGATCACTTCGGCCTTGATGAAGCCCACCACCAGGATCGACAGCTGCACCAGGGCCACGTGGCTGACATTCGGGAAGATGTGGCTGAACATCTTGCGCCAGGCCGAAGCGCCGATGGCGTCGGCAGCCAGCACGTATTCGCGCGCCTTGTGCTTGATGTATTCGGCGCGGATCAGGCGGTATGGGCCGGTCCAGCCGGTCAATCCAAGGATCAGGACTATGGTCAGCACACCTTTCTGCTGCAGCACGGCGGCCACGGTCAGGATCATCAGGATCGAGGGGATCGAGGTAAAGACGTTGTAGAACCAGTTCAAGAAATCGTCCACCACGCCGCCGTAAAAGCCGGAAACGGCGCCGAAAAACGTGCCCAGGCCAACTGCCAGCGTGGCCGCAGCCAGGCCGACCACGATCGAGGTTTCGCCGCCCTTGATGGTTTTCCTGATGATGTCGTGGCCCCATTTGTCAGCGCCGAACGGCAGGCTCGGAGCCCGTCCTGCAGCGGGCTCGGCGACCGCTTTGCCCAAGGTGGCGCGCAGCTCACGCAGGTCTTCCGCCAGCGGGTCGAATTCATTGGGGGGTGGCGCTGCGCTGCCGGCGTTGTCGGTCCCGGCGGCGGCATCGTGCGCCACCTGCACCGCAGGCGGCGCAGCAAATGTCGGCGGCGCATAGTTGAGCGCAACCTCCTCTTCCCAGTCGGCTGCTACGATGCCGCTGGCGGAAGCTGCGAGCAGGAGCAGGAAGCCGGCTACGACCGCCAGCGCCGCCATGGCAAGCCGGTCTGCCCGCAGGCGGCGCCAGGCCAGGGTCCACAGTCCGGCCGAGTCATGAATGGCATGCATGCGCTGTCCTTCTTACTTGAGCTGTACGCGCGGATCGACAGCCTGGTACAGCAGATCGGTCAGCAGGTTGAACACCATGGTCGCCACGGCTACGTAGACGGTAATCGCCTTGATCACGGGGAAATCGGAACGCTCCACCGCCAGGATCACTTCGCGCCCGATGCCCGGGATGCCGAAGAAGCGCTCCAGCAGGAAGGCGCCGATCAGCATGGCTGGCAAATTCGCCATCACGTGGGTAATGATCGGGATCGCCGCATTGCGCAGCACATGCAGCCACATCACGCGCCGCTCGGGCAAGCCCTTGGCGCGCGCCGTGCGCACGTAATCCTGCCCGACTTCGTCCAGCACGAAGCTGCGGTACAGGCGCAAGGTCGGCGCCAGCGACACAGCCAGCCCGATCAGGATGGGCAGCGCTGCGAAGCGCAGGTTCTCCGGCAAGCCGGCACCCCAGCCCTGCACCGGGAACCAGCCCGCCTTGTAGGCCAGCCAATACTGGAACACGATGATATAGACCAGGATGGAGATCGACATGCCTACCGTGCAAGCGACCATCACGGCGCGGTCGGCCAGCGAACCGCGCACGAAGGCCACCGCCAGGGCCAGTGCAATGCCCAGCACGGTTTCTAGCAAGGTCAGCGGCACCAGCACGGTCAGCGAAGGCCCCAGGCGGGAAGTGATGATGTCCGATACCGCTTCCCCGGTGGCCCAGCTCTGGCCAAAATCGAAAGTCGCGATCTGCTTCAGGAAAATTCCCAGCTGAACGTACCAGGGCTGGTCCACGCCAAGTTGGCGGCGAATATTGTCGATGCTGGCGGCGTCGGACATCTTGCCGGCCAGGATATAGGCAGGATCGCCACCTACCCAGTTGAACAGCACGAACACCAGTAACACAACACCCAGCAGTGTCGGCGCCATTTGCCAGATGCGACGTATTAAAAATGAAATCATCCTCGGTAATCAATCTATAACTGGTTCACTTGCTATCGTTTCATAAATGAGACGGATCTTCTCAAAATTGTATCGTTGGCCAGTTTTTAATTGACGCAATATTAGTCCAAATGCTCTCATCTTTCCCCGAGGAATCACATAGATGGTTCCTTCCAATGGGAGCGCCGAAGCAGTAGTCAAAAGCTGTAGCTCGTCTTTTTATTCCAAATTTTTGGAGATAGCAAACATGATGGAAAAAATCATGGCTCGTTCCGTACGGCTGGTTTGCGCCGGCGGTATGCTGGCCACCATAGCCGCCCCTGTCTTTGCGCAGGAAGCCCCGGCGCCAATGCAGCGCGTGGAAGTGACCGGCTCGAGCATCAAGCGTGCGACCCAGGAAACTGCATCGCCCATCCAGGTCATCAGCAAGGAAGACTTGATGAAGTCCGGCAAGGCAACCGTGGCCGAATACCTGCAGACCCTGACCGTTGACGGCGCCGGTTCGCTGCCGACTGGTTTCGGCAACGGCTTCGCTGCTGGCTCCACCGCGATTTCCCTGCGCGGCCTCGGTGCGACGTCGACCCTGGTACTGTTGAACGGCCGCCGCATGGCCCCATTCGCACGTGCCGACGACGGCCAGAAGAGCTTTACCGACCTGTCCACGGTGCCGATGCAGATCGTCGAGCGCATTGAAATCCTGAAAGACGGCGCTTCCTCCACCTACGGCGCAGACGCAATCGCCGGCGTGGTCAACATCATCCTGCGCAAGGACTTCGAGGGCCTGCAAGTCAAGGGTGATACCGGCTGGTCGCGCTACGACGACGGCAAGCAGAACAAGGCTTCCATCACCTACGGGCTGGGCAACCTGGACGAAGACAAGTACAACTGGGTGGTCAATGCCGAGTTCACGGATTCGGACCGTATCAAGAACAGCGACCGCAAGGACCGCGGCCACATCGGCAAGGGCGACCTGCGTCCGTACGGCTTCCCGGTCGGCACCCAGTTCGCCGGCGGCTACATCGCCGGCAACAACAACGCTTCGGCTGGTCCAGCCGGCGCGATCCGCAATCCGGCCACCCTGGATTACGTCGGCCTGCCTGGCTGCTCCACCCTGAGCGCCACCAAGGACCAGACCGGCGCCAACGGCGGCTGCCTGTGGCATCAGGATCAGTTCCGCGACATGCAGCCGGAGATCGAATCGGTCAACCTGTACACGCGCGGCACCTGGCAGGTCAATGGCGACACCCAGGTGTACGCTGAAGCCGGCTACTCGAAGCGCGATACCGCCTTCACCATGACGCCGCCATCGATCACGCCAACGGTGGCTTTCCCGCCGAATGCCGCCAACCCGCTGGGTTTCGTCAACTACGGCGCGCTGGCATTGATGGGCGCAAACCACCCGCAGAACCCATATGGCGTGGCGACCCGCGTGCGCTACACCGCGTTTGATATCGGCCCAAGCACCCGCTCGGCCAACAACGAGTTCAATCGATTCGTGG
The DNA here is from genome assembly GCF_049913245.1 of Pseudoduganella sp. R-32. Lineage (NCBI taxonomy): Bacteria > Pseudomonadati > Pseudomonadota > Betaproteobacteria > Burkholderiales > Oxalobacteraceae > Pseudoduganella > Pseudoduganella sp. R-32. The sequence continues at coordinate 1,919,372 of NZ_CP183987.1, read as the reverse complement.
TGGGAATCAAAGGCGCGGTCGCCGGCTGGGACTACGACGCTGGCCTGACCCACTCCAAGTCCAAGCTGCACCTGGACTACAGCAATATGCTGAACCTGAACGTGCTGCGCACGGCAATGCGCGATCCGACCCAGTACGGCTGGTACTACATCGGCACCGAAGCGTCCAAGAACTCGGCTGCCCTGTACTCTGCCCTGGTCACCAACGCGACCTCGGATTCGACCACCAAGCTGGACGTGATCGACTTCCACGCTTCGCGTGAACTGTTCGCCCTGCCAGGCGGCAACCTGGGCCTGGCAGTCGGCGCCGAACACCGCCGTGAAAAGCTGGAAAACCCGTCGCTGTCCGGCTCGATCGACGGTTCGATCAACTCTTCCTACGTTGCAGCCTTCGGCGACAACAAGGTATCGGCAGTCTTCCTCGAACTGGCCGCCCCGGTGCTGAAAGGCCTGGAACTGAGCGCTGCCGTACGTTACGACAAGTACGACAGTTTCAATTCCACTACGCCTAAAGCCGGCTTCAAATGGACCCCGGTCAAGTCCTTCGCCCTGCGCGGTACTTACACCGAAGGCTTCCGTGCTCCTGGCCCAGCGGAAGGTTCCCCGCTGTCGCAATCGACCGGCACTTCCACCGTTACCGATCCAATCCGCTGCCCGAACGGCAAAACGCCGGCACCTGGCGGTGCTACCTCGACCGACTGCGGCATTCCGGTTGCAGCTGTGAAGGTTGGCTCCTCTGCCCTGAAACCTGAAACCTCCAAGGGCTCGACCCTGGGCATCGTGTGGGACCCGTTCGACGGCACCAGCCTGGCGCTCGATGCGTGGAAGATCAAGCGTAGCAACGAGATCAACCCGCTGCCATACAACGAAGCAGCTGCCCTGCCAACCGCCATCCGCAACGACAACAACCTGGTCGTCAACGGCGTCGTGATCCCGAATTCGGGCACCCTGGTGCTGACACAGGCGCCGTACCGCAACTCCAGCTTCACCGAAGTCAGCGGCGTGGACCTGGATGTCAAGCAGCGCATCCGCCTGGGCGAGTACGGCCGCGCAACTGTGGGCTTCGTATGGACCCATACCGCGACCTGGAAGCGTCACGAGTCCGCCACTACCGTGTACCAGTTCAACGGCACCCACGGCAACTGCGACACTTCAAACTGCGCCGGCACGCCTAAGAACAAGATGAACCTGAACGCATCTTGGGACTTCCGTGACTGGAACGTTGCCGGTATCGTCAACTACCGCGATAGCATGGAGAACGTCAAGTTCGCCGGTGATCCTTGCGCCTCCACCCTGGCCAACGGCCAGCCGGGCACCAACGGCTGCAAGATCGCCTCGTTCACCACCCTGGACCTGTCGGCGCGCTACAACGTGAACCAGCAGTTCACGGTGTTCGCTTCGATCAACAACGTGACCGACAAGATCGCGCCGCTGGACCCACTGACCTACGGCGGCATGAGCTACAACCCGATGGACGCTTCCGGCGCCATTGGCCGCTACTTCAAGCTCGGCGCGCAGTACAAGTTCTTCTAAGCCACGAGGCTTGAAGCACTCCCAAAACGGCACTTCGGTGCCGTTTTTTTTCACCCCTGCCGCAAGTTGTGTACACAAGGCGCATGTTTCTGAATAGTTACAATAAGAAATATTCAGTAGCAGAGCGATTGCGCCTTTCTGGCAAAAAGGAGCCAAATCCTTCCAACTACAGTAAAGATCTTCATCTCAGGCCAACTTCCCACACGCCTGGAGCCAGCCATTGTTGCGCTTTCGTAACAGTCTGTGGCTTTTTGTATCGAAAAGATTGCAAGACGAGAACACTTGCAAGAAAGTACTAGCAGCCTATTGCTAGGTTTTGCGCAAATGCAAAGAACAGTCCACCTTCTGGGAGATCAAAGAATTATGATGAAAGAGAACAGCCTGTCGTATGCAATCCGCCTGGCCTGCGCCAGCGGCTTGCTGGCAGCCGGAGTCTGTGCACCAGTTTTCGCCCAGCAAACTGACGCTGCCATCCAGCGCGTTGAAATTACCGGTTCGTCGATCAAACGCATTGCCCAAGAGGGTGCGTTGCCGATCCAAACCCTGAGCCGCAAGGACATCGATCAAACCGGCGTGCAGAACGTGGCCGACCTGGTTGCCCTGCTGCCTTCGATGCAGGGCATGATCACCTCGTCCGCTTCCATCAACGGCGGCGGCGGCGGCGTGCAGAGCGCATCGGTGCACTCGATCGGTACCGACTATACCCTGGTGCTGCTGAACGGCAAGCGCATGGCGCCTTATGGCACCGGCAGCGCCGTCAACCTGGCATCGATCCCGCTGGCAGCGGTTGAGCGCGTCGAGATCCTGACCGACGGCGCCTCCACGCTGTACGGCTCGGACGCCATCGCCGGCGTGGTCAACTTCATCCTGAAGAAAAACCAGAACGACCTGAACATCGACGCCACTTACAACCGCCCGCAACATAAAGGCGGCCAGAGCGCCAACGTCTCGATCACCAAAGGCTTCGGCAACTATGATAGCGACGGTTTCAACGTCATGCTGGCGTACAGCCACGACCAGAGCAAGGCACTGAACGCCACCCAGCGCCCGTTCGCCAACTCCGGCGTGGTCAAGTTCAGCAAGGACGGCAAGCAATATGCGACCTGGCAGAACTCGATCAACTCGATCCCGGCCAATGCCGACGTGTTCAACGGTCCCGATGTCGAAGCAACGTTCTCGCCGGACCTGGTCAACAACGGCAAGTGCAGCGGCCCCAACACGTTCGCGCGCAGCGGCGTTTGCCGCTACGACTATGCGGCAACCGTGGAACTGCTGCCTGAGCTGAAGCGTGACAGCCTGTTCACTTCCGGCGCGCTGAAGATCTCCGACAAGACCCGCCTGACCGGCGAGTTCGTCTATTCCAAGTTCACCAGCACCGCACGCTACGCGGCACCGGCGCAGCCGCTGACCACCATGAGCACCGATCCGGAAACCCACGTGAAGACCATCAGCCCGGTCTACATCGTGCCTTACAAGAAGTCGGTTGAGCCGCTGCTGGCTGGCCAGGGCATCGACCCGAACGCCGTGACCGACGCCTACCTGTACTACCGTGCGCGTGACGCGGGCGGCCGTACCGATGACTGGGGCACCAAGGCCCTGCACTTCTCCGTCGGCCTGGACTCCGAGTTCGCTGGCTGGGACGTCGGCGCAGCCTACACCCATTCGCAGAACAAGCAGACCGACAAGGCTGCAGGCGGCTACATGAGCGGCGACAAGTTCGAAGCCCTGGTCCAGTCCGGCGCTTACAACCCTTACGTCTTCGACCCGAATGCCGCTTCCATCCTGGCGCCGGCTGTGCTGCATGAAAACCTGTCGACCACCAAGTCCAAGCTGGACGTGCTGAGCGCCCACGCATCGCGTGAAGTGTTCGCCATGGCAGGCGGCAATGCCGCCCTGGGCCTGGGTGCCGACTACACCATGCAGAAGTATGAAGACTCGCCGAGCAGGATCGTGATGGGCCCTGGCCCAGGCAATCCGGGCTGGACCGACACCGTCATCGGCGGCAGCACTGGCTCCCAGCCGCTGGATGCCAAGCGCAACAACTGGGGTGCATTCGGCGAGCTGCAAATGCCTGTCATCAAAGGCCTGGACGTGACCGCTTCGGCGCGTTATGACAGCTACGACGCGGTCGACAAGCGCAATACCAGCTATGACGTAAACGGCAATCCGTCACTGGCAGGCAAGCAGGGCAAAGACGTCTCGAAGACTACCTTCAAGTTGTCCGCCCGCTGGCAGCCTTCGAAAGAAGTGATGCTGCGTGGCTCCTACGGCACCGGCTTCAAGGCGCCGACCATGAATGACATCTCCGACCCACTGAAAAACGCAGGCTCGTCGAACTTCTTCGCCTGCCCGATCAAGAACGCGGCCGACCCACGCTTCGCTTACTGCCGCGGCGTGCAGGAATACGGCCTGCTGACCGTGGGTAACCCAGGCACCGGCGCCGATGCGCTGAAGCCTGAAACCTCGAAGCAGGCGTCGATCGGCATGCGCCTGGAACCGATGGACTCGCTGTCGCTGGGCGTGGACTTCTGGGACGTGCGCCTGAAGAACCAGATCCAGAACCTGTCGCAGGACATGCTGTTCGGCACCGAAGCACTGGCCAACAAGTACGCCACCATCTACTTCGATCCGATCCAGAAATCGAAAGTCCTGGTGATGACCCAGTCGCCGCTGAACCTGGCCAGCTCGCGTTATCGCGGCATCGATCTCGATGCCACCTTCCGCGCCGCCACCCCGATCGGCAAGTTGACCACGAACTGGTCCGCCACCTATATGCTGAAGGCCGAAAAGACCGTGCCTGACGCAGACAAGCCTGGCGAAAACAAGACTGAAAGCAGCATCGCACGCTTCGACTCCTACGACGACGTGACCTTCCGCTGGATTTCGCGCCTGGTGTTCTCGCTGAAGTCGAGCGAGCAGTGGGCCAACTCGCTGACCGTGAACTACAAGTCCGGCTACGCCGACAAGAATTACACGGCCGACGATGGCCGCGTGCGCTCGGTCAACGACGACGGCACACTGGGCGGCTACGTCGACATGGAGGGCCGCAAGGTCAAGGCCTACACCACCCTCGACTGGCAGTCGAAGTACGTCTTCAACCAGAACCTGTCGATCACCGGTGGTATCCGCAACCTGCTGGACAAGGATCCGCCGCTGTCGATCCGCGACACCGGCGGCGGCAACCAGGTTGGCTACGACGGTCGCTACACCGACCCGCTGGGCCGTACCTTCTACCTGACTGCCAGCTACAAGTTCAAGTAACCCACCTTTAGCACGACTCCCGCTCCCCGCCCGCGCAAGTTGGCGGGGATTTTTTTATTGTCGCCTAATGTTTCATTTGTTTCACTTATCAAACATCCATTGCCAAACTAAGCCGCCGATGATCTGATAACACTCCCATTAATTTATTACTGAGATGTTTATCAATGATCATCGAGAAAGCCCTGTCGCGCACCCTGCGCGTGATGTTCGCCGGTAGCCTGGCCATCGGCAGCGCCGCCGCCATTGCCCAGGAAGCAAGCCCCGAAGCGCCGATGCAGCGCGTTGAAATCACCGGTTCCAGCATCAAGCGTATTGCTGCCGAATCCTCGCTGCCGGTGCAATCGTTCAGCCAGAAAGACATCAAGAAGTCCGGCGTGTCCACCGTGACCGACTTCATCCAGCAACTGCCAGCCATGCAGGGCTTCTCCGTGGCGGCCGACTCGGTCGGCGGCGGCGGCGGCGGCGTGACCACCGCCTCCATCCACGACATCGGCGCCGCCTACACCCTGGTGCTGCTGAACGGCCGCCGCGTCGCCCCGGCCAACTCCGGCACCACCATCGACCTGAACTCCATCCCGCTGTCGGCCATCGAGCGCGTGGAAGTGCTGACCGACGGCGCCTCCGCCCTGTACGGCGCCGACGCCATCGCTGGCGTGGTCAATTTCATCCTGAAAAAGGGTGCCACCGACTGGGAAATCAACGCCAAGTACTCGCGCCCTGAGCAGAGCGGTGGCGCCAGCAATGCCATCTCGCTGAGCAAGGGCTTTGGCGACATCGATGAAGACGGCTACAGCGTGTTCTTCTCGGTCAGCCACGATGAGCAAAAGCAGCTCAAGGCGTCCCAGCGCGACTTCGCGCGGACCGGCATCATCAACTTCACCGACCCGTCCAACGGCAAGCAGCTGCAGTTCATCAACGGCTCTTCCCGTTCGCTGCCAGCCAACGCCGGCGTGACGTACAACTCCAGCGAGATCGACCCAGGCACAGGCCAGCCGGTGGAAAAGACCGTCAACCTGAACCCGTATGCGCTGGCCCACGGCGGCAAGTGCGCCGCGGTCAATGCCGACTTCTACGGCGACGGCAACTGTTACTTCGACAGCGCCTCGACCATCGAGATCAACCCGAAATCGCAGCGCGACGCCCTGTTCTCGTCCGGTAGCGTCAAGCTCGGCAATTCCGGCTTCAAGGGCTTCTACGACCTGGCTTACACCGAAGCGAAAGTCGTCGCCTCGATCGCGCCTTACCCGGCCGACTTCTCGGTCGCCAAGGGTTCGGCTTTGTACAACAAGTACATCCAGCCACACCTGAGCGCCGAACAGGACGCCGGGGCCACCTCGGTCGTGGCCAAGTACCGCCTGTACGAAATGGGCAACCGCACCTATGACTACGGCACCAAGGCGACCCACCTGGTGGCTGGCGTGGACGGCGCGATTGCAGGCTGGGATGTCAACTCGGCCCTGACCTACTCCAAGAACAAGCAGACCCAGAAGTACGTCGGCGGCTTCCCGCTGGCGGACAAGTTCCAGGCTGCGATCGACGCCGGCAGCATCGACCCGTTCGCATACGGCCTGGGCGAAATGCCGCAAGCCATGCGCGACACCCTGCTGTCGACCGGATTCAACGGCACCTACAACACCCAGACCGTGGAAATGAAGGGCTGGGATGCCCGTGCCTCGCGCGAAGCGTTCACCCTGCCAGGCGGCGCGGCCCAGGTCGGCGTCGGCGTCGACTACCGCAACACCTCGTTCAAGGTCAACCAGGCCGACGTGGCCAAGAACGCCCAGATCCTGTTCGACAACCCGCAGGTGGACAGCGCCTACGAGCGCGACAACTTTGGCGCCTACACCGAGCTGGTCATGCCCGTCAGCAAAGCGCTGGAACTGACCGGTTCCGCCCGCTACGACCAGATCGGCGCCATCGACAACAACCTGACCGGCCAAAAAGTCGGCAACAAGGAAAACGCTGCCACCTGGAAGCTGAGCGCCAAGTACACCGCGGCCAGGAACCTCTTGTTCCGCGCCGCAGCCGGCACCGGCTTCCGCGCTGCCTCGATGCAGGAAATCGCCGGCCCGCTGGAAGACTGGGGCGTCACTGGCGGCAACTACCAGTGCCCGCTGACTGGCACCAGCCACCCGCTGGCCTCCTACTGCAACGGCGTGGTACGCCAGCAGTTCGAAGCCTTCCAGGGCGGCAACCCCGACCTGAAGCCGGAGAAATCCAAGCAGTGGAGCATCGGCACCGTGTTCGAGCCGACCAACTCGCTGTCGATGTCGCTTGACTTGTGGAACGTGGAAATCCGCGACCAGGTGACCGCCGTCTCCGAAGGCCTGATCTTCGACAACCCGGCCAAGTATGCCGAGCTGTTCACCACCAAGCACATCGGCTCGACCGGCAAGGACGTGCTGGCCATCAAGCTGCTGCCGATCAATATCGGCAAGGTGGAAAACCGCGGCGTCGACTATGACTTCACCCACAAGACCAAGCTGTTCGACGGCAAGCTGACCAGCCGCCTGGCCGGCACCTGGCTGATCCGTTCGCGCTACACCACGCCAGGCACCGACGACCAGTGGGAATCGAGCCTGAACCGCTACGGTTCGAACGACAAGGTCAGCTTCCGCCACGTGGTGCGCGCGTCGACCAGTTTCGAGCAGGCGCAATGGACCCATACCCTGAGCGCCAGCTACCGCAACGGTTACACCGACAAGGAACAATCCGTCGATGACTGCGCCGTGATCGTGGCTGGCCAACCGGGCGAATGCTATGGCATCACCCTGCAGGTGCCGAGCTACACCACCTTCGACCTGCAGACGGCTTACCGCCCGGTGAAGAACCTGGAAATCACCGGCGGCATCATCAACCTGTTCGACCGCGACCCGCCGTTCACCCTGCGCAACACCGGCTCGCACCAGGTGGGTTACAACCCATCCTATTCGTCGGCACTGGGTCGCCAGTTTTATGTGAGCGCCTCCTACAAGTTCTAAGCTGCAACGCTAAGACCAGCCCCGCCTGCCCGGGCGGGGCTTTTTATCGTTTCTGTAATTTTTGTGGCAAATCGGGCACACTTCCTTCCGTTTCAAAAGCTGCATTTCGGCAAATTCGAGCTCAATGTCAATTGCTCAAATTGTCGCCATCCCATCACTAAATCTCCTAACTCAGGCCAATTTACGTCTTTTCCATCGTTGCAAGCCAGCGCCAAAGCTGAAGTTGTCTCGATAACTTGCGACTTGGTTCTCATTGACACAGTTCGTCAATGAATGATTTGATAAGCGCGGACGTAAAGCAGAGACCACAAGTTGCACTGTTTGTCGTCAAACAAAAATTAAGGGCTGGCAACGGCCTTAAACAGTTTGTAATTCTTGGGAGTATCAAAGATATGTTGAAGGAAACCATTCTGTCCCGCTCGGTCCGCGTGATCTGCGCGGGGGGCCTGGCGCTTGGCATGCACGCCGCATTCGCACAAGAAGCAGCTGAACAGCCAATGCAACGCGTGGAAATCACCGGTTCCTCGATCAAGCGCATCGCTGCTGAGGCATCGCTGCCGGTTCAGACATTCAGCCAGAAGGATATCCAGCGCACCGGCGTCACCTCGGTCACCGACTTCATCCAGCAACTGCCTGTGATGCAGGGCTTCACCGCGTCGTCCGACTCGGTCGGCGGCGGCGGCGGCGGCCTGACCACCGCATCCATCCACGGTGTTGGCGAATCCTACACCCTGGTCCTGGTTAACGGCCGTCGTATCGCACCTGCGACCTCCGGCACCACCATCGACATCAGCACCATCCCGCTGGCAGCCGTTGAGCGTATCGAAGTGCTGACCGACGGTGCTTCCGCACTGTACGGCGCAGACGCGATCGCCGGCGTGGTTAACTTCATCATGAAGAAGGGCGCAGCTCCCCTGACCATCGACGCTAAATACAGCAAGCCACAGCACCCAGGCGGCACCGACCGCACCGTGTCCATTTCCAAAGGCTTCGGCGACTATGAGAATGATGGCTACAGCCTGTTCATGTCCTACAGCCACCAGGACGCCGACCGCCTGAAGGCTTCGCAGCGCGACTTCGCCAAGACCGGCATCATCAATTTCAACGATCCCAAGACCGGCAAGCCACTGCAGTTCTTCAACGGTTCTTCGCGGTCGATCCCTCCGAACGTGACCGTTGGCTACCTGGACAGCGCCGGCGAGAAGAGCTCGGTCTCGGTCAACCCTTACCTGAAGCTCAACGGCAAGTGCCCAGCCGCTCACGTTGATCTGGGCGACGGCCAGTGCTACTTCGACTACACCACCTCGGTGGAAATCTCTCCTGAAATCAAGCGCGATGGCTTCTGGGCCTCTGGCAGCCTGAAACTGGGCAACACCGGCTGGAAAGCCTTCTCCGATATCTCTTACAACAAGTCGGATATCTACGCCACCATCGCTCCATACCCAGCTGAATTCTCGCTGGCGAAGTCGAGCCCGCTATTCACCAAATACGTGCAGCCTTACCTGACCGCTGAGCAGCTCAACGGCATGACCTCGGCAACCGTCAAGTACCGTCTGCAAGACCTGGGTGGCCGCGCTTACGACTACCAGAGCAAGGCAAGCAACATCGTCGCTGGCGTGGAAGGTTCGGCAGCAGGCTGGGATATCAATTCCGCTGTGGTCTACTCTCGCAACAAGCAACCACAGAACTACCTCGGCGGCTTCCCGCTGGCCGACAAGTTCGATGCAGCTGTTGCGGCCGGCAAACTGGACCCGTTCCCATACGCACTCGGCGAAATGCCTCAGGACATGCAGGACGTGCTGCGCTCCACCCAATACGTTGGCAACTACAACACTACCGACGTTAAAGTGTACGGCTGGGACTTGCACGGTTCCCGCGAAGCCTTCTCCCTGCCGGCCGGCCCTGCCATGCTGGGTATGGGCGTAGACATTCGCAAGACCAAGTTCTCTCAGCTGGCTAACCAGGCTGTGGCAAATGCCGAAATCCTGTTCGACGACGTGCAGCCGGAATTCGCCTTCTCGCGCAAGAGCGGCGGCGTGTTCGGCGAACTGGAGACCCCAATCACCAAGGATTGGTCGGTTACCACTTCGGCGCGCTATGACCGCGTGACCAAGCTGAGCGACGACCTGCATGGCGGCAACCTGGGCAAAGATCAGTCCGCAGGCACCTTCAAGGTCAGCACCCGCTGGCAGCCAACCAAGACCATGGTATTCCGTGGCGCTTACGGCACCGGTTTCAAGGTCGCTTCCATGACCCAGATCGGCCAGCCACTGGCTGACTTCGGCGTGACCGGCGGTACCTACAACTGCCCTCTGAGCGCAGCCAATGGCCTGCAGAACCACCCACTGGCCCAATACTGCGACACCCGCGGCCAGCTGGAAGTGTTCCAGGGCGGCAACACCGAACTGAAGCCGGAAAAATCGCGCCAGTGGACCCTGGGTGCAGTATTCGAGCCAACTTCGAACTTCAGCGCCAAGATCGACCTGTGGTCGGTTGAAATCCGTGATGCGGTTGCCAGCGTCAGCGAAGACCTGATCGCCACCAACCCGAACAAGTACATCGAACTGTACACGGTGAAGCATAAGGCCTCCACCGGCCTGGACAAACTGGCTATCAAACTGCTGCCAATCAACATCGGCCGTCAGGAAAACAAGGGCGTGGACTACGACTTCCAGTTCCGCGAGAAAGTCTGGGAAGGCAAGCTGACCGCTCGCCTGGCCGGTACTTACCTGTACCACTCGAAGTACACCACTCCAGGTACCGACGACGAATGGCAGTCGAGCCTGAACGTGTACGGCGTCGATAACGCTGTGCAGTTCCGCAACGTGATCGCCACCAGCCTGACCTACGACATCGGTCGCTTCACCCACAACCTGACCGGCAACTTCCGCAATGGTTACAAGGACAAGCACCACGACGTGGACAACTGCGCGGTCAATACCAACGACGCAGCGGCGGAGTGCGTGGACGTGCAACTGGACGTGCCAAGCTACACCACCTTCGACTGGCAGACCACCTTCCGCGCCATCAAGGGCCTGGACCTGACCTTCGGCGTAAAGAACCTGACCGACCGCAACCCACCGCTGTCGCTGCGTAACACTGGTTCTCACCAGCTGGGCTACGACCCACGCTACGCCAGCGCGATCGGCCGTACCTACTACGTTGGCGCAACGTACAAGTACTGATCGCTGAAGTAGCCTGAGTGCAAAAAACCCCACCTGCGCAATGCGCAGGTGGGGTTTTTTATTGCTTTTTCAGCCTGCAGCCTTCGCAGATCGAACCCGCCCCTTGGGGCAGGCTCAAACCGCAGGTTTATTCGCCTTGCAGGCGGCGCTGGCGCACTGCGGCAGCCAGGTTTTCCAGCACCAGTACGCTGGCATCCCAGTCGATGCAGCCATCGGTGATCGACTGGCCGTAGGTCAATTCCTTGCCTGGCACCAGGTCCTGGCGTCCAGCCACCAGGTGCGATTCCACCATGACGCCAACGATGCGCGTATCGCCGCCCGCCACCTGCTGCGCGATGTCGGCGCAGACCGGCACCTGGTTTTCCGGCTTCTTCGAGGAATTAGCGTGCGAAGCATCGATCATCAGGCGCGCTGCCAGGCCGTAGCCGGAAATGGCCTTGCACGCTTCTTCCACGCTGGCCGCATCATAGTTCGGGGTCTTGCCTCCGCGCAGGATGATGTGGCAATCCTCATTGCCGTTGGTCGACACGATCGCCGAATGGCCGCCCTTGGTCACGGACAGGAAGTGATGCGGCTGCGATGCGGCCTTGATCGCTTCCACTGCGATCTTGGTGTTGCCGTCCGTGCCGTTCTTGAAGCCCACCGGGCAGGACAGGCCGGAAGCCAGTTCGCGGTGCACCTGGGATTCGGTGGTGCGGGCACCGATCGCGCCCCAGGAGATCAGGTCGGCGATGTACTGCGGGCTGATCACGTCCAGGAATTCGGTGCCGGCCGGCAGACCCATCTCATTGATGTCGCGCAGCAGTTCGCGCGCCATGCGCAGGCCATCGTTGATGCGGAAGCTGTTGTCCATGTAGGGGTCGTTGATCATGCCCTTCCAACCCACCGTGGTACGCGGCTTTTCGAAGTACACGCGCATCACGATTTCCAGGTCGCCCTTGAGGCGTTCGCGTACCGGCGCCAGGCGCCGCGCATACTCCAGCGCGGCTTTCGGGTCGTGGATCGAGCATGGGCCGATCACCACCATCAGGCGGTCGTCCTGTCCATGCAGGATGCGATGCAGCGCGACGCGCGCTTGGGAGGCCGTGTTGGATGCCGCTTCCGTGCAGGGAAATTCGCGAATCAGGTGCGACGGTGGCGTCAGCTCCTTCATTTCACGAATACGCAGGTCGTCGGTACGTTGCATGATGGTTTCTCCTGAGACTTAAATAAAATCGGTAAAAAAAAACCGCCATTACTGGCGGTTTGTCTTGTATCTGCTGGGATCTCGTTTTGCTGCTACGTGAACCGGCCGCTACTCCACCGCCTTTGGGTTGGAATTGCTAAAGTAAAAAAAGCCGGTAAAAAAGTGCAGGTGCATGGGTAGAGTTCCGCGGATTTCGATCCACTATAACAACAGTTAGCGCCCATTGCAAGCGAGGCTTGAGTTCGCTTGCAAGCAGGAAGTAGACGCGCAGGCGCAACACAAAAGAGTTTCCGAATAGTAGTTTTTGGCGATTGTTATCAGATATCAAATAGAATTTGTTCAACCTTTGCAAGTGCCTAACTCAAGCACTTCCGTCGGTCTTGGCACACCTTCTATTTGAGGAGAAGTACGTTGGCTACAATCAAGGCTAAATCCATGATCTATTCCCTGTTGTCAGCATTCGGCGCACTGGCGGTGTTGCCGGCCATGGCGCAGCAACAGGCTCCTGAAGAAAAAATGATCCGCGTCGAAGTGACCGGTTCGTCCATCAAGCGGCTGGTGTCGGAAACCTCCCAGCCGCTTTCCGTGTTCAAGGCCGAGGAATTCACCAAGCAAGGCCTGACCACCGCCCAGGAAGTCCTGGACCGCATCCCGTCCAACCAGACCAGTATGGGTGCCGGCAACGTGGTGGGCGGCAACGCCAGCGGCCTGCCGACCGGCGGCCAGGCCGTGGCCGACCTGCGCGGCCTCGGCGGCGACAAGACCCTGGTGCTGCTGAATGGCCGCCGCATCGCCAACCACCCCTATGACGGTGCCAGCGTCGACCTGAACGTGATCCCGGTGGCGGCACTGGAGCGGGTCGAAGTACTGCGCGACGGTGCTTCGGCCATCTACGGTACCGATGCCATCGGCGGCGTCATCAACTTCATCACCAAGCGTTCCGTGACCGGCACCACCGTCACGGCCGAGACCATGCTGCCGCGCGAATCGGGCGGCAAGGAACGCCGCGCCAATATCGTCAGCGGCATCGGCAACCTCGACCAGGATGGCTGGAACCTGATGGGCGTGCTGGACTGGCAGAAGCAGGATGTACTGACCTCGCAACAGCGCGACTTCTCGAAGACTGCCGTGATCCCCGAACGCGGCATGACTGTATCGGACGGCACCTCCGGCACTACCTTCCCCGGCAACTACTTCGATCCGGTCACCGAAGCCACCGGCAACCCCGGCTTTGCCGGCGGCTGCAACCCGCCGCTCTCGCTGCCGCGCGCCTCGGATGGCACCTGCCGCCAGGACTATACGCGCCAGATCGACGACCTGCCTGAGCAGGACCGCCTGGTCTTCTTCGGCAAGGCAGCATTCAAGCTGAACGCCGATACCACGGCCAGCCTGGAATACCTGCACTCGCGTAACAAGGTCGTGTCGCGCACCGCGCCGCCGCCGCAGACCGGCCTGTCGCTGCCCATCACCAGCCCTTACTATCCAGGTAATTCGGGCGGCGTGCCGGCCCAGCCTAACCTGTCGGGCGAGCCGCTGTCGGTCAACTGGCGTCCAACGGAAGCCGGCCAGCGCCGCATCAACTCCAAGGGTGAAGGCGACCGCCTGGTGGCCGCGCTGGAAGGCATCGCCGCAGGCTGGGACTACAAGGCCGGCCTGAACCACTCGGTCAGCAAGTCTGAAGAAAACTTTACCGGCGGCTATGTGCAGGACGCCGGCTTCGCTGCCGGCGTGCAGAACGGCATCCTGAATCCCTTCGGCCTGCAAAATGAAGCCGGCCGTGCCTACCTGGCCAGCGTGGCCCTGCGCGGCAAGGTGCAGGACGCCAAGAACAAGTCCACTACCTTTGACATCAAAGGTTCGCGCGACGTGATGCAACTGGCCGGCGGCGCCATGGCGGTCGCGCTCGGCGCCGAATACCGCAAGGAAGACGCCGACTTCAACGTGAACCGCGATATCGCGGGCCAGGCGTCCAGCTCCGGCCTGTCCGGTTCGCAGTCCAAGACCGGTTCGCGCAATGTGAAAGCGGTGTACGGCGAATTGAGCGTGCCGCTGATCAAGGACCTCGACATCCAGGCCGCGGTGCGCTACGACCATTACAGCGATGCGGGCAGCACCACCAATCCGAAACTGGGCGTGCGCTACCAGCCGATGCAGCAACTGCTGCTGCGCGCATCGGCCAGCACCGGCTTCCGCGCCCCGACCCTGTTCGAGAAGAACGCGCCGCAGTCGAAGAACGACACCAGCAACTCCTACGACGACCCGATCCTGTGCCCGGGCGGCGTGCCGCAGCCTGGAGCCAACCCGCTGCGCGATTGCGACCTGCAGCAGTTCAAGCTGCAAGGCGGCAATGCTGCGCTGACGCCGGAAAAATCCAAGACCTTCTCCTTCGGCGCCGTGTTCGAGCCGGTGCGCAATACGACCATTGCGCTGGACTACTGGAACATCCGCCTGAAAGACAAGATCGGCGCCCTGCCGGAGCAAGCGATCTACGGCAACTATGCGAAGTACAAGGATCGCTTCCTGCGCAACCCGGACGGCTCGCCGTTCGCCATCCTCGACCTGAACGAAAACCTGGGCCGGGTCAAGACCGACGGTATCGACCTGAGTGCAACTGTCAGCTCCGGCCGCACCGCATACGGCAACTTCAGCTTCACCCTGGACGGTACCTGGGTCCACAGCTACAAGTACCAGAACGAGCGCGACGGCGCGTTCATCCAGAACGTCGGTACTTACGGCGACAACGGCCCGATCATGCGCTGGCGCCACAATGCCTCGCTGACCTGGCGCGAAGGCCCATGGAGCGCGACGCTGTCGCAGAACTTCAAGTCCGGTTATGTAGACCAGAACTTCGTGGCGCCGGAATTCTTCAACAAGGTCGACTCCTACCAGCTGTGGAACCTGTCGGCGACCTACACCGGCTGGAAGGGCCTGACCCTGACTGGCGGCGTGAAGAACCTGCTGGACAAGGACCCGCCGTTCACCAACCAGGGCACCGTGTTCCAGAAGGGGTATGACCCGCGCTACTCCGACCCGATCGGCCGCGCCATCTACCTGCGCGCCAGCTACAGCTTCTGACTCGTGCGTAATAATACGTAAGCTAAAGAGAAATACGGTATCTAAAACTAAACCCCAATTGTTGGCATCCAACAATTGGGGTTCTTTAATTGGTCGGCTTGTTTAGCTTTCTGCCGGTAATTCTGTTGTTTTTACGCGAACCGCTTGTTACCCAATCGCCGCGCGGGAAGAAAGCCGAAAGATTAAGTGAAACCACCGAAAAAGTCGTATACACAGGTGAATTCCCTCGATTTCGCTACATTTTCGCGACATTTGGCCTGTTTTGCGCAAATACTACTTTTCATTTGCAAGTTATTTTCGGCAAAGATTTTTTGTAACGCCCTATTCCCTTGCCAATTGAAAAATATTATAAAAGATAGATCTCTTGCAAAAGAGTTATCCCCACCTTTTGGAGAATGTTCAATGCAACAAAAGAAACTGGTTGTGAATCTGCGCCGCTGCCTGCCTTACCTGGCTGCGCCGCTGCTGCTGTCTTCTGTGGCCGCCCAAGCCCAGCAGGCCACCGCGCCAATCCAGCGCGTTGAAATCACCGGCTCGCACATCCGCCGTGCCGAAGCCGAGTCCTCGAACCCGATCCAGGTACTGTCGCGTGCGGACATTGAAAAGTCCGGCAAGACCACCGTCGCCGAACTGCTGCAAACGCTGGCAGTCGACAACCAGGGTTCGGTCCCGACTTCCTTCGGTAACGGCTTCGCTTCCGGCGCATCGGGCATCTCTCTGCGCGGCCTGGGGGCAGCTTCCACCCTGGTACTGCTGAACGGTCGCCGCATGGCACCGTACGGCCTGGCTGACGACGGCCAGAAAGTGTTCTCCGACCTGAACGTGATCCCGGCCGAGGCGGTCGAGCGCGTTGAAGTGCTGAAAGGCGGCGCCTCCGCCCTGTACGGTTCGGACGCGATTGCCGGCGTGGTCAACATCATCCTGCGCAAGGAAATCAAGGGCACCACCGTGCGCGCCAGCCAAGGCCTGTCGCAAGAACGCGATGGCGGCGATACCCGCCTGGCACTGACCACCGGCTTCGGCGACCTGGACAGCGATCGCTACAACGTGCTGTTCAACGCTGAGTTCGGTCTCAAGCGCGAAGTATGGAACCGCGACCGCAGCGACCGCGGTGCCATCGGCAAGAGCGACCTGCGCGACTTCGGTTTCAGCGCCCAGGAATCGCTGGGCGGCACCGGCGCCATCGTCGACAACAACCTGGCCGGCAGTTCCATTGTCGGTAACGTTCGCAATCCAACGACTCTGGACTACTACAGCCGCAGCAACCTGGCTGGCGTGGGCTTCACCCGCACCTTCCCAGGCGCCGACTGCAGCAAGCTGACCAGCCATCCGCAAGGTGACCCATTGGGCGGCTGCCTGACCGACGCTGCGCAGGAATACGGCCAGATTCAGCCACGCCAGAAGACTGCCAACCTGTTCACCCGTGCCACCGTCAACCTGAGCCAGGATTGGCAAGCCTACTTCGAAGGCAATGCCTACCGCAGCGAATCGATCGCCAGCGGCACGCCATCCGGCATTTCCGGCAGCGTTGGCTATCCTGGAGGTCCGGTCAGCAACGCGGCCGTGGCTCTGGGTGCAACCCACCCTGACAACCCTTACTTCGGCACCGCCGCCCGCCTGCGCTATCTTGCTGCGGACGTCGGCCCACGTGTCAGCAACGTCGACTCCAACTTCTATCGCGCCCTGATCGGCGTGAAGGGTACTGCTGCCGGCTGGGATATCGACACCGCCTACCTGTACTCGGCAACCAAGGTCAGCAACGAGCGTAGCGGCTACCTGCAGCGCGATGTTACCTTCGCCCTGCTGAACCCGACCGCAGCCAACGTCGCCGCGGCCATGGGCAACGCGCGCTACGCAGCCCTGCCTGCCGGCAGCTTCTGGCGCATCGGCGAGAACGCCGGCCTGAACTCGCGCGAACTGTACGCCGCCCTGTCGCCGAACATTTCCAACGATGCAGCAACCAGCATCTCGCAAATCGACTTCAAGGCTTCGCGTGAAATCGCCAAGTGGGAAGCTGGTTCGGTTGGCCTGGCATTCGGCGCAGAATACCGCCGCGCCGAAACCCGCCTGGCTCCGACCGAGGGTACCGACAAAGGCAACATCATCGGCCTCGGCTACTCGGCCTATGACGGCAAGCGCAACGAAAGCGCGGTATACGCTGAAATGGCGATCCCGCTGCTTAAGACCCTGGAAGCGCAAACCGCAATTCGTTGGGACCATTTCTCCGACGTCGGCAATTCCTACACGCCGAAGCTGGGCCTGAAATGGAATCCGACCGGCAACTTCGCGCTGCGTGCGAATGCGGAGCGTGGTTTCCGCGCGCCAAGCGCAGCAGAAAACGGCAAAGGCGGCCTGGCGGCGTTCTCCACCGCAACCGACCCGGTACGTTGCGCCCTGGGCGTAGCATCGGCCTGTAACCCTGCTTCGGTCGCGATCATCACCAGCCCGAACCCGGCCCTGTCGCCGGAACGCTCGAAGAGCTACTCGGTGGGCATCTTGTGGGATCCGATGCCACGTACCAGCTTCGCACTCGACCTCTGGCAGATCAAGCGTACCAACGAGATCAACCAGGAGCAGACCGATGCCGCAATCGCTGCCGGCCACGTCGCACGTGACCCGTCGACCGCCACCAACATTCCTGGCGACCCAGGTGCTATCACCGCCGTGCTGGCCAATTACGTGAACTCGGCTTCGACCATCGTACGCGGTGTCGACCTGGATGCACGCAAGAGCTTCGCGCTGGGCGACGGCAATGGCACCCTGACTATCGACGCCAAGTGGACCCACTTGATCAAGATGGAGCGCGAAGAGAAGGATGGCAGCAAGCGTGACTTCGCTGGTACCCACGGTAACTGCGACGCCACCAACTGCATGGGTACGCCAGACAACCGCGTGAACCTGGGCGTTACCTGGGAACGTGATGCGCTGCGCATGTCGCTGAACATGAACTACCGCGACAAGCTGGACAACATCAACTTCAAGGATGACCCGGATGGTTGCGCGTCCCACTTCGCTAACGGTGAGCCAGCTCCAGCAGGTTGCAAGATCTCGTCCTTCACCACGTTCGACCTGGTGGGCCGTTATCGCCTGAGCGACAAAGCTGAACTGTTCGGCTCGATCAACAACCTGTTCGACAAGAAGGCTCCGCTGGATCCACTGACCTATGGCGCCCAAAGCTACAACCCGCTGGACTACAGCGGCGCTCTGGGCCGTTACTTCAACATTGGCATGCGCTACAAGTTCTAAGCAGGCGGGGCACATCGCCCCTGACAGCCGCGCCCTTCGGGGCGCGGTTTTTTTTTGATCACTCGCCTTTGATCAGGCTCGCTACCTTGGTGGTGATGATGTCCACCGCCGGCCCGTTGGCGCCGTGCGGCAGGATCACGTGCGCGTGGCGCTTGGTCGGCTCGATGAACTGCTTGTACATCGGCCGCACGGTTTCCATATACTGGTTGATCACGCTCTCCGTGCTGCGGCCGCGCTCCGCGATATCGCGCTGCAGACGGCGGATAAAGCGTACGTCAGCCGCGGTGTCGACGAAGATCTTCAGCGACATCTGCTTGCGCAGGTCGGCGTCGTACAGCGCGAACAGGCCCTCGACGACGATCACCGGCGCCGGCTTGACCGTGATGGTCCGGGTGGTGCGGTTGTCGATGGAGAAGTCGTACACCGGCATCTCGATCGACTGGCCCTCACGCAGCTTTTGCAGGTGTTCGATCATCAGGGCCCAGTCAAAGGCTTCCGGATGGTCGTAATTGACCTTGCGCCGGTCTTCGGGCGACATATGGGTCTGGTCCAGGTAGTAGTCGTCCTGCAGGACAACCGACACCACTTCCGAGCCAAAGGATTTCAGCACTTCGCGCGTGACCGTCGACTTGCCGCTGCCGCTGCCGCCTGCGACGCCAATCACGAAGGGTTTGTTGCTCGAATTGTTCATGTGATTTCCGTCCCAGGCAAAAAAAACCGGGTATTTTACCCGGTCTTTGCGCTGCACCCGTTCTTAGGCGGTGCCGCCGACTGTCACGCCATCCAGGCGCAGGGTCGGCTGGCCGACGCCGACCGGCACGCTCTGCCCCTCCTTGCCGCACACGCCGACACCCGGGTCGAGCTTCATGTCGTTGCCAATCATGGTGATGCGGTTCATCACGTCCGGGCCGTTGCCGATCAGGGTGGCGCCCTTGACCGGATAGGTCACCTTGCCGTCTTCGATCATGTAGGCCTCGGAAGCCGAGAACACGAACTTGCCGTTGGTGATGTCGACCTGGCCGCCGCCGAAGTTGACCGCGTAGATGCCGTTCTTCACAGAAGCCAGGATCTCCTGCGGATCCTTGTCGCCGCCCAGCATATAGGTGTTGGTCATGCGCGGCATCGGCAGGTGCGCGAACGACTCGCGGCGCGCATTGCCGGTGACGTTCATCTTCATCAGGCGCGCATTCATGGTGTCCTGGATATAACCCTTCAGCACGCCGTCTTCGATCAGCGTCGTGCACTGGGTCGGGTTGCCCTCGTCGTCGATGTTGAGCGAGCCGCGGCGGTTGGCCAGCGTGCCGTCATCGACCACGGTGACGCCCTTGGCTGCCACGCGCTCGCCGATGCGGCCGGAGAAGGTGGAAGAACCCTTGCGGTTGAAATCGCCCTCCAGGCCGTGGCCGATCGCTTCGTGCAGCAGGATGCCCGGCCAGCCCGGGCCCAGCACCACGGTCATCGGGCCGGCCGGCGCCGGGCGCGAATCAAGGTTCACCAGGGCCGATTTCACCGCATCGGTCGCATACTGGTCCAGCAGCGCGTCGGTGAAATAGCTGTATTCATAGCGCCCGCCACCGCCGGAAGAGCCGACTTCGCGGCGGCCGTTCTGTTCCACGATCACGGTCACCGACACGCGCACCAGCGGGCGGATGTCGGCCGCCAGCACGCCATCGCTGCGCACCACCAGCACTACGTCGTATTCGCCAGCCAGGCCAGCCATCACCTGCACCACGCGCGGATCCTTGGCGCGCGCCATCTTCTCCACGCGTTCGAGCAGCTTGACCTTGGATGCCGCATCAAGCGACACCAGCGGGTCATGCGGCATGTACAGCGAACGGCCGCCGACCGGCGTCATCTTGCCGGCCACCTTGATCTTGCCGGCGCCAGCGCGGGCAATGGTGCGCGTTGCCGCGGCAGCGTCCAGCAGCGCCGCTTCGGAGATCTCATCGGAATAGGAGAAGGCGGTCTTGTCGCCCGACACGGCGCGCACGCCGACGCCCTGGTCGATCGAGAACGAACCGGTCTTGACGATGCCTTCTTCCAGGCTCCAGCCCTCGTTCTTGGTGAACTGGAAGTACAGGTCGGCGTAGTCGACCTTATGGGTGAACATGCTGCCGAGTGCAGTCAGCAGCTTGCTTTCATCCAGGCCAAAAGGCGTCAGCAAGATATCTTTCGCTGCGGCCATGGCGGACAGGTTAGGGTCGAATGGTTTCATATGAGAAGAATTCTTTGAAATGTGCTCTTAGCCGAATTTTAGAGGATTCGGTGCTTCAGCGCTGGCAAGCTCTCGCGCACGCCGTGTACGAAGGCCGGGTCCAGTTCCCCCGTCACGACGCCCTCGCCTTCCGCCAGCACAGCCTTGACCTCGCCCCACGGGTCGATCAGCATCGAATGGCCCCAGGTACGGCGGCCGTTGACGTGCGTCCCGCCCTGCGCGGCAGCCAGCACATAGCACTGGTTTTCGATGGCGCGGGCACGCAACAGGATTTCCCAGTGCGCCTTGCCGGTGGTGTAGGTAAAGGCTGCCGGCACCACGATCAGGTCGAGCGGGCCCATGGCACGGTACAGCTCGGGAAAGCGCAAGTCGTAGCAGACCGACATGCCGACCTTGCCCACTGCCGTCTCGACCGTGCCGACAGCCTTGCCCGGCACGATGGTGCGCGCCTCGTCATAAGACTCGTTTCCCTTAGTGAAGCCGAACAGGTGGATCTTGTCGTAACGGCCAACATGCTTGCCCTGCGGATCGTAGACCAGCGTGGTATTGATGACACGTTCGGGATCGTCGGACGCCAGAGGCAGCGTGCCGCCCAGCAGCCAGATGCCATGCTCGCGCGCCATCGCCGACATGAAGTCCTGGATCGGGCCCTTGCCCAGCGCCTCCGCCCTGGCCACCTTGTCGCTGTCGCTCATGCCCATGATGGCCCAGTATTCCGGCAGCAGCACCAGCTTGGCGCCCTGGGCGGCAGCTTCGCCGATCAGGCGGGCGGCGGTGGCGATATTCTGTTCCACCACGGGGGTGGATACCATCTGGATCGCTGAGACCTTATTGGCTACATTCGTCATGGCGTCGGCTCCTTCGGATTTTCGATCTTGGTGATGACGGGGGCCTTCCACGGCCCGGTCACCTGCATCTGGTAGGTCAGCGCCTTCATTACCGGCGCGCTGAGGAACAGCTGCGCCAGGTAGCTGCCGAGGCCAATCACCGGGTTGACTGCCAGCGCGTACACCAGCGGCGCCGTACCCAGGTTGACCTGCGGGATCACCACCACGCGCAGGTTGGTCGATTCATTGGCGATGTCGGCCGAGCCGTCCATCAGCACCGTGGCCTGCACGCCGTGCATCTTCAGGTTATCGGTCTTGACGATGCCTTGGTTGATGGTGGCGTTGGCGGTGATGCCGTCGAATTGCAGGCCTTCCGAAAACACGTCGTTGAAATCGAGCTTGAGCAGGCGCGGCAAGGCTTGCAGGCTCAACACGCCGAGCAGCTTGGCGGCGCCCGGGTCCTGCTTCAGGAACTGGCCCTTCTCCACGTTCAGCGCCAGCGTGCCGGACAGGCTGGGCAAGTCCATATGGTAGGGCAAGCCCTTCCAGGCGATATCGCCGCTCAGCTTGCCCTTGCCGTTGCGCAGCGTGTCCTTGAAGCCGAAGCGCTCGAGCAGCTTGCCGGCGTCATGGATATCCATATTGAAGTTGAGCGAGGTGTTGTGCTGGCCATCCTTGCTCTGCCAGCGGCCGGTGCCGTTCAATTCACCATCGGCATTGACCAGCGACAGCTTGCTGATGCGCCATTCGCGTGCGGATGTGATCAGCGCGTTGTAGGCATGCAGTTCGAGCTGGCCCAGCGGGCGGTTGAACCATTCCAGGCGCTGCACCTCGATATCCAGCGCCGGGATGGTCGGTGCATTGGTCGAACTTTCCAGCAGATCCTTGACTTCCGCCGCCTGCGATTCGGGCACGATCAGCGACGACAGGCGTGCGGTGACCTTGCCCACGCCCTTGCCGGTCGGCGATTCGTTCCAGGTGATGTAGCCGACCGCCTGCTGCGAATCGATGCTGGCCTGCCACACGCCCTTGCTGTGGGTGACGCCGGCCACCACGTTATCGAGCTTGCGCTCTCCGACTATCAGCTCGGCAGCACGCGCGGCCATGGTTTCCGGCACCACGTACTGCGAGATATCAGCGCCGTCGGCCGCGTCGTGGGCGGCCGCTCCAGCGGCCGGCTCATGCTCGTCCTTGCCGGCGATCTCGGCCGCCAGGTCGATCCAGTCATCCACGTTCAGCGACTTCAGGCTGGCATTGATCATCATTCCGCTGTCCGGTTCCGGCGCCGGCAGGTTGACGCCGATGCCGCCGTTGACCAGCTTCCACGGGCCTTTGTTGACGCGCTGGCGATGGTAGCGCGCTGCGTAGGCGCTGCCCAGCGTCACGCGGATATCGTCGCGCGCCACGCCCTGCTCGTTGGCGCTGCCGCCGTTGAGCTGGAAATGCAGCGGCATGCTGTCGGCCGCGGCTTTCTTCAGCGGCGCCGGGAAGTCCAGGCTCGCCCCCTGCATGCTCGAATCGATCGCCACTTCGTACTTGTGGTCCCGAGCCGTGACCAGCCCGCTGAACTTGGCGCCGCCGCCAAGGTGGTTGGCAAGGCGCTGCACCGCGGCGTTCGGGTACTGCTTGCGCAACCCGTCCACCGTCGCCGTGCCGCCCAGGCGCACCTGGATGCTGCCATCCTTCTGGCTGCCGCCGCTCACCGACAGCGGGCCGCCCAGCAAGGTGCCGGCCAGGTTGTTCAGGTTGACGCCCTTCTCATTGAATTCGATCTTGCCGGTAGCGCCGGCCACGGTTGGCATGTCATGCCACAGCAGCACGTCGTTGCCCTGCAGTTGCAGGCTGCCCTGCACCCTGGCGTCGATGATGTGCGACAGCGGCAAGTGCAGGCTGAGCGCCAGCCTCGCATTGCCGCTGGCCGTGGTTTCCTCGGTGAAGTGGCCGATCCACTCCAGCACCGGGCTGGCCGTGACGTACTTGAGGAAGTCCTGCATCGCGCCGGCAGCCGTGCCGTCGATGTCGAGCATGCTGTCGTGGGTGCCCAGGTCGGGAATCACCGCCTTCACATTGGAGAGCGCGACGCCCAGGGTGCGTGCGGTGTCGGCCTTGATCTCCATGCGGGCGCGGTCGAACACGATGCTGCCGCGGATCTTTTCCGCCAGCGGCCAGACCGGAGTCTTGCCATCCTTGGCAAAATAGCCCGGTTCATAGTTGAGGCGGCCGTCCACGATGCGGCCTGCCACGCGGAATTCGCCCTTGGCCTTGTCCGGCGAGCCCTCCTTGAACGGGAAGTGCGACAGGTCGCCGCGCAGGCGCAGCGAAGTCTCCTGCAGCATGCCGTCTTCCAGCGCGCCCACCAGCCACTGGCGGGTGTGCTCCGGCGTCTGCTTCGGCAGGTAGCGGCCGATGCGGTTGATGGTGAAGTTGTCGATGCTGCCGGTGAAGTCGGACACGCCGGGGCCTTTGGCGCCCGGGCCACGCGGCAAGCTGTGGCTGCCGGCCAGCCTGAGGTTCATGCCCTCCTGCACCAGGTCCAGCTGCTCCAGCTTGAGCGCGAGCTGCCTGGCATCGGCCAGCGACCAGCTGCCGTTCAGCTTGAACTGCTCGAATTCCATTGGCTCGTCGTCGAACCAGGCCGGCATCGCCAGCGTGAAGCCGGGCGCATCGAAGGCCACGCTGCCGCCCTGTTCGCCGGCTTCGACATGGCCGCTCAGTTTCGCGAAGCCGGGAATGTCGGGCAGCGCCGGCATCGGCAGGGCCTTGGCCGAACGCGGCACGGCGGGACGCGCAGCCAGCGCCTCCATGCCCAGCGCGTCCAGGTCCGCCTTCAGCTTGTAGTCCCTCGCTGCCGACAACGGGCCGCGCCATTCAGCCACCAGGTTGCGCACGCGGCCGCGCGGCGCAGCTTCCGCCAGCAGGTCGCGCTGCACTTGCGGCAGCGGCAGGCGGGTGGCCAGTTCGGACAGGATTTCCAAGTCCAGCGCGGCAGCCTTGACTTCGGTCCAGGACGGCTGCTGGGCGGCCGTCACGTGGCGTGCCGAGGCGGTGGTCGGCGCCAGCTCGACGCCGTCGCGCGTGCGCAGCGTCACGTCTTTCAATTCCAGCGAGCGCGTGATGGCAGCCGGCGTGCCGGGGGTGGCCACCAGGGTGGCGGCATGTTCCTCGCTGGCGGTCACGCGCCCGCGCAGGGCCGCAACGTCCAGTTGCGGCAAATCCTTGCCCAGGGTGGCCACCACATTGTCCAGCGCGACGTCGGCCGTGATGGCCGCCGGGCGCGCATTATCGATGCTCAGCCAGGCCCGCACGCCGCCGCTGGCGGACTGCACGTCAAGCTTGCCGGGCAGGTAAGGCTTCCAACCCGCCAGGTCGGCATGGCGCAGTTCCGCATACACCTCGCCCTTCCAGTGCTTGACGTCCGAAATACGTGAAAACGGCTGGTGGCTGAAATCGGCGCGCACATCGAGCGGCGCCGCCATCGCGGCCGGCGGCGTGGCCTTGAAGGCAAACTGGTGGCGGCGCCACTTGTTCAGCATCAGGGCCGTGACATTCTCGAGCTGCAGCGGCGCGCTGCCGCGCTGCAGGTCGGTCCAGACGATGCGGCCGTCGCGCACCACCACCTCGCGTTGCGACAGCAGCCAGTCGGCGCTCTTGCCATCTCCCTTCTTTTCCAGGTCGATATAGATGCCGGCGGCGTACAGCTTGCCATCGGCCTCGCGCCGCACGGCGACTTCCGGGCGGTGGAATTCCAGCGATTCAAAACGCAGGCCGCCGGCCGGCACGCTCCACCACGACAGCGTGGCCGACACGCTCGGCAGGTGCAGCGCCTGCTGGCCGCGCGCGTCGCGCATGACCACGTCGCCCAAAATCAGTTGCGGGCGCAGGCCCTTCCAGGAAGCGTAGATGCGGTCGATCGCCACCGGGTTGCCGACCGCCTGGCTGGACAGGCGTTCGATGTCGGGCTTGTAATGGTCGATATTCGGCAACACCACCCAGCGCAGGGCCAGGAACACGATGGTGAAGGCGAAATACAGCAGCAGCACCAGCTTGATGGTGAAGCCGAGGACGTGATGGGTGGCCAGGTTCCAGAAGCGATAGGCGGCCTGCAGGCGATGCCAGCGCTCCTTGAGCGGGGCCTCGACTGCCTCGATTTGCTCTACCAGGTTGTCCTTCAATACGCTCAAGCCAGGCCCTTATCAATACAGCATTTTACCGCACCGCCCCGTTAAACTATGTTCCAATAGGCACGGTTTCGCAGGCTTTTTACACTCTCTAACATCTGTCAATGAGCACTTCCGCACTCGTTTCCGCATCCCGCTTTTACCAGCGCTGGCTGGCCGCCGATGCCTCCCGCCAGGCCAAAATAGATGCTCTAGCGCAATTATCGCTTGCCACGCTGAACTTTGCCGATGTTTTGGCAAACGAGCAGGGCGACCTGCCGCTGGCACGCGGCATGCGCCGCCTGCGCAACCTGGTGCTGGCCACCCTGATCCGGCGCGACCTGGAGGGCAAGGCGGACCTGGACGAAGTGGTCACCACCATGACCAGGCTGGCTGACTTCGTGATCGAACGCCACCTGGCCGAGCTGGACGCGGCCATGCGGGCAGCGCACGGCGTGCCGATGGGCGCCGAATCGGGCGCAGAGCAGCACTTGATGGTGCTGTCGATGGGCAAAGGCGGCGGCGGCGAACTGAACGTGTCGTCCGACATCGACCTGATCTTCGTCTATCCGGAAGACGGCGAAACTGCGGCCGGTGCCGGCCAGCGCCAGCTCTCCAACCATGAGTATTTCGTCCGCCTCGGCAAGCAGCTGATTGCCGCTATCGCGGAAATCACGGAAGACGGCTTCACTTTCCGGGTCGATATGGCGCTGCGTCCGAACGGTGCTTCCGGCCCGCTGGCGGCCAGCCTGGGCATGGTGGAAAACTACCTGATCGTGCAAGGCCGCGAATGGGAACGCTATGCCTGGGTCAAGGCGCGCGCCGTCACCGGCCGCGCGCAAGACATCGCGGCCCTGGACGCCATCGTGCGCCCGTTCTGCTTCCGCCGCTACCTCGATTTCGGCGTGATCGACGCCATCCGCTCCATGCACGCCCAAATCCGTGCCGAGGTGGCGCGCCAGGAAAGGCTGCACCCGGAACGCAGCCACAACGTCAAGCTGGGCCGCGGCGGCATCCGCGAAATCGAATTCCTGGCCCAGGTCTTCCAGTTGATCCGCGGCGGGCGCGATCCCGAGCTGCGCGGCCGCTCCACGCGCGGCACCTTGCGCCAGTTGCCGGAAAAAGGCTTGCTGGGCGCCGACGTGGTCGCACGCCTGATGGACGCCTACACCTTCCTGCGCAATCTCGAGCACCGCCTGCAATACCTCGACGACGCCCAGACCCACACCCTGCCGCCGAACGAGGCCGACCGCCTGGCCGTGGCGCAGATGATGGGCTTGCCTGACGTCGCCACCCTGCTGGCCGACATGGATTCCCGCCGCCAGTACGTCGCCGAGCAATTTGACGCCATCTTCGCCGACAAGAGCGGCAACGGCAGCGAAGATGTCGATCCCGCCACCAGCAATGAATGCGCCGATCCCGATAACCGCGAAGCCATCGAAGCACGCTTTGCCAGCCTCGGCTACGAAGACCCGGCCGCCGCAGCCCAGCGCCTGATCGCCACCTGGCAAGCACCCAAGCTGGCCACCCTGCCCGACGCCAGCCGCCAGCGCCTGGTGGCCCTGGTCAACGCCGCCCTGCCGCAGATCGCGCGCGCCGCCGAGCGCAACAGCGCAGGCAACCAGCTTGGCACGCTGGGCCGCCTGCTCGACTTCCTGGAAGCGATCTCACGCCGCTCCTCCTACCTGTCGCTGCTGACCGAATACCCGCACACGCTGGAACGCGTCATCACCATGATGCACGCCAGCGGCTGGGCCGCCAAATTCCTGACCCAGCACCCGATCCTGCTCGACGAGCTGCTGGACGACCGCATCCTCAGTGCCACGTTCGACCCGGTTGCCGCGGCAGCCGAGCTGGAGCGCCAACTGGCCACCGCCCCCGGCGATACCGAGCGCCAGCTCGACATCCTGCGCGAAGTGCACCACGCCCAGTTGTTCCACCTGCTGGCGCAAGACCTGGCCGGCTCGCTGACGGTGGAAAAGCTGGCCGACCATTTGTCCGCCCTGGCCGACGTGATCGTCGCCGCCGTGGTGAAAGCCGCCTGGCAGACCGTTGCCAAGCGCCATGTGGAAGTGCCCAAGTTCGCCGTGATCGCGTATGGCAAGCTGGGCGGCAAGGAACTCGGCTATGTCTCCGACCTCGACGTGATCTTCCTGTTCGACGATGAAGACCAGGACGCGCCCGGCCTGTACGCCAAGCTGGCGCAACGCTTCATCACCTGGATGACTTCGCACACCCCGGCCGGGATCCTGTTCGACATCGACACCGCCCTGCGCCCGGACGGCGCCAGCGGCATGCTGGTATCGAGTGTCGGCTCGTTTGAAAAATACCAGCAGACTTCGGCCTGGCTGTGGGAGCACCAGGCCCTGACGCGCGCCCGCTTCTGTGCCGGCGACGCCGCCATCGGCCAGCGCTTCGAACAGATCCGCTGCCAGGTGCTGCGCAAGGAACGCCCCGACGCTGCCGCCCTGAAACAGGAAGTGCTGGCCATGCGCCAGAAAATGCGCGACGCCCGCCCCAACCGCAGCGAACTGTTCGATCTCAAGCAGGACGAGGGCGGCATGATCGACATCGAATTCATCGTGCAATACCTGGTGCTGCAGCACGCCGCACAATACAGCGAGCTGACCGGCAACATCGGCAACATCGCCCTGCTGCACCTGGCCGGCCAGCTGGGCCTGGTGGAGGCCACGCTGGCGGGCGCGGTGGCTGACGCCTACCGCGACATGCGCAAGTGGCAGCACCAGTTGCGCCTGCAAGGCCAGGACCAGTCCCGGGTGGCGCCGGAGAAAGCGGCAGCGCACGCTGAAAATGTGCGCAAGCTGTGGGAATGTATCTTCTACACCACGCCATGAACACCGATTCAGGTGCATTTCAACCAAAATTATTGAGCTTATAACGTCTGCTTCCTAGATTGAAGCGTGCGGCCATGCGACACATGCATGGCCTTTGTGCAACATCTATGGGAGAACAATAGTGAAGCGAATCCTGCCGAAACGCAGTGTCATCGCAGTAGCCTTGACTCTGCCTGTATCGCCATTCCTGCTGGCTCAGGAAGCCAGCGACAAGCCCATCCCCAAAGTCATCGTGACCGGCTCGAACATTGCCCGCATCGAGTCCGAAACCTCGCAGCCGGTGCAAGTCATCCGCCAGCAGGACATCAAGCGCCTCGGCGTCAGCTCGGTCAAGGAACTGATGAACACCCTGACCTCGTCGGACCGTTCCGCCCTCACCGATGCCGGCGGCAGCAACTCCTTCGCCGGCGGCGCCTCGTCCGTGTCGCTGCGCGCCCTCGGCAAGCAATCGACCCTGGTACTGCTGAACTCGCGCCGCGTCGCACCTTATCCGCTGGCCGACTACAACGAGGTGTTCACCAACCTGGACTCGCTGCCGCTTGACGCCGTGGAGCGCGTCGAGATCCTGCGCAACGGCGGCTCGGCCATTTACGGCTCCGACGCCGTTGCCGGCGTGATCAACGTGATTACCCGCTCCGACTTCCGCGGCCTGACGGCCAGCGGCAGCTTCACCCGCTCCGTGGAGCAGCAAATGATACGCAACGGCACCGTCAGCGTGACCGGCGGCATGGGCGACCTCGACACCGACCGCTTCAACGTCCTGGCCAATATCGAGTACTACAAGCGCAACGGCGTGTTCTGGCGCGAAGTGGTGGACGATATCAACCCGACCTACGGCGACTATTTCGGCGCGCTGGCGCCGAAGAGCGGCCAGATGTTCGGCAACCGCGGCCTGCCTTCCACTTACAGTTTCCCGGGCAACCTGATCGGCCAGGGCCCGCTGCCAGGCTGCAGCACCCTGAATGCGGGCGGCCTGTGCATCTACGACCGTTTCAGCCGCTTCCAGGCCCAACCGGGTGCCGAACGTGTCAACAGCCTGATTTCCGGCCGCTTCAAGATCAATGAGGGCACCGAAGGGTTTGCCGAAGTCCTGTACTCGCACACCACTACTGACTACGGCGGTGCCTTCGCCACCTATGGTTCGACCAATCCGGTCGCCGTTTGGGGTGACCCGAGCTCAGGCCAGCAACGCAGCTTTTTCTCTCGCGGCCTGCCGGCCACCCATCCGCTCAACACCAGCGGCGAAGAGCTCGAACTGCGCTACCGCTTCGCCGATGACCCTTCCTACCGCAAGTCGACCAGCGACCAATACCGCGCGCTGGCCGGCATCAAAGGCACGCTGCCGAATAAATGGGATTGGGAGGCGGCACTGGGCGTGATGGGCGGCAAGACCAAGGACCGCAGCCGCGGCGGCTTCTTCAGCGTCAGCGGTTTCAGGCAGGTGATCGGCGAAGACCGCGACCCGGCGCTCTTCCCTGACGCGAACTTCTTCAACCGCGACTACAAGCTGGGCCAGATGAACTCGCCCGACGTGATCGCCAGGCTGTTCCCGGAAAACGGCTACGACGGCAAGATCACGCAAACCTTCATCGATGTGAAGGCTAACGGCCAGGCCGGCAGCATCGCCAATCGCCCGGTCAGTGTCGCGGTAGGCGGCGATGTACGGCATGAAAAGATCCGCATCATGCCGACGGCCAACTTGCTGGCGGGCGATATTGTCAGCAATGGCGCGTCGGCCGCCAATGCCAGCCGCACCAACGAGTCGCTGTTTGCCGAGGTCAGCCTGCCGGTATTGGAGAAGCTTGAACTGATCGGCGCCGCGCGCTACGACAAATTCCCTGGCTTTTCCGGCCGCTTCTCCCCAAAGGTGGCCGCACGCTGGCAAGCCGCGGAATCGTTCCTGTTGCGGGCGACCGTGGAATCCGGCTTCCGCGCACCGAACCTGACCGAGAGCGCACAATCGAGCAAGTTCGCCTTCGATAACGGCGTCACCGATCCGAAACGCTGCGACCAGGCACAGGCCCTGGCCAACGATTTGCGCACCCAGGCCGACGCGTTGCCGCCCAGCGATCCCAATGTTGCACTGCTGCTGGCGCGCGCCGACACGGTGGAAGGCAACGAATGCGCGGCCGGCGTGGCGTCCATCGTGCGCAACAACCCGAACCTGAAGCCGGAAACCTCGCGCAGCGCCACGCTGGGCTTCGTGCTGGAGCCGGTGAAAGGCACCTCGATTGCGCTCGATTATTTCCGTATCGAGCGCAAGAACGAAATCGGCTTGAAGAACACCTCCGAGCTGTTGTCGGCGGAGGACTCCCTGCCAGCGGGCACGATCACCCGCCTGCCCCTCGCGCAGGACACGACCTTCAGCGCCGCCGAACGCGCGACCTATGGCGTGACCGCTGGCCCGCTGGCCTCCACCAACGGCATGTTCGAGAACGTGTCGAAGACCAAGACCAGCGGCGTCGACCTGGGCCTGGCTTCGCGCTTCACGGTACCGGCCGGCCGCCTCGACATCAACGGCAATGCCACCTACCTGATCGACTTGCGCAACTTTGCTCCGACGCGCAATGGCGGCAGTTGGGGTGACAACCTGGCGGGCCGCTATAACTACTCCAAATTCACCGCCAACCTGATGGCGGCGCTGACCACCGGCGCCTACACCAACAGCCTGCGCGCAGTATATTTCAGCCCGCAAAAGCTGCAGGGCGACTACTTCGACGAGGAGTACACCAAGGAAGCTTGCGAAGCGAACGAATGGGGTTCGGGCGTATGCCGTGTCGGTTCCGAAGTGCGCTGGGACTACAACTTCGCCTATAACGGCATCAAGAACCTGACGCTGTCGGTGAATATCCGCAACCTGTTCGACCAGCGCCCGCCGCTGGACCTGAAGGCCGTCAACCGCGATGGCGGCGGCATCGTCCCGCAAAACCTGGATGACGTGGCCGGCCGCCGCATCCGCCTGACGGCAGAGTACCGCTTCTTCTGATCAGGCAGCCATGGGCAGCGCATCGGCCGATGCGCTGCCCAGGAAGCGGCCGCTGCTCACCGCCGGCCGCCGCGCTTCAATCGCATCGGCAAAGAAGACGGCCGGATCGCCATGCAGATCCGCCACATGGCGCTGCAACGCCGGATAAGCCGCCAGTTCCAGTCCCGCCTCGCGCTGCGCCCAGCGCACCACGGCCACCAGGCAGGCATCCGCCACGGTGCGCTTGCAGCCGTCAAGCCACTCCTGGCTAGCCAGCACTTCGTCCAGCGCGGCACAGGCCAGCGCCATGCGCGCCGGGCCGCCATCGAACCCTTCGTGCAGGTAATCCAGCAGCGTGTCGAGCTTGCGCGCCTCCGCCGTGCCGGCACGGTAGCCCAGCAGGTAGCGTTTCTGCTGGCCGATATGGCGCAGGATGCTGCGGCAATCGCGCAGCATCCTGCCGCCCGCCTGCATGACCGGCACCGGCAAGCCCGGCAGGTCGACCCGCACCAGCCGGTACGGCCGGCACAACCATTCAAGGGCGACGATCACGCCGAATGCGCAGCCCTGCGGTGCGCCGTGGTACAGGATGGTTTCCATGTGCTTGCCTCATTGTTCTTGTTGGGGATGAGGCATTGTCTGACTAATATAGGACAATATCCGCCCTGATTTCGTGCCATGATTGCCACATCATGTCGA
This sequence comes from Pseudoduganella sp. R-32, assembly GCF_049913245.1. Taxonomy (NCBI): domain Bacteria; kingdom Pseudomonadati; phylum Pseudomonadota; class Betaproteobacteria; order Burkholderiales; family Oxalobacteraceae; genus Pseudoduganella; species Pseudoduganella sp. R-32. The sequence goes on along the minus strand of NZ_CP183987.1, from coordinate 1,887,188 downwards.
AACCCGCCATCAAAGCCCTCTCCATCCTCGAACTGCTGCAAAGCCAGCGGCAGATTTCCGGCGCCGACATGTCCGAGCGGCTCGGCATCGACCGCCGTACGCTGCGCCGCTACATCGCCATGCTGGAAGAGCTGGGCATTCCGATCACGGCTGAGCGAGGCCGCTATGGCGGCTACATGCTGGTGCCGGGTTTCAAGCTGCCGCCGCTGATGTTCACCAATGACGAGGCGTCCGCCGTAGCGCTGGGACTGATGGCGGTACGCTCGCTGCGCCTGGCCGATACCGCGCCCTCGGTCGCCAGCGCACAGGCAAAGCTGGAACGCGTGATGCCGCCAGCCCTGCAAGGCAGCGTGCAAGCCTTGCGCGAGACCGCGGTACTCGACACGCCAGAACAGCGCTGGACCTATTCCGGCGCCGCCCGTCCTGCCCTGACCGGCGAACTGACGGCGCTGGCACTGGCCGCGCAGACCCAGCACCGCGTGCGCTTCCGCTACACGCCGCAAGACGGTGAAGCCATGCAGCGCGAATTCGATCCTTACGGGCTGGTGTTCAGCCATACACGCTGGTATGTGGTGGGAATGTGCCGGCTGCGACTGGCAATCCGCTCGTTCCGGCTGGACCGTATTGCGGAGGTGAGCGAAACCGGTGCCGTGTTCGACAAGCCCGACAGCTTTGACGCCGCCGCGCAATTGCAGCACGCCATGGCGACCTTGCCGCGGCCCCTGCCGGTACAAGTACTGTTGCACGCGGACCTGGCCAGCGCCGCAAGGGAAGTCGGCCGCTATATCGGCCCGCTGGCGGAAGTGGAAGGCGGGGTGCGCCTGAAGACAACGACCACCAGCTACAGCTGGTTTGCGCGCCTGCTGGCCTCGTTGAATTTCGATTTCACGATCGAAGGCCCGGAAGAGCTACGCAACGCCGTGCGCGACGAAGCTCGCCGCCTCGCCTGCCTTGCAGGATAATTCGGGGTCAGGTCTGTCTTTTGGACAGCTAGCGCTATCCTTTGATGCCGATCAAGGAGCAAAAGTTGTGCGTTTCGCGTATTGATCAAGATCAAAGGATGTTCGTAGATGTCCAAATGACAGACCTGACCCCGAATTTGCGAATTTGAAAAAAAAAAAGCGCCCCGCAGGGCGCTTTCTTGTCGCTGAAGCCAGGAATTACTTGGCGCTCATCAGAGCGACGGTGGTGTCCAGCATGCGGTTGCTGAAGCCCCACTCGTTGTCGTACCAGGACGATACCTTGACCAGCTTGCCCGACACCTTGGTCAGCGTGGCGTCGAAGTTGGACGAGGCCGGGTTGTGGTTGAAGTCGACGGAAACCAGCGGCTCGGTCTGGTAGGTCAGCACGCCTTTCAGTGCGCCTTCCGAAGCTTCCTTCATGATCTTGTTGATTTCTTCAACGGTGGTGTCGCGCTTGGCGATGAAGGACAGGTCGACGATCGACACGTTGATGGTCGGAACGCGGATGGCGTAGCCGTCCAGCTTGCCGTTCAGTTCCGGCAGCACCAGGCCGACAGCGGCAGCAGCGCCGGTCTTGGTCGGGATCATGGACTGGGTGGCGGAACGGGCGCGGCGCAGGTCTTCGTGCATCACGTCGGTCAGCACCTGGTCGTTGGTGTAGGCGTGCACGGTGGTCATCAGGCCGGTTTCCAGGCCGATGGCGTCGTTCAGCGGCTTGACCAGCGGGGCCAGGCAGTTGGTGGTGCAGGAAGCGTTCGAGATCACGGTGTCCGAAGCCTTCAGCACGCCGTGGTTCACGCCGTACACGACGGTCGCGTCAACGTCCTTGCCGCCTGGCGCGGAGATGATCACTTTCTTGGCGCCGCCTTTCAGGTGGGCCGAAGCTTTTTCCTTGGTGGTGAAGAAGCCGGTGCACTCCAGCACCACGTCCACGCCCAGCTCGCCCCATGGGATTTCAGCTGGATTGCGTTGCGCGAACACGCGGATCTTGTCGCCGTTCACGATCATGTTGTCGCCTTCCACCGTGACGGTGCCTGGGAACTTGCCGTGGGCGGTGTCGTAGCGGGTCAGGTGGGCGTTCGACTCGGCGTTGCCCAGGTCGTTAATCGCCACGATCTGGATGTCCTGCTTTTTGCCGCCTTCGTAGAAAGCGCGCAGGACATTGCGGCCGATACGGCCATAACCGTTGATTGCTACTTTGATCGTCATGCTGTTTACTCCTGATGATAGAAATTAGATGACTGCTTTGACTTTTGCCACAACATTGTCGACGGTGAAGCCGAAGTGCTTGAACAGCACGCCAGCCGGTGCGGATTCGCCGAAGGTGTCGATGCCGACAACCGCGCCTTCCAGGCCAACATACTTGTACCAGAAGGCGGTGACACCCGCTTCAATCGCCACGCGTGGCAGGCCCTTGGTCAGCACGGATGCCTTGTAGGCTGCGTCCTGGCGGTCGAACACGTCGGTCGACGGCATGGAAACCACGCGTACCGGGGTGCCGGCTGCCTTCAGTTCGGCGGCGGCTTTCATGGCCAGTTCCACTTCGGAACCGGTGGCGATCAGGATGGCCTTAGCGCCGGCTTCGTCGGACAGCACATAGCCGCCTTTGGCGACGTTGGCGAGGACTTCAGCGGAACGCTCGATGAACGGCAGGTTCTGGCGCGAGAAAATCAGGGTCGACGGGCCGTCGGCGCGCTTTACGGATTCGCCCCATGCGACCATCGATTCGACGGTGTCGGCCGGACGCCAGTTGTCCAGGTTGGGGATCAGGCGCAGCGAGGACACATGTTCCACGGACTGGTGGGTCGGGCCGTCTTCGCCCAGGCCGATCGAGTCGTGGGTGAACACGAACAGGGAACGCTGCTTCATCAGCGCGGCCATGCGCAGCGCGTTGCGGCTGTAGTCGGCGAAGGTCAGGAAGGTCGCGCCGAACGGGATATAGCCACCGTGCAGGGCAACGCCGTTCATGATGGCGGACATGCCGAACTCGCGCACGCCGTAGTTGATGTGGTTGCCCGGCACGCCGGAACGAACGGCGATGCATTCTTTCCAGTTGGTCAGGTTGGAGCCGGTCAGGTCGGCCGAGCCTCCCAGGAATTCAGGCAGGATTGGCGCCAGGGCCTGGATTGCGTTCTGCGATGCCTTGCGGGTGGCGATGGTTTCTTTCTTTTCGACGCAGGCGGCGATGGCGGCGTCCAGGGTTGCCTGGAAGTTGCCTGGCAGTTCGCCCTTCATGCGGCGGGTCAGTTCAGCAGCTTCGGTTGGGTACTGGGCGGAGTACTTGGCGAACATCTCGTTCCAGCTGGCTTCGAATTTCGCGCCCTCTTCCTTGAAGTCCCACGCTTCCTTCACGTCGTGAGGAATGTCGAACGGCTCGGCGCCCCAGGAGATGTACTCGCGCACTGCGGCGATTTCCTTGTCGCCCAGCGGTGCGCCGTGCACCTTGTCGCCGCCTTGCAGGTTTGGCGAGCCCTTGCCGATGATGGTCTTGCAGCAAACCAGGGTTGGCTTGTCGGATTTCTTCGCTTGTTCGATGGCTGCGGACAGCGCTGCCACGTCGTGGCCGTCGACGTTCTTGATCACGTTCCAGCCATAGGACTCGAAACGCTTAGGCGTGTCGTCGGTGAACCAGCCTTCAACCTTGCCGTCGATGGAAATGCCGTTGTCGTCGTACAGGGCGATCAGCTTCTTCAGGCCCAGGGTGCCGGCCAGCGAGCACACCTCGTGCGAGATGCCTTCCATCAGGCAGCCGTCGCCGATGAAGGCGTAGGTGTAGTGGTCGACCACGTCGAAGCCTGGCTTGTTGAATTCGGATGCCAGCAGCCACTCAGCCAGCGCCATGCCGACCGCGTTGGCGATACCCTGGCCCAGCGGGCCGGTGGTGGTTTCCACGCCTGGGGTGTAGCCCACTTCCGGGTGGCCCGGAGTCTTGGAGTGCAGCTGGCGGAAATTCTTGATCTCTTCCATCGGCAGGTCGTAACCCGACAGGTGCAGCAGCGCGTAGTGCAGCATCGAGCCGTGGCCGTTGGACAGCAGGAAGCGGTCGCGGTTGACCCAGGCTGGGTTGGTCGGGTTGTGGCGGTGATGACCGCTCCACAGTGCTACGGCAATCTCAGCCATGCCCATTGGCATGCCTGGGTGGCCGGAATTGGCCTTCTGCACAGCGTCCATTGCCAGCGCACGGATCGCGTTGGCCATTTTGGTGAAAGGGAGCGAAGTTTTCATCGTAGTTCGAGGAAGGTTGAGTATTTGGTGCACTGCGGCAGACGCCGCCTATGGAACCCGATATTTTACCAGAGCGTGACAGCAACGCTTAAAATTGGTGCATTTCAACCTTTCCGAAGTGACCATATGCCCCGTTTCCACGTGCAACAGCCCTTTGCCGCAGGCCAGCAACTGGAGCTGCCAGCCGACGTTGCCCACCATATCAACGTGGTGCGCATGGAGCCGGGCGACACGTTGACCTTGTTCAATGGCGATGGCGGCGAGTATACGGCAGTGTTGACAGATGTGCAAAAAAAGAAAGCTTGGGCGGAGATCAAGGTCTTCGACCCGCGCGAAGCGGAACTGCCGTTTGCCGTGACCCTGGCCCAGGCGTTGCCCGAGGGCTCGAAGATGGACTGGATTATCGAGAAGGCGGTGGAACTGGGCGTGGCCGGCATCCAGCCGCTGGCGGCGCGGCGCTGCGTGGTGCGGCTGTCGGCCGAGCGGGCGGAGAAGAAGCTGGAACACTGGAATGGGATCGTGGTGTCGGCTTCCGAGCAGTGCGGACGCAACCGGCTGGCATCGGTGGCGGCGCCGCTCGAGTTCCGCGAGTGGATTGCGCGGCAGGATTTGCATAAACGCGTGATCCTGACGCCGCGCGCCACGGAGTCGCTGGCGGATTGGGCAAGACACCAGCCGGCGCAGGCGCTCAGCATCATGGTTGGGCCGGAAGGCGGCTTTTCCGATGAGGAGGAGGCTGAGGCTTTGCGGCATGGGGTCCTGCCCTTGTCGATCGGGCCGAGGGTCTTGCGGACGGAGACGGCGGCTTTAGCGGCGGTGTCGATCCTGTCTGCGGCCTGGGGCGGGATCTGAAAACCAGTAAACCCGGGTCTGACCCGCAGGGTCAGACCCGGTCGACTCAACTGCCGCGGGGGTGGTTGTAGGCCTTTGACTTATTGCGAAGATCAAAAGCCTCGAACCCAACCCCAGGCTTCAAGACCGTTGGGGGTCAGACCCTGCGGGTCTGACCCCGGTTTACCGGTTTAGAACTTGTAGTTGCCCACCAGATAAACCTGCCGCCCCAGTGGATCGGTATACCGCGCATCAAACCCCATCTGGTTACCGCCCCCCGCGATCCGCTGCGAGAACGGCGGCTCACGGTCAAACAAGTTCTTGATGCCGCCAGTCAGCACCAGGTTCGGATTGAAGCGATAGCGCGTCTGCCAATCCCACACCAGGTAATCATCCACCTTGCGGTTCGACGCCACGAAATTGCCCGCCTCATCCCGCACCGCCAGGCTGTCCGCGCTGATCGGCATATCGTGATAGCCGGACTTGTACACCCCGGTCAGCGAATGCGTCAGCACATCCGACTGCTTCCAGCTCGCCACCACCTTGCTGATCCAGCGGAAGGTCACCGAGTTATACGAATCGAAACGCCCCACGCTGTTCTCGACCGGGTCGGTCGCCAGCGTCTGGAAATCGGCCTTCTTCATATAAGTACCGGTCCAGTTGAACGCCAGCTTGCCCAGCTTGTAGGTGTGGTCCCAGTCGACGCCCTGGTAGTGCGACTTGGCCAGGTTAAATGGCGTGAGCGCAGCGGCCAGCGTATCCTGCTTCTGGATCGGGTCGTAGTAGGACACGAACAGGCCCATATACTTGGCCGGATTGTTGAACACTTCGTTCTCCGGCAACTTGGAAATCTGGTCGTTGATCTTCACATCCCAGAAATCGAAACCAATGGACAGTTCGCGCATCGGCTCCACGCGCAAGCCAATGGAAGCCTGTTTCGAAGTCTCCGGCTTCAAGCCGGTGGCGCCGGAATACGGATTACCGCCACTCAGCAGGTTATATTCAGAGGTGCCGTTACACAGCGGCAGCAGCGGACCTGACGTAATCGGGCATGGATGCGCATTCGACGAGCCGCCGCCCTGCAGCGGGTTGGTGATATCGGTCATCACCGGCGCCTTGAAGCCCGTGCCGTATGAGCCGCGCACCAGCACGGAATCGGCCGGGCGCCAGGCCGCGGCCAGCTTGTAGGTGGTCTTGCTGGCCTCATTGCCCTTGGTTCCCGGCGCGACCAGCTTGCCGGTACTGTCGAAGTTCATCTTGTCCTTCACCGCGTCGTAGCTGTCATAGCGCACATCGCCAGTCAGCTCCAGGCCTTTCATCACCGGCACAACCAGTTCGGCGAACGCGCCCCAGTTCTTGCGCGAGGCATCGGTCGGCAAGGAGCCGGAGATGCCGCCGATCGGGCTATCGGTAAAGTTCGGCTGCAGGCCGTTGGCACCCATGGTGATCGCGCTTGGATCGTAAACATATTTCTGGCGCAGGAAGTCGCCGCCCAAAGCCAGCATGGCGGCCCCTCCCGGCGCCTCGAATACCGGACGCGAGCCCCGCAGGTTCACGACATCGATCTTCGAGGTGGTTTCATCCAGTTGCTGGTGCAGCACGGCAGAAGCCAGCGCGGCGCGGGTTTCCTCAGTCGGCACAATGAAGGGATTGTAGGCGCCGGAGGCCATCAAGGCGTCCAGCTTGTCGCTGCTGGTGTAGCCAGCTACCGCGTGGTCTTCCGCCTTGGTTTCGGAATGCGTGTACGAGGCGGTCAGGTCCCAGCCGCCCAACCGGCCTTCGACGCCGAGCGCCAGGTGCCTCGCTTCGGTTTTCCAGTCGTCGGTACGGCCGCCTGCATCGACCAGGCGCAAGCTCATGGTGGCGGAATTCACCGTCGCCGGGTCCACGCCAAGCTTGACCAGCGCCGGCACCACGTTGGCCTTGTACAGCGCGGAATTGATATCCAGCGACAGCGGCTGGGCCGGCGGCGCATAGCGTGCCGTACTGGTGAACTTCGAATACAGGCCTTCGGCAAAGAAGGTCCAATCGGCATTGAGCTTGATGTTGGTGGAGGCAAACAGGCCGTCGCGTTTCAGTTCCGGCAACAGTTCGACCACCGAACCGTAGTTGTACATGCAGCGGTCGCCCACCTTGAAGGTGTTCGGCGCGCCGCAGGCGCCAGTATTGATCAGGCTTGGATTGAACAGCACATTGCCGTTGCTGGTGCGCGCATTGACGTTGCCCGGGATCGAATTGGCCGATACCTGATACAGCGAATAGGCCTTGCCGCCCTCGCCGAAGGCATGCACCCCACCCGGCGCCGAGAAGCGGCGGTCGCTCGCGCTCAGCTCCTTCTGCGTGTCGTGGCTGTAGGCCAGCAGCACGTTGAAGCCATCGTTCTCCAGCTCGCCAAAGCCCTTGGAAATGGCCACGTTCGAGGTGGAGCCTGCACTGCCCTTGGTGGGCCGGTTGTAGGTCAGCTCGATGTTTGCGTCGGTCTGGTTTTTCTTCAGGATGAAGTTGACCACGCCGGCAATCGCGTCGGAACCGTACAGGGCCGAAGCGCCGTCGGTCAGGATCTCGACCCGCTCGACCGCCGACAGCGGGATCGAGGCCAGGTTGACCGCGGAGCCCGAGCTGTAAGGTGCAATGCGGCGGCCGTTCAGCAATACCAGCGTGTAGCCGGTGCCAATGGCATGCACCGAAGCCGTCTGCACCCCGCCGCCGCCGCCGTTGATCGACGCCGACGACGTCACGAAGCCCTGCATCGACGGCAGCGTTGCTACCAGGTCGGCCACCGTGGTGGCACCGGTCTGCTCGATCTGCGCCTTGGACAGGGTCTGCACCGGCAGCGCGCCTTCCACTGCAACGCGCTTGATTGCCGAGCCGGTGATCTCGACCCGTTGGATGTTCTCCTCAGCCATCACCGGCTGGACTGCAACGCCCAGGCCGACCATGAACATCAGTCGCACTGAACGCGACAGGATGGTTTCTTTCATCATCGTTTCCTCTTTGACTCTCTGTTTTTTGTACTCGCCGCCGGGTGCGGCTTGTGAATCAAAGCATGTCAATTCAGCAATGAATAATGAAAAAAGCGGATTGTGCCGGAGTCGCCAGGAAGGCGGCGGCGAATCGGCAAAGCCTTATGGCGTGCAACCAACACAAATCAATCTGGAGGAAGCGGGTAAAATGTCGCCTTTGGGCCCGTTGCGCGCCCCATCCGAGAGAGAAAGACCACCATGTTGCGACTGAACGAAATCAAGCTCCCCCTCAACCACGAAGAACCGGAGCTGGCCAAAGCCATTCTGGCCCGCCTGAAGATTTCACCGCAGCAGATGCTGGGCTTTACCGTCTATAAACGCAGCTATGACGCGCGCAAGAAGTCCAACATCTCGCTGATCTACTCGGTCGATGTGGAAACCACGGACGATGCCGGCATCCTGGCCAGGCGCGCCGACGACAAGCACCTGATGGTCTCGCCGGACATGGCTTACAAGTTCGTCGCGCATGGCGTCAACGCCGACGGCAAGCAGCCGCGCCCGGTGGTCATCGGCATGGGCCCATGCGGCCTGTTCGCCGCCCTGATCCTGGCCCAGATGGGCCTGAAGCCTATCGTCCTCGAACGCGGCAAGACCGTGCGCGAGCGCACCAAGGATACGTTTGGCTTCTGGCGCAAGCGCGTGTTGAACCCTGAATCGAACGTGCAGTTCGGCGAAGGCGGCGCGGGCACCTTTTCGGACGGCAAGCTGTACAGCCAGATCAGCGATCCCAAGCACTATGGCCGCAAGGTGCTGACCGAGTTCGTCAAATCCGGCGCGCCGGAAGAAATCGTTTACGTCAGCAAGCCGCACATCGGCACCTTCCGCCTGGTGAAGATGGTGGAAAACATGCGCGAGGAAATCACCGCCCTGGGCGGTGAAATCCGCTTCGAGCAGCGCGTGACCGATTTCGACATCGGCGAGGAAAGCGGCGTGCGCCAGATGCGCGGCCTGCACCTGGCCAGCGGCGAATATCTCGCAACCAATCATGTGGTGCTGGCCATCGGCCACAGCTCGCGCGACACGTTCGAAACCCTGTACCAGCGCGGCGTCTACATCGAGGCCAAGCCGTTCTCGATCGGCTTCCGCGTCGAGCACCCGCAATCGCTGATCGACCAGTGCCGTTTCGGCCCGAATGCCGGCCATCCTATCCTGGGCGCGGCCGACTACAAGCTGGTGCATCACGCCAGCAATGGCCGCGCGGTATACAGCTTCTGCATGTGCCCGGGCGGCACCGTGGTGGCGGCCGCTTCGGAGCCGGGCCGCGTGGTCACCAACGGCATGTCGCAATACTCGCGCGCCGAGCGCAATGCCAACAGCGCCATCGTGGTGTCGATCAGCCCTGAGGAAGACTACCCTGGCCACCCGCTGGCCGGCATCGAACTGCAGCGCCGCCTGGAAGAGAAGGCCTATGTGCTGGGCGGCTCCAATTACAATGCGCCGGGCCAGTTGATGGGCGACTTCGTGGCCGGCCGCGCGTCGAGCGACGTTGGCGCCGTAGTCCCTTCCTTCAAGCCCGGCATCACCTGGACCGACCTGGCCACCATCTTGCCGGACTACGCCGTGGTCGCGCTGCGTGAAGCCTTCCCGGCCTTCGACAAGCAGGTCAAGGGCTACTTCAAGCACGATGCCGTGCTGACCGGCCTGGAAACCCGCACCTCCTCGCCGATCCGCATCAAGCGCAATAACGACGACCTGCAAAGCCTGAACACGCGCGGTTTGTTCCCGGCCGGCGAGGGCGCGGGCTATGCCGGCGGCATCCTCTCGGCCGGCGTGGATGGCATCAAGGTGGCGGAAGCGGTGGCGCTGTCTATGCAGGCGGCGGAGAAGTCCTGACTTCAAACGGCATCTGCAGGTGGAAGCGGCAGCCTTGCCCGGGCTTGCTGTGCACTTCCACCGCGCCGCCCATCTGCTGCATGATGGTGTAGACAATATGCATGCCGAGTCCTGAGCCGCCCTGCCCGCGCTTGGTCGTGAAGAAGGGCTCGTAAATCCTTTCCCTCACGCCGGGGGCCAGTCCCACGCCCTGGTCGATGAAGTCCATCTCCAGCCAGCCGTCGGCCGTGCTGGCGCGAACGGTCACCGTGCCGCCCTGCCCATCCGGGTAGGCGTGACGCGCGGCGTTCATCAGCAGGTTGGACAGCACTTGCGAGAACTTCCCGGGCGGCAGGCGTGGCCGCAGCAGATGGTCGATCTCCACCTCCACCTTGATGCCGGCCTTGCGCAATTCCGGGCTGTGCGCCGACACCACGCCCTGCACATAATCCTTCAGCGCCAGCGTGCTCACATGCTCGGTGCCCTGGTCCACTGCCAGTTGCTTGAAGTTGCCGATCAGGGCGGCGGCGCGGTGCAGGTTCTGCTCGATCAGCGCTGCCGCATCGTTCAAGCGCGCGGCCAGGTTGACCAGGTCGGAGCGGCTCACTTTCGGCGCTTCCAATGCCTGCACCAGTTGCGCCGTATAGCTGCTCATGGCCGATGCGGCGGTCAGCGCCACGCCCACCGGCGTGTTCACCTCATGCGCCACGCCGGCCACCAGCGCGCCCAGCGCCGCCAGCTTTTCCTGCTCCACCAGGCTGGCCTGCGCCGCGCGCAGGGCCTCGGTGCGGCGCGAGACCTTTTCCTCCAGCAGGTGCTCGCGATCCTGGTGCTGCAGCTCGGCCGCTGCGCGCGCGGCGAAGATCGACAGCAGCGACAGCGCCAGCAAGCGCCTGTTTTCATCTATCGGCTTGGTGTCGATGGCCGACAGGATGCCCAGGGTCTTGCCCTCGGTATCGACCATCGGCATGCCGACGTAGCTTTCCGCCTTCATGTCCACCAGCAGGGTGTCGAGCGGGTAATCCTGCTGGATGCCGCAGCCGTGGAAGCACATGGTCTGGTCGGTCACGTTGTGGCAAGGCGTGTGCTCCAGGCTGTATTCCATATTCGGCAGGAACTCTTCGCCGCCCCACACGGCCAGGGTGCGGATGCCTTCCTGTCCGTCCGGCATGTGGATCACGCGGCCCGCGATCACATAGGTCACGTCCAGCGCCGCCGCAAGGTCGCGCACCAGTACGCGGAAAAATTCCTCGCCGCGCGCACGCGCAGTGGAATCGGTAATCGAGCGCAACGCCGCTTCGGCCAGGGTGCGCGCGTCGTTGGCGTCGAATAGTTCCATCACGGGCTCCTAATGGGGTGGGTGGCGCCGGTACAGGTCTTGCAGGTCATCTTTATGCTGCAACAGCAGGCTGGCCAATGCCGGATCGAAGCGGCTGCCGCTGCCCTCGCGCACCTCATCCAGCGCATGCTGCAGCGTATGCGCCGGGCGATAGCTGCGCGGGCTCACCATGGCGTCGACGAAGTCGGCCAGCGCGGTGATGCGCGCTGCCAGGCTGATATCGGCACCCTGCAAGCCTTGCGGGTAGCCCGCGCCATCCCAGCGCTCATGGTGTTCGTGGGCGATGCGCGCTGCCAGTTGCAGGACCGGCTGGGTCGACGAGGACAGCATATGCCAGCCGATGTCGCTATGGCCCTGCATGCGCGTGCGCTGCGCCGCGTCGAGCGGGCCGGGCAAGTTGAGGATGTCGTCCGGGATGCCGGCATGGCCGATATCGTGCAGCGGGGCGGCCTGGCGCAGCTGGCGCACGGCGTTTTCCGGCATGTCGACCGCTGCGCCCAGCATGGCGGCGATCTCGCCCACGCGTTCCACATGGCCGCCGGACGCTGCCGAGCGGCTTTCCAGCGCCTCGCCAAGGATGTGGATGATGGCTTCCTGGGTCGCCTCCAGTTCCTCACGCGCCAGCAGCCGTTCGTAGGTGATGGCGACATTCGCCGAGAAAAGGCCAAGCAGTTCGCGCTCCTCCGTTTCCAGCGCTTCGCTGAAAGACATGTACAGCAGGCTCTCGTTGCCGTCGCGCGTGCGGTAGTAGCAAGCGTAGTACCGCGGCCCATAATGGTCGGCCTGCTCCGCCATGCAGCGCAGGAAGGCATCGCGCACCTGCGCCGGCAAATGGTCCAGCGTTTCCTCCAGGGCCAGGTCGGCGTAGGCCGTGGTCACCGCCAGCACCTGCAGGCGGCTTGGCTGGCGCGCCGCAGCGTAGGCATTCATGCGGCTGGCGCAGACGCCTTCCGCCTGCCGGCCCAGCAATGCCGAGGCCTGTTCCAGTACTGCGGAACAGAAATGGCGCAGGTTGTCCGAATCGCAGACATGGGTGATGGCGTCGATCGAGCGCCGCAAGCCAAGGCGGGCCCGCTCCAGCCGCATCAGGTCGCGATAGGCGCGCAGGCCGGAATAGAACACGGTGCTGAGCTTGGCGTGCGTCAGCTCGGTCTTTTCGCGGTAATCGTTGATGTCGTAGGTTTTCAACACCAGCGCCTGCGGCGCCTGGCCAGGCTGGCCCGTACGCAATACGATGCGCACGTTGCGGTCGCCCAGCTCTTCGCGGATATAGCGCACCAGCTCCAGGCCGGCGTGCTCGGACTCCATCACGACGTCGAGCAGGATCAGGGCAAACTGGCCGGGCCGGGCCAGGTGCGCGCGCGCTTCGCTGCCGGAATAGCAATGGGAGAAATGGACGCGGCGGCCGTCGAACTCGAAGTCCGACATCACCAGCTCGGTGACCTGGTGTACCGCTTGCTCGTCATCGACGACCAGGATCTCCCAGGGCGGGAGGGACGCGGCCGGGGCTGGCGTTTCATCATCGTCGAACAACATTGCGTCATCAACCATGCCCAGCCCCACCAGAGGTTGTTTATTGAAAATTATATACCGCTACAGCCAGCCCACCTTCTTAAAGCGTCGATACAATGCGCCGCAAACAACAGCCATCAAGGTCAGGGCCGCCGGGTAGCCGAAACGCCAGTCCAGCTCGGGCATGTGCTTGAAATTCATGCCCCACAGGCCGGCGAAGGCGGTCAAGACGGCGAAAATTGCAGCCCAGGCGGCCAGGCGCTTGTTGACCTCGCCTTCTTCCAGCGCCACCATCGACAGGTTGACCTGGATTGCGGTGCCGATGGTCTCGCGCATGGTATCGAGGGCAGAGTTGATGCGGAGCAAGTGATCGTGGACATCGCGGAAATATTCCTGCGTGTTCCGGCAGACCGCCGGCACGCGGCCGCCGTGCAACTTGCCAATGGCATCGAGCAAGGGGGCGACGGTGTGGCGCACCGTCATCACCTTGCGCTTGAGCTCATACAGCCGCTCGATATTGTCCTGCTGCGAACCGCGGATGAAGATGCGCTCTTCGATCTTTTCCAGTTCGACTTCCAGCGTGTCGATGATCGGGAAATAGCGGTCGACCACAGCGTCCATCAGCGCGTACAGCACGAAACCGGAGCCTTGCTGCAAGAGGTGCGGTTCCCGCTCGGCACGGGCGCGCACGCCAAGGAAGTCCTTGGTGGAATTGGAGCGATTGGACAGGACGTAGTTTGGGCCGACGAAGATATCGACTTCGCCGACATGCAGCTCGTCCTCGCGCAACTCGAGCATCTTGACCACGACGAACAGGGAGTCGCCGTATTCCTCGATCTTGGGGCGTTGCTGGCCCCGGCCGGCGTCTTCCACCGCCAGTTCGTGCAGGCCGAATTCTTCCTGCATCACTTCGAGTTCCGCGCGTGAAGCGTCGCGCAGGGCGACCCAGACGAAGGCGTCTTGACGCGCCACGTAATCGCTGATGTCCTCGACCGGGATATCAGCCAGCTTGCGCCCATCCTGGTAGGCGACGCAGTTAATCAGCATGCAGGCTCCTCAAATTTCCAAGCCCGCAGCATAACTGAAAACCGGTAAACCGGGGTCAGGCCCGCAGGGCCTGACCCCGCACGCGGCCGCCGCGGACCGGTGTCAGGCACTTGTGCCTGACACCGCCTTACCGGTTTCAGTCATCCTTGGCGCCGTCGATGCCCAGTTCGGCAATCTTGCGCGTGATGGTATTGCGCCCGATGCCAAGCCGGATCGCGGCGTCGTTCTTGCGCCCGTGCGTGTACTTCAGCGCGGTGCGGATCAGGGCCGATTCGAACTGGCGACCCAGCACGTCCATCACGTCCTGCTGGCCGCTGCTCAGCATGCCGGCCGCCTGCAGTTCCAGCAGGCTAAGCCAGCCTTCCGGCGATGCAGCCAATGGCGGTGGCGCCAAGGGCTGCACTGTGCCGTGGTGCTGCGGCATCGCGGTTTCGGCCGCGGCCGGCACGGCGGCATGCATGGCGCTCTCCTGCCCTTGCGTCAGTTCCAGCGGCAGGTCTTTCACTTCCACCGTCTGGCCCGGCGCCATGACGGTGATCCAGTTGCACAGGTTCTCCAGCTGGCGCACATTGCCCGGCAACTCGAGCTGCTGCAAGAACGCCAGCGTCGAATCGCTCATGCGCTTGGCTTCCACGCCCAGTTGGCGCGCACTCTGCACCAGGAAGTGGCGCACCAGGATAGGGATATCCTCGCGCCGCTCCCTCAAACTGGGCAGGCGCAGGCGGATCACGTTCAGGCGGTGATACAAGTCTTCGCGGAACAGGCCGTCGCGCACGCGCTGCTCGAGGTTCTGGTGCGTGGCCGTGATCACGCGCACATTGGCCTTCAGCGGCGAGTGGCCGCCGACGCGGTAGAAGTGCCCGTCCGACAGCACGCGCAGCAGGCGCGTTTGCAGGTCGAACGGCATGTCGCCGATTTCGTCCATGAACAGCGTGCCGCCTTCGGCCTGCTCGAAACGGCCGCGGCGAGTCGTCTGCGCGCCGGTAAAGGCGCCGCGCTCGTGGCCGAACAATTCGGATTCCAGCAAGTCCTTGGGAATTGCGGCCGTATTGATGGCGATGAAGGGCTGCTCGGCGCGCGGGCTGTGCTTGTGCAATGCGCGCGCCACCAGCTCCTTGCCGGTGCCGGATTCGCCGGTGATCAGCACCGTCACATTCGATTGCGACAGGCGGCCGATGGCGCGGAAGACTTCCTGCATGGCCGGCGCCTGGCCCAGGATTTCCGGCGTATCGGCCGGCCCGGATTCGATGCTCGACTCGCGCAGGCTTTCGTCCAGCGCGCGGCGGATCAGCTCCACCGCCTTGTCGATATCGAAGGGCTTGGCCAGGTATTCAAAGGCGCCGCCCTGGAAGGCCGCCACGGCGGAATCCAGGTCGGAGAAGGCGGTAATGATGATCACCGGCAGGCCGGGATGGCGCTGCTTCACCAGTTGCAGCAAGTCGAGGCCGGAGTCGCCCGGCATGCGGATGTCCGACACCAGCACCTGCGGCGTCTCATGTTCCAGCGCGGCGACCGCATCGCGCGCATTGGCAAAGCTGCGCGTTGCGAGGTTCTCCCGCGCCAGGGCTTTCTCCAGCACCCAGCGGATCGATTCGTCGTCGTCAACTATCCAGATTGGTTTCATGTATTCCGATCAAGGCAAAGGCAATAAGATTCTGAAGTCCGTTTGACCAGGCCTGCTTTCGCATTCGATAACACCCATGTGCTGTTGCACGAAGGTTTGCGCCAGCGTCAGTCCCAGGCCGCTGCCGCCATCCCTGCCCGACACCAGCGGGTAGAAAATGCGGTCGCGGATCTGGGGCGGGATGCCCGGTCCGTTATCGATGATATGCAAATCTAATGCCAGCTGATAACGCACCTTCGCCAGCGTCATCTGGCGCGCCACACGGGTGCGGAAAATGATCTCGGCATCGCCCTGCTCGATGCGTGCCGCCAGCGCTTGCGCGGCATTGTGGGCGATGTTCAGGACCGTCTGGATCAACTGCTCCTTGTCGCCGCGGAATTCGGGCAAGGAAGCGTCGTAGTCGCGGCGGATGGTGAGCCCGACCGGGAATTCAGCCAGGATCAGGCTACGCACCCGCTCCAGCACTTCGTGGATATTGACGTCGCCCACGATGTGCGGCCGGCGGTGCGGCGCCAGCAGGCGGTCCACCAGGGTTTGCAGGCGGTCCGCTTCCTTGATGATGACCTGGGTGTATTCGCGCAGCTGCGTCAGGTGCAGCGGCGGCAGTTCCATTTCCAGCAGTTGGGCAGCGCCGCGGATGCCGCCCAGCGGGTTCTTGATTTCGTGCGCCAGGTTGCGGATCAGCTCCTTGTTGACCTGGCTCTGGTCCATCAGGCGTTCTTCGCGGTCCTGCTTCATCTGCTGCACGATCTCGCGCAGCTCGATCATCACGGCGCCATCCGGCTCGTCCAGCGCGCTGGCGATGATGTGCACGTGCAGCGCTTCACGCCCGCTGCGTTCCAGCACCAGCTCTTGCCGTACGTCGGAGAATTTGTGCTCGCGCGCCTGCGCGATGATGTTCTCAAGCTCCAGCGGCGCTGCAAACAGGCCGCCCAGCGGCTGGCGCGCCAGGGCTTTCAGCGACGATTCCAGCAGGTTTTCGCCAGCCGCGTTGAGGTACAGGATATGGCCGCCGCCATCGACGATGACAACGGCCGATGCCAGCAGGTCCAGCCCTGCCAGTTCAGCGGGCCGGATGCTGGCAGGGCTGTCTGGGGTCATTTTATATTGGCAAGCTCGCGCTTCAGCGCTTCCACGTTCGATTCCGCACGCGCGATGCTGTCCTTCAGGCCAGTTACGCGCTCCTGGTACTTGGCGGCGTTGCGCTCGTCGGCCCGGCGTTCAGGTTCGCCGTTGTTGAATTCCTTGCGCAAATCCGCCAGCTTACGGTTTTCGGTGTTGAGCTCATCGGTCAGGATGGCGCGGCGGTCGGCATCGCGGGCTTTCTGTTCCGAGCTTTCCACGCGTGGGAAGTTGGCTGGCGCTACGGCAGGTGCGGACGGCGTCGAGCCGCGGCGCGCGCCGCCCGGCGCGGGAATGGTGGCGCCCGGCAGGTCCAGCGTCTTGCAGTTCTTCCCCTTGCGGGTATCGGTCAGTTCCTTGCGGCCATCGGCATCCACGCAGAGAAAAATTTGCTGCGCCTGCGCTGCGCCACTCACGGCCAGCAACGCCAGCCCATGTAATACGAGAGTGCGAGTGTTCATGCCCCGACTATACAACATCCGAAAAAAAACGCGAGGAAAGCAAGCTGCTGGCCTCGCGCTTTTGTTGACTGCCGGTTAATTCCGGCAATCGTCCCCTGATTACAGGGAGTAGTACATGTCGAACTCGACCGGGTGAGTGGTCTGGCGCATGCGGGTCACTTCGGTCATCTTCAGTTCGATGTAGGCATCGATCATCGAATCGGTGAACACGCCGCCGCGGGTCAGGAACTCACGGTCCTTGTTCAGGTGATCCAGGGCTTCTTCCAGGGATGCGCAGACGGTTGGGATCAGTGCATCTTCTTCCGGTGGCAGGTGGTACAGGTCCTTGGACGCTGCTTCGCCTGGGTGGATCTTGTTTTGCACGCCGTCCAGGCCGGCCATCATCAGTGCAGCGAAGCACAGGTATGGGTTGGCCAGCGGGTCCGGGAAGCGGGTTTCGATGCGGCGGCCTTTTGGATTGGCCACGTGTGGAATACGGATCGAAGCCGAACGGTTGCGTGCGGAGTAAGCCAGTTTCACTGGAGCTTCGTAGCCTGGCACCAGGCGCTTGTACGAGTTGGTGCCAGGGTTGGTGATCGCGTTCAGTGCCTTGGCGTGCTTGATGATGCCGCCGATGTAGTACAGCGCGAAGTCGGACAGGCCGGCATAGCCGTCGCCGGCGAACAGGTTCTTGCCGTCTTTCCAGATCGACTGGTGCACGTGCATGCCGGAGCCGTTGTCGCCAACCACTGGCTTAGGCATGAAGGTAGCGGTCTTGCCGTAGGAGTGGGCAACGTTCCACACCACGTATTTCAGGTTCTGGGTCCAGTCGGCGCGCTCGACCAGGGTCGAGAACTTGGTGCCGATTTCGTTCTGGCCGGCGCCGGCCACTTCGTGGTGGTGCACTTCGACCGGGATGCCCATCGATTCCAGGATCAGGCACATTTCGGAGCGCATGTCCTGGAAGGAGTCGACTGGAGGCACTGGGAAGTAGCCGCCCTTCACGGTTGGACGGTGGCCGGAGTTGCCGCCGTCGATGTCCTTGTCGGTCGACCACGAAGCTTCGTCGGAGTCGATCTTGACCATGGCGCCGGACATGTCGATCTTCCACTTCACGGAGTCGAAGATGAAGAATTCTGGCTCTGGGCCGAAGTAGGCGGTGTCGCCCAGGCCGGAGGATTTCAGGTAGGCTTCAGCGCGCTTGGCGATGGAGCGCGGGTCGCGGTCGTAACCTTTGCCGTCCGACGGTTCGATCACGTCGCACTGCATGAACAGGGTGGTTTCTTCGAAGAATGGGTCGATGTTGGCGGTCGCAGGATCCGGCAGCAGGATCATGTCGGAAGCTTCAATGCCTTTCCAGCCGGCGATGGAAGAACCGTCGAAAGCGTGGCCCGATTCAAATTTGTCGATGTCGAAATGGGACACAGGCACGGTTACGTGCTGTTCCTTGCCACGGGTATCGGCGAAACGGAAGTCCACGAACTTGACTTCGTGCTCTTGTACCATCTTCAGAACGTCTGCGGCGGTCAGTGCCATTACATATCTCCTAAGTGAAAAAACTGCCGCGACCACTTGGGTGCGGCGAACGCTGGTGGTACATTAAGCAGATATCATGCCAGCCAATTCCATGCTACCAACACGCAAAAGGCGCACCATGCGGGTGCATCTGCCGATTATCGCACCACTGTGGTGCATATTTGCACCAATTGAAGCAAATGCATCGTTGTGGTGCAGTCATCATAAAGGAAAAACCATGAGTTCCACCGCCGAAATCCTCGACCGTGCACGCAAACGCGACACTTCCCTGCCCTATGCCGGTGCGGTGACCCCGCATGAGGCATACGAGCTGCTGAAATGCGATCCGCATGTGCGCCTGGTCGATGTGCGGACCAATGCCGAGCGCGATTGGGTGGGGCGCGTGGCGATTCCGGCCGAGCAGCATCATGCTGCGCAGTGGAACGTCTATCCGGGCGGGACGCCCAATCCTGACTTCCTGGGCCAGTTGGCGGCGGCGGTGCCTGGCAAGGACACAGTGATTGTGTTCCTGTGCCGTTCTGGCGTGCGTTCGCGCCATGCGGCCAAGGCGGCGACCGAGGCCGGCTACACCCAGTGCTACGACATCCTGGAAGGCTTCGAAGGCGACAAGGATGCCGAAGGCCACCGCAAGAACGTGGGCGGCTGGTGCAAGGCAGGCCTGCCCTGGGCGGGCGCGTAAGAATTAAATGGGCATCGGGATAGTTCAATATCGCCGATGCCCATCATCTCTCCGGTGTAACTGCCGCCTATCCGATCCGCGGCTTCTGGGTTAAAGCGCGTAGTTCAAACGTGCATAGACAAAGCGCCCCGAGCGGCCAAACGGCGAGTAATTGGAATATGGCGCATTGCCGGTGCCATTCAACAACGCTGGATACGGATCCGGATACTGGTCGAACAGGTTCTCCGCACCCAGCGCTGCAGTCAGGCGCTGCGTGATCTTGTAGCGCCCTTCCACGTCAACCAAAGTCTTCGGCGTCATCCAGTGATCGCGTGCCGGATTTGCATCCGGTTGCAACACCTTGCCGTAGCGCGTGGCGCGGAAGGTGCCACTCCAGTTGCCCAGCGTATGGTTTACGCTGGCTGTGAACTTGGTCTGCGGCGTGCCATGTTCAAAGGTCAGCACGTTCACGCGGTCAAACAGCGGGGGCGCAGGATTCAGCGCGGCCAATTGCGCAGTCACCGGCACCTTGGTCACTTCGGTCTTGGTGTAATTGCCCGCCAGAGTGAAGTCGAACTTGCCCACGTTGCCTGCATTCCATGGATAGTTGGCCACCACGTCCACGCCGCGCGTCGTCGTGTTCACGCCGTTGATGAAGAAGCGCCCGCCGCCGATGCCGATGAAGCCCAGCGATGTCAGGTAGTTCCGCACATTGTCCTGCAGCAGGTTCTCAGACAACACGATGCGGTCACGGATCTTGATCTGGAACGCATCCACCGTCAGGCTGGCCTTGCCCATCTTGCCGACCGCGCCCAGCGAGAAGTTGGTCGACTTTTCGGCATCGAGCGGCTTGGCGCCCAGCGCCACTGCAGCCGGATCACTAGGCTTGAAGGTGGTGATGTCGTATGGCACGCCGCCAACGAAGTTGGTCGCCGTGGAGGTAAAGAACTGCTGCTGCGGCGACGGTGCGCGGAAACCATTTTGCGCCGAACCGCGCAGCGCAAACGATGGCGAGAAGTTGTAGCGGGCCGCCAGCTTGCCCGACCAGTTGTTGCCGAAGTCCGTGTAATGCTCGCCGCGCACTGCGGCCGATGCCAACAGGTTCTGCGTCAGGTTCGCTTCCACGTCGACATATACCGAGTAGGCCTTGCGGTTGGCATCCGATTCATCACTCGGACGGAAGCCTGGGAAGACCTGCGAACCGGAAGCCGTAGGCCGTGGCGTTTGCGCCGCCGGCGGCGGCAGCGGCGGCAGCGTCACTCCACCGTTACGCCAGGAGTCAGGCTCGCCAGCATGCAGTGCGTAGCCTTCGCGACGCGCTTCCGCGCCAACGGCCACGTTGAGCGGCGACGACAGGCCTACTTCGTACTGCCGCACGCCAGACAGGTTCAAGGTGAGCTGGTCGTATTTGAAACCGCCTGCATCGAAGACAGTCTTGGAGGACGGGCCAAGGGAACGGTTCAGCGTGTTCTCGATGGTGAAGTCCATCCGGTTGTCGCCGTAAGTCACGGATGCATCCATGTCCCACTCGCCGGCGGTCCAGGTGGCGCCGAAGGCGGCACTGAAGTCCGATACTGCCGGCGCGATGATCGGCAGGAAGCCATTTGGATAAATCTCGATCGTATTGTTGTCCTGCTGGGCGCGGCGGAAGAAGCCGCCCGAACGCGCATCGCGGTCCTGGTAGCTGGTCCAGCCATACAGCTTGACGCCGCCTGCCAGGTTGTAGCCGGCGTTGGCGAAGAAGGTACTCTGCGTCAGCTCAGGCTCGCCGTACCAGGCGTTGAAGCGGTTGAAGTTCGCTTCGCGCGGATCGAAGGCGCCGTTTACCAGCGGATATTGCTGGCGTACGTCCCAGCCGGAACGCTCGGTATGATCCTGCCGCTTGCGCTCCAGCGCGAGAGTCAGGAAGCCGCTTTCGCCCAGCTCCATGCCTTTCCACAGGCTGAGATTGAGCGTATTGCCGTCCTTGCGCTTGCGCGAATCTTCAACGCCCCAGGTGGCGCCGGCCGGCGGCGTGCCTGGATTGAAGTTGTACTCGGTATCGCGACGGCCATAACTCACGCTGGCTTCGCCGCCGGTGCGATCGGTGCGCAGGCGCACGTTGATCACGCCGGCAATCGCGTCAGAGCCGTATTGTGCGGACGCGCCATCGCGCAGCACTTCAATGGTCTTCACAATACCGGCCGGGATGGTATTCATGTCCACCGCTGCCGAACCGCGGCCGATAGTGCCATTCAGGTTCACCAGCGATGAAGTGTGGCGGCGCTTGGAGTTGACCAGCACCAGGGTCTGGTCGGGCGCCAGGCCGCGCAGGGTGGCCGGGCGGATGGTGTCGGTACCGTCGGCCAGGCCCGGACGCGGAAAATTCAATGAAGGCAGCGCCACGGACAGCGCTTGTGTCACTTCCGGCACACCGGCATTCTTGATGCTGTCGGCGCTGATGACGTCCACCGGTGCGGTGGTATCGAGCACAGTGCGGTTGGAGACCCGGGTACCGGTCACCACCACCGTCGCGGTTTCGCCGGCGGGCGCTTCCTGCGCCCATGCGGCATTGGTGAAAAGTGATGCAACTGCGATTGCCAGAACCTGTTTTTTTGGTGCCATAGCTACCCCTTGTTGTTAAACCAGTTTCACTCCCCGGCTTATCTTTGAGGTAACTGTAAGCAACTGTCAATTAAGGGTCTCGCGGATACAACACTTTCAAGGTGTTTTACGTGTTTGTACGTAGCTTCTGCCGCACGAACTCGATGTGGTTGCGCAAGCCGTAGAACTCATCGGCAAAGGATAGCGGCACGGTGAGACGGTTGACCCGTTCTTCGATCTGGTCCAGGCGGTGCAGCAGCTCATCGCGCGGCTTGCCCTCATCGACACCTTGCTCCACCGAGCGCAGTTGTCCATACCAGCGGTAGACGCGCGAGCGGATGCGCCAGACGTAGATCGGCGGCACGACTTTCGACAGCGGCAGGATCAGGGCGCCGGCGGCCAGCACCACCACCCACAGGCGATCGAACAGGTTGGCCAGCCAGAAGGTCATGTAGCGCTGCAGGAATGGCGGGCCATCCTTGTAGAACTTGGCCGCTTCCCGCGCGACCGGGATCTCGGTATAGCGCGGTGAAGGGAACTGGCCCTGCTGCTGGAACCAGCCCGCCCCGCTATGGATGCCGCTGGCGGCCTGCACGAACAAGTCGATCAAGGCCGGGTGCAAGTCTTCGCGCGCCACCAGGGTGGCGGTTGGTGCGATCAGGTGGTAGTCGCGAGCCGGCAGGTCGCGGCCCAGGTCGACGATGCCGCGCGGCAGGGTGACATGGGTCAGGAACGGCAGCCGGCGCGCATAGGCTTCGGCCTGGGTGAAGTTGAACAGCTTGATCCCGGGCGTCATCAACAGCATCTGGATCAGCGGGTCGTCCGGTGCCGCTGCGAATACCAGGGCATCGATGCGCCCTTCCAGCAGTTCCACCGTGGCGGGCGTGTTTTCCAGGTCGCTGGCGATGATGTCGCCGTTGTGGACGCCGTTAATCTGCAGTACCTGGCGGAACAGGCGCGGCACGCCGCTGCCTTCGGGGCCGAGGTTGACCTTCAGTCCTTTGAGGCGGGTCAGGCTGTTGACGGCTTTCTTCTCGCGCATGAAGAGCCACACAGGTTCGGTGAACAGGCTGCCCAGCGAGACCAGGCCGGTGCGTTCGGCTTCGGCTTCGTTGGTGGAGCCGCTTTGCACGAAGGCGATGTCGGTTTCGCCTTTGTTCAGGTGCTGCAGGTTTTCCTGCGAGCCCTGGCTTTGCTGCAGGACGACCTTGATGCCGTGCTTGGCCATCGCTTGCGCGTAGCGCTTGCCGATGTTTTCGTAGGCACTGTTTTCCTGGCCGGTGGAGAGCTTGACCACGCGCGGCGGGGTGGGGTCGATGATCCAGTAGGCCAGTGCGCAGGCGCCGGCGATCAGCAGGATGGTGGGGGCGAACGAGACCAGCAGGTCGCGCAGGCTGATGCGGGTGAACTTGGTGATGAGTTTCATTCGCGCATTTTAAACCGGTAACCCGGTGTCTGACCCGCAGGGTCAGACACCGTCAGTGCGGCGGCCGCTGACGGGGTTTGAGGCTTTTGACTTTCGACGAAGATCAACGGCGCACAACCCAAGCCCTCGGCCTGGAGACCCAGGTTTACCGGTTTAGCGCGCGCCGCAGGCGCGCAGCGGCGCGGCGGGAGCTGCAGCGGAAGTCGCCGCCACCAAAGCCGCCGTGGCCACCGGCTGCACGCCGCCCGGCGCGCCAGCCGCCATCGCTGTGACCACCGGCGCAGCCTTCTGCGCATTCGGCTCGATCAACGGCATTAGCGAAGGCGCCAGCACCGTCAGCAGCTGCACCGGTAGCGCCGAGGTGAAGTCATAATTCTTCGACTCCGGCCCATGCACATAAGCCGTCATCGAGCCGAAGAAGCGTTCGCCGATATTGAACACGAAAGTGGCCGAGCGGTTCACGTAACGCGACTCGATCAGGCGCCCGCCCGCCGCGTACACGTCAAAGCGCTGGTCGCCGGTACCGGTCTTGCCGCCCACAGGAATGATCTGCCCGTCCGACCCGACGAAAGCGGACTTCACGCGCCGCGCCGTACCATCCGACACCACTTCACGGATCGCGTCGGCCACGGCACGCGCCACTTCCGGCGTCAGCACCTGCTCGTTAGTAGAGGACTTGTTGCGCGCCACCGTCGTTTCATACGGCGTGCCTGCCGCGAAGTGCAGGGACTCGATGCGCTGGGTAGTCTTGCGCACGCCGCCGTTGACGATGATCCCCATCATCTCGGCCAGTGCGGCCGGACGATCGGCCGATGCGCCCAGCGTGGTCGCATACGATGGCACCAGCGAATCGAAGGGATAGCCCATCTTCT
Organism: Pseudoduganella sp. R-32; assembly: GCF_049913245.1. NCBI lineage: Bacteria > Pseudomonadati > Pseudomonadota > Betaproteobacteria > Burkholderiales > Oxalobacteraceae > Pseudoduganella > Pseudoduganella sp. R-32. The sequence goes on along the minus strand of NZ_CP183987.1, from coordinate 1,863,176 downwards.
TCCACTGGCGGTGGATGCCCATGAAGGCCTCCATCTCCAGCAGGCCGGCGATGCGCTTGTCCTGCGCGTACTTGTGATGGGTCTTGAACAGCCACTGGTAAACCTCCTGGCGCTCCTTCTCGCTGGCGGCCACCACGTCGGACAACGAAGCCCCTTCGTTCTGGTGCAGGTAAGCCACCAGCCACAATTCCAGCGGGTGCACGGCAGCCAGGTAACCGCGGTCGGCCAGGTTCCATTTGTCCATCGCGTATTGCTCGTACATCTTCGCCAGCCGCTCTTCCGGCACATCGTTCTGCACCTTCAGGTTTTCGTTCACGAACTTGTCGAACTCCGCCAGCGTCGCGTTTGGATATACGGTGCGGTGGATATTCGCCAGGCGCACCGGCGTCGGCCGGATCGTATCGAGCAGGATGGCATCGAGCTCCGACGTCTTCTTGCCCTTGTACTTGGCGTAGAAGCGATACAGGAATTCCTTGCCTTCCTTGTCGGCGAAGCGCGCCAGGTAGGCCGCGCGGCGCGGGTCGTCGGAATCGGTCAGCAGGGTCTGCGAGGAGCCCGGCATCTGGAAGGAGTAATACTTGACCACGTCGCGCATCAGGCGCACGAACACCAGGTTGGTGGAACGGCGCAGCGCTTCGCGCACGGTCATGATCTTGAAGTCGTCATCCTTGCTGAAGTTGCCGAAGTAATGCAGGCCGCCGCCGGTGAAGAAGCCCTCGCCAGGATTGGCCGAATACTTGCGCTCCAGCGCAGCCTGCAGCATGTCAGGCAGGTTGCGCTTGTCCTTCGGCGTCATGGTCATGTACTCGATGCCCCAGGTCGTCAGGCGGTCGCGCTGGTCGACGCTGACCTTTTTCAGTTCCGCGACCTCCATCTGGCCATACTTCTTGTACAGCTGATCGACGATGTCCATGTAGGTGACGAGGGTGCGCAGCTTGGCGGTAGAGCCCAGGTCCAGCTTGGCGCCTTCGTTGATGTCCAGCGGCTGATCGTAGTTATCGGTCTGCACGCGCAGGTAGTTGGCGTGCTCGCCGCGCTCCAGCAGCGTGAAGCTGTACACCACGTTGGCCGGGTCGCCATTGCCCAGCATGCCCTTGCCGGTCAGGCCAGCCTGCACGGCGGTCTCCGGTTCGCGCAACTGGCGCAGCATGGCGGTGACGGTCTTCTGGGTTTCCGCGTCGAGCGTGGTGTTCACCGACAGGTCGAGGCGGTCCAGGTTGTACATGCGGTTGTCGCCCAGCAGGTTGGCCAGGTGCACGCGCACGGCGTTCGAGGCCTTCTTGGTGACATAGGTCATCGGCGGCGCAGCCTGCACGCCGTTGCCCTTGGCTGGGTGCAGTTTTTCCTTCAGCGCGGCGTCGCGCAGTTGCGGCGTGATGATGCCGGCGCTGGCCAGCAGGCGCAGGTGGCTGTTGGCCAGCGTCTCCAGGTCTTCATCGCCCTCGCCCAGGTAGTAGCTCGGGCGGCGCTGTGCGATCAGCAGCGACAGCGCTTCCTTGAAAGCCAGCGGGCTGCCCGGCTGGTCCATCTTGCCGCCCAGCAGGCGCCCCACTTCGTCGAACTCGCGGCCGTACCAGACCCACATGCCGTCGCCCACGCCGTTCACCTCACCGTAGCCCGGCTTGGCCGAAAGCGGCACGGTATTCAGGTAGTCGACCACGATCTGGCGCCGCACCTTGGTAGTGTCTTCGCCCTGCTGATAGGCACGCAGCGAGGCCGAAATCATCTGCTGCAGCTTGTTCTTCATCGAGCCCGTGCGGCCCTCCGGCGAATGGCGATACTTCTCGATCTGGGTAGCCAGAGTGGAGCCGCCCGCCGCGCGGTGGCCGCCGGCGCCCACGGCGCTCGCGGTTTTTTCAAGGATGGCCTTGGACAGGCGATCCCATTCGACGGCCGGGTTGCGTTTCGGGTATTTGTTGTCCAGCAGCTCGCGGTTCTCGATGAACAGCAGGCTTTGCACCAGCGCGTTCGGCGCCTGCTCGAAGCTGCCGTAAATGCGCTCCGGATAGCTGGCAGTGAACAGCGGCTGTTCGCGGCAGTCGAAGATTGACAGGCCGGTGCGGGTCTTTTCGCGATAGGTCGGGAACACGCCCATGTCGGTCAATTCCACCATCTTCGGCGAGAAGCGCGCTTGCGACATGACTTCGTAATCGCGCGCTTTCAGCTTGTCCAGGTAATCCGGCAGGTTGGCGTAGCCAAGCCGTTCGTCGTAAGGGCTGTCGTGCGGAAAGCGGATCGACTTGCTCGGTCCCGGCTCCACCTTGTAGGTCAGCTTGCCGACCAGGTCGGTGAACACTTTCGCCTGCATCGTCGAGGTGCGGGTCTCGTGATAGCCCCAGAATCCGCCCACGGTCAGCAGCACCAGGATCAGCACAATCAGCGCATTGCGCAAGCGCGAACCCTTCTTCGGTTCAGATGGAGGTGGCAGTGCTGGCTCGGTTGGCGGGCTTGGTTCGAAGGAGCTTGATTCGTGATCTTGTTGGGAAGGCATAGGTACCGAGCGCAAACGCCGCCTGTTGCCGCCATATCCAATTGCTGCCGCGCCGGCGCGCATTTTGCGCACCGCTCGAACGACAACTCGGGGCCGGCGAAAACGACGATTGCTTAACATAGTGTTCAAACCGGACAGTACACGCAGAGTATTTCTGCTTGATTACCATTGCACCACATCGGCGCGCACTGCACGGGGCAACTCGCAAAATATTTAAACTTCGCGGTTCAGTTTCGCAAAAAAACAACGGCGCTTCACACGTTTGTAAGCGCCGTTGCAAGAGCAGTTAACACCCTTTTCACACTGTGGATTCAGGGCTTCGCGTACTCCACGTTCAGGGCATCGAGCTCACGGCACATTTGAGAAAATGCAGCCTCGCATTGGGGCGGATCGCCTTTCACGCCAAGCTCGATATGGCGCCTGGTGTTCGCATCGCCCACGCTTGGCAGGCTGAAGACCTTGATGCGCGGCCAGGCTGCTTCCAGGGCCAGCATCAGCGGAGTAAGCGCGGCTTCCGCTGCCTCGTACACTAACACCGATCGCTCAGCGCGAGGCTCACGATTGAACAGGTCGGTGTAGTGCGTGTCGAGCACCCATTCGATCATCGGCCACGCCATGACCGGGAAGCCGGGCACGAAGTAATGTGTTCCATGCACGAATCCGGCCACGTTGTTATACGGATTTGGAATAAGCGCAGCGCCTTGCGGGAATTCGGCCATTTGCAGGCGCTGCAGATTTTCCGCCGAAGCGAGATCGGCTACCTCGCCCTTCTCTTCAGCCACCTGGCGCACGCGCTGCTGGATGCTGTCTTTTGCGCCTTCGTGCAATACCAGCGGCAAGCCCAGTGCCGCAGCGGCGGCCTGCCGCGTATGGTCGTCCGGAGTGGCGCCGATGCCGCCGCAGGAGAACACGATATCGCCGCTGGCAAAGGTGCGCTTCAGGGTGGCGGTGATGCGCTCGCGGTCATCGCCCAGGAATTCGGCCCAGGACAGTTGCAAGCCGCGTGCCGCCAGCAGCTGCACCACTTTGGGGAAGTGCTGGTCGGTTCGCTTGCCGGAAAGGATTTCGTCGCCAATGATGATCAGTCCGATTCGCATAGGCTTTCCTCGAAGGGTTCATGGCGCAATTGCGCCAGCGCTTGCAGGCAATAATACTCAAACCACAGGCCGGTGAAGATGAAAATCACCACATACACCCAGATCGATGCGGCCAGCAGGATCGGGAAGAAGGCAATGGCAGCAGCCGCGCCGCCCACCCACACCAGTGCCGGCAGCGAGCCGGCCAGGCCGGACACCACGCCGATCGACATCAGCTGCCAGCGATGTTCGCGCTGCAGCTTGGACAGTTCTTCCGGGCTGGCATAGTCGGCCAGCGCGTCATAGCTCATCACGCGGCTGGTGAGCCAGCCCCACAGCAGCACCGTGGCCAGGCCGGCCAGCGGCGGGAAGATATACATCGGCAGGATGCACAGCCAGGCCACGACGAAGATGCCGAAGGCACCCAGCGCCTTGACGACGCCGCCCAGTATCGAACCGCCCTGCTTCTTTTCCAGCTGCGGGAAATGGCGCCCGCCGACGTGGCGCACGATGAACGGCATGGCAGCCACGCCGATGAAGATCATGGCCGTCACGATCATCAGCGGCAGCAGCAGCAGCAGCGCAAACAGCGGCACCACGATCGAGCGCAAGCCGCCCAGGCCGATCGATTGCAGCCAGTCGCTGGTGACGCGGTATACCTCGAATTCCACGAAGTGGCCGTGCAGCCAGTCCAGCAGCGGCTGCAGGCCAAGCCAGAGCAGCAATGCCCAGAGGGCGACTGACAAAATGAAAGGAACAATACTCAGCAATAAGATCTTGCCGTGGAACTGGGACAGCAGGGCCCTGCCATAAGCGTGGATAACAGCGCGCATTAACTCGGTTTCTTTCTCAAATATTCAAACATCCGCTTCAGGCCCAGCCATTGCTGGGCCCAGAAGCCGCGGCCGTAATCGCGGCCCGCCAACTGGTCACGCACGCCGGTCGCTTCGAAGCGCGGCGTGAAGTTAGCGGTGCGGAAAATAATGTCCCAGATCGGGAACAGCACGGCGAAATTACAACCACCCAGCGTGCCCTGGCCCTTCGATTCATGGCCGACGCCAATCGCGTGATGCATGCGGTGGTAGCGCGGCGACACCAGCAGCCGTTCGCCAATGCGGCCGAAGTGTATACGAACATTGGCGTGTTGTAAGCTTTGTACGATACGGGACAGCGATACGAGGAGCACGTACTGGCTTGGCGGCACGCCAATGGCCAGCGCCAGCACCGCCATAAAGACGTCGTGCAGCAGGTCGTCCAGCAAATGATTGCGGTCGTCGCTCCACAGGTTCATGTTCTGCTGGCTGTGGTGCAGGCTATGCAGTCCCCACCACCAGTTGAACTGGTGCTGGGCGCGGTGGAACCAGTAATCGAAAAAGTCCAGCACCAGCAGGTAGACGGCAAAGCTGGCCAGCGGGTGCATATTGGTGACCAGGTTTTCCAGGTTGAAGGGCTGCACGCCTTCCATGTGCAAGGCGCCGGAAATGGCGTCCATGACGGGATCGAGCGTAAAGAACAGCAGCAGCGGAATCAGGCCGATACGCTGCAGCACGGTGTAGATGAAGTCATTCCAGCGCGCGCGCTTGTCGCTGAACTGGTGCACCGGGATGGCCGCTTCCAGCGGGCGCAGCACCAGGTAGATCAGCAGCAGTTCGGCCATGCCGATCAGCAGCCATTCCGTGCCTTCAAAGGCTTCTTCGGTGATGTCGCCCATGCCGGAGTAATAAATCAGCGGCTGGATGGCGTTTTCAAACAGCCAGCCCTGGGCTTGGCCCAGGAGGTCCAGGAAGAATTGAATCATTTGCGGTAATCCGGGTGTTCTCTCAGGGTGGCGAAGCAGAAGCCTTTCTGCTTCAGGCCTTCAATCAGGGGTTCCAGGTTGGCCGGCGCCCATGGATCCTTGCGCGACCAGATGCCCATGTGGGCCATGAAGATGTCGCCGTCGCGCAGGCCGTCCAGGGCGCGCTTCAGCAATTGCGCGTTGGAGGCGCGTTCCACCGGCAGTTCGTCGCCGGAGAAGCCGGCGGGCGTGGCCCATCCCGCATACTGGTAGCCGCAGGCCTTGCCGGCAGCCAGGGTGCGCGGGCTGGTCTTGCCGCCGGGAGCGCGCCAGAACGGGTCCAGCGCCTTGCCGGTCAGTTCCTGGAAGCGCTGGTCGACGCGGCGCAACTCTGCGCAGTACTGTTGCGAAGTCCAGTCCTGCACCTTGCCGGCGCGGGCGCCGAATTGCGGCTTGACGCTGATCTTGCCGTTGCCGGCGTCGCGCACGTAATAGGTGTGGTCGAAGGTGTGGCTGCCGAAGGCATGGCCCTCGGCGACGCGGGCGCGCCAGTAGGCTTGCCAGGACGGGTCCAGGCTGTAGTCGCCCTTGACGGTCTTTTCGTTCGCCAGGAAGAAGGTGGCCTTGACGTTTTGCCGCGCCAGGACCGTCGCGATCAGGTCGGCCTGCGACTGGCTGCCGGTGTCGAAGGTGAGGTAGATCGTGCCGCGGCATGCCGGCGCGGGCGCCTGCGCGGCGGCCGACGCGCCGGTGGCCGCCGCAGCGGCCAGTCCCAGCACGCATGCCTGCAACCGCATTACATCCTCGCGGACGAGTTGGCGAAGAAGACGCCGTGCGGCGAGCGGCCGACCGGGATCATCTTGACGACCTTCTTCTGCTGCAGGTCGATCACTGCCACTTTTTTAATCCAGCGCAGCGTGGCCCACATGTATTTCTTGTCGGCCGTGATTTCCATGCAATCGGGGCCGCCGGGCACGTCGATGGTGCCGACGTTCTCCAGCGTCTTCTGGTCGATGATGTTGATGGTATTCGACACCCGGTTCGACACATAGGTGTAGCGGCCATCGCCCAGCGCGCGGAAGTTGTGGGTGCCGGCGCCGGCCTTGATGCGCTTGACGGTCTGGCGGGTGCGCCAGTCGATTACTTCGACGTAGTCGCTGCCCATGATCCCGACCAGCAGGTATTTATCGTCCGGCGTCATGGCGATACCGGCCGGCAGCTTGCCGACCGGGATAGTCCACAGCACGTTCTGCGTCTTCAGGTCGACCGCGCTGACCTGGTCGCTGCCCTGCTGGGTGACGAAGGCCGTGGTGCTCTTGGCATCGAAGGCGATATGGCTGGGCAGCTTGGGCAGCGGAATCCGCTTGGCCAGGGTCATTTCCTTGCCGTTATACGAATAGACATCGAGCCGGTGCAAGCGCAGCGAAGTCGCGACGAACCATTTCTGGTCCGGCGAAAAGCCGATCTGGTATGGATCTAGGATATCCTTGACGTGGCGCTGCACCTGGCCGGTCACAGGGTCCAGGAAGACCAGCTCATTGCCCACGGCGCTGGCGACGATCAGCGACTTGTTATCGGGCGTGGCCATCAGGTGGTGGGGCTCTTTCCCCACCGGGAAGGTCTGCAGGCTCTTGTAGCTTACCTGGTCCAGCAACTGGACCGTGGCATCGCGCGAATTGAGCACGACGACGACGTTTGCCTGGACAGGCTGCACGCCTGCCAGCAAACCACATAAAACTGCTGCGCTACGGATACTGCGGAACATGAAAACTCGCTTATTGGTTAAGCCAACCAGTATTTTACGGTCAAACGTCTTGCATTAAGTTATTACCGACAACATTTAATGGGTATCGGCCGCGAATGGACTACAATCGCGGCCTAAGCCCCACATTTCTAAGGAATCCAAATGACTATCATCACTAACGCATCCGGCCTGCAATACGACGACATCAAGGTTGGCGATGGCGCGGAAGCAAAAGCTGGCCAGAACGTCACCGTCCATTACACCGGCTGGCTGCGCAACGACGACGGCAGCAAAGGCCCGAAATTCGATTCGTCCAAGGACCGCAATGATCCGTTCGAATTCGCCCTGGGTGCCGGCATGGTGATCCGCGGCTGGGATGAAGGCGTGCAAGGCATGAAGGTAGGCGGCACCCGCCAGCTGATCATCCCTGCTGAACTGGGCTATGGCTCGCGCGGCGCCGGCGGCGTGATTCCACCAAACGCCACCCTGATCTTCGACGTGGAACTGCTGGGCGTATAAGCCAGCCCTGCGACGGGAGGCCTAGCGCTGCCACTTGCGCTGCACGGCCTCCTGCTCCGCTTTTGCATCGAGCGGTTGGCCGGCAATACGCTGGTCGATCGCATCCAACACCTGCGTCGGCATGTCCGCCGCCGCCTGCCGGTATTCCCCCTGCTGGGCCTTGCCCTGGCTTTGCACCGCCAGCTGCACCTTCCATGCACCGCCCTGCTTGCAGGCCAGGCCCGACATATCCTGGGCCGTGGTGAAGCTGCGGCAGTAGCTGTTGTCCTGCGCCAGGAAGCTGGTGCCAATGCGCACCGGGCCGCCGCTGCCGGCCAGTTGCTGGTCCAGCGCCGTTGCCAGGCGGCCTTGCGCCACCAGCACGCCATCGCGGCTGGCCACCGTTTCGCCGCGGTCGATCGGCAGCATGCCGACGCCGTAATGGCCGGCCATCACGCCCACCATCAACATCGCCGCCAGCGCGCCCCACTCCGGCCATGACCAGCGCCGGCCACGAGTGGCCTTGCGGGCAGCCTGCTGCTCGGCCTCGCGCCGGGCGCGCACGGAATCGAGGCTGACCACCGTGGCCTGGCGCAGCGGCTGCGCCAGCCTTGGCGGCACCGCTTCCTCCGCCACCGGGGCAAAGGCGGCAAAGACGTCATTGCGCATGGCCTTGTGCTGGGCGACGCGGCGCGCCAGCGCGGCATCCTTGTGCATGGCTTCTTCCACTGCGCGGCGGGTGACTTCATCCAGCTCGCCGTCGGCATAGGCCATCAGGATTTCGTCGGAAAAACTCTTCATACTGTCCTCGCTTGTTCCGATAACATTTCTTGCAACGCGGTGCGGGCACGCGCCAGGCGGCTGGTCAGGGTGCCGACCGGAATATCCAGCACCTCGGCCGCCTCTTTATAAGGCAGCCCCTCCACCAGCACCAGGCCGACCACCAGCCGGTGCTCTTCGCTCAGCAGGCTGACGGCTTTTTGCACCGCCATGCGCTGCTGGTGCGCTTCGGCATAATCGTCGCCTACGTGCTCGCCTTCCTCCTCCGGCGCAAACAGTTCGCTGCGGCGGGTACGGGAACGCACTTCGTCGATCCAGGCATTTTTAATAATGCGGAACAACCAGCTATCCAGGCGGGTTCCCGGCTGGTAAGAGCTGCTGTGCAGGATGGCGCGCTCCACGGAGAGCTGGACCAGGTCGTCGGCATCCTCGCGGTGCCAGGCCAGGGTACGGGCGAAACGCCGCAGTCGCGGCAACAGTGTGGCGATTTCCTCGTGCAGGGCGCTATCGTTGTCCATCATATGAAGATAACGAACGGGATCGGGATTTTCTTCCCTCTCTCCGTCGTTAATACAGAATAGATACCGGTAGCTTATATTATCATCCGACCATGCCAACCTTGCGCCCGACTTATTCCTTGTTGCGTTCCTGCCGCTGCCTGCTGCTGGCCCTTGGCCTGCTGGCCGGCGCGGGGCCGGCGGCGGCGCAAATCGGCCTGCCTGGCTTGCCCCAGTTGCCCGGCGGCCTGCCATCCCGTCTTGGCGACAACGGCTTGCGCGACCGGCTGCGCGAAAAATTGCTGGACACGGCCGAACTGCCAGGCAAGGTGTCGCTGGACCAGCTCCGTGCGCTGAACATGCGCCAATTGCTGCAGCGGCATCCGGCGCAGCTTGAGCCGGATCCCGCCGGATTTCCTATTGTGCGCACGGAAATCCTGGCCTGGTCGCCATCGGAGGCCGGACTTGCGGCAGCCGTCGCGGCCGGGCTGACGCTGACCGGCCGGCAGGAAATGCCGGAGGTCGGCCAGGTGCTGGTGACCTTGCGGGTGCCCGATGGCGTTGCCACGGCGGACGCGCTGGCCAGGCTGCGCGCCGCCGATCCTGATAGCAGCTACGATTTCAACCATGTGTATACAGGCGCCGGTGCGAACGATGCGCCAGATGCCGATCCGGCAGCGGCGCGAGACAATGCGGGCAGCTTGCCGCGTACCGCGCCAGCCCGCGCGGTTGGCGGCGATGTGCGCGTTGGCCTGGTGGACAGCGGCATCGATGGCAGCCACGAGGTTTTCGAGAACGCCCGCATCGTGCGCTGGGGCTGCGACGGAGCGGCCCGTCCTGCGCCCCATGGCACGGCGGTAGGCGCCCTGATGATCGGCAAGTCCGAGCGCTTCACCGGCGCGGCGCCGGGCGCGAAACTCTATGCAGCAGATATATATTGCGACCAGCCGACCGGCGGCTCCGCCAGCCAGATCGTACAGGCACTGGCCTGGCTGGCAAGGGAACAAGTCGGCGTCATTAATATCAGCCTGGTCGGCCCACCCAACCAGATGCTGGGCCGTGTGGTGCAGGCGATGGTGGCGCGCGGCCATTTGCTGGTGGCTGCGGTCGGTAACGACGGGCCTGCTGCACCTCCTTTATATCCGGCCAGCTACCCCGGCGTGGTCGGCGTGACGGGCATCGATCCGAAGCGCCGCCCGCTGCCGGAAGCTGCGCGCGGCCCGCAAGTGATGTTCGCCGCGCCAGGCAGCCAGATGGCCGCAGCTGCCATCGGCACGCCGCCGTATAAGCTTGTGCGCGGGACGAGTTTCGCCTCGCCCCTGGTGGCGGCGCTACTGGCGCCGCGCTTGCACTCGCCCTCCCCGGCGCAGGCCGCCGAAGCGCTTTCCGCCCTCGCCGCCGATGCCAGCGCAGCCGGCGACGGCACCGGCCGCGGCGTGGTTGCCGAAAACCTGCGCGTTCCCCCTTCAGCCTTCCGCTGAAAAGAATTTGAATTTTTTTTCCGGATGGATGGAAGAAATCCATTTCCCGGTTCGTTCTCTGTATGTACGCGGCGGATTTCCCGCAGCCAGACCAAGGAGAACTGATATGAAGACCAACATCGCAACCATCATCCGCGCTGCCTTTATCGCTGCTGCCAGCGCCGCATCCATCGCCCAGGCTGGCCCGCTCGGCGGCGCACTGGGGGGGAATATCGGCGGCGGTATCGGCGGTGCTTTTGGCGGCGGCATGGGCGCCATGCGCGGCGGAATGACCGGCGATATCGCCGGCAGCACCATGCGCGGCAATCGCGCCGGCGCGGATATCGCCGGCAATGCGGCAGGCAATGTCACCGCTACCGCTTCCCGCGCCGCAGCTGCGGATTCGGCGGCTAACAATGCCACCCAGCGCGGCCTGGACGCCAGCAGTGCGGCCAACGGCGCCGCCAACCTGACCGGCAACCTGTCGCGCAATGCTGGCGCGGCAGGCGGTAACGCAGACGGTGCAGCAAATGGCGCCGCTAATGGAGCGGCGAACGGCATCGCCGGCAGCCTGGCCGGTGGTGCCGGCGGCGCATCTGCGCTCGGCGGCCAGTTGACGCGCGGTGCTGGTACTGCCAGCGGCAGCGCCGACGGCGCGGCTAGCGGCGCGGCCAGTGGCGGCGCGAATGGTGCGGAAGGCGGCCTGGCTGGCGCAGCGGCAGGCGCATCCGCCCTCGGCGGCAAGGTGGCGCACCGTGCAGGTTCCGCAAACGGTGCAGTGGACGGCGCCGCATCGGGCACCGCAAACGGCACGGCAAACAAAGCATCCAGCAGCACCTCGAACGGCAACGCCAGCGGCAACGCAGGCGGCGCAGCAAACGGCGCGGCGAATGGTGCGGCGAATGGCCTGGCGGGTAGCCTGGCAGGCGGCGCAGCGGGCGCACATTCCCTGGGCGCTCAGGTCGCGCGTAATGCAGGTGCGGCCAGCGGCAACGCCGACGGCGCGGCAAGCGGTATCGCGAACGGCGCTTCCAACAGCACTGCCAATAACACCCCAAGCGGAACTTCGAACGGCGGCAAGTCCGGTTCGGCATCCGGCAGCGGCAACGGCGCGTCCGGCCTGGGCGCCAGCCTGGCGCGCGGCACAAGCATGGTGAGCGGCAGCGCAGACGGCGCGGCCAGCGGCAAGGCAGCGACGCCTTCCCGCCATGCCAACGCCGCGGCAAACGGCTCGGCCAACGGTTCCGCCAGCGCCAGCAAAAGCGCCCGCAGCGGTAGCCAAACCGCAGCGCAGCAATCGCCGAAAAGCGCTTCCGCAAACGGCGGTGTGAACGCCGGTTTCAGCGCCCAGGCAGGCAGGAACGCCGCCGTTGAAGGCTCCGCGCAATGACGCACCAGGCTGGGGCGGCGCGGCGGAAAAGCTTAAACTAGCTGAGGTTTTCGCCATAAACCGCCCCAGATTTCGTGGCGAGCCAGTCACTATATGGGCTTCTTCAAAAAACGGTACACACTTTTTTCAATTAATGTGCTAATCTGCGCGCTCCATTAACCAAGGAGGTAGTAATGAAAAAAGGCGAACTGATTGCAGAATTTGCGAAGCGTACCGAAATGTCCGGCGCAGCCGCTAACGACGCAATTAACACCCTGATCGCGATCGTTACCGAGCGTCTGAAAAAGGGCGACACCGTTGGCATCACCGGTTTCGGCACCTTCTCCGTCGCCAAGCGCGCTGCCCGTAAAGGCCGCAACCCGGCAACCGGCGAAGCGATCAAGATCGCTGCATCCAAGACCCCTAAGTTCTCGGCTGGCGCAACCCTGAAAGCCGCTGTGAACCCAACCAAGAAGAAGTAATTCTTCAGGCTTACCGCCAGAACGGCGGTTCAAGGCTGGCCCAAGCGGCTTGTCTTGAACCGCCGTTTTTATATGGTGCGCCGCACACGGCGCCCACGCCAGGAAAATTCATGCGCCTGATATTTGCCCTCGCCGCGGCACTGCTGCCGCTTTGCGCCCACGCCTTCAATCCGTCCGGCCTGTATTTCGAACACGACGCATGGGAACTGGCCTGCGACAACACCGGCGCCTGCCGTGCTGCCGGCTACGGCGGGAATCTCCAGAAAGACCAGGCAGCATCCATCCTGCTGACCAGGCAAGCCGGCCCTGGCCAGCAAGTCAGCGGACAAGTCATGCTGGGCCATTATGACGAAAGGGAAGCGATCGCGCACATGCCGGCAAAGTTCAAGCTTGAACTGTGGATCAACGACACGGCGACAGGTTCGCTGGAATTTGCCCGGGAAACGTTTGTGGCCGAGCTTTCACAGGCTCAGATCGCGGCGCTGCTGGCCGCATTGCCCCAGCATGCCACCGTTGAACTGAAGCGGGGAGACGAGCTATGGGGAGAGATATCCGACGCTGGCGCCACCGCAGTCCTGCTGAAGATGGACGAATACCAGGGACGGGTTGGCACGCCCGGCGCGGTGGTTCGCAAGGGTTCGCGGCCCGAATCAAGCGTCCCGCCGGCTGTCGCCAAGCCGAAGTTCCTGCCCGCGCCAACCGCCATGACGCAGCAGGCGGACTCCCGCTTCGTGGATCGCCATCGCAAGAACCTGGTGGCTGCCCTGCGCACCAGCGTGAAGCCGGACGATTGCGAAGAACTTTTTGACGACGAGATGTTGTACTCGCTGAAAGCGGTCAGGCTGACTTCCAATCAGATGCTGGTATCCATGCGCTGCTGGATAGCGGCCTATAACGCAGGAGCTGGCTACTGGGTCGTCAACGACAAGCCGCCGTTCCGGCCAGTCCTGGTGACCACGACCGGCAGCGACTACGCCTCCGGCAAGATCAGCGAGATGCACAAGGGACGTGGCCTCGGTGACTGCTGGACCTATAAAACCCTGCGCTGGAACGGCAAGCAATTTCAGCTCACCGCAGCATCCACGACCGGCATGTGCCAGGCGATCGCACCTGGCGGAACCTGGCACCTGCCAACCGTGGTGACCCAGGAGTAGGAGAATTTGGAGCCTCCCCTCTAAGGCAGCGCAGGCTTTCTTTTGTATGATGGCGCTTCATAACTCCACTAAACCAAAGGTAGACACCATGAGCCTGCAAGAACAGTTTGACCAAGCGATGGCCGATTCCAAGAACCTGCCGGAACGCCCAGACAATATGACCCTGCTGAAGATCTACGCCCTGTTCAAGCAAGGCTCGGCAGGCGACGCCACCGGCGAGCGCCCTGGCATGACCGACTTCGTCAACCGCGCCAAGTTCGACGCATGGGCGGCACTGGCAGGCACCAGCCAGGACGACGCCAAGCAGCAGTACATCGACCTGATCGAAAGCTTGAAGTAATCCTCCCGCCTTGACGCCGCGCTTGTCAAAACCAGCGCGGCGCTGCACACTCCAGTATTTGCAAAATAATTAACAGTCAAATGCTGGGCAACCACTCCAGGATCGCCGCGATTGCCCACATCGTCCTCGGCTTCCTTTCCTTGTTACTGGTGGCCTGCCTGGCCGTCTTCTTCCACGCCTTGGCGGAGATCGTACGCAATGCCCCGGGTGTCGTTGAATTCATCACGGGTGCGGGCACCATCATTCTTGGCCTGCTGGTTGCGCTTTGCCTGCTGCAAATCGGCTCAGCCATCGCTTACCTGAAGGGTTCGCGCGCCGCGCGCACGCCCCTGATCATCTTCAGCATTGTCGCCCTGTTCAACGTTCCAGTCGGCACCGTGACAGGCGGCTATTCCCTGTGGGCGCTGCTGCGCAAATGATGCGCGGCCAAGTTACTCCCGCCTCAGTGCCAGCGGGCAGCCAGGCCAGCCTGCGCCTGCCGGGCGCGTACTTCCATGACTGCTACCAGATCGTCTCGCCGGACGCCAACGTCTCCGCGCTGGAGCTGTACTTGCACGTTGTGGAGCAGACTCCAGCTTGGGTAAACCGGCTCATGGCCTTGCGCAACTGGCTGGCCGGCCTGGCCGGGCTGAAAAACCTGGGCCACCTGGGCGCGCTGCGCGCGGCCAAACCGGTAAGCGAATATCGTATCGGCGATCGCGTCGGCATCTTCTCCCTGCTTTACCTGTCGCAGGATGAAGTGCTGCTGGGCGACTCGGACAAGCACCTGAACGTGGTGCTATCCGTCTGCAAAGCGCCGCAAGGTGCGGTCAGCGTGACCACTGTCGTCCATGTGCACAATTGGCTGGGGCGCTTGTACATGTTGCCGGTCACGCCTCTGCACAAGATAATTGTCAGGACAATGCTGAAGAGGACAGCCTTGGCGACGTTCGCGCATCGCTGTCGGTAGCACACGCCGCCAATGTGCAAGCAGGCGCGCGAGCTCGCCACCTCTTCCACCTGCATGCTAGAGTTGCGCTTTTTATAAGCCAATCCCGACGCATGACACTTCTTTTCCGCCGCGCGACAACTGCCGATATTCCCGCCATGAGTGCGATCAGGCTGGCCGTGCGCGAAAACGCACTTTCCAATCCGGCTCGCGTTACGCAACAGATGTATGAAGATTACCTGGATCGCCTTGGCCAGGGCTGGGTGTGCGAACGCGAAGGAGCAGTAATCGGCTTTTCTTGCGCTGCGCGCGAAGACAACTCGATCTGGGCACTATTCGTTGAGCCGGCATTTGAAGGATTGGGCGCGGGCAAGCGCTTGCTGCAACTGGCGACGCAATGGCTGTTTGCCAGCGGCGCCCAATCCATCAAACTCTCCACTGCGGCCGACACGCGCGCCGATCGCTTCTATCTGGCCCAAGGCTGGCAGCGCGGTGAGATCAGCAATGGCGTCGATGTGCACTACCGGCTCGAGCGAGCGACGACGATTCGCCTTGCCGAACCGCGCGACCTTGATTCAATGTGGAGCATTTTCCAGCCGCTGCTGGCAGGCGGCGACGCATTCCCGTTTGGCCAGGGATTTGAGAAATCCACCTTCCAGTTGCACTGGTTCGGCAGCCACCCGGCCTATGTTGCCTGCGCGGGAAACGTCATTCTCGGCATGTACAAAATGGGCGCCAACTATCCCGACCACGGAGCCCACGTCGCCAGCGCCACCTACGCCGTCGCCGCACCGGCGCATGGGAATGGCATCGGCCGCGCGCTGGTCGAACACAGCCTGGCACAGGCGCGTCGCGAAGGCTTCCTCGCCATGCAGTTCAATTACGTCGTCAGTACCAACGCCGCGGCGTTGGCGCTGTATCGCAAGCTTGGCTTCAACATCGCCGGCATCTTGCCGCAAGCTTTCCGTCATCGCGAACTTGGACTGGTCGACGCCTACGTTTTACATCGATTCCTTGAAGAAGAATGAAGAAGTTAATGTTCCTGCTGCTTTGCTTGATGCTGCCTTCAGCGTGGGCCGAATCAAACACTTCGGCGCTGGTCAAGGAGATAAATGCAAGCAAGGACTGGGCAGGCGATCTCGCAAGATGCCCTGCCGACCTGATGCCTGCAACCAGCCAGCCAGACTACAACCACGGCGTCAAGGCGCAATGCGAGACCGCGTCCAGCCAGCCGGCATGCATGGCTGCTTGCAAGGCCGGCAAAGGCGAATATTGTTATTGGTTAGGGGTTGCGCTGCAAGCATCGGAGCAGGATGATCGCGCGTCGGACATTCTGTTCCAGCGATCCTGCAAATTAGGCGTGGCATCCGGTTGCACCAACCGTGCAGCCACCTTGATGCCGGAACGTCCAGCGAAGGTGGACGCGCAAAGCTGCCCTGCGCGCACGTTCGAGCGAACTTGTGCGGCAAACGACCCATGGGGCTGTTCGATGTGCGGGTTTATCCTGGGCGGGGACAAGAGCAATCCGCGCAACAGGCAGAAAGCCCTCGAAGCGCTCAAGAAATCGTGTAAGTTTGGCGAGGAAGATCCAGCCTGCCGAGCCGCCCTAGCGATGAGAAAGGACCTGGAACGATGAAGAAGCAAGCGCCTGCTGCACATCGAGCAGCGCATGGCAGGCAGCGGCAAGCATGAGCCAGGCAGGCAGGAACTGGAGCGTGCTGCGGTGGCGATGAGCGAGACGGTGGGCCAACCCACCAGGGCCGCTTAGGCCGGAGCGAATACCGCGCGCATCTTCTCGGCCACCTTGCCTTCGATGGCGCTCTTGAAGGCACCCATCAGGAAGCCGAGCTTGATATTCATATGGGCTGCGCTGTCGGCCAGGGTCAGCGTGCCCTCCACGCCGCTGCGGCCGAACTTCAGGGTATCGCCGTGCCATTGGCAGGCCAGGTCGAATTCCTTGGCGATACGTTGTGCGACTTGTTCTGCTGCTGCGCGCGCTTGCGCAGGTTCCAGGCTGTGGGCCTGGGTGATGTTGATATCGGCCATACTCTGCTAATCAAAAAGCACAAAAAGCGCTATTTTAACGCACGCACCTTTGTGCTGGATCAAAGGGCGATGCCACAGACAGGGTAACCATGGTCATTCAACCGCCCTTGGGAGAGTGATCATGGATGAGAATATGTGCATGACTTTGCCTGTCAGCTTTGTGCCGACACCATCCGCCCTGTACCGCGCACACCGTAAGTCGGCGCAACTGCTACAGCAGCCCAGCCTGCCACGCCTGAAAGATACCGCGTTGCCAACGCGTCCCGCCGCCGCACCGCCCGCTGGCGCCCGCGTGCTGATCTGGAAGCAGGACCCTTCCGTCAGCGAACTCGGCACCCGCAAGATTTTCCTGCCCGGCGTGATCCTGGAAGGTCCGCGCGACGCCCGCATCACGTACGGCCAGCCCGGCATTGCCCCGGTCAGCCCGAATGCTTTCGGCGACTTCATCATGGCGCCGGACACCGACCAGTTCGATGCCGTGCATGCCTTTGCCGTGGTGCGCTCGACCCTGACCATGTACCAGCGCGTGCTATCGCGTGCCGACACAAGCGCGCCCCTGCCCTGGGCTTGGAACAGCGGCAGCAACACCGATCCGCTGCAGGTGTTCCCGCATGGGCTGCCGAATGTAATGAACGCCTATTACAGCCGCAGCGACCGCGCGCTGAAATTCGGCGACTTCGTGCCGACCGGCGCCGCCGGGCGCGTGTTCACCTGCCGCTCCTTCGATATCGTCTCGCACGAGACCGGCCACGCCGTGCTGGACGGGCTGAAACCACAATGGATACTGAACAGCGCGCCGCCGCAAACCGGCGGCCTGCATGAATCCTTCGGCGACCTGACGGCGATCTTCCTGGCGCTGTCCCAGCTCGACCAGGTGGAAGCGGTGATCGCGCAAACCAAGGCTGACCTGCACGACAAGACCTTCCTGGCCGATATGGCGGAACAGTTCGGCCTCGCACTCGGCCGTCCGAACGGCCTGCGCAATGCCGACAACGACCTCAAGCTGTCCGAAACCGGCAATGAAGTGCACGCGATCTCCCAGGTGTTCACCGGCGCCATCTATGACATCCTGGCCGACATCTTCTCGTTCGAACGCGCCCCGGGCCTGCGCGACGATGCAGCCTGCCTGCACGGCGTGGCAGGCTACCTGTGCAGCCTGGTGCTGCGCGCCCTGGTCGCAGCACCCGACGCCAACGCCAAGTATGCCGACGTGGTCAACCAGATGCTGCGCATTGCGCAGGAAGACGGCAAGCCTGTCGACTACGCCAACTTCATCCGCAACCGCTTCGCCCTGCGCGAGGTGGTGGTCTCGCCCGTGCCGCTTACCGAGGACCAGCCGCAAAACCTGGAACTGCCGGCCATGGTGGAAGACGCCCCCGACGCGCGCCAGGACCGCCGCGCCTGCTGCGGTACCATGAACCATGCCGAATACTTCGACCTGGAAGGCGTGCTCGATGCCGAGCGCCAGGCTTTAGCGGCCTGGTGCAAAAATTACAGTACCCGCCATGGAGAATTGACCGTCGAAAAATGAAGATCACCGCGACCGGTGGAGGCGGCTTCGCCGGCCTCAGCCAGCACTTCGAAGTTGACACGGATGCAAGTCCAGTCGGTTCGGCGCTGGAGGCGGCCCTCGCCTCCAGTGGTTTTTTCGCGTCCGCAGAAAATTTTTCGCCCCCGCTTGGCGCCGATCTGGGGCACTGGACTATCACAGCCGACGATGGCCGTCGACGACATAGCTTAAGCTTTGTCGAGACTGGCGCGCCGCCCTGGCAAAATCTGCTCGATTTGATCCGTTCCGCTGCCTGAAAGCAAGACTGTTAGAGTCACGCCACGAATTTGCTTATTTAGATTGTATCTAAGCCCGAATTGTGAGAAATAGCGGATTGCCTTAAAATACAGTGCTTTGCTGAGCTTTTTCCAGCGCTCCAACATAGATAGGACTGTTATGACCCACGTTGTCACCGAATCCTGCATCGCCTGCCGCTATACCGATTGCGTCGATGTTTGCCCGGTAGATTGCTTCCGCGAAGGCCCGAACTTCCTGGCCATTGACCCAGACGAGTGCATCGACTGCGCCGTGTGCGTGGCCGAATGCCCGGTCAACGCCATCTTCGCTGAGGAAGACGTGCCGTCCGACCAGCAGCAATACATCAAGATCAATGCTGACTTGTCGCGCAACTGGCCTTCGATCACCAAGACCAAGCCTGCCCTGCCGGAAGCCGAGCAGTTCAAGGACGTCAAGGAAAAGGCCCACTTGCTGAAGCGCTAAACGCTTCCAGCAGCCTGTTATTCACCGTGCAACACCGCGCCTGACGCGGTGTTCGCTTATTCAGATGGAATGAGAATCATTATGAATGTCGTCAGCACCCCACCAGGCGGTCTCCACGAGACCGATGCAGTCATCATCGGCGCCGGCCCGGTCGGCCTGTTCCAGGTCTTCGAACTCGGCCTGCTGGAGATCAAAGCCCACGTGATCGACTCGCTGAGCGCCGTTGGCGGCCAGTGCGTGGAACTGTATCCGGACAAGCCGATCTACGACATTCCAGCCATTCCATCCTGCACCGGCCAGGAACTGACCGACGGCCTGCTGAAACAGATCGAGCCGTTCGGCGCGACCTACCACCTGGGCCAGGAAGTGACTGTCGTGCAAAAGCGCGAAGACGGCCGCTTCGACGTCGAGACCTCGCTGGGCACCAAGTTCATCACCAAGACCATCTTCATCGCTGCCGGCGTGGGTTCGTTCCAGCCGCGCACCATGAAGGTGGACGGCATCGACGCCTTCGAAGGCTCGCAGCTGTTCTACCGCGTGAAAAACCCGGCCATGTTCGAAGGCAAGAACCTGGTCATCTGCGGCGGCGGCGACTCCGCGCTGGACTGGGCGTTGAACTTCGTCGGCAAGGCCGAGTCCGTAGTGCTGCTGCACCGCCGTGAAGACTTCCGCGCTGCCCCGGCTTCCGTGGCGAAGATGAAGCAGCTGTGCGAAGAGTACGAGATGCAGCTGATCATCGGCCAGGTGTCGGGCATCGAAACCAAGGATGACAAGCTGTCTGAACTGCGCGTAACCGGCGCCGACGGCGTGACCCGCCGCGTGCCGCTGGACATGCTGCTGGTGTTCTACGGCCTGTCGCCAAAGCTGGGCCCGATCGCCGAGTGGGGCCTGGACATCGAGCGCAAGCAGCTGAAAGTGGTGTCGACCGAGAAGTTCGAAACCAATGTGCCGGGCATCTTCGCCGTGGGCGACATCAACACCTACCCAGGCAAGAAAAAGCTGATCCTGTCGGGCTTCCACGAAGCCGCGCTGGCCGCTTTCGGCGCTGCACCATATATCTTCCCGGACAAGAAGATCCACATGCAGTACACCACCACGTCGCCAAAACTGCACAAGGTGCTGGGCGTGGAAACTCCGGTGTTCGACTGATCCGACCGGTTCTTCGGACGCATCCTACAAAAAAGCAGCGGAAACGCTGCTTTTTTTATTTCCCGCCTCGTATTATGTTGGAATCATGTTGTGTTAGCCGTTGTTTACGTACTTTCTGAGGGGTACTGCGGAATGCTGTAGGTCATGTATAAATGGCCTATAATTGGACCATCTTTGCGCATTGCCACAATTTTCGGCGGGACATACTATGCTTTACCAATTGCACGAAATGCAACGCTCGCTCCTGCATCCACTGATGCAGTGGGCTGAAGCCTCGTCCAAGCTGTTCACCAATCCTGTCTCGCCGTTTGCGCACACACCGTTCTCACAGCGTATCGCAGCGGGCTACGAATTGATGTACCGCCTGGGCAAGGAATACGAGAAGCCGGAGTTCGGCATCAAGCAGGCTGTGGTCAATGGCAAGCAAGTCCACATCGATGAACGCGTCGTGGAAAACAAGCCCTTCTGCAAATTGCTCCACTTCCGCAAGGACTTGAGCGAGAAGGAGTTCAAGGCCCTCAAGCAGCCGACCGTGCTGCTGGTGGCCCCGCTGTCCGGCCACCACGCGACGCTGCTGCGCGATACCGTGCAGGCGCTGCTGTCTGAACACGACGTGTACATCACCGACTGGATCGACGCGCGCCTGGTGCCGCTGTCGGAAGGCCCGTTCCACCTGAACGACTATGTGAAATATGTGCAGGAATTCATCCGCCTGCTCGGCCCTGACCTGCATGTCATTTCCGTCTGCCAGCCTACCGTACCCGTCATGGCGGCCATCTCCCTGATGGCGACGGCCAAGGATCCAAAGCTGCCGAAGACCATGACCATGATGGGCGGCCCGATCGATCCGCGCAAGTCGCCGACCCAGGTTAACAACCTGGCAGTGGAAAAGAAGTTCTCGTGGTTCGAAAACACCGTGATCTATGCGGTGCCGCCGAACTATCCGGGCTTTGGCCGCAAGGTCTATCCTGGCTTCCTGCAGCACGCGGGCTTTATCGCCATGAATCCGGGCCGCCATGCGCAATCGCATCGAGAGTTCTACATGCACCTGGTGCGCGGCGACGATGAACCGGCGGAAAGCCACCGCAAGTTCTACGACGAATACAATGCAGTGCTGGACATGCCGGCCGAGTACTACCTCGACACGATCAAGACCGTATTCCAGGAATTCCGCCTGCCGCAAGGCACCTGGGAAGTCGATGGCGTGTTCGTGCGCCCACAGGACATCAAGAACGTGGCGCTGATGACGGTCGAAGGCGAACTGGATGATATTTCCGGCGCCGGCCAGACGCAGGCGGCGCACGACCTGTGCTCCGGCATTCCAGCCAATATGCAGGAAGACTTCGTAGTGCCGGGCGCCGGCCACTACGGCATCTTCTCCGGCCGCCGCTGGCGCGAGATGGTCTGCCCGCGGATCGCGGCGTTCATCAAGAAACACGGCTAAGGGCCTGCCCTTCAGCCGGCCGGGCCTGCGTGCCCGGCTTTTATTACCGTATACATTATACTTTTTTATATAATATGAAGATTGATCCCGTTGCTTTGCAGGCCGCTGCCGGTCGCGCGTCCGGATTGTTGAAGTCCCTGTCCAACCAGGACCGCCTGCTGCTGCTTTGCCAGCTGGTGCAAGGCGAGCATTCAGTCGGGGAGCTGGAAGCGGCAACCGGGATCTCGCAGCCGACCTTGTCGCAGCAATTGACCGTATTGCGCAACGGCGAGCTGGTTGCCACGCGGCGCGAAGGCAAGCAGATTTTCTACAGCATCGCCAGCGCGGAAGCGATGGCCGTGCTGCAGGTGCTGTACAAACTTTACTGTCCCAAGGAGTGATGCAAATGAGTGCTTACTACGCGCCGCTGGCAGGCGGCATCTTGATCGGGCTGGCGACAGCGATGCTGTTGCTGGTCAACGGCCGGATTGCCGGCATCAGCGGAATCGTGGGAGGCTTGCTGTCGCGCGCCTTCCCTGGCCAGGCCACGGAAGGCGATGCGGCCTGGCGTTTCGCTTTCCTCGGCGGCCTGGTGGCCGCACCGCTAGTGTATGGCGCCTTCGCCGCATTGCCATCCGTGCAGGTCGATGCGGGCACGCTCACGTTGGCCGCCGCCGGCTTGCTGGTCGGTGTGGGAACGCGTTATGGCTCCGGCTGCACCAGCGGCCACGGCGTGTGCGGACTATCGCGGCTATCGCCCCGTTCGCTGGTTGCCACGCTGTGCTTCATGGCAGCCGGCTTTGCGACAGTTGCCGTCGTAAGGAGCTTCGCATGAACGCGCTGGCTTCCATGCTGGCCGGCCTTCTGTTCGGGATTGGCCTGATCGTTTCAGGCATGACCAACCCGGCCAAAATCATCGGCTTCCTCGACCTGTTCGGGAAATGGGACCCATCGCTGGCCTTCGTGATGGGCGGCGCCCTGCTGGTTGGCACCATCGCGTTTCGCTTCGCCAGCAAGCGCCAGCGCGCACTGCTTGGCAACCCGATGAACATTCCCACCAAACGCGACATCGACCGCCGCCTGGTGCTGGGCAATCTTGGCTTCGGCATCGGCTGGGGACTGGCCGGCTACTGTCCTGGTCCGGCAGTCGCATCGCTGGCGACAGGCGGCAGCAAGCCATGGACTTTTTTCATTGCGATGCTTGGCGGGATGGCGCTATTCGAAATTGTCGAAAGGCGAGCAGGAAGGCCAAGCTAACAAGCTTTGAGGCAGGTCAATTGGCTGTCGGGCGGTCGGTGTCGAGGCGGCGCAGGTAGTCGCGTTCGAATTTGCGGCCACGATGCCGATTCTCTCCTCGCGCAGCTCACGGAGCGTGGAGACGTTGACCGGTAAGAAGCGGCATGTTCCACACAAGTTTATACGAAGCAACTTCCGCAAAGCCCGCGCAGATATTGGATAATAGCGCTTTAACGTTCCGCTTTTCGCCGTGACTGATCCGAAAACCCTGGCCGACCGCATCGAGGACGTGCTGCCGCAAACCCAGTGCACGAAGTGCAGCTACAAGGGCTGCCGACCGTATGCAGAAGCGATTGCGTCCGGTGAAGCGAACATCAACCAATGCCCGCCTGGCGGCGCCGAAGGCATCCGCCGCTTATCCAGCGTAACCGGGCGCCCCGTCATTCCGCTGAATCCCGTCAATGGTTTCGAGCGCCCGCGCGCGGTGGCCTTCATCGACGAATCGCTATGCATTGGCTGCACGCTGTGCATCCAGGCCTGCCCGGTCGACGCCATCATGGGCGCGGCCAAGCAGATGCATACCATCATCCCGGAACAGTGCACCGGCTGCGACCTGTGCGTGCCGGCCTGCCCGGTCGACTGCATCGTGATGTACCCGGTGACCGAAACCACCGGCTGGGATGCCTGGACCCAACCGCAGGCCGACGAGGCGCGCGATCGCCACGACTTCCGCCTGGCGCGCCTGATCCGCGAGCGCGAAGAAAACGATGCGCGCCTTGCCGCCAAGGCCCACGCGAAAGCCGCTGCCGTGGAACGCCTGACGCCGGAAAATGAAGCCGAGCTGGCGGAAAAGGAACGCAAGCGCCAGATCATCGCCGCCGCCATGGAGCGCGCCCGCCAGCGCGCCGAAGCCGACAAGAATCAATGAACAACGCCAAACGCCAACAGATCTTTGAACGCCTGCGCGAGGCGAATCCCAATCCCGAAACCGAACTGGAATACACGACGCCGTTCGAGCTGCTGATCGCCGTGCTGCTATCAGCGCAGGCGACCGATGTAGGCGTGAACAAGGCCACGCGCAAGCTCTATCCGGTGGCGAACACACCGCAGGCGATCCTGGACCTGGGCCTCGACGAACTCACCGAATACATCCGCACCATTGGCCTGTACAAGACCAAGGCGAAGAACGTGATTGCGACCTGCCAGATCCTGGTGGACCAATACGGCGGCGAAGTACCGCAGACACGCGAAGAACTGGAGCAATTACCGGGCGTAGGCCGCAAGACCGCCAACGTGGTGCTGAATACCGCCTTCCGGCAGGTAGCAATGGCGGTCGACACGCATATCTTCCGCGTCTCCAACCGCACCGGCATCGCGCCGGGCAAGAACGTCGACATCGTCGAGCAGAAGCTGATGAAGTTCGTGCCGAAAGAATTCCTGATGGATGCGCACCACTGGCTGATCCTGCACGGCCGCTACACCTGTGTCGCGCGCAAGCCCAAGTGCTGGAACTGCATCATCGCCGACCTATGCGAATTCAAGGGCAAGACGCCCGCCCCCGCCAACGCCTGAAAACCGGAACTTCGGTGTCCGACCCGCAGGGTCAGACACCTGGCCAGCGGCCGCCGCGGGTTAGTGTCAGACCCCGCGGGTCTGACACTGGTTTACCGGTTTAGAGTAAAACCATATTGTCGCGGTGGATCAGCTCATGTCCTTCGACATAGCCGAGGATGGCTTCGATCTCGGCGGAGGGCTTGCGCTTGATGCGGCGGGTTTCAGCACTGGTGTAATTGCTGATGCCGCGCGCGATGGCGTGACCGTCCTCGCCGATGCAGGTGACGACCGCGCCTCGGCCGAATTCACCGTGTACTTCTGTCACGCCAATCGGCAGCAGGGATTTACCCTCTTTCACCAGCTTTTGTACGGCACCGGCATCCAGCACAACCTGGCCTGCGGTGTGCAGGTGGTCTGCCATCCACTGCTTGCGCGCCGTCAGGTGGCCGGTCTGCGCGGACAATTCGGTGCCGATATTCTCGCCTGCAGCCAGGCGGGTCAGCACATCTGCTTCGCGGCCAAAGGCGATCACGGTATGGGCGCCGGACTTGGCCGCACGCTTGGCGGCCAGGATTTTGGTCAGCATGCCGCCGCGTCCCAGCGCGGAGCCGGCGCCGCCCGCCATCGCTTCCAGCGCAGGGTCGCCGGCGCGGCCATGTGTGATGAGGTAGGCCGCCGGGTCCTTACGCGGGTCGGCGCTGAACAGGCCGCGCTGGTCGGTCAGGATGATCAGCGCGTCGGCTTCGATCAGGTTTGCCACCAGCGCGCCGAGCGTGTCGTTGTCGCCGAACTTGATTTCATCGGTGACGACGGTGTCGTTCTCGTTGATGATCGGGACCACGCCCAGGCGCAGCAAGGTGGTCAGCGTGGAGCGCGCGTTCAGGTAGCGTTCGCGGTCGGCCAGGTCGGCGTGGGTCAGCAGCACCTGGGCAGTGCCGATGCTGTGCTCGCGGAAGCTGGTTTCATAAATCTGCGCGAGGCCCATCTGGCCCACGGCGGCGCATGCCTGCAGTTCGTGTATGTCCGTCGGTCGCTTTTCGAAGCCCAGGCGCAGCATGCCTTCTGCTACGGCGCCGGAGCTGACCAGCACGACTTCCTTGCCCAGCGCACGCAGGGCGGAAATCTGTGAGGCCCAGCGGGCGATAGCGGCATGATCGAGCCCGCGGCCGTCATTGGTGACGAGCGAGGAGCCCACTTTGATGATGATGCGGGTGGAGTTCTGGATAAGCGAATTCATAGGACGGCAAAAGTCTGATCAAACAAAAGGTACGCGAAACTTCTGGTGATGCGCCGGGCGGGGTGATGCCGGCTTGCCGCAGACAATGCTCGCCCCCGCGGTTGGCAGGGGCGGCAAAGATAAGAGGTTGTCTCGATTTTAATCGAGAACTTTGAAACGTGGGTCGTCCGGGTCGATGGAGGAGATACCGCGGGCTTCTTCGGTCATCTGCACTTCTTCCGAGCGCTGCTCGGAATAGCGCTGCTGCTCCAGGTGCAGGTAGATGGCGTTGACCAGTTCCTGCGTGCCTTCGTGCGACAGTGCGGAGATCTCAAATACCGGACCCTTGAAGCCGAACTTCTTGACGAAGTCCTTGACGCGCTTGGCGCGTTCTTCTTCCGGAATCACGTCCAGCTTGTTCAGCACCAGCCAGCGCGGCTTGTCGCCCAGCGCAGGATCGTACTTTTGCAGTTCCTTGACCAGGGCCTTGGCTTCCTTGACCGGATCGACAGTCGCCTCGAACGGCGCCAGGTCGACGATGTGCAGCAGCAGGCCGGTGCGCGACAGGTGGCGCAGGAACTGGTGGCCCAGGCCCGCACCTTCGGCGGCACCTTCGATCAGGCCAGGAATGTCCGCGATCACGAACGATTTTTCGTGCGACACACGCACCACGCCCAGGTTCGGGTGCAGGGTGGTGAACGGGTAGTCCGCAATCTTCGGACGGGCATTCGATACCGCGGTGATGAAGGTCGACTTGCCGGCATTCGGCATGCCCAGCAGGCCAACGTCGGCCAGCACTTTCAGCTCCAGGCGCAGCTCGCGGCGTTCGCCTTCCTTGCCGTCGGTTTTCTGGCGCGGTGCGCGGTTGGTCGAGGTCTTGAAGTGGATATTGCCCCAGCCGCCCTCGCCGCCCTTGGCCAGCAGTTCCATCTGGCCATGTTCGGTCATGTCGGCGATGATTTCGCCGGTGACTTCGTCGATGATCAGGGTGCCGACCGGCATGCGCAGGAAGATGTCGTCTGCGCCCTTGCCGTAGCAGTCGGAGCCACGGCCGGATTCGCCGTTGCCGGCGCGGTGCATCTTGGAATAGCGATAGTCCACCAGCGTATTGACGTTACGGTCGGCTACCGCCCAGATGCTGCCGCCTTTGCCGCCGTCGCCGCCATCAGGGCCGCCGAATGGACGGAATTTTTCACGGCAAAAAGAGGCGCAGCCATTGCCGCCGCTGCCGGCGATAACTTCGATGCGTGCTTCGTCAATAAACTTCATAAGACCACCTTGAAAACTAAAAAGGCCCTACCACTGGCAGAGCCTTTTGGAGAGAAGGCTTTCGCCTTACTGTACCTGTATTTGCTGGTTTAAGCAGCAGCTACGACGGTAACGTACTTCTTGCTGTCCGGACCCTTGGTCACGAACTTCACAACGCCGTCCACCAGTGCGAACAGGGTGTGGTCCTTGCCGGTACCGACGTTTTCGCCAGCGGACACTGGGGTGCCGCGTTGACGGATGATGATGCCACCAGCATTGATGGACTGGCCGCCGTACACTTTAACGCCCAGGCGTTTTGATTCAGAGTCGCGACCGTTGCGGGTAGTACCGCCGCCTTTTTTGTGTGCCATTTAGTTACTCCTTGATAGCTCGGTAAATTCGGGCAAGCAGCAATTAGCCGTTGATCGAAACGATTTGGATTTCGGTGAAGTTCTGGCGGTGGCCTTGACGCTTCTGGTAGTGCTTACGACGACGCATCTTGAAGATGCGTACCTTGTCGTGACGACCTTGGGCAACTACTTTCACCAGAACCGATGCACCTGCAACCAGAGGAGCACCAAACTTGATGCTGTCGCCCGCGCCAACGGCGAGAACCTGGTCGATAGTGATTTCGGAACCAATGTCAGCCGGCAACTGTTCTACTTTAATTTTTTCGCCAGCAGCAACTTTGTATTGTTTGCCGCCGGTTTTTATGACCGCGTACATGATTGGAAACCTCTTGAATTGTTAATAAGTCCCGCTTGCTCGACGCCCAAAAACAACAGACGAAAGCCGGGGAACCGCTGATTATACATAGTTTCGGGAAACTGGTCAAAAGGTATTGTCGACGGGCGGCCGTCGTGGTATGTCGGCAACGAGTAACGTATAATCGCGGCACTCTTACCAACCTTACCAGTAGGTTTGCCTTGTCGAACAACGCCCAGAACAACATCATGAGCACCATTGCCGCCGATATGGACGCGGTCAATTCGGTGATCCGCCAGCGCCTTCACTCGGAAGTGGCGCTGGTCAACCAGATTGCTGAATATATCATCAGCGCGGGCGGCAAGCGTATCCGACCAGTCCTGGTCCTACTGGTAGCGAATGCATACAACTACAAGGGCGCCGGCCACCATGAACTGGCCGCCGTGGTGGAGTTCATCCACACCGCGACCCTGCTGCATGACGACGTGGTTGACGAATCGTCAATGCGCCGCGGCCGCCAGACGGCCAACGCCTTGTTTGGCAATGCCGCGTCGGTGCTGGTGGGCGACTTCCTCTACTCCCGCGCCTTCCAGATGATGGTGTCGCTGGATTCCATGCGCGTGATGCAGATCCTGTCCGATGCGACCAATGTGATCGCAGAGGGTGAAGTGCTGCAGCTGCTGAACATGCACGACCCGGACGTGACCGAAGAAAGCTACCTGCAGGTGATCCGCTCCAAGACTGCCAAGCTGTTCGAAGCGGCTGCGGAACTGGGCGCGCTGGTTGCCGGTGCTTCCGACACCGACATCGCCGCCGCAGGCGAATATGGCCGCTCGCTGGGCACTGCCTTCCAGCTGATCGACGACGTGCTGGATTACGCCGGCGACGCAAGCGAGATCGGCAAGAACGTGGGCGACGACCTGCGCGAAGGCAAGCCTACCCTGCCGCTGATCTGGCTGATGGAAAACGGCAGCGAAGAACAGCGCGCCCTGGTCCGTTCCTGCATCGAGAACGGCGACGAACAGCACTTCGATACCATCCTGGCCGCGATCACTAATAGCGGCGCACTGGACTACACCCGTCGCGCCGCCGAAGTGGCAGCGCAGCGCGCCATCGACGCGATTGCAGGCATGCCGGACGGCACCTACAAACAAGCCTTGCTGCAACTGGCCCGCTTCTCGGTGGACCGCAGCCACTAAAGAACAAGGCGCCAATCGGCGCCTTTTTTCTTACTGCGCCTTGACCGCGGCTATGCGCCGCTTGGCGAAGTATGCCTTCCACGCATGCGGTGCGACCGCTGGGTAGCGCAGCTTGCCCAGCGCCAGCCATGCATCGCGGTAGGCCAGCCAGCTGCGCTGCTTCTCGGCCGGGATCTTCATCTGGCTCATTTCACGCTCGGCTGCCGCGGCATCTTCTGCCATGAAGGATGGCAGCTTGCCGGCCTCGAAATCCAGCAAGGAGTTGAGGATTTCCTCAATTTGCGCAGGGTCTGTCCCGTGACGCCGCACCTGCTGCAAAGCGGATTTCTCGGCATCGTTCCAGCGTGCCGAAATGGTGTCGATGCGTGCGTTGCGGTCCTGGTCGGCCAGGTCCAGCCGGATCGCGGCACAGCGCGACAGCAGATGGCTGTTTGCCGCGTCATCGCACATGTCGATCTTCGGCGATGGGCCTTCCTTGCCGGTCTGCATGCGCGCCAAACGCGCCAGGCGCGCTTCGATCTCGGTGGCATCGGCGCGGCAGGCCGCCATCTTCGCCACCGCATAATTGCGCGGCACGCCCAGGCCGTTCGCGTACAGCATCATCAGGACATCCTGGCTATCCGCCGCAAAGGCGCAGTGCCGCGCCTTCACATAATCGAAATGCACGCCGATGCCGTAATACAGCTTGTCAGCATTGCAGTCCTTCAATGCCGCGGCCTGCTCCGCCGTCGGACGATGCGGAAATGGGTAGGTGGCCAGCTTGTGGATCTCGCATTCCGAAGTGTCGGCATGCGCGCTGGCGGCCAGCGCCAGCAAAGCGGTAACGAAGGCTTTGCGCACTTAAAGGATCTCTTTGACCGTTTCCGGCGGACGGCACAGGCGCACGCCCTTGTCGGTCACCACGAAGGGACGGTTGATCAGTTCCGGGTGCGCCATCATGGCGTCAACCAGCTCATCCTCCGGCAGCGATTCGTCTGCCAGGCCAAGCTGGTCGTACAGCTCACCCTTGTTGCGCATGGCGCCGCGCGCCGTCAGGCCGGCTCGCGCAATCAGGTCTATCAGGACTTCGCGCGATGGCGGCGCCTTCAGGTATTCAACGATTTCCGGCTCAATGCCCGCTTCGCGGATCAGCGCCAGCGCGCCGCGCGAATTGCTGCACGAATTGTTGTGATAAATGGTGATTCCCATGATGCAAATGAAGTTAATTCAAAGCCGCACTATATCACCGGCAAGGGAGTTGATAAATCCACAAAATTATGTGTAGAATTAGCTCACACCAGTCGGGGTGTAGCTTAGCCCGGTAGAGCGCTACGTTCGGGACGTAGAGGCCG
This sequence comes from Pseudoduganella sp. R-32, assembly GCF_049913245.1. Taxonomy (NCBI): domain Bacteria; kingdom Pseudomonadati; phylum Pseudomonadota; class Betaproteobacteria; order Burkholderiales; family Oxalobacteraceae; genus Pseudoduganella; species Pseudoduganella sp. R-32. The sequence goes on along the minus strand of NZ_CP183987.1, from coordinate 1,833,204 downwards.
GAGGTTCGAATCCTCTCACCCCGACCAAAGGAGCCTGTCAGAATTTTAGTGTGAATCCGGGGTCATGAAATAATACCGAAAGGGATTGTCCATGACCGACGTAATGACCACTAAGAAGCCAAAGACAAAGAAGCAGTATCCACTCCCCGTTGAACTGATCGACCAGTTGCTGGCCCAGGTCGAGAACAAGGACGCCGAGTCCATTCTGGGTGAATCGGGCCTTGCCGGCCAGCTGAAGAAAATGCTGGCCGAGCGCATGCTGACGGCTGAATTGACCCACCATCTCGCCACCGAAGGCGACGCCAAGAACCACCGAAATGGAAAGAGCCGCAAGACCGTGCTGGCACCAGGCGGCGAGCTGGAACTAGAGATCCCGCGTGACCGTCTTTCCAGTTTCGAGCCCAAGTTGGTCGCCAAGCACCAACGCCGTATGCCGGGTTTTGACGACCATGTAATCGGCATGTATGCCCGTGGCATGACGGTTCGCGAAATCCAGGCGCACCTGCTGGAGCTGTATGGTACCGAGGTGTCGCCTGACCTGATCTCCACTATCACCGACGAGGTCATGGACGAAGTGGCGCAGTGGCAGCAACGCCCACTGGAAGCGATGTACCCAATCGTCTACTTTGACGCACTGCGCCTGAAGATCCGCGATGAGGGCACCGTCAAGAACAAGGCCGTGTACCTGGCGCTGGGCATTCGGGCCGATGGCCGCAAGGAAGTGCTGGGCCTTTGGATCGAACAAACAGAAGGCGCCAAGTTCTGGCTGAAAGTCTTTAACGAGCTGCGTAATCGTGGTCTGGAAGACATTCTGATTGCCGTCGTTGACGGCCTGCGCGGCTTCCCCGAAGCGATTGAGGCAGTGTTCCCGCAGGCGCATATCCAGACCTGCATCGTGCACCTGATTCGCAACTCGATGACGCTGGCGTCGTGGAAGGACCGTAAAGAGCTTGCAGCGGCGCTTAAGCCAATCTACCAGGCTGCCAACGCTGACGCGGCTGCGGCGGCGCTAGACGCCTTTGCAGCAGGCCCTTGGGGCCAGCGTTTCCCGACAGTGGTGGCCATGTGGCGCCGCCAGTGGGAGCAGGTGATCCCGTTCTTTGCCTACCCGCCCGAAGTACGCTCAATCATTTACACAACGAACGCCATTGAGAGCCTGCACATGCGCTTGCGGAAGATCGTCAAGAATCGCGGGCACTTCCCGAACGACGAGGCAGCGACGAAATTGCTGTACCTGGCCTTGCGCAATATCGAAAAAGATTGGAAGATGCCGCAGCGGACCTGGAAGATGGCCGCCAATCAATTTGCCATCCTGTTTGGGGAACGCTTTACCAACGCGATCAATTAATTAACCGCGACCCCGGCACACAAAATTCCTGACAGGTCCGACCAAAGATACTTTTAAACCCAAACGGTTTCCCATCTCACACTGATCAGTTATTGATAACGATATGGAGTAAATCTGTTGTCCCAGTGTCCCTTATGCCAGCCGAGGTTTACTGACCTCGCGTAGCACCTAACAAACCAGGTCTGGCTGATGCAAACCGCCAGGCAAGCGCTCTTGATGGTCATGCGCCCAGCTTCGACATAGTGTCGTGCCATCTCTACTTTCTGCGGCTATCATTTGGTGGGGGGGATTGCCCCGTCGCCTTCCATGTTCAAGTCAAGTTTCTGCTGTTTAGACTCCGGATTTTCTTGCAATTCTTCTGTGCATTGAGCGCTCAGCCCAAGTGATGCAGCAAAGTTTCGCAGCCCTTCATCTTCGGAGTAAATACAGGTAGCCCTGTGAACCTTGGCAATCGCGACTATCTGATGGTCGAACTTCACTTTCTGCCAGGGTGCGGCATCTTGGACACCCTTCTTCTTACCGGAACGAACCGCGTCTCTGACGCTTATCGCGCACTCGATTGCAGCCTTTTCATCAAAGGGAGCAATGATGAAGGCCGAACGGCCTTTGAAGGAAGCCAAAACGTCTGGGTCAGCCTTGACGTAGAACTCAGAAAGGGCCGGCGTTGGAATCAATATCTTAGTCTTCGATCTTTGCAATCGAACTACTAGATAGTCCAGCTTATCGCGCTGAATATCCGATGTGCGCGGATCAAGCAGTTTTATGAGAATGCCCGCGTCAAAAATTACCATTAATCCGATCCTCGTATCAGCAGGTGCTCCTTGATTGGATCATCAACTTCGTTCCATCCATTGCCCTTAGCTAACCGAGCTGCATTAAGAATGTCCGTTATCGACACATCGTCTAAAGGTTCCCAGCCACTGATTCGAAACTTCTCAAGCGACCAAACCCCATCTTCGCCGCGCAGCCAATCGCCTTGCCCCGAAACGCGAATCGGGGTCGAAAGGTAATTTCGAATCAACTCTCGCGCCATATCGCTGTTTGCTTCGCATTTGTGAATCGTGCCGTCGCCATCCTTCAACCAAACGGGGATAGTGTTGTCTTTGCCACCAATTCGAATGACGACGCCGTCAAGTACGCCTGCTTCTTTGACACGGAACGTCTTTTGGATCGGGGTGTCTCTACCAGGGAAGGCTAAGACGACTCCTCCGGTCGTCTGCCTAACCTCTCCGATTGCCTTGTCAGCCTTCAGCATATTATTGAGGTTTTGATAGGCCTTCTTCAGGTCATCGGGTGCCGAAGCGTCGTGAACCATACGCAGCCTAGATTCAACACAATCGACAGCGGCGGTGTCGATCAGCACGCTGAGAATTGCGCTTCCTGGTCGAACTGTTCGAAAATGCACAGCAGGCTCGCTCCCGTACAAGGCGGCCAGCTGCTGCATGTATTCAGCTAGCCGAGACATTGGTATGGTGTCAGGGCTGAACGCATCAATGCTGAAATCAAGTTCTTTTGGTGTTTCCATCGCGTCACAATACTACAGCTAGGTCATTCATTGAGTTAGGCATTACGACATTTGCTGATCAATAAGAGCAATTGTTGTCAATTTGCAATTACACCCGAGCGCATGCTGTATATATAGACAGTATGAATGACAACGCACTAAAGTCAACGGCTCCACCTCAAACGAACGAAGCTCAATGGTCTTTCAATTGTGTTGACTTCAGTCTTATCGCGATATCCGTTGCAAATCTCGATGCACTGTCACTGCTCTTAAATTGCCGCTATTTTTTGGCGCCGTCATTGCTGTCCTTGTCAGGACGGCGCAGCAGCAGAGAGGGATTAGCCTTGACCTTCTCAGTCAAGGCGCCAACGTCCGTCACGACCTTCTTGGCCTGGTTTTCGATCGCCATGAATTTTTCAACGGCCTTGGGCAGTTCATCGAGCATGGCTTTGAGCCCTGATTTCTGGAACGGGATCTCGGGAATCTTGTCCGGAGCCGTCACAGCAAGCAGGGGCTTGGCGGTTTTTCCTCCGCCACTCAGCTCGACATAAACGACGCCGGTAATGCCCTTGAGCGCAAGGCTGGCCCGGGTGTCTGTCTTGACCGGTGTATTTTTGCGCAAGCGCACGTCTACCTGCACCAGGCTCGGGTCGTCCGGATCATTGATGATCGACTTGACCGTGCCGGCATCGACGCCGCGGAACTTCACCGGGTCGCCGACGGTCAGGCCGCCGACCGATTCGGGGAAGTGGATGCGGTACAGCACATCATCGCGCTGTCCCGGGCTGCCTAGCCAGACGGCAAACAAGGCGGCGGCAACGGCAAAGGCGATGATGAACAGCCCTTCCATGAAATAGCGCCTGTCAGTTTCCATGACTCACCTCCCTGGCGGACATTGCGCCCTCGGCGCGCGGCCCGTGGAAGAAGTCGTGTATCCACGGATGTTTGGATTTCCGCAACTGGCTGGCGGTATCGATCGTCAGCTTCCGGTCAACCAGCAAGGCGATGCGGTCGCAGATGGTCACCAGGGTCGTGAGATCATGAGTGACGATGACGGCCGTGATCCCCAGACTACGATTGAGCTGCTGGATCAGGGCGTCAATGCCTGCAGCGGCAATCGGATCAAGATCGGAGCTCGGTTCATCGAGGAAAAGAATCTGAGGATCGAGCGCCAGGGCACGGGCAAACGCGGCGCGCTTGACCATGCCGCCCGACAGTGCGGACGGAAACTTGAGGCCGCTGTCCGCCTCCAGGCCGGTCAGCGCCAGTTTCATCGCGGCGATCTGCTCACGGTCGTCGGCCTGCAAGCTCGTATGTTCGCGCATTGGCAGCATGATGTTGTCGGCCACAGACAGGGAGGAAAACAGCGCGCCTTGCTGGAACAGGACACCAAACGCAAAGGCGCGCTCATGGGCTGAAATGGTGCTGATCGCCACGCCGTCGAGCAAGACTTCGCCGCCGTCCGGCTGGTGCAGGCCAATCAGGGTCTTCAGCAGCACCGACTTGCCGGAACCGGAGCCGCCGGCGATGCCAATGATTTCTCCACGCTTGACGTCAAGGTCAAGCTTGTCATGTATGAGCTGTTTGCCGAAGCGGTTGACGATGCCCCGGGCAGACAGGATGGGCGTGGCGGCGGGTTTCATACTCCAAGCTTTTCAAACAGGATCGAGAAGAGCGCATCAAGCACCAGCACCAGGAAAATCGACTTCACGACGGAACGGGTGGTTTCGCGGCCAACGCTTTCGGCAGTACCCTTGACCCGCAACCCGTGCATGCACGCGATGACTGCAATGCAGAAGGCGAATACCGGCGCCTTGAACAAGCCGACATTCAGGTCGCTGAGGCTGACGACCTGCGGCAAGCGCGCCAGGTATTGCGCCGGCGCCACCTGCAGCAGCACTTGTGCAATGGCCGCTCCGCCGATCAAGCCCATGATGTCGGCAAAAAAGGCCAGCACAGGCAAGGTCAGGACCAGTGCGATCACGCGGGGCACGACCAGCATCTGCATCGGTTCCAGCCCCATCACGGTGAGCGCGTCGACTTCGTCGCGCGTCTTCATGACGCCAATTTCAGCCGTGTAGGCGGAGCCGGAGCGGCCCGCCACCATGATGGAGGTGATTAACACGCCCATTTCACGCAACACCGAGACGGCGACCAGGTTGATGGTGAGGTCTTCTCCGCCATATTGGCGCAATTGCGCGACACCCTGGTAGCCGATGACGATTGCAATCATGACCGCCATCAAGCCGATGATGGGCAAGGCCTGGATCCCGGTCTCCCGGACATGGCGCGAGATCGACGCCGGACGCAGGCAAGTGGGGTGTAACAGGGCATGGAAGGTCCAGCTTGCGACACAGCCGACAAAAGTAATGAGGGAGCGCGCCTCGTGCCAGGTGTCATGGGCACTTTTTCCCAACGCTATCACCCGCTGGCGCCAGCGCGGAACTGCTGCTACAGCCGGCAGCGGCTTGAGATCGAGCGAGTCGATCAAGTCGAACAGGGTCTGGTGTTCCGGGCGCACGCCGGTGAGCGCCACGCCCAGTTTGCGGAGGGCTGAAAGAAACAAGGCACCCGGCGTATCGAGCTGCGTGATCCCGGCCACATCAAGGGTGCACGACGGCCCGGGCTTCGACCAGCTCTTCAACGAGTTCCTGGCTGTGGTGAGGGTGCCAATGACGAGCGAGCCCGACAGTGCGTGGCGCTCTCCTTCTCCGCTGACTTCGATAGCCGGTGGTGAACGGGGTGAGGCGGCTTGCGCCGGATTGGCGGGAACCCTGGGCATGGTGTCTGCCTATTTGGTGGCATAAACTGGTCGCCGAACATGCGCGAATAGCTTGGCGTTTCTTTGTTTCAGTTTAGGCTCGACGCTTTGGGCGGTTCTGTGCGGAACAACACATTGGGGGTTCCCCTGCGCCAACCGAGTCATTATCTTTGCGAATGACGATTATCGAAACTTTGAATTTGAGTTATATGCTGCACTGCCACATAATGTTTCCAAGGAATTACATTTTATGGAGAACAGTATGGAACTCAGTAAGCATATGGAATTCATCTTCTTGGGCGCTTTGATCCTGATCGGCGTGTCTGCCGCAGCCACCGCCGCCGTGCCGAAATTGCTGGCACCGGCCGCTCAAGTCGCCAGCGTTAAAGCAAGCACCACTCCAATCGTCGTGGTGAAGGCGAAGCGCCTGACCGCCGAAGAAAAAACAGCGCTGGGCGAATAACCGCAGGCTTCAGTCCGGGCGGTAAGCGCGCATGAAGGTGTCCACGGCGCGGGCTACCGTTGCAACAACCTGCGCATCGTGAAACTCGGGCAAGGCATTCATCAGGCCGCGCTCTTCCAATTCGCAATCGAGCAGGGCACGGAACTGGCTTGCTGCCACATGGGGATCGGCCATGCGCAACTTCCCTGCTTTCATCACAGCTTCAAAATAGCCGGCGACCAGCTTCATGCCCTTGCCTGGGCCGTTCTCGTAGAATGTGCGCCCCACTTCGGGATTGTTGCCTGAGGCCGCAATCACCATGCGCCGCATGGCGAATTTCTGCGGCGTGAAAAAGGTTCTGAGCACGCGCTCGCCGAAGCCTTTCAGCGAAACTTCGACATCCTGCTTGGGGTCCAGCAGGGCAAGCACTTCCATTGCGTCGGGCGGCAAGCCCGGGCCAATTGCGGCGCACGGCCGCTCGCCAAAAAGATCGGCCAGTTGTCCGCCATGTTCTTGCGTGGACCGCGAAACCAGCTCCCCGAACAAGGCTGATGGCGACATGGCGCTGCCGCCGGATACAGCGGCCTATGTGCTGAAACCCGGAGCCCTCGCGGGAACCATGTCCGCGAGCGATTTCCTGTCTTAATAAGGTGGAAGCGTGTCCTGCCCACGCTGCTATTTTTGTGCTATTTTCCTGAAAACCCGCCGTAAGTATCACGCTGTAAGAATCGGTTTCCCCGCTGTGCAACGCAGTTTGGAAGGTTCGAGCTATGAATACGCTGGCAGCACGTCTTGTCCCCTTTGCCGTCCTGGCACTTCTCGCCGCTTGCGGCGCCAAGGAAGATCCCTCCAAACAAGCCGGAGGTCCGCCCGCCGTCTCGGTGGCGCCGGTCGTCAAGCGGCAGGTCCAGGAGTTCGATGAATTCACAGGACGGCTGGAAGCGCCGCACACAGTCGACGTGCGCTCGCGCGTGACCGGCAACCTGGTCAAAGTCCATTTCAAGGAGGGCCAGGTCGTCAGGAAAGGCGAGCCGCTCTTCACCATCGATCCCCGCCCCTACGCGGCCGAGGTGGCGCGAGCCGAGGCGCAGTTGCAGTCCGCCCGCACCCAGTTCGAATTGAACAAATCCGAATTCGCGCGTGCGGAAAAACTGGTCGCCGTTCGTGGCGTCAGCCAGCAGGAACTGGACCAGCTGCGCGCTGCCGTCGCCAATTCGCAGTCGTCGATACGTGCCGGAGAGGCGGCGCTCACGCAGGCGCGCCTCAACCTGGAATTCACCAACATTACCTCTCCGGTGGAAGGCCGCACTTCGCGCGCCAACGTCACCGAAGGCAACCTGGTGAATGCGGGCGAGCCGGTACTGACAACGGTCGTCTCGACCGACAAGGTCTACGCATACTTTGACGCCAGCGAGGCGCTATACCTCAAATACATGCGCGCAGCCCGCGATGGTACCCGCGCCTCGTCGCGCGATACGCCGAACGTCATCTACCTCGGCCTGGCCAATGAAGAGGGTTTCCCCCACGAAGGCAAGATGGACTTCGTCGACAACCGGCTGAATCCCGCCACTGCATCGCTGCGCGGGCGGGCAGTATTCGAAAACAAGGACGGCCTGTTCACCCCGGGACTGTTCGCGCGCCTGAAGCTGGTGGGCAGCGGCAAGTACATGGCCACCGTGATTGCGGACCGCGCGCTCACCACCGACCAGACTCGCAAGGTCGTGCTGGTGGTAGGCAAGAACAATATCGTCGAACAGCGCGAGGTCAAGCCCGGAGCACTGATCGACGGCATGCGTGTGGTGGAAGGCGTGAAGGAAGGCGAACTTGTGATCGTGGACGGCTTGCTGCGCGCCTTCCCTGGCGCGCCCGTCACGCCGCAGGTGCTGAAAGTGAATGAGCAAGGCATGCCCATCCCTGCCCCGCCGCCCGGAGCCCCTGCACCGGCCAAGGGTTGAGGAGGAGCCATGGACTTCTCAAAACATTTCATCGAGCATCCGCGCCTTGCAACCGTCATTTCGATCTTCATTTTCCTGACAGGGCTGCTGGCGATCTTCCAACTGCCGATTTCGGAATATCCCGAGGTGGCGCCGCCGCAGGTGGTGGTACGCGCGCAATTCCCGGGCGCGAATCCGCGCGTGATTGCGGAGACGGTCGCGGCCCCGCTCGAAGAGCAGATCAATGGGCTGGAAAACGTGCTGTACTTCCAGAGCCAGGCCACGGCCGACGGCAGCATGAGCATTACGGTCACGTTCAAGATCGGCACGGTGCCGGAGCAAGCCGAAACGGCAGTACAGAACCGGATCAACCGCGCCCTTCCCCGCCTGCCGGACATCGTGCGCCAGATCGGCGTGACGACGGAGAAGCAGTCCTCCAGCCTGACCATGGTGGTGCACATGGCCAGCCCGGACAACAGCCACGACACGCTTTACCTGCGCAACTACGCCAACCTGTATGTACGCGACGAACTGCTGCGCATTCCCGGCATGGGGTCCGTGCTGTTCTTCGGCGGCGGCGATTACGCAATGCGCATCTGGCTCGATCCGCAGAAACTGGCTTCGCGCAGCATGACTGCGGGCGACGTCATCCAGGCGATTCGCGAGCAGAACGCGCAAGTCGCGGCGGGCGTGGTCGGGTCGCCGCCGGCCGTGAACAACACGGAATTCCAGCTGGCGGTCAACGCGCAGGGACGGCTGGTCAAGGAAGAGGATTTTGCAAACATCATTGTTCGCAGCGATACGCGCACCGGCGCGGTCGTGAGGATCAAGGACATCGGCCGCGTCGAGATGAGCGCAAGCACCTTCGCCTTGCGCAGCCTGTTGAACAACAAGGATGCCGTGGCGATCGGTATTTTCCAGGCGCCCGGATCCAACTCGCTGGCGCTCTCCGACAATGTCCGCGCCACCATGGCCCGGCTAAAACAGTCCTTCCCGCAGGGCGTCGACTACGACATCGTCTACGACCCGACACGCTTCGTGCAGACCTCGATTGAAAAGGTGGTGCACACCCTGGTCGAGGCCATCTTGCTGGTGGTGCTTGTGGTGATCATCTTCCTCCAGACCTGGCGCGCTTCGGTGATTCCCCTGCTGGCGGTGCCGGTGTCGATTGTCGGCACCTTCGGGGTGCTCCTGCTGCTCGGCTATTCGATCAACACTCTGACGCTGTTCGGCCTGGTGCTGGCAATCGGCATTGTCGTCGACGATGCGATCGTGGTGGTGGAGAACGTCGAGCGCAATATCGCGGACGGACTTACTCCGCACGCCGCAACGCACAAGGCGATGAGCGAAGTCAGCGGGCCTATCGTGGCGATTGCGCTGGTGCTGTGCGCAGTCTTCATCCCTCTGACCTTCGTGCCCGGCCTGTCCGGCCAGTTCTATAAGCAGTTCGCCGTCACCATCGCAATTTCCACAGTCATATCCGCGATCAACTCGCTGACTCTTTCGCCCGCGATGGCGGCGCTGCTCCTGCGTCCGCACGATGCGCCCAAGGATACCGTGATGATCTGGATGGACAAGCTGTTCGGACGCTTCTTCCATTGGTTTAACTGCTTCTTCCAGCGCCAGAGCAAGAAGTACAGTCGCGGCGTCGACGCTATCCTGAAGCGAAAATCTGCGGCGTTGCTTGTCTATGGCGTGCTGCTGGCCCTGACCGCAGTGCTGTTCGGCGCCATTCCCAGCGGGTTCGTGCCGGCGCCGGACAAGCAATACCTGATCGGCGTAGCCCAGTTGCCGGCCGGGGCGACCCTCGATCGCACGGAGAAGGTGATTCGGGAAATGAGCGATATCGCCCGCAAAGTGCCGGGCATCCGCGATTCAATCGCCTTCCCCGGTCTTTCGATTGCAGGATTCTCGGCGGCGCCAAACGAGGGCATTGTCTTCCTGGGACTGACGCCGTTCGAAGAGCGAACCTCGGCCGCACTGTCCAAGGACGCCATCCTGGGCAAGGTGAACGGCGCCATGCAGCAGATACAGGGCGCCCGTATCTTCGTGGTGCCGCCACCAGCCGTGGAGGGCCTGGGTGCCGCCGGCGGCTTCAAGCTGATGGTGCAGGACCGCAGCAGCCAGGGCGAGCAAGCGCTTTATGGCAGCGTGTGGGGCATACTCGGGCCGATCTACGGCAATCCCAAGTCGACCATCGCGACGCCTTACTCGACTTACGATATCAATGTGCCGCAGTTGTTCGCCGATGTGGACAGGACCAAGGCAAAGCAGATGGGTGTGCCGCTGCAGTCGATCTACGATACGCTGCAGATCAACCTGGGCTCCCTGTACGTCAACGACTTTACCCGCTTCGGAAAAACCTACCAGGTGGTGGTGCAGGCAGACGCGCCCTACCGCTCCAGCGCAGATAGCATCGCACGCCTTGAAACCCGTAACGACGCAGGGCAGATGGTGCAACTCGGCGCCCTCATGCAGGTCCAGCCTACCTTTGGACCGACACGCGTGACCCGCTACAACGGCTTTCCCGCCGCCGACCTGAATGGCGCTCCCAAGCCGGGTTTCTCCAGCGGCCAGGCGGAAGCGGAAATCGAAAAGCTGATCAAGGGCCTGCCGCGCGGCATGGGCTTTGAATGGACCGACCTGACCTACCAGGACCGCCTGACGCGCGACGTGACCTTGCCGGTGATCGGCGCAAAGATACCCACGCTGGCGGCGGTCCTGTTCCTGTCCGTTGTGCTGGTGGTGCTGGTGCTCACTGCGCAATATGAGAGCTGGAGCCTGCCGCTGGCGATCATCCTGATCGTGCCGATGTGCATACTGTGCGCGCTGTTCGGGGTCTGGCTGTCGCACTGGCCGCCCTTCGGGCAGACCGGGGACCTGAATATCTTTACCCAGGTGGCGCTGGTGGTGCTGGTCGGCCTGGCCTGCAAGAATGCGATCCTGATCGTGGAGTTTGCCAAGGAGCTGGAAGAGCGCGGAAGGCCCATGGTCGAAGCGGTGCTTGAAGCCTGCCACCTGCGGCTGCGACCGATCCTGATGACGTCCATCGCATTCTGCGCCGGCGTCGTCCCGCTCATACTCGGCAGCGGCGCAGGCAGCGAAATGCGCCGGGCCATGGGCATTGCGGTCTTCTCGGGCATGGTTGGCGTGACGTTCTTCGGCATCTTCCTGACGCCGGTGTTCTACAGCATGGTGCGCAAGAGCACAGCCAAGCGCCGTGAACACGCGGCCGAAGTGCGGCGCGCGGTCGACGCCGCCGCCCACCCCTTCCACGCCGGCATTGACGACGCCAGTCCGCCGCCCGAGGGAAAATCATGAAAAGCACCTTATCCTTGCTTGCGGCGCTGCTCCTTGGCGCTTGCTCCCATGCGCCGCAACTGGCGCGCTACCAGCCTCCCGCGCAGGCGGGCTTCGTCAACGCCCCCGGCCAGGCAGCGAACAGCGAACCGGTGGCCGAATTCTGGCGCCGCTTCGAGGACGAGCAGTTGTCTTCCCTGGTCCTGCGCGCACTGAAGGCCAATACCGACGTGCGCAGCGCGGCTGCCAGCCTGGCCGAGTCGCGCGCAATCGGACGCTTCGCCGACGCCGACCTGTGGCCGACCGTGAACCTCAACGCGGGGGCAGCACGCGTGCGGGCCAAGGATAGCAACGGCGTTCCCAAGACCGACAATGCTTATTTAGTGGGCCTGGACGTGCTTTGGGAAGTCGATGTGTTCGGCCGCCTGGGCGACGCGCGGCGCGCGGCGCAAGCCGGCGTCCTGGCCGGCGAGGCGGGCTATCGGGCAGCGCAGCTAAGCGTGGCGGCCGAAGTGGCGCGCAACTATTTCAACTTGCGGGGATTGCAGGAGCAATTGCGCGTTGCCGTTGCTTCCCTGGAGACCCAGCGCGCCGCCTTGCAGCTGGTCGAGGCCCGCGAGAGCGTTGGGCGCGGCACCGCGCTCGATACGGAACGCGCTCGTTCGCTGGTGAATTCGACTGCCGCTTCGGTGCCTGCATTCGAATCGGCGCTAGCCCGCACGCGCTATCGGCTTGCCGTGCTTTGCGGCCTGCCGCCGACCGGGCTGGATGCGGAGCTGGGCGAGCCGCGCCCGCTGCCGGGGCTCAAATCCTTCGATATCGGCGGCATCGGCACGCCGGAAAACCTGCTGCGCCGCCGGCCCGACGTGCAGCTGGCGGAAGCGCAACTGGCCGCGGCGGCAGCCAATGCCGGCGTCGCTCGCAGCGCATGGTTCCCGTCCATCACGCTGGGCGGGACGCTGGGGCAGAACGCCTCTCATGCGAGCGACCTTGGCAAGGGCGCGTCCTACGCCTATAACCTCGGCGCGCAACTGGCGTGGAACCTGCTCGACTTCGGCCGCATCCGCGCCAATATTGCCGCATCTGATGCACGCGCCGATGCGGCGGTGGTGAACTACGAGCGCGCCGTACTGGCGGCGCTGGAGGAAACAGAGGGCGCATTCATCAACTACACGCGCTCGCAGCAGCAGGCCGCGCTGCTGTACGACGCGGTCGTCGCTTCCGAGCAGGCGGCCAAAATTGCGCGCGAGCGCTTTGCGGTTGGTTCGACCGATTTCCTGGTGGTGCTGGATGCCGAACGCGAACTGCTGTCGGCGCGCGACCGGCTGGCGCAGGCGCAGTCCGGTGCGGCCGTTTCGCTGGTCGTGGTCTACAAGGCGCTTGCCGGTGGCTGGGGCGGCCCCTGAGGGTCAACCGCTCGCTGCCGGTCGATTTCGACCACCCCGCCTGCCAGGTCCGGCGCCAGGATCACGGCCGCATTCTGCTCGCGATCCACGGAAGTGGCCAGTGCGCCGCCGGCCGCATACGCTTGCGGCGCGGCCTCGGCATCCCATCCATGGACATAAAGCGCCATGCCATTCCACCACGGCCTCCAGCTCCCCTCGCGCTGCTCGAACAACAGCTTCAGGCCCGATGGCGTTTGCTCGCAGCGGATGCGCTGGCGCAGGAAGCCGCCGCGCTGGTATGCCAGGCTGACGCCATCGTCGGCGTAGATGTCGCCCTGGCAGCCGGCACCAGGATAAACATGGAGTTCCAGCCTGCCCTCAGGGATGAAGGCCGTGCTTTGCACCAGGGGCTGGCGGGGGATGATCGCACCCGGGCGCACATAGACCGGCAACTGGGCGATATCCGGTTTGACGACAAGCCCTTTGCCGTCCAGGCGCCGTCCCGTCCAGTAGTCGTACCAGCCCTTGCCGGGCAGCTCCACGTTGTAGTCGCCCGGCGATTCAAGCATCGGCGATGGCGCCAGCAGCAGGTCGCCGCCGATCATGAACTGGTCCTCCGAACCGCCAAGCCGGTCGCCATGCGCCAGTACTGAAGGGAAGTTGAGGAAGACTGGCCGCAGCAGAGGAATGCCGCTGCGGCTGTTTTCCTCCGCTGCGGCATACAGGTAGGGCATCAGGCGGTAGCGCTCCGAGATGAAACGACGGCGGATCTCGACCTGCGCCGCGACGCCAACCCAGGGTTCCTGGTCGGCCCGGCCGGTTTCCGCATGGGCGCGAAACAGCGGCATGAAGGCGCCAAGCTGGAACCAGCGCGTCAGCAATTCGGGCGACGGCCGCTCGCCGGCGTAGCCGCCAATGTCGTTGCCGGCGTAGGAGAAACCGCTCAGACCAAGATTGACCAGCTGCTGCATGCCCATCTTGAGGTGCTGCCAGCTCGAGACGTTGTCGCCGGTCCACGTTGCCGCATAACGCTGGCCGCCGGCGTAGGTGGCGCGGGTCAGCACGAAGGGACGCACGTCCGGCTGCAGCCGCAGCAGGCCTTCGTACGTGGCGCGCGAATTGAGCTGGCCATAGACGTTGTGCATTTCCGCGTGCGAGGTGCTGCGCGGCGCGAAGTCGTCGCTTTCAATCCGGTGCACGACCTCGAGCGGCATGGTCTTGCCCGGAGCATTGAAGATCGAAGGCTCATTCATGTCGTTCCAGAAGCCCGCCACGCCGTCACTCACGAATCCGGCATACAGCTCGCCCCACCAGCGGCGCGCCTGGGCGCGGCTGAAGTCGGGGAACACGGCTGCGCCGGGCCACACATCGCCCGAGTAGTACCGGCCACCCGGCAGTTTCAGGAAAAGGTCTTGCGCCGCACCGCTGTCGTAGGCGGCGTAGCCCTGGCCTGGAGCATTGGCGATATGCGGGTCGGTAATCAGCACCAGGCGGATGCCCTGCGTGCGAAGGTCGTCGGCAAGCCGCCGCACGTGGGGGAAGGCCTGGCGGTTGACGGTGAATGGGCGCGAGCGATCCTGATAGTCGATATCCATGTAGATCACGTCCGAGGGCAGCCTTTCGCTGCGCAGGCGCCGCGCGATCGCGCGCACTTCGGCGTCCGTCTTGTAGCTCCACTTGGACTGCTGGAAGCCCAACGCCCATTGCGGCATCAGCGGCGCCGAGCCGGTCAGCCGGGCATATTGCTGCAGCACGTCCTTCGGTGCGGGGCCTGCCATGACGTAGTAATCGACAGGTCCACCCTCGCCGCTGATCGACAGCACGCCCCGTTCGGTCTTGCCGAAATCGAAAGTGGTGCGCCAGGTGTTGTCGAGGAACAGGCCATGGGCCTGCCCACGGTCGCTCACGGCCAGGAAGAATGGAACGGTCTTGTAAAGGGGATCTGTCGCCTGCGTGAACTTGTAGGTGTCCGTATTCCACATGGTGTAGGCGCCACACTTGCGGTCGAAGGTCCCGGTCTTGTCTCCCAGGCCAAAGACATGATCGTCGCCGCCCATGCGCCCACGCATGCGGAAGCCGCCATCGGCTGAAAGCGCGGCCCGTCCGGCAAGGTCGGCCAGCAGCAGCCGGCCGCCGCCATCGAGCACGTCCGTCCGCAAGGTACGCAAATCGATGCGGGCGGCGATGTTCGCCGTGCGCAGCAGCACCTGTTCGCCACGGCGCGTGACTTTCAGCGGCAGGCGCGCGCTGCGCCTTGCAGCCGGCACCGCCCACGAGGCATCTTCCGGCAATTTCCCGCGGCCCATGCGGATGCGCACGATGCCGCTGGCCGGTGCAGATACTTCAAGCACCACGCCGCCGCGGGAGAGCACCATGCGCTCCACGGTTTCCGCGTGCAGCGTACTTGCTGCGCCCAGCGCGAGGACGGCCAGGACACTACTGGGCCGCATACATCGAAGAATACTTCGCGCCGAAGTAAAGGATGAAGGCATAGCAGGCGGCAGGCAGCATGAACGATGCCTGCACGCCGATGGCATCCGCCAGCGCGCCCTGCGCGAACGGCACCAGCGCGCCGCCGACAATGGCCATGCACAGGATGCCAGAGCCCTGGCCGGTGTACTTGCCCAGGCCATGCAGCGCCATGCTGAAGATGGTCGGGAACATGATCGAGTTGCACAGGCCCACCGCCAGGATGGCCCACATTGCCACGCTGCCCTTGCCGAAGGTCGCCGCCAGCACCAGGCCGATTGCCACCAGCGAGTTGACGGCCAGCGTCTTGCCCGGGCTGGCCACGCGCATCACCACGAAGCCGATGAAACGACCCACCATGGCGCCGCCCCAGTAGATGCTGACGTAATGCGCCGCTTCGGCGTGGGCCAGGCCGGCAATGTGCGACTCGCCCAGGAAGTTGATGAGGAAGCTACCGATGCTGACTTCCGCGCCAACGTACAGGAAAATGCCGATGGCGCCCAGCACGAGGTGGCGGTGGGCCCAGGCCGAACCGTGTCCCTCGCCCGCCAGCGAAACGTCTTCGGTGTCGGCGATCTGCGGCAGTTTGGCGACAAAGAACAGCACAGCCAGCAAGGCCAGCGCACCGGCCAGGGCCAGGTAGGGGCCGCGCACGGTGGCTGCATCAGCCGCGGCGCCCGCCACGCCGGCCGCCGACAGGATCAGCATGCCGCCAACGGAAGGGCCGATGGTGGTGCCGAGGGAATTGAAAGCCTGGGTCAGGTTCAGGCGGCTGGAGGCCGTGCGCGGCGGCCCAAGCACGGTGACATACGGGTTGGCGGCAACCTGCAGCACGGTGATGCCCGACGCCAGGACAAAGAACGCCAGCAGGAACAGGCCGTAGCCGCCGAACGAAGCCGGATAGAACAGCACGCAGCCGCCGGCGGCAATCAGCAGGCCGGCTACCGCACCCTTCTGGTAGCCGATGCGGCGGATCAGGGCGCCCGCCGGCAGCGATACGATGAAGTAAGCGCCGAAGAAGCAAAGCTGCACCAGCATCGCCTGGAAATAGGACAGCGTATAGATCGCCTTCAGGTGCGGAATCAGCACGTCGTTCAGCGAGGTAATCAAACCCCACATGAAGAACAGCAGTGTGACGATGACCAGCGCGCCGGTGTTCGTTCCGTTCTGAGCGCCGCCTGCCGCCGCTGGCGGTGCAGTTGGCGTAGCGTTGGGTACGGTGGATGCCATGAATGTCTCCTCAGTTTTTATGTTTACATGCCGGCTGGTGGGCGCGGCAGGTCACGGCCCTGCGTGCCCCAGCCGGCCGTATCAGGCTGCGGTGCAAGCTTGAACGACAGGGTGCCAGCTCCCTGCAGTTGTTCCCAATCCAGCCACACGCGCGACAGCGGCCGGCCGCCCCACTGCACCGACTGCACGAAGCGGCGCTCGCCCGGCCTGGCCTGCGGCGCTTCAATGCGCAGGGTGCGGCCTTGCGGCAAGTCGATCTCGGCGCGCGCAAAGCGCGGCGCGTGCAGCAGGAAACGGCCGCTGCCCGGCACATCCGGATACAGGCCCAGGGCACTGAACAGGTACCAGGCCGACATCGTGCCCAGGTCGTCGTTGCCGGTGACGCCGCCGGGACCGTTACCGAACAGGGTTTCCGCCGCGCGCAGCACGGTGGTGGTTTTCCACGGCTGCCCCATCAGAGTGTACATCCATGGCGCGTGCAGGTCCGGTTCGTTATTCGGGTTGTAGCGGAACTGGCTGTAGTAGCTGTACGCGCCCACCACCCACGACTTGCGCACGGCCGCCGGATCGGCCAGCACGGCGTCGTAATCGAAGAACTGGTCGAGGCGCTGCAAGGCCTTGGCGCGTCCGCCCATAGCCTCTGCCAGGCCCGGAACGTCCTGCGGCACCAGCCATTGGTACTGCCAGGCGGTGCCCTCGTGGAAGCCGCGCTCGGCGCGCGGGTCATAGCTGCCGTTCAAGTCGGTGAACCAGCTGCCATCCAGCGTGCGCGGACGCGGGAAGCCGCGCTGCCCGGTTGGTGCGTCGACAACCGACGGATCCCAAATCTTGCGCCAGTTGAGGGCGCGCTGTTCGAGCAGCTTTGCATCCTTGCGTTGGCCAAGCGCCCTGGCCATGATCGCGAGCGAGCTGTCGGCCAGCGCATATTCCAGCGTCGCCGACGCTCCGTGGTGCGGGTCGATGTCCATGCCCTTGGCGACAAAGCCACGGTCATACTGGACAAAGCCCTGGCTCAGGTAGTTCGGATTGCCTGCGCGGCCCTCGGCGCGGATGCGCGACGGCGGCACGCCAAAGGCGTTTTCGCGCAGCGCGGCGTACGCTTCGCGCTCACGTCCTTGCAACGCTCCAAAGCGCCACAGGTCGACCAGGAACGGCGTGACCGGGTCGCCAGTCATCACATTGCTGTCGAAGTTGGCGTAGCCCCAGCGCGGCAGCCAGCCGCCCTGCTCGCGGATCTTCAGCACGGAATTGGCGATGTCGCGCGAGCGCTGCGGACGCAGCAAGGCAAGCAACTGGTTCTGCGCGCGGTAAGTGTCCCACAGAGAGAAGAACTCGTAATAGGTCCAGTCCCTGGCGCTATGCAGCGCATCGTCATAGCCGCGATAACGGCCATCGGCATCGCTGCCCGTCAGCGGCTGCAGCAGCGCATGATACAGGGCGGTGTAGAACACGGTGCGGTCATCGTTGCTGCCGCCTTCGATGCGGACCGTGCCCAGTTCCTTCCGCCACGCCGCCTGCGCCTGCGCCCGCATTGCGTCGAACGTGAGCGGCTTGCCGCCGGCCATGCCTTCCGCCTTCAAGTTGATGCGTGCGCCTTCCGCGTCAACGTGGGAAATGGCGCTGACCGCCGTCACGGCCTGGCCGTTCCTGAGGTCGAATGTCAGCCACACGCCATGCGGACGGCTGTCCCCTTGCTGGCTTGGTCCCTTCACGCCTGGCCAGCCGCCGCGGTCATCCCAGATGCCGTTGGCCACGAAGGGCTGGTCGAACACGATGCGGAACCAGGTGGTGTACTGGGCGCCGCCGCAGAAACTCCTGGTGACGATCTTGCCTTCGACACTGCGCTCGTCCAGTACGCGCACTTCGCTGCCGACCACGGAATGGCGCTCGTTGGCCTGGCCCAGGTTGAGCAGCACGTGGCCGCTGGCGGTCCCGGGGGCAAAGGTATAACGTTCCGCGGCTGCGCGGGTCAGCGCTGTGGCCTCGGCGGTAATGCCGCCATAGCTGGTGAGCTGCACCTTGTAGAAGCCTGCCTGGCCAACTTCGCCTTCGTGGCTGTAGTTGGCTGCATAGCGCTTGTAATTGAAGCTTTCCGCCTTTTTGGTGTCGAAATCGCCGCCGGGGCCGATGCTGCCGGTGACCGGCAGCACCGAAAGCTGGCCGCCCTGCTCCCAGCAGCCGGCGCCGGACAGGAAGGAATGGCCAAAGCCGCGGATGCGCGCATCGCTATAGTGCCAGCCGGCGTAATGTTCGCCGGTCGGGCTGACCTGGATCATGCCGAAGGGTGCGGAGGCGCCGGGGAAGGTATTGCCTTCGTCCTGGGTGCCGATGAAGGTGTTGACCGGCATGTCGGCCGGCGCTGCAGCCAGCGGCAGGGCGCATGCCGCCAGCAGGACGGAGCGAATGGCAAAGCGGATTGCTTTCATTACGGTGCCTCTCCTTCAAGCAATTCGAACAGCTGCTGCATGGCTGCGGGCGGCGGCGGGGTTGCACCTGACTGCAGGCAGGCAGCGGAACCCGCCGCCAGCGCCGCATGCAGGTGTGACTGCAGCGAACGGCCCGGATGGCGTGCGAGGCTGTGCAGCAGGCCGGCCACGCTGGCATCGCCCGCGCCGACCGTGTCGACCACCGAGACCGCCGGCGCGCGCGCGTCGGCACGCTGCTCGCCATGGAACAGGCTTGCGCCCTGGCCGCCGCGGGTCAGCAAGCAGCACGCGGAAGGCGCGGCGGCGCGCAGCTGCTGCAGGGCCGAATCCAGCGGCACGCCGGGGAACAAGCCGCGCAGGTCGTCGTCGGAAACCTTGATCACGTCGGCAAGTTCGGCCATGCTGCGCAGGGTTGGCGCGTAGCGGTCATCCATCAGGTTGCGGTAGTTCGGGTCATAGCTGATGGCCACGCCCTGCTCTTTCAGCTTCTCGGCCAGCGCGACCAGGTTCGACGCCAGCGGCTCGCGCGCCAGGCTGATGCCGCCGAAATGCGCCCAGCGCAAATCGCGCGACCAGTATTCAGGCAGTGCCTCCGGATCGAAATGCAGGTCGGCGCTATCGTCGCCAATGAAGAAGTAGCTCGGCGGCTCGCCCTGCTCCACGATCGCCAGCAGCGGCGAGCGTTCAACGCGCTGCAGCAGGCGCAGGTCCAGGCCTACGGCCTCGCTGGCGCTCCACAAGGCGTCGCCGAAACGATCGCGGCTGATTGCGCCGGCAAAGGCGGTGCGCTCGCCCAGCACGGCCAGCGCGCGCGCCACGTTCCACACCGAGCCGCCAACGCGGCTGACCCAGCGCTCGTCGCCCTGGTAAATCATGTCGGTCAGCGCCTCGCCAGCGCACAGCATCACTGGCGCGTCATGCATGATCGCCCGCCCCCAGCGCCGCCACGATGTCATAGCAGGCACCCATGGTGTGGTAATCGACCTTGCCGGCCGGGCTCTTTTCGTCGCTCAGCTTGCGGTTGTCGCCGGACAGGATGCGGTACCAGGCGCCATGCTCGTGATCGACGAAGTGGGTCCAGCTATAGGCCCACAGGCGCTGGTACCAGTCCCAGTACCCGTCGTTGCCGGTGCGCTTGGCCAGCATAGCGGCAGCCGCCGTGCTTTCGGCCTGCACCCAGAAATACTTGTGCGGATCGCACACGGTCAGGTCAGGCGCCAGCGAGTAAGCCAGGCCGCCATGCACGGCATCCCATCCCTTGTCCACAGCGGTCTGGAACAGGCGTTCCGCGGTCGGCAGCAGCCAGCCCAGGTCCTTGCCCAGCACACTGCCGCGCGCTTCCAGCTGCAGCAGCAGCTTGGCCCACTCGGTGAAGTGGCCCGGCTGGTAGCCCCACGGGCGGAACAGGTTTTCCGGATCGTCGATATTGAAGCGCCAGTCCGGCTGCCAGTTCGCGTCGTAGTGCTCCCAGATCAGGCCGCCGCAACGGGCAGCCTGGCGCTGGGTGATGTTGCAGGCCACGGTGTAGGCCCGTTCCAGGTAGCGCAGCTCCCCGGTGGCCTGGTGCGCCGCCAGCAGTGCTTCGCAGGCATGCATGTTCGCGTTCTGGCCGCGATAGCTCGAAAGCTCGCTCCAGTCGCGGCTCGCTTCGTCGGCGTACAGGCCGTCTTGCTGGTTCCAGAAACGCTTTTCCATCAGCTCGAAGGTTTCGCCGATCCAGCCGCGCGCCTCTTCCAGGCCGGCCATGGTGGCATGCGAATAAGCCAGGAGCACGAAGGCCTGGCCATAGGCGTGCTGGGTGCCGTCCTCCACGTCACGGCCATCGAGCATCCAGGCGTAGCCGCTGCCCGTCGGGTCGCGGTGCACCTCGCGCAGGAAGCGCAACGCATGGCGTGCGCCCTCCAGGTAGGCCGGATCGCGGAAATGGCGATAAGCCATGGAATAGGTGAACACGAAGCGCGTGCTGCTGACCAGGTGGCGGTGCGCGGCGTCGTAGACGGTGCCATCATCCTTGAAGTAGTGATACAGGCCGCCGGCAGGGTCGAGCGCACGCGGGTGGTAAAAGCGCATGGTGTGGCGCGCGTGATCGAGCAGGACGTCCGGGTTGCGGAAATTCGGGAGTTTGTTCATGTTTGGCCTGGTGGGTACGCTAGTCGTCGCAACTGCTTTCGCGCACGATCAATTCGACTGGCATGGTTATCTGAAAGGGGTTTTCGTCTGGTTTCTGGAGCAGTAATTCGATGCCCGCCCGCCCCAGGTCCTCCTTGTCGACGTGGACAGTGCTGAGCGGAGGAATGGCAGCGGCAGCGCTGCTGATATCGTCGAAGCCGACAATGGCAATGTCATGCGGGATCTTCATGCCCTCGTTCAGGCAATGCTTCATGGCGACCAATGCGGTGCTGTCGTTGTAGCAGAACAGGGCATCGGGCCGCTTGGGAAGACTGAGCAGGCTGCGCATGGCTTCCACCACCGCCTCGTCGCCCTCCCCCATGGTAGGGACGATGACTTCCAGCTCCGGGTCGGCAAACACCTTGGCATCGAACAGCGCCTGGCGGAAGCCGCGGTTGCGCTGCTGGATGCTGTAGTGGGCCAGCGAGCCGGACATCATTGCGATGCGCTTGCGGCCGCAGCGCAGCAGGTGCTGGGTGGCGAGGTAGCCGCCGCGCACATTGTCCGGGTTGACCGAAGTGAAGCCGCGGCGGTGCATGTCCACCAGCACGATAGGCTTGCCGGACTGCTGCAGGGCAGCCAGCACTTCCGGTTCGAAGAATCCTGCGCACAGGATGGCGTCTGGCTGGTGCACGCGGATCAGGCCCTGCACCGGTTCGGCCGGCCCTACTGCGATGAAGGACAGGGCGATACCCTCGCGCCGGCACGCCGCTTCCGCGCCATGCAGGACCGGCGAATAGAACTGGCTCGATGCCAGCGTGTTGTGCTGGCTGTGCAGGAGGAAGGCGATACGGCGGATGCGCCCTTTCTTGAGCTGTCCCAAGTCGTAGCCCATTTTCTCCGCGGCCTGGCGCACCTGGTTGCGGGTGACTTCGGTCATGCCGGCCTGGTTCTTCAGCGCGCGCGAGACCGTGCCGATCGACAGCCCGGTAGCTTCGGCGATGTCGCGCAAAGTGACCTGGCTCACGGCTGCACCCCTGGGCAAGGAATCAAGTGCATGAAGAGTCTCCAATGTTCAGTTTATTAAACGCCTATTCTGGCGCTTTCAAGCGTCGAGCGGAAATGCCTTTTCTCGCTCCCGGTATAGGTAAGTTTTATATCAGCCGCCTTTTGCAGGCGTCAACAAAAGCAGCCGGAAGCAATCATCTTTAGCAAGTTTTAGTAAACACGCAGCTCATCGGCCAATGAGCGCAGTCGCAGCGCCGTGCGCAGCGTCGCCAGTCTGGCACTGGAAGCAATGTGCAGGTCCACGGCTTCCCCGGGCAGCAGCGTCATCGCGTTGTCGGCAATCCCTGCATCGGTGCCGCCGAAGTCGATCCACACTGCGCGGGCAAACTTCGTCGCGCGCAGTGCGAGCCTGGCGCCGCCGCCGTCCCGGCGCAATTCCGAGCGCAGGCCGGGATCGGGCCAGCGCATGTCCTTGGCAGCCATGAAGTACACCACGCGGCGCGAGGCCGGTTCGCCCTCCGACTGCAAATCGAAGACCGCGACCGTCGACGCAGGATCAGCATTTCCAAGCAACTCGGCGTCGCTATAGTTGGCTAACTGCGACGCCGACAGCGGTGCGAGTTCCACCGGTTTGCGCTCGTCACGCAGCAGCTTGCCGTCCAGCGTCATCAGGCGCAGCCGCAGCTCGCCCCGCACATGGTGCGTACGGTCGTTGAGCAGGCTGACCCTCGTTCTGCCTTCAGCGTTCCGCAGGGCTGCAACGGCCACAGGCGCGTAGAAACGGCGCGCATGGAAATGCAACGCCTTCCAGCGTCCGAACCAGTCCACGCTCGACCACGAGGCTCCTGGCCAGACGTCATTGAGTTGCCAGTACAGCGATCCCATTGTGTATGGCCGGCTGGCGCGATGGTGCAACGCTGCAAGCTCGATGCCTTCCGCCTGCGCCACCTGGCTTAAATAGACAAAACTGGAGAAGTCCTTCGGGTCGCCGAACTCGAAATTCACGTACTTCATCAGGCGTTCATTGCCCTTCCCTGCCATGAATTTCTGGTGCGCCTCGATGAGCGGCGTGGCGATGCCTTGCTGGCCACGGCTGGCGAAAGCCTCGATCGTGCGCTGTACCGGCCACGCCTGCAAACCGTACTCGGACATGAAGCGCGGCGTGATCTCCAGGTACTTCGACGGCGGATACGCCGGATTGCCCCACACTTCCCAGTAATGCATGTCGCCGCTGGCCGGCGTATTGGCAACTTCGGCCAGGTCGTCGCTGGGCGAGCTGGCCCAATAGGAAATCCCGCCCCCCTCTTCCGCCACGACCTTGCGCAGGTCGGTTCCGAAAAGCTGCACATAGCCATTCCACACCTTGCCGGCGAACTCCGGATCGGCTTCCGTCATTGCCTTGCCCGGCCCCCAGTACTTCCAGGCGATTTCTTCCTCGTTATTGCCGCACCACAGGACAAGGCTCGGATGGTTGCGCAGGCGCCGAACATTGTCGCGCGCTTCCGCGATCACATTGGCGCGGAAGGCGTCGTCGTAGGCCGGCTGCATGCCTCCGCCGAACATGAAGTCCTGCCATACCAGCAGGCCAAGTTCGTCGGCGAGATCGAAGAAATCGTCGCTTTCATAATAGCCGCCGCCCCAACTGCGCAGGAAGTTCATATTGGCGTCGCGCGCCGATTGCAGCACGCGGCGCAATTGCGCCTTGCCCACGCGCGGCTGGAACATGTCGAACGGGATGCTGTTCGCACCTTTGGCGAATACCGGAATGCCGTTGACCTCGAAATAGAAACTCCTGCCCTTGTCGTCCGCTTCACGGCGCAGCGCGACGCTGCGCAAACCGGTGCGGGCGCGGGCCCTGGCCGCAACCGCCTTGCCGTCGCCGATTTCCAGCTCGAAGCGGTACAGCGGCTGCGCCCCATATCCGTTGGGGAACCAGCGTTGCGGGCGGTCGATGCGCACGGGAAGTTCGATGCGGTTGTCGCCAGCGCGCAGCTCGACGCGTCGCAGTGCCGCCAGCGAGCGCTTGCCGTCCGGCGCGACCTGCCACAGGCGCAAGTCGAAGGCGCCATCGCGCACCGCTTCGGCCAGCACGACCGCGGCAATGTCGGCGCGCGCCTGGTCGACGCGGTCCTGCCTCAGTTGCAGGTTATCGATGCGCACGGCGTCCCAACTTTCCAGCACAACCGGTTGCCAGATGCCGGCGCTGACGTAGCGCGGCCCCCAATCCCATCCATAGTGATAACCCGGCTTGCGGGCGAAATTGGCTGTCATCGCGTCCGCCGATTCGTCGCCATAGGGCGAGGGATAGTTTCCGGCCAGCTTGCGCGGCATGGCCCGCACGGCCGGCAGCAGGCGGCTGATCGGCGAACGCAAGACGACGCGCAATTCGTTGCCCTTCGCGCGCAGCTTGTCCTGCACCGGAATGCGCCAGGTGCGGAAGGCATTGTCCGCCTCGAACAACTTCTCTCCATTCAGCCAAACCTCGGCGAAGGTATCCAGGCCTTCGAATACCAGGTCGCTGCGTTTTGCCCTGCGCGGTGCCTCGAAACGGGTGCGGTATTCCCAGTCCGCCAGGCCGATCCATTGCAAGCCGGCTTCCGGCGCGCCAACGTAGGGATCGGGGATCAGCTTGTTCGCAAGCAGGTCGGTATGCACGGTACCTGGCACTTTCGCCGCATGCCATGGCAAGGCTTCGGGATGCGCAGCCAGCTGCGCGTTGCCGGGCATGAGGCGGAAGGCCCAACCGCCATCGATTACGCTGCGCCCTGGCGTGGCAGCCGTCGCCACAACGGCGACCACGGCAAGGCAAAGGCCCAGCATCAGGGCCGCCAGGGAACGCCAGTACAGGTGGGTGCTCATGGCGCGGCCGCCTTCCAGTGGCGCTCAATCCAATCCTGGTGGACCGGCATCGCGTCGACCGCATTGGCCAGCATCGCCCGCATGCTTTCGACCACGTCAACCAGCTTTTCTTCGGGCATGTCGTCGACGATCGGATGATAGCCTTGCGGCATGATGCGCTGCCCCAGCATCACCTGCACCCAGCTTGGCAAGGCGAAGAAATCCTCGCCGTTGCGGAAATAGCGGCCATCGCAGCGGAACAAGTCGACCGTCTCGCGCAGGCTGTCAGGGACGGGCATGGTGCGGCAGTAGTCCCAGAACGGCGAGTCGTTGCGTTCGGTGGCGTTGTAGTGCAGGATCAGGAAATCGCGCACCCGTTCATATTCGAACGCCGATTCGCGGTTGAAGCGCTCCGCCAGCAAGGGGTTGAAGTCGCGCTTGGGGAAAAGCCCCAGCAGGCGGGTAATGCCCGATTGCGCCAGGTAGATGCTGGTGGATTCGAGCGGTTCGAGGAAACCGCTGGCCAGCCCCAGCGCCACCACATTCCTGTTCCAGAATTTCTGGCGCATGCCGGTAGTGAAGCGCAGCGCACGCGGCTCGGCCAGCGCCTTGCCGTCCAGGTTCGCCAGCAGGGTCGCAGCCGCTTCGTCATCGCTGATATGCCGGCTCGAATATACATAGCCATTGCCGGTGCGGTGCTGCAGCGGGATGCGCCACTGCCAGCCTGCCGTGCGGGCGGTGGAACGCGTGTACGGTGCGATCGGCGCCACGCCTTCGCAAGGCACGGCCATGGCGCGGTCGCATGGCAGCCAGTGCGACCAGTCCACATAGCCGGTTTTCAGCGTCTGCTCGATCAGCAGCCCGCGGAAGCCGGAACAATCGATGAACAATTCTCCATCGACCACCTGGCCGCTTTCCAGCGTCACCGATTCGATAAAGCCGTCGTCGGCGCGCTGCTTGACGCCAACGATCTTGCCTTCGATGCGCTGCACTCCGCGCTGCTCGCCCAGCTCGCGCAGGAAGCGCGCATACAGGCTGGCGTCGAAATGGTAGGCATAGGCGATGTCGGCCAGCGGCGAGCCCTGGGCTGCACGGCGATCGCCGGGCGCGAACTTGCCTTGCGGCGCCATCACGGTTTGCGGCGAGTATTCTCCAATGGGCGCGGCGCGCCCGGACTGGAACAGTTTCAGCCAGAACTGGTGGAAAGGCAGCGGCCCGACCGAGCGGCCTATGGTGCCGAAGCCATGGATATAGCTGTCGCCGATGCGGCTCCAGTCCTTGAATTCAATACCGAGCTTGATCGTGCCCTGGGTGCGCTTCATGAACTCTGCTTCATCGATGCCGAGCATCTGGCCATTGAACAGGCGGATATGCGGCACGCTCGCCTCGCCTACGCCGACGATGCCGATTTCCTCGGACTCGACCAGGCGCACCGAGGCTCCCTTGCCGAGGTAGGTGGCCAGGGCTGCCGCGGCCAGCCAGCCTGCGCTCCCTCCGCCGGCGATGGTGATCTTGCTGATTCGGTTGTGCTGGTTCATGGCAGGCCCAAAACAGGAAAAAACCTCCCCAGCCGCACGGCATGGGGAGGAAAGAGGGAAGCATCAGAACTTGTAGTTCAAGCCAAAGTAGGCAATACGGCCGGCATAACCGTTGGAGTAGAAGCGGTCCTTGGTGTCGTTACCCAGGTGGGAACGCGTCTCTTCCCTGGTCAGGTTCAGCACCGAGGCGGTCAGGCTCAACTCCCTGGTGATGTTGTAGGCCACGTTCAGGTCGACCTGGTAGTACGGCTCTTCATACACGTTCAAGCCGTTGACCAGGCCATCGACCACTTCGCCGCGACGGTTGTACGACGCACGCGCCAGGAACTTGTCGGTCTCGTAGAACACGGTCAGGTTCACCTGGTTCCTGGCGCTGCCGACCAGCGGCGACTTGCCGATCCTGGTGCCATCTTCCATCGTGATGTCGGCCTGGTTGGTCTTGTTGTAGGTGTAGTTGAACTGGAAGCCCAGGCCCATGTCCAGCGTATGCTGGGCGTACAGCTCAACGCCTTTCGACACGCCGTCGCGGCCGCCGGCGCTGGTCGAGTAGCGCTGCACGGTCACGTTCTGGCCGCCCACGTTCAGGGTCACGTCGCGCACCACCGGCACCGCAAAGTTGCTGACGTTCTTGCGGAACAAGTCGATGCCGAGCACCGAGCCGCGATGGAAATACCACTCCAGGCCCAAGTCGACCTGCTTGGCCTTGTAGGGCTCGAGCTGCTTGTTGCTGCCTTCGCCGAACCAGCCTTGCTGGTCGCCGCCGCCGATCAGGCGGCGGTCGTTGACGTACTCCTGGCTGTAATAGCGCAGGGCGCCTGGCGAAGCGATGTCGTTGTAGCTTGGACGCGAGATCACCTTGGAGGCGGCGGCACGCAGCAGCAGGTTCGAGGTCAGGTCATAGGCCAGGTTAAAGCTTGGCAGCACGTCGTTGTAGGTACGGTCGAGCGAGCTGACCACGAACGACGAATCACGGGCGATGCTGTCCGGCAGGCGGGTAAAGCCGCTGGTGCAGCCGGAACCGGCAGGCGCGCCGGCAGCCGGCAAGCCGCCGGCCTGGCAAGGTGCCGGGCTGCCATTGGCGCCGTTGAAGAAGTAGTCTTTGTAGCTTTCCACCTGGTCGGTCGAATCGGCGTGCTGCCGGGTACGCACCAGGCGCACGCCGACGTTGCCGCGCAGGCGATCGGCCTTCACATTGGCCTGCAGATATGCCGAAGAGATCTTTTCGTCCACGTTGTAGACGAAGTTGTCTTCGTTACGCGTCTGCATCTGGCCATAGTTCTGGTTCAGGAAAGAGATATAGGCCGGGTAGTCAATCGCCGGGAATGCGCTGGCATTGATGCCGCCTGCCAGGTTGCCCAGGGACTGGCCGTACAGGAACTGCGGCTGGAACTTGTTCGCGCTCGAATCGCAGCCTGCCTGGTAGCGCATGTCGTAATCCTTTGGATCCGCGCCCTTGCAAACCCAGTAGTTGTTTCCGGTGGCGCGATGGGTGCCGCCCTTGCGATACTTGGCGCCGAACTGCAGCGAATCCAGCCAGTTGCTGTCGGCATGCCAGGTCATGTCGGCCTGGGCGTACTTCTGCTGGGTGCTGTTCTTCGTCCACGAGGACGAGGTGGAACCGAGGTCGATTTCGCCGATGCCCTTGGCCAGGTTGGCCATCAGCTCCGGCGAGAACACCATGGCCGGCGTGCCGACTGTGTTCCAGGAGCTGGCGTAGTTGCCGAGGGTCCAGCTGCCGTCCGCATTCTGGACACGCGGCTTGATCGGCATCGTCATCTGCATTTGCGGGCCACCGTTGGCCCAGGTACGGCCGAACTTGAAAATGCCGTCCATCGACTTGCCGCGCCATTCGGCTTCGAAGTCGGCGGTCTGCGACAGCGACTTCTCGTGGTTGTAGCTGCCGGTGATTTGCGGCGTCGGAATGGTGCAATCGTCCGGGCCCCAGCCGCCAGGCTGCTGGCCGGCCGCCGCCGCTTGCGCCTCGCTGCAATAATAGGCTTTGCCGGGGTGGACGCTGTACTGCGCACCGGTCACCAGGGTGCCGCTGCGGTCGAAAGTCAGGCCATCCAGCATGCGGCCGCCCGGCCAGTTGCCGTCGCCGCTGTAGCGGGCCAAATTCCACTCAGGCACCTTCAGGATATTGGTCTGCGAATTCTGCTTCAGGTCGAAACGGAAGTAATTGGCAGTCAGGGTCAGGTTGCGGACCGGCTTGAACTGCAGCGTCATCTGGCCGCCCTTGCGTTCACGCTCCTCGTTCTTCACGCTCAGGTTGACCGAAGTCGGCATCATGAAGTTGGCGTAGTACTTGCCGCCCTGGTCGTAGAAGCCCGACTGGCCCCACCAGTAAGAGCTCAGGTCCGAAGGCTTGCCATTGACGTCGGTGGCAGGGTGGGCGTCGTAATCGTCGCCATACCATTGCCAGTTCTCAGTACTGGCGCCCATGGTGCGGGTGGTGCGCTTCTGGCTGGTCAGGCCGACCAGGATGCCGAAGCGGTTGTCCTCGTCGTGCCAGGCGTACTGGCCGGAGAACTGGCCGTCGGTCTTCCTGGTGGTGTCGGCCCAGGTGCCCTCGGCGGAAACGAAGCCGGAACCGGACTTTACTTCCAGCGGACGGCGGGTATGCAAGATCACGGTACCGCCAACTCCGCCTTCATCGATGCGCGCTTCCGGGGTCTTGAACAGTTCCGCGCTGGACAGCATATTCGATGGCAGCAGCGTGTAATTGAACGAGCGCGATGGATCGCCATTCGATTCTGCGGTGGCGATATAGTTGCCATTCAATTGGGTCAGGGTCAGTTCCGACGACAGGCCGCGCACGCTGACGTTCTTGCCCTCGCCGCCGCTGCGGGTCACCACCACGCCCGGCACGCGCTGCAGCGCGTCGGCCACGTTCTTGTCCGGGAACTTGCCGATATCTTCGGCGGTGATCACTTCAACGATCGAATTGGCGTCTCGCTTCTGGTCAAGGCTCTTCTCGATCGCATAGCGGTAACCGGTAACGACCACGGTATTCGGGTCGGCCTTTTGCTCGGACGCCTGCCCGGTGGACGCGGTCTGCGCCTGGGCGCTTGCAAGGGAAAGCAGTGCCACGCTCACCGCCATGGCGATGGGCGTCGCGCGGCAGCCGCGCTGCCGTGATGCGAGATGGGTTCTGAACGTCATGCGGGTCTCCTGGTTATGCCCTCTTGCGGGCTTTATATCGCGGTAGCAAGCCTCGGATCCTCGATTTACTAAACGACGATGATGCCGTCTGCACATCGATGGGATCGCGTCCACTCAAGGAGAATTCTTACAAAGGAGGCTATGGCACTTCAACAAACTTTCAGAGAATGAATGAAGTTTAGTTTTGATTAGTAAACAAGAGTGCGGCGGATTTGCGACTATTTGTTTAGTGTGGAAATATTTTCGGAAAAGCGCAGGTAGCCCCAGCGGCCGGGCACGTGCATGTCGATCACGCCTTGCGGCGCCCATACCCAGTTGTCCTCCTTTGGCTGGCCCGCGGTCCATTCCACTCGGCTGAAATTGATGCGCCAGGTGGTGCCAGGGCGGGGATGCGGCACTGCCTGGCGCGAGGCGAAGGCATCCAGCGGATAGGCGATTTCCACGCTCCAGCCCCGGTCCTTGTCGCCGGACCGGTTCAGGGTTCCGTACACGGCGGTGGCCGTCTTCAGTCCCTTGATGTCCCAGCTGTTATCCGCTTGTCCGCCTTCGTTGTAAGGCTTGGGCAGGTGCAGGTCCCAGCCCGTGTTGAGGGCGTTGATCTCGAATTCGTAATAGCTTTTGGTGGCAGGCAGCGGCTTGATGAAGACCTCGAAATCGTTGTCCTTGAAAATGACCGAGTCGCGCTGGGTCAGCGTCGCCTTCACCTCCGGCTCTTCGAGTTCGGCCGCGATATACAGGTATTGGTCGTCCCACAGCATTCTCACGCGGGTGCGGAATTTCGGCTTGGGCCTGCGCTCGCCTTCGATGTCGACAAAATCGGAAGTCCATGGCGCATTTTTCCATGCAGGGTCGTCCAGCCTTCCGTCAATAATGATCGGGCTCGCAGCCCGCAGGCATTCATAGGCAAGCGGCGAGGAATCCGCGGCCACGGCAGGAATGGCGGCGGCCAGCAGGGCCGCGAATGCTGTCACAACTTCCTTCATCCAGGTGTCCCTCCATGTCTCGGCAAAAGTTATAGCAAGGAGACAAGACCTGTTCAACAGGCTCCGCACATTCTGGCCACACTTTAGCGAACTTTAGTAAACTGGAGCCATCAATCCAGCATTTCAGGTGTCGCAGTGCCTATCATCCATCCGCCTTCCTCCGCTATCGACATCCGCAGCTACGGCGAGCGGTGGGCGGCGGACCAGCACGCGTTTGCCCAGCTGGTGCTGCCACTGTCCGGCGAAGTGGAGCTCGACATCGAAGGCAAAGGCGCGCTCCTGAATCCCTTGAGAGGTGCTGTCGTCGTGGCGGGTGCATGGCATTCGCAGCAGAGCGCCGTGGCGAATCACTCCCTGATCGTCGACGTCGACCAAGCCACCATGGTGCACCCGATCTGGGAGCGCATCGCGCAGCGGCCATTTGCCGACATCAGCCCTGCGGCGCGCAAACTGGTCGAGTTCATGCAGCTTTCCGTCGCAGCGCACGCCGCGCCGCCATCGCTGCTCCAGGGCTGGGTTCCGCTGATGCTGGATACGCTCATGCTTGAGCCGCCACGCCTGCAATCGCGCCTGGCCGCCCTGCTGGCGCATACTGAAGCCAATCTTGCACTGCCCTGGACGACCGAGTCGATGGCGCAGTTTGCGTGCATGAGCGTAAGCCGCCTGCACGCCTTGTTCCAGGACCAGCTGAATACCAGCCCACGCGCCTGGCTTCTCTCCATGCGCCTCAATCGCGCCTGCGAACTGCTGCGCCATACCGGCCTGCCGATTGCGGACATTGCATTGAATAGCGGTTTCGGCGACCAGAGCGCCCTCACCCGCGCCATGCGCAGCCGGCTCGACACCACGCCGGCGGCGTATCGTCGCCAGGGACGGGAGCCTGCGACAAAAATCCAGTAGGCCGCGCCAAGACCATGCAGTGCGCGACGTCCACCATGTCCCATTTGGGAGATGGACGTTGAATATTTCACTTGGCATTATTGCCGGCATCATCGCCGGTGCATTCTGGGGACTGGTTTTTCTCGCGCCCGAACTGACGCGCGGCTTCACGCCGATCCAGCTCTCGGCTGGGCGCTACGTCGCTTACGGCCTGATCGCAGCCATCCTGGTATCGCGCTCGTGGCGCGGCCTGTTCGCCAGGCTGGCCTGGCGCGAGTGGAAGGCGCTCGCCTGGCTCAGTTTCTCGGGCAATATCGTCTACTACTTTTTCCTGGCGCAGGCGGTGCAGACTGGCGGCATCGCCATGGCCTCGATCGTGATCGGCCTGCTGCCGGTGGTGATCACCCTGGTCGGCAGCCGCGATGCCGACGCCGTCCCCTTGCGCAGCCTGCTGCCTTCGATTGCCCTCAGCACCGCAGGCCTGTTTTGCATCAGCTGGCAGCACCTTCAAACCGGATCGCTGGCTGGCGTGCTGTATGCCAGCGGCGCCCTCGCTTCCTGGACGGCTTACGCAGTCGGCAACAGCCGCTGGCTGGCGCGCCTCGGGACCGTCACGCCGCATGAATGGAGCATGCTCACCGGCCTGGTCACCGGCGCCGAAGCGCTGCTGCTGGCGGTGCCGGCCCTGTCGTCCGCAGCGCCGCAGCACAGCAATTCGGAATGGCTGTACTTCGCAGCGGTCGTGACCAGCGTTGCCATACTCTGTTCCATCATCGGCAACGGTTTCTGGAACTATGCCAGCCGTGCCTTGCCGCTGACGCTGACCGGCCAAATGATCGTGTTCGAGACGCTGTTTGCGGCGCTGTATGGCTTCCTTTGGGAAGCGCGCTGGCCAACCGCAATCGAGACCGCTGCAATGGCCTTGCTTGTGGCAGGCGTGGCCACCTGCGCGCTGGCCCACGGGAGGAATGCCTCAAGCTGACGGCGACGCACGCCCGGCGCGACGGCCGGGCAGCTTGTGCATCGCAATGCAGCATTGATGCACGATCGCTGCTCTGTTGCTGGGGGCGCGCAATTTGTCATGGCCATTTGACGGCTGATTGCGCCGGGCCAAGCATTTTCGGTAAGATTTGGCGATTCGTCCACGACAAGCGACCAGCATGGCAAGCATCCGCCAGAACCTTTCCATGATCCTTGCCACAATGGTCATGTTCGGCGCCGCGCTGCTGATCAATGAACTGCTGTTCAAGCAACTCGAGTTCGCCGAAGGGATCAACTGGATCTACCTGCCGGCCGGCGTGCGCTTGCTGGCCACCCTGCTTTTTGCCGAAGCAGGCGCGATAGGCCTGCTGGCCGTTTCCTGGCTTTACTGCTTCCTCGTCCTCTTCCCGCATGATCCTGTGCGTGCCTTTGCCGGCGGCATCCTGGCCAGCGCGGCGCCCTACCTGGTCTACCTTGGCGCCAGGCGCTGGCTCGACCTGCAAGGCTCGCTGGCCAGCCTGGCCGCCTGGCAGGTGCTGGCGTGCGCTGTCGCCTATTCCGTGGCCAGCCCCCTGCTGCACCACATCTGGTTTGCCCTGTACGAGGGGCGCGGCCACCTGCTGCAAGGCTTTGCCGTGATGGCATTGGGCGACCTGGCCGGCACTGTCTTGCTGCTGTTCTTCACCAAATGGGTCATGCGCCTGTCGATGTCGCGCAACTAAAACAGTGCCTGCTGCGCCGTGGTCAGGGCAGCGAAACTGTCGTGCAGCGGCAGCAGGATGGCGTCGGCGATCGGCTGCAGTTGCTTTTCGAGATAGTGCTGGTAATCGATCGGTGAGCGCTGCACTTCCAGCGGCTCCGGTCCGCTGGTGGTGACGACATAGCTGATACGGCCTCCGTTCTGGTAGCGCAGCGGCCGGCCTTGTGCCTTGTTGAATTCATCGGCCAGGCGCGCGGCGCGCACCTGCGGCGGCACGTTGACCTGGTATTCGTCGAGGCGATGGCGCAAGCGCTTGCGGTACACCAGCAGTTCATCGTGGGCGCCGGACAGCGTATCGCGCGCATATTCGCGCACGAAGTCCTGGTAAGGCTCGTTGCGGAAAATGCGGGCAAACAGGCCTTGCTGGAATTGCTGCGCCAGCGGGGTCCAGTCGCTGCGCGCCACTTCCAGGCCTCGGTAAATGATGTCGCCGTCGCTGGTCAGTCCCGCATAGCGCTTCTTGCTGCCCATGTCGGTACCGCGGATCGTCGGCATGAAAAACTTCCGGTAGTACGTATCGAACTCGATCTCCAGGTAGCTCTGCAGCTTGTATTTCCTGTGCAAGCGATCCTTCCACCATTTGTTGATCTTGGCAACCAACGCGCGCGCAATGGCAAGCGCCTCCTCCGTTTCATGCGGCCGCTTGAGCCAGATGAAGATGGAGTCGGTATCGCCGTAGATCGCTTCATAGCCCTCCTTTTCCACCAGCTCTCGCGTGAGCTTGAGCAGTTCGTGGCCGCGCAAGGTGACGGAGGAAATCAGCTGCGGGTGGTAGAAGCGGCAGTCGGTGGAACCGAGCACGCCGACGAAGGAATTCATCAGCAGCTTGAGCGCGGTCGACAGGGCATCGTTCTTTTCGCGCTTGGCGGCATCGCGGCCCTGCCAGAGCTGGGTGGTGATGGCAGGAAGGCAGTGGCGGGTACGCGAGAATTGGGCGCCGCGCATGCCGGGTACGGCATCGCCGCCGGCTTCCGCCTCCGCCTCGCCTTCGACCATGCCGACCGGGTCGACAAGGAAGGAGCGGATGATGGACGGATACAGGCTCTTGAAGTCCAGCACCACCACCGAGTCGTACAGGCCGGGGCGTGAATCCATCACGAAGCCGCCGGGCGACGCCACGGCCGGAATTTCGCCGACATTCGGCGCCACATAGCCTTCGCGATGCATGCGCGGCAGGTACTGGTGGCTGAAAGCGGCAATCGAACCGCCCATATGGTCGGGCACCAGCCCCGTCACGTGGGAGCGCTCCAGGATGAAGTCCATCACGCGCGTCTTCTCGAAGATGCGCGTCACCAGCTCGCAGTCTTTCAGGTTGTAGGTGGCCAGGGCCGGCTTGTCTTCACGGAAGCGGCGCTCGATCTCGGCCATCTTGTCGTAGTCGCTGCCGATTTCCTTGCCCTCCCCCAGCAAGGCTTGCGACACGTTCTCCAGGCTGAAGGAAGGGAAACTCCATGACGCGGCGCGCAAGGCCTCGATGCCGTCGATGGCGATGCGGCCAGGAATGGTGGCGAACACGTAGCCGTCGCGCGCCTGGTGGGTACGCCATTCGACCGGACGGCCTTCACGGCCCAGCAGCAGCGGCACCTTGTATTTTTCGGCATTCTTTTGCAGCGTTTGCAGGTCGAACTGCACCACGCTCCAGCCGATGATGGCGTCCGGATCGTGCACGCGGAACCACTCGTTGAGTTTCTCGATCACGCGACGCGGGGTCGGGCAGTATTCGAGGTCGAAATCCACCGCGGGCGGCGCGGCCGGCTGTTCGCCCAGCATGTAGACCTGGCGCTGGCCGCAGCCTTCCAGCGCGATCGAGTACAGGTCGCCGAAAGCGCTGGTCTCGATATCAAGCGACACCATGCGCAGGTGCGGGCGGTATGCCGGCGCGGGACGCAGCTTGCCACCCTCGAAGTCCACGCCGGCCGTGATGAAGCGTTCCATCAGGTAGCGTTCCGGCGGCTTGATGTCCGCCTCGTACAGGCGGATGCCGCGCTCGCCCAGCTTGCGCTCCAGCGCCAGCAACTGCTTGTAATGGCTGGCGTAGATGCCGACCACCGGCTCGCGCTGGAATGTCTTGAGTGCAACTTCGCGAATGTCGATGCCCGGCATGCCCGCCACCAGGGTCGCAATCGTTTCGCGCAGCGAAGCCTCGGCGAAAGCCACCGAAGCTTGTGCTGTCAGCAATATTTTGCGGGGGCCGTCGTCGGTCGCGAGCCAGAACTCGATTTCCGTGCCGTCGCGGGCGTCGCGCCAGGCGCGGGTGAGGATAAAACCAGGCATGCTGAAATTATACTGTATGCAAGCACAGTACACTTGCAACATTAAAATAACATTGCTAGAATAGTATGTTGCCTTGTATCAAGAGCAGGCAACCTAACTAGAAATAGGAACACTTAAAATGATCAAGCAAATCACCGCTGCCACCCTGCTGGCAGTAGCATCCTTCGCTGCATCCGCAGCTGAACCATCGTTCTACGTCGGCGGCGACGTGGGCTCGAGCAAGCACGAAGACCTGGACGGCCGTAAAGCCTCCTACGGCATCTTCGCAGGCTACCAGTTCGACGAGAACTTCGCCATTGAAGCCGGCTACCGCAACCTGGGTAAGTGGGACATCCTGGGCGTTGACCTGAAAACCAACCAACTGGCACTGTCCGTAATCGGCTCCGTACCAGTGGCTGACCAAGTTGCCGTGTACGGCCGCGTGGGCTACAACCGCGTTGAAGCCAAGGCTCTTGGCGAAAAAGAACACGAAAACAAAGCGCTGTTCGGCGTTGGCGTGAGCTACCAGTTCACCAAAGAAATCAGCGGCCGTGTTGAATGGCAGCGTCCAATTAGCGGCTCGAACAACATCAGCGCTGGCGTGGCTTACCACTTCTAAGCTGTTGCTTCGCACAGAGAGCCGCCGGACCTGGTCCGGTGGCTTTTTTCTATTTGGGCTGCAGTGAAGCCAGGGCTGCTTCGAGGACTTCGTCGCGGCCTGCCCGTACGCCTTCAACCGTTTGCTTGACCAGGTGCTGCGGCTGCACACCCACGCCGACGAAGGCGCGGCCGTCCGGATAAGTATCCTGTTTCGTGCAGATGCGCGCACTGCCGCCGCCCGGCAGTTTGATGAAGAGCGGCTGGCCGGTGCTGCCAGCGGTCGCCTCGCCCACCAGGGTACCGCGCTGCATGACATCGAAAGCCACGGCAAAATCTTCCGCCGCCGAGAAGGTCGCTGCGCTGGTCAGCACCAGCACCGGTTTCTTGTACTGGCGCTGCGGGTCGGGCTGCACCACATCGGAAGCTTCGGCGTACATCGGCTGCGCCTTTTCCCAGGCGCGCCAGGCCGGCTTGTAGTCGCGGGTGGCCCAGCGGCTGGTCAGGAAAGCCTTGTCATCCAGCGTCGACAGTATCTTGTAGCCCACTTCCGAATTGCCGCCGCCATTGCGGCGCACATCAATCACCAGCGCCGAAGACTTGGCAATGTCGGCGAAAGCGGCCATCCAGGCGTCTGCCGCACTGTTGTCATCGAAGCTGTTCAACGCAACGTAGGCAACGTCGCCCGGCAGCATGCTGAATTCAAACGAGGGAGAGTTGGCGACAGCGGCCTTGCGGGCTTCCCGGCCCACGCGCGCAAGCTGCTGATCGAACTGCTTGCCAGCAGCATCGCGGAAGGTCACGCGCACGGCCGAGCCGGCCGCGCCACGCAGGAACTGGGTCCCGAACGCGCGTAGTGCTTCGTCCTGCGGCGAGGAGGCACTCACATACGGCGTGATCTCGCGGGCTACGTAAGCCTTCACTTCGGCGCCATCCACCGCCACCACTTCCAGTCCGGGCATGATGCCCTTGGCGCGCAAGCCGGGGTCCAGGACTTCGGTCACGATGACGCGGCCTTCGACCGGCCGGGTCACCAGCAGCGGCAGGCCGCCCATGCGGTCGGACAGCTCGTTTGGCACCATCACGTTGGTGTGACCATCTTTCAGCCTGGCCACCAGTTCCGTCAGCACGCGGTAATAGTCTTCAGTACTGCGCGTTGCGCGCACGCGCGGCAGGGCTTCCAGGTACAGCTTGTCCCAGTCCAGCTTTTCCAGGGTGGCGGTATCGACGAAGTTGTATTTGACTTCCGACCACAGCTTGGACAGGCCGGCGACCTTTTCATCCTCGCTGATGTTTTCTTTATAAGAGCCCGCCAATGCCGCGGTTTCCCACTGCATGGCAGGCTGCTGCTGCGCCATCGCGCCGGCGGCCATCAAGGCCAGGACCAGCGCCGCTACATGGCTTTTTGCCATTTTGTCTCCTGAATGTGCTGAATGCCCGACATTCTAGAGGCCCGGCGGCGCCGGCGCTACCCTGTTACAAGCCTGATACTTTTCGTACAGGGGGCGGCTGTTAGAATCCTTCCTCGAAGTTCTTCATTTCCCTTTCGAGACCATGCGACCACTTGCACTTCCCTTGCTGGCAGCCCTGCTGGCAGCCCCCGCATTTGCCACTAGCCCAACCCCCATCACCCTCGACCAGGCCATGTCCCACCCGGACTGGATCGGCACGCCAGTTGAAGCGGCATGGTGGAGCTGGGACGGCAAGCAGATTTTCTATAAACAAAAGCGCGTCGGCTCCTCGCTGCGCGACACCTTCCAGGCCGGCGACAAGCCGCGCCTGGTGGCGGACTCCGAGCTGTCCAACCAGGACAGCCCGAACATGGTGTTCAATCGCGAGCGCACCCGCGCCATCGTGCTGCGCAACGGCGACCTGTTCGAACGCGACCTGAAATCCGGCGCCCTGGTGCAGATCAGCCGCGGCACTGCCAACGCTTCCTCCCCCCAGTACTCGGCAGATGGCCGCAGCGTGCAGTTCAAGGTCGGCAACGACTGGTTCAGCTGGAGCCGCGCCGAGCGCCTGCTCTCCCCTGTCGCCTTGCCGCGCGCCGCCAAGGACCCGGCCGCCGCACCGGATGAAGACTACTTGCGCGACCTGCAGCTGCGCCTGATCACCACCCTCAAGCGCCAGAAGGATGAACGCGACGAGACACGCGCCCGCGCCAAAGCCGAACGCGCTGCCGACGCCACCCGCGCGCCGGCGCCGCTTTACTTTGGCGACAAGGTATCCATCGATGCCTCATCTCTGTCGCCAGATGGGCGCTGGCTGGTGGTCGCCACTTCGCCGAAAAGCAGCGAGAACGGCCGCGTCGGCAAGATGCCGCGCTACGTGACCGAGTCGGGCTACGAAGAATTCGACGACCAGCGTGCTCGCGTTGGCCGCAACCTGCCGCTGGCGCAATCGCTCAAACTGGTGGACCTGCGCACCGGCGCCATCAAGGACCTGTCCTTCGATTCCCTGCCGGGCATCGCCACCGACCCGCTGGCCAGCCTGCGCGAAGCAGCCAAGCAGCCGGCCCTGAAGGGCAACCGCGCCACCCGCCTGGAAGCCGATGAAGGCGACGGCATTGCCTGGAGCGACAACGGCGCCAAGGTCGCCGTCATGCTGCGCACCGTGGACAATAAAGACCGCTGGCTGGCCGGCATCGACCTGGAAGGCGCCAAGCTGAAGTCCCTGCACCGCCTGACCGACAATGCCTGGATCAACTACAGCTACAACGACTTCGGCTGGCTGCCGGACAACAACACGCTGTGGTTCATGTCCGAGGAAACCGGATACGCCCACCTGTACACCCTCGGCGCCGACGGCAAGCAGCGCGCCCTGACCAGCGGCAAATGGGAAGCATCGAACGTGAAGTGGAACGCCGACGGCACCCTGGCCTATATGCTGTGCAACCGCCGCACGCCCGGCGAATACGAGGTGTGCTCCGCTTCAGCCAAGGACGCCACCGTGCGCGAAGTCACCCAGCTCAATGGAGGCGTCGAACAGTTCGACCTGTCGCCTGACCAGCGCAAGCTGCTGGTCCACTATTCATCGGCCTACGTCCCTTCGCAACTGGCTACCGTGCCTGCTACCGGCGGCGCAGCAACCAGGCTGACCGATACCCGCAGCGCCGAATACAAGACACGCGAATGGATCCAGCCGCAGATGGTGGCCGTGCCGTCGACCCACGGCGCTGGCCAGCCGATCTGGTCCAAGCTGTATCGCCCGGCCACGCTGGAACCGGGCAAGAAGTACCCGATCGTGATGTTCGTGCACGGCGCAGGCTACCTGCAGAACACGCACAACCGCTTCCCGAACTACTTCCGCGAGCAGATGTTCCACAACCTGCTGGTTGAAAAGGGCTACATCGTGCTGGACATGGATTACCGCGCGTCGAAGGGCTATGGACGCGACTGGCGCACGGCGATCTATCGCCAGATGGGCCATCCTGAACTGGACGATTATGTGGACGGCGCCAAATGGCTGGCAGCGAACCACCAGGGCGACATCGACAAGGTCGGTATCTACGGCGGCAGCTATGGCGGCTTCATGACCTTCATGGCGCTGCTGCGCGAACCGGAGCTGTTCAAGGCCGGCGCCGCGCTGCGCCCGGTGACCGACTGGACCACCTATAACCACGGCTACACCGCCAACATCCTGAATACGCCGGACATCGACCCGGAGGCTTACCGCAAATCTTCGCCGATCGAGTACGCGGACAAGCTGAAAGGCCACCTGCTGATCGCCCACGGCATGGTGGACGACAATGTGTTCTTCCAGGATTCGGTGCGCATGGCGCAGCGCTTCATCGAACTGAAAAAGGACAACTGGGAACTGGCGGCGTATCCAATGGAACGCCATGCCTACGTCCAGCCTGAGAGCTGGTACGACCAGTACCGCCGCATCTACAAGCTGTTCGAGAGCACCCTCAAGTAGGTTTCGCCACGCTGCTTGGCAACGCCTGGAAGTCGTCTGTCTGATACAGCGAGTGCCAGGCTGCCAGCAGCGCCGGCGGCGGCGTGACCAGCTTGCGCGCCGTCAGGTCCAGCCAGCCGCCCGAGCTGTTGATCCGGGCGGACAGCTTGCCATCACTGCGATACACGTCGCTGCGCAGCATCCAGCGGCTGCCATCCTGAGACATCCCGGCCAGCGCCAGCGTGACGGTGATGGTATCCATCAGCAGCACTTCCTTGAAATACGCGATATCGTCCTTCATCACGACCGGGCCGATATTCAGGCGCTTGAATTCCGCCATCGGGAACCCATTCTCGCCCAGGAACATCATGCGGATATCGCCCGCCTTGTTCAGGTATGCCGTGTTGGCCATATGGCTGTTGAAATCCATATCGCCCCAGCCGGCCAGCATCTTGCGTTCAAACATTGCCACTCCCCCTTACTCGGCTGCGAGGAAGTCCAGCAAAGTCAGGGCCACGATCTTGGTCGCCTTGCGCAAATCTTCCAGCAGCAGTTTTTCATCTGCCTTCTTGGCATTCGATTCGGGCACGCTGCGCGGCCCTGCGCCATATAGTACTGCGGGAATGCCTTGTTCGCCGTACAGTCGCGCATCGGCGTACAGCGGCGTGCCGACCGCCGGGATATCCTCGCCCAGCACCTCGCGCGCGTTCTTCTGCAGCCTGGCCACCATCTTTTCGCCGGCCGGCAGCGGACGCAAGGCGTGCGACAGCAACAGGCGCTTGATCTCGAGACGAATCCCGGGTTCACCCTGCACTGCCTCTTCGATCAGCTTGCGCACCTGCGCCTCCACCGCCACCGGGTCCTCTTCCGGGATCATGCGGCGGTCCAGCTTCATCACGACCTTGCCCGGCACGACATTGGTATTGGTGCCGCCGTCGATGCGGCCCACCAGCATGGTCGGGGAATCGATGCCTGGCACCTTCGATTTGATCTTTTTCAGCTCAGGCAACTGGCCGTAGACCGCATTCAGGATCTTCGTTGCCGCCTGCAGCGCGTCATGCCCGGTTTCCGGCATGGCGCCATGGCCTGACTTGCCGTGCACCGTGATTTCAAGCTGGAGGCAGGCATTGTGCGCGGTAACGATGTTGTAGCTGAAGCCTGCCGCGATCACGTAATCCGGCCTGGTCAGCTTTTCGCGCAGCAGGAAGCCAGGGCCAAGCAGGCCGCCAAATTCCTCGTCATACGTGAAATGCAGCTCCACGCCGCCTTTCAGCTTGACGCCCAGCGCTTCCAGCGCGCGCACGGCGAAGATGTAGGTAGCGAAGTCGCATTTCGATACCGCTGCTGCGCGGCCGTAGATATAGCCGTCGTCGATCACCCCGCCGTAGGGCGGATACGTCCAGCCCTCGCCCGGCGGCACCACGTCGCCGTGGGCATTCAGCGCGATCGTCGGGCCGCCGGCTTCATACGGGCGGCGGATGATCAGGTTGGTGATCGACTCCATGCCGTAGTCCCGCACTTCCTGTTCCGGCACGGCGTGCTTCTCGGCGTTCCAGCCATAGGCTTTTACCATGCCCGCCACGGTTTCCGCATGCGGCGTATTGTTGCCGGGCGGCGTATCGGTCGGCACGCGCAGCACCTGTTGCAGGAAGGACACTTCCTCGTCGAAATGGTCGTCGATCCACCGGGTGAGTTTGTCGTTCATTATTTCGCTCCTGCGGCGAACCAAGCGCCCAGCTCGGCGCGTTCCGCTTCGGTCATATTGGTCAGGTTACCGATCGGCATGTCCTTCTGCTCCACGGCGCGCTTGTGAATCTGGGCTGCACGCTGGTGCACCTGGTCGGCCGTATCGAACATCACGCCAGCCGGCGCCGTGGCAAAGCCGGGCTGCGTCGGTGTGGCCGAATGGCAGGCCAGGCAGCGCTGATCGACGATCGCTTTCACTTTCGCGAATTGCGCAGCAGGGTCGGCGGCTGGCTTCACGGCAGCAGGCTTGGACGGCGCAATCGCCACGGCAACCGCCAGCAGCAGCGCTACGCCAATGACAGGATAGCGCCATTCGATGCGGCCCTTGTGGCGCAGGTTGAAGAAGTGGCGAATGAAGACGCCGGCCGCCATGATGAAGCCGAGCACCAGCCAGGCATTCTTGTTCTGGTAAGTCATCGCGTAGTGGTTGCTGATCATGATGAACAGCACCGGCAGCGTGAAGTAGTTGTTATGCACGCTGCGCTGCTTGGCCTTGATGCCATGGATCGGATCGGGCAGGCTGCCCGCCTGCATCGCCTGCACCATCTTGCGCTGGCCTGGAATGATCAGCATCGCCACGTTGGCCACCATGATGGTGCCGATCATGGCGCCGATGTGGATGAAGGCAGCGCGCCCGCTCAGCAGGTGAGTCAGCGCATAGGCCGCGGCAACCAGCAGCAGGAATACGACCAGGCCAAGCCACTTCTCGCTCTTGCCCAGCGGCGAGCGGCACAGCGCGTCGTACACCACCCAGCCTGCCACCAGGAAGCCGATGCCAATGCCGACAGCCTGCGGGCTGGAGAGATCCGCCACCTGCTTGTCCACCATCATCGCCTGCGCGTTGAAATAATAGGCGATGGTCAGCAGCGCGATGCCCGACAGCCAGGTGCTGTAAGCCTCCCACTTGAACCAGTGCAGCTCCTTCGGCAGTTCGGCCGGCGCCACCAGGTATTTCTGCGGGTTATAGAAACCGCCGCCGTGCACGGCCCACAATTCGCCGGAGACGCCCTTCTTCGCCAGGTCCGAGCCCGGCGCCGGTGGCCGGATCGAATTGTCCAGCCAGACGAAATAGAACGACGCGCCGATCCAGGCAATGCCCGTGATGATGTGCAGCCAGCGTACCAGCAGGTTCGCCCATTCCAGGCCGTAGGGCAGCAGGTAATCCATGTAAATCCTTGAGTTGAAGAAGTGGCAATCTATCGAAGATACGCGTTTTCGAGCCCCCACAACATGAAATATGTCGTATATTCAAGATATTCGAATTCATATACGTAAGCAAGATGTCCGGCCTGCCGCAACACCTCGATATTCACCTCATTCGCATTCTCTACCTGCTGCTGGTCGAGAAGAACGTATCGCGCGTGGCGCTCAAGCTGAACCAGCCGCAACCCTCCATTTCGGCGTCCTTGCGCAAGCTGCGCGAACTGACCGGCGACCCGCTGCTGGTGCGCGGCGCGCGCGGCATGGTGCCGACCCAGCACGGCGAAAGCCTGCTCAAGCCGGCCAAGCGCATCCTGGACGAAACGGAATCGCTGTTCGTGAAGAAGACGCCCTTCGTGGCGCAGGAGGAAGCGCGCACCTTCAATATCGCCGCACCCGACTACCTGGACAGCCAGTTCCTGCCGAACGTGGTGGCCTTGTTACGCCGAGGCTCGCCCAGGAGCCGCGTGGTGATCCACTCAATCGGTCCCGGTACAGACTATCTGCGGCTGCTGTCGGACGGCGACATGGACCTGGTCATCGCCAACTGGGACGAGCCGCCGCAGCACCTGCACATTTCCAAGCTGTTCGAAGACCCGATCATCTGCGCCATGCACGCCGGCAGCCCCTATGCCAAGCGCACCGCCAGCGATGCGATGTCGCTGGACGACTACCTCGCCCTGCCCCACGTCGCACCATCGCAAATGGTGCCCGGCTACGGCGGCGTGATCGACTCCTTCCTGGAGCGCCAGGGCATGCGTCGCAATGTGGCGGTGGAATCGGCCTATTTCAGCCTGATCCCGTACATGCTGGCGCAGACCGACCTGGTGCTGACCACCGGCCGCCAGTTCCTGCGCTTCTACGAAAACTCGCTGCCGCTCAAGGTCTTTACGCCCCCGGTCAAGTTCCCGCCGATGCGCTTCTACCAGCTGTGGCACGAGCGTGTGCACCAGGCCCCCGAGCACAAATGGCTGCGCGACCAGGTCACCGCTGCCGCCAAGGCGCTCTAATTGAAAGTCGGGGTCAGGTCTAAAGTCGGGGTCAGGTCTGGCAATCCGCCACATTTTTCGCATAGCGAAAAATGTGGCGGATTGCCAGACCTGACCCCGACTTTCATAATTGCAGGTATAAAGGAGCGATTATGGCGGGGCGCTCGGGGCCGGGTATGATCGATTGTTCAAGATAGGACAAATGCGATGACCACGACTCTTACTGAACTGAACTCCTGCAGTCCGGCTGCTTATATCGACCACCTGCGCGGCATCTATGAGCATTCGCCCTGGATTCCGGATCGGGCGGCGGCGCAGCGGCCATTTGCGACGCTGGCGGCGTTGAAACAGGCCTTGCAAGGCGTGGTCACCAGCGCGACTGAAGGCGAGCAGCTTGGCCTGATCCGCGCGCACCCGGAACTGGCGGGCAAGGCGGCCATCGCAGGCGAACTGACAGCCGAATCAACCAGCGAACAGGCCAGGTCCGGCTTGAACCTGTGCAGCGCGGAGGAATTCGCCACCCTGCACAAGCTGAACGCCGACTACAACGCGAAGTTCGGCTTCCCGTTCATCTTGGCGGTCAAAGGCCCGACTGGACAAGGCTTGACGCGTGAAGCCGTCATCGCCGCCTTCGCGCGCCGCCTGAAAAACCAGAAGGCCGACGAAATGGCGGAGTGCCTGCGCCAGATCCACCGCATTGCCGAAATACGCTTGAACGACCTGCTGGGCGTGAAGCTGGAGTTCGGCCCGCAGATCATGCAATGGTCGGAAGACCTGGCACAGTGGAGCGACGAGGCTGGCGCCCTCACCTGCGCCTACATGACCGATGCCCACCGCGCCACCGCCGCGCAGTTGGCCAGCTGGATGCGCGAGGCCGGCATGCAGGTCGAGATTGATGCTGTCGGCAACGTCGTTGGCCGCTACCAGTCCGGCGCGCCGGGCGCGAAAACCGTCCTCACCGGCTCCCATTACGACACGGTGCGCAACGGAGGCAAGTACGATGGCCGG
The DNA here is from genome assembly GCF_049913245.1 of Pseudoduganella sp. R-32. Classification (NCBI taxonomy): domain Bacteria; kingdom Pseudomonadati; phylum Pseudomonadota; class Betaproteobacteria; order Burkholderiales; family Oxalobacteraceae; genus Pseudoduganella; species Pseudoduganella sp. R-32. Next base: position 1,788,457 of record NZ_CP183987.1, on the reverse strand, counting down.
CTTGGCATCCTGCTGCCGATCGCAATCGTGCGCCACCTGCACGCCAAGGGCGAGAGGCTGCCGTTCAATTTTGAGGTGATCGGCTTTGCGGAAGAAGAAGGCGTGCGCTTCCGCAGCACCTTCCTCGGCAGTAATGCGGTCACCGGCAAGTTCGACATGTCCCTGCTGGATGCTGTGGACGCCGACGGCATCAGGATGCGCGACGCACTGGCCGCCGCTGGCCACGACGCGGCAGCCATTCCTGCGATAGCGCGGCGGCGCGAGGATATCGCCGCCTATGTCGAAGTCCACATCGAGCAAGGCCCGGTATTGCTGGAACGGGGCCTGCCAGTCGGTGTTGTAACGGCCATCGCGGGAAGTTCGCGCTTCCTGGTCGAGCTGCACGGCGTCGCCAGCCATGCCGGTACCACGCCGATGCATATGCGCAAAGACGCAGCCGCGGCGGCAGCCGAGATCGTGTTGCTGGTCGAGCAGCGCTGCGCACGGGGCGAAGCATTGGTCGGCACGGTCGGACAGCTCCAGGTGCCGGGCGGTTCCGTCAACGTCATTCCCGGCGCCTGCAAGCTGTCGCTCGACATCCGCGCTGCCGACGATGCAGTGCGCGAGGCGGCGGTGCGCGATGTATTGGACGGCCTGGCGACAATTTGCGCGCGGCGCAATATCGAATTCAAGGTGGAGAAGATTGTCGAAGCCAAGGCCGCCCCATGTGCGCCGTGGCTGATGCAGCAGCTGGGCGATGCAGTCCAGCGCAGCGGCCTGCCACGATTCGACCTGCTGTCCGGCGCCGGCCACGATGCGATGGCGATTGCCGCAATCACCGACGTTTGCATGTTGTTCACACGTTGCGGCAACGGCGGCATCAGCCACAACCCGCTGGAGACCATGACCGCCGACGATGCGGAAGTCGCAGCGCAGGTGCTGCTCGACTTCCTCCGCAGTTTCGTTAGCGGCGCTGCGACAGGTCGCTGATATCTGCCGGGCTGATATCGACTTCGCCGCCACTACGCGCGGCGGAGACAATTTTTGCCGCAATCATGTCGTTGGCGGGAGCAAGGATGCTGAAGTGCGACTTGTTCGCCACTTCCATGAAGCGGATGGCCTTGTTCTTGTTCTTCTGTCGCATTTCCTGCAGGTCCTGCACGTTGCCGCCAACGGCCCCCTCCAGTACGAACAGCGGACTGCGGACTGAATCCATCCACAGGATCGGAGCGCGGCGCTTCGCTTCCTGCATATCCTTGATGTCATAGTAGTTGTAGTCTTCGCCGTAATAATGCGCCGCCGCTACCGGCCCGAAAGCAAAGACGCCGCGGAACCGTTTCGTGCTTTCTGCGACCAGCATCACCAAGGTTGCGCCCGTACTGTGCCCGCCCAGGTAGATACGCTGCGGGTCCACATACGGCAAACTGGCCAGGTAATCCGCGGCCGCGATCACATCATCCACTTCACCGTAGAAGCCTTCGCGCCGGCCCGGATTGTCGTTCCCGCCGCGCAGGCTTGGCAGCATCAGCACGAGGCCGGGCTTGCGATAGGCCGCTGCGCTCTGGTCGTTTTCGCGCGGCCTCGGCTTCCACATCTCTTCCAGCGAACTGCTGTCGCCGCCGGCGATCCAGATGATTGCGGGATACTTGCCATTGCCGTCCGGCTTCGGCGTGACATAAGCTGCCAGGGCGCCAGCCGGCGACTTGTAGTGCACGCGTTCGAAGACACCTGCCGGTGGCGCAGGGAGGGCTGGGAACTTCTCGCCCTGGCGAATAATTTTGGTGGTGAATCCGGCGCGCGCCTGCACCAGGGCCGACTCAGGCGAGGGCTGGGCCATGGCATCGGAGGCGAGGTGCATCAGACACGCAAGCGGCAGCGCCAGCAGGAGTTGTTTAAATTTCATGAAATAGGGGATTCTAGCGCCATCAGCGAAGCCGCGACAAGATTTCCTCGTTGTGCTGGCCGATGGCGGGAATCGCATTTGGCGCCGCCGGTGCCGGCGTGGCGGAGAACCGCGGCGCGGCGTTCGCCTGCAATACGCCTTCGCTGGAATAAACGCCGCGCGCCTGCATGTGCGGATGCTGCGCCGCTTCCGATGGCGCCAGCACTGGAGCGAAGCAGGCGTCGCTGCCCTCCAGCAGGGCACACCATTCGTCGCGCGTGCGCATCGCAAACAACTCCGCAAACGCGGCGCGCTGAAGCGGCCATTGGCCCGCCGCGTGCTGGGACGCAAAGCGGCGATCTCCGGCCAGGCCGAGTCTTTCCAGCAGCAGCCTATAGAACTTGGCTTCCAGGGCACCGACCGTGATGTCGCGCCCGTCCTTGCAACGGTAAGTATTGAACCAATGCGGGCCATCCAGCACCGATGTGCCGCGCTGCTCGCGCATCAGGCCCGCGCCGGACAAATCAAGCAGGAGGTTCATCAAGTGCGCCGAGCCATCGACGATGGCGGCATCAATCACTTGTCCCTTGCCGCCGCCGCGTGCATGCAGGATAGCGGAGACAATGCCCAGCGCAAGATAAAGCGCGCCGCCGCCAAGGTCGCCTACCAGCGTTGGCGGTGCGACCGGTGGCGCTTCGCCGCTCCCAGCGTAATGCAGCGCGCCGGACAGCGCGATGTAGTTGTTGTCGTGCCCGGCCGACTGCGAGAGCGGGCCGTCCTGGCCCCAACCGGTCATGCGGCCATAGGCCAGGCGAGGATTGCGCGCCAGGCATACCTCAGGACCCAGGCCAAGGCGCTCCATCGCACCGGGCCGCATGCCTTCGATCAGGCCGTCCGCGTCTTCGATCAATTGCAGCACGGTGTCGATCGCGCCGGGTTCCTTGAGGTCCAGCGCCAGCGAACGCTTGCCACGGCGCAGGATGCCGGCGGTCGGAATCTCCGCCGGGCCGGGACGCTCCACGACGATCACGTCCGCGCCCAGGTCCGCCAGCAGCATGCCGCAAAACGGACCCGGGCCGATGCCCGCAATTTCGATAATCCTGACGCCGGACAGCACACCCATCTCAACGCTCCGTGTAGTAAGCCGCACCCGTAGCGGCCATCGCCTTCAACTGCGCAGGTGGCGCAAAGCGGTCGCCGTGGGCGGCCGCCAGGCGTTCGCACTGCGCCACGAAGGCCGCCGAACCGGCATGGTCGATCATGCTCAATGGACCGCCGCGGAATGGCGGGAAGCCCCATGCGAGAATAGCACCGACGTCCGCGTCGCGCGCAGAACGCAGCACGCCTTCGTCCATGCAGCGCGCGGTTTCGACGGCCTGCACCACGGTCAGGCGTTCGACCACCTGGCTCACGTCGGGCTGAACTTCGGCACGGGGGAAAAGCTCCGCCAGACCGCTCCACAGGACCTTTTTGCCGCCTTCCGGATAGTCGTAGAAACCCTTGCCGGCCTTCTTGCCGATGCGGCCCAGCTCCACCATGCGTGCGGCGACTTCGTGGCCCGGACGCGCCTTGTAGGCATCGCCCAGGTCAAGGCGGGTCTGGCGGTCGATCTTCCAGATCAATTCGGACGAGACTTCATCGGTCAGCGCCAGCGGACCGACCGGCATGCCAGCCTGCAGGCCGGCGTTTTCGATCAGCGCGGGCGCCACGCCCTCCGCCAGCAGCGCCAGGCCTTCCAGCACATAGGTCGAGAATACGCGGCTGGTGTAGAAGCCGCGCGAGTCGTTGACCACGATCGGCGTCATGCCCAGCGCGCGCACCAAGTCCATCGAGCGCGCCAGCGTTGCATCGGAAGTCTGCTTGCCGACGATGATCTCAACGATAGCCATGCGATCCACCGGCGAGAAGAAGTGCAGGCCGATGAAGTTGGCCGGCCGCGCGCTCGCTTCTGCCAGGCCGGTGATGGGCAAGGTGGAAGTGTTGGACGCGAAGATCGCGTCGGCTCCGAGTACCGCTTCCGCGCGGCGCGTCACGTCGGCCTTGATGCCGCGATCCTCGAACACTGCCTCCACCACCAGTTCAGCGCCTGCCAGCAACGCAAAGTCGGTGGTCGGCGTGATGCGCGCCAGCAGCGCTTCCGCCTTGTCGGCGCTGACCCGGCCGCGCTGCTGCTGTTTCGCCAGCAGTCCCGCCGAGTAGGCCTTGCCGCGTTCTGCGGCCTCCTGCGCGGTATCGACCAGTACTACCTCGATACCCGCCTTGGCGGCGACATAGGCGATGCCCGCGCCCATCATGCCGGCGCCCAGCACGCCGATCCTGGTGTACTTCTGCTGCGGCACATCCTTTGGACGCGAAGCCAGCTTGTTCGCCTCGTTCATGCTGAAGAACAGCGTGCGGATCATGTTCTTCGCTTCCGGCGACAACACGGTTTGCACGAAATAGCGCGCTTCCGTCATCAAGCCGGTGTCGAGGTCCGTGATCAGGCCTTCATACACGCAGGACAGGATATTGCGCGGCGCCGGATAGTTGCCATAGGTCTTGGCGCGCAACATGGCGTTGGCCGCCATGAAGACCTGCTGCACTGCCGGCGAGGACACGGCGCCGCCCGGAATCTTGAAGCCCTTGGCATCCCAGGGCTGATGCACGCCGCCCGCAGGGATCGCACTTTCGACCCATGCGCGTGCCGCAACCAGCTCGGTGCCAGCAGGGACTACTTCATTCAGGATGCCCAGCTCACGCGCAGCGCCGGCAGTCAGGCGCTTGCCTTCCAACAGCAGCGGCAGCGATTTCTGGATGCCGACCAGGCGTGGCAAGCGCTGCGTTCCGCCACCGCCCGGCAACAGGCCAAGGGTGACTTCAGGCAGGCCGAAACGGGCCTTCGGATTGTCAGCCGCCACGCGGTAATGGCCGCACAGCGCCACCTCCAGGCCGCCGCCAAGCGTGGTGCCTGGCAGCGCCATCGCGACCGGCTTGCCGCAAGTCTCCAGCTTGCGCAGCGCCCGATCGAGGCACACGACGCGTTCGAACAGAACCTCGGCGGTCCTGGCGGACAGCAGCCACTCCAGGTCGCCGCCAGCAATGAAGTCCGGCTTGGAGGACGTCATCAGCACGCCCTTGACGGCAGCATCCGCGGCCACGCGGTCTACCAGTTCGCACAGCGCGCTGCAGCTTTCTTCGTTCAGCACATTCTGGCTGCGTCCCGGCATGTTCCAGCTGAGGGTCGCGATGCCGTGGGAATCCAGGCTGTAATCAATCATTGTCTGCCTCCCTTAAATGCGCTCGATGATGGTGGCAGTGCCCATGCCGGCACCAACGCACAGCGTGGCCAGGCCGGTTTGCAGGTTGCGGCGTTCCAGCTCGTCCAGCAGTGTGCCAAGGATCATTGCGCCAGTTGCGCCCAGCGGGTGTCCCATGGCAATGGCGCCGCCGTTGACGTTCATTTTCCCGTGCGGCACGTTCATCACTTCCATGAAGCGCAGCACCACGGAGGCGAATGCCTCGTTCAGTTCGTACAGGTCGATGTCGAAAGCCTTCATGCCGGCGCGCTTCAGCGCTTTCTCGGCAGCGTAGCTTGGCCCGGTCAGCATGATGGAAGGTTCGCTGCCGATCGACGCGAAGGAACGGATGCGGGCACGCGGCTTGAGGCCGGCGCGCTCGCCGGATTCGCGCGTGCCGATCAGCACCGCTGCGGCGCCGTCCACGATGCCGGAGCTGTTGCCGGCATGGTGCACGTGCTGCATCTGCTCGATCTGCGGATAGCGTTGCGTGATGACCAAGTCGAAGCCGAAGTTGGCGCCCATGTCGGCGAACGATGCTTTCAGCGCGCCAAGCGATTCAACGGTAGTTTCGGGACGCACCAGCTCATCGCGCGCCAGCATGGTCAGGCCATTGCGGTCCACCACCGGCACCACGGAACGTGCAAAACGGCCTTCCTGCCAGGCGCGATACGCGCGCTGCTGCGATTCGACGGCGTAGGCGTCGACATCGCGGCGGCTATAGCCCCAGATGGTCGCAATCGCGTCCGCCGAAATCCCTTGCGGCACGAAGTAGGAATCGAAAGCGCTTTGCGGGTCGACCGGCCAGGCGCCGCCCGAAGAACCCATCGGCACGCGCGACATCGCTTCCACGCCGCCGCCGACCACCATATCGGACTGGCCGGACATCACCTGCGCCGCCGCCATATTGCAGGCCTCCAGGCCGGACGCGCAGAAGCGGTTGATCTGCACGCCCGCGACCGATTCGGCGTAGCCGGCAGCCAGCGCGGCAACCCGGCCGATGCAGGCGCCCTGCTCGCCGACCGGTTCCACGCAACCGAGCACCACGTCGTCGATGATCGCGCTGTCGAAGTTGTTGCGGCTGACCAGCGCGCGCAGCGCAGTCTCCGCCAGGCGCAGCGGCGTTACGCCGTGCAGCGAGCCGTCTTTCTTGCCTTTGCCGCGCGGCGTGCGCACGGCGTCAAAGATGTAAGCTTCCAAGCTGGTCTCCTTACAGCGTGCGGCTGATCAGTTCTTTCATGATTTCGTTGGTGCCGCCGTACACGCGCTGTACGCGTGCGTCGGCCCAGGCGCGGGTGATCGGGTATTCCCACATATAACCATAGCCGCCGTGCAGCTGCACGCACTTGTCCAGAACGCGGAATTGCATCTCGGTGGTCCAGTATTTAGCCATGGATGCTGTGGCGGCATCCAGCTTGTCTTCGATCAGCAGCTCCATGCAACGGTCGACGAACACGCGGCACATCTGCACCTCGGTCTTGATCTCGGCCAGCGTATGGGCGATGGTCTGGAACTCAGCGATCGGACGCTTGAAAGCCTTGCGGTCGCGCGTGTATTGCACGGTCCATTCCAGGCCCGATTCAGCAGCTTGCACAGCCATGATGGCGATCTGCATGCGCTCCCACGGCAGTTCCTGCATCAGGTATTTGAAGCCCGCGCCCTCCTCGCCCAGCAGGTTTTTCGCCGGCACGCGCACATTTTCGAAGAACAGCTCGGAGGTGTCCTGCGCCTTCATGCCTGCCTTCTTCAGGCGCTTGCCCTTACTGAAGCCCTCCATCGAAGTGTCGACCACGAACAGGCTGATGCCCTTGGCGCCGGCAGTCGGATCGGTCTTGGCAACCACGATCACCACGTCGGCATTCCAGCCATTGGTGATAAAGGTCTTGGAGCCGTTCATGATGTAGTGGTCACCGTCGCGGATCGCGGTGGTCGCCACGCCCTGCAGGTCGGAGCCGGTGCCCGGTTCGGTCATCGCGATGGCGCCGATCATCTCGCCGGTCGCCAGCTTGGGAATGTAATGCGACTTCAGGTACTCGCTGCCGTAGTGCAGGATGTAGGGCGCCACGATTTCCGAATGCAGCATGAAGCCGGGGCCGGACGCACCGACGCGTGCCTGTTCTTCGATCAGCACCATGCTGTAGCGGCGGTCCACGCCAACGCCGCCGTACTGCTCCGGCATGGTCGGGCACAGGAAGCCTGCAGCGCCGGCCTTCAGCCAGGCATCGCGATCAACATAGCCTTGCTCTTCCCAGCGCTCGTGGTGCGGGGCGATCTCGGTTTCCATGAAGCGGCGCGCGGATTCGCGCAGCATCTCGTGTTCTTCGGTGAATAAGGTGCGAGGGATCATCAGGCGTGGTCTCCGTTGGAAGTTATAGGTCAGTCGACCGAAATAGTATCGGTCAGTTGACCTATTTGTCAATCGACGGGATAATTCATGTCTTATGAGGAAAAGGTCAGACACGCCCCTGCAGGCAAAAGAATCCAACACCACCACCAAAGGGTTTGAGCGCGCCAGCGCCATCCTGGAGGCGGCGCGGTTGTTGTTGGCGCACGACGGTTATGCGGCGTTGGCAATGCGCAGCGTGGCGCAGCAGGTGGGGGTAAGCCTGTCGACGGTGCAGCACTATTACCCGAGCCGGGATGCGCTGATCGAAGCGCTGCTGGAGCAGACTTTTGCCCGCTACCAGGCAGGCATCGACGAACGTGTTGCCGCAGCCGGTACCGGTCCGCGCGTGGAATTGTTTGAATCGATCATCGATTACTTCCTGGCCGACCTGCGCGACCAGGTGTCGAGCGGCCTGTTCTTCGAAATCGCCGCCCTGGCCAACCGCCACCCGGTGGCCACCAAGCTGTTCGACACGATGATGACCCGCGCCCGCCGGACGCTGCGCAACCTGATCCACGAAATCGATCCAGCCCTGTCGATGCAGCAATGCGAAATCCGCGGCACGCTGATCGTGGCGCAGATGCTGGGGACAATGCTGTTCATCTCCGAGACCCGCCCGCAGCATAAAGAACTGGAGGACCTTGCGCACGAAGCGACGGTCGCCATCACCCGTATCGCCTTCGGCAGGTAACGAATTAGTCAGGCCAATCCTCAATCTCCAGATCGGCGCTCAGCATTGCGAACGACTTGTCGCGTGTCACCAGGATTGCTCCGAGGGCACAGGCATGGGCCGCAATTAACATATCCATTCGTGCCAATGGATGGCCATTGCGCTCGTATTTGGCCTGCAGATACGCATAAGCCATCGCCGCATCCCTGGTCCAGGGCAAGATAGTTGAACGCACCAGAAATGCATTGATGCGGGCAGCGAGGCCGTCTGGATTCCCACATTTCTCAAGGCCGTACCGCAGTTCCGCTTCTGTGATTACCGAAACGAAAGCTGAGCTCAACGGCAACAGCGCCAGTCGGGTAATGACGCCAGGCTTATCGCCTCTGATCGCGTGACTCGCGATATTGGTGTCGAGCAGATGCGGTCTCATGAATTTTCATCGAATGGATCGCGCTGCCCTTCTTGTGCACCACGTTCAATTCCGCTCATGAAGTCTGCTGGCACAACTGTGGTTTCGTAAAGTGCGAACAGCCCGTCCCAAGTAGTCGGCCGGGGGGACAGAATTACATCGCCTGTCACCGGGTCGCGCCGAATGAACACTTCAGTCCCCTCGAAGCGATAATCCTTGGGCAACCGAACAGCTTGGCTGCGCCCGGTAAAGAAGAGTTTTGCGGTATCTGCCATAACTTCACTATATGCCGGCACCGATACATATCAAGGTAGATACCGCCGCGCTGTTGAGGTAAGTCAAGCGATACCGGCGCGCTCCAGCATAGCGTGGAGCAGCACGTTGCAGCCTGCCTCCAGGTGCTCCTTCTTGGCGTCTTCGATTTCGTTGTGGCTGATGCCATCCTTGCAGGGGACGAAAATCATGCCAGCGGGAGCGACACGGGCCGCATAGATTGCGTCGTGGCCCGCACCGGAAACGACGTCCATGGTGGAATAGCCTAGTTTCTCGGTCGCCTTGCGGACAGCGCCAACGCAGTCTGGATGGAACGGGCATGGCGGATAGTACGACACACGCTCGATCTTGACAGGCAGGCCCGTCTCAGCGGAAGTCTTGTCGATGAAGGCCAGCATGTCTTCGTGCATCTTGTTCAGCAGCTCGTCGTTCACATTGCGCAGGTCGATGCTGAATTTGACCTGGCCGGGAATCACGTTGCGGCTGTTAGGGAAGACCTGCATCATGCCGACCGTACCGCGGCCGTATGGCGGGTAGCGGTTGGCAATTGCCACCACCTCGGGGATGATCTGTGCCGCCACCTGCATCGCGTCTTTGCGCAAGTGCATTGGAGTCGGGCCGGCATGGGCCTCCATCCCGGTCACCGTGCAGTCGTACCACGAAAGGCCCATCACGGCGGGCACGACGCCAATGACTTTATCGGCATCCTCCAGCACAGGCCCCTGCTCGATGTGGGTTTCGAAGTATGCACCGATTGGATGCTGGCCGGGCACCTGGTCGCCCTTGTAGCCGATGCGTTCCAGCTCCTCGCCTACTGTCTTGCCTTCAGTGTCTTTGGCGGCGTACGCATGTTCCAGCGTAAAGGCGCCACAGAATACGCCAGAGCCCATCATGACGGGTACAAAGCGCGAGCCTTCCTCGTTGGTCCAGAACGCGACCTCGACCGGTGCACGCGTCTTGATGCCCTTGTCGTTCAGGGTACGGACCACTTCCAGCCCCGCCAGCACGCCATAGTTGCCATCGAACTTGCCGCCGGTCGGCTGCGTGTCGATATGGCTGCCGGTCATGACGGGCGGCAGCGTGTTGTCTTCGCCATCGCGGCGCATGAAGACGTTGCCGATCTGGTCGACCGTGATCGACAAGCCGGCGGCGCGCGCCCAGCTTGTCACCAGGTCGCGCCCCTGCTTGTCGAGATCCGTCAGCGTCAGGCGCTTGACGCCGCCTTTCGGCGTCGCGCCGATCTTGGCCAGTTCCATCAGCGAATCCCACAGGCGGTCGCTATTGATACGTAGATCGCTCATGATGCACTCCTTAGCGCGCCGTTACGGGCGCAAAAGCGGGACGGTCGACGTGGCGCCCGGCGCCTTCGACTGCCCGCAAATCTCCACGATGGAACACGACCTTGCCGGCCGCCACGGTGGTGCTTGGAATCCCTTTGACTGTACGTCCCTCGAAGACGTTGAAGCCGCCCTTTGCGAACTGTGTCTTGGCCGAAATCGTGCGGGTGCCTTCCGGGTCCCACACTACGATATCCGCGTCAGAGCCGGCGGCAACCAGGCCCTTGCGCGGATAGATATTGAAGATCTGCGCCGCATTGGCGGACGTTACACGCACGTACTCCGACGGCGTCAGCTTGCCGCTGTTGACGCCTTCGTCCCAGATCACCGCCATGCGGTCTTCGACCCCGCCGCAGCCGTTGGGGATTTTGGTGAAGTCGTTGCGCCCCGCCGCTTTCTGCTCGGCGCAGAAGGTGCAGTGGTCCGTCGCCGTAGTGTGCAGGTTGCCGCCCTGCAGGCCTTGCCACAGTGCCTTCTGGTGCTCGCGGCTGCGGAACGGAGGGCTCATGACGTGACCTGCCGCAAACTCGAAATCTGGATGGTCGTACACGCTGTCGTCCACGATCAGGTGGCCGGCCAGCGCTTCGCCATACACGCGCTGGCCTGCGGCGCGGGCGCGGGTGATCGCGTCCAGCGATTCCTTGCACGACACGTGCACGATGTACAGCGGGGTGTTCAAGACGTTGGCAATGGCAATGGCGCGGTTGGCCGCTTCCGCCTCCACGGCTGGAGGGCGCGACAGCGGATGCGCACGCGGGCCGGTAATCCCCTGGCGCAGCAGGTCCTGCTGCAGCTGGTAAACCAGCTCGCCGTTCTCGGCATGCACAGTCGGGATTGCCCCCAATTCCAGTGCACGGCGGAAGCTTTTCACCAGCGTTTCGTCGTCCGCCATGATGGCGTTCTTGTACGCCATGAAGTGCTTGAAACTGTTGACGCCGTGGTTGCGCACCAGCGTGCCCATTTCCTCGTGCACCTTGTCCGACCACCAGGTGATCGCCACGTGGAAGGTGTAATCGCCGGCCGCCTTCTCGGCCCAGCCGCGCCACTGGTGGTAAGCCTCGAGCAGCGGCTGCTGCGGGTTGGGAATGACGAAGTCGATGATGGTCGTGTTACCGCCCGCAAGACCGGCTGCGGTGCCGGTGAAAAAATCGTCCTGGGTGACGGTGCCCATGAAAGGCAGGTTCATGTGCGTGTGCGGGTCGATCCCGCCCGGCATGACGTACTGGCCGCCTGCATCAATCACTTCCGCCCCGGCCGGCGCTTCAAGCGCGGGACCAACTGCGACGATCTTGTCCTCCTCGCACAGCACGTCCGCGCGGAAGGCACGGTCCGCGTTCACTACAGTCCCGCCACGAATCAAAGTTGCCATTTATGCTTTCTCCGGAATGGGTGGCGGTACGGCCTTGGCCGCCCTGCCCTTCATCAAGATGCCATACACCAGCGCCGCGATCGCGATGCCGACGAACCATGCATAGGTATAAATCAGCTTGAAGCCCTCGCCGACATCGCCGAACGATGCCGGAAAGGCGGCATTCAGGAAGCCCGGCACGTTGGGTGCTACGCCAAACGCGAAGGCCAGCAGTGCAGCGGAATTCCAGCCGTTTGTATAGCTGTATTCGCCGTTGTCGACGTACAGCGCGCCGACGTTCAGCTCCGTCTTGCGAATCAGGTAATAGTCGACGATCAGCACGCCGGCGATCGGGCCAAGCAGGGCCGAATAGCCGATCAGCCAGGTGAAGATATAGCCCTGCGTGGTTTCCAGCAGCTTCCATGGCATCATCGCCAGCGCGATTCCGGCCGTGATGTAGCCGCCGGTGCGATAGGAAATATGCTTTGGCGCCAGGGCGGAAAAATCATACGCGGGGCCAACCAGGTTGGCCGCGAGGTTGACCGAGATCGTATCGATCAACAGGACCACCAGCGCGACCAGCACCGCCACGCCGGTCATGCGGCTGGCCAGGTCAACCGGGTCCCAGATCGCCTTGCCGTACAAGACGACCGTGGCGGACGTAACGATCACCGCCAGCGCCGCCAGCAGGCCCATAGGCACCGGCAGGCCGACCGACTGCCCCAGCACCTGGTCGCGCTGCGTTTTCGCGAAGCGGGTGAAGTCCGGGATATTCAAAGCCAGCGTAGCCCAGAAGCCGATCATCGCTGTCAGCGAAGGCCAGAACGTCGGCCAGAACTGGCCGGCCTTCTTGCCGCCTTCAACGAATTGCGAAGGCTGCTCCAGCAAGGTACCGAAGCCGCCCGCCTTCTGGTACACCCAGCCAAGCAGCACGAAGCAGATGATGATCTTCAGTGGCGCGGTATAGGTTTCCAGTTTGCGGATCGCATCCATGCCGTGCACGATGTACCAGAACTGGATCGCCCAGAAGGCAATGAAGCAGAGCAGCTGGGCGCCATTGATGCCAAGGCCGCCGATCTTTGCACCGCCGATCTCGCTGCCCATCATCACGCCCAGCAGCGTATAGATCATCTGCCCGCCGAACCAGGTCTGGATGCCATACCAGCCGCAGGCCACGATGGCGCGCATCAGCGCCGGCAGCCGCGCGCCGGAGGTGCCGAACGAGGCCCGCGCCAGCACCGCGTACGGAATGCCATACTTGGTGCCGGCGTGGCCGATCAGCAGCATCGGCAGCAGCACAATGGTATTGGCCAGGAAAACGGTGAGGACAGCCTGTCCCGCCGACATGCCGCCTTCAATCAGGCTGGCCGCCAGCGTGTAGGCGGGGATGCACATGACCATCCCAACCCAGAGTGCAGCGAAGTGATACCAGCGCCAGGTGCGCTGCGATTCATTGGTCGGGGCCAGGTCTTCGTTCCACAACTGGGAATTGTCGCTCATGCAGTCTCCTTGATCTCGGCCCGCGGGTTGCGCGGGTCCTGTGTCCAGTTCATGTAAGGCTTGCCCGTGGGGACTGCGACCATCGTAATACAACCTTGCACCGGACAGGTAATTTCGCACAGGTTGCAGCCGACGCATTCCTCGTCGTTGACCTTGTACGTCCGCGTACCGGTCGCCTCATCGATCAACTGGAAGATGGACTGGTGCGACGTATCCTCGCAGGCCACATAGCAGCGGCCGCACTTGATACAGTCGTCCTGGTTGATATGGGCGATGGACTTGTAGTTCATATCCAGGAACTTCCAGTCCGTGGTGTTCGGCACCGCCTTGCCCATGAAGTCGTCCAGCGTCTGGTAGCCCTTGGAGTCCATCCAGCGCGCCAGGCCGTCCTTCATTTCCTGCACGATGCGGAAGCCGTGCAACATCGCAGCCGTGCAGACTTGCACGCAACCGGCGCCCAATGCGATGAATTCGGCCGCATCCTTCCAGTTGCCAATGCCGCCAATGCCGGATATCGGCAGGCCGCGCGTTTCCGGATCACGCGCGATCTCGGCCACCATGTTCAGCGCAATCGGCTTGACGGCCGGGCCGCAGTAGCCGCCGTGGGTGCTGGCGCCGCCCACGTTGGGGAAGGCCACCATCTTGTCCAGGTCCAGCGAGGTAATGGAGTTGATGGTGTTGATCAGCGAAACAGCATCGGCGCCACCGGCCTTGGCAGCACGCGCCGGGCGGCGGATATCGGTGATGTTCGGCGTCAGCTTCACGATTACCGGCAGCCTGGTGTGCTTCTTGCACCACGCCGTCACCTGCTCCACGTATTCCGGAACCTGGCCGACTGCGGAACCCATGCCGCGCTCCGGCATGCCGTGCGGGCAGCCAAAATTCAGCTCGATGCCGTCGGCGCCCGTAGCTTCGACTTTCGGCAGGATCGCGGCCCAGTAATGTTCCTCGCAAGGCAGCATCAGCGAAACCACGATGGCGCGGTCAGGCCACGCCTTCTTCACCTCCGTGATTTCCTGCAGGTTCAATTCCAGCGAACGGTCGGTAATCAGCTCGATGTTGTTGAAGCCAAGCACTTCGCGATTCTTTCCGTAGATGGCGGAGTAGCGCGAAGACACGTTCACGGCAGGCGGATCTTCGCCCAGCGTTTTCCAGACCACGCCGCCCCACCCCGCTTCGAAGGCGCGGATCACGTTGTACGCCTTGTCGGTAGGCGGTGCGGAGGCGAGCCAGAATGGATTCGGCGCCTTGATGCCGCAGAAATTGACGCTCAGGTCGGCCATTATGCTGCCCCCTTCTTCGATTGGATGTCGGAATGGATCGCCATCGCGGCGCGCTTGCCGTGCTCCACCGCTTGCACGGTGAGGTCCTGGCCCAGCGAAACACAGTCGCCGCCGGCATAGATACCCGGCAGGATGGTGCGGAAGCTGTCGTCCACATGAATCTTGTCGCCATCGCGTTTCAGCATGGCTGCCAGCGGGTCAGCCAGCGCGGACGAATCCATCGCCTGGCCGATCGCCTTGAAGATCGCGTCGGCCGGCAATTCAAACGTCAGTCCCGTGCCGATCATGCGCGAGCCTTCCATCGCCGTGCGCTCGAAGCGCATGCCCCGCACGCGGCCCGCCTCATCCAGCAGCACCTGCTGCGGCTGCGCCCAGGTCTGCATGCGCACCTGGTTGGCCTTGGCGATGTCCTGCTCGTGATGGGTAGCGCTCATGGCGTCGAAGCCGCGGCGATAGACCATCGTCACCTCTTCCGCACCCAGGCGCTGGATCTGCACCGCCATGTCGATAGCAGTATTGCCTGCGCCGATCACGATGGCACGGCGCGGCACCGGTAACCTCGCCAGGTCGTCCGCCTGGCGCAGTTCGGCGATGTAATCGACTGCTGCCATCAGGCCGGGAGCATCCTCGCCGGTCAGGCCAAGCGCGCGGCTGGCGCCCAGGCCGAGTCCGAGGAATACCGCATCGT
Source organism: Pseudoduganella sp. R-32 (assembly GCF_049913245.1). Lineage (NCBI taxonomy): Bacteria > Pseudomonadati > Pseudomonadota > Betaproteobacteria > Burkholderiales > Oxalobacteraceae > Pseudoduganella > Pseudoduganella sp. R-32. The sequence continues at coordinate 1,773,427 of NZ_CP183987.1, read as the reverse complement.
ATTGCGCATGGAGCTCTTTGAGGTGCAGGTTGGCGCCCAGCTTCTGCCCGTGGCGCACTTCGATGCCGCCGATCCCCAATAGGAAGTCCACTTCCTTCTGCGCGAAATTGTCGGTCAGCTTGTATTTGGCGATGCCGTATTCATTCAGGCCACCGGATTTCTCATGCGCCTCGAAGATCACCACGTCGTTGCCAAGCATGGCCAGGCGGTGGGCGCAGGACAAGCCTGCGGGCCCGGCGCCTACTACTGCGATCTTCTTGCCGGTCGAGGGTGCGCGCTTGAATGGATGGCCGTCCAGCGTGGCATTATCAAGTGCAAAGCGCTGCAGGAGGCCGATCTTCACCGGCTGGCCTTCCGCGTCATGGTTGCGCACGCAGGCGTCTTCGCACAGGATTTCGGTCGGGCAGACGCGCGAGCAGCTGCCGCCGAGGATGTTCTGCTGCAGGATGGTGACCGCGGCGCCGTTCACGTTCCCGTCATGGATATTGCGGATGAAGCTCGCGACATCGATGCCGGTCGGGCAGATGCGCGTGCACGGCGCGTCGTAGCAATACAGGCAGCGCGAACTTTCAATCGCAGCCTGGCGCGCGTTCAAGGGCGGCGCCAGGTCGGTGAAATGACCGGCCAGCTCTTCGTTCGTGGCTTTTGGCTGCGGTATGTATTTGAGTGACTCGATCATTGGTTCCATCCTCACTTCATCTGTGGGAAAGCAAACTGCGCGCCAGCACTTGCGGTATTTGGCCAGCGCTCCATCACGGCCTTGTGGCGGGTGTAGAAACGCACGCCCTCCGGACCATAAGCGTGGTGGTCGCCAAACAGGCTGCGCTTCCACCCGCCGAAACTGTTGAATGCCATCGGCACCGGCAGCGGCACGTTGACGCCCACCATGCCGACCTGGATCTGGCGCACGAATTCGCGCGCCACCCCGCCGTCGCGCGTGAAGACCGCGACACCGTTGCCGTATTCATTCTTGTTGATCAGCTCTACCGCCGACGCCACGTCAGGCAGGCGCACCATGCACAGCACGGGGCCGAAGATCTCTTCCTTGTAGATGGTCATGTCCGGCGTGACGTGGTCGAACAGCGTGCCGCCGATGAAGAAGCCGTTCGGACGGTCGGCAACCTGGTAGTTGCGGCCGTCGACTACCAGGGTTGCGCCCTGCTCCACGCCCTCGCCAATCAGGCGCTCAATGCGCTGCTTGGCTGCCGAGGTCACGACCGGTCCCATTTCGGCCTCCGATGCCATGCCATCGCGCACTTTCAGTGCAGCGGTGCGCTCTTTCAGTGCACCCAGCAGCTTGTCGGCGGCATCGCCCACCGCCGCAACCACCGAAATCGCCATGCAGCGCTCGCCCGCCGAACCAAAGGCGGCGCCCATCAGCGCATCGACCGCCATGTCCATGTCGGCGTCCGGCATCACCACCATATGGTTCTTGGCACCGCCCAGCGCCTGCACGCGCTTGCCGTGCTGCGAACCGCGCGAGTAGATATATTCCGCAATCGGCGTCGAGCCCACGAAACTCACCGCCTGGATCGCCGGGTGATCGAGCAGCGCGTCGACCGCCACCTTATCGCCTTGCACGACATTGAACACGCCGTCCGGCAGGCCGGCTTCCTTCAGCAGGCGCGCATGCAGCAGCGATGGCGACGGGTCGCGCTCGGAAGGCTTGAGGATGAAGGTGTTGCCGCAGGCAATAGCGATCGGGAACATCCACATCGGCACCATCACCGGGAAGTTGAACGGCGTGATGCCGGCCACCACCCCAAGCGGCATGCGCATCGACCATGCATCGATGCCGCGCGCAATCTGGTCGGTGTACTCGCCCTTCATCATCTGCGGGATGCCGACAGCGAATTCCACCATCTCGATACCACGCGCCACTTCCCCTTTGGCGTCCGCGAAGGTCTTGCCGTGTTCGCGGGTCAGCATGGCGGCGAATTCCTCGGTGTGCTGGTGGCACAGTTCGAGGTACTTGAACAGCACCCGTGCACGCGTCAGCGGCGGCGTGTTGGACCAGGCCGGGAAAGCCGCTTCCGCGGCGCACACGGCGGCATCGACTTCCTCGGCCGTGCCGAGCGCCACGCGCGCCACCGGTTCACCCAATGCGGGGTTGAATACGTCGCCATAACGGCCGCTGGCCGTATCGACCTTGGCGCCGTTGATAAAGTGGGTAATGGTATCGAGATTGCTCATTTCAAGCCCTGAGGATTAGGCCAGCAGCGATTCCGCCGGCACGTAGGTATAGCCAAGGTCGTGCGCCACCGCTTCATAAGTGACGTGGCCTTGGCAGACATTGAGTCCGTTGCGCAGGTGCGGGTTGGCCTTCATGGCCTTGGCCCAGCCCTTGTCGGCCAGCGCAACGGCATGGCCGATGGTGGCGTTGTTCAGCGCAAAGGTGGAGGTACGGGCGACTGCACCCGGCATATTGGCGACGCAGTAGTGCACCACGCCGTCGACCACGAAGGTAGGGTTCTCGTGCGTGGTCGCATGCGAGGTTTCAAAGCAGCCTCCCTGGTCGATCGCCACGTCGACCACCACCGAGCCTTGCTTCATGCGCGACACCATATTGCGCGTGACCAGCTTGGGCGCTGCAGCGCCGGGCACCAGCACGCCGCCGATCACCAGGTCGGCATCGGTCACCGCGTCGTCGATGGTATGGGCGTTGGAGAACATGGTCTGGATGCGGTTGCCGAACACCAGGTCAAGCTGGCGCAGGCGGTCGACGTTTTTGTCCAGCACCGTCACGCGGGCGCCCATGCCGACAGCGATCTGCAGCGCATTGGTGCCGACCACGCCGGCGCCGATAATCGCCACGTTGCCGGGGGCTACGCCTGGCACGCCGCCCAGCAACAGGCCCATGCCGCCTTTGGATTTTTCAAGATGCGCGGCGCCAGCCTGGATCGACATGCGCCCCGCCACTTCGCTCATCGGCGCCAGCAGCGGCAAGCCGCCGTTTGGACCGGTGATGGTTTCATACGCAATGCAGACCGCGCCGGATTTCACCAGCGCCCTGGTCTGCTCCGGGTCGGGAGCCAGGTGCAGGTAGGTGTAAAGAATCTGGTTCTCGCGCAGCATCGCGCATTCCTGTGGCTGCGGTTCCTTCACTTTGACGATCATTTCGGCCTTGGCGAAGATTTCCTCCGCGGTCGGGATGATCGTGGCGCCGGAGCCCACATACATTTCGTCGGTCAGACCGATTGCAGCGCCCGCGTTGTGTTGCACCAGGACCTGGTGCCCGCGGAGTGTCAGTTCCTTTACGCTGGCCGGGGTAAGGCCAACGCGCGATTCCTGATTCTTGATTTCCTTCGGTACGCCTACCAACATGGTTCGTCTCCTTTGGTTGTTTTACTTAAAACCGGTAAACCAGGGTACGACCCATAGGGTCGGACCCTGTCTGCTCGCCTGCTGTTGGTGTTGGTTATGCGCCTTTGATCTTCGTCAAAAATCAAAGGCCTCGAACCAGAACCCCAGGCCGTCGATCTGACTGGGTCTGACCCTATGGGTCGGACCCAGGTTTACCGGTTTTAATCAAGCGTCTTCAACACCTTTCCGAGCTTCCCGAATAATTCGTCGATATGCTTCTTCTCAAAGGTGAGTGGTGGCGACAGCGCGATGATGTCGCCGGTGGTGCGGATCAACAGCCCATCCGCGAAAGCTTTCTTGAACGCGGCGTATGCACGCGTTCCGGGCGCACCTTCACGCGGTGCCAGCTCGATGCCGGCTACCAGGCCAATGGTGCGGATGTCGATCACATGTGGCAGGCCTTTCAGCGAGTGCACCGCATCTTCCCAGTACGGCTGGATTTCCTTGGCGTGGTCCAGCAGCTTCTGCTCCTTGAACACTTCCAGCGTCGCCAGCGAGGCGGCGCAGGCCACCGGGTGGCCGGTGTAGGTGTAGCCGTGGAACAGCTCAATGCCGGCCGGCGCCTCCATGAAGGCATCGTGGATGAATTTTTTGCTGAACACCGCGCCCATCGGGATGGTGCCGTTGGTCAGGCCCTTGGCCGTGGTCATCATGTCCGGCTCGACATCGAAGAAATCGGTGGCGAACGGCGTGGTCAGGCGGCCAAAGCCGGTGATCACCTCGTCGAAGATCAGCAGGATGCCGTGCTTGGTGCACAGCTCGCGCAGGCGTTTCAGGTAGCCTTTCGGCGGCACCAGCACGCCGGTGGAACCCGCCACCGGCTCCACGATCACGGCTGCGATAGTGGATGCGTCGTGCAGCGCGACGATGCGTTCCAGTTCATCGGCCAGGTGGGCGCCGTACTCCGGCTCGCCGCGCGTGAAGGCGTTCTTCTCAATATTGTGAGTGTGCGGCAAGTGGTCTACACCCGGCAGCAATGTGCCGTACGGCTTGCGGTTGCCGGCGATGCCGCCGACGGAGATGCCGCCGAAGCCGACGCCATGGTAAGCCCGCTCGCGGCCGATCAGGCGGGTCCGGGAAGCTTCGCCGCGCGCCTTATGGTAGGCCAGCGCGATTTTCAGTGCCGTGTCCACTGCCTCGGAACCGGAGTTCGTATAGAACACGTGGCCGAAGCGATGGTTGGTATATTCCATCAGCTTTTCGGCGAGGTCGAAGGCGGCCGGGTGGCCCATCTGGAAGGTCGGCGCGAAATCGAGCTGGCCGACCATTTCGCTGACTGCCGCCACGATCTTCGGCTGGCGGTGGCCGCAGGGGACACACCACAGGCCGGCGGTGCCATCGAGCACCTGGTTGCCGTCGACGTCCTTGTAGTAGACGCCTTCGGCCGAGACCAGCAGGCGCGGATTGGCCTTGAAGTCGCGGTTGTTCGTGAACGGCATCCAGAAGGACGCCAGGGACTGCGGCCGGGCTTCGTTCATTTGCTATCTCCCTTGGTGGGTTTTTTTACGATGCTCAAAAAACTTTACCAGTTGGCAAAATCATGATGCAATAATAGACAGCAAGTTAACTATGGCACATATACACACAAGCGGAAACGCTCCAACCGTACAGGTAGCAAAAACAGTACAGTTTTAGAGGCCCGAATGGACGACAGCGCAACTCCCAACTCCGCATGGCCCGTGCTTTCCATCGAGCGCGCGAAGAAGGGCAGCCTGGTTGAAAAGATCGTGGACGCCATCAGCGCGATGGTGGCAAGCCGCGAGCTGCGCGTTGGCACAAAGATGCCTTCAGTCAGGCAATTCGCGAAGTGTAATGGCATCAGCACCTTTACAGTTGTCGAGGCCTACGACCGCCTGGTCACGCTCGGACTGTTGTCATCGCGCCGCGGTTCCGGCTATTTTGTTGCTCGCCACGACGTCCCCGCCCTGCTGCCGCCAGCGGCCATGTTCGCCACGCCGGCTGCCGTCGACGCGCTGACACCCGAACTGTATTCCGGCGCTTCCGAAGCGCTGCCGGTCGGCGCCGGCTGGCTACCGCCCGAATGGTATGGCGAAGACACCATCCTCGACGCCGTACGCCACGCCATGCGCATCCCCGCCAACCGCTTGCGCGGCTATGGCCACCCGCTCGGCTTCCCCGGCCTGCGCCAGTACATGGCGTCAACACTAAGCGACGAACTGTTTGCCGTGGAAGCCGAGCAGATCCTGCTCACGCATGGCGCTACCCATGCCTTCGACCTGATCCTGCGCACGCTGACCAAGCCGGGCGACACCGTCTTCGTGGAAGACCCGGTGTACAGCAACCTGCTGTCGCTGATCCGCCACCACGGCTGCCATGCCATCGGCATTCCGCGCGACGAGCATGGCCTCGACATGGATTTTCTCGCCGCGCAGGCGCGCGAGACCCAGCCCAAGCTCATGTTCGTCAACACCGTGCTGCAAAACCCGCTCGGCACCAGCCTGACGCAGGCGCAGGCGCATCGGCTGCTGGGCTTTGCCGAGCAATTCGACTTCTGGCTGGTGGAAGACGACATCTACCGCGAGCTCACCGCGCGCGGCGAAGCCTCGCTGGCCGCGATGGACGGCTTGCGGCGCGTGATCCGCGTCGGCAGTTTTTCCAAGACGCTGTCGCCAGTGCTGCGCGTCGGTTCGATTTGCGCCTCTGCCTCACTGCTGCCGGAGCTGGTGCGCGTGAAGATGCTGGCCGGCCTCACCACATCGGAAGTGAACGAACGCGCCGCCTACCACGCCATCACTGCGCGCCCCTACAAGCGCATGGTGGAAAAGCTGGTGGCACAACTGGCCGAGGGCCGCGAACGCACTATCGACCTGCTGGCCCTGGCCGGCATGGCGCCGATCGCCAGGCCGCGCGGCGGCATGTTCGTCAGCGCCGGGTGGCAACAGGCGCCGTCGCCTGAATGCAACGGCAAGCTGCTTGCCGACCAGGCACTGAAGTCCGGCATCCTGCTCGCACCGGGAGAGTTCTTCCAGTTGCGGCAACCGGCATCGATCTGGTTCCGCTTCAACGTCGCTTATTCGGACAGCCCACAACTGCGGAACTTCCTGCAGTCCATGAGGAGGGAATATGGCATCAGCTAAACTGCGCCGCGTCATCAACCGCGACCGGCTGGAAGCGGACATCGCCACGGAGGCGGTGCGTGTATTTGCCGAATGCGGCTACGAAGGCGCCTCGGTCGCCACCATCGCGGAAAACGTCGGCCTGTCGAAGCAGAACCTGATGTACTACTTCCCCACCAAACAGGCGCTCTACCAGCGTGTGCTGGACGACGTCCTCGACGAATGGCTGGCGCGCATGGCCAATATCGCCGAGCCGGACGGCCAGCCGGCCGAAGTATTGCGTGCCTACATCAAGGCCAAGCTGGACTTTTCGCGCGAGCATCCGTGGGGATCGCGCGTGTATGCGATGGAAGTGATCAGCGGCGCGCCCCTGTATGGCGAGCAGATTCGCGAACGCGTGGTGCCGCTGGTGCGCAAGGATATCGAGGTGTTCGAGCGCTGGATCGCCGAGGGCCGGATCGCCCCCGTCAACGCCACCCACCTGTTATTTGCCATCTGGGCCATGACGCAGTCCTACGCCGACTTCGCCGCGCAAATGCAGCTGGTGCTTGGCGCCGGACAATTGACCGGCGCCGATTTTGCCGATGCAGAGGAAACCATCACCAAGCTGGTGATCGCCGCCCTGATGCCAGCGAAAGCCAGCGGCTAGCGGCAATTGCCGTGCCCCCGGCCCGGTTCACGGAGGTGATGCGTTTCGTCTTGCCCCACCCTGCTGGCAAACAGGGTCAATCTTGTTCGCGCGCAACGGCCAGCAACTCTGAAGTCGCCCTGCCGTCTTCCGGATACAGCGCGCCGCCAAAGCGCAACGCCAATTCGACCTTCTCGCCACCCGGCAGCAACAACGGAGCCGCAGTAGCCGCCTGCTTGAAGCGCAGCACCTGGCTCTGGACAATGGTGCGCCGCGCCGCCACGCTCAGGATCACGCCAAATTCATCGACTCCCAGCCGTGCCAGCACATCTCCCTCACGGCATTGCTTGCCGAGCCGCCGGGATATTTCCACCATCACGTCGCGATGCTGCGGGCGCACGCGAACCACCATCACGCCCACGTGGCCGCTGCGCGCAATCGCATCATCGACGCGCACGCGCAGCTGTTCGTAGAAGGAAGAACGGTTGGGCAATCCCGTTGCAGGATCCTGCGTCACTTTGCGCTGCAATACCTGCGCACCTTCCTGCGAAGCGTGGAACATCAATGCTGCGGTCATGTCGGCAATCGCCTGGCCAATCGGCACTTCGTCTTCATCGAACGGACGCGGTTCACGCCACGCCAACTTCAGCACGCCACCAGCCTGGGCGCCAAACAACAGCGGCAGGATTGCCATCGAGCGCAGGCCCACGCGACGGCATGCTTCGCGGTTCACACGGTCATCGATTTCGGAGTCGGTGCAAGTGGCGGCCTGGCGCGAGGTCAGCACAAGTCCCGACAGGCTGCCTTTGATCTGCATGCGCAAGCCTAGCTGGGCTTCAGCCAGTCCGTGTGCCGCGCGGTACACCACCTCGCTGCCTTCCACCAGTTCGATCACGGCGCCGTCCGCGCCGGTCAGCTGCATGGCCTTTGCCGCGGCGAGATCCATCACCGCGCCAAAGGCCGGTCCAAGGCGCGCCAGTTCAAGCTGGGCATCTACGATTGCGACGAGCTTCGATGGGGGAAGATCCAGCCGGTCGCTCATCGCCTACTCCTGAACTGGTGTGATCTGCACGCTGGCCACGCGCCACTTTCCTTCCTTGCGCACGTAGACGTCAACATAACGGTAATGGCTGCCGAACGGCTTGCCGTCATAGCTTCCGGTCATGCGCGTGCGGCCGCTCACCAGCGCCACGTCGCCGTAGAAGCGGATATCCATGTCTTCGACGCCGTAGGGATTGATCACCAGTTTAGGCGACGTGATCGCATCGAGGAAGGCCGCCTTGCCGGCCACATCGCCGCGCGCACTGATCTGGCGGAAGTCTTCCGCCATGTTGTCAGCGATGGCTGCGCGGTCCTTGCGGATAATGGCCTTGTCCCAGGCGTCGGCCTGTCGTGCAAGTTCTTCGGATGGCGACACGGCGAAAGCGCTCACTGTGCCAAGCGCCAGCGCAGCGGCAATCATGGTTACGCGAATCTTCATGAGATACCCTATCGAATGTTGTCTTTGCCGTTAAATCGGAAACCGGACCCGGAACACCCTTGGATATTCCGCAGGATAAGGGGCAGCGATCCGGATTGCATGGTCTATGTTGCTGACGTTACGGCCCTCCTGGCTTCCCACAAGTTCAAGCTTGCTGATGTCGCCGTCCTGGTCCAGGCTGACTTCATATTCAACAGGTCCATCAACCCTGATCGGCTCGACATTCTTCGTGATCCACTGCATTTCCATTACGGTCAGCTGGCGCAGCGGCTCCTCTTTGCGCAAGAGCCGGAAGTCTGTTGCGCCGAGGTAAATCCAGAAGACCAGCCAGGCAAGTCCAAACCAGCGCACACGTTCAAGTGACCTCGACTCAGTTTTGGCTACCCGGTGTGTTTCTTGCGCTTTTACCTGCTTGATCAAGTGCGACATATGCTTGCGCCAAACCTCAACCTTGCGCGGTGCACAGGTCAGATACATCAAGTCCGGATACTTGGTAAATACGATTTCCGCAACCAGGATATCGCGCGCCAGGTCTGCAAGAGACGGAACCCCGGTCTCGCGCAAGCGATTAATGACTTGCGTATGCTGCTCGCGTGTTTCCTCCGGCTGCATGCGCAGGAACTTCAGGTCCGAGAGGGCTCCAGCCAGCGCGTCAAAATCATCCATGTAGGAAGGAAGCTGGCGGCCGTCCCAATAGAATATTTCACAGGCGGCCGGGAAGAGATATTCATGTCCTGGCCGCCACCCGGATTCCAGCAGTCGTGCCACAGACGCTTCGAATACTTCGGAGTCCTCCAGATTCAATGGACGCAACGATTGCAAAATTTGCCGAGCCTGCTCCAGCGACTTAAGATCGTTCAGTTGCGCCAGCGCTCCCTCATGTGGCATTTCGTGCTGATCTGGCTCAGGAAGCTCGGTTGCGCCACTCTCGGCCCAACGCAATGCCGCCTCGTAGGCCTCGCGTAAAGCCTGGAACGCTGCCGGTTCTGCTTCCTGGTCTATGAGTTTCAGTTCTCGAGCATAGGCCCGGCGAATCGTTCGCGAATTCGCAGACGCATCAAGGCTGAGACGGTCGAGGAATTTCAAGGTAATGCAACGATCAAATATGTTGGTCAATCAGGATCGGATTGCCATCGGGGTCGATGGCGATGATATAGGCCGGGCCGGTGCTCGATTCATCGGTGCGGACAGCCAGCGCAATGCCGTTTTCCTCAAGCTGGCGTTGCAGCTGGCGCACGTCGGTGTAGCCCGGCACGAGCTGGGCATTGCTGTCCCAGCCGGGATTGAAGGTCAGCGTATTTTTCTCGATCATGCCCTGGAACAGGCCGATGACCTGTTCACCGTTCTTCATGATCAGCCAGTTCTGCTCGATGTTGCCGCCAAAGTCCTGGAAGCCGAACTTCGCGTAGAACTCGCGCGAGGCACGGATGTCCTGGACGTTCAGGCTAAGGGAAAATACGCCGAGTTGCATGCCGAATTCCTCCGCTCGCTTGGACCATGCCAATCTAACATCGGCTCACATTGCCAGCAAGGCCTCCGGCACGTTAGCGCCCGCTCGCTTGGCCGCTTGCGCCACAGCGCGGATTTCCTTTTTCAGGCTGGCCGTGCTGGACGACAGGCTGCGCAGCATGAAGAAGGTCGGGGTATCGGCCTTGGTCACCTGGCGGATGGTGTTCATCGCGGCCTTTGCTTCCGGCAGGTCCTTCATCAACTGCTCGTACTGCGCTACGGCCTGGGCCAGCGATGCCAGCCCTTGCTCGAGCTGGGCAACCGGCGCCGGGCCGCCTGCAGTCAGTGCCTTGGTGGACGCCGTTACGCCGCGCAACTGGGTCTCCAGGGTTTCTTCAACCGCACGGCGTGTCATTGATTCGGACAGCTGGCCGGCACGTTCGCCCATTGCGACGGCCTCCTGCGACTGTCCGAGGGCAGCCAGCAGTTGCTGGTTGCCGGTCAAGGTCATCCGGCTGGCATCGATAAAGCGCACCATCATTTCCTTGGTTGGATCGTTAGCGCGCTCCATGCCGTTGAACGCTGCACCGCCATTCCCGTTCGACATTTGAGCTTGCGCCAGTGGGGCAGCCAGGGATAAAACGAAAGCACCGGCTAACAAAATACGCATGAACTACTCCATTAGTGAAAGGTGATAACAAAAAGTTAAAATCAATTTTACTGTTCCTCCTTGTTAAAATGCAAAAATTTCCTAGAGTCAGCATTCCATGCCAGCATTCGCCCCATTCACCCTGAACGCCCAGCGCCTGCAATTGCGCTTCCTGACCGCTGCCGACGCGCCGGCCCTTTATCGGATGTATTCCGATAGCGAGGCCATGCGCTACTGGAGCAGCGCGCCCTGGGACAGCATGCAGCAAGCCGAAACCTATTTCGCCGCGGCGCAAGCAGGCTACGAAAGCGGCGACCTGCTGCGCATGGGCGTGGAGGTCGGCGGCGAACTGGCAGGCATCATCAACCTGTACAGCTTCAGCCGCCAGAACCGCCGCTGCGACATCGGCTACATGCTGGACCGCGCATTCTGGGGCAAGGGCTATATGCAGGAAGCCTTGGCCTCCTTGATCGACTACGCCTTCCGGGTGCTGAGCCTGCACCGCATCGAAGCCGACATCGATCCGCGCAACACCGCCTCCGCCAAGCTGCTGAAGAGCTTGCATTTTGTGCATGAGGGCCATATGCGCGAACGCTGGATCATCAATGGCGAGATCTGCGATACGGACTTTTTCGGCCTGCTGCGTTCCGATTGGCTGGCGGCACGCTAGCCGTTCGTCGCGCGCCAGAGCAAATCATCCGCCCCGCAGCGCAGTCTGTCGTATGCCGCTCCACTGTTGCCAGGCGCAGCGGTACAGTTGCATCATCGAAACGCAAGGAGGAAATGATGAAAACGATTAACAAAAGCGCCAAGGAAACCGTGAAAGAAGTGTGGCAAGCCTTTGTCGGCATCGGCCGCCACTTCGTCCGCACGCTGGACCACATGTCCTGGCCTGCCATCGTCGGCATGTGCATCGTGATCGCGCTGTTCCTGACCATCCTGCCGCTGGCCATCACGCTGTTCATCGGCGTGCTGATCGCCAAGCTGGCCATCAACGCCTTTGGAGACACGAAACAACATGGGTAACCGGACCCGCAGCGTGCTCTCCTTTGTCGGGGAGATTGGCGACACAGCCAGCAGCCTGTGGTGGGACTTCTTCGACTGGCTGGCGCAAGTGCCCTTGCGCCAGCTGGTGGTAACGTGGATGCTCGCCTTCCTGCTGGGACTGACGCCCGTGCTGCATCCGAAACAGGTAGCTTTCTTCATTGTCGGCTCGGCCGGGCTGAAGATCCTGGCCGGCGGCAAGCGCAAGGCGGAAATCGAAGCGCGCAAGGCGGCGGCGCAAGCCGGCACCGAAAGCCTGGAACGCCGGCTGGTGGAAGCCCAGATGTCGGCCCTGCAGGCGCAAGTCGAACCGCACTTCCTGTTCAATACCCTGGCCCTTATCGGCCAGTTGATCGAGACCGACCCGCCGGAAGCGGCCAAGATCCACACCCACCTGATCGAATACCTGCGCGCCACCCTGCCCCAGATGCGTTCACGCGGCAACGGTACGCTGGGCCGCCAGATCCAGATGGCGCGCTCTTACCTGGCCATCATGCAGGCCCGCATGAAGTCGCGCCTGTCCGTCTCGATCGACGTGCCGCAGGAGCTTGAAAGCGCCACCTTCCCGCCGATGATGCTGCAGATCCTGATCGAGAATTCGATCAAGCACGGCCTGGAGCCGAAAGTGGAAGGCGGCCGCATCGACATCCGCGCCAGCGTCAACGGCAGCGTGCTGCAAGTCGACGTGCAGGACGACGGCGTCGGTTTCAATGCCTACGCCGGCGATGGCGTCGGCCTGACCAATGTACGTGAACGCCTGAAGCTGATGTACGGCACCCGCGCACAGTTGCTGATTGAGCAGCCGATGGATGGCGGCTGCCGTGCCACGATCTGCATCCCCTTTGCACCAGACATTTTTGCCAAACCATGAGCATGCAGCCAAAAGCCACCGCCATCATCGCAGACGATGAAGAACCAATGCGCGACATGCTGCGCAAGCGCCTGCACGAAGCCTGGCCCGAACTGGAGATCGTGGCCGAAGCGGCCAATGGCATCGAAGCCATCGCGCTGGCCGGCCAGTACCAGCCGGACATCGTCTTCCTCGACATCCGCATGCCGGGCCTGACCGGCATCGAGGCGGCGCGCATGCTGTTCAATCGTTGCCACATCGTCTTCATCACTGCCTACGATCAATATGCAATCGAGGCCTTCGAACAGGGCGCGCTGGACTACCTGCTCAAGCCCGTCAACCTGGAGCGTCTGAAAACAGCTTGCGAACGCCTGCAAGCGCGCCTCGGCAAAACGCCCAACAATATCGAACGCCAACTGAGCCAGCTCTTGCAGCAGACTGGCCGCAGCCCGGCCGGCAGCGCGACACAACCCGAGTACCTGCACTGGATCCAGGCCCAGGTTGGCAACAGCCTGCGCATGATCTCGACCAAGGAAGTGTTGTTCTTTCGCGCCGATGAAAAATATACGCGCGTGCAAACAGCACAGGGCGAATTCCTGATCCGCAAGACCCTGAAGGAACTGGAAGATGAACTGGACCCGAATGAATTCTGGCGCATCCACCGCTCTACCCTCGTGCGTGTGGATGCGATTGCCGAGGTGACGCGCGACTTGCGCGGTCGGCAGATGGTCCGCGTGCGCAACTCCAGCGAAGAACTCGAAGTCAGCCGCGGCAACACCCATTTATTCCAGCAAATGTAGGTCGCCCGCGCTCGCTTGCCCCCTGTACGGTGCTAGTCTATATTGTCCTGACTAAGCTGCGTTTCAGGGAGAGAACGATGACGATTCCAAAGGCCACGCGCGCGACCATCATGCCTTGCCTGCGTTACCGCGACGCGCCCGCCGCTATCGATTGGTTGTGTAAAACCTTGGGTTTCAAGGCCGCGCTTGTGGTCCCCAACGAAGACGGCACCATCGCCCACGCCCAGCTTTCCTACGGCAACGGCATGATCATGCTAAGCTCCATCTTTGACACCGACTATGGCCGTTTGCTGAAACAGCCAGCCCAGCTGGGAATGGCTGTCACCCAAACCGCCTACCTCGTCGTCAACGACGCCGACGAAGTGCACGCGCGCTGCGTGCAAGCCGGGGCGCCAATCGAGATGCCCTTGCAGGACGAAGACTACGGCGGCCGTGGATTTACCTGTCGCGATCCCGAAGGGCATGTGTGGAGCATAGGCACTTATGACCCTTGGGAGCACTGATGGGACGCACAGTCCACTTTGAAATCCAGGCCAGCGAGCCGCAAGCCCTGATCGATTTTTACGGCAAGATGTTCGACTGGAGCTTTTCCAAATGGGAAGGCGGCGAGTATTGGCTGGTCGGCACCGGCGAAGTCGGCGCACCCGGCATCAATGGCGGCCTGTTGCCGCGCCGTGGCCCGCGGCCGGAAGAAGGCGCCTCCGTCAATGCCTTCGTCTGCACCGTCGATGTGGAAGACCTCGATCAATCCCTTGCGCTGCTAAAAGAACTTAAAGGCACGGTTGCCGTGCCGCGCATGCCGGTGCCGGGCGTCGGCTGGCTGGCCTACGCCAAGGATCCGGACGGCAACATCTTCGGCATGATGCAGAACGATGCCGGCGCTTCCTTCGAGGGGCGTAAATGAGCGACGAACAGGCAATCCGCGACCTGGTCGCGGAATGGACCCGCGCTACCCTCGCAGCGGAAGTCGAGCGCATCCTGCCGTTGATGACGGAAGACGTGGAGTTCTACGTTCCCGGCCAGCCCACCATGCGCGGCCGTGCTGCCTTCGAGAAAGGCGTGCGTGCCGTGCTGGCATTGCATCGCGTCGAATCGCACGCCGACGTGCAGCAGGTGGAAGTCAGCGGCAACCTGGCCTGGTGCACGACGCATCTGCGCGTGGCGATTACGCCACTGGCTGGTGGCGAGGCCATGCGCAAGGAAGGCAATGTGTTGTCGGTGTACCGCAAGAACGCTGCCGGCCAGTGGCAGCTGGCGCGCGACGCGAACATGCTCAGTTGATGGCAGCCACCAGGGCGGCGTCTGCCACCTGCGTCGGGCGGATCTTGATCAGGCTGCGGTAGAGCGGAGGCAGGTGGCCGCACAATTCGTGCAGCGCTTGTTCCGGCATCGCCGGCCGTACGTACTGGAACTGGGCCGGATTGTTGTGCGGCAGCGCCCCCTCCATCGTCGATCCGTAGGCGCCCAGGGCCATGAAGCTCAACGCACTCTCATCCGGGCCGACAGCAAACACGAAGGTGCCGTCTTTTGGATGCCCCAGGTAGTGCCGCACTTCGGCTTGCGTTGCCGCGTCGGCGCCTTCCATCAGCTTGTAGCGCAGTTGGGCGTAAGCCCGCGTGCACTCCATGAAAGCGGTACGGATGGCTGACGCCTGTTGGCGGCCGTGGCAGCAAAGCAGGAGATTGCCGAAAGAATCCAACAGCGCTACAGCTTCGCCCTTGCCGCCCTGCGCCTTGTCGCGCGCCATGGCCTGCTGCAGGTATGGCGCAAGGCCGGCATCCGGCGTGCGCGGCTCGCAGCGGTAAGTCAGGGCATCGGGGAACGCGCGCTTCAGGGCACGCACGATGAAATGGTCTTCCGGCAGTGTGGCCGGATCTTTCAGCTCCGCTTGCGGCGGATCGATGTTGAACAAATCCATCACATTGGCCGAGGTCGCCTCGAACACCAGCGAGCATAAGGCTTGCGTCGGTTCGGCGATGGTTTTGCCGATGAAGAAAGGTTTCGGCGTAGCCCCTGCCCCGCGCCGTGCATACGACGAGGTGCCCAGCACGGCCGGATAGGCGAAAGTCCGCTCGGCCTGCGGGCGCAAAGCAACCGGCAGCGAGGGATAGAAGGCGGAACCGTTGTAGTTGATGCCGGCCTTGCTGTCAGGCGCTGCGACGACGACATTGAAACCGGCCGCCAGGATGGCGCCCGTGCACATGCAGCACGGGTCGAGCGAAGTCACGATGGTGATTTCTTCGGGCGGCGGCAGCTCGTGGCCTTTGGCACGTTCGGCGAAGTACCAGTCGATCAGCTGGCGCTCGCTGTGCGCGGTCGGGTCGTAGATCAGGCCATGCTTGATGACGTTGTTATGCAGCGCCTTGAGCACAGTACCGCTGGCGTCGAGCATCACGCCGCCCACGCCAAAGGTGCCCTGGGTCTTTGCCGCAATAGCTTCGGATGCCGCGATGGCGACCGCTGTCTGGACGTCGATGGCCTTCTTCACGCTTGCTTACTTCTTCAAGTCCCAGCCGCCAAAGGCTTCCGGAAGCAGCTCGGCGGCAGTGGTTTCGCGGACGTCGCCTTTCAGGTTGGCCAGCACGACCGGCAACTGATTGCCGCCCAGTTCGAGCGTAACCTGGCGGCAGGCGCCGCATGGAGCGATCGGATTGTCCGTTTCGCCGACGACTGCCAGCTTGTCGAAATCGCCCGGCTGGTAGCCTTGCGCGACTGCGCTGAAGAAGGCAGTACGCTCGGCGCAGTTGCACAGGCCGTAGCTGGCGTTTTCCACGTTGCAGCCGTGGAAGATCTTGCCGTCTTTCGTCAGCAGCGCTGCGCCGACCTTGAAGTTGGAGTACGGCGTGTAGGCTTTCAGGCGTGCTGCCTTGGCCTCTTCGATCAGTGTTTCGTTGTTCATTTATTCTCCAAACCGGTAAACCGGTGTCTGACCCGCAGGGTCAGACACCAGGCACGCGTCCGGCACTGCTTTTCCGGTTTAAGGGCGGATCGTGCGATAAACGATCGGATTCGCCGCCGGCGCCGCATCCGCAATCGTGTATGCCGCCTGCACTTCACGCACCGCCTGTTCAGCAGCAGCTTGCGTGCGCGCGTGCACCATGGCCATAGGCTGGCCCACTTGCAGCGGCTGCCCCAGTTCGGCCAGGTCGGTCAGCCCCACGGCAAAGTCGATCGCATCGGTCGGACGGCGACGGCCGCCACCCAGGGACACCACCGCCAGCCCGATATCGCGGCAAACGGTCGAAGCAGCGTAACCCGCACGCGGCGCCGGCACCGGCACCACGATTGGCGCCTTTTCCAGGTGCTTGTCCATGTTCTCCACCAGGTCGGCCGGGCCGCCCAGCGCCTTGACCATGCGCGAGAAGCGCTCGGCCGCTTCGCCGGAATCCAGCGCATGCTGCAACCTGGCGCGGGCATCGGCTTCGTTGGCGGCCAGCTTGCCCAGCACCAGCATCTCTGCGCACAGCGACATCGTGACCTCATGCAGTCGCGCCGGACGGAATTTGCCGGTCAGGTAGTCGATTGCGCCGCGTACTTCCAGCGCATTGCCGGCCCATGGAGACAGCGATTCATTCATATCGGTCAGCAAGGCCGAGGTCAGCGTGCCCGCGCCATTGCCCACCTTGACGATGGATTCGGCCAATTCGACCGACTTCTCGTAGGAAGGCATGAAGGCGCCGGAGCCGACTTTCACGTCCATCGCCAGCACGTCCAGGCCTGCCGCCAGCTTCTTCGACAGGATTGAGCCAGTGATCATCGCCACCGATTCCACGGTCGCGGTGACGTCGCGGATCGAATAGAAACGCTTGTCCGACGGCGCCAGCGACGAGGTCTGGCCGATGATGGCCACGCCGACGTCCTTCACCACTTCGCGGAACTTGTCGTTGGTCGGGACGGTGGAGTAGCCAGGGATGGAATCGAACTTGTCCAGCGTGCCGCCGGTGTGGCCCAGGCCGCGGCCCGAGATCATTGGAACGAAGCCGCCGCAGGCCGCGATCATCGGGCCGAGCATCAGGGACACGACGTCGCCAACGCCGCCGGTGGAATGCTTGTCCATCACCGGACCTGGCAGGTTCAGGGATTTCCAGTCCAGCACTTCGCCGGAATCGCGCATGGCCAGGGTGAACGCCACGCGCTCGTCCATGGTCATGTCGTTGAAGAAGACGGCCATCGCCAGCGCGGCGATCTGGCCTTCGCTGACGCTGTTGTCGGTGATGCCTTTGACGAAGAATTGGATTTCTTCCTTGCTCAGCACACCGCCGTCGCGTTTTTTACGGATGATTTCCTGGGGGAGGAACATTTTTTTTATCTCTTTCTTTTTACTTCCAAACCGGTAACCCGGTGTCCGACCCGCAGGGTCAGACACCAGGCCAGCGGCTGCCGCGTATCGGTGTCAGACCCTATGGGTCTGACACCGGTTTACCGGTTTTAAACGCCGTAAGGAATCCAGATGTTTTTCACTTGCGAAGCATGCGCCAACACCACGCGCCCGCCAGCCTGCGCGGTCGAGAACCAGTCACGGCCCTTCGCGCCGCCAGTCCAGGTACGCTTCAGCGAACCTGCCGAAAGCTTCTCCACTTCCGCGCAACCAGCAGCAGACCCGTCGTGACGCCAGACAGCATCCACGTCCGCGTGCGACGCCAGCGTGCGCGCCAGTTCATCCGCCGAACCGGTCACGATATTCACCACGCCGCCCGGCAGGTCCGAAGTATCGAACACTTGGTACAAATCGGTCGCCGACAGCGGATACGCCTCGGACGGCACAGCCACCACACGGTTGCCAACAGCGATAGCCGGAGCCACCAGCGAAATAAAGCCCAGCAGCGGATTCTCGTTCGGGCACACGATGCCGATCACGCCGATCGCTTCGTTCAGCGCCACGGTGATGCCGTGCATAGGCGGCTGGTGTGCCAGGCCGTCGTACTTGTCGGCCCAGGCAGCCCAGTAGAACAGGCGCTCGATGGAAGCCTGCACTTCCTTCTCGGCGTTCTTGGTGCCGGTCTGCGCAGCGATACGCTCTGCGAATTCAGCGCCACGAGCAGCCAGGTTTTCAGCGATGTAGTACAGCACTTGCGCGCGGTTATGCGCAGTAGCCTTGGTCCAGCCGGTTGCCTTGTGCGCCGCTTCAACGGCGTTGCGGATGTCCTTGCGGTTACCCTCGCCCACTTCGCCCAGGAACTTGCCGTCGGCGCCGTGGATGGCGCGCGAGTAGGCGCCGTCAGGGCGGGCCTGCTTGCCGCCGATGTACAGCTTGGCGGTGCGATCCACAGCAAATGGATCGGCCGATGGCGTGAACTCGGTTTCAGGCTTGGCAGGCTTCTTGAACGAAGGCGCGGCCGGACGTGCATCTTCCGACACAGGCACCAGGTATTCGAACATGCCTTCGCGGCCGCCTTCACGGCCGTAGCCGGATTCCTTGTAGCCGCCGAAGCCGCACGCAGCGTCGAACTGGTTGGCGGTGTTGATCCACACCACGCCGGCCTTGATCTGCGGCGCCATGTCCAGCGCCAGCGAGATGTTCTCGGTCCACACGCAGGAAGCCAGGCCATACACGGTGTTGTTGGCCAGTTGCACAGCTTCGGCTGGAGTACGGAAGCTCATCGCCACCAGCACCGGGCCAAAGATTTCAGCTTGCGCCACGGCGGCGGAAGTGGAAGCGCCGGTGATCAGGGTTGGCGGGAACCACGAGCCGGTGGCAGGCAGTTCGCAGCCGGCCGGCTGGTACACCTCGCAGCCTTCGGCACGGGCGGAATCCACCAGGCCGGCGATGCGCTGACGCTGGATCGGGTCGACCAGGGCGCCGATGTCCATCGACTTGTCCAGCGGGGAACCCAGGCGCAGGTTGTCCATGCGCGCTTTCAGTTTTTTCAGGAAGCGGTCCTGCACGGATTCCTGCACCAGCAGGCGGGAACCGGCGCAGCAGACCTGGCCTTGGTTGAACCAGATCGAATCGACCAGGCCTTCCACCGCAGCGTCCAGGTCGGCGTCTTCGAAGACGATGAACGGCGACTTGCCGCCCAACTCCAGGGACAGCTTCTTGCCGGTGCCGGCGGTGGCTTCGCGGATGAGGCGGCCAACTTCGGTGGAGCCGGTGAAGGCCAGCTTGTCGATGCCCTGGTGGCCGACGATGGCTTCGCCGGTGCGGCCGTCGCCGGTCACGATGTTCACGACACCGGCAGGCACGCCAGCTTGCTGGCAGATGTCCGCGAACAGCATCGCGGTCAGCGGCGTGAATTCAGCCGGCTTGAAGACGATGGTGTTGCCGGCGGCCAGCGCAGGAGCGATTTTCCATGCCAGCATCAGCAGCGGGAAGTTCCAAGGCACGATCTGGCCGACCACGCCTACGGCGCGATGGCCCGGGAATTCTTCGTCCAGCAATTGCGCCCAGCCGGCGTGGTAGTAGAAGTGACGGGCCACCAGCGGCAGGTCGGCGTCGCGCGTTTCGCGGATGGTCTTACCGTTGTCCAGGGTTTCCAGCACGGCGAACAGGCGCGCATGCTTTTGCATCAGGCGTGCGATCGCGTACATGACCTTGGCGCGGCCATGGCCGCCCAGTGCCTGCCAGCCCGGCAGCGCCTTGCGTGCTGCAGTAACTGCACGTGCTACGTCGACCGCGGTAGCCTGGGTCAGTTCAGCCAGTTGCGAGCCATCGGCCGGGTTGTAGCAAGCGAAGGTTTCGCCCGGCTCGGTCCACTGGTTGTCGATAAACAGGCCGAACTTGCGGGAGCGCTGCTCCAGCCACGCTTGCGCTTCTTTCTGGCTTTCTGGTGCAGGGCCGTAGTCCATGGTGTTGAGGATCTCGTTAATAGTTGGCATGGCGGTGTCTTCTTATGGTTGCGCGTGGCGATGGGCGGCGGAGTAGGCGCCGGTCACATGGTGCTCCAGCTGGCGCTCGATGTCGGTCAGCAGGGACGAAGCACCGATACGGAACAGGTGCGGCTCCAGCCATTCATTGCCCAGTTCCTCCTTCATCACGGTCATGTATTGCAACGCTGCCTTGGCGGTGCCCACGCCGCCTGCCGGCTTGTAGCCCACCTTGAAGCCAGTGCGCTCGTAGTATTCGCGGATCGCGCGCACCATCACCAGCGACACAGGGATGGTGGCGTTGACGCCTTCTTTGCCGGTCGAGGTCTTGATGAAGTCCGCGCCTGCCATCATGCAGACCCACGATGCCTTCGCCACGTTTTCCAGCGTCACCAGGTCGCCGGTAGCCAGGATGGCCTTCACGTGGGCTTCGCCGCAAGCTTTGCGGTAAGCCAGCATTTCATCGTACAGCGCTTGCCAATTGCCGGTCAGGACGTGCTGGCGGGTGATGACGATGTCGATCTCTTTGGCGCCGGCGGTGACCGACAGTTCAACTTCGCGCACCTTGGTTTCCATGCTGGTCAGGCCGGCCGGGAAGCCGGTCGATACCGCAGCGATTGGCAGGCGGCCTTTCAGCACTGCGTCGGCGTGCTGGATCATTTCGTGGTACACGCAGACGGCGCCGGTCATGATCTTGCGTTCCTGCAGGCCCAGCGCTTCCACCAGGTCCTGGCGCAGCGGGCGCATGGCTTTCATGCACAGGCGCTCAACTCGGCCCGGGGTGTCGTCGCCGGCCAGCGTGGTCAGGTCGATCAGTTCGATCGCCTTCACCAGCCAGGCGGCCTGGTACTCTTTCTTCACGGTGCGGCGGTTCGCCAGCGATGCGGCGCGGCGGTCCGCGGCGGCCTTGTTCACGTGGATGTGATTCAGCCAGCCCAGGTCGAGGCCGATGGCCTCGTTGCGCTTGAAGTTTTCAATGATGGTCATAGCAGGTTGGTTCCGTTGGAAAGAGGTTTCACGCCCAGGTGATGCGCGATGGTCTGGCCGATGTCGGAGAAGGTCTCGGAAATGCCGAGCGATTGTGGCTTCACGTTCGGGCCGAAGAACAGCACAGGAATATGTTCACGGGTATGGTCGGAGCCAGGCGCGGTCGGATCGCAGCCGTGGTCGGCGGTGATCACGCACAGGTCGCCATCCTTCAAGCGGGAGATGAATTCCGGCAGGCGCGCATCCAGCTCATGCAGCGCGTTCGAATAGCCGGCAACATCGCGGCGGTGGCCGAAGTGCATGTCGAAGTCGACGAAGTTGACGAAGGTCAGCGACTTGTCGCCCGCCTCCGCCTCTGCTTCCAGCAGCTTGTCGAACAGCGCCATGTTGTCTGGGCCCTTCAACACGCGGCTCACGCCTTGCGCGGCGTAGATGTCGCTGATCTTGCCCAGTGCGATCACCTCGCCGCCTTCATTCTTCACGTGGTCCAGCAGAGTTGGCGCGCTTGGCGGCACGGCGTAATCGTGGCGGTTGGCGGTGCGCTTGTAGTCGCCGTTGGCGCCTACGAATGGACGGGCGATGATGCGGCCGATGTTGTACGGCTTGACCAGCTCATAAGCCTTCTCGCACATATCGTACAGGCGCTCCAGGCCGAAGTGCTCTTCGTGACATGCGATCTGCAGCACGGAGTCGGCCGAGGTGTACAGGATAGGCTTGCCGGTCGCCACATGTTCGTCGCCCAGCTCGTTGATGATGGTGGTGCCGGAGGCGTGGCAGTTGCCCAGGAAGCCCGGCACGCCGGTCAGTTCCTGCAGCTTGTCGGTCAGCTCTTTTGGGAAGGACGGCACTTCCTTCGGGAAGTAGCCCCAGTCGAACAGCACCGGCACGCCGGCGATTTCCCAGTGGCCGGACTGGGTGTCCTTGCCGGTGGATTGCTCGCGTGCCGCGCCGTAGGCGCCGGTGAAACCGTCGCGCTTGGTGAAACCGGCAGCCCACTCGCCCGACGCGGTATGCGCGGCGGCGGCCAGGCCGAGGCCTTCCATGGTTGGCAGGGACATTGGCTTGCCTTCGTTGGCTGCCCATTTGGCGATGTGGCCGAAGGTGTTGCAGGCCTGGTCGCCGTACTTGGAAGCGTCTGGCGTTGCGCCGAGGCCGAAGGAGTCTAACAACAGGATGAAGGCGCGGGACATTTTTGCCTCTCTATTCAAAACCATCAAAGCGGTGTCTGACCCGCAGGGTCAGACACCCGATACGCGGCGGCCGCGGGCCAAGGTGTCTGACCCTGCGGGTCAGACACCGGGTTACCGGTTTCAGGCCTTTGGAGCCTTGGCCACATTCTCCAGGAACGCCAGAATCAGCTTGATCAGCGATTCCGCGCCCACAGCCGCATACTTCAGCGTCTGCTCGTGCGACAGCGGGAACGGCGACAGCCCTTCAGCCAGGTTGGTAACAACAGAAACGCCAACCACCTTCAGCCCGCAGTGACGCGCCGACACCACTTCCGGCACCACCGACATGCCGACAACATCCGCACCCAGCGTCTTGAACGCACGGATTTCCGCAGGGGTTTCAAAGTTCGGGCCAGGGTACGCGATGTACACGCCTTCATGCAGGGTGATCGACTTGTCCGCAGCGGTCGACTGCAGCAGCTTGCGCAGGTCAGCATCGTAAGCATTGGCCATCGAGAAGAAGCGTGGGCCGAAACGCTCGTCGTTCGGGCCAACCATCGGAGTGCCAGGCAGGAAGTTGATATGGTCGTTCAGCGCCACCAGCGAACCAGCGTCCACCTCGGTGCGCAGCGAGCCCGCCGCATTGGTCACAAACAGCATCTCGCAGCCCAGCAGCTTGATGGTGCGCACGGCGGAAGTCATCACCGCAGGGCCGTAGCCTTCGTAGAAGTGGCCGCGGCCCTTCAGGCAGACAACCTGCACGCCAGCCAGCGTGCCCAGTACAAGCTGGCCCGCGTGGCCATGCACGGTGGAGATCGGGAAACCTGGCAGTTCATCGAAGGAAATCGACACTGCATCGGTCATCTGTTCGGCCAGCACGCCCAGGCCGGAGCCCAGGATCATTGCAACGCGTGGCTGGAAATTGGCCGGCATGCGAGCACGGATGATGGCGGCTGCCTGGAATGGGGTATTGGAAGACATGGAGTTCCTCGTTTTTATATCTTTAGGTGAGCTGGCCAGAACAGGCCCTTTGAACGTACCACGACACTATGCATCATCGTCTATATGTATGGCAAATACCATTTTTCTTTGCCATTTATACGCAAGCGCTATAAATATGGGTTTATTATAGGAGCAGCTTCCGTTTGACATGGAACGGACAAATGTTTAGCATCGCAAACAAATGTTTATAGCGAGCTTTTCGTGACCGATCTCTCCCGCAAGGAACAGCTTTACGAGCTGATTCGTGCCAACCCCTTTATTTCCCAGCAAGAGCTGGCGGAGCAGCTCGCCCTGTCGCGCTCCGCCGTAGCCGGCCATATCGCCAGCCTGATCCGCGAGCGCAAGCTGCTGGGCCGGGCCTATGTGTTGCGCAACGAGCGCACTGTGCTGTGTATCGGGGCCGCCTGCCTCGACCGCAAGCTGCGACCGCACGCCCCATTGCAAATGGCCACCTCCAACCCAGCTTGCGCCGAGGAAAGTTTTGGCGGTGTGGCACGAAATATCGCCGCCAACCTGGCCCAGCTCGGCCTGCCCTGCTCCCTGCTGACCGCCCTCGGCGACGATTCCTCCGGCCGCGCCTTGCGCGCCCAGGCGGAAGCCTTCGGCATCGGCATGGAAGGCAGCCTGCAGGTCAACGGCATTGGCAGCGGCACCTACACCGCCGTGCTGGATGCTTCCGGCGAGATGGTGGTCGCGCTGGCCGACATGGCCATCTTCGACCAGCTCACCCCAGGCTGGGTGGCCAGCCGCCAGCCGCAGCGCAATGCCGCCGGCATGGTGGTGGCGGACCTGAACCTGCCGGTCGAATCGGTCGCCATGCTGATGGCGGATGCCCGCGTATCCGGCGTGCCGCTGGTAGTAGTCGCCGTATCGCAGCCGAAAATGGCGCGCCTGCCGAAAAACCTTCATGGCCTGTCGCTGCTGATCCTGAATCGCGGTGAACTGGAAACCCGCTCCGGCCGCGCCCTGCCGACCGAAGCCGACGTGCAGGCAGCCTGCCACGAGCTGCAAGCTGACGGCGTACGCGACATCATCGTCACCTGCGGCGCCAGCGGCGTCTATCACACGCTGGGCAATGCGCTGCACTGGCTGCCGGCGCACGACGCCAAGGTGATCGACGTCACCGGCGCCGGCGATGCCTTCTCGGCCGCCGTCTGCTGGTCGCTGCTGCAAGACCCCGAAAACCTGACCCTGGCTTGCGAACGCGGACTGAAAGCCGCCTCCATCACGCTCGCCAGCCCGCACACCGTGTCGCCCGAGCTGAGCGCCGACCTGCTCGCCACCGCGCATATCGAGGAGTAAATCATGCACCAATTCCTGTCCTTTTCCCCTGAAGTTGCCAACGCCCGCGCCACCGGCAAGCCGATCGTCGCACTGGAATCGACCATCATTTCGCATGGCATGCCATACCCGCAGAACGTGCAGACCGCGCGTGAAGTTGAGCAGATCATCCGGGATGCGGGCGCCGTGCCGGCCACCATCGCCATCATTGGCGGCAAAATCTGCGTCGGCCTGACCGAAGAACAACTGGAAGGACTGGGCAACTCGCCGGACGCGATCAAGGTCTCGCGCCGCGACCTGGCCTATGTGCTCTCGCAAGGCAAGCTGGGCGCCACCACCGTGGCGGCAACCATGATCTGCGCGCAACTGGCAGGCATCAAGGTCTTTGTCACTGGCGGCATCGGCGGCGTACACCGCGGCGCCGAAACCAGCATGGACATTTCGGCCGACCTGCAGGAACTGGCGCAGACAAATGTCGCCGTGGTGTGCGCGGGCGTGAAGTCCATCCTTGACATCGGCCTGACGCTGGAATACCTGGAAACGCACGGCGTGCCGGTAGTATCCGTCGGCCAGCCAGGCTTCCCGGCCTTCTTCACGCGCGAAAGCGGCTTCAATGCCGACTTCCAGCTCGACACCGCCGCCGAACAGGCTTCCTTCATCACGACCAAGTGGGCCTTGGGCCTGAACGGCGGCGTGGTGGTCTCGGCACCGGTGCCGGTGGCAGAAGCCATGCCGAAAGACGAAATCGACGCCATCACCCTGCGCGCCCTGCAGGAAGCTGAAGAGAATGGCGTCACCGGCAAGAAGGTTACCCCCTTCCTGCTGGCCCGCATCAAGACCCTGACCGAGGGTCGCAGCTTGAAGACAAATATCGCACTTGTGAAAAACAACGCGCGTGTCGGCGCTGCCCTGGCACGCGCGCTGCAGGAGCATCCATGTCCATCGACCTGAAACAGTTAAAGTACTTCCTCGCAGTCGCCGAAGAGAAAAGCTTCAGCCGCGCGGCCGAACGCCTGCATATCTCCCAGCCGCCGCTTTCCCAGCAGATCATGAAGCTGGAAGCGGAGCTTGGCGTGAAGCTGTTCGCCCGCACCACGCGTACCTTCGAGCTGACAGTGGCCGGCAAGGCGCTGATGCAAGAGGCCTCCGACCTGCTGGCGAAGATGCGCATGACCATCGACACCGTGCGCCAGATCGACCGCGGCGAAGTGGGCCGGCTGCGCGTGGGCATCGTGGGTTCGGCGATGTGGGGACCGATTCCATCCATGCTGGAAGAATTCCAGAGCAAGTACCCGCGCGTGACCTGGACCATCCACGAGTCCGGCCCTACCGTGCAGTACGACGCCTTGCGCGCCAAGCAGATCGACGTCGGCTTCTGGCGCGAGCCGAAGCTGGACGACGACGAACTGCGGCGCGACAACTTGAAACAGGAACTATGCTTCCGCGAGAACGTTTGCGTGGCAGTCAACGAGCACCATCCCTTGGCGAAGATGGACGCCATCGAATTGTCCGATATCGCGGACGATCCGATGCTGACGCTGGCTCTGGACAAGTCGGCATTCCCGCGCTACCTGATCCAGTGCTGTGTGAACGCGGGCTTCCAGCCGGAGATTTTCCAGGAAGCGCACGAGCCGCAAACCTTGCTGGCCATGGTGGGCGCGGGCCTGGGCGTGACGCTGATGCCGGAGACCACGGCACGTATCGGCTGGCCGGGCGTGGTGTTCCTGCCGATCCGCACCAACCCGCCATCGGCGAACCTGTACATCACCTACACGACGCTGGATGACGCACCGGTCGTGCGCGCCTTCCTCAACATCCTGCGCCCCCCTCCCGCTGAAAACCGGTAAGCCAGGGTCTTAGGGCCGCCAGCCGCCGCACAGACAGTGTCAGACCCTTGGGTCTGACACTGGTTTACCGGTTTTAGTGCGTAGCTCCACCAGCCGCAACAGCATCGCCATCCGTAGCAAGCGCGGTACGGATAGCAACACGCATTCCTTCAATCATCTGCTCCAGCGACATGCTTGCCGCGCCAGGATGGCGCGCCGCCTGTTCCGGCAAATAAGGAATGTGGATAAACCCAGCTTTCACATCGCCGCGGCCCGCAACCGCGTGCATCAACCCATAGAACACGTGGTTGCACACGAAAGTTCCGGCAGTCTGCGACACCGACGCCGGCAAACCAGCCGCCCGCAAAGCCGCCACAATCGCCTTGATTGGCAACGTGGAAAAATACGCCGCCGGTCCTCCCTGCACAATCGGCTCGTCCACCAGCTGCCGCTCCGCGTTGTCCTTGATCGGCGCATCGTCGACGTTGATCGCCACCCGCTCCACCGAAAGATCGACGCGCCCGCCAGCCTGGCCGACGGCAATCACCAGCGCCGGCCGCAACTCATCGATCAGCGCCGCCATGGCCGTATTCGCATCGCCAAACACGCAAGGCAGCTGGCGCGCCACGACACGGAAATCGCCCTCACCCCAGCCATCCAGAGCCCGCACGGTTTCCCATGCCGGATTGATCGGCTCTTTATTAAAAGGCTCGAAGCCCGTCAGCAGAACAGTTTTCATCAGGTTTGTTCCGAGAAACCCCGTCCTTCAGGGCGGGGAGTGAAAGGAGCCGACCGCAACGCGGCTGTTCTCCTTGAGATTAGTGAAATACTGTATAAAATTACAGTATGATTCTCGTCTACCGTTTCCGTGTGAAATCGAAAAACGGGCTGCTTGATCTGCAAGCCCGTAAGGTGAATTTTGTCTGGAACTACTGCAATGATCGGCAGAAAGATGCCTTGCGATTTGAGCGCCCTTGGCTGACCGGCTTCGACTTGAACAAGCTGACTACCGGCAGCAGCAAAGAATTGGAGCTGCATTCTGGTGTGATCAATGCTGTATGCGAACAATTTGCCAAATCGCGTGCCCAACACCGCCGGCCGTATTTGCGTTACCGCGGCCGAAGGTCCTTGGGCTGGGTTCCGCTCAAAGGACGTGACCTGCACCGGGAAGGCAACGCGTTTCGCTTTGCAGGTAATACTTTCCGCGTGTTTTACTCTCGCCCCCTTCCTGAAGGGAAGATCAAGGACGGCAGTTGCTTTGCGCAAGACGAATTGCGCAGCAATTCGGGCCCCGTGAAAAGCTTTGCCAGCCGCGGCAACTGGTTCCTCAATATCGTGATCGAGGTGGCCGAGCCGCCGGTTCGTCCACTTGACCACGGTGTCGGTATCGATCTTGGCTTGAAGGATCTCGCTACACCGTCCGAGGGAGAAAAGATTCCGGCGCCGGGCTTTTATCGTGAGGCTGAAGCTGCGCTGGCGGTAGCGCAGCGAGCCCACAAGCGGCGCAGCATCAAAGCCATCCAGGCGCGCACGGCGCGGCGACGGCTGGACTTCTTGCATAACAGGTCGGTGGAGCTTGCCCGCGCTTTCGACCATATCGCTGTTGGCAATGTGAATGCCAGTGGACTCGCCCAAACCAGCCTGGCGAAGTCCGTGCTTGATGCAGGCTGGTCGTCCTTCCGCAAGATGCTGGCGTACAAGGCCATGAGGCATGGCGCGCGGTACGTGGAAGTGGACGAACGCTTTACCACCCAGACCTGCTCGAGTTGTGGTGCACTGCCCGATTCGAGGCCGAAAGGTATCGCAGGCCTTGGAATAAGAGAGTGGGAATGCAGCGAATGCGGTGTGGTACATGATCGTGATCGTAATGCTGCGTTAAACATTCTCCGTCGCGGACGTGCGACGCTGGAAGCAGGAATCCGCGTTCTTTAGGGCGGGGGACGTCAAAACAGGAAGTAAAGCAGAATGATATTAGCGCCCAGCAGCGGCAAGGCCGTCGGCACCTGCGCCTTGATCACGGCATTGCGGTCGGCCAGGTCCAGCAGCGCTGTCGGGATGATATTGAAGTTGGCCGCCATTGGCGTCATCAGCGTACCGCAATAGGCGCTGAACATGCCGATCGCCGCCACCACCGCAGGATTGCCGCCAAACTTCGCCACCAATACCGGCACGCCGACACCGCCCGCCATGACCGGGAAAGCGGCAAAACCATTGCCCATCACGATAGTGAACAACGCCATGCCGACACAGTACACCGCCACGGCCACCAGTTTCGAATCGAGGCCAATATAAGTCGTCGTCACCTGTGCCACTGCCTTGCCAACGCCTGCCTCGCTGAACAACAGGCCAAGCACTGCCAACATGTGCGGCAGCACGATCATCCAGCTCATGGCATCGATCAGGCGGCGAGATTCGCGGCCGGCCTGTAGCGGCGTGGAGCGCGTCAGCCAGCAGGCCACGCCGACCGCGATCACGGCCGCGCAGCCAAGGCTGACCAGCGTGAGGTGTTTCGGATCCAGTACAAACAACTCACCAATGTGCACGTCCTTGAGCAGGGTGGAACCGGCCATCGTCACGGCCGGTATCACCAGCGCAGGCACGAACAGCCTGTGCCCGAGCCGCGCGGCGCTAGCCTGGCGCGCGCCGTCCGGCAACACGTCCGGCTTGCCGCTCCTGACGCCGCCGAAGCCAGCCAGCAACGCCATCACGATCATCGCCAGGCCCACCATGGCCGGCGGCAAGCGCTCGCCAACCAGGTAGACCGTCGCATAAAAGGTCCAGAACAGGCCCGTGGTCCAGCGGCGCGGGTTCGTGCGGTCGCGGAAGGACATCAGGGCAACCAGCGCCAGCATGACGCCCAGCAGGAAATAGAAGTATTCGACGCGGATGATCATGCAGCGCCCCCGCCTGTTGGCGCCAGGTAGCGGTCCAGCCGGCGCAGCCGCCAGGCGTGGATGATGAAGGCGCTGATGGCAGTCGGGATGCCCCACAGTGCCATATGCAAAGGATCGACCTCGATACCTTCAGCGCGCAGCACGGTCTGCATCAGAACGATGGCGCCGAAAGCGACAAATATATCTTCGCCGAAGAACAGCCCTACGTTGTCGGTGGCAGCAGCCATGGCGCGAACCCGCTGGCGTTGATCGTCGCTGAGTTCGGGGTTGCGAAGCTGCGCTGCTCCTTCCGCCATCGGCGCAACGACCGGCCGCACCATGTTTGGATGGCCGCCCAGCGAGGTCAGACCCATCGCGGCGGAAAGCTCGCGAACCCCGAGATAAACAATCAGCAGCCGCCCAGCCGTCGCCGAGCGCATGCGCGCTACGGCCGACTGCGCATGCTCGCGCAAACCAAAACGCTCCAGCAAGCCGATTGCCGCCAATGGCAGCAGGTAGATCATCGGCAGGTTGCGCGTCCTGACGAAGGCCGTGCCAAGCGAGGCAAGCAGCGCTTCGACCGGCATGAACGCAGCAAAACCGGTAGTGAAACACGCCGCGACAACCACCAGAACCGGGTGCAGCCGCAACAGGAATCCAAGTACGATCACGGCCACGCCAAGCAGCGGCCACATATTGACAGCAGTTTGCATCAATCCTCCCCCCGAGGCAGGCCACATGATACAAAAAAAAAACGCGCACCGAAGTGCGCGTCTTGCGAGGGCGATCTTCCGATCAGAAGTTCGCCTTGAACTGCACGCCGTAGGTGCGCGGTTCGTTGACGATGCCGGTCAGGTTGTTGAAGTCGATCGCGCCCAGGGACTGGATGCGGTTGGTGATGTTGCGGCCGTAGGCGGCCAGCTCATACTTGCCGTCGTTCCAGCGATAACCCACGCGCAGGCCGCCTTCCAGCAGTTCCTTGGCCTTGTACTCGGTCGCTTCGTACAGGAAGAAGTTGTACGAGGTACGGTATGCCCAGTCGGTATAAGCGTAGATCTCGCCATCGCCCAGCGGCTGGCTGTAGCGCAGGGTGAAGTTGTGCTGCCACTTCGGTGCACGCGGCAGCGGATTGCCGTTGATGAGGGCTGCGCTGCCGATCACGTTGCCGTTGGCATCCTTGAACTCGATACGTGGATCCAGCGGGGTGCAACCGCCGCCGCAGGACTGGACGAACAGGTCTGCGTCCTTGATCTTGGTGTCGTTGTAGCTGGTGCCGAAGGTCACGGCCCATGCATCGCTCAGGTTGGCTTGCAGGTCCAGTTCCACGCCGCGGCCAGTGACTTTGTCAGCGTTGATCAACTGGTTCATGTTCACGGTGCCGGAGCCTGCGGTGAGCTGCTTGTCCTTCACGCGATAGTTGAAGACGGTGGCCGACATGCGCGCGCGGCGGTCGAACAGGTCCTGCTTGACACCGAATTCCACGGACAGCGCTTTTTCAGCGTCAGCTTGCGATGGCTTGGACGTCAAGTCGAACAAGCGGCCCTGCATGGAAGGCGCGCGGTAGCCAGTGGCGACGCGGCCGAACAGGTTGGTGTCCTTGTTCAAGGTGTAGGTACCGCTCAGGTCCCAGCTCACGTTGTTCGAGGTGTCGTTCAGGTAATTGGTCGCTACATTAGGAGGTGGCAGCAGCGGCTCGACGCGAGTGGCCACAAAATCCTTCTTGTCCTTGGTGTAGCGCACGCCAGCGCGCAGCTTGAACGCATCCGACACGGTGTAGTTAATGGTACCGAAGGCGGCGTACGACTTGGCGTCCTGCTGCTGGGTCGCGTACGCGGCGTTTTGCGGGTTACCTGCGGTGAAGGAATCGAAGGAGATCGAATCGATCTGGATATGCTCGTCGAAGTAGAATACGCCGGCGATCCACTGCAGTGGGCCTTTGTAATTGGACTCGACGCGGAATTCCTGCGACAACTGCTTATGGTCAGGAATCAGGTCGGCGGTTTCGACCGGGAATGGAATGAAGCCTGGACCCATCGGAGGGTGGAAGGAAGCGCCAAAGCCGCCGTCCACGTCGCCGCGGCTGAAGAATTCCAGCTTTTCGTAGCCAGTGATCGAGTGGAAGGTCAGCCCCGGGGTATCCCAGCGCAGGCGCAGGTTGGCGCCTTTGTTCTTCAGGTGCTGCTCGTTGCCGCCATCAGTCGGGTAGGACTTGTAGTCGAAGTTGTCGACCAGCTCATTGGTGCCCTTCTTCAGGATATTGGCGCGGAACAGGGTGGCATTGCCGTCCATGTCGCGGCCGTGCACGTTCAACAGCGCGCTGAAGTCTTTATTAGGCTTCAGCAGGAACTGGATACGACCGGCATTGTCCTTGTAGCCTTCGAAATCGGTGGTCGGCGCGCCCGGACGGTCGTTATGAACGCGGTTGCCGCGGTGTTGCGATTGCAGCGAGATGCGGGTGGCCAGCACGTCGTTGATCGGGAAGTTGTATGCGCCTTCATAGTTGCGCACGCGGTCCTTGCCGATGCCGACGTTGACATAGCCTTCCTGGCGGAACACCGGCTTGGCGGAATCGAACTTGATCACGCCGGCCGGGGAGTTACGGCCGAACAGGGTGCCTTGCGGGCCGCGCAGCACTTCCACCTGGTCCACGTCGAACACGGGGAAGCCCTTCAGCATCGGGTTTTCCTGCACGATGTCGTCCATCACCAGGCCAACCGGCTGGGAGGCGTTCAGGTCGAAGTCGGTATTGCCCAGGCCGCGGATATAGAAACGCGGGAAAGTACGGCCATAGTCGGACTCCACGGAAACGGATGGCGAACGGCCGTTCAGGAAACGGATGTCCTGGCCGCCGGAAGTCAGCACGTCCAGCTTCTCGCCCTTCAGGGTGGCGATCGCCATCGGCACATCCTTGATGTTTTCAGCGCGGCGCTGTGCCGTAACAATCACGGTCTCCAGCTGGCCCGGCTTCTTCACTTCTTCGGTGGTGGTCGTAGCTTCTTGCGCAATCGCGCCATGAAGGGGAAACGCGCTGGCCACGGCCAGGGCGATCAGGGAGTGCTTGAGGCGTTTATCCATACCCGTTGTTCCAATCTTTAAAAGAAAAGTAACGTAATGTTGCAATGGCGCGAATGCTAACACGAAAGCAATTGCCTTCTCTTACTTACGAGAAACCCTACATTTAGTTGACTTGCATATAAATAAGTAAGCAAAAACGTATTTGCCATACATATAGCGCCTACTGCATAGTAGTGACGCACGAATCCATGCCGTGAGAAGCGGATTCGACTGCAGGAAGATGTGTTTGCAGTTTGATTACGTGCCCAAGAATTAATCAAGGGTACATGTACAAAATTTGCATTTGTGCGTTGTTGGCAAGCTACAAGGTGCCGTGGCGTGGATTGGCGCGAAAAAGCGGAACTAGGCACTCCATAAAAATATACAATAACGATCTTCGACGGAGCCCTT
Organism: Pseudoduganella sp. R-32; assembly: GCF_049913245.1. NCBI lineage: Bacteria > Pseudomonadati > Pseudomonadota > Betaproteobacteria > Burkholderiales > Oxalobacteraceae > Pseudoduganella > Pseudoduganella sp. R-32. The sequence continues at coordinate 1,740,680 of NZ_CP183987.1, read as the reverse complement.
ACATGAAAATCAAACAACTTAGCATGATGATCGCCGCAGTTGCGGTAGCAGCCAGCGCAAACGCGGCTGATCCGAAGCTGGGCATCGTGTACGACGCTGGCGGCAAGTTCGACAAGTCGTTCAACCAGTCCGCTTTTGAAGGCGCTTCGCGCTTCCAGAAAGAAACCGGCATCAAATTCATTGAAGTGCAAGCCAGCAGCGATACCCAGGCTGAGCAGGTGCTGCGCGGCCTGGCCCGCAAGAACCTGGACCTGATCGCTTCGATCGGCTTCGCCCAGACCCAGGCGGTGCAAAAAGTCGCCAAGGAATTCCCGAAAGTCCGCTTCGTCCTGATCGACGGCGTTGCACAGGGCAATAACGTCAATTCCGTGACGTTCAAGGAAGAAGAAGGTTCTTACCTGGTCGGCGTGGCTGCTGCCATGGCCTCCAAGACCAAAAAGCTGGGCTTCATTGGCGGCATCGACATTCCGCTGATCCGTACCTTCGCCTGCGGCTATGCCCAGGGCGCCAAAGCTACAGACAAGAAAACCGAAGTGATCTCGAACATGGTCGGCACCACCTCCGCCGCCTGGAACGACCCTGCCAAGGGCGGCGAGCTGGCGCGTGCCCAGTTTGACCGCGGCGTGGACGTAGTGTTCGCCGTGGCCGGCGGTTCCGGCATGGGCACCCTGCAGACTGCCAAGGAAAAAGGCAAGCTGTCGATCGGCGTGGATTCCAACCAGAACCACCTGTACCCAGGCTCCGTGCTGACCTCCATGGTCAAGCGCGTGGACAATGCCGTGTACGATTCCTTCATGCAAATGAAGAACGGCACCTGGAAAGCCGGCGTGACCGCCAAAGGCCTGAAGGAAGGGGGTGTGGACTGGGCGCTGGACGAGAACAACCGCAAGGTGATCACGCCTGAGATCGAGAAAAAGGTCATGGGCGCGCGCAAGGACATCATCGATGGCAAGATCAAGGTCATCGACATCCGCACCACCAACGCCGCCTGCCCGGCCTAACCAGCAGTTCCAATAAAAAGAACGCGCCGACGGGGAATCCCGTCCGGCGCGTTTTTCAGTAAATAAGACCCGAAAATCCTTATGACGCCAGCAGTTGAATTCCGCAATATATCCAAGCACTTTGGGGCGGTGAAGGCGAATACGGACGTCAGTTTCTCCATCGCCAAAGGGGCCATCCATGGCCTGGTGGGTGAGAACGGCGCCGGCAAGTCGACCTTGATGAGCATCCTTTACGGCTATTACCGCGCAGATGGCGGTGAGATCCTGCTGGACGGTAAGGTGCAGCACATCCACAATTCCCACGAAGCGATCCGCCTTGGCATCGGCATGGTGCACCAGCACTTCATGCTGGTCGAGAACATGACCGTGCTCGATAACGTGATGCTGGGCAGCGAAGGCGGCTTCCGCCTGCGCGAGCACCGCGCCGCCGTCGAGAAAAAGCTGCGCGAAATCTGCGACCGCTATCGCCTGGACGTCGACCCGCTGGCCACCATCCACGACCTGTCGGTGGGCGCCCAGCAGCGCGTCGAGATCCTGAAGCAGATCTACCGTTCGGCCAACATCCTGATCCTGGACGAGCCGACCGCCGTGCTGACCGCCCAGGAGACCGAATCGCTGTTCGAGATCTTGAAGCTGTTCAAGGAACAGGGCAAGACCATCATCCTGATCACCCACAAACTGCAGGAGATCAAGGACATCACCGACACGGTTACCGTGATGCGCGGCGGCCGTGTAGTGGGTGCGGTGCAGACTGCCGATACCACCAAGGAAGAACTGGCCCAGATGATGGTGGGCCGTCCGATCGAGAACAACCTGCCGCGCGGTGAATACAATCCAGGCAAGGCCGTGCTGGAAGTGAAGAACCTGCAGCTGTCCGACGACAACGGCGTCAAGCTGCTGCAGGATATCAACTTCACCCTGCGCGCCGGCGAGATCGTGGCGATTGCTGGCGTGTCCGGCAACGGCCAGTCCGAGCTGATGGAAATCCTCTCCGGCATGAAGCTGCCGACCTCCGGGGAAGTGGACTTCGAAGGCAAGGCCCTGCCCTTCCCGAAACGCGGGGATGCCGACGGCCTGCCGACCAAATTCCGTGAACTGGGCATCGGCCATGTGCCGGAAGACCGCCTGCGCGACGGCGTGATCAAGGCTTTCTCGGTCATGCAGAACACCTTCTTCGGCTACCAGGACAAGGTCAAGAACAAATGGGGCCTGATCGACTTCAAAGGCATCGCACAACGCTGCGCCGGCCTGATGAAAGAGTTCGACGTGCGCCCGGCCAATCCGGACCTGCGCATTGGCTTGCTCTCCGGCGGTAACCAGCAGAAGGTGGTGATCGCGCGCGAAGTGCTGGCCAAGCCGAAGCTGATGCTGGTCGGCCAGCCGACCCGCGGCGTGGACATCGGCACCATCGAATCCATCCACACCCAGCTGCTGGCCCTGCGCGACCAGGGCGTGGCGATCCTGCTGGTATCGGTGGAACTGGAAGAAGTACGCGCCCTGGCCGACCGCATCCTCGTGATGTGCGGCGGCAAAATTACCGGCGAACTGAAAATCGACGAATTCGACACCACCCGCATCGGCTTGCTGATGGGTGGCATGCATAAGCACTGATCATGACCACGAACGATATGCCACGCTGGGCAACCGGCCTTGTCCTGCCCATCCTGAACCTGCTGTCCGCCTTGCTGGTGGCCGCCCTGGCGATCCACCTGATGGGCGAAGATCCGCTGGAGTCGATGCAGATCCTGATCAACAGCGCCATCATTAACCCGGAAGGCCTGAGCTACACGCTGTTCTACGCCTCCACCCTGGTGTTCACCGGCCTGGCCGTGTCGATCGCCATGCAGGCCGGCCTGTTCAACATCGGCGCCGAAGGCCAGATGTATTTCGGCGGCCTTGGCGTGACGCTGGCCATGCTGGCCTTTGACGCATCCCTGCCATGGTACCTGCTGATCCCGGCAGGCATCATCGGCGCCGCCCTGTTCGGCGCCCTGTGGGCCTTCATTCCCGGCTACCTGCAAGCCAAGCGCGGCTCGCACATCGTCGTGACCACGATCATGTTCAACTTCATCTGCGCCTCGCTGATGAACTTCATCATCGTCAAGTACCTGATCCCGGCCGGCGAGCAGAATACCGCCTCGCGCGTGTTCTCTGCCGCTGCCGAAATGCCGCGCCTGAACGCCTGGTTCCCGATCCTGGGCGAGACCCCGCTCAACATCGGCTTCTTCTTCGCCATTATCGCGCTGGTCATCTACGGCGTTGTCATGTGGCGCTCGGCCTGGGGTTACAAGATCCGCGCGCTGGGCCTGAACCAGCATGCGGCCCACTACGCCGGCGTCAAGATCAGCGCCATGATCATCCTCGTCATGCTGATCTCGGGCGCACTGGCCGGACTGGGCGCAGTCAACTCCATCATGGGCTCGACCCACTACCTGTCGCTTAACTTTGTTGGCGGCGCGGGCTTCGTCGGCATCGCTATTGCCCTGATGGGCCGCCAGCACCCGGTAGGCATCCTCCTGTCGTCCATCCTGTTTGGCGCCTTGACCCAGGGTGGTTTCGACCTGTCGCTGGAAAAACCGAACATTCCGACCGAAACCTTCATTTTCATCCAGGGCCTGATCATCCTGTTCTGCGGTGCGATGGAATACCTGTACGCCCCGGCCATCATCAAGCTGCTCAAAGCACGCAAAGGTTAAGACCATGACTTTCGAAGATCTCCACCTGGGCTCCATTCTCGTCTCCACCGTGCGCAATGCGCCGGTGCTGATTTTCGCCGCCATGGCCGGCCTGTTTGCGGAACGTTCCGGCGTGATCGACATCGGCCTGGAAGGCAAAATCCTGGCCTCTGCCTTCGTATCGGCTGCCGTCGCTTTCACAACACGCAGCCCATGGCTTGGCGTCCTCGCCGGCATGGGTGTATCCGTCGTCCTGGCCATGCTGCAAGGTTTTGTCGCCGTCACCCAGAAGGGCAACCAGCTCGTGGGCGGCATCGCGATCAATATCGCCATGAGCGGCCTGACCTTCGTGGTCGCGCAGTATTTCTTCCAGCAAGGCGGCCGCACCCCTGACCTGGGCGACGCGCGCCTGTTCGACGTGGTGCTGCCTGGCAGCGCCGCCGTGGCTGACGTGCCTTTCCTTGGCTGGTTCTACACCAAGCTGATTGGCGGCCATTCCGTGCTGGTCTACCTGGCCTTCATCCTGGTGCCGCTGGTGCACTGGTTCCTGTATCACTCGCGCTTCGGCCTGCGCCTGCGCGCTTGCGGCGAGAACCCGCACGCAGCCGACGCGGCCGGCGTGTCCGTTGAGCGCACCCGTTACGCCGCCATGCTGATCGCCGGCATACTGTGCTCCTTCTCTGGCGCCTACCTGGCCATCGTGCAATCGGGCTTCTTCCTGCGTGATATGTCGGCCGGTGCCGGCTACCTGGCGCTGACCGCCATGGTGTTCGGCAACTGGCGTCCGGTGTACACCTTCCTGGGCTGCCTGATGTTCGGCTTCTTCGGCGCCGTGCAGATCCAGCTCGAAGGCGTGGACCTGCCGGTGATCGGCCGCATTCCGGGCGCACTGATCCAGATGGTGCCTTACGTTGTCACCGTGATTGTGCTGGCCGGCCTGATGGCCAAGTCGGTGGCGCCGAAAGCCATCGGCGTACCGTTCGTCAAGTCGCGCTAAGCGCACCCTCCTCTACCCTGCGCCGGCCCAGGCCGGCCAGGGTCGCCAACCCCGCCAGCAGCATCAGTCCCGCCGCAGGTTCCGGAATCGGGGCTGGCGTGATGCCGAAAACAGTCTGGCTGCTCCAGTACCAGGTGCGGCTCCAGTCTTCCCATCCATAGCTCCATTGCGAGTATTGATCTCCCGTGCGAAAGCCCCCGCCCCAGCCGGAGAACGCCTCGTCATTGCCCCACCAATTGGCATCGATCGTCAATTGCCCGGTCAACTTATAACTGAATGCCCCAATCTCACAGCGGAAGTACGGGTCGCTCAGGCTCAGGCATCCATCCAGGTAATCGCGCCCCGCGATAGACAACGAGGTCAGCTCCGGCAGGGAAATGACGCCATCGAGATCCATGTCCGTGCCCCGAAAGCCGCCATCGACCCGCGCGTCTTGCTGGAACACGCCATTCTCGTTAAAACCCGTGTAACTGAATCGCCATTCGTCAGCCCAAGCGCTGCCAGCGGCGCAAGCAAGAGCCAGCGCCAAACCAAGTTTGCGTGCCATGATGCCCTCCCTCGTGAAAACCGAGCTTTGATGCTAACAGCAGGCTGGCATGGAGCGAGCCCAGCCGGTATGCCGTGCGCAACACGGATCACTGTTGTGCCGAGGATGCCGGAGGTCTATATTGCATAGACCAAGGAGTTTCTGATGAACCGGCGCAACTGGCTCTTGCTCAAATTATTGCCTGCGGCAATTTGCTCACTGGGATTGCCGGCACGGGCGCACGACAGCCCGCCTATGCAGGTGGTATATCCCCGCTATTTCTCCATACTCGACACCAGCAAGGGTTTCGACTGGGTCGTCTTGCGCGCAGCCCTGGAAAAGACGTCCGGAAAATACGGTCCCTTTACCCTGGCGCCATCGAATGAGCCGGTATCCGTGCCGCGCATGCTCCAGGAGCTGGGCCGCAGCAACGGTTCCATCAACATCATTGCCCGCGCCACCCAGCGCGACCTGGAAACGCAGTTCCAGCCGGTGCGCATCCCGATCGACCGGGGCCTGATGGGCATGCGCTTGCTGTTGGTACGCAAAGCCGACTTGCCGCGCTTCGCGACGATCCGCACGCTGGAAGACTTGCGGCACCTGAGCGCCGGCCAGGGCCAGGGCTGGATCGATTCTGCCGTGCTGTCGGCGGCCGGCATCGTCGTGGTGGAATCCCCCCGCCCCGGCAGCCTGTTTGGCATGCTGGAGGCGGGACGTTTCGATTTTTTCCCTCGCGCACTGGACGAGGCGCCGAACGAATATGACGCGATCCGCAAGCAGCACACGGACATCGTGATCGAACCCACCCTGATGCTGCGTTACCCCCTGCCCCGCTACTTCTTCGTCCGGCGCGATGCGGCCGGCGACAGGCTCGCCGAGCGGATCAGGACCGGCATGGAGATGATGGTTAAAGACGGCTCGCTCATAGCGCTGTTCAACAAACACAAAGGCCCGCTGGTCGAGCGGGCCCGGATCGCATCGCGGCGCATCATTGAGCTGCCAAACCCGGCACTGCCGCCGGACACCCCGCTCCAGCGCAGCGAATTGTGGTTCAAGCCCTAGACTGGGGGCGGCGCGGCAAGAAGGGCAGCACCGCAAGCGCCAGCAAGGCAAACACCGCGCCTGCGCCGAAAGTGACGGCAGGGCCAAAGCAATCCCACAGCCAGCCTGCGAACGCACTCGACGCCAGCAATGCCGCACCGCTGGCCAGGTTGAACAGGCCGAAAGCCGTACCGCGCAAATGCGCCGGCGCAGCATTGGCCACCATCGCCGACAGCAATCCTTGCGTCATGCCCATGTGCAGCCCCCACAGCAATACGCCTGCGATCACACCCTGCCAGCCTTTGGCCGACGCCAGCACGGCATCGGCGGCAACCAATACCAGCAGCCCGATCGCAAGCAGGCGCGAGCCGCTCAGTCGATCCGCCAATTGACCGAACGGATAGGCGCTCAGAGCGTAGACGAAACTCATCGCCCCCATCACCAGCGGGACCTGTTGCAGGGCCATGCCGCGCTCCTGTGCGCGCAAGACCAGGAACGCTTCGCTAAAGCGGGCCAGCATGAACAATACGCCCAGGGCTGCCAGCCACCAGAATTGCCGGTCCAACTGGCGCAACTGGTCGCGGCGCAGAGGATTGACGCGCTCCCGGCCATGCTTTGCACCCGGTTCACGTACCCCCACGAACAGCAGCAACACGGAAAGCGAAGCTGGAATCGCCGCGATCCAGAACACTTTTCTGAAGTCATTCGCCCACAACAGCATCAAGCCCGATGCAAGCAAGGGGCCGGCACAGGCGCCCACGGTGTCCAGGGCTTGGCGCAAACCAAATGCCGCTCCGCGCATGGACTGAGGCGCCAGGTCGGCAAGCATGGCGTCGCGCGGCGCGCCGCGAATGCCCTTTCCCATCCGGTCCAGCAGGCGGGCCGTGGCAACCACCGGCATCGAACCTGCGATGGCAAACAAGGGCTTCGACAGGGCGGCCAGGCCGTAGCCGCAAGCGACCAGCAGTTTGCGCTTGCCAAGGTAGTCGCTCAATGCGCCAGAAAATACTTTCACGCACAGCGCTGTGGCTTCCGCCAGGCCTTCCAGGATGCCCACTGCCAGGCCGCTAGCGCCGAGCGTTCCGACCATGAACAGGGGAAGCAGGCTGTGGATCATTTCCGATGAAATGTCCATCAGCATGCTTACCAGCCCCAGCACCCAGATACTGGCAGGAAGCCGGGTATTCGGTGGGAGCTGGGAGGCCATCGTCTACGGCTTTATGGCCAGATCTTTTGCAGCAGGCCGGCCAGGTTGTAGCCGCCCTTGATCAACTGCTCGCGCGCGAGGGCGGACGATGGCACTGGATAGCTGTCCGGCACGGTCATCGCCCACACGGTGTAGCTCTCGCCGTTGCGGCTGGTCTGCTTGCTGGCCACGCCCACTTTGACGTCGGCGTAAGCCTGCTTGGCGGCCACCAGCGAATCGTTGGCCCATTGCGCGGGCCAGGTGATCGCCTCGCCCTTCGGCAGCGTGACGACCGGTTTGCCGTCGATCGCCCATTGGCTGAACTTGTCCACCGTGCGCATGCTGCTGCGGCGCATGGCGTAGTCGACTACCGTGGTGTCCCAATAGGAGTGGAACGGCTTGGTCGGGTACTTGGATGGAGCCTCGTCGCCAGCGGGGATGCCGCTCTTGGCGCTGGCCGCGGCCAGTGCCGCTTCATCCATCTGCAGGTTGTTGCCGCCGCGCGAATCGAAGATGTTCAGGGAGTCGATTTCCTTGTCGGACTTCGGCACCACGAACTTGCCTTCCTTGTCGACGAAGGCCGCGCCAACATGCAGCGGCTGGTGGATATCGCCGGCCAGGTGGGTCAGGATCAGCAGCGCCTGGCGCGGCGTGAACTTGCCGTCGCCCTTGCCCTGCAAGGTGGCGATGCATTGCTGCAGTACCTGCACCACGTCATGTTCAGACGTGCCCGCGCCGTGCAGGTGGTATTCGGTCAGCTGGAACGGCACGTCGGTGTAGTGGTATTCGCTGTGCTTGGGATGCGCCGCCACGTAATCGTTCATTTCCTGCGTCTGCGGGCCGCAGAAAGTGCCCTTCACGCAGTCAGCCCAGTTGGCGATCTTTTCCAGGTCTTCTCCCGGTTGCAGCAGGGCCTTGACCTGCTTCTCCGCGTTGGAGCCCTTGATCAGATTATCCGCGATCGCGCCAACGATGCGGTGGCCTGCGTTACCCCAGGCCATGGCGTTGGGGGACAGGAAGGCGCCGGACAGCGCCGCGATCAATGCGAGTTTCTTCATTCTTCTTTGCCTTTGTTCGGTTTCGGGTAGTTCTTGCTGACGTCCAGCGGCTCTGCATACTGCGAGATCCAGGCCTGCTCCTGCAGCGCATACAGGCGCTTGGCCATGGCTTCGTTGCGCATCACCACTTCCATATTGCGCGACAGGTCGAAATAGCCGCCGGCCCAGTTGCTGGTGCCGACCCATGCCAGCTTGCCGTCGATGACCAGGGTCTTGCTATGCCATACGCGGGCAAATGGAATGAAGCCGGTGGAGGCTTTCGGAATCGTTACGATGCGCGCTTCCACGTTCGGCAGCATGGCCAGAGATTTCAGGTGCTGGATGGCAGGCGCCTCGAGGTTCCAGTTGGACACCAGCAGCTTGACCTTGACCCCGCGCGTGGCGGCGGCGCGCAGCGCATTGTCGACGACCGCGTAGAACGGGCGCGTGCCGTTCGGGCCGTAGCTCAATGGCGCGTAGTCCAGCATCGAAACGCGGATTTCCTGTTTCGCGTCGGCCAACAGCGCCGGCAACACGACTTCCGAATCGGGCACGCCGGCCGGGTTGAAGCCGGCCGGGCTCGCGACCAGGAAATTGGCCTCAGCCGGCAGCGTCGACGCCAGGGTGGCGGCCGCGGGCGCGCTGGCCAGGATGGGGGCCTTGGCTTGCAGCGGCGCGACCGTCTTGCCGGCGGCCAGGGCCGCTTGCGCGGACCAGTCCTGCTCGAAGATCGCCTGCACCTGGCCGACGATCCGGGCATCGCTGATGCGCAAGCCGGTTTCGTGGATGTGCGTGAACGCACGCCAGTCGAAATTCTGGCTGCCGATAAAGGCCTGCTTGCGGTCCACGGTCAGGTATTTGGCATGAATGATGCCGTTGCCTGTGAGCTGGCTGACGTCCAGTACGCGCATCTCGAGGTTCGGGATGGCGTGCACGCGTTCCACGGTGGCCTTGTCGGACAGGCCCGTCACGCCCTTCTTGTCGATCAGGAAGCGGATTTTCACGCCGCGCTTGCCGGCCGCTTCCAGACGCTCGATCACCTTCTCGAACGGCGAGCCCGGCTCGCTTGCGATGTAGAACTGGCCGATGCAGATTTCCGATTTCGCGTTGTCGAACAACTCGGTCCAGACCTCGGCGGGACCGCGCAGGTCGTCGCTCTTCAGCGTGGTTTCAACCGGCGCGGTCTGCACCAGTTCAAAGCCGGGGATCTGGAAAGCCGCGTGGGCGCTAGTGAAACATGTAGCCAGTGCGGCTGCGAGGAGATAGCGGCGCATAGCCTTCCTTTCCTTACTTGATGCGAATGATGCGCGGAACGGCTCCGTAAGTGCCGGCCGGCTTGTTGTCCTGCTCCAGGCGCACCAGGTAGCCGCGCAGCGAATCGACATCGCGCACGCCGGTCGCCGCCTGGTTGCTGCCCTGGCGGAAAGTCACGAAGCCGTCGTTGCCTTCGGCCAGGAAGTTATAGACCGCCACGCGGTAGCTGGCGCCTTCATCGATCGGCGCGCCATTCAGCTTGACGCTGTCGCGCACGATGCGCTGGCCCTTCGGCTTGCGGGTATCCCAGGAATAGGTGAAGCCTTCCGACACCTGCAGCAAGCCGCGCTTGTCGGCCTCGCTGCCGTTCCATTGCCCTTCCAGCAGCGCCAGGATTTGCGCGCCAGTCAGGTTCATCACCACGATTTCATTCCCGAACGGCAGCACAACCTGGGTTTGCGCCACGCTCACCACTTTGTCGGCACCGGCTTCGAGCGTGGTGCGGATGCCGCCGGTATTGGTGAATGCAATCTGCGCGCCCCATTTGCGGGCCGATGCGAGGATGGCGTCCGCCACCACCTGGCCCAGCGGCGATTCGTCTGCATTCGGCATCAACTGCTTGCTGATCGAAGGCACGGCGATCTTCGCCACGGGCTTGTTCAGCTCATCGCTGCTGCGTGCGCGCACTGAAGCGAGCAGCGCATCCACTTCCGGCATGCCGGCATATTTACCCGGCTCCACCAAGATATTGCGTGCACTGGCGTCGACCACGGCGCCGGTCTGGCGGTCCACCACCAGCGAGATGCGCGACAGCATATGGCCGAACTTTTCAGCCTGCGTCACCAGCTTGCCGTCCACCCGGCACAGGTAGCCAGTGTGCGAATGCCCGCTCACCACCAGCCGTATGGCGGGGTCGAGGCGCTTGACCACGTCGGCGATGTCGCCATCGAGGTCGTTGCAATATTGCTGGTCGTAGCGAGCCTTGGAATGGCCGCCCTGGTGGATCAGCACCACGAAGACCGTCGCACCTTGCGCGCGCAGTTCCGGCAGCAGGCGATTGACCGCCTGCGCCTCGTCGATGAATTGCAGGCCGCTGATGCCGCCCGCGGCCACCAGTTCCGGTGTGTCTTTCAGCACGGTGCCGATGAAGGCCACCTTCACGCCTTTCACCTCATCGATGCGGTAGGCAGGCAGCAAGGTCTGGTTGGTGCGGGTGTCGATCACGTTGGCGGCCAAGTAGCTGAACCTGGCGCCATCCCAGGATGGGTTGAATTTGCAGGCTTTCTCGGGACGAGGCGAATTTGCGCAGCCACCCCTGGCCTGGCGCAGCAGCTCCACGCGGCCGGCGTCGAATTCATGGTTGCCGACCGAAGTGGCGCGCATGCCGAGCAGGTTCAGGGCCTGGATGGTCGGCTCGTCGGCGAACATCGCCGACATGGCCGGGCTGGCGCCAATCATGTCGCCGGCACCGACCACCACCAGGTCCGGATCTTCCTTGCGCCAAGCCTGTACCGTGGCGGCCACCGCATCGATGCCGCCGGCCTTGGCGGCGTCATCGAAACGCGAAGCTTCCAGGTGGCCGTGCAGGTCATTCAGGCCTACCAGGGTCAACTCGACCTGGTTATCGGGACGCTGCGTTGCGCAGCCAGCCAGCAAGGCCGCCAAGGCCAGTGGACGCAGGAAAGGCTTCATGGGAATCGTTCTGGATAAAAGGAGATTGTACAGGTCCCGCTGCTCATGGCGCATATCGGGAAACGATATGTTACGCACAAAAAAAACGGGCCTTGCGGCCCGTTTCTGCTTCATACACTCAAGCTTAGAACTCGTAGCGCAGGGTTGCCTGGATGGCCCACTGCGACTCGCCCTTGACCTGGCGAACTTCGTAGTCTTCCACGGAATCGCGCACGCGGTACACGTACTTGCCGGTAGCTGGATCAACACCTGCGAAGTCCACGAAGGAACGAGCGTGGCCGCCGGCGGAGTTGAAGCCGACTTCGTTGATATGGCCCCACTTCTTGTTCAGCAGGTTGCCGACGTTGAAGATGTCGAAGGTGAAGGAAGCCTTGTTACCTGCGAACAGGCCAGGGATTTCCTGCTTCACGCGCACGTCGAAGGAATGGGTCCATGGAGCGAACGAATCGTTACGCTTCACGACGCCGCCCTTGGCATTACGCAGGGAGCGGTACTGGTCAACGGTCGCCCAGAAGCGGTCTTCATTGGCGTGGTTGGTTGCAGTGTCGCCCACGAAGATGACTTCACCCGAACGCGGCGCCGAAGGAATGTACATCAGGTCATTCGAGTTGGTGCCGTCGCCGTTCATGTCGTTGTTGAAGGTCCAGCTGTATGGCTTGCCGGTTTTGCCTTCATAGAACAGGCCGAAGGTGGTATTGTAGTTGCCGAAGAAGGCCTTGCGGAAGTTGATCATCGCATTGAAGCGATCCTTCACCAGGTACGAGGAGTTGGAGGCAACTTCTTCGTTCGGGTTGAAAGCCGGACGGGAACCGTAGTTCGAGCCGGAGGTCGACGAGGTCAGAGGCGAAACTTCCTTGGCGTCAGTGTAGGTGTAAGCCATCGACCAGCCGAAGCCACCCAGCAGCGGACGGCTCAGGGACACGGTCGCCAGGGTGCTGTCGCCTTCCTTGGTGTTGGTGGCGACCAGTACGTTGCCGTATTTGTCATTGCTGTTTGCCTTGCTGCGTGCGCCAGAGCACTGCGGGCTGCCTGGAGCGGTGCCGTTGGTGGTGGTCAGGCCAGTTGCAGACCAGCAACCTGGCTGCAGCGCCTTGTCGGTGTAGTACAGCGGACGGCCGTCGGTACCGATCTTCTGTGGAGCACCCAGGTTCAGGTTCTGGTAGTAGATCGAGTCTTTGGTTTTCAGCTTCAGCAGTTCTGCGCCGAATACGACGTTGTACCAAGGCAGTTCGGTGTCGAAGGCAATGTTAGCTTTCCATACGGAAGGCTGACGCAGGCCTTTGGCAAGCACATCGACGTTGGCAACTGGCGGCGAACCACCGTTCAATGTCGGCTGCTTGTTCACGTCCGGGGTGAAGATGCCGGTCGGGCAGGTCACCGAGGAGCTGCCGCACTGGATGGTCATGGTGGCCACGCCGTTGTTCTGGTATGGGTTGCCCAGCCATACGGACATGGCCGCGCCCTGGAACAGGCCGGCGCCACCGCGGATCTGGGTTGGGCGCTCGGTGTTCAGCTTGTAGTTGAAGCCAACGCGCGGCTGGAACAGCTTCTGGCCATCGATGGTGTTGGTGTTGTCCAGGCCGAAACCACCGGTCTGGCGGCCCTGGGTTGCAGCTGTGCCCGGCACTGGGGCAGCAGCCACGGCGGCGTTCAGGGTCGGCGACTCAGGCAGGTCGGCGTAGTCGACACGCACGCCGGCCATCAGGCTCAGGCGATCGTTCACAGTCCAGGTGTCCTGCAGGAACAGGCCATAGGACTTCAAGGTGAAGTGGGCGATGGCGTCGTTGAAGCTGCGGCCAGCCTGTGGCACCTGCACCGAGAAGCTCGATGGGCGACCGTTGGCGTAGTTCTCCAGCACGGCAGCGGTGATTTGCGCGTTGGTGGCAGCCCCACAAGAAGTGAGAGGCTTGTTGCCATTGAATGCGTAGCTCACGTTGTTCAGGCAAGCGAAGGTGTAGGAACCGTACACGCCCTGCAGGAAGGCGTTGGTGACTTCGTTCTTGTTCAGGTCGCCGCCGAACTTGAGCTGGTGGTCGCCCATCGCCAAGTTGCCGCCCAGGTAAGCGTCCAGGGTCTTGGTGCCCAGCACGTTACGCTGGCGCGAGAACTCGGTACCGAAGTTCAGGAAGCGGTTGCCGGTCGACACCGCCGATGGGGTGCCGGCCGGGTTAGGACCGGAGAATTGCAGGGCGATCGACGGCAGGGTGGAGTTCACCGCTGGCACGGAATCGTAGTCGCGGGTGGACAGCTTGAATTCGGTCGAGAAGTTCGGGGTCCAGTCGGAGTACAGCTGGGCTACCTTGGTCTCGATCGTCTTCTGTTGCGCGTACCAGTAGGAGTTCAGCGACAGGCCGGTATTGCTCAGGCCCGGGAACTGCGGTTCGGACTGCGCGGTCTTGGACCAGCGCACCATCAGGCGGTGGTCGTCGTTGATGTTCCAGTCCAGCTTGACCAGCTTGTCGGTGACGTCCATTGCCAGGCCTTCAGGGATCTGCGAAGTGCCGGCGTCAAAGCCATACTTGGTCCTGGAAATGTCTTGTGCCTGGGCGATCGCGTCCGGGGTGATGCCGACGTTGGTCATGTTCGAACCGATTGGGCCGAACTGCGGCGCAGCGCGCGACGATTCCAGTTTCTCGTAGCCGGCGAACAGGAACAGCTTGTCCTTGATCAGCGGCAGGCCCAGGGTTGCACCCTTGGTGGTTTCCTTGAACGGCGCCGGCGCGGTGTAGGTATCGGTCGACAGGTTGTAGCGGTCGCCTGCCAGGGTGTCGTTACGGAACACGTAGTAGACCGAACCCTTCACCTTGTTGGTGCCGGACTTGGTCACGGCGTTGATGTTGCCGCCGGTGTAGCCCTTCTGGGTGACGTCGTAGTTGGCAACGTTCACCTGCACCGACTGGATCGCTTCGATCGAGATCGGCTGCTTGGCGGTTGGGGAACCGTTGGCTTCCAGGCCGAAGGTGTCGTTCACAGCCACGCCGTCGATGGTCATCGAGTTAAAGCGCGAGTTCTGGCCGGCGATCGACATTTCGCCACGTTCCTTGTCGGTCTGGGAAACGCGTGGGTCGGCACGGGCGTAGTCTTGCAAGTTGCGGTTGATCGAACCCTGGATGGCCAGTTCGGAAGCGCTGATCGAGGTCTGCGTGCCCATATTGGTGCGCGAGAACTTCTCGGCACGTGCGGCGTTGGCGCCGGCGATGGTCACGGTCTGCATGGCCTGGCCGATGGTGGCGTCCACGGCAGCGGTTTCAGCAACTTCAACGTAGACGTTTTCACGCTTTTCGGAAACGCCGTTCTTGGTAATGGTGATCGTGTACGGACCGCCGGCGCGCAGGCCGCGTGCGATGTAGCGGCCTTCGCTGTCGGTGACGACATTGCTTGCCGAGCCAGACTCTACGTGCAGCACGGTAACGGTTGCGCCAGCTGCTGGCTTGCCGTCAGCAGCAGAAATACGACCGCCGATGGCGGAAGTCGTGTTCTGCGCGAATGCCGGAGCGGCAAACACGAGAGACAGGCTAAACGCGATTTGCGTCAGCCGGAGCCGTTTATGATTCATCATTGATATACCCCAAAAGAGAACAAAATATTGGTAAATGTCGGCAACATGCTGCTTGCCGCATTTGCGCTTTTTACTAATGTTGCAAAAATAGTAGCCGCCCAGCGATTTTAGGCACCGTTGATGACAAGGGTGCGACAGCTATATGACATTTGTGTGACGACCGGGACTTCCCAAGTGCAGTAGACGTATCTTTCCGTCAACTATGCCTGAAAGCCGCGTTTGAACACAAATTCATTTTCCCTTGCGTATTTATACGTAGGGAAAATAAATTGCCGTTCGTTATACGCTTTCCTGCAATTACCGGGGCTGTTAAGGCGGAATTATAAAGAAATGCACGCCTCTGGAGAATTTTATAAGGTTGCAGGCGGCGTAAGGGAGGCGCGCACTTGTGGCGAAAGGGCCACAAGTACGGCTAAAGAGGAGCTTACTTCAGCGAAGTTGCCACGTCGGCTTCGAACTTGGCGAAACGGCCGTCGAGTTGTTTCAACAACCGTTGTTTATCGGCGTCGGACAGGAAACCATAGCGAATGCTGTCATATGACAGCTTTTTGACCTCGGCGTAGCTGGTCTTGTAGCGGCTGGCGAACAACAGGTATTCGTTCGACAGGGTATTGCGGCTGACGCCGGTATCATCGCTCGACAGCACGAACGGCACGCCGTACTTGCGGTAAATGTTAACCGGATGCGCCTCCCCTTTCACACCGAGGATGAATTCGTTTGAAGTCAGGTTCACTTCCACCGGAATATTCTTCTCGCGCATCTTCTTCAACAGGGCCAGCGGCTGGCGCTCGTAGGCAATGTCCATGCCATGGCCGATGCGGCGGGCGCCGGCGATCTCGATCGCTTCGGCGATGTGGAACTTCAGGCCTTCCGGCGGCACCTGGCCCAGGGCCAGCTCGCCCGCGTGCAGCGACAGCTTCACGTTCGGGTATTTGGCGCTCAGGAATTTATACATGCGCATGTGCAGGTGGTAGTCGCGCATCGAGACCGGGTAATGCTCCGCGCCCACAATGTTCACCGACACCACTTTAGGATTCTGGCTAGCGATCTTGAAGCCGGCAGCCATCTGCGAGAACACGATCGACGGCGACAGGAAGCGCAGCACGAAAGGCTGGTAGCGCATGGTGAAGTTGTCGTCGTCGATGCCGGCGCTGCTGCTATCGACGTAGGCGCTGTAGTCGGCGATGCCCTTGTTGAAAGCCGGGCTGGCTTCCAGCTTGGCCAGGTAGGCAGCGAAGGCCGCTTCATCGTTCAGCTTGCCGTCGAATTCGGCGTCGAAAGTGATGGGGGCGATCTCGAACACGGTTTCGATATAGCCCACGTTTTCCGCGATCGCGCGCTCTTTCAGGCGCTTCTGGCCGTCATTGCCATTGGTCGAGGCCACGTCGTTGAAGCGCGGGAAGGTGGTAAAGAAGGCCAGGTCCGGCGCCAGCTGGTCTTCGCTATGGTTGTAGAAGTCCATGGTGGACCACTTGTGCAGGAGGGCGCGGTAAGCTACCGGGTCCTGCTCGAGTTGTGCCGCGGTCGCGCAGTTCTTGCGGTCCGCGGCCTTGTCGGCCTGCACGCTCCAGCTGGTCTTGTCGACGCAGTAGCCAAGCTTGTCGACCCATTCCAGGTACTGCTCGGCGTAGATGGAGCCGGAGTAATGGTGATGCAGGTCGCCGCCCTTCGGCATATTGTTGAAGAACATGGCCAGTTCCGCCGTCTTCGGCGCCGGGCCGGAGACCAGCGAGGCGAAATGGCGCGCAGTGATGTCGGCGTTCGATGCCGCGCCGGCCGTCGGCGCGGCAAAGACGGCGGATACCGCGGCGGCAAGCAGGAGGCTGCTGAATGGCTTATGCATATTCTTTCCTAGGCGTGGTGGAGGCGGTCAGCCCTGCCCGCGCGCATGCACCAGGCGGCCGCCCGAATAGGTCGCCGCTACGGCGCGGTCATCCCCCAGCAGCGCCAGGGCGAACAGCTGTTCTTCCAGGCTGTCGGTGTTGGCGCTGCGGCGTGCCAGCAGCGGCGTGGCCTGCGGGTCGATCACGATAAAGTCCGCTTCGCGGCCGGCGGCAAAACTGCCGATCGTGTCTTCCAGGTGCAGGCTGCGCGCGGCACCCAGCGTCGCCAGGTAGAACATGCGCATGGCAGGCAGGTAGCTGCCCTTCAAGCGCGCTACTTTATAGGCTTCATTCATCGTTTGCAACATGCTGAACGAAGTGCCCGCGCCGACGTCGGTGGCCAGCGACAGCAGCATGCCCGCCTTGTCGGCCTGCTCGAAGTCGAACAGGCCGGAGCCAAGGAACAGGTTGGAGGTCGGGCACACGGCGGCCGCGGCCTTCGCTTCGGCCATGCGCGCGCGATCGGTTTCGTCCAGCCAGATGCAGTGACCGTAGACGGCGCGCGGGCGCATCATGCCGTAGCGGTCGTATACGTCGAGATAGCTGCGCGCCTGCGGGAACAGTGTCTTGACCCAGGCGCATTCTTCCTTGTTCTCCGAGACGTGGGTTTGCAGGAAGGTGTCGGGGTACTTCTGCGCCAGCTCGCCTGCCAGTTGCAGCTGGGTTTCCGTCGACGTCGGGGCGAAGCGCGGCGTGATGGCGTAAAGCGAGCGCCCCTTCTTATGCCAGCGCTGGATCAGGGCTTCACTTTCCTCGACGCCGCGTTCGGCGGTGTCGCACAGGAAGTCCGGGCAATGGCGGTCCATCATGACTTTGCCGGCGATCATGCGCAGCCCGCGCTTTTCGCTGGCGGTGAAGAAGGCGTCCACCGATTGCGGGTGCACGGTGCCGTAGACCATGGCAGTCGTGGTGCCATTGCGCAGCAACTCATCGAGGAAGAACTCGGCCACCTGGGCGCCATGCGCCGGGTCTTCGAACTGGCGCTCGGTGGGGAAGGTGTATTGCTCGAGCCACGGCAGCAGGCCGGGCGCCGGCGAGGCGATCATGTCGGTCTGCGGGTAGTGCACGTGGCTGTCGATGAAACCGGGCATGATGATCTTGCCGCGGCAGTCCTTCACTTCGGTGCCGGGCGGCAGGGTTGGCGCCAGCGTGGCGTAGTCGCCCGCAGCCTGTACCTTGCCATCGGCCACGATCAGCAGGCCGTCCTCATGCCAGGCGTGGGCGTGTTCGATGAAGGCCGGATCGGCGTGAAAATGCAGCAAGCCTGCTCGGTAGGCTTGCACGCTGGAGGTTTTGCTCATTGCTAGTCTTTCGCCTGGGATTCCCAGACCATCAGTAATTGGGCGGCGACCGAGGCGGCAATCACCGCCGGCGCCTTGTCGATGATACCCGGTAGGCCGATCGGGCATACCATGTTTTGCGTGCTCAGGCCCTTCGCCTCGAGGCGCGAGGTGAACTGGGCGCGCTTGGTCTTGGAGCCGATCAGGCCGAACCAGCCGACCCTGGGGCGGCGCAGGATCGCCTCGCTCAGTTGCAAGTCCAGTGCGTGGCTGTGGGTCAGCACCAGGTAGCTGGCATGGTCGGGCGCCTCGTCGACGCAGGCTTCCGGCGTGTCGGTGGCTTCGATCGTGACGTTGCCTGGCACTTCGGCCGGGAACATGGCGTCGCGCTCGTCGACCCATGTCACGCTGCACGGCAGCTCGGCCAGTGCGCGCACGATCGCGGCGCCGACGTGGCCGGCGCCGAACAGGACCAGGTGCGCGCGCGGCGGCTTGACAGGATCGACCAGCCAGCGGCGGCCGCCGGCATCGGTGTGGATATGCGTTTCCTTGTGCTGCTCGTCCACCAGCCGGCATTCCGCTTCGCCGTCGATGGCGCTGATGCGGCAGCTGTCCTGGCGGCGGCGCTGGCGCAGCTGCGCCATGGACTCTTCCAGGCCGCCGCTTACCGTCTCGAAGAGCAGCCAGACCACGCCGCCGCAGCATTGGCCCAGGCTTGGGCCCAGCGGGAAGCGCTCCAGGTGCGGCGCCACCGCGCGTCCGGCGCGGCGGGCGGCGATCATTTCGCGCGCGATGGCGAAGGCCTTGTGTTCCAGGTGGCCGCCGCCGATAGTGTCGAACTGCCCGCGGGCCGTGACCAGCATGTGCGTCCCCGCCTCGCGCGGCACCGAACCTTCGGCGCGCGCGACCGTGACGAGTACCGCCGGTTCCCCGGCTGGCGTCAACCAGTCAGCCATTTCAGCCTGCCGCAGAAGGTGATTCGCCTTCGACCGCCGCGATGGCGCGCAGGATTTCTTCGCTGGTCGCAGGGGCGTTCAGCGGAGGATTGAAGCGATGCCCGCCAACTGCGGAAATCGCATCGCGGATGGCAAAGAATACCGAGAACGGCAGCAGCAGCGGCGGTTCGCCCACCGCTTTCGAGCGATGGATCGAATCCTCCACATTGCGGTTCTGGAACAGCTTGACGCGGAAGTCTTCCGGGCAATCGGAAATACCGGGAATCTTGTAAGTGGACGGCGCATGCGTCATCAGCTTGCCGGCACCGTTCCACCACAGCTGCTCGGTAGTCAGCCAGCCCATGCCCTGGATGAAGGCGCCTTCCACCTGGCCGATATCGATGGCCGGGTTCAGCGACTGGCCGGCATCGTACAGCGCGTCGGCGCGCAGCAGCTTCCACTCGCCGGTCAGCGTGTCGACCACCACTTCCGACACGGCGGCGCCGTAAGCGTAGTAGGAGAACGGGTGGCCGCTCATGGTCTTCGGGTCCCAGTGCAGGTTCGGCGTCGCATAGTAGCCGTCGGACCAGAGCTGCACGCGGGCCAGGTAAGCCTTCTGCACTAGCGCTTCGAACGGCACGCTCTGGCCGTTCACGTGGATTTCGTTGGCGAAGAAGCGCACATCGGCCGCCTCGCCGCCCAGCGTTTTCGCGGCAAACGCCGCCAGCCGCTCGCGGATCTGGCGCGCCGCATCCTGCGCCGCCTTGCCGTTCAGGTCCGCGCCGGTGGACGCCGCCGTGGCCGAGGTATTCGCCACCTTGCTGGTATCGGTTGCCGTAATGCGCACGCGTTCCAGGTCGAGGCCCAGTTCGTGCGCGACCACCTGCAGCACCTTGGTGTTGATGCCCTGCCCCATCTCGGTGCCGCCATGGTTGACCAGCACCGAGCCGTCGACATAGACGTGCACCAGCGCGCCCGCCTGGTTCAGGTGAGTGACATTGAAGGCGATGCCGAATTTGACCGGCGTCAGCGCCACGCCGCGCTTCAGCACCGGGCTGCTTGCGTTGTACGCGGCCACCGCAGCGCGGCGTGCGCGGTATTCGCTGCTTTGCTCCAGCTCCGCCACCAGCTCGTGGATGACGTTATCGACGATCACCTGGCCATAAGGCGTTTCGTTGCGCTCGGTCTTGCCGTAGAAGTTGAGACGGCGGATATCCAGCGGGTCCTGTCCCAGGTTGCGCGCGATTTCGTCGATCACGTATTCGATGGCGATGGCGCCCTGCGGGCCGCCGAAGCCGCGGAAAGCGGTGTTCGACTGGGTATTGGTCTTGCCGCAGGCGGCATGGATTTCAACGTCAGACAGGTAGTAGGTATTGTCGAAGTGGCAGACGGCGCGCGTGGCAACAGGCCCTGACAGGTCGGCCGAGTAGCCTGCGCGCGAAGTCATGTCGACCCTGGCAGCCACGATGCGGCCCGCGTCGTCGTAGCCCACTTCGTACTCGTAGTAGAAGCAGTGGCGCTTGCCGGTGACCATCATGTCGTCATCGCGGTCGGCGCGTAGCTTGACCGGCTTGCCGGTGCGCGTCGCCGCGATCGCCGCCGCGGCGGCCCACAGCGCGGACTGCGATTCCTTGCCGCCAAATCCGCCTCCCATGCGGCGGCATTCCACCGTCACATGGTGCGAATGCAGGCCGAGCGCATGCGCCACCACGTGCTGCATTTCGCTCGGGTGCTGGGTCGAGCATTGCACCAGCATGCCCTTGCCCTCTTTCGGGATGGCATAGGCGATCTGGCCTTCAAGGTAGAACTGTTCCTGGCCGCCGACGTACAGCTGGCCCTTGACCGTGTGTGGCGCCTTCTCGAACGCAGCCTGCGCATCGCCGCGCAGCAGCTTCATTGGCGGCAGCACGTAGGAGGCGGCAGCCTTGGCCTGCTGCGGCGTCAGGATGGCCGGCAGCTCTTCGTAGCCGACCACGCCGCGCTTGGCGGCACGGCGGGCGTTGGCATGCGAGTCGGCGACCACGATGAAGATCGGCTGGCCGACATACTGCACCAGGCCATCGGCCAGGATCGGGTCGTCGTGGATGATCGGACCGCAGTCATTGGTGCCCGGGATGTCGGAGGCTGTGTACACCGCGACCACGCCAGGTGCGGCGCGCACGGCGTCCAGGTCCAGCGAAGTAATGCGGGCATGGGCCTTGGACGACAGGCCGAGCGCTGCATGCAGGGTACCGCGAACTTCGGGAATATCGTCGGTATAGGTCGCCTGGCCCAGCACATGCAGCTCGGCCGATTCATGCTTGCGCGGAATGCCGACGCCGGTCCAGGTGGCGGCCTTCAGTTCAGGAGTGACGGGATGGTTCATGCTGGCTCCTTCATTCTTTCTCCATTACGCACTGACAGCGAAGGCGTTGACGGCATCGGCCGCCAGCGGCGCATCATTGCGCGTCTCGAGCCAGAAGCGGCGCAGCAGGTTCTGCGCGGTCTTCATCCGGTATTCACTGCTGGCACGCATATCGCTCAAAGGCGCATAGTCGCGCGCCAGTGCGCCCATGGCGTCGGCGAGCGCGGCCTCGTTCCAGGCGCGCCCGTTCAGCGCCGCTTCCGCCTGCGCCGCCCGCCTAGGGGTGGCGGCCATGCCGCCAAAGGCGATGCGCGCCTCGGCAACCGCCTCGCCGTCCATGCGCAAGGCGAAGGCCGCGCAGACGGCGGAAATGTCCTGGTCGAAGCGCTTGGCCAGCTTGTACGTGCGGAAGCGCACGTCCTCGCTCGGCAGGGGCACGCGTACTGCCTGCACGAATTCGCCAGGCTGCAAGTCCTTCTTCATGTAATCGAGGTAGAAGTCTTCCAGCGCCAGCACGCGCTCGCCGGCCGCGCCGCACAGCACCACTTGCGCGCCGAGGGCGATCAGCCATGGCATGGAATCGCCAATCGGCGAGCCGTTGGCGACGTTGCCGCCCAAGGTACCTGCATTGCGGATCGGCAGGGAGGCAAAGCGCTGGCGCAGCTCGCCCAGTTCGTTCGGGTAGTGCTGGCACAGGGCGTCGTAGGCGTCTTCCAGCGAAACGCCGGCACCGATTTCGATGGAACCTTCGTCCACCCGCAGCACCTTCAATGCATCGACGTGGCCGAGGTAAATGATGTCGCCCAGGTCGCGCATCTGCTTGGTGACCCACAGGCCGACGTCGGTGGAACCGGCCAGCAGCACGGCGGACGGATTGGCCGCACGCAGCTGGATCAGCTCATCGAGGGTGCGCGGGGCCAGGAAAGTCTGGCCATGTGCGCTGTAGACAGCCAGCGCATCGCGCTTGAGTGCTTCGAGCTGCTCCGCCACGCGAGCCGCGTCGAATTCAACGTTCGGCAATTCGACCATGCGCTGGGCAGCGTCGATGATCGGGCGGTAGCCGGTGCAGCGGCACAGGTTGCCGGACAGGCAGTCGTCGATTTCCTTGCGCGAGGCACATTGGCCTTCTTTTTTCAGGTACAGGCCCCACAGCGACATGGCAAAGCCCGGCGTACAGAAGCCGCATTGCGAGCCATGGCATTCGACCAGCGCCTGCTGCACCGGATGCAGGGCGCCGTTGGCCTGCTGCAGGTCTTCCACGGTAAACAGAGCCTTGCCGTCCAGCGTAGGGGTGAGCTGGATGCAGGAATTGACCGCTTTCAGCTCCAGCTTGCCGTCGACCACGCTGCCCAGCACCACGGTGCAGGCGCCGCAATCGCCTTCGGCGCAGCCTTCCTTGGTGCCGGTGCAGTGCAAGTCTTCGCGCAGGTGCTGCAGCACAGTCTGCGTTGGGGCAGCGTCTCGTACTTCATGCACGGCGCCGCGGTAGTAAAAGCGGATCGGTTCTGACATCTTGTCCTCGCAGGTCTCCTAGCTTGCAAGATAACATTACCGCACCCCATCCATATATGAAATCCCTGATTTTGAATATCAGGCGTTTCGCATATAAGGATGATGCTTGTGCCAGTGCTCGGCAATGTCGATGCGGCGCGTGATCCACACCTTGTCATGGCTTTGCACGTAGTCGAGGAAGCGCGCCAGGGCGGCAGCGCGCGCCGGACGGCCCACCAGGCGGCAATGCAGGCCGATCGACAGCATTTTCGGCTGGTTCAGGCCATCCGGGTCCCCCTCCTTATAGAGTACGTCGAATGCGTCCTTGAGGTAATCGAAGAATTGCGTGCCGCTGTTAAAGCCTTGCATGGCGGCAAAGCGCATATCGTTGGTATCCAGGGTGTACGGCACGATCAGTTGCGGCGTCACGGCCGGCTTGCCGTCGGCACCGGTGTGCGCCACTTCCTGCCAGAACGGCAGGTCGTCGCCGTAATAGTCGGCGTCATAGCGGAAGCCGCCATGCTCGACCACCAGCCGGCGCGTATTCGGCGAATCGCGGCCTGTGTACCAGCCCAGCGGGGCGCTGCCGGTCAGCTCCTTGATGATCTGCACCGCTTCCTTCATATGGGCGCGCTCGGTCTCCTCGTCCATGTTCTGGTAAGTGATCCAGCGCAGGCCGTGGCAGGCAATCTCATGGCCCAGCTCCTGGAAGGCGGCCACCGCTTCAGGGTGGCGCTGCAGCGCCATCGACACGCCGAAGATGGTCAGCGGCAGCTTGCGCTCCTCAAACATGCGCAGGAGCCGCCACAGGCCGGCGCGCGAACCGTACTCATAGATCGATTCCATGCTCATATGGCGGTTCGGGAAAGCGGCCGCGCCGATGATCTCAGACAGGAAGGTCTCCGAGGCGGGGTCGCCGTGCAGAACGCTATTCTCGCCGCCCTCTTCGTAGTTCAGCACGAATTGCAGGGCCACGCGGGCCTGGCCTGGCCATTGTGGATGGGGTGGATTGCGGCCGTAGCCGACGAGGTCGCGCGGGTAATTGCTCATGACAGGTCCGGGATTAAAGGTATATGCGCAATAATATATTGGCGTTATGGCACCGGTATATGATCTGCCGGATAAGCAAAATAAGGAATGCAAAATGGGAAAACTGAGCACTCACGTCCTCGATACCGCCAACGGACGTCCCGCCGCCGGCGTGCATGTGGCGCTGTATGCGCTGGCCGGCAGCGCCCGCACGCTATTGAAGGAGGATGTGACCAATGCCGATGGCCGCTGCGGCGCGCCGCTGCTGGAGGGCGACACCATGCAGCCTGGCCGGTATGAGCTGGTGTTCGGCGCGGGAGACTATTTCGCGGCGCTCGGCGTGGACTTGCCTGCGCCGCGCTTCATCGACCAGGTGACGATCGCCTTCGGCATCGCCCATGCGGACCAGAACTACCACGTTCCGCTGGTGGTGTCGCCGTGGGCCTATTCGACCTACCGCGGCAGCTAGTCCACTATCCGCGCAGCATGACGGCGCGCTCGCCGCGCCGCGCTTTCCGCTGCAGCTGCACCAGGCCGTACAGCAAGGCTTCCGGCGTCGGCGGGCAGCCGGGCACGTAGACGTCGACCGGCACGATACGGTCGCAGCCGCGCACCACGGAATACGAATAGTGGTAATAGCCGCCGCCATTGGCGCAGGAACCCATCGACACCACATAGCGCGGTTCGGCCATCTGATCGTATACCTTGCGCATGGCGCGCGCCATCTTGTTGGTCAGGGTGCCAGCGACGATCATCAGGTCGGCCTGGCGCGGCGAAGGCCGCGGGCACATGCCGAAACGGTCCATGTCGTAGCGCGCTGACGCGGCTTCCATCATTTCCACCGCACAGCAGGCCAGGCCGAAGCTCAGGTACCACAGGCTGTTGGTGCGGACCGTTTCCATCAGCGCGTCCAGCGAAGTGAGCACGTAACCGTCGCGCTCCAGAGTAGCTTCCAGTTCCATTTCATTCCCCTTTCGTAGCGTCGCCACGATACCGGGGAAGGAGGGAAAAATATTGTACGGAGGCGACATGCGCCGCGGCTGTCAGTCCCCGCGCGTGACGATGGCGCGCGAAGCCTCGTCATAACGCATCAGGCGCATGGTCCCGCTGGCGTCGGCAGCCGCTTCCAGCAGCGCCTTGGGCGCCATGCCGGTGTACTGGATGAAATCACGCACCATATGGGCCTGGTCATGATAACCGCAGTCGACGGCGAGCCGGGTCAGGCCGCCGTGCCGCGGCGGCGCGGCGATCATGCTCGACAAGGCACGGATATAGCGCAGCATGCGCTTGCCATCGCGCAGGCTCTGGCCGTAGCTGGCCATCACGCGACGCTCCAGCTGGCGCACGCTGATGCCGACACGGGTGGCGATTTCGTCGGCAGGCAGGGCCATCAGCAGCGGCGGCAAGGTGAATGGTTGCGCGCCGCGCCTGAAGCCGGCTTCGCGCACTGCCAGCCGCCGCGTCAGCCAATCAGCCATCAGGGCAACCCAGCCGGCGCTGTCGCCGCCGGCGCGCAGCCCCTCCTCCAGCGCGCAAGTGCCGCTCCAGTCGGGCGCGGCATCGGCCAGCAGCACCACGGCGTCGCGCAGTTCGCCGGGAGGCACGTCCAGCAGGCGGCCCAGCTGGCCCACGTCGATCACCGCGCTGATGAAGGTGGTGCCGGGCTCCCAGACCGCCGGCGTATGCGCAGACATCGGCCCGGTGATGAAGGGGGCGGTCTGCAGCCGCTCGCGCCCGTCCACGCCGCTGAAGCGCGAGCCGCCGCGGACGAAGAAGGTAATCATGGGGCAGGGAGAGGCCGGCACCAGCACCGCGCCCGGGCTGTTTCTTTCGACATGAAAATAGCGCACCACCCCCGCCAGCTGCGGCGGCGGAACCAGGGCCAGGCGCATCGGCGCCAGAATTGCATCCACGTCACGCATGGCCAGCATTATAGGGGGCTTCGCCCAGGCGTGCTGGCCGCGGCGACGACGCGGCCGGGGCCAGCGCCATGTTAGAATCGTCCCCTTACTGACTCGTCATTACGACCCTTGGATACCGTTCCCTTGTGGGCGCAATTTGCCGTCCTCGCCTTCCTGATCCTCGCCTCGGCCTTCTTTGCCATGGCCGAAACTGCCCTGATGGCGGCCAATCGCTTCCGCCTGCGCCACCAGGCCAAACGCGGCAGCCGCCGCGCCATCGCTACCCTGTGGCTGCTCGAACGCACCGAACAATTGCTGTCGCTGGTCCTGGTCGCCAACACCCTGATCAACGCCATGGCCATTGCCCTCGCCACGGCCATCGCCATTACCCAGTTCGGGCTGGAGCAGCACGTGATCCTGCTGTCGACCGTGATCGTGGTGTTCATCCTGATCGTGCTGGCCGAAATCTCGCCCAAGATCGTCGGCGCCCGCTATGCCGACCAGATCGTGCTGCCTGCTTCGCTGGTGCTGCGCCCGCTGCTGTCGGTCTCCAAGCCATTGCTGTGGTTCGTGCACCTGTTCGTCAATACCTGGCTGCGCCTGTTCCGCATCAAGCCCACTGGCCAGATCCAGGAAGGCAATCTGTCACCGGACGAGTTGCGTTCGGTGCTGCTGGAAAACGGCAGCTTCATCCCGAAAAAGCACAAGAGCATCCTGCTCAACCTGTTCGACCTCGACACCATCTCAGTGGAGGACATCATGACCCCGCGCGCCCACATCGAGGCGCTGGACCTGGCCATGCCGGTGGACGACATCAAGTCCCAGCTCACCACCTGTTTCCACAACAAGCTGCCGGTCTATGACGGCGAGATCAACCGGATCGTCGGCATCCTGCACGTGCGCAAGGCCATCGCCCTGCTGAACGAGCAGGACGAACTGACGGTCGAACATTTCCGCAAGCTGCTATCCGAACCCTTCTTCGTCCCGCAGGACACGCCGGCCTTCGCCGCCCTGCAGAACTTCCAGGAGAACAAGGAGCGCCTGGCCATCGTGGTCGACGAGTACGGCGAGGTGCAGGGCCTGGTCACGCTGGACGACATCATCGAGGAAATGATCGGCGAATTCACCACCTCCACTCCAAGCGCAGCGCGGGCCGACAGCTTCGGCTGGGACGAGCACGGCGAATGCCTGCTGGAGGGCAGCACGGCATTACGTGACATTAACAAGCGTCTGGGTTTAAACTTTCCGCTTGATGGGCCCAAGACGTTGAACGGCATGCTGTTAGAAGTATTGCAAGACATTCCCGATGCCCCCATTTCCATCAAAGTGGTCGATTGCATCGTGGAAGTGGTGCAAGCACAAGACCAGGCCATTAAAGTAGTGAAATTGCGACGTCCGGAGTTCCGCCAGGCAGAGTGAACCGTGCGGACCTTTACAAAAATGATGCCTGCAGGCATCATCCGGAGACTCACTCTTTATTAATAATCTGATAGTGCGCTCCTATGGCAGCAGTCCAACCCACCTCGGCGTCTGGTTCCCCTATGTCGGGACTGGCCCGGGCCCTGATGCAAGCGGGGCGTCTTACCCCGCCGCAAGCGGACGCGCTGAACAAGAAGGCTATTGCCGAAAAGTCAACGTTTATTGACGTACTGCTGGCCGGCGGTACCATCAACGCGCGCGACTTGGCCGCCTTCTGTGCCGAAACGTTTGCCTACCCGCTGCTCGACCTGAGCGCCATCAACCCCGAAATCCTGCCGCCCAAGGCCATCGATACCCGCCTGATGGCAACCCAGCGCGTGATTCCGCTGGCCAAGCGCGGCAACAAGATGTCGGTGGCGCTGTCCGACCCGACCAATATCCAGGCCCTGGACCAGATCAAGTTCCAGGCCGAATCGACCGTGGAACCGGTCATTGTGCAGCACGACGTGCTGCTCAAGCTGCTGGAAACCCTGACCAAGAGCTCGACCCAGACCGTCCTCGAGATGACGGGCGACGACGCCGAAATCGAGTTCGCCGAAGAGGAAAGCGCGTCCCAGGCGCAGGGCGCTGGTGCCGACGCCGAGGTGGAAGACGCGCCGATCGTGCGTTTCCTGAACAAGATGCTGATGGATGCGGTCAATATGGGCGCGTCCGACTTGCACTTCGAGCCTTATGAGAAGTTTTACCGCATCCGTTTCCGGGTCGATGGCAACCTGATCGAACACGCCCAGCCGCCGACCTCGATCAAGGACAAGCTGGTGTCCCGCATCAAGGTGCTGTCCAAGCTCGACATCTCGGAAAAGCGCGTGCCGCAGGATGGCCGCATGCGCCTGATCGTGTCGTCCACCAAGACCATCGACCTGCGCGTGTCGACCTTGCCGACCCTGTTCGGCGAAAAGACCGTGATGCGTATCCTGGATGCGACCCAGGCCCAGATGGGCATCGATTCGCTCGGCTACGACCCGGACCAGAAGGAGATCCTGCTGGACGCCGTGCACCGCCCTTACGGCATGGTGCTGGTGACCGGCCCGACCGGCTCGGGCAAGACGGTGTCGCTGTACACCTGCCTGAACATCCTGAACAAGCCCGGCATCAATATCTCGACCGCCGAAGACCCGGCCGAGATCAACCTGCCCGGCGTCAACCAGGTCAACGTCAACGACCGGGCCGGCCTGACCTTCCCGGTGGCGCTGAAAGCTTTCCTGCGCCAGGATCCCGACATCATCATGGTCGGCGAGATCCGTGACCTGGAAACGGCCGACATCGCGATCAAGGCTGCGCAGACCGGCCACATGGTGTTCTCCACCCTGCACACCAATGACGCGCCGTCGACCCTGACGCGCTTGATGAACATGGGCGTCGCGCCCTTCAATATTGCCTCCTCGGTCATCCTGATCACGGCGCAGCGCCTGGCGCGCCGCCTGTGCACCTGCAAGAAGCCGATCGACATCGCTCCGGAGCTGCTGCTGAAAGCGGGCTTCAAGGATGAGGACCTGGATGGCAGCTGGAAACCTTACGGCCCGGTGGGCTGTGAGCGCTGCAACGGCTCGGGCTATAAAGGCCGGGTCGGTATCTACCAGATCATGCCGATCACGCCCGCGATCGAAGCATTGATCCTGGCACACGGCAACGCGATGCAGATCGCGGCGCAATCGGAATCAGAAGGCGTCAAGTCCCTGCGTCAATCGGGCCTGGTCAAGGTCAAGAACGGACTGACCAGCCTGGAAGAAGTGCTGGGCTGCACCAACGAATAGGAAATAGGATATGGCTACTGCGGGCACCGCGAAAGAACAGATATTCACCTGGGAAGGCAAGGACAAGACCGGCAAGACCGTGCGCGGAGAAATGCGCGCCGGTGGCGAAGCCGTGGTCAACGTGACCCTGCGCCGCCAGGGCATCATGGCCACCAAGATCAAGAAAAAGGTCTACCGGACAGGCAAGAAGGTCACCGAAAAGGACCTGACCCTGTTTACGCGCCAG
Organism: Pseudoduganella sp. R-32; assembly: GCF_049913245.1. Classification (NCBI taxonomy): domain Bacteria; kingdom Pseudomonadati; phylum Pseudomonadota; class Betaproteobacteria; order Burkholderiales; family Oxalobacteraceae; genus Pseudoduganella; species Pseudoduganella sp. R-32. Next base: position 1,711,390 of record NZ_CP183987.1, on the reverse strand, counting down.
CTTGCGACCATGATGAAGGCCGGCGTGCCGCTGCTGCAGGCCTTCGACATCGTCGGCAAGGGACACTCCAATCCTTCGGTATCGAAACTGGTGCTGGATCTGCGTGCCGACATCGAGACCGGTACCAGCTTGAACATGGCGTTCCGCAAGTACCCACTGTACTTCGATCCGCTGTTCTGCAACCTGGTGGCAGCCGGCGAACAGGCAGGTATCCTGGAAGACCTGCTGACCCGCCTGGCCATCTACAAGGAAAAGACGCTGGCCATCAAGGCCAAGATCAAGTCGGCCCTGACCTATCCGATCGCCGTGCTGGCAGTGGCCTTCATCGTGACCTCCGTGATCATGATCTGGGTGGTGCCGGCCTTCAAGGAAGTGTTCAGCAGCTTCGGCGCCGACCTGCCGGCGCCGACCCTGTTCGTGATGACGATCTCGGATTACTTCGTCAAGTACTGGTACATCATCTTCGGCAGCCTGTTTGCCGGGCTGTATTTCTTCTTCCAGAGCTGGCGCCGTTCGGCAAAGATGCAGGCCACGATGGACCGCCTGCTGCTGAAGGTTCCCGTGTTCGGCGAAGTGATCCGCAAGGCAACTGTAGCCCGCTGGACCCGCACCTTGTCGACCATGTTCGCCGCCGGCGTGCCGCTGGTGGAATCGCTGGATTCGGTGGGCGGCGCTGCCGGCAACAACGTCTACCTGGAAGCGACCAAGAAGATCCAGACCGAAGTCAGCACCGGTACCAGCCTGACCGTGGCCATGCAAAATGCCGACGTGTTCCCGACCATGGTGACCCAGATGGTGGCCATCGGTGAAGAATCCGGTGCGCTCGATGCGATGCTGGGCAAGGTGGCCGACTTCTACGAAGATGAAGTGGACGAGGCGGTCGCCCAGCTGTCGAGCCTGATGGAGCCGATGATCATGGTGGTCCTGGGCGTGGTGATCGGCGGCCTGGTGGTTGCGATGTACATGCCAATCTTCAAACTCGGCTCGGTGGTGTAAGCAGCATGCAAGACGTATTCATGCTGTTCTCGCCGCCAGCAACGCTGGCCGCCGCCCTGGTGGCCGGCATCCTTGGCCTGCTGGTCGGCAGTTTCCTGAACGTGGTGATCCACCGCGTGCCGGTCATGATGCAGCGCGAGGCCGACAAGTTCTGCGCCAGCGAGCGCAATGAACCGGAGCCGCATCCGGAACGCTACAACCTGATGGTGCCGCGTTCGGCCTGCCCGCATTGCGGCCACCAGATCACGGCGCTGGAAAACATCCCGATCATCAGCTGGCTGGTGCTGCGCGGTCAATGCAGCTCCTGCAAGGCGCCGATTTCGGCGCGCTATCCAGCGATCGAGGCCCTGAGCGCCCTGCTGTCGGCCGGCCTGGTGTGGCACTTCGGCTTCGGCTGGACCGGCATGGCCACCCTGGTCTTCGGCTGGCTGCTGATCGCGATGACCTTCATCGACTTCGACACCCAGCTGCTGCCGGACGACCTGACCTATCCGCTGCTGTGGCTTGGCCTGCTGGTCAATGTGAAGGGCATGTTCGTGCCCCTGCAGGATGCCGTGCTGGGCGCAGCCGCCGGTTATATGGCGCTGTGGTCCGTGTACTGGCTGTTCAAGCTGGTGCGCGGCAAGGAAGGCATGGGCTACGGCGACTTCAAGCTGCTGGCCGCGCTGGGTGCCTGGATGGGCTGGCAGATGCTGCCGGCGATTATCCTGCTGTCCTCGGTGGTCGGCGCACTGGTCGGCATCGGCATCATCATCGCCTCGCGCATGGGCTTCGACCACAAGATCCCGTTCGGCCCCTACCTGGCCGGCGCCGGCCTGGCGGCATTGTTCTTCGGCCAGCAGATCACCCCCATCCTGTACGGCCCCGCCCTGACATGACGGCGCGCTTCGTGGTCGGCCTGACAGGCGGCATAGGCAGCGGAAAAAGCCTGGTTGCCAATATGTTTGCCGACCGCGGCGCCAGCATCGTCGACACCGACCAGATTGCCCACACCCTGACCGGGCCCAATGGCGCCGCCATGCCCGACATCCTGGCCGAATTCGGCTCCCACATGGCCGACAGCCGCGGCGCCATGGACCGCGCAAAAATGCGCGAGCTCGTGTTCCGCGAACCGCCAGCCAAGCGCCGGCTGGAAGCCATCCTCCACCCCATGATCCGCGACGCCACCCTGGCCGCGGCTGCCGATGCCAGCGGCGACTACGTGATTCTGGCCATTCCCCTGCTGGTCGAATCCGGCGCCTGGAAGCAGCGCGTCGACCGCGTGCTGGTGATCGACTGCCCGGAAGAAGTCCAGGTGGCGCGCGTGATGGCGCGCAATGGCCTGGCCGAAGACCAGGTGCGGGCCATCATGGCCACCCAGGTACCGCGCGCGGTACGGCTGGCAGCGGCCGACGATGTCATAGACAATGGCGGCAGGATCGAAGCTTTAACCCCTCAAGTAGACCGTTTGCATGGTTTTTATCAGCAATATTTGTAATTTTGCTTCGCATAGTTCAGAATCACGAGATTATTAATAGGTCTTCGACACGAGGGATGCTTTGATCGTTTACGAATATCCTTTCAATGAGCGCATCCGCACCTTGCTGCGCCTGGAGGATCTATACGAGAAGTTCAAGTTCTTCGTGCATCAGGAACACCCGATGCAGCACCACGTCGCTTTGGCCACCATCTTCGACATGCTCGAAGTGGCCGGGCGCGCCGACCTGAAATCCGATCTGCTGCAAGAACTCGAGCGCCAGCGCCAGAGCTTGCTGGGCTACCGCTCCAACCCGAACGTCCAGGCCGAAATGCTGGACGCCATCCTCACCGAACTCGACAGTGTTTCAAGCGCCCTGGTCGCCTCGCAAGGCAAGACCGGCCAGAACGTGCGCGACAATGAATGGCTGATGAGCATCCGCGGCCGCACCATCATCCCGGGCGGCGCCTGCGAATTCGACCTGCCTTCCTATTACGCCTGGCAAAAGCAGCCGGCCGAGAAGCGCTTCAACGACATCGTCACCTGGTTCAACCCGCTGGCGCCGCTGTTCGACGCGCTGGCCCTGGTGCTGCGCCTGCTGCGCGACTCCGGCGCCCCGGTGAAAATGATCGCCAGTGCCGGCAGTTACCAGCAGATGCTGCAAGGCAAGGTCTACCAGATGCTGCGCCTGTCGGTCGACGAAGCGCTGGGCGCGATTCCCGAGATCTCGGCCAACAAATACATGCTGTGGGTGCGCTTTACTTCCCAGGGCGGCGACCTGAAACCCAAGCCGCTGGAAGAAGATGTACCATTCGAGCTCACCCTCTGTAATTTCTAAGCACCATGCCTACTGTCGTTGAATGCCCCACCTGCCATGCCAAGGTAGAGTGGACGGAAGCCAATAAATACCGCCCCTTCTGCAGCGAGCGCTGCAAGATGATCGACCTTGGCGCCTGGGCCGAGGAAAAATACACCATCCCCGGCGCCGCCCCCACCGATCCGCTCGACGAAGAATCAAAATGAAAGTCGGGGTCAGGTCTGGCAATCCGCCAAAATGGCGGATTGCCAGACCTGACCCCGACTTTTAATACCGTACTTTGTCTAACCACTCCAGCAATGGAATCGTGGCGGGCAGCAGCGGTTCGACGCCTACCGTTCCCTGCCAGGCGAAGGCCTGGCCTTCCAGGCTTTGCGGCTCGCCGCTCCATTCGCGGCTGATGAAGAAATGCAGCCGCACGTGGGCGTGCGGGTAGACGTGCTCGACGCCGCACCATTCTTCCGCACTCTGGATATGGATGCCCAGCTCCTCAACAAATTCGCGCTTGAGCGCTTCCAGGATGGTCTCGCCCGGGTCGACCTTCCCGCCCGGGAATTCCCAGTAGCCGGCGTAGGGCTTGCCTTCAGGGCGCTGTCCAAGCAGGACGTCGCCATTGGGCTGCATCAGGATGCCGACTGCGACATCGATCGGGCGCGCAGTCATTTCAATCTCCCTGCGTAATCGCGTGCAAACTGCCAGGCCACGCGGCCGGAGCGCGAACCGCGCTGCAACGCCCATTGCAGGGCCTCGGCGCGGGCGTCGGCGATCTGCGGCACGCTGCAGCCGAAGGCGGCCAGCCAGTGCGCCACGATGCCCAGGTAGTCGTCCTGCTTGAACGGGTAGAAGGACAGCCAGAGGCCGAAGCGCTCGGACAGCGAAATCTTTTCTTCCACCGTTTCGCCCGGATGCAGGTCGCCATCATCGTCATGCGTGTAGGTGGCATTGTCGGACATACGCTCGGGCATCAGGTGGCGCCGGTTGGAGGTGGCGTAAATCAGCACGTTGTCGATCACGGCCGACACCGAGCCATCCAGCGCCACCTTCAGCGCCTTGTAACCGCTCTCCCCTTCCTCGAACGACAGGTCGTCGCAGAACACCACGAAGCGCTCCGGGCGGCCTGCTACCAGGTCCATGATGTCGGGCAGGTCGTGCAGGTCGGCCTTGTCGACTTCGATCAGGCGCAGGCCTTGCGGCGCGAACGCCGCCAGGCACGCCTTGATCAGCGAAGACTTGCCGGTGCCGCGCGCGCCGGTCAGCAATACGTTGTTGGCGGGCTTGCCCTCCACGAACTGGCGCGTGTTCTGTTCGATCTGCGCCTTCTGGCGGCCAATGTGCTGCAAGTCGTCAAAGGCGATTTTCGCAGGGCGCGGCACAGGCTGGAGAAAGCCGGTGTGGCCCCGCTTGCGCCAGCGGAAGGCGGTGGAGGCCAGCCAGTCCGGCGCTGCGGCGGCAGGCGGCATGATGGCTTCCACGCGCGCCAGCAATGCCTCGGCGCGCTTGAGGAATTGGTCGAGTTGGTGCGACATCCGCTCAGGAACGGTAGTCGGCGTTGATCGACACGTAGTCGTGTGACAGGTCGCAGGTATAGACCGTGGAAGCGGCGGTGCCGCGCGCCAGCTTCACACGCACGGTGATCTCGCTTTGCTTCATCACGCGCTGGCCGTCTTCTTCCTTGTAGTCCGGGTTGCGGCCGCCGTCCTTGGCCACCCATACGTCATCCAGGTAGAGGTTGATCTTGCTGACATCCAGGTCGTCCACGCCGGCGTAGCCGATGGCGGCCAGGATGCGGCCCAGGTTAGGGTCGGACGCGAAGAAGGCTGTCTTCACCAGCGGCGAGTGGCCGATCGAGTAGGCGATCTTGCGGCATTCGGCGGTGTCCTTGCCGTCTTCCACGGTGATGGTCATGAACTTGGTGGCGCCTTCGCCGTCGCGCACGATCGCTTGCGCCAGGAATACCGACAGTTCGGTGACGGCAGCGGCCAGCGCCTTGTATTCAGGCGAATCGACGGAGTCCACCACCAGGGTGCCGGCGCCGGTGGCAACCAGCATGAAGGAGTCATTGGTCGAGGTGTCGCCGTCGATGGTGATGCAGTTGAAGGACTTGTCGGCCGCTTCCTTGACCAGCACGTCCAGCACCGGCTGCGATACCTTGGCGTCGAAGGCCAGGTAGCCCAGCATGGTGGCCATGTTCGGCTTGATCATGCCCGCGCCTTTGGAAATGCCGGTCATGGTGACCTTGTGGCCGGCGACATCGACCGTGCGCGAACCGGCCTTGGGCTGGGTGTCGGTGGTCATGATCGCTTCGGCGGCGTTGAACCAGTTGTCCAGCTTGAGGTTCTGGATGGCTTTCGGCAGGCCTGCCACGATTTTTTCGACTGGCAGCGGCTCCAGGATCACGCCGGTGGAAAACGGCAGGATCTGCTGCGCATCGCAGCCCAGTTCCTTGGCCAGCGCCGCGCAGGTGGTGCGCGCGTTGGCCAGGCCCGATTCGCCGGTGCCGGCGTTGGCATTGCCGGTATTGATCATCAGGGCGCGGATCGGCTTGCCGCCGGCTTTCACGGCCGCCAGGTTTTCCTTGGAAATCTGCACAGGCGCGGCGCAGAAGCGGTTCAGCGTGAATACGCCGGACACGGTGGCGCCATCGGCCAGCTTCAGGACCAGCACGTCCTTGCGGCCCGGCTTCTTGATGCCAGCTTCGGCATAGCCAAGCTCGATACCGGCAACCGGCTTCAGGTCAGCGGCAACTGGGATAGGGGAATTGACGGCCATGTTTTCTTCTCAATCTTGATAGGGAACGAAGCTGTTATTTTAAACGCACGCGCATTTCAGTGCGCAGTGCAATAACGCCAATCAAAGAACTCAAAAACCCCACAGTTTCTAGAAGCTGCTCTCTATTTGTGCAGGTTCCAATTCAATTTGGTGCAATTTTAGTTTATTCTAGGAAACTGCCATAAACAAAATGGCACGACTTTGGTGCGCTGCACTATCAATAAAATAACATTCGATCGGATCACTTCATGAAGAAACAGCTTCTCGCCGCCGCCATGCTGGCTGCTACCAGCATGATGGCTCAGGCCGGTACCCTGGGCGACGGCAACCTGAGCATCAGTGGCTTTGGCACCCTGGGCGTGGCCAAGACCAACTCCGATGACGCAAAATTCGCACGCTACAACCAGGCTGCAGGCACCGGCGACTCCCCGCGCATCGGCCTGGACAGCAACCTGGGCCTGCAAGCCACCTACACCTTCAACGAGAGCCTGTCGGGCACCGTGCAGGTACTGACCCGCAAGAATACCAGCCAGCAGTTCACCACCGACCTGACCTGGGGCTTCCTGAAGTACAAGCTGAACGACGAGACCAACGTGCGCCTGGGCCGCGTGGTGCTGCCTGCCTTCCTGATCTCGGACTACCAGAACGTCGGCTACGCCAACACCATGATGCGCCCGCCGATCGAAATGTACGGCCAGGCTCCGATCGAAAACATGGACGGTGCTGACGTCAACTGGCAGCATGCCTTCGGCGACACCAACGTCACCGTGCAAGGCTTCGGCGGCGTGAGCCGCGGCAAGCTGTACATCCCGACCGGCGGCGGTTCGGTCGCCAAACACCAGTCGCCGGTGTTCGGCGCTGCAGTGACCGCCGAATACGGCCCGTTCACCGCCCGCCTGGCGCACGCCCGCGCCAAGATCGAAGTCAACAACCTGGCCCCGATCAACGCCCTGACCGACGGCCTGGCCGCGACCAAGGTGCCGGCCGCGGTCCAGCTCGCCGACGACCTGACCCTGCGCGGCGGCAAGAAGATGAGCTTCACCGAAATCGGCCTGACGATGGACTGGAAGAACATCGTGCTGCAAGCCGAGTACGCCCAGCGCCGCGCCCACGAGCCGGTCTACATCCCTGAGACCAACTCGGGCTACATCATGGCCGGCTACCGCTTCGGCAAAGTGCTGCCTTACTACGCCCATGCTTACTACAAGGGCCACGGTTCGTCCGTAACCGTGCCGACCGTGCCTGCCGCCCATCCGCTGGCTGCAACCTTCGGCGCCGTGCGCGGCCTGCTGGTGTCGCCTGAACAGAAATCCGACCTGGTCGGCATGCGTTGGGACTTCGCCAAGTCGCTGGCCCTGAAAGTGCAGATCGACCACGTCAAGCCACAAGTCAAAGGCGGCTCCCTGATCCTGCCTTCCGGCGTGCCAACTTACAGCAACAGCGTAAACGTCTATGCCGCCGGCATCGACTTCGTGTTCTAAGGAGCTACGGCCATGAAAAAAATCCTCTGCGCCCTCCTCGCCTCGGCACTGGCTGCCGCAGCCCTGCCTGCTTCGGCCGAAATCGTCGTGATCGTCAACAAGGACAATCCGGCCTCGCGCATGTTCTCGGAACAGGCGTCCCAATTCTTCCTCGGCAAATCGGCCATGTTCACCCCGGTGGACCAGGCTGAAGGCTCCAAGATCCGCACCGACTTCTACCAGAAAGTCGCCGAAAAGGACCCTGCCCAGGTGAAAGCCATCTGGTCCAAGCTGGTATTTACCGGCAAGGCCACGCCACCGAAGGAATTCAAGTCCAACGCCGAGGTGAAAAAAGCCGTGGCGGACGATCCGAAAGCCATCGGCTACATCGACAAATCGGCTGTCGACGACAGCGTCAAGGTCATCCTGACCCTGCCATAAGCCGAACAAGCTTTACTGCGCCTGCTACGCGCCAACGCCGCCCCGCAACAGCCGGGCGGCGTTTTTTTTAAATTTCGGCAACTTTCACTAATGAAGGGATACAATGTCCCGATAATCAAAAATCAACAAAGCTGGGGGCATAACTTGAAGCTTTCGCTGCGCGCGAAATTCCTGCTGCTGAGCGCTTTCGTCCAGGCCGTAGTGGTGGCCCTGTTGATCGGCAACAGCTTGCGCCTGATGACCAACGCCGTCAGCCGCAACGCCGACCGCGTCGCCCACGAATATGCCATCAACCTCAACCTCACGCTGACGCCCTATGCCAGCAGCGGCCGCCTGGGCGAATTGCGCAGCTACTGGTCGGAAATGCTGTCCGACCCGCGCGACAGCTTCCTGCGCTATATCGTGATCCTTGATGCTTCCGGCGAAACGGTGCTGGAAGCGGGCGAGCGGCCAGACTTCATGCCGGAAGCGCTGCGCCAGGCCCAGTTGGGCGGCGGCGTGCGCACCTCCGTCGACGGCAACCTGCTGCACGCGCAAGCGCCGCTGCTGTTGAAGGATAACCAGGTGGGCATGCTGCACTTCGGCCTTTCCACCGTCGACCTTGTAACGGCGCGCGACGACGTGCTGCGCCAGGGCGGCCTGATCGCCCTGCTCGGTTTCGCACTGGCCCTGCTGCTGTTCTTCGCCATGACGCGCGGCGTCGGCAAACGCCTCGCTGCCCTGGCGCGCCATTCGGAACATCTGGCGGAAGGCCAGTTCAGCCAGTTGCCCGAGAGCGGCGGCGACGAACTGGAAGTAGTAACGCATTCGCTCAACCTCATGAGCGCCGCGCTGCGCGAACGCATCGCCCAGCTCGAAGAATCGCAGCGTCGCTTGCGCGAATCCGAAGAACGCTTCCGCACCCTGTTCGACATGACCCCGCTGCCGCTGTCGGTATCGGACCAGGAAGGCCGCATCATCGCCGCCAACCAGGCCCTGGCTCGCACCTTCGGCACGCCGCTGCACGAACTGATTGGCAGGCGTTCGGATGAAGTGACGTTCTGGGCCTCGCCCAACGAGCGCCAGCGCATCTGGAACGAGTACCGCCTGCATGGCGTGGTGCGCGGCGAGCTGGCCGATGTGATGTTGCCTGACGGCGGGCCGGGACAGGTGGCGATCTGGTCGTCCTCGCTGCTCCTGGATGGCAAGCACGCCATCATCTGGGCTTTGCTGGACCTGACGCAGGAGATGAAGGCCAAGCAGCAATTGCGCGAATTGAACGATGCACTGGAGTCGCGGGTGCGCGAACGCTCAGCCGCGCTGGAGCAGGCAAATCGCGACCTGTCACATGCGCTGGAGACCTTGCAGCGCACCCAGCACGACCTGATCGCAGCTGAAGAGATGGCCTCCCTCGGCTCGCTTGTGGCGGGCATCGCGCATGAATTGAATACGCCGATCGGCAACAGCCTGTTGGCCTCCACCGCGCTGGACGACCGCGTGAAGGAATTCAAACTGTCGGTGGCTGACGGCTCGGTGCGGCGCTCTACGTTGAATCATCACCTGGAAGAGGTACAGCTTGCATGCGGCCTGATTTCCAGTTCGCTCGAGAAAGCAGCGTCCCTGATCGCTTCCTTCAAGCAGATTGCCGTGGACCAGACCAACGACCAGCGCCGCCGCTTCCGCCTGCAGGCAGTCGCGCTCGACACCGCCGCGACCTACATGCCGCGCCTGCGCCGCAGTGCAATCCAGATGGAAGTCGACGTGCCGCCGGAACTGGAACTCGATTCTTATCCGGGCAGCGTGTACCAGGTCTTCAACAACTTGATCAACAACGCCCTGATGCACGCCTTTGAAGGCCGCACCAGCGGCCACCTCCGACTATCCGCCCGTACTGTCGAAGACGGGCAGGTCGAAATCGTGTTTCGCGACGATGGCGCCGGTATGTCGGAAGAAGTCCAGCGCAAAGTCTTCGATCCATTCTTCACCACCAAAATGGGCAGTGGCGGCACCGGCCTTGGCATGAACATCGTCTACAACATCGTCACCGGCGTGATGGGCGGGCGCATCGCGATCGAGTCGGCCCCCGGCGAGGGAGCCACGGTTCGCATCTCGCTGCCGGCCAGCTCACCGCAAAGGGACTAGCGCGGCATGCCCAGCAAACCCTGTTCGCGAATGAAGCCAACCACTTCCTGCACGCCCTGCCCGCTGCGCAAATTGGTGAACACGAAAGGGCGTTCGCCCCGCTGCCGTGCGGCGTCACGCGCCATGATGTCCAGGTCTGCGCCTACGTGCGGCGCCAGGTCCGTCTTGTTGATGATCAGCAGGTCGGAGCGCGTGATGCCGGGCCCGCCCTTGCGCGGAATCTTTTCGCCGCCCGCCACATCGATGACATACAAGGTCAGGTCCGACAGCTCCGGACTGAAGGTCGCGGCAAGATTGTCGCCCCCGGATTCGACCAGGATCAAGTCGAGCGACGGGAAATCCGCCTGCAAGCGTGCAATCGCCTCCAGGTTGATCGAAGCGTCCTCGCGGATCGCGGTGTGCGGGCAGCCGCCCGTTTCCACGCCCATCAAGCGCTCCGGCGGCAGCGCCTGTGCGCGCAGCAGGATCTCCATGTCTTCGCGGGTGTAGATGTCATTGGTGATCACAGCCATGTCGTAATTGTCGCGCATCGCTTTGCACAGCATTTCGCACAGGGCGGTCTTGCCGGAGCCGACCGGGCCGCCGATGCCGACGCGCAGGGGATTGGATGCCATGGTAATTCCTTTATGAACGGTAAAGCCTGCCGTGCTGCACTTCGTGCCGCATCGACAGCAGGGAAAGCCCGGGCGCCCAGTTGGACATGTCCGCATCGTCCAGCGCTTGCGCAATACGGGCCGCTTCTTCGATCTCGGGTCGCAGCGACAGCAGCAGCCGCTGGCCAGCCACCTGCCCGAGCGGGATGGATTTGACGCACACCAGCACCTGGTTCTCGGCCCAGCCGAACAGCATGGCCAGCAGCGCCGCCTCGTGCGGCACGCTCAGCGCATGCACGGCCCGGGCCAGCGCGGCGAGATAGGCTTCCTCGCCTTCGGCGGCCGGCGCCAGCTCCAGTTCGGCCAGCAGGCGCGCCAGCGAAAAGCCCATCTGCACCGACTCCGCGCGCAGTTCCGCCGTGTCGCGCGAGGCCAGGCAGCGCTCGGCCCAGCACGCTGCAGCCGCCGCATCGCCTGCCGCGTGGGCGCGCAGCAGACGCCAGAACAGTGGCGCGTCCCAGCGCGCCAGCACTTCGTGCAGCATGCTGCTCATCCAGGCGCGCGCCGTGGCCGCATCGTGCACGCTGCCATCCTCCAGCGCCGCCTCCAGGCCTTGCGAATAGCTGTAGGCGCCAACCGGCAGCGCCGGGCTGGCGAATTGCAGCAGATGCAGCAGCGCCTTCGCTTCCATCCTCATGCGTCCGCAGGACGATGGATCTTCTGCCGCAACGGCACCGGGGCCAGCGGGTGGCCGTGCCCATGCCCGCCGGAATAGGCGCCGGCCTCCGGCTCGAAGGCCGCCAGGTCTTCCGTGACAATCGCACCCAGCCCGGCCAGCATATCGCGCAGCACGGGATCGACGCGGATGCGCAGGAAGCCGTCGCCCACCTCCACCTGGCTATGGCGGTTGCCAAGGTGGAAGGCGCAGCGCAGCAGACCGTGGGCATCGGCGGCGCGCACGGTGTACACCGGCTCCGCAGCCGCGTGCACGCGCGCCACGAAGCCGGTTTCACCGGTCAGCAGGTCGCCCTCGCGCAGCACCGTGCCGCGCGCAGTGAACAGGGCGATCTCTTCGCCCGACACCAGGCGCGCGCGCTGACGGCACTTCTCGCGCTGGTCGTAAGTCAGTACCAGCTCACCGTCGACGCGGTCGGCGGCGGCCAGTTTGGTGTGCAGGGTCTGCATGGTCTTCGCTTTCTCAGAACAGGAAATAGCGCTGCGCCATCGGCAGCACCGGCGCGGCTTCGCACACGAGCAACTGGCCGTCGGCGCGCACTTCATAGGTTTCGGGGTCGACCTCCATGTGCGGGGTCGCGCCGTTGTGGACCATATCGGCTTTGCGCAGCTGGCGGGTGGCGCGCACCGGCACCACGCGCTTGGCAAGTCCGAGGCGTTGCGCCACGCCCGCCTCGAACGCCGCCTGCGACACGAAAGTCAGCGACTTTTTCAAGCCGCCGCCAAAGGCGCCGAACATCGGGCGCATGTATACGGGCTGCGGCGTGGGAATCGAGGCGTTGGGATCGCCCATCTGGGCACAGGCGATCATGCCGCCTTTCAGCACCAGGGACGGCTTGACGCCGAAGAAGGCCGGCCGCCACAGCACCAGGTCGGCCAGCTTGCCCACTTCAAGCGAGCCAACTACATGCGAAATGCCATGGGCGATGGCAGGATTGATGGTGTACTTGGCCACGTAGCGCTTGACGCGCGTGTTGTCGTTGCGTCTGTCGTCGCCGGGCAGCGGGCCGCGCTGCACTTTCATCTTGTGCGCCGTCTGCCAGGTGCGCATGATGACTTCTCCCACCCGCCCCATGGCCTGCGAGTCGGACGACATCATCGAGATCGCCCCCAGGTCGTGCAGGATGTCTTCGGCCGCAATGGTTTCGCGGCGGATGCGCGATTCCGCAAATGCCACGTCTTCCGCGATGGCGGCGTCCAGGTGGTGGCACACCATCAGCATGTCCAGGTGCTCGTCCAGCGTGTTGACGGTGAATGGGCGGGTCGGGTTGGTGGACGAGGGCAGCACATTCGACTGGCCAACCGCCGCGATAATGTCCGGCGCATGGCCACCCCCCGCTCCTTCGGTATGGAAGGTGTGGATGGTACGGTCCTTGAACGCCGCCAGCGTCGCTTCCAGGAAGCCGCCCTCGTTCAGCGTGTCGGTATGGATGGCGACCTGCACGTCCATGCGGTCGGCCACCGACAGGCAATTGTCGATCGCCGCCGGTGTGCTGCCCCAGTCCTCATGCAGCTTCAAACCAATGGCGCCCGCCTCGACCTGCTCTTCCAGCGGGCGCGGCAGGCTTACATTGCCCTTGCCCAGGAAGCCCAGGTTCATGGGGAAGGCGTCTGCCGCCGCCAGCATGGCGTGGATGTGCCACGGGCCGGGCGTGCAGGTGGTGGCTGCCGTGCCGACGGCTGGCCCGGTGCCGCCGCCGATCATGGTGGTCACCCCCGACGCCAGCGCTTCTTCGATTTGTTGCGGGCAGATGAAATGGATGTGCGTGTCGACCCCGCCGGCGGTGACGATCATGCCTTCGCCCGCAATGATCTCGGTGGCGCCGCCGATGGCCATGGTGACGCCCGGCTGGATGTCCGGGTTGCCGGCCTTGCCGATGGCGGCGATCTGGCCGTCTTTCAGGCCGATATCGGCTTTCACGATGCCCCAGTGGTCGAGGATCACGGCATTGGTAATCACCGTGTCCATCACGTCCCGGTGCGGCAACTGGGATTGTCCCATGCCGTCGCGGATCACCTTGCCGCCCCCGAACTTCACTTCTTCGCCGGGAATGGCGTAGTCATGTTCGATCTCGATAAACAGTTCGGTGTCGGCCAGGCGGAGGCGGTCGGCCGTGGTCGGCCCGAACATTTCCGCATAGGCGCGGCGCGAAATCCGGGCCATTATCCCTCCCCGTCCAATGCGCCCATCACCAGGGCGTTGAAGCCGTACACGTGGCGCGTGCCGGCCAGCGCGACCAGCTGCACCGTGCGGCGCTGGCCGGGCTCGAAGCGCACGGCGGTGCCGGCGGCGATATCGAGCCGCATGCCGCGTGCCTGCGTGCGGTCGAACTGCAGGGCCGCGTTGACCTCGAAAAAATGGAAATGCGACCCGACCTGCACCGGCCGGTCGCCGCTATTGGCCACCACCAAGGTGCAGCCGGCGCGGCCGGCGTTGAGGGTGATGTCGCGTTCTTCAAGCAGGTATTCGCCAGGTATCATGCCGTCCTCAGACGATGGGGTGGTGGACGGTGACCAGCTTGGTCCCGTCGGGAAAGGTTGCTTCGACCTGGATGTCGGAGATCATTTCGGGCACGCCCTCCATCACCTCGTCGCGCGCCAGCACCTGGGCGCCCTCGGCCATCAGCTGGGCCACGGTCTTGCCGTCGCGCGCTCCCTCCAGGATGGCCGCGCTGATCAGGGCCACGGCTTCCGGGTAATTGAGCTTGAGGCCGCGCGCGCGGCGGCGTTCGGCCAGCAGCGCGGCGGTGAACAGCAGCAGTTTGTCTTTTTCGCGTGGAGAGAGATCCATATCAGGTATTCCATATCCGGAGTTCGGTTGCAGGGCGCTCCATCCAGTACGGGCGCATGGTTTGCCAGGCCAGCGCCATCAGCTTGCGCGCCTGTTCGGCATCGTGGCCCAGGTAGCGCAACACCAGCACGGATTTGAGCGCGCTCGCGCCCAGCGCCGGATCCAGCGCGCGCAACTGCGCAAGGAGCGCAGCGTCGGCGGCACGTCCCGCTGCCAGCAAGGTGGCGCAGACCGTCGCGCCACCCAGTACAAGCGGACTTTGCATGGCGCTGCTGCCGCCGTGCAGCACGCCCTGGTCCCACCACAGCAGGCGTCCGGCCTGGCGCACCTCGAGGTGCTGGTGCACCGTGCCGCGCGCATAGCGCTCGCCGCTGGCGCTGCGGCCAAAGCACAGGACGTCGCAGCCAAGGTAGCGCGCGCCGGCGGCAAGGTCGACCTCGTGCGCCAGATGCGCATCCGTGGCATCGAAGAAGATGGTTTCCTGCGGCAGCCATTCCACGCGCGCATCCGGCCCAGCCACGATCCTGACCCGCTGCCTCGCCGGCTTGCCATTGGCGCGGTACCACTTGGCGGCGCCCGGCGTGGTCAGCAGGGCATGCGATCCGGCGCTGGCCGTGATGTCGATGGATAGCTCGTCACCGCCCGCAATGCCAGCCGGTGGATGCAGCAAGATGTTGTGGCAGACGGCTTCCCCTTCCGGATAGAGGGCTTTTTGCACGCGCAAGGGACCGCTGTGAGCGCGCTGCACCAGCCGCGTTGCAGCGCCAGCGCGCGCATAGCCCAGCGCCAGGCTGGCGCGCCACGACGCGGGAGAAAGGGCGGCAGCGGGAAGGTCCATGCGCATGACGGCCACCACTATCCGAGGGAGGCGTCGGTACGCGCAGCCGCGCGCAGCCGCGCCATGGCCACGGCCATCAGGAAGCTGCCGGCCAGCAATGCCACCAGTGCCGCACCGAGGGCCAGCTGCTTGCCATCGCTCCATGTGCCGATGGCCGGCGATGACAGCTTCAGCACGCCGAAACCCGCCACCAGGAAACTCAGGCCGGCCACCACCCAGCCCATGATGCGCGAGGCCAGCACTGCCGTCTCGCCGCTACGGCGCAGCAGGCGCGCAATCCAGACCCCATGCACGCCATCGGCCACCAGCATCCCCAGCGTAAACAGCACGCCCAGCAACAATGCATGCCGCCAGCCGCCGAACTCGGTGGCTGCCACGGCAAACAGGCTGGCCTGGCTGATGGTGTCGAACGACAAGGCGAACAAGGCGCCCACCAGTGCCACCCCGCCCGGTCCCGATGCGGCGGCCAGCCGTCCCAGGAAGCGGCCTTTCAAGCCCGCCGGCGCGACCATCTGCCCGCGAGGCGCGCCAAGCAGCGCCTGCACATTCAACAGTCCCAGGCCGATCAGGCAGGCGATCGAGACCCAGGCGCCGCACAGCTCAAGCCAGGCCGGCGGCTGCCAGTGCCCCGCCAGTGTGCTGAGCGCCACCGCGATGGCCATGACGACCGCGCCGTGGCCCAGGGAAAACCAGGCGCCACACTGGCGCGCCAGGCGTGGCCGTGCCGCCATGTTCCAGCGGGCCAGCCCGTCGATCGTCGCCAGGTGGTCAGCGTCGAAGCCGTGCCTCAAGCCAAGGCTGAGCACCAGCAAACAAAGTCCAATCAAATTGTCGGGAAGGGTATCGGCCATGCTCCTCAATAAGCAAGACGCATACCAGTTGAAACAGGGGTTCAGATGGGCATAGTAATTGCATTAATGCAGTAGCCAGCACGAATCCCGCAAACCCATGAACACGCCTGCACCAAACCTGGAAAGCCCACGCACCAAAACGGTTCAGCGCATCGTCAAGATCCGGCGCGACTACAACACCTGGGTTGCCAATGAAACCATCGAAGACTACGCGCTGCGCTTCACGCCACGCGCGTTTCGCAAATGGTCCATTTTTCGCGTCGCCAATACCGCCTTTGGTGCGATCGCCTTCCTGGTGCTGGAAGCGATCGGCGGCACGCTGGCCGTGCACTACGGCTTTATCAACGCCTTCTGGGCCATCCTGGCTGTCAGCCTGATCATCTTCCTGACCGGCCTGCCGATCAGCTATTACGCGGCGCGCCACGGGGTGGACATGGACTTGCTGACCCGCGGCGCCGGCTTTGGCTACATCGGCTCCACCATTTCATCGTTCATCTACGCTTCCTTTACCTTCATCCTGTTTGCGCTGGAAGCGGCCATCATGGCCTACGCGCTGGAACTGTATTTCGGCCTGCCCCTGTGGCTCGGCTACCTGGCCAGCGCCCTGGCGGTGGTCCCCTTGGTAACGCATGGCGTGACCCTGATCAGCCGCATCCAGATGGTGAGCCAGCCACTCTGGCTGCTGCTGATGGCGCTGCCCTTCGTCGCCATCGCTTGCAAGCGCCCAGACCTTCCCGGCCAATTGCTCCAGTTCTCCGGCAGCGATCCGGCCAATGCCCATTTCAACACCCTGGCCTTTGGCGCCGCCACCGCCGTTGGCGTGGCCCTGATCCCGCAGATCGGCGAACAGGTCGACTTCCTGCGCTTCATGCCGCCGCCCGGAAAGCAGCGTTTGCGCTGGCACCTTGGCGTGCTGGCCGCGGGACCTGGCTGGACCGTGGTCGGCGCCCTGAAAATGCTGGCCGGCGCCCTGCTCGCACTGCTCGCGCTGCAAGGCGGCGCCAGCCTGGCGCAGGCGGTCAACCCGACCCACATGTACCTGGCCGGGTTCAGCCTGGTCGGCGCAGGCCCGGTCCTGGCCTTGCTGGCCACGGTGGTGTTCGTGGTGGTGTCGCAGATCAAGATCAATATGACGAATGCCTATGCCGGTTCGCTGGCCTGGTCGAATTTCTTCGCGCGCCTGACCCACAGCCATCCCGGGCGCGTGGTGTGGGCCTGCTTCAATGCCTTGATTGCCGTGCTGCTGATGGAACTGAACGTGTTCCAGGCGCTGGACCAGGTGCTCGGCCTGTTCTCCAATATCGCCATCGCCTGGATCGCCGCCGTGGTGGCCGACCTGGTCATCAACAAGCCGCTCGGGCTGAGCCCGGCCGGCATCGAATTCCGCCGCGCCTACCTGTACGATATCAATCCGGTCGGCGTCGGCGCCATGCTGCTGGCCTCCCTGCTGTCAGTGGCCGCCTTCACCGGCCTGTTCGGCGCCACGGCCCGCGCCTTTTCAGCCTTCATCGCGCTCGCCACGGCCTTCGCCGCCGCGCCGGCCATTGCCTACCTCACCGGCGGCCGCTATTACCTTGCGCGCCAGGCGGCTGCGGCGCACAGCAATACCTGCAGCATTTGCGAGAAGGACTACGAAGCGGAAGACATGGCGCATTGCCCAGCCTACCAGGGGCCGATCTGCTCGCTCTGCTGCTGCCTCGACGCGCGCTGCGATGATGCATGCAAGCCGCACGCGCGCCTTGCCGTGCAATGGCAGGCAGCGATGCGTTGGCTGCTGCCCAGGTCGGCCTGGCCTTACCTGGTCAGCGGGCTGGGCTACTACCTGCTCCTCATGACCCTGACCCTGCTCTTCCTGGCTGGCCTGTTAGGACTGCTCTACCTGCATGAGGCAGCGGCCCTGGTGCAAGCCGGGCAGGCGCAGTTGCTGGCGCCACTGCGCCTGGCCTTCCTCAAGATCTTCGGCGCGCTGCTGCTGGTCAGCGCCA
Organism: Pseudoduganella sp. R-32; assembly: GCF_049913245.1. NCBI lineage: Bacteria > Pseudomonadati > Pseudomonadota > Betaproteobacteria > Burkholderiales > Oxalobacteraceae > Pseudoduganella > Pseudoduganella sp. R-32. The sequence continues at coordinate 1,693,537 of NZ_CP183987.1, read as the reverse complement.
TCGTCGCCTGGTGGCTGGTACTGAACCGCGAAGGGCGCCGCGTGGCGCAGGAAGAAGCGCAGCAGGCGCGGAAGCTGGCCGACCAGGCCAACCAGGCCAAGAGCCGCTACATCGCCGGCATCAGCCATGAGATCCGCACTCCCCTCAACAGCATCCTCGGCTATGCGCAACTGCTGCAGAACGACCCGGCCATGCCGCCGCACCGGCAGCAGGCCATCCGTGTCATCCGCGGCAGCGGCGAGCACCTGCTGTCACTGATCGAAGGCACGCTCGACATCGCCCGCATCGAAGGCGGCCGCCTGAGCGTCGACCTGCGACCGCTGGATTTCGCCACCTTCGTCGCGCAGCTGGTGCAGATGTTCGAACAGCAGGCCGCCAGCAAGGGGCTGGCCTTCCGTTACGAGGTGCAGGGCAGCCTGCCGGCGGTGGTGCGCGCGGACCGCAAGCGGCTCGGCCAGATCCTGATCAACATCCTCGGCAATGCGGTCAAGTTCACCAGCCAGGGCAGTATTGTCTTCCGACTGCGCTACCAGCGCGACATGGCGCATTTCGAAGTGGAGGACAGCGGCCCCGGCATCCTGGAGCACGAGCTGGAACGCATCTTCGAGCCCTTCGCGCGCGGCAGCGCCGGCGATGCCGCCAACTGCGGCGGCACCGGTCTCGGCCTGCCGATCAGTAAACTGCTGACGGAGCTGATGGGCGGCGAACTGACAGTACGCAGCGCGCCGGACACAGGCAGTGTCTTCAGCGTGCGCCTGCTGCTGCCACGCTTGCACGCCGAGGCGCCGGAGCCCGATACCGCCCCGCTCCAGCGCAACGGGTACGCCGGAGCTCGCCGCCGCATCCTGGTGGTCGACAATGACCGCAATGACCGCGAGCTGCTGGCGGACATATTGACGCCGCTCGGCTTCATCGTCGGTCAGGCCGCCTCTGGCCAGGAGTGCCTGCAAAGTTACGCCGGCTTCGCTCCCGACCTGATCCTGATGGACCTGGCCATGCCTGGCATGGACGGTTGGGAGGCCAGCCACCTGCTGCGCACCGAACACGCTTGTACGGTGCCGATCGGCATCGTCTCGGCCAATGCCTACGACAAGGGCTTGCCCAACCCGGCCGGCATTGGCGCCGACGATTTTTTCACCAAGCCGGTGCAACTGGCCGAACTGCTGGACTGGATCGGGCGCCGCTTGCAGCTGGACTGGCTGGCGCCGGAAACGGCAGCCGCCAGCGCCTCGCCGTCCGGCCGACCGCAGTTGCCCTCGCCCGCCCAGCTTGCTCCCTTGCGCGCCCAGGTCAAGGCCGGCTACATGCGCGGCATCAAGCAGCAGCTGGACGTCATCGCCGCGCTCGGCGAACCGTACCGGCATTTTGTCGACATCATGCGAGACCACGCGCAGCGCTTCGAACTGGAAGCGATGGCGCGCTTGCTCGAACGGGGAGCATCCCATGCCACAAACGATTGAGCGCCCACCAGGCCAACTGGTGCTGGTAGTTGACGATATGCCCGAAAACCTGGCCGTGCTGCACGACGCGCTGGATGAATCGGGGTATTCCGTCGTAGTCGCCAACAATGGCGCCACCGCACTGGAACAGGCCAATGCCTTGGTGCCCGACGTCGTGCTGCTGGATGCGGTCATGCCCGGCATGGACGGCTTCGAAGTCTGCCGCCGCCTGAAAGCGGACCTGCAGACCCGCGCCATCCCGGTGATCTTCATGACGGGGCTGACGGAGAGCGAACATGTGGTGGCGGCATTCCAGGCCGGCGGCAGCGACTATGTCACCAAGCCGGTGCGACAGAACGAGATGCTGGCGCGCATCCGCGCCCACACGCAGAATGCACGCCTGGTGAGCCAGGCCCGCAGCGCCCTCGACGCCTTCGGCCACGCCGTGCTGGCGGTCGATCCGGAAGAACGCATCATCTGGCAAACCCCGCTGGCGCGGCAATGGCTGGACATCTACTTCCCGGCCCAGGCGAAATCAACGCTGCCGCCGCAGGTATCGCCCTGGCTGCAACGCGCCGTGCGGGCACGCTCCGCCGGCGAGGAAGCGGCCGCACTGGTCATCGCCCAAGGCACGCGGCGCCTGATCTTCACGCTTGGCGAGGCGGACGAAGCGGTCCAGTGGAGCGTGGTGCTGCGGGAGGAGGCGGACGACGCCTTGGTGCAGTCGCTGATGGCCAGGCACCGCCTGACCCAGCGCGAAGCCGAAGTGCTGCACTGGGTCAGCAAGGGAAAGACCAACCGCGACATCGGCGACATCCTCGGCACCAGTCCCCGTACCGTCAACAAGCACCTGGAGCATGTGTTTGCGAAACTGGGCGTGGAGACGCGCACTGCCGCGGCCGCGCTGGCGGTGTCCTCTAGACCGACAGGTGGCGGGTAACGTCGTCGCTCGCCATCTGCGCCTGGCTGCCGGCCGCCACCACTTCGCCGCGCGACAGCACGACGAAATGGTCGGCCAGTGCGTGGGCGAAATCGAAGTACTGTTCGCAAAGGAGGATGGCGATGTCGCCGCGCTGGCGCAGCAGCCGGATCACGCGTTCGATATCCTTGATGATGGACGGCTGGATGCCTTCGGTCGGTTCATCCAGGATCAGCACCTGCGGCCGTTGCAGCATGGCGCGGGCAATGGCCAGCTGCTGTTGCTGGCCGCCGGACAGGTCTCCGCCCCGCCGCTGCAGCATTTCCTTCAGCACGGGAAACAGCTCGAAGACTTCACCGCTGATGTTCGCAGCCTCGCGCCGCGGCAGCCTGGCCATTCCCATGCGCAGGTTCTCCTCCACCGTCAGGCGTGCAAAGATTTCCCGGCCTTGCGGTACATAGGCAATGCCGGCCGCCGCGCGCGCATGGGGCGGCAGGCGCGTGATGTCGCGCCCGGCGAGTTGCACGGTGCCGCCAGCCACCGGCAGCACGCCCATCAGGCATTTCAGCAGCGTGGTCTTGCCCACGCCATTCCGGCCCAGCAGCGCCAGGCACTCCCCGCGCGCCACCTGCAGCGAGACGCCGCGCAAGGTATGGGAAGAGCCGTAATACTGGTTCAGGTTTTCGGCTTGCAGCATCATCGTCCTAGCGTCCCAGGTAGACTTCGATCACCCGTTCATCGGCCTGCACTTCGTCCATGCGCCCCTGCGCCAGCACCGCGCCTTCGTGCAGCACCGTCACCTTGCCGCCCTGGGCGATTTCGGCCACGAAGCCCATATCGTGCTCCACCACTACGATGGAATGCTTGCCGCGCAATTCATCCAGCAATTCCGCGGTGCGCGCCGTTTCGGCGTCGGACATGCCGGCCACCGGCTCGTCGAGCAGGATCAATTGGGGATCCTGGATCAGCAGCATGCCGATTTCCAGCCATTGCTTCTGGCCGTGCGAGAGCAGCCCGGCCTGGCGCTGCGCCTGCCCTTCCAGGCGGACCTGGCGCAGGATGGCGTCGATCTTGTCGCGCTGTTCGCCGCCCAGGCGCGCGAACAGCGTGGGCCGCACGCGCTTGTCCATCTTCATGGCCAGCTCCAGGTTCTCGAATACCGTGTGCGAATCGAAGACCGTAGGCCGCTGGAATTTGCGGCCGATGCCGGCTTGCGCGATCTGGTATTCCGTCAGCGCCGACAAATCGAGGCGCTGGCCGAACCATGCGCTGCCGGAGCTGGGGCGCGTCTTGCCGGTGATGACATCCATCATCGTGGTCTTGCCGGCGCCATTGGGGCCGATAATGCAGCGCAATTCGCCCACGGAGATATCGAGACTGAGCTTGTTCAGGGCGCGAAAACCGTCGAATTCGACCGTCACGTCCTCCAGGTAGAGAATGGCGCCATGGCTGGTGTCCAGCCGATTGTCTTGCGCGACCTTCATGCCACCTCCTCCAGTTCCTGCCTAGGCGCCTGTGCAGCGCGTCGGGGGCGCCGCGGCAGGCGCAGTCCCAGCAGGCCTTTCTGCATCAGCAGCGTCACCAGGATGAACAACAGCCCGAGGGCAAACAGCCACAGGTCCGGGAAGGCAGCGGTAAACCAGCTTTTCAGGCCATTCACGGTGAAAGCGCCGAGGATCGCGCCCAGCAAAGTGCCGCGCCCTCCGACCGCCACCCAGACCACCATTTCGATCGAGTTGGCCGGCGACATTTCCGACGGATTGATGATGCCCACTTGCGGTACGTACAGCGCGCCGGCAATCGCGCACAGGACTGCCGACAGGGTCCAGACAAACAGCTTGAACCACAGCGGGTTATAGCCGATGAACATCAGGCGCGCTTCCGAATCGCGTACGGCCTGCAGCACACGGCCAAGGCGCGAGGCCACGATCCAGCGGCAAAGCAGCAGGGCGCCCACCAGGCACCCCAGTGTCGCCAGGTACAGCACTGCCTTGGTGGCCGGCGCCGTGATGCTGTAGCCGAGGATGCGCTTGAAATCGGTGAAACCGTTGTTGCCGCCGAAGCCGGTATCGTTGCGGAAGAACAGCAGCATGAAGGCATACGTCAGGGCTTGCGTAATGATGGAAAAATACACGCCCTTGATGCGCGAACGGAAAGCGAAGTAGCCGAACACGAAGGCCAGCGCGCCCGGCACCAGGACCACCAGCGCCAGGCAGTACCAGAAACTGTCCGTCATGGCCCAGTACCAGGGGAGCTCCTTCCAGTCGAGGAAGACCATGAAGTCGGGCAGAGCGCTCTGGTACACGCCGTCGCGGCCGATGGCGCGCATCAGGTACATGCCATGCGCATAGCCGCCCAAGGCAAAGAACAGGCCATGGCCCAGCGACAGGATGCCGGTGTAGCCCCACACCAGGTCGAGCGCCAGCGCCGCCATGGCATAGCACATGAATTTGCCGGCCAGCCCGACCAGGTAATCCGGCACATGCAGCGCATGTCCAGGCGCGAAGGCGAGGTTGCATGCCGGCAGCAAGGCTGCCAGCACCACCAGGCACGCGAGAGCGCACCAGGCGCGGCGGGAAAACAGCTTGTTCATTCAACGCTCCTGCCTTTGACAGCGAACAGCCCTTGCGGCCGGCGCTGGATGAAGATGATGATGAAGGCGAGGATGGCGATCTTGGCCAGGACGGCGCCCGCCACCGGCTCCAGTAATTTGTTGGCTTCACCAAGCCCCAGGGCGGCAATCACGGTGCCGGCCAGTTGGCCGACGCCGCCCAGCACCACCACCATGAACGAATCGATGATGTAGGACTGTCCGAGGTCCGGCCCCACATTTCCCAGCTGCGACAAGGCTACGCCCCCCAGCCCCGCAATGCCGGAGCCCAGCCCGAAAGTCAGCATGTCGATGCGGCCTGTCGGCACGCCAACGCAGCCCGCCATGCGCCGGTTCTGCATGACGGCACGTACGAACAGGCCCAGGCGGGTGCCATTCAGCAGCAGCCAGACGCCGGCCGTCACCAGCACGGCAAACACGATGATCGCGATGCGGTTGTAAGGCAGCACGAGCGATCCGAGTACCGTCATGCCGCCCGACATCCAGGCCGGATTGGCCACTTCCACGTTCTGCGCGCCGAACAGGGTGCGCACGGCCTGCATCAGCACAAGGCTGATGCCCCAGGTCGCCAGCAAGGTCTCCAGCGGGCGTCCGTACAGCCAGCGGATCACCGTGCGTTCCAGCGCCATGCCCACCAGCGCCGCCACGGCGAATGCAGCAGGCAGCGCCGCCAGCAGGTACAGCTCGACCGCCTGCGGCAAGTAGTGGCGGAACAGCGATTGCACCAGGTAAGTCGTATAGGCGCCGATCATCAGCAATTCGCCGTGCGCCATATTAATGATGCCCATCAGGCCGAAGGTAATGGCCAGCCCCAATGCCGCCAGCAGCAGTACGCTGGCCAGCGACATGCCATAAAACAGGTTGCCGACCAGCTCAGTGCGCGCTTGCCTGGCGTCGATCGCCTTCACGGCGTCCGTTAGCGCCAGGCGAACGGCGGCATCAGATTCGGCGGATGGCTGCTCCAGCCTGGCCTGCAGCGGCGCGCGCTGCGCGCTGCCGCCCAGTTCACCCAACTGGCGCGCGGCTGCGGCACGTTCGCCAGCCTGCGGCGCCTGCAAGCTGGCCAGGGCCAGCAACAGTTGCAGCGCCGATCGCGTTTGCCCGTCCTGCTCACCCTGCAGGGCGCGCTGCACCAGCGCCACCTGGGCCGGGTCCAATTCCTGGCCCAGCAAGGCACGCGCGGCCACCAGGCGCTGTGCCGTCCCGGGTGCCAGCAGATCCATGCCCGACAGGGCCGTCTCGATGGCGGCGCGCAGGCGGTTATTGACGACAATGACCGACGCACCTTCTGGCGCTGGCGCCGACGGCGCAAGGCTGGCCACCCGCCCGTCGGGCAAAAGGTACAAGGCATCGTCCTTCAAAGCACGCAGTACGTCCGCCGCTTCCGGCGTGCCGAGCGCGCCGATGGCAGCGACTGCCGCCACCCGCGCGTCGGGATCGTCGCCAGCCAGCGGCTGCAGCATGGCTGGCGCAATGGCCGCCGGCGCGGCCCCGGCAAGCAGGTAAAGCGCAATGCCAGCCAGCAGCCGGCGCACAGCGGAATACATCATGGGGAAGTCTCCAGTAATCAAGTCCGGCGGACTGCGCGCAGCAGCCGCCGGCATCACGGCTTACAGCTTTTGCTTGCCTTCGTTCCCCGGAATGAACGGGCTCCAGGGCTGGGCGCGGATCGGTTCCCTGGTCTTCCACACCACGCTGAACTGGCCGTCAGCCTTGATTTCGCCGATCATCACCGGCTTGTGCAAGTGATGGTTGCTCGGGTCCATGGTCAGCGTGAATCCGGATGGCGCGCTGAAGGACTGGCCGCCCATTGCCGCGATCACCTTGTCGGTATCGGTGGACTTCGCCTTCGCCACGGCCTGCGCCCACATATGGATGCCGACATAGGTTGCCTCCATCGGGTCGTTGGTCACCGCGGTCGCCGCGTTCGGCAGCTTCTTCGCAACGGCATAAGCCTTCCATTTCTTGATGAAGGCATCGTTCACCGGATTTTTGACGGACTCGAAATAGTTCCAGGCGGCGAGGTGGCCGACCAGCGGCTTGGCATCCACGCCGCGCAGTTCCTCTTCACCCACCGAGAAGGCGACGACCGGTACCTGCGTTGACTTCAGGCCGGCATTGCCCAACTCCTTGTAGAAGGGCACGTTGGAATCGCCATTGATGGTCGAGATCACCGCGGTCTTGCCGCCGGCCGAAAACTTCTTGATATTGGCGACGATGGTCTGGTAATCCGAATGGCCGAACGGGGTGTAGGTTTCCTCGATGTCGCTGTCCTTGACGCCTTTGCTCTTCAGGAATGCGCGCAGGATCTTGTTGGTGGTGCGCGGGTACACATAGTCCGTGCCGAGCAGTACGAAGCGCTTGGCCCCGCCGCCCTCCTTGCTCATCAGGTATTCGACCGCGGGAATCGCCTGCTGGTTCGGCGCCGCGCCGGTATAGAACACATTCTTCTCGAGTTCTTCCCCTTCATATTGCACGGGGTAGAACAGCAGGCCGTTCAACTCCTTGAATACTGGCAGCACGGACTTGCGCGATACCGAAGTCCAGCAGCCGAACACGGCGGCCACCTTGTCTTTCGCTACCAGCTGGCGCGCCTTTTCGGCGAACAACGGCCAGTTCGACGCCGGATCGACCACCACCGGCTCCAGCTTCTTGCCCAGCACCCCGCCCTTGGCGTTGATTTCGTCGATGGCCATCAAGGCCACGTCCTTCAGCGACGTTTCGGAAATCGCCATGGTGCCGGACAGCGAGTGCAGGATGCCGACCTTGATGGTATCGGCAGCGTACGCCGCGAAGCTGCCACCCAACATGGCGGCAGCCGCCGCGATGCGGGTCAGGGAGGCGATGAAATGACGGCGAGTTTGCATGATGGTTACCTCTTCTGATAGTGGAAGGATGGTGCTTAGTATTGGACTTGCAGCGCGACGACGAACTTCGACTGGTCGGCGGCGGCAACGGTCTCTGTCTTCGAATACTTGGCGCTCAACTGCGCGTTGTAGCCATCGATGATGTAATTGAGGCCGATGTCCGACTGCTTGACGTCGATGTTGTTATCAGGCTTGAACTTCTGGAATTGGACGAAAGGCTGCAGCTTGCCTTGGCCTGGCGCCAGGTTGAATACGTAAGCGAGGCCGGTCGACCACGCCTTGCCCTGTTCCGCCAGGATGACGTCGCCGTTGCGGTAGTTGTAGTAGGCTGCTTCCACCGACACCGCGCCGGCGCCGATGCGTTTCTCCAGCAGGAAGTCCAGGTTCCAGGCCTTGTAGTCGCCGGTCTTGGCGATGGTCAGCACACCATCCTTCTGGTAGCGGCCTGCCAGGCCGATGGCCAGGATATCCTTGGTTCCGAGGTAGTTGCCGGTGCCGTAGTAGCCTGGCTCGGCATCCCAGAAGTCGTACTGCACGCGGCCCGCATACATCAGGCTGTCGTCGGCCTTGATGCCTGCCGCCTTGGCCTCCTTCTGCGTCAGGCTGCCGATGCCGAAGGTGTGGCCCTCGAACGCGCCGAAAGAGTATCCGAGCTTGCCCTCGGCCGCATTACCCCAGGCCACCACGCCGTCATCGCGGCCACGGAAGATGCCGCCGTTGTAGCCGTAGCGCGAAGCCACGCCCGCCCAGTAGCCGCCACCGAGCGAATAATAGGGACCGGCCATATTCGCACGGTCGCTCGGCGACAAAAGGCGGCCGGCCCAGATATTCAACTCCGGCGAAAAGGCAAACTGCGCGGCAGCATCCAGCACCCGGATCTGGTCGCCATCCCATTCCGTGTTCAGCATGCCCTTGATGTTCTTGTTCAGGGAGGCGCCGAAGAACAGGCGCGCGCTGTCCAGGTTGAAGTCGTTCGAGCGCGAGCTCCCGTCCGGCGCTCCGTCCTTCTCGCTGGTAAAGCTGCCACGCGCTCCAAAGCCTACGCTGATGGACTTGTCTTCGCCGATGGGAATGGTGGCGCCCGCGTGCGCCAACGACGCCACGGCTGCGCTGAGTAATACGGAGAGCTTGATCATCGTTTGCATGCCAGTCCTCTTGTCACAAGTTTGAAAGTGTTGCTGCTTGTGAACAGGGTAAAGAGGCTGAACGCGATGGCCCATACGTCAAGTGACGTAGTTGCTGATTGGCGTCACAAAACAAAACGGCCCGGGCGCTTGCGCGGCCGGGCCGTTAGTTGGGGGCTTTCAGGCTTAAGCCAGCTTGCCGTGGCAAGCCTTGAACTTCTTGCCGCTGCCGCATGGGCATGGGTCGTTGCGGCCGACCTTGAAACCCTGGCTGATCGCCGCGTCCAGCTCGCCGGCCGGCATGGCGGTCGGCGCCAGCAGTTCTTCCGGCGCCGCGTTCGGGTTGAAGTCGGCGTGCTGGTAGTGGACGTTCTCGACGTGCGACTGGTTCATGGCCGCTTCCGCTGCCTCGACTTCTTCGCGCGACTGGATGCGTACCATCATCACCATGCGAATCACGTCGTTCTTGATCATGTCCAGCATGGTGCCGAACAGTTCGAACGCTTCGCGCTTGTATTCCTGCTTGGGATTCTTCTGCGCGTAGCCGCGCAGGTGGATGCCCTGGCGCAGGTGATCCAGCGCTGCCAGGTGCTCGCGCCAGTGGGTGTCCACCGACTGCAGCATGACATTGCGCTCGAAGCCGCCGAAGGCTTCCTTCGACACGATATCGACCTTGGCCTGATATGCGGCATCGGCTGCGGCAATCACACGTTCGACGATGTCGTCGTCGGTGATGCTGCTTTCCTTCTCCATCATTTCGACCAGCGGGACCTCGAGCATCCACTCTTGCGCCAGCGTCTTCTGCAGCGCAGGGATGTCCCACTGCTCTTCCACCGATTCTTCCGGCACATAGGTGCGCACCACGTCGGTGAACACGCCATGGCGCAGGTTCATGATGGTTTCGGAAATGTCGGTCGCTTCCAGCAGTTCGTTGCGCTGCGAGTAGATCACCTTGCGCTGGTCGTTGGCGACGTCGTCGTATTCCAGCAGCTGCTTACGAATGTCGAAGTTGCGGGCTTCAACCTTGCGCTGCGCGGATTCGATGGAACGGGACACGATGCCCGCTTCGATCGGTTCGCCTTCCGGCATCTTCAGGCGGTCCATGATCGCGCGCACGCGGTCGCCGGCGAAGATGCGCAGGAGCGGGTCGTCCAGCGACAGGTAGAAGCGCGAAGAGCCCGGGTCGCCCTGGCGGCCGGAACGGCCACGCAGCTGGTTGTCGACGCGGCGTGATTCGTGGCGTTCGGTACCGACGATGTGCAGGCCGCCTGCCGCCACCACCTGGTTGTGCAGCGACTGCCAGCCGGAACGCAGGTGCTGCGCCTTGGCGGCTTTATCTGCATCGCTCAGCTCCGGGTCGGCTTCGATGATCTGGATCATCTTTTCGATACTGCCGCCCAAGACGATGTCGGTACCACGGCCGGCCATATTGGTGGCGATGGTGATGGCTTTCGGCGCACCCGCCTGGGCGATGATTTCAGCTTCGCGGGCGTGCTGTTTTGCGTTCAGCACGTTGTGCGGCAGCTCGGCCTTGTCCAGGATGCTGGACAGCAGTTCGGAGTTCTCGATCGAGGTGGTACCTACCAGCACTGGCTGGCCGCGCTCGTAGCAGTCGCGGATGTCAAGCATCATCGCGTTGTACTTTTCGGCGTTGGACTTGTACACCTGGTCCTGGCGGTCCTTGCGCTGCGACGGACGGTTCGGCGGGATCACCACGGTTTCCAGGCCGTAGATTTCCTGGAATTCGTAGGCTTCGGTGTCGGCGGTACCGGTCATGCCGGCCAGCTTGCCGTACATGCGGAAGTAGTTCTGGAAGGTGATCGAGGCCAGGGTCTGGTTCTCGTTCTGGATCTTGACGCCTTCCTTGGCTTCGACTGCCTGGTGCAGGCCGTCGGACCAGCGGCGGCCAGTCATCAGGCGGCCGGTGAATTCGTCGACGATCACCACTTCATTGTTCTGCACCACGTAGTGCTGGTCCTTGAAGTACAGCACGTGCGCGCGCAAGGCAGCGTACAGGTGGTGCACCAGGGTGATGTTGGCGGAGTCGTACAGGGAAGCGCCTTCCGGCAGCAGGCCCATCTTGGTCAGGATCGCTTCGGCCTTTTCGTGGCCGGCTTCGGTCAGCAGCACCTGGTGCGCTTTTTCATCCTTGGTGTAGTCGCCAGGGATTTCGATCTTGCCTTTGCCGTCCGCGGTTTCTTCGCCGACTTGCAGGGTCAGTTGCGGCGGCACCAGGTTGATCTTGTGGTACAGGTCAGTGTGGTTTTCGGCCTGGCCGGAGATGATCAGCGGGGTACGCGCTTCGTCGATCAGGATCGAGTCCACTTCGTCGACGATGCCGAAATTCAGGGTGCGCTGCACACGCTCGCTGGCTTCGAACACCATGTTGTCGCGCAGGTAGTCGAAACCGAATTCGTTGTTGGTGCCGTAGGTGATGTCGGACGCGTAGGCTTCCTGCTTGTCGGCGTGCGGCATCTGCGACAAGTTCACGCCGCAGGACAGGCCCAGCCAGCGGTACAGCTTGCCCATGGTCTCGGCGTCGCGCTGTGCCAGGTAATCGTTGACGGTCACGATGTGCACGCCCTTGCCGGACAGTGCATTCAGGTAGGCTGGCAGGGTCGCGGTCAGGGTTTTGCCTTCACCGGTGCCCATTTCGGCGATCTTGCCGTAATGCAATACCATGCCGCCGATCAGTTGGACGTCGAAGTGGCGCATCTTGAACACGCGCTTGGAAGCTTCGCGGCAGACGGCAAAGGCTTCCGGCAGCAGGTTGTCCAGCGATTCGCCATTGGCAACGCGTTCCTTGAGGGCAGGCGTTTTCGCTTGCAGCTCGGCATCCGACAGCTTTTCAAACTCCGGCTCCAGGGCGTTGATCGCCTTTACCGTTTTTTGGTATTGCTTAAGCAGACGCTGGTTGCGGCTGCCGAAAATCTGGGTCAGTAAGGACATTTCTTAAATTCTTCCTCGGGTCCGCCAATGGCAAAAGTGCGTGATTTTATCATGCGTTCGTAGCAAGGTTGGGATCTTGACCTATATAACAATAGGCTAGCGATGAAAAATTCACCGGCTGGGGCCGCCACTGTAAAATGGCGGTATGGCATTTTCCTTCACCAACCGCAAGCACGCCCCGCAGGAAGCGACCAATTTCCTGCTCGGCAACGCACGGCTGGCCGCTTTGCTGCCGGCCGTGCAGCGCATGGCTAAATTACAACAAGACTGCCGTGAAGTGCTGCCATCAGCCTTTAAAACCTGTGAAATCTTTGCTTTTGACGGTGGTGAGCTGACTTTGGCCGTGCCGAACACGGCCGTGGCAGCCAAGCTCAAGCAGCAAGTGCCAAAGCTGCAGGAAGCGCTGAACGCAAATGGATGGCAGATAAACAATATCCGCTTCCGGGTGCAGATGCCGAAAGGGATCGCCCACGTGGGGCCGAGCGGGGAAGGCCTGAGGCTGCCCGAAACGGCCGTCAATTCCTTCGACGAGCTAAGCCAGAAACTGGAGCCGACCGCCGCCAACGAGCCGCTGATCGAAGCGATGCGGCGCCTGGTTGCCCGCCGCCGCGGCTGACCTGCTATTTCCTGATCGGAAAGTAGAACGAAACCATCAAGGTCACAATCGGCAGAGCGCCGATTTTCACTAGCTCAAACATGGCCTGGAGTGCGGAATTATCTGGATCTAGCCCATACGCGACCATGATCCCAATACAAATGATCGCCAAACAACCAAGGACTTGTTTTGCAAACGTTAGTCGCGCCCCAGGGCTGATGTCAGCAACCGTCGCAGACCATGGCAAGTGCTGGGCGACATCTATGTCGGCATGCTGCTGACCGTTCATTCGGCCCGATTGCATCAAAAGATTCCGACCAAGCGGTGTAGCGGATTGAACTCCGCATCAACAATAGCGAGTGAATTGCCCTTTGTTTGCTCTTCATCCGCGATGGCGAGAAGCGCAAGGGCCCTGCCTATTGCTAAGCCGCGTGGCAGGCCATTTCGATCGGCGATATCGGAAATAATGCGATCGACTTCGTCGCTAACCTCAAGGGTGATCTGCATCATGGCGTCCTCCCGTTGCAATACTGTCAGTATTGCTAACGGAAGGCCGGTCTGGCAAGCAGAGCAGGAGAACTAAATTAAAGGTAGGCCCACTCGCGCGACATCTGCTTGGCGTAGGACGGCGGGGCGGTGTCGAGGGAGTCGAAGGTGACCAGTTCGTAGGAATCCGGGTCGGCCAGCATGGCGCGCAGCAGCTGGTTGTTCAGGGCGTGGCCGGATTTGTGGGCTTCGTAGCTGGCGATGATCGGGTGACCAACCATGTACAGGTCGCCGATCGCGTCGAGGATCTTGTGACGCACGAATTCGTCGTCGTAGCGCAAGCCATCCTGGTTCAGGATGCGGTATTCGTCCATCACGATGGCGTTTTCCAGCGAGCCGCCGCGCGCCAGGCCAATCCCGCGCAGCATTTCCACGTCCTGCATGAAGCCGAAGGTGCGGGCGCGGGCGATGGCTTGAATATAAGACACGTCGCCGAAGTCGACGGTCGCGCGCTGCGCCGTACCGTCCACCGCCGGGTGATTGAATTCGATGAAGAAGTCCAGCTTGAAGCCGTCGTGCGGCACCAGGCGCGCCCACTTTTCAGCGGCGCCCTTGCCTTCGCGGATTTCGATCGGCTTTTTCACCTTGATGAACTTTTTCGGCGCTTCCTGCTCCTGCACGCCGCCCTGCTGCAGCAGGTAGACGAAGGACGATGCCGAACCATCCATGATCGGGATTTCTTCCGCCGTGACGTCGACGTACAGGTTGTCGATGCCCAGGCCCGCGCAGGCCGACATCAGGTGTTCGACGGTCGAGACGCGGCCGCCGTCCTTCATCAGCACAGTTGCCATGCGGGTATCGCCCACGATGTCAGCCCTTGTCGGGAAGACAACCTGCGGGTCCAGGTCCACACGGCGGAACACGATGCCGGTATCCGGCTCGGCTGGGCGCAAGGTCAACTCGACCTTGGTACCGGAGTGCAGGCCGACACCTGTGGTGCGGACGATTTCTTTGATGGTTCGTTGTTTCAGCATGCAAGGATTATAGCGCCCTGCGCCCTTCCCCGCTTACGGATGCTCAGCCTCGGCATGTTCGGTCTCGCGGCGCACCAGGTAGATGCCGGAGCCGATGATGATGGCTGCGCCGACCAGTGTGTAAGCATCCGGCAGCGTATGCCACAGCAGCCAGTCGATGCCCACGCCCCAGGCCAGCGCCGTGTACTCGAACGGCGCCACAATCGAAGCTTTGCCCATGCTGAAGGCGCGCGTCAGCGCCAGTTGGCCGAAGAAGCCGCTTACCGCCAAGGCCGCCATGGCAGGCCACAACGACCAGTCGATGCTCACCCAGGCATTGATGGCCAGCGGCGCCACGCCGATGCCCATCAAGGTCAGCACCCAGAACATCACATGCTCGGGCGCGTCGGTCTTGGCCAGCACACGGCCAGCAATCGCGGAAATGCCGTAGCAGACGGCCGAGGCCAGCACCGCCAGGCCGGCGATCGACGCGAAGTTGGTGCCGTCCGGACGCAGCACCACCAGCACGCCGCCCAGGCCGACAAAGATCGCCACCCACTGCCCCAGGCTGACTTTTTCTTTCAGGATGAACACCGCCAGCACGGTCACCAGCGCCGGTGCGATAAAGAAGATGGCGTAAGTATCTGCCAGGGGCAGCGACTTCAACGCGTAGGCAAACAGCGACAGCATCGCAATGCCGACGGCGCCGCGCAGCAGGTGCAACGGCCAGCGCACCTTGAAAATGCCGGTGAACTTGCCGCGATAGGCCATGAATGCGCACACCAGGGGCATTGAAAGCATGCATCGCAACGCAGTCACCTGTACTGCCGGATAGCGCGCGGCCAGCACTTTCATGGAAGCGTCCATGAGGGAGAACATGGCGACCGCGGCCACCATGGCGTAAATGGCTTGCAGGTTTTCTTTTTGTTGCGGAGTCACGATGGAAGGCCCAAAAGCGTTGCCGGGTCGTCCATTGTACTGAAAGAAAGGGTTTGCTGCTGAGGCTGTGTCAGCTTAGCCGGTAACAGTAGAAGTCCCGGTTTGCCCACTCGCGATCGCTCGCGCCTCGGCCATAAGGCATTCGCTGCCGTGACAACTTATAACCGGGATCCATTGCCCCCCTCACGTCAAAGTAGTCAGGCCTCAACAGCTCCTTCACTTCGGGCAAGGCATCCAGTGCCTTGAACACCCTCCGAAGAACCTTGAAGTTGTCCTCTATATCCATTTGTTTGATGATGACCTGGAGCAGCCATTCACGGCACTCTTCATCATATTCCCAGTACATGGAAACCGGCTTTAGCCCTTCCTGGTCCAGTTGCTGAAGGAACTTGCGTCCGCCAGCGATCATTTCTTGCGTCATTTGTCCCTCTACCAGTGCTTCTGTATCCATGGTAGTACTCCTTTCAGATGGCCAGCGCATGCGACGTACATGCATCGCGCCATTTGCGCAGGCACGTTGACTTCGTAGCGCGCGATCTCACTCCATTTGCGAACTACGGACCAATTTTCAGCGAACGCTGCACTGGAACGAATTTCTTCCTCGAGCTCGAGCTGCAAGCCGGCTAATCTCACGAGCGTCCGCAAATTGTGGGTATTGCATTCGTTTGCCAATCGCTTGTCTGGAAATTCGTGGCGCTCCTGCTGTTTCGCGATGGCGGCCTTCAGCCCACATTCGATCGCGTATCCCGACAAATAGTAGCTGCCTGCATAAAATTCCGCGTCCAGCAGGCTTTTACCTTCGCTGATGCGCATCCGCGTCAGGTCGTGAAGTTCATTGCGATTCATGTCAGCGTCCCAAAATGCAAAAACGATGAGACAAATCCGCGCTGGAATTGTTCCCGCTTTCCGAAAGAAATCACGAATGATTTCGTGGCGGGTTATGATGGCATGATGAACACAGAAGCCCAACTTGTCGAAGTGATCGAAGATGTCGAGCCACTCTACGTGGTCCATGAGTCGCCCGTGCATGGGCGCGGCGTATTTGCGCGCCGGATGATCCCTGCCGGCACCCGCATCATCGAATACACCGGCGAGATCGTCGACTGGGAAGAGTGCTGCCGCCGTACCGAGGAGAAAGGCGGTCCGATCGGCCATACCTTCTTCTTCAGCCTGAACAACGGCATGCTGATCGACGGCGGTTCGGGCGGCAACGAGGCGCGCTACATCAACCATTCCTGCGAACCTAATTGCGAGGCGGAAGAAGACGAAGACGACCGCGTCTACATCTGCTCCCTGCGCGACATCGCCGAAGGCGAAGAACTGAACTACAACTACGGGCTGATCTACGAAGCCCGCCACACCGCCAAGGTGAAGAAGGAGTTCGCCTGCTACTGCGGCGCCCCGTCCTGCACCGGCGTCATGCTGGCGCCCAAGAAGCGCAAGTCGCGCGCAAAAACGAAAGACGAAACGAAAAACGGCGCCGAAGCGCCGTCTCTAGCGGAGTAATCCAGGGGTTACAGCTGGCCCAGCATGGTTTCGGCATTCGACACTTCGAACTTGCCGCCTTGCTCGACGTTCAGTTGCTTGACCACGCCGTCTTCCACCAGCATCGAGTAACGCTGGGAGCGGGTGCCCATGCCGAACTTGGAGAAGTCTGCGTCCAGGCCCAGAGCCTTGGAGTAAGCAGCGTTGCCGTCAGCCATCATACGGACGGTGCCGGTGGCTTTCTGGTCGCGGCCCCATGCGCCCATCACGAAGGCGTCGTTCACGGAGATGCACCAGATTTCATCCACGCCCTTGGCTTTCAGTTCGGCAGCGTGCTTGACGTAGCCCGGTACGTGCTGTGCGGAGCAGGTTGGGGTGTAGGCGCCTGGCAGGCCGAAGATCGCGATCTTCTTGCCCTTGGCGATGTCCTGCACATTGAAGGTGTTCGGGCCGAGGGAGCAGCCTTCGGTCTCGGTTTCGATGAATTCGGACAGTTGGCCTTCCGGCAGTTTGTCGCCGATCTTGATGGTCATTCTTTTTCTCCTGTTGTTGAAAACCGGTAGGCGCCTGCCGCAGGTCAGTGTCTGACCCTGCGGGTCAGACACCGGTTTACCGGTTCTGAAAATAAAAAACCGCGCAGTGCGCGGGTAGCCCTGAATGCCTAGTATAACTCCGCGCCGCCGGACGCGTGATCCGGCGGCGCGGCTGACCCTATTTAGTCAGCCTGCTTGCGCAGGAAGGCAGGAATGTCGTAGGTTTCCATGCCCGACTTGGCCAGTGCGTTCACCTGCTCGGTGGCCGATTCACGGCGCCATACGGCTGGCTGTTTCTGCACGTCGGCGGACACGCCGGAGAAGCCTGCGTTGCCGAAACCGCCCACTGCTGCAGTTGCTGCACCGCCGCCCAGGCCTGCGTTGACGTTCAGCGGGTTGCCGCCGTGGGTGCCGGTGCGCAGTTGCTGCTGCGGTACCAGTTGCACGTGCTTCTTGGCTTTGCCCAGGCCGGTCGCCACCACGGTCACGCGGATATCGTCGCCCATCGCGTCGTCGTAGGCGATGCCTTGTGCGATCGACGCATCCGGTGCGGCGAAGGCGCGCACGGCAGCCATGACTTCCTTGATTTCCTTGCCTTTCAGGCCGCGCGATGCGGTGACGTTGACCAGCACGCCGCGTGCGCCCGCCAGGTCGACGCCGTCCAGCAGCGGGGAGGCAACCGCCTGTTCGGCCGCCACGCGTGCACGGTCCACGCCGGAAGCGGTGGCGGTACCCATCATCGCCTTGCCCTGCTCGCCCATGATGGTCTTCACGTCGTTGAAGTCGACGTTGATGTGGCCAGGCACGTTGATGATTTCGGCGATACCGGCTACGGCGTTGTTCAGGACGTCGTCAGCGTGCTGCAGCCACTCGATCAGCGACTCGTCTTCGTAGATTTCTTCCAGCTTCTCGTTGCAGATCACGATCAGCGAGTCGACGTTCTGCGACAGCGCTTCCAGGCCCGCTTCGGCGATGTCCAGGCATTTCTGGCCTTCGTGCGAGAACGGCTTGGAGACCACCGCCACGGTCAGTGCGCCCTGCTGCTTGGCGATTTCCGCCACGATCGGCGCCGCGCCGGTGCCGGTTCCGCCGCCCATGCCGGCAGCGATGAACACCATGTGCGCGCCGCGCAGCGCATCTTCGATGCGGGTGCGGGATTCTTCTGCCAGCGCACGGCCGATCTCAGGCTTCATGCCCGCGCCCAGGCCGCTCGCGCCGATCTGGATAATGTTGCTTGCCTTGGAGGCGGCCAGCGCTTGTGCGTCGGTATTGGCAGCGATGAATTCCACGCCGCTCATGCCCTTGTTGATCATGTGCTGGACGGCATTGCCGCCTGCACCGCCAACGCCGACGACCTTGATGACCGTTCCCAGTGTTGCGTTATCAACCATATCAAACTCCATGATTTACTCCTATCTAGAATGCGGTTTTCAAGCGCCAGGCCTCATATGGGTAGGAGAACTGGAGATTGAAAACTGCAGGGGTTTATTATTCAAAAATTGTCTTAAAAGTTACCCAGGAACCATTCCTTCATGCGCTGCCAAACTGCCTTCACTGATCCATCCTGGCGCGTCACGATGTGGCCGCGCAGATACTGCTTCTTAGCTTCCAACAACAGGCCCAACACGGTTGCATAGCGCGGGCTGCGCACCACGTCGGCCAGCTGGCCGCGGTAATCCGGGGTGCCCAGGCGCGCAGGCTTGAGGAAGATGTCTTCCGCCATCTCCACCATGCCCGGCATGATCGAGGTGCCGCCGGTCAGCACGATGCCCGACGAGAGCACGCCCTCGTAGCCGGACTCGCGTACCACCTGGTGCACCATCGCAAACAGTTCTTCCACGCGCGGCTCGATCACCGCCGCCAGCGCCTGGCGCGACAGGTTGCGCGGACCACGGTCGCCCAGGCCCGGCACTTCAAGGTGCTCGCCCGGATCGGCCAGCACCTGCTTGGCTACGCCGTAGCGGATCTTGATTTCTTCCGCTTCGCCGGTCGGGGTGCGCAGCGCCATCGCGATGTCGTTGGTGATCTGGTCGCCGGCGATCGGGATCACGGCCGTATGGCGGATCGCGCCGTCGCTGAAGACCGCCACGTCGGTGGTGCCGCCGCCGATGTCGATCAGCACCACGCCCAGTTCCTTCTCGTCGGTGGTCAGCACGGCGTCGGCCGAGGCCATCGGCTGCAGGATCAGGTCCGATACTTCCAGGCCGCAGCGGCGCACGCACTTGACGATGTTCTGCACCGCGCTCACCGCGCCGGTGACGATGTGCACCTTCACTTCCAGGCGGATGCCGCTCATGCCGATCGGCTCGCGCACGTCGTCCTGCGAGTCGACGATGAATTCCTGCGGCACCGTGTGCAGCAACTGCTGGTCGGTCGGGATGTTGACTGCCTTGGCGGTCTCGATCACGCGCGCCACGTCGGTGGCCGTGACTTCCTTGTCCTTGATCGCCACCATGCCGCTGGAGTTGAAGCTGCGGATATGGCTGCCCGCAATGCCCGCGTACACGTTGCGGATCTTGCAGTCGGCCATCAGTTCCGCCTCTTCCAGCGCGCGCTGGATCGATTCGACGGTCGCCTCGATGTTCACCACCACGCCCTTTTTCAGGCCGCTGGACTCGTGCTGGCCCAGGCCAATCACTTCGTGGCGTCCATCGCCCATCACCTCGGCCACCACGGCCACCACTTTGGAGGTGCCGATGTCGAGGCCGACGATCAGGTTTTTAGCGTCTTTAGTCATCTCTATGCCCTGCTTTCAACGTTTCTTCGTATCTGACGGGATCTTCAGTCCCGCTGCGCTCAAAGCCAGGCCGTTCTGGTAGCGCATATCAATCGTTTCAATATTCGGCACGCGGCTGGAAATCTGCGGCCAGATTCCGACCAGGCGCATCACCCGTTGATGCAGGGTGTCATGCGTTGCCTCGCGTCCCAGCGCCACACTGGCGCCGTTGTCCAACTTCACCGTCCACGCATAGCGTCCCGACAGGGCGACGCTCTTCGGCACCAGGCTGGCCGGCGCAAACCATGTCTTCAACTCGCCGTAACGCGCCAGCACTTCCTTTTCGCTGCCATCCGGACCGGAAAACTCCGGCAGCTCGTGATCCTCTTCCGCTTCGGCCAGGTTGGCGGTGAACACATCGCCCTTTACCGACAGCAGCCGTCCATCTTCGCCCCAGGTGCCAAGCGCTTCATGCTCTTCCAGCGACACGATCAGCTGGTTCGGCCACTCGCGCCGCACGCTGGCGCGGCGCACCCACGGCACCGACTCGAACACCTTGCGTACCTGCTCCAGGTCGGCGGTGAAAAAATTGCCGGCCAGGCGGCCCTGAGTGCCGTTGCGCAGCGTCAGGTGATTCACGTGCTTGAACTCGGACTTGTCCATGGTTTCAACGCGGATAGCGCGCAAATCGAATACAGGACGATTCGCCACCCACCACACGCCGGCGACGGCGCAAGCCAGCACCGACAGCGCGAACAGGCCGCTGGCGGATGCATTCAAGGCTTTGACGTCGTGCCACATAGGTCTTTTCCGTCCTTACTTCTTCAGCTTCAGTCGCGCGGTGCGCAGGATTTCCACGCACAACTCTTCGTAACTTACGCCGGTCGCGCGGGCGGCCATCGGCACCAGCGAATGACTGGTCATGCCTGGCGAGGTGTTCACTTCCAGCAGGAAAGGCTTATGGTCCTTGGCGCGCAGCAGCACGTCGACCCGGCCCCAGCCCTCGCAGCCGACGGCGCGATAGGCCGCTACGGCCAGGCGCTGCATCTCGTCCTGCATCGCCTGGTCCAGTTGCGGCGGGCAGAAATACTTGGTGTCGTCGGTGAAGTACTTGTTCTGGTAGTCGTAGTTGCCTTGCGGCGCCACGATTTCCACGATCGGCAGCGCACGCGCATCCTTGCCGGTGCCCAGCACGGCAACGGTGAACTCGCGGCCTTCCACAAATTCTTCGGCCAGCACGCAGTCATCCAGCGCAGCGGCGGCGTCATAGGCGGCTTTCAGGCCGGCCTTGTCGCTCACCTTGGTGATGCCGATGGTCGAACCTTCATGCGGCGGTTTCATGATCAATGGCAGGCCGAGGCGCGCGGCTTCCGCGTCCAGGTCGGAATCGGCGCCCAGCACCGCGTATTCCGGGGTCGGCAGGTTTTCGCGCAGCCACAGGATCTTGGTGGTGATCTTGTCCATGCCCACCGAGCTGGCCATCACGCCGGAGCCGGTGTACGGGATGCCCAGCAGTTCCAGGGCGCCCTGGATGCTGCCGTCTTCGCCGTAGCGGCCATGCAACGCGATGAACACGCGGTCGAATTTTTCGGCGGCCAGTTCAGCCAGCGAGCGTTGGCCCGGGTCGAAGGCGTGGGCGTCTACGCCCTGCGATTGCAGGGCCGCCAGCACGCCGGTGCCGGACATGATGGACACGTCGCGCTCGGCCGACAGGCCGCCCATCAGCACGCCCACCTTGCCGAATGCTTGCGCTTCTTGTGCAGTCAGTTTCGTCATCGCGTCAAGCCTTCCAGTTCGTCAGTTTTGCAGGGACGCCGCTGATCGAACCTGCGCCCATCGTGAGCACGACGTCGCCGTCGCGCACCACGTTCATGATTGTTTCCGGCATGTCGGCGATGTTTTCGACGAATACCGGTTCAGTTTTGCCGCGCGCGCGGATCGCGTGCGCCAGGGCACGGCCGTCGGCTGCCACGATCGGCGCCTCGCCCGCTGCATAAACATCGGACAGGACCAGCACGTCGACGGTGCTCAGGACTTTCGCGAAGTCCTCGAACAGGTCGCGCGTGCGGCTGTAGCGGTGCGGCTGGAAAGCCAGCAGCAGGCGGCGGCCCGGATAGGCGGCGCGCGCAGCGGCGGTGGTGACTTCCATTTCAATCGGGTGGTGGCCGAAATCGTCCACCAGGGTGAAGCTGCCGCCCGACGGGATCGCGACTTCGCCGTATTTGGTGAAGCGGCGGCCGACGCCGGCAAAGCCTGCCAGGCCGGCTTGCGTTGCCGTATCCGGCACGCCGATTTCACGCGCGATGGCGACTGCGGAACAGGCGTTCTGCACGTTATGCATGCCGGGCTGGTTCAGCACGATGTCCAGGTCCGGGAAGCCTTCCTGCAGCACGGTGAAGTGCATCTGGGTGCCGACGGCGCGCGCATTGACGGCACGCACTTCAGCATCTTCCGCAAAGCCGTAGGTCGTCACCGGCTTGGTCACCTGCGGGATGATGGCGCGTACATGCGGGTCGTCGATGCACAGCATGGCGCGGCCGTAGAAAGGCAGGCGATGCGTGAAGTGCACGAAAGCCTGCTTCAGCTTTTCGAAATCGTGCTCGTAGGTTTCCATGTGATCGGCGTCGATGTTGGTGATGACTTCGATCATTGGGGTCAGGTTCAGGAACGAGGCGTCCGATTCATCCGCTTCGGCCACCAGGTATTCGCCGGAGCCCAGCTTGGCGTTGGCGCCGGCTGCGGTCAGGCGGCCGCCGATCACGAAGGTCGGGTCCAGGCCGCCTTCGGCCAGCACCGACGCCACCAGGCTGGTGGTGGTGGTCTTGCCGTGGGTGCCGGCAATGGCGATGCCGCGCTTCAGGCGCATCAGTTCACCAAGCATGACGGCGCGCGGCACGATAGGGATCTTGCGGGCGCGCGCGGCGATTACTTCAGGGTTGTCTTCTTTCACGGCTGTCGAGGTGACGACCGCGTCGGCGTTGCCGATATAGCTGGCGTCATGGCCCTGGTGCACGGTGGCGCCCATGTCGACCAGGCGCTGGGTCACGGCGTTCGAACCGAGGTCCGAGCCGGAGACGTTATAGCCCAGCGTTACCAGCACTTCGGCGATGCCGCTCATGCCGCTGCCGCCGATGCCGACGAAGTGAATGTTCTTTACTTTATGTTTCATGCTAGTGCTTCCAATTCTTGTGCGATGGCGTCATTCGCATCGCGCTTGCCCACTGCAAGCGCTGCGGACGCCATCTTCTGGCAAGTGCTCCGGTTCAAGGTCTGCAACAGTGCTGCCAGGCTTTCCGAATTCAATTCCGTCTGCGGCATGTGGATCGACGCGCCCTGCTTGGCCATCCATTGCGCGTTGTCGCGCTGGTGGCTGGTCGTCGAGACCACCAGGGGAACCAGCACGCTGGCTACCCCGGCGGCAGTCAGTTCCGACACGGTGATCGCGCCGGCGCGGCAGATCACGATGTCCGCCTGCGCGTAGGCGCCCGCCATGTCGTCGATGAAATCGACCACGTTTGCTTCCACATGCGCCTGCGCGTAAGCCGCGCGCAGGGCTTCGATATTCTTCTTGCCCGACTGGTGGGTCACCAGCGGACGCTGTTCCGGCGCGATCAGCGCCAATGCCGCCGGCAGCGCATCGTTGAGCGCCTTGGCCCCCAGGCTGCCGCCCACCACCAGGATGCGCAGCACGCCATCGCGGCCCGCGAAGCGCTGCTCCGGCGCCGGCAGCGCCAGGATTTCCTTGCGTACTGGATTGCCGGTAACGACGGCCTTGCCCGCTACCGAGCCGAAATCGGCCGTGAAGCCGAAGAAAACCCTTTTCGCCATCGGCGCCAATGTCTTGTTCGACAGCAGCAGGCCGGCATCGGCATTCACCAGCGCCAGGGGCACGCCGCGCAGTTTCGCCATGACGCCGCCCGGCACGCAGACATAGCCGCCCATGCCCAGCACCACGTCCGGTTTGCGCTTGCCGATGAAGCGGAAGCAATCCACGAACGCGCCAATCATCTTGAACGCGCCACCGATGCTGTGCGCCAGGCCCTTGCCGCGCATGCCGCTGAAGTGGACCACGTCCATTTCCACGCCGTGCTTCGGCACCAGCTCCGTTTCCATGCCATGCGACGTACCGAGCCAGGTGACTTCCCAGCCACGGGCGCGCATGGCCTGGGCGATCGCCAGGCCGGGGAAAATGTGGCCGCCGGTACCGGCTGCCATGATCATCAGGCGCTTGCTCATACCCGCCCTCCCCGCATCATCTGGCGGTTCTCGAAGTCGATGCGCAGCAAAATCGCCAGGCCCACGCAGTTGATGATGATGCCGGTGCCGCCATAGCTCATGAGCGGCAAGGTCAGGCCTTTGGTTGGCAGCAAGCCGAGGTTCACGCCCATATTGATAAATGTCTGTACGCCGATCCAGATGCCAATGCCTTTGGCGGCCAGTCCGGCGAAGGTCTGGTCCATGGCGATGGCCTGGCGGCCGATGTCGAAAGCGCGCTTGACGATCCAGTAGAACATGCCGATGGTGACCAGCACCCCGATCATGCCCAGCTCCTCGCCGATCACCGCCAGCAGGAAGTCGGTATGCGCTTCCGGCAGGTAGTGCAGTTTTTCCACGCTGGCGCCCAGGCCCACGCCGCCGATCTCGCCGCGGCCGAAGGCAATCAGCGAGTGGGTCAGCTGGTAGGACTTGTTCAGCGCGTTCTCCTCTTCCCAGGGATTCAGGTAGGCGAACAAACGCGCGCGGCGGAATGGCGACAGCCAGATGATGGCGACGAAAATCGTCACCAGCATGCCGGCAATGCCGCCGAACCAGACCGCATTGACGCCGCCCAGGAACAGGATGCCCATGGCGATGCAAACGATCACGCCAAAGGCGCCAAGATCTGGTTCCAGCAGCAGCAACAGGCCGACGAAAGCCACCGCCAGCGCCATCGGCGCAAAGCCCTTGGACAGGCGGTGCATGAATTCCTGCTTGCGCACGGTGTAGTCCGCCGCATACAGCACGATGAAAAGCTTCATCAGTTCGGACGGCTGGAACTGGAACACCTTGAGCGACAGCCAGCGGCGGCCACCGTTCACGTTCACGCCGAGGCCGGGAATCAATACCAGCACCAGCGCCACCAGCGTTGCGATGAACAGATAAGGCGCCGCCTTCTGCCAGTCTTCCACGCGCACGCGGAAGGACACGGCGGCGGCCACGATGGCAATGGCAATGAATATCGCCTGGCGCTGCACGAAGTAGTGATTCTTATAGGCGGCGAACTTGGGCGAATCCGGCAGCGCAATCGAAGCCGAATACACCATTACCATCCCGAACAGCATGAGCAGCAGCACCGACCAGACTAGCGGCTGGTCGTAATCCATCATCTTCGAATGGCGTGCGCGTCCATCCAGCGGAGCTGGGGACTCGGCGCCACCGAAGCGGAATGGAAGCTGGATTGCCATCAGATCTCCTGCCCCGCATCAAGTGCGATCTCGCGCACGGTGTCGATGAACACCTGCGCACGGTGCGCGTAGTTCTTGAACATGTCCAGGCTGGCGCAGGCCGGCGACAGCAGCACGGCATCGCCGGCGTGGGCCAGCGCGGCCGCGCGCTTGGTCGCCTCTTCCAGCGTCGCGAAATCCTCCATCTTCACGCCGGTTGGCTCCAGCGCTGAACGGATGGCCGGCGCATCGCGGCCGATCAGGACCACGGCGCGCACGAAGCGGCGCACCGGTCCGGCCAGCGGGTCGAATTCCTGGCCCTTGCCGTCGCCGCCGGCGATCACGATGAGCTTTTGCTCGCCGCCGAAGGACTGGCCCAGGCCAACCAGCGCGGCAACGGTAGCGCCCACGTTGGTGCCCTTCGAATCGTCGTAGTAGTCAACACCATTGATCGAGGCCACCAGCTCGACGCGGTGCGGCTGGCCTTTGTACTCGCGCAGGCCATGCAGCAGCGGCGCAAACGGCAGGCCGATGGCGCGGCACAGGGCCAGCGCGGCCAGCGCGTTGGACGCGTTGTGCGTGCCGCGGATCTGAAGGGCATCGGCCGGCATCAGCTTCTTGGCGTAGCACTCCACAGGCGGAGGCGGCGGATCATTTTTCTTGCGGCGCTTCGGCGGTTCGGCGTCGTCGGCCGGCTCGGCAGTCGCCAGCCAGAACACGCCGCGCTCGTTGACCAGGCCGAAGCTGTGCGCCAGTTCCGGCGCATCGGTGCCGAAAGTGACGTTTTCGCCGGTCGGGTTGGCCATCGCCATGGTCCACTTGTCGTCGCGATTCAGCACGCGCACGGTGTCTTCGCCGAAGATGCGCTTCTTGTCGTCGGCATAGGCCTGCATGCTGCCGTGCCAGTCCAGGTGGTCCTGGGTCACATTCAATACGGTCGCGGCATCGGCGTTCAGGCTGTAAGTCGTGTGCAGCTGGAAGCTGGAAAGCTCGAGCACCCAGGCTTGTGGCAGGGTATCGCTCTCCATCACTTCGCGCAGCACGTCTAGTGCGGCCGGGCTGATATTGCCGGCCACGCGCACCGACAGGCCGGCGCGTTCGCACAGCTGGCCGGTCAGGCTGGTGACGGTGGTCTTGCCGTTGGTGCCGGTGATGGCGATGATTTTCGGCGCATAGGCGCGGTCTTCCTTCAGCCATTTCAGCGCCTGGGCAAACAGTTCGATCTCGCCCCAGACGGGAATGCCCTTCTCGGCCGCGGCCGGGATGATCTCGGCCAGTTCCTTGTTCGGACCCAGACCCGGGCTGGCGCAGACGAAGTCCACGCCATCGAGCAGGGCCGCATTGAACGGTCCGGAAATGAACTGCGTGCCCGGCAGCTGCTCACGCAGCAGCGGCAGACGGTCCGGCACCGGGCGCGTGTCGGCAACGCGCAGCAGCGCGCCGCAGCGCGCCAGCCAGTGCGCCATCGCCAGGCCCGATTCGCCGAGCCCCAGAACCAGTGCAATTTTGCCGTTATAGATCATCAGCGCAGCTTCAGAGTAGACAGGCCAACCAGGACCAGCATCATCGTGATAATCCAGAAGCGCACGACGACCTGGGTCTCTTTCCAACCCTTCTGTTCAAAATGGTGGTGCAAAGGCGCCATCAGGAACACGCGGCGGCCAGTGCCATAGCGTTTCTTGGTGTACTTGAACCAGCCCACCTGGATGATCACCGAGACCGTCTCCGCAACGAAGATGCCGCCCATGATGAACAGGACGATTTCCTGGCGCACGATCACGGCGATCGTGCCGAGTGCGCCGCCCAGCGCCAGTGCGCCGACGTCGCCCATGAACACTTGTGCAGGGTGCGCGTTGTACCAGAGGAAGGCCAGGCCGGCACCCGCCATCGCACCGCAGAAGATGATCAGCTCGCCAGCGCCAGGGATGTGCGGGATGAACAGGTATTTCGAGTACGTCGCGGAACCGGTCAGGTAGGCGAACAGGCCCAGGGCCGAACCGACCATCACGGTCGGCATGATGGCCAGGCCATCCAGGCCGTCGGTGAAGTTCACCGCGTTCGAGG
The DNA here is from genome assembly GCF_049913245.1 of Pseudoduganella sp. R-32. Lineage (NCBI taxonomy): Bacteria > Pseudomonadati > Pseudomonadota > Betaproteobacteria > Burkholderiales > Oxalobacteraceae > Pseudoduganella > Pseudoduganella sp. R-32. The sequence continues at coordinate 1,666,374 of NZ_CP183987.1, read as the reverse complement.
TGCCGACGATCACGCAATAGGTCAGCGCGATGAAGCCCCACACGCCCAGCGGATAGCTGATGGTTTTCACGAAGGGCACGATCAGGTCGGCCTTCGGCGGCAGGTCCATCGAAAAGCCCGACTGCACCCACTGGAAGAACAGCTCGAATACCTTGGCCGGTGTCGGCGCCGACACGGAAAACGCCAGGTACAGCGCGGCGGCGATGCCGACCAGCGACTGCCAGAAGTATTTTTCAGCCGAACGCATGCCTTCCGGGTCCTGGCGCACCACCTTGCGGTAGTCGTCGACCCAGCCCACGGCGCCGAAACCCATGGTCACGACCATCACCGGCCAGATCAGGCGGTTCGACCAGTCGCACCACAGCACGGTGGCGATGCCGACGGCGATCAGCAGCAGCACACCGCCCATGGTCGGGGTGCCGTGCTTCTTCAGGTGGGTCTGCGGACCGTCCGTGCGCACCGCCTGGCCGTATTTCATGACGGTCAGTTTGCGGATCACGGCGGGACCGGCGATCAGGCCGATCAGCAGTGCCGTGATGGTAGCCATCACGGCACGGAAAGTAATGTAGTTAAAGAGGCGGAAAGCCCCGATATCGTCCTGCAGGATTTGTGCAAGCCAGAGCAGCATGATTAGTGTGTTTCCTTTGTAGCGTGTTGCGATCCAATCAAATGCTGCACGACCCGTTCCATCTTCATGAAGCGGGAGCCCTTGATCAATACGGTTGTATCCGGCGTTACTGCAGCACTTACGGCCTGCAGCAGCGCGTCGAATTCTTTATAGTGCTTTGCGTGCGGCGCCATATGCGCCGCCAGTTCGCCTGTCGCCAGCACGTGCTCAATGCCTTTGCTGGCGGCATAGGCTGCCACCTCTTCGTGGAATTCCTTGCCCTGCGTGCCGACTTCCCCCATATCGCCGAGCACCAGCACGCGTGGCGCTTTTGCCTTGGCCAGCACGTCGATGGCGGCGCGCACGGAGTCCGGGTTGGCGTTATACGTGTCGTCGATCAGCAGTGCACCGTTGGCGGCCTGCTTTTTCTGCAGGCGTCCGTTCACTGGCGCGAAAGCTTCCAGCCCAGTGCGAATGGTGGAAGTGTCGATGCCGGCGGCATAGGTGCAGGCAATCGCGGCCAGCGCGTTGCGCACGTTGTGCTCGCCAGCGGCCTGCAGCGACACGCTGAAGTGGCGCGGCACGGCATCCGGCGCAGCGAAGGATGCGGCGGCGCCATGGCCGGCAGGCTGCTCGGTTGCCGCAGGGCGCAGCGTCACTTCCAGCTCGGCGCCGAAGTCGTTGGCGGTGAAGGTGCAGCTCACGTTGGCAGCGGCGTCGAGGCCGAAGGTCAGCACGCGGCGGCCGGCGGACAACTCATGCCAGACCGGTGTGAACTCGTCGCCATGCGGGAACACGGCCACGCCGTCGCCCGGCAATGCCGCCAGCACGCTGCCATTCTCGCGCGCCACCGCTTCGACCGTGTGCATGAATTCCTGGTGCTCGCGCTGGGCGTTGTTCACCATGCCGATCGTCGGTGCGGCAATCGCGCTGAGGCGGCCAATCTCGCCCGGATGGTTCATGCCCAGTTCCACCACGGCGGAACGGTGCGAAGCATTGAGGCGGAACAGCGTCAACGGCACGCCGATTTCGTTATTCAGGTTGCCGCGCGTCGCCAGCCGGCCCTCTTCGCCATGGGCGGCGGCCAGGATCGAGGCGATCATCTCCTTGACGGTGGTCTTGCCGTTCGAACCGGTCACGCATACCAGTGGCAGCGCAAACTGTCTGCGCCAGTAGTTGGCGATCTGGCCCAGCGCCACCAGGGTGTCCGGCACCACGATGGCAGGCAGGGTCCACCCCTCCGGCAGCTTTTCCACGACGACGGCGACCACGCCCTTGTCGACCACCTGCTGCAGGAAGTCGTGGGCGTCGAATACCTCGCCGCGCAGCGCAACAAACAACTGGCCAGCGCCGACCGTGCGGGTGTCGGTCGACACGCCGTCGAAGTCGAGCGCCAGTGCAGCCTCGCTGGACAGGACGCCATGGTGCAGGTGCGCGCCGGTCAATGCCGGCAGGATGTGGGCGAGCGTGCTGCGCATCAGTGCGGCCTCATCATGGTCAGGCGTGCAGACAAGGCAAGCTGCGCGTGCTCGGCATCCGAGAACGGCATCTTGCGGCCCTTGATTTCCTGGTAGGGCTCATGGCCCTTCCCTGCCAGCAGGATCACATCCGCCTTGCCGGCGTTGCGCACAGCGGACAGGATTGCCGCGGCGCGATCTTCCACTGCCATGAACTCGGAATTCGGATGGTTGGCGTCCATGCCCGCCACGATCTGGCGAATGATGTCGGCCGGATCTTCACTGCGCGGGTTGTCGCTGGTGACGAGTACATGCTCGGCCATCTGCGAAATCCTGCCCATTTGCGGGCGCTTTCCAGGATCGCGGTCGCCGCCGCAACCGAACACGCACCACAGGTGGCCGCCACGGTCGGACGCCACGGAGCGCAGGGCTTCCAGCGTTTTTTCCAGCGCATCCGGCGTATGGGCGTAGTCGATCACGACCATCGGCGCCTCCTGGCCGCCAATCTGCTGCATGCGGCCCGGGGCCGGCTGCAGCGATTCGATGCCGTCAATGGCGGTACGGAAGGCAATGCCTTTCGCCAGCAGCGCGGCCAGCACGGCCAGTGCATTGCTCACGTTGAACGGCCCAACCAGCTGGGTGCGCACATGGGCGTGGCCGAAGGTGGAATCGAGGTTGAATTCGGTACCCAGGTTGCGGCTGCGCAGCGAGCTGGCTCGCAGCATCGAAATACCCGGCACGTTCGGCTGGGCCTTGATGTCTTTCAGCGTGTAGCCAATGATGGCCGGCTTGCGTGCCGCCTTGGACGCCTTGATGTGCGCGACCAGGCGATGGCCCATCGGGTCGTCCAGGTTCACCACGGCGTGCTTCAGGCCGGGCCAGTCGAACAAAATCGTCTTGGCTGCTTCGTAGTTGGCTTCGTCGCCGTGGTAGTCCAGGTGGTCGCGCGTCAGGTTGGTGAAGATCGCGACGTCGAAGTGCATGCCTTCGGTGCGGCCCTGGTGCAGGCCGATGGATGAAGCTTCGATGGCGAGCGCATTGGCGCCGTCGGCGTGCACGTCCTTCAGCTTGCGTGCCAGAAGTACCGCATCCGGCGTGGTGTAGCCGGTTTCGTCGAATTCCACTTCGCCGCGGGCGCGGAACATGCCGACGCCCAGCGTGCCGATCACGGCGGTCGTTTCGCCGACCTTCGCCAGCGCCTGTCCGGTCCACACCGCGCAGGAGGTCTTGCCATTGGTGCCGGTAACGGCCACAGTGAACATGCTCGCATCGGGCTGGCCGTACCAGGCGTGCGCGATCGGGCCGGCCTGTTTTTTCAGGCCCGGCACAGCGAGGTGCGGCACCTCATGTGGTAAATCCGGCGCGGCATCCCAGGCGTAATCGGTGTCGTCGTACACCACGGCAGCGGCGCCGTTGGCGATGGCTGCGGAAATGAAAGTGCGGCCATCCTTGGCGTCGCCCGGATAGGCAAAGAACACGTCGCCGGGCTTGATGCGGCGCGAGTCGGATGCCAGTTGTGCGTCTGGTGCAGCTTCGCGCATCCAGCTGATAATTTCTTGATGGTTCATCGTCGTCATTTACATGGCCTCCGGTCCGGTATCCGCCGGCACCACGATTTCGGTGACGTTGGAGTCAGGAGGCACATTGGAGGCGCGCAATGCGTTGATTGCGACAGCCGCGAAAGTTGGTGCTGCGACCGAGCCGCCAAAGTGGCCGTTCTGGGTCGGTTCGTCGATCATGACTGCAATGATGAAGCGCGGCGCCGACATCGGCACCATGCCGACGAAGGAACCGATGTACTTGCGCGGCATCGCATAGCGGCCGTTCTCCACCTTGTAGGCGGTGCCGGTCTTGCCACCCACGCGGTAGCCCGGAATCTGCGCCTTCTTGGCAGTACCGTCCTTGCCCGACACCACGGACTCCAGCATCTCGCGCATCTGCGCGGCAGTCTGGGGCTTGATGATCTGCTGGCCCAGCGGCTCTTTATCGACCTTCTCAAACGACAAAGGAATGGTGTCACCATTCCGTGCAAACATCATGTAAGACCGCGCCAGCTGTATCAGCGACACCGAGATACCGTTACCGTAACTCATGGTCGCCTGCTCAATCGGCCGCCAGGATTTATAGGGCCGCACCCTTCCCGCCACAGCCCCGGGGAATCCCCACTTGGGCTGCTGGCCGAAGCCGACCTTGGTGAACATCTCCCACATATCCTGGGCCGGCATGCTCAGCGCGATCTTCGACGTGCCGATATTCGAGGACATTTCGATGATCTGCCCCACATTGATCACGCCGTGCGCCTTGGTATCGGAAATCGTTCGGTCGGCGATGGTCAGCTTGCCGCCGCCGGTATCGATGAAGGTGCCCGGCTTGACGCGCCCACTGTCCAGGGCAAGCGCCACCGTGATCGGCTTCAGCGTGGAACCTGGCTCGAAGGTGTCGGTCATCACTCGGTTGCGCAGCTGCGCGCCTGTGAGTTTGCGGCGGTCGTTCGGGTCGTAACTCGGGAAGTTGGCCAGCGCCAGCACTTCGCCGGTATGCACGTCCAGCACCACGGCGCCGCCAGCCTTGGCGCCGAAGTGCTCCACGGCCGCCTTCAACTGGGTGTAGGCGATGTACTGGATCTTGCTGTCCACCGACAGCACCACGTCCTTGCCGTTATGCGGCTCGACCTTGCCGCCGATATCTTCCACGATGTGGCCGCGGCCATCCTTGATGACGCGGCGCGAGCCGGGCTTGCCGACCAGGTTGGCCTGCTGCGCCAGCTCCATCGATTCCTGCCCCTTGTCGTCGACGTTGGTGAAGCCGACCAGGTGGGTCATCACCTCGCCTTGCGGGTAGAAGCGCTTGTATTCAGGGCGGATATCCATGCCGTCCAGGTCGAGCGCCTTGATCTTGTCGGCGGTTTCCACCTCGACCTGGCGCTTCAGGTAGACCAGGTTGCGGTCGGAATCGAGCTTCTTGCGCAGTTCGGCTTCGCTCATTTCCAGCAGGCCGGCCAGGGCGCGGATTTTTTCTTTTGGCGCGGCCAGCAGTTCTTCCGGCGCGGCCCAGATGGCGCGCACGGGAATGGACGAAGCCAGCACCTGGCCGTTGCGGTCGGTGATCTTGCCGCGCACGGCCGGCAATTCCTGCGTGCGCTGGTAGCGGTTGGCGCCTTCCTTCTGCAGGAACTGCTGCTGGCTGGAAGTACCCTGCAGCCAGACCGCCCGCGCTGCCAGCGCGCCGAAGGCGATGAACATCCCGAACAGCACGACGCGCGAGCGCCAGCTTGGCAGGCGCACCGCCAATACAGGGCTCTTCGAGAAGGCCACGCCCTGCGAGCGTGCCACGCGTGCCGATCCGGTTCCACCGCTGGAGCGCATCATTTTTCGCCCTCCGTCAGGTATTGGGTGCGGTTCGGCGTGAGCTGGGTCATGTTCAGTTCGCGGCGTGCGATTTCCTCGATACGGGCGTGCTTGCCCAGCGTCGACTGGTCGAGCTGGAGCTGGGCCCACTCGGTATCGAGCTGGCGCGCCTGCGCTTCGGCGCGCTCCTTGTCCACGAACAGGTGGCGCGCCTGGTATTGCGCGTTAACGGCCGAAAGGCCGCATGCGACCAGCAATGCCGTCAACACGATATTGACCTTGTTGCTCAAGGTACGCCCCCGGTGGAAGGCAGGCGCATGGCAACCCGCATCACGGCCGAACGGGCGCGCGGGTTTTCATCCACCTCTTTGTCGGAGGGCTTGATACGGGCCAGCAGTTTCAGCTCCGGCTGCGGCAGGTCGGCCGCCTTGATCGGCAGGCGCCGGTCCGGCTGCTCCACCTTGGCCTTGGAGGCGAGGAACTGCTTGACCATGCGGTCTTCCAGCGAATGGAAGCTGATGATGGCCAGGATGCCGCCCGGCTTCAGGGCGTCGAAGGCCTGGCTCAGGGCCGATTCGAGGTCCTCAAGCTCTTTATTGACGAAAATCCGGATAGCCTGAAAGGTGCGGGTGGCCGGATCTTTGCCCTTCTCGCGAGTCTTGACCGCGCCTGCCACGATACCGGCAAGCTGTCGTGTGCTTGAAATTGGCTCGACTGCCCGGCGAGCAACAATCGCCTTTGCAATCTGAAAAGCAAACCGTTCTTCCCCATAATCCCTTATCACCTTTTCCAGTGTTTTTTCTGATTCCGTGGCCAGCCACTCGGCAGCGGAGATACCGCGCGTGGTATCCATGCGCATGTCGAGCGGGCCATCGTTGCGGAAGCTGAAGCCGCGCGCAGCATCGTCCACTTGTGGTGACGAGATGCCGAGGTCCAGCAAAATGCCGTCGACGGCGGGAATGCCGCGTTCGGCCAGCGCATCCGCCATGGTGGCGAAGCTGTCATGCACGATGGTGAAACGCTTGTCGCCGATGGTTTCGGCGTTGGCGATAGCTTGCAGGTCTTTGTCGAAGGCGATCAGGCGGGCTTCCGGTCCCAGTCGGGACAGGATCAGGCGGCTATGGCCGCCGCGGCCGAAGGTGCCATCTATATAGATGCCGTTGGCGCGCGCGCCCTCCAGGTCGAGCGCATCCACCGCTTCATCTAACAGCACCGTACGATGCTGGAATTCTGGCACCGAGGTCGTCGTCATATTGAACCAGGCCTCAGAAGGAGAAATCGGACAGGGTATCGGGCATGCCCACCTCGATGGTGGCTTGCTCGTTTTCGGCGCGCTTGACCGGATCCCAGATCTCGAAGTGGGTCAGCATGCCGGACAGCACGACTTCGCGGCCAAGGCCGACAGCGTCGCGCAGTTCAGGGGCAACGAGGATGCGGCCGGCCGAATCCATCTCGACGTCGGCGGCATTGCCCAGCAGGATGCGCTGCCAGCCGCGGGCCGACATCGGCCACGAGGCGATCTGGTCGCGCTTGGCTTCCCAGACGTGGCGCGGGTACATCAACAGGCAACCGTCCGGGTGTTTGGTAAGCGTGAGGCGTCCTTCACACTGGATCATCAGTGCGTCACGATGCTTGGCCGGGATGGACATCCTGCCTTTCGCATCTAATGTGATCGCGGACGCGCCTTGGAACACGACTTAACCTTATCTAAAAAATCCCACAAAACTACACTTTTTCACACTATCGCCCACTTTAGAGGATGCTCACAAGGCGGTCAAGCGATTTTCCCAAGCGAAAACAGCGATTTGTCCAATGAAATTAAGGACTTAGCGGCATTCCTTGAGAAATAGCCGAAGTAAAAACCATTGAGAAATTAGGGACTTATGAAAGATACTGAAAGTGCTACTTCACGTGCAGGGCTGGCCAAACGCTGTAAAAATGACTAAAAATAAATTTGCAAATCAGCGATTGGTTGCCTGAAGACAACGACACTTTATCAATTTAACAACAAGTGCCGTAGACCCGATAACCGGGGGAATGACTGCCTGCCGCGCTTTGCGCGCGATTTCTACCCTCAAAAGAACAATGCCGCCCAGCGTGGACTGGGCGGCAACTTGTATAGACAAATGGCGTGGTCGCCGCTTGCCTACATTATACGGCTTGCGATGCTTCTCACTCGTAAGTGACGCCTACCGTGACGCCGCTGAACGGCTGCTTCGCTTCCAGCGTGATGTAATACCACTGGTTGGCGACCGGGCTTGGGATGCTGATATTTTCCGCATTGCCCGAGTTGGTCGAGGCGACATCATAGGACGCGGTGGTCGGGTAGCGGTTCAGGGCCACGTACATGTCCATATTGCCACTGCCGCCCGCGCTCATGATCTTCAGGTTTTTCGCCCCGGCCGGCACGATCAGGTGCAGGTAGGTGCGCGAACTGGAAGACAGGTTGCGGATGGCGCAGTTCTTGCCAAGGTAAGTTGGCGAAGCCTGGCCGCTGCAGGTCGGCAGGTTGGATACGCTGTCAGGCAGCGGTGGTTCGCCGGCCGTGGTGGCCGCGTCGGCCCAGGCGGTGAACTCGCTGTCGTAGCGGGTGCCGATGTCGCGCATGAAGTCGTTGTAGCGCGCGTAGTCGCCGACACGGAACTTGGCCAGCACCTGGTCCACGTCGGAACGGTGACGCTCGACCATGAAGCGCGCCGCCATATAGCCCCAGCGGTAGGCGCGGTCCTGGTAGTCGGACATCGAGTAGGTATTGCCGAAGATGTCGCTCAGGCGGTACTTGCGGCTGCGCGCCATGTCGATGGCCGGCTGGTTGTTATTCTTCAGCGACAGGTATTCCGCGATACCTTCGATCCACCACACGGTCGGCACGGAAGTGCCTTGGCCGAAGTCGCCGTACATGTCGAAGCGGCCGTCGATGTAGTGAACAAACTCGTGCTCCAGGTTCCACACCTTGAAGGTCGGGCGCAGCCACGAAGCCTCGTGGGCAATGAAGCGCGCCTGGTTGCCGGCCACGGAAGGATCGCCTTCCAGGTACATGCCGCCGTTGTTGGTGTCGATACCGTAGATCACGCCGGCGTACTTGCTGTAGTTGGCGTAGTCGTCGAACACCACCAGTTCCAGCGCGGTGTTGTTGTCGTGCGCCACCGGGGTGCGGTTGGTCTGCAGCATGGTGTGGGCATATCCCTCTTCCGTCGCCAGTGCGGAGCAGATTTCCTGCACCTGCGCCTGGGTCACGTCCTGTGCGCGCAGGCGCAGGGTCGGGCTGCAGTTGTAGCTGGTCTTCAGCACGGCATTGGCCAGCTGGGCTTCGTAATTGCACACGCCGTACTGCGCGCAATTGCTGTAGTCGTAGTACTTGACCGCTTGCGCCGCCGCCAGCCACATGCCGCTGTCGGCGCCCAGCATGGTGCTGGTGTTCAGCGTGTTCTGTACCATCGGTTTCACTTGCGGCTTCAGGCCGGCGTACTGCATGAAGCGGAAAGTCTCGTTCGAGGCATCGGTCAGCTGGTAGCCGGCATTGGAGTTCAGCAGCGCCGACTTGTTGTTGGTGATGAAGGCGTACAGCGTGTTGGCGTAGGAGATGTCGTTCGACAGCGTGGTGCCGACATCCGGCGATGTATGGCCGCGGAACAGCACGGTCAGCGCGCCGGTCATGCCGCCGCCGGCGCTGTCCTGCTTCAGCGCTTCCGCCGCAGTCGGCCTGGCCGAGGTATTGGTGAAGCGCGCCACGGTCGCTTTCGCGTCCGGCAGGAACTGCACCTCGTCGTGCATATTGGTGACCAGCTTCCATGTTTCGCCAGCGGTGGTCGGCGCCACGGTGTTGTTGGCGTACAGGCCGTTGCCCTGCACCAGGCCATGGATGGCCATGCGCAGCGGGGCACGCACCGATTCGGTCAGCGCAGGAATGGTGCCGCCGCTGGCCTGGTAATAGCCGGCGCGCAGGTAAAGCACCAGGTTCACCAGCTTCATGTTGGTGCCGTTGTAGCTGGCCGCTTCGCTGGCCAGGCGGCTGGCGACGGCGCTCACGTTGGCGCTGGAATAGATGCTGGCGGCCAGCGCCGGCGCGGCGGAGAACAAGGGATAGGTGCACTCGTAGTCTGGCAGCGTGGCCACGTATTCGGCCAGCGCGGCGCCGCTGTAGCTGGCCAGGGTGTTCATGTCCTTGCACTGCGGCGTTGCGGACATGAGCGTCATGCTGGTCTTCAGGTTGCGCGGCATCAGGTCGTTGCGCGGCTTGCGCGTCGGCGCTAGGTCGTATTTGCTTTGCTCCACCGTCGGCGGCAGGGTTTGCCGCTGGTGCGGTGCGGGCGGCTGGTGCAGCTTGTCGCCGCTGTCCGCGTGGGCTTGCGCGGCGAGCAGCAGGGCTGCTGCGCCGATTGCTTTCAACATCATGATCTCCACCTCTTCTTTATAGTAATGGGAGCGCCCATGCTATCGAGGAGAGGCGGCGCGGCTTCAATCGTGCGCGCCGTTATGGTGATTTCGCTGCGTCAGGCAACGTGAACTGCACAGGCGATGGGCGAAAAAGCCACAGGCGGACGCGCGCCGGAGCCGGTTCGGAACTGGCTTGGCGTATAACCCGTCATCGCCTTGAACTGGCGGCTGAAGGCGCTGTGGTCGGTATAGCCGCATTCGCGCGCGATCTCGGCGATGCTGCGGCCAGGGTAGGCTTCAATCAGCGCCAGCGCGCCTTCCAGCCGCGATTGCAGCAGCAGCTGGCGCGGGCTGTAATGGAAGACCTTCTGGAACAGGCGCTCCACGCGCGCCAGCGACAGGCCTTCCTCGCGCGCCAGGTCGGCCAGGTTCAGCTGCATGTGGAAGTTCTCGCGGATGCGCTGCGCAATGCGCGCCACCTGGCGGTACACCGGGTGCTGTTCATCGACCAGGCCGAGGTCGTGCGAGGTGCCGACCAGGCCGACGATATCGCCCTGCTCGTTGCGCAGCGGGGCTTTATGGGTCAGGCACCAGCCGCGGCGGCGGTTCGGGTACAGGTGCAGCTCCAGGTGCTTTTCGATGGTGGCGCCCATGTCGATCACCTGCCGGTCCTGCGCCTCATAGGCGGCGGCGAGCGGGCGCGGATGCACGTCCATCACCGTCTTGCCGAGGATGTCGGACTTGTTGCGCAGCCCGCAGCGGCGCGCCAGCGTGTTGTTGACGGCCACATAGCGGCCATCGCGATCCTTCACGAAGAAGGCTACTTCAGTCATCGCGTCGAACAGTTTCTCGATCGCGTCCAGCTCCACGTTCCACGGACGGTCCATCATAAAGGTGTCTCCCAAGCTTTGGCGCGCTCTGTGGCGCGATTCCATTTTGCCAGCAACTCGGCCCGCTGGTCATCCCCCATGTTTGGCGTGAAGCGGCGCTCGCAGGCCCATTGCGTGGCGATTTCTTCCTGCGACTCCCAGAAGCCGACAGCCAGGCCGGCCAGGTAGGCCGCGCCCAACGCTGTCGTTTCGGTGACTTTCGGGCGCAGCACGGGCACGCCCAGCAAGTCGGACTGGAACTGCATCAGCATGTCATTGCGGGCGGCGCCGCCGTCGGCGCGCACTTCCGTCACTGGCATGGAAGCATCCTTCTGCATGGCGGCCAGCAGCTCGGCGCTCTGGTAGGCGATCGATTCCACGGCGGCGCGCGCGATATGGGCCTTGTTGCTGCCTCGCGTCAGGCCGACGATGGTGCCGCGCGCATAAGGGTCCCAGTGCGGCGCGCCAAGGCCGACGAAGGCCGGCACCAGGAACACGCCGCCGCTGTCAGGCACGCTGTTGGCCAGCGCCTCCACGTCGCTCGATTGCTGGATGATGCCCAGCCCATCGCGCAGCCATTGCACGGTGGCGCCGCCCATGAACACCGAGCCTTCCAGCATGTAGTCGGTGGCGCCGTCGACGCGCCAGCCCACGGTAGACAGCAGGCGGTTGTGCGAGGTGCGCGGATGGCGGCCTGCGTGCATCAGCATGAAGCATCCGGTGCCGTAGGTATTCTTCACCATGCCCGGCTTGTGGCAGGCCTGGCCGAACGTGGCGGCCTGCTGGTCGCCGGCGATGCCAGCCACCGGAATCGCATGGCCGAACAGCGCGTCGCGCGTGGCGCCCACTTCCTCGCTGGAGGAGACCACCTGCGGCAGCATTTCTTCGGGGATGTCGAACAGGTGCAGCAGGTCCGAGTCCCAGCGCATCAGGTGGATGTTGAACAGCATGGTGCGCGAGGCATTCGATACGTCGGTGACGTGCACGCCGCACAGCTTCCAGGCCAGCCAGGAGTCGATGGTGCCGAAGCACAGCGCGCCCTTGCGCGCACGTTCGCGCGCGCCCGGCACGTGGTCCAGGATCCATTTGACCTTGGTGGCGGAGAAGTAGGCGTCCAGCTCAAGGCCGGTCGCGTCACAGATCATCTTCGCCTTGCCCGCGGCGCGCAGCTCTTCGCAGTAATCGGCAGTGCGGCGGTCCTGCCACACGATGGCCGGCGCAATCGGCTCGCCGGTCTTGCGGTCCCACACCACGGTGGTTTCACGCTGGTTGGTGATGCCGATGGCACGCACCTTTTTGATATCGAAGTCCTGCAGGACCTTGCGGGCCACGGTGATCTGGCTGTTCCAGATCTCGTTGGCGTCGTGTTCAACCCAGCCGGGCTGGGGGAAGTGCTGGGGGAATTCCTGCGCCGCGCATCCTGCGATTTTGCCCTCGTGGTTGAACAGGATGGCGCGCGAACTGGTTGTGCCCTGGTCCAGGGCGAGGATGTATTGAGTCATCTCTCAAGAATTAGTTGAAGCAAGCCGATAGGCCGGATTTTGTTACGGCACCCGAAGGTGCTATGACAGCCATTCCTCTAGGCGACGGATTACTCCGCCGCTCAAGCTTTCTACCCGCACGCTCCGCGAGCAACATCATCGCGTGCCTATTTGAAATTGCACCAGGTGGAGGTTACCGCGTTTCACCGTAACTTAATACGCTCGTCTCTGTGGCCCTATTCCTCGCCTTATACCATTGCTGGCTTTCAGCGGACGGCCGTTAACCGTCACCCCGCTCTATGGAGTCCGGACCTTCCTCCCGCCCATGTCTTGCAACATGAGCCAGCGGCTGTCTGGCTTGCTTCGGGCGATATTCTACATCATCGGCGGCGGCGTATAAAAAAGGGGACGTACCCCTTTTCCGGAAAAAAGGGGTACGTCCCCTTTTTTTAATACTGCCTTCGTCCATATAAATTGGTGTCGCAAAACCGAAAGCCATTTCCCCAGCGCAGGCATAGAATGCCAAATCCATGTATAAGAAGGCAAGTACCATGACGCAAACTCCTCGTTCCGGCGGCCAGATCCTGGTCGATGCGCTGAAAGTCCACGGCACCGATACCGCCTTCGGCGTGCCAGGCGAAAGCTACCTGGACGTGCTGGACGCCCTGCACGAATCCGGCATCCGCTTCATCATCAACCGCCAGGAAGGCGGCGCTGCCTTCATGGCCGACGCCTACGGCAAGATGACCGGCAAGCCAGGCATCTGCTTCGTGACCCGCGGCCCGGGCGCCACCAATGCCTCGATCGGCGTGCATACAGCCTTCCAGGATTCGACCCCGATGATCCTGTTCATCGGCCAGGTCGGCAGCGATTTCATGGACCGCGAAGCCTTCCAGGAAGTCGATTACCGCCGCATGTTCGGCCAGATGGCGAAATGGGTAGCCCAGATCGACCGCGCCGACCGCATCCCCGAATACATTGCACGCGCCTTCCAGGTCGCCACCAGCGGCCGTCCAGGCCCCGTGGTGCTGGCCCTGCCGGAAGACATGCTGACCGCCAAAGCCACCGTGGCCGACACCCGCGCCTACGTGCCGACCCAGGGCGCGCCTTCCGCACCGCAGGTGGCGCAACTGCGCCAGATGCTGTCCGAAGCCAAGTGCCCGATGCTGCTGCTGGGCGGCGGCGGCTGGAATGAACAAGCCACGGCCGACATCCGCAAGTTCGCCGAAGCGAACCACCTGCCGGTCGGCTGCGCCTTCCGTTTCCAGGACCTGCTGGACAACACCCACCCGAACTACATCGGCGACGTCGGCATCGGCATCAATCCGAAGCTGGCTGCACGCGTGAAAGAAGCCGACGTGCTGATCGCCATCGGCCCGCGCCTCGGTGAAATGACCACCAGCGGCTACTCCATCATCGCCTCGCCGGTGCCGCAACAGCGCCTGGTGCACATCCACGCCAGTCCCGAAGAACTGGGCAGCGTCTACCAGGGCGAGTTGATGATCGCTTCCGGCATGCCGCAGGCTGCGGCCATGCTGGCGGCAATGGAGCCGGTCGATGCGAGCGCATGGCGCGACAGCGTCGAACAGGCGCGCGCCGAGTATAACGCCTGGCAGCAGCAGCCCTCGATCTTCAAGGACAACAACGCCCCGCTGAACCTGTGGCAAGTGGTGCAGGAACTGAAGGCCCAGTGCCCGGCCGACACCATCATCACCAATGGCGCCGGCAACTACGCCACGTGGGCGCACCGCTACTGGCCGTATGGCCAGATGCGCACCCAGCTCGCGCCCACCAGCGGCGCCATGGGTTACTCCGTGCCGTCCGGCGTGGCTGCAAAGATCATCGATCCATCGCGCACCGTGGTGACGTTTGCAGGCGACGGCGAATACCTGATGAACGGCCAGGAGCTGGCCACCGCCGTGCAGTACAAGGCGGGCTTGATCATCATCGTCTTCAACAACCAGATGTTCGGCACCATCCGCATGCACCAGGAGCGCGAATATCCTGGCCGCGTCTCCGGCACCACGCTGCACAACCCGGACTTCGCCGCAGTGGCGCGCGCCTTCGGCGGCCATGGCGAAACCGTTGCGGCCACCGAAGACTTCGCCCCGGCCTTGCAACGCGCCCTCGCCTTCACCCGCGAGCAAAGCCTGCCGGCCATCATCGAGCTGCGCTACGACGGCAACCTGATCACTCCAGGCGCCACCCTCGACACCATCCGCAAGCAGGCTGTCGCCGCCGGCAAATAATCAATCCGCACCCCGCCGCTTCGGCGCGGGGCAGGCTTTGCAGGCTTTCGCAGTGCGGCTGAAGTCGCGCACTTTCGTCAGCACCATCGCTTGCGACTGGTCGTCGCAATAGCCGCCATCCAGCGTCAGGGTTTCGCCGTTGGGCGAGAACTTGCCGCTGATGGTGCGCTCCTCTTCCCCTTCCTGCACGGTGAAGTACATCATCTTGCCGCGCGGGTCGACATTCACGTCGGTCGCCACCAGGGGCCAGCTCAAGCCCCCTGCCGTGTACTCGTAGATCACCGTATCGACTTCGGCAAAACGCTGCAGTGTGATGCGCTGGCCGCCATATTCGCCGCTGCCTTCATGCACGCACAAGTCGGAATAGACCACCATGCCGTAGCGCGGCAGGCCGCCAGCCTTGTTGGCCGCCAGCGCAGCCGGCAAGACAGTCACTGAAGCGAGCAGCAGCGCGCTGCCGATACGATGGGAAGTTTTCATGTCAGCATTGTAAAAAAAAACGGCTGCGCGAGGCAGCCGTTTTTGACCAGGAACAGGCTGGATTAGAAGGTGTGACGGATGCCTACGTTGTAAGCGGAGTCACCGGAGCCGGATTCAGCGTTGTTACCAACGGTGAAGGAAGCGCCGTTCTTGTTCTTGATCTTGCCGTACGACATGTAGGTGGTGGTGCGTGGGGACAGCTTGTGCAGGTAGCCGATTGCGTACTGGTTAGCATCGCGGTTGGCAACTTCACGGTCATCCGCGCGGGCCACGGAAGCCACCAGGGAGCCGGCTGCCGACACAGGAACGGTCGCGCCCAGCAGGTAGTTGCGGCTGTCGGTCGAAGGAGCCACTGCAGCTGCGGTGTAAGCAGTGCCGTTCGGGTATGCAACGCTGTTCAGGCCCTTGTTGGCGTTGAACATGGCGAAGGCTTTCACAACTTTGAAGTCGTAGTTCACGGCCAGCAGGGTGTTGTGGCCAATGTCACGACCGGTCACGACGTTGTTGGCAACGGTGTCGTTGTTGCGGTTGTTGTAAGCCAGGCGGCCTTCGAAGTCGCCGTTCTTGTAGCCGATCGACGCGCCCAGTTGACGGCCGGTCGAGGATTCCTTCTGTTCGCCGGCAGCGTAGAACACTTCAGCGGTGACGCCCATCATGTCTGGGGACTTGTAGTACACCGAGTTGCTGTTACGTACGTTGATGCCGTTTGCTGGGAAGATGTTCTTGGCCGAACCGGACAGGCCAGCCTGGAACGGATCGCCAACTTGTACGAAGGCGTTGTACCAAGGGGTGTACTGGCGGCCCAGAGTCAGGGTACCAGCCGATTTCGACACCAGGCCTACGTATGCCTGACGCTGGAATACGGAACCGGACACGTCGGATTCACCGGTGTCGCCTTTGATGCCGCCTTCCAGCAGGAACACTGCGGACAGGCCGCCACCCAGGTCTTCGGTGCCTTTGAAGCCGATGCGCGATGCATTGGCGACGCCGGAGGACACTTTGGTCACGTTACCGTTCTTGCCACCGTGTTCGGACACGATGCCGGCATCCATGATACCGAAGATGGTTACGTTCGACTGGGCGTAGGCGCTGCCCGATACTGCGAGGATTGCGAGGGAAATCAGGGTCTTCTTCATGATGTGCTTCTTCCTTTTCTTTGTTATCAATCACCAGGGCTCTTCGGCGCTGATCGCCCGCCATTTTATATGATCTCAATATTTCCTGCTATTCACGTAGTAATACGTATTGCAAGATGGCGCCTTTTGCCACAGCAACCGAACAAAATTTATGCAAGCTTCAACATTTTTGTTCAGGACATATTTCACAATTCCGATGCTTTTCGAGGCTAAACTGAGAGCATCATGGTTGTGTCATGGACAAGCGGTTTGAACCCCAGTTTCATAGTGAAACTAGCCTGCACCGCATGCAACTTTGTGCCAGACTTCGGCGTTAGAATGCAGGTCGCGTATCAATCTGGGGGCGCTGTCGGCGAATGAAAACGAGTGCGGTTTCTGTAACAATTCCATCCACGATCAGTGACGTGGAACGGGACACCGGTCTGGCAAAGGAAACTTTGCGCGTCTGGGAACGCCGTTACGATTTCCCCCGCCCTGAACGCGATACATTCGGGGAGCGAGTCTATCCAAGTGAACAGGTAATTAAATTGAGATTGATCAAGAGATTGATTGATCTCGGCTATCGTCCGGGCAAGGTCATCGGCTATTCGGCCGATGAGTTGCAGGCCCTGGCACAAAAGAGCGCTTCCAGCCTGCGCGATGAGACCAGCTTGCCTCATCCCGAGCTGCAATCCTACCTGGAGCTCTGCAAAACCCATCAAATGGAAGCATTCCGCCGCAAACTGACGCAGGCGATGCTCGTCATGGGCTTGAAGAATTTTGTCGTCAACCTGGTCGCGCCGCTGTCCACTTTGGTGGGCGAAGCCTGGGCTTGCGGGCAGTTTGCAGTATTTGAAGAGCATTTATATGCAGAATCGGTGCAGATCGTGCTGCGCAGCGCCGTCTTCTCGGTGCCGCAAGTTAACCACAGCAGCGGAGCGCCGCGCCCGCGCGTCCTGCTGACCACCCTGCCCCAGGAGCGCCACGGCCTGGGCTTGCTGATGGCCGAGGCCATGTTCGCCGCCGAGGGAGCGCATTGCATTCCGCTAGGCGTTCAGACCCCGCTGCCGGACATCGTTGAAGGCGCGCGCGCCATGCAAGCCGACATCGTGGCCCTGTCCTTTTCCGCCACCATGAACCCGCGCCACGTCAACGACAGCCTGCGCGAATTGCGGGCCCGCCTGCCGGAACAGGCGGAGATCTGGGCCGGCGGCACCAACCCGGCCTTGCGCAAACGCCCGCCAAGCCATGTGACGGTATGTGAACTGGGCGATATCGGCCCGGCGGTCGCGGAATGGCGGCAGCGCCAACGGCAGGCCCTCAGCTAGCCTCTGGTAGAATACGCGGTTCGATTGAAGGACCCTCTGCCAACCTGTCCATGTTCAGTTTTTTCAAGAAGAAACCGGTCGCGCCGGAAGCCGCGCCCGCCGCGCCGGCCGCAACGCCTGCGGCCCCTGCTCCTGCCGCGCCAGCCAGCGCCGAGACTGCTGCGCCGCTGGCGTTCGAAGTCGACACTGCCGCCAAGCCGGAGCCCAGGCAAGGCTGGATGAGCCGCCTGAAGGCTGGCTTGTCGAAGACCTCCGCCAACCTGTCCATCCTGTTCGTCGGCGCCAAGATCGACGAAGACCTGTATGACGAGCTGGAAGCGGCGCTGCTGATGTCCGATGCCGGCGTCGAAGCCACCCAATACCTGCTTGACGCGCTCAAGCGCAAAGTCAAGGAAGAGAAGCTGCTGGACGCCGCCCAGGTCAAGGAGGCGCTCAAGCAGCTGATGACCAGCCTGCTCCAGCCGCTGCAAAAGCCATTCGAACTGGGCCGCCACCAGCCGCTGGTGATGATGATTTCCGGCGTCAACGGCGCCGGCAAGACCACCACCATCGGCAAGCTGGCCAAGCATATGCAAGCCCACGGCCAATCGGTACTGTTGGCTGCCGGCGACACTTTCCGTGCCGCAGCGCGCGAACAGCTGATGGTGTGGGGCCAACGCAACAATGTGACCGTGATTTCCCAGGAATCGGGCGACCCGGCGGCCGTGTCCTTCGACGCGGTGCAGTCCGGCAAGGCGCGCGGCACCAACGTCGTGATGATCGACACGGCCGGCCGCCTGCCGACCCAGCTCCACCTGATGGAAGAGCTGAAGAAGGTCAAGCGAGTGATCGGCAAAGGCATGGAAGGGGCGCCGCACGAAACCCTGCTGGTCATCGACGGCAATACCGGCCAGAATGCCCTGGCCCAGGTGAAGGCTTTCGACGATGCGCTGCAATTGTCGGGCTTGATCATTACCAAGCTCGACGGCACTGCGAAAGGCGGCATCCTGGCCGCCATCGCCCGCGTACGCCCGGTTCCGGTGTACTTCATCGGCATCGGCGAAAAGATTGAAGACCTGCAGCCGTTCAATGCGGCTGAATTTGTTGAAGCACTGCTCGCATAAGCGGCCTACATGATCGAATTCCAGCACGTCAGCAAACAGTATTCTCCCGACGGTGTCGCGCTGCGCGACATTTCCTTCACCATTGCCAAGGGCGAGCTGGTCTACCTTGCCGGCCCTTCCGGCGCCGGCAAGTCGACCCTGCTGAAGATGATTGCCGCCATGGAGCGCCCGACCTCGGGCAAGGTGCTGGTGAACGGCCAGGACATCGGCGCCCTGAAGCGCGCCGGCATTCCCTTCCTGCGCCGCAACCTGGGCCTGATCTTCCAGGAGCAACGCCTGCTGAACGACCGTTCGGTGCTGGCCAATGTCATGATGCCGCTGCTGGTGACCGGTTCGCCGCGCGCCGCCGCCGAGCAGCGTGCCCGGGCCGCCCTCGACAAGGTAGGCTTGCTGGACCGCGCCGACGGCCAGCCGCTGGCCCTGTCCGGCGGCGAGCAGCAGCGCGTGTCGATCGCACGCGCCATCGTCAACCGCCCGCAAATCATCCTGGCCGACGAGCCGACCGCCAACCTGGACCGCGCCAGCGCCAACCGGGTGATCGATGCGCTGCATGCCTTCCACTCGGTCGGCGTGACTTGCCTGATTTCCTCGCACGATGAACAGATCCTGGACGCCGCGGCACGCGTGATCCATCTCGAACGTGGCGAACTGATGAGGGAAGCCGCATGAGCACCTGGCTGCGCCACCACCTGTTCGCCCTCGGCTCTGCACTGGTGCACGTGCGCCGGGCGCCAGGTTCTTTCCTGTTCAATATCCTGGTGGTCGCGATTGCGCTGGCCCTGCCCTTCATGGGCGTGACCTTGCTCGACAATGTACGGCCGATGTCGGAGCAGATGGCGGTCGAGCCTGAACTCAGCGTCTTCATCAAGGCCGACACGCCGCGCGAACAGGCCACCGGGCTGGCCTCCTCGCTGCGCAACATTGCACCGACGGCCAAGATCATCTTCACTTCGCGCGAAAAAGCGCTGGAACAGCTCAATGCCAAGAGCGGCTTGTCCGACGTGGTCGCCACCCTGGGCGAGAATCCGCTGCCGGACAGCTACGTGGTGAAGCTGAACGCCTTCCAGGACGCGGCCGAAGGCAGCAAGATCGACAGCATCGCCGACCAGATGCGCGCCCTGCCGGGCGTGGAATCGGTGCAAGTCGATTCGGCCTGGGTAAAACGGCTGGCTGCCCTGCTGGGCGTGCTGCGCCTGGCCCTGCTCCTGCTGGCCGCCACGCTGGCCACAGTGGTGGTGGCGGTAGTGTTCAATACCATACGCCTGCAAGTGATGACCCAGCGCGAAGAAATCCTGGTGTCCAAGCTGATCGGCGCCAGCGACAGTTTCATCCACCGCCCCTTCTATTACACCGGCGCCCTGCTCGGCCTGTGTGCCGGCGGCGTGGCCCTGGGCGGCGTGGCGCTGGCCCTGCAGCCCCTCAACCGGGCCATTGCAGAGTTTGCAAGACTGTATGCCTCCGAATTCCAGCTGGCTCCGCTCGATCCCCTGGGCACGGCCGGCCTGCTGGCCCTGTCCGCCGGCCTCGGCCTGATCGGCGCCCTGCTCTGCGTCCAGCGTCATCTTTCCAGGCTAAATTGAAAGTGCGTACCCGCACGGAGCCGCGCCCCTGCCCGCCTTATCCTGACTTTGATCCAACGCAAGGAATAGCGCTTTGCCGATAGTGTTTTTGCTATCAGAGCCATAAAATCCCAGCAATTGGCACTCACCAAGGGAGAGTGCTAATATATGTTCAGAACGGCATGATAGAGGTTAAGAATCATTTAAGTTCTGTCGTGCATGCTGGTAACTCTGAAAAGCATTCCCTTCAAGCGAGGATAGACAAGATGACCGCAACAAACGCACTGGTACCTGCCGGCAGCAACGCGCTGACCCTTGGCTTCAGCGGGAGCCTGGGCAACCTGGACGCTTATATCTCGGCTGTCAATCGCCTGCCCATGCTGACCCATGAGGAAGAAGTGGCGCTGGGCAAGAGCCTGAAGGAAAAGAACGATATCAAGGCCGCGGAAACGCTGGTGACTTCTCACCTGCGCCTGGTGGTGTCGATCGCGCGCGGCTACCTGGGCTATGGCCTGCCGCACGGCGACCTGATCCAGGAAGGCAATATCGGCCTGATGAAGGCAGTCAAGCGCTTCGACCCCGACCAGGGCGTGCGCCTGGTGTCCTATGCCATGCACTGGATCAAGGCTGAAATCCACGAATACATCTTGAAGAACTGGCGCCTGGTCAAAGTGGCCACCACCAAGGCCCAGCGCAAGCTGTTCTTCAACCTGCGCAGCCACAAGCAGGGGCTCGACGCCATGTCGCCGGCGCAAATCGACGAACTGGCCAAGACCCTGGACGTGAGGCGCGAGGACGTGATCGAGATGGAAACCCGCCTGAGCGGCCGTGACATCGCGCTGGAAGCGCCGTCCGACGACGAAGACGACAAGTTCTCGCCCATCGCCTACCTGTCCTCCGACAATATGGAGCCGACCAAGGTGCTGGAAGCGGAACAGGTGGTGCGCCTGCAGTCCGAAGGCCTGGAAACCGCCCTGTCCAAGCTCGACGCCCGTTCGCGCCGCATCGTCGAGGCACGCTGGCTGGCCAACGACGATGGTTCGGGCGCCACGCTGCATACGCTGGCGGAAGAGTTCGGCGTGTCGGCCGAGCGCATCCGCCAGATCGAAGCGGCTGCGCTGAAGAAAATGAAGGGTGCGCTGGCCGCCTACATGTAAGCCTGCACCCTCCGGCAAAAGCACCGATTCCGCAAGGGTCGGTGCTTTTTTACTTTTGGGCAAGCTTCTTAATGTCGGGAATTTTTACATTCCACATCGCAACTATCGCTAAGCCCTTGATATGGCTGAGTTTGAATTCCTGGCATAGCGATTGCTTAGTAACTCTCAAGCACACTCACTGAGGAGTTACCCATGTTCAAGAAGCTTGCATTGACCGCAATTTGCGCCCTGACAGCCAGCTTGGCCGTTGCAGGCCCGACCAAAGACGGACAAACCTACGGCAATCCACTGGCATTGACGGTTGATTCGGTAATCAGTGCTGGCTGGAATCCTGACGGTGAATCGGTTTGGACCTTTGCCGACTGGATTCACGTAAAAGACCTGGAGGTCCTGTACGTGACGGTGAGCGTCGACACCACCTTCGACTTTGGCATTACGCCGCCAAATGGCGGCAGCGTCCAGGATTTCGACTTCGACCTCTTCCTCGACAACGTTGGGGTGGCCAAGACCCTCCCCAAGCCCAGCAGCTATTCCGCTTACTGGGACGAAGTTTCCCTGACGGCGGGCGTCGTCCACACCTTCAAGCTCAATTCGCTGAACGTGCACGACAACAATACCAATGTCGAATTCAAAGTCATGGCCAACAGCGCCAATGCGCCGACCGACCCGGGCCTTCCCCCGCAAGAGGTTCCGGAACCCGCTTCCTTGGCACTGCTTGGCGTCGGCCTGATGGGCTTGGGGGTAGCCCGCCGCCGCCGCACACAATAAGTTGTGAAAACCAACTATAAAAACTGGCGCCCTCCGGGGCGCTTTTTTTTCGGCACGACCATACTGTTGAGTGGACTCAACAGTGCAACACGATAGTTTGTAATTTGCTAAGCTGTTCCCAGGCCAGAGGAGAACATCATGCAAGCTAGACTGATCTGTCTGGGCATGGCGGGCCTGGTCCTCGCCATTGCCGCCGCCTGCGGCTCGACCCGCAGCACTGCCGAGGATGCAGCCAGCCGCCCGGCACCACGCACCAGCGCCAGCTACGTCCTGGCACAAGGGGAAATCGTCAAGCTGGCCCCTGCAGTCACGCTCAAGCTCGAGCGTGTCAATGACAGCCGCTGTAAAAAAGGCGCAGTCTGCGTCTGGGCTGGATACATCAGCTACAGCTTCGTGCTGAGCGACCAGCAAGGCAGCTCCAGCTTCGTGCTGGCGGACGCCATGCCGGGGGCCAGCAAGACCGTGACGCTTAATGGGCTGACCTTCACGCTGCTGGGGATGGAGCCGGCAGAACCGCCGTCGCTGAAGGCACCGGCGCCGGATTATCGGGTAAGCTTGCGGGTAAATATTTCCCAGCCAACATAGCTGCCCATGACGCCACATGCCCTGCCCCGACGACTGACGTCCACCATCATCCTTGCGCTGGCGTTCAGCGCCCCGGCCTGGGCCAAGACCCCGGTTGCCAGCGGCACCGGCGGCGCCGTGGCGACCATCAGCGAGCCGGCCTCGCAGGCCGCGCTGGCGATCCTCGACAAAGGCGGCAACGCGGTCGATGCGGCAGTGGCGGCGGCGGCCACGCTGGGCGTGACCGACCCGTTCAGCTGTGGCGTGGGCGGCGGCGGCTTCATGGTGATTTACCTGGCCAGGGAAAACCGCGTCATCACGCTCGACCATCGCGAGGTGGCGCCGGCATCGTTCCAGTCCAACGCTTTCGCGCCGGATGGCAAGGCGATGGATTTCGAGACCGCGGTCGCCAGCGGCATGGCCGTTGGCGTGCCGGGCACGGTGCGCGGCTGGCATGATGCGCTGGACCGCTACGGCACCATGTCGTTCAAACAGGTGCTGGCCCCGGCCATCAAGGTGGCCCAGGATGGCTTCCGGCTGAACGCCAATTTCGTGGCGCTGGTCACGGAAAATGAGAAGAAGTTCGCGCTGTTCCCTGACACCGCGGCGCGCTATATGCGGGACGGCAAGGCACTGCCGGCCGGCACCCTGCTGCGCAATCCCGACCTGGCCAAGACCTACCGCCTGCTGTCCGCCGGCGGCGTGAAAGCCTTCTATTCGGGCAAGCTGGCGCAGGCGATTGTCGACACGGTCAACCGTCCGCCGGTCGCCGCCGGCGTTTCGGTGCGCGCGGGCCGGATGTCGCTGGCCGACCTGGCCAATTACGAAGCGCGCTGGCGCCAGCCGGTGCGCAGCACTTACCGCGGCTATGAGTTGGTCGGCATGCCCCTGCCAAGCAGCGGCGGCGTGACGATTGCCGAAGCGCTCAATATCCTGGAAGGCTTCGACCTGAAATCCATGCCGCGCGAAAAAGCCGAACACCTGTACATGGAAGCGGCGCGCCTGGCCTTCGCCGACCGCAATGCCTACCTGGCCGATCCCGAATATGTGGACACGCCGGTGGCGGGCCTGGTCAGCAAGGAATATGCGGCACGCCGCCGTGAGCTGATCGACCCTGCCCAGGCCCGATACCACGCGCAGCCTGGCGATCCCTACCTGTTCCAGCAGGACCCAAGCGTGCCGCTGCGGCCGGCCGCTGCGGCCAAGGCCAGGCTGCTGTCGGAAAGCGCGCACACCACCCACCTGGCCGTGTCGGACAAGGACGGCAATATCGTCGCCTACACCTTCACCATCGAATCATGGGGCGGCAGCGGCATCACGGTGCCGGGCTATGGCTTCATCCTGAACAACGAGATGACGGACTTCGATTTCACCGGCCCGCATCCGAACGTGCCGGAAGCCGGCAAGCGCCCGCGCAGCAGCATGTCGCCCACCATCGCCTTCCGCAACGGCAAGCCGGCGTTCACCATCGGCAGCCCGGGCGGCGCCACCATCGTGACCACGGTGCTGCAGACCATGTTCAACCATATCGACCTGGGCATGGACATGCCCGCCGCACTGAACGCGCCGCGCATCTCCGAGCGCAACGGCCAGGCCACGTCCGTCGAGCCGGGATTTGCCGGCAGCGCGCAAGCCCGGGCGCTGGAGCGTTTCGGCCAGCGCTGGGATGCCTCGGCCGAGGAGATCGGCGCCGCCAACGCCATCGTCTTCAATCCCGATGGCACGGTGACCGCAGTCAGCGAAGGCAAGCGCCACGGTGCCGGCAGTGCGCTGGTGCAGAAACGCGGGCACTGATCAACCGTGCCGTTCGCGGCTGTCGGCCGGCGCTTCCGCGCGCTCATTGAGGCCGTAGTCGCGCACCACGTGGGCGATGCGCAGGCGGTAATCGGCAAACAGCCTTTCGCGCCCCGCCTGCTGGGCAGCGCGATGCGCTTCCACGCGGCGCCATTCCTGCACCGCTTCCTCATCGCGGAAGAAGGAGAGCGACAGCATCTTCCCCGGGTTGGCCAGGCTTTGGAAGCGCTCGACGCTGATGAAGCCGTCGATCTGCTCCAGCGTTGGCTTCAGCCGCGCTGCGATGTCCAGGTAAGCGTCCTTGCGGCCTTCGGCCGGGGTGACTTCAAAAATCACTGCAATCATTGGTGGAATTCCGGTATGCGCGCGTTGAGCGATGCGCGGTAAGTCCAGCTTAGCTGCGGCAGCGGCTTG
Source organism: Pseudoduganella sp. R-32 (assembly GCF_049913245.1). Taxonomy (NCBI): domain Bacteria; kingdom Pseudomonadati; phylum Pseudomonadota; class Betaproteobacteria; order Burkholderiales; family Oxalobacteraceae; genus Pseudoduganella; species Pseudoduganella sp. R-32. The sequence continues at coordinate 1,641,705 of NZ_CP183987.1, read as the reverse complement.
CTGCGCAGCGCTTCGATACAGCCGGCAGCGATTTGCTGCGCCAGTTGCTGGCCGGGGCAGGCGTGGCGGCCATGGCCAAAGCCGCGCCCTGCGTCGCCGAGCAAGACCAGTATCGCCTGCCCCGCCTCGACTGTCACGCCGCCGACCTGGCAGCGCTCCGCGGCGAAACGCCGCGTGTTGACAATGGGCGGATCGCTTTGCATCACTTGCGCCAGCAGCGCGTCGGCGTCGTCGCCTGGCGCGCCCTGCTGGAGCGCAACCATGCTGTTGCCCAGCAGCCCTGCCGTCGCTTCGTAGGTTTGCGAAAGCAGGCCAACCAGGTTGGCGATGATGGCGTGGTCATCCCGCCAGCCGGCAGCGGCGGCTTCCTGTGCGACGGTTGCGGCCAGCGATCCTTCCGGCGCCGCTTGCAGCAACTCGCGCATGGCGGCCAGCAGGCGCAGGCTCGCCGCGTGCGCCTGTTCGACCTGCTCCGCACTACTCAATGGCGACAGGCAGGCCACGAAGTCGCCCATCCAGCGCGCCACCGCAGGCAACTGGGCGGCGGCGAAGCCAAGCAGGCTGGCGACTGTGCTGACAGGCGCTTCGAATGCCCAGTCGCCGATCGGGCGGCCCTCGGCCAGCAGGCGCTCCGCCACCGACTGCGCGCGCTGCCGCGCCAGCTCCCCGCTCGCGGCCAGGGCCAGCGCGCGCTGCAGCGCCAACTTGGGCGCGGCGTGGCGTTCGCCATCGTTCATGCGCACCAGTGCGCCGAACACCTCGCCGGCGCTGCCGCCGGCTATCGCGGCCGGCACAGGTTCGGCCGGCGGCCGCACGCGCAGCATGGTGTGGCTGAGCACCTCTTCCACCAGCGCGGCGCCGGCCGCGACCCACAAGCCGCGCCCCGCATCCCATTCCAGGTTCTGCATTTCATTCCTCCGGCAACGTTCAAGAAATTGCAGTATGCTGAAAAAAGCACAACGACAATTCGCCCACGGCCGAAATATGGATTCCAAACTTGCCAACATCGCCGGCGCCATCGCCGAACCGGCCCGCGCCCGCATGCTGTGCTCCCTGCTGGACGGACATGCACGCACCGCAACCGAACTGTCCGTGGTGGCGGAAGTCAGCCCGTCCACCGCCAGCGCCCACCTTGCACGCTTGAAGGACGAGCAACTGCTGGTGCAGCTCGCGCAAGGCAAACACCGCTACTACCAGCTCGCCAGCCCGGAAGTGGCCAGCGCACTGGAAGCCTTGCTGGTCGTTGCAGGCCTGCCACGCGATGAATTCAAGCCCAATACGCCCGACCGCCTGCGCCATGCACGCACCTGCTACGATCACATGGCGGGTACGGTAGCGGTCAGGCTGCATGACCATTTCGCCGCGCAGGGCTGGCTGGCGGAGGCAAGCGATGGCTACGACCTGAGCACGGCAGGCGAGCAGCAATTCGCGCAACTGGGCCTGGACCTGGCTGCCCTGCGCAAATTGCGCCGCCGCTTTGCCTGCCCTTGCCTGGACTGGAGCGAACGCAAACCACATCTTGGCGGAGCGCTCGGCGCAGCCCTGCTGCAACTGGCCCTGAAACGCGGCTGGGTCGAGCAGGATCTCGACAGCCGCGCGCTGCAAGTACCGCCCAGGGGACAGCGCCAGATGCTGGCAGCCTTCGGTCTAAGCAGCGTTTAAGATTTTGATAAGATGATGCAGTTTCCTGAACTTGTCGGAGACTCCGGACGTGAAAAAACTCATTCGTGAAAACAAAGGCTTCATCGTCTTCCTACTGACGCTGGGTGTATTCCGCACCGCCATCGCCGACTGGAATCCGATTCCGTCCGCCTCCATGCATCCCAACCTGCTGGAAGGCGACGTGGTTTTCGTCAACCGCATCGCCTACGACCTGAAAGTACCGCTGACCGACATCTCCGTCAGCCACCTTGGCGAGCCGCAGCGCGGAGACGTGGTCACCTTCTTCTCGCCGGAGGACCGCACCCGCCTGATCAAGCGCATTGCAGCGCTGCCCGGCGACCGCGTCGAAATCCGCGGCGAGCACCTGATCATCAATGGCAAGACCTCTGAATACGCAGTGCTGGGCAATGCCACCGAACATATCGACAAGGTCGGCGACCTGCAGGCTTTGCAGCTGCAGGAACACAATGCCAGCGCCAGCTACAGCATCCAGGTGCTGCCGCAAGTCGACGCCAAGCGCGATTTCGGTCCGGTCACCGTGCCGGCCGACAGCTATCTGATGCTGGGCGATAACCGCAACAACAGCCGCGATTCGCGCTTTATCGGCTTCGTGCCGCGCAAGCTGCTGATCGGCCGCGCCGAACGCGTGCTGGTTTCCGCCGACATCCTGGGCAACTGGGCGCCACGCACGGAACGTATCGGCATGAGCTTGCGGCCATGATCGAATTCCAGGGACTGGCCAAGCTTTACGGCGACTTTCCCGCCGTGCAGCCGCTGACGCTGGCGGTGCAGCGCGGCGAAGTGTTTGGCTTCCTTGGACCGAATGGCGCGGGCAAGACCACCACCATCCGCATGATGATGGGCATCCTGGTGCCAAGCGCCGGCCGCGTGCTGGTCGACGGTCTCGATTGCCAGGCCGACGCCGCCGAAGTCAAACGCCACGTTGGCTACCTGCCCGACAACCCCATCTTCTACGATTTCCTGCGCGGGCGGGAAATCCTGCAATTCGTGGCGGAGATGCACGGCATGCCGCGCAAGGCTGCCGTCGAACGCGCCGTCCAGCTGCTGCAGGAATTCGGCCTGCAGGACGTGAGCGAGGAATTCGCCGTCAACTACTCGATGGGCATGAAGAAGAAGCTGGGCCTGACCTGCGCGCTGGTGCACGACCCCGCAGTGCTGATCCTGGACGAACCGATCAACGGCCTTGATCCGCGTGCCGCGCGCGAAGTGCAGGACCGCCTGATCGCCAGTGCGGCCGCCGGCAAGACCATCTTCGTCTCCACCCACCTGCTCGACATGGCGCAGCGCATGTGCAACCGGGTCGGCATCATCAACCGCGGCGCCCTGGTGGCCACCGGTTCGCTGGAAGAACTGCGCGGCGCCAGCAGCGCCAACAGCACCCTGGAGGAGCTGTTCCTCAAATTCACCGACGAAGACAGCCTGGCCGCATGATGGACCTGCCCAGCGCGCCGCGTGCATTCTGGCTGCTTGCACGCCTGCGGCTGTTGCGGTTACTGAACATCGGCAACGCCCTGCGCTTGCGCAAGGGCCGGCCCGGCCCCAGCCGCGCAGCCACGCGCGGTAAAAGGAATGCACGCTGGCTGATCACCTTCGTGCTGTCGGCTTTCATGCTGTTCGCCTTCATCAACACCGCCAGCACGTCGCTGCTGAACATGCAGTGCAGGCTGCCGACCGGCAGCCAGTGCGCCGCCGCCGAATCGGACGCCGCCCCGCGCGCCGCCATGCGCAAGGCGGGCAAGGAATTGCAGTCGGCGCCCTTCCATCCGGTACTGATGCAGGCGGCAGCCATGCAGGCCAGCCTGCTGTTCGGCATCGCCTTCCTGCTGCCACTGGGAAGCAAGGAACTGGCGCAGCCGGACTGGGACCTGGAGTGGCTGGTCACGCTGCCGCTGGAACGGCGCACCTTGCTGTTGGCGCGCATCGCCGAGCGCACGCTGGCCAATCCTTCAGGCATCCTGGCGTTATGGCCGATGTGCATGGCGGTGGCCTGGCATTCCGGCTACCGCTGGAGCACGCCATTGCTGGGGGCCGCATGCACCCTGCCCCTGCTGGCCTGTGCCGCGACGATGCGCACGGTGGCCGATACCGGCCTGCGCCTGCGCCTGGCGCCGTCCCAGCTGCGCAACCTGCAGGCCATCGCCTCCGTGGCCAGCATGCCGCTGATGTACCTTGCCATGTCGCTTGCCATGCCGACCGCCACGCTGACCCTCGGCTGGGCCGCTCAATTTCCAGCCTGGACCTTGTGGACGCCGCCGGCTCTTGCGCTGCAGGCGCTGAATGCGCGCGATGCGGCGCATGCCATGGGTTACGCTGCCCTGCTGGCAGCGCAAACCGCGTTCGTGCTTTGGCTTGGCCTGCGCCTGCTGCAAACCCTGCTTGCCGAGGGCGTGGTTGCCACCGGTTCGCGCGAAAGCGGCCGCGGGAGCGTCGTGCGCCCAGCTTTCGCCGGCTGGGCGCCCGGCACGCCGCTGCAGCGGCGCGAGCTGCGGTTGCTCGGCCGCGACCGCAACTTCCTGGTGCAAAGCCTGCTGATCCCCCTGATCATCTTCGGCAGCCAGCTGGTGCTGAACGGCCAGGTGAAGAACATGCACCAGTTCATCAGCGACCCGGCCCTGCTGTCCTCCGTTGCCTTCGGCCTCGGCGCCTACGTGCTGATGCTGTCGGCCTTCCAGACCATCAACACCGAGGGCCACGCCCTGTGGCTGCTCTACACCTATCCAAAGAGCATTGGCAGCATGCTGGCCGAGAAAGCGCAGCTATGGTCGGTGCTGGCATTGATCTACCCATTGGCCGTTTTCGCGATGGGCCTATGGTTCGGCGTGCCGGCCGATGGACAACTGCTCTCGCAACTCGTGCTGGTCACGGCCGGCATTCCCATTTTCGCGACGATCGCCGTGGCTCTGGGCGTCTGGGCTTGCGATCCGCTGGCGCAGGACATGCACGCCCGCGTGCGCCCCACCTTTGCCTACGCCTACCTGATCCTGTCGTCGCTATACACCTACTCGCTGAATACGCGCGAATGGCATGTGCGCCTCGCGGCGATCGTGCTGCTGGCGTCCCTTGCAATGTCGCTGTGGCAGCGGGCCCGCGACTCGCTGCCTTACCTGCTGGACCCTGCCGCCTCGCCGCCGCCGCGGGTTTCCGCATCGGACGGCATCATTGCCGCCATCCTGTTCTTCCTGCTGCAACTGCTGGTCGCAGGCGCGCTATACCTTGCCGGCAAGCCGGTTTCGCTGCCGACGGTGACGCTGTCCTTCGCCGTTTCCGGCGCCCTGGTCTACGGGCTGGCGCGCCTGGTGTATTGGCGCAGCGGAACCAGCGGCGTGCCGCGCCTGTGGCATGGACCGTGGCGCGCCGCATGGCCCAGCGCAGTGGGCTGGGGGTTTTTGATGGCACTGCCCGCGCTGGCCGCTGGCTTCCTGTGGCTGGCCATCCTGCGCCATGCCGGCGCCATGCCAGGCGCGCCACAACCGGTCGCCCTGGTGTGGATGGCGCCCCTTGCCGTGCTGGCCGCACCGGTCTTTGAAGAATTCATCTTCCGTGGCCAGGTTTTCGGCGGCCTGCGCCGCTCGCTGCCAGCCTGGCAGGCAATGGCGGCCAGCGCGGCGCTGTTCGCGGTGATCCATCCGCCGTTGGCCATGGCGCCGGTCTTCGTGCTGGGCCTGTGCACGGCAATTGCCGCGGAACGCAGCAAATCGCTGCTGGCGCCCATGCTGGCGCATGCCCTGTATAACGCCGGCATGCTCGTCCTCCAGTAAAAAAAGCGGTGGCCTGTTTCCAGGACCACCGCAAGGAAGAACGCCATGGGGGGCGTTTAACGGAGGTAAACCGTATTAGCGGGACTGGTGCGACATCATCCAGGCCACGAAAGCTTCGCGGTTGCGCGAGCAGATCAGCACCTTGCCGCGGCCGGAGAAGCGCAGCACCATGCCTTCGCCGCTGGTCACCGAGTTGACCAGGTTGCCGAACAAGCCGCCGCCGGAGCGCGTCGCCACGGCCATCTCGTAGCGCAGGGCGCTATCCCAGGCCACGACGTGGGCATTGTCGATCACGACTTCCTTGCCCGGCTCCACGTCGACTTCATGCAGCGCACCGAAGCCCGACACCACCAGTTGGCCGGAACCGGTCGATTCAGTGACGAAGAAGCCGCCGCTCTGGCCGAATAGCGCATTGCCCACGTTCTGGGTACGCACCCGCAGGTCGATGCCGCTGCTGGCTGCTACAAAGGCGCCGTCGCTGATCAGGTACTGGCGCTCGCCGACGTCCAGCACGCGCATGGCGCCCGGCAGGTTGGGCGAGAGCAGGCAGTTGCCGTCGCCGCCGGTGGCTTCGATGTTCTGCTGGAAGAAGGACTCGCCGTTCGCCAGGGAGCGCATCAGGGCGCCGCCCAGGCCACCGCGCATCTTGCCTTTCAGCTCGAGCGTGGAATCCATCATCACCATCGCGTTCGATTCGCAGAAGATGCGCTCGCCCTGCTTCATCGACACCTGCAGGAAGGGATCGATATCCCCGGTCACTTTAAAAATCGTCATGGTTTCAGGCTCCCTTCATTTCAAGTCTCTTATGGCGGATCGAGGACCACAGCGATGCCACGATGAACGCCACCCCAATCAGGCCGGTAATCACTTCCGGAATATGGAACTTCATGCTCGCCAACATGATCACTGCCAGGATGCCGATCGCGTAGTGCGCGCCGTGCTCCAGGTAGACATACTCTTCGAGCGTGCCCTTGTGCACCAGGTAGACCGTCATCGAGCGTACGAACATCGCGCCAATGGCCAGGCCCAGCATGATGATCACGACGTCGCTGGTAATCGCAAACGCGCCGATCACGCCGTCGAAGGAGAACGAGGCATCCAGCACTTCCAGGTACAGGAAGCCGCCCACGCCGCCGCGCTTGACCAGTTCACCGGCATTCACGCCGCCTTCTTCGCTCTTCTCCATCCAGGACGACAGCGCATCCACGCCAATGTAGGTCAGCAGACCCCACATGCCGGCCACCAGCACGATGAATTTCTGCGATTCCTCGACGATGCCGAGGCTGCCCAGCAGCACACCCATCGAGATCATGATGGCGATCGAAGACACCTTGCCCAGCGCCCCGAGCTTGCGTTCCACATTGCCCAGCCAGTGCATCTGTTTTTCATGATCGAAGATGAAATTCAGGAACACCATCAGCAGGAAGATACCGCCGAAAGCCGCCACCTCGGCGTGGTGGTTGGTCAGATGGGTCGAGAAGGCTTTCGGGTCGTTCAGCGCCAGGTTCCATACATCGGGAATGCTGAGGTCTGCCGCCACCGCCACGATCACCAGCGGGAATACCAGGCGCATGCCGAATACCGCGATGATGATGCCGACGCCAAGGAACAGCTTTTGCCAGAATTCGTCCCAGTTTTTCAGGACGGAGGCATTGACAACCGCGTTGTCGAAGGAGAGCGAGACTTCCATCACGCTCAGGATAAAGGCGATCCACAAGGCCGCCAGGGCGCCACTGACGCCGGTTTGTTGGTACCCCCACCACCCTGCCACAGCAAGACAGATGAAGGAGACCAGGAATGAGATCCTGAAGTGCTTCATCGGTTGACCCTTTCTCGTTGATAAGTCTGGCAAGTCTAAGCCCGGGACAACTTTTAAAAAATAGAAGATAATCGAAGTATTACTTCGTAAAAACAGAAGCATGAAGACCACTGGGCTGAACTTCCGCCACCTCTACTTTTTCCGCATGGTTGCCGCCGAAGGCAGCGTGACCCGGGCTGCCGACCGGCTCGGCCTGGCCATCCAGACGGTCAGCACGCAAATCGCCGCACTGGAGCAATCGATCGGAAAGTCACTACTGACCCAGCAGGGCCGGCGCCTGGTGCCGACCGAAGCGGGCCGGGTGGCGCTGACCTACGCCGAGCAGATTTTCCAGCTCGGCGACCGGATGCAAGAGGCGCTGGAAGAAGTGGATGCCGGCAAGATCCGGCTGACGGTCGGCATTTCCGACTCCATGCCCAAACTGATCGCGGCCCACTACCTGCAGGCGGCGCTGCCGCCGGACACGCCGGTGCGCCTGGTTTGCACCGAGGGCGAATTTGACGCCCTGCTGGCCGAACTGGCGCTGCATAAGCTGGACGTGGTGCTGACCGACCGTCCGGTGCGCGCCAGCGCATCGCTCAAGGTATTCAGCCACCTGCTCGGTGAAAGCGAAATGCAGTTGTTCGGCGTGCGCGCGCTGGCGCGCAAGTACGGCAGGGACTTCCCGGAGAGCCTGAACGGCGCCCCGATCCTGCTGCCGACCCGGAATACCGCGCTGCGCGGCCGGATCGACGCCTGGCTGCTGGAACAGGACGTGCGGCCCGACGTGGTGGGGGAATTCGAGGATAGCGCCATGCTGAATACTTTCGGCCGCAGCGGCATGGGCCTGTTCTTTGCACCGGCGGCGCTGGCGGGCGACATGCTGGAGCAGTTTGGCGCCGTTCCCGTGAGGCCGGCCTCCGAACTGCGCGAGCAGTTCTACGCCATCTCCAGCGAACGCCGCATCAGCCACCCCGTGGTCGAGGCGATGCTGAATATTTCGCAGCGATAGCGTCAAGGCCGGCGCTGGCATAGGTCATCATGTCGTCGACCAGGCCTTCGGCATCGTCGCCCAGCGCGGGGAACAGTTTCGTGCGCATTTCGCGCGGGGCCACCAGCAGCGCCAGGCAGGGCGACATCAGGAGGAATAGCGCGCGCTGCAGGCCCGGCGTGGCGGGCGGCAGGCCGAGGAGTTCGCACACCAGCCCCAGCATGACCATGGCCTTGGGTGCGATGGCCTGATGCACCAGCACCGGGGCGTGCTCGGTGGGCGACATCAGTTCGCGAATCACGACGCGGGCGCCCCAATGCGCGTCCGGTCCGGTGGCGCGCAGCACGATGCCGCGCAAGACAAGGCGCAGCTTGTCGCGCGGAGACGAGTCGCGCGACGCGATTTCCTGCATATCCTCAAGCTTGAGCAAATGATGGTGCGCTTCCACCAGCACCGCTTCGTATAGCGCGCCGCGGCTGCCGAAGTGATAATTGACGGCAGCGATATTGGTGCCGGCGCGGGCGCAGATTTCCTTGCTGGTGGCATCGGCAAAGCCGCGTTCCGCGAACACCTGCCCCGCCACGTCCAACAGGGCCTGGCGGGTGGCGTCGCCGTCCTGGCGGCTGGCACGGATGGCTGTCTTTTTTTGCATGGCTCGCATTTTACGTCCAAAACTATTTCAAATCCAAATTTGAATTTGATGTAGAATTTTCCGCAGGAGGTTCTGCCATGAACAAAAAGCTTGTTGGATTTGCCATTGTCGCCGCAGCGGCCATCGCGGCAGGCGCCTGGTACTGGAGCCGTCCTGCGCCAAATGACAAGGAACTGGTCCTGTACGGGAATGTCGACCTGCGCCAGGTGGCACTCGCCTTTCCCTCCAGCGAACGGATTGCACGCGTGCTGGTGGAAGAAGGCCAGAAGGTGCGGCCGGGCCAGGTCCTGGCGGAACTCGATACGCGCGGCCTGCGTTTGCGCCTGGCGGAGGCCGAAGCCCAGGCGGCGGCCCAGCAGCAGGCGCTGGCTCGCCTCAAGGCCGGCACACGCTCCGAAGAGCTGGCGCAGGCGCGTGCCCGCACCGGCGCCGCGCAGGCGGAAGCCGATCTCGCGCGCCAGCAGCTCGAGCGCGTATTGGCCGTGCAACAGGACAGCAATGGCCGCGCCGTCAGCCAGCAGGACGTCGACGCCGCGCGCGCCCGCGCCAAATCGGCGCAAGCGGCGCTGGAACAGGCGCGCCAGGCGCAGGAGCTGGCCCAGCACGGCCCGCGCCGCGAAGATATCGCGCAAGCGCAGGCGCAACTCGATGCCGCCAATGCAGCGGTCGCGCTGCTGCAATACCAGCTTGGCGAGGCATCATTGAAGGCGCCTGTCGACGCGGTGGTGCGCGCGCGACTGATGGAGGCTGGCGACATGGCTTCGCCGCAGCGTCCTGTCTATACGCTGGCAATTGCCGACCCCAAATGGGTCCGAACCTATGTACGCGAGGCTGACCTGGGCCGTGTAAGGCCCGGCGTAGCCGCCAGCATTTCCATCGACAGCCAGCCAGGCAAGGCGCTGGCCGGCAAGGTTGGCTACATTTCCTCAGTCGCCGAGTTCACGCCGAAGAGCGTGCAGACGGAGGAGCTGCGCACGGCGCTGGTCTATGAGGTGCGCGTGCTGGCCGACGACAAGGCCGATGTGCTGCGCATGGGGATGCCGGCAACCGTGCGGATCGCAACCGGGCACTGATCGTGGATTCGGCAGTCCTCAGCGGACGCAGCCTGTCCCGCCACTTCAACGTCAAAGGCGCAGCAGCGCCTGTCGAGGCGGTGCGCGACGTGACGCTGGAGGTGGCGCCTGGCGCCTTGACTGCGCTGGTCGGGCCGGATGGCGCCGGGAAGACTACCTTGCTGCGCATGGTGGCGGGCCTGCTGGCGCCCAGCGCTGGCAACCTGTCGGTACTGGGCGTCGATGTTGCGGCGCATCCGCAGGCAGTGCAGGACCGTATCGGTTACATGCCGCAGCGCTTCGGCTTGTACGAAGACTTGAGCGTGCAGGAAAACATGGACCTGTATGCGGACCTGCATGGCGTGCCGGCGGACGTGCGGCGCGAGCGATTCGAACGGCTGCTGCACATGACCGACCTGGCGCGCTTCACGGCGCGGCCGGCGGCCAAGCTGTCCGGTGGGATGAAGCAGAAACTTGGCCTGGCTTGCACGCTGGTGCGCTTGCCGGAGTTGCTGCTGCTCGATGAGCCGACTGTCGGCGTCGATCCCTTGTCGCGGCGCGAACTGTGGGAAATCGTGCGGCAACTGGTGGAGCAAGAAGGGCTTTCCGTCATCGTCAGCACGTCCTACATGGACGAGGCGGAGCGTTGCCAGCAGGTGTTTGTCATGCATGAGGGACGTTTGCTGGCGGCCGGTGCGCCGGCTGACCTGCGTTCTCGTGCCGAGGGCTTGAGTTTTACGGCCGTGCCGCGTACTGGCGATTCGGCGCGGGCGTTGCAGGCGCGTTTGCTCGATGCGCGCGATGTCGTGGTCGATGCCGTGCCGGAGGGTGGGCACGTGAGGTTCATCCGGCGGGCGGAGGCTTCGGATGGCGCGGTCGCGCAACTGCTTGACGGCTTGCCAGTCAACCCCGTTCCCGCACGGCTGGAAGATGGATTCATGATGCTGCTGCGCGCGGCCCCGCCACCGCCCACCTCGCCCACCTCGCCCGCCCTCACGCCCCCTGCAGCAAGCAAGCCCGCGCCAGCCGCCAGCCCTGAGGGCGGCGCGGATTCGATGATCGAGGTGCGCGACCTGGTGCGGAAGTTTGGCGACTTCACCGCCGTGGCGAGCACCAGCTTCAGGGTCGCGCGCGGCGAGATCTTTGGTTTGCTGGGCCCTAACGGCGCCGGCAAGACCACCACCTTCCGCATGTTGTGCGGACTGCTTCCTGCCAGCTCCGGCTTCCTGCAGGTGGCAGGCGTCAACCTGCGCCACGCCCGCGCACAAGCACGCGCCAAGGTCGGCTACGTATCGCAAAGATTTGCCCTGTACGGCAACCTGACCGTTCGGGAAAACCTCGATTTCTTTGGCGGCGCCTACGGCCTGTACGGCCAGCGCCTGGAAAAGCGCACCAGCCAGGTGCTGGAAGAATTCCAGCTGCGGGGACAGGAACACATGCCCAGCGGCCAGCTGCCGGGCGGCTTCAAGCAGCGTCTCGCCATGGCCACCGGCCTGCTGCACGAGCCTGAAGTACTGTTCCTGGACGAGCCAACCAGCGGCGCCGACCCACTCGCCCGGCGCGAATTCTGGCGCCGGATCACCACTCTCTCCGAACAAGGCGTCACCGTCGTGGTGACCACCCACTTCATGGAAGAAGCCGAGTACTGCGACCGGATCGTGATCCAGGATGCAGGCAAGGTGCTCGCCATCGGCACGCCGCGCGAGGTCAGGACGCAGGCGGGCGATGCAAGCAATATGGAAGACGCCTTCATCAAGATCGTCGAAAAGAACCGTAGCGGAGGCGCACGATGAACAGCGGCTTCCGCTCCCGCCTCGCGGCATTGGTGCGCAAGGAATTCCGCCAGCTCCTGCGCGACGCTTCGAACCTGGCAATCGGCATCGCCCTGCCAATCGTGCTGATCCTGATCTTTGGCTACGGCCTGTCGCTCGACGTAAAAAATGCTCCGGTTGCCATCGTCATGGAAGACAGTTCGCCAACCGCGCAGGAAGCTGTCGCCGGCTTCAGCCTGTCGCCATCCTTCGCGCCGCTGCCCGTCACGTCAATGCATGATGCCGAGGCCTTGATGCGCGACCGCCGCGTGGACGCCATCGTTCGAATTCCCGCCACCTTCACGCGCGATGCGGCAGCAGGCAGCGCAGCCGTGCAAATCATCGTACACGGCGCGGAAGCCAACCGCGCCAGCATCATCCTGAACTATGCAAGCGGAGCATTGCAGCAATGGAGTGCCCGCCGCGCAGAACGCCTGGGCAGCGCCGCCCGCCCCGACGCCCTTCCAGCCAACGGCGCGGTACGCATCGAGCAGCGCATCTGGTACAACAGCGCCAACACCAGCACCTGGTACCTGGTACCCGGCCTGATTGTGCTGATCATGACGCTGGTGGGAGCCTTCCTCACCGCCCTGGTGATGGCACGCGAATGGGAGCGCGGCACGCTGGAAGCGCTGTTCGTCACGCCGGTGCGGCCAGTCGAAATCCTGCTGGCCAAGGTCATCCCCTACTTCTGCGTCGGGATGATGGGGCTCTTCCTGTGCCTGGCCGCCGCACGCTTCCTGTTCAAGGTGCCGATGCAGGGATCGCTGCTGGTCATCATTTTCGCCTCCATGCTGTACCTGGTCGTCGCGGTCGGCATGGGGTTGCTGATATCTTCCGCGACCAGGAACCAGTTCCTGGCCAGCCAGCTCGCCCTGGTCAGCAGCTTCATGCCTTCGCTGATGCTGTCCGGCTTCCTGTTCGACCTGCGCAATGTGCCGCTGGCGGTGCAGGTGGTCGGCCGCATCCTGCCCGCGACCTATTTCATGGAACTGGTAAAGACCCTGTTCCTGGCCGGGAATGTCTGGCCGCTGATACTGCGCAACTGCGCCATCCTCGCCGCCTACGCCGTGCTGTTGCTGGGCATCGCCCGTGCGGTCACCCGAAAGCAATTGGACTAGCCATGATCGCACTCTTCCGCCGCATTGCCGTCATCGTCCGCAAGGAATTCCTGGCCGTGCTCAAGGATCCCAAGAGCCGCTTCATCCTGCTGGTGCCCGCCATCGTGCAAAGCCTGCTGTTCGGCTACGCCGCAACCTATGACCTGACGTACGTGCCGTATGCGCTGCATGACGCCAGCCACAGCGCCGCCTCTGCCGAGCTGCTGGCCAGGCTGGATGCCAGCGGTACCTTTCGCCGCGCGCTGACTGTCGAAACGCAGGAAGCGCTGCGCGACGCCATCGACAGCGAGAAGGCCCTGCTTGCCATCATCATCCCCGTCGACTTTGAACGCCGCCTGTATGCTGGCGATGCAGCACCGCTGCAAATCGTACTGGACGGCCGCAATTCCAATACGGCCGGTTCGGCCGCAGCCTATGTCGGCGCCGTAGTCGCTGACTTCAATCGCCAGTGGCGGGAGCGGCACGGCGGCGCCCCGCCGGCATTGCGCATCGAGGCGCGCGCCTGGTTCAATCCGAACCTGGAAACCCGCTGGTATCTGATGCCGGGCATGATCGCGGCCCTGAGCATGCTGCAAACCCTGCTGCTGACCGCCCTTTCCGTAGCGCGCGAGCGCGAGCAAGGCACCTTCGACCAGTTGCTGGTGACACCGCTGACGCCGATCGACATCATGATCGGCAAGGCCCTGCCTCCCATCATGATCGGGCTGGTGCAGTCGACCCTGATCCTGCTGGTCACGCGGCTTTGGTTCGGTGTGCCGATGGCGGGCTCGCTGCTTTCGATCTACGCAGGACTGACGCTGTTCACGGTTGCCAGCGTCGGCATCGGCCTGTCGATATCTGCCGTATCACTGAACATGCAGCAAGCAATGCTGTACACCTTTGTCCTGGTGATGCCGATGATGCTGCTGTCAGGCCTCACCACGCCGGTACGCAACATGCCGCAAGTGCTGCAAGTCGCGACGATGGCAAATCCCCTGCGCTTTGCCATCGACATGGTGCAGCGGATTTATCTCGAAGGCGTCGGGCTCGGCACCTTGTGGCCGAATATGGTGCCGCTCGTGCTGATTGCCCTCATAACGCTGCCCTTGGCGGCATGGCTGTTCCGCCATCGTCTTGCTTGAACTGGAACCATCATGAAACAGATTACCGTCTCCCTGCTTTGCCTGGCGCTGGCTGCTTGTACGGTTGGGCCGGACTACCACGAACCGGCCGTGCAAGCGCCTGCTGCCTATGGAGACTGGCACGGCGGGGCTCCTGCCCTGCGCGAGACAGGCCTGGCAGCCGGCACGGCGCAATCGTTTGCCCGCTTCGACGATCCCGTATTGCGCAGCCTGCAGCAGCAAGCACTGGCCGCAAGCTTCGACGTGCAGTCGGCCGCGTTGCGCTTCGCCCAAAGCAGGATGGCACGCAACGTCGCCGCCGGCGCCCAGGGGCCGCAGCTTACCGCCCATGCCGGCGCCGCCCGGCAGCGCCAGTCGGAATCCGGCGCAGGTACGCGCATGGTCGACGCGATCGCCCCTGCCAATCGCGAGGTGCTGATCGAAAAACTCAGCGATCCCTTCGCGCTGTACCAGGCCGGCTTCGATGCCGCCTGGGAGCTGGACTTGTGGGGGCGCGTGCGGCGCAGCGTGCAGGCGGCGGATGCCGGGATGGCGGAAGCCAGCTCGATCCTGCGCGACGTGCAACTGGCGGTGCAGCTGGAAGTGGCCCGCAATTACTACGAGCTGCGCGCAGCCCAGCGCCAGCAGGAATTGCTCCAGGCCGACCTGGCCGCAGCGCGCGACCTGGCTGCGCTGGCAGCGGCCCGCCAGCGCGGCGGGCTCGCCACCGATCTCGAAGTCGAGCAACAGCGCCTGGCGCTCGCCGAACTGGAAAGCCACGCGCCGGCCCTGCTCGAGCAGGAAGCGGCAGGCGCCAACAGGCTGACCATGTTGCTTGCCAAGCCGCCCGGCGCGCTTCAGGAGCAACTTGCAGCGCAGCAGGGCGCGCCGGCGCCAGACGGCCCTGACCTTGCACTTGGCGTGCCGGGAGAGGTCATCCGGCATCGCCCGGACATCCAGGCGGCAGAGGCCCGCCTGCAGGCGGCAACGGCGAGGATCGGCGTGGCAGTCGCCGACCTTTATCCGCGCATCACGCTTGGCCTCTCACTCGGCTTCGAATCAGTCGATGCCGGCAAGTTCGGCGACTGGGGCAGCCGCCAATGGTCGCTCGGACCGAGCCTGCAACTGCCGGTCTTCGAGAATGGGCGGCGCCGCGCGACCGTCGAGCTGCGCAAGCTGGAAGAGCAGGAAGCCGCCATCAGTTTCCAGAAAACCGTCCTGAAAGCCTGGCATGAAATGGATGACGCCCTGTCCGCCTACGCCGCCGCGCGCCAGCGCCGGCAAGCTCTCGCCGTCCGGGAAGCCAGCGCCCGCTCCGCGCTGGAACTGGCGGCAACGCGCGCGCGGCGCGGCATGAGCGACGAGCAGCCGGTACTGCAAGCGCAGCGCGCCCTGCTGGCCATCCAGCGCGAGCGCGCCGCCAACGACAGCGAGCTGGCCATGCGCCTGCTGGCCATTTGCAAGGCCAGCGGCCTGGCTCCGCAGCCTTAGCTTTCCGTCAAGAAATTATCACAATTGCGCGAGCTATGCCCCGGGTCGGATAAGATAGAGGTTTTCGACTCTCCGCCTTAGGGCGCATATGGACAACCTTTTACTAGTCATTTTCGCACTCTTCCTCGTAGCACTGAACGGCTTCTACGTCGCCGCTGAATTCAGCATCGTCACCCTGCGCCGCACCCGCGTGCGTGCCATCGAAAAGACCCAGGGCCTGCGTGGCCGCATCCTTGCCAAGGTCCACGGCCAGCTCGATGCCTACCTGTCCGCCTGCCAATTGGGCATCACCCTTGCCTCGCTCGGCCTGGGATGGATCGGCGAGCCAGCCTTTGCCCGCCTGCTGGAACCCCTGCTCACTTTCATCGGCATCACCTCGCCGGAAATCGTGCACGGCATTTCCTTCGTGTTCGCCTTCGTCACCATCTCCTTCCTGCACATCGTGGTGGGCGAGCTGGCGCCGAAATCGCTGGCGATCCGCATTCCCGAAGCGGTCGCGCTGTGGAGCGCCATTCCGCTGTACGCCTTCTACTGGACCATGTACCCGGCCATCTGGCTGCTCAACCAGAGCGCCAACGCGGTGCTGCGCCTGGCCGGGCTTGGCAATGCCGGCGGCCACGAGTCGCACTACTCGACCGACGAACTGAAGCTGATCCTGCGCACCAGCCAGCCCGGCGAATCCTTCAACAAGGACGAACGCAACATCCTGGCCAACTCGCTGGACTTCTCGCAACTGAGCGTGGCCGACCTGATGCGCCCGATCAATGAGGTGATTGCGCTGCACGCCGACCGTTCGATCGACGAGAACCTCGACACCGTTGTGCGCAACCGTTTCAGCCGCTACCCTTACTTCGACGAAGAAGGCGACGCGGTGCTGGGCGTGGTGCACCTGAAAGACCTGTTCTTCGCCCTGCAGTCGCGCAAGGAACTGAAAAACCTGGCAGGCTTCCTGCGTCCGGTGGAGACCATCTCGGCCCGTACCCCGGCGCTGGAACTGTTCCGCCGCTTCAAGGATGGCGCGCCGCACTTCGCCCTGATCGGCGAAAAGGGCAAGCGCCCGGTGGGCTTCCTCACGCTGGATAACCTGCTGGGCGCCATGGTCGGAGAGATCCACGACGAGTTCCGCCTCAACGAAAACGACTGGCTGTCGCAGCCGGACGGCTCCCTGATCGGCAAGGCAAGCCTGCCCATCTTCTCCCTGGAGCGCATCCTCGGCGTCGACATCGAGAACGAAGAAATGGGCCTGGATGAAGTGGAATCGGTCGGTGGCCTGATCATGCTGAAGCTCGGCGACATTCCGAAACAGGGCCAACGCGTCGAATTCGATGCCTTCGACCTGGTCGTGAAAAAGATGAACGGCCCGCGTATACTGTTGGTAAAGGTAATCCCGCGCAACTTGCCGCCCGATTCCGACGAACAGGATTGATATGCTTGTGCGCAGTATGCTGCTGGCCGTCGCGGCCTGCCTTGCCGGCAGCGCCGCAGCGGCATCCTGTGGTCCCTACACGGTCGCCATGTACGAACACGGCGCCCTGTACTACCGCATCGGCGAGCAGTGGGCCGGCATCGACAAGGATATCGTCGACGAACTGGCGCGCCGTACCGGTTGCGAACTGCGCATGACGCGCGATTCGCGCATCCGCATCTGGACCATGCTGAAAGACGGCACGCTGGACATGACCATGTCCGGCATTTCCACGCCCGAACGCGAAGGCTTTGCGCGCTTCACGCCCTATCTGCAATCGCGCAATATGCTCCTGCTGCGCAACGAGGTGGCGCGGCATGCCGCCACGCTCGAACAGTTCGCCGGGCAGCCGGATCTGAAGATCGCCGTGATCAAGGGATTCCGGCACGGCGCCACCTATGATGCCTGGCTGGACCGCCTGCGCAAGCAGGGCCGCGTGTATGACACGCCCGACTACACCACGCTGCTGCGGCTCTTCCAGTATGGCCGCGTGCACGCCATCCTCCAGCTGAGCAGCAATGTCGACGCCTTGCATCGCGATCCGCAGTTGCGCGGACAGTTCCGCGTACTGGACCTGGTGCCGCGCGAGAACGTACAGGGTTCGCTGGTCATTTCCCGCCTGGTTGCCGATACCTCGGCCAGCAGGATCGAACAGGCGCTGCGCGCCATGCGCGAAGACGGCACCGTCAAGACGATCATGGAACGGCATACCAGCCCCGAACGGGCGCTGGCCATGCTGGTGCGCTAGCGCTCAAACGACTGGCTTGATCTTGGTCCAGTTCCTGAGCAGGCCAAGCGCCACGGCCAGCAGGGTCGGGCCGATGAACAGGCCGACGAAGCCGAAGGCGAGCACGCCCCCCATCACGCCAAGCAGCACCAGCGCGAACGGCAGGCTGGAACCGCGCGAGATCAGGATCGGCTTGACCACGTTGTCCACGCCGCTGATGACGACCGTGCCGTAAATCAGCATGAAGATGCCCCAGCCAGTCATTCCCTGCGAGAACAGCCAGATCGCCGCACCGCCCCAGATCAGCGGCGGGCCCACCGGCACCAGCGAGAAGACGAAGGTGGCTACCGACAGCAGGGCCACCGCGGGCACCCTCGCAATCAGGAAACCCACCGCCGCTACGGCTGCCTGCGCCAGCGCGGTGCCAAGCATGCCGTACATCACGCCGGTGACGGTACGGCTGACAGTCTCCGCGACTTCGACCGCATGTTCGCCCATGATCTTGTCCATGCCCACTTCCAGCGCGGCCACGATGTTATGGCCGTCGCGGTACAGGAAGAACGAGACAAAGGCGGCCAGGCTGACCTGCGCCACGCCGGCGCCCAGCACAATGCCGCTATTGAGCAGGATGTTGCGGGCCGGTTCCACGTACTTCTTGGCCACGGCCAGCAGCTCCTCCTTGCTGCTCAGGATCTGGCGCAGGTAGGAATCGACCGACTCGCCCACCAGGGGCAGCTGGCGCAGCCACGCTGGCGGCTCGAAGCCGCCAGCATCGAGCGCATCGCGCGCACCGCGGTAGAAGTGGGTGACGCTGTCGGCGATATTCCATGTCACCAGCGACAGCGGCAGGACGATGATCAATACCAGCGACACCGTCATTACTGCAGCCGCAAGCGTGCGCCGGCCCTTCAGGCGGGCCAGCAGGCGTTGGTAAAGAGGCCAGGAAGAAATCGCAATGGCGGCGGCAAACAGGATGCCGGCCAGGAAGGGGCGAAGGACGTAAAGGCAACCAATGACGAGGAAGACAATGGCTGCCAGGCGGCTATAGGGCTGAAATCGTTGTTCCATGCCCTTAGCTTAGCAGGAATCAGTTGACGACGAGAAGCTTCAGGTCGTGCACGATAGGCGCCGGTCCGCCGCCATGGCGCAGGAACAGGCGCAGCTTGCCGCTCTTGTCGAACACATAGCTGCCGGCCGTGTGGTCGATGGTGTAGCTGTCAGGCGTCTTGCCAGGCACCTTCTGGTAGAACACCTTGAACTCTCTGGCGGTGGCGGCGACCTGCTCCGGTGTGCCGTACAGGCCCACGAAGCGCGAGTCGAAGCCCGGCACGTATTGCGACAGCAGTTCCTTGGTGTCGCGTTCAGGGTCGAGAGTGGCGAACAGCACCTGCACCTTGTCGGCGTCCGGGCCCAGCTCCTTCATCACGGCCGACATTTCAGCCATGGTGGTCGGGCACACGTCCGGGCAATGGGTAAAGCCGAAGAACAGCACCACCACCTTGCCCTTGTAAGAGTCCAGCGTCACCGGCTTGCCGGTGTGGTCATTCAGCGAAAAGCCCTTGCCGTAGTCGAGGCCGGTCAAGTCGGTGTTTTCGAATTTGAGCTGCTTCTCGCCGCAGGCAGCCAGCGCCAGCAGCATGAACAGCGCCGCAAACAGTTTTTTCATAGGACTCAGAACTTGAAGTAGTGGTCGACCAGCAGTGCCGCGAACAGCAACGACAGGTAGATGATGGACCAGGTAAATGCCTTGCGCGCCACGATGTCGCTGTAGTGTTTGTAGATGCGCCAGCCGTAGTACAAGAATACCGCGTTCAGGGCAATTGCGCTGAACAGGTAAATCAGGCCGCTCATTTTCACGGCGAATGGCAGCAGCGTGGTGGCAGCCAGGATGATCGAATACAGCCAGACGTGGAAGGCGGTGAAGCCCATGCCGTGGGTGACCGGCAGCATCGGCAGGCCGGAACGCTCGTAGTCGGCCTTGCGGTACATCGCCAGCGCCCAGAAGTGCGGCGGGGTCCAGACGAAGATGATCAGCACCAGCAGCCAGGCTTGCATTGGCACGTCGTTGGCAATGGCAGCCCAGCCGAGGGCAGGAGGCATGGCGCCGGACAGTCCGCCGATCACGATGTTCTGCGGCGTGGCCGGCTTCAGGATCATGGTGTAGATCACGGCGTAGCCGACGAAGGTGACAAAGGTCAGCCACATGGTCAGCGGGTTGACCAACTGGTGCAGGATCCACATGCCGGCGCCGCCGATGACGGCGGCAAACACCACGGTCTGCATGACGGTAATCTCGCCCATCGCCATCGGACGGCGTGCGGTGCGCGCCATGCGTGCATCGATTTCGCGCTCGGCCAGGCAGTTGACGGCAAACGCAGCACCGGACAGCAGCCAGATGCCGGCAGTCGCCGCAATCACCACGCGCCAGTCAGGCATGCCTTCGGAGGCCAGGAACATGCCGATGACGGCGCAAAACACCGCCAGCTGCGTCACGCGCGGCTTGGTCAGGGCCCAGTACTGGCCCATGCGGGAGGTCGAGGATTTCATTGTTATTGGTAGGCGGGGGCAGCCAGGTACTTAGCCCTGTAGTTTATCATGGTCAGCAACAGCACCAGGGCTGCCGCACCGGCGTTATGGATCACGGCAATGGCCAGCGGGAAGTTGAAATAGATGGTCGCGACCCCGGTAAATGCCTGCAGGACCAGCACCGCCGCCATCCAGCGCGCATGCTTGCCCAGGCCCTCGACGCGCCATGCCTGCCAGGCGGTCACGCCGAGCACCAGCACCACCACGGCGGCGAAGTTGCGATGCACCCAGTGGATCGCGGTCAGCGCCTCGAATGGCAGGTAGTGGCCGGCGGCAGTCTTGCCCAGCTCACGCCACAGGTGGAATCCGTGCTCGAAGTCCATCGGCGGCACCCAGGCCCCGGCGCAAGTCGGGAATTCGGTGCAGGCCAGCGTGGCGTAGTTGGAACTGACCCAGGCGCCCAGCGCCAGCTGCGCCAGCAGCACCACGCCGGATAGCGCAGCCAGCAGGCGGATGCGGCCCAGGCGCGCCGCCTGCGAACCAGCCGCGCGCGGCAGCGGCGCATGCAGCTGGTCCTCGCGGCCGCCGAACCAGGCCAGCAGGGCCAGCAGCGACATGCCCAGCACCAGGTGGCCGGTCACGAAGATCGGCTGCAGCTTCTGCGTCACGGTCCAGGCGCCGAACGCGCCTTGCAGCAGGATGAAGAAGAACAGGAAAGTCGGGTAGCCCGGCGGAATGCGGCGCGCCATGCCGGCACCGGCGCCGGCGCGGCCCCTGCCCGTCGAGCGCCACCACGCCACGCCCATCATGGCCACGATCAGGACGCCGATGCCCATGGCCAGGTAGCGATGGATCATCTCGATCCAGGCCTTCATCATGGTGACCGGGCCGGTCGGCATCAGCGCTTCGGCGGCACGGATCTGTTCATGCGCGATGAAAGGATTGGCTTCGCCGTAGCAGCCCGGCCAGTCCGGGCAGCCCAGGCCCGAATCGGTCAGGCGCGTGAAGGCGCCGAACACGATCAGGTCGAAGGTCAGGAAGACCGCGATCCAGACCAGCTTGCGGTATTTATTGGTGTCCTTCGAAATCCAGACGATGGACAGCGGCAGCGAGGCGACGACCAGCGCCGTAATCGCCATATGGGCAAAGGAATTGTGGTCCATTGCGCCCGCCTTAGCCGATGGCCGAAGCCTTGAGTACCTTGGCCAGGTCCTTCTTCACCTTGGCCGGATCGGCGTTCTTCGGGAAGCGCATCATCAGGTGGCCCATCGGGTCGATCAGGTAGATGTGCTCTTCCACCTTGCCGCCCTTTTCCAGCGGCAGCCACTTGGCCACCGCGTCGGCCGGCGCACGCAGGAAGCGGGTGCCGTCGTTCACGCGCAGCATGAAGGTTTCCAGCGGCTCGCTATCGGTGATCAGCCACACGCGCTCGATGCGGTCCGCTTCCTTGCCCTGCATGGTCCGCAGCTGGCGCATCATGAACAGCATGTCCTGGCATTTCTGGTCGCAGGCAGAGCCGCCCACCTTGACCATCAGCCACTTGCCCTTGAAGTCTTCCAACGTTTGCGGCTTGCCATCGACCGTGGTGCTGGCCATGGCCGGGATCGGGTGCTGGCGCGGGTCGAGCAGGTCGCCGTAGTTGGTGCGCCCTTCGGGCTTGATGAAGTAATAGGTGACATAGGAAGCAAGGATCGGTGCGGCGCACACCAGCAGCACCGCGAACATGCTCCAGCGGCCACGGCGGCGCTGGTTCTCGTCTTGTTTAGCGTTTTCCACTTTTTCTCAATCCGGTGAATACAAAGAAAAGACCTGCCATTGCCGCCAGTGCGTACCACTGGAAGGCGTAACCTTTATGCTTGTCCGCGCCCATCGCCGGTGCGGGCCAGTCGCGCTGCAGCGCTTCGGCGGTGCCGGTCGCGCCATCCGGCGACGATTGCTCGACCACCAGCGGCTGGAATCTCCAGCCCGTCGCTGCGGCCAGCGCCGCCGCATCGGCATTCTGCACGATCGCTCCCGGCGCAAGTCTGGGCGCTTCGCCCAGTTGCATCACATGCCCTGGCGCCAGCCGGGCGATGCCTTCGACCACCACCGGGCCCGCCGGCGTTGCATACGAAGGCAGCTTGCTGCGGTCGGCCATATCGCGCGGCAGCCAGCCGCGCGCCACCAGCACGTGCATATCGCTGCCGGCCAGCCGCAACGGCATCAACAGGTAGAAGCCGGGACGCCCTGCGTGCGGGCGGTTGTCGAGGTAGACCGGCCAGCCGCTCACCCACTCGCCTTGCAGCCGCACGCGGCGGAATTCCACGTCGGCGGCAGCCACCGGAGCGGCGCCCAGGTCCAAAGGCGCGGCGGCATTGCCGGCCGCCAGGCGCGCTTCGAGCGCAAGCTTCTGGGCGGCGCGGCCATCCTGCCAGCGCCCGGCGGAAACGCCGATCGCCACCAGGACCACCGTGGCCAGGAAAGGGATCAACCGAAAGCGGAATGCCATACAATAAGGTTCCTCAGAAACCGCTCTATTACCATGAAATACTTTGTCGCCGTCGCCTTCGTGCTGATCATTGGCAGCCTGGCTTCAGCCTTCATCAGCATGATGCGCAGCAAATCGGCCAACCCGAAAATGGTGCGCGCTTTTGCGCTGCGCGTCGGTTTCTCGATCGCGCTGTTCATCACCATCCTGGTGCTGGCAAAGCTCGGCTATATTAAACCGACCGGTATCCGCTAAATGCAAAAAGCCGCATCTGCACAGAGCGCGACCTGGGGCGCGTTCTGGCCGATGCGGCTTTTTTGCGGTTAGATTATAACCGCGTCTTACATCCAGTACACGACGACGTACAGGCCCAGCCAGACAACGTCAACAAAGTGCCAGTACCAGGCCGCGCCTTCGAAGGCGAAGTGGTGTTCAGCGCTCATGTCGCCGCGGATCAGGCGGTACAGCACGACGGACAGCATGATCGCGCCCATGGTCACGTGGAAGCCGTGGAAGCCGGTCAGCATGAAGAAGGTCGAGCCGTAGATGCCCGAGGTCAGCTTCAGGTTCAGTTCGCTGTAAGCGTGCATGTATTCATAAGCCTGGAAGCCCATGAAGGTTGCGCCCAGCAGCACGGTGGCAGCCAGCCAGAAGATCGCCTTGGAGCGGTTGGCAGCCTGCAGCGCGTGGTGCGAAATGGTCAGGGTCATGCCCGAAGCCAGCAGCAGCGCGGTGTTGATGGTCGGGATCGGGAACGGGCCCATCGGGGTGTAGTTGTCCACGGTGCCTGCCGGACCCACGCCGCCATTCCAGTTGGCCGAGAAGTCAGGCCAGATCAGCTTGTGGTCCAGGTCGGCCAGCCAAGGCATGGTGATCTGGCGTGCGTAGTACAGCGCGCCGAAGAAGGCGCCGAAGAACATCACTTCGGAGAAGATGAACCAGCCCATCGACCAGCGGTAGGACACGTCGATGCGCTTGGAGTACAGGCCCTTCTCGGACTCTGAGATGGCGTCGCCGAACCAGAAGTACAGCACGGCCAGGGTCATGACGATGCCGATGTTATTGACGATCATGCCCCATGGTGCGTCGTTGACCCATGCGGATGCGCCAATCATGGTCACCAGCAGGGAAATACCTGCCAGCATCGGCCACTTGGAAGGACCAGGCACGAAGTAGTACGGTGCCGCGGCGTTATTAGAGCTCATCTTGTTCTCCCTAAAATCCTGCAATAATTTACTTTGAAACCACGAGTTTTACGATCGAAACCAGCAAGCCGATGAACAGGGCCGCGCCCAGCAATCCGGCGACGATGACGTGGACCGGCTTGATCTTCTCCTGGTCCTGGTCAAAATCGCTTTTGCGGCGCAGGCCGAAGAACGACCAGATCACTGCTTTCATCGAATACAAAAACGATCCCATCTGCCTTCCTTAATTGGCTGCGGTCTGGTTGCCCAGGCCGCCCGCCTCGATAAAGGTGTACGACAGGGTGACGGTCTTCACGCTCTTCGGCACCGCCGGATCGATGAAGAACACCACCGGCATCTGCCGCGCCTCCTTCGGTTTCAGCGTCTGCTCCTTGAAGCAGAAGCATTCCACCTTCTTGAAGTGCGGCGTCACTTCCATCGGCGTGTAGCTCGGGACGGCTTGCGCCTTCACCGTGCGGTCCACGCTGTTGACTACCTCGTATACCACCGTCGTCATTTCGCCAGGGTGCACGGTCACGCTGTTCTGGGTGGCGCGGAAACGCAAGGTGCCCTGCACATTGCTGACCAGCTCCACCGTGATTTCACGGCTCATGTCGACCTGGCTGTTCCTGGCAACTTCCTGCGGCTTGCCATCGATCAGGTTCAGTCCCAGCACCTCGCACAGGTGCTTGTACACCGGGATCAGCGCATAGCCAAAGCCGAACATCATGACGGCAATGACCAGCAACTTGCCAAGCAGCTTCTTGTTCTCGCCGCCGCTCATTTCAGTGGTGCCCCAGCATCCATTGCTTGCCGATGACGGAAACAAAGAACACTACGGCGACCGACAACAGAATCAGGGCCAGGCGCAGGTTGCTATTCGGCTTCTTCGGGTCAGACATGGTACTTCCTATAGGGGACGGGCTGGCCCGTCCCCGAAAAGCGATTACTTGACAGTCGGCGGTACTTCGAAGGTGTGGAACGGCGCCGGCGACGGCACGGTCCACTCCAGGCCTTCAGCGCCATCCCATGGCTTGGCTTCCGCCTGCTTGCCGCCACGGATGGTCGGCAGCACCACGAAGAACAGGAAGAACACCTGGCTCAGGCCGAAACCGAAAGCACCGATCGAAGCGATCGAGTTGAAGTCGGTGAACTGCGCCTGATAGTCGGCGTAGCGGCGTGGCATGCCGGCCAGGCCCAGGAAGTGCATCGGGAAGAAGGTCACGTTGAAGGTGATCAGCGACAGCCAGAAGTGGGCCTTGCCCATCGTCTCGTTGTACATGTGGCCGGTCCACTTCGGTACCCAGTAGTAGAAGCCTGCGAACAGCGCAAACAGCGAACCTGCCACCAGCACGTAGTGGAAGTGCGCCACCACGTAGTAGGTATCCTGCAGCTGGATGTCGACCGGGGTCACTGCCAGCATCAGGCCGGTGAAGCCGCCCATGGTGAACACGAAGATGAAGCCGACCGAGAACAGCATCGGGGTTTCAAAGGTCATCGAGCCTTTCCACATGGTCGCGATCCAGTTGAAGACCTTCACGCCGGTCGGCACGGAGATCAGCATGGTGGCGTACATGAAGAACAGCTGCGAGGTCACCGGCATGCCGGTGGTGAACATGTGGTGGGCCCAGACGATGAACGACAGGATCGCGATGGACGCGGTGGCGTACACCATCGAAGCGTAGCCGAACAGCTGCTTGCGGGCGAAGGCCGGGATGATCTGCGACACGATGCCGAAGGCCGGCAGGATCATGATGTACACCTCTGGGTGACCGAAGAACCAGAAGATGTGCTGGTACATGACCGGGTCACCGCCGCCGGCGGCGTTGAAGAAGGAGGTGCCGAAGTGACGGTCGGTCAGGGTCATGGTGATGGCGCCTGCCAGGACCGGCATCACGGCGATCAGCAGGTAGGCGGTGATCAGCCAGGTCCAGCAGAACATCGGCATCTTCATCAGGGTCATGCCAGGAGCGCGCATGTTCAGGATGGTGACGATGATGTTGATGGAACCCATGATCGACGACGCGCCCATGATGTGCATGGCGAAGATACCCATGTCCATGCCGATGCCCATCTGGGTCGACAGCGGAGCGTACAGGGTCCAGCCGGCAGCGGTCGCGCCGCCAGGCACGAAGAACGAGCCGGCCAGCAGGATCGCCGCAGGAGGCAGCAACCAGAACGAGAAGTTGTTCATGCGGGCGAACGCCATGTCGGATGCGCCGATCTGCAGCGGGATCATCCAGTTGGCGAAGCCGACGAAGGCCGGCATGATGGCGCCGAACACCATCACCAGGCCGTGCATGGTGGTCAGCTGGTTGAAGAATTCAGGCTGGAAGAACTGCAGGCCAGGCTTGAACAGTTCGGTACGGATCATCAGCGCCAGCACGCCGCCGGACAGCAGCATGATGAACGAGAACCACATGTACAGGGTACCGATGTCCTTGTGGTTGGTCGCGAACAGCCAACGGCTCAGGCCGTGTGGGTGATCGTGTGCGTGATCGTGGTCGCCGTGGGCGTGATCGTGTGCGTGATCGATAGTGCTCATGTAATGCTCCTAATTACTTGGCGCGAGCAGCCACAACTTCGGCTGGCTGAACGATGTTTTCCGCTGGCTTATTCGACCAGTTGTTGCGGGTGTAGGTGATGACAGCCGCGATATCGGTATCCGACAGTTGCTTCCATGCCGGCATTTCGGATGGGTACTTGCCCGATTTCTTACCGTGCAGCAGCACATTGATCTGTTCGGCTTTCGGGCCGTTCACCACTTCGGAGCCGTCCAGTGGCGCGAAGGCACCCGGCACGCCCTTGCCGTTTGCCTGGTGGCAGACTGCGCAATTAGCGGTGTAGACTTTTTCGCCCTTGGTCTTCAATTCGTCGATGGTCCAGGTCTTGTTCGGATCGTCTGCCAGGGCAGCCATTTCCTTCTTCTTGCCGTTGACCCAGGCGGTGTACTCTTCGGCGGTCACGACCTTGACCACGATCGGCATGAAGGCGTGCTCTTTACCGCACAGCTCGGCGCAGTTGCCGCGGAAGGTGCCGGTGTATTCAGCCTTGAACCAGGTGTCGCGCACGAAGCCTGGGATCGCATCCTGCTTGACGCCGAATGCCGGGATCATCCAGGCGTGGATCACGTCGTTGGCGGTGGTGACGATGCGGACCTTCTTGCCGACCGGGACCACGACTTCGTTGTCCACTTCCATCAGGTAGTTTTCGTTGCGCTTGCCGGTGAATTCTTCACCAGGGTTGCCCACTTGCGAGCGCGGGGTCGACAGGTTGGAGATGAAGGAGATGCCTTCGCCTTCGCCCTTCAGGTAGTCATAGCCCCATTTCCACTGCATGCCGGTGGCTTTGATGGTGATGTCGGCGTTGGAGGTGTCTTTCATCGCAACCACGGTCTTGGTTGCTGGCAGTGCCATGCCGATAACGATCAGGAAAGGCACGACGGTCCAGGCGATTTCAACGGCGGTGGATTCGTGGAAGGTGGCGGCTTTGTGGCCGACCGACTTGCGGTGCTTGAAGATCGAGTAGAACATCACGCCGAACACGGCGACGAAGATGACCATAATGATGACCATCATCATGGTGTGCAGGTCATAGATGTTTTCAGCGATCTTTGTTGCAGGAGCCTGCAGGTTCAACTGATGGACCATCGGACCGCCGGTGCCACCGGTCTTTGCCGTGTAGTCGCCGGCCGCTGTCGCCGCAGGCTCTGCCCACGCCGGCATTGCTGCGGCGGTAACGGCCAAGCCGAGCATCAACGATTGAAGTCGCTTCGCAAGTTTCATGTTTTCCCCAACCACCCAAAAATAAAGAAGATTTTTGTGCGCCAGGCCCGCCTAACCGCGGACCCGCCGCACGCTAAACACCTAAAGGCTCCGAGCCAAGCCAGCGCAAAATAATTCGCGACCGGACTGTGCTGGAACCTTGAAAAACACTCCCGATGACCACACATCATCGATAGCTTTGCTGCCATATTTGCCTGGCCTGGACCGCCTTGTTGCGTTCGGCTGGGCGAAGTCTTGGCAAAATTAGCTAAAGATTATACTCAGTGAACATGTCCTACATCAAGGGCAGCACACCCTTCACTGTGGTATACGCAAGTAACCCCGGCCTTCCCTGCCTATTTTTTGGGCTTCCTTGTCAAGTCAAAACGGATGATCGCTTCGCCGCTGCTGGTGACCTTTGGGGCCGGGCGGAAGGCATGGCCGTAGATCACTTCAAAGGTCAGCGCCAGCTTGCCGTCCGCCCGGCGCTGCTTTTCCAGGCCTTGCAGCATGCGCTGGTATGCCAGTTTTCCGAGCAGCCCCTTGCGCCGCGTCTGCAGCGGATTGCCGCCCAGCGCGCGGGCATCGGCCAGCAGCTTGTCGGCGCTGTCGTAGGTCACCGTGATCTTTTCCATATCCATGACCGGCTCGGCAAAGCCTGCTTCCACAAGCTGGTCGCCGAAATCGTGCATGTCGACGAAGGGCAGCGTATGCGGCGCCAGGTCGACTTCGGCGAAGGCGGTCCGCAGTTCCTGCAGCGTATCCGGGCCGAAGCAGGAGAACATCAGCAGGCCGCCTACCTTCAGCACGCGATGCCACTCCGCAAACACGCGGTCCGGCTGCGGGTGCCAGTGCAGCGCAAGGTTAGACCACACCAGGTCCGCGTTGTTCCGCGCCAGCGGCAGGTCGGCCATATCGGCGCACAGGTAGTCAATGCCCGATTTTGCTGGTAGCAATTTGCCAATCAGCTGGCTCAGGCCGGTTTTGCCGGCCTGGCCGCGCGCGGCAGCAATCATGGCGGGCGAGGTGTCGACGCCCAGGATCTGGGCGGCGGGATAGCTTTTTTGCAAGGCCGGCAAATCCGGGCCGGTGCCGCAACCCGCATCGATCACGCGCAGCGGGTTGACTTTGACCAGTTGCAGGCGCTCGTGCATGCGGCTGGCAATCTCGCGCCGCAGGAAATCGGCTTCCGCCACGCGGGCCGGGTCGGCAAACAGGGCGCGGACTCGATCTAGGTCAATAGGAGCGCTCAATTTCGGCGGTTTTGCTGGGGCTTGCATATTTAATACGGTTCTTTAATGGGATAATCCGGGCAGTTTACTCGTTCGCGGAGATTTGCGATGGGTAGTGCATTTGCCAACGGCCTGCTGGCCGCCCTGTTGCCCTGTAATTGCGTGCTGTGCGGCGCCTGCGGACCAGCTTTGCTCTGCCCCGGCTGCCGCCAGCAGTTCTTCGCCGCCACGGCTCCCCGCTGCCCGATCTGCGCCAATCCACTGCCGCCAGCGCCCGAGGACCTGGAGCCAATGCCCTGCGGCCGCTGCCAGGCCGAGCGTCCCGCCTTCGACGCCACGGTGGCCGCTGCCGACTACGCCCTTCCTGTGGACCGCCTCGTGCTTCAGTTAAAATTCGCCCGCCAGCTCGCGCTGGCGCGCCTGTTTGCCGGCCTGCTGGCAGACGCGGTGCAGCGCGCCGATGCCAGGCTTTACCCGCGCCCTGCCCTGCTGTGCCCCGTGCCGCTTGGCCTGCAGCGCCTGTCGGAGCGCGGTTTCAACCAGGCGCTGGAAATCGCCCGCCCGCTAGGCAAGGCCCTTGGCATCGCCGTCCATGCCAGACTCGCAGTACGCGTGCGCGACACGCTGGCCCAGAGCAGCACGCCCCACGGCGCGCGCCATGCCAATATCGCGCATGCCTTTGCGATTCCCGAGCGGGCGCTGGTCGAAGGCCGGCATATCGGCCTGGTGGACGATGTCATGAGCAGCGGCGAAACGCTGCAGGAACTTGCCGCAACGCTAAAGCGCCACGGCGCCGCGCGCGTGACGAACTATGTGTTCGCCCGCACGCCGCCGCAGACTCATTAGGAATTAGGAGAACGATTTGTTTCATGTAGTGCTGGTCAACCCGGAAATCCCGCCCAACACGGGCAACGTGATCCGCCTGTGCGCCAACACTGGCGCTCAGTTGCACCTGATCGAGCCTCTCGGCTTCCCGCTGGACGACGCCAAGATGCGCCGCGCCGGCCTCGATTACCACGAGTACGCGCAGATGAAAGTGCACAAGGACTGGGCCGCCTTCCTGGCGGATATCCAGCCGAATACGAGCCGCATGTTCGCCATGACCACCCACGGCTCGCGCCCGTTCGCCGAACTGGCCTTCCAGCCCGGAGATGTGTTCGTGTTCGGCAGCGAAACCCGCGGCCTGGTACCCGAGTTCCGCGAATCCTTCCCGACCGAACAGCGCATTCGCCTGCCGATGATGCCCGGTAACCGCAGCCTCAACCTCTCCAACACCGTTGCGGTGGTGGTGTTCGAAGCCTGGCGCCAGCACGGCTATGCCGGCGGCGCCTGAGTAATCGGCAACTCTACGGCTTGTAGGCCGCCAGGATTTTCTTTAGATCCGGCTCCACGGCACGGAAAACTTGTTGCGCGCGCGCAGCGTAGGCCTCGGACACAGTGCCGAATGCCTGCTGCACGGATTTGCTCAACTCCGCCCCCACCTTCTCCACCTGGGCGGCTTGGTCCTTTGGCAGCAGGTTGAACTCCAGCTCCATTGTCATCTTGCGGATGCCAATCCCTGTTGCAAGCGCATACAGGCGATTCTTATCCGCGCCTGGCGGCAGTGGATGCGGAGGCTTCGAACTCAACTCGATCAAGGCCTCGCACATCGCGCCGTCCATCATCGTATCCCAGTAAAGGCGGCCGCCCTTCTGCTTCAAAAAGGACTGGAATTCCGTGCGCTGGGCCGGCGCCCAGCCACTCACCATGGTATGCAGCAAAGGGGGCAAACCGGCGTCAAGCAACGGCCCATTGCTCATCTCATCATCCTGGAAAGCCATTTCCAGCAGGTCGCGAGCCTGGCGATAGTTTTCATTGCCCGGCCCCCATTCCGGCCCCATTTTCGCCAGGTCGCGCGCGCCGTCCAGCATCAGGTCGGGCAGGATGCTGCGAAAATGATTGTTCGAAATGGTGAGCGCCTCGTCGAGGCACTTCAGCTGTGCCTCTGCCACCAGCTTGCCGGTGATGTATTCCACTTCGTCCGCCCGCGCCAACACTGGCAACAGGCTGCTGCACAGGCTCAATACGGCAATCGCATTCTTCATCAAACATGTTTCCGTAAATCAAGATCGAACATTCTGGGATATTGACTTGAGCCCGTCAACTGGCCGTTGCCCGATCGAAGCGTGTGGCCGGGCTCAGGCGATTCGTCGTATAACCGGCCAGGAAGGAGGCCGCAATGTTCGATCTCGAATTGCCCTGGTGGGAATACGTCATGCGCGGCGTTGCGATTTACGGCGCGTTGTTGGTGATGATGCGCCTGAGCGGCAAGCGCACCATCGGCCAGTTCACGCCATTCGACCTGCTGGTGGTGATGCTGCTCAGTGAATCGGTATCGCCCGGGCTGACGGGCGGCGACGATTCAGTTGCCGGCGGCTTGATCGTGGTCGTCACCCTGGTGGCGCTGAACGTGGTAATCGCCTTCATCACCGCCCGCAACAGGAAGGCTGCCGACCTGGTGGAGGGCACCGCCGTGCTCCTGGGACGTGACGGCAAAATCTTCAAGGAAGCGCTACGCCGCAACCACGTGGCAGAAAGCGACCTGGAGCAGTCGCTGCGCGAGGCCGACTGCCCGCGCGAAAAAATGAAATATGCCTTCCTTGAGGCAGACGGCAAGATCACTATCCTGCAGCACTAATCTGTCGCAGCTCAAACTTGATGACTAAACGCGCCAGGCGGCTGGCAGCTTCCGCCCCAAATCGGCCCCCCGCATTAATGATGGAAGTCGTTCCCGAGTGATCATTTTTATTACCAATGCAGATAATTCACTGGTTTGGAAAGTGCAAAACTTGGCTTATTCATCAACCTCTTCTTGAAGCCCGGATTCATCCGTCTCAATCAGTACCAAGCTGATTCCCCCAACCGGATCTTGAAAATCAAATTCTGCAAACAGATCAGGAGGAATCGAGCCGTCATCATTAGCTTGTCTAAACAGTGCTGAACTATTTCCGAGAACTTCAGTAACGATAGACTGTGTCGTCTGACCGAATCCCATTGAATAACAGGCATAAGAAGGAATAGGAGAGCCCGCCATGCGTGAGCCCGGAGTTGAGACATGCCCAGTCCTAGCCCTTGTAAATCCCTTTTTCAAACCATTATCAATCAAATCCCATATAACATTGGACCAGCCTCTCGCCACTGCCCTTTCAGAGAATTGACGACCAGAGGTCATTGTTAAAAAATCAAAAAGCGAATTGCCAAACGTCCGGCTGGTGTAAAGCGGTGTTTCAGCCATCCATACTGCCATAGGATATTCACCTATTGCGATGGTTGTTCCGGCAAATTGTGGACCAGAATCGATGAGCAAATATTGAGCTCCTGCGTGGCGAGTTTGAGGTGATATGGTTCTGGATTTTCCATGCAATGGACCTCCTTTCATGTCATAGGTAAAGTTTGGCCAAGACTGGTAAAGAGAAAGCTGATGTTGCTCTGCGGCCGGAACGGCTTTTTTTGAAGCCGATGGTTCGGTCATTTTCGCTTGAAGCAAGAGTGCATTTCTCTGAATAAAACCAGCTTTATCCTTGTGGATATGCACAAACAGAATATCACCCAGCTCGCACCGAAAATCGTTACCGCCATGCCTGAACTTCACCATTGGCGATTGATGGCAGAATACACCCGTAGTAGCGACATGGATGCCTGTGCCGTTGAATAGGATGTCCAATACTTTTTTTATTCTTACAACACCGTGTTTTACGAGACTTGCCACAAAATCTGGTTCTTCCGGAGGCTTTCCAGAAGGTGATGCACGACTATATGCATCTTGCATCGCGCTAGAAGAAATCGCATCGAAAATTTTTGGCAGTACAAATGCACTTTTATTGATTTCTTGCAAATAACTCACATTGCGTTCCTAATGAAATAACCTTCTATAGAACCGGCCACTCCTGGCCGGGTTCTCCCTACGGCTTCAGTACCGGTTGAAAGGGCCTAGTTAGAAGCGGAGACCAACACTTTGATGTTCCGTCCTCGAATTATGCGCAGCGCAATAACCGTAAGTCGAAACTGTATGCTTTCTGGACCTGTCGTCCAAAATTGTTACCGAGAGCTTGAAAAGACTTCCCCACGTAATGATCGGCACCTGCTTTTCGGGATGTTCTATCGGACTGAAATCGAGCTCGATAAATGCCGATGTAACCCAACAGTCTGGGATATTTCGAGCGGCAAGGTGTCTCTGTAAAAGCGAATTATAGCCTCGCAGCAGCTTTGAAAATTCTGCAGATTCCGGAAGCACAGTCTTGGAAAGAAGATCGAGTTCCACGCATGTTGTGGCACTATCTTGAGCAAGCGAGCATAGCTTTCCAATACCCCAATACCCGCCAACGTCATTGTTACGGCTAATGAAGGAACACATCAATCCAGATGCAATATTCTTAAGTTCGCGCCTACGAGCCATAAAAACTTTTAAAGTGCCTTATTCGGCAAATTAGCAATATAGCATGAGTCTCTGCTTAATCTGGCAGTCCGCATTTGGCCGAAAGGCACGCAACCCGCTTGACGGACTGGGCATCTCGCAACGGTCAGCATTCAGGGCATTTGTTGTGGACATAGTGTAGTGGATTCTGAACGGCGTCCGTGATCTCAATCCAGAAGGTAATGTCTGCCGCTTGAAGCGCTGTCGCCACCAACTCGACGTCCGCTACGAGCGTTTGGAGTGCCGCCGCCGTTCCTTCGATTGAAGACTCGACTTCAGATTGACTATCGAACTCGATGGTAAAGCATTCACAATCCCGTATAACGATACTATAACTTCTCTCATCAACCTTCAGACCCTTTAACTGAAGAGACTCTGCCAGGCTCCTTTTTCCACTCAAGTTTTTGCATTGTCCCCAAGCGAATGCCCTTTGCTGATTCAATTTACTTGTCCTTCAAAGACCTGCTGTAAAACAGAGGAAACCGCAACTAAGTCCGGTATTGGCCGATTGTATTCGGTCGCTTCCGTGCCGCAAAAAATGAAGTCACTTGACGCAAACTTAGGGCAAACACAATGCACTAGGACTATCTAAGAGCAACCCACACATGGCGTCTAAGGATGGTGCAATTTCCCTGGTCGAATTGCCATCAAATGAAAAATCCATATGGATCGAGGCATTTGTGGCGTTTTCAACACGAAAACAATAGAGTTGCGCTGACAAGAAACCCTCAGCGAAAGGGATGAGCAAATTAGGGAAATTTATTGAGTCTTGCAACGCCCTCTTTAGCGGCCATAATTCAAACCAGTTGGCATCGACGGTGCCCTTCGGCATGCCGCCGCAGAGGGTGTATAAGAGCTCAATGTCAGAGGACAAATTGATGCGAGCTTCTTTTGCAAGATCGCGGATTTCATCAACTGCAAGCCCCGGCAATAGCGCAATGCCCTGTTCTCGCCATGATAAAACTACTCGATGTATATCGTCCGTCAAAATTTTTCCAATTGTCTCGGCGAATTCAAGGCGAACGTCACGTACTGGCCGGATACGGTCTCCAGGCAAGCCTCATAAAATTCAAGGCAGCCTCAAATGCACGGCTCGGAGACTATCTTACCGTTAATCATATGCTTCGGACACCCTCCTGGCATAGGTAAAGTCGGTGAGCAGATGCCCGGTGACTTATCCTTTCGCGCCGCTGGAATGCAATCCCCTTCGCATTCGCTATCATCAGAGCATGCCTTTCCTTCATCGGTCGTTTTGACGGCACAAAAGTAGAACTGCCCCATGGGATAGAGGATCCATTTTCCACCTTTTGCGACGCACTCCTGTTTCGTATCTGGGTGTTTTGGCTTCTCGATGCTTTTCGATCCGTTCGCTAAGCTATTCGCCGCGAAACACGCAAGGCAAAACATGAACGAAATATTTCGAGCCATCGTGGGCAGTTTCACTTGAGGTTATAAATGCTTTCGGTCATCAAGGGCCGCTGCTGGCCGATCTCGGCCGCCTCATCGCTCGCTGACGAGACGTCATCTATTCAGACTTAACTTCCACGGTTGCCTTAACTGTTAGGGGGACCCCATTGCGAAGTGAGCTCACACCTATGACTGAACGAGCATGGACCCCGGCTGGACCAAAAATTTCTGCGAGAAGGTCTGAGGCACCGTCCAAGACCTTTGCGTGATCCTCGAACTCAGGAACAGCATTGATGGAGCCATGAAGTTCAACCACCTGGACGACTCGGTCTAGGGAACCTAGCTTTTCCCTTATGGCGGCTATAAGGTCCATGCACGCAGAGCGAGCAAGGGCATATCCTTCAGCGGTTGAATACTCTTGCCCGAGTCGTCCTTTCGCGGGGCGACCGTTGACCGGTAGTGGAGCTTTGCCAGAAATGAACAAGAAATTTCCAGACTGAACTGCAGTTGCGTAATTACCCGCTGGCGCGCTGACGTGAGGAAGCTCGAGATCCAGGTCTTTGAATCGTTGTTCTGCACTCATTTTGCTAGCCATAGTCAATTTATCTTCATAGGGTCAACAAGCTTGCGTTAATCGGCGGGCGCCTGAGCGTCCGGGGTTGGCAGCCGATCGGCTCAAACGAACTCCAACACACTGGACATTCACGTCATGTCAAGTCTGAACGACTACAACTATCAGAGGAAGCCGATGTGCTTGCGCTCCAGCCCCGACATCACCAGCTTGATGTAGCGGTTGGGGATGTACAGCTCGACCTCCACCATCGCCCCTTCGGCATTGCGCGTCTCGGAGATGAGGTGGAAGAAACTGCGGTCGGGACTGGCCTCCTTGCAGGGCAAGAACTTGCCGGACGGTCCGTCAGTCAGGTAATCCTTCAGCGTAGCGCCCAGTTCGGCCACGCCTTCGTCGGTCAGCAGCACACCAAAAGCCATGACGGCCTCCTATTGTCCAAACATGCGCACCTTGGCCAGCAGCTTGGTGGTCGAGCGGTCGTGCTCGAAATCGATGGCCACCGCCTTGCCGCCGTATGCCAGCACCGCCTGCCCTTCCGGGATCGCGGTCATATCGTAATCGCCGCCCTTGGCGTAGATCTCGGGCCTGGCCTGCAGCACCGCTTCCAGCGCGGTATCTTCGTCGAATGGCACGACCAGGCTCACCGATTCCAGCGCCGCCAGCAGCGCCATCCGGTCCTCGCAATTGTTCAAGGGCCTGTCATCGCCCTTGCCCAGGCGCTTGACGGAAGCGTCGGTATTGGCCGCCACCACCAGCGAGGCGCCCAGCGAACGCGCCTGCGCCAGGTAGGTGACGTGGCCACGGTGCAGGATATCGAACACGCCATTGGTCATCACCACCGGTTTCGGCAGCGCAGCCACCCGCGCGGCCAGTTCCTCGCGCGAGCACATCTTCTTTTCAAACTCGATCATTCGCCTTCTTCTTCCTCTTCTTCATCCAGCTGCATGCTCAGGCCGCCCGACGACTTCGGCGCCGCCGCGGCTGGCGCAGCGGCGTCTGGTGGTGGACGGCTGCTATTCAGCTTGATCTGCAAGCGCAGGCCGTTGGTCGAGTCGGCATTGCGCAGCGCCTCTTCATAGGCAATGTAGCCCTTATTATAGAGTTCGAACAAGGCTTGGTCGAAGGTGCACATGCCCAGTTCGCGCGACTTGGCCATGATCTCCTTGATCGAGTGGAAGTTGCCTTTGAAGATCATCTCGGAGATGGTCGGCGTGTTCAGCAGGATCTCGATGGCAGCCTTGCGGCCCTTGCCGTCTTCGGTACGGATCAGGCGCTGCGAGACGATGGCGCGCAGGTTGGACGACAGGTCCATCAGCAGCTGGTTGCGGCGCTCTTCCGGGAAGAAGTTGATGATGCGGTCCATGGTCTGGTTCGCATTGTTCGCGTGCAGCGTGCCCAGGCACAGGTGGCCCGTCTCGGCGAAGGCAATCGCGTGTTCCATGGTTTCGGTGTCGCGGATCTCGCCGATCAGGATCACGTCCGGCGCCTGGCGCAGGGTGTTTTTCAGCGCATGATGCCAGGACAGGGTATCCACGCCCACTTCGCGGTGGGTGATCAGGCAGTTCTTGTTCTTGTGTACATACTCGACCGGGTCTTCCACGGTGATGATATGGCCGGCCGAATTCTGGTTGCGGTAATCGATCATGGCCGCCAGCGAAGTCGATTTGCCGGAGCCGGTACCGCCCACCACCAGCACCAGGCCGCGCTTGGTCATCACGACTTCTTTCAGCACTTCCGGCAGGTCGAGCTTCTCGAAATTCGGGATTTCGGAAGCAATGGTGCGGCATACCATGCCCACCGCCTGCTGCTGCACAAAGACATTCACGCGGAAGCGGCAGACATTGGGCAGCGAAATCGCGAAATTGCACTCAAGCTCGGTTTCGAACTCGCGGCGCTGCTTCTCGTTCATGATGGCGTAAGCCAGGGCCCGGGTCACGTCGGGGGTCAGGCGCTGCTGGCTCAGGGCGCGCATCGAGCCCTGCGACTTGATGCTGGGCGGGAAATCCGCCGAAATAAACAGGTCGGAGCCGCCGACCTGGTGCATGGCCGTCAGCAGTTTAAAGATATACGACTGGGCCTCTTCATGGCCAAGTGTGGAAGACATATTCGCCTCGTTCTATGGTTTTGCTGGTCATTATAGCCAGAGCCCTCCCCCATTCATGGCATTGCAACAAGGCATTCAACTGTGTTCAAATGGGTTCATGACACTGACCGAGCTCAAATATATCGTAGCAGTTGCCAGAGCGAAACACTTCGGCCATGCCGCCGAGGCATGTTTCGTCGCCCAACCTACTCTTTCTGTCGCAATTAAGAAACTGGAAGACGAACTCGGCGTCGTCCTGTTCGAGCGCGGCGGGGCGGAAATCTCGGTCACCCCGCTGGGCGCCCAGATCGTGGCCCAGGCCGAACGGGTGCTGGAGCAGACGGCGGCCATCAAGGAACTGGCAAAACAGAACAAGGACCCGCTGGCCGGGCCGTTGCGGCTGGGCGTCATTTACACCATCGGCCCCTACCTGCTTCCGCCTTTGGTCAAGCGGATGATTGAAACCACGCCGCAGATGCCGCTGGTCCTGCAGGAGAACTTCACCGTCAAGCTGCTGGAAATGCTGCGCCAGGGCGAGCTGGACGCAGCCATCATGGCGCTGCCGTTGCCGGAACACGGCATGGCGGTCCAGCCGCTGTACGACGAGCCGTTTGTGGTGGCGATGCCAAAAAACCATCCCTGGGCCGCACGCAGCAGCATTCCCGCCGAACACCTCAAGACCGAAACCATGCTTTTGCTGGGCAACGGCCACTGCTTCCGCGACCAGGTGCTGGAAGTGTGCCCCGAAATGGCGCGTTTTTCCTCGCCAGGCAACGGCATGCAGCGCACCTTCGAAGGCTCGTCGCTGGAAACTATCCGCCACATGGTGGCCAGCGGCATCGGCCTGACCGTGCTGCCGCGCGCCTCGGTGCCGGACATGGAAGGCCGTGACGGCATGTTGTCTTTCCGCTATTTCGACAAGCCGGAGCCGAACCGGCGTGTGGTGATTGTCTGGCGCAAGAGTTTCACCCGCAAGGCTGCCATCGATGCCATCGTCGCCGCAGTGGCCGACTGCCAGCTGCCCGGCGTCAGCATGCTGAACGGCCACGAAGAGTAAAATGCCGGGATGCATGCGACTACTCCTCCCCTGAGCAAACTCGAACTCTATTTCCGCCTGGTCCGGCTGGACAAGCCGATCGGTACCGTGCTGCTGCTGTGGCCAACCCTGGCTGCGCTGTGGCTGGCTTCCGGCGGCGTGCCGGACTGGAAGCTGCTGCTGATCTTCTCGCTGGGCACTTTCCTGATGCGTTCCGCGGGTTGCGCCGTCAACGACTACGCCGACCAGGACTTCGACAAGCACGTCAAGCGCACCGCCGAACGCCCGATCACCAGCGGCCGCGTCAGCGGCAAGGAGGCGCTGCTGATCGCCGCCAGCCTGTCCCTGCTGGCCTTCCTCCTGATCCAGCCGCTCAACGCGCTGGTCAAGCAACTGAGCGTGGCGGCGCTGATCATTGCCGGCACCTACCCTTACTTCAAGCGCTTCTTCGCCATTCCGCAAGCCTACCTCGGCATCGCCTTCGGCTTCGGCATGCCGATGGCCTTCGCCGCCGTGCAAAGCACGGTGCCGCCGGTGGCCTGGTTGCTGCTGGCGGGGAATGTGTTCTGGGCCGTTGCCTACGACACCGAATACGCCATGGTCGACCGCGACGACGACCTGAAGATCGGCATCAAGACCTCCGCCATCACCTTTGGCCGCTTCGACGTGGCCGCCATCATGCTCTGCTACGGCGTGCACCTGGCGATCCTGCTGGTGGTCGGCCGGCAGTTCGGCCTGGGCCTGCCCTTCCTGCTGGGTATTGCAGTGGCAGCCGGCTGCGCGATTTACCACTACTTCCTGATCCGCGGGCGCGAGCGTGCGCCCTGCTTTGCCGCCTTCCGCCACAATAACTACCTCGGCGCCGCAGTCTTCGCAGGCATTGCGCTCGACTACGCGCTGCGCTGACCTATACTGGAATTTACTTCGAGTGCTGTTCACTGAGACGAGGCGATCATGGACCAGACACCACAATCCACTACCGCAAAACCCAACGGCGGCGGCGTTGCCAACGGCAAGAGCCATAGCCACAACGAAAGCATGGAAGCCCGCGAAAAATTGATGGGCGACTTGAAACAGGCCGTGCAGGATGCCGAAACCTGGCTGCGCAATGCTGCTACGGCCAATTCCGAAGACCTTGGCATGGTCAAGGCCAAGTTCGAAGACACGCTGCGTACCGCCAAGCGCGACCTGCTGAAGCTGGAAGACAGCATGATTGCCCGTGGCAAGATGGCAGCCCAGGCCACCGACCATTATGTGCATGACAATCCGTGGAAGTCGGTTGCCACTGGCGCCGCCATCGGCGTGATTGTCGGCCTGCTGATCGCGCGCCGCTAGCGTCCGTTGCTGCCGGCCTCGCCGATGCCGTGGCTGGCACGCAGCTGCTGCAACATGCCCTGCTCCCGCTGCAGGAAGCGGTTGAATTGCTCAACCACTTCCTTGCAGCGTAAAGTCGACAAGCGAAAGTCGGAGCGGGCATGCGGCAGGCCTGGGTCGAACACCAGGCCGGCCGGCGCCTTCAGGTCGCCGGCCAGCATATGGTTGGCGACATCGACATTCACGTACGCGGCGTCGAGATGGCCGCCAAGGACCAGCCGCAGCAGGCTGTCGGTGCTGCCGACGGTCGACACTTTCAATGCGTGGCTGTCGATGGCAGCCTTGTAAGGCCATGGGGTGAACCCCAGCACCGTGCCCAGTGTCCGCAGGTCCGCCAGGCGCTTGCCGCGCTGCTGCGGCAGTACCATGGCGCCCTCCTCGGTTGACACCACCACCTTGCTGTAACTCAGCTGTATGCCGGC
This sequence comes from Pseudoduganella sp. R-32, assembly GCF_049913245.1. Lineage (NCBI taxonomy): Bacteria > Pseudomonadati > Pseudomonadota > Betaproteobacteria > Burkholderiales > Oxalobacteraceae > Pseudoduganella > Pseudoduganella sp. R-32. The sequence continues at coordinate 1,601,537 of NZ_CP183987.1, read as the reverse complement.
TCGCAAGTCCTCGCGCCACTGCGGATGATCGGGATACTTGAAGTCGAGCGTGCGTTCGGACAGGAAGCGGCTGTACAGCCGGTTGATCGGCAAGGGAACGTACTCGAAGGTATAGCCATGCTGGGCGGCGAAGGCGTCAAGCACCTCGCGCGCATAGCCGCCGTAGCGATTGTTCGCGTCCACGGTGTGCAGCGGCAGGTATTGCAGTTTCTCGACCCCGATGCTGAACTTGCCGCCGCGCGCCGCTTCGCAAGCATGGGCCGCCGCCAGCGGGCCGCCCAGCCAGAGCGCTGCACACAGTAGGGTCTTGGTCAACATGGGGCCAGCATAGACAAATCCTGTAGCGAATGCAAAACAGTGCCCGGCCTCAGCATTGCATTGTTGCGCGCCCAGGCGTACAAAGTAACTATCTGCTTTTTCCGCGAGGCAGTCGTGAACCGGCTTGCACTGGCATGGCCTGCATTGGCAACCTGCGTCACAGCCTTTGCCCAGCAGGGCATCACCGTATATGGCGTGGCCGATCTTGGCGTGGTGCGCGACAGCGATTCAGGCGTTACCACCATGAAGGTTGACAGCGGCCTGCAAACCGCCTCGCGCCTGGGTTTCAAGGGCACTGAAGCACTGGGCGGCGGCCTGGCGGCCAGTTTTGTCATCGAATCCCAGATTGAAGCCGATTCGGGCCAGCCATCTTTCGCCGGCCGCGTGTTTGGCAGCCAGGTGTGGGTCGGCTTGTCCAGCCCGCTGGGCACGGTCAGGCTGGGCCGCATGTTCACTCCCTATTTTGGCGCCATCGCCACCAACGATCCGTTCGACGCCAAAGGTCCCGGCGAAGCGACACGCCTGTTCCAGGATTCCGGCGTGCGCATGGACAATACGGTCAAGTACTCGCTGCCGCCGACACTGGGCGGATTCTACGCCGACCTGGCCTATGGTTTTGGCGAATCCGGTGTCAGCCAGGCGGCCAACCGGCAGCTCAGCATGGACGCGGGATATACGGCCGGGCCCCTGAATACCGTGCTGGCCTTCCATCAGACCAACGATGCCCAGGGCCGCAAGCAGGTGCGCAGCGTGCTCGCAGGCGGCAATATGGATTTCGGCCGCTTGCGCGCCTGGCTGCTGGCTGCGCGCAACCGCAACGAGAGCGAGCTCGATACGCGCGACTACCTGCTGGGCGTGAGCGTGCCGTTTGGCGTTGCCTCGGTCGCCGCCACTTACGTCTACAAGGCAGACCGCTTCCACGCCAATGCCGATGCACGCCAGCTGGCCGTGGGCTATTACTACGCGCTGTCGAAGCGCACCAATACCTATCTCATCGCTTCCGACCTGCGCAATGACGATGCCGTGCAATACCAGGCATCCTTGCCCGGTGGCGCGCGGCGCCTGCTTGCCTGCGGCATGCGCCATCAATTCTGAGGCATGCCGTGTCCTGGACCATCCATCTCGTACGCGCCGCCGCCCTGGCCTTGGTTGCCGTCCCCGCGCTGGCGGCCGAGGTCACCATGGCTTTCGGCGAAAAGATCCCGCCCTTCTGCTTTCCCGAAACGGACTCCGGCATCGAACTGGAAGTGATGCGCGAAGCGCTGGCGTACCGCGGCCACGTCCTGAGGCCGCGCTACTACTCGTTTGCCCGCATCCCGGTCGCCTTCAAGGCTGGCGAAGTGGAAGCAGCGATGACCGACCTGGGCGAAGACATGACGAGCTGGGGCGCCTACTATGGCAACCCCGCCGTCATCTACGACAATGTCTTCATCACGCTGAAAGAACGCCACTTGTCGATCACAAAGCCGGAGGACTTGCGGGGGCTGACCGTGATTTCCTTCGCCGGCGCATCCAAACGCTATCCGGACTGGCTGGACGCTGTACGCAAGGCGGGCCATTACTATGAGCAGAACGACCAGGCCTTGCAAGTGCTGACACTCGATCGCGGACGCTACGACGTCGTTCTCAGCGACCGCAACATCTTCAAGTACTTTACCCTGCAGCTCAAGCTTAACAAGTCGTTCAAGCCCAAGCCGGTGGTCGAGCATCCCTTCGTCAAGCTCAACCCGATGGACTACCGGCCTGTCTTCCGCGACGCCGCCATCCGCGACGATTTCAACGCAGGCCTGAAGCAGCTGAAGGATACCGGCCGCTTCCAGGCCATCTACTATAAATACCTGGCAGGCGACTGAGCGGCGCCGGCGCGGAAGGCGGCCGGCGTGACGCCGAATAGCTGGCAGAAACTGCGGCGCATCATCGCCTCGCTGCGAAACCCCGATTGCAGCGCAACCTGCAGCATCGACAGGCCCGGCCGGGCCAGCAGCTCCTTGGCATATTCGCCGCGGCAGCGCGCGATATAGATGTGCGGCGGCATGCCCACCGCATGCTGGAAGCGGCGCGAGAAATTGCGCACGCTCATGGCCGTGCGCTGCGCAGCCCCTTCCACCGTCAAGTCCTGCTTGAAGCAGCGCTCGATGTATTCCTGCGCCTGGCGGATGCGCTGGTCGCCATGCTGTTTCAGCCCTGCATTGCGCAGGGCGATGTGCCCCGCGCTCGGCTGGCTGGGAGGATTGGTATAGCGCGAGAGCTTGTGCGCCACCGCGTCGCCGTGGAAGTGGCCGACCAGGTAGCTGCAGGCATCCAGGCAGGGGTTGACCGAACCGGCGCTGATGATGCTGCCGTCGATCACCAGCGGCACGTCGGGGCTGAAGCGCACTTCAGGGTAGTGCTGGGCAAAGACGCGCTGGTCCGACAGGTTGCCCGTCACTTCGCGGCCGTCGAGCAGGCCAGTCTCGGCCAGGATGCGCATGCCGCCCGCCATGCCCACCAGCACTGCGCCGGCGGCGTGGGCTTGCAGCAGCCAATCGCGCAGCGGCGAGGCGATCGGCTGGCGCGCGGACAGCGGCAAATAATAAGGCGGCACGATGACGGCTTGCGGCGCCGGCATGTCGGCCAGCGTTGCCTCCGGCTGCAATGACGGGCCGGTGAAGGAGCGCACCGGGGCCCGGTCGATGGCCACCAGGCGCGCCCGGAACAGCTCCGCTGCGCGCAGGTCCGCGTTGCGCGCATGCAGCGTGCCGGCGATGGCAAACGCTTCCCGCGCCAGCAGGGCAAGGCCTCCCCAGCAGTCGTCCCCCACAACAATGGCGATTGAAACTGGCGCTCTCATCCTGGCCGATACTAACAGCAGAATTGGCCGATCTTGCACATATCATTTCAATAATGGACAGATATACTGGCTTCGCTGCTGCATCCCTACAACAATAATGGGAGACATGTATGTACAAAGCCATCGGCGCACTCGCGCTGTGCGGCCTGCTATCCGCCTGCTACAAGACCACGCCCTCCTTGCCGGCGCCTGCTTCGGCTGCCGACATCGCGTTCCAGAAGCAACTCCAGGAACAACTGCTCGACGCCAAGCCCGGCTCGGTGATCGAGATCCCCGCCGGCAAATACCGGTTCACCAGCGGGCTGCAACTGCGCGCGGACGGCGTGACCATCCGCGGCGCGGGGATGGACAAGACTGTCTTGTCTTTCAAGCCGCAAGTAACAGGACCGGAAGGGCTGCTTGTCTACGGCAACGACTTCACCATCGAAGGGCTGACCATCGAGGACTCCAAGGGCGATGGGCTGAAGATCAACGACGGCGACCACATCACCATCCGCAGCGTGAAGGTGCAATGGACCGGCGGCTCCAAGGTGAGCAACGGCGCTTACGGCATCTACCCGGTCAAGACAAAGAATGTGCTGATCGACCACTGCGTGGCCATTGCCGCATCGGACGCCGGCATCTACGTCGGCCAGTCGCAGAATGTGGTAGTGCGCAACTCGCGCGCCGAAGCCAATGTGGCGGGCATTGAAATCGAAAACACCATCAACGCCGACGTCTACGACAACGTCGCCACCGCCAATACCGGCGGCATCCTGGTGTTCAACATGCCCAACCTGCAGCAGCCGGGGCACAGCACGCGCGTGTTCAGGAACAAGGTCATCGAGAATAACCTGGGCAACTTTGCCGCCAAGGGCACGGCCGTGGCCAGCGTGCCGGCCGGTTCGGGGGTGGTGATCAACTCGAATTCGAAGGTGGAGATCTTCGACAACGACATCGTCAACAACCAGACCGCCAACGTCATCATCTCCAGCTACCACTCGACCGGCTACTTCACCGAGAAAGGCGTCTCCAAGGACTACGACCCGTATCCAAAGGCGATCTACGTCTACGGCAACCACTTCAAGGGCGGCGGCGACGCGCCCGACGGCCTGGACCTGAAGGCGCTGAAGGTGGCGATGTACGGCCTGTCCGGCCACCTGCCCGACGTGCTGTGGGACGGCTACGCCGACAATGCGCTGGCCAGGAACGGCGTCATGCCGGCCGAGGCCCGCATCTGCGTGCAGGACAACGTCGAAGTGCTGAATGCCGATGGCCCCAACAAGTACAAGAACCCGAAAGCCGATTCGGCCCCGCACCGCTGCCAGCTTGCCAAGCTGCCGCCGGTTACCATCCCTCAACTCAGTTCGCAATCCTGATGAAGCTTGCCGTCCCTGCTTTCCGCCCGTGGAGGGCGGTCGGCATGGCGGCGTGCGCGCTCGTTCTCGCGTCCTGCGCACGCAGCCCTGCCCCGCCCGCCGAACCCGTGAAATTCATCGCCGAGGGCCGCCCTGAAAAACTCAGCGAGTGGCGCCTGATGGCCGCCGGCGACGGCCGCCTGGCGCTGAATAAGGACGTGCTGCCCTACACGCTGAACACGCCTCTTTTCAGCGACTACGCCCACAAGCTGCGCACGGTGTGGATGCCGAAAGGCGTTTCGGCTGCCTACAAGGCCGATACCGCCTTCGACTTCCCGGTCGGGACCATCATCAGCAAGACCTTCTATTATCCGCGCGACGGCGGCAGCCAGGCCGTGCTGGCGAGCGACGACAGCGGCACCGACACCACGCTCGACCTGGGCAAGGTGCGGCTTATGGAAACGCGCCTGCTGGTGCGGCGCGAAGGCGGCTGGATCGCCTTGCCTTACGTTTGGAACGAGGCGCAGACCGAGGCCGAACTGAAGCGCACCGGCGACCAGGTGCCGATGGAGCTGGTATCGGCCCAGGGCCGCCAGAAGTTCACCTATGTGGTGCCGAACGTGAACCAGTGCGCCTCCTGCCATGTAACGGACTTGAAGAGCAGGAAGTTCGAACCGCTTGGCCTGAAAGCGCGCCACATCAACCTGAACGGCCAGCTGGAAAAGATGGTGCAGGCAGGCTACCTGCAAGGCGTCCCGGACGCCGCCGACGTGCCGCACAACGTCGACTGGCGCGACAAGGGCGCTTCGATCGATGCCCGGGCGCGCGCCTACCTCGACATCAACTGCGCCCACTGCCACAACAACAAGGGCACCGCCAATACTACCGCCCTGCACCTGGAGATTGGCGCGCCGGCCAACCAGCACCTGGGCCTGTGCAAACCGCCCGTGGCCGCAGGCGCCGGCACCGGCGGCAACTCCTTCGGCATCAATCCCGGCAAACCGGACGACTCGATTTTCGTCTTCCGCCTGAAATCGACTGAAACCGGCGTGATGATGCCCGAACTGGGACGCACCACTTCGCACCGCGAAGGCGTTGAACTGATACGCGAATGGATCGCATCGATGAAGGAAAGCTGCAACCAACAATAACGGGGGAGACCACATGAAGCTGCGCAAGAAAGTCCTGTCGTCCAGCATTTCCACCGCCCTGCTCGCCTGCAGCGGCGCCGCCATGGCCGCCGATCCGGCGCCGAAGGAAGAAACCCATGTGGTGGTCGTCACCGCGCAGAACCGCACGCAGCAGGCGCAGGACGTGCCGATTGCGCTGCAGATCATTGGCGCCGACCAGATCGACAAGCTGGCCGCTCCCAGCCTGGCCGAAATGAACGGCTACATCCCCGGCCTGTCGGTCAACGCCGAGCAGGCGACCCAGCCCTCGCTGTCGCTGCGCGGCATCGGCACCGGCGACTTCGGCATCGGCACCGACGCTCCGGTCGGCATGTACATCGATGGCGTCTATGCCGGCAAGACCGGCGGGGCGATCATGAATTTCAACGACGTGCAGCGCATCGAAGTGCTGAAAGGGCCGCAAGGCACCCTGTTCGGCCGCAACAGCGCGGCTGGCGCCATCTCGGTCGTGACGCGCGAACCGGGCCGCGACACCGAACTGGAAGCGCGCCTGCGCTACGGCCGCTTCCACACTCGCAACGTCGAGCTGCTGGCCAATACGCCGCTCGGCGACACCACGGCGCTGCGCATCACCGCCGTGCATCACGGCACCGACGGCTGGCTGAAGGATGCGGCCACAGGCGACTCGCTACAGCACGGCACCGACAACGGCTTGCGCGCGACCCTGCGCTGGGACGCGCCGGCACGCGCGAAAGTGCTGCTGTCGGTGGAGGCCGAAAAGCTCGACCACATGGCGCGCCCTGCCATCGGCCTGGTGGCCGGCGTTCCGGTAGTGCCGTCCGACCCTTCCACCTACCTCGACCCGCGCACGGCCCCGGTTTACAACGACGCCATGAACAACGGCGAAACGCGCGACTTCCGCGGCAGCACGCTGCGCATCGAAGTGCCGCTGGGCTGGGCCACCTTCAATTCCACCACCGGCTATCGCCGCTTCGACTCGCGCAACCGGCAGGACAACGACGGCACCAACCTGATCACCCACTACGTCGATACCGAAAACTCGGAACGCAACCGCAGCTGGCAGCAGGAATTCCGCCTGTCGGGCAATACCGGCATGGCGGACTGGGTCACGGGCCTCAGCTTCTATCACGAGAAAGCCCACCAGACCAGCCAGGTCAACACCAACACCAACACCCTGGACACCATTTTCGGCAACGTGGCCAGCTTCCCCGTTTTCAGCCTGCTGGAAGGCGCCGCGGCCGCTGTCGACATTCCGGCCGGCTTGCTGGGCAACCCCTGGCAGGAGAACATGCACGTCGAGGGCCGCTACAAGGCGACCGCGATCTACGGCGACGTGATCTGGCACCTGGCGCCGAAGCTGAACCTGACCACCGGCGTGCGCTACACGCGCGACGACAAGCGCTTCAGCTGGTATAGCCCGCCGCGCACGGCGGCCGGCCTGGACGACAGCATCACCCGCCTGCAAAACCTCGGCTTCTTCGATGCCCTGGTCGGCATGGGCGCCCTCACGCCGGAGCAGCTGATGATGGCGCTGGGCGCGATGACGCAGAACATCGAGTTCACCAGCGCCGGCGCGACCACGGCGCCGCTGTCCAGGAAGAACAGGTGGAACGACACCAGCCCGCGCGCAGTGCTCGACTACAAGCTCAACGACGACATGATGGTGTACGGCTCCATCGCCAAGGGCTACCAGGCCGGCGGGTTCAATGCACTGCAGGTGAACGCCACCTACGAACCGGAAAAAGTGTGGAACGCGGAAGTCGGCGTGAAAAACTACTACCGCCAGTACAAGCTGCTGGTGAACGCCTCGCTCTACAAGTACAAGTTCAGCAACCTGCAATCGCTGGCCCTGGTGAACAACGGATCCGCCATCCCGACCTACCAGGTCACCAGCAGCGACCAGGAAGCGCATGGCCTGGACTTCGACATGCGCTGGCAGCCGGTGCGCGACCTGCGCCTGAACATGAGCAGCGCCTACATCGACCAGACCTACAAGACCTTCACCACCAGCGACGGCATCCGGCTCGATGGCCAGCCGGTCGGCACGCCGAAGTGGACCACCGCGCTCGGCGCCGATTACTGGGTGCGCGGCGTGGCGGGCGGGGACCTGAATTTCACGCTGCAGCATGCCTATACCAGCGCCACGCGCTGCAATGCCGATGCACTGCAGGGCGCCTGCCTGACCACGCCTCGCTTCCGCGTCGGCGGCGCCACCCAGCGCACCGACCTGCGCGCCGGCTACGAAGCCGCCAGCCATCAATGGGCAGTGGCGCTGTTTGCCAACAACCTGTTCGACAAGCGCTATGTGACCAGCATCGGCAACATGACCACCGGCCTGCTTGGCACGCCGTACGCCATGGTCAACTCGCCGCGCCAGGTCGGCGTCGAACTGCGCGTGAACATGTAGCCACTTGTAGTAAAATCAACCCCTTAGCCAATACTTTTATGTTGCAATGTTCGTCCGCGCCAAGAGTTCTTCCACCACACCGGACCGGCCCCCGCAGTACGACGGGGCCGGGGACTTCCTGTCCCGCCGGCTCGATGGCCTGAACGAACAGGCCGACAACCTGCAAACCTGGCGCAACAACCTGTTGAACGGCTTGTGCGCCGTTGCCTTGTTCCTCGGGCTGGTGGTGGCAATCCCCAGCGTCGTGGGCAGCATGAAGATGAACCAGTGGCCGCTGATCGTGAGCGATATCACCGCCCTGGTTTGCGTCGGCATCCTGTATTGCTATCGCGCCTTGTCGTTCCGCTTCCGCGCGCTGGCATTCCTGGCCATCAGCTACCTGCTTGCACTGGTCCAGCTCTTTTCCGTGGGGCCGCTGGTCCAGCCCTACCTGCTTGCCGTTCCGATCCTGTGCACCGTGCTGCTCGGGCTACGCCCGGCCATGGTGGCCTTGCTCTGGTGCAGCGCCACCCTTTTCATCGTCGGCTATTTCGGGAACATCGATCCTGGCTTGAGCAAGGTGTTTGTGACCCTGCTGATGCACTGGTCGCTGGTGTCGCTGAACTTCACGCTGGTGGCTGCGGTGCTGGTGGTGTCCTGCGCCTACCTGCTGCACGGCCTGGAAGGCGCCTTGGCGCGCCAGCGTGCGGTGCAGGAAGCGCTGGAAAAGCAGGTCGCCACCTTGCAGGCGCGCGACCTGGAATTGCGCGAATCAATGGCTGCACGCAAGGCGGCGGAAGAATCGAACGAGCAGAAGTCGGAATTCCTGGCCATGATCAGCCACGAAGTGCGCACACCGCTGGGCGGCGTGATCGGCATGCTGCAGCTTGCGAAGAAGGACGCCAGCCTGTCGGCCGAAACACGCAACAAGCTGCGCATCAGCCTGGGCAACGCGGAGGTGCTGCTGCACATCATTAACGACATCCTCGATTTCTCGCGCCTGGAGGCGGGCAAGATGCCGTTCGAAAGCATCGACTTCGACCTGCCGGCCCTGCTGCGCGACGTGGTGGCGCTGCTGGCCGATCGTGCCGAGACCAAGGGCATTTCGCTGGTGGCCGAGATCGACCCGGCCTTGCCGCGCTGGTGGCGCGGCGATCCGGTACGGCTGCGCCAGGTGGCGATGAACCTGGTGGGCAACGGCGTCAAGTTCACCGAGCGCGGCGAAGTGCGCTTGATGGCCAGCGTGGCGCACAACGGCGGCATCGCGCTGGCCGTCAGCGACACCGGCATCGGCATCGAGCCCGATGCGATTTCCCGCCTGTTCCGAAAATTCGAGCAGGCCAATGCAGCCACCTCGCGCAAGTACGGCGGCGCCGGCCTGGGACTGGCGATCTGCAAGAACATTGTCGACGCGCTGGGCGGCACAATCGAGGTGCGCAGCGAACGCGGCGCCGGCAGCGTGTTCGAGGTGTGGCTGCCGCTGCAGGCAGGACAGCCCGCAACCGAAAGGGCGCTGGAGGCGCGCGCCCCGCATGCCGCGCGCCTGCAGATCCTGTGCGCGGAAGACGGCAGCACCAACCAGATCATCCTGCGCGAGCTGCTCGGCGAAATGGGCCATGCCGTCACGATCGCGGAAGATGGCGCCGCTGCGCTGGCGCGCCTGGCGGAACGCGACTTCGACCTGGTGATCATGGACAGCCGCATGCCGCGCATGGACGGCATCGCCGCCCTGCGCCTGCTGCGTGCCGGTGCGGCCCGCGTGCGGCAGCCTGCCATTCCGGTCATCGCCCTGACCGCCAACGCAGCTGCCGAAGAGCGTGAGCGCTTCATGGAAGCCGGCGCCAACGGTTTCCTGCCCAAGCCGATCGACGAGGCAAACCTGCATGCGGAAATCGGCCGCCACGCCGGCTTGCTGATGCAGTCGCCGCGCCGTGCCGAGCTTGACGCCATGTTCGGCACCGCGGATAGCGTGGTGCCGCCGGCGCCGACGCGCGCCTTAAGCCCCGCAGCCTGCGCCGCCTTCATGCAGGAAGGCCCGCGCCAGTTTGCCGCAATCCGGCGGGGCATCCAGTGCGGCGACGTGCCGGCCATCAGCCTGAACGCGCATAGCCTGCAAGGCAGCGCCGGCCTGTTTGGCGCGCGCGAACTCAGTGCCCTGTGCGGCCTGGTCGAAACGCTTGCCAACGCGGGCATGATCGAGCGCATCCCGCCGCTTGTCAGCGAAGTGGAAAGCGAGCTGGCGGCGCTGCTGGCCGAACTGGCCCTTATTCAAGACTGTAAAAATTCAGCACCAGCCGCTCCTGTGGCACATAGTCACGCATCTTGAAGCGCAAAGTGCGCTCGCCGATGCGTTCCGGCTTGCCGGGGAAGCATAGCGAGACGGTGTCCTGCGGTGCCTCCTTGACGATGTCGAGCGTGAACTCGCCGATGCTGCCTTTCCAGTTGCGCCCCGTACCGAGGATGTATTCAACGTCGTTCAGGTTGATGTAGCCCGATCTGGCGCCATCTTTCACTTTCTGGCGTGCCTTGTTCAACACGGCTTTCATTCCCCCTTCCGCCAGGCAGGCGCGATCCTGTTCCCCGATGGATGAGAGCGGGACGCTATCTTCAGAAGGTGGCCTTGCGTCATCATAGGTGCCGAAGATGCGGCCGGCAAAGGGCCGATAGGAATGCGTGACGACGACTTCCTTCCCGGCAGGGAAGGCCTGGGTCCAGTACGCCGTTTCCGCCACCCGCCATTGCGGCATCCTCTGGTCGCTCGCGCCCAGTGCATGCAGGCGTGCCACCACCGCCTCCGGCAGCGTCATGCCGCCGGTATCGAAGGCATCGCCAAAGGTGCGGAAGATGTGGTCTTCACTCAAGCCGGCCCGGCGCAACAGCGCCGTGATATCGCGCCCCTGCAGCAAAGCCTTGCGTTCCGCACGCACCACGGCCGGCTTGCCATCGACGTGCACCAGGAAGCTCTCGACCGGGCCGATATTGCGCCAGTTCGCATCCTGTTCCGGGTCCCAGTGGAATTCCGGCATCGGGAAGGCGACCACGGTTTCGATCGTGCGCGCGCTCTCGTTGCGGAAGCGGTATTCCACTTCGATGCGCTTGACGGAAATACTCAGGTGTTCGCTGAGCATGCGGATGTCGCAGCCAGCACTGCCAGGCCAGCCGCGATCGTCCTGCGCATATCCTGCTCCATTCCAATATCAATAAAGCAAGAATGATATGTGCTGTGCCACACCGGGTCCACTGGCCCGGCGAGCCAAGCGCATGGCCTGGCAAGCCAGGGAAGCCGCCCGGCGTCAGCCGGCGGCGCCGAGCTGCTCGCCCAGCTCCTTGCCGCGCGCGGCGGCAGCCTTGACGGCGGCGATGATGGAGGCCTTGACGCCGCTCGCTTCCATGCTGGTCAGGGCTGCATAGGTGGTGCCGCCTTTGGAGGTCACTTTCTCGCGCAGCACCGGCACCGGGTCGGGCGACTGCAGCGCCAGCTGGGCCGCGCCGGTAAAGGTGGCCATGGCCAGCGCCTTGCCCTGCTCCGCCGTCAGCCCCAGCTCCTCGGCCGCCTGCTGCATCGCTTCGATGAAATAGAAGACATAGGCCGGACCGCTGCCGGAAACGGCTGTCACGGCGTCGATCTTCGCTTCATCGTCCAGCCATACCGTGGCGCCCACGGCGCGCAGGATCTGGTCGGCCGCCTCGCGCTGCTGGACGCTGACGCCGGCGGAAGCCACCATGCCGGTCACGCCCATGCCGATCAGGGCCGGCGTATTCGGCATGGTGCGCACGATGGCCTGGTAGCCGCCCAGCCAGCGCGACAGGTCGGCGGCGCGGATGCCGGCCGCAATCGACAGCACCAGCGGCGAGCGGCCGGCCGCCTGCGCCGCCTGCAGCAGCGGCAGCAATTGCTGCGTCACTTCGTGCATGACCTGGGGTTTGACCGCCAGCACCAGCACCTCGGCCGCCGCCACCGGCTCGCCGGCCGCCGCGGCCACGGTGACGCCGTATTCCTGGCGCAGTTTTTCCAGCGAGGCCGGGTTCGGGTCCACCACGTGGATATTGGCGCCGGGCGCCAGCTTGCCGGCCAGGCCGGCGATCAGCGCGGCGGCCATGTTGCCGCCGCCGATAAATGCAATCTTCATCACGTTATCCTTTGTTGTAGTCGCGGGCGCCGAAAATGGCGCTGCCGACGCGCACGATGGTCGCGCCTTCATGAATGGCGGCGCGCATATCGGCCGACATGCCCATCGACAGCGTGTCGAGCGCCAGGCCCTCGGCACGCAGTTGATCGGAGAGTTCACGCAGGACGCGGAAGGCCGCGCACTGCTGGTCGAAATCGTCTTGCGGCTCGGGGATGGACATCAGGCCGCGCAAGACCAGGCGCGGCAGCGCGGCCACGGTACGGGCCAGCGCTGCGGCGCCGGCGGGCAGCACGCCGCTTTTGCTGGCTTCCCCGCTGGTATTGACCTGGATGCACACCTGCATGGGGTGCAGGCCTGGCGGCCGCTGCTCGCTCAGGCGTTGCGCGATCTTTTCGCGTTCAATCGTGTGCACCCAATCGAAGTTTTCAGCTATAAGACGCGTCTTATTGCTCTGGATTGGTCCAATAAAATGCCATTCCAACGGCGTGCAGCCGCGCATTCTTGCCAGTTCGTGGATCTTGTCCACACCTTCCTGCACGTAGTTTTCACCGAAAGCACGCTGTCCCGCCAGCACCGCCTCGAAAACTGCCTGCGCCGGGAAGGTCTTGGAGACGGCCAGCAGCTGCACTTCGTTGGGCGCGCGCCGCGCTTCGCGCGCGGCAACGTTAATTGCTTCAGTAACAACTTGCAAGTTGTGGGCTATTGTGGACATAATCGAATGAGACAGTGCCAAGCTTTTTTGGCTATTGAAAAAGCACAGGGATTATAAATGGACATTTCCGAACTTCTCGCATTCTCCTTCAAGCAAAAGGCATCCGACTTGCACCTGTCGGCAGGCTTGCCACCGATGATCCGCGTGCACGGCGACGTGCGCCGCATCAACCTGCCTCCGCTCGAGCACAAGGACGTGCACGGCATGATCTATGACATCATGAACGACGGCCAGCGCAAGGCATACGAAGAGATGCTGGAATGCGACTTTTCGTTCGCCATTCCGGGCCTGGCGCGTTTCCGCGTCAACGCCTACAACCAGGAGCGCGGCGCCGCCGCCGTGCTGCGTACCATTCCTTCCAAGGTCCTGACGCTGGAAGAACTGAACGCACCGAAGATTTTCGCCGATTTCGCCATGAAGCCGCGCGGCCTGGTGCTGGTGACCGGCCCGACCGGCTCCGGCAAGTCGACCACGCTGGCAGCGATGATCAACCACCTCAACGAAAACGAGTACGGCCACATCCTGACCATCGAGGACCCGATCGAATTCGTGCACGAATCGAAGAAGTGCCTGATCAACCAGCGCGAAGTGGGCCCGCATACGCTGTCGTTCAACAACGCGCTGCGCTCGGCGCTGCGGGAAGACCCGGACGCGATCCTGGTGGGCGAGCTGCGCGACCTGGAAACCATCCGCCTGGCGCTGTCGGCGGCGGAAACCGGCCACCTGGTGTTCGGCACCCTGCACACCTCCTCGGCCGCGAAAACCATCGACCGTATCATCGACGTGTTCCCGGCCGAAGAAAAGGAAATGGTGCGCGCCATGTTGTCGGAGTCGCTGCAGGCGGTCATTTCGCAAACCCTGCTCAAGACCAAGGACGGCTCCGGCCGCGTCGCCGCGCACGAAATCATGATCGGCACCCCGGCAATCCGCAACCTGATCCGCGAAGCCAAGATCGCGCAGATGTACTCCTCGATCCAGACCGGCAACAACGTTGGCATGCAGACGCTGGACCAGAACCTGACGGACCTGATCCGTCGCAACATGATCTCCCCGGCAGCAGCACGCTCGGCGGCCAAGATCCCAGATAACTTCCCAGGCTAACCATGGAACGCGACCAGGCTTCAAAATTCATGTTCGACTTGCTGCGCCTGATGGTCAGCAAGAAGGGCTCCGACTTATTCATTACCGCCGGCTTCCCGCCGGCCATCAAGATCGACGGCAAGATGACGCCCGTGTCGGCGCAGGCGCTGACGCCGGCCCACACCTCCGACCTGGCCCGTTCGATCATGAACGACAAGCAGACCGCTTCTTTCGAACTGACCAAGGAAGCCAACTTCGCGATCAGCCCCGGCGACCTGGGGCGCTTCCGTGTCTCGGCCTTCGTGCAAATGAGCGCGGTCGGCATGGTGCTGCGTACCATTAACAGCTCGATCCCGCAATTCGACGAACTGGGCCTGCCGCCCATCCTGAAGGACGTGATCATGTCCAAGCGCGGCCTGGTGATCATGGTCGGCGCGACCGGTTCCGGTAAGTCGACCACGCTGGCGGCCATGGTGGGCCACCGCAACGAAAACAGCTACGGCCACATCATCACCATTGAAGACCCGGTCGAGTTCGTGCACCCGCACCGCAACTGCATCATCACCCAGCGCGAAGTGGGGGTCGATACCGAGGACTGGGAAGTGGCGCTGAAGAACACCCTGCGCCAGGCGCCGGACGTGATCCAGATCGGCGAGATCCGCGACCGCCAGACCATGGACCACGCGATCGCTTTCGCCGAAACCGGCCACCTGTGCCTGGCCACCCTGCACGCCAACAGCTCCAACCAGGCGCTGGACCGTATCATCAACTTCTTCCCCGAAGAGCGCCGCCAGCAGCTGCTGATGGACTTGTCGCTGAACCTGAAGGGCATGATTTCGCAGCGCCTGATTCCGAAAAAGGATGCCAAGGGCCGCGCCGTGGCGGTGGAAATCATGCTGAACTCCCCGCTGATCGCGGACCTGATCTTCAAGGGCCAGGTGCACGAGATCAAGGAGCTGATGAAGCGCTCGCGCGAACTTGGCATGCAAACCTTCGACCAGGCGCTGTTCGACCTGTACGAAGCGGGCCAGATCACCTATGAAGATGCGCTGCGCAACGCGGACTCGGTCAACGACCTGCGCCTGGCCATCAAGCTGGAATCGAAGGAAGCGAGGAACCGCGACCTGGCCGCCGGCACCGAGCACCTGGGGATCGTCTGATGAGCACTGTTTACGACTTCAGCGCCGACAGCCTGTCAGGCCAGCAGGTGGACCTGAAACAGTACCAGGGCAAGGTGCTGCTGATCGTGAACACGGCCAGCAAATGCGGCTTCACGCCGCAGTACCAGGGGCTGGAGGAACTGCACAAGCAGTTCGCCGGCCAGCCCTTCGAAGTGCTGGGCTTCCCCTGCAACCAGTTCGGCCAGCAGGAGCCTGGCGGCGCCGACGAAATCGGCGCCTTCTGCGAGAAGAACTATGGCGTCACTTTCCCGGTGTTCGCCAAAATCGACGTCAACGGCGACAACGCGCACCCGCTGTACCAGCACCTGAAAAAGAATGCGCCGGGCATCCTCGGCACGGAAGGCATCAAGTGGAACTTCACCAAATTCCTGGTGCGCAAGGACGGCAGCATCCATGACCGTTATGCGCCGACCACCAAGCCTGCCGACCTGGCAGACGAGATCAGGAAGCTGATAGCGCAGTAAGGAGGAAGCGCCGCCATGGGCGAGATCAAGCACTACTTGATCCAGCTGTTTTCGCCGCCAGCTGACCCGGCGCTACTCACCTACGGGATCTACACTCCCTCGCTTGTCATCCTGTCGCTGCTGGTGGCGAGTTTTTCCTCCGCCATGGGCCTGCAGATGGCCGGCCAGGCGGCACGCAGCAGCAAGCGCACGCTGCGCCTGGCCGCCCTGGCGACCGGCAGCTTTGCGCTCGGCAGCGGGGTGTGGGCCATGCACTTCATCGGCATGCTGGCCTTTAACCTGTGCACGCCGGTTTCCTACGATCCTTCCACCACCCTGCTGTCGATGCTGCCCAGCATCGCCGCTTCCACCGTCGCCCTGTCGCTGCTTGGCCGTCATCGTATCGGCGTGCGCAGCCTGCTGGTGGGCGGCGTACTGGTCGGCGCGGGCATCGGCGCCATGCACTACACGGGCATGGCGGCCATGCGCTCGGCGCTGCAGCTGCGCTATGACCCGTGGATGTTCGGGCTGTCCATCGTGGTCGCCATCGCGCTGGCGACCTTGGCGCTGTGGGTGCGCTTTGGCTTGCAGGGCTCGCAGGGCCTGCGCCGCCGGCTGGGGGAAAACGGAACCGTCGCCGTGGCTGGCGTCATCATGGGCTGCGCCATCTCCGGCATGCACTATACCGGCATGGCTGCGGCGCGCTTCGTCGGCCGCGTGCCGCTCGACCCGGCCAGCGGCATCGCGAATGCAGGCTTTCTGGCGCTGGCGGTGACCCTGACCACCGCGCTGCTGACGGCGCTGGTGGTGTTCGCCAACGGCATGCTGCGCTACCGCGCATTGTTCCACCACGTGAGCGACCTGGAACAGGCGCTGCGCGCCAGCGAAGAGCAACTGCGTTCGCTGGTCGCCAACATCCCCGGCATCACCTTCCGCTGCCGCAATGCGCCAGGCTGGCCGCTGGTATTCGTCAGCGACGCCATCGAAAGCATGACCGGCTACCCCGCCTCCGACTTCCTCGGCGATCCGCCCCGGCGCCTGTTCGGGGAACTGGTGCATCCGGACGACTGGCCGGGCGTGCAGCAAGGCTGCCGCAGCGCGGTCGAACAGCGCCGCGCGTTCACGCTGGAATACCGCATCATCCACCGCGACGGCAGCATCCACTGGTTCTGGGGCAACGGCAACGTGGTGCTCGGCCCGGACGGCGAAGTCGAACTGCTGGACGGCGTGGTGCTCGACATCAGCAACCGGCGCCTGATGGAGCAGGACCTGCGCATTGCCAAGGAGCGCGCCGAGCAGGCAGCGGCGGCACGAGCCGCTTTCCTGGCCAATATGAGCCACGAGATCCGCACCCCGATGAACTCCATCCTTGGCTTCACCGACGTGCTGCTGCATGGCGAATTGAGCGCCGTGCAGCGGCGCCACCTCGACACGGTGCGCAATGCCGGCCGTTCGCTGCTGCGCCTGTTGAACGCCATCCTCGATACCGCCAAGCTGGACAAGGGCGCGGTGGAACTCGAACTGCATGATTTCAGCCTGCTGGCCCTGGCCGACGAACTCTCTTCCAGCATGGGCAATGCGGCCAAGGCCAAGGGCCTGGCGATGTCGCTGCACTACGACCCGGCACTGCCGAACTGGATCCACGGCGATGAACTGCGCGTGCGGCAAGTGCTGACCAACCTGCTGGACAACGCCGTCAAGTTCACCAGCCAGGGCAGCGTGTCGCTGGCCGTCAACGCCGAGCGCGAAGGCGAGCGGCGCCTGGTGCATTTCGCCGTCAGCGATACCGGCATCGGCATTGCGCCCGACCGCATGGCTGCCATCTTCGAGCCCTTCGTGCAGGCCGACGCTTCGATGAACCGCCGCTTCGGCGGCACCGGCCTGGGCACCACCATCTGCAAGCAACTGGTGGAGCTGATGGGCGGACGCCTGTGGGCCGACAGCACGCCGGGCGCGGGCAGCACCTTCCACGTGCTGCTGCCGCTGCTGGCGGCGCGCGACGAAGCCGTGCGCAGCGCGGCAGCGCCCACCTTGCTGCCGCCGATGCATCTCCTGGCTGCCGACGACGTGCCGCAGAACCTGGAGGTGCTGATGCTGTTGCTGGCAAAGCTGGGCCATACCGTGACCGGCGCCAGCGACGGCGCCATGGCTGCGCAACTGGCGTCCGAAGCGCAGTTCGATGCGATCCTGATGGACGTGCAGATGCCCGGCATGGACGGCCTGGAGGCCACACGCCGCATCCGCGCCGACGAAGCGGCCATGGGCCGCAAGCGCACCCCGGTTATCGCCATGACGGCCAGCGTGCTGGAACGCGACCGCGACGCCACGCGGGAGGCCGGGATGGACGGCTTCACCACCAAGCCGGTGGACGTGGCCGTGCTGACGCAGGAGCTGGCGCGCGTGCTTGGCATGCCGTCCGGCGCGCCGCAACTGGCGCCAGCGGCCAGCCCGGCGCACGGCATGGTGCTGAATGCGGACAAGGGCCTGGCACGCTGGGCCGGGCAGCGCGAAGCCTACCAGCGCGCGCTGCAGCGCTTCGCGCAAGACTATGAGAGCGCGCAGCGGGAACTCGGGTCCGCAATTGCTGCCGGCCAGCACGCAGCCTGCGCAGCCCTGGCACACCGCCTGCGTGGCGCCGCCGCCAACCTTGGCATGGAACAATTGGCGGATGCGCTGTGGCGGCTGGAGACCGGCCTGCAGGCGCAGGACGGCCGTGCCGGGCTGCCGGCCTTGCTGGAACAGGCGACGCAGTGCCTGACGGACGCCCTGGCCGCCGTGTGGGCGCGGGACGATGCCGGCGACCCGCTTGCGCAGTCCGCGACGCCGGCGTCGCCGCTCGACCTGGAGCAGGTGCAGGCGATGGGCAAGGCCATGCTGCAGTCGCTGGAGCGCGGCTGCTTCGAGCAGCAGGAACTGGCCGCGCTGGCCCATGTGCTGCGCGGCTGCGTCGCCGAAGCACACCTGCAGGCCCTGCAGCGCGCGCTGGACGACTTCGACTTCCCGGCCGCCCGCGACGCCGTGCAAGCGCTGCTCGACGAGTGCCTGGACACGCAAAGGAATACGCCATGACCCGACAAGCCACCGTGCTTGCCGTCGACGACGAATCGACCAACCTGCAACTGCTGCGCCAGATCCTGCAGGACAGCTACCGGCTGCTGTTTGCCAAGGATGGCGCGCGCGCCATCGAGCTGGCGGTCAACGAAAAACCCGACCTGATCCTGCTTGACGTGATGATGCCCGAAATGACGGGCTACGACGTTTGCCGGGTACTGAAGGCCAACCCCGCCACTGCCAATATCCCCGTGATCTTCGTCACCGCGCTGACCGATTCGAACGACGAAGTGGACGGCTTCGAAGCGGGCGCGGTGGACTTCATCAGCAAGCCGCTCAGTCCCGCCGTGGTCAAGGTCCGCGTCAAGCTGCACCTGTCGATGGTGCGCATGGAGGAGCTGCGCGCCAGCCGCCTGGCCATCGTACAGCGGCTTGGCCTGGCAGCCGAATACAAGGACAACGAGACCGGCCTGCACGTGATTCGCATGAGCCATTATGCCCGCCTGCTCGGCACCGCCGCCGGCCTCGACGAGCAGGACGCGGATGACCTGTTCATTTCCGCCCCCATGCACGATATCGGCAAGATCGGCATCCCCGACAGCATCCTGCAAAAACCTGCCCGCCTGACGCCGGAAGAATACCTGGTCATGCAAACCCACCCCGGCATCGGCGCCCACATCATCGGCCAGCACGAGGGCGGCATGCTGGCCATGGCGCACGACGTGGCGCTGTGCCATCATGAAAAATGGGACGGCAGCGGCTATCCCAATCGCCTGGCCGGCGAGGACATCCCGCTGGCGGGCCGCATCGTGGCGGTAGCCGACGTCTTCGATGCGCTGACGTCCGTGCGCCCTTATAAGGCAGCCTGGAAGCTGGAGGATGCCTGCGCCTGGATGAAGGACCAGCGCGGCCGGCATTTCGAGCCGCGGCTGGTGGACCTGTTCCTCGACCAGTTGCCCGAGGTGACGCGCATCATGGACAAGTGGGCCGAGCGCTGAAGCTAGCCGTGCAAGGCGCGGTCGAGCAGTTCGATCCAGTGCTCGACCGGCGTTTGCGTGCCGGACTGCAGGTGCCCGATGCAGCCGATATTGGCCGAGACGATCCGTTCGGCGCCGGTGCCGGCCAGGCTGGCAAGCTTGCGGTCGCGCAGCTGCAGCGACAATTCCGGCTGCAGCAGCGAATAGGTGCCGGCTGAACCGCAGCACAAGTGCGCATCGCGGCACATCCTTACCTCGACGCCCAGCGCGCGCAACAGCCCCTCGACCTTGCCGCGGATCTGCTGGCCGTGCTGCAGCGTGCAGGGAGGGTGCCACGCGACCGGCGCGCCGGCAGTGCGGGCGCCTGCGCGTTGCACCAGTTCGGCCTCGAACGCCGGCAGGATTTCACTCAGGTCCCGCGTCATTTCCGAAATGCGC
Source organism: Pseudoduganella sp. R-32 (assembly GCF_049913245.1). Classification (NCBI taxonomy): domain Bacteria; kingdom Pseudomonadati; phylum Pseudomonadota; class Betaproteobacteria; order Burkholderiales; family Oxalobacteraceae; genus Pseudoduganella; species Pseudoduganella sp. R-32. The sequence goes on along the minus strand of NZ_CP183987.1, from coordinate 1,581,503 downwards.
GCCGCCTTGGCGGCATAGACGTTGTCGTGCGCCAGCAGATGGCCGTATTCCTTGACCGTGACGCCGCAGCCGGAAGCGGTCATCACAATCGCCTCCACCTGCTCCTGCGCCACGTATGGCCACCACGCGTCGATATTGCGCCGCATGTCGTCGAGCGCCGCATCCTGGTCGTTCAGGTGAAAGCGCAGCGCCCCGCAACAGCCGGCGCCGGGTGCAGCAAGCAACTGCACGCCCAGGGCATCCAGCACGCGCGCAGCGGCCGCATTGATGTTCGGCGCCAGGCCGGGCTGCACGCAGCCATCGAGCACCAGCATCTTGCGAGTGTGCGTGCGCGCCGGCCACGCGCTCGCGGGACTGCGCGCTGGCAGCTTGTCCTGCAACGGCTTGCCCAGCAAAGGCTTGAGCAGCTGCCCCGCGCGCAGGGCCGGCTCGAACAGCCAGCGGCGCGGCAAAGCTTCCTTCAGCACATAGCGCCGGATGCGGTCCGGCAGCTTGCGCGGCACGCGCTGCTCAACCACCTTGCGGCCGATGTCGGCAAGGCGCCCATACCTGACGCCGGAAGGACAGGTGCTTTCGCAATTGCGGCAAGTCAGGCAGCGGTCCAGGTGAAGCTGGGTGCTGGCCGTCACCGGCGCACCCTCCAGCACCTGCTTGATCAGGTAGATGCGGCCGCGCGGCCCATCCAGTTCGTCGCCCAACAGCTGGTATGTCGGGCAGGTCGCAGTACAAAAGCCGCAATGGACGCAGGCGCGCAGGATCTCTTCCGCTTCGTCGCCGTCCGGCGTGCCCTTGATGAAATCTGCGAGGTTCGTTTGCATATCAGTACATGCGGCCGCAATTGAAAATGCCCGCCGGGTCGAAGGCGGCCTTCAGTCGTTCGTGGATGCGCGCGATCGCCGGCGCCAGCGGATGGAAAGCGCCAACCCCTGCGCCAAGATCTTCGCTCTCGACCCGGTAACGCGTAGCGTGTCCTCCGGCCGCAGCCGCGACGCGCCGAATGTCTTCGGCGCCGCCGTGGTCGACGCGCAGCCAGCGCTGCGCCCCGCCCCACTCGATCAACTGTTCGCCGCGCATCACCAGCGCGCTGGCGGCGCTTGGCACGGACAGCCGCCACAGCTCCGCCGCTCCCGCCTCTGCGCTCGCGAAAAAATCGCCGCGCTGGTCGCGCAAGGCGCTCCAGAACGCGCTGCCATCGGCCAGCGCCTCGCCGCCCATGCCGGCCTGCGCCGCCCTGACTGCCGCCTGGGCTCCCGACAGGCGCACGGTCAGCACCCCGCCATGCCAGCAGGTCGCCGACACCGGCAACGGCCGCCCGGCCCACTCATTCATCATGCGCAGCGCCTTGATTTCGTCCACCTCGAAGCGGATGGTCGCCTCGCAGAAAGGCACGGGCAGCACCTTCAAGGACACCTGGGTAACCAGGCCCAGCGTCCCCAGCGAACCGGCCAGCAGCCGCGATACGTCATAGCCGGCCACATTCTTCATTACCTGGCCGCCGAAGGACAACAGTTCGCCGCGGCCATCCATCAGCTGCGCGCCCAGCACGAAGTCGCGCAAGGCGCCTGCTGTGGCGCGGCGCGGGCCGGACAGGCCGCTGGCCACCACGCCGCCGATGGTCGACCCGGCGCCGAAGCGCGGCGGCTCGAAGGCCAGCATCTGTCCATGCTGCGCCAGCAAGGCTTCGATGTCGGCCAGCGGCGTGCCGCAGCGTGCCGTGACCACCAGCTCGGTCGGCTCGTATTCGACGACGCCGGCATAGGCGCGGGTATCGAAGACATCGCCGACCACGTTCTGCCCATACCAGTCCTTGGTGCCGCCGCCGCGCAGCATCAGCCGCGTGCCATCGGCGCTGGCAGCCTGGATGCGGGCGCGGAACTGTTCGAGCATCGCATCCATCTCAGAACCTCGGCAATCCGGCATGCGGCAAACGGCCTGCACGCACATGCATCTTGCCGAACTCCGCACAGCGGTTCAGCGTTGGAATCGCCTTGTTCGGATTCAGCAGCGTCAAAGTATCGAACGCCCGCTTCACCGCAAGGAAGGCCACCAGTTCGGCATCGCTGAACTGGGCGCACATGGAGTCGATCTTCTCAATCCCCACGCCATGCTCGCCGGTGATGGTGCCGCCCACTTCCACGCACAGCGCCAGGATCTCGGCGCCGAAAGCTTCGGCGCGATGCAGCTCGTCGGGCTGGTTGGCATCGAACAGGATCAGCGGGTGCAGGTTGCCGTCGCCCGCGTGAAACACGTTGGCGCAGCGCAGGCCGTACTTCGCTTCCATCTGCTCAATGCCAAGCAGCACGCGCGCAAGCTGCTTGCGCGGGATGGTGCCATCCATGCAGTAATAGTCGGGCGAAATGCGCCCTGCTGCCGGGAAGGCGTTCTTGCGGCCGGACCAGAATTTCAGGCGCTCCTGCTCGCTGCTCGAGACCAGTACCGCACTGGCGCCGGCCGCCTGCAGCACGGCCGTCATGCGGGCGATTTCCTCCTCGACCTCATCGACCGTGCCGTCGGCTTCGCACAGCAGGATGGCGGCGGCATCGGTATCGTAGCCGGCACGCACGAAGGGTTCGACCATGCGCGACGAAGTGCGGTCCATCATTTCCAGGCCGGCCGGGATGATGCCGGCCGCGATCACGTCAGCCACTGCGCTGCAGCTTGCGCCAACCTCGTCGAAGGAAGCCATGATGACGCGCGCACTGGCGGGCTTGGGCACCAGCCTGACGGTGACCTCGGTGACGATGCCCAGCATGCCCTCGGAGCCGACAAAGGCGGCCAGCAGGTCCAGGCCCGGCGCGTCGAGGGACTCGCCGCCCAGCTCCACCACATCGCCCTCGATGGTTGCCATGCGCACGCGCAGCACGTTGTGCACGGTGAGGCCGTACTTCAGGCAGTGCACGCCGCCAGAATTCTCCGCCACGTTGCCGCCGATGGTGCAGGCGATCTGCGAGGAAGGATCGGGCGCATAGTACAGGCCGTATGGTTCGGCCGCTTCGGAGATGGCGAGGTTGCGCACGCCCGGCTGCACGACTGCCGTGCGTGAAAAGGCGTCCATGCGCACGATCTGGTTCATGCGTGCGGTGGACAGCACCAGGCCGTCGGCAATCGGCATGGCGCCGCCGGACAGGCCGGTACCCGCGCCGCGCGGCACGATCGGCACATTGAATTCGCGGCAGACCTGCAGGACGGCCAGCACCTGCGCTTCGTCAGCCGGCAAGGCAACCGCCATGGGAAGCTGGCGATACGCCGACAGGCCATCGCACTCATAGGGACGCGTGTCTTCCGCTTCCGACAGCACGCTCGATGGCGGCAGGGCCGCGCGCAGGGCGGCAACAAAGGCTGTGCTGTTTTTCATTGATCCATTGTAAGTTCAAATCCTGCAAGCACGCGGAATTCCCCTCCCAACCAATGGTAATTTGTCGTATCCTGCCACCGTTAACGACAATTTGAGGCTGCAATGGGTAATCGACTCTCGAAAATCGCCACCCGCACCGGCGACAAAGGCACCACCGGCCTGGGCGACGGCTCCCGCGTGGACAAGGACAATGTGCGCATCCAGGCCATCGGCGAAGTGGATGAGCTGAACTCCAACCTCGGCGTGCTGCTGGCCGAAGCGCTGCCGGACGAGATGCGCGAGGAACTGGTCTCGATCCAGCACGACCTGTTCGACCTGGGTGGAGAGCTGTGCATTCCGGGCTACCAGATGATCAAGGAAGAACACGTCGAGCGCCTGGATGCGCTGCTGGCCAAGTACAACGCCACGCTGCCGGCGCTGACGGAATTCATCCTGCCGGCCGGTTCGCGCGCCGCGGCGCTGTCGCACGTGTGCCGCACCGTATGCCGCCGCGCCGAGCGCGCCATCGTCACGCTGGGCAAGAGCGAAACCATCCACGACTTCCCGCGCCAGTACGTCAACCGCCTGTCGGACCTGATGTTCGTGCTGGCGCGTGTGCTGAACCGCTTTGCAGGCGGCAGCGACGTGCTGTGGCACCACGACCGCAAGCGCGGTTAAAAGCCGGCCTGCGCGGCAAAGCGCTGCTGCAGGTAGTCGAGCATGAGCCGCACCCGGTGCGGCAGGTAGCGGCGGCTGGGGTAGAGCAGGTGCAGTTCCTGCGCCGGCCCCCGCCAGCCGCGCAGCACCCGGCGCAGCTTGCGCTGGGCCAGCAAGTCATGCACCAGCCATTCCGGGCACAAGCCGATCCCTCCGCCAGCAGCGAGCGTATCGCGGATTGCCAGCGCATTGTTGACGCGGTAACGGCCGTGCGTGGCGACTGTCACATTTTGCTCCCCATCCGATAATTCGAGCGTGTCCCCGCTGCTCAACCAGGCGAAGCGGATGTATTCGTGCTCGCCCAGTTGAGCGGGCGTTTGCGGCGTGCCGTGCGTCTTCAGGTAGGACGGCGCGGCCACCAGCTGGCGCGGCGAAGCCCCGATGCGGCGCGCGATCACGTTCGGCGGCAAGTCGCTGCCGAGACGCACCGCGATGTCCACGCCCTCTTCCACCAGGTCCGCCATGCGGTCGTTCAGGATCAGTTCAACTTCAATGGCGGGGTATTGCCGCAGGAAGTCCTGCACATAGGCGTTGAGGCAGAACTGCCCCAGGGCCACCGGTGCATTGATGCGCAGCAGGCCGCTGGCGGCAGCCGTCTCGCCGCGCACGTCGGCTACCGCGTCGGCATATTCTTCCAGCACGCCGCGGGCGCGTTCGTAAAAGCGGCGGCCGGGCACGGTCGGCGACAGGCTGGCGGTGCTGCGTTCGAGCAGCCGCACGCCAAGGTCGGCCTCCAGCGCCGCGACGACCTTGCTGATATTCGATTGCGTGGTGTGCTGCTCGCGGGCGACGGCCGAAAGACTGCCCAGTTCAACGGCACGCACGAAGCATTCGAGGGAGCGTAAAGTGTCCATCCATCATTCCTTTTTGGACTTAACTATAGTCCATTTTCGCGACTACCAGTCGGCATCGGAATAAGGGAGCATGGCCCCATCCGAACTTGACTGGAGAATCCACATGAAACGCCTTGCTTTTACCCTGGCTGCCTTGCTGGCCGCAACAGCCGTCCATGCAGCCGAATGGCGCACCAGCTGGTACGCTGCGCCGATGCCGGCCTGGGGCGCCGAATTCGCCTTGCCCACCATGATGCCGCCGTCGCTGGAGGCGCAGACAGTGCGCGAGGTCGTTCGCACCAGCGTCGGCGGCGAGCAGGTTCGCGTCAGCTATTCCAATCGCTATGGCAGCGCGCCGCTCGTGGTCGGCGAAGTGCGGCTGGCGCCGACCCGCGGCGAACCGTCGCGCGCGGCTACGTCGCAGCAGGATGGCGCAGGCGTGCAACTGACCTTTGGCGGCCAGCGCAGCGTGACAATTGCACCGGGACAGACGGTCACCAGCGACGCGGCCCCGCTGGCGGTCGGCGCCCGCCAGCGCCTGTCAATTTCCACCTGGCTGCCGCAACGCTCTCCGCTCACGACTTTCCACTGGGGGGCGCAGCAAACGGCCTTTGCGGCGCCCGGCAACTGGGCCGCTGCCGCCGAGCTGCCGGGTGCGCAAGCGCTGGCTGGCCGCACCTTCCTGAGTGCCTTGCAAGTCTCCGGCCCAGCGCGACGCACCGTCGTCGCTCTCGGAGATTCAATCACCGACGGCAACGGCTCCACACCCGACCGCAACCTCCGCTGGCCCGACCAGCTGGCCGAGCGCGCCGAGGGCGTCGCCGTGGTCAATGCCGGCATTTCCGGGGCGCGGCTGCTGGCGGATGGCATGGGCGAAAAGGCGGCTGCGCGCGTCGAGCGGGATGTGCTGTCGCAACCAGGCGTGGACACGGTGATCGTCCTGCTGGGCATCAACGACATCGGCTGGCCTGGCAGCGCATTCGCCCCGAACGAGCCGCCAGTCACGGCCGGCGCCATGATTGCCGGCTACCGCAAGCTGATCGCCGCCGCACGCGCCCGGCAAGTGCGCATCGTCGGCGGCACGCTGCTGCCCTTCGAAGACGCCCTGCAAGGCACGCCCTACGCCGGCCACTACTCGCCCGCCAAGGACCGCGTGCGCCGCGAAGTCAATGAGTGGATCCGCCACAGCGGTGAATTCGACGCCATCATCGATTTCGACCACCTGCTGCAAGACCCTGCACACCCATCCCGCCTGCGCCCCGAATTCGACTCTGGCGACCACCTGCACCCCAGCGACGCTGGCTATGCCGAAATGGCACGCGCCGCTGCTTTAATCGCCCAGCAAGCGCGACATGCCTTTGGCAAGGCTCAGGCGGGTGGCGCCACTGGGGTGGCTGGCGAGCACGGTTGAGGCGGTGGAATCGGCGGCAAGCTTGCGGTAAAAGGTCAGCATGTCCGCGCATGGCCAGCCCGCGCGATAGGCGATCAGCATGCCAAGCTGGTCAGCCTCCCGCTCCTGGATCGCGGCGAGTTTGGACAGGCGAAATTGCAGGGGCACGTCAGAGGCCAACCGCTCCAGAACCACATCGAGCGGCAAATCGCGCCGGCTGTCGAGCAAGGCCTCCGACAGGGTTTCGCGCTCGTGTTCTGCGACGACGTGGGCAATTTCATGCGCAAGCAGGACCGCCAGTTCGCCATCATTCAGCCGAAGGCGTTCGACAAACAGGCTGCCGACCAACAATTTTCCGCCGGCCTGGCTTTCGGCTTCCACAGCCGGATCGTCGGTAACGTGGACTTCCCACGACCATCCCGCAGCAGCGGGCCTTAGCGCGCTGGCTGCGCGCACCAGTCCATCGGCGATGCCCTTCACGCGCAGCAGCAGGACCTTGTCGCGGTCAAGCCGGCCAGCCGCAGCCAGCGACACCGTCTGCTCGATATACTGGCTCTCCGCCTGTTGCTCGACTTCTTCGGCGGAAAAACGCAATTCCTGCCAGCGGCCGGATTCGGGAACCTGCGCCATGGCTTGCGAGGCCAAGACCAGCAGTGCGAGCAGGAGATAGCGCATTTCGCTCCCACGATTGGAATAAACTATTTATACCAATTTAGGCGACACTCACCGCAGGCACAAGATTTGACGGAATTTTGCTAGACTGCGCAGATGCGAAAATTTCAACAATATGTTTTTGCCATCGCAGTCGCGTTTGCGGCCGGTGGCGCTGCGGCCCAGGAGACGCCTCCAAGCGTCGAGGTACAGGGCGTAAAGAATCCGGACATGAAGTCCTACCGCGCCGTCGTGGCCGGCCTCGATGCATTCGAGGAGCACCACGCGCTGGCGCCATCGGTGCCGGAGCTGCGCTTCCGGCTGACTGGGCGCGAGGGCCAGGAGCAGCTTGCCGGCGATGCACTCTACCTGCGCATTGTCGGCAACGGCGAACCGATCCCGGTCCCCATCGCCCAAGACGGCACCTTCGCCGTGCCACGCGTGCAATCGGCAATCGATGACGATGCAGACCTGATACTGAACCGCAAGAAAGGCGTGCTGAAAGGCTACCCCGATATCCGCACGCCAGGCTTGCCGGAAAACGTCCGTCGCCTGGGCGACCTGCGCCTGGAATGCCAGGTGATGATCGCCATCGCCAAGAAGGAAATGGGCCTGATGATGAAGCTGTTCGTCAACACTGTCGCCATGACGACCAACTGGTGCGACATGAGCTTTGACAAGAAGAAGATCAGGTTCGCCTTCCGCAGCCTGCGCCCGCTTGAAAGCGCCGAAATCACCGACGGCGAGCGCCGCGAACAGATCGACACCGGCGACTTCAGCTTTCGCTCGCCGATCGGCGAAAGCGATTGGTCGAACGAAGCCCGCATCGAGCTGCGTTACGCGCCGGAGTTGACGCCTGAAGAAAAAGCCAACCCCTGGCTGCAAACGCTTTTCGTGACCGGCTCCATGAGCGACTGGGCTTCGCGCAATCCGCTGCGCAGGGTTGAGGAAGGCATCTACGCCGCAGAACTGGACCTGGACAAGGGCTCACATTCATTCAAGGTCGGCACGCGCGGCCTGGCCGCAATCAGCCTTGGCGCGCCGGCGCCGGAACAGCAGCTGGCGGACGGTGTAGCCGTGCCGCTGGCCAAACAGGGCAAGCGCCTGCACCTGAAAGTGGAAAGCGCCGGCCGCTACGCCTTCATGCTTGATGCACGCGACAAGGAAGCCCCAACGCTGCGCGTGGCACGCCTGCCCTAAGGCGCGGCGCGCCGGATCGAGGCATCCAGCGCTGCCGGGTTGAACCCGTGCAGCACCTCGGGGTCAATCACCAATAGGCACTCAGCGCCCGCCAAGCTGGCTGAACTCCGGAGCCCGGCCAGCATCCCTCGCCTCTTGCCGTCCCTTGCAGGCTGTGCGTGATCAGCCGTTGTTGACCACCAGGCGCGGTTCGTCGCCGAAACGTCCCTTGATCGAGGCCGCGATGCCGGCCGCATCCAGGCCCACCAGCGCCAGCAGCTTGGCCGGGTCGCCGTGGTCGATGAACTTGTCCGGCAGGCCGAGCATCTGGAGCGGCTTGATGATGCCTTCGGCCGCCAGGGCTTCGGCCACGGCGGCGCCTGCGCCGCCCATGATGCAGCCCTCTTCCACCGTCACCAGGACATCGTGGTCGGCCGCCAGTTGCTTGACAAGTTCCACGTCCAGCGGCTTCACGAAGCGCATATTGGCCACGGTGGCGTTCAGCAGTTCGGCCGCGCCCATGGCCGGGGCCACCATCGAACCAAAAGCCAGGATCGCGATCTTCTGGCCCTTGCGGCGGATTTCGCCTTTACCGATCGGCAGCGTTGTCAGTTCCTGGACAATGGTCGCGCCGATGCCGACGCCGCGCGGATAACGCACGGCCGCAGGACCAGGATGCTGGTAAGCGGTCGTCAGCATCTGGCGGCATTCGTTCTCGTCGGACGGCGCCATCACCACCATGTTCGGGATGCAGCGCAGGTAGGCCAGGTCGTAATTGCCGGCGTGGGTGGCGCCGTCGGCGCCCACCAGGCCCGCGCGGTCCAGCGCAAAGGTCACGTCGAGGTCTTGCAGCGCCACGTCGTGGATCAGTTGGTCGTAGGCGCGCTGCAGGAAGGTCGAGTAGATCGCCACCACCGGCTTCAAGCCTTCGCAGGCCAGGCCGGCGCCGAAGGTCACCGAATGCTGCTCGGCGATGCCGACGTCGAAGTAGCGGTCCGGGTGCTCTTTCTCGTAGCGCACCATGCCCGAGCCCTCGCGCATGGCCGGCGTAATCGCCACCAGGCGCTTGTCGGCCTTGGCCATGTCGCACAGCCAGTCGCCGAACACTTCGGTATAGGTTTTCTTGGAAGGCGCCAGCGCAGGCTTGATGCCTTCGGCCGGATTGAACTTGCCGGTACCGTGGTACAGGATAGGCTCGGCCTCGGCCAGCTTGTAGCCCTGGCCCTTGCGGGTCACCACGTGCAGGAACTGCGGACCCTTGAGCTGCTTGATGTTCTGCAGCGTCGGGATCAGCGAATCGAGGTCATGGCCGTCGATCGGGCCGATGTAGTTGAATCCCAGCTCTTCGAACATGGTGGCTGGAACCACCATGCCTTTTGCGTGTTCTTCCAGGCGCTTGGCCACTTCCAGCAGCGGGCCTGGCAGCACGGACTTGCCGACGTTCTTGGCTGCTGCATAGAACTGGCCCGACATCAGGCGCGCCAGGTAGCGGTTCAGTGCACCGACCGGGGGCGAGATCGACATGTCGTTGTCGTTCAGGATCACCAGCAGGTTGCAGTCCTTTTCCACGCCGGCGTTGTTCAGCGCTTCGAACGCCATGCCCGCGGTCATCGAGCCGTCGCCGATCACGGCGATCGCGTGGCGGTGCTCGCCCTTGATCTTGGCGCCCAGGGCCATGCCCAGCGCGGCGGAAATTGAGGTCGAGGAGTGCGCGGTGCCGAAGGTGTCGTATTCCGATTCCACGCGGCGCGGGAAGCCGGAAATGCCGTTCAACTGGCGCAGCGTATGGAACTGGTCGCGGCGGCCGGTCAGGATCTTGTGCGAATAGGTCTGGTGGCCCACGTCCCACACGATGCGGTCCTGCGGCGTGTTGAACACGTAGTGCAGCGCGACGGTCAGTTCCACCGTGCCCAGGTTGGAGGACAGGTGGCCGCCGGTCTTGGACACGGAATCGAGCAGGAAGCTGCGCAGTTCTTCGGCCAGCGGCGTAAGCTGGTGGCGAGCCAGCTTGCGCAGGTCGGCCGGGTTATTGATGGTTTCAAGCAGTTTCATTTTAAGCTTTCCTCTGCACGATCAGGTCTGCGAGTTCACGCAGGCGCAGAGCTTGTTCTCCGAACGGCGCCAGCGCAGCGTGCGCATCCTGCCGCAGTTTTTCCGCCAGGGCGATCGATGGTTCCAGGCCGAGGATGGATACGTAAGTCGGCTTGTTGTCCGCCGCATCCTTGCCTGCCGTCTTGCCCAGCGTGACCGAATCGGCCGTCGCGTCGAGCACATCGTCCACCACCTGGAAGGCCAGGCCGATGGCGCGCGAATAATCGTGCAGGGCCGCCAGCTCGGCATCCGTCAAGTCCTTCCCAGCCATCGCGCCCAGCACGACCGAGGCACGCAACAGCGCGCCGGTCTTCAGCTGGTGCATGCGCTCGAGCTGTTCCAGCGTCAGGCTGACGCCCACGCTATCGAGGTCGATGGCCTGGCCGCCGCACATGCCGGCCGAACCGGCGGCATCGGCCAGCAGGCGCAGCATGCCGACCAGGCGTTGCGGCGGCACCGATTCGACGCCGGCCAGCACGCCGAAGGCTTGCGCCTGCAGCGCATCGCCCACCAGCAGCGCGGTGGCTTCGTCATAAGCCACGTGCACGGTCGGCTTGCCGCGGCGCAGCGCGTCGTCGTCCATGCAGGGCATGTCGTCATGCACCAGCGAATACGCGTGGATCATTTCCAAGGCGGCGGCGGCGCGGCTCAGGGCCTGTGCATCGGCGCCAGACAAGGCGCCGGCAGCATGCACCAGCAGCGGACGCACGCGCTTGCCGCCATCGAGCACGGCATAGCGCATGGCGGCATGCAGCTTGGTTGGAACTACATCTTCGGCAGGCAGGTAGGACGACAAGTCCTGCTCCATGCCGGCCTGGATGGTCTTCATCCAGTCCTGGAACGATGCGCTCATTGGGCTGCCTCCTCGCCTTCGGCGAAAGGCTTGAGCATATCGCCTTCGAGCACCTTGACCTGGGCTTCGACCTTGTCGAGCTGGCCGGCGCAGAACTTCACCAGTTCGGAGCCGCGCGCATAGGCGGCCACCGAAGCTTCCAGCGGCAGTTGGCCGGCTTCCATCTGGCTGACCAGCTGGGCCAGTTCGGCCATCGCTTCCTCAAAGGTGGCGGGCGCATTCATTTTCTTGGTCATAAAGCTATATAACACTAGTGTAGCCCGCTATTTTAGAACAAACTCCTGTATCCGGTCTAAAAAGCGGCCTCTAAACAGGCGGAAACGTTGCAATTACATTCACGCCGCCTGCGGGGCGCTCCACCCCAGAAAGTTCAGCGAAGATAGCCTATTCCGCGCTATAATCTCCGGTTCTGTCCGAAATACCGTTTTTATAATCTGAATTCAGGTCTTTACGGATCTTTCTCTTCTTGGTTTGATATTTAATTAAGGGGGGTTTGGATGTCCGATCTGGGTAGCCACGCCAAGCTGGCGCGTTCGAACGCGCAACTTCCGGTCAACGTCTATTTTGACGAAACGCTGCTGCAGCGTGAAATGCAGGAACTGTTCAAGAAAGGCCCGCGCTACGTCGGCCACGAGCTGATGGTGCCGAATATCGGCGACTTTGCCACGCTGGCGGCTGAAAATGAAGGCCGCATGCTGGTCCGCAATGCCAACGGCATCGAACTGCTGTCCAACGTCTGCCGCCACCGCCAGGCGCTGATGTTCAATGGCCGCGGCAATGCCGACACCATCGTCTGCCCGCTGCACCGCTGGACCTACGACCTGAAGGGCGAGCTGATTGGCGCGCCGCACTTCCCGGACACCCCGTGCCTGAACCTGCCGAAAGCCAGGCTTCAGAACTGGAACGGCCTGCTGTTCGAGCAGAACGGCTACGACGTGATGGACAAGCTGGGCGCCCTGTCGGTCACGAAGGACCTGGATTTCAGCGGCTACATGCTGGACCACGTGGAAGTGCACCACTGCGACTACAACTGGAAGACCTTCATCGAGGTCTACCTGGAGGACTACCACGTCGAGCCGTTCCACCCGGGCCTGGGCAGCTTCGTCACCTGCGACGACCTGCGCTGGGAATTCGGCCAGGACTACAGCGTGCAGACCGTGGGCGTGAACCGGGGCCTGAAGAAGTCCGGCTCCGACACCTACCAGAAATGGCACGAGCAGCTGCTCAAGTTCCGCAACGGCGAACCGCCGAAGCACGGCGCGATCTGGCTCACCCTGTACCCGAACATCATGGTCGAATGGTACCCGCACGTGCTGGTGGTATCGACCCTGTGGCCGGAAGGCCCGAACCGCACCCGCAACGTGGTGGAGTTCTACTATCCGGAAGAAATCGTGCTGTTCGAACGCGAATTCATCGAAGCCGAACGCGCAGCCTACATGGAAACCTGCGTCGAGGACGATGAAATCGGCGCCCGCATGGACGCCGGCCGCAAGATCCTCATGGAACGCGGCGAAAACGACGCCGGCCCTTACCAATCGCCGATGGAAGACGGCATGCAGCACTTCCATGAATGGTACCGGAGCAAACTGGACATCTGATGCAATCACTCTGGATGTTAGTTGCCAGTTTCCTGTTCGCCGCCATGGGGGTGTGCGTGAAACTGGCGTCCGACGAATTCAGCGTATCCGAAATGGTGATGTACCGCGGAGTGATCGGCATGATCATCCTGTTCACCATGCTGCGCCTGCAAGGCGGCACCCTCAAGACCACCATGCCGCTGGCCCACCTCTGGCGCGGCGCAGTCGGCGTGCTCTCCCTCTGGATCTGGTACTACACCATCGCCAAGCTCCCCCTGGCCACGGCCATGACGCTTAATTACATGGCGCCGATCTGGATCGCCGTGTGGCTGTTCGCGCATGGCTGGTGGCACCAGAAAAACCGCGTCGAATGGCCGCTGATCATGGCGGTCGGCATGAGCTTTGTCGGCGTCACCTGCCTGCTGCAGCCGGCCTTTGACGCCAACCAGCTGGGCCCGGCCCTGATGGCGCTCGGCTCCTCCGTGCTGTCGGCCATGGCCTATATGCAGGTGCGCAAGCTGGGCCTGGCGGGCGAACCCGAATCGCGCGTGGTGTTCTTCTTCAGCGTGACCAACCTCTTCGCCGGTTTCAGCGGACACCTGCTGGAAAGCGGCTGGCACTGGCACCCGCTGGACAACTCGCGCAGCATCCTGCTGATACTGGGCGTGGGGCTGTGCGCCACCGCCGCGCAAGTGGCAATGACGCGCGCCTACCGCCTCGGCAAGACGCTGGTGGTAGCCAACCTGCAGTACACCGGGATTGTGTTCTCCAGCATCTGGGGCGTCCTGCTGTTCAGCGACAGCTTCGGCTGGTTAAGCTGGGTAGGCATGGCGATCATCCTGCTGTCCGGCGTGGCCGCGACGTTCTACAACACACGCAGCACGGATCGCGGCAAGGCCATTTCCGAAACCGACCCGATTGCCAGTGAAGTCTGAGCAGGCGGCCCCACGCGCTGTCATGCGCGGAGCTAAGCTGCTATAGTCGCCAGCATTGCCAGCGACACTGAAGGAAACTGCATGCATACCACCCTGATTGACGCCAACACCCTTGCGCAGCACCTGGACGACCCGCAATGGATCATCCTCGACTGCCGCCACGACCTGATGAATCCCGCTTTCGGCCGCGATGCCTTTGCCAAAGGCCACATCCAGAACGCCCAATTCGCCAATATCGACACCGACCTGTCGGGCCCCAAGAAGGACGCCGAAGGCGTGTTCCGCGGCCGCCATCCGCTGCCGGAACGCGCAGCGCTGCTGGAAACCCTGCGCCGCTGGGGCATCAACGACGACACGCAAGTCGTCGCCTACGATGCACACGGCGGCATGTACGCAGCGCGCCTGTGGTGGCTGCTGCGCTGGGTCGGGCATGGCGCGGTAGCGGTGCTCGACGGCGGCCTGGCAGCGTGGAGCGCCGCCGGCCAGCCCCTGGTGACGACGATCACCGAGCGCCCGCGCGGCAAGCTCGCCGACCAGGCAACGCTGGTGCGCACGGCAACGGTCGGCGAGCTGCTTGAAAATCTCGACACGAAACGCCTGCAAGTCGTCGACGCCCGCGCCAACGACCGCTTCCGCGGCGAGAACGAAACGATCGACCCGGTAGGCGGCCATATCCCCGGCGCGCGCAACCGCTTCTTCAAGGACAACCTGCAAGCCGACGGCCGCTTCAAAGAGCCCGCAGTGCTGAAACAGGAACTGCAGCAGATAGTCGGCGCGCCGGCCAGCGCCGTGATGCAATGCGGCTCCGGCGTCACCGCCTGCCACAACCTGCTCGCACTGGAAATCGCCGGCCTGCCAGGTGCCGCGCTGTACCCCGGCTCCTGGTCCGAATGGTGCGCCGACAGCACCCGTCCCGTCGCCACCGGCCCCGCCTGAAATCCCACGGCCCAGCCCGTGTCACACCATGGGGTCACACCCCGACAGTGACACGGCCTCATCTGCGTGAACAGCCGAGCCCGTGTCACACTTGGGGTGTGACCCCAGGGTGTGACACGGGCTCGAGCGTAGCGTTAGTCGCCGCCTCCGCCGCAGCTGCTGCCACAACTGCTGCCGCAGCTGCTGCCTCCGCTGTCGCAACTGGAACTTGAGGCATCGCTGCAGTCGACCGAACTGCCGCAGCCGGAGCCGCAACTGCTGCCGCTGCTGTCACTGCTCGCAGCCTGCTGCCGGGCGCGTTGCTCGAAGTCGTTGAACTGTGCGGTCGTGATCAGGCCCGCTGTCAGCAAGCCGGCGGCAGCCATCTGCGGTTGGCAGTTGATGTTTGGGTCGAACCGGCCTCGTGCGTCGAGCTGGCTGTAACCCGGCTGTCCGTGCTTGACCGAGTAGCCATAGCCAAGCGGCATATTCAGCTTCTTGTCCAACAGGAAGAGCGACGGCAGCCGCGGTCCTTCGCGGTTCAGTCCTTCCGCATGGCGCGCCCTGACCAGGCAGACCGCCAGCGCTTCATCCAGGTTGCCGCCCATGGCAGAACCTTCCACATGCGGCACCACGCGACCAAAGTGCTTGCGGCAGAACGCTTCCAGCTTGAGCGGCGATAGGCGCAGCCAGGCATGCCAGACCGAGTCGGCGGCCTTCGAGGGCAAGGCGCATGGCGTCCTGCCCTGTGCGGCGCATTCGAAAAAGTCGAGCAGGCCAATCGCGGATCGGGCAAAAAAAACGGCATCCGTCGGGATGCCGTGGTATTCGAGACGTGCGCTGCTTTTCCAGTAATTGTACAGGCCGGGCGGTAGTTCCTTGAGGGCCTTGCCGTGCCGCGAGCGCTGCATGAGACGCTGGGCGTACCAGGTATTCAACATTGTCCAAATCATGATGCCAGCCTATGGAAAGATTGTGACAACTGTATTACAACGTGGCGTGCTTGCCGCAACAGCTCGCTTTTCGTTGGAAATTTGCATGGGAACGTGTGACTATGTTCTTGGGAGTTCGTCGGGGATAACGAACTTGTTGCGAGAGCAAAAATATGAAAATCAGAACAGAATTGGCGGCCGCGCAATTCGAGACCCAGGACATCGTCCAGATTGCCATGCGCATCAACGTGGAGGCGGGCAGCATTCATGCCTGGATCTTCCTGAAGCAGAATGGCTTCCGGGATGAAGAGATCATGAACTTGCTGCGTCACACCCCGTCATTGCGCGTCGTTCATTAGCAACTACTTTTTTTTTGCGGCTTCCTTACGGGCGCGTTCGAAAGAAGGCGTCCACAGAGGATGGCCTTTTTCGCCCGGGCTCAGGTCGAAGGACCTGTCCAGCTTGAAGGCTTTGGCGAACTGCTGGCGGCACAGCGTGGCGCGGTTGGTGACGCAGTAGCTGAAGGCGGTGTACTTGAGCGCTTCCACCTGCAGCGGCTTTTCCGCATTGGCCAGTTCCGGTCCGGTGAGCTGCTTGATCGCGCCGTTGAAATTGCCGGCCTTGTACATCTCGATGCCCGCGTTGAGCGCCTTGCGCGCATCGGGCACTTCAGGCTCCGCTGGCGGAGGGGGCGGGCTGGCCTTCTTGACCGGCGCCGGCGCCGCTTCCTTGGCCGTTGCAGGTGGGTGCGCCGGCTTGTCGTGCAGTGGCCCGAAGGATTCGCAGCCGGCCAGCACCAGCGCGGCCGCGATCAGGAAAATCTTATTCTTCATTGTGCAAAGTCATGCTTGATGGTGACCGGCTTCCTGGCGTCCACATTAACTTTCTGGACATAGGCTTGGAAGTTGGGGTTCTCGAGGCGCACTTCGTGCTCGCCCAGCGGCAGCGTCAGTTTCTTCAAAGGCGGTGTGATGCCTTTCTGGACGCCGTCGACGTAGATTGTAGCCCAGGGCTGCACAGCGATGCTGAGCGTGCCGGTAGTCGGCGCGGCAGCTTCTGCGCTCGCGGCTGCGGCGCCTGGCGCTGCGCCGGCCGATGCCGCCTGTGCCGCGACCGGCGCGGCGCCGGAGGTCGACGCTGCATTAGTGCTGCTGCCGGCAACTGCAAGCTGTGGCTCGGCAGGCGGCGTGCTGGCTGCGGCAATCGCGCTGGCCGATTCTGTGCCGGCCGATGCTGCGCTGGCCGGCGCTTCGCTGCCGGCACTGCCAGCGGCCGGCACCTGCGCGCTGGCTACTTCCGGCGCGGCCGGCTTGACCGGGCTGCCGTCGGCCAGCCACGAAATGCCGCCAACGAGCAAAGCCAGCACGACAAGGCCGCCAGCGATCATATTGTTTGACGGGCGCGAGCTGCGTGCGACCGGCATTGCCTGCCGGCCCGACTTGCTGCCCGATTTGCTGCTGGTCTTGTTGCGGCTCGAGCGCGAGCCGGAGTCGAACGGCGAACTGGCGCTCGGGCTTGAACTGGCGCTGGCTTCGCTTGCTGCCGGCCCGCCTTTCTCGGCATTGCGGGCCGAGCGCGAACGATGGCGGCGCGGCGCACTCTCTGGCGCTGCGCTGGCGTCGCCGGCGGCGCTGGCATTTGCGCCGTCGGCAGCGGCGTCGGCTGCTGCATTGCTGCCCTCGGCGGCGGGCGCCGCGGCCGGCGCAGCAGCGTCAAAACCAAGCAGCGAGGAAAATTCGGCGATCGATTGCGGCCGGATCTCCGGACGCACGGCCATGCCGCGGTCGATCGCTTCCAGGAACTGGTTGCTGTAGCCTTCGCGCCCGCTGATCGCCAGCGGCTCGATCGGGTCATTCAGCATGCGCGCCACCGCTGCCGGCGGCGCCTTGCCGGTGATGGCGGCGTACATTACGGCCGACAGAGAATAGATATCGGTCCACGGGCCCTGGCGCATCGATTCGTCATCGGCATACTGTTCGACCGGCGCAAAGCCCGGCTTCAGGATCACGGTCAGCGACTGTGCCATGTCCTGCACGATCTGGCGCGCCGCGCCGAAGTCGAGCAGCACCGGCTGGCCATCCGGCTGGATCATGATGTTTTCCGGCGAAACGTCGCGGTGCAGGATCTTGGCCGCATACAGCGCTTCCAGCGCGCCCAGCACCGGCTGCAGCAGTCGCTTGAGCCAGGCTTCGTTCACCAGCTCCGGATTGTCGCGAATCACCGCCTTGAAAGTGCTCCCTTCGTAATAGCGCATGGCCATGTAGGCCGTGCCATTCGATTCCCAGAAGCGGTACACCTTGACCAGCGCCGGGTGGTCGAATTGCGCCAGCAAGCGCGCTTCGTTGATGAAGCTGCGCAAGCCGGCCTCGAATGCTTCCGCATGGCGCTTGGAGCGCACCGTCACCGTGTGATCGTTGGCGCGCGCGGCCAACGCCGACGGCATGTATTCCTTGATGGCCACCGTGCGTTGCAGCGAGTGGTCGAAGGCGAGGTAGACGATGCCGAAACCGCCTTCACCGATCACTTCGCGGATCTCGAATTCCGCGACGCGGGTGCCGATTGGCAGGCTGTTAGGCAGTTCGACTGCTTTGTTCATGGAGCTTCACCGATAAAAATTGCCTGCGCGCTGAAATTATCGCGGGCCTTGTGCACCAGGCCCGCGCGCTCGTCGGCCAGGGTGCAGATGGCGGACAGCCATTCCTGCGCGCTGCCCGCTTTCGCCAGCAACAACTCCATCTGCGGCTCGGCGACCCATTCCCACAGGCCGTCGGTGCAGATCAGGATCGCGTCGCCCGCGCGCAGCGCCATCGGCGGCATCACGGACGGCTGCACTTCGTTCTCAGTGCCAATGGCAGCATACAGCACATTGCGCTTGGGATGGCTGCGCGGGTCGGCGCCGGCGGCCAGGCCGGCGTCGATCATCTGCTGCACCATGCTGTGGTCGCGCGTGGCATGCAGCAGGCGCCCGCGGCGGAACAGGTAGATGCGGGTGTCGCCCATATGCGCCCACGTCGCCTGGGCGCCGGCACGATCGACCAGCGCCAGCGCCACCGTGGCGCTCATGCCCTGCAGCGCCGGGCGCTCCCTCTTGCTGCGGGCCACCGCAATAGCCGCTTCGGCCACCATGGCCGGCGTGGCGTCGGCGCTGAAGTCGGGCCGCGCGCCAAAGTTGGACAAAACCGCCTGCACCACGATCTGGGAGGCGATTTCGCCTCCCTCATGGCCGCCCGCGCCGTCGGAGACCACGAAGCACACCAGTTCACCGCGCTCGGCACGGCCAATGGCATCCTGGTTGGATGCACGTCCGCCGACGGAGGAAACCTCCGCGACGCTGAGCGCAATGCGCTGGGGCATATCGGCCATGGCTGACTCCCTTATTCCATCTCGTCCTGGCGGCGCTCATAGGCGCTCAGGAAAGCATCGCCCAGCGTGCCGTTGAAGTTGGACTCGCAGGCCTTGGCCAGGTCTGCATGCCTGGCGCGGTAGCTATCCCACAGGGCGGCCTTGCGCGCCAGCGGCAGCACCGTGCCCAGCACGCTGCGCTTCTGCTGCTCCTCGACCGCTTTCGGCGAAAGGCGCGTCAACGCTTCCGCCACGGCGCCCTCCATGCCGGCTTTGACGCAGGCCTGGTGGGCGGAGAGGTCGGCAAAGGCATCTTCCAGCGCTTCCACCGGGCCCATGAAGCCAGGCATTTTCTTGCGCAGCATCTGGGTCTTGGCAGCCTGGCTGTCAGGCAGGAACTTCAGGGGAT
This sequence comes from Pseudoduganella sp. R-32, assembly GCF_049913245.1. Taxonomy (NCBI): domain Bacteria; kingdom Pseudomonadati; phylum Pseudomonadota; class Betaproteobacteria; order Burkholderiales; family Oxalobacteraceae; genus Pseudoduganella; species Pseudoduganella sp. R-32. The sequence continues at coordinate 1,562,345 of NZ_CP183987.1, read as the reverse complement.
TGTTGTTGCGTACGACGACGACCGTTGCGTCGGCGTGGATATTGCGCTTGAGCTCAGCGCGATTCAGCAGCAGGCTATGCGCACCGCTGATCGAGGTACCGACCAGTTTTCCCAGCATTTCCATGAATTCTGGCGTGAGTTGCCAGTTCGGTTGCACCCCGGCGCCGCGTTGGAACGCAGCCATCAGGGCATCGGCAGTGTGGTGTTCGGTCGAAGTTTCTTGCATGTGGATCTCCTATCCCCCGTAGCGTAGCAAAAATGATGCCCGCACGTAACTAATCAGTGCGTATTGTGCGCACCGGCGGTCAGGAAAAGCACAATTACAACACCAAGTGCAATTAAGACAACTTGGGGGATGGTTTCGCGCATGGTGGCGCGGCGTTGCATTTGCGGCATCAAGTCGCTGACCGCGATATAGATGAAACCCGATGAGGCAAACACCAGCACGAAGGGGATCAGGTTGGTAGCTTTGTCCAGCGTGTAGTAGCCAAGCACCCCGCCGGCGACGGACAACAGGCTGCACAGCAGGTTGTAGACATAGGCCCGGGTGCGTGAAAAGCCGGCATTGAGCAGCACGATGAAATCGCCGATTTCCTGCGGGATTTCATGGGCGATGATGGCTACCCCAGTGACGATGCCAAGCTGCGGGTTGGCCAGGAAGGCCGCCGCGATCAGGATGCCATCGGTGAAATTGTGCATGCCGTCGCCCAGCAGGATCATCCAGCCTGCACGGCCGGCTTCCGCCTTGTCGTGGCCGTGATGGTGGTGGTGGCCGTCATGCTCGTGATGGTGCGAATGGCGCAAGATTGCCAGCTTTTCAAGCAGGAAGAAGGCCAGCAGGCCGGCCAGCAGCGCACCGAACAGGTGGCGCGGGTCGGTGCCCGATTCAAACGCTTCCGGCAGCGCGTGCAGCAGCGAGGTCGACAGCATGATGCCGACCGACAGGCTGACCATCTTTTCGACCACCTTCGACAGCAGGGCGAACGAAAACACCGCCGCTGCCGTGATACTGGCAACGCCGGCAATCGTGGTGGCCAGCAGGATGGAGGTCAGGACGGGGTCGATGGTGCTTCCTTCGCGTGCAAACCGGGCATTTTACCGCCCTGCAGCATTTTTCGCTAACTTAGGCCACGCCGTGGGCCTGGAACCACGCTAGCGTGCGCTGCCAGCCATCCTGCGCCGCGTCCGGGCGATATTCCGGACGGTAGTCTGCGTTGAAGCCGTGCGGGGCATCGGGATAGACGTGGATGGTGGATTTGCCGCTTCCTTGCGCCAGGGCGGCGCGCATCTGCTCCACCGAAGCAAGCGTGATGCCCTGGTCCTTGCCGCCGTACAGCCCCAGTACCGGCACTTTCAGGGTTGGCGCAATGTCGACCGGCAGCGCGGGCCAGGCGGCAGTGCGTTCCCCCACCAGGCGGCCATACCAGGCGACGCCGGCTTTGACTTGCGGGTTGTGGTGGCTGTACAGCCAGGTGATGCGGCCGCCGTAGCAAAAGCCGGTGATACCCAGCCGGCTGGCATCGCCGCCGTTAGTGTGCGCCCACTCCACAACGGCATCCAGATCGCCCATCACGTCAGCATCGGGGGTCTTGCGGACGATGTTAGCCATCAGGTCAGCGATGGATTGCTCGCGGCTTGCGTCACCCTGGCGCACGAACAGGTCCGGCGCCAGCGCCAGGTATCCCGCCTTGGCCAAGCGGCGCGTCACGTCGGCAATGTGCTGGTGGACGCCGAAAATTTCAGAAACAACAAGAATCACGGGCAGCCTGGTCTTGCCTTCCGGCTGGGCGCGGTAGACCGGGACGGTTTGCCCGCCGACCTGGATCTGGATGGTGCCGGCAGTCAGGCCCGTGGTATCCGTGCTGATCACGGTTTGCGCCTGCACCGGCATCACAGCGGTGGCGAAACCGGTGCCCAAGGCAGCCTTGATGAAATCGCGGCGATCCATGCCTTCTGCTGGGCCAATCAGCGCTTTGGCGTCGTTTTGCAAATCCTGCATGCGGTTTAATTGTTGGGAATATTAATTGAATGACAATTGCAGCAGCCTGAATATGACAAAAATTGTCAACCCGATTGCCAAATTCTGTCAGCCCCACAGGAAATGGCACAGGCAAAACAACGGCTCGAGGGCTACCAGTCGGCTTAGTGGGCTTCTTCCCAGTTGCAGCCAACGCCCACTTCGGCCACCAGCGGCACCTTGAGTTCGGCCACGCCGGCCATCAGCTTCGGCAGCATGTCCTTGACCAAGGCCAGTTCGGCGTCCGGCACTTCCAGCACCAGCTCGTCATGCACCTGCATGATCATCTTGGTCGCCAGTCCTTCGCGCTCGATCCAGTCCTGCACCGCGATCATGGCCAGCTTGATCAGGTCCGCCGCCGTGCCCTGCATCGGCGCATTGATCGCCGCGCGTTCGGCGCCCTGGCGGCGCGGGCCATTTGGCGAGTTGATCTCCGGCAGCCACAAGCGGCGGCCGAACACGGTCTGCACATAACCTTGCGCCTTGGCTTCGGCGCGGGTTTCGTCCATGTAGCGCTTGACGCCGGCAAAGCGGGCGAAATAGCGGTCAATGTAGTTCTGCGCGGCGGTGCGGTCGATGCCAAGGTTTGCCGCCAGGCCGAAGGCGCTCATGCCGTAGATCAGGCCGAAATTGATCACCTTGGCATAACGGCGCTGCTCCGGCTGCACATCGGCTGGCGCCACGCCGAAGATCTCGGCGGCGGTGGCGCGGTGGATGTCTTCGCCTTCGTGGAAGGCGCGCAGCATCGCTTCATCGCCTGAAATATGGGCCATGATGCGCAGCTCGATCTGCGAGTAGTCGGCCGACACGATGTGCGCGCCAGGCGGCGCGATGAATGCTTCGCGGATGCGGCGGCCTTCGGCGGTACGCACCGGAATGTTCTGCAGGTTGGGATCGTTGGACGCCAGGCGGCCTGTGATCGCCACCGCTTGGGCATAGTTGGTATGCACGCGGCCGGTCAGCCTGTTGATCATCTTTGGCAGCTTGTCGGTATAGGTCGACTTGAGCTTGGCCATGCCGCGGTATTCCAGCAGCACTTTCGGCAGCGGATAATCTTCCGCCAGCTTTTGCAGCACTTCCTCATCGGTCGATGGCGCGCCGCTCGGGGTCTTTTTCACCACCGGCAGTTCCAGCTTGGTGAAGAAGATCTCGCCGATCTGCTTGGGCGAGCCGAGGTTGAACGGCTGCCCTGCCAGCTCGTAGGCTTTCTGCTCCAGTTCCAGGATGCGCGCCCCCAGTTCGTTGGACTGGGTCGCCAGCAGGGCGGCATCAATCAACACGCCGTTGCGCTCGATCTTCTGCAGCACCACGGCGGTCGGCAGCTCGATGGTGTTGTAGATGCGGGTCAGGCCTTCGTCGCCGGAGACCTGGCCGTGCATGGCCAGGTGCAGGCGCAGCGTGATGTCGGCATCTTCCGCCGCGTACTCGGTGGCGCGGCCGATTTCAACCTGGTCGAAGCCGATCTGGCTGGCGCCCTTGCCGCACACTTCTTCGTAAGCGATGGCCTTGTGGTTCAGGTGGCGCAGCGCCAGGCTGTCCATGTCGTGGGTGCGGTGCGACTCGAACACGTACGATTGCAGCAGCGTGTCGTGCACGATGCCGCGCAGGGTCACGCCGTGGTTGGCGAAGACGTGCGCGTCGTACTTCAGGTTCTGGCCCAGTTTCGGCTTGCTGCCGTCTTCCAGCCAGGGCTTCAGCTTCGACAGCACCCAGTCGCGCTGCAGCTGCTGCGGCGCGTCAGGGTAACGGTGCGCCAGCGGAATGTAGCAGGCAATGCCAGGCTCGGTGGACAGCGAAATGCCGACCATTTCGGCCAACATCGGTTCCAGCGAAGTGGTTTCGGTATCGAGCGCGGTCAGCGCGGCGGCATCGATGCGCGCCAGCCATGCTTTCAACTGCTCTTCGGTCAGCACGGTTTCGTAGCTGATGGTCGCCGGCGGCGCGGCAAACAGGTCGGCCGTGGCGCCCGGTGCCGGCACGGCAGCGGCAGCACTGCCCGGTGCCGGCGCGGCCGGGGTCAGGCCGGACAGCTCGCGCAGCAGGGTCTTGAAGCCGTACTTGGTGAAGAAGGCGACCAGCTGTTCGCGGTCTTCATCCTTGGCGCCCAGCGACTCGGAAATCGACATCATGTGCGCCGACAGGTCGCAATCGGTCTTCACGGTAATCAGCTCGCGCCCCTTCGGCAGCCATTCCAGCGCCGCGCGCAGGTTGCCGCCCACCACGCCGCCGATCTTGTCGGCGTTTTCCATGATGCCGGCCAGGCTGTCGTACTCCTGCAGCCACTTCAGCGCGGTTTTCGGGCCGCACTTGGCCACGCCCGGCACGTTGTCGACGGTATCGCCGATCAGGGTCAGGTAATCGATGATGCGGTTCGGCGGCACGCCGAACTTGGCCAGCACACCCGCCTCGTCCAGCTTTTCATTGGTCATGGTGTTGATCAGCATGACTTTCGGCGTCACCAGCTGGGCCAGGTCCTTGTCGCCGGTGGAAATCACCACGTCCAGGCCGGCCTGCTCAGCCTGCACCGACAGGGTGCCGATCACGTCGTCCGCTTCCACCCCCTCCACCATCAGGATCGGCCAGCCCATGGCGCGCACCGCTTCGTGGATAGGCTCGATCTGCAGGCGCAGGTCGTCCGGCATCGGCGCCCGGGTCGCCTTATAGTCGGGATACATATCGTCCCGGAAAGTCTTGCCCTTGGCATCGAAGACGCAGGCAATGTAGGCAGCCGGGAAATCGGCGCGCAGGCGGCGCAGCATATTGACCATGCCATGCATGGCGCCGGTTGGATAGCCTTCGGCACTGCGCAGGTCAGGCAAGGCATGGAAGGCACGGTACAGGTAGCTGGAACCATCGACCAGCAACAGGGTCTTTTGCATAGCAGGGGAGTGGTGTAAATCTCAATATTCCATTATCGCAGAGTTTTACAACGGGACAGGAGGGCATTTGATACAATGGTCAAACCAATAAATTGAACGAAATCCCATCATGCGCGCCCACACTTCCTGGCTTGCCCTCCCCCTAGTCCTGCTGGCCTCCGGCGCCCTGGCGCAGTCTGCCCCGCCCCAGCCGCAGCAACTGGAACGCATCGAGGAAGTGGACAATCCGGTCACCGTCACGGCCAAGCCGGGCCGGGAAACCAAGATTGTGGAAAAGCGCGAAGGTGGCCGCGTGACCGAAGCCAAGGTCAAGAGCGGCGGAAGCACGTATACCGTCAAGCCGAATACCCCGGCTGGCAGCGCACTGCCCGGCGATGCAGCCGGCTCGGCCAACCGTGGCCCGCAGTGGACTGTGCTGGAGTTCGACCTCCTCAGCAAGAAGAAGAAACGCTCTGCCGAGGAAGCGGAAAAGGAAGACGGCCCGCCGCCACCTCCACCGCCAGCCCAGCCGGCCGCGCCGACCAAGTAAGCGCGCGCCCCGTACGAACACTTAACCTGGTTTCTCATGGCAGTTTTTACCCCGGTCTCACTGGAAGATGTCGGCCATTGGATCAAGCAATTCCCCCTTGGCAAAGCCCTCGCGCTGAAAGGCATCGCGTCCGGCATCGAGAACAGCAATTTTTTCCTGACTACCGAGCGCGGCGAGTTCGTGCTCACGATTTTTGAAAACCTGACGTTCGAGCAGCTGCCGTTCTACCTGCAGCTGATGCGCCACCTGGCCGACCACGGCGTGCTGGTGCCGGCGCCCGTCCCCAACGACCAGGGCGAACTTTGCGTGCCGCTGCACGGCAAGCCGGCCGCCATCGTCTCCAAGCTGGAAGGCAAGCCGCAAATGGCGCCGCAACCGGTGCACTGCGCTGCGGTCGGCGCCATGCTGGCGCGCATGCACCTGGCCGCCCAGGACTTCGCCCTGCAGCAGCCCAACCTGCGCGGCTTGCCATGGTGGCGCGAAGCCACCGCCGCCGTGCTGCCGCACCTGGCGCTGGAACAAGCCCACCTGCTGCACGATGAAATGAAGTTCCAGGAAGCGCTGCACGCCTCCGACGACTACCACGCCCTGCAGCGCGGCCCGGTGCACGCCGACCTGTTCCGCGACAACGTGATGTTCGACGGCGAGCGCCTGACCGGTTTCTTCGACTTCTACTTTGCCGGCTGCGATAGCTGGCTGTTCGACGTCGCAGTGACCGTCAACGACTGGTGCATCGACCTGGCGACCGGCGCCCTCGACGAAGCACGCGTGCGCGCCATGCTGGACGCCTACCACGCGGTGCGGCCTTTCACCGCCACCGAGCATTCGCTGTGGCCGGCCCTGCTGCGCGCCGGCGCCTTGCGCTTCTGGCTGTCGCGCCTGTACGATTTTTATTTGCCGCGCGCCGCCGAAATGCTGACGCCGCACGACCCGACCCACTTTGAGCGCATCCTGCGCACACGCATTGCCGTTCCGGCCCCGGAGTTGTATTAAATGAGTAACATCCCCGCCAGCGCAGGCGTCGCCTGGATTCGCGAAGGCTTCGCCATCTTCCGCAAACAGCCCGGCGGGCTGATGCTATTGATGCTGGCCTACCTGGTGGCGGGTGTGGTGCTGGGAATTATTCCCCTGCTGGGGCAATGGCTGCCAATGATCCTGGCGCCGGTATTCACCGCAGTCTTCGTGCAGGCCTGCGCCGCCGCCGATCGCAAGCAAAGCCTGACGCCGGAAATGCTGCGCCCGGTCTTCCAGAAACCGATTTTCCCGCGCCTGGCCGGACTGGGGGCGCTGTTCGTCCTGGTGCTGGCCCTGCTGGCCATGCTGTTTGCGTCCGTGGTCGGCATGGACACGATGCGCCAGCTGGCGGAGCAGCAGGCAAAGCCGGATGCAGCAGCAGCGGCCGCGGCTGCCAACGGCAACTTCGGCTGGGCCATGTTTGTGATCTTCCTGCTGTCGCTGCCGCTCAGCATGGCGATGCTGTTCGCCGCGCCGCTGATCTTCTGGCAGCAAATGCGGGTCGGCAAAGCGCTGTTCTACAGCTTCTTTGCCGTCTGGCGAGCGCTGCGTGCCTTCCTGCTGTATTTCGTATGCTGGGTGGCGATTGTGATGCTGCTGACTAATGTGGTGCTGCTCCTGCTCGGCAAGACCCTGCTGGGCATGGCAGTGCTGCAATCGTCGCTGATGGTACTCGTCATGGTCATCCAATGCTCGGTATACGCCGCTTACAAGGCTATTTTTGGCGAGCCGGCGCTGCCGGGAGCGGCGCCAGGTCAATAATTGCCTCGAAATGGCTGCCTCTTCGAGGCTGCTGCGTGTATGTTGAGGGAGATTCCACCTGGTACTCGAGTATGAGCCATGAGGTTTGGCCTGGACTCGGCCCAGCGCACGTCACGAAAATTTCCGAATCCGAGTAGAAGCGCGTGCACTCCGTAGTAGTTCGCTGCACCACGCCATCGCTGAAACGAGTCTCACCCTCACTACCGCCCCAACATCCGAGAAGCTCGCCAGGCCGCCCAACTTCAGCGGCAAAAGTATTCGTCATGAGAGCTAAGAACAGCAAGGTGGAGATCTGCAATTTCATCGGGAATACCGAAGTCAGCGACCGTCGCGTATCGGGTCTGACCCTTGGGTCTGACCCTGATTTACCGGTTCTGGTTTGAAAATCGAAAGAGTGCAAAAGTCAGGCTGGCGCACAGGCCGCATGATCGCCGCGACCGCAATTGTCTCATCCCAAAAGTGCAAACCCGGTAACCCAGGGTCAGACCCAAGGGTCCGACCCGCCCGTGCCGCCGCTGCTGGCAAGCCTTGAATGCGCTCATTCCACCCGATCATAAATCCCTTAGGCCCATCCTTTCCGACGCGCGGCCTCGGCCTGGCGCCGCTTCTCCAGCTTGAACTGATTTTCAGCATCCAGTTTCACAAAGTCAGGATGGCGCGCAAAGTACGGGCCCAGCCAGCCGTCTTCGTGCGTAAATGCCATGGTCCACGCGAAGTTTGGCGGGAACACATAGTAGTCGGCGAGCGAAGATGACGTGGGGAGCAAATCGGTGACAAAGGCCAGTTTGCGATCATTCGCCAGGACGACGAACTCCATGCCCGCCTGTTGCTCGTATTGCTGAATTGCTTCGGCGCCGGCAATACTCGGATAGCGCGCACCGCTGAAAACATGCCAGAGGTATGCCTTCGTGTTGGCGCCCTGCCGGTTATTGCCGAATACCGCGAGCCAGTCGTCCGCAAGCTGGCTCGCCTCCGCCTCGGAGAACTGGCGCACTACGCTGCCCGGATGAACCATTTCCTTAATCCGCATACGCTTCCCTAGTCAGCCGCAGGTCAATCCGAAGCCTTCGTCCCAGATGGCTCGCTGGCATATTGCCGCGCCAGCGACTCAGAGAACGCCGTTTCGAGAGAACCAACGCGGAGCACAGTACTTCCCGACAACAACACACCAACGCCCCAGCGGTCCCACGTGCAGCCCAGTTCCGCACCAATGATCGTACCTGGCACATCTGGCAAGTGATGGATATATATCGCATTGAGACTAATATGACGTAGCACCTCTTCCCTTGACTGAATGTTGGGCAATGGGTTGTCGTGTTTTCGCGTAGATGAACTGGTGGCCAGCAACTCTGCGCAGTTGCTATGAACCGCATCAACAATCGAGTGGCCAATTTCTTCGGAGTTCTCAAGCACCCACTCCACGATTTCCATTTCCCGCTCCGATAAAGGAACAGGTTCGCGCCCGTAAGGAGCGTAAATCAAGTAGATATCCAACTGACGGTCGGCAGCCTGAAAATTAATCTCTCCCCAACGTTGACCGCTGACGCGTGCAACCATCAATGTGTCGTTGACACAGGAAAACGATAATCTTTCGGAAGACATAACTGAGGCTCTAGCGTGCGCTGGTTAGAAAGTTTGAGATCGGAATGTACCATGGCTCACGGTTGCCCCTGTACTCCAGTTTTTTTATGTACAAGACTTACGATGTCTTCAACCGTGTGGGTGTTCAAGGCTTCGTCGTCCGAGATCTCAATGTGAAACCGTTCTTCCAACGCACACACCACTTCCACGTCCGCCATCGAGTCAAAGGACCAAAAGAAACTCAGGTTCTTAGAAAAATCATCGGTATCTACAAGCCGAGACAAGTCTGCAGAAAGCTGCGTTTCGAGCACGTCTCGCACGCCAGCCACCACAGAAAGTGAAAAGCCCTTCTTCAGAAAATACGTTTCATAGAACTTCTCAGGCGTGAGCGATGCGCGCCCCTGGAAGGCACGCTCAATCATTCTTTTCCGCCGCCAGGAGTCGAGTCGCACAACAGCGAGCGCCAACGCGACGAGGCATAGAATTATCACGAAAGTTTTGATGCCTGCCTCCTGACGTGGATGACAATCACCTTAGCCAAACGACGACGAAAAGCACGAGCACGGACAACCCCAAGAGTTGAAGAATGCCTTTTGCGCTGACCGAATAGTCCCGCTTCCTTTTTTCAGCCGCTCGCTCCGACATAGAACGGATGAACTCCTCTTCAAAGTCAATCAGCGCGCTGAGCTGAGCGTGTTCGTCAGGACTAGCACTTGCAGTGAGCGTGGACCGTTCCCGCTCAAGATCTCTCTTCCTCCTTCTTGCGAGTTCGATCGGGCCTGGGCTTAATGAGGTGTACTGTCAATGGTGGACACTCTCGTCTCAAGCTGCCAGCACTTCCTTGTTGAAGTCTGCCGCAAAGCGTGCCGGCGATTTGTAGCCAAGGCGCGAATGACGCCGTTGGCGGTTGTAGAAGATCTCGATGTACTCCGTAATGGCCGCCTGCGCTTCAGACCTGCATGCAAAGCGACGATGATGAACCAGCTCATTTTTCAAGCTGCCCCAGAAGCTCTCCATCGGCGCGTTGTCGAAGCAGTTTCCCTTGCGCGACATCGAAGTCTGCATTCCGAATTGGTTCTGCAGTTTCCTGTATTTCTCGGCGCAGTATTGACTGCCGCGATCAGAATGATGGATCAATCCCGCCGCCGGTCTTTTGTTGCGCACAGCCCGCCACAAGGCTTGCGCCGTCAAGTCCTGCGTCATGCGTGGCCCCATCGCATACCCCACCAGCTCGCAGGTGAAAACGTCCTTCACGCCGGCCAGATAGAGCCAGCCTTCCTCAGTCGCGATGTAGGTGATGTCTGCCACCCAGGCTTCGTTTGGCCGCGTCGGCAGGAACGTTTGGTTCAACAAGTTCGGCGCGACCGGCATGTCATGCCCGGAATTGGTGGTGGCCTTGAACTTGCGCTTTTGTCTGCAGCGCAGACCAAGTTCTGTCCGCAACTTGGCGACGCGATCACGCCCGGCCTCAAATCCTTGCTCCTTCAGTTCAGGATGAACGCGCAGCGTGCCATAGGTTTCGCGCGATTGCTGATGCACGGCCTGAATCGCCACCTTCAGCTTGGCGTCCTCCTGAGCGCGGCGCGACGGCTTGCGCCCCTGCCATGCGTAAAAGCCGCTGCGAGAGACATTGAAGACCCTGCAAAGCAAATCCGTCGGGTATCCGTCGAGTCGCACCGACTTCATGAACGCGTACCTGGCAGCGACTCCCTTGCAAAGTACGCCGTTGCTTTTTTTAGCACTTCCTTCTCCATGCGTTCAACGGCCAATTCTTTGCGCAGCCTAGCCACTTCCGCTTCAAGCTCCGCCACGCTGCGACTACCGGGAGCAGCCCCAGTATCATTGCTTCGCTTTGCAGCGTTAACCCAAGTCCCCAGTGTTCCCTTAGGAATGTCAAGCCGCTGCGCGGCTTCCTCCAGTGTCAGTCCCTGTGCGAGGACTAGTTTGACCGCCTCTGCCCGGAACTCCGGTGTGTATGTCTTCGATTTCATAAATGCTTCTCCCGTTGCTAAGTTTAACAAACGAGAGTGTCCGAAAAAGTCAGGTTACCTCATAACAAGAAACGACCGAGGCCTTTCATTACCTGCGTGAACCGTCCTTCTGTAAAGATCGGCATTAGAACCCCTTACCATTCAACGGAATGACCTGACAAATGGGCCCTCTGGGGAAAAGAGGAAAACACCGCCATACTGGTAAGTAGCTTGCGTCACGGTGGCACGAATAACACGATCGTCTTGCAGCAAGAACTCGATTTTTTCCTTGCCAGTCGGTGCACGAAGTGGGATTGGCAGGACCAAGAAAATAGGCATCACTCCACCCCAAATTGTGTCGAACTCGTAAGTCCATAGTTCGGCTTTCGGTTCTTCTGAAACTGCCTTCACGCGTGTCGGGTTGCCCCAGTTTTCCCGCATCCAGCTGGTGGTCGGTGTCGAAATCCAGCGACCGTCTTGCTTATCAGTTCCTGGAGAGATTGCAGGCGGATTAGCGGATGGAGACTTTGCACTGAGTGAAACGCTCGGCATCTCAGTTTGCGTCGTCTTTTCTCCATACTGAACAAGGCCCACGCATCCCTGTAACGAAGTACTCATTAGCAGGATCATGAATAACGTTTTCAGCCGTTGGAACTGACTCATAAGAGGCTCTTTCTAGATCATGACAACATAACCGTTCAGCCATCCCGAGGACGGCGGCCGGCGGCATTGTTGGGACGTTTCGTTTTTTTGCGTCACGAATATACGACTTACGAATATGTCGTGGAACCCAAGACGCCAGTATGGCTTCAGCGTACTTTTGCTCAAGGTCGATTCGTCCAGAAACAGGCTTCGAGTGGCAGGCGCCGTCCATGTCGCCTCGAGCGCCGTTGGATGATATCGGGTCTAGTAAGCATGACGCCTGGCGCGCAGGTTCAACGTCACCGTCAGGCGTCCGCCGGATTGAATGATTGGGCATTCGCGCTAGCTCTTTCCCATATTGAGAACCGGACCTATGCTCCGCAGTACTGCCGACAATACTACAAGGAAGGCTAGGACCGACCAGATCTTGGACCCAGTGTATTTCCGCCCCGCGTTCCAAAGCGCCACGAGCAAGACACACAAATAGATCAGGAACGTGGCTCCAATCCAGTACGCCAAGTCATCCGACGCTACAGTACGTAGCGCGATGTTGACAAGGAAATTGGGAAGAACTCCAAATAACCAATATGTTTTCGCAAGGCCAAACTCACCGTGAATGAATTTTTCGTAGAGGCCCGCGTTGGGCTGCTTCGCGGATGTCTGTCCAGTGGTGCTTTGTGATTCGTTCATATTCAACCTAAAAATTTCCCCTTCAGGGCCTGCGTACTTAACGTGTGGGTTCGGTCGCACCGAAGGCGTCGGCCGGAATGCAAAGTGAGCCTATACCGCAATCGTACCGGCTTGCCACCCCTCTACAAACTCGGTTATCGATGGAGACAAAATCTCAAAGTGATCTTCCATCGGGTAATACGCCCAGAATCCCTCATACCCGAGCCGATATCCAAATCCAATTCCATCGACACCGGCACGTCCAACTTGTAAGAAGCCCCTCTCGCCGATTTCGTCGATTTGAGATAACGGTTCCAGAAGCCAAAGGCAGGAAGCCTCATCCCAAAGACCGTCCACGCTCCAGACTGAAGTGAGGTAGTCGGCACATTGATATTGTTCGAATCGACTGCGAGAGATGTTCATGATGCTTAAAGTTGGACTTGACCGGCTATTGCAGCGCGGCACGATGCTGGGGTCCGATTAACGAAATTGTTGGGCATTATACGAACTCCTTGAATAAGTAGACCTGATAGCCACGACCCTGCTTGAAGCCGTGCGGCTCCGATCACTGATCATGCGATTTCAAATACACCTTGAAACGTCTTTGGCCAGAGGACTGAATCGCGCACGTCATCAAGAAGCCTATACGCCGCCGTAATCTGTTCAAGAAGCCCTTACTCCGCAAGCAAATCTGTGACGTGTTCGAAGGACGCTTCGACTCATGAATTAACCGGCGCGTTTTAGCGCGTCCGGTTGAATGAACTGTTCGGCGAATTGCTGCATTTATCATGACTAGCTGGTTTTGATTGTGTGCCGCGCCTTGGCTTCCTCGTAACATACGACGCACACTATGGCCATTTCGTTGAATTTTTTGAACGCGTCCGTCATGCCGCCTTCTTCTAAAAATTTTTCTTCGCAGTGATAACACCACGCCTGCAGATCGTTCGGGTCATCAGAATTTTCAATGAATCCCGCTGGTGCTGGCTCGGATTGAAGCATGTGCCTGCAAACCACCGTCGCAATTCGTTCCCCGTGAGGCCCGCAATTCACAGTCATCAGGTCTGTTGTTGTCATCTTATTTTGTGGCCGAACGTGTTTGAATTAACCGACGCGTCAGCGCGTCCGTGTTGAATGAATTGTTATGCGATGAAAAAGCTTCGCGGATATCCAGCCAAGTAAAAATGTTACACCACAATAGAAGAACACAAGGGTTGCGATAATTGGGAGCATGATCATGGTGGACGAGAGTTGATCACCAAGAGCGAAGCCAAGCATGCAGCACGCGACCAGCGCAGCGAGGATGCCTCCCGCAAATTCGCTGAAGCGCGCAAAGCCACTAGCACCAACGCAAAAGCTTACGAGGCATACGCATACAACGCCGATCAAGTTCGCCGACAGTGCGCCAGCCGCAACAAAGAGAAGGAAAGTAAGCACACCAGAGATAAATGGCAAGTGCGATTTGGGGCGGCTAATCATAAGGCATAACGTGATTGCTCAGCGGCGAGCGGAAGCGGGCATCGCCCGCTGTAGCACGTCCGCTGGAGCAGAAGGTCAAAACAATTACTACTCCTTTTGACTGTCGGCGTTCCAGGAGTTCCAGGTGCCGACTTCCTTACCATTTTCATAGTGTACCTCAGCCACCAGTTGGCCATTTCCGTGAGTCCGGTTGACGGAATTGTTATGCGAATTTCGCAAAAACGTCATAGACGCTCCACTTTGGATCCCGCTCTGCTACACATTGAACTTCAAGTGAAGTTACATCAGACATGATTTGTTTGTGGACATCGGCAATGCCTGCAGCGTTGCCAACGTAGAACACGAATTCCTTAAAGGTCCCGGTTGTAATGGCTAGGACTTGAATCGATGGCCCCAACTTTCGGACTTGGGAGAGAATCGAGTCTTCGACGAGGGAGAGCTCCTGATTCTCTTCGGGGACAGGTAGCCCATCCGGATTTGCCTGCTTCAAAGGAACGGCAAAGCCAACGCGGATATCAAGTGCTGGGTGCTTAGCCCACGACTTTGCCGTTTCGTTGAAACGGACAATCATCGGACCGCCGTTTCCCTTCGCTTCGGCGATCGACCACTTGTGATTATCATCGTCGAGCGTTTCTATTGGGAGGTGTTTTTTTTTTGAAGGGCCACATAGCTAAGTTTTTTCAGGCATAACTTGTACGATAATCGGCGGCTGGAGCGCGCAGCGCGGAAGCCGTCCGGTTGAATAGTGGGTTAGGCTTAAGCGTCGAATTCAAGGCAATGCAATCCGCAGTCTTTTGCAAGAGAGATAAGTGGTTCGGCACGCTCTCTGGAGTTGAAGAAGGCAACGTTGGTGTCGTCCCAAGAGGCGACCAAGATGCAATCATACTCGGGCAGCAAGACGAATTGGGTAGAGTAGTCTTCAATCTTATCCATGAGGGTATTCATGTGCCTAAAGCAGACGTGAGCTCAGGTTTGGCCCAACGTGCCGTGCCAACCGGCACGACAAACGCGAAGCGATCGGCGTGTCCGGTTGAGCAAATTGTTGGGCAAATACCTACTCCAGAAACGGACATGGTTCCTTCCTGATCATTTCGAAGTGATGTATCCGACAAAGAACGCTGTGATGAATCGCACCGCGCGGGCATCCCTCGGCATGGCACGGCTCCGTCGGTCGTTCGGCACCCAATGAATCAAGGAACTCTCTATCCCACTTGAGCTTCGCTCCTTCCCAAGGAGCGGGTTCCGGTGCTCCAGGCTCAGGCAACCATGCATCAAAGCGCCAATAATAAATAAAGGACTCCAGCATGAGTTCGTCCGACGGAGAGTCTTGGAATTGCCGAGCAGCGTTTACCGTGTCCTCAATCGTTGGCGTGTCCAAGCCCTCCGAAGGGAACCCGTGTTCACTTGCGATAGCCTGAGGGTCATCATCTGAATCAGAAACGACCAATAGGCAAGCAGAATCAAGGCTAGGATTTTCGTCGCAGGGCAGATAAAGCCAACCGTCCTCTAGTTTTGCGGCCGCGGCAGCGCGAAGCGCGAAGCGCATTGTTAACGAACGTACTGAGGTAGTCATTTGTAGTAGTTCAGATCTGATCGTACAGTAAGGCCTTGCCAAGGGTGGGGTTACCCGGTTTGATAGAGGTGCGAATCTTTATTAAACCTGCGCGTTAGCGCAAAGGAGTAACCCCATGCGTAGTGTTCCTCAGAACGTCATTAAACACAAGGTCGGCCTGCTGAATCTGGCCGCCGAACTTGGCAACGTGTCCCGCGCCTGCAAGGTGATGGGCTTTTCCCGTGACACTTTCTATCGCTATCAGTCTGCCATGGAGACTGGCGGCGTGGACGCGCTCATCGACGCCAATCGCAAGAAGCCCAACGTCAAGAATCGCGTCGATGAAGCCATCGAGACGGCCGTAGTAGGCTTTTCGTTGGAACAGCCGGCATTCGGTCAAGTTCGGACGTCCAATGAGCTACGCAAGCGCGGCATCTTCGTCTCGGCATCGGGCGTCAGGTCAATTTGGCTGCGGCATGACCTGGAGTCCTTTAGGAAGCGCCTTTCTGCGCTTGAGCGGCACGTTGCGGAAACCGGGGATGTACTGACAGAGGCGCAGGTGGTAGCACTCGAGCGCAAGCAAGAAGATGACGTTGCCTTTGGCGAGATTGAGACTGCACATCCTGGCTATCTCGGAAGTCAGGACACGTTTTACGTCGGCACGATCAAAGGCGTCGGACGGATTTATCAGCAGACCTTCGTGGACACTTACTCCAAGTGGGCTGCCGCCAAGTTGTACAGCACGAAGACCCCGATTACTGCGGCAGATCTTCTTAACGACAGGGTCTTGCCGTTTATGGAGGAACAAGGGATGGGCGTTATCCGGATCCTCACCGACCGAGGTACCGAATACTGCGGGAAGCCGGAGAAGCACGATTACCAGCTGTATCTGGCGCTGAACGAAATCGAACACACCAAGACCAAAGTCCGACACCCTCAGACCAACGGTATCTGTGAGCGCTTCCACAAGACCATCCTGCAGGAGTTTTACCAGGTGGCGTTTCGACGCAGGATCTATCGGAGCATCGATGAACTGCAGGCGGACGTCGACGAATGGCTTCGCTACTACAACAACGAGCGCACGCATCAAGGGAAGATGTGCTGTGGCCGGACGCCGATGCAAACTCTAATTGACGGAAAGGAGGCGTGGCGCGATAAAATCATCGCACTGAACGACGGAATTTGATCTGACAGCGCCGATGTCCAAACCGGGTCACTGTCCGATCAGATCGCGACCACTACAAGTCATTGCTCTTGGGCCCAACGTGATTATTCAGCGGGCGCCACAGGCGATCCGCTGGAATTGATTGTTAGCCCATAGTCGTTCGCAAGCACAGCGGAAAGCTTAGATTCACTCAGGCCACCTCCAAACCAGAACCCCAAGAAGGAAGCCAGAGTATCGTGCATATCGAGAGCCTCTGGCGGGTACAGTACATGAATTGCCGTTCGAGTACGCAGTACATCAGCATCTTGAGACATATCTCGCCCGTTGATTGAATTCCACAGGCGAACTCGCTCTTTTTCAAGGTCGGACTCAGTCGCCACCCCGGTCGAAAATCGATTTGCCACTGCAGCGGCATCTCGGGCTTGAAGTGGTAAATCGTCAGTTACCCGATACAGCGCGTCGATCATAAACTTCTGAGCGAGAGCCACCTCACTCGGATCATCCAAATCAGCCGTTGCTGCAATCAGTTCAAAGTAGTCGTTGGCGTTCTTCATTGGCTAACGTTTGACGTAGCCGGACGCTACAGCGCGCAGCGATGTAGCGGTCCGGTTGACGGAAGTGTTATGCAGATTAGGAGGCTCACTCACCTGCCACGACCAATTTGGAGAGGGCTGATTGAAAGGTGTTCGGACTAGACACCGCGCGCTCAAGCCAGGTACGCCCGCTCTCCGATAAATCAACGTACGGTTTGCCTCGAGCGAGGAAGTCTTTGAGCCATTCTGATACGGCGGCCTCAGTTTCGATGCCGAGAGCGTATAGCGGACGCAGCGCAATAGGGAGCAATGCACTTTCCAGGTATGGTTTGCTTTGGCAGATAGGCGCGATTGCGAAAAAAAGGTATTGAGCGGCGCTGTCGCAGTTTGTTTGCAGCGAGCGCTCAATTCCATCGATCACGAACAGCACGTCGGCGTCCGCAACTGATGATGTTGAAGCAGCCAAATCTGCATGCAATTTGTATAGGGGGCGTTCCCAGTTCAGGATCATCTTAGGCATAACGTGCCAATTCAGCGGCGCTGTGAGGCGTCCGCTGGAATTCTAGGTTGGGCCATAACGTGACCATCATCGTATCCGAAATGGTAGACCTCACCATTAAAGTCGACTACCTCAATATGATCTCGCTGCAAAGAGAAACCTTCTGTAAAAATGTCTGCCCCGGAAGCCGACCATAGAACCTTGCCAGAAGAGTTGAAGCGGGCAATCTCCAACTCGCCGTGCGATATCAGTGATCCGGTGGGTTTGTGGTAGTAGAGACCAAAGCAAGTTGCTGAATCAGCCTCCAACGACCAGTGAAACTCAAATGGCGCAGTCCCAAAGCAAACAATGTAAGGTCCGACGGCGACATAAGCGCAACCATTGATTTCAAGCAGTGTGTTTGAATGAACACCTGTGGCGCCACCGCCTGCGCCAATGACTGCGACAGGATCTCCATCGATCATTACGCCATGCGCGGAGCTTGGGCGATAGTCTCCAGAAAGATCCAGTTCAACCGAATATCGCCGAGCATTGTCCGACGATCCAAACGAGTAACGTGGTTCGTTGATGATTTCAATTGTTGCCATAGTCACTGAACTCAATCCGCCCAACGTCGCTGTTCAGCGGCACCGTCAGGCGTCTGCTGGAACAAATGGTCGGAACAAAACGTGTTGCGATTGTAGAAATTCAGCAAATTAACACTCCCGCTTCTACAACATCATTCGGCTCAAGTGGAAAGTCGAGTGCTTGCTTGGGGCATATTTCAATTCCATTGCGCATCACATGGATGTCAACCAAGATAAATTCGGGCTTGAAGTCGTTGCCAAAGTAACGGAAGTACTTTGGCGGATCATGAAGTGCGAAGCAAAATCCAGTAGAAGATTCGTACTCCTCAAGCAGCCCGCCAAGGGTTGTCGCTTCGGATGCGAACCCAAGATTCTCCACAAGTTCGCGCAGATCCGGCATTTCAAATTGCGGATGATCAGGGGTGTAAAGAACTGGCATATTTAGGCAGAAATCCAACGTGTTGAATTCAACGGCGCCGCAGGCGTCCGCTGGAATGATGGGTTGGGACAAAAAAAGTATGCATGACTCATTTCTTGACCTTCAACAAGCCGAGAACATCTTTTTCCAAACGACTATCGATCCAAGGCTCCGGTGGGAAAACAGGGACCAATGAACCTTCGGATTCCTTTAGCATCAGAATTACCGGATAGTGATCCGACTTTGCAGCCAAGTCTGTGTCCATATGCCACCCCGGCCAGAACTCAACGTCGCGGACCTCTCCTTTGCGTAAAGCATTTCCGCGAAGCACGCGAACAATTCGCATTTTTGACACGAGGACGTTTCCCAGCCCAGGGCCGGTTCGGAATTGCCCTTTCAGAAGGATCGAGCCGTCAGCAGTTCGCCCATAAACAGAATCACTCGTTGCCACTGCGATCTGCGTTGCCCCTTGAACCATGTCTTTCAAAGGCATGTCTTGAACTTTAGTCGCCGATGCTAAAGGAAGCACGGCCATAAACAGGACTGCAAGAATACCGCGCAATTGATTCTCCCAGCGTGGGCCATAACCGGCGCGCGCCAGCGCGTCCGTGTTGATGGAAAAGTTGGGATAGGTCACTTTCCAGTCACCGAACTAAAACTAGCGTTTCGAATTGATTTCTCAAGAAAGGATAGTTCTGATTTTGCAAGCGCAGTTCCTTCGTTAGAGCTCAATATCGTATAACTGAAGTTCGCGATTCGAACGTGCGTTGGGCTCACCACATTCGCCACGTGCCACCAAAAGGTTATGAGCGGAGTTCCTTGCTCGGTTTCTCTTGAGACCTTCGTTGAAATGGCATTCCCGTTCGGAAGGAGTTCAGATGCGGGGTGACCGATCTGCGCAAGGACTCGATCACTCGTCAACTTTGCGTCCGAATTCGGTGGCTTCGCCGAAATGACATTCAGCCTGAGCGTGCCCGTACCGTCGCCTGGCTCATAGAATGTGCCGCCGCCCTCGGGTTCATACTCTTCGACCCATGCCGCTGGTATGGAAAACTCGACTAAGCCCCCGCGGTAGTTGATCTGCTTCGAACCAACGGGCTGCGCAGTACCTGAAGCGGCGCTTGTGGTTATTAATGCCGCGATACCGGCGATAAGTTTACGCACTCAAAACTCCCAACGTGGTTCAATTAACCGGCGCGCGTCAGCGCGTCCGTGTTGAATGAACAGTTGGGCGAAGAACACCCACGTACTCGGAGCGACTGCCGTCCCAGCCACAGGTTTTGCAGCGACCATTTTCAAATAGGTGCTCGCATGCCGGATATCTGTACAGAGCCGAGGCACACTCGGCACATAACGAAGCCATCGGCGAACGAGCTGCCACGAACGGGCTTCCGCATTCATCGCAGCGCTTCCCTTCTTCTTTCATCATGCGGCCCAACGTGGGACGTAACCGGCCGTAGCAGCGCGAAGCGATGCGGAGGTTCGGTTGACGGAAGGGTTGGGCATAGAAAAGCTAATGTTCACCGATTTTGCTCCCAGTGATCGCAAGCGTTCGCAATGACTTCACAGTCGCAGTACCCGCCATGTTCTTTGAGCCAGGCGATCGGGGCCTGCCGATCGAAGCCACTGCGATCGAGCCAAGACTCAGTGAATCGGAGGGTGTGATCGCATCCTTCAGCTTCCAGCGCCTGATCGACAGCAGAAAAGAGCTGCTCCATCAATTCGTCTTTGAGCGGGAAGGACGCTCGCGCCTGGATTTTCTGTTCGACTTTCCACGCACGTTTACGATTACGGTCGGTGTTATCCATTAGTTTTCGATCCAGCAGCCCAACGTGTTTGAATTAACCGGCGCGCGTCAGCGCGTCCGTGTTGAATGAATTGTTGGGCAGTTCGCTCATAAATCAGCATGGAAGTTCTCCAAGATTTCGTCTTTCGAAAATCCTGCTCCCAAAATGTCTTTTGGATAGATTAGCCCCTTACGACGAGTAGAAAGGATTCGTTCAATTTTTTCTACCGAGAGCGTATGCCCTTTCAAAGCAACGGCAACGCTGGTGATTTCAGTACGACGGGCAAGAAATTGCTGAAGTTGCTCAAGACTCAAACCAATGGAATGTGCAGCGGCGATCTCCGCTGCGATGTTGGCAGGGAAACCGGTCCCGACTTCAACGTTCAGGCGCCGTTCAAATTGTTCAAAGTATTCGGATAGCTCCATTACACAGCCCAACGTGAATTCGATGTCATATTGACGTTTTAACAAACATCATTATGACGTCTAACACTCTGGCAATCAATCTCCAAGCCATAACCAACTAGCTATGGCGGCGGCCAGACGGCCTTCCAAGCGCACCGCCGGTATAATGGCGGCATGCAAAATCTCCTCCACAACCTCAATCCCGAACAACTCGCAGCAGTCACCCTGCCACCGCAAAACGCCCTGATCCTGGCCGGCGCCGGATCGGGCAAAACGCGTGTGCTGACCACCCGTATCGCGTGGCTGATCCAGACTGGCCAGGTCTCTCCGGCCGGCGTGCTGGCGGTGACCTTTACCAATAAAGCGGCCAAGGAAATGCTCACCCGTTTGAGCGCCATGTTGCCGATCAATACACGCGGCATGTGGATCGGCACTTTCCACGGCCTGTGCAACCGCTTGCTGCGCACCCACTACAAGGATGCTGCGCTGCCGCAGACTTTCCAGATCCTCGATTCGCAGGACCAGCTGTCGATGATCAAGCGCCTGCTGAAAGCGAACAATATCGACGACGAGAAGTTCCCGCCGAAGCAGGTGATGTACTTCATCAACAACAACAAAGACCAGGGATTGCGCGCCTCGCAGGTGGAGGCCTACGACGCGCTGGAGCGCAAGCTGGTCGAGCTTTACCAGCTCTACGACGATCAGTGCCAGCGCGAAGGCGTGGTGGATTTCGCCGAACTGCTGCTGCGCACCTACGAACTGTTGTCGCGCAACGAGCCGCTGCGCCAGCATTACCAGCAGCGCTTCCGCCACATCCTGGTCGACGAGTTCCAGGATACGAACAACCTGCAGTACGCCTGGCTGAAGCTGATGGCGGGCCACGCCTCGCCGTTCGGCGGCGCGCTGTTCGCGGTGGGCGACGATGACCAGAGCATCTACGCCTTCCGTGGCGCCAACGTGGGCAATATGCAGGCCTTCGAAAGCGAGTTCCAGGTCAAGAACCTGATCAAGCTGGAACAGAACTACCGCTCGCACGGCCACATCCTGGATTCAGCCAACCTGCTGATCTCGAACAACAGCCGCCGCCTGGGCAAGAACTTGCGCACTGACGCCGGCCACGGCGAGCAAGTTCGCGTGTACGAGGCGAGCTCGGACCTGCAGGAAGCGCAATGGATCATCGAGGAAGCCAAGTCGCTGATTGCCGAAGGCGCCCTGCGCCGCGAGATCGCGATCCTGTACCGCTCGAATGCGCAATCGCGCGTGATCGAACATGCGCTGTTCTCGGCCGGCATGCCTTACCACGTGTACGGCGGCCTGCGCTACTTCCAGCGCGCTGAGGTCAAGCATGCCATCGCCTACTTGCAGTTAATGGACAATCCGCACAACGATTCGGCTTTCCTGCGCGTGGTGAACTTCCCTGCGCGCGGCATCGGTGCGCGCTCGATCGAGCAACTGCAGAATGCAGCGGCTACTTACAATTGTTCGCTGTATGCAGCCGTGCCATACATGGTCGGCAAGGCTGGCAGCTCGCTGGCCGCCTTCACCAAGCTGATTGAAGGCGTGCGTTTCGAGACGCAGCAACTGGCGCTGCCGGAACTGGTGAAGATCACGCTGGATTCTTCCGGCCTGCTGCAGCATTACCAGAACGAGAAGGAAGGCGCCGACCGCGTCGAAAACCTGGAGCAGATGGTCAGCGCGGCAACGCAGTTCGTTTCGGAGGAAGGCTTCGGCCAGGGCGCGCCTGCGCACCTCGGTCCGCAGGCCTCTGCAGCTGCGGGCGCGCAAGTGGTGGTGGCCGATGGTGTCGAGATCATTGATGCAGACGCTCCGCTGGCGACCGTGATGTCGCCGCTGTCAGCTTTCCTGTCGCACGCTTCGCTGGAAGCCGGCGACAACCAGGCGCAGGAAGGCCAGGATGCGCTGCAGTTGATGACGGTGCACTCGGCCAAGGGCCTGGAATTCGACAACGTCTTCATCACCGGCCTGGAAGAAGGCCTGTTCCCGCACGAGAGCAGCTCGAAGGAAGAAGGCGGCGTGGAAGAGGAGCGTCGCCTGATGTACGTCGCGATCACGCGCGCGCGCAAGCGGCTGTACATGTCGTTCTGCCAGACCCGCATGCTGCACGGCCAGACGCGCTACAACATGAAGTCGCGCTTCTTCGACGAACTGCCGGAGGAATCGTTGAAGTGGTTGACGGCGCGTGTGCAGAACAACTGGTTCTCTACCGGCTCGCGCAAGTCGGCGTGGGATGAAATGCCTTCCGTGCCAAGCGCGGACAACCGCCTGGCTGCACGCATGAACGAGCGCTCCGGTGCATCCGGCGGCTGGCGCATCGGCGAGTCTGTCGCTCACGCCAAGTTCGGCGAAGGCGTGATCGTCAACCTCGAAGGCAGCGGCGCCAACTGCCGCGCGCAAATCAACTTCGGCTCCTTCGGCATGAAGGTGCTCGACCTCTCGGTCGCCAAGCTGGAACGGCTCTGATGCCGGCTCGGGCGGAAGTGCTCGCATTTCCGCCCATTCCCACGGCTTGCACCGGATCTGTGATCCTTCCTACTGACGGGTTGCCAAACTTGTAAGGCGCCAGCAACCGTAAGGGTTGTTGTAGGGGGAGTCCTCGCCATAGTCGACGCTCGGCTCCTGCCTGAGGCGATAGACTGTTGCCTCTGCGTCCTCCGCAAACGTTTGATCATCGAACAACTCAGGCGATTCCACAAACTGGTGGCGATTGAATGTTCGCAACAGATCAGCGGCGCCTGCATGTCCTACACCATCTGTAATGGCGTCCGGAAGACCCAGGTTGTGCATCCCACAGGAATATGCCTGCTCGCCCGTGACATAGACCACCAGGGCGTCGAATGAGCTGAACAAATGAAAGGTCTCCACATAATCCAGCCAGGCTTGGGGCGCGTGAGCCACGCCTGCGCTCTCCACCTTTACGCCCAGGCCTCCCGCCTTCAACAAAGCGGCAGCGCAACGCATCATCGCTTCTGCTGCATCTTGTGATCCGCCTTTTCCAACGAGGTAGACCACTGACTTGTGTCCGCCAATTGCTTCGGCTTCGGGGGTATCTCGCCAATGTGGTCCTGCCGCCCGGAATGCCCGCTGCATCCTGGAATCGTGCTCCTCAAATTCGAGGGTGCACGCAAATTTTGATTCAATGTGCATCAGCACCGAACCTGCGAATAGATAACCTTCGCTATCGCGAACTACTCGTTCGAGCAGTCATCTGCATTTTTGCATAAGCTAAAAGCGATTATTTGAAATATTCATGCAATGAAGCATAGCCTACAGTGGACGCCATCGTTACTGACATTCCCACTGGAGGCTACACATGGAAACCCTTCTGATCCCTGCTTCGCTCCTCGCCGGCGGCCTGCTCGCCGTGCAGGCGGGCGCTAATGCGCAACTGTCCAAAGCAACCGGCAGTCCTTTTGCGGCAACTACGCTGCAGCTCTCGGTCGGCACGCTTGCGCTGCTGGTGCTTGCCCTGCTCACTGGAACATTGACCGCCGTCGCTGCCCTCCCCAGCGTGCCTTGGTGGCATGCGGTCGGCGGCGTGGCGAGCGCCTTCTATGTCGTCTCCACCATCCTGCTGTTTCCTCGCCTAGGCGCGATCGTATCGGTTGGCCTGTTCATTGCGGGCCAGATGCTGGCGTCATTTGCGCTTGATGTCACCGGACTGGCGGGCGGCACGCCGCGCACAATCGATGCGCCGCTTGCCATCGGCATGCTGGCCATCCTGGCAGGTGCCGCCATCATCGTGAAGGGGCAGTCGGGCCAGCAGTCGCAGCCTGGCGCGGGCAAGGCTGGCTGGATTGTCCTGGCGCTGCTGGCCGGGGCGGTCCTTCCGGTGCAGGGCGTGGTGAACGGTTTGCTGCGGCATGACCTTGGTGCACCGTTCGTGGTCGGCGCCGTGAGCTTTCTCGTCGCCACCCTGGCGATGACGGTGACGCTGCTGTTCTCGGCCACGGTACTGCGCGCACCGGCGCCCACGCTGCAAGGACTGCCTGCCATGCCCTGGTGGGGTTGGCTGGGCGGCTTCGCCGGCGCGATCTATGTGACCACCGTTTTCACTGCAATCCCGGTCATCGGCGCTTCGGCGGCAGTCGGCTTGACGGTGGCAGGACAGCAAGTGGCGTCAGTTTTCGTCGACCGTCATGGCTGGTTCCGGCTGCCGAAGCGTGATGTTTCCGCGCTGCGCTTGACGGGCGTCGTGCTGCTGCTGGCCGGTGTGGCAGTCATCAAGCTACTGTGAGAGACGCCAGCCCCACCAGGTATAGTGGTATTCGCGCTCCTCGACCTTGAAGGCGGTTCCGCAAACAGAGCATGAACACCGGTAAAAGTCGACCCAGTTGCCTTCGAGGTAGGTGATTCCTTCGATGCGCACATTCCCTGCGGCTAGCTCCTGATTCGGGTCGAACATCAGGTATTCGGGATAAAGGCGGCACAGGCACCCTTCCCGGTCACGGTGAAAACGCAGCTTTCGAAGGGCAAACTGCAGGTGTTTATCGTTGGGGAACACCACGCCCCCAAGCGAGAGCTTCTTCGTGCTGGCCGCAATCTCGTCGAGAATCGAAGCGAGTGCATCCAGTTCTGCGCTGTCGCGCAGCTTGATAATCGCGCATGCACTCGACCAGACCCTGGTCGCATCTCCCGACAGGATATCGTCTTTAAGTTTGCTCATTCTCTAGCATTTGCTCGCGGTTCATCGTGCCTGCATTGTACTGAATGCAGGATTTTCGCCACATCTTGTCGGGAAACCGCCAAGTTGGGGGCCCGGGCCTTGAAGGCGCTCCTGAAGATGCGAATATGCGCTTCATGCAAACCAAAGGAGCAATGATGAACACGCAAAACGAGCTTGCTGCTATCAACCAGAAGATCCTCGCCGACGGCGAGTCCCTGCCGCTGGTGCAGTTAAAAGACGGCAGCAAGGTACAAACCGGCACCGTCGCAACGATGCTGCGCAACATCGAGTTGTACAACGCCGGAGAGCGTGGCGAGATTGAGAAAGAACTCGCGGCGGCCATCCCGACCGTCGCCAAGGTCGGGCTGTTCGACCTGTTCCCCCCGGAAGAATGGATCGCAGGGGACAACCAGGGGCGCCGTCTGGTCGGCACCCTGGCGGCGCAGTACTTTGCCTGAGCGCTGTCCGCACCGTTGCCAGTGACGGACGTCCAGATATTTTTACTGCACGCCTGCCGCGGGGCCGCTGATGCGCACCGGCGCCCGGTATCCGCCCGGCTTGTCGCCCAGCGGCGCCGCGCCCGACAGCATGGTCTGCATGCCCGGGGTGAAGAAGGTGTAGGGATAGCCTGCCGCCTTGGCGCTGACCGCATCCAGGCGTTCGCGCAATTGCGCCGGCAAGTCGAAGTCCAGCGCTCCGAGATTGTCCTGCAACTGCGCCAGCCTGGTCGCACCCACCATCACGGTTGCGACGCCCGGACGGTTGGCCACCCAGTTCACCGCCACCTGCGCCATGCTGCGGCCCACCTCGTTCGCCACCTTTTCCAACTCCGCCACGATGGCGAAATTGCGCTCGTTGAATTTGGCGAAGGCCGGGTTGTTCGAGCCGCTCATGGTTTGCAGGCGCCCTTCGCCGAACTGACCGCCGGTGCTGGGCTTGTACTTGCCGGACAACAGGCCGCTGGCCAGCGGGCTCCAGACCATCACGCCCATGCCATGCCGCGTGCCCAGCGGGATGTATTCGTCTTCAATGGCGCGCTCCACCAGCGAGTATTCCATCTGCAGCGCGGACAATGCTTCGTAGCCGCGCAGTTCGGCGATCGTTTGCATGCGGCTGGCATACCAGGCCGGCACGTTCGACAGGCCGATGTGGCGCACCTTGCCAGCGCGTACCGCATCGTCCAGCGTGCGCAGCACCTCTTCCGGCTGCGTCACCATGTCCCAGGCGTGCACCAGGTACAGGTCGACGTAATCGGTGTCCAGGCGCTGCAGCGAACCTTCCAGCGCGCGCATCAAATGTTTGCGGCCATTGCCGCCCGCGTTCGGGTTGGCTGGGTCGCTGCTGTAGGACGCCTTGGTGGCCAGCACGATCTTGTCGCGCAGGCCGCTATCGCGCACGAATTCACCAACCCAGCGTTCCGATTCGCCATTGGTGTACAGGTCGGCCGTATCGACCAGGTTGCCGCCGGCCTCGGTGTACGTCATGAACTGCTCGCGCGCGCTGGCCTTGTCGGCGCCCCAGCCCCAATCGGTGCCGAAGGTCATGGTGCCAAGCGCCAGGCGCGACACGCGCAAGCCGGAATTACCGAGGGTGTAATACTGTTTGAGGGACATGCTTTCTCCATGGTGATTTGTTGACAATGAGGAAATGCAAAATCAACAATACCATGGAAATGAAAGTCGGGGTCAGGTCTGGCAATCCGCCATCTTTTTCGCCATGCGAAAAAGATGGCGGATTGCCAGACCTGACCCCGACTTTTATTACATAAGGGGCTTGGCGCTGCCGTTGCTGATGGCTTCGTCGATCAGGGCGCGCGAGGCTTTATCGGCTTCACGCGACAGGCGGCCCTGTTCGCGTCCCAGCTCGCCCATTTTGCGGCCCATTTCGGCCAGGGGCCGGGACGCTTCGGCGATGCGGGCGTGCATGGCGGCCATTGGCGCCTGGCGTGCTGCCAGCGCGGCATGGCGGGCGCCGATCTCACTGCCGCGGCGCGCCATCTCTTCCGACAGCGGCTCCATCTGCTTGCGCAAGCCTTCCAGGTCGCGTTCGAGCTGGGCGCGGGTCTTGTCGTCGGCCATTTCCATTTTGCGGCTGGCTTTTTCCATGGCGCGGGCGATGCGTTCCTGCTGGCGCGCGGGCAGCTCCATCTGGCGCTCCAGCTCGCGCTCGATCGCTTGCTGCTCTTTGCTGCCCATGGCGGCTTCGGCTTCTTTTGCGATCTTGTCGCTCATGGCTTCTACCTGCTTGCCCTGGACGTCCATCAACTTGCCCTGCTCTTCCATGAGCTTGCCGTGTGCTTCGGCTGGCTTCCACAACTCACGCACCTTGCCCAGCAGGGCCGGGTCCTGGATGACATAGGACTTGCCATCCTTGCGCACGTAGATGAATTCGCCCTTGGTTTCCTGGTGCAGCTTGCGCAGCGCAGCCAGGTCGCTGGGGGCGCCGTGGAAGTTGGTCACCGATAGCTTCTGGTTGTTGTCACGCACATAGGCGTAGGCGCTGCGACTGCCGTCATCGATGAAGAAGTAGTTGTGGCTCTCGATATCCCGCAGCTCTTTCGGCAGCTTTGGCGGTTTCGGCGGCTTGGGCGGAACCAGGACTGCAGCCATCGGCGCTGGCGGAGCTGGCGGCGCGGGCTCGACGTCGTGCTGGTCGTCGGCATCGGTGACGTGCATTGCCACGGCGGGCGCTGGTGCCGCAACAGCGCTGGCGGCGGGGAGCGATACTGCTTGCGGCATGGCGTGGGCAAGGCGGCGCAGGCAGCAAAAATTCCTAACAGCGGGGTCGCCATCTTCCAGCTCAGTGGCTGTGCATCGGGACGGATCAGGCGTTTGATTCGGGACATGAGGTCTCCTCCGTTTGCCGCGGGAACGGCAAAGTGATTGGTGGTGAACTGGAATTTATCCAGCTCGGAAAGTGCAAGTGCCAGGCGCCGCGGTTCGCCGAGCGTGCTTGCTGCCAAGTCGTCTGCTATCTGTTCACGTTCGCGGCGGATGCATTGCGACAGCATCCATACGCTGGGGTGGTAGAACAGGAAAATCTCGATGCCGCTCTGGACCAGGTTGACCAGGTAGTCGTGGCGGCGCACATGCGCCAGCTCGTGAGCCAGCAAGGCTTCCAGCAAATCGGGCGGCAGGCCGCTGACCAGCGAGGCCGGCAGCAGCACGATCGGGCGCAGGATGCCGGCCGTGATCGGGCCTTCCAGCGCATCGTCGGAGATGCCAAGGCGCACCGCGCGGCGAATGCCCATGCGCTGCGCCAGCGCGGTGGCGCGCGCCTGCCAGGTGGCGTCGGCGTGGTAATGGTTGGGCAGGGTGCGGGTGCGCACCCACTGCAGGCCGAGCGACAGGCGCAGCGTCATCAGAGCGGCGCCGGCGGCCCACAGCAGCACCAGCCAGGGCATCTGGCGGCGAAGCAGGTATTCCCAGGAGGCCATGGCGTCGACGTCGACCAAGGCTGTTTCGGCGCGCTGGCCGTCGGCGACGCCCGGAATGGCGGCAATGGCGCCGGCTTCCAACGGGGCCGGCAGCACGTAGCCGGTGTCGACGGCATCGGCCAGGCGCCAGGCGAAGTTGGCCAGCGGGAGCGCTGCGCTCAGGAACAAGGCGATGCACGCGACCAGGTAGCGCGCCTGCGGGCGGGCGTTGCGCAAGGCATGCAGCAGCAGTGCCGCGACGCAGCCGATCAGCAAGCCTTGCCACAGGAAGTGCAGCAATGACCAGCCCAGGGCTGGAATGACGGCGTTCAGCAGGTTGCTCATGGCGGGCGGCTCCGGTTTGATGGTGTCCTTGCAAACTAGATTAAATGATCTAGAACTTTGTGTCTAGAACTTTTTGTCTAGATAGGAATGCAAGTGCTCTGGAGCCAATGTAGCCGCGCGCCGCCACGGCGGCATGCGGAGTGCGACAGAATGCAGATTTGTTGTTCCAGGATGCTTAAAACCGGTAAACCTGGGTCAGACCCGAGGGTCTGACCCAACCGGCCGAAGCCACGGACTGTAGAGGTTTAGTAGACGACCACGGAACGGATCGATTCGCCGCGTTCCATCAGGTCAAAGCCTTCGTTGATGCGATCGAGCGGCAGGGTGTGGGTGATCAGCTCATCGATCTTGAGCTTGCCTTCCATGTACCAATCGACAATCTTCGGCACGTCGGTGCGGCCGCGCGCACCGCCGAAAGCAGAGCCCAGCCAATGGCGGCCGGTGACCAGCTGGAATGGACGGGTTGAGATCTCCTGCCCCGCCGCCGCCACGCCGATCACGATCGACTTGCCCCAGCCTTTGTGGCAGCACTCGAGCGCCTGGCGCATCAGCTGCGTATTGCCGACGCACTCGAAGCTGTAATCGGCGCCGCCATCGGTCAGCTGCACAATGGCGTCCACCACGTTCTCCACATCGCGCGGGTTGATGAAGTGGGTCATGCCGAACTGGCGCGCCATCGCCTCGCGCGCCGGGTTGATGTCGATGCCGATGATCTTGTCGGCGCCGACCATCTTCGCCGCCTGGATCACGTTCAGGCCGATGCCGCCGAGGCCGAACACCACCACGTTGGCGCCCGCTTCCACCTTGGCGGTGAACAGCACGGCGCCGACGCCGGTGGTCACGCCGCAGCCGATGTAGCACACCTTGTCGAACGGCGCGTCGGAGCGGATCTTGGCCAGCGCGATCTCCGGCACCACGATGTAGTTGGAGAAGGTGGAGGTGCCCATGTAGTGGAACAGCGGCTTGCCGTCGAGCGAGAAGCGGCTGGAGCCATCCGGCATCAGGCCCTTGCCCTGGGTGGAACGGATTGCCTGGCACAGGTTGGTCTTGCGCGACAGGCAGAATTTGCACTGGCGGCATTCCGGCGTGTACAGCGGGATGACGTGGTCGTCTTTCCTGAGCGATGTGACGCCCGGCCCGACGTCGACCACCACGCCTGCGCCTTCATGGCCGAGGATGGCCGGGAACAGCCCTTCCGGATCGGCGCCGGACAGCGTGTAGTGGTCGGTGTGGCAAATGCCGGTGGCCTTGATCTCCACCAGTACTTCGCCCGCGCGTGGCCCGTCCAAGTCCACTTCTTCAATGGTCAGGGGCGCGCCCGCCTTCCATGCAACTGCTGCTCTCGTCTTCATCCCGGTACTCCGAATGTGATAAAGACGACAGCATAGCCTAACTCCTCACCGCCAGCATGGACTCCAGCCCCAGCATGTGCGACACGGTGCGCCACAACTGGCGCGGCGAAGTCCAGGGCTTGGGCAGGAAGGCGTGGGCCTGGTGGTGCAGCATCGGCTGGCTGGCCGAATACAGCAGCACCGGGATGTCTTGCTCGGCCTGGCGCATGGAGCGGATCAGGGCGTGGCCATCGCCGTCTGGCAGGTCGGGATCGATCACCAGCAGCGCGAATTCGCCTTGCTGCAACTGGCTTTGCGCCTGGTCGAAGCTGGCGGCATGCACCACGTGGATTTCGGGCGCCAGCAAGGTCGCCAGGACCACGGCGCTATCTTCATCGTGATCGACGTGCAGCACCCGTGGCGCCGGATGCAAATCAAATGACATGTTCATGAAACGGTTCTCCGCACTGCAGGGGGAATGGTCGGCGGAGCTGGGCCGAAGGATATTGCCGGGCCGCGAAGGAGTGGCGGCCGCTGAAGTGTGTTGCGGCGGGCGAGTCAGGGCCCACCGCAATAGTCTAATGCAAGAAGATGGCCTGCGGAAAGTTTTATTTTTTCAGGCGTGCGTTAAACGCTGCATGCAAGCCATTCAACATTTCCTCGGCGGCCAGCAGCTGGTCGGCCACTTCATTGATCTTGCGCCGGCTGGAGCGGGCGTGGTCGCGCAATACTTCGAAGGCGGTGTTGCGGTCGGTCTGGTACTTGCACATCAACAGGCCGACGGCCAGGCTGGTCTCGCGGCCGGCCGCCAGCGCCGCGTTGAGGTTGATCTCGGTGCGCCGCAACTGGCGGATTTCGTCGGCGCGCGCCAGGCCGGCCTCGAAGGCCGGCATCAGGTGGTGCTCGTCGACAGGTTTCACCACGAAACCCACGGCGCCGTAGGCGGCTGCCTGCTTGCCGGCGTCAGCGTCGCCGCGGCCGGACAGGAACATGAAAGGCACCGTGGTGTTGCGGTTCAGCTGCTTGGCCAGCTCCAGGCCCGACATGCCCGGCATGTGGATGTCGAGCAGGGCCAGGTCGGGTTCGCGCTCGGCGATCAGGGACAAGGCCTGGTCCGATGAATGCGCCAGCATGGTGTCGTAGCCGGCGCGGGCTAGCAATTCGCCCAGGAACTCGGTCAGGATCTTGTCATCATCGACGATCAGGATCAGGCGCTTTTGCGGAGTCTGGGCGTTCATCGGCGTCAACCTTATGGTTATGCTAATGGACAAATTATAGACTGAAACTCCCGCACTGCCGCCGCTACATCTTCGGCCAGGTAGACGCTGGTGATAGCCGCTACCAGCTGCGCCCCCTCGGCCACCAGTGGCGCGGCATTCTGCGGCGTCATGCCGCCAATGACGCACAGCGGCACGCTGATCACCTCGCGCGCATGGCGCAGGATGGAAGGCTGGGTGGTGACGGCGTACTGCTTCACTTTCGATGGATAAAAGCCGCCGAACGCCACGTAGCTGGCGCCGGCCGCCTGTGCCGCCTGGGCGCGCGCCAGCTCGCCGTAGCAGGAAGCGCCAATCAGCTTGTTGGGGCCGAGCGAAGCGCGCACCTCGGCCAGCGGTGCATCAGTGCCGCCGAGGTGCACGCCGTCGGCGCCCAGTTCGCGGCACAGCGCCACGTGGTCGTTGACCAGGAAAGGCACGCTGTACTTGTGGCACAGTTCGCGCAGCGCCCCGCCCTGCTCGCGCCGCAGGGCGGTACTGGCGTCCTTGTGGCGGTACTGCAGCAGCGCGACGCCGGCGCGCAGGGCCTGCTCGGTGACCCCGAGCAGCTTGTCGGTGTCGTCCCAATTCGGGGTCACCAGGTAAAGTCCTTGCATTATTTCTCCTTATCGCTGCGGAATGCGCTGGCCGGGTGCGATCGCGTATGAGGCGGCCAGTGCGCGCTGGGTGTAGCCTTGCGCCTTGGTTAATGCTTGTGCCATGGTATTGCCCAGTGCCAGCAGGGCTGCCGTGGCGGCGGCCAGCGTGCATCCGCTGCCGTGGAAGCCGCCGGGCAGGCGCGGCCAGCTCCAGTTCTGCTGGCGGTCCGGCCCGAGCCAGCGGTTGACCACCACGTCGCTGTCTTCGTCGTGGCCGCCGGTCACCAGCACGTGGGTGCAGCCGAGGGCGCGCAGCGCGCGGGCATGGGCCAGTGCATTGCCATGGGCAGTGCCATGCCATGCCCGCGGCACGCCTGCCGCGCGGGCGGGCACCTCGCCACGCTCCGGGCCGGGTTCATCGTACGGTTTCGCGCTGCCAGCAACCGGCGCCGTGGCCATGGAGGCCGTCATGGAAACCGCCGCGGCGCCCAGGCGAACGGGAGCTCGATAGCGCGCCGCGTTGCCAGCCAAGGCTGCCGCCTCCGGTCCATTCGGCGTGATCAGCGTCGCCAGCGGCAGCAAGGGCGCCAGCGCCTGCACCGCATCGTCGCGGCCAAGCGCATCTCCGTGACCGCTGCGCAGCACGGGATCGAGCACCACCGGCGGATCGCTGTACAGCCGCTGCGCCCAGCCCGGCGCCGCGCCGGCTGCCGCGCGATGCGTGGCGCGCAGCTCGCCGATCAGCGTTGCGATGGCCTGCGCGTTTTCCGCGCTGCCCGGAATGCCGATCTTCACCGCCGCCACCGGCACCTGCGCCAGCAGCGCGCGCGCCTGCTGCAGCACAACATCCGCAGCCACCGGCATCACCGCGTGCACGCGGTTATTGTCCTGCACCGTGATGGCAGTCAGCACCGGCAGCGCATGCGCCCCCATCGCGGTGATGGCCTGGATATCGGCCGCCATGCCGGCGCCGCCCGAAGGATCGGCGCCGGAAAACACCAGCACGCAGGGCCGGTCGCTCATGCGAGCCTCCCCGCCGTCGGCGACGAAGGCGAGGCGGCGAAACGGCGCGGCATGCGGCCTGCCAGGAAGGCTTCACGGCCGGCCTGCACGCCCAGCTTCATGGCGCGCGCCATGCGTACCGGGTCGCCGGCAGCGGCGATGGCGGTGTTCATCAGCACGCCGTCGCAACCGAGCTCCATGGCAATCGCTGCATCGGAGGCGGTGCCGACGCCGGCATCGACCAGCACCGGCACCTTCGACTGTTCGATGATCAGCGACAGGTTCCACGGATTCAGGATGCCCATGCCGGAGCCGATCAGCGACGCCAGCGGCATCACCGCGCAGCAGCCGATGTCTTCCAGCATGCGCGCCTGGATCGGGTCGTCGCTGCAGTAGACCATGACGTCGAAGCCGTCCTTCACCAGTTCGCGCGCCGCGACCAGGGTTTCCGGCATGTTCGGGAACAGGGTCTTCTCGTCGCCCAGCACTTCCAGCTTGACCAGCTTGTGGCCGTTCAGCAGCTCGCGCGCCATCTGCAGCGTGTACACGGCGTCCTGCGCCGTGTAGCAGCCGGCCGTATTCGGCAGGATGGTGAATTCGTGCGGCGGCACATAGTCCAGCAGGCTGGGCGCGTGCGGGTCCTGGCCGATGTTGACGCGGCGGATCGCCACCGTGATGATTTCCGCGCCCGCAGCCAGCGTGGCTTCGCGGGTCTGCGGCAGGTCCTTGTACTTGCCGCTGCCGACCAGCAGGCGCGAGTTGTATTCCTTGCCTGCGATAACCAATGGTTTGTCTTGCATTTGCAGTCTCCCCTTTTTAGCCCCCGCCGATGGCGCGGACGATGTCTACTTTATCGTTGTGGTTGAGCGCGACCTGCGGCCAGCGCTGGCGCGGCACCACCTGGCGGTTGACCGCCAGCGCCAGCGCCTGGCCGGTCAGCTCGAGCGAATCGATCAGCTGGTCCAGCGTCTGCTGCGGCGGCACCGCATGCGCGGCGCCATTCAGTTCAATCTCGATCATGCTTGCTCGCGGTAGATGTTCGCGCCGCCCTTGACGAACTCGATCGATTTTTCCTGCATGCCCTTGGCAGCGAACTCGCGCACTTCCTGCGTGATCTTCATCGAGCAGAAATGCGGGCCGCACATGGAGCAGAAGTGCGCCACCTTGGCCGAATCCTTCGGCAGGGTCTCGTCGTGGAATTCGCGCGCGCGGTCCGGGTCCAGGCCCAGGTTGAACTGGTCTTCCCAGCGGAATTCAAAGCGCGCCAGCGACAGCGCGTTGTCGCGGATCTGCGCGCCCGGATGGCCCTTCGCCAGGTCCGCCGCGTGAGCCGCGATCTTGTAGGTGATGATGCCTTCCTTGACGTCGGCCTTGTTCGGCAGGCCCAGGTGCTCCTTCGGCGTCACGTAGCACAGCATGGCGGTGCCGTACCAGCCGATCTGCGCGGCGCCGATGCCGGAGGTGATGTGGTCGTAGCCCGGCGCGATATCGGTGGTCAACGGGCCCAGGGTGTAGAACGGCGCCTCGCTGCACTGTTCCAGCTGCAGGTCCATGTTCTCCTTGATGAGCTGCATCGGCACGTGGCCAGGGCCTTCGATCATCACCTGCACGTCGTGCTTCCAGGCGATTTGCGTCAGTTCGCCCAGGGTTTTCAGCTCGCCCAGCTGCGCCGCATCGTTGGCATCCCACACCGAGCCGGGACGCAAGCCGTCGCCCAGCGAGAAGCTCACGTCGTAGGCCTTCATGATTTCGCAGATCTCTTCGAAGTGCGTGTACAGGAAGTTTTCCTGATGGTGCGCCAGGCACCACTTGGCCATGATCGAACCGCCGCGCGACACGATGCCGGTCATGCGGTTGGCCGTCAGCGGCACGTAGCGCAGCAGCACGCCGGCATGGATGGTGAAGTAGTCGACGCCCTGCTCCGCCTGTTCGATCAGGGTGTCGCGGAAGATTTCCCAGGTCAGGTCTTCGGCCTTGCCGTTCACCTTTTCCAGCGCCTGGTAGATCGGCACGGTGCCGATCGGCACCGGCGAATTGCGCACGATCCATTCGCGCGTTTCGTGGATATGCTTGCCGGTGGACAGGTCCATCACGGTGTCGCCGCCCCAGCGGATGGCCCAGGTCATCTTCTCCACTTCCTCGCCGATGGAGGAGGTCACGGCGGAGTTGCCGATATTGGCGTTGATCTTGACCAGGAAATTGCGGCCGATGATCATCGGCTCCAGTTCCGGGTGGTTGATGTTGGCCGGGATGATGGCGCGGCCGCGGGCAACTTCCTGGCGCACGAATTCCGGCGTGATCTCCTCAGGGATGGCGGCGCCGAACGATTCGCCACGGTGCTGGCGGCCCAGCAGGTCGGCCATGCGCTGGCCCTTCTCGCCCTGGGCACGCAGGCCGGCCAGGTATTCCTTGCGGCGCAGGTTTTCGCGGATCGCCACGTATTCCATTTCCGGCGTGACGATGCCCTGGCGCGCGTAGTGCATCTGCGTTACGTTGCGGCCGGCCTGGGCGCGGCGCGGCTGGCGGTGCAGCTCGAAGCGCAGCGCGTCGAGCTTTTCGTCGGCCAGGCGCAGGCGGCCGTAATCGGAAGTCGGGCCGGCCAGCAATTCGGTGTCGTCGCGCTCGGCGATCCAGGCGGCGCGCGGCGTGCCCAAACCCTTGCGAATGTCGATGGCGGCGTCCGGATCGCTGTACGGGCCGGAGCAATCGTACACGGTGACCGGTGCGTTGTCGCCGGACAGGCTGATTTCGCGCATCGGCACGCGCAGGTCCGGGCGGCTACCGGTAACATAGATCTTGCGGGAATTCGGCAGCGGGGTAACGGCTGCGGAGTCGACCTCGGCCTGGGCGGCGAGGAAGGTTGGATTGGCGTTCATTTTGGCTCCTTTGTTGGCGCAGGAGCCAGCAAAGGAGGTTAGGTTGCGCTTGCGGTTGCGCCGTGTAGGCGCAACCGCTGCGTATCCTGAAGCTTCCCTTCGCTGGCATTATCCAGATCAGGTTCGGAGGGTATTTCTCACCCGCGCACCCGGTATCGAACCGCGCGCACAGGACCCCTAGCGTGTGCCACCTTTCGGCAGCGAGCGGATTATATCTATAATCGGTGCGCATTAAAAGGAGACCGGATGCGATATGTAGTATTCCTGGCAGCGATGGCTGCGCAGGCCGCCATGGCGGCGCCAGGCGCCGATGCGCGCGCCCCAACGCTGGCCGAGCAGCGCTCGTTCGAACAGTTCATGCAGCGCACCGCGCCGGGCGCGCCCGTTCCGCCGCTGCGCATTGAGCGCGGACACGATGGAAGAAAATGGATTGCCAGCGCTAGCAGCGACGCGCCGCCGGTGCGCCTGGTGCTGCCGCTGTGCCGCGTCACGCGCACCCGCTACGCACAGCAGGCCGACGACAGCTGGAGCGCCGACAGCAGCCAGCATGTCTGGATTCACCACACCACCAGCTGCGGCACGCCGCCGGCCACGATGGTCGAACTGCGCGCGCCGCTGGCCGAGATCGACATGCTGCGCCTGATCCAGGCCCAGGGCGAACTGCTGCAGCGCGCTCGCCTGCTCATGGCCGGCAACACCAGTTGCGCACCAACGCGCTCGCGCAATTTCCAGTTGCGCGCACTGGGCCGCAGTCCCGATGGCATGTTCCTGCTTGCTTACGAAAGCGATATCGGCAGCAAGGTAGACGTGACGGTGCGGCCGTCGCGCGCGGAGCTCACCGCGTGGAATGTCAACTGCCCATAGGAGTGCGGGATGGCTGTGTTGCCATGCGCCAACACAAGGCGGAACCGCTCAGTTACTTGCCATCTGCAAGTGTAACAATTCGTTACTATGTGCGTAATCGCACATAGCGTTTTTCCTCTCGGTTCCGATAATGGAAGAGCACCAATAACTACTTCGAGAGGCAACACCATGAACTCCAAAGTCTCCCTGCTTCCACTCGCACTGACATCCCTCTTGCTCGCGGCCTGCGGCGGCGGTGGCGGCGGCGACGCCCCGCCGGTCCAGACCATGGGCACCCTGGGCGTGTCGATTACCGACGCACCGGCCTGCGGCTTCGATGCCGTCAACGTGACGGTCAACAAAGTACGCGTCAACACAAGCGCGACCGCCAGCGACACCGACAGCGGCTGGACCGACATCACCCTGTCGCCCGGCAAGAAAATCAACCTGCTGAACCTGATCAACGGCACCCTGGATGCACTGGGCCAGACCTCGTTGGCAGCAGGCCGCTACAACCAGGTGCGCCTGGTACTGGACCCGAACACCGGCAACGCGACTGCCAACTCCGTGGTCCTCAGCGGCACCACCACCGAGATCTCGCTCGACACCCCGAGCGCGGTCCAGTCCGGCATCAAGATGAATGCCGACTTCACCGTGGAAGCGGGCCAGCGCTACGACCTGGTGATGGATTTCGACGCCTGCAAATCCATCGTCACCAAGGGCAATGGCAAGTACGCGCTGAAACCGGTGGTTAAAGTGATCCCGACTGCCCTGAACGGCATCAGCGGCTTCGTTGCCACGTCGACGCTATCCGACGGCGTCACCGTCAGCGCCCAGCAAAACGGCGCCGTGGTGGCGGCGACGGTGCCAAGCGCCACCGGTGAATTCGTGCTGCCACGCCTGCCTCTCGGTAACTACGACGTAGTGATCACCTCCAACACCCACGCGGCCTACGTGGTGGGCGGCGTGCCGGTGACCTCCACCACCGGCATGGTCCCGATCAGCACCACCGGCGCGCCCTTCACCCTGGCCAGCACCAGCCTGATGGGCTCGATCAGCGGCACCGCGACGCTGACCCCGGCCAGCGCCACGGAATCGGCCCTGGTCTCGGCCAAGCAAGCCATTACCGGCGGCCCGACCGTCACCCTGCGTTACACCAATGCGGACCTGACCACCGGCGCCTACAGCATCACCAAGCTGCCGCTGGCCGCGCCGCAGTACGCCGCCTATAGCGCCACCCTGCCGCTGGCATTCTCCAGCGCAGGCACGATCCCGGCAACCGGCATGTACAAGGTGGATGCCTCCGCCACCGGCTACACCACGCTGTCCAACGCGGCGGTCGACATCAATGTCGCCAACGCGGTCAACGTGAACTTCAACCTGGTGCCTTAAGCACCTGCGTCGGCTCCGCCGACGCGACGGCCCCGGCCCCGCCACTGGCGGCAGCCGGGGCTTTTTTCATGCGTCGTGCCGCAGCAACGCAACAGGCTTGCGCAGGCGCGCTTTTCCGCGGTATCCTGAATTATTCAATCGATCGATTTAATAAAAAGGGAGCCGCAGTGCGCGCAGGCAGGAACCATGTCCGGATCGGCGGTGCAGCAGGCTTCTGGGGCGACAGCGCCCTCGGCCCGCGCCAGCTGCTCGATGGCGGCGACCTCGATTACCTGGTTTTCGATTACCTGGCCGAGCTGACCATGTCGCTGCTGGCGGCAGCGCGCCGCAAGCAGCCCGGACTCGGTTACGCCACCGACTTCATCGACGTCATGCGCGACGTGCTGGGCGACGCCCTGGCGCGCGGCGTACGCATCGTCGCCAACGCCGGCGGCATCAACCCTCAAGGCTGCGCGGCAGCACTGCGCGCGCTGGCGGCGGAACAGGGGCTGGAGCCGCGCATCGCCGTGGTCGAAGGCGACGATGTATCTGCCCTGCTGCCCGCCCTGCATGCGGAAGGCATCGAGCTGCCGGCCACGGTGCTGAGCGCAAACGCCTACCTCGGCGCGCTGCCGATCAAGGCCGCGCTGGATGCACGCGCCGACGTGGTGATCACCGGCCGCTGCGTCGACAGCGCGGTGACACTGGGCGCCCTGATGCACGAATTCGGCTGGGCGCCCGACGACTACGACCGGTTAGCCGCCGGCAGCCTGGCCGGGCACCTGATCGAATGCGGCTGCCAGGGCAGCGGCGGCCTGTTCACCGACTGGGAGCAGGTGCCCGATTGGGCCAACAGCGGCTATCCGGTAGTGGAATGCCGCGCCGACGGCAGCTTCGTGCTGGGCAAGCCGGAAGGCACCGGCGGCCTGGTGACCCCGGCCGTAGCGGCCGAGCAGTTGCTGTACGAGATTGGCGATCCCTCGCGCTACCTGCTGCCCGACGTTGTATGCGACTTCACCGCCGTCACCCTGCAAGCCGAAGGCCCGCAGCGCGTGCTGGTGCAAGGTGCGCGCGGCCAGGCGCCAACGCCGACTTACAAAGTCAGCGCCACCTATGCCGACGGCTTCCGCAGTGCTGCGCAACTGACTGTGGTCGGCCACGAAGCGGGGCGCAAGGCGCGCCGCAGCGCCGAAGCGATCCTGGCGCGCACGCGGGCGATGTTCGCGCGCGCCGGCCTGGGCGACTATTCGGCAACCCATATCGATGTATTGGGCGCGAAGGAAGGCTTCGGCCAGGCAGTAATGTGGTTGGCGGTAGCGCACCCGCAGCGCGCCGCGCTTGAAATCTTCGCGCGCGAGATCGCCCCGGCCGGCACCTCCTGGGCCCCCGGCACTACCGGCTTCGGCGGCCGACCTGCCGTATCCCCCGCCATCAAACAGTTCTCCTTCCTGCTCGCCAAAACCCGCCTCCAGCCCATCGTCCACCTGCCCGACGGCACCACGGCCCAGCCCGTGTCACACCTTGGGATCATCACGGGGACGCCGAGCCCCCAAGAGGGACACGGCCTCGAGCATAGCGGCCCTGCACGGCAGAGCTCGTGTCACACCCTGGGGTCACACCCCAAGTGTGACACGAGCCCAACTGGAGAGGGGTGGCGCGTGGTGCCGCTGATCGAGCTGGCTTGGGCGCGTAGCGGGGATAAGGGGGATACCTCGAATATCGGCGTGATCGCGCGCCATCCGGACGACCTGCCTTTGCTCCGTGAGCAGCTCACGCCGGATGCGGTGGCGGCGTACCTGGCCGACAAGGTGCGCGGTGCGGTGACGCGCTATGAGCTGCCTGGAATTCGTGCTCTTAACTTCGTGTGCGAACAGGCTCTGGGCGGCGGCGGGATGGCGTCGCTGCGCCATGACCCGCTCGGCAAAGGCATGGCGCAGTGGCTGCTGGCGATGCCGGTTGCTGTGCCGCCCAACTTTACCAGCCGGAGGACATGATGGAAGAGGCACTGCGCGCCACGGTGCGACGTTTCGTCGAGCAGGAGCTGCGGCCACACGTCAACGACTGGGAGGAGGCAGGCACCTTCCCTCGCGCACTGTACAAACAGGCTGGCGAGCTTGGGCTGCTGGCCCTGGGCTTTCCGGAACCGGAGGGCGGCATTCCAGCCAGCTATCGCCAGCTGCAGGTGCTGAACGAGGAACTGTGCCGCACCGGCTGCGGCGGCTTGCTGGCTTCCCTGTTCAGCCACCGCATCGGCGCGCCGCCCATCGTGCATGGCGGTTCGGCGGCACTGCGGGCGCGTGTGCTGCCCGGCATATTCGCCGGCGAGAAGATCAGCGCCCTGGCGGTGACGGAACCGGGCGGCGGCTCCGACGTGGCCAGTCTGGCGACTACGGCCGTGCGCGATGGCGACCATTACATCGTCAATGGCAGCAAGACCTTCATTACCTCGGGCATGCGCGCGGACTGGATTACGGCGGCTGTGCGCACCGGCGGTGCTGGCGCCTCTGGCATCAGCGCCCTGCTGGTGCCCGGCGACACGCCCGGCCTGGCGCGCACCCCGCTGAAGAAAATGGGCTGGTGGTGCTCCGATACCGCAGAACTGCATTTCGACCAGTGCCGGGTGCCGGCCGCCAACTTGCTGGGTGCGGAAAACGCCGGCTTCGCGCTGCTGATGCGCAATTTCAACGACGAGCGCCTGATGCTGGCCATGCACGCCTGCTTCCTGGCGCAAGCCTGCCTTGACGAGGCGGTGGAGTGGGCGCAGCAGCGCAAAACTTTCGGCAAGACGCTGGTGCAGCACCAGGCCGTGCGCCACAAGCTGGTGGCGATGGCGACGCGCATCGAAGCCACGCGCGCCTTCATCGACAGCATCGTGGCGCGCATGGATGGGGGCGAGCAGCCGGTGGCGCAGGTATGCATGCTGAAGAACTTCGCGGCGCAAACCATGCAGGCCTGCTCCGGCGAGGCGGTGCAGATCCTGGGCGGCATGGGCTTCATGCGCGGCACGGTGTCGGAACGCGTCTACCGCGACGCCAAGGTGTATATGATCGGCGGCGGCGCCGAAGAAATCCTCAACGACCTGGCTGCGCGCCAGCTCGGCTGGTCCTGAAAGGAAGCTGAATGTATCAATCGATCTTCAAACCCGGCCTGTTCGAGGGCCGCACCATTGTCGTGACGGGCGGCGGCAGCGGCATCGGGCGCTGTGCGTCGCATGAGCTGGCGGCGCTGGGGGCGCGCGTGCTGCTGGTGGGGCGGGAATCGGCCAAGCTCGATGCCGTTCGTGCCGAAATCGCCCGCGCAGGCGGCGCGGCCTACGGCTACAGCTGCAATATCCGCAGCGAAGAAGCGGTGCGCGAACTGGTGGCTACGGTGGTGGCCGAGCATGGCCTGGTTCATGGCCTGGTCAACAATGCAGGCGGCCAGTTCCCTGCGCCGCTGCGCGAAATTTCGCAAAAGGGCTGGGAGGCAGTGGTGCAGACCAACCTGACCGGCGGCTTCCTGCTGGCGCGCGAATGCCTGAACCAGAGCATGGCCGAACATGGCGGCGCCATCGTCAATATCGTGGCCGACATGTTCGGCGGCATGCCCGATATGGGCCATTCGGGCGCGGCGCGCGCCGGCATGGTGAGCCTGACCGAGACCGCGGCTTTCGAATGGGCGCAATACGGGGTGCGGGTGAATGCCGTGGCGCCGGGCTATATCGCTTCTTCAGGCATGGACCAGTATCCACCGGAGATGCGTGACACCATCCGCGCCTTTCCGCGCACCGTGCCACTGCACCGTTTCGGTACCGAGTCGGAAGTGGCGGCGGCGATTGCCTTCCTGCTATCCGATGCGGCAGCCTTCATCACCGGCGCCACCTTGCGCGTCGACGGCGGCCGGCCCAACGTGCGGCCAGGCATGCCGATGCCTCGGCCGCGCCAGGCTGGGGCGACAGCGGCCTTCAACGGCTTCCACCTGGCTGCCGCGCCGCGCGTGCTGGAGGGCGAATAATGCCCGCGCTGGAGAGCCGCGTCGTGCCGCAGGGCGAAGCCTTCCAGGCCAACAGCGCTGCGCTGCAAGTGCAGTTGGGGCGCCTGCGCGAACTGGAGGCGCGCACGCGCGACAAGTCGGCCGCCTCGGCGCCTCTGTTCGCCAAGCGCGGCCAGCTGCTGCCGCGCGAACGCCTGGGTGCCCTGCTCGATGCCGGTGCCCCATTCCTTGAAATGGCGACGCTGGCCGGCTTTTGCCTTGACCATCCGGATCCAGAGCGCTCGGTGCCCGGCGGCGGAATGGTGGGCGGCATCGGCTTCGTCGGCGGCGTGCGCTGCATGGTGGTGGCCGACGATTCGGGCATCGATGCCGGTGCGGTGCAGCCGATGGGGATAGAGAAGTTCCAGCGCCTGCAGCAAGTGGCGCTGGCGCAGAAGCTGCCCTTCATCCACCTGGTCGAATGCGCGGGCGCCAACCTGCTGGACTACAAGGTCGAAACCTTCATCCATGGGGGCAGCGGTTTTTACTGGCTGGCGCGCCTGTCTGCGGCGGGGCTGCCTGTGATCAGCGTGGTGCACGGCTCGAGCACGGCGGGCGGCGCCTACATGCCCGGCCTCTCCGACTACGTGGTGATGGTGCGCGAGCGCGCCAAGGCTTTCCTGGCCGGGCCGCCGCTGCTGAAGGCAGCCACCGGCGAAATCGCCAGCGAGGAAGAACTGGGCGGCGCGCAGATGCACGCCGCAGTGTCAGGGCTGGCCGAATACCTGGCTGAGGACGATGCCGACGCGCTGCGCATCACACGTGAACTGGTAGCCAGCCTGGGCTGGAATGGCGGCGCGCCCCGGGCTGCGGCGCCGGCCGTGGCGGGCGGCGGCTACCAAGCGCCACTCTATGACGCCGCTGAACTGCTCGGCATCGCTCCCAGTGACCAGCGCAAGCCCCTCGATATGCGAGAAGTCATCGCGCGCATCGTTGACGGTTCGGCTTTCCTGGAATTCAAGCCCGGCTACGGCGCGGCCACCGTGACCGGCCACGCGGCCATCTGCGGCATGGCAGTCGGCATCATCACCAACAACGGCCCGCT
Source organism: Pseudoduganella sp. R-32 (assembly GCF_049913245.1). Classification (NCBI taxonomy): domain Bacteria; kingdom Pseudomonadati; phylum Pseudomonadota; class Betaproteobacteria; order Burkholderiales; family Oxalobacteraceae; genus Pseudoduganella; species Pseudoduganella sp. R-32. The sequence goes on along the minus strand of NZ_CP183987.1, from coordinate 1,519,104 downwards.
GGACCCGGCCGGCGCCACCAAGGCGGCGCACTTCATCCAGCTATGCTGCCAGTCCGGCACGCCGCTGGTGTTCCTGCAGAACACCACCGGCTTCATGGTCGGCAAGGCGTACGAACAGGCCGGCATGATCAAGCACGGCTCGAAGATGATCCAGGCGCTGGCCAACGCCAACGTGCCACGCATCACCGTGCATTGCGGCGCTTCTTTCGGCGCCGGTAACTACGGTATGTCCGGGCGCGGCTTCATGCCGGACTTCTGCTTCAGCTGGCCCAATGCGCGCACCGCCGTGATGGGCGCCGAGCAGGCCGCGACCACGATGGCCATCGTGATGGAGGGCAGCATGCGGCGCAAGGGCCAGGAAGTCGACCATGCGGCGATTGCCGCCATGCGGGGAAAGGTGATCGACACCTTCGAGCGCCAGACCGATGCTTTCACTACATCCGGACGCCTGCTGGACGACGGCGTCATCGATCCGCGCGACACGCGCAAGGTGCTGGCCTGCGTGCTGGCAGTGTGCGACGAGGCGCGCCGGCGCGAGCTGCGGCCGGTGCAATTCGGCGTCGCCCGACCATAAATACTGGAGACCCCATGGAATACAGCCACGAACACTTGGAACTGCAGCGCAACCTGAAACGCTTCATCGAGACCGACATCAACCCGTTCGTCGACGAATGGGAGGCGGCGGAGATCTTCCCCGCCAAGGAAGTGTTCCGCAAGCTGGGCGCGCTGGGCATGCTGGGCGTGTCCAAGCCAGTCGAATTCGGCGGCCTGGGCCTCGATTATTCATATTCGATGGCGATGGCCGAAGCGCTTGGCCATATCCGCTGCGGCGGCGTGCCGATGGCGATCGGGGTGCAGACCGATATGGCGACCCCGGCGCTAGCGCGCTTCGGCTCGGACGCACTGCGGCGCGAGTTCCTGGCGCCGGCAATCAGCGGCGAGGCAGTGGCCTGCGTCGGCGTATCGGAGCCGGGCGCCGGCTCCGACGTGGCGGCCATCCGCACCACGGCGCGCAAGGACGGCAGCGACTACATCATCAACGGCAGCAAGATGTGGATCACCAACAGCCTGCAGGCGGACTGGATGTGCCTTCTCGCGATCACCGGCGACGGCCCGGCGCACCGCAACAAGTCGCTGATCATCGTGCCGATGGATACGCCGGGCATCAGCGTGGGCAAGAAGATCCGCAAGATCGGCATGAACTCCTCCGACACGGGCCTGATCCACTTCGACGAGGTGCGGGTGCCGCAGCGCTTCCTGGTGGGCGAGGAAGACAAAGGCTTCACCTACCAGATGCTGCAGTTCCAGGAAGAGAGATTGTGGTGCGCGGCCAATATCGTGCAGCAGATGCAGAACTGCATCGACGCCACCATCGACTACACGCGCGAGCGCAAGATCTTCGGCGCCAGCGTGCTGGACAACCAGTGGGTGCACTTCAAGCTGGCCGAAATGCAGACCGAGCTCGAATCGCTGCGCGCCCTGACCTACCGCGCCTGCGGCATGTATATCGGCGGCGCCGACGTCACCGAGCTGGCCTCGATGGCCAAGCTGAAGGCGGGCCGCCTGGCGCGCCAGATCACCGACGGCTGCATGCAGTTCTGGGGCGGCATGGGCTTTACGCTGGAGAACCCGGTGTCGCAGTTTTACCGCGACGGGCGCCTGACGTCCATCGGCGGCGGCGCCGACGAAGTCATGCTGGGCATCATCTGCAAATACATGGACATCCTGCCGGGCCGCAAAGCGTGAACGCCTTCGACACCATCCTGGTCGCCAACCGCGGCGAAATCGCGCTGCGCGTGATGCGCACGGCGCGGCGCATGGGCTACCGCTGCGTGGCGGTGTATTCCGACGCCGATGCCGGCGCGCCGCACTGCGCGATCGACGCGGCCGACGGCCCGCACGCGGCGCTGCGCATCGGCGGCGCCGCACCGGCCGATTCTTACCTGAACATCCCGGCGCTGCTGGCGGCGGCCAAGGCCAGCGGCGCCGGCGCCATACACCCCGGCTACGGCTTCCTGGCCGAGAGTGCCGAATTCGCGCAGGCCTGCGCCGATGCCGGGCTGGCCTTCATCGGCCCGCCGTCCGCAGCGATCGGGGCGATGGGCAACAAGGCCGGCGCCAAGCGGCTGATGCTGGAGGCTGGCGTGCCCTGCGTGCCGGGCTACCAGGGCGAGGACCAGACGGAGCAGCGCATGGCCGCCGAAGCGCGCCGCATCGGCTACCCGGTGATGATCAAGGCTGCCGCCGGCGGCGGCGGGCGCGGAATGCGGCGGGTGGACGAGGTGGGCGCATTCGGCGCCGCGCTGGCATCGGCGCGCTCGGAGGCGCTGCACGCCTTCGGCAGCGCGGAAGTGATCCTCGAGCGCGCCATCCTCGAGCCCCGCCATGTCGAGATCCAGGTGTTTGCCGACAGCCATGGCAACGTGGTGCATATGGGGGAGCGCGATTGTTCTGTCCAGCGGCGGCACCAGAAGCTGATCGAGGAATCGCCCTCGCCGGCAGTATCGCCGGAGCTGCGCGAGCGCATGGGTGCGGTGGCCGTGGCTGCGGCGCGCGCCATCGGCTACGTCGGAGCAGGCACCCTGGAATTCCTGCTCGACCGCGACGGCGAGTTCTATTTCATGGAGATGAACACCCGCCTGCAGGTCGAGCATGCGGTGACGGAAGCGATCACCGGCATCGACCTGGTGGAGTGGCAGCTGCTGGCGGCGGCGGGTGCGCCGCTGCCTTTGACGCAGGCCGAACTCGATGCGCGGCGAGCGGTTGGCGGCCATGCCATCGAAGTGCGGTTGTGCGCGGAAGACCCGGCCCAGGACTTCCTGCCGCAAAGCGGGGAGGTGCTGCGCTGGAGCGCGCCGGCAGGCGTCCGCTGCGACCACGCGTTGGCCGACGGCGCGCGGGTACCGCCGTACTATGACTCAATGCTTGCCAAGCTGGTCGCCCACGGCAGCGACCGCGCGGACGCCCTGCGTCGCCTGCGCCGCGCGCTGGACGAATGCGTGCTGCTCGGCATCCCGAGCAACCGTGCTTTCCTCGCGCGATGCCTGGCGCATCCCGCCTTCGCAGCAGGCCAGGCCAGCACCGGCTTTATCGCGCTGCACCTGCCGGCCGGCCAGCGTGGGGCGGCGGCCGATCTGGCGCGCGTCCTGCCGGCGGCAGGCGCCCTCCTGGTGTGGCATCGCTCGCAACGGCACGCGCGCCGCTACCCCGATGAACTGCACGGCTGGTGCTCCAGCCAAGCCTATGCCCAGCCTTTGCGCTTTACGCTGGACGACGCCGAGCAGCAGGGCCGGGCCAGCGCCGACGGTCCCGACGCCTGGCGCGTTGCCAGCGGCGACAGCGCCACGCCGGTGCGCGCCGAAATCACCGAAGCGCCGCCTGGCACGCTGCAGCTGTCGCTCGATGGCCAGCCCGCCACGCTGCATTTCGCCGCCGACGGCGCCAGGCTGTACTTCCTGCTGGACGACACCGAGCATGCGCTGCACGACCTGTGCGACGCGCCGCCGCGCATGGCCGGCAATGGCGCGGCCGATGGCCGCATCGAAGCGCCCATGAACGGCCGCGTGGTCGCGCTGCATGTCGCGCAAGGCGAAAAAGTCAGCGCCGGCCAGCCGCTGCTGGCCCTGGAGGCGATGAAGATGGAGCACAGCCTGCTGGCAAGCCGTGACGGGACGGTTGCCACGCTCGGCGCCGCGCTCGGCATGCAGGTGGCGACCGGGCAGCTGCTGCTGGAAATCACACATTGACGGAGAAGCCATGAATACACTGCAAGGCAAGACCCTGTTCATCACCGGCGCGAGCCGCGGCATCGGCAAGGCCATCGCCTTGCGCGCGGCGCGCGATGGCGCGAACGTGATCATCGCGGCGAAGACGACCGAACCCGATCCGCGCCTGCCAGGGACCATTTACTCCGCCGCGGAGGAGATCCGCGCGGCAGGCGGCAAGGCGCTGCCGCTGGCGGTCGATATCCGGGAAGAGGAGCAGGTCGTTGCGGCTATCGAAAAAGGCGTCGCCGAATTCGGCGGCATTGACATCCTGGTCAACAACGCCAGCGCCATCAGCCTTACCAACGCGCAGAACACCTCGATGAAGCGCTACGACCTGATGATGGACATCAACGTGCGCGGTACCTTTGTCTGCGCCAAGCACTGCATCGAGCACCTGCAGCAATCGAGCAACCCGCACATCCTGACGCTGTCGCCGCCGATCGACATGAATCCGAAATGGTTCGCGCGTCACGCCGCCTACACCACGTCGAAATACGCGATGAGCATGATCGTGCATGGCCTGGCGGCCCAGCTGGCCGAGGATGGAATCGGCGTGAATGCGCTATGGCCGCGCACCATTATCGCCACGGCCGCCCTCAACGTGGCCCTGCCCGGCGGCGGCCAATACGGCCGCAAGCCGGAGATCATGGCCGATGCGGCGCACCAGATCCTGACGCGCGACAGCCGCTCGACCAACGGCAATTTCTTCATCGACGAGGAAGTGCTGCGCGCCGGCGGCATCACCGACTTCTCCCAATACCTGGTGACGCCGGGCGTTGAGCCAATGATCGATTTATTCGTGGAGGCTGGCAATGAATGAACCCATGCAGGACACCCTTGGCAGCCTGGTTTCCCGCAGCGCGCGCCGCAACGGCGCGGCGACGGCACTGCTGGAAGGCGGCAGGCGAATGAGTTATGCCCAGCTGGACGAGGACAGCAACCGCTTCGCACACTACCTGCTTTCCAGCGGCTTGCAGCCGGGCGACAAGGTGACCATGCTGAGTCCCAATTCGATGGAATTCGTGGTGGCCGCATTCGGCATCTTGAAGGCAGGCATGGTGTGGGTGCCGATCAACGCCATGCTGTCGCCGACGGAAGTGGCCTATATTGCGCAGCACGCCGAAGCGCGCCTGATGGTGGCAGATGCCCAACTGGCGGCGCACCCCGCCTGGAACGCCGCTCTTCCCGCGCTTGGCCTGCCGCTTCTGCGCTGCGCGACGGGGGCCGACAGCGGCGACGGCACGCTGGCGCAGGCGATCGCAGGCCAACCGGGCACCGCCGCCGAACTGGCGCTCGACGAGAATGCCCTGGCGCTGATCATGTACACCAGCGGCACCACCGGCAACCCCAAGGGCGCCATGCACTCGCACCGTTCGGTGCTGGCGGCCGTGATGTCGAACGCGGTGACTGTATCGATCGTGCAGCAGGACGTACTGTCGGCGATCCTGCCACTGTTCCATTGCGCCCAGTTCAGCATGGCCGCAGCGGGGCTGGCATGCGGCGCCGCCATCTCGATCTCGCGCGGCTTCGATCCGGCCGCCGTGCTGGCCACGCTGGCGCGCGACCGTGTCACGCTGGTGGCAGCCCTGCCGGCCATGTACGGTGCCATGCTGATGCACCCTTCGCGCGCCGGGCACGACTTGTCCGCGCTGCGCCTGGCCATCTACGCCATGGCGCCGATGGCGCCGGAGCTGCTGCGGCGCCTGATGCAGGAATTCTGCCCGCATTTCGCGCTGGGCAGCGGCCAGACCGAGATGTTCCCGATGACAGTCTACTTCCCGCCCGACCAGCAGCACCGCACCGGCAATTGCTGGGGGCAAGCGACGCCCGTCAACGACACGGCCATCATGGATACCGACGGACGCCTGCTCGGCAAGGGAGAGATCGGCGAAATCGTGCACCGCGGCCCCAATGCCATGCTGGGTTACTTCAAGGATCCCGAAGCCACGGCGGCCACGCGCCGCTTCGGCTGGCACCATACCGGCGACCTGGGCATGTGGGACGAGGACGGCTACTTGCACTTCAAGGGCCGGCTGAAGGACATGATCAAGACCGGCGGCGAGAATGTGCCTGCCATCCGCGTGGAAGAGGCGCTGCTCGGCCACCCCGCCGTGGCCGTGGCAGCGGTGGTCGGCCTGCCGCACCAGGAATGGATCGAAGCCGTGACTGCCTTCGTCTGCCTCAAGCCCGGCCAGGCGGCGGACGCCGACAGCCTGCGCGAGCATTGCCGCGGCACGCTGGCCGGCTTCGAAATTCCCAAGCACATCGCCATCGTGGACAACTTGCCGATGACCTCCACCGGCAAGATCCAGAAGCACGTGCTGCGCGCCAGCCATCAGGCGCTGTACGCCGGGTGATGCAAGGCCTCAGTCGGCCGGCGGCTCAATAGCCGGCTCGCGCTGCTGCTTGGGTGGCGGCGGGCCCTTCTTGCCCCGGTAGCGCAGGCGGTGCTCCAAGTCCTTCACGATGGAACTGGTGGCCCGCACCTCGTCCCAGATGCCGTGGTCGAGCCGCATCTTGTAGTTCATTGCGCTCATCATGGGCAGCAGGACCTTTTCATAGCTGTCGGCCAGGCGCTGCAGCAGTTCGTGCAGCCGCTCCTGTTCCGGCACGTGCACCTGGACCTGCGGCGCCATGCGGCCTCCGAGGGCGGCGATGCCGGCGCCGATTTCGGCCAGGTAATCTGCCACCCGCGTTTCGCCATCCGCCTGCCCGCCGTTCTTGCGCAGGCGGACGAATTCCTCCACCAATTCGTTCCAGCGCGCCTGTTCCGCGCCGGTCGGCTGGCCCAGCAAGTGCGCCAGTCGCAGCAGGTTCTCTTCGGCGCCGGTGGTCAGGGTCTGCGCCTCGCCGCGGTAGTGGTCGCGCAGCAGCGCATCCAGTTCGGCGTCGTGCATCAGGGCCGACACCTTGGGCGCCAGCTTGGCCATGTTGCGGTAGCTGCCCTGCAGCTTGAACGGCGGCTCGCTGCGGTAGGCGTCGTCCTGCGCGGCCGACGCGATGTAGGCCAGGTTCACCTTCATCAGCGCATTGCGCACCTTGGACAGGCGTTGCAGGACCGCGCAGATCTGGTCGATCTCCTGCGAGGTGTAGGCATGCTTGAGTTCCGATGCCGCCACCGGCTCGCCCTGCGACATGCGCACCAGCAGGTACAGGTCCTGCGGGTCGCGCGAAGCGAGCGGCTGCAATTCCGGATGCGCCACCAGTGCGTTCTCGATGTACGAGAGGGCAAACAATTCTTCGCGCCCGCTCAACACGTCGCCCAGGTTGTAGATGTCGGCGCGGTTGGCCAGCATGTCCGGAATCTTGAACACGTCGCCGGACTCGGTGTACGGATTGCCCGCCATGACGACGGCGAAGCGCTTGCCGCGCAGGTCGTAGCTGCGGCTCTCGCCGCGCCACACGCCCTCGATGCGGCGCGTGCCGTCGGCCAGGGCGATGAACTTCTGCAGGAACTCGGGATTGGTGTGCTGGATGTCGTCCAGGTACAGCATCACGTTGTTGCCCATCGCCAGGCCGAGATTGAGCTTTTCCAGTTCCATGCGGGCGGCACTGTTGCTGGCCAGGGCCGGGTCGAGCGAGGTGACGTTATGGCCGAGAACCGGGCAATTGATGCGCACGAAGATCATGCCAAGGCGCTCGCCCAGGTATTCCATCAGCGTGGTCTTGCCGTAGCCGGGCGGGGAAATCAGCAACAGCATGCCCATCGAGTCGGTGCGGCGCTGGTCGCCGGCGGCGCCGATCTGCTTTGCCAGGTTGTCGCCGACCAGCGGCAGGTAGGCTTCGTCGATCAGGCGGTTGCGGAAGAAGCTGGACAGCGGCTTGGCCCGGAACTGGTCCAGGCGCAGGCGGGCGTTTTCCTCTTGTGCCAGTTGCTGCCGCAATTGCTGCAGCGAGCGGAAGGCAGGCACCACCACGGCCTCGTGATGTTCGAGGCGGCGCAGGAAGTCGTTCAGCTGCAGCTTGAGCGTCCGGTTGTCGATGCGGGCATGCTCGCCAAGCAGTCCGGCGACATGGGCGTCGACGCTGGCCTGCACCACGCGGCGCGGCAGGTTGCACAGCAGGCTGGCGGCCGCCTCGGGCAGCAGCGACAATTCGTGGCCATGCTGGCTCGCGTAACCGTGCAGCCATTCGGTGGCCAGCGTCCAGCGTTCGCGCCACGACAAGGCAGGCGCCTGCCAGGGCGCGGCGATATTGTGGCGAGCAAGGTGCTGGGACAGGCCGCTGGCCAGTTCGCTGCCGGTCCGGCTAAGCAGCCAGGCCTGGTCGGCGCCAGCGGGCGTGCCAAGCTCGGACAGCAGGTAGCGCGCGGCCTGCTGCAGCAGCAGGGCCCGGGTTTCGCTGCCGTGATCGAGCCAGGCGTCGATGTCGAGCTGTTCGGCCTCGAGGAAACGCTCCAGCGACTGCTCGACTTGCACCGCCAACTTGTCCCACAGGCGTTCGCTATTGAAATGGCGGCGCATCAACTCGGCCTGTTCCGCCTGGTGGCGCAGCGACTGTGAGGCTGGCGAGGCATTCACGTCGGTCCAGTACAGCAGCGCGACGGCGCGACCCAGCGGGCTGAATCGCAGCAGCCCGGCGCCTTCCCACAGCGGGACCAGCTGGCGCAGGATGGCGGCGGCGTCGTGGTCGTGCAGGCCTTTCTGGTAGCCCTCGTGATAACGCGGCGCGGCGAAGCGGCGCACGTGTTCGTCCAGCACCGCGTTGTCCGGCTGCGCCAGCGCTTCCTGCAATTGCTGCCAGTCGATGCCGGCCGTGCCGGCGCGCACGGCGAGCACGAACTGGTAGGCCAGGTATTCGGCGCGGTACACCTGCGCCGTCTCGGCCAGGGTCTCCTGCGACCACCATGGGCGCAGGGCGTCCAGGCGCTCGTCCTGCAGCGGCGCGTAGTAGTCAGTACCGGCCAGGTGGAAAGCCAGCCCGCCCTGGTGGGGCACGATGGCCAGCTCCAGCGCTTGCCGGTTGACGGTGAAGTCGTGGCGTCCCAGCTTGATGACATTGCCGGTCACCAGTTCATTCTGGTCGCGCAACGCACGCTGGCCCTGTTCGCGCAGGCTTTTCAGCTGCCCGCTCAAGTCGTCGGCCGCGACCGCGTTGCCCAGCTTGCGCAATTCTTCGATACTGGCCTTCAGCTTGCCCAGCAGGGCATCGGAAGCGAAATACGCTTCCATCTGGGCCGGCTCGCTGAACTGGGCCAGGCGCTTGGGCACGCCGGCCAGGATGCGGCGGGCGGCATCGCCGATGGCCTGCACGCGGCGTGCACGCGCATCGAGCAGCGACTGCTTGCGCCCTTCCATCGCTTCGTACACGGCTTCGCGCTTGTGCGCAATCTCGGCCAGGTAATCTTCCTGTTCGGCGAACTGCCCTTCCAGGGTTTCCAGCTGGGCCAGCAGGCGGGTGAGCAATTCGTCGCAGCGCTCCGGCGTGTCGGCCTGTTCCAGGCTGCTTTCCACCGATTGGCTGAATAACTGGAACTGGGCGGCGAATTCGGACGCCGACTCTGCCTGCGACAGCTGCTTGCGGCGCTGTCGCACTTCGGCGCGCAGCTGGTTGACGCCTGCGTACAGGCGCGAGATGGCCGTCAGGATCTGGGTGCGCAAGGTGGCGTCGCCGACCGCCAGGGTGCCAAGCAACTCGTTCAAGCCGTCCAGGCTGCGGGCGGTGCGGTCCAGGGCTTCGTTCAGCGGCGCCAGTTCGGCCGTGGTGCCCAGTTGCGGCAGCTGTTCGCGCTGTTTCGCCAGTTCCGCTTCCAGCTTGGCGAAGGCATTGGCCTGCGACAAGAACTGCACGGTGCGCTCGCCCACGCGGGCCTCTTCCGCGCCAAGCTCGCTGTCCAATTCGGCCAGGTGCGCCACGTCCATGTAGCGCTGCTCCTTCAGCGTCGCCAGGCGGCCGCGCGCAAGGCGGATCTGTTCCAGGGCTTCGATGAATTCGGTGGGCGACTGCCACAGCCGGCTTGCCGTTTCCGCCAGCAGTTGGCGCTGTTCCTGCGCTGCCTGCTGCAGCACGCGCGCGGCCTCGCGCTGGATTGCCGCGACCTTGTCGAATTCGTCCATGGTGGCATTGGCCACCTCGGACAGGCCGCCCAGGTCGGCGCCGACGCCCTTGGCTTCGGGCGCGCCGAGCCAGTGGAAGGCGTCGGCCACCCGGCGGCACTGGCGCAGCAGGCTTTCATAAACGGCGCGGCCTGGGAGCGCATCGCCGCCGGCCTCGCCCTGCTCGCGCACCATGCGCCCGATCGAATACAGCTCGGACAGCCCGCGCACCAGCTCGCGGTTGCCGATCTTGCCGAAGAACCCCTGGCGCGGGGCGGCGCGGGCGGCAAATTCCTCGCTCAGGAACGGCGTCTGCCACCACTGCATCGGGTGGTTGCGGGTCGGCTCCTCGCTCTCGGCGGTAAACAGCAGCATGCTGCCATCGGCATAGCGCGCGTAGCCGTGCGCCACCAGCGGCTGCGACAGGGTCTTGTTGATCAGGTTGTAGGTCAGCAGGACATAGGTGCCGCTGACCACTTCGTAGAAGACGTACAGCACATCTTCGCCGTTCGGCGCCAGCACGCGGCGCTCGAATTGCAGGCCGTCCGGCAGGCCGGAGAACAGGCGCGACTCGCCGCCCTGCAGGATCACGCCGCCGGGGAACACGATGCCGTGGTCTTCCGGCAGCTGCACGCAGGAGGCGCCGATGCTGTCGACCCGCTGCACCTGCTGGCTCAGGCGCGAATACACCAGGTAGCGCACCTGCGTTTCGCGGTAGGGCCGGATGCGCAGCAGGATCAAGTCGCCGAGCGCGGCATAGGCGATTTCGGCGTCGCTGAGCGACTGGTTGGGATCGTCGACCGGCTCGCTGTGGATGCCCAGTCCCGTTTCCGTGTTGTTCTCGATCTTGACCGTCAGGTCGCCGCCCACCGTTTCCACGAACAGGGTGTCGAGCACGTTGACGTGCGGGTGCTGGCCCACCACGTGCTGGTCGCGCGTGGTGGCGGTCCACTCGAAATCATGCGGCGGCGGCAAGGCGATATCGCGTTCGCCGCGGTAGTCGATGTAGGTGGCCGCGCCCTGCTCGTCCAGCTGCCAGCGGAACACGCGCAGGTCGCTCTGGCGCTCGCCGATCTTGAAGGCGGCCAGCAGCTTGCCCTGGTTGAGGCGCAACTGCACCAGCTGGGCGTTGCGGTAGTAGTTATACAGTTCCTTGAATTCGGCCACGAAGCGCGGGTCGGCCAGGAAGCTGCCGTCCAGCGCCAGCGGGTCGAGCTCCACTTCGGCGCCGTCCTGGCGCAGGCGGTACAGCGCGAAGACGTCCGCCACCCGGGTTTCCTGGCGCAGGCCGATGAAGACGTTATAGCCAAACAGCAGCACGTCGCCGACCAGTACCAGGTCGCGTGCGGTGCAGTTGTTGTCGGTGCGGGCGCGAGTGCGGGCCCGCAGCGCCATCTCTTCGCGGCCGAATTCGGCCAGCCTGGCTTCGTTCAGCGCGGTGGCTTTCTCCAGCAGGGACTTGCCCTGGCCGGCCAGCCGCTTGCGCAGCAGGTCGAAGCTGCTGGAATGGCGCAGGGACGCCTCGGCACCCGCAGGTGCTGCTTGTTCTTGGCTCATGATCTCGTGCTTCAGTCGCTTTTAGTCTTTCGGTGCGCCCAGGAAGGCCAGCATCTCGCGGCGGTTCGGCTGGCCGTCCAGCCAGGCGCGGATGCGGGCCAGCTCGGCCAGGTCGTCGCCGAAGCGCGCCTGCATGGCCTGCTCGATGCGCTCGCGCGATGCGGCCTTCTGCACGCTGGCCTGCCAGCGGTCGGAGGCGATTTCATCGAGCTGGCCATGGACGCCGAGCGACACCAGGGTGTCCCACTCGCCGGCGTCGAGCCAGATTGCCTGGGCTGCCGCGCTGTAGTCCAGGCGCAGCGGATGCTGGCTGTCCACCTTCAGGCGCGTCATGAGGCGGCCGGTCTTGGGGCAGAGCCGGACCGCGCCATCGGTGACGCTGGGCTCCCACGCGGCCGCGGCCAATGCCATCTCGGGCATGGCCTTGCGCCAGGCGCGATAGCGTTCGAGTTCCACCAGCACGCCGCCGCAGGCGTCGCAGCGCTCGGCGGGCAGGCCGCCTTCGATGCGGGTCGGCTGGAAATGGGTATGTGCGCAGGCCGGGCAGATCATGGCTTGCCTTTCAGCTCAGGTACCGCAGCGATCAGATTGTTCAGGGCGTGCTGCTGTTGCTGGGTGCCTTCGCGCGACACCTTGGCCAGCAGCGAAGCCACGGTCAGGTTCTGCAGCTCGCCCGAGGAGCCGCCCAGCGCGCCGACCAGGCCGCGCAAGTCGTTCAGCATGTCGCGTTCCCCGCTCAGGTGGTCTTTAAGGCCGATCTGCAAGGTCTTGCTCTTTTCGATGGCCGCATCGATGCCGCGTCCAACCGACAGGGCACGCACGAAGCTGTCGAAGTAGTTGCCGTCGCCGCCGACGATGTCGATCTTGGCGTTGCCCAGGGCCTTGCCCAGCACTTCTGCCTGTTCGCGGGCGATCATGGTCTGCGCATCGATGCCTTTCAGGGCCTGCTCGTTGGCCAGCTCCAGCTGCATGCGGAACTCTTCGTGGGCGCGGGTCTCGGCGCTCATCGCGGACATGGACTCGAACTTCTGCGCCAGGCCGCGCGACTCGGCTTCGAAGCGCGCCTCGATCACTTTGGCTTCCGCCGTGCCCAGGGTGGCGGTGGCAGCCGCATCGGCCGTCTTCACGGCAGCTTCGGCCAGGCCCATTTGTTCCTTGCCCTTGGCTTCGGCTTCCATGCGCAGGCGGGTTGCTTCGGCCTGGGCCGCGCCCTGCTTGACGATCGCTTCGGACGACGCCAGCATGACCTTCGCTTCCGCCAGGCCAGGGGCGGCGATTTCGGCTTCCGTGCCTTCCGCCTGGCGCTTCTTGGCCTCAGCTTCCTTCTCGGCCACTTTCAGAGCCGCTTCCGCCAGGGTCAGTTCCTGCGCGGCGCGGTGCTTGGCCGCGCGCTCTTCCGCTTCGGCGGCCTTCACGGCCAGCAGCAGCTTCTCTTCCGCGCTGGCTTCGGCGGCGATCACTACCGACTTCTTGCCGCGGTCGGCCTCGGCGATGGTGCGCACGTCCTTGATGGCTTCTTCCTGCTCGGCCACGGTGCGTTCGACCACGATGCGCTCGCGGATCACGTCGGCGATGGCCTTCTTCTGCACTTCCAGCGCCTTCTCTTTATCGATGCGCTGCAGTTCGACTTCTTTTTCGCGCGCGACCACTTCCAGCAGGCGGGCGCGGGTGACGCGCTCCTCCTCGATGGCGACGGCGCGCTTGCGGTTGTTCTCCGCCACTTCCTTCTCGCGGGTGGTGTTTTCCTGCTGCACCAGCACGACCTGTTCGGCCTGCAGGCGGGCCAGTTCTGACTTGGCGCGTTCTTCGGACTGCACCTTTTCGGCTTCCGCCTGTTCGCGGGCGCGCACGCTGGTCACTTCGCGGTTCTGGCGGGCCTCGGCGTCGGCTTGCTGGCGTTCCAGTTCCAGGATGGCTTCGCGGGTTTCCACGTCCTTTTTCTTGATGCGCATTTCCTCGTCGCGCTTCAATTCGTTGGTGCGGATGCTTTCGATCGCGGTCAGTTCGGTGATCTTCTTGATGCCCTGGGCGTCCAGGATGTTATGGCTGTCCAGCTTCTCGATCGAGGTCTGTTCGAGATAGTCGATGGCCGCGTCTTCCAGGATGTAGCCGGACAGGTCGCTGCCGATCTGGCGGATGATGTCGTCGCGGAAGCGGTCGCGCGCCTGGTACAGGTCGACGAAGTCCATCGACTTGCCGACGGTCTTCAGGGCCTCGGCGAACTTGGCCGAGAACAGGTTTTCCAGCGTCTCCTGGCTGGAAGCGCGGGCGCAGCCGACCGCCTGGGCGACCTTCAGCACGTCTTCCTTGGTCTTGTTCACGCGCAGGAAGAAGGTGACCTTGATGTCGGCGCGGATGTTGTCGCGGCAAATCAGGCCGTCCTTGCCAAGGCGTTCGATCTCGATGGTCTTGAGCGAGATCTCCATCAGTTCCTTCTTGTGGATGATGGGGTAGACCATGCCGCCGGTGAAGCTGACGTCCGGCTCGGCGCGCAGGGTGTTGATGATCATTGCGTGACCCTGTTCGACTTTATGGTAGAAGCGCGCGAACATTGCCAGGGCGCCGAGCAAAACGACGACGCCGATGGCGGCTGCAATCAACATGATGTCCATGGATTTCCTTCAGGTTTGTGTTGGTGTTGTTATTTAATTTGCCGCGCTGGCGGCCTGTACTTCGTACTGCTGCAATGCCTCGTCGTAGGCGACGATCACTGCGAGAGCATCCTTGCCCAGTGAGTTGGGCGAACTGGCCCAGACGCGGATATTCAGGCTGGCCCCGCTGCTCTCCACTTCGGCGCGGCCGAATTTTTCGTCCACCGACAGCGTGACGATGCGGCAGGTGCGGCCGACCAGGCTGCGGTTTTCCGGCGCGTGGTGCTTGACGAACAGCGGACGCAAAGGCTTGATCACGCGCGCCGACAACCACACGCTGAACCCCGCCGCCGCCAGCAGGGTGGCGGCGCCGCCGACCCATTGCAGCACCCCGGCCGGCAGCCACGCCAGAACGTATTCGTGCAGCAGGGCCGTCGGCAGCCAGGTGAAGAAAACCAGCAGCGTAGCGACGATCGAGAACGGCACACCGCCCAGCCCCAGCGCCACCAGCCAAGAGGCCAGCGTTTCCAGGTCGGCGTGGTCGGCGTCGCCTTCGATGTTCTCGCCCAGGTCCAACACACCGACCAACGACAAGGTCCAGTACACCAGCAGGATGATCAGCAGGACGCTGGGGATGGCGGTTGGAAAGCTGGCCAGGATTTGCCAGGTGCTCATTCAGTGCCCTTCTTGGTGGTCAAATTACTAACTATTCTCGTGCTTCGATTGCTTTAATGCAAATGTTATCAACTGCTCATGCAACATTTCCTTGATGCGGCGCCGGTCGGCTGCGTCGACGCCCAGGCGTTCGGCCAGCAGCGCGTAATCGGCGTCCGACAGGCTGACCGTCAGGCGCGGGCGAACCGGCTTGCTGGAATACGGCAGGCCGAGGATCTTGCGGATCTGGTCCGAGGTGGAGAGCTGGCTCTTGAACGCGGCGAGGCGCACCGCATCGATCACCTGCGTCTCCACGTCGAAGGCCACCTGGACCGCGCGCAAGGCCGCATCCGATCCTGACCAGCGGGAAGAACTGCGGACCATGGCGCGTCAGCCCTGGTCCGGCGGGGCCGGCCGGACGCGCGCCTGCAGGCGAGCCATCACTTCGGCCTTGCGGTTGGCGCGCTCGCCGATGCCCGCCTGCGCCAGCTTGTTCTCCAGCGCCTTGCTGCCGAACTCTCCTTCCAGCACTTCGGCCGCCTGCATGCGGTCGGCCATGTCCTGGTGGCGCTGGCGGATGCGCTCCAGCGATTCCTTGGCGGTCATCAGCTTGGAGCCGCTCGAACCCATGTTCTGGGAAATGGTGGCGGTGGCCTTGTAGACGCTCTCGGTGGTCTTGGCCATGGCCAGCTGGCGCTCGTGCTCGCGCAGCGTAGCCTCGGCGTTGCGGATCATGTCCTTCAGGCGCGCGATATGGCCGGCATATTGGGCGCGCGCCTCTTCCTGTTCGGCCAGCGCCACTTCCAGGTCGGCCACGCGCGCGGCGACTTCCTCGGCCAGGCTGGTCTCGTCCTTTTGCAGCGCCTGCAGCGCCAGGTCCTCGTATTTTTTCAGTTCGGCGCGCAGGCGTTCGATTTCGCGGTCGGCCTGCATTTCCTTGGCCATCACGGCCGTCAGGTCGTTCTTTGCGGAGGCCACGTGGGCAGTGGCTTCGACGATTTCCTGTTCGTAGATGGTCGAGGCGTTGTTGTCGACGATGCTCTGGCCGAGCTCACGCAGGTTACCTCGCAACATGGTCAGCACTTTGGAAAAAACAGCCATGATGGGCTCCTCACATTAGAAATTCGTTGAACACTTCCAGGGCTTCGAGCGCGTTGTCGGCGGCCATCGCCACGTCGGTGGCGATGCTCTCCGGCGAGGCGTCGGCCGCCAGCGCGCCGAAAATGACGTAGTGCTCGCCGATGCGGCCGAAATTCGACAGCGGGATGGCGATGTTCAGGTCCATCATCGCTTCCAGCATCTCAGCGCGGCGCTCGGGGCGCACTTCGCGCTCGGTCCACAGGTAGCAGATGCAAAGCACCTGGTGCGGCGAAGCAGTGACGAATACAGGAATCTCCTCCTGGCCCTCGATGCACATCCGCATGACCGGCACGCCATCCGGCTCGTTGGGGGCCAGCAGGTTGGCGCTCACCGACAGCGAACCCACCTGGGCGGACAACGCGCTCTCGATCGCCAGCATCCGGCCCATCACTTCGTCCATAAAGTCACTCCTTGTTGCGGGTGGTTAGACATATCATGTCATTAGTATAAAAGCATGACATAAAATGTCAAGGACTGCCGCAACGCTTTGGGCGGCGGGTCTTCGCTCGGACACTGTCTGTGGGAGGTGCTGAAATCACGCGGACTGAAATCACTCCAGAGGGGGAATTTTCGGGTGCATCAAATTTTCAGCAGTTTTCAGCACTTCGCAACACGATTTCAGCACTTCTCAACGCGAGATGTGCACATCGCTTCCTCTCTCGCTCGTGCAGCCTCGCGGTATGCTTTCCGGCGAGCTTCGGCCTCAGCGGAAAAGCGCAATTTGGTTGCGGGCGTCCAGTTGAGTTCGCCCGGGAGCTGGACCAAGATGGCCTCCCATGCATTGCGCACGGTACCAAGGCTCGCCCTGGCAAACTGGTTTGGCGACATGCATCGCACGGTCGACCAGCCCCGAGAAATCCTGATCGCAGGCCTTTTCTGCCTGATAGTCGAGCAAGGCGCGCAGGGTAGGCAGTGTGACTGTCACACTTACGTGTTGGCTCATGCTGAAATCTCCCAAGGTGAAAATCCCTTAGAGGGAGAAATTCGAGGGAAGTTCAAATTTCAGCACTTTTCAGCACCTTGCAACACCATTTCAGCACTTCCACGGAGGGACCCGCGAGGAGCTACCGAAGCAGGAAGCGAATAGCGGACTCGGCCAGTTCATCGATGCTGACGCCGGCGTCGCGCCGGTACCACTGCGCCGACCAGTTCAAAGCCCCGAACAACCACAGCCGATCGAGTTTGCCAGGCGCCGGCCATTCGCCGGAAGCCTGCAGCTCACGCAGCACAGCATCCCACAGCGCCTCATAGCGATCCTTGGCCGCGACGATGCGCAATTGGCCCTCAGTGGAAAGCGCGCGCCACTCGTAGAGCATGACGTAGACGAAATCCTGTCCCGGCGACAGCAAGGTCTCGAGATGGGTATGCACCAGGCGCCGGAACGCCTCGCGCGGCGGCAAGCCAAGCGAAGCCACTTCCTCAATGCGGGCCAGGGCCTGCTGCATACCCTCCTCGATCACCGCCTGCAGGATGTCCTGCTTGGACTTGAAGTGATAAAACCACGACCCCGCCTGCACGCCCGCCGCGGCCGCAATATCGCGCACGGTGGTGTTATCGAATCCTTTTTCGCGGAAAAGTCTTGCCGAGACGGCAATAAGCAGCGTTTTCAGGCTGTCGGAAGCGGCCTGCGCGGGGCGGCCGCGCTTGCGGGGCGGAGGGGAATTGCTGGCGTCCATGTCCCCAGCAATCTACCTTATAATGAAAGTTTTCGCCAAATTTACAGCCCAAATCATGGAATTAGCCAAGTCTTTCGAGCCTGCCGACATTGAACAGTTCTGGCGCAGCGAGTGGGAAAAGCGCGGTTACTACGCAGCCTCCCTCGACCTGAGCAAGCCGTCCTTCAGCATCCAATTGCCGCCGCCGAACGTCACTGGCACGCTGCACATGGGGCACGCCTTCAACCAGACCATCATGGATGGCCTGACCCGCTACCACCGCATGCTGGGCCACAACACCGCCTGGATCCCGGGCACCGACCACGCCGGCATCGCCACCCAGATCGTGGTGGAGCGCCAGCTGGACGCGCAGAAGGTGTCGCGCCATGACCTGGGGCGCGAAAAATTCGTCGAGAAAGTCTGGGAGTGGAAGGAAAAATCCGGCTCCACCATCACCGGCCAGATGCGCCGCATGGGTACCTCCCCTGACTGGCAGCGCGAATACTTCACCATGGACGCCGAGCGCTCCAAAGTCGTGAGCGAAGTCTTCGTGCGCCTGTTCGAACAAGGCCTGATCTACCGCGGCAAGCGCCTGGTCAACTGGGACCCGGTGCTGGGCACCGCCGTCTCCGACCTGGAAGTGGTGTCGGAAGAAGAAGACGGCTCGATGTGGCACATCAAGTACCCGCTGGCCGACGGCAGCGGCCACCTGGTGGTTGCCACCACCCGTCCTGAAACCATGCTGGGCGACGTCGCCGTGGCAGTCGACCCGACCGACGAGCGCTACACCGCACTGGTCGGCAAGATGCTCAAGCTGCCGCTGGTCGGCCGCGAAATCCCGGTGATCGCCGACGAATACGTCGACAAGGAATTCGGCACCGGCTGCGTGAAGATCACCCCTGCGCACGACTTCAACGACTACGCCGTTGGCCAGCGCCACAACCTGGACATGCCGTCGATCCTGACCCTCGACGCCAAGATCAACGAAAACGCCCCGGCCGCCTACCAGGGCATGGACCGTTTCGCCGCCCGCAAGCAGATCGTCGCCGACCTGGACGCACAAGGCTTCCTGGTCGAAGTGAAACCGCACAAGCTGATGGTGCCGCGCGGCGACCGCACCGGCGTCGTGATCGAGCCGATGCTGACCGACCAATGGTTCGTCGCCATGAGCAAGCCGGCACCTGAAGGCACCTTCAACCCGGGCAAATCGATCACCGAAGTGGCGCTGGAAAAAGTATCCAGCGGCGAGATCAAGTTCGTCCCTGAAAACTGGAGCACCACCTACAACCAGTGGCTGAACAACATCCAGGACTGGTGTATTTCCCGCCAGCTGTGGTGGGGCCACCAGATCCCGGCCTGGTACGACGAGCAAGGCAACGTCTACGTCGCCCGCAGCGAAGAAGACGCGAAGGCACAAGCCGCCGCCAATGGCGTGAGCGGCGCCCTGACCCGCGACAACGACGTGCTGGACACCTGGTTCTCCTCCGCCCTGGTGCCGTTCTCCACCCTCGGCTGGCCGAACGAAACGCCTGAACTGCAAGCCTTCCTGCCTTCGTCGGTCCTGGTCACCGGCTTCGACATCATCTTCTTCTGGGTCGCACGCATGGTCATCATGACCAGCCACTTCACCAACAAGGTGCCGTTCGAAACCGTGTACGTGCACGGCCTGGTACGCGACTCGCAAGGCCAGAAGATGTCCAAGTCCAAGGGTAACACCTTGGACCCGATCGACCTGATCGACGGTATCAGCCTGGAAGAGCTGGTGGCCAAGCGCACCACCGGCCTGATGAACCCGAAGCAGGCCGAGAAGATTGAAAAAGCCACCCGCAAGGAATTCCCGGAAGGCATTCCAGCCTACGGCACCGACGCCGTGCGCTTCACCATGGCCTCCTACGCCTCGCTGGGCCGCAACATCAACTTCGACCTGGGCCGCTGCGAAGGCTACCGCAACTTCGGCAACAAGCTGTGGAACGCCACCCGCTTCGTGCTGATGAACACCGAAGGCCACGACTGCTCCGCCAACGAAGCCGACCTGTCCGCTGCCGACAAGTGGATCATCTCCGCCCTCAACCGCGCCGAACAGGAAGTGCATAAGGGCTTTGCCGACTACCGCTTCGACAACATCGCCTCCACCATCTACCAGTTCGTGTGGTACGAGTACTGCGACTGGTACCTGGAACTGGCGAAGGTGCAGGTCCAGCAAGGCACGCCGGGCCAGCAGCAAGCCACCCGCCACACCCTGCTGCGCGTACTGGAAGTCATCCTGCGCATGGCGCACCCGATCATCCCGTTCGTCACCGAGCAGCTGTGGCAGACCGTGGCCCCGCTGGCCGGCAAAGGCGGCGATGGCCAATCGATCATGACCCAGGCTTACCCGCTGCCGAACGAAGCGGCGATCAGCGCCGAAGCCGAAGCCTGGGTGGGCGAACTGAAAGGACTGACCGACGCCACCCGCAACCTGCGCGGCGAAATGAAGCTGGCGCCATCGGTGCGCGTGCCGCTGATCGTGGAAGCGACCGGCGCCGACAAAGCGCGCATGGCCGCCTTCGCCCCATACATCCAGATGCTGGGCAAGCTGTCGGAAGTGCAGATCGTCGACGTGCTGCCGGAATCGCCGGCCGCCGTCTCCGTGGTCGGCACCACCAAGCTGATGCTGAAGGTCGAAATCGACGTCAAAGCGGAGCGCGAACGCCTGTCGAAAGAGATCGCCCGCCTGGAAGGCGAAATCGCCAAGGCCAACGGCAAGCTGTCCTCGGAAAGCTTCGTCGCCCGCGCCCCAGCCGCCGTAGTGGCGCAGGAAAAAGAGCGCGTCGCCACCTTCGGCGCCACCCTGGCCAAGATGCAGGAACAACTGGCCAAGCTCCCAGCTTAAAAGTCGGGGTCAGGTCTGGCAATCCGCCACCCAAGATGAAAGCAATGCCCGGCCCCAGCCGGGCATTTTTTACCCCGAACTGTAGGTAAACTACATCATTCGTGTTGACATGTAGTCAAACAATCCGTAGTTTACCCCTCTCTACCTCTGCACATCACGCCTCAGTGGTAGTAATAGTACATCCACACCCAAGCAGTCCCGCAAAGGGCACCACGCACTGAGACGCTCCACCCGATAGCCGCTATCGCCCCACTGGCGAGGCGCCCTTGCGCACCCGTTCCGCAGTTCCAACCTGTGAAAGGAGATGTGCATGCAATCGCGTTTGAAACCCCTGGCCGCCGTCCTCGCGGCCTTGTTCGCCGCCAGCCACGCCGGCGCCGGCACCATCCCGGCCGCCCACGTGTACCACAACCACATGCCGAACTTCTGGCCCTTCTACGCCGTCGATCCCCTGGCCAAGTACAACGCCACGCCCGTCGGCGCGCCAGTGCGCTACACCTATGACGCTGACGTGATCAAGCTGAAAAACAATCCGCCAGCAGGCTACAGCTACTACCTGCCTGCCTCGCTGGGTGGCGCCATCATGCCGCACGACGACCTGGTGGCCTACTACACGCCTGACGCCAAGACCGGCGCCTACCAGTACTGGCCGATGCAGGTGGCCAACGAGATGCAAAGCTGGTCCGGCGGCAAGGGCCAGGTCCACGTCACCATGTCCGGCGCCGTCATCAACAACGTGCAAAGCCTCGCCAGCGCGCAGAACGTTCCCGGCTACAGCAACAGCAACTGGGGCGCGTCCTGGCTCAATACCTGGAACTCGCTGAAGACCGCCAACAACTACCGCACGCTCGACACCGTGCACTTCACCGGCCACCACAGCATGGGCCCACTGGCAGGCCCCGACTACTTCCTGAAGGACCTGGTCTACCAGAACGTCACGCTGGCCCAGCCCTACTTCCTCGGCAACGGCTTCGTCGCCTCCAAGGGCTTCTTTCCTACCGAGCTGGGATTTTCGGAGCGCCTGATCCCGACCCTGGCCAAGTTGGGCGTGCAGTGGTCGGTGATAGGCAACAACCATTTTTCGCGCACGCTGAAGGACTACCCCTACGCCAGCTTTGACGCCAGCGTCGACACCCTGACCTCCCCGCCCAACCGCGCCGATTTGCGCAACACCTCCGCTAGCGGCAGCTGGGTGGCCGCCAATATGGCCCACGAGCAGCAAGTGGTGGTCAACAAATTCCCTTTTGCCTCCACCCCGCACTGGGTACGCCACGTCGACCCCGCCACCGGCGCCGTCACGCGCCTGGCCGGCATCCCCGTCAGCCAGAACGGCTCCTGGCTGGAAGGGTGGGAAGGCGCGGTCACGGTCGACGAGCTGGCGCCCTACACCAGCCTGGAAGGACGCCAGTTCTTCGTGGTGGCGCACGACGGCGACAATTCCGGCGGCCGCGCCGGTGCGCTCAGCACCTGGCAAGCCGGCCACTCGACCACCTGCAGCGGCAACGGCTACTGCCTCGGCATCGACGAGTACCTGCGCGCCAAGCCGATTCCCGAGAGCGACGTGCAGCACGTGCAGGACGGCTCCTGGATCGACACGCGCGACTCTTCGTCCGACCCCACCTGGTACCACTGGCACCTGCCCTTCCTGATATGGAAAGGCCAGTTCGCCGACTTCAACCGCGTCACCGGCAACAACCTGGCGCCCAAGACCAACCTGAAAGGGCAGCAGGAAGGCGCCACCGTCTCCTTCGAATACGGCTGGCACTACCTGGAGCGCAATTTCGCCCTGCTGCAAGCCGCCCTCAACTACGCCAAGACCGCCGAGCAGATCTGGCTGGACGGCCACCCCAACCACTGGTCGCCCAGCACCGCGCTGGACAAGCAGGTCACGCACGCCGGCAACCAGCTCAACCCGTGGATGCTGTCCTACCCGGTCAAGGGCGACGGCGCCAACGACTACGCCGGCGGCGCCAACCCGGCGGAACTTGCCTGGTATTTCCTGCTGCCTGCCATGGATTCGGGCTTCGGCTACTACGATGAAAACAAGGACGACTCGGTCAAGCCGACCCTGGCCTTCAACAATTCGCTAGCCTTCTCGCGCCCCTATGTGCAGGCGCACCTGGCGCAAGACCGCACCGGCCCTTCCGTGTGGTGGCCGCAGCGCTATCCCTACAATCCCGGCTCGGTCAACGCCTCCAAGGCCGAAGGCTGGACCGTGCAGCACTACAGCAATGACTTCGCCGTCTACACCTACGGCCACGACGTGTCGGGCATCGCCAGCGCCAAGGTCAAGGTGCGGGTCCACGCCAGCAACAATATCGACGCGGCCGACGACACGTACAAGGTGTACGATCCGGCCGCCCTGGCCGGCCAGCCCGGCCTCTCTATCAACCCGGCCAATGTCGGCGCCTGGCAGGACGTGACGATGCAGGTGCGCGAGCTGCAGCCGGACATGAACGGCGTGGCCTGGATTCCCTCCACGCGCGACACCATCGCCGCCCTGCCGGCGCAGGACAGCGGCGACCTGTATTACGCCTATATCCCGGGCTACCGCAACCAGCTGCTGGACTACTACGTCGAGATGACCGACACGCTGGGCAACGTCACGCGCTCGGAGATCCAGCAAGTGTTCGTCGGCGCCGGCCGCTACCGCGCCGTGGCCACCGGCTCCGGCTACACGGAAGACATCAACGGCACCGTCAACGGCGTCTATCCCTTCCTGACGATCGACAGCACGCCGCCCAGCGCACCCGGCCAGCCGGCCGGCAGCCAGTTGACCGACCGCTCGGTAAGCCTGGCCTGGAGCGCGGCCAGCGACAATATCGGCGTTACCGGCTACAAGGTATTCCGCAACGGCGTGCTGGCCGGCTCGCCCACCGGCACCAGCTTCAGCGACAGCGGCCTGGCGCCCGCCACGGCCTACAGCTACACGGTAAGCGCCATCGACGCCGCCGGCAACCAGTCCGCCGCCAGCCCGGCGCTGGCCGTCACCACGCTGGCCGCCGACACGCAGGCACCGACCGCCCCGGGCCAGCCGACGGCATCGGCCATCACGCAGGTAGCCGCCACCCTGTCCTGGGCCGCCGCCAGCGACAACTACGGCGTCGCGCAATACCTGGTGCTGCGCAACGGCAGCCAGGTCGGCGCCACCGCCGCCACCAGCTACACCGACAGCGGGCTGGCACCTTCGACCAGCTACAGCTACACCATCAAGGCGCAGGATGCCGCCGGCAATACCGGCCCGGCTTCCGCCGCCCGCACGCTCACCACGGCCGCCGGCAATATCGCCACCGTCTACTACCGCCTGCCCAGCGGCTGGAACAGCGCCAACATCCACTACAGCCCGACCGGTGGCGCCTGGACCGCGGTGCCCGGCGTGCCGATGGCCGCAGCCTGCAGCGGCTGGCTGTCCTACACCGCCAGCCTCGGTTCGGCCAGCAGCTGGCAGGCCGTGTTCAACAACGGCAGCGGCAGCTGGGACAACAACGGCGGCAAGAACTACGCGCTGGGCACCGGCCTGTCCAGCGTGGCCGGCGGCGCCGTCACCAGCGGCAGCAACCCGTGCAATGTCGACAGCACGCCGCCCGGCGCACCGGACGGCCTGGCCGCCAGCGCGGTGGGCGCCACCAGCGTCAGCCTCGCCTGGAGCGCCGCCACCGACAACGCCGGCGTGACCGGCTACTACGTCTACCGCAACGGCAGCCTGCTCGGCACCGCCACCGGCACCGGCTACGTCGACAGCACAGCGGCCCCCGCCACCAGCTACAGCTACACCGTCAAGGCGATCGACGCCGCCGGCAACGTTTCGGCAGCCAGCGCCGCGCTGGCAGTGACCACCACGGCGGCATCGTCCTGCCAGGTCACCTTCACCATCGCCAACGCCAATACCGTCATGGGGCAGAACCTGTACGTGGTCGGCAACGACACACGCCTTGGCAACTGGGCACCGGCCAGCGGCTTTGCGCTGGCGATCCAGGGCAGCGGCGCCAACGTACCGTGGAGCGGCACCGTCACGCTGCCAGCGGCCAGCGCCATCCAGTACAAATACGTCAAATGGAACGGCAGCACGGCGACCTGGGAAGGCAGCCAGGCCACCGCCTCCGGCAACCGCGAGTTCAGCACCCCGGCCTCGTGCAGCAGCCCCCTTCCGCGCAACGACGGCAACTTCAAGTCCTGATTTAAAAGTCGGGGTCAGGTCTGGCAATCCGCCACATTTTCCGCGATGCGAAAAATGTGGCGGATTGCCAGACCTGACCCCGACTTTCAATTTTCTAGAGTCTTCCCTCCAAAAAAAATAGCATGACCGTACGGTGCCCTGCCGGGTCCTTTGCTACACTGATTTTCCCCAAATCTAAATAAGAGACACCCCCATGCGCCTAACCCGCACAGTGGCGCTGGCTGCGGCAGCCTTGCTGGCTGCCGCTCCGGCATTTGCCCAAGATCCCTCTCCTGTCGGCCTGTGGAAGAACATCGATGACGTCAGCGGCAAGCCGAAGGCCCTGATCCGCATCACCGAGGAAAACGGCGCCCTGCAGGGCAAGATCGAAAAACTGTACCGCGGCCCGGCGGAAGAACAGAATCCGGTGTGCGACAAGTGCACCGATGCGCGCAAGGACAAGCCGATTGTCGGCATGGTGATCGTGTCCGGCCTGAAGAAGGACGGCAGCGAATACAACGGCGGCGAGATTCTCGACCCGAACAACGGCAAGGTTTATAAGAGCAAGCTGGAAGTTGCCGATGGCGGCAAGAAGCTGAAAGTGCGCGGGTATATCGGTATTCCGATGCTGGGCCGGTCGCAGACTTGGGAGCGCCAGGAGTAAAACCGGTAAACCAGGGTCTGACCCACCGTCGAGGGCCCGAAGACCGTAGGGGGTCTGACCCTGCGGGTCAGACCCCGGTTTACCCGGTTTAGCGCTTAGGCAGCAGCAACGACGCCAGCGCCGGAATCATCACAATCGCCCCCACCATATTCCACAGGAACATGAACATCAGCAGCAGGCCCATATCGGCCTGGAACTTGATGTCCGACCAGACCCAGGTCAGCACGCCCAGCGCCAGCGTCACGCCGGTCAGCGCCACCGCCACGCCGGTCGTCTTCAGCGTCTCGAAGTAAGCCTCCTTCAGCTCCATGCCGCGGTCCAGGAAGCACTGCAGGCGGTTGTAGATGTAGATGCCGTAGTCCACGCCGATGCCGATCCCCAGCGCAATCACCGGCAAGGTCGCCACCTTCACCCCCAGCCCCAGGCGCGCCATAATGGCCTCGCACAGCGCGGACGTGATATACAGCGGCACCATTATGCAGATGGTTACGCGCAGCGAGCGGAACTCCCACCACACCAGCAGCGCCACGATGGCGTACACCAGCACCAGCATGGTGATCTCGGCCTGCTTGATCACGATATTGGTGGCCGCCTCGATGCCCGAATTGCCGGCCGCCAGGATGAACTCCGCCTGCGGCGTGTTGTTCTCTTTGGCGAACGCCTGCGCCGCCTGCACCACCCGCGTCAGCGTGTCGGCCTTGTGGTCGGCCAGGAACACCAGCACCGGCAGCATCGAGCAGTCGTTGCTGTACAACTCGGACGGAATCATGCGCTGCGCCGAATTGGACACGAAGCGATTGCGCGACAGCGCCTGCCATTTCAGGCTGCCGCCATTGACGTTGGAGATGATCCGCTTCTGCACCGTGAACAGCGAAGTGGTCGACTCCACGCCCGGCACGTTCTCCATCTCCCACTGGAAGCGGTCCACCACTTCGGCAGTCGGGTAGGCACCGCACTCGCCGGCCGGCGTCTTTACCATCACCACGAACACGTCCGAGCTGGTCGAGTAATGGCCGGTGATGTAGGCGTTGTCGCGGTTGTAGCGCGAGTCGGCGCGCAGCTCCGGCGCGCCCGGATCGAGGTCGCCGATCTTCAGGTCGCGGTTCAGCGCAAACGCTGTGGCAAACACCGCCACTGCGCCCAGCACCGCCAGCTTGGCGTACTTGGGCTCCGCAATGCGCGACAGCATGCGCATGAAGCGGTGCTTGCGCTTGGCCTTCCGGGCCTGGTTGCGCAGGCAGGCATCGGTCACGCCCACGTAGGACATCAGCACCGGCAGCAGGAACATCTTGGTCAGCACGATCACCGCCACGCCCACCGAGGCCGAAATCGCCAGCTCGCGGATCACGCCGATCTCGATCACCAGCAGGGTCGAAAAGCCCACCGCATCGCACAGCAGCGCAATGGTGCCGGGAATGAACAGCTGGCGGAAAGTCTGCTTGGCAGCCTCGGTGGCCGACTTGCCGGACAGGCGCTCGCTGGCCATGGTGTTGATGTTCTGCACCGCGTGCGAGACGCCGATGGCAAAGGTCAGGAACGGCACCAGGATCGAATACGGATCGAGCCCGAAGCCCAGTAGCCGCACGATGCCAAGCTGCCAGATTACCGCCAGCGAGCAGCAGAACACCGTCACCAGGGTCGACTTCCAGCAGTGCGAATACCACAGCAGCAGCGCCACCGTCATGGCAAAGGTGATCGCGAAGAACAGGCCGATCGCCTTGGCGCCGTGAATCAGGTCGCCCACCACCTTGGCAAAGCCGACGATGTGGATCTTCACGCCCTGTGCTTCGTACTTGTCGCGCACCAGCTTTTCCAGGCGCTCGGAGAACAGGCCGTAATCGAGCTTGGTGCCCTTGTCCGGATCGATCTCCAGCAGCGGCACCTGCACGATGGTGGATTTCTGGTCCGCCGCCACCAGGCTGCCGATGCGCCCCGAACGCGCCACGTTTGCCCGCACCTCGTCCAGCATGGCCGGCGAACCGTCGAAGCCCTGCGGGATGATCTGGCCGCTGTTCAAGCCCGTCTCGGTGACTTCCATCCACTGCACGTTCGGCGTCCACAGGGACTTCAGGTTGCCGCGGTCCACGCCGGGGATGTAGAACACTTCGTCGGTCACCGCCTTCAGCGTATCGAGATACTCCTTGCTGTAGATGTCGCCCTTGGTCGCCTCCACCGCGATGCGGATGTTGTTGCCCAGCGGGCGCAACTCGTTCTCGTACTTCAGGTAGTTGGCGATGAAGGGGTGGGTGGCCGGCACCATCTTCTGGAAGCTGGCGTCCGGTTTCAGCAGCGCCGCCTGCCAGGCAAACAGCACCGACGCCAGCAGGAAAGCCACCATGATCACAAGGCGGTGCTTGAACAGGCGCGGCTCCAGCCAGTGCTCGACGGAGGTGAAGCGCTGGTGTCCTTCCTCGGCCACCTTGCAGGATTTTTCGTCTTCGCGCTTCATTTCGCCGCCTCCCGCACACCACCCACGCCGGACAGCAGCACCGTGCCATTCACAGCCAGCATGCCGGCCGTCGGCACCGCATCGCCCTGGCGCATAACGCGGAAGCTCACGCCATCGTCGTCGCTGCGCAGCAGCGCGCCATCTTGTGCCGCGAGCACGATGCTGTTGCCCTGCAGGGCGCCGCCCACCAGGCTCTTCTTCGTCACGGCCGGCGTTTCGCGCCAGGTGGCGCCGCCATCTTCGCTGCGGAACACATGGCCGCCAAAGCCGTAAGCGAGCACGCTGCGGCCGGTGAAGATCACGCCGTACAGCTGGCCGCCGTAGCCGGTCTCGATACGCTGCCAGCTTGCGCCGCCGTCGGCCGAGCGGTACACGTAGCCGCCCTCGCCCGCGATGGCCAACACATTGCCAGGCCCGCCCGCAATCGCGTTGTAATGCAAGCCTTCAGGATTGGGCAGGCCCGCGCCCATGGAATTCCAGTGTGCCCCGCCGTCCGTGGTACGGAAAGCCTGGCCGTATGCGCCCACCGCGTAGCCGGTCCTGGCATCGCGGAACCATACGCCCAGCAAAGGGCGCGACGGGCCGAACTTGGCCGCCGCTTCGATATCGCCCAGCGCGTTCTCGGCATCGGCGAGCGCCGCCTTGCCCGCTCCCGCCCCGGCCGCCTGCGCCTTCTCGACTGCCGCCTTGGCATCGGCCAGCATCAGTGCATTGGCCTGGTTGCCGTCAAAGCGGGTGCTCCATTGCGCCCCGCCGTCATTGGTGGAAAGGATCACCCCATCCTGCCCGACGGCCCAGCCGTTGGAAGCATCGGCAAACGCCACGCTGGTCAAGGTGACCGACACCGGTACTTTCGCCTGCTGCCATGGCGCATTGGCGCCGCCATCGCGCACCAGGATGATGCCGCGCTCGCCCACCGCCACCGTGCGCTGGCCGGCCAGCGCCATGGCCGTCAGCATGGCTTTCGGCGCCCGCGCCGACATGCGCGCCGGCGTCTGCAGCGGATCGCGCGCCACGGCCGGCGCCACCGCCAATGCGCCCAGCAGCGCAGCAGCGGCCTGTTTCAATACTATATTCATGCTCTACCTGCGAAAAAATGGGCGCAGCGCTCCCTGTGAACGCAAGCGCCCGAAGAGACACCCCCAAACCCGCTACGCCGTCCTTAGTTGGAAGAGCGGCGCAGCGTATCTGGCGTGAAGTTCGACGGATCGAGCTTGACGCCAAATTTGATCGGCTTCTCCTGGTTGGAGATGCCGGAGAGCAGGTAGCGGCGTGCCTGCAGGTCGTAGAACACTTCGTAGGCGAAGTAGTGGGTCAGCGCATCGTAGTACTGGATGCCGCCGATTTCGTGCACGCGCCACAGTTCGCCGCGGCCGTCGTAGGAATCGGTGTGCAGCACTTCCCAGCTATCCTCGTCCACGTAGAACACGCGCTTGGCGTAGATGTGGCGCTTGTCCTTCTTCAGGGTCGCTTCCACTACCCACACGCGGTGCGGCTCGTAGCGCACGAAGTCCTGGTTGATATGGCCGGGGCGGACGATGTCGGCATACTTGATCGCCTTGTTGGTGATCTTGTAGTTGTTGTAGGAGACCAGCATCTCCTTCTTGCCCACCAGCTTCCAGTCGTAGCGGTCGGGCGCGCCGTTGAAGCCGTCGTAGTCGTCGGTGGTGCGCAAGCCGTCCGCGCCCTGCCCCGGCGAGTCGTAGGCCACGTTCGGCGCGCGCAGCACGCGGCGCTGGCCAGGATTGTAGGTCCAGGCCAGGCGCGATTCCTTCACCTGGTCCATCGGGTCCACCACCAGCAGCGCGTCGCCGGCCACCGAGGACGGGCCGGTCAGGGTCGCCATGTAGTACACCAGGCGGTTAGGCTCGGGGTTGGGCATGCCCTGGGCGAAGGCCACCTTCTCGGTGCGGGTCACCGGCGTGAAGGCGCCGTTGGTCTGCACCGGGAATTCGGCGGTGTAGCGCTCGATGGTGCCGCCGCGGTAGCGCATCAGGTGGTTCCAGATCACCTCGACGCCGGTTTTCGGGATCGGGAACGGCACCGTGGTCTTGGCGGTGCCGGTCACGCCGTTGCCGCCGCCGGTCAGCTCGGCCTTCGTCGCTTCGGCCTTGATGTTGTCGTACACCGCCTGCGGGTAGCCTGCCGTGCGGTAGCTCTTGTAGACATTCATCTTGTAGCTCGGGTAGCGCTTCAGCATCTCCATCTGCCCCGGCGCCAGCATGTCCTTGTACTTGTCCATGTTGGCGGCCGTGATGGTGTACTGGGGCGCTTCGTTCGGCAGCGGGTCGGCGTAGCCGTTCTTGCTGTCGAAGCCGGCCGGCGCCTTGGTGATGCCGCCGGTCCAGGCCGGGATGGTGCCGGCCTTGTTGCCTTCCTTCTCCGCGCCGACCGGCGTCAGGTCCTTGCCCAGGCGGTCTGCTTCCGCCTGCGGCAGGCCGGCCAGGGCGCTGCCCGCGATGCACGCCAGCGCTGCGGCCAGCAAGCTTTGCTTCATCATCTTCATCTACATGTCTCCTGTGTCTTTATTAGAAGTTGGCGCCGATCACGAACTGCATGTTGTCGCGGTCGTGGAACTGGTCGTACTTGGCGCTCTTGTTATAGCTGGTATAGCTGATGTCGGCGTAGTAGCGGTTGTTGTAGTCCGCGCGCAGGCCCACGCTGCGGGTCTGGCGGTCTTCGACGAACAGGTTGTCGGCCGCATAACCCTTCACGTCATGCGCGAAGTACAGGCGCGGCTTGAAGTTGACGCCGGCCACCACGTTCGGAAACAGCATTTCGGCCGACAGGCGATATCCCCAGGCGCTGCTGGTGGCATAGCCTTCGTTCTCGCAGTAGGAGGCATTGGGCTGGATGCCGGCCGGCCCGCAAGTGCCGCCCAGCGCCGCGGTCGGGCCGAAGTTGTACATGAAGCCGCGCACGTAGCGGGTGCTGGTGTTCGGGTCGCCGATGCCGCTCCACTTCTGGCCCGCCACTTCGCCCAGCAGGGTCAGCGAATCGGCGCCCAGCACTTGCGGGATCTGGCGGATGAACGACACCTGCGCCTGCGTCTTGTCCTTGCGGTCATAGCCGTGGATCACGGTGCCGGTCGGCACCGCCGGGTTGCGCGCAATGACCGCCAGCTTGGCCTGCGGGCCGATGCCCAGCGCAGTGCCGACCAGCAGGTCGATCGCGTTGATCTGCACCGGGATGTCCTTGGTGCGCGACACTTCGCCAAACAGCGAGAAGCCGCCCACTTCGGTGGCTGCCGACAGGCCCAGGGTCTTCACGTTCTCGCCGCTGTAGTCCCACACGATATTCCCGGCCGGCAGCACGCCCAGCGTGCCCAGTGCCGGCGCCAGCGACGGCACGGCCTTGACCAGTTGCGCCAGGCGGCCCGACCATACCGACGGCAGCGCCGACGGCTGCTTGACCACCGAGACGATCGGCGAGTGGCTGTGGTAGCGCGCGAAATAGACGCCGAAGTCGGTGGCAATGGCGTCGGCAAAGTAGTGGCTCGACACGCCGAACTGGCCGGACTTCTTCGGCTTGATCTTTTCCGCGGTGGTCATGCGGAAGTTGAGCGGCATGCTGCGCGACAGGCCGAGCGAGGCCAGCACCGGGTCCAGCGCAGCAGGCAGCGCGGCCAGGAACGGCGCGCCGTTGTACTGGCCCTGGTCGTTCAGCTTGGTGCCGTCGCCAAACAGCACGGTGCCGTTGTTGCAGTTGAGCGAATCGGCCGCCGACCAGTAGGTGCCGCAGCCGTCGACCACGTTCTGGCGCCAGCCCAGGTTGTAGAAGGCCTCCACCGACACGCCGTTGCCCAGGCCCAGGTTAGCCATCAGGGCCGGCTGCGGACGCAGGACTTCCTTGACCTGCGCGCCCGGGCGGCGCGCGGCGCTGGTATCGAAGGCGCCCATGGCGTTAATGCCCGGCACGAACAGCGATTCGCCCCAGTTGATCACCTGGTTGCCCAGCTTGGCGCTCAGCGCCTTGCCGCCCAGGTCCCAGTTGGCGAACACATAGGCGTCGGCCAGCGCCACGCCGTCGAAGGTGGACAGCTGGTCGAAGCCGGTGTCGCTCAGTTCTCCGTTCTGCTTGTAGCCGTTGTTGAAATGCCCGTGCGGCATCTCCTTGCCTTTCAGGACGCGGTCGTACCACGCGAAGCTGCGCACGAACATGCCGTAGGTATCGCCTTTCAGTTCCAGTTCGCCTGTCAGCTTGCCGACGGTGGAATAGGCATCGTGCTTCTTGAAGTTCAGGTTGCCGTCGTCGGCGCCGGCGCCCGCCGTGCCGCCATTGGGTACAGAGATCAGGTTCTTGTCTGCATCCTTCATCCGGATGCTGGTGCCGACCGACATGTTCAGGGACCAGCGTCCTTCCAGTCCATTGTCGGTGGTGAAGGTATCTGCGTGCGCCAGTGGGGTTGCCAGCGCCGCCGCCACGGCGAGCGCCATGATACGGTTGTACTTCCTCGTCATCCTAGTGTCTCCTAATGGTTTTTACAGCTTCTTATACAGGCTTATTTAACTGCTTGAACTCCTCACGCAACTTCATCTTCTGCACTTTGCCGTTGGCGGAATACGGAAGCTCGCTGACAAAAACCACGTCGTCGGGAAGCCACCACTTGGCTACGCGGCTGGCAAGGTAGCCTAACACTTCATCGCGTGTGGGGGAACTGCCATGGCGGGGAACGACCACCAGCAACGGGCGTTCCTGCCATTTTTCATGCGGGATGCCGATCACCGCGGCAGCCATCACATCGGGATGGCCCATCACTGCGTTCTCGACATCGATCGATGAAATCCATTCGCCGCCGGACTTGATCACGTCCTTGGCGCGGTCGGTTATCTGAAGATAGCCATCGCGGTCGATGTTGGCGATGTCGCCGGTATCGAAGTAGCCTTCCTCGTCCAGCACCGAGGCATCGCTGCCGTAATAGGCCGACAGGATCCACGGCCCGCGCACCATCAGGCGCCCCGTCGCCACGCCGTCGTGCGGCAGGCGCCGGCCCGCTTCGTCCTTCAGCGCCAGCTCCACGCCGCACACCGGCCGGCCCTGGCGCGCCTGCACGCGCAGCTTTTCTTCCTCGCTGGCCTTGTCGTGCGATTGCAACAGCGAGCACACGGTGCCCAGCGGCGACATCTCCGTCATGCCCCAGGCCTGCATCAGGGTCGCCCCCAGCGTGTTGCGGCAGCGCGTGAACATCACCGGCGGGATCGCCGAGCCGCCGCACAGCATGCGCTCCAGGCATAGCTCCTGCAGCGCCGGCCGCGCTTCGCTGTCGATATGGTTGAGCAAGCCTAGCCAGACGGTCGGCACGCCCAGCGCCATCGTCACGCGCTCGTCGCGCAGCAAGTCGTAGATGCTCTTGCCGTCCAGCGCTGGCCCGGGCAGCACCAGCTTGGCGCCGCTCATGGCGCCGGCGTACGGCATGCCCCAGGCGTTCACATGGAACAGCGGCACCACCACCAGGCAGCTGTCGCGGTGCGAAATGGCTGCACTGCCCGCAGCGCACAGGCCCATCGAGTGCAGGTAGGCCGAGCGGTGCGAGTACAGCACCCCTTTCGGGTTGCCGGTGGTGCCGGAGGTGTAGCACAGCGCCGACGCCGTGCGTTCGTCGAACTGCGGCCAGGCGTAATCATCGCTGGCGCCTTCCACCAGCTCCTCGTAGCACAGCGTTCCCGCCGGCAGGCCGGCGGGCATATGCGCGCGGTCGGTCATGCAGACGAATGCCTTCACACCTGCCAGCTTCGGCGCCAGCGCGGCCACCAAGGGCGCGAAGGTAGTGTCGAAGAACAGCACCTGGTCCTGCGCGTGATTGAGAATGTACTCCACCTGTTCCGGGAACAGGCGCGGGTTGATGGTGTTCAGCACCGCACCCATGCCCGACACGCCAAAGTACAGCTCCATGTGGCGATGCGTGTTCCAGGCCAGCGTGCCGACCCGGTCGCCCATGCCCACGCCCAGCGCCAGCAGCGCATTGGCAATGCGCCGCGCGCGCCGTTCCACTTCGCCGTAACTGCTGCGGTGCAGCGTGCCTTCACAAGTGCGCGAGACAATCTCGGCGCGCGGGTGCACGCGGCGCGCGTGCTCGATCATCGAGGAAATCAGCAGCGGCTGATCCTGCATCAAGGCTTGCATACGCTAATCCATTACATATGGCGTTTCAGGAAACCGGCCAGCGTGTCGAAGACGCGGCCATACGGAGGGCGGAACAGGCCGAAGCCGTTCAGGCGCGCCTGCCGGTAGATCGGCTTCTGCTTGGAGAACGCGAGGAAGCCATGCTCGCCGTGATAGGCGCCCGTGCCGCTGGCGCCGACGCCGCCGAACGGCAGGTTTTCCTGCGCCGCATGCCACAGCGCGTCGTTGACGGTGACCCCGCCCGAGATGGTCGAGCGCAGCACCTTGGTGCAGTTGCGGCGCTCCTTGCCGAACCAGTACAGCGCCAGCGGGCGCTCGCGCTGGTTGATGAAGGCGATGGCTTGCTGCAGCGTGTCGTAGGGCAGCACCGGCAGCAGCGGGCCGAAGATCTCTTCGCGCATGACCGCCATCTCGGACGTGACGTCCAGCAGCAGCACTGGCGCCATGCGCCGCTCGCCCGCTTGCCCCGCTTCGGTACCGCCCAGCCGCAGCACGCGCGCGCCCTGCTCTTCCGCCTCGCGCACCAGCTTCTCCAGCCGCTGGAAATGACGCTCGCTGATGATGCTGGTGTACTGCTCGTTGCCGGCAAACTGCGGGTACATCGCCGCCGCCGCCGCGCTCAGTTCGCGCACGAATTCGTCCACGCGCGCGCGCGGCACCAGCGCGTAGTCGGGCGCCACGCAAGTCTGGCCGGCGTTGAACAATTTGCCGAAAGCCAGGCGCGGCGCAGCCTGCGCCAGGTCGCAGCTTTCGTCGATGATGGCGGGCGACTTGCCGCCCAGTTCCAGCGTCACCGGTGTCAGGTTGTGCGCCGCGGCGACAGCGACCTGGCGTCCTACCGCGGTGGAGCCGGTAAAAATGAGATGGTCGAACGGCAGCGCCGCAAAATCGCGGCTGACCTCAACGCCGCCTTCGACCACGGCCAGCTCGGCCGGGGTGAAATAACGCGCCGCCAGTTGCGCCAGCAGGCGCGAAAAGGCCGGCGTCAGCTCGCTGGGTTTGATCATCACGCGATTGCCCGCCGCCAGGGCGGCAGCCGCCGGCACCAGCGCCAGTTGGCAGGGGTAGTTCCACGGCACGATATTGCCGATCACACCCAGCGGCTGCGGCATGATCCGGCTCGAGCCGGGCAGCATGTGCAGCGGCGTCGCCACGCGGCGCGGCCGCATCCAGCGCCCCAGCTTGCGGCGCTGCTGGCGGATGGCCGACAGCACGACGAACAGCTCCGTCAGCACCATTTCCTGCCGCGCGCGCCCGCCAAAGTCGGCATCGATCGCTTCCAGGATGGCCGCTTCGTTGTCGGCCACCAGCGCCTGCAGGCGGTCAAGCCGCTCGCGCCGGATGGCGGCCGGCGGCACCATGTCGGCATTGAAGGCCGCGCGCTGCACTTCCAGCCTGTCCAGCAGCGATGGCGAGCCGCGTCCTACGACGGCAGGGTCGAATTCCTGAACTTTCATCACAGTGTCTCCAGTTGCGCCGCGTTTTATTTAACGCTGTCTTGAAACGAGTATGTGTTTGACACTACTATTCGTCCAATGCATTGTATTTATCCGCACAATGCATATTCCGCATACTAGGAGTTTTCCATGGATTTCAAGCGCTTGCGCTACGCCCTGGCGGTGGCCGACGAAGGCAATTTCGTGCGGGCCGCCGAGAAGATCAGCATCAGCCAGCCCGCCCTGTCGCGCGCCGTGCAGACCCTGGAGGACGAACTGGGATTCCTGCTGTTCGACCGCGGCAACCGCAACGTGGCGGTGACGGTGGCCGGCGCCGCCTTCTTCAACCACGCGCGCCGCTTGTTGTTTGATGTACGCAACATGGAACACGATTTATCGTTGTTGCGAAATGGCGACAGCGGCCATGTGGCCTTCGGCATCGGCCCCCTGCACTCGGGCGCCCTGCTGCCGCGCATGCTGCGCCAGGTGCGCGCCGACCAGCCGGGCATCAGCCTGTCGGTCACCATCAACACCTCGACCTACCTGCTGGACCACCTGCGCGGCGAGGAAATGGAATTCTTCATGTCCGACGTGCGCCTGATCGAGCCGGCCGAAGACCTGATCATTACCCACGAATGCCGCCAGTACGGCGGCATCTACTGCCGCCCCGGCCACCCGCTGCTGGGGCGCGACGACGTCACCCCGCCCGAGCTGCTGCCCTATGGCATGGCGGCGCCCACCATTCCCGAAGTGCTGATGACGCAGATGAACAAGCTGTTCCGCCTGCCGCCGGGGCGCGACCTGCCCATCATGCTCAGTTGCGACAGCGTGCATACCCTGGTCGACGTGGTGGCCGAAAGCGATCTGCTGCTGATCTCCAGCCATGCGGCGCTGGCCGAGGCGGCCGCGGAAGGCCGGCTGGAACAGGTACAGGTGCCGCTGCCGCCGCTATGGGCCGACATTGCCACCATCCGCCTGCGCGGGCGCACCCTCTCGCCCGGCGCCCAGCGCGTGCTGCAGGCGGCGCGGGAAATCCTGGCGCAACTGGCCGGCACGGAAATGCCGCGCCAGTGATCCGCCGGCGCGGCTCCGCTGGCGCAGCCTCAGGCCGCAGCCGCGCGCAGCGCTTCCAGGTCGCGCAGCTCGATCTGGCCGTAGCGCAGCCCGATCGCGCCGCAGCCGGCCAGCGCCTGCAATTCCTTGTTCAGGGTGGTGCGCCCGACGCCGAGCATCATCGCGATCTGGTCCTGTGAAGCGGCGATGGTGGTGCGCGCGCTGGCAGCCTGGGTCAGCTCGCCATGCGCCATCATCAGCAGGCGCCGCGCCAGGCGGGTGCGGGTGCTGTGCATCGCCATGTCGGCGATCAGGCCGAAAGCGGCGTGCAGCCGCTCCGCCTCCAGCCGTGCCATGGCGTTGGCAAACACCACGTCCTGCATCAGGGCCGTAAAACGTTCCGCGCTGACCGCCAGCAGTTCCGTGTCCTCCTGCGCTGTTGCCGTGGCGCTGCGCGGCAAGTCCGCCAGCAGGGCCGTTTCGCCGAACCAGTTGCCCGCTTCAGCCAGGGTCACGATCGCCTCGTTGCCGTCCGCATGCATGACCGACAGCCGGACCGCGCCGCGCACCACGCCCCACAGCCCATCCTGCGCCCCGGACGTCCGCTCACCCTGCAGGTAGAGCACCTCGCCTTGCTCCAGGCGCACGCTGCGCGTCACCGCCAGCAAGGCGCTGGCCTGCGCCGCCGGCAATCGCGCGAACCAGGGGTTGTTGAAGAATATCTGCATGCAAAAAAAATCCTGAATTGCCCGGAATTGAACAATCTTCGCCGGCGCAGCCCTGCATCATGGTTGCCAAAGGAGACCAGCCATATGGACAACACCATGATGTACACGCTGCTCGCACTGGTGATCACGGGCCTCGCCCTGGCGGAATTCGCCAGCCGCCGCTACCGCGACACGGTGCACGCCAGCGCCAATGATACAGCGCTCGAAGTGGGCATGACAGTCAGCCTGTTGCTGATTACCCAGCCGTTGATCCTCTTCGCCACCAGCGCGCTGGGCCAGTGGCTGGCGCCCGGCATGCGCGATGCCTGGGCCGGCCTGCCCTGGTGGGCCTGGGCCGGCCTGCTGCTGGTGGGCGACGACATGACGCAGTACTGGTGGCACCGCATCTCGCACTCGCCGTTGCTGTGGCCCCTGCACCGCGCCCACCACTCGGCCTCTTACATGAGCATCCGCATCACCTACCGCAACAACTTCTTCTACTATCTGATGATGCCGGGCATCTGGTTTGCCGGCGCCATGGTCTACCTGGGCTGCGGCTGGATGTATTTCGCCTACGTCGTGGTCAAGCAGGCGGTCATCCTCGGCGCCCACTGCGCCTGGGCCTGGGATGAACCGCTGTACAAGGTTTGCGCGCTGCGGCCCTTGATGTGGGTCGTGGAGCGCACCATCTCCACCCCGGCCACCCACCGCGCTCACCACGCCATCACCAACGCCGACGGCATCGGCCATTACAAGGGCAATTTCGGCAACCTGCTGTTCTTCTGGGACGTACTGTTCGGCACCGCCCACATCACGCGCCGCTACCCGGCCCAGTACGGGCTGCGCGACGACCAGCTTTTCGGCGCCGAGCGCTGGGACAGGCAGATGTTCTACCCGCTGCTGCAGTCGAAGCGCGAATACAGCGCCCTGAAATTCGGCGGAAAGAGCTATAGCGATGAATAAGGCCGGGATAGTGGTGACAGGCGGCTTCGGCGTCCTTGGCCGCGCCGTTGGCGGCGCCTTGCTGGCCGGCGGCGCTCGCGTCGCCCTGGTCGACCACGCCCCGGCGAACGCCAGCCAGCTGCAAGGCGCACTGGCCTGCGGCGGCGTGGATCTGTGCGACCCGCATGCTGCACAACGCTGCATCGACGGCGTCGCCGAGCGCTTCGGCGGCCTCGATGGCATCGTCAACGTGGCGGGCGGCTTTGCCTGGGAATCCGTGGAGCACGGCGACATCGCAACCTGGGACCGCATGTACGCCATGAATGTGCGCACCACTCTGCTGGCATCGCAGGCAGCGCTGCCGCACCTCCTGCGCCAGGGACGCGGCCGCATCGTCAATATCGGCGCCATGGCCGCCAGCCGCGCCCAGGCCGGCATGGGCGCCTACGCCGCCGCCAAATCCGGCGTGGCCCGCCTGACCGAAGCCATGGCCGAAGAACTGCTCGCACGCGGCGTCACGGTCAACGCCATCCTGCCCGGCATCATCGACACGCCGGCCAACCGCGCGGCCATGCCGGACGCCGACACCAGCCGCTGGGTCGCTCCGGCAACGCTGGCCGAGGTGGTGCTGTTCCTGCTGTCCGACGCTTCGGCCGCCGTGACTGGCGCCCTGCTGCCGGTCACCGCGCGGGGGCTGGACTAGCCGGCCGTCAGCGGCAGCCGGAATTCGAAGCGCACGCCCTGGCCCGGCGCACTGGTCAGGCTTACGCTGCCTTGCAACGCACCGCAAACCAGGTTGTTCACGATGTACATGCCGAGGCCGGAACCGCCGGCGCCGACCTTGGTGGAGAAGAAGGGCTCGAAGATTTTCTGTTGCAGCTCAGGCGCGATGCCGACGCCGTCGTCGCTGTAGACCAGCCGCACATGGTCGCCCGCCACGCTGGCGGCGATCGACACCTTGCCGCAGCCGCGCCCCTCGAACCCGTGCAGGATGGAGTTGACGATCAGGTTGTTCAGGATCTGCTCCAGGTGTCCCGGATAGGAATCCATCAGCACCCCGGGCGGCACTTGCAGCTCCACCGTGACATTCGCCTGCCGCATCATGCGTCCCAGCGTGACCAGGATATCGTGCAGGCAGGTATGCAGGTCGAACCGGCGGCGGCGCTGGCTGGTCTGGTCCACCGCCACGTTCTTGAAACTCTCGATCAATTCGCGCGCGCGGTCGGCGCTGCGGATCAGCACCTCGCTCGCCTCGCGGCAATCGCCGGCCGACTGCACCAGGCAGGAACGCGTCAGCTTGCCCGCCAGGGCATTGCCGGCCAGTTCATCCACGCGGTCGCGCAGGGTCGATGCCAGCAGCACCAGGTTGCCGACCGGCGTGTTCAATTCATGCGCCACGCCGGCCACGATGCTGCCCAGCGCCACCATCTTTTCCTGCTCGACGATCTGCTGCAGGGCCAGGCGCAGCTCGCAGCTGCGCGCTTCCTCCGCCTCCTTGCGCTGCGTGATGTCGCGCACCAGCGCCGCAAAGGCGGGCGGCTGCGATTGCGGCACCTGCCATTGCGACACCTCGACGTCGAACTCGCGCCCGGTGCGGTGGCGTGCGCGCTGGCTGCAACCCTGCGCCGGCAACAGCACCTTGCCGGCGGGCTGGCCCAGCATTTCATGGCGGCGCCACCCGAACAGGTCCTCCGCCGCATGGTTCCAGTCGGTCACCATGCCCTGGCTGTCGGTGCCGATGAAGGCTTCGCAGGCGCTGTCGATCACCATGCGCAGGCGCCGCTCCGATTCGTGCAGGGCTTGCGTGCGCTCCTGCACCTTCGCATACAGCTCGCACAGCACGGCCACCTTGTTGCGCAGCACGGCCGGTTCGATCGGCTTGTTGAGGAAATCCACCGCGCCCATTTCATAGCCCTTGAACTGGCGCACGCGGTCGTGCAGGCCGGCGGTAACGAAGATGATGGGCAGGTGGCGCGTGCGGGGGTTGGCGCGCAGCAGTTCGGCCGTTTCCAGGCCATCCATCTCCGGCATCTGCACGTCCAGCAGCACCACGGCAAAATCGTGCCGGAGGGATTGGCGCAGGGCTTCGTTGCCGGACATGGCTTTCACCAGGTGCAGGGACAGCGGCATCTCTTCCAGCAATGCTTCCAGCGCTGTCAGGTTCTCCTGTCGGTCGTCGACCAGCAGCACCGGGATGTTCAGTTCCATGCGCTCCCCTAGCGTCTAATCCAGACCCGCAGCAGCGACAAAAGCTGCGCGGTATCGATCGGCTTGGCGAGGTAATCGCTGGCTCCCGCCTCCAGGCAATGCTGGTGATCGCCCGGCATCGCCTTGGCGGTCATCGCGATGATAGGCAAATCCCTGAAGCGGGCATCGGCGCGGATGCGGCGCATCGCTTCGTAACCATCCATCTGCGGCATCATTATATCCATCAGCACAGCGTCCACCCTTCCTTCCGACGCCAGCCTGTCGAGCGCTTCCTGGCCATTTTCCGCTTCCAGCACTTCCACCCCGCGGTCGCCGAGCAGACTGGCCAGGGAGAACAGGTTGCGCATGTCGTCGTCCACCACCAGCACCCTGCTGCCGGCCAGGGCCAGGGCCTCCTGCCGCGTGGCATGGCCGCCCTGCTCCACGCTGTGCAGGAACAACTGCACTTCGCTGAGCAGCCGTTCGGGACTGTGCGTGCCCTTGATGATCACGCTGCGCGCGTAGCGGTTCAGCATGCGCAGCTGTTCGCGCGTCAGGTCCTGGCCGGAGTGAATCACCACCGGCAGGTGGCGCATGCCGGGCGTGGCCTGCATCGCCTCCAGCACCTGGTAGCCGGACATGTCTTGCAGGCCAAGGTCCAGTACCATGCAGTCGAAGTGGCCTCGCGCCAGCAGCTCGATGGCTTCATGCCCGG
Source organism: Pseudoduganella sp. R-32 (assembly GCF_049913245.1). Taxonomy (NCBI): domain Bacteria; kingdom Pseudomonadati; phylum Pseudomonadota; class Betaproteobacteria; order Burkholderiales; family Oxalobacteraceae; genus Pseudoduganella; species Pseudoduganella sp. R-32. The sequence continues at coordinate 1,478,401 of NZ_CP183987.1, read as the reverse complement.
ACAGGCAGCGCACGACTTCCACGTCGCGCCCCGCCAGCAGGGCGGCGAGGCTGCTTGACTGGCTTTCGTCGTCTTCCACCACCAGCACGCGCTTCAGCGCACCGGCCCAGGCCTGCTCGATGGTCTCGAATACTTGCGACAGCTGTTCGGGACTGGCCGGCTTGGTCAGCAGGCCCAGCGCCCCCAGGTCGCGCGCACGCTGGATTTCGTCAAGGCATGAGATGAAATGCACCGGCAGGTGGCTGGTACGGGGATCGGCGCGCAGCTCGCGCATCACTTCCCAGCCATCCATGCGCGCCATCATCACGTCCAGCAGCACGGCATGCGGCGCTTCGTGCCGTGCCAGTTGCAGGCCCTGCTCCCCGTCCGGCGCGACCAGCGGCGTGTAGCCGCGTGCGCGCACGAAATCTGCCAGCAGGCTGGCGAAGAATGGATCGTCTTCCACGATCAGGATGCGGCGCACGCCATCGCCCGGCGCCGTGGCGGGCGGCGCAGCGGCTGCCGGTCCGGCGCTTGCCGGGGCGGACCCAGGCAGCAGCGGCAGCATGAAAGTGAACGTGCTTCCTTCTCCCTCCACGCTGTGCAGGTGCAGCGCCCCGCCCATGATGCGCGCGAGCTGCAGCGAAATCGACAGGCCCAGCCCCGTGCCGCCATAATGCCGGCTGATGCTGCCGTCCGCCTGCCGGAACGCTTCGAAGATCGTCACCTGCTTATCCGCCGGCACGCCGATGCCCGTGTCGCTGACCGCAAACGACAACTGGTCTCCCACGACGGAAATCCGCAACGCCACGCTGCCCTGGTGCGTGAACTTGAGCGCATTGGCCAGCAGGTTGCGCAGTACCTGCTGCACGCGCTGTCCATCCATCATTGCCGCTGCCGGCGTGCCGGGCAGGCGCTCGATCCGCAGCACCAGGCCCTTCTGCTCCGCCTGCGGCTGGAACTGCGCCAGCAGGTCGTCGCACAGGCCGGCCAGCTCCACCGGCTCGACGTTCAGCTCCACCTTGCCCGATTCCATCTTGGCCAGGTCCAGGATATCGTTGATCAGGTTTAGCAGGTCGCGCCCGGAATTGTGGATGGTTCCCGCATATTCAAGCTGCCGTTCGTTCAGGTTGTTCGCCTTGTTTTCCTTCAGCAGCGCCGACAGGATCAGCATGGAATTCAAGGGCGTGCGCAACTCGTGCGACATATTGGCCATGAACTCGCTCTTGTAAGCGCTGACGCGCTGGATTTCCTCGCGCTGCCGCTCCAGCAGGTCGGCGCGCTCCTCCAGCTCCGCATTGCTTTGCTGGAGCTCCTCCTGCTGCACCCGCAACTCCTCCGCCTGCTGCGCCGTCTCCGCCAGCAAGGAGCGCGTGCGATGGCGCGTGATGTTGACCTCCAGCCCGATCGCGATCGCCTCCGCGCACAGGTCGACAAAAGCCAGCTCGTTATCGCTGAAGTGCCTGAAGGCGCCCAGCTCGATCACCCCCACCATATTGCGCCCATGCTGCAGCGGCTGCACCAGCACGCAGGACGGCTCCGCACTGCCAAGGGCCGAGCCGATCTCCAGGTAGCCGGGCGGCGCCGCGTCGACCAGTATCCGCTTGCCGTCGCGGATCGCCTGCCCCGCCAGTCCCTCGCCCGGCGCAATGCGTGCAGGATGGCGCTCCTGCGCCAGCCCATAGCCGGCCAGCAGGCACATGCCCGCCCCCGCTGCTTCATCGACGTACAGCGCCCCGACCCGCGCCCCCAGGCGCTCCGCCAGGAAGTCCAGGAGGCGCTGCCCGAGCACCGCCAGTTCCTGCTCGCCGCGCATCACGATATTGAGTTCATTCTGGCTCGACTTGAGCCAGTCGCGCGCACGGTCGGCCAGCTTGCTGGCGCGCAGCGCTTCGGTCATTTTGGCGAAGGCCTCGTCGAAGCTGCGCTGCGATTCGGCCAGCGCCGCTACCGACAGCAGCAGGTCGCCCGCCTCATCGTGCGCCACGCCGGCCAGGTCCAGCTGCGGCAGCGGCGCCGGCGTCAAGCCGTGATCGAGATTGCCGCTTGCGACAGCCTGCACAGCTGCCACATGGCCGGCGCGCGAATCGGCCAGCGCGCGCGCCGAGTCCAGCGCCCGGTGCAGCGGCTGCGCCACGTTACGCTGGTAAAACACGCGCAGCGCCGCCGCCATCAGCACCAGCACGGAGCCGAATGCGATCAGCACCCAGCTCACGACGCGGGTGGCGCTGGCCGCCTCGCGCGTGGAATCCACCTCCAGCACGCCACGCACATCGCCCAGCTTCCAGTCGGTCTTGGGACTTTGCGGATGGCTGTTATGGCAGGAAACGCAGGCATCGGCGCTCATGCGGTCGGCCAGCGCCACGCGCACCGTCGTGCGGCCGTGCAGGGTTTCAGTGCGGGAGAAGACGCCGTCGGGAGTCTTCTGCAGGTAGGTCCAGGCGTCCCGCGCAAACTGGTCGCTGGCGCGCTCGCGCCGCTGCGGGAAAGGAAAGGGGCTGTAAAGCTTGACCACCGTGCCGCCGCCCTGCATCAGGTCGCTCAGGTCGTGGATCATCGTGGCCGGCAGCGGAATCGCGTTTTCCTTGCTGCGATAGTCCGGGTCGACCTGCATGTCGGTCTGCGCCAGCACCCGCGCCGCCACGTTTTCAGTGTAGTACTTGCGCAGCATGAGGAATTGCCGCACCGTGGCCTGCGCCGAATCGACAGCGTCGCGCTCGGCGTTCTCGCTGATCAGGATTGGCAATAATGCCGAAATGACCAGACCACACCCGGCCAGCAGCAAGGCGATTGGCAGGAACAGCTTCCAGAACAAGCTGCTGGAACGTGCGAGCACGGCAAGCCTCCGCAAGGCTGAGTTTTCACCCTATTCTTGCGCGGAATATCCCATGAGGCAAGCCTACCGACAGTTACTATTTTTTTAGTGGCCGCAGCACGATTTCGAACAGCTTCGGCCAGCGCTTGCCGGTCACGAACAGGCGGTGCGACTTGGCGTCGTAGGCGATGCCGTTCAGGACATTGTCGGCATCGCTGCCCGCCCTGGCGGTAGCGGCCAGCCCGGACAGGTCGATCCAGCCCAGCACATGGCCGCTGAACGGGTCGATGCGGGCGATGCGGTCGGTCTGCCAGACATTGGCATAGATCTGCCCATCGACCCACTCCAGCTCATTGATCTGCGCCAGCGGCTGGCCGTCGGCCGTGACCTTGATCCGGCGCTGCTCGCCGAAGGTTTTCGGGTCCAGCACGCGGATTTCCGGCGTGCCGTCGCTCATGTAGAGGCGCTCGCCGTCGCTGGTGATGCCCCAGCCTTCGCCCAGGTAATTGAAGGTGCCCTTGATGGACAGGCTGCCCTGGTCCATCACGTAGCCGGCCTGGTTCATCCAGGTGATGCCGACAATGCTGTCGCCATGCGGCGCAATGCCTTCGCCGAACACCTTCTCCGGCAGGTCGCGCTTTTGCAGCACCTTGCCGGTGGCCAGTTCCACCTTGCGCACGGAGGACGCGCCATACTGGCCGGTACTCTCCCACAGGAAGCCGTCCTTGAAGAACAGGCCCTGGGTGAAGGCTTGCGGATCGTGCGGGTAGCTTGCCTTGATCGTGTAGCCCTGCACGGGCATGGCAGCCGATGCGATCTGCGCGGCCAACGCCGCCGCGCCCAGCGCTGCGAGCTTACGCATCCCACAGGTCTCCGGTGGCGTTGCTGCGCGGCGGGGTCACGCCGAAATGCTGGTAGGCCTGCGCCGTGGCGACGCGCCCGCGCGGCGTGCGTTGCAGGAAGCCTTGCTGGATCAGGTATGGTTCCAAAACGTCCTCGATAGTATCCGCGGCCTCGCCGATGGCAGCCGCCAGGTTGCCGATGCCGACCGGGCCACCGCCGAATTTGTACAGCACCGCTTCCAGCAGCTTGCGGTCCATCACGTCAAAGCCCACATGGTCGACGTCGAGCATGCGCAGCGCCGCATCGGCCAGCTCGCGCGTGATGTCGCCGTTGCCCTTCACCTCCGCGTAGTCGCGCACGCGGCGCAGCAGGCGGTTGGCGATGCGCGGCGTGCCGCGCGCGCGCCGCGCGATTTCCAGCGCGCCGCCTTCGTCGATATTCGCCTTCAGCAGCGCCGCGCTGCGGGCGACGATCCTTGCCAATTCCTCGGTAGTGTAGAACTCCAGCCGCGCCACGATGCCGAAGCGGTCGCGCAGCGGGTTGGTCAGCATGCCGGCGCGGGTGGTGGCGCCGACCAGGGTGAAAGGCTGCAGGTCCAGCTTGACGCTGCGCGCCGCCGGGCCTTCGCCGATCATGATGTCGATCTGGTAGTCCTCCAGCGCCGGGTACAGGATTTCTTCGACCACCGGCGACAGGCGATGGATCTCGTCGATGAACAGGACGTCATTCGCCTCCAGGTTGGTCAGGATCGCCGCCAGGTCGCCCGGGCGCTCCAGCACCGGGCCGGATGTCTGGCGCAGGTTAACGCCCATTTCGCGCGCAATGATATTGGCCAGCGTGGTCTTGCCCAGGCCCGGGGGGCCGAACAGCAAGGTATGGTCAAGCGCCTCGCTGCGCTTGCGGGCGGCCGAGATGAAGATTTCGAGCTGGTCGCGGATCTTGGACTGCCCGACATATTCATCGAGATGCTTGGGACGCAAGGCGCGCTCGATGGCCTCCTCGTTGGGCGAAGATGGCGCCGCATCGATGATGCGCTGCTCGGTGAAATTGTCGGTTTGAATGCTCATGCCAGCTCGAAAAACAGGTTCAAGGCATGATTCTATCAAGGCCGGACAGCCCGGGGCTCACTTCATGTTGGAAGCGGCCGCGCTTGCCGTTTCGTTGGTTTTTTTCTGCAGGCTGCCTGACACCTGCATCGCCTTCTCACGGCGGTCAGGCTGGCCATCCTTCTTCGGCTCCTGCAACCCGGTGGCCTTGCGCGCAGCGGTGGAAGGTTCGCCTTTTACTGTTGCCCTGGCCGGCTGCCGGGCTTCCGGCTTGTCCTGCCCCGGCGCGGCCTGCTGGCTCCAGGCCGCAGGCGCCGCTGCCAACAGCAAGCCGCCCAGCGGCACCGCCAAAAGTTGACGAATAGTCATGAGAAATCTCCTCGAATATTCGCCAAAGTCTAGCACGGCCGGTCGTGAAGGACTGCCGCAGAGGTGATCCAGCGGCCGGGCTAGCGCTTAACGCTCCTTGTAGACGATGTCGATCGCCAGGCCGGCGGCCAGCAGCAGGCCGGAATTGGCCTTGAAGTCCTCCGCGATCGAGATCATGTAGTTGTCGGCGCTGGTGAACAATTCCTTGCCGATGCCAGCCCACTTCTTGCTGACGGTGCCTTTCTCGTTGCCCTTGGCGTCGAGGAACTTGAAGTTCCAGCCCTTCCAGTCGCCCTTCACTTCGGCGATCAGCTGGTCGCGCATGTCGTAGACGAAGAAGCCGCCGCCCAGGCTGAACAGCTTGGACTTGAAGTACCCGATCGCCTGGCCCGAACGGTCCAGGATCTCGATGCGGGAACGCAGGAAGGTTACGCCGCGCTTGATGGTGAGCAGCGCAGGGCCGTTGGCCTGCTCGGAAATTTCCACCTTGGTCGGCAGGATGCGCTTGTCGATCACCAGGCGCAGCGCATGGACCAGGAAGCTCAGTTTTTCCTGTGCCACGCCCAGGTTCTGCTGGGTATCGGGGTCGATGATGTCGTAAGCGTCCGAAAGCTTGAGCACGCCGACGTGCTCCTTGACGAAGTAGTTAGTCCTGTCCAGCAATTGATTTCCCCAGTAGTGAGTTTGAGTTATGAAGTACATGTGCAGTCGCGGCGAACTGCTCGTTGCCCGCCAGCTTGCCGCTGATCGTGTCAACGATCTTGAAGCCAGCGCTTTGATACAAGGCCAGGGCGGCCGTGTTACCAACCAGTACATCCAGCGACAAGGCCCTGCCCGACTCGCGCAGTACTGCGTCGAGCAGCGCACGGCCGATTCCCTGCCGGTAGCGGGCAGGATCGACGTACAGCCAGGTGACTTCATCTTCCGTGAAGCCGGCAAAGCCTGCAACTTCACCGGCGATTTCCGCCACCAGCAGCGTCGCCTCGAACAGCCCCTCTGCCTCGCCGGTTTGCTCCAGCGTCAGGAAGGCATCTGCCAGGCCGCTGGAATCGAGTTCGAACTTGCGCGCGGCATCGTGCACCGCGCAGATGCCTTGCCAGTCTGCAGCTTGATAAGGCCGGATAATCATGCGATCAGCGTCCCGGGACCAGGTAGCGCAGTTCGGCCATGCCGGTGCCGATCTGCCGCGCCGACTGCAGCAACAGCGGCGGGTTGGTCAGGCGCCGCGGGAACAGCGGCTTGCCGTGCCCCAGCGTGACCGAACCCACCTGGACGATCAATTCGTCCAGCAGTGCGGCGTCATGGAATTGCCCCGCCAGGTCGCCGCCGCCCACGATCCAGATATTCTTGTCGCCCGCTGCCTCGCGCATGACGGCGTGCACCGGACGGACGTCGCCCTTCACGAAGCGCAGGTCGGCGCCGGGAATCGACGGCAAGGTGCGCGACGAAAAGATCCAGGTCGGCTGCGTATAGGGCCAAGGCGATCCCGTTTCCGCCGCCACCGTTGCGGCATTGCGCACCATCCACTCGTAGGTGGACGAGCCCATCGCGATGGCGCCAACCCGGGCGATGAACTCGGGATAGCTGCTGTCATTGATATCGCCAAGCGGGAACAGCCAGTCCAGCGAATCGTCTTCGGTAGCGATAAAGCCATCAAGGCTTGTCGCGGTAAAAAATTGAGTCTTCATTTTGAGTGCAGCGCTGCCGCGTTTGCGGGAATGGGTGCAAGATTGTACGCGCCCGCAGCGCATCGAATTCTCTCAAAAAATTGCTCGCCGCCCTCTCAGCGGCGAATGCGGGCCGCCGCCAAGCCCAGGATTGCACCGGCCAGGCCGCCAAGGAGCGATTGCGGCAGAGCGATCATGTCCTGCGCCCTGCCATCTGCGAGGGTCATCAGGTCGGCCGCGAGATAGACCGGTCCCATGCCCACGCCGAGCGGCACCGCCAGCCACGCCGGCCATTGCCCGCTTTGCTGCCAGCCGATGACGCCGCCAATCCAGCACGACACCGCGACCATTCCAATCAGCGCCCCACCCAGAGCGAAAGCAGCCTTACGCATGAATACTGTCTCCGTCGTTTTCCGGAATGGGGCGCACGACCAGGAACAGGTACGACATGGCGCCAAGGAAGGCAATTGCGGCACCGGCCAGCAGCGCCGGTACAAAGGACCATTGCTGCGCGATATACCCGGTAAGCACCGGCGCCAGCGCACCGCCGAGGAAGCCGCCGAAATTCTGGATCGCGCCGAGCGAAGCGATGCGGCTGCGAGGCGCCGCCACCGTGGCGAGCGACCAGGCGCAGGCCGAAGAGGCGTTGGCAAGGAAGATCACAATGGAAATGCACGCCACCGCCAGGACATTGCTCTCCACCAGCGCTGCAGGAATCGTGAATATCACCATGCCCAGCGTCGCCAGCACCACCGCATTGCGGCGCCCCGAAATCGGGGTGCTCGCAAAACGCACGATGCGGTCGGAAGACCAACCAGCGATCAGCGCGCCGGCAAAACCGCACAGGAAAGGTATTGCCGATGCGAAGCCCGCATGCGCCAGGTCCATATGGCGCTCGGTGCGCAGGTAGCCGGGCAGCCAGGTCAAGTACACCCAGTTCAGGTATACCGAGCCGAAAAAGCCGAACATCATGCCCCACGTCACGCGATGGCGGAACAGCGCCAGCCAGCCGGCAAAGCTGGTTTTGGGTGCGGCTTCGCTGGCTTCACCATCCTCCAGGTAGGCGCGCTCCTCCGCGCTCAATTCCTCGCGCACAGGGTCGCGATAGACGCTCACCCAGACGATTGCAGCCAGCAGGCCAAGCGCGCCGGTGGCGTAAAACGCCCAATGCCAGCTGGTCGCCGCGATCAGTGGCGGCAGCAACAGCGGCGCCAGGGCAACGCCCAACGGCGAGGCGGAATTGTAGATACCCGTCGGCGTCCCACGCGAGCGCAGCGGGAACCAATTGCTTACCACGCGTGCAGCAGAAGGAAATTGCGGCGCCTCCCCGACCCCGAGCGCAATGCGCGCAAGCACGAAGTAGCCAAAAGTCGAGGCCAGCCCGCCGGCTGCCTGGGCCACCGACCACAGCACCAGCCCGAGCCCAAGCAGCCAGCGCGGACCGATCTTGTCGACCAGTGCGCCGACCGGAAGCTGGCACAAGGCGTAGCTCCACGAGAATGCCGACAGCAGCAAACCCATTTCGCCCAGCGACAGGCCGAGGTCCGCGCGGATATACTCGTTGGCCACCGCCAGGGTGGCGCGGTCCAGGTAATTGATGACCCCGCTCGCCACCAGCAGCACCAGCGCCAGGCTTTGCCTTCGACGGATTCGTGGAGGGACTTGGGTAGCAGTGATGTTGGTCATTTCAGGTGTTCCATACGCGGCGCGAATTATAAAATCGTGGCGAGTATAGAGCACCGCGCGCGCAACAAGCCAATTGATCGCGCTGGACAAGTCATGGCGAATTCAATTAAACCTGCTTTGAGGCGCAACAATTTCGCAGGCACTGTAGCCATCATCGTCGCGCAGGACGCAGGCTTTCGCAACATACTTCGAATCAATCAACTCATAAATGGTCGAGAAAGTTCCGTATGACCTGACGGCCTGCTCGAGCAAGACCAGCCTGCCCTTGACCTTGTCATCCACCACGACAAGGCCTAGCGACGCCCAGTCCGCATAAGCCAGCGTGAAGTCCTTCTTTGAATTCGACAGCATCACGAAGTGCACATTGGCCGCGTTTGCGGACAGGCTTTGGCAGTAGTAACGGTCGGAGATGATGTAATCCTTGATGCCGTCGCCATTGAGGTCCTGGCGGTCGGCGGTAAGCGTCTGGCCTATGGATTTCCTGCCATAGCCATGCTTTTCGATGCACGAACTCTCCGGGGAGATCAAATCAGCACCTGCGCAGGCCGACTTCGCGCCAAGGCGCTCGGAAACCAGCGCGCCGGAACAATAGCCAAGAGCTTCAGCAATCTTCTCCCCCTTCGGCCATTTCGCAACTTGAGCCTTGAGCGACTGCGCTATCGGCTCGGGAACGTAATCCGGCTCGCTCGGCTTGATCTGGCGCTCCTTCCCGACCATGGACCTTGCAATGCTTGGCAGTGGTTCGAGGTTGGAAACCCTGATATCTTCATCGGATACGCCACCAGCCTTCTGGCCGCAGGCAGAAATCAGCACGAGGCAGGGAAGGATCAATAAGGGCAGGAACTTGCTTCGGCGGGACATGTGGGCGCTGGTTAATTTTTTGGCAAATTCTAGCACGCAGTCCGCCCGCCCCGGCCTCACCCCTGCCCAAGCTCCTGGGCCAGTCCAATGAGGATTCCTTCCGGTCCGCGAATGTAGCAGAGCCGGTACACGTTTTCGTATTGGACCACTTCTCCAACGACCGTCGCCCCCAGCCTGCCAAGCCGCTCCAGCGTATCGTCAATGTCATCCACAGCAAACATCACGCGCAGGTAGCCAAGGGCATTCACCGGCGCGGCACGGTGATCGGCGACCACCGCCGGCGCCAGGAAGCGGGACAACTCGAGCCGGCTATGGCCATCCGGCGTACGCAACATCGCAATCTCGACACGCATGCCGTGCAGACCTGTGACGCCATCGGCCCAATCGCCCTGCACTGGCGCACGCCCCTCAAGTTCGAGGCCAAGCTCGGCGAAAAATGCAATGGCGGCGTCCAGGTCCTCCACCACAATGCCAACATTGTCCATGCGCTTGACGGTCACGATGCCTCCATGGTTTTCATTTGCTTGCGATGATTTGAGCGAGAACAATCCGCCCTTCCTCGAGATTTCGTCGCTGATTCTGGGCCATGGCCGGAAAATCAGGTCCGAGGAGGATGTGGAAACCAACTGCCGGCAGCCCTTCATGACGTATTTTCTCGGCAAGCGCCACGAACCAGGTGCGCGCCGCATCGGTCGTGTCCGACCAATGGGTCACCTTGAAGCCCGCTGCCTCCAACAGCCGGCGCAGTTCACCAGGTTGCACCAGGAAGCTGGTATCGGGTGTGCGCGCCCACGGAACCGGAAAGAGAACAGGACCGGACGGGCCGGCGAGAATGTCGTAGATCGCGAGGGTGCCACCCGGCTTGAGAACCCGGTGCATTTCCCGGTACAGCAGGGCTTTGTCCGGAATATTCATCGCCACGTGTTCGGTCCACACGACGTCGAACGACGCGTCATCGAACGGCAGCCTGGTTGCGTCACCCTGGCGGAAGTCGACAAGATCCGCAAGACCGACCTTGGCGCAGAGCAGCGCCGCAGCATTGCAGTATTCCTCGGTCAGGTCGATGCCAGTGACGCGGCAGCCAAATTCCTTAGCCAGGCATCGAGAGGTGCCGCCGATACCGCTGCCGACATCCAACACCCGCTTCGACTCATCCAACGAGGCCGCCCTCGCAAGTTCAAGCGTCGCTGTCCTGCCGCGGATATGAAATTCGTCCACCGGCGCCAGCTCTTCGGGCGTGAGGTGATCCAGGTCGTTGCCGGCCTTTTCCAGCGCTGCAAGGATGGCGTTCCCAAGATCGGAACGGGCGTAGTGCGTCCGGATTGCGTCGTTGACTCGATCGAGCATGACATTTCCCCCTCTGGCAAAGAGCGCCGTTGGCGCTGTCCTTGCCGACAATTTTCACACGTTCATTATGACTGATCGCGGCATAGCAACTCACCCGGATGCTCAAAGGCGTCCCGGATTCTCTCGACCTGCCGCCGAGAAGTGTTTGCAGGAATATCGCTACACGCGAACCATGCCGCATCGTCCGCCTCGTCAGAAGTCCGAAGTTCCCCGCCGACGAGCAGGCACCTGAAACTGAAAACAAGGTCGTCCCGAGAAGAAACTGAATACACGCCGAGCAGCTTTTCCACACGAACTTCCAACCCGACTTCCTCGCGTACCTCGCGAACCACCGCCTCCCACGGCGCTTCGCCAGGATCCACGCGCCCGCCCGGAAGGTTCCACAAATCACGGTCTGTTCGATGGCAGAGCAGCACTCGATTCGAGGAGTCGAAGATGACAGCGAATGCACCGAGCGTCGTCATGGTTGGAGTTGGTCAGCGAAAACTGCTCATAGCCGCTCCACCCTTCAGTTGATCAGTCGGAGGGCAAGGACAAGCAACGTCAAAAGGAACCACACGCACTTTCTCGAGCAAGCAGCACAAGTTCCAAAGTGCTCGTTCCTCCGCTTGGTCTTCGATCATAAGCTTGTCCGTGTCGCCGAAGCGCTGAAGGAACTCAAAGAGCACCGGTTTATTAAGGGGTTGTCACTCATTCGCGCTCCAAGGTGCGCGCCAAGAGCTCCGCTGGCCAAAGACTCATATGACCGCAGCCCCCAAAGGGCGGCTCAGGTTTGAATAAGGTACCTTCAACGACCACGATCTTTCCATTCAAGGATTCGCATTTTCTGTGATCGAAGCCAAGCGCCCCAGTGCCAGTCGACAGCCAAATCGAAGACATCTCGCCTTCACGCCGTTCGGCGCGCGGTAAATGTGTGATCGAAATATCTTCGAGCTCGAAGGTCAGCAACCCTCGAACGCAGATGTCGAAGCCAGCAAGTTCGTCAAGCCGGTCAATTACTTCATTGATTGAGAGAGGTTCTCGCATCTGGGCAAAACGTATTCGCGATTCGCTTAATCCGCAATGCGCTCGGCAACCTGGTCGCCAATGGTCTGCTGCATCAACAGGCTGGTAACTTTGCCGCCGGCGCCGCGCCGGAACTCAACGCTATTCATCGTTCCCTCCATGAAGAAGCTGGTCGATGCATACGGCTTCAGGTCCGTCGCCGGGCGGCCTTCGCGCTGCCATGTCAGAATTGCCCCTTTGCGGCGCACCGTACGCGTGCTGTTGTCGGGCAGCTTATAAGTTCCGACGAAAGCGTCCAGCGCCTCAGGCGCCAGAGCGATGACTTTCCGCTCAGGGAATGGATCGCCAATGGCCATGGCAGCTGCATGCTTCGCCACCACTTCCGAATTGAGCAAATTGCGTTCGCCATTGCTCAAAACAGCCACAAAGACTTTATCGTCCGGCAGTCGAATGACGTAGCCATTGAAACCAGGGATGTCGCCGCCGTGCGCTATTTCCTGGTGCCCGCGCAGTTTGCCAATGGTCCAACCGAAACCATAATTGCATGCCGCCGCACCAGGCAGAGTGCATGGCGTGAAAGCCTGCTTCCAGCTTTCCGCCGTCAGCAGCTTGCCAGCGCTGATGGCGGCATCCCAACGCGCCAGGTCGTCAACGGTGGAAACCAACGCACCAGCCGCATAGGGCAGCGACATGCTGATTTGATCGGCCGGACTATAGGCTGAGAAAAAGCCGCCGCGATAGCCTGTAATGCGGCGCTTCGCGCTGCGCTCCGCGCCTTCGTAGGCCGTATCCACCATACCTAATGGCTCAAAGATATTCTGCGCAATAAAATCGGCGTAGCGCATGCCGGAAGCTCTCTCGATAACTGCGCCAAGAAGGAAGTAGCCAGAGTTGCTGTAGGCCCAGCGTTCGCCAGGTGCGTAGTCCAGCGGTTCATCCTTGAAGAAGTCGATCATTTGCGCGACGCTCATGTCCTTGCGCGCCACCGACCAGAACGAACGCATGTCCGTGTAATTGTGGATGCCGGACTTGTGCTGCAGTAGCTGCTGTATGGTGATGGACTTACCCTTGGTCGGATAGCCCGGCACGAACCGCGTAATGTCGTCCTGCAGCGAAAGTTTGCCTTGCTCCGCCAACATCAGGATTGCCACTGCCGTGAACTGCTTGGTGATCGAGCCCAGTCGCAACTGCATGTCCGCTTGCAGCGGAACCTTTTTGTCGAGGTCGGCCAAACCATATGCTTTGCGAAAGACCGTCTCGCCATCTCGCATCACGATGACAGCGGCGCCGGGGGCGCCGGACTTGAACATGGGCGCCAATTGGGCATCCAGCAGGCCCTCCAGGGAGGTATTGTTAGCGTGTGCGAAGCAGACCTGCAGCAGCAGCGCCGCGGCAAGGATTAGGCGTAAGGACATCAATAGGCTCCTGAAAAAGTCGGCATATCTTAACTTACCAAGTTTCAGAAAGGCTCACCAAATTCCACCACACTTTCCCGCTAACGTGGCGATGCAGTTGATCGAGATGTAGGGCCAAAAGCGTTCATGCTAAAAGCCCGGAAATTTTTCTTTGAGCGCAGTCCATACATCGAACCAGAGTGCAGTGGTCTGTCGTTCGGTAACTAAGTGCACCTCACTTCCGCCTTGCTGCAAAAACACATCGGCGCCACGCACTGCAAGCTTCCCCTTAAGTGAGTACGCGATATTGTTAGCCTCCTGACGATAGAAGGCCTCCCGCGATTCACCCCAATTGCTCTTCTTAACCGAGCTACGGATTTTCATGTCAGGGGCCAACGTATTAAGTCAGCGGCGCCGGAGGCGTCCGCTCGAGTTCAGGATTAGGCACGATTTCATGAATTGTGTACCCGGGAAACCGCGTATGGAGTGCCTGCATTAATTCGCGGGACGCGGCCGCCTCTACTGCGATGCCAATTACGTGGTCACCACGTAAGCGAATAAAACATCTCACTGGAGTGCCAAGCTTTCCGAATTCGATCGAATAGACTTCGGCACGTTCTTCTTCGGATGAATAAAGCCCCTTAAGTATGCGCTTCACTTCCAGTTCCAAGGTCAGCGGAACTTCCCTTGGAGCGACCGATACTGGGTCTCGGGCCAAAGCGCTTACGCTCTTGGCGGAATCGTCAATGAGGGCTTGAACGTCTTTTGCAACGATCGACTCCGGTCCAACCGGCCCACGCGAGAGCAACGCTAGCAGCACCGTCAGCAAGATCAAGATAACAGCCGACGCAGTAAGAATTCTCATAGCTGACGTTCCCAAGTCAGCAGCGCCACAGGCATCCGCCGGATTAGAGGATTGGGTACAAATGGCATTGATGAACGTAAGCCGGTTGCCAAAGGGTCTTGCGGGCAAACCCCGCTGTAGCACGTCTGCTGGAGCATGGTTGGGTCACAGATTTCATATTCTAAAGCCAGGAAAACTTTCAAAGATCCTTTCGTAAAATGCCACACCTCCACATCGAATTGAGATTCGTAGCCAGCAGACCTCACAACTTCATGGGTAGCCATAACCCAGTTGCCCGTCAGCTCGCGCGCGGTTCCATCCATTTGGATGAATTCAGCATCACCACGCTCGGGGGAAAATTGAGTGGCGCCACACGCGGCACAAATGACAAAGACCGTCTCACGTCCAGTGTGAACAGCGAACAGCACATCTTTTGCCACACAGCTACCGCAGATCCACTTAGATACGACTGCCATACACTCCCCAACGTTGGACGTAACCGGCCGAAGGAGCGCGCAGCGTGGAGGCAGTCCAGTTGACCGCAATGTTATGCTTTTGCGTCATCGGCCAAATCCAAATCAGGTGCGTCATCGATCGAAGTTTTGTACTCGCAAACCAAATTTGCGATGGCTAGATAGTTGAATCCATGAAATTCATCACCATCGGCACCAAAGTAGCCGCTGTAGAAGGCGTTACCGCTTACATGTCTTGCGACACATGCACGGCCAATATTAATGCCACTGCGATAAAACCGAACGAAAGCACAGCCATCAATAGCGAAGTCCGGTTCGCAAACAATGTCGGATGAACGAATTTGAACAGCCAGAGCCAACGCCCTAAGTGCTGGCACCTCAAACTCAGGTTCCCGAGGGTCCAAGCCAGGTTGGACTATCCCAAGCGTCAGTCATGTTCTGCATAACGTGGTGCCAAGCTGCGCGCGCCAGCGCGTCCGCTGAAGTAAATGATTAGCGCAATGGTGTTCATCGCTGTTTTAAGCTTCGCAGCTTAGCAAGGATAATCTCAGGCGAATGGTTCCATGGATAGGCAAGTGCATGACCCTTTCGCTCACCGTTAAGAAAGAAGATACGTCGTTCGCCACGGTGCAAAGAAAGGCCACAACTATCTGCCGATGATATGACGGTGGAAAGGCCGTCACCCTTGAATTGTTCCAACACCTTCACCTCCGCGACTTCAATTCCACCCGAGCTCTTAACCGAAGCTACTTCGGCATATGCCACGTAAGCCGAACCTTGAAAAAGCTCTTCGACAGAAAAAGGCTTCATGTCGGGAGGTGGCGAGCAGGCCAACGCAGCCAGCGGCATCAGCAAAAGGAATGATAGTAGCGTGCGCATCGGACGCTAACGTTGGATTAACCAGCGGCGGCAGCGTACGCCCTCAGACGTCAATGGGCCTGGGTGGCCGGGATGCGCATGCACTTTAGCTCTTACCATTCGTGCGCTCTTTGAAGTGCCCCCAACACTCCCGGATTGTCCTTATAGCGCTTGCGCAGGACCGCCTCGTCCCTCTCGATCTTTCCACAGCGGTATGTATTCATGGCCTCAGCAATCTCTTTCCGGCGCTCAGCGTCGTAAGGTTCTTCGCCGGCGAAATGAGTGCACATGGCGATTCGTTCGGCGAGTGCTCCGACAGCTTTAGGCTGTCCCTTTTTCAGATCAGCAAACGGATCTTCTTCGGCATGCACGCCAGATGCGATAAGGGTCAAAATAATGAAAAAAGAAAGACGCAGCATTTCACTCCCAACGAAAAGTTAAAAACATCCGATTATCACGCCCCGCTTCGATCAAATAACTGGGTTCAGTCCATCGCCTTGCCGGCTTCACACAGGCGTTTGGAAAGCGTGGGGTTTGCGATCGGCTTGCCATCTTCCGGAAGACGAACAGAGGCCGACGACGTAACAGCGATCGATTGGTAGCCCAGGCCGTAAATGGTGGCAAACCTTCCTGAGGGATCAGGAACAAACGCATAGGCGCCGCTGAGCCTTGCGTTGTTTAGCTGCTGGCGAAATTGTTCGGCAGCAGCTGCGTCGCCGCGTACCGCGCGCAACAGCAAGTCCCTTTGAAGGTTCGCCGGTGGCTTCTCTATGTACGCGGTGTCAATGCCTTCGATTTCTCCAAAGCTCTCTTGCCAGCATTGGTGTTCGTATCCGCTCGCACGCAATGCCTTGAACGATGTCTTGCCGATCCCGTTCGAGTAATCGAAGAAGGCAACCGACAATGTCTTGGAGCCTGCGCTTGCGAGCATTGGTGCGCACAACAGCAAGGCGAGGAAGGACTTGCGGATCGATTTCATGCAGCGTTCAGTTGATTTCGAAAACCCGAAGCATACTATCTTTTTTGCAACTCCGGCGACCGCTGCTCGGGAAACCAGTACAAATAGAGTGCGGTCTCGTTGGCGACTTGCTCTTGGGTGCGATAGACGAATCGGTCAAAGCCGCCCACCTCGAAGCCGTTCCGCAAATAGAGTTTGCAGGCGGCGACGTTGTTGGTCTGGGTTTCCAGGCGCAGGCCCTTGAGCAGTCTGTCCCGGGCCCACGATTTGGCGAACTGAATCAGCGCAGTCGCAATACCGCGTTGGCGAAACCTGCGGGAGACGACGACGTGCTCGATTGACCCAAGGTCATTCCAGCTTGTTGCCAACTCGATCTTACCGGCCAGCCCACCATCGACAAATGCTCCGTAGGCTTCAACGTCATCATCGCATTCATCATCCGCGTCGTAGCGTTTGGTGAACGGTTCCACGGTCCGAGTGCTAAGCCTGATATCGCCATCGACGAGGCTAATGTCGAATACCTCGCTGGAAATGAACGTGTTCTCTTCGCGATCGAGTGCGCTTGCCAGACGCTCGTGGATTCTCTCAATATTCATGAGACCTCATTCCTCGACAGCTCTCAGCCTTTCGACAAAGCTTTCAGCGCTTGCTTGATGCCGTCGGAAACCGAGGAGCCGGCAGGTACGGTCTTCAGCGCCTGCAACGCTTCCTTGTCGGAGTAGCCCAGCGCCAGCAGCGCATTCAGGATGTCCGCTTGCGAATCGTGGACCGGGTGCGCGCCGGCAGCGCCGATGTCGGCGCCCAGCTTGCCCTTCAGTTCCAGCAACAGGCGTTCGGCGGTTTTCTTGCCGATGCCGGGTATCTTCACCAGGCGGCCGGCTTCTTGCAGCGTGACGGCCTGCGCCAGGTCGGCGATCGACAGGCCGGACAGGATCGACAGCGCAGTGCGCGCGCCGATGCCGCTGATCTTGATCAACTGACGGAATACGGCGCGCTCTTCGGCATTGCCGAAGCCGAACAGAAGGTGCGCGTCTTCGCGGATCGTCAGGTGGGTGAACAGGCTGACTTTCTCGCCCACGCCGGGCAGGTTGTAGAAGGTAGACATCGGCACGTCGACTTCATAGCCGACGCCTTGTACGTCTACGAGCAGTTGCGGTGGATTCTTTTCGAGCAGGATGCCGGTGAGACGTCCGATCATAGTGTTCCTTTGAATGCGGTTAGCCCACCAGGCGGCCGCGCTTCATGCGCAGTCCAGACAGGGCGGGATGGGCGTTGGTGACGACGGCCAGCGTGGCCTGGCTGTTGGCGTGGCAGATGGCGATGCCGAGGGCGTCGGCGGCGTCGGTGCCGGGCAGGCCGGGCAGCGCCAGCAGGCGCGCGACCATGTCCTGCACTTGCGCCTTGGTGGCGCGGCCGGTGCCGACGACGGCTTGCTTCAGCTGGGTTGGCGAGTATTCGGCGACTTTGAGTTCGTGCGTCACCAGGGCGCAGATCGCGGCGCCGCGGGCTTGGCCGAGCAGCAAGGTGGATTGCGGGTTGACGTTGACGAAGACTTTTTCGATCGCGGCGCAATCGGGCTTGTAGGTGGCCGCGATTTCGGCGACGCCGTCGAGGATGACCTTTAACCGCTGCGGCAGGTCGCCCTCGCCGCTCTTGATGGTGCCGGAGGCGATGTAGCGCAGCTTGTTGCCCACTTTTTGGATGACGCCAAAGCCAGTGGTGCGCAAGCCGGGGTCGATGCCGAGAATTATCATTCCCGGATTTTACGGCAGAAACCGGTAGACCGGTGCCAGACCCGCAGGGTCCGGCACCTAATTACACAGCGGCCGCCGAGCAGATGGGGTCAGACCCTGCGGGTCTGACCCCGCCCTACCGGTTTTACCGCAGATCAGTGACGGAAGTGGCGAGTGCCGGTGTACAGCATCACCACGCCGCGCTCGTCGGCGGCGTCGATCACTTCCTGGTCGCGCATCGAGCCGCCTGGATGGATCACGCAGGTCGCGCCCGCATCAACCACCACATCCAGGCCGTCGCGGAACGGGAAGAATGCGTCGGAAGCCACGGCGGAACCCTGCAGCGACAGGCCGGCATTCTGCGCCTTGATCGATGCGATGCGCGCGGAATCGATACGGGACATCTGGCCCGCGCCCACGCCCAGGGTCATGTTATTGCCGCAGAAGACGATGGCGTTCGACTTCACGTACTTGGCCACGCGCCATGCGAACATCAGGTCGGCCAGCTGCTGCTGGGTAGGCTGCAGCTTGCTCACGACACGCACCTCGGAAGGCAGCACGTTCTTGGAGTCAGCCGACTGCACCAGCAGCCCGCCGCCCACGCGCTTGAAGTCCATCGCGTTCACGCCTTCGCCCAGCGGGATTTCCAGCAGGCGCACGTTCTGCTTGGCCGACATGATCTGGCGCGCTTCCGCGGTGAAGGAAGGAGCGATCAGCACTTCCACGAACAGCTTGGCCAGTTCGGTGGCCGCTGCGCCGTCCACTTCCACGTTGAAGGCGATGATGCCGCCGAAAGCGGAAGTCGGGTCGGTCTTCAGCGCGCGCTGGTAGGCGTCCAGCGCATTCGCGCCCAGGGCCACGCCGCACGGGTTGGCGTGCTTGATGATCACGCAGGCGGTGGAGCCCATGGATTTCACGCACTCCCACGCTGCGTCAGCGTCGGCGATATTGTTGAAGGACAGTTCCTTGCCCTGCAGCTGGCGGTAGTTGGCCAGCGCGCCGGCCACCGGAGCCAGGTCGCGGTAGAAGGCAGCCGACTGGTGCGGGTTTTCGCCGTAACGCATGTCCTGCACTTTTTCGAAGGCCACGTTCAGGGTTGCCGGGTAGGCGGAACGGGTTTCGTGCTTGCGGTCCGGGCCCAGGCTGGAGAAGTAGTTGGTGATGGCGCCGTCGTACTGCGCGGTGTGCGCGTAGACTTTCCTGGCCAGGTTGAAGCGGGTTTCGTACGACACGTAGCCCGGTGCGTTGTCGGTGCCCTTCATCTCCGCCAGCACCACGCCATAGTCGGTCGGATCGCAGATCACCACCACGTCCTTGTGGTTCTTGGCGGCGGAGCGCAGCATGGCCGGGCCGCCGATGTCGATGTTCTCGATCGCGTCTTCCAGCGAGCACTCGGCCTTGGCCACGGTCGCCTGGAACGGGTACAGGTTCACCACCACCATGTCGATGGTCGGGATGCTGTGCTCTTCCAGCTTGGCGACGTGCTCAGGGAAGTCACGGCGGGCGAGGATGCCGCCGTGGACTTTCGGGTGCAGCGTCTTCACGCGGCCATCCAGCATTTCCGGGAAGCCGGTGTAGTCGGCCACTTCGGTGACCGGCACGCCGTTATCGGCCAGCAGTTTCGCGGTACCGCCGGTGGACAGGATGTTGACGCCCATGGCCGACAGGGCCTTGGCGAAATCCAGCACGCCGGTCTTGTCGGATACGGAGATGAGAGCTTGTTTGATCATAGCTGTGGGGGGAAGGTTACGGAAATCGGTACAAACCATCCGGCCCCACGGCCCGTCGCGGCCAAAAGGGACCGGGACGCGGAATCAGCCTTACAGCAGGCCGTGTTCCTGTAATTTCTTGCGCAAAGTATTGCGGTTAATACCCAGCATCTGGGCTGCGTGCGACTGGTTGCCGTCGGCGCGGCCCATCACCACTTCGAGGATCGGACGCTCAACGGTCATCACTACCATGTCGTACACGTTCGATGCCTGCTGCTCGCCCAGGTCATTGAAGTAGTCTTCCAGGCTTTTCTGGACTACTTCCTGAATGCTTTCTTTGCTCATTTTCTTATCGATCTTGCTAAATATTTGCCAATGCAGGCGCGGTTCACGCAGCCAGCGGTTCTTCGGCGAGGCGGTATTGTAACCGCTCGCCGTACTTCCATTGGGATTCGAAGAAACTGTCGACTGCGCGCAGTTGTTCTGCGGTCGACTCGAGGCGGTTCATCTCCTGACGGAACTCCTCCCCGCCCGGGAGGTCGCGCACGTACCAGCCAATATGCTTGCGTGCGGTGCGCACGCCCAGGAATTCGCCGTAGAAGGCGTAGTGGGCCTGCAGGTGTTCGTCCATCAGCTTGCGCACTTCGGCCACCAGCGGCGCCGGCAGGTGTTCGCCAGTGCGCAGGAAATGGTCGATTTCGCGGAAGATCCATGGGCGCCCCTGGGCCGCGCGGCCGATCATCACGGCGTCGGCGCCGGTCTTGTCGAGCACATACCGCGCTTTTTCAGGGGTGGTGATGTCGCCGTTGGCGACCACCGGGATGCTGACTGCTGCCTTGACGGCGGCAATGGTGTCGTACTCGGCGTCGCCAGTGTAGCCGTCGGCGCGGGTGCGGCCGTGCAGCGTCAGCATCTGGATGCCGGCTTGCTCGGCGATGCGCGCGATGCGCAGGGCGTTCTTGTTCTCGCGGTTCCAGCCGGTGCGGAATTTCAGGGTAACCGGCACGTTCACCGCCGGCACCACCGCTTCCAGGATGCGCTGGACCAGGTCTTCGTGCTGCAACAGGGCGGAACCGCACCAGTTGTTGCACACCTTTTTCACCGGGCAGCCCATATTGATGTCGATGATCTGGGCGCCGCGGTCGACGTTGAACTTGGCGCATTCCGCCAGTTCTTCCGGCACCGCGCCGGCAATCTGCACGGCTTTCGGCTCCATCTCGCCGGTGTGGTCGGTACGGCGCGAGGACTTCTCGCTGGCCCACAGGCGCGGATTGGAAGCGGCCATCTCGGACACGGCGTAGCCCGCGCCCAGTTCCTTGCACAATTGGCGGAACGGGCGGTCCGTCACGCCAGCCATGGGCGCGACAAAGACGTTATTGCGGAGCTCGTGAGGTCCGATATTCACTTAACAAATCCGTAAGACAGTGCGGGAAAGGGGGCTATTTTAACCGATGCGCTGCCCAAAAACTAATCACTTTTTTAAACAATGTCGTCCAGGCTGGCGGACAGGTGCGCAACCTCGCCCCATTGATCAAGCGACAACACCCCTTTATCAAAGGTAAATCGATTGATGCTGGCGTTTTTGACCTCAAAATCGCGCGGGCCGTCGATCGACAGGCCGCGGGCAGCGCGGTAGGCGCATTCCAGCACGCCGCCGTGGGCGACGATCAGGATGGATTGTTGT
The DNA here is from genome assembly GCF_049913245.1 of Pseudoduganella sp. R-32. Lineage (NCBI taxonomy): Bacteria > Pseudomonadati > Pseudomonadota > Betaproteobacteria > Burkholderiales > Oxalobacteraceae > Pseudoduganella > Pseudoduganella sp. R-32. The sequence goes on along the minus strand of NZ_CP183987.1, from coordinate 1,457,130 downwards.
GGATAACGTTCGGCCCAGCGTGCGATGCCGTCCTGGCAACGCTGGAAGAACTGGCGGAAGCTTTCCGCCACGCGGTCCCCGGCCGGCATCACGGCATCCACGTCCCTCGCCTGCCATTCCGCGAACTCCACGGGGTAGCGTTCGGCGATCTCTGTATATAAGAGGCCCTCGAAGGCGCCGTAGCCGCGCTCGCGCAGGCCGGGGTCGGTGTGCAGCGGCAGGTGGGGATGGTGCGCCGCCACCGCTTGCGCGGTTTGCAGGGCGCGCCCCAGGTCGCTGGAAATGATGGCCTCCAGCGGCTCGGCCGCCAGCGCACGCGCCAGGGCATCAGCCTGGCGTTCGCCGGTCGGACTAAGGGGGATGTCGATGTGGCCTTGCAGGCGGCGCACGGCGTTCCACGCGGTTTCGCCGTGGCGGATCAGCAGGATTCTTGTCATTCAAATAGCGAGTAGCTGCCGATTACCTGCGCCTCGTCGAGGATATGGCCGTGGATGGCGGTCAGCACGTCCTGGCAGGTGAAGCGGCCTTCCAGCTCCAGGCGCGGGGTGTCCAGCGCGTACAGGCGGAAAATGTAATGGTGGGTGCGCTCGTCGTTCCATGGCGGGCATGGGCCGTCGTAGCCGTAATAGTCGCCGGCCATGTCCTTGTCGCTGGCGAACCAGCCGGTGTAGTCATTGATGCCGTGGCGCAGGGGCGCTGGCAGGCCGGCCGGCTTGCCCTTCGGCGTGACTGCTTTCGAGAATTCGCCGGCGGAGATGCTGCTGCGTTTCGGCGGAATGTCGACCAGGGACCAGTGGTAAAAGTCGGCGCGCGGCATCGAAGCGGGCAGCGTGTGGCCTTCCTGGTTGACGTAGGTGCCGTCGGTGGGGGCGTCGCCGTCGATGCAGAGCAGGACCAGGGATTCGGTGCCTGGGGGGACGTCGGACCAGGCCAGGTGGGGGTTCTTGTTGGATGACAGGCGCACTTTCGTCGCCTTGTCGCGCACCGCGAAAGCAAAATCGCCGGGGATGGCGGCGCCATCCTTGAAGGAATCGCTCCAGATTTTCATCTTTATCTCCCAGCTTGCTTTTTGAACCGGTAAACCCGGGTCTGACCCGCAGGGTCAGACCCGGTCAGCTCGTCTGCCTGCGGCCTCAAAGGCCCAGAACCAATACCCCTGGCAGCGGCTCAGACTGGGTCTGACCCTGCGGGTCAGACCCAGGTTTACCGGTTTTTATTTTGGACTCACCTGCAACCAGAACGTCACCGGCCCATCATTTGTCAACGACACCTTCATATCCGCCCCAAACACGCCCGTGCCAACGACCGCGTGCCTGGAACGCGCCTGCTCCACAAAATACTCAAACAGCCGCTTCCCATCCGCCGGCGCTGCCGCCGGGCTGAATGAAGGCCGGGTGCCGGAGTTGGTATCCGCCGCCAGCGTAAACTGCGGCACCAGCAGCAAGCCGCCCGCAACATCCGTCACCGACTTGTTCATTTTGCCGGCATCGTCGGAAAATACACGATACGACAAAAGCTTGGCCAGCAACTGGTCCGCCTCCCTCTCCGTATCGCCCTTCTCCGCGCACACCAGCACCATCAAGCCGCCGTCGATGGCGCCGGTCGTCTCGCCATCGACAACAACCTTGGCGGACGACACCCGCTGCAGCAGCCCGATCATGCCGACAAGGTCACTTTAGCAAATTTGCGCTTGCCGACCTGCAGCACGAAGGTGCCTGCCTCAATTTTCAGCGCCTTATCGCTGATCACCGTACCGTCGATGCGCACGCCGCCCTGATCGATCATGCGCAGGCCTTCGCCGGTCGAAGCGCACAAGCCGGTCTGCTTCAGTAATTGGCCAATGCCAACCGGCGCGCCGGCCACGGCAACTTCCTGCACATCATCCGGAATGCCACCCTTGGAGCGATTGACGAAGTCGGCCAGCGCATCCTCCGCCGCCTGGCGCGAGTGGAAGCGCTCCACGATCTCCTGCGCCAGCGCCACTTTGGCATCGCGCGGATTCGCCCCGCCTTCAATCGCCTTCTTCAGGCCAGCGATTTCCTCGATCGACTTCCACGACAGCAGGTCGTAGTAACGCCACATCATCACGTCCGAAATCGACATCACCTTGGCGAACATGGTGTTGGCCGGCTCGGTAATACCAATATAGTTGTTCTTGGACTTGGACATCTTCTCGACGCCGTCCAGGCCTTCCAGCAGCGGCATGGTCAGGATGCACTGCTGCTCCTGTCCGTAATCCTTTTGCAACTCGCGGCCAACCAGCAGGTTGAACTTCTGGTCCGTACCGCCCAGTTCCAGGTCGGCCTTCAGTGCCACCGAGTCGTAACCCTGCATCAGCGGGTACAGGAACTCGTGCACCGAAATCGGGGTGCCGTTCTTGAACCGCTTGGAAAAGTCGTCGCGTTCCATCATGCGCGCCACGGTGTAGCGCGAGGACAACTGGATCATGCCGCGCGCGCCCAGCGGATCGCACCACTCCGAGTTGTAGCGGATTTCGGTCTTGGCCGCATCCAGCACCAGCGATGCCTGTTTGAAATAAGTCTGTGCGTTCAGCTCGATCTGCTCGCGGGTCAGCGGCGGACGGGTGACGTTGCGGCCGGAAGGGTCGCCAATCATCGAAGTGAAGTCGCCGATCAGGAAGATCACCTGGTGGCCCAGGTTCTGCAGCTGGCGCATCTTGTTCAGCACCACGGTGTGGCCCAGGTGCAAGTCAGGCGCGGTCGGGTCCAGGCCCAGCTTGATGCGCAGCGGCACGCCAGTCTTTTCCGAGCGCGCCAGCTTTTGAGCAAATTCGCTTTCGATGATGAGCTCGTCCACACCACGCTTGGTGATGGCGAGGGCTTCCTGGACGCTATCGGTCAGCGGCAGGATTTTGTTGTCTGTATCCATTTTTGCGAAATTCTCTCAAATTGTTGGCACGGCTCAGGACTTTGTTATAATGCCCGATCCCATCAATCTTGCCCGATGAAAACGAATTAAATCAACAACTTAGAACAAAATACCAAGAATCCTGAAAGTTCAAGCGGCAAATTTTAACTGATTGCATGAACCCTATAAACAAGTTCACAAGCTCCGGCTTGCACAATCTGCTAGGTTCGACGCGTAAGGCGCGGATCATCAGCGCATCGGCGATCTTCCTTGCCGTATGCGCTTTTGGTGCTGCTGGCGTGGCTCCGCTCGCCCCCGATCCAAGCGACCTGCCCGTGAAGACCGTTGCCCAGGAAATCCAGCTGCCGGACCTGAGCTCGCAGATTACCGCCCTGCAGAAGCAAGAAGCTAACCAGACTTACGTCCACGAAGAAAAGATCCGCGCCGGCGACACGCTCGCGACGCTGCTCAATCGCCTGGGCGTGGAAGACGACGCTGCAGAAACCTTCATCAAGAAAGACAAGACCGCGCGCGCCATCATGCAGCTGCGCAGCGGCAAGCGCGTGCAGGCGCAGACCGACGAAAACGGCAACCTGCTGTGGCTGAAGGCCACCGTTGTGGACGGCAAAGACAATCCCGTCAAGAATATTATGGTCACCCGTTCGGGCGACGCAGAATTCACGGCTGAAGAGACCGCCGCGAAACTGGAACGCCGCGTTGAAATGCGCGCGCGCGAAATCACCACTTCCCTGTATGCCGCGACCGACTCGAGTTCCGACGGCAGCAGCCTGCCCGACACCGTCGTCGCGCAGATCATTGAAATGTTCTCCACCAACATCGACTTCCGTTCCGACCTGAAGCGCGGTGACCGTTTCAACGTGGTGTATGAAACCTTCTGGCAGGACGGCGAGTTCGTGCGCGCCGGCCGCATCCTGGCAGGCGAATTCACCAACAAGGGCACCACCTACCAAAGCGTGTGGTTTGAAGATCCGCTGACCAAATCGGGCGGCGGTTATTACAGCTTCGACGGCAAATCGCTGAAGAAGGCCTTCCTGAAATCGCCGCTGGAATTCTCGCGTATTTCGTCCGGCTTCGGCATGCGCTCGCATCCGATCTCCGGCAACTGGAAGCAGCACAAAGGCACCGACTTCGCCGCAGCGACCGGCACCCCGATTCGCGCAGCCGGCGACGGCGTGATCGATTTCGCCGGCGTGCAAGGCGGCTACGGCAACGTGGTCGTGATCAAGCACTGGGCCAACTACTCCACCGCCTACGCGCACATGAGCCGCTTCGGCGCCGGCATGAAAAAGGGTGCCAAGGTCAACCAAGGCGACATCATCGGCTACGTCGGGACCACCGGCTGGTCGACCGGCGCCCACCTGCACTACGAATTCCGCGTCGCAGGCGAAGCCAAGGACCCGAACAAGCTGAACATTACGGCCCAAGCCCCGCTGACGACTGCCGAACTGGCGCGCTTCAAATCGGTGGCCGGCGACATGATCCACCGCTTCGCCCTGCTCCGTTCGAACGACAAGACCAACACCCTCGCCGCCAAGTAATCCGGCGGCAAAGGAATAAAAGGCGCACAAAGGTGCGCCTTTTTTTTATTTGACTCAACTGCCCCCGAACTACAATAGGACCATGAGCTTATATATCGGAATGATGTCGGGTACCAGCCTGGACGGCGTGGATGGCGTCCTCGTGGACTTTTGGGCCGGTGCTGCGCGCACCATGTCGGCGGCGTACGTGGAGTTCCCGCAGTCGCTGCGCAACGAGCTGATGGCGCTGCAAGCCGCCTCTCCTAACGAAATCGAGCGCGAAGCGCTGGCCGCGAACAAGCTGGCCGAACTCTATGCGGATTGCGTGGCCGAGCTGCTGGCCAAGGCTGAAATGAAATCGGCTGACGTGCGCGCCGTGGGTGCGCATGGGCAGACCATCCGCCACCGCCCCGAGCTCGGCTTCACGCGCCAGATCATTAACGCCGCCCTGCTGGCCGAGCTGAGCGACATCGACGTGATAGCCGACTTCCGCTCGCGCGATGTCGCAGCTGGCGGCCAGGGCGCCCCGCTGGTGCCAGCAGGCCATAAAGCGCTATTTGGCAAGGAAGGCAAGATGCGCGTGCTGGCCAATATCGGCGGCATCGCCAACATCTCCCTGCTGCATAAAGACGGTACGGTTGGCGGCTATGACACCGGTCCCGGCAACGTGCTGATGAATGCCTGGATCGCGCGCCACAAAGGCGTGGAATACGACGACAACGGCGCCTGGGCCGCCACCGGCAAGGAAATACCCGGCCTGCTGGCCACGTTGCTGGCCGAACCCTACTTCGCCCAGCCCGCGCCGAAGAGCACCGGTCGCGACCTGTTCCATGCCGACTGGCTGGACACCCGCCTGGCGGCTTTCGCCGAAGCCAGGCCGGAAGATGTGATGTTCACCCTGTTGCGCCTGACTGCAGTCAGCCTGGCACGCGAAGTCGCCCCTCACGGCGCGGATGCACTCTACGTCTGCGGCGGCGGCGCTTACAACGCCACGCTCATGCGCGAGTTGCAAGCGGAACTCGGGGAATCGACCAACGTTCAGTCCACCGACGCGCTGGGCGTACCGCCCAACCGGGTAGAAGCGATGGTGTTCGCCTGGCTGGCCTACCGTTTCGGCGAACGCCTGCCCGGCAACCTGCCCTCCGTCACCGGCGCGCGCGGCGAGCGCATCCTCGGCGTCCTCTACCCCCGTTAACGGACGAGCCCGTGTCACACCATGGGGTCACACGGGCTGAGCCGTAATGGCTTTGCTTAGACGGAGAAGGAGGAACCGCAGCCGCAAGTCGAGGTCGCGGATGGGTTCTTGATCACGAATTGCGCGCCTTCCAGGTCGTCCTTGTAGTCGATCTCGGCGCCTACCAGGTATTGGTAGCTCATCGAGTCGATCAACAGCTGGACGCCGTTCTTCACCATGGTGGTGTCGTCTTCATTGACGATTTCGTCAAAGGTGAAACCGTATTGGAAGCCGGAGCAACCGCCACCCTGCACGAATACGCGCAGCTTCAGGTCCGGATTGCCTTCTTCTTCAATCAGTTGCGCTACTTTCTCGGCCGCGGCGTCGGTGAAAACGATCGGTGCCGGGATCACGTCTTCGGCTACTGCAGTCATGTGTTACTCCTACTTAAAATCAGTTGTCCCATTATAGTCCATGCCGGACTTGGCCGCTTTAGAGGCTGCGCACAGTCGTTGTTTCATCGGCAACGATTTTGCCCTTTTCCGACAGGCTGACCTTGACTGCCACCACTTTCAGGCCTTCCGGCAGTTCCAGCGTGCCGTCAACGCGCTGGTAGCGGTCCACTTTCAGGTCGTAGCGCTCGGCGCCATCCTTCGGGTATTCAAGCACCGCTTTCTTGCCATCCTGGGTGACGGCAACCGACAGCTTGAGCCGGCCGGAGAAGGCGGATGGGCCCTTCTTCTTCGCACCATATTGGAGCAGAACCGTGTAATGCAAGAGCTTTGGCGCCGCCATGCGAGCTTGCATGCCGCGGATGAGCAGGCCGGAACCGGCTTTCGCTGGCGGCAGCGCTTCTTCCAGCAGGGCCAGGTCGGCATTCAATTTTGCCAATTCGGCATCGGAAGCGGCCGGTGCGGGCGCTGCCACGGGAACAGCCTTCAGCTTTGCAGCCAATTCATCGCGCTCAGCCGATACGCGGGCCAGTTCCAGCTCAGCCGCGGCGAGTTGCTTTGCAACGGTAGGGCCGGATTCGCCTTTCGATACGCCAACCACGCGCTTGCCCAGGTCGACGCCCCACATCGCCAGCGCGCCGCCGGCGACCAGGACCGCAGCCAGGCCAAACACGCGTGCCAGCATTGGCACGCGCGCCTGTTCCATGCGGCCTTCCACTTAAGGCATCAGGGCGATGGTTTGCAGGCCCAGGCCTTCGTCCAGGCCGAACATCAGGTTCATGCACTGCACGGCCTGGCCGGATGCGCCCTTGACCAGGTTGTCCTGCACCACCAGCACGATCAGGGTGTCGCCATTGTTCGGGCGATGCAGCGCCAGGCGCAGCATATTGGCGCCGCGGGTGCTGCGGGTTTCCGGGTGCGAGCCCCATGGCATCACGTCGACGAACGGCTGGTCGGCGTAGGCGTCTTCGAACAGCTTTTGCAGCTCTTCGTTCGACACTTCCTTGGTCAGGCGCGCATACAGGGTCGAGTGCATGCCGCGGATCATCGGGGTCAGGTGCGGGGTGAAGATCAGGTTGACCTTCTCGCTGGTGAAGCGCTGCAGCTGGGCCGCTGTTTCCGGGGTGTGGCGGTGGCCGCTCACGCCGTAGGCCTTGAAGTTGTCCGACGATTCGGAGAACAGGGTGCCGATTTCCGCCTTGCGGCCGGCGCCGGACACGCCGGACTTGCAGTCGGCGATCAAGTGGCCGGCATCGATCAGGCCGGCCTTCAGCAGCGGCACGAAGCCGAGCTGCATGGTGGTCGGGTAGCAGCCCGGGTTGGCGATCAGGTTCGCCTTCTTGATGTCTTCGCGGTTCAGCTCAGGCAGGCCGTACACGGCTTGCTCCAGCAGTTCAGGCGCGGTGTGGTCGATCTTGTACGTCTTTTCGAATACGGCTCGGTCCTTGATGCGGAAGTCTGCCGCCAGGTCGATCACCTTCACGCCTTTGGCCAGCAGTTCCGGCGCCTGCGCCATGGCCACGCCGTGCGGAGTTGCGAAGAACACGACGTCGCACTGGGTCAGGTCAACCTTGTCCGGCGAGGAGAAGGCGATATTCACGCGGCCGCGCAGGGAAGGATACATCTCAGCCACCGGCAAGCCGTCTTCCTTGCGCGAAGTGATCGCGGTCAGTTCGACTTCAGGGTGTGCGGCTAACAGTCGCAGCAGTTCCACGCCCGTGTAACCAGTGCCGCCGACGATGCCTACTTTGATCATTTTCTTTCCTTGCGTGGGTTGTTTATGTGAGGGGGCCATTTTATCAAAACCGGTAAAACGGTGTCTGACCCGCAGGGTCAGACACCTGATACGCGGCGGCCGCAGGCTTTCGGTTCTAAAAATAAAAAAAGCCGCTGGAGACCAGCGGCTTTTTGTACGAAAGCGATAAAGATTAACGCTTCGAGAATTGCTTTGCGCGACGTGCTTTGCGCAGACCAACTTTTTTACGTTCAACTTCACGAGCATCGCGAGTGACGAAGCCGGCACGTGCCAGGTCGCCCTTCAGGCCTGCATCGTAGTCGATCAGTGCGCGGGTGATGCCGTGACGCACTGCACCTGCCTGGCCGGACTCGCCGCCGCCGTGCACGTTGACTTTGATGTCGAAACGTTCAACGTTGCCGGTCAGTTCCAGCGGCTGACGGATCACCATCAGGCCGGTTTCACGGGAGAAGTACTCAGCTGCTGGCTTGCCGTTCACGATGATCTGGCCGGTGCCAGCTTTGATGAACACGCGAGCAACTGCACTCTTGCGACGGCCGGTGCCGTAGTTGTAGTTACCGATCATGTCAGTTCCTTAGAATTCGAGTGCTTTAGGTTGCTGGGCAGCGTGCGGGTGGGAACCCTCAGCGTACACTTTCAGCTTCTTGATCATGGCGTAGCCCAGAGGACCCTTCGGCAGCATGCCTTTCACTGCCTTTTCCAGGGCGCGGCCTGGGAAGCGCTGTTGCATCTTCAGGAAGTTGGTCTCGTAGATGCCGCCTGGGTAACCGGAGTGACGGTAGTAGGTCTTCTCGGTTGCTTTGGTACCGGTCACGCGCAGTTTGCCTGCGTTCACGACAACGATGAAGTCGCCGGTGTCAACGTGAGGGGTGAATTCTGGCTTATGCTTGCCGCGCAGTCGGCGTGCCACTTCGCTGGCAACACGGCCGAGGACTTTGTCCGTCGCGTCAATCACGAACCAATCGCGCTGGACTTCATGGCCCTTAGCGGAAAAAGTTTTCATGTTTGAACTTTCTGTGAAAGATAAAAAACGCTCTATCGGTGGTTCCGCCCCTGTGCTTCAGCGGACGCATCCTTCTTGTTGAATTTTCCCGAGCGAAAAGGAAAGCTGGCGATTATAGCCCGGCCAGCCCCGCCGGGTCAACCCCGCCCTGTACCGAGTTGCCGTTGCTAAGCAGATATTGCCGAGCTACTATGGAACCCCAGAATCACAAGAGGAGACGGCCATGCGATCGCTCATGCTGGCCACGTTGTTAGCCCTTGGCCTTGGTCCGGCAATGGCGCAGGCCGAGCCAGGCAAAAGCTGCCACCTGCCTGGCGCCGAAGAAGCCCTGCGCTGCATTCGCCTGGCGGTGCCGCTCGACCACCATGCGCCCGGCGCCACCCTCAGCCTGCACGTTGCCGTCGCCCCCGCCCTGCGCGAGTCGGCCCGGCGCGATCCGCTGTTCCTGCTGGCCGGCGGCCCGGGCGAAGCGGGTTCCGACCTGGTGCCCTTGCTGAACACCACTTTCCGCAAGGTGCGCGCCACGCGCGACATCGTGCTGATCGACCAGCGCGGCACCGGATTATCCGGGAAGCTCGATTGCAAACCGGGCAAGAATGCCGAAACGGCCACGGAAGACGAATTGCTGGCCGAGACCCGTGCCTGCATCAAGGGCTTGAACAAGCGCTTCAATCTTTATACGACCGAACAGGCGGCGCGCGACATCGAAGCGGTGCGCGGCGCACTCGGTTATGGGCGCATCAATGTCTGGGGCGGCTCCTACGGCAGCCGCCTGGCCCAGGCCTATGCCCGCCTGTACCCCGGCAGCGTGCGCGCCCTGGTGCTGGATGGCGTGGCGGCGCCCGACCAGGTGGTGCCGGCCGGCGCGCACGATGCGCAGGCGGCGCTCGACGCCCTGTTCAAGCAGTGCGCCGACGATACGGTCTGCGCCACCGCCTTCCCCAGCCTGCGCTCCGAGTTCGAGGCGCTGGCGGCGCGCCTGGCCAAGGCGCCGCAATCGCTCACGCTGCCCGATCCGCGTACGGCGGAAACCACCAAGGTCGAAATGACCAGCATGCGCTTTATCGGCACCGTGCATAACATCCTGTATTCGCAGGCGGACAGCCGGCGCCTGCCCTTCCTCATCCACAGCGCCTACCAGGACCGCTGGCAGCCCTTCATCGCGCGCAGCAATGTGTCGCGCGATTTCTCCTCCGAGGGCGGGCCGGCCATGCCGCTGCACCTGGCCGTGGTCTGCGCCGAGGACTTCCCGCGCCTGACGCCGCAATTGCTGGAAGAGGATACAAAAGGCTCCTTCCTCGGCGCGCCGCAGATCATGCGCATCGGGACAATGTGCGAAACCATCGCCGTGCCGGCCGTGCCTTACAAGGAGCCGACTGTGATCGAAGCGCCGGTGCTGCTGATGTCCGGCGCACTCGACCCGGTCACGCCGCCGCGCCGCGCCGAAGCGGCGCGCAAGTACATGAAGAATGCCCAGCACCTGATCGTGAAGAATGGCGGGCATATCGTATCGCCGCTCGGATGCATGCCGCGCCTGCTGCGCGGCTTCCTCGACCAGCCCGGCGTCCCGGTGAAGGCGGAATGCCTGAACGAAATCCCGGCGCCGACTTTCCAGCTCAATAGTGCAGGGCCACAGCCATGATCGAAGTCCATAACCTCTGCAAGCGCTTCGGCAAGGTGCAGGCGCTGGCGGGCGCCAGCTTCACCGCGCGCGACGGCATCATCACCGCCCTGCTCGGACCGAACGGCGCCGGCAAGACCACCTTGCTGCGCACCCTGGTCGGCCTGCTGCAGCGCGACCACGGCACCATCTCCATCGACGGCGTCGATCCCGCCATCGATCCGATGGCGGTACGGCGCAACGTCGGCGTGCTGACCGACCAGTTCGGCCTGTATGAACGCCTGACCACGCGCGAATACCTGCGCTACTTCGGCGAGTTGAACGACATGGCCGATGCCGCGATCGAACAGCGCACCAAGGAAGTCACCGAGCTGCTGTCGCTGGAAGACATCATCGACCGCCGCGCAAAAGGCTTCTCGCAAGGCCAGCGTATCAAGGTCGCCCTGGCGCGCACCCTGCTGCACCGGCCGCGCCACCTGCTGCTCGACGAGCCAAGCCGGGGCCTGGACGTGATGAGCACGCGCGCCCTGCGCCGCGCGCTGGCCGCGCTGAAGGCGGACGGCTGCTGCGTGATCATGGCAACCCACGTGATGCAGGAAGTGATCCACTCCTGCGACGACGTGATCGTGATCGCCAACGGCACCACGGTCACCCAAGGCACGCCGCAGCAGTTGTGCGAACAGGCCGGCTTGCCGAGCCTGGAAGATGCTTTCGTGCGCCTGGTCGGCACCGAGGAAGGGATCGAGCTATGAGGATGAAATTCCCCATCGTGCTGCGCAAGGAACTGGTGGAGACCCTGCGCGACCGCCGCGCCCTCAGCCTGCTGCTGCTGTTCGTGCTGATGTATCCGATCCTGGTCGGCTTCATGCTGCAGCGGCAAATCGACCGCGCCACCAAGCCGGAGCGCGAAGGCGTGGAACTGGCGGTGATCGGCAGCGAGCAGGCGCCAACGCTGATGAACCAGCTACGCCAGCGCAACGTGAACATCACCGAGCTTGAAGCCATGGGCGAAGAGGACATCAACGCCCTGCTGCGCAAGCAGACCGTGACGGCCGTGCTGCGCCTGACGCCGGAATTCGCCGAGAACTACCACGCCATGCGCCCGGCGCGGGTCGAGCTGTGGTTCGACTCCGCCTCCGACAGTTCGCGCAAGATCGATGAGGTGGAATACGTGCTGCGCGATTACAGCCGCAATATCGCCAGCGCGCGATTGCTGGCGCACGGCGTGTCGCCGGTCAACCTGAACCCGGTGCTGGTGCAGCGCTACGATGCCGGCACCAGTGCTTCGCGTTCGGCCAACACCATCAGCACCATGCTGGGCATCTTCTTCATCCCGGCCTTCATGTTCTGCATGAGCACCGCGGTCGACAGCACGGCCGGCGAGCGCGAACGGCGCTCGCTGGAGGTGCTGATGGCGCAGCCCCTGCGGCCGGCCGACCTGATCGTCGGCAAATGGCTGGCGGCTTCGCTGCTGTCGATTGTCGGCATCACGCTGGAGCTGGCGATCGCGCACGGCATTTTGAAATGGCTGCCGCTGGAGGAAATCGGCCTGTCCTGGCGCCTGGGCTGGCGCGACCTGGCCATGGTGTGCCTGGCCTCCGCCACCCTGTCGCTATTCGCCGCGGCGCTGGAAATCGCCCTGGCCATCAACGCCCGCTCCTTCAAGGAAGCCCAGACCCTGGTCAGCTTCACCATGATCGTGCCGCTGGTTCCGGTGATCCTGGTGCCGATGATGAACCTGACCAATAGCTGGTGGATGTACATGGTGCCCGTGCTGTCCAACCAGACCCTGCTGCGCGAGCTGGCCAAGGGCGGCAGCATTGGCATGCTGCCCTTCCTGCAGACCTTCTTCAGCAGCCTGCTGCTGGCCATGCTGTGCGTCTGGTATACCGAGCGGCGCATGAAGAGCGAGAAATACATGATGACCGTATAATGCCCGGACGCATTTAACGGAGAGTTCAGATGGAAGTTAAAGTTAGCTGGAATGGCCCGTCGGGCATGAGTTTCCGCGCCCAGACCGGTTCTGGCCACATGGTCGCCATGGACGGCGCCCCGGAAGGCGGCGGCCATAACCTGGCGCCGCGCCCGATGGAGATGGTGTTGCTGGGTACCGGCGGCTGCACCGCCTACGACGTGGTGCTGATCCTGAAGAAGGGCCGTGCCGACGTACGCGGTTGCGAAGTGGTGCTGCAAGCCGAACGCGCCGAGACCGAGCCCAAGGTTTTCACCAGGATCAACTTCCACTTCGTCGTCACCGGCAAGGACCTGAAGCCGGAAGTGGTCGACCGCGCCATCACCCTGTCCCACGACAAGTACTGCTCCGCCAGCATCATGCTGGCCAAGACGGCGCAGATCACCCACAGCTTCGAAATCATCGAAGCCTGATCAAGGTCTCGGCAAAACCCTGCCCGAACATGCGGGCGGTCTTGATGTCCCCCGCAGGGAATTCATGCGCCGCCGTGCCGTGCCCGGCCTGCGCCATCAGGCCGGACCAAGACCCCAGGCGATTGGCAGCTTCGTCGTAAGGCACGCCTGAATGCTGCTCCGGCAGGATGGGATTGCCGGCCCAGATCATCCCGTGCTGCATGCAGAAGGTGAACATCGACACCAGCGTCGATTGCTTGTCCCCCGCTGGCAGCGACGATACCGTGAAGCCACCCGCCAGCTTGCCTTTCAGCTGCTGCGAGCGCCACATCTTGCCGGTGGCATCCATGAAGGTCTTGAACACGCCCGACACGCCGCCAAGATAGGTCGGCGAGCCAAGCAGCATGCCATCGTACTGCAGGAGCGCATCCGGCGCCGCTGCCAGCTCCGATGCCTTTAGCACATGCACCACCATTCCTGGCACGACGGCTGCGCCTTGCGCGATATGCGAGGCGATATGCTCCGTGTGGCCGTGGGCGCTGTGGTAGATCACTGCGAGTTTCTTCATTGCGCGATTCCTTTTATGAGTAAGGCGGAAAGATAAAGACCAAGTCCGAAGACGGTGTGATTGGCGACGCTGCGCAGGCAGTTCTTCAGCGGCGCCGGCGTTTTGCTGGACGCGATGCCCAGTCCCATCGAAGGCTGCATCACGAACAGCGGCGCTCCGACGGTGGCGATGCCGACTGCCAGCGCCGGGCCGATGCTCGGCGCATGCAGCCAGCCCTGGCCCGCCACCGCTACCAGCGCGCCGGCAAACGCCACGCCCGTTGCGTAATGCACCAGCCATCCCAGCGCGTGCTCGCCGCCGACCGCCGGCGAAGCCGCAATCGAGTCATGTGCGAAGCGGCCCTGCGCCAGGTGCCCGGCCCAACGGCCGATGAAGGCCATGTTCATAGTCTTCACGCCCATGCGCTTGAGCAGGACCAGCCACAAGTCGAACACGATGGTGGCGCCAATGCCGATGATGATGATTTCCATTGCAATCTCCGTGGTTGATGTGCACACTGTAGAAGTTGAAGTCAACTTCAAGTCAAGGGATTTTTGATGGATATCGCCGAAGTCGCGCAGCGCTCGGGCATGGCCGCCTCCACGCTGCGCTATTACGAGAAAAAAGGCCTGATCAAGCCGGTGGGCCGCAACGGCTTGCGGCGCACCTATGCGCCGGGCGTGCTCGACACGCTGGCCATCATTTCGCTGGGCCAGTCAGCCGGCCTGTCGCTGGACGAAATCGGCTCGATGTTCACGCCAGACGGCGGCACGTCCATCGACCGCGCCTTCCTTCTGTCCAAGGCGGAAGAGATCGAGGCCCTGGCCAAGCGCCTCAAGGCGATGAGCGAAGGGTTGCGCCACGCGGCGGCCTGCCCTGCGCCGAGCCATGCCGAGTGCCCAAAATTCCAGCGCCTGCTGAAGGCCGCGGCTTCCGGCGCCATTGAACGCAGCCTGCGGATGTGAGAAAGTACGCATTTTGGACGGCGTCCCTGCTGCTATCCTCTTGGGTTTATCCAAAATAACTCAACGGGGAATAACAATGAAGATTCGTAACTGGGTGATTGCGCTTGCACTGGTGCCGGTATTTGCCATGGCCGACATGACTGCAGAGCAGCGCAAGGCGGAATTCGACAAGCTGGATTGGCACACCGGCCCGCGCGCCGAAGCCATCGCCGGCAAGGCCACCCTGAAAACGCCAAGCGATAAAGTGCAATTCCTGGACGACAAGAACTCGCGTCGCTTCCTGGAGCTGACCGGCAACCTGCCGGAAGACGGCAACTACACCATCCTGGACACCGAGGGCGGCTGGTGGGCCACCTTCACCTTCGACCAGAGCGGCTACGTCAAGGAAGGCGACAAGATCGATGCCGACGCGCTGCTGAAAACCCTGAAGGAAAGCGACGAGCCAGCCAACGAAGAACGCAAGCGTCTCGGCCTGGGAGCCCTGTACACCGAAGGCTGGTACGTTCCGCCGCACTACGACGAAAAGACCAAGCAACTGGAATGGGGCCTGAAGCTGCGCTCGGATCACGGCGTTTCGCTGAACTACACCATCCGCCTGCTGGGCCGCAGCGGCGTGATGAGCGCGACCCTGGTGTCCTCGCCTGAAACGCTGGACGCCGACGTGGCGAGCTTCCGCAAAGTGCTGACCGGCTTCGATTACAACGACGGTGAAAAGTACTCCGAGTTCAAGCCGGGCGACCACGTTGCCGAATTCGGCCTGGCCGCCCTGGTGACCGGCGGCGCCGCTGTCATCGCGACCAAGAAAGGCTTCTGGGCTGCCGCGGCCCTGTTCCTGGCCAAGATGTGGAAACTGGTTGCAGTCGCTGGCGTGGCAGCCGTCGCTGGCCTGAAGTCGCTGTTCAAGAAGAAAGAAACCAGCAATTGATTGCCTTCCACGCCGAAATCCTGCTGGTAGCGGCCATGGCTGGCCTCTACCTGTACGACTCGGCGCGGCTGCTGCATTCGAATGAAGGCGTGCTGGCGGCCACCCTGGGTGGCCGCTGGTCGCTGCATTTCGGTGCCGAGCATTACACCTTGCGCGGCAAGGAGCCGTTTGTGCCGAATCCCCTGCTGCCGCACCGCCCTCTGTTCCCGCTGCGCTGGAAACAGCAGGTGGTCGCTGCGGCCCCGGCCTCGCAGCGCTGGACGCCGCCTTCGTTCGGCCCCTACAAGGTGCTGGCGCCGTTTATCTGGCTGATGGCGCTGTCCCTGTTCGGCCTTGTCCCAGCCGGCCTGTTCTCCCGCTACGGCAACGTGGCAATCGCCGCCGGCATCCTGCTATTCTATGCAGCCGCGCTGCTCGCACTGGCCTACGTCTGGTTCAAGCGCGGCGCCTTGCAGTTGACTGGCCGGCAGGTCGGCGCGCTGGCCTTCGAATCGCTGACGTGTCCCCCGTTCGCCCTGAACCTGGTGCGCCACATCAGCTGGCGCAACGCGCCTTCCGAAGAACTGGACTCCGCCAGCCGCCGCCTGCTGCGCAAGGATGACTGGACCGCCACCCTGCCGACCGTGATCAAACGCATCGACAACGCCATCGCCTGGGAAAACGAAGGCACGCCGCGTGCCAAGGCACTGAGCGAATACCACGCGGCGCTCAACCGCGAATTCACGTCAATTACCTGACGCGGAACTTTCCGCGCTCCTTCCTGTCCAAGCTCAAAGCCTCCCGCCACAAACTGCGGCAGAGTCTAACTTCTGCTAACGGAGGTAATATGGACTACGAGCCACGTATCGTTAAGCTAGAGACTGAAATGGAGCATCAAAAGGAAGCCATTGTCTTGCTACGCGGGGATATCAACAGACTCGACAGCAAAGTCGAGTCTCTGCGCAGCGAGATGCTGACGCTAACTCGTTGGGTTGCAGGGTTATCGATCACCAATGTAACCGTGATCATAGCCCTTGCGCTGAAGGCGACCGGCGTCTTTTAAATGTAATAGGTGGTCGAAGTCATGACCTTCGACATGGCTTTCATCGCTAGCTGGATAGGGAGCGGCGTCTTCTCGGCGCCCATGTCTTCAGCCGCCTTGCCGTGCGCGATCTCATCGACACGCATTTGTTCCACGATGGCGCGGGACTTGGCGTCCTGCGGCGGCAAGCGGTCCAGATGGCTGGCCAGGTGAGCTTCAACCTGACGCTCGGTCTCCACCACGAAACCCAGGCTTTGCTTATCGCCCGCCAGCGCAGCAGCCGTGCCCAGCGCATAAGCGCCCGCATAGAACAAGGGGTTCAGGAAGCTCGGTTGCGAGCCCAGCTCCGACAAACGCTGCGCGCACCATGCCAGGTGATCTTCCTCTTCCCGACTGGCCTTGTCGAAGGCCGCACGCGCCTCATCGCTCTTGGCAAAGCGCGCCTGCGAGTTGTATAGCGCCTGCGCCATCACCTCGCCCACATGGTTCACCCGCATCAGGCCCGCGCTATGGCGATGCTCCTGCTCCGTCATCTCCGCATCTGCCGCATGCACCGCCGGATTCGGACGCGATGCCGAATGCACGCCAGCCAGCACGCGCAAAGCCTTGTCGGCGCCAGTGATGAAACGGTCGAGGGGACTATGGTAGCGGTTCATGACGATTTATCCAGCTTGTTCGGAAAGCCTCATTATAGGGTGTCCTCAAGCCCGGCACACGTGTACTTCGATTCCGGCCTGCTGCGCCAACTCGACCGCATGCCTGGTGCCGCGAGCACAGCCCGGGGTATCAAAGTCGGCATGGAATGCCAGCACCAGGTCGACACCCGTCGCCATCATGCGAACGTTCAGGCCCTTCCAGCCTTCGCCAGGAAAAGCCTTGTAGACAGCCCGGCTCTTCTTCATGGAATCGATCTCGATGCCCAGTTCATGAGCCACTGAAATCGCCAAGGCGTCAATGCCGGGTGTATCCCCGGTAACTACCGAGCCTACATTGCCGAGTGCGGTCAGTTCGCGCCGGATCGCACTTTCGTCATGCCACGTCGTGGCACCAGTAATCAGGATACGCATCAGTTGCCCTCCCGCTGGATGCGCTGCTTCTCCAGCCAATCGGCGACCGGGCCGCGGGCGTCGATCTTTGAGATGTCTTTTGCCACGCCCAGGTTCAGGCCCAGCAGGAAGGGAATCGAATCGACCGGCACTTCCGGCAGGTAGTCCGCCATGGCCCGCATGAAGCGCGGCGAGTCCAACACCTCCACCACCTTCCCGCCGCTGAGGAACTGCAGGATGCTGGTCATGCTATGCCCGCCGCCTATCGAGCGGTAGACGAAACGGTTGAAGGCCTTGTCCAGCGCCTTGAAATCCAGCTGCTCCTTGGTCATCAGGCTGGCCAGGTAATACAGCCCGATCGCGGTGCGGAAAAAGCCGGTGGACTCGCTGGCCGTCAGCCCGCAACGGGTCACCGTCAGGATCTTCTCCTGTATAGCAGCGTCGAGTTTTGGATGGTGTACTTGCATGTCAAGGAACTATATAGCACTTTTGTCCAGATTTGTTCCTTGCGCGGGGGTATCAGACTTGTTACCCTTGAAACTTTAGTGCTAAACCAAAGCCGGAAGCGCACTTTTCGCTCCCCGGAAAGTGCATCCTGGGGCGCTGAATGTGCGGGCTATCGCATGCGGGCAACCGATATGTCGCGCATTCAATACAATGCCATCATGTGAAAAGGGGTTAGCGGAGCCACCATGCAATTGCGCATCAAGAATTTATCGAAGACCTATGCCAATGGGGTCGTCGCGCTCGACAACGTGTCGCTGACCATCCCGTCCGGCATGTTCGGCCTGCTGGGCCCGAACGGCGCCGGCAAGTCGACCCTGATGCGTACCTTGGCCACCCTGCAGGAATGCGATTCCGGTTCGGTCTTTTTCGGCGACCTTGATGTACTGGATGAAAAGGATGAAATCCGCCGCCTGCTCGGCTACCTGCCGCAGGATTTTGGCGTCTACCCGAAAGTAACCGCCTATGAAATGCTCGACCATTTTGCGATCCTGAAAGGCTTGTCCAATCGTTCCCGCCGCCGTGAAGTGGTCGACGGCCTGCTGCAGCAAACCAACCTGTTCGAAGTGCGCAACCAGCGCCTGGGCGGCTTCTCCGGCGGCATGCGCCAGCGTTTCGGCATCGCGCAAGCCCTGCTGGGCGACCCGAAACTGATCATCGTCGACGAACCGACCGCCGGCCTGGACCCGCAAGAGCGCGTGCGCTTCCACAACCTCTTGTCCGATATCGGCGAAGACCGCACCGTGATCCTGTCGACCCACATCGTGTCCGACGTGGCCGACCTGTGCGCCAATATGGCCATCATCAACAAAGGCAAGCTGATGGTGGCAGGCGCCACCCAGCAACTGATCGATGACGTGAGCTGCAAGATCTGGGCGCGTTTCATCGACAAGAAGGAGCTGTCCTATTTCCAGCAGCGCCATGCCGTGATCTCGACCCGCCTGATGTCCGGCCGCACCCTGATCCACGTTTACAACGACGACGATCCGGGCGACGGCTTCGAGGAAGCGCTGGGCGACCTGGAAGACCTGTATTTCGCGACCATCCTCGGCCGCCACGACGTCAGCAAAGCCTGCGACTGACCGGGGCCGCCATGTTCGCCATCGCCCTCTTTGAAGCGAAGCAGCGCCTGAAGCTGTTCTCGACCTGGGTCTACTTCGGCATGTTCCTGCTGCTGGCCGTCCTGTGGATGGCCGCCGCCGGCGGCGTGTTCAAGGAAGCCATCGTCAGTTTCGGCGGCCGCGTGTTCATCAATGCGCCGCGCTCGATCATGCTGACCTCCTCCTTCCTCGGCTGCATGGGCGTGATCATCGTCGCCGCCATGATGGGGCGCTCGGTGCAGCAGGACTTCGAGTACGAAACGCACCACTTCTTCTTTTCCGCCCCGATCCGCAAATTCCAGTACATGCTGGGCCGCTTCCTCGGCGCCTGGCTGGTGCTGTGCGTGGTGTTCGCCTCGATCCCGCTTGGTGTGTGGCTTGGCACGCAGGTGCCGGGCATCGATCCGGAGCGCCTCGGCCCCTTCAACCTGCTGCACTACCTGCTGCCTTACGCGCTGTCGCTGCTGCCCAACCTGTTCATCTTCGGCGCCATCTTCTTCGTGCTGGCGGCGCTGACGCGGCGCATGCTGCCGGTGTACGTGTCGAGCGTGGTCATGCTGGTTGGCTATATCGTGGCGCCGGGCCTGGCACGCGACCTTGACTACAAGACGCTGGCCGCGCTGATCGATCCATTCGGCACCACTGCCGTGATCCGCCTCACCGAATACTGGCCGATCGCCGAACGCAACGTGCGCCTGGTGCTGCCGGAAGGCGTATTCCTGCTGAACCGCGTGATCTGGTCTTCCTTCGCGCTCGTGGCGCTGCTGCTTGGCTACTGGCGCTTCCACTTCGTCAGCACGGTCGATAGCGGCGCAGCGGCGCGCACCGACAGCGACCTGCCGGCCAACCTGACCCAGGTTGCCGCCTCGACCAACGAGAAACCGGACTTCAAGGCGCGCAGCCTTGGCCTGCTGCTGATGCGCTTCAGCTACCTGAACCTGCGCGAGACCACCAAGAACATCTACTTCTTCGTCATCGTATTGGCCGGCGTGCTGACCATGTATGCCGGTTCGCTGGACATGGGCTCGATGTACGGCACCGGCACCTATCCTGTCACCTACCTGGTGCTGGAAATGGTGACGAACACCTTCTCGCTATTCATGCTGGTGGTGACCACCTTCTATGCCGGCGAATTGGTGTGGCGCGAGCGCGAACACCGCATGTCGCAAATGCTGGACGCGATGCCAGTGCCGAGCTGGCTGCCCATCCTGTCCAAGCTGTTTGGCCTGATCGGCGTGCAGGCGCTGTTGCTGTTCATCGTCATGCTGGTCGGCATGTCGATTCAGCTTTTCCGCGGCTACTTCAACCTGCAGCCCGGCCTGTATTTCGAATGGCTGTTCACCGTGCAACTGCCGGCCTGCGCCCTGATTGCCGTGCTGGCGATCGCCACCCAGGTGCTGGTGAACCACAAATACGTGGCCTACTTCGTGATGATCGTCTACTACGTGGCGACGATCACCTTCGCCACCCTCGGTCTCGACCATCCTTTGCTCATGTACGGCGTGACGCCGGAACTGCCCTACTCCGACATGAATGGCTTCGGCCACTTCATGGTGCGCGAGCGCTGGTTCGACTTGTATTGGGCCGGCGCCGCCGTGATGCTGATGGTGCTGACCGTGGTGTTCTGGCCGCGCGGCACCAACGAGGAATGGCGCCAGCGCGTCAGCCTGGCGCGCCACGGATTGACGCTGCCGGTGCTAGGCGCCTTCGGCGTCGGCCTGGCCGTGTTCGTCGGTGCCGGCGGCGTGCTGTCCTACAACCTGTGCGTCAACAATTTCAAGACCCACTTCGGGCGCGACGCATTGCGCGCCGATTATGAACGCAAGTACAAGCAGGTGCTGGACGTGGCCCAGCCGCGCATCACCGACGTGCGCCTTGGCCTGGACATGTACCCTGAGCAGCGCACCCTGAAAGTGAAAGGCTGGTACCAGCTCGAGAACAAGACCCTGCAGCCGATCAGCACCATCTACGTGCAGCAGGACACCGACGCGGACCTGCAGCCCTTGCAATTCGGCCGCAAGGCGTTCCGCGTCCTGAACGACACGGAGCTTGGCTTTTACAGCTATCGCCTGGAGCGGCCGCTGCAACCGGGCGAAAAGATCACGCTGGATTTTGTACTGAGCTACGAACCGAAAGGCTTCTTCAACCTCGGCAAGACCACGCCGGTGATGAACAACGGTACCTTCTTCAACAACACCGTGCTGCCGCACATCGGCTACCAGCGCCACGCCGAACTGACCGATCCGCGCGACCGCAAGAAACACGGCTTGCCGGCGCAGGAACGCAAGCTCCCGCGCGACGATCCGAAAGGCCTGGCCAGCAACTACATCGGCGCCGATGCCGACTGGGTCGGCTTTGAAGCGACCCTGGGCACTGCCGGCGACCAGACTGCCGTGGCGCCCGGTGCGCTGGTCAAGGAGTGGCGCAAGAACGGCCGCCGCTACTTCCATTACAAGATGGAACAGCCGATCCTCAACTTCTACGCCTTCCAGTCTGCCCGCTACGCGGTCAAGCACGACTGGTGGCAGGATGTCGGCATCGAGATCTACTACCAGCCGGGCCACGAGTACAACCTGGAGCGCATGGTCAAGGGCGTCAAGGATTCGCTCGACTATTACACACGCAACTTCAGCCCCTACCAGCACAAGATCGTGCGCATCGTGGAATTCCCGCGCTATGAGCGCTATGCGCAATCGTTCCCCAACACCATCCCGTATTCGGAAGCGGTGGGCTTTATCGCCCGCGTGGACGACAAGAACCCGAAAGACATCGACTACCCGACCTACGTCACGGCGCACGAAGTAGCGCACCAGTGGTGGGCGCACCAGCTCATCGGGGGCAACACGCGCGGCGCCACGGTGCTGAGCGAAACCCTGGCCGAATACTCGGCGCTGATGGTGATGAAGAAGAGCTTCGGCCCGCAGCGCATGCGCCGCTTCCTGCGCTATGACCTGAACAAATACCTGTTCGGCCGCGCCACCGAGAACAAGAAGGAACTGCCGCTGGCCGATAACGAAGACCAGGACTACATCCACTACCACAAGGGCAGCCTGGCCATGTACCTGCTGGCCGATATCGTGGGCGAGGCCAAGGTCAACGAATTGCTGGCGGAACTACTGCGCAAGTATTCCTACCACGGCGATCCGTATCCAAGCGTGACGGTGCTGGTGGACGGCTTGCGCCGCATCGTGCCGCCGGAGCAGGCCTACCTGGTGGATGACCTGTTCAATGCCATCGTGCTGTTCGACAACCGCCTGGTCAGCGCCACCGCCCAGAAGCGCGCGGACGGCAAATACGATGTCACGCTGGTGGTGCATGCCGCCAAGCTGCGTTCCGACGAACTGGGTGCGGAAAAGGAAGTCCCGTTGCACGACCTGATCGAGATCGGCGTCGACGACAAGGACGGCAATGTCCTGCTGCGTGAACGCAAGCTGGTCGACCGCAACGAATCGACCTTCAAGCTGGTCGTCAACGGCCGCCCGGCCAAGGCAGGCATCGATCCGGACAATAAACTGATCGACCGCAAGCCGGACGATAACCTGGGCAACGTGGACATCACCTCGCGCTAAGGTGCTCCAACGGTTAGACAGCGCACTTTGCGTCCAGCCCATGCTTGTTAAGCTTTTCCGCAAATGAAAGCGAGGCAAACATGGGCATCCTAAGCAAGATTTTCCACAAGATTTTCCCGTCGTCGCATCAAGAGGCCGCCCCATCACCGGCCTCTGGTGCGCCCTCTACTGCGCCGAGCGGGCCCGCGGCAACGCCCGCCCCCATCCCGACCCAGCCTGCCCCAGCGCCGGCCGCTGCGGAACCGGTCGACGTCGAAGCCATCCTCAACGCCAAGGCCGCCCAGGCAGGCCAGCCGCTGAACTGGCGCACGTCGATTGTCGACCTGCTCAAGCTGCTCGACATCGACTCCAGCCTGCAGGCCCGCAAGGAGCTGGCGCAGGAGCTGCACTACACCGGCGACTCCGGCGATTCGGCAGCCATGAATATCTGGCTGCACAAGCAAGTGATGCACAAGCTGGAGGAAAATGGCGGCAAGGTGCCCGCCGACCTGAAGGGGTAGAATGGCCGGATGAATTTCATCCGACGCGCGCTTGCCGGCGCCATACTGGCAACTTGCACCCTGCCGCTGCTGCCCTCGCAGGCGGCGGACCAGACCTACGGCACCCACGGCATGGCTCTGTTCGGCGGGCAGGAGGGGCTATACGCCTCCCACCTGCCGATGTTTCATGCGCCACACGACTACCAGGTGATCCTGCGAGTCCACATTGCCGACCAGGCCACCGATGCTGCACTGCGCAAGCGCCTGGACGGCAAGGATGCGCTGTGGACCATCGACCCGGAGAAGTTCGAGCTGAGCACCCTGGCGCCGGAAGCCAAGGCGCCGCGCAAGGAATTCAAGGCCGACCTGGTGCAGGGCCACTTCGAGCGCGGCGGCAGCGCCCAGTACAAAGGCGCCACGGTAGTGATCGACAAGGTGCTGTTGTTCCGCCAGCTGGACGGCAAGCCGCGCAACGCCGGCATGTCGCGCTACATGCAAGTCGGCAGCGGCGCACAGCGCTTCCTCGTCAAGGAAATCGACGGCCGTCCCGACTTCGACCATATCGTTTCCTACCACGCCGAGCCGGGTGCGCCGACCGCTGCGGTCCAGGTGCGCAAATGGGGCATGAAGGCCGCCGGCAACGACGCCCTGGCCATGGCGCTGAAGGCGAATACAGCAGCCGTCGGCGCTACCATCTATTTCGAAACCGAAGACTTGAAATGAGCGTACCGCAGGCATACGAAGGGCTGTGGCGCCGCAAGGGCATCTGGCGCGCCGACGGCAGCAGCGACCTGGTGACGCCGGTCTGGTGGTTCCAGGCCGCCGAC
This sequence comes from Pseudoduganella sp. R-32, assembly GCF_049913245.1. Lineage (NCBI taxonomy): Bacteria > Pseudomonadati > Pseudomonadota > Betaproteobacteria > Burkholderiales > Oxalobacteraceae > Pseudoduganella > Pseudoduganella sp. R-32. Next base: position 1,433,371 of record NZ_CP183987.1, on the reverse strand, counting down.
TTCCATATCGACTTGCGCATTCCGGCCGACCGCAAGGCGATGACCGGTTTCGCCGGCACCACGGTGGTTGAGGGCGAACGCTGCGAGTGGCGCCCCGAGATCGCCTACCCCTTTGTGAGCCCCGAGCTGGACGCCGGTTTCATGCGCTTCGATCGTGAAGATGCGCTGCACGAAGCAGGCGTGGACGATAGCTACAAGGAAGACTGGTGGCGCGAAGCCGGCGGGCCGGTATCGTCCAGCCGGATGGTCCTGGACGATGGCCGCATCCAGTACCAGATCGCCTGCGGCGAATTCCTCGCCCGTGCAACGGGCAAGCCGCACAAGGCGGCTGAAATCACCATCTGGCGCCAGACGGCCGGCGGACCGTGGCGCATCATCGCCTCCACCACGGCCGCACGCGAAAACGTGATTGTCGAAACGCCTTAGAGGCTCAGCAGGCTGCCGCTGCGGAACGGCTTGTCGCCTGCGATCTTGGCCACGTTCATGCCGCGGATGATGTAGCGGTGCGACAGGCGCGTGAACAGCACGCCGTCGACCTCCGATTTTAATTGGGTGGTATCGCCGCTGACCGGGTCGATCAGGTCGGCGATCACGTCGCCGGCGCGCACGGCGGCGCCGACTTCCTTCAGGTAGACCAGCATGCCGGCATGCGGCGCATCGAGGCGCTGCGTGCCTTCCAGCGGCGTCGGCGCACAGCCCTGCTGCGGCACCTTGACGTCGCCCGCGTCGACCAGCCCGCGCACGTGCAGGTAGCCGATGATGGCATCCGCGTCCCGTGCAGCGAGCTCGTAGCTGACTTCCACTTCCCCGCGCAGTTCGACCGTCGCCGCCATGCAGGCCGATGGAATCGGGTAGTCCGGGCCGAAATGCGCGGCCAGGTCCCACCACAGGCGGCTGCAAGCTTCGTCGAACGGCTCGCCGCCGGCGCCGGTGGTGTGCAGCACGGCGCAGGCGCCCATCAGGTTGGCCAGCGGCTGGGCCGCCTCGCACAATGAGGTGCCCACGTACAGGTGCAGCTCGCCCTCGTTCTCGCAATGCAGGTCGAGCACGATGTCGGCATCGATGGCCATTTCAAACAGCGCTTTCTTGAGCGTGGTGGCATCCGATGTAGGCTGCCACTGGCCGGCCAGTTCGCGCAGGTGGCGGCGGATGGTGCGCACGTTGGCGTCGGCATCACTGCCCAGCTGGCCCTTCAGCCTGACCTTCAGCTGCTCGAAATAATGCGGGTAGCCGCGGTTGAAATTGATGCCGTTGCTGAGGTCAAAGCGCCCGAACGGGCGCTCGTTGATGACTTGCGCCAGCCCGATCGGATTGGCCGCAGGCACCAGGATCACCTCGCCCTTGACCTTGCCGGCCTCCTCGAGCGCTTGCAGGCGCTGGCGCAGCTCGTGCGCCACCAGCATGGCCGGCACTTCGTCAGCGTGCAGCGCTGCCTGGATATAGGCCTTGGGGCCGCCCGCCTTGCCGAAGTGGTAGCTGGTCAGTTCGTAATACACCGTGCCATAGGGCGCGGAGAGCGGATGCTTGATGGTTTCCATGTCTGCCATCCTACCAGTTCATGAGGCAAGGCGGCACCAGCAAGGCCAGCGCCAGGACGAGGTAAATCAGCTGCAGCGGCACCATCCAGCGCGCCCAGGTCAGCCACGGAATGCGCGCCAGCGCCAGCACGCCGACCGTGATGCCCGAGGTCGGGATCATCGGCGTGGTGAACTCGCCGAACTGGAAGGCCAGGATGGCGGTCTGGCGCGACACGCCGACCAGGTCGGCCAGCGGCGCCATGATCGGCATGGTCAGCGCAGCCTGGCCGCTGCCGGAATGGATGAAGAAGTTGATGACCGACTGGATCAGGAACATCTTCTGCGCCGAGAACACTGGCGAGGACGATGCGACCAGCGGCATCAGGCCGTGCAGCATGGTGTCGATGATGTGTGCATCGCGTGCCAGCACCATGGTGCCGCGGGCCAGTGCGATGACCAGGCCGGTGCCGACCAGGTCTTTCGCGCCCTGCACGAAGGCTGCCACCGCCTCATCGGAATCGAGGCGGCCGATCAGGGCCACCACGATGGTCATGGCCAGGAACAGCGCACCGATCTCCTCGATGAACCAGCCGAATTTGACCACGCCGAACACCATGCCGCCCAGCGAGGCGGCAAAGATCCACAACACCAGGCGATGACGCGCCGTCATGCCTTCGAAGCCGCCGAAGTCGACCACGCCTTCGGCGCGCTTTTCGATGTCGAGCAGGTAGGTCGGGCTCTTTTCGGGATGGCGCTTGATGCGCGCTGCGTACCACATCAGGAAGACAATCGTGACGGCCGTGGCAATGAACCACACGATCACGCGATAGCCGATGCCGGAGAACAGCGGTACGCCGGCAATGCCCTGCGCGATGCCGACATTGAACGGGTTCAGGAAAGCCGCGCAGAAGCCGACCTGCGAACCGAGGAAGGGAATCGATACGCCGGTGATGGTGTCATAGCCGAGCGCCAGCGCCAGCGGGACGAAGATCAGGATGAAGGGAATCGCTTCCTCGTTCATGCCGAATGTGGCGCCGCCGATCGAAAACAGCGTCACGAACACCGGGATCAGGGCCGCGCGCACCAGGCTCGAACGCGAATGCGCCTTGGCGATGGACTTGATCATGGCATCGATCGCCTGCGTCTTGTGCAGCACGTTGAAGGCGCCGCCAGTCAGCATGACAAAGCCGATGATCAGCCCCGCCTCCGCGAAGCCCTTGATTGGCGCCATGAGCAGGGCGGCCAGGCCCTGCGGCTTGCTTTCGATGTAATGGAAAGTGTCCGGGTCGACCAGCTGCTTGCCGTTGACCAGGTGCGTTTCGTACTTCCCTCCCGGGACCAGCCAGGTCGCCAGCGCGATCAGCGCCAGGATCATGAACAGCAGGACGAAAGTATTTGGGAGCTTGAGCTTCTTCATTGATTGGGATACAGGTAATTGCAGCTTGGGTCGGCCGGGTCGCGCGCCAGGATGCGGTCGTACAGGCCGGCGCGCTCGGCGACCGTGCGTTCCACGTCTTCCTGCAGCAGCAGGCGCGCGGCGACCTGGCGTGCGGCGGCGGCGCGGGTGGCGGCGATGAAGGCGTCGCGATTGGGGTAGCGTGCCTGCAGGCTTGGACGCGGATCGCTGGCGGCCTTGCGTTCGGCTTCGGTGCGGGCGAACGGGACGAAGCTGCCGTCGTAGCGCGAGGTGGCCCAGGCAAAGCCTATCTCGGGCGCGCGCAGGTTCCAACCGGTGTGGGTGCCGAGCGGCGCCTGCAGCTCCACCAGGCGCACGCCGCCGCGGTCGTTGCCGTCGGCGTCCGGCGCCGGGACGCGGGTTTCAAAGGCCATCTTCTGCGCCGGCGGCACCAGGTCGGCAATGCCCTGCGACAGGAAGCGCGCGCCGTGGTCCAGGCGCGGCTCGCGCAGGCTCTGCTCCGGCGGTATCAGGCCTGGGACGGCGGGAAAAGCCTTGCGGTAGGCCTCTACGGAGACCAGCGTGCCGTCTTCCAGGCGCGGATAGGCGCTCGCTGGCGGCGCCGTGCCTTTGCTGGCCCAGCCGTCCAGCGCCAGCATCAGGGCGCGCAAGGACAGGTAGTAGTTGGTGGTCGAGACGCAGGCGGTGAACGGTGCGCGGGTGCGCGAGCGGCCGACATAGTGCTGGGCGCCCATCAGGCCGTACACGCGCACATTGGCGGCCGGTGCGGCATCGCCCACGCCATCCGGAGCGGTGGTCAGCAGCGAAGCGCCGCGGTTCCAGAATTCCGCCGAGGTGTTGGCAATCAGGAGCTTCGGCACGCGGCCGTGCTTGTCTTTCGCGTGATCGAGCGTAGAGGCCACGCGGCCGGTCACCGGATCGCGCGTCGGCGTGCTGGTGAACGGGAAGGAGTCGGTCGGGTAGTCATGCTCTTCCAGCATCGACGGGTGGCGCGTCACCTGCACGAAGCGGCTGTTGAAACCGCCCGATCCGCCGGCGCCCGGCACTTCCAGCAAGGCGCCATCGAACACCATGCGGCCCTGCTCATCGAGGTTCAGCCCGTCGTGCAGCATGCGCCCGATCAGGCGCGCCGACTGGCTGTAGCCGAACATCAGCACGGTCTTGGGCAAGGAGCCGCCTTCCACCTGGTTGTCGCGGAAGTAGGCCAGCAGGTCGCGGATGCCGGCCAGCCCGGCACCGGTCACTTTCGGATCTTTTGCCTCGTAGCGCACTTCGTAGATGGTGCCGGGCTGGAAGCCGCCTTGCAACTTGATGCGGCCCGGGCCGCCCGGCTGCTCCGGCTCCACGAATTCCCACCGGTTGCGGTCGATCGGGCGGCGGATGTCGCCCTGGCGCGTACGCTCGGTCAGCACGGCTTCCGGATCGTTCGGCGTGGCAGGCTCGTAGCCGATGCCGCGCAGGCCCGCGTAGCTTGCCACCTCGGCCGGGGCATCGACGATGAATTCATTGGCCGTCATGCCGCGCGGGCCTTTTACCACGGGCGCCTTGAAGATCAAGGGCTTCACCCCGGCGGGCGACGGCGCCACGTCCCAGGTCCAGGCAGAGAAAAGCATGCTGAAGCCGTGCCGCATCATGAAGCCGTCGCCGGCATCTTCCGCCGTCGTTGGATCGTTGTTCTTCGGCGCCTTGCCATTGAGCTGGCCCAGCACGACGATATTGCCGCGGTTGTTGACGTCATACACCAGCGTGCCGGTCTTGCCGCTCACGGGGCGCAGCAGGACGAACTCGCTGGAGAAACGCACCATGCCGCGCTTGTCGCGCGGGGCGCGTTTCAGGTCGACGATGGGCAGGTTGGCCGTGGCCTTGGGATTCAGCGAGAAGTAAGCGATGCCGCGCAGCTTTTCATACTCGCCGTGTTCGCCGAACTTGACGCCCGGCGCGAACGGCACGCGTTCGGTGATCTCGATGCGCTCGACGGCGGCCTGCGACGCGCCGGCTACAAGCATGGTGGCAGCAATCGCCGCCCAGCGGGATTTCTTCATGGTGTCGAACAAAGTAAAACGGGACCGCGCGGGTCCCGTTGGTTTATTCCGCTGCTGCGGTTTTCTTGGCGGCTGCCTTTTTCGCTGCCGGCTTTTTGGCTGCAGCTTTTTTCGCTGGGGCCTTTTTCGCGGCCGCTTTCTTGGCGGCTGGCTTGGCGGCCGGATTGGCTGCGGATTCCGCCTCGGCCGCACCCTCCGCGCCGTCAGCCTTCGCTGCCGACTTCTTGGCCGCAGCACCCGGCTTGGCCTTGCGCTCTTCGAACTCGAAGCTGATCTTGCCGTCCTTGCCGCGCACCAGGAAGGCCTTGAACGGCCGGCGGGTGCGCTGCGAGATAAAGCCCGGCAGCAGGTCGGTCTTGCCTTCGTTGAGCAGCTTGGCCATCTGCTCCGGGAGGATCTCCTGTTGCAGGATGATGCGGCTGGAACGGAAGTCGCAAGTCTTCGGCTTGGCTACCTGGTTTTCGCAGGTATAGGCCAGGCCCATTTCGTACACGCCGCCGGCGCATTTCGGGCAAGGGCCGAGCGGGGTCTGGCCGGTGAAATCGACGCCTTCGCCGTCCTCGCCTTCCTCGTCGTTCTGGCCGAAGTCGAACTCCAGCTTGAAGTTCTTGATCTCTTCATCGCGTACGATGCGCAGGATCGCCGCAAACGGACGGCCCATCTTGGAGCGGAAGCCTTGCAGCGGGCCGATGGTGCGGTCGCGCAGCAGCTGTTCCACTTCCTCGATCTCGAACTGGCGGCCGCCGGGCACCTTGGTCATCGAGAATTCGCACTTGGTGCAGGCGAAGCGGCGGTAGTTCTCCTTGACCACGCCACTGCAGTTCGGGCACGGCGTCTTCAGCGTCGCATAGTCGCCCGGGATCGTGTCGTCGGTGTACTCCTTGGCGCGCTTGACGATGATCTGGGTCATCTGGGCGATTTCGCGCATGAATTCTTCACGCGAGATCTTGCCCTTCTCCATCTGCGACAGCTTGTATTCCCACTCGCCGGTCAGTTCCGGCGCGGTCAGTTCGCTCACGCCCAGGCCGCGCAGCAGCGTCATCAGCTGGAACGCCTTGGCGGTCGGCATCAGTTCGCGGCCTTCGCGCAGCAGGTATTTCTCGCCCAGCAGGCCTTCGATGATGGCCGCGCGGGTCGCCGGCGTGCCCAGGCCTTTGCCGGCCATGGCATCGCGCAGCTCGTCGGAGTCGACCAGCTTGCCCGCCCCTTCCATTGCCGACAACAGCGTCGCCTCGGTATAGCGTGCGGGTGGCTTGGTCACCAGGCCGTTTGGCGTGACTTTCTCGGTCAGGACTTTCTCGCCCTTGGCCACCGGCACCAGGTTGCCGCTGCTGCCTTCCTTGTCGTCGTCGCCGGCTGCGTCCTTGCCGTAGATCGCCAGCCAGCCCGGGTTGGTCATCACCTTGCCTTCGGTCTTGAACTGGTGGCCGGCCACTTCGGTGAAGCGGGTGGTGACCAGGAATTCCGCGGCCGGGAAGAACACCGCCATGAAGCGGCGGGTCACCAGGTCGTACAGCTTCTGCTCCGGCTCCGACAGGCCCTTCGGCTGGATGCCGGTCGGGATGATCGCGAAGTGGTCGCTGATCTTGGTGTTGTCGAAGATGCGCTTGTTCGGCTTGACCCAGCCCTTGTCCAGGATCTGCTTGGCGAACTGGTTGTAGTTGTGGTTGTCCTTCAGGACTTCCAGCGTGTCCTTGACGGTCGGCAGGTAATCTTCCGGCAGGTGGCGCGAATCGGTACGCGGGTAGGTGAGCACCTTGTGCTTCTCGTACAGCGCCTGCGCCAGGCCCAGGGTATTCTTGGCCGAGAAGCCGAAGCGCGAGTTGGCTTCGCGCTGCAGCGAGGTCAGGTCGAACAGGCCCGGCGACATCGAGGTGGTCGGCTTGGACTCCTCGCTGACGTTGCCCTGCTTGCCCTTGCAAGCCAGCGCGATCGAATCGGCGGCCGCCTTGCTCCACAGGCGCTCGGCCTTCTTTTCCGGATCGTTCTCGTCCTTCTTGAAGCTGGTGTCCAGCCAGCGGCCTTCATAAATGCCGGCGGCGCACACGAACTCTGCGCGCACTTCCCAGTAGTCGCGGGAGACGAAATTCTTGATCTTCTCTTCGCGCTCGACCACGATCGACAGGGTCGGCGTCTGCACGCGGCCCACGGTGGTCAGGTAGAAGCCGCCCTCTTTCGAGTTGAAGGCGGTCATGGCGCGGGTGCCGTTGATGCCGATCAGCCAGTCCGCTTCCGAGCGGCAGCGCGCGGCGTCGGCCAGCGGCAGCATCTCGTCGTCGCTGCGCAGGTGGGTGAAGCCGTCGCGGATCGCGGTCGGCGTCATCGACTGCAGCCACAGGCGCTTGACCGGCTGCTTGGCTTTCGCATTCTGCGCGATCAGGCGGAAGATCAGTTCACCTTCGCGGCCCGCGTCGCATGCGTTGATCAGGGTAGTGACGTCCTTGCGCTTGATCAGCTTGTTCAGCACCTTGAGCCGCGATTCAGTCTTGGCGATCGGGTTCAGCGCGAAGTATGGCGGGATCATCGGCAAATGGGTGAAGGTCCATTTGCCGCGCTTGACGTCGTGCTCTTCAGGCACGGCGATTTCCAGCAGGTGACCCACTGCGGAAGACAGCACGTAGTCGTCGGATTCGAAATACTCATCGTGCTTGCTGAAGCCGCCAAGGGCTTTCGCGATGTCGTTCGCGACAGAAGGTTTCTCAGCGATGATGAGGGCTTTACTCATATTTATAGTTCTCGTCGGTGTATGCGGCAGCGCGCATAATACAACATTCGCAAGTAAGCGCTGGCTTGCGGCTTCGTATGAAAGCCACAATGCTGCAAATATTATTACGGAAACGGCCGGCGTTGGGCAACGCCGGCAAGAGTGCGCTTAGTGCAACAGGCGTGGCGCCTGGTCTTCTTCGGCGCCAAACAGGTCGTCGAACATCAGGGCGTCCGGCTCCTTGCCCTGGCTCCACAGCAGCATCAGCACGATAATCTTCAGCTTGCCCAGCGACACCGGTGCCTCGTCCAGCGCCAGGGCGCGCTCGATGACGATTTCACGTTGCAGCGGGGACAGCAGGCCGGCGCTCTCCAGGAACTGGATAAAGCCGACGGCGGGGGTGCCCAGTACGTCCAGCTCCTGGCGCACGTAGAAGCGCGTGCCAGAAGAAGCGGCCGTCAGCGACTGCTCGACGCCAGCCATGGCGGCGAGGTCATTCAGCCAGACCAGCGCCTCGGAAATCTCTACGTCGTCGAAACCGACTGCGGAGAGTTTCTTTGCCAATGCTGCGGGTTCAGGGCAGGCATCAGGGCGGTAATAGGTCTCGTACAGGTAAACCAGGATGTCAAACATGGCGCTACTTTAGCAGCATCTGTGAGCCGGGCACAAGCATAACGGCAGTTCAGAAGCCTTTCAGGCGCTGGAAAGCGCCGCCCGGCAGCCTTTCCACCACACCTGCAAGCTCCAGTGCAAGCAAGCTTGCCTGCATGTCACTTGGCGGAAGTTGCAACCTTGTTGCAAGCTCATCGGCGCCAATCGGATCATGGCCGAGGGCTGCCAGCAGCCAGCCTGCGGCCTGGTCCATCTGCGGCACCGGCTCGCCCGGCGCCTGCAAGCCCAGGTCTTCCAGCAGTTGCTCCGGCGTGGCGACCAGGCGCGCGCCCTCTCTAATTAAGGCATGGCAGCCGACCGACTGCGGCGAGAGCACGGAACCTGGCAGCACGAAGACTTCACGCCCGGCATTCACGGCCGCGTGCGCGGTGATCAGGGAACCAGAGCGTGCGGCCGCTTCGATCACCAGCGTGGCGCGGGTCATGCCGGCAATGATGCGGTTGCGGATCGGGAAGTGCTCGGCCCGCGCCTGCGTGCCGAGCGCGAATTCGCTGACCAGGCAACCCTCCTCGGCAATCCGGCGCGCCAGGTCGGCATTGCGGCGCGGGTAGATGCGGTCGATGCCGGTGCCGATCACGGCCACGGTACTGCCCGGTCCTTCCAGGCCGCCTTCATGCGCGGCGGCGTCGATGCCGAGCGCCAGGCCGGAGATCACGGGCATGTCCGCCTGGCTCAGGGCCCGCGCAAACTGGCGCGCGTTCGACTTGCCTTGCATGGTGGCGTTGCGAGCACCCACTACCGCCACAGCCTCGCGCTGGAGCAGGGCCAGGTCGCCCTTGGCATACAGCAGCAGCGGCGGATCGGCGATGTGCTGCAAGGCCGGCGGGTATTCCGGGTCGCCCAGCAAGACCAGGTGATTGCCGGCCTGCGCGGCCCATTCCAGCGAGGCATGCGCCAGCGCGTGTATCCGCTCCGGCATGGGACCGGCAAGGCAGCGGGCGGCTGCCAGCGAGATCTCGTCTTCGGCAGCACCGGCAGCGGCGCGCTCGCGCCCCGGCCGCACGATGTCGGCATCGGCTTGCTTCAGCATGTGCAATGGCAGCGGCGCAGCGTCATCCTGTGCGGGAGGCGCAGCGAGACGGGCATTGGCGGCGGTGAAAACTGCCTGGGGAGAGTGGTAATGCTGGAGCAGCTTGAAGGCTCCGTGGCGGCCGACGCCCGGCGTATTCGCCAGGCGCAGCCACATCGCCAGGCGCTCGAAGTCCTGGCGGGCGGGGTTGGGGGCATCCGTGACTTGCACGGCCATGGAATTTACTCCGCTGTCTTGGCGATATCCCCCACTACGACAGGTTCAGTCACCTGCATGATCAAGCCATACGAAATGTGCTTGAACACACGGAAGATAAACAAGCTGCCCACGCGTTCATCCGGCAGCTTGACCGTCGGTTTGCGCAGATTCAGCGGGCCTTTCGACGCGCCCGGATCGGCCACCACTTCACCCTTATGGTAAAGCTGCAGCACAGATCCGATATCGAGTCCGTCAAGCTTTCCGCGATTAATGCTGACAACCTGGTTCTGGCCGGCGTGCGTGACGCCGCCATACACGGCCAGCACATTGGCATTGACTTCGACTTCCGGCGGATGCGGAACGTAGTTCTGCATCGGCATCGGCGGCATTGCCATCAGCAAGTCGCCCTTGCCCATTTCCTCCTTGGCGCTGGCGACGATGAAGGTATGCACGTCGCTGCCTGCTTCAGCCGGGGCTTCCAGCTTCAGGGTGCCGAGGTAGAACGCTTCCAGGGCGATGGTCTTCTTGGTGACCGGGTCTTTCAGCGGCTTACCCGGACGGAACACCTGGAACGAGGTGTTGCCCTTCAGGTCGCCGCGGACATAGGCTTTGTCGTCCTTGCCGATGAAGACGCGGGCGCCGCGCGTCGCAATGATGCGCGGGGCATTCTTGAGTTCATCTTCTTCGATGATCAGCGGTTGGCTGAGGAAGGGCTCGATCGCGCCGGACGGGATCGACTGGACGGCGTCCTTGCCCAGGCCTTCGGTCCGCAGTTGCGGGCCGAGGCGCATATCGCCCGTGGTGCCATCGCCGCCAACCTTGTTGCCAAGGCGCAGGCGGCCGGCCTCTCGGTCGAACCAGACGATCTGCCCTGGATAAATCCAGTGCGGATTGGCGATTTCTTCTTTGTTCATGCCCCAAACCTGCGGCCAGCACCAAGGCTTGTCGAGGAAGGTTCCGGAGATATCCCACAGGGTATCTCCCTTGACGACGGTATGGCTATCCGGTGCGTTCGGCTTGAATTCACAGACGATGGTCTTGGCGTGGGCCGAAACGGCCGTCACACCGCAAAACAGGGCTGCGGCCAACAGGCGGCGGCTGCTTGTGCTAAAATTTTTCATTGATATATCCGTTAGGTGCGGCAATGACGGAAGGCCACAAAGGCTTGCCTCACTGAAATCAAATTCTGCCCATATTACCCTGATCAAGCAAGGAATTCGTGTCACTGAAGCAATCGTGCACGCATAATATGCGCCGTTTACCGCACAATCATTGTTGTTTAAATAAGATTCTCTCGTGAAACTGAATATTCTCCGCTATCCGGACCCTCGCCTGCACAAAGTTGCAAAACCCGTTGCCGTGTTCGACGAGCGCCTGGCAAAACTGGTGGAAGACATGGCGGAAACCATGTACGACGCACCGGGCATCGGCCTGGCCGCTACCCAGGTGGACGTGCATGAGCAAGTTGTCATCATTGACGTTACCGAAGACAAAACCGGCCTGACCGCCTTCATCAACCCGGAAATCCTGTGGTCGAGCGAGGAAAAACAGGTGTACGACGAAGGCTGCCTGTCCGTGCCAGGCATCTATGACGGCGTCGAGCGCCCGTCGGCAGTCAAGGTGCGCGCCTACAACGTCAAGGGCGAGCCGTTCGAGATCGACGCCGACGGCCTGCTGGCTGTCTGCATCCAGCACGAGATGGACCACTTGAAAGGCAAGGTATTCGTTGAATACCTGTCTCCCTTGAAACGCAATCGTATCAAGACCAAACTGCAAAAAGAAGAACGTGGCATGCAGCGCGAAGAAGCGTTGCGCGCTTCGGGTCGCCGTTACTGATACCTGCGGGGGGAAGCATGAAAGTGATCTTCGCGGGCACGCCTGAATTTGCGGCCGTTGCCCTCCAGGCCCTGCACGAAGCAGGTTTCGAGATTCCCCTGGTACTGACCCAGCCCGACCGCCCGGCTGGCCGCGGCATGCAGCTGCAGCCTTCGGCGGTCAAGCAATATGCCGTCAAGCACGGCATCGAAGTGCTGCAGCCGCTCTCATTGCGCATGGACGCCAAGGATCCGCAGCGCGCAGCGGAAGCCAAGGCCGCCCACGAGCGCCTGCTGGCCACCGACTACGACGTGATGGTGGTCGCCGCCTACGGCCTGATCCTGCCGCGCTCCACCCTCGACATCAAGCCTTGCCTGAACATCCACGGCTCCCTGCTGCCGCGCTGGCGCGGCGCCGCCCCGATCCACCGCGCGATCGAGTCCGGCGATGCGGAAACCGGCGTCACCATCATGGAAATGGAAGAAGGCCTGGACACCGGCCCGATGCTGCTGATCGAGCGCACCCCGATCACGCCGCAGGACACCACCGCCACCCTGCACGACAAGCTGGCCGCCATGGGCGCCCAGATGATGGTCAAGGTACTGCACAAGATGGAAAAAGGCGTGGTGGAAGCCGTGCCGCAGCCCGAGCAAGGCGTCACCTACGCCAACAAGATCCTGAAGGAAGAAGCGGCGCTGGACTTTACCCAGCCTGCGCGCGAAATCAGCCGCAAGATCCGCGCTTTCAATCCATTCCCCGGCGCCCACGGCGAAGTGAATGGCACGGTGATCAAGCTGTGGGGCGCTGAAGTGCTGGACGAAGGCAGCAGCGCCGCGCCCGGCCAGGTGATTGCCGCCGACGCGCAGCACGGCATCATCGTCGCCTGCGGCGAAGGCGCGCTGCGCCTGACGCAGCTGCAAAAACCGGGCGGCAAGCGCCTGCCGGCCGCCGAATTCATCAAAGGCTTCCCGCTCGACGGGCAGCGCTTCCAGTAAATGGACCAACTCGCGGCGCTGCGTGCGCTCCGCCGCGTTGTTGAACTGGGCAGCTTCACGGCTGCCGCCGACGCCCTCGGCATTTCCCACACCATCGTTTCGCGCCAGGTGCGCCAGCTCGAGGAACACCTCGGCGCCCAGCTCCTGAACCGCACCACGCGCCGCTTCGCCCTGACCGATGCCGGCCGCGATTACTACGAATCCACGCGCGAAGTGCTCGACCTGCTGGATGACGCCGACCGCAACGTCGGCCGCCACCAGGCCGAACCCACCGGCGTCCTGCGCATCAATGCGCCGATGGCTTTCGGCACCATCGAGGTGGCGCAATGGCTGCCCGGCTTCATGGCGAAGCATCCCGGCGTGCAGGTCGACCTGGTATGCAATGACCGCATGGTCGATTTGATCGAGGATGGTTTCGACGTCGCATTGCGGCTGGCGCGCGACTTGCCCGATTCGACGCTGGTCGCACGCCGCCTCGCCACCAGCAAGGTCGTGCTTGTCGCCAGCCCCGGCTACCTGGGCGCGCACGGCGCACCTGCCGTCCCGGACGATCTCGCGCAACACAACTGCCTCGTCTACACGGCGGCGACGCGCGCCAGTGAATGGACGCTGGTCGGCCCGGATGGCGCGGAGCATGCTGTCGCTGTGCGCGGATCGCTGCAGGCCAACACCAACGTCGCCCTGAAAGCGGCAGCAGCGGCCGGTCTTGGCATTGCCAACGCCGCCGCCTTCATCGTTCGCGAAGAGCTTGAGAACGGCGCACTGGTGGAAGTCCTGCCCGGCTATACACCCAAGCCGCGCGAGCTGTACGCCCTCTACCCGCAGAACCGCCACCTGTCGCCTAAAGTGCGCGCCTTCGTCGATTACGCCGCCAGCATTTACATCAACATCTTCTGAACCGCGCGGAACTGCTGCGTGAGGCCGCCCCAGCCCCAGGCTGCCGGGCGCGCGTCGTCGATGTGGATGTAGCTGACTTCATGCAGTTCGCCGAGCAGCTCCTGCAAGTCCTTGTAGACCGCCGCGATGTAGGCCGACTTCTCGTTGGCGGTATTGGTCTCGTCGGTCACCTTGATGTCGAAGAAGAAGCTGGCCTTTCCCAGCTCCGCCAGAGACTCGCCGCCGACAAACCACTGCTCGCGGGGCGTGTAATGCACGGCGATCGCAGTGAGGGCCGGCGCCTTGTGCAGGATTTCGCCGGTGTGCTTCATCAGGATATTGGTGACTTTTTTGGCAGGCACTTGTTCCGGGGTGCCGCTGACGGTGATATTCAGGATAGGCATTTTGAGCTCCTTCAAAGTGGTTGGTTGATGAAGCCATCTTAGGCGGGCCGCTGACGCTTTGGTAGCACTCTGGCAACACATGATTTGTGCTGATTCAGCACAAATGTGAAAGTTGATGCCTTTTCCGAATAAGCAAATACCGAATTTGTCTCGGCGGCAGGGGGCGGTGGCCGAGGGAAAATGCTGCTTTGCCGTATAATTTCAGGTCCACGTTGCCCAATCCGCGATATCAAAATGACTAACACGACCCGTCCAACCTCCAAGACCGAAGCCCAGCTGCGCGAGATCCTCGCGAAGCGCATCATGTTCCTGGATGGCGCGATGGGCACCATCATCCAGCAGTACAAGCTGGACGAAAAAGCATATCGCGGCGAACGCTTCGCCGGCTTCGCCGCGCCCGAAGGGAGCGGCCACCGCGAGCTGTTCGTCAAGGGTAATAACGAGCTGCTGACGCTGACCCAGCCGCACGTCATCCAGGAGATCCATGAGCGCTACCTGGCAGCCGGTGCGGACCTGATCGAGACCAATACCTTCGGCGCCACCTCGATCGCGCAGGACGACTATTTCATGGCCCACCTGGCCTATGAGATGAACGTGGAAGCAGCCCGGCTGGCCAAGGCGGCCACCGCCAAGTACTCCAGCGCCGACAAGCCGCGCTACGTCTGCGGCGCGCTCGGCCCGACCCCGAAGACCGCTTCGATTTCGCCGGACGTGAACGACCCGGCCGCGCGTAACGTCACTTTCGACCAACTGGTCGCCGCCTACTACGAGCAGGTGCGCGGCCTGGTGGACGGCGGCGTCGACGTGCTGCTGGTCGAAACCATCTTCGACACCCTCAACTGCAAGGCAGCGCTGTTCGCGATCGACCAGTACTTCGACGAGCGTCCGGAAATCGAGCGCCTGCCGCTGATGATCTCCGGCACCGTGACCGACGCCTCCGGCCGTATCCTGTCCGGCCAGACCGTCCCGGCCTTCTGGAACTCGGTGCGTCATGCAAAGCCGCTAACCATTGGCCTGAACTGCGCGCTGGGCGCAACCCTGATGCGTCCCTACGCCGAAGAGCTGTCGCAGATCGCCGATACCTTCGTCTGCATCTACCCGAATGCCGGCCTGCCCAACCCGATGAGCGATACCGGCTTCGATGAACTGCCGGAAGATACTTCGCGCCTGCTGCGCGAGTTCGCCGACGCGGGCTTCATCAACGTGGCCGGCGGCTGCTGCGGCACCACGCCAGACCACATTGCAGCCGTCGCCAAGCTGCTGTCGACCGCCACCCCGCGCAAGCTGCCGCACGTGCCGGTGGCCCAGCGCCTGTCCGGCCTGGAGCCGTTCACCATCGACGACGACTCCCTGTTCGTCAACGTCGGCGAGCGCACCAACGTGACCGGCTCGAAAGCTTTCGCGCGCATGATCCTGAACGAGCAGTACGACGAGGCATTGTCGGTGGCCCGCCAGCAGGTGGAAAACGGCGCCCAGGTCATCGACATCAACATGGACGAGGCGATGCTGGATTCCCAGGCCGCCATGACCCGCTTCCTGAACCTGATCGCCTCCGAACCGGATATCTCGCGCGTGCCGATCATGATCGACTCCTCCAAGTGGTCGGTGATCGAAGCGGGCCTGAAGTGCGTGCAAGGCAAGGCCGTGGTGAACTCGATCTCCATGAAGGAAGGCGAAGAGGAATTCATCCGCCAGGCAAAGCTGTGCCGCCGCTACGGCGCCGCCGTGATAGTGATGGCCTTCGACGAAACCGGCCAGGCCGACACCTTCGCGCGCAAGATCGAAATTTGCGAACGCGCCTACAAGGTGCTGACCGAGAAAGTCGGCTTCCCGCCGGAAGACATCATCTTTGACCCGAACATCTTCGCCATCGCAACCGGTATCGAAGAACACAACAACTACGCCGTCGACTTCATCGAGGCCACGCGCTGGATCAAGAACAACCTGCCACACGCGAAGATCTCCGGCGGCGTGTCGAATGTGTCGTTCTCCTTCCGCGGCAACGACCCGGCCCGCGAAGCGATCCACACCGTGTTCCTGTACCACGCCATCAAGGCGGGCATGACCATGGGTATCGTCAACGCCGGCATGGTGGGCGTCTACGACGACCTGCCGGCAGAACTGCGCGAACGTGTGGAGGACGTGGTGCTGAACCGCCGCGAAGACGCCACCGAGCGCATGATCGAATTCGCAGCGACGCTGAAAGGCGGCGCCAAGCAGGAAGCTGCCAACCTCGAATGGCGCAACGCGCCGGTCGAGAAGCGCCTGGCGCACGCGCTGGTGCACGGCATCACCCAGTTCATCACCGAAGACACGGAAGAAATGCGCCAGCAGGTATTCGCTTCCGGTGGCCGTCCGATCAATGTGATCGAAGGCCCGCTGATGGATGGCATGAATATCGTCGGTGACCTGTTCGGCCAGGGCAAGATGTTCCTGCCGCAGGTGGTGAAGTCGGCGCGCGTGATGAAGCAGGCCGTGGCCCACCTGATTCCTTACATCGAAGAAGAGAAGAAGGCGGAGGAAGCACGTACCGGCATCGTCGCCAAGCCGAAGGGCAAGATCGTCATCGCAACCGTGAAAGGCGACGTGCACGACATCGGCAAGAACATCGTGTCCGTTGTCCTGCAGTGTAATAACTTTGAGGTGGTGAACATGGGCGTGATGGTGCCGGCCTCCGAGATCCTGGCGCGCGCCAAGCTGGAAAACGCCGACATCATCGGCCTGTCCGGCCTGATCACGCCGTCACTGGAAGAAATGGCGCACGTCGCGAAAGAGATGCAGCGCGACGAGCACTTCCGCATGATGAAGATCCCGCTGCTGATCGGCGGTGCCACCACCAGCCGCGCTCACACTGCGGTGAAGATCGCCCACAACTACGAAGGCCCGGTCGTGTACGTGCCGGATGCTTCGCGTTCCGTGTCGGTGGCGCAGTCGCTTCTGACCGACGAACAGCGCGGCAAGTTCGTGGAAGAACTGGACCACGACTACGCCCGCATCCGCGAACAGCACGCCAACAAGAAGGCGCTGCCTACCGTTTCGCTGGAAGCCGCACGCGCCAACAAGACCAAGCTCGAATTTGCGCCGGTGCGCCCGAAGTTCGTCGGCCGCCGCGTATTCAAGAACGTGGACCTGGCGGCGATCGCCGAATACATCGACTGGGGTCCATTCTTCCAGACCTGGGACTTGGCCGGCCCCTTCCCTGCCATCCTGAGCGATGAAGTGGTCGGCGAGGCCGCATCGAAGGTGTTTGAAGAAGGCAAGGCGCTGCTGAAGAAAATCATCGAAGGCCGCTGGCTGACCGCCAACGGCGTGATCGCGCTCCTGCCGGCAAACACCGTCAATGAAGACGACATCGAAATCTACACCGACGAGTCGCGCTCGGAAGTGGCGTTCACTTACTACGGCCTGCGCCAGCAAGGCCTGAAGCCTGTGATCGATGGCGTGCAGCGCCCGAACCAGTGCCTGTCGGATTTCATCGCACCGAAGGAGTCTGGCAAGCAGGATTACATCGGCATGTTCGCAGTGACCGCAGGCCTGGGCATCGAGAAATACGAAAAGCGCTTCGAAGATGCGCACGACGATTACTCCTCGATCATGTTGAAGGCGCTGGCGGACCGCTTGGCCGAAGCCTTCGCGGAATACCTGCACGAGCGCGTGCGTAAAGACCTGTGGGGCTATGCCGCCGATGAAACGCTGAGCAACGAAGAGCTGATCAAGGAAGAATATCGCGGCATCCGCCCAGCGCCGGGCTATCCGGCCTGCCCTGAGCACACTGTGAAGGCCGATGTCTTCCGCGTACTCAACGCGAATGAGATCGGAATGGAACTGACGGAATCGTTCGCTATGTTCCCAGGCGCCGCCGTATCAGGCTTCTACTTCGCGCACCCACAGTCGAAGTACTTCACCGTCGGAAAGATCAACGAAGACCAGGTGCTGGACATGGCCGCTCGCCGCGGTGTTGCCAAGGACCAGCTGGAACGCTGGCTGGCGCCCAACCTGTAACCGCAACGGAAGAGCCTTTCACCGAGAGGCTCTTCCGTCCTAATGCGTCCTGCGCCGGCAACCTATACCCGCTATAGGAAAAAATCCTCCCCCTTTCTCCAAAACTATCTGATCTGTTCTGGCTCAGACTTGACCAGAACCATTATGCCTGGTGACCGGCGGCAACCGCCCCAAAGCCGCCGGTCACGCTATATTCTCTTTTTGTGCGAACAATCAATTCTTCGGTAAATTCCGGCAGTTCAAGCTCTTGCTGATACACCGCAAGAATTGAAATCTCTACTTTCCGCAGAATATCCAAACTTGCTTCCTACCGAGCCAAACCCAAGTTAATTTTGATTTTGTGCCATGTTGATTCATCGAAATCGTCGGAAAGCATCAATGAAGCGGACGATGGATCAATGCTTACAATCTCTTGGTACCTTTTTTGAAATTCATAGCCTTCCTGTCTGTATTTCGCTAACGATTCTTTCAACGTCGACAATTGGTCTGTTTTTATGACCATTCGAATTGCCGTTCCCATCGAATCGCAGTCAAACCACTTTTTCCCTTCTTTTCCAGAAGTCAAAAGCAAGCCTGCTGTTCCGCTCGCCACAAAGAAATTCCCCCCATTTCTGCAAATTCTACTTGTCATATAAAGCCCAAATCCAGAATTTGCCCAGTGGCCTTTTTGTTTGATTCGCGATCCTTTAAATGCCTTTCCTGAAATTGCAGGCATTAACGCAAACTTGATCGCGTTCTTGTCTGTGCTTGCATCAATGTGAGGATTGGCACTCAAACTTTGGCGCAAGCCAACGCCTCTATCCAACAATGCCACCTCGACTCGATTTTTCGAGGGCCAGTATTGAGCGCATATTCCAAACCGCACCGATTTACTATGCTCGATTACATTCCTCATGATTTCGCGCATCGAATAGGTCAGAGTTTCATAAACAGCACCTTCTGTCTGCCCGCATAATAACGCGGCCATCTGCCCACTGTTCTCCTCTATTTTCTCTCCGACCTCTATGCCCTTTTCAGCGGCCTCTCTTTCGAGCGTTGAACAATCGAAAATTCGAAGTGGAATATACTTAACCCCGCCTTTTGCCTCGCCAGGCTCCTTGCCGTGGTCAAGACCAAATGCCTTAAAGAAGCCCATATGCGCGGCATAAGTCATTTGTTCAAAATTGGAACAGGAAACGGTCGCTTCTGGATGATTTTGCACGAGCCGCCGCAATTCGCTTGAGACAAGCAGCATCGCAAAAGGTTCGCTAAATCTGGTGCGATGAAAGTCAAAAACATAGCGCTCAGACTCCTCAATGCTCGCCATTTCCGAAGAAAAAACGAGAGAACTTTGCAGGTCAAGCGTGGCGGGCATGTGAATCGTTTTTGTTTTTTGCATACAAATTGTCCCAACTACTAAAAAAGAATCGACACGAATCTCCGCTCAAGTCTTCTTTAACCATTCAAGCAACTATAGCACGATTGCTGGTGGTGGCCGTTTGCGCCGTCTGTCTTACTCAATTTTCATTCGACCGATCACCTGGCGATACTCGTCTTCTAGCAGCCAATTTCGCGCCTCGCCATAATCGGAAGTCTTGAGCACGATCTTCTGCTCAACCTGATCGAATATGGCCAAAGATTCGTCGCGCTGGCACATCAACAAGAGTGTGCAAGGAGGAATTAAGGTGTCTTCCAACCATACCTCATACCAATTCAAGTCTTCCATTCTTCCTTCAATTTCGTTCCCAATTTGCGGCTGCTCCTGGCCGACAGCGTCGGTTTAGCTGAAATCACGAGCGTATACAAGTCGGAAGAAGGCCGAAACCGCAGCACACGCTTGTTGCGTTGTCACCGGAACTGCATCCATTGACGCATCCAAAACAAACAGGTCTCGGACTTCCTCCTGTGCGGCCGCAGAAATTCCGACCAACTGAAGGCTTTCAGCAAAATCGACTTTGTCGGGATGCATAGCCTGCAAAATGTCCCGACTATATTCGGCACAAAGTTTAGCAGTGGCCGCATTCTCTTTCTCACCACCGCAAAATGTCCATTCAACATCCGTAAGGCGCTGGGCAAGGAAATCCGTAACCCAAAGGCTCTCAGGTTTTAAGCGATACTGAAGGGCTGCGATGAATGCAAAACGCTCGTCTAAAGTTGTCGGGGGTTGCATGGGTTACCGTCTCATGTAGAGCGAATTGCGGAGGTCTGCTGTTGGCCGCAACCCGATGTAGCTGGAAACGACGCATCGCTTAGGTTAGCGGAATTGTTATGCTTAGTCATCAGGGCCACTAATAGGCAAATCCTCGCCGAGTAATTCCAGGCCACCTATCGCGCCGTCATATCGCTCAGCGTCACCAAGTTTGTGTGCGGACCATAGGCAGACCAACAATGCGGCAGCGCCCAACGTATAGCACCAAAAAGCCTCGACTCCACGAGGAGAGCGAAGCAAGTAATCCAATAGAGTACCAGTAAGGATGGCGCCAAAGAAGGTGAAAATAATCTTCCACTTTCGTTCGAAACGCATAAATTCTTCGGTGCTCATTAAATCAACCACGATTTCTTTCCTTCAAAATGGAATTTTCCGACACGAACAGTTTTCACACATCGACAAACCGCGCCCACTGTCTGGCGCAAGTCATTACGCTTAAATGCTGGGCTGAACCGCACCTTTAAGCAACAGTCTGCTCATGGCCGAAAACGACCATGTAGTCACCGTCCGCAGTGGCCACCATCGGTGAGATAGTCGAATTTTCCAGTCGCTACGTCGACTAAAAACCTCCCGCCGAGGCTATCGTCGATCAAGAGTTTGCGAGGCGTGTCGAGAAAAGTCGAGAGGCCGTCGCACCGCCAATGAATCGACGAGATGGAGGTTCGAATTCGCTTCACATCGCGATCCGAGTATAGATCCTGCAGCGCATACTGTTTTACGATTTTTCCATCAGACGAGTAAAGGGCCAGTACCGCTCCAATTCCTTGATTGTGCCAGTTATCCAGGGTGATCAAGTTACCCTCTTCCGTTACTTCAATCTGTTGAGGCGCAATCGGATTAAGCAGGGCGGTGCGGCTAACCATCGTGTATCTCTCGCCGTCGTACTTGTACCATTCAGCAACAGCATACGGACCTTTTTCACTTTCAGAGTATCCAAAGACATCGCCCATGCTTGATCCCGGCGTGATGTGCACGACATAAGTACCGTTCTCATTTGACTTTCCCATCGAGCGTGGGGCGCGTGTCGAGTCGGCATTCGCGCAAGAGAACAAGCAAAATAAGGCAAGTGCAACTAGAGATCTTTTCACGTGCTGTGATCCATCAATTTCGGGCCGCCACCTCGGGGCGAGATCGATTATATGTGTTGGTCCGCTACTGGCCGAAACCAACTACATTAGTCAGCATTTGACGGGCACGCCTCGCCAACACTCCACGAAGCAGGAACAGGAAGGAAGCTAGCCCAACCATCGTGTGCGCGCTGACATGCTGGGCCTACAATGCCTGGCAATTGCTCACTTGTTGCGAGAATGATTTTCGCCACGTCACTAGCTACGGATTCTACGTTATCAGGCGTTACAAAGAATGCAGTCGGACTTCCCGCCAGAATGCTATTGGTCGAGCCAACCGCGTGCGAATATCGCCAAAGGCCTTTTGCGCCCTCTCTGGCAGGAATCTCATGAAAAAACACGCCTACATCAACGGAGAATTCCCATGGCGCTTCGCCCGAATTCCAGCGACTACCACTTACCGCGAAGTGTTCACAGTATTGGGCGTTGTCGCGGCTGAATCTTGCCCCTTTCCTGGTAAAGCCATAAGGTTTCAATGTTTTGATTAGGCTGGAGCAGATGGCAGTACCCAACTCACGTACAGACATTAAACGTTACCTCTGTAGAAGGAATTTCTCTTAATCATACTTCCTGGCCGTCTGCTGTTGGCCGGATTCTGCCTGCGGCATCAACGTTGGACGTAACCGGCCGCAGCAGCGCGAAGCGATGCGTAGGTCCGGTTGACGGAATTGTTGGGCCAGTTGCGCATTACCTGGAGTGCCATGAGGTATGACAGTTCAAACATTGCTGAGCGGCCCGAGTTGCGAGCTTCCCACCACAGTGAGGGCAGATACCAAAAACATCTTCGCATTTCGGAAACATTCGATGATCCATGTACTCACGAACGACTTCAACAGCAACATCTTCAAGAGTAGCGATCTTCTTCTCGAGCGCGTCCCGGTTACCCACAAGATCATTTCCGATAGAAGAGAATGTTTCAACCGACGGACAAAATGTCGTCATTTCGGTTCCACACCGGGGACATTCGCGTTTTCCAAAAGTTCGCATTTAGGCCCAACGTGTTATAGATCGCAAAATACCGAGTTAACATGGGCGTCTACGATATAACATCCCTTGTTTTTGACCAAAGAAGCCCTTCAACGGCGGGGCTTCTTTAATATTTACTGCATTTCCATACAGGGTTAACAAAATCGACAAAAGTCGCAGCGACCTAGTACGCACCGATTTTGACATATTTGCAACCAACTGGGGAGGGAAGCCGAGGGCGCAACGGCAGCTGTTGGCCGATTTCAGCTTAGCCCTGCCAAATTAGGTCTAAGTCGCCATCGATGAACCCGACAGCGACGGCCTTTCCTTCCTTTAGTTTTGCTGCAGCACCCGACGACTTGCGTAGCAGCTTGACCAGCAACTGCTTCGTATCGCGTAGGCACTCTTCCCAGCTCCCGTCGGCGAATTCTCGAGGAATTGAAATAGAACGAGGACTGGCCACCCACGCCTCATCACATGCCCAGTCCCAGTCATCTTCATCGAACTCTTCGGCGCCGATTAGTTCAATTCCGTATTTTGACTCTGCAGATGCTAGTTCGAAGAGGTTAAATGAGTACGCCACTACTGTTTGAGGGACTTCTACAGCGAGCGCGGACGCAAGCCAGTGCTCAACATCTTCAGAAAATTCCATATTCCATTTATTCATTCAATTTGCTGCGGTAGTCCGGTTCTGGCCGATTGTACTCATTCACCAAGGTGACGCAGCCTGACTCAGGGCGATGCAATATCCGCCCGCTCACCCTCATCGATGGCGACTTTTCTGCTGCTGTCGAACATTGTTCCATCGCCGTAGTTCTCAATCACCGGATCCAGGTTTTCGGGCGCATGGAGAATTGTTGGGCCCCTTGAGCAGGCTTGCCGCATCAGGTATTCCGTCAAGCCCTCAGCCTGAATTTCTGGGGGGATCACTGCATGCATTTCCTCCAGCAATTCAACAGCCGCAGTTACGATCCATTCTACCGTCCGAAATTTTGGGCTGACGATCTGAATATTCTGCGAGTCGGTCTGGTCGAAGAAACCGTGTTGCAATTTGTGCCGAACATAGGATAGCGCAGTAATTCCACCTATGATGCGTCTTTCCAGATATGCCTGGCTTTCGCGGTCAGCGTAGCGAACGACATTGTCCGGAAATTCGTATCCCTCGGCTTCCAGAAGCGTCTCGGCGATGATGCCTGGCAGTAGCGGTCGCCCATCTTCGTGGCCGACTTCGAACAGCAGAATCTTCTTGAGCTTCTTGATCTCTTTCTGCAACTCCGTATCGGATTTCTGAACGGCGATCGTCGGCAAATAGTCGCGAATGAAGCGATTGGACGCCTCCATGAATGCGTCCCTGCTCATGTCCGGATGTGCTCGCAAGAATCTGTCATCCATATCGAGCATCTTCCATGCGTGGTTCAGGTCATGGATGAGAAACTCAAGCGGAGATTGCCAGAACTCATCCACATACACTGGCTCGGTCGACACCCCAATGAATAGATAGGGGCGCCCCGGACCTTCATGAGGTCCGTCGCAGAGATGTTATCAAAAGTCGGAATGATGATTGCTTCCGGGATTCGGCTCATCAGGTGTTCGTAGCGGTACCAGTAATTCTTCTGAAAGTGGGTGCTCAGGTTTTTTCTGGTACGCCATACCACGTCGAAGAAGGCTACTGCTTCGAACAAGACGCGCAAGGTCGGCGCATACGGACACATCGGTCCGTTCTCGATCGTGACATGATGAAGCTTGTGCAGCAATTGGTCTCGCATGATCTCCAGTGCCGCGTTGCCGCTGCAACTTTCGTCGACCGACGGGGAAGTCATCTGGCTGCGGACGTAGTCGACGACCGGCAATAATTCTATGACCGGCGTGTCCGGCCTGTCATTATTCTGGCTGAACCGTGCCCTGATATCCCGGTAAACGTCCAGCGGACTAGTTACCGCTTTCCGTATCCATTCGTGATGAGAAACGCCTTTGGTCTTCGTGAAGTTCTTTGCGAGGAGCGCGGCAACAATCTGCTTGTGATGTCTGAAAGCGAATGTGCCATTTCTCGTGTTGGGTGTGGTAACCAGGCTCTCAGTGATCCAACGGCCCTGAACCTTGTCCGTATCCGTGATCTCGACGAGGAGGCCGATGGTGTCGACGATATGGCGCGGGTCCGACGGCGCGGTAATGTCTCTGAGGTGATCGCGAAACCCGTGCGATATGGTCCTGTCCATATAGACTCGGGCTTCTTCGCCAGTCTCGGTCGCGGAAAAATAGTATTTTCGTCCGTTGCGTTCCGAGATTCCATAATGGATGGCGGCCGCTCGCAGCACCTTGGATGCGGTAATCCTTAGCGCAGCAAAAATGTCGCCTGGGATTCCAAATTCGTTCAGCTCGTCTTCGTCCTGGAGCAAACCGCCTGGCAGTGCCATGCCGGTGGGGAAAAAGGCCCGGTCCAGGACTAGAAATTCCTTCCCGCTCGGCCTTTCGCGCATCACTAGTACGTCGACGGTCCTGCGAACGAGGGTGCCCTGTTCAATTCGGTCCTTCGCTCGCCTCTTGAGCTCTTGATGGGAAAGCAGTGCAGCGATCACCTCGGATCGAGGTTCGATGTTCAGATAGCTGGCAATGTTGACTTCGATGCCATGCTTGCGAATCGGATCACGCAAGCGATGGAACCAGTAGAGCATGTAGATCAGCGACTCGGCATACAGAGCCGCTGGAAAACTTTGAGTATCGAGAGTCACCTGATACCGGCCGAGTATATCAAGAACGATTTCAGTCGAGATGTCTGAACGTTCAAGCAAATAAGAAGGCGGTGGAGTCGCTCCTGAAACTGGTTCAGTATCCAGCGATCCGAGTCGCGGCGCGGGCTCGTCAAATGTCATTCCATCTTCCTCAATGTATATTGCATGTGAAGTCCTAATCGATTCGCAACTTCCGTTATTGGCCGTTACTGGAGGTCGCCCCACCCGAAAGCGCTTTGTGCTATCAGCATCGCTGCAGCCAAGATCACATTTTTCGCCTTCACCCGTTCACCTCAACAAGCCTTTCCGATTCATCCACGGCTCATGCCTGATCCGCCGCGCATCAAACGGCGGCGATGTGCCTGCGTCGATAAAGCAGGCACCGGTTTAGTCGAATTAGCGTGCCTGCGCTCGGAAGCGCCAGATTGCCAGCGTCCCGAATACCACCGCGAACGCAAGCTGCACGCCAGCCGTCTGCAGCGCCACATCCATTCCCAGCCCACGCCAGGTCATGGCATCCAGGCCGTCAACCGCCCAGCGCGTCGGCACAATAATGGTCAGCTGCTGCATCCACGCAGGGAACACGAACGTCGGCACCCAAGCCCCGCCCAGCATCACCAGGATCAGGGTGGCAAAAACCGCCAGCCCGCGCGCCGCCTCGGGCGTCTTGCCGAACGCTGCAATCAACAAGCCGAACGAAGCAGTCATCAGCGAGAAGGCTGCTACCACCAGTGCAAATCCCGGCACATTGGTCACCTGCACTTTAAAGATCAACATCGCGCAGAAGTAGATCGCTGTCATCAGGCCGGCGGCAATCATCGCGCCCGACAACGCGCGCGCAAGCAGCACTTGCGACATGGTCACCGGCGCCGCCAGCAAACGGTTCCAGATCCCCATGCGGCGCGCCAGCAGGATGCCGATACCGAGGTCGATCCCCATGAACAGGATGAACTGCACGCCCATTCCGGCAAACGAGTGCGCGTAACCGTTGTACTTCGGACCTGAGCTGAGAGCTTGATCCTTCGTGGTAAACGGCACGCTCAAGCCACCGCCGCCTCTCGACTCCCTGGCCGGTTTGGCTGCTTCCTGCTCCTGGAATTTCTTCAGGCTGCCCAGCAGGCCGACCAGCGCTTCCTTTTCATCGCTCGCAGGAGAATTCTCCAGTTTCTTCAGGCTGTCGTCGGTGAACTTGGCGCCCGTCGCGCTGCCGCCCATCACTTCACCAGTCACGCCCTGCATAACGTGCTGCGTCAGCAAGCCTTTCACCATCGCCAGCACGGTCGATTGCGATGGATCGTAATACACCGGCAATTCCGGCTTGCTGCCTGACTGGAACAGCGACTGGCCGGCAGCATCGCCGAAACCGGCCGGGATCACGACGGCCACCATCAGCTTGCCTGAACGGACTTTTTCCTGCGCTTCCTGCAGGCTCATTTCCTTGACGGTCAAGTTGGCATCGGCCTTCAGCGAGTCGCCGACTTTTCGGCCGATCACGCTGCTGTCCTGCTGCACAAGGCCGATTTCGATCTTGCTGTTGTTGCCGCTGTCGCCGCCGCCGAACAGTGAGCCAAAGAAGGCCGCCAGCACGATCGGCATCAGCAAGTTGAGCATCAACGCGCGCTTGTCGTTGATGTAGAGGATCAGGTCCTTGCGGATCATTGCAATAATTGCTGTCATCGGAATTCCTTAGTCGCGCAAGGTGCGGCCGGTCAGGGAAAGGAAGATGTCTTCCAGCTTGGTACGGGCGGTGGAGAAATGAGCCAGCGTGTGCCCCTGCTCATCCAGCCAGCGCAGCACCGGTGCGGCATGGGCGGCGCCGTGCAGGCTGATGTCTAGCGAGACGCCATCGCGGCGCACGCCAGCGACGCCCGGCAAGCCAGCCAGCGACGCGACCAGCAACTCCGCCGGCAGGACGTCGCTGCCCGCCAATTCCACCTGCAGGGCTGCTTGCGTCGGCAGGCGGCGGTACAGTTCCGCCGGCGGCGCATCTGCCAGCACCTTGCCGTGGTCGATGATCACGATATGGTCGGCCAGCCGCTCCACTTCTTCCATGTAATGGCTGGTGTAAATCAGCGAGCGCCCTTGTGCCTTCAACGCTTCCAGCGTCTCAAAAATGGCATTGCGGCTTTGCGGGTCAACGCCCACAGTCGGCTCGTCGAGAATCAGCAATTGCGGATCATGCAGCAGCGCCGCGCCGATATTCAGGCGGCGCTTCATACCGCCCGAGAATGTCGAAGGCTTTTCCTTCGCACGGTCCGACAGGCCCACAAGCGCCAGCACTTCTTGCGCGCGCTTGACCAGCGCTGCGCCCTTCATGCCATACAGGGCGCCGAACAGCTTGAGGTTTTCGATTGCGGGGAGCTCTTCGTATAAGGCCAGGTCTTGCGGCACCAGCCCCAGCTTCATCTTGGCCGAGCTGGCGCCATGCACCACCGGCTCGCCATCCAGCGTGACGCTGCCCGCGTCGGCCTTGATCAAGCCGCAGATCATGCTGACTGTCGTCGACTTGCCGGCGCCGTTCGGCCCCAGCAGGCCCACGGTCTGGCCCCGCTGCACCTGGAACGAAACGCCGTCGACCGCGCGCCGCTCGCCATAAGATTTGCTCAACCCACTGACACTTAACACTCTTCGTCCTCCGGAAAAAAAACGGCGCCGCTACTGCGGCGCCGCCATCGGTGCATATGCCTCTACAGGGCGTATCGCACCACGTTGTCACTCCATTCAAATGCCGACATTTCCAGCTCCACCAGTTCCTCGGTCGAAATCGCGAGGTCGGCCAGCGCCGGAAGGATGCGCGTGTCCATGTCTTCCAGGCGCTCGATGCATTCGGCCAGCTTGAGCAGGTCGCCGAAGAAGCCGCCGCGGAACACGAGCGCTTCCCCGACCTCATCCCCCATCGGGATCTGCGCCAGGATTTCCTGCATCGGAATGCCAAACAGCGTATCCATCAGCGACATGATGCCAACCGTGAAAGCGATATCGGCCACGTGCCGGTGGGCCGGGCGCAGCTTGGTCGCCAACAGTTCCAGCAGGCGGCCGCGCGTGGTGGCCAGCATCAGCAAGGGCGTCATGGAATGTCCGCGCTTGCCAGGCTCCGCGTACAGCATGATCTGCAGCCAGCGCTGAAGCTGGCGACGGCCCAGGACATGCACCGCCTGGCTCAGGGAATCGATGCGCTGGCGCGCGCCTACGGCCGGCGTATTCACCAGGCGCAGCAGGTTGAGGGCCAGCGAAACGTCCTTTTTGATGGCGCGCTCGATCTCGGCGTTGTCCGCATCCGAGGTCACGAGGGTCATCAGCTCCATCACCGCCATTTGCGACGGCGACAGCTTCTTGCCGCTCATGATGACCGGCTTGGCAAAGTAATAGCCCTGGAAGTAATCGCAGCCCAGGTCCAGGCAATTCTTGAATTCGTCGCGATTCTCGACCTTGCTGGCCACCAGCTTTTTGCCGTCCTGCTTGATGCGCGGGGCCAGCTGGACCAGGCCATCAAGCGGCATGTCGCGCATCGACAGCTTGACGTATTCCACCATCGGCAACAGCGCAGGCAACTGCGGCGAATCGGGATTGATATCGTCCAGCGAGAAGCGGAAGCCGTGGCTCACCAGCTCCGACATGCGCGACAGCACAGCTGGCGCCAGGGTGTTGGCAGCGCTAACTTCCAGCACCAGTTTTTCGCGCGGCAGGAAGCCAAAGATATCGCTCAGGATCGCATCGGCATCGACGTTGACGAAGCCGATCGCATCGCCGATGGTGCGCTCCATGCCCAGTTGCGCGGCGTGCGCCACTACCGCAGCGGTAGCAGACAGCGCGGAAGTATTAATATTGGCCGGCCCAACCGGGGCGTTGCGAAAAAGCAACTCGTAACCGAACAAGGCCTGGTTGCGGTCCAGGATCGGCTGGCGGCCCAGATAAAATTCGCGAACTTTCAGGCTCTGGGAGGCCGCATCGTTGCTGGAAAGGTCGATCATAGGGAAATTCCTGACGTGTCCTGCCATTTTGGCATCAAATCCTGCCGGTGTCTGTTAAATTTTCTCGAAGTCCCGTTTCTGCGGCAGGCCATCCACAAAGCACTTCATCTCGCCCGGCACGAAGGCAGTCCATTGCTCATTAGTAGTTAGTGGCTGGGTGACGATCACTGCCACGCGGTCGTCCGGCGTGGTGACTTGCGAAAAGTCGACGCTCACGTCCTCGTCCGACAGCTTGGCCGTATCGAAGGGATATTGGCGCACGATGTAGTGCAGATGGGTCGAACAATGCGCAAACAGGGCGCGGCCGTCGGAGAGCATCATGTTGAAAGTGCCGTGTGCGGCGATGCTGCGCACGGTCTTCTCGATCTGCGCGCGCAGCATCGGCAGCGGCGGACAGGTATCGCCGAAGCGCTCGCTCAATTCCTGCAGGATCAGGCAGAAGGCCTGTTCGCTGTCGGTAGTGCCGACCGGACGGAAAGGCCCATGCAGCACCGGCGCGAATTCCTTCAGGTCGCCGTTATGGGCAAACACCCAGTAGCGGCCCCACAGCTCGCGCACGAAGGGGTGGCAGTTCTCCAGCATGACCTCGCCCTGCGTGGCCTTGCGGATATGCGCGATCACGTTCTTGGACTTGATCGGATAGTTTTTGATCAGTTCCGCAATCGGCGAATGGATCGCGGCCTGGTGGTCGACAAAATGGCGCACGCCGGCGCCTTCGAAAAAGGCGATGCCCCAGCCGTCATGGTGGGTATCGGTCTGCCCGCCGCGCAGGGCGAAGCCGGTGAAACTGAACACAATGTCGGTCGGGACATTGCAGTTCATTGCAAGTAATTGGCACATCCCACAACTTTAACAGGTTGCGAGGCCGAAGCAATGGCCTTCACTATGCATCCAGAGCCCGTGCGGGCCTAAATCAACTGCCTTTACCGCGAAGGAATTAGTTGATGCCATTGACTAGGCAAATACCAACGAAAATCACTGAACCACCTAAGGCCAATAACGACGGTCCCCTCTGATCGAATGGCGCGACACGACGCGCAATGGCGCCAGCCGTAACGAAGCCAAAAAATATGACGCAATCGAAAATCATGACAAGAAGCGCCAGTGCCAGGCCGCCCTGTTCCAGCGTGAGCACGGCATGCAAGAGCGCCAATGCTGACAATCCCAGGGTAAATGAAATGATCGAACTTGCGATCTGCGATAGCCGTTCTTCAAGATGAGCTACCAAGGCCTCAAGCCGAGGCAATGGAAAGCCAAAGCTCCGAAACAACGTTGACGCTGCCGCAATCGCTATCAAGCCAACGAATACCAGCGTGAACGCATTGAACGACACGAAATCGGAAAAAAGCTCTGTTGGCCACGCCTTTCCTGTGGCAACGCCAAGTGTTTTGAGCTTGAACTGCCAGAGCATTAGTAGTCCGACCACTACTCCGCAGGTTCCGAAAAAATAGATGTCTTTTCTAATTTCGGTGACGAGGCGGCCTGCGATCAATTTGAAATCGGTCATCATAATGGCGGGGCCTGGGTCGGCGTCAAATCAGCATGTTTGCACAGTAAGGTGGTCGCTTGTATAACCATCTTCTGAATGATCTCTGCGGCCGGTGGCGCATCCAGGATGATGCCGGAAACCTCCCCCATCAGTACGCCGGAATTGTCGGCGTCGCCCTTCCTGAACGCATCCCAGAACCGCTCGAACTCGACATCGATTGATTTCTCCAGTTCGCGCTCGCGCCCATGCCATGCCGAGACAAAATCATTCTTCAGCACTCGGACCACGAATTCCGAGTTAGGCCAGTAACGCTTGCGCACCACGTCGACCGAGTTGGACTTGATCGTAGCGTCGCCATCGGCACGAATGATCGCTTGCCGGAAGCCTTCCGGCGCCTCCGATTCGGCCGCCGCGATGAAACGGGTGCCAACCAGGACACCGTCCGCGCCGAGCATCAGCGCTGCCGCGAGCCCTCGCCCGTCACCGACTCCGCCGGCCGCTACCAGCACCGTTTCTGGCGCATGCTTTGCCAGGTAATCGGCCGCTTCAGGCACCAGCGTGAACAAGCCTCGATGGCCGCTATGGCCGCCCGCCTCGCAGCCCTCGGCCACGATGATGTCGGCGCCGGCGTCGACGGCCTCGCGCAGGTACTTCATGCCTTGCACTTGGCAGATCAGCGGGATGCCGCGCGCTTTAATGATCGAGGCGTGCGGCTCCAGCTCGCCGAACGACAGCATCAGCACGGCCGGCCGTTTGGCCAGGACCTGCTCGAGCAACGTCGAATCCCGCGCCATCGACCACGTAATGAACCCACAGCCGACGCGCGCACCGCCCGCTGCCGCGAATTGCCGCTCGATCCACTCGGCATCGCCATAGCCAGCGCCGATGATGCCCAGGCCGCCGGCATTGGTTACCGCCGCCGCCAGCCTGCCGCCGGCCATGACGCCCATCGGCGCAAGCAGGATCGGATGCTCGATCCCGAGCCTTTCCGTAAGCTTGGTCTTCAGTCCCATGCGCTCACCATGACGTAGTAGCCATCCGGATCGCGCAGCGCGAATTCCCTCGTGCCGGTGCTTGGGTTGACGCTGACATCTTCTTCGAGGTTCGCCACCAGGCCGCGCGCCCTTGCCAGCGCCTCGTCGAAATCGTCTACGCGGAAGAATAGCAACAGCCCATTGCCGGGCTGCGAATCGCCCGGGCTTGCCAGAGTGGGGTGGTCATGCGATCCCCACTGGTGCAAGCAGAGCAGAACCGTGCCATCGGGGTCGCGTACCTGCCCAAAGAATTCGTGGGCCGGTGCGGTCTTTGGCTGGCCAAACAAAGTCTGGTACCAGTTGAAGCTATGAGCGACATCGGCGACGCCGATGATTGTCCAGGTGCGTTTCATAGATCCTCCCGCGAGTTTCTAACGCGTATTTGCCTAGTCTGACGGAAAACGCCGCTCCCAAAGCGCCTTCAAACGAGAATCCTCGTCGACGCGCTTGACCACTGGAGTCATGTTTGGCGCCTCTTGATAGAAACGCTCACGCCATGGACCGAAGCGCGAAATCACAGCCACGAAGAGATCGAGTACGCTCAAGGTATCGCCCAGCAAGTACTTGGAAGGGCGTAGTTGCGCGTCCATGGTACGCCAGCAGAAAGCTATGCGCTCATGGATTGAGTCTACTACATCATCCCTGGCGCTTTGCGGTGCGCCAATCCTGCTCACATCCGGCTTGATCCAGTGCAGTGAGTAGATTGCTGACGAGACGAAAAACATCCAGCGCAGGAATTGCGCACGCAACGGATCATGTGGGCCCGGCGCCAACCTCGCGCCCGGGTGAGCGTCAGCCAGCCAAAGCAGGATGGCCGCGCTCTCTGTAAGCGTCTCGCCACTCGGCAACACCAGAGTCGGAACTTGCCGCAGCGCGTTTTGCCCTCCAACACGCTTCCGCGCTGCTGCCGAAGACCAGGTTTCCCCTTCTATTACCAGGAATGGAATGTCAAGCAGCTCCAGGGCGGCTTCAACGGCGACTGAACCGGAAGCCGCAGCTCCATACAAGACGAATTGCTGGTTATTGGTCATGGCAGTCTGATGGTGGTGCCTACAGTACTTCGACTCGCCCATGCTCCACTATGTGCGCCAAGGCAGACGACACTAACGCGAGCTCCGCCTTGGACAGGCTAAAGGAAACGACAATCCCGGATAATCCGATGCGCACCGCAGCGTCGGAAGTGAACTGGAATTTCACTGCATCCGGCAGCACCTGCACCTTTTCAACACCACCGTAACATCCCTTCGACTGGCCCCCCAGTTCAATATAGTGCACGTTGAGTCCGCGCTCACCCAGCACGTTCTCGACATCGCGCTGGACCAGGAAATAGTCCCCGTGCGCGGGGCCGCCAAATGCGACTGTCCAGATTCCATCGACTGGCGCGGCTGAAACTTCCGAGGCAAAGAAATTGAAGCTCTGCACCGGCGACAAGGTATGCGCGTCGCGTGAAAGATGCCACTGGCCGTCGGGGAGCTTGCGGTAAATTGTCATTCGCTGTCCGGCAAGCAGGGTTGCATTGCCACCGGCGCGCGGCGTCACGCTCAAGTGGTCTGCGCTGCGCGTGTAGGCAAAATCGTCCGCTACGACCAGCTCTTTCAGTTCGCTGCCGCAGGCGATGCGAAACTCTTGATGGGCCGCAGTGAACTTGGCTGAAAAACCTTCCCTGCCAATAGGCGCCTCGCCCGGATTGAGGAAGACGACGTCCTCGGTCATGATGGCAAGCAGGCTGGAAAGGTCCGCCGCATTGGCTGCCTCGACCCACTTCGCGTGCACCGCGCGGATTGCGTTTTCTTCGGCTGCCATCATTTGTCTCCGTAGCGCACTGCTTTTCAGGCCTCGTCGGAAGAATCGAAATTCAGCTCTACCCCATTTCCAGCTGGATCGGTGAGGAAAATCTGGACCTGCTGCGTTGCCGGAACAAGGGCCACGCGGTACCGGATGCCTCGCAAGGCCAACGCCCTCTCATACGCAGGGCGATCACGACAACGAAAGGCTGCGTGGTCAAATGTGCCCGACGGCTGCGTCGGCCTGACTTCCTCCGGCCCGGCTTCCGACAGGTGCAAAACGGCATGTCCGCCAGCGTAAAGCCAATAGCCAAAGCTGCGCAATGGAGGTCGCTGGCCAACGGTCAAGCCGACTACGTCGCAGTAGAAGTCGCGCAGTTCATCAAGCAATGCTCGCGGTGCACGCAGGTTGTAGTGACTGAATCCGAGGGCGCTCATGGTTATGCGTTCTGGCAGTATGTTCAGGGGAGTGTCAGCGGGAATCATACTCCCACATCATTCCCGCCGCGGGGATCAGGCGTGGAAGTACGCTGCGTGCCGCAGCACTTAACGGGGTGAGCTCTCGAGCAGAACCTGCCCTGTATCGCTGGTCGAGCTGGCGGTAACGCGCGCCGCCCCGAGACTATCTTTCAGGCCTGCCACCAGATTTCGGTAGAGCACAACGCCGGCCTCGCCAAACGGTTTGGGGCCGCTGAAGAAAATATTTACTTGATAAGTCTCCTGGTCCGAATCCAACGGGATGCCGACCATGTATTCTTCGGGAATCCTGGTAGAGAAAATCCTGAAGTGCGGAGTACGCGCTGGATTAAGCTGCTCCGTGAACCCTAGCCGCTGGAGTTCAGGGAGTACAGTCGCAGGCATTCCTGGCGCTGCATCGGTGAGGGCGATGCGGATCGACGCTGTGAACAGTGCGGATTTCTCTTGCGCGCAGCCGCTGAATATCAACGCACCTACGAGAATCAAGCAGCGAAGCTTGAGAACGATCGTTGGAGTTGTAGAACGCAATTACTGGCCCAAGTGTGAAGAAAATGTCGAATTGACATTTTTCCAAATTCTATCACGGGGCTTTCGAATCGATTCAGCAGAGGAAACGGGCAGCGCTGGCATGGCTGCCCATGGTGGAGCAAGGGAGCGCTCCACGGAGGATGCAAAAGAACTTAGTGCAGCAGCACCGGTTGACTCATCAGTGCTTCATAGTTGCCCAGGAAATCATCGATCTCCTCGATGGTGGGCTCGCTGGCAATCAATTCGTTAACGTCGCGGCGGAAGTTCTGCGCCATGACCCCGGCAATGAAGATTTCGCGCTTGCCGCCTTTGTCGACGATCTCGTAGCCGCCGAAGCGCAAGGCTTCCAGGCTGCGGTCTGCGCCAAATTCGACAACACTGTATTGCTCGCTGTTGTAAATGAGGTTCATATGGCTTCCTTCACGTTTCGTTTCCAAACCGAGATGGGGCTGTCATAGCCATTTTCAAGCGTTCAGTACCGGCTCCAGGCGCAGCAGGGCGTCGTAAGGGGCCGTGGCAAGCATGGCGCGCAGGCTATCCACGTGAGTGGCATCCGCCAGGCTGATAAAGAGCTGCGCCGGGGGACGGCGCAAGAGACGATTCAATGTAACACGTAAGACAAGATTACCGGCGCAGCATAGGCAGCCGGGGGCGATGCGGTGTACCTGCGGCTGCCATGCCGTCGGGTCACTTTCATCATACACCAATGGAGAATGTGCGTCGGCCAAACCTTCAAGGATGATGGCCGTGGCGTGGCCAGGCGACAAAACGGCCGCAATCGCGTTTTCACGTGCTGCGGCCGTCGGGCCTGTTACCAGCGTAGTCGGAATCAAGCCTGGTTTTTCTTCGACAGCTTGCCGGGCTCCACGCCCAGTTGCTTGAGCTTGCGGTACAGGTGGGTGCGCTCCAGTCCCGTCTTCTCGGCCACGCGGGTCATGCTGCCGCCTTCGCGGCCCAGGTGGTGTTCGAAGTACATGCGCTCGAACGCGTCGCGCGCTTCGCGCAGCGGCAGGTCGAACGACAGGTTGAAGATCGGGTTGTCGCCGTTGACGGCGCGTGCCATGCCCAGGTTGTGGGTCACCGGTTGCTGCGCCACCTGCGCCTGGCCGAAACTGCTTTCCTCGACCGGCGCCGGCATCACCGGGCGGGTCGTCATGACCGGTGCGCGCACCGCTTCCTGTGCGCGGCTCAGGCCGGCCTGCACGGCCTTCAGCAGCTTCTGCATCGCAATCGGCTTTTCCAGGAAATTCATGGCGCCGATGCGGGTTGCCTCCACCGCGGTATCAATGGTCGCGTGACCCGACATCATGATGACCGGCATGGTCAGCAAGCCATCGCGCTGCCATTCCTTGAGCAGCGTAACGCCGTCCGTGTCCGGCATCCAGATGTCGAGCAAGACCAGGTCGGGCGCCCCGGCGGCGCGCGCCTGGCGCGCCTGCTGGGCGTTCTCCGCCAGCGTGACCGCATGACCTTCGTCGCCCAGGATTTCCGAGAGCAGCTCCCGAATGCCCATTTCATCATCAACTACGAGAATGTTTGCCATGTATCCCTTGCCCCTTCCCTCATTTTTATCGCTCTCTACGCAGGCATTCTATACCTGTCGGCGCGACAATGATTTTATTGGTACAACAATATTATGCCAACTACACCGACGCCAACTTTAACAGCAAAATCAGCACCGACGCACCACTACTATCGTCACGGTTCTGGATATCGATCCGCCCCCCGTGTTCCTCGATAATCTTTTTCACCATCGCCAGGCCCAGGCCCGTGCCCTTTGCCTTCGACGTCACGTACGGTTCGAACGCATTGGCCAGGATTTTCGGCGCGAAACCGGGGCCATTGTCGGAGATTGAGAGGCGCACTGCAATACGCGTGCCGCCGTCCGCACTCTGGTAGATGATGCCCTCCGTGACCACGTCGATGCGCGGCCTGGCGTCGGCAGGAGGATGCTCCTGCAGCGCGTCCTGCGCATTTTGCAGCAGGTTGTGGATCACCTGGCGCAATTGTGTGTCGTCGCCCAGGATCATGGGCAGGGCCGGCGCCAGGTTGGCGTGGATGATGTCGTCGCCCTCCCCGCTCACGTACAGGTGCAGGATGTCCTCGACCAGGGTGTTCAGGTCGAGCGGCTGCAGCACGGCGGGCGGGGTGCGGGCGTAATCGCGGAAGTCGTCGACCATGCGTTTCATGGCGGCGACCTGGTTGACGATGGTGGTGGAGGCTTTGTTGAGCAATTCCACATCGGGGCCCGCCAGCTTGGATTCAAGCTTCATTTGCAGGCGTTCGGCCGACAGCTGGATAGGCGTCAGCGGGTTCTTGATTTCATGGGCCAGGCGGCGCGCCACCTCGCCCCAGGCGATCGAGCGCTGGGCCGAGATCACGTCGGTGATATCGTCGAACACGACGATGTAGCCGATGCCCGTTTCCAGCGGCAGGCGCGAGCCGCGCGTCAGCAGGATCAGTTCATTTTCTTCGGCGCTGCCGGGCGGGCGCGGAATCTCGATCTGGCGCTGCCAGTGCAGGCGCTGCAGGTTGCGGCCGGCCGCGGTCTGCGCCGACTGCGCCGAGAAGGCGTTGATGATGGCGGCGGCGAACTCCTGCATGCCATCCACCTCGGCCAGCGGCTGCCCGATCAGGGTCACGCCGGCGTGCTGCAGGATGCGCTCGACCGAGTCGTTGCAGGTGACCAGGCGGAATTCGGAATCCAGCACCATCACCCCTGCCGACATATTGGCCAGCACCGATTCCAGGTGGGCCTTGGCGTTTTGCAGCGCAATGCGGTTGCGTTCCACAGCGCTGCGCGCTTCGGACAGCTGGCGCGTCATGGTGTTGAACGATTGGGTCAGCGTGCCCAGTTCGTCCGAGCTGGCGACGATGGGGCGCGGCGACAGGTCGCCTTCGGCCACGGCGCGGGTGCCTTCGGCCAGCAGCAGCAGCGGCTGCGCCAGGTCGTTTGCGATCAGGAAGGCGGCGGCGATGGCGCCAAACACTGCCAGCAGCAGCGTCAGCGTCAGCGTTTCGATATACATCTTGCGCAGGCCGACGCGGGCCACGAAGCGCTCCTTGTATTCGGAGAAGGCGGTACGCAGCATTTCGCCGTTGCTGGCCAGCTTTTGCGGCACGGCCTGGATGATCTGCAGGTAGCGCGGCGCCAGGTGGGCGCCGGACGGTTGCACCGGATCGGGAATCGCCATCAGCACGCGCAGGCGCAGCACGCTGTTGGCGTCGAGCGGCGCCGGCTGCGGCGCGCCGATGCGGTCGTCGCGCAGCTCGCCGCCGCCTTCGTAGGCGGCATAGGAAGGTTCGTCCTTGGCCTTGTTCAGCATTGCGGCCGAAGGCAGGTC
Organism: Pseudoduganella sp. R-32; assembly: GCF_049913245.1. Lineage (NCBI taxonomy): Bacteria > Pseudomonadati > Pseudomonadota > Betaproteobacteria > Burkholderiales > Oxalobacteraceae > Pseudoduganella > Pseudoduganella sp. R-32. The sequence goes on along the minus strand of NZ_CP183987.1, from coordinate 1,396,062 downwards.
GGCCGACAGGTTGATGCGGCGCTCGCCCATGGCCGACACGATCAGGCCGCCGTCGGCGTCGACGATGATGGCGCTCTGGGTGCCTGGATGGCGGCGCACGAAGCGCGCCAGCGTGGCCGGGGCGGCGTAGAACGGGTCTTCGGCCAGCTGGCGCACGGTGCCGCGCGCCTGCGCTTCCAGTTCGGCCAGCGATTCATCCAGCGCAGAGCGGCCCAGGTCCAGGCCGGCGTCCAGCGCCTCTTCCACGCGCACATTGAACCAGGAATCGATGGAATGCGACACGAACTGCACCGACACCAGGAAGATCACCAGGCCGGGCAAGACGCCGATGGCGGCAAACAGCACCACCAGCCTGGTCATCAGGCGCGATCCGAACTTGCCGCTCTTGTAGCGCGAATAAAGGCGGAACAGGGAGAACCCGACCAGCAGCACCAGCGCCACCGCGACGGAGGCGTTCAGGCCCAGCAGCCAGCCGTAATAGCGGTCGAAGAAGGCGGAATTATCGGAGGCGGAGGCGAGCAGGAACAGCAATATGCTGCATGTCGCGCCAGCGACGACAAACAAGTACCGGAGGGCAGACGTCACTTACTCAGCCCTGTACTGGAAGGTTTTTTTGCTGGACGAGAGTCGCCACTCGCTGTTATTGAAGGCGTTGACCTGGATCGGTTTGGGCAGGAAATCCTTGTCCATGCCCATGCGCAGGGTCACGTTATACGTTTCGCCCACCTTCAGGGCGCCGCGCGGCGCGACTACCCAGCGGGTAGGCCGGCGGATGAAAAACAGGGCTTCGTCCAGCGTCTGGAAAGGCTGGGCAACGGAACCGACGATCTTGACGTAGTACTGGCGTATCAGGACGTCGTACCACAGCTTGTGGGTGCGCTTGGCGGTGACGGCTTTTTCATCGAACCAGTACCAGCGCGGGCGGGTAAAGCTGATTTCCGTGGTGAAGTGCAGCGGGACGCCCGACTGCACGGTTTCTTCCATCCCGTGGCTCAGCTCGAAGGAATAGGCCGAGGACAGGCGATACCCCTCTTCCGCCGCCTCGATATAGGCGCGCGTAATCTCCACCGTCTCGTCGGAGGCGTGGGCAGCCTGCGGCAACGCGCACGCAAGCGTCAACAGCAACTGCCAGCAAAGGAGTCGAAGAAATCTTTGGATCACTTGCCTGGTGCTCGTCAAAGGGTTACGCATCTTTCTGGAACAATGCGTAGAACAAACCATCGTGATCCTGCCCGGCGCCGCCCAGAGGCAGCAATTGGCCCGGCGCATCGAGGCGGGTGGCGCGGTTGCGCACCGCGAAAGCGGCCGCCTGCGCCTCGGACTCCTGCGGCCACAACGAACATGTCACGAACAGCAATTTACCATTGGGGGCGAGCATTTTCCAAAGGTTGTCGAGAATTTGCGACGAAAGTGTTGCAAGTTGACGGGTGTCGCTCTTGCGGCGCAACCAGCGGATATCCGGGTGGCGGCGCACGATGCCGGAGGCGGTGCAAGGCACGTCGGCCAGGATGCGGTCGAATGGCTGGCCGTCCCACCACGCGTCGGCCTGGGCTTCTGCCGGCTGCAGCGTTGCCTGCAATTGCAGGCGGTCGAGATTTTCCTGGACGCGCTGCAGGCGCTTTGGATCGGCGTCCAATGCTATCAAATTGACATCAGCCAGTTCGAGGATGTGGCAAGTCTTGCCGCCCGGGGCGGCGCAGGCGTCCAGCACGCGCATGCCGGCTTGCACGTCCAGCAAAGGCGCGGCCAGCTGGGCGCCGGCGTCCTGCACCGATACGTCGCCCTGGTCGAAGCCCGGGATCTGGTATACCGGCACCGGCTTGGCCAGGCGCACCGCGAATTCGCCGACCTGGGTCGCTTCGATGCCCTGCGCGGCCAGGCGCTCCAGGTAGTCCTTGAGCGAAGTGCGGCGGGTATTCACGCGCAGCGTCAGCGGCGGCGCCTTGTTACCGGCGGCCAGTACCTGCTCCCAGTTCTTCGGGTAGGCGGTGATGACGGAGTCGATCCACCATTGCGGGTAGTTATATTGTGCTTCCGGCTGCTGCAGGGCTTCGTCCAGCAGTTCCTCTTTTTCACGCAGGAAGCGGCGCAGCAGGGCATTGACCATGTTTTTCGCGCGCGCGGTGTCCGGGTGGGAGCCGGCGGCCGTTACGGCCTGGTCGACGACCGTGAAGGCTTCGTACGGGGCCGGGCTGCCGTCGGCCGGGTGCATCAGCGGCAGGGCGATGGAAAGCAGCGACTGGACCAGCGGGTCCGGGGCTTTCGGCGCCATCAGGCCGATCAGGATTTCGCTCAGTGCCAGTTGGCGCATGGCGCGGTAGGCGATGTCCTGGATCGCGCCGCGCGCTTGCGGGATGGCGCCGTTGTTTGCGAATACGGCTGCCAGGGCCTGCGGCAATGCCTTGCCCTGCTGGACCTGCACTGCCGCAGTCGCTGCGCCCAGGATCGCAAAGGCCAGCGAGTCCTGTTTCAGTTCGGACTGGAAGTCGGTCTGTACGCGAGGTTTCAGGTCGCGATGGTGGCTTTCGCGGATGGCCGGCTTGGCTGGCGCACGTGGCGCCGGTGCGTCTTCTCCACGAGCCGCAGGCTTGCGGGCTGCCCAAGGCGAGCCGGAACCTGCACCTTCGCCGCCGGCCGAACGGCCAAAATCACGCTGTGGGCGATCCGAACGCGAATCGTTGCGGAAATCGGCGCCTTCGCGCCTGCCGAAACCACGCTGGACTCCTTCGCCACGGCCTTCATTGCGGCTGTTTTCGCCGCCTGCGCGCGTGCCAAAGCTGCGCTGGCCACGGTCGTCGCGGCCCTCGCCGCGGTTTTCCCGGTCCGAACGCGGCGCGAAACTGCGCTGCTCGCGGTCGGCACGGCCTTCGCTGCGGCCTTCGCCACGATTTTCGCGGTCAGGGCGTGCTCCGAAGCCGCGCTGGGCCCCCTCGCCGCTCGGGCGCGGCGTATTGGCCCGTGGTGCTGATTCGCCGCGCGGCTGGCCAGCCGGACGCGGGCCGGCGGTACGCGGGCGGTCCGAACCAGCGGAGCGCTGTCCGCCATCCCCCTGCGCACGAGGCGCCTTGGCCGCCGGTGCAGCCGGTTTAGCCTTGGGTTTGAGGGATAAAGTTGGGCGCTCTTTCTTAGTCATTGCAATCCTGTCATCGCGCCCGCCAGCCGGCGGCACGGCCGGGCGGCCGTATTCATCGCGGTAAATCTGTGAAAACCAAGATTGTAACCCGGGACAAGACCGACCTAAGCCATGAAACCGCCGTCATATCCGATCACGCCAATATCCCGGTTGCCGGGATTGATGTGCAATTGCGATGATCAGAATGCCATGTGACTCTGTCTTATAGAGCAATTCAAACGGAAAATTGCGGACCACTATCCTCCGGACAGATTCCGCAATGGGGCGCCCGGCGTCAGGAAATGCTTCTGCCAGCCGAACCGCGCGCTCCACGGCCCGAACAAACAACTTCCCTAAGCCGGGTCGACGCGCGTCGTAAAAATCAATATGGTCGAGGAGTTCCTTCCTCGCTGGCGCAAGGAAGCGAGCCGCCATTTAGCTCGCCTTTTTATATGCTTGCTTGAATACCTCTTCGGCCGGAATAGCGTCCAACTCGCCTCGTTCAAATGCTGCCAGACGGTTGTCAATTTCCGCCATCCAGTCCGGATGCAAAGAACCCCAGCCCTCATCGGGCAGCGAATCCAAAACCGCGCGCACCAGCCGGGCCCTGTCTTCGACGGGAAGGGCACAGGCCAATTCTTGCAATTCTGACAGCGAAAGCATTTGGAGTCTCCAGCCAATAAAAACCACAGCGTAACAGGACAATCAAGCCATCCACTGAGTCAAGTCAAGCAATAGAGGGAATGATACGCTTTTCAGTATAATGTCCCTCTTTCAGACGTTCCCGGCTATTCACATGCTCGCCCAACAAAAGCAAGAGATCATTTCCCTGTTCCAGGCCGCCCTCAAGCCTATCCTGGAAGGTTCCGACGTTAAAGCCAACGTGGTGCTGGAGCGCCCGCGCGACCCATCGCACGGCGACGTCGCCTGCAATATCGCCATGCAGCTGGCCAAGCAGCTCAAGATGAACCCGCGCGAGCTGGCGCAGAAGATCGTCGCCGCCCTGCAGGAAGACCCGGCCGGCAAGCACCTGGTCGCATCGGCCGACATCGCCGGCCCGGGCTTCATCAACCTGCGCGTCACCGACGCCGCCAAGCAGTCCGTGGTCAAGACCGTGCTGCAACAGGGCGCGACCTTCGGCCAGAGCGAATCGCTGGCCGGCAAGAACGTCATCATCGAATTCGTCTCCGCCAACCCGACCGGCCCGCTGCACGTAGGCCACGGCCGCCAGGCCGCCCTGGGCGACGCCCTGTCCTCGCTGTTCGAAGCGCAAGGCGCCAAGGTCACCCGCGAGTTCTATTACAACGACGCCGGCGTCCAGATCCAGACCCTGGCTACCTCGGTCCAGTGCCGCGCCAAGGGCTTCAAGCCGGGCGACGCGGAATGGCCTGAATCGGCCTACAACGGCGACTATATTGCCGATATCGCCGCCGATTTCCTGGCCAAAAAGACCGTTTCCGCCTCCGACGGCCAGCCCGTCACCGGCTCCGGCGACGTGGAAGACATCGAGAACATCCGCGCCTTCGCCGTGACCTACCTGCGCAACGAGCAGGACATCGACCTGCAGGCCTTCGGCGTGAAGTTCGACAACTACTACCTGGAATCCTCGCTGTACTCCGACGGCAAGGTGGAAAAGGCCGTGGAAGCCCTGGTCGCCAACGGCCACACCTACGAAGACGGCGGCGCGCTGTGGCTGCGCACCACCGACTACGGCGACGACAAGGACCGCGTCATGCGCAAGACCGACGGCGGCTACACCTATTTCGTGCCGGACGTCGCCTACCACATCGTCAAGTTCCAGCGCGGCTTCACCCAGGCCATCAACGTGCAGGGCTCCGACCACCACGGCACCATCGCCCGCGTGCGCGCAGGCCTGCAGGCGGTCGGACTGGGCATTCCGCAAGGCTTCCCCGACTACGTGCTGCACAAGATGGTCACCGTGATGAAGGACGGCGCCGAGGTGAAGATCTCCAAGCGTGCCGGCTCCTACGTCACCGTGCGCGACCTGATCGAATGGTCCGGCGGCGGCGACATCACCAAGGGCCGCGATGCCGTGCGCTTCTTCCTGATCTCGCGCAAAGCCGACACCGAATTCGTGTTCGACGTCGACGTTGCCCTGAAAACTTCCGACGAAAACCCGGTCTACTACGTGCAGTACGCCCATGCGCGTATCTGCCGCATGCTGGAAAACTGGGGCGGCGACGAAGCCTCGGTCGCCAACGTCGACCTGTCGCCGCTGACCGCGCCGACCGAAGCGACCCTGCTGGCCGCCCTGGCGCAGTATCCGGAAGTGCTGGCCCGCGCCCAGGCGGAACTGGGCCCGCACCAGGTAGCCTTCTACCTGCGCGACCTGGCCGCCGCCCTGCACTCCTTCTACTTCGCCGAAAAGGTGCTGGTGGAAGACGAAGCGACCAAGCTGGCCCGCGTGGCCCTGATGGTCGCTACCCGCCAGGTGCTGCGCAACGGCCTGGCACTGATCGGTGTTTCTGCTCCTAACCAAATGTAAGGTCCACATGGCTTTTCGCTCCTCGCGCTTTTCTCCGCGTCTGCAACAAGGTAATACCTTGGTTGGCTTCATCATCGGCCTGGTCATCGGCCTGGTCATCGCCGTCGTCGTCGCCCTGAGCATCACCAAGGGCCAGACGCCGTTCACCGACAAGGCGCCGAAAAACGGCAAGCCGACCGATGAAGCATCCGGCCAGATCGCCGATCCGAACAAGCCGATGTACGGCAACAAGGATGCGGTGAAGAAGGCAAACAGCGAATTCGAGCGCGATAACGCGAAGCCAGCTCCAGCCGATGAACTGCAGAAGGTAGTGGACAACATCCAGGCGCAGGGCCATGCTCCGGCCAAGGCCCCGGCGGCAGCGCCAGCGGCACCGGCACCGGCGCCTGCCACCACTTCGCCCGCGGCCCCGCCGCCGGTCAACAGCGCGGCGCCACCGGCGCAGTCAGCCGCCCCGGCGCCTGCCCTGCCAGGCGAAGACAAGTTCGTGTACTACCTGCAGGCCGGCGCCTTCCGCGAAGTCGGCGACGCCGAAAACACCCGCGCAAAGCTGGCCCTGCTGGGCTTCGAAGCGACGGTGTCCGACCGCGCCACCGACGCCGGCGTGTTGCACCGCGTGCGCATGGGTCCTTTCACCCAGGTGGAGGCCATGAACAAGGTGCGCGCCAAGCTATCTGAAAACGGCATCGATGTTGCCGTCGTCCGTAATCAAAAATAAGGGAAGTGCGAGCGATGAAACTGTTTAAGCAGATCCTGGCCGCGCTCTTGTGCGGCGTCGCGTTCGGCGCCATTGCCTCTCCGGCGGCGCCAGTGGCCGGCACCGATTACGTGGTGCTGCCAGAGCCGCAGCCGGTAGACACCGGCAAAAAGGTTGAAGTCATCGAGTTCTTCGCTTACTACTGCCCGCACTGCTATGTACTCGATCCGGCCATGGCCGCCTGGGTCAAGCGACAAGGCGACAACGTGGTGTTCAAGCGCATCCATGTGAGCCGCGGCCCGTCCGTGCTGCCGCAGCAGAAGCTGTTCTTCGCGCTGGAAGCCCTCGGCCTGGTGGAGCAGAACCATGCGAAAGTGTTCAACGCCATGCATGAACAGGGCAATTCCCTGCGCAACGACGCCGCGGTGATCGACTGGGCCGCCAGCAACGGCATCGACAAGACCAAATTTACCGAAGCCTATAACGGCTTTGGCGTAGCGGCCAAGGTGCGCCGCACGGAACGCATGATGGGCGATTACCGGGTCGACTACTGGCCGATGCTGATCGTCGATGGCAAGTACATGACCTCCCCTGCCGAAGCCAACAAGAGCATCAAGCCGGTGCCAAGCGAGGCCCAGCAGCACGCCAATGCGCTGACGGTACTGGATTTCCTGGTGGCCAAGGCAAAGGCGGAGAAGAAGTAAGACCTTGAAGCGCGTTTTCATCACCGGCGCCTCCAGCGGCATCGGCGCGGCACTGGCGGCGCAGTACGCCGCCCAAGGTTGCGTTCTCGGCCTGCTGGGACGCCGCGCGGAGGCGCTGCAGGCGCTTGCCGCTACCCTTCCCAATCCGGAGCGCCACCGCTGCTACGCGGCCGACGTCACCGACCATGCGGCGCTGCGCAGCGCTGCAGAAGCTTTCCTGGCCCATGCCGGCGGCTGCGACATCGTCATCGCCAGCGCAGGCATCTCGCACGGCACCATCACTGAACTGGCGGAAGACTTGCCGGTCTTCGAATCGATCATCGCCACCAACGTCACGGCCACGGTGGCGACGTTTTCGCCTTTCATCGCGCCGATGCGCGCGCAGGGCTCTCCGGCGCGCCTGGTTGGCATTGGCAGCGTTGCCGGTGTGCGCGGCCTGCCGGGCGGGGGCGCCTACAGCGCGTCCAAGGCCGCGGTACGGGTGTATTGCGAAGCGCTGCGGGTCGAATTGCGCGGCAGCGGGATCAAGGTGGTCACCATTGCGCCGGGATATATCGATACGCCGATGACGCAACAGAACAAATATCCGATGCCGTTCCTGATGCAGCCTGCCGATTTCGCGGCCGCCGCAGCGCGCAGCATCGAGCGAGGCGACAGCTACCGGGTCATTCCCTTCGGCGCAGGCATGATTGCGCGCTTGTTGCGCGCGCTGCCGAACTGGCTGTTCGACCGGGCTTTCGCCAAGGCGCCGCACAAGGCGCGCAAGGGCACAACATGAATGCAACACCGCTCGCTGCTGCGGCAATCCGTGCGCTGGTCGCCGACAGCGCATCCCACGTCGCCATTGAAGTGGTGGACGAAACCGGCTCGACCAACGCCGACTTGCTGGCGCGCGTGCCTTGCGCGGTGCAGACGGGGGCGGCCGCATTGAGCGGGCCCGTGCTGCGCGTGGCCGAGCGCCAGACCGCAGGCCGCGGACGCGCCGGCCGCAGCTGGCTCTCCGCGCCGGGCGCATCGCTGACGTTCTCCGTCGCCTGGCCGTTCCGCGCGCCGCTGCACCGCATGGTGGGCTTGCCGCTGGCTGTCGGCGTGGCGCTGGCCGAGACCGTGAATGGACTGGGCGTGCCCGTCCAGCTCAAATGGCCGAACGATATGCTGAAGGATGGCGCCAAGCTGGCCGGCATCCTGGTCGAAACCCAGGCTGCGCCGGATGGCACCATCTGGGCCGTCATCGGTTGCGGCATGAACCTGCTGATGCCGGACGAGATGGAGGCGGCCATCGGCCGCGAAGTATCCTCGGCCCCCTGGCTGGCGCAGATGGACCGCAATGCCTTGCTGGCGCAATTGCTCAGCCGCCTGTGTGCGGTGCTGGCGGAATTCGACGCTACCGGCTTTGCCGCCTTCACCGAACGCTGGAACGCGCTGCAGGCCTGGCGCGGGCAGCCGGTACGGCTGCTCGACCAGGGCGAAGTCCAGCAGGAAGGACTGGCCGCCGGCGTCGATGACCAGGGCCGCTTGCTGCTCGATACGCCGGCTGGCCGCGTGGCCGTGCTGTCGGGCGATGTTTCGCTGAGGCTTGCGCCATGAGCTACCAACTGCTGATCGATGCCGGCAACACCCGCATCAAATGGGCGCTCGTTGCCCCCGGCGCCGCCCTCGGCGACTGGCTGGTGCAAGGTGCGCACATGCATGCTGACGCCGCCGAGTTCCCGGCGGCACTGGCCGGTGCCCTTGCCGGTGCGCCCGCCGCGCCCGGCATCAGCCGCGTGCTGATCGCCAACGTGGCCGGCCAGTCCGTGCGCGACATGCTGGCCGGCTGGCTGTCCGCGCCGCAGCTGCAGCTCGATCCGCAAGCCATCGAATGGTTCGCCTCCATCCCGGAGCGCGCCGGCGTCCGCAATGCCTACCGTAATCCCGCGCAGCTTGGCTGCGACCGTTTCGCCGCGGCCATCGGCGCCCGCGCCCTGTGCCCGGGCAAAGCCATCGTGGTCGCCAATTGCGGTACGGCCACCACGATCGACGCGATCACCGCTGACGGCACTTTCCTGGGCGGCATGATCCTGCCGGGCCTGGGCCTGATGGCCACCTCGCTGGCCAGGAACACTGCCCAGCTACCGCAGATCAAGCCCGGCAAGCTGCCGGAAGGCTTCGCCGACAACACCGACGACGCCATCCTGTCCGGCTGCCTGGCCGCGCAAGCCGGTGCGATTGAACGCGCGTTCGAGCTGCACCAGGCCGTAGAATGTATTATTTCCGGCGGCGCCGCGCCTTACGTCGCGCCAGCGGTCCCCGTGCCGCACCGCCACGTCGAGAACATTGTGATGATTGGACTGCACGCTGCCTTGCGCAGCGCCTGACCCGTATGGAGCGCCCGTGCTGAAACTGATATTTGCCCTGCTGCTGGTCGCCAATGCCGCGCTGTATGCGTACGGCGAGGGCTACCTCGGCCAATTCAGCGGCAACGAGCATGAACCTGGACGCCTGCAAAAGCAGCAGAATGCCGACAAGCTTCAGTTGATCAGCGCCAGCAAGGCCGAAAGCGCGGTAGCAGCACTCGCCCCGCCACCGCCGGTACCGCGCGACGAGCCGGCCACCGTCGCCTGCGTGGAAGTGGGCAACTTCGCGCTGGACGAGGCGCGCAAGTTTGAAAACCGCCTGGCGCCGCTGGAACTGGGCGACCGCCAGCAGCGCCGCAACGTGGCCGAACAGGAAGTGTCGAGCTACATCGTGCACATCCCGCCGCAAGCCAGCCGCGCTGCCGCCGAAAAGAAGGCGGACGAGTTGCGTGAACTCGGCGTCACCAATTTCTTCATCCTGAACGATAGCTCGCCGCTGAGATGGGGTATCTCGCTGGGCGTATTCCGCACCGAGGCAGCCGCGCAGGCGCAACTGGCCGCGCTGGTCAAGCAAGGCGTGCAAACGGCCCGCGTGGCGCCGCGCTACACCAGCAGCAAGCAGGTGTACTTCCAGTTCCGCGACCTCAGCGAAGACGCCAGGACGCGCATCGCCAAGATCACCGCCAAGTTTCCCGAGCAGGAAACCCGTTCCTGCTCTAGCGCTCGATAACGATAGGCCTGAGCTTCAGGCTTGAAGGCAGCGCCTTGCCGGCTGCCTGCGCATCTTCGCGGCTCGCGTAAGGGCCGGCGAACAACCGGTAGAATTTTCCAGCCTGCTCGACGTCGAGCTTCAGGCTGGCGTCGCTTGCTTCCAGCCGCTTGCGCAGGCCGTCGGCGCCGTCCTCGCGTGCATAAGAACCCAGCTGCAGGTAGAAGCCCTGCTCGCCTGCACCGCCCAGCAACACCGGCCTGGCTTCGTCGCCATTGGAGGACGCCAGCATGGGCGCCGCCTTCGGCATGCTTTGCGGCGCCTGGGGCGTCGTCACCGAAGCGGTGGCCGCTGCGCTGCCGCCAGCCTTGCGCGCCGCGATCATGCGCTCGATCTCGGCCGGCGGCAGGTGCACCACTTCAAGCTGGCTCATGCCGTTGACCAGCAGGCCAAGCTTCAGCGCCGCCGTATAGGAAACGTCGATGATTCGGGTGGAGTGGAATGGCCCGCGGTCATTGATGCGCACCACCACAGAATTGCCGTTGGAGACATTGGTCACGCGTGCATAAGAAGGAATCGGCAGCGTCGGATGCGCCGCCGTCATCTTGTACATATCGTAGATCTCGCCGGACGAGGTGCGCTGGCCATGAAATTTCTTGCCATACCAGGTGCCCAGTCCGCGCTGCTTGAAGTCCGAGCCAAGCGGGATAGGCTTGTAGGTCTTGCCAAAGACGACGTAAGGACGATTGGAGTAAGGCGCGAGAGGATCGTTGCGCACCTCAGCATCAGGCGTCTCAAGCAAGCCCGATGGCGGGTTGTCGCCCGGGCCGTCGTCCTGGTAGTAGGCGCCGCGCCCCGAGCCAGCCGCCGGCAGCACCGGAATGCCCGGTTGCGGCCTGGCCGTCACGGGCGACGGCGGCTTGCGCGAAGTGGAGTCGGTCTGCGTGGTACCGCAAGCGGCCAGCAGTGCGGCTGCCGCAAGCGGCAGGAGTCGGATTGCGTGCTTCTTCAAGTTTGCACCAGCTTTCTATGTCGCTGGATCGACATCAGGATGCCCGATGCCAATCCGAGTGTCAGCAGCGCAGTGCCGCCGTAGCTTATGAACGGCAGTGGCACGCCCACTACCGGAAGGATGCCGCTCACCATGCCCATGTTGACGAAGGCATAGGTAAAGAAAATCATCGTGATCGCGCCCGCCAGCAAGCGGGTAAACAGGTTCGGAGCGCCCGAGGCGATCATCAGCCCGCGGCCGATCAGCAGCAAGTAGAGGAACATCAGCACCAGGTTGCCGATCAGGCCAAACTCCTCGGAAAACACGGCGAAGATGAAGTCGGTGGTACGCTCGGGAATGAACTCCAGGTGGGCCTGGGTGCCCTGCGTCCAGCCTTTGCCTGTCACGCCGCCGGAGCCGATGGCGATGGTCGACTGTAGGATGTGGAAGCCCTTGCCCAGAGGGTCGGACGTCGGGTCGATCAGCGTCATGATCCGCTCACGCTGGTAATCGTGCATCATCGACCAGGCCACCGGCAGGCAGGCAGCGCCCATCACCACCAGCGCGAGAATGGCCTTCCACGCCAGGCCGGCCAGGAAAATCACGCAGGCGCCGGCCGCCACCACCAGCAGCGCCGTGCCCAGGTCGGGCTGGCGCGCGATCAGGAACACCGGCACCAGCAGCAGTACCGCGCCCAGCGCATATGCATGCCAGCGCATATGCCCGTGGCGCTGCTGGAAGTACCAGGCCAGCATCAGCGGCACTGCGATCTTGGCGAATTCGGAAGGCTGGATCTGCACGAAACCCAGGTTGAGCCAGCGCCGCGCGCCCAGCTTGATGGTGCCAAACAGGGCCACCGCAAGCAACAGCGAAATCGTCACCACATAGGCCGGCAGCGCAATGCGCATCATGTTTTGCGGCGAAATATTCGCCACGAACCACATCACCAGGAAAGACATGGCGATGTTGCGCAACTGGTCTTCGATCTTGCCGGGAATGCCGATGCTGGCCGAATACAGTGCGACCAGGCTGGTCGCCAGCAGCAGGACGATGACCAGCATCAGCGGGCCATCGAATACCGTCACGTACGGACGCATGCGCCGCCACAGTGAACGCCTTTCATTGATCGGCATGCTGCCTCCTTTATTCTCTCTTGCGCGGCGGGCCGGCCGGCGGCTTCTGGTCCGCCGGCGCTGGCGCCTGCGGCACCGGTGCAGGCGTCTGCGGCGCTGCCGCTGCCGGCTGTCCACCTGCCTGGCCTTGCTGCTGCGCGCGTCGCTCGGCAGCGGCATCGACGTCCGCCTCAGGCAGGTCTTCCACCGGCACGGTGACCGCATCTTCCTTCGGCACCGGCGTCGTTTCCTTTTCCGTCGGGCGCTTGCCCAGCAGCCAATAGTCCAGCACTTTACGCGCAATCGGCGCGGCCACGGCGCCGCCGAAGCCTGCGTTCTCCACGATCAGCGCCAGCACGATCTTCGGCTTGTCTGCCGGTGCGAAGGCGGTAAACCAGGCATTGTCGCGCAAGCGTTCGTCCAGTCGCGCGGCGTTGTACTTTTCATTGGCCTTGATCGCTACCACCTGCGCGGTGCCGGTCTTGCCGCCCACGCTATAGCCGGCATTCAGGAAGGCGCGGTAGCCGGTCGCACCGGGCTCGGTGGTCACCCCTACCATCGCATCCTTGATGAAGTCGATGTTGGCCTGCTTGAGCGGGATGCGGTAGCTTTCCTTGGGCACGGTCAGGGTGCGCTTGCGGGTACCGCCGTCTTCAAGGATCTTGACCAGGTGCGGCTTCATGACCACGCCGTTATTGGCCAGGTTGGCCACCGCGTGCGCCACCTGCAGCGGCGTGTAGTTGTTGTAGCCGGAGCCGTTGGAGACCGAAATCGTGTCGCCGCCCACCCATTTGCCTGCCGCCGGGTTCTTCTTGAAGCGCTGGCGCTTCCATTCCTGCGACGGCAGCACGCCTTTCTTCTCGTTTTCCAGATCAATTCCAGTAAGCTGGCCGAAGCCGAACGGCGCCATGAAATCATGGATCAAATCGATACCCATGTCGCGGCCCAGCATGTAGTAGTAAGTATTGCAGGACACGACGATGGACTTGCGCATGTCGACCATGCCGTGCCCGCCCACCACGTCGTCACGGAACTTGTGGGTGCCAAGGTAGAAGAAGCCCGGGTCCGCAATCGCCTGACTGGTGGTGCGTTTGCCGGTTTCCAGCGCCGCCAGCGCCATGAAGGGCTTGAAGGTGGAGCCCGGCGCATAAGTGCCGGACAGCGGCCGGTTCATCAGCGGCTTGTCGAGCGAGGTATTCAGTTCGTTCCAGCTTTGCGCATCGATACCGTCCACGAACAGGTTGGGGTCATAGCCGGGGCGCGAGACGTAAGCCAGCACGTCGCCGGTGCTCGGCTCGATCGCCACCAGCGCGCCGCGGTATTCGCCGAAAGCTTCTTCCGCGATCTTCTGCAGTTCGATATCGATCGACAGGATCAGGTTGGAGCCCGGCGTCGCAGGCGTGCGCGACAGCGTGCGGATGGCGCGGCCGCCGGCGGTACGCTCCACTTCCTCGTAGCCGGTCACGCCATGCAGTTGCCGTTCGTAGCTCTTTTCCAGGCCTTCCTTGCCGATATGTTCGGTGCCGTTGTAATTGGCTTCGTACTCGGTTCCTTCCAGCGCCTTTGATTCAGCCTGATTGATGCGGCCGATATAACCGACCACGTGCGAGGCCACCTCGCCCAGCGGGTACTGGCGGAACAGGCGAGCCTGGATATCCACGCCCGGGAAGCGGAAGCGGTTGGCGGCGAAGCGCGCCACTTCCTCATCGCTCAGGCGGCTGCGCAGAGGTACGCTGGTGAAGCTTTTCGATTCTTCCATCAGCTTCTTGAAGCGGCGGCGGTCCTTGGTGGTGATCTCCACCAGCTTGGCCAGTTCGTCGATCACGTCCTCCATCGGCGCGGCCAGCTTGGAAGGCGTAATCTCCAGCGTGATCGCAGAGTAGTTCCGCGCCAGCACAACGCCGTTGCGATCGAGGATCAGGCCGCGGCTCGGTACGATCGGCACCACCGCGATGCGGTTATCCTCGGCCTTGGCAATGTAGTCGTTATGCTTGATGACCTGCAGCCAGATGAAGCGCGCCAGCAGCAGCGAAAAGCAAAAGAACACCAGCCCGCCCAGCACGGACAGTCGCACCCGGAAGCGGTGCAGGTCTTGCTCTGTATTCTTGAACTCGGTCATGCTCAGATCGGGCGGGTGTGGTCTTTGTCCACGGCGCGGCGCTGCGGCGCCAGCAACAGCATGGTCGCCAATGGCCACAACAGCGCTGCCACCACGCTTTCAATGAAAAAGAACCAGCCAGGGAATTTGCCGGCCACGATGAAGCGCACCACCATCTGCACGGTTTGCGCCAGCAACAGCAGCGGCAGCACGTGCAGGATCTGCGTCGTCACGCGGAACCACAGGATCCGGCGATGCAGCATGATGGCGAAATAGGACAGCAGCGTATAAGCCAGGGCATTCTCGCCCAGCAGCGAAGCGTCGTGCACGTCCATCAGGAGGCCGAGGAAGAACGCGGTGCCGATGCCGACCTTGCGCGGCTGGTGCACACCCCAGAACACCAGCGTCAGTGCCACGAAGTCCGGCGCCGCGAAGAAGCGGCCCCACGGCAGCATGTTGAGCAGCACCGCGCAGAACAGGCTGAAAAAAATGAACAGCGGGCTGACAGGCAGCAGGATGTATTGTGGACGGTTCATCGGGTTGCCTCCTTCGGCGCTTCTGCAGCTTCCGCCTTGACCTTTTCCTTGTCTTTCTTCTTCGACGGCTTGGCGGCCGGCTCTTCTTCCGGAGGGCGCGGCGGCATTTCCGGCAGCGACATCAGGATCAGCAGCGCGGTATTGCGCTCGGTACCGGCCAGTGGCGCGCACACCACGCGGCCGAAGGCGCCGCTGGCATTGCTCTCCACCTGCACCACGCGCGCCACGGCCAGACCGGCCGGATAGACGCCGTCGATGCCGGACGTAATCAGGATATCGCCGACCACCACGTCCGCTGTCGGCGCCATGAAGCGCAAATCGAGGTTGCCCGACTGGCCGCGGCCAACCGCCACCGAACGCAGGCCGTTGCGCAGGATCTGCACCGGAATCGCCTGCTCCTTGTCGGTCAGCAGGGTCACTTCGGAAGTGAACGGGAACACGCGCGTCACCTGCCCCACTACGCCCTGGTTATCGATCACCGGCAAGCCGGCAGACACGCCATGCTGGATGCCGCGGTTGAGGATCACCTTGCGCGTGAAAACATCGCGCGCTTCGTAAAGGATTTCAGCCAGCTGCGACTTGCCAGGCACGCGCTGCTGCGCATCGAGCAGCTTGCGCAGCTGGTTGTTCTCAGCCTGGTAGAGCTGCGCCTGCTGCAAGGCCTGCGAAGCTGCGATCTGTTGCTGTTGCAGGACACTGACCTGCTTCTCCAGCTTCGACAGCGTGGAGAAGTAGTCGCCCATGCCGCTGATGGCGTCGCGCGGCAGCAACGCAATCTTCTGCAGGGGATAGAGGACAAAGCCGACGCCCTGCCGGACTGCCGTCAGCGCATTCACGCGTGAATCGGCCAGCAGCAGCGCAATCGAAATGCACGCGAACACCATCATCTTGAAACGGGCGGACGCGCCTTGCTTGAACAGTGGCGGTGGACTGTATTCCATGTCTTCCAATTGATAAGGGCAGCTTCCGCTGCCCTTTTACTCAACCTTACTCGTAGGAGAAGATGGACCCCAGCTGGTCCATGCGCTCCAGCGCCAGGCCGGAGCCGCGCACCACGCAGGTCAGAGGGTCTTCTGCCACCAGCACCGGCAGGCCGGTTTCTTCCATCAGCAGGCGGTCCAGGTCGCGCAGCAGGGCGCCGCCGCCGGTCAGCATCATGCCCTTTTCGGCGATGTCTGCACCCAGTTCCGGCGGGGTCTGCTCCAGCGCGTTCTTGACGGCGGAGACGATGTTGTTCAGCGGGTCGGTCAGCGCTTCCAGGATCTCGTTGGACGAGATGGTGAAGGAGCGCGGGATGCCTTCCGACAGGTTGCGGCCCTTGACTTCCATTTCCTTGACTTCGGAGCCTGGGAAAGCGGAACCGATGGCCTTCTTGATCGCTTCGGCGGTCTGTTCGCCGATCAGCATGCCGTAGTTGCGGCGGATGTAGTTGACGATCGCTTCGTCGAACTTGTCGCCGCCCACGCGCACGGAGCCCTTGTACACCATGCCGCCCAGCGAGATGATGCCCACTTCGGTGGTGCCACCGCCGATGTCGACCACCATCGAGCCGGTCGCGTCGGACACTGGCAGGCCGGCGCCGATCGCCGCTGCCATTGGCTCTTCGATCAGGTACACCTGCGATGCGCCCGCGCCGAGGGCCGATTCACGGATCGCGCGGCGCTCCACCTGGGTCGAGCCGCAAGGCACGCAAATGATGATACGCGGCGATGGGCGGAAGAATTTGGAGTCGTGCACCATGCGGATGAACTGCTTCAGCATCTGCTCGGTGACGGTGAAGTCGGCGATCACGCCGTCTTTCATCGGGCGGATCGCCTCGATGTTGCCGGGTACCTTGCCCAGCATCTGTTTTGCTTCTTTACCAACGGCCTGGATCGTTTTCTTACCGTTTGGACCACCTTCCTGGCGGATCGCCACGACGGAAGGCTCGTCCAGCACGATACCGGAGCCGCGGACGTAAATCAGGGTGTTCGCCGTACCCAGGTCGATAGCCAGGTCAGACGAGATATAGCGACGTAAAAAACCAAACATGAGTGTCCTGTAGGGCGCTGTGCGCAAAATTCGTTATATATGAGGTATCCGGTCAGATGCGGCCAGGCGGGTGTTCAGCACCAGCAGCGCATTAACCCGCGATTGTACCTTATAATCTACAGGTTATTTGCCCTAAATCCACTCTATTGTGCGAGCACGCAACCGTTGATTTATGCGGCGTTCGCCGCGATTTAACTGGTGATAGGCAATCAATCCAATAAATTACATTTTGACAATTCCATGTCCCTGACACTGAACGACGTTGAACGCATCGCCAAACTGGCCCAGTTGGAGATGGACGCTGAACATTCCGCCAATATGCTGGACAAGCTGAACGGCATTTTCGCGCTGGCCGAGCAGATGCAGGCCGTGGACACCGAGGGCGTCGCCCCGCTGTCCCACCCGCTGGCCAATGCCATGCAGGTTGCCCTGCGCCTGCGCGAAGACGTGGCAACCGAACCGAATCGCCGCGAGGAATACCAGCAAGTGGCGCCGAAGACTGAAGATGGCCTGTACCTGGTGCCGAAGGTGATCGAGTAAAACCGGTAAGGCGGTGTCAGACCCGCAGGGTCAGACACCCGGCCCGCAACTGCCGCGTATTGGTGTCTGACCCTGCGGGTCTGACACCGGTTTACTGGTTTAAAGAGGAAAACGAATGCACACCAAAACAATCAAAGAGCTGTCCGAGCTCCTGCAAAAAAAGGAAGTCAGCGCTGTCCAGCTGGCGACCCACTTCCTGGACCGAATTGAAAAAAGCGACCTGAACGCATTCCTGCACGTGGACCGCGCACTGACGCTGGCCCAGGCCGAAGAAGCCGACAAGCGCATCGCAGCTGGCACCGCCACCCCGCTGACAGGCGTGCCGATCGCACACAAGGACATTTTCGTCACCAAAGGCTGGCGCTCGACCGCCGGCTCGAAGATGCTGGCCAACTACGTCAGCCCGTTCGACGCCACCGTGGTGCAGAAATTCCAGGACGCCGGCATGGTCACCCTCGGCAAGCTGAATTGCGACGAATTCGCCATGGGCTCCTCGAACGAGAACTCGGCCTTCGGCGCAGTGAAAAACCCGTGGGACAAGTCTGCCGTTCCAGGCGGCTCCTCGGGCGGCTCTGCCGCAGCCGTGGCAGCCCGGCTGGCTCCTGGCGTGACGGGCACCGACACCGGCGGCTCGATCCGCCAGCCTGCAGCCTTCTGCGGCATCACCGGCATCAAGCCAACCTATGGCCGCGCCTCGCGCTTCGGCATGATCGCCTTCGCCTCCTCGCTCGACCAGGCAGGCCCGATGGCGCAAACTGCGGAAGACTGCGCGCTGCTGCTGTCGGCCATGACCGGCTTCGACGAGCGCGATTCGACCAGCCTGTCCGCTGAACAAGGCAACGCTGCCGAAGACTTCACCCGCGACCTGGACAAGCCGCTGGCCGGCCTGCGCATCGGCGTGCCGAAGGAATACTTCGGCGAAGGCCTGGCTGCCGACGTCGAAAAGGCTGTGCGCGCCGCGCTGGCCAAGTTCGTGGAACTGGGCGCCACGCTGGTCGACATTTCGCTGCCGAACACCGCGCTGTCGATCCCTGCCTACTACATGATCGCCCCGGCGGAAGCCTCGTCCAACCTGTCGCGCTTTGACGGCGTGCGCTACGGCCACCGCGCCGAGGGCTACAAGGATTTGCAGGACATGTACAAGAAGAGCCGCGCCCAAGGCTTCGGCCCTGAAGTGCAGCGCCGTATCATGGTTGGCACCTACATCCTGTGCCACGGCTACTACGACGCCTACTATCTGAAAGCGCAGAAGATCCGCCGCAAGATCACGCAGGACTTCGCCAATGTGCTGGGCAGCCAGTGCGATGTGATCATGGGTCCAGTGGCACCGACCGTGGCCTGGGACCTGGGCTCGAAGGCAGACGATCCGGTAGCGAACTACCTGGCCGACATCTTCACCCTGTCCACCAGCCTGGCAGGCTTGCCTGGCATGTCCATCCCTTGCGGTTTCGGCGAAGGTGAGATAAACGCCAACCGCCCGGTCGGCCTGCAGATCATCGGCAACTACTTCGCTGAAGCGAAGCTGCTGAATGTGGCCCACCAGTTCCAGCAAGCTACTGACTGGCATAAACGCGCGCCTTCTTCGATTTAAGGAAAAGAATATGGAATGGGAAGTCGTCATCGGTATTGAGAACCACGTACAGCTCACTACCGACTCCAAAATTTTCAGCGGCTCGCCGACCAAGTTCGGCGCCGAACCAAACACCCAGGCCAGCCCGGTCGACCTGGCGCTGCCAGGCGTGCTGCCAGTGATGAACAAGCAAGCCGTCGACCGTGCGATCCGCTTCGGCCTCGCCGTCGGCGCCAAAGTAGCCCCGCAGTCGATCTTCGCCCGCAAGAACTATTTCTACCCTGACCTGCCGAAGGGCTACCAGATCTCGCAGTTCGAAGATCCAGTCGTCCAGGGCGGCCAGCTGACCTTCGGCTTCGAGAAGGACGGCCAGTTCGTCACGCGCACCGTGAACTTGACCCGCGCTCACCTTGAAGAGGACGCAGGCAAGTCGCTGCACGAGGACTACCACGGCATGTCGGGCATCGACCTCAATCGCGCCGGCACCCCGCTGCTGGAGATTGTTTCCGAACCGGAGATCCGCTCCGCAGCCGAAGCAGTGGCTTACTGCAAGGCCCTGCACGGCCTCGTGATGTGGTTGGGCATCTGCGACGGCAATATGCAGGAAGGCTCGTTCCGCTGCGACATCAACGTGTCCGTGCGCCCGAAAGGCCAGAAGGAATTCGGCACCCGCTGCGAAATCAAGAACCTGAACTCTTTCCGCTTCATCGAAGAAGCCGTGCACGTGGAAGTCGCGCGCCAGATCGAACTGATCGAAGACGGCGGCAAGGTGGTGCAGGCGACCCGCCTGTACGATCCGGACAAGAAGGTCACCCGCGAAATGCGCACCAAGGAAGACGCGCAGGACTACCGCTACTTCCCTGATCCGGACCTGCCGCCGCTGACCATCGGCGCCGACTGGATCGAGCGTGTAAAGGCATCCATGCCGGAACTGCCGGCCGTGATGCGCGCGCGTTTCGTGGAAGAGTACAAGCTGCCGGAATACGATTCGCTGGTACTGACCGCCTCCAAGGGCATGGCCACCTATTTCGAGGCCGTGGTTGCTGCAGCAGGCAAGGAGAACGCCAAGGCTGCCGCCAACTGGCTGATGGGCGATGTGTCGTCGACCCTGAACCGCGAAGGTGTGGAGATCACTGAAGCGCCGGTACTGCCTGCGCAGCTGGCCGGCATGCTGAAGCGCATCGCCGACGGCACGATCTCCAACAAGATCGCGAAGGAAGTATTCGGCGCAATGTGGGAAGCCAAGTCGGAAGACCCGAACCTGGTCGATGCGATCATCGAGCAGAAAGGCCTGAAGCAGATTTCCGACACCGGCGCGCTGGAAGCTATCGTCAACGAGGTTATTGCCAACAACGAGAAGTCCGTTGAGCAGTACCGCGCGGGCAAGGAAGCGGCCATCAACGCGCTGATCGGCCAGGCGATGAAAGCCTCGAAAGGCAAGGCCAATCCGGCCCAGCTGACCGAGCTGCTGAAGAAGAAGCTGGCTTCTTAAACCCTGTAATCCTGGGTCTGACCCGCAGGGTCAGGCCCCGTCTGCGGCACAGCCAGGGGTTGCGGTTGTGCGATTTTGATCTTCGACAAAAGTCAAAGGACTAGAACCAACACCGCGGCCGCGAGATCATACAGGGTCAGACACTTGTGTCTGACCCTGGTTTACCGGTTTTGGCAGGTGCCCGCACATCCAGCGAAGAATATCCGCAAAGATCTCCTCGCGATTCACCTCATTGAAATTCTCGTGATAGTTCTCATGCTGTACATGGCACTCCAGCAGCTTGGGATCAATCATCGCCAGCAGGTCCAAGGTAGCCTTCGGATCAGCCAGTTTGTCATCCCCAGCAACGACCGCGTATAAAGGCCAGCGCCAGGTCGGCATCTTCTCCGCCAGACCTTTCTGCGCGCCCTGCAGCGCCACGCCAAACCGCACCGTGCACTCGCGCGCCCGCACATCGTCCGCCTCGTCGCGATGATGACGCGCCGTAATCGACGGATCATGCGTCAGCACATCGGTCAGCGACGCCATCGGCACCTTCATGGTCGGCGCCAGCGCCGCCAGCACGCCGGACAGCTTCTCCAGCACCGCCGGCACCTTGATCGCATTCACGTAATAAGGCGACGACAGCACAAAGCCCTTCACCAGCGGATCACGCTCAAGCCTCTCCAGCCCGAAGCGCGTCGCAATCAGCGCTCCCATCGAAT
Organism: Pseudoduganella sp. R-32; assembly: GCF_049913245.1. Classification (NCBI taxonomy): domain Bacteria; kingdom Pseudomonadati; phylum Pseudomonadota; class Betaproteobacteria; order Burkholderiales; family Oxalobacteraceae; genus Pseudoduganella; species Pseudoduganella sp. R-32. The sequence continues at coordinate 1,374,924 of NZ_CP183987.1, read as the reverse complement.
GCCCCATGATAAACACCGGCACGCCCGGGTAATGCTGCTTGACCCAATGCAGGAACAGTTCCACTTCCTCGATAAATACCCCGAAGTCCGGAATATCCACCCGGCGCGCATTCTCATGTCCGCACAGGTCGAACGCCACGGTAGCAAAACGGTGCTGCTTGAAATACAGCGCCGGCGTCACATAGTCGCCCGCATGCGCAAGTCCGCCGTGGATGGCCAGCAGCACGCCGGCCGCAGGCTTTTCGGGCTCCCAGATATGGATCTTGCGTTCGGCGCCATTGCGCCCCTTGAATGTGGCGAAGCGGTCTTCGGCGAATCGGTTCATGCGGTCACGAGGAAATGCTCAGCGCGATGCCCATCTCCAGCAACAGCGAGATGTCGGCCAGCGTGAAATCAAGGGTGGAAGCGCCCTGGTTGGGCGCGGCGGGGGCGAAAGCAACGCGCAATTCAGCCTGGATCGGCGCCACATCGAAAGTGATGCCGCGCGCCTGGCATTCGTGCAGGTAGGCGCGCACCTTGCGCATCAGGCCGTCCGGATCGGGGTCGGTGCCCAGCGTGGCGTAAAAGCCGTGGTCAAGGCGGGTGCGGCCGGTCGGGCTGGTGTCGCCCTTCTTCCAGTCGCTTTCGGGCTCGCTGGGGAGCCCGTCCCGCACGTCTGCGACCGCGCTTTCGTCGCCGTACACCTTGAGCGTTGCGATGTTCATTACTTTCCTCGATCTAAATGTTGTAAGGAAGCAATCACAGTCTAGCACAACGCCCGGCTGGCGCCAGCGCGGCTTATTCCACGCCGTACTTGCTGCGGTATGCGGCTACCGCGTCCTTGTACTGTGCAAGCGATGGATCGGCCGACAGGTAGGCAAACAGGTCGGACAGGTTGCCGATCGAGATCACCGGGATGCCGTAGTTCTTGCTCACTTCCTGCACCGCCGACAGCTCGGACATCTGGCCATCCTTGCCGCCGCGCTCCATGCGGTCGAGCGCGATCAGCACGGCGCAAGGCTCGGCGCCAGCGTTGCGGATCATCTCCACGGATTCGCGCACCGAAGTGCCGGCCGAGATCACATCGTCAATGATGACAACCTTGCCAGTCAGCTTGGCGCCCACCAGGGTGCCGCCTTCGCCGTGGTCCTTGGCTTCCTTGCGGTTGTAGGCGAAGGAGGTGTTGCGGCCTTTGCCTGCCAGCGCCATCGAGGTCGCGGAGGCCAGGGTGATGCCCTTGTAGGCCGGGCCGAACAGCATGTCGAATTCAACGCCGGAGTCCAGCAGGGTCTGGGCGTAGAAGTCGGCCAGGCGGGCCAAGGTCGCGCCGTCATGGAACAGGCCGGCGTTGAAGAAATAGGGCGATTGCCGCCCTGCTTTGGTCGTAAACTCGCCGAATTTCAGCACTCCCGCCTGTACGGAAAACGCGATAAACTCTTGCCTCAAATTGCTCATAGTGCACCCATCTCTGTTCAAAGTGCCGATATTTTAACCGGAACACCTATGCCAAAAATCATTTCCGCAAACCTGAACGGTATCCGCTCCGCCGCCAAGAAGGGCTTTTTCAACTGGATGGGGACGATCGACGCCGACATCATCTGCGTGCAGGAATTGAAGGCGCAGGCGCCGGACATGACCGAGGAATTCCTCAACCCGCACGGCTACCACGGCCACTTCCACTACGCGGAAAAGAAAGGCTATTCCGGCACCGGCATCTACAGCAAGGTGGCGCCTGACCGGGTGATGATCGGCTTCGGCAGCCCCGAGTTCGATGCCGAAGGCCGCTACGTGCGCGCCGACTTTGGCAACCTGACCGTTATTTCGGTGTACTGCCCGTCCGGCTCTTCGTCGGAAGAGCGCCAGCTGGCCAAGTTCCGCTTCATGGACCTGTTCCTGCCTCACCTGCAGCAGTTGCGCGCCGAAGGCCGCGAGTTCGTGATCTGCGGCGACTGGAACATCGCCCACAAAGAGATCGACCTGAAAAACTGGAAGGGCAACCTGAAGAACTCCGGCTTCCTGCCCGAAGAACGCGCCTGGATGACCAGGCTGTTCGACGAAGTCGGCTACGTCGACGTGCACCGAGGCCTCGACCAGCGCCCCGAGCAATACACCTGGTGGTCCAACCGCGGCCAGGCCTACGCCAAGAACGTGGGCTGGCGCATCGACTACCACGTCGCCACCCCTGGCATCGCATCCAAGGCGCATACCGTGTCGGTCTACAAGGACGAAAAGTTCTCCGACCATGCACCTCTGATCATCGAGTACCACGCCTGATGCGACGCTCGCTAGCCGCTTTGCTGCTCACTTGCGCCGGCACTGCCGGCGCGGCCGATACGGCTGTCATCATCGACAGCACCCGGTCATTCGTGCCGAATTCCATTCCGCGCAATGCGGCCTGGCTGGGACTGTTCTGCCGGAAGCTGGAATGCGAACTGCGCCCCGTCGGCGTTGATGTCGGCACAGGCAGCGCCAAGAATATCCTGGACGAAGATGAAAGCCTGGACAGCGTCGCCATCGACGGCAAGTCGCGCGCGGTATTCGCCAACCTGCCGCTCAAGCCCGGCAAGGTCGTCACCTGGCACGCGATGAACGACGAGCAGTATTTCGGCAGCCCCCAGTACGAAAAGTTGCGCAAGCTGGGTAAATGGAGCTTGCCCGGAGGAGCGCAGCCGCTGGTGCTGTCCTGGGTGAAAACGGCCGAAGGACGCAAGCGCTACCACCTTACCGGCGACTCCGCCAAACAGTTCCTGTTCGCCGTTGACGCGCTTGGCCATTACGAAGGCGACACCACGCCCGTCGTCTACTGGGCCGGCGACCTGGATGGCGACGGCAAGGGCGACCTGCTGCTGGCCATCCCCGACGACAATTGCGGCTACGACGAACGTCTTTACCTCTCCTCCGGCACAGGAGAGGGCAGCTTGCTGCGCAAGGCCGCGCACACCAGCGGCCGCGAACCCGCCTGCGGGTGCTGAACAGCGGCCGGCTACAGTTTGATTTCCAGCGCAAAGGTGTAGCTTGGACGCGATTTCTTCGCCACCTCCAGCATCGCCCCATCCTCGGAAGTAGTGGTGCGCCCCGACCACTGCGAGGCAGCGTTGGTGGCTCCCAGGCGCAGGCTGGCTTGCGGGTTCAGCGTCCATTGCGCATACAGGTCGATGGCCCGGCTGTGGGTCAGCGCCAGCGCCTGCGACATGGTCTGCTGCGTGACATAGCCGGGCGTATAAGACAGGTTGGCGCCCACTGCCAGCGGCAGGCTGCGCGCCCGGTAATCGAAGCCGAAAGTGCCGGACCAGGGCTGCTGGCCATCCAGGCGGCTGTTGGGCAAAGGCACAGCATCCACCTTGCTCTTGTAAAAGTTCACGCTCCCCCTGAGCTCGAGGCGCGTCTTCGGATCGATCCATCCGGGTAGCAATTGCGCCGCCGGGCCTTTCAGCTCCAGCTCGACGCCGCTGCTGCTGGCGCGCGACAGGTTCACGGGCCGGCTGACCCAGCGCGGCACGCTGGCCCAGTCGGGATCTTCCAGCGTGGTGACATTGCGTACCAGGTCTTTCACCCGGCGGTGGAACACGCCAATGCTGAACAAGCCTCCTCCGTTGAAGTAGTGTTCGTAGGCCAGGTCAAGGCCGCTTGCCAGTTCTGGCCGCAGCAAGGGATTGCCGACCCGGTCGGCTGCCACCGAATCGTTGCCCTGGCTCGGCAAGGGGTAGATGCTGCTCAGGGTGGGCCGCGCCAGCATGGCATACAGGTCCGGCGCCTTGTAGCTGCGCGTCAGGCTGGCGCGCAGCACGTCGCGTCCCTTGGCATCGGGCTTGAAATTGATATGCAATAAAGGCGACAGCACCGCGCTGTGGTTGCGTACCGGGCGCTCCAGCGTGTCGCTGCGCGTGGTGATCGCTTCGCGCCGTATGCCGCCGTACAGCAGCCACTGTTCGGACAGTTCCCACTCGTCCTGCAGGTACCAGGCTTGCCGCCTGATGCGGGCTGACAGCGGCAAGCCGTCGATCCCCGGCAACTGGTCGGCCCCGAGCACGGTGATGCGGCGCTCATCGTCGCGGCGCCTGGTCTCCAGTTCCCAGCCGGCCGACAGCCGGTGCTGCTCCCCCACCAGCTGGCCGACCTTGCCCGACTGGGTGAAACTGCGGTCGCGGCTGTCGCCCACGCTGCGGCGGTAGGGCTGGCCCGCGCGGAAAGTCTGGTTGTCGAAATCATTGGCAGCCTCGCCACCGGTAAATTTCAGCTCCAGCTTGCGGTCGGCAGCAAAACGCCGCTGCCACTGGCCGCTGAGGCGATGGTTGCGGGAACTGCCCGAATTCCGGCTGGGGTCCTCGAACAGCGCCGGCGAACTGGCCGCCAGGTTATCGAACTGCACCTTGCTGTGCCAGTCGGAGCGCTGCAGCAAGGCTTGCAGGTTCAGGCCCTGCTCTTCGTCGATGCGCCAGTTCAGCTGCGGCGAGGTGTTGACGCTGTGGCCCCACATATCTTGGGCGGCCAGCTGGCGCGCGAAGCCGGTGTCGGCGCCGGCTTGCGGCACCAGCCGGCTGGCCCGCATGTCGGCCCGGCCATGGTATTCGTAGGCCGACAGCGGCAGCGAATAGGACAGGTCGCCGGCCCGCGCGCTATACAGGGCGCTGGCATTGGGCGTGGGATGCTCGACACCGTAGGCCATGCCGATGCGCACGCTTTGCTGGACTTTTTTCGGCACGCTGCGCAGCACGATATTGATGCTGCCGGCCATGGACTGCGCACTCTGGTCGGCGGTGGCGGCCTTCTGGATGTCGATGCGCTCCACCTGCGCCGGGTTGAGCTGCTCCAGCGAGAAGCCGTTGGGCGCCGGCTCGCCATTGAGCAGGATCTGGGTATAGCCGGCGCCCAGGCCGCGCAGGCGCGGCTGGCCGTTCTGGATATCCACGCCGGGCAGGCGGCGCACCACCTCATTCAGGCTGTTGTCGCCGAACTTGTCGATCTCCTCGCGGCCAAAAGTCTGCCTGGCCACCGTAGCGTTGCGGCGCAGGTCAAGGTCGCTTTGCGGGCGGGTCTTGACTTCCACCCGGTACATCTTGGTGTCAAACGCCGAACGCGAATTGGGATCGGCGCCGAGCGGCACCTCCTGCGCAGCGGCTGTGCCCAGCTGGCACAGCATGGCCATGCCCACTGCCGCGGCAATGGGCTTCTTGTCGAAATTCGTCATGGAGCGGTACTTGGAATTGGTCGCCACAGTGTAGGGGCGGCGCCGCTGCCGGCGCCACTGGCAGATCTGCTAGTTCAGCAAGGTGGTGCGCGCCAGGCCAAGCGATTCCATCGACGCTTCGATGTCGACGTAGATGGCGACCGCGCTCTCGCGCCCCATGGTGAGGGGAGCGCCAAGGCGGCGGGTGACCAGGCCGGCGCGGCGCAGCATGCGCTCGATCGCCGTGGCCGTCACGGTGACATACTGGGACACGCCGTGCCGGTGGCCGTAGCGGATGATCTCGGCGATCGACTGCATGGTCATGGCGGAAAATCCGAAGCTCGATACGCCGTCGGCCTCGACCGCGAAGCGGCTCAGCTCCCAGACCTGCGGGTCTTCCGGCGCCGGCTGGCCATGCAGGAACTCCGGGAAGGTGTCCTTCAGCATATACGGACCTGTGGTCGGCAGCAGGCGCCAGCAGCCGCGCAGCATGCCGCCCTCCTCGCGCATCATCATGTAGTAAGGGTCCATCGCATCGTAGCCGTCGATTTCCATGCCGCTCAGGACCGGCACCTTCCAGCCCATGCGCTCGCTGAATACCTTGGCGCGCAGGCGGTGCATGGCAAACAGGTCCGACTGCAGGAAGGCGTTGCGTTCCGCGATTTCGATGTTCAGCTGCATGATGGCTCCTTGTGGTGGGATCGAAGAGCCTTCATTTTTATGCACCATGCATACGGCGGGAACTAGCAGATCTGCTAGCTCGACGGCGCGGCCGCCGGTGCTAAGCTTGAACCCCGATCCCTTCAGGAACATCACCCCTATGAGCCGAATTCCCGCGCGGCTGGCAAGGCGCGCCGTCAGTGAGCAATTGCGCTGGCTGCGTTTATCCCGGCGCGAAACCCAAGGCGAGTTCTGGGCCCAGTTCGGCGTCACCCAGTCGCAAGGCAGCCGCATCGAACAAGGCAGTTGGGTGCCGGCCCCGCTGGCGATCCTGCTGTCGCTCTACCTGGACATGCACATCAGCGAAATCGACCTGGCAGCCGCGCGCCGCCGCGCCTCCTTATTCGGGCGTGACCAGGCCGGCCGCGATGGATTTGACAATGGCCTGCTGGCGCGTGCTGACATCGAACTTGCGCATGATGTTCGCAAGGTGGAAGTTGACGGTGGCTTCCGAGCGGCCCAGGATGCGTGACACTTCCCACGATGACTTGCCGGCCGCCACCCACTTCAGGCATTCGAGCTCGCGCGCCGTCAGCTTGACCGCCGGCGCCGGCGCCCCCTTGGCAGACGTGAACTTGCGCGCCGATTCCTGGGCGTAGTCGCGGATCAGGGACAGGCTGGCCAGCGTGTCGAGCTGGCCGGCGCCGGCCGTGCGCTGCTGCTGGTCGCTGACGAAACTCAGCATGCCGAATTCGCCGGAGCGCCCGTGCACCGGCAGGGTCACGCCCGAGCGCAAGCCATAACTGGCCGCCTGCTCGTAGAACTGCTGCTGGCGCTCGCCCTGGAAACTGGCCGGCTGCCAGATGATGGGCAAGCCGCTGCCAAGGCAATGGCTGACCGTCGGATCCACCGCATGCAGCTGCAGCTTGTCGTAGGCGGCGCGCCATTCGCTTGGGTAATTGCTCACAAGAAAAGCCGATTCCAGCGGCTGCGCCTTGTTGGGCACCACGCCGAACAAGGAATATTCAAAACCCAGTTGGGCTGCAAGCTCAGCCAGGGCTTGCGCCCATTGCGTATCGCTTTGCGCCTCCATCAACGTGTGCAGTTGGTCCAGTTCCAGCACCTTGCCTCCCCTTCGTCCGCACCCAGCTTGCCAATTGAAAATAGAGATTATTATTTAAGCAATACCAACATTCAATCACCAATGTAGCTTTTTGTCAACGAACCGAGGGAACTAGCAGATCTGCTAGTTCCCGCCGTATGCGACGCGCATAAAAATGGTCCTGTCACTTCAACCAAAGGAGCCAGAGATGCCGCTGCAAATCGAAATCGCCGCCCGCCGTGCCTTCCCGAAATCGACCCTGGTCGCCATGCACCAGATGCGTGCCCGCGCCTTCCGCGAACGCCGCGGCTGGGATGTCTCCGTGCTGGGGGGCATGGAGATCGACGGCTTCGACGCCATCGATCCCCACTACATGCTGTTGCGCGAAGAAGGCGGCCTGCTGTGCGGCTGCTGGCGCCTGCTGCCGACCGATGGCCCGTATATGTTGAAGGATGTGTTTGCCGAGCTGCTGGGCGGCCAGGCGGCGCCGAACGATCCACAGGTCTGGGAGCTCAGCCGTTTCGTGATGGAGGGAGAAGGTGCGGCGGGCTTCGGCTTTTCCGCGCATACGCTGCAGTCGATCCGCGAGGTCATCGCCTTTGGCGAGCGCCAGGGCATCGCACAGTATGTGACGGTGACCACCACGGCCGTCGAGCGCATGCTGCGCCAGGCCGGCCTGGTGCTGCGCCGTTTCGCCCCGCCGCGCGAGGTCGGGGTCGAAACGGCAGTGGCCTTATGGGTTGACGTTGCCGCTTCCCTGCGCGCGCTGCGCCAGCATTGAAGGACGAAAGTCGCCCGCCTTCACCACGGCCAGGCTGTCCGCTGCCGGCAGCCGCGCCGCCGCCTGGTTGACTTCATCCAGTGCCAGCCCGGCCACGCGCGCTTCCAGCGCCCGGTCGAATTCCATGGTGCGTCCCAGCGACAGGTATTCCGACAGCATGCCGGCCAGGCCCGCATCCGCATTGCGCGCCACCTGGCGGGCCTGGGCCCAGGCGAGCTTGGCGGCGTCCAGTTCGGCCTGCGTGAAGCCCTGCCGCGCCGCGCGGCCCAGTTCTTCCAGCAAGGCCACTTCCACCTTGCCGCTGTTTTGCGGCGCACTGCTGGCCGTCGCCAGCCATAGCGCGGCGCCGTCGCGCGCCGGCACCAGCAGCTGCGACCCGACCGTGTAGGACAGGCCCTCCGCGTGGCGCAGGCGGTCGGCCAGGCGGCTGCGCATGACGCCGCCGCCCAGCATATAGTTGGCTATCAGCATGGCCGGGAATGCCGCATCGTCATCGCGCATGGCCAAGGGATAGGCCGCCATCACTACGCTGCTGGCCTTGTCCGGCGTGTCGATCTGGCGCCGCGCACCGGGCACCGCCTGGTAGGCGCGCGCCATCCTGGCATAAGGCTGGGCCGAGCGCCAGTTGCCGAACAGCGCCGCCAGCTGCTCCTTCAGCTGCGCCGCATCAAAATCGCCCACCGCCGCCAGCGTCGCATCCTGCGCGCCGTACAACTGGCGGTGGAACGCGCGCACCTGCTCCAGCGTGACGGTCTTCTGCGCCGCCGCGCTGTCCGGCAGGGCCGGCGTGTGCAGCGGGTGGCCCGGCGGAAAGGGATTGAGCAGGCGCTGGAAGGCATTGGCTGCCAGGGCTTGCGGTTCGCTTGCAGCCTGCTCGGTACGCGCCACGCGTTCGCGCTGGTACTGCAGGAATTCCTGCTCGGGGTAGGCCGGGCGCTGCAACTGCTCGGCCACCAGCGCCAGTACGGCCGGCAGGTGCTCGCGCACGGTCTGCACGGACACGCTGGCGCTGTCGGCGCCGCCCTGGAAGCTCACGGTCGCCTGCAAGGCATCCAGCGCGTCGCGCAACTGCTGGCGCGAAGTCGACTGGGTGCCCATGGCCAGCAAGGCAGCCGCGAACGGTCCGACCTCGCTCTTGCCATGCAGGCTGGCTTCGCTGCCCAGGCGCAGCTTCAGCGCGAGGTGCACCGTGCCGCCCTTGCTGGCTTTGGCCAACAGCGCCACCTGCATGCCGTTCGCCAGCGCCAGCCGCTCCACCCGGGCTTCGATGGCAGCCGGGCTGGCCTCGAACGCTTCCCCCTGGCGCACGGCAGCGCGCCCGTGGTAGTGCTCGAGCGCCGCTTCCAGCGCGGCACTGGCAGGCACTTGGACCCGCTCCGGCTGTTCGGTGGGAATGAAGCGGCCCAGCGTCCGGTTGCTGGGCCTGAAGTATTTCTCTGCCACCGCCTGCACCGCAGCGGCATCGACCCTGGCGATGCGGTCGCGCTGCAGGAAGAACAGGCGCCAGTCGCCGGCTGCCAAGGCATCGGTCAAGGCCAGCGACAGGCGCGCACTGTCGGCCGATGTCTGCTCGAAACCTTTCAGCAATTGCTGGCGCGCGCGCGCCACCTCGGCTGCCGTCACGGGCCGCTCGCGCATGCCTTCCAGCACACGCAGCAGCGCCTCCTGGGCCGGCTCGAGGGCGGCATCCTTGGCCACCACCGCCCCGAGCTGCAGGAAGCCGGGCTCGCGCGTCGCGCTGTCCACCAGCTGCAGCCTGGTGGCCAGGCCTCCGGCCACCAGTGCCTGGTGCAGGCGGCCTCCCGGCGCGTCGGCCAGGATGCGCAGCAAGACTTCCAGCGCAGCCCCGTCGCTGTGGCCGGCCGGCGCGATGTGGTAGCCGGCGCTGACCAGCTGCACGCCGCCGCTGCGCCGCACTGTCACGCTGCGCTCGCCGTCCTGCGCCGGTTCCACCGTATAAGTGGCAGGCAGGGTGCGGGCCGGGCGCGGGATCGCGCCAAACGCCGCCCGCACCTGCTGCAACGCGGCCTTTTCCTCGAACTGCCCGGCCACCACCAGCACCGCATTGTCCGGTTGGTAGTAGCGCTGGTAGAAGGCGCGCAGGCGCTCGATGTCGACCTGTTCGATATCGGAGCGGGCGCCGATTGCCGCCTTGCCATAGTTATGCCAGTCGTAGGCCACGGCCCGCACCCGTTCGCCGGTAACCCGCAACGGGTCGCTCTCGGCCAGTTCGAATTCGTTGCGTACCACCGTCATTTCCCCCTTGCCGGTGTGCGGGTTCCACAGGTCGTCGCGGGCGATGGCGGCACCGCTCATGCGGTCCGCTTCCAGGTCCAGCATGCGCGCCAGGTTGCTGCCGCCGGCGGGAAACGTGGCGTGGTAGCTGGTGCGGTCGTACCAGGTGCTGCCATTGAAGCGGGCGCCCATGCCGTTCAGCAGTTGCAGCGGCGTCGGCACGCCGTCCTTGCCGCTGAACTTCTGCGAAGGCCGGAACAGCAAGTGTTCCAGCAGATGGGCCATGCCGGTTTCGCCGTAGTTTTCATGGCGCGAACCTACCTGGTAGACGATATTGGTGGTCACGGTCGGCCGCGACGGATCCGGCGCCAGCAGCACCCGCAAGCCATTCTCCAGGCGGTATTCGGTAATGCCCTCGATCGAGGCGCCCGGCTGCACGCCCGGCGCGGCGCCGGCCGGCGCCTGCAGGCCGGCAGCAAGGGTGAGGATGGCGATCAGCTTCATGGCGTCCTTTCAGGGTCAGGCGGCTTCACGGCTGAACTGCATGCCGGCCGCGGCTTCCAAGTGCACCACGGCGTCGGCGCGTTCGATGGTGCTCATGCGGTGCGCCACCACCAGGGTGGTGCGGTTGGCTGTCAGGCGCTCCAGTGCCGCATGGATCAGGGCATCGGTCTCGCCATCGACGGCGGAGGTGGCCTCGTCCAGGATCAGGATCGGCGCATCGCGCAGCAGCGCACGGGCGATGGCAATGCGCTGCCGCTGGCCGCCGCTGAGCTGCACGCCGCGCTCGCCGACTGCCGTGTCATAGCCATCCTTCAGGCCGCGGATGAAGTCGTGTGCGTTGGCGTCGCGCGCCGCCTGCTCCACCTCGGCGTCGGTGGCATCCGGCCGGCCATAGCGGATGTTTTCGCGTACCGAACTGGAGAACAGGAACACGTCCTGCGACACCATCGAAATGGCCGAGCGCAGCGACGCCAGCGAATATTGCGTGATGTCGATGCCGTTGATGCAGATGGTGCCGGAGGTTGGCGCATAAAAGCGCGGCAGCAGGCCCAGTAGCGACGATTTGCCGATGCCGCTGCGGCCATGCAGCGCCACTGTCTGGCCCGGCAGGGCGCGGAAGCTCACCTTCTCCAGCACCGGCACCGAATCGTGGTAGCGGAAACTCACGTCCTTGAACTCGATGGTGGCGCGGCGCGCGGTGAACTGCTGGCCCTGCCAAGGGTCTTCCGTTTCGGTCGGCTCGGCCAGCAGTTCGAACACCCTGGCCGAGGCGCCCAGCGACTGGTTGATCGTGGAATACTGCTGCGCCAGCACGGTAATGCTCTGGTTGACGCCTTGGGAATACAGGAAGAAGGCCACCAGCGAACCGACCGTCATGCGGCTGGCCAGCACCTCGGTGGCGCCATACCAGAACAGGACGATGGTCGAGACCACGGTCAGCAGGGTCACGATCGCCATATAGCTGGCATCGGCGCGCCGCCCCTTGCCGGCCATCTCCAGGTGGCCGTCCATCTGGTCGGCAAAGCGCGCCACGTCGCGTCCGTCGGCGCCGAAGATGCGCACCACATGCGTGCCTGCCACGGTTTCCTGGGCATACGCCACTGCGCCCGACAACGATGCCTTGATCTGCGCCGAGACCTGGCGGAAATACGGGCCGTACAGGTTGGCCACCACCGTGGTGGCCGGGCACAGCGCCAGCACCACCAGTCCGAGCCGCCAGTTCATGTACAGCATCACCACGCTGGCGCCCACCAGCTGGGCCAGGTTGATGGTGCCGTTGACGGTCAGGTTGGTGACCACGTTGCGGATTTCCGGGGCGTCGCTGTACAGGCGCGAGATGAATTCGCCGATCCGGTTGCGGTGGTGGTAAGCGATCGGCAGCCGCTGGTAATGCCGCAGCAGGGCAACCCGGATGTCGTTGGTGATCTTGTCGCCCGTCAGCTGCAACAGGTACTGGCCCCAGAACGCCAGGCCGGCACGCAGCACGAACACCCCGACCAGCAAGATCGACAGCACGTGCAGGCCAGAGCGGTCTTGCGTGGTCACCAGCTGGTCGAACAGGTGCCGGATGCCAAGCGGCAGCGTGAGCTGGATGGCGCCCGCCAGCAGGATGAGTAGCAGGCTCAGCATAATGCGCCCGGCAAAGCGCCGGCCAAAGGGCAGCATCTGTTTCAGGGTCGCCATCACGCCCGGCGCTTGCTCAGTCTTGATATCCATGATTGTCTTCCGAAAAACTGGCAGGCCGACCAGCGGCCTGCGGTTGAGGGATTAACGGTCTTCTGCAGGCCAGCCGGGCAGCAGGCTGTCCACCGTCAGCGATGGGCCGCAGCGCGTCAGGTGGCGGTGCAGGACCAGCGCGGTGCCGGCGCTGCCGGTGCCGAAATCGCAGCTGATGCGGCCCAGCGATTCGCCGGGGAAGGCCGTGCCGGCCTCTTCTTCCAGGGCGTACAGCATGACGCCCGAGAACAGGCGCGCCACGCTGCTCTCGGCCTGCTCGCGCCAGCGTTCGAAGCGGGTCAGGTCGAGGAACAGCTCGGCAATGCCGGCCAGGCCGAAGAAATAGCCCGGGTAGATCGCATACTTGCGGTCGGCATCGATGATGGCGCGGTCGATGATGGCGGCATACTCTTCCTTGCCGGTGACGTGCCAGTAGCGCAGCAAGGTGCGGGCAATGCCCGAACTGCCCCAGCGCCAGTACGGCGTCAGCGAGGGCGTGGTGTCGCGCGCCAGCCAGCTCAGGCCGCCATCTTCATTGCCGACGCCGCCGGCGATGACCCAGGCTAGCCCTTCCTCGCCCGCCTGCAGGAAGTCGGCGCGCCCGGTGGCCAGGTGCAGGTACAGCAGGAAGGCGCTGATGCCGGCCGCCCCGTGCGCATAGCTGGCGGACAGGCCAAGCGGGGTGCGCCAGGCACACTGTCCTTCCGCCATGGCCTCCCGGCTTTGCAACAGGTATTCGCCGGCGCTGACCGCTGCCGCCAGGTACTGCGGCTCGCGGAAGTGCTCGAAGAAATGCAGCTGCGTCATGCCCCAGCCGGCGGCGCCATGGTAGACGTCGGCACTTTGCTTGAGGTAAGGATGCTGTTCAGCCAGCGCCAGGGTGGCGCGCGCCCGCTCTTCCTCGCCCAGTTCCAGCCAGAACCAGGCAATGCCGCTCAGGCCGCTGTACAGGCCGGGCGAGTAGGCGTCGCGCTTGAGCGGGATGCGCTTGATCCAGTCCAGGACCGCGCTGTCCACCCTGCCGCGCACGCGGTGCTGCACCAGGGCGATGCCGCAGGCGCCATGCGCCAGGCTGAGCGGGTTGGAGGAAAACACTTCCGGATCGGCCGGGAACAGGCGGTCATAGCGCTCGAAGTCGGCGGTGGAATCGATATAGCGCATCATCTGCTCGAGCATGGCGTGCGCGCCTTCCGTGCTGAAGGCATCGCTGCGGATCACCGGCGCCGGCAGGCTGTACGGCTCGACCAGCGCCTGCGCCACTTCCGCCAGCGCCGGCCGCTGGTCGCGCGGCGACATCAAGCCCTCGATCACCTGGCGCAGGCGGGCGGGCAAGCCGAAGTCGGCGCTCATGGCGTCGAGGAAGCGCTTATGGGCGCTGCGGTCCAGGGTCAACAGCATATTCATGGGGAACAGGCCGGCCATCATCAGTGCGCCCAGCGCGTACAGGTCGTCATCCGACGAGGTGACGCCGCGCGAGCCGAATTCGTCCGGCGAGAAGCCGGGCGTGAACAAGTGGGCGGCCAGGTCGACCTGGGCTTCGTGCGCCCCTTCGAAGTCGATCAGGCGCACCTTGATGGCGTCGCTGTCCGGCTGTGCGCTGATCATCACATTGGCCATCGACAGGTCGCCGAATACGATGTGGCGACGATGCAGTTCCTGCACGATGGCCGTCAGCTGGCGGAATACTTCGCAAAAGCGCGTGAAGAATTTCTGGCCGGCGTCCGGCTCCGGCCGCGTGCGCAGGCTGAGCGACACCGCGCCCATATAGCTGCGGAAGTCGCGCGCGCCGTCGAGATAGGTTTCAACCAGGTAGGCGTGCTCCCAGTCGAAGAAGAAGTCCACCGTCTGCGGCGCGATATCGAGCCCGTTCAGGCAGCTCAGGATGCGGTGCTCTTTTTTCAGCAACTGCACCGCGTCCAGGCCGCGCGTCGAGACATTGGTGAAGGGGCGTGCTTCCTTGATCACCACGCGCTGCCCGTCGACGCGGTCGGTGGCCAGGTAAACGCCGCCGGAATTGCTGTAGGCCAGCACGGAGTCGATCTTGTAGCGGCCCTTCTTCAGCGTACCTTCTTCGCCGCCGTCCTGCATGTGCTGGTCCTGCTGGAACGGATCGACCACGCCTGCCGGCAGGTTGAAGAATGGCGTGCGCTCATCGCGCACATAGTTGCCGTCCTGGTCGAGGATGACGTGGGTCTTGCTGCCGTCGGTGCCGATGCGGCGCGTGCTGCGCAGGCCGCCGTAGCGGTAGTACACCACCTTGCTGTCCTTGTAGCGGCGATCGGACAGGATGTAGGGGCCGTGGAAGCCGATGGTAGCCTGGTGCAGCGCTTCGAGCAGGCGCTCGCATTGCTCGGCGTCCTTGGGATAGATGGCCATGAACTTGCCTGCCGCGCCGCGCGACCAGCGCTTGCCAAGCGACAGGCTCAGCAGCATTTTGTCGGCGACGAACTTGAACGGCACATTCGCCTGGACCAGGATGGCGGCGGCAGTATTCAGGATCGCCGGTGCGTGCGCGGGAGTGGCCGACAGGTGGATTTTCCAGCCCTGGTCGGGGTACTGGTATTGCGGCGGCATGCAGTGCATCCACAGCTCGTGACGCTGCATGACCCAGTCCTGCGGCAGGCGGCGCTTCAGGCCAAGGCAGAAGTCGTCGTGCTGCGCCTGGTAGCGTGTCAGCGTTTCATAGTATCTCTTGTCCGCCAGCGAATAAATGAATTTGTCCTTGATTACGAATTCTGACATGTTGTGCCTACCAAGCTGAAGATGATTGGGAAGAGGAAAATGCTATCGGCGGCCTCGTGCCGCCTTGCCGGGATTGCTCAGAGTGCGATGAATTCTTCGCCCATGAAGCAGGCGCATTCGCTCGGGGTCGAGCAGGCGCAGCACTGATTGCTGCTGGTGCTGCTGGAGTCTTCGTCGAGACCTGTTTTGATCGACAAGCCCTGGAGGTTGAGGATGCGGGACATGGTTCTCTCCTGTATGGCGCAGACAGCGGCGCGACGTCCGCGCCACTGCCTGCCGGTGGTCGACGCTTGCCTTAGATGGCAACCACTTCGTCGCCCATGAAGCACAGGGCAGCGCTGGCGGTCGAGCATGCGCAGCCGTTGCCGCTGGAGGTGCTGCCGCCGTCTTCGTCGATTGGGCGGTAGGAGGTCATGGCTTGCAGGTTCAGGATACGGGTCATTTTATTTCTCCATAAAGTTAATAGTGGTTTGGTTTGCTGCTGTCGCTACGTTGTGTGTGTCGACGGAATGAAGTTTATGGAGATGGCGCTTCGCCGATAACTAGCAGGAATATGGGGTTGACAGGTCCGGCAGGCGCTAGTAAATGCGCGTACGCGAGCCTCTCCCTTACAATGGCGTATTACCTGCACAAAACGGCGACCCCATGAAAAGCGTATTAGTCCTGTTCCTGCTGACCATCAAGAGCAGCTTTATCAACGACGAAGAAACCGAAGCCACCGACGAGCAATTCGACACGATCCAGTTCGTGCAGACGGACAAAGGCACCTGGCGCTTCAAGACTTTCGCCGAAGACGAAGACGTGCACCTGTGGAGCATTGAAGCCGACGGCGACCTGGTCGAACTGGCGATCGAAACCACCAACCGCCACTACGGCGACGTGATCGACGAAGCCTTCATCATCGAGAGCGATGACGGCGTGGAAGGCTTGCGCCGGGAGCTGAAAAAGCAGGGTCTGAGCGACAACCTGCAAATCTCCCCGAAAGGCCCGCTGTTCTGGGCTCCTCCCGGCTCGAGCTACAGTCCAAAATCCGCACCGGCGCACTGAATCCAATAAAAGCGCCGATTCCCGCCCTAGTTGTTTAAAATGCCAAACTTTAAACAACTATTGCGCTGGCCATGAATCAAGTCCTGACACCGTCAAACGAAGAAAACAGCAGTATCGACAAGATCGCCCTCGCCAAGCAGCTGGCGGGCGATGTCACCCGTGGCGCCGGTGCCGGCATCGTGCGCACCGTGCTGGCCGTGCTTGCTGCGGTGATCGTCAACGCACTGGGCGTCACGCTGTTGTTCCGCAGCGAACTCGGTAGCAGCCATGGCTCGGCAATGATCTACGCTGCCTTCGTCGCAGCGCCCTTCATGATCGCGGTCGGCATGACCGGCATGATGGCGTATAAGCTTGGCTTGCAGGGCATCCTGGCGCGCGTCGTGGAAAGCCAGTCGGGCCTGATCGCCCGCTTGGGTGCAGGAATCCTGGAGAGCTTCCTGCGCAGCGTCAATTACGAACCGGGTCGCCCACTCTCTGAAAAATTCCTGAGCGGCTGGCGCGGCTTCCTGAACCTGCAATCCGGCCTGCCCAAACCGCTGCCATGGCTGCTCGCCAGCCTGACTTCGCGCATCCCCCTGGCCGAAACCATTACCGAAGTGGCCACCACCGGCATGACGCTGCGTGAAGTCGCCCATGCAGCGATGACGCGCACGATTTCGGAAGGTGCCGCCGGCGGCCTGCGCCCATCGAACCAAGCCTTGTTCATCGCCCTCGCAATCCAGTTCGGCATGTGGTTCCCTATCGGCCTGCTGGTTCGCTACATGTTCGGCTAAGACTGCATGAAACAAATTGCAGCTCTCGCACTGCTGGCGGCCAGCGCGGCACACGCTGGCGATGCCCTGCCGATCCATGGCGCATGGACCGGGAAAATCGGCAACAGTGGAATCAATGCCTGCTTTACCGATTCTGATTCGCATTACTTCTACCTGAAGCACCTGCACGGCATTCCGCTTGAAAAGGCGGAAGGAGAGGCCGATTCCTGGAATGAAGAGGTACAGGGCAAGGCCACTGGCAAATGGAAAATTACCAGCGTCACGGCCACGCAATTGACCGGCGAATGGATAGGCGCAGGCAATGACAAAGGCATGCCGATACAGTTGTCGCGCCTTTCCGCACTGGCAGGCGGCGATTGCGGTCCGGATTTCTACGCACCGATCGCTGCTGCCAACAAACCGCGCTACAGCAATGGGCAAATCGGCAAATTGGCACTGCGCATCTCCCACTCCCCGCTTGGCGAGAGCTTTAATCTGGTCGGCAGCAGTGAGCCGCTGCGCAAGATTAACGACTACGTCGCACACTGGGAGGAAGAGCGCATCACCCAGGCCAATTTCTGCGAACGCAATGGTGGCGGCGGCTGGCAGGACAACCTGACTGCCGGCAAAGTGCTGGCCAACTACCTGCTCGTGAACGTCGATGCGCCCGACGTCTATTGCGGCGGCCCGCATACCACTTCGTCCCACTCCACGCTGATCTTCGACCTGGCCACTGGCGAGACGGTCGAACCTTCAAGTTGGCTGGCCGAAAGCGGCGAGATTGAAGAACCACTGCGCAAGCTGATCATGAAGAAAGCCAACGTCTGCGACAGGCTGGAGCCGTCCATCATTCCATCGAGCCCAAGCGCAACAGGCCTGAGTTTCGACCTCGATTACCCGCATTTCCATCGCGACTGTAACGAGACCATTGAGATCAGCTACGCGAAGCTGGCGCCCTTCCTGTCGCAGGAAGGCAAGGAGCTGGCTCAAAGAGTGCGTTTGCTCTCGAAGTAACGCCAGTCGCCTGTCAGGGGATCGGGGAAACCGATCGCCTTGGCCAGCAGCTTCAGTGGCGAAGACACGTCGTCCTGCTTGCACGGCAGTGCGACGGGATAGAAGACGTCGTTCACGATCGGGATCCCCAGCGAAGACAGGTGCACACGCAACTGGTGCTGGCGGCCGGTGTGCGGCCAGAGGCGGTACAGCACATGCTCGCCGCGCTGTTCGATTACGTCGATCATGGTTTCCGAATTCGGCTCGCCCGCTTCTTCCTTCATGGTGAAGAACTTGTCGCCCTCCACCATGCGGCTGCGGTAAACGAAAGGGAATTCGCGGCCCGCCAACGGCCCTGCCAGCGCTTCATATTCCTTTTGCACCAAGCGCTTCTGGAACAGCGACTGGTAATCGCCGCGGCTGCGCGCATTGCAGGAGAAGATCACCAGCCCCGCCGTTTCGCGGTCGAGCCGATGGATCGGCACCAGGTCTTCGATGCCCAGCTTGCGGCGCACGCGCACCAGCAAAGTCTCTTTCACGAAGCGGCCGGACGGAATCGTCGGCAGGAAGTGCGGCTTGTCGACCACCACGATATGCTCGTCCTGGTGCAGCACTTCCTCTTCAAACGGAATCGGGAATTCGTAATCCAGCTCGCGGTAGTACCAGATACGCGCTCCGCGCACATAGCGCGATGACGGCTGCACAGGCACGCCCTTGCCATCCACCACGTCGCCGCGCGCCATGCGCTCACGCCACTGGGCATCGGTCACGGCGGGATAGTTGGCGGACATGAAGGTGATCATGTCCGGCCAGTCCCCCTCCGGCAGCCACAGGTAGCTGGGCGTGACGCCATCGCGCATCGGCAATGGCGGCGCGCCCGAGGCTTGCTTCGGGCGGGACATCTCAGGACTTCGGCAGCGGGGAAGTCTGGTAAGGCGGCAGCTTGTTCACGTCCAGGCCGCGCACGCGGGCATACACCGGCAACACGAGGGGCATCTGCTTCTGCATGTCCTGGATGCGCGAATTGCCGCTTGGGTGGGTAGACAGGAATTCCATCGGCTGCTGCGCATTGACGGCGCCCATTTTCTGCCACAGCGCGATGCCTGCGCGCGGGTCGAAGCCGGCGCGGGCGGCCAGGTCGATGCCTACCAGGTCGGACTCCGTTTCATCCCCGCGCGAGAACTTCATCACGGTCAGCTGGCCGGCCACATTGGCGCCGGCGTCGGTGATGCGCGGGTCGATGCCGAGGTAGGACGACAGCACCGCACCACCCAGCTTGCTGGCCAGCGACACGGCGGTCGATTGCACGGCACGCTTGCGGGCGTGCTCGCGCAGGGCGTGGGCAATTTCGTGGCCCATCACCATCGCCACTTCGTCATCGGTCAGGTTCAGTTTAGTGAGGATGCCGGTGAAGAAGGCGATGCGGCCGCCCGGCATGCAGAAAGCGTTGACCTGGTCGGAGTTGAGCAGGTTGACTTCCCATTGCCAGTTGGCGGCGGATGGATTCCAGCGCTGGGCATTGGGCACGATGCGCGCGGCAATAGCGCGCAGGCGCTTCACCTGCGGGTCGGATTCCGGTACCAGCGCTTCCTTCTGCTTGGCTTCATTCAGCAGTTGGGAGTACTGCAGCTTGGACTGCTGGTCCATTTCCTGCTCATCAGCGAAGACGCGCAGGCGCGAAAGCTTGGTGACGGGGATGCCGTCAGCTTTGGGATTCATCGGCGCAGGCGCCTGCGCGGACGAGGCGGCGCTGGCGGCCAGCGCCAGCGCGATAAGAGTGAACTTGAACTTCTTCATGGCTTTAAGATAACACAGCTTAACTGGATTGCTTTTTCCGGAGACGGAACACGGCGAGGTCGCCGCGCAAGTTAGGCAGTACCGAGACGGTTTTGCCCTCGGCCAGCGCCACGCATTCGATCACTTCCAGCCCCACTTCTTCCGCCAGCTCCTGGAAGTCGTAGATGGTAGCGCAGCGCACGTTCGGCGTGTCGTGCCACTGGTAGGGCAGCGACTTGGAGACCGGCATGCGGCCTTTCAGCAGCGCCACGCGGTGCGGCCAGTAAGCGAAATTAGGGAAGGACACGATGGCTTCGCGGCCCACGCGCACGATGTCGCGCAGCAGGTCTTCCACGTGCTTCATCATCTGCAGCGAGGACAGGCACAACACCGTATCGAAGGAGTTGTCGCCGAAGATGCCCAGGCCGTTTTCGAAGTCCTGCTGGATCACGCGCACGCCGCGCTGGGTCGACGCCAGCACCTGGTCGTCCGCCAGCTCCAGGCCGTAGCCGGTGCAGCGCTTGTCGGTCTGCAGGTAATCCATCATCACGCCGTCGCCGCAGCCCACGTCGAGCACGTGGGCGCCTTCGCGCACCCAGTGCGCAATGAAGGCCAGGTCTGGACGGGCGCTGCTCAGGTCATCGAAAGTCATGCTGCTTGTTCCTTGTTCGTTTCTTTCCACACTTGCTCGTAGTAGGCGCGCACCATGTTCATGTAGCGCGAATCTTCGAGCAGGAAGGCGTCGTGGCCGTGCGGCGCATCGATTTCGGCGTAGGTCACCTCGCGGCGGTTGGCGAGCAAGGCCTGCACGATCTCGCGGCTGCGCTCCGGCGAGAAACGCCAGTCCGTGGTGAAGGAGGCGAGGAAAAACTTGGCTCTGGTGCCCGCCAATGTCCTGGTCAGGTCGCCGTCGAACTTGCGCGCCGGGTCGAAGTAGTCGAGCGCCTTGGTGATCAGCAGGTAGGTATTGGCATCGAAGTACTCGGCGAACTTGTCGCCCTGGTAGCGCAAGTAGGATTCGATCTCGAAGTCGATGCCGAAGCCGAACTTGTAGTCGCCGCCGCTGGCCGCGATGTCGCGCAGCTTGCGGCCGAATTTCTCGGCCATGTCGTCGTCCGACAGATAGGTGATGTGGCCGATCATGCGCGCCACTTTCAAGCCGTTCTTGGGTACTACGCTGTGTTCGTAGAAATCGCCGCCGTGGTAATCCGGATCGGACAGGATGGCCTGGCGCGCCACGTCGTTGAAGGCAATGTTTTGCGCCGACAGCTTTGGCGTGGAAGCGATCACCAGGCAGTGGCGCAGGCGCTCAGGGTACATGATGGACCAGGCCAGGGCCTGCATGCCGCCAAGGGAACCGCCCATCACGGCGGCGAACTGCTGGATGCCCAGCTGGTCGGCCAGGCGCGCCTGCGCGGCGACCCAGTCTTCCACCGTCACCACCGGGAAGGCGGCGCCGTATGGCTTGCCGGTTTCAGGATTGACGTGCATCGGTCCGGTCGAGCCGAAGCAGGAACCGAGGTTGTTGACGCCGATGACGAAGAATTTGTCGGTATCGAGGGGCTTGCCCGGACCGACCATATTGTCCCACCAGCCGACGTTCTTCGGGTTATCCGCGTAGTAGCCGGCCACGTGGTGCGAAGCATTCAGCGCGTGGCACACCAATACCGCATTGGACTTGTCCGCATTCAGCGTGCCATAGGTCTCGTACATCAGCATGTAGTCGCGCAGGGACGCTCCGCTCTGTAGCTGAAGGGGTTCCGCAAAGTGCATGGTCTGCGGCGAGACGATTCCAATCGAAGGCATGTGAATCCGGTTGTAAAAAAGTTGGTGTTACAGGGCTTGCAGGGCGTTGACTGCGTCGGCAATCGTTTCGGGGTCCATGCTGCGCATGATCTTGCGCATTTGCGGCGCAATCTGTTCCAGGTCGCTGTTCAGGATTTCCTGCTTGACCGCCAGGAGCTGCGACGGGTGCATCGAGAACTCGCGCAAGCCCATGCCCAGCAGCAGGCGGGTCATCTTGCTGTCGCCCGCCATCTCGCCGCATACGGCCACTTCGATGCCGGCCTTGCTGCCGGCAGCGATCGTCATCGCAATCAGCTGCAGGATGGCTGGATGCAGCGGGTCGTACAGGTGCGCCACTTCATAATCGACGCGGTCGATCGCCAGCGTGTACTGGATCAGGTCATTGGTGCCGATGGACAGGAAGTCCATCTTCTTGACGAACATCGGCAGCGCCAGCGCGGCCGCCGGGATTTCGATCATGGCGCCGACCCGCACTTCAGGATCGTACTTCTCCCCCGCCTCGTCCAGCTGCGCCTTGGCGCGTTTGATCATGGCCAGCGACTGGTCGATCTCGAAGGCATGCGCCATCATCGGGATCAGGATGCGCACCTTGCCATGCACCGAGGCGCGCAGGATGGCGCGCAACTGGGTCAGGAAAATTTGCGGCTCGGCCAGGCAGTAGCGGATGGCGCGCAAGCCCAATGCCGGATTGAGCGCGGTGTGCTCCATCTGGTCCAGCGGCTTGTCGGCGCCGATATCGAGCGTGCGGATGGTCACCGGACGCCCCTTCATGGCCAGCACTGCCTTGGTGTACTGCTCGTATTGTTCGTTCTCGGATGGCATGTCGCCATCGCGGCCCATGAACAGGAATTCGGAACGGAACAGGCCAACGCCGTTGGCGCCCGACTCCATCGCGTGCTCGCAGTCTTCCGGCAACTCGATGTTCGCCATCAGCGCGATCTGCGTGCCGTCCCTGGTAACGGCCGGGGTCTTTTTCAGCTTGCCCAGCTTCTTGCGGGCGCGCATCGCGGCCAGTTGGCGCTCGCGGTACTGTTCCAGCACTTGCGCGCTCGGGGTGACGATCACCACGCCGGCATCGCCGTCGATGATCACCCAGTCGTCCTGCTGGATCAGGGTCGATGCCTGCGACATGCCGACCGCCGCCGGAATGTCTAGCGACCGGGCCACGATGGCGGTGTGCGAATTCTGGCCGCCGACATCGGTCACAAAGCCGATGAAGGAACGGTCGCGGAACTTGAGCATGTCGGCCGGCGAGATATCGTGGGCCACCACGATCATCTTGGCCAGGAATTCATCGCCTTCGAGCTCGGCCTGCATTGGCAGCAGCGGTTCGCTGCCCATCAACACTTTCAGCACCCGCTCGGCCACTTGCTGGATATCGGCCTTGCGTTCCCGCAGGTAAGGGTCTTCGATTTCGTCGAATTGGGCCGACAGCTCGTCGATCTGGGTCAACAGCGCCCATTCGGCGTTGTAGTGGCGGCTGCGGATGATATCCAGCGGCGCCTCGGAGATCATCGGGTCCGACAGGATCAGCGCATGCACGTCGATGAAGGCACCCAGCTCGGTCGGGGCATCCTTCGGCAGCTCGTTCCACAACGTCTGCAGCTCGCGGTGCACGGCAGCCAGCGCCTGCTGCAGGCGCTTCACTTCCGCTTCCACGTTCTCCTCGGAGATCAGATAGTGCTTTACATCGAGCGCCGCCGGCGCAAGGATGTGCGCGCGGCCGATCGCGATGCCTCGCGAAACCGGAATTCCGTGAAGGGAGAACGATGCCATCGGGCTGCCGTCCCGCATTTACTCGCCTTCGCCGAACTT
This sequence comes from Pseudoduganella sp. R-32, assembly GCF_049913245.1. Taxonomy (NCBI): domain Bacteria; kingdom Pseudomonadati; phylum Pseudomonadota; class Betaproteobacteria; order Burkholderiales; family Oxalobacteraceae; genus Pseudoduganella; species Pseudoduganella sp. R-32. The sequence continues at coordinate 1,351,849 of NZ_CP183987.1, read as the reverse complement.
GTCGTTGACCAGTGCGGCCAGGGCGTTGATGCAATCCTGTTCATCGGCGCCGTCTGCTTCCAGCAGGACTTTGGCGCCCTTGCCGGCAGCCAGCATCATCACGCCCATGATGGACTTGGCGTTGATGCGGCGGCCGTTACGCGACAGCCAGACATCGCTCTGGAATTTGGCTGCCAGTTGGGTGAATTTTGCAGAAGCACGTGCATGCAATCCGAGCTTGTTGATAATTTCAAGTTCTTGCTGAATCATGTTTTGTTTGTTTAATTGACTCGGATACGGTTATCGACCTTGACCGCGCCATTCTGCGCACCGGCCAGGGCCATTTCCACTACTACGTCCAGCGTATCGGTACGGTAGGTGATGGCGCGCAGCAGCATGGGAAGGCTGATGCCCGCAACCACCTCGACCTGGCCCGCATCGGCCAGCTTGTTACAGCAATTGGCGGGCGTGCCGCCCTTGATATCGGTCATCACTAGCACACCGGCGCCCGTGTCGAGACGCTTGATGGCTTCGCGCGCCAGCTGCTGCACTTCGTTCAGGTCCTGGTCCGCCACCACGTCGATCGCCTCCAGTTTTTCAACCGGGGCCCGGAACACATGCGCTGCGGCGGCCAGGAAAGCCTGGCCCAGCGGCGCGTGTGTCATCAATAAAATCCCTACCATGTTTATCCTTGCTTGCCTGCCCGGGCTTCCACCGCATCGATGAACATGGACGCTACCTGGAAGCCGGTCTGCTGGGTGATCTCCTGGAAGCAGGTCGGGCTGGTGACGTTCACCTCGGTGAGGTAATCGCCGATCACGTCTAATCCTACCAGCAAGAGGCCGCGCGAAGCCAATTCCGGGCCCAGGGCCTCGGCGATTTCGCGGTCGCGCTGCGACAGCGGCTGGGCCACGCCGGTACCGCCGGCAGCCAGGTTGCCGCGCACTTCGCCCGCCTGCGGGATGCGCGCCAGGCAGTAAGGCACCGGTTTGCCGTCGATCAGCAGGATGCGCTTGTCGCCCTTGACGATGTCGGGGATGTAGCGCTGCGCCATGATGGTGCGCGCGCCATGCTGGGTCAGGGTCTCGATGATGGAGCCCAGGTTCAGGCCGTCAGCCTTGATGCGGAAGATGCCGGCGCCGCCCATGCCATCCAGCGGTTTCAGGATCACGTCGCCGTGTTCGGCCTGGAAGTCGCGCAGTCGGGTTTCGTCGCTGGTCACCAGGGTTGGCGCGGTGAACTGCGAGAACTGCGCGATCGACAGCTTCTCATTGTGGTCGCGGATGGCGGACGGCTTGTTGAAGACCTTTGCGCCCTGTTGTTCCGCCAACTGCAGCAGGTAGGTGCCGTAGACGTACTCCATGTCGAACGGCGGGTCCTTGCGCTGGATCACCGCGTCGAAGGCGGCCAGGCTGGTGTCTTCCGAAGGCGCCGCCTTGTACCAGTCGTGCTGGTCGCCGGTCAGCTCGATGCGCGAGACATGGGCCGTAACCTTGCCCTCCTTGAGCGCCATGTGGCGCTGCTGGAAGGCATACACCTCATGTCCCCGGCGCGCCGCCTCGGCCATCATGGCGAAGGTGGAGTCCTTGTAGATCTTGAAGCTGGACAGCGGGTCGGCGAGGAAGGCGATTTTCATGGATTAGTCCAAAAATGTAACAACTGATTCTAGCTTAAAACCGGTAAAACCGTGTCTGACCCACAGGGTCAGACACGTTGCCAGCAGCGGCTGCGTCTTAGGTGTCAGACCCTGCGGGTCTGACACCGGTTTACCGGTTTTAGTAAACCTCCGGATCCGGATCCGTACGCTCCATCTCAAGAGAAGCCGCCAGCAGCGCCAGCCGCGCCACTACCCCATACACATAGAAGCGATTCGGCGCCGCAGTCCCCGGCTTGGCCTTCACGTCCGGCACCGCATGCTGCTGCGCGAACGCCAGCGGCACGAACTGCGATCCCGGCGCATTCAGGTTCTGGTCCGGCCCCTTCTCGCCGTGCACGCGGTAGAAGCCTCCCACCACATAGCGGTCAATCATATAGACAACCGGCTCTGCAAACGCCTCCTTGATGCTCTCGAAGGTCGGCACCCCCTCCTGGATATTCAGGTCGGTCACCGCCTTGCCATCCTTGATCACGGTCATGCGCGCGCGCTGCTCTTCCGATAGCTCTTTGAGCTCAGCCGCGTCACGAATGGTGATGATGCCCTTGCCATAAGTACCAGCATCCGGCTTGATGATGACGAACGGCCTTTCCTTAATGCCATATTCCTTGTACTTCTTACGGATCTTGGCCAGTACCGCATCCACCGAAGACGCCAGGCACTCCTGCCCCTCCCCGGTCGCCAGGTCCACCGCCCCGCACTTCGCGTGGAAAGGGTTGACCATCCACGGATCGACGCCAATCAGCTTGCCGAACTTCTTCGCCACCTCATCGTAGGCATTGAAGTGATTGGACTTGCGGCGCACGGCCCAGCCGGCATGCAAAGGCGGCAAGAGGCTTTGCTCGTGCAGGTTGGTCAGGATGTCCGGAATACCGGCCGACAGGTCGTTGTTCAGCAAGATGGTGCAAGGATCGAAATCCTTCAGCCCCAGGCGGCGGCCGTTCGGCGAGCGCACCAGCGGTTCCACCACCAGCATATTGCCGTCAGGCAGCGCCAGCGGCGTCGGCTGGGTGACGGAGGGGTCCAGCGAGCCAAAACGGACATTCAGCCCGGTCTGGCGGAAAATCTGCATCAGGCGCGCCACGCCCTGGAAATAGGTCGGGTGGCGCGGCTTGATTTCCGGGATCAGCAACAGGTTGCGGGCATCCGGGCAGTATTTGTCGATCGCCGCCATGGCCGCCTGCACCGAAAGGGGGAGCATTTCGTTGGCCAGGTAATGGAAGCCGCCTGGGAACAGGTTGGTATCCACCGGGGCCAGCTTGTAGCCGGCATTGCGCAGGTCGACCGAGGCATAGAACGGCGGGGTATGCTCCTGCCACTCGAGGCGGAACCACCGTTCAATGGCTGGGGTCGCGGCAATGATCTTTTCTTCAAGATCCAGTAACGGCCCGGTCAGGGCCGTGACGAGATGGGGAACCATGTGACTTCCTTGCGGGTTGGTATTTGCAGACTCTCCATTTTGGGGCAAAACCGCCAATTAAAAGATACTTTGGAACAAAAAAAAAGCCCCCGAAAGGGGGCGTGCGATGGGTCAGGCACCTGACAAGACATGGCGCAGCCATGTTTTGTTGGGTGCCTGACCCGGACTTCAAGCGTGGTACGCCGATTCGCCGTGGCTGGTGATATCCAGACCTTCGCGCTCCTCCTCTTCCGGCACACGCAGGCCGATCACGATATCGACCAGCTTGTAAGCCACAAAGGCCACAACAGCCGACCAGATGATGGTCACGCCAACGGCAGTCGCCTGGGTAATCACCTGGCCGCTGATCGAGTAATCAGCACTTGCCTTGTTGGCAACGTAGTCAAATACACCCTGGCCGCCCAAAGATGGTGCGGCGAACACGCCGGTCAGGATCGCACCCAGGATACCGCCCACGCCGTGCACGCCGAACACGTCCAGCGAGTCGTCCGCACCGATCAGGCGCTTCAGGCCATTCACGCCCCACAGGCAGATGATGCCAGCCAGCAGGCCGATCGCCAGTGCACCCATCGGACCAACGAAGCCGCAAGCCGGGGTAATCGCCACCAGGCCGGCCACTGCGCCCGACGCGCCGCCCAGCATGGAAGGCTTGCCCTTAAAGATCCACTCGCCGAACACCCACGATACGGTTGCGCAGGCGGTTGCCAGCAGGGTGTTGATAAACGCCAGGGCAGCGATGTCGCCTGCTTCGAGTGCCGAACCGGCATTGAAGCCGAACCAGCCCACCCACAGCAGCGAAGCGCCGATCATGGTCATGGTCAGCGAGTGCGGAGCCATGGAGTCGCGGCCGTAGCCAACGCGCTTGCCGATCATGATTGCGCCCACCAGGCCTGCAACAGCGGCGTTGATGTGCACCACAGTGCCGCCGGCGAAGTCCAGCGCGCCCTTCTGGAAGATCCAGCCAGCCTTCGCAGTTTCGGTCGCCAGGGTCTCGGCGTTGGTGATCGCGTCAGGACCGGTCCAGAACCAGACCATGTGGGCGATCGGCAGGTAGCTGAAAGTGAACCACAGCACCATGAAGGCCAGCACGGCGGAGAAGCGCACGCGCTCGGCAAACGCGCCGACGATCAGGCCGCAGGTAATGGCGGCAAACGTGCCCTGGAAGGCGACGTAGATGAACTCAGGGATCACAACGCCTTTGCTGAAGGTCGCCGCCACCGAGAACGCACCTTTGGCTGGGTCGTAAATGCCGGCCAGCAGCGAGCGGCTGAAGCCACCGAAGAAGGCATTACCTTCGGTGAAAGCAATCGAGTAGCCATACAGGCACCACAGCACGATGATCAGCGCGAACACAAAGAATACCTGCAGCAGCACCGACAGCATGTTCTTCGAGCGCACCAGGCCGCCATAGAACAGGGCCAGGCCGGGGATCGTCATCATGATCACCAGCAGCGTCGCCACGAACATCCAGGCGGTGTCGCCCTTTTGCGCTACCGGCGCGGCTGGCGCAGCAGCCGGGGCGGCTGGGGCCGCAGCAGCGGCTGCCTGGGCAGCGGCAGCATCAGCCGACGCAACGCCAGGTGCGGCCGCAGGTGCTGCAGCGGTTGCAGCGGCAGCCGGCGCTTCGGCCGGCTTGGCATCTTGAGCCAGCACAGGCAGAGCTGCGCTGAAAGCCAACAGGACAGTCACCCCCGCCAGCCATTTCTTAATGGTCTTGTGCATCACGGTTCCCCTTACAGTGCTTCGTTGCCGGTTTCGCCGGTACGGATACGGATTACTTGCTCCAGCGACGAGACGAAAATCTTGCCGTCGCCGATCTTGCCGGTGCGCGCGGCATTCTCGATTGCCTCGATGGCCTGGTCGACGATCGCGTCGTCAACGGCAGCCTCGATCTTGGTCTTTGGCAGGAAGTCGACCACATATTCCGCGCCGCGATACAGCTCGGTGTGGCCCTTCTGGCGGCCGAAGCCTTTGACTTCGGTCACCGTAATACCTTGCACGTTGATCGCCGACAGGGCTTCACGCACCTCGTCGAGCTTGAACGGCTTGATAATGGCGGTAATCATTTTCATACGAGTGCCTCTTAGAAGGTTTTGGACACGGTCAGCACCACGCCGCCCTTGCCCAGGTTTTTGCCATTGGTCGGCGCGATATAAGCGTCGCTGTTGGTCTTGATATAGGCCAGCGCAACGGATGCCACGCCGAAGTCCTTGGTGGCACCGACTTTCCAGTCGGTGTAGCTGAAGGCGCTGCTGTTCTTCACCTTCTGGCGGCCAACATGCAGGTTCAGGACGATGCCTTCATACACTTCCTGGTTGACGGAAGCGTCGATGTAGGTGCTGTGCTTGCTGTCGGCGAAGCCGAACAGGTTGCTCAGCGAATGCGAGTACTTGAGGGTGGCCGGGCCATAGCCGACCTGGCCATACAGCTCGCGGGTATTGGCGCTCGGATGCAGGTCGTTGGATGGATACACGTAAGCCAGGAAGCCCACGTCGTAGCTGACGCCAGGCGCGATTTCGCCGCGCTTGCCGCCGTACAGGTCCACTTCAACCGAAGCATCACCGCCGCCGTCCTTGACCCACTTGATGGTGGATGCCCAGGCGCCTGCATAGAAACCGGTCGGGTTGTTGACCCAGTCGGCGCCGCCTTGCAGCGCCGGTTTCAGGCGGGTTTGCGAGATACCACGGTAGCGGTAGTCGCTGGTGACGGCCGCGTTATAGCTGATCTCATTGTCAGGCTTCGCCTCGGGTGCGGCATCGGCCGCTTGGGCCAGGCCGGTTCCCATCGTTGCCATTGCGAGTGCGACTGCAGCGGTGAGACCCAGCTTCTTGCTCTTATGAATCATGGCGATTTCCTTTTGAGTGAACTTTTATTGCGGTTTAAAATTCAGTCTGAAACATAGCTTTCTTGCTTATTAGCAGATTGCGTGCCAGCTAGAAATCGTGCAGGAGTTGAAGTTAAGACAGCTTTCCGCACCATTTAAAGCCAAAGCCGCACCGTTGTGGTGCGAAATCTCACACATCAGGAATAAAAAAATGGACATGAACGCCTTCTTCAATGACCTGCAGCAGAAGGTCAACCAGGTCATCGAAAACTCGCCGGCCAAGGATATTGAAAAGAATGTCAAGGCGATGATGACCCAGGGTTTCGCCAAGCTTGACCTGGTGACCCGCGAGGAATTCGACATCCAGGCCCAGATGCTGGCCAAGGCCCGCGCCAAGCTGGACCTGATGGAATCGCGCCTGGCCGAACTGGAAGCCAAGCTGGCCGACAAGTAATCCCCTTGCGCTAGCTCAAACGGGCGGTGGCGCCCGAGGCCTACGATGTCGTAGACCGGGAGGCCACCATGAGCATCGCAGTCATCAAGAGCCGCGCCTTGGCCGGCATGCAGGCGCCGGAAGTCAGCGTCGAAGTCCACCTGGCAAACGGCTTGCCCGCCTTCGCGATCGTCGGCCTGGCCGACACCGAAGTAAAGGAATCGCGCGACCGGGTGCGCGCTGCCATCACGAACGCCGGTTTCGAACTGCCCCAGCATCGCATCACCGTCAACCTGGCCCCGGCCGACCTGCCTAAGGAATCGGGGCGTTTTGATTTGCCGATCGCCATCGGCATCCTCGCCGCCTCCGGCCAGATTCCTTCTTCCTCGCTGGAACAATTCGAATTTGCCGGCGAATTGTCGCTGACCGGAGAACTGCGCCCGATTCGCGGCGCCCTGGCGATGACATATGCCATGCAGCGCTCCGCCGGCGGCTCCGGCCGCGGCTTCATTCTTCCTCTCGCCAATGCCGACGAAGCCGCGCTGGTTGCAGGCGCGCGCATCTACCCTGCCGCCACCTTGCTGCAGGTATGCGCTCACTTCGGCCTCGATCCAGATGGCAGCTTTGCCCTCCCCCGCCACGTGGCGCAGCCCTTGCCGCTGCCGCCATCGATTCCGGATTTTGCCGACGTTAAGGGACAGATCTTCGCCAAGCGCGCAATGGAAGTGGCTGCTGCCGGGCGCCACTCGGTGTTGCTGGTCGGCCCGCCCGGTGCCGGCAAGACCATGCTGGCCACCCGCTTCGCCGGCCTGCTGCCTTTGATGACCGACGACGAAGCGCTGGAAGCCGCCGCCGTGCAATCCCTGATCAGCGGCTTCACCGTCGAAGGCTGGAAAGTGCGCCCCTTCCGCGCGCCGCACCATACCTCGTCCGGCGCGGCCCTGGTCGGAGGCGGCAGCGTGCCCCGGCCGGGCGAAATCTCGCTCGCGCACTGCGGCGTTCTCTTTCTCGACGAACTTCCCGAATTCGATCGCCGTGTGCTGGAAGTCCTGCGCGAACCACTCGAGTCGGGCCGCGTCACGATCGCCCGCGCCACGCGGCACGCCGACTTCCCCGCCCGCTTTCAGCTAATCGCCGCCATGAATCCCTGTCCCTGCGGCTACCTCGGTCACCCTGCCGGTCTATGCCAATGCACTCCCGACCAGATCCTGCGCTACCAAAGCCGCGTATCGGGGCCCCTGCTTGACCGCATCGACATGCAGATCGAAGTCGGCCCCGTACCACCTGACATCCTGCAAGCGGACGCAGTGGGTGAACTATCAGAAACCATCGCCGCCCGGGTGCACGCGGCCTTCGAGCGCCAGATCGCCCGCCAGGGCAAAACCAACCAGCAACTGACGCCACGGGAAATCGACCGTTTCTGCAAGCCGGATTCCAGCGGCCAGGCTGTGCTGCGAGCGGCCATGCACAAGCTGCACTGGTCGGCCCGCGCCTATCACCGCGTATTGCGTGTGGCCCGCACCGTGGCCGACCTGGACGGGCAGAAGCAGATCGGCAGCAAGCATGTCTCCGAAGCGATCAACTTGCGCCGCGCCCTTCGGCAACTCTAAGTTTCAAATGTAATTCCACGTAAATGCGTGGTTTTAGCGGCGGTTTCTTCGCTAGAATTGCCGCCACCATGACTACCCAATACCGTTACTCGCGCTACTGCGCCGGCCCTCTCCTGATCATCTTGTGCTGCGGCAGCGCCGCTGCCCAAGCCCAGACCTCCCAGCCAGCCAAGGCCGACGCCGCGCCAGCAACCGTAAGAAAGGAAGTCCCGCCTGAAGCAGGCAATATCGCCAGCGTGACGGTGGCCGCCGAGCGCCCGACCAACCGCATCGACCGCCAGGTCTACGATGTGAAATCCGACGCGTCTAGCAGCAACGGCTCCGCCGCCGATGCGCTGAACAACGTGCCTTCCGTAAACGTCGACCCGGACGGCTCGCTGACCCTGCGCGGCAGCAGCAATGTGCAGGTCTACGTCGACGGCAAGCCATCGGCCATGCTGCAGGGCGATAACCGCGGCCCGGCGCTGCAGTCGATTCCGGCCGAAGACCTGGAATCGGTGGAAGTGATCAACAACCCCGGCGCGCAGTTCGGCAACGAAGGCGGCGGCGGCCCGATCATCAACCTGGTCATGAAACGCTCCCGCAAGCCCGGCGGCTTTGGCGTGGCCAACGCCAACTACGGCACGGCAGGCCGTTACAACAGTGCGCTGTCCGGCACCTACAACGAAGGCTTGTGGGGCTTCCAGGGCGGCATCAACGTGCGCCATGACGGCCGCAACTCCGTTGGCGAAACGGTGCGAGACCGCATCGACCCGCGCACCGGTGCGCTGTCGCACAGCGAGCAGCAATCGCAGTCAAACGGGCTGAATGACAATGCAGGCCTGAACGGCGGCGTCACCTACAATCTGGGCGCCAACGATACGCTCGGCGCCCAGGTCGCGTACTCCCATCGCACCAATGATGCGCGCGCGTCCGACACTTATCTGTCGGCCGATCCCGACGGCGCCATCACCGACAACTACCTGCGCAGCACCGTGCGCGAAGGCGAGAGCAAGAACTACTCGTGGAATGCGCGCTGGGACCACAAAGGCGATGCGCCGGGCGAGAGCTTCAAGATGGACTTGCGCGTGTCGACCGCCACCAACGATTCCGACAACACCTACCGCAACACCTACGTGGTACGTCCGCCCGTCGGCAGCCAGTCCGACAGCGCGCAGAAGAACCGCAACAAGAACGAGATCATCGATTTCACCGGCGACTACGAAGCAAACCTGTTCGGCGGCGTGACCAAGCTTGGCTACAAGATCGTCCAGAACCGCAACGATTCAAGCATCGATTACACCAACATCGACCCGATCACGCAGGAAGGCTCGCCTAACGCCTTGCGCAGCAATGCCTTCGATATGAAGGAAACCATCTACGCCGCCTATGGTTCCTACCAGATGCGCCTCAACGAGCAATGGGGACTGATGGCCGGCCTGCGCGCCGAACATACCGAAATGGAGATTGACCAGCTCACCAGCCAGGTCGTCGCCGGCAACAGCTACACCAACCTGATCCCGAGCTTCTTCGCCACCTACAAGATGGGCGAAAACTCGCAAATGCGCTTCGCCTACGCGCATCGCCTGCGCCGCCCGAATGCGCAGGACCTGAATCCTTTCGTGGTCTACCGCGATGAACTGAACGTCTCTTCCGGCAACCCTAAGCTGAAGCCAGCCCAAACCGATTCCTTCGAACTCGGTTACGAGACCCGCATGTTCGGCCTGGAGACCAACCTGCGCGGCTACTACCGCGACGAGACCGATTCCATCCTGGACCGCAAATACTTCATCAGCGACACGGTGCTGCTGACCACCCGCGAAAATGCCGGCAGTACCCGCTCGGGCGGAATGGAATTCACGCTGACCGGCAAGCTGTTGCCAACGCTTGCCTTGAACCTGAGCGGCAACGTAGCGCGCTTCGAACAGAGCGTGCTCGAAATGAATGGCGACCAGACCAAACGCACGGCCTCCTCGCTGAGCGGCCGCCTGCGCCTGAACTGGCAAGCGACCAGCACCGACATGCTGCAGGCGGCAGTGCAGGCGCAAGGCAAGATGCTGACTGGCCAGGGCTACCGCGAGCCGAACACCACGCTGAACCTGACCTGGCGCCACGCCATCACGCCGCAACTGGCCCTGATGGTCAATGCCACCGACGTCTTCAACAGCAACAAGATGTCGACCGTCACCGACACCTATGCACTGCGCGAACGCTCGCTGCGCGAGTTCGACGGCCGCATCATCTACGTCGGCCTGTCCTACCGTTTCGGCAGCTCGCCCGGGCCACGTCGCGAAGGAGGCCCAGACCACGAGCCAGGCGGCATGCGCGGACCAGGCGGACCAGGCATGGGGCCGCCACCTGGCGGCGGCATGGGTCCGGGCATGGGCCCCGGCGGAGTGTGAGCGGCGCGCGAGGTGCTAACATTCGGCTTATGAAGAAACTCACCCTGGACAAAGCCCTCGCAGCCCTGCTCGCTGCAGGCACGCTCGCAGCCTGCAGCCCAAAATTCGACTGGCGCGATTTCCGTAGCACCGACGCGCCATACACCGTCATGTTGCCCGGCAAAGCCGCCACCTACACCCGCACCGTCAACCTCGATGGCCAGGAAGTGAAGATGACCATGTCCGCAGCGGAAGTCGAAGGCACCATGTTTGCCGTCGGCACTGCCGAGCTACCGGACGCAGCCAAGGCCGCGCAGGCCGTGCAGGCGATGAAGCTTGCCATGGTGCGCAATATCGGCGGTACTATTACCAGGGAAAGCACCAGGGACGGTGCATTTGAAGTGGAAGCACGCGGCGCCGCGCCCAATGGCGCCCCGCTGGCCATGCATGGCCGCTTCCTGGCGAAGGATAAACGCGTATATCAGGTCGTCATTCTGGGGAACCAGAAACATTTTGATGCGGATACGGTTGATACATTCTTGAGTTCGTTTAAATTGTATTAAGTAGGCACGACGCGCGCGACTGCACTCGTGCTATCGTATTAGCACATCAACAAACTAAGGGAAGCGCGCCATGTTGATCAAATTTAAATCCATTTCGTCACCGGAAGTCATGATGGCTCACGAGCATGTCGAACGCATCATGGACCTGCTGAAAAAGAGCCCCACCCGGGGCGTCATCACGGCAGCGGAAGCTTCCCAGGCGCTGCAACTGCTCGAGAAGGAAGTTGCGCTCAGCAAGCTGCATCCGGAAGTCGATTCCGAACATGCCGCCCATATGCCCAGCCATGCGCTGCCGGAAGATGATGCCGATGCGGCATATGCGGAATCGCAGAAGGTTGGCTTTGCGCAGCGCGCCTTCCCCCTGCTGGAAATGCTGCGTGCCGCCCAGACGGGCGGACACGATATCGTTTGGGGCGTTTAACGCTGGGATTGGACGAAGTCTTCCATCACCGCCTTGCGCAGCAGCACAGGCGGCAACATCCCCTGGGCCAGCACGAAGTCATTGAAGGCCTTGCGATTGAACTTCTGTCGCAAGACCACTTCGGCAGCCTGGCGGGTTTCCATCAGGCGCTGGTAGCCATAGAAGTACGAAGTCGCCTGACCCGGCGCGCGGAAGGTATAGCGTTGCATTTCCTGCGTTGCCATGCCTTCCGACAGCCCAACTTCATCGACCAGGAACGATTTCACGCCTTCTGGCGTGATCTCCCCCAGGTTGACCATCGGATCCAGGAACGCACGAGCCGCACGCATCATGCGGTGCTGCAGGGCGAATAGCTGGCCATCGAGCGGCTCGTAAGGCTGCATTTCCGCTTCGGCATAGAGTGCCCAGCCTTCCACGTTCACGCTATTGAAGGCGAAGACGCCGCGCGCGGTCGACACGCCCATTTCGATCATCTTCGCGAACTGCAGCTCGTGGCCTGGACGTGCTTCGTGCGCGGTCAGGGTCCAGCTACCGGCCTGGTGGGTGAAGTCATCGAAGGCCAGCTTCTTGCCGCTCGCATCAGGCGGCATGCCGGTGGTCAGCACGAACTCACCGTACTCGCCGGTGTTGCCGATCAGGCGCGGTGGGCTCATGTGTGGCGCAGGCTGCTGTGCGTTCTCCGCCTCGCTCGCCAGGCGGATCACCGCCTTGCGGTCCGGCAGGGTGACAATGCCTTGCTCACGCACGGCAGATTCGATCTGCGACAGGCGCTCGCCATATAGTGGCATCACCTGTTCCACCGGGATCTGCTGTTTTTTCAACTCGCGCATGACGACGCGGTAGTCTGCGTCCGGCAGCTTGCGCTCCTTGGCGATCAGGCTGGCAGTGATCGCCATCTGGTTGCGAATTTCCGCAAACGACGTCAAGGCCTTCGCAATCAGTTCTTTGGGAGCGATATCTACGCCGAACTGGTGCAAATTATCCGCATAGACTTCCGCCGGCAGACGATGGTCGGCACGTGCCTTCGGCAGGATCTGGTCCTTGATCTTGGCGTTGTATGCAGTCAGTTGCGATTCGATCGCGGCAAATGCCGGCTCCCAGCCCTTCAATTCGCTCTTGCTGAGCAATTCCTTCATGCCCTTGATCAGGGCTGGCGCAGCACTCAGTGCCTGCTCCACTTCGCCTTTGTACGGGCCAAGCAGGTTCTTGTCGGCTTTCTGGCGTTCCAGGTAGCGCTCATAGGCGAGCTCGGTAATCGGTCGGTAGCCCTTGGTGATGCCGGCGTATTTTTGCATGCGCACCAGGAGGGTTTTCTGGCGTTCTTTCGGGATGCGCGGGTCCAGCGTCTGCCGCATCACGCCAAACATCAGCTGGGTCACGTCGGTGAATGGGAGCAGGTATTTGCGGTTCACTGCGGCCGAGCGCAGCTGGTCTTCTGCGGCGCCGATCAGGATTTCCAGGTCTTGCCTGACTTTAGGGTCCTTCTCAGCCTTCAATCGATTTTGAAGTTCGGCGACGACAGCGCGCGTATCCCTGGCGGTGGCTTCGAACAGGTCGCGCGACATGTCGGTGATCTGCTCGTCATAGCCATCGACGCCGAGGCTGCTGGCGCTTTCGGGAGAGTACTTGGCTTGCAGGTTCAGCAGCAGTTTGGCGTTCTCATTGCTCTTGGTAACCCAAGCCGGCTCGGTCGCCGCGGAGACGTGCAGGGAAAGCAGGGCCAGGGTAAGGCCGCTGAGGAGTTTCGTAATCGGCATCGTTATTCCTTTATAAAGAATTGCGTGCCGTATCATAATGCAAAAAGCCCGCCGGCATTCATGCCGGGCGGGCTTTTCTAATAAGAGCCTGACGATAACCTACTTTCACACTGGTTGCAGCACTATCATCGGCGCAGAGTCGTTTCACGGTCCTGTTCGGGATGGGAAGGGGTGGGACCGACTTGCTATGGTCATCAGGCATGACTTGTCAACAATCGTGGAAGAAGTAAAGTGGGGGTAGGGTTCTCAAACACTGTGTAAATGCTACATAACCGTCAAGGTTATAGGGACAAGCCGTACGGGCAATTAGTATCAGTTAGCTTAATGCATTACTGCACTTCCACACCTGACCTATCAACGTCCTGGTCTCGAACGACCCTTCAAGGAGCTCAAGGCTCCGGGAAATCTCATCTTAAGGCAAGTTTCCCGCTTAGATGCTTTCAGCGGTTATCTCTTCCGAACTTAGCTACCCGGCAATGCCACTGGCGTGACAACCGGTACACCAGAGGTTCGTCCACTCCGGTCCTCTCGTACTAGGAGCAGCCCCCTTCAAATTTCCAACGCCCACGGCAGATAGGGACCAAACTGTCTCACGACGTTTTAAACCCAGCTCACGTACCACTTTAAATGGCGAACAGCCATACCCTTGGGACCGGCTACAGCCCCAGGATGTGATGAGCCGACATCGAGGTGCCAAACTCCCCCGTCGATATGAACTCTTGGGAGGAATCAGCCTGTTATCCCCAGAGTACCTTTTATCCGTTGAGCGATGGCCCTTCCATACAGAACCACCGGATCACTATGTCCTACTTTCGTACCTGCTCGACTTGTCGGTCTCGCAGTTAAGCACGCTTATGCCATTGCACTATTAGCACGATGTCCGACCGTACCTAGCGTACCTTCGAACTCCTCCGTTACCGTTTGGGAGGAGACCGCCCCAGTCAAACTGCCTACCATGCACTGTCCCCGATCCGGATTACGGACCAAGGTTAGAACCTCAAACAAACCAGGGTGGTATTTCAAGGATGGCTCCATAGGAACTGGCGTCCCTACTTCAAAGCCTCCCACCTATCCTACACAGATTGGTTCAAAGTCCAATGCAAAGCTACAGTAAAGGTTCATGGGGTCTTTCCGTCTAGCCGCGGGTAGATTGCATCATCACAAACACTTCAACTTCGCTGAGTCTCGGGAGGAGACAGTGTGGCCATCGTTACGCCATTCGTGCAGGTCGGAACTTACCCGACAAGGAATTTCGCTACCTTAGGACCGTTATAGTTACGGCCGCCGTTTACTGGGACTTCAATCAAGAGCTTGCACCCCATCATTTAATCTTCCAGCACCGGGCAGGCGTCACACCCTATACGTCCACTTTCGTGTTTGCAGAGTGCTGTGTTTTTATTAAACAGTCGCAGCCACCAGTTTATTGCAACCTTTTCGCCCTTCCACAGTAAAGTGGTCAAGCTACCGAGGCGTACCTTATCCCGAAGTTACGGTACCAATTTGCCGAGTTCCTTCTCCCGAGTTCTCTCAAGCGCCTTAGAATACTCATCTCGCCCACCTGTGTCGGTTTGCGGTACGGTCTCGTATGACTGAAGCTTAGAGGCTTTTCTTGGAACCACTTCCGATTGCTTCGCGAGCAAGCTCGCTCGTCCCAGTCCCTTGAATTACGCGCCCGGATTTGCCTAAGCGCCTTCTATGAACCAGGAACTGCCTATTCCAACAGGCAGACAACCTTCCGCGATCCGTCCCCCCATCGCATCATACGACGGTGCAGGAATATTAACCTGCTTCCCATCAGCTACGCATCTCTGCCTCGCCTTAGGGGCCGACTCACCCTGCTCCGATGAACGTTGAACAGGAAACCTTGGGCTTACGGCGTGCGGGCTTTTCACCCGCATTATCGCTACTCATGTCAGCATTCGCACTTCTGATACCTCCAGCATCCTTTACAAGACACCTTCGCAGGCTTACAGAACGCTCTCCTACCATATCCTTGCGGATATCCGCAGCTTCGGTGACTGGCTTAGCCCCGTTACATCTTCCGCGCAGGACGACTCGATCAGTGAGCTATTACGCTTTCTTTAAATGATGGCTGCTTCTAAGCCAACATCCTGACTGTTTTAGCCTTCCCACTTCGTTTTCCACTTAGCCAATCTTTGGGACCTTAGCTGGCGGTCTGGGTTGTTTCCCTCTTGACACCGGACGTTAGCACCCGATGTCTGTCTCCCAAGCTCGCACTCAACGGTATTCGGAGTTTGCAATGGTTTGGTAAGTCGCGATGACCCCCTAGCCATAACAGTGCTCTACCCCCGTCGGTGATACTTGAGGCACTACCTAAATAGTTTTCGGAGAGAACCAGCTATTTCCAAGTTTGTTTAGCCTTTCACCCCTATCCACAGCTCATCCCCTAATTTTTCAACATTAGTGGGTTCGGTCCTCCAGTGCGTGTTACCGCACCTTCAACCTGGCCATGGATAGATCACTTGGTTTCGGGTCTACACCCAGCGACTGGCGCCCTGTTCGGACTCGATTTCTCTACGGCTCCCCTATCTGGTTAACCTCGCCACTGAATGTAAGTCGCTGACCCATTATACAAAAGGTACGCCGTCACCCCTTACGAGGCTCCGACTGTTTGTATGCACACGGTTTCAGGATCTATTTCACTCCCCTCCCGGGGTTCTTTTCGCCTTTCCCTCACGGTACTGGTTCACTATCGGTCGATTACGAGTATTTAGCCTTGGAGGATGGTCCCCCCATGTTCAGACAGGATTTCTCGTGTCCCGCCCTACTTGTCGTACGCTTAGTACCACCGCTCTGATTTCGTGTACGGGGCTATCACCCGCTATGGCTCCTATTTCCAGAGGATTCCACTATCAGAACGACTATCACGTACAGGCTCTTCCCATTTCGCTCGCCACTACTTTGGGAATCTCGGTTGATTTCTTTTCCTGCAGCTACTTAGATGTTTCAGTTCGCCGCGTTCGCTTCACACACCTATGTATTCAGTGAGTGATGACCTATAAGGCCGGGTTTCCCCATTCGGAAATCTTCGGATCAAAGCTTGTTTGTCAGCTCCCCGAAGCTTATCGCAGACTTCTACGTCCTTCATCGCCTGTAATCGCCAAGGCATCCGCCATGTGCACTTATTCACTTGTCCCTATAACCTTGACGGCTACAGGTTCAAGCACTTACTACTGTGTTTGATGAGTTTTACTACTACCCTAAGTAATATCTTTCGATATCGCTTAATAAAACTTTTACTTCTTCCAGATTGTTAAAGAACGTTACTACTCAAACCTAAACCCGAAGGCTTACGTTTGACCAGTACCTAACAACAGTCGATAAGTGTGAACGTTTGAGTCTGATGCCGACTCTAGAAAGGAGGTGATCCAGCCGCACCTTCCGATACGGCTACCTTGTTACGACTTCACCCCAGTCACGAATCCTACCGTGGTAAGCGCCCTCCTTGCGGTTAAGCTACCTACTTCTGGTAAAACCCGCTCCCATGGTGTGACGGGCGGTGTGTACAAGACCCGGGAACGTATTCACCGCGACATGCTGATCCGCGATTACTAGCGATTCCAACTTCATGTAGTCGAGTTGCAGACTACAATCCGGACTACGATACACTTTCTGGGATTAGCTCCCCCTCGCGGGTTGGCGGCCCTCTGTATGTACCATTGTATGACGTGTGAAGCCCTACCCATAAGGGCCATGAGGACTTGACGTCATCCCCACCTTCCTCCGGTTTGTCACCGGCAGTCTCATTAGAGTGCTCTTGCGTAGCAACTAATGACAAGGGTTGCGCTCGTTGCGGGACTTAACCCAACATCTCACGACACGAGCTGACGACAGCCATGCAGCACCTGTGTGCAGGTTCTCTTTCGAGCACTCCCAGATCTCTCCAGGATTCCTGCCATGTCAAGGGTAGGTAAGGTTTTTCGCGTTGCATCGAATTAATCCACATCATCCACCGCTTGTGCGGGTCCCCGTCAATTCCTTTGAGTTTTAATCTTGCGACCGTACTCCCCAGGCGGTCTACTTCACGCGTTAGCTGCGTTACTAAGTCAATTAAGACCCAACAACTAGTAGACATCGTTTAGGGCGTGGACTACCAGGGTATCTAATCCTGTTTGCTCCCCACGCTTTCGTGCATGAGCGTCAGTTTTGACCCAGGGGGCTGCCTTCGCCATCGGTGTTCCTCCACATCTCTACGCATTTCACTGCTACACGTGGAATTCTACCCCCCTCTGCCAAACTCTAGCCTCGCAGTCTCCATCGCCATTCCCAGGTTAAGCCCGGGGATTTCACGACAGACTTACGAAACCGCCTGCGCACGCTTTACGCCCAGTAATTCCGATTAACGCTTGCACCCTACGTATTACCGCGGCTGCTGGCACGTAGTTAGCCGGTGCTTATTCTTCAGGTACCGTCAGCAGTCGTGGATATTAGCCACGACCTTTTCTTCCCTGACAAAAGAGCTTTACAACCCGAAGGCCTTCTTCACTCACGCGGCATTGCTGGATCAGGGTTGCCCCCATTGTCCAAAATTCCCCACTGCTGCCTCCCGTAGGAGTCTGGACCGTGTCTCAGTTCCAGTGTGGCTGGTCGTCCTCTCAGACCAGCTACTGATCGTTGCCTTGGTGAGCCTTTACCTCACCAACTAGCTAATCAGATATCGGCCGCTCCAGGAGCACAAGGCCTTGCGGTCCCCTGCTTTCATCCTTAGATCGTATGCGGTATTAGCGTAACTTTCGCTACGTTATCCCCCACTCTTGGGTACGTTCCGATATATTACTCACCCGTTCGCCACTCGCCGCCAGGCCGAAGCCCGCGCTGCCGTTCGACTTGCATGTGTAAAGCATGCCGCCAGCGTTCAATCTGAGCCAGGATCAAACTCTTCAGTTCAATCTCTGTTTTTGCCGCATTTCTGCGGCAGGTCACTCACTCAAAATACTGACGAAATCTCTTTCGAGATTTACGTTTATTTTTTGCGAGCGTTATAACGTATATTTTGAGCATCGGACCCGAAGGTCCGGGCATATCGTCAAACGCCCACACTTATCGACTGTTGATTTTTAAAGATCGCTGCCTTATCGTTGACAAAGCGTTGTGTTTGTCAGCAGCAGAGAAGCGAGATTATGCGGTACAGCGTGCAACTCGTCAACCCCATCTTTTTCTCGTTTCGCTTCGCTGATTTGTCAGCGCTGCGTTGCGAGGGACAGAACTATAGCAAGCCAGATTCACTCTGACAAGGGCCACACGTGAAAAAGGTTTGGAATGCCATCTAAACAAGCTCAGCCACGCCCGCCAACAGTCCTGGTCGTCGACGATTCGCCCACCCTGCTGCTCGCCCTGCTCGACCACCTGAGCCACCATGGTTTCCTGGTCGTGCTGGCGCACGATGCGCGCGAAGGCATGATGCGGGCGGCACTGGCCGAACCTGACCTCATCCTCCTGGATATTGTGATGCCTGGCCTGGATGGCTTCGAGGCATGCCGCCGCCTGAAGGCCGATGCCGATACGCGAGACGTGCCGGTCATCTTCATGACGGGCCTCAGCGACGCCAAACAGATTGTCAGCGGCTTCGCAGTTGGCGGCGTCGATTACATCACCAAGCCTTTCCAGGTCGAAGAAGTCCTGGCCCGCATCAATACCCACATTGCGCTGCGCCGCGCGAATAATGAGTTGAAGCAGGCTTACCAATCGCTGGCGCGGGCCCAGGAAGACCTGGTGCACCATGAAAAACTGGCGGCACTTGGTTCCCTGGTTGCCGGCATTGCACATGAACTGAATACGCCGATCGGCAACAGCCTGATGGTGGCAAGCACCTTCGAGGCGCAAACAGGGGATATTCGCGAGCACTTCAACAAGGGCGAAAACATGCGGCGCTCGGAACTGGTCGGCTATCTGGATAATGCCTGCACCACGACCGAGATCCTGATGCGCAACCTGCAACGTGCCGCCGACCTGGTCACCAACTTCAAGCAAGTGGCGGTGGACCAGACCAGCACCCAGCGCCGCACCTTCCTGCTGTCGGAAGTCGTTTCAGGGAATGTATTGACCCTGCTGCCATCGATCAGGCGCACCCCGTTCGAGGTCGTGCAGTCCGTCCCGGACGAGCTGATGATGGACAGCTACCCCGGCCCGCTCGGCCAGGTAATCGCCAACCTGGTCAACAACGCCATCATGCATGCCTTTGATGGCCGCAGCGAGGGCAAGGTGGAACTGGTGGCTGAGTATGAGAAGGCCGACTGGATTGCGCTGCACGTGCGCGATAACGGCAACGGCATCAGCGCCAGCAACCAGGAACGCATCTTCGATCCCTTCTTTACCACCAAGATGGGCGTCGGCGGTTCAGGCCTCGGCCTGCATATCGTGCACAGTATCGTCTCCGACATCCTGGGCGGACGGATTACCGTACGCAGCGAGGAGGGCTGCGGTACCTGCTTTACCCTGTCCCTGCCGCTGGAGGCGCCGCGTCACTGAGATGATGGCCCGCGCAGTCGCGCAATCGCTGGCGGCTGTCCTTGTACCACTCGACGAATTCGCCTCCCTCCATCGGGGCGGCAATCAACGGGCCTTGTCCAGTGCTGCAGCCCATCTCCCTCATGAGCGCCCAGTCTTCGACGTTTTCGATGCCGTCGGCGCAAGCCGGCACGCCAAGCTTGCCGGCCATGGCCAGCAGGCCCTCGAACAACGGCCTGCGATGGCTGCGCTGCGCCGCCTCGTGCACGAACAAGGGGTCGATCGAAATCTCCGCCAGCGGGAAGCAGGCAAAGTCGCGCGTTTTTGCCTCATAGCGCCCGCAGTGGACTGCCCCGACGCCGTAGCCGCGCAAGCTAAGGCGGCCTATATTGTGCAGCGCTTCCGGCTCACAGGCTGCAATCACCGCCTCGCTAATCTCCCAGCAAACGCTGCCCGGCTTGACGTCCTGCGCCTGGATGCCGGCCACCAGCCGCCCCAGCTCTCCCAGGTCTTCCAGGAGTTCGGCCGGCAGCGGAAGCGACAGCTTGATCGCTGACAGCCCCATTTCCTGCCAACCGTGCAAGTCTGCTGCGGACTGGGTTGCCAGCGCCAGCAAGATGGCGCCGATGGTTTCACTGTCGCCCGCCAGCGCAGGAAGCAGGCGGGCGACATCGATTGCAGTACGCCCCGGGCGGCGCCAAGTGCCCTGCACCGCGATGCCCACCATCCGGCCGCTATCGAGGGCGACGCGCGGCGCATATAAAGATATGAATTCTCCGGCCGCCAGGCCGGCCTCAATCTCCATGAAGTTGGGAACTTCCGGCGCGACGTCCTGTTCCAGCTCGGCCAGCGCCAGCATCGATGCGTCGTGCAGCAGTGCCTGCAGCGCTTCCAGCCGCACCGGCTTGGGCATGGTGGACAGCAGGCGCATCGCACTGCCTGCAGGCAGGCTGCTTGCCGCTTCCATCAGGCGCGGCTGGTTGGCCGATGCGGCGATCAGGTTGGCCGCCCAACGCCGCTTGGCCAGTTGCTGGATCAACTCCACGCCGTCCATGCCAGGCATGTCGAGGTCCGTCAATACCAGGTCCACCGGGGCGGCGCGCTGCTCCAGCGTGAGCAAGGCATTGATCCCGTCGTTCGCGACCAGGACAGTGCCGAAGCCAATCTGGCGCAGCAACGCTGCTACGTGCTCGCGTTGCACTGCGCTGTCCTCGACGATCAAGGCCGTGCTTGCGCTAAAGTCCTTCATTCGCCCTCCGTTCGACACCTCCATATTGCAGGATTTCGCGGCTTATTGCATCCAGCGCGACACTGCGCTCCGCCGCGCCGCGCTTCACCGCTTCCCGCGGCATGCCGTAAACCACGCAACTCTGTTCGTCCTGCGCCAGCGTGCGGGCGCCGGCCTGGCGCATTTCCAGCAGGCCGACAGCGCCATCGTCGCCCATTCCGGTCATGATAATGCCGAGCGCACTCGCGCCGGCACACTTTGCCACGGACCTGAATAGCACGTCGACCGAGGGTCGGTGACGGTTAACCAACGGTCCATCGACCACTTCGACGAAGTATTGGGATGGCCCGCGCCGCAGCAGCATATGGCGGCCGCCTGGAGCAATCAATGCTTGGCCCGGACGCACGGGGTCGTTATTGCGAGCTTCCCTGACCTCGATCTGGCACAGGCCGTCCAGGCGCTCGGCGAAAGCAGCGGTGAACTGTTCCGGCATGTGCTGCACGATGACGATGCCCGGCGCAGCCGGCGTAAGCTCGCTCAATACGCGTTCCAGCGCTTGCGTGCCGCCGGTCGACGTGCCGAGGGCCACGACGCGCCCATTGCCACGCGCGGGCAGTTCTCGCTCGCCCATCGGGGACAGGATAGCGTCCGCGCTCAGCTTGGCCGGCGGTACCTGGGGCGGCGCCGACAGGCGGACGGCGGGAAGAGCTTGCAGCCTGGCCTGGGCCGCGCTGCGCACCGCAGCTACCAGATCGTCGCAGCCCTCGTGCGGCGACTGGCGCAGGTCCAGCCGGGGCTTGCCGACTACCGCAACGGCGCCGGCAGCCAGCGCCTCCATCGATATGCGGGTGCTCTTCTCCGTCAGCGAGGAGCAGATGACAACCGGCGTCGGGCGTTCGGCCATGATCTTGCGCAGGAAGGTGATGCCATCCATGCGCGGCATTTCGACATCCAGCACCACCACATCCGGCCACTGCAGGCGCATGCGCTCCCCGGCCAGGATCGGGTCGGCCACGGCGTGCGTGACCTGCATGTCCGGCTCGCGGCCGAGCAGGCCGCTCAGCACTTGCCGCACCACGGCCGAATCGTCCACCACCATGACCTTGATCTGCTTCATGCCTCGCCCTTTTCCGCCAGCTCTCCCTGGCGCACCCAGACATCGCCGGTGGCCACGTCGAACAGGATATGCCGGTGGCCCGTGCCGAACAGGCTTTCCGACACCACGGGAATGCCGTACTCAGCCAACAGCTTTTCCGCCGCGACACCGTTGCGGTGCCCGATTCCCATTTGCCGGCCCGCTTCGATCGATGGAAACATGGTGCCGCCGCCGAATACCTTCGCCTCGCATTCCCGCGCGGGCACGCCGCGCTCCTTGAGCTGGGCCACCATCAACGTCATCGCGTCCTTGCCATAGCGGCCGCTCAAGCCAGCTTCCGGCTCGCCGTCCGCCCCCGCTTCGCGCTCCGACAGCAGGAAGTGCGACATGGCGCCGATGCGCAAGGGCCGGTGCCACAAGGTGATCGACACGCAGGAGCCCAGCACGGTACGGATGCGGTAACGCGCATCGCCGACGAAGTACTCGCCGGGCAGCAGGTAGACCTCGAAGCCGGCGCCCGTTTTCATCTCATTCCTTGCAATAAATTGCCGGGGAAACGCCGCGTACCGGCAGCCCCATATCGTGCAGGCTCTCTGAGTGGCCGATGTACAGGTAGCCGCCCGGGCGCAGGTAATCGAGCACGCGCAGCACCACGCGCCGCTTGGTTTCGCCGTCAAAGTAGATCAGCACATTGCGCAGGAATACCACCTCGAACCTGCCCAGCGCCGGCAGGCGCGCCGCATTCAGGTTGATCTGGGCGAATTCCACGCATTCGCGCAGCACGCGTGAAACAAGAAGCGTACCGTCTTCGACGTCGATGCCCTTCAGGCAGAAGCGGCGCAGGTATTCCGGCGGAACATGGGCGGCGCGCGTCATCGGGTAGTGGCCCCGGCGCGCCGTCTCCAGCACGCGCGCGCTGACGTCGGAAGCGAGCACCTCCCAGCCTTGTGGCGGCAGCAGGTCGGCCAGCACCATGGCGATCGAATACGGCTCCTCCCCTGTGGAGCAGGCTGCGCTCCAGACCCGGAACGGCGCCCCGTCCTGCCGGCGTTCCTTCAGCACGGTGCGCAAATGCTCGAAATGGCGGGCTTCGCGGAAGAAGTAAGTCTCATTGGTGGTCAGGAGGTCGATCGCGATCTGGGTTTCCTCCGGCGCCGTTCCGCTGGCGATGAACGCGAAATAGGAGCCGTAGCTATCGAACTGCAGGTGCTGCAGGCGCTTGGCGAGGCGTCCCGACACCAGCGGCTTCTTGGCCTCCGACAGCGAAATCCCGGCCGCTTCGTGGATGAAGCGCTGGAATTGCACGAATTCGCGATCCGTCAGGGGAGCAACTGTCTGCATCAATTCACATCTCCCGCCATTGCGGCGATCTCCGGCACGTTCAGCACGGCCTCCAGGTTGACCAGGATGACGAATTTACCATCGACTTTGCCGATGCCAGTGATGAAGTCGTTGCGCAGCCCCGCTCCGAAGCCGGGCGCAGGTTCGATTTGCCCTGCGTCGATGTCGAGCACCGCATTCACCGCGTCGACCAGCAGGCCAAGCACCTGCTGCTCCGGCGCCTGCCCGCATTCGACGATGACGATGCAGCTCCGCCGTCCTGTTGTGCACGGGGCGCGCCCGAAGCGCGCGGCCAGGTCCAGCACCGGCACCACGGCGCCACGCAGGTTGATCACGCCGCGCACGCAGGACGGCATCATCGGCACGTCGGTCACGCCGCCGTACTCGATGATCTCGCGCACGCCGAGGATCCCCAGCCCGAACGTTTCCTCGCCAAGGCGGAAACTCAAGTACTGGTGTTCTGCTTCCATGCCCTGCCCTCAGAATCGCGTGAAGTTGCTTTCATCCAGCGGCGGCACCCGCGCCAGCCGGCGCTGCGGTGCCCGCTGGCCGGCCGGGGGCTTCGTCTCAACAGTGCGGCGCGGCGCTTCGTCATGGGCGACGCGGAAGAAGCGCACCAGCTGCTGCAACTCCTCCGCCTGGCTGCTCATTTCTTCTGCGGTGGACGCCAGCTCCTCCGCTCCGGCGGCATTCTGCTGCGTCGACTGGTTCAACTGCCCCATTGCCATGTTGATCTGGCCCACCCCCGTCGCCTGTTCGATCGAAGCGGCGGCGATTTCCTGCACCAGGCGCGAAGTCTGCTGGATGGCCGGCACCATGGCGTCGAGCAGGCCGCCGGCCCGTTCCGCCACCTGTACGCTGCCGCTGGCCAGGTCGCCGATTTCCTGCGCCGCCACCTGGCTGCGCTCCGCCAGCTTGCGCACTTCCGCCGCGACAACGGCAAAGCCCCGCCCATGCTCGCCGGCGCGCGCCGCTTCGATGGCGGCATTCAGCGCCAGCAAATTGGTCTGGTAAGCGATATCGTCAATGATCACGATGCGTTTGGCGATATCGCGCATGGCGCTCACCGTGCTGCGCACCGCCTCGCCGCTTTCTCCCGCCTCGCCAGCCGCCCTGGAGGCAGTAGTGTCGGTCAGGCGCGCATTGTCCGTGTTCTGGCCGATGGAGGCGCTCATTTCTTCCACCGAAGCGCTGGTTTCCTCCACGCTGGCCGCTTGCTGGCTGGCCGCCTGCGACAGGGATTGCGCCGTGGCGCTGACTTGCTCCGACGCCGCTGCAAGCGCCAGCGCACCGTTGCTCACTTCCGAGGCGACGCCGGACAGCTTGTCGACCATCTGTTTCATGGACGCGAGCAGGCTGGCCTTGTCCCCTTTCCGCAGCTTGATTTGCACTGCCAGGTTGCCCTCGGCGACCTCCTGCACGATGTGGGCCGCGTAATCCGGCTCGCCGCCCAGTTGGCGCAACAGGCCCCGTATCATCCACACCGACAGCACGATGCCCGCCAGCAGGCCGCCGCCCAACAGCATGGCGTTGGTGCGCATGGTGGCCTTGGCCTGCGCCATGGCCGACTCGTATTCTTCGCGCGCTACCCGCTCCTGCAAGTCGATCAGTTTGCCCATGGCTGCCAGCACGGCGCGAAACTGCACGTCGGCGCCGCGCGCATCCTCCAGCGCATCCTTATGCTTGCCGGCGCGCGCCTTCTGGATGATGGCGCTGCGCATGTTCTGCCAGCCGCTCCAGGCTACCGTGTACTGCGCCGCCAGCTGCTGCTCCTGCTGCGTCAGCGAGGTAGCCATGTACGCGCTCCAGTTCTTGCGGATCAACTCCTGGTGCGAGGCATCGCCCTGCTGGGCTGCCTCCACCTCGGCCGGGCTGGCGGCCGCGGCGGTCATCACCATGCGGTGGCGGGTGCGCAGCATGTATTCATTGACCTTGCCAAGGTAGATCAATGCCACCGTCCGGTCCTCATAGGTTGTTTTCAGGCGGGCATTGCTGAACTCAATGCCGCGCATGCCGGCGTAGCCGATGCCCGCCATCATCATCACCAGCACCCCGACCAGCAAGCCAAGGCGCATACCCACCGTCAGTTTTCGCCGCATCGTCGTGCTCCTATGCCGCCAGGTTTCCAGCTTGCCTTGCCTGCAGTTGCTTGAGCAGGGCCGGTATGTCCAGGATCAATGCCACGTCGCCGCTGCCCAGCACGGTCGACCCGCTGAGGCAGGAGATGGCGCTGAACACTGGGCTGAGGGGCTTGATCACCGCCTGGCATTGTCCCTGCAGGCTATCGACGACCAGCCCGGCGCGCTGGCCGGCGTGCCGCACCACCAGCACGCTTTCGCGGCAGGGAGCTACGCCTTGCAGGCGAAATAGCCGGCGCAGGGCCACCGTTGGCAGCACCTCGCCGCGCAAGTCGACGAAGCCGCGCCGTTCCCCACGCTCATGCTCCACGCATTCCTCGATCGTGCCGAGCGGGATGGCGAAGCGCGAGCTGCCAACCGTCACCAGCATGCAGTCCATGATGGCCAGCGTCAGCGGCAAGCGCACCCGTACCGTGGTGCCGCGGCCAGCTTCGCTGTCGATGGCGATGCTGCCGCGCAGCGCTTCGATATTGCGCTTGACCACATCCATCCCGACGCCACGCCCCGACAGGCTGGTCACCGCACTGGCGGTCGAGAAGCCCGGCTCGAATATCAGCGCGAACACTTCGCTGTCGCCGGGTCTTTGCTCCGGCCCGAGCAGGCCGCGCTCGATGGCGCTGGCAATGATGCGTTCGCGCTGCAGGCCGCCGCCATCGTCGCCGACTTCGATCACGATGCTGCCCGAGTCGTGAAAGGCGTTCAGGAACACGGTCCCCTGCAAAGGCTTGCCACGCAGGCGCCGTACTTCGGGCGCCTCTATGCCGTGGTCGATGGCGTTGCGCACCAGGTGGGTCAGCGGGTCGCCGATGCGCTCCACCAGCGTCTTGTCCAGCTCCACGTCCTCGCCGCCCAGGACCAGGCGAATATCCTTGCCGATTTCGCGCGCCACATCGTGCACCACCCGCTGGAAACGGTTGAACGTGGCGCCGATCTTCACCATGCGCAATTGCAGGGCGCTGTCGCGCACCTGCTCCACCAGGCCAGCCAGCGCGGAAGTACTGTCCTGCAGGTCGGCGTCCTTGAAGCGGCCGCCTATCATCTGGGTGCGTGCGCTGGCAATGATCAACTCTCCCACCAGCGTAATCAGCTGGCCGAGACGCTCGGCGTCGACGCGGATGGTACGGCTTTCTCGCGGCCCCGCCGCTGCTGCGGCAACGCCAGGCGCCGCCGGTGGCGCTGCAACCGGCGGCGCCACCGTCCCGAGGGCGCTGGCCTGCAGCACTTCCGCGATGGCGGCGCCGTGCAGCGGCAAGATATTGGCCAGGCGCTGGAAGTCCTCATTGCCGCTGCCGGGCGGCAGAAGCCGCAAAATACATTCATCGTGCAGGAACTCGAACACCTTGCTGATTTGTTCGGCGTTTGCCGCCGTTTCCAGCACGATCTCGAAACCAAGGTAGCAGCTTTGCGGGTCCATCTGCCCCGGCGGGGGCAAACCGCCATCGACCGTGGCCAGCGCCACGATTCGCCCCAGGCGGCCGAGATAGGCGATGAAGGAAGCCGGGTCCATGCCCTGCCGGAAGACATCGCGCCCGAACTCCAGCGACACCAGCCAGCGGCCGCTTTCACCAATATCGGCCGCGGCGCCGAAGGACGCCGCCATCGGCAACAGGGCGGGCGCCGGGGCAAGATAGGCATGCAGTGCATCGAGCTGCGGGCGGCACCGTTCGCCCAGCTCGCCCCGTCCGCCTCGCTCGACATCGCGCACCATCGCGCCAATCTGGTCGGCGCATTCCAGCAGCAGCGCTACCAGTTCGCCATCGAGCGGTTGGGCACCGTTGCGCACTTCTTCCAGCACGCTTTCCACTGCATGCGTGAACAGCACGACGTAATCCAGTCCAAACAGTCCCGCCGTTCCCTTGATGGTGTGAGCCGCGCGAAAAATGGCATTGACGGCTTCCTCCTGCACGGCAGGCTCGCCCAGCTTCAGCAAGCCGGCTTCCATCTCGGCCAGCAACTCCCCCGCCTCGGTGACAAACGCCAGCAAGCCCTCGTCCAGGTCCATGGGGGTGCCTTCCTATTGGATGCGCAGCAGCTCGAACAGCGCGACGACAGCGGGACTGTGCGCGACCAGCCGCAGCTCCTTCCGGCTGGCTTGAGCGGCGCGGCGCGCCATCAGCAACAGCTGGGCGCCGGCCGTGTCGATCTCCGTCACGCCAGCCAGGTCCACTTCCAGCGCCTGTGACTGGGCAAGGCGTGCCAGGAGCACGTCCTTCATTTCCTGCACGCGCCGGATCGTGAGGTCGCCCTCGATGAAGAGCAGCGCCGGCGGCTCGATGCGCTGTGGGCTCATGCGCCCATCGTATGCCCATGCCCGGTGACTGGCAAGCCCGGTGTGCGGAGTTGCACTAAGTCACTATTCTCGCAATTGCCTGACGCGGCGCGCCGGGTCGGCGGCGATGGCGGCTGCCGTGAAGGGCAGCAGGGGCAGGCGCTTTTCGGCGTAAAGCGGCAGCTGGTCGGCATAATGCGCCGAGCGCGGGTCGGTGGACTGCCCGTAGACCAGCAGGCCGCGCGCCTGCGGCCCATCTTCGTCGAAGCTGACCAGGTGGATATAGCTGGTGCCCCAGGTCACCCGCTCGTAGCCCGAAGTTCCCAGCACGCCGGCCATATGGATGGAGTTGTAACTGCCGTCGATATCGCCAATCGCGCCGTGGATGGGGAAGCGCTGGCCGTTGCGCGGCTCTACCTGGAAATCGGCCAGGCGCCCGTCAAACGGCACGCCAAGCTGCCGCAATCGCACAGCGGCGTCCTTCAGCGCCGCCAGCATGGCAGGTATTGCTGCCGGCGCCACGCCGCGCGGCGAGTGCAGCGGATCGGTTGCATCGAATGCCTGCGACCATATCGCCGGCAGCTTGGCGGCGCTGTTCCAGAATTCGCGGAACAGCACGGCGCCGCGGCTGTCCAGCTCCGCCTTGCGGTCCCATGTCGCCAGCGCGGTGCAAGCTTGCAGCAGCAAGTCGTCGGTACTGGCCATGCAGGCCGGGACCAGTTCCGGCAGCACCAGTTCCGCCGCCAGCACGCGATTGGCGAACATCAGCGCCTGCAGGTCCTCCTGCCCGACATGGCCGCGCTGCGCCAGCATGTCCTCGATGCCGATAAAGCCGCTGCGCGTGCGCAGGTGCTGCGCCACACCCACAGGGCCATACAAGGGAGAATACCCAAGCGGCGTCGGCCCGACCAGCAATTGCCGCGCATTGGTGACCCAATAGCCGTCGTTGGAATTTGCCACATAGTCTGCGCGCAGCATGCTTGGTGCATTGGCGCCGCCGAATATGCCGTCCGGCGTGCCATCGTCATCGTGCCCCCAGGCGCAGGATGAGCGCGCCCCGTCGAACATCAGCAGTGTCGCCAGCAACAGGCAATCGCCGCTGAACTGATCGGCGCCCTGGTGCGGCACGACGCTGGCATCGGCATAGAAAGCACCGCCGTTCCTGTCTGCGGCCACCGTGTTCACCCAAGGCAGGCCGACCAGCCGCCCGAGCTGTTTTTGCAAGTCCTGCACGCTGCTGGCGCGACCGATGGCGAGCCATTGCTCCATCAAGCGCGTGTTGTTGCGATTTGGGTCGCCCAGCACCAGCAGGCCGCCCTGCCCCTGCGGACTGCCAGGCACCGCCAGCACGGCGCCCAGTTTGCTGAAGTAGAAGGCTTTGCTCTTTTTCAGCAAGCTGCCATCCGGCTGCAGCACATCGATTGCCGCCGTGCGGGTCTCCAGCCATTGCGGCACGCCGTCGATCACGTAGCGCATGGGATCGGCGCCGTCGCGGGGCAGGCGGAAAGTGGTGAAATGCACCGCCTTGGTCACGGTATGGGTCCAGGCCAGGTCCTTGTTGAAGCCGATGACCACCAGCGGCAGGCCGCCCAGGCTCACGCCCATTGCATCGTAGCTGCCCGGCACCGTGACGTGCAGCTGGTAGAAACGGTCGGTGCTGGTCCATGGATAATGTGGATTCCCCAACAGGATGCCGCGGCCGTTGCTGCTGGCTTCCCTGCCGATTGCCAGTGCGTTGCTGGCCATCGCGCCCTGGGTTGGCATGACGTACGGCTCGCCCGATGGTGGCGCATCCACCGGGCCTTCCTGCAAAGCCAGGGTAACGTTGCCGCCTACATCGCGCGCTGCGGCCACGATTTCGGCGGCAAACACTTCACCCGTGGCATGCAATGCCTTCTCCGCGATCAGGAGCATCACGTCGTCAAAGCTGATCGGCTTGACCCAGGCCGCATTCCTGCAGGCCTCGGGCAGGCGCGCACCATGCTCGCGCAGATAGCGGTTGTAGCCGGCGGCATAGCCGCGCAGCAGTTGCTGGATTTCGCTCGAACCGGCGGCATAGCCGGCCCGTAGCTTCTCGATATCCAGGTAGCCTTTGAAAAAGAAGTCGCTATCTTCGTTGCGCAAATCCATGAAATCAAGGGCGGCGCCATATTCGCCGTTGAGGGGCTTTGTCGCGTGGGCATCCGGTCCGAAGTAGCGCGAGCGCTCGCCGCGCACCGTCAGGAAGCTGTCGGCCAACATGCAGATATTGTCTTCGGCAAAAGAATAGGCCAGGCCATAGCCGACGCCTGCGAAATCCTTGGCCTGGATATGCGCCACGCCATAGCTGGTACGGGTGACTTCCGCGGCAAACTGTGGTGCCGGCGTGCCGCCGTTACTGCCCTTGCCACTGCAGGCAGTGAGGAATATGGCCGCACATGCGGCCAGCAGTTGCGCTTTCATGGTCTGCCTCCCCCGTCAGAAAAGTGCACGCTTCCATGATGTGCGCGGCATTTCTGCGACAGTTGAGGCAAATCAAATTGGTACACAATCGTGCGAAACCAATAATCTGCTAAGATTTTTGACAAATGCACCCGCCCCGGGTGCATTTTTTTTTGCGCAAAGGAGCAGACATGAAGAGATTCACCCCAGTCGTACTGGCCGCAGGACTCTTTGCAGCCAGCGCAGCAAATGCAGCCCCAACCTGGATTACCCTCGGCGACGCCGCTTACGCCAAGCTGCAAGCCGCCGCTCCGCAAGCCGTTGCGAAGCAGAGCAAGCAAGGCCAGGGCAAGGAGAAAGTCCATCTGGTGCAAATCGATGAAGAAACCATGCTGAAACTGTCGGCCGCCATCCATAAGGAATTGAAGCGCTGCGGTGGTTTCATCGTGCATGCCAGTGAGGAGGAAGGCCGCCAGGCGTTGGTCAAGGCAGGCACCGTGCAGCCGCTGGCATTGGCCGTCAGCCGCCCAAGCTACGCCATCGATAACCAGACCGCTGTCAACGGAATTCTGCCGACGATGCAGGCCTCGAACATCGCGCAGACCATCATCGACATGTCGAACTTCGCGAACCGCTACTACCGCACCACCAATGGCGCCAATGCCTCCAACTGGCTGGCGCAGAAGTGGACCAGCATGGCTGCGGGCCGCAGCGACATCAGCGTGAGCCAGTACACGCACTCGGGCTATAACCAGAAGTCCGTGATCATGACCATCAACGGCACCGACAATGCTTCCGAAGTCATTGTCATGGGCGGCCACCTGGATAGCATCAACATGAGCGGCAATGGCGAGACCTCACGCTCGCCCGGCGCCGACGATGACGCTTCCGGCATCGCCAGCCTGACCGAAGCGGTGCGCGCCATGATCGCCGCCGGCTACAAGCCGCGCCGTACCATCAAGATCATGGGTTATGCGGCGGAGGAAGCCGGCCTGCTCGGCTCCAAGGATATCGCGGCGAACTTCAAGGCGAACAACGTCAACGTGGTCGGCGTGCTGCAGCTGGATATGACCAACTACCGCGGTTCGGCCAAGGATGTCTGGATCTACACCGACTACACGGACAGCCAGCAGAACACATTCCTGGCCTCCCTGATGTCGACCTACCAGCCGAGCGTCACCGTGGGCTACAGCTCCTGCGGTTACGCTTGCTCCGACCATGCCTCCTGGCAGAACCAGGGCTTCCCGGCCTCGATACCGTTCGAAACGCTGATGGGTGAAGATAACCCTTACATCCATACGTCCAACGACACCTATGCCAATTCAGGCAACCAGGCCGACCATGCGCTGAAGTTCGCCAAGCTGGCTGCCGCTTTTGCGGTGGAACTTGGCAGCGACGGTCCTGTCATCGTT
The DNA here is from genome assembly GCF_049913245.1 of Pseudoduganella sp. R-32. NCBI lineage: Bacteria > Pseudomonadati > Pseudomonadota > Betaproteobacteria > Burkholderiales > Oxalobacteraceae > Pseudoduganella > Pseudoduganella sp. R-32. Next base: position 1,320,455 of record NZ_CP183987.1, on the reverse strand, counting down.
CAGCCGGACACGGTCGAAACCTTCAGCGGCAGCCTGACCCTGAACCAGAAGAAAACCTTCGGCCCGTTCAAGGCAGGCGTTGGCACCTTCAAGGCTGAAACCACCGGCACCGGCGACATCGACCTGTATGTCCGCAAAGGTTCGCTGCCGACCACCAGCAGCTACAGCTGCAAGTCGGACGGCTCCACTGCGACCGAGACCTGCAGCACCAGTGTCACGGCCAATGGCGACGTCTACGTCATGTTGAACGGCTACAGCGCCGGGACCTATAACCTGAAGGTGACTTACCGTCCGCAGTAATCAGCGCAGGCTGACCGTCTGGCGTTTCCAGGCCGGGTCCTGCCACTTGTAGAAAGTGGACAGCGATTCCGGCCTGTCGGCGCCGCGTTCAGTTGCCAGCGTGGCCATGTCCAGCAGCTCGAAGCTGCGGCGGAACTTGCCCTCGGCGCGCACTTCCCGCGCCGCCAGCATCTTGGCGGTGCCCGGCACCCAGCCCGCGAATTCCGCGTAGCCGATGTCCGGATCGCTGGAGGCCGGCGGCAGCACGTCGATCACCCAACTCTCGCCATGGCGGCGAAACAGCCACATTTCGCGCCAGCCATCGAGCGGCTGCACCGCCAATGCCAACGCCGTGCCTTGCGGATGTACGCGCGCCGACGCCATCCACGCCACACCCCAGGTACAGCGGCTCGCGAGCTGCTTGCCGCCGCCTTGCAAGCTGACGCAAGTTTCGCCCGGCCGGCCCGCGGCGGAAGTCACTGCCAGCTGGGGCGCCGTCTTGCCCTGCGCCGGCGCCGGGGTGGGTTCCAGCGCCCAGCGCACCGCGCCGACCCGCACGCCGGCTTCCGCATACGCAGCATTGTCTTCGTCCGCCAGTTCTGACTTGTTGACTGCCGCCAGCGCCTGCTCCGCGCGGCCGGCTGCCTGCGACGCATCCTCGCCCTTGCGCGCGCGCTGGAACGCCACGCTCGACCAGACTGCCGCGCGCCGCATATGGATGCGGTTCTTCATGTGTTCCGGCAGGCGCGCCAGGTCCACCGTGTCGAGCAGTTCGGCGCGCCAGCGGTCATGCTCGGCGCGCTGCACGACGCCCAGCGCTGGATCGATGCAGGCGCCGTTGCTCAACGCCAGCGCCGCGCGGTAGCGTTGCTCGGCACTGGCGGCGACCGCCAGCACGCGGCGAAAAGCGTCGCCGTCGTAGCAGACCCGCATCTTGCCGTCATTCTCGTAGCTGCGCATCGCCACGCCATAGCTGGCCACCACTTCCAGGTGGGCGGCCAGCGCCGTCTCGGCCTGCGGCGCCAGTTTGGAAGAAGCACGCGCCGCCAGCCGCTCCGCCATGCTGCCGATCGCATCAAACGGTTCAGCATCGATGGCTTGCGGTGCGGCGGCCTTCAGGTAGGCAGCACCGTAGCTGATGCCCAGCGCCTCGGAACCCGGCGTATCGCGCAGGAAGCGCAGCACCGACAGCAGCTCCGGCGCGGCAGCAGGCTGCAAGCCGACTTGCCGCACGCGGCTCGCGCGCACATAGCCGGCCCGCTCGCGGCGATGGTCGTACACCTGCAGGAAATCGCCGCGGGTGCCGCGCACTTCCAGCGCGTCGCCCTGCCACAGCACGGCCTGGGCCTGGGCTGATTCGCGCGGCGCCGCCCGCAGCGGGAGTTGGTCCTGGGCGACGATGGCCAAGGCCAGGGTGGCGGCAAGCATTGAGGCGGCCATGCTTATTCTCCAGCGGTGGCAGCAATACGCTCGGCGTGCGCGGTCTTCGGCGCACCCACCAGCGTCGAGCCAATGAAGCCGCCATCGGCCGGCGGCGGCGCGATGATGACCGACACCTTGTCCGACAGCTTGTCGGCCATGGTCTTCTGGATCAGCAGCGGATGCTTGCTCAGCAGCTCGCCGTCGCGCTCCATCTGGGCGCTGGCGATCTTGCCCACCAGTTCCTGGCGATAGGCTTCGGCGTCGGCCAGCTTGCGGCGCGAATCCGCTTCGCCGGCAGCTTCGATGATGCGGGCCTGGGCATTGCCCTCCGAAGTCTTGATGCGGGCCGTCTTTTCAGCCTCTGCTTCCAGTTCACGTTGCTTGACTTGCTTTTCCTTGAACGGCAGCACGTGGCGCATGGCTTCTTCCTGGGCCCGGGCGGCAATCACTTGTTCGGAAGCGGCAGCTTCGGCGGCCTTTTCGCGCGCCACTTTTTCAGCCTCGGCTTCGAGCGCGGTCTGGCGCACCTGCTTTTCTTTCAGTTCCAACGTGTAGCGCATTTTTTCGGACGCCAGCTCTTCGGCCAGCAGTTTCTCCATGCCGGCTTTGAAATCTTCCGGCAGCACGACCTTGCCGATGGTGACGCTGCGCAGCACAAGGCCGTCAGCAGCCAGCTTGGGCTTCAGTTCAGCCTCAATGGCCTGCTGGATTTCGGCGCGCTTGGAAGAAAAGATTTCACGCACCGTGTAGCGCGTCAGTATCTTGTAGATCACCCCTTCCACATCGGGCGCTACCACGTCGCGCGAGATATCGGCCGGCAGTTTGGACGCGAATTGCTCAAGGCGGGCCTGGTCCAGGCCATAGCGCACCGACATGTCCAGACCCAGAGACAAGCCTTCCCCTGACTGGAAGGGAGTCTCGCCGGCAGCAGCCGGGCGATAGGTCTGGTCGCGCAGCGACAGCAGGCGCAATTCATGGATGCCGGGCAGGTCCAGCGCCAGGCCTTCGCGCACAATCGCCGTATCGCCGGTCAGGTGGTTGGTACGCACTGCCACTTCGCCGCGGCCAACCGTGCGCATTGGAGGGAACTGGTACAAACCGTAAGCGGCGGCGCCGGTCACGGCAAGCAGCACGACGCCCTTGCGGGCGCCGGAAGGGAGATGAATGCTGCTGGCAGCACGGCCGAGCGTCGAGCGAATCGCCTGCAGCATCGTACTGATCCGGTTGTTCATGATGATTGCCTTTCTGGTTGGTTGGCCCGGCACGGCGCCGGTACAGCAATCTTCCGGCCGCAGGCCGCGAACGTTCAATGCTGCCGCCTGCCCACTGCCTTCCGGCCTGTGAAGAAAAATTCACGCCGGCGGCCGGGCTTTTGGGTAATACTTCCTGCATGACACGCGTAGCCATCATTGAAGACGATCTCCCCACCAGCAACCAGCTCGCCGGCTGGATTGCCGCGGCCCGCCCCGGCATTCAGGTCGACCAGTGGTTCAACCGCGACGACGCCGAGGCAGCCATCGCCCGCGAACGCTATGACCTGGTGGTACTGGACATTGAACTGGGACGCGAGCGCCACGCCGGCGTCGCCGTCATCAACGCCATCAACAAGCGCCATGCGACGCCGGTATTGGTGGTGTCGGCCATGCCGGCAGCTATCTACCGCTCGATCATGAAAGCGCTGGATGCCTGGGATTACCTGCAAAAAACCACTTTCGAAGAAGCCGATTTCATCGAAACCTTCCTGGAGATCCTGCGCGCTGCAAAAGACAGCAAGCCCGCCGCCCCGGCCAGCGAGCTTGCGATGGATCCGCTGCGCCAACGCACGCCCACCTGGCGCGGACAACGCATCAACCTGCCGCTGACGGCGCAGCGCATCCTCGCAGCACTGTTCGAGCGGCGCGGCCAGGTGGTGTCCTACGAAGACCTGTTTGAAGTGGTGAAAAGTGGGCGCAACCGCGACAATATCCGCAAGCATGTGAGCACCATTCGCGACGCCTTCCGCGAAATCGATCCGGACTTCGAGTGCATCGAGAACATCCCGATGCGCGGTTTCCGCTGGACCGACCAGGCATGAACCCCATTTCCCTGCTGACGCCATACCGACTGCGCATCGTATTGCGCATGGCCTTTCCGCTACTGGGAGTCGCCACAGTCGGCCTGGCGGTATCCGTGCTGCAGCAGGAAAAGCAGCTCAGCTACCAGGCTTACGAGCACTCCTTCCACAAGACACGCGAGCAGATCGCCGCTACGCTGCGCCATCCAACCGGCCAGCTCGCCCTGCTGAATCCAACCGTGGGCCAGAACCCCGGCCTTCATCCGGTACTATTGCCTTATGCGGCATTGGATTTCGACGACCAGGCCAAGGTGCAGCAAGCGATCTCCATGGCCGGCTGCGCTGCACCGCGCAGCGACAAGGGCACGCTTTGTGTCGGCATCGGGAACAATCCCTGGGCAGGCGGCTTTATCTACGTCGCCGGGACCTTCCATGCTCCACCGCTTGCGGCCCACCCGATACGCGAAGAGTCAATCGAAGGGGCTCACCGCGTCGACGTGAAGGTAAGCTTGCGTGGCCAGGAGTACCACTGGATCGCTCCTTTCGAACAGACCGGCGACCCGGCAAACGGCGGCATACGCGGCCGCCTGACCGGCTACACAGCGGCCGATGCAGGCCAGCCGCATGCCCGTCCGGTCAAGGATTTCCGCGGCTGGATCTGGCAAAGCCCGATTTGCGCACCTGAAGGCACGCCTGGCTGCGCGCACAGCACGTTCTTCTCTGTCCGGCTGCCGGTCGGGGTGCTGCAAGACGCCCTTTTTGCCAAGCCCCGGCCAGCCTGGCCGCCAGCGGACTTGGCCAACATCAACGTTGACTTGGCAGTACTGCCGCCAGGCGATGGCCCTGCGCTGCTGGACACGACACGCGACCAGGCCACGCCGCTGTTTTCCCTGCGCGACCTGCAGTCGCTGCTTTTGCCAGGTGAAACCCTGCGCATCCGCACCGAGCAAGGCAAGGAAGTGTTGACCCTTTCGGCAGCCAGCAGCAGTGGCGACCAAAGCTGGCACGCCCTGCTTACCCTGGTGCGCCACCTGCCAGTCGACACCACCGTCAAGGCACTGCAAACCCACGCCAGCGTGCCTACACCGCTTGGCAATTTCGAAATTGAATTGAGCGGAGATGCGCGCAGCGTCAGCGACACCTTGAGCGTGGTGGCCACCCGCGTGTCCTGGTTTGTCGGCGCCATCCTTGGTGCATTGCTGGTGGCTTGGCTTGTAGTGGAAGCTGGCATCATCCGCCCAATCAGCATCCTGACCAAACGCGCCGACAAAGTAGCACGCTCAGTCAAGACTGCCGGAGCGCTCGATGAATTTGACTTGTCCGACCTGCGCGGCCGCGACGAATTGGGTGTGCTGGCCAACTGCCTGCACGACCTGCTGCGGCGCGTGCGCGAGGACGTGGAGAAGGAAGCGATTCGCGCCGAGCAGGAGCGAGACATGTGGCACGCAGTCGGCCACGAAATCATGTCGCCGCTACAGTCGCTGATGGCGCTGCACGGTGGCGAGCATGACCCAAGTGGGCGCTATATTCACCGCATGCAGCAGGCAGTACGTGTACTTTATGGACAAGCATCACCCAGCGAGGCATTTCAGTCGACCACCCTGCAGCTGGAAACCCTGGACCTCGACGCCTTCCTGCGCGATGTGGCAGCCAACGCACCTTGTGTCGGCATTGCCGACGTAAGCTACCAGGGCGGAACGCCCGCCATGGTTCGCGCCGATCCTTATTCGCTGGAAGATGTGGTGACCCACATCTTGAACAACGCTAACCGCCACCGAACGCCGGGCACCCCGATCACGATGACGTTGACGTCAGACCAGCGCACAGCCAGCCTGGCAATCCATAACAAAGGCGCCTCGATCGCGCCGGCGCTGATCGACAAGGTATTCGAGTTTGGCGTATCGGGCCAGGAAGAAGGCGCCAATCGCGGCCAAGGCCTGTTCGTCGTCAAGACTTATATGGCCAAGATGGGCGGCACAGTAGCTGTGCGCAATGTGGCTGGCGGCGTCGAGTTCACACTGACGCTGCATGCGGGAGCCTGAAGTAGAAAAGCAAAAAGCCCGCCGGCATTCATGCCTGGCGGGCTTTTCTAATAAGAGCCTGACGATAACCTACTTTCACACTGGTTGCAGCACTATCATCGGCGCAGAGTCGTTTCACGGTCCTGTTCGGGATGGGAAGGGGTGGGACCGACTTGCTATGGTCATCAGGCATGACTTGTCAACAATCGGGAAGAAGTAAAAGTGGGGGTAGTGTTCTCAAACACTGTGTAAGTGCTACATAACCGTCAAGGTTATAGGGACAAGCCGTACGGGCAATTAGTATCAGTTAGCTTAATGCATTACTGCACTTCCACACCTGACCTATCAACGTCCTGGTCTCGAACGACCCTTCAAGGAGCTCAAGGCTCCGGGAAATCTCATCTTAAGGCAAGTTTCCCGCTTAGATGCTTTCAGCGGTTATCTCTTCCGAACTTAGCTACCCGGCAATGCCACTGGCGTGACAACCGGTACACCAGAGGTTCGTCCACTCCGGTCCTCTCGTACTAGGAGCAGCCCCCTTCAAATTTCCAACGCCCACGGCAGATAGGGACCAAACTGTCTCACGACGTTTTAAACCCAGCTCACGTACCACTTTAAATGGCGAACAGCCATACCCTTGGGACCGGCTACAGCCCCAGGATGTGATGAGCCGACATCGAGGTGCCAAACTCCCCCGTCGATATGAACTCTTGGGAGGAATCAGCCTGTTATCCCCAGAGTACCTTTTATCCGTTGAGCGATGGCCCTTCCATACAGAACCACCGGATCACTATGTCCTACTTTCGTACCTGCTCGACTTGTCGGTCTCGCAGTTAAGCACGCTTATGCCATTGCACTATTAGCACGATGTCCGACCGTACCTAGCGTACCTTCGAACTCCTCCGTTACCGTTTGGGAGGAGACCGCCCCAGTCAAACTGCCTACCATGCACTGTCCCCGATCCGGATCACGGACCAAGGTTAGAACCTCAAACAAACCAGGGTGGTATTTCAAGGATGGCTCCATAGGAACTGGCGTCCCTACTTCAAAGCCTCCCACCTATCCTACACAGATTGGTTCAAAGTCCAATGCAAAGCTACAGTAAAGGTTCATGGGGTCTTTCCGTCTAGCCGCGGGTAGATTGCATCATCACAAACACTTCAACTTCGCTGAGTCTCGGGAGGAGACAGTGTGGCCATCGTTACGCCATTCGTGCAGGTCGGAACTTACCCGACAAGGAATTTCGCTACCTTAGGACCGTTATAGTTACGGCCGCCGTTTACTGGGACTTCAATCAAGAGCTTGCACCCCATCATTTAATCTTCCAGCACCGGGCAGGCGTCACACCCTATACGTCCACTTTCGTGTTTGCAGAGTGCTGTGTTTTTATTAAACAGTCGCAGCCACCAGTTTATTGCAACCTTTTCGCCCTTCCACAGTAAAGTGGTCAAGCTACCGAGGCGTACCTTATCCCGAAGTTACGGTACCAATTTGCCGAGTTCCTTCTCCCGAGTTCTCTCAAGCGCCTTAGAATACTCATCTCGCCCACCTGTGTCGGTTTGCGGTACGGTCTCGTATGACTGAAGCTTAGAGGCTTTTCTTGGAACCACTTCCGATTGCTTCGTGAGCAAGCTCACTCGTCCCAGTCCCTTGAATTACGCGCCCGGATTTGCCTAAGCGCCTTCTATGAACCAGGAACTGCCTATTCCAACAGGCAGACAACCTTCCGCGATCCGTCCCCCCATCGCATCATACGACGGTGCAGGAATATTAACCTGCTTCCCATCAGCTACGCATCTCTGCCTCGCCTTAGGGGCCGACTCACCCTGCTCCGATGAACGTTGAACAGGAAACCTTGGGCTTACGGCGTGCGGGCTTTTCACCCGCATTATCGCTACTCATGTCAGCATTCGCACTTCTGATACCTCCAGCATCCTTTACAAGACACCTTCGCAGGCTTACAGAACGCTCTCCTACCATATCCTTGCGGATATCCGCAGCTTCGGTGACTGGCTTAGCCCCGTTACATCTTCCGCGCAGGACGACTCGATCAGTGAGCTATTACGCTTTCTTTAAATGATGGCTGCTTCTAAGCCAACATCCTGACTGTTTTAGCCTTCCCACTTCGTTTTCCACTTAGCCAATCTTTGGGACCTTAGCTGGCGGTCTGGGTTGTTTCCCTCTTGACACCGGACGTTAGCACCCGATGTCTGTCTCCCAAGCTCGCACTCAACGGTATTCGGAGTTTGCAATGGTTTGGTAAGTCGCGATGACCCCCTAGCCATAACAGTGCTCTACCCCCGTCGGTGATACTTGAGGCACTACCTAAATAGTTTTCGGAGAGAACCAGCTATTTCCAAGTTTGTTTAGCCTTTCACCCCTATCCACAGCTCATCCCCTAATTTTTCAACATTAGTGGGTTCGGTCCTCCAGTGCGTGTTACCGCACCTTCAACCTGGCCATGGATAGATCACTTGGTTTCGGGTCTACACCCAGCGACTGGCGCCCTGTTCGGACTCGATTTCTCTACGGCTCCCCTATCTGGTTAACCTCGCCACTGAATGTAAGTCGCTGACCCATTATACAAAAGGTACGCCGTCACCCCTTACGAGGCTCCGACTGTTTGTATGCACACGGTTTCAGGATCTATTTCACTCCCCTCCCGGGGTTCTTTTCGCCTTTCCCTCACGGTACTGGTTCACTATCGGTCGATTACGAGTATTTAGCCTTGGAGGATGGTCCCCCCATGTTCAGACAGGATTTCTCGTGTCCCGCCCTACTTGTCGTACGCTTAGTACCACCGCTTGGATTTCATGTACGGGGCTATCACCCGCTATGGCCAGAGTTTCCAATCTGTTCCATTATCCAAACGACTATCACGTACAGGCTCTTCCCATTTCGCTCGCCACTACTTTGGGAATCTCGGTTGATTTCTTTTCCTGCAGCTACTTAGATGTTTCAGTTCGCCGCGTTCGCTTCACACACCTATGTATTCAGTGAGTGATGACCTATAAGGCCGGGTTTCCCCATTCGGAAATCTTCGGATCAAAGCTTGTTTGTCAGCTCCCCGAAGCTTATCGCAGACTTCTACGTCCTTCATCGCCTGTAATCGCCAAGGCATCCGCCATGTGCACTTATTCACTTGTCCCTATAACCTTGACGGCTATCAGTTACAAGCACTTACTACTGTGTTTGATGAGTTTTACTACTACCCTAAGTAATATCTTTCGATATCGCTTAATAAAACTTTTACTTCTTCCAGATTGTTAAAGAACGATGAACATTTAAGCGTTCAAACCTAAGCGGCTACGCTTACGTTTGAAAACTTGGTGGAGGATGACGGGATCGAACCGACGACCCCCTGCTTGCAAAGCAGGTGCTCTCCCAGCTGAGCTAATCCCCCATTGGTTTGGTAGGGCTGGTTGGGCTCGAACCAACGACCCCCGCGTTATCAACACGGTGCTCTAACCAGCTGAGCTACAGCCCCAACATTGCTGTTCTTCGTATTACAACAGTCGATAAGTGTGAACGTTTGAGTCTGATGCCGACTCTAGAAAGGAGGTGATCCAGCCGCACCTTCCGATACGGCTACCTTGTTACGACTTCACCCCAGTCACGAATCCTACCGTGGTAAGCGCCCTCCTTGCGGTTAAGCTACCTACTTCTGGTAAAACCCGCTCCCATGGTGTGACGGGCGGTGTGTACAAGACCCGGGAACGTATTCACCGCGACATGCTGATCCGCGATTACTAGCGATTCCAACTTCATGTAGTCGAGTTGCAGACTACAATCCGGACTACGATACACTTTCTGGGATTAGCTCCCCCTCGCGGGTTGGCGGCCCTCTGTATGTACCATTGTATGACGTGTGAAGCCCTACCCATAAGGGCCATGAGGACTTGACGTCATCCCCACCTTCCTCCGGTTTGTCACCGGCAGTCTCATTAGAGTGCTCTTGCGTAGCAACTAATGACAAGGGTTGCGCTCGTTGCGGGACTTAACCCAACATCTCACGACACGAGCTGACGACAGCCATGCAGCACCTGTGTGCAGGTTCTCTTTCGAGCACTCCCAGATCTCTCCAGGATTCCTGCCATGTCAAGGGTAGGTAAGGTTTTTCGCGTTGCATCGAATTAATCCACATCATCCACCGCTTGTGCGGGTCCCCGTCAATTCCTTTGAGTTTTAATCTTGCGACCGTACTCCCCAGGCGGTCTACTTCACGCGTTAGCTGCGTTACTAAGTCAATTAAGACCCAACAACTAGTAGACATCGTTTAGGGCGTGGACTACCAGGGTATCTAATCCTGTTTGCTCCCCACGCTTTCGTGCATGAGCGTCAGTTTTGACCCAGGGGGCTGCCTTCGCCATCGGTGTTCCTCCACATCTCTACGCATTTCACTGCTACACGTGGAATTCTACCCCCCTCTGCCAAACTCTAGCCTCGCAGTCTCCATCGCCATTCCCAGGTTAAGCCCGGGGATTTCACGACAGACTTACGAAACCGCCTGCGCACGCTTTACGCCCAGTAATTCCGATTAACGCTTGCACCCTACGTATTACCGCGGCTGCTGGCACGTAGTTAGCCGGTGCTTATTCTTCAGGTACCGTCAGCAGATCTGGATATTAGCCAGACCCTTTTCTTCCCTGACAAAAGAGCTTTACAACCCGAAGGCCTTCTTCACTCACGCGGCATTGCTGGATCAGGGTTGCCCCCATTGTCCAAAATTCCCCACTGCTGCCTCCCGTAGGAGTCTGGACCGTGTCTCAGTTCCAGTGTGGCTGGTCGTCCTCTCAGACCAGCTACTGATCGTTGCCTTGGTGAGCCTTTACCTCACCAACTAGCTAATCAGATATCGGCCGCTCCAGGAGCACAAGGCCTTGCGGTCCCCTGCTTTCATCCTTAGATCGTATGCGGTATTAGCGTAACTTTCGCTACGTTATCCCCCACTCTTGGGTACGTTCCGATATATTACTCACCCGTTCGCCACTCGCCGCCAGGCCGAAGCCCGCGCTGCCGTTCGACTTGCATGTGTAAAGCATGCCGCCAGCGTTCAATCTGAGCCAGGATCAAACTCTTCAGTTCAATCTCTGTTTTTGCCGCATTTCTGCGGCAGGTCACTCACTCAAAATACTGACGAAATCTCATAAAGAGATTTACGTTTAATTTTGTGCGAGCGTTATAACGTATATTTTGAGCATCGAGCCCGAAGGCTCGGGCATATCGTCAAACGCCCACACTTATCGACTGTTGATTTTTAAAGATCGCTGCCTTATCGTTGACAAAGCGTTGTGTTTGTCAGCAGCAGAGAAGCGAGATTATGCGGTACAGCGTGCAACTCGTCAACCCCTCTTTTTCTTCTCTCGCTTCGTTGCGTTAAGTACGCTGCGTTGCGAGGGACCGAACTATATCAAAGCCCCTCGAAGTTTGGCAAGCGCTTTTCGAGGAAGGCATACATGCCTTCGCGCTGGGCCGGCGTGCCGAAGCCTGCGTGGAACAGGCGGCGCTCGTAATTCACGCCTTCCGACAACGTGGTCTCAAAGGCGCGGTTCACGCAGTCCTTGATTTGCATGGCGACGGAAACCGGCATCTGGGCGATGCCCTGGGCGATCTCCAGCACGGATTCGATCAGCTTGTCGGCCGGGACTACGCGCGAGACCAGGCCAATGCGCTCCGCTTCGGCCGCATCGATCATGCGGGTGGTCAGCAGCATATCCATCGCTTTCGCCTTGCCAATGGTGCGCGGCAGGCGCTGGGTGCCGCCGGCGCCCGGCGTAACGCCGACCTTGATTTCAGGCTGGCCGAACTTGGCGGTGTCAGCTGCAACCAGGAAATCGCACATCATGGCCAGTTCGCAACCGCCACCCAGCGCGAAACCGGCCACGGCGCCGATCACCGGCTTGCGCACTTTCAGGATGTGCTCCCAGTTGCGCCCAATATAGTTGTCGCGGTGGGTGTCCTGGTAGGTGTAATCCTTCATCGCAGCGATGTCCGCGCCGGCGGCAAAGGCCTTTTCGCTGCCGGTCAGCACGATCACGTGGATTGCGGGGTCTTTTTCGAACTTGGCAAAAGCCTCGCCCAGCTCATTCATCATATTGTCGTTCAGGGCGTTGAGGGCCTTGGGACGGTTCAGGCGGATCAGCGCCACTTTGTCGTGAACTTCTACGAGCAGGTCCTGGTATTCCATTTATTCTCCTCCAGTCGGTTAGCTATCGGGCAATTGTAGCTGTTGTGCACGAAGCGCGCGCCGATGAATCCGGGGTAGACCTACACTGGACTGGAGAATTTGTCAGGAGAACTGCCATGTTCAAATCGATTTTGCTGCCCACCGACGGCTCGCAACTTTCGGAACGGGCCACCCAGACTGCGATCGAATTCGCAAAGATCCATGGCGCGCGCATCACTGCGGTCTCCGTGGTCCAGCCCCTCCCCTTCGTACCCTTGGCCGATGCGGCCGTGCTGCCAGACCCCGGCGTCTTTGACCGCGAAGTACGGAGCAACGTCCAGGCTGGCCTGGATAAGGTGCTTGCGGCAGCCACCGCAGCCGGCATCGAGTGCGATGCCGTGCTGGGCGAGGCAATCAACCCCTACGAGGTCATCGTCAAGACCGCGGAAGAGCGGCATTGCGACATCATCCTGATGGCGTCCCATGGCCGCAAGGGCCTGAATAAACTATTCCTTGGAAGCGAAACCCAGAAGGTTCTCGCACATACGCATTTGCCGGTGCTCGTTCTACGCTGACCCCCTGATCTTATTGCGAATTTGGTAATATTTATCGAATTCACAACTTGATCAAGGGTCAGAATGAAGCACCTCGGCTTACTGGCAGGGCTGGCACTGGCGATGTCTGGCGCCGCTGCCGAAAACGTACACGTCACTGTCCGCCTGGCGGCTCCCGACGCATTGGAAGTCAGCTACGAGCTGCCCGCCGCCTGCACGCAACTGCCGTTCCTGAAGACCGGCGCCGGCGCTGCCGAGATACGCTCGCACTGGCAAGCTGTCGGTGAGTGCGGCAAAGCTGGCGGTGACGCACTGGCGCGCGGCGCCAACAATTGCAAGGCGCTCGCCTTCCGCGTCCCTGCCACGACCAACAAGGTCGAGGGATATCCCGGTTCCTTCCCTACCGGCGAAGGTATCTACGCGCATATGTCGAACTATGCTGTCACCGAGGCCTGTGGAGCGGTGATTTACCGCTTTGCTGCGCCCGGCAGCATACTGACAGGTTTGGCGCGGCACGAAGGAAGCGCAACTGCCCACGCCGATGCGCCGGCACTGCTGTTCCCGGCCCGCTTGCCGGCGGCAGACACGAGCCTCGACTACTACGATCCGGCGCTGCCGCCCGCCACCGTGGCGCAATTGCGCGAGCGGGCCGACCGCACTGCGAAGTGGCTGAACAACCGCATGCCGGGAGCACGGTTCAGGCGCCCGATCATTGCTGCCACCATGGCGAAGGAGCCGGGCGGACCGAATATTGGCGGAAGCGCCGGCGACATGCTCCATCTGGCGCTGTTCAACTGGCCTGCCGAGCCATCGCCGGAGGTATCCCGCCTTGCCAACAAGCTGGTGGCGCATGAAATGAGCCACCGCTTCCAGATCCGCGACGCCGTGGACATCTACGACGATTCGCGCCTGATCAACGAGGGTATCGGCGAATTCCTGCGCTGGCTGGTGTCCGTGCACGAAGGCTGGTTGACGCCACAGGAAGCCGCGAACGAACTGGATGATGCCCTGGCCGCCTGCATGCTGATCGCCGACGACCGCCGCTGGCATGCTATCTCCCCCGCGGAGATCGGCGGCACGCGCCTGGAGTACGAATGTGGCCTGCCGGCCTTTGTTTACGCCTTGGCGGCACGCCAGGGCAAGGGTGACGCCGTCGCGCGCATCGACGACTTTTACCGCCAGCTTCGCAATGGCGCCAAGCCGGACCTGGCCCAGGCAATGGAATGCGGAAGCCAGGCCTGCAAGGCAATGGTGCTCCCGGCAGTGCTGGATGGCTCCGGCGCAATGCGCGACGAATGGTCGCGCGTGCTCGATCAGACAGGGTTGGCCAAGCCGGTGGCGCCGACGCAGCGCCAGACCGACGCGATGATGCTGCGGGCGCTGACCAAGCTGGTGCGCGAAGACTGCAAGGGCAAGCGCAGCATGACGCCCACCAGCACCAGCATCCTGGTCGATACCCTGCCTTCGTGCACGACCTTGCGCCAGGATGTGGAAGTGGTGCAGGTCGAGAGAAAGCCGCTGTTTGGCGGCATGCAGGCCTTGCCGGCCATCTCGCAGGCATGCGCCGCGCGGCATGAAGTGGTGCTGGGTTTGAAGGACGGCGCTACGCTGCCCGTTCCCTGCCGCTCTCCCTACCAGGCAAGCGCGCGCATGTATGCTGCCGATATCGGCAAGATCATGCGCGCGCTGAATGTGCCCGATGCGCAGGGCAAGCGTTAGCGGGCGAGCTTGGGCAACAGCACCCAGATACTGCCGCGCTGTTTCATGCGGCCGGCGAAATCGGCAGCTTCCGAACCAAAGCCGAAGAACAGGTCAAGACGGATGGCGCCCTTGATTGCGCCGCCGGTATCCTGCGCCAGCATCAGCCTTTGCAGCGGCAGCTCATCGTCGCCAGGCAGCGTGGTATTCAGGTAGACCGGGGCTCCCAGCGGAAGCTGGCTGCGGTCGATCGCCACGGAACGCTGCGGCGTCAGCGGCACGTTCAGCGTCCCTTTCGGGCCGACCTTCGGGTCGGGCAGCTTTTCTTCCTTGAAGAAGACGTAGCTTGGATTGGCATTGAACAGCTCCTGCTGGCGCGTCGGGTGGCCGTCGATCCAGGCCTTGATGCCTTGCGCAGTGGCTTGTTCAGCGGTCAGCTCACCCTTCTGCACCAGCCATTTGCCGATCGACTGGTACGGCCGGCCATTCTGGTCGGCATAGGCAACGCGCACGGTATCGCCGTCAGGCAGTTGCACACGGCCGGAACCCTGCACTTCCAGGAAGAAGGCCTCGACCGAATCGTCCACCCACAGCAGCTCGTTGCCCGCCAAGCCCGTACGGCTGATTTCTTCTCGCGCCGGATAGGGCACGACGCGCTTGCCTTTCAGGCGGCCGCGTACACGCTTGCCCGCCAGTTCGGGATAGACCGAGCCGACATCGATGATGACCATATCGTCCGGCACCTTGTACAACGGTGTCTGGTAAGGGCCGCCCTTCTTGCGGGCGCCGCGCAGCAGCGGTTCGTAATAGCCGGTAATCAGGCCGGTATTGCTGCCATCCGGCGCGACCACTTGGTGCGGGTCGAAGAAGGATTCAAAGAACAGGCGGATGGCAGCCTGGCTATTGGCGTCCACGGTCTTGGCGATCGCGCAGGGTTCCTTCCAGTCTGCTCCGCTTGCCAGCTTGGAGCAGGACAGCATGAAGGCCGGCCATGCAGCGCGCAGGTCGTCACGATCCCAGCCCGGCAAGTCGGAGAAGCGGGCGGGAATGAATTCCGCTTTGGCAGGCGGGGGCGGTGCGGCCGGCACGGTGGGTTGGACCGGCGGCTGGGCCGGCGTGGCAGGCGCAGTCGGCGTGACAGGGGCAGGCTGCGACGGTTTGGCAGGCGGCGGTGGTGGAGTGACGCAACCGGCCAGCACTAACGCGACGGCGGTGGCGCAAACGGGTAAACTACGGCGTGTCAAAAACATGAGGTGTTGTCTATGATTTATCTGATGCTTGAAGCGCTGGTGGCGCTCTTCCTTCTGGTATTCATCGTCTGGTGGACGCTGCCGTCCAACAAAAAGAAGAAGGACGGCGAGAAGTAACTAGTGCAGGGTTCGCGGCAAGGACAGCACGAATTCAGGAATCTTGGTTTCAAACTGGTGGCCGTCTTCAGCCACGCAGAAATATTCCCCATACATGGAGCCCTGCGGCGTGCGCAGCTGCGTGCCGCTGGTGTACTCGAACACCTCGCCCGGCGCCAGCAATGGCTGGTGGCCGACGACGCCCAGGCCGCGTACTTCTTCAATATGGTTGTTCGCATCGGTGATCACCCAGTGACGGGAGATCAGCTGGGCCGGCACGGTGCCGGTGTTCTTGATGGTGATCGTGTAAGTGAACACGAAATTGGTGCGGTCCGGATTGGACTGTTCCGGCAGGTACTGCGTGCGTACCTCGACCGCAAACTCATACTGGGCCATAAGGGTTTCCTTCATAACAATTGGGCAATTCTAGTCCAAGCAATCGGACATCGTCCGCACAGCAGCGTAAAATAACGCATCTTTTTTCTCAGCCGACCAGCCATGACCTCTTTCCGTATCGCTCCGAGCATCCTGTCCGCCGACTTCGCCCGCCTGGGTGAAGAGGTTCGCAACGTCGTTGCCGCTGGCGCCGACATCATCCACTTCGACGTCATGGACAACCACTACGTGCCTAACCTCACCGTCGGCCCGCTGGTCTGCCAGGCGATCCGCCCGCACGTGCAAGTGCCGATCGACGTGCACCTGATGGTCAAGCCGGTCGACCGCATCATCCCTGATTTCGCCAAGGCTGGCGCCAACATCATCACCTTCCATCCGGAAGCGTCCGACCATATCGACCGTTCGCTGCAGCTGATCCGCGACAACGGCTGCAAGGCTGGCCTGGTGTTCAATCCTGCCACCCCACTGAGCTACCTGGATCACGTGATGGACAAGATCGACATGATCCTGATCATGTCGGTGAACCCGGGCTTCGGCGGCCAGTCCTTCATCCCGCAGGCGCTGAAGAAGATCGCCGAAGCGCGCCGCCGCATCGACGAATCCGGCCGCGACATCATGCTGGAAGTCGACGGCGGCATCAAGATCGACAACATCAAGGCGGCAGCGGAAGCCGGCGCCGACACCTTCGTGGCAGGTTCCGCGATCTTCGGCCAGCCCGACTACAAGGCCGTGATCGACGCGATGCGCGGCCAACTGGCTTCGCTGTAAGAATGGCGGCGGTCCTGCGCGGCGTAAGGGCCGCCATCATTGACCTCGACGGCACGATGCTCGACACGATGCCGGACTTCGAAGTGGCCATCAACCTGATGCGCGAAGAACTGGGGCTGGCGCCCATTACAGTCGCGCAGATTGAGCTGATGGTCGGCAAAGGGTCGGAGAACCTGGTGCGGCGCGTGCTCGCGCTGGACTACGACGAGGCCGGCGTCGAGCAGCACTTCCCGGCCGCGATGGAAGCCTACCAGCGCCACTACCTGGTCATCAATGGCCGCCACAGCGAAGTATATGCCGACGTGGTGGCGGGCCTGGAGCGCATGCGCGCAGACGGCTTGCGTCTGGCCTGCGTGACCAACAAGCCGGTGGCATTCGCCAAGCCGCTGCTTGCGCTGAAGGGCCTGGACGGCTACTTCGAAGTGCTGTTCGGCGGCGATTCCTTCGAAAAGAAGAAACCGCACCCTCTACCCTTGCTGAAGGCCTGCGAATTTTTCGACTTGCCACCGGCGCAGGTAGTGGCGATCGGCGACTCCTCGAACGACGCCGAAGCGGCCCGCGCGGCCGGCTGTCCTGTGCTGACTGTGCCATATGGATATAACCACGGCGTGGGTATACACGAAACGGATTCCGATGGTATAGTTGACACGCTGCTTCATGCAGCAACCTTGATTAGCACGCAAAACGACGCTATCTGACCGAAATGTTTCTCAACAAAAGACACAATGTAACCCACCGGGGCTCGATTGAGGCCTGGCTGTGGCGACGCTGGCAATCCTGACTTAGTCCCGATTGCTGTCGGCGCACGTGCGTGTCACTGCTCCGGCAGGTTTTTTGTAACCGAACCGCCACCACCACGTCCATGGCGGAATGGAGAGAAACATGACTGAACTCGAATTCAAATCCCTGGCCGCGGATGGCTACAACCGTATCCCTCTGATCGCGGAAGCTTTCGCCGACCTGGAAACCCCGCTCACCCTGTACCTCAAGCTGGCCCAGACCCAGAATTACGGCAAGAACACCTTCCTGCTGGAGTCGGTGGTGGGCGGCGAGCGTTTCGGCCGCTACTCCTTCATCGGCCTGCCTGCCAACACCCTGCTTCGCAGCACCGGCAAGCTGACCGAAATCGTCAAGAACGGCGAGGTGATCGAGACCCACGAAGGCAATCCCCTCGAATTCATTGAGCAATACCAGGCGCGCTTCAAAGTAGCCGTGCGTCCCGGCATGCCACGCTTCTGCGGCGGCCTGGCCGGCTACTTCGGCTACGACACCGTGCGTCATATTGAAAAGACCCTGGCCAGGACGCAGCCGAAGGACGACCTGGGCCTGCCGGAAATCCAGTTGATGGTGACCGAAGAACTGGCCGTCATCGACAACCTGTCCGGCAAGTTGTACTTGATCGTCTACGCCGATCCGCAGCAGCCGGAAGCCTTCGCCAAGGCGCGCCAGCGCCTCAAAGACCTGCGCGCCCTGCTGCGGCGCGGTGTCGATGCGCCGGTAACCACGCCGTCGGTACGCACCGAGACCATCCGCGACTTCGCCAAGGAGGATTACCTGAAGGCCGTCGCCAAGGCACACGAATATATCCTGGCGGGCGACTTGATGCAGGTGCAGATCGGCCAGCGCATCCGCAAGCCATATGTGGATTCGCCACTCACGCTGTACCGCTCGCTGCGTTCGCTGAACCCGTCGCCGTACATGTACTTCTACAATTTCGGCGACATGCAGATCGTTGGTGCATCGCCGGAAATCCTGGTACGCAACGAAACCCTGGCTGACGGCGAAAAGAAAGTCACGCTGCGCCCGATCGCCGGTACACGCCCGCGCGGCAATACGCCCGAACGCGATGCGGCGCTGGCCGAAGAGCTGCTGAACGATCCGAAGGAAGTGGCGGAACACGTGATGCTGATCGACCTGGCCCGCAATGACCTGGGCCGCATCTCCGAAACCGGCAGCGTGAAGCTGACCGACAAGATGGTGATCGAGAAGTACTCGCACGTGCAGCACATCGTTTCCAACGTGGAGGGCAAGCTGAAGAAAGGCATGTCCAACCTGGACGTGCTGCGCGCCACCTTCCCTGCCGGCACCCTGACCGGTGCGCCGAAAGTGCGTGCGATGGAAATCATCGACGAACTGGAAATCTGCAAGCGCGGCATCTACGGCGGCGCCTGTGGCTACCTGTCCTTCGGCGGCGAAATGGACGTGGCGATTGCGATCCGCACCGGCGTGATCAAGGACGGCATGCTGTACGTGCAGGCCGCCGCCGGCATCGTCGCCGACTCGATACCGGAAATGGAATGGCAGGAAACCGAAAACAAGGCGCGCGCCGTGCTGCGCGCGGCCGAGCAAGTGCAAGATGGCCTGGATGGGGAGTTCTGAAATGCTGCTGATGATCGACAACTACGACTCCTTCACCTACAACATCGTGCAGTATTTCGGCGAGTTGGGCGAAGACGTGCGCGTGCACCGCAACGACGAAATCACCATCGACGAAATCGAAGCATTGAATCCCGACCGCATCTGCATCTCGCCGGGTCCGAAAGACCCGTCGCAGGCGGGCATTTCGCTGGAAGTGCTGAAGCACTTCGCAGGCAAGAAACCAATCCTGGGCGTCTGCCTGGGGCACCAGGCCATCGGCGAAGCCTTTGGCGGCAAAGTTATCCGCGCCAAGCAAGTCATGCATGGCAAAACTTCTCTTATCGCGCATACGGGTGTGGGCGTGTTCCAGGGCTTATCCAGCCCGTTCACAGTAATCCGCTACCACTCTTTGGCAATCGAGCGATCCTCGCTGCCTTCCTGCCTGGAAGTCACAGCCTGGACCGACGACGGCGAAATCATGGGCGTGCGTCACAAGGAATACGACATCGAGGGCGTGCAGTTCCACCCCGAGTCCATCCTGTCCGAGCACGGCCACGCCTTGCTGAAGAATTTCCTCGATCGCAAATAAGAGAAGGAAGCATCATGCCTATCACGCATCAAGAAGCACTGGTTCGCTGCATCGAACACCGTGAGATTTTCCACGACGAGATGCTGTACCTGTTCCGCCAGATCATGTCCGGCGAAATGTCGCCAGTCATGGTGGCTGCCCTGACCATGGGTTTGCGCGTCAAGAAGGAAACCATCGGCGAGATCACCGCTGCAGCGCAGGTCATGCGCGAGTTCTCGACCAAGGTCCCGATGGCCGATACCACCAACCTGGTGGATATCGTCGGCACCGGCGGCGATGGCGCGCACACGTTCAATATTTCTTCCGCTTCGATGTTTGTCGCCGCTGCCGCCGGTGCGCGCGTGGCCAAGCATGGCGGACGCTCCGTGTCGTCCTCCTCGGGCAGCGCCGACCTGATCGAATCGCTGGGCGCGAACATCAACCTGAAGCCGGAACAGATCGCGCAGTCGATCGCGCAGACCGGCATCGGCTTCATGTTCGCGCCAAATCACCACGCTGCGATGAAGCATGTGGCGCCGGTGCGCCGCGAACTGGGCGTGCGCTCCATCTTCAATATCCTTGGCCCGCTGACCAATCCAGCCGGCGCCCCGAACATCCTGATGGGCGTGTTCCACCCGGACCTGGTGGGTATCCAGGTGCGCGTGCTGCAGCGTTTGGGCGCGCAGCATGCGGTGGTCGTCTATGGCCGCGACAATATGGATGAAGTGTCGCTGGGCGCAGGCACCATGGTGGGTGAACTGGTCAACGGCGAAATCCGCGAGTATGAAATCCATCCTGAAGATTTCGGCCTGTCGATGATCGCTTCGCGCAACCTCAAGGTGGCGGATGCCACCGAATCGAAGGCGCGCGTGATGGAAGCCCTGCACGGCGAACCGGGGCCTGCGTCGGATATCGTGGCGCTGAATGCTGGCACCGCCTTGTATGCGGCCGGCGTAGCCTCGTCCATCGAGGACGGGCTGGCGCGGGCACGAACGGCCGTGTCGTCCGGCGCCGCGGTGGCCAAGCTGGAACAGTTCGTTCGCGTCACGCAGGAACTCGGCCGGGAGGGTTAAGCGATGTTCGGCATCCATGACCTGACGCTGTTTGTGATCTCCGGTCTGCTGCTGAACATCATGCCGGGGCCGGACTCGCTGCTGATCATGGCGCGCAGCGCTACCCAGGGCTGGCGTGCTGGTTGCGCTGCGGCGCTGGGGGTCGGCGCGGGCACCATGCTGCACATCGGCGCGGCAGCGCTTGGCCTGTCGGCCCTGCTGGCTACCTCCGCCACCGCCTTCACCGTTGTCAAATGGGTGGGCGCGGCGTATATCGTCTGGTGCGGCATTTGCATGCTGCGGGCGCGGCTTAAGGCCGATAAAACCGGCACACCGGTGTCTGACCCATTGGGTCAGACACCGCCCTACCGGTTTGCGCCGCAGGCGAATCTGCCCTACCGCAAAATCTTCGCGCAAGGCTTCCTGACCAATGTCCTGAACCCGAAAGTCGCGTTGTTCTTCCTGGCATTCGTGCCGCAGTTTATCGACGCGGGCGCGGCCAACAAACCGCTGGCCTTCCTGGTCCTGGGCTGCATCTTCAATTTCAACAGCATGCTGTGGTGTAACAGCCTTGCCATCTTCACCGCCTTCGCCAGCGCGCGGCTGAAGGTCAAACCACAGGTGGCACTGTGGCTGAATCGCGCGACCGGCAGCCTGTTCATCGCGCTTGGAGCGCGCCTGGCCCTGGCCGAACAACATTAAAGAATCATCATGTCCGACATCCTGAACAAAATCCTGGCCGTGAAGGCCGACGAAGTAGCGGCGGCCAAGAAGCACCGCAGCCTTCAATCCCTGCGCGACGAAGTCGAAGGCGACAATGAACTGCGCGCCGGCCTGCGCGGCTTTGAAGCCGGCCTGCGCAGCAAGATCGAAGCCGGCCAGGCCGGCGTGATCGCCGAGGTGAAGAAAGCCTCGCCATCGAAAGGCGTGCTGCGTCCGGACTTCCGCCCAGCCGAAATCGCCGGCAGCTACGCCAGTGCCGGCGCGGCCTGCCTGTCGGTACTGACCGATGTCAATTTCTTCCAGGGCTCGAACGAATACCTGAAACAGGCGCGCGCTGCCTGCGACATTCCCGTCCTGCGCAAGGACTTCATGGTCGACATGTACCAGATCTATGAAGCGCGTGCCATGGGCGCCGATTGCATCCTGCTGATCGTGTCCGCGTTGGACCACGGCCTGATGGCGGAAATGGAAGCCTGCGCCCACGAATTGGGCATGGACGTTCTGATCGAATCGCACGATGGCGACGAGCTGGCCGCGGCGCTGAACCTCAAGAGCCGCCTGATCGGCATCAACAACCGCAACCTGCGCACCTTCGACGTTACGCTGGACACCACGCTCGACCTGCTGTCGCGCATTCCGCAAGAACGCATGGTCATCACCGAATCCGGCATCATGACGCCAGCCGACGTTCAGCGCATGCGCGAACGCAACGTGCACGCCTTCCTGGTCGGCGAAGCCTTCATGCGCGCCCCCGACCCGGGAGCCGAGCTGCGCAAGCTGTTCAATTAAAGCCGCAACGCTGCGATTTCATGGCGCCAGCGCGGCGCCATTCAGTAAACAGGCCCATCGACCTTGGCTCGAAAATGGTTAGGGTCTGGCCATCGAGACTGAGCTTGAAGGTCTCGATGTGCTCTACCTTCATCCAAGGCTTGTCCGCCAGTGGCACCTGCCAAACAAAGGTGCGGTTGCGCACAGCCCATTCGCCCTGCTCCTGCTTGACCTTGTCCTCCTGGCCTTGCAGCGGCAGGACAGAAAAATTGCCGTCATCCTGCATCACCACCCTGCCATTCGGGCCGAGTTTGCTGGACTCCCATATGCCGACTATAGCGCAAGGCTGCGGATGACTACCAAGCGCGGCGTCGATATATTTTTCAGCCGCCTGCTTCCCCAAGCCGATCAGGACAGCCACGCCCAACGCGGCGAGCAGGCCGATCATGGTCGATGGCAGCAAGCCGCTGTCTCCGCCGCGCAGGCGGACCATGTCGTCGTAGGCGGCGCCAAACCAGCCGGCCCCGATTTCGTTGTCACGCAAGGTCACTTTACCGCGCCGTATCATCAGCAGCAGCACCAGGATATTGGCGAGCGGGATGATGATCAGGGCCATCGCCAGGAGCCGCATCACGATATTCGACCCGGCTCCCTTGGCCAGGCGGTAGACGGCAGCCATTGCCAGGACGGTAACGCCCAGCGCCAGCAAGAGCTTCGGCCAACCGGCCAGGTCGCGGAAGAAGTATCCGGTGACAAGGTATAGCACGGTCGCGTACACCGTCAGGCGCAGGCCATCGGCCAGCATGAAAAGGCGCGGGTCGGCGCCGGCCAATGAATTGGTTTCCGGTTCCGGTTCCGGCCCGCGGCGCAATCGCGGCGGCATGGCCGATTTGACGTCGACCGGCGCCACGGATACGCCCGACACTACCGCAGCTTTCCCTGCAGCGGCAGGCCGCGCCGGGGGCGGGCTTGGCGGCGGAGGTTCTGGATGCACGACACGGTCATGCTCAAGCGCCATCGTCGCGTGGCAGCCGGCGCGCTCCTTCAGCGCAACCACATAGTAGTGAGCCTGCGACCGCAGCACCCCTTTCTTGACGATCTTGCGCCGCCCTCCAGACAACAGCGCCAGCATTTCCGTTACCGGCTTTTGCATCAAGGCGGCAAGGCGATTGGCAGCTTCGCCCAATGCCACGCCCGGCGCGGGTCCTTCCAGCACTACCTGGTAAGTCGCAGGACGATGTACTGCGCCAGACTGGTTGTCCACCACAGTCAGGCCTAATTCGCCGGCAAGGTAAAGCACATGCGGAACCACTTCCTGCTTGCGGTAGTCCACGGTCAAGCGGCCGGCATCGCCGGCGAAATGACAATCCGACCAGGGTGTATCCGGAAAAAGGGCTGTCAGCTTGTCGTGAAAGCGCTTTAACAAGGGGGATGGCGGCTGCTCGCCGCTTTCTTGCCGCAACCTGTTCATGAAGGGAAAAACGTCCAGGTCCGCTTCCGGGGTGGCGACCGACGCCAGTTGAATCTGGTAACTCATGCGCTGCGAAAGCAGGAACGGCTGGCCGCGTAACGCTGGCCAGCCACCGCGATCTCAAAGAATCTGGTTGATGAAGGCGTAGCCCCCAACTGCTGCGAGAACCAGCAGTGCGAGCAGTAATTTGGTGGAAGGCAGCATGCCGTCACGGCCGCCCAGCTCACGCACCTCGTCCGCATCCAGCAAGGAGTTGCGGGTAGTAAGGCCATTCTCTTTCAAGACACCCGCCGCGCGGAAATAGGTCCACGCGACCATCAGGGTGCCCGGGCCCGGTACGAATGCCAGCATCGCAAACACCAGGGTGCGAAGCAGGCCGGAACCGATCGCCTGGGCAAGCCGGACCACCGCAATGGCGCCCAGCGCGCTCATCGCCAGCGCGAACGACATCATGAACGGCGACTTGATGCGAAGGACCATGACCAGCACAAGCAGGACCATGCTGCCAACCAGCGATGCGGCGGCCATGCGCTGGGATTCGGCGGCCTGGAACATTTGCTCGTCAGGCTCGATGCCGACGATTTCCGGCTGGTCGAAGGTGGGCGCCTGAGGCACTTGCGCCACGCGCGCCGGCGGCGGACTTGGCGCCCTCGAGGCAACGTTACCCGGGGCCTTGTGACCGGTCTTGACCGCGGCCTTGCGCGGCTCCGCCGAAATCGTGGCACGGCAGTTGGCGCGCTCGCGCAAGGCAGTCACATAGACTTCGGCCTGTGCGCGGGTGAGGCCCTTCTTGACCAGGGTGCGGCGGCGCGAATGCAGCAGCAGCACCATCTGCGGGAGCGGCTGGTTCATCAACTCCGCAAGCTGGGTCGCGGCGGTTTCGACTTCCACGCCCTCCAGCGGCCCTTCCAGCACAACCTGGTAAGCCTGCGGGCGGTGCACCGCGCCGCTTTGCTCGTCCACCACCGTCACGCCCAGGTCGCTGGCGATACGCAGCACGTGAGGAATCACTTCGTCATGGCGGCGCGAGATCGCCACGCTGCCATAACCGCCTTTGAAATTGTCTGCCAGCGGGCCGTCCGCCCAGGGGCAGTTCTCAACGGCCTTGTCCCCGGCGCCATAGCTGGTCAGGCAGGGGAACAGCTTCAGGATGGCGTCGCGAAAACTCTTCAACTGCTGGGATGGCGCAATACTGATGGTTGCGCCGGCAATCTGTTCCAGGAATGGGAGAACTTCCGCATCGTTGGCGGGAACTTCGCGCGCGACGATGTGCAGTAGATAAGTCATAAATTAAACGTAGCCAAACTCGTAATGAGTGATGGTAAATTACCGGCGAGCAAAAGAATAGTCTGTGCGGCATGAAAACGACAGCCGCCAACGTGGCGACAGTCAGGCCGCCAAAGGTGTAGGGGCCGCGATTTCAGTACGGTTGCGCCCGTTTGCCTTGGCGCGGTACAGGGCGGCGTCGGCGCGCGACGACAAGCTGTCAAGGGACTCACCCAAAGTTTGCTGGCTGGCAATACCGATGCTGATTGTGCAATTTGGAAATCCCGGCTGTTAACATTCCTGCAATTGCGACTGGGTCCGCCGCCTGGCCGCTGATTAACATGGCCGCCACGCCGCGTGGAATATCGTCCATCCCGGCGGCTCGCCAAAAAAGCGCCGCGTCCCCACCCATCGACAAGCCGATGCCCCACATCAGGAAGGTATTGGCCGCAGGCAGTACCGCTTCGTCGGGCAGCATGCCGCGCGACAGGAACAGCCCACCTGCGCCAACCATGCAAAGCAGCCCGCAGGCCCAGTGCCCAACGCCGGCGACCTCGCGCCGGAAGCTCGCAAGCATGGAATACCATGCCTACCGCCAGCACGCGCAGGCCAGCGTGGTGGTGAACAGGATGGTGAACGGATCCAGCGCGAACTTCACGGCGCCATCAGGCGGTCGGGCGGCGCAGGCTGGTTTTCTGCTGCTCCACGGCGATGGTGATGCCCGGCACGCGATCGCCTTGCAGCACCACGTCGAAGGCCATCAGCTCGTCGCGGCGGAAGGCATGCACCTGCACGGTTTCGCCGACCTTGTAGCGCGACAGCAGGCCATCCACGTTGGACGGGTTTCCGCTGACGCGCAGGCCGTCGATGGCCACCAGCAGGTCGTTGGCCGACAGGCCGGCCTTCTGCGCGGCGCCGCCATCATGCACGGCACTCAGCTTGCAGTCGGCGCCTTCGCGGCCGAGGTTGACGTCCAGGCCAGGCTTGGACGACTTGCGTTCGTCCTTGTAGCCCACGCCGAATTGAGACAGCAGCTTGGCCAGCGGCACGTCTTCGGTGCCGCGGATGTATTTGTCGAAGAAAGTCTTCAGCTTGAAGCCAGCCACGTTGTCGAACAGCGCTTCCACTTCTTCCGGCGTCACGCCGCGCGGCTTGCCGTTGTAGAAATCCCGGCCGAACTTCTGCCACAGCGCGCGCATGATGTCGTCCAGCGAGCGCTTGCCATTAGTCTTGGCACGAATGGTCAGGTCCAGGCCCAGGCCGATCAGCGAGCCCTTGGCGTAGTAGCTGACGATGGCATTCGGCGAGTTCTCGTCCTGGCGGTAGTACTTGCCCCAGGCGTCGAAGCTGGAATCGGCCACGCTTTGCTTGGTGCGGCCGCTGCCGCGCAGCACGGCGCCGACAGTCTTGCCCAGCATCTTGAAGTAGCCTTCTTCCGACAGCAGGCCGGCACGCACCAGCAACAGGTCGTCGTAGTAGCTGGTAAACCCTTCGAACAGCCAGAGCAGCGGAGTGTAGTTCTCTGCCTGGTAATTGTAAGGAGCAAACACCGCCGGCTTGATGCGCTTGACGTTCCAGGTGTGGAAGTATTCGTGGCTGCACAGGCCCAGGAACTTCATATAGCCTTCGCTCGGCTCCTTGCCTTTCTGCGCTGTGGTGGGCAAGTCGGCACGGGAGCAGAACAGCGCCGTGGAGGCGCGGTGTTCCAGGCCGCCGTAGCCGTCGCCCACCACCATCGTCATGAACACGTAGCGGTCCATCGGCGCCTTCTTCGTGCGTGGCTCGAAGAAGGCGATCTGCGTCTCGCAGATCTGCTTCAGGTCGGCGCAAACGCGGGCAATGTCGAGGTTTGGCACGCGTCCGGTGAACACCACGTCGTGCTGCACGCCCAGCGCCTTGAAGCTGGCCATCTCGAACGTGCCCATTTCCACCGGGCTGTCGATCAATTCGTCGTAGTCCTGCGCGACGTAAGTGCCAAAGCCGTAGCGCCTGGCTTTCAATTCCTTCAATGCGGTGGCAACCCGCCATTTGGACGCTGCTTCATGGGCAGGCCGCTGGATGTCGACCACGTGCGGCTCGCCTTCCTGACCAAGGGCGCGCAGGAACACGCTGGTGCCGTTGAAGAAGCCGTGCGTTTGGTCAAGGTGGGCGGCGCGCACCGAAAGGTCCCAGGCATAGACTTCGTAATGCACGGTAAGCTTGCCCTTGCAGGGCTCGGCTTGCCACGAGTGTTTGTCCAGCTTCGACAGTTCGACCGGCTGGCCGCCTGCCTCGGCGCGGATCTGCACGATGTTGCGCGAGAATTCGCGGATCATGTAGCTGCCGGGGATCCAAGCTGGCAGCACCAGGACCTGGCCTTCCGCCGCCGGCGCTTCAATGGTCATCGTGACCTGGAACATATGGGTTGCCGGGTCTTTGGCGGCGATGGTGTAGCTGATTTTTTTGTTTTTCATTGGATGTCGGATGGCGTGTCGATGTCCTGCAAGATGCCGGGATCGTCCACCATTAGTTCGTTAACCGGGTTGTTCTTCAAGATGCTGCGGGCGCCCTGGTCTCCGGCCAGCGCCAGCAAGGCATGCAGGTGGACGCGGCCGAAGGCAACCGGGTTGCCGCGTTGGCCATCGTGCACCGGCGCTGCGATCGTCGTTGCGGTTGTCACGGCATCCGCCAGCGCCGCCATCGTGGCCGGCTGCACATAAGGCATGTCGGCCAGCGCAATCAGCCAGCCCCCGGCGTCCTGCGCGCGCCGCACGCCGCATGCCAGCGAGGCGGCCATGCCCTCGCCCGCGTTTTCGCAAACGGCAACTTCGCAGCCAAGGCCGCGTAAAAGATTGGCCGTGGCCGCGTCTTCCGCGCGAACTACCGCTATTACGCGCGGCACCGCGGCCTGCAAGGCGCGGGCACTGGCCACGACGACCGGCTCGCCATTCGGCAGCGCCTGCAGCAGCTTATAGCGCTCGCCGGTCGGATCAAAACGGCTACCGCGGCCTGCAGCCAGCAAGATGCCTGCAACGGCGCCTGCGTCCGCAACAGCGGCGGACGCGCGGGCGGGGGCGGAAGCGGCCACGTGCTATGCCTGCCTTACGCCTTGGCCAGGTCGAACGGCAGCTTGCGTACGCGTTTGCCGGTCAGCTTGAACACTGCGTTGGCCAGCGCCGGCGCCAGCGGCGGCAAGCCCGGTTCGCCCATGCCGGTAGGATTGTCGGTCGATGCGACGGTGAACACTTCCACCGCCGGCATGTCCGTCATGCGCGCCACCGTGTAGTCGCTGAAATTCGACTGCTCGACCACGCCATCCTTCAGCGTGATCGCCGCGCCAGGCAAGGTGGTGCCCAGTCCCATCAGCGCAGCACCCTGCACCTGCGCTTCGATGGTCATCGGGTTCACCGGCAGGTTGCAATGCACGCCTGCGGTCACCTTGTGCACCTTGGGCTGGCCATTCCTGATGGACGCCACCACGACGTAGGCCACCGAGGTTTCGAACGATTCATGCAGCGCCACGCCCCAGGCCTGGCCTTTCGGCAATTTGGTCTTGCCGTAGCCCGACTTCTCGACCGCCAGGTTCAGCGCCGCCAACTGGCGCGCATGCTTGGGATCGATCAGCTTGCGGCGATACTCCACCGGGTCCATTTTGGCGACATGCGCCGCTTCGTCAATCAGCGTCTCCATCACGAAGGCGGTGTGGGTCGAGCCCACGGAGCGCCACCACAGCACCGGCACATTGGCCTTCACGTTATGCACGCTCAGGTTCATCGGCACCGAGTACGGATCGCCCATGCCCTCGACCATCGTCGCGTCCACGCCATCCTTGACCATCATCGGCTCGAACGGCGTGCCGGTAATGATGGACTGGCCAACGATCACATGATTCCAGCCCACGATATTGCCCTTGGCGTCGAAGCCGATATCGGCTTGGTGCACATGCGAAGGACGGTAGTAGCCGCCCTTGATATCGTCCTCGCGGCTCCAGATCAGCTTGACCGGACCCTTGCCCCAAGCCTTGGCCACGTTCACGGCTTCCACGATGTAGTCGGAAGTCGGCACCGCGCGGCGGCCGAAACCGCCGCCGGCCATCATGGTGTTCAACGTGACCTTGTCCGGCGTCAGGCCGGCCGCCTTGGCCGCTGCCACCGCGTCCAGCGTCTGGAACTGGCTGCCAGCCCAGATGGTGCAGGAGTCGCCCTTCAGGTCGACCACGCAGTTCAAAGGCTCCATCGGCGCGTGCGCCAGGTAAGGGAATTCATAGGTCGCGCTGATCTTTTTCGGCGCCTTGGCGATGGCCGCAATATCGGCCTTCTTCACCGGCATTCCGGCCTTCTTCGCCAGGGCCTTGTACTCGGCCAGCTGCTTCTTGCTGCTGACTTTTTCCAGGCCCTCGGTATCCCATTCGACCACCAGGGCCTCGCGCCCCTGCCTGGCCGGCCAGTAGCCATTCGCCACCACGGCCAGGCCGCTGCCGCCACGGTCGGTATCGACCTTGATCACGTCGATCACGCCCGGAATGGCCTTGGCCTTGGCCGCATCGAACTTCTTCACCTTGCCCCCAAAGACAGGCGGACGCGCCACCACCACAACCTTGGTGCCTTCCGGCTTGAAGTCCATGCCAAATTGCTGCGTGCCGGTCGACTTCGCGCGCGCATCCAGGCGCGGCGTCGGCTTGCCGATGATGGTGAAGTCCTTCTGGTCTTTCAGCTTGACTTCGGTCGGCACCGGCTGCTTCATCGCCGCATCGGCCATCGCGCCATACGTCGCGCTCTGGCCGGATGGTCCGGTCAGCAAGCCTTTCGACGCGCGTACCTGCGAAACTGGCACTTTCCACTGCTCGGCCGCCGCGGCAACCAGCATGGCGCGCGCACGGGCGCCGATTTCACGGTGCTGCTGCCAGGAATGCTTGACGGCGGTGGAACCGCCCGTCATCTGGATGCCGAAGTTGGGGTCTTTATAGGGGTCGCCGGCTGGCGCCAGCGAAGAGCGCACCTGCGACCAGTCCGCATCCAGCTCCTCGGCGATCAGCATCGGCAGCGCCGTATGCACGCCCTGGCCGAATTCGAGCCGGTTGACCAGGATGCTGACGGTATTATCCGGTGCGATATGCAGGAAGGCATTGGGCGCCACCGGCGGCTTGGCCGGCGCGTCGGCGGCCAGCGCCCGGGCGAAACGCCCGCCGTTGCTGGCCACGTAGAAGCCGAGGATCAGGCCACTGCCGGCCTTGAGGAAAGTACGGCGCGACACCCCTTCAGGAGCCGCACCGTCCGCTTGAGCTGCCATGAACCATTCTTTGCGCATGGCCGCCTCCCTTAAGCGATGGATTTCGCGGCGTCCTTGATGGCGGCGCGGATCCGTTGATAGGTGCCACAGCGGCAGATATTGCCCGACATGGCATTGTCGATATCGCTGTCAGTCGGCGCCTTGTTGGTGCGCAGCAGGGCCGTTGCGCTCATCACCTGGCCGCTCTGGCAGTAGCCACATTGCGGTACATCGTGCTTGACCCAGGCATCCTGCACCGCCTTGCCCACCTTGTCGGCAGACATGGCTTCAATGGTGGTGATCTTCTGGCCCACCGCCGCCGAAATCGGCGTCACGCAGGAGCGGATTGCCTGGCCTTCCAGATGCACTGTGCACGCACCGCACATCGCCATGCCGCAGCCGAACTTGGTGCCGGTCATATTGAGGTTGTCGCGCAAGGCCCACAGGATAGGCGTAGAAGGGTCGGCGTCGACTTGTACGTCGCGCCCGTTGATGTTCAATGTGACCATGCCAGCTCCCTAGTTAAGGTATCTCCGGGCTCGGGTCCGGTTGCCGGACCCGAGCCCGCATTTTTACTTGATGGTGGCGAACTTTGCTTCCAGCGTACGCTGGTCAACTGCTCCTGCAATGCGGCTGCCGTCGGCGAAGAAGATCGCAGGCGTGCCATTGATGCTCATTTTCTGGCCCAGGGCCAGTACCTTGTCGTTCGGCGCGGTGCAGCCGTTCGGCGCAACCGGCGCGGCCTTGCCGTTCAACATCCAGTCATCCCATGCCTTGTTGCGGTCGGCCGAGCACCAGATGTTCTGCGATTTGGCAAACGAATCCGGCGACAGGATGTTGTACAGGAAGGTGTAGACGGTCACATTGTCCATATTGGCCAGCGTCGTCTGGCGGAAGCGCTTGCAATAGCCGCAGTTCGGGTCTTCGAAGATCGCCATCACGCGCTTGCCGTTGCCCTTGACGGTCTTCAGCGCCAGTTCGAACGGCAGGTCGTCGAACTTGATCTTGTTCAGGTCATCGATGCGGGCCTGGGTCAGGTCGGTCCGGGTCTGCAGGTCAAGGATATGCCCTTCCACCAGGTAGCGGCCGCTCGGGTCCGCGTAGCGCACCTCATTGCCGATGGCGACTTCGTACATCCCAGGGATCGGAGACTTCTTGACGGAGTCGATCTTGACGCCGTTCAGGCGCTCGGCCAGGGCTTTGCGCAGTTGCGCTTCTTCTTTTGCGTTCTGCGCATCCGCACAGGACATCAGCATGACCGAAGCCAATGCCAATACCAGCTTACTCTTATTCATTAAGTTCTCCGCTTTACAGCTTTCCGAGGGCATGTGAAATCAGCCGGCGCTTTACGCCCGGCAATTTATCCAGCAAGTTTAGCCCGAAATTGCGCACTGCGCGCACCGGTTCGAGATCGGTGCCGAACAGGCGCTCCAGGCCATCCGTGGTGGCCAGCATCAGGCTCACTTCTTCCTTGCGTGCGCGGGCATAACGCGCCAGCACGCGGTCATCGCCGATGGAGCGATGTTCTTCCCGCTCCGCCACGGCCTTGACCAGTTCCTGCACGTCGCCGAAGCCCAGGTTCATGCCATGCCCGGCCAGCGGGTGCACCACGTGGGCGGCGTCCCCCACCAGGGCCACGCGCGGCGCCACCATCGCATGGGGGCGCATCAAGCGCAAAGGGAAGGCCTTGACGACTTCCGGCTGCAGCGGGGTCAGCTTGCCCAGCTTCTCTTGCGCAAAAGCAGCCAGCCTTTCGGCCAGCGCTGTAGCACCTTCGCGGCACAGGGAATCGGCCAGCATGTCCGGCGCCGACCATACCAGCGAGACCTGCCTGCCCGGCAGCGGCAGCAAGGCGACAATGCCCTGCTCGCCGGTGAACCACTGGTGTGCGACACCGTGATGCGGCAATTCGCAGGCAAAGTTGGACACCACGCCGCTCTGGTTATAAGGACGGTAATCCAGGCCGATATCGCACTGGCCGCGCACCCAGGACTGGGCGCCGTCGGCGCCAACCACCAGCGAAGCGCCAAGGTGGGAACCATCGTCCAGGGTGATCACGGCGCCCTGCTCGTCATGCTTCAGCGCGACGGCCTTGCCTTGCACGAAATGCACGTTCTGCGCGAAACGCAGCGCTGCATCCAGGGCCTGGTTCAGGTTGCGGTCTTCCACGATCCAGCACAGGGTGCCGGTGTGGGCGCCGTAGGCATCGAAGTTCAGCGCGCCGGCCTTGCTGCCGTCGCCATTGACCAGCATGGCGTCGACCGGGGCGATGCGCGACTGATCCATCGCTCCCCATACTTTCAGCGAATCGAGCAGGCGGTGGGCAGTATGGTTGAGGGCGAACACGCGGACGTCCCAGCTCGCCTCGTCCGGGCGCATCGGCGCCGGGGGTGGGCCAAGCACAGTTACGCTCAATCCGGACTGGGCAAACGCAAGGGCTGCCGTCTTGGCTATGGCGCCATTGCCGACGATGCAGACCGCGGTCTGCACATGGTGATGCGTGGGCTTGTTCATCCGCGCATTATAGCTTTCCCTCAATGGAAAAAGGCTATTGCAAACCAAGGATTCCCTGCTATAATGCTGCCTCTTGGCCTGGTAGCTCAGTTGGTAGAGCAGAGGACTGAAAATCCTTGTGTCGGTGGTTCGATTCCGCCCCGGGCCACCAAGAATAAAAAGTGAAAACGCCGACCCTAGTGGTCGGCGTTTTCGTTTTGTGCGCCCGCCTTTTGACTTTGTGAGAATTAGCGCATTTTCCAAAGGTATCAACATGATACTATCTCGCGCTTACTTTCCTCCCGGCAAATAATATGACCGATATGCCGGATGGCAAGCTACCTCAGTACCCCTGGGTAATGCCTTTTCCCACACTTTCAAAACAAGAGATCTTTAGCATGAAACAAGCTGTATTCGCCCTCGCCGCACTGGCAATCGCCTCCTCCTCCTACGCCCAGGACGCTGCTGCCCCGGCTCAAACCGTGCGTCCCTTCGTCGGCCTCGGCGCCAGCGCTGGCGGCGACAAACTGGCCACTGCCGAGTACACCAATGGCGATACCGCCAGCATCCGTGCCGGCTCCGGCGTCTATTTCACCGGCGGCCTGGACTTCCGCATCAATGAGCAGTTTTCGGCGCAAACCAGCGTCAACTTCCACGTGGATAACCAGTCTGCGCGCAACGGCGACCTGCACTTCAACCGCTTCCCGATCGAAGCCCTGGCTTTCTACCATATCGACCCGCAATGGAAGATTGGCACCGGCCTGCGCTACGTCACGGGCGCCAAGCTGAGCGGCAGCGGCGCGGCCGAAATCGAGGACGTGAAGTTCGACAACACCCTGAGCGCCGTGGTGGAAGGGGAGTACCTGTTCACGCCGCACATCAGCATCAAACTGCGTTACGTGAATGAGAAATTTGAAGTCAAGAACCGCTACAACAAAGTTGAAGTGAAAGCCAACCACGTTGGCATTTCGGGCAACTACTACTTCTGATGTGAATCGGCATTCGCCCATCACTCGCGGATCGCCCCGGTCTGCGAGCGTGGGCGAAGATGTCGGAATACTTTACACATTAACTGTAAAGCAACGAATTTGATGAGTAAAACAAATCGTGACCGCTTGTAACTACAAGTGAAAACGGTAACGTTGTTGTTATGGCATGATATGTGCTAAGCCTGTTGAGTCTTTTTTAACTTTTTGGACTCAATATGAAACCTGTTCGCCAGCTCCTGGCTGCCATCGCACTGATTGCCCCACTTTCCGCCTTTGCCTTCCCGATTGCAGCTTCCGGTAACGAGGGAAATCCTGTGCTGGTCGGCAATACTGCCAACATCATTGCACGGTACGAAGGCAATTCCGCTTCTTACAGCAACGACCTCTACCTCTTTACCGACGACGGCATCGCCGGCAATGACATTTTCCTGTTCAACAATCACGGCTCCGCCGTTGGCGCGACTGTGAACCTGGGCAGCTTTGCCACGGGTAGCGAACTCGTCTTCCGTTTGCACGTCAACAATACCAACACGGATTTTTTCACGGGCCTGGCCAGCCGCAATCCTGACGGCGCGCTGCATGCGCGCGTCCAGGGCAACTGGCTTCCCAACACCACGCTGGTGAGCTTCGAAGACTTGGACAACGGTCCGTTCGAGTTCAATGACCTGAGCTTCTCCTTCACCAACACCACGACACCGAATGACGTGCCAGAGCCAGCCAGCATGCTGCTGCTATCCCTGGGCTTGGCGGGAATCGCCGTTTCGCGCCGCAAGCCTCGCAAGTAAGCTGAACGCTCCTTGAAAACGCCGATCCTCGCGATCGGCGTTTTTCTTTCTTGACGGCGCCCGTTCTCCGACTTATATTAAACCAATCGGTTAATTAAATGATTGGTGAAATTCGATGCAAGACGCGCTCAGCCAAACTTTTTCTGCCCTGGCAGACCCGACACGGCGTGCCATGCTGGCGCGGCTGTCGCAGGGTGAGGCCAACGTTTCCGACCTGGCCCAGCCCTTCCTGGACGAGATGAGCTTGCCCGCCATTACCAAGCATTTGCAGGTACTGGAAAAAGCCGGCCTCATTACCAAGACGCGCAAGGCGCAGTGGCGCTCCTGCAAAATCAATGGCGATGGCCTGAAGGATGCCGCCGACTGGATGGAGCCATACCGCGTGTTCTGGGAAGAGAGTTTCGACCGCCTCGATGCCTACCTGAAAACCGTTACCGCAAAAAACCCACCTAAAGGAGACGAAAATGGCTGAATTCAGCGCCCCGAATGAGATTCGCATTATCCGCACCTATGACGCGCCGGTGCAGGCGGTATGGGATGCGTGGACCGATCCGGCCCAGGTCGCGCAATGGTGGGGGCCGCGCGGCTTTACGCTGACCACGCACAGCAAGGACTTGCGCGTCGGCGGCACGTGGCGCTACACCATGCACGGCCCGGACGGTACCGATTTCCCGAACAAGACCACCTACCATGTGGTGGAGCCGCTGCACAAGCTGGTCTACGACCACGGCGCCACGGACGACACGCCGCCGCTGTTCCGCGTCACGGTGCTGTTCGCCGAGGTCGATGGCAGGACCCGCATGGACATGACCATGGCCCTGGCCGATGCGGAAGCCGCCGCCCAGACCCGCCAGTTCATCAGGCACGCCAACGGCGATTCGACCTGGGACCGGCTGGCGGAATACCTGGGCAAGCGCCTGGCGGACGAAGACAAGTTCGTCATCAATCGCAGCTTCGAAGCGCCACTGGAGACTGTATTCGACATGTGGACCAGGCCAGAGCACCTGGCCCGCTGGCTTCCGCCAACCGGCATGGAAATGCGCTTCCTGCGCGCAGACATCCGCACCGGAGGCGAGTCGCTTTACTGCATGAGCAATGCGGCCATCACCATGTATGGCCGCGCCCATTACAAGGAAATCCGCCGCCCCAACCTGCTGGTCTACACCCAGCAATTCTGCGACGAGAACGAGAAGATCGCACGCCACCCGATGGCGCCGGTATGGCCGGAAACCATGCGCACCACGGTGCAATTCGCTGCCGAAACCCCTGAGCGCACCAGGGTTACCGTGACGTGGGAAGTGGAAGGCAAAGCCACGGCGGCAGAATTGGCAGCCTTCCTTGAACACCGTGCCAGCATGACGCAGGGATGGAGCGGGTCCTTTGACAAGCTGGAAGCGCTGCTCAGCGCTTGACGGAAGCCCCGCCGCGCAGCGCGGCGGGGGTGGCATCACTTACGGCTTGGAGGCTGGCGTTACACCAGCCGCGCCCGCCGCTGCCTTGGCAAAGTCACCGGCTTTGATGACCGACACGGCTTCCGGCTTCAGGTTCGCACGCAGTGCTTCGTTGACCTGGGCCACGGTCAGCGCGCTGACTTTGGCTTCCAGGTCCTTTTCGAAGGCCATGGTGCGGTCGAAGCTCAGGTAGTTGGCCAGGCGGCCAGCCAGGCCCGCGTCACCGGTACGGCCCACTTGCTGCGATTGCAGCCAGGCTTTCTTGGCGTCGGCCAGTTCGGTTTCCGTGAAGCCTTCCTTGAGCGCCTTGTTCAGCTCTTCACGCAGCGCGGCCTCCACCTTGACGGTGTTTTGCGGAGCGCTGATCGCGAAGGCCAGCCACAAGCCGGCCGGATCGCGTGCCGGCACGGACAGTTGCGAGCCCACCCCATAGGACAGGCCTTCCTTCTGGCGGATGCGGTCGGCCAGGCGGCTGCGCAGGGCGCCGCCGCCGAGCATGTAGTTACCCATCAACAGGGCCGGGTAGGCTGCAGCGTCGTCTTTCATCGGCACCGGCTGGATCGCGAACAGGACCGAGTTGGCCTTGTCCGGTGTCTCCAGCGAAATGCTCTGGCCCGCCACCTGTTTCAGTTCGCTGGCGATGCGGACGTAGGGCTGCTCCGCCTTCCAGTTGCCGAACAGCTTGGCAGCCTGCGCCTGCACGGCAGCGGCGTCGAAATCACCCACCACGGACAGGCTCGCGTTGCCCGCGCCGTAGTAGGCTTTGTGGAAGGCTTTGACTTGCTCCAGGGTCGCGGCTTTTTGTTCCGCCAGCTGCTCCGGCAAGGTCATGGTGTAGCGCACGTGGCCCGCCGGGAAAGTATTGGTCAGGCGTTGCATGGCGTTGCCGGCCAATGGTTGCGGCTCGGTCATTTGCTGTTCGGTACCGGAGATCATCTCGCGCTGGCGCTCGGAGAAGTCCTTTGCCGTGAATGCCGGCTTGACCAGCGATTCACCCAGCAGGTCCAGTACTGCCGCCAGCTTGTCGCGCGTGGTGGTCACGTTGACAGTCACGCCTTCGGCGCCGCCGTTGACGTTCACATTTGCCTTCAACTTGTCGAGGGCATCCTTGACTTCCTGGCGCGACAGGCGCTCGGTACCGCTCAACAGCAACGAGGCGGCCAGGTCACCGATGACGGCCTTGCCCATCAGGTTCTCGGCCGTTCCCATGCGCAGTTGCAGCGACGCGCTGACGGTGTTGCCCTTGGTGCTCTTTGGCAGCAGCGCCAGCTTCATGCCGTTGGCCAGCACCGAACGCTGGGTGCGTTTTTCAATATTGTCGGGGCTGGGATCGAACACTTCGCCCTGTGCGATTGCCGCGCGGCCCTTGTAGTCCTTGACCAGTGCGGCGACGTCCGGCGTCTTCGGCACCTCGGTACGGTCGGCAGCGTCAGTCGGGATGAAGCGTGCCAGCGTACGGTTTGCAGGTTTCAGGTATTTCAGTGCCGCGGCCTGCACGGCCGCCACGTCGATTTTCTCAACCTGGTCGCGCCGCTGGTGGAACAGGCGCCAGTCGCCCGCCGCTTGCGCCGAGGTCAGGGCGATGGTAAAGCGGGCAGTGTCGTTGACAGTCTGGTCGATGTCCTTGGCGATCGAGGCTTTGGCGCGCTCCACTTCAGCTTCGGTGACCGGATTGGACTTGATGTCTTCCAGCGCTTTCAGCATCGCCTCTTCCACCGCCATGGTCTGGCCGTCCTTCGGCACCACGGCAGCAAACAGGTGGTAGCCCGGTTCCATCTGGTTGAAGTCGAGATCCATCACGGACGACGCCAGCTTGGCATCCACCAGGGTCTTGTGCAGGCGACCGCTTGGGGCCTCGGACAGGATGCGGCCCAGCACCTGCAGGGCCGCCGCATCCGGATGGCTGGCCGGGGCAACGTGGTAGCCGGCAGCCACGATCTGGGTGCCGCCGCTACGGCGTATGGTGACCGCACGCTCGCCGTCCTGCGTCGGTTCGGCGGTATAGGTCGGGGCCAGCACGCGGCTTGGCTTGGGGATCTTGCCGAACAGTTCGTTGATCTGGGCCAGCACCTTGGCTTCGTCGAAGCGGCCGGCCACCATCAGGATCGCGTTGTCGGGCTGGTAGTAGCGCTGGTAGAACGCGCGCAGGCGCTCGATGTTCACGCCTTCGATGTCGGAACGGGCGCCGATGGTCGACTTGCCGTAGTTGTGCCAGTCGAAGGCGACCGACATGGTGCGCTCGAGCGTGACGCGGAACGGATCGCTTTCACCGCGTTCGAATTCGTTACGTACGACCGTCATCTCCCCTTTCTGGGTCTTGTTGTTCCACAGGTCGTCCTGGCTGATCGGCGAGTTGACCATGCGGTCGGCTTCCAGCTCCAGCATCAGCTTGAGGTTGTCGTCGTTGGCCGGGAAGGTCGAGAAGTAATTGGTGCGGTCGTACCAGGTCGTGCCGTTGAAGCGGCCACCGGTCTGGTTCAGCACTTCCACCGGAGTCTTGCTGCCTTTCTTGATGCCGAAGTTGGCGGTCGGCTTGAACAGCAGGTGTTCCAGCAAGTGCGCCATGCCGGTCTCGCCATAGTTCTCGTGGCGCGAACCCACCATGTAGACGATGTTGGTGGTCAGGGTCGGCTTGCTCGCGTCGGGGAACAGCAGCACGCGCAGGCCGTTGGCCAGGCGGTATTCGGTAATCCCCTCGACCGAGGTGACCTCGACTGCGGCAGCCTTGCTTGCGGCAGGTTTGACGGGGATGGCTGGCGCAGCGGCGAACGCTGGCGACAGGATCCCTGCGCTGAGCATGATGGCGGTAAGTAGCTTCACTCTGGGTAGATCCTATATAAACATAAAGGTTATAAATTATATAACCGGAACTTGCCGTGATGATTTTTTTAAGTCGGCCGCCCGCGCATCACCATAAGTGCTTGCCGTCGATCACCGTGACGTCGGCCGTGGCGGCGTCGAAATCGTCGAACAGGCGCGCATTGACACCTATGCGGCGGGTATGGCCATCCCAACTGCCATCCATCTCGAAGGCTGGTGAATCGGAAAAGGTCGCGCAGCCACACAAGGGGCAGAAATGGTGCGCTACCGCCCTGGTTTTCCAGCGGTAGGCGCTATCGCCCGACGGCGCCGGCACCAGCTGGAACTGGTCAGGCGAAAAATAGGCGAGCAAAGCGCCGCGCTTGGCGCAAAACGAACAGGTGCAGCGTGTGAGCTGGGCGGGAATTTCGCCATCGATCTCGAACGCAACGGCGCCACAGTGGCAACGTCCTTTGATAGTCATGGCCGGGCTCCTTCATCAAGAATCCGCTTGGCGCGGGACCCGGTCAATGTAGCGCCAAATGCCATAAGGCGGCGTTACCGTTCCCCGTCCTATTGCGCTGCAACTTGCCGACCTCGGCTTGCGCGCCCCTGAGCGCCACTTCCTGGCGCGTCTCAGGCACGCTGGGCTTCTGCCTGCCGGAAGCAATTCCTGCCGGCGCGCTTGGCCTGGTACATGGCCTGGTCGGCGGCCTTGACCAAGGTTTCGGCCGCCATGCCGGCTTCGTAATAGGCCACGCCGATGCTGGTACTCACCTGCAGTTGCGCGCCAGGCAAAAGGAACGGCGGCACCATTGCAAGAACCAGCTTTTCCGCAATCACGGCGGCATCTTCCCTTTCGGCCAGGCCTTCGATCACGAGCACGAATTCGTCACCGCCAAGACGAGCGATAAAGTCCGACTCGCGCAGCACCGCACGCGTGCGGCTGGCAAACATACGGATCACCTCGTCCCCGACATCGTGTCCATAGTTGTCGTTGATGTGCTTGAAACGATCAATGTCGAAGTACATCAGCGCCAGCCCTGGTTGCCGCTGTGCCCGCTTGACAGCCTCGCCCAGGTGGCTATCGAAAAAGCCCCGGTTCGGCAGGCCGGTCAAGATGTCGTAATTCGCGCGACGGAACAACTCCTGCTCCATGTATTTGCGCGCGGTGATGTCCTCGGTCACTGCCAGCACCCCGACCACTTTGCCCTGCTCGTCCTTGAGCGGGATCTTGCTGGTTTCGATCCAGCACGGCGAGCCGTCGCGACGATGATCGGTTGCCTGCATTTTCAGGCGTGGCAGGCCGGAGCGCATCACGTCGAGGTCCACCTGCCTGAAGTGCTCGGCCTGGTCCTTCCAGCGCAAGTCGGCATCGGTCTTGCCAACCAGCTCGTCCACGTTGTCCAGGCCGGCATCCTCGAGCAAGGACCGGTTCCCGCCAAGGAAGACGCTGTCGAGGTCCTTCCAGAATACGCTCTGTGGAATATTGTCGATGATGTGGCGCAGCATCTGGCGCGACTCGTGCAGGGCCAGTTCCGCCTGTTTGCGCTCAGTGATGTTTTCTGCAAAGCCCAGTACATGGGTCAAGGTGCCGCCTGCACTCATCGGTATCAGCACGATCGACATGTCCGAGCTGCGGCCATCGGGCGCAACGACCCGGCTGGTATAGGCCACGGCGTTGCCGGCAAGGACTTCCTCGAAACGCCTTGCCGCGACTGCGCGGCTTTCGTCCACGATGAAGCTGTCCACAGAGGCCCCGACCAGGGCTTCGCGGCTCACGCCGAGTTCTCGCGCCAGCTGCTGGTTCGCGTGGATGATGCGCCGTTCGGTGTCCAGCGCATACACGGCGAAAGGATGGCCTTCGAAAAAGCCGGCGAAGCGTTCGCTGAAGTCGCGCCTCGCGCGCTTGCGCACCAGGTAACGCGGCCACGCAGCCGCGACATAGCTGGCGACCAGGGAGAGCAGCAGGCCGATGGCAAACATTTGCGCCCCCGCCTGCGTCGCTTTCGGGTTGAGCACAGCCTTTTTGGCATAGAAAAAGATCAACCAATTGCGGTTTGCAAACTGCAATTCCACCCGGTGTGCCAGCACGTGGGCCGATTCAGGCTGCAGCACGTGCGGCACCTGGTCGGCGTCGAACAACACCGTGCTCTCGGCCACGCGGTCTTCAAACACCTCGAGGTCGAAGAGCTGGGCAAGGCGTCCATGGTCGAAACCCTGGAACAGGCGATCGACGTACATGGATGAAAAGACGAATCCCTTCAGGTCGGCGCCAGGCTTCGCGCTCGTTCCGGCGCGCGCGCCCCGGACAGGCGTAAACAGCATGACAACCTGGGCCCTTCCGGCATGCTGCAGAGCCGAATGGCGGCTGCTGGCCACCGGTGCATCGCGCATATCCGCTTCGCGCATCGCTTGCCAACGGTCCGGGACCGACGAGAAGTCAAAGCCGCGCAAGCGGTCTGCGCGATTTGCATCCGTCGCATGTTGGCCATACAGCAGGGGATAAAAAGCATCGGCACCGTAGCGCGGACTGGAAACGCGGAAGCCGGCAAACGTCTGCGCCGTCTCGGCCTCGAAGCGCTGAAGCTGGGAAGCCTCCACCCGCGGCAGGTAACCGAAGGAACTGCTGCCTTCCAGCCGTTCGAACAAGCGGCTGGCTGCCATGTACTTCTCAAACTCTTCCGGGTCGACGCGGCCCGATGCACTGAAGAACGCACCCATCGAACGGCTAGCGTCCATGTACTGCCCCAGTCGATGTCGCAACAGTGCCTCGTAATACCTGGCGCTTTCCTGCAAGTCAGCGAGCTGCTCCTCCTGGCTATGCTGGACGGTTGCGACATACAGGTAAGCTGACGCCAGCACCCCGCCCACAAAAACTGCGGCGGGCAGGCCAAGCCGGGCCAGTA
This sequence comes from Pseudoduganella sp. R-32, assembly GCF_049913245.1. Lineage (NCBI taxonomy): Bacteria > Pseudomonadati > Pseudomonadota > Betaproteobacteria > Burkholderiales > Oxalobacteraceae > Pseudoduganella > Pseudoduganella sp. R-32. The sequence continues at coordinate 1,278,873 of NZ_CP183987.1, read as the reverse complement.
TTGTGCGTGTCCTGGCAAAGAGAGAAATCATGATTTCCCTTGATCTATGTGAAAAACGGACCTTCGGGGGCGAGGAAGGGGAAACGATACGGTCGGGGACCGAAGGCCGCGAGCGCGGCAAGTGCAAACAGATTACCACAGAGATGTAACACAAATGCCGTACGGCAATCGAAGCGGTTGGCCGGTGTTGCGTACGCCCCACCGCGCGTTATCAATATAATATGCCGCACTTCTCTGAGTTTCCAATAGGTAATTAATCCATGAAAAGAATCTTCCAGTTCGCCTTTGCGGCATGCACGATTCCAGCGACGGTCCTGGCCAACGACGGCATTGCCTCGGTCAGCGTTGGCGGCATTGTGTTCGGCAAAACCGACGCCATTGCGATGAAAAAGGAAGTGCTGAACATCAGCCATGACCTGATCAGCGTCGACTACGAATTCCTGAATGAGTCGGCTAACGATGTCGAGGAAACCATTGTGTTTCCCCTGCCGCCCTACCCTGCCGCAATGCAGGGCAGTGACACGTATTATGGCCAGCCGGACGGATTTTCCATCCGCGTTGACGGCAAACCTGTTACCTTCCAGAGCAGGCTGGTGGCCCGCTCGCCCGAAGGCGAGGACGTCACCGCGCAGCTGAAGAAACTCGGTTTCAGCAACAAAGAGATCGCCTACACGCCAGCGTTTGCAGAAACCTCCGGCAAGGTCGCTGCCTTCACCGAGCAGCAAGCCAGGCAGTTGATCAAGCTGGGCCTGCTGGATGAGGAGAGCCGGGACCCGACCTGGACGGTGGAAGTCAATTACGTCTGGCACCAGAAATTCCCGGCCAATAAGATCGTGCGCGTTCACCACGACTACCGCCCCTTTTTCGAAGGCGGCCCCGGTGCGACGGCCATGTACGACGGCTTCGCGGCGACCTATTGCACCGACCAGGGCTACCTGAATGCCCGTGCCAAGGTCGCGGCGCGCAGCAATGGCTACGTCAATACCCATAACGTGTCCTACATCCTCAAGACGGGAAACACCTGGAAGAACGGGATCGAGGATTTCACCCTCAACATCATCAAGCGCAAGCCGGATGAATTGGTCAGCCTGTGCTTCCCCGGCACGTTCAAGAAGATCAACGCGCTCACCTACCAAGTGCGCCTGGCGAACTTCCGCCCGGCCAAGGACCTCAACGTCCATTTCGGTAACGTCGAGGAAGGCGAGCACCAGGATGGCGTGATGCCCGTGCTGCCCAAGTGAGCATATTCCACATTGCGAAAACCAGATCTCATATCGTAGAAAATTGCTTGGCGGCGCACCATACCGAACAGTTCATTTTGCGAAAAGCGATTTCATATCATGACAAATTAAAATTAACTATTTGAATAAAAAGGAAAAAATATAGCTTATATGTCTTATATAAGACATGGTGCGACGCAAAAGAACGGCCTATCATTATTCCAAGTGCTTCGCCTTTTTTAATCCGCTTTTTTGCTAGGAATAGACCATGTCCCACTACCAAGACGACATTCAAGCCATCGCAGCCCTGAAGGAACGCAACGGCAGCGCCTGGAACGCCATCAGCCCTGAAGCGGCCGCCCGCATGCGCGCCCAGAACAAATTCAAGACCGGCCTGGACATTGCCCGCTACACCGCCAAGATCATGCGCGCCGACATGGCCCGCTACGATGCCGACCCGTCCCAGTACACCCAGTCCCTGGGCTGCTGGCACGGTTTCATCGGCCAGCAAAAAATGATCTCGATTAAGAAGCACTTCAACAGCACCGACCGCCGCTACCTCTACCTGTCGGGCTGGATGGTCGCCGCGCTGCGCTCCGAGTTCGGCCCGCTGCCTGACCAGTCGATGCACGAAAAGACCGCCGTGTCGGCCCTGATCAAGGAGCTGTACACCTTCCTGCGCCAGGCTGACGCGCGTGAACTGGGCGGCCTGTTCCGCCAACTGGACGCCGCCACCGGCGACGCCAAGAAAGCCATCCAGGACAAGATCGACAACCACGTGACCCACGTGGTGCCAATCATCGCCGACATCGACGCCGGTTTCGGTAACGCCGAAGCGACCTATCTGCTGGCCAAGCAGTTCATCGAAGCCGGTGCCTGCTGCATCCAGATCGAAAACCAGGTATCCGACGAGAAGCAGTGCGGCCACCAGGACGGCAAAGTCACCGTGCCGCATGAAGACTTCCTGGCCAAGATCCGCGCGGTACGCTACGCCTTCCTGGAACTGGGCGTGGACGACGGCATCATCGTGGCCCGTACCGACTCGCTGGGCGCCGGCCTGACCAAGCAGATCGCCGTCACCAAGGAACCGGGTGACCTGGGCGACCAATACAACTCCTTCCTGGATTGCGACGAAGTGTCGGCCGACGCCCTGGGCAACGGCGACGTGATCATCAAGCGCGACGGCAAGCTGCTGCGTCCAAAGCGCCTGCCTTCCAACCTGTTCCAGTTCCGCTCCGGCACCGGCGAAGCGCGTTGCGTGCTCGACTGCATCACCTCGCTGCAGAACGGCGCCGACCTGCTGTGGATCGAAACCGAGAAACCGCATATTGCCCAGATCGGCGGCATGGTCAGCGAAATCCGCAAGGTAATCCCGAACGCCAAGCTGGTGTACAACAACAGCCCATCGTTCAACTGGACCCTGAACTTCCGCCAGCAAGCCTACGACCGCATGAAAGCGGAAGGCAAGGACGTGTCGGCCTACGACCGCGCCGCCCTGATGAGCGTTGAATACGATGGCACCCCGCTGGCGATCGAAGCCGACGAGAAGATCCGCACCTTCCAGGCTGATGCAGCCCGCGAAGCCGGTATCTTCCACCACCTGATCACACTGCCGACCTACCACACCGCGGCCCTGTCGACCGACAACCTGGCCAAGGAATACTTCGGCGACCAGGGCATGCTGGGCTATGTGGCCGGCGTGCAGCGCAAGGAAATCCGCCAGGGCATCGCCTGCGTCAAGCACCAGAACATGTCCGGTTCCGACATCGGCGACGACCACAAGGAATACTTCAGCGGCGAGGCTGCCCTGAAAGCGGCCGGCAAAGACAACACCATGAACCAGTTCTAAGCTTCCTCCTGAGGCTGAACGCCACCTTCGGGTGGCGTTTTTTTTTGCCTGTTTCTGCATGGAATTTGTGTGGTTTCCAGGTCAGTTTTGCGAAGAAAGCCAGTATTCCGGTTGACCTTGCGATTGAAGCAACCTAGCATCACTTTCGATAGCCGCCACCAGCGGCTGTCTTTTTCTGTTGTCCAAGGCCACTCATTCAACACTCGATCCCAGGACTCATCATGTTCAAAAAACAGAGCAGAAATTCCCGCGCCAGGTTCGCCATGACCGTGCTGGCGGCGGCCGTCAGTGCCCAGTTCTCCATTGCCGGCGCCGCGACCGGCGACGTGCGCGTCATCATCGGCTTCAAGGCCGGCGGCGCGTCAGGCGCCAAAGCAGCGATCGCGGCAGCGCGAGGCAAGGTGGTACAGGACCTGGCGGAGATTAACGCCACGGCAGCCGAGGTTCCCGGCAGCGAAGTGGCCACGCTGCGCAAGAACGCACAGATCGAATTCGTGGAAGAGGACAGGAAACGCTATCCCTTCGCCGTCAGCACGCCGTCCACCGGCAGCCCCTATTTGCTGGGCCAGCAGGTCCCGTATGGCATCAGCATGGTCCAGGCCGACCAGTTGCCCGACACCTATGCCAGCAACCGCACCGTATGCATCATCGACTCCGGCATCGACCGGGCACATGAAGACCTGAACGGCAACCGCCTCACCGGCAACAGCAATCCCGGCACCGGTAACTGGAGCACCGACGAACTGCATCACGGTACCCACGTCGCCGGCACCATCGCCGCCATCAACAATGCCGGCGTCGGCGTGGTCGGCGTGAATCCAGGCCGCCAGCTGAACATCCACATCGTCAAGGTGTTCAGTGCCGACGAATGGACTTATACCTCGACCCTGATCGGCGCCGCCAACAAGTGCGGCGCGGCCGGCGCCAATGTGATCAGCATGTCGCTTGGCGGCGGCGACCCGAGCATCGCCGAAGAACTCGCCTTCGCCGGGCTGGCCAAGCGCGGCGTGCTATCGATTGCCGCCGCCGGCAATGACGGCAACAATACCCAGTCCTACCCAGCCGGCTACAGCAGCGTGATGTCGATCGGCGCCCTGGACGAAAACCGGCAGGTCGCCAGCTTCTCCCAGTTCACGCCAAAGGTTGAACTGTCGGCGCCGGGCGTCAGCGTGCTGTCGACGGTGCCGATGGGCAGCGGCCGCAGCGCCACCCTGCAGGTGAGCGATGTCGTCTACACGCCGATTCCGATGGATGGCACGCCGCCCGGCACCGCCTCGGGCATGCTGGCCAACTTCGGGCTCGGCACGGCGGTCGATGGCGCCATGGCCGGCAAGATCTGCCTGATCCAGCGCGGCTCGGTCTCGTTCGCGGCCAAGGTCACCAACTGCCAGGCCAGCGGCGGCATTGGCGCGGTCGTGTACAACAACGTGGCGGGCGAGCTGAATGGCACGCTGGGTGGATCGGCCACCAGCATTCCTTCGGTCGGCGTATCGGATACGGTGGGCGCCAGCCTGCTGCAGCAACTGGGCCAGCCGGCGGTGCTGCAAGTGAACGCAAGCAGTTACGCGCTCTTCAACGGCACCTCAATGGCAACCCCGCACGTGTCGGCAGTGGCAGCGCTGGTGTGGAGCTACTTCCCGAAATGCAGCGCGGCCCAGATCCGCAGCACGCTGGACAAGACCGCGCTTGACCTGGGCGCGGCCGGCCGCGACCCGTACTACGGTTATGGCCTGGTGCAAGCCAAGGCCGCCTATGACCGCCTCCATAGCATGGGCTGCAACAACTAGGCGGGGTTCAGGGCTTGCAGGGCGAGGGATGCCATGGCGCGGATTCCCTCGTACGACCTGGCGGAGGCGATAAACCTGCCGTTGTGGCAAAAACCGGCGTCCGGCACGCCGGTGACTGCCGCCAGTTCGGCATCGCGCAAGCCCGCCCAGGACTCCGGCAAGTCTGCCCGCGCATCGAAATTTTCGGTACTGAGCGGAACCGTATGCAGCAGGTGGCGCTGCTCGGCGATGCTGTAGCTGATCACGAACAGCACCTTGGGCATCTCCTTGCGCACCACCTGGCTCCACGGCAGCGCGCCATTTTTCAGGAACAGGACCTTGCCGCCCTCCAGCACTTCTGCCTGTCGCACCTGCTCCACGGCCAGCAAGGCGCCGACCCGGTACTTGACGGCATTGACCATGACGTCAGTCAGCACGTCCATCGCCCGGCGGAACTGCGACAGCCGGAATTCATCCGATGGCCCGCCATAGCCGAGCCTTTGCTCGTCGAGCCAGTTGCTGTTGTAGCCGGAAATCACCGCCGACAAGCCATAGCTGCCCGGCGCGCTCTTCGCGGCGCCCACATCCGACAGGTCGAGGTACTGCACCACGTCCGCATCGATGGCATAAGCAATTTCGCGTGCCTGCGCTTCCGCCAGCTGCTGCCCGGTATGGGCAAGGGCCAGCGCAGCCACGCAGCGCGCGCCATGCTCGCGCCATACCAGGCCGGCGCTGGCATAAGGCACGCCACTCTGCCGCGCCACATCGAAGCCTTTTTGATGATGGTCGAAGCGGCCCGCGGCCGGATCCCACACACCGCCCACGTCGACTGCAAAGTCAGCCGTATCGATGATGGCCTGGTCGCGCGTGCGGATGATGTCGGCGCCGGGATATAAAACATTTAATACAGCGACAGCCCACGCGTCGTCTGCGTGGAACTTGCCGCTGTGAGTCGCTATAAGCATGCATAGTCCAATCGTTGAAACTAAGTGCATGATATACCCTCATTCGTCCAACAACAGTTACATGATGCACCGTGCCGATTGCGCGGGCCTGCCCCCGACGTCGGCCTTCCGCGACTGGCTGCTCAGGGAAGCGACGCAATAAAGCCCGCCGGGTTCGCATCAAACAATTTCTTGTGCTCCTCCATGCAGAAGTAATAGTTGCGCTTGCGGTAAGTGGTGGACAAGGAGGCCGACTTGTCGACGTCCATTTCGCAAACAGGGCACAGCGGATGCTGCTCGGTTGAGCGGCGCGTTATGGCGTAAATGCTGTTGGAGTTCGGGTCCAGCCAGCCCTGGCCCTGGTACTCCATGGTATAGGCCGTGCTGCTTGCCACAGCGCGGCCGAAATAGCGCTCCACCACGCGCAGGGCGAGGTCGATGCCGGAGGACAGCCCGCCGGCAGTGGCGATATTGCCCTCTTCGACAAAACGCGCACCGCGCTTGAGGCGAACGCGCGGGAACTTCATGGCGAATTCCTTGAAGGCGCCGTGGTGGGTGACTGCCGACTTTCCGTCCAACAGGCCGGCATGGGCCAGGATGAACGCACCGGTGCAGACCGACATTGTCAAGTCTGCCGTGCGCGAGGTCTGGCGCAGCCACTCCAGCACGGCAGGATCGCCCACGGTTTGCGCCGGGACCACAATTACCTTCGGCGGGGGCGCGTTGGCGATGGTGTAGTTCGGCACGATCTTCATGCCGCCGTATGCCGTGACCGGCGCCGCCGTCGCGCCAACCGTATACAGCTGGAACGCCGCTTCACCCGACCTTCCCTGCACGCTGGCGTTGGCGAACACCTCCCATGGTCCGCCAAAATCGATGACCACGGCGTTATCGGACAGCAGGAAGGCCACTGGAATGCTGCCTTCCGGCGGCGGTTTCAGTGGCGCCGCGGGTGCCGGCGCACCAGCTTGGGGCACCTTGGTCCCGGCCAGCGCGGGCAGCGCGGCGCCCAGGCCCATTGCGGTGGAAATGCGGAACAGCTCTCGTCTTTTCATGGTCTCGCCTCGTTGGATTGTCAAGGCTTGTAGTCTCCCATCGCCCCATTGCCCGGCGCGATGCAGTTCGCTGCAGCGCGCCGTGGTTTCGCTGCAAAGCCATCGCCCGGCGCCCTGAATTCCCCTATCATTGCGGCCATGACCGCAATCGCCCCCTTCCTCGCCTGGCTGGCACTGGCTTTGTTCGATGCCACCCAGACCGTGGTCTCCATGCACGCCATGGGCATGCAGCATGACTGGTGGACGCTGTTCTTCGTGATCGTCGCGTCGTGGGGCGCGTGGGCAGCCGCGACGCCGGTAGCGCTTGCATTGCTGCGGCGCTTTCCCCTGCCGTCCCGCGCTGCGGGCAATTGGGCCGTGCATGCCTGCGCCTGCCTGGCGATCGGTGCCGCCTGGACCTGTTGGGCGGCCATGCTGGAACATGCCTTCAATCCTTTCGCCTATCCCAAGGGCCCCGATCCTTTCCTGCCGCTGTGGAAATCGAAGTTCATCGGCAACCTGGTGGGCGACGTGATCCTGTACGGCGCGATTGCCGCGCTCAGCGTCACCTTCGCCACCCGCAAGCGCCTGTCGCAGCAGCGCGAACTGCTGGCGCAGGCGCAACTGGCGGCACTGCGGCTGCAACTCGAGCCGCATTTCATTTTCAATGCCCTGAACGCCGTCAGCGGCCTGATTCGCGAGAAGAAGGACAGCGAAGCGATCGCCACCATTGCCGCCCTCGGCGACCTGTTGCGCCGGGTGACGGACCGCTCCGAACGCCAGCTCGTGCCGCTGGCAAGCGAAGCTGATTTCCAGCGCAAATACCTGGAAGTCCAGCAGGTGCGCTTCGGCGAGCGCCTGCGCTGGCAGCTCGACATACCGGCCGAAATCGCGGCCGCACAGGTGCCGGACCTTGTCTTGCAGCCGCTGGTGGAAAACGCCATCAAGCACGGCATCGCCAAGCGCGCCAAGGGCGGGACGCTACGCGTGACGGCAGCCAGGGAGGGCGAAATGCTGGTGCTGTCCGTTGCCAACGAAGGTCCGGCACTGGCGGCGCAACTGCGTGAAGGCGTCGGCCTGTCCAACACCCGCCAGCGCCTGCAAGCGCTGTACGGCGAGCGGCAGTCGCTGGCGCTGCATGACATGGAGCATGGCGTGCAGGCCACGCTCACCCTGCCCTACCGGGAGCATTGATGCTGCGCGCAATGATCATCGACGACGAACCCCTGGCCCGCAGCAATGTCGCCCTGCTGCTGGCGCGCGATCCAGCAATCACGGTGGTCGGACAGTGCGGCTCGGCGGAAGAAGCGCTGGCGGCGCTGCCGGCGGCCCGGCCCGACCTGGTCTTCCTCGACGTGGAAATGCCGGAATGCGACGGCTTCGGGCTGCTCGAACGCCTGGGCACAGCACCGCCGTTTGCCATCGTCTTCGTCACCGCCCACCACCAGTTTGCGCTGCGCGCCTTCGAAGTCGGCGCGCTCGACTACCTGCTCAAGCCCTTCGACGACCAGCGCTTCGAGCACGTGCTGCAACGCGTGAAAGAGCGCCTGCGCGTGCCGGGAGAAACGCGCCGCTTCATCATCAGGAACGGCAATACCCTGGACGTGGTGAAATTTGTCGACATCGACTGGATCGAGGCCAGCGACTACTACGCCACCGTGCACGCCGCCGGCCGGGCGCATATGCTGCGCCGCAGCCTGTCCGAGCTCGAGGGGGAGTTGGCGCCCTACGGTTTCCAGCGCATCCACCGCTCCGCCATCGTCAATCTGGAAAGCGTGCGCTCGCTCGAAATGCGCGAAGACGGCGAGTATGCAGTCGTGCTGGCAGGCGGCCAGCACCTGCGCATGAGCCGCCGCTACCGCAAAACAATTGTGGAACGAATCGCGCCGACTTAGTTATACTTGCATTTTTTTTAACCGCAAAAGCTATGCAACGAGTGTTACTGGCCATTGCCGCGCTGGCCCTGAGCGCGTGCGCTACCAAGGATCAAAACCGCATCCAGGAAATTTCGACCACCCCTCTGCGCGACCTGAATATCGCCAAGGTCGAAATCCCGGACGTCCTGCGCGACGCCATGGGCAACCCGTACAAGGCGCCTTCCGACAAGAGCTGCCCGGCCCTGCTGGCGCAAGTTGCAGACCTCGATGAAGAGCTGGGCCCGGACTTCGACGTTCCCGAAGAAAAGCAGAGCCATTTGGACGCCTCCAAGGAAGCCATCGGTGACGCGGCCACCGGCGCCCTGGCGCGCACGGTGGAAGGCGCGATTCCCTTCCGCGGCTGGCTGCGCAAGCTGAGCGGCGCCGAGCGCCAATCGAGGAAAGCGCAAAGCGCGATCCTGGCAGGCAAGGTCCGCCGTGGCTACCTGCGCGGCCTCATGGATTCAAATGCCTGCATGAAGGCATAAACACGCATAAACGCTTGCTTTTGCTGCGCCGCATCATGCTAGAATCGTTGCAATCTTAGCCACAGCGGGGGCCAGCAAATGAAACGCGTAATCTTCAACCAGAAGGGCGGCGTCGGTAAATCGACCATTGCGGTAAACCTGGCGGCCATCGCGGCGCACCATGGCAAACGCACACTGTTGATCGATATCGACCCGCAATGCAACAGCAGCCGCTACCTGCTCGGCGCGGCAACCCAAGGCCTGGCGCCTACCCTCGGCGCCTACTTCGAGCAAATGCTCAGTTTCAGCATGTTCGCCAGGCCGGCCGGCGAATACGTGCATGCCACGCCGTTCGCCAACCTGTCCATCATGCTGGCCCATCCCGAACTGGGCGACCTGCAATCGAAGCTGGAATCGCGCCACAAGATCTACAAGCTGCGCGACACGCTCAACGAGCTGGAAAAGGAATACGACGAGATCTACGTCGACACGCCCCCGGCCTACAACTTCTTCACCCAGTCGGCCCTGATCGCGGCCGACAGCTGCCTGATCCCGTTCGACTGCGACGACTTCTCGCGCCAGGCCCTCTACACCTTGGTCAACAACGTCAAAGAGATCAAGGCCGACCACAATCCCGCGCTGCAGATCGAAGGCATCGTGGTCAACCAGTTCCAGCCGCGCGCCCTGCTGCCGCAGCGCATGGTGGACCAGCTCAAGGAAGAAGGCTTGCCGGTGTTTGAAAACAAGCTCTCAAGCTCGATCCGCATCCGCGAATCGCACGAGCGCAACCTTCCGATGATCCACCTCGATCGCAGCCACAAGCTGAGCCAGGAGTTCCTCGCCCTATACGGCGAGCTGCACGCGGCGTAAGCGCAGGATCGTCGCGATATTCACGCCGGCGACGATCACTTCCAGCGCCGTGCCGCCGATGGAGCCGGCGCTGATGTTATTGACGATCCAGAGGCAGGTCCCGCACAGCATCACCAGCCGCATTGGAATGCCCTGCAACAGGAACAGGGCCAGCGTCCCCAGGCAAGATGCGGCCAGCGGCAGCCAATCGCCCGGCTGCCGCGCAAAGGCGAGGCCAAGGCCAACGTTCAGCGCAATCACCAGCGCCACCACCCACAGCGAGCGGGTACGCAGCGCCAGCAAGGAGCGCAACAGGGAAACCGAGGTGCTGGCCACCGCCGTGGGATTGCCCAGCAAGGCAAAATGCACGATGTAGGCCAGGCATTCGCCCGCCATGAACAGCTTGAAGCGCCGGTCGTCGGACTGCAGGAAACAACCCACGCCCAGCACGAACGCTACGTAGCCGACGCACTGCGCCGGCGAGAACCAGTCGATCATCATGGCCGACATCATACGCGAGACTTGATCCAGATCATGGCCGGACAGCGGCGGCTTGGCTACGCTGGCGGATTTTGCCTGCCATGCTGACCGCCCCCGAACTCCTCCTGCCCGCCGGCTCCCTGGCGAAAATGAATGCCGCATTCGACTACGGCGCCGACGCCGTGTATGCGGGCCAGCCGCGCTACAGCCTGCGCGTGCGGAACAACGACTTCTCCACCCTGCAGGCGCTGCAGGAAGGCATCGACGGCGCCCATGCGCGCGGCAAGCAGTTCTTCGTCGCCAGCAATATCTTCGCCCACAACGCCAAGCTCAAGACCTACCTGCGCGATATGGCGCCCGTCATCGCCATGAAACCCGACGCATTGATCATGGCCGACCCTGGCCTGATCATGATGGTGCGCGAAGAATGGCCGGACATGACGGTCCACCTGTCGGTGCAGGCCAATGCCGTCAACTGGGCCGACGTCAAGTTCTGGCAACGCATGGGGCTGACGCGCGTGATCCTGTCGCGCGAGCTGTCGCTCGACGAGATCGAGGAGATCCGCCAGCGCTGTCCCGACATGGAACTGGAAGTCTTCGTGCATGGCGCGCTGTGCATGGCCTACTCCGGCCGCTGCCTGCTGTCAGGCTACTTCAACCACCGCGATGCCAACCAGGGCACCTGCACCAATGCCTGCCGCTGGGACTACAAGGTGGGCGAAGGCTGCCAGGACGCGATCGGCGACATCTCGGTGCTGCACCAGCAGCCGCGCCACCCGCTGGCCAACCAGACCTACCTGCTGGAAGAAGCCGGGCGCCCGGGCCAACTGATGCCGATCTTCGAAGATGAACACGGCACCTACATCATGAACTCGAAAGACCTGCGCGCGGTGGAGCACGTCGAGCGCCTGGTGAAGATCGGCGTCACCTCGCTCAAGGTGGAAGGCCGCACCAAGTCGGCGTATTACGCAGCGCGCACGGCGCAGGTATATCGCCAGGCCATTGACGACGCGGTGGCCGGACGCCCGTTCGACGAAAGCCTGCTCGGCCAGCTGCAGGGCCTGGCCAATCGCGGCTACACGGATGGTTTCTACCAGCGCCACCACACGCAGGAGCACCAGAACTACATGCGCGGTGCCTCGGAGACCGACCGCAGCCAGTATGTGGGGGATGTGCTGGGAATCGACGGCGGCTGGGCGCGCGTCGATGTGAAGAACCATTTCGCGGTGGGCGACCGCATTGAAGTCATGCACCCGCGCGGCAACCGCGATATCACCATCGCCCGCATGCTGGCGGACGATGGCAGCGAGATCACGATCGCGCCCGGCAGCGGCCACATCGTGCGCATCCAGCTCGAAGAAGGGCTGGATGGCGCACTGCTGTCGCGCTATCTTTGATTACTGCAGGTTGATCGCCGATACAGAGCGGTTGTCTTCCATAATGTAAAGCACGCCGTTGCTGGAGATCGAAAGATTGCCGCCGCGCGGGTAGCTCCACACTACTTTATGGGTCGCGAGGTCAACCGCTACCGTCCTCAGCCTGCCGCTGACGAAAGCCAGGTTGCGTACTACGACTACGCTCCGGAAGTTATCCTGCCCCAGGCTTTCTGAAGTCCACTGCAGCTTGCCGTCAGACAATGAGCGTGCTTCCAGCACAGTGCTCATGCCGGCTACGGAATACACCATGCTGTTACCCACAGCCATATCGACGACATTGCTGTTCGCCACCGACCAGGCGACTGTGCGCAAGGTAAGGTCATAAGCGCTGATGACCGAACCGTAGGTCAAGGCCAGGTTGCCGGACAACGTAACACTCTGTCCGCCCAAGGTATTGGCGTCGGGACCGGACACCGCCCACTTCAGATTGCCATTACTGGTATCGAGCACGCGAAGTTTCCCGTCCAGGAAGACATAAACATTTTCAAGGTCTACAGCCGGCGTAGGGCTCGAACGCATCACGCTTGGCATGGGAGAGGACCAACGCTTGCTCAAGAGCGAGGATGAGAATGCTGTCATGCTGCGGTCATAGTCATAACCATCCATCGAAAACACGTCGGTGCCAGCTACAGTCGGTGCGCGGGAACCCGTATTCGAGCCAAATGCGGTTTTGGAGACCAGGTTGCCGTTCTGCTGGTCAAATACCCAAAGGTTGCTCTGCACATCGACAGTGACCACGAACACAAACCCATTGCCGACAGCCGGCGAGTTGGCGCGATTGACTTTGCCCAGGCTGCTGCGCCACAAGATACTTCCGTCGGCTTCGCTGATGGCAAGCAGTTCAAATTCGCTGTCGAAGCTCTTGCCAAGAGTCATGAACACCTTGCCATTATCGGTGGCGACACTATTCGTGGATTCAGTCACAGCGCTGGCCGGTAAGCTGAAACGCCGCGAGAACTTAGTCGCGTCAAACGTTGCGTCAATGAATCCGCTGTGCGAAGCGTTGCCCTGGAAGCTAGACCAGGCGCCAACACCCGGCACACGCAAAAGCGTGGTCAGGTTGCTTGCATTCTTGACCGTCAATTTCAGAGGGATTATCCAGGGAGAACCAGGTATCGGCAGGCGGCAGGTTGCCGGATCGTCGCGGCACAAGCGAACTTCCACATTGCTGTTGTATTCACCCGGCTGCAAGGTGGCAGCTGATTTCAGCGTTGCATTGAAGCCTTGCGCGCTTTGCGTATAGCTGACATTACTCAAGCCACCCTTCTCGTACACGCCAACCAGGAATTGCGTACCCAGCAGGTCGCCCGTGAATGTGCCATCCAGGTTCAGTTGAACCTGTTCGCCAGCATAGGTTACTGCCTGCAGTGATTGCGCCGACAGTGCAAGACGCTTAGCCGCCTCCGTCGTCGACTTCACGTTGACTTTCAGCGGTACTTTCCATGGCGATCCAGGCAGCGGCTTGCTGCAGGTCAGCGGCGCATCTTCGCACAAGCGGACTTCAAGATTGACCTGGGTGAGACCTGCGGGAAGCTTGGGTGAGGTGCTCAGGCTAGCTTGATAGGTCATCTCGTTCAGGGCCGATATCTGTACGTCGGTAGTAATCGTGCCCGATGTGTCGACGATGGCGACGTTGAACGGTTTGGTAAACGTGCGGCTGGAAGTCGCAGTGATCTTGAACGGAATCGACTCTCCTTCGTAGCCCGATACCTGGACCGGATTTGGCGTGAAGGAGAGCCAATTGCCGTCCGGGTTCGTGACAGTTCCGCCGGAGCTACCGCTTGAGTTACCGCTCGAGCTTGCGCCCGGACTACCGCCACCGCCGCCACAAGCAGCCAAGGCCAGCGCCATCAGCAGGGGCGCGGTAGCCCGAATGATTGGATGCATAACAAAACCCTCAGGAAAAAGGGCTTATGGTATGGCAATAAACATTTTCAAATTCTCACAGTTTCTTTCTTTCCAACCAAAATACAACACCCGGGCGCAAATAAATCACCAGAAGATCACGCGCTGTTCGGGAGGCAGGTACATCTTGTCGCCTTCCTTCACGCCGAAGGCATCGTAGAAGCCCGGGTGGTTTTTCAGGCTGCCGTTCACGCGGAATTCGGATGGCGAGTGCGGGTCGGATTTCACCTGCTGGATCAGGAACGCTTCGCGGCCCTTGCCGCGGCGTGCCTGCGCCATGCCCATGAAGATGCGCTGTTCGGCGGTATAGCCGTCGATCACCGGGCCAGGCTGGCCTTTCATGTAGATCCTGTAGGCGCGCGTGGCCATGATCAGGCCTGCGTTGTCGGCAATGTTCTCGCCCAAGGTCAGCTCGCCGTTTACGCGATAGCCCGGCACCGGGCTGTAGCCGTTGTACTGCGCCACCAGCATCTTGCCGCGCGCGGCGAACTGTTCGCCGTCTTCCCTGGTCCACCAGTTGCGCAGGTTGCCGTCGCCGTCGTACTGCGAACCCTTGTCGTCGAAGGCGTGGCTGATTTCGTGACCGATGGAGATGCCGACTGCTCCGTAATTGACCGCCGGCTCCGCCTTGGCGTCGTATAGCGGATACTGCAGGCGCGCCGCCGGGAAGACCACTTCGTTCAGCGACGGGCTGTAATAGGCGTTGACGGTTTGCGGGGTCATGCTCCATGCCGAGCGGTCCACCGGCTTGCCCAGTTTGTCGATGCTGAAGTTGTGCGCGAATTCGCGCGAGCGCAGCACGTTGCCCGCCAGGTCGTCGCGCGCCACTTTCAGGCTGGAGTCGCGCCATTTGTCCGGATAGCCAATCTTGACGTTGATCCTGGCCAACTTGGCCTGCGCCTGCAGTTTGGTCTCAGGGCTCATCCAGTCGAGCGTGTCGATACCTTCACGGAAAGCGGCGATGAAGTTCTGCGCCATCTCGGCCACCTGCTGCTTGCGTTCAGCGGGGAAGTACTCCTTCACGTACGCCTTGCCCACCATTTCGCCCAGCGCGCGATTCACCTCCGCGATCGCGCGTTTTTGCAGCGAACGGTTTTCCCTGGTGCCAGCCAGCACCGCGCCGCGGAAGGCGAAGTCCTCGTCGACCAAAGGCTGCGACAGGTACGGCGCGAAAGAGCTGATCATGTGGAACTCGAAGTAGGCCTTCCACACCGGCAGCGGCGTCGCTTCGATCAGCTTGTCCAGCGCGGACAGGTAGCTTGGCTGGCTGACGATCACGGAATCGATCTTGCCTGCCACGCCAACGCCCTTCAGGTAGGCGTCCCAGTCGAAGCCCGGCATCAGCGCTTTCAGTTCTGCCAGCGACAGCTTGTTGTAGGTCTTCACCGGATCGCGGTTGTCCACGGCAGTCCAGTGGGCACGGGCGATCCCGGTTTCCAGCGCCACGATCTGCGCCGCTTCCTGCGCCGCTTGCGCATGGCCGGCCAGCGCCAGCATTTTCTCCACGTGCAGCTGGTACCTGGTGCGGATCTCGCTCAGGCGCGCATCCTTATCGGACAAGAAGTAGTCGCGGTTCGGCAAGCCCAGGCCGGCCTGGCGGATGCCAAGCACATAGCGCGTCGAGTCCCTGGCATCCTGGCGCACGCTCATGTCGAGCGGGCCGCCAGCGTCGATGCGGTTCAGGTGCGCCACCAGGGCAGCAATGCCCTGCTTGCCGGACAGGGCGGCAATGCGCGCCTGCTCCGCCCTCAGCGGCTTCAGGCCCAGGGCGTTGCGGCGCGCTTCATCCATGAAGCTGGCGTAGTAATCGCCGATCTTTTGCGCATCGGAACCTGCCTTGCGCGACTTGTCGCGTTCCGCGCTTTCGATGATGGATTTCACTTGGCCTTCCACGTTTTCCTGCGCCACATTGAACGCTCCCCAGCTCGAACGATCGGCCGGGATCTCGACGCCGCTCAGCCACTTGCCCTGTGAATAGCGGAAAAAATCGTCCTGCGCGCGAACCTGCTGGTCGATGCCTGCAGCGTCGATGCCTGAACCCAGGTCCGCCGCAAAGGCGTGCGAACATGCCAGGCCAAAAATCAGGCCGCCGAGAATTGTGCGTTTCATGTGATGACTCCGGTGAAAAAAATGCTTACGGCAGTATGCCGCAGCCAGCTCTGCGCGTGGCCGCCGCAGCCCAGCGAGCAACACTAAGTTACATACGGGCCAGGCAATTGACCTGCAGCCCTGCAAGACCGATACTTGCCGGGTTTTAGATCCATTCACCCCAACCAGGAGGTAACCAGTGAAACATTCCATGCTGGCCACCGTGCTGCTGGCTGCAGCCGCAGCGCAAGCGCAGGACGTGCCGAAGATCGATCCGCAGCGCTTGTCGCAGGACGTTAAAACTTTGGCATCCGATGAATTCGAAGGCCGCGGCCCCAACACCGCCGGCGAAGTAAAGACCGTCGAATACATCGCCAAGCAATTCGAAGCAGCCGGACTGAAGCCCGGCGGCGACCTGGTGAAAGGCAAGCGCAGCTGGTACCAGGAAGTGCCGCTGGGGCGCTTCGAGATCAAGGGTCCGGTAGTACTGAACGCGCACGCCGGCAAGGACAGCATCCCGTTCGCGCAAGGCGAACAGCTGGCGGTGCGCGCCGCGATGAATGGCGCCAAGCGGGTCGACTTCGACAAGGCGCCGCTGGTCTTCGTCGGCTACGGCGTGACCGCGCCTGAGCGCAAGTGGAGCGACTTCAAGGGCGTCAACCTGAAGGGCAAGCTGGCGGTGGTGCTGATCAACGATCCGGACTTCGAAACCGGCGAAGGCGATTTCGGCGGCAAGGCCATGACCTACTACGGCCGCTGGACCTACAAGTACGAGGAGATGGCACGCCAGGGCGCCATTGGCACGCTGATCGTGCACGAAACCGCACCGGCCTCCTACGGCTGGGCGACGGTGAAGAACTCCAATACCAACGTGATGTACGACATCGTGCGCAAGGAACCAGGCAAATCGCACGCGCCGATGGAAGCATGGATCCAGCGCGACGTGGCGGCCGACCTGTTCAAGCGCGCCGGCCTTGATTTCGACGCGCTCAAGAAGCAGGCGCAAACGCGCGAGTTCAAGCCGGTGGAGCTGAAAGGCGTTAGCCTGTCGGCCCACTACGCGGTCGACGCGCAAGTGATCAAGTCGAAAAACGTGATTGCAATGCGCGAAGGCACGACGGCGCCAGACGAAACCGTGATCTACAGCGGCCACTGGGACCACCTCGGGGTTGGCCTGCCTGACGCCAAAGGCGACAAGATCTATAACGGCGCCATCGACAACGGCACCGGCATCGCCGCCCTGCTGGAACTGGGCCGCGCCTACGGCAAGGCGCCAGCGCCAAAGCGCAGCGTGGTGTTCCTGGCGGTGACGGCTGAAGAAAAAGGCTTGCTCGGCTCCGAGTACTATGCAGCCAATCCGGTCTATCCGCTGGCCACCACCGTCGGCATGATCAATATGGATGCACTGAGCCCGTACGGCCCGGCGCGCAACTTCACGATTTCCGGCAGCGCCAAGCTGGACTTGCTGGATATGCTGGTCAGCAGGTTCAAGGCGATCAACGTGAGCTACACGCCTGACCCGCACACCGAAGCCGGCTACTTCTTCCGCTCCGACCACTTCCCGATGGCCAAGCGCGGCGTGCCTGCGTTCTCGCTCGATTCCGGCGAGGATTGGGAACAAGGCGGCGTCGCTGCCGGCAAGGCAGCGCAGGAAGCTTACACCAACAACAACTACCACCAGCCTTCGGACGAGTGGGATGCCAAGTGGCCCTTCACCGGCATGGCGCGCGACCTGGGTGTCCTGTACGGCCTTGGCCGCGACCTGGCCGAATCGAAGGACTGGCCGAACTGGTCGAGCGACTCCGAATTCCGCACGGTACGCGACCAAAGCGCAGCAAAACGATCTAAATAAAAAGGCAAACTCAAGTCAAGGCTCTCCACGGAGGGCCTTTTCTTTTTCTGCGAGGCGTGCCATGCTGGCTTCACAAAAAGGATCGTTTTAGCTGGAGACAAACCATGAACTTCACGCAGTCGATGAGCATTGCCAAGAAACTCGCAGTGCTGAATGCCGGCGCCATCCTCGGCATCATCATCCTTACAGCCATCTTCCTCATTTCCGAGCGCACCCTCATCCTGGAGGAAAGAACCAGCAATGTGCGACAGGCTGTCGAAACGGCCTACGGCGTGCTCGACTATTACCAGAAGCAGGAAGCCAGCGGCGCCCTGCCGCGCGCGGAAGCGCAGAAGAAGGCAATGGACGCGATCAAGGTGTTGCGATACGGCAACAACGAATACTTCTGGCTGAACGACATGCAGCCAAAGATGATCATGCACCCGATCAAACCTGAGCTCGACAACAAAGACCTCAGCAGCAACAAGGACCCGACCGGCAAATTCCTGTTTGTCGAATTCGTCAACATGGTCAAGAAGGCAGGCGCCGGACCGGTCGATTACATGTGGCCGAAGCCAGGCAGCGACAAGCCGGTGCAGAAGGTATCCTACGTCAAGGGCTTCGAGCCCTGGGGCTGGATCCTCGGCTCCGGCGTGTACGTCGACACCGTCGACGCCACCGTGCGCGGACGCGCCGTCACCTTCGCCGCGGGCGCCGTGGTACTGGCTGCCGTGCTGCTCGGCATCGGCGTGTTCATCGCACGCGGCATGCTGCGCCAGCTGGGCGGCGAACCCGATTACGCTTCCTCGATCGCCCGCAGCATCGCCGGCGGCGACCTGACCGTGCCGATCGACGTCAAGCGCGATGACCACAGCAGCATGGTCAACGCGCTGAAGGGCATGCGCGACGACCTGGCGCGCATCGTCAGCTCGGTGCGCAACGCAACCGATACCATTGCCACCGCTTCAAGCGAGATCGCCGCCGGCAACAGCGACCTCTCGGCCCGCACCGAAAGCCAGGCCAGCTCGCTGGAAGAAACCGCGGCGTCGATGGAAGAACTGACGTCCACCGTGCGCCAGAATGCGGACAATGCGCGTACCGCCAACGAGCTGGCGGCCAATGCCTCGGAAGTGGCGCAGAAAGGCGGCGCCGTGGTGTCGCAAGTGGTCGAGACCATGGCCTCGATCGACAGCTCTTCGCGCAAGATCGTCGACATCATCAGCGTGATCGATGGCATCGCGTTCCAGACCAATATCCTGGCGCTGAATGCGGCGGTGGAAGCGGCGCGTGCCGGTGAACAGGGCCGCGGCTTCGCGGTCGTGGCATCGGAAGTGCGCAACCTGGCGCAGCGCAGTGCAGCGGCGGCCAAGGAGATCAAGGACCTGATCGGCGCCTCTGTTGAAACGGTCGGCGTCGGCAATTCCCTGGTGGCGCAGGCCGGCAGCACCATGCAGGAAGTGGTGGAAAGCGTGCACCGTGTGCGCCAGGTCATCAACGAGATCAGCACCGCTTCCAACGAACAGAGCGCGGGCATCGCCCAGGTCAACGAAGCGATTTCGCAAATGGATGCAGTTACGCAGCAGAACGCCGCACTGGTCGAACAGGCTGCCGCCGCTGCAGCCAGCATGCAGCAGCAATCGGCAGCACTGCTGCAGGCCGTTGGCGTGTTCCGCGTCGATGCCGAACCGTCCGCCGTACCCGGGCGGCGCACGCCGCGCCTTGGCCGCAGCTGATATCGTGCTATGATCCCGCCTGTCGAAAAAGGCAGGACCGGTTCAAGGTAAGCCCAGTCCCTCTCCTCTCCGGAGAGCTCTGCTCCATGTGCAGTCTTGCATGAGAACCCACGACGATCCCGGCGCACGTGCGTCTCGGGCTCGTCTGGGCGTGGCCGATCGATCTTCGCTGGCACTCCCGTTGGGCCCACCAACCATGGAGTTCACATGCAATTGAATCATCTCGACCTGTCCGTGCCCGACGTGGCTGCGGCTTCCGCTTTCCTGTCCCGCCATTTCGGCTTTACCTTGCTGCAAACCAAAGGCAACCATGGCATGGCCGTGCTGGCCGGCGACGGCGGCGTGGTACTCGTGCTGACCCGCCACGCTGAGCCCAGCTATCCCAAGACTTTCCACATCGGCTTCCTCGTCGGCGATGCAGCCGCCGTCAGCGCCAAGCATGCGGAGCTGGAGGCCGCGGACGTGAACGGGCTGTCACCGTTGCAGGAGATGCGCGGCGGCCCGGGCTTCTATTGCCGCACTGATTGGGGAATCTTGCTGGAGGTTGCGCACCGCGCGCCACTGCGCGTGGCGTAGCGCCGGTGCGCCGGCCCCTCGCGGGGCCTTTCCTTACTTGATGCGGGTATAGCTCATCTCCATCCACTTCATGTCCTTGCCGTTCGGCCCCGGCCCCCACATTTCCAGCTTGTGGTTGTCGTTGTCGGTGATGGCCACGCTCATCGTGTAAGGCACCTCCTTGCCGCTCATGGGATCGGACATCATGCCCTTGTACTTGATGGTATTGCCGTTCATGCTGCCATGCGACAGGGTCATGCCGGTGCTGCCGGAATCGATCCAGCTGCCGAAATACTTCTTCGTCACGTTGTCATAGCCCTGGATGCCCATTCCGTCGAAAGGCTGACCCATGAACTTGCCTTGGTAGTTTTCCTGCAGGTAGCGGTTACCCATGATCCACTTGCGTTCTGTGGAGCCTTCAGTTTCCTCCGGAGGTTTGGATGGGTCCATCCACATTTTCGACTTGACCGTGAACTTGCCGGCCAATGCATCGAGCTTCTTGTGTGCTTCGCCAGGCATGGCGGCTTTATTCATCGCCTCCATTGCCGCCTTGTCGTCAGGCGGCGCAGCGGCCTTTTTCTTTTCCGGTGCAGCGCTGAGGGCGGCGCCGGCCAGGGTGAATCCTGCAACAACAACCAGGTACTGCGCGACACGACGGAGCTTCATGGCTTCCTCCTTATCCAGCAGGGTTGTGGAAGGGCCATTCTCCGCGCCGCCGCGCCGCCCTGTCAACCGCGCCGCTCCGTTTCGCGCAACTTGCGTCGCAAACGCAGGTTATCCGCCACAGACGACACCAATGCAAGCGTCATCAACGCGACTACCGCGTCTGCATCCAGGTAGTGCCAAAATGCCCACGCGCCAAACGCGCAGGCAATGGCTGATATCAAAAGCAAGAGCTGATCTTTCATCACCGAATCCCCGCAGCCGGTAGCGTCGCACAAAAGCGAGAGTAGCGCCGCACCAGGCGGCGCGTTTTGCGCTTGGGCAAGCGTTGTGCTCAGGCGGC
Source organism: Pseudoduganella sp. R-32 (assembly GCF_049913245.1). Taxonomy (NCBI): domain Bacteria; kingdom Pseudomonadati; phylum Pseudomonadota; class Betaproteobacteria; order Burkholderiales; family Oxalobacteraceae; genus Pseudoduganella; species Pseudoduganella sp. R-32. The sequence continues at coordinate 1,257,794 of NZ_CP183987.1, read as the reverse complement.
GTAGATGCTCACGGCTTCGACCATGAAAGGTGCGAGGTCGGGGTGGATCTTGTCGAAGTTGACGCGGAAGCGTGGGTCGTCGCGATACGTGGCGGCGAGGCTCGGCAGGTGTTCGCGCTCGGCGGGCCAGAAGTGGCGCATGTGTTCGTGCCAGCGCGCCGCCAGGGCCTGCACTGCACCGCTGCCGGCGCCTTGCGGCATGGCGACCGCCAGCTCGGCGTAGATGGCGTTGCCTTCATCGATCAGGGCTTGTTGCTTGCCGTCGCCGTAGCCCTGCCATTGGCGGGCCGAATCCTGCACGACTTCCTTGCCGAATTTCTGTTCCGCTTCCAACTGGTGCTTGTCGTGCTTGTCACGCAGGCCGTCGAAGAGCTGTACTGGCTTCATGCTGTGTTTTCCTTTCAGGTGGAGGATGGTCTTGTCCACCGTGGAAATCAGCCCTTGCAATTCCTGCAGCCGGGCAGCCAGTGCCTGCTTGTGGCTTTGCAGCGCCGCCAGGACGTCGAAGCCAGGTTGCGACATGATGTCGCAGATGGCGGCCAGCGGCACGTCCATCTCCCGGTAGAACAGGACTTGCTGCAGCCGCAGCAGGTCTGCTTCGTTGTAATAGCGGTAGCCGTTGTCGCCAATGCGCGAAGGCTTGAGCAGGCCGATGCTGTCGTAGTAGCGCAGCGTGCGGCCGGTGACGCCGGTGATGTCGGAGAGCTGTTTTACGGTGAACATGCAGCCATCCTCAAGGTTGACGCGACGTCATGGTCAAGCACTTTTTCATCCCAGTTCGAAAGTTGTTATGCCGTACTGCTGCGCCAGCGGCAAGCCAGGGTCTTCGCCAGTGTACATGCGCGCCGTTTCAAAGCAGGCATGCATGCCGTGCCGCTCCGCCAGCGCCACGGCTGCGGCATTCGGCTCGGGCACGTCGAGGAATACCGGTTCCCCGGCCGGCACGCGGCCACGCAGCGCCTGCATCAATTCCTCGGCCACTTCCGGCGACGCTGCGCACAGCGGGCCGATCTTGAAGCCCGCGCGGCACGGCCGCAGCACGGCATAGCCAAGCAGCGCGCCGCCAGTTTCACGCACGCCGAACGCCACGCTGCCTTCCTGCTGCAACCAGCAGCGCATGAATTGCTCACGGTCGGCGGGAAAGAAGACGCGATCATACGCCAGCACATCGCGCATATCGTGCGGTCCCAGCGGCAGCACGCGATCGGCAGCGGGAACGTCGCTGCCCCGGCCTTCATAGCGCACATTGCGGTGCGCCAGCCTGAAACCGGAACGCGCGTAGTTGGCCTGCTGGGCCGGCACGCCGTCCAGTCCCACGTTGCGCCCTTCGAGTCGCGCCATGCCGGCGCGCCAAAGCGCCATGCCATGGCCCTTGCCACGAAACTCCGGCCGCACGATATAGCCGCCGATAAAACCAAATCCGGCGCCGTAGCGCACCGCGAAGATGCTGGCCACCGGCTCGCCATCGATCTTGCCGAGAAGGAAGCCGTCCGGGTCGGCGGCATAAAAGCTGCCTGCATCCTGCAGTCCGGGATTCCATCCCTCAGATGCGGCCCAATCGAGCACCATTTCCAGCTCGGGCAGGGTCATCGCACGAATATCCATATCAGGCTCCATCCTCCGCATCGTAAGCCGCAAACGCGGCCCGCACTGCATATTCCCATGCAGCGCTATCCTGTTCGTACAGGAAGTTGGCCGCCGCCGGCGTCGCCGCTTCCAGCGCGCTACGCCGTCGATACAGGAACACCGTCGTCCAAGCCACGCTGGGCGGCGCGAATTGCTTCACCAGTTCGAAGGCCGGGTGCGGCATCGGAAACGTGACCGTCGTTACCAGGGCCCCTTCCGGCAACTCCCGCGCCAGCTTGCCGGCGAGCCGGTCCATCATTGGCGCGAAACAGGTGCTGTAGATATAGACCATGCTCGCGTCCGAGACATCGGCTTCAAACATGTCCTGGTGCAGCAGCCGCACGCGGGCCGCAACCCTGGCCGCCGCCGCGGGATCTTCCGCCACGCCGGCCGCCAGCATCTGCGCCAGCCGCACCTGCGCCATGTCATTGCGGTAGCCAAGCAGCTCGACGCCCGTGCAGCGCATGCCGGGCAAGGCCAGCGCCGCACTCAGGACGACCTTGCCAAGGCCGCTGCCAAGGTCGATGAAATGGCCGTGCAGGGGCAGCCAGGGTGCCACCGCTTCGAAATAGTTGTCGAGTTCCTGCTGCGTGAATTCGCCGTAAATCAGGCGGCCATCGTCGACCAGCCATTGCGCCAGATCCGCGTCGGAGATCTCGGCCAGCCCGTGCGAAGGCGCTCGCTCCGGCAGCATGCCGTGCTGCTGGATGCCTGCCGGTACGCAGCCTGCAATCAGGCGCCGATGCGGCTTCAGGCGCGCGATCAGGGTGTCGCGCAGCTCCTTCTTGCGGAACGCTTCGCGCACCGCCAGGCCGTTTTCGACGTAACGGGCAAGCACAGCGTCGTCAATAACGGGCCTTACGTGCTGCGCGCCGCTTGTGATTGCCCGCCGCATCGAAAGCATGGTTTCCCCCTCACCGTTGATTATCCACTTTACAATAAAAAAACCGCCCCAGGGGGGCGGTTTTCGCAGCAAGCGGATTGCGGCTTAGAAGCGGTAGTTCAGCGATGCGGCATAGGTGCGGCCAAGCTGGCTGAAATGCGAACCGTCGTAGGTCACCATGTCGTAGCGGCCGTTGAAGGTGATCAGGTTGCGCTGGATGGCCTTGGCGTTCGGGTCGTCGATGATCTTCTGGCCTTCGGCGTTCAGGGCCTTGAACTCCCACTCAGGGGTGGTGTTGAACACGTTGTTGACGTTGAACGACACGGTCACGTTCGGCATCAGGTTGTAGTTGAGGGCGAAGTCGGTGACGTTCTTGGTCTTGAACTTCGTTTCCAGGTTGCTGTCCAGGCCAGCCTGGCGGAAACGGGTCGGGCCGAACACGGTATTGTTGACCGACAGGTTCAGCTTCTTGTAGTCCCAGTCGGCGCCGAGGATGGTCTTGAACTTCGGACGCGAAGTGAACATCAGCGCTTCCTGGGTCGCATCGAGCACGGACTGCCCGGCGTTCGCCACAATCGTAGGATTCTTGACCGCGCCGTCACGCTCGTTCTTGTGCGTGTAGTTGCCGGACAGGTTCAGGGTCAGCTTGCCGTCCGCCAGCGGGATATTCTTGCGCGACAGCACGTAATCCAGACCCTCGGTCCGGGTCTTCACTGCGTTGACGAAGAAGCTGACGGAAACGATGCCATTTGCCGCCAGGATCTGGTCCAGCTGCTGGGAAGGATCGCCGGTCGGCACGATTTCCTTGCCCAGCACGATGCGGTCCTTCACCTTGATGTTGTAGTAGTCCAGGGTGGCGCTGGTGTTTTCATCCGGTTTCAGACCCAGGCCCAGCGTGATGTTGTCGGACTTCTCCGCCTTCAGCTTAGGCACGCCCAGCGCAGCGGCTTGCGCCGACACGTTGTTCACCAGGCCAGACACCTGGATGCCGCCGCCAGGCACGAAGGAGTACTGCGCCTTCTGCGTGTAGATCTGAGCCAGCGACGGCGCGCGGAAGCCCTTCGAGGCCGATGCGCGCAGCGTCACCCAATCGTTTGCCTTGTAGCGGGTAGACAGCTTCCACACGAACGCGGAACCGAAGTCGGTATATTTTTCCCAGCGGCCGGTACCATCAACCAGCAGGTCCTTGCTGATGTCCCAGGTCGATCCGGCATACACGCCGTAGTTGGAGCGCGACGATGGGAAAGAGTTGTCCGGATGGTTGCCCGCGAAGGAGTCCGCCCCGCTGCCCTGCCACGATGCGCGTTCGCCCGCCTTCACCTCGAACTTCTCGTGGCGCAGTTCAGTACCGGCGTAGAAGTTGACGGTATCGGTCAGCTGCCGGGAGATGTCGCCGTTGAACACGTAGTGCTGGAACTCCACGCCGCCAGCATAGAAGTGGGTCGGCGAGTGCTCGGTGCTGGTACCCGCCAGGACGGCGTCTTCCATGCTGCGGTTGACGGAGTGGTCGACGTCGTACTTCTGCTTGTTGCCGCCGTAGGTCAGGCTGAAGTCTGCATTCCAGCCGGCCAAGTCCATCTTCACGCCGCCGGTGGCATTGTAGTCGTCCAGCGTGCCGTCGAAGGTTGGCTGATAGCCCTCGTACGGGGTTCCTGCAGGGTGCAACAAGCCGTAATCGGTCGGACGCCAGTAAGGAGTACGGTAGTTCGCGAAGGAGTTGATCTTCTTGTTCACATACGCCGCGTTGGCGTAGATCGCGACGCCTTCGCCGATATCGTAGCGGGTATTGAACAGGCCCTTGTAGGCCTTGGTCTTCGGCGAGCCGTTGATGTTGCGGGCGTCAGGATATTTCGACAGGAAGGCCTGCACTTCCGACAGCGGCGCGCCGAAGTCGCTCGATTCGCCGGTTGCGCTTACCGCGCCGGAGCGGCTGGACAGGTTCACGCGCGACGCATCGATGGTGTAGTTGAAGAAGCCGCGGTCGCCGCCCAGCGCGAAGCCCTGGTTGACACTCAGGCCTCCCATGCCGCCATCGTGTTCGTGGGTGATGCCGGCACGCGCCGTGACGGAGCCACCTTCGGCATTGTCCTTCAGGATGATGTTGACCACGCCGGCGATCGCGTCGGAGCCGTATTGTGCCGAGGCGCCGTCGCGCAGCACTTCGATGCGCTTGATCGCATCGGCAGGGATGGCCGAAATATCGGAGCCGGATTCGCCGCGGCCTGGCGAGGTCTGGGTGTAGACCAGCGAGCTCATATTCTTGCGCTTGCCGTTGATCAGGATCAGCACGCGGCTCGGGCCCATGTTACGGATTTCGTACGGGTCCAGCAGCGAGGTCGCGTCATTGACCGGGGTCTGTACGGTATTGAAGGAAGGGACGCGGAACTGCATCGACTTGTCGAGGGTGACTTGGCCGGTCTTGGTCAGTTCGCGCGAGCTCAGCACGTCAACCGGGACCGGGGTATCCACCATGGTGCGCTGCGAGCCGCGGCTACCGGTCGAAACAATGACCACCTTCTGGATCTCGTCGGTGGTGCTGTCGGCAGCCTGCTGCGCCTGGATAGGGGCAGCATCCTGTGCTTGTGCGTAGGCTTGGCCCAGCAGCACAAACGGGCTGGCGGACAACATTAATGCTGCAATCGGAAAATGTTTATTCATGTATTTCTCTCTTCCATACAGATTTAAAAAAACTAGGGAAGAATTTATATGCAACATTTTCATCCGTCTATTATTTCCCGTTTTACATGCACAAATACAACATGTATGGATCTTTTTTATGAAGTCGCCTGGAACATAAAAATGCCGTGATAATCTTTATGGCATGAGCTACAAAAGCCTCTGCGTGCTGCTGGCGCTGCTGACCGGCATGGCTGCCCATGCCGCGAAAGGCCCGCCGCTGCGCCTTTGCTACGAAGATGTCGACCAGAGGCCATGGAGCACGCCCGCTGGAAAAGGCCTGAATTTTGAATTATTGAAGCGAGTTGAATTACTCCTGAATGAACAGTTTATTTATTCACCGAAACCTTGGAAGCGTTGCCTAAATGAATTAAAACTTGGCCAGGTGGATGCAGTAGTCGGTGCAGCGGATGCAATTGACCGCCGCGCATGGTCGCGCATTCCCCAATTGCCCGACGGGCGCGAAGATCCTGGCCGGGCCTTGTTTGAGGACGCCGCCCTGGTCTTCCTGCGCGTGGGCGGCAAAGGCAGCTGGGACGGCCACGAATTGCTGGCGCCCGGCAAGGTCGTGATCGTGCAGACCGGCTACCTGGTCGGGCAGCAGTTGCGTGAACGCGGCTATATTCCCCATGACACCGTGAAGTCGGCTGCCGACGCCCTGCGCATGCTGACCACGGGCAGCTTCGACGTCGCCATCCTGCAGGGACTGGAAGCGAGCAAGCTGGTGCACGAAGATCCCCGCTTCAAGGGGAAGGTCCAGCAGGCCGAGTTGCCCTATTCCACTGTCAACCTGTACCTGATGGTGGGACGCGGCGCCTACCAGCGCGATCCGCAACGGATCGAGGCCATCTGGCAAGCCATCGGCAGCGTGCGCCAGGCACGCGATTACCGGCAAATCGAAGAGGCGGCAGGCATAAAACATTTCCATTAATATTTCCAAGGAGGAAATTTTATGGTTAAATAAATGGCATGAATTCCCTTCTCGACGGACGCCTGTCCTTGACCACCCCCGAAGGCGTGCGTTTGCTGCTTGTTCCTGCCGGTCCGGTGGCACGCGGCTACGCATGGGCCATCGACTTCGTTGCCTGGGGCATGGGGGCAAGCTTCCTCATCTCGATCCTGGGCGCGGTCATCCCTTCCGAAAAACTGTTAAACGGCGTGACGGCGATCGTGTTCTTCCTTGCCTACTGGGCCTACCCGGTGTTGTGCGAGGTATACGCCGGCGGCCGCACACTGGGCAAGCACATCGTCGGCCTGCAGGTGCTGCGCGCCAACGGCCTGCCGGTGCGCTGGCGCGAGTCGGTGCTGCGCAACCTGCTGATGGTGGCCGACTTCCTGCCGCTGCTGTACGCCGCCGGCCTGCTGGCCATGCTGTGCGACCGCCATTTCCGCCGCCTGGGCGACATCGTGGCCGGTACCCAGGTGGTGTACCGCGACAAGCCGCCCAAGCGCGTTGCAGTGCCCGATGCGGCACCGCTGCCGCTGCCCTTTCCGCTGACGCCGGAGCAGCAGCGTGCGCTGGCCGACCTGTTTGCCCGCGAAAGCCGGCTGCCGCACGCGCGCATGCTGGAACTGGCCGATATCGCTGAGCCGCTGACCGGCCGCGAGGGCGACGCTTCGCTGGAACGCTTGCGCGGCATGGCCGCAGGATTGGTCCGATGAAGCAAGCGCAGTTTGAGGCAACTTACGGTCCCCTGTGGAGCGAGATCGATACCCTGCTGGCCAAGCGCGCCAAAGGCCGCGAAGCCCTGCCCGAACAATATCGCCGCCTGTGCCAATGCCTGGCCCTGGCTGGCCAGCGCGGCTACTCGCCGCAGCTGGTGTCCTACCTGCACGGACTGGTGGCGCGCTGCCACCACGCCCTGTACGGGGTGGCGGCCGAACGCCCGACCGTGCTGCTGCAATGGCTGCGCGCCGACCTGCCGCGCCGCGTACGCGCCGAATGGAGGCTGCTGCTGCTGGTGCTGTTTTGCCTGCTCGGGCCGGCCATCGCCATCGGCGCGCTGGTATGGCACGACTCGCACAACGCCTTCATGTTCGCCTCGCCGGACGAACTGACGCGCATGCACCAGATGTACGCCCCCTCCAGCATGAAGACTGGCCGCGGCGGCAGCGAAGGCGACCTGCAGATGTTCGGCCACTACATCTGGAACAATGTCTCGATCGGCTTCCGTACTTTCGCCAGCGGCATCTTCGGCGGCGTGCCCGCCTTGCTGAGCGTCCTGTTCAACGGCATGAAAATGGGGGTGGTGGCCGCCTGGCTCAGCCTCGATCCGGCCACCCGGAGTAATTTCTGGTCCTTCGTGGTGACCCACTCCAGCTTTGAACTGACAGGCCTGGTGCTGTCCGGCGTGGCCGGCGCCCGCCTTGGCATGGCGCTGGTCAAGCCGGGCCGCCTGAGCCGCCGCCGCGCCCTGCAGGAAGCCAGCGTCCAGATGTATCCGGTGGTGGCCGGCGCCGCCCTGCTCACCGTGCTGGCAGCCTTCTTCGAGGCCTTCTGGTCGGCCAGCGCCTTTGCCCCGGCCGTCAAATACAGCGTCGGCGCAGTGTGCTGGGCCCTGGTTTTCCTGTTCTTCGGTTTCGCCGGCCGCGAGAAAGGCGTGCATGCAACTCGATAAGCTGCGCCTTGATTTGCGCCCGCGCAGCAATGCGCAAGGCCTGGACCTTGGTTTCGCCCTGCTGCATGCCGGCGGCGCCGACGTATGGCGCGCCTGGCTGGCCCTGTGGCTGCCGCTGTCGGCGCTGGCCGTGCTGATCAGCTGGTACTACCCTGACCTGGCCCTGGGCTGGCTGCTGCCATGGTGGCTGCGTCCCCTGCTGGAACGTGCGCCGCTGCATGTGCTGGCACGCCAGGTCTTCGGCGAACAGACCAGCTGGCGCGATGCCCTGCGCGCCTGGCCGCGCGAGCTGGGCGGCGGCTGGTTCCGCATGCTGACCTGGTGGCGCCCCTTCATGGCCGGGCGCGGCCTGCACCAGCCGGTATGGGTGCTGGAACGCGCCCGCGGCAAGGTCGCCACCGCGCGCCGCGCCACCATTGCCCGCAACGGCACCGGCGGCGCCGCCCTGATGTTCGGCAGCACCTGCGCCACCTTCGAATTCGTGCTGATGATGGGCGTGCTGGCCCTGATCGGCCTGTTCATGCCGGGCGAGTCGCCCAATCCCTTCGCCCTGTTCGGCTTGACCGACCAGGGCTCCCTGCAGGCGGTGCTGGGCACGGCGGCATGGTGCCTGGCCTGTGCCATCATCGGCCCGGTCTACACAGCCTGCACCTTTACCCTGTACCTGAACCGCCGCGCCACGCTGGAAGCCTGGGATATCGAAATCGTGCTGCGCCAGCTGCGTCCTCCGGCACGGCCGGCCGCGGCGCGCCACGTCGCCGGCGTGCTGATGGCAGCCCCGCTGCTGGCCATGGCCTTGCTCGGCATGCCGCCGCCGGTGCAGGCAGCCGCGCCGGCCGCCAGCGCGCCGCCCGTGGTTCCCGTGGTTCCCGCATGCGAGCCGCCCGACGGCCTCAGGAAACAGGACAGCGGCCGCGGGCCCGACCTGTCGCCGCAACAAGCCGCAGTGCGCCGCCAGCTCGACGAGGTTTTCGCGCACGAAGACCTGCGCGGCTACCGCTGCGGCGAACAATGGGAGCTGCGCGTTCCGCCGGAAAAGGAACAGGTAAAGCCGAAGGCCCCGCCGCTGGTGCCGCGCTGGCTGGCCGCCATCCTGGCCGGCGTGTTCAAGTTTGCCCTGATCGCCGGTGCGATTGCCCTGGTGTCCTGGCTGCTGTGGCGCTATGCCGCACCGCTGCGCTTCAGCCTTGCGGCAGCGCCCGAGCCCAGGCTGGCCACGGAGGTGGGCGGCCTCGATATCCGAGAAGAGAGCCTGCCGGCCGATGTGGCCGGCGCCGTGCGCGCCTTGTGGCAGCAAGGCCAGCAGCGTGCCGCGCTGGCGCTGCTGTACCGCGCCACGCTGTCTCGCCTGGTCAGCCGCCAGTCGCTCAAGCTGCACCACGGCGCGACGGAAGGCGAATGCCTGGCGCAGGCGCGCAGCGCCAACGCCGCCGGCACGCTCGATAGCGCCAGCCTGGCACTGGCCGACCAGGCCACCACGCTTTGGCTGAACGCGGCCTATGGCGCGCGCTGGCCGGCCGCTGAAACGGTGGCGGCGCTGTGCTCACGCTGGCAAGCACACTTCGACCGCGAGGCAGCATGAAGCGGAGCTATTCGATCATCATCGCCATCGTTGCCGTGCTGCTGGCCGGCGCCGGCTACGAGTTATGGCACTTGTACTTCCACAAGGTGTGGCGCGGCCAGCACCACATTTCCGAAGCGCAGGCAAAGAACCCGATGCTGGCGGCCACGCGGCTGCTGGAAGCGCGCGGCCACAAGGTGCGCGTGGAGCCCGTGCTCAGCTACCAGTTGCTGAACCAGTTGCCGGACGGCGTCATGCTGCTGTCGCGCTATGCACGCCCGCCGGACGAACGCCAGGCCAGGCTGCTGCTGGACTGGGTCCGCCGCGGCAACACCCTGATCATGACCCCCGACTGGGTTGACGACACCGACGCCGGCGAGGCCGGTCCGGATGGCGCCCCCGATCAGTCGACCGACCCATTGGGCAAGCACTTTGGCGTGGCAATGTCGGGCCGCACCCGCATGGACGACACTTGCCGCATCGATCCGCTGGAGGCCAGCCGCCGCGAGAAGCGCGCTGCCGCCAAGGCCGGGCAACAAGGCGCCGAGGACGAGGAAGACGAGGAAAGCGAGACAGGCGAAGAAGAAACAGCGGCCGCGAAAGAGCCCGCCGGCCCGCCGCGCCTGGTGTGCCTCAACGCGCCGGGCGCCGCCAACACCATCGAGCTGGCGCGCCCTTCCGATACCCTGCAACGCATCGAAGGCAAGGGCCCGAAACCGCTGTGGGGCGACACCTACGAGCTGGCCGTGCTGGTGTACGGCGAAGGTCGCGGCAAGGTCGCCATGGTGGCGGTCGATGCCGCCGACAGCTATTTCGACAACGACGCTCTGCGCCAGTTCGACCACGGCGAGCTGCTGCTGTTGCTGGCCGGGCAAAGCGGGCCCAATGCCCAGGTGATGCTGGTGCAGCACAACGAGCCGGTCGGCTGGGCAGCCTGGCTGTGGCAGCACGCCCGCCTGGTCGTGCTGGGCCTGGCCGCCCTGCTGCTGCTGTGGACCTGGAGCGCCTCGCGCCGCTTCGGCCCCATGCTGCCGGAAGCGGCCACGGCACGCCGCGCCCTGATCGAACATATCGAAGCCAGCGGCCGCTGGCTGTGGCGCCTGCCGCAAGGGCGCGCCCTGCTGCTGCAGGCCGTGCGCAAGAGTACCGAGAAGCAGCTGTTGCGGCGCCTGCCGGAACTGCATGCCCTGGGGCCTGCCGAACGCGCGCGCCGCCTTGCGCGCCTGGCCAAGCTGCCGGAAGCGCAAGTGAGCGATGCCCTGCTTGGCGCCCCGGCCAGCCGCGCTGCCGACTTTACACGACAAATTTCAATACTCCAACAATTGCGAGCCCATCATGAGCGATAGCATGTCCGCCTCCACCAACAACGCCATTCCGGCCGACCGCCTGGCACAGGCGATCGACATCGTGCAACGCCTGCGCGAGGAAATCGGCCGCGCCATCGTCGGCCAGCACACGGTGATCGAACAGGTGCTGGCCTGCTGCCTGGCCGGCGGCCACGTGCTGCTGGAAGGCGTGCCGGGCCTGGGCAAGACCTTGCTGGTCAAGGCCCTGGCCAAGACCTTTGCCGGCGAATTCTCGCGCATCCAGTTCACGCCCGACCTGATGCCGGCCGACGTGATGGGCCATGCCGTCTTCGACCAGCGCCAGCAGACCTTCAGCATCCGCAAAGGTCCGGTCTTCACCCACCTGCTGCTGGCCGACGAAATCAACCGCGCGCCGGCCAAGACCCAGTCCGCTCTGCTGGAAGCCATGCAGGAGCGCCAGGTCACCATCGAAGGCGAAGCGCACACGCTGGAAGCGCCCTTCATGGTGCTGGCCACCCAGAACCCGCTGGAAAGCGAAGGCACCTACCCGCTGCCGGAAGCCCAGCTTGACCGCTTCCTGATCAAGGCGCGCATCGCCTACCCAGGTGAGCAGGAAGAAACCGCGATGCTGCTGGCGGTGACCCAGGACCGCGTCGGCGACGCGCTTGAAGTGGCACAGGTGCGCACCCTGATCAAGCCGGAGATCCTGGTTGCACTGCAGCAGCTGGTGGCCCGCATCCGCGTCGACGAGGCAGTCGCCAACTACGCCGTGCGCATGGTGCGCGCAACGCGCCAGTGGCCCGGCGTGGCAGTCGGCGCCGGCCCGCGCGGCAGCATTGCCCTGGTCCGCCTGGCGCGAGCCATGGCCCTGATGGCGGGCCGCGATTACGCCACCCCTGACGACATCAAGCAGGCCAGCCTGCCGGTGCTGCGCCACCGCATCGCCCTGTCGCCGGAAAGCGAGCTCGATGGCCTGGGCGCCGACGACGTGCTGGCTGCGCTGATCGATTCCGTCGCCGCGCCGCGCAACTGATGAAGCCAACCCGCCGTATGTTCCTGGCCCTGATGGGCCTGACCGCGCTCGGCGTGCCGGCCAGCGTCTGGCCGCTGCTGCAGGCGCCATGGCAAGTGCTCGGCGGCGCCCTGCTGCTGGCCGCCGGCGCCGATGCCTTGCAGGCACGGCGTCGGCCTGCCCTGCGCGCGGAACGCAGCATGGCCGGTGTCCTCCCGGTCGGCGCCTGGCACGAAGTGCGCCTGACCCTGCACAACGAGGGCAAGGCCGCGCTGCAGCTTGAGGTGTTTGACGATTACCCAGCAGCTTGGGAACTGGAAGGAATGCCGCATGCGACACGCCTGGCGCCCGGTACGTTTTCCACACTCACCTACCGCGTGCGCCCGCTGGACCGCGGCGACGGCAATTTCGGCACGCCATGGCTGCGCGTGGCCGGACCGCTGGGCCTGTGGCAGGCCACACACCGCATCGGGCCGCAGCAGACCACCAAGGTATTTCCCGACGTGGCGCGCCTGCTGGGCCAGGCGCTGCGCGCCACCGACCGCCAGGCGCCGACCGCCGGCTCGCTGGTCAAGCGCCAGCGCGGCGAAGGCACCGACTTCCGCCAACTGCGCGAATACCGGCGCGGCGACAGCCTGCGCTCGATCGACTGGAAAGCCACCGCGCGCCACCGCAAGCCGATCAGCCGCGAATACCAGCTCGAACGCGACCAGCAGGTAGTATTCCTGCTCGATACCGGCCGCCGCATGCTGGCGCGCGACGACGACACCAGCCACTTCGACCACGCACTGTATGCCGTGCTGACCCTGGCTTTCGTGGCGGGCAAACAGGGCGACGCGGTGGGGCTGATGAGTTTTGGCGTCGACCATCGCTGGCTGGCGCCGGCCAAGGGCCGCATTGGCCTGGACCGCATGCTGGCCGGGGTCTACGACCTGCAGCCAGGCGAAGCCGCGCCCGATTACCTGCGCGCCGCCAACGACTTGCTGAACCGCCTGAACCGGCGCGCCTTCGTGGTGCTGGTGACCAATGTGCGCGATGAAGACGACGTGGCGCTGCGCCAGGCGGTCGACCTGCTGTCCTCGCGCCACCTGGTGCTGTGCGCCAGCCTGCGCGAGCGCGCGCTGGACGCCGCCAGCGTGGCGCCGGTGCAGGATTTCGACGACGCCCTGCGGCTGGCGGCCAGCGAGCATTACCTGCAGCAGCGCCAGGAAGCGATCCGCCGCCTCGGCCTGCGCTCAGGCCACCTGGTCGACGTCGCGCCGGAGCAACTGGCCGGCGCCCTGCTGAACCGCTACCTCGATATCAAAGAAAGCGGAGCGCTGTAAAGGCCAGCGACAAGGCGCAACCGAGCGCCACGCCAAGCTTCACGCCCAGATCGGCCGGCGCCGGCACCGCGCCGAAACGGTTGGCCTCCGGTGTACCGGGTGCGATGAGCAGGTAGATCAGGAAGATGATCTGCAAGAATGGGAACAGCAGCAACAGCGCCCACCAGCTGCTGACATCGAAATCGTGCAGCCGCCGACGCGTCGCCAGCACGATCGCCAGCAGGAAAACCAGCGGGACTGAAAAACTCAAGGCATCGTGGAGCCCGGATTGCAGGGGAATGTATTTTTGCACCCACGCTGTGCCGAAGGCCGTGCCGAGTGCGAGGGCGTACAGGAGCGCAACAGGAGCGCCCAGCATGCAGTACGCCACAAACCGCCAGCGCCCGATGCGGCTATTCCAGGAAAACAGCCGCGCCTCGCCGACAGGGGCGAACGGCAGTTCCAGCCCTGCCTGGGGCGCGGCGTAAGGGTTATGCATGCATTACTGGCTGTCTTGCATCTGCGCGGCGCGCGCCTTGGCGGAGTAATCGCTGTAAGCAGGAATCGCAATCGCAGCCATCATACCGACGATCATGATGATCGGCAGAATCCACGCCAGGATGATCACGCCAGTTGTGTTCGGTGCTGGCGCCGGGCCGTATTCGTTTGCGCCCTCATCGCCCGAGCCGAACAACAGCCACAGGCCAAAGATGATATTGACCAGCGGGACAATCATCAGCAGGCCCATCCAGCCGGACTTGCCCAGGTCATGCAGGCGGCGGCGCACCTGGCTCAGGATGGCGACCAGATACAGGGCGTAGCCCAGCAGGCCGCCAATTGCGCCCGCCGCGCCGGCACCATTGGCGCTGGAACCAGTCAGTGCTCCCAGCCCCGCCAACAGGAACACAATCGGCATCATCAACAGGCCGGCACCGAAACCGTATGCAAGGTAACGCACACGGCCAATGCGGCCACTGAGGGAAAAGAACTTCGGCATGTAGGTCTCGTCGCTGTTGAGGCGTTCGACCAGCGGCGCTTGCGGCATCGAATATGGATTACTCACGGTTGCTCCTAAAGGGGTATTGAATCGTTATTAGAGTTACTACCGAGAAAATTTTACATTACTTTTTTACTAATGGGATCTTGAATTTTGGCCGATCTGGCGTGAGGCAAGGATAAACAACGTAGTCCCAAGGTGGGTACGTGGCGGACCTGAGCCTTTTGATGCTCATTTTTTCGTCGGGACCCCCGTCCATCGTTGGAATTAAGTTTCCGGCTAATCAACTGGCGGCGGGGGCCGCGTCAGCGGCCTTAGCGTTTAAATGCTCATCAGCTAGTGCAGATATCTCTGGCGTACGGGGCCAAGTGATCGACCGCCCCATAGATCCCCCTCTGTGCGTCGCTGTCGTACATCTCCCCGCAACTAGTCATCGCGCCCCACATATCCAGGAATATCTCGGCCAGATTCTTGGAGATGGAGTTTTGGCCTTCCAGGCGAGGCTTGATTTGCTTTACCAGTTCAAGCAGCTCCTCTAGCAGGAAATTGTCACACAAAAGACCGCCTGATCAAATAATATCCCCAGAATTGGACAATCTCAGAGCGTATGAGTCGGCGAACGCGGATAACGTGCCGCCACCTTTTAACACGGCGAGGCTTACATTTATTATTCCATCATCGGCGGAAACTCAATAAGATTCTTCTCGTACATTCGATCGAGGTCGCTAATTCCAGAATCGTCATAGATCAGATACTGCTCGACTTCACTTCGCAACAAGTGCTTTATACTCGCAAGCTTATTGCCCACATCATTCTTGACAAAGAAATCAAATAGCAACTCTGAAATTTCCTGTTTTGTCAAATTCTTTTCCCCCATACTCGTTCCGAGCCGAAATAGGTTTACGTCAATCCAATTCAAGTTAACCAAAGAATTTAATATGACATCCTTATGTATTTCTACCAAATTTTCCATGTAATCACCTAATTTTGAATAGTAATAGTCGGGTTGCGAAGAGTAATCGGACCTTTTACGGTGGCCTCTTTGGATCCATATAAAGGGTTTGCCTTCCACTCAATTTTATCTTCACAAACATCTGTTTCAACATAAGCCTTGCCTCGCTCAATAGGAATTCTATATTTATCGGCAACTTTTTGCGCGCTCAACGGCTTACTTGATGCAAGTTCAAGATATACGCGGTTGTGTTCCCCTGGCTGAATAACACCGCTAGTTATAATGGCTTTTGCTCTACTAACCCCAGTGTAATGTCTGACCCGTACGAAATTCTTGCAGGGGCTCGTCTCTGCGCTATTGGGATTACCTTCTTTCCTTTCCGGCGCGGACTTCTTATTTTTCCTTTGCAGCCCTAATGGATCTATCCATCCGGTAGGATTCGGCCCGTATTGATATTGATTTTCGCCGCCCAATAATCCAATAGGATCTTGAGAAACAAATCGCCCCGTAACTGGATCAAAGTAACGGTGCCGTGTGTAGTACAGTCCCGTTTCCTGATCATAATACTGCCCTTGAAACCTCAGCGGCTGCAAGACGTCAGTAGCATAGTATTGAAGTATCTCGCCCCAAACACGATAACGTGCCGACCAATAGATCTTTCCATTCTCGTCCAACAATTGAAGCGGAGTACCAAGGTGGTCACACTGGTAGTAGAGGATAATATCCTTTGAAGCGTCATTGCAGGCCAGGTGCTGTCGGCGCTCCCAATCATTTTGCTGACAGCTCGCCCTGGCTGCCTCCAAGTGACATTGACGTGCTTTTACGTGTTCGCCCAAGTCGTCCTTGATGCCGTGTAATTCCCAGTTCCTAATATGCCGCAGGTGAGTTCCGCTCGGCATGTAGGTGGCAGCCCCCTCGCCTGACTCGACACTGGCCAGCGGCACGAAGCTATCCGGCTCGTACAAATACGTTACCGTCCTCTCAGCATTGACTTCCTGTACTAACCTG
This sequence comes from Pseudoduganella sp. R-32, assembly GCF_049913245.1. NCBI lineage: Bacteria > Pseudomonadati > Pseudomonadota > Betaproteobacteria > Burkholderiales > Oxalobacteraceae > Pseudoduganella > Pseudoduganella sp. R-32. Next base: position 1,241,850 of record NZ_CP183987.1, on the reverse strand, counting down.
TCCCCGTCCCAAACGAAGATTGTTATTGAGTCGGTAAGGGCGACGTCGACTTGCGGGACGGGTTGTGCGGCTTCCCAGTGTTGCGAGGTCAACTGCATGGCAATGCGCCTTCCAAATGCATCGTAGCTGTAGCGTGCAATTTGCCGAGAATTGGCAAAAGTACGAGTTGCAGTCGTCAGTCTGCTTTCTGTATCGTAGGAAAATTCAAGGACGCCTTCGTCGTTGGCACTTGCTGCCACGCGCAAGCGCTTGCTGATGGTGTTCCCCTGCACATCGTATTCATACACATACCCCATGTATTGTCGCAGCAGGTTATGCGTGACTTTGGCCAGCTTTGGCGGAATGGCCGCTATATTGGTTGGCTGCGCATCCAGTTCACGCAGGACCTTGCGGGTGTCGATTTGAACCGGATTCCCACTCGCATCTGGATCCAGTAAATTGCCGGCAGGATCGAAGGCAAACGTTTCCTTCAAGTCGCGTTGCGTTGCTGAGAGCAGCTGGCCTAGCGGATCATAGGTGTAGCGTGTACTGCCGCTTGAGAGGTCGTCGATTAGCGTCAGATTGCTCGCAGCGTCGTATTCGTAACGTCGCTCATGCAGGCGCTCAGCTCCTTTACTCAACGTGAAGGTGCGCAGGCGCGATTGCGGGTCGTAGCTTCGGCTCTCCGTCAGGCGTTCCCGTTCGCCCCCAAGCTGACGCGCAGTTTCTCGATGCAGCTGGTCGCGCTCCAAATCGACCAGTGATTTACCTTGCCATAACGTGCCATGCCAATGGCCAGAACCGTAGCGCAGCGTGTCGATACGGCGGCCGTTGGGCAGGATAGTCTGAATACGATTGCCCAGCTCATCGTAGGCATGGGTCATCGTAAAGGCCGCCACATACTCTCTTGGGGTGTCAGGCAGGCGTGGGGCGGCCAGTGCATAAGCGACACGTTCATCAACCAATTGTCCTAGCGGGTCATACTCAAAGCGATTCTCGGCCTGTGGCGACGTCACCGCAATCAAACGCCCAAGCGCATCGTAGGCGTAGCGCACCGCGCCATCGGGGCTGCTTTTCGCCAGCAGTTGGCCCAGCGCGTCGCGGGCAAATTCGGTTTGTACGCCATTGCAGGCAGTCCCAATCAGCTGGCCCGCCTGGTTGTACGTGTAGCTCGTGGTCTTGCCATCGAATCCGGTTTCGCCGACCAGCCGGCTTTCGGCGTCATAAGCAAAGCGATATGACTCGCCATTACCGTTGATCAGTTCGATCAAGCGGAGCGCCTTGTCGTAGACATAGCTTAGTGTCTGACCTTTGGCGTCGATGCGTTCGATTGGCTGGCCATGCCCATTGTAGCGATAGCGCGTGACCTGGCCTTTGCCGTCCGTATAGGCAAGCAGTTGCCCTTCGGCGTCGTATTCAAATTGCTCTGTCGTTTGATCGGGGCGCGTCACGGCTGCGAGCTGGCCATGCGCATTGTAGGCGTAATGGCTGGTATTGCCGGCGGCGTCGATATGCTCGGCCAGGCGGCTATTCCGATCATAGTTGTAGCGCGTGGTAAAGCCGGAACAATCAGTGTACGCAGCCAGTCGACCGCCCTGGTCATATACAAGGCGCTTGGTGCCGCCGCGTGCATCTGTCAGCAGCGAAAGGCGTCCTTGCGCATCGTAGGCATAGCCGGTGCTGTGACCCAATGCATCGATGCGCTCGACGATGCGTCCAGCCTCGTCATAACGGCTACGAGTGGTATGGCCCAGCGCATCGGTGACGGCGATGGGCTGGTTGTGACCATCATATTCGATATGGGTCGTATTGCCTTGGGCATCGGTGATCGACGTCAGGTTGCCAGCAAGGTCGTACTCGTATCGCGTGGCATTGTGTTCGGCATCGATTTCGGCCAGCAGCATGCCGTCACGGTCCCATTCCCGCCGTCCCAGTACGCGTGCATTGCCGTCAGGTCCAATGCGGAGCACGCATGTCGCAAGCCAGTTGGCGTTGAAACTGTATTCCAGTACACCGCCGTCAGCTTCAGTGACGCGGGTAGTGTCGGCATCAACATAGTCGATCTGTACTTCGCCATTTCCGTCGGACGTGTTGGTGCGTATGGCGCGCGCCTGATAGCTGTTGTTGAAGTTGATCGGATGGCGTTCAGCGAGTTGTGGGGCTCCGAGTAGGGAGCCAGCCCAGCGTTCACGCAGAAAGGCCAGGCTGACCCATTCCAGCCCGTGCGCGAACCCTGTGTAAGTGGTGTATAGCCTAAGCAGGTGATGTTGATAACTGTAGGTACGCGATTGGCCGACCAGGTCAGTTTGCTCTACCAGATCACAGCGCAGTGGGAATGTGGTGAGAGGATCGCTGGCGTCAATAAGGCTGGCTTCGTACCTGTAGCGAACGAGGCACTGGCGGCTGCCATCGGCATCGACTCGTTCAACGCGGCCAATACGTGGCATTGCTACTGGCGCATCGTCAGCCACCTCTTCTGGCAGATAGCCGTCACGCAGCGCTTCGAGCATCAGTCCGTCGTCAGTGCGAATACGCAGCAGCGCTTCTCCTGGTTTGGCCTCATGGATGCGCTCGATCTGGATGCCGTTCCCGTCACGACCAGCGTGCCGGCCCAGATAGTACCGTTGGGCACGCACCGGGGCACGTGGCGCCAGCATTGCGTTGACGCCTTCGTAACCATGCGGCAGCCAGCCATCCGGTCCTGAGAGGTAGGTATCGTTCGCCCCATCGCGCCAAACCAGCGTGATCTGATTTTCGCTGTCGCGGCGCAAGGTAAAACCTTCGGCTCTGCTATCGTGCTCCTGGCCGATGGCGAGCATGGGCAAGCGCAGTGCACGCCCGCTGTCGTCATGATAGACAATGCCTTGGGCGCAAACTGAGATTGAGCTCGTGAAAGGCGTCGCCCAACGCGCGCCCAATACGCCCCAGTCTTCCGTTTCGGAACCGGATCGATACGTCCGGACCCACTCCAGGGGTGTCGGTCCTTCCAATACAAAGTCCGTTTGTTGCAGGATTTCTTCCCCAGTGCCAAAGTGCACAGGGCGTTTGCTTTTCACGGGTTTGCCGCCCGGCGCGCCATTTTTGGGGCAGCAGTCGAACGGTTTTTCCGCTTTTTCTCCCTTGGGCTTCTTGGTCTTCCCACCATCATGCCCTTCCTTGTCACCTTTGCGACCATCCGCTTTCTTGGGTTCTGGCGGCGCTTTCTTGGGCGGTGTCGGGGTCTTGCCTGGTACGGCATTCTTCTTGGCTGCCAGTTTCTTGATCCAACCGCCGACGAAGGGCAGCTTTTTCAGAGCGAGGTTTTCCGCAGCGTTCCATGCCATATCGCCGGCCATGCCCATCACGTCAGGCGCCTTTCCGGTGAGGACGAAGTTGGCGGCATTATCAAGTGCAGTAGCCGTCGAATCAACGGCAAGCCCCGTAGCAGCCACGCCGCCGCCAACAGTAGCACCGGCTGCAGCGCCAGTCTCCATCACAGCCGCTGCCGGCAAGCCGACGCCGGTGGTGCCGACCGCAAGTCCAGCGCCGCCCAGCGCGGCGCTGCCCATGCCGATCTTGCCGCCGACATCCATTGCCTTGCCGCCGAACTGGTGCATCGGTTCGGAGTACTTATCCTTGTATTCCTGTGCAGCCTCTTTCAACGTCGGCAGTTCGACACCCAGAATTGTCAGCCGCGGACGCGGCGCTTGCACCTGGCGTTCGTGAATACGTCCGATCGTATTCTTGTCGTTCATGTAGATCAGGCGCGATTCCTGTATCGTCTGCGCGCCATTCGATCCCTTGGTCGAACTGAACTCCATTGGCTGCGCGCGCTTGAGGTAGGTCTGGCTCTTGATGCCACCCAAGGTGCCTCGTTCATCACCTGTGATGCTCGGGATGAAGCTCTTGTTGTGCAGCAGGACCGGTTCGCCCTGGGTCTTGACGTTTCTTGAGACGTCGGCCGCGTCCTTGAATTCCCCCTTGATGTTGTAAGGGAGTACGGCAACGCTGCTTCCCACTGGCGTCTTGCAGAAGTCCGGACTGAGGCTGACGCAGTAGAAGCGTTTCGATTTGGTGACTGTTTCGTGAGCCATGGCGATTCTTGTTGCGGGTTGTGCGGTGTATCAGGCGGCCAGGGGAGCGGGTTCAGGCTGGGTAGACGGCCATTCGTTCAGGCGTGCCAGCTGCTCGGGTTCGGTAGCGTGCATCAGGCGAACGTCCTCGAATTCCCCGTCGGCGACAATGGCAAGCCGCCACACCAATTCAAGCCGTTCGGCTTCCATATCGATCACGACGGTGTCGATCGCCAGCGGCAGGACCGCAATCCCGCCCGCCTCCGTTGCGCCCATGACAAACAGCGACTGCTGCGGCAAGGCGAAGGCCAGGTGACGGTTGCCCGCTTGGTCAAGCTGCGCCAGGGTCGACGAAGGATGCGACAAGTTGGTCAGCGTGAACTGCTCGCCGCCAGCCAGGTGAGGACACTGCTGGTCATCCGGGGCGCCGTTCCAATAGCGGAAATCGAAATCCTTGGGCAGAAGCGGTATCTCGTTTTCCTGCCAGTCGGACTTTTCTTCGACCGTACCGACCAGCGTGCGGCGAGGCAGCCACCCACGCCCCACATATCCCATGCCGGCGCTCTCCAGGTCGGTTTGGCCTTGGGCTACCTTCCAGAACAAGTCCGCACTGAACGGCCGCGCCGGATATTCAATGCAGGGTGCCGGCAGTTCGGAAGTCCGGGTCGCGTCCAGGTACCACTTCCTGCTGAAACCACAGCCTGCCGGATTTTACTGGCTGCTGTCGTGCGCGTCCGGGGCGCCAGGCGGCGTCGGATAATTGGCGGCCTGCTCATCTTTCATGCGGTGCTTCTTTGGAATCCGTTTCGTCAAGCCGCTGGCGCGCTCCACGCGGCACTGGCCGCCAAAAGCCGACTCGTAGCGCAGCGGGATAGCCGTTGCCGGCTCTGCGGATGTCAGGCGCCACGGCGCGGCACGCAGCAAGCCACCCAGCCATCGAACAGGCGCGGCACGGCGACGCAGATAGCGCTTCCCCGTCACGTTCAGGGTCTTGTCGATCAGGACCTTGCCGGGTAGGCGTGTTCGCTCCGCGATTTCCACTTCCCGCTGCCATTCCTCGAAAACAGCGGGCGACAAAGCCTGCATGGGATTGAGCGCGCGCGGCCGCTCGGGGATCGGCGCCGGCACATCAGGATGGTTCACCCGCAGCCCGACATGGAAATGCGGCACCTTAACGTTGGCTGGTGGATGGGCTTCGCCGATGACCAAGACATCGCAGAGCGGCTTATACGGCGCCAGGTCGCTTTCTACCCTTACACTCTTTTCCAGATCGTCATCAAAGTGTTGGTCCTTGTCTTACAGCGGCAACGGCTCATCGGTAGGAATGAGCCTGGCCATGCCAGCGGTTTCACCCGGCGCCATGCGGTATCCTGTCTTGGCGACGATCACGTGAAACGCGACACCGTTCTGGTCGATGGTATCGAAGTGCAGCGCGTCGAACTCGGTACGGTTATCAAACCGCAGGCTGGGAATGGGTGGAATCACAGTTATTTCAGGAGAATAATTTTCGGCCGACACTATATTATTAAAATAATAACGTCGTTGTAAATGCGATTTTCAATCGTGCGCAGCCCGCCGGAACTCAGGGCCGCTTTCGATACAACACCGCGCTTGCGGCTTGCACCGGCGACTGCGATACTTTCTTTAAAGACTGGACGGTTGCACCAATTCACGAACGCCGCCATGCATCCCTCACTCAAGTGCCAGGGCAAGTTTTCCCTGAACTGGACCTACCTGAATGCCATCGTCTCCGGCGTGTCGGCCATCGACCTCGGCGGCCTGGCCCTGCGCAACCAGCATGACGCGCGCCAGTTCGTGCGCGAATACGGCTTCGACATCGACAATCCGCATGCGCGCGCAGTGATCGCCCGTGCCCACGCTGAAGCGCTGGATTTCATCTGCACCAGCTTCCTCGCCCCCGTGCAGGCCGCCCTGGTCCCGCCGGAAGTGAGGGTGCCGGAAGACCCGCTGGACTTGCTGGTATTCGCTTCCCTGCACGGCAATGAGCAAGTCGAGCTGCGCCGCATGTGGTCTTGCGCCGTGCTGAAAGTCATGCACGGCATTTTCTACATCGATAACAACCTCAAGCTGCGCTACTTCAACACCATTCGCCAGCAAGTGTTTGCCAGCCTGGACGAAGTGATCCGCGAAGAGGATGGCCAGTTCTACCTGAGCGATGGCGAAACCTGCCTGCCCTTGCTGCACTTTGACCGCAAGAACAACAAAAGCCGCGGCAGTATCCTGCTGAAGCTGCTGCAAAAGGCCGCCTACCTGGCTGCCGACATCTTCGACCACCTCGGCGTGCGGCTGGTGTTCAACACGCGCTTCGAATGCCTGCTTGCCTTGCGCACGCTGCAGCGCGCCCACCTGATATCGGTCACCAATGTCGACTCCCAGCGTACCCGCAACACCCTGCTCGACATGGAGGCCGCGAAGGAAGTGTTCAGCCAGTACCGCTGCCTGCTGGAAGCGGCCGACGGCTACCCGGCTGAATTACTGGAAAAGATGGATGCGGAGCTGATGGCCATCTCGTCGCCGCAAACGCGGGCCGACAACCCGCACAGCGGCGCCGGCTTCAACAGCATCCAGGTTACGGTCCGCAAGATGATCCACCTGCCGCCGGACGACCCGGCAAGCGGCGGCCCCGACTACGACATCGGCTTCTTCTTCGAGTACGAGATCCAGTTGATGGACAAGGCCAGCCATGGCCGCACGCTGGAAGGCCCAGCCAGCCATGACGCCTACAAGAAACGCCAGGTCGAGACAGCGCGCCTGCGCGTGCTCGGGCGCGACCTGCTGCGCCACCTGGAAACCCGGCCCTCGGAGCAAGCCGCCTAGTGCGGCCTGACGCCTTCCGGCGCGCCTGTCGTGGCGCCTGGCGGCATCGCATGTTCCGGCGGCATGCCTTCATGGATCATGCCGCGGATGGCGCTGCGCAGTTCAGGACTGTCCGCATGCTTGTGGACCGAGACGGCGTGCTGGACGGCCACTTCCAGCAGCTCGTCTTCGTTGTCTGCCGATATCGCGACGCTGCATTGCGCATCGCTGGGGAATTCGCGGCAGTCGATATATTTGCGGGTCATGGCGGCCTCCCTTCCGAAGAGCTACTTACACTATAGTTCGCCTGGCCCGCAATGGAACTCAGTTTTTCTTCTTGCCGGCCTTCTTCTCGAGCTCTTTGGATGCCGGCGTCGATCCGCCCTGCACACCCAGCGCGCCGCCCGTGCCCATGCCGCCGGCAACCTCCTGCGCCTTATAGTTGCGCACCGCCTTCACCAGCTGGTTGTACGAATCCATGAAGGAGGCGATCAGGATCTTGCCCTCCGGCGTGTTGGAATAGCCACCGGCCGCGCCGAAGCCGCCGCCGCCGAACAGCGCGCCGCCAACGTTGAAGTCATAGTTCTTGGCGCTGCCCTCCGCCGCCGCCAGCTGGATGCCGGAACGGTTGTCCACCATCAGCAAGGTGGTCGAGGCCTCGTTCGCCTTCAGCCCGCCAGCGACAACGCCCGCCACGCTACCCAGCAGTCCCAGGCCGCCCAGCGCGCCGCCGACACCCTGCGTGCCTTTCTGGCTGAAGGTGATGCTCGGGCTCATGGTGTAATCGGCCGCGACCATCTGGCCTTTGCCGTAGTTGCTGCCGGCCCGCATTTCACCGGACGAAGCCAGCGCCCGTTCCTGCATCAGCTTGCCCATTGCCGCACCCCGTTCGACGACGACGAAGCAATTCGATTGCTGGATCATCATGCGCAGCACTGGCACGGTTGAGCCGAGCTTGTATTGCGACAGGTGGTGGTACCACGGCGCAGCCGTATCTTCCACCACGCCGAGCGTACCGAGCGGCTTGTCACATTTTTCCAACTGGGTATTCGCATTCGACGCCGTGGCGCCGCCCGCGGAACCGGTGGCCATGGTTGGCGCCCCGCCCAGTTTTGGATCCGTGCCCGCGCAGGCCGACAGCAACAGCAGCGCCAGGCCGGCATAGCTTGCCCCTTTCAAGTTCTTGTCCATGTTCACTCCCCAGTAGAAACGACCGTTTGAACTCATCGGCGTCCTTTGAGGATAGGTCACATCGACAAAAAATCTATGTATAGTTACTACCGCAAGACCAACTCAACTGTTAGAAGGAACCCCTCATGAAAAAACTGATCATTGCCGCCCTGGCCCTGTCTTGTTCCGCCGCTTTCGCCGCGGACCCGGCGCCGGCAAAGAACTCCCAGCAATCCAAGATGACGACCTGCAATAAGGAAGCCGAAGGCAAGAAGGGTGACGAACGCAAGGCATTCATGAAGGAATGCCTGAGTGCGAAACCCGCCGCGCCGGCGACACAGCAGGACAAGATGAAGACCTGCAACGCAGACGCGGCAGGCAAGAAGGGCGATGAGCGCAAGGCCTTCATGAAAGAATGCCTGAGCGCGAAAAAAGCTGCCTGATCAGCTCATCAGCGTAGGCCGCTGGCCAGGCGCGGCGACGACAGCAAAGTCTTGAACGCTTCCCAGCGCTGCTTGCGGGCGGCCACCGGATCGGTGGCCGTCACATGTTTTTCCACCCAGGCCTTGACCAGGTCCTTGCCCAGGTTGTAGTTGATGACGTAGCCGCGGTTGGCGTCATAGAAGGACAGGCGCTGCGCCGATTTCTCCGGCGGGTACAAGGCCACGTTCACCAGCCATTCGATGGTCTGCTCGCGCGTCCACTTCCCTTCCAGGTAAGCCTGCGCCGCGTCGTTGTCGGCGTAGCTCAGCTTGCCGAGCAATTTCATGAGCTGCGCGTATTGCGGCGCCAGGGCGGGGTCCAATCCCGCCAAGGGGTACAGCACCTTCTGCTCGAAGGCCAGGCGCTCGTCATCGGTGAACGCCATTTCGATGCCGTAGTTCGCGCTGCCCTCGGCAATCAGCGACATTGGCGAGAACAGCGGATACACGCTGAACTCCACCCAGTCGCGCTGCTTGACCAGCGCCTGTTCCAGCAAGGCGTTGTAGACGTGATGGCCCGGATAGCCTTCGTGGCAGCCCAGGTCCACCGCGCGCTCGATGTAGATCGGGAACTCGGTATTAATCTGGATCAGGCTATGCGCATTGCCCTTGTACCAGTTATAGCCGGACCACGGCTTGTTGCTGACGAACTCCAGCACGAAGCTTTCCTTCTGCGGCAAGGCCATGAAGGCGGCGGTGCGCTCGCGGCAGGCGGCGATGGAAGCATCGAAGACGGGCTTCAGCCTGTCCTTGGGGATCGCGAACTTTGCGCGGAAGGCTTTCAGGCGCTCCGGCAGCGACCCCTCGCCCGGCAGCAGCTTGTCGACCTGCGCCACCAGCGTCATGTAATAGGCGCGATCGTGGTGCGGAGTGACGGCATCGTACAGCAGCGCGGTCTCCTCGTCGAAGCTGAACTTGCGGCCTTCCAGCATGTCGACACGGGCCTGCATGGCCTTGAGCTGCTTGGCAAGGAACTCGATGCGCAGCGCTTCGTCGGCGCCAGCGGCCTTCTGCTGTGCGATGTCGCGCTGTGCCGCCACCACGCCGGCCTTGATCGATGCCAGGCTTTGCTTGTCCTGCGCCGCCTGCTGTTCCAGTTCCGGCGGGCCGTAATACGCATCGACGTAGCTGCTGTCATGCTGGCCGATGGCCAGCACCAGCTTGCGGTAGCGTTCCGCCACGTCCTGCACCGACGCTGCCATGGCGCTGCCAGCCATCAGCATGGCCAATCCTCCCAGTACGATTTTTTTCATGTCCCCTCCGCGGCTTGTGCCAAAGCCGTAGAGTGTAACTCAGGCGGTGCGCAACTGGCGGGCCAGGTCGGCCAGGCGATACGGCTTGCCGACGACGGCAAACTCCTGGTCCGACTGCGGGAAGCCGGAAGACAGGATGATCTTGATGCGCGGGTAGCGCTGGCGCACTTCGCGCGCCAGTTCCAGGCCGGTCATTCCGTTCGGCATCATCACGTCGCTGAACAGCACGTCGACTTCGCTGTCGCGCTGCAGTGCGCGCAAGGCAGCCGCCGCATCGTTGGCATGCAAGGTGGCGTAGCCCATGGACTGGAACAGTTCGCGCGCCGATTCCATCACCAGCGGGTCGTCGTCCACGATCAGCACGCGTTCCTCGCGCGCCGCGCGCGGCGCCGGCGTTTCCGGCACCGCCTCCTCCAGGGCCGGCAGGAAGAGATTGATGCATGTACCCTTGCCTTCCTCGGTGTCGATTGTCACACCGCCGCCGGATTGCACGATAAAGCCGTACACCTGGCTCAATCCCAGGCCGGAACCCTTGCCGACTTCCTTGGTGGTATAAAACGGTTCAAAGGCGCGCCGGCGCACTTCCTCGCTCATGCCGGTGCCGGTGTCGGCAACGCTGACCCGCACATAGTCGCCGGCAGGCAGGGCTCCCTCCTGGTTGGCTTCGAGGCTGACGTTGCGCGTGGTGACTTCCAGCGTGCCGCCTTCGGGCATGGCATCGCGCGCATTGACCACCAGGTTAAGCAGGGCTGCCTCGAAGCGCGCTTCGTCAATCGAGGCCTGGCGCAGTTTGGGGTCAAGGTCCATTTCAAAGCGCATCAGCGGGCCGGCCGCGCGCCGCAGCACGCCTTCGAAGCCAAGCACCAGGCGGTTCAGCTGCTGCACGCTGGGCGCCAGCGGCTGCTGGCGCGCAAAGGCCAGCAGTTGCTGCGTCAACGCGGCGCCCCGGTCGACCGCGCGGCGCATGCTGTCCAGCACGCGCGCACCGGCAGCTTCCGGCGGCGCGGTGCGCAGGATGTCGATGCCGTTCGATACCACAGCCAGCAGGTTGTTGAAGTCGTGCGCCACGCCGCCCGTCAATTGCCCGATCGATTCCATCTTCTGCGCCTGGAACAGGGCCGCGCGCGCCTGCTCCAGCGATTCCTGCGCCTGGCGCTGCTCGGTGTTGTCGCGCGTGACTTTGGCAAAGCCGAGCAACTCGCCGTCATCATCGTACAGCGCATCAATCACGGCGTGGGCCCAGAAGCGCGTGCCGTCCTTGCGCACGCGCCAGCCTTCGCTTTCGTAGCGGCCCGCCCGCGCCGCAACTTCCAGCGCGCGATCCGGCACGCCTGCCGCCTTGTCATCTTCAGTAAAGAAGCGCCGATAGTGGGTGCCCAGCACCTCCTCCGGCGCATAGCCCTTGATGCGTTGCGCGCCCAGGTTCCAGTTGGTGATCAGGCCTTGCGGCGACAACATGTAGATCGCGTAGTCGATCACGCCCTGCACCAGCAGGCGGAAACTCCGTTCGCTTTCGCGCAGCGCTTCCATGACGCGCTTGCGCTCCGTGATATCGCGAGTGACGTTGGCAAAGCCGACGTGCTCGCCGTCCGGAGTATAGATTGGGTCAATCACCACGCTGGCCCAGAACTGCGAGCCATCCTTGCGCACCCGCCAGCCCTCGCTTTCAAAACGGCCTTCGCGCAGCGCTGTTGCGAGGGCGCGCTGCGCCAGGCCGGCCTGCTGGTCTTCCGGCGTATGGAAGCGCGAGAAATGCATGCCGAGCACTTCGCTTTCGCTGAAACCGTTGAAACGCTGGGCGCCCGCATTCCAGCTACTGATGCGGCCTTCCGTGTCCATCATGTAGATCGCGTAGTCGCTGATGCTGGATACCAAGAGTTCATACCTGGTTGACAGACTCTCAAGCGCCGGGGCTTCATTGATCATCAGTAGCGGGCGCGCACTGCTGCGCGCATTCATTGTGCGAGGATTTCAGCAGGATGCCACAATCTGTAATTATGTGGAAAACGACATTGTTGCTGGCGCTGGCCTCGGCCTTGGCGCTGCCCACGGTGGAGGTGCCCGGCACCCGTTCACCGGTGGACAAGTCCTACCGCAAGATGCTGCAGGGCGTGGAGCGTTTCAAGCGCGAGCGCGCGCTGGCGCCGCAGGCCACGCTGCGCTTCCGCCTCCTGCCGCGCCAGCCGGGCACCGATATGCAAGGCATCAGGCTGAAGGTGGTGGGCGATACCACCAGCATGTCGGTGCCGGTCGGCGCCGACAACAGCTTCACGCTGGACTACAACGAACAACTGTGGCGCGAAGACAGCGCGGTTCTTGCCAACCGCAAGACCCTGTCCATGACATGGCGCGCCGAAGTGCGCAGCCCGGGCGTACCGGCAGGCATGCGGCGCCTGGGCGACCTGCGGCTGGAATGCCTGGTCGGCATGGAGGCCGGGCTGGTGTCCAACAACGCCCACCTGTTTGCCTGGCTCGATGAGTTCCTGCGCAGTCCGGACAAGGTATGCAGCGACCCGCACGGCAACTATATGTTCTTTACGGAAAAACCGTTATTCTCCGTTACCCTGCAGGCAGGCGAGCGGCACGCCACCCTGCCCTTCCACGCGCTGTATGCGGGCAATCCGCCCGCTGCTGAAATGCCCTACTGCGACTGCCAAGTGCTGCTCGACCGCAGTTACTTCGCCCCGATATGGGACCGCAGCTGGCCGGACGACACCCTGCTGGGCTTCGAATACATGGACGACCCGCCACCCGCCAGCCCGGCCGCCCCGCGCGACCGTACGGCAACGCGTGCCGCACTGGGCCCGCCCCAGCTCAGCCTGCGCTTCGGCAGCGGCCGCGAAGTCTGGCTGTACCAGTCCACGCCACCCATCCCCCTGGAGCCCGGCCCCGACGGCCGCCCGCGCATGGGCGAGCATGTGCTGCTGTTCGCCCTCGACGGCGCCACGCTGAAGTCGCGCCAACGTGCACCATGAAAGTCGGGGTCAGGTCTGGCAATCCGCCAAAATGGCGGATTGCCAGACCTGACCCCGACTTTTGCTTAAGAAGTTTTTAAGGTTTGCTGAGGGAGTTTTTAAGAACGCGGCGATGTCTTCATGACTACCATTCTCTTCGTACCCACCCGAGGACGAATGACATGAGCAAACCGCGAATCAATATGTACTCCGGCATCCACAAGGCGCTGCGCCACTTCATGAGCGACACGGAAAGCCGCCTGTCCCGCACCGACGCCGCCGATAACGAAGACCTGCAGGGCAGCCTGGCGCAGGTGCGCGAACTGCTGGCCATGATGCGCAAGCACCTGCAACACGAGCGCGATTTCGTGCATCCTGCAATGAACGCGCGCCGTCCCGGCTCGGCGCAGCTGGCCGAAGGCGACCATGATCACCACGACTGGGCCATCGACAAGCTGCTGGCGCTGTGCGACCACTGTGCCACTGCGGTCGGCGGCGCCCGCTTCCAGCACCTGGAGCACCTGCACTTGCAACTGTCGGTCTTCATCGGCGAGAACCTGGTGCATATGAACCTGGAGGAAACCGAGCACAATGCCGTGCTGTGGACCTGCTACTCCGACGAGGAACTGCACCAGATCCACGAGCGCATCATTGCTGCCATTACGCCGGAGGAAATGCAGGCAACCATGCGCTGGATGATCCCGGCCGTGAGCCCGGCCGAACGCGCCGGCATGCTGCTGGGCATGCGCGCCGGCATGCCGCCGCCGCTGTTCGAAGGCATACTGTCACTCACGCGCAGCCTGGTCAGCGCACGCGACATGCAGAAGCTGGAAGCAGTACTGGCAGCGCCGCAGCCGATCGCCGCATGAAGCGCCGCAGGCTCAGGCTTCCGTCAACCGCAAGGGGCGCTGGACGCACAAGCGGAAATGGCCGCGTCCTGTTTTCTCGATGCGCACCGGCGCCTCGCGTTCGCACAGGCGCCGCGCCAGCAGGACCAGGCGCGCTTCCAGGTTGTCGCTGATGTCCGGCAGGCGCACGCGCTGGTCCAGCCGCAGTTCGCGATTGCTGAAGGCGGTCTTGCCATGCGCAACAAAGTCCTGCAGCAAGGCCCACAGCACGGCTCCCGCCACGCCCTTGATCATGTAGTCGTTGCCGAAGAAGACAGAATCGTTGTCGCCGAAGTGGCGCACCGCCAATGGCATCCCCTGCACATCGGGCAGCGCCTCCATTTCGGGCTCAGGCTCGGGAACCGGCACGTTCTGCATGATGTGCATGGCCATCGCCAGCTGGCCGCACAAGGTCACCAGCGCATCTTCGTCATCGTAGCTAAAGCGCAGGTCTTGCGGGCTTTCCACGTACAGCACGCCGATCAGGCGCTCGCAGCCCTGGATCGGCACGGCGAGCTGGCTGCGCGATGCGGCCAGCCCTGGAAAGGGAATCTCGGTCTGCAGTGCATGTCCCAGCCCTGTACCTTCCGCCTGCTGCCGGATCGCGCGGCTGTAGCTGTATTCGGCCGTCATGTGGCTGATGCGGATTGCCGTGCCTTCGCGCGCCGCGACACCAATCACGCCCTGCCCCAGCGGAATTTCGGAGCCCACGCCCGATTGCTCGTAACCTTGGCTGGCCACCGTGTACAGGCAGGCCGCCTGCGGATCGTGCAGCAGCAGCATGGCGTGGCTGATGCCCATCTTCTCGTTCAGGCAAGCCATGGTTTCATCGAACAGTTGCGCCAGGTCGCGGCAGGCCAGCAGGCGCTCGGAACACAGGCGCAGTGCGGCCAGGGTGTTGCGCGGCGGCGGGGGCGGCGGCGCCACATCGCGGTCCACGCAGACGATCTCGGTGACACGGAACACATCGGAGCCAAGCAACCTGAATACGCCCGTCATGCCGACATGCGAGGCCAGGCCGGCCAGCTTGGCCTTCATGCTTTCGAACAGTTGGCCGGAAGTTTCGGTGCGCAGGTATTGCAGCGCCAGCGAATACTGGGCTCCGGTATAGGGATTGACCACCGTCAGCCTGGCATGCGGATTGGCCAGGATATTGGCGCGTGTCTTGTTGAAGAACTGGTAGGACAGCGCCACGTGGTCGCGGTCCATGTACTGCACTTGCGACAGGTAGGAGGCGTTCGGCATGCCGGCCAGGTCGGCCGTGCCCAGCACAGCCGGGATGACGCCCTCTAAGCACTCGCGGATGGTGTCGAGCATGATCGCGCTCATTCGCCTGCCTCCAGCTTCTTGCCGGCGTTGGGCCCCGGCGTCTGGCTGTAGGCCTCGCTGGGACAGAAGCTCAGCGCCACCAGTTCCTCGGGCGGGCACGATAGCAGGGTGCGCACCATCTTTTCGTGGAAGCCGATCGCGCCCACCTCCGCCACGAAGGCGTCGCGGTAAGCCTCGACCAGTTGCACGTCGTCCGGCTGCAGCGCCGCCACCCGCGCATCGCGGCTCTTCAGCTGCATGGTACGGTGGGTGGAAGGCTGGGTGAAGGCGACGGCAATGGCGCCGCTGGCAAAGATGTCGCGCTGCACCGCCTGCGACTTCGCTTCCGGCACGAAGACCGTGACCCGGCGGCCGTCGTCGCTGACGCGGCAGCCGATGGCGCGCACAAGCTGGGGCAAGCCGTTGCGGTCGCAACTGGCCACGCTGATCGACACGCCTCCGCGCATGAACGCAATCTGTCCGGGATCGAGGTTTGCTGCACTCATGACAACATTCTATCGTACTGGGCTGAAGCCTTGGCAAAAGGAAAATCCGTCTGCTATAATTGCGCGCCTTGGCCTGGTAGCTCAGTTGGTAGAGCAGAGGACTGAAAATCCTTGTGTCGGTGGTTCGATTCCGCCCCGGGCCACCAAGAATAAAAATGAAAACGCCGACCCTTGCAGGTCGGCGTTTTTGTTTCAGCGCCCGCTTGACGCGTCCACTTCGCGGCCCAGATTGCCCCTTCGGAAGCGGTTCCAGCAAAGAAGGTGACGTCCCTCCCCCTACAGTTTAGAATGTCATTTTTCTCACAAAATGATGCCCGCATGCACGACGTCATAAGAAAGAATGACTATATCGTCCTCAAGACACTGGCAATTTCCTGTTTAGCTGTCTTTCTTTCTTTCATGTGGCAAGGCAATAAGGGACTAAATCTGTGGGATGAAGGATATCTCTGGTACGGCGCACAGCGTGTACTCAATAACGAAATCCCGATTCGCGATTTCCTGGCCTACGACCCAGGAAGGTATTACTGGTCCGCGACGATTATGAGCATTTTCGGCGACGCCGGCATCATGAGTCTACGCGCTGCAGTAGCAGTCTTCCAGGCCTACGGGTTATTCGTGGGAATGCTGTTAATTACAAGCTCTGAGCATAACAAGCCACGGACTGAATTCATACTTTGGCTGATAGCAGCAGCCACTTTCATGGTTTGGATGTTTCCGCGCCATAAGCTTTTCGATATCTCGATTTCGCTATTCTTGATTGGCGCACTTACTTACCTCATCAAGAATCCTACTGCTCGTCGCTATTTTATCGCAGGCGTTTGCGTGGGCGTAGCGGCGATATTTGGCCGCAACCACGGCATGTATGGCGCTATTGCTTGCCTTGGAGTCTTTGCCTGGTTTTCAATCAACAGTCGCTCTGGTTCAGGCCTCGTCCAGGCTAGCCTGCTCTGGGCAGGCGGGGTTGTAGTCGGTTTTCTCCCTGTCATATTGATGATTCTAGTTGTCCCGGGTTTTTCCAAGGCATTTTGGGAAAGTATTCGCTTTTTACTGGAAACAAAGTCGACCAATTTACCCTTGCCTGTTCCTTGGCCATGGTTGGTTGACTTCACTGGAGCCCCGGCCGGCGAAACTGCTCGAAGCGTCCTGGTCGGTCTTTTCTTCATGGCTGTTCTGATCTATGCGATTGCAGCGATTGCTTGGGTCACCTACTGCAAGGTCAAGGCGAAACCTGTCGCGCCAGCATTCGTGGCATCGGCGTTTCTTGCTTTACCGTACGCGCATTTTGCATTCTCACGTGCGGATATAGGCCACTTGGCCCAGGGCATTTTCCCACTGCTGGTGGGATGCATGCTGCTCTTCTCCTCAGCGCGAAGCCAGGTCAAATGGCCGCTTGCCCTAACACTGGTTAGCGCCAGCTTTTGGGTCATGCACGTATACCACCCCGGTTGGCAATGCCACGCGAGTACCCAGTGCGTCACTATTGAGGTTTCTGGGAAAGACCTTGAAGTGGATTCTAGTACCGCCCACGATGTGGCTCTGTTGCGAGAGCTGAGCCGGCAATACGCTCAAGGTGGCAAAACATTTATTGCAACGCCGGTCTGGCCTGGTGCATATGCCTTACTGGAGCGCAAGTCGCCTATGTGGGAAATTTATGCAATCCTTCCGCGCCCGGCCGCCTTTGAGGAAAAAGAGATCGAGCGCATCAAGGCGGCCGAGCCTGGCTTTGCCCTCGTAATTGATCTGCCACTCGATGGGCGCGACGATCTGCGCTTTAAAAATACACATCCATTGATTCAACAATATATAGCGCAGAATTATTTGCCAGTGCCGTTTGCTGGAAATGCGGCGTATAGAATTTTCAAATCGAAAGATACTGAATGATGGGCAAGCCTGATCCGCACTTCCGCGACCTCCTGCGCAAGACCAAATTGCGGCTCCTCCAACTTCACCGAGATGCGAACAGCGGGCATATCGGAGGCAACTTCTCGTGTATCGAAGCGCTGATGACCCTGCACCATCAAGTGATGAGACCATGCGACCGATTTATCCTCTCCAAAGGGCACTCTGCGGGCGCCCTCTACGTCACACAGTGGAGCCTGGGCCAACTCTCGGATGCTGAACTGGAAAGCTTCGCCCGCGATGATTCTTTACTCCCGGGTCACCCCAGCGGTGCCGGCATTCCAGGACTGATGTTTTCAACCGGGTCCCTCGGTCACGGTCCCTCGCTCGCTGCCGGTCTCGCGCTCGCGGCACGCCATAGAGGTCTTGCTCACCACATCTATTGCCTGTGTTCTGATGGCGAGTGGCAGGAAGGAAGCTGCTGGGAGGCGCTCAATTTTGCCGTCCATCAGCGCCTTGATAACCTGACCATACTGATTGACCAGAATGGGCTCCAAGGATTCGGCCGTACTGCCGACGTGATTTCCTGCGAGGACCTGACGCCGCGTTTGTCTGCGTTCGGCGCCAGCGTGCAGCACGTCAATGGCCACGATCCGGATGCAATTTGCGAAGCACTCAGTTCACCCGTCGCTGGTGCTCCGAGAGTGCTAACCCTCCAGACAGTCAAAGGTCACGGCCTGCATTTTGCGGATCAGCTTGAGTCCCACTACCTGCCCCTGTCAGATGCCAATTATTATGTAGCGCGAAACGCCGTGGAACAGGAGGGTCGCCGATGAGGAAAGCGTTTGCAGAAGCCGTCTTAACTCAGTGCAATCGCGAGGACTGGTTCTTCCTGACTGGCGATCTAGGCTTCATGGCTCTGGAAGAGGTCCAGACTGCGTTTGGCAATCGTTTTGTCAATGCCGGTGTGGCGGAACAAAACATGGTTGGCGTGGCGGCGGGGCTCGCGCGAGAAGAGCTGCGCGTTATCGTTTACAGTATTGCGCCATTCTGCTACGCGCGGCCTTTCGAGCAGATCCGCAACGACCTGTGCCTGGGCAAGCTACCCGTTTGTCTAGTCGGCAACGGCGGCGGATATGCATATGGCCATATGGGGCCTACCCATCACGCCTTGGAAGACTGCGCCGCGATGAACGCCCTAGGTGTGCGCGTCCTGGCTCCGGCTTTCGACGACGACCTTTCGGTCCTTCTCGCCCATTTGGAAATGCCTACCTACCTTCGACTTGGTTATGACGTCAGGCCGGCCGGCGAGAGCGTGCCCGGGTATGCCCCTTGGCGCGAAGTCCTACCTGGCAACAGCGGCGCGTTGGCAGCGCTGGGACCGATGGCTGGGCTTGCATGGCATGCCTTGGCAGGTCTCGACATCGACGCCAGGCCATCGGTTTGGGCGGTGTGCGAGTTCAATGGCGCCGCCATACCAGCCAGTTTCCTGGACCAAATAAGACGCGGTCCGCTGTACGTCCTGGAAGAACACGTTGCCCACGGAGGTCTTGGCATGCACCTGGCCTTTGAACTAGCAAAGCGTGGCCTAACGGCCGGGCGCTTCGTTCACCGACCGGCACTCGGTTACCCCGGCGGCCGCTTCGGCTCCCAGGCTTTTCACCGCAAGCAGTGCGGGCTCGATGCGGTTTCCATCCGCAATATGGTCACTGAGGGAAAATGAACTTAGAAGACAAGCTTAAAAGCCTCGCCGGCCCAGTGTTGGTACTCGGCGCCAGCGGTTTCATTGGGGCCAACTTACTGCGCCGCCTGCTGGCTGTACGCAGTGACGTTATCGGCACTGTTTTCGCCGGCGATACCTGGCGCCTCGACGGCATTTCATCGACCCATGTCGCATTCCTGAATCTACAGGATCCGGTCAGCGTCCGGTCGGTGCTGCACCGCGTCGCCCCCAAGACCATTTTTGATTGCTCGTCCTTTGGCGCCTATTCCTTCGAGCAGGACTTTGAGCGCGTCCATGCTACGAACTATCTCAGTTTTATCCGCTTGATGGAAGAAGTTGCCGACTTGAAGCTGGCGGCATTTATCCATGCCGGCAGTTCGTCCGAATATGGCCTCAATTCAGCAGGCCCTGTGGAAGACGCTACTTTACTGCCAAACAGCCATTATGCAGTCAGCAAGGTTGCGGCGAGCGCTGCCATTGCCTACTTTGGCAAAGTGCGCGGCATTCCGGTTGCCAACCTGCGCCTGTACGCTGTTTACGGCCCATTTGAGGATAGCTCGCGATTGATTCCTGCCTTGTGCGAAGCCAGCTTGAAAGGTGAACTGCCGATGCTGGCCCGCGCCGAGGTAAGCCGCGACTTCGTGCACGTTGACGACGTGATCGAAGCCTTTGCCGATGCCGCCCAGATGATGAGTCCCGACATCGCTGGCGAATCCATCAACATAGGCAGTGGCCAGCCAACTACACTTGCAGCATTGGCCGACATTGCGATCCAGTCTTTTGGTCTCGCCGCTGAACCGCGATTCAATCCCGCCGCGGGCCGCGCATGGGATACCGACAACTGGTTTGCCGATATTGGAAAGGCAAAACACCTGCTCGGCTGGTCTCCCAAGACCAGCCTCGCGGCTGGCCTGCAACAAACGCGCGCTTGGTGGCAGGCCCATCTCGTCCATGCGGAATTTGAACGGCTGACTAAGCGGACTCAATCACGCCAGGAAAAGAACTCCATATCCGCCGTGATCGCCTGTTATCGTGACGGCCAAGCGATTCCTATCATGCACGAGAGGCTGGTAGCGGTATTCCAACGCCTCGGACTCGATTACGAGATCATCTTCGTCAACGATAATTCACCGGACAACTCGGCCGAAACGATACGCGAAATCAGTGCCCAGGATCCTCATGTGATCGGCATTACCCACTCGCGCAATTTCGGCTCGCAAGCAGCCTTTCGCAGCGGCATGGAATTGGCGAGCAAGGAAGCCGTAGTGCTAATGGACGGCGATCTTCAGGATCCGCCAGAGCTGATCGAAGCGTTCGTCGAACGCTGGCGCGCTGGAGCAGACGTCATTTATGGTCGGCGCATCAAGCGAGAGATGCCGGTACTGATCGAGGCATGTTACCGGGCCTTCTACCGCGTCTTTGCAATCATGAGTGAAGTGCCGGTGCCCAAGGATGCGGGCGACTTTTCCTTGATCGATCGCAGCGTCGTGTACTGGCTACTGCAGTGCCAGGAGCGCGACTCCTTTTTGCGTGGGCTGCGCGCTTATGTAGGCTTCCGCCAGGAAGGTGTGGACTACGTGCGGCCAGAACGCATGTTTGGCGTCAGCACTAACAACTGGATCAAGAATATCGGCTGGGCTAAGAAAGGCATATTCTCCTTCTCGCGCATGCCCCTTCACCTGCTCACCGCGGTGGGCGGCATCGCAAGCTTTGGCACGGTTCTGCTGGCAATCTTTACCATTTTTGTGCGGCTATTCGAAGCCGATTCCGTCCCGAGGGGTGTTACTTTCCTGTCGCTGTTGGTCATGTTCTTTGGTTCTTTCACCCTGCTCGGCATCGGCTTGCTGGGGGA
This sequence comes from Pseudoduganella sp. R-32, assembly GCF_049913245.1. Taxonomy (NCBI): domain Bacteria; kingdom Pseudomonadati; phylum Pseudomonadota; class Betaproteobacteria; order Burkholderiales; family Oxalobacteraceae; genus Pseudoduganella; species Pseudoduganella sp. R-32. Next base: position 1,221,028 of record NZ_CP183987.1, on the reverse strand, counting down.
GTACATTGGCAAGATCTTCGAGGAAACCAAGGCTCGACCAGCCTTTATTCGCCGCAACCTGATTGTGCGCGGCGCAATTCGTCCGGCCGACCCACGGGGACAGGTGTGAGCAGCGAGCGCCCATGCCCCGTCTGCCTCGGCCGCAGCTATGCGCATTTCACCGATGAGCGTATTGATCCGGCACGCGTCGGCGCGTTGACTTACGCATCGCGCAAGCCACCGGAATTCATGTGCCTTCGCTTGGTACGCTGCAAAGACTGCGACCTGGTCTATGCGCCGCCCCCCCCTGCCGAGGATTTCCTCCATGCAGCCTATTCCGACGCGGATTTCGATTCCGGCCCCGAAGCGTTGGCAGCAGCCCAAACCTATGCCGACGCCCTGCGGGTCCACCTGCCGGGACTAGCACGCCGCAATGCCGCAGTCGACGTCGGCGCCGGTACCGGACCACTGCTCCCCTTCCTCCAGGAGCAAGGTTTTTTTCCGGTGATCGGGATCGAGCCATCGCGCGCGGCAATCGAGGCCGCTCCGCCAGCAGCACGACCACTGCTGCGGGAAGGCATGTTCTCGGCGGCAATGCTGGAAGGCGAGACCCTCTCCCTGATCACATCGTTCATGACTCTCGAACACCTTCGCGACCCGGGTGAATTCGTCTCCACCGCGCATGGCCTGCTGGAACCCGGGGGAGCAATTGCGGTCGTGGTGCACAATTGGCGCGCCCCGCTGAATCGCCTGCTCGGCCCGCGTTCGCCAATTATCGACGTCGAGCACCTGCAGCTTTTCAGTCCCCGAGCACTGCATGAGCTCCTTGCGCGCACAGGCTTCGAGCACATCGCACTCAAGCCCATCCGCAACGCCTATCCCTTACGCTATTGGCTGCGGCTCACCCCTTTGCCTGCCAGCGCCAAGCGGTTACTCCTTCGCCTGCTCGAACGCAGCGGTCTGGCGGATCGCCAAATCGCCATGAACGTAGGTAATATGCTCGCTGTTGGCTACAAACCTGAACCCTCGAAATGACCCAGTCTGATTTCAAGCAAAATGTCCGCCGCTTTGACGAAGACGTTCGCAAACAAGGCTCCTACGCCTACACTGGCGAGCGCCTGTCTGCCCGGCTCGCCAATGGCCGGATTAGCCGTAGCATTGCCGAATCCTTTGACTTCCAGGATGCATCCGTGCTCGACCTCGGTTGCGGAGACGGTGCCTACACAGTCGAATTCGCTGGCCTTGGCGTGCGCCAAGTGATCGGACTGGATCCGGCCGCTGTCGCGATCGAGGCAGCCCGCACCCGCGCTCACGCCTTGGGCGTGGCCGGCACAGTTAGCTTCGAAGTTGGCAATATTTATGATCTGGACCAATACCTCAGTCCTGGCCAATTCGACTGCATCGTGATCAGGGGGGTGTTGCACCACCTGCCCGATCCGGCGCGCGCCTTGGCCGGCCTGGCAACATTCGAAGGCACGGTGGTTGTGCTAGAGCCCAACGGCAATAATCCAGTACTCAAGCTGCTAGAGCGCTTCTCGCGCTACCACATCGAGCATGAAGAACGCTCGTTCCGTCCCCGCTTGATCGGTGCCTGGTTGGGCGCAGCTGGCCTGACCGTGCGTAGCTGTCGCTTGCTGAACCTGGTGCCATTCTTCTGCCCAGATCCCTTTGCCAAGTTCCTTCGGGCAGCCGAACCGTTGGTCGAACGCATTCCCCTGCTAAGAGACATCGCTTGCGGCCAGAGCATTATCGTCGCCAAGCGATGAAGAAGGTCGCCTCCCTAGCAGGAATGATCCTATGCATGACCGCGTCTCAGGTCTTCCTTAAGTTCGCCGCCCTGCATTCAGTAGTCCATGTCGGCGCGCTGCCGGGGTTCATTCGCAATCCATGGCTATGGACCGCCGTGACCTGTTCTGCCGGCGGCATTTGCTGCTGGCTGCTGACGCTGCGCCAGCTACCGCTGGCAGTGGCCTATCCCTGGACAGCATTGATCTATGTCATCACGCCGCTGGTAGGCGCCTGGTGCTTCGCTGAATTGCTCAGCGCAAGCTATGCTGTCGGGATCGTACTCATCCTCTTGGGGGTGTTACTGACCAGCCGCGGAGTAGCGCAGCGATGAGCCCGGCGGAACTCGGATTGTGCCTAGCCTCGCTTACCTGCAGCAGCATCTCGCAGTTATGCATGAAGGGGGCAGCAATACCAGGCAAACCAATCAGGCGGCTGACCTGCTTTGTTGTAGCGGGCGGCCTTCAATTGTTGTCGGTAGGTCTGGTCGTCTTGGCACTCCAAACCCTCCCCATCTCGCAATTGGTTCCGTTTGCGGCTGGAGCCTATCTACTCGTTCCCCTAGGCAGCCGCCAACTGTTCGGCGAGCACCTGCAGCCGCGCTTTTGGATAGGAGCTTCTCTGATTGTTTCGGGAATCCTGCTTACCCAGGTGTGAAGTCTTCCCGCTCGCTTACATAGCACACATCCCCACACCAGGATACGTAGCCGCTGGAACGGATGTGCCATTTGAAAACGCCAGCCTCCACTTGGTCTTCTGAGGTGACGACCGGCGCATGGAAGCGGACTTCCGCCGCAAATTGCTGCGTGAACTGGAGCACGCCGTCCACTTCGTCGCACTTGGTCAAGACACGCCACGGCAAAGGGTTATCGTTATCGTTGCGGTTGTTGAAACGGATGTGGATCTGTTGCTTTTCCATGTTCAAATCTCCTTTGGTGGATAGCCGCTCGGTGCCGATGCGATAAAGAACGGATTCAAGACCTCGGGCTTGCCATAACGCAGTGCCTGCCCCGACTCGGTGCACAGCACTCCGCCCGCCGCCTCTAGTACGGCATGGGCTGCCGCTGTGTCCCATTCACAGGTCGGCCCCAGTCGCGGGTAAAGATCAGCCGCACCTTCGGCAACCCGGCAAATTTTCAGCGAGCTGCCGGCCTGTACCAGCGTGCAGGCGCCGAGGCGGGCAATGAACGCCTGCGTCGCTTCGTTCATGTGGCTCTTGCTGGCCACCACCCGCAGTGGCCCCGCGCCCGGCGGCACGGTCCGGATCGAGCGGACGCCGCCGGCGTCAATGCGGCAGGCGCCCATGCCGCGCGCGCCCCAGAAAGTCTGGCCCAGCGCCGGTGCGACAACCACGCCGAACACCGGGCAACCATCCTCGACCAAGGCGACATTGACGGTGAATTCATCGTTGCGTGAAATGAATTCCTTAGTCCCGTCGAGCGGATCGAGCAGCCAGAACTGACCGCCGATCTGCCGCACGGCGACTGCTTGCCCCCCTTCTTCCGACACGATGGGCATGCCAGGCGTCAGTGCGGTCAGCCCAGCGATAAGCACCTCATGCGCTCGCAAGTCGGCCGCGCAAACCGGGCTGGCGTCTCCCTTGACGGTCCAGCTCACTTCGCCGGCCCGGTAAACCTCCATGATGGCCTCCCCCGCATCTTGTGCCAGGGCGATCACAGCCGCCACCAGTTCCTTGCCCAGCTCTTGTCGCATTATGCATCATTCGTGATTTTGTTTTGAGCATGCTATCATCAATCACAAGAATTACAAATAAAAACCAAGTCAAATACAAATTGCGACACAACGAGGAATGCATGACATTGCCCCCTTCCGCCTTGTTCAACCTGGATCGCGCTGGCCCTTGGGATACTGAAAGCGCCTACCTGCACTTGCAGGAGCTAGGCATGGCCGACAGCAAGCGCACCGCAGAGCGGCTGCTGCACAGACTGGATCTGCTGCCTGAGGCGCTTGAGGCATCGGCGCTGCGGGACGAGCATGGGCGGCAGCCCACCCCATCCGTGCTGGACTGGGACATCCGCCAGGCACGCAGCAAGCGCACTCTGATCGTTTTCGCCCAGTTAGGCAAGCTGCCTGGCAATCAGGCCTGCTTGCACTTGAACGATGCACGCGGCGCCCGCTATTGGTTGCCATTAGCGACGGCGGACGTTGATGCGGCGTTGGTGGCAAGTGGCTTGGCCAGGCTTCAAACGCATATCGGCAAACCGCTGGCCCTGTTCCCACACGGCCGTCTGGCCGGCTTCTGCCGGGACTTATGTTCCAGTAAGGAGATCCAGTTCAGCTTGCTCAGCTATAGGGCGGCGCCGCCAAATGTCAGCCGCGGTCCCGTGCTAGGCATATCGCCGCACCTGAAGCGGCTCGAAGCAGAGAGCATCGAAATCCTGCGGGAAGCAGTCGCGGCCGGCGGCAATCCCTGCATGCTCTATTCCCTTGGCAAAGACAGTTCAGTCATGCTGCACCTCGCGCGCAAGGCATTCTATCCTTCCCAGCCGCCGTTCCCGCTGCTGCATGTCGACACGCGCTGGAAGTTCCAGGAAATGTATGACTTCCGTGATGCAATGGTGCGTGAGAGCGGCATGGAAATCCTGGTCCACACTAATCCAGAGGCGATCGAAAAGAATATCAATCCTTTCGACCATGGCTCTAGCCTGCATACCGACATCACCAAGACCATCGGCCTTAAGCAGGCACTCGACCAGCACCAGTTTGACGTGGTGTTTGGCGGCGCGCGCCGCGATGAAGAAAAGTCGCGCGCCAAGGAACGTATCTTTTCCTTCCGCTCGGCCAGCCATCGCTGGGATCCGAAAAACCAGCGCCCCGAACCCTGGAACCTGTACAACACCCGTCGCAACAAAGGCGAAAGCGTGCGCGTCTTCCCTTTGTCAAACTGGACTGAACTCGATATCTGGCAGTACATCCACCAGGAGGGCATCGCCGTGGTTCCCTTGTACTTCGCCAAAGAGCGCCCGGTGGTCCGGCGCGACGGCATGTGGCTCATGGTGGATGACGCCCGTATGCCGATCGGTCCGGAGGAACAGATCTTCAAGAAGACAGTCCGGTTTCGCACCCTCGGTTGCTACCCTCTCACCGGCGCAATCGAATCGACAGCCAATTCCTTGCCGGAAATAATCATGGAACTGGCACAGGCCCGCAACTCTGAGCGACAGGGCCGGGCGATCGACAACGATGCTGCCGCCAGCATGGAAAAAAAGAAACAAGAAGGATACTTTTAATGCCTCGCTCCAAAAAGACCTCGCCGGCGCCGAGCCAGCCCCTGCGCGGGCCCGCCTCCCTAGCCTCGCTGGAGACGCTGCAGCGGCAGCAGGACAGCCAGGATTTGCTGCGCGTGATCACCTGCGGCAGTGTCGACGACGGCAAGAGCACGCTGATCGGACGCTTGCTGTGGGAGTCGCAGCAACTATTCGACGACCAACTGGACGCGTTGCAGAAAGAATCGAAGAAGTATGGCACGCAGGGTGGCGAGATTGACTTTGCGCTGCTGGTCGATGGCCTGGCCGCAGAACGCGAGCAAGGCATTACGATCGACATCGCGTACCGCTTCTTTGGCACCACCCTGCGCCGCTTCATCATTGCCGATACGCCCGGCCATCAGCAATATACGCGCAATATGGTCACTGCAGCCTCAACAGCCGACGTTGCCGTGTTACTGGTGGACGCCCGCAACGGCATGCAGACGCAGACCCGGCGCCACGCATTCCTTGCTTCGCTGATGGGAGTGCGCCACGTCGTGCTGGCCATCAACAAGATGGACCTGGTGGCATACTCCGCCGCAGCCTATACCAAGATCCACGAGGAATTCGCCGCGTTCGCCGCCACTTTCAAGTTTTCCTCCGTGACCGCCATTCCGCTCAGCGCCCTCAAGGGCGATAACCTGGGTCAGCGTTCGCTAAACATGCCGTGGTATTTCGGTCCAACCCTGTTGGGCTGCCTGGAAACCGTAAGGCAGGCTGAGCCGGTCGGCAGCGCTCCGGTTTTCCCGGTGCAGTGGGTCAACCGCCCGGACTCTGCGTTCCGTGGCTTCAGTGGGACGGTAGCGCAGGGCGCGTTCAGTGTCGGCGATGAAATTCGCGTCAGCGCATCGGGCCAGACCAGCAGCATTGCCGAAATCGTCACCATGGATGGCTCGCTCCAGCGCGCCGTGCACGGCGATGCAGTTACCCTGCGGCTGGCCTCCGAGATCGACGCTTCGCGTGGCGACATCCTGTCGCTCGCCAAGATGCCGCTGGAGTTGACCGACCAGCTGGAAGCGACCCTGATCTGGACCGATGCCGAACCCGGCCTGGTCGGCCGCAGCTACCAGATCAAGCTTGCGACCCAGGATGCCGCCGCATCCATCACCAAGATCAAACATGAGATCGACGTCAATACGCTTGCGCATCATGCCAGCAAGCATTTGACGCTCAATAGCATCACGGTCTGTACGCTCGCGCTGAGCAAACCCCTGGTCTTCGACAATTACGAGAAATCGAAACCGCTTGGCAGCTTTATCCTGATCGACCGCTACACCAACGCCACCGTGGCAATCGGCATAGTGCAGCACAATTTGCGGCGTGCCCAAAACGTGCACAAACAGGCATTGTCGATCAACCGGGCGGCCCGCGAAAAACTGAATGGCCACGCGGCGAAGGTGATCTGGCTGACCGGCCTGTCCGGTTCCGGCAAATCAACTGTTGCCAATGCGCTGGAGATGGCATTGCATGCGGAGGGTAAGCGCACCTACCTGCTCGATGGCGACAATGTGCGGCAAGGCCTGAACCGCGACCTCGGCTTCACCGATGCCGACCGGGTTGAGAATATCCGTCGTGTCGCTGAAGTAGCCAGGCTTATGCTCGATGCCGGGCTGGTCGTCATTACGGCCTTCATCTCGCCATTCCGGCAAGAGCGTGAAATGGCGCGCGCGCTGATCGGCGAAGCAAACTTCGTGGAAGTCTACATGAACGCGCCTCTCGAGGTGTGTGAAGGACGCGATCCCAAGGGCCTGTACAAGAAAGCGCGCGCAGGCCAACTGCCGAACATGTCAGGAATCGGCAGTCCTTATGAGGCGCCGCTGGCTCCCCATATCACGCTTGATAGCGGCCAGCTCACCCTCGATGACTGCGTCGCACGACTATTGAAGCTGGGTTTGGCATAACGTCTGGCCGCTCAAGACCGGCCGAGGACGCGCGCCACGCTGCCCAGCCAGCGCACCGGCGCACTCACACGCCAACTGGTCGAGCTGAGCAGTGACTGTACGGTTTGACGCAGGCTTGCGATCTGGCGTTCCCGCTCGACTACGGCGTCCTGCAGTTTTGCCAGCTCAGCCTTGCTGTGGCTCAATGCTTCGTCGCACTGCGCCATTTCGCGGGCGGTAGCCTCGAGCTGTGCCCGGCATTCGGCCGAGGCCGTGCGCGTGGCGGCTAGTTGAACCGCCCCTTCACCCAAGGCAGTGCGCGCCTGCTCCAGCGCGTGCTCGCGTTCACCCGCTGCGATGCGCAACGCCTCCAGCTGAGTGTCGCGTGCGGCTAACGCGGTGCGCAGGTCGCCCAAATCGGACTCGCGCTGGGCCAATGTGGCACGCAATTGGTTCAATTGTGTCTCGCGCTCGTCCTGCGCTGCATGCAATATCGCCAGACGCTGCTCACAGTCAGCGTGCGCGGCACGCAAGCCCTCGATCAGGCGGTCGCGTTCAACGGCGGCGGCATTCGCCGCCAGCAACTCTTCGCTGCGTAGCGCCACCAGGGCAGCCATCTCGTCGGCTCGGTCGCTATGCTCTGCGGTGAGCTGCGTCGCCTGGGCAACTTGCCCGTCGCGCGCGGCCAGCGCCTGCCGAAGCTCGACAATTTCCGCATCCAGCGATTTGAGGTGCTGATCGAAGGCCGCCAGCCGTACTTCACGCTCATTCAATGCCGCGTCTTGCGCGGCAAAACGCTCGTCGCTCGCCTGTTGCAGCTGGCGCATGCGCGCTTCCTGCTGCAAGCTATGGGCCAGTGCCGCAGCTTTCTGGTCCAGTAATTTATCATTAAGGCGCAAAGAGGGCTGCAGCTGTTCATATCGCTGGAACCACAAGCGGATTTTCGTTTGCAGCGCGGTATCTTGCAGCGTCAGGCGGTCGGCGGCAACTTCAAGCAAGGCCAGATAGACTTCATGTACCAGTTGCGGACAAGCCGGGTCGATCAGCAAATCTTCGGCAACATACTGCGTGTGCCGCAAATTCTCATCCAGGAAATCCTCTTTGTAGAGTTGCAGGGCCGCGGCATCAACTTCCAGCTTCAGCGCGCGCGCCAGGCGCGCGAGTTCGGCTTCCGGTGCCTGCATCAGGCGATCGTAATCGACCACCACGCAAGGGCTACCCGTGCTATGACTGAGGCCGGACACGACATGGGCCAGCCACAACAGATAGCTCTGTTCGCTTTCAATGCCATCGCGCTTGCCCAGCGAACGCACAACGCTTAAAGGGTTGCGCATAGCAAAGACATAGCTGACTTCAAAGCCACAGTGGGCAAACACCGCGCGCCAAAACGGCAGCAAGGTGGCGACACGGGGATCCTTGAAGCCAAAATGGCGTGCGCCGCCGATCTTCTTGCGCACCAGCTCAACAGCGCGCAGGAAGAACTCCTGCTGGCGCAAGCTGTCGATCTCCGCCGGCCTGATCATCGCCAGGTGCGACCAGTCGCGCCCGAGGAATTTCAGCATCTCGATATTGAGGGCATTCAGATCGATATCTTCCCAGAAACCCTTAGCATTATTGCCCTCCACCGCCGGAAGCAAGCGGTCGCCGAGGTCGACGCCCAGCACGGACAAGCCGCGCGTGATGGCACTAGTGCCGCTCCGATGCATCCCTAAAACAATGAACAGCCTGGTAACTTTGCTATCTGGCATGATTAACCTTTCAGTTCGCTCGATTCATTGGTTCGACGTCTGGACTGCAGGCAAAATCAATGGTGCCAGTCGCCAGGTCGTCCACTTCAGGCGCCACCCTGAACATTGCAATATCAATTAGCCGATGTAGGTAAGTTTCAACACCGTCGACTTCCCCCTGCAATCCAGCGTTCAAGAAATAGACGCCCGGATTCAGGCTGCAATTGAACCTGAATTCAACCTTGAATTCGGTCCCTGCGGCAATGAACGGGATGCGATCAAAGACACCGTTGGCACTGACACTGCCGCCCAGCTCGACACCGCTCAGGGTCTTGATCAACATGCCGAAGCGAACGTTGCGTGCGTCGCTGTCGAACCTGGCAGTGTACACATAACGATAGGTCCGACCCCGCCGTAGGTGGTTCACCTGTCTGCCGCCGATGGTGACGATCTTCGGTTCACAAATCTCCGCGCCGCGCATTTCATATGCGATGGTGCTGGACGGCTTCAAAGACGGATCAAAACTTTCTTCTTCGCGATCGTCGAAGGCTGCCGCCGCGGCCGGCCCGGGAACCGGGTCGGCGACATGGCTGGCCGAGGCCTCGAGCAGCAAGTCCGCCTGCCGGATCTGTTCACGGATTGCAGCCTGCTTGTCCGCTGGTGCATACAACAGCTTCTGGTAGCGCCCAACGATCTGCTTGGGTTTGCCCACTGCCAGTTTTTCGCCGGCATCCATCAGGATCGCTTGGTCGCAGAGCTCGACTACGGTACTGCCGGCGTGCGACACGAACAAGATGGTCGCTCCCTTAGCTCGGATCGCCTCGATGCGCGAGAAGCACTTGCGCTGGAACAGCTCGTCCCCCACCGACAGCGCTTCATCGACGATCAAGATCTCCGGGTCGACATTGATTGCCACCGCAAAGGCCAGGCGCACCATCATGCCACTCGAGTAGGTCTTAACCGGCTGTTCGATAAACTCGCCGATGTCGGCAAACGCCAGGATATCATCGAAGCGCGCCTCGATCTCGGCCCGGGTCAATCCGAGCACGGCCGCATTCATGTACACGTTTTCACGTCCGGTGAATTCGGGATTGAAGCCGGAACCCAGTTCCAGCAGCGCTGCGATGCGTCCCGAGGTCTGCACGCTGCCTCGCGTCGGATTCAGCGTGCCGCAGATAATCTGCAGCAGCGTCGATTTGCCGCTGCCGTTGCGGCCAACGATACCGACCGTTTCACCACGCTTGATCTCAAACGACACATCGCGGACCGCCCAGAATTCGCGGAAGTATTGCTTGCGGTTGCGCACCAGCATTTGCAGCAGGCGGTCACGCGGTTTGTCATAGATCTGGAAGCACTTGCTCAGGTTCTCGACCTTGATGGCGATATCAGAGGACATCGGCAAATCCCTTTCTCGTCTTCTGGAACCAGGCAAAGCCCAGCCAGGCCAGCACCGACGAACACAGCAGGTATACGGCCCAGGTCGCCAGGTCCGGCACCCGGCCCCAGAACAGCACGTCGCGCGCCTGCTCGATGACCAGGGTCAGGGGATTGAGCAGCAGCAGGTGGCGGTACTCTTCGGGCAACGCACTGGCCGGATAGAAAATCGGCGACAGGAACATCAGCACCGTGGTGACGATGCCGATGAATTGCGCCACGTCGCGCAGGTAGACCCCGAGCGATGCCAGCGCCAGGCCCAGCCCGATAATCAGCAGCAGCAGCGGCAGCAGCACCAGTGGCAGCAGCAACACTGTCGCGTGCGGTACGCCAAACAGCAGTGCATAGGCCAGCAGCCACACGGCCAGGCTGATCGCCGCATGGAACAGGGCCGATCCCAGCCCGACCCACGGCAGGATCTCCAGCGGGAACACCACTTTCTTGACGTAGTTGACGTTAGCCAGCACCAGTCCCGGCGCCCGGTTGACGCACTCAGCAAACAGGTTGAACACGATCAGGCCGGCAAACAGCACCAGCGCAAATTCCGTCTTCGAGGCGCTGCCGGCCTGCCAGCGCGCCTTGAACACCACGCTGAAGACGAAGGTGTACACCAGCAGCATGAACACCGGATTGAAAAACGACCACAGGATCCCCATGAACGAGCCGCGGTAGCGGCCTACCACTTCACGCTGGACCAGCGAACGCAGCAAGGTGCGGTGACGCCACACGCTGCCGGCCATCTCGGCCGGCGCGATCGAGAAATTCTGCATCAGGCAAAGACCTCGGCTTCACGCAAGGGCGTGCCCTGGGCATCCTTGGCCGACAGCACCGGGCTGCCGTCGAACTGCCAGTCGATCGCCAGCTCGGCATCATTCCAGGCGATGCTGCGCTCATACTGCGGCGCATAGTAGTCGGTGGTCTTGTACAGGAACTCGGCGCTGTCGCTGAGCACGACAAAGCCATGGCCGAAGCCTTCTGGCACCCACAGCTGACGCTTATTCTCGGCACTCAGGATTTCCCCGACCCACTGGCCGAAGGTTGGCGAGCTCTTGCGCAGGTCAACCGCCACATCGAACACGCTGCCACTGACAACACGCACCAGCTTGCCTTGCGCCTGCTGGATCTGGTAATGCAGGCCGCGCAGCACGCCCTTGGCCGAGCGCGAGTGGTTATCCTGCACGAAGTGCACGCACCTGCCCACCGCTTCGTCGAAGCGGGCCTGGTTGAAGCTCTCGTAGAAAAAACCGCGCTCGTCGCCGAACACTTTCGGTTCCAGCAGCAAGACCTCGGGGATACGCAAGCGGGTCACATTCATCAATACACCTTCTCTTCCAGGATGCGCAACAAGTATTGGCCATAGCCGTTCTTGGCCAGCGGCCGGGCCAACTGTTCCAGCCCTGCCGTATCAATCCAGTCCTGGCGGAAGGCAATTTCCTCTGGGCAGGCCACCTTCAGGCCCTGGCGGTTCTCCAGGGTGGCGATGAACTGGCTGGCTTCCAGCAAAGACTCGTGGGTGCCGGTATCGAGCCAGGCATAGCCGCGGCCCATGATTTCGACATTGAGCTGGCCGCGCTCCAGGTACAGGCGGTTCAGGTCGGTGATTTCCAGCTCGCCGCGCGGCGATGGTTTCAGGCTCCTGGCCAGCTCGACAACCTGGTTGTCATAGAAGTACAGGCCAGTTACCGCGTAGTTCGACTTTGGCTTGGCCGGCTTTTCTTCCAGCGACAGCACGCGCCGCTGCGCGTCGAATTCGGCGACGCCGTAGCGCTCAGGATCCTGCACATGGTAGGCAAAGACGCTGGCGCCTTCGTCGCGCGCCATGGCATTGCCCAGCAAGTCCTGGAAGTCGTGGCCGTAAAAAATGTTATCGCCCAGCACCAGCGCCGACAAGTCGTCGCCAATGAAGCGCTCGCCGATGATGAAAGCCTGCGCCAGGCCATCCGGCGATTCCTGCACGGCGTACTGCAGGTTCAAGCCCCACTGTTCGCCGTTGCCCAGCAACTGCTGGAAGCGCGGGGTGTCCTGCGGCGTCGAGATGACCAGGATATCGCGGATACCTGCCAGCATCAGGGTGCTGAGCGGGTAGTAGATCATCGGCTTGTCGAACACCGGCAGCAATTGCTTGCTGATCGCCAGCGTGGCTGGATGGAGGCGGGTGCCGGAGCCGCCAGCGAGGATAATACCTTTGCGTTTCATGCGGTTTTCCGTTCAGGGGAGTTGGTCGAGAAGGCGGTCGACATGAATCTTCCAGTCTGGAAGATGCAGGTCGAGGGCACCGGACAGCTTGCTGGTGTCAAGGCGGGAATTCTTCGGGCGCTTGGCAGGCAAGGGATAAGCTTCCGTCGGGATCGGACAGATCTGCGACGCATCCACCTTGATGGCGGCGCCCCGCTCCCGGGCACGCCCGATGGCATAGCTGGCCAGGCCGTGCCAGCTGGTGGCGCCGGCCGCGGTCAGGTGGTAAATGCCGTCAGCCAGGGCGCCGCGGCGATAGGCTGCGACAGCCAGGGCCGTGACGTCGGCGATCAACTCGGCCGAGGTCGGCGCGCCGACCTGGTCGGCCACCACGTTCAATTGATTGCGCTCGCCGGCCAGGCGCAGCATGGTCTTGATGAAGTTGCCGCCATGGGCCGAAAACACCCAGCTGGTACGAAACACCAGGGCCTTGCAGCCGCTGGCCAGGATCGCTTCCTCGCCGGCGCGCTTGCTGCGGCCGTAGGCGCTTTGCGGCGCGGTGGCGTCGTCTTCCACATAAGGTTCGGTCTTGTCGCCATCGAACACGTAGTCGGTCGAGTAATGCACCAGCAAGGCGCCGTGCTCGCGCGCGTACGCCGCCATCGCGCCGACAGCGGCGGCGTTGACAGCCATGGCACCGGCTTCGTCAGCCTCGGCGCGGTCGACTGCCGTGTAGGCCGAGGCGTTGACGACCACGTTGGCGCCCTGCTCCGCCAGCACTTGCCTGACGGCCGCGAGGTCGCCCAGGTCAAGCCCGTCGCGGCCTAACGCTACCAATTCACCCAATGGCAACAAGGTTCGCTGCAATTCCTGCCCGACCTGGCCATTTTTACCGATCAGCAGAATCTTCATGCGTATTGCTTCTCAATCCAGTTGCGGTAGCCGGCGTGGCTCAGGATGTCGAGGTTGAGCAAGGCTTCATCCGATTGCGCCAGCCAGTCCTGCACAAAATTGCTGGCAATGAAGTCTGCGCCGCCGGTTACCAAAATAGCCATAGGGTCAGATCTTAAAATTGTCGCCATTGAAGCACCGCAAGCATTCCGTTTGCATCGCCTAAATTCGGCCAACATTCTAACATTTTGACTCAAGCGCAACAAAACTGCTTCAACCGTGTCAACCTTTCATCTTTGGGAAGAAACTGCCGGTCACAGCCAGACATCTCCCAAGCGACGCCCCGCCAAAAAGCCATGCCGACCAGCGGCCAGCGTGGCTATTGGCCGATGGCGCAGGGCGAATCGGTTCAGCCGACCTTCTTGATTGCCGGCTCCGGTACGCCGGCCGCTGACCGTGTCATGGAAAGGTTCAGTAGTTTGCGCGCCAGATCCATCGCCGGCCTTTCAACCAGCTTCCAGGAAACGATTGCCATCAGCGTGGCTGACACCAGGGACAGCAGCAAGTGCATAGCAAACGAAATGCCCGGCCACATGAACAACACCAATTGCTGCAATGGCCAGCCCCACAGATACAGGCCGTAGGAAATATCGCCCTTGAGCTTGACCACCTGCGGGGCGCAGGCGACCGCCAGGATGGTCGAGAACACGGCCGCATAGAAGACATAGTCATCCCACACCGCCCCCCTGAAGAGAACGTACAGCAATCCAAAACCAAACGGCATCAGGAAGGATACCGAAACCTCCTGCTTGTACACCGCGCACAGTCCACCCAGCGCGAAGCAGAATGGCGTGAAACGATGATCCAAGGTATCGGGCAAGAAGTAGAACAGCACCGGTTTGCCAAGCATCGAATCGCCAATGATCACCAGGGCCAGCACCAGGGTTACGCGTTTCTGGAGCAGGCCGAGCGCGAACAGAGCCAAGATCAGCGCATAGGAAAATACTTCGACCGTCAGGGTCCAGAGCGGCACGTTGACGCTGCCGGAAGCAGGGCTAGCTTCAAACACCCCCGGCAACTGATGGTAGCCGCCGCCCACTGCGCCCCAGCCGCCAAACAAGGACATCTTGACGAAGAAACGGTAAGTGTCGGAGTGGACCAAATAGTCGCCAAGTGGCAGCGTGGTAAGCGCCGTCCCGATGCAGAACGTGACGATTAGCAGCATGAACAGCAGCGCCGGCATGATCCTGAACAAGCGCGACACCACGTATTTCTTGAGCGACTTGCCCTCGATGATCGAATTGGTGACCAGCAGCCCGCTCAGGAAGAAGAAGCTTTTCACGGCCAGATCGCCGGAATCGAAGCCAGTCAGTACACGGATAATATCGCGTGCGCCGGAGTTGGCCACAAAGGTGAACGTGTGTCCGTAGATAACTAGTGCCGCAGCGAGCAACCGGATCAGGTCAAAGTTATTCTGGCGCGAAGAAAGCGCGCCATCTAGATATCGCATGTTTTTTCCAGATATGGAATCAGGTCGGCGAGGCGGGCAATCGGCTCAGCAGGACCATGGTCGCCATCGTTGCCGAAATAATATAGCCTGGTCAAACCGGCTGCCTGGCCGGCCTGGGCGTCGGACGCCTTGTCGCCCACCATCAGCGAACGCGCCAGGTCGATATCGAGTTCGCGCGCGGCGCGCAGCAGCATGCCCGGCCCCGGCTTGCGGTCCTGGCTATCCTGTTTGTAGGTTCCGATGCCGTGTTCCGGGTGGTGCGGACAGAAGTAGACGCCATCCAAGATGCCGCCCCGTTGGGCAAACTGCTCCCCCACCCAGTCCATCAGCAGGTGAAAATCTTCCGGCGTGTAATAGCCGCGGCCAATGCCGGCCTGGTTGGTGACGACCACCACCAGATAACCGGCGCGCTTGGCGGCGGCGACCAGTTCAAAAATGCCTTCGATGAAATCGAAGTTCTCCTTCTGATACACGTAGGTGTGATCGACATTGATCACGCCATCGCGATCCAGGAACAGGGCAGGACGCGCCATCGCTCAGAGTCCTGCCAGTTCGGTCTGTGCGCGGGCAAAATCGTCCGGCACACCAATATCGATGAAGTGCCCGGCCGTGACGAACAAGTCGAAGGGCCTGCGCGCCAGTTCCGGCATCAGATAGTCGGTTTCCAGCGAAAACGCCTGCTCCAGAGCGAACCCGTCCAACTGCCCGCGGTTCAACACATACGTGCCGCCATTGATCAGGCCTGGTCCGCCGGCGCCTTTTTCGGCAAAACCGGTGACCCGGGCGCCGTCGGTCGCGAGGCGGCCATAGCGTGCGGTATCCGGCACGGCGCGCCCGACGATGATCGGTTCACGCCGGATTTGCCATTGGCTTTCCACGGCATCGATTTCCAAGTCAAGATAGGTGTCGCCATTGAACACGAAGACATGATCCTGCTGGCATTTCGCCATTGCCAGGCGCACTGCGCCGCCGGTGCCCAGCGGCGACTGCTCGACCGTGTACACCAGTTCCATGCCGGCATGGCTGGGGCCGAAATGCGCGATGATTTTCTCCGACATGTAGCCAAGCGACAGCACCACGCGGCTGAAGTCCTTGTCGGCCAGGGAGCGCAGCAGGATGTCGAGGAAAGGACGGCCGGCAATCGGCGCCATCGGTTTCGGCAAGTCGGGGACCGCTTGCCTCAGGCGGGTGCCAAACCCGCCTGCGAGGACGATTGCTTCCATTACTGCGGTGGGGTGAACAAGGCGTTTTCAATCAGGCCACACAGGATGTGGCCCAGCACCAGGTGGCCTTCCTGGATTTTCGGCGTATCCGACGACGGCACTTCGAACAGGTGGTCGCACAGTTCACGCATCGGGCCGCCGCGATTGCCGGTCAGGCCAATGCAGATCAGGCCGCGGCTGCGGGCCTCGACCAGCGCTGCCAGGATGTTGGGCGACTTGCCAGAAGTGGAATAGGCGATGAAAACGTCACCCTTGTCTCCGTGTGCCTGCACCTGGCGCGTGAACAGCTTTTCATAGCCGTAATCATTGCCAATGGCGGTCAAGATCGAGGTGTCCGTGGTCAGCGCGATGGCTGGCAGGCCTGGACGGTCGAAGGCAAAGCGGCTGACAAACTCGCCCGCGATGTGCTGGGCGTCAGCGGCGCTGCCGCCGTTACCAGCCAGCAGCAGCTTGCCGCCATTTTTCATACAGGCGATGCAAGTCTCGGCGGCTGCGGCCATAGTTTGCTGCAAGGCCTGGTCGGCCAGCATGGCGGCCATCACGCGTTGCGCTTCGGCGATCTGGGCGCTGATATATTCCTTCATTACACTCTCCATGCTTGTGCTGCGTGTTTGGTGAAATGGCAGTTGCTTACCTGACCATCGAATTGTTTCAGGGTGCGGATGACGTCCATGCGCTTATCCGGCGGCACGAAGAACATCATGAATCCGCCGCCGCCGGCGCCCGACACCTTGCCCGCCAGTGCGCCAGCCCCGATCGCAGCGTTGTAGATTTCTTCGATATGCGAGTTCGAGACCGTGTTGGCGGAACGCTTCTTGTTCTCCCAGCCTTCACGCATCGACTCGACGATCCCGTCGAAATCGCCGCGCAGCAGACATTCCTTCATGACCAGCGCTTCGCGCTTGATGCCGTGCATCGCTTCCGTGCGGTCGACCAGACCTGCTTCCACGTTGCGGCTCTGGTCAGCGATGATCTTGGCCGATTCGCGCGACACCCCGGTGTAGAACAGCACAAGCGACGCCTCGAGCTCGCACAGGATCCAAGGCTTGATACGCAGCGGATTGACGACCGTGCGGTCGGCGTAGAACTCCATGAAGTTGAAGCCGCCGAAAGTGGCCGAGTACTGGTCCTGGCGCCCGCCCTGCAAACCGCAATCGACGCGTTCGATCTTGTACGCCATGCTGGCGATCGTGTAGTCGTCAAGCGGCAGGTTGAGCAGTTCAACGAAGGCGCGGATCATCGTTACGACCAGGGTCGACGAGGAGCCCAGGCCGGAACCGGCCGGGGCGTCGCAGAACGTGCTCAGCTCCAGCGCGATCGGCACGCCATTGTTGTAAACGCGGATCATCTCGTTGTACACCGCCTTGTGCAAATCGAGCTTGCCATTGAGCTCCAGCGGATGTGACACGGCCAGCAATTTCTCGGCTTGCTGGTCGGTCGCCGAGAAGCGCACGACCGGCTCGTCAAGCGTCTTGATGACTGCATAGGCGTAGCGGTCGATGGTTGCATTCAGCACGTGGCCGCCGTACAGGTCACAATACGGGGCGACATCGGTGCCGCCACCGGCCAAGCCGAGGCGCAGCGGGGCGCGGGCACGGATAACAGTCATAGCGTCCTCAACGAGTCAGATAGCCCTGGCCGGACTTGATGCGCGCGCGCCAGTATTCAAGCAGGTCGCGCATGGTCTGTTCGAACGAAATCTGCGGTTCCCATCCAGTGTGGGCCTTGAACTTGGCGCAGTTCGGCACTTGCAGGTCAGCGTCGATCGGGCGCAGGCGTTCCGGATCGGTTTCGACGCGGATATCCTTGACGGTCGACATCGAAATCAGCGTCTTCAGCATGTCGGCAATGCTGCAGGTATAAGTGCCGCCGATATTGTAGTAGGCTGCCGGGGTCGGGTTGATCGTGACCAGCATGTAGTAGGCGCGCACGGCGTCACGCACGTCCGCGAAGGTGCGCAGCGAATCGAGGTTACCGGTCTTGACTACCGGTGGGATCAGGCCAGCTTCGATCATGGCGATCTGCTTGGCGAAGGTCGACTCAGCGAAGACATCGCCACGGCGCGGGCCGGTGTGCGTGAACATGCGGGTTGTCATCACAGTCATGTCGTAGGCTTCGGCGTAGTAGCGGCCGATCAGGTCGGTGCCCACTTTCGAAATCGCATAGGGCGATGCCGGGTGGAAGGTGCACTCCTCGTCGATAGGCAGCTTCTCTTTTGGCACGCGGCCGAACACTTCGGACGAGGCGCACACGTGGGTAACGGCCTTGATATCGTTCTTGCGCAGCGCTTCCAGCACATTGGCAGTGCCTTGCACGTTGGTTTCCAGCGTGTCCAGCGGCGAATCGAAGCTGGTTTTCGGATAGCTTTGCGCAGCCAGGTGGAAGACATAGTCCGGCTTGGCTTTTTTGACCGCTTCGTGGATCGACAAGTAGTCGCGCAGGTCGCCGTACAGCAGGTGCACGCGGTCGTTGGCATTAATGCGTGGCAGCAGGTGGGAAATATTGTCCAGCGGGCTGCGCCAGCGCGTCAGGCCAAAGATTTCCCAATCGGTTTCCTCGAGCAGGAAATCGACCAGATGGGAGCCGACCATGCCGGTAATTCCCGTGATAAATACTCGTTTCTTGGTCATGTTGGCGCCTCTAAATTCAGTGTGTTGGTAAGAAAATTAACGAATAATGATAGCAAACAAACGGCGGCCCACCAAGGCCGCCGTGTCGCACAATCGCTTATTGCAAGTCGATCTTGGCGACTACGCCGCTGTCGTAATAGCCCGAGCGGTCGCTGGCAATCACGTGCACCGACAACTCTTGCGTTCCCTTGTCAATGGCCGAGGCCGGAACCTCGAGGTAGAACTGGCTTTTCAGGTACTTGGGATTGCTGTGGGCTTTAGCGATGTCGGGACGTTCGCCACCGTAGATGGCGGTAAACGGCTTGCCGCCGATCATAACTACTACGCCCGCTGCCGCCTCACCCTTCACCGCGTCGACATAGTTGCCGGCAATTTCAATCTTGTCGCCCTTGACGGACACCGTTGCGCCAGCTTTCAGGACTGCGCCGTTGATCGCATCGACGCCGCCAAAGGCGACGCCTTCCAGGCGATTGGTAATCTTGCTGAAGTCTTCGGCCGCTGGCGCGGCTGGGGCGCTGGCGGGAGCAGCGGCGCTGGCGGGAGCCGGCGCCGGCTTGTCCTGGCAGGCCGCCAGCAACACGCCAGCCACCAGCAGGGCTGCATATTTCATCTTAGTAGTCATAGTCTTCATTTGCGTGCGGTTTCCCAGTTCTGTTCGTACCATTCGTAAGTGCGGCGCACGCCATCAGCCAGCGCCACCTTGGCCTTGAAGCCGGTGCCATGCAAGCGGTCCAGGTTGTAGAAACGCACCAGCTGGCCATCCGGCTTGCTAGCATCCCATTCGACCGGCACGCCAGTCAGTTCGTGCAGGGTGTCGACGATGTCGCGAATCGGATGGCGTTGGCCACTACCGAGGTTCACCGCGCCCTCCAGATTGCGCCAGATGGCGATCAGCGCCGCCGCCGTGTCATCGCAGTACGAGAAGTCGCGGATCGCCACGCCGCTGCCCCACACGCGCACGGCGGTGCCGGCGCGACGGGCAGCAAAGAACTTCGCCACCAGCGAAGGCGTCACATGACCTTCTTCGATATTGAAGCTGTCGTGCGGGCCGTACAGGTTGCCGCTGATGACAAAGGCCGACGACAGGCCGTACTGTTCACGGGCCGCTTCCAGCTGCGCCATCATCAGCCGCTTGGAATGGGCATAGGAATCTTCGGACCCATGCGGAGGACCGATCCATACCTGGTTCTCGAACAATTCCTGCTGGCCCTTGAGCTCGGGATAAACGCAGCCCGACCCCATGGCCACAATCTTTTTCACGCCGGCGCGGCGCGCCTGTTCCACCACGTTCGTATTGATCAGGACGTTGTCCACCAGAATGTCCGACTTGTAGCGCAGGTTGCCACCCAGTCCATGCACGCGCGCCGCCAGGTGGAACACGTATTCGGGCTTCACCTGCTCCATCAAGCGCGTCACTGCTGCCACATCGCGCAGGTCGCAATCGCGGCTGCCGATCGCAGTAATCTTGCTGAAACCTTCCTCCTGCAGCGCCCGCACCAATGCCCGGCCAACCAAGCCGGTGCCGCCGGTAATCAGGATGCTTGCGTCAGGGTTAATCGTGATGGGATTGTTCATCAGTTCTCCATTTCTTGGCGTGAATATAACGTTCTTTGAATTTGTTCAGGTAACTCTTGTTCTTACTGGTCGACAGCAACAGCAAGCCGCCGGCGGCGAATGTGTCGCGCCACGACACTTGCAGCAATGCCTTGAGCACGTCGAACCAACTGGCCGGCTCGTACAGGAAACGCACCACATCGGTACCAATCAGTGGCGCAAAGGCAGCCAGCGGCTGGCCACTGCCTCGGAACAGGCGGTATTTGGTCAAGATGAATTCGGCTTGCGAACGGGCCGACTTGACCCGCACGCGCGACGTCACGGCATGCTTGCGGAAGCGGCTCAGCGCTCCATGATGGAACACCACCTTGCCGTGCTTCATCACATCGCCGACAAACAACCAATCACCAGTTAGGCGCAGGCGGCGCAGGAACGGCGTGAACGCGGCGCGGAACGAGGCCGCAGTAAACAGCGCCGAGCTCATATTGGGAACGGTCTGGCCGCGCAACTGGTATTGCACCAGCTCGCGCAGGCCGTCGGTATGGAAATCGGCATCCCAACGCGTGTCTTTCCAGACTTCGTGGAAATAGCTGTCGGTGTGACCAATGGTTTCACTGGCTTCGTTGATGACCAGCGAACTGCTGTAAAACAGGGCCGCTGCCGGTTCCGCCTGCAAGGCCGCGACTGCGGTTTCGAGGAAGGTCGGCTCGGCGACGTCATCGCTTTCACACACCCAGATGTACTCGCCGCTAGCCAGCGTGCAGATCCGCTCCCACGCGGCAAAAGGTGTGCCGGAGTTGCGTTCGTTAGGCAGGTAGCGAAAGCCGTGGGCTGCCTGAAGTTCCCGGATCACGCGGTCCGAGTCGTCTTCCGAACAATCGTCGATCACGATCAGCTCGACATTGCCATAAGTCTGGTTGACGATCGACTCGATGCGTTCGCGAATATACTTGCCGTGGTTATACGACGGCACCAGCACGCTTACTTTGGGCTGCGCCATGTTCATGCCTGATTCTCCAATTGATAAAGGCGGCGGATTACCGGCCACTTCGATTCCCATGAATAACGCTCCATGCACAGCTTGCGCGCAGCCTGTCCCATGCGGTCGTTCAGCTCCATATCGGTCAGCAATTGCACGCAGCGTTGCGCAAATGCCTGCGGGGTCTCGGCGATGAAAACATCGATGCCGTCCTGGTAGGCCAGGCCCTTGGCGGCAATCGGCGAGACCACGCTCGGGCAGCCCAGTACCGCGTACTGGTTGACCTTGCCGCGGAAGCCGGAGCCGCTCAGGGCCGGTGCGATACAGACCCGCGCATCGGCGATATGTGGCGCAATCGCCGGCACCTCGCCGACGAACTCGATGCTCTCATCGTGATAGGCAGCAAACGGCGTCATATCGCCACGGCCGACCACCGTCAGCACATAGCCGGGAACGCTGGCCTTGATCTGCGGATGGACATGGTCAAGGTACCAGCGCAAGGCATTGACGTTGGTCTCGGAGCCGAAATAGGCGACATATAGCACGCGGCAGGTGCGCTCGGCAGCCGGGGGCGGGACGAAGCCAGGCGTCAGCGCTTCGGCAAACTCGAACGACGAAACGCCAGTGTCGACCCAGCGGATATGGTGCGAGCCAGTCACCGCACGCAGGAAGGCGGCGTCGGCGCGCGAAACGCAGACCACGTCGTCAGCCTTCTGCGTGAAGCCAATCTCAACCGCCGCAGTGCGGATGGCCGATGCGAATTTCAGCAGGCGCATGCCGTAACTCTGGCTGAATTTGGCGCGCAGGTCGAGCAACAGCACCTTGGTCTGGGCTTCCATTGGCGTAAACAGGATTTTGCCGCCAATCGCGCGGAAAGCATCGATATGGTAGCCGCTCTGGTGGAATTGAAGGTCCACCACGTCGTAAGGGAGTACCGAGCCGCGCAAAGCCGCCAGTCCGAGCGGTGTCAAGTCCTCGACCGGCGACAGATACACGTTATGGAAGATCTTCGGCAAGTCATCGATCGACCAATCAATCGATGGGCGGTGATGGGTCAGCAGGTCGATCTGCACATGCGGGCACTTTTGCCGGATCAGGGCGTACATGTCGAGAATGCGCAAGCCGCCTGCGTGGGCGCGGGTCGGGCAGTAATAGCTAACCAGCAGGATGCGGAAGGGCTTGTTTTCTGCGCCGGCCGGGTTCGCCGCCAGCGGCACCGCTGCGGCCGCGCTTGCCGAGGGCGCCGCCTGGCGGGCCAGGTTGGCGCGACGCTTGACCTTACCCAACAGGCGCGTCATCGCGCGCAATGGTGCCGTCACGCGCCAGGACTTGGATCGGTACAGGTCGGCCATGGCCGCCGCCAGTTTGTCATTCATCGCATCGCGCTCCTTCAATTTGGCCTCCATCGCCACCATATCGCTAGCGCGCTCGCTGTCGAGTTGCGCGATCCGTGCTTGTAGTTGCTCCATGCTGGCGCGCCGGGTCTCCGATTCGAGCGCCACGACACTGCGCGCCATCTCCACCTGACCGATCTGGCTGGCGCGCTCGGCCAGTTCGACGGTCAACTGGCGCAACTGCTGGTCACGCTCGCCGAGCATTTCGGCCGCCTGCCTGAGCTGGCTGTTGCACGCATCGAGAGCCTCGTGTGCTTGACGCAATCGGGCATCGCGCTCACCCAAGGCTGCTTCGGCCTGCCGCAACTGGCCCTCGCGCTCGCCCAGCGCCGTGTTGGCCTGCAGCAGATGGCTGTGCCGATCGCCAAGTTGCTCGTTCAACTGGCGCAGCTGACTGTCGCGTTCACCGACCGTGGCAGCCAGCTGCCGCAGCTGACCATCGCGCTCGCCGAGCGAGTCGGCCAGTTGCCGTGTACGCTCTTCCACAGCGGCCAGTGTGGCGGCCATTTCACGCGCCTGCTCTTCCCGCTCAGCCTGCACGGCGGTCAGCCGCTGTGCGAACGCATCGCGCTCGCCCACCAGTTTCGCCAGTCCGTCACGCTGGAAATCGCGGTCCGCCACGACAGCCACCAGCGTTCCGCTGACCTCCGAAATCAGGCTCGACAGGCGCTCAATTTCGCTAGTGGCTTGCGCCAGCCGGCCGTCGCGGTCGTCAAACGCTGCCTTGGTAGCCTCCAGCATGCCGTCGCGTTCTGCTGCACTGCGCAGCATTTCCTTGAACGCATCGCTGCTTTCGATCGGGGTCTCGTACACGCCATGCGGCAGGGCCGGCAAGGCACCCGCCCCGGCCACGGCAATCAGGTACAGTGGCGCGCGCACGCCGTCGGCAACGCTGAAGTCGCCGTCCGCCCTACCGTAAGTGCGCCCCGGCTGGGCCACAGTTTCGGCCAGGATGGCGGAACCATACAGCAGGCGCTGTGAATACAGTTCAACATTGGCAAAACTATTGCGCAGCAGGCCCACGAACTCATCGCGGTACAGCTCCTTGACGTGGAACTGGTTGACGTAGCCGCGCTCATCAGAGTAGTAGCGCTTATCGGGACTGGAGATCACCAGGATCCCGTCCGGCTTCAGGACGCGCCGGATCTCGCTGATCATCTTTTCGTGCTGGTCATGGTGTTCGATGGTCTCGAAGCTCACCACCACGTCAAAAGTGCCTGCCTCGAAGGGAATGGCGGCGCAGTCGCCGAGCAGGAATTCCAGGTTGCCCGCGCCGTAAGTCGCGCGCGCATGATCGACGGTTTCAGCGGCAATGTCGACGCCCGACACCTGTGCGGCGCGCTCAGCCAGCAGTTGCGAGCCGTAGCCTTCGCCGCAAGCGATGTCAAGCACACGTTTGCCCGCCACCAGCTCG
The DNA here is from genome assembly GCF_049913245.1 of Pseudoduganella sp. R-32. Lineage (NCBI taxonomy): Bacteria > Pseudomonadati > Pseudomonadota > Betaproteobacteria > Burkholderiales > Oxalobacteraceae > Pseudoduganella > Pseudoduganella sp. R-32. The sequence continues at coordinate 1,197,184 of NZ_CP183987.1, read as the reverse complement.
CGGGCCAGCAAGTAACGGTGGATATGTTCCAACTCGCCGTCCACACTTGATTCCGGGATAAAGCGTTCCCCTGTAAATTTCATAAAGTCTCAGTAGTCGGTAAAACAGATAAGGTCATATTGCGCATGGGGACGCCCATCAGACCAAGGCAGACAGAGCTAGCGTGCACGCGCACCATCAGCGCGTCGTGGACCCAATGATGCTGCACATGTTCGTCCTGGGTACCTTCGGCGATGGCGGGAGAAAAACTGTAGTCTCCCGACGGCAATACCGGCATGCGGAACTCAAAACGCGCCACCACGTCTTCGCCTGGTCCCACCAGCGGCGCATCGAATTGGTAGGCCAAATAGGTATTGTCAGCAAAAACGACCTGGCCCAGACGGTCGCGCACCACGAAGCCGATAATCGGGCGTACCGCTCGGCTAGCCCGGCAGCAGATCTCGAGGATGACATTTTCGCCGCCCACGACCCATGACAGTGGAGCGGCGCTCTCGTCGAGCAGGCGAACCGAGGTGATTGCGGCGGCCCCGCTGCCGAATCCGGCCTGCTGCTCGTCAGGCTCAAACTGGAACACCTCGATATCGTTGCGCAAGGTCGAGCCGTTGAACAGCGCCGTCCGCATGTCACGGTAGTCGGTGGCCACTGCCGCATCCGGCTTGGTCGGTGCCTCGGCTCCGGCTGGGGAGTCATCCTGTGCCGTTTCATATAATGATGCCAAGTAGCGCTCGATGACATCCTTGGGATGGCCCTGCATGGCGACGGCTCCATCTTCGAGCAGGATGGCGCGCGTGCACAGGTTGGTCACGGCAGCGGTATCGTGGCTGACGAACAGCACGGTGCCGGTCTTCATGAAGTTGCGCAGGAAACGCATGCATTTCTGCGTGAAGAAGGCGTCGCCCACCGACAAGGCTTCATCCACCACTAGGATGTCGGCATCGACGTGTGCGATCACGGCAAAGGCCAGCCGCACCAGCATGCCGCTTGAGTAGGTCTTGACCGGCTGTTCGATAAACTCGCCGATGTCGGCAAACGCCAAGATGGCGTCGAAGCGTGCCTCCGTTTCGTTGTGGCTCAGCCCCAGGACGGCAGCGTTCATATAGACGTTCTCACGTCCGGTGAATTCGGGATTGAAGCCGGAACCCAGTTCCAGTAGGGCCGCGATGCGGCCGTGCGTACTGATCGTGCCGCCAGTCGGGTTGAGCGTGCCGCAAATCATTTGCAGCAGCGTCGATTTACCGCTGCCGTTGCGACCGATGATGCCGACTGTCTCACCGCGCCCGACCTCAAAGCTCAGTCCCTTTAGGGCCCAGAATTCGCGGAAATACTGTTGGCCGCCGTGACCACCGGCCAGGCGGTGCAGGCGCGGAAGAATAGCCTGCTTCAGGCGGTCATGCGGTTTGTCATAGATCTGGAAGCACTTGCTCAGGTTCTCGACCTTGATGGCGATATCAGAGGACATCGGCAAATCCCTTTCTCGTCTTCTGGAACCAGGCAAAGCCCAGCCAGGCCAGCACCGACGAACACAGCAGGTATACGGCCCAGGTCGCCAGGTCCGGCACCCGGCCCCAGAACAGCACGTCGCGCGCCTGCTCGATGACCAGGGTCAGGGGATTGAGCAGCAGCAGGTGGCGGTACTCTTCGGGCAACGCACTGGCCGGATAGAAAATCGGCGACAGGAACATCAGCACCGTGGTGACGATGCCGATGAATTGCGCCACGTCGCGCAGGTAGACCCCGAGCGATGCCAGCGCCAGGCCCAGCCCGATAATCAGCAGCAGCAGCGGCAGCAGCACCAGTGGCAGCAGCAACACTGTCGCGTGCGGTACGCCAAACAGCAGTGCATAGGCCAGCAGCCACACGGCCAGGCTGATCGCCGCATGGAACAGGGCCGATCCCAGCCCGACCCACGGCAGGATCTCCAGCGGGAACACCACTTTCTTGACGTAGTTGACGTTAGCCAGCACCAGTCCCGGCGCCCGGTTGACGCACTCAGCAAACAGGTTGAACACGATCAGGCCGGCAAACAGCACCAGCGCAAATTCCGTCTTCGAGGCGCTGCCGGCCTGCCAGCGCGCCTTGAACACCACGCTGAAGACGAAGGTGTACACCAGCAGCATGAACACCGGATTGAAAAACGACCACAGGATCCCCATGAACGAGCCGCGGTAGCGGCCTACCACTTCACGCTGGACCAGCGAACGCAGCAAGGTGCGGTGACGCCACACGCTGCCGGCCATCTCGGCCGGCGCGATCGAGAAATTCTGCATCAGGCAAAGACCTCGGCTTCACGCAAGGGCGTGCCCTGGGCATCCTTGGCCGACAGCACCGGGCTGCCGTCGAACTGCCAGTCGATCGCCAGCTCCGTATCATTCCAGGCGATGCTGCGCTCATACTGCGGCGCATAGTAGTCGGTGGTCTTGTACAGGAACTCGGCGCTGTCGCTGAGCACGACAAAGCCATGGCCGAAGCCTTCCGGCACCCACAGCTGACGCTTATTCTCGGCACTCAGGATTTCCCCGACCCACTGGCCGAAGGTTGGCGAGCTCTTGCGCAGGTCAACCGCCACATCGAACACGCTGCCACTGACAACACGCACCAGCTTGCCTTGCGCCTGCTGGATCTGGTAATGCAGGCCGCGCAGCACGCCCTTGGCCGAGCGCGAGTGGTTATCCTGCACGAAGTGCACGCACCTGCCCACCGCTTCGTCGAAGCGGGTCTGGTTGAAGCTCTCGTAGAAAAAACCGCGCTCGTCGCCGAACACTTTCGGTTCCAGCAGCAAGACCTCGGGGATACGCAAGCGGGTCACATTCATCAATACACCTTCTCTTCCAGGATGCGCAACAAGTATTGGCCATAGCCGTTCTTGGCCAGCGGCCGGGCCAACTGTTCCAGCCCTGCCGTATCAATCCAGTCCTGGCGGAAGGCAATTTCCTCTGGGCAGGCCACCTTCAGGCCCTGGCGGTTCTCCAGGGTGGCGATGAACTGGCTGGCTTCCAGCAAAGACTCGTGGGTGCCGGTATCGAGCCAGGCATAGCCGCGGCCCATGATTTCGACATTGAGCTGGCCGCGCTCCAGGTACAGGCGGTTCAGGTCGGTGATTTCCAGCTCGCCGCGCGGCGATGGTTTCAGGCTCCTGGCCAGCTCGACAACCTGGTTGTCATAGAAGTACAGGCCAGTTACCGCGTAGTTCGACTTTGGCTTGGCCGGCTTTTCTTCCAGCGACAGCACGCGCCGCTGCGCGTCGAATTCGGCGACGCCGTAGCGCTCAGGATCCTGCACATGGTAGGCAAAGACGCTGGCGCCTTCGTCGCGCGCCATGGCATTGCCCAGCAAGTCCTGGAAGTCGTGGCCGTAAAAAATGTTATCGCCCAGCACCAGCGCCGACAAGTCGTCGCCAATGAAGCGCTCGCCGATGATGAAAGCCTGCGCCAGGCCATCCGGCGATTCCTGCACGGCGTACTGCAGGTTCAAGCCCCACTGTTCGCCGTTGCCCAGCAACTGCTGGAAGCGCGGGGTGTCCTGCGGCGTCGAGATGACCAGGATATCGCGGATACCTGCCAGCATCAGGGTGCTGAGCGGGTAGTAGATCATCGGCTTGTCGAACACCGGCAGCAATTGCTTGCTGATCGCCAGCGTGGCTGGATGGAGGCGGGTGCCGGAGCCGCCAGCGAGGATAATACCTTTGCGTTTCATGCGGTTTTCCGTTCAGGGGAGTTGGTCGAGAAGGCGGTCGACATGAATCTTCCAGTCTGGAAGATGCAGGTCGAGGGCGCCGGACAGCTTGCTGGTGTCAAGGCGGGAATTCTTCGGGCGCTTGGCAGGCAAGGGATAAGCTTCCGTCGGGATCGGACAGATCTGCGACGCATCCACCTTGATGGCGGCGCCCCGCTCCCGGGCACGCCCGATGGCATAGCTGGCCAGGCCGTGCCAGCTGGTGGCGCCGGCCGCGGTCAGGTGGTAAATGCCGTCAGCCAGGGCGCCGCGGCGATAGGCTGCGACAGCCAGGGCCGTGACGTCGGCGATCAACTCGGCCGAGGTCGGCGCGCCGACCTGGTCGGCCACCACGTTCAATTGATTGCGCTCGCCGGCCAGGCGCAGCATGGTCTTGATGAAGTTGCCGCCATGGGCCGAAAACACCCAGCTGGTACGAAACACCAGGGCCTTGCAGCCGCTGGCCAGGATCGCTTCCTCGCCGGCGCGCTTGCTGCGGCCGTAGGCGCTTTGCGGCGCGGTGGCGTCGTCTTCCACATAAGGTTCGGTCTTGTCGCCATCGAACACGTAGTCGGTCGAGTAATGCACCAGCAAGGCGCCGTGCTCGCGCGCGTACGCCGCCATCGCGCCGACAGCGGCGGCGTTGACAGCCATGGCACCGGCTTCGTCAGCCTCGGCGCGGTCGACTGCCGTGTAGGCCGAGGCGTTGACGACCACGTTGGCGCCCTGCTCCGCCAGCACTTGCCTGACGGCCGCGAGGTCGCCCAGGTCAAGCCCGTCGCGGCCTAACGCTACCAATTCACCCAATGGCAACAAGGTTCGCTGCAATTCCTGCCCGACCTGGCCATTTTTGCCGATCAGCAGGATCTTCATGCGTATTGCTTCTCGATCCAGTTGCGGTAGTTGCCACTGATAACGTTCTGCACCCAGGGCTGGTTCGCCAGGTACCATTGCACGGTCTTGCGGATGCCGCTCTCGAACGTCTCGACCGGGCGCCAGCCCAGTTCACGTTCCAGCTTGCTGGCATCGATGGCGTAGCGCTTGTCATGGCCAGGGCGATCCTTGACGAAGGTGACCTGGGTCCGGTAAGACTGCCCGTCAGTGCGCGGTTGCAGTTCATCCAGGATGGCGCACAGCGTATGTACGACATCCAGGTTGGCTTTTTCGTTCCAGCCACCGACGTTATACGTTTCGCCCGGCACGCCCGCTTCCAGCACGCGGCGGATGGCGCTGCAGTGGTCCTTGACGTACAGCCAGTCGCGGATTTGCTGACCATCGCCATAAATCGGCAGCGGCTTGCCAGCCAGCGCGTTGTGAATCACCAGTGGAATCAGCTTTTCCGGGAAGTGGTAAGGGCCGTAATTGTTCGAGCAATTCGTGGTCAGCACCGGCAAGCCGTAGGTATGGTGGTAGGCGCGCACCAGGTGGTCGCTGGCCGCCTTGCTGGCCGAATACGGGCTGTTCGGCTCATAACGATTGGTTTCCGTGAATGCCGGATCCTGTTTGCCCAGCGAACCGTACACCTCGTCCGTCGACACATGCAGAAATCGGAAATTGGCCTTGTCCTCGCCTTCCAGGCTGCCCCAGTAGGCGCGTACCGCCTCCAGCAGGTGGAAAGTACCGACGATATTGGTCTGGATGAAAGCTTCCGGGCCATGGATCGAGCGGTCGACGTGGCTTTCGGCGGCAAAATTCACGATGGCGCGCGGCCGGTGCTCGGCCAGCAAGCGCGCCACTAGGGCCGCATCGCCAATGTCGCCTTGCACAAAAATGTGGCGCGCATCGCCCTCCAGGGCAGCTAGCGTCTCGCGGTTGCCGGCGTAGCTCAGGATGTCGAGGTTGACCAAGGCTTCATCCGATTGCGCCAGCCAGTCCAGCACAAAATTGGCCCCGATAAAGCCCGCACCACCCGTAACTAAAATCATCGCAACTTCCTCTAAAACAAGTTATAAGTAAACACTTACCATTCGGGCAAACGATAATTCTACCGCATATGGTAAGACCCGCCCTTCCGTTTTACCCATCGCGCAACTTCTGAAACACAAATTACGTCTTAGTTACCAACTTATCCAGGCTTGGCCTGGCGCCACCATAAGACGCGCAGATAGGCGGGGGAAGTGAAGAATTTCGCAGCACTTTGCACGTGCCACCACATGAAACGCAAACGCCGATGGCTGTCGCGCTGGGCCTTGTGGATCACACGCGCGTGCTTACATACCAAGATATGGCAGCCTGCCAGACGAGCCCGGGCCCCGAAGTCGACATCTTCAAAGTACAAGAAATAGGCGTCATTGAAACCGCCCAGCCGTTGGTAGAGGTCGCGTGGCACCATCACAAACATACCCGCCACCCAATCCGGCAGCAAGGTGTCCTCATCCTGCCTGAGGGTATCGGCAATAATTGGACGCCCCAGTAATCGACATAACAGGCGCTTGAAAAGACTGTAGGGTGTCGGAAAATTGCGTGCACTGTCCTCGACCCGGCCTTCGGCATCGAGAATTACCGGGGCACAGATATTCAGGGAATCCCTTTGTGCCAACTCGAGCAATGGCTCGAAAGGGTCTTCCGGCAACTCGATATCCGGATTCAGGATGACAAAATAGGCGCCAACGCTTTCAAGAAATGCTGCGTTGTGATTGGCGCCAAAGCCTTTCGGCGTCGGATTCTGAATCAGCCGTACTGGGAAAGGCAGGCCGTCGAGTTCCACAGGCTCAGGCAGGTTCAGCGTGAGGATGACTTCAAAATCGCTCCGACCTAGTCTTGCCAAATGCTGCAACAAGTTCGCCACGTGGACGCGATGACCGTGACTGACGATCGAGAGGGTTAATTTCTTCTGCATATATTGATTGCACCCGGCCATGCCCAAGACCGGGCCGAGTTAGGGTGTCGTGATCGCGGCGTTGTGCGAAGCCAGGGAGAGGCGGGTGCCCTAATTGCGGCTGAATAGAAGTTCAAGCCAATTCCGCTTAGCCAGCAGCAGCACGGCACTATCTGCGCCGCTGCAGCCACTCTGAAAACTCGGCGCCAATTTCATCATGTCTCGCACCCAAATCAACAGTGGCTTGCAAAAATCCCAACTTACTGCCGCAGTCGTAACGTGCGCCTTTATAGCGGTAGGCAAACACTTTTTCGCGGCGCAAGAGATTCGCGATGCCGTCCGTCAGTTGGATCTCGCCGCCCACCCCGCGCGGAAGATTCTCGAGTTCCTTGAAAATCCCTGGCGTCAGGATATAGCGCCCCGCAACTGCGAGCGTGCTTGGCGCCACCTCCGCGTTAGGCTTTTCCACAATTCCAGTCACATTGACGATGTCTTGCGTGACCTCTTCAGCGCTAACGATCCCGTAACGCTTCGTTTCTTCCCGCGGCACATCTTGCACGGCGAGAATACTGGCTCCCCAATCGGAAAACTGTTCAACCATCTGCGCCATGATCGATGGCTTGCCCACCATCAGGTCGTCGGCCAGCAGGACTGCAAACGGTTCATGGCCGACGAGTTCTTTAGAGCACAACACAGCGTGGCCGAGCCCTAGGGCGCGGGGCTGACGAACATAGGTGCACACCATATCCTCCGGTGCGATGCTGCGGGCAGTATTGAGCAGCTCGGTCTTGCCCGCCAGCTCCAGCTCATTCTCCAGTTCGTAGGCAGTATCAAAATGATCTTCCACGCTGCGCTTGGTACGACCTGTCACGAAAATCATGTGACGAATCCCGGCAGCATAGGCTTCCTCCACTGCATATTGAATCAGTGGTTTATCAACTACCGGCAGCATTTCTTTAGCCGATGCCTTGGTGGCGGGAAGGAAGCGGGTTCCTAGCCCCGCAATTGGGAATACAGCTTTTTTGATGTGATTCATTACTTGAATCCAAATAATAATTTTCTAGCGGACTTAAAAATTGGCCAATATTATAGCATTTGGGTTTCAGCCCACCGTTTTAGAATCTGCCCGCCTAAACGCGGCAGTTACCCGTTTTCATTCGTAGCCGTTCGGATTTCGCATTTGCCAGTTCCAATGGTCGCGGCACATTATTTCGAGCCCACGCTCCGCCTTCCACCCCAGATCGCGCTCGGCCCGCGCTGGGTCGGCGTAGCATTCCGCTACATCCCCCGAACGACGCGGAGAAATGCGATACGGAACGGTCTGACCACTGGCGCGCTCGAAGGCACGTACTACCTCTAGGACACTGTAACCATTTCCTGTGCCCAGGTTGATTTCCAAACACTGGGGCGTATTGAGTCGTTGCAAGGCTTTCAGGTGCCCGATTGCAAGATCCACCACGTGGATATAGTCCCGCACGCCGGTGCCGTCGCTGGTCGGATAATCGTTACCCCAGACATTCAGGTATTCGCGCCTGCCCACCGCGACCTGGGCTACGAAAGGCATTAGATTGTTGGGGATGCCTTGTGGATTCTCGCCAATCAGGCCGCTTTCATGGGCACCGACCGGATTAAAATAACGCAGGAGGGCAATCCCCCAGCTCGGGTCAGCACGATACAGGTCGCGCAGCATGTCTTCAACAAACAGCTTGCTGCGGCCGTAAGGATTGGTCGCGGACAGTGGATGATCTTCAGTAAGCGGCAAGCGCTGGGGCTCGCCGTAGACGGTCGCCGAGGAGCTGAAAACCAGGGTGTGAACTCCGCAAGCCTGCATTGCTGACAACAGGCGATGGCTACCGACAATATTGCAGTCGTAGTACGCAAGTGGCTTTTCTACTGATTCGCCGACCGCCTTCAGACCGGCAAAATGGATGACCGCGTCGCACCGATGTTGGCGCAAGGCCCGCTCAATGGCGGTCTGGTCGCGGATGTCTCCTTCAACCAGGATGGGGCGCTGCCCCGTGATACGTTCGATGCGGGTCAGGGATTCCGGATGGCTATTGCTGAAATTATCAAATACAACAATCGTGTGCCCGGCGGCCAGCAGTTCCACGCAGGTATGGGATCCAATATAGCCGGCGCCGCCTGTCACGAGTATGTTCATTAAATTGCGCCGTCAGGTTAGAGTTTTTTAAAGAAGACCGCAGCAAACAGTGCAATATTGCCCAGCCAAGTTTGTCGCCTTACTCCGCTGTGGCTGAGGTGAATCAGGCGTGAAATTAAGCCTTTTTTTCGAGCTTTGGCGAAATGGCTCAATATTTTCCTGTTCTCTGGCGTTAGCTGGTCTTCCAGCTTCCTAAGCGCTGCAATATTGTCCTCGTACCACTTCCGATGCTGCCCCTGCAAAAATTTTCGCAAGCGTTGAAGGCGCGCCCCCCAGCTTGAATTTACCCCTATCACGTTTGCCCCATGTTGCCGGTAACGCAACGTAGGAACCGGGTCGTAAAAAACCTCGCCGCCGCATCCCGTCACCGCCAAATAGACCCACCAGTCATGGAATACTACTGGCAGTTGCGCACCTGCCCGCATGAGCAATGAGCGGGCAGCATTATTGAAAACCATAGTATTACCGCCGGCAATGCTTTGCACTAATGCATTGGCAAAGCGAGGGTTACCAAATGACGGAGACAGTCCAATTTCCCGGTTATTGGAATCGATTAGCCTGGTGCGTGCACAATACAGGGCTGGAACATTGGCCGGAACGCCTTCAAGCCACCGCAGGGCGCGTTCGAGTTTATCTAATTCCCAGATATCGTCCTGGTCCGAATATGCGTAATAATCCGCCTGAATCTTTGCATTGCAAGTTAAGGCCAGAAAGTTTGAAACAAATCCTTTAGCCGGGCCCGCATGAATCGACAATCGCCCAGCAGGCCATGCGCCCCTGAAACGTTCGAGAATCGCCAGGGTATCATCTGTCGAGCCATCGTCCGATGTCCAGACCTCCCAATTTGAATGGGTTTGGGATTCAAATGAACGGAGCTGTTCCGCGAGATACTGTTGGCCGCAAAAGGTGCCCAACAGGATCGCCACTTTAGGGTCCACACGCTTCGTCCCCAGCGGTGCACCAACGTTTTCCATACAAAGTTGGGTCACCAACTTTCCTCCATTTCACAGCCTGAACAAATTGAAATTACAGACATCCGCAATTCTAGTGAATAAAAGCGTCCGGCAAATGCCCTATTACAATTCACTCTTATTTAATGGCACAGCAAGATACTTTAATGCAAATTGCCGGACATTGAATTCATGCGCCCGGCCGAGTCCATTATGATAACCCAGCCCAGTTGCGGGGGCATGCTCTTTTCAGCCAGCACAACGCGCTATACTCGCTGACATGATGATCAAGGCCCCCTTCCCAGGACGCTGCAGCGCTGCTTCCCTGCACGGGAGCGCATCGCGCACACCTGTCACCACCTGGCTTTCCTAGGCTCGGTCGGGTCCGGACCGGATTGTTCCGGCCACCGCCACCCCGCCGAGCCGCTCCGATTCCCTCAACAAGCTGAACCGAAAACCAGGAGAATTCCGCATGCAACCCAATATCACCATTTCATCACTCGACGCCGAGCGCATTGAAGCTCTGGCCGGCATCGGTCCCGCCCTGCTGGACGAGCTGGCACGCGCCGATATCCGCGCACCGGAGGACATGCCGCCTGACGTTGTGACGATGAATTCCACCGTCCGCTTCGCCATTGACGGCTCGGGCGAGGCGCATTGCCTGACGCTGGCCTATCCGAGGGACATGGCGCAGGTGCCGGACGCCATTTCCATACTGACACCGATCGGCGCGGCCCTGCTGGGCCTGTCAACAGGCGATACGATCCACTGGCCGCGCCCCGATGGCCAGTTGTCAACGGTGCGCGTACTGGAAGTGCTGTACCAGCCCGAACGGGCCGGCGAGTGCTTTCGCTAACTGGCCGCCGCGGCCTTGCGCGCGGCTTTCGCCACATACATGGCCTGGTCGGCATGGCGCATGAGCTGGTCGATGACTTCCCCGTGTTCGGGATAGAGGGCAATGCCAATGCTGGCGTGTGGCTGCAGGGTGCGGCCGGCCAGCACCAGGGGCGTGGCAATCACTTGCCGGATCTTGCTGGCCAGGGCCTCTGCCTGGGCATGGCCGGCCACGTTTTCCAGCAGGGCGACAAATTCGTCGCCGCCGATGCGCGCCACCGTATCGGATTCACGCACGCAGGACGTGATGCGGCGGGCAATGGCATGCAAGAGCTGGTCGCCCACCACATGGCCATGCTGGTCGTTGACCTGCTTGAAGTCGTCGAGGTCGATGAACAGCAGCGCACCGCGCGACTGGCCGCGCCGGCAGCGCGCAATGGCGGACAGGATGCGGTCCTGGAACAGGCGCCGGTTCGGCAGGCCGGTCAGCTCGTCGTAGCGCGCGGCGTGGGCCAGGTCGGCATGCAGCGCCAGCCTTTCGATGACGGCGCCGGCCTGGCCGGCAGTAAATTCCAGCAGATCGATTTCCCTCGCCGACAGCGCGCCGTGCTGGCCCAGGTCGAGCCGCAATTCGCCGAACGCGATGCCGGAACCCGACAAGGTGACGTGGTGCCAGCCTGTCGCGTCGAGCCGCGCGGCCCGTTCCGGCGTGCTGGCATAGGCCAGCCGCTCGCCCGGCTGCAACACGGCCACCATGCCGCGCAAGGGCAGCAAGCCTTGCAGGATCTGGTCGAAGCTGCGGAACAGTTCGGGCAGGCTGTCGGCGCCATGGGCGGCCGTGGCCAGCGCCAGCATGCCGGCCTGGCGCTGCTCGGCAAGCTTGCGCTCGCTGATCTCGCGCGCCACGCCGATGCGCAAGCGGTCTTCGGGCGACCAGCGCGCGGTCCACATGATGTGGGCCACGCTGCCATCCTTGCGCAGGTAGCGGTTCTCGAAGCCGAGGCCTGGACGGCCGTTCAGCACATGTCCCATTTCAGCCACGGTCCTGTCCTTGTCATCCGGATGGATGAAGTCGAGGATGATGCGGCCGATCATTTCTTCCGGCGCGTAGCCGAAGATCGCTCGGCAGGCCGGGTTGACGAACACGATGCGTCCGCCCTCGTCCACCATGAAGACGGCGTCCAGTAACAGCTCCGGCAGGCGCGCTAAAGCATCGGTCATCCAACGAGGATACCGCAAAACAAGCCATGGACAAGTTTATCGGCAAGCCTGCTTCAGGTAAGCGATCAGGTCGGCGCGCTCGGCGTCGTCCTTGACGCCTGCATAGCCCATGCTCGTGCCGGGCACGGTCTTCAGCGGATCGGCCAGGAACAGGTTGAGTGTCTGCTCGTTCCAGACGATGCGCGAGCGCCGCATCGCCTGCGAATACGGGAATCCTGCAAGGCTGCCGGCGCGGCGGCCGAACAGGCCGCAATGGCGCGGCCCGGTGCGGTCGTAGGCCAGCGCGTGGCAAGCGAGGCAGCGCTCGTAGACCACCTTGCCAGCGGCCACGCTGGCAGCCGGCGCGGCCTGCGTGGTGGCGCTGCACGCTGCCAGCGCCAGTGCGGCAAGCGGGGTTTTCATGACATGAAGGCCGACGGCACCGGCGCTTCGCCGAGGGCGTTGCGCAGCACCGCCCAGTGCATCGCCTCGTCGCCGAGGATGCTGGCGGCCGCCTTGGCCAGCTCGCGGTTGCCGAACAGCGGCACGGCGCCCAGGTAGGCGCTGACGGCGCCCTTCTCCAGTGCCGCGGCAAAGCGCAGCACGTCCGTCTGCGATGTCAGGTTCTCGGTCGGGAAGGCATATTTCGCCTTGGCGCTAACGGCCTTGCCTCCCAGCTTGGCGATCGTTTTGGCGAGGATGTCGGCATGCTCCTTGTGGTGGCCCTGGAAGGTCACCGCCAGGTCGAGAACCGACTTTTGCAGCAGGCCGCTTTCCGCGCCCAGCTGGTAGGCGGCAATCGCTTCCAGTTCGGCGCCGAGCGCCGTGTTCAGGATGCGCACGTCTTCGTCGGACGATTTGTCGCCTTTGGCGGCCAGGGCGTCTTCGCCCGCCAGCAACGCCACGGCCGCGCCGGACAGCAGCAGCCCCGATCTGGAGAGGAAGGAACGGCGCGTGCCCTGTGCAGCGTCGTCGAGGGAAATCAGGAAGGACATGGTTTTCTCCTTGTGGTGGGTGGTCAGTTTTTCAGCCGTTCGAGAACGTTGGCAACGATGCGGTCGCAGCGTGCGCCGTCGAAGGAAAACGCATCTTCCAGCGCGACATCGAGTTCGCGCGACAAGGCTTCACGCAGCAGGCCGCGGGCGCGGAAATAGCGCGTGCGCACGGTGGCTTCCGGGATGGCGAGGCAGGCGGCGGTTTCCTCCACCGTCATTTCCTCCAGCGCACGCAGGACGAACACCGTGCGGAAGCTGTCGGGCAGGCCATCGATCTTGCGCTCGATCAGGCGCCGCGCCTCGCTGCGCAGCAAGGCCTGCTCCGGTCGTTCCTGGTGTTCGTCCATTGTGTCCTCCACGTCAAGCGGGATGATCTCGGCGCTGCGGCGGCGCGTGCGGCCGATGGCTTCATTGATCACGATGCGGGTCAGCCAGGTCGACATGCTGGCTTCGCCGCGAAAGTCGGCCATCGCGCGGAAAGCCAGCAGGTAGGCTTCCTGCAGCACGTCCTCGGCTTCCGCATCGTCCTTCACGATGCTGCGCGCGGTGCGGTATAGGGCGCGGTTATGGCGGCGCATCAGCTGTTCGAATGCGGCTAGGTCGTTCATGGGGCTCCCCGTTTCTGGCTGTTTTCAAGACATTGGATGTCGCGCGTTGCGCCTGCGTTCCCGAAAAACAAAAAAAAACCACCCGAAGGTGGTTTTCATTATGCAGGGAGGCGCCTAGCGCAGCGCCAGCTGCCGGCCCGGCATGCCGGCCAGGCGGAACTGGCTGACCACGCCCGCCAGCTGGTCGGCCTGCTCCTGCAGCGCTCCGGCTGCAGCAGCGGCCTGTTCGACCAGGGCGGCGTTCTGCTGCGTCACTTCGTCCATCTGGCCGATGGCGCGGTTGACTTCATCGATGCCGGTGCTTTGCTCGGCGCTGGCGACCGAGATCTCCGCCACCACGTCGCTGACGCGGCGCACGCTGGCTAGTACCTGTTCCATGGTGCTGCCGGCCTGCTGCACCAGCCGGGTGCCGGTATTCACCTCGCGCGCGGAGTCGTCGATTAATTGCTTGATCTGCCTGGCCGCCGAGGCGCTACGCTGGGCCAGGTTGCGCACTTCCGATGCGACGACGGCAAAACCGCGTCCCTGCTCGCCGGCACGCGCCGCTTCCACCGCCGCATTCAGAGCCAGGATGTTGGTCTGGAACGCAATGCCGTCGATGACCGCGATGATGTCGACGATCTTGCCGGAGGCGGCGCTGATGTTTTCCATCGTCAGGATCACCTGCTGCACCACCTTGCCGCCATCGCTGGCCACGTTCCATGCCGACTGCGCGAGCTGCTTGGCTTCGCGCGCGTTGTCGGCGTTCTGGCACACAGTGGAGGTCAGCTCCTCCATGGCCGATGCCGTCTCTTCCAGCGAGCTGGCCTGGCTCTCGGTGCGGGCCGACAGGTCCAGGTTGCCGCTGGCGATCTGCGCCGAGGCGGTGGCAATGGCATCGGTGCCGCCGCGCACCTGGCCCACAACGTGCGCCAGGCTATCGTTCATCTCGCGCAGCGATTGCATCAGCGCGCCTGTCTCATCGCGCGATTCGACCTTGATGCTGGCGCTCAGGTCGCCGCCCGCTACGCGCTGCGCCACCGCTACCGCCTCATTCAAAGGCGCCGCCACGATGCGCGCCACCCACAGCGCCAGCAGCACGCCCACCACCAGCAGCGCGGCCAGCATGCCGATGATCAGCTTGCGCGACATCTCGAAGCGTTCCGCTGCGGCTTTTTCGGCGCCGCTGCTGCCTTCGTCGTTATATTTCGACAGCGCTTCGAACTGCTCATTGAGCTTGCGGTAAATCTTGTTGGAAGCACCACGGAACAGCAGGCGCGCCTCTTCCTTGTTGCCGGCGCGCGACAGCGCGGCCAATTTTGCGCTCTGCGCCAGGTAGGCATCGATGTCCTGTTTCAGGTCGGCGTAAATGCGTGACTCTTCGGCATCGGTCACCAGCGCGGCCAGCAATTCCTGTTGCTTGCGCATGGTGTCCAGGCGGCCGGCCATCGATTTTTCGATGGTGCTCATTTCCTCGCCTTCATCCACCAGGATGTGGCTGGCCTCGGAAATGCGGTAGCGGGCCAGCGAGGTCTGCACCTGCCCCACGCAGCGTACTGCCGGCAGCCAGTTGGTGGCGATGTCGGTCGAGGACTTGCTGACCTTGACCAGCTCGACGATGGAGAACAGCCCCATCACGCAGGTGAAGGCGATGACCAGGCTGAACGCGCATAGTAGCTTCTTCCCGATCTTCAGGTGGTAGAACCAGCCCATGATTGTCTCCCTATTATTGTTAGCCCTGGCTTGTTACCAAGAAGCAAATTTCAGGGTAACAAACAGGAGCTTTCAGTTTCCTTTCATCCATTGCCCTGCGGCAAATCGAGGGGTATCGTGTCTGGATTGTGGACACCTCACCGGAGCCGGACATGGCAGAGCACGACATCCCCCAACTCGAAATCCCCGAATCGGTCAAGGCGGCGCTGAGCAACTGGGTGCAACAAGCCGCCCAGGAAGCGGGCAGCCCCCTGCGCAGCGAGATCGAAGAACTGCGTGCGCAATTGGCAGCCGCCCACGCCACGCTGGAAGAAAACGAAGACCAGATCACGCGCCTGAATGGGGAATTGCGCAACGCCCGCAATATCGCGGCGGACGCCCTGGTCGGCAAGGCCAAGGACCAACTGGCGATCGAAGGCAAGGATGCCCAGATCGCCGACCTGCGCGGCCAGCTCGAACGCAGCGTCGCCATCGCGGCCACGCTGTCCGATGCCAAGCTGGCGGCGGAAATGGAGCTGGTCGGCGCCACCACGGCGCGCGACAACTACCTGGCCGAAGCCGCCGAGCTGCGCACCCAGCTCGAAGCCTGCCGCGCCGCGCGCCGAGCCGCGTAATTCATTGCAATCGGCGCTTGCTAGCTTGCATTCATCTGTTTAGGATGAATGCATCCACAGCATTTGTCGGAGGGATTCGATGGCAATGTTAACAATTCGCAACCTTCCCGATGAAGTCCACCGGGCGCTCCGGGTGCGTGCCGCCGGAAATGGGCGCAGCACCGAGGCTGAAGTGCGGGAAATTCTGGCCAGCGCAGTAAAACCGGAAACGCGAATCCGCATGGGCGAAGCCTTGTCTGCACTCGGCCGCGAAATCGGCATTACAGACAAGGACATCGAAACCATAGCTCAAGCCCGTGACAGCAAACCTGCCGAGCCATTGACGCTCGAATGATCGTCCTCGACACCAATGTGGTTTGTTCAGGAGCCGCATCCTTCCCTTCGATATCGAAGCCGCCCGGCATTATGCGGAACTGGCCGCGGCAGCAAAATCCGCCGGGCGTGGATTTCCCACGCCGGTCGGCTACATCGCTGCGATTGCCGCATCGCGCAACTTCATTGTGGCGTTCCGCGATACGGCTCCTTACCAAGCGGCAGGCGTCTCCGTTTTTAATCCATGGGCGCCGCCTGGCCAATCAGGGTAAAGAGATTCACTCCGAGATCTCAACCAGCTTGTAGCCCGGGTCGGAAGTGATCTGGGCCTCGGTATAGGGCAGCTTGATCCACTGGCCTTTCACGTACAGCTTGGTCTCGTCATTGAAATGCGGGCTGTCCGGGTTGGAGGACTGGCTGTAGGTCAGGATGCCTTCCGCTACCGGCCCGCTATCGTCCCAGGTGACGAACTGGATATAGCTGTTGCCGTAGGCGCCGGCGTTGGTTTTCGAATCGGCCGTGTAGATCCAGATGCCGGGATAGATCTGGTTCTTCACGCCGCGCCAGTTCATGAAGGTATAGCGTCCGCCCGGCACGGCCAGGCTGCCGTCGGGGCGCGAAAGGGTTTGCACTTCTTCCGGGCGGGTGCGGCGCTTGGCTGCGGTATCGAACTGGCTGCTGGCGACCAGCGCCTCCAGCTTCGCCATGGCGGCGGCGATGCCTGCGGCGCCGCGCGGCGTCTCCAGCGGGTCGGCCGGGTTGTACGGCACGCTCCACCACGAAGCCGCATTCAGTTCGCCCAGCGCTGCATACAGCTCAAAGAACGGGATGGCGCCGGCGCTGCCTGGCGCATGGGTCTTGTCCCATGCTTGCAGCACAGTGCAGGCATCCTTGGCCGCCGCCGTGGCGGTGCTGGAAGCCAGGCAGGCGGCGGTGAATTCCGGCAGCCATTTCTGCGCCTTGAAGAAGCGTGCCTGCAAGTAAATCTGCTGCAGGTTGGCCATGGTGAAGCGGTTGCCCGGCAGTCCGTCGGCACTGGCCAGGCGGTCACGCACGATGGCGTGGCCGGTACGGGTGCGGTTGTTCTGCGGCGCGCCTTCCACATTCGGGCCGGTGGCGATGATCTTCGGATAACCGGTGAGGAAGGTGCTGGCGGACGGCCACCAGTGACTGTCGTTGGCGTTCAGGATGTAGTCGCTGCGCTTGACCCAGGGCCGCTGGGCGGCGCCGATCGCGCCCGACCAGTCGCAGGCCGAGGTCGTCCCCGCCATCACCACCACGCCGGTGGTGGCCATGATGTCCTGGAATGGCGCGCCTTGCGCCGCACCGGGAACGCAGCCGGCCAGTTGGGCATCTTGCACGTTGGCCGCCACCGAGAAGTCGCCGTACAGGGTATCGCCGGCCTTGTCGGCGGCCATGGTGTTCACCCACGGCATGGCGACATGGGTTGCCGCCGCCGTGCGCAGGCTGTCCACGCTGGTGGACTTGCCGTTCAGGATGACCTGGTCGATCAGCTTATGGTTGGCCAGGTTCGCGTCCTGGATCGCAAACGCCGACGTTGTGCCCCAGGCGAAGGAGCTGTCCATCAGCATCGGGCCGAACTCGGTGGTGTACAGGGTGCGCGACAGCGAGGTGAGCGCGCCGTCGGCGCCCTTGACGCTGATGGTCAGCGGCACCGCCGTCATCGCCACCGGCTTGCCGTCCTTGATGTAGCGGGTCGGGCTGCTCGGGTCGAGCGCCAGGTAGCGCAGCGTGAAGCGGTTGTCGGTGGAGAAGGTGTGGGTCCACGCCACCTTGTCGTTAAAGCCGATCAGCGGCAGCGGCACGCCAAGCAGCGTGGCGCCGTACACGTCGTAGCCTTTGCCGGTGACGGTCAGGTGCAGCTGGTTCAGGCGCAACGCGCCCCACCACGGGAAGTGCGGGTTGCCGAACACCATGCCCTTGCCGGACTGCGTCACGTCCTTGCCCAGCCCGAAGCCGTTGGAGCCGATGGTGTGCTCCTGGATGGCCTGCAAGCCTTTTGCAATCGAGGAATTGGCGTAATCGGAGGCGGCCAGCAGGCGCGGCTTGCTGCGCTTGAGCAGCGCGGCCGTGGCGGTTTTCGGCGGCTGCGCGGAACCGATCTGCTTGATGAAGGCCAGCGAACTGCCGGCCATCGCGGCCTGGGCAAAGCGCAGGTAGGCATCATCCTCCGTCATCGGCTGCACCCAGACGGCGCTGTTGCAGGCTGCCGGCAGGCTGGCCAGCGGAGTCTCCTTCAGGTAGCGGTTGTAGCCGGCCACGAAACCGGCGGTGAGGTCTTGCGCATCCTGGCTGGAGGCGGCCTTGATTTTGGCCGCCAGCGCCGGCGTGAACTGCAGCTTGTAGAAGAAGTCGGAATCGATATTGCCGAAGGTGTCGCCCAGCTGGCCCAGATAGCCGCTGGCGCCGCCAAAGTATTTCGCGCGCTCGCCGTGCAGGGTCACCAGTTCTTCCGCGTACAGGCAGATGTTCTCCTTGGCGAAGGCGTAGCCGTAGCCATAGCCGGCTCCCTTGAAAGTCTCCGCCTTGACGTGCGGGACGCCGTAGGAGGTATAGCGGATCGATGCGACATAGGTGGTGCCGGTAATCGGTGGGGGAGTGGGCGCCGCGGGGGGATCGTCGCTGCTGCTGCCGCAGGCCGCCAGCAGCGCGAACGGGACCAACGTCAGAATACGGGATAAAACATGCTGTCTCATCTTGTCTCCTAGTTATCGGTATGCGCAAAGTTAATTGCTTGGCAATAATAACCCGGCTTGGGCATGAAAAACCGGATTGCCCCATAATCGCGGTTCATTGTCCAACCGCGAGAGATTGAGCATGACTGGCATTACCGACTTTCCCATCAACGCCAAATGGCCCGCCCAACATCCTGAACGCCTGCAGCTGTATTCCCTGTCCACGCCGAACGGCGTCAAGGTATCGATCATGCTGGAAGAAACCGGCCTCGCTTACGAGCCGCACCTGGTCAGCTTCGACAGCAACGACCAGATGTCGCCGGAGTTCCTGTCGCTTAACCCGAACAACAAGATCCCGGCCATCATCGACCCGGACGGTCCGGGCGGCCAGCCGCTGCCGCTGTTCGAATCGGGCGCCATCCTGCTTTACCTGGCCGAGAAAACCGGCAAGCTGATGCCGCAGGACGCGGCCGCGCGCTACGAAACCATCCAGTGGGTGATGTTCCAGATGGGCGGCATCGGCCCGATGTTCGGCCAGGTGGGCTTCTTCCACAAGTTCGCCGGCAAGGAATACGAAGACAAGCGCCCGCGCGACCGCTACATCAACGAATCGGCGCGCCTGCTCGGCGTGCTGGAGCAGCGCCTGCAAGGCCGCAAGTGGATCATGGGCGAGCAGTTCACCATCGCCGATATTGCGATCTTCCCGTGGGTGC
This sequence comes from Pseudoduganella sp. R-32, assembly GCF_049913245.1. NCBI lineage: Bacteria > Pseudomonadati > Pseudomonadota > Betaproteobacteria > Burkholderiales > Oxalobacteraceae > Pseudoduganella > Pseudoduganella sp. R-32. Next base: position 1,177,880 of record NZ_CP183987.1, on the reverse strand, counting down.
GCAACCTGGTGGAATACTACGGCGCCGGCGACCTGGTGGGCTTCGAGAAATTCGCCAACGTGCGCCGCGTGCTGGCCGCCTTCCTCGACCGCCCGGCTGTGGCGCGCGGCCTGAATATTCCAGCCCGCAGCTAAATTCCTGCAAGTGACGGGCGTACAATGGCTGGGCAGGTTTCCACCAGCCCGGGAGCATCGCTATGCCACGCCTCCACCGCCTGTCTGCTGTCTTCCTGCTGCTGGCCGCCGCGCTGGCAGCACCCGCCCACGCCGGCAAGCCTTACCAGTATTACGCGGTGGGCGATCCCACCAACGTCGTCCTGCCGCAGCCTAAAAAACCCAGCCTGGTGCTGATGGGTGGCGGGCCGGACGTCGATGCCGTCTTTGCCTGGATGATCCAGAAAGGCGGCGGCGGCAACTTCGTGGTGATCCGCAGCCGCGGCACCGACGCCTACAACCCCTATATCTTCGCCATGGGCGGGGCACAATCGGTGGAAACGCTGGTGATCCCGAGCCGCGATGCCGCCAACGATCCCTTCGTGGCCGAACGCATCCGCAATGCGGAAGAACTGTTCATCGCCGGCGGCGACCAGTCGGACTACATCAACTTCTGGCAGGGCACGCCAGTGCAGGCTGCGATCCAGGAACTGGCCGGGCGCAAGATCCCGATCGGCGGCACCAGCGCCGGCCTGGCCCTGATGGGGCGCTTCGGCTTTGCGGCACTGAACGGCAGCATCACCTCGGCTGAAGCACTGGCCAATCCCTACGACAAACGCATGACGCTTGAGCGCGACTTCCTGCTGCTGCCCGACCTGGGCAGCGTGATTACCGACGCCCACTTCGACACGCGCGACCGCATGGGTCGCCTGGTGGCCTTCATCGCCCGCATCGTCAATGATGGCTGGGCCGGCATGGCGCGCGGCATCGGGGTGGACGTGGAAACGGCGCTGCTGGTGGAAGACGGCAAGGGCACGCGCGTGGGCACGGGCTCGGTCACCTTCCTGCAATCGGTCGGCCTGCCGCAAGTGTGCAAGCCAAAGCAGCCCTTGACCTACCTGAACCTGCAGGGACAGCGCATGTCGGGCGGCGGCAGCTTCGATTTGCGCAACTGGGCCGGCTATGGCGGCGCGACGGTGCCGTTCACCGTGTCCGCCGAAGCCGGGGTGCTGCTTACCAGGTAAAGTCGTCCGGGATCTTGTAGTCGGCGTAAGGATCGTCTTCCGCCGGCTGCTCGCTGGCGGCCTTCTTGACCGCCACCACCACTTCCGGTGCCCGTTCGGCGATCTTCTCGCCCACCACTTTCGGCACCAGTTCGGCCACGCCGTCCAGCACCACGATCACCAGGCGGCCGTTGACCAGGTGCTGCTGCACCTTATCCGATACGTAAATGCGCTCGATCTTGCTGCCGATGGTGAAGTTGTAGGCGACATCGCCGTTGCCTTTCGGCTGGCGGTGCTGCTGCACCATCTGGACCACCTGGGCCAGGATAGCCTTCTGGGTGGCAGCCGCGTCGCGCGCCGCGTTCAGCTCGCGCGCACGCTCGGCATTCTTGCGCTGCTGCTCCAGGGCCGCCTCGCGCGTCTGGTCCACGGCCTTGGTGCCGCTGCGCAGTTCTTCCTTGTGCTGCTTGGACTTTTCCTGCTGCACCTTGTTGACCTTCTTCTTGTCGACCAGGCCAGCCTTCATCAATTGTTCTTGCAATGAAACCATTGTCACACTCCTTTGTTGCCCGCAAGTTTAGCAGAGCGCGTATAGTGCCTGCATGAAGAGACTTGCTATTCTCGCAACCGCGCTCGCCACGCTGCTGCCGCCTGCCCATGCCGGCGATGCCGAACAACTTGTGGCGATGGTCAACGCCTGGCGTGCCGCGCCGGCCGCCTGCCAGGGCAAGCAGCGCCCCGCCGTAGCGGTGCTGGCGCCAAAGCCGGTACTGTCGCGCATCGCGCTGCGGCCCGGCATGATCCTGCTGGCGGCGCTGGACAGCGCCGGCTACGACCCGGAAGTCGCCGACGCGGTCAATGTGGAGGGCCCCGCAGACGCGCGCAGCGCCTTCGAGGCCCTGCGCGACTCGTATTGCGCCACGCTGGGCAGCGCGCGCTATCGCGAGATCGGCGCCCACCGCTCAGGCAATGAATGGACCATCGTGCTGGCGGTGCCGGCGCCGAACCCGCTGATGCTGCTGCCCGATATGGCCGATGCAGCGCGGGAGGTCTTCAGGGCGACTAATGCGGCGCGCGCCCAGGCGCGCCAATGCGGCGACACCTGGATGGACGCTGCGCCGGCGCTGGCCTGGAACAAGGACCTGGCAGCGGCCGCCCTGGCCCACAGCCAGGACATGGCGCAGCAAGGCTACTTCGCCCATAAGAACAAGCAGGGCAACGAGGTGTCACAGCGCGCCGAAGCGCAAGGCTACCGCTGGCGCCATATCGGCGAAAACATTTCGCGCGGCCAGTCCAGTGCGACGGAGGCCGTGGCCGGCTGGATCAACAGTCCCGGCCATTGCTTGAACCTGATGAACCCGCGCTTCACCGAGTTCGGCGCCGGCGTCGCCATCCGCCAGGGCAAGCGCCCGGCAGCCTACTGGACCCAGGTATTCGGCGCCCCGCGCTGAGCTTGACATCTGCCCCCTGCGTACTAGGCTTATCTGATCGGCAGCCTGCGGCATGCCGCTGCAGGTGCCGGTGTTTGGGGGATGTCATGGACACCAAAAAGTTCATCAGTGAAGGCTACAAGCTATTCGCGGCAGGCGACCTGAAAGGCCTGCTCGAACGCTATAACGACGATGCGGAGATGATCAATCCCGACTCCGACTACCTGCCCATAGGTGGCAGCTATCAAGGCAAGCAGCAGATAGCCGAATTCTTCGTGAAGTTGAATGAGACCACGCAGTGCACTTACCTCGAACCGAAGACCATGGTGCAGGAAGGCGATACCGTGGTGGTGACCGGCGACTCGAGCTGGATTGCCCGCAGCACGGGTATCGCCTACGAGAATCCGTTCGTCCACGTCTTCAAGATGCGCGACAATAAAGTCGCTTCATTGCGCGCCTACTACGACACCAGCAAGCTGGAGCATGCCCTGCACCCGGCCACCACCGGCCAGGCTGCCGGCAAGCCCTTGCACCACTGACAAGGAGAGCTGACATGCCGGCCGCCCGTGCCCTGCCCTTCATGCTGTGCCTGGCGGCCGGCGCCCTCCCTGCCGGCTCGCAGGCAGTACGCGAGCCGGCCTTCGATCCGCTGCTGGATGGCGCGCTATGCGCCAATCCGGCCGGCGGCCGGCCGCTGTTGCTGGCGCTGGCGGCGCCGGCCGAAACGGCGCCCTTCAAGCCGGCGCAGCAGGCGCGCCAGGCGCAGGCAGGCGGTCCGCCGCCGCTGTACAAGGACCTGGGCAAGCTGCATTTCTCGATCACCACGCGCAGCCCGCGCGCGCAGGCTTACTTCGACCAGGGCCTGCGCCTGCTGTTCGCCTTCAACCACGCGGAAGCGGCCCGCGCCTTCCACGCCGCGCAGCAGGCCGACCCGCAGTGCGCCATGTGCCACTGGGGCGAGGCGCTGGTGCTGGGGCCGAACATCAATGCGCCGATGTTTCCCGACATGGCGGGGCCGGCGTTTGCGGCAGCCGAGCGCGCAGCGGCGGCAGCCAATAGCGCCAGCCCGGTGGAACAGGCGCTGGTGCGCGCCGTCAACCGGCGCTACGCCGCGCAGCCGCCAGCCGACCGCGCAGCGCTGGACCAGGCCTATGCCGCCGCCATGGCCGACGCTGCGCGCAGCTTCCCCAACGAGGACACGGTGCAGGTGCTGTTCGCCGAAGCGCTGATGGACTTGTCGCCCTGGGATTACTGGGAAGCGGGCGGCGCCAGCCCGAAAGGCCGCACGCAGGAGCTGGTCGATGCGCTGGAGCGGGTGCTGGAGCGCAATCCCAGCCACCCCGGCGCCATCCATTACTACATCCACGCGATGGAAGCCTCGACCCATCCCGAAAAAGCCCTGCCCCATGCGCGCCAGCTGGCCAGGCAGATGCCCGGCGCCGGCCATATCGTGCACATGCCGTCGCACATCTACTACCGCGTCGGCCTGTACAAGGACGCGCTGCAGGCGAATCTCGATGCCATTGCCATTGACGAAACCTACTTCCGCGGCGCCGCCAGCGACCCGGTGTACAAGGGCGCCTACTATCCGCACAACATCCACTTCGCGATGGTCTCGGCGCTGATGGGCGGCGACGGCAAGGCCGCACTGCAGGCGACGCAACGCCTGGAGCAGTCGATCAGCCCGGAACAGCTGCGCGCGATTCCGCCGCTGCAGCCGGTGCGCGCCGCGCCCTACTTCGCCCACGTGCAGTTCAGCAGCCCCGGCACGCTGCTGGCGCTGCCGGCTCCGGCCGAGGAATTCGTGCTGCTGCGCGCGATGTGGCATTACGCGCGCGCCGTCGGCTTTGCGCGCACGGCGATGTGGGACGACAGCCAGCGCGAGGTTGACCGCATTGCCGCCATCGAGCAACAGGCCGACTTCAAGCCGCTGCAGGACTGGGGCGTGCCCGGCGCCGATATCGTGCGCACCGCGCGCCTGGTGGCAGCGGGCAAGCTGGCCGAGGCGAAGGGCGAGCTGCCCGGCGCGATCGCCCTGTTCACGCAGGCGGTGGCGGCGCAGGATGCGCTGCCCTATACCGAGCCGCCGTACTGGTACTACCCGGTGCGCCAGTCGCTGGGGGCGGCGCTGCTCAAGGCCGGCAAGCTGGAAGAAGCGGAAGCGGCGTTCCGCGCCTCGTTCGCCAAAACGCCGAGCAATGGCTGGGCCCTGCGCGGCCTGGCCGCGGTGTACGAGAAACGCGGCGACAAGGCCGCCGCCGCCGCTGCGCACAAGCGATTCGCCGCCACCTGGCTGGGCCCCAGCGGCGGGCCCGACCTTTCGCGTTTATAGGGCGGGCGCGAATCACCTACACTAGCGGAATGTTTCTCCGCTCCCTGATCGCTGCCCTCGCTCTGGCAGCAAGCTGCGCCACGCAGGCCGCGCCGGCGCGCCTGCTGGCCGACTACACCCATACCGCCTGGACCCGCCTGCAGGGCGCGCCCAGCGACGTTGTCAAATTCGCCCAGACGCGCGACGGCTGGCTGTGGATCGCCTCGCCCGGCGGTCTGCACCGCTTCGACGGCGCCCATTTCGAGCGCATCGAAAGCCTGGCCGGGCACCGGCTGCAGTCGACCAGCACCATGGGCTTGCTGGCCACCCGCGACGGCGGCTTGTGGATCGGGCACCGCTTCGGCGGCGTCACCGCCTTCGTGGACGGCAAGGTGCGCGAATTCACGCCGGCCGAAGGCTTGCCCGCATCGGCGGTGCTGAGCCTGACGGAGGGCCCGGACGGCGCCATCTGGGTCGCGGCCGGCGGCGGCCTGGCGCAGCTCAGGCCCGGCGCCGGCCGCTTCCAACGGGTCGGGCCCGAAAGCGGGCTGCCGGACGGCGGCGCGCGCCAGATCCTGTTCAGCCGCAACGGGCGGCAGTGGGTGTCGGTGCGGGGCGGCGTCTACTGGCGCGAGCCGGGCCAGTTGCAGTTCCGGCGCGCCTGGCCCTACCTCGACCTGATGTCGCTGGCCGAAGGGCCGGACGGCACCATGTGGGCCACGGACGGCAACGACCGCGGCTACCGCCTGCAGGACCGGGCCCCGGCCAGCGGCGCCGCGCCGCAGGCGGAAGTGGCGGCCAACGGCATCCACTTCGACCGCCACGGGACCATGTGGCTGCTCAAGGCCCACGCGCTGGAGCGCCTGGCCGGCGACGGCGCTGCCGAAGGCGATGCGGCGCAGCAGCTGACGCGCGAGAGCGGCATCAGCGGCGGCCTGCCGCAGACCTGGTTCGAAGACCGCGAAGGCAATATCTGGATCGGCACCTCGGCCGGCCTGGACCGGCTGCGCCGCAACCGCCTGCGCCTGCTGGCCACGCCCGAGGAACTGGACCATCCGGGCATGCTGGCCGACAGCGAGGGCCGCATCCTGGTCAGCAATATGGCGGGCGCGGTCTACAGCTACAGCAGCGAAGGCCTGCGCCTGCGGCGCGAAGCCGGCAGCATGACCGCCGCCTACCGCGCCCCGGACGGCGCGCTCTGGTTCGGCACCGACAGCGAGCGCTGGCGCCGCGCGCCCTCCGGCCTGCTGACCCGCTATCCGCACCCGCCGCAACACGCGCAGCACGACGTGCAGGCCATGACGCTGGACCGCGCGGGCCGCATGTGGCTGTCGCTTTCGCGCAAGGGGCTGTTCATGGCCGAAGGCAACAACTGGCGCAAGGATGGCGGCGTGGCCGGCCTGCCGCAGGGCCTGGCGCCCGCCGTGGCCAGCGACGAGCAAGGGCGCATCTGGGTCGGCTACCTGGGCAGCCGCATCGCCGTCATCGAGGATGGCCGGGCGCGCATCTTCGGCCCCGAGCAGGGCGTGGGCATCGGCAACGTGCTGGCGCTGCAGGCTGACGGCCCGCGCATGTGGGCCGGCGGCGAGTTCGGCCTGGGCTGGTTCGACAGCGCCGGCTACCATGCGGTGGAAGCCGGCTTGCGCGGCATTTCCGGCATCGCGCGCACGGCGCATGGCGAGCTGTGGCTGCACGGCATCGACGGCATCTCGCGCCTGTCGGCCGCGCAGCTCACGCGCTTGCTGACCGACCCGGCCTACCTGCCGCAGTTCGAGCGCTTCGATGCCCAGGACGGCCTGCTGGGCAGCGCGGAGCAGTTCCGCCCCCTGCCCTCGCTGGTGCAGGGCAGCGACGGCAAGCTGTGGTTTTCGACCGCCAACAATATTGCCAGCATCGATCCCGCCAACATCGCGCGCAACACGCTGGCGCCGGCGGTGCAGATCCGCGCCCTGCGTTCGGGTGGCGCATCCTACCTGCCGCTGCCTGCATTACAGCTGCCCAAGGGCAGCAAGGACCTGGCCATCGCTTTCACGGCGCTCAGCCTGTCGATGCCGGAACGGGTGCGCTTCCGCTACCGCCTGGAGGGCGTGGACCAGGAATGGCAGGAGGTACAAGGCCGGCGCGAGGCCTTCTACACCAATTTGCAGCCGGGCCGCTATCGCTTCCGCGTGACGGCGGCCAACGAGCACGGCGTGTGGAATGAAGACGGCGCCAGCATGCAGCTGGAGATCCTGCCGTCGTTCACCCAGACCGGCTGGTTCGACGCCCTGCTGCTGGCGGCAGCGGCACTGGCGCTGCTGGCGCTGTATGCCTTGCGCGTGCGCCAGCTGACGGAACGCATGCGCGACCTGCAGCAGGAGCGCCTGGCCGAGCGCGCCCGCATCGCGCGCGGCTTGCACGACACGCTGCTGCAAAGCGTGCAGGGGCTGATCATGTTCTTCGACCGCCAGGCTGCCTTGCTGCCCCGCGACAGCGAGGAAAAGGCCAGGATCGAGCAGACGCTGGAGCTGGCCGACCAGCTGATGGCCGAGGGCCGCAACTACATCATGGACTTGCGCGGCGACGGCGAGGCGGAGAACCTGGCCCAGGTGCTGCGCCAGTACGGCACGGTGCTGCTGAACGAGCGCTTCCACTTGTCGGTGACGCAGGCGGCGCGCCCGCTGCTCGACCATGTGCACTGCGAGGTGCTGGTCATCGCGCGCGAGGCGCTGTTCAATGCCGCGCGCCATTCCCAGGCAACGCGGGTCGACCTGCTGATCGACTACGGCGCCACCCTGTTCCAGCTCGAAGTCAGCGACAACGGCGGCGGCATCGGCAGCAATCCGGCCCTGCCAGGACACTTCGGCCTGGTCGGCATGCAGGAACGCGCCGCAGCGCTGGGCGCCACCTGCACCATCGTCTCGCCGGCGCAGGGCGGCACCGCGGTGCGCCTGCAGATGCCGGCGCAGCTGGCCTATGCCGAACGGCGCAGCGACAGCCTGCTGCGCCGCCTGTGGCGCTGGCTGCCCGACAAGCCGGCGCTGCCGGCCCTCCCCCAAAAGAGGTAGGCGGCGCGCCCCCGGATGGGCGATTCGGCTGCGGCATCGGCTGGCTATTCTTTCAATTGCTGTTTAACCACTTGAAGAAAGAAGAACCGACCATGCCATCCCCTATCAGCAACCGCCGCCGCAACGTCCTGCTGGGCGCTGCCACCGCCGTCGCCGCCGCCGGCGCCTCGCTCTCCGCTTCCAGCGCCGCCGCCGCACCGGCCGGCGCCAGGGCCTCCGCCGCCGCCGGCCGCACTTCCGGCACCTTCACCACCCGCGACGGCGTGGAAATCTATTACAAGGACTGGGGCCCGCGCAACGGCCCGGTAGTCGTGTTCAGCCATGGCTGGCCGCTGAATTCGGACAGCTGGGAATCGCAGATGCTGTTCCTGGCCGACCGTGGCTACCGCACCATCGCGCACGACCGCCGCGGCCATGGCCGTTCCAGCCAGCCCTGGGACGGCAACGACATGGACCACTACGCCGACGACCTGGCACAGCTGCTGGACCTGCTGGACGTGAAGAACGCAGCGCTGTTCGGCTTCTCGACCGGCGGCGGCGAAGTGGCGCGCTACCTGAGCCGCCATGGCAGCAAGCGCATCGCCAAAGCCGGCCTGATTTCCGCCGTGCCGCCGCTGATGCTGAAGACCGCCACCAATCCGGGCGGCCTGCCGATCGAAGTGTTCGACGGCATCCGCGCCGGCTCGCTGAAAGACCGCTCGCAGCTCTACCTGGACATCGCTTCCGGCCCGTTCTTCAACTTCAACCGCCCGGGCGCCAAGCCATCGCAAGGCATGATTAACGCCTGGTGGATGCAAGGCATGATGGCCGGCCACAAGAACACCTACGACTGCATCAAGGCCTTCTCCGAAACCGACTTTACCGCCGACCTGAAAAAGATCGACATCCCGATGCTGGTGCTGCACGGCGACGACGACCAGATCGTGCCGATCGACGCTGCCGCCAAGTCCGCCGCCAAGCTGCTGAAGAATGCCAAGCTGGTGGTCTACCCTGGCGCGCCGCATGGCCTGACCGACACCCACAAGGACAAGCTGAACGCCGACCTGCTGGCTTTCATCAAGGGCTAAGCAATGGAACGCAAGCTCACTACCGCGGCCGGCGCGCCGGTTGCGGACAACCAGAACGTGGAAACCGCGGGCCCGCGCGGCCCCATGCTGCTGCAGGACGTGTGGCACCTGGAAAAGCTGGCGCACTTCCACCGCGAAGTGATCCCTGAGCGGCGCATGCACGCCAAGGGCTCGGGCGCCTTCGGCTGCTTCACCGTGACGCACGACATCACGCGCTACACCAAAGCCGCGCTGTTCGGCGCCGTGGGCAGGAAGACCGAGGTGTTCGCGCGCTTTTCCACCGTGGCCGGCGAGCGGGGCGCGGCCGACGCGGAACGCGATATCCGCGGCTTCGCCGTCAAGTTCTACACCGAGCAGGGCAATTGGGACGTGGTGGGCAACAACACCCCGGTGTTCTTCATGCGCGACCCGCTGAAGTTCCCGGACCTGAACCACGCCGTCAAGCGCGACCCGCGCAGCAACCTGCGCAGCGCCGAGAACAACTGGGACTTCTGGACCCTGCTGCCGGAAGCGCTGCACCAGGTGACCATCGTGATGAGCGAGCGCGGCATCCCCGCCTCGTACCGCCACATGCACGGCTTCGGCAGCCACACCTTCAGTTTCATCAACGCCGGCGGTGAACGGCACTGGGTCAAGTTCCACTTCACCAGCCAGCAAGGCATCGTCAACCTGAGCGATGCCGAGGCTGCGGAATTGATTGCAAAGGACCGCGAATCGTCCCAGCGCGACCTGTTCGAAGCGATCGAGCGCGGCGAGTACCCGCGCTGGACGCTGAAAGTGCAGCTGATGACGGAGCAGCAGGCCGCGCAGGCAGCCTTCAATCCCTTCGACCTGACCAAGGTCTGGCCGCACAAGGACTATCCGCTGCATGAAGTGGGCGTGCTGGAGTTGAACCGCAACCCGGGCAACTATCACGCCGACGTCGAACAGGCCGCCTTCACGCCGGCCAACGTGGTGCCGGGCATCGGCTTTTCGCCCGACCGCATGCTGCAATCGCGCCTGTTCGCCTATGGCGACGCCCAGCGCTACCGCCTGGGCGTGAACCACCACGCGATCCCGGTCAACACGCCGCGCTGCCCCTTCCACAGCTATCACCGCGACGGCGCCATGCGCGTCGACGGCAACCAGGGCGCCACCATCGGCTACGAGCCGAACTCGAAGGGGGAATGGCAGCAACAAGCCGCCTACGCCGAGCCGCCCCTGTCCCTGGACGGCGCCGCCGCGCATTACAACCACCGCGCCGACGATGACTACTACAGCCAGCCGCGCGCCCTGTTCCGCCTGATGGACGAGCAGCAGCGCCAAGCCCTGTTCGACAACACGGCCCGCTCGCTGGCCGGCGTGCCGCTGCACATCCAGCAGCGCCACATTGAAAACTGCAACAAGGCCGATGAAGCCTACGGCGCCGGCGTGTCCGCCGCGCTCGACAAGTTGCGCCCACTCTGGTAACTCACTTAAAAGGAAACAACATGACCATTAACGCCAAAGCCACCCCGGGTTCCCTGCTGCTGACGCCGCGCGACCACACCCTGATCATGATCGACCACCAGTCGCAGATGGCGTTCGCCACCCACTCGATCGACGCCGTCCAGCTGCGCAACAACGCCGCCCTGGTGGCGCACGCCGCCGCCGGATTCGACGTGTCGACCATCGTCACCACCGTGGCCGAGAAGAGCTTCTCCGGCCCGGTCTTCGACGAGATCAAGGACGCCTTCCCGGGCGCGGAAATCACCGACCGCACTTCCATGAACACCTGGGAAGACGAGAACGTGATCCGCCGCGTCAACGCCATCGGCAAGAAGCGCATCGTGCTGGCCGGCCTGTGGACCGGCGTCTGCATCGTCGGCCCGGCACTGTCCGCGCTGGACCAGGGCTTCGAGGTGTACGTGATCGCCGACGCCTGCGGCGACGTGTCCACCGAAGCGCACGAGCGCGCCATGGACCGCATGGTGCAGGCCGGCGCCCGCCCAATGACCTCGCTGCAATACCTGCTGGAACTGCAGCGCGACTGGGCCCGCACCGACACCTATGAACTGACCACCGGCATCGCCAAGAAATTCGGCGGCGCCTACGGCCTGGGCATCATCTACGCCCAGACCATGTTCCACGCCAAGGAAGGCCAGTGAAGATTTATCTTCTCTCGCTGGGTGCCGGCCTGCTGGCCGGCATCCTGTACGGCGTGCTGAACGTGCGCTCGCCGGCGCCGCCCGTGGTGGCGCTGGTGGGGCTGCTCGGCATACTGCTGGGAGAACAGGTGCCGCCGCTGGTCCGCCAGTGGCTGGCGCCGAAGGAACAGCAGTTATCATGGCTGCAAGAACACGTTAAGCCGCACTGTTTCGGCGAACTGCCTTGCGCTGCAAAGAACGAGGAGAAGCAATGACTGCTCCGGAGCTGATACTCCACAACGGCCGCTTCACGACGCTGGACAAGGGCCAGCCCGAGGCCGATGCGGTTGCCGTCACCGGCGGCCGTTTTTCCCGTGTGGGCGAGGCGCGCGAGATCCTGCCGCTGGCCGGAGCGCAAACGCGCGTGATCGACCTGCAGGGCCGGCGCGTGCTGCCCGGCCTGATCGACAACCACCTGCACCTGATCCGCGGCGGCCTGAACTTCAATATGGAGTTGCGCTGGGACGGCGTGCGCTCGCTGGCCGACGCCATGGCCATGCTGCGCGCCCAGGTGGCCATCACCCCGGCGCCGCAATGGGTGCGCGTGGTGGGCGGCTTCACCGAACACCAGTTCGTGGAAAAGCGCCTGCCGACCATCGAGGAACTGAATGCCGTGGCGCCTGACACGCCGGTATTCATCCTGCACCTGTACGACCGCGCCCTGCTGAACGGCGCCGCGCTGCGCGCTGTAGGCTACGACCGCAACACGCCGGAGCCGCCGGGCGGCCAGATTCTGCGCGACAGCGCCGGCAACCCCACCGGGCTGCTGCTGGCCAAGCCGAACGCCTCCATCCTGTACGCCACGCTGGCCAAGGGCCCCAAATTGCCGCCGGAATACCAGCTCAACTCGACCCGCCACTTCATGCGCGAGCTGAATCGCCTCGGCGTGACCGGCGCGCTGGACGCGGGCGGCGGCAACCAGAACTACCCCGAGGACTACCAGGTGATCCAGCAACTGGCCGATGCGGGCGAACTGACCATCCGCCTGGCCTACAACCTGTTCACGCAAAAACCGAAACAGGAGAAGGACGATTTCCTGCACTGGGCAGCCAGCAGCAAGTACCAGCAGGGCGACGATTACTTCCGCCACAATGGCGCGGGCGAGATGCTGACCTTCTCGGCCGCCGACTTCGAAGACTTCCGCCAGCCGCGGCCGGACATGCCGGCCAATATGGAAGACGACCTGGAAGGCGTGATCCGCATCCTGGTGCAGAACCGCTGGCCGTGGCGCATGCATGCGACCTATGACGAAACCATTTCGCGCGCGCTGGACGTGTTCGAAAAAGTGAACCGCGACATGCCGCTCGACGGCCTGCACTGGTTCTTCGATCACGCGGAAACCATTTCGCCGCAATCGATCGACCGCATCGCGGCGCTGGGCGGCGGGGTGGCGGTGCAGCACCGCATGGCCTACCAGGGCGAGTATTTCGTCGAGCGCTACGGTGCGGCAGCGGCGGAAGCGACGCCGCCGGTGAAATACCTGCTGGAATCCGGCGTCAAGGTGTCGGCCGGCACGGACGCCACGCGCGTGGCCTCGTACAACCCGTGGGTCTCGCTGTCCTGGCTGACCACCGGGCGCACGGTGGGCGGCATGCGGCTCTACCCGCAGCGCAACCTCCTGGACCGCGAAGCGGCGCTGCGCATGTGGACCGAGAACGTGACCTGGTTCTCCAACGAGGAAGGCAAGAAGGGGCGCATCGCCGTCGGCCAGCTGGCCGACCTGATGGTGCCTGACCGCGACTTCCTGCGCTGCCCGGAGGACGAGATTGCCGGCACCACGTCCCTGCTCACCGTGGTTGGCGGCAAGGTGGTGTACGGCGCCGGCCCGTTCGGCCAGTACGATCCGCCGACCCCGACCGCCATGCCGGACTGGTCGCCGGTGCGCCAGTACGGCGGCTACGGCGCCTGGGGCGCCATGCCGGGCGCCGTGGCGCGCGGCGCGCAGGGTGGCGCAGCAGGCCACGCCAGGACTGCCGCCATGGCTGCGGCGGCGGCCTGCGGCTGCTCCAGCCAATGCGGCATGCACGGCCACCAGCACGCGACGGCCTGGACCCGCTCCCTGCCGATTGCGGACCTGAAGTCGTTCTGGGGCGCGCTGGGCTGCTCCTGCTGGGCGGTGTGACATGGCGCCGCACAGGCCCGGCGCGGGCATCCGCGCCCTGCACTGGCTGGCCCTGCTCCTGCTGTGCGCAGCATACCTGCAGGGCGGCTTGAACAAGCTGCTCGACTTCGGCAGCGCGGTCGGCGAAATGCAGCACTTCGGGCTGCAGCCGGCAGCGCCGCTGGCAATCCTGGTCATCGCCGGCGAACTGGGGTCGGCGGCGATGATCCTGAGCGGCCGCCTGCGCTGGCTGGGCGCCGCCTGGCTGGCCCTGTTCACGGTGGCGGCCAGCTTCATCGCCAACCGTTATTGGGAAATGGCGGGCATGGAACGCTTCATGGCGGCCAACAGCTTTTACGAGCACCTCGGCCTGGCTGGCGGCTTCCTGCTGGTGGCCTGGCACGACCTGACACGCAAGGAGGGCAGATGGCACGCGGAACGACCCTGAGTTTCCTGGCCGGCTACGTCGACACCCTTGGCTTCGTGGCCTTGCATGGCCTGTTCACGGCCCACGTGACGGGCAACTTCGTCCTGCTCGGACGGGAGGTGGTGTCGCCGGGTAATGACGTGCTGCTCAAGCTGCTCGCCTTCCCTGCTTTCGTCGGCGGCGTGGTGGCAGTGCGGGCCCTGGTGCGGCGCTGCCAGGGCGGCGGCAGGGAGGCGCTGCGGCCGGCCCACCTGCTGCAGGCGGCGCTGATGCTGGCGGCAGCGGCCAGCGCGCGCTGGGACATGGCTGCCGGCCTGCTGTGCGCTGCCGCCATGGGAGCGCAGAACGGCTACGGCAAGCTGCTGCTGGCGAAACTGCCGGCCAGCACGGTCATGACCGGCAATGTCACGCAACTGGTGATCGACTGCCTGGACCGCGTGGGCGGCGCAGAACGGCCCGCGCTGGCGGCGCTGGGCGGCGGCGTGCTGGCCTTTGCGGCGGGCTGCGTGGCGGGCGCGCTGGCATCGCGCTGGGGCATGGGCGTCGGCCTGCTTCCGGCCGTGGCGCTGCTGCTGGCAATGGCGGCGCTGGCCGGGCAGCAGCCATCAAAGCCCGATAATGCCGCGCTTTAAGGCAATGGTGACGGCGTGCGTGCGGTCGTTGGCGCCGAGCTTGGCCAGGATGCTGCGCATGTGCGCCTTCACGGTTTCTTCCGAAATCGCCAGCTGGCTGGCGATGCGCTTGTTGGCGTTGCCGGCTGCCGCGCATTGCAGCACCTCGGCCTCGCGTTCGCTGAGCAGGGCGGCGCCCAGGTGGCTGGCCAGCTGCTGCGCGATTTCCGGCGAGATGTAGCGCTGGCCGCCGTGCACGGCACGGATCATGCCCACCAGCTCCTTGCGCAAGCTGCTCTTGAGCAGGAAGCCGCTGGCGCCGGCCTCCAGCGCGCGCCGCACCTGGGCGTCGCCGCCGAAGGTGGTCAGCATCACGATGCGCGCCGCCGGGAACTGGGCGCGAATGGCCTGCAGCGCCTCAAGGCCGCACATGCCGGGCATGGCGAGGTCCATGATGGCCAGGTCGGGGCGCACGGAGGCCCAGGCGGCAACGGCTTCGCGGCCGTCGCCGGCTTCGGCCGCCACCTGCATGTCGGGCTGGCCGGCAATCGCATCGGCCAGGCCGGCGCGCAGCATGGGATGGTCGTCCACCAGCAGCACCCGGATTGGCGCGGCGGTGTCTGGAATGGTCTGGGTGTTCAAGGTATAGCTCCGCGCAAGACTGCAAGGGGAACTATAACAACGGATGGCGGGACTGGCAATTTGCCGGGCGTGCTGTACGCCCGGCAAACGGGTGGAATTACTTCTTCTTGGCCTTGGCTTTGGCAGCAGGCGCCTGCACCTGCGACTGCGCGGCCACCGGCTGCTGCGAAGCGGCGGTGGTGCCGCCCTGCACGCCCAGCGCGCCGCCGGTGCCCAGGCCGCCGGCGACTTCCTGCTGCTTGTAGTTGCGCACCGCGCGCACCACGTTGTTGTACGAATCCATGAAGGCCGCCACCAGGATCTTGCCTTCCGGGGTGTTGGTGTAGCCGCTGGCGCCGGCCGCGGCGCCGCCGCCGAACAGGGCGCCGAACGCGCCGAAGTCGGTGTTCTTGGCGCTGCCCTCGGCTGCCGCCAGCTGCACGCCGGAACGGTTGTCGATCATCAGCAGCATGGTCGACGCTTCATTGGTCTTCATATTGCCGGCCACCATGCCGGCCACGCTGCCGATCAGGCCAAAGCCGCCCAGTGCGCCGCCCACGCCCGAAGTGCCTTTCTGGCTGAAGGTGATGGTCGGGCTCATGGTGTAGTCGGCAGCGGCGATCTGGCCCTTGCCGTAGTTGCTGTTGGCGCGCATCTCGCCCGATTTTTCCAGCGCGCGCTCGCCCATCATGTGGTCCATGGCGGCGCCGCGCTCCACCACCACGAAGCAGTTCGACTGCTGGATCATCATGCGCAGCACCGGCGTGGTGGAGCCCAGCTTGTACTGGCTCAGTTGCTGGAACCACGGCATGCTGCGGTCTTCCACCACCGACAGGGTGCCCAGCGGCCGGTCGCATTTTTCCAGCTGGGTGTTGGCATTGGCGGCGGTGGCGCCGCCGGCGCTGCCGGTGGCCACGGTACTGCCGCCGCCGAGGGTTGGTTGGGTGCCGGCACAACCGGCCAGCGCCAGGGCCGCCACGGCCGCGAACAGTTTGGTCTTCATACGTAGATCCCCTAATTTTTGGATGAAACGGCCGATTTTATAAGAAAGGCATGCCAGAAAAACTATCAAATAGTCACGCTGAGGCTGCCGTGACACAAGCCGCCATTGGGCGTACCATCAAGGTTCCGAAGAGCAAGGAAGCTAGCCCATGGCTGCCCCCGACCAGATCACCCACTGGCGCGAAAAAATCTTTGCCCGCCTGGTCCAGATTGTGCTGGTACTGGGCCTGGCCACGGCCATTCCAAGCATCGTGCAATCGCTGCGCGAAGGGCTGTGGGGCGTGGTGGTGGTCGACGCGGTTGCGCTGTCCTGGCTGACTGCCCTGTGGCGGCTGCAGGAAGTAGTGTCCTACCCGGTGCGCGCCATGCAGTTCCTGCTGATTACCTTCGCGGTCGGCGTGGCGCTGATGCTGCAGGTCGGTCCCGTGGCGCACACCTACCTGCTGGCGGTGCCCTGCCTGGCCGCGCTGCTGGTGGGCCTGAAGCCGGCCATCTGGCTGCTGCTGGCCGGCGCCGTCGCCATCGTGCTGACCGGCTTTGCGCCGCCGCCCGATCCGGCAGCCGTCGGCCTGTCCGACGACGCCGCCTTGCGCGCTTCGATCGTGGCGCTCAATTACCTGTTCATTGCCGGCATCCTCACCCTGAGCTGCGGCGTGCTGCTGCGCCACCTGGCGCGCTCGCTGGCCGAAGGCGAGCAACTGGCGTTCTACGACCCGCTGACCGGGCTGCCGAACCGGCGCCTGTTGCTGGACCGCCTGGCCGGGCTGTTGGCCAGTTCCGAGCGCCAGCAGGTGTTCAGCGCCGTGATGTTTGTCGACCTCGACCGCTTCAAGACCATCAACGATGCGCGCGGCCATGCCACCGGCGACCATTTGCTGCGGCTGGCCGCGCAGCGCCTGTCGGAAGCGGTGCGCAAGAGCGACACCGTGGCGCGCATCGGCGGCGACGAATTCGTGGTGCTGCTGGCGCACCTGGCGCCCGACCTGGCCGCGGCCGGCAATGCGGCGCAAGCGGTAGCGGAAAAGATCCGCGCCGCGCTGGCGCAGGAGTTCGAGATTGCCGGCCAGGGCTACGGCTGCTCGGCCAGCATCGGCGTCACGCTGCTGCCACGGTACGGCCAGCAGGCCGACGACCTGCTGCGCGAGGCCGATACCGCGATGTACCGCGCCAAGGGCGCCGGCCGCAACGGCATTGCCTTCTTCGAAGCGGCCATGCAGGCCGAAGTCGAGCGGCGCCTGACGCTGGAGCGCGAGCTGGGCCAGGCCATCGAGCAGGACCGCCTGCACGTGGTGTTCCAGCCGCAGTTCGATTGCCAGGGGCGGCTGCACGGCGCCGAATTGCTGATGCGCTGGGAGCGCGACGAGGGCGGCATGGTGTCGCCGGCCATCTTCATCCCGCTGGCGGAAGAAGCGGGCCTGATCGTGCCGCTCGGGCTATGGGCCTTGAAGCAGGCCTGCCTGGCGCAGCAGCGCATGTCGGTGCTGGGCCTGTCCTTGCCGCTGTCGGTCAACGTCAGCCCGCAGCAGTTCCGCCAGGCCGACTTCGTGCAGCAGGTGCGCACGATCTTGCAGGAGCACGGCATGGAACCGGCGCTATTGATCCTGGAGGTGACGGAAGGCCTGCTGGTGGAGAAAATGGATGAAATCGTGGCGCGCATGAACGAGCTGGCCGAGCTCGGGGTGCGCTTTTCCATCGACGATTTCGGCACCGGCTATTCCAGCCTGGCCTACCTGAAGCGCATGCCGCTGTATGAGCTGAAGATCGACCGCAGCTTCATCATGGACATGCCGGACGACGCCAGCGACGTGGTGATCGTGCAGACCATCCTGGCCATGGCCGGCCAGATGGGCTTGCGGGTAGTGGCGGAAGGGGTGGAGACGCAGGCCCAGGCCGACTTCCTGGCGGCCCACGGCTGCCATGCACTGCAAGGCTACCTGCTGGGCCGTCCGGCGCCGCTGCCGGCGCTGCTCGACCTGCTGGCTGCGCAGGCCGAGCTCTCCACCGGGGCTGCCGTCTAGTTGAGCTTCACCGTCAGGGCCTTGCGGATCGCCACGCAGCGCTGGTCTTCCTGGTGCGCCACCAGCAGCGAGCGGCGGGTGCCGGCGCTCAGGCCGGGGTTGGCAGCTGCGGTATCGGCCAGGCGCTGCACGCTCTGCGCCGTGCAGGTGGCCGGGATCATGGCACCTGCATAGTCGCGCATGAAGACCGGGCCGGCCGACTTGTCCAGCACGGGCAACTGGGCCAGGCGCGCCGCAGCGCTCTGCTCATTGAGCGCCACCTGCGAGGAAGGATACAGCGCATGCATCGCGGTGCGGATGCGCGAGAACGGCAGCTTGGTCTGCGTGTCGCCGATCCTGGCCAGCCATTCCTGCTTCACCTTGGCATCCGGGCGTGCGGCCTGGGCTGCCACGGCAGCCAGCTCGCCGCTGTCGGATTTGTCCTTGGCCTGCTCGGCGGCGATGCGCGCCTCGGCGCCCGGATAATCCTTGCGGTTCAGGACAGCGATCATGTCCCAGCGCAGGTCCTGGCTCAGGGTCAGGCCGGCCAGCTTTTCGCGGCCGTCCAGCATGGCGGCGATGCGCTCCAGCGAATCCTTGCTGCCGGCAGTGCCAAGGTAGGCGCCGAACCAGCGGCGCTGGAAGTCGCCCTTGCTGGCCTTGGCCTGCAGCCACGCCATCTTTTCCAGGCGCCCTACCACGGTGCGCGTGTAGGCGCCGTCGGCCGACATGGTGCGCAGGTAGCGGATCGACTGGGCCATCTTGCCCAGCACGTCGCCCAGCAGCACGTAGTCCTTTTCCTGCGGCGCGTTGACCAGCACCGTGTCGAGGAATTCGTTGAGCGGCAGCGCGCCGTCGCGCACGTTGTCCCACATGCTGTGCCACAGCATGGTGCGCAGCAGCTTGTCTTCCACCTTGCTCACGTCCTGGCGCGCGGTGGCAAAGGAGCGGGTATCGAGCTTGGCTTTCACAAAGCCCCAGTCCTGGTAGTTCGGGTAGACCAGGTCCGGGCAAGCCGCGCCCTTCAGCTCCGGCACGTCCGTCTTGGCGCCCTTGTAGGTCACCGGCAGCACCTTGGCAATATCCAGCTGCTTGCCCTGCTTCTGCATCAGGGCCAGTTGCACGCGCTGTTCACGCAGGGTCGGGAATTGCGCCACGGCCGTTTGCTGCAGGCTGAAGGCGTCGATCTTGCCGGCCTTGCAGCTGTAGTTGGCGGTGATGGTGTTCACGCCCGGCTGGTACAGCCAGTCCTGGGTCCACTGGCCCAGGTCGCGGCCGGCCGCTTCGGCCAGGCTGCCGATGAAGTCATCCAGTCTGGCGTTACTGAACTGGTACTTGACCAGGTAGTTATGCACGCCCTTGCGGAAGGTCTCTTCGCCCAGCAGGTGGCGCAACTGCTTCAGGGTCGAAGCGCCTTTCGAGTAGGTGATGGCGTCGATGTTGTCGAAGGCGTTGGCGGTCGACGGCACCGGGGTTTCGATCGGGTGGGTGGTGACGCGCTGGTCCTGCACGTAGGCGTCCGACTTGCCCTGCGAATAGAAATACTGCCAGGCGGAGTCCTTGTATTCGGTGGCTTCGGCGGTAGCCAGGGTGCCCATGAAGGAAGCGAAGCTCTCGTTCAGCCACAGGCCGTTCCACCACTGCATGGTGACCAGGTCGCCGAACCACTGGTGCGCCATTTCGTGCATGATGACGCTGGCCAGGTCGTGCTTCTCGGCGCTGGTCATCTTGTCCTTGTGCAGGAAGGAGTGTTCGGCGAAGGTGACCGCGCCGGCGTTTTCCATCGCCCCATACAGGAAGTCCGGCACCAGCAGCTGGTCATACTTGCCGTACTGGTAAGGAATGCCGAAGTAGTCGTCAAACCAGGCCAGGCCTTGTTTCGTGTATTCGAACCACGGCGCCGGGTCGACCTGGTCGGCCACCGACTGGCGCGCGAACAGGCGCATCGGGTACTTGGCGCTGGTAGCGTCTTCCCACACCTTGTACGGACCGGCGTGCATGGAGAAGTTGTAAGGGCTGAGGATCTTTGAGACAGGGAAGGTCCAGCGCTTGCCGTTGGCTACGTCTTCCACTTTGGATTCACGCGTGGTGGACACCACGGTCCAGTCGGCAGGCGCGGTGACGTTGACCTGGTAGGTGGCCTTCAGGTCCGGCTGGTCGAACAGCGCGAACATCTGGTGCGCGGCGGCCGGTTCGAAGTGCGAGTAGGTGTAGACGCGGCCATCGACCGGATCGACCATGCGGTGCAGGCCTTCGCCATTGGTGCTGTGCTTGCGCTCGAATTCCACGGTAACGCTGTTGCGGCCTGCCTTCAGGTCGGCGGCGGCCAGCGTGATGAACCAGTTGTTGTACTGCGTCGCGGCGACCTGCTTGCCGTTGACCAGCAGGCGCTTGATGGTGGCCTTGTCCAGGTCCAGCGTCAGCGGCTGCGCGTTGTCTTTGAGGTCGAAAGCGACGGTGGTGGTGTTGCTGAAGCTTTCCTGGCCGGTCAGCGTGAAGTCGAGGACATAAGCGACATTGGACACGCGCGCCGAGCGGGCGGCAGCATCGACCTGGCTCAGGTAAGGGTTTTCAGCGCGCGGGGTAATGGCGCTATTGTCGGCCGCGATGCCGCTGGTGGCGACAAGTGCACTGACTGCCAGTGTAATGGCATGAGGAACTAGCGATTTCATGGTTATCCTTAGACATGTCTCGCCCCGGACCGGCCCCGGTCAGGTGGCGCAGGGATGATACCATTGGGCGATGGACATCAAACTCGAGACCCCCAACCAGCCCGAAGTCGTGGCCCTGATCGACCTGCTGGATGCTTACCAGCTGTCGCTGTATCCACCGGAAAGCGTGTATGCGCTCGACATGAATTCGCTGCTGCAGCCGAATGTGCTGTTTGCCGTGGCGCGCAATCTCGACGGCGCTGCGGTGGGCTGCGGCGCCATCGTCGTGACGCCGGAGTACGGGGAAGTGAAGCGCATGTTCGTGCATCCGTCCGCGCGCGGCCAGGGCGTGGCGCAGCGCCTGCTCGGGATGCTGGAAACGGAAGCGCTGGCGCGCGGCTGCCGCCAGTTCATGCTGGAGACCGGACCTTCGCAGCCGGAAGCGATCGGGTTGTATGAGCGACTGGGCTACCGCGTGCGCGGACCGTATGGCGATTACCGCGACGACCCCTTGAGCGTGTTCATGGAGAAAACGGCGTGAGCGACTCGTTGCAGGACCTGCGCGAGCGCACCCGTGCCTTTGCCGCTGCGCGCGACTGGGAGCAGTACCACACGCCGAAGAACCTGGCGATGGCGCTGTCGGTGGAAGTGGCCGAACTAGCCGAGCATTTCCAGTGGCTGCCCACCGGCCGCGCCGGCGAACTGGCCGACGGCCAGCATGAGGCGATCCGCCATGAACTGGCCGATGTGCTGCTTTACCTGGTGCATATCGCCGACAAGCTCGATGTCGACCTGCACGCGGCGGCGCTGGAAAAAATCCAGCTCAATGCCATTAAGTACCCAACGCCGAAAGCTTGACCGGCCACAGCGACTACAGCGGCTACTCGCGCATTGACTGCGCCAGTGCTGCTTAATCGTGCTCAAGATGACTCGACGGCACTCAGAGCAAAAACGAGCATCAAAAGAGCTACGATGAGCAAGGAATGAGCAGGGATAAGCAGCAATGAGCTGCTTTGCGAACAAAGTTGACCGGCCTCGGAATTGAGAGGAGCCCCTCAGAGTCGTCCGATTGTTCGCAATGGCTTAGAACCGAGGGGTCGGGGAAGTTCCGCCTGAGTTCGAAAGATGCCAGGCTGGCGGATCAAGCGCCTTCAATCAGGTTTGCGACGAAGGCGCTGTACTCGTCGCGCATCGGGAGTTCAAGGTCCGTCACAATTGCGCGGCGGTGCGACACGACCGGCACTTTGTCCTTCGGGTTGAAACCCGCTTTCTCTTCGACGCCCCAATACAGGCCCACGCCGCGCTTCTGCCAGTTCGGCATTTCGTTGAAATTGATCCCGCGGCTAAACAGCAGCTCGTTTTTGTCCGCGAGCGATTTGCCGGCAATCGTTGCGGCGGCGCTGTTCGGCTCCACGCCTTCCTTGCGCAGCATCCAGTAGCAGTGGGCGTTCAATGCGTTGCGGTGCGCGTCTTCGTTACGCCAGCGGAAGTAGTCGACCACCAGGCGCTTGGTGGGCAGCTCCGAAATCCGGCAATCGAAAGCACCCAACTGTCCCAGCATCAGGCTGAATTTGGCGGATGCCTCACCGGCGAGGATAGAGTTGTATTTCCGGGTCTTGCGGCCGAAGACATTGATGTCCGGGTCGAACAGCAGGGAGATTTCGTCGCTCTCGGTGTAACCGTAGATGACCTTGAAACCGCAGTTCATCAAATGCCTGGTGGTTTCGATCATCAAGTCGCGGAAGCGGACATCGAACGGGGCCTCAAAGCCGGCAAGCTCCTTGGTCAGGCGCGTAAAACTGCGGCCGTCGATCCTCGCGACCATATAGATGCCCGGCAGGACGCACTGGTCATGCGCGGTTTCATACACCCGCATTGATTCGTCGAGTTCATCAAACTTCACTAATCCATTCCTTTACAACACGTTCTCCGTTAATCCAGTCGACGTAGAACAGTTCATCAATGCCTTCCTCGCGCGCCGGGATTTCCAGCCGCTTGTGAGTGCTGAAGATGCCGACCTGCGGTATGCATTCGGCCCCTTGTCGCTGGCCGTTCCATTCAAGCGACCGGTCAAGGTCGCTCTTGAAGTAATAACACCTGATGCAATAGCCGTGCTCCTTCAGCATCGCGATATAGCGCGCCCGCACTTCCCTGCTGACATTCGTGTTATCGATCACCAGCGGCATTCCAGTATCGAAGCAAAGCGCGAACATCAGTTTTTCCCTGTTCTTCGTTTTCAGCAAATCGTTACTGATGCGGACGTGGGAATTGAAGAAGTGCTCTTTATAAAAGGTCGATTTGCCGGAGGCCTGGATGCCGACAAACATGATCGCTTCCATCAGAATCCCAGCGCCTTGCGGATCTGTGCATTGACGATTCCCCAGGCTTTCGAGTCGGCCGAGACTTCGTCGTAGTGGCTGCCGCCTGGCAGAACCAGCACCTCCGCTGAGTCGCCCGCAGCCTTGGCGCGACGGGCGTAGTTTTCTCCAGTAACGGCCGGCGAAATATCGTCATGCTCGCCGTGGATCAGGATCGTGTTCACTCCGGCCGGAAGCATTTCAGCCGGCGAGGTGTCGGCGAAAACGTCGGGGCGCGAAGCGCTCGGCAGGCCGGCAATCTGAGCGGTCTCGCGATCGCAGGTGCGCCGGATCAGGGCGGCTTCGTTGCGCAGGTCGGCCAGGCCGCCGAGGCTGATGACGGTGTTGATCTTCAGCGGCTGCGGCGCCCAGGCAGGGCTCCACTCGGGCAGCTTGTGGCGTGAGACCGCCCACTGTGCAAGGTGGCCGCCGGCGGAATGGCCGACTGCGACGATGCGGCTCAGGTCCAGGGCACTGGACTTGGCTTCGTGCTTCAGCAAGTCCACAGCGGTGGCCACGTCCTGGTACATGCCGGGATAGCCGCCGCCGTCTTCATCGTAGCGGCGGTATTCCACGTTCCAGACCGCGATGCCTTGCCGGGTCAGCGCGCCCGCCATATTGCGCATCTGCTCGATGCCGCCGAAGTGCACAGTCCAGCAGCCACCGTGGATCAGTACGACGACGGGGTGCGGGCCGGGGCCTGCCGGCTTGAACAGCTCAACGTACTGGCTTGGCGAGGGGCCGTACATAACTCGCTTGTCCGGCGCGGGCCCCTTCAGCGCGAGGTAATCCTGCAAGTCCATGGGCTTGGTGACCACGGCGTCGGCCGGCGCAGCGGACGCACCGACAGCGGCGGCACCCACGGCGGCGCACAGGGAATGGCGGATCAGTTTGTGCATGGCTATCTCGGTGAAGTCCGGAACAGCCAGCAGCATAGCTTGTGGATGGCCAATTCGGCAA
Source organism: Pseudoduganella sp. R-32 (assembly GCF_049913245.1). Classification (NCBI taxonomy): domain Bacteria; kingdom Pseudomonadati; phylum Pseudomonadota; class Betaproteobacteria; order Burkholderiales; family Oxalobacteraceae; genus Pseudoduganella; species Pseudoduganella sp. R-32. The sequence continues at coordinate 1,153,977 of NZ_CP183987.1, read as the reverse complement.
CAAGCCTGGTTGACGCCGCTATTGTCGGCGCGGTTCAGGGGCTCCAGAGAAGGGGGCCAGGCGACTCGCCAGGCCCGGTCGTTTCGACGTGGATCAGCGCTTCGGCTTGGCTACCGGCTTTTTCGGCGGGGTGTGCTTGCCTGACATCGGCGGCATGGCGTCGGCCAGCGACATTTTCAGCTGCTTGCCGCCGACCCAGACTTTGCGCAGGTGCTTGAAGATGTCGTCCGGCATGCCGTCCGGCATCTCGACGAAGGCATGGTCTTCGAGGATTTCGATGCGACCGATGAAGCGCGACTCGAGGCCGCTCTCATTGGCGATGGCGCCAACCAGATTGCCGGCATTGACGCCATCCCCCGAACCGACTTCCACGCGGTAGGCGCGCATTGGCATTGGCGCACCCTCGCCTGCCGCGGCCTTGTCCTTCTTCTTGCGCTTGGGTGCTTCCTCGAACATCGGCTCGTCGTCATCGGCGCGTTCGGACAGCGGTGGCGCGGCGCGTTCCGGGCGCTCGGCGCGCTCAGGCTTGGCTGCGCGTGGCGCCTTGGCGGCTGGCGCCGGTGGCGGCGTTTCGCCGTCGCGGTGAATGCGCAATGCCTGGCCTGCAACGCGCAGCGCGGCAATCGCATCGATGTCGCCCGGCAGCAGGTCGGCCGGCATGTCCAGCAGCGAGTAGTCGTCGTAGATTTCAATGCGGCCGATGAACTTGGAATCGATGCCGCCTTCGTTGGCGATGGCGCCGACGATGTTGCCCGGCTTGACGCCGTGCTGGTAGCCCACTTCCACGCGGTAGGTCGCCATGCCCTGCTCCGGCTCGCGCTCGATGCGCTCCTTCTTCGGACGCGGCTCACGTGGCTCACGCGGTTCACGCGGCTCGCGGCCCTGGCCCTGGCCTTCCTGGCGTGGCGCGCCGTCTTCATGCCAGCCTTTTTCGCGCGACTTGTCCAGCAGCAACGGCTTGCCACCGCAGGCCATCATTGCCAGCGCGGCTGCCACCTCCACCGCCGGGATATTGTGTTCTGCCTCATATTCGCGCACCAGGTTTTCGAAGAAGGACAGGCCTTCCTGCGCCAGGGTGTCGGTGATCTGGTCCTTGAACTTGCTGATGCGGACGTCGTTGACCGCCTGCAGCGTCGGCAACGTCATCGGCGTGACCGGCTGGCGCGTCGTGCGCTCGATCAGTTTCAACAGGTTGCGCTCGCGCGGCGTGATGAACAGGATCGCCTCGCCGCTGCGGCCCGCGCGGCCGGTGCGGCCGATGCGGTGGGTGTAGCTTTCCGGGTCGTACGGCACGTCGTAGTTGACCACGTGCGAAATGCGCTCCACGTCCAGGCCGCGCGCGGCAACGTCGGTGGCGACCAGGATGTCGATCTTGCCGTCCTTGAGCTGGCCGATGATGCGCTCGCGCGCCGCCTGCTGCATGTCGCCGTTGATGGCGCCGGCCGAGAAGCCGCGCGCCTGCAGGCGCTCAGCCAGTTCCTCGGTGCCGATCTTGGTGCGCGAGAAGATGATCATGCCGTCGAACGGCTCCGCTTCCAGGATGCGGGTCAACGCGTCCAGCTTGTGCATGCCGGACACCAGCCAGTAGCGCTGGCGGATATTGGTGTTGGTGGTGGTCTTGGCCGCCACCATCACTTCGGCCGGGTCGTTCAGGTAGGTGGTGGCGATGCGTTTGACCTGGGCCGGCATGGTGGCCGAGAACAGCGCGGTCTGGCGCGAGTCAGGGGTCTCCTGCAGGATGCGCTCGACGTCCTCGATGAAGCCCATGCGCAGCATCTCGTCCGCTTCGTCCAGCACCAGGGTTTTCAGCTGCGACAGGTCGAGCGAGCCCTTTTCCAGGTGGTCGATGACGCGGCCAGGGGTGCCGACCACCACGTGCACGCCGCGGCGCAGCGCCTGCAACTGCGGGCCGTAGGACTGGCCGCCGTAGATCGGCAGCACGTGGAATTTCGGGATGTGGGTGGCGTAGCGCTGGAAGGCTTCGGCTACCTGGATCGCCAGTTCGCGGGTCGGCGCCAGCACCAGCGCCTGCGGCGCGGCCTGCTTGATGTCGATCCGCGACAAGATCGGCAGCGCAAAAGCGGCGGTCTTGCCGGTGCCGGTTTGCGCGGTGCCCAGCACGTCGCGGTTTTCCAGCAGGTACGGGATGGTGGAGGCCTGGATCGGAGACGGGGTCTCGTAGCCTACTTCTTTCAGCGCCTTCAAAATGGGGGCGCTGAGGTTCAAATCGGTAAACAGGGTGTCAGACATGGCGGCACTCGTGAGGTTATTGTTGTATCGCCTGATGCGACGGAAAGCGCTATTTTACCCTTTTAAACCGGCACCCCGGTGTCCGACCCACAGGGTCAGACACCAACACGCGGCCGCCGCAGGCCAGGTGTCTGACCCTGCGGGTCAGACACCGCTTTGCCGGTTTTCAGGTGTGCGGCTTCACATCATCCTTCAGCGCATTCAGGGCCATTTTCTCGATCAGCCCCGGCGCCAGCAGCTTGAGCCAGCGTCCCAGCTTGCCCTTGGCCGTCATCACCACCTCGCGCCGGCGGCCCGCCATCCCATCGATAATCAGCTGCGCGCATTCAGCCACCGGCATCGCATCGTCTTCGCGCAGGCTGCTCCTGCCCAGTTCCCCGCCGGCAGCGTTATAACCTCGATAACGGATCTGGGTATCCACCACGCCCGGATAGGCGGTGGTCACGCTGACGCCATGCGGCTTCATTTCCGCCCGCAGTGCCTCGAAGAAGCCCGCCATGGCGAATTTGGTGGCGCCGTAGGCCGTGCGCCCCGGCACGCCAACCAGCCCGGCCAGCGACGACACGGCCACGATCCTGCCCTGCGACGCCTTCAGGTATGGCAGCGCGGCGTGGGTGCACCAGATGGCGCCCCACAGGTTCACTTTCATCAGGTCTTCATACCAGCCCAGGTCCGTCACGTCCTCGAACAGGGCGTGGGCCGAGCGGCCGGCGTTGTTGACCAGGGCGTCGATGCGGCCGAAGCGTTCCACCGCGGCAGCCACCAGGTGGCGGCACTGGTCCTGCTGCGCCACGTCGGTGGCCGCCACCAGCGTTGCCGCGCCGGCGCCGCCGCAGTCGGCAGCCACCGCCTGCAGGGCGGCCTCGTTGCGCGCGGCCAGCACCAGCGCCACATCCTTGCCGCGCGTGCGCGCCAGCTGGCGCGCCATTTCTGCTCCGATGCCGTCGGATGCGCCGGTGATGATAATGACTTCCATGTATCTCCTTTGTTTCGACGCCGGGAATGCGCTCCATTATGGGGTAAGATCCCCGCCATGCATACCAAGTACCTGATCCCTGCCAGCCTGCTGCTGGCGGTCGCTTCTGCCGCAGCGCAGCAAGCGCCAACCGTCAAGGAAGCGCCGCTGCGCGCCCACCTTTCCTTCCTCGCTGACGACCTGCTCGAGGGCCGCGGCACCGGCCAGCGCGGCGGCGACCTGGCAGTGCGCTACCTGGAGACCCAGGCTGCCGCCATCGGCCTGCAGCCGCTGGCCGACGGCTCCTATCGCCAGCCGGTGAGGTTCCAGGGCACCCGCCTGCAGCCCGGCAGTTCGATCACATTCTCTGCCGGCGCCAGCACCCTGAAGCCGCGCCTGGGCGAGGACGTCCTGATCGGCACCGGCAGCGGCCGCGCCGAAGTGATATTCGATGCGCCGCTGGTGTTCGTCGGCTACGGCGCCATCGCGCCGGAGGAAAACTGGAACGACTACAAGGACGCCGACGTCAAGGGCAAGATCCTGGTCATGATGGTCAACGACCCGCAGCCCACCGCCGAAGAACCGAGCCGCTTTGCCGGCAAAGGCTACACCTATTACGGCCGCTGGATGTACAAGTACGAAGAAGCGGTGCGCCGCGGCGCCGCCGGCGCGCTGCTGATCCACACCACGCCATCGGCCGCCTATGGCTGGAACGTCCCCGCCACCAGCTTCTCGCTGGAACGCTTCCATGCGCCCGGCGGCGGCAACCTGGTTGAAGGCTGGCTGTCCGAAGACTACACGCGCACCCTGTTCAGGGCTGCCGGCTTCGAGCTGGACGCCCTGCGCGCCGCCGCCGAACGCCGCGACTTCCGCCCGGTGGTCCTGAACATCAGCGCCCACAGCGAAATCCGCTCCAGCGTGCGCCAGGTCGAGCAGTTCAACGTGGTCGGCATCGTGCCCGGCAGCGACCCGACACTGAGGGACCAGGCGGTGGTCTATTCCGCGCACTGGGACCATCTGGGCAAGGCCGACGGCCCGGCCGACGGCACGGACCGCATCTACAACGGCGCCATCGACAACGGTTCCGGCGCCGCCGCCCTGCTGGCGATGGCTGCCGCCGCGGTGCAGAAACCGGCCAAGCGCTCGCAAGTCTTCCTGTGGCCGGCCGCCGAGGAAGTGGGCATGCACGGCGCGCAGGCCTACGTCGCCAACCCGGCCTTCCCGCTCAAGCGCACGCTGGCCGACCTGAACCTCGATTCGATGAATTTTGCCGGCCGCACCAGGGACATCGGCGTGGCCGGCGCCGAGCGCAGCTCGCTGCATGACAGCGCGGCCAAGGTGGCCAGGCAGATGGGCCTGAAACTGGCGCCGCCGATCCCCGACCTGTCGGGCGCCTACTTCCGCGCCGACCACTTCCAGTTCGCCAAGGCGGGCGTGCCGGCCTTTAACGTCGGTTCCGCCGTGTTCTCCGGCGACGGCCACTTCGAGTTCGAGCATGCGCACGATGCCTCGGCCGCCAGCATCGTCGCCTTCAAGCGCGACTACCACAGCGTCAAGGACGAATACCATGCCAGCTGGGATTTGTCGGGCATGGTGCAGCAAGCCCAGTTCACCCTGAACCTGGGCTATGAAGTCGCCAACGGCAAGGCCATGCCGGCCTGGAAGAAAGGCGACCCGTTCAGCTTTGTGAAGCGCTAGCCGCCGCTTCATCCTGCTGCAGCAGGGCGAGGAAGCCTTCGGCCGGCAGCGGCCGGCCGAAGAAGTAGCCCTGCATGTGGCGGCAGCCATGGCGGCGCAGGAAGTCCAGCTGTTCCTGCGTCTCCACCCCTTCCGAGATCACTTCCAGCCCCAGGTTGCGGGCCAGCGCGATGATGGTGGTGACGATGGCGGCATCGTCGGGATCGACCGTCAGGTCGCGCACGAAGGTCTGGTCGATCTTCAGCACGTCGATCTCGAAGCGCTTCAGGTGCGCCAGCGAGGAATAGCCGGTGCCGAAGTCGTCGATCGCCAGCTTCACGCCCAGCTTCTTCAATGCGTGCATGACGGCCATGGCGTGCGCCACGTCGTTCATCACGGCGCTCTCGGTCAGTTCCAGCTCCAGGCAGTGCGGCGCCAGGCCGGTATCGGCCAGCACCTCCGCCACGCCCTGCACGAAGTCCGGCTCTGCCAGCTGGCGCGCCGAGACGTTGACGGCGATGCGCAAGTGCTTGCGCCCGTCGCGCTGCCAGTCGCGCAGCTGGCGGCAGGCGGTGCGCAGCACCCAGTGGCCGACGGCCAGGATCTGGCCGGTCTCCTCCGCCAGCGGGATGAAGCGGTTGGGCGCCACCATGCCCATTTCCGGATGGCGCCAGCGGATCAGCGCCTCCATGCCCATGATGCGGCCGCTGGCGCAGTCGACCTGGGGCTGGTAATGCAGCTCGAACTCGCGCCGCTCCAGCGCCGTGCGCAGCGCGCTTTCGATGCGCAGCCGCTCGCCCAGGCGCTCGTTCAGGGCCGCGGTGTAGAACTGGTACTGGTTGCCGCCCATTTCCTTGGCGCGGAACATGGCGATGTCGGCCCGCTCGGCCAGCACGCCGGGTTCCTTGCTGTCGGTCGGGAACACGGCGATGCCGGCGCTGGCGGTCAGGAACAGCTCGGTGCCATCGAGCACCAGCGGCGCCGCCAGGCTGTCCAGCACGCGCTGCAGCTGTTCGGCGCGCGGCGCCAGGCCGCCCCGTTCCGGTAACAGCAGCAGCGCAAACTCGTCCCCGCCCAGGCGCGCCACCGTGTCGACCGGCCGCACGGCCGCCTGCAGCCGCGCCGCCACGATCTGCAGCAGGCGGTCGCCGCCCTTGTGGCCCAGGCGGCTGTTGGTGAACTTGAAGCGATCAAGGTCGATCGACACCAGCCACAGTTCATGCCCCTTGCGCCCCGAGTGCTGGATGGTCTGCGCCAGCCGGTCCTGCAGCAGCACGCGGTTGGGCAGGCCGGTCAGCGCATCGTGGGTCGAGCGGTGTTCCAGCTCCGACTCATAGGCCTTGATGGCGGTGATGTCGTGCTGGATCGAGATGAAGTTGACCACCACGCCGTGCTCGTCGCGCACCGGCGACAGCACCACGTCGTTCCAGTACTGGGTGCCGTCCTTGCGGTAGCAGCGCAGCACCGCGTGGCCGTCGCGCTGCTCGCGGATCGCCGCCCGCAGCTCGTCGATGCCGGGCTGGTCGAGGTCATCGCCAAACAGCACGCGCGGGCTGCGGCCCAGCGCTTCCTGCGCGCGGTAGCCGGTGATGCGTTCATACGCCGGGTTCACGTACACGATCGGGTTGTGCGGTTCGGCCGCCGTGATCATCACCGCATTGGTGCTCGACTCGATGGCGCGCTGGCGCAGCAGCAAGGCCTGGTTGGCCGCCTTCAGTTCCGCCGTGCGCGTGGCCACGCGCTGCTGGATCAGCAGCTTGCGGCGCTTGAGCGAATCGATGAAGGCCGAGCCGATCAGGGTAATCAGCACGCCCAGCGCCAGCGTGGACAGCGAAGCCAGGTGCTCGCTGGCCAGGATGCGCGCGCCGGGCGTGGCCACCATCAGCCAGCGCGAGCCCGCCACGTCGAGCGCCAGCTGCAGCGGCGCCGTGCGGGCCGGGTACAGCCAGGCCGGCAGGGACAGGCCGCCGTGCGATGGGGCCGGCGCCGCGTCGTACACCAGGGCGACCGGATCGGGTTCGGCGCTGGCATACACCTGCAGGTCGAGCGCGCCGGCGTCTGGCCCGGCGCTGGCGAAGATCTTCTCGATCATTGCGCCCGGCTGCAAGGTCAGGGCCGTCTCGCCGACCACCGTGCCGCCCGGCGCGGCGCCGGCGTACAAGGGCATCGCCACCACCACGCCAAGGCGCTGGCGCGCGCCGTCGCGCTGCGCCAGTTGCACCAGCGGCCCGGCCGCCGGGGCGCCGCTGGCATAGGCGCGCTGGCGCGCGCCGTCGTCGCGGCCGGGAAACAGGGTATCGAGGCCGAGCGCCGCCTCGTTGCCGGCCAGCGGTTCGATGTAGTCGATCACCCGGTAGCGCGGCCGCACGGCGGCCGGCTGCGCTGCGCCGGCGCGCAGCTCGCGCACCGTGGCGCCGGGCTGCAGCGCCTGCAGACCGGCCTCGAAGGCCGGCCGTTCGGCGTGCTCGATGTAGCGCAGGTAGCTGATGCCCAGCACATAGGGCCGGCGCACCAGCAGCGGCGTGACGAAACGATGGAATTCCTCGCGGCTGGCGCCGGGGCGGGCCACGAACAGCTGGTTGACCGCATGCAGGCTGGCCAGGGCGCTGCCGATGCCCTCGCGCAGCACGAAAGCGCGCGCCTGCACGCGCTGCTCGAAAGCCAGTTGCGCGCGCTGCGCTTCCAGCCGGCTGACGCCGGCAAACAGGACGCCGGTCAGGCCGAAGCCGCACAGCAGCGCCAGCACCGCCGTGCGCGTGCGGAACGGTTGCCGTGATGCTGCGCTGATCGGATCGTCCATCGTGTCCCTGCCTTCGCTTTGCCAGCTTACCATTGTCGCACGGTCGGCCATTTAATGCCATATGGAAACATTTTCCGCCCGGCTCACGCGCGCCAAGCGCTGCGGCAGCGGCCTATACTGGGCTGCCCACACCACGAGGAGGCGACCATGGAAAACACCTGGATCGTCGTGGCTGACAGCAGCCACGCCCGCATCTTCCAATTGCGCGACGGCCAGTTGCCGGCCGAAGAGATCGAAGACCTGGCCAACCCGCTGGGACGCGCCGACAACCGCCAGCTGGCTTCCGACGGCCACGGCCAGTATTTCGGCCCCGAAGGGCGCGGCCACACCGCGCCGCGGGTGGAAGAACCGGTGCAGCACGAGGTGCGCCAGTTCGCGCGCGAAATCGGGCACCGGCTCGATACGGCCGCCGCCCAGGACCGCTTCCAGCACCTGGCCCTGGTGGCCGCGCCGCGCTTCCTGGGCCTGCTGCGCGACAGCCTGGACAAGCAGACCCGCAAGCTGGTCACGGCCGAAGTGGCCAAGAACGTGTCGGCCTTTGCGCGCCAGGACCTCGATGCCTGCCTGCAGGCGCTGGCCCGGCCGCAGCAAGGCGGCTAAGGCCATGGACCTCAGCACGCAATGGGTCACGGTGCAGGGCCCGGACGGCGCCTTCGACGCCTTCCTGGCCCTGCCGCGCAGCGGCCACGGCCCCGCCCTGCTCTTGCTGCAGGAAATCTTCGGCGTCAACGCCCACATCCGCGCGGTGGCCGAGCAATATGCGGCCGACGGCTATGTAGTGCTGGCGCCCGACCTGTTCTGGCGCCAGGGCAAGCGCCTGGAGTTCGGCTATGACGAGGCGGACTGGGGCCGCGCCGCCCAGTGCATGCAGCGCACCGACGTGGCGCAGGCCCAGGCCGACATCGGCGCTGCCGCGGCTGCACTGCGCGCCACGCCCGGCGCCGCAGGCCGGCTGGCCGCGCTGGGCTATTGCTGGGGCGGCCGCATGGCCTACCTGGCCCTGGCCAATGACCACGCCGAGCATGCGGTCGCCTACTACGGCGGCGGCATCCAGCATTGCCTGGAGCGCGCCGACGACATCCGCGCGCCGCTGCTGCTGCACTTTGGCGGGCGCGACGCCCACATCCCGCTGGAGGCCGTGCGCCAGGTGGCCGAGCGTTTCGGCGCGCGCGAACAGGTTGAAATCCACCTCTACCCGGACGCCGAACACGGCTTCAACTGCAACCACCGCAACAGCTACCACCAGCCCAGCGCCGCCGAAGCGCATGGCCACACCCTGCTGTTTTTAAGTGAAAACCAGTAAGTGCGTTCCCGCACAGATGGCGCAGTTGGGCAGTCCTAAAGTTGGCTGCTAACCCAACCGGAGGAAATGATGGCTGATGACCTGAATTCCCGGCCCGCGCCTGCGGCCCTCGCTGTGTCCCCGGCCAGCACGCTGGCTGCAACCTTGATGGCCGCGCTGCTGGCAGCTTGCGGTGGCGGCGGCGGTGGCAGTTCGCCCCCCGTGACGCAACCGGCGCCACCGCCGCCGGAACCGCCGAAGCCGGCCTTCGCGCTGGCCGTGAAGGAAGTGGCAAGCGGCCTCAGCACTCCCCTGTTGCTGACCGCACCGGCTGGCGATGCGCGCCGCTTCATTGTCGAGCGCCCGGGCCGCATCCGCATCCTCGGCAGCGACGGCACGCTGCGCAGCACGCCGTTCCTCGACTTGACCGGCCTGCTCAGCACGGACGGCGAAGGCGGCCTGCTGTCGATGGCCTTCCATCCGAACTACGCCCAGACCGGCCGCTTCTACATCTATTACACGGACAAGTTCAGCAACATCGCCATCGACGAAGTGAAAGTCTCGGCCGATGCCAACGTGGCCGACGCCAACTCGCTCAAGCGCATCATCACCATCCCGCACCCGACGTACACCAACCACATGGGCGGCATGCTGGCCTTCGGCGCCGACGGCTACCTGTATGCCGGCACCGGCGACGGCGGCGGCGCTGGCGACCCGAGCGGCAATGCGCAAAACCTCGACTCCCTGCTGGGCAAGCTGCTGCGCCTGAAGGTGGACGACGTGGTGGCGCCGCTGTATAACGTGCCGGCCGACAATCCCTTTGTCGGCCAAGCCGGCAAGCGCGGCGAAATCTGGGCCTACGGCTTGCGCAACCCTTGGCGCTTCGCCTTCGACAACACGACATCGTCGCTGTACATTGCCGACGTCGGCCAGGCCTTGAAGGAGGAAGTCGACGTGGTGGCGGCCGGCGCCAAGGCAGTCAACTACGGCTGGAACACCATGGAAGGGACCAGTTGCTACAACGCCAGCACCTGTTCCCAGCAAGGACTGACCCTGCCCGTCTTCGAGTACGACCACGGCAGCAACAATGCCAACGGCTGTTCGATCACCGGCGGCTTTGTCTACCGCGGCACGGCCTTGCCGGAACTGGCCGGCCGCTACCTCTATTCGGATTATTGCAAGGGCTTCCTGAAGAGCTTCCTGTATAGCAACGGCGCAGTCAGCGAAGCGAAAGACTGGGCGGTGGGCGATATCGGCCAGGTCCCGGCCTTCGGCCAGGATGCCGCGGGCGAGCTGTACATGCTGAGCGAATCCGGCAAGGTGTACCAGATCATCCGCAAACCGTAAGGACCGGTCCCGGTGGCGAAGGCGCGCTACAATGGGCGCTTTCCCACCAGCCCGCGAAAGACATGGCCAGACTGACGCTTGCGTTCCCGGAAGACCAATTCTGCTTTTCGACCCAGCTGACGGTCCGCGTGACCGACATCAACGGCGCCAACCACCTCGGCAACGACTCGATGATTTCCATGATCTCGGAAGCGCGGGCGCGCTTCCTGTTCGAGTTCGGCGTGCAGGAAACGGAAGCCGACGGCACCGGCATCATCGTCACCGACCTGGCCACCACCTACCGCGCCGAAGCGCACGCGCGCGACCAGCTGCTGTTCGAGGTAGGCGTGATGGATTTCAACAAGTATGGCGGCGACGTCATCTTCCGCATCACCCGTCCGGCCGATGGCACGCTGGTTGCCATGGCCAAGCAAGGCTTCGTGTTCTACCACTACCGCCACAGCCAGGTGGTGCCGATGCCGGACGACTTCCGCGCCAAGTTCAGCCGCGTGAACTGGATCGACTGAGCGGCAACATTACTTGCTGCTGAGCTGGGTCGGTGCGCCGAACGTTTTCTTGAACCAATCGTCGACCATCGGCTTTTCATACCGCAGCGAATCACCGCCCGCGTAACGGTTCAGGCCGTCCAGGTACATCATGTTGCTGAGGCGGTCGGTGCCGCTGGCAAGCACCTTGCCATCCTGTTGCAGCGTATATTGCAATTCCATGGTCGGCCAGTCGGCCCCGCCGCGCAGGATGCGCAAGTCGTGCAGGGAACGGCGGCGCGGCTCGACGCGGCCGGCCAGGTCGATGTCGGTCACGGTGATCGACAATTGCTGGTTGGCCGGCAATTGCCTGGCCAGGGATTCGAAATGGGTAGTCAATTCCTTCAGCACCTGGTCACGGTCCTGTTCCCAGAACGGCACGTCCGTGAATTTGTCCGGGTCCTGGTACTTGACGGTCACCCCGCCTGCCGAGGCGGCGCCAGCCGCCGCCAGCAGCAGGGCAGCGGCGATCCAGAAGCGAGTTTGGCGTTTCATGATGGGTTTCCTTTCCTAGATAAGCTTCAATATACTCCTCGCCCCCGCCCCTGCTGTCATTGAAACAATTCCTGACAAAAAAAACGGGCCGGATACGTCCGGCCCAGAATAAATGGGGACGTACCCCATTTTTCAGACAACTTTTTACAATCAGCTACCGATGCGCCCGCCGTCGTTCTTGGTGATGGCGATGGTGGCCGAACGCGGACGCTTGCCCACGCCGTAGCCGGCATTGCTTGGCCATTGGCTGGTGTATTTGGCCGGGTCGGCGATATTGGCGTTGGCCGTGCCCTCACCCGGGTGCTGGATGTTGACGAACAGCGTCTTGCCATCCGGCGTTTCGGTGATGCCGGTCAGTTCGCAGTCGACCGGGCCGACCAGGAAGCGCTTCAGCGTGTCGGCAGTCGGGGTCTTGCCGACGAAGGTGTCGACATTGGTGGCGCCGTACGCCAGCGTGACTTTCTTGCCGTCGCCCACCTGGCCTGGCAGGCCGGCCAGCATCATGCAGTTGGTGACGTCGGTATAGGCGCCGTCGTCGGTCTGGATCCAGCAGATGCCGGTGGAGCGCGAGAAGGCCAGGCCGTCCGGGCTGGAGAAATCCTGGTCGGCAGTCAGGCTGGACAGGTTGACCAGGCTTGGGTTGGCATCGGACTGGGCGCCGAACAGGTAGACGTCCCAGGTAAAGGCGGCGGAAGCGTTGCCGTCTTTTTCCTTGACGCGCAGGATGTGGCCATTGACGTTGCCGGTCTGCTTGGACGTGCCCTTCATGTCTTCATAGGTGCGCGGATTCGGGCCGTCCGGTGCGGTACGGGCGCTGTTGTTGGTGAGGGTGAAGTAGACCTCGCCATTGGCCGGGTTGACCGAGCACCATTCCGGGCGGTCCATCTTGGTGGCGCCCACGGCGTCGGCCGCCAGGCGGGCGTTGACCAGCACGTCGGCCTGGTCGGCGAACTTATAGGTCGTGTAAGCGGCGATGGCGGCATTGCTGATGTTCAGCTCGATCCAGGAACCGCTGCCGTCGGCAGCAAACTTGGCCACGAACAGCTTGCCTGAATCCAGGTATTTGTCGCCAGTGGCCAGCAGGTCGGCCGGCGCAGCGTCGGCCTCGCTCCAGGTGGCGGTGGAGACGAATTTGTAGATGTACTCGTTGCGCGAATCGTCGCCCATGTACACGGCCAGCGGCTGGCCGGCCACGGTCTTTCCGAAGGCGGCGCTTTCGTGGGCGTAGCGGCCCAGCGCGGTGCGCTTGCGCAGATTCTTGCCCTTGTTGTACGGATCGGCTTCCACGATATAGCCCATGCCGTTCATTTCGTTGCGGTAGTCGTCGCTGCCATCGAGCGAAGCACCGAGCTTGGAGTTGTTCCAGCGCGCGTACTTGTCGTCGGCGCCGCCCGATTCCCAGCCGTGGCGCGAAGCGGCGCCCTGGCTGCGTCCGTAGCGCTTGAGCGCGGCGACGCTCTTGTCGTTGCCGCGCGCGGCATCGTCGGTAGCGCTGCGGGTGAAGTAGCCGCTCCAGTTTTCTTCGCCGGAGACGAAGGAACCCCATGGGGTGCGGCCGGTGCCGCAGTTGTTCAGGGTGCCGCGGATCTTGCTGCCGTCCGGCGAGTACTTGGTCTTCACTAGGGCATTGCCTTTCACCGGGCCGCTGAGGTCGCAGTCAGTCAGGCAGGTGACGCGGCGGTTGAATGCCGAATCCTTGACGTATTCCCATTTGCCTGCGTTCTTGCGCACTTCCACCACGGAGATGCCGTGCAGCGAAGTTTCGCGGTCGATTTCCGCGGCCGGGCGCGGCAGGGTGTTGGTGCCGCCATTGGCGTGGATGAAGAAGGATGCCAGCTTTTCGTTAGTGGTCGCTTCGTGATTGATGGCCAGCAGGCCGCGGTCGTTGCCGCTGGCAGAAGGTTTGCCGGCACTGTCCAGGCCGAAGAATTCCATGCCGTCGTGGTGGTCGCCGGCACGGTTCTCGAAGTCGGCATCGCTGCCATCGTTCTTGAAGGCCGTGGCGGAAGCGGTCAACGGATCGCCCAGTGCATAGATGACGGTGGCGGTGTAGCCGGCCGGCACGGTGACCAGGTCGGCCAGGCTCTTGCCCACGGCCGCAAAGCCCAGCAGCTTTTCAACCGGCGCCGGCGTTTCCGGCTTGGTGACCACCGGTGCATCGTCGCCGCCGCCGCAGGCGGTCAGGGTGGCAGAACCCATCATCACGGAGATGGCCGACGCTACCGAACCGCGCAGCAGGTTGCGGCGGCTGATGCGCTTGTCGAGAATTTCGCTGAAGTGCTCGTTCGGGGTATCGTTGTAGCCGATATCGTCGTGATCGATTTTGTTTTCCATGACGCTTTCCAAAAGTGGGGGAGTTGAAACTGCCCGCCATTCTAGGAAGCGAAAATGACAACATTGTGACTAGCCGATTGCGCGCCGCAAACGAAAGAAGCGGCCGGTTCACCTTTCGCTCGCCCGCCACTCCATCTTCTGCAGCTGGATATGCGGGTGGCTTTCCAGTGCTTCCCATTGCGGCAGGAACTGGAAGCCGAGCTTCCGGTAAAACGCTGCAGCGCGTCCGTTCGCAGGCGACACCTCGAGCACCACGCGCTGGTGGCCTTGCGCTTGCGCGTGCCGCTTCATGGCATCGACCAGCGCTGCCGCCGCGCCACTGCCGCGGTGTGCCGGCTTGACCCACATCGCGATCACGCTGAACTCCTGCGCTTGACTCAGGACACCACCGATCATGCCGACCGGCATGCCGCCGTCGAAGGCCAGCAGATAGGCCGCCGGCCCGCGCCCCGCGGCACGGTCCTGCCACTGGCTATCCGGGTTGGCAGCGGCGCTGGCGTGCGTCACGCCAAAGGCAGTTGGCGCATCAAGCAGCGCAGCAAGGCGCAGCTCCTTGAGGGTGGTCCAGTCGTGTTCGGTCGTAGGTCGGATCAGCATGCAGCGAGTATAGCAATTGTGCGTGTGCGCACGGCGCCGTCGCGCTGGAGCGCCGATGCTGTCGGCAAGGAGGTGCGCCATGCCCGAAGGCCCGTCGATCGTCATCCTCAGCGAACAGGTGCGCGCGTTTGAAGGGCGCACCATTGCCTGCGCCAGCGGCAACAGCAAGGCCGTGCCGTTCGACGAGCTGCCCGGCCAGCCGGTGCTGTCGCTACGCAGCTGGGGCAAGCACTTCCTGATCGAATTGCCGCTGTACACGCTGCGCATCCACTTCCTGATGTTCGGCAGCTACCGCATCGACGAGCGCAAGGCAGGCGCCGAGCCGCGGCTGTCGCTGCAATTCGAAGAAGGCGGCGAGCTGAACTTCTATACCTGTTCGGTCAAGCTGGTGGAAGGGGAACTGGAGCAGGCTTACGATTGGCGCGGCGACGTGATGTCGGCGCATTGGAGTCCGCGCCTGGCGCTGAAAAAACTGCGCGACAATCCCGAGCGGCTTGTCTGCGATGTCCTGCTCGACCAGGACATCTTCGCTGGCGTTGGCAATATTATTAAAAACGAAGTATTGTTTCGTTTACACATACACCCTCTCTCCACGGTAAGTAAATTGCCACAAGGAAAGTTGCGTGAGCTGGTCAAGCAAGCGCGCCAATACAGTTTTGAGTTCAAACAATGGAAGTTGGCGTTTGAATTGAAAAAACATTGGCTGGTGCACAACCGTGCCGTGTGCCCGCGCTGTAATATCAAGCTGCACCGGGCCCATCTCGGGCTCACCCAGCGCCGTACGTTCTGGTGCGAGCGCTGTCAAAAGCGTTACGGCGACGCAGTAGATGTTGTAAAGATTTAGCTCATCCAGTATTGCCTGTTGTTAATAACAATGGGTAGGACTACAATCAATTTGATGCGCCTGAAAATTGCGCATCATCCAGGACTGTGTGTCACATTTGGAATTTGCCAATATGTCTTTCTTGTCTTCTGCTACGCCCAAACTTGCGCCGTGGCGCATCCTGCTGGTTGATGACGAACCCGATATCCACGACATCACCAAGCTCACGCTGAGCCGGTTTCGCCTGGAAGGACGCGGCCTGGCTTTCCTGCACGCATACAGCGGCGCCGAAGCGAAGGAAGTGCTGGCAAAGGAAAAAGACATCGCCCTGGTCTTCCTCGACGTCGTGATGGAGCGCGAAGACTCCGGCCTGGAAGTGGCGCGCTGGCTGCGCGAAGACCTCGACAACCAGTTCACCCGCATCGTGCTGCGCACCGGGCAACCGGGCCAGGCGCCGGAAGAACGCGTGATCGTCAATTACGACATCAACGATTACAAGGAAAAGACCGAGCTCGATCGCACCAAGCTGTTCACCACCACCTTCGCCGCCCTGCGCGCCTACCGCGACATCATGAAGGTGGAAGAAGCGCGCCAGCAGCAAATGCATTACCGCGAAGGCCTGGAACGCGTGATTGCCGCCTCGGCCCACATCTTCCAGGCACGCAACCTGAAAGACTTCGCCGACGGCTTGCTGCAGCAGGTGGTCGCGCTGCTGCGCCTGGAGCACAGCATGCTGGTGCGCCTGCGCGGCGCCAGCGCCGTCAGCGGCGAGCACGATTACGAAGTGCTGGCCCAGATCGGCCAGGACGAGGACAGCCTGCTGACGCCGGAGCTGCTGGCCCAGCTCAAGGACGCCGAGCGCAACCGCATCTCGCGCATGGCCGGCGACACCTTCGTCGGCTACTTCCCCAACAGCAGCGGCAAGGCGTCGCTGCTGGTGCTGAAGGGCGTGGACGAGATTTCCGAGATCGACCAGAAGCTGCTGGAGATTTTCTGCAGCGGGGTAGCGATCGCCTTCGACAACATCCTGCTGACGCAGGAAATCACCGACACCCAGGCCGAGCTGATCATGCGCCTGGGCGACGTGGTCGAATCGCGCTCCAACGAAGCCGGCAACCACGTGCGGCGCATGGCCGAATTCTGCCACCTGCTGGCCAGCGCCTCCGGCATGCCGGAAGATGAAACCGCCGTGCTGAAACACGCGGCGCCGATGCACGATATCGGCAAGATCGCCACGCCGGATTCGGTGCTGCTCAAACCGGGCAAGCTCGATGCGGCCGAGTGGGAAATCATGAAGCAGCATCCGACGGTCGGCCTGTCGATCCTGGACGGCTCGCAGCGCCCGATCCTGAAGGCAGCCGCCGTGATCGCCCACCAGCACCATGAAAAGTTCGACGGCAGCGGCTACCCGCAAGGGCTGAAGGGCCACGATATCCACGAGTACGCGCGGATCGTGGCCGTGTCCGACGTGTTCGACGCGCTGATGCACAAGCGCTGCTACAAGGATGCCTGGCCGGTCGAGAAAGTGGTGGAGCACATGCGCGAGGTGGCGGGCACTCACCTCGACCCGAAATTCGTCGAACTGCTGATCGCCAATATGGACAAGGCCCTCGCGATCAACGAGCGCTTCCCCGACTGAAATTCGGGGTCAGGTCTGTCATTTGGACAGCGGTGAACGACGTTTGATAAAAATCAAAGTCACCGAAAAACGACGGGACAGAACGAATACGCGAGGTTGCGATTCGCCCCGTTTTGATTTTTGTCAAAGGAGTGCGCTGTCTGTCCAAAAGACAGACCTGACCCCGAATTTTCGTCAGTACGCGGCCAGTTCGACCGGCATACGCTTGGCGCCGGAACGCCATTCACCAGTCAGCCTTGCGCCGGACACCTTCAGCGTCATCACGCCAGATGGCTTGCCGTCGTTGTCGCGCTCGGTGAGGGTCAGCTGCGCGCCCTGACGCTGCACCGTCAACTCAATCTGCTTGCGGTGCTTGTCATAGTAATAGTGGGCTTGCGGCGACGGGCTTGCTGACAGGCCGCTGTCGCCGATAAACAGCGTCACCGCCAGGTTGCCGTTGATTGTGCCTTTGTACAGCTGGGCGGATTTTCCGACCAGCGGCGCCGGTGCGTCGCCCTCGCCCAGCATCAGCTTGCGGCCGTAGGGATTCAGGTAGGGCCGCATTTCATCGCCCTTGAGTACGTACTCGAAGTCGCCCAGCTCGTCGATGCTGCGGACCGAATAACTGCCGCAGGACATGGAACGCAGCACCAGGCGGTTGTCGCGGATGCCCAGGTGGCCGAAATCGCCGGCAGTTGGCTGTTCTTCGTTGTCGAGGCAATTTTCATACAGTATGAGCTGGTCTTCGGCATCGGATTTGTCCTTGCCCTTCTTGAAGCGCTTCCTGAGCTCGGCGATGTGCTTTTGCATCGTCACGCTGCGCGCCTTGCGCGCCTTGGGCAGCAACCTGGCCTTTGCATCCGTCGTGACCACATCCAGTGCCTCCACCATGCGCCCATTCGACACATCGAAGTAATAGTCAAAATTCGAATCGCCGCAATGCGCGCCGCAAGCCGACAGCTGCAGCGAAACGCGCGCCATGCGCCCGCCGTTCACAGGGCTGATGCCATTCGATTCGATCGACATGGTGCCCGGGTCGATCATGCCGCCGATGGCCTTGGCGTCCGCCGAAGGCAGGGTATGCAGGAACGCGTCGTACACATAGGCGTTGATACGCTCAGCCACGCCGGGCTCGCCGCCTACGATCCACGGCAGCTTGGCGACTGCATCGTCGCCTTGCTGGTCTTTGAAAGGATAACTGCGCGGCTGGTCAGCCAGCGGTGCGGCGCCGGCGGCGCAGGCAAACGCCGCCGCGAAGGCAAGGAAAAACGCCCTCATGCAGACTGCTTGCGCTGGTCGCGCGGGAAACGCAGGTGGTAGTGCAGCCCCATGCCGGGCGAGCTGACCACCTTCACCGTGCCGCCCAGCGGTCCGGTCACCAGGTTGTACAGGATGTGCGCCCCCAGGCCGCTTCCGCCGGAGCCGCGCTTGGTGGTGAAGAAGGGATCGAACAGCTGCTGCAGCGTGGTGGAATCCATGCCGACGCCGTCGTCGCTGTAATCGAACAGCACGTGGTCGCCTTCGAGCTTGCCGGTGATGCGGATGGTGCCCTTCTGCCCTTCTTCGAAGCCGTGCACCAGGGAGTTCACCACCATATTGGTGACGATCTGCGAGACGGCGCCGGGGAAGCTCTCGCAATGGATGTCCGGCGGGCAGTCGACGTTGACGGCAATCGGTTTGCCCTTCAGCTTGGGCTGCAGCGACAGCAGCACTTCATCCAGGTATTTGCGCAGGTTGAAGTGGCGGATATTGTCGGACGACTGGTCCACCGCCACCTGCTTGAAGCTGCGCACCAGCGCCGCTGCGCGCTGGGTGTTGGTGGTCATGATCTTGAGCGACTGGTCGACCGTGTCGAAGAACTGGTTCAAGCCGTCTTCGTCCAGCGTGCCCTCGGCCAGGTCGAGGCGGCACAGGCGCAGCTCTTCCACCAGGTGGCTGGTGGCGGTCACGCAGATGCCGAGCGGGGTGTTGATTTCATGCGCGACGCCGGCGACCAGGCGCCCCAGCGAGGCAAGCTTCTCTTGCCGCACCAGCTCCGATTGCGCCGTCTGCAATTGCGTGAGCGCGGTGGCCAGCGCGGTGTTCTGTTCTTCCAGTTCGGCCTTGGCGCGGCGGATCGCCAGGTCGGCGCGGGTGCGCGCGATGGCGGCGGCGGTGTGGTTGGCGACGTAGGCCAGGATATCGAGTTCGGCCTGCGAGTACACCACGGATGCGTCGTAGCTTTGCACGATGATCACGCCCAGCGCTTGCTCGCCCACCATCATCGGGCAACCCATCCAGCTGGCGATGCCCTGGTTTCCCAGCGGTTCATTGATGTCGCCGCGCTCCATCAGCGCCGCGAACGCGGGCCCGTCGAGCAGCATGGGCTGGCGCTTCTTCAGCACGAAGGAGCTCATGCCGACGCCGTATTCGAAACGCTGGACCGGCGCTTCCTGGTCCTTCTCGTCGACGAAGTAAGGGATCGACATTTCGTCGCGCTTGGGATGGTAGAGCGCAATCAGGAAATTGCGGGCGGTGATCAGGCTGCCGACAATCTCGTGCAGGCGGGCGTACAGCAGCCTGGCGTCCGATTCGGCCGATGCCGATGCGGACAGGCTGGCAATCTCGTACAGCGCGCGCTGCAGGCGTTCGGCCTTGCTGCGCTCCGCTACTTCGCGCTCCAGTTCCAAGGTGCGTTCGCGCACGGCACGCTCGAGCCGGTCCATGCTCTGCAAGCCTTGCAGTGCGCTCGACACGTGGTTGGCAATCTGCGCGAACAGGGCCTGGTCTTCCTCGCTGTAGGTGTGCTCCTTGTCGTAGCTCTGGATCACCATGGCGCCCAGCACCTCATGGTCCTGGTCCAGCAAGGGACAACCGACCCAGTGCTCGGCGATCGTGCCGACGCCGAACACTTCGTTTTCTGCGCGGGCGCGGTGTTCGTCGCCCGTCATCACCAGGCGCTGCTTGTTCAGGATGACCCAGGCGGTGGGCGACTGGTCGGGCGTGGCCAGCTGCACCAGTTGGTCCTTGTAGGGATGGTCGTCCACTTCGTCGACAAAATAGACGAAGCGCACCGCATTGCCGGGCGCGTCTCGGTCGCTCAGGGCCACGTAGAAATTGGCGGCGTACATGATGCGGCCCAGTGCCGCGTGCACGGACTGCAGGAAGACCAAGATGTCGGTGCAACTATTGGACAGCTTGCCAATTTCCAGCAGGATTTCCTGGACGGCCTCCAGGCGGCGCAGACGGCTTTCCATCTTATTCCCAAGGTTAGATGCGTCTGGGAAATATAGCAGGAGGCGCCCACGCTAGCCAGCGGAAAACAAAGCCCGCGTGGTGCGCGGGCTGTATCAGGAAAACCAAGTTTGTGCCAGATCAATGCAGCGACATGGCAGGCCGCCGAGGCGGCAACACCGGCGGGCCGAGGGGAGTGATGCGCGGATCGATGGCCGGGTCGGGCGTCTGGTATTTGAAGGGATTGATGATGATTGGTGGAATCGTCGGTGGTGCGGATGGCGGGCCTTTGGGGCCTAACTCGATCATCGCGCTGCGCTGGCGCGGTTCGCTGTCGATTACCAGGAGCAACGATTGGCTCCCGTCTCTTACTAGCCAAGCCATATTCCCCTCCATCTCAGAGATCGGATATTCAGTATAGGCAAACAGTCAATCAATTCAAGGCGGAACGGCGGACTTTTTCCATTCATCATGCAAAATCCACCGTTCGTCGCAAGCGGATGGCTGGCAAGGGGCGCCGGGCCTACAGTAACACCATGTTCAACGCCAAGAGGCCCATCATGAAAAAGGTATTTGCCCTGTCCCTGGTCCTGCTGTTCTTCTGCATGGTTGCAGCCTGGATCTCCTTCGATGCCAGCGACCTCGTCGTCACGGTCGGCGACACGGACTATGACGGGCCGCTGGGCGCCTTGTTCGGTACCGTGCTGGCCGGCGGCGTGTTTGCCGTGATGGCGGTGGCGATGATCTTCGCGGCAGCCATCGTGGCCGTGGTGATGGCAGGCGTCGGCGTGATCGTGATCCTGTCCCTGGCGCTGGCGGCCGTGGTGACCATGGCGGCCGTGTCGCCCCTGTTGCTGCCGCTGATGATCCCGTTTTTCATTTACTGGCTGGTGAAGCGCCGCCACCGCAAGCCTGCCGAAGCTGCCGCGCCGGCGCTGGAACATGCCCCTGCCTGATTCGCCCGGATCGGGTGCTAGAATGCAATTTTTGCAACTCAAGGATTGCATCCATGCGCACGACCATCCTGCTGCTCTCCCTCGCCTTCTCTGCCCCCGCCTTCGCTGACAAGCTCGATGACGCCATCCTGGCGGAGATGAAACGCAGCCATATCCCCGGCGTTTCCATCGCCGTCGTGAAGGACGGCAAGATCATCCGCGAACAAGGCTATGGCCTGGCCGACCTGGAAAACAAGGTCAAGGTCACGCCCGCCACCATCTTCCAGTCCGGTTCGGTCGGCAAGACCTTCACCGCGGCCCTGGTGATGCTGCTGGCCGAAGACGGCAAACTGTCGCTGGACGACCCTGTTTCCCGGCACCTGGCGAACACGCCCAAGGCCTGGGAAGGCATCACCATCCGCCACCTGCTGTCGCATACCTCGGGCCTGGGCGATCCTTACGCCAGGCTGGACCTGACCAAGGATTACACGGAAGAAGAGCTGATCGCGCTGGAGGCGGAGATCCCCGTGCTGTTCGCACCGGGCGAGAAATGGTCGTACTCGAACATGGGCTACCACCTGCTCGGCTTCATTTGCAACAAGGCGGGCGGCAAGTTCTATGGCGACCAGCTGCGCGAGCGCATCTTCGCGCCGCTGGACATGGGCACCCGCATCATCAGCGAAGCCGACATCATTCCGCACCGCGCGCGCGGCTATGAACGCAAGGGCGGCAAGCTGGTGAACCAGTCCTGGGTGGCGCCGCGCCTGAACACCACGGCGGACGGCAGCCTGTACCTGACGGCGCGCGACCTGGCGAAATGGGACCTGGCGCTGTATGGCGACAAGGTGCTCCCGGCCAGCGCGCGCAATGCCAGCTGGACGCCGGCCAGACTGAACGACGGCACGGCCACCGAATACGGCTATGGCTGGCAATTGTTCCAGCGTAACGGCCATCGCGCCATCGCCCACGGCGGCGCATGGCAAGGCTTCCGTTCGCAGCTGTACCGCTTCGTGGACGACAGGCTGTCGGTGGTGGTGCTGGCCAATTCGGCCAGCGCGCGCCCCGGCAAGCTGGGGGACATCGTCGCCGCGCATTACCTGCCGGCGCTGGCCGTCAAGCCGAAGCCTGCGATTGCGGAAACCGAACCGGCCGTGGCCGAACGCGTGCGGGCCATGTTCGCCAGCATTGCCGAGCGCAAGCTGCCGGAAGGCTTGAGCGACAAAGTAGCGGGCGACCTGCCGCCGGAATTCCTGGCCATGGTGTCGGAGGACCTGCAGGAATGGGGACCGCTGCGCAAGGTGGAAGCGCTGGCGCGCAGCACCGATGGCGAAGTGCGCAAGTACAGCTACCGCCTGAACTACGGCAGCGGCGCCATGCTGGTCGACCTGAGCCTGGGCAAGGGCGACAAGGTCGAACAGCTGCGCATGCGCCCCGACTGATCAGCCTTCCACCCGGTTGCGGCCGGCGCGCTTGGCCCGGTATAGCGCGTGGTCGGCCCGCACCAGGGCCGCGTCGCCGCTGCGATCGGCCGACGCCATGCTGGCGATGCCGATGCTGACCGTGATGGCGATGCTGTTGCCATTGCGTCCCATCGGGGTCTCGGCAATGCGCTGGCGCAGGCGCTCGGCAAAAGCGCGCGCCGCTTCCAGGTCGGCGCCCGGCAGCAGGATGGCGAATTCCTCGCCGCCCACGCGGCCCAGCATGTCGATCTTGCGCTGCGAATCGCGCATCAGGCCGGCCAGGTGGCGCAGCACGGCGTCGCCCCAGTCGTGGCCGTGGGCGTCGTTGATGTCCTTGAAGTAGTCGATGTCCAGCATCAGCACGGCGGCGCGGCCGCCGACATCGCGCTGCAGGCGGGCCTGCTCGTCTTCCAGGCGCGCCATGAATTCGCGCCGGTTCGGCAAGCCGGTCAGGAAGTCGGTGGTGGCCAGCTGCAGCAGCTCTTCATTCAGGCGCTTGCGCTCCGTGATGTCGATGGTGGACACGATCACGAAGTCCAGCGCATGTTCGTGGCCCGGCATCACCAGCAGCGTCAGTTCATTCTGGCGCTGCACGCCATCCAGGCGCAGAAAGCTGCCTTCGCACTGGAACAGGTGCGCGCCCTGCTCCATCGCCAGCAGCGCACGCCTGAATTCCCGCATGGCCGACGGCGCGAAATTCTGCGCCAGGCCCAGCTTGTCCGGCCGCTTGCAGGCCGGGTCGGCGCCAACCTGGGCCAGCGCGGCGGCGTTGACGTCGGTGATGCGCACCAGCCCGGCCAGGCGCTGCAGCTGGCTGGGGTTCACCTGCAGCCATTGCGCCACATCTTCCACGCCCGAATCGGCCAGCTCCAGCAAGGCCGCGCGCACGGCCGACCAGTCCTGCTGCCACAAGGCGACCGGCGCATGGTCGTACAGGCTGCGGAAGCGCGCCTCGCCGACGCGCAAGGCTTCGGCGGCGCGCGCCTGTTCCACCGCGATGCCGGCCAGGCTGGCAGCCTGGTCGATCAGGGCCAGCTGCGCCACGCTGGGACGCTGCGGTTCGCGGTGATAGATGGCAAAGGCGCCCAGCACCTTGCCGTTGGCGCCGTGCACCGGCTCCGACCAGCAGGCGCCCAGTCCCGCCCGCAAGGCCATCTCGCGGTACGGCGCCCACAGCGGGTCGCTGGCGATGTCCGCCACGATCACGCGGCTGTTGCTGGTGACGGCCTTGCCGCAGGAACCGTTGCCAAAGCCGATCGGCAAGCCGTCGATGGCCTGCCTGAAAAAGGCCGGCAGGCTGGGGGCGGCGGACAGGTGCAGGTGCCTGCCTTCTTCGTCAAGCAGCATCACGCTGCAGATCATGCCGGGGTTGACCACCTCGATGCCGCGCATCAGGCTGTCCAGCACCTCCTGCTGCGGCGCACCGGCGGCCAGCAATTCCAGCACCTGGTGGCGCCCTTCCTCGCGCCGCTCGTTCAGGGTGCGTTCGGTGACGTCGCGGAAGGACCACAGCCTTGCTGCTTCGCTGCCCAGGCGCAGCGGGCGCGTGGTCACTTCCAGCACGCGGCCATCGCGCATCTGCAGCTGGCTGTGGCTGTCCTCGTCGTCCGGCTCGGGCCGGGCGCAGGCCTGCAGGAAGGCATCGGGCTGTTCCAGCTGGCTGGCCATATGGGCCAGCAGGATGGCGCCGTCGTTTTCCCAATCGAGCTGCTCCGGCACATTCCACAACTGGCGGAAGCGGCGATTGGAGTTCAGCACGGCACCGCTGTAGTTGTCGACCAGGATGCCGTCCACCGTGGAATCGAGGATGCAGCGCAACACCGCCTGGCTGCCCTGGGCATGTTCGGCCATGGCCAGCAGGGTTTCCTGCCCCTCGCGCAATTCATCGCCCATGCGGCTGCTCTGGTCGAGCGCCAGGCGCAGGCGCTGCCGGCTTTCCGCCAGCACGTAGGCCAGCAGCGCCAGCAAGGCGCTGATCAACAGGCCGCCGATGGCGATGGCGCGCGGTTTATCCGAAAGCACGCCGTTGGCCTTGGGCAGCGCGCTGATATGCAGGGTCCAGCGCCGGCCCGCCAGGCTGATGCGCTTGAGCGCGTGCTGGCGCCCTTCCACCGCGGCAGCCGCCGGCGCGCTGTCGAACATGCGCGTCATGGCGTTGGGTGCGTCGCCGTCGTAGACCTCCACGTCCAGGCCGCGCAGGGCATCGTGCCCCAGCGCCGCCATCACGTCGCCCACGCGAAACGGCGCGTAGACCCAGCCTTTCAGCGCACTGCGGCGCTGGATCAGGGTGTAGCGGCCCACGCCGTTCTGGTAGATCGGCAGCGCGATGATGAAGCCGGACTGCACCGGGTCGGCGGTTTCCTGCTTGAGGAGCAGCTTGCCCGTCATGGTCGGCAGGCCGGAATCGCGCGCCTGCTCGAAAGCGGCACGGCGCACTGGCTCGGACAGCCCGTCATAGCCGAAAGCCTGCATATTGGCGCCGGAGAACGGTTCCAGATAGACCACCGGGCCGTACTGGCTGCGCTGGCCGGGCGGCGTCACCGCGTAGTCGGGAAAGCCCTCGGCCTTGACGATGGCGACGTGCGACTCAAGCTGCGCACCCGGCACCAGGCGCATGAAGCCGATGCCCTGCATGCCGGGAAAGTTCTGTCCCAGTTCCAGGCGCTCGATATAGGTGTGGAATTCCTGCCGGTCGACGTAGTCGGAACTGGCGAACAAGCCCTGCACGCCGTACAGCACCTGCACATAGGCCTGCATGCGCGCAGCCATATTGTTGACCAGTTCGCGGGCGCGGTATTCGAAGCCGCTGCGGGCGTCGCGCTCGGCATCGACGTGGGCGCCCCACCAGACGCTGCCGGTCGCCGTCAGGCAAAGCGCAACCACCAGCCCAGCCAGCAGGCGGGGTTGGAGCAGGCGTTGGAGCGGCGGGCTGGCAGGTGGCCTCGGCATACCAGCATCTTAGTTTGTTTAGGGCAAAGCAATTGCCCTATAGAAAAAGTCAATCGGCGCTACTATCGTGATTGCCACGCAGTGCGGCCTGGTACAGGCGGTAGCCGCGCGCGCGCAACTCGCAGGCCGGGCAGGTGCCGCAGCCATAGCCCCAGTCGTGCAGCGCGCCGCGTTCCCCCTTGTAGCAGGTATGGGTGTCGGCCCGGATCAGGTCGACCAGTTCCTGGCCGCCGAGGCGTTCGGCCAGTTGCCAGGTTTGCGCCTTGTCCAGCCACATCAGCGGGGTTTCCAGCTTGTTGCGGGTGTCCATGCCGAGGTTCAGGGCCACCTGCAGCGCCTTCATGGTGTCGTCGCGGCAGTCCGGATAGCCGGAGAAGTCGGTTTCGCACATGCCGCCGACCAGCACGGTGAGGCCGCGGCGATACGCCAGGGTGGCGGCCACGGTCATGAACAGCAGGTTGCGGCCGGGGACGAAGGTGTTCGGCAGGCCGTTTTCCTGCATCACGATCTCGATGTCCTCGGTCATGGCCGTCTTCGACAGTTGCGAGATCAGGCCCAGGTCGACCATGTGGTCTTCGCCCAGGCGTTCCGCCCATTCCGGCTTCACGCTGCGCATCTGCTGCAGCACGCGCGGGCGCACGGTCAGCTCAATCGCATGGCGCTGGCCGTAGTCGAAGCCGATGGTTTCGACGCGCGGATAGCGCTCCAGGGCCCAGGCCAGGCAGGTTGTCGAGTCCTGTCCACCGCTGAACAGGACCAGTGCGGCGTCGTTTGTCAGCATCGCAGTCTTTCTTAGAGGTCTATTTGTAATCAATCATTAAGTGGCCGACAAGATTGCGGCTGATCCGGTAACATTCGGTTTCGACTTCCAGATCACAGACCACGAATTTTGGCACAAACCGGCATAAAAGTATTGAGGGGCCTTGTACTGGGCTGCGCTGCCCTGCTGCTGCCCTTGCTGGCGGCTGCCCAGGGCTGGACTTACCAGGTCCGCATCAACGCCCCGCGCGCGCTGGAGTCGCTTCTCGAAGATAACCTCGACCTGGTGCGCTACCGCACGAACGAGCGCATGGACCGCGACCAGCTGCAGCGCATGCTGCGCGCCGCGCCGGAGCAGATCAGGACGCTGGTTGCGACTGCCGGTTACTACACGCCGGCGGTGAATATCCGCCTGGACGAAAGCGGCACGCCGACCGTCACGGTCGACGTGCAGCCGGGCGAGCCGGTGCTGGTGGGCGAGGTGGAGATCGTGCTGGAAGGTTTCCAGTCGGCGTCGGGCGCGCCGTTCGACCAGGAGGCGCTGAAGGCCGGCTGGGCCCTGCCGCGGGGCGCCGTGTTCCGCCAGGACGAATGGGAAAAGGCCAAGCGCGATCTGCTGCGCGCCGTGGTGCAGACGCGCTACCCGCGCGCGCAAATGATTTCCAGCGAAGCGGTGGTCGATCCGGAGACCCGGCGCGCACTGCTGCACGTGGCGCTCGACAGCGGGCCGGAAATGCGCTTCGGCGAGCTGAAAATCGAGGGTTTGCGGCGCTATCCCGAATCGGCGGTGCGCAACCTGAACCCTATCAAGCCGGGCGACGTCTACAGCGAAGCGGCGCTGCAGGCTTACCAGGGCAAGCTGCAGGAGACCGGCTATTTCTCCAACGTCGAGGTGAGCGCCGACCTGTCGTCCCTGCTGGGCGAGCAGATCGAGGCGGCCGAGGGCAAAGCCGAAGGCGTGCCGCAGCCGGCGACGATGGCGCCGCTGCCGCTGCTGGTGCGCGTGGTGGAGAACAAGCGCAAGAATGCCAGCGTGGGTATCGGCTTCAGCACCAATACCGGCTACCGCACCTCGGGCACCTACGATGACCTGAACGTGTTCGGCCTGAAGATGAAGAGCGCGCTGACGCTGGAAACCAAGCGCCAGCAGGCGCGCAGCGATTTCTATTTTCCCACCACGGCGGACGGCTACAACGACAGCTTCGGCGCGGCGCTGGAACGCAAGGATATCGAAGGCGAGATCACGCGCACCGCTTCCGTCGCGGCCAAGCGGGCCTGGGGCACGCCGCTGCTCGAGCGCAGCATCTCCATCGAGTACCTGAACGAGAGCAAGACCGTGAACCGGGTGCTGTCGTCGCACAGCCAGTCCTTGCCGATCACCTATGCCGCCACCTGGCGCAAGGTGGATAACCTGGTGTTCCCGACCAAGGGCTATGTGCTGAATGCCACGCTGGGCGGGGCGCTGCTGCCGGTGCTGACGGATGAAAAATTCATCCGCGCCACGGCGCGCGGCATCACTTACCGGCCCCTGAGCCCGAAATCCACCGTCATCCTGCGCGCCGAATTCGGCGCCCTCGGCTCGGCGCACCAGGAAGGCGTGCCGACCACCTACCTGTTCCGCGCCGGCGGCGACAACTCGGTGCGCGGCTATGCCTACCAGGAGCTGGGCGTGCAGCAGGGCGAAGCGACGGTCGGCGGCCGCTACCTGGTCACCGGCAGCGCCGAATACCAGTACTGGTTCAAGCCGACCTGGGGCGCGGCGGTGTTCTATGACGCCGGCAATGCGTCTAATTCGCTGGGCGGCTTGCGTCCCAAGTCCGGCTACGGCGTCGGTGCGCGCTACAAGAGCCCGGTCGGGCCGATCAATGTCGACGTCGCATATGGCCATGCCACTAAAAAGGCCCGGCTGCACTTCTCGCTGGGGTTCACGTTCTGATGGATACGCCGCGCCATCTCCCCCATCCTCCAGCGCCGCCTGAGGCGCCGCTGGCAGCGCCTCGCCGCAAGTGGCTGCGCCGCACGCTGATCGGCGGCGGCGTGACGCTGGCCGTGCTGGGCGGCGCGGCGTGGCTGCTGGGACGCGAAACCACGCTGCAGCAGATCGTGGCGCAGGTTGCGCGCGCCAGCGGCGGCCAGATCGTGGTCACCGGCGTCAGCGGTTCGCTGTATGGCCGCATGCATATCGGCCGCATCATCTACCGCGACGAGTCGAGCGTCCTGACGCTCGATAACATCGACATCAACTGGTCGCCGCTGCAATACTTCAGCGAGGGCGTGGCGATCAGCGAGTTGCATGTGGCGCGCGCCGAATCGCGCAGCACCGGGCCATCCAAACCAGCCGTGATGCCGGCATCGATCACGCCGCCGTTCCGCCTGAGCATTGCGGACGGCCGCGTCAGCACGCTGGCCCTGGTCAGCGAAGACGGCAGCCGCACCGAGCTGCGCGCCATCAAGCTGCAGCTCCAGGGCGACGGCCAGCATTGGCAACTGAAGGACGCCAGCGCCGAGACACCCATTGGCGCCCTTGCCGCCAGCGCGGAAATTTCGACCACGCGCCCGTACAAACTGAGCGCCACCGTCGCCCTGGCGCCGCTGCCGCCGTCGACTCCCGCGGCCCGGCCTGCCGGCAATCCCGTTACACCACCCGGCGCTGCGGCGGCAACGCCGCCCGACCCCGGCATGGTCGAGCGCAGCGCCACGCGGCTGGAGCTGTACGCCAGCGGCGACCTTGCGCAACTGAAGCTGGACGTCAAAGGCAAATCGAACTACGCCAACGGCGACGGCACCCTGGTGCTGGCGCCGTTCGACGCCCTGCCCCTGCGCAGCATCCGCCTGCAGGCGCGCGACGTCGACCCGGCCCGCTTCGACCCGGCCTGGCCAAAGGCGGCAATCGACCTGGCGCTGGACGCCGCCATCAATGGCGACAAGCTGTCCGGCAAGCTGGCCGCTACCAACCGCAGCGCCCCCGGCCCGCTCGACCAGCAAAAGCTGCCCCTGCACAGCGCCGCCGCACAACTGGGCGGCACGCTGGACAATGCAAGCCTCAGCGGCCTGCTGATCGACCTGGGCGCCGCCGGCAAGTTCACCGGCAGCGGCAAGCTGCGCCGCCTGCCGAAAGACGGCAGCATCGACACCGCCAGCGTGCGCCTGCACACCGACCGCCTCGACCTGCGCGGCCTGCACGGCGCCGCCATCAGCACGGCGATTGCCGGCGACATCAGCGCCGAAACCAAGGGCAAGCAGCACACCTTGCGCGCCGCGCTGGGCGAAGGCAAGCTGCGCCTGGACGCCCACGCCACACTGCAAGACCTGCTGCTGACCGTGCACCAGGCGCGCATCAGCGCCGGCCAGGGCAGCGTCTCCGCCACCGCCCAGGCCAGCCTGAAGGATGACAAAACCTTCAAGGCCAACGCGGCGGTCAAGCGCTTCGATCCGGCCGCGCTGGGCGCCTTCCCTTCAGCCGACCTGAACGCGGAACTGCAGGCCAGCGGAAAGCTGGCGCCGGACTGGCGCGCCAACGCCGACATCGTCCTGCAGCCCAGCAAGTTGATGGGGCAGCCGCTCTCGGGCAGCGTCAAGCTGGCCGCCGATGCGCAGCACATCGCCAGCATCGACGCCCGCCTCGCTTACGCCCGCAATACCGCCACCGCGCGCGGCGCATTCGGCGCTGCCGGCGACAAGCTGGAATGGCAGCTCGACGCCCCTCAGCTTTCCGTACTCGACCCGCAACTGCAAGGCAGCGCGACTGCCAGCGGCACCCTGGGCGGCGGCTACAAGGCGCCGCGCACCAGTTTCAGCGCGGAGGCGCGCGGCCTGGGCTACCAGCCGCCAGGCGGCCAGCGCCCGGCCGCGGCCACGCCGGCGCCGGCCCGCGCCGACAGCGTGATCCGTGCCAGCGGCGAAGCGGCGCTCTTCGGCGCAATGGACGTCAAGCTGTCCGGCAGCGCAATGCGCCTCAACCCGGCCAGCTTTGGCGCTTCGGTCGCGGGCAACGTCAACGCCGATTTCGACGCCACGCTGCGCGCCTCGGCGGACTGGCTGGCCAATGCCGATATCCGCCTGCAGCCGGCGTCCACGCTTGGCAACGCGGCACTGAGCGGCCATGCAAAGTTCGCCGCCGCCCCCGGCCGCGTGCAGGACAGCGACGTCGACCTGCACCTCGGCCCCAACCTGCTGCAGGCCAAAGGCTCGTTCGGCAAGCCGCAAGACCGCATCGACTGGAAGCTCGACGCACCACAACTGGCGGTTCTGGGCAGCGGCTGGTCCGGCAACCTGCGCGGCAGCGGCTACGCCAGTGGCGGCAACGTCGCTGGCCGCGGCCCCAACACCATGCCAACGCTCAGCGCCACGCTGGATGGCGCCCACCTGCGCCTGCCGGGGCAGCGTGAGATCTCTTCGATCAAGGGCAGCGCCACCATCGGCACCTCTTTCGCACCTGACGATCCGCTGCAGGCCGACCTGGTGGTCACGGGCCTGAACATGCCCGGCCTGCTGCTTGACCGCCTGCGCCTGCAGGCCAGCGGCACCGCAGGCAACCACTCGGTGCAGCTAGCCGCCACCAATCCCGACTTCGACGCCAGCACAAAAGTCCACGGCAGCTTCGCCCCGGATAGCTGGAACGGCAGCATCGACGCCCTGCAGAACAAAGGCCGCTTCGCCCTCACCCTGCAGGCGCCGGCCACGCTGCGCATTAGCGGCCGCAAAGGCGATGGCGTTGCCGGCCTGGCGCAGCCGGAGCAGCTCGAGTTAAGCAGCGCCACCATCGCCATGCCGGAAGGCAGCCTGCGCATCGACACGCTGGAGAAGAACGGCCTGCGCTGGCGCAGCAAAGGCAGCGCCAGCGGCGTCAACGCCAGCTACCTCGCCCAACTGTCCGACACCTGGCGCAGCAACGTGGCCAGCACCATGACCCTGGGCGGCGACTGGTCGCTGGAACTGGCAGCGCCCGCCGCGAAAGGCGCCGCGCCCGCGCTGGACGGCTACCTGCACGTATTCCGCGAAAAAGGCGACGTAACGATCACCGGCGGCGAACGCCCGATCCCGCTCGAGCTGAAGGTGCTGGACGCGCGCGTCACGGTCGCCGGCGACCAGCTGCGCGCCCAGGCCGAACTGGCCGGCGACCGCGCCGGCAATGCGCGCCTGGAAGCCAGCGCCCAGTTGCGCGACGGCCGCATTCCATCCGACAGCCCCCTGACTTTCGGCGCCAGCGCCAGCCTGCCTTCCATTGCCTGGCTGTCCCCGCTGCTTGGCGTGCAAGGAATGGAACTGGGCGGCGCCCTGCGCGCCCATGCCAGCGGCCACGGCACCATCGCCAATCCCCTGCTGGATGGCGAGGTGGTGGGCGAACAGCTGGTGATCAACTGGGCCGAGCAAGGCATCCGCCTGCGCAACGGCGCCCTGCAGGCCAAAGTGAGCGGCGACCAGCTGCAGCTGCAACGCCTGCGCTTCGATGGAACCGACGGCAATGTACAGGCTGACGGCTGGTTGCGGCTGGCAGGCGGCGACATGTCGATGGACCTCAAGCTGGCCGCCAACAAGCTCGAAGTATTCAACCGCCCGGACCGCACCCTGGTGCTGAGCGGCAGCAGCACCCTGGTGCGCGACGCCAAGCGCTTCGAGTTCGACGGCAAGTTCAGGGCCAACCGCGCCGTCATCGAACTGCCTTCGCTCGACACGCCCACCATCAGCGAAGACGTGGTGATCCTGGGCCGTGAAAAACCGAAGGCTGCCGCCAGCAGCGGGCTGCCCCTGAATATCGACCTGGAGGCCGACCTGGGCGACGATTTCACCTTGCGCGGCAAGGGCCTGGACGCGCAGCTGGCCGGCACCGTGCGCGTGCGCATGGCCGATCGCCGCGCCCCGCGCGTCAACGGCAGCATCCGCGTCGTCAGCGGCACGTACGCCGCCTACGGCCAGCGCCTGGCGATCGAACGCGGCGTGCTGAATTTCACCGGCGCCTACGACAACCCGGGCCTGAACATCCGCGCCGTGCGCAAGCGCCCCGAAGGCGATGAGCTGAGCGAGACCAATGTGGAAGCCGGCGTCGAAGTGCGCGGCACCGCGCTGGCGCCATCGGCCAAGCTGGTTTCCACGCCTTCCGTGCCGGACAGCGAAAAACTGGCCTGGATGGTGCTCGGCCACGGCACCGCCGACATGGCCGGCAATGAAATGAGCCTGCTCGGCACCGCAGCCGGCGCCCTGCTGGGCGGCAGCGGCGGGCCGAGCCTGGCCAACCGGGTCGGTCTCGATGAGCTGGGCGTCAGCCAGGCCAAGGGGCTGGAAAGCACGGTCGTCACGGTCGGCAAAAAGCTGTCTTCGCGCGCCTACATCAGCTTCGAGCAGGGCGCGGGCACCGCGACCAGCCTGGTCAAGCTGCGCTACAAGGTCAACAACCGCGTGACGCTGCAGGTGCAGACGGGCACCAACAACGCACTGGACGTGCTTTACAACTGGGCTTTCGACTGACCGGGCGGACGCAGCTCGGGATTATGGTTGGGCACCGGCTCGTCTTGCGGGACAGGGTTGTGCGGGCTGTGCGGATGCACCGGCTCGGGGTGCGGCTGCGACTCGTCGACTGGCACCGGCAAATCCGGTGCGCGGTGGGCGTGGATACGGTGTTTTTCCATGGCTGGAACTCCCGAAAGCGAGATCACGAAGGGGTATTTTACGCCTGCGGTTAAAATTCTTCTTTTTTTCCCGAATCCGGCGCCCAATGCAACTGACTGTCACCACCGTAGTCCTGCTCATCCTCGTTCCGACGCTGATCTGGCGCATCTATTCGCGCCTGAAGCTGGTGTTCCGCCGCCAGGAATCGGTGGCGTGGCGGCACTGGGTCGGCGCGGCCGGCTTGCCGGTCCTGCTGCTGGCAGCCGCCCAGTCCATGCTGCGCAACCCGCCGGCGCTGGCGATGATGGCTGCCGCCGTGATAGCCGGCGCCTGGATGGCCTTCTTCGCGCTCAAGAAGACCCGCTTCGAAAACACCGGCAGCAAGCTGTATTTCACCCCGCCGAGCCGCACCGCGATCCTGATCTGCATGCTGTTCGCCGCCCGGGTGCTGCAGATCGGCGTCGAGTTCTACGTCAACCGCCAGTCCGAACACCCGCGCGTGATCAACCAGGCCGAAGTCCTGCAACATCCGCTGACCGTCATTCCCTTCGGCCTGATGCTGGGCTACCTTGCCGCCTACTCCATCGGCCTGCTGCGCTGGAGCATGGCGCAGAAGAAGCTCGACTAAACCAGGTCGGCCAGCGCTTGCCGGACTGTCGGGAAGCGGAAGCTGAAACCGCTGGCGAGCAGGCGGGTCGGCGCTACGGCGGCGCCTTCCAGAAGCAGGCCCGCTTGCTCGCCGAGCAGCAAGCGCACCGGCCAGGCCGGCGTAGGAATCGCGCTCGGGCGATGCAGCTCGGCGGCGGCGGCCCGGGTGAACTCCAGTTGCGTCGGCTGCTCCGGAGCCGTGAAATTCCAGGCGCCGTCAGCGTTGGCGCCGAGGCGCCAGACGTGGGCCATCGCCCCCAGCAAATCGGCAATGTGGATCCAGGAGTTGCGCTGGCGTCCTGTTCCCATGCGGCCGCCGAAGCCCAGTCTGATCGGCAGCAGCATAGGCTGCAGCGCGCCGCCATGGCCGTAGACCACCCCGAAGCGCGCCAGCGCAACCGGTACGCCATACTCGCGTGCACGGCTGGCGGCGGCCTCCCATTCCTGGCATAGCTGCGACATGAAGATTGCCTGCGGCGGGCTGGCTTCGTTCAATACCTGGCCACTGCCCTGCGGCTGGATGCCGTAGTAGCCGACCGCGGATGCATTGATCACCAGGCGCGGCTTGTGCACGGCCCGCGCAATCCAGTCCACCACGCCTTGCGTCAGCCCGGCGCGGCTGCCGCGCAGCACGGCCTTGCGCCGCTCGCTCCAGCGCCAGCCAAGAATGCGGGCGCCGGCGAGGTTGATGACGACGTCGACCGGTTCGGCCGGCGACAAGTCGCCCATGCCGGCAACTGCGCGCACGGCGCCGCCATATTCCCATGCCGCCTTGCGCGGCTCGCGCGACAGCACGATGACCCGGTGGCCGCCGGCAAGCAAGGCTGGCACGAGCGAATGCCCGACAAATCCGGTCGCGCCGGTGACCAGCACCGTTTGCGGCGGGCCGTCGAAGCGTACGCTTTGCGAGGCAGCGCCAGGCACGGCACGCGAGGCGAAGGCGTCCCGGACGCCGGACACGAACACGCCCACGCCGCACAAGGCGAGGAAGATGCTGAGCCAGCCCTGCGGCGCATAAGCGAATCCTGTCGGCGCATCGATGGCTGCCGGCATTCCCAGCATCAGCAGGGTAATGAAGGCGCCGCCGTTAATCGCCAGCACGGTGTGCGTTACGCGCTCGGTGGCAGGCAGCAGGCGGGTCTGGTCCTCCACCACGAAGTCCCACAGCGTGAGGACAATCTCGATGCCGAACAGCGCCAGCAGCACCCAGGCCCAGGCGCCCTGCCACACCCAGGCCGACAACCCCACGAACAGCACGCCGTAGATCGTGGCACGCACTGCGTGAATGGCAAGCTCGCGCCTTGCCGTGACGCGCTGCGGCAAGGCTTCCGTCAGCTCATGGTGGTAGATGGTGTCGAAGGCGCCCAGGCAGCCTTGTGCGGCCATGAGCTGCAATGCGAGCAGATGCGTGTTCATGCTGCCTCCCTCTCCGCTGCACGCCTCTCGTGGAAGACGCCGGCTTGCACGAAGGTCGTGCCAAACAGGGCGTGGCGGATTTCGATGCGGATGTTGAATCGGTTGGGCGCCTCGTTGCAGTGGCGCAGGTAGGTCTTGCCCGGCGTGAGCACGCCAGGCAGGGGGATGCGCCAGCCCAGCAGGTCCCAGAAATAGCCGTCGCTGGTGAAATGCAGGTTGCCATCGGCCACGTGCAGCTTGAGCTTCATGCCGAGGCCCAGTCCCACGTATTCGAGCACTTCGCCGCGCTCGCTCTCCGCCATGTAGGAGGTGAACTTGACCGGCTTGCGGCCATTCAGCATGTAGATGCGCTGCTTGTAGATGTTCTGCGAGCCCGGTTTGCCGTAGACCTGGATGTCGACCGGAAAGCCGCTGTCGTCGTAGGGTATCAGTGCGCCCTGGATGAAGGGTTTGCTGGCGAAGCCGAGCAGCTTGCCGAATCGCGAAGCGCGCAACTCCGCCAGGGTGCCGTAGTACAGCAAGGGTTTGCCGGGTGCCGGGTTCTTGGCGAAGCGTTGCTGGATGTCGGGGTGCAGCTTGCTCCACTCGCTGCCGAGGACTTTTCGGAACAGCTCTCCCTCGCCGACCAGCGGCGCCGCCTCGGCGGCGTCACGCGCGGCAGCGTCGATCCGGTACAGGCGCCAGGCGGCAGGCAGCAACAGCGCCAGCGTGGCGATGTCGAGCCACGCATTCGGCCATACGCCAGCGCGCAGCGATACCATGATGTCCTGCGGCCCCCACAACAGCAGTCCTGCCGCCACCCACAGCCAGGCCGCCGGCTCGCGACGCTGGTCGCCGAACCACACCAAGGCCAGCATCCACAGCCCGACGCACTGGATGGTGGGCCCGAACAGCGCCATCCACCAGGCGTGCTGCGGGCGCGTCGATGCCGGGCCAAGCCAGGCGAGATACCAGTCAAGGGCTGCGGCGCCGGCGATCCAGGGCAGCACCAGGCCGACCAGCAAATGTCCAACTGCGCTGGCGTACATCCAGCGCACCAGCCATTTACGCTCCATCCTTGCCTCCGAAGTAGGCCTGGCAACGCTCGCCGTCGCAGGCAGGGCGCGCGCCGTCGATCCGGAGCCAGCGCGAAATGCGGTAGCGGTTGCGGGCGAAACTGCGGTAGGCCGAGGCCAGCATCGGCCGCAGCGCTGCTACCCGCAGCGGCCATACCAGCCAGGCGCGTCCCGCCAGCGTGTAGGCCGCCAGGATGGCATCGGTGCCGACCAGCATGGCGCCGTCGGCACGCAGTCCGTGCAACTCCGTGTTCATGGCAGCGAGGCTGGCGCCCAGCGGAGCGGGATCGAAGCCGGGTGCAGCGATATCGACGAAGGCCAGGCGGCCGGCGCGGTCCCAGCGCCGCAGGCGGGACATCTCGCTCCGGCAAAACGGGCAGGCATTATCGAAAAACAGGGTCAGTGCGGCCATTGGCTCACTCCATTTGTGACATAAAAACTACAAACGTGAAATTCATCCGAAACACGCTTAACATCCTGAAAGTCACGGATTTCCACCGATTCCAGAATGAATATTTGTTGAATTATGTTATTTTTCATTTTTTTCTGTCGTTACAGAAATTAAAGACGATATTTCAGACGATGTCAATTCCTTAAAGGTCGTGTATTCTAAAATCACACGAAAATGATTGCCATGAGGAAACATTCCTATGACGACTTACAATAAGACCGCAAAGGGACGAGAGGAAATTTCGGCACGCACCTATGGCTTGCCGTCCCGTATGCGCACCCTGCTGGTGATGATTGACGGCCGCCATCCAATGGAAGAGTTGCTGCCGAAAGTAACGGGGCTGGGGCTCGATGCCGGCGCCGTGCAAGAACTGCTGGCACAAGGTTTCATCGAAGAAGGTGAGGCTCCGCCAATCACGATCATGCCGATCCCGCCGACCGAGGAGGAACTTGCAGCGCAGTATGCGCAGGCGCGCGCCTTCTATGCACGCACCATCGAACCGACCTTGGGTGCACGCGGCCAGGTCATGCAAGCCAAGCTGGAAGCCGCCGCCACGCTGGAGGATTTGAAAGCGATGCGCATCACCTTCTTCGAAATGGTGAACCGCATCCGCGGCCGGCCCGTCATGCTGGCCCTGAAAAAGGAACTGGACGCCATCCTGGGCGCCTGTTCCAAGGAAGCCGCCTGAATCTGATTCAGGTCACTCCCGGCACGATCAGGCTCTGCCCCTGCTTCGTGCCGTCGGAATGACGGCCAGCGGCGATCAAGCCGCTGCCGCCTGGCGGCGCTGCAGCACGAAGATCGGCTGCGCCCACTGGGTGTCCTTCTTTTTCTTGCTCGTGATGAGCGTGAGGTCGGAAGGATCGTAGACGTCCGTGTTGTGGGTCAGCGGCGTCGTCATCAGGTACTGCGCGTCGGTGTTCTTCAGGAACTCGCCGACCAGCTGAATGTTGCGGATATCCAGGTGGGCGAACGGTTCGTCGATGAACACGAAGCCGCCGGAGCCATCTTCCGACTTCAGCAAGCCGATCAGCAGCACCAGCGATTTCATCACCTGCTGGCCGCCCGACGCTTCGCCGTCGTTCAGGCCAATCGGGCCCTTACCGTCGAACTTGAAGCGTACCTGCAGGCCGGCCTGCGACAGCAGCAGGTCGTCGTTCTCCAGCTTGACCGGCTCGACGTGCACGTCGATATTGGCCAGCGCGCCCAATTCCTTGATGTTCGACGAATAGGTCTTGATCGTGTAGCGCAGGCGCTCGATGTAGGCGCCGCGCGCATTGGCAGTCGCTTCGATCGCGCGGTTGTTCTGGTAGCGGCGTTCTTCGGTTTCCGTCTTGCGGTTCGACAGCTGCTCGTTCAGGCGCGCATACTGGTCGATCACGGTCGCATCGAGTTCCCAGTCATCGCGCGCCAGCGAGGATTGCAGGCTGGCGATACGCAGGTCGACCTGGTGCGCATTCTGGTGCTGCTGCACCAGCGCCTGGCGGCGCGCAGGACGGCGCCAGGCCCCCGGCAAGTGGCGCCACTGGCGGCGCAGCGCCAGCATGGCACGGGCGTGGTCGGAGCGCTGTTCCATCTGGCGCTTGAAGTTCAGGCGCAGGCCCGCTTCCGCCTCGGACAGCGACATGCGGGCGCTTTGCCATGCAGTGTCGGCCTTGGTGCGCGCCACGGTGGCGTTCTTCATCAAGCCCTGCAGTTCGCCCAGGCGCGAGCCCACTTCCAGGCGCTCGGCGCGCAGCGGCACGGCGGAGCGGGCGGCTTCGTCGAATTCCTCGGTACGGGCGGACAGCTCCTTCACCGCATCCACTCCCGCCAGGCGGGCTTTCAGCGCTGAGGTTTCCGACGCCAGCTTGGAAATCTGCAGCGTGTACTTGTCTTCCTCGGCTTCCAGGTTCGGCAGGTTCTTCTGGATCGCATCCATGCGCGAAGTCTTGCCGGCGGAACCGAAGCGATAGCGCGCAGCTTCCACGAACAGCGAGCGGCCGCCGCGGCGTTCCTTGTGGTAGGCCTCAGGCGTGATCCATTCTTCGATATTGCCCAGCTTTGCGCCTTCTTCCACCGACTCCACGCGCGTGATTCGCGACAGCTGGTCGATCAGCCATTCCGGCGCCAGGCCGCTGAACTTCACCACCGACAGCAGGCTCTGGTTCTTCGGCTCGTGCGCCTTCACGCAATCGGGCACGATGAAGTGGCGATAGCGTTCCTTTTCCGCCAGGCGGTAGGCCGAGGAGGCATCGGAGGAGCGCTCCAGCAGCACCACGGAGGCGTAGCCGCCCAGCACGCCCTCGACGGCACCCTGCCATTTCGGATCGGTCACTTCGACGATGTCCGACAGCATGGCGTGCGGGATGCCCGCATCGTTCAGCGCGCGGCGCATGGCGCGCACATTGTCCGGCTCCGGCATGGCGGTCTTGCCAGACAGTGCGTTGATGGTGGCCTTGTCCTGCGCGATGCGGTTGGACACGGCATCGCGCTGCGAGCGCAGCTTCAGCAGCTCGGTTTCCTTGGCTTCGAGCTGCGCGGCCGCATCGGCCACGTCGGCGCCCGATTCGGCGGCCAGTTTTTGCAGGCGGGACTTCTGCTCCGCCAGCGATTCCAGCGGCTTCAGTTTGCCGTTGATGAGATTCAGGCGCGAAGTCAGCGCGGTTTGCTCCTGTTCCAGCAGGGTTTCCTGCTGCTGCGCGTCCTGCAGGGCCTTGGCCTGCTTGGCCACCTCGCCGCGCTTGTCGGCCAGCAGCTGGTCGGCCTGCGCCAGCGGCTTGCGCGCTTCGCGCAGCTGGCGGCTGACGTTGGCGGCCTTCTCGCGCGCCTCGTGGTATTCCAGCGATGGCAGCACTTCTTCCTGCAGGTTGCGGCGTTCCTTGTGCAGCGTTTCCCACTGGTGGTAGTTGGCCACGCGCAGGCGCAAGCCCTCCAGGTTGGTCTTGGAGCCTTCCAGTTCGGCCTCGAAGCGCTTCAGCTCTTCTTCGGTATCGCGCTGGTGGCGTTTCGCTTCGTCGTAGGCATCCAGCACTTCCTTGTCGCCGAACACCTGGAACACCAGGTCCAGCAACTGGCGCGGCGCGTACTCGCACAGCTTGTCGGTTTCGCCCTGCTCCAGCGCCAGCACTTTCGACATGGCTTGCGACAGGCCGGCGTTGGCCAGGCGCTTGCGGTAGTTCTCCACGCCCAGCCAGTCGTTGGCTTCGGTGACTTCTTCGATGTCCACGTTACCGGGACGCATCAGGTACTGGCGCTTCCAGTCGCCGCCGTTTTTCTGCACCTGGCAGAACAGGGTCACCTCGTCTTCGGCGAAGAAGCCGCTGCTGCGGAACGGACGGTTGGACAGCTGCTTGCCCTGCGGCTTGTTGTCGACCACGGCGCGCAGCCAGGCGGTCTGCTGGCCGCTGTGGCGGGCATAGTGCTTGTAGGTGCGCCCCATCGAGCAATCGAGGCCGAACAGCGTGCGCAGCGCGTCCAGCAAGGTGGTCTTGCCGGAGCCGTTCTGGCCCGCGATGGTGATGATCTTGGCATCCAGCGGAATGTTCTTGATGCGCTGCCAGTAGTCCCAGTGGACCAGCTCAAGGGATTTGATTTGGAACATCGCTTATTCTTCCGTCGGGGTTTCTTCGTTGGCCGCTTGCTGCGGCTCGGCGTCGTTGGCGGCGGCCAGCACTTCGCGCGGGATGTGCACGATCTGCGCCGGCGCGCGCTTGAACACGTCAGCCAGGGCGCCGTTGATGATGCGCTCTTTCAGCAGGTCGGTATCCATCAGCAGGTCCAGCAGCGGGCCTTCGACGATGATCTCGCCGCGGCGCTCGATGAAACCGAGCTTGCCCAGGATGCCGAGGTTCATGTCCATGCGGGTCTTCTTGCCCAGCTTGTCGCCGAAGTCGGCCAGCAGCGCCTTGTACGGGATGCCGATCGAGGTATCTTCCGCGCGCGGCACCGGCTTCTCGGTGCCGAACATATCGTTCTGGTCGTCGTCCGCCGCCTGGTGGGTTTCCTGGCGTTCGCGCTTGGGCAGGATGATCAGCGCCCACAGCACCACCAGCAAGGCCACGCCGTCGCGCGCCAGGCCGAAATTGTTGTTCTGCCAGGTGTCGCGCGCGCCGAAGACCTTCGGCTCGATATTGCGGTGCAGGGCCAGCGTGACGTGGTCGGCGTAGACGTTATCCAGCAGCTTCATGCCGCAGGCGGCCAGGCGCGCATCGACTTCGGCGCGGAACAACTCGTCCGACAGCGCGCGCTTGACCATCTTGTCGTCGCGGCGCAGGGTCTGGTGCGCCACCAGGCGCGCGATCAGGATTTGGGTATCGTCACTCATCGGACTTCGGACTTTCTTTGTCTAATTCGAGGGTCAGCGCGGCCAGGGACATGGCGGCGACCTCCAGGTCGGGCAGCTGCACCATTTCGTCCTGCGGCGAGAAGCGCACAGGCAGGCGCGCCAGGTCGGCAGTGGTGCCCTGCATCGACGCCTCGGCCTCGTCGCCCAAGAGCGGCAGCATCGAGGCGCGGTAGGACGCCAGGGCGAAGGATGCCGGCAGCAGCGCCTCGTGCACCTTCACTTCGCGCGGCGACTCCTCGGCCACCGAAGGGAAATTGTTCAGCTGCGCGAAGTCGGACAGGCGGGCCAGCCAGTCATCCAGTTCCTTCTGCATCGCAGGGCTGTCGTTGATCGTGGTCGGCGCATCCTGGCCGGCAGGCAGGCCGTTCAGCCCATTGTTATTGGCACGTTCTGTCATTAATTCTGTCTCGGCGACGTCGATCATCTCGGCAGGCGTGATGAACAGCGGTTTCACCGGTTGGTCGATCGCATCATTCGCCAGCGAAGACAGGTCCTCATGGGCCAGCAGCCAGCGTTTGATGTCGGTAGTGGAAAGGCCGGACTGGCCCAGGTGGACGCGCTGGCGCTCGATCTGGTTCAGCGCGCGCGAGAACATGCCTTGCATGTTCAGCAGCTGCGACTGGGCACGGCCGATGGCTTGCGCGGCGCGGTGGGTCGCGCTGTCCGCATTTTCGTCAGTGGTGATGGCACGCAGGATCTGGGAGCCCTTCTCGACCCAGTCGCAAGCCTGGTGCCACTTGGCCTGCGACTCGCGCAGGCGGAATTCGGAACCGGACGCGATGGCGTCGCGGAATTCTTCGGTCAGGTCGACCAGGCGGCCCAGCAGGTGCTGCAGCTGCTCGGTGGTGACCCCGCCCACGGCCTGGGCGCCGGCCACCTGCGACAGCAG
Source organism: Pseudoduganella sp. R-32 (assembly GCF_049913245.1). NCBI lineage: Bacteria > Pseudomonadati > Pseudomonadota > Betaproteobacteria > Burkholderiales > Oxalobacteraceae > Pseudoduganella > Pseudoduganella sp. R-32. The sequence goes on along the minus strand of NZ_CP183987.1, from coordinate 1,112,567 downwards.
GAAGCCCATTTCGGCATCGTCGTCTTCCGGAGCGGCCAGGGCCAGCAGGCTATCGATCGAGGCAAGCACATTGCGCGCCATCGGCGTCACGCGGTAAACGGATTGCTGCGCATCCCAGGCCAGCAGGCCGTTGGAGCGCAGGCGGTTCAGCACAGTTTCCAGGCTTTCCGGCAGCAGGTAGGCCAGGCGCGTATTGATATCGGCCCGCGAAAACGCGGACGAAGTTGTCTCATTAGCAAGTTCACGCAGGACGAGCAGGCGCACCAGCACCCCCTCGAAGCCGCCGTGGAACAAAGCGGTAAACACCTGCAGCAGCGGCTGGGCGCGCTTCAGGTGGTAGACCTGCTCGATCTCGTCGGCGGAAATGTGGGGCTGGAAGTGGGCCTGCAGGGCGTCCTGCTGCTCTTGCTCAGTCGGGTTGGTGTCGGCCAGGGCCGCACTTGACATCAAATCAATCATTGCGCTCCAGTAATTAAAACCGGGGTCAGGTCTGGCAATCCGCCACAAATTTCGCTATGCGAAAAGAATGGCGGATTGCCAGACCTGACCCCGACTTTGAGGCTGCAAGTATAACAGGCCGGGTGTGGCTATTTTCGGTTGACTTTCTCTAGGACTTGCTCGAAGGAATCGCCGTCTTCTTCCTTCAACAGGATGCGCGCCGGGTACCAGTCGAGGTCGGGGGCCAGCCACAGGTCGGCCTGCTGCTCGTGGCCGCCGACCTGCTTGCGGCTGAAGTGCAGCACCTTCTGTTCGCCGAGGGTGGCGATTTCCATGGTTTCCGTGCCGACCACGCGGAAAGTCCAGGGTTCGCCGTCGCGGCGGCCGGCCACGAAGAAGGTCCATTCGCTGCCCGGCGTGAATTTCTCCGGGGTGGCGCGGGCCAGGATCGCCAGCTGGAAGGTCACGCTGCTGCGATCCTGCTCGCCGCCGCGGATGGCGTAACTCACCTTGCCGTCTTCGAATTCGATACGGCGCGTGTCGCGGTCGAAGCGGGTGGTGGTGGGGTCCTTGCGGAAGCGCTTCTCGTAAAAGCTGGCGGGCGCCAGACCGTAGCCGTCCAGCGTGCCTTCGCTGCGCTGCTCGAGCACTTTGCCGAACAGGCTGGAACGCGCTTCCGTATGCAGGGAATAGCTGCCGTCGCCCTGGCGCCAGGCGATGGTGCCGGCGCCCACCAAGGGGAAGCCATGGTTGCTGCCCTTGACCACGTAGCTCAGGTCAGCCGACGGCGGCAGGCTGGTGGCGCGCCTGGCGACCGGGTAATCGGATTTGGCGGCGCTGGCGGTGGTGGCTGCGAGGGCCAATGCCAGGGTAATCAGGGTACTGCGCATGGTTGCTTCCTTACTTGATGATGCGGGTGACGGTTTGGGTGGTGACGGCGCCGTTGCTTTCCGTATTGCGGATCTGCACCGGGTACCAGTCAAGGCTGGGCGCCAGCCAGATATCGAGCCTGGCGCTGTAGCTGCCGGGCTTGGGCGGGCGCGCCAGGTGCCAGGTGATCAGCTTGCCCATCCGGGTTTCCAGTTCATCTTCGCCGACCAGCAGGAAGCTGTAGACCTGGGCATTGCGGTCTTCGCCGACCAGGATGTCCATCGGCTTGCCGAACTGGTTGACGTCCGCGCGGCCGATGCCGGCCAGCTGGAACAGCACCGTGGCGCGGTCCTGCGCTCCCGCCGCCAGTGGCACGCTGCGCTCGCTGGCGGAGAAGGTGATCTTTTGATCCTGCTGGTTGAAGTGGGTAGCGGTGGCCGATCGGTTGCGGCGCTTCTCGGTGAATTTCGCCGGGGCGATGCCCGTGTCGTTGATCGTGCCTTCGCTGCTCACCTCCAGCAGCTTGACGCGCGCAATCAGCAGGCTGATGCCGACTTCCTGCGTCGCCTTATACGTGGCGCCATCGGTCTCCCAGCCAATATTGGCCGAGCCGCTCCAGTTGGTGCCGTCCGCGTCCTTGCGCCTGACGTCCAGTTCGAACCGGGCCGACGGCGGCAGCGCAACTTTCCAGCGCTGGACGCTGGCTGGCGGCTCGGCTTTCGGCGCGGCTTCAGGCTGCGGCTGCGCGGATTCTACGGCAGGCGTGGCGGGCGCAGCGCCCGATTGGCCCTCCGGCGCAGCCGCTTCCGGCTCCGCAGGCACGGCTGGTCCTGCGTCGGCCGGCGCGCTGTCGGCAATCGGTGCCGCTTCTTCGGGCGGCGGCGCAGGCTTGGGTGGCTTCGGTTTCGGCTTGGGCTTCGGTGGCGGCGGCGCTTCGACCGGCTCCGGAGCGACCGGTTCAGGCGGCGGTGGCGCCAGGCGCAACTCCGCGCTGATGACGTTTTTTTCAGCATCGCGTTCGCGCTCCGCCGCGCCAATGCGTCCGCTGACCCAGTTGATCGTCATGAAATGCAGTGCCACGGTGGCTGCGCAAATGGCAATGATGCGGCGTGGGTGGCGTGGAAAAGAAACGATCGTCATGGTCGCTAGTTTAACGTGCCGGCCCCCGATTCCGCTGACAGCACGCTCAATGGCATAATTTGCTGGATATTCTGACAAGGAGTCCCGATGTCCCTTTTGCGCCAGCGCGGCCAGGCCGATTCCGGCAAGGTCGGCATGGTCGAGCTGTTCTTCGATCTTGTGTTCGTGTTTGCCGTCACCCAGCTATCCCACACCCTGCTGAAAAAGCTCGATGCGCAAGGCGCGCTGCAGGTCGGTCTGCTGTTCATGGCGACGTGGTGGGTGTGGATCTACACGGTCTGGGCCACCAACTGGTTTGACCCGGAAAAGAAGTCCGTGCGCGCCGCCCTGTTTGCGCTGCTGGTAGCCGGTCTGCTGATGTCGGTCTCCATCCCGCGCGCCTTCACCGACATGGGCTGGCTGTTCGGCGCCTCGATCCTGGTGCAGCAGGTGGGCCGCACGCTGGCGATGCTGGCGGCCAGCCGCGGCGAAGATGCCGCGCTGCGCTGCAATTTCGTGCGCATTGCCTTGTGGCTTGGCGCCAGCGGCGCGCTATGGCTTGCCGGCGGCCTGGCGGAGCCGGCTTCGCGCATGGCATGGTGGCTCGGCGCACTGGCGGTCGACATGCTGGGGCCGGTCATGTTCTATTTCGTCCCTGGACTGGGCCGCTCCACCCTGGCCGACTGGAACGTGGACGGCAGCCACATGGCCGAACGCTGCGCCCTGTTCGTCATCATCGCGCTCGGCGAATCGCTGCTGGTGACCGGCGCCACGTTTGCCGACCTGGCCTTCGATCCGCTTACCGTCTTGGCCTTCCTGCTGGCGGTCGTGGGCTCGATCCTGATGTGGTGGCTGTATTTCGACCACGGGCTGGAACAGGGCCACCACCGCATCGTGCATTCGCAAACGCCGGGCCGCCATGCACGCAACAACTACACCTACCTGCACATTCCCATCGTGGCCGGCATCATCGTCGGCGCCGTCGGCGACGAGCTGGTGCTGAGCCATCCCCAGCATGGCAGCCCGGCAGCGCTGGCCGCCATCATCGGCGGCCCGCTGCTCTTCCTGTGCGGCACCGCCGTGTTCAAATGGCTGGCGCACACGCGCGCCTGGCCGCCGCTGTCCCATTTGCTCGGCATCGCGCTGCTGCTGGTGCTGGGCGTTCTGTCGATCGTGCTGCACCTTTCCCCGCTGCTGGCCACCGGCGCTTGCGTCGCCGTGCTGCTGCTCGTTGCTGTCTGGGAGAGCTGTGTGCTACGCTAAACAACCTACCCTCGGAGACCCGATATGAGCAATCCACAAATGCCCCACATTCCCGGCGCTGCAGTGATGACGGATACGCTGGACTTCGTAAAATCCCTGTGGGGAAGCATGGGTGTGCCAGGCATCAGCATTCCCGGCATCGCCGCCCCGACGCTGTCGGTGGATGACCTGGACAAGAAAATCAGCGAGCTGAAAGCCGTCGAGTCCTGGCTCAACCTGAACGCCACCATGCTGCGCTCGAGCATCCAGGCGCTGGAAGTCCAGCGCGGCACCATCGCGGCGTTGAAGTCGATGGGTCAATCGCTGGCCGCCGCCGTGCAGCAGGCGCCGCACAACGATCCGTTTGCCAAGCCGGCAGCCGCTGCGGCCGCCAGGCCAGCGGACAAGCCTGCCGGCGACGCCGCCAAGCCGGCCGAAAAACCGGCCGATGCCAAGCCTGCCGCGCACGACACTGCCAGCGCCGCCGCCAACCAGATGGCCAACCCTGCCGCCTGGTGGAACCTGCTGCAAGAGCAGTTTGCGCAAGCCGTCAGCACGGCGATGGCCCCCGACCCGGCCGGCAAGCCGGCCGACGCAAAGAACGGCGCCGCACATGACGCCAGCAAGCCTGTCGCCAAACCGGCAGCGCGCAAGCCGGCAAGCAAGCGCGCCACGAAGGCCGCCAAGCCTTAATTCAGCTTCTGGATGCGGATGGCCTCGATCAGGCCATCGTCATCGCGCTGGACCTTCATGATATTGATCAAGCCTTCGTCTTCCAGGGCCTTGGCCGCGTCATGCGCGGACTGGAAGGATTCGATGGTGTCGCCCTTGGCGCTGACTGGACGAATCCAGGCGGCAGCCCCCACCTTCATCTTGTTATAGACCTCTTTGGCGATATCGCGCATGGATCACTCCTTGTCGTGGTCATCTTTCATGGCGGCCGTCAGCTCGGCTTCGATTTCTTCCGCCGACATCCGGCCGGGGATCAACTTCTGCAACTGCTCGATCAGCTGCGCAAAGCGCTGCTGGCCCGGCGCAATCCGGTCAACGTGCATCAAGACATCATTCGCTTCGGCCATCAGGGCGTCGTTATAGCCCCTGGCCTGCATGTGGGAGATCAGGATCTGGGCGGAGTTGAACAGGATCCGCATATTGTCCGGCAGGCTGCGGCGCGCTTCGCGCATCCATTCGACTGCGTCATCGAGCTTGTTGGTCTTCCATAGCAGCACGCCCTTGTTCATCATCTCCGCTGCTTCCTTGCGCGCCGTGCTGATCAGGGCTGCGCCTTCTTCACCCATGCGGGCCTTGTCGAAGATGCGCTGCACTTCATCGTGGATCACGGTGTTTTCGTCGTTGTTGCGCACCACGTAGCACAGCAACTCCACCGGCGCATCCTTCACGCCGACGGCAAACAGCAAGGTCGCCATTTCCAGGCAGGTTGCGGTGTCGGGCCGCTCGCTGTCTTCCTTCAGCATGGTTTCCAGTTCGTCGCCGGACTTGCGCGCGCGCCGGTAATCGCCGCTCTCGTGGTACACCAGGCCCTCCGTGATCTTGGAGCGCAGCTCCACCATGCCGCCGGAGAAGTCGCGCTGGGCCGCGGCCAGCAGCAGCAAGGCTTCCTTGGCGTCGTTCTTCTGTCCCAGCACGCGCGCCAGGCCGAAGTAGGCATCCACGGTCTTCATGATGGAGTATTCGCCGATCTGCAGGCACTTGCGGAAAGCCCGCTCGGCCAGCGCGATATTCCCCAGCTTGAGCGCTGTCGTGCCCAGCGCGCGCTGGCGCGGCACCGAATTGGGCGACATCCTGGCTGCGCGCTCCAGCACGTCGCAGCTTTCCTCGATGCGGCCCATGTTCTGCAGCGACTTGGCCAGCTGGTCGTATGCATCCAGGTAAAAACGGTTCTCGGCGATCACGCCCTGGAACATCTGGCGCGCGGCCTCGTTCTCGCCATTGGCCATGCGGATCTTGCCGACGCCGGTGCGGGCCCAGTTGAAGTCGCGTTCCTGCAGCACCTTTTCGTAGACCAGGCGCGCCTGCTCGGTCTCGCCGGCCTTCAGCAGCAAGGTGGCGCGCATGCGCATCAGGTCTACCTCATGCAGCTTGTTGCGGCCGGCCGCTTCGGCGCACAAGCGGGCCGCGCGCAGGTAGTCTTTTTCCAGGTAGGCCTGGTCGATGTCCTGGAATATCTGCTTCTTCTGCCAGGCGCGGTTCAGGCGGGTGAGCAGCACGCCTTCGGTGATCGGCTTGATCAGGTAGGCATCCGGCTGGTGCTCGGCGGCGCCCATCACGGCCTCCACGCTCTTCTCGGCGGAGACCATCAGCCACACGCAGCTTGGCATCAGCATGCCGCGGATGCGGGCTTCTTCCAGCACGTGCTGGCCGCTCTTGCCTTCGCCGAGGTTGAAATCGCACAGGATGACGTCGTACTGGATGCGCGCCAGCAGCCCGATCGCCTCGCCGCCGCTCGAGGCCTGGTCGATGTGGCGCGCACCCAGGCTGCGCAAGGCTTCGCGCAGCAACTGGCGCACGCCGACAAAGTCGTCCACGATCAGGTAGCGCTTGTCGGCCCAGTTGACGCCCGGTTCTTTTTCCGGCGCCGTTGCGACGGGCGTGGTGACGGCTGGGGCGTTCATGGCAAGCGCAGGATGAAACAGCCGCCGCCCAGCGCGCCGCCGTTTTCCAGCGCGATGCTGCCCTGGCGCAGGCGGTGTTTGTGGGACTTCGCTACTTCGCTGGCGAAATAGAGGCCAAGGCCGCTGCTGTTGGCCAGGAAGTTGATGCCCTGCCCTGTCACCTGGCCCGCTTCCAGCATAGTGGGCGGGAAGCCGGCGCCGTTGTCTTCCACCCGCACCTCCATGAAGCCATCGTCTTCGCGGATGGTGAGGGCGATGCGGTCGCGCGTATAGCGCACGGCGTTGTTGATTGCGTGCGCCAGCAGGCCTAGCACCAGGTCTTCGTCCAGGGTCCAGATCAGGCCGGGCGGGGATTCGGTGTCGAGCTGGATGCCCTTCGATTGCAGCAGCACGCGCTGCTGGGCCACCAGCTGGTCGACCAGCTCACTGACCTGCACCGGGGCCGGATCGAAAGGATAATTGGGGCGGCCGACTTCCTTGTAGAGCGCTAGTAGCTGGATCAGGTGGTCGTTCAGGCGCTTGGATTGGTACAGCATTTGCGCCATCTGCGGATAGGCTGGATTGTCTTGCGCGGAATCCCCTGCCTGCACAAGCAGGTTCTCCAGCGTGCCGGTCAGCACGCTGATGGAATTCTTCATGTCGTGCACCGTGGAGGCGAGGAACATGAACAGCTCTGGCGAGCCGGCGCGGTCTTCCATGGATTCTCCAGCCATTGGATAGGAGGCCATTATAGCTTGCGGCGCTGCTTGAGCAGGAAGCGTCCGGGGTCCAGTGCGGCGGCCAGTGTTGCTTCGATGGGAAGGGGTTCGTCTTCCAGTTGACAGGCCAGGATTTCCGCTGCAAGCGGGGCCCAGATCAAGCCCCGGCTGGCGTAGCCGAGCAAGGCATGGAGGCCCGCGTGGCGCGGCAGGTCGCGCAGGCGTTCGGTGCGGGCCTCGCCGGCGCTGTCGGGCAGCGGGCCCACCAGCGGCAGGCGGTCCGGGGCCATGGTGCGGAATCCTACCCGGCCTTGCAGCGGGGCGCCTGCACCGTGCGGGCTGCCGAGGATTTCTTCCGCGCGCAGCAGGTTTTCATCCTGGCTGGATTGCCACAGCTGGCGCTCGCTGGACTTGTCGTAGGTGGCGCCGACGCAAACGATGCCGTCCACCGGCGGCGTCATATAGGCTTCGCGGCAGACCACCAGCTTGAGGCTGGGAAAGCTGCCTTCTTCCAGGTGGGTGACCTGGCCGCGCATGGTGTAGAGCGGCAGCGCGCGGGCCTGCTCGAGCGCAGTCGCGCCGGCGCCGTTTGCCAGCACGACCGTCGGGGCCGCGGCGAGCAGTCGGCCCCAGGCGTCGCATACGCGCCATTCATCTTGCACGCGCTCGATGTGCAGGGCTTCGCTATGGAAGACGCGGCGCAGCTTGTCGCCGCAGGCTTGCAGCATGGCGCGGCAGGCGGTAGCGGGCGTGGCCCAGCCGCCTTCGGGGAAGTGCCAGGCGCCGTAAGGAGTCGGCGCGCCCAGCATGGCGCTGGCCTGGACGGCGTCGAGCCAGCGCACGTACCGCTCGGGGTAGCGCCAGGTGTCGACGACGTCCTTTTGCAACCGGGCGTGCTCGGCATCGCGTGCCAGTTGCAGCACGCCGCACCGGTTGCCGCGGATTGCGCCGGCTTCCGCATCGGGACCGGGTGCGTGCGGATCGAGACCGCCCAGGTGCTGCCAGGCGCGCTGCGCGTACAGGTACGCCGCGCGCGCCAGGCGGGTCGGAATATTGTCGTCTTTCGACAGCAGAGGCATGAAGATGCCGGCGCGGTTGCCGGAAGCTTCCTGCGCAGGGGCGCCGTGGCGTTCGATCAGGGTAAGCTGCCAGCCGCGGGCTGCCAGGCGTTCGCAGGCGGCGCTGCCTGCCACGCCTGCACCGATGACGATGGCGCGGCGCTCGGGCGAGGGCGCGCGCGGCGGCTGGGGCTTGCGGCTGGTGTAGGCGGCATGTTGCCACTCGCCTTCAGGTTCGCCGGTGACGGTGAAGCCGGCGGCGCGCAGGGAGCGCAGCGCATGTTCATCGGGCCGGCGGATGCGCAGCGTGGATGCGGGCGCTGCGAGGCGTTGCAGGGCGCGGATGTGCTCCAGCGGCCGGTCGATAATGAACTCGTCGACACGGGCCACGATTTCGGGCAGCCAGGCTTCGGCAGGACCGGCGAGCAGGTCGAGCGTCAGGCGTTCCGCAGGCAGGTGCAGGCGGTGCAGGCCGGGGACGTCGACCGGCCACTGCGCCGCCAGGGCGGGCACGGCCTGCGCCAGCGCGGCAAGCGTGGACAAGCCGGGAACGGAGGGCATGATCGCGAGATAATGCAGATGGCTAGCGCCGGCGCCGCCAGCCGCGGAGCGGTGGCGGGCGAGGGTTGCGAGGAACTGGGCGCCGCTGCCAAACGCGGTGTCGAGGACGACGTGGCGCGAATCAGCCACCGTGCTGGCACTCCTTGTATCGGAAGCATGCGAGGTCATGGTCGTTCACCATCCCGATCCCCTGCATGTAGGCATAAATGATCGTCGACCCGACAAACTTGAAACCGCGCCTGGCGAGGTCCTTGGAGATCCTGTCGGACAGTTCGGTGCGCGCCGGGCGCTCGCCCTGCGCTGTGATGCGATTCACGATCGGCTTGCCGTCGACATAGCCCCATAGCAGCGAAGACAGGCTGCCGCCCTCTTCCAGCAGGCGCAGGTAGGCGCGCGCATTGGTGATGGCAGCGTTCACCTTGAGCCGGTTGCGCACGATCCCGGGATCGGACAGCAGCTGCGCGACCTTCGCCTCGTCATAGGCGGCAATCTTGCGCGCGTCCCAGCCATCGAACGCCGCGCGATAGTTGTCGCGCTTGTTGAGGATGGTCTCCCAGCTGAGGCCCGCCTGCGCGCCTTCGAGATTCAGCATCTCGAACAGGCGCAGTTCGTCGCGGCATGGGACGCCCCACTCCTGGTCGTGGTAGGCGATATAACGTGGATTGTTTGGATTGGCCCAGGAACAGCGATGTGTGCTCATTGGGTGATTATAGTGCGCTCGCCAAGGCTGGTCACGATGCGCGCTTCGCCGCGCTCGATGCATTGGCCAAGCTGGTGCACCAGGCGGGGGAACAGTTCTTCCGGCTGCGTCGCTTCGGTGGCATGCACGGCAGTCCAGGCGTCGCGCCCGGAATGCTTGGAAATGTACAGACCCAGGTCTGCCAGCTCCACCACCTGCGACCAGGACATCAGGCGCGGGTGCGACGGCAGGAAGGGATAGCAGGCAAAGCCGATCGAGCAGGTGCGCGCCAGCCGCGTGCCATCCGGCAGGACGAATTCACGCGACGACACTGCCTGGCGGATGCGCTCCGCCACCACATGCGCGCCGCTCCGGCCGGTGGCGCGCGCCAGCACCAGGAATTCTTCGCCGCCCCAGCGCACCAGGTAGTCCGACTCGCGGAACACCTCGCGCAGGCGGTCCTTCATCTGCACCAGCACCGAGTCGCCGGCAGCGTGGCCGTGACGGTCGTTGACCTCCTTGAAGTGGTCCAGGTCCACCATGTAGAACACCAGGTCGCGGTCGGCCACGGCATCGGCTTCCGAGGCCGGCCCGTCGTAGCCTCGCAGGCTGAGTGCCACGTCCGACTCCACGTGCTGCAGGAAGAAGCGGCGATTGCGCAAGCCGGTCAACTGGTCGGTCAGGCTCACCTCTTCCAGCGCCTTGTAGGCCCGCTCCAGTTCGAGATTCTTTTCCAGCAGTTGCGCCTGCGCGGCGGCGTTGTCCAGCGCGATGGCGCCGTAGGCGCACAGGGTGCGGAAGATCAGGCGCTCCCGCTCACCGTAAGCGCGCGGCAGCATCGATTGCACGGTCATCACGCCCAGCACGCGCTCGCCGATCATCAGCGGCGCAAACAGGAGCGTGAGGGTAGGCAAGGTGCCGGGGATCAGGTTGGGCGTGTCGGACTTGTCTTCGATTTCAATCAGGATTTCATCGCGCTCGCGCACGCAGCGCGCCGTGTTGAAGTGCGGATCGGACAGCGCGATGCGCGTCGGCGGCAGCGGCAAGCCCATTTCCACGCCAAATGCGCAATGCAGGAAATCGCCGTCCGTCTCCAGCAGGAAGATCGAGAAGTGAGTCGAATCAAGCAGGCCGTGCACGTGCCGGTCCAGCGCGCGGAACACAGCCGAGGCATCGAGTTGCGCAGTAATTTCCTGGCCAATCGCGGACAGGTGGCTCAGCGTGGCGCTGGTCTGGGCCAGCACCTCCGCGCGCTGCGCCTCGGCGGCGGCAAGCTGCCGATCGCGCTCGGTCTGGTGCTGGACCTGCATTGCAATCGCGCGGTTGGTCGCTTCCTGGCTGTTGCTGCGGTCGCGCGCCGCATTGGCCTGCAGCGAAAACTCATAAGCGCGCGCGAAGTCGCCAACGGCGGCATATTCGCGCGCCACGGCATCGAGCAGTTCGCCGGGAACGATATAGCCGTCGATGGTGGCGGCAATCATCAAGGCCTCGCGCAGGTACTGCAGCACGGACATCGCGTTGCCGGCGTGGATATCGGCCAGGACGCGCAAGGCCGCGATCTGGCTGAACGGGTCGTTCAGCTCGCGCGCCAGCGCCAGCGCCGACATGGCGGCGGCCTGCGCCTCCTCCATTCTCCCCAGCCCCGCCAGCGCATGCGCCTGGCCGCGCCGCGCGCAACTATGGAAATCGCTCTGCGCCAGGGCATGGCCACGCAGTTCCAGTTCGCGGAAGCTGGCCAGCGCCGCCTCATTGTCGCCAAGGTCCAGCGCCAGGTCGCCCTGGTATTCCAGCGCCATGACGAAGGCGCGCGAACCGGACAAGGGAGCCAGCATCTGCAGCGCATCGCGCAGCAGCGCTTTTGCCGCCGGCCGCTGGCCGAGGTGGCGCAGCGTTTCAGCCGATTGCATCTGGCTCAGGCCGATACACATTGGCCAGCCGGTCGGCCGCGCCAGCTCCAGCGCGCGCTGCATCCATTCCAGCGCGGCGTCGTGCGCATTCAGGCGCGTGAAGGCGTTGCCGATATTGGTGGCGAGGATCACGGCGCGGCGCACCTGGCCGGAGACCAGGGCCGCTTCAAACGCCGCGATCAGGTGCCTGATGGCGCGGCCGAACTCCGCCGCCTGGAATGCCGCCGTGCCGAGATAATCCGAAATCGATCCCGCGACCACCGGATGGCGGCCCGCCAGGTCGATCGCAAAGCGCTTGCTCCAGCGCTCGTTGGCGGCCGGCGCATTGCGGAACACGCTGAACAGCGCTGCCAGGCTCTCGAAAACATCGATGCGCATGGCGTCGCCGGAGGCGCGGGCATCTGCAATGGCCAGCGCCAGCTCGTTGTCGCAGCCGGCCGAGTCGCCGCGGTCGACGGCGACCCAGGCCAGCAGGCTGTGGGTGTCTGCAGCACCCAGCCGGTCATTGTGGCGGGCAAATTCCAGCATGGCGCGTTCGGCAATGGCGATGGCGGCGTCCAGCTCGCCCGCGAGCCAACAGTTTTCAGCCTTCAGCAGTTCCCAGCGCGCTGCCAGCACACGCCTTTCCGCCGCCGGCAAAAGATGGGCAAGCGGAGTTGCTTCGGCGACAAGTTGCGCCGAACGCACACCATCGCGCTGTCGCAGGTGCCAGGCCAGCCGGGATAGCAATTTCAGGCGGCGTTCGCCCTCAGCAAAAGGCAATTCTGCTTCCCACAGGGCCAGCTCTTCGTCGAGCGCGAACAAATCCACTACTTGATATCCTTGAAATAGGTGTTGCAGCATGGAATCATACCGCACGACCGGACTTTTTGGTGTTCAAGTAGCTTAAGCACTGCCAGGCTGACGACGCCGCGGCTGCCCGCGGCTGGCTGTCAGCGCCGTTCCGGCTTGGTACTGCGGGTGCTGGAATCCGGCTTGTTGCCGCCTGTGCTGCCATGGTCGTGGCCACCGGCTTCCGTTTGCGGCATGGTGCCCGCGCCGCTGCTGCCCTCGGTGCCGCTGCTGCCCACCGTCGCGCTGCCGCCCTTGATCGCGGCATTCAGCTGCTCGGCATTGTTCAGGTGCTGGTGGATGGTTGGCTGCAAGCGCGTGGCCAGCGATTTCAGTTCGCTGTCCTGGGCTGTCGATTCCGCCTTGCTCACCAGCTGGTGTGCTTCCTTGTGGGCCTGCACGCCGGCCTGCTCCATATAACTGCGGTCGAACTTGTCGCCGGAGAGTTTTTCCAGCTTGGCGGCCATGGCCTTATGCTTGGCATCGAGCTCGGTCGGCAAGGTCAGGCTGCGCGCAGCCGCCACTTTGCGCACTTCTTCCAGCCCCTTGGTATGGTCGTCGACCATTTGCTGGGCGAAGCTCTTGACGCGGTCGCTCTGGGTCTTTTGCAAGGCCAGCTTGGCTGTCTCGATTTCCGCCATATTGGCCAGGGCCAGGTCGGTCAGCATCTTCTGGTCCGCTTTGGCCAGGCCTTCCGCCCAGGCGCTTCCGACGCCAAGCAGGGCCGACAACACAGCTACACGCATGAAATTGTTCATCGCATCCTCCGTGACTGAATAGGCAGGAAAATATTTTAGGCAGGATGGAATAAGCTGGCCACACGCTACGTATACGCAATACTCATCACTCACGGAGGACAAAATGAAAGCTATCGTACTGACCCTGGCTGCCCTGCTGAGCACTGCCGCTGTTGCCGCCGAACCGCTGAAAAAAGCTGACGGCGTGTACGTCGATGCCGCCGGCATGACCGTCTACACCTTCGACAAGGACGTTGCCGGCAGCGGCAAGAGCGCCTGCGTCGATGGCTGCCTGAAAAACTGGCCTGCCGTGGCCGCCAGCGGCGAACTGTCTGCGCCGTGGTCGGCCATCACCCGCGACGACGGCAGCAAGCAGCTGGCCTACAAGGGCAAGCCGCTTTACCTGTTCGCCGGCGACAAGAAAGCCGGCGACCGCGCAGGCGACAACGTCAAGGATATCTGGCACGTCGTCAAGGATTGAGCGCATGCAGGAAATGCATGAACGCTTGCTGGCCTGCCTGCCGCGCCTGCGCCGCTATGCGCGGGCGCTGACCGGCGATAGCGCCCGCGCGGACGACTTGGTGCAGGACACCGTGGAACGCGGCTGGGAGCGCATCGCCCAGTGGCGCCCGGATGGTGACTTGCGCGCCTGGTTGTTCGGCATCATGCACAACCTGCACGTGGACCAGGTGCGGCGCTCGCCGCCGCCGGCCGTGGAGCTTGATGACGCGGACCTGCCGGCCGCGCCGCCCACGGCGGGACTCGACTTGCGCGACCTGGAGCGCGCCTTGCAGCAGCTGCCGCCTGCCCAGCGCGAGGTCCTGCTGCTGGTAGCGCTGGAAGAAATGCGTTATGAAGAAGTGGCCGCCACGCTCGATATCCCGCTTGGCACGGTGATGTCGCGCCTGAGCCGCGCGCGCGAGAACCTGCGCCGGCTGATGACGGGGCAGCCGCCGGCCGTCAATTTGAAGGTTGTGAAATGAACGAAGCCGAATTGCAAGCCTGGGTCGATGGCCGTCTGCCGCCGGATCGGCAAGCGGCGGTCGATCGCTACCTGGCCGACCATCCCGCCGAAACCTTGCGGCTGCAAGCCTACCGCGAACAGAATGCCGCCCTGCACGCGCTGTTCGACGACATGCTGGACGCCGAGGTTCCGCAGGCGCTGCACCCGGCGCCGCCTCGCCGCAGCGCATGGGCCATGCCAGCCTGGCGCCGCATGGCCGCCATGCTGGCGCTGGCCGCCGGCGCGGGGGTGATCGGCGGCGCGGCCGGGTGGACGCTGCGCGGCGCGGGAATGGATGGCAGCAGCGGACTTGCAACCGGCAGCCCGGTCCCGTCCCTGGCCTCCCTGCCGCGCGAAGCCGCCATCGCGCACGCCGTCTACACGCCGGAAGTAAAACACCCGGTCGAAGTCGGCGCCGACCAGCAGCAGCACCTGGTGGCCTGGCTGTCGAAACGCCTGGGCAAGCAACTGCGTCCGCCGCAACTGGCGCAACAGGGTTATGAGCTGGTGGGAGGAAGGCTGCTGCCCGGCGGCACGGGCCCGGTTGCCCAATTCATGTACGCCGATGCCGGCGGCCAGCGCCTCACGCTCTACGTCAGTTCCGGCCAACAGCAAAACCGCGACACGGGATTCCGGTTCGCGCAGGAAGGCAACGTGGGAGTGTTTTACTGGATCGACGGCAGCTTCGGCTATGCGCTGTCGGCTGCCGTCGGGAAGAAAGAGCTGTCGCAGGTCGCGAACGCGGTCTACGAACAGCTGCAGCCTAATTAGGCATGCGGCGGCCGGCTTCGGTGATACGGTTACGCATCACTTCCGGCGCCGCAGGCCCTGGCGCGAACATGTAGTCCTCGTCATTGATGGCCAGGCCGCTGTTGGCATCGACCAGCACCTGGTCGGCCGGCTTGCCGGTTTCGCGGCTCACCACCAGCAAGCTGGCGCCTTCCGGCGACAGGTGCTCGTTACCCCAGGCGATGAAGGCCAGCAGCACAGGCTTGAAGTCGCGGCCTGCCTTGGTCAGGATGTACTCATAGCGCGGCGGGCGGGTGCTGTACTGGCGGCGCTCCATCAGGCCGCCCTCGACCAGGCCGGCCAGGCGACGGGTCAGCATGTTCGGCGCAATCTTCAGGCTCTTCTCGAATTCATCGAAGCGGGTCAGGCCGTAAAACGCATCGCGCAGAATCAAGATGCTCCACCACTCGCCTACCTTGCCGAGGCTACGCGCGATCGGGCAGGGCATTTGGCCAAAGTCGGTATGTTTCATGTTGCCTCCTAGTCAGTTGGTTTAATTTAACCAGTTGAATGCTTCAGACTCAATTGAACCGCGAAAACACCCCTAAAAGACTCACCAAAAATCACTCTTGCAAGGAACGTAGCTATCTTCTTTCCATTCGGCGTTGTTGCGGCGCACTTTACTTTTGCCAGAGGAGAGAATGCCTTTGCTCAATGTGAAATGCGCAACATTTTTTCAAACATGGGCATAATAAGCAACACGGCCCCACCCTGAGCGACCATGTACCTGACCAGCGATGCACAAGTGCGAAATATTTTGATCGTGGATGATTCCGCGTTCGAACAACGCATGCTCGTCGACTTGTTAAGCGAAATGCCCTACCGGGTGTCGGTGGCCTTCAATGGCGAGCAGGGCTACCAGCTGGCCCTGTCCGGCAGGCCCGACCTGATCCTGCTGGACGTGCGGATGCCGAATATGGACGGCTACACCTGTTGCCGACTGTTAAAGGCCAACTCGGCCACGCGCGATATCCCGATCATTTTCCTGAGCGGCACCGAGGCGGTGGAAGACCGCATCATGGGCCTTCAGCTTGGCGGGGTGGACTTTGTCAGCAAGCCGTTTACGCCCGGTGAACTGGCGGCGCGCATCCATGTGCACCTGAACCTGATGAAACGGCCCCCGGTCGAGGCCAGCGAAGCAGGGCCGATCGACACCGACTCGGTGATCGTCAACGCCGCCAAGCGCCTGATCTACGACAACCTGGCAGCCCTGCCCGGCCTGGCGGAAATCGCCGCCAGCGTGGGCACCTACCGCGAAAAACTGAACCAGCTGTTTCGCACCCACACCGGCATGACCGTGTTCGCCTACATCCGCGAAGCGCGCATCCAGCGCGGCATGCACCTGCTGCGCGATACCGACATGGACGTGCAGGACATTGCGCTGCTGCTCGGGTTTGCCAATGCCGGCAATTTCGCAACCGCCTTCCGCGAGCGGATGGGCACCACTCCCAGCAGCTACCGCGCCTCGATCATCAAAACTTGTGATTGAGCTTGACTGAGGCGAAGCGGCCGCGCGGGTCGCCTTGCGTGTAGTCGAAGAAGTTGAACGAGCTGTCCCACGAAGGTTTGCGGTCAAAGGCATTCGCCAGCAACAGGTTCACGCTGGTGGCCGCACTGATCCTGTAGCCCAGGCTCAGATCCACGGTGGCGAATGGCTTGACACGCTCGCCGGGGCGGGTGGTCTGCTCGTAGCCGTCGACGTAATTCCATGCCGCGTTGGCAGTCCACTGGGCCAGTTCCCAGGCTGCGCTGGTGGTGCCGCGCCATTTCGGGATGGAACCGAAGAAGTTGGTGCCGGCGCCGTTGGTCAGCGGCTCGCCGTTCGACAGCGGCTGTTCATACTTGAACACCCGGCTCAATTGCGCATTCAGGGTCACGTTGCCGTAGGCGGTTTTTGGCAGCTTGTAGCGCAGGTCGACGTCGATGCCGCTCACCACGCGTTCACCCTGGTTGGCATACTGGCGGTACAGGGTCAGGATGCGGCCCTGGGCATCGCGCACCACTTTCTCAGGATGGGTGCTTTCGTTGGCCAGGATGGTCTCGGTACTTTCGGTGTCGATCACGCCCTTGGTACGGATATGGTAGAAGTCCACGCCCACGCTGCTATTGGCCGATGGCGAAACAACAAAGCCCAGGTTCAGGTTCTTCGAGCGCTCAGGCGACAGTTCGGTATTGGCGACCGTGATGTTGGTGATGCCGCGCGCCTGGCTTGGGGTAATCGGGTCCCCCTTGTCGATCACGGAGCCGTAGCTGACCGAAGTCGAACTGGTAATCTCCGGCAGCGAAGGTGCGCGGAAGCCGCGCGACACGGTGCCGCGCAGCAGCAGCCAGGGGGCGGCCTGGTAACGCACGCTGGCTTTCGGCGAGAAGGCGGAGCCGAAGTCGCTGTATTTGTCGGCACGGCCGGCCAGGTTGACAGTCAGGTCTTTCAGCACGGGCACGTTGAATTCGGCGAAGGCCGCAGTCACCTGGCGCTTGCCCTGGATGATGTTGATCGCAGGGCGCAGTTCCGTACCCGACAGCACGGCGGTCGAGGTATTGGAGTTCATCTCTTCCTGGCGCCACTGGCCGCCGAAAGCAAAGCCCAGCGCGCCGGCCGGCAGCTCCAGCAGTTCCTTCGATGCGTTGAAGTCGGCCACGGTCAGCGTCGATTCGGCGGGACGCAGGGTCGACAGGCGCAAGCGATTGCGCAGCTCTTCGCTGTTCTTCGACTGGTCGGCGAAGTTGTAGCTGCCGTCCGCCAGCACTTTTTCGAACTCGTAGCGGTTGACGAAATTCTGTACGGTTTCCTTCAGCTTGCTGCCCGAGCGGGCGATGGAAGCGTCGTATTCCCAGCCGTTCCAGTTGCCCTTGATGCCGGTCAGGGCGCGGTAGAAGTCCACCTTGTCCTGCTTCATGCGCGGCCCCAGGTCGAACAGCGTGGCAGTGAATGGCAACGCGGTCGTGCCAGGGTTGTTCGGATGGCCGGCCGGCAGCGCCACCGTGATGTTGTCCAACGCCTGCCTGGCATTGTTCCAGGCGCGCAGGCCGCTGCCCACGGTCAGCGGTGCGCCAAAGGTCTGCTCCGCCCACGAGTAGCCGTACAGTCCTTCTGCATAAGCTTCGGTGTCGTCATTCAGTTTCAAGGTGCCGCGCAAGGAGGTGTGCACGCGCTCCACGCCCGGGATCAGGGTGCGGAATTCGGCCGGGTTATACGCCAGCACCCGGCCGCTCTTGCCCGGCGTGATGTCGCCGTAGTTCTGCACCTGCAGCGGCCCCTGCACGCCGCCAAGCTGTTTGGTCGCGTCGGAAGTACCGTAGTAATTGGTCGGGGTCCAGGCCAGCGTGCCGTTGGCATAACCGCGGAAGTCGCTGCCGCGCAGGTAGGACACGTCGGTTTGCTGCAGCTTGTCGCGCTTCAGCGCATCGAGCGAGAACACCACGCTCCAGCCTTTTTCATCGAGGCTGCCAAAGCCGGTCTGCAGCGACGCGCTGCGTTCAAGCTGGCCGGTGCCCTCGGTGGACGAACCCACTTGCGCGCTCACCTCCGTGCCCTTGAATTCCTTGTACAGGATGATGTTGACCACGCCCGCCACCGCATCCGAACCGTAGACGGACGAGGCGCCATCCTTCAGCACTTCGATGCGCTGCACGGCGGCCATCGGCAGCGAATTCAGGTCGACGAAGACTTCCTGCAGGTCTTGCGCCGTGGCGTAGGACGACACCCGCTTGCCGTTCACCAGGATCAGGGTGTTCTTCTGGCCCAGGCCGCGCAGCGACAGGCCCGCCGTGCCGGCCGAAAAACTGCCGGTGTACTGCTCGTTATAGCTGTTGCCGCTGTTGGCGGAAATGGTACGCAGGATATCGGCCACGGTGGCCTTGCCGGTGGCGGCAAGCTCCTTGGCGGTCAGCACCTGCACGGCGCTGGCGCCTTCCTTTTGCGAGGTGCGGATATTCGAACCTGTCACGACGACGCGCGCCAGTTCTTCCTCGGCGTAAGCGAGTTGCGGGAATGCGGCGGCAATGGCCAGCGTAATGCTCAGTGGCTTGATCATGGTCTTCCTTTTGGGTGTACGAGGCCCGCGCCGGCCGGATTGGCAGGTCGGGCAAAACTAGGGGGATGGGGTGCTTAGCAGCGGCACATGCACTGCGCCATGCAGAGCATGTAGATGGTGTGGCGGCGGAGGACAGCTTGCGTATTCACGCGGCAACTATAACGTCGACCCTTCATTTCTGAAACTAATTAAATCTCAGACTTATATGCAATTTGAATATATAGACAGCATTGTCTACATTTCGCCACAAGGAAAACGGCAAAGTATACAACTCTGTCTAGACAGGCTATTCTAGCCAAAACCTTAGAAGGAAATAAACATGGCTACCATTCCGAAACCCACTCCCGCCGAGCTGGAATTGCTGCAGGCGATCTGGCCGCTGGGCCCCGCCACCGCCAAGCAGGTGCACGAAGCCATGCTGGGCGAGAAGCCTGACCTGGCCTACGGCGCCGTGCTGCGCCTGATGCAGATCATGCATGGCAAGGGCCTGTTGATCCGCGACGAGAGCCAGCGCTCCCATATCTATGCCGCCGCCGTGGCGCGCGAGGCGATGCAGGGCAATATGCTGCAGGACCTGCTGCAGCGCGCCTTCGCCGGTTCCGCCAAGGCGCTGGTGCTGGCGGCTCTGCGCAGCGGTATCTCGAAGAAGGAACGCGAGGAAATCGAAGCGCTGCTGAAGCAGGAGGACAAGCCGAATGAATGACATCATCCACGCGGCCGGCTGGGCCCTGCTCCACTTTGTCTGGCAAGGTGCACTGGTCGGCCTCGCTGCGGCCGCCCTGCTCTGGCTGATGCGCGGCGCCCGCCCCGGCCCGCGCTACGCGGTCGCCTGCATGGCCATGCTGGCCTGCCTGCTGTGGCCGGCCGGCGAATTCGCCAGTGCGCTGCAGGCCACGCCGCGCTCCCTGCAAGCCCTGGTACTGTCTGGCAGCGCGGCCACGCTCGGGCAAAGCGAACTGCTGGCCAGCATCGACAGGCACTTGCCGATGCTGGTCGCCGCCTGGCTGGCCTGCGTCGGCGCCCTGGCGCTGCGCAGCGCCTTCGGCCTGGCCTGGATAGCCCGCGCCCGCCGCACCGGCGGCCGCAACGGCCATTGGCAGCAGCGCCTTTCGAGTCTCGCAGCCCGCCTTGGCATTCGCCGCCAGGTCGGCCTGCGCATCGTTGAAACGCTGGCCAGCCCGATCACCGCGGGCTGGTGGCGTCCGGTCGTGCTGGTCCCGGCCGCGCTGCTGGCGCGCATGCCGCCGGAATTGCTGGAAGCCTTGCTGGCGCACGAGTTGGCCCATGTGCGACGCCATGACTTCCTGGTCAACCTGATGCAGAACGTGGTCGAGACCCTGCTGTTCTACCACCCTGCCGTATGGTGGCTGTCGCGCCGCATCCGCCATGAACGCGAACTGGTGGCCGACAGCATCGCCGCACGGTTGACTGGCGAACCGCGCCGCCTGGCACTCGCCTTGTCCGAGCTGGAGAAAATGCAGTTCGCCTCGCAGCGCGTGGCGCTGGCCGCCGATGGGGGCGACCTGATGCAGCGCATCCGCCACCTGATGGTGCCGCAAGAGCAGCGCAGCAACTGGAAGGCCGCTGTGGCTGCGCTGGGCGTCGCCGCCGCCTGCCTGGCCGGCTACGCGAATGCCCGCGTCGACGCCGCCACCGTCCCGGCAGCGCGCACGCCGGCCGTGGTCGACTTCAAGTCCTGCGCCAAGCCGCTGTGGCCCAGCGAGGACCTGCAAGCCGAGCATACCGGCACCGTGACGCTGTCGTTCAACATCGACGAACGCGGCAACGTCGCCGGCTCGCGCGTGGTCAGGTCCAGCGGCCACCCGGGCCTGGACACGGCAGCGCGAACCGGCATCGGCAAATGCCATTTCAAACCCGCCAGGGTGCGCGGCAAACCCGTCGCCACCTGGCAGCAGATGCAGTACGTCTGGACCCTCGAATAAGGAACACAGCTGATGAGATTGAGTACCAGCATCGCGGCACTGGTTCTGGGCCTGGTTTCCGCCGCCTGCAGCGCGCAGGCATCCGCCTCCCCCCTCCCTTCGCATCCGTTCGTCAGCACCACCGGCAAGGCGCAACTGTGGATGCGGCCCGACATCGGCGAAGTGAAGTTCGAAGCCGGGGCCCAGGATGCGAGCGCGGAAGCCACCGCCGCCCAGTTGCAGGAATTGAGCGCCAGCGTGATGCAGCTGCTGGCCGATCACGGCGTGCAGCAAGCCGACATCGAATCCTACGAGATCGAAAAGAAAACCGTCCCGGTCAACGAGCAACAGGCGCCAGCCTATTCGATGGGCCGCCTGTTCCACGCCCGCGTGCGCGACCTGGCGCAATGGCCGGACCTGGTCGCCAAGCTGGTCGAGTTGGCCCACGTCACCGGCATCAGTTCGACCTTCGACCGCACCGATAGCGACGATATCAACACCCAGCTGATGGCAGCCGCCGCCGGCGACGCGCGCAACAAGGGCAACTCGCTGGCCAAAGCCTTCGGCCGCAAGCTTGGCCCCGTGGTCGCCATCGCACGCGGCCCGCTTGCCCAGGTCGGCGCACCGTTCATGGAACTGCAGGCCGGCCGCGAAACGCGCGGCACCGCGCCGCAAACCGGCAAATACAGCGTGCCGGATTCAATCCCCTATTCACAAACCGTGAATGCCATCTTCGTCCTGAAGTAAGCCACAAGCCATGAAAATTCGACTGATCGCCTGCGCGGCGATGGCCTTCGCACGCGCCTACGCCCAGGAAACGCCGCCCGTCGTGCAGGTAAGAGCCAGCGCCGACATGCAGCGCGAGCGCGACACTGCCTCGCGCACCATCATCACCCGCGAGGAAATCCTCAAGTTCGGCGACGCCAATGCCCTTGAGGTGCTGAAGCGGCTACCGGGGGTGTCCGTCAGCGACGGCGGCCCGCGCATGCGCGGCCTCGGAGCCGGCTACACCCAGGTCCTGCTCAACGGCGACCGCCCTCCCCCCGGCTTTTCACTGGACAACCTGGCGCCGGAAATGATCGACAAGATCGAAGTGATACGCTCCGCCACGGCAGAGCACAGCACGCAGGCGGTAGCAGGCACCATCAATATCGTGCTGCGCAGGAGCGCCAGCAAGCCAACGCGGGAATGGCGCGCTGCCGCCACCCTGCCGGCGCACCTGCCATCGCGCAGCGCCGGCTTCGGTCTGGCGGACAAGGATGACACAGGCAGCCATACCTTCAATGCCAGCGTCACGCAAGGCAACAACCATCGGCCGGAACATACCGGCGTGCTGGAGACCACTCCGTCCGGCGCGCTCACCAGCCGGCGCGAGGAAGAAGAGCGCAGCCGCAACCGCTTCCTGTTCTTCAACGCAAACAGCCGCTTCAACTGGAAGCTGTCTGCAACGGAAACGCTGGGATGGCAAACCTTCGCCAATGTGGTGCGCTTTCATGCCGACCGCGCGCGCGAAGTGCAACTGACCGGCGGCAGCGTGCTGCCCTACGTGCACACCGACTATGGGCGCAAGGATGAAACGGCGGCACTGCGCACGGAAGGCAACTGGTCGCGCCCATGGGGTGAAGGCGGCCGCATCGAATCCACGCTGAGCATCAGCGGCGACCAGGTGCAACGCGAGCGCAACTCGGGCTTTGAGCGCACCGCTGGCGAGCGTACCCTGGACCGTCGCTACGACGTCGACGCCAGCAGCCGGCGCGGAGGCTGGACCGGCAAGCTGTCGCTGCCAGCCGCACGCGGCCATGCCATCAGCCTCGGTTGGGACCTGTCATCCAGCGACCAGCGCGAACGCGAGCAGCAGGACGAGACGTCGGCAGGCGGCGCCGGCGTCGTCGATTTCGATCGTACCTCGCGCACCCGCCTGCGGAATGCAGCGGCGTATGTGCAGGACGAATGGGAACTCGGTTCCGGCTGGTCGCTGTATGGCGGCCTGCGGCGCGAGACCAGCGAGACGCGCAGCAGCGGCAACGATTTTGCCGCGGTGACGGTGCGCGCCGGCGTCACCAGCCCGATCCTGCAAGCGCTATGGAAGCTGCCCGGCGAGCAGCGCCGCCAGCTACGCTTTGCCCTGGCCCGTACTTACAAGGCCCCCACCACCAACCAGTTAATGCCGCGCCGTCTTCTTAGCCTGGTCAATACGGAACTGGCGCCCGATGCCAGCGGCAACCCGCAGCTCAGGCCCGAGCTGGCGCGCGGCCTGGATGTCGCATTCGAAGCTTACGGCAAGGATGGCGCCTTGTTCTCCCTGTCCGCCGGTACGCGGCACATCAGCGACGTGATCTTCAACGCAGTCTCCGAGATGAATGGGCGCTGGGTTTCCTCGCCCGATAACTTCGGCAGCGCACGCACCAGCAGCATGGAGCTGGAATGGAAAGGCCCGCTTCCGGCAACGCCGCTGCGCTTCTCCCTCACCGCCGGGCGCCATTGGTCGCGTGTGGACAGCGTGCCGGGCCCGGATAACCGCCTGGCCCGGCAACCACGCTGGACCGCGAACGCCGGCGCCGATTACCGGTCCGGGCCATGGGGTGGCGGCGCCAACCTGTCGTACACCGCCACGGGCCGGGTCCGGATCACGCGATGGCAATCTGCTTATAACGGCGTTGAACGCAACCTGGAAGCTTACCTCAACTACCGCCTCGCACCCGGCAGCCAATGGCGCATCACCGCCGGCAGCATCCTGCGCCAGCCGTCTCTTGCCGGGAGCGTGTATGCGGATGCCAACGGCCGCAAGGAGAATGTGCAGTCCATCGACAATCCGGCCTGGATCCGCGCCAGCTACGAGCGCCAGTTCTGAGACTGCCTAGTGTCCTGCCCGGCGCTCGCGGCGCCAATGCCGCCACGCCACCAGGGCATTGATCCAGTAGGCCGCATACAGCACGGCCGTCAGGTACAGGCCGCGGCTGGCGTATAGCGGCACCGAGATGGTGTTCACCAGCAGCCACACCGGCCAGTTCTCGATGCGGCGCCCCATCAGCAGCACTTGCGCGATGACAGAGAACATCAGCACGGTCGAATCGACAAAAGGCGCGAAAGCGTTGGTGTAGTGCTTCAGCATCAGGCCGTAGGCGGCGGTGGCGGCGACGCCCGCCAGCGCCATCATCAGCAGGACGGCAGGCCGCGTGGTACGGATATGCAGCGCATGGCCATGGTCGCCGCGCAGCCACTGGCGCCAGCCGATAATGCAGGTGACGATGAAGAACAGCTGCAGCGCCACGTCGGCATACAGTTGGGAGTCGTAGAACAGCACGGAAAACAGCGAGCAGCCAACAATGCCGGTCCACCAGGAATGGACATTGTTGCGTCCCGCCAGGACGATCGAGACTGCCATGATCGCATTTGCGGCGATTTCAAGCGGCTCTGCCATGATCATGCGCATGGGATGTATTCAGCCTCTCGATAATATGACCAGCAAACCGCGCATGTCTTCGCCGCTTTCCTGGCGCAGGGTGCTTGGGGTGATTTCATTGATGGCAAAGCCGTGGCTGCGCGCAAGCGTTTCGATGCCCTGGCGCGAATGCGCATAGCGGCCGGAGGAACGCAATACGAAGTCCTCGGCGCCTTCGTGCGCCTCCACCGAGAAGGCCAGGCGGCCGCCACTGCGCAGCGCCAGCCGCGCCACGGAAAACACCGGTTTCAGCTCACCCAGGTAGACAAACACGTCGGCCGCGACGATGACGTCGACGCTGGCCGGGCGGGTCCGCAAATAGCCCACCATCTCGCCGCAGTACAAGCCGTTGTACAGGCCGGTATCGCGGGCGCGGTCCAGCATGTGCGGCGACAGGTCGACGCCTTCCAGCAGGCAGGCCAGTGGCCGCAGCAGCGGCCCGCACAGGCCGGTGCCGCAGCCGGCGTCCAGCACATCGAGCTCGCCCGGCCGCAAGTGGCGGCGCAAGGCTTCCACCAGCAGCGACGGCGTGCGGTAACGCAGCACGTCGACCAGGTGGCGGTCGAAATTGCCGGCATACTGGTCGAAGAGCGCCTTCACATAAGCGGCCGGCGAGGCGCCCGGCGCCTGCTCGGCGCCCATGATGGCCAGCATGTAGCCGACGGTGTCGGCATCGGCGCCAAAGGCCAGCGCTGCCTGGTAGGCTTTTACCGCTTCATCGCGGCGGCCCATGGCGCGCAGGGTGTTCGCCAGCCCAAGCTGGGCGCGGGCGTAGCGCGGGCGCACCGCCAGCGCATCCTGGAAACTTGCCAGCGCTTCCTCATGATCCTGCGCGCGCAGCAGCAAGGCGCCGCGCGAACACCATGCTTCCGCGTACTCCGGCTGCAGGTGCAGTGCCCGCTCGAAGCCTTCCAGCGCATCGGCCGGCTTGCCCAGGGCCAGCAGCGAAACGGCGGCGCCATGCAGGGCCTCCGGATATTCCTGCCGCACCCTCAGCGCCGCGCCGAAGCTGTCCAGCGCAGCCTCGTGGCGTGCCAGCGCCTGCAGCGCCAGCGCACGGTTGCACAGGGCGTCGGCATAGCCGGGCGCGAGGCGCAGCGCCGCCTCGTAGCTTTCCAGCGCGCGATCGAGATGCCCGAGGTGGCGCAGGGCGTTGCCGCGGTTGCTCAGGGCGATGGCGTAGTCCGGCTGCAAGGCCAGCGCGCGTTCGAAGCTGGCCAGGGCTTCTTCATAGCGGCCCAGGTCCTGCAAGGCGACGCCGCGGTTGCAATGGGCGATGGCGCGGCGGGCATCGATGGCCAACGCGCCATCGATCAAGTCCAGCGCGCGCTGCGGCTCGCCCTGCTGGCGCGCCAGTGCCCCGCTCAGGTGCAGCGCATCGAAATTGAGCGGCTGGACGCGCAGCACCTCGTCGTAGATGGCTTGCGCGCGCGCCAGTTCGCCCTTCTGGTGCAGGGCGACGGCTTGTTGCAGCAGTGCATGTATTTCTTTCATGGCCGCTATTACACCAAGCCGTCACACGGGCGTCAAACGGGCGTCAAACGGCGGTCACATTCGGCCAGCAAAATGCGTGCACCTGGCGCTGCGGCGCCACTACCGGGGCCGGCGGTCGGGAAATATACCGGCACCACATTCACCAGCTTTTTTCTTTACAGCGACGCTGCCATCTGAAACACTGTCCTCGTGGATATTTTCGGATGCCCTCGGTCATGAGGATGTTGCTCGCTGCACTCCTGATTCAGCTCGCCTGCCCGGCCGAGGCGTGCACCTTGCGCCTGGCGCCGGAAGAGTGGCCGCCCTACTTTTATCACAATGATAAGGAAGTGCTGGGTGGCGTCGATTTCGAATTGCTGCAGGCCATACTCAAGCATGCCGGCTGCGCCCTGCAACTGGAAAAGGAAATGCCGCCGGCGCGGCGCAACGTGCTGTTCCAGCAAGGCAAACTGGATCTGCTGATGGCCGCATCCGCCACTGAGGAGCGGCGCGGCTACGCCCGTTTCAGCCTGCCCTACCGGCAGGAGACGGTGGGCCTGTTCACGCTGCCCGAAAAGCTGGACAAACTGCGCCGCATCGACAGTTTCCAGGACATCGCCACCCAGCATGCCAGCCTGCTGGCGCCGCGCCTTGGCTTTTACGGCGACGACTACGAACGCGCCCTGCCGCTGCTGAACGCGGAAGGACGGCGCAGCACCTTCGGCACTTTCGAACAGGGCATCAAGATGCTCGAGGCCGGACGCGGCGACCTGATCATGGGCGATGCCCACGCCCTGCGCCACATCGCGCGCCTGCAAAAGGTCCGGATCGTGCAGTTGCCCTACATGCCCTACCGCGCGCCGGTGCATTTGATGCTGAATGCCGCCAGCACCACGCAAGCGCAACTCGCGCGCATCAACCAGGCGATCGCCCAGCTCGAGCAGAACGGCGCGCTGGCTGCCATCCGTGCGCGCTACGGCATCAATTAGTCCAGGAATCCGCGCACCGTTTCATAGAGCTGCACGCGTGCCGCTTCCAGGTGCATCACGTGGGTGCCGCGCGCGATGGTTACGTAGCGTGCGCCCTTGATCGCGGCCTGCAAGATGCGGTAGTCCGCGTCGCCGGGCCAGGCGTCCCATTCGCCGCGCACCAGCAGCACGGGCATTTGCAGCCGCGCGGGATCGTAATAGCTGCTGCCCTGCTGCAAGTCCGCAAGGTCGGCACTGGGACCGGCAGGGAAGCTTACTGCGCCATCGCGGCGCCCATCCGACGCCAGCCATTGCGCACCCCAGCGAGCGAAGACATCGGCGTGCAACAGTGGCGGTTCCTGCGGCGGGCGCAAGCCGTCCATGGCAGCGATGCGCTGGGCGGGCGTCAATGCCTCGTAGGCATCGACCGGCTTGGCAGGTGCAGCCGCCGGCGCCGGGCCGGCTGCAGCGCGCGGCGTGATGGCCGCGAACAGCACCAGCTTCGCCACCTTGGCCGCGTGGTCCAGGGCGTAGCGCGCCACCACCGAGCCGCCCCAGGAATGCCCGACCAGCAGGACTTGCGGCTTGCCCGTCCTGCGCAGGATGGCGTCCACCGCGCTGCCCACATCCTGCGCCACCTCGCGCGCCCGGCCAGGCGGCGATGCAGCAGCGCCGGCATAGCGATCCGACAGCCCGTAGCCGGGAAAGTCGAGCGCATACACGTCGTAGCCGCGGGCAGCCATCCAGTCCATCCACGACTGGCCATCCATGCGGAAATCGAAAGACAATCCCGAGGGGAACGAAGCCCCGTGCACGAACAGTACGGGCAGAGCGCCATTGGCACGGTCGGGGGCGGTGTGCCGCACGCGCGCCACCAGGGCTGGCTGGTGGCTGGGGATGTCGATGACTTCGTAGGCTGGCATGGCTGGCTCCCTTCAAAGCCATCATGCTAGCGAGCGCCTCGCCGTAACAATTCGTCCGCCGGCGAACAATGGATGCGTCAGCAAACCTTGAAGACGCGCAGCCAGTCGCAAGTCCACATGCTGACGCGGTGCAGCAGCCCCGCAGGATCGCCCCAGATATAGAAGGCGGCTGCAGCCAACACCAGCACGAAGACAATTCGCTTCATTTCAGCACATAGCTCGCCAGGACTGCCTGCACTTCGTAAATGCTCAGGCGCTTGTTGAATTTTTGCGTGAACGGTTCCGCAATGCTGGAGATCCAGATCTTCAGGTCGGCGTCGAGGTCCAGCGTGCCGCCGGTCTCGATGCTGAAATGCGTCACGCTCTTGTAAGGGATCGAGTGATACTCCTTCTTGCTGCCCGTGACACCCTGGATGTTCACTACCACCAGGCGCTTGTCGGTAAACACGAAATAGTCGCGTATCAGTTGGTAAGCATGCTCCACTCGCTCATTCGGTGCAAGGACTTTCGCAAAGTCTTCCCGCAAGTCCGCGATGTCGATCTTGGACGCGTTACCCAGCATGCCGTCAAGGATTCCCACTTCAAACCTCCTTCTCAGTGTTCAAAGTGGGAATCTACCACGTTACAGGCGGCAGCTCGCCACCGGCGTAGGTTCCACCACGAAGCTGTAATGGGCGGTGTAATCGCCCTGGATCGGCTGCGTGCCGGACGCGCCTGCATTCGGGCCGATGATATAGGTCTGCGCCTTCGGTATGCCGCCGTCGGCATAGGCCGCAATATCGGTCGTGGCGTTGCCGTAGGCGCGCACGATATTCAGGCCAACGGTGTTGCGCAGGTATCGCACATACTCGGTCTTGAACTGTTGCGTGTCCGGAGGAATGGGGCCGTCGCCGTAGGGATTTGAGTGGTAGTGCCATTGCCCCATGTTCTGGATCTTCAGCCATTCCAGGCCATCCTTCGTTACCCAGTAAGGCCGTCCGGTCAGGAAAATGACCTGGTAGCCTTTCTGGCGGTAGGCATTCACGACCTGCGGCGCGTAGGAATACGCCGTTGCAGTCTTGACGCCGACGTAATCGGCATAGGCTTCGAAATCGTTGATGGTCAGGGTGCCGTCGATGTCGAACAGCACCGCGTCACGGCTTGGATCGACCACGCTCAGGTAGCCGTTGGTGCTGCTCAGGTCTCCCTCCACCACGAAGCGCACCACATAGTCGCCGACCGGGCGCACGCCAAGGGGCACGCTGGCCTTGCCGTCGCTGTCGGTAATAAAGCTGCCGAGATACTGCCACTGCTGCATGCCGGTGCCATACAGGTAGGCATGCACCCGTTCGCCTTCCAGGTCCTTGTGCAGGACCGCATCGTAATCGAACTTGCCGGTGATGGTCGCGGGCTGCCCCGCCTTCACAATGACGTCGTGCGCCATATGCCAGGGCTTGTACAGGCCGGCCAGGATGGTGTTGCCGAAGTTGGCAAAGCCCTTGCGCGCAGGGCCCGACAGTGCAGGCGGATTGGCCGCCGTCACGTAGTCAGGGCAAGCCGCCAAGGCCGGCAAGACGGAAAAGGCGCACGCGGCCACGACCGCGCAGCTAACGGTTTTCAGCATCTGTTCCTCCTATGAATGGGTGTGCCGGCCAAACTAGCAGGACTCTGCTACAAGTAAATGACCGCACGAGCCAAAATCCTAGAGGCTGCCCTCCATCGTGCGCACACCCTTCCTGGGGTATGTTTTCCGGTTCAGGGCACTCACTTTTCGGAGGCAGAATGAAGCTGGCAGGCGTCATCGTTTCTCTCCTGCTCGGGATGCAGGCGTTGCACGCTGCGGACCTTGGCCTGGGCATCCGCACGCAATACGACGTAGCCATGGACACCCCGCTCAATCGCATCCAGGTACTGGGCGCGCATAATGCGTGGAACGACAGCGGCGCCACCTGGGCCAACCAGCGCTGGCCGATGAACCAGTTGCTCAATTCGGGCATCCGCAACGTCGACCTGGACCTGCACATGAATAATGGCGAGGTTCAGCTGTGCCACCAGGACTGTGCGGCGATCTACGGCGCTCCGGACAATTATCCCAATGAGTTGTGGAAGATTCGCAACTGGCTTGACGCGAATCCGAAGGCAATCGTCTTTGTCGACCTGGAGGATCGTGCCAACAACCAGGCCGGCGTGGTGGGTCCCTTGACAGCAGTCTTCGGAAACCTGCTGTACAAGCCCTCCGACAAGCCGGCCAACCGCTGGGAAACGCCGCGCGAAATGATCGCCCGCGGCAAGCGGGTGATCGTCAAGTCTGCCAACAATACCTACGATGGCGCCGTGGTCTGGCAAGGCCCATTGTTCGCCACCGGCGCTGCGGGCGGCTGGAACAGCCGGCAAGTCAAGTACGTCAACACCGCCAACTGCACAGTGGACGGCTTGCCGGTCGAGCAAGACAAGATCTACGCGGTCTCCGACTCCAAGCTGGGCAAAGACGTATTGCCCGATTCCTGGGTCGACGAAACCGGCACCATCGACGCTTCCAACATCCCCGCCCTGATGCGCTGCGGCGTGGACAACGTCGATGCGGACCGCTGGGACGAAGGCATGATCGCCTCCGCCATCTGGTCCTGGGCCGATGGCGAACCGAACGACTATAACAATGAAGACTGCGCGCAAATGCGCGGCGACGGGCGCTGGAACGATGCCGCTTGCACCGCGGCGCTGCGCTTCGCCTGCCAGAGCAAGGCCCTGCCGGACGACTGGCGCGTTACGCCTGCGGCCGGTCCCTGGCAGGGCGGCAAGCAGGCTTGCGTCGCGGCTTTCGGCAGCGGCTTCGCGTTTTCCGTTCCCGCCAACGCGTACATGAATGAACGCCTGCGCCTGGCGGCCGGCGCCAATCCGGTCTGGCTCAATTACTCGGACCAGGCGGAGGAAGGCAAATGGGAAAAATATGACGATGCGCCAACGCGCTGGGACACCGGCGCCTACGGGAATAACGCCGACCTCGCGCAAACCTTGCGCCTGCCCGGTGCCGGCGCAGTGCGCGTCAACGTCAGCGGCCTGCTGGGCGCCGGCGATGTGCTGCGCATTTACGACAGCAACCGCCGCCTGCTGCAAAGCTTCAGCGGAACGCTTGCCCAATCGCTGGTTGTCGCCGACAACGGCGTCATCGCGCAACTGGTCTCCGACGGCGCCGGCACGTCCAGCGGAGCAAGCGTCAGCATCGAAGCGCTTGCCACAAGCTGGAGCAGCGGCGCCTACGGCAATAACGAAGACCGCTCCCAGTGGCTGACTATCCCCGGCGCAGCCGCGCTGAAAGTCTACGTCAACGGCGGCACCGATGCGAACCGGGACTTCATCCACGTATATGACCGCAATGGAGAGCTGGTGAAATCGCTGTCCGGCGCCATCGCCACCAGCTTCATGGTCAACGGCGGCAGCGCGCGCATCCGCCTGGTGTCGGATGGTTCCGTCACTGGGGTGGGCGTGATTGCCAGCGTCAAGCCTGGCGGCGCCTATGTGTTCCGCAAGCTGGTCGACGGCCGTGGCAAGTGCATGGACATCGAGGGCAACAACATGGTCAACGGCACGCCGGTCCACCACTGGAGCTGCCAGGGCCAGGTCACGCAACTGTGGTACGAGGACCCGGATGGCCTGCTGCGCAGCAAGAACAACCCCGACAAATGCGTCGACGTCTACGCCTTCGGTACCGGCAACGGGGCCAGGCTGGTCGTCTGGGACTGCAACGACAAGGCCAACCAGCGTTTCTCCTGGTCCGGCCAGACCCTGCGCCCTGGCCACGCCCCTGGCAAGGCAATCGACGTCAAAGACGCCTGGTGGGTTTCATTCGATGGCCAGGACCTGCACCTGTGGGACTACCAGGAAAGCTGGGGCCAGTCCTGGCACTGGGAATGATTAGAAGGTGAACCAGGCCGGCTGCAGGCCTTCCTTTGCCATGCGCTCAGGGTCGACGATCGGCCCAAAGCGCTGCAGCCGCCCTTGGGCCTCCGCGTCCAAGGCCATTCGCCTTGGTGCCGGCGTTGCGATTGCGCCGGGTCGGTTTCCAGCCGGGCCTCATGCGACCCTCCTTTCGGTTGCCAGGAAGTCCGTTGCGGCGTAGACGGCCAATGGACGGGCGAAGTAATAGCCCTGCAGGAGATGGCAGCCGAGCTTGCGCAACTGCGTCGCCTGGCTCGCATCTTCCACCCCTTCGGCCACGATCTCAAGGCCAAGGTTGCGCGCCAGGCCGACCGCGGTGGCGCAGATCTCCAGGTCCTTGGCCGACTTGCCGATATCGCGCACAAAGCTGCGGTCAAGCTTGAAGGCATGCACCGGCAGCAGCTTCAGGTAGCCGAGCGAGGAATAGCCTGTGCCGAAATCGTCAATCGACAGGCGCACGCCCAGCCTGCGCAAAGCCTCCAGCCGTTCAATCGAGCGTTGCGGGTCCTGCATCAGCACGGACTCCGTGATTTCGAGTTCCAGATCGGCGCCCCACAGGCCGGCGCGCTGCAAGGCCGCCTGCACGGTATCGCCAAGATCGGACAGCAGCAACTGCTGCGCCGACAGGTTGACCGCCACGCGAATATCGATGAAACCGTTTTCACGCCAGCTCGCCAATTGCCGGCAGGCGGCATCGATCACCCACGACCCAATGGCGGCAATCGCGCCGGTCGCTTCGGCCAGCGGGATGAACTTGTCCGGCATGACCAGCCCGAGCGAAGGATGATGCCAGCGGATCAGCGCTTCCATGCACACCACGCGCCCGGAGGCGGCACATATCTGCGGCTGGTAATGCAGGACGAACTGCTCCTTTTCAAGCGCGTCCTTCAATTCGTTTTCCAGGCCGATGCGCTCGCTCAGCGTCTGCTGCAGCGAAGGGTGGAACACGCGCAGGTTGCCCGGCCCGGCGTCGCGCGCCTGGTGCAAGGCCAGCGCGGCCGAAGCCAGGAGATCCTCCGCCGACGAAGCATGGTCGGGATAGACAGCCACGCCGGCGCTGAAGGTCATGTTCAGTACCGTGCCGGGAATGCTGAATGGCGGCTTGACTGCGGCCAGTATTTCTTCCACTTCGCGCTCGATGCCAGCCACAGTCTTGTGGCCCGCAATGCCGACGACAAAGCGCGCGCTTCCCAGGCGCGCCACCAGCCCGCCTTTGCTGCAGTCCTGGCGCAGGCGCTGCGCCACTTCGACCAGCAATTGATTGCCGGCCTCGTATCCGCGGGTGCCGTTGATGATCGCCAGCCGGTCCAGGTCAAGCAGCAGCACCGCCATCCTGGTCAGGTTCGATTCACTCTGGATGAACATGGCGCGCAGCTTTTCCAGCGCACCCGCGCGATTCGGCAGACGCGTCAGCGCATCGTTGGTCAGCGCATGCTCGAAGCGCAGGCTGGAAAGCTTATGGCTTTCGACTTCGCGTTCCAGCGCGGCGCTGATACGAATCTTCTCGGTCATGCTCCGCGCGGCCTCCCACCGCACCAGCAGCAAGTACGAAGCAGCGAGGAACAGGAAGCCGAAGCCGCTCAGGTAAGGCAGTTGCAGCTTGCCCGCGTCGGTTGCGCCGCCCATGGCGGTCGTCACTACGATCAGCGCCACGGAAAGCCATACCACGCGATTGGAGAAGCGCGCGCGCTCGCGCCGGGCGCGGATGCAGAAGGCCGCGGCATACAGGGCGGCTCCCAGCGACAACAGCCGGTTGACGGTATAAGCCGGAGTCGTCTCACCGGCGAGGAGAAATGCCTGTTCACCCCAGGGCAGTTTGCAGGGCGCCTCGGCAGCAAGGGAAGCGAAGCGGTAGCCAAATGGCGAGATGAAATTGTCCGCCACCAGGAGCAGCGTCACGCCCGCGACAAAATAACTAAGGAAGAAGGCCCGCTTGCGGTCGTCGAGTGCGGCAATCAGGTACCAGATCTGCGGCACCAGCAATAGCGAAAACAGGTTGACCCACTTGTGGGCGGCAATCGCCGCCGCCAGGTCGGACGCCAGCTGCTGCCGCAGATTCGCATACTGGAACAAGGCAAACGTGAAGCAAATCACGGCGAAGACCCAGCAAGCCCGCACGTAGGAACTGCTGCGCGCCAGCAAAGCCGCCTGGAATGAACACATTGCTAGCGCTCCCACGGATATCAGGTAGAGCGAAGCAATGGGTGCGTCCATATCGATCCTCGTTCATTTCTTCTTTGCAATGCACGTTATTTTAAACGAAAGCAAATTGAACAAGTTACTTTTCGATTTGCCAGCTTATGCAGCAGCTTCCATCCGGTCCATCAGGTAATTGGTCGCCGCATGCGCCGCGAGCGGGCGCGCAAAGTAATAGCCCTGCAGCAGGTTGCAGCCCAGTTGGCGAAGCTGGTCGGCCTGCACCGCATCTTCCACGCCTTCGGCAACGATTTCCAGGCCGAGGTTGCGCGCCAGGCCGACAGCCGTGGCGCAGATCTCGAGATCCTTTTCGCTGGTGCCGATATCGCGCACGAAACTGCGATCAAGCTTGAAGGAGTGCACCGGCAGCATCTTCAGGTAGCCGAGCGAGGAATAGCCGGTGCCGAAGTCGTCGATTGACAGCCGCACACCCAGCCTGCGCAGGGACTCCAGTTTTTCGATGGAGCGCTGCGGGTCCTGCATCAGCACCGACTCGGTGATTTCGAGTTCAAGGTCTTCACCCATCAGCCCCGCGCGCCGTAAGGCTGCCTGCACGTTGTCGCCAAGATCGCTTAGCAGCAGCTGCTGTGCCGACAGGTTGACCGCCATCCGCACGTCGCCGAAGCCCAGCGCCCGCCAATTCTGCAATTGCTGGCAGGCGCTTTCAATCACCCACGCGCCAATCGCCGCAATCGTACCCGTCGCCTCGGCCAGTGGAATGAACTTGTCCGGCATGACCAGGCCCAGCTCCGGGTGCTGCCAGCGGATCAGCGCTTCCATGCCCAGCACCCGTTCAGTAACGGCGCAGACCTGCGGCTGGTAGTGCAGGAAAAGCTCGCCGTTCTCGAGTGCTTCCTTCAGCTCATTTTCAAGGCCGATGCGCTCACTCAGCGACTGCTGCAGCGAAGGGTGGAACACGCGCAGATTGCCCGGCCCCAGGTCGCGTGCCTCGTGCAGCGCCAGGCCTGCCGACGCCAGCAAGTCTTCCGCCGAATTGGCATGATCCGGATAGATCGCCACGCCGGCACTGAACGTCATGTTCAGTACGGTGTCCGCCACGGTGAATGGCGGCTTGATCGCTGCCATGATGCCCTCCACTTCGCGCTCGATCCCTGCCAGGGTCTTGTGGCCCGCAATGCCAACCGCGAAGCGCGCGCTGCCCAGCCTTGCCACCAGCCTGCGCTTGCCACAATGTTCGCGCAGCCGCTGCGCCACCTCGATCAACACCTGGTTGCCTATCTCGTAGCCGCGCGTACCGTTGATGATCGCCAACCGGTCCAGGTCAAGCAGCAGCACAGCCGTCCTGGTCAGGCTGGATTCGCTCCAGACGAACATGGCGCGCAGCTTTTCCAGCGCGCCCTCGCGATTCGGCAACCGTGTCAGTTCATCATTGGTCAGGGCGCGCTCGATGCGCCTGCTGGAAAGCTTGTGGTTCTCCAATTCGCGCTCCAGCGCGGCACTGATGCGGATCTTCTCGGTCAGGCGCTGGGTCGCTTCACGCCTGACCAGCAGCAGGTAGGAGGCAGCCAGGAACAGGAATCCGAAACCGCTCAAATACGGCATTCGCAGCATGCCGGTGTCGGTCGCACCTCCCAGCGCCGTCGTCACCACCACCAGCGCGGCGGAACTCCACACCAGCCGGTTTGAAAAACGCGCCTTCTGGCGTTGCACGCGGATGCAGTAGACGACTGCGAACGCCGTCGCCCCCAGCGACAGCAAGCGGCTGACCGTATAGGCAGCCGTTGTTTCACCGAACAGCAGGAATGCATGTCCGCCCCACACCAGCTCGATGGGCGCTTCGGTCTCCAGCGCAGAAAAGCGGTAGCCATAAGGCACCATGAAATTGTCCACCGCCAGTATGGCCGAGATGAAGGCAATGCCGTAGGTAAGGCGGAATGCGTTCCGGCTTGGGTCGAGCGAGGCGACCAGGTAGCAGAACTGCGGCGCCAGCAGGATCGAAAAGAAGTTGACCCATTTGTGCGCCGCGATGGCTTCCGCCAATCCCGGAGCAAGCTGCTGCTGCACGTTCGCGTACTGGAAACAGGCAAAGGACAGGCAGATGGCCGCAAACGCCCAGCACGCGCGCCCGTAGGAGCTGTTGCGCGCCACCAGGGCCGACTGGAATGCCGACATTGCCAGCGCCCC
This sequence comes from Pseudoduganella sp. R-32, assembly GCF_049913245.1. NCBI lineage: Bacteria > Pseudomonadati > Pseudomonadota > Betaproteobacteria > Burkholderiales > Oxalobacteraceae > Pseudoduganella > Pseudoduganella sp. R-32. The sequence goes on along the minus strand of NZ_CP183987.1, from coordinate 1,076,984 downwards.
TGCGGAGATCAGGTAAAGCGAAGCAATCGTATTCATATGACCTTGTCAGTGACTGTTTTCAAAAGCGATTACCTCGTCGCCAGGCTGCGCTTCGCAGCCTGCGCCCATTGGTTCCCAACCACGCCGGATCACGATATGGTTCGGGTTATAGCAAAGCTCGAGGCGGCGCGCTTGCGGCGACTCGCGATGAACAAAATGTTCAATCGACGAAGGCATGCTGACGCGCATGGTCTGCGCGCGCAGGTCTTCGTCGGGATGGTCCTGCACATGCACCAGCGGCACGAAATGTGCGGCAATCACCAGCGTGCGGCCTACGGCGACCGGCTCCGCCTGGTAACCGCGTTCGCGCAGCCAGCTTTGCGCGTCTTCGCGCCGGGGAGCGGCTGCGCCCCAGGCGCTTGCCATCAGCTCTACGAGCCACTGGTTGCAGTTTTGATAGCGCGTGCTGTAGGCATACGCATTGGCGCTGTACTCCCCTGCCAGCAGCGACAGCGGCGTTTGCGCATCCAGTGCCGCCGCCTGCAGCGTCCTGGCCTGCTCGTCCGGCAGAAGCACCAGCGACAGGTGGCCGTACGCCGGTTCTTCCGCGCCGAGCACGAAGCCGGCCATGCCCTGGTCGAAGATGCGTGGGCGCTTTTCGTCGCAGGCATAGTAAAGCTGGCGCACCGACCAGGGGCTGTTCGGATTGTCTTTCAACGCCAGGCCGGCGTGCGAGTAACGCAGGCCGAGGCGCGCCAGGTCAAGGCCGGCGCGCGAAACGACGGCGGCCGTGGCGCCCGAGCGTTCCAGTTCATCCTTCACCACGGCTGCAAAACGCAGCACGTGGTCCTGCGCCGTCGCCGTGACTTTCGCGGGACGGTCGCAGAACATCATTCCGCCCGCCTGCGCTGCGGCATTCCAGCCGAGCGCCAGGCAGGCAGCGATCAGATGGCGTGCGAGCGCAGTTCGCGTTGCCATGCTTCGTCCAGGGCAAGGAAGAAGGCCTGCTGCGTATCGGCATATGCGAATTCGTAGCCGTATGGACGCTCGTTGACCTGCACCAGTGCGCCGGCTGGCAGTGCGCGTTCTGCCAGGGCGGCTTTCGGCACGGTCAGGAAGAATTCATTGCCCTGGCCTTGCAGCTTCAGGCGCGTGGCACCCGGCTTGCCCGGCGCTTCTGCAACGTCGATGACGCGGTACTGGCCAGCGGCCACTTTCCTGTCGTCCCCGCTGGAGCTCTTGCTGGAGCCGCCGATCGAATCGGACACGCTGCCCGAGGACTCGGAACCGGCACTCGATGCGGACGAAGCGGAACTGCCGGCGTAGGCAGGGATGGCGATGGCGGCGGCCAGAACGGACAGGACAGCGGCGCGGCGCAGGACTTGCATGGACATTGACAGGTCTCCGGTTGAAAAGTCGCTTGCATTATACGCGGCACCGCATGGCTGTACGACACGACTTTGGACCTGTTGTTACAATACTTGTTTGCTTTTTTTGCAATTTGTAGAGCCATGTCGAAACTTGTATCGCCAGTCGCTATAGACCTTCTCACGAAAGAGCTTGCGCATGAAATCAGGGGACAGCGCAGGATGATTGCCATGCGCTTGCACAGCGCCTTCCTGTACATGGTGGAAGCACTGGAGACCTATCGTGAACACTGGGAGGAAGCGGCCGCCATTACCTACCAGGCGGCAGCGGAAGTGGGCTGGAATCCGCCGCCTGCCAAGTGGCTCCGTTCACGGCCCATCGTGTTTGACGCGGGGCTGTGGAACGACTTTTCCGACAGTTTGCGCCTGCATGCCATTCCAGGCGAAGCGGCGCAGTCCGACCAAGCGGACGAATGGGTCTGGTGGAAGGAATCGATGCAAGGCCTGCCCGTCACCAGTGGTCTCAAGCTGCGACCCGGCCGCGAGCGTCGCGCGGCTTCGCATGACTTCACCCACGGGACCACAGGCAACGGGGAAGCGTTTGCCGCCGCCCTGCGCGAACATTGCGGCGCTGTCTTGTCCCTTCCCACGCTGATCGCCAACGGCGACAAGGCCGGTATCGAAGACTTTCTCGCGCGCGTGCTGCCGGCGATCTGGCCTGAAGTGGCTGAAGCAATCCGCGCGTCGCAAGACAGGCAACTGGTCGACGACCTGCTCGAGGAGCACGAGAGCATGCTCATTTGGCTGGCCCATATGGAGATCATGTTCGACGCTATTCCACCCGCCATGTACGCCTATATCGCGGGCGCTGGAGGCGGCACGCTGATGCTGGAACTGCGGCTGTTGCTGCCCCTCCTGCTGCTTTCCACTGGGCGGGTGGTCGACAACATCATCTTCGAAATCGGAGAACGCCTTGAAGCGTCGCTGACCGGCGGGCACGACGGCCTGGCATTTGACTGGGCGCCTGAAGTCTTCGCCGAGTCGCTGATCCAGTTCACGCGTGCTGCAGATGAAGTGCACAAGATCGGCGCCCTTCGCACCGAGGGACGGGAAGATGACCTGGAGTTGCCGCCCACGTCGCGCTCCAACCTGGCGACGCTGAAAGCAGCAATCCACAAAGACAAATCATGCCGCCGCTGCGGAAGCCTGGACCACAGGACGTCAGGTCCCCAAGTCGGTACTGTCGATTACGAATAACGAGCACACAATGAGCAACTTCGAAAAAGAGTATTACTTCATCAAGCGCGGCCACAGCGATTCCCTGCCAACGCCGCGCCCCTTCCACGAAACGGAAGAACTCGAATACGAAACCAAGCCCTTGCCGCCCGGCTCTCCCCCGCTTGCCTTCTACAATATTTCAAAGCAGTGGGCTCGCCGGTTGGGCCATCCATCGCTGGCGGTGCCACCCGATGTGATGTTCGAATTCGATAACCTGCTGGTGCGCAAGCCGGTACGGGATGCATTGCTGGGACAAGGCGTCAGCCGGATCTTCACGCACCCTGCGCAGTATGTCCACGACGACAAAACGCTGCACGATTACTGGTACGTAGGATTCACGGCGAAGTTCGCTTGCCTGGACTGGGAACTGTCGGAGATCATGAGTGGGGACGACGAGGTTGACAGGGGATTAGGCTCCAGCCCGCCCGACGTCACGACCTTCCGCTTCAACACGCAGTTGATGGCAAGTACGCCAATCAACGAGCGCCTGCTCTTCGTCATTGATGGTTGCTTCTCGCCCGGCGTCGTGTGCCACAAAAGCCTGCTACCGCTGTTCCATGGCTTTGAAAACTGCGGTACGCGCGCAACCTTGGTGGAAGAATATTAAAAGGTAAGGCGCGCGCGAGATCGCGGTCCAGGAACCTTTGGCTTCCGACTGCCAACGGCCATTCATCGCGAATTAGATCAAGTGCTTGCCGTCAGGCGCTTCTCCTGAGACTTTTCTCAGCCAGCGCGCGGATACGTGAATGCTACGAAATGCACCAGGTTTAACACGAAGTGGGCCGCAATCGGAATCTCGATGCGCTTTGTCCTTGAATACAGCACCGCGTAACCCAGTCCGGCCAGGCTGGCGAGCACACCAAACTGCCAGCCGCCGCCCAGGTGCGCAGCGCCGAACACCAGGCCGGAAACGACGACGGCAATGGCATCGCCGTAGCGTGCGAGCTGTTCCTGGATGACGCCACGGAAGAATGCCTCCTCCGCCACGCAGACAAACAGCAGGTTGATGGCGGCGAACAGCGGCAGGAATGGCGACAGCTTGAAATCCGGATGCACGAATCCAATCGCCCAGCCTATGCTTAGCACTCCGCACAACAGCCCCGCAACCACCGGTACTTGCGACTTCGATGCGACGGCAAAATCCCGCCAGGAACTGGCGCGGCGGCAGAACAACGCGAGCAGCACCAGCCCGACCACGCCTTTGTCGAAGTTCGCATACAAGGTGTAAGGCGCCGAGTGCGCCGACAGCCGGACATCTTTCAGGAGCAGCGGATTGTCGTAGCCGGGAACGGCGTGCATTGCAAGCGCAAGTGCCAGCACCAGCGTCAATATCGTCAACAGCGCCCGCACAGCGGACTTGCCATGGCGGGTTGCCAGCCAGGCGAAAGCCAGCAAAGCGGCGATGCTGGCCAGGGCGATGGGGCGCAACACGCCCGCCGCCAGGCCGGCGCCGGTCGCCAGTGCGAGCAAAACCAGCCAGAGATTGCGCAAGAAAGCCGGCCGCTCGCTATGCGTGACCGCGAGGCCGGTGCTTGCAATCGAAAGGCCCAGCAAGCCGAATGGCAGCCAGGCAGGCGCGGAAATCAATTGTGGCTCCGATCAGGCGAACTTCGAGAAGTCCGGTTTGCGCTTTTCGAAGAAGGCAGTGAAGGCTTCCTTGGCTTCGGCGCCGGTCAGCATGGCGCCGAACTGGGCGCTTTCCACGTCGATGTGGGCTTTCAGCGCTTCGCGGCCGGCCTTCATCAGGCGCTTGGTCTGGCGGATCGATTCGGCTGGCAGCGCGACCAGCTTGGCGGCTTGCGCTTGAGCGTGGGCCAGCACCTGGTCTGCTGGCAGCAGCTTGGAGATCAGGCCCATGTCGTAGGCTTCCTGGGCGCTGAACGGTTCGCCCAACATCAGCTTTTCCGCCGCGCGGGCGTGGCCGCCGTTGGCCGGCAGCAGCATGCTGGAGCCGAATTCAGGGCATAGGCCCAGTGCTGCGAACGGCACCGAGAACTTGGCGTTGTCGGCGGCGTACACCAGGTCGCAGTGCATCAGCATCGTGGTGCCGATGCCGATGGCTGCGCCATTCACGGCCGCTACGACCGGCTTGGTGCTGTTGAACAGGGCTTTCATGAACTGGATCACGGGACGGTCGGTGAATGCCACGCCGTCGTTGGCGGTGGTGGTCATGGCGAAGTCGACCAGGTCGTTGCCGGCGGTGAAGATCTCCGGCTTACCGGTGATCAGGATGGCGCGTACTTCAGCGTCACCCTCGGCGGCGTTGATGGTGTCGGCCATGGTCTGGTACATGGCGGAGGTGATCGCGTTCTTGCGGTCCACGCGGTCGAATTCGATGGTCAGGATGCCGTTGGCTTTGCTGGTCTGGATGGCCATTGTCGTTTGTCTCCTTTTAAACCGGTAAACCTGTGTCTGACCCGCAGGGGTCAGACACTGTCTTCTCGCCGGATTGTGGATGTGAAAAAGGGCGCTTGGTTTCCCGAAGCGCCCTGTTGCTTATCGCTTGCTTGCGCGGATTATACGCGCTCGATGATGCCTGCTGCGCCCATGCCGGCGCCCACGCACATCGTGACCATGCCGTACTTCAGCGAGTTGCGGCGCAGTGCGTGCACCACGGTCGCGGCGCGGATCGCGCCGGTTGCGCCCAGCGGGTGGCCCAGGGCGATTGCGCCGCCCATCGGGTTCACTTTGCTGGTGTCCAGGTTCAGGTCGCGGATCACGGCCAGGGCCTGGGCGGCGAACGCTTCGTTCAGTTCGATCCAGTCCAGCTGGTCCTGGGTGATACCGGCAGCTGCGCAAGCGGCTGGGATGGCGACCTTAGGACCGATGCCCATGATTTCCGGTGGCACGCCGCGAACAGCGAACGAGGAGAACTTGGCCAGCGGGGTCAGGTTGTGTTCTTTCAGGATCTTCTCGGAGACCACGATCAGCGCGCCGGCGCCGTCGGACATCTGCGAGGAGGTCGCGGCGGTCACGGTGCCCTTGGCGGCGAACACTGGCTTCAGCTTGGCCATGCCTTCCATGGAGGCGTCGGCGCGCGCGCCTTCGTCGGTGTCCACGGTGCGCTTGCCAACCTTGATCTCGCCGGTGCGCAGGTCAGGGGTGCGGGTGATGATTTCGACCGGGGTGGTCTCGTCCTTGAACAGGCCAGCCTGTTGTGCGGCGATCGCCTTGCGGTGCGATTCCAGGCCGAAGGCGTCCTGGTCTTCGCGGGAGATCTTCCACTGCTGCGCCACTTTCTCGGCGGTCAGGCCCATGCCGTAGGCCAGGCCCACGTTCTCGTCCTTGAAGGTGTCCATGTTGATCGATGGGTGGTGGCCCATCATCGGCACCATGGACATCGATTCCACGCCGCCGGCGATCATCACGTCGGCTTCGCCAACGCGGATGCGGTCGGCAGCCATGGCCAGGGCGGTGATGCCCGAAGCGCAGTAACGGTTGATGGTCACGCCGCCCACGGTGTTCGGCAGGCCTGCCAGCACCACGGAGTTACGGGCGATGTTGAAACCCTGCTCTGCTTCCGGGAAGGAGCAGCCGACGATCGCGTCGACGATCAGGGCCGGGTCCAGGTTAGGCACGGCAGCCATGGCGCCCTTGATGGCGGCGACCAGCAGGTCGTCCGGGCGGGTCTTGCTGAACATGCCGCGCGGTGCTTTACCGATCGGGGTGCGGGTTGCGGCGACGATGTATGCGTCTTGCAGTTGTTTGCTCATTTTAAGCTTTCCAGTATCTGTGTTCGTTAGCGTTTGGCGGAGAGGTACCAGTCCACCTGTACTTGTGCTGCCAGCGTGCCGTGTTCGTCGAAGATGTCGACGTTGACCGGGAACGCTACTTTTCCTTCATCCTTGAGCTGGGCGCGGATCGCGGCCAGGTCGCCCGGTACCTTGCCGGAGGCGCGCGTCGCGCCCTTGGCAACTTTCTGGTACTGGATGCGCGACTCCTTGGCGACCGGGCGCATGTCCATGATCAGGTCGGCGAAGCCGCCTGCCATGGCCGCGCCGGACGCCGTTTCGGCCAGCGTAAACAACGCGCCTGCATGCGGCGTGCCGAGGTGGTTGTGCAGCTTGCCGTCGTCCGGCATCGACACTTCGGCCGTTCCCGGGCCGATGCTGTCGATACGGATGCCGAGCAGGCGCACGAACGGCAGCGACTCCGTCATGTGCTTCTTGATTTGCTCATAGACCATGCTTGGTTTCACTCGCAACAGGATTTTGAAGGCCAGCGACAGGATGGACATTTGCTCTTAGTTGCGAACCGGCTTACCGGTCTGCAGCATGCCCATGATGCGCTCTTGCGACTTAGGATGGTTCAGCAATTCCAGGAAGGCCTTGCGTTCCATATCCAGCAGCCACTGCTCGCTCACTACGCTGCCTTGGTCGATGTCGCCACCGGACACGATCTCGGCGATCATGTCGCCCAGCTTGTAGTCGTGTGCGGAGATGAAGCCGCCATCGCGCATATTGACCAACTGGCCGCGGATGGTGCCCCAGCCGTAACGGCCGGTCACCGGCACTGGGCGCTGGATCGGAGCGCGGTAGCCTGCGTCAGCCATCGCACGGGCAGTGGTCTTCGCCACGTGCAGCAGCTCGTAGGCGTTGAACACGATGATGTCGTCTTCCTTCAGGTAGCCCATGGCCTTCGCTTCCAGCGCGGACTTGGATACGTTCGCGGTTGCAGCGTTGGTGAAGCCGGTCTTCAGGAATTGCAGGATGTCGTTGCCTTTGGCTTCGCGGGCAGCGCGTACTGCCGCTTCCTTCAGGCCGCCGCCGCCAGGGATCAGGCCAACGCCCACTTCCACCAGGCCGATGTACGATTCCAGTGCAGCCACGCGCTTCGATGCGTGCAGCATCATTTCGCAGCCGCCGCCCAGGGCGATACCGGCAACAGCCGCCACCACTGGCACGTTGGAATACTTCATCTTCATGAAGGTGTCTTGCAGCTCCTTGATGATCGGGTCGACCGCTTTCGCGCCGCCGGCCATGAAGGCTGGCAGGGCTTCCTGCAGGTCGGCGCCGGCCGAGAAGGCGCCGCCTTCGGCTGCGTCGGTGTTCCAGATCACCAGGCCCTTGAAGTTCTTCTCAGCTTCGGCCAGGCCGCGCTGGATGCCGCCGATCACGCCTTTGCCGATCACGTGCATCTTGGTCTTCAGCGACAGGATCAGGACGTCGTCGCCGGTGTGCCACAGCCGCACGGATTCGTCTTCGTGCACGGTCACGCCGGCAGTCTTGGGATCTGCACCGCCGCCGCCCACGACTGGAGCGCGGAATTCCTGGCGCTTGTACACAGCCAGTTCGGAACGCGGGGTGTAGGACTTGGTCGCTGGCGAGAACGAGCCTTCAGGGGTATGCACGCCCTGTTCGCCCACTTTGCCTTCGAAGACCCACGCTGGCAGCGGTGCATTGCACAGCGCCTTGCCGGCTTCGATGTCTTCCTTGACCCACTGTGCAACCTGGCCCCAGCCGGCTGCTTGCCAGGTTTCGAACGGACCAACGTTCCAGCCGAAGCCCCAGCGCATGGCGAAGTCGATGTCGCGTGCGTTGTCGGCGATCGATTCCAGGTGGATCGCGATGTAGTGGAAAGCGTCGCGGAAGATCGCCCACAGGAACTGGCCTTGCGGGTTGGTCGATTCGCGCAGTGCCTTCATCTTCTTGACCGGATCCTTTTCTTTCAGGATGCGGGCGATGATGTCGTCTGCCTTCTTGCCGCCGGCGACGTATTCACCAGTTGCTGCGTCCAGGCGCATGATGTCCTTGCCGACCTTCTTGTAGAAGCCGGCGCCGGATTTCTGGCCCAGGGCGCCCTTGGCGACCAGGCCGGACAGCACGGCAGGTGTCTTGTACAGCGCTGCGAACGGATCGTTCGGCAAGTTGTCTTCCATGGTCTTGATCACGTGGCCCATGGTGTCCAGGCCAACCACGTCGGCGGTACGGAAGGTACCGGACTTGGCGCGGCCCAGCTTGGCGCCGGTCAGGTCGTCGACCACGTCGACGGACAGGCCGAACTTCTCGGCTTCGTGGATGATGGCCAGGATGCCGAACACGCCAACGCGGTTAGCGATGAAGTTCGGGGTGTCCTTGGCGCGGACCACGCCCTTGCCCAGCACGGAAGTCATGAAGGTTTCCAGCTGGTCCAGGATTTCCGGCTTGGTGTCGGTGGTCGGGATCAGTTCCACCAGGTGCATGTAGCGCGGTGGGTTGAAGAAGTGCACGCCGCAGAAGCGCGCCTTCAGGTCAGCGTCGAAGCCTTCGGCCAGCTTGTTGATCGACAGGCCGGAGGTGTTGGATGCGAAGATTGCGTTTTGCGAAATGTGCGGAGCAACTTTCTTGTACAGGTCATGCTTCCAGTCCATGCGCTCGGCGATCGCTTCGATGATCAGGTCGCAGCCGGCCAGCAGGTCCAGGTTGTCTTCGTAGTTGGCGATCTGCACCAGTTCTGCGTCGGCCTTGTCGCCGAAAGGAGCCGGGGACAGCTTCTTCAGGCCTTCGATGGCCTTGATGCCGATACCGTTCTTGTTGCCTTCCTTGGCTGGCAGGTCGAACAGGACGACTGGTACTTTAGCGTTGACGCAGTGGGCAGCGATCTGCGCGCCCATCACGCCGGCGCCCAGCACCGCTACTTTTTTCACGTTGAAGTTGCTCATATATATCCTTTGGTTGGTATTTCCGTTGCTATGCCATGGGGGCTGGCTTTCTACAGCAAAACCGGCAAACCGGTGTCAGACCCATTGGGTCTGACACCGCACTACCGGTTTGGCGCGCGATCAGCCAGCGCCATCAACTTCAGAACAGGTCAGCGTCCAGGGCCATCAGGTTGGCGGCGCCGGAACGAGCCTGGCGGATCAGGGTTGCGGTTTCTGGGTACAGGCGGCCGAAGTAGAAGCGGATGGTTGCCAGCTTCGAGGTGTAGAACTTGTCGCCCGACGCTTCTTTTTCCAGGGCGATCTTCGCCATCTGTGCGAAGAAGTACGAGTACACCAGGTGGCCGGCCACGCGCAGGTAAGGAACTGCAGCGGCGCCCACTTCGTCCTGGTTCTGGAAGGCCTTCATGCCGATTTCCATGGTCAGCTTGGTCAGCTTCTCGCCCAGGTCGCCCAGCGGGGTGACGAACTCGGACATCGCTTCGTCGGTGCCGTTTTCTTCCACGAAGGCGCGCACTTTCTCGCCGAACTTGCGCAGCTTGGCGCCGTTGTCCATCAGGATCTTACGGCCCAGCAGGTCCAGCGACTGCACGGTGTTGGTGCCTTCGTAAATCAGGTTGATACGCGCGTCGCGCACGTACTGCTCCATGCCCCACTCGGAGATGTAGCCGTGACCGCCGTACACCTGCATTGCGTCGGAGGTGGCGATCCATGCGTTGTCGGTGATGAAGGCCTTGATGATCGGGGTCAGCAGGGCAACTTCGTCGCCGGCTTCCTTGCGCACTTCTTCGTCAGGGTGGTGCAGTTCACGGTCGATCTGCAGCGCCACGTAGGAAGCGAAAGCGCGCGCGCCTTCAGCGTAGGCTTTGCCGGTCAGCAGCATGCGGCGCACGTCAGGGTGCACGATGATCGGGTCGGCTGGACCTTCAGGATTCTTCACGCCGGACAGCGAGCGCATTTGCAGGCGGTCTTTTGCGTACACCAGCGCGTTCTGGTAAGCCACTTCGGTCAGGCCCAGGGACTGCACGCCCACGCCCAGGCGGGCGGCGTTCATGAACACGAACATCGCGTTCAGGCCCTTGTTCGGCTGGCCGATGATCCAGCCCTTGGCGCCGTCCAGGTTCATCTGGCAGGTCGAGTTGCCGTGGATGCCCATCTTCTCTTCAATCGCGCCGCAGAAGATCGGGTTGCGCTCGCCGATCGAACCGTCGGCGTTAGGGATGAACTTAGGCACCAGGAACAGGGAGATGCCTTTCGAACCTTCTGGAGCGTCCGGAACACGAGCCAGCACCAGGTGCAGGATGTTTTCGGACATGTCGTGTTCGCCGGCCGAGATGAAGATCTTGGCGCCGGTGATGTTCCAGGAACCGTCGGCGTTAGGGATGGCTTTCGAGCGCAGCATGCCCAGATCGGTGCCGCAGTGCGGCTCGGTCAGGCACATGGTGCCGGTCCATTCGCCGGAAACCAGCTTAGGCAGGTAGGTCGATTTCTGTTCCGGGGTGCCGTGGGCCAGCAGGCACTCGTAGGCGCCGTGCGACAGGCCTGGGTACATGGTCCATGCCTGGTTGGCGGAGTTCAGCATCTCGTAGAAAGAGTTGTTCAGGACGATAGGCAGGCCCTGGCCGCCATATTCCGGATCGCAAGCCAGCGCAGCCCAGCCGCCTTCAACGTACTGTGCGTAGGCTTCCTTGAAGCCTTTTGGAGTGGTCACGGTCTTGGCAGCTGCATCGTGATGGCAGCCTTCGCGGTCGCCCGAGTGGTTCAGCGGGAACAGCACTTCGGAGGTGAACTTGGCGCCTTCTTCCAGCACCTGGTTGATGATGTCCGCGTCGGTTTCGGCGTGAGGAGGCAGCTCTTTCAGCTTCTCTTCCACCTTCAGCAGCTCGTGCAGGACGAACTGCATATCACGGATTGGCGCGACGTATTGACCCATTTTTTTCTCCAGAAAGCTAAAAGGTTATGTTTGCTCGGCTGCTGCGAAACGCAGCCTTAGGATGGTTGATAGTTTTCGATCAGTCGGTTGAAGCCCACGCCTGCCCGGTCCACGCTGCCAGGAGTGCGCATGAAACGCGCCTCATGGTGCAGGGCCAATATCAGGCCGTACATTTCATACACAAGCTGGCTCGCATCGGTATCGGACCGCAGGTCGCCGTTGTCGATGGCCTGGCGCACGCAACGCAGCAAGGCTGCCTGCCACGCGCCGACCATGGCCAGCAGTTCTTCACGGATCGGGCCAGGGCGGTCGTCATACTCGACGGCGCCGCTGATATAGATGCAGCCCGAGGCGATTTCCACGCTCACACGTTTGATCCAGTTGGCAAACATGGCGCGCAGGCGAGGCAGGCCACGGGCCTCCTTCATCGCCGGGTAAAACACTTCCTGCTCGAAGCGATGGTGATACAGCTTCAGGACTTCAATCTGCAAATCTTCCCGCGAACCAAAGTGCGCGAATACACCGGACTTACTCATGTTCATCTTGTCGGCGAGCAAGCCGATAGTGAGGCCTTCGAGGCCGTCACGGCTTGCCAGGTCGAGGGCCACATCCAGGATGGCCGCACGGGTCATTTCGCCTTTGCGCATGAATTTCGTTGGTGTATTGACAAGAATTCCACTCACTTTTGAACCCATCCAGATAGAAGGAAAAGCCTTATTCTCGCTCTAACAGATCGGCCGCTGGTGAAAAGTTTTGCGAACGTTCGTACTATTATCCAGCGTGTGGCGAAAGTCAAACGGCACCACTAGAAGTGCACCTCTATTGTTGCGTTGCAACAAAATTAAAAAGGGGACGTACCCCTTTTAAATTCGCCGGAGGCGAAAAAAGCCGTAGAAAAGAGGGTTACGTCCCCTTTTTCAGCTTTCCGTGGCCTTTTCCCAGGTGCGGCGGTCGCGCTTGGTTGGGCGGCCTTTGTTGTCGGCGAAGGGCTCGGGGAACAGTTTCTTGCGCTCGATCAGGGCGGCGCGGCGGCCCAGCGATTCTTCGCTCTCTTCATAGAGCAGGCGTGCTATCGGCGCGCCTTCGCGCTTGCCGGAAATGCCCACCACTAGCACGTCCCATTCGTCCGCGCCGTTATCGATATGCAGGCGCTCGCCCAGCTTCGCGTTGCGTGAGGGCTTGATGCGTTCGCCGCTCGACAGTTTCACCTTGCCCTTGTCGATGGCGTCGATGGCCAGCTGGCGCGTCTTGAAAAAGCGCGCCGCCCACAGCCATTTGTCTATCCTTACGTCACTCATGTGTACTTTCCGACTGCAAAAATGCGCATCAGCGTGCGGTAGAAGAAGTACGCCACTTCGTATCCGACCCGCCGGAAGCGCCCGACATGTTCGAAATCCTGCGGGTGGATCACCACGCCATCGGCGATGGCATCCTCGATCTTTCCGCGCAGGGAACGCGTGAATTCCGCGTCCTTGATCACCACGTTGGCTTCCTGGTTGAGGAACAGGCTCAGCCCATCCACATTGGAGGAGCCAACGGTCGCCCAGTCATCGTCGATGACCGCCACCTTGGCGTGCAGTTGCGTCTTGCGATACTCCACCACCTTGACGCCCGCTTCCAGCAGCTTCGGGTAGAAGGAGTGTGCCACCGCATCCTGCAGCCAGAATTCTCCCACGCCGATCAGCAGCACCACTTCCACCCCACGCTGTGCGGTTGCAGCCAGCGCACGGCGGAATTTGCGGCCCGGCGCGAAGTAAGGATTGGCCAGCAGCACGCTTTTCCTGGCCCGTCCCAGCGCTTGCAAGTAGGCGCGCTGGATGGTGCGGCGATTGCGCAGGTTGTCGCGCACCACGAAGCCGGCCTGCATGGCGCTCTGGCGCGCGATCTTGTTCAGCTTGCGCACTTCGTTGAACAGGGTCAGGCGTTTGACGATATTCATATGCCCCAGGCGCGTCCATTGCGTTTCCGCCTCGCTGTGAATCGATTCGACCAGCGGCCCGCGCACCGCCACCGCAAAATCCCAGCGCGGGGCTGCCAGCGCTTTGTTGTGGTCGTAGTCGGTGAACATATCGTCGTTGATATTGATGCCGCCGACAAATGCCACCTGGGCGTCCACCACGCAGATCTTGCGGTGGGTGCGCGTCACCCCGCGCCGGAACCAGGGGTTGAAGATGCGATGCTCGACGCCGGCGGCCGTCACCTCGGCATGCAGACGGTAGGCGGGCTTGTGGCCGGTGCCGAACCAGTCGGTAATCATGCGCACCGTCACGCCGCGCTGGGCGGCAGCTTTCAGCGCGGCCATGACACGCTTGCCGGTCTCATCCTCGGCAAAGATATAGGTTTCGAAATAGATCTCAAACTGCGCGGCCTCGATCGCCTCGACCAGTGCCGGAAAATAATCGGTACCGCAGTGCAGGAGTTTGACTTCGTTATCGGCTAGAAAATCAACGTGACGCATGTGTCAGGAAACCAGTTTCAGGTTCGCCACGATGGGCGCGTGATCCGACAGCTTGGCCCACAGCGGGCCATGCAGGACTTCCGCGGATTCTACCTTGAAGCCCCGCACATAGATGCGGTCCAACCTGAAAAATGGCAAGGCGGCCGGGAAGGTGCGGGCCGGGCGCTGGGCGGCCTTGCGCCGCGCCAGGGTGCGCACCAGGTCGCCGACCGAATGGCCGTGCTTGATCTCGTCGAAGACTTCGCGTACGCCAAGCGCGCTTTGCAGCTTGTCCGTCAGCGTATTGCGCCAGTCGTTGAAGTCGCCGGCGATGATGACGGGCTCGCCATCGGGCGCCGAACTGCGCACCGCTTCGATCAGCATGTCCGCCTGCCGCACGCGGCTGCGCTCGAACAGGCCGAGGTGGATCACGTAGCAGTGCACCAGTTGCCCTTCCGTTTCCACCACCGAATGCAGGATGCCGCGCGATTCGTAGGCGTGATCGGAAATATCGGTATTGGTCCAGCGCGCAATCGGATATCTGCTGAGCAGCGCATTGCCGTGGTGGCCATGATCGTATTGCGCATTCAGGCCGTACACGGACTGGTGCGACTCGCCCGCGAAGAATTCATGCTGGGCCTTTTTCGGCCAGTGCCGGTGGCCCGCGCTTTCTTCGCCGTAACGGGCCTCGATCCGGTCGTGCTGGCCCTGCACTTCCTGCAGGAAGACCAGGTCGGCATGGAAGGCCTCTATCGCATGGCGCAAGGCATGCACCCGTGGGTGGCTACGGTATGACATGCCTTTGTGGATGTTGTATGTGGCAACGCGGATCTTCATGGAACCATTCTAACCCCAACTGCCCGGCTTGCTCCCCGTCAAAAGTGTCGGGAATTGCTTTATAGTCATGCGCATGAATGAACGACACACCACTTTCCCTTCCGCACCAGAAGCTTTCTTCCTTGTTTTATGCCTTTGGGCCGTCGATTACCTGATGACCTGCGTGCTGTACGACGCGCACGGCTTGCTGGGCCTTGACGATCCCTACAGCCTGGTCACGCTCTCCCGGCTGCTGGCCAACGGCATCGTTTTCACCGCGCTGCTGCATTGGAAGAACCTTGACTACCGCGACCTGTTCCATTCCTCGCGCGCGGCAACCGCCGCCACCATGGTTGTCATCGTGCCCCTGGTCCTGCTGGCCACGCCATGCCTGTTCCTGCTCATGGGCTTGGTGAACCGCCTGCTGCTTGCCGAATTTCCCATGCGCGCCGGGATGGAGAACGAGATCAGTAGCTGGCTGTCGGCCGGGCTGCCGCAGATATTGCTGATTTGCGTCATCGCGCCCGTGGTGGAAGAAATGCTGTTCCGTGGCATTATCCTGCGCAGCTTCCTGCAGCAGTATGAGCGTCGCTACGCCATCCTGGGATCAGCGGTCGTGTTCGGCTTCTACCACATGAACATTTACCAGCTTGTCGGCGCCAGCCTGTTCGGTATCGTCGCTGGCTGGCTTTATGAGCGGACGCGCTCGCTGATTCCGGGCATTGCCATGCACGCGGCCGTCAACACCTCGGTCATGCTGATGGCCGCAAATGCCGGAGCCGGTGCTGCGGAAAGCAACTCGGGCTTCTTAGTCCTCTTGCTGCTGCCAGCCTTCCCCGCTTGCTATATGCTGCGCCGCGTCCTTTCGGGGCCTGGCCGTTGAAAGCGGCCCGCGCCACTGCTGCTGCCCTCCTGGCGTTTTGCGCATCCTCGGCCGGCGCAGACGGCAGCCGTTGCCACGGCACCGTCAATCGCGGCAGCATCGAAGGCAGCGTCCAGCTCCCGTCCGAAGGCGCCAATTTCACGGCCTACAGCAAACTGGCCATCGGCATGGGCCGCAACCACGTGCACAGCGAAGTGTCGGCCATCATCCTCGACGCCTACCGTAAGCTCGAGCGCGCCGCGCCGGGAGTGCAATATGTGTACGGCGAATCCGGCAACGAGTTCGGCGGCCGCTTCCGCCCTCATCGCACGCACCAGAATGGCCTGTCGGTCGATTTCCTCGTGCCGGTGCGGGACCAGGGTGGCCGGCCGGCGCGCCTGCCGACACCGGCCACCCAGCGTTTCGGCTACGACATCGAATTCGACCGCGGCGCTCGCCATGGCGACTACAGCATCGACTTTGGCGCGATGGCCGAACACCTGCTCCAGTTGGACCAGGCGGCCCGTGCGCGCGGACGTGGTCTCGCGCTGGTGATCTTCGACACCGCCTACCTGCCGCGCCTGTTCGCCACGCCGCGCGGCGCCGAACTGAAGCGGCTCAAGTTCATGACGGGCAAGCCGTGGGTACGGCATGACGAGCATTACCACGTCGACTTTGCCGTGCCCTGCAGCCGCTAAGCCACCCGCATCCAGGTCAATTTACGACGTCATTTTCCTCGGCGGCAGGCGACATCTGCCGCGGCAGGATCACGCGGAAGGTAGTACCTCTGCCGATTTCGCTGTCGACCTCGATACGCCCACCGTGCTTTTGCACGATGCTGTAGGACAGCGACAGGCCCAGCCCAGTGCCCTTCCCGACCGGCTTGGTGGTGAAGAACGGTTCGAAGATGCGGCCCAGGTTCTCCGCCGCGATGCCGCTGCCGGTATCGCTCACCGACACCGTCACCATTTCGTTCTCGTAACTGGTGCGCACCGTGATGCGTCCGCGGTTCTCGATGGCGTGGGCGGCATTGACCAGCAGGTTCATGAACACCTGGTTCAATTGCGACGGGATGCATTCGATTTCCGGCACGCCGCCATATTCCTTCACGACCTCCGCCTTGTATTTCAGCTCGTTCCAGACCACGTTCAGGGTGCTGTCCAGGCCTGTTTCCAGGTTGGCCACCAGCACGTCGCCGCCCCCGGCGTGCGAGAAGTCCTTCATGTCCTGCACGATGCGCTTGATGCGGTCCAGGCCATCCATCGATTCGGACAGCAGGCTGCCCAGGTCCTCGCGCAGGTAATCGGCGTCGATCTCCTTGCGCAGGGCATTCAGCTCGCCGCGGTCGCTTTCCGGCAGGTGTTCTTCGCGCGCCTCATAGGCGTCCAGCAGCCGCATCAGCGACTGCATATAGCGCTGCAGGCTGCTCAGGTTGGAATTGACGAAGCCGACCGGGTTGTTGATCTCGTGCGCCACGCCGGCTGCCAGCACGCCGATGGAAGCCATCTTTTCCGATTGCAGGAGCTGGTTCTGTGCTTCCCCCAGCTTGCGGATCAGGTCGGCCTGGCGCGTCTTCTCGCTCTCCAGCGTGATGTTCGCCATCTGCAGCGCCAGCGTGCGTTCGTGCACGCGGCTCTCCAGCTGGTCGCGCGATTCGCGCAGGGCCTGCTCCGCATGCACGCGCTCCGTGTTGTCGAGGAAGCCGTACACCCGGCCGATAATGCGCTCGCCGAGGAATTGCGGGCGCGAACTGCATTCGAACACGCGGCCATCGTGCAGGTGGAACTGGTCCAGCGTCTCGTGCGGATCGCTCACTTGCTGCAGCCGTTCGCGGCATAAATCCTGCTCGACCACATTGGCAGTCAGGAATTCGAGGATGGCTGCGTCGTTGCCGTTCTTGAGGAAGGCTTCCGGGATGTGCCACATTTCGCTGAACTGACGGTTCATGCTGGCGATCTTGTTGTGCCAGTCGATCACCAGGATGCCGTTGCCGGTTGCTTCCAGCGTGGTGCGCAGCTGCGACAGGGTCTGCTCCAGCACGTCCTCCACCTTGCGCTCCTGGCGTGCATCGCGGGCCAGAATCAGGATCAGCCAGCGGTCTTCATGGCGCAGCACGCGCAGCGATTTCATGACCATGATTTGCGTGCCGTCGGCGCGCTGGTATTCGCCTTCCTGCGCATCGATATCCTGGAAGTGGCCGCCGCGCACGTCCTCCCAGTAAAACACGTCCTGCAGCGAGCTCTCGATGTCGGTGATCTGCATTTCGACCAGTTGCGCTCCCGAATAGCCAAGCACTTGCTCGGCCACCCGGTTGGCAACGATGATGTGCAGGTCGGTGGGATCGACCAGCAGCATCATATGCGGACTGTGGTCGAGCATCAGCTGGCGCAGTGCGGAAATCACCCGGTCGCTCCCTGGCCCGGCTTGGTGGCGTCGAAGTAGTAGCTGACCCGCTTGCGCGGGCTGAGGTAAGCGTAGATTTCCTTCGGCACCTGCGCAGGCTTGATGGCCCGTACGATATTCAGGTCGCTTTCCAGCGCCATGTCCACCATGATCGCATCTTCGCGCGACACGCCCGGTTCATACACGACGAGTTCCGGCTTGTTCGGCTTTTCGGTATTGATGGTGGCGACCATGCCGGTGGCGCCGTTCGACAACTGCACGATGGTGCCCGGCGGGTAGACGCCAAGGCAGCGGATGAACACCTGCAGCAGCTTGGGATCGAACTTGCCCCGGTTCTTGGCGAACATCAGCGATAGGGCTTCATGCGGGGTCAGGCCAGGCGTGCCGTTGACCGGGTTGCACAGGCGGTCGTAGTAGTTGGCGATCGCCACGATGCGCGCCAGCACGCCGATCTCCTCGCCTTTCAATTGCCGCGGGTAGCCGCTGCCATCGAACATTTCGTGGTGGTCGCGCACGATGGCAACGGCGGCGGCCGGGAACTTGAGCTGCTGCCCCATTTCCGTCCCCACCGCGCAATGGGTTTCGTAAAGGTGCTGCTCGGAGTGCGTCCATGGCTCGGTCTTGGTCAGCACCTTGTCCGGGATATTGCGCACGCCAAGGTCATGGAACATGGCGCCGACGCCCATCGCTCCCGCCACCTCGCGCGGCAGCTTGATGTCGCGCGCAATCATCATCGACAGCATGGTGACGTTGAGCGAATGCAGGTAGATTTCCTCGCCGCCGGTGCGGTCGCCCATGACGTGGATCGCCAGTTCCGGCGCACTCAGGATGGAGTCGGCGATCTTGCCGATCATCTCGCTGGCCTTCTGCAGGTTCTCGGCCGGGCGCGCGAAGATGTTCTTTTCCATGTCTTTCATGGCGCGCGCCGTATCGACAAACGCATGTTCGATGCGGGCCGCGTTCTCGCGCTGCTGGCGCATGCGTTCCATCATGGCGCGCTTGGCTGCAAGCTCTGGGGATTCAGGCGCAGGCGGCGGCGGCGGCGCGGCGGCGGCAATTTCCTGCGCTTCGGCCGACAGCGCGGCCGGCTGCACGTCGCTCAAGGCAGGATCGATGCGGATCTTGTGCAAGCCGAGGCTGCGCAACTGGTGGATCTGCTCCTGCGACTTGATCTTGAAATGGCTGAATGCAAAAGGATGCTCAAACCACTTCAGATCGAGGTGGACGTACAAGCCTACCTGCAACTGCTCCAGAAGAATATCCTGAGTCTCCGGCATGGCATGTGCCCCCAGCGTGACAGTCGATGTCCGATTATAGCCAAACGCGCGGAGTGCGATTTACAAGCAAGCTGCAAGTTACATATATTGCGGTAACTGGAGGATTGCCTCGGCGTTGGAGGGGGAAAAGCAGCGGTCAGCCGCTTCCAGATACGGCAGCCAGACGTGGGCGGTATGTTCGCGCGGGCTCAGCATGACGGGCACGTTGCGCGGCACCTGCACGCTGAAGATGTGTTCGAGGTTGTGGGTGACGCCGGGTTCGTAGCGGTGGCGCCAGATGGGATAGATTTCGTAGATGTTCTGCAGGCCCCAGTCGCGCAGTACGATGTGCTTGCCGTCGGCGACGATGCCGGTTTCTTCGAACAGTTCGCGGGTGGCGGTGGTGAGCAGGGGTTCGTCGAGGGCGTCTTTCGAGCCGGTGACGGATTGCCAGTAGCCGGGGTTGCCGGCGCGCTCGATCAGGAGCACTTCCAGCTCGGCGGTGTGGATGACCACCAGGACGGATTCGGGGATTTTGTAGGGCTTCACTTTTTAAACCGGTGAACCTGCGGGAACTGGCCCTAGGTCCAGCCCCCGTCCTTCACTGCAAGTGCGGCGGCAGTCGCGGGCCCAGTGTCAGACCCTGCGGGTCTGACACTGGTTTGCCGGTTTTAGCCAGCCACCTTAGGCTCAGCCGAACGCAGGCGGATATGCAGTTCACGCAGCTGCTTCTCGTCCACCGGCGATGGAGCCTGGGTCAGCAGGCACTGCGCACGCTGGGTTTTCGGGAAGGCGATCACGTCGCGGATCGAATCGGACTTGGTCATCAGGGTCACGATACGATCCAGGCCGAAGGCCAGGCCGCCGTGCGGAGGCGCGCCGTACTGCAGCGCGTCCAGCAGGAAGCCGAACTTCTCGCGAGCCTCTTCAGCACCGATCTTCAGCGCGCGGAACACTTTGGACTGCACTTCTTCGCGGTGGATACGGATCGAGCCGCCGCCCAGTTCCCAGCCGTTCAGCACCATGTCGTAGGCCTTGGCGATACATGCGCCTGGATTGGTTTCCAGCATGTCTTCGTGGCCGTCTTTTGGCGAGGTGAACGGGTGGTGGGTTGCGGTCCAGCGGTCTTCTTCTTCGTCGTATTCGAACATCGGGAAGTCGATCACCCACAGCGGCGCCCACACGTCGTTGAACAGGCCATTGGCCTTGCCGAACTCGGAGTGGCCGATCTTCACGCGCAGCGCGCCGATCGCGTCGTTCACAACCTTGGCCTTGTCGGCGCCGAAGAAGATCAGGTCGCCGTCTTGCGCGCCGGTCAGTTCCAGGATCTTGTTCAGGGCTTCGTCGTGGATATTCTTCACGATCGGCGACTGCAGGCCGTCACGGCCCTTGGCCTTCTCGTTGACCTTGATGTAGGCCAGGCCCTTGGCGCCATAAATGGCGACGAACTGGGTGTACGCGTCGATTTCAGAACGCGGCATGTCGGCGCCCTTCGGCACGCGCATGCCGACTACGCGGCCGTTCTTCATGTTGGCGGCGCCGGAGAAGACTTTGAACTCCACATCCTTCATCACGTCGGTCAGGTCGGTGAATTCCAGCTTGACGCGCATGTCAGGCTTGTCCGAACCGTACTTGCCCATGGCTTCGGCGAAGTCCATGACCGGGAACGGGTTTGGCAGATCCACGTCCATGGTGTTCTTGAACACTTTGCGGATCATGGTTTCGAACAGGTCGCGGATTTCCTGTTCGGTCAGGAACGAGGTTTCGCAGTCGATCTGGGTGAATTCAGGCTGGCGGTCGGCACGCAGGTCTTCGTCGCGGAAGCACTTGGTGATCTGGTAGTAGCGGTCGAAGTTGGCGACCATCAGCAGCTGCTTGAACAGCTGAGGCGACTGCGGCAGCGCAAAGAATTCGTGCGCGTTCACGCGGGACGGCACCAGGTAGTCGCGCGCGCCTTCCGGAGTGGACTTGGTCAGCACCGGGGTTTCGATATCGATAAAGCCAAGGTCGTCCAGGTACTTGCGCACTTCCATGGTCACCTTGTAACGCAGGCGCAGGTTGTTCTGCATCTGCGGGCGGCGCAGGTCCAGCACGCGGTGGGTCAGGCGGGTGGTTTCGGACAGGTTGTCGTCGTCCAGCTGGAATGGAACTGGCACGGAGGCGTTCAGCACTTCCACTTTGGAGGCAACGACTTCGATCTTGCCCGACTTCAGGTTGTTGTTGACGGTGCCGGCCAGGCGGTCTTTCACGGTGCCGGTGATGCGCAGGCAGTACTCGTTACGCACGGATTCGGCGACGGAGAACACTTCCGCCTGGTCCGGGTTGCAGACCACCTGCACCAGGCCTTCGCGGTCGCGCAGGTCGATGAAGATCACGCCGCCGTGGTCGCGACGACGATGCACCCAGCCGCACAGGCTGACGGTTTGGCCTACGAGGGCTTCGGTTACGAGGCCGCAGTATTCAGTACGCATGGACATATTGATTCTCAGTTTCAGGTTAAGTTTTATTCAGGGACGACAACGCCCATCGAAACGATGTACTTCAGTGCGGCATCGACGCTCATATCGAGCTCGATTACATCTTTTTTCGGGAACATCAGGAAGAAGCCGGAAGTCGGGTTCGGCGTGGTTGGCACGTAGACGCTGATGAATTCATCGTCCATGTGCTTCTGCACTTCGGTGGCCGGCGCGCCGGTCAGGAAGGCGATCGTGCGCGAGCCCGCATGCGGATAAGGCACCAGCACCGCCTTGCGGAAGGCGTTGCCGGAATCGGAGAACAGCGTGTCCGATACCTGCTTCACGCTGCCGTACAGCGAGCTGACCACTGGAATGCGGTGCAACAGCTTTTCCCACTGGCGGATCAGGAAATTGCCAACCAGGTTATTGGTCAGCAGGCCGGTCAGGAACACGATCAGCACGGTCAGGATGGTGCCCAGGCCCGAAATTCGTCGGTCCTTGGGCAGCCACTTCTCCGGGATCAGCAGCAGCGACTGGTCCATGGTGGAGATCACCAGGTTCAGCACCCATGCCGTAATGGCCAGCGGTACCAGGACCAGCAAGCCGGTTATGAAATATTTGCGCATCGTGTTCCTTGTGCGGGGAAAATCAAGCCTCGCTGGTGGACTTCGCCGGTGCAGGTGCCGGCGCGGCTGCCGCCGGGGCTTCGGTCTTGGCCGTGCTGGCAACGCCGGTTGCCGGGGCGCTGCCGCCACGGAAATCGGTTACGTACCAGCCGGTGCCTTTCAGTTGGAAGCCGGCTGCGGTCAGTTGCTTCTTAAAGGTGGACTTGCCGCAGGAAGGGCAATCGGTGAGCTGCGGATCGGAGATCTTTTGCAGCACGTCCTTGGCAAAGCCACATTCCTCGCAGCGGTAAGCGTAGATAGGCATCGATTACTCCGCAAAAAACATCAAAACCCTGAATTATAAAGCTTTTTTCCGGCGCCAGGCCATCCAGCGCTCCTTGCCCTCGAATACCGGGATGGAGTCTTCGACCGGCGTGTCTCGCTCGAGGTCGAAGTAAGCGCTCAATAACCGGCTCAGCAGCTCCTGGTCGGCACCGAACGGCGGGCCTTTCGGGTTGCTGTCGAAGAAGAAGTAGCCCAGGAGCAGGCCGCCTTCCGGCAGCAGTTGCACCCAGCGCTGCACTACGCGCGGCCACATCTCGCGCGGCATGGCGCACAGGAAGGCGCGTTCGTAGACCAGGTCCAACGGCAGTTGCGGTGTGTATTCGAAGAAATCGGCTTCGATCACGTGCTCACGCCAGGGGCCGACAGCTTGTTGCGCCGCAACAACGGCGGACGGGGAGAAGTCGATGGCGGTGGCGTTCCAGCCGGCTTCGCAGAACGCTTGCAGTTCGTAGGCACTGCCGCAGCCGGGGATGAGCACGGAAAACCGGCCACCCGATGTCTGACCCGCAGGGTCAGACACCTGTCCAGCGGCTGCCGCGTACCTGGGGGTCTGACCCTGTGGGTCTGACCCCGGGTTACCGGTTTTAAGCCAGCGCGCCAGTTGCGCCGGCACCCCACCCCGATCCCAAGGAGTGAATTCAGCCTCGAACCGCTGGTCCCAGAACTCCGGCGTGCGCGGATCGCGGTTAGTGAAGTCGGGCATAAGCCACGTACGCCACAGCGCCCAACACAAACGACCCGACCAGGAATGCAAAGAACGACAGCAAGCGATTGGTATGCCGTTGCTCTTCGACCAAGTGGGCCAGCAAAGCCTTGGTCTCCACGTCGCGCTCCGCAGCGACTGTGAGCGCCTGGTGCGCCAGCCGCGGCAACTGCGGGAAGATATGCGAATAGCGCGGCGCTTCCGCCTTCAGGCGTTCCACCAGGCCGCGCCAGCCCACCTGCTCCGCCATCCAGCGCTCCAGGTAAGGCTTGGCCGTCTTCCACAGGTCCAGGTCAGGATCGAGCTGGCGGCCCAGGCCTTCAATATTCAGCAGCGTCTTTTGCAGCAGCACCAGCTGCGGCTGCACTTCCACATTGAAGCGGCGCGAAGTCTGGAACAGGCGCAGCAGCACCTGGCCGAACGAAATATCCTTCAGCGGACGGTCGAAGATCGGCTCGCAGCACGCCCGCACTGCAGCTTCCAGCTCATCGACGCGGGTCTCTTTCGGCGCCCAGCCTGATTCGATATGCGCCTCCGCCACGCGCTTGTAATCGCGGCGGAAGAAGGCCAGGAAGTTCTGCGACAGGTAATCCTTGTCGTAATCGTTCAGCGTGCCGACGATGCCGAAGTCCAGTGCGATATAGCGGCCAAACGACTCAGGCTCGATCGACACCAGGATATTCCCCGGGTGCATGTCGGCGTGGAAGAAGCCGTCGCGGAACACCTGCGTGAAGAAGATCTCCACGCCATCGGACGAGAGCTTTTTCAAGTCCACGCCGGCCTCGATCAGGCGATCGATCTGCGACACCGGAATGCCGTGCATGCGCTCCATCACGATCACATTGCTGGAGCAATAATCCCAGTACATCTCCGGCACCAGCAGCAGCTTCGACTCGGCAAAGTTGCGGCGCAACTGGCTGGCGTTGGCGGCCTCGCGCATCAGGTCCAGTTCATCGTGCAGGTACTTGTCGAACTCCTGCACCACCTCCTGGATTTTCAGGCGCTTTGAATCGGCCCACACGCGGTTGATGAAGTTGGCCGCGATATGCATCAGCGCTACGTCTTCATCGATCAGTTTCTTCATGCCAGGGCGCAGGACTTTCACTGCCACCTGGGTGCCATCCTTCAGCGCAGCAAAGTGCACCTGGGCGATGGATGCCGACGCCACCGGCACGCGCTCGAAGCGCGCAAACAGTTCGTCAGGATGGGCGCCCAGCGACTCCTCGATCATCCTGATCGCCAGGTCGGAATCGAAGGGCGGTACGCGGTCCTGCAGCTTGGACAGCTCGGCCACGATATCGAGCGGGAACAGGTCGCTGCGGGTCGACAGCACCTGGCCGAATTTGACGAAGATCGGACCCAGCTCCTCCAGCGCGCGGCGCAGGCGCACGGCGCGCGGCGTCGACAGGTCGCGCCAGAAAAAGACGGTATCGAGAAACTTGCTGATGCGTGGCTTGTCGAAGCCGGAAATGGCGATTTCATCCAGCCCGTACCGGACGGAGACGCGGACAATCTTGAACAGCCTGAGGAATTTGCGAATCATTTAGCCAGTTTTTGTTCGAGTTTTTCCAGCCGCTTGCTGGCGCGTTCCACGTCGTCGCGGAAGCGGGTCACATCGGCCGCAAAGCTTTCCGCCACCACAGGGCGGATCAACAGCGGGTTCTCGTCGAGGAAATATTCCGCGACATTCTCGGCCACTTTGCGCTGGCCGTTGCGCGCACCCTGCACTACCGCCTTGGCGCCCTGCACCAGGCGCACGGCTGCAATCGGGCCCACCAGTTTTTCCAGGTCGTACTCGGCTTCCCAGCGCAGCGATTGCGACAGGCGTGAAATGGCGTTGGCGAATTCGGCGTCGCCTTCGATCTGCACGTAGGAGAAAGCACGCTCGCGGTTTTGCGCGATCAGGGGCAGGTCGCTCAGCTTCAGGCGGATCGTCACCGCTGCCCCGGCCTCGTTGCCTGCCGCTTCCACCATGCCGTCGGGCGCCACGCGCAGGCGCAGCACAGCGGGGTTGGCATCGATCACGGCGACCTTGCCGGCATGTAGCTTGAGCTCGGTGCGCGCCCATGGCTCCTGCGCCAGCAGGTGATTGACGGTGGCAGCTGCCGGCATGCTCAGGCCAGGCAGCCTGGGAGGGAATGGAAACATATTCAAGTGGGTCCAAATAAAACAAAACCGCCCCGGAAAACCAGGGCGGTCTCGATCTTACCAGTTACTGCGCCAACTCACGCAAGCTGCTGGATACCTGCCAGCATCCAGCCAGTTTTGCCGTTATGCGGTTTGCTCAGGTTCCAGACTTCCTGGAACGGTTCCGGCAGCGCATCGGCGGCGGGTTTCATCTTGCCCCAGAACTTCACGCTGGCCAGGGAATCATTGCCGTCGTTCTCGATGCCCAGCAACTCGGCCTCAATCGCCACCACATCGGTGTACTCGGCTTGCGCGCCGCGCTCCTGGATCTGCATGCGCAGCTCGGCAAAAACCTCGGGCGTGGTGAAAGTACGGATATCTTCCACGTCCGCCTTGTCCCATGCCGCTTGCAGGCGGATGTAGTTGGACTTGGCCGCACGCAGGAAGCCGGCGGTGTCGAAGTCGGCCGGCACGCCCCATGGGGCATGCGCCGCAGCTTCTGCCGCAGCAGGCGCCGCCAATGCCGCGCCGGCAGCAGGCATCACCGGCTCGAAAGCCGCTGGCTGCATCTGGTGCACGTTGCCGCCGTTATAGCCTCCGCTGAACGCTGGCTGGGCCGCCGGCTGCGACTTGCGACGCAGCATGCGGACGATGAAGAAGATCACAACGCCGATCAGGGCGATCATCAGGATCGAGCTGATGGCCGACGCCATGGCGCCGCCCAGGCCGAAGTGCGACAGCAGTGCGCCCAAGCCAAGGCCGAGCAGTGCACCGCCGAGGATGCCCTTCCACATGCTAGGTTTCGGCGCCGGAGCCGGTGCTGCAGGCGCAGGCGCTGCAGCCGGACGGGTGGCAGTCGGCGCCGCAGTCGGAGCGGTGGGCGCCGGTGCAGTAGTGGTCTGCTTCGGCATGCTGCTCACGCTCGACGACTGGCGGCCGAAGGACTTGCCGCCGCCCATCGGGCGGGCAGACAATTCGCTCATCATGCTCACAGCGGACAGCGCAATCATCGCGCCGGCCAGGAATTTCTTCATTTTCATCGTTGAATGTCTCACATTTTGATGCCAGTGTGTAAAGCGGCCACACCCGCCGTCAGGTTGTAGTACTGCACGCGCTCCAGACCCGCAGCCTGCATCATGGTCTTCAGCGTTTCCTGGTCCGGGTGCATGCGGATGGATTCGGCCAGGTAGCGATAGCTCTCCGAATCGTTGGCCACTTTCTGGCCCATCCACGGCAACACCGTGAAGGAATAAAAGTCATACGGTTTTTGCAAGAGCGGATCCACTTTCGAGAATTCCAGCACCAGCAATTTGCCGCCCGGCTTCAACACGCGACGCATTTCAGAAAGTGCAACATCCTTGTGCGTCATATTGCGCAGGCCGAACGCCACGCTGACACGGTCGAAGTAGTTATCCGGGAACGGCAACTTCTCCGCATCGCAAATCAAGGTGGGGGTAACCAGGCCCTTATTCAAGAGACGATCACGGCCGACACGCAGCATCGATTCGTTGATATCCGTCAGCCACACCTCGCCGGTCGAACCAGCCGCCTTGGCAAACGCCTTGGCCAGGTCGCCGGTACCGCCCGCGATATCGAGCACCTTCATGCCCGGGCGCACGGCCGCGTTAGCAATAGTGAAAGCCTTCCAGATGCGGTGCAAGCCGCCGGACAGAAGGTCATTCATGATGTCGTACTTGGCGGCGACGGAGTGGAAGACCTTGGCGACTTCCTTGACTTTGTCGTCTTCGTTGACGGTTTTATAACCGAAATGGGTGGTGTTGGTCATTTTGAGGGTGCCTTGTAATTGCCGCATTATACATTTGTGGGGTGACGCACAGATTTTGATGAGGCTTGTCAACCAGAATGCTCAACGAGTCGTTTTATGGCTCAGACGATTTGTCTTACTAGGAGATTTTCAGATGGAGCTTCAGCAAAAATTGCCCGCGGACATTTTTTTCCCGGATATCGACGAAGCCACCAAGCAGTTCATCGATGCCACCCGCGCCCAGTCGCGCGCCCTGGCGTCCGCTGAGCCGCATCCAATGACCTTCAACGTCGAGGCAATTCGCCGCCTGACTCCAGAAGCCCGCGCCGCATTCCGCTACATCTGGGAACGCGAGCAGCAGCGCTATGAAGAGTTCCAGCGTCGCAAAATGATGGTCAACTAAGCACACTTTCAATGGCGGCAACATGCCGCCATTCCTTGATGTATCCGAAAGCAGGCATTCGGGCCAAGCGTAAGCTGGCCCAATGCCCAGCAAGATCTACCTCGACACTTCCGTCCTCTGCGCCCTGGCCGACCCGCCAGCCCGCAGCGCCTATGCACGCACCTGCCAGTCCCTGACGCGGCGCTGGTTCCGCGCCCTGCCGCACACCCGGAATCTCTGCACATCCGAGATCGCCCTCCAGGCAATCATTGCTGGCCCACCCGAACTGGCCTCCGCCCGCCTGACGAAAGCCGAATCCGTGCTCGTCCTACCGGACAACAAAATATTTCGCGAAAAAGCGGAACTTTTGATAGCCGGCGGCGGCCTAAGTTCCAATGAGGCGAAGCTTGGCGCTCAAATCGCGTGTGCATCTCAATTCGGTTCCAGCTTGTTTATGACATGGCAATGGCAGCGCCTGGAAGCAGAACGCCTGCCACATCTGCACATGATGCTCGGCGAGGCAGGTTTTGCACAAATCGATTTCGTCACTCCGCTACAACTCTTGGAGCTCAACTATGAAACGATACAGACTTCCCGCTGACGTAGACTTCCCTGAACTGGACCAAGCGACCAAAGAGGAAATGGACAGGATGCACGCAGAAATGCTCAGGTGTTGCCCGGGCCACCCAGATGACATTCCTGAAGTGACGTCATTTTCCCCAAAATTCCTGCGTTCATTGCCAGCGAAAAACCGCGCCATGTACAAATATGTTTGGCTGAACCACGTGAAGGAGTATGAGGAGTTCATGCGCCAGCACCCGGAGCTGGACTGCGACTGACTCAGTGATGATGGCCGCAACCGTGGGCTTTTGCGGCAGCGCCGGGGAGAACTGTGCCGGGCTCGCGGCCGGAGTCGCCGGGGAAGCCGGCCGCCTCCAGGCGCTTCAGGTAGTCAGTCCAGTGGTGCTCCATGCGGGCGCCGAGGTCGTACAGGTAATCCCAGGTATACAAGCCGGAATTGTGGCCGTCGTCAAAGGTCGGCTTGACGGCGTAATTGCCGACCGGCTCGAGGTTGGTCATGGCGACCTCCCGCTTGCCGACTTGCAGCACTTCCTGGCCCGGCCCGTGCCCCTTCACTTCCGCCGACGGTGAATACACGCGCAGCAGTTCAAAAGGAATATTGAAGCTTGCGCCATCGTCGAAGGAGACTTCAAGATAGCGCGATTTGCTGTGGACAGTCAGGCCGGTAGGATTGCTCATTTCAGGTTCAGGATAATCGCCGCACGCAGGGCCGGCAGCAAGGCCGCACGCGCTGCCACGGCGGCCGGATCGGCTTCGCGCTGCTTCGCGCCCCAGGTCGGGTTCGGGAAGTGCGCATCGTCAGTGTAGCGCGGGATCACGTGCCAGTGCACGTGCGGCGTCATATTGCCGAAGCTGGCCACATTGACCTTGTGCGGCGCCATGGTCGTGCGTTGCGCCTGCTCTACCGCCCACACGGCCCACATGACGTGGTCGCGGTCTTCCGGCGACAGGTCGGTCATCTCGCGCACATGGTCGTGCCACACCACGCGGGTGTAGCCGGGATAGCCCGGCTCGTCGACCAGCACCACAGCCAGGCGCTCGTCGCGCCAGACCAGCGGGCTCGCCGCGCCGGCGGGCGCCGCATCGAAGCCGGCCAACAGCTTGCACAGGTCGCAGTTCGCAGTCGTCGTCATACCAGCACCCTCTCGATGCCGCCGTCATTGGCGCGCGCCACGTAATCCACCAGCCAGTTGTCGCCCAGCTTGTGCTTGGCGATTTCGATCACGATGTAATCTGCGGTGGTGCCCGAATCGTCGTTATAGCGGCTCAGGCCCTGCATGCACGATGGGCAGGAAGTGAGGATCTTGACGTCGCCCTGGAAGCCGTCGGCACGCAGCTTGTCTGCGCCCGACACCATTTCCTGCTCCTTGCGGAAGCGGACCTGGGTCGAAATATCCGGACGCGCATTCGCCAGCGAGCCGGACTCACCGCAGCAGCGGTCGTTCTTCTCGATCTTCACGTTGTCGATGGTCGACACCAGCGCATTCACGGTCTTGATCGGGTCCTGCTGCTTCATCGGCGTGTGGCAAGGATCGTGGTACATGTAGCGGGTACCCTCCACGCCTTCCAGCTTGACGCCCTTCTCCAGCAGGAATTCGTGGATGTCCATGATGCGGCAGCCCGGGAAAATCTTCTCGAACTCATAGGTCGCCAGCTGGTCATAGCAGGTGCCGCAAGACACCACCACCGTCTTGATGTCCAGGTAGTTCAGCGTATTCGCCATGCGGTGGAAGAGGACGCGGTTATCCGTCATCATCTTTTCGGCCTTGTCGAAATCGCCCGCGCCGCGCTGCGGATAGCCGCAGCACAGGTATCCCGGTGGCAGCACGGTCTGCACGCCCACCTCCCACAACATGGCCTGCGTTGCCAGGCCCACCTGCGAGAACAGCCGCTCCGAGCCGCAACCCGGGAAGTAGAACACCGCTTCCGTGTTGGCATTGGTCTTCTTCGGATCGCGGATGATCGGGATCATCTTGTTGTCTTCGATGTCGAGCAGCGCACGCGCCGTCTTTTTCGGCAGGTTGCCCGGCATCTTCTTGTTCACGAAGTGGATCACCTGCTCGCGCACGGCCGGCTTGCCGACGGTTGGCGGCGGTGCCTTGGTCTGCTTGCGCGCCACGGCCTTGAACACTTCGTGGCCCAGGCGCTGCGCCTTGTAGCCCCAGCCGATCATGGTCTGGCGGGTGGCGTTGATGGTCGCCGGATCGGTCGCGTTCAGGAAGAACATGGTCGCTTTCTTGCCCGGATTGAACGATCGCTTGTTCATCTTGCGCAGCAGGTTACGCATATTCATCGACACGTCGCCGAAGTCTATATTCACCGGGCACGGCGTGGCGCACTTGTGGCACACGGTGCAGTGGTCGCTGACGTCTTCGAATTCTTCCCAATGGCGGATCGAAATGCCGCGGCGGGTCTGTTCTTCGTACAGGAAAGCTTCGATCAGCGACGAGGTGGCGAGGATCTTGTCGCGCGGCGAATACAGCAGGTTGGCGCGCGGCACGTGGGTCGAGCACACCGGCTTGCACTTGCCGCAGCGCAGGCAGTCCTTCACGCTGTTGGCGATGTCGCCGATATCGCTTTGCTGCATGATCAGCGATTCGTGGCCCATCAGGCCGAACGACGGCGTGTAGGCGTTTTCCAGCGTGGCTTCCATGCCCGGCAGGTTGAGCAGCTTGCCCTTGTTGAAGCGGCCTTCCGGGTCGACGCGTTTCTTGTACTCGCGGAATTCGCCGATTTCATCGTCGGTCAGGAATTCCAGCTTGGTGATGCCGATGCCGTGCTCGCCCGAGATCACGCCATTCAGCGAACGGGCCAGCTTCATGATGCGCGCCACGGCCTTGTGCGCGTCCTGCAGCATTTCGTAATGGTCCGAGTTGACCGGCAGGTTGGTGTGCACGTTGCCGTCGCCAGCGTGCATGTGCAGCGCCACGAAGACGCGGCCATGCAGCACGCGCTTGTGGATCGCCTGGGCTTCGTCGAGGATCTGCTTATACGCGCCGCCGTTGAAGATCTGGCGCAGTTGCGCGCGAATCTCCTGCTTCCAGCTGATGCGCACGGTGCGGTCCTGCGCTACGTCGAACAGGGTCGCTTGCGGCTGGTGCTGCAGGCGGTCGTCCAGCGCGCCGGCCAGGTGCTCCAGGCCCAGCGCCAGCAGGTCGCCGCGCACTTCGGCCAGCGGCTTGTCCAGGTTGGCCAGGATGAAGGTCCAGCGTGCATGCACCTGGTCCACCAGGGCCAGCGCCTGCGCCTGGCGGTCGCCCAGCATTTCCGCGTAGCCGACCTTGTCGTCGGTGGCGTCGTCGCTCTTGCCGATCGGGAGCTTGTCGGCAGCGAGGTATTCGCGCAGCTCTTCCGCCAGTTGCAGCTTGTTCTTGATCGACAGTTCGATGTTGATGCGCTCGATGCCGTCGGTGTACTCGCCCATGCGGTTCAGCGGGATCACCACGTCTTCATTGATCTTGAAGGCGTTGGTGTGCTTCGCAATAGCCGCAGTGCGGGCGCGGTCCAGCCAGAATTTCTTGCGTGCTTCAGGGCTCACTGCCACGAAGCCTTCGCCGACGCGGGTGTTCGCCAGGCGTACCACTTCGGATGCGGCCAGCGCCACGGCGTCTTCATCGTCGCCGACGATGTCGCCGAACAGGGCCATTTTCGGCAACACGCCGCGCTTGGACTTGGTCGCGTAGCCGACGGCGCGCAGGTAACGCTCGTCCAGGTGCTCCAGGCCGGCGAGGCGGATGGTCTTGAACTGTTCTCCCTGCGCCGGCAGGCCGTCCAGGTAATCCTTGATCTCCACGATCGAAGGAATCGCATCGCGCGCCTGGCCGAAGAACTCCAGGCAAACCGTGCGCGTGAACTTCGGCATCTTGTGCAGGATCCAGCGCGCAGACGTGATCAGGCCATCCGTACCCTCTTTCTGCACGCCCGGCAGGCCGGCCAGGAACTTGTCGGTGACGTCCTTGCCCAGGCCTTCCTTGCGGAACTTGCGGCCTTCGATCTCCAGGATCTCGGTCTTGAACGGTTCGCCCTTGGCTTCGCCGCGCGAATTCGGATGCGTCCATTCCAGCTTGAAGCGCGCGAGCGGCGTGTCGTGGATCTTGGACAGGTTGTGGTCCAGACGCGTGACTTCCAGCCAGTCGCCGTTCGGATCGACCATGCGCCACGATGCCAGGTTATCCAGCGCGGTACCCCACAGCACGGCCTTCTTGCCGCCCGCATTCATCGCAATATTGCCACCGATGCAGGAGGCGTGGGCCGAAGTCGGATCGACGGCGAACACGAAGCCCGCCTTCTCGGCCGCTTCGCTGACCTTGTTGGTGATGACGCCCGCTTCCGAGTGCACGGTCGCGTATTCGCGGTCCAGGCCCGGCAGCACCTTCATTTCAACGGCGCCCAGCTTGAGCAGTTTTTCGGTGTTGATCACGGCCGACAGCGGCGTCAGCGGAATGGCGCCGCCGGTGTAGCCGGTGCCGCCGCCGCGCGGGATGATGGTCAGGCCAAGTTCGATACAGCCTTTCACCAGGCCGGCCATTTCATCTTCGCTGTCCGGGGTCAGCACCACGAACGGGTATTCGACGCGCCAGTCGGTGGCGTCGGTCACGTGGCTGATGCGCTTCATGCCGTCGAAGCAGATGTTGTGCTTCTCGGTGTACTTGCCCAGCACCTTCAGCGTGCGCTTGCGCAGGTCGTACATCTGGCGGAACTCTTCGCCGAAATCGGCGACTGCCTTGCTGGCGGCACGCAGCAGCTTTTCCACGTTGCCGCTGCGCTTCTGCGAATCGGCATCGGCAGCCGCATCGACGGTGTTGCGGCGCTTGTCCACTTCCGACAGGCGGTGATGCAGCGCGTCGATCAGGGCCTGGCGGCGCTTCGGGTTATCCAGCAGGTCGTCCTGCAGGTAAGGGTTGCGGCGTACGACCCAGATATCGCCCAGCACTTCGTACAGCATGCGCGCGGAACGGCCGGTCTGGCGAGAGGCCCTCAGTTCGTCCAGCAACGCCCAGGACTCTTCGCCCAGCAGGCGGATCACAATTTCGCGATCAGAGAACGAGGTGTAGTTGTACGGAATTTCCCGCAAGCGGGTGTGGGCGTGACCATCTGGCGATTCGGCGAGCAGTGCCTGGATTTGTGCTGGTGCGTTCATATTGCGTGGACGGGGGGCTGACGCTGGGACAGGCCATTCTATCTTATTGCGGCGCACAAGATGGGAACAGCCTTAGAAGGCCGAAGGGTTCCGTTAACGTCAATTATCAAAATATAATTTCGCATTTCAACAAAAATTCCACCCTTAATTTTCCGCGATGCCCGCCCATCAGTCTGGAATTTCGCAACACTGCTGCTATGCGGAATCTTACGATCCCGCTCGCGCGGCAGGCCAGCGCTTACTTTGCCTGCACCAGTGCTTCGCTGACGTCCCATAAGCGCTGGGCCACGTCGTCGTCATGTGCCACCGGATTGGGCGAGCGCAGCGGCCAGCCACCCTTACGCGACGCCTTGTCCTGATAGCCAGCGATCTGGCTGTAGTATGCGCCCGATTGGCCTTCCACTTCAGGCGCGAGCAAGGCGTGCAGGGTAGTTTGCGCGCCTTCCCAAGGCTCGATCATTCCAGCCAGCCTCAGCACCGGGATCACCAGCAGGCGCTGCAGCTACATCGGCAGCGGAACCTTGAGCAGGTTGGTACGCACAAAACCGGGATTGACGCTGGCGGCAACCACGCCGCTGCCGGCCAGCCGGCGGCTGAGCTCGCGGGCGTGCAGCAAGTTGGCAAGCTTCGATGCGCGTACGCTTCCCAGGTATCGAATGGCCGCTGCTCGTAGTTCAGGTCCTCGAAGTGGATTTCGCCCTTGCGCCCCATGGCAAACTCATGGAAATAGCTCGACAGGTTGACCACTCGCGAAGGCGCGCCGGCCTTCAACGCATTTAGCAGCAGCTCGGTAAGCAGGAAATGGCCCAGGTGGTTGACGCCAAATTGCGTTTCAAAACCGTCGTTGGTGCGGCCGAATGGCGTTTTCATGACCCCCGCATTGTTGACCAGTCCCTGCAGCTTTGGATGCTCGCGGTTGACCTCGACCGCAAAGGCGCGCAAGGAAGCAAGATCGTCCAGCGCCAGCCGGTACACGGCCAGCTTTGCCGAAGGCAGCGCTTGCCGGATTTCAGCAGCGACACGCTTCCCTTCCTCGACCCGGCGTACGCTCATGACGACGGTCACGCCTTGCTTGGCCAATTGCTGGGTGGTCACCAGGCCGATGCCGGAATTGGCGCCGGTGACAACCTAAGTCTTGCCGCTCAGATCCTGCCCGAGAATTTCCGAACGAACCATTAAAGGGGTAGCCATCTTGTACTCCGTGTGAGACATTCGACATAAGAAACCACTGGCCTCCAATTTAGAAGACCACTGGTCTCTTGTCAAGCAGCTTTGCGATGATAAAGTTGCGCCACTCACCAGAACGTCTGATTAATTTATGACAGCACCAGAGACATTTCAGCGCGCCCGCCGCCCCGAACAGAAAGAGGAGCGCCGCCTCCATTTGCTGGAAACCGCCAAGGCTGCCCTGCGCAACGGCATGGAAGTCAGCGAGCTTGGCTTGAATGAGCTGGCGCGGCGCGCCGAAATGACCAAATCGAATGTCTACCGGTATTTCGAGAATCGCGAAGCCTTGCTGCTGGCATTACTGGAAGAGGAGACTGGACGCTGGCAGCAGGAATTGGATGAGCGGCTCGCCGCCGTGCAGCCCGCAACCGGACAGCAGCTTGCACAGGCGTTCGCCGCCGCCAGCGCCGCTTATCCTCTGATGTGCCGCCTGCTCAGCATTCTGCCTTCGATCATCGAGCGCAATGTATCGCAAGAAAGGCTGAAGGAATTCAAGCTGCGCACCATCGCCATGACGGCTGCGGTAGCGGACCTGTTGAACGCGAGGGCACCGGCGTTGCCAGCCGCTGCTTATATCACCTTCATGCGCCTGGCCATCCCACTCATGATCGGGCTCTGGCCACTCAGCCACCCGGCGCCGGCCTTGTGCGAAGTGCTGGCCGCTCCAGAACTGGAACCGTTACGGTATGAGTACGAGAGCGAGCTGGCCGCCGCCCTGCTGCTGCTGCTGCGCGGCCTGGGATCGGATTGAGGTCAACCGCCTAATGCATGCGCGATCGAGCGCCAGGCACCGTCCGGCACATACAACAGCAGCGAAGTCATCGTGATGTAGCGCGCCAGCTTGCCGATCGCCATATACATGGTCGCGGGCCAGAACGGCAGCTTCAGCCAGCCGCCCAGCGTGCACAGCGGATCACCGATGCCGGGCACCCAGGACAGCAGCATGGTCTTGGCTCCGTAGTGCGCCAGCCAGCCGAACCAGCGGCTGGAACGTTCCTTGGTAAAGGCTTTCTTGGCGTAATAACCGATCCAGTAGTCGACCACGCCGCCCAGGGTATTGCCCACGGTCGCGACCGCAATGGCTGGCCAGAACATGTCGGGATTGGCTTTGCAGACGGCAAAGACAGCGGGTTCGGACCCCAGCGGCACCAGCGTGGCAGAGACAAAACTGATGATGAAGACCGAGGTCAGTCCCACTTCGGGCGCCGCCAACACACCCAGCAGCCATTGGATTGCAGATTCGATCATAGGCTTCCATTATAATGAACCGACCAGAACACCCGGCACACCAGACAGCCCGCGCCATTGCATACCCGCATGGCAGGCGTGCCACCCCTTCGGTTACCCGCCGTTGACAGTCCTTGCACCACTCAAATCCTTTGCAAATTATGACTATCGACTACCTGAAGAAAATCCTGACCTCCCGCGTCTACGACGTGGCCCATGAAACCCCGCTCGAACTGGCTCCGATTCTCTCGCAACGAATTGGCAACCAGATTTACTTCAAGCGCGAGGACATGCAGGACGTCTTTAGCTTCAAGGTACGCGGCGCTTACAACAAGATGGCGAATCTAAGCGACGCGCAATTGAAGCGCGGCGTCATTTGCGCCTCCGCCGGCAATCACGCGCAGGGCGTCGCCCTGTCCGCAGCCAAACTCGGTTGCCGCGCCCTCATCGTCATGCCTGCCACCACCCCGCTGCTGAAAGTCGAATCCGTGCGCCGCCGCGGCGGCGCCAGCGTGGAAGTGGTGCTGCATGGCGAGTCCTATACGGATGCCTACAACCACGCCCTGCAACTCGAGAAAGAGCAGAAGCTGACCTTCGTGCACCCATTCGACGATCCGGAAGTGATCGCCGGCCAGGGCACCATTGCCATGGAAATCCTGCGCCAGCATTCCGGCCCTATCCACGCGATCTTCGTGCCGATCGGCGGCGGCGGCCTGATTGCCGGTGTAGCCGCCTATGTGAAGCAGCTGCGCCCGGATATCAAGGTCATCGGCGTGCAAACCATGGATTCGGATGCGATGGGCCGCTCCATCAAGGCCGGCGAGCGCATCACCTTGTCCGACGTTGGCCTGTTCGCCGACGGCACCGCCGTGCGCTTGGTGGGCGAGGAAACCTTCCGCCTCGCGCAGCAGTTTGTCGACGAAGTGATCGTGGTCGATACCGATGCGATCTGCGCGGCGATCAAGGACGTGTTCACCGATACGCGCTCGATCCTGGAGCCTTCCGGCGCGCTGGCCGTAGCCGGCGCCAAGGCTTATGTCGAGCGCTCGGAAATGGGCAAGTATCCGGTGCAGGGCGAGACGCTGGTGACCATCTGTAGCGGCGCCAACATGAACTTCGACCGCTTGCGTTTCGTGGCGGAACGCGCCGAACTCGGTGAGTCGCGCGAAGCCGTGTTTGCCGTCACCATGCCGGAGCAGCGCGGCTCGTTCAAGCGCTTCTGCAGCCTGGTGGGCCCGCGCAATGTGACGGAGTTCAATTACCGGATAAGCGACCAGGAGCAGGCGCACGTGTTCGTCGGCGTGCAGATTGCCGATCGCAGCGAGTCGTCGTCGATTGCGCGGCGCTTTGAAGAGAACAACTTCAAGACGCTGGATTTGACCCATGACGAACTGGCCAAGTCGCACCTGCGCCACCTGGTCGGCGGCAAGAGCGTGCTGGCCAAGGATGAACTGCTGTATCGCTTTGAATTCCCTGAGCGGCCGGGGGCGCTGATGCGCTTCCTCGATTCGATGGCGCCGGAATGGAATATCTCCTTGTGCCATTACCGCTCGCAGGGCGGCGACGTGGGGCGGATTCTGATTGGCTTGCAGGTGCCGCCGCAGGATATGGACAAGTTTGCGCAGTTCCTGGCTACCTTGGGGTATCGCTATTGGGATGAGTCGCAGAATCCGGTGTACAAGCTGTTCCTCTGAAACCGGTAAACCAGGGTCTGACCCGCAGGGTCAGACCCTGTCTGCGCTACCGCTGTTGGTGTTGGTTGTGCGCCGTTGATCGTCGTCGAAAGTCAAAGACCTCGAACCCA
Organism: Pseudoduganella sp. R-32; assembly: GCF_049913245.1. NCBI lineage: Bacteria > Pseudomonadati > Pseudomonadota > Betaproteobacteria > Burkholderiales > Oxalobacteraceae > Pseudoduganella > Pseudoduganella sp. R-32. Next base: position 1,039,653 of record NZ_CP183987.1, on the reverse strand, counting down.
CCCCGCGACTTCGAGACCGTACGGGGTCTGACCCTGCGGGTCAGACCCGGATTTACCGGTTTTTGGTAAACTGGCAGACCGTTTCAAGAAAAGTCCGCCATGTCCAACCTCCCAGAACACTCCCCCCTCGGCAAAACCTCCGCCTACCGCACCGACTACGCGCCGGAACTGCTGTTCCCCATCCCGCGCCAGGGCAAGCGCGACGAGTTGGGCCTGACAGGCACCCTGCCCTTCTTCGGAGTGGACATCTGGAACGGCTACGAGCTGTCCTGGCTGAACATGCGCGGCAAGCCGCAAGTGGCGGTGGCCCGCTTCACCATCCCTGCCGATTCGCCAAACTTGATCGAATCTAAATCTTTCAAGCTTTACCTCAATTCCTTCAACCAGACCAGGCTGGCCGGCCCCGACGCGCTGAAAATGCTGCTGCAGCAAGACCTTTCCGCCGCCGCCGGCGGCAGCGTGCATGTCACCCTGACCATGCAAGAGGACTTCCAAAAACTGGAAATGGGCGAGCTGGAAGGCCAGTTGCTGGACCGCCTCGACATCGACGTCGACAACTACTCCCCTCAGCCGGAAACTTTGAAAGCCAACTTCGACGAGCTGCCAGTAGAGGAGACCCTCGTCTCGCATTTGCTGAAGTCAAATTGCCTGGTCACCGGCCAGCCCGACTGGGGCAGCGTGCAGATCAGCTACTACGGGCCGCAGATCGACCAGGAAAGCTTGCTCAAATACCTGATCGGCTTCCGCGAGCATAATGAGTTCCACGAGCAGTGCGTCGAGCGCATCTTCACGGACATCCTGCGCCAGTGCAAGCCGCAACACTTGACGGTGTATGCACGGTATACCCGCCGAGGCGGCCTTGATATCAACCCATGGCGCACCAACTTTAGTAGTGCACAGCGGCCGTCCAATTTGCGCAACGCCCGCCAGTAAGGGATTTTTCCACGCAGAAACATTGCGTGAAATTCGAGTTACACGGCTGAGAAAGAGGCCTATAATGCGCTCGCAAAGCACATCAATGTCGCGTCATGAATAACCTGAGCAAAATCCTTTCGCTAGAGAACGTCCAGCTCGACCTGGAAGTCTCCAGCAAAAAGCGCGCTTTCGAGCAAGCCGGCCTGATCTTCGAGAACAACTGCGGCATCGCTCGCTCCACCGTATCGGACAACCTGTTCGCGCGCGAGCGCCTGGGCTCCACCGGCCTCGGCCACGGCGTCGCTGTCCCACACGGGCGCATCAAGGGTTCCAAGAGCCTGAAGGCGCCATTGGCCGCCTTTGTCCGCCTGGCCGAACCGATTCCTTTTGAATCGCCGGACGGCAAACCTGTGAACCTGCTGTTCTTCCTGCTCATCCCCGACCACGTGACGCAGCAGCACCTCGAAATCCTCTCCGAGATCGCAGAAATGTTCTCGGACGACGCCTTCCGCCAGGCACTGACGGAAGACCCGGACCCGAAATCGGTCTACAGCCGCATCGTCAACTGGCAGCCTAGCCTGCAAGCGGCAGGTTGAACATGCTGCAAACGCCGCTGACGATCCAGAGACTGTACGACGACAATCGCGAAACCCTGCAACTGGGCTGGTTCGCCGGCTTTCCAGGCGGCGAGCGCCTGATCTCCGGCGACGTCGCTTCGGCGGCCGACCAGGTTGGCCACTTGAATACGATTCACCCTGGACGCATCCAGGTGTTCGGCCACCAGGAAATCAATTACTACCAGCGCCTCAAATCGCTGACGCGCGCCCATGTGATCGGTGAACTGATCGCAGGCGGCCCGCCGGCGCTGATCATCGCGCAAGGGCTCGAGACCCCGCCTGACATCCTGGCGATCTGCGACGAAAAGAATATCCCGCTGTTCTCCACGCCGCTGCCTGCAGCGCAGGTGATTGACTTTCTGCGCGTCTACCTGTCGAAAAAGCTGGCGCAGCGCATCATCATGCACGGCGTGTTCATGGACGTGCTGGGCGTGGGCGTGCTGATTACCGGCGACTCCGGCCTCGGCAAATCCGAGCTGGGACTTGAATTGATTTCACGTTCGCACGGCCTGGTGGCCGACGATGCGGTGGAATTCGCGCGCATCGCTCCCAACATGATCGAAGGCCGCTGCCCGCCGCTGCTGCAAAACCTGCTGGAAGTGCGCGGCCTGGGCCTGCTGGATATCAAGGCGATCTTCGGCGAGACTGCCGTGCGCCGCAAGATGCGTCTGAAGCTGATCGTGCACCTGGTGCGCCGTTCGGCGCTGGAAGAAGAGGTGGAACGCCTGCCGTTCCAGTTCCCGACCGAAGACGTGCTGGGACTTCCGATCCGCAAGGTCGTGATTCCCGTTGCAGCCGGCCGCAACATCGCGGTGCTGCTGGAGGCTGCGGTTCGCAACACCATCCTGCAACTGCGCGGCATCGACACGCTGCAGGAATTCATGGAGCGGCAACGCCAGGCCATGAGTGGGGACTAGCCCCACCCATGACTCATGTTGCTAAGGAAGCCCGCTATGCATAGCGGGCCCGTTCCGCAGGCGCCGAGCCCGCTCGGCGAAACCCCTGCTTCACCAACGACAGGCCATGTCCGGCGACTGATTCGGACTAATGGTACTATCGGTCACATGCGAATCATCCTACTCACCGGCATCTCCGGCTCCGGCAAATCCGTTGCGCTGAATGTTCTTGAAGACATCGGCTACTACTGCGTCGACAACCTGCCGCCTGCCCTGCTGCCGGACCTGATCAATCGCCTCGCAATCGAGGGAACGGATGCTTTGGCCGTCGCGGTCGACGCACGCAGCGCTTCCAGCCTTGCCAGCCTGCCCGGCGAATACCGCAAGCTGAAAGAAGACGGCCACGAGGTCAAGGTGATCTTCCTCACCGCGAATACCCACTCGCTGGTGGCGCGCTTCTCCGAAACGCGCCGCAGCCACCCGCTGTCGCACGAGCTGGCCCCTGGCGAAAATCCTGCAGCACGCCGCACGCTGATCGAATGCATCGCCGAAGAACGCGAACGCCTGTCCGCGATCCAGCAGCTTGGCCACGTGATCGATACGTCGGAAATGAGTGCCAACAAACTGCGCGCCTGGGTCAAGGACCTGGTGCACAGCGAGAACGCGCCATTGACGCTGTTCTTTGAATCGTTCGCCTTCAAGCTCGGCGTGCCGCTCGACGCCGATTTCGTGTTCGACGTGCGCGCGATTCCCAACCCGTATTACGACCTCACCTTGCGTCCGTTGAACGGCCGCGACGCACCGGTGATCGCCTTCCTCGATGCGCAGGAGAGCGCGGAGGAGATGTTCCTGGACATCAAGGGCTTCGTTACCAAATGGCTGCCGCACTTCAAGCGCGACAACCGCTCCTACCTGACGGTAGCCGTCGGCTGCACCGGCGGCCAGCACCGCTCAGTCTATATGGCCGAACGCCTGGCGCGTCACTTCGCGCCGACTGAAACCGTTGTGCTGCGCCACCGCGAGCAATCCTGATCACTCCAGGCGTAGCTGCCAGTAGCTGACGTCGATCCACCGGCCAAACTTGCGGCCGACTTCCTTGAACGCGCCGAAGGCTGGAAGCCCATCTTTTCATGCAGGCCAACGCTGGCTTCATTCGGCAGCGCCACGCCGCCGATCACGAGATGCACGCCGCTCTGGCGCAGCAGGTTGAACAAATGCTGGTACAACTTGCGCGCAAAGCCTTTGCCACGCACTTCCTGGTGCAGGTAGATGGAGCTTTCGACCGAGAAGCGATAAGCGGAGCGCTCCTTCCATTTGCTGGCGTAGGCGTAGCCCAGGATCTTGCCGTCCTGCTCCAGCACCAGCCAGGGCAGCTTCGATGAAATCACTTTCGTGATTCGGCCGGCCATGTCGTCGACACCGACTTCGGCCTCTTCGAAAGTAATGGTGGTGGATGAAACGTAGTGGTTGTAGATTGCAGCGATGGCAGCAGCATCGGCCGGGTGGGCTGAGCGTATGTTGGTCATGAGCGCTTGGGTGAAGTTTGATGACCCAAGCGTTACAGCAAGATGCGGGCCAGCCGCCGGCCGGCCGCGTGCACCAAATTAATCCAGCCAGTGCACCACTTCGATCGTATGCTGGTCAGGATCGGTGATCATCGTCCCAAAATAGCGCTCGTTGACGTCGGGACGCAGGCCCGGCTTGCGCAAAGAAGCGGCGCCTTGCGCCATGGCGTTGGCATGGAAGGCGTGCGTTGCCAGCTGCGACGGCGCTTTGATGGCAATGTGCCCGCGCTGGCCCACCAGCGGCGCATCGCCTTGCGCCGGGTAGATTGCAAAGGCCCAGTGGCCGTCGGCGCCGAAGATGGCCTGGCCTTCGTCTTCGTGCTGCACGCTGTAGCCAAGCGGCTCCAGGCAGGCTTTGTAGAATTCCACTGCACGTGGCAGGTCGCGGGTGGCAATGGATACGTGGTCAATCATGATGCTCTCCTTTCAAACAACGAGCGATCATCATAGGCAGTCCAGGCGAAACGATTTCCCGATTACCTCTATAGCGGTGAGAAATTTTCTCACTTGGCGATATGCTAACATTCGCCGATATGAAGAAATCAACTCCTATCCTCATCCTGCTTGCGATGCTGGCCCTGACTCCTGCAGTGCAGGCAGCTGGACAGCATCACAAATACAATCTGGACTGGCCACGTGCAGGCGAAGTCCTGACCTACCAATCCTGCGGCTGTGCCGACTCGTGCTGGACTGCGGAACTCAAGCAGGGCAAGCAGCTCAAGGCTCGCCTGCGTTGCGATTGCGAGAAGCTTTACTTCACCAAAGAGGGTGACCAAGAGCAAAGAGTCGCGGACAGCTGCGATGAGTTCAACGTTGAAGGCAAGATGGATCTGATCCCGCAACGCATGAGGGAATTGAAGGAAAAATGAGCTTGCTCGTCTTGCTGGCCGCAGCGGCTGCCGGTTCTGCGCCCGTCGATCCCGATCCGGCCTGGCGCTGCACGGCGCAGCACTATGGCGCCTTCGTTTCGCCATCCGGAACCGCGGCCAAATGGCCGGTGCTGAAGGCCTTGCCGGAGCGCTTGCGTAAGAAGAGGTCCATGCTGCTCAACACAGCGGGCGCCTATGCGGGCGGCAAGTCGCATGTCATGTACGTTGATGTCAAAGCCGGCAGCGCTTACGTCGAGCAGTCCGCGGGCACGCTGGATTCCATCGTGATCTTCGGCCCACTGCCAAAGATCGCCTGCGCGGATCCTGCGGCAACCGATATCCTCGATCTCGCGCACTTCTTCATGGACACCTATGCAGAAGACCTCACCGCCGGCGATCGCAAGGCGCTGGCCAACCGCTATTCCCGGCGCGGCACCATTTTCATTGGCGGAGAATGGAAAGAAGAAATTGGCTTTGACAAGCTTTCCAACGAATACGCGAAAAGCTGGAAGCCGCCTGTCACGTTCCGTTGGCAAGGCCTGGCATTCGAAAAACTCGGTGACCAGTCGGTAATGGTCACCGGCGGTGTCGCGCGGAGCGACCAGGCTGGCCTCGAGACCACGTCCCATTCATACGCAGTTCTCCTGGTCAAGGAAGACGGAGAACTGCGCATCCGCATGGAAAGCGGCGCGCCTCCCGCCCGGCCGCAGCTCAGCCGCCGGTAACAATTAAAAACAAATCAACGCCTGCTTTTTGATCTATCATTTGCATATGGCGATCTCATTACTGCTTGCAGCGGCGCTGGGCGCTGCACCTCCCGAGCCGGAACCAATCTGGCGCTGCACGGCTGCGCACTACGCCGGCTTCGTGTCGCCTTCCGGCACCCGCGAAAAGTGGCCTACGGTACCGAAGCTGCCGGAGAAGTTGCGCGACACGCGACACATGACGCTGAATTCACCTGGCATGCTGCCAGGCGGTCGCGCCCACATGATGTATGTGGACAGCGCAGCCAACGTCGTCTACATCCTGCAGACTTCCGGCCCGGCTGACTCCGAGGTCGTATTCGGCCCGTTGCCTCCGGTCGACTGTCCCAAAGAGTAATGGATGCCTCCTTCTATTTGGCAGTCAGAGAGCGAATCCCGACACTAGTCCAGAAGACTGGCCGCAAATACCTCGACGTTTCGTTTTTGGTGAACCTGTTCTGCCAGGTGCCGCTTTAATTTCCTCTGCACCATGCCCACCATCCTTACCCACCCAGCGATTCCGCTGGCACTCGGTGTCGTACTTGGCCCGGACCGCATTTCACGCCGGCTGCTGTTCGCAGGCATGGTTGCGGCAATCGTGCCTGACATGGACGTCATCGCTTTCAAGCTCGGCATCGAATACGCGAACCAGCTTGGCCACCGCGGGGCATCGCATTCGATCGCGTTTGCACTTGCATTGGGAATGCTGGCTGCACTGGCCGCACCGTGGCTGCACGCGAAACGATGGGTGACGATGGCGTTCGTGTCGGTTGCCTGCGTTTCGCATCCCTTGCTCGACATGCTGACAACCGGCGGCCTCGGTGCAGCCATCTGGTGGCCATTCTCCGATCAGCGGCATTTCTTCCCGGTCCAGTTTATCCGCGTATCGCCATTGACCATGGGGCGCTTCCTGGGCCCCGCCGGCTTGACTGTAATTAAATCTGAACTCCTATGGGTTTGGCTGCCCTGCCTTTCCACGATGGCGGCCGCCTATGCCATACGCAACAACATCGCTCGCGACCGACTGGAGTAAAGGTCGGCGACACAAAGGAAACTCAAACGATGGCAACTGAACCTGTTTCGCTATTCGCTCAGGAAATAAACCCTGGGCTAGTAATCGAAGTCCTGAAGAAATTGAATGCAAAGTTCAAAGTCACGGGCACCGACGACGCGTGGAGCGAAATCGAAGTGACGACCGGCGGATGGCTGAAGAAGAAACGCCTGAGTATCACCCACGATCCGGATTATTACAGCGGACAAGCGTGGCAGGACCAGATGGGCGGAATGCGCGGCTATTTCGCACGCTTCCCGCACGCTCCTGCACAGGCAAGGGTACTCGCCCTGACCGAGAAATTCGGTTTCGCGCTTGGCACAAGCTGCGAGCCCGACGCAGAAGCCGATGACGAAAGATACGAGATCCTGTCGGTGATCGCAGAAGCGCTCGATGCAGTCTGGTTCACTCCCTCGTCCATGCGGGATTCAAACGGAAGGGTGCTGTATGGTGAGGATTTGTCTGCATTGGATCCTCAGGCCAAATGGCCGAAATACACTCCCATCACGGCGCCGTCCGGTGCAGGTAACAGCATCGCACTGAAACTGAAGCAACGCGTTTTCAGCGAACTGATGGCGCTCGGCTTTCAGCCCGCGAATTCCTTGCCACTTCCCGACCTGGACATCACTTTGCGTGATGCGCAAACGCTATGCAGGCGCTTGATGGCACTGCAAGCCGTATTTGCCTGGGCGGCAATGCCTGTACGCTTGGCCGAAACCGCCCAACTGCAGGGCTATATCGAGCGAAACGACCTGCGTGCCGCAATGACGGAGAGCGAACTTGCTTTGATCGATCTGCCGCGCCACGAATCCCAAGCAGTACATGGCCAAACTGTCGGCTGGAGGCTGGAGAATATGTGGGCGCTGGCCTGGATCTTGGGTTTTGCACAGGTGCCGACGCTGGACGCCAGTCAAATATCCGACGAAGTCATCGAGGCGATGTTATTTGATTTCCTGCCCGACTGGGATGGCAATATCGCCGACTTCGCGGCGAGCGCTTCATTACGCGCGGCCGGCGAGGTCATTTTCATGGAATACAAATTCTACTGCGCGCATAACGCTGTCAGGAGCGCGCAAATGGGGAGCATGACCGTGCCCAAAGACTTCGATCCGATAGCGCACGGCGGAGCCGTTCATGAGCGCCGCCATTCGTTCACCTGGGCATTGGCGCCAGGAGATGACTGGGACGACACTGACCTAAGCACATGAGCGCCAGGGAGTAAGCATGCCGTAAGCCGTCCGTGAAACTATTGCCGGCCAATATTTTCAAGGATGAATTGATGCGACAACACACCCGGCGGCTGCTTCCGATCAGTATCTTCTGCCTGGCGCTGGCGACGATGAGCGGATGCGGCGGCGGAAGCAGTTCGGATACGCCGCCGCCTGCAAGCGCACCAGCCGCCTACTGGAAACCTGCGTTGGGCGATACCTGGCAGTGGCAGTTGAAAGGGACGGTCAATACCGCCTATCCGGCAACCGTGTACGACATCGATCTGTTCGATACAGCGCCTGCTACCGTCCAGGCATTGAAGGCGAGCGGCAAGAAAGTGGTCTGCTATTTTTCAGCCGGCAGCTCCGAAAACTGGCGTCCCGACTTTTCCGGCTTTGCGCCAGCCGACATGGGCAAGGACCTGCAAGGTTGGGCAGGGGAGCGATGGCTCGACACGCGCTCGGCAACTGTGCGGAAGATCATGCTTGCGCGGTTGGACCTGGCAGTCTCCAAGGGATGCAATGGCGTTGAAGCAGACAACGTGGACGGCTATGCGAACAACAGCGGCTTCGCCCTTACCGCCGCCACGCAGCTCGATTACAACCGATTCCTGGCAAGCGAAGCGCACCACCGGGGAATGTCCATTGCATTGAAAAACGATACGGATCAGTTGAAGGACCTGGTAGGCGATTTCGATTTCGCCGTCAACGAACAATGCCATGAGTTCGCCGAATGCGAGGGCTACCAGGCTTTCATCGCCAGCGGCAAGCCGGTATTCAATGCGGAGTATGCTGCGCCATACAGCAGCGATCCCGCAGCGCGCGCCAAGCTGTGCGCCGATGCCAACGCCCGCAAGTTCCATACGCTGGTGCTGCCGCTCGCGCTGGACGACAGCTTGCGCTACAGCTGCGAGCCGTGACTACAGCGTCAGCTTGGTCTCGAACTTGGAGCAGTTCATCGCGAACAGGCTCTTGACGTTGATGACGTTGTGGTGCGAGGTGAAAACGCGCCGTGTGAAGGCGCTGTACTCTTCCATCGACTCCACCGTGACGATCAGGTGGAAGTCGAACTCGCCGGCCACTTCGTAGCAGGACATCACCTCGGGCTCGGAACGCATGCGGTGCTCGAACTGCTTGAGGATGTCGGTATTCTGCTTCTCCAGTTCGACCGACACGAATACCGTCAGGGGCCGCCCGGCAAGCGCGCGGTCAACCAGCGCGACAGCCTTGACCAGCACGCCGTCGTTGCGCAGCCTTTCGATGCGGCGCTGGCAGGTCGCGACCGACGAATGCAAGCGCTCCGCGATCTCGCGCAACGGCGTGCTGGCATCTTCTTGCAGGATATTCAGGATGCCCCGGTCGATCCGGTCCAGATCCCTCATGCGAGGTGGCGCAAGGGGTGCGCCCAGGCCGGCCAGCATGGTTCGAAGAAGCGCTCCACCATGGCGGGCGTCACTTCGGCCAGCGTTGCGGGATTCCACTGCGGCTGGTTGTCCTTGTCGATCACCAGGGCGCGTACGCCCTCGAAAATCTCGCCGTGTTCGAAGTTGCGGCGCACCAGGTTGCGCTCCATGCGCAAGCAGTCGGACACGCCCAGCGACGCGCCGCGCTTCAGCAGCTCGTGGGTCACGCTCATCATCAGCGGCGAGCGCAATTCCATTGCCTTCAGCGATTTCTGCGCGAAAGGCGTGCTGTCGCCTCGCAGCGAATCCATGATGGCGGGTACCGAGCCCGCCGAGAAATGCTGATCGATCAGGGCACGCTGCGCTTCCAGTTCGCTGTCGCCGGCGAAGGCGTTGTGCGGGCCGGCAAAGACCGCGACAGCATCGCGCAACGATTTGCCGGGCGTCGACTCGAACAGCTTGGCCAGTCCGGCCAGTTCAGTTTCCGGCACGAAGTAGTCAGCCAGGTCGAGGTAGAGCGCATCCGCGGCGCCGACCGTCAGCCCGGTGAGGCCGAGCCACATGCCAAGCTGGCCCGGCGCATGCGACAGGAAGTGACTGCCGCCCACGTCGGGAAACAGGCCGATGTTCACCTCGGGCATCGCCATCCTGGTACGGCCCGTGACGATGCGCACGCCGCACTCCGGCCCGCCCTGCGCGATGCCCATGCCGCCGCCCATCACCACGCCATCCATCAGCGCCACATAAGGCTTGGGGTAGAAATGGATTAAATGGTTCAGCGCATATTCTTCGGTGAAGAAGTCCTCCAGCAGCGCGCTGCCGCCTTGCGTATTGCCGCGGCCGACGTCGTGGAAGAAGCGGATATCGCCGCCTGCGCACAGCGCGCGTTCGCTGCTGCTGCGCACCACGACCGCCGCCACCGACGCATCGTCGCGCCATGCCAGCAGCGCCTGCGTCATCGCGCGCACCATGTCGAGGGACAGTGAATTGAGGGTCTTGGGGCGGTCCAGCGTGATGAAGCCGGTACCGTTGGAGAGTTGGGTGTGTACGTGTTCGCTCATGCAAATATTCTAACGCACACTGGTCGCAAAAAAGGGCGCCAATTGCGCCCTTTGGTGTGCTGCACGGCCAGTCCTTTACATGGCGGTGGGTGGTGCCTCATACGTATCCGGGAAATGCTTGATGGCCGCATGACTGTGGTTCTGCACACGGTCCTTGTATTTCATGACCTGGCGATCCAGTTTATCAATCAGGGTATCGATGGCGGCGTAAAGGTCTTGCGACAGGCTTTCGACGTAAACAGTTTTGCCAGACATGCGCAGGTTGATTTCGGCTTTCTGGCGTTTCTCTTTCTCGGTGAGGTTATCTACAGTCAGGATGACAGCAATATCGATTACTTGATCGAAATGGCGCTTGACTCGTTCCAGCTTGTTCTGCACGTACTCGCGAATGGCTGGGGTCACTTCGACATGATGTCCACTGATGGTGAGATTCATACACACTCCTAAAGATGATGTCGCTCTCGAGTTCGTGCACGCCGAAACGCACAGAGGAACCCATGCACTGCACTACAACGATTTGCGGAGGCTAACTGGAGGGATCTTCAACGCTTCTCGATATTTGGCAACAGTCCGTCGCGCAATCACCATGCCTTGTTCACCCAGCATGTCCGCAATCTTACTGTCGGATAAAGGATTTTTCGGGTCTTCTGCTCCTGTCAATTGCACGATCAGTGCCCGTATCGCAGTCGAGGAAGCCTCCCCCCCGGCTTCGGTCGCGACGTGGCTACCAAAGAAATATTTCAACTCAAACATGCCATGCGGGGTGAGCATATATTTTTGAGTTGTTACGCGAGAAATAGTGCTCTCGTGTAGTCCCAGTGTATCAGCAATTTCACGCAACACAAGGGGTCTCATGGCCACTGCGCCATGACTGAAAAAGTTCTTTTGTCTTTCTACTATCGCTTCCGCGACGCGCAGGATCGTGTCGAAGCGCTGGCGCATATTCTTGATCAACCACTTGGCCTCCTGCAGCTGGCCATTCATCTGCGACTCGCTCTTGCCTTGCTTGAGCAGGTTGGCATACAGCGCGTTCACGCGCAGGCGCGGCACCACGTCGTTGTTCAGGGTGACGATCCAGCCGCCGCGGCCCTTTTTCACGATCACGTCCGGCACCACGTAGTCTGACTCGCCTGACGCAAATTCGGCGCCCGGATGCGGGTTGCACTGGCGGATCACGCACTGTGCTTCGCGCAAGTCTTCATCGTCGCAGTCGAGCGCTTTCTTCAGCTTGGTGAACTCGCGCTGGGCGAACCAGGTCAGGTGCTTCTCGACGATGGTCAGCGCCATGCGGCGCGTCACCAGCGGCACGCCGGGCATGCGCCTGATCTGCAGCGCCAGGCATTCGGAGGCATTGCGTGCGGCGACGCCGGGCGGATCGAAGCTTTGCAGCAGCACCAGGCTGCAGCGCAGGTCGTCCAGTTCGATTTCCAGCTCGGGCGGCAGGCGCTCGTGGATTTCTTCCAGCGGCTCTTCCAGGTAGCCGTTCTCGTCCAGCGCATCGATGATCAGTTCCATCAGCGCGCGGTCGCGCGGCTCCTGCACGGTGACGCGCATCTGCTCGAGCAGGTGTTCGCGCAGCGTGCAGCCGGAAGCTTCCAGTTGCGGGCGGCTGTCTTCGTCGTCGGCGGATTTGCTGCCGGCGCTGGCGCTCCAGTCGGCGTCGTCGCTGCCGTTGCCGGCTTCATGGTCGCCGCCTTCATAGGTATCGCTTTCGCCGGCAGCGGCCGGGGCTTCGCCGCCCTCGCCTTGCGGGCCTTCAGCCGAAGGCGTGGCGGGAGCTTCGGTGCCATTGCCGTTGCCCTGGCTGATGGCGCCATCGGCCAGCAGCCGTACCGAGTGGTCGAGCGGGTCGTCAAGGCGCTCCAGCATGGGATTGTCGCCAAGCAGCTGTTCCAACTCCTGGTGCAGCTCCAGCGTGGACAGCTGCAGCAGGCGGATGGATTGTTGCAGCTGCGGCGTCAGCGCCAGGTGTTGCGAGGTTCGCAGTTGCAGTGTTTGTTTCATGGCCTTCGTTTACATGCGGAAGTGTTCGCCGAGGTAGACGCGGCGAACGGATTCGTTGGCAATGATGTCGTCCGGGCGGCCCGAGGCCAGCACGGCGCCCTGGTTGATGATGTAGGCGCGGTCGCAAATGCCGAGGGTCTCACGCACATTATGGTCGGTGATCAGCACACCGATATTGCGCTCCTTCAGGAAACGCACAATACGTTGGATTTCGATCACGGCGATCGGATCCACGCCGGCAAACGGTTCGTCGAGCAACACGAAGCGCGGGTTGGTGGCCAGGGCGCGCGCAATTTCCACGCGGCGGCGCTCGCCACCCGACAGCGACAGGGCCGGGTTCTCGCGCAGCTTCTCGATTTGCAAGTCGGCCAGCAGCGATTCCAGGCGCTGCTTGATTTCCGCCTTGGGCAGAGGCTTGCCGTCCACCTTCTGCAGTTCCAGTACGGCACGAATGTTTTCTTCCACCGTCAGCTTGCGGAACACCGAAGCTTCCTGCGGCAGGTAGGACAGGCCCAGCGTGGCGCGCTTGTGGATCGGCAGGCTCGACACGTCGGTGCCGCCGATATCGATGGTGCCTGCATCGGAAGCCACCAGGCCGACGATCATGTAGAAAGAGGTAGTCTTGCCGGCACCGTTGGGACCGAGCAGGCCGACCACTTCACCGCAATCGACTTGCAGCGAAACGTCGTGCACCACCTGTCGCTTGCCATAGGTTTTCTGGAGGCCGCGCACGACCAGCGTGCTGGCGCAGTTATTTGCTTGCATGCTTACTTCTTCTCCGTCGGCGTCGCTGGGGGTTCGGTACGGGTCGGCTGGATCACCATGGTGCCGCGACCGCCGCCGGGCTTGCTCTCCCCGCTGGCCGAATTGCGCACGCTGAAAAATTCCTTGCGGCTGTCGTAAGAAATGAACTCACCCTGCACTTCGTCGTTCTGCTTGCCGCCTTCCAGGCGGCGGATGGTGGCCTTGTTGAACATCTTCACCAGTTCAACCTGTTCCTCGTATTCGATGCGGTCGGCATCGCCTTCCACCCACTGGTCGCCGGCGCCGTCGCGCTTCTGGCGGAAGGTGGCTTTCTTGCCGTCGCCAAACAGCGTCACTTGCTGGAAGCCCTCCGGCGTCTGCTTGACGTAGGCGCGCTCGGCCGTCATGGTCAGGGTGCCGCGGGTCAGCTTGACGCCGCCCAGCAGGATGGTAACCTGCTTGACGTCGTCGATGTCCATCGAGCCGTAGCTGATGTTGGTCGGCTTGTAGGAGTCGGCTTTCTCGGCCAGCGCCGGAGCGGCGACTCCCAGCAGCAAGGCTGCCGACAAGAGTAGTCGTTTCATGTTCATTCCTCAGTTATTGGTCCGCGGCCTTGGGCGGAATCTGCAGCGTGCCGTTGCCGGCCAGGTGCATTTCGCGCGTCGCATTATTGGCGCGCATGCTGTTGGCCGCAGCAGTCGTATCCCCCAGCCGCAGTTTCACCGGATGATCGGTTTCCATGCGGTCTTCGTCCGGGAAGATCACCAGCTTGTCCGATTCCAGGTGCAGCAGTTGCGATTGCGGCGATGCCGCGCGGTCGATCGTCACGCTGCCGTTCAGGGTGACGCGGCTGTTGGTGTCGTCCACGCGCGCCGTATTCGCCACGATCTCCATCGGCGGCTTCTCGCCGGCCAGGCTGTGCACGCGCGGATTGTCGATCTCGGACGAATCGTCGACCGGGCGGTGGGTCAGCTTGTCGCCGGCAATGATATAGCTTGGCTTGCCATCCTTGGTCATGCGCACGAAGGAGAAGTTATGGATGATGTAATCCGGCTCGTTCATGCGCTTGTCGGCCTGCATCTGTTCGTCCGCGCGGTTCAGCAGCTCGAGCAGGTAGAAGCTGCCAAGCGCCGCCAGCAGCACGAAGATCATGCCGATCGACAGGCGGAAGCGGTGGGCGGTCCTCTGGTTACGCATCGCTTGCCCTTACACCAGGAACTGGGCCATCACGCGGTCATAGCTGCCGCTGGCGCGCAGCACGAATTCGCAGGCCTCGCGCACCGCGCCGCGGCCGCCCGCAGCTTCGGTAATGTAGTGGGAGCGATCGTGCGCCTCCTTGCGGCCATTCGGCACGCTGACCGCAAAGCCCACACGGCTCAACAGCGGCAGGTCCACCACGTCGTCGCCGATGAAGGCAACCTGCTCTTCCGCCAGTCCCAGGTCGGCCAGCAAGGCCTTGAACGGGGTCAGCTTGTCGTGGCCGCCCTGGTGCACGTAATCGATGCCCAGGTCCTTGGCGCGTGCCAGCACGATCGGCGTGCGCCGGGCGCTGATGATCGCGGTCTTGATGCCCGCTTCCTGCAGCAGCTTGATGCCCAGGCCGTCGTGCACATTGAAAGTCTTGACCATTTCACCGTCGGCGCCATACGTCAGGCTGCCGTCGGTCAGCACACCGTCCACGTCAAAGATGAACAGGCGCACCCTGGCTGCACGGGCAAGCAGGTCTTCGCGTTCGAGCGTCATCAGATCACCTTGGCGCGGGTCAGGTCGTGGATGTGCAGAGCGCCAACCAGCGTGCCGTCGGCATCCACCACCAGCATCTGGTTGATGCGGAATTCTTCCATCACCGCCACGGCGTCCACCGCCAGCTGGTCGGGGCCGATGGTGCGCGGGTTCAGGTGCATCACGTCCTTGATGACGACCTTGCTGAAGTCCTGGACTTTTTCGATCATGCGGCGCAGGTCGCCGTCGGTGAAGACCCCGACCGGCTTGTTGGCCGCGTCGACGATGGCGGTCATGCCCATGCCCTTCTGGGTGATTTCCAGCAGAGCATCGGGCAGCCGCGTTTCCAGGCCCACGGCCGGGATGGCGCCATCCTTGCGCATGATGTCGCGCACATGCGTCAGCAAGCGGCGGCCGAGGGCGCCGCCAGGGTGGGAACGGGCAAAATCCTCTTCCTTGAAGCCGCGCAGGTCCAGCAGCGCCACCGCGATCGCATCGCCCAGCGCCAGCGTGACGGTGGTGGAAGCGGTCGGCGCCAGGTTCATCGGGCATGCCTCCTTGGCCACCGATACGTCCAGGTGCACGTCGGCCAGCCTGGCCAGGCTCGACGCCGGCTTGCCGGTCATGGCGATCACGTGGCCGCCCATGCGCTTGACCACGGGCAGGATGGCCATCAGTTCGGCTGCTTCGCCGGAATACGAAATGGCGATCACCACGTCTTCCGGCGTCACCATGCCCAGGTCGCCGTGCGCCGCTTCGGCCGGGTGCACGAACAAGGCCGGGGTGCCGGTCGAGGCCAGCGTCGCCGCAATCTTGCGGCCGATGTGGCCGGACTTGCCGATGCCGGACACCACGACGCGCCCTTTGCATTGAAGCAACAAGGACACCGCCCGGCCCACAGTTTCGTCGGTGGCCAGGCGCGCATTCAGCGCTGCCAGTGCGTCCGTTTCGATCTGCAGGGCCTCGCGCGCCAGTTCCAGGGCACGTGTTGCGGTCTTGGCATCAAAAGATTTCAGCATTGTTTTTTCATGGGTTAAACTCATGCCCGAAGTATAGCCGAATTAGATAAGCAAAAAACTTGCCAGACAAAACAAACAACGGATGTTCTCCCCCCTTGAACTGACCCTCCTCCTCCTCGGCAGCGCCGTCCTTGGCGTGGTTGCCTTCCGCATGATGCACCTGCCGCCGATGCTGGGCTACCTGGCTGTCGGCATCCTGCTGGGCCCCCATGCCATGGGGCTGGCCGAGCAAAGCCACGCGACGGAGTTGCTGGGCGAGTTCGGGGTGGTGTTCCTGATGTTCTCGATCGGGCTCGAGTTTTCCCTGCCCAAGCTGATGGCCATGCGCTCGATCGTGTTCGGGCTGGGCATGGCGCAGGTCGGCCTCACCATTGCCGCCACCATGCTGTTCGGCTGGCTCATCCACTTCCTGCTGCCGCCCTCGATCCAGCTGGGCTGGCAAGCTTCGTTCGCACTGGGCGGCGCGCTGGCGATGTCGTCGACCGCCATTGTAGTCAAATTGCTCACGGAACGCCTGGAGCTGGAGAGCGAGCACGGACGCAAGATCATCGGCATCCTGCTGTTCCAGGACCTGGCGGTGGTGCCGCTGCTGATCCTGATCCCGGCCCTGGCGCAGAATCCGGCCGACTTGCCCAAGACCCTGGGCCTGGCCGGGCTGAAGGCGGCCGTGGTGCTGCTCCTGCTGCTGTTTGTCGGCCAGAAAGTGATGCGCAAGTGGTTCACCATTGTCGTGCTGCGCCGCTCGCAGGAGCTGTTCATGCTCAACCTGCTGCTGGTGACGCTGGGCGCGGCCTGGATCACGGAACAGGCCGGCCTGTCGATGGCGCTGGGCGCCTTCGTGGCTGGCATGCTGATCTCCGAGACCGAGTACAAGCACCAGGTGGAGGAAGACATCAAGCCCTTCCGCGACGTGCTGCTGGGCCTGTTCTTCATCACCGTCGGCATGCTGCTGAACGCGCGCGTGGTGCTGGAAAACTGGTGGCTGGTACTGGTGCTGCTCACCGGGCCCGTGCTGCTGAAGTTTGCCCTGATCGCGGGCCTGGCGCGCCTGTTCGGCGCCTCCACCTCGACTGCCATGCGTACCGGCCTGGCGCTGGCGCAGGCGGGCGAATTCGGCTTCGTCCTGCTCAACGTCGTGGGCGGCATGAAGCTGGTCGACCCCTTCGTGGTGCAGGTGGTGCTGGCCTCGATGGTGCTGTCGATGCTGCTGGCGCCTTTCCTGATCGCGCAGTCGGACAAGATCGTGCTGAAGTTCTCCGCCAACGAGTGGATGATGCAGTCGCTGAACCTGACCAATATCGCAGCGCGCACGATGTCGGCGCAGAAGCACGTGATCGTGGCCGGCTTCGGCCGCTCGGGCCAGTCGCTGGCGACCTTGCTGACCGAAGAGAAGATTCCTTACCAGGCGCTGGACCTGGACCCGCTGCGGGTGCAGGAGGCGCAAGCCGCCGGCGCCAACGTGTCCTACGGCGACGCGGCGCGGCGCGAGTCGCTGGTGGCAGCCGGCATCAAGCGCGCTTCGGCGGTGGTGATCACTTACGCCTCGACGCCTTCGGCGCTGCGGGTGCTGCACCTGGTGCACGAACTGGCGCCGGAGCTGCCGGTGATCGTGCGCTCGCACGACGATTCGGACCTGGACCGCCTGAAGGAAGCTGGCGCCGCCGAAGTGGTGCCGGAACTGATGGAAGGCTCGCTGATGCTGGCATCGCACGCGCTGGTGATGCTGGGCGTGCCGCTGCGGCGCGTGGTGCACCGCGTGCAGCGCGCCCGCGAAGAGCGCTACGCCTCGCTGCGCGGCTATTTCCACGGCGCCAGCGACAGCGGCGAAGAGTCGGAAATGGTGCGCCTGCACTCGGTGCCGCTGGGCGAGCAGGCTTCCTGCATCGGCAAATGCGTGAAGGACCTGGGGCTGGATGGCACCGGCGCCGAAATTTCCGCCATCCGTCGCGGAACAGTGCGGCTGGATGCAGATGCTGGCACCACGCTGGAAGCCGGCGACGTGGTGGTACTGCGCGGCACGGCCGAGGAAGTGGCGCGTGCGGAAAACGACCTGCTGGCTTGAAAACCGGTAAGTCAGTGTCTGACCCTGCGGGTCAGACACCGGGTTGCCGGTTCTACGCAGCGTAGCGGATCACTCGGTTGCGGCCGCCTTCCTTGGCCTGGTACAGGGCTTCGTCGGCCTGTTCGATCAGTTGCGTCGCCTGCTCTTCCGGCGACACGTCATCAGGCACCTGCGCCAGGCTGGACACGCCGACCGAAGCCGTGATCGACACCTTCACGCCGTGCGACAGCTCGATCATGCTGGCCGCGATGCCGGCGCGGATGCGTTCGCCCACATAGGTCGCGCTCTCCAGGTCAGCATCGATCAGCAGCACCACGAATTCCTCGCCGCCAAAGCGCGCCAGCGCGTCCGACAGCCGCAGCTCCGCCTTGATGCGGTTGGCCACTTCGCGCAGCACTTCATCGCCGCCGCCGTGGCCGACTGTATCGTTGACGCGCTTGAAATGGTCGATGTCGATGTACATGAACGACACCGGATAGGACTGCCGGCGTGCGCGCGCAATTTCTTCGAGCAGGCGGCGATCGACGTAGCGGCGGTTGAACACGCCGGTCAGCGCATCGGTCAGCCCCATGTACTTCAGCATTTCGTTGGAGATCACGTTCTCCAGGCAGATGGCGATGATGGAGGCCATATGCTCGATGAAATCGGTGCCCAGGCTGGGCGAGAAACGCGTCGGGTCGGCGCTGCCCAGGTTCAGCGAGCCAATCAGCCGCTTGTTGCGCAGCAGCGGTACCACGCCCACGCTTTGCAGGCGCATGCCAGGCTGCGGGAACTGCGGCCCGTGCTTCCGTGCGTCGAACATGCCAAGGCAGGGCTTGGGCGCCTGGCCCGGTTCGATCTCGAAGGTCAGGCTCTCCGTGTCCGGCACGAACACCAGGTTGGGAAAGTCGGCGAAATCGACGCCCAGCTTTTCCATCACGGTGCGGATATCGTCATCCACGTCGACCAGCGACAGGGTCACAGCATCGAGGTCGGAAATCACCGGCAGGGTGCGGAAAATGGTGCCAATCAGCTCGGGGAAGCTGGCCGCGCCGACAATCTCCAGGTCGAATGCCTGGTGGCGCGTCATGATCGAGTGATTGCGTTCGGCCTGCTCGATCAGGTAGGCAAGACGGGCGCGCAGAGACTGGTTTTCTGCCGCCAGTTCCGCCAATGTGGGCTGCTTGCCCGTGATTTTCTGCGTGATCTCCATCGCCCTGCCGATATTCACTACTAAAACGACAGTGTAACCTCGATTGGGTCGCCAACCGATAGTTTTATGCCATCACCTGTTGCTACGATTGCATTCATGCCGAAGCAGATGCCGCCATCGACTTCCGGCTTGGCGCGGTAGCTTTGCAGGATGTCCAGCGGGTCCGGGCCGAATTCGCCGGTGGCCTGGTCGACCGACGGCATCGGGCAGCGCGCGCAGGGCTTGACCGGCTTCAGGACGGCCTCACCGATGCGGAATTCCTCGGTGTAGTCTTCTTCGAAGGCGTCCAGGTCTCCCACCACCAGGTTGGGACGGAAGCGGTTCATCGGCAAGGGCTGGCGGCCTTGCTGCTGCAGTTTTTCATTGAGGTCCTGCAGGGAACCGGTGCCGATCACCAGGATCGGGTAGCCGTCGGAGAACAGGGTCGGGTGCTGGTCGCCGTTAGTCCATTTGCCGCTGGTCAGGCGCTTTGCGTTGGCGTGGAAGCGCGCCAGGCGGCATTCGATGCCGAGGAACTTGCTGAACCAGGTGGCGGTCGTTTCATCGCAATCGTAGGCCAGCACGCTGTCGTCCCAGACTTGTACCTGCAGCGTCGGCGCGCGGTCCGGGTCGGGCAGGCCAAGCGGGATTTCCAGCTGCAGCATGCCGGGCGCGCGCAACTCCATGGCTTCAGCTTTCAGGCGCGGCACGATCAGCGCCATGCGCGGATGGTCGCGCTGGGTCAGCGCCACGCCGCCGGCGTCGACCAGCATCCACTCGCGATCGTAGATCTGCTCGGTCATCAGGCCGGCGCGGGTCAGGGTCGCGTGCTTCAACGACAGGCCCGCGCAGGACTTGATCGGGTAAAGGGTCAGTTCGGAGATGAAGGGCATAGTGCTTGCGAGTATGGCAGAAAAAACTTCGCCGCGCGGTGCGCGGCGAATCGTGAACGTTAAGCTTCTGTTTTCGGCTTCTTCGGCAGCTTGCTGCGCGCGGACGGCTTGTGCGTGCCGGGCTTCCTGACGCGCTTCTGCGCCGTCTGCTTGGCTTCCGCCGCGGCTTCCGCTGGCGGCGCTTCCAGTGCCGCTGCTTCGGCTACCACCGCATCAGCCGCAACCGCAGCCAACACTGCCTCGGCCTGCTGCACCGCTTCCGCCGCATCGGCAGCCGCCTGCGCTACCTTGCTGCCGCGCGAGCTGGCCTTCTTGGCCGCCGGCTTCTTGGCAGCAGCGCGGGTGCGCTTGGCCGGGGTTTCAGCAGGCGCTTCCGCCGGGGCTTCGGTCGCCACTTCCACCACTGGAGCCACCTCCTCCAGCGCAGCCACGGCAGCGACTTCGGCATCGGCTGGAACCTCGACCGGGGCGGCCGCAGTTCCTGCAGCCGCATCGCCCTCGCCGCGACGGCCGCGACCACCACGGTTACCGCGGTTGCGGCGGCCGTCGCGGCCTTCGCGTTCGCGGCGCGCGTCGCCTGCCGGCTCGCCGGGGGCAGCAGAAGCTTCCTCATGGAGTTCCTGCGCCTCCGCTGCAACGGCGTCCGCCACAATTCCAGCGTCCTGCTCGACCTGCGCTTCAACCGGCAGCACGACCGGCTGGCTGCTACGGTACACGTAGGCGCCGGACTTCTCGTCGCGGCCGAATTCCAGCAGGCCGCGCGCCTTCATTTCTTCCAGCAGGTTGCCGAAGGTGCGGAAACCGTAATACGACTCGCTGAAATCCGGCTTGCGGCGCTTGATCGCCTCCTTCAGCACGGAAGCCCAGATCTTGCCTTCGCCACGTTCGGCAGCCAGCGCATCGAACGTGGTGTAGGCGATTTCCACGCACTGGTTGCGGCGCTTGTCCATCTCTTCGCGGCGGCGCTTCTCTTCTTCCGGCGTGCGCTTCGGCTTTTGCTCGCTCGCATCGCGGCTCGCCTGGCGCTGGCGGCGCGATTCGCGCACCAGGTCGTCGTAGAAAATGAACTCGTCGCAGTTGGCCACCAGCAGGTCCGAGGTGGAATCCTTCACGCCCACGCCGATCACGCGCTTGGCGTTCTCGCGCAGCTTGGACACCAGCGGCGAAAAGTCGGAGTCGCCCGAAATGATGACGAAGGTGTTGACGTGGGCCTTGGTGTAGCACAGGTCCAGCGCATCGACCACCATGCGGATGTCGGCCGAATTCTTGCCGGACAGGCGCACGTGCGGGATTTCAATCAGTTCGAAATTCGCCTCATGCATCGGGCCCTTGAAGCCCTTGTAGCGGTCCCAGTCGCAGTAAGCCTTCTTGACCACGATGCTGCCCTTCAGCAGCAGGCGTTCCAGCACCGGCTTGATGTCGAATTTCTCGTAGTTGGCGTCGCGGACGCCCAGTGCGACGTTTTCGAAGTCGCAGAACAGTGCCATGCTGGCGTTTTCGTTGGGTGAGGCCATTTTCTTTACTGGATGCTGTGCACAATCCAACGATTATACTATTTCGCCAACATTGACCCGGGAGACAACCGAATGAAACGCTTGCTGATCGCCGCCGCCACCGTCCTCATGATGCACAGCGCTCTGGCCGTCGACCCGGACAGCGAATTCCGCCAGCAGGTCAACGCCTTCGTCGACAGCTGGCACGACGACGCAGCCAACACCCGCCCCGACTACTGGGACAAGTTCACGCCGGACGCCGTGTTCATCGGCACCGACAAGAGCGAGGTGTGGAGCTACCAGGAATTCAAGGCCTGGGCCAAGCGTTTCTGGGATCGCAAGAAGGCGTGGAGCTTCACCGCGCAAAAGCGCAATGTCTACTTCTCGCCGGACAAGAAATACGTGTGGTTCGACGAACAGCTCAACACACAGATGGGGACTTGCCAGGCCAGCGGCGTGCTGGTCAATACTGGCAAGGGCTTCAAGATCGAGCATTACCAGCTGTCGCTGGCCGTGCCGAACCCGTTGATGGATAGCTTCACCAAAGCGATCGCCGAGCACGAGGCAAAGACCAAGTAACAATCAACCCCGCCTGTCCTCCGCGACGAAAACAGGGATCATCGGCCAGCCTGTAGCTCCTATCGTGGGGCCGCGTCCCGAATCGCCAAATACTGCAAAAGCCGCCGTAATTTCTTCCTTCAGGCTGCTTAGCAATTTTGGCGGAATCCGGGCTTGGCCTTCAATAGCAACTTGATTGGAGATGGGTCCGCGGCGATATAGCCTGTACCACGCACCATTGGCAGGCACAGCGAAAATGTCGTCTTTTTTGCCAGTAAGGTGCCACCCGCCGGACTGGAATGCTTTCTCGACCAGCACCCGCGCCTGCTCCAGGTTGTCCTCAGGGCCTGCTGGCATGTCCTCGACCGAATATTCGCAGTGATCTTCCTGCCACAAGTGCAATGTCCATTCGTTACAGTGGAACAGGTAGTGGTCTGCGGGCATCTCCCTTCGGCGCGCCAACCACAACATGAAGCTTCCCGCAGCCCGGTCGACCGTGAATCCGCCACCCAACCACATCACTTCCGCCGACTGGCGCGGGTGCAGGTACCAATGCCACCCGGCGAGCGCCGCGACCGAATAAATCCAATCGATGTCCTCGCGGGACATCTTCTCGACTTGATAGCCCATTTTTGAAATTCGATAGAAACACCGCGCAAGGCAGGACTTGGGCCGGCAATCCCCGCTCGATCAGTTGGAGCGGGCGAAGGTCAGGACCGCATTGTCGCAGCACCCGGCCGGCTTAATGGTCAATTCGAGCGATGCGCTGACGACCGAGTAGCGCAGCAGCACCCGGGCCGGTTGATCCTCGACCAGTGCGGTATAGAGGGAGCGGTAGAAGGTGGTGTTTTCCTGTGCCAGCAGGTACAGCTGCTCATCCCACACCGTAGTCCTGGGCGACAAGGCCTTCAGATTGTCGTCGAAGGCCTCCCTCAGGCCGTACTCCATGCCTTCTTCGCGAAACGGCACGGTAAGCAGCAACTTGCCTCCAGCCGAGAGGCGCACGGACAGGTCGGGCAACACTTCGACCAGGGTGCTGGCGAGGAGCTTTTCGTCGCTCTTGCTCAAGCCCATGTCGCCCCCTTGGCGCGTGCCGCCGGAAATCGAAGATTCGCGGCCACTCCAGCGCCCCTTGCTGTCGCGGCTCAGGTCCCACATGGTATTGGCACCGCCAAATCCTTGGATCGCGGACAGGCGATACTTGCCGACCGCACCGGCCAACAGCGCCTTTTTCGGCGGGATGATGATTTCAGAAGTCTGGTGGGCGACCAGCGGCAAGTTCTTGCCGCCGTCCGGCGATTGCCAGCTGCCCTGCAGGCTGCCGTCGCGCAGCACCGCGCGCAAGCGGCCCGTGACCGTGGGATTGAATGCGAGCTGCTCGTCCATCACAAGCGTGCCGTCGGGTGCGGCCTTGCCTTTCAGGAAGAGCTCGGATTTCTTGCCCGCATAGCGGTAAGTGCCGGAAATGACGCCATCGACATTTTTCAAGTCCATGCTGAACTTGAGCTTGTCGCCGATGGTGCCATCAAATTTCTTGTGGAAGTAGGCGCCCTGCTGCGCCACCGCCGGCGCAGTCAACAGCAGCGCCGCCAGCGCGGCAGCGAGGGCGCTGGCCTGCATCAAACGTTAAACAGAAAGTGCGACCGATACGCCTTGTCAGCACTACATAGGTTTTTCATATCGGCCATTTCATACCCGCTTTTATACCCACTTTCGGAAATCCGCTGCTCTTAAGCCTCCCAACCGATCCCCGTGCATCTGACAGCTTGAACACCCGACACGGTTCACTTAGAATTCGATCAAGTTGGCAGCTCACTAAGCGGGTCGCTCCGATAGACTAGAAAGTCTGTACAGCCCTGCCGTCGGAAGTAGCTGTAGCGGGAGGGCCAGATTCGTCTGGCCCTTTTTCTTTGCACTCATTATCAGGCGCAGTTGATCGCGAAGTGTTAATTCCACCAATAGAAGGATTCGAGGTGCCTTGCAGGGTCAATTGGGTGTGGCTACGATTACAGGAGAATCGACGGCGGACGGTCCCAGCCGCATTTTCATGGCACATCCATAGTCTACTGCATCTCAAATTGGCGCTCAATCGATTCAAGACCAAGTTGGCCGTCTCATACCAGCTCGAACGGTTGTAAGTGGCCTTTAACCTGGGTTGGTATTCCGCCGAGCACATGGCCTCATGGATATTCCCCGTGCCACCCAGGACCCGGCAGTCCAGGAGGAGCAAATCAACTCTTAAACTCTAGTGATGCAAGGTTGCAACCTGATGCTGGGCGTAGCACCGGATAAGCGTTGAAATATGCAATCCAAGAATGCATCGCCTGCTCAGCTAATGCGTACATGCACAAAGTCTCTCCGGCGACTTGTGCCTCCAAGCGGTTTAATTGCTGATATGCACCGTCAGGACCAACTTCAATTGTGGAAGTCATCAGAAAAGGCCCGATATCCGTCTTGGGCCGGCTCAGAGTCCTGTGCTTAAGCCTATTACATAGATCGTGGAGAATTCGTAGCGCCCTTGTTTGGTTGACATAGGCTTCAACATCGTGGAGCCGTGCATCGTATCTAGCATCAAACTTTATCCAATCTTTCAGGTGAAAACAAACCTCAAAGAAAACATAGGCCTCGAACTCCACATTCGCCCCAGCCTGCGTTGACGCTCCCCACTGCCGGGTCATGTGGAGCTTGCGATAGTGGTAATTTATCCGCGCAATATGATAGTCCATAGTTAGATTTGCGATGTATGCAATCGTCAGGCTAAGTCCGCCTCTTCAGCAGCTCTAAACATGAATTTTTTTGCAATATATTCGGCTGATTTTTCGATGTAGGGGAAGACTGTACTGTCATTGATGTTTAGGCGGTCAAGCTCTTTCAAAATGGTCACTTTATTGCGTACTGCGATTCGTTTGACCGCGATCTGGTGATTTCCGGTTTCCCCTAGCACTGCATCGTGCCCATATAGCAGAAATGCCCCAGCTTGAGATGCAATTCTGCTGTTAGTACGTTTTCCTTTTACACAAAGAACACTTTTCAAATCATCCGGATTAATCCTATTCTCAAAATAGGGCTTGTCTTCTCGAATGAAATGTAGAAGCCGGTGGATTGCTGGCTGATCGTTAAAATTCGGGACTTGCCAATCGATGGTATCTTTTTCGCTCTTCGGCAAGCGCGCGAGGTTCGCAAGGCAACTTGCAGTATCAGAATCAAAGTACTTGATGTTGTCGCGGCCGACCGTCATTACGATCACCTCACCATCCTTGTCGATTTTTTGTTCAGAATTACATGCAAAATAAAGTCCAATCAATGGATTACTGGTGATATCCAATAGGCGAGTGGGTAACGAATAGTGCTGCATTCGCACAAGGTGGTCGAGCGCAAACCTGTCTCCTTCAAAGTCCGCTGAGTTTGAGACCAGTAGCTCCCGATAGATCAAGTGCTCCTTGTCGCGATATTGATAATTGCCCTCCTTATCGTGCCTTAGCACCGAAGGTACGAGCTTATAACTCGCACGGTCTGAATGCCCTCGATAAAACACCTCCGCGTCCTCATCACCCTCGTTTCCAGTCAGGACAAGGCTAACGAACTCACTTACCGATTCGACTACCTGCTGAGTGTCAGCGATTGCTGGCAACGCCCCCCCAGCCGCACCATTCGCTATATTGAGTGGCGGCAGAACTGCAACGCCAATAGCAAGTAGAACAGCTGGAAGATCCACATCTTTGACTGCCCAATGCGTCCGATTCATCTCCCACTTTCGAATATCTAGTGCGCTAGTGAACGGTTCGATGAGAGTGAAGGGAATTGGCAGAATATGATTCTCGAAAATGAATTCGATATACCAGCGACCTCCCTTGTCAGTGATATTAGTTAGCCGCCCTACTTTCATCGGATAATCCTTGCCTTCTATCGCAAAGAGGCAGGGGTAGGACATCAAAGCATCAATATGCGACGGGGTCAGTACTTGATAAGCAGCAGCAATGTGCTCACGTGTATATTCCAGAAAACGACTCTTATCGATGAGTGCGTATTGGGAGTTCCAGCCTTCTGGATTTGCAGTTACAAACAAGTTATACATGGGCGCTTCTTTCGGAATCAGTTTACCAATAGTAACTCAAAGATTTGCCCACTTGGCAATTAGGCTTTAGTGATGCCGCTGTCATGACCAACCCGATCAACGCCTCATAGAACTACGCGCCTCAGCTAGTGTTCCACCCTCATGCGCGCGCAGGCGCATATGTGTAAGAAAATCCCGAAAGTTTTCACCGCCCATACTTAGGACGCGGCACGGCTTTACCTAGCAGCAGGCGCTCAAGTACACGTCCACCGCATTCACCGGCCCGCCGTTCGGCGACGAGCCTATTAGCCAAATCCGGCGCTATCCACACGGATAATCGCTTGAAACCTTCGGCCCGCAAATTGCGCTTGTGCTTCGCGAGTCGCTCGGCATTATTTGATGCCATAGAACCTCCGGGTCAACTCATTGAGGCCACACGGAGTAACAACCACCTGATAAACGTACCGCTGAAATCCGATGGACTTTCGCCGTATGGCGAGCCATCCTTGCTCAATGGGGGCCTCACAGCCGGTCCAAGTGCTTGTAGCGTCGTTCCTCGCTATCCATTGGCTTTCGCTCAGCCAAGCAAAGAGCTCGTTTTGCTTTACCTCAAGGTGCCGAGCGGCGGCACTGATGCTTATGCAGGCCACTGGAAGGGTGTCATCCCACCCTGGGGCTCGGCGGACGGGTTCTGCGTGTCGGCGCTTATTTTCTTCACTGCGGCGCTGCTTCCATTCGGCGCGGCTAAACATTGGGAAAGTCTGCGTCATTGTCTGTGCTCCTTCTGCAATACGTCATCTCTGACTGCTTTTTCGTCGTATCGCTCAGTCAGGTACTGAATCACGGGTATTTTTCCCTCGCGCATTCCGGCAAGGTAATCATCAATGGTTTGGTACTGCTTCACTTTCCTCACCAGCGGTTCCGCCGCCTGTACGATTTCGTCGACTGCCGCCAGCATTACGGACCCGCCTGGGAAATCGTCAAAGCCACGCTCACGCAACTTCGCCATTGCCTCCTCTAAGCGCACGGCAGCACTGTTAATGCGTTCTATTTCTACGCGAGAAAGTTGCTCTTGCGAGGCGAACCGAATGAGTGCCGTCGCAAAAGTTTCGGCGACGCTTCCGATAACCGCCTCTGTTTTGCGCAAGAGGGCATGTTGTTGCGTTACCTTGCTATCGAACTCGATGTGGGGGCTAAGTCCCAGAAGGAAGTCGGTGGACACCCCGTATGTCTTGGAGGCCAGGCGCAGGAATGCCCAGTCGCTTGGGACCTTGCGCGCGCCCGATTCGATTTGGCTAAGTTGCGTACTGTTTGCATAACCGAATCGCTCCGCAGCCTCGATACCGTTTAGGCCGGCTACGATGCGAGCGGCAATCAGGTTGTGGCGCAGGGTTTCCATGTCCTCCGGGCGGCTCGTGTTCCGCACGAAGCGAGTGAGCGCTTGGCGCGCTGGAACTTCACGTTCGACGGGCATCTGTCGTGTTGGCGGCGCTGGGGCCGGGTCAACGATCATCATATTTTCACTTTCTGTTCATGCCTTCGATGGCCGCCGCCAAGCGGTTGATCGACTGCGAAATGCCTGCGAGCTGGTCGCAGTTGGTCTGCGAGTGATTCTTGGCCTTTGCCCAGCCTTGGAGATTGCTCTTCCGGTAGATGGCCCCTGGGGTAATGCCGAATTGTGGAGCCAGGATTTGGGCTGTCGCCCCGGCCTCATACAAGCGCCGGATCGATGCCCACGCCTCGTTATTGAGTCGGAGCGCCATTCAAACCTCGGACAGCATGTTGGCTGCGCCGTCGCCATTCAATAGGCTCAAGTCGTAATCGGGGGCAGAACGCATGAAATCATTGAGTGCCACCTTGCGCCTTGATGTCTGTTCAAGCTCACGTTGCCAGAGGGTGAGGTCTTCGTATGTGGGCTTCAGCCCAATGCGCGCGATCTCCTCATCCCCGAGACCTGCTTCTTTGTAACGCTCGACGCAACGTTGTCGCGCATTTTCGAAATTGGCGATACGTACCTTCAATTCCGTCGCAGTGCTATCGATGGACAATTGTTCGTTCATGCACGCGAGCAGGGTGGGGGCGACCTCGGCTTGGCGCGCGGCGCAGTGGGCAGCGTAGTCCTGAACCTCGGCTTTCGCCCGTTGCGAATGTTCCGCAATTTCGTCCCGCATGGCGTGGAGTTCATCAGTAACGCTTCTTCCACCAGCGGCAGCAGCACGCACCGCTTTGTCCATCAGCGATTGGGTGGCTAGTTCGCTAACCAGTTGGGTCAGCGTGGAAACGACTTCCTCTGCCGCACGTGCCGTACTGCGGTTGCGCATAGCGTCGGCGTACATGCGCTTGAGATCGCTTGGGGCGGAGCTGTCGACGATGAGGTGAGAGGTGTTTGAGGTGATGTTGATCGAGATCATATTTCAAGCCTTGGTTAAGAAGGCTTGATAATGCAACTCGAAAATAGGATTGCCGAAGGCTGTTTTCCTAATCGTGCAGTCTTTCGCTCGCACATGTAGGAACTGCACGAAATCACATCGACTTTCGTGCGGCGCGGGGCCTGCACGACAACGGTAGATTGGCGGGGCGCAGTACAAATCCGTCGGTAGCTAGTAGCCGATGTTGAATCTATCAACCGTGGATTGCTGCGATATGGATGCTAGCGAGGGGATTCGCAAAGAATTGCCCCCGCTTCTCCGTCGGAAAGTTAAGCGGGGGCATCCTTGCTCACATGCCCACTCCCTCAGTAGAGGAACTATGAGATGAAAATGACTTTGAAACTTGGCAAGAAGTTTGAGTCAAGCGACCCCAGCGATAGGAAGCTGCAACTACCCATATCGATACAGGTCCACTCGAAGCCCAGTGCGTGTGCAACCGCCCATGACTCTTTTTGATTATGAACGCGAAAGAGTCAGGCGGCAACTGTCCGAAAAGGGTGTCCGAATACACTGGGCTGTCCGAAACTAATTTGGCTCACTTTCGGACATGCCGCGCTGCCGGTGTTCGAAATCGTTCGATTTTGAACAGCTTGGCATGTCGTTCGCTCAGACAATCAATGCTTCCTAGCGTGCTTAAACAGTAAGCCGGTGGGAGATTCCTTGCGCAACTTGTCTTCGGCCGCAATTTCCTTGAACTTCGTCTTGATGTCCTTGAGATTCGGCAGACCAGACACACCAAGTACACCAGAAATCGCGCCCAAAGTCGTGTTGCCAGTCAGGGCAGCCGCTACGCCGACCGCGCCTGTCACCATACATGCTCCGACGTCTATTCCGTAAAGCTTCAGCTTCTTTTGTCGCGCTTCCGTTAACGCCTTTTGGTGCTTGCGGAAGGCTGTCTCGAGATTCTCAACTACTTGGTCAGCAGTGCGGAAATAGTTGTCCGGATTAATCCCAATCAGATCGGAAACGCCACGCCCAAGAAGCTCACGCAGCTCTTCGGCCAAGCCGCGCCTTCGGATTTCCAGTACCGTCTCTGATGGGACGTTGCCCAGCCATTCAAGGTTGTTATGTGATTCAGCAGCCAAAGCACGCACAACGTGCATACTATGTCGATTGCTCATGTCGTCTCCGCGCGGCGTCCCTTCATATTCCAACATCCACGTGTAATGTAACCAGGAAGTTTCAGCGTTAATGAATGGAGAGCCACCAAAGTGATAAGCAGTCTGCTGCGCGCCCATAGCCTGAGACATTCGTCCAGTGCACGCGGAAAACACATGAAACCCCGCGTTACCTTCTATCGGCGATAGCTGGGGATTCTCCTTGATAGACCTCACCAGTTGCTGAAGGGGGTCCGAACCCCATTCAGTGTCAAAGAGCAATCGATCTGGCCCCTTCAATTCTTTCATTACCTGCTCAACGGTCTCCAAGTAGATACAGAATTCCTGGAGATCTTCCAGACCCTCGAACGTGCGACCAAATAGGTACTTTGCATGAGCGCAAATCATTGGAGTCGCGCGATGAATCAATCCTTCGCGCAGCTCTTCACCCGCGTCATCCGGATTTGGAACAATCATCGCAATCGGAGGGGTAACGCCTGCAAGAGCAATGTCCCTGTAGGTCATTGCAGTCATGACATGTTTGACGATCATCTTGACGACTTCTTTCGATGGCATTGCCTTCAGAATCGTCCCCAGCCGCGTAATGGGGCAGGGCAAGATGATGGTATCTACATATAGACCAGCGGTCGAAACGGCATTTTCCCAGTGCGCAGGGAATATATCGCCAGCGAATACAGCCTTTAATTGGCGGCTATCTTGCACATGGTAGCTCGCCACCTCGGCAACAGAACTCCAGAATTCACGGACAACATCGACCATTTCAGGAAGTACTTCCAAGAGGTGATCCATCATGCCGTCATCCCGCCCGGCTACCTCAGATACCGCGTATGGCGTCGCGTCTGCTTTCTTCATCTGCTCATACAGCCAACCAAATTCTCGGAAGAGAAACCCAAAGTACTCCTCTTGAACCTGCTCCAAACTGAGCGACTTCTTGGCATCTTCCCGCTGCTTCATCGCGACGATGGCCAGCGTCGATGCGCGCACACGTCCGTCCAGTGAATATGGATCAACCTTGCCATCTGGGCGGAGACGAATTGCATCGTAACTCTTGAAGAATCCATCGGCGAGTTCCCGATTTGCGAATTTCAGCTTTCCAGACTCCACCTGCTCCTTCAGGAGGAATACGCGGTCGGTAAGGTCTTGTACTTCCTCTTCGGTATATGTTCTAGATGACATGGATATCTTAATAATTCGGGGATGAATTATAAAATTGGCTGAAATGCCAGATTTTACCCCTTGATCGTCATCATTTAGCCCGCAGGTCATGGACTAAGCTAGATCACTCACAGTCGGTACATCCTACCGATGTCTCGGCGGTCGATGGCGGAAAGGGTTGATAAAGTAATCTGAATGCTTTGCTGAACAAGGATTCCTTTCTCAGACCGTGCAGCGGTGATAGGCTCCGACACGCTTTCAATCACCATCGGCTCGTAGGTCCTGTCCCCATAACGCATTCCAATGATCTGGGGCGAAATCGATGGAAAGATTGTTTCGATGAAGCCTCGTTCACCTGCGCCCTCGATAGCACCAGAAACAAGACCATCCGACGAAAGCAGTTGTGGCACGGCCCATTCCTGAATCTGCCTGATAGGTTCGCGCACTTCAGCAAGTGGGTCGTGGAATGCACGAAAATGCAACGTTATGGATAGCTTGAGCGGTGGCATACCTGAGAACACCTGAGTCGAATTGAGCTTTGTGATGCCAGTTCGACCCGCCAATTTATCGAGAGCGGATGAGGCACCATTTTCCAGGAAGCCGGTCCTTTCAACCACGGCTTGAAGCATCGGGCTCAAGTTCCCGGTTTGCAGCATTGCAGTCAACGCGGGGGCCTTTGATTCTGCTCCAGTGCATTCGAATGGGGAATGCCAGTTCAGCGTCATTTCCGCATTGCCATCGGACAGTGGTGCGTGAACCTCGAACCCGTCGTCAACAGTGAACCTATCGAAGGCGGACAATTCGCGCTTGTCGCGGCTCTGCTCCCAACCGGCCCCGTTGGGCATTTTTTTGAGTGGATAGAATCGTGCAATCAGGTGAGGCGATAGCTTGCCCCAATCTGAAGTTAGAATTTTGGCTTGGCTCCCGTTGGAGCCTTTGAGTGAAATCATCATGCGACAAGTATGCATGCCGACAACACGCCAACCGCCGCCGATTTTCCGGAAACAACGTGCATCAATTATGCGGGGCGCATAATCCGTAAGTCGTTGATTTAATACCGTTTCGACAAAATTCTTACACCCTTCTAAGCGAACTCGCAGCAGGAAAGCCGCGTTCGCATCCTACAAGCTTATTTCAGGGGTGTTTCTTGAATCGGATCAGGAGGCACTGTAGTGCCAGGCACACTTGGAGCCCCGCTAGGCATAACGCCCTGGGCAAATGCTTGCACAATCAACGGAGTTGCAGCGCCAATGTTTGCAGCCAATAAGGGCTTATCGATGTCATAGGCAACCGCCAGGCCGCCTGCAATAACGGCCACTAGGAGCCGAACGACATAGAACATGAAACGATGATAACGTTCAGGTACAACAATTTGATGCGCGTCGTAAACCTTGGCCGCAGTAACAATGTCTACCGCTACGCTGCCCGCGAAGCCATAAAGAAACATTTCGGTAGGAGTAAGAGACATTACCAAACCCCTTTCACAACTCGATCCAATGCACTGTCGTTTGCCAAATACTCCCTCAACCGCGCAACCTTATAGGTTAGCAAATCTCCCCGCGACGGCTTTTTTTCCGGCGTTTCAGGAAGTTTTTTCTGAAATTCAGCAATCAACTCAGCGATGACCTTCTGCTCCAGCGGACTAGCGTCCGCTTTCATTAAAGCCAGTTGCATTAGGACTGAACGAGTCTTCAGTACCCCTAGCTCGCGCCGCCTTTTTTCGTTCAGATGCGACAGCCACCATGAGAGCACGCTAACTAGCGCGGTTAAGGCGCCAAGCACGATTGGCGCAATCTCTCCCAAAATTTTGACCAAGCTATCAAAGTTCGTCATAGTCGTTCACCCGTAATAGTTCTAATCTGACGTTCGAAAGTAAGTTGCACCAGAGCCATTAAAATCATACGTTCCCTTCAGAAGAAGGAAAGGTGTCTTCGACCCAACCATGACAAGAAACATTGCCTCAATGACAAGTAAATCCTCCGCCTTCTCGTCAATTTCGGCAAACATCGGTACCACAAATGAACGGCTAAGCGTAACAATTTTTAATGACGGACCCGTGATAACTTGTATATAATTGGGTAAGCCCTTCGTATCCAGCGAACGCCCAAGTTCCACTTGGGACACTTATGTAGCTGACGCGGGGCTTTTCTATTTCCGCTTCACAAAACTCTCATCAGTCTCATACTCCCGGGGCACAAACAACCAGTGCCGATAGTGGTGAGACCAATGCACAGTAGCGTCCCCTCCCGTTCCAGTGCTCACCCCGATGTTGAAATTGTACCCGTGCAAATTCTTAATGTGATTCAGCACATGCTTGTAGACCTTTTCTTTCGCGATGGTCCGTTTTCCACGGAACCGCGAACCTTCTGGCTTCTCAAGATGCTTATCGTTTAAGCGGAATTGAATAGCGCCCATTACGATGTCCAAACTCTGCAGTACCACATGCTCTTTCGAGTCAATCTCAGCAATCTGATCCTTTTTGATAAGCATGCGAGCATCACGGAACGGTTTACTTTGATTCAGCCCGAGGACATATCCTTTAAATGCCTCGCATTTTTCTTTTGTATCTGGGAGCTGATCGAAGTACATGCGGAGCGCGGTTTCTCCACCCTCCACGCCAGCGTGAGCGAGGCCAAAAGCGTGTTTTACAAATTGGTAGTAAAGCAGAAAGAACTCGTTATCCCTTTGCTCGGCCGTCAGGTTTTTTGGACGGTAATAATTCTGAGTAAACATTACGCGCATTTTCAGCGCACCCTGTGCCATTAGGGCAAAAACTTCGTCCAGAAATTCCATGTACTTCACAGCGTAGGCCGAACTAATCTTCTGCCATTTCACTTCTGCCCCGAGATTGAGTTCCAATTTTTTTGCTTCAAGCCTCGCAATTACTTCCCCTAGGTGGATGGACTCGACAAGTGCCCCACCATAGAAATTAGAGAAGTGCTTGCCCGATTTGTCGGACTCATCACAGTAGATGGAAATTTCGCGGCTCATGCTCAAGATGTCTTTTCAGAAGGTTATATTTTACTGCTGTGCTCACCTCGATGTATGACTTTTAGTTTGAGCTAGCGCAATTGTTGCCGCGATGCAAGTAAATGATGTCGAAATACATCGCAAGCACACTTGTCCGTTAAAATCCCCACCACCTAACACAAAGTGCGGGGCATCTTAACTATCACAAATAATGCAGTGGAACTGCGGGAACAGTGGAACCTTCGCATTAAGGCATTGAATTTTCAGCGATTATTGGTTCCACCGATGTTCCACCTTCGGGGGGGCGTTACTTCGGCATGAGTCTGTACTTGGGTTCCACCATTGCTGAAATTGGTGGAACCACGGTGGAACTATCAATCGCTTTGATTTTTACGAGTTAGCGAGCTGGTTCCACAGTTCCACCGGTTCCACCGATTTGTTTTTGGTACAGAAGCTATTCCCCTTGATCCTTACGCACGGTCAAGTCAAATCTGTAGAACCGCGCGCCGTCCTTATGTTCTGGCGTCTTGTGCTTACTCGTCGCCTTTCCATCATTACCCCGTCTTAGCATTCCTGCTTTCGCAAGGACATCAGCAGCCGCCACCTTGTCGAATCCCGATGCAATTTCCTCAGAAAACGTCGATGGAAAGACCAGCCAGAACGAAGCCCCGTTGATCGTTTTCTGGAATCCAGCGCGGTTGTGCACGGCAGGCTGAGACGGATTGAGACAATCGACGAATCGGGACCACGCATGCGCAGCGAACCACGCTTCAGCCTGAGTAATAATCTGCTCGTCTTCACGATTCCCGACTCCATAGCGTCCCAGCCAACATTCGAGGCACGCCATCACTGCTTTGTGCCCGTCGTCTTGGTTCCATCCTGTCAACCCTTCGTCTGTAGCGATTTCCAAAGCCTCGGCCGCCACTGCAAATCGGGAGGCCACTCGACGAACCTGCCCCGAACACTCCTTCGGCAAGCCATCGTGAACCCTCTTGATTGCGTTACGCAGCCGCATAGTAATCTCATCGCTTTTCGGAGCAATGCGCTCAATAAATTCGCGGCCTACGGTGCCATGATTATGGCGCGCAGCGATCTCCATTGCCTCAGCGAGTTGCCCGCTGTCAGGATAGCCATTGAGTTGATTGAACGCACCATAGCCCTTTCCTACGTCCGCAGGCAGGCTCGCTAAACGAACTTCCTGACCTGCCCGCGTCCTCTTACCGCCACCGCTCATAAAAGCTGACAGATCGATTTCCCCAGTGGAGAGCACCATGACACGCCAGCGGGCCTGTTCGCGGTTCCCACCGTCCTTTGCCCCCTGCATCTTTCCAGTGCCGTTAAAAAGGCGATATGCGGCCATACTCACGGCCTCCGGATTGCCTTGGCCCATCTCATCAAGCAGCATCAATCCATCATTCCGCGCGGCCGCCGCATTCGCGAGCGCGAGCGCAGTCGCGTCCCAATTCAGAACTTGTTCACTCGGAGTCCCCCAGACTGAAGCCCCGACCTTCGCGGACGTCGTTTTTCCTGCACCCGACGGGCCGTACAAGTGGAATCCGCCAGACTCCAATCCAGAGAAATGCAGCAGGGGTGCGGCGAAGGCCACGGCCAGGCTCAACATTGGGCGAGTATTACCCTGCGCCAGTCGCGCAACGGTTTCGCGCCATTCTTCAACGGTGCCTTTAGTCATGTACGCATTTGCGCCGCTTTTGTCTCCCCGGTAGAACAGAGGGGCGGTTGGCGTCCCCAGAACCTTACCATTGGGCAAGACATATGCACCATGTGTCCAACCGCCGCTTTCCGTTACAAAGTACAGCTCGTCACTCCCTTCCGTTTGCAAATAGCCAGAAAGTTTTTCGAGTGCAGCTCTCGTGGTGGCGATAGCCAATCCGCGTTCACGTAACATCGCCCAACCTTCACGCTCGCCGATCATCGCCAGAGGAAATGCGTTAACGCGCTCCGTGCCACTGCCTCGACTGTTCCATCGCACGATGCGGTACCCGCGCCCAGCATCGTCCTCGCCACGGCCGATAATTTCGAGGCGGTCACATAGCCAAACCGGTGGGAGCTCCACGTCCACCTCTGCTTTGCTGTCGTGCTTAACGCCAATGTAAAACACGCCCTTTTCGGACACACTGAAGCGTGGGCGCAAATTCGCTGGAGCATCGGGTGCGGGCGCCAGATCAGCAGCGGTCGCATTGACCTCAACGGCGAGGACCGGCGATGCTGCGTTGACGGAATCTCGCACCGATGGCAAACCGAGAGCTCTGTGCAAGTCGTTGAAGTCCGTGCCGCCCACCTGGTTTGCGTCGCCAAAGGTCGGTAAAGCCAGGCGCGCCTGCACCGCTATAGCGGCCTCACGCGCTTTGACGACACCGGGATTCCCTTCAGTTTCCGCATCATTGTCGGCGCAGATTATCAAGGTCTTTTCCGGAAATTTCGAGCGCAGCGCCTGAGCCACACGCAACAGGTTTCCGGCACTCATCGCCGCTGCGACAGGCCAACCGGTCGCCTCATGCAGACTGCAACCAGTGGCCCAGCCTTCGCAAATCAGAATCGGCGAGCCTGGCTCAGCGAGATCTCCGATTGAGCAATAGTTGCCTGCAATTAGGCCATTAGACTTGAAGCGCTTTTTTGCACCATCGCCCCAAATGAACTGCATGCTGTGCAACTCTCCGTCGGAGTCACGAAGTGGAATCATCAAGCGCTCGCCGGACTGTCTAGCTCCCTTTGGTTTGATCGCCTTCTCCATCACATATGGATGGTTGACCTCCACTGGCCCAGACTGCTCCCACAACTCAAGGCATCTTTGGCGTGCGGATTCAGCCAGTTTCTCGCGTTCATTTGCTGCGGCCGCTTTGCTTTCTGCGATCCGTTGACGATAAGCTTTGCTCTCCTCAGGCGACATGCTTGCGCACTCCCCCTTGGCGCACCACGTTTCGACCGCCCCCGTGCGCCAGTCTCCAAAGGAGCCTGCTGGCAGAGCATCCGCGTACAGCACATACCACCCGGAGCGCTTCCCCGGCCTTTCGCCTGGCGCATCAAAGCGATGTATTACGCCGTCGGCAATGACTTCATTTGGGGCCAACCCGAACTCGGCCATAGTTGCCGCGAATTGTTGCTCGATGTTGATCGGGGCGTTCATGCGCGCCTCCTGAACTGGCTTTTTGCAGCGGGACCGGCGTAGCAGTCCCCGTTCGACTGGTCGCCCAGTCGTTTCACTTTATTAATCATGTTGTTTGGGTGTATCGGAGTCTCAGAACGCAGTCATCAAGAGATGATCAGCGGCACGGCAATGCCTTTGGCTTGAGAGGCAATCATCACGATTGAATTTCCACGAAACTGCCTATGCTCTCGATTTTGTCGGTCAAATCGGATGCCAACCAAATGAGCCGCTGTTGATTCTCGTCAGACAAATTCTTAAATGCTGTGAAGCCTTCACCGGAAATCAGTGAGAGTAGCGAACGCAACTGCGCTGTGGTGGCGTCAAACCGATCTTGGTTTTCGACGTATGCCGACGCGCTCAAAGTCGATTGAGCAATATGGGGGTGAGTAAATTCTGGGCGCGCTTGCGCTGAAGTGCGGGAATGATTAGGCATGTGTGCCCTCCTTGCTGTTTGGGTGTACGCCGCAGCCCCGCTTCCAAACGGGGGGAGCGGCAAATGGCGGGTTGGAAGACTGGTACAGCAAAGCGAAACCAGCGAGCACATAGGCTCCCACACCACCGCCGCTCCATTGAGACGCACGAAGGCAAGCACACAAAACAATGCCGCTTGCGCGGCTTGTGCGCTCTACTGTTTTCAGGCTTCCACCCCTGGTTCCTTCTTTTTCGGGAACATTAATAGGATATGTCATTCGCCCCAGAGAGACAAGGGCGTTGACATTAATGGACTCGTGGCCGCGCAGCTCGCCAGTCTTGCAGCAGGCGCTCACTGGGCACCTCCTGCCATAACGTCAGAGAGGAATGGCAGCATCAACTGTAAAGATTCACCGTTGCGGTCGGCTCGGCACTGTTCAACACGCGCGAAGTCGTCGGGCGTAGCGTTACCCGCCAACAAGCGAGCGCCGAATTCAGCAGATTGAATAACTTGTTCGCAGTTCATTTCGCGCGCATGCGTCACGCCTGCAAACCGATTTAACGCATCATAGACCGCACGGAAGGACAGACGGTGACGGGCAACTACGGCTGCGACGACGGCCAGCAGCGCCTCGCGGTCAGGAGTCTCGCTGGGCGCTCTCCCCGACTTGTGCCACAAGGTCAGCCCACCGCGCAGGATATTATCAATCTGCATATCGCACCAGACAGCGAAGCGTATGTCCAGCCAGCGTGCGAATGCGACTGCCAGCTTTGGATGGAGCCATGTACCTCCGTAGCGCCCCCGCTTGACGCGAATCAAATCCCTGGAATTCCAGGTATTAAGGGCAGCGCCGAGTGCGCTCAGATAGGCTTGGGTTTCGTCATTCGCCAACCAATTGTCCAGGCGCTTGTCGAAGCGCTTCGCCACCTCAGTAGCGTTAAACCATCCGTCACCAGTGAATTGAACTGGCTTACCGTTGTACTCCCACTCCCCAGCGTGTGTTCGCCCCTTGAATACAGCGCTTGGTTGCGAGCAGCGCCCTGGTCGGCTAGGTGTAATGATGTGGCGGCATGCCACATTGTTTTCGGAGCGCCCCATTACCCAGCCACACGATCACGGTTGTTGATCTGTTCCGAGATCCAGAGATCAACTTCAGCTTCCACCCAGCCCGTTGCCTTCGCACCGACTCCGAGACGGATAGGAATTGGGAAAGTACCCGCCTTCACGCGCTCGTAAATCGTTGATGTAGGCAGGCCCGTCTTATACTTGACCTCTTCGCGCCGAATGATGCGCGGTGCAGATTTGATTTGTTCAGCCATCGTATGCTCCGATAAGATCCGGTTGATTCCGGGATGGCTGCAACTTTGAATTACATTGGCGGCGATGAAAATTCCAGCCGCCGTCAGCAAATACTATTTGCTGACGGCGCGACTATTTCTTTCTAGCGCCACGCTTAAACGAGAAGCCTGGAATTGCTTCTTTTAGCCATAACTTCAGCGTAACGTCCGTTTGCCTCCAAGTGACCTTGAACCCGTTCATTCCGCGCACATCGTCAATTTGAATTGACCCAGAATGCTCCTCCAGCTTGATTGTCTTCTTCACCCAAGTTTGGAACTCGATCTTATCCTTGGCAGCCTGTTTGGATTCACGGGCGTTGTTGGCCGACACCTTCTTGGCCTGGCGTCCATTGTGCGCCTTCAACACCTTGACATTGTTTACCACTTCTTTCGGGAGCCCATACTTCAACATCGCATCAGGATCGGTCGTCTGAGCTAACGCTGCAAACTTGTTTACTTCCGAGATTGCGCGGTATTCAAGAAGACTGAAAAGCCACATGACATCGTGTGCATCAAAATTGTCTCCGCCCGAGACGAGCTCCGCAGTCGCAATCTCGTGGCGCGCTCTCAGTTCTGATGCGGTGTTCTCGCCGCTGTACGCCTTGGACAAAAAGTGCTTTGCCAGATTCTCCATTGCCGCCAAACGTGCAGCTTTATCTACCAGCTTATTCATGCTGCCACCATACGCAAAGGCACTACCTTGCCCGTCTCATTCGTTTTCCAGGCATCGAGCGTGTTGGCCCACTGCTGCATCATCTTTGCGCGGTCACTCAAATAGTCGGCATGGTTATAGGTGCGACGAACGGCATTCGACTCAGTATGCGCAAGCTGGCGCTCAATCCAGTCAGCAGGGAATCCCATGCCGTTTAGCAGTGTGCTGCCCGTGGTGCGGGTAGCGTGAGGGCTAAACTTTCCAGCCCAACCAAGGACGAACAAGGCTTGCCGAAAAGAGGCGGTCGCCATAGGCTTGGTTCGATCATCCCGATTCGGGAAGAGCAATGCATGGCGTCCGGTCACACCATTCAACGCACGTAACATTTCAACCGCTTGCGTCGGAAGCGGTACTACATGGTCTCGGCGCATCTTCATACGACTTGCGGGAATGCGCCAAATGGCCCCTTCTAAATCGAACTCATCCCACCTAGCTTCGGCAACCTCGCTAGGACGGCCCAGTGTCCACCACATAAGTTGGAATGCGCACGACGTTTCGAATTTGCCGCCATGCCCATCAAAATCACGCAACAACTGTCCGACTTCATCTGGGGCGAGGGCGCGCTTATGCTGGGTCTTATTAGACGGCAGCGCCTTGCGCACAGGATAGGTAGGGTCAGAGTCCGCTCGTAGGGTAGAAACTGCCAACTCAAAGACACCGGACATTGTGCGCCGGGCCTCCGCAGCCACGCTCGGCCCGTTCTTCTTTGCCGACGTCTGCATAACATCGAGGATGTGGGCTGGCGTGATTTGTTTGACCGGCAACATTCCGATTTTCGGAAAGACCACGCGAGCAAGCATGTCGAGTCTGCGTGTCTTGGTGACTGGCTCCCACGTCTTGAGCGCCACCCATTCACGCGCCACCGCCTCGAAAGTATTGGCGCTGTCCTGCTCCCGCTTCACGCGCTCCAATTGGCGATTATGGGCTGGGTTGATACCCTGCTTGACCAGCGCGCGCGCCTTGGCCCGCTCATCACGCGCCTCTGCCAAAGTGAAACTTCCGCCAGCCCGTCGAGCCAGTGCGGCCTCTAGCGTCTCTCCGTTTGGTGCCACAACGTATTCGCCGATTGCGAACACGCTTTCTTTAACCGCGCCCTCCCGGACAAGTTTGAAACGATAGCGCCACGCCTTTACGCCGTTTGGCTTCACTTCCAGATAGAGGCCCTTGCCATCAGTCAGTTTGTAGGGCTTATCTTGGGCTTTCGCGGTTCTGCACTTGGTATCGTTCAACACAGGTATGCTTCGCTTTCCTTGTACCCGCTTTTTTCGAGGCGGGTTTTGTGATCATACCCGCCAACATACCCGCTTTCATCTCAGATTTCAATGTCCAGCTCAGAGCTCCTCAGAATGAAAAAGCCCCGCATTCTCTAGGAAAGCGGGGCTTCTCGGTACGACTCGGAATTTCCAGGAATCAACTATCCGTTTAAACGTTGAACAGGAAGTTCAGCACGTCGCCATCCTTGACCACGTATTCCTTGCCTTCAGCGCGCATCTTGCCCGCTTCCTTGGCGCCGGTTTCCCCTTTGAACGCGATGTAATCGTCGAAGGCGATGGTCTGGGCGCGGATGAAGCCGCGCTCGAAGTCGGTGTGGATGACGCCGGCCGCTTGCGGTGCGGTATCGCCAACGTGGATGGTCCAGGCGCGCACTTCCTTCACGCCGGCGGTGAAGTAGGTCTGCAGGCCGAGCAGCTTGAAGCCGGCGCGGATCAGGCGGTCCAGGCCAGGTTCGGCCATGCCCATGTCGGCCAGGAAGGCTTCCTTGTCGGCGTCGTCCAGTTCGGCGATTTCCGCTTCGATGGCGGCACAGATGGCCACGATCGGCGCGTTCTGGGCTTCGGCGTACTTGGTCAGTTGGTCCAGCAGCGGGTTGTTGGTGAAGCCGCTGTCGGACACATTGGCCACGTACATGGCTGGCTTGGCGGTGATGAGGCACAGCGGCTTGATCAAAGCCATGTCTTCGGCGCCCAGGCCCATGGCGCGCACTGGCTTGGCTTCGTTCAGGTGCGGCACCAGGGTTTCCAGCAGGGCTACCAGCTTGGCCGAATCCTTGTCGCCGGAGCGGGCTTTCTTCTGCTCGCGGGCGATGGTTTTTTCCACGGTCGACAGGTCGGCCAGCGCCAGCTCGGTCTGGATCACTTCGATGTCGTCCAGCGGCGATACGCGGCCGGCCACGTGCACCACGTTGTCGTCTTCGAAGCAGCGCACCACGTTCACGATAGCGTCGGTTTCGCGGATGTGGGACAGGAACTGGTTGCCCAGGCCTTCACCCTTGGAGGCGCCAGCCACCAGGCCGGCGATGTCGACGAATTCCACGATGGCAGGCAGGATGCGTTCCGGCTTGACGATTTCAGCCAGCTGCTTCAGGCGCGGATCAGGCACTTCCACCACGCCGACGTTGGGCTCGATGGTGCAGAACGGGTAGTTCTCGGCCGCGATGCCGGCCTTGGTCAGTGCATTGAAAAGAGTGGACTTGCCGACGTTAGGCAGGCCGACGATGCCGCATTTGAGACTCATGGAAAACCTTTAAATGATATTGTTCTGCTACGGAATTTTCCGCAAATAGACCGAGATTGTACCCCAGAACATGTCAAGAACCGCCCATATCGCCCTGCTGGCCCGCTACAACGAGTGGATGAACAACAAGCTGTACGAAGCGGCGGCGGCCTTGCCGGCGAAGGAATTGACGGCAGACCGCGGCGCGTTCTTTGGCTCCCTGCTGGCGACCCTGAACCATATCGCAGTGGCAGACACCATCTGGCTGAAACGCATCGGCGTCCATCCGCGCTTTGCCGCCGCACTCGCGCCTGTGTTGGCCTTGCCGGCGCCGATCGCGCTGGATCAGCCGCTCTTCGATTCCCTGCCCGCCCTGCGCGAGCACCGGGCCTGGCTTGACCGCCTGATCCTAGACTGGAGCGCCGGCCTGACGGAGGCGGACCTGGACGCCGTCATCAGCTATCGCCGCATGAACGGCGAAGCCAACCAGCGGCAACTCGGGCTATTGGTGCTGCATTTCTTCAATCACCAAACCCATCATCGCGGCCAGGCCACCACCCTGCTGTCCCAGGCCGGGGTTGACGTGGGTACGACGGACCTGCTGTTGCTGGTTCCTGAGGCGGAGGTTTGAGCAGGATCAGATCCTGATACGCCTCTGGGCAATCGGCGATACGGGTATCGCTGGCGCTTGTAATATTGTTACCGATGGAAAATAATGCCATTAGTACAATATAGGAGCATTCATGGATTTGCTGTGGTTTATCGTGCTGGCGCTTGTGTCGCGCTGGGCCTGGCTCGCGCGCCGCGATGCCCGACAGGCACGCGAGCATGCCCTCGAGTTGCAGCGCGACCTTGCTGCGTTGGAAATCGCCCTTGCCGGCCTCCAGCAACGCACCGCTGCCCAGCAAGCAGCCGTCGCGCCGGAACCGCCAGCTGCAGCGGCGCCTTCCGTCGAGCGATCGCGGCCGGCCGAGCGCGAGCCGCTGCCAGCGCGTACCGCTGTGCTCCCAGAGCAAGCGCAGCAGCCAACGCCAGCGCCGGCACTGGCCGTCACACCTGCGGCGCCAATTGAGCAAGCCGCCACGCCCGAACCTCTGGCCGAGATAGCCGCCGCTGCATCGCCCACCGCAAATGCCGAGCCACCTGCTGCGCCGCGTCCAGAACCTGCTGCCAAGGCAAGCAGGGCCGAACAAGCCCCGGCTCCCGCGCGCCCACACCGGCCGCCAAGCGAGCCGCCAGCCTGGTTGACCGCCGCCCGGAACTGGCTGTTCGAAGGCAACCTGGTGGCGAAGATCGGCCTTCTCATCCTTTTCATCGGCGTCAGCTTCCTGCTGAAATATGCTGCCGCCCGCGTCACTGTGCCGATCGAACTGCGCCTGGCCGGCATCGTGCTCGCCGACCTGGCCGCGCTGGCATGGGCCTGGCGCATCCGCAACAGCAACAAAGGCGTCAGCCTGCCGCTGCAGGGCACCTGCATGGCGGTGCTGATGCTGGTGGTGTTTGGCGCCTTCCGCATCTACCACCTGATCCCGGGCGGCATGGCCTTCGTCATGCTGTTCCTGCTGACGCTTGGCACTTGCCTGCTGGCGGTGCTGCAAAACGCGCAATGGCTGGCCATCTTCGGCATTACCGGCGGCTTCGCGGCGCCGATCCTGGCGTCCACCGGCCAGGGCAGCCACGTCGGCCTGTTCAGCTATTACGCCCTGCTTAACGCCGGGGTGCTGGCGATCGCCCTCAAGCGCTCCTGGCGCGCACTGAACCTGCTCGGCTTCGCGTTCACTTTTGCCATTGGCACCGCCTGGGGCGTGCTGCGCTATGAGCCGCAGTTCTACCTGTCGGTGCAAGGCTTCCTGGCACTGTTCTTCCTGTACTACGTCGGCATCGCCGTCGCCTACGCCCACCTCGAGGCGCCCAAGCTGAAAGGCTATGTCGACGGCACGCTGGTCTTCGGCACGCCGATGCTCGCCGCCAGCCTGCAATTCGGCCTGGTCAAGGGCTTCGAATTCGGCATGGCCTATTCCGCCCTAGTACTTGGCCTGTTCTACGCCGCGCTGGCAATCTCGCTGGCGCGCCGCCGCGCCACCTACGGCCTGCTGGTCGATGCCTTCACCGCACTGGCTGTGGTGTTCGGCACGCTCGCCATTCCGATGGCGCTCGACGGCCGCTGGACCTCTGCCGCCTGGGCGCTGGAAGGCGCCGGCATCGTCTGGATCGGCCTGCGCCAGCGCCAGCCGCTGGCCTGGGGCTTCGGCCTGCTGGTACAGCTGGGCGCCTGGGTCAGCTTCATCGGTTCGGTGTCCGGCCTGGATCCGGAGGCCGCCATGCATTCCAACCTGTGGCTGGGCTTCCTGCTGCTGGCGATCAGCGCCTGCATCATGGCCATGCGTTTCCGCAGCCATTCCGGCGAAGAGGGCCTGGGCCGCCTGCAACTGCTGGGGGCGCTGTTTCTCGCCGGCTCCGCTATCTGGCTGGTCGGCGGCGCCTGGACCGAAGTCATTCTTCGCACCAGCGGCAAACTACAGGCCAACCTGCTGGTTGCCAGTGCCCTTGGCGCAGCCGTCGTCATGGCCCTGATCGGACGCCGCCTGGCCTGGCCAATGGCACGCGGCCTGGCCCTGGGCATACAACTGCTGGCGGGCCTGGTGCTGGCCTTCCTGCTCGCCTTGAACTGGCACGTTGCACCGATGTCGCCGGACTTGTTCGCCACGCCTTTCCTGGGCAGCGTGATGCTGCTGGCCGGCGCCGTGTTCAGCGCCTGGACGCTGAAGCGCCACGGCTCGCAATACCCGCCTGCCTGGTCGAATGCGGTACTGGCGTATGCCGGCGTATGG
This sequence comes from Pseudoduganella sp. R-32, assembly GCF_049913245.1. Taxonomy (NCBI): domain Bacteria; kingdom Pseudomonadati; phylum Pseudomonadota; class Betaproteobacteria; order Burkholderiales; family Oxalobacteraceae; genus Pseudoduganella; species Pseudoduganella sp. R-32. Next base: position 994,982 of record NZ_CP183987.1, on the reverse strand, counting down.
TGGCTGCTGGTGATCGTGCCGACGATTGCCAACTGGCTGCTGGCCCATTATGAACTCGCCACCACCGGCGACTTTGAGCCGCATAGCCCGTTGCGTGCCAGCGCCTACAACCTGGTGGTCGTCGCTACTACGCCGCTGTTCGTCAAGCTGGCGCAACGCCTGTCCTGGCCAGCCCTGCGCGCCGCAGTGCTGCCGGCATGGCTGCTGTTCGGCATGACTACGCTGGGCATGCTTGGCGCGCTGTATAGCAGCATCACGGTGCCCGCCGGCGAGGTATGGTTTGCCTACGCCGCCCTGTGGCTGCTCTCCGAATGGCTGATGCGTGGCGCAACGCTGGGCAAGGCGCCGCAAGTGGTCCTGCACACGCTGCGCAGCACCGGTCCCTGGCTGATGATCTGGCCGGTTGGCGCCTACTGGATTTCGCGCGGGCTGGAAGGCAGCGGCGCCGATCCGGCCTGGGCCAACTTCCTGCCGGCCTGGCTGATGATGGGCGGCCTGGCCTGGGTCATGCGCCGCGTGCGTGCCAACGGCTGGCCCGTGAAACCGGTAGCGGAGTGGTACCGCGACGTGTTGCTGCCGCTGGGCTGCGGCTGGTCGCTGCTGCTGGTGGCAGTCTGGAACCTGGGCCAGGATGGCGCAATGGCGCCGCTGCCCTACGTCCCGCTGGCAAATCCGCTTGACCTGACCAGCATCTTTGCGCTGCTGCTGTCGCTTGCCGCCTACCGCATGCTGCAGGACAAGCTCTCGCCCTACCGTCCACAGCTGCTGGCCGGCGCAGCATTGGTCGCCTACGCGTGGTTCAACCTCGCGCTGCTGCGCACCGTGTCGCACTACGTCGGCGTACCGTACCAGTTCGATCACTTGTTTGCATCGCAGTTCGTGCAAGCCATGCTCTCGCTGGTCTGGAGCGTGACCGCGCTGCTGTTGATGCGCTTCGCGGCCCGCAGGCAGGACCGGAAATTGTGGATCGCCGGCGCAGTACTGCTTGGTGTCGTGGTCGCCAAGTTGTTCCTGGTGGACCTGTCCAACGTCGGCGGCGTGGAGCGCATCGTATCCTTCCTCGGCGTTGGCGCGCTGATGGTCGGCATCGGTTACCTTGCCCCCTATCCGTCCGCGCGCGGCGGCGAAAATGAAAAGGAAGCAGCATGAACGCGTTGCTTTTGGCAGCTGCTGTCGCCACCACTGCGGTAAGCGATCTGCCGCAGGATTACACCCACCTCATTCCGCTATCGGTGAATGGCAAGCCAAGCGTGGTGCAATTGCAGTTGCCGCGCGATGCCTACCTGAATGCGCGCTCGCCGTCGCTCAACGATTTGCGCGTGTTCGATGCGCATGGCACGCCGCAACCATTTGCCCTGCGCCAGCCGGATGCGGCGCCAACCATCAGCCACCGGGCCCTTCCGGTGCGTATCTTCCCACTGATGGCGGAACGTTCCGACGCCCCGCTGGCAGGACTGGAAGTCAGCACTGCAAGCGATGGCCGCGTGCTCTCCGTCCGCCTGCCCACGCAACAGGGCGCCGCGCCGGCCGGCCGCACGCAGGAACGCCTGGCGGGACTGGTGCTCGACCTGCGGCAGGACGGCATGCAGCAAGCGCCTACCGTCGACGCGCTGCATTTCGCACTGCCGCCGGGCCGCAACACCTATACCGGCCAGGTATGGCTGGAAGCCAGCGACGACCTGAAACACTGGGATGCTATCGGCGTGGCGGAGTTGAGCTGGCTGGCCAATGCCAGCGCTGAAACACTTGCCAACGACAAGCTGGAATTCCCGGCCCGCCAGATGCGCTATGCGCGCCTCAGCTGGCGCAGCGGCGAGCCGCTCCCCTTCGCCAGCATCAGCGCCCAGTCGCCGGTTCAGGGGCCGGCTGCAGCGCCGCTCGAATCCTTGCTGCTGCAGCCGCAACCGGGCCGCGACCCGCGCGACCTGCAATACAGCAAACCGGCAGGCGTCACCGCTCGACGCGTCGGGCTGCAGATCGACAGCGGCAATATGGTGTTGCCCGCGATGCTGGGCAACTACGTCGAAGTACGTCGCACCGGCCAGTTCCGTTTCGAGCCGGCCCTGCACACCACGTTCTACCGCCTGGAGAAGGATGGCAAATCACGGCTCTCGGACGACATCGCGGTTCCGGCCTGGCTTGGCGACCGTTGGGTGCTGCGCTTCGACCAGCCACCGACGGTCAAACCCGCGCTGCGCGTAAGCTGGGTGCCGGCCACATTGGTATTCGTTGCCGGCGGCACCCCGCCCTATAAGCTGGCTGTGGGGCGCGACAAAGCCGCGCCGGCGAAGCGCGATATCAGGGAGGTGGCGCCCGGCTTTACCGAGGCAGAATTGCGCACGCTGGATCACGCTACGGCTGGCGCAGCGCAAGAGCAGCTTGAAGCGCTGGCCAACGCAGCCAAGCAGGCAAGCGCCGACAACAGCGCCGCCCAGAACCGTTTGATGATCCTGTGGGGCGTGCTGGTGCTGGGCGTGGCGCTTGTGGCGGGCATGGTGTGGCGCCTGATGCGGCAGGCCGGCGCCGGCTCCACTTAATTGGTATGCAGCTCCATCGTCGCCTTGGTGAAGTCGCCGGCGACGGCGGTGGGGATGATGCGCAGCGCTTTTTCGATCGCTTCTTCGATCAGCAATTGCTCTTCGCGGCGCGGGCGGTGCAGCACGAAATCGGCCACCGGCTGGTTCAGGTTCAGCGTGCGCGGATGGCCGATGCCGATGCGCAGGCGCCAATAGTCCTGGGTGCCCAGGGCGGATGTGATGTCCTTCAGGCCATTGTGGCCGCCGGACGAACCGCCCTTTTTCAGCTTGGCGGCGCCCGGCGGCAAGTCCAGTTCATCGTGCACTACCAGCACTTCGTCCGGTTGGATCTTGTAGAAGCGCGCAATGGCGCCGACCGACTGGCCGGAGCGGTTCATGTAGGTTTGCGGCTCCAGCAGCCACAGTTGGTTGCCGCCGATGATGGTCTTGGCCACCATGGCATTGAAGCCTGATTCGCGCTGCAGGCGCGCATTCGGCAGCGAGTTTGCGAGGTTGTCCACCAGCCAGAAGCCGGCGTTGTGGCGGGTTTGTTCGTATTCGGCGCCGGGATTGCCGAGGCCAACGATCAGGCGGATGGGCATGGTCTTGCGGTTGCGAGTGCAAAACCGCAGATTATACCCTTGCCCTCAACCGAGTAGTCCGCGCGCCAGCAAGGCAAGTTCGCCTATCAGTATCATGGCCATCATGCCGAATCCCCAGCGGCTGATACGGTCTACGTGATCGCGCAGGGCATCGATCTGGGCCTGCAGCGGTGCCACGGCCTTGGCAATCTCATCCCTTGTGTAAAGCTGCATTTCGAGACGAAGCTTCACGAAGCCGTCGTCAATGTATTGGCGCATGCCGGTGAACTGTGCGTCTGTGGAGGCCTGCATGCTGGCGAACTGTGCATCGAAGGAGGCCTGCATGCTGGCGAACCGCGCATCCATGTGCTGTCGCAGCAAGGCCAGTTCGCAATTGACGGCATCCAAGGCTTTCTCCTGTGCGGCAGTCCGGTCATCCGGGGTCAACTGTTCCATGGCGGCCTCCCGCTGTCGGCAAGCCACCATTGTTTGCCATTCTCGCGCTTTGTGCCTTGAACTGGCGCACAAGAAAGAGCGGAACTATTTCGGCGCTGCGCTGTCAGCGTTCCAGGTATCGCGCCAATACATCCACTTGCCGTTGACCTTCTTGTCCACCGACAGATACTTGCCGGTCTCGACCACCTTGCCGTCCTTGTCTTTCACCATATAGGTGCCGGACGACCAGCCCAGGTTGCCGCTTGCGCCGCTGTCCGATTTCTCGCCAAAGCTGAACACCATGCCGGACTTGCCGGCGCCCTGCGCCTCCTTCAGCAGGAATTCGCTGATGGCCGCACGGCCGGTGACTGCTGGCGCACCTGGCGGCATCAGTACCGCGTTTTCGTCGTACAGCTTGGCCAGTCCATCGCCGTCGGCTGCCGCGAAGGCTTTCAGCCAGGCCTGGTCGACCGCCTTGATCGCCGCACCATCCGCCTTGGCGTCGGCCGCCAACGCTGGCACAGCACATACGGCTACCAGCACCATAACCCCTGCAAGTTGCGCTTTCATTGGATCGTCCTCCCGTGGTGAAAAGTCATTTCAGCATAGAACACTTGACAACAGATTCCACCTGTAAGATATTTATTACACGTGTCTTTAATTTAAAACAGAAAGGACGTGCCATGAAATACCTGACTACCCTCATGTTTGCCGCAGTCCTGGCCGCCCCCGCCTTGGCCGCTGACGCGCCAATGACGGACAAGGAGCGCATCGACCAGCTGCTTGAACAAAACAGGATGCTGATCGCCCAGAACACCCTGCTGGCCGAACAATGCGAACGTCCCAAAACCAAGGAAGAAAGCTTCGCCCAATGCATGCAAGCAGCGCGTGGCGAAAAAGGGGCGATGGCGACCGAATCGGTCAGCGCCAACTGCCGCCTGCTGTTGAAGTGAGTGGAATGCAAAAGCTATTGCCAGTGCTGGAAGCGCTTGCCAATCCGCACCGCTTGCGCATCATCGCTGCATTGAAAACGGACGGCCGCAACTACGTCAGCCAACTGGCCCGCGACGTAGGCATCAGCCGCCCGCTGCTGCACCTGCACCTTGCCAAGCTGGAGGCGGCTGGCCTTGTCACCAGCAAGCACGAGCTTTCCAGCGACGGCAAGGCGCTGAACTACTTTGAAGTAGCCGATTTTCGCCTGACGCTCGATCCCGCTGCGATCGCGGAAGCTGCCAAACATCTCAACCTGGAAGGGGAATGACCGTATGTCCGAGCATATTTACCTGTTGACCCTGGGCCTGCCGTTGGCAACTGTACTGATTGTCTTTGGCATGAAGTACTGGTCCGCCGCGCACAAGGCGCACGCCGAAGCGGCCAACGCCGAGGCTTACCACGCACTGGCCGCGAAAGCAGCAGCCAGCCAGGCGGAAAACGCCGCCGCGCTGGCCGCCATGCAGGCCACGCTGGCCAACATGAACGGCCGTCTGGCCGAAGTCGAAACCATGCTGAAAGAGGTGGGCTGATGCTGGCCCGCCTGTGGCAGCGCGATGCGCGGCATGAAGGCGTCATGCGCATCAACATCTACCTGCTGCGCCTGCTCTATGCGCTGATGTTCTTCATGCTGGGCCAAACCACCTGGACTGAAATCCTGACCCACCAGGGCCCGTGGGAGCCGAACAAGGCTGTGGCATGGACCGTATGGACGGCTTTTGCCACGCTGGCAGGCCTTGGCTTGCTGCGCCCGGTGAAGATGCTGCCGATTATCCTGCTCGAGATCCTCTACAAGGTGATGTGGCTGGCCATCGTCGCCTACCCGCTCTGGTCGCGCGGCGAACTGGCCGGCTCGCCGGCGGAAAGTACCACCTATGCTTTCCTGGGCGTGCTGCTGGCCATTATTGCCGTACCCTGGGGCTATATCGCCAAGTCTTACTTCACCTGGCCCTCGAAAACCAAACCAGCCTGAACATGCCTTTCCTTGCCAGTGTCATGCTCGCCGCCGCGCTCACCGCGGCGGCGGAACCGAAACAGATTTACCAGATGTCGCCGCAGGAAGCGGGCGCCTTCATCGCCGAGGTGCGGCGTGCCGAACCCGACCTGCGCAAGCGCATCGCTACCGTCGGCCGGCGCAATATCGGCCAGCCGTACAAGCTGAACCTGCTGGGTGAATTCCCTTACGAGCTGCACGACACGCTGCCGATGTACAGCCTGTCCGCCAGCGATTGCCTGGTTTTCGCCGAGCACACCTATGCGATGGCGCTCAGCTCCTCGTGGGAGGAGTTCTTCTGGACGCTGCAGCGCATTCGATACAAGGACGGCGTGATCGGCGTAGCCAGCCGCAACCACTACATGGAAGTGGACTGGAACATCAACAACCACTGGCTGCTCTCAGATGCAAGCAGCGGCGCCAGCTATGCCATGCGCGTCGATCGTGCGCAGTTCCTCAAGGTCCAGCACCATGTACAGCGCGACATTCCAGTGCAGGACACGCAGGAAAGCTACCTGCCGGTTGAGCGCGCGCTGCGGGAGTTCGGTACGCTGGGCGAAGGCGATATGGTGGAAGTAGTATCTGTGCGCAAGGGCCAGCACATGGTGACCCACGTTGGCCTGGTGGTGCTTGATGCACAGGGAGCACGCCACTTCCTGCATTCTTCGGCGCCGGAAGTGCGCGAAGAACCGTTCGAAGCCTTTATCGCACGCACCCAGGCACGTGCCAACAATGGCCTGGCCGGCTTCAAGTTCATGCGCCTGAACGAGGCCATCGTGGTGCCGCCCTCGGCGCCCCAGCCGCGTCCCGGCGCGTAAGCAATAAAAAAGGGGACGTACCCCTTTAAAGGGTACGTCCCCTTTTTTTATTGCGGCGAAAGAGGATTACTCTTTAGCAGCAGCGGCTTCAGCAGCAACAGCGCCGGCTGGCACGGATGCGGTAGCGATGGTGGCATCGGAACCGTGGGTCACGATGGTCACGCCCTTCGGCAGGGTCAGCTGGGAAGCGTGGATCGACTGGCCGACATCCATCTTCGACAGGTCAACGGTCAGGAACTCTGGCAGGTCAGCTGGCAGGCAGGAGATTTCGATCTCGTTGGCCACGTGGCTGATGGTCGCTGCGTGCAGTTTCACAGCTGGGGACACGTCAGCGTTTTCGAAGTGCAGGGCAACTTTCACGTGCAGTGGCTTGTTGGCGTCAACGCGCTGGAAGTCAGCGTGCAGAACCAGTTGCTTGAACGCGTGCATCTGGAAGTCGCGCAGCAGCACTTTTTCCACTTTGCCGTCGATTTCCATGTCCAGGATGGACGAGTGGAAAGCTTCTTTTTTCAGCGCGTGGAACAGTGCGTTGTGGTCCAGGGCGATGGTCACAGGGGCTTCGGTGCCACCGTAGATGATGCCAGGGGTCTGGCCGGAATTACGCAGGCGGCGGCTCGCACCCGTACCTTGCAGATCACGTTTGAATGCTACAACTTTCATGGAATACTCCAAAAAATAAAACAAGGCTCGCGCCTTGTCGATAAACGAAGTGCCCCGCGACCAGGGCACTTCAAGAAATCGGCCGCGGCTTGCGCCACGGCCGGAAAAACTTTAGTCGACGAACAGGGAGATCACCGAGTCGCCCTTGATGATGCGCTTGAAGGTCTCAGCCAGCAGCGGTGCGCAGGTCAGTTGGCGGATCTTGCCGCAAGCCTTGGCAGCTTCGGACAGCGGGATGGTGTCAGTCACCACCAGCTCGTCCAGCGAAGAGCCGGAGATACGGTCGATTGCCGGACCGGACAGCACCGGGTGCGTGCAGTAAGCGGTTACTTTCTTGGCGCCGCGCTCTTTCAGCACTTCGGCAGCCTTGACCAGGGTACCTGCGGTGTCGACCATGTCGTCCATGATCACGCAGTTACGGCCTTCCACGTCGCCGATGATGTTCATCACTTCGGAAACGTTGGCTTTTGGACGACGCTTGTCGATGATGGCCAGGTCGCAGCCGAGGCGCTTGGCCAGGGCACGGGCACGCACCACGCCGCCGACGTCAGGCGACACGACCAGCAGGTCTTGCTCGGCCTTTTTCTGCAGGTCGCCCAGCAGGATTGGCGAAGCGTAAATATTGTCAACCGGGATATCGAAAAAGCCCTGGATCTGGTCTGCGTGCAGGTCCATGATCAGGACGCGCTCGACGCCGGCTTCTTCCAGCATATTGGCAACCACTTTTGCCGAAATGGCCACACGGGCGGAGCGCGGACGGCGATCCTGGCGGGCATAGCCGAAGTAAGGAATTGCAGCGGTGATTCGGCCAGCGGACGCACGTTTCAGGGCATCGACCATCAGGATCAGTTCCATCAGGTTGTCGTTGGTCGGTGCGCAGGTCGATTGCAGCACGAACACGTCTTTACCGCGGACGTTTTCGTTGATTTCGACCATGACTTCGCCGTCCGAGAACTTCGATACGACTGCTTTGCCGAGTGGGATGCCGAGATTTTTTGCGACCCCTTCTGCTAAGGCTGGATTAGCGTTGCCGGTAAAAACCATCAGGTTTTCGTAAGCCATTGGGAGTCCCGAGAGGTAGTGTTGAATTCTTGAGGCACTCCTGCGATACAGGAGCTTTTGTCTTAACCCTGGCTGGAGACTGCTGCCTCGACAGACCCAGGGAAAACGGTGGCAGGGGAACAAGGATTCGAACCTTGGTATGCCGGAATCAAAATCCGGTGCCTTAACCAGCTTGGCGATTCCCCTACTCTCAACTGACTGTCTTCCGTCAGTAGGCCGACATTATATAGCCTATTTCACGAAAAACCAAATCTTTTTACGCTTCACAACTTTGCGATGATCGGATGCTGTTTCAGTGCCCTCGCTTTCCATCCGGTCCAGGCGGCTGGCACTTTCGCAAGCACCGCATCGGCCTGTTCTTCGCTATGGAGGGCGACGAACACACAAGCTCCGGAGCCAGTCATCCTGGCGTCGCCGGCAGCGCCCAGCCATTCTACCGCTTCTGCTACCTGCGGGAATAAGCGGCACGCCACTTGTTGCAAATCGTTCTTCCCGAACTGCCGCAGATCTTGTCGATTTGCATGGTAGCTGGAAAAGTCCGACATCTTAACGGGCGGCGTATCCCTTGTCAAATGCTCGGAGGTAAAAATTTGCGCCGTCGGACAGGCCACGCCGGGCTCGATGACAACATACCAACAGTCAGGCGCATCAACCGCCTGCAGTTCTTCGCCAACGCCTTCGGCAAAGCCGGTCTGGCCAAAGATAAAGAAAGGCACGTCGGCGCCCAGCGGCAAGGCCAGCGCCATCAGCTCTTCGCGCTGCAGTCCTGCAGCCCACAGCTTGTTCAGCGCCATGAAAGTGGTGGCCGCATCGGACGAGCCGCCGCCCAGCCCGCCGCCCATGGGCAGGATCTTGTCGACCGTGATATTCACGCCTGGCGGCAAGGCGCCGGTGCGGCGCAAGACTTCGGCCTGCAGGATGCGGGCAGCGCGGATCACCAGGTCCTGCTCGACGGGCACGCCGGGGATATCGTTGGAGCGATGCAGTTCAGCATCGTCGCGCAGAGAGAAATGCAGGGTATCGCAGCGATCGATGATCTGGAATACCGATTGCAGCAGATGGTAGCCATCGGCGCGGCGGCCATTCACGTGCAGGAACAGGTTCAGCTTGGCCGGAGCCGGGCAGTTCAACAGGCTTTTCATGTTTATTCGGAGATGACGATCCGCAAGGCCATTTGCTGCACATCGCCTCCGCCCGGGTGCTCGGCGTCGATCAGTTTCGGGCGCGGCGGGGAGCTGTCGGGCTGCCAATCCGTATATTGCAGGTGCCAGCCTTCACGCGTGGTCACTTCGCTGTTGGCCGGGCTGGCCGACCATGGCTTGCCGTCGGCAGCGGTGGCGTGGCCCTGCAGCCAGCCGCGCAGGCCTGCTACCGGCAACGCCCATCCCAGCGCACGCGCGCTCAGCGCGTCGATGCTTGGCGCCGTCAGCGGCGGCTTGTTGCCGCCCTGGCGCAACGTGGCGCCCTCCGGCGTCACGCTGATATTGGCCACCTTGCTGCCGAAGGGATCAAACAAGGCGACCTCGGTGCTCTGCGCGTCCTGCTTCCAGTCAAATTTGACGGTGGAGGACTCCGGGTTGCCGTTCTTGATATAGCGCACGTTCAGGCGCCCCGACACGGCCAGGCTGTCGGCGTAGGGCGCGACAACGGCAGCGGATGGCGGCGCAGTTGGCGTGGTGGCGCAGCCGCACAGGATGGCGGCCGCGCCGGTGATGGCGGCGAGTGTCTTGAAGCTCATTAAATTCCTGCGTTGAGGCGCGCCAGCGTGCTGCGCAGCGCGTCGTTTTTTGGATCCTTGTCGCGGGCCTCGCGCCACAGCTTGGCGGCGCCGGCCTTGTCGCCCTGCTTCCACAGCACTTCGCCCAGGTGCACGGCGATTTCTGCATCGCCACGCAGCGCATAGGCCTGGCGCAGCGATTGCTCTGCCTCTTTCAGCTTGCCCATGCGGAACAGCACCCAGCCCATGCTGTCCATGATGTAAGGGTCGCCCGGCGCCATCTTCAGCGCCTTGTCGATCAGCTCATACGCTTCGTCCAGGCGCACATTGCGGTCCGCCAGCGAATAGCCCAGCGCGTTATAGGCGTGGTGGTTGTCGGGCACCGACTCGATCACCTTGCGCAGCGCGGTTTCCATCGCCTCGACCTTGCCCAGCTTTTCCGCGGCCAGCGCGTAGTCGTACATCAGGTCGGGGCTGTTGGGGAAGCGCAGCACGCCATCCTGCAAAGTCTTGAAGGCTTCCACTGCGCGGCCCGAGTCGCGCAGCAACTGGCCTTCCGTTTGCAGGATCTGCACCTGCTCGGCCTGGTCGGCCGGGGCGATCTCTTTTAACTGTGCGCGCGCGCCGTCGACGTCGCCTTTGCGTGCCGTGAGATGAGCGCGTTTCAGGCGAGCCGGCAGGGCGGCGCGGGCATCTTCGCCGTCGATCTTGTCCAGCCATGCCAGCGCGCCATCGAGGTCGCCCTTTTCTTCGGCGATCTGGGCCAGCAGCATCAGCGCCTTGTTCGGGTCGCGCTCAGGATCGGGAGCCGCCTCCAGCACTTCCACATAGCGCTTGAAATAGCCCTCGGCCGCCTTGCTGTCCTGTCCCTGCAGCGCCATGATGCCGAGCGCATACAGGGTGCCCGGATTGTCAGGCTGTTCTTTCAGCAGCAGCAGGAACTGTTCGCGCGCCTGGTCGTACTGCTTCTGCTCCACCAGCAGGCGGGCATAGGCCGAACGCACTTCGCGCGCGGCCGGGTATTTCTGCAGGAACTCGGCGAACAGTTTTTGCGCGCCATCGAGGTCGCCCAGCATTTGCCCCATGGTCAGCGTGGCCAGTTCCGAGTCGGGCCTGATCGCCACGGCTTTCTTCGCTTCCTCGCGCGCCCGCTCGGCATCGCTGGCGGCGCTGGCGCCTTGCGCCAGCACCAGGTGGGCTTCCTGCGTATTCAGGTAGGGCTGCAGGACGCGCTCCATCAGCCCGAAGGCGGCAGCCTTGTCCTTTGCGCGCAGCAGGAATTGCTGCATCTGGAACATCAGCAGCGGGCGGCCCGTCGGCGGCGAAGCTTTCAGGCGCTGCGCGAACAGGGTTTCCGCCTCGCCCAGGTCGTCGCCCAGGACGGCAAAACCGAGGAAATACTGTGCGGCCTCGTCGGAATCGGGCGCGAGTTCGCGCCACAGGCGGATCGCTGCCAGCGCTTCATTGCCCTGCTTGGCCGACAGCGCCATTTCGGAAGCGCGGCGCGCCAGGCGCGGGTCGCGCGTCTGCTGTGCCAGCACCATCATGGTCACATAGGCGCTTTGCCACTGGCCGCGTTTGAAATCGAGTTCGGCCTTGGTCAGCTTGTAGAACAAATCGCTGGTCAGTTCGACGTTGGGCAGCTTTTCGTCGAGCCTGGCGGCCTTGGCAATGGCATCGGCAGCCGGCGTGGCCGGCGCCACGGGTGCTGCGGGCTCAGGCGCAGCCTGTTCCGGTGGCACGACTGCGCAGGCGGACACGAGGGCCGACAGGGTTACAATGGCGAATGCGTTTTTCAAAGGAAGATCCTGCAAATCGGGCTCAAGACTTGATTCTACGCCAACCTGCAAGAAACCACCCTCATGCCTGAATTACCAGAAGTAGAAGTCACCCGGCGCGGCGTCGCCCCCCATCTCGAAGGCCGTATCGTGCGCGAGGTGGTGCTGCGCCGCGAAGGCTTGCGCTGGCCCTTCCCGGACGACTTGCCGGCGCTGCTGGCCGGCCGCCGCATCGTCGCGACCGGCCGCCGCGGCAAGTACCTGCTGCTGCAATTCGAGCATGGCTCGCTGATCATCCACCTTGGCATGAGCGGCCACCTGCGCGTGCTGCCAACCGGCATTCCGCCGGAAAAACATGATCATTTCGACATGATGGTGGAAGGCGCCGATGGCAGGCAGGTGTTGCGCCTGACCGATCCGCGCCGTTTCGGCGCCGTGCTGTGGCACGCGGCGGAAGACGGCGAACTGGAAGAGCACCTGCTGCTGCGCGGCCTGGGCGTGGAGCCGCTGGGCCCGCTATTTACCGGCAAGCTCCTGTTCGAACAGACCCGTACCCGCGGCGCGGCCATCAAGCAAGTGCTGATGGCCGGCGACATCGTGGTCGGGGTGGGCAATATCTACTGCTCTGAAAGCCTGTTTCGCGCCGGGATCAACCCGAAAACCGCAGCCAACCGCATCAGTGCCGCCCGCTACGACCGCCTGGCGCAGGCCATCCGCGACGTGCTGGCTGAGGCAATTGTGCAAGGAGGCAGCACTTTGCGCGACTTTATCGGGGTAAATGGACAATCAGGGTATTTCCAACAGACATATTTCGTCTATGATCGTGCTGGTGTGCCCTGCCGTTGTTGCGGCGCGCCTGTGCGCCAGATCAAGCAGGGCCAAAGATCCACTTTTTATTGTGTAAATTGCCAGAAATAACGAGAAGCTAATGGTACGGGACCTGGAACAATACAGCCAATGGCGCCAAGGCGTCATGGGCGCCGTCGCAAACTACCGAGACTGGATCGTGCAGGCCGATCTGTCCGATGCCGCGACCGAACAGCGCCTGGCGCAAACGCTGTCCAAACTGGCCGACGACAAGCTGTCGGTGGCCTTTGTGGCGGAATTTTCGCGCGGCAAATCCGAACTGATCAATTCGATCTTCTTCGCCGATTTCGGCCAGCGCATCCTGCCGTCGGCAGCCGGCCGCACCACGATGTGCCCGACCGAGCTGATGTACGACCCGGCCTACCCTGCCTGCATCCGCCTGCTGCCGATCGAAACGCGCGCCGAAAACCTGTCGACCAGCGACTACCGCGACGAGCCGCATGCCTGGACCGTGCTGCCGCTGCAGCTCGATTCCGCGGAACAGATGCAGGAAGTGTTCAAGCAGGTCAGCCTGACCCGCCACGTGCCGGTGGAAGAAGCCAAGCGCTACGGCCTGTACGACGAGAACGATCCCGACATGGGCGCCACGCTGGACAACAATGGCCTGGTCGAGATTTCGCAGTGGCGCCACGCCATCATCAACTTCCCGCACCCGCTGCTGAAGCAGGGCCTGGTGATCCTCGATACGCCGGGCCTGAACGCCATCGGTACCGAACCGGAACTGACGCTGAACATGATCCCGCACGCGCACGCCGTGCTGTTCATCCTGGCCGCCGACACCGGCGTCACCAAGAGCGACATCGAAGTATGGCGCACCCACATCGGCAATGGCGCCGGGCGCATGGTGGTGCTGAACAAGATCGACTCCATGTGGGATCCGCTGCGTACCGAAGAAGAAATCGAAGCCGCCATCGCGCGCCAGCGCGAGCACGCAGCCCATATGCTGGGCCTTGACGCGCGCCAGGTATTCCCGGTCTCGGCGCAGAAAGCGCTGCTGGGCAAGATCACCGGCGACCATGACCTGGTGCACAAGAGCCGCATGAAGCAGCTGGAGAGCGCGCTGTTCAACGAACTGATCCCGGCCCGCAAGGACATCATCCGCCGTCGCCTGGGCGACGAACTGGCGGCACTGAGCGGCGCCCAGTACGCGGCGCTGTCGGCCAAGACGCGCGGCATCGTCGAGCAACTGCTGGAGCTGAAAGGCCTGCGCGGCAAGAACCAGTCGGTGATCGCGCACATGGCGCGCCGCGTCGAAGCCGAGAAAAAGGAATTCGACGAAAGCCTGTTCAAGCTGCAGGCCACGCGCGCGGTGTTCACCCGCTTGTCCACCGAGCTGTATTCCAGCCTGGGCATGGGCATCCTGCGCGACAACCTGATCAAGGCGCGTTCGGAAATGCAGAACAGCCGCTTCACCACCGGCCTGCGCGATGCCATCAAGGTGTACTTCGACAGCATCCACGCCAACCTGGATGAATCGGAGCGCAAGATCGAAGAGATCCGCAGCATGATGGAAACCATGTACAAGAAGTTCTCGACGGAGCACGGCCTGACCCTGCCGATGCCGATGGCCTTCTCGCTGGCCAAGTACCGCGATGAAATCAATGAAGCCCACGGCATCTACGAGAAGCAGTTCGGTACCGCCGTCATGCTGACCACTTCGCGCGTGGTGCTGATGGAGCGCTTCTTCGATTCGGTGGCATCGGCCGTCAAGCGCTGCTTCAAGGCCGCCAATGCCGATACCGATGCCTGGCTGAAGGTCATCATGGCGCCGCTGGAAGCGCAGATCCGCCAGCACAAGGAGCAGCTGAAGCACCGCCAGCAGTCGATCGCACGCATCCACGATGCGACCGATACGCTGGAGCAGAAGATCGAGGCCTTCGAAACCACCCAGGCCGAGCTGGAGGCGCAAAAGGCCAAGCTGGCCGCGCTGGCCGCCGCCATCAACGATGCGATCTCGGCCGAGCATGTAGTCCTGGAGGCAGCGGCGTAATTGCAGTACGAAGACCCGAGCTTTTCTGCCACGCTGGTGGCGTGGCAGAAGAAACATGGCCGCCACGACCTGCCGTGGCAGAACACCCGCGATGCCTACCTGGTGTGGCTGTCCGAGATCATGCTGCAGCAGACGCAGGTGTCGGCGGTGCTGGGCTATTACGCGCGCTTCCTGGCGCGCTTCCCTACCCTCGCCTCGCTGGCTGCCGCTCCCGTGGAAGACGTGATGGCGCAGTGGGCCGGCCTGGGCTACTACACCCGCGCGCGCAACCTGCACAAGTGCGCCCAGCGCGTGGTGGCGGAATATGGCGGTGTCTTCCCTTCCGATCCGGCCTTGCTGGCCGAACTTCCTGGCATCGGACGCTCGACCGCAGCTGCCATTGCCGCCTTCTCGGCCGGCCGCCGCGCGGCCATCATGGACGGCAATGTGAAGCGCGTATTCGCGCGCGTGTTCGGCATCGATACTTATCCCGGCGAGCGCAAGACAGAAGAAGCCATGTGGGCACGCGCGGAAGCGCTGGCGCCGGCCGAGGGCATCGAGGCCTACACGCAAGGCTTGATGGACATGGGCGCGACGCTGTGCACGCGCAGCAGCCCTTCCTGCGAACGCTGTCCCATGCAACCGCGCTGCGTCGCCTTCGCCACCGGGCGCACGGCCGAACTGCCGGTGCGCAAGCCGAAGAAGGCCACGCCGCAGAAAGTGGCGCACATGCTGCTGCTGGTGGACCGCGGCCAGGTGCTGCTGGAACAGCGCCCGGCCGCCGGCATCTGGGGCGGCCTGCTGTCCCTGCCTGAACTGGCAGGCCACGCGGCCTTCGCCGCGCAGGACGCCGGGCCTGATGATTCAGCTGTCGCTGCCGCGGTGCAGCCGTTTGGCGTGATGGAATCGCTGGAACGCCTGCTGCCGGTAGTGCACGTCTTCACGCATTACAAGCTGCACATCCACCCGCTGCTGGTCAGCCTCTCAAGCCGCGCCGCCCTGGCCGGCGAAGGCCGCTATACCTGGCTTGATGCCTCCGTCCTGCCCGGCGCGGCCCTCCCCGCGCCCATCAAGAAGCTCGCGCTCGACCTGCTCGGCGAGCGCAGCCAGGCGCGCATGTTCTGACAGCAGTTACGACATGAACAGCTTGGCAACGCTCAATGCGGTTCCGATCACGCTGACGATACTTGCTGCCATCGCGCCGATCACCCATTTGATCAGGCGGGTCTCCATTTGCGCCATTTGCGTGCCCATGCGCGCCAGCTGCGTTTCCAGCTTCGCAAGGTCTTCTTTTGTCGCGTAGTTGGACATGATGACGGCGACGTTTTGCTCGAGTGCAGCAAAGCGTCGCTCATGTTCCAGGCCGGACTTTTCTTGTTCCTCGATCACCTACGCCTCCCAAGTCCCATCATCGTCCCTGGAAGCCGGTCTTTCAAGCAGGCCCAGGTGCGAATCGGCTTGAGCCAGCGCAAACTTAGCGCAGGCGGCGCGTCAGCAAGTTGCTCAAGGGGCGCGCGAGGAACAGCAGCAGGAAGGCCGAGTTGGCAATGCCGGCGACCTGGCCGGCCACCACGACGGTCACGATGGCGATGACGACCATGATGCCGGTGCGGGTGCATGCCGCAACATAGGTCGCCTTGTCCATCGGATGCGCGCACAACTCTGGATGGCGGTAAATGCGCGTGGCGACCAGCAGCGAGCCGATCGACATCAGGCACATCACTCCCGCATACACCGCTTGCGCCAGTTGCGACAGATAGCGGCTGTTTACTGCGGAAGCGAAGGGCAGCAGGCTGGCGCCTGCCAGCAACAGGATGGTGTACCACAGCAAAGGCGTATCCACATGGCGCACATAGCTGAACAGGCGATGGTTGGCGGTCCAATAGAGCGCCAGTACCAGGAAACTCAACACCCAAGAGATGAAGGTCGGCGCCAATTCCTGCAAGACTCCCAGCAATTCGGCGCTGTTATGCGTAGTGGCGTGTTCCGGCAAACGCAATTCGATCACCAGCAGCGTCATGGTGACGGCGAAGATGCCGTCAACCAGGGCTTCGATGCGGTGCTTGCTGAGTTGTGGGGTGGTGGCAATGGAGGCAGTGATGTCGGTCATGGTTCTTCTGGCAAGTTTAGCTTGCCAGAAGATTAACCTGTGACGCACACCGATGCAAGCTAGAGGTTTTCCAGCGAATAGATGCGGCGGTGCTCGGCGATGGCATAACGGTCGGTCATGCCGGCAATGTAGTCTGCCACGCGGCGCGCCTGTCCGGTCACATCGCCGCGCTCGGTGCGGTAATCGGGCGGCAGCAGCGACGGGTCGGCGGTGAACGCTTCATACAGCTCGCGCACCATGCGGCTGGCCTTCAGGCGCATGCGGTTGACCTTGTAGTGGCGGTACAGGTTCTCGTGCAGGAAGCGCTTGAGCTCCGTGGCATCCTTGCGCATCTGGTCGGAAAAGCGGAGCAGCGGCGGCGCGGCGCGCACGTCTTCCATGCTTTGCGGATGGTGCGCGGCGATGCGCTCCTGCGAGGTGGCGATCAGGTTGTCGGCCAGGGCGGTGATCAGGCGGCGCAGCGTTTCGTAGATGGCGCGGCGGCCGGCCAGACCCGGGTGCGCATCCTGTACCTCGCGCCACAGGCGGCCGAAGAATTCCACTTCCTCCAGCTGCGCAATGGAGATCAGGCCGGAACGCAGGCCGTCATCGATATCGTGGCTGTTGTAGGCGATTTCGTCGGCCAGGTTGGTCAGCTGCGCTTCCAGCGAAGGCTGGGTCTTGTCGAGGAAGCGCTGGGCGACGTCGCCCAGCAGGCGGGCATGATTGACCGAGCAGTGCTTCAGGATGCCTTCGCGCGTTTCGAACATCAGGTTCAGGCCATCGAAAGCACCATACTGTTCCTCCAGCAGGTCGACCACGCGCAAGCTTTGCAGGTTGTGCTCGAAGCCGCCATGCTCCTTCATGCATTCGTGCAGCACGTCCTGCCCCACATGGCCGAACGGCGTGTGGCCCAGGTCGTGCGCCAGCGCGATGGCTTCCACCAGGTCTTCGTTCAGGCGCAGGTTGCGCGCCAGCGAACGGCCGATCTGGGCTACTTCCAGGCTGTGCGTCAGGCGGGTACGAAACAGGTCGCCCTCGTGGTTGAGGAAGACCTGGGTCTTGTATTCGAGCCGGCGGAAGGCGGTCGAATGGATGATGCGGTCGCGGTCGCGCTGGAACTGCGAACGCGAGGCATGCGGTGTTTCGGGAAAGCGGCGGCCGCGCCCCTTGTCCGAATGTGCTGCGTAGGGGGCGAGCGTCTCTTCCATATTACTCCGTGCAGGCGGCCAGGGTTTGCAGCAGCAGGTCTTGCGGCGCCGTCGTGATGCGCGCCTTGCCAAGCGGATCGAGCAGGATGAACTTGATCGCCCCGCCCTCGTTTTTCTTGTCCACCTCCATCAGTTCCAGCCAGCGTTCGGCGCCCAGGTCCGGCGCCGCGATCGGCAGGCCGGCGGCGGACACCAGGTCGCGGATGCGTTCCACCGTGGCGGCGTCGATGAAGCCCAGGCGCTGCGACAGGTCGGCCGCCATCACCATGCCGCAGCCGACCGCTTCGCCGTGCAGCCAGGCGCCATAGCCCATGCCTGCCTCGATGGCATGGCCAAAGGTATGGCCGAAATTCAGGATCGCGCGCAGGCCGCCTTCGCGTTCATCCTGGCGTACCACATCGGCCTTGATCTCGCAGGAGCGCGCGATGGCGTAGGCCAGCGCGCCCTTGTCGCGCGCCATCAGCAGGCCCATGTTCGCTTCGATCCATTCGAAGAACGGCACGTCGATGATGCAGCCGTACTTGATCACTTCCGCCAGGCCGGCCGACAGTTCGCGCACCGGCAGCGTTTCCAGCGTGGTGGTGTCGGCGATCACCGCCTTCGGCTGGTAGAAGGCCCCAATCATGTTCTTGCCCAGCGGGTGGTTGATGCCCGTCTTGCCGCCGACCGAGGAATCGACCTGGGACAGCAGGGTGGTCGGCACCTGCACGAAGTCGACTCCGCGCATATAGGAGGCGGCGGCATAGCCGGTCATGTCGCCGATCACGCCGCCGCCCAGCGCCACCAGGGTGGTCTTGCGGTCGGCCTTGCTGGCCAGCAGGGCGTCGAACACCTTCATCAGCGATTCCCAGTGCTTGTGCTCCTCGCCGTCCGGCAGCACCACTTCGATCACCTCCTTGCCGGCGGCGGCCAGCGGCGCGCGTACGCGCTCCATGTATAGCGGCGCCACGGTGTCGTTGGAGACGATGGCGACTTTCTTGCCGCCCACGTATTTGGCCAGCAGGCCGGCATCGTCCAGCAGCGCAGGGCCGATGGCGATCGGATAACTGCGCTCGGCCAGGTCGACGTTGAGCAGGATGTTGGTTTGTTCGTTCATCGCGGGTTGTGCTTTGGTGATGCAATTGGGCGCGGCCTGGCAGGCCAGCGCATCGAGCTGGTTGATGATGTTCTGCACCATCGATTGTACGTTGGGGCGGCCGGTGTCGATGACCAGGTCGGCCATGTCCATGTACAGCGGCTCGCGCTGCGCCAGCAGTTCTTCGAGTTTCTTGCGGGGGTCGGCCGTTTGCAGCAAGGGCCGGTTCTTGTCGTGCGCGGTACGCGCCAGGATCGAGTTGATCGACGCACGCAGGTAGATGACGGTGCCGCGCTGTTGCAGCAGGGTGCGGCTGTCCTCGTTGAGGATGGCGCCGCCGCCGGTGGCCAGCACGATGCCTTGCTGGCTGGTCAGTTCGCGGATGACTTCCGCTTCGCGCCGGCGAAAGGCCGGCTCGCCTTCGATCTCGAAGATCCAGGGAATGGAAGCGCCGGTGCGGCTTTCGATCTCATGATCGGAATCGACAAACCGCAAGCCCAGCTTGCGGGCCAGTTGGCGACCTATGGTCGTCTTGCCAGCCCCCATCAATCCGACTAAGTATACATTTTGCATTCACGCATGATAGCGCAAATTACACTGCAGCAGCCTGCCGCCGGGCAGGCGCTGCAGTGGGTGCCGCTTATACCGTCTTGACGGTAATGGTGTTGGTGCTGACGTGGTCGACGCCTTTGACGCCGGCGGAAATCTTGATTTCCAGGCCAGCCGGCTGGTTAACGCCTTTCACGCTCAGCTTCTCGCTGACCTGGCCATTGCTGTCCGTGGTCGCACCGCTGTTGCTGATGGTGCCTGCAGAGGTACTGAACAGTACAGTTGCGCCAGGCACGGCCTGGTTGCCGCCATCCTTGACGGTGGCAGTAATCGTCACTTCCGTGCCGTCGACGCCAGAGGCGGCAATGGTATCGGAGCTGGAACTCACCACCACACTGGAGGCCTTCGGCGTCAGCGGATCGGGATTGGTGGGGCTGACGCCAGGGTTGCCGCCGCCGCCGCCGCAAGCTGCCAGCAGGCTGGCGCAAGCCAGCGCGCCAACCAGGCCGGACAGTTTTCGGAATACTACGTTTGCCATGTTCTTTCCTTTATTCTGATGACACTATGTTTCGCCTCAACGCGCGGACAGGCGGTCGGTAACGATCTTTGGCGTAATGAAGACCAGCAGTTCGGTCTTGTCATTGACGCGCGTATTCGATTTGAACAGGTTGCCAAGGATCGGCACATCGCCCAGTACTGGCACCTTGCTCGTGGTGTTGCGCTCGACCTGCTGATAGATACCGCCCAGCACCACGGTGCCGCCGTTTTCCACCATCACCTGGGTCTTGACGTGCTTGGTATCGATGGCGAAACCGGCGCGGGTTTCCTGGCCCACCGAGTCCTTGTTCACGTCAACATCCAGCACCACATTGCCGTCCGGCGTAATCTGCGGGACCACATCCAGCTTCAGGTTGGCCTTGCGGAACACGATCGAGGTCGCGCCGGAAGAAGTCGCCACCTGGTATGGCAGTTCCACGCCCTGCTCGATCACGGCAGGAGCCTTGTCGGCGGTCACCACACGCGGGCTGGAGATGATCTTGCCGGCGCCGTCAGCTTCGAGTGCCGACAGTTCCAGGTTCAGGAAGCGGTTGGCAGCCGAATTGAACAGGCTGACTGCCAGGCTGCCAGCCTGCGCGCCGTTGATCGATGCCGCTGGCAGGTTGATGAACTGGGTATTGTTGTAGGAACCCTGGCCATCATCCACTTTTACAATGCCTTGTGCCTGGCCCATGCCGGTGATGTTGCCGGTCAGGCCAACGCGGTTGTTGCCGTTGCCGACACCCCAGCCGGCGTCGCCGCCGCGGATGGCGCGCATGTCGGCAAAGCCCAGCTTGGCGCCCAGGTTGCGGGTAAAGGTATCGGACGCTTCCACGATACGCGCTTCGATCAGCACTTGCTTGGTGGCGATGTCGGTCTTCTGGATCAGCTTGCGCACCTCTTCCAGTTTGGACGCGATATCGGTCACGAACAGCTGGTTGGTGCGCGTTTCGATGATGGCGCTGCCGCGCTTGGACAGGATGCGGTTCTTCGTGTCGCCGCCGCCTTCAATGCCGAACACGGTCTTGAATGCTTCCGCCTTCTGGTAGTTAAGCTGGAAGATTTCGGACTTGAGCGGCTCCAGGTCGGCGATCTGGGCCTTCTGCTCCAGCTCCAGCTTTTCCTTGGTCAGCAATTCTTCCTTCGGCGCGATCCACAGCACGTTGCCGTTCTTGCGCATGTCCAGGCCCTTGGCTTGCAGCACCACATCCAGCGCCTGGTCCCATGGCACTTCCTTCAGGCGCAGGGTCAGGTTGCCCTGCACGCTGTCGCTGGTGATGATGTTCAGGCCCGAGATATCGGCAATGGCCTGCAGCGCAGCGCGCACTTCCACGTTCTGGAAGTTGAACGAGAGCTTCTCGCCGCGGTAGCCCTGGCTGCCTTGCACCAGCTTGTTCGGGTCTTCCTTGATCGGCTTGACGTCCACCACCAGCTGGGTGTCGCTCTGGTACACGCTCTGTTCCCACAGGCCGTGCGCTTCCACGGTCATGCGCACATTGTCGCCGTGCGGCACGGTGGTGATGCGGTTGACCGGGGTGCCGAAATCGGTCACGTCCAGGCGGCGGCGCAGGGTATCCGGCACGGTAGTCTTGAGGAAGTCCACCACGACGCCGGTCGGGGTCTGGCGCACGTCGACGGCAACCTGGTTGTTCGGCAGGTCGATCACCACGCGGCCTTCGCCGTTGTTACCGCGGCGGAAGTCGATATCGCGCAGCGCTTGCTTGCCGACAATTACCGGCGCGGCAGGCTTGGTCGCCGCCACCGGCAGGCCGCGCGCGTCAACTGCCTGCGCCACGCCGCCGGAAGCATCAATGGTCAGGATCACGTTCTTGCCGTCGATGGCGGTGGCGTAGTTCAGCGTGCGCTTCAGGTTGAACACCAGGCGCGAACGATCACCAGCCTGCACCACGTTGACGCTGGCCAGGTCGCCCATGTTCAGGTCCTGGCTGGTCTTGCCGGTAGCATTGCTGGTCTGGCCGAAATCGAGCGCGATACGGGCCGGGTTGGTGATGGCAAAGCCGATCGGCAGCTTTTGCGGCGTATCCTTCATTGCGATCTTCACGATCACATTGCTGCCCTGCTGGTTGGCCGTGATCGATTCGATCGCGTTGCCTTGCTGGGCCTGCGCAACGGCTGCGCTGCCGGCCAGGGCCAGCACTACGCTAGCCTGACGGCACAAGCGCTTCAGGGTTCTGATGGCGATCATTTGGAGCTCTCCTTACTTTCCTGCAGTTCCAGCTTCGACATGCGCTCGACCCAGTCGCCGGCCGCATCCTGAACAATTTCACGCACCGTGATCGCGTCATCCGTGACCCCGGTGATCAAACCATAATTCTGTCCCACGTACTGTCCCTTCTTGACCTGGTAGACGGTGCGGTCGATCTGCACCAGGCCATTCACCACATTGTTCTTTTCCATGGTGCCGACCATCTTCATGGCATCCAGCGGGAAGCTTTCGAGGAATTCCTTGCGCCGGTTCTGGTCCGGCGCCTGGGAACTGCCTGCGCGGCTCTTGGCCAGTTCGGTCAGCAGCTTGCTGGCGTTGAAGGGATCAAGCACGTCGCCGGCCACGTAGGCAAAAGGCACGAAGGTCTTCGGTTCCTGCAGCGGCTTGACGGTCGGCTTGGTTTGGGCCTCGGTTTCCTTCATCCAGGTACGCACCTGCTGCACGTCGCTCTCACCGCAGGCGGTCAGCAGCAGGGCACAGGCGAGGGGGGCAAACTTCTTCATTACTTCTTACCTCCCTTTTTCTTCTCGTTGGCCGCCTTGCGCTGCTCGGCCACTTCCTCTGCATCAAGATAGCGGAAGGTCTTGGCGATGGCATTCAATTGCAGCACGCCGGCTGGCAACTCCTTGCCCTCCTTGGGCTTGATATCCAGCGAGACGTTGTTCAGCGTGACGATACGCGCCATGCCTGCCAGGTCGCCGGCGAAAGCCCCAAGATCGTGGTAGCTGCCATTGACGCGCAGCTCGATCGGTTGCTCGGCGTAGTAATCCTTGACTTCGACACGGTTCGGCTTGAACAGTTCAAAAGTCAGGCCGCGGCCGGTACCGGCATTGTTGATGTCCGACAGCAGGGCCGCCATTTCTGCCTTGCCCGGCAGTTGCTTCTCCATCTGCACCACGTACTTGTCGACCTGTTCCTTCTGGCGCTTGAGCTCCTCGAGGTTGACCGCCTGGGCGATCTTCAGCTTGTATTCGTCGCGCAGCTTTTGCTCCTGCTGCGCGCCCGCTTCCAGCTCCTCGTACTGGGACTCCCAGTACAGGAAATAGCCGGCAGCGACGGCCAGAGCCGCCACGCCCAGCGCAAGCAGCACGCGCGGCAGGATCGGCCACAGGCCCGGGTGCACCCCGTTCAGGTCCCTGAACTGGGCCTTGAGCACCTCATCTAAATGTTTCAAATCAGTTGCCATGGTTATGTTCTCAGGACTTGGCTGCGGCATTCGGCGTGGCGCCAGGTTTGGCGCCCGGCTTGCCGTCCGGGTTTTCGTCCTTGTCGCGCGGACGTTTGATCATGACGGACAGCTGGAACTCGACGATGGCGCGGCCGCTCGACTTGTCCTTGCCGCCGATCGTGCCGGCCTTGACTTCGACCAGTTCCGGACGTTCCAGCCACGGCGAATTGCCGGACAGGTTGCGCAGCAGCTCGGACACCCGTTCCTGCGACTGGGCACTGCCGGTCAGCGTGACTTTTTGGCCTTCCTGCTTGACGGACTTCAAGAACACGCCCGGGGGCGTCTGCTTGACCAGTTCATCCATCAGGTAGACCGGCTGGTTGCGGTCAGCCTGCAAGTCTTCCACCGCTTGCTGGCGCGCCTTCAGTGCGTCGATTTCCTGGCGCAGCGTGGAAATTTCCACGATTTTCTTGTCCAGTTCAGCGATGGCGCCCTTCAGTTCACCGTTGCGCAAGTCCTGGATCGAAATGGCACGGGCGTTATAGCCGCCCACCATCAGCACGACCGTCGCGCCGGCGATGGCGCCGATGCCAAGCATTGCGTAAAAGGCTTTTTTGCGCAGCGCGCGTTTTTCCTCCCGGTGCGGGAGAAGGTTAATGCGTATCATCAGCCGAACCTCCGCATGGCTAGGCCGCAGGCCACCAGGTATGCCGGCGCATCGTTGCGCAGCGCCTGTTCACGCACGCCGGACGCCAGCTGCATGCCCTTGAACGGCGAAATGACGGCGCTGGAAATACGGGTGCGGCTGGCGATCATGTCCAGCAAGCCCGGCAACACGGCGCAGCCGCCCGCCAGGAAAATCTGGTCGATCTTGGTAAACGGCGTCGACGTGAAGAAGAACTGGATCGCGCGCGTCACTTCCAGCGCGGCGCCTTCCAGCCACGGTGCGAGCACATCGGACTGGTAGTTCTCCGGCAGGTCGCCGGCCTTCTTGCGCGCCTCGGCCTCTTCGAAAGCCAGGCCGTAGGAACGCACGATATCCTGGGTCAGCGAATTGCCGCCGAACGGCTGCTCGCGCTCATAGACCGTCGTGCCATCGAGCATCACCGAAATCTGGGTCGACACGGCGCCGATCTGGAACAGCGCAATCACCTGGCCGGCGCCGGCATTCGGCAGCTGCGAGGTGACGTGGTCCAGCGCGGCTCGCGCGGCATACGATTCGACGTCCACCACCGATGCTTTCAGGCCGGCCTCTTCAGCAATCGCCACGCGGTCGACGACCTTTTCGCGACGTGCCGCAGCCAGCATGACTTCGATGTCTTCCGTCGAATTGGCAACCGGCCCGATCACGTCGAAGTCCAGGCTCACCTCGTCGAGTGCAAACGGGATGTACTGGGCAGCTTCGGACTCGACCTGCATCTCCAGCTGCTGCTCCGACAAACCGGCCGGCAGCACGATTTTCTTGGTAATCACGGAAGCAGGCGGCATGCCCAGCGCGACGTGTTTGGCGCGCGTGCCGCTTTTCTTGATCAGGCGGCGCACCGCCTCGACCACTTGCTCCATATTTTCAATATTGCCGTCGGCGACTGCGCCGCGCGGCAGGGGCTCCGAGGCGCACCGGTCAAGGCGCATGCCGTCCTTGCCCGCTTCGGACAATTCCACCATACGCACACTCGAGGTGCTGATATCTAAGCCAACCAGCGGGCCCTGGGCGCCGCCAAACAGGGCTTTCAGGTCCAATGACATGGATGCACTCCTGACAACTCCATAGACATTTACATATCCAAATTCGTTTAAAAACCCGTGTTTAGACCGCAAACATGAGACAGTACATTAGATGCTAGCAACATTGTCAGCGCCGTGTAAAGGTATTTCTCCAGTGCACCATTAATGTTTTGTGAGGGATTTGCCACACCCAATGTTGCAATTAATGGCATATCAATAAACTAAGTTGTCTTGTTGCCTACAGCCAATATTTCCAGAGATCACGTGCGCTCAAGGGCCAGGGGCCTCATTTATAATGCCTTGCATAAAACTCACTGAAGCTGCGTATGACTGCAAACAACCACGAGACCACGGCAAAAAAATCGCCGAAGGGTTTTCTGCTGATGGCCCTGATTTCTTTGCTGGGCCTGATCCTGGCCGGCGTCCTGCTGGTGGTATTCGGCCTGGCCCTGGCCTACCCCAACCTGCCGTCGCTGGATACCATTACCGATTACCGTCCGAAAATACCGCTGCGTATTTACTCGGCCGACAATGTGCTGCTCGGCGAGTTCGGCGAAGAGCGCCGCAACCTGGTGCATATCAAGGACATCCCCGACGTCATGAAGAAGGCCGTGCTGGCGATCGAAGACAGCAACTTCTATGAACACGGCGGCGTCGACTACTGGGGCATCCTGCGCGCCGCGGTCCACAACGCGACCGGGGGCGCCCGCCAGGGCGCGTCCACCATCACGCAGCAGGTAGCGCGCAACTTCTTCCTCTCCAGCGAGCAGACGTTCAAGCGCAAGGCCTACGAAGCGCTGCTGGCCTGGAAGATCGAGCAGAACCTGACCAAGGACCAGATCCTTGAGGTCTACATGAACCAGATCTACCTGGGGCAGCGGGCCTACGGCTTTTCATCGGCCGCCCAAATCTATTTCGGCAAGAACCTGAAAGACATTAGCGTGGCGGAAGCGGCCATGCTGGCCGGCCTGCCCAAAGCGCCTTCGGCCTACAACCCGGTGGTCAACCCGAAGCGCGCCAAGGTGCGCCAGCAGTACATCCTGCAACGCATGGCCCAGCTTGGCTATATTACGCCCGCACAGTATGAGGTGGCGAAGAATGAGCAGTTAAAAGTGAAAACAGACAGCAGTGCGTTTGGTGTTCATGCCGAATATGTTGCGGAAATGGCGCGCCAGCTGGTCTACGAGCAGTTCAAGGAAGAGACGTACACGCGCGGCCTGAACGTGTTCACCACGATTACCAAGGCCGACCAGGACGCCGCCTACCTGGCGCTGCGCAGCGGCGTGATGGAATACGAGAAGCGCCACGCCTACCGCGGCCCGGAATCGTATGTCGACCTGCCGGCCAACAAGTCGGAAGCCGACGAAATCGTGGAGACCGAACTGGCCGAGCATCCGGACAGCGACAATATCGTGGCCGCCATGGTGTTGAGCGCCGCTGCCGACAAGGTGGTGGCAGTCACCGCTTCCGGCGAGGAAATTACCATCAAGGGCGCCGGCCTGGCCATGGGCAAGAGCTGGCTTTCGGACAAAAACCCGCCGAACAAGCGCATCCGCCGCGGCGCCGTGATCCGCGTGATGCAGGACGACAAGGACTGGCTGATTACCCAGATGCCGGAAGTGGAATCGGCCTTTGTTTCGGCCAGCACCGAAGATGGAGCGATCAAGGCCATGGTGGGCGGCTTCGACTACAACCGCAACAAGTTCAACCACGTGACCCAGGCCTGGCGCCAGCCCGGTTCCTCGTTCAAGCCTTTCATTTACTCAGCATCTCTTGAGCGCGGCCTGTCGCCGGCCACCATGATCAACGATGCGCCGATCTCGTTCGACGCCGGCCAGACCGGCGGCCAGGCCTGGGAGCCGAAGAACTACGACGGCAAGTACGAAGGCCCGATGACCATGCGCCGCGGCCTGACCAAGTCGAAGAACATGATCTCGATCCGCATCCTGCACCGCATCGGCGCCAAGTACGGCCAGGAATACACCACCCGCTTCGGCTTCGACCCCGAGCGCAACCCGCCCTATTTGACGCTGGCCCTGGGCGCCGGCGGCGTGACCCCGATGCAGATGGCCGGCGCCTATGCGGTATTTGCCAACGGCGGCTACAAGATTTCGCCTTACCTGATCGCCAAGGTCACCGATGCCAACGGCAAGGTGCTGTCGCAGGCCAACCCGGACAAGGCGGGCGACGAAAAGAACCGCGTCATCGACGAGCGCAACGCCTTCCTGATGGATTCGATGCTGAAGGACGTGGTGCGCTTCGGTACCGCCACCCGTGCCCTGTCGCTGAAGCGCCCGGACATCGCGGGCAAGACCGGTACCACCAACGATTCGATCGATGCATGGTTTGCCGGCTACCAGGCCAAGCTGGTGGGCATTGCCTGGATCGGCTTCGACCAGCCCAAGAACCTGGGCAACAAGGAAACCGGCGGCGGGCTGGCCCTGCCGATCTGGATCAGCTACATGGGCAAGGCGCTGAAGAATATTCCAATTGAGGAAAGGCCGATTCCGCAGGGCATCATTGCCCAGGATGGCGAGTATTACTATGCGGAGAATCCACCGGGCGTGGGCATCGACAGCCTGGAAGGCGCGACCCGCGGCACGCCGGCGGAGGAGAAACAGAAGGACGCAGTCAAGAACGAGCTGTTCTAAAACCGGCAGTGCAGTGTCTGACCCGCAGGGTCAGACACCAATACGCGGCAGCCGCAGGCCTGGTGCCTGCCCCTGCGGGTCAGGCACCGGTTTACCGGTTTCAGGGCGCCACCACCACCGGCGCCCCACCCTGCTCCGTCACAATCTCCGACAGCGCCGCATACAACTCCGTACCACGGCGCGTATCCACCCACTTGCCCTCCACCTGGCGATAGTGGAAGCCGCCCGACCTCGCCGCCACCCACAGCTCCTGCATCGGCGCCTGCGAGTTGATGATCACCTTCGATCCGTTCTCCACGAACTCGATCTCCAGCACGTTCCCGCTGCGGCTGCACTCCACGTCCACCATATCCTGCTCGCACAGGCGGTCCAGCGAAGCCTCGATCGCATCCAGGGTCGCTTCGGCCAGGTCCAAAAATTCCGATTCGGTCATGCTACACTCCAAGATTCCTATCAAGCCCCTATTTTAATCGTGAAGTCCCCAATCGCACTTGCTGTCCTTACAATGGCAGCCCTGCTGGCCGGATGCGGCCAAACCGGCCCCCTCTACATGCCTAAGCGACCCGCCAAGCCCGCCACCGAGGCGAAACCGGGCGTGGCGCCACCGGCGGCTCCGGTTCCGTCCACACCACCAGCATCCCAACAGTAAGCTTATGTCCCACTTCGAATACCAGAACGGCGTGCTGCACGCCGAAAGCATTGCGCTCGACGCCATCGCGGAAAGCTACGGCACCCCGGCCTACGTCTACTCCAAGTCCCAGCTCACCGAAAACTTCGACTCCTACGCCAATGCCTGCGCCGGCCGCGATGCGCTGGTGTGCTATGCGATGAAGGCGAACTCCAACCTGGCCATCCTCGACCTGCTGGCCCGCCGCGGCGCAGGTTTCGACATTGTGTCGGGCGGCGAACTGCTGCGCGTGATCGCCGCCGGCGGCGACCCGAAGAAAGTGATCTTCTCCGGCGTCGGCAAGAGCGTGGAAGAAATGCGCCTGGCGCTCGAACACGACATCCTGTGCTTCAACGTCGAATCGATCCCGGAACTGCACCGCCTGAACGAAGTGGCCGGCAACATGGGCAAGAAAGCGCGCATCTCGCTGCGCGTGAACCCGAACGTGGACGCCAAGACCCACCCCTACATCGCCACCGGCCTGAAAGCCAACAAGTTCGGCGTGGCCTTCGACGACGCGTTGGAAACCTACCGCACCGCCGCCAAGCTGCCGCACCTGGACGTCTCCGGCATCGACTGCCATATCGGCTCGCAGTTGCTGGACGACGCGCCGCTGCTGGAAGCGCTGGACAAGCTCATTGAACTGATCGACGCGCTGGGCGCGGAAGGCATCCACCTGCACCACCTGGATATCGGCGGCGGCCTGGGCATCGACTACGGCGACGGCGCACCGGTGCCTGTCGGCGACTACCTGGCGCGCCTGTTCAAGCGCATCGATGCCTGGCGCACCGAGAAGCATGGTGGGGCACCGATCAAGGTGATCTTCGAGCCGGGCCGCTCCATCGTCGGCAACGCCGGCGTGCTGCTGACCCGCGTGGAATTCATCAAGCACGGCGAAGAGAAGAACTTCTGCATCGTCGACGCAGCCATGAACGATATGGCCCGCCCGGCGATGTACCAGGCATGGATGGATATGCAACCGGTGGTGCGCAACGACGCCGCAGCCGCCATGTTCGACGTGGTCGGCCCGATCTGCGAGTCCGGCGACTGGCTGGCCCGCGACCGCGAGCTGAACGTCGATGCCGGCGACCTGCTGGTGATGAAGACCGCCGGTGCCTACGGCATGACCATGGCTTCCAACTACAACACCCGCGGCCGCGCCGTGGAGCTGATCGTTGACGGCGACAAGGTCCACGTTGTGCGCCAGCGCGAAAATCCAGCCGACCTGTTCGCGCTGGAGTCGGTTATCCGATAAAGCAAAACCAACCCCGCCATCCGCAAGATCATCGGGGGTCTGACCCTTGGGTCAGACCCGGGTTGCCGGTTTACCAGTGCGCGCCCACCAGGCGCGCATCCCAAGCAGCACAATCACGATCAGCCCAAACAGGATCGGCTTGTTGAAGTCGTGTTTGCCCGCCCGCATCCACCAGAAATGCAGGATGCCCAACGGCGCAATCACATACACCAGCTTGTGCAGCAGTTGCCAGCGCTTGCCGCCCAGGCGCCGCACCATGCCGTTGGTGCTTGTCACGGCCAGCGGCACCAGCAGCACGAAGGCAGTGAAGCCGACAGTGATGAAGGGCCGTTTGGCGACATCTTTCAACATCTCCTGCACGTCGAAGAAATGATCGAACCAGAGGAAAGTGGTGAAGTGCAGCAGCGCGTAGAAGAACGCATACAGCCCCATCATGCGGCGCAACTTGAGCAGCCAGTTCCAGCCCGACAAACGGCGCAGCGGCGTGACAGCCAGCGTGATGCACAGGAAGTACAAGGTCCACGAACCCGTATTGCGCGTGATGTACTGCAGCGGTTCGACCAGTTGGTCCGTCGCCACCAGATATACCAGGGCGAAGAACGGCACCAGCGCCAGCACAAAGGCGATGCTCTTGATTGCCGTTAGCTGGCGCGGTATGGGAGTAAAGGCCATCAGTAGTACTTCTTTAAATCCATGCCGGTGTACAGGGACGCCACTTCCGGGTAGCCGTTGAACATCAGCGTCTTGCGCTTTTTGGTGAAGAAGCCGTCTTCACCAATGCGGCGCTCGGATGCCTGCGACCAGCGCGGGTGGTCAACTTCCGGGTTCACGTTCGAATAAAAGCCGTACTCATTGGGCGCCGATTTGTTCCATGAGGTGCGCGGCATGTCGCGCACGAAACGGATCTTGACGATCGACTTGGCCGATTTGAAGCCGTACTTCCATGGCACCACCATGCGCACGGGCGCGCCGTTCTGGTTCGGCAGCACGTCGCCGTACATACCCACCGTGAGCAGCGCCAGCGGATGGTTCGCCTCGTCAATGCGCAGGCCTTCCACATAGGGCCAGTCCAGCACACGGCTGCGCACACCCGGCATTTGCTGGTGATCGGCCAGGGTGATGAATTCGACGAACTTGGCATTGCCGCTCGGCTCGACCTTCCTGATCAATTCGGAGAAAGAATAGCCAATCCACGGAATCACCATCGACCAGCCTTCGACGCATCGCAGCCGGTAGATGCGCTCCTCCAGCGGCGCCAGCTTGAGCAGGCTGTCGATGTCGAGGGTCATGGGCTTTTTGACTTCGCCTTCGATCTGCACCGTCCACGGGCGGGTGCGCAGCGTATGCGCGTTCTCGGCAGGATCGGACTTGTCGGTGCCGAATTCGTAGAAGTTGTTGTAGCTGGTGGCGTCCTTGCGCGAGGTCTGCTTTTCCATCACGGCGTAAGCAGGATTCAGCTTGGACGGGAGATTGGCCGCCTGCACCAGTTCCGGGCCAAGAATGGCGCCGGCAGCGGCCAGCTTGATGAACTTGCGGCGCGATTCGAATACTTCGCGCGGCGTGATTTCGGAAGGGAGAATCAACATGGTCGGCTCCAACTGGTGCAAGGTAATAGCTAAACCTTACACCAGTTTGCTGAAGCCGATATTAAAGCTTGCCGTAGGAATGCAGGCCGGAGAGGAACATGTTCACGCCCAGGAAGGCGAAGGTGGTGACCAGCAGGCCGACCAGGGCCCACCATGCGGCAGGGCGGCCGCGCAGGCCCGACATCAGGCGCATGTGCAGCCAGGCTGCGTAGTTCAGCCAGACGATCAGGGCCCAGGTTTCCTTCGGGTCCCAGGACCAGTAGCCGCCCCAGGCTTCCGCCGCCCACAGGGCGCCGAGGATGGTGGCGATGGTGAAGAAGGCAAAGCCGATCGAGATGGCCTTGTACATCACATCGTCCAGCACTTCCAGCGACGGCAGGCGGTCTTCCAGCATGCCGTGCGACTTCAGCAGGTAGGCTGACGCCACCATGGCCGCCAGGGCGAAGGTACCGTAGCCGATGAAGTTGGCCGGCACGTGGATCTTCATCCACCAGCTTTGCAGGGCCGGCACCAGCGGCTGGATCTCCGAAGCGCCGCGCGCCACGGTGTACCACAGCAGGAAGCCGACAGCGGCCGAAATCACCAGCAGCACAAAGGGGCCCAGGGCGCGGGTCTTGTAGTGTTCTTCGTAGTACAGGTAGAACATCGCGGTGATCAGCGAGAACAGGATGAACACTTCGTACAGGTTCGAGATCGGGATGTGGCCGACGTCGGTGCCGATCAGGTAGGACTCGTACCAGCGCACCAGCATGCCGGTCACGCCCAGCACGATGCCGGCCCAGCACAGGCGTGAGCCAATCGCGCCGCCGAAATCCGAA
This sequence comes from Pseudoduganella sp. R-32, assembly GCF_049913245.1. Lineage (NCBI taxonomy): Bacteria > Pseudomonadati > Pseudomonadota > Betaproteobacteria > Burkholderiales > Oxalobacteraceae > Pseudoduganella > Pseudoduganella sp. R-32. The sequence goes on along the minus strand of NZ_CP183987.1, from coordinate 963,037 downwards.
CGGGCCACCAGGCCGCCCCAGTAGAACAGGGTCGACAGGACGAACATGGTGCTCATCCACAGGATGGCCGACTGGCTCGACAGCATGTACTTGAGGAAGAAGCGCTTGTCCGCCGCCGCCAGGTCGCCGCTGTACAGGCTGACAGCCCACAGCGCCAGTGCAAACGACAGCGGCATCAGCCAGCGCAGCGGCTTCCAGTACCAGCCCAGCGCGGCAAACACCGGGGCCGATGCCAGCAGGATAGCCTTTTCATAAATGTCCATGTAGGCGCCGAAGCGGTTGAAGGCGTATAGCGCCCCTGCGCATAGCACCACCGCAAACAGCCAGTCGAACGCGTTCAGGCGCTTGAAATAGCCGGGCTGCTGGGTATAAGTTTGTGTTGCTTCCATTTGCAATTCTCCAAAAACCTGGCAACAGCTTACGCCGATTGCGGCAGTTTTTCCTTGAGTTCCTTAAATTCCTTTTCGAAGTCCAGCGTCTTGCGCTGGGTGCTCATCGCCATCAGGGCTTCCGCACCATCTTCGCCGTCCTTGATCCACACCCATACACGGCGCTCGCGGATGTAGAACATGGCAAATACGCCCAGCACCAGCAGAAGGCAGCCAATGTACACGATAGTCTTGCCCGGCGAACGCGTCACCTGGAATACCGATGCTTTGATTTGGGTGAACTCATCCAGCTGCAGATAGACAGGGGCGCCGTAGAAGAAGCTGTCCGACAGCGCGTTGGTGGCCAGTTGCAGGAAGCGGCCGTGGGCCTCGTCCATTGCGGCGGCCGGCTTGCCGTCCTGGGCACGGGCGGCTTGCCACAGTTCCCACATCGAACCGTTCAGAATTTTCAGGAAGATCTCGGCGGCCTTGGTCTGCTCGGCCTGCGGCACTTTCTCCAGGAAACGGCTGATGGCGAAGAAGCCGGCGCCATTGGTATCGCCGGCAAAGATTTCCAGGCCTTTCAGGGCGGAGGCTTCCAGCTGGCCGCGCAGGGCATCGCCGGCCTTCGATTGCGGCATGGCGTGTGCCGCGTAGCTGGCAGCGGCTTTCTGGCGCAAGGCCGGGTCCTGCAGGGCGGCGCGCATGCGCATCCACTCGCGCACGCTGTGCTCGTCGTCGGCAGGAATGCGCAGGTAGCTGAACGGGTCGGACGGGTTGGCGCGCACGCCGGCCAGGAACACCGTATCGCCTTCGATGGTCACCGGCTGCATATAGTTCTGGTATTCGCGCGCCTGGCCGGTCTTGTCGCGCAGCTTGTACTGTACCGACGGGCCGACGTTCTTCAAGTCCTTGTTGTGGGCCGTCTTGGCGGCCGAGCCCAGTTGCTTGCCCAGGCTGCGCGAGAAGGATTCATTCAGGCTTTCGCCCTTGGTGACGGCGCGCGCATCCTGGCCGCTGATGTTTTCCACATTGAAGGGGCGGAAATCGCTCCACTCCACGGTGTATTCATCGTTCAGCTTGGTGGTGCCGTTGACTTCGCCTTCCAGGCCGAAGGTGGTGGTAGCGGTGCCCTTCATCGGGTGGCCGAGCAGCTTCAGCTTGCTGCCGCCGTCTTCAAACGACGACTGGTAGATCGCCACGCCTTCGAAGATCAGCGGCTTGTTGACTTCGACCACGGCATCGACGGTCTTGCCGCTGTCGTTGGAGCGCACGGTGACGTGGCTGGCAAACAGCTTCGGCATGCCGGTACTGTAGAAGTCGATATCGAATTTCTTGAGTTGGATGGTGAACGGCAGTTCCTGGATCAGCACGCCGTCCGGGCGCGCCAGGATGGCCGTGTTGCCGGCCGTGCCTTCCGGCAGGGCGATATTGCCGCGGTAGGTCGGGTTGTGCACGCCAAGGCGATGCTGGGCCGGGATGTCGGCAATCAGGCCGGTGCCGCCGAAGGCAGTCTTCCCCAGCACCCACTGCTGGAAGCGGATCGGCAGGTCGGAGTCGAGCATGCCACCGATCAGGATGACGACGATGGCGCTGTGGGCAAAGATGTAGCCGAACTTGTTGCCGGCGCCGCGCTTGGCCGAGACCAGGATGGCACCGTCTTTCTCAATGACCTTGGTGCCGTAGCCGGCATGGCCCAGGCGCTGGGCAGTCTGGCCGGCGAGCTGCTCGCGCGACAGCGGCGACTGCCAGTGCGTCTTGTGATGGAAATTGTTGAGCGAAGCTTCGCGTACCTTCTCGCGCCAGCTACGCATATCCTTCAGCATCTTCGGCGTATTGTGGACGATACACAGCGTGGTCGACACCACCAGCAAGCCGCACATGGACACGAACCACCACGACGAGTAAATGGCGTACAGCCCCAGCTTGTTGAACACCTCGAACCAGAACGGGCCAAACTGGTTGATGTAATTCGGCATTGGCTGGCTTTGCTGCACGATGGTGCCGATGATCGCCGCGAAGATGATCACTACGAACAGCGCGATCGCAAACCGCATCGAGGACAGCAGCTCGACCGTCTCGGCCAGTGGCCCGCGCCGGTTGCGAAGCTGGATTCCGGAGGTACTTGGGGTGTCGCTCATTGCAGCTCAGGGAAAAGTCAGGAGAATAACAAAAAAAGGGCAGCCTGCTTGCGCGGCCACCCTTTTTTCATGTCCAGAACCGCCCTGCATCGGGCGGCGCATTGCAATTACTTCAAGCCGGCCATGTAGTCGGCAACCGCTTCGATTTCCTTGTCGGACATGCGGTAAGCGATGGTCTGCATTTCAGGGCTGGACTTGCGGGTGCCGGCCTTGAAGGCTTTCAGGGTGGCAGCGGTGTAGTCCTGGTGCTGGCCGCCTACGCGTGGGTACATGGCTGGCATGCCGCCGCCGGCAGGGCCGTGACAGGATGCGCAGGCCGGGACGCGGTTTTCAGCGATGCCGCCGCGGTAGATCTTCTTGCCCAGTTCAACGGTGTCCTTGTTCTTGGCCGCGCCGGCCTTGCTTGGCTCGGTGGCCAGGTAGGCAGCCACGTTCTTCTTCTCTTCGTCGGTCAGTGCCTTGGCAAAGGCAGTCATCACGGTGCCTGGACGGGCATCGCCGCTGAAGGCCACCAGTTGCTTGTAGACGTAGGCTTCGCCCTGGCCGCCCAGCTTGGGATTGACGGTGATGGTCGATGCACCCTTGGCGCCGTGGCAGGAAACGCAGGCAGGAATGCCGCGTGCGTTGTCACCTTCAGCGTACAGCGTCGCGCCTTTGGCTGGATCAACCTTGGCTGCTGCCGGGGCATGCGCTTCATTAGCGGAGGCCACGCCGGAAACAGCCAGCATTGCGACGAACAAGGATTTTACAAATGGCGAAAACGCACGATTCATTCAGACACCTTGGGACAGAAGTAAATAATGAGTAGTATAAGAATTGGGCAATATAGCATGGCAACAATTCGTAACCCCTTATTGTACAATAGCTTTCCTGCATTTTTGCCCTCTTTTTGTTGCTTTCCCCATGTCCAAACTCTGGCAAGCCCGCTTTTTCACAACCGTTAACCATCTGCGCGACCTGCCGCGCACGACGGTGCCAGAGATCGCCTTTGCGGGCCGTTCCAATGCTGGCAAATCAACCGCGATCAATATCCTGTGCAACCAGAAAGGGCTGGCATTCGCCTCCAAAACCCCTGGCCGCACCCAGCACATCAACTTCTTCTCGATCGGTGGCGCCCACGTCGCGATGCACCGCCACGACCCGATCAACATGGACGAACTGCAGTGCCTGATCGCCGACTTGCCGGGTTACGGTTATGCGGAAGTATCGGGAGACGCCAAGAACCACTGGCAGCGCCTGCTGGGCGACTACGTGCAGCGCCGCGATCAGTTGGCTGCCCTGGTGCTGATGATGGATGCGCGCCGTCCGTTCACCGACCTCGACGTGCAAATGATCGAATGGTTCGCCCCGACGGGCAAGCCGATCCACTGCATCCTGACCAAGGCCGACAAGCTCAACCGCAATGAATCCATCAACGTGCTGCGCCAGGCCAAGGCCAAGCTCGACAGCTATGTCGATGAAGACGGCGAAGGCTTCCCCTTCACCGTGCAACTGTTTTCCGCGCTGAAGCGCATCGGCATCGAGGAGGCGACGGCCAAGATCGAAGAACTGGCCGGCCTCGCCGACGGCGAACAAGCGCCCACTCCTGATGAAAGCGAAGAATGATCACTCCTGATTTTCCAGCCATCCGCATGCGCCGCATGCGCCGCGACCCGTTTTCGCGCGCCCTGATGCGCGAGAACACCGTCACCGTGGACGACCTGATCTACCCGGTCTTCGTGGTGGAGGGCGCCAACCGCCGCGAAGCAGTAACCACCATGCCGGGCGTGGACCGCATCTCGATCGACAACCTGCTGAATGTGGCCGAGGAATGCGTCAAGCTGGGCATTCCGGTGCTGTCGCTGTTCCCGAACATCGACCCATCGCTGAAAACCAATGACGGCGTGGAAGCCACCAATCCCGAAGGCCTGATCCCGCGCGCCGTGCGCGAGCTGAAGAAAAACTTCCCCGAGCTGGGCATCATGACCGATGTGGCGCTGGACCCGTACACCAGCCACGGCCAGGACGGCACCGTCGACGAAAAAGGCTCGATCCTGAACGACGAAACCACCGAGATGCTGGTGCGCCAGGCGCTGTGCCAGGCCGAAGCCGGCGTCGATATCGTCGGCCCGTCCGACATGATGGACGGCCGCATCGGCGTGATGCGCAAGGCGCTGGAAGACAAAGGCCTGATCCACACCCGCATCATGGCTTACTCGGCGAAATACGCCTCCGCCTTCTACGGCCCGTTCCGCGATGCGGTCGGTTCGGCAGCGGCGCTGGGCAAGGCCGACAAGTTCACCTATCAGATGGATCCGGCCAATACCGACGAAGCCTTGCGCGAAGTGGCGATGGACATCGCCGAAGGCGCGGACATGGTGATGGTCAAGCCAGGCATGCCCTATCTGGACATCGTGCGCCGCGTGAAGGATGAATTCAAAGTGCCGACCTACGCCTACCAGGTGTCGGGCGAATACGCCATGCTGAAGGCCGCCGCGCTGAACGGCTGGCTCGATCACGACAAGGTGATGATGGAATCGATGATGGCCTTCAAGCGCGCCGGCGCCGACGGCGTCCTCACCTACTTTGCCCTCGACATCGCTCGCAAGCTCAAGGGCTTGGCCTGATAAAAAAACGCCGCGTTGACCGCGGCGTTTTTTCTTACCCCAACTGCTTGCGGCGCCTTGCCAGCGCGAGGCCGGCCAGGCCCAGGCCGAACAGCGCGGCACCCGCCGGTTCCGGCACCTTGGCCGCCGGGCCAAAACTTAGCTCGTCTATCTTGAACTGATACGCGACCGAGGCCGGATCGACACCACATGAGTTCCCGAAGTCCGGACCGCAACCCTTCTTGGAATAGTAAAACATGCCGCTGGCCGTGGTAGCGCCGGCAGGTTTGAAATCCAGTTCGCCAAGACTGGTAAACAGGCTGCCAAGTTCGCCCCCCAGGTTGAGCCATAAGTTCTTTTCTTCACTTCGCATCGCACCGCCTTCCGTGATGCCTATGCGCTCTTCGAAGCCGAAATGAATGCCCTGCTTGTTGCCGCTCTCAGACTTCAGGACCGAGGTGCTGCGGCCCCATTCATTGAAAATCGATAAGCCATCGACCGTCCGGCCCTGTGGCAGCGTCAACGAATAACCGAGTAAGGCCGGGGCGTACGTTTCCACGTTTTCGGAGCAAGCTCCGTCGATGTAAAGACCGCAACCCTGCTTGCCGGACCAGGATGCAATACGCGAACCAACCGGACCATAGACGTATGGCGAGCCAGTGGCGTCAATCGTTACTGATCCGAAGAACTGCCCGGGCACATCCTTAACTTCCTGGCCAGTCGAATTGATCTGGGTCAGGATGCTGGCTTTGAAATTCAGCGTTATCGGATTAGCGAAAATGACCGGCGCCGCACACGAAGCCGCAGCAGCCAAGAGGAATTTGGGGAGGGAATTTTTCATCTGGAATTTAATGCCCAAATGGCAATATTAACTACCAAATAATAACAAGAAAATAATTTCCTGTCATTAAGCACGGGCTGCTCGATGGCGCCCGTGCCTTGACTCACGCAATCAGGCGTTCAAGCCTTTGACGTGGTGTACGCCTTCCTGCCGGTCCTGCAGGACTTGCGGTATCAAAGAACCGACGATCATGCCAACGAAGGCGGCAGCCAAGCCGGCCAACTGGCCTGGGAATTTCGCGGCCAGTTCTTCGCCGCCGATCTGCGGGAAGAATACCAGCCAGGTCCCGATGCCGAATGCCAGCGACAGGATCGCGCCCTGCGTGGTAGCGCGCTTCCAGTACAGGCCCATCAGCAGCGGCACGAAGGCGCCGACCAGCGTGACCTGGTAAGCGCTCGACACCAGCTCATAAATCGAAGTGCCCTTCATCGCTACCGCGTACAACAGCACGGAAGCGGCGAACACGACGATCGTGGCACGCATTGCGAACAGTTGCTGCTTGTCGCCCATGCCTGGACGCAGGTTCTTCAGGATGTTTTCCACGAAACTGGTGGACGGCGCCAGCAGCGTTGCCGACGAAGTCGACTTGATCGCCGACAGCAGCGCGCCGAAGAACAGGATCTGCATCACCAGCGGCATCTTGGTCAGCACGAAGGTCGGCAGCAGGCGCTGGTAATCGTTCTTGGCCATTTCGAGGCCGTGGTCGCCCAGCACGATGATGGCGCAGGAGACAATGAACATCGGTACCGCCGCGAACAGGATGTAGCTGGCGCCGCCAATGATGGCGCCGGTGCGCGCAGTCGGTGCGTTCTTGGCCGACATCACGCGCTGGAACACGTCCTGTTGCGGAATTGAGCCCAGCATCATTGTCACGGCCGAGCCGACGAAGAAGGCGATGTCGGTGAACTGCGCCGGCGGCAGGAAATTGCCCAAGTCCTTGCTCGCCACCATGTCGACCACCTTGCCGGCGCCGCCCGCCAGGTCGGCGGAGAAGAAGGCGATCACGGACAGGCCCACCACCAGCACGATCATCTGGATAAAGTCAGTCCAGGCCACCGCCAGGAAGCCGCCGATCACCACATAGATCAGCACCGCCAGGGTGCCGACAATCATGCCGGCGGTTTCGGACATGGCGCCATTGGTCAGCACGGAGAACACCAGGCCCAGGGCGGTGATCTGTGCCGCCACCCAGCCCAGGTAGGAAATAATGATGGCCACCGAGCAGAACACCTCGATGCCCTTGCCAAAGCGCTGGCGGTAGAAGTCGCCGATGGTCAGCAGGTTGAGCTTGTACAGGCGGGCCGCGAAGAACATGCCGACCAGGATCAGGCAGGTACCCGCGCCGAACGGGTCTTCCACAATGGCGTTCAGGCCGCCCTGCACGAACTTGGCAGGAATGCCCATCACGGTTTCCGCGCCAAACCAGGTCGCGAAAGTTGTCGTCACCACCATGATCAGTGGCAGGCTGCGGCCGGCCACCGCGAAGTCGGTCGTATTCTTGATGCGGGTACCGGCCCACACGCCAAGGCCAAGCGTGCCCAGCAGGTACAGCACAACAAAGGAAATCAGGGTGATGTTCATCGCGGCGAAAACTCCGGCTCCAAGCGGCAAATTTCGCGATTATAGCTGCAAGAACTTCGGCTGAATCAAGAAATTAGCGCTTTTTACACATCACCCTGACAATCTACAACACCTCAGCGGCCAGCAGTCCTCCGCGCCCCGGCGGCACGCGCTTGCGCCAGCTCCCGTTCGAAAGCGACAGCGGTGGGAGCCGCTGCCTGCTGGCCATCCAGCGCCAGGCGAAAGCCCTCGCCGAGGCTGCTCCGATTGTCCGGGCTGGCGTGGCCGCGCAGGCTCAGCGACAGTTGCGGAAGGTTGGCGCCATAGGACGCTCCACGGGTAATCTGCATGCGTTCTTCGCCATCCTTGCACTGGCTGGTCCAGGCCGAGCCGTCTGCCGGCGCTCCCTGATAATCATTGTGCTGGCAATCCTCGACGTATTCGGCAACGTTGCCCAACATATCGTAGAGGCCGAAAGCATTTGGCTTGTAGGACCCTATCACCGCCGTGTAAGGCGCCTGGTCGTCGCACGACGGGATCTTGCGCTCCCAGCCCAGGTCGCGCGCAAACGCCACTTGGCCGCTGACATCGAAGCCATTGCCATAGCGGCACATGCTGTCCGGCTTGCCGTCGCCCGGATAGTCCCCGGTGACGCCGGCACGGGCGGCGTATTCCCACTCCGCTTCACTCGGCAGGCGGTAATGCTTGCCGGTGGCCTTTGACAGCCATTGGGCATAGGCCTGGGCATCCTGCCAGCTCACGCACATGACCGGGTGGTAATCGGATGGCGCGTATTGAGGGCTGTTCCAGCGGCCCGGCGCCGGGGTAAGCGGCGCGTCCGGGATGGCTCCGGCACCGGGCTTGACCCATTTCCAGCATTCGCCAGGTTCACCGCCGGCCTGGTAGCCGGTGGCGTCGACGAATTGGCGGAACTGCTTGACCGTTACTTCGTACTTGGACAGCTGGAAGGATTTGACGCTGACCTGGTGTTGCGGGGCCGAGGAAATCATCTGGCCATCGGAAGGTGGCGACTGCGGGTCGCCCATCAGGAATTTGCCGGCCGGGATGGCGGCCATCGGCGGTTCGATCGGCTGGGCTGCTATGGCGGACTGCGACAACAAGGCCACGACGGCCAATCCGGCTTGGGTAATAAGTCTCATGCATTCCTCTTCAATAGATGATCCAACTCTACGGTTGGAATGCAGGCACTATCGGCTCAGGCGGGCTGTTTGTCGTCCTGGCCGATCGGCGCGGACATGCAGCCGGCTCGCCTGCGCCACTGGGAAGGCGGCATGCCGGTCACTTTCTTGAACGCGGCATTGAAAGTGGAGCGGCTATTGAAGCCGGCCGCCAGCGACAGGTCGAGCAGGGAATCGCCGCGCCGTGCCGGATCGGACATCATGCGCTGCACGTCGGCCACGCGCAGGCCGTTGACGTAGTCATAGAACGTGACGCCTTGAATCTCGTTCAGGTACTGGGACAGGAGTTGCGGCGACGTGCCGACACGGCCAGCCAGTTCGGCCAGCGTCAGTTCGGGCTCGCGGTTGTCATGCTGGCACCCTACCCGCTGGAGGAGGCGCCGTCCAATTTCTTCGGCTGCGGCCGGAGTCATGCCTGAACGGGCGTACTTGCCATCCGTTGCCGGCTCAGGCTCTGCCACGGTCCGGGCCGCAGGTTCGCACGCTGGCGCAGTTACAGGTGCAAGCGGCTCCGATGGAACGGCCTTCTGCCAGCTTGGCACGAACACTGGCACATGGCGCATGCCGAACCAGCCTGCAAAGCACAGTACAGCAAGCCGTCCCAGCAACAGCAGGACGTCCCACGCCCCGCCGAGCAAGGTTGCCGGGAACCAGACAAGCAGCAACACCATCAGGGCAGCGGTCAGGCGGCTGAGCCAGTGCAGGTCGCGCTGGCGCATGGACGAGAAGTTCTGGCGCACGGCGTGGCGGTACTGGCGCAGGCGCCACAGGACGGCCAGGCCATACGCCAGCGTCAGCAACTGCAAGGCCAGTACCGCGACCAGGAACAGCCAACCCGGCGCAACACCTGCGCGCAGCGACAAGATCACGCCAAGCCACAGGGGCAGCGGCAGCAGGTGCCATGCCTGGCGCCGGCCTACGCCCAGGCCGGTCATCCCGCGAGTGTAACAATAAAAGGAAGCGCCCAGGCAAGCCAGCGGCAGGTCGAACAGCCCCCAAATTGCCGGATGCTGGCGGTAAATGCCCGCGCTATAACAGAAGTCCGCCAGCGCCAGCGAGGCAAAACTGGCGACAAACGCGGCCAGCCAGGCGTTGGCAGGACGCTTCCTGGCCAATGCCAGAAGGGGCGCAGCCAGGAACAACCCAAGCCCGGCGGTACACAGTTCCAGGCTGGTCGCGATCGGCGTCGCGGCCATCGATCAGCGCAACTTCCCGTAGTTCGGCCAGAACTCCAGCAAGAGGAAGGCCTGCAGCTCTTTCTCATCTTCCTTGCGCGCGCTCATCGGCACATTGCGGCCCAGGCGGTGCGATTCCCAGATGAAGTCTCCCGGTTTCTCCTTGCGGATCATCTCGATCATCTTCTTGACGATTGCCGTTTCGATATCCTTCTCCGAACCCTGGTCCACATGGACCTGCTGCTGCCAGGTACGTTTGAAGTTGGTGCTGAAACCGCGGAACTTGATATCGGCGCCGTTGAAGGTCTGATTGACAATCTGGAACACACCGCCGGTGTCGTTGCGCTCGCCATTGGCGTTACGGCCCTGTGCGCCCATGATATTGGCCAAGGCGCGCGCCTTGCCGGTGGCGCCAGCATCTTCTTCCTGCGCCGGCTGCTGCGAATCGCCCTGGCGCGCACGGCGGCGCTGCTCGATCAGGGCAGCCATGTCCGGCACCGTATCCGGCACCGGCGTCAGCTTGGCCTGCTCGGGCGGCACAATCTTCTCCTGCGGCTTGATGACTTCGGTGATCGCATTCTGGTTTGGCGGCAGGTAGGCACGCGACGAGCGCGGCGTTTCCTTGGACGGCTTTGCCTTCGGCTGCGATTTGGGTTTTGGCTGTGGCGCCGGCTTGCCCGGGGTGATATAGACCATTTCACCGGCCTTGGAAGGCGGCGTAATGTCGATCTTTTCCTTGGGCTTGATGAAATAGATGAGTACGACCAGCAAGTGCAGGCCGATGGTGAAGGCAATACCCCAGCGGTTTGGCTTGCTCGCACCATATTCGAGTACCTTGTCCTGCGGCCATGGCTGGCCGCAGGTCGGGCAGGTATGCCCGTCGTGGGCCGCAAGTTCGGCGTGGGAATGGGTGTACTGGTGCAAGATATTGGCTTTTAACTGAAGATGCTGGGGTGGAAGCTTACCGACTTTCGCCCTTGACGAATGTTACAGGTTGTAAGCGCCGCCCCGCATATTATCAGTGTTTGGCCGCTTTGACGGCCCTGAGCTCGACCGGTTGCACGGCTTCCGTTGCCGATCCATCATCCAGGTCCTGGTCCTTCATCGGACCGCTGCCGGAATATTTATCCAGGAACAGGTAAATCACCGGCGTGATATACAAAGTAATCACCTGGGAGAACAGCAGGCCCCCAATGACCGCCAAGCCCAGCGGCTGGCGCAGTTCGGCTCCAGCACCGAGGCCAAGCGCGATCGGCAAGGCGCCCATCAGGGCCGCCAGCGTGGTCATCATGATCGGGCGGAAGCGCAGGATGCAGGCCTCGCGGATCGCATCCATCGGCGCCTTGCCCTGCTCCCGCTGCGCCACCAGGGCGAAGTCGATCATCATGATGGCGTTCTTCTTGACGATACCGATCAGCATCAGGATGCCGATGATGGCGATCATGGTCAGGTCCATCTTGAAGATCCACAAGGTCAGCAGCGCGCCCACGGCGGCAGACGGCAGGCCCGCCAGGATGGTCAGCGGGTGGATATAGCTTTCGTACAGCACGCCCAGCAGCACATAGATCACGCCCAGCGCCGCCACGATCAGGATCAGCTGGCTGCTTTGGGAATCCTTGAACACAGCCGCATCGCCGCCGTAGCTGGTGATGATCGAGGCTGGCAACCCCATCTGCATGCCCATCTTTTCGATCTTGGCCGTGGCATTGCCCAGCGGGACATCGGGCGCCAGGTTGAAGGAAATCGTGATCGCCTGCAACTGGCCCTGGTGGTTGACCGAGGTTGGGCCCACCGTGCGCTCGACCGTGGCAAAGCTCGACAGCTGCACCAGCTGGCCGCTGCTGTTCCGCACCGACAGCTTGGTCAGCGAATCGTCGAACTGGCGATCTTCGGTCGCCGCTTCCAGGATCACGAAATAGCTGGCGGCCGAGGAGTAGATGGTCGACACCTGGCGCTCGCCAAAAGCGAGGTACAGCGCGGTGCGCACATCGGCCAGCTTGACGCCCAGCATATTGGCCTTGTCGCGGTCGATCTTCAGTTGCGCCTGCAAGCCGCGGTTCTGCGAATCGCTGGTCACGTCGCGGAAATCGGTATCGGCCCGCATCTGGTCCAGGAACTTGGCCGCCCAGTCGTTCAGCGCATCCGGGCTGACCGACTGCAGCGTGTACTGGTAGCGGCTCTTCGAAGGACGGCCGCCCAGCTGCAGGTTCTGCACCGGGCTCAGGTAGACCTGGATGCCGGCAATCTTTTTCGTTTCCTTGCGCAGGCTATCCAGCACCTCGGTCATCTTCTTGCGTTCGCCGCGCGGCTTCAGCACGATGAACATGCGGCCAGTGTTGCCGCCGCTCGTGAACGACGTCACGTCCTTGATATTGGGATTGGCCTGGATCGTGGCCGCCACTTTTTCCTGCAGCTCCAGCATGGCGGAGGTGGAAATGTCTTCCGACGCTTCGGTATTCACGCGGATCTGTCCCAGGTCTTCCTCAGGAAAGAATCCTTTCGGGATCGCGATGTACAGCCAGGCCGTCAGCGCAAAAGTTCCGACGGCGATGCCCAGCACCACGAAGCGATGGTGCAAAGCCAGGTCCAGCGTGCGCGCATAGGCGTCGCGCGTGGCATGGAAGGCGCGCTCGAAGTGGCGGCCGATGAAGGTATCGTCGCCCGATGTTTCATGCGAATCGGCCGGCATGAAGCGCGAGGCCAGCATCGGCACCAGGGTCAGCGACACGATCGCCGACACCAGCACCGACAGGCCGACCACCACGGCGAACTCGTGGAACATCAGGCCCATCACGCCCGGCATGAAGAAGATCGGAATGAACACCGCCACCAGCGAAATCGAAATCGACACGATGGTGAAGCCCATCTCTCTCGAACCGACGAGGGCCGCCTGCAAAGGCTTCTTGCCCAGTTCGATATGGCGCACGATGTTTTCCAGCACCACGATCGCATCGTCGACCACCAGGCCAACCGCCAGCGTGATGCCGAGCAGGGACACGTTGTCCAGGCTGTAGCCCAGCGCGTACAGCAGCGACAGCGCGCCGAGCAGCGAGATCGGCATGGTGACGGCCGGGATGAAGGTGGCAGCCAGGCGGCGCAGGAACAGGAAGATCACCAGCACCACCAGCACCACAGTCAGCGCGAGCGTCAGGTTCACGTCGTGGATTGCCTCTCGGATCGACACCGAGCGGTCGTTGACCAGGTTGATCGACACTGATTCCGGCAACTGGGCGCGGAAGCGCGGCAGCAGCTTGCGCACCGCATCGACCACTTGCACGGTGTTGGCATCGGGCTGGCGTTGTACCAGCAGCACGATGGCGCGCTCGCCGTTGTAACTACCGGCAGCCTTGATCGACTGGTAGCTGTCTTCCACCGTTGCCACTTCCTTCAGGCGCACCGGCTGGCCATTGCGGGTGGCGATGATCAGGTCGGCGAAATCGGCGGCGCGCATCAGCTGGGCATTGCCCTGGATGGTCAGGGTCTGGCTCGGGCCATCGATGGTGCCGAGCGGCGTGTTGGCGTTGGCAGCCTTGATGGCGGCCTGCAGCTCGTCGAGCGTCAGGTTGCGCGAGTTCATCAGGTCCGGCTTGGCGCGCACGCGCACGGCAAAGCGCTTCTGGCCGTTGACCGAGACCTGGGCCACGCCCGGCAGGGTGGACAGGTTGGGCGCCACCAGGTTTTCCGCGTAATCGTTGAGCTCGGACAGGCTCAGCGACGGCGAAGTCATGGTGGCGAACAGCACCGGCGCGTCGGCCGGGTTGACCTTGCGGTAGGACGGCAGGTCCGTCATCTCCTGCGGCAGCGAACGCTGGGCGCGCAGCAAAGCGGCCTGCACGTCGACGGCCGCTTCGTTGACGTTGATCGACGGGTCGAATTCCAGCGTCAGCGAGGTATTGCCAAGCGTGCTGGTGGAGGTGATCATCGACAGGCCGCCGATGGTCGAGAATTGTTTTTCCAGCGGCAGCGCAACCGACGAGGCCATGGTTTCCGGCGAGGCGCCCGGCAGGTCGGCGCTGACGTTGATGACCGGGGTGTTGTAGCTCGGCAGTGCGGCGACGGGGATGTGGGAATAGGCCAGCACGCCCGCCAGGATCAGGCTCAGCGAGAGCAGCACCACCATCACGGGGCGCCGGATACTCAGCTCGGAAAGGTTCATTCTGCCTTACCCTTCTTGTGGGCCTTGCCGTTCTGCGCGACTGCCGGTTCGGCGATGCGGACTTTTCCGCCAGGTCGCAGGTTCTGCTTGCCTTCCACGATGATCTGCTCATCGCCATTCAGGCCGGTGACCGCGGCCAATGCGCCGAAGCCGTGGATGCGTTGGACGTTGACTACCTTGGCCGTCTGGTCAGGCGCAACCGTGTACACAAAAGTACCTTTGGTATTGGTAATAATAGCGTTCTGCGGCACAACCAGTGCATCTTTCAGGGTAGCGACCGTCAGCCTGGTGTTGACGTACTGGCCCGGCCACAGGCGGGTGTCGGCATTGTCGAACACGGCCTTGACGCGGATCACGCCGGCCACCGGGTCAACGGTATTGTCGACAAAGCTGAGCTGGCCTTTGATCGGCTTGTCCGAATTGTTCTGGAACGCTTGCACCGCCACCTTGCCGGCGCGCTGCGCATCGAGCAAGGCCGCCAGGCTCGATTCCGGCACGGTGAAAGCAACGTTGATCGGGTTGAGCTGGGTCACCGTGGTGAGCGAAGTGCTGAGCTGCACCAGGCTACCCGGATAGACATTGATGGCGCCGACGCGGCCGGTCAGCGGCGAACGGATTTGCGTGAAGCTCTGGTCGACCTTGCTGGCGCGGGCGACGGCGATGTCGGCTTCCAGCGTGGCCCGGCTCGAGTCCACCTGGCTCTTCAGCGTGTCGACTGCGCTCTGGGCCAGGAAGTTCTGGGTGCGCAATTCCTGGGCGCGCTTGTACTGGCGTTCCAGGTCGGCCAGGGTGGCGCGGTCCTTGGCCACTTGCGCATCGGCTTTCTCGACGTTGGCCGCCTCGGTGCGGGCGTCGAGCGAGAACATCAGCTCGCCCTGCTTGACGAACTGGCCTTCCTTCACATGCACCTTGACGATGGTGCTGGTGGTTTGCGGGTGCAGGTCGACAGTCGAGATCGGGCTCACGGTGCCATTGGCCGACAACGCCACCGGCACGTCCTGGCGCAGCGGCGCCACCACGTTGACCGTGGTCGGGCCTTGTTCGCCCTTGCCTTTGCCGCCAGCGGCGCTGCCTTGTCCATGCTCGGCGCCCTGCTCGGCCGGGGCCTTGCTCGCATACCAGGCGCCGCCACCGATTGCCACGGCCAGGCCCACCACTACTGCCAGAGTTTTCTTCTTCATGAGAGGTTTAACTATTTTCCTGCATAAAATTCGGGGAACACGAGGGTGGCTTCCAGGCCGCCGCTCGCGTGGTTGGCCAGGCTCAGGCTGGCGCCATGCTGTTCAGCGATATTGCGTGCAATCGTCAGGCCAAGGCCAGTGCCGCCGGACGAGCGGTTGCGCGACGATTCCAGGCGGTAGAACGGCTCGAACACCTGGGCCAGCTGGCCGGCCGGAATGCCCGGGCCTTCATCGCGGATGCGCACTCGCGACGCGCCTGCTTCGCGCTCCACCGTCACGTGCGCGCGCTGGCCATACTTGACCGCGTTGTCGATCAGGTTCACCAGGCAGCGGCGGATGTCGAGCGGGCGGCCCATCAAGTCCATGCCTGCGCGGCCTTTCAGGTCTACCTGCTGGCCGGCGTCGGTGGCGTCGGCG
The DNA here is from genome assembly GCF_049913245.1 of Pseudoduganella sp. R-32. Lineage (NCBI taxonomy): Bacteria > Pseudomonadati > Pseudomonadota > Betaproteobacteria > Burkholderiales > Oxalobacteraceae > Pseudoduganella > Pseudoduganella sp. R-32. The sequence goes on along the minus strand of NZ_CP183987.1, from coordinate 947,414 downwards.
CATACGCTGTCGAGCAGTGCGTCGAGGTCGACGCGCTGCATGGCTTCGGTGGTGTCCATGCTGCGCGCCAGGTCCAGGCCTTCCTTGACCATCTGCTGCATGGCCGACAGGTCTTCCAGCAGCTTGCCCTGCAGTTCCGGGTCCTGCACTTTTTCCAGGCGCAGGCGCATGCGGGTCAGAGGGGTCTGCAGGTCGTGCGTGATAGCGGCCAACATTTCCGTGCGCTGGGCGATGTGCTGGCGGATGCGCGCCTGCATGGCGTTGAAGGCGGCCGAGGCGGTGCGGATTTCCGTCGCGCCGCCCAGCTTGATCGGCGGGTGATTGATGTCGTGACCCAGGTTTTTGGCGGCGACGGCCAGATTCTTTAGCGGACCCATCGTCATGCGGGCCACCAGGTAGGCCAGAACGGCAATGCTGAGGAGGAAGGGAACAAAAGCGGCATATTCATTTTTGCCTGTCGGCGCGGGCTGGCGCGGCGGCAGGATGGACAATTTCAGGTGCTGGCCGTCGGGCATGGTGACCGCCAGCGATTCGCAGGTGCCGCGCCAGGTGCCGGTGCCGGCGCCAAACACGGAGAAAGCCGTGTAGGCGGGCGTCGGGCGCTCGCAGGCATCAGGGCGGTCCAGCAGGGATTGCAGGGTGTATTCCTTGCCGAGGCGGTTGGCCAGGGTGGCGCCGAATTCGCTCATTTCCGGACTGATGCCGGCCAAGTCGTCGAGGACCTCGAGCTTGATGGCGCCCATGCTGGCTACGCGCAGGTATTGGTTGCGCGATTCCGGCAGCACGACAACTGCGGTGGAAATGATTTGCTCGGCACGCTCGAGGGCAAAGAAATCACGATAGCGCTGCAGTGTGCGCTGGCGTTCATTGACAGCGAGGTATTGGGTCAGCGCGGCAGAGGCAATGATGCCCAGCATAAGGACCAGGAATACCCGGCCCGTCATGCCCCTGAAGAACGCTTTCATCAGTCAGGCTCCACCGCCACCGTACCGGCCAGCACATAGCCGCCATTGCGCACTGTCTTGATGATTTGCGGCAGGCGCGCATCTTCGCCCAGCTTCTGGCGCAGGCGGCTGATCTGGATGTCGATCGAGCGGTCGAATGGATCGGCGTCACGGCCCTGGGTCAGGTTCAGCAACTGGTCGCGGTTGAGCACGCGGTTGGGGTGCTCGAGGAAGACCTTGAGCAGGCGGAATTCGGCGCCGGACAGCATGATGACCGTGCCCTGCGGATTGACCAGGTGGCGCGCGGTCAGGTCCAGCACCCAGTTGGAGAAGCGGATGCGGCTGGCTTTCTCGACGCCGCTGACGGCAGCATTGGCGCTGCGGCGCAGCACGCTGCGGATGCGGGCCAGCAGTTCGCGCGGCTCGAATGGCTTGGGCAGGTAATCGTCTGCGCCCATTTCCAGGCCAAGGATGCGGTCCAGCGGCTCGCTGCGCGCGGTCAGCATGATGACCGGCAGGGTCGAGTGGGCGCGCAGCTTGCGGCACAGGGTCAGGCCGTCTTCGCCCGGCAAGTTCAGGTCCAGCACGATCAGGTCGGGCTTGGTGTTGTCGAGCAGCTTCCACATGGCCGCGCCGTCTCCGGCGCCATGGGTGCGGTAACCGTTAGTTTCCAGATAGTCCTGCAACAGCGTGCGGATATCACGGTCGTCGTCGACGATGAGGATAGTGGCAGCATTTTCCATGCGTACAATTATCCCTTGCAACGCTGGCCAAGGGTAGACAGTTTGTATCGCCATGTTTAGATATTGCTTGTCGAAACATGGCGTTACAAAACTCTGGCAGCGCTGATCAGTCTTGAATGATGGTCCAGGTGCCGTTGCCAACAGCCGGGATGTTCCAGACACCGCTCATCTGCTGCAGGCTATCGATCTTGCCGGCGAAGGACGGGCTTCCATCGCTATTGTTGACCGAATTGAAGTACAGCGTTCCGTCAGCATTGACCTTGCCGGTGACATTCAATGCCACGCCGCTGCCGAAGCAACCACCGCTGATGTCGCCATCCCAGTCAATGGCAACGGTGCACGTGCCGGCCACGTTCTGTCCGAACGCCGTGGTGCCGTCGATGCGCCCTTTCCAGTTGCCGATAAAGCGCAGCGTGGTATCGAACTTCCGCGCCAGCTTCTGCTTCGCATAACCCTCCAGTACCTCAGTCTGGGTCGCGGCACGACTGGCACCGGTAAGTTTATTGGTCCTGGTGATATTGCTGACACATTTGACATCGATTCCCAGGTCGGTTTCCCACCAGCAGATGCGATCGGCAACTGTTCGGAAATTGCCGTCTTCGTCAGTTTCATTGCGGCTTATCTTATGGGCCATAAAGACTCCGGCCGGAACGGTTACCTGCTCAATCGCCAAAACGCTGTCTTTGAACTCAATCGAGGTCTGCGTGGCAGGATTAAACGAACACTGGGCTTGAACAACGCCGGAATATTGCCAGTTCATGCCCACGGCCACGGCATACGGCGCCACCAAATGAAGTGGCGGGTTCGTCGTCTCCGTGCATTCGCCATAGCTCACGCGCAGCGAACGTCCCAGGCTGTCCAGATCCATTGAATTCATGCTCGAGGTAAAGACCGGGGAAACTGTCGCATTCGCATAATCGGAAAAGTAATTGACCGTTGCCGCGCCATCGCTCCCTACGCTACGAAAATGCTTGGTGCTGTAACTGTAACCCTCTTCGCCGGTGTTCTTGTCACGCGTTGTGGTTTCCCATGTGAAGTAGTCCCCCACGGTCGCCTTCGCCGCTACAAAAGTTTGGGGGGCCGCAAGTGGTGGCACCGAGCTGTTTCCACCACTGGAGCCCCCCCCACAACCGGCAAGCACGCCTGCCACCGCCAACACTGCCAAGCCACACTTACGCATCGATTCCCTTTGAGACAATTATTAAACGAAAAACCAACAATATTGCCATAAAGTAATCAAAAGCGCAACATCTAGATACAAAGTCCTTGCTCCGGGACACTTGTCCGAAACAGGAAAACGGGAAGATGCTTCCATGTGCAGTGCGAGTGCACATTCAATTGTGTTCAATACTGAAGGGATAAATCATGAAAACCTTGCATAAAGCATTCGTCATCGGCGCAGCGGTTATTGGTTTTGGCGCGGCAGCTTTGCCGGCTATGGCAGAAGAGGCTCCCCAGCATCAATATGCGGCCACTAAATTCGATCCGGTCAAAATGCAGGAGCGTATGGACGCGCATGCCAAGCGCATGCACGATACGCTGAAGATCACGCCGGCCCAGGAAGGTGCATGGCAGGCTTATTTGTCGGCGCTGAAATCGAATATGCCGCAGCGCGGCCAGTTCGACCGCGCTGCATTCAAGAATATGCCGGCGCCGGAGCGCATGGAAAAGCGGATCGAAATGGCGAAGGCCCATGTGAGCCGCATGGAGAGCAACCTGGCAGCAACCAAGACTTTCTATGCCGTGCTGACGCCGGAACAGCAAAAGCTGTTTGATGAAAAAGCTGGCCGCTTCGGCCAGCGTCGCCACGGCCACACGATGCGCCACCACGGCTAAAAACAAAGGGCGCCAAACGGCGCCCTTTTCTTCATCAATTCAGCTTTTGCAGGGATCGCAGGAATTTCTCTGTATCCTGGAATCCGATAACCCGCGAATCGGGAATTTCCTGGCCGGCGGCATCAAACATGATAATGCCCGGCGGCCCAAATAAGGTGAACCGCTGCAACATGGCCTTATCCGCCTCGTTATTCTCCGTCACATCGACCTGCAGCAAAATCGTATTCGCCAGTTTCTGCTGGACCGCCGGATCGATAAAGGTCAGCTTTTCCATTTCCTTGCACGACACGCACCAGTCGGCATAAAAGTCCAACAGCACGGTTTTGCCGCCGGTTTGCGCCAGCACCACATCCAGGTCCGCCACGGTCTTGATGCGGGTGAATTGCAGGTGGCGGTCGGCGCGGCCGGCCAGTCTTTCGATCGGGTGCAGTGGATCGGCGCTGCCGGTCGCCAGGCCAGCGACCTGGATCAAGCCCAGGCTGGCAAACAACACGCCAAATACTTTAGGAAGCCACTTGCCACGCTCATGGGTCAGCAGGAAGAATGCATAGCCCACGCCAAGCAGCGCCCAAGCAATCATTTGCAATTTCCCTGGCAGGACCGGCCCAACCAGCCATAAAGCCATGGCCAACATGACTACACCGATGAAGCGCTTGACTGCCTGCATCCACAGGCCAGAACGCGGCAAGGCACCGGCGGAGAGGCCGATCAGCAGCAGTGGAATACTCATGCCGACGGCCATCGAAAACAGCGCGCCGCCGCCAACGACGACGTTGTGCGTCTGGCTGATGTACACCAGCGCGCCCGCCAGCGGTGGCGCAACGCATGGGCCTACGATCAAGGCAGATATCGCCCCCATGCCAAAGACGCCAGCCAGCTTCCCGCCCGATTGTCGATTCGACACGCTGGCCAAACGCGATTGCAGGCCGGCCGGCAATTGCATGTCGAATAAACCGAACATGGACAGCGCCATGCCTGCGATAAGCAATCCGGAAGCGCCGAGGACCCAGGGATTTTGAAGTTCAGCGGCCATGCTTTGTCCAGCCATGCCGGCAGCGATGCCGAGCACCGTGTACACCACCGCCATACCGAGGGAGTAGCTGAGGGACAAGACCAGGCCGCGTGAGCGGTTCGCTCCCGCCGCATCGCCCAGAATGATCGTCGAAAGAATTGGGAACATCGGCCACACGCACGGCGTGAAGGACAAGCCCAGGCCCAGCAGGATAAACAGCGGCGCGATGACCAACAAGCTGCCACCTTTCAGGGCCGATTCGATCTTGCCCATTTCACTTTCGCCCGAAGCTGCTGGCGCTGCCGGAGACGCTACGGCGGCTGCAGCCGCTGGCGTATCGATGCCAGCTGACGCAGGCGCGCCTGGAACACTTTGCAGGCCAGTCGCGCCGCGCTGCTTCGTTCCGATACCAAACACGCCACCATTCGCTGCGCTGGCGCCGCCGACCACCATCAGCCGCGCCGACGATTCCATCGGCGAATAGCACAGGCCCTTTTCCGAGCAGCCCTGGCTGGTGGCCTTCAGCGTGAATGGTCCGGGCGCTTCGACCGGAATCACGATCGTCACCTGGTGGCGATAGGTCTCCACGTTCTTGGCAAAGGTCTCGTCGTATTTCACCTTGCCCGGCGGGATTTGCGGCTCGCCCAACGTTGCGCCGTCGGCAACGAACTTGAAGCGCTCGCGGTACATGTAATAGCCGTCCGCGATCTCATAAGTGACGGCGATGGCCTTGCCCTCCACCACTTTGGCGGAAAACTTGAATGCTACCTGGGGATCGAGGAATTCCTCGTCGGCCCGCGCCGCACCGGCAAACAGGAGAACAAAGAGCGAGAGCGCGGCGAACAGCCACGCCTGGAAGGAGGACGCTTGTCGGTGCATGGTCTTGAGCGGTGAATCGATCGGGCACGCCAATGGTACACCGGGCGGCTTAACGCTGCTTTAAGCTGTTACCAGCAGAAATAAAAAAAGCCGGGCAATGCCCGGCTTTTCAATAAACCTGTCTGAGATTACTCAGCGGTTGGTGCCTCGTCAGCGGAGCTGACTTCTGGACGGTCCACCAGCTCAACGAAAGCCATTGGAGCGTTGTCGCCATGACGGAAACCCATTTTCAGGATACGCAGGTAGCCGCCGTTGCGGTTGGCGTAGCGTGGGCCCAGTTCAGCGAACAGCTTCAGAACCATCTCGCGGTCGCGCAGACGGGAGAAAGCCAGGCGCTTGTTGGCCAGGGTGTCGGTCTTGCCCAGGGTCAGGATTGGTTCCACAACGCGACGCAATTCCTTTGCCTTTGGCAGGGTGGTCTTGATCGCTTCGTGACGCAGCAGCGAAACAGTCATATTGCGCAGCATTGCCAGACGGTGGGACGAGGTACGGTTCAGTTTACGGAGGCCGTGACGGTGACGCATGGTACTTCCTTTCGATAATGTTTAAATCCGAGATCTTCGATCGCCTTGGCAAGCCTCGGCGCGGTCCGGTTATGGTTAAAGTTACTGCTAATCAGTTGGTAACAGGGCAGAACATCGCTGCGCGATGTCCAGCACTGTCACCAATTTGTTACTTATTTCTCCAGACCAGCCGGCGGCCAGTTCTCGAGTTTCATGCCCAAGGTCAGGCCGCGCGATGCCAGCACTTCCTTGATTTCGTTCAGCGACTTGCGGCCCAGGTTCGGGGTCTTCAGCAGCTCGTTTTCGGTGCGCTGGATCAGGTCGCCGATGTAGTAGATGTTTTCTGCTTTCAGGCAGTTGGCCGAACGCACGGTCAGTTCCAGGTCGTCCACTGGACGCAGCAGGATCGGATCGACCATTGGAGCGCGCGATGGCGCTTCAGCGGTGGTTTCGGTGCCTTCCAGGGCAGCAAACACGTTCAGCTGGTCGACCAGCACGCGGGCCGATTGACGGATCGCCTCTTCCGGGGTGATCACGCCATTGGTTTCAATGTTGATGATCAGCTTGTCCAGGTCGGTACGCTGTTCCACGCGCGCCGATTCGACAGCGTAGGAAACACGGCGCACTGGCGAGAACGAAGCGTCCAGGATGATGCGGCCGATGGTCTTGTTGGCGTCTTCCGACAGGCGACGCACGTTGCCAGGAACGTAGCCGCGGCCTTTTTCGACCTTGATCTGCATGTCCAGCTTGCCGCCAGCGGTCAGGTTGGCGATCACGTGGTCCGGGTTGATCAGTTCCACGTCGTGTGGCAGGTCGATGTCCGACGCCATCACTGGGCCTTCGCCTTCCTTCTTCAGGGTCAGGGTCACGGAGTCACGGTTGTGCACCTTGAACACGACGCCCTTCAGGTTCAGCAGCAGGTCCACCACGTCTTCCTGCACGCCGTCCAGCGAGGAGTACTCGTGAACGACACCGGCGATGGTGACTTCGGTCGGCGCAAAGCCGGTCATCGAAGACAGCAGCACGCGGCGCAGCGCGTTGCCCAGAGTGTGGCCGTAGCCGCGCTCGAACGGCTCCATCACGACTTTGGCGTGACCGTGGCCCAGGGCTTCAACATCGATAATACGTGGTTTCAACAAGCTATTTTGCATGTAAATGTCCTTTTCATTACCCTCGGCTCGTTACACCGATAAGGCTGATGGCATTAAATGGAAAAGGCGGGACCGCGTCCCGCCTTGGTACAGCACCCGAGATTAACGGGAATACAGTTCGACGATCAGCGATTCGTTGACGTCAGCAGCGATTTCGTTGCGCTCTGGCAGGGACTTGAAGGTACCTTCCATTTTCTTGGAGTCAACCGACACCCAAGCTGGCATGCCAACTTGTTCAGCCAGCGACAGGGCTTCAACGATACGGGTCTGCTTCTTCGACTTTTCGCGCACGGCGATCACGTCGCCGGTCTTCACGTTGTACGAAGGGATGTTCACCACGTTGCCGTTCACGGTGAAGGCTTTGTGGGACACCAGCTGACGCGCTTCAGCGCGGGTCGAGCCGAAGCCCATGCGGTAGGCAACGTTGTCCAGGCGGGATTCCAGCAGGGACAGCAGGGTTTCGCCGGTTGGGCCCTTGCGGCGCTCAGCTTCAGCGAAGTAGCGACGGAACTGGCGTTCCAGCACGCCGTACATACGCTTGACCTTCTGCTTTTCGCGCAGCTGGTTGCCGTAGTCGGAGGTGCGGGCGCCGGATTTCACGCCGTGCTGGCCTGGCTTGACGTCCAGTTTGCACTTGGAATCCAGGGAGCGGCGTGCGCTCTTCAGGAACAGGTCGGTGCCTTCACGGCGGGACAGTTTTGCTTTTGGTCCGATATAACGTGCCACGGTATTTTCCTTAATGATGTAAATGACGCCCCAGCCGCATCGGGATGCGGTTAGGCGCTAGCCTGGCTCACTTTCAGCGCAGGCGGTGGCTCAACATTGCCAGTCCGGCCACGAAAAGCGGCGCGGAAAGGCAAAAATAGCCGGACAGTATAACCGTTTCCGGTTCACTGTTCCAGCGATTTTGACTTCTGAAAAACGGTGGCCGGTCCACACCAGACCGGCCATTGTCTTGCAGATATTAGATGCGACGACGCTTAGGAGGACGGCAGCCGTTGTGCGGCACTGGGGTCACGTCCTGGATCTCGGTGATCTTGATGCCCAGGTTGTTCAGTGCGCGAACAGCGGATTCGCGGCCAGGACCAGGGCCCTTGATGCGAACTTCCAGGTTCTTCACGCCGCATTCCTGCGCAACTTTACCAGCGGCTTCAGCAGCAACCTGCGCTGCGAACGGGGTCGACTTACGCGAACCCTTGAAGCCAGCACCACCGGAGGTCGCCCACGACAGAGCGTTGCCCTGGCGGTCGGTGATGGTGATGATGGTGTTGTTGAAGGAAGCGTGAACGTGTGCGATACCTTCAGCGACGTTCTTCTTGACTTTCTTGCGTACGCGAGCGGCTGCTGCGGAGCTTTGTTGCTTAGCCATAGTAGTTCCCTAGATTATTTCTTCAGCGATTGAGCGGCTTTGCGCGGGCCCTTGCGGGTACGTGCATTGGTGCGGGTGCGCTGACCGCGGACCGGCAGGCCCTTACGGTGACGCAGACCACGGTAGCAGCCCAGGTCCATCAGACGCTTGATGTTCATCGACAGTTCGCGACGCAGGTCGCCTTCGACGATGAACTTGCCGATTTCTTCACGCAGCTTTTCCAGCTCGCTGTCGTCCAGGTCCTTGACCTTCTTGTTGGTTGCAACGCCGGCTTGTGCGCAGATGAACTGCGAACGAGGACGGCCGATACCGTAGATCTCGGTCAGGCCGATAACGGTGTGCTTATGGTTTGGGATGTTAACCCCTGCAATACGTGCCATTCGTTATTCCCTCGAATTAACCTTGACGCTGCTTGTGACGAGCTTCCACGCAGATTACGCGGACCACGCCCTTGCGCTTGATGATCTTGCAGTTGCGGCAGATGCGCTTAACTGAAGCGTTAACTTTCATGATTGCACTCTCTTATGTTCGAAATTGCTTAATTAATTACTTTGTCCGGAACACAATACGGGCCCGGCTCAGGTCGTACGGCGTCAATTCAACCGTGACCTTGTCGCCAGGGAGAATGCGGATATAGTTCATCCGCATTTTACCCGAAATGTGGCCGAGTACCACGTGGCCGTTTTCCAGCTTTACTCGAAAAGTTGCATTGGGCAAGTTCTCCAGGATCTCGCCCTGCATCTGAATTACGTCGTCTTTTGCCATTTATCGTGTCGGAAGTCCGCCCTTGAAGTTAGCTTTGCGCAGCAGCGATTCATATTGCTGCGACATCACATAGTTTTGCACTTGAGCCATGAAGTCCATGGTCACAACTACAATAATCAACAGCGAAGTACCACCAAAATAGAACGACACCTTCCACTGGGCTTGCATGAATTCCGGCAGCAAGCACACGGCGGTGATGTACACGGCGCCCGCCAGGGTCAATCGCATCAGGATCTTGTCGATGTAACGGGCTGTCTGCTCACCGGGACGAATCCCTGGCACAAAGGCCCCGCTCTTCTTCAAGTTGTCCGCAGTTTCCTTGCTGTTGAACACCAGTGCGGTGTAGAAGAAGCAGAAGAAAATGATTGCCACGGCGTACAGCAGTGCATGGATTGGCTCACCAGGAGCCATCGACGCAGCCAGATCTTTCAGGAAGCGGACCACTGGGTTAGAGGTGTCCGCACCTTTCGAAAACCAGTCCACGATGGTAGCCGGGAACAAGATAATCGACGAAGCGAAGATCGGCGGAATCACGCCTGCCATGTTGAGCTTGAGCGGCAGGTGGCTGGTCTGCCCACCGTAGATCTTGTTACCGACCTGACGTTTGGCGTAGTTGACCAGGATCTTGCGCTGACCACGTTCGACGAACACCACCGCGTAGGTAACCGCAGCTACCAGGACCACGATGAGGATCCCCGAGAAAGCGTTGATCTGGTTGTTGCTGACCTGGGTGAACAAGCCACCCAACGCATTTGGCAGACCAGCCGCGATACCGGCGAAGATGATGATCGAGATGCCGTTACCAAGGCCACGCTCGGTAATCTGCTCGCCCAACCACATCACGAACATGGTGCCGGTCAGCAGCGTCACCACGGTGACGAAGCGGAAGCCCATGCCAGGGTCGATCACCAGGCCAGGCTGGGCTTCCAGCGCGACCGCGATGCCGAACGCCTGGAACAAAGCCAGACCGACAGTTGCATAACGGGTGTACTGGGTAATCTTGCGACGGCCCGATTCACCTTCTTTTTTCAGCGCCTCCATGGTCGGCGACACGATCGACACCAGTTGCATGATGATCGAGGCCGAAATGTATGGAGTAATGCCCAGGGCAAAGATCGTGAAACGCGACAGCGCGCCACCGGAGAACATGTTGAACATGCCCAGGATGCCGTTCTGCTGCGATTCAAACAACCGTGCCAGCTCTACCGGGTTGACACCCGGAACAGGGATGTGTGCACCGATACGGTACACCACCAGAGCGCCCAGCAAAAACCACAGCCGGTTCCAAGGGAAGCCGGCGGCGGCGGATTTAGCAAGCTGTTGGTTCGTTGCCAATTTTCGCTCCGATTAAGCTAGCTGACTCAGGCTACCGAGCCGCCAGCTGCTTCGATGGCTGCTTTCGCGCCAGCGGTCACCTTCAGGCCTTTTACGGTCACTGCTTTGGTGATTTCGCCGGAAGCGATCACACGTACGTCGCGTGCCAGAACATTCAGCACACCGGCCTGTTTCAGCACCAGGATGTCGACTTCACCGACAGCCAGGGCGTTCAGGTCGGACAGACGCACTTCAGCCTTGAAAGTGGCATTCAGGGATTTGAAGCCACGCTTAGGCAGACGACGCTGCAGAGGCATTTGACCGCCTTCGAAGCCGACTTTGTGGAAGCCGCCCGAACGCGATTTCTGACCCTTGTGGCCGCGGCCTGCGGTTTTACCCAGGCCGGAGCCGATACCGCGGCCAACGCGGCGCTTAGCGTGCTTCGCGCCTTCTGCTGGTTGAATGGTATTCAGTTGCATTGTTTTCTCCAGTTCCTAAGGGTCGCTTAGGAAACGACTTTAACGAGGTAGGCGACCTTGTTGATCATGCCGCGCACAGCAGGAGTGTCCTGCAGTTCGCTGACAGAGTTCACACGACGCAGGCCCAGGCCACGCACGGTAGCGCGGTGGTCTTGACGGGTGCCGATCAGGCCCTTCACCAGTTTGACTTTGATAGTGCTCATTGAAGTGCCCCCTATTAACCCAGGATCTCTTCAACCGACTTGCCGCGCTTGGCAGCGATGTCAGCTGGAGTGCTCATTTTGGCCAGGCCGTCCAGGGTGGCGCGCACCAGGTTGTATGGGTTGTTCGAACCGGTGGATTTTGCCACCACGTCGGTCACGCCCATCACCTCGAAGATAGCGCGCATGGCGCCACCAGCGATCACGCCGGTACCTGGCTTGGCTGGCGACATCATCACTTTCGACGCGCCGTGGCGGCCGGTGACGGTGTGCTGCAGGGTGCCGTTCTTCAGAGGAACCTTGATCAGGTTGCGGCGGGCTTCTTCCATTGCCTTCTGCACACCGACCGGAACTTCCTTCGACTTGCCCTTGCCCATGCCGATGCGGCCATCGCCGTCACCAACCACGGTCAGCGCTGCGAAGCCCATGATGCGACCACCCTTGACCACTTTGGTCACGCGGTTGATCGCGATCATTTTTTCGCGCATGCCATCATCCGGCTTGTCGGATGCCATTTTTGCTTGCATTTTTGCCATGATCGTACCCTTAGAACTTCAGGCCAGCTTCACGCGCGGCTTCAGCCAGCGCCTTGATGCGGCCGTGGTAACGGAAACCGGAGCGGTCGAAGGCGACTTCGGTGATGCCCGCTTTCAGTGCTTTTTCTGCGACACGCTTGCCAACCAGTGCGGCAGCGGCGGCGTTGCCACCCTTGCCAGACTTGCCAGCCAGCTCGGCGCGCACTTCCGCTTCCACGGTCGAGGCCGAAACCAGAACTTTGGCGTCCGGGCTGATCAGGTTCGCGTAAATGTGCAGGTTGGTGCGGTGGACCGACAGGCGGTTCACTTTCAGTTGCGCGATCTTGATGCGAGTTTGACGTCCGCGGCGCAGACGAGATTCTTTTTTGTCCATCGTCAGCCCCTAATTACTTCTTCTTGGTTTCTTTGAGCTTAACCACTTCGTCCACATAGCGGACACCCTTGCCTTTGTATGGCTCAGGGGAGCGGTAAGCACGCACTTCGGCGGCAACCTGGCCAACCTTTTGGCGATCAACGCCAGAGATGATGATCTCGGTTGGGGTCGGGGTTGCGCACTTCACACCGGCAGGCATGTCGTGAACGACCGGGTGCGAGAAGCCCAGGGACAGATTCAGCTTGTCGCCTTGAGCCTGGGCTTTGTAGCCCACGCCGACCAGGGACAGCTTCTTCTCGAAGCCCTTGGTAACGCCCACGACCATGTTGTTGACCAGGGCACGCAGGGTGCCGGACATGGCGTTCGATTCACGGCTGTCGTTCACCACGTCGAAGGACAGGGTGCCAGCGTTGTTTTCAACTTTTACCAGGCCGTTCAGGCTCTGGGTCAGGGTGCCCAGCGGGCCCTTGACGGTGATCGCTTGTGCGGAGATGGCAACTTCGGCGCCAGCAGGCACAACGATCGGCATTTTAGCTACACGAGACATTGTGTTACTCCTTAAGCCACGAAGCAGATGACTTCGCCACCAACACCGGTAGCGCGCGCCTTGCGATCGGTCATGACGCCTTTCGGGGTCGACACGATTGCCACGCCCAGGCCGTTCATCACGGTTGGGATCTCATCTTTGCCTTTGTAGATACGCAGGCCTGGGCGCGAAACACGTTCCAGACGCTCGATCACAGGACGGCCTACATAATATTTCAAACCGATTTTCAGTTCCGACTTGCCCTCGTTGGTGGACACGGCGAAATCTTCAATGTAACCCTCGTCTTTCAGGACGTTGGCAATCGCAACTTTCACCTTCGACGATGGCATAGCCACGGAGGTCTTTTGCACGGTCTGTGCGTTGCGAATACGGGTCAGCATATCGGCGATAGGATCGCTCATACTCATTGCTTATTCTCCTATTACCAGCTGGCTTTGGTCATACCCGGGATTTCGCCACGCATGGCGAATTCACGGAGCTTGATACGACCCAGGCCGAATTTACGGAAGGTGCCACGTGGGCGACCGGTGACCTGGCAGCGGTTGCGCTGACGGGTTGGAGCCGAGTTACGCGGCAGGGCCTGCAGTTTCAGGCGCGCTTCGTAACGCTCTTCTTCCGACTTGGTCTGGTCATCAATGATGGCCTTCAGAGCGGCGCGCTTGGCAGCAAACTTGGCTACCAGGTCAGCACGCTTCTGTTCACGGTTAATCAGTGCGAGTTTTGCCATGATCGTTTAGTTCCTGAACGGGAATTTAAAGGCGGCGAGCAGCGCTTTGGCTTCGTCGTCGGTCTTCGCGGTGGTGGTGATCGAAATGTTCATACCACGCAGTGCGTCGATCTTGTCGTACTCGATTTCCGGGAAGATGATCTGTTCTTTCACGCCGATGTTGTAGTTACCACGGCCATCGAAGGATTTGCCAGACACACCACGGAAGTCACGCACGCGCGGCAGGGCCACGGTGATCAGACGGTCCAGGAATTCGTACATGCGGGCGCCGCGCAGGGTCACCATGGTACCGATCGGGTAGCCTTCGCGGATCTTGAAACCTGCGATTGCCTTACGGGCCTTGGTCACGACTGGCTTCTGGCCGGCGATCTTGGTCAGGTCGCCAACAGCGTGCTCGATGATTTTCTTGTCAGCCACGGCTTCCGAGAGACCCATGTTCAGGGTGATCTTGGTCAGGCGCGGCACTTCCATCACGGAGGTGTAACCGAATTTACCGGTCAGCTCAGCGACGATCTTGTCTTTGTACAGTTGTTGCAGACGGGCCATTTCTGATTACCCTTTCACTACTTCGCCGTTCGACTTGAAGACGCGGACTTTTTTACCGTCCACTTCCTCGAAGCCTACGCGATCTGCCTTACCGGTCGCAGCGTTGAACAGGGCAACGTTGGACACGTGAATAGGCATGGTCTTGTCAACGATGCCACCTTGAACACCAGTCATCGGGTTCGGCTTAACGGCTTTTTTAGCCACGTTAACGCCGTCCACCACGACGTGCTCAGCGTCTACACGCTGGGTCACTACGCCGCGCTTGCCCTTGTCCTTACCAGTCAGGACGATGACTTCGTCGTTTTTGCGAATCTTATCCATTGTCTGACTCCTTACAGGACTTCCGGTGCCAGGGACACGATCTTCATGAACTTCTCAGTGCGCAGTTCACGCGTCACTGGGCCAAAGATACGGGTACCGATTGGTTCCAGCTTGTTGTTCAGCAGGACAGCGGCATTGCCGTCGAACTTAACCAGGGAACCATCCTGGCGACGCACACCCTTAGCGGTGCGCACAACCACGGCGTTATAAATTTCACCTTTTTTGACACGGCCGCGAGGCTGAGCCACCTTAACGGTGACCTTGATCACGTCGCCGATGCCAGCGTAACGGCGCTTGGAACCGCCCAACACCTTGATGCACATGACTTCCTTGGCACCGGTGTTGTCGGCTACTTCGAGCCGGCTTTCAGTTTGAATCATAGTTATCTCTTTCCCAACTTAAGCCGAAGAATCCACACAATGCGGACATCGGTCAGTCTTGGTCCCGCCAGCAAACACAATGTTTGCTGATTGGGTGCTTGATCTTCATACAAGTACTGACCGCTATCGCGTCTGCGGAGAGAAACTTTGCGGCGGATACATGGACGAAGCCCGCAAGTATCACATAAAACCTGCGGGCCTGCAAGAACTAATTAAATTGTGGCCGGGAACTCACGCTCCCGGCTTGCAACTTACTTAGACGATTTGTGCAGCTTGCACTACACGGGTCACCGTCCACGCCTTCGTTTTGGAGATCGGACGACCTTCCACGATCTCTACCGTATCACCGGCTTTGACCTGGTTGGTCTCGTCGTGCGCGTGGTACTTGGCGCTACGAACG
Source organism: Pseudoduganella sp. R-32 (assembly GCF_049913245.1). Lineage (NCBI taxonomy): Bacteria > Pseudomonadati > Pseudomonadota > Betaproteobacteria > Burkholderiales > Oxalobacteraceae > Pseudoduganella > Pseudoduganella sp. R-32. The sequence goes on along the minus strand of NZ_CP183987.1, from coordinate 932,389 downwards.
ATGATCTTGCCATACAGAGGGTGCTTGACGTGACGTTCGATCAGAACGGTAACGGTCTTGTCCATCTTGTCGGACACGACTTTACCGATCAGAGTACGCTTCAGCTTAACTTGTTCGGTCATTTCGCTTCCTTCGAGTTCATTACCGTTTTCACGCGGGCGATGTCGCGGCGGACCTTCTTCAGCTGCGAGCTGTTGCCCAGCTGCTGGGTAGCAGCTTGCATACGCAGACCGAACTGCGCCTTCAGCAGGTCGTTCAGTTCTTTCTGCAGTGCAGCCTGGTCTTTGCCACGGAGTTCAGATGCTTTCATATTTCACTCCAATTATTGGCCAACCTGGCGCACCACGAAGGTGGTAGCCAGAGGCAGTTTAGCAGCAGCCAGACGGAACGCTTCGCGTGCCAGTTCTTCGCCAACGCCATCCATTTCGTACAGGACTTTGCCTGGACGGATTTCGGCAACGTAGTACTCCGGATTACCTTTACCGTTACCCATACGGACTTCGGCAGGCTTGTTGGAGATCGGCTTGTCTGGGAAAACACGGATCCAGATACGGCCACCACGCTTGATGTGGCGGGTCATTGCACGACGAGCGGACTCGATCTGGCGTGCAGTGATACGGCCACGAGCCACGGCCTTCAGGCCGAACTCACCGAACGACACGTTAGTGCCGGTGGAGTGCGAAATGCCGGTGTTGCGGCCTTTCTGCTCTTTACGATATTTCCTGCGGCTTGGTTGCAGCATGCTTATTCTCCTGCTTTGTCAGCTGCAGCCGGCTTGGCAGCGCGGCGGGCGGCTGGGGCTTTGGCGCCTGGAGCTGGACGGCGGCCAGCTGGCTTACCGTCGTCGCGGCGCGGGCCACGTGGCTTCTTCTCTTCAGCCGGGGTGTCGATGACTGGTGCTTCGCCGGTGGCGGAGCGGTCACCCTTGTACACCCACACCTTGACACCGATGATGCCGTAGGTGGTGGAGGCTTCGGAGGTACCGTAGTCGATGTCCGCCTTCAGGGTATGCAGAGGCACGCGGCCTTCGCGATACCATTCGGTACGGGCGATCTCGATGCCGTTCAGACGACCCGAGGACATGATCTTGATGCCCTGGGCGCCCAGGCGCATTGCGTTCTGCATGGCGCGCTTCATGGCGCGGCGGAACATAATACGCTTTTCCAGCTGCTGGGAGATCGAGTCAGCGATCAGCTGAGCGTCGATTTCCGGCTTACGGATTTCTTCGATGTTCACGTGCACTGGCACGCCCATGATCTTGGTCAGGGCGGACTTCAGGACTTCGATGTCCTCGCCCTTCTTGCCGATCACGACGCCAGGACGCGAGCTGTACACGGTGAAGCGTGCGTTCTTGGCAGGACGCTCGATCACGATGCGGCCCACGGAAGCGTTTTTCAGCTTCTTCTTCAGGAAAGCACGTGCCTTCAGGTCTTCGTTCAGCATCGAAGCGAAGTTACCGTTGGTTGCGTACCAGCGAGATGCCCAGTTACGGGTGACCGCCAGACGGAAACCGGTTGGATGAATTTTCTGACCCATCGCAGCTCCTTAGTTACCGACAGTCACGTAAATGTGACAGGATTGTTTCGAGATACGGTCGCCACGACCTTTTGCGCGTGCAGTGAAGCGCTTCAGGATTGGACCCTTTTCGACGTAGATCGTTTTCACGAACAGTTCGTCGATGTCGGCACCGTCGTTGTGCTCGGCGTTCGCAATTGCGGACTCCAGCACCTTCTTGACGATGAACGCGCCTTTTTTCGGGCTGAACTGCAGGATGTTCAGCGCGGCGTCAACCTTCTTGCCGCGGATCAGGTCAGCGATCAGGCGACCTTTTTGATCCGACAGGCGCACGCCTTTGAGAATAGCTTTAGTTTCCATTATTTCTTAGCCTTTTTGTCAGCAGCGTGGCCCTTGAAGGTACGGGTCAGCGCGAATTCGCCGAGCTTGTGACCAACCATGTTCTCGGAAACGTACACAGGCACGTGCACCTTGCCGTTGTGCACGGCAATGGTCAGACCGATGAAGTCAGGCATGATCGTCGAACGACGGGACCAGGTTTTGATTGGCTTCTTGTCCTTGGACGCTTGCGCGGCTTCGACTTTCTTCACCAGGTGGGCGTCGCAGAACGGCCCTTTTTTCAATGAACGAGTCATGGTTTATCCTTATTTCTTGCCGCGGCGAGAGACGATCATCGAAGAAGTACGCTTGTTCGAGCGAGTCTTCTTACCCTTGGTCTGCTGGCCCCATGGCGATACTGGGTGACGACCAGCTGCGGTACGGCCTTCACCACCACCGTGCGGGTGGTCGATCGGGTTCATCACCACACCGCGGACGGTTGGGCGAACACCGCGCCAGCGCATGGCACCGGCTTTACCGATCTTGCGCAGGCTGTGCTCAGCATTGCCGACTTCGCCGATGGTGGCGCGGCACTCGATGTGCACGCGGCGCACTTCGCCGGAGCGCAGGCGAACCTGGGCGTAGGTACCTTCACGGGCCATCAGGACCACAACAGCACCAGCGGTACGGGCCATCTGGGCGCCTTTACCTGGCAGCATTTCCACGCAGTGGATGTTGGTGCCGACTGGGATGTTGCGGATTGGCAGGCAGTTGCCGGCCTTGATCGGCGCTTCCGAACCGTTCAGCAGGGTGTCGCCTACAGCAACGCCTTTAGGGGCGATGATGTACTTGCGCTCGCCGTCGGCGTAGCACAGCAGGGCGATGTGTGCGGTACGGTTTGGATCGTATTCGATACGTTCCACTTTCGCAGGGATGCCGTCCTTGGTGCGCTTGAAGTCCACAACACGGTAGTGGTGCTTGTGGCCACCGCCGATGTGGCGGGTGGTGATGTGACCGTTGTTGTTACGGCCAGCAGTCTTGGACTTCTTCTCCAGCAGGGCGGCGAACGGACGGCCTTTGTACAGGTCGGCGTTCACAACCTTCACCATGCCGCGACGGCCTGGGGAGGTTGGCTTCATCTTAACGAGTGCCATTATTTAGCCTCCTCGGTGAAATTGATTTCCTGGCCTGGCTTCAGGCACACGAAAGCACGCTTGGTGTGGTTGCGGCGACCGATGAAACGGCCGGAACGCTTGACCTTACCTTCGCGGTTCACGGTCTGCACCGATTCCACTTCAACCTTGAACAGCAGTTCAACGGCGGCCTTGATTTCTGGCTTGGTCGCGTCCTTGGTAACCAGGAACACGATCTGCTCGTTCTTTTCCGCAACCATGGTGGCTTTTTCGGAAATGACCGGAGCCAGCAGCACCTTCATCAGGCGCTCTTCGCTGTGTTTGATAACTGCGCTCATGCCAGCATCTCCTCAATCTGTGCCAGAGCTGCCTTGGTGACCAGGACCTTCTTGTAGAAGACCAGGGACATTGGGTCAGCGTGACGCGGCTCGACAACCAGCACGTTCGGCAGGTTGCGGGAAGCCAGTTCCAGGTTTTCCTGGATGGTGTCGGTAACGATCAGGACCGAATCCAGACCCATGCCGGTCAGCTTTTGCGACAGCAGCTTGGTCTTAGGAGCTTCGATCGACAGGTCTTCGATCACAACCAGGCGCTCTTCGCGGGCCAGTTGGGACAGGATCGAGCAGATACCTGCGCGATACATCTTCTTGTTGACCTTGTGCGAGAAGTTCTCGTCAGGGGAGTTCGGGAAGATGCGACCACCACCGCGCCACAGCGGGGAGGAGGACATACCAGCACGAGCACGGCCGGTGCCTTTTTGGCGCCATGGCTTCTTGGTCGTGTGGTGGACTTCTTCACGGTCTTTTTGCTTGCGGTTACCGCTACGTGCGTTAGCAGCGTAAGCAACGACGACTTGGTGGATCAGCGCTTCGTTGTAGTCACGGCCGAAGACGGTGTCAGCGGCAGCTACGTTCGACGCAACTTGACCTTGCGCGTTCAAGAGCTTCAGTTCCATCGATTAAGCTCCCTTCTTTGCTTTAACTTTAACAGCTGGCGATACAACAACCTGGCCGTTTTTCGCGCCTGGTACTGCACCCTTCACCAGCAGCAGCTGGCGATCAGCGTCGATACGAGCGATTTCCAGGTTCTGGGTAGTGACGGTAACGTCGCCCATGTGACCGGTCATGCGCTTGCCTGGGAACACACGGCCCGGATCCTGCGCCATACCGATGGAACCTGGTACGTTGTGCGAACGGGAGTTACCGTGGGTTTGACGACCCGATGCGAAGTTGTGACGCTTGATGGTACCGGCATAGCCTTTACCAATCGACACACCTTGCACGTCGATCTTCTGACCGACTTCGAACAGGGAAGCGGCGATAACTTCACCAGCTTTCAGTTCGTTTGCCTTAGCTGCGTCAACGCGGAATTCCTTGATGAAGGAACCAGCTTCAACACCTGCTTTAGCGTAGTGACCGGCAGCAGCTTTAGTCACGCGGGATGCGCGACGCTGACCGAAGACAACCTGAACAGCGGAATAACCATCCACTTCAGGAGTTTTGATTTGCGCAACACGGTTGTTCGACACGTCCAACACGGTGACTGGGATCGAATCCCCGTCATCGTTGAAGATGCGCATCATACCAACCTTGCGACCGAGGAGGCCAAGGCTCATTTTTTCTCCATTCCCACCTACGATTGGGCGGGGCTTTGTTTAACTACAAAAAAAGATACGGGCAAAAAAGACGAACCCATACCGAAGCCGGCTAGTGTACCGATATTTCCCCCTTGACGCAACAGCTTTGTACGAGGTATGTCAAATGTTCTGGCCTGGCGGCAAGCGAGCGCCGCCGTCAGTTAACTCGCGGATAAGATTGCCTCCTTTGTGTACGGAGGTTCCCATGGTAAAACTGGCAATTCCCGCACTCCTGGCCGGCTTGCTGGCCGCTCCCCTGACCCACGCCGGCAACGTGGGCGCCACCCTCACGATCGACCAGCTGCAGCTGCAAGGCAGCGGCAACTACACCGTGCAGCCGGACCATCGCAAACTGTATTCGCGCATCGTCAACGTCGACACTTACAAGGACATTGCCGAATGGGCCATCGACAAGGATAGCTGGCAGCCCGTGGCCACCAACGCCCAGCACAACGGCTCGCAGGCACAGGGCGGATGGAACCCGCTGGCCGGCGGCGGCAGCCTGGCGGTCGACATGGCCGAAGGAGACGGCGCCTGGCGCAGCGGCGAAAGCAGCCTGTGGACCGACATTCTTCTCAATCTTGCACCGGGCGCCAGTGTGACCGTCAGCGGCCGCCTGCAACTGGCCTTCCACGACAGCACCGCAGGCGGCGCCAAGAGCAGCGGCTTCGCCGGCATCTGCCTCGACCTGGCTCCAAGCACTTGCGAACCTGACTACAAGCGCGGCAGTACGCTGGGCGCAGAACCGGGTGGATTTACCGACAGCTTCTCGCTGGGTTGGCACAACGACACTGCCTACAACCAGCAACTGCTGTGGCGAACCAACTTGATGGTCGACGCGCTCGCGCCGGTGCCCGAGCCGGCCAACTGGGGCATGCTGGGCGCCGGGCTGGGCCTGCTCGGACTATGCCGGAAACGGTATCGCAGCGGATAAAAAACTCATTGGTGCCTTGGGGCAACGCCTCCTAATCTGGTGATGGGCTAGTGCGCCCTATAAATAGATAAGGAGACCGAATGAAAAAGCTGCTGGCAGTACTCTGCCTGTGCCTGCACGCCCTGGCGGCGCAGGCCATCAACCTCGCCGGGCTGCAGAACGCCCACGACCCGGGCACCATCACCAAGGACGGCGACACCTATTTCAACTTCACCACCGGCACCGGGATCTGGTATTCCACCTCGACCGACTTGACCACCTGGCAGGGCGGCCCGGGGCCGGTATTCAGCACCTATCCAAGCTGGATCGCCAACAAGATTCCCAACTTCAGCGGCTCGTTCTGGGCGCCGGACGTGATCCACATGAATGGGTATTACTATATTTACTACTCGGTCTCGACCTTCGGTACCTCCAGCTCGGCCATCGGCGTCGCCCGCTCGCCTTCGCTGAAAAACCCGGCCTGGACCGACCTCGGCATCGTGGTCGAATCGTTTGGCGGCAGCAGCGAGATCAACGCCATCGACCCGGCCCTGTACCGCGACCATGACGGCAAGGTGTACATGAGCTACGGCTCCTTCTTCGGCGGCATCGGCGTGGCCGAGGTCAACCAGTCGACCGGCAAGCTGGCCGGCAACGTCACCAAGATCTGGGGCGGCAACGGCCAGGACATCGAAGCCCCCTACATCACCCGCGACGGCGGCTACTACTACCTGTTCGTCAACCGCGGCGCCTGCTGCAAAGGCAGCAACAGCACCTACTACGTCGAGGTGCAGCGCGCCACCAGCATTACCGGCCCCTACTCCGGCACCCGCACCGTGCTGCCGAATGTCGACGGCAAATACAAAGGCCCCGGCCACATCGGCGTATTGAAGCAGGATGGCTGCAACTTCACTTCGATCCACTACTACGACCTGAACGACGGCGGCAATGCCAAGCTCGACATCCTGCGCATGACGTATAGCGGCGGCTGGCCCAGCCTGACGCGCAACTTTACGAATTTTGCCGGTTGCGGCGGCATGAGCGACGGCCCTTACGTAATCAAGTCACGCCTGAGCGGCAAAGCGCTGGCGGTCGCCAACGCCTCCACCAGCAACGGCGCCATGGTGCAGCAGCAGACCTACAGCGGCGGCAAGCACCAGCAGTGGTATTTGATCGGGCATGGCGACGGCCAATACAGCATCATCAACGCCGGCAGCCTGCTCAGCCTCGACAACTGGGAAAACTCCACCACGGCAGGCACCAATATCGCGCAATGGTCCTACTGGGCCGGCAACGGCCAGCACTGGAGCTTCGCCAGCCCCGCCAGCGGCTGGTACACGGTCAAGAACCTGCTGAGCGGCTACGTGGTCGACGTGCAAAACAAGAGCACCGCCGAAAACGCCCAGATCATCCAATGGTCGCTGAACAACGGCACCAACCAGCAATGGAGCTTCACCCGCCCATAAGCACCGCCGAGCCCGTGTCACACCATGGGGTCACACCCCATGGTGTGACACGGGCTCATCCAGAAAGGCAGCGTAAAATCCAGCGATGCTATTCCGTCTCGCTGCCGATGCAGTCTTGCTGCTGCACCTGGCCTTCATCCTGTTTGCCCTTTGCGGCGCTGCCTTGACGTTGCGCTGGCCGCGCATGTGGCGGATTCACCTGCCGGCTACCCTGTGGGCGGCCGGCATTGAACTGATGGGCGCAATCTGCCCGCTCACCTACCTGGAAAACGAGCTACGCGTGCGCGCAGGCCAACAGGGCTATGCGGAGGGGTTCATCGAGCATTATCTCCTTCCCTTGATCTACCCTGCCGGGCTGACGCCGCCCATGCAATACATACTGGCGGGCGTCGTGCTGGGCGTGAACCTTGTGTTGTATGCCTGGCTCTGGCTGCGCCGTCACCGGCAGCGCTGAGCCGCAGGAAGCAATTGCCACCTGCTCCGGCAAGCGGATGTAGCCACGGAACGTATCCGGCTGGCCACGCCCCAGCCTCGCCTGGAGGACCAGCATCAGGTCCCGGTAGGCAGCACTGTCCGGCGCCGGTGCGCACGGCAGGGCCAAGCGGTAGGCTGGGGCGCGGCCATGCCCGGCCACCGCAACCTCGCGGTAAGCACTGGCCACCACGGCCACCAGCTCCGTACCGGGGCGGACATCCAGCTGCCACGCCACAGTCTCATAGCTGGCCAGCACCAGCGCCACACGCGCGCCGCGCTGGTCCAGCACTACCCGCACCGGACCGGCGGGCTGGCTGGCCGTGTAGCCGCACAGGACCACCAGTTGCGCGCCCTCGACGAGGGATGGCGTCAGCAGGCCGCCCGGCAGCATCACGCTTGCTCCGCCGGCATTGGCGCCGGGCTGCCCAGGCTGTACCAATCGACCTTGCGTGTGGCGACCATCACAGCGGCCAGCACGGCGAACAGCAGGATCGCGCCCAGCATCAGGGCGTTGTTCTCCGAATTGAGCAGGCCGAACAGGATGCCGTACAAGGCGCACAGCGCGCCGCCAAAGCCGAGGCCACGCCTCCAGTCGTGCAGCACATGCATGAGGTAATAAGCAATCAACACGATGCAGGCGGCGCTGGCGGCGAGGTAGGAAGCAACGAAGTTGTAGTGCTCGGACAGGCTGACCAGCAGCAGGAAGAACAGCGCCAGTGCCAGCCCCACCAGCAAGTACTGCACCGGGTGGATCGGCAATCGCTTCATCACTTCGAACAGGAAGAAGGCGGCGAAGGTCAGCGCAACAAACAGCAAGCCGTACTTGGTGGCGCGGTCGGCCATCGAGTACACGTTGACCGGCTCGATGAACGCGGCCTGGATGGTGTCAAGCGCTGGCAAGGCACTTTCGCTCTGCCCTGCCGACTGTTCGCGCAGGCGCAGCTGTGCCTGCGCCTCGCTGGCCAGCGAGGAAATGCGCCACACGGCCTGGAAGCCCTTGTCGCCGACACTATATTGCTCCGGCAGGAAGCGGCCGCTGAACTGCGGGTGCGGCCATGGCGAAGACATGGCGAAGCGGTTATTGCGCGCCAGCGGAACAAAGGCCTGGCTATCCATGCCAGCCAGGTTCAGGTTGAAGCTGAACTTCACCTGCCCAGCCGCGGCATCTTCCATCGACAGCAAGGCATGCAAGCCCTGGCGCGAGGAGCGCAGGCCGGAGCCCTGCTCGAATTCGAAGCTGCGAGTCCCCCACACAAGGCGCGGGATGTCGCGCACGCCGCGCACGTCGGCTACCGCCAGCGCAATATACGGCCGTTCGGGCGTGATCTGCGACCCGGTCTCGGTGTGGGGCAGTTCCGCCGCCGCCGGCACGATGAAGTCGCCGTTGATCTTGTGGGCGCCATTGAACATCAGGACCTGGTGGATGCCGCGGTGGCGGCGCTCGGTGCCGAGGTTCGACAGGACCTCAAGCTCGTTGGGAAACACCAGGTGCTGCGATTGCTTGCGGTAGCGCTTCATCTCCGGCTTGCCGTCCTTGTCCTTTTCTTCGACGGTGTACACCTCAGTGTATGGCATGACCAGCACCGGACCGTAGATATGCTGCTCGCCCACCGAATCGGCAGCGATACTGCGCGCCGCTTCGTCGCGGTAGGCGATGCGCTCGCTGATGGTGGACTGGATCATGGCCAGCGGAACGCCGAGCAGCAGCATCAGCATGCCGACGAGCAGGGCTTTGAAAAGGAGTTTCTTTTGCATGGTGGGCACTTCCTGTTGTTATGGTTGCGCCAGTGTAAAAAGCCGGTGTGCAGGGAAGATGCGTTCTGTGTGAAGGCACCTGGTTTCTTGTCACGCCGGCTCAACGCGAGCGCTCGACCGTCAACACGACCGGCATGGCCCATGTCGCCTGCGAAACGGGCCAACGCAGCAAGCTCACCTCGGTCCCCTTCGGCGCGCCCTCGCGCACCTGCGCTTCCCATTGCGCGTAGAACCTGCGCTGGAATCCATCCAGGCGCACGCTCTGGCATGCAATCGGGCCGCCGTCCAGGTTGAGCGCCAGCGCGAGGTCCAAGGGCGCATCGCGGAGAAAGCTTGCCAGGCGGTCAAGCGAGAAGAATGCTTCCTTCGTGGTGCCAACCAGGATGCGGCCGGCCCGGTCCTGCGCCACGAAGCTGCGGTTGGCGAGCCAGCGGCTTTTCACGTTCACGTGATTCTGCCCATCTTCGCCCAGCAACAGTGGATACGAGACCATCGCGTTGCGCGCGCCCGTGAAAGCGCCTTGCCAATCGGCCCGCGTCAGGTCTCGCACGCCCGCGCTGCCATCTTCCCGCGCAACAAAAGCGCCGGCGCGAGCCTTGTACTGGCGCGGGCCAAGCTGCTCTCCTTCGCTGAGAAACGGTGTATCGGGCTGGCCCTTGAGGCCGAAATAGCTGCCGTTCACGATCAGCACTGCGCTGGGCAGGGCGCGTTCCCATTCGTCGAGCCCCTTGTCGCCTTCCGGCGCGCTGCGCACCACGAAGCGAAAACGCTGCGGATCGATCCGGTTGAGCAGGATGCGGTCGACTTCGCCGGCGGCCGACATCACCGGCATTTCGGCGACCTCGTAGCCGGGCTCAAACTCGCGCCAGTAGAACTGGCCCGCTGATACCGCCGGCACGGTCTCCTTGAGCGCTTCCCGCATGGGCAGCGGCAGCCTGGCGTCGTCGGCGCCCATCTTTATCCAGTAGGTTCCACCGCGCCGCTTCAGGACATTGAAGCCGTAGGCGCCATTGCGCTGCCAGACCCAGATACTGGAAGCCAGAAGCGCCAGGCCAAGCAGCGCCACCGCAAAGAAGATCGATTTTCGTTTCAAGAGTGCTCCCTCACTTACGCAAATAGCGCCAGTGTGGGGAGCGTTTATGCGCTGGCGATGCGTTCCGCGTGAAGCGGCAGCAGCAGGGTAGCACGACAGCCACCGCCCTCCCCGTTCACCACTTGCGCGCTGCCGCCATGCAGGGCGGCGACTTCGCGCACGAAGGGCAAGCCAAGGCCGGTGCTCTTGGCGCCATCGGGACGCGGCAGGGAGTAGAAGCGTTCGAACAGGCGCGCTTCGGCGTAGGCGGGAATGCCAGGGCCGGCGTCACGCACGCTGATCTCGACGTGGTCGTCGCTGCGTTGCGCTGCCATCCTCACCATGCTGCCGGCCGGGGAAAAGCCGATGGCGTTGTCGAGCAGGTTGCCCAGCGCCTGGCGCAGCAGCAGGGTATCGCCGCGCAACTGCAGGGTGGGATCTGCTTCGATCGCCAACTGCAGCTTGCGCGCGGCGAGGCGGGCCTGGAAGTCGCCGGCCACGTCCTGCAGCAGTCCGGCGACGTCGAGCGGCGCTGCATCGTCGATGCGCTGCTGCTTTTCGACGCGCACCAATGCCAGCAGCTTGTCGATCAGGTCGCGCTGGCGGGCATTCTGGGCCTGGATAGTGGACAGGAACTGGCGCCGCTGCTCGGGCGGCATCTCCTCTTCCAGCAGTTCTGCGGTGGCCTGGATGGCGGCAATCGGGCTTTTCAACTCGTGCGTGAGCGTATGCATCAGGGTCTCGACGTAATCCTTGCCTTCCAGCTTGGCGCGCATGGCTTCCAGCGCATGGCCGAGGGTGCTGATCTCGCTGCTGCCCAGCTTGGGCATGACGGCTTTGCGGCCGGCCTGCACGTCTTCCACGAAGACCATCAGCTTGTTGACGGTGCTGGCCATGCGCCAGGTGATGGCAATGCCGATCAGCAGCGACAGGCCAAGCAGCACCACGCCCCACTTGAGGATTTTGCGCTGGCTGCGCTCAATGAGACCCTGTACGCTGGAGATGGGCTTGGAGACCGTCAGTACGCCAATCGTGTTCGCGCCGTCGCGCACCGGCGCGGCGACGTACATTGCGACGCCGCCATATTCGCGCGGCGAGTCGCTCGACATGCGGGCGCCGTATTTGCCGCGCAGGGTGAGGTAGACATCGTTCCAGCGAGAGTAGTCCTGGCCGACAGCCTTGCCGGCGGAATCGAAACGCACGATGCCTGCCGCATCGGTGATGGTGATGCGGTAGTCGGTGTTGCGGCTGGCGGCGGCGATCTTTGCCAGCAAGGCCGGATCGGAAGCGCCGTCCCTTACATCGTCGGCTACCACCTGGGCCAACAGCTGCGCAGTGTCGTTCATGGCCGCTTCCAGGGTGGAGCGGGCGCCGGGCTTGACTTCCTGTACGAAGACGTTGAGCAGGAACCAGGCTGCCAGGCCGACGATCAGGAAGTAGCCCAGCAGGATGCGCAGGCCGATTTTCATGCGCCGGCCTGGAGGCTGTAGCCCATGCCGCGATGGGTCTGGATCGGGTCGGCGTTTTCATCGATGGCGCGCAACTTGGCGCGCAGGGATTTGACGTGGGCGTCCACCGTGCGGTCCAGCGTTTCCGGTGCGTCGCACCAGACGCGGTCCATCAACTGGGCGCGCGACAGCACGTGGCCCGGGTGTTCGACCAGGGTTTTCAGCAGCAGGTATTCGTAGCGGGTCAGGTCGAGCGGCTGGCCGCGGAACAGGATGCGCGCTTCGGCAGCGCGCAGTTCGAAGCCTGGCGTGCGGGAGGCAGCCGGTGCCGACGGGGGCGAGACCGGCGCGGCGGGCGCGACGCCGTTGCCGTTGCCGTTGCCGTTGCCGGCGCGGCGCAGGATGACGCGCACCCGCGCCACCAGTTCACGCGGAGAGAAAGGCTTGGTGACGTAATCGTCGGCGCCGATCTCGAGACCGACGATGCGGTCGATTTCATCGCTGCGCGCGGTGAGGAAGATTACCGGCACTTCGGAGAACTGACGCAGGCGGCGGCACACATCGAGGCCGCTGGTATCGGGCAGGCCGACATCGAGGATCACCAGCGCCGGCGCCTGCTCGCGCGCGGCTGCCAGCGCCTGCTCGCCCAGCATCACATGGTGCGGAGCAAAGCCCTCCTTGCCGAGGGCGAAGGCAATACTGTCTGCAATGGCTTGTTCGTCTTCGACGATCAGGATGGTCTTGTCACTCATGCGCGGCAGTATAGCGCGTCAGTTCTTGTCGGCTTCATCTCTCTGCTTTTGTTGTGCCTCTTCCGCCGCCTTGAGCGCATCCTTCGCCTTGTCGCGCTGGGCGCCCATGGCCTTGATGTCTTGCGCCGCCTGGTCGGCCGGGTTCTTCTTGCCGCAGGCCGCCAGCAGGGACAGTGCCGCGACAGCGGCGATGACTGCGAAGCGTTTCATGCCAATCTCCTGGAAAAAGAAAAGCCCGCTCAGGAGCGGGCTTTTCAGGTGTCTTGCGACGAAACCGGTATTACTGCAGCTTGATTTCGACGTCCACGCCAGCTGGCAGGTCCAGCTTCATCAGGGCGTCAACAGTCTTGTCGGTTGGGTCCACGATGTCCATCAGGCGCTGGTGGGTGCGGATTTCGAACTGGTCACGGGAGGTCTTGTTCACGTGCGGGGAACGCAGCACGTCGTAACGCTGGATACGGGTTGGCAGAGGAACTGGGCCTTTTACCACGGCGCCGGTGCGCTTGGCGGTGTCAACGATTTCCAGTGCGGACTGGTCGATCAGCTTGTAGTCGAAAGCCTTCAGGCGGATACGGATCTTTTGGTTTGGAGCGGACATGCTTATTCCTTAAAGAACGAACCGGCAACAATATGTTTCCGGCAATGTAAGTAAATACTACGACGGGCCGACATGATAGCACATGCCGGCCCGCTTGATTCAGATCGACTGACTAAAAATTAGTCGATGATCTTGGCTACCACGCCCGCGCCAACGGTACGGCCGCCTTCGCGGATTGCGAAGCGCAGACCTTCTTCCATAGCGATCGGGGAGATCAGCTTCACGGTGATGGAGACGTTGTCGCCTGGCATAACCATTTCTTTGTCCGCTGGCAGCTCGATGGAGCCGGTCACGTCGGTGGTACGGAAGTAGAACTGTGGACGGTAGTTGTTGAAGAACGGGGTGTGACGGCCGCCTTCATCTTTCGACAGAACGTAGATCTCGCCGGTGAAGTGAGCGTGCGGCTTGATCGAGCCTGGCTTCGCCAGAACCTGACCACGCTGAACGTCTTCACGCTTGGTGCCGCGCAGCAGCAGACCAACGTTGTCGCCTGCCTGACCCTGGTCCAGCAGCTTGCGGAACATTTCCACGCCGGTGCAGGTGGTCTTGACGGTGTCAACGATACCAACGATTTCGATTTCTTCGCCGACCTTGATCACGCCGCGCTCAACACGACCGGTCACCACGGTGCCGCGGCCGGAGATCGAGAACACGTCTTCCACTGGCATCAGGAAGGTGCCGTCAACAGCGCGCTCTGGGGTTGGGATGTAGGAATCCAGTGCATCGGCCAGACGCATGATGCAGTCTTCACCCATTTCGCCAGCAGCGCCTTCCAGGGCCATACGTGCCGAACCCTTGATGATTGGCAGGTCGTCGCCTGGGAATTCGTACTTGGACAGCAGCTCGCGCACTTCCATTTCGACCAGTTCCAGCAGTTCTGCGTCGTCAACCAGGTCGCACTTGTTCAGGAATACGATGATGTATGGAACGCCAACCTGACGTGCCAGCAGGATGTGCTCGCGGGTCTGTGGCATTGGGCCGTCAGCTGCGGAGCAAACCAGGATCGCGCCGTCCATCTGCGCAGCACCGGTAATCATGTTCTTGATGTAGTCGGCGTGGCCTGGGCAGTCAACGTGAGCGTAGTGACGGGTTGCGGTCTCGTACTCGACGTGGGCGGTGTTGATGGTAATGCCGCGTGCTTTTTCTTCTGGAGCAGCGTCGATCTGGTCGTAAGCTTTCGCTTCGCCGCCGAATTTCTTCGACAGGACGGTTGCGATAGCAGCGGTCAGGGTGGTCTTGCCGTGGTCAACGTGACCGATGGTGCCAACGTTCACGTGCGGTTTAGTCCGCTCGAACTTTTCTTTTGCCATTTTAATTCTTCCTCAGAACTTTAGATTTAAGGTCAAACCGGGCGGGAGGATCTCCCCCGCCCGGGTAATTATTTATTTTACTTCGCTTTAGCGGTGACGATTGCGTCGATCACGTGCTTAGGCGCCTCGGAGTAGTGCTTGAACTCCATGGTGTAGGTCGCGCGGCCCTGGGTCGCGGAACGCAGGATGGTCGAGTAGCCGAACATCTCCGACAGAGGTACCTCTGCCTTGATGATCTTGCCGCCGCCGCCTGGGATCTCGTCCATGCCCTGCACCATACCGCGGCGGGACGACAGGTCGCCCATCACGGTACCGGCGTAGTCTTCTGGAGTCTCGACTTCAACAGCCATCATTGGCTCCAGGATCACTGGGCTGGCGCGACGGCACGCTTCCTTGAACGCCATCGAACCGGCCATGCGGAATGCATTTTCGTTCGAGTCAACGTCGTGGTAGGAACCGAAGGTCAGGGTGACTTTGACGTCAACAACCGGGTAGCCTGCCAGAACACCGTTGTTCAGGGTTTCGCGCACGCCTTTTTCCACCGCAGGGATGAATTCGCGAGGAATCACACCGCCCTTGATCGCGTCGACGAATTCGAAGCCCTTGCCTTGTTCCTGTGGTTCCAGGGTAACAACAGCGTGACCGTACTGACCGCGGCCGCCGGACTGCTTGACGAACTTGCCTTCCACGTCGGACACCGACTTGCGCACGGTTTCGCGGTATGCAACCTGTGGCTTGCCAACGGTTGCTTCCACGCCGAATTCGCGCTTCATACGGTCAACGATAATTTCCAGGTGCAGCTCGCCCATACCACCGATGATGGTCTGGCCGGATTCTTCGTCGGTCTTGACGCGGAACGAAGGATCTTCCTGTGCCAGGCGGTTCAGGGCCAGGCCCATCTTTTCCTGGTCGGCCTTGGTCTTAGGCTCAACTGCCTGCTGGATCACTGGCTCTGGGAACACCATCTTTTCCAGGGTGATGATCGAGGATGGATCGCACAGGGTTTCGCCGGTGGTCACGTCCTTCAGGCCCACAGCAGCGGCGATGTCGCCGGCGCGGACTTCCTTGATCTCTTCACGCTGGTTGGCGTGCATCTGCAGAATACGGCCCAGACGCTCTTTGCGCTGCTTCACCGAGTTGTACACGGTGTCGCCTGCGTTCACCACGCCGGAGTAGACGCGGAAGAAGGCCAGCTGGCCCACGAACGGGTCGGTCATGATCTTGAATGCCAGGGCAGCGAACTTCTCTTCGTCCGAAGCCTTGCGGGTAGCTGGCTGTTCGTCTTCGTCGGTACCGGCAACGTCAGCGATGTCCACTGGCGATGGCAGGTATTCGATCACGGCGTCCAGCATGGCCTGCACGCCCTTGTTCTTGAAGGCGGTGCCGCACATCATCGGAACGATTTCCGACGCGATGGTACGCTGGCGCAGGGCTTGCTTGATCTCTTCTTCGGAGAGCTCGCCTTCTTCCAGGTACTTGTTCATCAGGTCTTCCGACGCTTCAGCAGCGGCTTCAACCATCTTCTCGCGCCACTCGGTCGCGGAATCCTGCAGTTCCGCAGGGATGTCAACGTAGTCGAACTTCATGCCCTGGGACGCGTCGTCCCAGATGATGGCCTTCATCTTGACCAGGTCGATCACGCCCTTGAAGTTGTCTTCAGCGCCGATCGGGATCTGGATCAGGATTGGGTTGGCCTTCAGGCGCGAACGCATCTGCTCGTAGACCTTGAAGAAGTTGGCGCCGGTACGGTCCATCTTGTTCACGAAGGCCAGACGAGGCACCTTGTACTTGTTAGCCTGGCGCCATACGGTTTCAGACTGTGGCTGCACGCCGCCCACTGCACAGTAAACCATGCAAGCGCCGTCCAGAACGCGCATCGAACGCTCCACCTCGATGGTGAAGTCAACGTGCCCTGGGGTATCGATGATGTTGATGTGGTGTGGCTTGAAGTTGTTGGCCATACCGTTCCAGAAGCAGGTGGTCGCTGCCGAGGTAATGGTAATGCCGCGCTCTTGTTCCTGCTCCATCCAGTCCATGGTGGCGGCGCCGTCGTGCACTTCACCAATCTTGTGGTTCACGCCGGTGTAGAACAGCACGCGCTCGGTAGTGGTGGTCTTACCGGCGTCGATGTGAGCGGAGATACCGATATTACGGTAGCGCTCAATGGGGGTCTTGCGGGCCATAATTGATCCTAAATCTTTGAATGGACAAAACCGAGCAACATTTTTACTAGAAAAATGCGCCCGGCTTGAACTAGGCCGGCCACGAATGGCCGGCCAAACGTATTAGAAGCGGAAGTGCGAGAACGCTTTGTTCGCTTCAGCCATACGGTGGACTTCGTCACGGCGCTTCATTGCACCGCCACGGCCTTCCGCGGCTTCCAGCAGCTCGCCGCCCAGGCGCTGTGGCATGGACTTTTCGGAGCGCTTGTTAGCGGCTTCACGCAGCCAACGCATGGACAGGGCCAGGCGGCGCACTGGGCGCACTTCGACTGGAACCTGGTAGTTAGCGCCGCCAACACGGCGGGACTTCACTTCAACCAGTGGCTTGGCGTTGTTGATCGCTGCGGTGAACACTTCCAGCGGGTCCTTGCCGGACTTCGATTGGATATGGTCAAAGGCACCGTAGATGATGTTTTCTGCAACCGACTTCTTGCCGGACAGCATCAGAACGTTAACGAATTTAGCGACTTCGGTGCTACCGAATTTTGGATCCGGCAGAATTTCGCGCTTGGGTACTTCACGACGACGTGGCATGTCATTTCCTTTTCTTCAGTTGAGTGCCTCGGGCACTCGCGGAGGCCATCATAGCCTTCCACTTACTCGGTCTCGCGACCGCCTCAACTCAGTTAAATTGCAAATTACTTCTTAGCGGCCTTAGCGCGCTTCGCACCGTACTTGGAGCGAGCTTGCTTACGGTCTTTCACGCCCTGGGTATCCAGAGAGCCACGGACCATGTGGTAACGCACACCTGGCAAGTCTTTTACACGACCGCCGCGCAGCAGGACAACGCTGTGTTCCTGCAGGTTGTGGCCTTCACCGCCGATGTACGAAATCACTTCGAAGCCGTTGGTCAGACGCACTTTTGCAACTTTACGCAGTGCCGAGTTAGGCTTCTTAGGAGTGGTGGTGTACACACGGGTGCACACGCCACGCTTTTGCGGGCAGTTTTCAAGTGCCGGCGATTTGCTCTTCACGACCAGCTTGGTACGTGGTTGGCGAATCAATTGGTTGATGGTTGGCATCGTTTTAAATCCAACAAAATTACAGCATTGACAACCCGGGCAGCTTTGCCCGGGGGCTAAAACGGTATCTCCAGTGTGCGCTGAACGTCACTCAAAACGAGGCGTATACGATGCGCAGACTAAATTGAGAACTCGCGAGTATATACCTGGTTAACAGCTCAGTCAACCGGAATGCTGAATAAAGTGGCAGTATTGGAACGCCCCACGGCCCGCTATTGGCAGCATAATAGCGATCATTTTGTACTTTCCTGTAAGCAATGCTGCCGCGCCCTTCCACCCTGTTCATCCTGTTTAGCTACCTGGCGCTATCCGCAGTGCCTTTCCTGCCTTTGCTATTGGGCAAGCCGGTGGAGCAGCCGTGGCAATTGCTGGGGATCGAGTTCGTGGCCTGGGTCACGATATGGGCACTGTTCAAGCGCCCGGCCTACTTCCACTGGCTGCTGATCCCCGCCTTCCTGGCGTTGCCGACCGAAATTTACCTGTTCGTATTTTACGGCCAGGGCATTTCCACCCACCACCTCGGCATCCTGGCCGAAACCAGCCCGCAGGAAGCGCTGGAGTTCCTCGGCCGCAAGGTATGGACCATGCTGGCCGTGATGGTGGGCGTCGCCGTATGGTGGGTACTGACCTTCCGCGCTGCGCGCCAGACGCGCGGGCTGGACTGGCATGGTGGCTCGCGCTGGCTGGCACTGTTCTCCCTGGTCGTACTGGCCGCCACGGCTGCCTGGGGCTATGAATTCGGCATCGACGCGGCGCCGGCGCGCCCGGCAGCCAGCGTGGCCGCCAGCGCCGCGAAAGACAGCGACAGTGCAGGCGAAAGCGCCTCCAGCGATGACGATTCCAGCGAGAGCGCCTCGGCGCGCGCCGCAGTAGCCGGCGCCCACGCCCTGCACCTGCCCGGTCCGGCCCTGCCTTATTGGGCGCGCCTGCCGTTCGATCCGGGCGCCTTCATCGAATCCTGGCCCTTCGGCCTGGCCGCGCGCGGCTATGATTTCTACAAGGAGCGGCGCTACCTGGCAGACCTCAATGAACGCAGCGCCAGCTTCGAGTTCGGCGCGCGCCAGGTCGACGGCGGCACGCAGCCGGAAATCGTGGTGATGGTGCTGGGCGAATCGTCGCGCTACGACCGCTGGAGCCTGAACGGCTACAAGCGCGAGACCAATCCCTTGCTGGCCAAGGAAAGCAACCTGGTGCCGCTGTCGGACGTGATCACGTCGGTATCGGCGACGCGCCTGTCGGTGCCGGTCATCATTTCGCGCAAGCCAGCCACGCAGAGCCTGAAGGATGGCTTCAGCGAAAAATCCTTCCTGACGGCCTATAAGGAAGCCGGCTTCAAGACCTGGTGGCTGTCGAACCAGATCTCGTTCGGCCAGTACGATACGCCGGTGTCGGTGTTTGCCAAGGAAGCGGACGTGATCCAGTTCCTCAACCTGGGCGGCTTCACCAACCACTCCAATTACGACGACGTGCTGTTCGAGCCGCTCAAGCGCGCGCTGGCCGACCCGGCGCCGAAAAAGCTGATCGTGCTGCACTCGCTGGGCAGCCACTGGAACTACAGCCAGCGCCACCCGAAGGAATTCGACAAGTGGCAGCCCTCGCTGTTCGGCGTCGACAAGCCGGCCTACACCGACCTGAAGATCAAGCAGCAACTGAATAACAGCTACGACAACTCGATCCTGTACACCGACTGGTTCCTGTCGCAGGTGATCGGCGACCTGAAAGGCACGGGCCAGCTGGCATCGATGCTGTACGTCGCCGACCATGGCCAGACCCTGTACGACGGCACATGCCGCCTGGCCTTCCACGGCCATAACACGGACTATGAATTCCATGTGCCGGCCTTCATGTGGTTCTCGGACCAGTATCTCGATCGCTACCCGGACAAAGTGGGCGCCTTGCTGCGCAACCGCAAGGCCAAGCTGGCAACGGAAAACATCTTCCATACCATGCTCGACGTGGCAAACATCCGCTACCCGGACGACAAGCCGGCCTGGAGCTTCCTCAACAAGGACTTCCAGGTGCACAAGCGGGTGGTGGACAGCTATGGCTGGACCAACTACGACAACGCAAGGTTCAAAGGCGACTGCCGCGAAGTGATCGACAAGGGCAAGCCGCAGTCGCAGGACAAGTAAGCCTCATACCGGCTTGTGGACCATCAGCCAGTACACGGCAAGCATGGCGATGAAGGCCGGATAGCCAAGCAGTTCCCAGCGCCGCGCATAACGCCAGTACTGGGCCGGCAGCGCGGTGTTGGAGGCATGCGCTGCCAGCGCCAGCTTGCCCATCCTGACCTGGTACCACACCACCGGCAGCCAGCAGGCGCCCGCCAGGACGTACAGCGCCAGCGAAGCCCTGATCCAGAACGCGTCCAGCGGGTAGCCGGCGAGGTGGATCATCCAGGCGCCGGACAGGGGCTGCACGATCACGGCCGGCGTGGTGAACCACCAATCGGCGCGCACCACCAGCCGCGAGACCACGGCAATCGCCTCTACCGATCGCGAACGGTTGGCGAAGAACAGGTAGAACGCCGTGCCGAAACCGGTGCCGACCAGCAGCACCGAGGACAGGATGTGGATGGTCTTGACAGTCAGGTAGTCCACGTTTTTTCCTCCGCAAACAAGATGAACAGGATGGCCAGGATCGGCAGGTTTTTCAGCAAGGGGCCGAAGGGATGCCACAGGTATTCCGGCAGGCAGGCCGCAATTGCCGCGCTGTAGCCGAGTATCAGCGCGCCCTGCGCCAGCCAGAGCGCGCGGCGCGGGCGGACGATGCAGGCGATGCCGAATACGAAGTCCAGGGCCGCTGCGCCATACAGCGCGGCGATGGCTGGGATTCCTTCAATGCCGACACGTGCCAGCAATGCCAGGCTGTCCGCTTGCGGGTGGACGAAGGCGCTCACGATGGCCGTCGCCAGCCAGACGATCGCCAGGACCCAGCGCAGCAAAGCGGTGCGCCAGCCGGCCAGCGCGCGCAGGCGAAACAGTTCACGTTCGGCGGGCGTCATGAAGTCGTTGAAGCCGCGCGGCGAACGGCCCAATAGCTCGCATATCGGGGCGGCGCTGGCGGCGCAGCCTTCCGGCAGTGCACTGCCCGCACGCAGCATGCGCCAGGTCTCCGGCGTCAGGAGCGCGCCGCAGAACTGTCCGGCCCAGGCCGCGCACGCCATGATCGTTGCGGGAACGTGCAGCACTGGGGCAGGAGGAAAGGCCATCGCGCTACGGTAGGCGGACAGCATGCCATCGTAGCTGACGGCACTGTCGCCAGCGATATCGATCACGCGCTGTGCCGGCGTCGCCGGAGAGAGCGCAGCTGCTACCGCCTGCGCCAGGTCGTCGACGTGAAGCGGCTGGAAGCGCGCCTTGCCCAAGGCCGGCGCAACAATCATCGGCATGCTGGCGGCCCGGCAGAACATTGCAGCCGACGCGCCTTCCGCACCGAACACCAGCGATGGGCGCAAAATGATCCATTCCAATGGAAGTGCCATCAACGCTTCGTCGGCCGCACGCTTGCTGGTGAAGTAGGCGGTGTCGCCGCCATCCGCGCCGAGCGCCGAGATTTGCACGACGCGCCGTACGCCGGCCTGGGCGCATGCGGCAAACAAGGCAACCGGCGCGCGGGCGTGCAGTGCTTCGAACGTGGCCGCGCCCTTTTCGCTGATGCTGCCGACAGCATTCACTACGGCATCGACGCCGCGCAGGCGCTCCAGCCAGTCGGCCGCCTGCAGGTCGGCAGAGTAATCGACTGCCACGTCGCCCCTTGCAGGACGGCGCACTCCGCGCAGGACTTCGTGTCCGGCCGCTGCCAATCGCAGGCAAATGGCGCGGCCGATGAAGCCAGCCGCGCCGCAAACAAGGACCTTCATTTGGCCGCCTTGGGAATCGACTTTGCGATGCTCCAGGCCATCACGGCGACGCCTGCCACGATGCCTGCGGTAGTCATGATCAGCGTTGTACGCAGCACGCTGGCCAGGTTGGCATCGCGCGCGTCGCTGTGGCCGAACCACAAGGCCAACAGCACCGGGAAGGCGGTAATCAGGACCGTGGTCACACGCACCCAGAATTCGGAGCGTTCCGCCGTTCCGCACAGGTCGACCAGCAGGCGGCGCAGCACATCACGCAAGTAGCGACTGACAGCCAGGCCAACCAGCAGCGGTATCACGATTTCATAGGCGATCAACATTTTACAACCTCCTCCGACAGTAATTTCTGTAAATACAGAAATTTCATGTTCAAAAAAACGGGCATTGCCGCCCGCCTCCGTTATTGCCCGATCACTGCTTGCCGCGAATGGCCCGGCTGATTTTTGCGCTGACGCCCAGCGTCTTCATCAGCGTTTCCGGCTTGTAGCGCAGCAGTTCATCCGACAGCGTCGCCATCACTTCGATGAACTTCAGCGTTTCCTCGATCCGTTCACGCGTGCCTTCGTCCTCGTCCGCCATCGCAGGGTTGGCGAGACACTCCGACAACGCGGCGGCGGTGGGATCGATCTCGCGCTGGCGTCGCCCGGCCACGATCAGCTTGAACAGCTCCCACACATCGGTCGAGGTTTCGAAATGGTCGCGGCGGTCGCCCTTCAGGTGCACCACTTTCACCAGGTTCCAGGACTGCAGCTCTTTCAGGCTGTTGCTGACGTTGGAGCGCGCCACGCCCAGCGTATTCTGGATCTCCTCGGCGTCCATGGGCCGCGCGGCCAGGTATAGCAGCGCATGAATTTGCGCCACGGTGCGGTTGACGCCCCAGCGCGAACCCATCTCGCCCCAGTGCAGTACAAATCGTTCGGCTATCGGTTTCAGTTCCATGCCTGTCATTCTATGCTTTACACAAATTTCTGTCAAGACAGAAATTAAAAATTTGCCTGGATGGCAATTCGCGCCCACAATGCATAGCAAATAAACATGGGGGACGCTCATGCAGACTACGAAGCGGCTCGCCAGCATCGATATGCTGCGCGGCCTGGTCATTGTATTGATGGCGCTGGACCATACGCGCGACTTCTTTGGCGCTGCACTTTTCGATCCGGAGGACCTGGCCAAGACCACGCCGCTGTGGTTCGCCACGCGCTGGATCACGCACCTGTGCGCGTCGACGTTCGTGCTGCTGGCTGGTATTGCGGCCTACCTGCGCGGGACCAAGAGCGGAATTCCCGCGTTGTCGCGCTATCTCGTGACGCGCGGCCTTCTGCTGCTGGTGCTTGAAGCGACCTGGATCAGCTTCAGCTGGCAGTTCGGCTACAACGTCACCATCCTGCAGGTGCTGTGGGCACTGGGCATGGGGATGATCTTCCTTGCCAGGCTGGCGTGGCTGCCCTGGCCCGCGATCGCGCTCATTGCCGCGTTCTTGATCCTGCCGCATAACCTGCTCGATTCGATCCAGTCCACCCACCCGCTATGGCTGGCCTGGCACCAGCGCGGATTCTGGCCAGTGGCCGGCAATTACGGCGTGTATCTTGCCTATCCATTGATGCCATGGCTCGGCCTGATCGCGGCCGGCTACGCGCTGGGCCCCGTGTTCCAATGGGAGCCGGCACGCCGGCAGCGCTTCCTGCTGGTTGCAGGCGCCGTGCTGCTGATGGTCTTCGTCGCCTTGCGCAGCGGGAATTTCTACGGAGATCCCGATCCCTGGTCGCCGCAGGGACGCGGCTTCGTGTGGGACTTCATTTCCTTCATCCGCTTGCACAAATACCCGCCGTCGCTGCTCTACCTGTGCGTGACGATCGGCATTGCCCTGCCCCTGTTGGCGTGGTTCGAGCGCCTGCGCCCCGTGCCGCTGCTGATGCTGTTCGGCGGCACCCCGATGTTCTTCTACGTGATCCACATCGCCATGATTCACTTCCTCTCCGGGCCGTACTTCATGCTGCGCTACGGCGCAATCCCGCAAGGCGGTCCGGGAGGATTCACGCTACCGAAAGGCTACGAGCCTTCCCTGGCCGTGGTCTACGCCGCGTGGGTCGGCGTCATCGCAATCATGTACGGCCTGACCAAGCTTTGGCTGCGCCGGCGAACGTCTGCCTTAGGCCGGCAGCAGGCGGCCTGAAAGACGCTTGTAGACATCGCGGGCGCGTTGTTCGATCGACGCGTCGAAGCCGGATTGGGCGAGCAGGGTCAGGCCGTTGGTTTCGGCCAGCACGCCGGGCGTCAACACCAGGCGGTCGGCGCGTTTTTGCACCAGCAGCGGCTCGCAGCATTGCTCGAGCAGTTGCGCCAGCACCACGTTGTGCGAAGACACCAGCACGGTGCCGCGGCCGGCCAGTTGCTCCAGGACTGCGGCAGCAGCGGAAACCGACTCGAGGTGATTCGTGCCGCGGAAAATTTCGTCGATGATGAAGACCGCGCGTTGCGGCTCCTTGGCCAGCGCCAGCAATTCATGTGCGCGGCGCAGTTCCGACTGATAGAGGCTTTCGCCGCCATCAAGAGCGTCTTCATTCTGCATGCTGGCATAGACCGGCAGGTTCGGCACGTGCGCCGCCTCCGCGTAGCAGAAGCCGAATGCGCGCGCGGCCAGCAGGTTGAGGCCGACCGTGCGCAGCAGGGTACTTTTGCCGATGCCATTCTGGCCGCTGATGAAGGCGCTCTTGCCATCCAGTTCCAGGTCCAGCGCCTGCGCATCAGGCAGCAGCGGGTGTCGGACGGCACGCAGTTGGACCTCCTGCTCCCAGCCCTCCTCCGCCCAGCACCATTGCGCTTGCGTGGAAAGATGACGCGCCAGCGCAAGGTCGGCATCGCGGCCGGCCACCAGTTCAAAGCTCTCGCGCAGGAAGGCCGCGTTTCCGCGCACCAGGCGGCAAGTGGCGAAATAGTGCTTCAGGTTGGCGAGCATGATCCAGTCGGCATACTCGGTCACGCCAGGCGCAGTGGAGAAGGCATTGCGCGCAAGCTTGCTGCGCAGTTGGGCTGCCTGGCCGGCGCCGGGTGCGTCCGCTTGCTGGCTATGTGCGTAGAGCTGCAATCGCAGCGCCTCGGAAATGGCTCCCCACTGTTGGACGCGAGAGTGGAAAGCAATCTGGATCGCCATCAGCACCAGCGACAGCACAACAGCCGGAACCAGCGCCACCAGCCAGAAAAAGCTGGCGGCAACACTGGCGAGGAAGGCTACGGGCACCAGCCAGAGCCAGGCCGACCAGCGCGGCACGGGCGGCAGCGGCGACTCGGTCTGCACGACAGCGCCTGTCACCGGGACGAACAAGGATTCGCTGACCTCTGCGCTGGCCTTGCGTAAAGGCGCGAGTTGCGTGGCAAGACGCTCGCGCGCGCCGACGTCCGCCAGCAAGGCGCGCACACGATCGGCCGCGGCAGCGCTGGCGCCGCGCCGCAAGCGCCGATACAGCATTTGGCGGCCAAAGATGCTGGCCCCCTCGCCGACCGCCCGCAGGTAGGGCGCGAGCAGCAAATCCTGCCATGTTTGCCCGTCCACCGCGCCGTTGCCGCTGGCGCCGGCCAGTTCATCGTAACGCGCCACCGCGCTGTCGGAGAACGAATACTCCACAGAACCACCCCTTGCCATAAAGATAAGCCAGCAAGTATAGCCGCTTACAAAAAAATCAAGTAGTCCGGTTGACTGGGCATGGCGGACAGGTGGACACGGTGGACGCTCGCGGACAGCAGCCGCGGCAAGGCGGACGTCATAGGAATCAAAGGCTTAGGTGCTGGCACACTTCATGCATCAGCAAGATTGACCACATCACCAACACCAGGAACAAGAATATGATTCGCGACACCTCACACCAGGACCAAGTGATCGCCCCTCCGGCCAGCCGCTTCCCGCGCCGCAAGGTGCTGCTGCTGGTGGTCGGGCTCGCGCTGGCTGCGGCTGGCTATGGCCTGCTGAAAAGCTGGAGCGGCAGCGAGCAATCGGTCAGCGCCGCCCGCCTGCGCATCGGCGAAGTCACGCGCGGCACCCTGATCCGCGATGCCGCCGTCAACGGCCGCATCGTGGCCGCCGTCAGTCCGACCCTGTACTCGACCTCCACCTCCACGGTCGAACTGAAAGTGCACGCTGGCGACACCGTCAAGAAAGGCCAGGTGCTGGCCGTGCTGGAATCGCCCGACCTGACCGACGAACTGAAAAAGGAACAGACGCTGTTCAACGAACTGCAGGCCGAAGTGGCGCGCCAGCAGATCCTGGCCCGCAAGCAGAAGCTGGCCGCCCAGCGCGAAGCCGACACCGCGGAAATCGAGCGCGTATCCGCCATGCGCACCCTGCAGCGCTACGAAAGCGTGTCGACCGAAGGCATCATCGCCAAGATCGACATGCAGAAAGCCAAGGACGCCGTGGCCGCCGCCGACATCCGCGCCAGGCACACCAAGCAGGCCGCCGAACTGGAAGGCGACAACGTCTCGCTGGAGCTGAAGACCAAGACCGCGCAGATGGAGCGCCAGAAGCTGTCGCTTGCCAACGCCCAGCGCCGCGTCGACGAGCTGACCGTGCGCGCGCCGGTGGATGGCTTCATCGGCACCCTGTCGGTGGCCAACCGCAGCGTGGTGCAGGCCAATACGCCGCTCATGACGCTGGTTGACCTGTCGCAGCTCGAAGTGGAACTGGAAGTGCCGGAATCCTACGTCAACGACCTGGGCCTGGGCATGACCGCCGAAATCGAAGTGGCCGGCGCCAAGACCAAGGGCAAGCTGTCGGCCCTGTCGCCGGAAGTGGTGAAGAACCAGGTGCTGGCGCGCGTGCGCTTCGACAAGCAGCCGGAAGGCCTGCGCCAGAGCCAGCGCGTAGCGGCGCGCCTGCTGATCGACGAGAAGCCGAACGTGCTGATGGTGCAGCGCGGTCCTTTCGTCGAGTCGGAAGGCGGCCGCTATGTCTACCTGCTGCAGGACGGCATCGCCGTGCGCACCCCGGTGCAGCTTGGCGCCACCAGCGTGGCCGCCGTGGAAATCGTAAACGGATTGAAACAAGGCGACAAGATCGTGATCGCCGGTACCGAAAACTTCGAGAACGCCAAGCGCGTCTCGATCAACAAATAACCCCCTACGGAGAGGCAAACCATGCTGCGCATGAATAACCTGAGCAAAGTCTATCGCACCCACATGATCGAAACCCACGCGCTGCGCGGCTTCGAAATCGAAGTCAAGCAGGGCGAGTTCGTCACCGTCACCGGCCCCTCCGGTTCCGGCAAGACCAGCTTCCTGAACATTGCAGGCCTGCTGGAAGACTTCACCAGCGGCGACTACGTCCTGGACGGCATCAACGTCAAGGGCATGGACGACAACGCCCGCTCGCGCCTGCGCAACGAGAAACTGGGCTTCATCTTCCAGGGCTTCAACCTGATTCCCGACCTGAGCCTGTTCGACAACGTCGACGTGCCGCTGCGCTACCGCGGCTTCAATGCCGCCGAACGGAAGGAGCGCATCGAAGACGCGCTGGCCAAGGTCGGCCTGGCTTCGCGCATGCGCCATTACCCGGCCGAACTGTCCGGCGGCCAGCAGCAGCGCGTGGCCATCGCCCGCGCCCTGGCCGGCTCGCCCAAGCTGCTGCTGGCCGACGAACCGACCGGCAACCTGGATACCCAGATGGCGCGCGGCGTGATGGAACTGCTGGAAGAAATCAACGCCGAAGGCACCACCATCCTGATGGTGACCCACGACCCGGAACTGGCCCAGCGCACCCAGCGCAACGTCCACATCATCGACGGCCAGGTGTCCGACCTGGTGCGCAAATCGCCGTCGCTGGTGGTCGCCAAGGAGGCCTGAGATGATCCAGTACTATTTCCTGCTGGGCGTGCGCAGCCTGCGCCGCAACCCGGTCCTGACCGCGCTGATGGTGCTGATCCTGGCGGTCGGCGTGGCCGCCAGCGTGTCGACCCTGACCATCCTGCACGTGATGTCGGGCGACCCGATCCCGCACAAGAGCGAGCGCCTGATCGTGCCGCTGGTCGACAACGGACCGCTCAAGGGCTACACCCCGGGCGAGCGTGAAGGCGACGAGATGTCCTACCGCGACGCCGTCAACCTGCTCGCTTCCGGCCAGGGCGACCGCCGCACCGCCGTCCGCGGCGTAGACGGCACCATCGAACCGGCGCGCAAGGACCTGCCGGTGTTCACCACCGAAGGCCTGTCGCCGACGCGCGACTTCTTCGCCATGTTTGAAGTCCCCTTCGTGCACGGCGGGCCGTGGAGCGAAGCGGACGACAAGTCCGGCGCCGACGTGATGGTCCTGAGCGGCAAGCTGGCCGAACGCCTGTTCGGCAATGCCAACCCGGTCGGCCAGCGCGTGCGCTTCCGCGGCTTCGACTACGCCGTGGTCGGCGTGTACGGCAACTGGAAGCCGGTGCCGCGCTACCACCGCATCATCGGCGGCCCCGGCGCCTTCGGCGACGAGGACGAGTTCTACATCCCCTTCCACAACGCGATCCGTCACGAAATGGGACAGAACGGCAATATGAACTGCAGCAGCGACCGCGGCCCCGGCTACCAGGCCCTGCTCGATTCGGAATGCATCTGGATCCAGTTCTGGTTCGAACTGCATTCGGCATCCGACCGCCCGCAACTGCAGGCCTGGCTGGACGCCTACGCCGCCGAACAGCGCAAGCTGGGACGCCTGCAACGCAACGCGCCGAACAAGCTGTTCAACGTGATGGAATGGCTGGAAGAACAGAAAGTGGTCGGCAAGGACAGCCGCCTGTCGGCCATGCTGGCCTTCGGCTTCCTGCTGCTTTGCCTGGTCAACACCATCGGCCTGCTGCTGGCCAAGTTCTCTGTGCGCGCACCGGAAGTCGGCGTGCGGCGCGCCCTGGGCGCCTCGCGCAAGGAAATCTTCACCCAGTTCCTGATCGAGAGCGCCGTGGTCGGCCTGGCCGGCGGCATCCTCGGCCTGGTGCTGGCACTGGGCGCGCTGGCCCTGATCGGCAGCATCTCCGAGCAGATCGCCGTCACCACGCATATGGACTGGATGATGCTGCTGGTGACCTTCGTCATGTCCGTCAGCGCCGCCATGCTGGCCGGGCTGCTGCCGACCTGGCGCGCCTGCCAGGTCACCCCGGCCCTGCAACTGAAATCGCAGTGAGGATAACCATGGAAATCAAACCAATCTTTTCCGCGCTGATGCGCTCCAAGACCGGCCCGATCCTGGTGGCCGTGCAAGTGGCGCTCAGCCTCGCCATCCTGGCCAACGCCATGCACATCGTCAGCGTGCGCCAGGCTGTCGCCGCGCGCCCGACCGGCATCGCCAATGAAGAAGAAGTGTTCAACCTGCGCGTGAAACCGCTCACCCCGGGCGGCCATGAACAGCAGCTGGCGAACCAGAAAGCGCAGGCGGCGGCCTTGCGCGCCGTGCCTGGCATCGTTTCGGTGGCCGACACCAACCAGATCACGCTGTCCAACTCCGGCAACTACAACAGCGTGGCCGCCAGCCGCGAGCAGGAGCGCAGCAACGCCAGCCCGTCCATGTACGTGACGCCGGACTCGCTGGTCAAGACCTGGGGCCTGAAGATCGTCGACGGCCGCGATTTCACCCCGCAGGATGCGCCGGAAATCGACCAGAACACCAGCAAGGCCTTCCCCACCGTGGCCCTGATCACCAAAGCCACCGGCCAGAAGGTGTGGCCGGACGCGCCCAGCTTTGTCGGCAAGAAGATGTACTACGGCACCGGCGCCGAGGCGCGCGAAGTGACGGTGGTGGGCGTGATCGACACGCTGCAGACCCCGTCCGCCGCCATGGGCCAGGACGGCGAAATGTCGACCATGGTACCGGCCCGCATCACGGGCAGCTCGCGCTCGCTGTACACCCTGCGCGCCGAGCCGGGCCAGCGCGACCGCGCCATGAAGGATGCCGAGGAAGCGATCCGCAAGCTGCATAACGGCCAAGTGGTGGTACGCACCACCACCCAGTCCGAAGAGCGCGTCAAGCGCTACCGCGCCGACAACGCGCTGTGCTGGATGCTGATCACTGTCAGCGTGCTGCTGATGGTGGTGACCGCCAGCGGCATCGTCGGCATGGCCAGCCTGTGGGTCACGCAGCGCCGCAAGCAGATTGGCGTACGGCGGGCGCTTGGGGCGCGCAAGCTCGACATCCTGCGCTACTTCGTCACTGAGAACCTGATGATCACCACTACCGGGATTGTCGGCGGCCTGCTTGGCGCGCTGGCCTTGAACCAGTTGCTGGTATCAAAGCTGGAGCTGGCGCGCTTGCCCGCCGAGTATATGGTGGTTGGCGCGCTGGCTTCCTGGGCGCTCGGCATCGCCGCCGTGTACGGGCCGGCGTGGCGCGCAGCTTCCATCTCGCCGGCGCTGGCGACCCGTTCGGCCTAAACCGGTAAACCAGGGTCTGCCCCACAGGGTCAGACCCTGTCAGCCCGCCTGCCGATGGTTTGGGTTTTGCGCCTTTGATCTTCGTCGAAAGTCAAGATCTTCCAACCCAACCGCCGACCTCAAAACCGTTCGGGGTCAGACCCTTGGGTCTGACCCGGTTTACCGGTTTTCATGTATCCTGCCAAAATGCCAACCGTACTGATCATCGACGACAACGCCGCAGTCGCAGTCGCCCTCGAAGTCCTGTTCTCGCTGCACGACATCGAAGCGCTGCACGCAGCATCCCCGGAAGAAGGCCTCGCCCTGCTCGACCAGCGCAGCGCCAGCATCGACCTGGTAGTGCAGGACATGAACTTCAGCGCCGACACCACCTCCGGCGAAGAAGGCGTGGAACTGTTCCGCGCCATCCGCAAGCGCCACCCCGACCTGCCGGTAATCCTGCTGACCGCCTGGACCCACCTCGACGCCGCCGTCGACCTGATCAAGGCCGGCGCCGCCGACTACCTGTCCAAGCCTTGGGACGACAAGCGCCTGATCGCCACCGTACGCAACCTGCTGGAACTGGGCCAGGCCAACCGCGCCCTCAACCAGCACCGCAGCGACGAACTGCGCCAGCGCCGCGAACTGGAACGCTTCAAGCTGCACAATATGGTCTGGAACGACCCCGCCACCGAGCGTGTAATATCGCTCGCCTGCCAGGTCGCGCGCGCCGACGTGCCAGTGCTGATCACCGGCCCGAACGGCACCGGCAAGGAGCGCATCGCCGAAATCATCCAGGCCAATTCCGCCGTGCGCGAAGGCCCCTTCGTGGTGCTGAACTGCGGCGCCCTGCCCGCCGAGCTGATCGAGGCCGAACTGTTCGGCGCCGACGCCGGCGCCTACACCGGCGCCTCCAAAGCCCGTGAGGGCAAGTTTGAAGCCGCCGACGGCGGCACCCTGTTCCTCGACGAGATCGGCAACCTGCCGCTGGCAGGCCAGATGAAGCTGCTGCGCGTGCTGGAAACCGGCCGCTTCGAACGACTCGGTTCCAACCGCGAACGCCAGGTGAAGGTACGCGTGGTCAGCGCAACGAATGCCGACCTGCCCGCCATGATCCGCGCCGGCACCTTCCGCGAAGACCTGTACTACCGCCTGAACGTGATTGAACTGCGCCTGCCGCCGCTGGCCGAACGCCCCGGCGACATCCTGCCGCTGGCGCGCCACTTCCTCGGCCAGGAACGGCAATTGCGCCCCGACGCCGAAGCCGCCCTGCTGGCGCACGGCTGGCCCGGCAACGTACGCGAGCTGAAGAACGTGATGGCACGCGCCAGCCTGCTGGCGCAAGGCGACGCCATCACCGTCCCCGACCTCGGCCTTCCAGCGAACACCATGAACGGCCACGGCGCGCTAACGAGTCCCGAGCAGGAACCCGACCGCGACGCCATCGTCAGCGCCCTGCAGCGCGCCAGCGGCGTGGTCGCCCAGGCCGCCGCCGAGCTTGGCCTCTCGCGCCAAGCCCTCTACCGCCGCATGGAACGCCTCGGCATCGCCCGCCCATGAGCCGCCCTCCACTACGGCCCAGCCCGTGTCACACCATGGGGTCACACCCCAAAGGTGACACGACCCCATCTGGTGCGCAGACGAGCCCGTGTCACACTTGGGGTGTGACCCCAGGGTGTGACACGAGCACGACCGTATAAGCTATGCGCCTTTCGCTTTTGACTCTGTGGTCGGCGTTGGTGGGGACGCTGACGGCGACGGGAATCCTGATTGCGCTTGGGCTGGACCAGCTCTTGCCGAAGCATCCAACCATCGTGCTTGGCATTTCACTGCTGTGCCTGGTACCGCTGGCGGTGATTACCATCCGCGCCCAGCTGCAGCGCCAGCTTTCCCTGTATCGCGCGCTGACCGGCACCGTTGCCAGCTACCGCGATGGCGACTTTTCCTTCAGCCTGCACTGGCCGCAGAACGATGAATTGAGCGACCTGGTAGCCGCTCACAACGAACTGGGGCAGGTGCTGCGCGAGCAGCGTCTTGGCCTGGTGCAGCGCGAGCTCCTGCTCGACACCATGGTCCAGCACACGCCGGTCGCCATGCTGCTGGTTACCGACAACGATGCCATCGTGTTCGGCAACCTGGCGGCGCGCCAGCTGGTCAACGAGGGCCGCAAGCTAGAGGGCATGCGCCTGGCGGAGTTGCTGGCGCGCGTGCAGCCGGCCCTGCGCGAAGCCCTGGGCCGCGGCGGCGATGGCCTGTTTACCATTGGCGACAGCGAGGAGGAAGAAGTCTTCCACCTTGCACGGCGCAGCTTCAGCCTGAATGGCCGTCCGCACGAACTGCTGTTGCTGCGCCAGCTCACGCAGGAACTGCGCCGCCAGGAAGTCCAGACATGGAAGAAGGTGATCCGCGTTATCAGCCATGAATTGAACAACTCGCTGGCCCCCCTGACTTCGTTGGCCCATTCGGGCAGCGAACTGGTGCGGCGCGGCCAGACCGAGCGCTTGCCGCAAATCCTGGCCACCATCGAGGAACGCACACGCCACCTCGAGGGCTTCATCCTCGGTTACGCCCGCTTCGCCAAGCTGCCCACGCCGCGGCTTGAACAGCAGGACTGGGGCGCCTTCCTGGCCGCCTTGTCCGACCAGGTGCAATTCAAGCTGCATGGCGAAGTGCCGGCCGAAGCGCACGCCTTCGACGCCGCGCAGATGGAGCAAGCCTTGCTCAACCTGCTGAAGAATGCCCACGAATCCGGTTCACCGCCGGAGGAAGTCGGCCTCGAGCTGCGCCGCCAGCAAGGCATGCTGCGCATCGAAGTGCAGGACCGCGGCCCCGGCATGAGCGAGGCGGTGCTGGCCAACGCCCTGGTGCCATTCTATTCCACCAAGCGCAGCGGCACCGGCCTCGGCCTGGCGCTGGCGCGCGAGATCGCCGAAGCCCATGGTGGCCGCATCGCGCTGGCCAACCGCGATGGTGGCGGTCTTGCGGTGGCAATCATCCTTCCGCTTTGATGTAGATCAAACAGTAGCGGTGCGGCCTACCTTGGAATGTGCAGGCGCCTCGCCTGCGCTTTCAGGAGAACACCATGAAGACAGCCATGGGTATGCTGCTTGCACTGGCCGCCACGGCGGTGCAGGCCGACAACGTTGTTACCAACGTCAACCTCGGCGGCAGCGCCACCGAACTTTCCGCCGCTTTCGGCGTGACCCACCTGGAACAGGGAGCCTTCTCTGATACCTTCTATTTCTCGCCCAGCGCCGGCACCTATTCGGTCGATGCCAGCCTGGTGACCCTGGGCTTCAGCCCGAACACCGATGTCACCTTCACCGCCGCCTACGTCAATGGCAACGCCTTGAGCCTGATCGGTCCGGGTCTCTTCGAATACGGTTTCCTGTTGCCGACCGTGATCTCGGGTCCACTGGAACTGAGTGTCTTCGGCTACGTGAATTTTGAAGACACCAGTTTCACGCCCGCCTCGGCCAGCTACTCGGGAACGCTGAACATCAGCGCGGTGCCGGAGCCGGACGCATATGCCCTGCTGCTGGCGGGGCTCGGCGTGGCCGGCGCAGCGGCCTGCAGGCGCCGCCGGGAAGCTTGAGCGCCGGGCTGGTAAACTTACGGCCATGACTTCCCGTAGATTCGACCAGCCTGGTTTTCCTCCCGCCACCATCACCGAGTTCGAAGGTGTCCGTTCACTGCACCTGGGTACGTCCTGGGTGCAGGGCGCCATGCGCCTGTCCAAGCCCGACATGATCGAGCTTGAATACGTGCGCATGATGATGATGTGGACGCTATTCATTCCCGCTCCCCGCCATATTGTCCAGCTCGGCCTGGGCAGCGCGGCCCTGACCAAGTTCAGCTACCGCCAATTCCCCAAGGCGCGCGTCACCGCCATTGAACTCAATCCGAACGTGATTGCAATTTGCGAAGAGAAGTTCGGCCTGCCGCCGAACGACGAGCGGCTCGAGGTGCGCCAGATGAATGCCATGGACTTCGTGCTCGACCGGCGCAACCATGGCACGGTGGACGTGCTGCAAGTCGACCTGTACGACGAGGAAGCGCGCGGCCCGGTGCTCGATACGCCTGAGTTCTACCAGGCTTGCTTCGACTGCCTGGGCCCGGACGGCATCATGACCACCAATGTATTTGGCGATTTCGACAATTACGCCAAGAACCTGCAGCACATGGAACTGGTGTTCGACGCGGTGGTGTGGCTGCCGGAAGTGCACGACGCCAACATCGTGGTGATTGCTTTCAAGCGTTCGCCATCGATCGATTTCTCACTGTTGTACGATCGCGCCAACCAAATCAGGAAATCGCTTAACCTGAATGCCCGTCCCTGGGTGGACGGCATGCGCGACTGGATGGCCAACGCGTAGTATAGCT
Organism: Pseudoduganella sp. R-32; assembly: GCF_049913245.1. Lineage (NCBI taxonomy): Bacteria > Pseudomonadati > Pseudomonadota > Betaproteobacteria > Burkholderiales > Oxalobacteraceae > Pseudoduganella > Pseudoduganella sp. R-32. Next base: position 898,146 of record NZ_CP183987.1, on the reverse strand, counting down.
ACATGCGCGCGCGTTTCCTGTTTAAATAGTTGAAGATTATCAAGTAGTTACTAAATTTAACTGGTAGTACGCAACAGTCGTCACGGCGGGATTGCCCGGCGTCTTTCAGTGGTTTATATTGCGGGGCCTGTGGTTTCAGGCAAGAAACAATATTGTCATAAAGACCAAGAGTTGCCGCAATGTCCGAAGCATTCCTAAAACAGCGAGAAGAATTCAGCGAATACTCGATGAGCCGCATCGGCGTATCGCGTGAAATGTTCGATGCCTTCAATCGCATTCTCGCCCCGCACGTGGTCGAGGTACATTTCCGCAAGGGCGAATACCTGCAGCGCGCGGGCGTGCCGGCCAGCGTGGCTTACTGGCTTTACCGCGGCGTGGCGCGGCGCGGCATGATCACGCAGGATGGCGCCGATGTGACGATGGCGTTTTCGGCGGAAGGCGATACCTGCGGATCGCACCACGACTTGCTGGCGGCCCAGGACGGCCAGCCGGCCCAGGAATTCATCATTGCGGAGACCCCGGTGACGGCGATCCGCGTGGAATGGGCCACCATGGCCCGCCTGCGCGAAGAGCACAGCATCATGCGCGAGTACTACCTGAAGGTGTCGGAGCACTCGATCCGCCGCTATTCGCAAAGCTGCCTGGTGCGCAGCATGACGTCCGCCAACTGCCGCCTGGCGGCTTTCCGCGAGCAATACCCGGGACTGGAGCAGCGCATTTCGCAGAAATCGCTGGCCTCCTTCCTGGGCATTACGCCGCAATACATGTCCACCCTGCTGCGCCAGGAGCAGCAGGAGCGCTAGGCGGCTTCCTGTTCGCGGCGCATGAGCTGCGACAGGTAGGCTGGCGTGATCTGCAGGTAGGATGCCAGCACCTTCTGCGAAATCCGGCGTTCCAGGTTCGGATACTCTTCCCTGAAATTGGCCAGGCGCTCTTCGGCGCTCGAAGCGGTGTGCGTGATGAAGCGGCGCGCCTGGCTGCATACGGCAAACTCCAGCAGGCGCGTCATGTAGGCGGTCAGCACCGGGTGCTGGCTGCGCGCCACGCTCATTTGCTCCCAGTCGAATCGGAAACCCTGCACCGAGGTCTCGGCCACGATGAAGGAACGCGCCGGCAGCTCGCCGCGGAACTCCAGCAAGTCTTCATAGGCGTTCGCGATATGGCTCTCGGTGGCGAAGCGCATCGTGACTTCATTGCCGCTTTCGCTGACATAGCCCACGCGGGCCACGCCGCCGGTCAGCCAGAAGACGTCGCGCGAGGCTTGGCCAACGCGCTGCAGCAGCTCGCCGCGGCGCACCGAAAACGGCACGGCCAGGGGTGCGATGCACTGGCTGGTTTCGTCAAACAGTTGTTCGTCGACGGCGTAGCGCGCCATCATGTCGGCCTTGAAATTCTGCCGCAGCTTCAGGAAATGTTGATTCATTGCGCCCCAGTATTCGTTTTTTGTTTTTGACTACATCTGGTCAGGCCAGATTTACTTCATTCTAAAAACAAGCGGCGCAGGTTTTCGATCAACTATTTGAACTTTCGGTAAAAATTTTCGTAGGCCGTTAAATGAATGACACCGGCCAGGCGCTTGACCAGCGCATCTACCCCGGCGGGATCGACCTGGCCATAGCCCAGGGCCAGTCCGCGCCAGCTGCATTGGCCGGCCACGGCGTGCACGCTGAGGGCGTTGGCAATCATGCCTTCCTGCTCGAGGGCGCGGCGGCTGATCTCCACGTCGGACAGGCGCGGGTCTTCCCAGCGCAGCGCAAGGTGCATGCCGGCCGAGGCGCCCTGTACGCTGGCGATGCTGCCAAGGTGCCTGTCCAGCGCTTCCACCAGGGCGTCGCGCCGTTCGCGATAGACGCGGCGCATGCGGCGCAGGTGCAGGGCGAACTGGCCGCTGCGCAGGAATTCGGCCAGTGCCAGCTGGTCGGCGGCGCGCCCGCGCGAGGCCGATTGCTGGCGCATGGTCGCCAGCGGCCGCACCAGCCACGGCGGCACCACCAGGTAGCCGATGCGCAGCCCGGGGAACATGGTCTTGCTGAAGGTACCGCAGTACAGCACCGGGGCGTCCGGCTGCAAGCCTTGCATCGATGCCAGCGGCGGGCCGTCGTGGCGGAATTCGCTGTCGTAATCGTCTTCGATGATCAGGGCCCCGCAGGCGCGTGCGCCGTCGATCAGGGCCATGCGGCGCGCCAGCGACAGCACGGTGCCGGTCGGGTACTGGTGCGAAGGGGTGGTGTAGATCAGGCGCGGCGGGCGCTCCTTCCAGTCTTCGGAGCGCGGGGCGATGCCTTCCTCGTCGACCTCGATCGGCTCCAGCTTCAGGCTGGCGGCGCGGAAGGCGGCCATGGCGCCGCCGTAGCCGGGGTTTTCCATCCACAGCGTTTCGCCGGCGTCGGCGCAGGCGCGTCCGCACAGGTCAAGGCTGCTCTGGCTGCCGTCCGTGATGAACACTTGCGCCGCTTCGCAGATCACGCCGCGCGAGGCGCGCAGGTAGTCGGCGATGGCTTCGCGCAGCACCGGTTCGCCGCACGGGTCGCCGTAATTCAGCTTGTCGGTGGGCAGCGAACGCCAGGCGCGCTCCAGCAACCGGCGCCACAGGCCGATCGGGAAGCTTGGCAGGTCGGGAACGCCCGGCACGAAGGGCGTGCCGCTGGCGGCAGAAGCGGTGCTGTGGCGCAGGTTCTGCGCCCGCTGCGACAGGCCCTTGTGCGGGACCACCACGCTGGCTTGCTGCTGCCGGGCAGGCGCCACGGCGGCAACAATGGTGCCGCTGCGGTCGGTCACCACATAGCCTTCGCTGGTGAGCTGCTCGTAGGCGTACAGCACCGTGTTGCGCGCCACGCCCAGTTCCGCTGCCAGCGCGCGGGTGGCAACCAGGCGCGTGCCGGGAGCCAGCGTGCCGTCGCGGATGGCAGAGCGCAGGCATTCGTGCAGCAGGCGTTGGCGCGGCCAGCCGTGGTGGCCATGGCTGGCGGTGAAGTTCGAGATCAGCAGCGAGTAGTCCAATCGTGGCTCCATGGTTTTGCATAGCCCTGGACCTGTTACAGGGGCCAGCAGGACATTATAGTCCGATGCCATGAATACAACACCTCCCCCATCCGACCGCACCCGCGTGCGACGTGGCGCCGCCAACGCCGCCTATGAACCCGACCTTGTGCGCGCCATCGTCGATGCCGCCTACATTTGCCATATCGCCTTCAGCGACGGGCAGTGCACGCACTGCATCCCGACCGCCTGCTGGCGCGAAGGCGACCACCTGTACATCCATGGCTCCAACGGTAGCCGCATGCTGAAGCAATTGATGGCGCAGGATGCCTGCGTCACCATCACCCACCTGGACGGCCTGGTTCTGGCGCGATCGGCCTTCAACCATACGATGAACTATCGCTCGGTAATGATCTACGGCCGCTTCGAAGCGGTCGACGAGACGGAGCAGCGCCGCACGCTGGATGCCTTCATGGATCATCTGGCGCCGGGCCGCCGCCTCGAGGTCCGCGGCGGCAACGACAAGGAACATGCTGCCACCACAGTGCTGCGGATCCCGCTGGCGGAAGCGGCGTGCAAGGTGCGCAGCGGCGGGCCAAACGACGACGAGGAAGACATGGGCATCGCTGCCTGGGCGGGCGAACTGCCGTTCGTGCAATGGCGCACCGTGCCGGTCACCGATCCGGAGTGCAAGGCCGCGGCGCCGGCTTATGTGCGGGACTGGGCTAGCGAACCTTGAGTTTCAACAGCCGCTTGTCCGGCGGCGGCCAGTCGAGCCGCATGCCGCGCAGGGTTTCCAGCAGCAGGCGGGCAACGACTTCGTTGCGATAGCGTTTTGAATCCGAGGGGACCACGTACCACGGCGCATGGCCGGCGTCGGTCTCCGTAATCGCATCCTCGTAGGCTTTCTGGTAGTTCTTCCAAAGTTCGCGCTGCTTCAGGTCTTCGGGGTCGAACTTCCAGTGCTTGTGCGGATCGTCCACTCGCTCCTGCAGGCGTTCTTTTTGCTCATCCTTTGAAATGTGCAGGAACAGCTTGACGATGGTGGTGCCGCTTTCGGCCAGCATGCGTTCGAAGTCGCGAATCTGGGCATAGCGACGCTTGCATTCCTGCGGCGTGATCTTGCCGAGAACGCGCGTGATCAGCACGTCTTCGTAATGGCTGCGGTTGAAGACCGCGATCTCGCCGGCTTTGGGTACTTCGCGGTGGATGCGCCACAGGAAGTCGTGCGCGGCTTCGATCTCGGTCGGCGCGCGGAAACCCACGGCGCGCAAGCCCATCGGGTTGATTTTGCTGAACAGGTGGCGCACGGTGCCGTCCTTGCCGGAGGTATCCGTGCCCTGCAACACGATCAACAGCTTGCGTTTGCGCTCGGCGTACAACATCTCCTGCAGGTCGGAGATGTCGTCCAACATCTTGTCCAGCATTTCCCGATCGGGCTTGCTGTCCGATTTCGCATCCTTGTCGCGTAGGCGCAGGCCCGGCCTGGCACGGAATTCGTCGATCGCTTTCATGCGATGACATTAGCACAGCTTGCGGTTCAGCGGCGTTCACGCCACCACAGGAGCAACAAGCAGAGGGCAAACGCAAGGCCAGGCATCCAACGCGGCACTGCAATAGGCCACGGTTGCGGTTCGCCGGTACGCAGCGTGGCCGCATCGACCGCACCCAGTCCGGCAATCGGCTGTGCACTGCGGCTAACGTAACGGGCAGTCGCGTCATGCCGCAGCGCAGCCTGCCATGCCGGCCAGTCTTGCGCAGCGTACACGTAGACTGCGCTTTCCGCCTGGCCGGTGCGTACCGGTAGCCAGCCAGCACCGCGCGGCCACAGTGCAACGCACGCCGAATCCGCGCGCTCGCTGCGGGCCTGCCAGTGCAGGGCCTCCTGCCCCACCGTGACAGCGCCGCCCGTCGCCACGCCTTGCGCGCAAATTTCAGTGCGCAAGCCTGGCAGCGGCATTGGGTCGGCATCAAGCCAGCGCAATTTCTGTTCGCTGCCCGACGCGGCAAAGTCGATCACTTGCTGCCACCACTGGCCGAGAGCCGCCGGCTCGCTGATGGCGTGCCGGTGCCAGTCGCGAACGCCCAGCCACAGGATGCGGCCTTTTTGCCAGTCTCGCTGCCACAACCAGGGTTTGCCGTCCTTGTCGCGCGCGACGGGCTGCCAGGCGCCGCTGGCCATCGGCGTTTGTGCGCCGGGAGCGAACGCCAGGGTGGCGCCTGCGAATGGTAGGTGGCGCGTATCTTCCTGCTCCGTGGTGGCCGATTGCGCCGACAGCTTCAATCCAGTCTCGCGCTGCCACAACGCTGCATCGTCTGCATTGCCGCCAAGGACCAGCAGCGGCAAGCCTTGAGCAACCTGCGCCAGCGCACCACGCAGTCCGCCGCGTTCAAGCCAGGCGGCATCGGCTACCAGCATGTTGGGATGCGTCAGCGGTGCGCGTGCTTCTTCGTTGCGCGTCAGCGATTTGCCAAGCGTGGTTTGCCAATCGACGATGGCGTTGGAGTCCGTCAACAACTGGTACAGCACGCGCGCGTCAAAGGACGGAGCGCCAAAGCGGCCCTGCACCTGCAAGGGGACGGCGTCCAGAACCCGCAGCGGCACCGGGCCTTGCGCAGCGGTCTTTCCATCCTTGTCGAGCAGGCGCGCCTGCAAGACCATCGATTCAGCCAAGGGCGGTTGCCATTGCACGGTCAAGGTGTCTGCCGCAGCCGCGGCGCGCGATTCAGCCAGCACCTGGCCATTTTCAGCCAGCAGCTGCAAGCGCCAGCCCACCTGCGGGGCATCGCGCCGCACGGTCAGCGCGAAACTGCGGCCGAGCGGCAGGGAGCGTGGAAAGTCCAACCAAAGCAGGCCGTCCTGTGCCGGCTTCCACTGGATAGGGCGTACGGGCATGTCACGCCATTGCGCCTCGTACAGGCCCTGGCCCTGCACTTCCACAGGGGTATCGCGAAGCGCCGACGGCATCTGTGCCAGCGCCTCCGCCAACCGATCGTCCGGTGCCGCTGGCGAAGCACTTGCTGTCGCCAGGACTATTGGCTGCGCACCGCCAGCAGGAGCAGCCGGGGCGGCAAGCAGGGTCGCCAGCGAGGCGCCGGCCGCCAGGCCCAAGGCAGCGTCTATCCAGCGCTTCTTGCGTGAGTACAGCAAGGCGCTTGCCGTGCCGGCCAAAACCGCACCACCGTACAGGAAGTTGATATCCACGTTCACGGCGCGCCCTTCCCTTGCAATGCCTGGCCAAACCTTGTCTGCGCTTGCGGGCGTGCCTGCAACAGCACTGCCGGCTGCTGCACGGTCGCACGCAGCCAGGCACGCAACTGGGCACGGCATGACTGGCAACCACCAGCCACATCCTGCACGGCGGCTTGCGCCGACAGGCGTTGTTCCTCATCCTTGATGCGGGCAACTGCTTCGCGCGCAGCCTTGGTCCACAGTGAGGGCAGCGCGCCATCTCCGCCGAGGGCCTGCACCAGTTCGCGCACATCGGCCGGCACGAATTCGCTGGCCGTGCCTTGCGCGCGGCGGTAGCTGGCCGCGCCAGTCATCTCACCGCTCATGCGCTTTTCTTCCTTGATGGCCGGCGGCACGAAGGCTGTGCGGTGCAGGTAGACGCGTTCCGCCTGCTGCAGTTCCTTGATCGCCCCAAGCGCTTTGTACTCCGGCGGCAAGGCCGGTTTGGGTGCAATGGCGCGAAGCTGCTTTTCGGCGTCCCACATCGCCCGCAATGCGCGGCGCAGGACTTCCTTGGTGGCCGGATCGAAGATGGTGGCGTTGCCTTCCTGGTCATGGGCGTGGCCGAACTGGGCGGCAACATTACCCGTGCCGAAACCACCCGGGCCCTGGGTACCGGCGCCGCCGTGCTCATGACCATCGCCGTCGCCGTGTTCTTCATCGCCGAACAGGGAAGACTCCTCGCCAAGAAATTGGCCATAACGCAAGCGCAGCTTGGCCTGGTCGCCGGCGATCTTCTCGCTGCGGGCGCGCAGGTCTGCGGTGCCAAGGCGCGGCGAGTCGGCCACCAGTTGTTCGGTGTCGATGATGATCTGGCGCTGGCTGCGCAGGTTTTCCGGTTTCACCATCGATGGCAGGGCAGTCGACTCGAGTGCCTCACCTTGCTGGCCCGGCAAGCGCAGCGTGTAGGTTGGCGATTGTGAAATATGCGGGACCGGGGCGTTGTCGCTGGCGCGCACGAAGAAATACAGTTCGTCACCGGGCTCCATGCCGAGCTCTTTCAGCATCCATTGCTTGTTCCAGCTGCGCTTGCGCGGATCGGACGAAACGGGAAGCGGGGCTTCCTTGTCGGTGAAGCGGATGTTTTCGCCGCTTCCGCGCGCGAGGGTCATATGCAGGGTTGCTTTGACGATCGCGTAGTCGTCGCTGACGCTGACGTTGACCTGTGCGCTTTGGGCGTCGGGCTTCAGTACGCTGACCGATTCGTTCGGCGCGGCGATGGCGACTTGCGGGGCCTGGTCAGGTGTGACGCGGATTGTGTAGCGCTGGCTGGCGTTATGGCGGCTGCGCCAGAAGATGGAATCGCTTGCGGTCCATTCGGCGCAGCGGCCCGCCGCCGCCTGCAAATTCTGGCCGTCGCCAAGCTCAATGACGGCATCGGCGTTGACGGCGCACCAGCGCACTTTACTGTGCTGGGGAATCTGCAGGTCGCGCGGGACGCCTTCACTTGGCTTCACGCCGGTGTACGACGGAGGCTCGGCGTGAAGGCTTATGCCGGCTGCGGCGATGCCGGCCTGCGCTGCCGGACCGGCGCCTGTGGGCGGCGCGTACTGCGGGCTATGCGCTGCTGCATAGGCCCATGCAGCGGCGGCGGCCACTACTGCCAGGGCAAGCGGAATCGCATTGAAGCGGGCTTTCTGGTTTGCGATGCCGCGCAAGCGTTCATCGTCGAGTGCTTGCTCGATACGGGCAAGCAGGCGATTGCGTTGCAGCTCGCCAAGCGGCGTGTTCGGGGCAGCAGCCAGGATTGCACTACTGTCTTCAAGTTCGGGAACCGCGTCGTTCAGCCACGACGGCAATTGTTCTTCCACTCGCTTGCGCCAGAATGCGAGGTCGATTGCGCCCCAGAGCATCACCGCGGCAGCCAACACCAGGGGAGCGGTAAGGGTAAGCGTCTTTGCGGCGCCGAATGCTCCAGCGACTATCGCTGCAGCCAATGCAGCCACCGGCAGCAGCGGCACAAGCCAACTCGCGATGCGGCGGCGGATCAGAGCTTGCAGCATGCGTTGACGCACGCTGGCCAGGTGGTCAGCGGCGGCGGGCATGGGTGAGCATCCTTTCGATTGCGAACAGCGCCAGCAAGGCCAGCGCCAGCCATTCGGGTGAACGGGCCAGCGGTGCTGCTAGCGGGTCCTTGCGTCCGGCCTTCAGGGAGTGCGCGGGCATTGGGTAAGGTGACATTTGCGCCGTTGCTGCTTGCCAGCGCTCGTAAAGTGCGCGGGCTGCCTCGACGTCTTGCAATGGCCATTGCGGGGCGGTCCAGGCGAGGCCCTGCGGGGTTTGCGTTTCCCCGTTAGTGGCGGCGGTGCGCCACCAGAGGGGGGCCTTCCAGGAGGTCGGCGGTTCGTTGCCTGGAAGGTCCCAGACTATCAGCTCAGTGTCTGTTGTTGGCGAGTCGGAGAGGACGTAGAGATTGACGCCGTCGGCGGCGGTGCTGAAGGCAGCAAACAACGCTTGCCAGCGAGGCAGGCGCTCAGCTGGCGCGGACACGACGATGTGGCGCTTGCGGGGCGTCGCAGGCGTCGCGGCGGCAGCGACTGGCGGCTGGGCGGCCGTGGCGGAAGGAGCGAGGCGAAGCTCTGCTGCGTGGGCCAGGCGCGGGGGAAGCGCGGGCATGGCGGCGCGCGAGGCGAGGATGAGGAAGCGTGCATCGGGACGCCATTCGTGTTCGTTACGGGCCAGCCAGTTCCACAGGTCGGCGGGCAGCGGCTCGCGGGCAGCGCCGCCCATGCCAGCCGACTGCACCTGCTGGGCAGCCCACGGCGAGGATTCGAGCGACGGGTCGATGAACACCGTGTCGCCCTTCCACGGCATGACAAGCACTGCCAGCCAGGCGATCAGCACAACCAGCAATGCCATCCGCACCAGCAGGAGCAACACGTCCGACCAGCGCAGCACGCGCTGTTGTTGCGGCGCTGCTGCGGGCAGGAAGCGCGCAGTGGCGAGAATGTCGGTGCGCGTGCGCTCGCGCTTGCGCATATGCCACCACACCGGCAGCAAAAGCACCGGCAAGGCAAGCCACCAGAAAGGCTGCATGCTGGTCATGGCCTGCGCGCCTCCGGATTCCTCAACCATGCCCGCAGGACTTCGCCCAAAGTTTGTTCAATCTGCGCTTCGCATAACGGCACGTCATGCTGGCGACATGCGGTGCGCACGGCACCGAAGTGGGAGTCAAGCGCCTTGCGGTAATTGTCGCGGTCGGCGCGGGTAAAGCTATGCAGGCGAGCGCCCTCCTCCGGATCGCGATAGGCGTGGCCGGCAGCGAAATCCGCTTCGACTTCGGCTTCGGTGCGCAAGGCCAGCAGGCGCACGTCATGCCGCATATGACGCAAGCGCACCACCGCCTCGCTTAGCGGCGACGGCCAGTCCAAAGCGTCCGTTGCAGCGAACACCATGCTTTGCGAACGCGCGAAGTGCAGGCTTGCGCGCAGGGTTTCGGTATCCGGCAGCCCGCCGGACGGCGTGGCGCGTTGCAGGGCCGCCAGCACGCGTTGCAGATGGCGCGGACCGCGCGAAGCTTGCGTGAATTCGACCTTTCCGTTAGAGAGCACCAGCAGCCCGAAGGCATCGCCCTGGCGCTGCGCAATGGCCGCCACGCAAGCCAGCGCCGTGCGCGCATACCAGTACTTGCTCAAGCCATCGACACGCCGGCTTGGCTCTGCCATCGAGGCGGTCGCATCCAGCACCAGCCAGGTCGCGACATGACTGTCGCGCTCCGCCTCGCGCACATAATAGCGGTCGGCGCGCGCCAGCAGCTTCCAGTCGACACGCCGCCATTCGTCGCCGGGCGCGTACGCACGGTACTCGGAGAACTCCACACCGGCGCCGCGTTCGCGGCCCGCATGAATGCCATGGCCGAGGCCCGCCAGCACATGGCGGATCACCAGCTCAAGGTCGGCGGAGTGCGCCAGCAGCGCGGGTGTTTCCAGCATGCTTATTCGGGCTTGATTGCGTCGCGCAGTGCGGCCAGGATGCCGGCAATCGCAATGCCGTCAGCTTCCGCTTCGAAATTGCGCAGGACACGGTGCGCCAGCACCGGCAGCAGCATGTGGCCGATGTCCTCGCGGGTGACCGCCAGGCGGCCCTGCATCAATGCACGCGCCTTGGAGGCCAGCACCAAGGCCTGGCCCGCGCGCGGTCCTGCGCCCCAGCCGACGTGCTTTTTCACCGCTTCGACGCTCGTCTCGCGGGGACGGGTGGCTCGCACCAGGCGCGTTGCGTAGCGCAGCAGGTGCTCGCCGATTTCGATATCGCGCACCAGCGCCTGCAGGCGCAGCAAGGTTTCCACATCCATCGCCGGCTCCGCATCCTTCAAGCCGGCGTGCGTGGTGGCCGATACCATCGCGATTTCTTCGTCTTCCGTGGGGTAACCGACATCGATATGCAGCAGGAAGCGGTCCAGCTGCGCTTCAGGCAGCGGATAGGTGCCTGCCTGCTCGATCGGATTCTGCGTCGCCAGCACGAAGAATGGGCGCGGCAGCTTATGCGTCTGGCCGGCGAAGGTCACCGAGCGTTCCTGCATCGCTTCCAGCAGCGCCGATTGCGTCTTCGGCGGCGCGCGGTTGATTTCGTCCGCCAGCAGCACTTGCGTGAACACCGGCCCTTGCTGGAAACGGAACTCGCGCTTGCGCGTCGCATGGTCCTCTTCCAGGATCTCGGTACCGACGATATCGGACGGCATCAGGTCCGGCGTGAACTGCACGCGGCGGAATTCCATGTCGGTGGCCTGCGCCAGCGACTTCACCAGCAGCGTCTTGCCCAGGCCCGGCACGCCTTCCACCAGCGCATGGCCGCCGGCCAGCAGGCAGATGACCAGCGAGTCGATTACCTCTTCCTGGCCGATGATGACGCGACCCATGCTCGCCTTCAGTGCCTTCACCTTGGCGTGCAGTACGCCGATCTCGTTTTCGCTCCAGCCGCTTTCAGCCACGGTCATGCTCCCAACGCGTATTGAATGATGTTGACTGCGAAGCGCGTGTTGTCGATTGCCAGCCAGCGCTTGTTGCGGAAGTCGTAATCCCACTCGCAGCCATAGTCCTTATTGCTATACAAAAGCCTGATGCGGCCGCCGAATTCCACGGCCTTCAGGTAGTCGTGCACCAGGTCGTCGCCCCAGCCATTCAACTCCATCCCGGTATTCGGCGGTCCGTCGAATTTGAAGAACGCGGAATACAGCGGGTGGCTGTTGGGAATCTTGTGCAGTGCTTTCGGGCCGAAGATGCGGGCCACTTCCGCCTCGAACGATTTCGCAAACAAGCCGTCGATGTCGTGGTTGCAGTCGTCCACGAAAACAAAGCCGCCGCCACGCACGTAGCGCTCGAAGTTCTTGCGCTCGGCAGGCGTGAACTGCACCAGCTTATGGCCGGCCAGGTAGCAGAACGGCGCCTCCAGCATCTTCGGATCGGACAGCGCGACGATGCGTTCAACGGGATCAACCTTCAGGGTCGTGTATTCGACCAGGGAGTTGAGCACATTGCTCGGCATGCGGATATCGACATCCCAGTCGCCCGACTCGTAAGTCAGGCGCGTGAAGTAGAAATCGTAGGCGGGCATTCCTCAGACCGCGTCGGACAGCGACGTGAAGTTGAAGTCCCGCACCTTCATGGCGGGGATCATCAGCTTGCGCGCATCGGTATCGCCGATCAGCACCGGACGCCCCAGTTCATCGATATTGTTCAGCATCGAGACCGGGCTGTCGTTGAAGCGGAAGTTCTTGATCGGGTGCTTGATCTTGCCGTTCTCGATGTAGAAGGTGCCGTCGCGGGTCAGGCCGGTCAGCGCCACCGATTGCGGGTCCACCATGCGGATATACCAGGTGCGGGTCACCAGGATGCCCTTCTTGGTCGAAGCAATCAGTTCCTCGGTCGACTTCGATCCGCCCGCCATGATGATGTTGCCCGCCGGCGGAGTCGCTTCCTTCTTCTGCTTTTGCGCCCAGTAGCGGTTGTAGTCGAGCGAGGTGATCACGCCGCCTTTGATCAGGTCGCGGCGCGCGCGTGCCTGCATCGATCCCTGGTCCCATGGCAGCACCGGTGCATTGGCATCCCACGGGTCAGTCCACACATTCACCTGCTCGTCGAACAGCTTGTCGCCCAGGCGATTGGCGCCGCCCTTCTTGGACAGGAAGCTGCGCCCTTCGTCGGCCGAACGCGCATCGAAGGCGCTGAACATGAAATTCAGCAGGTCGTTGGTGGCGGCAGGTTCCATCACCACGGTATAGCGGCCCGGTTCCAAGGCCTTGGCGTCCACCGAGCGCAAGGCCTTCTCGATGGCGATTTCGGATGCCGCGCGCGGATCGAATGCCTTCGGATCGTAGGCGGCACGATTGACCCAGCCCGAACCGCGGCCGTCGTCGGTGCGGGTGGTCACGGTGAAATTCAGGCCGCCCAGTTCCTGGAAGCCGAACACGCCGTTCGAGTTGGCGATGCAGTCGAAGCCAATGCTGTCGTTGAAGAAGCCCGCCGCCTGCAAGCCGGCCTTCTTGGCGGCGGCGATACTGGCGAAGGCCACATCTGCGCGGTATTCGGGATTGAATGCCTCGGCATTACGGTTGAAGGTATTGCTGGCCTTGAAGTCCTGCTTGCCCACGGCCGGCATGAATTCCGGATTTTCCGGGGCCAGGCGCGCGATTTCCTCGGCGCGGCGCACGGCCGCTTCCAGCGACTTGGCGTCGAACTGGTTGCAGGTGGCGGAACCTTGCTTCTTGCCGAAAGCGACGCTGACCACCAAGGTCGTATCTTCAATCAGGCCGGCAGTGGAAACGCTGTTGTTGGCGTAACGCACGTTGCCCTTGCGGCTTCCGCTCAGGTTGACGCGGCACTCGTCGGCCTTGGACATGGCCATCACTTTGTCGCAAATGCTTTTTGCTTCGTCTTTGCTCAGGAGTTTCATCTATCGCGTCCTTAGTCAATCTTGCGGGCAGTGTTGATCACATTGATGCCGTTGAAGCGCGTGGTCGAGGAACCATGCGACACGGCGCTGACCTGGCTTGGCTGGCCTTTGCCGTCGAAGAACGAACCGCCCATGCGCCAGTCGCGCTGGTCGCAGGTGGCCGAACAAGAGTTCCAGAACTCCTGGGTGTTCGACTGGTATGCCACGTCGTTCAGCATCTGGCCGACCTTGCCGTCCTTGATCTCGTAGAACAACTGGCCGCCGAACTGGAAGTTGTAGCGCTGCTGGTCGATCGAATAGGAACCGCGGCCCAGGATGTAGATACCTTTTTTCACGTCCTTGACCATGTCGTCCACCGACAGCGGCTTCTTGCCTGCTTCCAGCGAGACGTTGGACATGCGCTGGAACTGCACGCTGCTCCAGGAATCCGCATATGAGCAACCGTGAGACTCCTTCTCGCCGATGATGTGCGCCTGGTCGCGCGTGGCCTGGTAATTCACCAGGATGCCGTTGCGGATCAGGTCCCATTTCTTCGAAGGCACGCCTTCATCGTCGTAGCCCACACAGCCCAGCGAACCGGGAGTGGTCTTGTCGGCCACGATGTTGACGATGTCGGAACCGTACTTGAAATTCCTGCTCTTCCACTTGTCCAGCGTCGCAAAGGAGGTGCCGGCGTAGTTGGCTTCATAGCCTAGCACGCGGTCCAGTTCCGTTGCGTGACCGACGTTCTCGTGAATGGTCAGGAACAGGTGTTCAGGGCTCAGCACCAGGTCGTACTTGCCTGGCTCGACCGACTTGGCCGAGAGCTTTTCTCGCGCTTGCTTGCCGGCGGCCTTGGCGTCTTCGATGATGTCGTAGCCGCCGTTGTACAACTGCGTCACGCCGCCTGCCGCGCGCACCTTGTGCTCCGGCTTGGCGTCGAAGAATTCGTAACCCATGCCGGCCGGCGAAGACAGGCCGTCGCGGGTGCGGAACTTGCCGGTTGCCTTGTCCACTGCAGTCGCGGTGAAAGGCGCCCACAGGCGGTGTACGTCCTGGTCGATGTAGGAACCGTCGGTCGAGGCAAAGTATTTCTGCTGATTGACTTGGAACAGGTTGGCGGTCATGAAGGAGGCGCCGGCATCCAGGCCAGCCTTGTTCGCGGCCAGCAGCATGTCGGCCTTTTCCTTGATCGGCACTTCGCGCCAATCCTTCTTGAAAGGCGTCTGCCATGCGACTTCGCCCACGCCTTTGACCGGCGCCAGTTGCACCGGCGAGGCCTGCAGGCGCGCGTTGGCGCGTGCAATGGCCACTGCCTGGCGCGCGGCGTCGGCGACGGCGTCGACTGTCAGCGCGTTGGTGGCGGCGAAGCCGTAGGCGCCATTGGCGATCACGCGCACGCCGACACCGGTCGATTCGGTGTTGACGATGTTTTCAACGCGCGTGTCGCGGGTGGTGATGAACTGGTTCAGGTAGCGGCCAATGCGCACGTCGCAGTAGCTGGCGCCGGCCTTGGTGGCGGCGTTCAGCGCGGCGTCGGCGAGTTCTTTCTTGAACTTGCGGGCCATCGGGTTCATCAGGTCTTCGGCGGCGATGGCGTTGCCGAAGACGGGGACCAGCATGGTGCCGCCGGCGGCAGCGGCGACTTTCAGGAAGGATCTGCGTTCCAATGTGTTGCTCCATTTTTAAACCGGTAAAGCAGTGTCAGACCCACAGGGTCTGACACTTTGTGGCGCGGCGGCTGCGCTCTTCGGTTTCCTATACAGCGTCAGACAAAGAGGTGAAGTTGAAGTCCCGCACCTTCATGGCCGGAATCAGCAGCTGGAATTGCGACTCGTCGCCGGCCAGCACTTCCGGACGGCCCAGTTCCTCGATGTTGTTCAACATCGTCACCGGGCTTTCATTGAATCGGAAGTTCTTCACCGGGTGCTTGATCTTGCCGTTCTCGATGTAGAAAGTGCCATCGCGGGTCAGGCCGGTCAGCAGCACGGTTTGCGGATCGACCATGCGGATATACCAGGTACGGGTCACCAGGATGCCCTTCTTGGTCGAGGCAACCAGTTCCTCGGTCGACTTGGAACCGCCGGACATGATGATATTGCCCGGTTGGCCTACAGCGCGCTGGCCCTGTTTCTTGCCCCAGAACGGCGAGTAGTTCAACGAAGCGATCTTGCCGTTCTTGATGATGTCCATGCGCTCGCGCGCCAGCAAGGTCTGGTTATCCCATGGCAGCACAGGAATATCCTTATCCCACGGGTCGGCCCACACGTTCACCTGCTCGTCGAACAGTTTTTCGCCCATGCGGTTGCCGCCGCCCTTCTTGGCCAGGAAGCTGCGGCCCTCGTCGGCCGAACGCGCGTCGAAGCTGCTGAACATGAACGCCAGCAGGTCGGAAGTCGCGGCAGGTTCCAGGATCACCGTATAGCGGCCAGGCTCCAGCGCCTTGGCTTCTGCCGAGCGGATCGCCTTCTCCATCGCCACTTCGGCCGCTGCGCGCGGATCGAAGCGATTGACGTCCTGAGCATCGCGGCGCACCCAGCCCGAACCGCGGCCGTCTTCGGTCCGCACGGTGCAGGTGAAGTCGATGCCGGTCTGCGACTGGTGGCCGAACACGCCGCGCGAGTTGGCGACTGTCTCGAACGAGGACTGGTCGGTAAAGAAGCCCGCAGCGACCAGGCCCTTCTTCTTGCAGGCCTCGATGCTGTAAGCCGCCACCTGCGCGCGGTACTCAGGATTGATCGCGTCGGTCGACTTGCTGAAGGTGTCGGAGCCCTTGAACGCCTGCTTGTCCGGCGTCGGCATGAACTCCGGATTTTCCGGCGCCAGTTTTGCCAGTTCTTCCGCGCGCTGCACGGCTTTCGCCAGCGACTTGTCGTCAAACTCGTTGATGACTGCCGTGCCCTGCTTCTTGCCGAAGGCGACCGCCACGGACAGCTGGGTATTTTCCACCAGGCCGGCAGTCGACACGGCATTGCGCGCATAGCGGATATTGCCGGTGCGGCTGCCGTTGATGGTGACGATGCACTCATCGGCTTTGCTCAGCGACATGACCTTGTCGGAGATGCGCTTGGTCTCTTCCTGATTCAGGATCTTCATTCGTAGTCCTTTCGCCTTAGCCGATCTTGCGTGCAGTGTTGATCACGTTGATGCCGTTGAATCGCGAAGTTGACGAACCGTGCGACACCGCGCTCACCTGCATCGGCTGGCCTTTGCCGTCGAAGAAAGAGCCGCCCATGCGCCAGTCGC
This sequence comes from Pseudoduganella sp. R-32, assembly GCF_049913245.1. NCBI lineage: Bacteria > Pseudomonadati > Pseudomonadota > Betaproteobacteria > Burkholderiales > Oxalobacteraceae > Pseudoduganella > Pseudoduganella sp. R-32. The sequence continues at coordinate 881,819 of NZ_CP183987.1, read as the reverse complement.
GCTCATCGCACATGGCGGTGCAGGCGTTCCAGAACTCCTGGGTATTCGACTGGTAAGCCACGTCTTCCAGCATCTGGCCGATCTTGCCGTCCTTGATCTCGTAGAACATCTGGCCGCCGAACTGGAAGTTGTAGCGCTGCTGGTCGATCGAGAAGGAACCGGCCCCCACGATGTAGATGCCCTTCTTCACGTCTTTCACCAGTTCGTCCGGGGTCATCTTCTTCTTGCCAGCCTTGAGCGAAACGTTAGGCATGCGCTGGAACTGCACATTGCTCCAGGAGTCCGCGTAGGAGCAGCCGTGCGATTCTTTCTCGCCGATCACCGCCGCCTGGTCGCGCGTAGCCTGGTAATTCACCAGGATGCCGTCCTTGATGATGTCCCACTTCTTGCACTTGACGCCTTCGTCGTCGTAGCCGACCGCCCCCAGCGAACCCTGGATGGTTTTGTCTGCCTCGATGTTGACCAGGTCCGAACCGTACTTGAATTTCTTCGACTGCTGCTTGTCCAGGGTCGCGAAGGAAGTGCCGGCGAAGTTGGCCTCGTAGCCCAGCACGCGATCGAGTTCGGTCGGGTGGCCGACGGATTCGTGGATGGTCAGCCACATATGTTCCGGCGACAGCACCAGGTCGTACTTGCCCGGCTCGACCGACTTGGCGGTCAGCTTTTCCTTGGCCTGGCGGCCGGCGGCCTTCGCATCCTCGACCAGGTCATAGGTACGGTTGTACAGCGTGGCAACGCCGCCCGCTGCCTTGATCTTGTCTTCCTTGCGGCCGTCCAGGTATTCATAGCCCATGCCGACCGGGGTGCCCAGGTCGGAACGGCTGCGGAACTTGCCGGTCGACTTGTCAACGGCCGTGGCGAAGAACGGCACCCACAGGCGATGCAGGTCCTGGTCGATATAGGAACCGTCGGTGGAAGCGAAGTACTTCTGCTGGTTAACCTGGAACAGCAAGGACTGGATGAACGAAGCGCCGGCTTCCAGCGCGCCCTTGTTGGCGGTGATCAGCAGGTCGGCCTTCTCCTTGATCGGCACGGTGCGCCAGTCCTTCTTGATCGGGGTCGCCCACGACACTTCGCCCACGCCCGGCGTCGGCGCCAGCTGCACGCCGGCTGCCTGCAGCTTGGCGTTCGCCTTGGCGATGGCGACCGCCTGGCGCGCCGCGCCGGCCACGCCGTCCGGCGACATGTCGCTGGTGGCGGCAAAGCCGTAGGCGCCGTTGGCGATCACGCGCACGCCCACGCCAGCGGATTCGGTATTGGTGACGTTTTCGATGTTCAGGTCACGGGTCGTGATGAACTGGTTCAGGTAGCGGCCGATGCGCACGTCGCAGTAGCTGGCGCCGGCCTGGGTGGCCGCGGTCAGCGCGGTATCTGCCAGCATCTTCTTGAACTTCACTTCCACGGGCTTTACCAGCTCGTCGGCCGCAATGGCGCGGCCAAAAGGCATCATCATGGCAGCCATTGCACCGCCGCTCATGTTGAGGAATGCACGTCGTTCCATAGTCTCTCCAGGGTTATCGTTTTTACCTAAGACAGCTTGCAGGGATCAAATCGTACGCAATTTTTATGCCATTGTGTAAAGCTTGTACAAAGCTGAAACATATCCGCAAAAAGTGTCCGGGCAGTGTCCGCACACCGTCCGCGCGGACACTTGACCGGGCGGCCAGCTTGCACGATCATCAAGTCCCGGGCGACCGGAGCCGCTGCGTCGCCTGCCCAACGAAAAAAGGAGACTCCTGAATGAAACAGTACGTCCTGGCCGGCCTGCTGGCCGTTGGCTTTACCGGTTTTTCCGGCGTTGCACTGGCAGATCCTGCCCTGAAAGCTGCAATCGCCAGCCCTACCCGCAACGCGGACAACGTCAAACGCGACCAGTACCGCCATCCTTACGAGACCCTGACCTTCTTCGGCATCAAGCCGAACATGACGGTGGTCGAACTGTCGCCGGGCGGCGGCTGGTACACCGAAATCCTGGCCCCTTACCTGCGCGACCAGGGCAAGCTGATTACCGCCGGCTCCAGCCCGCAATCGGCCGACGAACGCGTGCGCAAGTCGGCTGAACGCTTCCAGGAGTTCCTGGCCAAGCAGCCGGGCCGCGACAAGGTGGTGCTGGGCGCCTTCGAACCGGGCAACGGCGTATACACTTACGCGCCGAAAGGCAGCGCCGACATGGTGCTCACGTTCCGCAACATCCATAACTGGATCGGCACCGGCGACGAGAACATGAAGAAGCTGATGGCCAGCATCTACGACACGCTGAAACCAGGCGGTATCTTCGGCGTGGAAGAACACCGCCTGCCGTCCGCCATGACCCAGGATGCCAAGGCCAGTACCGGCTATATGCACGAAGCCTATGTCATCAAGATGGCCGAACAGGCCGGCTTCAAGCTGGTGGCAAAGTCTGAAGTCAACGCCAATGCCAAGGATGACGCCAACCACGAGAACGGGGTGTGGGCCTTGCCTCCGACCTTCACCAACAAGGACAAGGACCGCGCCAAGTACGCTGCCATTGGCGAGAGCGACCGCATGACGCTGAAGTTCGTCAAGCCGCAGTAATCAGTGCTGAAAAAGCTGCAACGCTCTGCCGCCGGCTTGCTGCTGGCGGCAGCATCCACCCTGGCCAATGCGGGCGACGCGGCCAATGCGCCGCTGATGCGCTTCGTCCTGCCCTCGGTCACGCCTGGCTCCGAGGTACAGGTCACCTACTTTCACCTGCTGCTGCGCCTCGCGCTGGAAAAGACCGACGGCCCCTTCTCCATCGAGTTCTATCCCCACGAACTGACCAGCCCGCGCCGCGCCCTGGAACTCAAGCGCAATGGCGTCATCAACATCATGTGGGACGGCACCAACGCCGAGCGCGAACGCGACCTGCTGCCGATTCGCATCTCCCTGGTGCGCGAGCTGAACGATTACCGCGTCTTCATGATCCGCAAGGAGGATGAAGCCCGCTTCCGCGAGGTTCGCAGCCTGGGCGACCTGCGCAAGCTCGTTGCCGGCGCGGGCGTCAACTGGCCTTCGGTGGATGTGTTGCGCCACAACCGCCTGCCGGTTGAAACGACGGTCAATTACAGTTCGCTGTTCCCGATGCTGAAAGCAAAGCGCTTCGACTACATGCCGCGCGGCGTGCACGAGGCCTGGGCCGAGGAAAAGGTGTATGGGAAGGATGGATTGATGGTGGAACCGACGATCTTCCTGCATTACCGCGTACCGTTCTATTTCTTTGTCAGCAAGGACAACAAGGCGATGGCGGAGCGGGTGGAGCGAGGCTTGAAACTTGCGCAAGCCGATGGCAGTTTCGACAAGCTGTTGAACGGCTACCCGGCTTTCCAGCGCGCCCTGGGGGAGATCGCGGCGCGCAAGCGCAAGGTATTTGAACTGGAGCTTCCTAGCGGGATTGCAGGCGGCTCATCAAGGTGACAAAGCCGTATCCGGCAACGAAAAGACCGCCCAAGACGACGGCAATTGAAACGATCAGGCTAGTCATTCATTCTCCCAAGTGCACAAACCAGCCGCTATTATGCTGCATGCGCACATGAATGATTCTCACACTTCGTTTCAAGTTTGTCGGAATTTTGTCATTTTTTCACCGGAGTAAAGGACAAATCGGCGAAGTCATAGCTGAAATCCGTCTCGGTGGACACTGGCGCCATCTTCATGCGATCAATCGAACCGTCCGGATTCAGCGAAAACGTCACATAGGCATCGGCGTTGAAATTGCGCTCCTTCCAGCGCACGATGAACGTGTCGTGCTGGAAGTGCTCCAGCGTGCCGGTCAAATCCGGCGTGCGGCTGAACGACATGAGCTGCTTGCCGCCTTCCTGCCTGATGCTCACCGTGCCATACCAGGGATCGTTATAGTCGCCGTTGTAGGATGCCAGCGGCAGCGAAGGCCTGGATGCCGCCGCCCGGGCCGAGGACAGCTTGCCCTGGCGCGCCAGTTCTTCCTTGTGCATTTCAGCTTCCTGCTCGGCGTAGAGCTTGATCCAGTCGGTCGGCGCCGCGCCCATGTAGTGGTCCAGGATGCGCCATTGCAGCGCCGTCATGACCGGGCCGTTCTCCGCATTGGTGAAGATGGCCACGCCCAGCTTCTCTTCCGGCACCATCACGATACGCGAATAAAAGCCCTGCAGCGCGCCGCCGTGCATGGCGACTTTGCGGCCGCGGTAATCGCGCAGCTGGAAACCCAGGCCGTACGCCGCGAAGTTAGGCCTGGTGGCAGCCAGCGCCGGTTTCGGCTCGCTGATCTTCATTGGTGTTTGCTGGGTCCACATCTCGCGCGCCTGCTTGGCGCTGAACAGCTGCTTGCCGTTCTCCATCTTGCCTTCGTTGAGCAGGACCTGCATCCACTTGGCGATGTCTTGCGCATTGGTCTGGATGCCGACCGCGCCAACCGCGTTTTGCACCGGCATCGGCTTGACCACGGCGGCCTTGCCATTGACCTTGCTGTGCGGCGCCGAATAGTCGGCCGTTTTCAGCATGTCATCGACATTGGTGGTGCTGCCGTTCATGCCCAGCGGCGCCAGGATGCGTTCGCGCGTCGCCTCTTCCCAGCTCTTGCCGGACTTCTGCGCAACGATCTTGCCCGCCACGATGTACAGCAGGTTGTCGTAGGCGTAGCTGTTGCGGAAGCTGGTCGCCAGCTTCACGTTGCGCAGGCGGTCGATGATTTCATCGGTGCTGAAGGTCGTGGTCGGCCACCACAGCAGGTCGCCGGCGCCCAGCCCGAGGCCGCTGCGGTGCACCAGCAGGTCGCGCACGGTCATGGCCTGGGTCACGTAGGCGTCCGCCATCTGGAAACCCGGCAGGTGCTTGGTAACCGGGTCGTCCCAGCCCAGCTTGCCCTCGTCCACCAGCTGCGCCAGTTCGGCAGCGGTAAAGGCTTTCGAGTTCGAGGCAATCTCGAACAGCGTTTGCTCCGTGACCGGCGCCGGGTTGCCGAGCCGGCGCACGCCGAAGCCCCTGGTCGCCACCACCTTGCCGTCCTTGACGATGGCGATGGCCATGCCGGGCACGTCGAAGGTCTTCAGCGCCAGGTTGACGTCACGCTCGAGGTCGAAGGCTGGCGCACTGGCAGCGGCGGCGGCTACCGCGCCTTCCGCCGCGGCGATGGCCGGCGCGCCGATGGCGGCACTGGCTGCGAAGGCCAGCATGAGCAGGGTGGCAATTCGTTTCTTCAGCAGCATGGTCATTTCTTCAGCAATTTGTCGACGGAACCCTGGGTCTCAGGATGGTAGCGCGGCCGCGCCTTGGCGTAGACGCCTTTGGCCCATGCTGCTTCGTTCGGGTTGTTCAGCAGCGCCTTGTACAGCGGAACCACGAACTTCTGGCGCCCCACGCTCATGAGGAAGGCATTCAACGGCTCGCGCACGCCGTAGCCCGCATGCACGGACGCCAGCAGGAAGCGGAAGCCGATTTCATTATTCTTCGTATCGCGCAGCTTGAACGCCTCGTCGAGCTCCTTCATTTGCGCAGCATTGGCCTTGCTGTCGATGCCGTTCAGGAAATGCATCCACTCCAGCGCGGTCCACTGCTGCGTCTCCAGCAGGCTGGTGCCCAGGTCGCCTTTCAACCAGGCGTCGCGCTTGCCGTCCAGCGCGGCCAGGCGCGGCGAATTCACGTACTGCGCGCCGGCCGGGATGCCGCTGCCGTGCAGCCATTCGTCCAGCTCCGCATCGCCCATGATGGCGGGATTTTTTGCCAGCAGGTTCTTGCGCAGGTACTCGACGAATTCGGCGGTGGTCGCCGACTGGAAGGCGTGCTGGTCGAACCAGCCGCGCAGGAAGGGGTCGAACACGTCGCGGCCGGCACGCTGCTCCAGCGTGTGCAGCAGCCAGGCGCCTTTCGGGTAGGCCAGGCCCTCGTCGGTGTAGGTGTCCGGGTTGGTGTCGGGGTCCTTGGTCAGCAAGGCCTGCTTGGCGGGCGGGATGTCCTTCAACGACGCGACGGCTTCGGCCTGCTCCACCTGCAGGTTCATGTCGGCCACTTCCTTGCCGTACAGGCTTTCCACGATGCGGGTGGTGACGTAGGTGGTAAAGCCCTCGTTCAGCCACCAGTGCTTCCACGAAGCGTTGGTCACCAGGTTGCCGGACCAGCTATGCGCCAGTTCGTGCGCGATCAGGTCGTTCAGGCTGCGATCGCCCGCGATCATGGTCGGGGTCAGGAAAGTCATGCGCGGGTTTTCCATGCCGCCGATCGGGAACGATGGCGGCAGCACCAGCATGTCATAGCGCCCCCAGCGATAAGGGCCGTACAACGCTTCGGCAGCATTGATCATCTTCTCGGTGTCGGCCAGCTCGTAGGCAGCGGCATCGATGCGGCCGGGCTCCGCGTACACCGCGGTGCGCGGACCGAGGTTGCGCAGTTCGATTTCGCCGATGGCGATGGCCAGCAGGTAGGCCGGGATCGGTTGCGGCATCTTGAAGTTCCAGCCGCCCTTGCCGGTCGCATGCTGGTCGCCTTCCGCACTCATCACCACGCGCATGCCGGCCGGCGCGTCGATATGGGCGCTGTAGGTGAAGCGCACCGCCGGCGTATCCTGCACCGGCGCCCACGAACGCGCATCGATGGTTTCCGACTGGCTGAACATGAAGGGGCGCTTGCCCGACAGCGTCTGCTCGGGATTCATCCACTGCAGCGCATTCGCGGTCGGCGCGGTACGGTAATAGATGCGGACTTTCTCGGGCTGCGATTGCAGGGCGATGCGCAGGGCGCGGCCCTTCTTCGGATCCTGCTTGTCGAGCATGAAGGAGGCCGGCGCCCAGTTGCCGTCAGGGCGCTGAACTTGCACGCGCGCGATCTTGAGCTGGCGCGTGTCAAGCACCAGGGTGCGCGCCGACTTGTCGATCCAGTTCAGCGACAGTTCCGCATAACCGTCGAGCGTCTTGCGCGTGAAGTCGGCTCTCAGGTCCAGGTGCAGGTCGGTGGTGCGCACCTGGTCGTAGCGCGCAAAGCTCAGCGGATCCTGCGCCCGCGCGGGTAGCGCAAACGCAGCCGCCAACGCAGCAGCAGTCAAAGACAGTCGGAACATGGCATCTCTCTGTTGTTACAAGCGCGCAGAGGATAGCACACCTAAAGTCGGGGTCAGGTCTGGCAACAGGACATTTGCGCAGCGCAAATGTCCTGTTGCCAGACCTGACCCCGACTTTCAAATCACACTTTGATGTCTATCTCGTAGGTGGTGCCGTCGTCGACCAAGGCGATTTCCGTTGGCGAGGCGGTGGCTTCGCCGCGGGTGATGCGCAGGACGTAGGTGCTGCTGCCGTGGCGGTAGTGCAGCGTGAATCCGGGCCAGGATGCCGGCAGGCGCGGCGCCAGCAGCAGCTTGTCGGCCTGGCGCGTCAGGCCGAGCAGGGACTCCAGCAGCAGGCGGTACATCCAGCCCGAGGAGCCGGTGTACCAGCTCCAGCCGCCGCGGCCGACGTGCGGCTCGACGGCGTAGACGTCGGCGGTCACCACGTACGGCTCGACCTTGTAGCGCGCGCAGGATTCGGCATCGGAACCGTGCCGTACCGGATTAATCATCCGCATCAGGTCCCAGGCCCGTTCAACATCGCCCAGGCGCGCGAAGGCCATCACAGTCCAGATGGCGGCGTGGGTGTACTGGCCGCCGTTCTCCCTTACGCCCGGCACGTAGCCGCGGATATAGCCGGGATTGAGCGCGGACTTGTCGAACGGTGGATCGAGCAGCTGGATCAGGCCGAACTCGCGCCGCACCAGGCGCGCTTCCACCTGCTCCATCGCGCCTTCCACACGCGCCTTGTCGGCGGCGCCGGTCAGCACGCCCCAGCTTTGCGAGATCGAGTCGATCTGGCATTCCTCGTTCTGTGCGGAGCCTAGCGGGGTGCCGTCGTCGAAGTAGGCGCGGCGATACCACTGGCCGTCCCAGGCATTGGCTTCGATATTGGCGGCAAGCTGTTTGGCCTGCTCGCGGCATTCGCTGGCGAAAGAGGAGTCGTCGCGTCTCTCGGCCACTTCGGCAAAGCGCTGCAGCACCTCGATCAGGAACCAGGCCAGCCACACGCTCTCGCCCTTGCCATGCTCGCCCACCTTGTCCATGCCGTCGTTCCAGTCGCAGGAGCCGATCAGCGGCAAGCCATGTTCGCCAAACCGCAGGCCGTTGCGGATGGCGCGCACGCAGTGCTCGTACAAGTCACCCGCATGGGCCGAGCGGCTCGGCATGTCGTAATAGGAATCCTCCTCGGGCTGCACGGGGCGGCCTTCCAGGTAGGGCGCCTGCTCATCCAGCACCGACATATCGCCCGTGCTGGACACATAGCGCCATGCCGCGAGCGGCAGCCACAGGTAGTCATCCGAACAGTGCGTGCGCACGCCTCGGTCGGAAGGCGGATGCCACCAGTGCTGCACGTCGCCCTCCACGAACTGGTGCGCCGCGCACAGGATCAAATGCTCGCGCAGGATGTCGGGACGCGTATGCACCATCGCCATCGCGTCCTGCAGCTGGTCGCGGAAGCCAAACGCACCGCCGCTCTGGTAATAGCCGCTGCGCGCCCACATGCGGCAGGCAATGGTCTGGTACATCAGCCAGCCATTGGCCAGTACGTCGAGCTCCGGCTCCGGCGTCTGCACCTGCACCGCGCCCAGCACCTTGTCCCAATGCGCATGCACTTCGCCCAGCGCCTGCAGCGCCGCCCCGCGCCCGCCGTGGCGCTGCACCACGTTGGTGGCGTCGGCATTGCGGCGGCCGCCCATGCCGAGCACGAACACGATCTCGCGCTCCTGCCCCGGCTGCAGCTCGAATGGCGCCTGGATCGCCGCGCAGGCATCCAGTCCCGCGCCGGCCTTGCCCGACAAGCGCACGCGCCGCAGCGCTGCCGGCCGGGCCAGGCTGCCGTTACGGCCGATGAATTCCGTGCGGTCGCAGGTCACGCTGCGCACGGAAGCATCGGCATTGAAGAAGGCTACGCGGCCGGAGAATTCCGTGTTGTAGGCGTTGCGTGCAAACAGGGCGCCGGTCACCGGATCGATTTCAGTCACGATATGCATGCCTGACTTGGAGCGCATATCGCCCAGCACCCATTCCACGTAGCCCGTTACCGACAGCTTGCGCGCCTGGTCGGAATCGTTGCGCACGCGGATCACCGTGTAACGCACCGGCGCATCCAGCGCCACGAAGGTGGTCATGCGGCTGTTGATGCCCGCTTCCGCGTACTCGAACGAAGAATAGCCGAATCCGTGGCGCGTCAGGTAGCTGCCTGCGCCCGGCGCGGGCAAGGCGCATGGCGACCAGAAACGGCCGCTCTGCTCGTCGCGCAGGTAGAACGCTTCGCCGCTCAGATCCGATACCGGGTCGTTATGCCATGGCGTCAGGCGGAACTCATGCGCGTTCTCCTGCCAGGTGTAGGCCTGGCCGCTTTCCGATACAACACTGCCGAACTGCGCGTTGGCGATCACGTTCGACCACGGCAGCGGCGTGCGTTGTCCGGCGCTGGTGGCGATCACATATTCCTTGCCGTCCGGCGTGAAACCGCCCAGGCCATTCACCAGGATCAAGTCATCCGGCAACGGGACGCCCGCCGCGGCATCGCGTTCAAACGCTTCGGCGCGCGCTTCCACCATCAGCGGCGGCATGCGCAGCGTGGGCGCCACGCCGCGCTTCAACTGGTCGGCCAGCGTGCCGCGTTCGTCGCTCAGCACGGCGCGCGCCACCGTCTGCAGCAGCACCCGGTCTTCCGGCGCGATGCCATCGGTCGGCCGCACGAAGATGCCGCCCGGCCGGTCGATCGCCTGCGCATCAAGTCCGGAAGCGATCAAGCCCATGATCTGGTCATGGAGGGCCTGGCGGTAGCCGGAGCGGTCCTCGTACCAGATCACCAAGTCCACCACCAGCCCTTTCAGGCGCCAGTAGGCATGCGCCTGCACCAGCTGCCGCGCCAGTTCGATATTGGCGGCGTCGCGGATTTCCATCAGTACGATCGGCAAGTCGCCGGAAATGGCGTAGGCCCACAGGCCGGATTGGCCGCGCTGGTTGCGCACCAGGACGCCGGCATCGGCACGCAGGGCCGCATTCGGATAGATCACATGGTTTGCCAGGCGCGCGTACAACTGGGCCTCGGCTTCGCTGGCATTCAGCTGCCGCAGCACCACCTGGCTGTGCGTCCATGCCAGCTCGAACACGCGGTCCGCCATGTGGCGGTCCTGGTATTTGTCGATCAGGTATTGCGCGGCATCGCGCGTGTCGGTCATGCCGGTCACCACGTCAATCACCGACACCTGCCCCGGCTCCAGCGCAATACGGTAGCGGATTGCCACCACGGGATCGAGCACCGAGCCCTCGCTGCCGGACAGCGGCCCAGGCTCCCGCAGCGCCAGCGGCGCGTGCGCCGTGTTGCCGCGGCCGATGAAGCGCGCCCGGTCGGTTTCATAGGAGACCTGCTGGACCTGCGCATCGTGCACCGTCATCACATGCAGCAAGTAAGGCGTTTTCTCATCCTTGCCGCGCGGGCGGCGCGTGCACAGGATGGCGCTTTCGTCCTCCACGATCTCGGTCTGAACGAACAGCTTGCTGAATGCCTGGTGCGCGTTATCCGCCGGCGCCGGCGCCATCACCACTTCGCCGAAGCTGGTGACCTCGATGATGCGGCGCCGGTCGGAATGGTTGCTGATGCGCGTGCGGCGCATTTCGATATCGTCCTCCGGCGACACCACGATTTCCGTGTACAGCTCGATCTCGTTGTCGCTGCGGCGGAATTCTGCCCGGCCTTCGGAGAAGATCACCTCCAGCCGCTTCGGCTCGGCCTGGGTCGGCTGGTAGGTGGTGGACCAGACGGCGCCGTCCTCCACGTCCTGCACGTAGCAGAACTGGCCCCAGTTGTCGCGCGTGCTGTCTTCGCGCCAGCGGGTCACGGCCAGGTTGTTCCAGCGGCTGTAGCTGCCGCCGGCGCTGCTCACCATCACGTGGTAGCGGCCGTTCGACAGGAGCTGGGTTTCCGGCACCGGCGGCGTATGCTGGCTCATGATGCGCATCGGCGCCGCCTGCTCGGGCACCGTGCTGCGCACCGAGGCCTGCTCCGCGCTGGCCGAATGGAAGGCGCCGATGCGCGGGCTGCGTTCCTGCAGCACTAGCAGGGTCGACTGCAGCAGCGGGTCGGATTCGAAGCGGCGCTGCATCGGCCGGCCGTTCAGCACGTAGCTCAGCGCCAGCAAGCCCATGCCCTGGTGGTGCACCATGAAGGACTTGATGATGGCGTATTGCTGGCCGCGCGGCAGGCGCGCCGCCGTGTAATCGATCGCCTCGTAGAAGCCGTAACGTCCCATGAAGCCCATGGCCGCCATCTTCTGCAGGTTCTGGCAAGCGGTATCCGGGTCGACCATCAGCCCCAGCATGGTGGCATACGGCGCCACCACCAGGTCTTCCGCCAGGCCGCGTTTCAGCCCGATGCCCGGTACGCCGAAGGCGCGGTACTGGTAGTTCAGCGCCGCGTCGGTGGTGTTGTAGCCCGATTCGGAAATCCCCCACGGCACATTGCGCTGCCTGGCGTATTCCACCTGCGCCGCCACCACCGACTGGTAGGTCTGGTCCAGCAAGGTGCTCGGGTAGGTCGGCATCACCAGCAGCGGCATCAGGTACTCGAACATCGAGCCGCTCCAGGAGAGCAGCACCGGCTGGCCGTGCACGATGCAAAGCTGGCGTCCCATGGCGAACCAGTGTTCCTGCGGCAGTTGTCCCTGGGCGATGGCGACAAAGCTGGCCAGCCGCACTTCGGAGGCCAGCAGGTCGTAGCAGCTCGCATCCAGCCGCCGCTCGCTCAGGTTATAGCCGATGGCCAGCAGCTTGGTGGTCTGGTTGAACAGGAAGCCGTACTCGCACTGGGCGAATTCGTTGGCCTGGTGCGACAGCCGGTTCAGCGTGTCGAGCCGCTCGCGCGCGCGCGCCGCGCCCTGCTCCACCAGCGTCGCCAGCTGCTGCTGGCGTTCGCGCTCGTCGGGCGCCAGGTCGCTCAGCACCGCCCCCGGCAGGGGCCAGCTGGCCAGTTCGCGCAAGGTCGGTACGCGGTCAAGCGTCGTGTCGTATTGCGCTTCGGCCTGCGCCGTGATCCAGGGCGCGAAGCCATCCAGTTCGTCCAGCAGGCTGCGGCACTGCACATGCAGCGCACCGGCCCACGCCGCAACTTGTGGATCGAGCGGCACCGAGGCCTGGCGCAGGAACAGTTCGGCGCCCTCGCAGGCGCGCAGCAGCCAGGCGCGCTGCTGCCGCAGGCTTGGCGGATAGGTGGGCGGCGGCGCAGCAATGGCCACTTCCAGCGCGGCCAGTGAATCGGCTGCCACGCTGCCCGCCGTTGCCGCGGCTTCGCGCACCAGGGCGCAGGTGGTGGCCAGGCCTTGCGCCAGGTTCGGATGCACGATCGGCAGTTCGGCAATGCCGACCAGGCCGGCCTGCAGCGTGAGCAGGTGCCCGGCCAGGTTGCCGCTGTCGACGGTGGAGATATAGATCGGATGCAGCGGCTTCATCGACTGGGTGTCGTACCAGTTGTAGAAATGGCCCTGGTACCGTTCAAGCTGCGACATGCTGTCCAGCGTGCTGGCCGTGCGCGCCGCAAGCTGTGCGCCGGAAATGTAGGCGAAGTCGTAGGCGGTCAGGTTGGCCAGCAGGGCCATGCCCATATTGGTGGGCGAGGTGCGATGCGCCACCACCTGGGTTGGATGCTCCTGCATATTATCCGGCGGCAGCCAATTGTCCTCCGGGCCGACGAAGGTCTCGAACCACAGCCAGGTCTTGCGCGACAGCTTGTGCAGGAACAGGTTCTGGTCTTCCTTCAACGCCCGCTGCACGCGCGCTATGGGAAGGCTGATCCACCATGCCACCACCGGCGAGACGAACCATGCCGCGACGAAGAGCAGCGCCGCCTCGACGGCCTGCGGGCGCAACACGGCCAGGCCGGCACCGGCTCCCAGCGCCAGCAGCGGCGCGATCCACATGGTGCGCCAGTTGCTGGCCAGGCTGGTGCCGGCATGCGACAGCCCCGATGCCCGCCATTCCAGCAAGCGGCGCCGCGATACCAGCAGGCGCCAGCCGGTGCGGACGATGGCGTCCAGGCTGACATAGGCCTCGTACGGCAGGAATACCAGCGTCAGCAAGGCGTGCGCGAACTGCATGGCGCTGCGGCGCAGCGAAGCCGGCGCATGCTGGCTCCACAGCGTGTCGTCGGGCTTGTGCGCCAGGTCGTGGATGGCGCTCACCAGCGGCGGCAGGAAGATGATCGCCAACACGGCGCAGGCCCAGAACCACGGGTGCGGCAAGGCGGCAAAGGCCATCAGCAGCGACAAGGTCAGGACCGGCGCCACCAGGCTGCGGCGCAGGTTGTCGAACAGCTTCCAGCGCGACAGCGCCGACAGCGGATTCCTTTCATGCTTGCCGCCCGCCAGCGGCACGCGCCGCATCAGCCATGGCAGCAGTTGCCAGTCGCCGCGCATCCAGCGCTGGCGCCGGCTCACGTCGTCGCGGTAGCGCGACGGATAGTGTTCATACAGCTGCGCGTCGCTCAGCAGGCCGGCGCGCAGGTAGCAGCCTTCCAGCAGGTCGTGGCTCAGGATGCGGTTCTGCGGCAGGCGCCCGCCCAGCACTTCCTCGAACACGTCGACATCGTAGATGCCCTTGCCGATGAAGGACCCCTCGGCGAAGACGTCCTGGTAGACGTCGCTGACGGTGCGGGTATACGGATCGATTCCCGGTTCGCCGCCGCACAGTTTTTCGTAGCGCGAAGCGTTCTCGCTCGGCAGGCTGACCGCGACGCGCGGCTGCAGGATGCCGTAGCCGGCCACCACGCGCCGCAGGCGCAGGTCGATGCGCGGCAGGTTGAGCGGATGGCGCATGGTGGCGACAAACTGGCGCGCGGCATCGCGCGGCAGCTGTGTGTCGCTATCGAGCGTGATCACGTATTTAAAGGCGGGCAGGTCGTCTATATCGCCAACGATCAGCGCGAACGCATCCTGCGCACCGCCGCGCATGAAGCGGTTCAGGTCGGACAGCTTGCCGCGCTTGCGCTCTTCGCCCATCCAGGTACGCTGCGCAGCGTTCCAGCGGCGCGGGCGATGCAGCAGGAGGAAGGGCGCGGCCGCGCCCTGCTCCGTGTATTTCAGGTTCAGGCGCGCGATATTGGCGGCGGCGCGCTCGGTCAGGGCGGCGTCGGCCGGCTGCGTTTCCTCCTGCGCGTCGGCGAAATCGGTCAACAGGCAGAAGCGCAGGTTGGGGTCGCGGTTGGCAAGGAAGCGCACCTCGAGCTGCTCGCACAGTTCATCGACGTTCTCGCGGCTGTACAGCAGGGCCGGCACCGCCACCATGGTGCGCGCATCGGGCGGAATGCCATTGCGAAAATCCATGCGCGGCAAGGGCCGCGGCTCGACAAACAGCGTCGCCACCCAGTTGACCAGGGCCAGCGCCAGCTGGCTGCTGCCCATCAGGGCAAGCATGCCGAGCACCAGCAGCGCCCACGGCTGCACGCCGTCGCGCCAGGCGCGCTCCAGCATCAGCGCAGTGGCGATCACCGACAGCGCGCCGATTGCCCCGAGATAGGAAAGCAAGGGCGAGGTGCGCATGGTGCGCTTGAGGGAGCGCAGCGGCGGCAGGCGGACGCCGACCTGGCGCTCCAGCAGCAGCATGCCGTCGCCGACCAGGTAATAGCCAACGTGATGCAGGCGCGTGTCCTGGTCGGCGGCGCGCGTGCGCGCCAGCTCGAGCGCCTGCTGCGCCACTTCCGCCTCAGTGGCACGCGAATAGCGCGCCATGCGTTCCACGCTGTGGCGGTATTGGTCGCGCGTGGAGAAGTCCATGTCCGGGTAGGTGCCGGCCGGATCTTCGCGCAAGGACTGCTCGACCACGCTCATGGTCTCGACAAACTCCTGCCAGTCCATGGTGCCGAGGAAGCGCAGGCTGCCAATGCTGTTGGCGATCGAGACCTGCTCGGCTGCCTGCAAATGGATTTCAGCCTGGATCTGCTGCTCGATGGTCTGGCCGGACTCCGCCAGGCGGTAGGTGATCCAGTTGAGCGCCAGGGTCAGCACCGGGCTTTGTCCCTGCAAGCGGCGCGCCAGTTCGGCCACGAAGCCGCTGGTAATGGTCGGCTCGGAGCGCGCCATGTCAGCCACCAGCAAGATCAAGCCGCTCGGGTTCTTGTCGGCGATTTCCACCATCTGGTCGGCCCAGCTATTGGCCAGGTCGCGCTGGAAGCGGTTTTCCGCCACGCGCGCCGCCACGCGGCGCAGGTTCTCGATCAGCGCCAGGCGCAGCATGATAGGGATGGCCCACAGCTCGCCCAGCTTCAAGGTCGCCACTTCCTGATAGGCTTCGACGAAACGGCTCAGGCTTTCCGGATCGACGCGGCCGTCGCCGTGCGCGATGATTTCCAGGGCGATCTGGTAGACGCGCGGCGTGCCTTCCGGCGCGCCCTTCGCCAGGCGCGGCAGCTCCTTGCTGTAATCCTTGGGCAAGTGGCGCCGCGCGGTGCGGATCTGGTCTTCGATCAGGTAGAAATTGTCAAGCAGCCATTCCGATGCCGGCGTGATCTGGCGGCCTTCCTTGACCGCTTCGGTCAGGCCCTCGCAGGTGGCGCCGATCAGCGCTTCGTTCTCGCTCAGCCTTGCCAGCAGGCGGTCGCCGCCGCCACGCTTGCTGAGCTCATGGCTGGCGGCAAGCGCGCGGCCATGCTGCTCCATCTGTTGCGCGCTGAACAGCTCACCGCGCAGCGGCAAATCATCTTCCTCACCGGTCCCCTTTTCCAGGGACCCCGATTCCGATTCCTTGAAACCGGCACTTGCGGCCGGCCATAAAAAAGGGTTCTCTTTCAAGGGGGGCCTCACACTTATTCTTGGAACTGCCGTGTAGACCGGCAGTATGTTCCAAGCAATGGTAGGCGGGCGCACGACATGCGACTGTTCGCTAGCGTACATATGGGTTTCTTACAGATCAGTGCGTTTCAGGCGCAAAATTTCGCATCAGAAAGAGCACGAGTTTTTTTGCTAAGTTCGGCACGCGGCAGTGTATCCTGTTGAGTTTCCCAAAAGCCACCGCCATTTGCATGAAGAAAATCGCCCTCCCCCTGCTGCTGATCGTCCAGGCCCTGCACGGCGTTTACGCCCAGGAACAAACTCCCGTCGAAAACGCCACGCCCAAGGTTGAAATCAAGGGCAGCGCGGCGATGGATATCCGCCGCAATGACACCGCGACCAAGATCGTCGTGACGCAGGAGGAGATCCTGAAGAATGGCGACACCAGCATCGGCGAAGTGCTCAAGCGCCTGCCAGGCATCACGCTGGACGGCGTGCAAGGCCGCGGCGGCAATATCCGCATGCGCGGCCTGGGCAGCGGCTACACCTCCATCATGCTGAACGGCGAGCCTGCGCCACCGGGCTTCTCGCTCGATTCGCTGACACCGGACATGATCGAGCGCATCGAAGTGATGCGCGCCGCCACCGCCGAGTTCAGCACCCAGGCCATTGCCGGCGGCATCAACATCGTGCTGAAGAAAGCCATCTCCACCGCGCAGACCGAGATCAAGGCCGGCCTGCAATCGGATAACGGCCAGCCCGGCGCCAGCGTCAACCTGCAGATGTCCGACCGCAAGGGGCCGTGGTCGTATTCGATCGGCGGCGGCTTCCTACACGGCGATTTCGATCGCCCCAGCCATACCGTCACCGAAGCTGGCGGCAGCGCACCATTGCTGCGCCGGGGCGAAGCCACCAGCGAAGGCTACTTCCGCAACTTCAACCTGGCGCCGCGCATCAACTACGCGATCAAGCCGGGCGACGTGATCACTTCGCAGAGCTTCATTGCGGTCAACCGCTTCCGCGCCCACAACACGGAACGCATCAGCACCGTGTACGGCCAGGAGCCGATGTTCAGCAGCCTGGACCAGGACATCAAGGCCGACATGGAATTGTTCCGCACGGATCTGAGCTGGGCGCGCCCGCTGGCCGACGGCGCCAAGCTGGATATGAAGGCAGGCCTCAACTACAACCACCGCAACGTGGGCGCGCCGAACCTGCAGACCGGCACGCAATTTGAGCGCAAGCGCAGCGTCACTTCCGAGTCGACCGACAAGGGTTTCACCACGACCGGCAAGTACTCCAGCCCGATCGTGCCGGGCCACGCCCTGGCTACCGGCTGGGATATCGGCTACAGCAAGCGCGATGAGGACCGCATCCAGCGCGAAGAATACCTGCGCGCGCCGGCCGGCATCGCGCCGCAGAACCTTGACGAAGTCTTTTCCGCCGACGTGACCCGCCTGGCGGCCTACGCACAGGACGAATGGAACGTGACCGAACGCTGGTCCGCCTACTTTGGCCTGCGCTGGGAAGGGGTGAACATCAAGAGCACCGGCACCGACTACGGCAGCATCGACAACAACTCCAGCGTATTGAGCCCGCTGTTCCAGACCCTGTACAAGCTGGGCGACAAGAAGAAGGACCAGGTGCGTTTCGGCTTGACCCGCACCTACAAGGCGCCGGGGGTGGGCGACCTGATTCCGCGCCGCTTCACCTCCAACAACAACAGCTCGACTTCGCCGGACATGATGGGCAACCCGAACCTGAAGCCGGAACTGGCCTGGGGCCTGGACCTGGCGTTCGAGCACTACCTGGGTGAAGGCGGCGGCCTGCTGTCGGCCAGCACTTACGCGCGCCGCATCGAAGACATCACGCGCCGCCGGGTGGATTTGATCGATGGCGTGTGGGTGTCGCGCCCGGTCAATGCCGGCACCGCAAACACTTACGGCATCGAGCTGGAAGCCAAGCTGCCTTTGCGCTCGATCATGAAGGAAGCACCGGGCGTCGAGATGCGCGCCAACCTGACGCGCAGCTGGTCGAAGCTCGACACCGTACCGGGCCCGAACAACCGCCTCGACCAGCAGGTGCCGGTCAGCGGCACCGTCGGCGCGGACTGGAAGCTGGACAAGCTGCCGCTGACCCTGGGCGGCTCCTACAGCTACCAGGGCGGCGGCGAAGTGCGCATCTCCGACAGGCAGTACGCCTATTCGGTGCCGAAGCGCGCGCTGGACTTGTATGGCTTGTGGAAGTTCACGCCGAAGACGCAGCTGCGCCTGTCGGCATCGAACATGCTGCGTCAGGACAACCTGGCGCAGTCTTCCTATGTCGAGGCCACCGGGCGACGCCGCGACACCACCATCACCCCGACCAGCGTCCTGTTCCGTGCAATGCTGGAAATGAAGCTCTGAGCCGGTTGGCACAAAAAAAACGGCGGCCCGCAGGCCGCCGCAAACAGGATACAAGCTCACAAAATCATGCAGCCAGCGCCAACTCGGGCGCGGCGAGCGCGACGCCGCCGGCCAGGCTGTAGGCATTCCGGTAGCCAAGGCGGCGCAGGCATTGCGCTGCCTTGGCGCTGCGGTTCCCGCTGCGACAGAAGAACACCAACGGCGGCTGGTCGACGGCCGCCAGCCAGCCCGGCACGAAGGCCGCCAGACGGCTCAGCGGCACGCTTTCCGCTGCGCGCCCGCCGGGAATGCAGGCGGCTTGTTCGTAGGTTTCGCGCACGTCCACCAGCACGGCTTGGGGTTGCGCTTCCAGCAGGCGCGCCAGGGCGATGCTGTCCAGGTTCAGTTCCGTGCTCGCCTTGCTGGCCTGAGCCTCGGCGCGCAAGCTGGTGCAGCAGGCGTTCACTTCTTCGCGGCCGGCGCATACCAACGCATCGGCGGGCACCTTGCCGGCAAGTTCGGACAACGCCGCCAGGCCGGTGAAGGCGTAGTCGACTTTGTCGCCGCTGCACAGCAGGTAAGCCGAGCGCGTTGAATCCAGCGCCACTCGGCGCACCGCGTGTGCGCCGAAAGCGAAGCTGTCGGTTTCGCCGCCGTCGCGCGTGCTGAGACGCGCCGCGAGCTTGTAGCCGTGGCTGTGCAGCAGGCTGTCAATACGTTCGCCCAGTTCGGCCTGGTGGTCGATCACGATGCATTGGCGCGACGGCTCGTCCAGCAGCAGCCAGGTGTGATTGCCCGCCAGGCTCAGTTGCAGCACGCCTTCCGGCACGACGGCGCCGGACACCGGCGTATCCATCAGGCCTGCGTCGCGCAGCGCCATGCCGCAGCGTTCGATGCGGGCGCAGGCTTCGTTGATGATCTCTTCGCTGGCGAGCGGACCGAAGGACATGCGCACCGCGCTGCTGCTGCGCCAGGCCGGCAGGCCCATTGCATCGAGCACATAACTTGGTGCAGCCTTGGCGGCGGAGCAGGCGCTGCCGGCGCTGACGCGCACATTGGCGGCGTCGAATACATCGAGCAGCTCCTTGCTCGACAAACCGGGCACGGAGAAATTCAGGGTAGTCGGCAGCGCCTTGTCGAGCGGTGCGTTGAACACGATGCCGGGGAAAGCTGCGCGCAGGCTGGCGGCCAGTTTATCGCGGAAGCCGTGCAGCTCCGACGGCGAACGGAAGGTGCCGCCTTCTTCCAGCGCAGCCAGCACGGCGCCCAGCGCCGCAATGCCCGCCATGTTTTCGGTGCCGGAGCGCAGCCCGGCTTCCTGGCCGCCGCCCATGACCAGCGGCGTGTATGGCGCGCCTTCGCGCACATACAGCATGCCGATGCCTTTCGGCGCGTACAGCTTGTGGCCGGAGAACGGGGCGTAGTCGATGCGCGTGTTGCCCAGGTCCAGCGGCAGCTTGCCCAGGCCTTGCACGCAGTCGACCATCCACAGCGCCTTGCTGGCTGCCAGCGTGGCGCCAATGCCAACCAGGTCGGACACCACGCCGGTTTCGTTATTGGCGGCCATGGTGCAGACGAAGGCCGCTTGCGGCGCCAAGGCACGCAGCACGGCCAGGTCGTGGCGGCCGTCGCCGTCCACCGGCAGCTTTTTCAGTTCGAGACCCAGGCCCAGCAAGCGATTCCAGTGCGCCAGCGCTTCCGGCACGGCCTTGTGTTCGGTGGCGCCATACACCAGCAGGCCGCCGATCGCTTCTCCGCGCTCACGGCGTTCACGCAAGGCGCACAGCGCTGACAGCACCGCGGTCTGGATGCCTTCCGTGGCGCCGCTGTTGAACATGATGTGGCCGTTGCCCACGCCCAGCAGGCGTTTGGCGCGCTGGCGCACGGCGTCCATCATGGCCTTGGCCTTGAGGCCGGTTGCGTGGGTGCTGCTGGGATTCCCGAAGCAGTCGCGCATGGCTTGCACCGCCGCATCAATGGCGGCCGGCAGCACGCAGGTGGTGGCATTCCCGTCGAGGTAGATTTCTTTGCTCATACTCAATAGTTTACGAACCAGTCGTGAATCAGGCATTCCAAAATTACCTCAAACAAGCCTTAATGTAGAATAAGCATTCCAAATAACCATATAAATAAAAATGAATGATCTTGACCGCTTCGATTACGCGATCCTGGGGGCGCTGCAGGTCGATGGCACGCTGTCCGTGGCCGAGCTGGCGGAAAAGGTTGGCCTTTCGACCACGCCATGCTGGAAGCGCCTGAAACGCCTGGAGGAGGAAGGCTATATCGACCGCCGCGTGGCGATCATCAATCGCCGCAAGGCGGGCTTGCCGGTGACCGTCTTTGTCAGCGTGCGCACCAGCCAGCACGACGAGAAGTGGCTGGCAAAGTTTGCCGCCGCCGTGGTGGCGCTGCCGGAAGTGCAGGAATTCCATCGCATGAGCGGCGACATCGATTACCTGCTGAAAGTCGTGACCACCGATATCGATGGATATGACCGTTTCTACAAGAAACTGATCAAGGCCGCGCAACTGACCGGCGTTTCGTCCGCGTTCTCGATGGAGCAGATCAAGTTCACCACCAGCCTGCCGCTTGACCTTGTGTCGCACGGGGCCGGTGGCTGAGAGTCACGGCCAACCGTGGGATAATGGCCGGATGCTGAATTCCGTGCTTCTTTCCCTGCTTCCCGCCCGCAGCAATACCAGCCAGCGCCAGCGCCTGCGCGCCAGTGTCGGCGCCCTGCTTGGCCTTTTGATAACCAGCTTCGCCGCCCACTACCTGCTGGGCGATAACGCGATGTGGCTGGTGGCCCCGGTTGGCGCTTCTTCCGTGCTGCTGTTCTGCCTTCCCGCCAGCCCGATGGCGCAGCCATGGGCCGTCATTGGCGGCAATGTGGTGTCCGGCTTGATGGGCGTGGCCTGCGTGCAGTTCTTCGGCCCCGGCCCGTTGGCGGCGGCACTGGCGACGCCGCTGGCGATTGCCGCCATGTACGCGCTGCGCTGCCTGCACCCGCCCGGCGGCGCCACGGCGCTGATGATGGTGATCGGCGGGCCGGCCGTGCATGCCATGGGCTATCGCCTGCCTTTGGGACCGGTGCTGGTGGACTGCGTGCTGGTCGTGCTGGCGGCAATCGTCTACAACAATCTGACCGGGCGCCGCTATCCCCACAGCCAGCAGCTGGCACACCCGAACCCGCACGCAACCAAAGACGAGGTGCCGACGGTGCGCTTCGGCTTCCAGCCGGAAGACCTGGACGCGGTGCTGCGCCAGTACAACCAGGAACTGGATATCAGCCGCGACGACCTGGAAGAACTGTTCCTGAAGACCGAGATGCGCGCCTACCAGCGCCGCTTCGGCATCATCACCTGCGGCGACATCATGTCGAAGGACGTGGTGACGGCGGAATTCGCCACCCCGCTGGCCGATGCCTGGCGCGAAATGCGCCGGCACCGTATTGCAGCCGTGCCGGTCCTGAACCGCGTGCGGCGCGTGATCGGCATCGTCACCACCAGCGACTTCATGGCACACGGCGGACTGGACGACTACCACGGCATGCGCCGCCAGTTGCTGGATTTCCTCCGTCCGTCAGGCACCACGCATTCGGAGAAGCCGGAGGTGGTCGGCCAGATCATGGTGAAGCACCCGCGCACGGCCAGCATCGACACGCCCATCACGGAACTGGTGCCGCTGATGGCCGATTCCGGCTTCCACCACATTCCCGTACTTGATCACGAAGACCGCTTTGCCGGCATCGTGACGCAATCGGACGTGGTGGCGGCGCTGTATGCTAGAAACGCTTTGTCAGCGTCAGAAGGCCAGACTCCGTCTTCATGTCAAGCCGCTTGAGCACCGAATTTCCGAGCAGGATGACGCCCAGGCCGGCTTCGTTGATGGAGCCTTCCACGTTGGCGAATTCGAACTCGCCCACCTTCACCTTGTCCAGTTTCACAATCCACACCGGCGCCGTGCCGGCTGCCGTCTGAGTAAAGGCCCGGCGGCCCTTGTTCTTGTAGTCGATGCCCATCTTGCCCGCCAGCGCGGCCGGAATCGACACCAGCGTGGCGCCGGTATCGAGCATCATTTTCACCGGGAAGCCATTGATTTCGCCAGCCACCGCGTAATGGCCATTCATATCGGGCGACAGCACCATCGAATTGCCGCCACCATCGGATTTGGACGCGGCGAACTCGCCCAGGCGGATGACATAGCGTTTTCCGCCATCTTCAATGGTTGCCTCGCCCGACGTGACGCCAACCAGTCTGCTACCATCAGGCAGCGTGGCACCGACCGGGAAAGTGCGTGGTGCGCCCCCGTTGACCGATAACAGGGCCCTCTCTTTCATGGTGCCCACCAGGCTTACATCGGCCTGGGCCGACACTGCGGTTAACATCAAGGCAGCAACTAGCGCGATACGCATTGCAGGAAACTCCGGTCAAAATTGCATTTTGACACATTTTCGACCGTTAAATTGTTGACTGTTGGGCGCAACATTTCGATAGAATCTAGGCATATGCAAACGTTGAAAAGGGTGCTTGCACTCGCCCTAGAAGAAGCGCAAACAGGCTTTGCGACAATGTGCAAACGGATGACCGAGCAGGCGGACGCAGTATTGGGCGAAGCCCTGCGTACGGCGCCGCCGGCGGACCAGCGTCTTGCCGGGGCGTGCCGCCTCTTCCTGCGTGAGCAGGGTGCTGCCATGCGTGCGCGCATGGAGCGCTCTTACGCAGGCTTGCTGGCGCGCGCCATGCAGACCATGCACACCGACCTGCGCACCGGGCTGCACGACTTCCGCGCCGATACCCTGACCCTGATCGATGACGAAGTGGTAACGCGTCAGATCGAAGTCGAGCGCCTGCTGCTGAAGCTGCGCGACGCGGACGAACTGAGCCTGGGCCACCTGAACCTGATCATCGCCCAGATGCACGGCGACAGCGAAGTGCGCGAGCGTGAAAACCCGTTCCGCCCTTACCTGCTGGCGCGCTCCCTGTACGACGCCCTGAGCGCCATGGTGGCAGACGAGGCGCAAAGCAAACTGCTGTTCGATACCTTGTCGCACGCCATGACGGCGGAGCTGGGTGAGTTCTACAACCGCCTGCGCGAAGTATTCGAATCGCGCGGCATCCGTTCGCGCCTGGTGGCACGTCCCTCGGCCCTGAGCCGGCTGGAGCAGGACCGCCTGGCATGGCAACGCGCCGCAACCGGGCAGGCCGACGCCGACGTCGCCATGCGCCAGCGCGTGGCGCGCCTGGGGGCGGTACGGAAGGAAATCCAGCAAGACTCGCCGCCCAGCATCCTGCACGGGCAAGCCGATGTGCCATCCAAGCCGGAACTGCAGGAGCTGGTCTTCAGCATGTTCAATCCCTCGGGCATCCGGCGCAGTGCGCCGCAGGCGCAGAACACGCTGCGCGTGCAGCTTGATACCGCCTTGCGCCAGCTCCAGCGCGAACATGCCGGCAGCGGCCCGCAACCGCCGCTGGCCCTGCTCGACCGCATGGCAAACCTGCCGCACAGTTCGGAACGCATCGTGGTGGAACTGGTCGGCCTGCTGTTCGAGTTCATCCTGAATGACGAGCAGCTTCCCAAAGGCATCCGCGAACAACTGAGCCGCCTGCACGCGCCCTTCCTGCGCGCGGCACTGAAAGACCTGGCGGTGCTGCAAGGCGCCCACCTGCCGGCGCGCCATCTGCTGGACCGCATCGGCAGCGCCGCGGTGGGCATCGGTGCCGATTCGACGCTGGTCGTGCCGCTGCAGGGCGAAGTGGAACGGCTGGTCAACCAGGTCTTGCAGCAATACGAGCACGACGCTTCCGTGTTCGCCGATGCGGCCCTGGAACTGGATAGCTTCCTGGCCGCCCTGCTGCGCGAATGCGACCCGGTGGTGCGCCGCTCGATGCCGGCCTTCGAACGGGCGGTGAAAGTGGCGCCTTTCGTGGCGGCCCTGGCGGACAACTTGCGCGGCCATCTCGAATCGGTCAATGTCGACCGCCGCATGATGGATTTCATCACCGGCACCTGGGCGCAGGTGATGGTACACACTTATGGCAAGCAGCCCGATTACGGCAAGCTGCTGCCGGAACTGGTGTGGAGCGCGCAGGAAAAAATCCTGCCGGAGGAACGCTCGGTGCTGATGAAAATGCTGCCGTCGCTGGGCCGCGAGTTGAGGGCCGGCCTGGCAACGATCGGCATGAGCGAAGCCGATGCGCAGGCGGCACTGGACCAGCTGGTGTCGCTGCACATGGATGTGCTGTCCAACAATATGCCAATGCCGACCACGCCGCGCATGAACGTGGCAGGCTTGCGCGAACGCTTCGCCGCCATTGACGCGGGACAGCCGGCGCTGGCCGCCACCACGCATGCCGATGCCTTGCCGGCACAGCCGCAGTTCAGCGCCGAGTTTGCGCTGCATGGCGTCCTGGCCACCGTGCAGCCCGACCCGGCACTGGCCCCGGTATCGAGCTACGAGGACGAATGGCTGCAATGGGCGCAAGCCGGCAACGGCTTCGAACTGCTGTCTGGCGGCAGTTACGTGCCGCTGCGCCTGGGTGCCGTGGCGGCGCGCAATGCAGGCTTCCTGTTCACGGCGCCGGACCACACCACGCCACTGGTGTACTCGCGCGCAGCCCTGCTGGCAGCCATGCGCGACGGCAGCCTGCGGCCGGTGGAATACTCGCCGCTGTTCGAGCGGGCAGTGGAATCGCTGATGACCGGCGCGGAGTCGCTGGACGCTACTTAAGGCCCGGGACTCGGCCCGCCGCGGCTCCCGGCCGGCCTGGCTGCCGGCGGATGCCGCCTGTTTTCACAGCGACGAGTCCTCGAATTGCCACAGGTACCAGCAGCCATCCTGCTGGCGGAAGCGGTAGAAATAAACCAGCGAATCCGAGTCGGGCCGGAACACGTTCAACTCCATGCCGCCCGGCGTTGCGAGCTGCCTGGTCGACAGGTGATCGGTCCTGATCATGTCTGCCAGCAGGGCCGATGCCGCAAACTGCTCACGCGCTACCAGCGTTTTCTTTTCTTCCGCCGTCGCCAGCGATTCAAGCGGGAACACCGTGCGCTCGGCGGCGAACTGGCGATCGCTCATGTAGCGCGGCAGGAAGCTGTCGAACTTTTCCGCTACGCAGCCACGCTGCGCGGTTGGCGCCGTTGCGCATCCAGCCATCGCCGCCACTGGAATCATCATTGCCAGGATTTTTTTCATAGGGCCCGTGCCGCGGTTGATCATCAGGTGCGCTCTGGAGGGGAACGATGTGCGGATACGACATGCGGCTCCCTCGTTCCAGTTTAGCGATCTTGCAACATTGTAGCAGCGGGCTTGCTCGGCTATGCTTATCGCTCCTTCATTTACCCGGATCAAGAAAAATGAAACATCGTATTACCCTCGGCGCGTTGGCGGCCGCCGTTTTGCTGGCGTATGCCCCGGTCCACGCCAATGCTGCCGCGGCCAAACCTGCGGCGCTGGAAAAAGCTCCGGCCAAGAGCAATGAGGCGGCAAAGAAGCAGTTCTGGGCATTGGCCGACGAGTATTACGATGCCATCGCCAAGTTCGATCCGGTAGGCGCGACGCAGAATGGCGACAACCGCTTCGACGACCAGCTGGGCACCGCCATCTGGCCCGCCTCGCGCAGCAAGCAGTTCGACCTGTACCGCACTTTCACCAAGCGCCTGCAGGCCATCCCGCGCGCGCAGCTCAATCGCGGCGACCGCATCAGCTACGACGTGATGGCCTTCGAGCTGAAGACTTACCTGGCGTACGAGCCTTTCCCTGAACACCTGCTGCCGATCAGCCATATGGACAGCATGCCGGTCACGCTGGCCAACTTCTCGAGCGGCGACGCATCGCAGCCACTGACCACGGTCAAGGAATACGAAGCTTACCTGAGCCGCCTGAACCAGCTTCCAGCCTGGATCGACCAGGCCATCGCCAACATGAAGGAAGGCATGGCCAAGGGCATCACCCAGCCGAAAGCCATCATGATTGCCGCGCTGCCGCAGTTCCAAAAACTGGTCAGCGAAACGCCTGAAAAGAACATCTACTTCACGCCGGTCACCAAATTCCCGGCCAGCTTCAGCGACGCCGACAAGCAGCGCCTGGCCGCCGCTTTCCGCGCCACCGTGGCCGACAAGCTGAATCCAGCCTTGGCCAAGCTGTCCGCCTTCGTGGAGCAAGAATATATCCCGGCCTGCCGCACCAGCACCGGCTGGAATGCCCTGCCGAACGGCGACGCCTGGTACAAGGTACGCATCGCCGATGCCACCACCACCAGCAAGAGCGCCGAAGAAATCCACCAGACCGGCCTGCGCGAAGTAGCGCGCATCCAGGCCGAATACGCCAAGCTGGGCCCGAAACTCGGCTACAACGGCCCGGCCGCCGGCCTGCCGACCTGGGTGTCGCAGCAGCCGAAGTTCTTCCCGTTCAAAACGGAAGACGAAGTGCAAGCCGTGTACCACAAGCTGAACGACCTGCTGGACACCAAGCTGCCCGCCATGTTCACCCTGATCCCCAAGGCCAAGCTGGACCTGCGCCTGGAGCCTGAACTGAGCCGCGATACCGCATCCGACCACTACACCGCGCCAGCGCTGGATGGCTCGCGTCCAGGCGTGTTCTGGTCCGTGGTCACCGACCCGACCAAATACGGCAGCACCGGCATGAACACCTTGTTCCTGCACGAAGGCAAACCTGGCCACCACTTCCACATCGCCCTGATGCAGGAACTGGACATGCCGAAGTTCCGCAAATTCGGCGGCAATACCGCCTTCACCGAAGGCTGGGCGCTGTACGCGGAAACCCTGGGCAAGGAAATGGGCCTGTACGAAGATCCTGCCCAATACTTCGGCCACCTGAACGACGAAATGCTGCGCGCAGTGCGCCTGGTGGTCGACACCGGCATGCATGCCAAAGGCTGGACCCGCGAGCAGTCGATCCGATACATGACCGAAACCCTGGGCGACGAAAGTGTCGCGCGCAACCAGACCGAACGCTACATGGTATGGCCGGCGCAGGCACTGGCGTACAAGACCGGCGCCCTGAAGATCCAGGAGCTGCGCGCCAAGGCCGAGAAGGCCCTGGGCAGCAAATTCACGCTGGCCAAGTTCCACGCCATCGTGCTGGGCGACGGCACCGTGCCGCTGGCCCTGCTGGAGTCCAAAGTCGACGCCTGGATCGCCGCATCGCGCTAACAGATGGGCCCGTGTCCCGTTTCGGGTGTGACCCCATGGTGGGACACGGGCTGGGCAGTTATTTCTTGAGGGCGTAGCGCTTGATGCGCTTGAGCACCAGCTCGGGCAGCGGCGAAATCTGTTTCGCGTGGTTGGCAAACACGATCTGCTGCCGGCCCACCGATACCGGGCTTCCATCGGCATAAAAGCGGAATTCAAGCCAGAACGAGCATTTCCTGACGTCGTAGGTATTTACCTCGCACGACACTTCCTGGAATGGGAAGGTCTCTTGCAGGTAATCATTCTGGGCATGCTTGGTAATAAATACCCCCTCCGCCTGCAGCATGTCGCGGGAAATACATTCATAAAACCACTTCTCCCGGCAAATGCCTTGCCATTCGAAATACCGCGCAAAGTAGGTATTGCCGTAGGCATTGGAATCCTTGAGGAAAATCGAAAGCTTGTGGTGGAAGGTCATTTCGGCTGCGGCAGGAGCGTCGGGGGCTGGGACGTGGACGTACATAGGACTATTTCTCCATAAAAGTAAAACGGCTTAATGCCAGCCCTTACTTTTTCCGATTGGCGCGCCGAACTATTGATATTCCTCAATACTTGTCTAATTTCTTGACAATAAGCTGTTAACAATCCCTTTTTAAGCTGAGGAAACTCAATGTATGCGCTAATTCCGGCATTGGTCTCAGCCCTATTTATCTGCTATGGGCTGTACGTATTGCGCTCGCGCGGCCCAAACCGGGTCGGCATGACCTTTTTTTCCGTATGCGCCACCACCTTCTTCTGGCAGGCGAGCTGGGCGCTGCTGTTCCTGACGCATAACGACACCACCGCCATGGTGTTGGCGCGCCTGGGCTACCTGCCCATCCTGTTCCTGCCGACCACGTTGTACCACTTCATCATCGAACTGACCGGCAGCAAGGACGAGCGTCCCGGCCTCTACCTCAGCTACCTGTTTGCCGGTGGCCTGGGCCTGCTGCTGCCAACCACGGACTGGATGCTGTCCGGGCTGCAGCATTATTTCTACGGCGCCTATCCCAAGGCCGGCTGGCTGCACCCGCTGCACCTGGCGCAGACCGTGATTGTGATCGGGCGCGCCTTGTGGCTGCTGTACCACCGCCAGCAGCGCGCGGTATCAACCGAGCGCACGCGCCTGCGCTATGTGCTGGTCAGCATTCTCATCTACTTCGGCGCGGCCAGCGATTACCTATGCAACTACGGGGTCGAAATGTATCCGCCGGGCGTGCTGTTCATCATGGCCTCCCTGGGCCTGATCGCCCAAGCCATGGTGCGCCATAACCTGCTGGCCGACCCGATGGCCGCTGCCGCCACCATCGCCCATGAAAT
Organism: Pseudoduganella sp. R-32; assembly: GCF_049913245.1. Lineage (NCBI taxonomy): Bacteria > Pseudomonadati > Pseudomonadota > Betaproteobacteria > Burkholderiales > Oxalobacteraceae > Pseudoduganella > Pseudoduganella sp. R-32. The sequence goes on along the minus strand of NZ_CP183987.1, from coordinate 853,143 downwards.
GCGCACCCCGCTGGCCAGCATTCGCAGCCAGACCCGCATCCTGGCGCGCAACCTGCCCGAGCTGATCGCTGGCTACCGGCCGGAACACCAGGGCGCACTCGGCACGCGCCAGCTGGAACACCTGGGCGAGATTGCGCGCAGCATCGACGCCGAAGTGTCGCGCTCGAACTTCATCGTGGACATGTTGCTGGCCTCTGCGCGCGATGGCATCATGCGCAGCGAGAGCTTCGCCGTGCATTCCATCAGCGTCTGCGTGGATGAAGCGATGGCTTGCTATCCTTTCTCCGGAAGCGAACGCGCGCAGGTGCGCGTCACCATCCGCAACGAGTACAGCTTTCACGGTTCGGACGTACTGCTGATGTTCGTGCTGTATAACTTGCTGAAGAACGCGCTGCAGGCGGTGAAGGCCGGTGGCAGCGGTGCAGTGGATGTCGAGTGCTATTCCCGCGGCAACCATAACTGGCTGGTGGTAAGCGACAACGGCCATGGCATTGCGCCCGACGTGCTGCCGCACGTCTTTGAGCCGTTCTATACCACACACCGCAATGGCGGCGGCACCGGCATGGGCCTGGCCTTCTGCAAGCGCGTGGTGTCGGCCTTCGGCGGCGAGATTGGCTGCGAATCGGAGGCGGGGCGCTATACCCGCGTGGCCATCAGCCTGCCGCGCACGGCGCCCTCACCATGCAACCCGGCCCGTAAGCATATCGCGGAACATTACCCAGTCGCCCATTAGGCTGAACAACGGATACCTGAACGTGGCCGGCCGGTTGTGTTCAAAGAAGAAGTGGCCGACCCAGGCGAAACCGTAGCCCACCACGGGCAGCAGCCATAGCAGCGCCAGCTCGCCGCTGACGATGGCCATCGCCACCAGCAGCAGGACAATGGTGGAGCCGGCGAAATGCAGGCGGCGGCAGGTGCTGTTGGAGTGCTCCTTCAGGTAGAAAGGGTAGAACTCCTTAAATGTCCGGTAACGCGTCTCCATGCTCATCCTCCGGGTGGACTTCCTTGATGATGTGATCGAGGTCGGTATCGTCGCCCAGCACAAACACCTTGCGCTCTCCCAGCATCTTGAGAATGAATGGCTGCTGCTCGCGCAAGCGGCGCTGGAAGTCGTCGACGGAATACAGGTTGGGATTGATCTTGCGGCGCAGCAGGCGCTCGGCCACCGGCAAGCGGCTCAGCAGCTCGCCATACGTGGTGTTTTCGCCGATCAGCAGCAGCTCGACCGGCGCGCTGGAATCTTCCGCTTGCTTGACGGTGGTGCCGTAGACGAAAGCCACGCTGAGCTGCTTGCGCATTGGCGCCAGCGCCGAGTTCAGCACGCTGACCAGGCCGAAAGTCTTCTTGACCAGGCTGGCCAGCTCCGGATAGACCAGATTTTCCTTGTTGGGGCGAAACCGGCGCACATTGCCAATGCGTTCGGAAACGATCAGCCCCGATTCGTGCAGGCGCTTGAGCTCGCGCTGTGCGGAAGCGCTGCCCAGCCCTGTCAGGCGCATGATTTCATTGAGGTGGAATCCCTCATTCACGCGCACGAACAATAAGCCCAGCAGCTTTTGCTGGGCCGGGGTAAACAGGGCCGAAGCGATCATGAGCCAAATATTAGCATGACCAAATAATGGGGACGTACCCCATTTTTCATCAGGCTTTGGCGACGCTCCTGGCCGGCGGGCGCATGCGCGGCGCGGCATCGGACTGGCGGCGCACCAGGGTCGAATCCATGACCAGGTGTTCCGGCTGCTGCGGGTCGCCTTCGCGCTGGGCGCGGATCTGGTGCACCAGGAATTTGACGGCGGTTTCCGCCATGTCGGCAATCGGCTGGCGCACGGTGGTCAGCTCGGGCCAGATGGTGGTGGCGAGCGCGGTGTCGTCGAAGCCGGCTACCGTCAGGTCGCCCGGCACGTCCAGTCCCATGCGGTGGGCAATCGCCACCGTGGCGGCGGCCATGTCGTCGTTGCTGGCGAAAACTGCCGTCGGGCGATGCTCAAGTGCCAGCAGCTGCTCGGCCGCGTCGAGGCCGGAACGGTAGGTGAACATCCCTTGCACCGTCAATTCTTTCGGCATCGCCAGTCCCTTGTCGGACATGGCAGCCTTGAAGCCTGCCAGGCGGCGTGCGCTGGCGGTCTGGTTCGGATGGCCGATGACGAAGCCGATGCGCTGGTGGCCCAGCGCAATCAGGTGGTTGGTCATGGTGTAGGCGGCCTGGTAGTCGTCGATGCTGACGGCGCTGACGCGCTTGTCGGGCTGGCCGCAGGCAACCGTTACTGCCGGCACATGGGCCTTTGCCACCAGGTCGATCAAGCCTGGCACATCGCACAGCGGCGGCGGCAGGATGATGCCGTCGACGCCGTTATCCAGCAGGCGCTGGGTCTTGTCTTTCCACTGCTCCCCTTCGCACTTCTCCACCACCAGTTGCACGTTATTCAGCGACGCCTGGTTCAGCAAGCCGACCAGGAATTCGGTCAGGTAGCCAGCCGAGGGGTTCGAATAGAGGAAGCCGATGCGTACAGGCCGTACCCCGGCCAGGCGGCGCGCCGCCTGGTTGGGTACGTAATTCAGTGCCGCTACTGCTTCGTCCACCTTCTTGCGCGTGGTGCTGCGTACGTTCGGGTCGCCGTTCATCACGCGCGACACCGTCATCGGCGAGACGCCGGCCAGCTTGGCCACGTCGGACATGGTCGGCGCCCCGCTGCGCGGCGCCGTGGCTCCTGGCTTCGGCTTTACCTTCTTGCTCGACATCTGCTTAAAAGACCCTTTGTGGTTGGACAACAAAGGGACTCTACCACAGGCGATCAGAACTTTGCACGCAGCCCCAGGCTGAAAGTCCGCCCTGGCTTGTACCTGGTAAAGGCTGCGCTCTCGTACTGGAAGTAGGTACGCTGCGCCGAATCACTGAGGTTGGTGATGTCGAAGGTCAGCGTTGGCCAGTTGTCGCGGTCGAAGACCTTGGCCAGGTCCACGCTGGAGGACATGTCCAGCTGCTTGTAGTCGTTCACGAACAGCGCGGCATTGGTGATGCCGTTCTGGTTGGCGCCCGATACCTGGCTGCCTTCCGTCCAGTTGTGCGAGAAGCGGATGCTGTAGCCGGACTGCTCGTAGTAGGCGGTGAAGCTGTTGGTCAGGCGCGGCACGCCCAGCGCCACGAAGCCGTTGGTGCCTTCGCCGCTGGCTTTCTGCCTGGTGTAGGTCATGGTCTCGGAGAAGCCGAAGCCGCGCACCGGCAGCAGCTTGTCCAGCGGTTGCACCCAGCCCAGTTCCACGCCCTGGATCTTCAGCTCGCCTGAAGCGTTCTTCTGGCGGGTCAGGACCACGGTGGCCGCGTCGGGACCGCCGCGCGCATTGATGGCTGCCTGCTGCACCGGGGTCAGCGCGTCCCAGGTCACGCCGTAGGCTGCCAGGTCGCGGAACGGGGTAGTGACGTTTTCGCTGACGGTGAAGCCGTTGATCTTCTTCTGGAACAGGGTCAGGCTGACATAGCCTTCGCGGCCGGTGTACCACTCCAGGCCGACGTCGATGTTATCCGACAGGTAGGGGCTGAGCGAGGCGTTGCCGACGCTGCCGATATCGGCCGACGGATTGGAGAAGTTGATGCCCGGACGCAGCGCGTTCGGATCGGCACGGGTCATCGAGCGCGATGCGGAGGCGCGCAGCAGCAGGTCCTTGCGCAGGCTGAGGGCGGCGCTGGCCGATGGCAGCGTGTTGCTGTAGCTGGTGTCGAGGTAGTAGAAGCTGTCGATGTTGGGGTACTTGCTGCCGTTCAGCGTGAGCGTTGCGTTGCGCGGATCGGGAATCGAATTGAAGGCGCCCACGGTCTGGTCGGTCTTCACGCGGCGCACGCCGGCGTTGTAGCGCAGCTGCATGCCTGCCAGGTCCGCTTCGCCATTGACCTCGGTGTAGAAGCCCTTGGTCTTTTCCTTGATGTAGCCGGCGGAGGCGCTGGTGTTGGAGGAACCGGTTTCCGGCGCGGTCGCCACGAACTGGTCGTAGTGCGAGTCCTGGCGGAACTTGTTCCAGTCCAGCGTGACGAAGCCGGGGCCAGGCTGCAGGTAGCTTTGCAGCGCGGTCGCCGGAATCAGGGAGCCGTTGTACACCAGGGTGTCAGTGCGGCCGGCAGTGTAGCCGGTGCCGAAACCTGGATACAGCGCAGCCGCGCTGGCGCCCGGGGTGCTGGCGCCGTTGCACGACGGTGCGCCGTTCGGGCCAAGCAGGAACACGCTCGGATTGTTGCCGCAAACAGCTGCCTGCCACGCGCCGGAATTGTCCTTGGCGGTAATGCGGCGCGAAATGTCGTCCAGTGCGAAGCCGGCCTTGACGTTGAAGGACTTTTCGCCCCAGGTCACATTGGCGCGCGCGCCCTTGGTTTCGGTGTTGCGCTTTTCCTGCTGCAGGTTCACGCGGCCGCCGCTCCACTGGAAGTTGGCCGGGTTGTTCAGGTCAATGTTCGAGCTGATGGTGGGGACGTCGCCCGAAGTATTGTCGAAGGCGACGGTATTACCGGTGCCCAGCGCGGTGATCGGCATCACGGTCGGCGAATCGCGCAGGAAGGTGGAGCGGGTGATGTTGGCTTGCGCATCCATCTTCCACTTGTCGTTGATCTTCCATTCCATGCCCGGGTTGGCGCCCCACAAGGTCACGTCTTCGGTATAAGGACGGAATTCGAGGAAGTGCTGGGCATTGGCGAAGGTGCCGCTGGTGACCACGCAGCCATTGGTGCAATCGTCGCGGTCGACCTTCATGTTCAGCGGGATCATGGCGCCGTTGCGGCCGACCCAGTTCATGTCGATACGCTGCAGGGTGTTCTTCTTCTTCCCGCCCAGGGTGTCGAGGTAGAACTGCAGGTTTTCGGTCGGGCGGTATTCCAGGCTGCCGACGATGGAGACCTTGTCCTTCTTGCCGCTTTCGACCATCTGGCGTCCCAGGCGCGGGATGATGGCGTTGTCGATCTGGGTGATGTTCAGGCCCGGATTATTCGCCAGCAGGAAGGCCTGGTCGATGGTGGCGCCGGTGGTGAGTCCGTTGCCCGCGCCGGCCGGCACGGTCGATGGGATGGTCCAGTTGCCGCCGCCGGTGTTGTTGCGTGTAGGCGAGCTGCTTTGCGCGGCGCTCAGGTTGGCATTGGTCCAGCCGATGGTTTCAAAACCCTCGGTGCGGACCTTGTTGGTACCCCAGGCGATGCCGCCCAGGATACCGAAGGTATTGCCCCAGGTGTTGCTGGCCAGGACGGAACCGCGGTTGCCGACTTTCTTGGCGACCGAATTTTCGGTAGCGGTCACGTTGGCTGCAATGTAGCGGCCCTTGTTGTCGAACGGGCGGGCGCTTCGCATGTCGACCACGCCGGCGGCGCCGCCTTCCAGCAGGCCGGCGGTCGGGCTCTTGTTGACGGTCAGCTTGCGGAACAGGTCCGTCGGCAGCATGTCCAGGTCAACCTCGCGGTTGGTGTTCTGGTTGTCGGTGCGGCCGGTCGATGCCACCGCCACCGGGGCGCCGTTCAGCAAGACCTTGGTGAAGCTGGTGCCGAGGCCGCGGATCTGGATGTTCAGGCCTTCGCCGCTGATCTCGCGGCTGACCTGGATGCCTGGAATGCGGTTCAGGGATTCGGCGATGTTCGTATCCGGGAATTTGCCCAGGTCTTCCGCGAACACGGAATCCTGGAAGCCGATCGCCTCACGCTTGTCTCGCGCCGAAGTTTCCAGGCTGCCGCGATAGCCGGTCACCTTCACCACATTGCTCTCTGGCGTTACCGTTTCCTGTGCATAGGCCTGGGCAATCATGCCGGCCATGACGGTGAGTCCCAGCAGGGTCTCTCTGCATATTACTTGCATCTGTCTTCTCCAAATTATAGTTATTACTACCATTTGGTAACATAAATTGTTACCGCTACCAACACAAACAAAAAAAGTATCGTTCTGTATCAGCCATGTCCCGGCGCGAACGGGAAGTGCAGCGATTTGTAGTACTCCAGGCTATGCGGCGGCGCCTGCACGCCAGCGGGCAGCGGCAGCTTCGATACGGACTGGAAGTAGGCGATGCTGGCGTCGCGCCACCATTGCGCCTCCTGGCGTTGCACGGCCAGCCGCTGTGCCACTTCCTGGTGGCGACGGGCGTCGATCAACGGCTTGAGGCGCTGCCAGCGCTGCTGCATTTCCGCCACAGCGGCGACGCCGCTGTCGTAATGCGCCAACAACTCGGCCCACAGCGTGCGGCCGGACGGCATCGCGTAATCCCACGGCAGGTGGTGGAACCACAACAGGTATTCAGGCGGCGTGTTGCGCGGGTCCGACCAGCGCTGCGCCAGCGCCGGCGCATACTGGGCCAGGGCGTTGCTGCCGGTCGCCGTGCGGTCGAAGCCGATGCCCTTGCTGTCGGCACGGTGGTAATAGGCCGGGTTCCATTCGGGGCGCGCCAGGTCCGACACCCACGGCGCGGGGCCGTAGTGGTGTCCGGTACCCATCAGGTGTGTCAGGCCGAGGGGCGTCATGTAGTCCACCACGGCTTCACGCGACATCATCATCAGGCCGGCGATGTCCGGCGCGGCCTTCGCAGAGAAAGTACGGCCGGCCCATTCCAGCGCAATATCGCGCGCCCTGGCCTGCGGGTTCCAGGCAAGGCGGCCAAAGGCGTACCAGTTGGCCTGGTCGAAGTGCGAACCGCTCCAGGTGCGGCTGCTGCCGATATTGGCGACGCCTGCCATGCCGGCGACCGCAGGCGCCGCATCGCGCAGTGTTTCTTCGTACAGCGTGCCGAGGTAGGCCAGGTGGGTGGCGAAACCGAGGTACTCCTTGGTGACCTGGAACTCCATCATCAGCGGCGTTTTCGGCATCGCGCCGAACAGGGGATGCACCGGTTCGCGCGGCTGGAAATCCAGCGGGCCATTCTTCACTTGCACCACCACGTTCGGCGCGAACTTGCCGTCCAGCGGTGCGAAATCGCTGTAGGCCTGTTTGGCGCGGTCGTCAGGCTGTTCCGAGGCGTAAACAAAGGCGCGCCACATGACGATGCCCTTGTGCGGGGCCAGTGCGGCGGCCAGCATATTGGCGCCTTCAGCGTGCGTGCGGTGGTAATCCTGCGGGCCGGGCTGGCCTTCCGAGTTGGCCTTGACGAGGAAGCCGCCGAAGTCGGGAATGACGCGGTAGATCTCGTCGGCTTTGTCACGCCACCACTGCGCGACTTGCGGATCGAGCGGGTCGGCGGTGCGGGTTTGCTTCAGCTCCAGGGGCGTCGACCAGCGCACCGAGAGATAGACGCGAAGGCCGTAGGGACGCAGAACGTCAGCAAGGGCGGCAGCTTTCGCGATCCAGGGTGCAGTCAGGATCTCCGGCTTGGAGTTGACGTTGTTCAGCACCGTGCCATTGATGCCCAGAGAAGCATTGGCGCGCGCATAGTCGATGTAACGCTGGTCGCGGATATCCGGCAGCTCCCACCAGTTCCAGATCGATTCACCTGAGTATCCGCGCTCCACGGTGCGATCCAGGTTGTCCCAGTGGTTCAAGACGCGCCGCGCCAGCTTCGGCGCGTTGCGTTCATCCAGCGCATCGAGTCGTTTGCCTAGTTGCGCGGCCTGCAGCCAGGCGAAGGCACCGTACAGCAGGCCGATATCCTTGTTGGCTGCGATCAGCGTGTACCTGCGCCCATTCGGCTCGCACATCGAGCGCAGCAGATATCCTTCGTCGCCCAGTCCTTCCAGCGCGCCGGCCACGGCAGCCTGGCCACCGCTTGCTGCAAGTTGCGTGCGGGTTGCCAGCACGATAGCGCCGCTGGCCGGCTGGGCGCCCGCCGAAAGCACGGCAAGTGATGGCTCCTTGCCAGCCATGGCGCGCAAGCCACGCTGCAATTCCTGCACGGCCGCCTGCACCGTCGGCGATCCAGGCGTTGCCAACGCAATCTGCTTTGGCAACGCTACGCCGGCAAGCGTCCGATAGCGCAGCCAAAGCTCATATCCGTCTTCCTGCTCCGCCTGCGCTGCCGCAAGCGGCAGCAGCAGGGCCAGCGCCAGCACGACACGCTGCCAAATAGCCATCCTTCGTCTCCCAGTTTTTTATTATGTTTGCGCAACCATTTCGTGGTAGCTTATCTCAAAATTCAAGCCAACAGGAGACTTTTCATGAATAAAAATCGACGCCAGGTGATGCAATGGCTTGCCGCGGGGGCGGCAGCGGCCTCCCTTCCCGCACTCGCCATCGGGGCAGAAACCCCTTTGAAATCAATCGCCGCAGCGAAAGGCATGCGTTTTGGGAACGCCCTCGGCTACGCCCATCGCAAGCCCGCCTATCTCGAACTGATGGCGCGTGAATGCAACACTATCGTTGCCGAGAACGAAACGAAATGGCAGGCCGTGCAGCCCAGGCCCGGCCAATTCGACTTCACCCGCGCCGATGCAATGTTCGAATGGGCTCGCGCCAAAGGCATGAACGTGCGTGGCCACACGCTGGTGTGGCAACCGTCCAAATGGCTGCCTGACTGGGTCAACCAGCACGATTTCGGCGCTGCGCCGGCGCGTGAAGCCGAACGCCTGCTGCAAGCCCATATTGGCGCCGTTACCCGCCACTTCGGCGACGGCATCTATAGCTGGGACGTCGTGAACGAGGCGGTCGATCCCGATACCGGCAGCATGCGCAGCAATGTGTTCACGGAACGGCTTGGCGCCATCGAGCAGGTGGATTTGTGCTTCCGCCTCGCACGCGAGCAGCTGCCGTCGGCGCAGCTTGTGTACAACGACTACATGCGCTGGGATGAAGGCAGCACAAAGCATCGCGCCGGCGTGCTGAAAATGCTGCAGGCGCTGAAGAAGCGCGGCACGCCGGTGCAAGCGCTCGGCATCCAGGGCCACATCGGCTCCTGGGACGATTCCCGCAATGCCTCGCACGACCTGGTTGAATGGCGGCGCTTCCTCGACGAAGTAACGGGCATGGGACTGGATCTGCTGGTCACGGAGTTCGACGTCAACGACCGCAAGCTGCCGGGCGATATCGCAGCGCGCGACGCGGGCGTGGCGGCACTGGCGCGCGACTTCCTTGACGCGACGTTCAGCTATCCACAGTGCCGCGATTTCCTGCTGTGGGGGATGTCGGACGATATCAGCTGGCTGCAAACCTGGCACGAGGCGCCGCGCACCGACAACTTGCCAATGCGGCCGTGTCCTTACGACGCGCAGCTTCGCGCCAAGCCATTGCGCGAGGCGATTGCAGGGGCGCTGCGAGCGATGCCGCAGCGCTCCGCCGCTTAGAGCCGGGGACTTTCCTGCGGGCCGAGATAGCTTGGCTTCAGCCCGCCGGCATCCAGCACCAGTTTCTGCAGCACTACGCCAGGCGAGATCGCCCAGAATTTGATGGTGTGGGCTCCCGCGCTGCGCACGGCATGGGTGGTGCGGAAGGTCACCGCACCATCGCTCACCGAGCGCTCCCACACAGCCAGCGATGCATCGGCGTGCATGTTGACGATTTGCGGCGCTTCGTTGTCGATCGACACCGCGAACTTCAAACCTCCACCGGGCTGGAACTTCTGGGTCGGCGCCAGCGTGGTATGCAGGGTGAACCTGCCCGGCTTGGCAAGCGCGACGTCATACTCAAGGCGCATCGCTTGCGGCCCAGCCAGGCCGCCTGTCGCGTGGACCGGCAATGCGGTCATGGCCGACAAGGTGCGGCCATGATCCGGAACCAGAAGCCAGGAGCGTCCCGCCGGTGTCACCTGCCGCGTAAAGTGGGCCGCCTCGATCGATACCACACCGCCAGTCTCCACGAACCGGCCGCCCTGCCCGGCTACGGCCGTTTCGACCGCTACCTCGCGCTGCCGGATCGGAACACGGACCATGGCCCGCGAGCCGTCGTCGCCGCTGATGGTCAGCGTCGCTTCGCGCGCATCACGCGGCACGTCGGCCCATCGGACGTCGACGCTGATCCGCTCCTGCACTGCCACACTGCCTTCGGTGCGCGACAGGACGAGCCAGGGCTGGTCAGCAATAATGGTGAAAGACAGCGGCAGCGATCCCCGATTGAAGACTTCAACATGGCGCGCCCGCTTTTCGTATGCGTCCAGCGCCGGCAAGGCGAGCGCTTCTGCTCCCGGGCCAGGCCACACGGCCGCGTGCCCTTCAACGGCTACACCGAGCGCGCCGGCAGCCGGCAACTGCACTTCGTTCACGGCCGGCATTACGTTCAGCGGCGGCTGGTTCCAGTAGGTGTAGCCAAGCCTGGTCTGCGACATCATGTGGTTCCATTTCCCACCGCGCAGCGCATGGTATTGCTCCGACAGCGCAGCATCCTGGCGGAACAGCTCGCGTGCACGCTCGGCCAGTACATTGGCAGCGGCCCTGCCCTGGCGGGCATACAAGCGGTTCATCCCAGCCGTTGCGTACAGCTCATTGACCACGGCGCCGGCTTTCACCGGATACAGCACCAGTTCGAAGAAAGCATCGCGCTTCGCCTCCGGCAGCTGGCCATTGATGCGCTCTGCCTTCTCGGCCAGCGCGCGATATTCCCCCACCACGCGCTCCGACTCGTTGTAGTTCACCAGGCTGTAGGTCTCCGGTTCCAGTTGCTCTGGCTTGCGTCGACCGTTGTACTTGGTGTACTTCGCGACGATGTCCGCGATCTCCACGGCATGCTCCGGGCCGAATTCGCGCGCCGCCCACTGCTGCAAGTACTCCTGCAGGCGCGATGCCGGCCATGCATCCGGCTTCCACGCATAGCTCAGGAAGAACTCGATCGGCACCTCCATCGGCTTGAGGTCGCCGACATTCACGATCCACAGCTTGCGGGCGTCGTATTCCCACGCCAGGTGCATCTGCTCCCAGATCTTCGGGATCGGCGTCACGTTCAGCCACTTGTACGAGCGCGGGCCGCCGACGTAATCGAAGTGGTAGTACACGCCCGCACCGCCTGGGCGCTTGCGCTCTTCCTCTGTCGGCAGGCGGCGGATATTGGCCCAGTTGTCGTCGCACCACAGCAGGATTACGTCATCCGGCACGCGCATGCCCTTCTCGTAATAGTCCTGCACCTCCTTGTACAGCGCCCATACCTGCGGCGCGGCAGGAAGCTTCGACAGCATCTTGCGCTGGTCGCCGACAATGCGCTGCAGCAGCGCGACGTTGGATTCTTCCGACATCGGCTCATCACCGTCGCCGCGCATGCCAAGGGTGACGATCTTCTCGTAGTCTTTCGCACGCACAGCGCCTTTCCACCAGAAGTCCTTCAGCACTGCCTCGTTGCGCGAATAATCCCACGGCCCCTTGCCGTAGCGCGTCCACTCCTTGTGGGCGCGCGCCATCGGTTCGTGGTGCGAAGTGCCGATCACAACGCCATATTCATCGGCCAGCTTGCCGTTCAGCGGATCGTCGTCATAAAACGCCGCGTCCCACATTGCAGGCCACAGGTAGTTGCCGCGCAAACGAAGGATCAGCTCAAATACTTTTTCGTAGAACTGGTGGTTGTAGCCGCCGTAATGCTGCTTGGCCCAACCGGTCAGCGCCGGCGCTTCGTCGTTCAGGAAGATGCCGCGGTATTGCACGGCTGGTGCATCGCTGACAGGCGCCGGCAGCGCTGCGTAAAGCGCGTTTGCGCGTTTTACGGGCACGTCGGCCCACCAATACCAAGGCGATACGCCGATCTGTTCCGACAGCTCGTAGATGCCGAAAATGGTGCCGCGCTTGTCGCTGCCGGCGATTACCAGGGCGCGCTCGACGCCAGGCATCGGCTCCGCCACCGACTGCACCAGCCAGCCCTCCCATTTACCCGCGATAGCCTTTGCATCGAGCTTGCCGGCTTTCACCAGACCGTCCACCAGATGGCTCTTGCCCAGCGTGCCGATGATGATCACGTCCTTGCCGCGCGGCGTAGAGTTCTCAAGCGCTGGCCGAACGCCGCTGACTTGTCCGATGTCCTCCTGCAGCGAGGCTGCCGCACGCAGCACGCCGGCATGGTCGCCGGCATCGACGTATAGCGTGGACGCGCGGCCAGCTTCCACGAGCACGACAGAGCCCGGAGCCGCAGCCGCACGCTCAGTCGCAATGAAAGGTTTCTGTCCGAGCGCATGGGCCGATCCGGCAACGCCGGCGACGAGCAATGCAACGGCGAGCAACAGTTCGCACAACCGCCTCATTTCGCAGCCCCGCAAGAGCGCAAGGCGTTCAGCGGCAACGCTTCCGCCATTGCGCGATAGCCGGCAATCGAAGGATGCAGGCCGTCGCCAACATCGAGCGCTTTCAGCAGGCGCTCCGGCTGCGCAGGATCGCGCAATGCCGCATCGAAGTCGGCCACCGAATCGAACACACCCGACGTGCGTATCCATTTGTTCAAGGCCTGGCGGTCTTCCTCATTATGCGGCGCAGGGCGATAGTAATCGCTGCCGGTATACGGCGTCACCGTCGCACCGATCACGCAAATGCCCTGGGCATGGGCGCGCTCCACCAGTTGGCGATGCGCCACCTTCAAAGCTTCCAGCAGGGCCGCGCGTGCGGCAGGCGTATCTTCGCCGGCGCGGTGCTGGCCGCCCAGGTCATTCACGCCAATCTGCACCAGCGCGTGCGTGACGCCGCTGCGCCCCAAGACGTCGCGCTCGAAGCGCGATGCCAGGTTGGGACCCAGGCCATCGCGCAGCAGGCGTCCACCGCCGATGCCGGCATTGACCACGCCGATGGTCATCTTTTCCCGCGCCAGCCGCGCCACCAGGAAGTCGGTCCAGCGGTCATTGCCATCGGTCGTGGTGCCATAGCCGTCCGTGATCGAATCGCCGATCGCCACCACCGCAGCAGTGCCGCGCGGCGCCTGCACCTCGATATCTGCCAGAGCGTACCAGCGCACCACCTTGCCCGCCTCCGGCCATTTCGCTTCCGCCTCATGGCGACCCGCCAGCGTAAAGCTGGTAGTGCGCGAACCGGGATGGCCGGTCTGGCGCGCAGGTTCGCCCTTGAAGTAATAGGACACTGCCAGGTCGGTCCCGGCTGCGTGCGGCAGTTCAACTGGATCGCTGTAATACTCGGCGCCGGCGGGGATCACGACCGCAGCCTGGCCGCCGAAGGTCAGGGGGCGGATTGTCGCAGCGTCAACATCGGGGGAGCCGGCCGTCACCGCACGGGCAATGCTGGCAGCTTCCAGCGCCAGCGGAGCGGTACCGAAGGCATTACTGACGCGCACCCGCAACACTTTCCCTCCGAGCGAGGCACGCACCACCTGGCGCAGGCTGCCATCGCGCCATTGCGCGGCGGGTAATTCATTGGGTCCTTCAGGCACCATCTGCGCCGTACCCCACGACGCAACCCAGCGCCATTGCGGCGTTGCCGCCCCGGCGCCGGCAGCGCCAGCCAGCAGGGCCAGCCCCGCAATCCATGCACACAACTTCTGTTGACTTGCCCGCATAAATACCTCACACTTGAGAAATGGTAGCGCTATTCATTTTAGGGTAATCAAATGGTACACGCAACAATTCAGGGCAGCGGCAGCACGCCTGCCATCGTCGAAATGCGGGTGATTCCGGTCGCCGGCCACGACAGCATGCTGCTCAACCTGTGCGGCGCGCACGCGCCTTATTTCATTCGCACCGTCGTCATTCTCAAGGATAGCGCGGGCCGCACCGGCGTTGGCGAAGTACCTGGCGGCGCCGGCATTACCAAAGCGCTGGAAAAAGCCATTCCGCTGGTGGTCGGCACCGAAACCGGCCGCTTCAACCGCACCCTGAACGCCGTGCGCGCCGCGATCTCCGGCAAAGGCAGCGGCATGCAGCACCAGGTCACCTCCGCCGCCGAAGCCGCAGTGCTCAAGCAGCCGCACGAAATCAACCTGCGCCTGGAGAATGTGGTCACCGCCATCGAAGCGGCCCTGCTCGACCTGCTGGGCCAGCACCTGGGCGTGCCGGTGTGCGAACTGCTCGGCGCCGGCCAGCAGCGCGACAGCGTGCCGATGCTGGCCTACCTGTTCTACATTGGCGACCGCCAGCGCACCGACCTGCCTTACCTGTCCGGCAGCGGCAGCACCGGCTGGTACGCTGCCCGCCACCGCGAAGCACTGACGCCGGCCGCCATCGCCGACCAGGCCGCGGCAGCGGCAGATCGCTATGGCTTCCGCGACTTCAAGCTGAAGGGCGGCGTCATGCGCGGCGCCGAGGAGATGGAAGCCATCGCCGCCATCAAGGCGCGCTTCCCCGATTCCCGTGTAACCCTCGACCCTAACGGCGCCTGGTCGCTCGGAGAAGCGATCGCCCTGTGCCGCGGCCAGGGTCACCTGCTGGCGTATGCCGAAGATCCATGCGGCCCCGAGGACGGCTATTCCGGCCGCGAGGTCATGGCCGAATTCCGCCGCGCCACCGGCATTCCAACCGCCACCAATATGGTCGCCACCGACTGGCGCCAGATGGCGCACTCGCACCTGCTGGGGGCTGTCGACATTCCTCTGGCCGATCCGCATTTCTGGACCATGCAAGGTTCGGTGCGGCTGGCCCAGCTCTGCGCCGAATGGGGCCTGACCTGGGGCTCACACTCCAACAACCACTTCGATATTTCGCTGGCCATGTTCACGCATGCGGCGGCTGCGGCGCCAGGCCGTATCACCGCCATCGACACCCACTGGATCTGGCAGGAAGGGCAGGAACGCCTGACCGTTAATCCGCCGCAAATTGTAGCTGGCGAGGTAGCGGTACCAGAGGCGCCGGGCCTGGGCATCGCGCCGGATATGGAGCGCATCGAAGCTGCGCACGAACTGTTCAAGAAGGTCGGCACCGGCGCGCGCGACGACGCGATGGCCATGCAATACCTGGTGCCAGGCTGGCAGTACTCGCCCAAGCTGCCAAGCCTGGGCCGTTAAGAATTCAAAGGAGACTTTATGCAAACGATTAATGCATCGGCGTGCCTGCCGCACGACCTGGAAGATGCCCTGCTGGTGGGGCGCGTGTGGCGCCCGGCGCCGGTGGATGGCCCCTGCGTCGTCGTGGTACGAAATGGCGTGGTATTCGATATCACCGCGCATGTGGCCACGGTAGCGGACCTGCTGGACCGTCCGGACGTGCTGCAGTTCGCACGCGATGTGGACGGCGAACAGTTGGGCAGCGCCGAGGAACTGATCGGCGCTGCACTGGCTGGTGACGTCAAAGGCGTGCGCCTGCTGGCGCCGTGCGACGTGCAGGCCATCAAGGCTTGCGGCGTGACCTTTGCCGTCAGCCTGCTGGAACGCGTGATCGAAGAGCAGGCCGGCGGCAATCCCGCTCGCGCCAATGCGCTGCGCGCGGAACTGCTGTCCACCATCGGCGGCGATTTGTCCAGCATCAAACCCGGCTCGCCGGAGGCAGAGCAGCTCAAGCGCGAATTCCAGGCGCGCGGCGCATGGTCGCAATACATGGAAGTGGGCATCGGCCCCTTCGCCGAAGTCTTCTCGAAATCCCAGCCCATGTCGGCAGTCGGCTTCGGCGCCGATGTCGGCCTGCACCCTGCCTCGCAGTGGAACAATCCGGAGCCGGAGATCGTGCTGGCAGTGAACAGCCGCTTCGAAGCTGTCGGCGCGGCCCTGGGCAACGACGTCAACCTGCGCGACATTGAAGGCCGCAGCGCACTCCTGCTGGGCAAGGCCAAGGACAATAACGCTTCCTGCTCGATCGGCCCCTTCATCCGCCTGTTCGACAGCAGTTTCACCATGGGCGACGTGCGCAACGCCGAAGTCCGCCTGGCGATCGAAGGCAGCGACGACGACTTCGTGCTCGACGGCCTTAGCCGCATGTGCGAAATCAGCCGCGACCCGCTCGACCTGGTCGCGCAAACCGCGGGCGCCCACCACCAATACCCGGACGGCTTCATGCTCTTCCTCGGCACGATGTTCTCGCCGATCAAGGACCGCGGCCAGAAGGGCGCCGGCTTTACCCATCACCTGGGCGACCGGGTCACCATCAGCAGCGCATCGCTTGGCGCGCTGGTCAACCACGTGCAGCGCAGCGACCAGCTGCCGCCGTGGACGTTTGGTGTCCGTGCCCTCTACCGCAACCTGGCACGCCGCGGCATCGCGGCAGGAGAATAAATACATGACAGCAGCAGCAAGAAAACCCGTGGTGTACGCCACCTACCCCGACCTCGCCGCCAAGCGCGTCGTGATCACGGGCGGCGGCACCGGCATCGGCGCGGCCATCGTGGACGCCTTCACCAAACAGGGCGCGCACGTTGTCTTCCTCGATATCCAGGACGAGGCCTCGAAGGCGCTGGAGCAAAGCCTGGCAGGTGCGCAACATCCGCCGCGCTTCATCCATTGCGACCTGACCAACCTCGACGAGGTCGGCGCCGTGTTCCAGCAGATCGAGCGCGAACTCGGCCCGGTTGAAGTCCTGGTCAACAACGCCGCCAACGACAACCGCCACCAGGTGGAAGACGTCACCGCCAAATACTGGGACGACAGCCTGGCCGTCAACCTGCGCCACCAGTTCTTCTGCGCGCAGGCTGTGGCGCCGGGCATGAAGGCTGCGGGCGGCGGCGTGATCCTGAATTTCGGCTCGATCTCCTGGCACCTGGCGCTGGGCAAGCTGTCGCTGTACATGACCGCCAAGGCGGCAATCGAAGGCCTGACCCGCGGCTTGGCCCGCGACCTCGGCGCCGACGGCATCCGCGTCAATTGCATCATTCCCGGCTCGATCAAGACGCCGCGCCAGATGGCGCTGTGGCATTCGCCGGAAGACGAAGCCGCGATCCTGGCCGCCCAGTGCCTGCACGAGCGCGTGGAACCGGATGACGTGGCTGCGCTGACCCTGTTCCTCGCCTCCGGCAACGCAGCGCGCTGCTCCGGCCGCGATTACTTCGTCGACGCTGGATGGTACGGATCGTGAGCTCGCCGCAATGCATCTGGGAAGTCGGCGCCACACTGGCCGAAGGGCCGGTCTGGCATGCCTCCGAGCGCGTCTTCTACTTTGTCGACATCAAAGGCCGCCGACTGCATTGCTGCAATGAAGACGGCGGCGATCGCCTGAGCTGGGAGGCGCCTGCGGAAATCGGCTTTGCCCTGCCGATGGTTGGCGGCGATTTCATCTGCGGCCTGCAGGGCAAGCTGGCGCGCTTCACCATGGCCGGCAAGTTCGAGACCGTGCTGGAGATCGAAGCCGGCCAGCCGGGTAACCGCTGCAACGACGGCTACGTCGATGCCAACGGGCGCCTGTGGTTCGGCACCATGGACAACGGCGAATCCGCTCCCACTGGTTCCTTGTACTGCCTCGATGCACGCGGCCTGCAAGCCATGGATGGCAACATCATCATCACCAATGGCCCCTGCCACAGCCCGGACGGCAAGACCTTCTACCACACCGACACCCTGGCGCGCGTGGTATATGCCTACGACAGCGCAGCTGACGGTACGCTGTCGAACAAGCGCGAATTCGTACGCTACGCGCATGGCGTGCCCGGCCACCCGGACGGCAGCGCGGTCGACGCCGAGGGCCACCTCTGGATCTCCCTGTTCGGCGGCAGCCGCATCGAACGCTATGCGCCGGACGGCAAGCTGGCGCAAACTATCCCGATGCCCTGCCCTAACATCACCAAGGTCGCTTTCGGCGGCGCCGACCTGCGCACGGTCTTCGTCACCACCGCGCGCAAGGGCATGAGCGAAGAAGCCCTGGCCGCACACCCGCTGGCTGGCGGCGTGTTCACCTTCCGCGTGGACGTGCCCGGCCTGCCGCAACATCAATTCGACAGGAAAGCAGCATGAGCACCCGCCGCTATCGTTCGCAGGACTGGTTCGACAATCCGGACCACATCGACATGACCGCGCTGTATCTCGAGCGCTTCATGAACTACGGGATCACGCCGGAAGAGCTGCGCAGCGGCCGCCCGATCATCGGCATCGCGCAATCGGGCAGCGACATCAGCCCATGCAACCGGATCCACCTCGACCTGGCCAAGCGCGTGCGCGACGGCATCCGCGACGCGGGCGGCATACCGATGGAATTCCCGCTGCACCCTATCTTCGAGAACTGCCGCCGTCCCACCGCCGCCATCGACCGCAACCTGGCCTATATGGGCCTGGTCGAGATCCTGCACGGCTACCCGATCGACGCCGTGGTGCTGACCACCGGCTGCGACAAGACCACCCCGGCGCAGCTGATGGCCGCATCCACCGTCGACATTCCCGCCATCGTGCTGTCCGGCGGGCCGATGCTCGATGGCTGGCTCGATGGTGAACTGGTTGGCTCGGGCGCCGCGATCTGGAAAGGCCGCCGCCAGTTGGCAGCAGGCCAGATCGACAACGAAAAGTTCCTCGAGATCGCCGCCGCTTCGGCACCGTCAGCGGGCCACTGCAACACCATGGGCACCGCCTCCACCATGAACGCCATGGCCGAAGCACTGGGCATGTCGCTCACCGGCTGTTCCGCCATCCCGGCGCCCTACCGCGAGCGCGGCCAGATGGCCTATGAAACCGGGCGCCGCATCGTCGAACTGGCGCAGCAGGACATCCGGCCGTCGTCGATCCTGTCGCGCGAAGCCTTCCTGGACGCCATCGTGGTCAATGCCGCCATCGGCGGTTCCACCAACGCCCAGCAGCACATCATGGCCATGGCGCGCCACGCCGGCGTCGAACTGCACGAAGACGACTGGATGACCTACGGCCACGACATCCCGCTGCTGCTGAACATGCAGCCTTCCGGAAAATTCCTCGGCGAGCGTTTCCATCGCGCCGGCGGCGTCCCGGCCATCATGTGGGAGCTGCACAAGGCGGGCAAGCTGCGCGCCGACCGCCCGACCGTCACCGGCCGCAGCATGGCGCAGAACCTGGAAGGCCGCGAGAGCGCCGACCGCGAAATGATCACGCCATTCGACAAGCCGCTGAAAGAGCAGGCCGGCTTCATGGTCTTGCGCGGCAACCTGTTCGACTTTGCGATCATGAAGAGCAGCGTGATCTCTGAAGACTTCCGCAACCGCTACCTGCGCCGTCCCGGCCAGGAAAACATCTTTGAATGCCGCGCCGTTGTATTTGACGGCTCCGGCGACTACCACGCCCGCATCAACGATCCTTCATTGGGCATCGACGAGAACACCATCCTGGTGATCCGCGGCGCCGGCCCGGTGGGCTGGCCCGGTTCGGCGGAAGTGGTGAACATGCAACCGCCTGATGCGCTGATCAAGAAAGGCATCAACAACCTGCCGACCCTTGGCGACGGCCGCCAGTCCGGCACTTCCGACAGCCCGTCGATCCTGAACGCCTCGCCGGAAAGCGCGGTGGGCGGCGGCCTGGCCTGGATTCGCACCGGCGACATGGTGCGCATCGACCTGAACACCGGCAGCTGCAATATGCTGGTGGACGACCAGGAAATTGAACGCCGCAAGCAAGACGGCGTGCCGCCCGTACCGCCTAGCCAGACGCCATGGCAGGAGATCTATCGTGCCACCGTGGGCCAGATGGCCAACGGCGCGTGCATGGAGCTGGCACTGGCTTACCGAGGCGTCGCGAACGACACGCCGCGCCACAATCACTGACCCGGCACGAACCGGGCCTGATAAAGAAAGAGGAGACATCCATGAACAGCATTGCCCTGGAAAATACCGAACCCAGTCATGAAGAGGAGAACACTGGCCTCATCATCCTTATCAGCTGCGTAGCCACCATCGGCGGCTTCCTGTTCGGCTTCGATAGTGGCGTCATCAACGGCACGGTCGACGGCCTGAAGCAGGCGTTCCACTCAACCTCCGCCGGGATCGGTTTCGAAGTCGCGTCGATGCTGCTTGGCTGCGCGATCGGCGCCTTCTTCGCCGGCCGCCTTGGCGACCGCTGGGGGCGCCGTGCAGTGCTGATCATTTCCTCCGTGATGTTCCTGCTGTCGGCGCTGGGCGCAGGCTGCGCGACGACATCGGCCGTGTTCATCGCCGCCCGCGTACTGGGCGGCTTCGCCGTCGGCGCGGCTAGCGTGATGTCGCCGGCCTACATCGCCGAAGTCGCCTCGGCGCGCTATCGCGGCCGTCTCGCAACCGTCCAGCAGATCGCCATCATCAGCGGTTTGTTCTGTGCCTTCCTCAGCAACTATATGCTGGCGAAAGCAGCCGGCGGTTCGACCGGCGTACTGTGGCTCGGCCAGGAGGCGTGGCGCTGGATGTTCTGGATGATGGCCATTCCATCCGCGCTGTTCCTGCTGCTCCTGCTGGCGATTCCTGAAAGCCCGCGCTTCCTGGTCGTGAAGAAGCGCACATCCGAAGCCATGGCCGTGCTGGAGCGCCTGTATGGCGCCTCCGCAGCCAAGGAGAAGTTCGCAGCGATCGACGTCTCGCTGTCCGAAGACCACCATCGCCCACGCCTGTCCGACCTGATCAACAAGGCAACCGGCAAGCTGCGTCCTATCGTCTGGGTCGGCATCGGCCTGGCGACCTTTCAGCAGCTGGTCGGTATCAACGTCGTGTTCTACTACGGCGCGGTACTGTGGCAGGCCGTTGGCTTCTCCGAGAGCGATGCGCTGCTGATTAACGTCCTTTCGGGTGCACTGAGCATTGGCGCCTGCATCGTCACCGTGTTCCTGATCGACCGCATCGGCCGCAAGCCCTTGCTGTGGATCGGCTCGATCGGCATGGCAGTGACGCTCGGGCTGGTCACCCTTGCATTCGCCAGCGCGTCGCTCGACGCAAGCGGCAAGCTGACGCTGTCCGGCTCCATGGGCGTGCTCGCGCTGATCGCCGCGAATGTCTACGTGATCTTCTTCAACCTGTCGTGGGGTCCGGTCATGTGGGTCATGCTGGGCGAGATGTTCCCCAACCAGATTCGCGGCTCCGGCCTGGCAGTCGCAGGCGCCGCGCAATGGACATCGAATTTCATCATCACGGTGACCTTCCCGATCCTGCTCGGCGGCATCGGCCTGGCTGGCGCATACGGTATCTACACCGTCGCCGCCGTGATCTCCCTGTTCTTCGTCCTGCGCTATGTGCATGAAACGCGCGGCAAAGAGCTGGAGCAGATGGAAGGCTAAGCAGGTTCAAGAAAAATATAAAACGAATACAACTACTGGAGACACAGCATGAAACGCAGGCAGTTCCTCACATCCCTATCCGGCGCGGCTAGCGTAGCCGCCCTCGGCACGCCGGCAGCCATGGCTGCCGCAGCGGCAAGGCCCCTGTACAAAGACCCCGCCGCGCCGGTGCCGGCCCGCGTAAAAGACCTGCTCGGTCGCATGACGCTGGAGGAAAAGGTCGCGCAAATGCTGTGCATCTGGCAGGAGAAAGGCATCATCCAGGACGCCAACGGTGAATTCTCGGCCGCGAAAGCCGCCAAGGCTTACCCGAATGGCCTCGGCATGCTGGCCCGCCCTTCCGACCGCCAGGGCGGCGCCGAAGCAGGCGGCGCCGGCGACAACGGCGCCCGCGCCAACCGCAACGCTCGGGAGACCGCAACCTACACCAACGCCGCGCAGAAATGGGCCGTCGAACAGACGCGCCTCGGCATTCCGCTGTTCATGCACGAAGAATCCCTGCACGGCTACGTGGCGAAGGACGCCACCAGCTTCCCGCAGGCGATCGCGCTCGCATCGACTTTCGACCCGCCGCTGGTACGCAAGGTATTCAGCGTCGCCGCCCGCGAGATGCGTGCCCGCGGCGCCAACCTGGCACTGGCGCCGGTGGTCGACGTGGCACGCGAACCGCGCTGGGGCCGCATCGAAGAAACCTTCGGCGAAGACCCGCACGTGTGCGCCGAGATGGGCAAAGCAGCCGTGCTGGGCTTCCAGGGTGAGGAACGCAAGCTGGCCAAGGACAAGGTGTTCACGACGCTGAAGCACATGACCGGCCACGGCCAACCGGAAAGCGGCACCAACATCGGTCCCGCCGAAGTCACCGAACGCACGCTGCGCGAAGAATTCTTCCCGCCATTCGAGTGCATCATCAAGGAAACCAATGCCGCCGCCGTGATGCCTTCGTATAACGAGATCGGCGGCCTGCCATCGCACGCCAACCACTGGCTGCTGCACAAAGTGCTGCGCGAAGAATGGGGTTTCAAAGGCCTGACAGTATCCGACTACTTCGGCGTCAAGGAACTGATCACCCGCCACCGCCTCGCCGACATGCCGAAGGACGCCGCCACGCGCGCCGTCAAAGCCGGCGTTGACATCGAAACCCCGGACGCCTTCGGCTACCAGCTCCTGCCACAACTGGTAAAGGAGAAAAAGGTCAGCGTCGCAGAAATCGACACCGTGGTGTCCCGCATCCTCGAATGGAAATTCCTCTCCGGCCTGTTCGAACAGCCTTACGTCGACGCCGCCGTTGCAGACAGCCTGACCGCCACGCCGGAGGCCGTTGCCCTGGCCCGCGAGGCTGCCGCGCGCGCCGTCGTGCTGCTGAAGAACGACAAAGGCCTGCTGCCGCTGGACGGCAAGAAGGTCGGCAAGGTGCTGCTGCTCGGCACCCACGCCAAGGACACCCCGATCGGCGGCTATTCCGACGTGCCGCGCCACGTGGTCTCGGTGTACGAAGGCCTGCAAGCCGAAAGCCAGCGCCAGGGCTTCCAGCTCGAATACCGCGAAGGCGTGCGCATCACCGAAGAACGGATCTGGGGCAAGGACGAAATCATCTTCACCCCACCGCAGACCAACGCCAAGCTGATTGCCGAAGCCGTTGCCGCCGCGCGCAACGCCGACACCATCATCATGGTCCTGGGCGACAACGAACAGACCAGCCGCGAAGCCTGGGCCGACAACCACCTGGGAGACCGCCAGACGCTGGATATGCTGGGCCAGCAGAACGAACTGGCCAAGGCCATCTTCGACCTCGGCAAGCCAACCGTGGTCTTCCTGCTTAACGGCCGCCCGTTGTCGGTCAACCTGCTGGCCGAACGTGCCGACGCGCTGGTGGAAGGATGGTACCTCGGCCAGGAAACCGGCCACGCCGCCGCCGACGTCCTGTTCGGCCGCGCCAACCCGGGCGGCAAGATGCCGGTGTCAGTAGCGCGCCACGTCGGCCAACTGCCGATCTTCTACAATCACAAGCCAAGCGCCCGCCGCGGCTACATCGACGGCAGCACCAAGCCGCTCTACCCGTTCGGCTATGGCCTGAGCTACACCAGCTTCGCATTCAGCGAGCCGCGCCTGGCGCAAGCCACCATCGCCGCCAACGGCAGCACGAAAGTCAGCGTCGACGTCACCAACACCGGCAAGCGCGCCGGCGACGAAGTGGTGCAGATGTACATCCGCGACGACATCAGCAGCGCTACCCGTCCCGTACTGGAACTGAAAGGCTTCCAGCGCATCACGCTGCAGCCGGGCGAGAAGCGCACCGTCACCTTCAACATCAAGCCGGCCGACCTGCAGTTCTACAACGCCGACATGAAGCGCGTTGTCGAACCGGGCAACTTCACCATTTCGGTGGGCCCGGACAGCGCAACCTTGAAATCGGCCAAACTGCTGGTCAGTTGACGCTAGAATGTCCACTTTCGAGTCGGGAGCGAAAGTGGACATCACTCAAGTCAAAGCCCACTGCGCCAGCCTGCCTGGCGCAGACAGCCTGCTGCATGCACCGCCGGTCAATGTACTAAGCTACAAGGTCGGCGGCAAAACCTTCGCCTACTTCAAGACCAGCGAACCGGAACAATGGCGCTTCAGTTTCCGCGCCACGCCCGACCGCTTCCTCGAACTCACCGGCATGCCCGGCGTGAAACCGGCCCGCTACATGGGCCGCTTCCATTGGGTCACGATCGTCGACGTGCGCCGCTTTCCGGAAGACTACCTGGTCGAACTGGTGCAATGGTCCTACGACAAGGCATTCTCCTCGCTGACAAAGGCACGCCAGCGCGAGATCAAGGCTTAGGGAAAGCGTAGGTCAGCGAATAGTTGCCGCTGCCCGAATACGACTTCACCTGCGCGTAGTAATAGCCCGCCGTGCCGTTGTAGCTGATCGACTCGCTGGACGTATTGCCCTCGCTGGAAGCGACCTTGGTCCAGGCGCTGCCCGACCACTTGTACAGGAACAGGTCGAAGTCGGCACCGGAAGGACCGCTCAGTTGCAGCGAGAAGGTGCCGGCGCCGGCCTGCACCCAGCCAGGCGACGCGCTAGGCGCAATGGCGCTGCCGCCGTTGGCCAGGGTACCGGTCTGCGTGACCGAACCGGAGCCGGTGTACTTGGCAAACACCTTCTTCACCGCGCCTTCATTCACCGCATGCCACGGATACCCCAGCGTGCGCATGCGCGAGTTCTCTGTCGGACGGTATTTGCCCGAGCCGCAGTACTGCGCGCCCACGAAAGTGCCGACAGTACCGTTCGGGTACACGCCAAGTCCGGTCGGCACTGCGGTGCTGCCGGAAATCAGGCTGCCCCATTTGACGGAACGCGTGCCGTTCAGCGACACGTTGACTTCGGTGGGCTCGCTGCTGGTGTTGCAGGTGCCGTACTCGTATTCGTCCGCCAATGCGAACGCCGTATGGCCGATTTCATGCAAGGCCACCTCGATCGACTGCTCATGCATCGACAGCGTTGCCACCGCGCCGCCGGAACCACCGTAGCGCGTCGAGTTCGCGATCACCACAATCACATCGCGCGCATCGGGCGCCAGCACGGAAGCCGCGATATTGGTCGCCTTGGTATTGTTCACGCACAGCAGGCGTTCGATGTTGTAGCAAGCGAATTCCCCATCCATCGCCGTATCGCGATAAATGCCCTTATCGAGTTCGTCCACGCCCGACTGGTTGCTGGCCACGTCGACGCGATGGATATTCATCGAAGCGCGGTTGGCATTGAACAGCGGATCGGCCAGGAAGCCATTGATCACCTTCTGCGCATCGGCGCGCCACTTATCCATTTCCGCAGCGGTGTAGCCGTCGCCGATGAAGACATAGTCCATATGCGTCGCCGCGCTGCCGTTGTTCAGGATGGTCGTCGCGGTGGCGGAAGGCGTCGCCGCCAGCATGGCCGAGCGCGAGGTCTTGCCGCTCGCTGCCGCCTGTTCCAGGGTGCCGCGATCGAAACGCGCCAGCGCCGCAGGTGCTGCAAGAGCCGTCTTGGCGCCGGTGCTGGCACCCTTCTTCGGCAGCACCTCCACGCTCGCGGTGGCTTTGTCGAATGGCAGCGACACCTCAAAGCTGCCCTCACGCTGCTGCACCGTGGTCGACAGGTCGATAGCGCCCGAACGCGGATTGAAGGTCTCCACGTGGCGGCGCAAGCCATTGTTGACGCTCACCTCATGCAGCACGCGGCCCTGGGCATCCTTAGCGACCACCACCCACTGGTCATCCTCCGCGCCCTGGCGCACATTGGGCGTCACCGCAAACTTGCCCACTTCCGCATGCAGGGGTTTGAACTCCGCCCCGCTACGGCCTTCAGCAAAGCCGATGCGCAGCGAGATATTGTCGGCCTGGGCAGCACCCGCTGCCGCCAGCGCGAGAAGCATCAGTGAATTTCGAAGTAAAGCCATGTTCTCTCTCCATTTGTTGTGGTTTGGAACTGGAGATTCTGTGGCCGATCAAAGAGGCGGCGCGTGCAAAAACGCGCGCAATTTGCACAATCCTGCTTTTAACAATTGTTACAGCGGCTGGCGCGCCACGCAGCAGGCGACAGGCCGTACTGCGTCGCGAAAGCGCGCGTGAAATGGCTGGCACTATGAAACCCGAACTCCTCCGCAATGTCGACAATGCGCGCCTCCCGGCCTGCGAGTGCCACACATGCCTGCTCCAGGCGCCGGGTCAGCACATAACGATGCGGCGGCAAACCGACCGCCCGATGGAACTCGCGCGAGAAATGCGCCGCGCTCATGCCGCACAGGGATGCCAGTTCCGCATTGGCCAGCGGCGCATCCAGGTGATCTGAAATATGCCGCAGCACGCGGCGCAGGCGCGCACCGCCGAGGGAGCTGTCGGCGCCCTGCGCCGGCCGCGAATAATGTTCGAGCAGGTAGCAAGCCAGGGCCATGGCCAGGTGGTCGCACATCTCCGCCGCCAGCGGCCCGGCCAGCGCCTGCGCATCGAGCATCTTGCGCACCAGGTCGAACACCATGCGGTCGGAAGTGAACTGGCTAGCGGCCAGCGTGGCATCGATATCCTCGCCGCGCTGCGCCGCCAGGCGGTCCAGCAGCTGCACCGGCAGGAAGACGTTGACGATATCGCAGCCGCTCAACTGGCTCCAGCGCCCCTGCTCCCCCGGCGGGCAAAGACGGAAGCGGCTGGCGCCGATGGTGCCGCCCCAGACCGGCGTATCGCCGTGCCATATACGCGCATCGAGCGGCTCCATCATCAAGGCCAGCCGATAGGTGCCCGGATGCGGGCTCACGGAACGGATGGCGTGTTCAGGCCCATCGCTGGTCCACCGCCCCAACGCAGCCCCTGATCCGGGAAGCGGCCCGACACAGGCATTCAGCGAGTGCACGCCCGCCATCCTGAACCACCGCTCAAGCTCTTCGACGCTCTCCATCGAAGCAATATACCCCACCTACAGCCGAGCCCGTGTCACACCATGGGGTCACACCCCAAGTGTGACACGGGCTCGGCTGGAATCAGCGTCCAGGCCGGGCGTTTCAGCACAGGAGTGTCGCTGCCTACCAACTTGGAATCCGCTGTGGATGGGCTATAACGATAATTGGACGCCAGTTTCCCCGCCAACCATAAGAAGGAGCCCCATCATGAAAAAAATGGCATTTGCGGTACTAGCGGTTTCCACCCTGCTGAGCGCCAACTCTCCAGCCAAGGATAAAGGCAAGGCCATGGAAGATGTGGTCTGGCCGGCCGAGTCGGTGAAATGGGAAGCCGGCCCGGTTGCCGGCACCAAGGTTGCTAAGCTGTGGGGCGACTGGATGAAAGGCGGCCCTTACGGCGTGCTGGTGAAGTTCGACGCCGGGCAGGTCAACGCCCTGCACCACCACACCCACGCGCTGAAGATCGTGATCATGTCCGGCACTTTCGTGCATAAATCCGATGGCGCCCCTGAAACCAAGCTGGGCCCCGGCTCTTACCTGATGCAAGCGCCCGGCAAAAAGCATGTCAGCGGCTGTGCAACCGGTGCAGACTGCACCTTCTTCATGACATCCGACGGCAAGTTCGAATTGATTGACGATTCGAAGGCCGCGGCAAGCGATAAAAAGTAGTCGAGAAACGAGTGAGGTCACATCTCGTGGCCTCAGGCCTTCCCGTAAGTGAGCATGAACTGCAAAATGGCGCGAATTTCCGCCTCAGTCGCGGAGGGAAGGTGAAATACGTCACGATCATCCCAGGTCATCTTGGACTCGGTCAGCTTGACCATGTGGGCGCCGAAGTGATCCATATTGAAGGCTGCCCCAAGCGCATGCCTACGCGGTGGCATCGTGTTGAAAATGATCCTGAAACTGCGGTCAGGCATCTGGCGAATCACCGGCTCGCAATTGGCATCGAAACCTCGCGCCTGGACTTCGCCATAGCTCCGGGCATGTTTTGCGATAATGGACGAATAGCTGAAGCGGCGCACACCGCCGTAGCGCTGGTTTACATGGATCGTGACATCATTGTCCAGCCTGACCTTGACAACGGCACCCTTCGCGTCTTTCGTCTCGACCTCGATCTCCTCGCCGCCTACCAGTGCATCAAACAGCTTGCGCTTGGCAGGGTGCAGGCGTGCCACGATTTCCGCATGATTGTTTGGCAAGTCATACAGGCCGCTGAACATCGACTCATGCAGGTACATTTTTCCATCATCGCCCACAGTCGTCGCGTCACAGGTGATTTGGAGGGATTCGGCCATAGCGCTCTCAAACAAAATGCAGAAAATACTGATTGTAGTATGCAATTGGCGCCTGACAATATTTCTGGGGCTGGCGCAAATAAAAACGCCACCCAATGGTGGCATTTTTGCAGCAGTTTGTTAATTAGACCCTACCAATTCGCGCCAGCGGGCTTCCAGCAATGCGTCTCGCCTATACTGGTGAGCCCGAACTACCCATCGTGGAGCATGACAACGTTGGGGTGGGATGCTACTTGCTGCAACCATATCGCCTCCTGGGCGCAACTGCGGGATCGCCAGACTGGCCGCAAGTTCTACTTCTTCTCCGTTCACTTCGACCACGAAGGCGAGGTGGCGCGCCGGGAATCGGCTAAGCTCATGCTGCGAAAGGTGAAGGAAATTGCCGGCTCCGAGCCAGTGATCGTGGCCGGCGATTTGAATTCCGTCCCGAGACCGAACAGGTTGCCATCATGAAGTCTCGGCTGGCCGATGCATTCGATATCAGCGCGAAGCCAGCCTATGGCCCGGTTGGTACTTTCAACAGATTTAAAATCGACAGCCCACTGACAGAGCGTATTGACCGCATCTTCGCCAGCCCGCACGTGAAGGTATTGAGCTACGCAACACTGACCGATTAACTCCACGGCCGCTTCCCATCCGATCACCTGCCTGTGCTGATCAAGGCCAGGATCAACTGAAGAGCCCGTGTCACCCTCGGGGTGTGACCCCATGGTGTGACACGGGCTCTGCCGTAGCGCAAAAAAAAACGCCACCCGAGGGTGGCGTTTTTGCTGGCGTTGAAGCGGATTACGCTTCGTCGCTGTGGTGCGGTTCGTCCGCTGGCAGTTCGGCCACGATGGCGGCGCGTTCTGCTTCCAGCAGCGCTTTGCGCTCTTCGGCTGTAAGCGTCTTGCCAGCACCGTCTGGACGCATTAACCACGCCCGGCCATGATCCAATTTTGGCACAGCATTTGTGCCCACAAATTTGATCATGGACACAAATTTTCAACCAGTCACTCAGCGCGGGCCACGCGGCAAATATCGCCAGCATTCCTTGGAGTTCAAGCGCGCGCTCGTCGAAATGACCTTGCAACCCGGCGTCTCGGTGGCGCGACTGGCGCGTGAGCATGGCGTCAATGCGAACCAGGTGTTCACTTGGCGGAAGCTGTACGAAGCAGGACAGCTTGTAGCAGCTGCGCCTGCGCAGTCCAGCGATTTGCTGCCGGTGGTCGTAGCGACGCAGGAACAGGTGCCGGAATCAGAAGCGGCGACTGGAACAATCACTCTTGAAATTGGACGTGTGCGGTTGCGCATCGAAGGCCAAGCCAACGCCGCCACGCTTGCTCAAGTATTGGAGCGTGTGCTGCGATGATCGGCCTGCCAGCGGGTACGAAGGTCTGGCTCGCAGCCGGCGTCACCGACATGCGCAGCGGTTTCAACGGCTTGGCGGCGAAAGTGCAGACGGCCCTGGAAGAAGACCCGTTCAGTGGCCACGTGTTTGTATTCCGTGGCCGGCGTGGCGACTTGATCAAGCTGCTTTGGTGGACCGGCGACGGCTTATGCTTACTGGCGAAGCGCCTGGAGCGCGGTCGCTTCATCTGGCCGCAAGCCAGCAGCGGCAGTGTCGCGCTGACTCAAGCCCAGTTGTCGATGCTGTTGGAAGGGATTGACTGGCGCCGGCCGGAACGTACCTGGCGGCCGCAATCGGCCTTGTAAACATGACACGATCTGCGTAAACTAGGTCGCATGCTCAACGCCGCCGAACTGCCCAACGATATCGAAGCGCTCAAAGCCATGCTGCTCGCACGCGACGCTGCGTTGCTGGCGAGCGAAGCGAAGGTGGCTCACCTGAGCGCGGAACTATCTACGCGCACCGCCGAGATTGAGCATTTGAAGTTGGTACTGGCGAAACTGAAACGCATGCAGTTCGGTCGCCGTTCGGAAAAGCTGGACGCGCAGATCGAGCAACTGGAACTGCAACTGGAAGACCTGGAAGCCGAGGCCGCCGTGGCGGAAGCACAGGCACCGGTGGAAGTGGCGCCGCGCAAGAAGGCTGAGCGTAAGCCATTACCAGCCCACTTGCCACGCGAGGAACGTGTGCAAATGCCCGCCAGCGAGGCGTGCCCAGACTGCGGCGGCAAGTTGAAGCAGTTGGGCGAAAGCGTGTCGGAGCAGCTGGAATATGTTCCTGCCAGTTTCCGCGTGATCCGTCATGTGCGCCCCAAGCTGGCATGCACCTGCTGCGACACCATTGTGCAGGCGCCGGCTGCCAGTCGTCCGATTGAGCGCGGCTTAGCCGGCCCTGGCTTGCTGGCACATGTATTGGTCGCCAAGTTTGCGGACCACATTCCGCTGTATCGCCAAAGCACTATCTACGCACGTGAAGGCCTTGATCTGGAGCGCGCCTTGTTGGCAAGCTGGGTCGGCGCCGCTGGAGCCCTGCTGCGGCCGCTGGTCGATGCGCTGCGCAGCCACGTGTTTGCCGCCACCAAGCTGCACGCCGACGACACGCCGCTGCCGGTGCTGGCGCCCGGCAACGGCAAGACTCGCACGGCGCGTCTTTGGACCTATGTGCGCGATGATCGCGCAAGCGGTGACAGTACGCCTCCGGCCGTGTGGTTTGCTTACACGCCGGACCGCAAAGGCGAGCATCCGCAGACGCACCTGGCCAACTTCTGCGGCATCCTGCAGGCGGACGCCTACGCAGGGTTTAATGCCGTGTACGAGAACGGCCAGGTACTCGAAGCAGCATGCTGGGCTCATGCCCGCCGCAAGTTCTACGATCTGCACGCAGCGCGGCCATCGCCCTTAACCACCGAAGCGCTTCGCCGGATCGGCGAACTGTATGCCATCGAAGAAAGCATACGGGGCAAACCACCTGACGAGCGGTGCAGCGCTCGTCAGCAGCATGCCAGGCCACTGCTCGACGATCTTGAGCGCTGGCTGCACGCTACGCTCGCAACACTATCGCGCAAGTCCGATAGTAAGCGTACAGTCACCACCGTCTGGACCGTCTAGCAGGTCCCAGCCATGATTGAATTTTGGCACAGCAGTTGTGCCCACAAATTTGATTATGGACACGAATTTTCAACCAGTCATTCAGCGCGCGCCGAGAGGTAATTACCGGCGCCACTCCCTGGAGTTTAAGCGCAGGCTCGTCGCGTTGACCTTGGAGCCTGGCGCCTCGGTCGCTCGCATAGCGCGCGAACACGGCGTGAACGCAAACCAGGTATTCAGTTGGCGCAAGTTGTTCGAGGCGGAACTGCCGGTGCCCGATGGGTCAACGCAGGAGGCTGCGTTGCTGCCGGTGATGTTGGCGGCGCCAACAACAGCGCCAGTGCCGGAACAGCCCAACACCGGTGCCATCACGCTGGAGATTGGGCGTGTGAGATTGCGCATTGACGGTCAAGCAGATCCCTCTACGTTGGCGCAAATACTGGATCGGGTGCTGCGATGATCGGCCTACCGGCGGGAACCAAAGTCTGGCTGGCGGCCGGCACCACCGACATGCGCAGCGGATTCAACGGCCTGGCTGCGAAGGTAGAGACCGCGCTGGCGGAAGATCCATTTAGCGGCCACGTGTTTGTGTTCCGTGGCCGGCGCGGTGATTTGATCAAATTGTTGTGGTGGACCGGCGACGGCTTGTGCCTGTTGGCCAAACGGCTTGAGCATGGCCGCTTCATCTGGCCACAGGCCAGCAGCGGCAGTGTGGCACTGACGCAGGCGCAGTTGTCGATGCTACTGGAAGGCATTGACTGGCGCCGGCCCGAGCGAACTTGGCGCCCACAGTCGGCCTTGTAAACATGACAGCATTCTCGTAAACTGAGACGCATGCTGACCGCCACCGATCTCCCTGACGACATTGCCGCCCTGAAGGCAATGCTGTTGGCGCGCGACGAGCAAGTGCAGCGCCTGACGGCGCAGCTCGACACCCGCGCGGCAGAGATTGAACACCTAAAGCTGTTGATCGCCAAACTGCAGCGCATGCAGTTTGGCCGCCGTTCCGAAAAGTTGGAACGCCAGATCGAGCAGCTGGAGTTGAAGTTGGAAGACCTGGAGGCTGAAACGGGCGCCGCCGAAGAGGCCGAACCAGAGTCCAACCCGCCAGCGCGCCGCAAGGCGGCGCGCAAGCCGTTGCCAGATCATCTGCCACGCGATGAATGCGTGCATACCCCGGAGGTAGATGCCTGCCCGGCATGCGGCGGCGGCTTGCGCCACCTTGGCGAGGATGTATCGGAGCAGTTGGAATATGTGCCAGCCAGCTTCCGCGTGGTCCGCCACGTGCGTCCGAAGCTGGCCTGCAGCTGCTGCGACGTCATCGTGCAGGCACCTGCGCCAAGTCGGCCGGTGCAACGAGGGATTGCTGGCCCTGGCCTGCTGGCTCACGTGCTGGTGGCAAAGTACGCTGACCACCTGCCGCTGTATCGCCAGAGCGTGATCTATGCGCGCGAAGGCATCGAGTTGGATCGTTCGCTGCTGGCCAATTGGGTTGGCGCCGCTAGCAGCTTGCTGCGCCCCTTGGTTGATGCGGTTCGGTGCCACGTATTTGCCGCCACCAAGCTGCATGCTGATGACACCCCAATTCCGGTGCTTGCACCTGGAAACGGTACAACGCGCACGGCACGCCTGTGGACCTATGTGCGCGATGATCGTGCCAGCGCATCGGCGGTGCCGCCGGCTGTCTGGTTTGCCTATAGCCCAGATCGCAAAGGCATCCACCCGCAAACCCACCTGGCCCAATTTAAAGGCATCCTTCAGGCCGATGCGTATGCCGGCTTCGATGCCATCTTCGACAGCGGCCAGGTACGCGAAGCCGCGTGCTGGGCGCACGCGCGACGCAAATTCCATGACCTGCATGTGGCACGGCCATCGACCGTGACCACCGAGGCGTTGCGGCGTATCGGCGCGCTCTATGCCATTGAAGCCGAGATCCAGGGCCAGCCACCGGATCTGCGGCGCGACGCTCGATTGCTGCGCGCACGCCCCTTGCTGGACGATCTTGAACGCTGGCTGCGCGCCACGCTCACCACCTTGTCGAACAAGTCCGACACGGCCGCTGCCATCACGTACTCGCTCAAGCTGTGGCCAGCGCTGACCCGCTATTGCGATGATGGCCAGATCGAGATCGACAACTCGGCCGCAGAGCGCGCCCTGCGCGGCGTTGCCCTGGGTCGCCGCAACTACCTGTTTGCCGGTGCAGACAGCGGCGGCGAACGCGCAGCCGCCATCTATGCGCTGATCGGCACGGCCAAGCTAAACGGTGTCGACCCCGAAGCTTGGCTGCGCTATGTGCTGGCCCACATCGCCGACCACCCCGTCAACCGCGTTAACGAGTTCCTGCCTTGGAACTGCGCGGCGCAGCTCGCACCTTCCAATTAACTACACGCCGCTTCCCAGCGGTGTGTTCACATCATCAGGGAAGTAGGCGCTTCATTCAATACGGTATTGAACGGACGCTTACGTCCGATACGGCGGCCGCCATCCTTTACTCACTCAAACTATGGCCGGCGCTGACGCGCTACTGCGACGATGGCCGTATCGATATCGACAACTCCGCCGCCGAGCGGGCCCTGCGCGGCGTGGCCCTGGGCCGTCGCACCTTCCTGTTTGCAGGTGCAGACAGTGGCGGCGAACGCGCTGCCACCATGTATGGGCTGATCGGAACGGCCAAGCTGAACGGTGTCGACCCCGAAGCCTGGCTGCGCTACGTGCTGGCCCATATCGCCGACCATCCCGTGAATCGGGTTGACGACTTCCTGCCCTGGAACTGCGCCGACCAACTGGCCGGCGTTTAACTCCGCTTCCCAGCGGTGTTGGGAACATCATCGGTTAAAGTGGCGCGGTCCTCAAGACGGCAATGCGTTGACGCTTACCTTCGGCTTCCCACACTTCCTTCTCTTTGCGGGCGCGGTGGAAGGCCAGGCCGGTACCGCCTGGGATCAGGCGGCCGACGATGACGTTTTCCTTCAGGCCGCGCAGGCCATCGCGCTTGCCCATGATCGCGGCTTCGGTCAGCACGCGGGTGGTTTCCTGGAACGATGCGGCCGAGATGAAGGAGTCGGTCGACAGCGATGCCTTGGTAATACCCAGCAGTACGTTTTCGTACGTTGCAGGGATCTTGTTCAGGGCATTGACGCGATCGTTTTCTTCCAGCAGTTCGGAACGCTCCACCTGCTCGCCGACGATGTAGTCGGTGTCGCCGGCGTTGGTGATCTGCACGCGGCGCAGCATCTGGCGAACGATCACCTCGATGTGCTTGTCGTTGATCTTCACGCCCTGCAGTCGGTACACGTCCTGCACTTCGTCAACGATGTAGCGTGCCAGCGCTTCGATACCCAGCAGGCGCAGGATGTCTTGCGGATCGGCTGGGCCGTCCACGATCATCTCGCCCTTGTTCACCACCTGGCCGTCGTGCACCAGCACTTGCTTGTCCTTGGTAATCAGGAACTCGTGCTTGTTGCCGTCCATGTCGGTGATTTCCAGACGCTGCTTGCCCTTGGTTTCCTTACCGAAGGCCACGGTACCGGTGACTTCCGCCAGCATGCCCGCGTCTTTCGGCGAACGTGCTTCGAACAGTTCCGCCACGCGTGGCAGACCACCGGTAATGTCTCGGGTCTTCTGCGATTCGGTCGGGATACGCGCCAGAACCTCACCCACGGACACTTGCTGGCCGATGGCGCGTCAGAGCGCCTCGTCCTGCGAAGCGACCATCCAAATCCGTTTCAGCGGAAGCTCGGCCTTAAGGTCTTCATCTAGGCGTTCGTACTGCTCGAACAGCTGTTCGAGCAGCTCCTTCTGCGTCCACAAACGCAATCGGAAAAACTGCGATGCCAACTCCTTTTGTACATTGCCTTTGAAACCGCCCCATGCCACAAACAAACCTTGATCAGCATTGAACTTGGTCATGGCCCCTAGCAGCTTGTCCACCGGCTCGCGTCCAATCGGCGAGTCCTCGGACTTTACCTCCACGCACAAACGCGGCGCGGAAAAGCCCAGTGGGCCGGAGCCAGCCAGGATGTCGGCACCACCGTCCGCACCTTCCGGACTGCGGTAGGTGGTATAACCCTGTGCCTTCAAGATGCCCTCAACTAGCCGCGTCAGCCCGTGCCCTTTGAAGCGTGCTATGAGGAGTGCTGCGATCTGATCCCGGGCCAATTCATCCAAATCAGTATCGGCCGCTTCTACGTCAGTCGTAGATGCTGTCGCTGCCTTCGCCGGCGCTGCCAATGTTTCGGCCTTCCAACCATTAGCACGCATGGCTGCGATTCGCTGTTCTGCGTTGTTGCGTTGGATACGGCAGATCGTGAGAAACGCTCCGAACGAGAACAACAGGTCTTTCCCAAAATGAGTGCGAGGGATCGTCTCGCCGATCCACTTGACAGATCGCCAGTGGAAGAAGGGGCTAGGGCCAGCCATCTCAACATGGTAGTCGCCGGAGATCTCACCAATGTAGACCGTAGGCTGCGACTTCAATGGCAGAACGACCAGATCACCCAGCTGCATTTCGTGTGCGAACGGCCAGACTTGACTTACCCAGTTCAGCACGGCTTTCGGTTTGGCGTCAGGATAGCGCTCGACCATTGCTGCCGTCAGCTCACTACGTTGTTGCAGTTTCGAGAGATCAAGATTCAGGTCATCCCAGGTAACGTAGACCCGATTCTCCTGAATGAACTTCTGTTCGTATTCGCCATGCGCCCCTGCACGAACAAGCCAAATTGCCATTTAAATCTCCCGGCAGCAGATTTGCTGCCATCACTTTGTTATTAGTTTGTCCAGCAGTTGGACAGTTCTTCCGCCTGTTTCAGCACCAGTTCCACAGCATTAGGCTGCTGGTCCGGCGGGTACTTCCATTTCTGCAGGCATCTCCGTACGAGAATGCGCAACTTGGCGCGTACGCTCTCACGCACCTGCCAATCTACCGAGGTGCTGGCGCGCAGCTTTTCGGTGATCTCAACGGCGATCTTTTTTAGCACCTCGTCCCCCAAGTCGCGCACAGCGCTTTCGTTGTTGGCCAGTGCATCGTAGAAGGCAACTTCATCGGGGCTGAGACCAAGCGCGGCCTCCCTCTCCAGCGTGGCCTGGAACTCTTTGGCCATCTGTATCAGCTCTTCGATGACTTGGGCGGTTTCAATTGCGCGGTTGTGATACTTACGCAACGTCTCCAACAGGCGGTCGCCGTACTTTTTCTCCTGCACGACGTTGTTGCGGGATTTGGACTTGATCTCGTCGCGCAGAAGCTTTTCCAGTAGCTCGATGGCCAGATTCCGGCTGTCCATTTGGCGCACGTCTTCGAGGAACTCGTCCGACAAAAGGCCAATGTTGGGCTTGTCCAGTCCGGCTAAGGCAAATACATCCGCCACCCCATCGGAGATGATGGCATTGTCCAGGATCTGCTTGAGGGCACTGTTTTTCTCCGCATCGCTGCGCTTCTTGTCCACGGTTGTGAATTTTGCGATGGCGGCCTTGATGGCCGAGAAGAATGCTATCTCCTTGCGCAAAAGTGCCGCTTCATCCAAGGTGCCGCAAAGCGAGAACGCCTTGGCCACTGCCACCATGGTGTCGAGGAAGCGCGTCTTGCCGTCCTTTAGTCCAAGAATATGGTTAGCTGCAGGCACCAGCAATTGGAGTGCTTTCTCTTCAAAAGCGCTGTAGTCGAAGCCGTGCATCATGCCGCGCACAACGTCCATCTTCTCAAGCAACACGGCGAGAGCTTCGGCGGAATTGTGGGTGGGATCACCCTTACCCTTGGCATCGGTGTAGGTCTTGAGTGCAGCCTTCAATTCGTTGGCTATGCCAATGTAATCGACGACAAGGCCGCCTGGCTTGTTCTTGAACACCCTGTTAACGCGTGCGATGGCCTGCATCAGATTGTGGCCCTTCATCGGTTTGTCGATGTACATGGTATGGCAGCATGGCGCATCGAATCCCGTCAGCCACATGTCACGCACGATCACCAGCTTCAGCGGGTCCTTCACGTCCTTGAAGCGGGTCTCCAGCCGCTTCTTTGTCTGCTTGCTGTATAGATGCGGCTGAAGCAGCGCCTTATCGGCGGCCGAACCCGTCATGATGATCTTGATCTCGCCTTGCTCAGGATCGGTGCTGTGCCACTCGGGCCGCAGCGGTGGGTTGTCCTCGTCACCGACACAAATGGCGTTGTAGAGCTGCACGCAAATGTCACGGCTCATGCAAACGATCATGGCCTTACCATCCACCACTGAAACCCGCGCTTCAAAATGCTGGATCAGGTCCCGCGCCACCTGCTGCAGCCGGGGTGCCGAACCAACCAGCTTCTCCAATGTGGCCCACTCGCTCTTGGTTTTCTCGCGGCTGGCGATGTCCTCGTCGTCCTCGACAACTTCCTCGACCTGTTCATTGAGCGCGTCGATCTCGGCCTGGTTCACGTCCAACTTTGCAAGACGGCTCTCGTAGAAGATGGGCACAGTGGCGCCATCGTCCACCGCATCCTGGATGTCGTAGATGCTGACGTAGTCACCGAACACCGCGCGCGTGTCTTTGTCTTCCAGCGCAATGGGCGTCCCGGTGAAGCCGATGAAGGTGGCATTCTTCAGTGCATCGCGCAAGTGCTTTGCGTATCCGAATACGTACTTGCCGGTCTTGGTGTCCAGCCGCCCTTTGGTGCCGTACTGGCTGCGGTGGGCCTCATCTGAAATCACCACGATATTGCTGCGGCCAGAAAGGAGCGGGTGCGTCTTTTCACCTTCCAGCAGTGCGAATTTCTGCACCGTTGTAAAGATGATGCCTCCTGCCTCGCGCGAAGCCAGCATCTCGCGCAACTCGTCTCGGCCTCCGGCTTGCACCGGGTTAGTCTTGAGCAGATCATTGGCAGCACTGAACGTTGCGAACAATTGGCCGTCCAGATCATTGCGATCGGTCACAACTACAAGCGTCGGGTTCCTCATCTCGGGCTGTTGCAACAGTTTGCCCGCATAACAGGCCATTGTGATGCTCTTGCCGGAGCCTTGCGTGTGCCACACCACCCCGGCCTTACGCGAGCCGGGTTTGACCTCCTTACCGTATGTGGCGCGCTCTTCATACACTTCCAGCAAGCCTTTGTCGGCATCCTGAGCGGCAATCACTGTGGCGCGTACTGCCTCGCGCACCGCGTGGAACTGATGGTATCCGGCGATCTTCTTGATAATGGTGTCGCCATCCTGCTCAAACAGTATGAAGTGCCGCACATAGTCCAGAAACAGCTCGGGCTTGAAGAAGCCTCGCACCACGGTTTCGAGCTCCATCTGCAGGCGCGGCCGGTCGTCTTCGTTGGCAATGGTACGCCAGGGGAGCATGCGCTCCGCGTTCGCAGTGAGCGCACCAACCCGTGCCGTCCAACCATCGCTCACCACCAGGGCAGCATTGCTGTTGAATAGGTCGCTAATTTCGTCCTTGTAGGTTTGCAACTGGTTGAATGCATCCCACACATCGGTCTGCTCGTTCGCAGGATTTTTCAGCTCCACCACTGCCAGCGGAAGGCCGTTCACAAAGGCGATTACATCGGGCCTACGGGGCTGTTTATTACCGGTGATCGTGAATTGGTTAGCGACCAGGAAGTCATTGTTGCTGGGCTGCGTAAAGTCGATAAAGTGCACCAGATCGGTCTTCTTCTCATCACCAAGCGCAAACTCCACCATCACGCCATTCAACAGCAGGCGGTGCACGCTGCGGTTGCGCACCACGATCTGCGGCTCGCTAACCGACTGTAGCGCATGCACGGCCTGTTCCAGGGCTGTCGGCGGCAGATGCGGATTGATCCGGGCCAACGAGATAAGGAGGCGCTCGCGCAGGAGCACTTGGCGATAATCAGTACGCTCCGGTGAGCTGCTGTCTGGGGCAATGTCTGGGCCCGGAGCCACGCGCCAGCCAGCTTCCTGAAACCAGCCAAGGCAGAGTTCTTCGAGTTGTTGTTCGTTCAGCATGTTGAAATCCCTATGCATTCCCACAGAGCATGGACTGGCCCGGTTTGCGATGAAATAAAAAAGTCGTTATAAATCAATGGCTTGTATTTAAACCGCCAAGCACCTCCCGTTTGCGATGAAATGACGGCTACGCCCATTCCGGGATGTACCGTGCATAACGCCGTGAGTCGGGTGCGTTGGGGTCAACTTTCACCAAACCCTGCTCCATAGTCGCAGTGATGATTTGCGACACAGTGTTGCTATTACCTTCAGATAAACCGAATCGTTCGCGCAACGACTGGTTGGTCATCTGCTTACGCAACACGTACTGCAGAACGCAGTGCTGATAACAAGCCCGAACCCGGTCGCTGCCATTCATTTCGCGGAAGGAACGCGGACCGTGAATCACGACTATCGTTCGACGATGACTAGTCAGGAATTCTGGTGCTGGCAGTTGCATGAGCTCGGCTGCCTCGATCACACGGTCAATACCACTGCTCTTCTCTTCGCAAATTCCAAAACGACGCATCAAGTCGGCCAGCCGCTCATTGCGAGACTGGTAACCGTCGATGAACCGCGCCACTGGCACAATGGGCTCCCCCGGATTCGAAATTTCCACGCGCTTGCTGAAAATCTCCACCACTGGTGAAGTTCCACCCATGTCGAAATCCTGATGAATCAGCGCATTCGCAAGCAGCTCTCGAACTACCACCTCGGGTAGCAGCTTGACCTCCTTACGAATGGCCCCCTCGATCACCTCATTCTGCGGCAACTTTCCCATCACATACTGCACCAGCCCAGCAAAGCCAACCGCGTAGCCCTTTTCACCGGTCAAATCCGAGATGGTCTGCATCTTGGACTCGCCTGCGTACACGATCACGCGCGCAGCCTTGCGGCTGATGTCCGGGAACTGCCGCATATTCTTTGCCAGCAGTACCGCCCCGATGTGTAAGATATTGAAGCCAGTCGCGCTGCGCTCGATCAGGCGTTCATCCAGCAAACGGGCTAGCACCCCAGTCTGGTCAGTGGGGTAAGGTAAGCGCATTAAGTCGAAGTAGGCTTGCGTATCCAGCAATTGCACTACGTCTTGCCCCGATAGATCCTTCAGCGCTGGGTTCTCCAGCCAGCTAGGCTGCCCTTCAGCGAAGATCTTGCGTAATTGGTCTTCGCTCATCGGCACCAGCTCTTCGCCCGAGCGCATCAAATAGGCGCCTTCGTAGTGATAGGCAGTACCTCTGGGGCGGGCAGGAATGCTGAATACCACCACCCGCCCGTCTGGATGCGCAATGGACTCCACGTCCACGCGAAATCCGACCCAATGGAACAGCTTCTCCGCGATATCTTGGGAGTCGGGAAAGGCCTGGCTGCCCACCACCGCGCGTGGTGGCTTGTCAGAAATACCTAGCACCAAATGGCCGCCACCTTCGTTGGCAATGGCCACACAATATCGGCACAGCTTCCGAGTGTCGTATTGAGTACCCGCCTCTTTGAATTCGAGGTTTTGGGTTTCGGAGGCGGCGCCACGCCATAAGTCAATCTGCGCTGCAGAGGTGCTCATTAAAACACCACCTGTTTACGCGCCACCGCAATGGCGAGTTTAAGAATCTGCTCAAGAAGGCTGTGATCCGGCTTGCCATCAGCATCAGTTGGCGTTGCGTACCACAGTGGCCGAATCTTCAATTTCAGCAACCGGTCTTCCTTACGAGCGAGATCTTGTGCCCCCGAGGGCTCATTCAGCAAAGCAAAATGATCCGGGATTTCAAACGCTCCCTCATCTACGACCGACTTAAACAGGTCGAGTGTCTTGTCCTGCTCCAAGCTGCAGCCCAGGAACAACAAGGAATGGCTAATGAAAATTTGCCTCAACGCTTTGGGCAATTGGTTCTGGAATGCGAAGGGCGCTCCCCCGGCACCACCATACGCCAGCTGATATTGCGCCTGGGTGAACACATGGGTGTTGGGTTGTCCGGCGTCGCCGTGCAGTTTCAGAATGCAGCGTTCGCCACGCAATAGCCGCTGCACGAAGTTGTTACCGGCCTGCGTCCCGTGCATATAACCATCCAGTGCCTGATTCCGATCACGAAACAGATCTTCGATCACGGTGTCGAAATTGGTGGTAACGATGCAGCCGCTGGCAAGTTCTGGCAGTAGCCTGACTGGCCCGTTGATGGCGCCTCGCTGCCGGAACTCGGTCTTGATGAAATGCTGCACCTGTTGGGCACCCGCGTCATGCAACACCTGTGCGGCTTGCAAATAGTCGTAGCGCGCCATCAGTGGCTCGATATCCGGCGCACCGAGGCCATCGAGTTTTTGCGCGACCTTGCGCAGAGCCTCTCCCCACATCGGATATCCGCAGGGTTTGGAGAGCCCTGCTCCGACAAACGGAGCAATTCTCCCGAAACGAATCGCATCCACGAGATCAAGAAAAACGGCTTGCTGATCAGAGCTCTTGATGAATGCCGTCGCAGCTTCATGTTGATCGACCTGGCGCTGCCCTTCCCAGTGGTCCAGTTCATCCAGATAGGCGTCTCGCTCAACCCAATACAGAGCGTCACTTACCTTCACCAAATATTCGTGAGCTGGGTCGCGCAGGCTCTTGAATGACAGAGGCTCGGCTTCATCCAATACCTCATTAAACTCCTGGTTCGACGAATACGCTGCCTGCAGGGCCTCCTCGACCTTTTCAACGATCAGCTTGTTTTCGCGGAGTTTTTTTATGTCCATTATGTGGCCCCGACAGGTTTGCTAAGAGCTTCAGTCGACAACTCGCCGGAGAGGAGTTTAGGAAGTAGGGTGTCTCGAAGGTTGGCGAGCGCCTTGTTCGAATCTACGTTGGCACGTATGGCCTTTCTCAACGCCAAAACCAATTGGTCAAATTTCTGAAGTGTAACTGAGTCAGGCAGAAGCACTTCAAGACGATAGACATTTTCCCGATTAAGACCAGGAACGGCAGCGTCGGTATTCATTTTTTCGAGCCCCAACGTCTGCAACGCGTAATAGCAAAAGGTGAGTGGCGCCGCTACAGGGCGCACAAAGTAGGTGGTATCGATTGGGAAAAATGGCTCATCTTCCCAATACAAGCTTCCAACCGTGCCTTTTCGACCGACAATGATCGAACCATGTTGAATAAGTGGTGTGTTGTGGTAGCCCGTAATCCCTCCTGAACCATAAACAGGCACTGTTCCGCTTTTCCTTTCAGTAGATTTGAGTGCTTTCCCATACGCCAGTTCAAGCACGTTTCCAACGCGTTGACGCCCCCACCCCCTCGGAATCTCTCCCCACGCTGATTCAACCATCTCATCCGGAAAAAGCACAGCGGTGGCGGCGAGTTGTTCATATTGTTCGGACGACAGTGTTTCGAGTTGGGTGTCTGACTTGCCGCTTATGGCACTCATTGCGGCACGCAGCGAGTCGCGACCTTCTCGAATTGCGGCGAGCTTGGCTTTGACTGGATCGAAATCGACAAACCAGGATTTGAAGATGGCTTGTGCCATGGTTTCGAGTGTTTGATTGATGCGGCAATTTATGTCGATCCTTTTATCGTATGCCTCAATGACATCGCCAATCCAAGTTTGGATATTCCATGGAGGAAGTACAAAAGGGAGTTCGGACAATATCGTAGTATTCAAATTGGGCATGGTTGCGCCATGCGCATGTCGGACAACCCACTCGCGTACAGATGGGTGCCCAAGATAGTGAGCCGCATACTTCGGATAGACAATTCCGTCCCCGAAACGAATTCGTAAACAACCAGTGCCGCACAGCCAGCCGTCTTCGTTGCTACGAACCAATGCACGCCGCTCGACGTTTCCACGACGACTGTACACAATGTCGCCTTCCTGCAACCGGTACCTCGACAAGCGCTCCGCATCTGCATGCGTAATTCTGGCGATTCCGCTCGCAAGAATTTTGTTGTCGCCAATGTTCTGCGGCATCACAGACGGAATACCTTCAGGTACGTAGTCCGCCGCATGCAGCTGACTTCCAAACGGACCTGTCTGTACGTTGCCACCGCCGAGGCGACACGCTTCCCCTAATGGCAATACCTCCCATTCTCGGTGCAACGCAAAGAGAGAATCAGAATTCATAACCCAGCCTCGCAAGGTTCTTCCTGATTTCATCTTCCAGCTTCGCCGCTTCGGTGAATTGCTCAGCTAATTGAGCTGTCAGTAGCGCCATCTTTGAGGTGAAGGCCTCCCCGTCTTCCTCCTGCTCTTCAGCGCCTACATAACGCCCCGGCGTCAGCACATGCTCGTGCTTGCGTATGTCCTCCAGGGTGGCGGAGTAACAGAAGCCGGGCACGTCTGCGTATTTCTCGCCTTGCTGCCAGTTGTGGAGGGTATTGGCCACCTTCTCAATGTCGTCGAGTGTGAAGTCGCGCAGCACGCGGTCTTTCATGTAGCCGAGTTGGCGGGCATCGATAAATAAGAACTTCCCGCGCCGATCGCGCTTCTTCTTGTCAAGGTTGAAGCCGTTGGCCTTGTCTTTGGTGAGGAACCAAATGCAGGCCGGAATCTGCGTATTGGTGAACAACTGGCCAGGCAGTGCCACCATGCATTCCACGTAGTCGCGCTCCACTAGTTGCTTGCGGATCTCGCCTTCGTTGTTGGTGCTGCTGCTCATCGAGCCGTTGGCCAGTAGCAGCGCCATGCTACCAGTGGGGGCCAGGTGGTAGAGCATGTGCTGCAGCCAAGCGAAATT
The DNA here is from genome assembly GCF_049913245.1 of Pseudoduganella sp. R-32. Taxonomy (NCBI): domain Bacteria; kingdom Pseudomonadati; phylum Pseudomonadota; class Betaproteobacteria; order Burkholderiales; family Oxalobacteraceae; genus Pseudoduganella; species Pseudoduganella sp. R-32. The sequence goes on along the minus strand of NZ_CP183987.1, from coordinate 809,937 downwards.
GGCGTTGCCCTGCGGCGGAGTGCAGCCGGGTAACCAGCGAGCGTCGTTCTCCAGCTTGGCGTTCCACCATTCCTTCATATTGAAGGGCGGGTTGGCCATCACGTAATCAGCACGTAGGTCAGGATGCAGATCATTCAGCAGGGTGTCGCCCGGCTGGCCGCCAAAGTTGAAATCCAGACCGCGGATGGCCATGTTCATGGCTGCAAGTCTCCAAGTGGTGGGATTGCTTTCCTGGCCATATACGCTGATCTGGCCGGTTTTTCCGCTGACTACTTTGCCACCGTGCTGGGCGATGAATTCCTCGCTTTGGACGAAGAAGCCACCCGAACCCATGGCTGGGTCATAAACCCGCCCTTTAAAGGGTTGCAGCATCTCTACGATAAGCGTGACGATGCTCTTTGGGGTGTAATATTGGCCGCCCTTCTTGCCTTCCGCTAAGGCAAACTGGCCAAGGAAGTACTCGTAGACGTGGCCCAAAATATCCTTGCTCTTCAGGCTTAGCTCTTGCCCTTGATAAGTTGGCTGGCTGAAGTTGGTATCCGAGAAATGGGCGATCAGGTCAGCCAACTTGTGGCTGTCGATTTGAGTACGCGTGAATTCCTTGTTCAGCACATTCTTGAGCTTACCGTTCTCCCGCTCCACTGCCTCCATAGCGTTATCGATCAGCCAGCCGACGGTGCGCATTTTTTCAGGCACCATTTCGAGCTCGCCCGCTTCGTTGCGTACATAGCGGCCATCACTGTCGCGCTTGGGGACAGGCCATGGCAATTCGCTGCCAGGCGGTAACTGCGCCAGATCGCGCAGAGTTTGCCAGCGCGCTTCAAATGGAACCCAGAAGACGTTCTTTTCGGCGTAATAGTCGAGCATCTCCAGTTCGGCGGCGATGCTGTCTTCGTATTCTTTTGTGCCTGCGCCTCCATATTCATCGGGGGCCATGTAGTATTCGTGCGCCGGATTTTGGAACTGTTCGCGCAGTTCCTTCTGCCGCTCCTCAAATGCGTCGGAGACATACTTCAGAAAGATCAATCCCAGCACCACATGCTTGTATACCGAGGCGTCCAGAGAGGAGCGCAGCTTGTCGGCGGCGGTCCAGAGCTTCTTTTCAAGGTCGTTGAAAAACTGTTGTTCGACTTGGTTCATTTCGTGGGTCTTAGGGGGCAAAAAGCAGGCAAAATTGGCAACGTTCGAAATGGGCACCGTGCTTGTTCCGGCGCCCGAATTTCTACCTTGGATGCTATCGAGCTGCGCTCGCGCTCCGCCGTTAAGTGCAACGACAGTTTGATCTCGACGGGCCTGCGAGTGGATAGCATTTCGGACTTTACGCGCGACATGCTGGCAATTCGTCAACGATGTGGCGCCAATGTACTGCCTTTTGCTGCATTCAGACAATACGTTTTCGGATTTTAATGGCAGGCCAAGGCCGTGTCACGGGCTCATCAAATAAAAAAAACGCCACCCGAAGGTGGCGTTTTTGCTGGCGTTGAAGCGGATTACGCTTCGTCGCTGTGGTGCGGTTCGTCCGCTGGCAGTTCGGCCACGATCGCGGCGCGTTCTGCTTCCAGCAGCGCTTTGCGCTCTTCGGCTTCCCACACTTCCTTCTCTTTGCGGGCGCGGTGGAAGGCCAGGCCGGTACCGCCTGGGATCAGGCGGCCGACGATGACGTTTTCCTTCAGGCCGCGCAGACCGTCGCGCTTGCCCATGATCGCGGCTTCGGTAAGCACGCGGGTGGTTTCCTGGAACGATGCGGCCGAGATGAAGGAGTCGGTCGACAGCGATGCCTTGGTAATACCCAGCAGTACGTTTTCGTACGTTGCAGGGATCTTGTTCAGGGCATTGACGCGATCGTTTTCTTCCAGCAGTTCGGAACGCTCCACCTGCTCGCCGACGATGTAGTCGGTGTCGCCGGCGTTGGTGATCTGCACGCGGCGCAGCATCTGGCGAACGATCACCTCGATGTGCTTGTCGTTGATCTTCACGCCCTGCAGTCGGTACACGTCCTGCACTTCGTCAACGATGTAGCGTGCCAGCGCTTCGATACCCAGCAGGCGCAGGATGTCTTGCGGATCGGCTGGGCCGTCCACGATCATCTCGCCCTTGTTCACCACCTGGCCGTCGTGCACCAGCACTTGCTTGTCCTTGGTAATCAGGAACTCGTGCTTGTTGCCGTCCATGTCGGTGATTTCCAGACGCTGCTTGCCCTTGGTTTCCTTACCGAAGGCCACGGTACCGGTGACTTCCGCCAGCATGCCCGCGTCTTTCGGCGAACGTGCTTCGAACAGTTCCGCCACGCGTGGCAGACCACCGGTAATGTCTCGGGTCTTCTGCGATTCGGTCGGGATACGCGCCAGAACCTCACCCACGGACACTTGCTGGCCGTCTTTCACCATGATCAGCGCGCCGACCTGGAAGCCGATCGCCACTGCGTGTTCGGTGCCGGCGATCTTCACTTCGCCGCCGTCTTCGTTCAGCAGTTTCACCTGTGGACGCAGGGCCTTGCCTGGGGAACCACGACGCTTGGCGTCGATCACCACCAGGGTGGCCAGGCCGGTCACTTCGTCGACCTGGCGAGCCACGGTCACGCCTTCTTCGATGTTCTCGAAGCGGATGGTACCGGCGTACTCGGTAATGATCGGACGGGTCAGCGGGTCCCAGGTTGCCAGAGGAGCGCCGGCCTTCACAGCCATGCCATCCTTGACGATCAGGGTCGCGCCGTACGGTACCTTGTGACGCTCGCGCTCACGGCCGTGGTCGTCGGTGATCAGCACTTCGCCGGAACGGGAAATGACGATCTGGGCGCCCTTGCCGTTGGTGACGTAACGCATCGTGGCGGTGAAGCGCACGGTGCCGTTCGACTTGGCTTCGACGGACGATGCCACTGCTGCACGCGATGCCGCACCACCGATGTGGAAGGTACGCATGGTCAGCTGGGTACCAGGTTCACCGATCGACTGCGCTGCCACCACACCGACTGCTTCGCCGGCGTTGACCAGCAGGCCGCGGCCCAGGTCGCGGCCGTAGCACTTGGCGCACAGGCCGTAGCGGGTGTCGCAAGTCAGCGGGGTACGGACCTTCACTTCGTCGATGCCGACGCGTTCGATCTCTTCCACCATGTCTTCGTCCAGCAGGGTGCCGGCTTCGTACAGGGTAGCCTGGGTCTCTGGGTTGACGATGTCGGTGCCTGCCACGCGGCCGAGGATACGGTCGCGCAGGGCTTCGATCACTTCACCACCTTCGACCATCGCCTTCATCAGGGTGCCGTTGGAAGTGCCGCAATCGTCTTCGATCACCACCAGATCCTGGGTCACGTCGACCAGACGACGGGTCAGGTAACCGGAGTTCGCGGTCTTCAGCGCGGTGTCGGCCAGACCTTTACGAGCGCCGTGGGTCGAGATGAAGTACTGCAGAACGTTCAGGCCTTCGCGGAAGTTCGCGGTAATTGGCGTCTCGATAATCGAGCCGTCTGGCTTGGCCATCAGGCCTCGCATACCGGCCAGCTGGCGAATCTGTGCTGCGGAACCACGCGCACCGGAGTCGGCCATCATGTAAATCGCGTTGAACGATTCCTGGGTCGACTGGGTGCCGTCGCGGCGCACCACGTCTTCCACCTTCAGGTGGTCCATCATCGCCTTGCCGACTTCGTCGGAGGTCTTGCCCCAGATGTCGACGACCTTGTTGTAACGTTCGCCGGCGGTGACCAGACCGGAAGCGTACTGCTGCTCGATCTGCTTCACTTCCGCTTCGGCGGTCGCGATCAGGGTCTTCTTCACTTCCGGTACCAGCATGTCGTCCACGCAGATCGAAATACCGGCGCGGGTTGCCAGGCGGAAGCCCGACTGCATCAGCTGGTCGGCAAACACCACGGTTGCGCGCAGGCCGCACTTGCGGAAGGAAGTGTTGATCAGCTTGGAGATCTCTTTCTTCTTCAGCGGACGGTTCAGTACGCTGAATGGCAGGCCTTTCGGCAGGATCTCGGACAGGATGGCGCGGCCAACGGTGGTCTCGTAACGGGTCACGGTACGGACGAACTCGCCGGTTGCTGGATCCTTTGGATTCTCAACGATACGCACGGTGATGCGGGTCGCCAGTTCCACTTCCTTGTTGTCGTACGCGCGGATCACTTCCGACACGTCCGGGAACATCATGCCTTCGCCCTTGGCGTTCACTGCTTCGCGGGTCGCGTAGTACAGACCCAGCACGATATCCTGGGAAGGAACGATCGATGGTTCGCCGTTCGATGGGAACAGGATGTTGTTCGAAGCCAGCATCAGGGTGCGGGCTTCCATCTGTGCTTCGATCGACAGAGGAACGTGGACTGCCATCTGGTCACCGTCGAAGTCCGCGTTGAACGCGGCGCAGACGAGCGGGTGCAGCTGGATCGCTTTACCTTCGATCAGCACAGGCTCGAACGCCTGGATACCGAGACGGTGCAGGGTTGGTGCACGGTTCAGCATGATCGGATGTTCGCGGATCACTTCTTCCAGGATGTCCCACACCACTGGCTCTTGCACTTCGACCAGCTTCTTAGCGGCCTTGATGGTGGTCGCGAGACCCATCAGTTCCAGCTTGTTGAAGATGAATGGCTTGAACAGTTCCAGAGCCATCAGCTTTGGCAGACCGCACTGGTGCAGTTTCAGCTGTGGACCCACCACGATCACGGAACGGCCGGAGTAGTCGACGCGCTTACCCAGCAAGTTCTGACGGAAGCGGCCGCCCTTACCCTTGATCATTTCAGCCAGCGACTTCAGCGGACGCTTGTTGGCGCCGGTCATCGCTTTGCCGCGACGGCCGTTGTCCAGCAGCGAGTCAACTGCTTCCTGCAGCATGCGCTTTTCGTTACGCGTGATGATCTCTGGAGCACGCAGCTCCATCAGGCGCTTCAGACGGTTGTTACGGTTGATGACGCGGCGATACAGGTCGTTCAGGTCGGAGGTCGCGAAGCGGCCGCCATCCAGCGGGACCAGTGGGCGCAGTTCCGGCGGCAGCACCGGCAGCACTTCCATGATCATCCAGTCTGGCTTGATGCCGGAACGCTGGAATGCTTCCAGCACTTTCAGGCGCTTGGCGTACTTCTTGATCTTCGCTTCGGACTTCGATTCCTTCAGTTCCACGCGCAGGGCTTCGGCATCGCGGTGGATGTCGATCGAGCGCAGCAGTTCGCGGATACCTTCAGCGCCCATGAAGGCGGTGAAGTCGTCGCCGTACTCTTCGTACTTGGCGGCGTAGTCGTCTTCCGACATGATCTGGCACTTCTTCAGCGGGGTCATGCCTGGATCGGTCACGACGTATGCTTCGAAGTACAGCACGCGTTCGATATCGCGCAGGGTCATGTCCAGGACCATGCCCAGGCGCGACGGCAGCGATTTCAGGAACCAGATGTGGGCAACCGGGGATGCCAGTTCGATGTGGCCCATGCGCTCACGGCGCACTTTGGCCAGGGTCACTTCAACGCCGCACTTTTCGCAGATGACACCGCGGTGCTTCAGGCGCTTGTACTTGCCGCACAGGCATTCGTAGTCCTTGATCGGGCCAAAGATCTTGGCGCAGAACAGGCCATCGCGCTCTGGCTTGAAGGTACGGTAGTTGATGGTCTCAGGCTTTTTGACTTCGCCGTAGGACCACGAACGGATTTTCTCAGGAGAGGCCAGACCGATCTTGATCGCGTCGAACGACTCGTTTTGCTGTACTTGCTTGAATAAATCGAGCAGGGCTTTCATGTATCACTCCAGATAGTGACGAATTCTTTACTTACTTAAAACCGGTAAACCGGTGTCAGACCCACTGGGTCCGACACCCGGTACGCGGCTGCCGCGGGCTCAGTGTCTGACCCTGCGGGTCAGACGCTGCTTTACCGGTTTTAGTTGCGCTCGAGGTCGATATCGATACCCAGCGAGCGGATCTCTTTCACCAGCACGTTGAACGATTCCGGCATGCCGGCGTCGATCACGTGGTCGCCCTTGACGAGGTTTTCGTACACTTTGGTACGGCCGTTCACGTCGTCGGACTTCACGGTCAGCATTTCTTGCAGCACGTAGGACGCGCCGTACGCTTCCAGTGCCCACACCTCCATCTCACCGAAGCGCTGGCCGCCGAACTGGGCTTTACCGCCCAGAGGCTGCTGCGTCACCAGCGAGTAAGGACCGGTGGAACGGGCGTGCATCTTGTCGTCGACCAGGTGGTGCAGCTTCAGCATGTGCATCACGCCCACGGTGACTTTGCGTTCGAACGCTTCGCCGGTGCGGCCGTCGTACATGGTGACCTGGTTCTTGGACGGGGTCATGCCCAGGTGCTTGGCGATATCGTCCGGATACGCCAGGTCCAGCATGCGGCGGATTTCCGATTCGTGCGCGCCGTCGAACACCGGAGTCGCGAACGGCACACCCTTCTTCAGGTTGTATGCCAGCTTCATGATCTCGTCGTCGGACAGGGAAGCGATGTCTTCCTTGGCGCCGGACTCGTTGTACACGGTGGTCAGGTACTTGCGCATCTCTTCGACCTTGATCTGCGCTTGCAGCATTTCGCCGATACGGATGCCCAGGCCCTTCGCTGCCCAACCAAGGTGGGTTTCCAGGATCTGGCCAACGTTCATACGGGACGGAACGCCCAGTGGGTTCAGCACCACGTCTGCCGGGGTACCGTCAGCCATGTATGGCATGTCTTCCACCGGAACGATACGGGACACAACACCCTTGTTACCGTGGCGGCCTGCCATCTTGTCGCCGGACTGCAGGCGGCGTTTAACGGCCAGGTACACCTTGACCATCTTCTGCACGCCAGGCTGCAGTTCGTCGCCCTGGGTCAGCTTCTTGCGCTTCTCTTCGAAGGCCAGGTCGAACTGGTGGCGCTTCTCGGCGATGGATTCCTTGATGGCTTCCAGGGCTTTGGCCATGTCTTCGTCGGCAGGACGGATGTCGAACCAGTGGAACTTGTCCAGGTCGTCCAGGTAGTCCTTGGTGACCTTGGCGCCTTTGGCCAGCTTCTTCGGACCGCCGTTGACCACTTGGCCGATCATCATCTTTTCCAGACGCTGGAAGGCGTCGCCTTCCACGATACGCATCTGGTCGTTCAGGTCCAGGCGGTAGCGCTTCAGTTCATCGTCGATGATCTGCTGGGCGCGCTTGTCGCGTGGGATGCCTTCGCGGGTGAACACTTGCACGTCGATGACGGTACCAACCATGCCGGATGGAACGCGCAGCGAGGTGTCTTTCACGTCGGATGCTTTTTCGCCGAAGATCGCGCGCAGCAGCTTCTCTTCCGGGGTCAGCTGGGTTTCGCCTTTCGGGGTCACCTTACCGACCAGCACGTCGCCGGCTTGCACTTCAGCGCCGATGTACACGATGCCGGACTCGTCCAGGCGAGCCAGTTGGTTCTCTGCCAGGTTCGAAATATCGCGGGTGATTTCTTCCGCGCCCAGCTTGGTGTCACGGGCAACAACGGACAGTTCTTCGATGTGGATCGAGGTGTAACGGTCGTCTTTCACGACGTTTTCCGAGATCAGGATCGAGTCTTCGAAGTTCAGGCCGTTCCATGGCATGAAGGCCACGGTCATGTTCTGGCCCAGTGCCAGTTCGCCCAGGTCGGTCGATGCGCCGTCGGCGATCACGTCGCCCTTGGCCACACGGTCGCCCACTTTGACGATCGGACGCTGGTTGATGTTGGTGTTCTGGTTGGAACGGGTGTACTTGATCAGGTTGTAGATGTCCACACCGACTTCGCCAGCCTGTGCTTCTTCGTCGTTCACGCGGATCACGACGCGGCCCGCGTCGATGTAGTCCACCACGCCGCCGCGCAGGGCCTGCACGGTGGTGCCGGAGTCGACTGCCACGGTACGTTCGATACCGGTACCGACCAGCGCCTTTTCAGGACGCAGGCAAGGCACGGCCTGACGCTGCATGTTGGCGCCCATCAGTGCACGGTTCGCGTCATCGTGTTCCAGGAATGGAATCAGCGATGCTGCAACGGACACGATCTGGCCTGGCGCAACGTCCATGTACTGCACGCGCTCTGGGGAGACCAGAATGGTTTCGCCGGCTTCACGGGACGATACCAGTTCGTCGACCAGTTGGCCTTCTTCATTCACTTTGGCGTTTGCCTGGGCGATGATGTAGCGGCCTTCTTCGATCGCGGACAGGTAATCGATCTTGTCGGTCACCTTGCTGTTTTCAACTTTACGGTACGGGGTTTCCAGGAAGCCGTACTCGTTCAGGCGGGCGTACAGTGCCAGCGAGTTGATCAGACCAATGTTCGGGCCTTCAGGCGTTTCGATCGGGCACACACGGCCGTAGTGGGTCGGGTGAACGTCTCGCACCTCGAAGCCTGCGCGTTCGCGGGTCAGGCCGCCAGGGCCCAGGGCCGATACGCGGCGCTTGTGGGTGATTTCCGACAGCGGGTTGGTCTGGTCCATGAACTGCGACAGCTGGGACGAACCGAAGAACTCACGGATAGCAGCCGAGATCGGCTTGGAGTTGATCAGGTCGTGCGGCATCAGGTTGTCGGCTTCGGCCTGGCCCAGGCGTTCCTTGACGGCGCGCTCAACGCGCACCAGGCCGGCGCGGAACTGGTTCTCGGCCAGTTCGCCCACGCAACGTACGCGGCGGTTACCCAGGTGGTCGATATCGTCGACTTCGCCGCGGCCATTGCGCAGCTCAACCAGGATCTTGATCACGGCCAGCACGTCGTCGTTCGACAGGGTCATGGCGCCGGTCAGTTCGTCACGGCCGATACGGCGGTTGAACTTCATGCGGCCCACGGCGGACAGGTCGTAGCGGTCGGCGCTGTAGAACAGGCCGTTGAACAGGGCTTCCACCGACTCTTCGGTTGGCGGTTCGCCAGGACGCATCATGCGGTAGATCGCGATACGGGCTGCGGTCTGGTCGGCAGTGTCGTCGATACGCAGGGTCTGGGAGATGTAGCCGCCCTGGTCCAGGTCGTTGGTGTACAGGGTCTGGATCGCGGAGATATTGGCTTCGCGCAGCTTGCCCAGGGTGTCTTCGGTCAGCTCGTCGTTGGCCAGTGCCACCACTTCGCCGGTTTCCGGATCAACGATGTTCTTCGCCAGTACGCGGCCCAGCAGGTAGTCTTCCGGCACGGAGATGTGCTGGATGCCGGCTGCTTCGATTTCGCGCACGTGCTTGGCGTTGATACGCTTGTCCTTGGTGACGATGGTCTTGCCCGACTTCGGATCGACGATGTCGAAGCGCGCGACTTCACCGCGCAGGCGTTCGGACACGAACTCCATCTCCGCGCCTTCCGAACGCAGGTTGAAGTTGTCGAAGACGAAGAAGTTCGCCAGGATCTGTTCCGGGGTCATGCCGATCGCCTTCAGCAGGATCGATACCGGCATCTTGCGGCGGCGGTCGACGCGGAAGTACAAGATGTCTTTCGGGTCGAACTCGAAGTCCAGCCAGGAACCGCGGTAAGGAATGATACGTGCCGAGAACAGCAGCTTGCCGGACGAGTGGGTCTTGCCGCGGTCGTGCTCGAAGAACACGCCTGGCGAACGGTGCAGCTGGGATACGATGACACGCTCGGTACCGTTGATCACGAACGAGCCGGTGGTCGTCATCAGGGGCAGTTCGCCCATGTAGACTTCCTGTTCCTTCATTTCCTTCACGACCGGCTTGGTTGGCGATTCCTTGTCCAGGATCACCAGGCGCACTTTGGCGCGCAGCGGGGAAGCGAAGGTCAGGCCGCGCAGTTGGCATTCCTTGACGTCGAACGCCGGGTCACCCAGGACGTAGGACAGGAATTCCAGACGGGCGAAGCCGTTGTGGGAAACGATTGGGAAGATCGACGTGAAAGCCGATTGCAGGCCTTCGTTCTTGCGGTTTGCAACGGGAGTGTGCTCTTGCAAGAAGTTCTCGTACGACTCGAGCTGGGTAGCCAGCAGGAACGGAACGTTGTGGACGTTGGCGCGTTTCGCAAAGGACTTGCGAATGCGTTTCTTCTCAGTAAATGAGTAGTGCATGGACACTCCGTGTGAGACAGGAAAAGGTAGAGAATTCAGCGTTGCGGGCGCGCTTCGCAAAGCTCAATTCACTAGAAAACAACAACTTCTACTTCAGAGACGACAAAGGAGCCAAGGGCGGACCCTCCCTTTCGGGAGAGATCCGCCGCATTGGCTTCCTAAACTAAGGCAGTTAACCCGCCTTGGTTCAATTACTTCAGGTCAGCTTTCGCGCCGGCTTCTTCCAGCTTCTTCTTAGCTGCTTCAGCGTCGGCCTTAGCCATTGCTTCTTTCACGGTCTTCGGTGCGCCGTCAACCAGGTCTTTGGCTTCTTTCAGGCCCAGACCGGTGATTTCGCGAACAGCCTTGATCACGCCAACTTTGTTAGCGCCGACTTCGGACAGAACCAGGTTGAATTCGGTTTGCTCTTCAGCAGCAGCTGCGCCGCCGGTTGCGCCGCCAGCGGCTGGAGCTGCCATTGCAGCTGCGGACACGCCGAACTTTTCTTCGAATGCCTTGACCAGTTCGTTCAGGTCCATTACGGACATTTCGGACACTGCGTTCAGGATGTCGTCTTTGGAAATTGCCATTTGAAACTCCTAATTTGTTTGTAGTACTACAGAATTGGTATTGACTAAGAAACGAGGCCAGCGATTAAGCAGCTTCGGTTTCTTTCTTGGCTGCCAGAGCAGCCAAGCCACGTGCAAAGCCCGACACCGGAGCCAGCATAACGCCCAACAGCTGCGAAATGAGGACTTCACGGGAAGGAATGCTCGCCAGTGCGGTAACGCCAGCTACGTCGAGCTGCTTACCTGCATAGTTACCAGCCTTCAGGACCAGTTTGTCGTTGGTTTTGGCGAAGTCGGCGAGGACTTTCGCTGCAGCAACAGCATCATCCGAGATCGAGTAGATCAGCGGACCGGTCATGGAGTCGGCCAGAGCGGCGAACTGCGTGCCTTCTACTGCACGACGTGCCAGGGTGTTCTTCAGAACACGGATGTACACGCCTTGCGCACGCGCATTAGCACGGAGTTTAGTCAAGTGACCAACCTGGATGCCACGGTACTCGGCCACAGCGATAGTTTGCGCAGTTGCTACTTTTGCGGAAACTTCGGCTACGACGGCCTTTTTGTCATTCAGATTGAGACCCACGGTCTATCTCCTTAAATAATGCTCGGCTTGCGCCTCGCATCGGTTCGAACAACGGCGTCCGAGGTTTAGGAGTCTAAAGGGACTACATAAACTTGTTCGGGATCACCATCTGCGTTGGGAGCTTTCACTATTAACCCAGAGCCTACCTGATGCTCCGAGCCCAACGGTCTTTGAAGGCATGGCGGCGGCAGAACCGCCGCCAACCCAAAGATCCGCCTCAACCTTCCGGCTGAGGACTTAATACTATTCAGTCGGTGCCAGGGGCCAACACGCTGCGCGTGTCAGCCACTGGCACCGAAGTGTAAAACTTAGCCGTTCAGGCCAGCGTGGTCTACGCGTACGCCAGCGCCCATGGTGGACGACAGGGATACTTTACGCAGGTACACGCCTTTGGACGAAGCTGGCTTAGCCTTGTTCAGGGCGTCGATCAGAGCAACCAGGTTGGTCTTCAGATCTGCGTCGCTGAACGACTTGCGGCCGATGGTCGCGTGGATGATACCTGCCTTGTCGGTACGGTACTGAACCTGACCGGCCTTGGCGTTCTTCACGGCGCCAGCCACGTCTGGAGTGACGGTGCCAACTTTCGGGTTAGGCATCAGGCCACGTGGGCCCAGGATCTGGCCCAGGGTACCAACGATACGCATGGTGTCTGGGGAAGCGATCACGATGTCGAAAGGCATGTCGCCGGCTTTGACGCGCTCAGCCAGGTCTTCCATACCAACAACGTCAGCGCCGGCAGCTTTAGCTTGCTCAGCCTTGTCGCCGGTTGCGAACACAGCAACGCGAACAGTCTTGCCGGTGCCAGCTGGCAGAACCACGGAACCACGCACAACCTGGTCGGACTTCTTAGGATCCACGCCCAGTTGAACGGACACGTCGATGGATTCGTTGAACTTGGCGGTAGCCAGTTCTTTAACCAGGGCGACAGCGTTGTCGAAAGCGTACACTTTGGTACGGTCTACTTTAGCCTTGATGGCTTGAGCGCGCTTGGACAGTTTTGCCATGATTAGATGCCCTCTACGGTGATGCCCATGGAACGTGCGGAACCAGCGATGGTGCGAACAGCAGCATCCAGGTCGGCAGCGGTCAGGTCCGGGGTCTTCAGTTTAGCGATTTCTTCAGCTTGAGCGCGGGTCAGCTTGCCTACCTTGTCGGTATGTGGCTTGGACGAACCCTTTTGCACGCCGGAGTGCTTCTTGATCAGGAAGGTCGCTGGAGGGGTCTTCATCACGAAGGTGAAGGACTTGTCCGCGAACGCAGTGATCACGACTGGGATTGGCATGCCTGGTTCCATACCTTGGGTCTGCGCGTTGAACGCCTTGCAGAATTCCATGATGTTCAGACCGCGCTGGCCCAGTGCTGGACCGATTGGAGGGGATGGGTTTGCCTTACCAGCTGGAACTTGCAGCTTGATAAAGCCAATGATTTTCTTTGCCATTTGGGCACTTCCTATCGTTGGATTGAGTAGTAGCGCCCCGCACGCGGCGGGGCTCCTCTTGGTTTTGCCAGCTTAGACGCGCTGGCAGGCGATTTACCGCAAAACCGGCAAACCGGTGTCTGACCCAATGGGTCAGACACCGAACTACCGGTTTAGATCTTTTCGACCTGGCCGAACTCGAGTTCGACCGGAGTAGCGCGACCGAAGATGGTGACCGACACACGCACCTTGGATTTCTCGTAGTTGACTTCTTCCACGTTGCCGTTGAAGTCGGTGAACGGGCCATCCTTGATGCGGACTTGCTCGCCCACTTCGTACAGCACTTTTGGACGTGGCTTTTCCACGCCTTCCTGCATTTGCGTCATGATCTTTTCGATCTCGCGCGCAGGAATCGGGGTCGGCTTGTTCGACTTGCCGCCGATGAAGCCGGTCACCTTGCTGGTGTTCTTCACCAGGTGCCAGGTTTCGTCGGTCATTTCCATTTCCACCAGGACGTAGCCCGGGAAGAAGCGGCGCTCGGTAACGGACTTCTGGCCGTTACGAACTTCAACGACTTCTTCGGTCGGCACCAGGATCTGGCCGAACTGGTCTTGCATGCCGGCGCGCTCGACGCGCTCCATCAGGGCGCGCTGTACGCTTTTCTCCATGCCGGAGTAGGCGTGCACGACGTACCAGCGCTTGTTGCTGACTGGCGTCGACACTGCCTGCGCAGGCTCTTCCTTGCCTGGCTCGTCTTGTACAATTTCGCTCATTATTTCTTCCAACCCAGGATGAGGTCGTACAACACAAATTCGAGGATCTTATCCGTGCCCCAGAGGAAAATCGCCATGACCAGCACAAAGGCGAACACGATCAGAGTGATCTGACGGGCTTCCTTGTGGGTCGGCCAAACAACTTTCTTGGTCTCGCGAACGGATTCTTTCGCAAAATTCAGGAAATCACGGCCTGCAGCAGAGGTGTACGCGATGCCGGCGGAAATAAGCAAACCAACCACAAGCGCGGCTGCCCGCACCAGGGTTGGTTTACCGGTCAGGACGAAGAATCCGACCACGCCTGCAATCAACGCCACAACTGCCAACACGACTTTGAACTTATCGTTCGTCGTGCTAACGGTTTGCACGGATTGATTAGACATTTACTTTTTACTTTCGGTGCCCTGCACCAGATTCGGTGGCAGGGGCGGAGGGCATCGAACCCCCAACCTTCGGTTTTGGAGACCGACGCTCTGCCAATTGAGCTACGCCCCTACGTAAAACTTTACAGTGGAATCCGTAATTCTAGCACCCATCAGCGACGGGCGCTAGTCTTGGCTGGATTCTTTTCGACTACTTAGTCGATGATCTTGGCAACCACGCCGGCGCCAACGGTACGACCACCTTCGCGGATTGCGAAGCGCAGGCCTTCTTCCATAGCGATCGGGGAGATCAGCTTCACGGTGATGGAGACGTTGTCGCCTGGCATAACCATTTCCTTGTCCGCTGGCAGCTCGATGGAGCCGGTCACGTCGGTGGTACGGAAGTAGAACTGTGGACGGTAGTTGTTGAAGAACGGGGTGTGACGGCCGCCTTCATCTTTCGACAGAACGTAGATCTCGCCGGTGAAGTGAGCGTGCGGCTTGATCGAGCCTGGCTTCGCCAGAACCTGACCACGCTGAACGTCTTCACGCTTGGTGCCGCGCAGCAGCAGACCAACGTTGTCGCCGGCCTGACCCTGGTCCAGCAGCTTGCGGAACATTTCCACGCCGGTGCAGGTGGTCTTGACGGTGTCAACGATACCAACGATTTCGATTTCTTCGCCGACCTTGATCACGCCGCGCTCAACACGACCGGTCACCACGGTGCCGCGGCCGGAGATCGAGAACACGTCTTCCACTGGCATCAGGAAGGTGCCGTCAACAGCGCGCTCTGGGGTTGGGATGTAGGAATCCAGCGCATCAGCCAGACGCATGATGCAGTCTTCGCCCATTTCGCCAGCAGCGCCTTCCAGGGCCATACGTGCCGAACCCTTGATGATTGGCAGGTCGTCGCCTGGGAATTCGTACTTGGACAGCAGCTCGCGCACTTCCATTTCGACCAGTTCCAGCAGTTCTGCGTCGTCAACCAGGTCGCACTTGTTCAGGAACACGATGATGTATGGAACGCCAACCTGACGTGCCAGCAGGATGTGCTCGCGGGTCTGTGGCATTGGGCCGTCAGCTGCGGAGCAAACCAGGATCGCGCCGTCCATCTGCGCAGCACCGGTAATCATGTTCTTGATGTAGTCGGCGTGGCCTGGGCAGTCAACGTGAGCGTAGTGACGCGATGCGGTCTCGTACTCGACGTGGGCGGTGTTGATGGTAATGCCGCGTGCTTTTTCTTCTGGAGCAGCGTCGATCTGGTCGTAAGCTTTCGCTTCGCCGCCGAACTTCTTCGACAGGACGGTTGCGATTGCGGCGGTCAGGGTGGTCTTGCCATGGTCAACGTGACCGATGGTGCCAACGTTCACGTGCGGCTTAGTCCGCTCGAACTTTTCTTTTGCCATTTTAGACTCCTAACAAATGTTGATTTGCTGGGCACGCGCCCGACTAACAGATAGATACTGCAGAATTCTGGTGCCCTTGACGTGGATTGAACACGTGGCCTCTCCCTTACCAAGGGAGTGCTCTACCACTGAGCTACAAGGGCTTATTTTTACTACTGTGCTGCTATGGAGCGGGTGAAGGGAATCGAACCCTCGTCTTAAGCTTGGAAGGCTTCAGCTCTACCATTGAGCTACACCCGCGAGGTTCCGACTACTTTCGACTACTACTCTTCACTCAGCTTCCTGCAAGCTTTGGTGGAGGGGACTGGATTCGAACCAGTGTACTCATAAGAGGGCAGATTTACAGTCTGCTGCCTTTAACCACTCGGCCACCCCTCCGCGAAGGAACCGCAGAGTATGAAGCAACTTTCTAACACTGTCAAGAACGTTATTTGCTTATTTCGCAAACGCTGCATGACGTGCGCTTCGGGGCGAGATTGTAATGGCTAGTCCTGCAAATTTGCAAGTGTTGTTTTTGGGTTGCACCGTTTGCTATAAAATCGGTCAACTTGTCCTGTGCCTCCGAGCGCTCATTCTGTGAAGAATACCTCTCCCGGCTGGCCGCAAACATTGGCCGCCAACCTGCTGATGCTGGCGGCTTACGCGGTCATCGGCCGCTTTTGCCTCTACCTGTCGCTGGCGCCCGGTTATGCCAGCCCGCTCTTCCTGCCGGCCGGGATTGCCCTGGCTGGCGTGGTCACCTTTGGCCCGCGCTTGCTGCCAGGGGTTGCGGTCGGCGCCCTGCTGATCAATTTCCTGCCCCTGCCGGGCGCGCCCAATCCGCTGACCCTGCCACCGTTGCCGCAAGGACTGGCTGCGCTTGCCGCCGCTTTCGGCTCCGCCCTGCAAGCCTGGCTGGGCGGCCTGTATTTCCAGCGCGCCATCCGCCCGGAAATCGGCGCCGGCCGCGATGTGCTGCGCTTCCTGTTGCTGGCGGTTTGCGTCACGCTGGTGAGCAGTACGCTGTCCAATCTTGCGGCCGTTGCCGCCGGCGCCATTGCCCCAGCGGAGCTGCTGACAAGCTGGCTCACCTGGTGGATCGGCGATGCCATCGGCGTCCTGCTTGCGGCGCCGCTGTGCTGGGTGCTGTTCGGCCAGCCGCGCGCGCTGTGGCAGCGCCGCCGCCTGCTGGTGGGCGTGCCGCAACTGTTCCTGGTCACCCTGTGCGTCATGCTGTACGTGCTGGTGGCGCGCTGGGAAACCCGGCAGCACCTGGAAGGCTTCCGTCTCAAGGCGCAACAGGTAGGCGACTTGCTGCAGTCGCGCTTCAGCGAGCATGAGCGCTATGTCCTGGCCATGGCGCGCGCCATCAACCGCTATGGACGCGTGATGTCGGCGCAAGGCTTCGACAAGATTGCGCACGGTTACCTCGACCAGCGCCCTGAATTGCTGTCCATGGCCTGGTTGCGCCTCGTGTCGGAGGCGGAACGGCCGGCTTTCGAAACCTGGGCGCGCGATGCCATCGACCCCGATTTCCGCATGATCGCCCCCGCCACCGGTCCCGGCCACACGCACAGCCACGCCGCCTCCAAGCAGCCAGAGGTGCCGCCAGGCGACCACATGGTGACACTGTTCATCGAGCCTGCCGCGCGCCGCCATTACCAGGGCCTGGACTGGCTGGCCGAACCGGTACGCGCCCAAGCGGTGCATGAGGCGCTGCGTACCGGCAAGCCGGTCGCCAGCGCACCGGTGGCACTCTCCACGCCTGGCGAAGGCAGCGGCGTGGTCTTGCTGCAAGCCGTCGACCCGGGCGACGGCCAGCCGGCGGCGGGCATGCTGCTGCTGGCCATGCAGATCGACTCCTACGTCAACGGGGCGCTGGCCAACGCCGATTTCCCGCATATCCAGGCGCGCCTGGTGGATCGCAGCATGCCCGGCCCGACAACGCTGATCGACCAGCTGTCGCGCGCGCCGAACGACGAAGACTATTGGCGCAAGCTCAGCCTTGGCGGCCGCGACTACGAACTGGTGCTGGTTCCCTCGGCGGCCTACATGGTGCACCAGCATGGCTGGCAAAGCTGGCTGGTCCTGAGCGCGGGCCTGATGCTGACCGGCCTGCTCGGCGCCCTGATGCTGCTGACCAGCGGCGAACGCGCCCAGATCCAGCAACAGGTGAAAGAAAGCACGATACGCTTGCGCGAACGCGAAGCGCGCCTGCAGGCCATCCTCGACAAGGCGGCCGACGCCATCCTGACCATCGATGCCGAGGGCTTGCTGGTGTCTGCCAACGCGGCGGCCTGCCGCCTGTTTGGCTATCCGACGGAAGCGCTGTCGGGCATGCCGCTGGCGATCCTGCTGCCGGAAGCGGAAAGCGACAGCGCGGCGCGCCTGCTGCGCAATATCGCCGGCGGCGCCACCCACGAACACGAATCAAGCGGACGCCGGCACGATGGCAGCATCTTGCCGATTGCAATTTCAGTGAGCGAGGTCGAGCTCCCCGACGGCAATGTGTTCGTCGCCATCCTGCACGACCTGACCGAGCAGCAGCGCGCGCAGGAACGCATCTACAAGCTGGCCCACCACGATCCGCTGACCGGTCTGGATAACCGCCTGTCGCTCAACCTGCGCCTCGACCAGCTGCTGGCGCAAACCCGGCGCGCGAACGGCACGGCGGCAGTGATGTTCCTCGACCTCGACCACTTCAAGAAAATCAACGATACCCACGGCCACGCCACCGGCGACCAGTTGCTGGTGGCCGTGGCCGACCGCCTGCGCGACTTGCTGCGCGAAGTCGACACCATCGCCCGGCTGGGCGGCGATGAATTCATCGTGGTCACGGGCGGCAACGTGACGCCGGCCGAAGCGAGCCAGATTGCCGTGCGCATCGTGGCCGCCCTGGCCGAGCCGTTCCAGCTGGCGGGCAAGACCATCCACACCGGCACCAGCGTCGGCGTGGCCATGTTCCCGCCCGATGGCCACGACAGCGCCACCCTGCTACGACATGCGGATACGGCGATGTACGCTGCCAAAAGCCAGGGCCGCGGCAACTTCCAGTTCTTCGAAGCGGCCATGAATGCCGCGACCCACGACAGGCTGATGATGGAAAACCGCCTGTGGCAGGCGCTGGAGCGCAAGGAGTTCGAGCTTTACCTGCAGCCGCAGGTGGAGCTGGCGACGCGCCGCGTGATCGGCGCCGAAGTGCTGCTGCGCTGGCACCATCCGGAGCTGGGCATGGTGGGACCGGACCGCTTCATCCCGATCGCGGAAGAGTCGGGGCTGATCCTGCCGCTGGGGGAATGGGTGCTGCAGCAGACCGTTGGCCTGCTGCGACGCTGGGAAGGTTCGTTGCGGCTCGCGGTCAACCTGTCGGCGCGCCAGTGCCACGGCGGTGCGCTGTTGCCGCTGCTGGACCAGTTGCTGCGCGAGAGCGGGATTGATCCCTCCTTGCTGGAGCTGGAAATCACCGAATCGGCGGCGATGCAGGATCCGGAGCGTAGCCGCGAACTGTTGCGCGAGCTGCGGGCGCGCGGGATCAAGGTGGCGATCGATGATTTCGGGACCGGGTATTCGTCGCTCAGCTACCTGAAGTTGTTCGAGATCGACCGGATCAAGATCGACCGGGGGTTTGTGAAGGATATCGAGAGCGATCCGAATGATGCGGTGATCGTTACCGCGACCATCGGGCTGGCGCATGCGCTGGGGCTGGGGGTGGTGGCGGAGGGTGTTGAAACCGAGGCGCAGGTGGAATTCTTGCGCAGCAAGTATTGCAACGAGGCGCAGGGGTATCTGTTTGCGCGGCCGATGCCGGTTTCTGAGTTTGAGGCTCTTGCCGGGCGGCTGCCGGAGACCGCTTAAAACCGGTAAACCGGGGTCAGACCCGAAGGGTCAGACCCCCAACGGCTTCCCTGCCGCGGGGGTGGTTCCGGGCCTTTGACTTTTTGAGAAGGGTCTGACCCTTGGGTCGGACCCGGGTTTACCGGTTCTAGGGCGACAAGGCCGCCAACACCTGCGCCTTCAACGCCCGAATCAGCGAAGTCTCATCCGGCGGCACGCCTTCCGGCGCCGGCAGCGCCCGATCCGCATAGAACAAGCCAAGCTGCACGCCCTGCACCACCAGCGGCAGCACGATAAAGCTGCGCGCATCGGGCAACAGATCCAGATGCCACTTCGGCAGCAGGTCGCGGATCTTGGCCACATTCGCATCCGCGATCATCAAATCCGCATCGTTATCCAGCGCCAGGTGGAACAGATCCTTGCCCTGCAGCGGAAACACAAACCCCTCCAGGCGCAAGGCCCGCTTATCGCCCAGCGCGATACGCGCCCGGAACTGCCCCGTCTTCGCATCCTTCAGGCACACCGTCGCAAAGCGGAAGCCCATGCTGCGATACAAAGTCTCCAGCACCGCCTGCACCAGCTCATTGACGCGCGCCTTGCCCTCCACCCGCATCTCGGTCAGCTCCTGCACCCCCGCCAGCAGCTGTTCGCGTGCATCATACGGCTTGCCGCTCGGGTAAGCGCCCTCCTTCGCGCCCGCATCCAGGCTGGCCAGCGCCAGCACGCTCGGCAAGGTCCCCGCCGGTCCCGGCGCCTCGGCCGATTCCGCGTAAGGATCGCCCGGCTCACCGGCACTGCCGCCGGAAGCGCCATCCAGCTGCATGCTGTTCAACAAGGCATCCATGCTGCTGCGCGCGCGGGTCAGCACCGTGGTCACCTGCTCGCGCTCCAGCCCGAGCGCATTGCCGAAGCGCTGGTGCAGCAGCCGCACGTCGTCGGCAGCCGCGCCGCCCAGCCGGGTCAGTGCACGTGCCGCATCCATGCTGAAGTGCACCACCTGCCGTATCCACTCCGTGCGGTCCGCCGGTGGCCGCAAGGTGCTGCCATACAAGGGAGTCAACGAGCGGATGATCACATCGGGAATCTTCCATTCGCGCAGCACGGTCGCCGTCAAGGTGTCGTAGGTGCTGCCCAGGATCATTTGCGAAGCCTGGGCCTGCGAATGTTCGCCAGCCACGACCAGGGCATTGATTTCGCGGAAGCGCTCATGCTCGCGCGAGGCAATCAGCAACGGCCCCAGGTTCTTGAACAACGCGCCGATGGCCGCTTCTTCCGCCTTCTGGTAAGGGCTGTAGCGCGCCAGTTCACGCCCCACCAGGCTGGCGCACAGCGCTGCTTCGAGCTCGACCCGCACGCTTTGCGCATGCTTGCTGTTGGCCATGGTGTCGACCAGCAGCATGGCCAGCGCCGTGGTTTTCACGTTATCGAAACCAAGCAGCGAAATTGCATGGGAAATTGTGGTTACCGGCGCCCCCGACGCCTGGCGGTACTGCGGCGTATTGGCCAGGCGCAGGATCTTCTGCGTCAGCGCGACGTCGGACAGCACGTGGTAGGCCAGGCTTTGCGTGCCCTGGTCGTCCGAGTCAGCCATTTGCACTACGCGCGCGATCGACACGCCAAGCGCAAACAAGCCCTCGTCGTCGCTGCATAGCTTTTTCAGCAGGTAGGCGCGGACCGGGCGTTCTTCTGGTGGATGGGAGCTCATAGCCCATTGTAGCCCCAGCGGCTATCAGATCGCGACGCGCACCCCGGCTTCGCGCCGCGCGGCGGGACGGATGTTGTATTTCTTCAATATGTCCTGATGCAGGCCGGCCAGCGCGTTCAGCTTGTCGTTGGCAGGATCAAGGCGGCGCACCGTGGCCACCAGCGCCAGCGCATGGCGCCCGAGGGCATCGTCCCAGCCTTCGTTTTCCAGGCATTTCAGGATGGCGACCGCCGCGTTGAAGGCCACCTGCGAGTTGTCCGGCAGCTTGGCCACGGCTTCCAGCATCAGGTCGACCGCACCGCGGAAATCGCCCTTCTTGGCCAGCGCCGCGCCGGCGGCCACCATCTCGCCGACCTCGTTGCGGCTTTCGTCGGCCAGGCGCTGGCCCAACTCGGCATGGCCGCTTTTTTCCATCATGCGCATGGCGCGCTCCATGGCGCCCGGCGTGGCGGAGTTGCGCATGACGTCACGCATCACTTCCGTCGCCTGCTCCTCCTTGCCCACCTCCAGGCAGGTGCGCGCCAGTTCCATCTTCATTTCATTCGACAGGCCGCTGGCCGTGCGCACGCCCGTCACTGCATAGTCCAGCGAGGCATTCATGCGCGCCACGTTGCCGGTGAATTCATGCAGCGCGGCCGAGGCGATGGCGCTGCACACGTCGGCGTTGGGCGTGCCCGACAGCGACTTGTCGAGGTCGCGGATCACGGCGGCAGCCTGCACCGGGTCGCCCTTCTTGACCAGGGTTTGCGCCAGCCTGGCATGGTCTTCCGGCGTGCGGAACTCGGAATAGCGGGTCTTGCTGACCACCTGCTTGAAAGCGCGCTCGGCGCCATCGACGTCGCCCGCCTCCAGCGCCACTTCGCCCAGCCGCCGCAGGCGGCGCACCGCGTGCGGCGACAGTTCAACCGCATTGGCCAGTACGGCTTGCGCTGCCGCCGGGTCGCCATTTGCTTCATGCGTGCGCGCCAGCCAGTCGTAGGCATCGAGGAAGCAGGTATTCCTGCCCAGCAGGTCTTCCAGCATGGCGCGCGCTTCATCGTAGCGGCTGCGCAGGTACAGGGTCTTGGCCTGGCCCAGCCGTGCCCAGGGTACCTGGCGGCTGTTCCACAGTTCGGCATACAGCGGTTCCGCCAGGTCCGGTTCGCCGGCCTGGATGTGCATTTCGGCGCGCAGGCGGCGAAAGTCCATGGCAAAGCGCGGCTGCGCTTCCTCGCCTTCCTCGCAAGCTTCGATCGCTGCGCGCAAATCGCCCATGTCGATCAACTGGTACACCGGCAGCAAGGCGTTGCGCCGGTCGAGCGCGCGCCAGATGCGCTCCAGCATGGCATCGGCTGCGAAAGGCTTGAGGATGTAATCGTTGGGCATCAGCTCGGCGGCGCTGACTACCTTGCTGAACTCGCCTTCGCCGGTGACCATGAAGAACATGGTGGAGGCATTGACCAGGCGGTGGTGGCGCAGGTCTTCCAGCATTTGCTGGCCATCCTGGCCGCCTTCCAGGGCGTATTCGCACAGGACCAGGTCGTAGATCCGGGTTTCCAGCGCGCGGATGGCCTGGTTGGAACTGGCGGCATCGTCAATACGCACCAAACCGCACAAGCTCAGCATATTGTGCAAGCTGGCGCGCATGCTGGGGTTGGGCTCGATGACCAGCGCTGTCAGGCCCTTCAGTTCATTCATGGCTTTCGGCGTAGGACAAGAGCGAGGGCTGTCCTTATTTTAGCGCTTGCACGCTGCACGCCGTGAACTTTGGTGAGAATGAAGGTGGCAGCGCGGCGCGGCTGCCACAGTCGGGTTGCCTCAGCGGGTTTTGCTCAGGACTGGCCCAGTCCCGGGTTGCGTTCAACCACGTCGTTCAGGGCTGCCACCACCTCGGGATCGAACTGGGTGCCGGCACGGTCGCGGATGTAGGTCATGACTTCCGGGTACGGCCACGGCTCCTTGTACGGACGTTCGTGCAGCAAGGAATCGAAGACATCGACCACGGCCACGATACGCGCCGACAAGGGAATCTGCTTGCCCTTGAGCTGGTTCGGGTAGCCGCCGCCATCCCAGTGCTCATGGTGGCCGCCGGCGATTTCCGCGCCGTAAGTCAGGTAGCTGACGCCATCGACCATATTGGCTGCACGCTCCAGCACGCTGCGCCCGACGGCAGCATGGGTTTGCATCAGCGCACGCTCGTCGTCGGTGTGGGGCCCAGGCTTCAGCAGGATATGGTCCGGGGTGGCGACCTTGCCCACGTCATGCAGGATCGAAGCGAGGCCGATCATGTCGACCAGTTGCGGGGTCAGCTCGTCATCGTAGATGCCGCGCTCTTTCATGCGTGCCGCGATAGCCGAGGACAGCTGCTGCACGCGCCGCACATGGCCGCCGGTGCAGCCGTCGCGGAATTCCGCCAGGTCGGCCAGCGCCACCACCGTGGCCTCCTGCGCCTTGCGCAGCTGGCCGAACATGTACAGGTTGTCGAAGGCAGCGGCGATACGCTCGCAGAACACTTCCAGCAGGTCGCGCTGGATCTGGGCCAGCGGCCAGGGCGGCGTCACCGAAATCAGCACGTCGCGGCTTTCCTGGGTGTGGATGAACAGCACATTGGCCGGGTGTTCGAACTGGCTTTTCTTTTCCTTGAACGCCTTCTGGATGGTCGGCCACAGCGGATGGCTTTCCGGCATCTGTTCCTTTTCCGCCAGCGGCGCATAACCGCCGGTCGCCGCCACCACGGTCGTGTCGCCGGTGTCGACCTGCATCAGGCACAGCACGCCGTCCGCACCCACGTCGAGGATGGCCGACACCTGGTTCAGCACGCCCGACGCGAATTCGCGCAACGAATGGATCTGGTACAGGTTGGTCGCGCCGGCCAGGATCTTGCCCAGGCCGATGCGCGAGCGCTCCAGCATGTTCAGGCTTTCGTACGCGCGCAAGGCCGAGATCACGGTGGTGAACAGCTTCTGCGTGGTCAGCTCGGTCTTGGCCTTGTAATCGTTGATGTCGTATTCGATGATGACGCGCTGTTCCGGCGCCTGGCCCGGCTGGCCGGTGCGCAGCACCACGCGCACGATGGAATTGTGCAGCTCCTCACGGATGCGGCGCGCCAGCAGCAGGCCGGCATCGTCGGTCTCCATCACCACGTCGAGCAATACCAGGGCGATGTCCGGCGTGTCGCGCAGGATCTCGAATGCCTCGCGGCCGCTGTAGGCCGAGAACAACTCCAGCTCGCGCCCCTTGAAACTGACATTGCGCAGCGCCAGGCGGGTCACCGCATGCACGTCCTGGTCGTCGTCCACAATCAGCACGCGCCACAGCCGCTGTTCAGGGGATCCGGCCGATGGCGTTGGCTTTTCTTCTTCGTCTTCTTCGAGCAGCCAGTTGTCATCGACGGCTTGAGGGTCCGCCATGAAGTCTCCTTGGTCAAAATGCGCTAATCTTTACATCCAGCATAATCAGATTTGACTTAGCTAGCAATTAAAAATTGCCCGCTCGTAAATCGCTTTGCACTCTGATACGCTTTGACAACACAGATTTTGCTAAAGGAAAAAAACCATGCAAGTTACTGCGCAAGAAGACGCGAGCCAAGGCAAGGAATTCCTGGCATTCAAGCTGGGTTCCGAAGAGTACGGCATCGATATCCTGAAAGTGCAAGAGATCCGCGGTTACGAAGCGGTAACCCGCATCGCCAATGCGCCCGAATTCATCAAGGGCGTGATCAACTTGCGCGGCATCATCATCCCGGTAGTGGACATGCGCATCAAGTTCAAGCTGGGCGAGCCGGTATATGACCAGTTCACGGTGGTCATCATCCTCAACATCAATGGCCGCGTGGTGGGCATGGTGGTGGACTCGGTCTCCGACGTGACCACGCTGACGCCCGAGCAGATCAAGCCGGCGCCGGACATGGGCACCGCCTTCAGCTCCGAATACATGATCGGCCTCGGCACGATCGACGAACGCATGCTGATCCTGGTGGACATCTACCGCCTGATGGCCAGCCCTGAAATGGGCCTGAGCGAAACGCTGACCGCCGGCGCAGCTTAAAAGACAAAAGTCGGGGTCAGGTCTGGCAATCCGCCACATTTTTCGCATCGCGAAAAATGTGGCGGATTGCCAGACCTGACCCCGACTTTCATTTGTGCGTACAGCCGTTTTGGCCGGCGCCGAGGTTCAGGTTCTGGTAGCGAATTTCGTATTTGCCGTTCGATAGCTGGTCGACTACCAGCTTGTCGTGCGGCTGCACGTAGGCGTAGCGCACATTTGAGCGGCGCTCGAGGTCGTACACCTTGATGAAGACCGGGGCGACGTTGGCACTGTTGTCCAGCGTCAGCTGCATGTCTTCGCCTTTGTTCCCGACCGGGAAACCTTCCACGTAGCCGGACTGGACCGGCCATGGTTCGCCGTTCGGCGCGACTGATGGGGCAACCTCGGCCTCGCAATCAACCGCGGCACCGGGCAGCACTACCTGCGACAGGGCCAGCACCTTGATCGGCGGTGCTGCTGCAGCAGAGACCGACGGTTCCGGCGAGTATGGCTTGGCGACGGCCCAGCCATCGTCGGGGGTGACTTTTTCTACCCGCGGCGGGTGGATTTTCGGGGTGGCGGCGGCAGTGGCGGTCAATTCGGCAGGAGGCTTGCCGCCCCAGGCGCCGGCCAGCACGCTGGACATGGCGCGCGGCTCGGTCACCGTCAGCACCCCGCCCAGCCAGCCGGCTGCGGCGGCGCCGCCCACCGTGCCCCAGAAGCGCCAGGACTTGAGCACCCGGCGCCGGCGCGGCAGGTCGAGCTGGTCGGACCAGCCCGGCTCATGCGCCGGCTCGTGCCTGGTGCTCTCCAGCCATTCGATTTCCCATTCTTCCTGGGTGATCCACTCATCGTGCTCCTTGCGGCGTTGCGGATCGGACAACGTGCCATAGGCCGTGTTGACGATCGCCATGATGCGGGCCGCCTTCTCATCCCCGGGATTCTTGTCAGGATGATATTTCTGGCTCAGGGCCTTGTAAGCAGCACGTATGACTTCCTGTGGCGCGCCACGCGCTACCTTGAGGTTGTCATAGTGAGTATGTATCTTTCCCATCTCTCAATCATATTACAAACGGTGGCTGCGGTCGCTACGCAGCAATTGACCCGGCAATTCAATGCCATGGCCAATCACCAGCACCTTGAACAATTCTCCCATTTCGGCTGGAGAAAGCAATTTCTGCAGTGCGTTAGCGTGCGGCAGGTAATTCAGGGCGTCAGCCGGGTCGAAACGCTGCATCAGCTCACCGATGCCGGCGCCGATCAGGAAGCCGGCCTGGCTGTTATATGCCATGACGTCGGCGCCCGCGTCCTGCGCCGCCAGCGCCATCGCCGTGAAGTCGACGTGGGCGGTGATGTCCTGCAGGCCTGGCAGGTAGAACGGTTCCGCGTGGGCGTGGTGGCGGTAGTGGCACATCAGGGTGCCGGTGGCGCGGTCGCCCAGGTAGTATTCGCGCGCCGGGAAGCCATAATCAAACAGGAAGGCGGCGCCTTTGCCTTTTGCAAGCATGGCGGCCAGCGTGGCCATGAAGCCGCAGCCGGCGCCGTGCACTTCGGTCACATAGCCGACCGGCAGCGCTTTCGTATCAGGAACCTGGCGCTCGATCTGCGACTGCAGCGCGGCGTCGGCCGCCACCGGGCGCCAGGCGAAGCATGCGCCGCCTGCCTCGTCGGCCTCGGCGGCCACGTGCAGCGACTGCCAGCCGCTGTCGGCCAGGGTGATCACGTCGACCGGCATGGCATCCAGCACTTCGTTGCCGAATACCGCGCCTTCAAACGATTCCGGCAGGGCATCCAGCCAGCGCACCTGCGGGAAGGCGCGCAGCAGCTCTTGCTGGCGGGCGCGCAGTTCGCCGGAGAGTTCGACGATGGAATAGCTTTCGACCACGATGCCGGCTTGCGCCGCCTCGGTCAGGATATCCCTCGCCAGTTTGCCCGTTCCAGCGCCGAATTCAAGGATATGCGGCGCGCTTTGGTCCATAATAGCGGCTGCAACATGCGCCAGCGACTGCCCGAACAGGGCGCTCAGCTCGGGTGCGGTTGTAAAATCGCCATCCTTGCCCAGCTTGGCGGCGCCGCCGCTGTAATAGCCCAGGCCGGGCGCATACAGCGCCTGCTCCATGAAGCGGGAGAACGGAATGGCGCCGCCTTGCCGCGCGATGTCGTCGGCAATCAGGCGCTGCAGGGCTTGGGACGCGGCCAGCGCGTCGGGGGAAGGTGCTGGTAAAGACATGCCGGCATTGTAGCGGTTCAGCGCCAGCCGGCGCCATTTTGCTCAATTTGACTATGACTACTTCAACTCCGACGCCCGAACAGCCGCGCGTGGCCCTGGTGACCGGCGCCGGCCGCCGCCTGGGACGCGAAATCGCGCTGGGACTGGCGCGCGCCGGCTGGGACATCGCCGTCCACTACCGCAACTCGCACGACGAAGCGCGCGAAGTGGCGCAGGCCGTCGCCGCCCTCGGCCGCCGCGCCATCACGCTGCAATGCGACCTGTCTGACGAGGAAGCCGTGCGCGGCCTGCTGCCCGCCGCAGTGAAGGCACTGGAACGGGTCGACTGCGTGGTCAACAACGCGTCCCTGTTCGATTACGACAGCGACCTGAATCTCAGCCACGCCCGGCTCGACGCCCACATGCACGCCAACGTGGCGGCGCCGATCCAGCTGGCGCGCGCGCTGTACGACGCCACGCCGGAAGGCGGCCAGGCCGTGGTTGTGAACCTGCTGGACCAGAAGCTTTATAATCTCAACCCTGATTTCCTGTCCTACACCCTGTCCAAGGCGGCGCTGCAGGCGGCCAACACCATGCTGGCCCAATCGCTGGCGCCGAAGGTCCGGGTGGTGGGCGTGGCGCCGGGCATCACCATGGTATCCGGAGACCAGAGCGAGGAAGGCTTCGCCAAGGCGCACACCCAGACGCCGCTGGGCCGTTCCAGCACTCCCGAGGACATTGCCGCCGCCGTGGTCTATGCGGCAGGCGCGCGTGCGGTGACCGGCACTACCCTGCTGGTCGATGGCGGCCAGCATTTGCTGCCGTCGCCGCGCGATGTAATGTTCCTGGCCAAATAAAGAATTTTCACTTTTAAGGTTTTAGCACCATGCTGTCCGCCCTGATTCACCCGCAACTGCAAGACTGCCGCCGGCTGTTCCTGCGCAACTATGAAGTGCTGATCAATATCGGCGTGCACGATTTCGAGAAGAAAGGCGAGCAGCGCGTACTGATCAACGTTGACCTGTATATCCCGCTGGCCGTGTCCACGCCAAAGGCCGACGAACTGCACGAAGTGGTCGACTACGACTTCATGCGCGAGACCATTGCGCGCCGCATGGCCGAGGGCCACGTGCACCTGCAGGAAACCCTGGTGGACGACGTGGTGCAGGCCATGCTGGCGCATCCAAGCGTGCGCGCCGCCCGTGTGTCGACCATGAAGCCTGACGTCTATCCTGACTGCGAAGGCGTGGGCGTTGAAGTATTCAAGATCAAGGACGCAGCATGAACGCGGTAGTGGACACCAAGGCCGAAGACAAGATCGCCTACGAAAACAACAAGCTGCACAAGCGCCTGTGCCGCCTGGTCGGCCAGGCCATCGGCGACTTCAACATGATTGAAGACGGCGACAAGGTGATGGTGTGCCTGTCCGGCGGAAAGGACTCCTACGCCCTGCTGGACATCCTGATGACGCTGCGCGAACGCGCGCCGATCAACTTCGAGATCGTGGCCGTCAACCTGGACCAGAAGCAGCCGAACTTCCCGGCCGACGTGCTACCGGCCTATCTGGAAAAGCTGGGCGTGCCCTTCCACATCGAGAACCAGGATACCTACTCGATCGTCAAGCGCCTGATCCCGGAAGGCAAAACCACCTGCTCGCTGTGCTCGCGCCTGCGCCGCGGCATCTTGTACCGCGTGGCCGATGAACTGGGCTGCAACAAGATCGCCCTGGGCCACCACCGCGACGACATCCTCGAGACCTTCTTCCTGAACATGTTCTTCGGCGGGAAAATCAAGGGCATGCCGGCCAAGCTGGTGTCGGACGACGGCAAGCACATGGTGATCCGCCCGCTGGCTTATGTGAAGGAAGAAGACACCGAGCGCTACGCCGCGGTGAAGAACTTCCCGATCATCCCTTGCGACCTGTGCGGCTCGCAGGAGAACCTGCAGCGCAAGCAGATCAAGGCCATGCTGCGCGACTGGGAAAAGAAACATCCCGGCCGCGTGGAGAACACCTTCTCCGCCCTGTCGACCGTGGTGCCATCGCACCTGATGGACCGCGAGCTGTTCGGCTTCAAGGACCTGAAAACCGACGGCATCGCCAACCCGCTGGGCGATATCGCTTTCGACGAGGAGCCTTGCTCCACGCCGGCAACCGTGCCCGGCGTGATTCCACTGCAGGCTGGCTAACGCTGCTGGCGAAGGGCGCGCCGCCTGCGCGCCATTTCCAGCACGTCGCGCAGATTCATCCGCAGATGGTCCAGGTTTCCTTCTTGTTTGGCTCACGCAGGCCGGCGCGCTCTTCCAGCTACCGCAACAACTCCTTGAGTCCGAGCGACAAATCGGTATCAACAAAAAATTCAACGGTAGCGAGTTTTCAACAACTGTGCGGTAAAGCGCTTCGACGCGCTGGGCTTCGGCATCGTCCCGCTGTGGCGCGCCATGATGCTGACGACAGAAGTGAAGGGCGATCCCTATTCCCAGCGGATGATCGACGCTATCGTTTCGGCGAAGTAGCCGCCGTTTCAGCACGCGAAAAGGAATACGGCGCGTCGTCGGGAGCCGTGCCGCGCTGCTGGTTCGGCTGCGCCGACATCTCCACATCGAAGGTGGCGCCGCGCAGCAGTTCATCGTGGCCCAGCCAGTTTCGCTGCAGCGCGCGGCCATTCAGCTTCGCGGCGCGGATATAGCGCGTGGCGGCGCCATTGGCCGGTGCGTTGATGCGAATCCGCTTGCCGTTCTCCAGGTGCACGGTGGCGTGCTGGAACAGCGGTGCGCCCACCACGTACTGGCCGACAGCCGGCGTTACAGGATAGAAGCCCAGCGCGGAGAACACATACCAGGCCGAAGTCTGTCCGTTGTCTTCGTCGCCGCAGTAGCCATCCGGCGTCGGCTTGTACATGCGGTTCAGCGTTTCGCGAATCCAGTACTGCGACTTCCACGGTGCGCCGGCAAAGTTGTACAGGTAAAGCATGTGCTGGATCGGCTGGTTGCCGTGCGCGTACTGGCCCATGTTCGCCACCTGCATCTCGCGGATCTCGTGGATCACGGAGCCGTAATAGCTTTCGTCAAACACGGGCGGCATGCTCATCACCGTATCCAGCTTGTTGATGAAGGCTGCGCGGCCGCCCATCAGGTTCACCAGGCCGTCGATGTCGTGAAAGACCGACCAGGTGTAGTGCCAGCTATTTCCTTCGGTGAAGGCATCGCCCCACTTGACCGGGTTGAACGGCGCCTGGAAACTGCCATCCTTGTTACGGCCGCGCATCAGGCCCGTTTCAGGGTCGAACAGCTTCTTGTAGTTCATGGCGCGCTGCGCGTAGACGCCGATCTCCGACTCCGGCTTGCCCAGTGCCTTGCCCAGCTGGTAGATCGCGAAGTCGTCGTAGGCATATTCCAGCGTGCGTGCGGCGTTCTCGTTGATCTTCACGTCGTATGGCACGTAGCCAAGCTCGTTGTAGTACTTCACGCCGGCGCGGCCAACTGCGCTGACCGGCCCTTCATTGTCGGCGCCGTGCTTGAGCGCTTGCCAAAGAGTTTCGATGTCCGGGCTGCGGCTCCCCTTGATCCAGGCATCGGCAACCACCGAGGCGGAGTTGTTGCCGACCATGATGTCGGCGTAGCCGGGACTAGACCACTCGGGCAGCCAGCCGCCTTCACGGTAGGCGTTGGCCAGGCCGGCTTGCATTTCGCGGTTGATCGACGGGTAGACAAGGTTCAGGAAGGGGTACAGGGCGCGGAAGGTGTCCCAGAAGCCGGTGCCGGCAAACAGGTAGCCGGGCAAGACCTTGCCGTTGTAAGGGCTCCAGTGCACCGGCTGGCCGGCGGCATCGATTTCATACATCTTGTTCGGGAACTGCACCATCCGGTACAGGCTCGAATAGAACGTGCGCACCTGGTCGATGCTGCCGCCCTCCACTTCCACCTTGGACAGTACGCGGTTCCATGCCGCCTTGGCGCGTGCGCGCGTAGCGTCGAAATCGTCGTTGGCCAGTTCGCGCTGCAGGTTCAATTCGGCCTGTTCGGGACTGATGAAAGACGAAGCGACCTTCATGTGCACTTGCTCGCCGCGACCGGTCTTGAAGCCCACAATGGCGCCGCTGTGCTGGCTTTCCATTTCGAGCGCGCCTTCCACCAGCTCCTTACCGCGCCACACATCGGTGGAGCTGAACGGCTTGTCGAACACCATCACGAAATACAGGCGGAAACTGGATGGCAGCGGGCCGCGCGCGTAACGGGTGCTGTAGCCAACAATCTTGCGCTGCCCAGGGACGATCTTGACGTAGGAGCCTTTGTCGAAGGCGTCCACCACCACAAAGCTCTTGTCCGATTCAGGAAAAGTGAAGCGGAACTGGGCAGCGCGTTCGGTTGGCGTGAGTTCTGCGGTGACGTTGGCATCCGCCAGGTAGACGCTGTAATAATACGGCTTGGAAACCTCCGCCTTGTGCGAAAATGCGCTGGCGCGGTCGTCTTCCATGAAGCGTTTGCTGCCTGTCACCGGCATCACCGAAAACTGGCCGTAATCATTCATCCATGGCGAGGGCTGGTGCGTCTGTTTCAGCCCGCGCAATTTGTCGGCATCGTACTGGTAGGTCCAGCCATTGCCCATCTTGCCGGTTTGCGGCGTCCACAGGTTCATGCCCCACGGGACTGCGATGGCGGGATAGGTGTTCCCGTTCGACATTTCCGGTTTGCTGGCAGTGCCCATCAGCGGGTTCACCCACTCGACCGGATCGCTGACCTTGCCCACGAATTGTGCGGCTGCCAGCGGCGCGGTGGCCGCCAGCACAAGCGCCAGCCCGGCGCGGAAGATGGTGTTCCTCATTGTTGATATCCCGTTTGGCTATATGGACGGGCGCCGGCTTCGCGGCCCCATTCCTTGTTCGGTCCGGCCTGCATGCGAAATACCAGCTCGCCGCCGGCCATGATGTCTTCATGCCGCAGGAAAGTGCGCGCCAAGGGCTTGCCGTTCAGCGTGACACTGCCGACATAGGGATTGGCCACCGACATCTGCTCCGCGCGGATGGCAAAGCGTTTCCCGTTCGGCAGGTTCAGCGTGGCCTTGTCGACGAAGGGGCGGCCAATCACATACTCGTTGCTGCCCGGCGCCACAGGGTAGAAACCCAATGCGGTAAAGGCGAGCCAGGCGGACATCTGTCCCAGGTCGTCGTTGCCCGCCAGGCCATCGGGCTTGTTATGGTATTGGCTGGCGACGATCTGCGCCAGGCGCGCCTGGGTCTTCCACGGCGCGCCAGCGTAGTTGTACAGGTAGGCCACATGGTGCGATGGTTCGTTGCCGTGGGCGTAATGGCCTATCAGGCCGGAGATGTCTTCCATGTGCGCGTAGACCTTGTCATCGATCTTGGCGTCGAACACCTGGTCGATCTTCGTCTGCAGGCCGGCGTCGCCACCCAGCATGCCGACCAGGCCCGCGTTA
The DNA here is from genome assembly GCF_049913245.1 of Pseudoduganella sp. R-32. NCBI lineage: Bacteria > Pseudomonadati > Pseudomonadota > Betaproteobacteria > Burkholderiales > Oxalobacteraceae > Pseudoduganella > Pseudoduganella sp. R-32. The sequence goes on along the minus strand of NZ_CP183987.1, from coordinate 777,718 downwards.
TCGTGAGGCATATACCAGGAGTACTGCCAGGCGCTGCCCTCCGTGTAATCGCTGCCGAAGTTGGACTGCACCGGGTTGAAGGGCTCGCGGAATTCCCCGGTGGATTTGCGGGCGCGGACAAAGCCGGTTTTGGTGTCGAACACATTGCGGTAGTTCTGCGCGCGCCGGTAGAAGCGCGCGGCCACATCCTTCTTGCCCATCTTCTCGGCCATGCGGGCGATGGTCCAGTCGTCGAAGGCATATTCCACGGTCTTGGAGGCGGCTTCAGGTTCCAGGTCGATTGGCACATAGCCCAGCTTCTTGTAGTGTTCAAGGCCGCCGTACGGGCCATAGTCGGCGCTGGCAACCATCGCGGCCAGCGCTTCGTCGGCATTGATGCCCTTGATGCCCTTCATGTAGGCGTCGGCAATCACCGGCACCGCGTGGTAGCCGATCATGCACCAGGTTTCCAGGCTGTGGAAAGCCCATACCGGCAGGATGCCGTGCGGGCTATGCTGGCGCGATGCGACAAGCGAATTCACGAAGTCGGCATTGCGCTGTTCCGGCTGCACCAGCGTGAGAAGCGGATGCAGGGCGCGGTAGGTGTCCCACAGCGAAAAGGTCGAATGGTAGCGGAAGCCTTTGGCCTGGTGCACCTGGTTGTCCGGGCCGCGATACCTGCCGTCGCGGTCCATGAACAGGCTTGGCGCCAGCATGGCGTGGTACAAGCTTGTATAGACCATGCTCCGCATGTCGGCCGGCGCTTCGATGGCAACGGCGGACAGCGCCTCGCTCCAGGCTGTGCTTGCGCGCTGGCGTTCGGCATCGAAATCCCAGCCCGGCATTTCTTCCAGGTTGGCCAGCGCGCCATCTTCGCTGACGCCGGACAGCGCGACCTTGACCATCAGCGTGCCATCTTCCGGCATGCCGAAATCAAGGGCGGCCACCAGTGCCTTGCCTTCCACCTGCACTTTGTCGGCCGGAGTCTTGCCGGGACCGGCGAAGCCCTTGTATTCAACGCCCTCCTCGCGGTTGAGCAGGGTGTGGCTTGAGACCGGGCGCGAGAGCTTCATGGCGAAGTAGACCTGGCGTCCGGGCGCCCAGCCGCGCGTAATGCGCATGCCGGTGATGGTGGTGCTGTCGCGCAGGCGCAGCGATGACCACAAGTTCTTGCCGGCGTAATCGTAAATGCTCTGGCGCAGGTCGAGGATCAGCTTTGACTGTGCGCCCTTGGCGTAGCGGTAGCGGTGCAGGCCGACGCGTTCGCTGGCGGTCAGTTCGACATCGACCTCGTGATCCTGCAGGCGCACCGCGTAATAGCCCGGTTCCGCGCGCTCATCTTCGTGGCGGAAGCGGGAACGGTAGCCGCTGAACGGTCGCTCGGGGTAGCCCGGCTCAAGCTTGGTTTCGCCGCTGTAGGGCATCAGCAGGATGTCGCCCAGGTCGGAGTGGCCGCTGCCCGAGAAATGCGTATGGGAGAAGCCGAGGATGGAGTTGTCCTCGTAGCGATAGCCCGCCGCCCATGGATAGCTTTGGCGGAAATGACGCACCTGGGTATCCGGGCTCAGTTGCACCATGCCGAACGGGCGGCTGGCGCCGGGGAAGGTGTGGCCGTCGCCGCCCGTGCCGATAAACACGTTGACGGCGGCAGCCGGACTGCCCGTGGGCGCCGCTTGGGCGGCGACGGCCAGCAGTGTTGCAGTAAACAGCGCCACGAAAGGTCGGATACCCATGGTGTCTCCTTTGATGATGCTGCTTTTATACCTTTACCCGATCTTTCCTCGCAATCGAAAGTGACAGAAACGGCGAAGTTTCAGAAAGTTTAGTAAACAAGGCCCGTGCGGTACACCGGATACAGGTTGTAGCGCTCATCCCAGGTGGCGTGGCGGCGGGCGAAGAAATCCAGTCGGGCGCGCGGGTTCTTGGCGAATGCCGCATCGCTTTCCAGCCTGGCCTTGAAGGCGGCTGCCAGTGCCGGATCGGCTGCCAGCATTTCACGGGCAGCCTCCTCGGCCACGTATTCCTCCATGTACTCCTTGCGCTCCAGGTAGTTGTTGAAGAAGCCCCAGGCGGCCAACGAATCTGCGCCTGCCGGTTCCAGCATCGTCATCACCAGCCGCGATTTCGGCTGGGCGATCGGCACGAACAGGGCGCCCCTGCCCACCTCGCGCTGTTCCATCTTCCAGGCGCCTTTCCAGCTTGCGAGCTGGTGGCCTTCGAAAGAGCTTGCTGTCAGCTTGGCTTCGTCGGCGCGGAAGGCTTCCACTGAGACCTTGCCCGGCGCCTGCTCCAGGCGCTTGTAGCTGATGCCATGCACTTTCAGCTTGGGTTCAATCAGTGCAGCTTGCGCAGCAGGGACCAGGTAGCCGCCGGCCGGCGCCTTGGCCATTACATCCGGCACCACTTCGTCGCGCAGCGGCACGGTCCATTTCTGCGGCCGGGATTCATCATATTTCGTCCAGACGCCACCCGAGACGTCGGACGGCGTGCGGGTGTACTCGTAGCCCGGGAAGTCGATCATCTCGGTACGCTCGGTGGTCTTGTAGCTGAGGGGCATGTCGGCCAGCCTGGCGGCGCGCACATCGGCTTCCGCTGCGGCCTTGGCCCAGGCCGCGCCATGCTGCGCGAATTGCTCCATCAGCGAGACAATCGTGTTGCGGGTGACCTTCACGCGGTGCGGGTAATCGCGCCACGAGTGCGTTTCCACCAGCATGGCGAAGCGGTTACGCAGCGGGAAATAGCCGGTCGAGAAGCGCGGCGTGGCCATGCTGTCGACGAAACCGGAATCCGGCTGATCGGTCTTGTCGAAGGAAATGTAGAAGTGGCGCGGGTCGGAGCCCTGCTTGCGCAGGTCGGCCATGACGTTGTCGCGCAGCTCCTTGCCCAGCGGGAGCAGCGCCGTATCGCCGCCGTGCACCGGTTCGACCTGGATCGAGACGTCGGGCTGGAACTTGGCGCCGTCGGTCACGTGCAGGTCGATGTAGGCCAGCGGGTCCCATTCGTTGACCAGCTTGAGCATGGCCTGCATTTCCGGCGCATCGGCCTTCACGTAATCGCGATTGAGGTTGTAGTTCTGCGCGGTGACGCGCCAGCCCATTTCCACCGGGCCGCGCTGGTTGGGGCGGTTGTTCTTGCCGAAGCGTTCATGGCCATCGACGTTGAAGACGGGGATGAACAGCACGACCTGTTTGTCCAGCGCACCGGCGGCGGTCTTGCCGTCCAGTGCCTCACGCAGGGCCAGGAAGCCGGCATCCTTGCCGTCGATCTCGCCGGCGTGGATGCCGCCTTGCACCAGCAACACCGGCAGCTTGCGCTGCCTGGCCGCAGCGGCGGTCAGCGCGCCGGTACGGGAAACGGCCAGCGCCAGCATCGGCCGGCCTTCCGGCGTTTCGCCGAAGGAGAAGCAGCGCACCGCTTTCGGGTAGGCCTTCTGGTAGTCCGCGCACAGTCGCTGCACTTCGTCGTAGCGGCCCGTGGCCTGGTAGCCGGAGCGTTCGGCGACCGTCGAGAGGTCCGGCGCGGCATGCGCCAGCGGGAAGGCGGCAAACAGGGAAAGCAGTACGGCGTTACGAATCATCTCAATGCTCCGGCGGTTGGGTTGGAAACGCCGGAGCATTATAGTGCGCTTCAGTTGCGCAGGTATGGGCGCTCGGGAGCGAACAGCGCCAGGCGCGCAGTCTTGCGCCAGCGGGCAGGCGCGCCGTCGCCTGCCGCCACCACGCCCGCCGCATAGGCCAGCGCACGCGCTTCCATCGGCATTGCGCCCAGCGCCATTTCCGCTTCCTGGTATTTGCCGGCCCCGGAAGCCTCGATGAAGCGGCGCAGGCGCAGCGCATATTCCCCCATCGGCTTCGCCTGGGCCCAGTATGGTTCGGTATCGCGGCCATGGCGCAGCGCCAGTGCCGCTCCTACCAGCAAGGTCACCTGGTCGATACCGTTTGTCATCGGTTCCTCCAGCGCAGCCTGCACCTGGGCGGCAGTGGCGCCATCGGACGCCCCAACCAGCCGGCGCATGCGCGCCGCCCGCCCCGGATCGCCCTTGACCGCGTCCAGCGCCTTGGCCAGCTCGCCGCGCGCGAGGGCGCCGTAAGGATCATTCGCATCGCGCTCGGCCTGCGCCATGGCAGCGACGCGCGAACCTTGGGGCAAGGCGCGGTTCCCGGCCTGGCCATCCAACAGGCGCTGCAAACGTTCCAGTTGCATTTCCAGATCGGCATTCTCGTACGGCAGCTTGCCCTGCACCTTGCGCAGCGGCTCCAGTGCTTCCTCCCAGGCGCCTTGATCCAGCAGGGTGCGCACGTGCAGGTAGGCCAGCCAGGCGTTGCCCGGGAAGCGTGCCCGCGCCGCCGCGATTTCCTCCTTGCTGGCGGACTGCCCGCAACGCAGCGCCAGGTAGAGCCGGTCGCCGTCATCCGGGCGTGCCTTGGCACGCTCGCGCGCGGCCGCACAAATCTCCGGCGACTCGTTGGCAACGCCCTGTTCTGCGCGCCGCAGCTGGACGTTTTCCGGGTCTTCCTTCAGGCGCTGTACCAGCACGTCGCCCGCGCCGTCCTCGTGCGCCATCGTCAGCCAGGCGCGGGTCGATGGAGCCTTGATGTTGTCCCAGCGTGCGTGGGCCAATACCATGGCCTTGCGCTGCGCATCGTCCTTCACGAGCTGCGACAGCGACTCCGGCTCCATGCCCGACGCCGCGGCAAGCACCTTGCGCCATTTCTTGCTCTTGCTGCTGACCGACTCCGGCGGTTCTTCGAACAGCACGTCGGCGTCGGTATCGAACCAGCGCGGTGCGCCAAGCACGGTGTTCTCGTCATTGCCGGGTCCGCCGTAGTGAACGACGCCAGTTGCCATCACAGTGCCGCCGGCGACGTTGTACACCGACTGGTCCGCGCCATCGCGCGCGTGGAAGCTTTCCAGCAGCCGGCCATCCGGCAGGCGGGCTTCGACCGCATGCCCCTCTTCAGGGCTGGCATCGATCGTGATGTGCTGGCCCGGTTCGACCAGCTTCGAATTGCCATCGATCGTGACGCGTACCGCCGTGCCCAGGCCGTTGTACACCATGACGGTCGAAGTGCCGAGCGCCATGCCCATGCCCAGCACGCTGACCACGACGCCGCCCGCAACGGCCAGCCGCGCGCCGCCGGCAAGCCAGCCGTCGGCACGCTGGAACCGCGACCACCAGTCCAGCGAGGTTTGCAGTTTGCGCTCGCTTCCTGCCAGCAGCACGCTGTAGGTCTTGGGGACCTGGCACGCTTGCGGTGCCGCTTCGATCGGCGCGCCGCTGCGCACATGGCTGGCAAGCAGCGTTTCACTGACCAGCATTTGCTCCAGCACCGCGGAGCGCAAGGCGCCCAGCCAGTTGCTCGTATGGGACGTCCAGTTGGCGACAACCTGCAGCCAGTCGTTGATGTTGTCGCGCGAGACAGGCGGCAGCGTGAATTTCTGCAATGCGTCTTGCCAGCTCTCCTTTATGTCCAGCCGTTCCATCAACTGTGGGTCGAGCTGCACAGCGCCGTTGCCGCGATAGATTTCGTCCAGCACCACGTACAGGCCGCAGCAATCGGCGATCAGGCGCTGGATATTGCTCTCGCTCTGGCGCGCCACGGCCGTCACCACGGCGCGGGTGTTCAGCACCAGGCCCCAGGCATCGCGCACGTTGGCGGCGCCATGTTCAGCGTAGTGCAGCACGTCGAGCAGGCTGTCCAGGTAGGCGGGCCAGCCTTCGCCCAGCTTGACCGCCGCCGCATAGTGCCAGGCCCGTACTGTTGCATCATGGCGGCGCAGCTTTTCTTCCAGTTGGGCGATGCGTTCTTCGGTGCGTTGCAGCGCTGCCGGCAGCTGGTTCACCCGGTACTCCTCGCCGCCCAGCTGGACGCGATTGCCCTGTACCTGGGCGTGGCCATTGATCACGGCCGACAATTGCGCGCGCTCCTCCTGCAACTGGCGCAGCTGGCGCACGTCCTCCTTGAGCGAGACCGGATACAGCGCGCTGGCTTCGGCAGCCGGTTGGGCATTACGCGCAGCGCGCAGCTCTGCTGCCTGTGCCGCGTGGCGCGTCAGGGAACGGCCGAAATACACGCCGCAATAGCGGCTCTGGAAATGCTCGCGCCGATATTCCTTTGCCAGGCGTTTCAGGCTTTCTTCCAGCTCGACCGGCTCGGCCTTGCCTTCCTGTCCTTCCAGCAGGTGCGTCGTCATGCGCTGGCGCAGACCCGCGGGATCGTCGAAGAGCGACCAGGCGCTGGACTGGTCGATCGTGGCGGCCAGGTAGCGCCGTTTGGCATTCTCTTCGCGTTCGTGGTTTTGCGGGTGGGTTTGCCACATGCGCGGAGGCTGGCCCAGTTCGGCCTTGAAGACGCGGTGTTGTTCCGGCTGACTTGCCGGCAGCGGCGGCACCTTGCCGTAGTATGGATCGTCCAGGATGCCGGCCATGCGCGCCGTAACATGGTTTTGCACGGCAAAGGCGTCAATGGTGGCGCGGCCCGACCCATATTCACCGAACACGAATCCAACGGTACGCTCCCAGGCGTCGTCCGCCGCGCCCAGTCGGTGCAATGCGTGGACCAAGGCGTCGCTGCCTGTCAGCGACACCGCCACCAGGTCGGCCTGCATTTCCATTTCGCGCGACAGGGCCCTTTGCATCAATACCACCAGGCGGAAGGCTTGCTCCACCAGCGAACGCAGCGACCAGACGATGACCTGAACCACCCAGGCCACCAGGCGCAGGCGAATATCCAGGCGGCCGATGCCTTCGATGACGTCGTCCAGCTTGTCGCGGCGCGCCACCATTTCCTGCACCACTTGCTGCGCCACGTAGGCCCAGCGGCCCACCGCCATCGAACGTTGTGCGAAGTGGCCGAATTCGTGCGCCAGCACCGCACGCAACTCGCCCAGAGGCATGGCGTTCACCAGCGGCAGGCCAATTTCCAGGTTTTTCTTCGAGGGGAAAATCAGGTTGAGCAACGACAGGTCATAGAACACCGCGGCGTTCACGCGATTGGACAGGAAGACGCGGTGCGGGCGCGGCGCGCCGGCCGCATCGGCCAGCTCCATCAGGTAATTGAACAGGCGCGGTTGCTCTTCGCGCTTGATCTCCACCATGCCGGGCGACATCGAGTGACGCACGGCGAAGATGGCCTTCAACATGACGATTGCCAGCAGCACGGCGACGATGGCGGCGCACCAGTTGGCGAAGCCATTTCCGCTATGCTGGCTGGCGTGCACCAGGCGCCAGGCGCTGAACAGGAACCAGCCTGCCAGGCCAAAATACAGCAGCACAAAAACCAGCAGGCCGGCAACGGCCAGGCGCGCGCTGCGCTGGTAGGCGGCGGTGGGACGGGTCAGCTCGGCCAGTACGGCCGACTGCGATGGGGTGGCGGTGTCGATGATGTACTCCATAGAATTATTGCATCCAACGATTCTATGGAGTAACTATTTGATTGTAAATATTCTAATCAATATTTACAACAGATTAAGAGCCAAAATGGTAGTTCAGCTCAAGCCAGAGCTGGCGCCCCGCCGGGCTGTAATTGCCGACCGGGTAATACGGCCAGCCGCCGCTGTCGTCATGCTTGATCCGGTTGAACAGGTTGTTCACGGCCAGCGACACGGTAATGCGCTTGTCCAGCTTGACCACCGAGCTGGCGTTGACCAGGGTAGTCGGCGTCAGCCAGGCATCGCCGGCGCTGTTGGGCACCTTGCCGTAGCGCTGCAGGAACAGCGTGTTAGACCAGTCGCCGGCGTTCCAGGTCAGGCTGGCATTCAGCTTGTCGCGCCAGTCGTAGTTGCCCAGGTCATCCTTGTCGTTGTTCAGCGGGTCATCGGCGAACTGACGCGACTCCTGCTTCAGGGTCTTCGAATAATTCACCCTGGTGATGAAATTGCCGTAAGCCGCGGTGCGCAGGACGTAGCGGGCCGACAGGTCGATGCCGCTGACTTTAGTCGATGCCGCGTTGATCGGGTTGACCAGGATTTGCCTGATCTCGCCCGGCCTGTTCAGCGCATTGTCGGCATAGCGTACGATGCGGCGGATCGCGTCGGCGCAAGTGGGCGAAGCCAGATCGCCCTTGATGCGGCAATTGGCTTCGTCGCGCAGCAGCTTGTCGGCGCTCAGGTTGGTCACCAGGTCGTCGATACGGATCTTCCAATAGTCCAGCGTGACGTCGAAGTCGGCGCTTGGCGACCACACGGCGCCCAAGCCGGCGGAACGGCCTGTTTCCGAGCGCAGGTCCTTGCTGCCGGTCTGCACATAATCGGCACCCGGCGAGTAGTTCGCAAAGTCGCAGTCCGCCACTGGCTGGCCGGCTTTGGCGCAGCGGTAGTAGTCGGTGGTGGACGAATAGTAGCCGGTGCCGCGCGCTTTGTAGATGTAGTTCATGTCCGGCGCACGGAAGCTGGTGGCGACATTCCCGCGCAGCAGGATCTGCGAAGCCGGGCGCCATTCCAGGCCGCCGTTGTAGGTGAACTTGCCGTCGCCGCGGCCAGCGAAGGAGTAATGGTCGTAGCGGCCCGCCAGGGTGCCGTCCAGCGTCTTCACCAGCGGAATGCTGGCCTCGGCGCCGATGGCGTAGCGCTTGCGGGTGCCTGCAGTCACGTCGGACGGTGCCAGCGTGTTGAAGTAGCCCTGGTTGATGCGCGGATCGGGAGTGTTGGAGAAGCCCTGCTTGCCCAACTCAGCCACCGTGGCCACCTTGACCGGGCCGGCCGGCAGCGTGAAGGCTTCGCCGTTGGCGGTCAGGCTCAGCGTGTTGGTCCACGACTTGTCGTCGCTGACCGATTCGCCGGTGATGGCATTGAATTCACCCGGCGTCAGGCGCGTAGCCAGGCGCGCCGGATCAGCTGCGAAGATCGCAATGCCGCTGGCATTCACACCCAGTTGCGGGCCGAGGAAGAAGCTGTCGATATTGGCCAGCGCGCGCTGGGTGTGATTCTGGCTCTTGTACTGCGAGGCCGTGTAGCCTGCTTCGTAATTCCAAGTGGTGCTCGGAACCTGGCCGCGCAAGCCGAGCGACAGCGAAGCTGCCTGGTCGTCCCAGCGGCGGTTGTAGCGTCCCACGCCGCCCATTTCTTCCGGCGAGATGTAGCGGCTCCACGCCTCGTAGCGGCTGGTGTTCTGGTTCCAGAAATAGCTGTCGGTAGCCGAGCGCGAAGTCCACGACGGGCCGCGCGTGTTATTGCTGCTGCGGTTGTTGCCGTAAAGCGCTTCCGCAAAGAGGATGGTGCTGTCGGACAGTTCGTAGTTGGCACTGCCGAACAGGTTCTGGCTGCTGTTCTTCGTTTGCGTGGTCCAGTAGGTCGGTCCGACTTTCGGGCTGGCGCAGTAGCTGCCTGCCTTGGCCGTGTATTTGACGGTGCTGCCGCCGAACAGGTCGCCGATGTCGGAGCAGGTAGTGCCCGGGTCGACGTACTTGCCGGTGCTGACGTTCTTGCGCGCCAGCACGGAGGTCGGCGCCACGCCGGTTTTGCTGGCCATGAAGTCACGGTCTGCGCTCCACAACGGATCGCGCTCCAGAAGTTCCACGCTGAACAGGGTGTTCAATTTGTCGAAACTGTGGCCGCCGGTGAACTGCAGGCGCTTGTCGCTGCCGCCGCCGCGCGTTGTGGTCCCGGCCTTGAGGTTGAGGTCGTAGCCGTTGGCCTGCTTCTTCAGGATGATGTTGACCACGCCCGCAATCGCATCCGAACCGTAGACGGCCGACGCGCCGCCGCTCAGGATCTCGATGCGCTCCACCACGCTCGACGGAATATTGGCCAGGTTGGTGAAGTTGACAGTGCCTTCGTAAGCAATCGGGAAGTCGGCCATGCGGCGGCCATTGAGCAGCACCAGCGTATGGTTCGGGCCGAGGCCGCGCAAGCTGATGGCGTTGGCCGATGGCGTGAAGGTATTGCCGTAGTCGGCGCCTTGCACGAAGCCGCTGTTCTGCGATTGGTTGGTCAGCGCGTCGAAGACGTTCTTGAAGCCTTGCCTGGTGATGTCGTCGCCGGTGATGACGGTGACGGCCGATGGGCCTTCCAGGCTGGCGCGGGGGATGCGCGAGCCGGTAATGACGACAGCGGCAGGGGAAGCTTCCTGCGCCTGCGCAACGCCGGCCAGCAAAACGAAAGCGCCCGCTGCCAACGGTTTCAATTTGAATTTTGTCTGCATTGAAGTGGTCCTCTTGTGAAGAGCGGCCACCTTAACAATCCGAAGTTCTTAAATGAACGAATGATTTTGCAGATGCTTATGAAAAAAGCCGGGGACTTGCCCCGGCTTCTCAGGATCAGGCTGCGTGCGTTGCGACAGCCGGTTTATTGAAGTCTGCCAGCAGCGATGCTTCCTTCTGCTTGGCCGCCTTCAGGTGGCGCTCCTTGACATGGCCGTAGCCGCGGATGTCCTCGGGGATGCGCGCGATGGCCACTGCGGTTGCCAGGTTATCGGCATTCAACTTGCCCAGCAGGCCTTCCACCGTCTTGCGGTATTCGCCGATCAGTGCGCGTTCCATCTTGCGCTCCGCGGTGTAGCCGAAGACGTCGAGGGCGGAGCCGCGCAGGCCCTTTAACTTGGCCAGGATGCCGAAGGCTTTCAGCATCCACGGACCGAACTCCTGCTTGACCAGGTGGCCTTCCTTGTCCTTCTTCGCAAACAGCGGCGGCGCCAGGTGGAACTTCACCTTGTAGTCGCCTTCGAACATATTGGCGATCTTTTCACGGAAGGCAGGGTCGCTGTGCAGGCGCGCCACTTCGTACTCGTCCTTGTAGGCCATCAGCTTGTAGAAGTAGCGGGCCACGGCTTCGGTCAGCTTCTTCGAGCCCAGCGCGCCTTCCGCAGCCTGTACCTGCGCCACGAAGTCGCTGTATTGCTTGGCGTACGCGGCGTCCTGATAGGCGGTCAGCAGTTCCACGCGCTTGGCGATGATCTCTTCCAGCGTCTGGGTGCGCTTGAATTCGATCACGGTTGCCGGGGTGGCCAGTCTGGTCACGGCGGCAGTGTCGTGCGCGCAGTAGCGGCCCCAGTTGAAGGCTGCCTTGTTGAACGGCACCGATACGCCATTCAATTCGATCGCCTTCATCAGCGCAGCTTCCGACAGCGGGACATGGCCTTTCTGGAAGGAGTAGCCCAGCATGAACATATTGGTGGCGATCGAGTCGCCCATCAGCGCAGTCGCGATCTTGCCGGCGTCGACGAAGTCCACGTTGGCTTCGCCGCAGGCACGCTTGATCTCTGCCTGCGAAGAAGTGCCCGGGAACTGCCAGTCAGGGTTCTTCACGAAAGCTGCGGTGGTAGCGCCGGTCGAGTTGATGGCGGCGTAAGTGCGGCCTTCGCCCATGCGCGACAGAGCGTCTTTCGACGCGGTCACGATCTGGTCGCAGCCGATCACCAGGTTGGCGCTGCCGGTACCGACACGGGTCGAATGCAGGTCGGCCTGCTTGTCGGCCAGGCGCACGTGCGACATCACAGGGCCGCCCTTCTGCGCCAGGCCGGACATGTCCAGCACGATAGCGCCCTTGCCTTCAACGTGTGCCGCCACGGCCAGGATCTGGCCGACGGTCACCACGCCGGTGCCGCCGATGCCGGTGATCAGGATACCGTACGGGTTGGCGGTCGAAGGCAGTACAGGCGATGGCAGGGCCGGTACTTCGCCGCCGCCCGCGGCCGCAGCTTTCTTCGGCTTTTTCAGGCCGCCGCCTTCCACCGTCACGAAGGACGGGCAGAAGCCGTTCACGCAGGAGAAGTCCTTGTTGCAGCTGGACTGGTTGATCTGGCGCTTGCGGCCCAGTTCAGTTTCCAGCGGCTCCACGGACAGGCAGTTGGACTGCACGGAGCAGTCGCCGCAGCCTTCGCAGACGGCTTCGTTGATCACGGCGCGCTTGGCCGGGTCCGGGTATTCGCCTTTCTTGCGGCGGCGGCGCTTCTCGGAGGCGCAGGTCTGGTCGTAGATCATGGCCGACACGCCCGGCTTGTCGCGCAGTTCCTTCTGCACGTCCATCAGCTCGGAGCGGTGGCGCACGGTGACGCCCGGCGCCCAGTTGTAGTCGTCCGGGTATTTCTCGGGATCGTCGGTGACGACGATGATCGGGGTCACGCCTTCGGCCGCGATCTGGCGCGAGATCATGCCAGGGTCCAGCGGGCCGTCGACGTTCTGGCCGCCGGTCATTGCCACGGCGTCGTTGTACAGGATCTTGTAGGTGATGTTCACCTTCGCCGCCACGGCAGCGCGGATCGCCAGGATGCCCGAGTGGAAGTAGGTGCCGTCGCCCAGGTTGGTGAAGACGTGCTTCTCATTGGTGAACGGCGCCTGGCCGACCCAGGTCACGCCTTCCGCGCCCATATGGGTGAAGGTGGACGTTTCGCGGTCCATCCACAGCACCATGTAGTGGCAGCCGATACCCGCCATGGCGCGCGAACCTTCCGGCACCTTGGTCGAGGAATTGTGCGGGCAGCCGGAGCAGAAGTAGGGAATGCGGTCGGTTTCCGGATTGGCCTTGGCCGGCAGGTTCTTCAGCGCGGCTTCCTTGGCTTCCAGGAAGGCGATACGCTCTTTCACACGGGCCGCAACCGGATGGTCCTTGCAATAGTGTTCGATGCGGGAAGCGATGGCGCGTGCGATCTGGGCCGGGTTCAGCTCATAGGTCGCAGGCAGCAGCCAGTCGCCGTGGCCGGTCTTGCCCTTGTTGCTCCACTCGCCGGTGTCGTCGAACTTGCCGACCACGCGCGGGCGCTCGCCGTCCGGCAGGTTGTACAGCTCTTCCTTGAGCGCGTATTCCAGGATCTGGCGCTTTTCTTCGACGACAAGGATCTCATCCAGGCCCTTGGCAAATTCGTGCACGCCGTCCGCTTCCAGCGGCCAGGTCATGCCGATCTTGTACAGGCGGATGCCGATGTCGGCAGCGGCCTGCTCGTCGATGCCCAGGTCGGCCAGCGCCTGGCGGGTATCGAGGTAGGACTTGCCGGCGGTGATGATGCCGATCTTCGGCTTGGGCGCATCCCAGATGATCTTGTTCAGCTTATTGGCGCGGCAGTAGGCCAGCGCGGCGTACCACTTATAGCTGTTCATGCGGACTTCCATGTCCAGCACGGTGTCCGGCCAGCGGATATTCAGGCCGCCCGGCGGCAGCTCGAAGTCTTCCGGCATCTTGATCTGCACGCGGTCCGGGTCGAAGTCGACCACGGCGCCCGACTCGATGATGTCGGTCACGCACTTCATCGATACCCACAGGCCGGTGTAGCGGCTCATGGCCCAGGCGTGCAGGCCGTAGTCGATGTATTCCTGCACCGACGACGGATACAGCACAGGAATGCCGCAGGCGTTCAGGATGTGGTCCGACTGGTGGGCGGTGGAGGACGATTTTGCAGCGTGGTCGTCGCCGGCCAGCACCAGCACGCCGCCGTGCTTGGAAGAGCCGGCGTTGTTGGCGTGCTTGAACACGTCGCCGCAGCGGTCGACGCCCGGTCCCTTGCCGTACCACATGGAGAACACGCCGTCGTACTTGGCGTCTTCGAACAGGTTGGTCTGCTGAGTGCCCCAGACGGCAGTCGCCGCCAGGTCTTCGTTCATGCCGGGGTGGAACTTGACGTGGTGCGCGTCGAGGTGCTTCTTGGCCTTCATCGCGGTCTGGTCGACCGAGGTGACCGGCGAACCGCGGTAGCCGGTGATGTAGCCGGCGGTGTTCAGGCCGGCTTTCAGGTCGCGTTCACGTTGCAGCATCGGCAGGCGGATCAGGGCTTGCGTGCCGGTCATGAAGGCGCGGCCGCGCTCCAGGGTCCACTTGTCGTCGAGGGTGATGTCGTGCGCAGGCGATAGCTCGCCGCTCTTGACGGGTGCGTTCATCAGGTGTGTCTCCAAAAACTTCTTCAAGTTGTGAGCGGCGCCCCGTTCTTGTTTGCGGGGCTGCCGGAATTCTTAAACCGGTAAACCGATGTCAGACCCACAGGGTCTGACACCTATACGCGGCGGCCGCTGGCCGGGTGTCTGACCCTGCGGGTCTGACACCGGGGTACCGGTTTCAAGCGGCGGTCTTGTTAGGATCGTCCAGCACGCCACGTCGAATCTGATCCAGCTCAATCGATTCAAACAGCGCGCGGAAGTTGCCTTCGCCAAAGCCCTGGTCGCCCTTGCGCTGGATGATCTCGAAGAAGATCGGTCCAATCACGTTCTGGGTGAAGATCTGCAGCAGCAGTTCGCGTTCGTTTTCGTTCGAATGGCCGTCGATCAGGATGCGCAGGCGGCGCAATTCTTCCACGTTCTCGCCGTGGTTAGGCAGGCGGCGGTTGACCAGCTCATAGTAGGTCTCGATCGTGTCCTGGAACACGATGCCCTGGTCGCGCAGGCCCTGCACCGAGTCGTAAATGCCGTCGGTACCCAGCGCGATGTGCTGGATGCCTTCGCCGTGGTACTCGTTCAGGTACTCGGCAATCTGCGACTTGTCGTCCGACGATTCATTGATCGGGATGCGGATCTTGCCGCATGGCGAAGTCATGGCCTTCGACTTCAGGCCGGTCAGCTTGCCTTCGATGTCGAAGTAGCGCACTTCGCGGAAGTTGAACAGGCGCTCGTAGAAGTCGGCCCATTCCTTCATGCGGCCACGGTGCACGTTGTGGGTCAGGTGGTCGATGTAGGTCAGGCCATTGCCGACCGGGTTGGCTTCAGCGCCCGGGATGGCCACGAAGTCCGCGTCGTAGATCGAGATGTCGCCGATGGCGCCGGACGGCTTGCCATCAGCCGAATTCTTGCCGCGCCAGCGGTCCACCAGGTACAGCAGGGAGTCGCCCACGCCCTTGATGGCGGGGATGTTCAGCTCCATCGGGCCGGTTTTGTTGTCAAAACCCCACGCGCCGAGTTCCAGCGCGCGCTTGTACGCGAAGGCTGCATCGTCCACGCGGATCGCGATGGCGCACACGGACGGGCCGTGCTGGCGGGCGAAGCGCTGGGCGAAGGAATCCTGCTCGGCGTTGATGATGAAGTTGATGTCGCCCTGGCGGTACAGGGTCACGTCCTTGTGGCGGTGACGGGCGATCGCGGTGAAGCCCATGTTTTCGAACAGCTTGCCCAGGGCTTTGGGATCGGGTGCCGCGAACTCGACGAACTCGAAGCCGTCGGTGCGCATGGGGTTTTCCCAGGGGGTGAATTTCATGGTGCGTCTCCCTATTAGAATTGCGCACAGTATAGTCCCCTGCATGCGACATTTAATTGCAAACATTTCCCAACATTGGACGGATTGAGCAATAATATTGCGAGAACATCGACTGAATGAGGAATTTATGACCAAGATTGCGCTGGATAAAACGGATCGCAAGATATTGTCCATCTTGCAAACGGACGGCCGGCTGTCCAACCAGGATGTCGCGGAGCAGGTCAACCTCTCCCCTTCCCCCTGCCTGCGTCGCATCAAGCGCCTGGAAGAGGAAGGCGTGATCCGCCAGTACGTGGCGCTGCTGGACCCGGACAAGATCGGCCTTGGCCTGCTCGCCTACGTCAATGTACGCCTGGAGAAGCACAGCGACGCCGCCGCCCACAGCAACGCACGCGCCCTGGGCGTGAACCCGACCGGCACTTCGCCGCGCGCCGACTTCGCTGTGGCGGTCGAACAGTGGCCGGAAGTGGTGGCCTGCTACGCCATGACCGGCGAGATGGATTACCTGCTGCGCGTGCACGTGGAAGACATGGACCACTTCTCGCGCTTCATGATGGCGACGCTGCTGCGCCACCCGGCAGTGCTGGATGTGAAATCGTCCTTCGCCCTGCAGCGCATCAAGGACACCACGGCACTGCCGCTGGTCTAAAGCCATGACAAAAGCTGAGCCTGCAGCCTCGCCCCAGTTCCCGCTTTTCGAAGTGGAATCCGGTACAACTGACGCTGCAAGCAAAGTCAGGTTTAGTGACTATATCGTCTATGTCGATGAAAGCGGCGATCATGGCGTGGCGAGCGTAGATCCCAATTACCCTGTTTTCGTACTGTCATTTTGTGTCTTTCACAAACGGTACTATAGCGAGACGGTTGTCCCTGCTCTAGAGAAGTTTAAGTTCAATTACTTCGGTCACGACCTGGTCGTACTGCATGAGCATGAAATACGAAAGGAAACCGGTGTCTTCAACTTCTTTCGCAGTAGGGAACACCAGCAGCAATTTATTGCGGATCTGACTGGGATTGTCGACACTAGCAATTTCATTACTCATAAGCTGTGTGATCGATAAACTGCGTTTGCAGACAACCGATAGCTTGCCACCAAATCCGTACCATCTCGCCTTAGGCTTCTGTATTGAGACGTTGTATCAGCTGCTCTTGGAAAAAAAACAGGACGGCGCAACGACGCATATTTTGGTCGAGTGTCGAGGCAAGAAAGAGGACAACGATTTGGAATTGGAGTTTCGACGAATTTGCGCAGGTGCGAATCGACTCGCAACTGCGTTACCGTTCGAGATCCTGTTCGCCGATAAGAAAGTCAATTCTGCCGGATTACAACTAGCCGACCTCGTAGCCCGACCAATAGGTCTGAGTGTCGTACGGCCTGGACAGGAAAATCGCGCTTTTGAAGTCTTGAAGAAAAAGTTCTTCTGTAGCGGTGGTAGAACAAACGCTGGGTCAGGATATGAAGATTGGGGACTCAAGATTTTCCCGCCCCCAGAAAGCGAAAAGCCCCGGTGAACCCACCGATGCATAGACGCCGACCGGGAACCCCCAGTCCATTTAACTGCATTCTAGCATGTATTAGTCGATCTATTGCAAGTGCTACGACGGGCTGGCTGAGGTGCGGCGCGGTGCGCGACGCATGATATAAATAGGTCGCCCTGCAAAAACCCAATCTGGAACAGGAGACACGCCATGCAAGGAGACATCGTCTCGACCGTACTGCTGCCCGCCGCACTCGCCTTCATCATGTTCTCCCTTGGCCTGGGCCTGACGCCGGCCGATTTCAGGCGCATCGTCACGCAGCCACGCGCGCTGCTGGTGGGCGTGCTGTGTCATTTCGTGCTGCTGCCGCTGGCCTGCTTCGGCATGCTGCAGTTGGCCGGTATCGGCGGCGCCTTCGCGATCGGCTTCATGATCCTGGCTGCCTGCCCGACCGGGACCACGTCCAACCTGCTGACTTACATCGCGCGCGGCGACGTGGCGCTGGCACTCAGCTTCACCGCCGTGGCCAGCGTGCTGACCATTTTCACACTGCCGCTCATTGTGTCCTTCGCGTTGGAATACTTCGCAGGCAGCGGGCAGCGGGTGGAGGCCCCGGTTGGCGCCATGATGAAGCAGATGGTTGTGATGCTCGGCCTCCCGATTGCCATCGGCATGCTCCTGCGCCACCTGAAGCCGGCCATGGGCCAGCGCATCGAGGGCGCCTGTACCAGGATTGCGTCGGTGCTGTTCATCCTGATCGTGGCCGCTGCCGTGGCAAAGAACTGGGCAATGTTGCGCGATAATTTCCATACCCTGGCGCCGTTTGCGGTCGCGCTCAACGTCACCATGCTGGCCTGCGGCTTCGGTGCGGCATGGCTGGCTCGCCTGTCGCGCCAGCAATCCGTGACGCTCGGTATCGAAACCGCGATCCAGAACGGCACGCTGGCGATGGTGATCGGCAGCAGCGTCCTGAAGCAGGATGCTTATGCCATACCGGGCGCCTTGTACGGTGTGCTGATGTACGCCAGCGGCCTGCTGTTCGCTTACGGCATGCGTGCCGCCGTCAATCGTGTTCGTGCTGGCGGACCAGCGACTGTTCCAGGCGCTGGTAGTCAGCCGTAGAACGCACTTTCGCGATGGCGTTCCAGAGCGTCTCAAAGCGCTTGGGGTCCTTGTCATAGGCTTTGCGGCCCACCATCAGGTGGAAATCGAAATTAGCGAAAGGCTGTTTTGCCAGCACCACGCGGCCATGGTAGCGCGGGTCTTCTTTCAGCAGGTTTTCCGCATCGCGCCCCATCAGCACGGCGACGTCGGCACTGCCGGCAGCCAGCAGCCGCAAGCCCTCCTCCGCGGTCTTGGGCGTGTCAATCACGGTCTGGCCGCTCGCCTGCAGCATGTCCACGATGTAGTAGCCGCGCTGCGCCACCACCAGTTTGCGCGGATTTACCAGGGTCTTGCCATCCCAGCTTGCGCCGCTGTCGACGCGCAGGTACACATCGACGTGGTCACGATACATGGCGCGCTCGGGGTCCTGCGAGCCGTCGGCCTTGGTCGGCGGCCGGCTGTAGGCGCGCCGGCGCGGGTTGTCGGAAGGGCCGACCATGGCGTCGATCACGCCGGTACGAGTCTCTTCTTCACAGCGTTTCCACGGGCGGGGAACGAAGTTGACATGGTCGCCGGTGATCTTGGCTGCGCGTTTCAGCAACTCGATATTCAGGCCCGTGCCATCCGGCATGGTCCACGGCGCCTGCGGGATATCTTCGTAGCAGAAGGTCAGCGGCGCGCCCGCCGCCTGCGCCAGCGGTGCGGCCATGGTTACGGCTAAAGCAATGCTGCGCAGGGCGAACGGCATGAAGCCTCCTCTACTTTTCGTCCGATTTTACTCCAGGGATCTTGTCGAGCAGTTTGCTGGCGGCACGGACGTTGGCTTTCAGGGCATAGTCGAGCGACGCGAGCTGTTCTTCCATCGCTTCCTGCAGCACGCTGGCCGGGTCGGCCGGACCGAGCTTGAGATAGGCGTCCGCTTCGCCATAGTCGCGGTGGATTTCCATGCCGGCCTTCTTGGCGATGTGGATCATCGTGGCGTTGGAGGACAGGCAGTGCATGTACAGGGTGTCGACGTCGTTGTTGCGGCAGGCCATGTTGGCGCGCTCGAACAGCTTGGAGCCGATGCCAAGGCCGCGCGCTGACTTGGAGACCGATACGCCGAATTCCGCCACCTGGTCCTTCTCGGTGGCCTTGTGCTTGTCTTCGTCGCGATCGTTGAAGGCCAGGTGACCGACCGCCACCAGCTTGAAGACGCGGTTGTAGACGCCGAACACCAGGTCGCGATCGAAGTCGATGCTGTTGACGTAGCGCGTGACCTGCTCGTCGTTGATGGGGGAGCCGAAGCGCAGCAGGCGGTCGCGATGCTCTAGCGCGAGGAAGTGCTTGAGCATGCGGCGCCGGTCGCGCTCGCGCAGTTCCTTGACCGGCACGGTCGGCCGGTCCGTGCCGCCGAACAGGCCGCGCAAGGGATTGCGGAAGAAGTTAAGGCTGGTCATCGTTGCGCCCCTCCGCGCCGATCGCTGCATGTACCGCTTGCACGCGCGCCGCGCGCACCAGCTCGGGAATCTGTTGCGGCGCCGCCGCCGAGCGCTGGGCGATCTCGCCGGCGTTGACTGCGCGCGCTGCATCGAGCGCCCTGGCCAGCAGCCCGCGCTGCGGCGACGGCGAAGTCCCGCCCGCATTCGCGCATTCGGCTGCAAGCACCATCTGCATGAAGCGCGCCGGCTTGCGGAAGCCGTCGCAGCGTTCGAACAGGCTGACCAGTGCTGCGGCGCCCAGCGCCTGCGCCTGGCCCACGCTCGCGCGGTCGCGCGCGGTCATCACCGCCAGGTCGCGGCATTCGGTCGGCACTTTCAGGCGCTTGCTGGCCTGCTCGACCTGCGCCACCTCGAGCGCAAGCGTCAGCGCAGCAAAACGCACCGGCAGCTCATGGCCTTGCGCTGCGGCGCGATCGATCACAGGCGCCACAGCGTGGCCATCATCGACTTCCGGAAGGATGTGCGACAGGGCTCCGCATTCGCGCAGCACCTGCAGCATGCGCGAAGGCTTCTGCTCCATCAGGCCGCGCGCGATCTCCTGCCACACGCGCTCGGGCACCAGTGCATCGACCTCGCCCTCTTCGACCATGCGTTTCATCAGCGCGTTGGTTTCGGGCGCCACGCGGAAGTCGGGATAGCGCGCGGCAAAGCGCGCCACGCGCAGGATGCGCACGGGGTCCTCGGCGAAGGCGTCCGACACGTGGCGGAAAATGCGGTCCCTGATGTCCCGCTGGCCGTGGTAGGGATCGACCAGCACGCCATCGTCGCCGCGTGCAATGGCGTTGATGGTCAGGTCGCGACGCACCAGGTCTTCTTCCAGCGTCACGTCGCTGGAAGTGTGGAAAACGAAGCCCTTGTAGCCGGGCGCCGTTTTGCGCTCGGTGCGCGCCAGCGCATATTCCTCCTGCGTTTCGGGGTGCAGGAATACCGGGAAATCCTTGCCTACGGGACGGAAGCCGGCCTTCACCATGTCTTCCGGAGTAGCGCCAACCACCACGTGGTCATGGTCCTTTACAGGCAAGCCAAGCAATTCATCGCGCACCGCGCCGCCGACCACGTAACTCTTCATCGCCATCAATCGTCCGGCATCTCCGCGTCATGCAATGGCGCGGTTTCGGTTTCAGCCAGGGCGCCGGCGATCCAGGCGTCGACGGCAGGATGGTTGCGCATGCGCTCGCAGTAGGCGGCCAGCGCCGGCGGCAGCGCCACGCCATAGGTCTTGAAGCGGCACACGACCGGAGCGAAGAAGGCGTCGGCAATCGAGAACTCGCCGAACAGGAATTCGTTGTGGCCGAAGCGGCTCAGGCATTCTTCCCACATCTCGCTGATGCGGCCAATGTCGGCCTGGGTGGCCGGGGTGCGTCCCTTGCCCGGGTAGCTGCCCTTGATGTTCATCGACATCGTGGTGCGCAGGCTGCCGAAGGAGCTGTGCATCTCGGCGCAGACCGAGCGCGCCAGGGCACGGGCGGCCACGTCGCGCGGCCACATGGGCTTGTCGGGGAATTGCTCGGCCAGGTATTCGCAGATCGCCAAGCTGTCCCAGATCGCCATGTCGCCGGCCAGCAGCACCGGCACGCGGCCACTGGCGCTGTACCTGGCGATATTGTTGGATGTGTCGGGCTGGTCGAGCAGCACGCGCACTTCGGTGAACGGGATATTGAAGGCTTTCATCGCAACCCACGGGCGCATCGACCAGGAGGAATAGTTCTTGTTGCCGATGACCAGGGTCAGGCCGGGTTCGCGCGCCGCGGCCAGGGTTTCGGCAAGTTTCGGGTCGAGTTCTGTGGTCTGCATGGTTCCTCTGCTCTGGTTTAACGGCCGCCGTAGGCGGCTTCCTGTTGTTCCTGCTCGGTGTAACCCTTTGGCGTGACGGTGCTGCCCAGGCGCGCCTTCAGCGATTGCGGGCGGCCGTCGAACAGCGCCGCATAGTACGTGGCGTTGACCATCACATTTTTCACGTAGCCGCGCGTTTCCGAGAACGGGATCGATTCAATGAAAATGGTGCTGTCCATCGGCTTGGCCAGCTGCGTGCGCCAGGAGCGCAGGCGTCCCGGCCCGGCGTTATAGGCGGCGGTAGCCAGCACCTGCGAGCCATCCATGCTGCCAAGGACCATGTTCAGGTAGTTCGCGCCCAGCAGGATATTGGTCTTCACGTCGGTCAGCATGCCCTGCACGAAATCGGTCAGCCCGATCTTGCGCGCCACCCAGCGGCCGGTCGACGGCATCACCTGCATCAGGCCCGAGGCGCCGACCGAGGATTGCGCATCCATCACGAAGCGCGATTCCTGGCGGATCAGGCCATATACCCAGGCGCGGTCCAGGCCCAGGGTGCTGGTGGTCGGCTGCATGATGTCGTCATGCGGAACCGGATAGCGGTGCGTGTAGTCGGCCTGCACGCGGGTCTTTTCGGAGGTGTACACCATGCGGTCCAGCACATGCTTTTCGCGCGCGAATTCGGCAGCGGCGATCAGCTCGCGCTCGTTCAGGCGGCGCGTCTCCCAGTTCCATTCGCGCGTGCCTTCGAAGCGCAGGCGCATTTCGAAGAACTTGAGCGCGCGCTGCAGTCCCGGGTTGGCGGCGATGGCGGCCATTTCGGCCGGCGTCGGGGCCGCGCCCGGCGGCGGGATGGTGACCAGCTGGCCCAGCTCTTCCCCGGCCAGGATGCCGTAGTAGCTGGACTGGTCGGCAATGCTGCGGTAGGCCGCCAGCACTTCCGGCGTGTTGCTGCCTGCTTCGGCGGCAAGGGCGCGCGCGTTCCAGTAGATCCAGGTCGGGTCCTTGCGCAGTTGCGGCGGCATGGCGGCGATGGTGGCCTTCACCGTTTTCCAGTCGCGCTCACGCAGGGCGATGCGGGTCTTCCATTGCATCTGGTCCAGCGACAGCGGGGCGCCGGCCGACTTGGCCCAGTAGCCAGCCGTGTCGGGCGAGAACGAGTAGGACGATACCAGCGCCAGGTTGGCCCAGCCGATCGCGCGCTCCTGCGGTGTCAGGTGCGGCGAGTTCTTTTCCAGCGCCATGCGCGCCAGGTTCATGCTGGTGCGGGCGCCGCGGCCCACTGCGACCAGGAAAGTTTCGTGGTCGGCACGTGTGCTGCCGGCGCCTTTGGCCAACGCCAGCGTCGGCAGGTCGACTGCCTGGCCCATCTTCTTGTCGGAGCCGTTCAGCAGGATCACGGTGCGCTTGGCAGGGCCCGTGGCATTGGTTTCGCCGGCCAGGCGCACCTGCCCCCACAAGTCATCCTCGGTGAATTGTCCGGTCTGCGCCAGCGCTGCGATCAGCGCACCGCATCCTTCGCCGTAGTAAGGCGGATAGACCAGCAGCGCGCGCGCATCGGCGGCGACGTTCTGGCCTTTGGAAAGGCGCGACAGCAGGTTGTAGCATTTGACCTGGGTGTCGTCCTGCAGCACGAACTGCGGGAACTGTTCGTCAAAAGTGGCCCACTCGCGCTTGCGGCCCAGTTCCAGCAGCCAGTCGTTGCGCATGCGGTCTGCGATCGCGCTGCCCTGGTATTTGCTCAGGAAGGCGCGCACTTCCGGATCGGTCGCTTCCTTGAAGCGGGCCTTCAGGCGGTAATAATCGACGTAGGAAGGAATCGAATAATCGGCAAGACGTGCGGCGTAAAACTCCGCCTTGGCGGCGTCGTCGCGCCGTACCGAATCACGCAGCAGGAGGAAGGCATCGTCTTCCTTGCGGCTGTCGCTTGCGTTATCCTGCGCCAAGGCCAGTGGCGAGGCGGCGCATGCTGCGACCATCAGTGCGCCGGCTATCCATTTCGAGGTGGAAATCAATGTACGACTCTCAAGGTAATTCACGATATGACCAGCCCAACTAGGATACCACGCAACCCCGACGGCCAGCCAGCATCCGGCAAGGCGGACCTGCGCAAGAAAATGCTGGCGGCACGCCGTGCGCTGGCGCCGGAAATGCGTGCGCAATGGGACCAGGAAATTGGTGCGAAGGTGGTCCAGTGGTGGCGTGAATCCGGTGTGGGATCGGTGGGCGTGTACTGGCCCTTGCGCGACGAGCCAAACTTGCATGCCTGTTATGCGGAGCTGGCGCAACTGGGCGTGAAACTGCTGCTGCCGGTGGTGCTGGAAAAGCATGCCCCGCTGGCATTCGCCGAGTGGACCATTGGCGAACCGATGGTGAAGGACCCGATGGGAGTGGCCGTGCCGGCCAAGCTGCGCCTGGTGGAAGAGTATCCGCCGGCTTTATTGGTGCCTTGCCTGGGCTATAACGCGCAAGGCTACCGCCTGGGGTATGGCGGCGGTTTCTACGACCGCACGCTGGCGCGCGAACCGCGCCCGGCTACTGTGGGGGTGGCCTATCGTTGCCTCGCCGCCGAATTCGGCAGCGACGGACACGATGTGGCGCTGGACCGCATCATTACCGAAGACTAGAACCGGAAGACCTGTGCCTGACCCACAGGGTCAGGCACCCGGCCTGCGACGGCTGCGGGCCAAGTGTCGGACCCTGTGGGTCTGACACTGGTTTACCGGTTTCAGACCAGCCGGTTCCATAGTGCCGTCGTGGCGACGGCCTGGTTCATCGAATAGAAATGCAGGCCCGGCGCACCGCCAGCCAGCAGTCTTTCGCACAGCGCGCTGACCACGTCCAGGCCAAACGCCTTGATCGAAGCCGAATCGTCGCCGAACGATGCCAGCTTCAAGCGCACCCAGCGCGGAATCTCCGCACCGCACATATCCGAGAAGCGCATCAGCTGCGTGTAATTCGTGATCGGCATGATGCCGGCCACGATAGGCACGTTCACGCCCGCCTTCTGCGCCGCGTCGACGAAATGGAAGTATGCATCGGCGTTATAGAAGTACTGGGTGATCGCGGCATTGGCACCGGCATTCACCTTGCGCACGAAAGCCTGCATATCGTCCTGCGGCGAGCGTGCCTGCGGGTGAACTTCCGGATAGGCCGCCACTTCGATATGGAACCAGTCGCCCGTTTCGGCGCGCACGAATTCCACCAGCTCATTGGCGTAGCGGAACTCGCCCGCCATGCCGTAGCCGGAAGGCAAGTCGCCGCGCAGCGCCACCAGGCGCTTGATGCCGTGCGCTTTGTACTGCTGCAGGATGGCGCGGATCGATTCGCGCGTGCCGCCGATGCAGGACAGGTGCGGTGCTGCTTCTTCGCCGGCCGACATGATCTCGAGCACGGTGTCCAGGGTACCTTGCTGGGTCGAACCGCCGGCGCCAAAGGTCACGGAAAAATATTTGGGATGCAGCTCGGACAGTTTGGCGCGCACGAGGCGCAGCTTCTCCGTCCCTTCCGCCGTTTTCGGCGGGAAGAATTCGATACTGAAATTATGGTTAGCCATCATTGTCTTTCAACAGGAGGGTAGACAAGGCCCAGGAAATCACGCTGTACAGGAGCGCTGCGAGGATGGCATAGCCAAAGCTGTCGACGTGGAAGCCGTCCACCACTTTCGCCACCAGCCAGAACATGAAGCCGTTGATGACGAAGATGAACAGGCCGAGCGACAACACCGTGACGGGCAATGTCAGCAACAGCAGCAGCGGGCGCACCAGGGTGTTGACCAGGCCAAGCAGGAGGGCAGCAACCAAAGCGGCGCCAATGCTTGTGACACTGACGGAATGCATGAGGTAAGGCACCGCGAACAGCGCGGCGGCATTGATTATCCAGGTGAGGACCAAACGCATGATTTCATCTCGCTTCTTTAGAACCGGTAAACCGGTGTCCGACCCGCAGGGTCAGACACCTGATACGCGGCAGTCGCCTGATTTGCAGTAGAGGACGGGAGCTGGACCTAGGGTCAGTTCCCGCCGCTTTACCGGTTTTAGTAGCGGTAGTGCTCAGGCTTGTAAGGGCCTTCGACCTTGACGTTGATATACGCTGCCTGCTCTTCGGTCAGGGTGGTCAGCTGCGCGTTCAGCTTCTTCAGCTGCAGGCGCGCGACCTTCTCGTCCAGGTGCTTCGGCAGGGTGTACACGCCGACCGGGTAAGCCTTGGTGTTGGCGAACAGCTCGATCTGGGCGATGGTCTGGTTGGCGAACGAGGACGACATCACGTACGAAGGGTGGCCGGTGCCGCAGCCCAGGTTCACCAGGCGGCCTTCCGCCAGCAGGATGATGCGCTTACCGTCAGGGAAGATCACGTGGTCCACCTGCGGCTTGATGTTCTCCCACTGGTATTTCTTCAGGGAGGCGACATCGATCTCGTTGTCGAAGTGGCCGATGTTGCAGACGATGGCCTGGTCCTTCATCTTCAGCATGTGCTGCTCGGTCAGGATGTGGTAGTTGCCGGTGCAGGTCACGAAGATGTCGCCGTGTTCGGCGGCGTAATCCATGGTCACCACGCGGTAGCCTTCCATCGCGGCCTGCAGGGCGCAGATCGGGTCGATCTCGGTCACCCACACTTGCGCCGACAGCGCGCGCATGGCTTGCGCGGAACCCTTGCCCACGTCGCCGTAGCCGGCGATGACGGCGATCTTGCCGGCCACCATCACGTCGGTGGCGCGCTTGATGCCGTCCACCAGGGATTCGCGGCAGCCGTACAGGTTGTCGAACTTGGACTTGGTGACGGAGTCGTTCACGTTGATGGCCGGGAAGGCCAGCTTGCCTTCCTTGTGCATCTGGTACAGGCGGTGCACGCCGGTGGTGGTTTCTTCGGTCACGCCGAGGATGTGCGGCAGGCGCTTGGAGTACCAGGTCGCGTCCTTGGCCAGGTGGGCCCTGATGGAGTTGAACAGGCAGATTTCTTCTTCCGAGCCTGGGTTGTTCAGTACGGAGATGTCTTTTTCAGCGCGCGCGCCCAGGTGCAGCAGCAGGGTTGCGTCGCCGCCGTCGTCCAGGATCATGTTGGAGTACACGCCTTCACCTGGCCATTCGAAGATGCGGTGGGTGTAGTCCCAGTAGTCGGCCAGGGTTTCACCTTTGACTGCGAAGACCGGGGTGCCTGCCGATGCGATGGCGGCGGCGGCGTGGTCCTGGGTCGAGTAGATGTTGCAGGAGGCCCAGCGTACTTGCGCGCCCAGTGCTTCAAGGGTGCGGATCAGCACTGCGGTCTGGATGGTCATGTGCAGCGAGCCGGTGATGCGCGCGCCTTTCAGCGGCTGCGCAGCGGCGAATTCCTCGCGGATTGCCATCAGGCCTGGCATTTCCGTTTCGGCGATCTTGATCTCTTTTTCGCCCCAAGCGGCCAGGCCGATGTCAGCGATGATGTAGTCTTGGGAGTCTTTGAGTACGGCGTTCATCACGCCCTCCTTTCAGTGTGTTGAAAAAAGTAACGTGAGCGCGGTGTTGATGTTCCGAGCCTGGCCAGGCTTGCTGGTCGCAGCGCTCCTCGGAGGGGGTAGATTGTAACACTGTGCGAGCCCGAACCGGTAAACCGGTGTCTGACCCAAGGGGTCAGACACCTGATACGCGGCGGTCGCTGGCCGGGGTGTCTGACCCTGCGGGTCAGACGGGACGGCCATCCGGCCGGTTTGCCGGTTTAGAGGCCCGCAGCGGCGCGCAGGATCGCGGCCTTGTCGGTGCGCTCCCAGCTGAACTCCGGCTCTTCGCGGCCGAAGTGTCCGTAAGCGGCGGTCTTGGTGTAGATCGGGCGCAGCAGGTCCAGCATCTGCACGATGCCTTTCGGGCGCAGGTCGAAGTGTTCCTGCACCAGTTGTGCGATCTTCTCGTCGGAGATCACGCCGGTGCCTTCGGTGTACACGGTGATGTTGATCGGGCGTGCCACGCCGATCGCGTACGACACCTGCACCTGGCACTGGCGCGCCAGGCCCGCGGCCACCACGTTCTTGGCTACGTAACGCGCAGCGTAGGCTGCGGAACGGTCGACTTTCGATGGGTCCTTGCCGGAGAACGCGCCGCCGCCGTGCGGGGCTGCGCCGCCGTAGGTGTCGACGATGATCTTGCGGCCGGTCAGGCCGCAGTCGCCCTGCGGGCCGCCGATGACGAAACGGCCGGTCGGGTTGACCAGGAACTTGGTGTCCTTGATCCATTCGGTCGGCAGCACCGGGCGGATGATCTCTTCGATCACCGCTTCTTCGATCTGCTTGTGGCTCAGTTCAGGCGCGTGCTGGGTCGACAGCACGACGGTATCCACGGAGACCGGGCGGCCGTCGACGTAGCGCAGGGTGACCTGCGATTTCGCATCAGGACGCAGCCATGGCAGGCGGCCGTCCTTGCGCAGCTGCGATTGGCGCTCGACCAGGCGGTGCGAGTAGTAGATCGGCGCTGGCATCAGTTCCGGGGTTTCATCGCAGGCGTAGCCGAACATCAGGCCCTGGTCGCCGGCGCCCTGGTCCAGGTCGATGCCTGCACCTTCATCGACGCCCTGGGCGATGTCGGGCGATTGCTTGTCGTAAGCAACCAGCACGGCGCAGCCCTTGTAGTCGATACCGTATTCGGTGTTGTCGTAGCCGATGCGCTTGATGGTATCGCGGGCTACTTGAATATAATCCACGTTGGCGTGGGTGGTGATTTCACCTGCCAGCACCACCAGGCCGGTATTGCACAGGGTTTCCGCGGCAACGCGGGCACGTGGGTCCTGGGTCAGGATGGCATCCAGAATCGCGTCGGAAATCTGGTCGGCTACCTTGTCCGGGTGGCCTTCAGAGACGGATTCAGAGGTAAACAGGAAATCGTTGGACATCGCAAGCTCCTAGCTTTGGTTCTAAATAACATTGTCGCAAAACCAATAAAGCTTGCGACGCTTTAGCGAAGTTTGTATCCCGCCTCGCAAGTTGTCTGTTAACTCAGCGGCTACTGCAACGTGGTATTTTACGCTTCTTAAAAAATTTTTGTGCAGAGCAACGTAAAAATGCTCTTATAAATTAAGAAATGCTGTTAAGAATATTTCGCTTCTTCTCCATCTTCCCCCTGCCAATCCTGCATGCCCTGGGCGTGGGTCTCGGCTGGCTGGTCTACCTGCTCTCCCCTTCCTACCGGCGCCGCATGCGCGCCAATATGAAACAGGCCGGGTTCGGCGAACACCTGGGCAGCGCCGTGGGGGAAGCGGGCAAGGCCATTGCCGAACTGCCGTTCATCTGGTGCGCCGACCCGCAGCGCGTGACCGACCGCGCCACCGTCGAAAACTGGGGCCTGGTGCAGCAATACCTCGATGCCGGCAAGGGCATTGTCTTCCTGACCCCGCACCTGGGCTGTTTTGAGATCACCGCGCAGGAAATCGCCCACCGCACCGAGCTGATGGTGATGTACCGTCCGCCCCGCAAGGAAGCGATGAAGCCGCTGATCGAGGGCGCCCGCGCCCGCAAGAACCTGTTGCTGGCGCCTGCCAATATGGGCGGCGTGCGCATGCTGGCCAAGTTCCTGAAGAAAGGCCAGCCGATCGGCCTGCTGCCCGACCAGGTGCCGCAGGAAGGCGAAGGCGTGTGGGCCGATTTCTTCGGCCGCACTGCCTACACCATGACCTTGCCGGCCAAGATGGCGCAGCTGGGCGATGCCGTGATCCTGATCGTCTACGCCGAACGCCTGCCGGGCGGCAAGGGCTATGTGGTGCGTTTCGTGCCGTTCGAGGGCTCGCTGGAAGGCGATTCCGCCGCCCAGGCGCGCGCCATCAACGCTGAAATGGAGAAGCTGATCGCGCGTTGTCCGGCCCAGTACTACTGGAGCTATAACCGCTACAAAGTGCCGGCCGGCGTGACCGGTCCGGGCGCCGCGGCGCAGGAGGCATCGGCATGAGGCTCCTGCTGGGGATGATGTGGTTGCTGCACTGGTTGCCGCTGCCGGTGCTGGGCCGCATCGGCAAGGCCGTTGGCAACCTGCTGTTTATCGTGATGGGACCACGCCGCGAGATCGCGCTGACCAACCTGCGCCTGACCATGCCGGAATTGACGGAGGAACAGCGGCGTGGCATCGCGCGCCAGCACTTCCAGGCCTATTCGCGCAGCGTGCTGGAACGCTCGATCCTGTGGTGGGCCTCCGAACAGCGCCTGCGCAGGCTGATCAAGGTGGAAACCAGCGACGGCATGGCGCCCGGCAAGGTTCCGGTTGCCGAGATGACGGAAAAGCCGACCATCCTGCTCTGCCCGCATTTCGTTTGCCTGGACGTGGGCGGCGCCTCGATCGCCATGGAAGCGTCGGCATCGTCGATGTACGTCGCGCAAAAAAACAAGGTCTTCGATGAAGTGTTGCGCGCCGGCCGCGCGCGTTTCAAGCCGGTCAGGCTGTTCACGCGCCAGGACGGCATCAAGCCCATCCTGCGCGCGCTGAAGGAAAAGCTGCCTTACTTCATGCTGCCGGACATGGACTTTGGCGACAAGGATGCGGAATTCGTGCCCTTCTTCGGCGTACCCGCCGCGACCTTGACCGCTACTGCGCGCATCGCCGCGGCAACCGGCGGCCAGGTGATGCCGGTGATCGCCACTTTCCTGCCCAATTACGAAGGCTACCGTGTGAAGTTCTATCCGGTGTGGGAGAATTACCCAGGGCCCGACATGGTCGCGGCAACGCGCCGCATGAATGAATTTATCGAAGAACGCGTCAAGGAAGCGCCGGCCGAATACTTCTGGACCCACAAGCGTTTCAAGACCCGCCCGGATGGCCAGCCTTCTTTCTATTCAAAGAAAAAATGAAACTCAAATTCACCAAGATGCACGGCGCAGGCAATGACTTCGTGGTCATCGACGCCATTAACCAGAAAATCGATTTCAGCCCCGCCCAGTGGCAAGCACTGGCCGACCGCCGGTTCGGCGTCGGTGCGGACCAGATGCTGGTGGTGGAAAAGTCGAGCGTGCCGGGTTGCGATTTCCGCTACCGCATCTTCAACAATGACGGCGGCGAGGTGGAACAGTGCGGCAATGGTTCGCGCGCCTTCGTCAAGTTCGTGGTCGAAAAAGGCCTGACCGCGGCACGCAAGATCAGGGTGGAAACGCTGGCCGGCATCATCGAACCGCGCCTGGAGGATAACGGCAGCATCACGGTTGACATGGGCGCCCCTGTGCTCGATCCGGCCCAAGTGCCGTTCGATGCGGAGGGCTTGCAGGGCCAGCCGGAAGGCCGCGAAACCCTGTGGCCGCTGGTGCTCGAACTGGGCGGCCAGCGCGAAGCGGTGCAGGTGTCGGTGGTGTCGATGGGGAACCCGCACGCGGTGCAGGTGGTGGCTGACGTCGACAGCGCGCCGGTGGAGCTGGTGGGGCCGCTGATCGAGCACCATCTGCGCTTCCCCAAGCGGGTGAATGCCGGCTTCATGCAGCTGGTGAACCGCCAACACGTCAAGCTGCGCGTATTCGAGCGCGGCGCCGGCGAGACGCTGGCTTGCGGCACCGGCGCTTGCGCGGCGGTGGTGGCAGGCATTCGTCGCGGCTTGCTCGATTCGCCGGTGCGGGTTGACGCACGCGGCGGGCAATTGTCGATTGCGTGGGCGGGCGAGGGCCAGCCAGTTTACCTGACCGGGCCGGCCGTGACCGTCTTCGAAGGCGAGATCACGATCTGAAACCGGTAAACCTGGGTCAGACCCTGGGGTCTGACCCAGGTTTACCGGTTCTCAAGCAGCCGCCATCATGTCGGCGCCCAACCAGCTCTTGAGCCGGTACAGCCGCTGCCGGTAATTTCCTTCCATATCCGCATCCACCTGCTCGAACAGGCGCACGATGCGGTCCAGCTTCTGCCGCTCCGCCGCGGTGCGCACCAGCACCAGGCGGCGCTTGCTGCGGCCATAACTGGCGCGAATATCGACCACCAGGCAATGCCCCTGGTCGGCCGCCTTCACGTCCAATAGCAAAGCTTCGGCGCGCGTCAGGCGGAACAGGGCCGCCAGCTCGATGCGCGCCGCCAGCAATGGCTGGCTGCTAAGGATTTCACGCGTCAGCAACGGCAACAGCGGATCGGCCCAGCCTGCCGGCGGTGGCGGCGGCGCGATCCGGTCCAGTGCCTGCTGCGCCTCGGCGCTGCCCTGGGCTGCCGCCTTTTGCAGCCAGAACACGGCCCGCACATCATTGTCCTCGGCGCCACGGCGCGCGCGCCAGGCATGGATGCCGCATTCCAGCTGCGCCCCGCTATGCCCCATGTCCGCCGCCCGTTCCAGGCAGGCCTGCGCCTCGCTCGCGCTGCGCTGGGAGAACTCGGGGCGGATATAGATGCGCGACATGGCAAACCAGGCATCGGCCAGCCCTTGCTCGCCGGCCTGGGCCAGCCAGCGCAGGGCGCGCTTGAAGTTGACTGTGCCGCTGCTGGACTCGACCCGGTCGCCCTCGCTGTTCATGCGGGCCAGGTGCAGGCCCAACGCCAACTGGGCATCGCGGTCGCCGCCCTGGGCTGCCATGGTACGCAAGCGCAGCAGCTCGTCCTGGTCGGCATCCGGCTCGGCCTCCAGCGCGCGCCAGGCATCGGGCACACTGGACGGCACCTCGCGGCCCGGCACCGCGCGCGGCATCGCTGGCGCGGCGGCCTGGCGCGGCTGGCCCGTCGCGGCTGGCGGCGATGGATCGACGCGTCGCAGTTGCGCCAGCACGAGCACCGCCGCCGGGATACCTTCCTGCGCGGCGCGCACGAACCACTGCAATGCCTGGGCCCGCGCAGGCTGCGCGACTTCGAAGGGGATGTTGGCGCCAATCAGTTGCCAGGCTTCCTCCACGCCCTGGGTCGCGGCGCGGCATAGCCAATGCAAGGCTGTCGGCATGTTCCGTGGCAGGCTGGCCCCGCCAAAAAGGTAGAGCTTGCCCAGCGCTAACTGGGCTGCGGCGTCTCCTGACCGCGCTCCCCTGATAATCACCAGCTCGTCTCGATTTGCCATCGATGTATCCGGTTCCAAGGAATAAGCTGCATGTCCAGTGTAGCCGCACCACTCTGCGCTGGCGCATGACTCCCGGACTTTTTGATATGTGACAAATGTGACAGCCCTAGCTTTCGGCTTCCTTACAGCTCTTTCACTAAATGAACAGGCTGGCAAGCGTTTCAAAAATACAACAGCACTGGACGGTTTTGACCCTTTTTCGTGCAGGTAGATGACCAATCGGCCCGGATACGGCGCTGTCTGCACTTATCGTATAAGCATCCCTGTACCCGGTTTGACTCATAAAAAGGAAGAACACATGAAGAAATCGTTATTGGCCCTGGCCTTGATGGGCGCCTTCAGCAGTGCCGCCTTTGCCCAATCCTCGGTCACAATTTATGGCACGCTGGATGCCGGCATTACCAAGACGACCCATACGGCCAATTCCGCCGTCCAGGAAGCCAAGCGCGACAACAACAAGCTGGGCTTCCGCGGGGTGGAAGACCTGGGCAGCGGCCTGAAGGCGCTGTTCCAGCTGGAGATCCGCTTCGAGCCCGATACCGGCACCATTGAAGGCGTGACCCGTCCGCTGTTCCAGGGCCAGAGCCGGGTCGGCCTGCAAGGCGGCTTCGGTACCATCCGCGCCGGCCGCGCATTGACTTCCCTGCAGGAAACCACGACCCAGTTCGAGCCATGGTCCGGCATGCCGAACCCCGCCGGCTTTCAGACCGACATCATGGTGGCGGGCTACCGCACCGCCCTGTCGGGCAGCGGCTCCGATCCTCTGGGCATTGCCGGCAATTCCGGCAACCGCTTCTCCAACGCCATCTGGTACAACACGCCGGTGTGGAATGGCTTCCAGCTCAATGTGAACATCGGCAGCAAGGAAAACAATGGCCTGACGACTCCGATTGTCGGCCGCGGCACCGCAGCGGCGCCGCAGTATCCGGTGGGCTCGCTGGCCGGCGCCTATCCGTATTCGGTCAGCGCTACGTACATGGCGCCGGGCACGCTGCCGCAGTGGGCGATCTACGCCGGTACCGAACGCAATGCCACCGAAGTCAAATGGCATTCGATCGGCGCTTATTACCGCCCGATTCCTGACCTGAAGCTGATGGCCAACTACGGTAAACAGGACCTGGGCCATATCCTGGCCAGCAATGACGGCATCACTTCATGGATGCTGGGTGCGAACTACACTGTCGGGCCGGGCAAGTTCCTGATCGGCTATGGCCAGAAGGACCCGGATGGGCAGCTGAAGACCAAGCAGTTCTCGGTCGGCTATGAATACAGCTTGTCGCCGCGTACCTATCTGTACCTGGACCTGTCGCAGAAGAAGCTGCCGCTCACTGCGACGGCGACTTCGGATACCAACCAGAATCATTACGCGCTGGGTATTCATCACAATTTCTAAAACCGGTAAACCTGGGTCAGACCCAAGGGGCTGACCCAGTCTGCTCTTCCGCCGCGGGTTGAGTGTCAGACCCTTGGGTCTGACACTGGTTTACCGGTTTGGATCGGTTAAAATGTCCACGCCTGCAACATTCGATGTGACATCAACAATGACCGACACCCTGGATTCCGCAATCGTCGCGCAGTACCTGGCCGACAATCCCCACTTCTTCGAAGAACACGCCAATCTGCTCGGCGACGTCAGGCTGTCCAGCCCACTGACCGGGCGTGCGGTCTCGCTGCAGGAACGCCAGATGGAAGTCATGCGCGACAAATACAAGGCGCTGGAATTGCGCATGGCAGAACTGACCCGCCACGCGGAGGCCAACGCCGCCATTGCCAACCGCTTCCACAGCTGGAACCAGGCCATCTTGCAAACCCGCGACGATGCCGAAGTGCCGCGCGCCATCGTGCAAGGCCTGGTCGACAGCTTCCAGGTGCCGGCCGCGACCCTGCGCCTGTTCAACGTGAGCGACGAATTCGCCGGCGCATGGTTTGCCAGCGGCGTCTCCGAGGATGCCCGCCTGTTCGCCAACAGCCTGTTGACGCCTTACTGCGGCAGCAACAACGATTTCGAAGCGGTGCGCTGGCTGGACGATGCGGAGCGCATCAAGTCAACGGTCATCCTGCCGCTGCGCAAGCCCGGCGCCAAAGGCCCGGCCTTCGGCCTGCTGATCATGGGCTCGCCGGACCCGGAACGCTTCACGTCCCTGATGGCGACCGATTTCCTGGTCCACATCGGCGAAACAGCCAGCGTTGCCCTGGCGCCCCTGCTGGCCTAGCATCAAGGCCGACCCTTCCATGAGCGGCGCCGGCAAGCTCGAACAGGCCGACGCCTACCTGGCCCACCTGGCCGCCCAGCGCAAGCTGTCCGCGCACACGGTCGCGGCTTACGGGCGCGACCTGCGCGAGCTGGCCGCGCTGTCCGACGGCAAAGCCTGGGACGCCCTCAGCCACTTCGATATCCGGCGCTACGCGGCCCAGCTGCATAGCCGCGGCCTGGATGCGCGCAGCATCGCGCGCAAGCTGTCCGGCTGGCGCGGCTTCTTTGCCTGGCTGGGCCAGCACAGCGCGCTGGCCGCCAATCCGGTGGAAGGCGTGCGCGCGCCCAAGCGGGCCAAGACCTTGCCCAAGGCCCTCTCGGTCGACGATGCGGTGCAGCTGGTGGCGCCTGCCATGCCGGCTGCCGATGCTGGCGAGCCGGCCCGCCTGTGCGACCGCGCCATGTTCGAACTGCTGTATTCGAGCGGCCTGCGGGTGTCCGAACTGGCCAGCCTGGACCGCGAATTCCGCAAGGCCGGCGATGGCCAGCCCGCATCGCTGGGCTGGCTGGAACTGGGCAACGCGGAAGTCGTGGTGACCGGCAAGGGCAACAAGATGCGCCGCGTGCCGGTCGGCAGCGCCGCCCTCGATGCCCTGCAACGCTGGCTGGCGGTGCGCCCGGCGCCGGCCGATGGCAGCAATGCCCTGTTCGTCAACGAGCGCGGCAAGCGCGTCACGCCGCGCGTGGTGCAGCTGCGGCTGAAGGCCCACGGCATCCGGGCCGGTGCGCCGGTCGCGGTGCATCCGCACATGCTGCGTCATTCGTTTGCCTCGCACGTGCTGCAATCCTCGGGCGACCTGCGCGCCGTGCAGGACATGCTGGGCCACGCCAGCATCACTTCGACCCAGGTGTATACCGCCCTTGATTTCCAGCACCTGGCGCTGGTCTATGACAAGGCCCATCCAAGGGCTAAAATTAAATAGCCGGGAACTTGATCCCGCTCAAGTTTGCCCATTTGCCAGCATTTCCAGAATTCCGGCATAATCGACCGATTCCAAATGCTTCTCGTACGACTATGGCAATGATTCCCACCACTATCCTGACCGGCTTTCTTGGCGCCGGCAAAACCACGCTGCTGAACCGCATCCTGCGTGAAGAGCATGGCATGAAGATCGCCGTGATCGAAAACGAGTTTGGCCAGGAAAATATCGACAACGAAATCCTGGTGCAGGAATCGCGCGAGCAAATCGTGGAAATGAATAACGGCTGCATCTGCTGCACCGTGCGCGGCGACCTGATCGTCGGCCTGAGCGATTTGGCCAAGCGCCGCGCCGCCGGCGAAATCGAGTTCGACCGCGTCGTGATTGAAACCACCGGCCTGGCCAATCCCGGCCCGGTGGCCCAGACTTTCTTCATCGACGAGGAAGTAGGCGCTAACTACCTGCTCGACGCCGTGGTCACGGTGGTCGATGCGCGCCACGCCATGCAGCAGCTGGACGAGCACGAAGAAGCGCAGCGCCAGGTCGGCTTTGCCGACAAGATCCTGCTGTCCAAGACCGACCTGGTGGATGCCGCCGCCGTCGATGCACTGACTGCCCGCCTGAAGCGCATCAACCCGCGCGCGCCGATCAGCCGTTCCGATTTCGGCAAGGCGCCGCTGACCGAGGTGCTCGACCTGCGCGGCTTCAACCTGAATGAAAAGCTGGAAATCGATCCCGACTTCCTGGCCGAGGACCTTCACGATGGAAGCGAGCACGACCACGAACATGGCCATGTGCACGACGAGCACTGCGGCCATCACGATCATCACCACGCCCATCATACCGACGATATCGCGGCCTTCGTCTTCAAGAGCGAACGCCCGTTCGACCCGGCCAAGCTGGACGAATTCCTGGGCGGTCTCGTTGATGTGTACGGTCCTCGCATGTTGCGTTACAAAGGCGTATTGTTGATGCAGGGCGCAGAGAGGAAAGTAGTGTTCCAGGGCGTGCACCAGTTGATGGGCAGCGACCTGGGTGCAAAATGGGGTGAAAACGAGACACGGGCAAGCAAAATGGTGTTTATTGGCAAAAATCTCCCAAAAGACATCTTTATTACTGGCCTTGAACAATGTTTGGTATAAACTAAGGCGTTTTTTTGACGCCACCCAAGCAGAAATTTGAAAACTCTGTCGTATCGAAGGTAAGCGAAGTCATGACAAAAGCAAATAAATCGACCCCCGCCGCAGAAGTCCTGCTCACCGAAGAAGAAATTCTGAAGATGAGCGACAAGGACTATATGAATCCGGCCCAGATGGCGTTTTTCAAGAACAAGCTGCAGAACCTTGAAAAAGAATTGCTGAAGAACGCTGGCGAAACCACCGAACACCTGCGCGAAACCGTGCTGGTGCCGGACCCCGCCGACCGCGCCACCATCGAAGAAGAGCACGCATTGGAACTGCGTACCCGTGACCGTGAGCGCAAGCTGCTGAAGAAAGTGCAGCAATCGATCGCGGCGATCGACAATAACGACTATGGTTATTGCGAGGAGACCGGCGAACCGATCGGCATTCCACGCCTGATCGCACGTCCAACGGCTACCCTGTCGCTGGAAGCACAGCAGCGCCGTGAGCTGAAACAGAAGCTGTACGGCGACTGAACTGCCACAAATCGAGAAAAAGCACGCTTAGGCGTGCTTTTTTCTTTTCTTTACACGTACGGTACGCCCTTATAATTTTCCGTTGGGCTACACTAGTGATCCTATGGGACTGTTCTCCATTTTCAAAAAAGGCAAGGTTGACGAACGCGCCGTCGAAACAGACGATGCGGACGCTGCACGCCTGGCCGCGAACAGCGAACTGGAGCGTCAACGCGCGCAACAGTCGGACCTGCAACGCGAAATCGCCCGCGCCACCGCCATGAAGATCGATGCCATCGAGGCGGCGATGGCTGCGGACATCTTCAACGAACCGGAGCCGGCCTGGGCCCGCAAGCCGCGCACGCTGCAGCCAGCTGCCGCCGCTGCCGCCAATGATGGCGCCACCCTGCCCCTGCTGGACCAGTACACCACCGAACTGCTGGGCGACGAGGATATGCCGCTCGAAGCGGCGGCCGCCGAAAGCGCGCCGATCGTGGAAGAGATCGCGATCCTGTATTCCAACGGCCAGGCCGAAGTGGCCGAACAGATGCTGCTGGGCAGCCTGCCCGACTCGGCGCAGGACCGCACTGTCTGGTGGATGCTGTTCGACCTCTACCAGGTACTGGGCCGCCAGGAATCGTTCGAGAACGTCTCGATCGACTACGCCAGCCAGTATGAAACCTCGCCGCCGTCCTGGGTCCCGCCCGCCAGCGCGGACAGCAAGGCCCCGGAAGTAACGCGCGGCTATTCCGGCGTGACCCCGACCCTGGGCCTGGCCGGCATCCTGAACGCTTCCGTCGCAGCCCAGCTGGAGCGGCTGGATGGCATGGACCAGAAGCAGCCGCTGCGCCTGGATTTCTCGCGCGTCAACGGCGTCGACCCGGAAGGCTGCGCCCTCCTGCTGGCGGCCCTGAAGAAGGTGCAGGCCGCTGATCGCGACCTGATCGTGGTCGGTGCCGCCGAGCTGGCGGAGCAGGTTCGCTGCATCCTGACCATCGGCAACCGCGATGGCGGAGAAGCGCCGTGGCTGCTCTACCTTGAACTGCTGCGCCTGCTGAACCAGGAAAAGGAATTCGAAGAAGCCTCGATGGATTACTGCGTCACCTTCGAGGTATCGCCACCGCCTTTCGTCGCGCCAAAGAAGGTTGCCAACGCACCACGCCAGGCCACGGCGGCCGCTTCCGACCGCTTCATGCTGCCGGCCGTGATCGAAGGCGACATCGGCACCCTGCTGACGGCCATCGACGCCTATGCCAGCGAAAACCAGGTGGTGGTCTTTGACTGCGGCCGCCTGGCGCGCATGGAATTCGGCGCCGCCAGCGCCCTGCAAAGCAAGGTGGCGGAACTGGCAGGCGCCAGCCGCCGGGTCGAGTTCCGCGACCTGAACCATCTGGTGGCAGCACTGATGCGCCTGCTGGGTTATGCTGATATAGCGCGGCTCTTCCCTCACAAGTACTGATCAGTTGAATTTTGGGGCTTCGGCCCCAAAGTACCGCGTTAATCCCCAACAAAGGTATTAACATGGAACAATTTCACGGCACTACCATCCTGTGCGTGCGTCGCGGCAACGATGTCGCGATCGGCGGCGATGGCCAGGTCACGCTTGGCAACATCGTCATGAAGGGCACGGCGCGCAAGGTGCGCAAGCTGTACCAGAACAAGGTCCTGTGCGGCTTTGCCGGCGGCACCGCCGACGCCTTCACCCTGCTCGACCGCTTCGAAGCCAAGCTGGAAAAACACCAGGGCAACCTGCTGCGCGCCTCGGTCGAGATGGCCAAGGACTGGCGCACCGACCGCGTCTTGCGCCGCCTGGAAGCCATGCTGCTGGTGGCCGACAAGGATTCCACCCTGGTGATCACCGGTAACGGCGACGTGCTGGAACCGGAAGGCGGCATCGGCGCCATCGGCTCCGGTGGCAGCTATGCCCAGTCGGCTGCCAAGGCCCTGATCGAGAACACCGACATGTCCCCAAGCGAAGTCGTGAAGAAGTCGCTCACCATTGCTGGCGAGCTGTGCATCTACACCAACCTGAACCACATTATCGAGACCCTGGACCCAGCATGAACATGACCCCTCAAGAAATCGTCGGCGAACTCGACAAGCATGTGGTCGGCCAGGGCAAGGCCAAGAAGGCCGTTGCCATCGCGCTGCGCAACCGCTGGCGCCGCCAGCAGGTGGAAGAACCGCTGCGCCATGAAATCACCCCGAAGAACATCCTGATGATCGGCCCGACCGGCGTCGGCAAGACCGAGATCGCACGCCGCCTGGCCAAGCTGGCCGACGCGCCGTTCATCAAGATCGAAGCCACCAAGTTCACCGAAGTCGGCTACGTGGGCCGCGACGTCGACACCATCATCCGCGACCTGATCGAGATCGGCGTGAAGCAGACCCGCCAATCGGAAATGGCCAAGGTGCGCGCGCGCGCGGAAGATGCGGCGGAAGACCGCATCCTCGACATCCTGTTGCCGCCGCCGCGCGACTTCGGCTTTGCCAATGCCTCGGCCGAGCCGCGCACCGACGACGCCACCCGCCAGACTTTCCGCAAGCGCCTGCGCCAGGGCGAGCTCGACGACAAGGAAATCGAGATCGAACTGGCCGAGCAGAACCCGACCATGGAAATCATGGCGCCGCCGGGCATGGAGGAAATGACCGAGCAGATCAAGTCCATGTTCTCCGGCATGGGCGGCGGCCGCAAGAAGGCGCGCAAGGTCAAGATCAAGGAAGCCATGAAATTCCTGCTGGACGAGGAAGCGGCCAAGCTGGTCAACGAAGACGAGATGAAGAAGAAGGCGCTCGCCAACGTGGAGCAGAACGGCATCGTGTTCCTGGACGAGGTGGACAAGATCGCTTCGCGCTCGGAGGTGGGCGGCGCCGACGTCTCGCGCGCAGGCGTGCAGCGCGACCTGCTGCCGCTGGTGGAAGGCACCACGGTCAACACCAAGTACGGCATGGTGCGCACCGACCACATCCTGTTCATCGCTTCCGGCGCCTTCCACCTGGCAAAACCGTCGGACCTGATCCCCGAGCTGCAGGGCCGCTTCCCTATCCGCGTTGAGCTGGAGTCGTTGTCGATTGCGGACTTCGAGCGTATCCTGACCAGTACCGACGCCTGTCTGACCAAGCAATACCAGGCCTTGCTGGCGACCGAAGGCGTGCAGCTGGAATTCGCGCCGGACGGCATCAATCGCCTGGCGGAGATTGCCTTCCAGGTCAACGAGCGCACCGAGAACATCGGCGCACGCCGCCTGTACACGGTGATGGAAAAGCTGCTGGAAGAGATCTCCTACACGGCGACCGAAACCGGCGACAAGAACCTCACCATTGATGCAGCCTATGTGAACCAGCGGCTGGATGCGCTGGCCGTCAACGAAGACCTGTCACGCTACGTACTGTAATGGCTAACAAGCAACTGGCGACGCGGCAGAAGATGCGGATCCGCGTCGAGCCCTCGCAACACTTTGGCAAGCCCCGCAATCCGATTGCGGCGCTGGCCAAGGCGCGCGCCGCGGGGCCGCACGACAAGAGCCGCACCACCGCCGACCGCCAGTCTGCCAAAAAGCTGATCGACAAGAAGCTGTCCGGCGCCGACAACGAATAGCGCCGCCTTTCCGCCAACCAGCGCCGGCAATTACAGTGCGCGATAAATCAACCTGCTGTTGACGCGTTTGGCCACGCCATGCTCGAAAGTGACGATGACCCGGATCTCGTCGTGAAATCCGATGCTGTCCGCACCTTTCCCGGCGTGGACGGCGACCAGCGTCTGCACCTTGCCGGCGGCAACCGGCTGGTAGTTCAAGCTGAACTTCTGAGCCTTCAAGTAATGCTCGACCGTTTCTTGCGATTGGCCCGCTGCGATATATTTTCTGGCAATTTCGGAAATGTCTGCGCTTGCTTCCTTATTTGTCGAGCGGAATTCTTTTACCTCATCGACAAACTCGGCTGCCATGGCGCTGCCCTGGCACATGAAGATGAACACGGCGGCGGCCGCTAAAAGCCTGCTTTTCATAATAGAGTTCTTTCCCACACGAATATGATGGCTGGGGAGGCAGTTACCCCTGAGCAACCTAGTTTATCAAACAATGTTGCTATAAGCCTATCGAATTCTCACCAGTGGGAGGCCGGCTTACCAGACCGGGCCAAGGAAGAGGTAGAGGGTTTCTTCGCCGCTGCGGGTGGCGCCGGCGCCAAGGAACAAGGGGCCGAAGCGGGTTTCCACCGACAGGAATGCACTTCCCGCCTGTTTCAGCGCGCGGCCGGTCGCGCTGGTCCCGCGGTCAAAGCCACCGCCGGTCTCGAGCGAGAAGCCGGCACGCATGGTGCCGCCGAACGCACTCGGCAACGCTGCGATGCGGCGCGCCAGCACCAGGCGGCCCAGCAAAATGGTTGGTTCCTGGATCGAATCGGTCGGCGTGCCAGACAGGCGCAGGAAGCCACCCAGGGTTACCGGCGAAGCGCCGGCTTGCGCCTTGGCCCACTCCGCCGATACATGGCCGGCCCAGTCGCTCCACTCGAAAGCCTGCAGCGCCGTCGCGCCCCAGTTGACGCCGCCCGTGCCCACGCTCTTGCCGCTGCCCGGCGTTTGCTCGCGGCCGATGGTGATCAGGGTGCCGCGTGTCGGGAAGGCCAGGGAGTCGAGCGTATCGACGCGGAAGCGGGCGAAAGTCTTGCTGTTGTACACGCGGTTCACGGGAACCGCAGGGTCTTGCGGGATCAGCGGACGCACCGAGTTGGCCTGGCGCGTGACGCCGACCGACAGTTCGCCCCAGTTGCCGAACTGCCGCCCCAGCGCAAATGACGCGGCGCGCGTGCTGTAGGCCACACGCGCCATGCGCCGCTCCTTCTGGAAGATATCGCCGGCAATCCTGCCAACTTGCGCCGACGGCATCACGAACCATTGCGAACCCGCGCCCAAGGGCTGCCACCACTGGATGCCGAGGCCGCGTTCATTGCCCAGGCGCCCCTCGGTGCGCAACTCGCCGCCCCAGCTATTGAGCGCGGAGAGCACGTGCATCACCTTGATGGCGAAATTGTTCGAGTCGCGGAAGTCGCTGGCCAGCTCGAGGCCGACGCGCATGCGGCTGCGCGCCCATTCGGCTTCCGTGGCGCGGATGGTGACAGTGCGTTCGCCATCCATGTCGTCGATATCGGTTTCCACGCGCGCCATGTCGCCGCGGCCGTACAACGCAACGGCGGCCTGGCGCACCTGCTCGCGCGTGGTCGGCTGGCCGATCACCAGGCCGGACTGCTTTTCCAGCACTTCGGGATTCACTTCGCGCGCGCCCTGGACCTGTACCTTGGCCAGCTTGACGGGACGATCCGAGTCGGCCGGCGTCGCCAGGCGCAAGCTTTCCATGCTGACGTACTCGCGTTCCGGCAGCGCCAGCGCAGCCAGGCGCGGCTCCAGCTCGCGCGCGGCGGCTTCGCCGGCGGCCATGGCTTTCTCCCAGGTGGAGAAGTCGAGGAAGGTGATGCCATCCAGCTTGGGGGCGATCAGGATATCGTCCTTGCGCAACTCGCTGAGCGAGCGCTGCACGTTCTGTTCGGTCAGGATCTGCAGCATCTGGTTGGCGACGCCCAGCGCGCTGCCCAATTCCTTTTCCGGCGCCAGCGTGGTGCCAACGTTGACCGCGATGACGATGTCGGCGCCCATGGCACGCGCCATGTCGACCGGCAGGTTGCGAACCAGGCCGCCATCGACCACCAGGTGGTCCTTGATGCGCACCGGCGCGAACACGCCCGGCACGGCCAGCGAGGCGCGGATGGTCTGGAACAACGGCGTGTTGTCGAGCACGACCAGTTCGCCGGTCAGCAGGTCGGAGGCGACCGAGCGGAACGGCAGCGGCAACTGGCTGACCGGCAGGTCGCGCGTGCCGCGCGGCAGCAGGCGTTGCAGGGCCATTTCCAGCGCGGCATTGCTGGCGGCGCCGGGCGGGCCCAGCACGCCGTGGCGCGTGATGCCGAATTCGATGCGCGACGGGATCTGGATGTCTTCGTCGCGGCGGCGGAAATGCAGCTCGTCGCGTGCGGGGCGGTCGGCTACCACGCTGTCCCAGTCGGTGGTGGCAGCCATGGTTTCCAGGTCTTTCAGGGAGGCGCCGGCGGCCCAGGCGCCGCCGATCACGCTGCCCATCGAGGTGCCGACCACGATGTCGACCGGGATGCGCATTTGTTGCAGGGCGCGCAGGACGCCGACGTGGGCGAAGCCGCGGGCGCCGCCGCCGCTTAATACTAGGGCAACGCGAGGGCGGCGTGAAACCGGCACCCCTGTGTCAGACCCACTGGGTCCGACACCTGCCAGCGACTGCCGCGTGTCAGGGGTCTGCCCCATGGGCCTGACCCCGCTTTCCGGGTTTTCGGCTGCGCAGGCAAGGCCCGTGCATAAAGCTAGGACAAATATTAAGCGCTTCATCGCGCTTGCGGCGCTCCACCGGTCGGTTGCGCCGACATGGTTGGCGGCTGCGCCGGCGCCATCTGCACTGGCGGCGGCGCCATTGGCGTGGCCGGCTGCGGCAGGGGGACTGGCGGAGGCTCCTGCGGCCCGCCCATGCCAACCGGCCCGACGATGCCACCGGTCGAACTCACACCCTGGTCGCTCATCAGGTCAAGGCGCTTCTGCACGCCGCCTTCCATCAGGATCACATGGCGCGGCTGCACTTCCTTCACGCTGACACCGGGCGACACCTCGGAACCGACCGGGAAAGCCTTGGCCGGCTGCCCGTCAGCCGAAATGATCGCCACGCTTCCGTGGCCACGCGAATCGGCCACCACACCGCGCAACTGGTAGTTGCTCACCACAGCCACCGCGGTGTTCCCGCCAAACAGCCCGCGCGCCGCGTCCATGTTCGCTTCCGGCATCTGGGCCACCGGCACCGCCGCAATCGGGCGCTGCTTGGGCTTGAACAGCTGCATGCCCCAATAGG
The DNA here is from genome assembly GCF_049913245.1 of Pseudoduganella sp. R-32. Classification (NCBI taxonomy): domain Bacteria; kingdom Pseudomonadati; phylum Pseudomonadota; class Betaproteobacteria; order Burkholderiales; family Oxalobacteraceae; genus Pseudoduganella; species Pseudoduganella sp. R-32. The sequence goes on along the minus strand of NZ_CP183987.1, from coordinate 734,108 downwards.
CCAGCGAGGCAGACAGCACCGCGACGGCGGCCACACTGCAGATCAAAGGCAAACGTTTCAATTCAATTCTCCAGGTTCAGCGCACGAGCTGGTTGATTTCGATGATCGGCATCAGCACGGCCAGCACGATCAGCAGCACCACCACGCCCATCGCCAGGATCAGCATCGGTTCCAGCAGGCCGGCGATGGTCAGCGTGCGGCGCTCCAGGTCCGATTCCTGTGCGCTGGCGGCGCGGTCCAGCATGGCGGGCAGTTCGCCGGTGATTTCGCCGGCACGGATCATGTGGATCAGCATCGGCGGGAAGTGTTTTTGCGCCGACAGCGAACGCGCCAGGCTGGCGCCCTCGCGCACCGAATCGCTGGCCTGCTCGACCAGCTGGCGCATGGCCACGTTGGATAGTGTGTCGCGGCTGGTTTCCAGTGCGCGCAGGATAGGCACGCCCGAGCCGGTGGTGATCGCCAGCGTGCTGGCGAAGCGCGAGGTGTTCAGGCTGCGTTCGAACTTGCCGTACAGCGGCGCCGTCAGGAGCCAGGTGTGCCAGCGCAGCTTGATGTCGGGGTTCTGCAGCATGCGCCGCACCACGAAACCGCCAGCGATCAGGATGCCCAGCACGGCAAAGCCATAGCTGCGCACGAAGTCCGAAATCGCCAGCATGATCACGGTCAGCAACGGCAGCTTCTGCTTGGTATTGGCAAACACCGACACGATCTGCGGCACCACATAGGTGAGCAGGAAGATCACGATCAGGAAGGCCACCACGGTCACGATGGCCGGGTAGGTAAAGGCCAGCTTGACCTTCTGCACCAGCGCGTTGCGGCGTTCGATGTAATCGGCAAGGCGCGACAGCACGCGCGACAACTGGCCGATCTGCTCGCCCGAGGCCACCAGCGCGCGGTAAATTTCCTGGAAGTCGCGCGGATGGCGCGACAGCACGTCCGACAGCGAAGAGCCGCCCATGACTTCCGAGCGGATCGAGGCCACCAGGTCGCGCACATACGGGCGCTCGGCCTGCTCCAGCAACGCGGTGAAGGCTTGCTCCAGCGGCAGGCCCGCTTCCAGCAGGCTGGCCAGCTGGCGCGTGAACAGCGCCAGTTCGGTGGTGCTGAGCTTTTCGCCGAAGCCGCGGCGCGACGCGGCGCCGCTGGCGTCCACTTGCGCCGCAATGGCGTCGACCTTGATCGGCACCAGGCCCTGCGAACGCAGGTCGGCGCGCGCGGATCGGGCGCTGTCGGCGTTGACCACGCCCTTCTTGCTGGCGCCTGCCGCATCGACGGCTTCATAACGGAAGGCCGGCATCGCTTAGTCCTTCGTCACGCGCAGCAATTCAGCCGGCGTGGTGACGCCCTGCTGCAGCCAGCGCTCGCCGTCTTCACGCATGGTGATCATGCCGCCTTGCTGCTGCGCGGTGGCGCGGATCTCCGCTTCCGAGGTGCGGTCGTGGATCTGGGCGCGGATATGTTCGTCCGTCTGCAGCAGCTCGTAGATGCCAACGCGGCCCTGGTAGCCGGTATTGCCGCAATGTTCGCAGCCCACGGCTTTCCATTGCGTGCCGTCGAATGTCTTGCAGCTCGGGCACAGCTTGCGCACCAGGCGCTGCGCCAGCACGCCAAGCAGGGAGGACGACAGCAGGAAGGGCTCGATGCCCATGTCCAGCAAACGGGTCACGGCGGCAGCGGCGTCGTTGGTGTGCAGGGTCGCCAGCACCAGGTGGCCGGTGAGCGATGCCTGCACCGCGATCTGCGCGGTTTCCAGGTCGCGGATCTCGCCGATCATGATCACGTCCGGGTCCTGGCGCAGGATGGCGCGCAGGGCCTTGGCAAAAGTCATGTCGATGCGCGCGTTGACCTGGGTCTGGCCCACGCCGTGCAGGTCGTATTCGACCGGGTCTTCCACCGTCATGATGTTGGTGGAGGTGTTGTTCAGCATGGACAGCGCGGCGTACAGCGTGGTGGTCTTGCCGGAGCCGGTCGGGCCGGTGACCAGCACGATACCGTGCGGCTGGTTGATCAGGCTGTTGAACTGCCCCATCATCTTTTCGCTCATGCCGAGGTGGGACAGGTCGAGGCGGCCCGCTTCCTTGTCCAGCAGGCGCAGCACGGCGCGTTCGCCGTGGCCGGTCGGCAGCGTGGAGACGCGCACGTCCACCGGCTTGCCGCCCACGCGCAAGGTGATGCGGCCGTCCTGCGGCAAGCGCTTTTCGGCGATGTCCAGCTGCGCCATGATCTTGATGCGCGAGATCAGCGAGCCGTGGATCGCCTTGCGCGGACGCACGATGTCGCGCAGCGCGCCATCGACGCGGAAGCGCACCACCGAGGTCTGTTCGAATGGCTCGATGTGGATGTCCGAGGCGCCGTCGCGCAGGGCTTGCGTCAGCAGGGCATTGATCATGCGGATCACCGGCGCGTCATCGGACGATTCCAGCAAGTCTTCGATGGCCGGCACGTCCTGCAGTAGCTTGGTCAGGTCCAGGTCGGCGTCGAATTCCTCCGCCACCTGCGAGGCGTCGCCGCTGGCGCTGGCGTAGGCGGTGGCAATCGCCGCCTCCAGGTCGGCGCGCGACAGGTGCTTGAGGTTGATGCGGCCAAAGCGGCGCGATACTTCCGCAATCGCCGACGCAGGCGTGGCGGCCGACATCATCACATCGACCGCGTGCTCGGCTTCGGCGCTGGGCTGGGCCAGCACCAGGAAGTCGCGCGCAAAGGCATAGGGCAGGAGGTTGGTCATTGCTCGCTTTTACTGTTGCTGTTGCTTCTGTTCAGGCACGGTGTGCGGCGCCGGCGGAATCGGGCGCACCATCTGGCCGCCTCCATTCGGCTCGCCGTTCACCAGTTGCGGCAGGGTTGGACGACCCAGGTCTTGCACCACCATGCTCGGTTCTGGCTTCGACGCTTCTTGCGAGGCGCGGATAAAGTCATAGCGGTCGGCCGTCAGGCTCGTTTGCTGCTCGCGGTTGCGCACCACTACAGGGCGCAGGAACACCATCAGGTTGGTTTTCTTGCGTTGGCGCTTCTGGTATTTGAACAGGTTGCCGATCAAAGGAATGTCGCCCAGGCCCGGAACTTTCTCCACGCCTTCACTGGTGTCGTCCTGGATCAAGCCGCCGAGGACCAGCACCTGACCGTCGTCAGCCAGGATATTGGTCTCGATCACGCGGTTTTTCAGGATCAGGCCGCTGCTCGAAGGCACGCTATTGTCGATGCTCGAACTTTCGTTGTAGATCGCCAGCTTGATGGTGCCGCCTTCGGAAATCTGCGGGCGCACTTTCAGGGTAATGCCGATGTCCTTGCGATCCACGGTCTGGAACGGGTTATTGTTAGTGCCCGAAGTGGTGGTGAACGAACCGGTCACGATCGGCACGTTCTGGCCTACCTTAATGGTCGCCACTTCATTATCAAGCGTGATCATGTTCGGCGTTGACAGGATATTGCTGTCGCCGTCCGAGCCAAGGGCATGGGCAATCGCGCCCAGTCCCAACTTGCCGTTGGCGAGCTGCTTGAACACGCCCAGAGTCAGGCCAGCGCCTGGTGGAGTCAGCTTCGTGATGTCTGTGGTGTTGGCGATGTTATTCAGATTAATGATGTTGTTGCCCGAATCGGTCGCGAACGAGGTGCCGCCGCCGACTCGGTAGGTGCTGCCGGAGTTGCCGCTCAGGCCCGCCCACTGCACGCCGAATTCGGACAGCTTTTCAGCGTTCACTTCAACGATCATCGACTCGATGTAGACCTGTGCACGGCGCACGTCGAGCTGGTCGATCACGGCGCGCAAGTTGCGGTACACGGCTTCCGGCGCGGTGATGATCAGGGTGTTGGTGGTGGCGTCGGCCTGGATATAGCCTGCCGAACCGCCGGCGCCGGACGACTGCGAGCCGCTGCGGCTGCCGCTTTGCAGCGCAGGATTGCTCGGGCCGTTCTGGCCGCTGCCCGATTGCGAGGAAGAACCGAGGCCCGACTGGCCCATCTGGCTGTTGCCGCTGCCGGCGCCGCCCAGCGAAGACAGGCTGCCGCTATTGCTGCCGGACTGGCTGCTGCCGCCGTCGCCCGACACCACGGAGCGCAGGGTTTCCGCCAGCTTGGTCGCTTCGGCGTTTTTCAGGTAGACCACATGCACATTGCCGGCTTGCGCGGTCGGCTGGTCCAGTTTCGAGATCAGGGACTTGGCCAGGTTGGCGCGTGCGGCCGAAGGCGCGCGCACCACCAGCGAGTTGGTGCGTGGGTCCGGCACCAGGGTGACGCGGCCGGAGTCGCCGCCGGCGCCCGGTTCCATCAGCTTGTTGATCATGGCGGCCAGGTCGCTGGCGATGGCGTAGCGCACCGGCACCACGTCCAGGTCGGCCGACGACGGCGCATCGAGCGAGGCCACGATCTTGGCCAGGCGCTTCAGGTTGTCCGAGTAGTCGGTGATCACCAGGGTGTTGTTGCCCGGGTTGGCGTTGATGGTGTTGTTGGGCGTGATCAGGGGGCGCAGCACGGTCACCAGGTTGGCCGAGTTCTCGTGGTTCAGGTGGAATACCTGGGTCACGATCTGGTCGCCCTGCGGGCTTTTCTGGCCGCCGATCACGGTCGGCGAAGCCTGCAGCTTGGCTTCCGCTTCCGGCACCACCTTGGCGTAGCCGTCGCCGCTGACGATGGCATAGCCTTGCAGGCGCAGCGCGGAGGCCAGCAGCTGGAAGGCTTGCGACTTGGTGATGGATTTTTCCGAGACCAGGGTCAGCGTGCCTTTGACGCGCGGGTCGATCAGGAAGGTGATGTTGGTGTAGTGGCCGACGGCCTTGATCACCGATTCGATGTCGGCGCCGACAAAATTCAGCGCGGCTTCGTCATTGGGCTGAGCCCAGGCCGGCACCGGAGCGGCGGCGGGCGCCAGCGCACAGCACAGCAGCGCGGCAGCGCTCAGGCGGCGCAGCGCCGGGAAGGGGGTTGGGCTTGCAGTGTGTGTTTTCATTATCGGAACTCTAGTGCAATGACGTTTTTAACGCTGTTTGGCTTACGCTGGCCCAGCATGCTTAACAAGCCGCCAAGCTGGTCTTCGAATCCTGTTGCTGCTTCCGCCTGGCCGGAAAACTCCAGCCGGCCTTGCGCAAACTTTCCCGCACCGCTTAACAGCAGCGGGCCGCGCTGCGAATTCAACGCCAGCGCGGCTTGCTGGCCCTTCCAGTCGAAGGCCAGCTGGTAGCTGCCCAGGGGCTTCACCGGCGTCAGGCGCGACGACATGTCCTGCATTTCCAGCGTGGTGCGCCCGTTCAGCGACACCGCCTGCCCTTCGCGCGCCAGGTGCAGCGAAGTCCAGGACAATTTCATGCGGCCGCTTGGTGCCAGCGTATTCAATGGCGCGCCCAGCCCCGCCAGGCCGTCGGCCGGCAGCATCAGGGCCGCCGGGCTCACGTCCCAGCTGTTCCAGCCGCCGCGCAGCGTGACCGGCTGCGTCAGGGCGTCCGGATTTTGCAGTTCCATGTCGACGCTGCCGAACAGCACCAGCGGCGACAGCCGCCAGCTGAAGCGTCCCGGCAGCAGCGGCGTGACCGCGCCATCCTTGCTGGCGGCGCCGCCGATGAAGGCCGAGCCGCGCCACAGCGTACCCTGCGCATCGCCCAGGGTCAAACGGCCGCCGCTCTGGCTTTCCACCATTTGCCCCATCCAGCTCGCGGGCAGGAACACCAGCACCGTCAGGCCTGCGCTGAGCACGATGGCCAGCAACCACAAGACTGCGCGCTTCATTGCGGGGAAGACTCCTGGCGCAGGGTCAGGTTGGCGTCCACCTGGCCAGCCGGTCCTTGCTGCGTCATGCTGCCTTCCTGCACCACCACGCGCTGTTCGCGCCGCATCGCATCGAGCCAGGTCACCAGGCCGGCAAACGGCACGCCCTTGAATTCCACTTTAATGTAATCGCCCGTAACTGCCAGGTTTTGCGTGGCCAGGCCGGCCGCTTGCAGCCGCGCCGCCACACCGTCCTTGCTCAGGGGCTGCGGCTGCACCGGCGGCTGGGCCGCCAACTGGGTGGCCTCGCCGGCCAGCGCCTGCAGCTCCGCCACCTGCTGGTTCATTTGCGGCAGCTCCTTCTGCAGCTTGGCGCGGCCGCTCAGCGCCGGATCGATCAGCACGCCCCACACCAGGCCAAGGGCGAGCACGATGCCGCCGACGGCCAGCATGCGCTGTTCCTGCTCGGTGCGTGCGGCCCACCAGGCGTCGGCAGCGGCGCGGTAGCCGTTCATGGCGTCGTTCAGTTTTGCCATTATTTGCCCCCCGCCTTCACCAGCCACACGCCAGGACCGCTTTCAGTGGCGCTCATCTTGCGCTGGGCCAACGCGGCCTGTACCTGCGCCAGCGCGTTGGCGTCGACGCTGTTCGGCTTGAACTTGACCGTCATGCTGCGTTCCTTGTACTCGATGCCTGCCACCGCCTCGCGATTGGGCAGCACGGCCAGCGCTTCGCCCAGCACCGCGCTCATATTGGTGAATTCATCAGGCGTGCCGCCGCCGCTGCTGGCGCGCGCCACGGCGATATTGCGGCGCATTTGCGCCGCCGGGTCGCCGGTGACCGGCTGGTTCGGATAAGCCGCGCGGAACACCTGCACCATGTTCTGCCTGACGGCGTCTGCTTCGCGCTTGAGGCGCATCCATTCCCAGTTCATGCCGACGATATTGACCAGCACAGCCGCGACGGCGATGCGGTACGGCCATTTCCAGCGCGCCCAGGCGCGGGCGGTGGCGCCGCTGACGGCGCCCAGGCCGGCAGCCAGGTCGAACGGCACCGCTTTCGCCGCGGCGATGCGGTGCGCCCAGTTGTCTTCTTCAACCGTGATGCCCGGCACATTGGCTGCCGCAGCGGCATATTCCGCGCGCTGGGCCGGCGCCACGTACAGCGTGACCGGGGCTTCGCCGGCCAGGGCGCGCAGGGTGTGCAGCGCAGGTTCGGGGGCATTGGGCAGGGTCAGGCCCAGGCCTTCGTTGGGCGCGGTGCGCAGGGTCAGCTCCAGGCCCGCATCGTCCACGCCGAGGGCCGCCGACACGCTGCCCGGCGCCAGCGGCAGGCTCAGTTGCACCGGCAGCGCCGCCACGCCATGCGCGCCTTGCGCCACCAGTGCCTTGACCAGCACTTCCAGCCAGGCACGGTTGGCCACGGCCACCACGCGCTCGTCGCTGTCGCCGCTGGCGGGGGCCAGGGCCAGCACGCAGTCGGCTGGGTCGCCCAGGACCTGTTCTTCCACCAGGTTGGGCAGGGCGGCCTTCAGCCGGGCGCCCGACAGCGGCGGCATCTTGACCTTCAGCAGCGAGACATCGGCGGCAGCCAGCAGCAGCACCACGCGGCGCGCCGAGGACACCAGCTCGCCGAGGTTGCCCAGCGCGCCGGCGCCCTGCTGCATCACGTTGCCGCCGTCGCCCACCAGCGCGAACTGGCAGCTGGCCGGCACGCCGTTGTCGGCGGCTGCGGCGCGGGCCGGATACCGAATGTAGAGTGTTGTCAAAGCTGGCCTTCCCTGTTCCTTAAATTTCCCGTATCCACACCACCTGGGTGCCGTTCTGGTCGCGATGGATCAACGACCACGACACCAGCTCCGCCCGATCCAGCTTCACCCGGCTCATCACCAGGAAGTAGTCGCTGCGGCAGTCCATGTCGCTGTCCTGCAGCAGCGGCGCCTTGCCGGCGTTCTGCTTGAAGTTGCTGACGTTGAGGAAGGGAGCGCGCTTGCGCGCCACCACCAGGTTCTGCCCCTCCGACACCGAACCGTTGATCAGAGCCGCCAGCACTTCCGCCGGCGCCGTGTTGACGTTGATCGGCGTCGCCGCCGGCAGGACGACGACAAAATCGCGCAGCCTGTCGATGGCTTTCTGGTCAAATCCCGACACCGACAGCAAATCCTCGGCCCGCAGCATCTTCATCGGCTGCCCGCTGCCCGGCGCTACAGCCTCGACGTCCGGCGTCGGCGTGCCGCCGGGTGGCTGCTGCAGCAGGCCGGCGCCCTCGCTGCGCGCCACCTGGGTCGCCACCACCTTGGCCAGCGCAGGGTCAAGCTGCAGGACTTGCAGCAGCCGCGCAAATACCGCCACCTGTTTCTTGTTAATGCCGCCGGCGCCAGTCGTGCTGGCCAGATTCGCAAGATTGTAGCGCGATTGTGCGTCGTAATTCTGTCCGGAAATGGTCGCGTCGAAAGTTTCGCCCTCGATCTTTTCTCGCTTGACGAAGTCGTCGAGCCGGGTTTCCGCCAGCGGCGTGGCCCACAGGCCGTCGGCGCGCGTCATGGTACGGCTATCGAGCATGTCCTGGCGCAGGATAAGCCTCGCCAGATCAAGGCCGGAACGCACGATCCAGCGCGTCTGGGAATGCAGGCGCTGGTTCTCGATCGAGCGCACCTGCACCTGCTGCTGCCAGAACAGGCTGGCCACGATCGTCACGGCCAGGGTGGTTAACAGTAGCGCCGTAACAACAGCTACGCCGCGCTGGCGGGACTGGAAGCGTCGTTTCATACGGACCCCAGCTGGAAAACCTTGACCAGGGGCGCCGGCTGGCCCTGGATCTGCAGCGAGATTTCAAGCCCCGTCGGGCCTTCGGCCTTTGGCCCGGCCCTCGGGTTGATGTCCTTGCACTTGTTCGGGTCGGGATCGGCGCATTTCACGCCATCGGCAGGCGAAGCCGTGGAATTGTTCGGCTGGCGCCAGCCGCCGCCCTCCCATACCCGGAATTCCATGCTGGCGACGCCGCTTTGCAGGCCGACCGGCGACTGCGGCCCCGATTGTTCCAGCGCGGCCTTCCACAGGGCGTCCAGCTCGATCAGGTCGCGCGCGCCGCGCGACTCGGTGCGCGACAGCAAGCCCTCGCGGATGGTGTAGCTGACCACCTGCAGCTGCGAAGCGGCATTCTCCACCATCACGGTGCGCACGAAGACCAGGCGGTTGCTCTCGGCCAGCAGATTCTGGCGCTCGCGCAGCAGGGGCTTGTCGGCAATCTGTTCCAGGTCGCTTTGCATCTGGGCGAAGGTGAGTTGGGTGCCGCGTGTCTGCTCCATGTTCTGCGTGAGCTGTTCGCGCGAGCGCACAATGCCATCGAGCCCGCGCCATCCCAGCACGGCGACAATGGCCAGCACGGTGATCGCCACCAGCAGTTCGATCAGGGTAAAGCCGCGCGCGTTCTTCATTCCTGCAGCACCAGTTGGTTCAACGACGTGATGCGCCGTTCCGGCGCGCTGGCTTCATAGACGCTCACTTCGATGCGGCGCATACGCGGATTCGGCAGCGTGAACACCACTTCTTCACAAATGAAATTGAAATCGGCTTGCGGACACTCGAAGGTGGTTTTCCCTGGCGCCGGCCATACCTTGGCCAGGCGCACCTGCACCATGCGGTTTTCCGCCGACCAGATGGCCATCATGTTGGTGCGCAGTCCTTCGCTGTTCTGGGTCAGGCTGCCCATGGCGCGCAAGGCGGCGCCCAGCGCGGTGCAGACGATCAGCAGCGCCACCAGCACTTCCAGCAGGGTAAAGCCTTTTTGCCGCATTCTTCAGTCCACCGTGAAATGGCCGACGCCGTCGGCACGGATGATGGCGCGCAAATCGCCGCTGGCCATGGTCAGCGTGAATGGGCGGTCTACCGGTTCGCGGCCAAAGACGATGCGCATGGTGCCGGGCACATTGGTCGGCGGGTCCAGCAGCAGCGTGATCGGGGTGAACTGGAATGGGCGTTCGCGCAGCAGGTCGTCCTGCGGCAGCGTTTCCCAGGTCTTGTCGTTACGCACCAGGAAGCGGTAACTGTCCTGCCCCGCTTCGAAGGCGATCGGCCGGTTGCGCACGATGGCTTCGTCGCGCGCCAGCTGCATCAGGAGCGCGATGCGCTGCGCTTCCTTTTGCATGGCTTGCGCCTGGGACGGCGCGACATTCATCACGGTCAGGCCGAGCGTGATGCCGATGATGACCAGCACCACCAGCAGCTCGATCAGCGTGAACCCCGCCGAGTTCGCTGCCGAACGCTTAGATTTCCCAGGAACCGATATCTGCATCGTCGCCGCTGCCGCCTGGCTGGCCGTCGGCGCCATAGGAGAACACATCGATTTCACCTTTTACGCCCGGGGACAGGAACTGGTACGGATTGCCCCAAGGGTCCTTCGGCATTTTTTCCAGGTACGGCGCTTTCCAGCCATTGGCGGCAGGGCCGGCGGTCGGCTTGGCCATCAGGGCCTGCAGGCCCTGCTCGGTAGTCGGGTAGCGCTGGTTATCCAGCTTGTACATCTTCAGCGCCTGCATGATGGTGGAGATTTCGACCTTGGCGGCGGCAGTCTTGGACTGGCCCACGCGGTCCAGCACCTTAGGCAGCACCAGTGCCGCCAGCACGCCCATGATCACAACGACAACCATGATTTCGATCAGCGTGAAGCCGCCGGAGCGGCGTTTGCTTGGTTTTTGCATAAGATTCATTAGAAATTAAACTGGCAGTATAAGTGATTCAATCGTGCTTGCGGCCAATTGCGCCAGCGCGGCGCAACAGGCCGTCGTTCGAACCCGCTATATTGGCAGGTACAGCTTCCAACGGCTGCAACCCCGGCAAATCTCGGACGAAAGGCTTGATGCCGAGCGCCTCGTCCACTTCCTTAGGATAGATCACCTGGCCGCGCGTGATGACGGCGGATACCTTGCGCAAGTCTTCGATATTCCTGGTCGGGTCGCCGTCGACCAGCACCAGGTCGGCCAGCTTGCCGGTTTCGATGCTGCCGCGGTCGGCGCTGGTGCGGGTGTAGCGGGCGCCGTTGCGGGTCGCGATCTGGATCGCTTCGGCCGGGGTCAGGCCGGCTTTCACCAATAGGGCCAGTTCCGAATGCAGGGTGAAGCCTGCCAGGTCGTCGGTGCCAGCCACGATCGGCACGCCGGCCTTGTGCAGGGTGCCGACGAATTGCACCATCTTGGCGAAAGACTTCTCGTAGCGCGCCTGGGTGGCGGCATCAGGGATCTTCATGGTGCCGACGTGGAAGCCGCGCGCCACGTCGGGCGGCATATTGCCTTCCACTGCCGCCCATGGCTCGTTGACGTCGCCATCCTTCTGCTTCAGGAAAGCGAAGGTCGCCAGGGTCGGGTCGATCACGATCTGCTTTTTCTTCAGGGTCGCGACAAAGTCCTTCACTTCCTTCGAATTGAAGTCCAGGCCGGCCACTTTTTCAGCCGGCAGGTAGAAGCGTTCCAGGCTGCGCGTTTCCACGCCCGGCTTGAACAGGAAGTTCAGCATGACCTGGTTGATGTGCTGCAGCTCGTCGTAGCCGGCGTCCAGCGCCTGCTGGGCGCGCAGGCCGGCCGGCACGTGGCCGGAGACGCGCATGCCGCGCGAGTGGGCGTAAGCCACGGTGTCCTTCAGGATCTCTTTCGGGAAGGAGTTGTAGATCTTGAGCTGCGGATAGCCATGCTCGGCGTACCAGTCGATGGCGCGCTTGGACTGCTCCAGCGTTTTCACCACGAAGCCGCCATTGGACGAATACGGGCTTTCACCTTCCAGGAAGCCGGCCGGCACGATCTGCGGCGCCAGCAGCTTGCCGTCGGAAGTCTCGTCGATCATCATCTGCAGCTGGGCGTTGTCGTTGCCCATGTCGCGCAGCGTGGTTACGCCGGCGGCCACGTGCAGCGCGCCTTCCCAGCGGCCGATGTGGCCGTGCATGTCGAACAGGCCTGGCAGCATGATGCGGCCGGCGGCATCGATCTCATTGACGGCGCCGCGCACCGGCGAGCCGGCCGGCATGATGGCGGCGATGCGTCCGCGCAGCACGTACACGTCGGACGGCGCGCCGACGGTGGCCTTGTTGCTGTCGAAGATGCGGGCGTTCTTCACCACGGTCAGGCCTTGCAGCGGGTGCTGCAGCTTGGCCGCCAGGTCTTTCAGCATGTTTGCTTCGGCGCTTTTCTGGCGCTCGGCCAGGACCTTGCCGTTGTCCTGCCAGCCTTCGATGGCGAACACATAGGTGCCAGGCTCGATGACGGCGAACAGGGAAGGATTGGCGCCCTTGGTGATCCACAGGAATTTGGGGCTCAGGCCAAGGCCGGTCTGTGCCACCAGCTGCACCTGCTGCGACTGGCCCTTGGGACCGGCAACCTGCACTTCATCGAGCACGACCTGCTTCAGGGTGCCCGATGGCAGCAGCGGGATGGTGCCATCCGGCGTCCTGGCCAGCGCGGCGATTGCACGCGAATCGACTTCGAAGCTGCCGTTCAGCGCTACATAGACGGCCGGGCCGCGCACATCCTTCGCGCCCTGTTCGGTGGTGGACTTCCACTGCGCCTTGTCGCCGTTTCGTTCGAAGACCTCGTCCACCACGGCGCCAAAGGTCGAATTGCCCTTGACGTGGTATTGCGACATGGTGCCGTCCGGCGCCAGGCGGAATTCCTCCGTCAGTTCGGGGCCGCGGCCGTTGTCCTTGTAAATGTAGCGAACCTTGGTCAGGCCGTCGTCGTGGTTTTCCACCACCTGCTCGCCCATCTGCTTGCCGTTGTTCTCGGAAATGATGACGTAGCGCGTGGTTTGCGTGACGGCTGCCTGTGCGCTGAACGCGCTTGCAATCGCCAGCGCCAGGACGGCGGAAACTCGCTTCATTGATGGATCTCCTGTTTATTGATGTTGTGTCCCGCACACAGGACAGGCCTCGTTGCGGGTGATGCTAATGCTGTTCCACTCCATGCGCAATCCATCCAGCAGCAACAGGCGGCCTGAGAGCGACTCGCCAATGCCCATCACCAGCTTGAGCGCTTCGGCAGCCTGCATGGCGCCGACCACGCCCACCAGCGGCGCGAACACGCCCATGGTGGAGCAGGCCACGTCCTCGAACGGCTGGTCTTGCGGGAACAGGCAGGAGTAGCAAGGCCCCGCCACCCGCGTATCGAACACGCTGACCTGGCCATCGAAGCGGATCACGGCGCCCGACACCAGCGGCACGCGATGCGCCACGCAGGCGCGGTTGACGGCATGGCGGGTCTTGAAATTGTCGGTGCAATCGAGCACCACGTCGTGCTGCGCCACCAGCGCCGCCAGGCGCGCGTCGTCGACGCGTTCGACCAGGGCGTTCACCTGGCATTCGGGGTTGATGGCATTCAGCGTGGCGCGCGCCGATTCGGCCTTGGGCTGGCCGACACGCTCGGTGGTGTGGGCGATCTGGCGCTGCAGGTTGGTCAGGTCGACGCTGTCATGGTCGACGATGGTCAGCTGGCCGATGCCGGCCGAGGCCAGGTAGAGCGAAGCCGGCGAGCCGAGGCCGCCCGCGCCGATCACCAGCGCCCTGCCCTGCAACATCGCCTGCTGCCCCTCGATGCCGATTTCATCGAGGAGGATATGGCGCGAATAACGCAGCAGCTGCTGGTCGTTCATTTACTTGGCAGCCAGCTCAGGCCTGGATGTCTTGACCGGCAAGCCCTTGAAGTGGCGCAGCGCCTGTTCCAGCTGGAAGTCGTCCTTGCCGCCGAACTCGAAAGGCTTCTGCTTTTTCGCAGCGGCCAGCAGGCGCTGTTCTTCTTCCAGTTCGTCGCGGCGGATCCGGCCTTCCTTGTCTTCTTCGCCGTCGCCGTTGGCCAAGTGCTTCTGCAGGTCGGCTTCGCGCAGGCGCAGGCTGTTGATGGCGTCGCCTTCCGCCGTTTCATCGACCAGCACGTCCGGCACGATGCCCTTGGCCTGGATGCCGCGGCCGTTCGGCGTGAAGTAGCGCGCCGTAGTCAGCTTGACGGCCGAATCGGCGGTGATCTGGCGCAGCGTCTGCACCGAGCCTTTGCCGAAGGTCTGGCTGCCCATCACGATGGCGCGCTTGTAATCCTGCAGGGCGCCGGCGACGATTTCGGAAGCGGAGGCGGAGCCGCCGTTGACCAGCACCACCATCGGCACCGTCTTCAGCGCGGCTGGCAGCTTGGCCAGCGGATCGCCGCCGCTGCGGGTGGCATAATTCTCGGAAGTGGCGTGGAAAGCCTGCTTGGAATCGGCCAACTGGCCGTCGGTGGACACCACCAGCGCATCCTTCGGCAGGAAGGCGGCCGACACGCCGACCGCGCCCTGCACCACGCCGCCCGGGTCGTTGCGCAGGTCCAGCACCAGGCCCTTGATGTTCGGATTCCTGGCATACAGGGCGCCGAGTTTCTTCGCCATGTCTTCCACCGTCGGCTCCTGGAATTGCGAGATGCGCAGCCAGGCATAGTCCGGCTCCACCATCTTCACCTTGACGCTCTGCACGCGGATCTCCTCGCGTACGATGGGGATCAGCAGCGGCTTGTCTTCATCCTTGCGCGCCACCGTCAGCACCACCTTGGTGCGCGGTTCGCCGCGCATCTTCTTGATGGCGTCGTCCAGCGGCAGGCCTTTCAGCGGTTCGTTATCGAGGCGCGTAATCAGGTCGCCCGCCTTGATGCCGGCGCGCCAGGCCGGCGAATCCTCGATCGGCGCCACCACCTTGATGCAGCCGTCCTCCACCCCGACTTCGATGCCGATGCCGACAAACTTGCCGTGGATGGATTCGCGCATTTCCTTGAATGCGGCCTTATCGAGATAGGTGGAATGCGGATCGAGCGAGGAAACCATGCCGGCGATGGCGTCCTGCAGCAGCTTCTTGTCGTCGACCTGTTCGACGTAGTCGGATTTGATCAGGCTGAAAACTTCGGACAGGGTGCGCAGTTCTTCCAGCGGCAAGGGCGTGGAAGCCTTTTGCGCAAGGGCGGAAAACTGCATCGAGACGGCGATGCCAGCCACCATACCAAGGCCGACCAGGCCCAGACTCTTCGTTTTGTTGCCCATTGATTGCTTTCCGCCGCTAGAACTTGACCCACCCGGCCGGATCTATCGGCTTGCCCTGGTGGCGCATTTCAAAGTATAAACCCGATTCTTCGTAACCGCCGGTATTTCCAACGGTGGCGATCACCTCGCCTGCTTTCACCACGTCGCCGGCGCGTTTCAGCACAGACTCGTTGTAGCCGTAGCCGCTCCAGTATTGACCGCCGTGGTCGATGATAATGAAATTGCCGTAGCCGCGCAGCGAGGTTGCGTACACCACGCGGCCCGCCGCCACGGCGCGCACTTCGGCGCCGGCGGCGGCCTTCACCACCATGCCTTTCCAGGCCACGCCGTCGGCGTTCTTGCTGCCGAAGCGCTTGTCCACCTTGCCGGCGACCGGCGCCGGCAGCTCGCCCTTCAACCTGGCGAACACGCCGTCCGGCACCACTGGCGCCAGTGCCACCTCGGATGGACGCGGCGACTTCTCGTCGCGCTGCTCGGAAGGCTCCGGCTTGGCGGCGACCTTCGGTTCGTCCTCGACCGGCGGCGGTTTCGGCACCGGCTTGCCGGCCTTTTTCGCTTCCTGCGCCAGGCGTTCGCGCTCGGCCTGCGCCTTGGCGCGGGCCAGCGCACGCGCTTCCGCTTCCGCCTTGGCCTTGGCGGCCCGTTCGGCGGCCAGCTTTTCCTGGCGTGCCTTTTCAGCGGCGGCGATGCGCGCCTGTTCTTCGATCAGCTTGTTCAGTTTATCGACCAGGGCATCCAGGCGCTGGGCGTCCTGTTCCATGCGGCCAGCTTCCTTGCGCTGGGCGACCAGCTTCTTGGACAGGCTGGCCAGGGCAGCGGCGCGACGGCCCTTCTCCTGTTCCAATTTCGCTTTCTGCTGCTTTTCTTCCTCGGCGATTTCGTCCAGTTCCTGCTTGGCGTTTTGCGCCTCGGCCTGGTTTTCTTCGACCTTTTTCAGGTTGGCGCGCAGCGAATCGAGCAGGCGTGCCTGCGACTGCGACACATAAGCCATCAGTTGCAGTTCGCGGTTGATGCGGTTGGGATTGTCGCCCGAGAGCAGCAGCTTGATGCGGTCTTCATTGCCGGCCACGTACTGCTCGCGCAGCAGCTTGGCCAGTTGCTGCTTCTGCGCCGCCACCGTGGCGGACAGGCGCAGCTGCTCGGCGGCCAGTTCGGCCACCTTGCTATTGATCTGGGATTGCTCCGCCGCCAAGTCGCGCAGGGTGCGATTGGCGTCGGAAATGGCTTCCTCCGACTCGGCCAGCGTGTCGGCCGCGTCTTCCTTGGCGCTTTCGGTCTTGCCGATTTCCGCCTTCAGGTTGGCCAGCTTGCGCGCCAGCGCCGCCCGCTCCGTCTCGGCGGCAGCCTTTTGCTTGCTGCGTTCGGTCGGCTTGGGCGCCTTGGCGGCGTCGGCGCCATGCACGGCGCCCAGCGCCAGCAGCAAGGCCAGCGCAACGCCACGCAAATTCCAGACGCGACCCGGGCGAGTCGGATGCAACGCCACGGGGATTACTTGGCCTTGCCCTGGTTGGCCACGGCAGCCTGGGCGGCAGCGATGGCAGCGGGGTCGCCCAGGTAGTAGTGCTTGATCGGCTTCAGGTCGGCATCCAGTTCGTACACCAGGGGCTGGCCGTTCGGGATGTTGAGGCCGACGATGGCCTCGTCGCTGATGCCATCGAGCATCTTGATCAGGGCGCGCAGGCTGTTGCCGTGGGCCGAAATCAGGATCTGCTTGCCGGCCTTGATGGCTGGGGCGATTTCATCGTCCCAGGCCGGCATCACGCGCGCCACAGTATCTTTCAGGCACTCGGTCAGCGGGATGGCATCCTTTGGCAAACCGGCATAGCGCGGGTCGTTGAAGGAAGTGCGGTCGTCGCCGGCTTCCAGCGCTGGCGGCGGGATGTCGTAGCTGCGGCGCCATACCAGCACCTGCGCGTCGCCGAACTTGGCGGCGGTTTCGCCCTTGTCCAGGCCTTGCAGGGCGCCGTAATGACGCTCGTTCAGGCGCCAGTCATGCTTGATCGGCACGTACATTTCATCCATCTCGTCCAGGGTCAGCCACAGGGTGCGGATGGCGCGCTTGAGTACGGAGGTATAGCACAGGTCGAAGGAGAAGCCGGCATCTTTGAGGATTTTGCCGGCAGATTTGGCTTCGTTGACGCCTTTTTCGGTCAGGTCCACATCGGTCCAGCCGGTGAAGCGATTTTCCAGGTTCCAGGTGGACTCGCCGTGACGCATGAATACGATTTTGTACATATAGCTATAACAATAGAGTTGGAAATGGGTGAAAATCGCCGCCGAAGCCACGAACAAGCATCTATTTTATAATGCTCGGATTAAGTTCAACCATTGGATTACCGTGAAATTCATCATCGACAATATTTTTCTGATCGCCATCGTCCTCTTGTCCGGCGGCGCCCTGCTGTTCCCGGTCCTGACCCAGCGCGGTAAAAAAGCCTCGCCGGCCGAAGTCACCCTGCTGATCAACCGCGGCAAAGCCGGCATTCTCGATGTGCGCGCCAAGGACAAGGCCGAAAGCCGTATCATCGATTCCAAACACATCCCGCTGGCCGAACTGGGCAACCGCATGGACGAACTGAAGAAGTTCAAGGACAAGACCCTGGTGGTGGTATGCGATAAAGGGATCAGCGCCTTCAGCGCCGCCCGCATGCTGGAAAAATCCGGTTTCTCCGACGTTGTCGTGATGGAAGGCGGGATTGATGCCTGGAAGTCGCAAAACCTGCCGCTGACAAAGTAAAGGAGTTGCCATGACTGCCAACGTTACCATGTACAGCACCCTGGTGTGCCCGTATTGCGTGCGCGCCGAACGTTTGCTGGAAAGCAAGGGTGTCACCGCCATCAACAAGATCCGCGTCGACCTCGACCCGGCCCAGCGCCAGCTGATGATGGAAAAGACGGGCCGCCGCACGGTGCCGCAGATCTATATCGGCGATACCCACGTTGGCGGTTTTGACGATTTGTACGCTTTGGACCAGGCTGGCGGCCTCGACCCCTTGTTAAAAGGTTAAACGGCCCCAAATACAACGGACAAGCGGGCGAAACGTTGGAAAATAAACTAGTTTTGCTACAATTGCCGTCGCGTTTGACTTTGGCTTACCCCCGTGGCCTGGACAAGCATTAACTATATAACTGATACGAAAGCGTTCCATGTCTGAAGAAAACCTGCAACCTGTATTCCAAATCCAACGCGTCTACCTGAAAGACATGTCGCTGGAACAGCCTAATTCCCCAGCTATCTTCCTGGAACAGGAAGCCCCTTCGATCGAAGTGGCGCTGGACGTTGGCGCTGAGCCGCTGTCTGACGGCATCTTCGAGTCCACCGTGACCGTGACCGTGACTGCCAAGATCAAGGACAAAGTCGCTTTCCTGGTTGAAGGCAAACAGGCCGGTATCTTCGAAGCCCGCAACATTCCAGCTGAACAGCTGGACCCACTGCTGGGCATCGGCTGCCCGAACATCGTGTACCCGTACCTGCGTTCGAACATCGCCGACATGATCACCCGCGCCGGCTTCCCTCCGATCCACCTGGCGGAAATCAACTTTGAAGTGTTCTACCAGCAGCGCCTGGCAGCCATCGCCCAGCAGCAAGCTGCTGAAGCTGGCGCCACCCCGGTCGAAGGCTCTGCCACCGTACAGTAATACTTCTGCGCTATCATGGGGAACCACGGTTCCCCCGCATGCAAAGGCCCCAGTGGGCCTTTGCGCATTTTTAAGGTATTAATTGATGAATTTACGCCGAATTGTCGCCATCGCCGCATCGCTGCTGGCTTGCGCCAGCGCCCAGGCTATCGACTACCGGTCGGTCGGCGCCAATCCTGCCGTGCTGTACGGCGCCCCCTCGACCCGGGCGGCCAAGCAGTACATCGTCCCCTCCGGCGCCCCGCTGGAAGTCGTGCTGACCTATGGCGAGTGGGTCAAGGTGCGCGATATGGCCGGCGACCTGGCCTGGACCGAAGCCAAGGGCTTGAGCATCAAGCAGCGCAACGTGATCGTCCGCGCAGCCAACACCAGGGTACGCGGCGCGGCCGACGATACCTCGCCTGTGGTGTTCATCGCCGACAAGGGCGTGCTGCTGGAACTGGCTGAACCGGCCGCCAACGGCTGGACCAAGGTGAAGCACCGCGACGGCCTGGTCGGCTATGTGCGCAGCAACGATATTTGGGGTAATTGAGCAAGATGCTGCAAGAAGGCAAACGCAAGATCAGCGTGCTGGGCGCCGGCGCCTGGGGCACCGCCGTCGCCATCGCTGTTGCCGCGCGCCACGAAGTGGTGCTGTGGGGCCGCGATGCCGCCGCGATGGCCGAGATGGCCGCCGCCCGCGACAATAGCCATTACCTGAAAGGCTTCCCCTTCCCGCCTGCGCTGCAGGTGAGCTCGGATTTCGATGCCGCCGTGGCCCATGCGGGCCAGGATGGCTTGCTGATTGCCGCCTGCCCGGTTGCCGGCCTGCGCCCCTTGCTGCAAGCACTGAAAGGCAGGCAGATTCCGAACATCGTCTGGCTGTGCAAAGGCTTTGAATACGACACCGGCATGCTGCCGCACCAGATCGTGCGTGAAGTACTGGGCGATAGCGTGCCGGCTGGCGCACTGTCCGGCCCTTCGTTCGCGCAGGAAGTGGCCAAGGGCCTGCCTTGCGCCCTGACCATTGCCTCCAGCGATGCCGCCCTGTGCGAGCTGGTGGTAGGCGCCGTGCACGGCGGCACCATGCGCGTCTACTCGAGCGACGACATTGTCGGCGTGGAAGTGGGCGGCGCCGTGAAGAACGTCCTGGCCATCGCGACCGGCGTGGCCGACGGCATGGGCCTGGGCCTGAACGCCCGCGCCGCGCTGATCACGCGCGGCCTGGCCGAGATTACCCGCCTCGGCACCGCCCTGGGTGGGCAAGTCGAAACCTTCATGGGCTTGACCGGCATGGGCGACCTGATCCTGACCTGCACCGGCGACCTGTCACGCAACCGCCGCGTCGGCCTGGGGCTGGCGCAGGGCAAGTCACTGGAAACCGTGGTCAAGGAGCTGGGCCATGTGGCCGAAGGCGTGCCCTGCGCGAAAGCGGTGCGCGAACTGGCGCGCCGCCTCGGCGTGGAGATGCCGATTACAAACGCCGTCGCCAGCGTGCTGTTCGACGGCTTGCAACCGGCCGACCTGGTGCAAGGCTTGCTGGCGCGCGACCCGCGCTCGGAAAACCAGGTGCCGCCAGTTAAGTAGCATCGTCGCGCTCGCCATCCTATAATCGGCGCATCCCTTCAGTGGAGGCGACGATGATCAGTTCCGCGAACCTGGCCGAAACGCTCGAGATCGACACGACGATGGCGGACAAGTGGCAGCAAGTCCTGGACTTGCTGGCCCGCCTGCTGCACGTGCCGGCCGCCCTGATCATGCGTGTGCAGCCGCCCAGCATCCAGGTATTCCTGTCCAGCCATTCGCCCGGCAATCCCTACGAAGAACATGAACTGGCGCCGCTGAATACCGGCCTGTATTGCGAGACCGTGATGGCGCGGCGAGGCGAACTCCTGGTGCCGGATGCCTTGCAGGACGACGCCTGGTGCGCCAATCCCGACATCAAGCTCGGCATGGTTTCCTACCTCGGCCTGCCCCTGGTCTGGCCTAACGACCACGTGTTCGGCACCATCTGCGTGCTGGACCGGAAGAGGAATCCCTACGACGATACCCAGCGCGCACTGCTGGAGCAATTCCGCGGCCTGGTCGAACGCGACCTGCGCCAAGTCTATGAACGGCGCGAACAGGCGCTGCGCGATGCCGCGCTGCTGGAACAGATGGTGGCCACTGCCAAGCTGGCCACCATCGGCCGCTTGGTCGGCGGCATCGCACATGAGCTGAACACGCCGCTCGGCAATATCGTGCTGGGCTCGTCCTCGCTGGCCGCGCGGCTGGACGATATTTTGCAGCAGGCCGAAGCCCGCTCCCTGTCGCAATCGAATTTGCGGCGCATGCTCGACGAAGGGCGGCAAGCCTGCGACACGATCGAACGCAATAGCACGCGTGCCGGCAACCTGCTGGCCAGCATCAAGCAGATCGCAGTGGACCAGGAGGGGCAGCCGCGGCGCCGCTTCGACCTCGACGAAATGGTGGCCCACGTCGCCAGCGCCACCGCGCCCTTGCTGCGACGCGAAGCGATCAGCCTGACGGTGGATATTCCTGCCGGCCTGGAAATGGACAGCTACCCAGGCCATATCGAACAGGTCCTGGTTGCCTTGCTGGACAATTCGGCGCGCCATGCCTTTGCCGGCCGCGAGGGACGCTGCGTGCACATTGCCGCTACGCGCCAGGGCAGCGACGTGGAGCTGGTGTATACGGATAATGGCTGCGGCATCGCCGCCGATGCGTTGCCGCGCGTGTTCGAACCGTTCTACACGACGCGGGTCGGCGAGGGGGCGCGCGGGCTGGGCCTGACGATCGTGCTGAACGCCGTGCAAGCGATCCTGAAGGGCAGCGTACGCCTCGACAGCACGCCGGGCGACGGCGTCCGGTTCACCTTCCGCCTGCCGCTCAATCCTGCAGCACAATAGTCAACAGCAGCAGCGCATCGGTGTTGGCGCGCAGGGCGTGCGGCGCGCCACCTTGCAGGTAGAGCATTTCCCCGCCGCGCAGGATGGCGGTGCGGCCATGCGCATCGAACGCCACCTCGCCTTCCAGGCATTGCAGCGTGATCTGGCCCTTGACCGCATGCTCCGGTACCGCACGGCCGGCCGGCACGGTCATGCGGATCAATTCCAGCTGCTCCGTCTTGGCCAGTGCGATGGAAGAAAACTGCGACAAGCTTTCACCGGCCTCGCGGCCAATCCGGACCACTTGCCCGGATGATGCATGCGGTAGCGCCATATACCCTCCCTGGATTGTCCCAATGATAGCAGTTGGCGCCGCCGCACTTATTTCTGTTCGTCGCCAATGAAGCGGTAGATGCCTGCGCCGACGCCGGCGCCGATGATCGGCGCCACCCAGAACAGCCACAGTTGCGCCACCGCCCAGCCGCCGACATACAGCGCGACGCCGGTGCTGCGCGCCGGGTTGACCGAGGTGTTGGTGACCGGGATCGAGATCAGGTGGATCAGGGTCAGGCACAGGCCGATGGCGATCGGCGCAAAGCCAGCCGGTGCGCGCTTGTCGGTTGCCCCCAGGATGACCACCAGGAAGAAGGCCGTCATCACTACTTCCGTGACCAGGGCCGCCATCAGGCTGTAGCCGCCCGGCGAATGCTCGCCATAGCCGTTGGAGGCGAAGCCGGCGGCCACGTCAAAACCTGCCTTGCCGCTGGCGATCAGGTAGAGCACGCCGCCCGCAGCAATGCCGCCCAGCACCTGCGCCACGATATAGCCCGGCAAATCCTTGGCCGGGAAGCGGCCGCCCAGCCACAGGCCGACCGATACCGCCGGGTTCAAATGACAGCCCGAAATGTGGCCGATGGCAAAGGCCATGGTCAGCACCGTCAGGCCGAAGGCCAGCGACACCCCGTGCAAGCCGATCCCCACCCCGGGAAATGCCGCCGCCAGCACCGCACTGCCGCAACCGCCCAGGACTAGCCAGAACGTACCGAAGAATTCCGCACCCAGTTTTTGCATGTCACGCCTCCGTTGACGATTGGTAATTTTGCAAACAGATTAACTATAAATGGCGGAAATGACAACGGTGCGACATGTTGCACCGCAGAAAAATAGAGCGACCGTTCTAGAAAATTCGCTTGTGTTACACAAGCGGTTTCAATAGAGTAAATGTTATATATTTACTACCAAAATGGAAGCCAATGAGCAAAGGTTCGTTCGCCGAGATGAACTGCCCCATCGCCCAGACCCTGGAGCAGGTCGGCGAATGGTGGACCTTTGTCATTTTGCGCAACGCTTTCTGCGGCATGAGCCGCTTCCAGGATTTCCAGCGCCACCTCGGCATCAGCACCAATATCCTGGCCCGCCGCCTGGGCAAGCTGGTGGAGAACGGCATCCTGCTGCGCCAGCCCAGCGACGAGGACGCCCGCATCGTCCATTACCGCCTGACGCCCAAGGGCCACTCGCTCTATCCCATCCTGGCCGCGATGACCGTGTGGGGCGAGCAATGGGCGCCGCATCCGGACGGGCCGCGCATGACGCTGGTGGAGCGCGAAACCGGGCTGCCCGTGGCCGGCGTGGGCATCCGCGCCGCCGACGGGCGCGACCTGGCGCCGGCGCAGATCGATACGGTGGCCGGCCCCGGCGCCGATGACAAGACGCACGCTTTGATGCGCATGAGAGAGGAGACAAGCAAACAATGAATACCGATAAAGTCTGGCTCAAGTCCTACCCCGATGGCATTCCGGCCTCCATCGATCCCGACCTGTACCGCTCCCTGCCGCACCTGCTGGAGGAGTCCTTCGGCAAGTTCGCCGCGCGCAAGGCCTACGCCTGCATGGACAGCGTCATGAGCTACCGCGAGTGGGACGAGCACTCGCGCAACCTGGCCGCATGGCTGCAGCAGCGCGGACTGGCCAAGGGCGCCCGCGTCGCAGTGATGATGCCCAATGTGCTGCAATATCCGGTCGCAGTGGCGGCCGTCCTGCGCGCCGGCTGCACCGTGGTGAACGTCAATCCGCTGTACACGGCGCGTGAGCTGGAGCACCAGCTGACCGATTCCGGCGCCGAAGCCATCTTCATCCTCGAAAACTTCGCCACCACGCTGGAAAAGGTGCTGCCGCGCACCAGCGTCAAGCACGTGGTGGTGGCCAGCATGGGCGACATGCTGGGCTTTGCCAAGGGCATGCTGGTCAACTTCGTGGTGCACACGTTGAAGAAGATGGTGCCGCTCTTTGATCTGCCGGGCGCCGTGCCGTTCCGTAGAGCCTTGCGCCAGGGCGCACGCGAAGCCCTGCGCCCGATGCAGCTGGGCCACGACGACATCGCCTTCCTCCAATACACGGGCGGCACCACGGGCCTGTCCAAGGGCGCCACCCTGACCCACCGCAACGTGATCGCCAACATGCTGCAGAACGATGCGTGGGCCGGGCCGGCCCTGCTCAATCAAGCCAAGGGCGAACAGGTGGTGACGGTATGTGCGCTGCCGCTGTACCACATCCTGGCGCTGAACGCCTGCATGCTGATGGGCGCGCGCTGGGGCGCGATGAACCTGCTGGTGCCCAATCCGCGCGACATGGCGGGCTTCGTCAAGGAACTGGCCAAGTACCGCGTCAATTTCTTCCCCGGCGTGAACACCCTGTTCAACGCCTTGCTGAACCAGCCCGAGCTGGCGAAGGTCGACTTTTCCGGCCTGCGCATCACCCTGGGCGGCGGCATGGCGGTGCAGCAGGTGGTCAGCGAACGCTGGCTGGCCGCGACCGGCAGCCCGATCCTGGAAGGCTACGGCCTGTCGGAGACCTCGCCGACGGCCACGCTGTGCCGTCCCGACCAGAACGGCTTCAGCGGCACCATCGGCCTGCCGGTGCCGTCGACCGAAGTGGCGATCGTCGACGACGACGGCAATCCCCTGCCCTTCGGCCAGGCCGGCGAAATCGCCATCCGCGGCCCGCAGGTGATGGCCGGCTACTGGAAGCGTCCGGACGAAACCGCCAAGGTCATGACGGCGTCCGGCTACTTCAAGTCGGGCGACATCGGCATCATGGATGAACAGGGCTATGTCCGCATTGTGGACCGCAAGAAGGACATGATCCTGGTCTCCGGCTTCAACGTTTACCCCAATGAAGTGGAAGGCGTGGTGGCCGCCCACCCGCTGGTGCTCGAATGCGCCTGCATCGGCGTACCCGACGCCGGTTCGGGCGAAGCCGTCAAGCTGTTCGTGGTGCGCAAACACCAATCGCTCACCAGCGAACAGCTGATGGACTACTGCAAACAGCAGTTGACCGCTTACAAAAAACCGAAATACATCGAGTTCCGCGACGCCCTGCCCAAGACCAATGTGGGCAAGATCCTGCGCCGCGAGCTGCGCGACGAAAAGGTCGCGGCGTAAGTTTTTGCTGCATTCCCTGTACTGCCCCCGAACATCTCAATAACAGGAGTTAAGTATGGAAGCCAGTATTGCCGCAGTAAGCCAACCTAAAACCAACCCTATCGTGCTCGACGAGAAGCGCAGCAAGACCGTGCGCACGCTGATCAACGCCTCGCACCGCAAGCTGCTGTTCCTCGACCAGGTGGTCGACTGGGAAAAAGGCATCGACTTTTCCAAGCCGCCCAAGGTGGCCGAGTCGAGCTGGATCTACGGCACGCCCTACTGGGATATGCTGACCGAGGAACAGCGCAATGAAGTGCTGTGGCTGGAGACCGGCCGCGACGTGTCCTATTTCATCTGGCTGGAACAGACCCTGCCCGAACTGTACGTCGGCTACGTCAACCAGTACCACGGCGTCCTGAGCGACGACGTGCGCGAATACCTGATGGTGTTCTCGCGCGAAGAGATCGTGCACACGCTGATGTTCCGCCGCTACCTGGACAAGGCCAACCTGCGCCTGTGGAGCCATCCGGAAAACATCCCCAACTACTCCCTGTTCGAGCGCCAGCTGGCCGGCAAGCATCCGGTGTACGGCATCTGCTGGAACCTGCTGATCGAATGGTTCGCGGAGCTGAACTCGATCTTCCAGACCCAGACCGACGGCATCGACCCGCTGACGCGCCAGATGTTCAAGGAACACCACCTGGAAGAAGTGCGCCACATCGCCTTCGCCAAGACCATCTGCGAAAACTACTTCGAGGCGGCGCCCAAGGAGGAGCTGGCAGAGATGTGCGAGTTCTTCCAGAAGGGCTACGGCTTCCTGCTGGACGAATACACCTACATGCCGGAAATCGCCCTGCATGCATCCTTCGACTTCCCGATCAAACCCGGCGACACCGACAAGATCCGCGAGGTGCGCAACTCGCCGAACAACCAGCGCCTCAATGCAGCCCGGTTCCGCGACGTGCGCGAGTGGTGCCTGAAGCACAACATCATCAAGCAGTAAGCCCCATCATCCCCAGGCGGCAGCTTGCATGGCGCAGTGCGCGCCAGGGACAGCTGTCGCCGTTTCAAAAAGAATCTGGAGCAAGCATGATCGATATCATTCCCCACGATTCCGGCATCACGGAATTGCGCATCGCCCGACCGCCGGTCAACCTGATCGACGTGGGCGTGCTGAAAACCCTGCGCCATGCCCTGGCCGAAGCCGAGCGCACAGGCCAGCGCGGCATCATCCTGTCCGGTGCGCCGGGCGTGTTTTCCTCCGGCGTGGACGTGGCCGCCCTGGTCGGCGGCGACTACGAAGCCGTGCGCGAATACTGGCAGCAGGTGTTCCTGCTGGCGTCCGAGATGGCGTTGTCGCGCCAACCGATTTTCGCCGCCATTACCGGCCATTGCATGGCCGCCGGCGCCCTGCTGGCCGTGTTCTGCGACTACCGCGTCATGGCGCAAGGCCCCTGGCAGGTTGGCCTGAACGAAGTGCGCGTCGGCGTGGCGCTGCCGGACTGCTTCCAGGTTGCGGTGCGCCGCGTGGTGGGAGCCCTGCAGGCCGAAAGGCTGCTGGTGTTCGGCCGCATGCTGTCGCCGCAGCAGGCGCTGGAAGTGAACCTGGTCGACGAGCTGGCCGAGCCTTCGCAGGTGGTGGCGCGCACGCGCGAGCGCCTGCAGGAACTGCTGTCGGTGCCGCCGCAAGCCCTGGTCAGCACGCGCGCCATCGCCCGCCGCGACCTGCGCGACGTGTTTGCCGACGTCGATGCGCTGCCGGTCGACGACTTCGTCGACGCCTTCCTGCAGCCGGAAACCCAGCAGGCGCTGCGCTACGTCGCCAGCCGCCTGCGCCAACCCGCCGCGGCTGCCGCGCAATGAACCTGTATTTCCGCCTCATGCTGGTCTGGCTGCGGGCCTGCTTCAAGCCCGCGATCCAGATCGGCGACACGATCGAGATGCAGCTCACCGTGCTGCCCAACGACCTGGACCTGAACGGCCATATGAACAATGGCCGCTACATGACCATCATCGACCTGGCTCTGGTCGAATACATGACGCGCGCCGGCTTCATGGGGCCGGCCCTCAAGCGCGGCTGGCGCCCGATGCTGGGCGGCTCGATGATCGCGTTCCGGCGCGGGCTCAAGCCGTTCCGGCGCTATACCCTGCGCTTCTGCGCCCTGTGCTGGGACGAGCGCTGGACCTATATCCGCTTCGAGTTCGTGCTCGACGGGGACGTGATGGCGGTCGGCCACACCAAGGGCGGCATTGTCGGCCCCTACGGCGTGGTGGGCAGCAATGAAATGTGCGCGGTACTGGGCGTGGATCCGGCCTCGCCGGTCTTCCCGCGCTCGGTCACGGCGTGGATCGAGGCCGATCGCCTGATGCGGGCCTGAACGGGAGAACCCATGGAAGCCATACAAAACATCGCCGTCATCGGCGCCGGCCCGGCAGGGCTGACCGCCGCGGACACCCTGCGCCAGCTGGGCTACAAGAAAGTCACGCTGTTCGAACAGGGCACGCGCGTGGGCGGCAAGGTGTACACCGCGCAGACGCCCGCCGGCCCGGTAGAACTGGGCGCCGTCATCGCCTCCGCCGAGTGCGAACTGGTGCTGGGACTGGCGCAGCGCCTGGGCGTTGCGATCGCGCCCTACCCGGTGGAGCAGCGCTTCCTCGACGAGCATGGGGTGCGGCACGATGCCCCGTCCTTCCTTGCCAGCCGCTACAGCGCGGACGAAATCGGGCAAGCCATCGCCAATTATGGCGCGGCGCTGGAACGCTATGCCATGGTTCGCTACGATACCCTGGCCGGCATGCCGCGCGAGCTGCACCAGCCGTTCGACCGCTTCGCCGCCAGCCACGGCTTCACGCCGGTGGCCGAACTGGCGCGCGGCGCCCTGGTGGGGTTCGGCTACGGCTATTACGAAACCGTGCCGGCCCTGTATTTCATGAAACTGATCCCGTGGCTGTTCCGGCCCGACGGCCAGGGCGGCCTGGCGCCGGGCAAGTTCCACGTCTTCCCGCAGGGCTTCCAGGGCTTGTGGGAAGGACTGGCGCGAGAGCTCGACGTCCGCCTCGGCGCGGCCGTGACAGCGCTCGACAGCCCACCAGGCCGTCCGGTGCAGCTCACCATCAATGGCCGCGACCAGCACAGCTTCGATGCAGTGGTGGTGGCGGCGCCGCTGCACACGGCAGCCAGCTTCCTGCCGGCCGGCAGCGAAGCCGCCGCCCTGCTGGCGCAGTTGCGCAGCAACCGCTACCTGGTCAGCGCCTTTGCCGCCAGCAGCCTGCCGGGTGGGGAATTCCTGTTCCTGCACCAGAACGAACACCCCGAACGCATCGGCCACATGAATGCCTGGGCCAACCGCAATCCTGCCCTGCCGATGTACCTGGGCTGGCAGTTGGCCGGGGACGCCGCCAGCACCGGACAGTTGCGCGAGCTGCTGGCGGCCGATATTGCCGCCCAAGGGGGAAGGTTGGAGCGCGTCGTCCTGCAGCAGGAGTGGGATTACTTCCCTCATGTCGACGGCACCGCCCTGGAAGCCGGTTATTTCGAACGCATCGACGCCTTGCAGGGCCAGTGCCGCATATACTACGCGGGCGGCGCCCTGAACTTCGAGACAGTCGAGCACAGCGCACGGCAGGCGCGAGCCCTGATGCGCCGCCATTTCGGCTGACGGTACAAAGGGCATCCCTTACGGTTTGTGCCTATGGAAAAACGGCGGAGGCGGGGCCTATAATGGCTGGGCGAACCGGCACGCCATTGCCGCCCTCGGAGATACGCATGAAACACCTGATCGTTGCCAGCCTGGCCCTCGCCCTGACCGTGCCTGCCTTTGCCAGCACCACCCACGCCAAGGCCACCGCCACCCACCACAAGACCGCCTCGACCTCCACCAAGCATCACCTGGCGAAGAAGAAAACCTCCGCGCACCATAAGACCGCGAAGGCAACCACTCACCACAAGCACGCATGATTTTCGTCTGGGGCAGGAAGGCGGTCTACACCCACGCCGGCTACGTCGCCGACTTCTGCCCCGTATGCCGGGCAGCCCGTGCGTTCTCCGTGCAGCGCATCGGCATGGCCTGGCACGTGTACTACCTCACCATTTCCAAAGGCGAGCTGGCCGGATATCAGCGCACCTGCTGCGATTGCGGCATGGCGCTGCCCATGGAAGTCGGACACTACACCCAGTTGAGCGCGGAACAGCTGCCGCTGGTGCAGCTGGAACAAACCACCAATCCCCATTTGTCGATCCGCCACGCCGATGCACTGGCCGCTGCTGCGCGCCTGCGCGAAGCGCCCTTGCTGCTTGATGAATCGGAGCGCCGGCGCCAGCTCGATGCGGCGTTGCGCCTGCAGGCCGACGCACTCGACGAGTTCGAAGCGACCACGCGCCTCGACCGCGAAGTGTGGTGGACCATCGGCGGCGCATTCGCGTTTTGCGCCCTGGTGCTTGCCGCGCTGCGACAGCAGGCGCCGGAAAACATGGACACCGGTTTCATCATCGCCTTCTTCCTCAGCCTTGGCGCGGTAGCCTGGCAATTGAGCCAGATGGGAGAACGCTTCCTGCAACGCGGCCTCCTGCCGAAGCTGGCCCGTTCGCTGGCGCCCTTGCAGCCGAGCGCGGCGGAACTCGACGAAGCGTTCGAGCGCATGCGCGAACAAGGCCGCAAGCTGGCCAAGCGCGTCGACAGTGCGCGCGTGCAGCAAGCCATCGCCTCCCTGCGCAACTAAGCCAGCGCCAGCGCGTCCAGCAGCACCTCAAGCTGCTGCAGCCGTGCTTCCATTTCTTCGATTTGCGGCGCGCTGCCGCCCATGCCGTGGAAAGACGTGTTGTGCAGCAGCGCATTGCGAAATTCCGCCAGGCCGCGCGCCTCGCGCAACAGCGCCAGCATGCCTTCACTGGACTGCGGCGATTGTTGCTTCAGGCTGGCCTTGATGCGGTCAAGCCGCTTGCCGAATGTGAGCTTGCGCGTGTCGTCGGTACCGATGCAGCGTGCGCACAGGATGAATACGTGCGCTTCCAGCCGGGAGAACTCATGGATAAAGCTCCCCAGCATCAGCTTCCATTGCTGGTCGGGTGGCAGGTCTGGCCTCATGCCGCTCATTGTACGCTGCGATTTCAGTTGCGCTTACTTTCGATTCATCGTAGTTTACCTTTCGTTTTTCAATAAAATTGAAAGGATATGGAGATGAAACGAAGAATTTCGCTGTTAATCCTTGCGTTTTCCGCCGCCGCGGCCCTGGCGGGCCAGCCTGTTGCCAGCGGGGATGCCGTAGTCGCCCTGGCCGGCAACGGCTTCGTCACCAGCGCCGATGCCGGTTCGACGGAAGTCATCAACAACAACGGCCTGGCCAACTGGACCAGCGCCAATACCGTCACCAGCATCTGGTTCCGCATGGCCGCCGCGGGCAACGCCACCTTGTCGCTGGACGCCGGCCTGACCGGCAGCAAGACCAGCAACATCCGCGTGACCGCCAATGGCACGCCGTTCGACATCACCCTCACCAAGGGCAGGACCAAGACCTACACCGTCGGTACCATCAACGTGCCCGCAGCCGGTTACGTGCGGGTCGACCTGCAAGGCATTAGCAAATCCGGCTCCTACTTCGGTGACGTTGCGGCACTGCGCGTCAACACCAGCACGCCGCTGAACTATGCGAACGACGCAGCCAATTACTACTGGTCGCGCCGCGGGCCATCCGTCCACCTCGGCTACACGGTGCCGGCCAACACCGAGTATTTCTACAATGAGGTGACGGTGCCGGCAGGCGAAGACAAGATCGGCTCCTATTTCATGGCCAACGGATTCAATGGCGGCTACTTCGGCATCCAGGTCAACTCGCCGACTGAACGCCGCGTGCTGTTCTCGATCTGGGATGCCGATAACGGCGCCAAGACCACGCTGGTACACAAGGGCCCGAACGTGGTCGACAACTCGTTTGGCGGAGAAGGCACCGGCGGCCAGTCCTACCTGCTGTACAACTGGATGGCCGGACAGACCTACCGCTTCATCACACGCGTGGTGCCGGACGGCGCGGGCGGTACCGACTTCTCCGCGTGGTTCCATGCGCCCGAAACCAACGCCTGGCGCTTCATCGCCACCTGGAAGCGCCCAGCCACCACGACCTACCATGCCGGCGTGTATTCCTTCCTGGAGAACTTCATCGACACCAACGGCTTCCTTGGCCGCAGCGTACAGTTCAACAATCAGTGGGCGCGCAGTACCGGCGGTAGCTGGACCGAACTGGTGACGGCACGCTTCACTGGCGACGCCACCGCATCCAACGCCCAGCGCATGGATTACGCAGGGGGCTTGCAGAACGGCAGTTTCTACTTGCGTAATGGCGGCTTCTTCAACCCGAACGTGCCGATCAACCAGAACTTCACCCGCCCGGCTACCGGACAGGCGCCAGCAGTGGACGTGAGCACCCTGCCGTAGACATTTTTGTATCCCAGTGTATCTGGCGCCATGCCAGATACACTTCTCACGAGCTCTCGACAAAAGCGATACACACTGCCCCCTTAATCTGGTCACACCTTAACCAAGGAGACCAAGATTATGAAAACCACCTACGCAGGACTGGCAGCCACCCTGGCTATCGCAATGTGCACCTCCGCCGCACACGCCGCAGAACCCAAGAAGGAGATGGAAAAATGCTATGGCGTGGCGAAAGCCGGCCATAACGATTGCGCCGCTGGACCGGGCACTTCGTGTGCAGCAACCTCCAAAGTCGACTACCAGGGCGATGCCTGGGTGCTGGTCGAAAAAGGCACCTGCACCTCCATCAAGACCCCCAAGGGCTACGGCTCGCTGAAGGCGAAGTGATGAAGCGTGCCATTGCATCGGTGATCGCCTTGGCAGCCGGCCTTGCCGGCGCGGCACATGCCGTCGCGCCGGCCGCCCAGCCAACCGCGAAAAACGTTGTGATCGTGCCGGGCGCGTTCATCGACGCTTCCAGCTGGCGCGTGGTGCACGACACCCTGCGTTTGAAAGGCTTCAACGTCACCGTGGCCCAACTGCCCCATACCTCGCTCGACGACGACATTGCCATCGTCCGCAAAGCGATTTTCCAGCAGTTCGGTAACGTGATCGTGGTCGGCAACGGCATTGGCGGCACGGTGATGTCAAATGTCGCCACCGGCGACAAGGTCAAGGCGCTGGTGTATGTCGCGGC
The DNA here is from genome assembly GCF_049913245.1 of Pseudoduganella sp. R-32. Taxonomy (NCBI): domain Bacteria; kingdom Pseudomonadati; phylum Pseudomonadota; class Betaproteobacteria; order Burkholderiales; family Oxalobacteraceae; genus Pseudoduganella; species Pseudoduganella sp. R-32. The sequence goes on along the minus strand of NZ_CP183987.1, from coordinate 702,285 downwards.
CTTGATGCCGGAAGTCGGCGAAACCTCGCAGCAGCTGCTGTCGTCGATACCGGGCGCCGCTGATGGCGTCAAGCCGGACCGCGCCGGCTTCCAGTTCTACGACACTGCACGCTTCCAGTCCGACCTGGCCGCCGACCTGACGCCTAACCGCGTCAACTTCATGGCGGCCTCGCAAGTCCCGGTCAGCAATGTGCTGATGGGAACGCCAAGCTGGTTCGCCACCTGGCACCAGAAGCCGAGCTTCGCCGTCGTCGCCACGCAGGATCGCCTGGTCAACCCGGAACTGCAGCGCTGGATGTACAAGCGTGCCGGCGCCAGGGTCACAGAAATCGCAGCAAGCCATGCAGTACAAATTTCGCAGCCGGAAGCGGTCGCGAAAGTCATCGAAGACGCTGCCCTCAGCGTCCAGTAAGTCCTACTTTAACCAAAGGAGATTCATCATGAGCATCGCTACCAAAACCCGCGCTGGCCTGGCCGGCGCCGCCGCCCTGATCGCACTGGCATCCCTGTCGGCACCATCGTTCGCTGCAGAAAAAGTGAAGGAAGAACCGGGCCGCTGCTACGGCATCAACACCTGCAAGGGCACCAGCTTGTGCGCCACCGCCAAGAACGACTGCAAAGGCCTGAACCAGTGCAAAGGCCAGGGAGTGCTGGTAAAAACCCCGACCGAGTGCAAGGCACTGGGCGGCACCCTGACCGAAGCCAAGTAATCCAAACGGAGGCACACCATGCATGCCCATCGCTTTGGCCTCGGCCTGCGCCGCGAGCACTACCGCGATTTCCTCGAAGGCGACGTCGACGTGGATTTCGTCGAAGTGATCTCGGAGAACTTCATGGTCGCCGGCGGCCAGCCGCGCGATATCCTGCGCCGCGTGAGGGAGAAGCATCCCGTGGTGCTGCATGGTGTGTCGATGTCGCTTGGTTCGGCCGACGGTTTGCGGCCGGACTACCTGGCCCGCCTGTGCGCCCTGGTGGAAGAGATCGAACCGATGTTCGTCTCCGACCACCTGAGCTGGTCGCGCATCGGCCGCTTCAATTCGCACGACCTGCTGCCGCTGCCTTACACGCAGGAGGCGCTCGACATCATCTGCAACAACATCGACCAGGCGCAGGAAGCACTGGGACGCACCATGCTGGTCGAAAATCCTTCGAGCTACCTGACGTATGCCGAATCCAGCATGACGGAATGGGAATTCATTTCCGCCATGGCCAAGCGCACCGGCTGCGGATTGCTGCTGGACGTGAACAACGTCTTCGTCAGTGCCAGCAACCACGGCTTCGATCCGCTCGATTTCCTGCGCGGGGTACCGATGAACCGCGTATGCCAGATCCACCTCGCCGGCCATAGCCAGGGCGACGGCCTGCTGATCGACACCCACGACAGCGCCGTCAACGATGCGGTGTGGTCACTGTACCAGCAGACGATCGCACGCTGCGGCCCTGTGGCCACCATGATCGAGCGCGATGGCGATATCCCGCCGCTGGCCGACCTGCTGGCCGAACTCGATATCGCGCGCCATCTCGCAGCGCACAGGGAGGCAGCATGAACCTCGCCAATCTCCAGGGCGATTTCCACGCCATGCTGGCCTCATCGACGCCCGTTGCAGGCGTGCCGGCCGGCCCTGGCCGCGCGGTCTACCTGAACAACTACCGCGCGCAGCTTGTCGGCTGCCTGGAAGAGAGCTACCCGCAACTGCGCGCCTTCATCGGCGAAGAAGCCTTCCTGCATGCTGCCGCAGCGCACATCAAGCGCCGCCCTCCACACGCCTGGACGCTGGACGCCTACGCCGACGATTTCTGCGACACGCTACAGGCGCTGTTCCCCGACAATCCGGACCTGCACGAACTGGCCTGGATCGAGCATGCCTTGGACCAGGCGTTCATCGGCCCCGATGCCGCGCCTGTCGCTGCCGACGCACTGGCCGAAGTCGACTGGGAGCACGCCAGCCTGACGCTTGCGCCAACACTTCAACTGCGCATTGCCACCACCAACGCCGCCGACTTGTGGTTCGCCCTGCGCGACGGCAGCAGCAACCTGGAAGGCGAAATGCTTCCCGCGCCCGGCGGCCTGCTGGTCTGGCGCCAGGGCTTCGTCTCCTGCCTGCGAGCACTGGACGCCATCGAATTTGCCGCGCTGACGCACCTCCAGCGCGACGGCAGCTTCGCCGGCTTGTGCGCGTTGCTGGTGGAACGCGTCGGCGAAGAACAAGGCATCGCCAGCGCCGGCGCCATGCTGGCCGACTGGCTTGGTAGTGAACTCATTACCGGAGTTGAAAATGAATGAAACCCGCCGCCTGTTCCTGCTATCCGCCCTCACCGGACTGGCAGGGACCGCAAGCCTCGCCTTCGCACCGGCACTCGCCGGCGCCGCGCTGCCCATCCGCAGCGCCACCGAAGTGCTGCGCGCAGTAGCCGCAGCACAGCCTGCACTCAGCTACCACGCCGCCGGCCCTGACGACGGCCGCCCTATCGTGCTCGCCCGCAGCCCGGGCGATTCCATCGACCACTACACCGAAATTGCATCGCTGTTGGCAGCGCAAGGCTACTTCGTTCTGCTGCCGACGCTGCGTGATGCGGATGCCACGGCGCTCGGCCAGGACCTGCTGACCTTCATCGACAGCCTGCACATCCCGGAAGCGGTCTTCATCGGCACCGGTCAGGGAGCCCAGGCAGCGCGCGCCGCCGCCAGCCATCGCCGCACGCGCGTCATCGGCTTAGTGCTGGCGGATGGCGGCACCACGCCAACGCCTGTCCCGGCAATCGGCCTCGCCGCCAGCGCCACCACGCAACAAATCGCCGATGCAGCCATCACACTGGCGCGCCAAGGCAAATGGCGCACCTGATACCTGACAAAACGGAGACCACCATGAACACCAACTTCGCCCGATCCCCAGCCGCCGCAGCCACTTCCACCGGCACCATCGCAGGAGGCATCGCAGCGCTCCACGCACTTGCCGCGCGCCTGCTGCCCCCATCGGTACAGCTGCTCGCGGCCCGCCTCGGCATTGCCGCAGTCTTCTTCCTCTCCGGCCGCACCAAAGTCGAAGGCTGGTTCACGCTGAAGGATTCGACGATCGACCTTTTCCGCTACGAGTACATGCTGCCCCTGATCCCACCGGAGATCGCCGCCCCCATGGCCACCTTCGCCGAACACGCCCTGCCACTGCTGCTGGTCGCCGGCCTGTTCACCCGCTTCGCCGCCCTCGGCCTCCTTGCCATGACCGCCGTCATCGAGATCTTCGTCTATCCACAAGCCTGGCCGACCCACCTGGGCTGGGCCGCCTTACTGCTGCCTCTGATTGCTCAAGGCGGCGGCAAGTTCTCAATCGAACACCTTTTGCAAAAGCGTTCGGCGAAGGAACCTTGAGTCAAATTCGCGTGCGTTAGCTGGGGACGGGAACGGTAACGCTTGACTGACTGATGCCAACGATTGCTGAAAATTCCATCATTTGTTACTATTCAAGCGTAGACAAGCGCAGGATTTGTAGAGGTCGCTTAACGGCGGCAGCCCGAACGGGTGGGAACCTCGAACCTGGGGTCTACTTTACTCAAGGCTCACCAGCTTGGTGAGCCTTTGTTTTTCCGCGTCGTCCCCACACCAGATCTTCAGGCCGTAACCATCGGCTCGACGGTCTTTTCTGTAAATTGTCGGCTTCAATATTTCTAGATACCGACTTTCGACCTCTCCATACTGAGTTTTGTTTACTGCGAAGAACACACTCGATGCCACTGCATCCGCGAGCTGTAGGCCTGCCAATTTGTCGTGATTTACCGCGCGCACGCTGTCGCACGTGATCGCAGGCCAATGAATGTTGATATCTGCACCTGCCCTGGCTTGTTGCGACAGCAGTTCCAAGTAGGATCTCAAGTCGTCATATGACATCGCAGACCGATTCGAGAAAATGAGGTCCGTGTTACAAGCACCTCCGATTGCGTGGTCTCTGCATAACCAACTAACACGTTCTAGTAGCAGCCTGGTGCTGTAGCGGTAAAGCTTATGCGCCTCTTGCTGAAAGTTCTCCGGATTGTTAATTGAAGGCTTATGAACAAGTATACTTACAGTTCGCACGGGTAGTGTTCCCAATAGGCGCACGTAAGGCACTCGCTGCTCGTGTTTCAGTTCACGGAAATGCAGTACGAATTTATCCGGCTTGCCGAGCAGCTGCCTGACATCCTTCGCAGCCTTCACTAATTGCAAATCGTTCGATTTTCGTACAATAGTCGCAGATAGAACGAACCAGCGCGAGCTACCACGTTCGCCCTCCAGAAACTTGAAACCTTCATCTCCCGCTTCATCGATATAGGCGACGAAATCTGCAGCCATCACTCTTCCTCGATTATTGTCAAGAAGTCAGATAATTATAGAGGTGCACTTTACGGGGGTTTTGATTTGCAGCATTGGCTGCACAACAACCACGCAGGCGCAAATAGAAAAAGCCCAGCCGGTGAGGGCTGGGCTTTTGGAATGCTGGTGCCGGCTGCAGGACTCGAACCCGCCACCTGATGATTACAAATCAACTGCTCTACCTGATGAGCTAAGCCGGCTGTAAAACTTCCGCCGCGATTATACGCTATTTAATGCGAGTCAGGGTTGGACGGCCACCTTTCTTTGGTGGCTCGCCGCCATCGTCCGGTCCATTATCGTCTTCGCTGCGCGGCGCAGGGGCGCTTGGCACGGAAGACAGGGTCGGCGCTGGCGCAACTTCTTCGACCGCTGCAGGCATTTTCGGTGCTGGCGCCTGGCCCAGCAGCGGTTCAAACGCCATGCCCTGGCCGTTTTCGTTGGCGTAGATCGCCATCACGTTATTGACCGGCACGTAGATCTCGCGCGACACGCCGCCGAAGCGGGCGTGGAAGTGGATCGCGTCGTTGTCCATCTTCAGGCCGGAGGTGGCGCCGAAGCTGATGTTCAGGACGATTTCGCCCTTCCTGACGTATTCCATCGGGACCTGGGTTGCTGCGTCGACCTTGACTGCCAGGTAGGGGGTATAGCCGCAATCGGTGCACCATTCGTAGATGGCGCGCAGCATATAGGGCTTGGTGGAGATTTCTGCCATGTTCAAACTATAAGTTGCGGCGCGCTCCATGGGCGCGCCGCAGGGGCCGCAATTAGCGACGCATTACTTTCTCGGACGGAGTCAGCGCTTCGATGTAGGCAGGGCGCGAGAAGATACGCTCGGCGTACTTCATCAGCGGCGCTGCGGTCTTCGACAGCTCGATGCCGTAGTGGTCCAGGCGCCACAGCAGCGGAGCCACGGCCACGTCCAGCATGGAGAACTCGTCGCCCAGCATGTACTTGTTCTTCAGGAACAGCGGAGCCAGGGTGGTCAGGCGGTCGCGGATTTCTGCGCGGGCCTTGTCGTGGCTCTTGTCGCTCGCCTTGTTGCGCTCGCTTTCCAGCGTGTGCACGTGAACGAACAGTTCCTTCTCGAAGTTGAACAGCATCAGGCGGGCACGGGCGCGCATCAGCGGGTCTGCCGGCATCAGCTGCGGGTGTGGGAAGCGCTCGTCGATGTACTCATTGATGATGTTCGATTCGTACAAAATCAATTCGCGCTCGACCAGGATCGGTACCTGGCCATACGGGTTCATGGTCGAAATATCTTCCGGCTTGTTGAACAGGTCAACATCGCGCACTTCAAAGTCCATGCCCTTTTCGAACAGGACCAGGCGGCAGCGCTGGGAGAATGGGCAGGTAGTGCCCGAATAGAGAACCATCATTTTCCTAGTTCCTTAGAAACAAAGGGGGCGAGACCGCGAACGGTTCACCCCAGTTGGGCCGCCTGACGTATCAGGCGGCGCAAACACGCGCCGGAAATCCGGCGCACGCAATTATTTGACTTCTTTCCAGTACGACGCGTTGAGGCGCCATGCCAGGGTAGCGAAGATAGTCATGAAGATCAGGACCCATACGCCCAGTTGCTTGCGCTTCTGGGCGGCCGGCTCGGCCATCCACTCCATGTAGCCAACGATGTCGGCCACGGCGGTGTCGTATTCCAGCTTGCTCATGCTGCCCTTCGTGACTTGCTCGAAGCCCACGAACTTGTGCATCTTCTTGCCGTGCTCGTGTGGATCTTCCACTTCTTCGAACTTGGCGGACTGAACGCCCTGCAGCTCCCACAGCACGTGTGGCATGGCCGCATTCGGCAGCACCATGTTGTTGAAGCCGGTTGGGCGGGTGTCGTCCTTGTAGAAGGTACGCAGGTAGGTGTACAGGTAATCGCTGCCGGTGTTCGACGGCGTTGCCTTGGCGCGGGCGATCACGGACAGGTCAGGCGGCACGGTGCCGAACCAGACTTTGGCGTCCTTGGCCGGCATGGCGGTGGTCATCATTTCGCCCACTTTTTCGCCGGTGAACAGCAGGTTGTTCTTGATCTGCTCTTCGGTCAGGCCCAGGTCGCGCAGGCGGTTGAAGCGCATGGACGACGCATTGTGGCAGTTCAGGCAGTAATTCACGAACAGCTTGGCGCCGTTTTGCAGGGCGGCCATGTTGTGCGAGCGGTCCGGGGCCTTTTCCAGGGGGAAGCCGCCTTCGTTGGCGAAGGCCAGCGCTGGTACCAGGGCCAGGAGGGCCAGCAGTTTCTTCGAAAAGATCATTTATTAGTCCTTTGCTTAGCGTTCTGGTCGTCCGATTAGTGCGCGTGGAACACAACGCGGTCCGGCACCTTCTTGAACGTACCCATCGCGCTCCACCACGGCATCAGCAGGAAGAAGCTGAAGTAGTACAGGGTCGCAATCTGAGCGATGATCGTGCCGACTGGGCTTGGCGGCTGGGTGCCCAGGTAGCCCAGGGCTACGAAGGCGATGGCCAGGCCGGCGTACACATATTTGTGCCAGTCAGGACGGTAACGAATCGATTTCACCGGCGAATGGTCCAGCCATGGCAGGAAGGCCAGGATCACCACCGAACCGCCGAAGAACACCACGCCCCAGAACTTCGCATCCAGTGCACCTGGCAGCATGCCGACGATCATCAGCAGCGCGATCACACTGACGGCGATCTTGACCATGCCCGACAGCTTGGACTTCATCCACAGGAAGGCGGTGTAGGCAGCGATGCCCACCATCAGCACCCACAGGAAGTCCGAGGTGGTGGCGCGCAGCACCGAGTAGAAGGCGGTGAAGTACCAGGTCGGAGCAATGTGCGGCGGGGTCTTCATCGAATCGCCCGGCAGGAAGTTGTTGTACTCCAGGAAGTAGCCGCCCATCTCAGGCGCGAAGAACACCACAGCCGAGAAGATGGTCAGGAACACGGACACGCCGAACAGGTCGTGCACGGTGTAGTACGGGTGCGATGGGATCGAATCGACTGGGTGGCCGTCCGGGCCCAGGTTTTCTTTCACTTCGATGCCGTCCGGGTTGGACGAGCCGACTTCGTGCAGTGCGATCAGGTGCGCAGCCACCAGGCCCAGCAGGACCAGCGGAATCGCGATCACGTGGAAGGCGAAGAAGCGGTTCAGGGTCGCGTCGGACACCACGTAGTCACCGCGAATCCACAGCGACAGGTCAGGGCCGATCAGCGGAATCGCGCCGAACAGGTTGACGATCACCTGGGCGCCCCAGTACGACATCTGGCCCCATGGCAGCAGGTAGCCGAAGAACGCTTCGGCCATCAGGCACAGGAAGATGGCGAAACCGAACAGCCAGATCAGTTCACGTGGCTTGCGGTAGGAACCGTACATCAGGCCGCGGGTCATGTGCAGGTACACGATGATGAAGAAGGCCGAGGCGCCGGTCGAGTGCATATAACGCACCAGCCAGCCCCATGGAACTTCGCGCATGATGTATTCAACCGATGCGAAGGCCAGGCCGGCGTCCGGCTTGTAGTGCATGGTCAGGAAGATGCCGGTGACGATCTGCAGCACCAGGACCAGCATGGCCAGGGAACCGAAGATGTACCAGAAGTTGAAGTTTTTCGGGGCGTAGTATTTGCCCCACTGGTCGTTCCACAGCTTGGTGGCAGGGAAGCGGTCGTCGACCCAGCCCATCAGCTTCTTGGCTGCAGGTGCGTCGGCAGGGAATTTGGTTTCCTTGAATGCGGCCATGGATTATGCCTCGCCTTTCTCGTCTTTACCGATGATCAGCTTGTTGTCGCCCAGGTACATATGGCGCGGCACTTGCAGGTTGTCCGGAGCAGGCTTGTTCTTGAATACACGGCCAGCCAGGTCGAAGGTCGAGCCGTGGCATGGGCACAGGAAGCCGCCGAGCCAGTTATCCGGCAGCGAAGGCTGTGCGCCTGGGGTGAATTTCGACGATGGGGAGCAGCCCAGGTGGGAGCAGATGCCCACGGCCACCAGGATTTCCGGCTTAATCGAGCGATGCGGATTGCGGGCGTATTCCGGCGTCAGGTCGTCGGGGGTACGCTCGGATTTTGGATCGGCCAGTTCAGCTTCATCTTTCGCCAGCGTTGCCACCATTTCGGGGGTACGCTTGAGGATCCAGACTGGCTTGCCGCGCCATTCGACCGTTTTCATTTCGCCCGGCTGCAGCGTAGAGATGTCCACTTCCACCGGTGCACCAGCTGCCTTCGCGCGCTCGGACGGCTGGAACGTGCTTACCAGGGCGCCAGTTGCACCCAAACCGACCACACCACCTGCCGCACACGTTGCGACGAGGAGACCGCGACGGCTCGAATCGACCTGCTTCTCGTTACTCATACAAACCCCAATCAGTCAAAAATCCAAAATCTTTATTGTTAACAAAGCTTCTAGCAACCTTAAATTATAAAGGAGTGATGTTGCGATTTAAAGCAAAACCTTGCAATTAGCTAATCCATCCCAATGTTGCGCCTCTTGCGTGTTCCATGAATTTGCAGCAAAGTTGATACAAATCCATAAATTTTTGGAAGGAATATGTTATGGGAACGATGCAAGAATTTAAAGAATTTGTAATGAAAGGCAATGTCATCGACCTGGCGGTCGGTGTCATCATCGGCGCCGCCTTCGGCAAAATCGTCGATTCCCTGGTAACCGACGTCATCATGCCTCCGATCGGGATGCTGTTGGGCGGCCTCGATTTCGCGAACTATTACATTCCTCTCAACGGACAGGCGCACAACTTGGCCCTGGCTGAAGCGAAAAAACTGGGCGCTGTGATCGCCTACGGCAATTTCTTCACCATCCTGCTGAACTTCATCATCCTGGCCTTCGTGATCTTCCAGATGGTACGCCTGGTCGCCAAGCTGCGCCGCGCCGAAGCGCCGGCTGCCGCACCGGCAGAACCTGCACCACCTTCAGAAGATATCGTGCTGCTGCGCGAAATTCGCGATTCTTTGCGAAAATAGGAGTTAACTCCCATTTTGTAGCAATACCGCCATGCGAAGACTCTGGTTATTGTTTGCACAAACGGTGACCATCGCATTGGCACTGTACTTTGTATACACGGCCGTGCAGCGGCCGGCCGTGCTCCCCAAGCCCGTGCCGACTGCCGCGCACACGGCAATCCTGGCCGACGCCAGCGCCCCGCCTTCTCCGGGATCGTACCGGGCCGCTGCCAGCCGCGCCATGCCGGCCGTGGTCAATATCCTGACTACCAAGGCGGTGCGCAAGCGCCATCCGCTGTCGCGCGATCCCTTCTTCAAGCGCTTCTTCGGCGACCGCGACGAGGAGGATGACCAGAACAGCCTTGGTTCCGGCGTCATCGTCAGCCCGCAGGGCTATATCCTGACCAACTACCACGTGGTGGAAGCGGCCGACGAGATCCAGGTGGTGCTGCCGGACGGCCGCAAGGCTGCCGCCAAGATGGTGGGCACCGACCCGGAAACCGACCTGGCCGTGGTGCGCATCGAGTTGGACAAGCTGCCGGTGGTCGCGCTGGGCCAGGTGGAACAGGCCAAGGTGGGCGACGTGGTGCTGGCCATCGGCAATCCATTCGGGGTCGGCCAGACCGTCACCATGGGCATCATCTCGGCCCTGGGCCGCAACAACCTGCACATCAATCACTTCGAAAACTTCATCCAGACCGACGCCGCCATCAACTTCGGCAATTCCGGCGGCGCCCTGATCGATACCCAGGGCAACCTGCTGGGGATTAACTCGGCCATTTACTCCCAGACCGGGGGTTCGGTCGGCATCGGCTTCGCGATCCCGGTCAGCACGGCACGTTCGGTGCTCGATGCCATCATCAAGGATGGCCACGTGGTGCGCGGCTGGATCGGCGTCGAATCGCAGGAAATCACGCCGGAACTGGCGCACAGCTTCGGCCTGGCGCGCGATTCGGGCGCCATCATCGCCGGCGTGGTACGCAACGGACCGGCCGACAAGGCCGGCATGAAGCCGGGCGACATCCTGCTGTCGGTGGACGGTAAGCCGGTCAAGGACACCAATGAAATGCTGAACCTGATCGCCCAGCTCGCGCCGGGCGGCCAGTCGACCATGCGCATCCTGCGCAAGAGCCGCGAAAGCGATCTCCAACTCACCGTGGGCAAACGCCCCCCAGCCAAAAAATAATATGCACCTGCGCGACCTCACCCGCTACCTGACGGAACTGTCCGACAACAACAACCGCCCGTGGTTTGTGATGAACAAGCCGCGCTACGACATCCTGCGCGAGGAATTCCTGGAGCTGGTGACCCAGGTGATCGCGGAGTTGGGCAAGTTCGATGCCCAGGTCAAGTTCTGCAATCCGAAGAAAGCCATGTTCCGCATCAACCGCGACGTGCGCTTTGCCCACGACAAGAGCCCGTACAAGACGCATTTCTCGGCCGCCATTGCGCCGAACGACATGCGCCGCCCCAGCATGGCGGGCGGCCCGACCTGGTATTTCCAGATCAGCCCTGACGGCGTGCTGGGCATCGGCGCCGGCGAATACATTCCGCCGCCGCACCGCCTGAAGGCCCTGCGCAACCACATGGTCAACGATGCCAAGGGCTTCAAGAAGGCGCTGGCCAACAAGGCGCTGAAGGCGCGCTACGGTTCCATCACCGAAGAACACAAGCTGCAACGGCCGCCGAAAGGCTTCGATCCGGAGCACGAGCACATCGAGTTCATCAAGCTGAAAAGCTTCTTCGTCTACCAGGAAGTGAAGCTGCCGCTGAACAAGCCGGACGAGCTGCTGGGCATGATCGTGGGCGCTTTCAAGGATGCCTGGCCGCTGGTGCAGTGGATGCGCTCAGCCCCTGTCGAAGAGGAGGCCGACGCAGCATGAGCACCCATCGCATCGCAGTCATCGCCGGCGACGGCATCGGCAAGGAAGTGATGCCGGAGGGCTTGCGCACCCTGCAGGCCGCCGCAGCCAGGTTTGGCCTGCCGCTGGAATTCACCACCTTCGAATGGGCCAACTGCGACTATTACATGCAGCACGGCCAGATGATGCCCTCCGACTGGTTCGACCAGCTCAAAGGCTTCGATGCGATCTACTTCGGCGCGGTCGGCTGGCCGGATGCGGTTCCCGACCATATCTCCCTGTGGGGCTCCCTGATCAAGTTCCGCCGCGAATTCGACCAGTACGTGAACCTGCGTCCGGTGCGCCTGATGCCAGGCGTGCCCTGCCCGCTGGCCGGCAAGAAGCCGGGCGATATCGATTTCTACGTGGTGCGCGAGAACACGGAGGGTGAATATTCCTCCGTCGGCGGCCGCCTGTTCGAGCACACCGAACGCGAGGTCGTGTTGCAGGAAGCTGTCTTCACCCGCAAGGGCGTCGACCGCATCCTGCAGTTCGCCTTCGACCTGGCGCAGTCGCGCCCAAAGAAGCACTTGACCTCGGCCACCAAGTCGAACGGCATTGCGATCAGCATGCCGTACTGGGACGAGCGCGTGAAAGCCATGTCGGCCAACTACCCGGACGTGCGCTGGGACCAGTACCACGTCGACATCCTGGCGGCGCGCTTTGTGCTGAGCCCCGAGCGATTCGACGTGGTGGTGGCGTCCAACCTGTTCGGCGACATCCTGAGCGACCTCGGCCCGGCCTGCGCCGGTACCATCGGCATCGCACCGTCGGCCAACCTGAACCCGGAGCGCACCCTGCCCTCGCTGTTCGAACCGGTGCATGGTTCGGCGCCGGATATCTACGGCAAGAATATCGCCAACCCGGTCGCCATGATCTGGTCCGGCGCCATGATGCTGGATTTCCTCGGCAACGGCGACGCCCGCTACACCCAGGCGCACGACGCCATCATGCGTGCGATCGAAACCGTGCTGGTCCAGGGCCCGCGCACGCCGGACATGGGCGGCAGCGCCTCCACCACCGAGATGGGCGCGGCTATCGCCGCCCTGGTTTAAGCGCCCAGCAAGGCCTTTACGGCCGGCAGGTAGCGTTCGCTGACCGGCACGCGGTCGCCGCAGCGCAGGACCAGCTGGCTGGCGCCCTCGGCATCGCGCTCCAGCGACGCCACCTCACCTACCCGCACCAGCGCACGCCGATGCACGCGCAGGAAATTGGCCGGGTCCAGGTGCTGCTCCAGCCGCGCCAGCGGCACCCGGTGCAGCACGCGCCGTTGCGGCAAGCGCAGCTCCACGTAATTGCCCGCAGCCTCGATCCACAGCACTTCCGCCACCTGCACGCATTCGATGCGGCCGACCGAGCGCACGTTCAGTTGCTGCAGGTATGCCTGCGCCGTCGGCTCGGCGAAGGCGCGCATCGCGCGCGCATAGGCCGCACGCTGGCGTTGCTCCAGCATGGCGGCAGCCCGTTCCAGCGCCTGCGCCAGGCGCTGGTCGTCGAAAGGCTTGAGCAGGTAGTCCAGCGCATGCACTTCAAAGGCCTCGATGGCGTGCTCGTTATAAGCCGTGGCGAATATCACCAGCGGCGGTTCTTCGCGCCGGGCCAGTTCGCGCGCCAGCGCCAGGCCGGCTTCCTGCGGCATCTGGATATCGAGGAAAATCACATCTACGTCCTGCCCAGCCAGGGCAGCGCGCGCGGCCGCGGCGCTGGCGCACTCGCCGACCAGTTGCCAGCCTTTGTGCGGCGCCAGGCCGTAGCGCAGGTTGATGCGGCCGGGTTCTTCGTCGTCGACGATCAGGGCGCGGATCTTCATGAGGCGAAATACATTGGCATATTGATCTCGGCGACAAAGCGTCCGTCGGCACGCGCGGTGCGCAAGCCGGCGCCGCTGCCGCAGGCGATGCGCAAGCGCGCTTCGATATTGTGCAGGCCCATTCCCATGCCCGGGTTGGACGGCACATCGCGCACCGAATTGCTGATATGGATATGCAGCATGCCGCCCTGCTCCGAAAAACGCAGCGTGATGTCGCTGTCACCGTCGTGGCAGTCCAGATCATGGCGCAGCGCATTCTCGACCAGCGGCTGCAGCAGCAAAGGCGGGCAGTCGGCGGCCAGCACCGCCCCGCTGTCGCCTTCAATCGACACCCGCAGCCGGTCGCCATAGCGCATCGATTGCAGCGACAGGTAGTCGCGCACGAACTGCAATTCTTCCGCCAGCGTGACCCAGTCGCGCGAGCTTGCCGCCTGGGCGTAGCGCAGCAGGCCGCTCAGGCGGCTGATGGCGCTCAGGGTTGCGCCTTTATCGTCCATGCGTACCAGCGCGCTGACGGCGTTCAGGGCGTTGAACAGGAAGTGCGGCTCCAGTTGCCCGCGCAGAGCGGCCAGGCGCTGCTGCTCCAGCTCCAGGCGCAGGGTCAGGTTGTCGGTCTCGCGCGCCCGCTGGATCTGCCAGATGCGGAGGCCGGCCACGGTAACGAAGGTGAACGTAGTCCAGGTCAGCTCGAGGAAGATGGCGAACCAGCTCCTTTCCTGCTGCAGGGAGACGAACAGGCACTCCAATGGCAGGAACAGGACCAGCACCAGCAGATAGGTGCGCACTATCCCACGCGCACTGGCCAGCGACTGCGGCCAGCGTTCCAGGACGAGATACAGCACGGCGCTGAACACCACCATCAGGGCATGCGCACTACCCCAGTCGCGCAGCAGCTCCACATAGGAGGGGTTGGCGCCGCGCTGCAGCAGCGAGCCATAAGAGGAGGCGGCGCCCGTCAGGCAGACGACGCTCCATGCCAGCACGCAGATGCCGAGGATACGTAGGAAATGCAAGGTTCTCATGGCTGGATAGTATACCGGCCCTTTTCATAGGCGCCGACAGCCCCCGTCACACGGGCGTCCGCCTTCGTCACACCGGCTTTCCTGCATTTCAGGTCGCCATTTCTGCATTTCGTCGCAGACCGGTAGTGCTGGACACCGCACATATCTATAGTTCAATCAACGAAACGCGAAATGAACTTAACCCAACCGAATGGAGAGCAAAATGAACATCGCCAAAAACATGGAATACATCTTCCTCGCAGCAGTTGCCGTGATCAGCGCAACCGGCTTCGCCACCGCCGCCACTCCGCTGAAACACAGCGCACCGGCAGCCGTCGTGGCAAAGGCCGAAGCCAAGGCAATGCCCGTGGTGACCGTCACCGCCAAGCGCCTGACCGCTGCTGAAAAAGCTGCACTGTAATTCGAACGCAATCGAAGTTTCACGGAGCCCCGACATGAAAAAGCTTTTCACCGCCACGATGATGACCGCCATGATGTTCGCCGCCGGCGCCGCCCGCGCGGACGAGATCATCACCGAAGCGCGCACTGTCGACGGCCGCCCCGTGAAAGTAGTGCTGGATGGCGTGGTAGACCTGAAGCTGAAGCAAGGCGCACCGGCACTGGTGCTGTCCGGCGACAAGCGCTACCTGCAAAAGATTACGGTGACGCAGAACGGCGACACCATCCGCATCGGTACCGAAAACATGCGTGGCATCCACATCGGCCCGCGCAACCTGAGGGCTGAACTGACGCTGCCGCAACTGCGCGAACTGGTCTCCGCCGGCGTGGGCTCGGCTGAAGTGAAGGGATTCGACGGCGATGAAGTTCGCCTCTCCCTGGAAGGCGCCGGCGCCGTGAACATGGCCTCGCGCTTCAAGAAAGTCGACGCACGCCTGACCGGCGTGGGCAGCATGACCGTCAGCGATACCCAGGCTGACGTGGTGGACCTGAACCTGAAAGGCGCCGGCCAGATCGCGATCTCCGGCCAGAGCAAGCAGCTTTACGCAAAACTGGGCGGCATCGGCAGCCTCGATGCGAAGCAGCTGCAAAGCGAGAGCGTGGATGCCGACATGACCGGCCTTGGCAGCGCCACCTTCAACGCCAGGACTTCCGCCAACCTGCGCCTCTCCGGCATGGGTTCGGCAACGGTGTACGGCAAGCCGGCCAACCGCCAGTCCACCGCACGCGGCCTGGGCAGCGTGTCCTGGAACTGACGCCAAAGTTTCCCTACCAACTCGTGAGTTGTTTCACGGTGCTTGCCGCCCGCTAACCCCGGGCGGCTTTTTTATTGCCGCATCCTTGCCGAGCACGATGCGCAGTTGCGGCTCGCCGCTGCCGCGTATTTCGACCCGCGTCTCTTCCACGTTGAAGGGGATGGTGTTCGTCAGGCGCACCACCTGCATCCCTTCCGCCCGCAAGCGCTGCGCGACCACTGCCGCCATGCCACGAATGCCGTTGCCGTTGCTGACTTCCAGCCGCGTGGGCGCGTTTGGCGCCGGTACCGGCGGCGGCGCCTTGTCTTCCACTCGCGCGACTTCGACCAGCCCGGCGCTGACTTGCCGCACCTCGACATGCGCCATGCCCGCCGGCCAAAGGCCGCTGCCGGGCGTGCTTCCGGACGCGGCCTGCGTGCCGGCGCCAGGCTCGCTCGCAGCTTCGCGCAACAGGCGCGCATGGCGCATGGCTTCCAGCGCGCGGCCGCTGTCGCCGGTCGTTTCCAGCAGCGCCGCCAGCCGTTCCCAGGCAACCGGGCTGGATGGCGCCATCAGGCAGGCACGTTCCAGTGCGGCACGCGCCTCCTCCAGGTGCCCGCCCAGGTAGTAGGCGTAGCCAAGGTCGCCAAGCAGGGCCGCGCCAGGCGTACGCCGCGCACGCTGTTCCAGCAACGCAATGGCCTCTTCATAGCGGCCATCCCTGGCCAGCGCAGCCGGCGCCGGCGCAGCAGGCGGCGTGGCCGCCACGATGGCGGGGGGCGGCGGCAGCACCGGCGTGCTGCAGGCCGCCACCATCCCCACACAGGCAGCAATGATCGTCTTACGCATGGCAAGCTCCTAACGCGCGCTGTGCGCCACAGGATGGAATACGGCTTTCATCTGAATCGATGCGGGCCCCAGCAACACGATCATCAGCGCCGGGAAAATGCAGAAGATCAGCGGGAACAACAGCTTGAGCGCGACCTTGGCGGCCGCCTCCTGCGCCACCACGGCCCGTTTGCGGCGCAGGTTGTCGGCGTGCACGCGCAGGGAATCGCCCATGCTGGTGCCGAAGCGCTCGGCCTGAACCAGCATCGCCACCAGCGCATCGACATCTTCCACGCCGCTGCGCAGGGCCAGGTTGCGCAGCGCGCGCTCCTTGGAAAAGCCGGAGCGCATTTCCATCAGCACCAGCTGCAGCTCCTGTGCCAGCGGCAGGCTCTTGATGTGGATTTCGCCCGCAACTTTTGCCAGCGCGCGTTCCATGCTCAGGCCCGCCTCGACGCAGATGGTCAGCAAGTCCAGCGCATCGGGCAGGCTTTCGAAGATATCGCGCTGGCGCAGTTCGGCGCGGCGCGCCAGCACGCCGTTTGGCAGGTAGTAGCCGATGGCCGCACTGGCAAACAATGCCAGCAGCAGGTTGCCGCTACGTCCCGCCAGGCTTGCCACCAGCGCAGGCAAGGCCAGCGCCAGCAAGGTCTTGGCGGCAAAGTACAGTTTTGGTGCAGCGGGATGGCGCCAGCCGGCATTCATGAAGCGCGTGCGCAGCGCCGACTGTTCCCAGCCATCTTCGGGCAGCGACAGGCGGCTGAACGGCTCCGCCACGCGCGCCACTTTTTCGATCCACTCGCCCTGGCCGGGCGCAGGCGTCGTTTCGCTGGCGCTGGTGAAGGATTTCAGGCGCTCGCGCAGCGGCACGCCGGACAGGGCCAGCATGGCCCACAGCGCCAGGCCTGCCACCACGGCAAACACCAGCAGCAGGAACAGGATGCCAGACAGGTCGGCGCCGCTCATACGCGCACCCTGATCACCTGGCGCATCCATACCATGCCTACCACCATGGCGCATGCCCCGTACCACAGCATGCGCTGCCCGTTCGGGTCCTGCCACAGCACCGAGCTGTATTTCGGATTGGTCACCTGCATCGCGGCCATCAGGCCAAGCGGCATCAAGGTCAGGACCCAGGCCGACATGCGGCCTTCCGCCGACATCACGCGCACTTGCGCCAGCAGTTGCAGGCGCGCGCGCGTCATGCGCGACACATTGTCCAGCAGCTCGGCCAGGTTGCCGCCGGATTCGCGCTGAATCAGCACCGCGATCACCAGGTAGCGCAAATCGGTCAGCGGCACGCGGGCAGCCAGGTTGTGCAGGGCGTCCTGCATGGTGACGCCGAAATTCACCTCCTCGTAAGTGACGCGGAATTCGCCGCCGAGCGGATCGGCCACTTCGTCGCCCGCCATCTGCATCACGTTGGCAAAGGAATGGCCGGCACGCAGGCCGCGCGCGAGGAAGTCGGCCATTTCCGGCAGTTGCGACTCGATGCGGCGTATGCGTGCGGCGCGCGCGCGTAGCAGCGCCACGCACGGCGCTGCCAGGAACAGCAGGCCGACAATGGCCGATGGCAGCGGCGGCATGTGCAAGGCGGCAGGCGCCAGCAAGCCTGCCAGCGCGGCGGCGCCCTGGACCTGCAGCAGGCGCGCCACCTGCCAGCGCAGGCCGGATTGCAGCAGCAGCCGGTCCAGCGCGCCGATGTGCGGAATGCGCCGCAGCAGTGCATCAAGCCCCGGCGAGTTCGCGTAGCGGCGCTCCTTGAGGATGCTGATGCCGCCGCCCGCGCCCTCGGTGCGGCCCGACATCAACCGCAGGCGGCGCGCGATGCGCTGCGCACTGTTGCCGTGCGTGCTGCTCCACCACAGCCAGACACCCTCGCACAGGCAGATCACGGCGGCGAACAGCAGCACGGAAAATGCAGTCCAGGCGAAATCCATGATCGCCTCCTATTCGTAGACTTTGCCGGGATCGAAAACGCTGTCGGGCACCGGCACGCCGAACATGCGCAAGCGTTCGGCAAAGCGCGGCCGCACGCCGGTGGCGAAATAATGGCCCTGCACCTTGCCCTGGGCATCCACACCGGTCTGCTCGAAATGGAAAATCTCGTGCATGGCCACGGTGTCGCCCTCCATCCCGGTGACTTCCTGCAGGCTGACCAGCTTGCGCGTGCCGTCGGTCAGGCGCGAAAGCTGCATCACCACCGTGATGGCGGAGCAGATCTGCTGGCGCGCGGTGCGCGGCGTCAGGTTGGCGCCTGCCATGCCGACCATGCTCTCCAGCCGCGACAGCGCGTCGCGCGGCGAGTTGGCGTGGATCGTTGCAAACGAGCCTTCATGGCCCGTGTTCATGGCCTGCAGCATGTCGATCGCCTCGGCGCCGCGCACTTCGCCCAGGATGATGCGGTCGGGACGCATGCGCAGCGCATTGCGCACCAGCGCGCGCTGCGTCACCTCGCCCTTGCCTTCCACGTTCGGCAGGCGCGTTTCCAGGCGCACGATATGCGGTTGGCGCAGTTGCAGTTCCGCCGCGTCCTCGATGGTCACGATGCGTTCGCTGGCCGGGATGAAGCCGGACAGCACGTTGAGCAGCGTGGTCTTGCCGCTGCCGGTGCCGCCGGAGATCAGCACGTTCAGGCGCGCCTGGCCCAGCGCCTTCAGCACTTCCGACATGGGCGGCGTCAGGCTCTTGAACTCCAGCAGTTTTTCCATCGACAGCGGCTGCGCCGAGAAGCGCCGGATCGACAGAATCGGCCCGTCCACCGCCAGCGGCGGGATGATGGCGTTGACGCGCGAACCGTCCGGCAGGCGCGCGTCGACCATCGGGCTTGATTCATCCACGCGCCGGCCCACGCGCGACACGATCTTTTCGATGATCTTCATCAGGTGCGTGTTGTCGTGGAAGCTGATGCCGGTCAGTTCCAGCCGTCCGGTGCGCTCGACGTAGACCTGGGCATGGGTATTGACCAGGATGTCGGACACGCCGGGATCGGCCAGCAGGGGCTCCAGCGGGCCGAAGCCCAGCATCTCGTTCTGGATGTCGAGCACCAGCTTGTGGCGTTCACCCTGGTTCAGCACGATGCGCTCGTCCTCCACGATGCGCGCCACCAGAAGCGCCAGTTCGTGCTTGAACTGTTCCGGCGTCAGGCGCTTCAACCGCTCCAGGTCGATGCGCTCCAGGATCATCTGGTGCATGGACTTCTTCAGCTCCTGGTAGGCGCCGTCGGCCATCGCCGGTGCGCTCGGCGCCTGCGGTTTTTCATCGCCCAGCGCCAGGCGTTCTCGCAAGCTCATGGTCGGCTCCCCATCAATGTTCGGTTTCGGCGCGGCCAAACAGCCGGTCGAACAAGCCCTTGCTCTCGGGCAGGCGGCGTTCGGTCACCGCCTCCACCAGTTCCGCCAGGCTGCGCGCCACCGGGCTGCTGCGCGCCAGCTGCAGCAGCGGAATGCCCTGGTTGACCGAGTCGGTGGCGGACAGGTAGTCGTTCGGCACCGTATGCAGCACGTCGGCGCCCAGCGCCTGCTCCAGGTCGGCCAGGCGCAGCTTGCCGCCCTTCTCGTAGCGGTTGACGATCAGGCGCGTGCGCTCCTGCGGATAGCCGAGCGAGCGGAAGATGTCGAGAAGGCGGCGCCCATCGCGGATGTCGGGCAGCGCCAGTTGCAGTACCGGGTAGATGGCGTCCGCCTGGTCCAGTGCGCGCAGCGACAGGGCATCGATCTGGCGCCCCACGTCCAGCAGCACGTAGTCATAATGCTGGCGCGCCACGCGCAGGATGGCGTCGATATGGTCCGGCTTCATCTGGGTCGCCAGCGCCGGGTCGTCGGCTGCCGCCAGCACGCCGTAGCCGGGCGCCACGTGCACCAGGCACGACTCCAGGAAGGCCGCGTCGAGGCGGCCGATCTGGCCGCAGATATCGGACAGGGTCATGGCCGGCTTCTGGTCCGACACGTACAGCGTGGCGTCGCCGAACTGGCCGTGCAGGTCGAGCAGCAACACCTTGCGCCCGGCCAGCGCCGCCAGCGCATAGCCGAAGTTGGTGGCCAGGAAGGTGGCCCCGCTGCCGCCCTTGCAGGAAATGAAGGCCAGCGCCTTGCCCTCGCGTACGGCGGTCACGCCGCGCTCGATCTCGATGCGGTCCAGCGCTTCGTGCAGGGCCCGATGCACCAGCGGCAGTTGCAGCACTTCGCGCATGCCGACGCGCATGGCGCGGATCAGCAACTCGTGCTGCGGCGCGCGCGTCAGCAGGATAAAGGAGGTGTCGGGATAATGCCGCGACAGCGGTTCCAGCAGCTCGGCCTGGGCCGGCTCCACCTCGCTGGCATCGAACAGCACCAGTTCGGGCGGCTGCGGCAGCAGCCGTTCCACCGCATCGCGCAGGTCGCGCCGCGTGGCTGCCAGCTGCAGCGCCGGCAGGCGCGCCGAGCCCTGCGCCGCCAGTTCGGCCTGCAACCGTTCGTCATTGCTGATCAACAGCGCTTTCATGGGACCTCCTTTGCGTGCAGGTTCAGGGACAAGGCGCCTGGCCCGGCGTGTAACCCAGCGACTCGGCAGGCACCAGGGTGGTGGCAGAAGGCATCAGGTCCGGTACCGGCACCATCGGCAGCAAGGGCTCGTAAGCCAGCGTGGTGCAGGCGGCGCCGCTGCCGCACAGGCGCACCCGCACCATGCTGATGCAAGCCGGGCCATGTGGATCGCGCGCGCAGTTGATGCGGTTGGCCAGCGGGCAGGCCGGCAGCAGCGGCAGCGGCGCCAGCACGCCGGCGGCGTCCTGCCACAGGTATTCGATGCGGATATTGGCGCTGCTGACGTTGGGCGCCAGCGGCAGCGCGCCGTCATCGCTGCGAAACAGCGCCGCCTGGCGCAGCGCCTGCATGGCCGCCGGATTGCTGAAGTCCGTGATCGCGGCGGCACGCGCCGCGCGCTGGGTCACTTCGGGCAGCGTGTTCCACACGAACAGCAGGCGGCCGTATTCGAAGATGGCGAACAGCATGGGCATGAACACCGCGCATACCAGGCCGAATTCAACGGTGGCGCTGCCGCGCCGGCGGGCTGTCCTAGTTGTCACGGCCGGCCTCCGCGTACACGACCAGGTTCACCGCGGGATGGCCCAGTTCGACCACGGCCTGGCTTTCGACGGTCAGCATCACGCCGATCTTGCTCGGGACCATGCCCGGCAACAGCTGGTCGCAATGCCCGATATCGCACATGAACTCGACGTGCCATGCCTGGGGACCGATGTTGGCGGCGGACAGGGTTTGCCCGATCATCTGCTGGGCGCTGTCCAGCGCCACGGTGCGCCGGCTGCTGTCGCGCAGGCTCTCGAGCGGCACCTGGGACAGGAAGCGCGCGGCGTTGCTGGCGGCCCGGTCCGCCGCCGCGCCATCGATCGCCAGGTGTCCCATGTTCAGGGCGAGCGCCAGCAAGGGCGCCAGCCCCGCCATGACCAGGGCGGCTTCGATGGCGGCCACGCCGCGGCAGCGCAGGCGCTTCATCGCAGCAGCTCCACATCGGTTGCCAGCGCTGCCACCTCCTTCGCGCTGAGGATGCCGGCAAACTCGCCCGGCACTTCGGTGGCCGAGGCCTGGGCCGTCATGAAGAAGCGCGCTACCGCCAGCACCGTGCCGTCCACATTCGCGCCAGCCGGAAGCGGGCAGGCCAGCAGGGGCACGTAGAGCAGGCGCCGGTCCTTGCGGCCCGGGTTCCCGGTGGGCGCGGTCATGAAGCCGGTGTTGTTGTACACGCCGCCGGCTGGCCAGCTGGTGCCGGTAGCGCTGAATGCCGGCGACCCGGGATACAGGCTGTTCCAATGGGAGAACTGGAAGTTGCTGTTGTTGCTGCGCCTGGCGGGACCGTAGGCCCACAGCGTGCCGTACTGCGCCGGGGGGATGGCCGGCAAGGGATAGGCGCCGTCGGCCACGCTCACCAGGGGCTTGCCGGCCGCGGGCGTGCTGGCGGCGGCCGCAGCCTGCGGCGGGTAGCTGCTGATCCAGCTCGCCAGGGCGCCGCGGTACTCGCGCACATTGCTGTCCGGCGGCGCCGTGTAAGGGTCGCAGCCGTCGCTGCCGCCGTAACTGCCGAAGCGGGAGTTGAGCTGCTGCCACAGGTCGAAGCCGGCGTTGCGGCGCACATGCAGCGCGCCGGCCAGCGAGTTGTAGGCCAGCTTGCCGGCACACATGAACGGCGCCACCTGGCTGCTGTCGGTGCTGGACGGCAGCGCCGGGCTGCCGGGCGGGCTGGCCGGGTCGACCAGGAAGTACTCGCCGCTGCTGGCGCCCGGCGCCGGGTTCAGGGCCAGCAGGTTGTAGGCGACGCCGAAACGCAGGCCGTACTCGATGCGTTCGTCCAGGCCGGGGCCGTTGTAGCGGGTGGCGACCGCGCTGCTGCTCGGCGCGCAGATCGCCAGCGGCAGCACGCGCAGGCCATTCGGCCCGGCCACGGCGCGCGCTCCCACCGTCGTGGCGTCGCTGCCGCCCAGCAGGCGGCCGAAAGCAACCGGCAGCATGGTGAAGGCTTCCCCCTGCGCGGCCATGTCGGCGCGCGCATAGCGCAACTCACCGGGCGCGCCCTGGGCCGCACTGTATTCCAGCCAGGGGCCGTCCGGGCCCGCAGCAAACGACAGCACGGCGGTATTGAGCCAGACCCGTCCCACACCGCGCACCTGGCGGTTCGCCACCACCACGCTGGCGGCGGAACCTGCCATGACAATGCCGCTCGCGCTGCCATCCAGCTGCTGCGCCGCGCTCAGCGCGACCGTATCGGCAACTTGCTGCAACTGGCTCTGGCGCTGGAAGGCCATCGACAGCTCCAGCGCCAGGCCGCAGACGCCGATCGCCAGCGGCAGCACCAGGGCCGTCATGACCAGCAGCGCGCCGCGCTCATGTTTGCGCTTCATTTGCGTTCCCCCGTGTCCGGCGCCGGCTCGCTGTAGGACTTGCGGTAGCGCGCCTGGGCCGCCGCCGCCGCCGCGCCATCGAGCCCCGCGCCCTCGCCCTCCGGCTTGACCAGGTGGGCCGTGATGACGAACAGCAGTTCGCTGCGGTCGTTCTGGAAGTCGGTGCTGCGGAACAGCGCGCCCAGCACTGGTATCTCGCTGAGAAAGGGCACGCCCTTGATGTTGTTGACCTGGGTATGCCGGATCAGGCCACCGATGGCAAAGCTCTGGCCATCCTGCAGCTGCACCGTGGTGCTGGCGCGGCGCGTGGTAATCAGCGGGAAGATGGCGCGCCCGCTGAAGCTGCCGTTGCTGACGCCGATGCCGTCGCGCGACAGTTCCGACACTTCCGGCGCCACCCTCAGGTTGATGCGGCCGCCGGCCAGCACGGTGGGGGTGAATTTCAGGCCGACGCCGAATTCCTTTTCCTCCAGCGTGATGCGGTTGTTTTCCTGCGCCACCGGCACCATCACCTTGCCGCCGGCGAGGAAATTGCCTTCCTGCCCGCTCATGGCCATGACCGTCGGCTCGGCCAGGATGCGCACTTGGCCATCCTGCCGTTCCGCTTCGAGCCGCACGCTGCTGCCGTTCGATTTCGACAGCGACAGGCCGCTGCCCAGCGTGCCGCTCAGGAAGTCGGCCAGCACCATCGCCGTCCAGCTGCCGCTGGCATGGCGCAACGCCAGGCCCGCTTCCAGCTTGTCGAGCAGGGTCTTCGACACTTCCGCCACCTTGACTTCCAGCTTGACCTGCTGCGGTGCGCTGACAGCCAGCAGGTTCACCAGGCGCGGCCCAGGCGCCGACGCTTGCGCCGGCGCGCCTTCCTTGCGCGCCAGCGGCTGCGGCGCCTGGCGCACAAACGCTTGCGCCAGGTCCAGCACTTGCGCCAGGGTGGCGCCGTCGCTCACGCTGCCGCTCAGGGCAATGGCGTCGGCTGCGGCGCTGACCTTGATGCCGCGCTCCTGCGGCAGCAGCTCCGCCAGGCTGGCGCGCAGCGGCGAGACATCCAGGCCCACCGCCACTTCCACCACGCTGCAAGCGCCGGACCGGCCCTGCACGATCAGGTTGGTGCTACCGATATCCGTGCCGACCAGGTACAGCGTATCGGGCGCCACCAGCGTTGCCTGCAGCACGTGCGGGTTGCCGATGCTGCGCCCGCTCACTGTGTCGGGCAGGCGCATCAGGGTTGATTTGCCGAGTTCCAGCGCCAGCTTGCCGGGAACGGCGGGCGAACCGGCACAGTGCAGGTTATCGCCCAGCGCGGATGCGGCCGGGAGCAGGGACAGGGTCAGGGCCAGCGCGGCTGGCAGGCAGGTAGGTGCGGATCGCATGGCGCCTCCTCACAGGCATTCCTTGCTGCTGCGGTTGCCG
The DNA here is from genome assembly GCF_049913245.1 of Pseudoduganella sp. R-32. Taxonomy (NCBI): domain Bacteria; kingdom Pseudomonadati; phylum Pseudomonadota; class Betaproteobacteria; order Burkholderiales; family Oxalobacteraceae; genus Pseudoduganella; species Pseudoduganella sp. R-32. Next base: position 677,988 of record NZ_CP183987.1, on the reverse strand, counting down.
TCGATGACGCCGATGCAATAGCGCGCCGGCTCGGCGGAGGGAGGCAAGGCAGCCCGCACCAGGCGCGGCGCCGCAGCTGATGGCGCGGCAGCGGCGGTGGCTGCCGGGGCCGGCGCCATCCCGGTGCCAAGCACGCTATGGCGCGTGGCGCCGGGCGTGGCGCCCGGCTGCGGGTCGACCTGGTTGCGCAGCGCCAGCGACAGCGTGCCGACGCTGCGCGCCAGGTCAAGCTGCTCGGCCTGGGCGGGCGTGACTTCCAGCGTGACGGCATTGACCACGCGCGGCTTGGTGTCGTCGCGCGCCACTTCCTGTGCCACGGCCAGGACCAGGATCCGTTCCAGCACGATCTTCGACACGGCCGTTTCATTGACGCCGTTGCTGCCGTTGTGCTGCGCCGGCGCATACACCAGGATGTCGACGAAATTCCCCGGCAGGGCAAAGCCGGCCACGCCCACCACGTCGTTGACGCGCACCGTGATGGCGCGCTTGCCTTCCGCGATCAGGGCCGACAGGCCGCCCAGCGTGCCGGCCGGCGCCAGCTTGGCCTCCGTCACCGGCTCGCCACGCTGCACGCTGGCTTTCAACACGCGGCCCGCCAGCGCCGCCGGCTCGCGCTGGGCGCCGGCCGGCATGCTGCCGGCCGGCCACTCGGCCAGCGCCAGCATGTCCGGCGCCAGGCGCTGGCCCAGGCCGACATCGGCAGCCGCCACCGCGATGCGCACGGTGGACGTCGCGGGCTGGCGCAGCCAGCGCGAGGCCAGCAGCACGGCGGCCAGGCCCAGCACCGCTGCCAGGGACAGCATCAGCAAGCCGCGCCGGCCCTTCATACGGCACCATCGGCAAACATGCTGGACCAGGCCTGGTCCAGCGTGGCGGGATTCAGGCTCGGCACGGTGCCGGCAAAGCCGGCGAATTCAGCCACGCGCGCCACGATTTCACGCGGCAGGCTGGCCAGCAAGGGCTGGCCGCTGCCCCGGTGCAGTTCGCCGACCAGGTAGGCCAGCGCCGCTTCGTCGGCCTCGATGCCGCGCGCCCGGCATTGCTGGCGCAGCAGGCTGCGGTAGCTGGCTTCCGGCAGCGGTCCCAGCGCCACCTTGTAGCCGATGCGGCGCAGCGCCGCGCCATCAAGCAGGGTGTGCGGCGCCAGGTTGGTGGCGAAGGCCAGCGCCGCCTGGCATGGCACGCTGAAGGCATGGCCGCCTGGCAGCGCAAGCTGGTCGGTGCCGCTATCGAGCAACTGTGCCAGGCGGTTCAGCAGCGCGGCAGCCGGCACGCGCTGGCGGCCCAGGTCATCGATGATCAGCAGGCCGTGGCAAGCCTTGAGCTGGGGCGGCGCCAGGTAGCAGCCGCCGGCAGGATCGTGGCGCAAGTCCAGCATGGCGCCATCCAGCTCCGCGCCCAGCTGCACCACGGGGCGCTGGCACAGCAGCCAGCGCATGTCGCCGCTGCGTGCGCCGGCAGGCCGCCCCGGCAAGGGCAGGGGCGCCAGGTGCACCGCCGCGTCGTAAAGCTGGATGATGGCGCTGCCTACCGCCACCGCATACGGCACCGCCACCACGCCTTGCAGCAGGCGGCCCAGCTTGCGCGCCAGGGTGGTCTTGCCGCTGCCGGAAGGCCCGTACAGGCAGACCGAACGTCCGGCATGCATGGCGGCGCCCACCAGTTCATGGATGCGCGGCGGCAGGCAGTCGTCGGCAAACACGCTGGCCACGTCGGCCGCCAGCACCGGCGGCAGTTGCAAGGCCTGGCGCTGCAGCTGGGCGCGCCAGGCTTCGAGCGGGACCGGCGCCGGGCCGACATAGGGCGAGCGGTCCAGCCATTCCGCTGCGCGCTGGCGGCCGATGCCGGTGAGCTGGTACTGCACGTCGATATCGGAATCGCCGCGCCACGCCACATCCACCACTTGCTCGCCTTGCAGGCCGTCGAGCACTTCGCGCAGCACATTGATCGACAGGCGCAGGCGGCTGGTCAGCACCGACAGGTGGCATTTGCCGGCGCCCAGCAAGGCCTTGCCCGCCAGCTCGGCCAGCATGGCCGGTTCCAGGCCGGTGTCGCGCACCGTGCGCGGCGGGTTTGGCAACAGCGGCTGTTCATCGTCTGCAAAATCGATCATGGTGTCCTCCTGTTGGAACCGATGATAGCCATGGGTTTCCGGTTGGATATTGAGGCGGAGCAAAGGTCAGCGATGCGCCAATGCAACGCTGGCCAAGGTGCCGGCCGCAATCGCCACGGCATACGGCATGCCTTCCGCCTTGGCGCCGCGCCAGCGCGCCAGTTGCAGGCAGAACAGCGCCAGCACCCCGCCTGCCAGCGCGCTCAGCAGGGCAAGCTGCAGCGCTTGCCAGGGCCCGACGAAGCTGCCTGCCATGGCCGCCAGCTTGACGTCGCCGGCGGCCATGCCGCCCAGTGCATAGAAGGGCAGGAACAACAGCAGGCCCACTGTCGCGCCGGCCAGCCCCTGCGCCAGCAGCGCACTGTTGCCGCCCAGGTAGCAGTGGAGTGCCAGCGCCAGCAGCAAGCCTGCCGCCACCAGCACGTTGGGGATCCGGCGCCAGGCCAGGTCCGACGCTGCCGCCTGGAGCACCAGGCACAGCAGGATGATTTCGAGTCCGCTCATGGTAAAAGGCTGGCTGCCCGGCCGCCGCCGGGCGCCAGCCACCCCATCAAGGCGTCAGTGCATCGACCACGTCGTTGAACACGGCCTTCAGCTCGTTCGAGACGCTGGTCATTGCCGTGCCTACTGCCAGTGCAATCAGCGAAGCGATCAGGCCATACTCGATTGCCGTCACGCCCCGCTCATCCCTGATGAACCGCCTCACTGCCGAAAGTGCTTTCATGATGATCTCCTTCGCTAGGAAAACTCTGACGCCTGGGCTGCGCATCATTGGCTTTACTATAGGAGCCATTCCTACGAACAAGTTGATATTGCGCAAGCTTTCCGCACAGAACTTTTTCTCGCTGTGCGGTGTTCTATGTCAAACTGGAGGCATGGAAGCTGTGTTGCAATGAGGTCGCGTTTTTACATGAAAGTGCGCAAAGTTAATTGCCGAGAATACAAAAAAGATTTATCCTGATCAGCTATTCTTTAGAAAGCCCCTTGCTTTGCCGCTGAGCGCCTAGTTACCGGACACTCACATGGATTCCCTTCTGAAACATATGGTGGACATGACCGGCCACCGCGATCACACGATGCTCGACATCTCGGTGATCTCGGCGGTAGCGGAACTGGCGTCTGCCACGCAGGCACGTGTGCTGAGCATCGTCAATGTGCGAGGCCAGCTCTACGTCCGTTCGCGCGCCGTGATCGAGCAAGGCCGCCCTGCGCGCATGGAGGAGTACCTGGACCCGGCCATCCCGGGCGACCCGGTCAGCATGTTCCCCGCCCTCGCGCGCTGCCTGGCGCACCACGAATCGAGTGCCGACTACATGTCGCCCGAGGGTGAGCACACACTCTGGCTGCCGATCTGGATGGGTGACAAGGCTGATACCTGCCTGGAAATAGTCAATCCGACGCCGTATACCAGCGATACCATCCACATCATCGGCGGCATCGTCAGCGTCTACCGCAATTTCCAGAACCTGCTCGACTACAGCGAGCGCGACTCGCTGACCGGCCTGCTGAACCGCAAGACCTTCGACGACCAACTGGCCAAGATGCTGCAGGCCTCAGCCGAGCACGACGTGCTGGCAGTGCCGCCGGACGGCCTCGAGCGCCGCAATCCGCAAGAACAGGAAAAACAATGGCTGGCCGTGGTCGATGTCGATCATTTCAAGGCAGTTAACGACAAATTCGGGCATTTGTACGGTGATGAGGTGTTGATCCTGATCGCCAACCTGCTGCAATCATCGTTCCGCGCCCAGGACCGCGTTTTCCGCTTCGGCGGCGAAGAGTTCGTGGTGCTGCTGCGCTCTTCCACCCTGGATAACGCCAAGAAGATCATCGAACGCTTCCGGATGAACGTGGAACAGCACGAGTTCCCGCAAGTTGGCCAGGTCACGGTGAGTGTCGGCTTCGTCAGCATCAGCGCCTATGAAGCGCCGGTGATCATCCTCGGCCGCGCCGACCAGGCCCTGTATTACGCCAAGAGCCATGGCCGCAACATGGCCTGCCATTACGACGAGCTGGTCAGCGGCGGCCAGCTGCAGACCGTCGAATCCAACGATACCGCCGAATTCTTCTGAGGTTCGGGCTCAGGCCAGGGTCAGGAAGCGCATCGGGTCCACCTGCCATTTCGATGGCGATTCATGGCCCACGATCTTGTCGCCGCCGCCGAAGCCCAGGCCGCGCGACAGGTCGACCGTTTCCGGCTTGATGTAGACATTCTTCTTCGTGTTGAAGAACACGTTCACCTTCGGCGCCAGCAGGTTGCTTTCATGCGGCTCGACCACCACGCCGAGGCGGCCTGACTCCAGCATCACCAGCGTGCCGACCGGGTAGATGCCCACGCAGCGCATGAATTCCTGCACCAGCTTGGCGTTGAAATGGTGCTTGCTCCACTCGTAGATCTTGCGCAGCGCCGCTGCTGCCGGCAGGCCCTTGTGGTACACGCGGTCGGCCGTAATGGCATCGTACACGTCGACAATTGCCGCCATCTGCGCGATTTCACTGATATCGTCGCCGGCCAGCTTGTCCGGGTAGCCGGTGCCGTCGCGCCGCTCGTGGTGGTGCAGCGTGATGTCCAGCGCCAGCGCCGGCACGTCAGGGGACTGTTTCAGGATATTGAAGCCATCCATCGGATGCTTCTTGATGATGGCGAATTCTTCGTCGGTCAGCGGGCCCGGCTTGTTCAGGATCGCATCCGGCACCAGGGCCTTGCCGGTATCGTGCAGCAGGCCGCCGAGGCCGGCTTCGCGAATGATGTCCTGGTCCATATTGCGCGCATTGGCGAAGGCCACCAGCAAGGCGCACACGCTGACCGAATGCAGGAAGGTGTAATCGTCCTTCGACTTGATGCGCAGCAGTCCCAGCAGGGCGCCCGGGTTGCGCAAGATCGATTCCGTGATGTTCTGCACCACCGGCTGCACCGAGCCGATCTCGATAGCCTTGCCGAGGCGGGCATCGGCCATCACATTGCGCACCACGCCGGCTGCCTGGCTGCGAATCTGGGCCGCGCGCTGCAGTTCCTCACCCAGGGAAGTGCGGATGATGCGCGAGGGTTCCTTGGCGATCTCTTCCACTTCGCGTTCGGTGGCCGCCTGGGCCTCGGCCAGCGAGGGCGCATCCTCCACGTCCAAGCCTTTGGACGCATCGATCACCACGTCATGGATGCCGGCCTGGATGATTTTCTGGATCTGCTCCTGGCTGGAAATCTCGAAGCGGTTGCGCACAAACGGATGGGTCATCCAGTCGCAACTGAGGTCGTGGATATACATGCCGACCTTTAACTGCGCCGAATCGACTTTCTTTAACATGGTGAGGCTCGCGAAGTAATTGCGTGAAGAACGTTAGAATAAGTATACACAATGTTATCCTACGGGAATATGGAACTCCGCCAGCTGCGTTACTTTGTAGCAATCGTCGACCACGGATCGTTGTCGCGTGCCGCACTGGTATTGCATGTTGCACAACCTGCCCTGACCCAGCAGCTACGCCAGCTCGAAGAAGAGCTGGGCGCCCAGCTCCTGCACCGCAGTGCCCAGGGCGTGGTCAGTACCGATGCCGGCAAGGTGTTCTATGACCATGCGCAGGCAATCCTGAAACAGGTGGCCGACGCCCGCTCCGCCGTCACCCAGTCGGCCCGCCCTTCCGGCAGCGTCACCATGGGCCTGCCGCACAGCATTTCCGGCGCCCTGGCGCTGCCCCTGCTCACTGCCGCGCGCGAGCAATATCCCGACATTACGCTGCAGTTGACCGAAGAACTGACCGGAAACCTGGCGGAACAGCTCAAAAGCGGACGTGTCAACCTGGCTGTGCTGTTCGACGACGGCCAGTTGACGCCGTTTTCCACCACCCCCCTGGCGGAAGAAGAACTGCGTTTCATCTGCCGTCACGACGCGGTGTGGTTCACCGACAACAAAACCGTCACGCTGCAGCAAGCCCTGAACACCACCCTCATCTTGCCGGGCCTGCAACATGGCGTGCGGCCGCGCATCGAGGCCATGGCACGCGCCGCCGGGCTGGTGATCGGCAATGTCATCGAAATCAACTCGATCGCCATCCTGAAGTCCGCCATCATGGCAGGCATGGGCGCCACGATCCTGCCGGTAGCGCCGGTCTTGCCCGAAATCGAACTCGGCCAGATGCGCAGCGTGCGCATCAACAGCCCTGCCATCAGCCGCACCGTGGTGTTGTGCGCATCGCGCAACATTCCCCTCACCAATGCCGCCAACGCGATTGCCGCGCTGACGCAACAAGTCGCCACCGACCTCTGCCAGCGTAATACCTGGCCCGGCGCCCGCCTGCTCGGTTGAGCGATTAGATCAGCTTATGTCTTGCAAGGATGCGGCGCAAGGTGCCGTCCGCCCGCATTGATTCCAGTGCGCGCTGGAACTTGGCAATGTCGGTGTCGTCGAAGTCAAGAGAGCCTGCCAGCCAGGCCGTGGTGGTGCGTAGTGGAACGCTGGTTTCGAAATCGCGTTCACCGGAGCCGTGGCCTTTCAGCGAGGCGGAAATGATGCGGCGCTCGCCGAAGGCGGCGTCGGCCATTCCGCCCAGCAGGAAACGGTGCACTTCATCGATTGAACTGGCTTCGACCAAGTGCTTGAAGCCCAACTCTTTCAGGATCGCTGCCTGGGCGGCGCCGCGCAGCAAGGCAATGCGCTTGTCCTTCATCTGCTCGATTGGCAGCAGCTTGCCGCGCACAGCCAGCAGCACGTAGTTCTCCTCAAACAGCGGCACCAGCCAGCGGTATTGCGCCTCACGCTCGGGCAAGCGGGTCAGAGGATAGATGGCCGTTGCCGGCATGGTGGTGGCCAGGAATTGCGCACGGCGCCAAGGCACGAACTGGGTTGCCGGCGCCACGCCGGCCCGCTTGCACAGCTCGGCTACCAGTTCCTGCAAACCGCCGGGCTGGCCGCTTTCATGCACGAGCGAGGGCAAATGGCTGGTCACCAATTGCATCTTGCGCGCCACGCCGGCAAACGCCCCGATTGGGCTGGTCAAAAACACTGCTGCCGCCATCAGAATTGTTCGTCGAGCCATCATTTTTTCTTATACCCCCATCCCCAAACCATATTTCCGTATACGTAAAGTAAACCGTAAACTTGACCGCTGAAAAGGCCTGCACACCCGCAGGCGTTGTGACTAGGCAAGGACGCGCTTACCCGGCGCCGACCGATGCCAGGCACGCACCGAATCATGATTTTGGAGACAGCCACCATGCCAGACGGCAGCAACTCGTCCGTACTTCACGACGTCACCCTCGACGACAAATTCACTTCCACTACCGGTAAAGTCTTTCTGTCCGGCATCCAGGCGCTGGTGCGCTTGCCTATGATGCAACAATTGCGCGATGCGCGCGACGGTTTGAACACCGGCGGCTTCATTTCCGGCTACCGCGGCTCCCCGCTGGGCGGCCTGGACGAGACCCTGTGGAAGGCGCAGAAGCACCTGGAAAAGCATAATGTGCAATTCGTTCCGGGCGTGAACGAGGACCTGGCGGCAACCGCTGTCTGGGGTTCGCAGCAGGTTGACCTGATCGGCCCGGCCAAGTACGACGGCGTGTTCGCCATGTGGTACGGCAAAGGCCCGGGGGTGGACCGTTGCGGCGACGTCTTCAAGCACATGAACCATGCCGGCACGTCCAGGAACGGCGGCATCCTGCTGGTGGCCGGCGACGACCACGGCGCTTACTCCTCCACCCTGCCGCACCAGTCGGACCACATTTTCTCCGCCTGCATGATCCCGGTGCTGTATCCATGCAATGTGCAGGAGTACATCGACCTCGGCATCCACGGCTGGGCCATGTCGCGCTTCTCCGGCTGCGCCGTCGCCTTCAAGGCGCTGGCCGACACCGTCGAGTCGAGCGCTTCGATCGACGCCGATCCGTTCCGCGTCGAAGTGAAGCTCCCGCAGGACTTCGTGATGCCGGAAGGCGGCCTGAATGCCCGCCTGTCCTCTATCCCGCTGGGCCAGCAAGCGCGCAACCAGGAAGCGCTGATGCAGGACTACAAGATCTACGCGGCTCTGGCTTACGCCCGCGAGAACAAGCTGAATCACACCACCATCGATTCCAAGGACGCCAAGCTGGGCATCATCGCCTCCGGCAAATCTTACCTGGACGTGCTGGAAGCGCTGGAAGAACTGGGCATCGACGAAGCCATGGCCGCCAAGGTTGGCCTGCGCCTGTTCAAGGTTTCCATGCCGTGGCCGCTGGAACCGGACTCGGTGCGCGAATTCGCGCAGGGCCTGGACGAAATCCTGGTGGTGGAAGAGAAGCGCCAGTTCGTCGAATACCAGCTGAAGGAACAGCTGTACAACTGGCGCGACGACGTGCGCCCGCACATCATCGGCAAGTTCGACGACAAGGGCGAGTGGGTGGCCCCGCGCGGCGAATGGCTGCTGCCGCCGAAGGCTGACTTCTCGGTATCGCAAGTGGCGCGCGTGATCGCCAGCCGCGTGGCCCGCTACATCGCCGACGCCTCGATCCAGGACCAGATCAAGGCCCGCCTGTCCTTCCTGGAAGCGAAAGACGCAGTACTGAAGAAGGCGATCGAGACCCCGTTCCGTCCGGCCTTCTACTGCTCCGGCTGCCCGCACAATACCTCGACCAAGGTGCCTGAAGGTTCCTTCGCGCTGGCCGGCATCGGCTGCCACGTGATGGCGACCTCGATCTACCCCGAGATGAACAAGCTGACCACCCATATGGGCGGTGAAGGCACGCCGTGGATCGGCCAGGCTGCGTTCAGCAAAGTGCCGCACGTGTTCCAGAACCTGGGCGACGGCACCTACTTCCACTCCGGCTACCTGGCGATCCGCGCCGCCGTGGCGGCGAAGGTCAACATCACCTACAAGATCCTGTACAACGACGCCGTGGCAATGACCGGCGGCCAGCCGGTCGACGGCACCGTCTCCGTGCCGATGATCGCGCAGCAGATGGCGGCCGAAGGCATCAAGCGCATCGCCCTGGTGACCGAAGACCTGTCGCGCTACACCGACCGTTCCGCCCTGCCTTCCATCGTTTCCCTGCACGACCGCAAGGAAATGGATGCCGTGCAGCGCGAAATGCGTGAACTGCCAGGCTGCACCGTCATCATTTACGACCAGACTTGCGCCGCCGAGAAGCGTCGCCGCCGCAAGAAGGGCGAGTTCCCCGACCCTGCAAAGCGCATGGTCATCAACGAAGCGGTGTGCGAAGGCTGCGGCGATTGCGGCATCCAGTCCAACTGCGTCTCGATCCTGCCGAAGGAAACCGAATTCGGCCGCAAGCGCACCATCGACCAATCTTCCTGCAACAAGGACTATTCCTGCACCAAGGGCTTCTGCCCATCCTTCGTCACCGTCGAAGGCGGCACGCTGAAGAAGACCAAGACCGGCACCGCCAAGACCGACGACTGGGGCGATGTTCCTGCGCCAGTCCTGCCAAGCATCGAGCAGCCATACAACATCCTGATCAACGGTATCGGCGGCACCGGCGTGATTACCGTCGGCGCCCTGATGGGCATGGCCGCCCACCTGGAAGGCAAAGGCGCTTCCGTGCTGGACATGACCGGCATGTCGCAGAAGAACGGCTCCGTGACTTCCCACGTCAAAGTGGCGAAGACCCCTGCCCACCTGCGCGCGCAGCGTATCGCCACCGGCGAAGCAGACCTGATCCTGGGCTGCGACATGCTGACCTCCGGCGCCTACGACGCCGTGTCGAAGATGCGCCCAGGCCGCACCTTCGCCATCGTCAACCAGCACGAGCAGCCGCCAGGCACCTTCGCGCAGAACGCCGACTGGCAGTACCCGGCCGAAAGCGTGGAAGCGCTGATTACCGAATCGGTCGGCGGCGCGCAGTCCGTGGACTTCATCAACGCCACCAAGCTGGCGACGGCGCTGATGGGCGATTCGATCGCCTCCAACCTGTTCATGATGGGCTACGCCTTCCAGAAAGGCCGCATCCCGCTGAGCGAAGCAGCCCTGCTGCGCGCGATCGAACTGAATGGCGTGGCTGTTGAATCGAACAAGCGCTCCTTCCTGTGGGGCCGCCGCGCCGCCGTGGACTTCAAGCGCGTGGAAAAGATCGCGACCCCGACCCAGGCTGTCGTGGTGCAGATGCCACAGTCGCTGGAAAACGTGATCAAGAAGCGCGTTGAATTCCTGACCGGCTACCAGGACGTTGCCTATGCCGCCACCTATGAGGACCTGGTGCAGCAAGTGCGCTCGAAAGAGACCCTGCTGGGCCTGGGCAACAAGCTGTCGACCGCGGTGGCCAAGTCGCTGTTCAAGCTGATGTCCTATAAAGATGAATATGAGGTGGCGCGCCTGTATACCGATGGCCGCTTCGTGGAGCAGTTGAAGACCCAGTTCGAAGGCGATTTCTCGCTGAAGTTCAACCTGGCGCCACCGCTGTTCGCGAAGAAGGATGCCAAGGGCCACCTGGTCAAGGCGGAATATGGTTCGTGGATGTGGAAGGCGTTCCAGCTGCTGGCCAAGTTCAAGGGCCTGCGCGGTGGCGCGTTCGATATCTTCGGCTATACCGAGGAGCGTAAGATGGAACGCGCGCTGATCACGGAATACCGTGCTGTGGTGGCTGAACTGCTGGCGGGGTTGTCGGCTGGCAACCATGAGCAGGCCGTGGCGATTGCCGGGCTGCCGGAGCGTATCCGCGGCTTTGGCCATGTGAAGGAAAAGGCTGTGGCCGAGTACAAGATGGCTAAGGCGAAGATGATGGCTGCGTTCAAGGACGGCGATCGGGCCGCTGCCTGAAAACCGGTAAACCGGTGTCTGACCCTGCGGGTCAGACATCGGTTTACCGGTTTTGCTTGACTTGACGTTAACGTAAACGTCATATAATCAAAATTCCCCCGTTCCAAGGAACACACAACATGAACGACCTCGCCAACGCCAAGAAACTGTCCGCTGAGCCTGAGCAGGCCAAGACCGCGAACAAAGTCCGCTTTGTCACCGCCGCGTCCCTGTTCGACGGCCACGACGCCTCGATCAACATCATGCGCCGCATCCTGCAATCGCAGGGCGCCGAAGTGATCCACCTGGGCCACAACCGCTCGGTGGACGAAGTGGTCACCGCGGCCCTGACCGAAGACGTGCAAGGCATCGCCATCTCCTCCTACCAGGGCGGCCACGTCGAATACTTCAAGTACATGATCGACCTGCTGCGCCAGCGCGGCGGTTCGCACATCAAGGTGTTCGGCGGCGGCGGCGGCGTGATCGTCCCGAGCGAAATCAAGGACCTGCACGACTACGGCGTGACCCGCATCTTCTCCCCTGAAGACGGCCAGCGCATGGGCCTGGTCGGTATGATCCAGTGGATGGTGCAGCAGTGCGACGTCGACCTGTCCACCTACTCGCCGACCCAGCTGGACGCCATCCGCGACGGCGAGATCGAGCAACGCCATCGCCCGCTGGCCCAGCTGATCACCGCGCTGGAAAACGGCAAGGCCTCCGACAAGCTGCGCGCCGAACTGACCAAGGCCGCCAAGGCCATCACCGCCCCGACCCTGGGCATCACCGGCACCGGCGGCGCAGGCAAATCCTCGCTGACCGATGAACTGATCCGCCGCATCCGCCTGGACCAGGGCGACGCGCTGAACATCGCCGTGATCTCGATCGACCCGTCCCGCCGCAAGTCCGGCGGCGCGCTGCTGGGCGACCGTATCCGCATGAACGCGATCAACCCCTGGAACGGCAAGACCCGCGTCTTCATGCGTTCCCTGGCGACCCGCGAAGCCGGCTCCGAGATTTCCCAGGCCCTGCCTGACGTGATCGCAGCCTGCAAAGTGGCGGGCTTCGACCTGGTGATCGTGGAAACCTCTGGCATCGGCCAGGGCGACGCGGCGATCGTGCCGCACGTCGACGTCTCCATGTACGTGATGACGCCGGAATTCGGCGCCGCGTCCCAGCTGGAAAAGATCGACATGCTGGACTTCGCCGACTTCATCGCGATCAACAAGTTCGACCGCAAGGGTGCGCAGGATGCGCTGCGCGACGTGGCCAAGCAGTACCAGCGCAACCGCGAGATGTGGAGCAAGCGTCCGGAAGAAATGCCGGTGTTCGGTACCCAGGCTTCCCGCTTCAACGACGACGGCGTGACCGCGCTGTACCAGGGCCTGCTGCCGGTACTGGCAGGCAAGGGCCTGAAGACCACCAAGGGCGTGCTGGCCCCGATGGACGTGCGCTTCAGCTCCGGCAAGAACGTGATCGTGCCGCCGGCACGCGCGCGCTACCTGGCCGAGATCTCCGACACCGTGCGCGGCTACCACAAGAAAACGCAAGCACAGGCCAAGCTGGCGCGCGAACGCCAGCAGCTGCAGGAATCGAAGCGCATGATGGCTGTCGCCGGCAAGCCGGTGGCCGACTTCGACGACCTGATCATCGAACGCGATCACGCCATGGATGGCGCAGCCAAGAAGCTGCTGGCCCAGTGGCCGGACATGCAGGCGGCCTACGCCGGCGACGAATACGTCGTGAAGATCCGCGACAAGGAAATCCGCACCGGCCTGGTACAGCACACCCTGTCCGGCACCAAGATCCGCAAGGTCTCGCTGCCGAAGTACGAAGACCACGGCGAGCTGCTGCGCTGGCTGATGCTGGAAAACGTCCCTGGCTCCTACCCGTTCACCGCCGGCGTGTTCGCCTTCAAGCGTGAAGGCGAAGACCCAACCCGCATGTTCGCGGGCGAGGGCGACGCTTTCCGTACCAACCGCCGCTTCAAGCTGGTCTCCACCGGCATGGATGCGAAGCGCCTATCGACCGCCTTCGACTCCGTCACCCTGTACGGCGCCGATCCCGCGATCCGTCCGGACATCTACGGCAAGATCGGCAACTCCGGCGTGTCCATCGCGACCCTGGACGACATGAAGGTGCTGTACGACGGCTTCGACCTGTGCAACCCAAGCACCTCGGTATCGATGACCATCAACGGTCCCGCCCCTGCCATCCTGGCGATGTTCATGAACACCGCCATCGACCAGCAGGTCGAGAAGTTCGTCATCGAGAACAAGCGCCAGCCGTCCGAAGACGAATTCCAGAAGATCAAGGACTGGGTGCTGATGAACGTGCGCGGCACGGTGCAGGCCGACATCCTGAAGGAAGACCAGGGCCAGAACACCTGCATCTTCTCGACCGAGTTCTCGCTGAAGGTGATGGGCGACATCCAGGAGTACTTCGTGCACCACCAGGTGCGCAACTTCTACTCGGTGTCGATCTCCGGCTACCACATCGCGGAAGCGGGCGCGAACCCGATTTCGCAGCTGGCCTTCACGCTGTCCAACGGCTTCACCTTCGTGGAAGCCTACCTGGCGCGTGGCATGCACATCGACGATTTCGCACCGAACCTATCGTTCTTCTTCTCCAACGGCATGGATCCCGAATACACCGTGCTGGGCCGCGTGGCGCGCCGCATCTGGGCCGTCACCATGAAAGAGAAATACGGCGCCAACGACCGCTCGCAGAAGCTGAAGTACCACATCCAGACGTCCGGCCGCTCGCTGCACGCCCAGGAAATCGACTTCAACGACATTCGCACCACGCTACAGGCGCTGATCGCGATCTACGACAACTGCAACTCGCTGCACACCAACGCCTACGATGAAGCGATCACCACGCCGACCGACGAATCCGTCCGCCGCGCACTGGCGATCCAGCTGATCATCAACCGCGAATGGGGCTTGGCGAAGAATGAAAACCCGAACCAGGGCGCCTTCATCATCGAAGAGCTGACCGACCTGGTGGAGGAAGCCGTGCTGCAGGAATTCGAACGCATCGCCGAACGCGGCGGCGTTCTTGGCGCCATGGAAACCGGCTACCAGCGCGGCAAGATCCAGGAAGAGTCGCTGCTGTACGAGCACAAGAAGCACGACGGTTCGCTGCCGATCATCGGCGTGAACACCTTCCGCAATCCAAAGGGTTCGGAAGCCCCGGCCACCATCGAACTGGCCCGTTCCACCGACGACGAAAAGCAATCGCAGCTGACCCGCCTGGCTGACTTCCACGCCCGCAATGCGGATGCCGCGCCAGCCGCCCTGGCAGCGCTGCAGAAAGCCGCCATCGACAACGAAAACGTGTTCGCCAAGCTGATGGACGCAGCCCGCGTCTGCTCGCTGGGCCAGATCACGACCGCGCTGTTCGAAGTCGGCGGCCAATACCGCCGCAACATGTAACGGCCTGCGGCCGCAGCGTATTGGGGTCAGACCCTTGGGTCTGACCCCGGCTTACCGGTTCTAGTGGAAGAACAGCCACACCAGCAACAGCACAATCCCCGGCACCCCCAGCAGCCAAGCCAAGAAATACTTCCCCATGACAGCCTCCCTGTGACGTTAAACCATGGTCACAGGCTACGACTCGCACCGCAGGCCGTCAGTTAGCTGGAACACACGAAGCCCGACCGCGATACGTTATCATTTAACGATTTGTTAACGTCACGGGGATTGCAATGGCAGTAGTGTTGGGACCTATCTTGAAGTTCTGCGGCTGCGCCGACGGCATGTGGACAGTCAGCGCGCTGGTCGTGTGGAACGGCGAAGTACCGCCCGCAGTCACGGCAGCCGTGTTGCCAGGTGCCGCAGCAGAAGTCCGCACGCTGGCCGTCGAATCCCGCCGCTTGCGCACCCGCTTGCACAAGCGCGCCGTGCATGCCGTCGAGAGCTGGCAGTTCGCCATCGAGCAGCACGCCACGCGCGAGCAGCAGGTCCAGTACATCGTCGATGGCCAGGCTTTCACCTTCGTCGTGCCGGCACGCGACAGCGCCCCCACCTGCGCCTACACCTCCTGCAACGGCTTCTCCGACTACAAGAAGATGAAGGACATCCCGCAGGACCCGGTATGGAACAAGATGCACGACAACCATGTGCAGCGCCCCTACCACCTGCTGCTGATGGGCGGCGACCAGATCTACAGTGATGCCATGTGGAGCACGACGGCCCTGAACGACTGGGCCGCTGCCCCGAACGACAAGAAGCTCGCCAACAAGCCGGTCACCAAGGCGCTGCAAACCGAGATCGACGATTTCTTCTTCGGGAACTACCTGAAGGTCTGGGCGTACCCGCACGTGGCGCGCATGTTCGCCACCGTTCCGACGGTGATGATGTGGGACGACCACGACATCATCGATGGCTGGGGCTCTTACCCTGAGAAGTTCCAGCAATCGCCCGTATTCAAGGCAATCTACGACGTGGCGCGCGACTACTTCCTGCTGTTCCAGCAGCACTGCGCGGCGGAGAATGAGCTTCCGATGCGCCTGCCGCAGCAACCCGGATTTACCAAGGCCGTCCGCTTCGGCGATTATGGCTTGCTGGTGCTCGACTTGCGCAGCGAGCGCACCCCGGACGTGGTCATGGGCCAGCAATCGTGGGATGCCGCCTACGCCTGGCTGGAGGCGCAAGAAGACTGCAAGCATCTGCTGCTCATGTCCAGCATCCCGGTCGTGCACCCAGACTTCAGCACGCTGGAAATGCTGCTGTGCGCCCTGCCCGGCCAGCAGGAGCTGGAGGACGACCTGAAAGACCACTGGTTAAGCCGCACCCACCAATGGGAGCGCCTGCGCCTGATCCATCGCCTGCAGGAATGGTCGCAGCGCACCGGCGGCCGCGTGACCATCCTCTCCGGCGACGTGCACGTGGGCGCCATCGGCGCGATCGAATCAAGCCAGAAGCATTACCGGGGCAAGCCGGTTACCATCCACCAGCTGACCTCCTCCGGCGTGGTGCATCCGCCACCGCCCGCGATGGCGCTGTTCTACCTCGAACATGTCGGCGACAAGGTGGAACAACTGGAAGGCGGCATCACGACCTCGATGTACAAGTTCCCCGGCACTTCGCACCGCTACATCGGCGCGCGCAACTACCTGAGCCTGGAACCGGATCGCGCGGTGGACGGGCGTTCATGCAACCGCCTGTGGGCCAACTGGTACGTGGAGAACGAGGCGCAGCCCTACCGCCAGGCCATCCTGCCGCTGAAATAGGGCGTTGTAGCAAGTTCACAACGGCACGTCCACATTGGAGACGCCGCAACGGACCCCAAAATTACACAAAGGACGACACTTTATTTACCACTTGTAAATATATATTTGATAATATTTTACAGGACGCATCCAAACGAATGTAGCATCGATCTACGCACCGGAGGTCGCGATGCCTGCCCCGCCCATTGCTGCCGGACTTGCTGTCTTGTCCCGTCTCCTGTTCTACGTGATGGCATGCGGCGTACTGCTCGCGACTCCCGCAATCGCCTGGGAGCAAGTCGCCGGGCCGCTGGGCAGCGTTGCGCTGCTGGGTTGCCTCGCGATTGGCAGCGCAGCCGGGGCAACCGCATTTTTTTTCCGCGCACACCTCGCACATGGCTTGCACACGCTACTTGCAGCCACCGACAAGTTCAGCCCGCGCAGCAGCTTGCTCGCCATCGTGGCATGCGGCATTGTCTTGCGCCTTGCCTGGGCCATGGTCTTCCCCGCAACCACGGTGTCTGATGGAGCGGTTTACCTGAAACTGGGGCAGCAGCTCGCTGCCGGTGAGCCGTATTTCATCGCCAACTCGCATGCATTCTGGCCGCCTGGCTATCCGCTCTTCCTGGCCGCTTGGCTGCACTTGCCGCTGCCGGCCGCCACCATCGTCCTGCTGAGCAACCTGACGCTATACCTGCTTGCCAGCCTGCTCGTGTGGAGATTGGCAAGCTGCGCGGCCGGCCAGCAGGCGGCGCGCCTGGCTGCCTTCCTGCTGGCCGTCTGGCCCAACTACCTGGCCTGCGCGGTGACGGCCGAGAAAGAAAACCTGCTGGTCTTCCTGCTGCCGCTGGTGCTCTTTCTGTACACGCACCGGTCGGCGGGTCCGTTGCCGCGCATCGCGGCAGGCCTGGCACTCGGCTTTTCCGCCCTGGCCCAGCCATCCACCATGTTCTTCCCGGCTGTCCTGCTGTGCTATGAATTGCTGCAGCGCCGCCCATGGCGCGCCGTCCTCGCAGCGCTGGCTACGCTGGTCCTTGGCATGGCGCTTGTGATCGCCCCGTGGAGTGCGCGCAATACGCGAGTGTTCGGTGAATTCCTGCTGATCACGTCGAACGGTGGCGACAACCTGTACCGCGCCAACAATCCACTCGCGACGGGCGGCTATACCAGGCGCGGCGAAGTGGAGCTCGACAATCTCGGCGAACTCGAACGCAACCGCACCGGCCTGCAATTGGCAAAGGAATGGATCAGCAGCCATCCCGCTGCCTTTGTCGGCCTGATACCTGTCAAACAAAAGCTGTTTCTCGGCGACGATTCATTCGGCCAGTACGTCACGGTGCGCAGCGGCGGGGGCAGCAACCGGACCTACCTGGTGGCGAAACTGGCCGCCAATGCCTTCTGGTATGTGCTGTGGTCTTGCCTGCTGGCGCTATCGTTGCGCGGCGCCGGTCCCGGTGACACCGCTTTGCATCCGACCCTGGTGCTGGGCTATGCCTATTTCTTCGTACTGCATAGCGTGTTTGAAAGCAGCAGCAAATACCATGTCCCGCCGCTGGCCTTGCTGGCGATCTTCGGCGCCGCCCAACTGGTACGTGCAAGCCAGGCCGGCATCCAGCAGTCCGACAGCACGCGCAGCGTGTTGCGCGAAATGTTGATGCTGGCCCGTTACGCCGTCATTGGCGCCGTGGGCACAGCATTGCATTACCTGCTGCTTGTGGGCCTGGTACAGGGCTTCGGGACGAATAGCGGGCTGGCAGCCATGGCCGGCGCCACCGCCGGCGCGCTTTGCAACTATCAACTGAACCGGCGCTTCAATTTCCGTAGCACGCGGCCGCATCTCGAAGCCCTGCCGCGCTTCCTGATGATGGCAGCCGTCGGCATTTTCCTGAACGGTTTGATCGTCGGGCTGCTCCATGCGGCAGGCTGGCATTACCTGCTGGCGCAGGTATTCGCCACGGCACTCATCCTCCTGATTAACTACCAAGCGAGCAAATCATGGATATTCCAACCCACCAGGACCTGACCCCACGCCCTGCCGGCATGCCCAGCATTTCCATCGTTGCGCCCGCCTACAACGAAGAGGAAGTGCTTGGAGAATTCCATCGACGCGTAACGGAAGTCATGGTGCAGCTTGGCGCTGATTACGAAATAGTGCTGGTGAACGACGGCAGCCGCGACAAGACGTTGCTGCTGATGCAGCAATTGCGCGAGGCGGATCCGCACGTCGCCATCGTCGACCTGTCGCGCAACTTCGGCAAGGAGATCGCTTTGAGCGCCGGCTTGGACCATACCAATGGCGATGTGGTCGTGGTGCTCGATGCAGACTTGCAGGACCCGCCCGCCCTGATCCCGGACATGCTCGACATCTGGCGCAGGGGCTACGATGTAGTCTACGGCGTACGCACCAGGCGCGATGGCGAAAGCTGGCTGAAACGAGCTACCGCCAAGGCCTTTTACAAGTTGATCCGCCGTCTCAGCCGCGTCGCGATTCCGACCGACACCGGAGACTTCCGCCTCATGTCGCGCCGCGTGGTCCAGGAAATGAAGCGCCTGCGCGAGGTACACCGTTTCATGAAAGGCCTGTTTGCCTGGGTCGGCTTCTCCTCGCATCCGCTGTACTACCGCAGGGCGCCGCGCGCTGCCGGCACGACCAAATGGAACTACTGGAACCTCTGGAATTTCGCGCTGGAAGGAATTACTTCGTTCACAGTAGCGCCGCTCAAGGTGGCCACCTATGTTGGACTGGGTGTCGCAATCATGGCGCTGGCATATGCGGTATTCGTCGTGTGGAAAGCGCTGGCGTTCGGCGATGACGTCAAAGGCTACCCTTCGCTGATGGCGGTAATGCTGTTCCTGGGCGGCATCCAGCTGGTGGCCATCGGAGTCATCGGCGAATACCTTGGCCGCATCTTTGACGAGGTAAAGGCACGCCCGCTCTACCTGGTCAATCGCTGGCACGCCTCGGGCCTGGTCGGCGACGCCAGCAAAAACACGGTCAAGATCGGCACAGCGGGCCGGCCGTGGCGCCGGCCGTCAACGCCGGCTGCCACAACACCTGCAGCGCGCCGGCTGGCTCGCCATTGACCCGCGCCAACAGCATTTCGGCCATTTTCGCGCCGGCGGCGCGGGCATTGGGCTGGTCGATGGTGGTGACGTCGATATCTGCCAGCGTGTCGGCCATGCTGCCCCAGACGATCAGCGAGATCTCCTGGCCGATCGCGATGCCGGCGTCGAGCAGGGCGCGCACGGCGCCTACACCGGCAAGGTGGTTGTCGACCACGATGGCGCTTGGGCGCGGCGTCGTTGCCAGCAGTGCCTGTACGGCCGCATAACCGGCGCGGCGGTCGATGCAATCATCGACCAGGTGGCGCGGATCGGCGGCCAAGCCGGCGCCGGACAAGGTGGCGAGGAAGCTGGCGCGGCGTTGCGCTGAGAAATTCATCGCCAGCGGTGCGCTGACCATGGCGATGCGCTGGTGACCCAGCGACAGCAAGCGCTCGAGCGCCATGCGGATGCCGGCCTCGTTATCGTAGTCGAACCATGCGTACGGCGCGTCAAGTTGCGTTCGGCCGTGGGCGATGAAGGGGAAGCCGGCCTTGGCGAGAAAGGCGATGCGCTCGTCGTGCACCAGCGTGCGGCTGACCACCAAGCCGTCGAGGCGGCGGCCGCGCACCATTTGCTCGTAGGACGGCATTTCGTTCGCTGGCGACACGGGCGCGATGATGAAGTTCATGCGCTTTTGCTCAAGAGCTTCCGACATCCCGCCCACCACCTCGAGGAACATGGCGTCGCCCAGGTCGGCCGGCAGCAGCGGATAGATTGTGCCAAGCACGTTGCTGCGGCCAACGGCCAGGCTGCGCGCCATCGGATTGGCTTCGTAGCCCGACTCCCGCGCCGCGCGCAGCACGCGCTCGCGCGTCAACTCGCTGACTTCGGGATAGCCGTTCAGCGCGCGGCTGACGGTAGTCTTCGACATGCCGAGTTTGTCGGCGAGGCTCTTCAGGTTCATCGCGAAATTATAGCCGGTGCCTCCAGTCCACCGTCGCTGCCATCGACCGCACGCTTGAAGAAGTACAGCGTGACCAGCACGATCGCAATCGGCACCAGCGTCAGGTAGAACGCGAAATGGCCGCTGAAGGCGCCGAACACATAGCCGGTGATCAGCGAGCCGGTGGTGCCGCCCAGCGCAGAGAATATCACCAGCAGGCCGGTCATCGCAGAATGCTGGTGCTTGGGCAGGGAGCTCAGCATCACGGAATTGATGCCCGGGTAGACCGGCGCCATGAAAAGACCAATCAGGGGGAACAGGAAGGCCGCAAGCGGCGCATCGCCCCATCCTGCGCCCTGCGCAACGACCACGTCGTGCGTCATCGGCAGCGCAATCAAGACCACCGCGCCCATGCCGAGCAGGCAGGCGTTCATCACCGGGTACCAGTGCATGCGGCGCATCAGGACGCCAGCCGACAGGCGCCCTGCGGCCAGGCAGGCGGCGAAGATGCTTGTGACCTGCACACTCATCGCAGCCGGGAGATGCAGGATCTCGTTGTTGAAGGTCGGCAGCCAGGTGCCCACGCTCTGCTCGATCAGCACGTACAGGAAGGCCGTCAGCACGAAAACGCACACCAACGGCTTGAAGAACAGCTTGAGCATCGCCGCAAATTCCTGCGGCAGGCTGCGCGCTTCCGGTGGCGCGGCCAGCCTCTCGTCGAAAGGTGTCGCCAGCAGCAGCACGAAGGTGAGCACGCACAGGGCGGCCAGCACCCAATACACATGCAGCCAGCTTTGCGAGCGCGGGTCGTCCGAGTCGATGAAAAAGCTGAACACCCAGTAAGCGCACAGCACCCCGACCATGAAGAAGCCTTCCAGCGTATTCATGATGCCCGCATGCTGGCGGCGGTCGGCGGCTACCAGGCCGAGGGTGGAGTAGACCGACACTTTCACCAGCGCGAAGGATATGCCGACGCACAGGAACAGCATTTTGGTAGTGAGGAAGGAAGGCAACAGCGGCATGGACAGGCAAGCTCCCGTGACGATGGCAAGCCCGGCCAGCATGGCCTTCTTGTACCCGATGCGCGGCAGGAAGCTCGCCACCAGGAAGGACACCACGGCGATTGGCAAGTCCTTGAAGCCTTCCAGCACGCTGGCGGCGGACTTGCTGACGCCGTAGTTGCCGATGACCTGCAGGATCACCGTGCCAACACTGTTCAACAGTATGGCGAACGTGAAATAGATCAGGAACAGGACCCAGGTGATGCGCCGGTTTTGCATAGTGTCTCCATGATATTCTTGAATTGTCCCAGTCCCGGGATCACGGTGTCCGCCTGCCACAGCGTGGCCGCCTGGCCAACGCCAATGGCGAACATGCCGGCCGCCTTGATCGCGGTCACGCCGGCAACGGCGTCCTCCACGCCAACGCAATCGGCCGGGTCTACGCCCAGTTCCGACGCGGCGCGCAGGAAGATTTCGGGATCGGGTTTGCCGCGCGCGATCGTCGCCGCGTCTACGACATAGTCGAATTTCTCGGTGATGCCGAGGCTTTCCAGCACCGTGAAGGCGTTCTTGCTGACCGACGCAAGGCCCACCTTCAAGCCTTGCGCGCGGCACCAGTCCAGCGCATCCACCGCGCCGGGCAACAGGTCGGCGGGCGACATTTCCGCGATCAGCGTCCTGTAATGCTCGTTCTTGGTGTCGGCCAGCGCCAGTTTCTCCGCGTCGCTGTAGCTGCGGGGCGCGCCAGCCAGTATCAGCTCGAGCGAACCCATGCGGTCGATGCCCTTCAGGTTCTCGTTGAAGGCTTCGTCGAAATGCACGTCCTGCGACTGCGCAAGTCTTTGCCAGGCGAGGAAGTGATAGTGGGCGGTATCGGTGATCACGCCATCGAGGTCGAAGATAACGGCTTTCATGCAAGCTCCTGTACCGGCGCAGCCGGTGTAACGGTAACGGGCGCGCCGCGGTGCTGGAAAACCAGCGACTCGCCGCGCAACAGCGTGTATTGCGTGCCGCTCGGGCTGACGCGCACTTGCAGCAAGCTGCCGTGCAGGTGGATGCGGAACTGGTAATGCTGCCACTGTTTGGGCAATGTCGGCGCAAAGCGCACCTTGCCGTCCACCACGCGCATGCCGCCGAAGCCGTAAGCCACGCCCAGCCAGGTTCCGGCCATGGCGGCCGTGTGCACGCCGTAGTGCGTATTGCCATGGGTGTTATCCAGGTCGAGCCGGGCGGTTTCCATGAAGTAGTCGTAGGCCTTGCCTTCGTAGCCCACTTCGGAGGCGATGATGCTGAAAATGCAGGACGACAGCGAGGAATCGTGCGTCGTCACCGCTTCGTAGTAATCGAAGTCGCGCTTCTTGTCTTCCAGCGTGAATTGTTCGCTGAGCAGCAGCAGCGCCAGCACCACGTCGGCCTGCTTGCAGACCTGGTGGCGGTAGATCACCATCGGGTGGTAATGGAGCAGCAGGGGATATTTTTCGGCTGGCGTACCGGCGAAGTCCCACACCTTCTTGTCGAGGAAACTGTCATCCTGCGGGTGGATGCCAAGGGCCGCGTCATAGGGCAGCAGCATCGCAGCGGCAGCGCTGCGGAATGCTTCAAGCTCGCCGTCATCCAGCGCAACGGCGGCGGCAATGCGCGCCCAGTCCTGCGGGTATTCGCGTGCGATGCGCTCGGCCGCCGAGGCGGCAAATTGCAGGTGCAGCTTCGCCATCGCGTTGGTGTAGTAGTTATTGTTCACCAGCGCCGTGTATTCGTCGGGCCCGGTCACTTCGTTGATCACGAAGGCGCCGCCACGGTTATAGCTGCCGATGCCGAGCCAGATGCGCGCGGTTTCAAGCAGGATCTCGGCGCCGTATTGCAGCAGGTAGGCATCGTCGCCGGTGGCATCCATGTACTGCTTGATGGAGTAGGCAACGTCGGCGTTGATGTGGTACTGCGCTGTGCCGGCCGGGAAGTAAGCGGAGCATTCCTCGCCAGCGATGGTGCGCCACGGGTACAACGCACCCTTGGCGTGCGACATCTGGCGCGCACGTTCGCGTGCGGCGGGCAAGCCGGCGTAGCGGTACTCCAGCAGCTTGCGCGCGATCTCCGGCTTGTTGTACAGGAAGAAGGGGAAGATGTAGATCTCCGTGTCCCAGAAATAGTGGCCTTCGTAGCCCTCGCCGGTCACGCCCTTGGCGGAGATATTGGTCTTGCCGTCGCGGCCCACCGATTGCAGCAAGTGGAACTGGTTGAAACGGATGCCTTGCTGGAGCGCGTCGTCGCCCGCCACTTCCACGTCCGCCTGCGCCCAGAACTCGGCCAGGTAGGCTTCCTGCTGCGCGGCGAGCTTGTCGAAGCCCAGGCCACGCGCCGCTTCCAGTTCGGCGCGCGCACGTGCCAGCAATTCGTCTGCCGCGTAATCGCGCGAACTGACATAGCAGCCGTACTTCACCAGCCGCACGGCCTGGCCGTCGCGCGCATCGACGGTGTACGACTGCACAAGGCGCGAACCCTCGGCGCGCTGCGCGAACGAATGCGGCGCATCGAGCACCTGCGCGGCGGCCGACACCAGCGTGAAACCGCTGTTGTGGGTGCGCTGCTGCAGGGCCGCGAAGTGCGGCGCCAGCTCGGTGCCGGCCAGCGCCAGCGCCGGACCGGTCGTGGCGGAGCCTACCCGCGGATCGTCGCCAGCCTCCAGGTTGCGCACCACGCCGTCGATCGTGCATTCGAGCCGCACGGCGCCGTCGAAACCAAGCGGCGTCACCGTGAATTCGATGGCGAACAGGTGCTTGCTGGCGAAGCTGACCAGGCGGCGGCTGCGCAGCTGCACGCGGCGGCCGGAAGGCGCCTGCCAGAGCACATCGCGCTCCAGCAAGCCGGTGCGGAAGTCGAGGCGGCGCTCATAGCTTTCGACACTGCCCTGCAGCAGGTCGAAACGCTCCTCGCCGAGCCACAGCGCAATGCCCTTGGCGTTTGGCACGTTCAGCATGAACTGGTTGTTGCGCGCCAGGCCATAGGCATTTTCGGGGTACTGGATCGGTTCCGATTCATAGAAACCGTTCAGGTAGCTGCCGTCCAGCGAAGTGCCGGCCGGGCCCGCATAGCCTTCTTCCGGCGTGCCGCGCAGGCCGATGTAGCCGTTGCCTAGCGCGAACAGGGTCTCATCCAGGAAATTCGACGCCGCATCGAAGGACGTTTCGCGGATGCACCAGGCATCGAGGGGGAAAGTGTGCTGCATCTTCATCCTTCTGTTTCGTTCAAACCGGTTTGGAAACGGTATAAAAAATTTTTACGTGGCGCGGACGATCAGCGCGGTCGGCAGGGTTTCGGAAGCCACGGGACGCCCCTCCAGCAGGTCCAGCATCTTCTTCGCCAACAGCACGCCGCCATCGCGCAGGTACTGGTGCACGCTGGACAGCGGCGGCACGAAGCTCACTGCGCCCGGCGTATCGTCATAGCCGATGACCGATACCTGCTCCGGCACGCGCACTTCGCGCTCGGCCAGTGCACGGATCGCGCCCATCGCCAGCAAGTCGCTGGCGGCAAACACGCCGTCGAACGACAAGCCCTTCTTCTTCAGCAGGGAGTCCAGGCAATCAAAGCCGGCTTCGAAGGTAAATGCCTTCGGCCGCATGATGTGCACGCTACCCTGCCCTCCCAGCGCGTCAATAAAGCCCGCGCAGCGTTCCTGCACCTCGGCGTGGTCCACGTCGCCAAGGAACAACACCTTCTTGCGCCCCAGTTCGATGAAGCGCTGGGCGACACTGATGCCGCCCTTGCGGTTGTCGCTGCCGACCACCACGGTATCGGAGCCCGCCCCTGGCGCGCCCCACACCACCAGCGGCTGGCTGCGCTTTTTGAGCGCGGTCACCGCTTCGCCATGCGAACCCTGGCCCAGCAGGATCAAGCCGTCGGCGCCTTGCACCGGGGCGGTATCCAGCAGCTGGCGCGAGGTCAGCACCACGCTGTAGCCGGCTGTCGTCAGCTCCTGCGTGATCCCGCCCAGCAATTCCAGCGGGTAAGGGTCGGACATGGGCCGGCCCTTCTCGGGCGTCATTTCCACCACCACTGCCACCGAGTATGAACGCCCCATGCGCAGGTTGCGTGCGCTCACGTTCAGGCGGTAGCCCTGGGCTTCCGCGATCTGGCGCACTTTCTCCCGCGTTTCTTCCGTCACAAGGGGACTGCCACGCAGGGCGCGCGACACGGTAATTTTTGAAACCCCTGCCAGCTTGGCGAGGTCTTCCATAGTTTTATTGACAGCCATGCGGGGCATTATGACAGATTTCCAAACCCTGCAACAACAAAATGACATCGATAACATTTCGATTGACATCGATATCATTTCTTGATTCAATGGTCAGGCCTTGGAAGCCGAATCACATAAAACGAAAGAAGAGACACGTATGAAAAACCATCGGAAGTTCCTGTTGTCGTCCATTTCCATCGCTGTACTGACCTTGATCGGCCAGGCCCAGGCCGCGGAACAGGAAGGCCAGCCAGCCGCAGCGGAAGCCGCGCCAGCCCCGGCTGCGGCAGACGCCGCCGTCCAGAAAGAAATCCAGCAAGTGGTCGTGACCGGCGTGGCCTCCGCCCGCGGCGTGCGCAAGCTGGACTCGGCCTTCTCCATCACCACCGCCTCGGAAGAACAGCTCAAGCAAGCGGCTCCGATCAGCACTGCCGACGTCATGAAGCTGGTGCCGGGCGCGTTTGCCGAATCGACCGGCGGCCAGTCCGGCGCCAACATCCAGGTGCGCGGCTTCCCCTCCGGCTCCGATTCGCCTTTCGTCTCGGTGCAAATGCAGGGCAATCCGCTGTATCCGGTGTCCACCCTGTCCTTCTTCGAGGGCTCCTCGGCCTTCCGCCTGGACGACACCATCGAACGCGTGGAAGTGCTGCGCGGCGGCCCGAGCACCATCTTCTCCAGCGGCCAGCCGGGCGCCACCATGAACTTCATCCTGAAAAAGGGCAGCGACACGCCGGAAGGCTCGGTGCGCTTCACCACGGGCACCGGCGAGCTGCGCCGCATTGACGTCTTTTATGGCGGCAAGATCTCCGATGGCTGGTACGGCACCATCGGCGGCTTCTACCGCAACACCCACGGCGTGCGCGATTCCGGCTTCCCGTCCGATGACGGCGGCCAGGTTACCGCCACCCTGACCCGCAAGCTGGACCAGGGCGAAGCGACCTTCTACGTGCGCCGCACCGACGACAAGAATGCCTTCTATACCGGCGTGCCGCTGATTTCCAGCGATGAAGGCCGCACCATCACCGAATTCCCCGGTTTCGATCCGCTCAAAGGCACCTTGATGAGCAACGAAATGCGCCGTTTCACCGTGGAAGCCGCGCCGGGCAAGACCTTGAATTACGACCTGGGCGACGGCCGCGGCCTGAAATCCACCGTGCTGGGCATGGAGTTCGAGCAGGACTTCAATGGCTGGAACGTCTCCAACAAGTTCAACCACTTCGACGGCGACCTGAACACCATTGCCATGTTCACCGGTAACAACCCCTTGTCGATGTCGGCTTACAACACGGCGGCCCTGGCCGCGACTGGCGGCGCCACCGCCACGGCTACCTACCTCGATGGCACGCCTGTCGCGGCCAACCAGCAAGTGGTGCAGGCCGGCCTGTGGGCAGTCGAAAAGAAGTTGAAATCCTTCACTGACGAAATCCGCGTCAGCAAGGAATGGATCAAGGACAACACCCTGACCGTGGGCGGCTACTTTGCCAACTACTCGTCGGACGACGTGTGGTACCTGGGCAGCAGCCACCTGATGACGGCCGTGCCGAATGCGCGCCTGATCAACGTCAAGCTGGATAACGGCGTCATCGTGTCCAACAACGGCAAGGATGGCAGCGTGTTCTACGCCCCGGTCGCTTCCTATGACGGCAGCAATACCGCGCTGTTCATCGCCAACGAGTGGAAGGTCAACGACAAGATCAAGATCGACGGCGGCGTGCGCCGCGAGCGCCAGAAGCTTGACGCAACGATCTCCAACCTGGCCACGGGCGACACCGACAACAATCCGCTGACCGTCTACAACAACAATACCTCGATGCCGACCGGCTCCAACACGGCGCTGAACCGCACCGACTCCGCCAACAGCTTCACCGTCGGCGGCAACTACAAGCTGGCCAAGGACATGAGCGTGTTCGCACGCGCCAATATGGGCCACACCTTCATCGCCTTCGACGACTTGCGCAATGCCGGCACCCAGGCCAAGGTCGACGACCGCAGCTTCCTGCCGACGCCGAAGATCAAGCAATACGAGGTAGGCTTCAAGACTGCGGGCCAGCTGTACAGCGCCTACATCAATTACTTCCACACCGATTTCGAAGGCATCGCCTTCCAGCAGATCCTGTCCAATGGCACCATCCTGAATTCGGTGTCCGGTTCCAAGG
The DNA here is from genome assembly GCF_049913245.1 of Pseudoduganella sp. R-32. Classification (NCBI taxonomy): domain Bacteria; kingdom Pseudomonadati; phylum Pseudomonadota; class Betaproteobacteria; order Burkholderiales; family Oxalobacteraceae; genus Pseudoduganella; species Pseudoduganella sp. R-32. The sequence continues at coordinate 650,569 of NZ_CP183987.1, read as the reverse complement.
GCGACGGCGTGGAAGTGGAGCTGGCGGTACGCCCGATCCGCGACCTGTCGCTGAGCCTGTCCGGCAACTGGCAGGATTCGAAGTACAAGGACAACCCGCTGACCGAAGGCAAGCTGGTGCAGCGCCAGCCGAAGCTGCAATACCGCTTCACGCCGACCTACCGCATCGCGATGGGAGAGAACAATTCGCTCAAGCTGTACGGCACGTACACCTATGTCGGCGACCGTTGGGCCGACCAGTCCAACCTGCAATACCTGCCTTCGTACAAGACGGTAGACCTGGGCGCACTGTTCACCATCGGCGACAAGATCGAAATCCGCCTGAGCGGCAATAACATCACCAACGAACTTGGCCTGACCGAAGGCAACTCGCGCCTGATCACGGGCGGCAGCGGCCCGATCAATGCCCGCCCACTGTTCGGCCGCAGCTGGGAGCTGTCGCTGGCCTACCGTTTCTGATGCCGTAACCCTCCTTAGTCCCAGTTCCCCTCCGGGCGTCGCAGGATTTTCCAAGGCTGCGGCGCCTTTTTTTCCCTTGCAAAGCGAGCTCTAGTATTCGCCCACCTTTTCGCCTAAGCTGACCAAGATGCCTGAATGAAAGGCCTCTATCAAGGTAGACTCGTGGTGTCCCTGAACTCCATCAACGCTCTGCAGACAGCCTTGGCCTTTGCCGAACGCAAGGTCCAGTTCGATCGCGACCAGGTGGCCCGGGACCAGGACCGCCTGGACGCCAGCCGCTCCCAGCTGCAACTCGACACCCAATCCCTCTCCAGGGCACAACAGGACAGCTCACGCGCCCAAGCCGAGGCAGCGCCAACGCTGCGAGCGCCTCGCCTTGATTACGCCATCGGGCAACGCATCCCAGCCGGCGTGCTGCCCACGCCCCCGACCGTCAATACCCTCGGCCAGGCGATCGGCAAGCTGATCAATGTTCAAGCGTGAGCATGCCCGGGCGCAGCCTCGCCCTGGCGTGCAACAAGCTGATCAATTTTTTTGGGCCTGCGGCTGCAGGCGAGCCAGTGCAGTGACCGCCGGCCGGTAGCCCCCCGCCGCTGAGCGCCGGTACAACTCCAGGGCGCGAGCGTTGTCCTGGGGCAGTAGCTCGCCCTTTTCCAGCGCCTCGCCCAAGGTAAACTGCGCCATGCGGTCCTGTTTATCGGCTGCTTCCTCAATCAGCTTCAGGCCCTGCTGCGGCTCACCGCCTTCACGCAGCAGCCATGTCCCCAGCACGGCCATGGCCATGGCGTTGCCCTGGGCGCCGGATTTTTCCAGCAGTTCGCGCCCGCGCGTCAGGTCTTGCTCCCTGCCCCGCCCGATCAGCAGCGACATACCCAAGGTCATTTGCGCGCTGGCGCGGCCCTGGGCAGCAGCTTTCTCGATCCAGGCCCAGCCTTCGTCGGGAAGCCGTTCTGTTTGCTTCCCCATCATCAGCACATTGCCCAAGCCCTCTTGGGCGAGGGAAAAACCGTGTTCGGCGGACTGGCGCAGCCAGCGCATGGCTTCGTCTTTATTGCGTTCGGTAGCCTGGCCAGTTGCATAGGCCACACTCAGGCGGTACATGGCTTCAGCGTCGCCTTGCAGCGCCAAGGCTTTGTCCTTTTCGAAGATGGCTTGCAGTTGTGCGGGCGTCTTTTTGGGCTCGATGGTCCAGACATACTGCATCTTGGTCCAGGTCGGTTCAGTGCGGCCTACGCTCTCAGGCGGCGTGAATGCGCACTTGGCCAGCCCATCCTGCGCCGCCAGGTCCAGCTGGACATGGCCACTCGACTTTTCAACGCGCGATTCCAGCACCTTGCCGTCCAGGCCAATCAGGAAGGCCAGGATGACCGTCCCGCCTTGCTCCTTGCGCAGTGCTTCCTTCGGCCATTCGGGTTTGGCGCAAGTCTTCAGGTCAGCGGAGATCTGCTTCGTGACGCTCCGGTCGATACGTCCGACCCCTTCCGCCTGGGCAGGAAGAATAGCCAGACTGGCCAGCAGGGCTGGCAAGACTTTCAGTAAGGTCATGGTAGTCACTTGTCATGAGGTTAACATTTTCCTCACTGTAACACGACTCCGCTTGCTGCGGAATGGGCCACATTCTCAAAAACTGCTGGTAGGGTTTCATGGCATCCTCCACCAGGCGCCGGTGGCCTGCGGTTGGGCGATAGCGAGGGCTTCGCCGATCATCGGCGTCGCCAGGGTTTGGCCGCGGGCGGCGGCCAGGGCCGTGATCTTTTCGAACGGGTCGTCCCAGCTATGCATGGCCAGGTCGAAGGTGCCGTTGTGGATCGGCAGCATGACCTTGCCGCGCAGGTCGATGTGGGCCTGCATGGTTTCCTTCGGCTGCATGTGGATGTCCGGCCAGTTCGGGTCGTAGGCGCCGGTTTCCATCAGCGTCAGGTCGAAGGGGCCAAAGCGCTCGCCAATCTCGCGGAAGCCCTTGAAGTAGCCGGTATCGCCACTGAAAAACACTTTCAGGCTGCCGCTCTCGATCACCCACGAGGCCCACAGGGTCTTGTTGCTGTCCCACAGCGTGCGTCCGGAAAAATGCTGGGCCGGGGTGGCGGTGAGCTTCAGGCTGCCGGCCGTGGCCGACTGCCACCAGCCCAGTTGCTGCACCTTGGCCGCAGGAACACCCCAGGACACCAGGGTGTCGCCCACGCCCAACGGCGCCAGGAAGTATTCGGTCTTCGCTTCGAGTTCGCGGATGGCGGCGTAATCGAGGTGGTCGTAATGGTTGTGCGACAGGATTACGCCCTTGATCGGCGGCAGTTCGGCAATGCTGATCGGCGGCGCGTGGAAGCGGGCCGGACCAGCCCACTGCACCGGCGAGGCGCGCTTGGAAAACACCGGATCGGTCAGCCAGAACTCGCCGTTGAGCTTCAACAGGATGCTCGAATGCCCCAGGCGGAACAGGCTGTTGTCAGGCGCTGCCAGCAGCTGCTCGCTAGTGAGCGCTCGCACTGGCAAGGCTTGCGCCGGCACGGTATCGGCCGGTTTGTTGAAGGTGAAGTCCCACAGCACCTTGAGCATTTTCAGGAAACCCGGCTGCTGGCGCGGCGCGTCATTGCGGTATGCAGGGCGAGAATCAGCGGCGTTGAATGCAAGGCAAGTCATGATGAAGATCGCTCCAATCAGCAGGGTTCGTTTCATGTTCAGTTCAGAAAATTTACACTACACAGTGTAGTTTCTGTTTTGGGAAAAGTAAACTACCCGGTGTAAAATATTCTTTATGAACCAACCCGACAAACTCACCGACCGCAAGCGCGCCGCCATCATCACGGCCGCCATCGCCGAATTCCGTGCGCGCGGTTTCGAAGCCACCAGCATGGACCGCATCGCGGCCGAGGCCGGCGTTTCCAAACGCACCGTCTACAACCACTTCGCCAGCAAGGACGAGCTGTTCGAGCAGATCCTGCAGGAACTGTGGGATTGCAGTGCCGCCCTGAATGCCATCGGCTACCAGCAAGGCAAGCCGCTCAAGCCGCAATTGCTCGAACTGATGCGCCAGAAAATGGCCATGCTGCGCGACGACTACTTCCTCGACCTGGTGCGCGTGGCCATTGCGGAAGCCATCCACGCGCCGCAGCGCGCCGGCGACATGATGACCAAACTGGGCAAGAAGGAAGAAGGCGTGGCCAGCTTCCTGCGCGCGGCGCAGGAAGACAAGGTGCTGAAGGCGGGCGATCCGGCCTTCATGTCGCACATGCTGCAAGGCCAGTTGAAGTCGTTCGCCCTCTGGCCGCAAGTGGCGATGGGCAAGGCGCCGCTGACGCCGCAGGAACAGGAGGCGGTCATCACCGCCACCGTCGAAATGTTCCTGTCCTATTACGGCCTTAGTTGAAGCGTACCGCGTACACCGGCGGCAGCGTGGTGGAAATGGTTTGCCAGTGCTCGCCGCCGTTGGTCGACAGCCAGGCCCCGCCGGTGGTCGAGGCCATCAGCAAGGTCTTGCCATCGTCCGCCACCGCCAGCCCGTGGCGGTACACCAGGTCATAGCAATGTTCCTGCGGCAGCCCGCTGCGCAGGGTGCTGAAACTGGCGCCGCCGTCGGCAGTGCGGTTGACCGCCAGCGCCGCTTCCACCGGCACCCGCTGCTGGTCGGCCACGGCCGGCACGAACCAGGCGGTCCTGCCGTCGCGCGGATGCACCGCCACCGCAAAGCCGAAGCTCGACAGCGGCGCCGTAACTTCTTCCCAGCTCTCCGCGTTATTGCGCGACTGCCAGATGCCGTTATGGTGCTGGCACCACAGCACGTCCGGCTCGGCTGTACAGCGCACGATGCGATGCGGGTCCTGCACCGCCCCGGCATCCTGCATCTCGGGCGGCATGTAGCGCGCAGCCATGCCCTGGGTGCGCAGCTGCCAGCTCGCGCCGCCGTCGCGCGTCAGCCAGGCGCCGCCGCACGATACGCCGACCAGCACTGCATTGCTGTCGCGCGGGTCGACGCAAATGCTGTGGATGCCCGGCACGTCGTAGCCGCCGCCAAACCATTGCGCGCGCTCCGGCACTTGCCACAGCGCTTCCACCAGTTGCCAGCTTTCGCCGCGGTCGCCGGAACGGAACAGGCCGCCGGGCAAGGTGCCGGCCCACAGCACCCCGGGCTGGTCCGGGCCGCCTGCTTCGAGCGACCAGATCTGCTTCAGGGTCCAGTCGACCTTGTCGCTACTGTCCTGCGGCTTGGGCGGATAGGCCGGCACTGCGATTTCCTGCCACTGCGCGCTGCCGGCATCGCGCCGGTGAAGCTTGGCGCCGAAGTGCCCCAGGTTCAGGCAAGCATACGTGGCGCCATCGCGCGCGTCGTACAGCACCATCGATACCGGGTCGCCGAAGAAGGACTTGTCTTCCTCCAGCGCCCATGCGCCATTGCGGTAAGCCAGCTCGAACAAGCCCTTGCGGCTTGCAATAAAAGCGCGGTCTGCCATGTCATCCTCCCGATAGGGCTTGCAGCACGTGGATCCTGGAATCACTGCGCAGCGGCTCGTCGAGCTCACTGCGCTTGCCGTCGATGAACACCACGACGTTGGCACGCAGGCGGCCCTGTTCGTCCAGGACGTAGGCCCCCAGGCGCGGATTTGCGGCAAAGGCCCCGTCCAGCGCTGCGCGCAACGTGCCCGCCTGGGTTTCCAACGTCGGAACCGGCAGGAAGCGCGCCAACTGCTGGGTAAAGATGATCTGGGCCATGGGAAAGCTATTCTAGCGTGCTTTGGCCTACAATAAACTCGTGTGCATAACCGGAGCCACACATGGGCATCACCCCGCAGGAACTCGAGCAGTTGATGCACGAAGTGGAGCAGGAAGACCCGATCGATTTTGCCGACCTGCCGTTCGATGAGCAGGAATTGCGCGAACTGGTCGCCAACCATTTGTGCAAAATGGCCGACACCATGGAAAGCTTCAGCGAAGAAGACCGCCGCCTGACCTTGCTGGCGGTGGCGGCCAAGCTGGTGCTGGAGAACCTGGTGCTGCACGTACAGCTGCTCAGGCGCCACGGCCTGCCGCTCAATGACCAGGCTGCGGCCCTGCTGTCGCGCCTGCGCAAGGGCGACGGCGACGCCGGTTAGACGCGTTCTGCCGGCTGCAGCATATTGCGCGCTAGGCGCAGGCCGAACTTGCCGATGCCCTGATCCCACGGCGTGAAGCGCGGCAGCTGGTACCAGTCCGTTTCACCGCGGCTGGCGCCCCACGAGGTCGACACGGCAACCTCAAAGCCCATCTCGCGCACCATGGCGACATGCTCGGGCAGGTAGTCCTGGCCCGGCTTGCCGTTCGGGTAGGCGAACGCGCGCACCGGCGCATCGAGCGCCGCTTCCAGCGCCGCCCTGCCCTGCGCGATTTCCTGCCGCGCCTCCGCGGCCGGCAAGCGCGCCAGGATCGGGTGGTTGACCGTGTGGCCGCCGATGCCCATGCCGGCCGCATGCATCTTGCGCAACTGCGCGCCGCTCATCATCAGGTCGCGCGGCAGCTCTGCGCCGGAAAGGGCGGCCACCTTGCCGACCTGCTGCAGGCGCTGTTCCATCGGCAGGTATTTGAGCTGGCCGATCAGGGCGCCGATGGTGCTGCGGCGCGCCTCCCAGCTATCGATGGCGTGGCGTCCCAGGCCGAGCGCGCTGGCATCGAACACCTCGCCCGGCGCGCGCCGCACTGCTTCGATCACGGTATCGTTCCACATGCGGCCGCCATCCAGGAAGCCGGTGGCAATAAAGAAGCTCGCGTGCAAGCCATGCTTCTGCAGCAGGGGCAGCGCCACTTCGGCATTGTCGGCATACCCGTCGTCGAAGGTGATGCAGGCGCTGCGCGCGGGCAGCCTGCCCTCGGCAGCCAGCCGCACCGCATCCAGCAGCGGCAGCACATTGAAGCGCGACTTGAGCCAGCAAAGCTGGCGCTCGAACTGTTCGCGATGCACCTCGCCCGGGAACAGCGGGTCCTGCGCCGGCAGCACGCGGTGGTAAATCAGGATGGCCGGCGCACGCCTGCCGCCGCCGGACAGCAGCGACAAGGCGCCCCGTTCCAGTTGCCGCTTAAGCCACACTTTCCGCCTCCTTTTCAAGCGCGGCGGGCGCTTGCGCCGCCTGTTCTTTCAAGGTTTTCTGTACCAGCAGGCGGGTCGCCACCATGATCACCATGATGTAGTAAGGCACGTCGAAATAGGCCAGGCTGAGGAAGGCGCCGCCAACCATGAAGCCGATCAGGCTCACCTGCAGCATGCGCACCAGCCGGATGGTCCATTCCAGTTCAGGCAGCTCGCCGGCGTGCCTGATCACCCAGGTCCCGTTGCGCCAGACCACGAGATACAACAGCAGGAAGAGCGCCAGGCCAACATAGCCGTGTTCACCCAGCACCTGGAAATAGATGCTGTGGGCGGCGTGGATATCGTCCGGATTGGGCGCGTAGAGCTGGAAGATGAACTTGTTGTAGATCTGGTAGCCGCCGCCAAACAGCGGATGGTCGTTGGCCAGGTTGATGGCCATCTTCCAGGCATTGATGCGGCCCATCGCCGAGCTGTCCTGCTCGTAAGTGTTGATGGTATCGATCCGGCTGTGCCATTGTTCCGGCATGAACACCAGCGCCAGCGGCGCCAGCACCACCATCAATGCGCCCAGCTTCAACTTTTCCTGGCTCTTCAGCCAGAGGAAGCCGAGCATGGCTGCCAGCGCTACTGCCGCGCCGCGGGAATAGGAGCCCAGGGCGGCCAGCACGCACAATCCGGCTGCAGCCCACATGGCGCGTTTGCCCCATTTGCTGGTGATCAGGCCGCCCAGGAACAGCATCAGCGGCACCACCATGATCAGGGCCAGCGCGATCTCGTTATTGCCTTCGATGAAGGTGCCGGTCGGTCCCCACACGCGGTAGGCGCCGGCGCTGCGGATGGTAAACAGGCCGCCCTTCACGCCATAGAAGCCCAGCGAGACCACGATGGCCCACACCACCATTTCAATGTCCCTGCGGGTGCGCACCAGCATGGCCACGACCAGGGTCATGAGCATGATCTTCACGACCTTGTTCAGCAGCGGCAGCGGGTTTTCCGGGCCGATGGCAAACAGGGTCGTCAGGCACATCCAGCCCGTAAACGCCACCAGGAGCCAGGTCAGGGTGGTATTCGGAAACTTCACCTCTCTCGGCCTGGCCATCATTGCCAGCACCGTGGTCCCCGCGATGATGGCGGCGAACGGCATGCTTTGCGCCCAGCCCCAGCTCTGTGTGTGCGGGTTCATCACGCTGATCCAGATCCACAGCACGGCGCCATAAAAGGGGCGCTTGAAAACGAACGGCAGCGAGCCGAATACGATCAGGGTAATGATTATGTCGCGCATGGCGCCTCCCGGCTTACTTGGTCAAGGCGTTCCATGGGGTCTCCAGCTTGGTCACGCAATAGCGGTATTTGCCGCTCTTTTCCGGCAGGATTTCCGGCACCAGTTCCACGTCGATCTTCACCTGCTCGCCCATGCGCGCATGGAAGCCGGCTTCGACCGCCTGCCGCGCCTTGTCGTCGAACAGGCCGTCGTACACGATCTGCACGCGGGTCCAGTCCAGCGTTTCCTGGATCACCTTGAAGGCGCGCACCGCCGGCAGGTCGCGCATGATGTAGGCCAGCGCGGCGCTGTGAATCAGGGTGCCGTCCTGGTTGATCAGGAAGTCGGTGGTGCGGCCGTGGATTTCCTTGAGCACCGGCAAGGTGCGGCCGCAGCTGCATGGCTCGGTGTCCAGCGCGCCGACGTCGCCGGTGCGGTAGCGGATGAAGGGGAAATCGCCCGACTGCAAATGCGTCACCACGATCTCGCCCGATTCGCCGGGCGGCAGTTGCCGGCCTTCCGGGTCCAGCACTTCGATCACGATGTCTTCGCTGGTGATGTGCAGCTTGCCGGCCGGGCACTGGTGGGCGATGAAGCCGGAGTCGCGGCCGCCGTAGCCGTTGGCCACCGGGCAGCCGAACACGCGCTCGATCTGCTCGCGCTGCGAGGGGTACAGGCATTCGGAAGTGACGAAGGCAACGCGGATGCCCAGCTTGTCGAGCCGGATGCCCTTGTCCTCGGCATGCGAGGCAATGCGCGCCAGCACGGTCGGATAGCCGAACAGCATCTTCGGCTTGCGCTGGCGGATGCGTTCCACGTGGCCGTCCAGTCCCGCTTCGGTGGTGGCGAAAGCCGACATCAATTCGGTCCGCATCAGGGTGTCGCGCACCATGCGCACGCGGTCCTGCGCACTCAATTCGATGGGCGAGCCCCAGATCACGATCTCGCGGTCGCCGATATCGACATTCCACCAGCGCGTGGCGCGCCACTTGGCGGCCACGTCGTGGCTGACGCGGTGGCGCCCGACGAAGAAGGTCAGCGGCGCACCGGTGGAGCCGCCGGTGTTGTAGCGCACCAGGTTCCGGGCATCGTCGGCTTTCAGCGTTTCGATGTTTTCGCGGATCGTTGCCTTGTCCAGCAGCGGCAGGCGCACCAGGTCCGCCACGCCTTTGAAGTCGCGCGCGGCATCGAAGCCGATGCGGGCAAAGGCTGCGCGGTAATACGGCACCTGCTGCTGGGCGCGCAGCAGCAGGGCGCGCAAGCGTTCGATCTGCAATTCCTGCAGCCGGGCCGGCGGCCAGTACTGGGTCTGCTCCATATGGCGGCGCACGGCCACGCTGCTGTGCTTCTTGAGCTTTTCATGCAGCGGGAACAGCACGCCGGAAACCAGGGCGGTGTACATCATGGGCGGCGCCCTCCTTTGCTTGCCAGGGCCTGGCGGTAAACATCCAGCAGGCGCGGCTTGACGCTGGACCAGGCATATTGCGCCACGCTGGCGCGCCCGGCGCTGCGCAACGCCTCGGCCAGCGCCGGTTGTTCGGCCAGGCGCAGCACGGCTTGCGCCATGGCGGCAGGATTGGCCGGCGGCACCAGCAGCGCGGTCTTGCCGTCTTCCACCACGTAGGGCACGCCGCCGACGTTGGTGCTGACCACCAGGGCGCCGCTGGCCAGGGCTTCCAGCACGGAATTGGGCATGTTGTCGACCAGGCTGGGATTCAGCATGATGTCGGCATTGCGGTACAGGCCCGGCATGTCGGCGGTATCGACGCGGCCGGTAAAGCGGACAGCGTGCGCCACGCCCAGTCCCTGGGCCAGTTGTTCAAGTTCGCCGCGCAGCGGGCCGGAACCGGCCACCGTGAGCGTGGCCTCGGGATGTGTTTGCCGGATGACGGCGAAAGCGCGCAGCGCGCTGGCGTTGTCGTAGATGTCTTCCAGGTTGCGCGCCACCAGCAGGCGCAAGGCGCCGCGCGCGCGCGGCGCCGCGTCGGCGGCAAAGCGCTCCAGGTTGACGATATTGGGCACCACCACGGAATCGATGCCGTGCTGGCCGAAGACGTGCGCCAGGAAGCCCGACGGCACGGCCAGGGCGGCGCAGCGGCGCAGGCTGGGGCGCATCCAGGCCGCAGCCTGCTTGAGGAAGTTGGCAGCCTCGCCGCCGCGGTAATTGACCACCACCGGCGTGCCGCGCAGGTGCGCGATCCAGATCGCCGGCGCGGCAAACAGGTGCCAGGACCAGCCGGAATTGGCCATCACATGGAACACCTGCACGCGCCCGGCGGCGCGCCACAGGCTTGCCACATACGGCAGCATGCGGAACAGGGCGCGCACGCCGCGCACCTTGCCGGCCCAGGCCGGGCGGTACGGCGCGTTGGTCTGGACGAAGTCGACCGCGATGCCGGCCTCGCGCAGCAAGCCGGCCAGCTGCAAGGCTTGGTTGGCCATGCCGCCGGAAGGCGGCGGCAGCGGCCCGACCAGGGCAATGCGTTGCACTTCCGGCGCCTCCTCGGCGCGCGGCACGGCGGCGAATGCTTGCTGCGGCGCGTTCATGCCAGTGCTTTCTCCGTGATGCTGCCGTACACGTTGCGGTAGCGCGCCACGCTGGCGGTCCAGTTGCGTTCTTCCTCCACAAAGCGGCGCCCCGACTGGCGGAACTCCTGCCATGTCTGCGGCGCTTCCAGCAACGCCAGCACCTGCTGCGACAACGATGCGGCGTCGCCGGCGGTAAACAGCACGCCGGTGCGGCCGTCGTCGATCAGTTCCTTGTGGCCGCCCACGTCCGAGGCCACCAGCAGGCGGCCCTGCGCCATGGCTTCCAGCGGCTTGAGCGGCGTCACCAGGTCGGTCAGGCGCATCTTGTGGCGCGGGTAGCACAGCACGTCCACCAGGTTGTAGTAGCGCTGCACTTCGCTGTGCGGCACGCGGCCGGTGAAGACCACCTTGTCGCCGATGCCGAGCGCCTGGGCCTGTGCGCGCAGCGCGGCGTCCTGCGGCCCGCCGCCGACCAGCAGCACGCGGATCTCCTGGCGCTGCGCCAGCATGGCCGGCAGGGCGTTGAGCAGGATGTCCAGTCCCTCGTAGGCATAGAAGGACCCGATGAAGCCCAGCACGGTCTTGCCTTCCAGGCCCAGTTGCCGCGCCAGCGCTTCGTCGCGCGCGCCGCCGACCGAGAAGTCGCCGATATCGACGGCGTTCGGGATCACTTCGATTTTCTTGGCCGGGATGCCGCGCCCGATGATCTCGCTGCGCAAGCCTTCGCAAATCGTGGTGGCGGCATCGACGCGTTGCAGGGCCCAGGTTTCCATGGCGCGCGTCAGGCGGTAGCGCAAGCCCCACTCCTTGCTGGTGCCGTGGTCGACCGCGGCGTCTTCCCAGAAGGCGCGGATCTCGTACACGACAGGAATGCCGAGCTTGCGGCCCACGCGCAGCGCGGCCACCGCATTCAGCGCCGGCGAATGCGCGTGCAGCACGTCGGGCTTCACTTCCTGCGCCACTTCCAGCAGGCGTGCCGCCAGGGCGTTGATCACCGCCACCTGGTTCAGCACCGGCAGTTGCGCCAGCGGCCCGCTGGCCGGCGGCGTGCGGTAGAACTCCAGGCCGTCGACCGTCTCGCGCGGCGCGCCGCTTGCGCCCTGTTTCGGGCTGGTGATATGGAAGGTCTGCCAGCCGCGCGCGCGCTGGGCCTGCAAAATGGAACGCGTGCGGAAGGTATAGCCGCTGTGCAGCGGGATCGAATGGTCCAGCACGTGCAGGATACGGATACTCATGCCTGCATCTCTTTTTTCAGGAAGGCTTCAAACATCAGCAGGGACCAGATCGGGGCGCTGTAGTCGCGCCGGCCGGACAGGTGCTGCTCCACCAGTTCGCGCAGGAAGTCCTGGTTGAACATGCCGGTATCGGCCAGGGCCGGCCCCAGCAACGCCTGCTGCACGCGCGCGCGCAGCGGGCCGCGGAACCAGGCCGCCAGCGGCACCGCGAAGCCCTGCTTGCGGCGGTACAGGATATCGTGCGGCAGGTACTTCTCCATCGATTTCTTGAAGATGTACTTGCCTTCGCTGCCCTTCAGCTTCATCTCCGGCGGCAGGCCGGAAATCCACTCGACCAGCTTGTGGTCCAGCAGCGGCACCCGCACTTCCAGCGCATGCGCCATCGAGGCGCGGTCGACCTTGGTCAGGATGTCGCCCGGCAGGTAGGTCTTCATGTCCAGGTACTGGATCATCGACAGCGGATCGTCGGTCGGCGACCTGGCCGCGTGGCCGCGCATCACGTCGATCGCGCCATAGCCCTGCAGGCCGGCGCGGAATTTCGCCGAAAAGAGGCGTGCGCGCATGGCGTCGGACATGATCGACACGCCGTGGAAATAGCCCTCCACCAGGTCGCGAGACAGCGCTTCAAAGGTGGTCTTGGCGCGCAGCACGCGCGGCGCCCAGTCGGCCTTCGGGTAGACCCGGCCCAGGGTGCCGAACACCGGCTTGCGCAGCGCTTCGGGAATGCGCCCGCGCACGCTCTGCTCCGCCATCGCATAGCGGTAGCGGCGGTAGCCGGCCAGGTTCTCGTCGCCGCCGTCGCCCGACAGCGCCACGGTGACGCGCTTGCGCGCCAGCTGGCAGACGCGGTAGGTCGGGATCGCCGAACTGTCGGCATACGGTTCGTCGTACAGGTGGGCCAGGGTGTCGAGCAGGCCGTAGTCGTCGGTGTCGACGGTTTCCACGAAGTGGTCGGTCTTGTACAGCCCGGCCACCTGCCGCGCGTATTCCGATTCGTCGAAAGCCTTGTCCTTGAAGGCGATCGAGCAGGTGTGCACGGCGCCTTCATCCAAACCGGCCATCATGGCCACCACGGCGGAGGAATCGACGCCGCCGGACAGGAAGGCGCCCAGCGGCACTTCCGCCACCAGGCGGATCTTCACCGCCTCGCGCAGGCGCTCCACCAGTTCGCCCTGGGCATCGCTCTCGGTCATCTTTTCGTGCAGCTTGAACGGCACGTCCCAGAACTGCTCCGGCGCCGCCAGCGGCGCGCCGACTTTCTGGGTCAGGCGGAAGCCCGGCGACAGCTTGAGCGCGCCCTTGTAGATGGTCTTCGGCTCCGGCACGTAGCCGTAGGCGAAATAGTCTTCCACCGCTTGCGGGTCGATCTCGCGCGGCAGCGATGGATGCATGCGCAGCGCCTTCAGTTCGGAGCTGAAGGCGAACCAGCCGTCCGGCGTCATGGCGTAATACAGCGGCTTGACGCCCAGTCGGTCGCGCGCCAGGAACATCACCTGCTTGTTGCGGTCCCACAGGCCGATGGCGAACATGCCGCGGAAATGGTGCACGCAATCCTCGCCCCACTCTTCCCAGGCGTGCACGATCACTTCGGTGTCGCTCCTGGTCTTGAAGGTGTGGCCGAGCGCTTTCAGCTGCGCGGTCAGTTCGCGGTAGTTGTAGATCTCGCCGTTGTAGCAGACCATCACGCTGCCGTCTTCGTTGCCAAGCGGCTGCTGGCCGAGCGCAATGTCGATCACCGACAGGCGGCGGTGGCCAAAGCCCACGCCCGGCTCGATATACACGTCGCCCTCGTCGGGCCCGCGATGATGCTGGGTGTCGTTCATGCGGCGCAGCAGCGCCTCGTCCACCGCGCGCCCGCCGCGCGCATCCATGATCCCTGTTATTCCGCACATGATGGTACTGGCTTTCTTATCTTGAGCTTGCGTTCGCACAAACTGTCGTACATGTCCTGGTAGCCGGCCACCATGGCCGGCATGCTGTACTTGCGCAGCACCCGCTCGCGGCCGGCCTGGCCGTGGCGGCGCGCCAGCGCCGGCGCTTCCACATAGTGCTTCAGCGCGGCCGCCATGGCGGCCGCGTTCGACGGCGGCACCAGCTGGCCGGTGATGCCGTTTTCGATCACTTCCGGTATGCCGCCCACGCGCGTGCCCACCACCGGCAGGCCGCTGGCCATGGCTTCCAGGGCCGAGCCGGGCGTGCCCTCGGCGATCGAAGACATGGCGAAGACGTCGAAGCTGCGCAGGATGTCGGGCACGTCGTTGCGCGCACCCGGCAGCCACACGGCGCCGGCAATGCCGGCTGCGGCCGCCTTGTCGCGCAATTTCTGCAGCAGCGGGCCGTCGCCGACAATCGCCAGCCGCAGGCGTTCGCTCTGCTGCGGCAGCAATTGGCGCAGCAGCAGGAAGGCATCCATCAGGGTGGCGTGATCCTTCACGTCCTGCACGCGGCCGACCGCGCCGATGACGATTTCGCCATCGTTGAAGAAGGGACGCGCCTCGCTGTCGCCGCGCACGCGGAAGCGCTCGGTGTCGATGCCGTTGGCCAGCAGGCGGCTCTTGGCAGGAGGCACGCCGATCACGTCGCGGTTCCACTGTTCCATGGCGGCCGAATTGGCATAGCACACGTCGTAGAACGGCAGCATCAGGCGGCGCAGGAAATTGTGCTTGCGGTTGCTGCCGTCCGGGTCGGTGTGGTCGCGGCCATGGGCGCCGTTGACGCGCACCGGCACCCCGGCCAGCAGCGCCGCCGGCGCATATTCGATGGCCGAGAAGTTATAGGTGTGCAGCACGGCCGGCTGCAGCGCGCGCAACAGGCGCCACAGCACGCCGTGCGTGGCCGGCGACAGGCCGGGCTGCTTGCCCAGGGTATGCACGGCGACGCCGGGCTTGCTGATGCGCTTGACGAAGTCCGGGTTGACCCGCGTCAGGCACACGATGGCGTGGCGGTAACGCTCGGCAGGCATGCGGTTGATGCGCTCGACCATGAGGTTTTCCATGCCGCCAAAATCCAGGGCATACGTCAGGTGGACGATGAGTGGGATGTCGTTCATGGCAGGGAATCAGGGACGCCGGGTGCCGGCCAGGGCCCGGTCCAATGGCTCGAGGTTGCTATCCAGGAAGGCGCGCATGGCGGCACGCGCCGCAGCCGGGTCTTCATCATAGGGTGCAAACACCATCACGGCTGCGCCATCGCCGTTGCCGGCCAGGAGCTTGCCCTTGATCTGCAGCAGCTTGCCGACGTAATGGCTGCTGGTCATGCTGCCGTTGACCCAGTACCACTGCCACACGAGCAGGCGCCGTCCCTCAAAGCCCAGCATGGCTTCGCGCACGGCCATATGGCGGCCGCCGAAATTCTCGTCGCGCAGGCCCGAACTGTTTTCGTGGAACGCGCCCTTCTGCTGGCCGATGCGGTTGGTCGAGCTGACCAGCTTGGCGCTGCCCGGGGCATCGCGGTAGAACAGCACGGTCAGGCCGACCGGCGGCTTGCCGGGATAGAACTGGCGCAGCGTGCTGCTGGCCGGGGCATAGTCGGGCTGCCAGGTGGTGAAGGCCGGTCCGGCCGGCGCCGGCGAGGCCAGCGCGAGACTGGCTGGCGCTGCGGCCACGGTGGCCTGGTCGGCGCGCGCAGCCAGCGCCGGCCACACCACCAGCACGGCCAGCACGGCCGCCACGCCGCCGGCCAGCGGGCGCAAGGGCAAGGCCAGCGGCGGCCGGGCCGCGGCCGGGCCGCTGCGCGCCGCCTGGGCGTCTTCGCGCCAGAAGCTGCCGACCCAGAACAGCAGCAGCATGACGATGCCAAAGAACAGCCAGCCGTAGATCAGGTGGTCGACGCCGACCGCCAGCGTCATGCCGCTCAGGTGGCCCATCATCACGATCATGTAGGCGCGCACCCCGTTGGCCGCGATCGGTACCAGGATCGATGCCACGATGAAGGCGGCGCGGCGCCAGGCGGTGCGGTAGCTCAGATAGGCAAACAGGCAGCCCAGGGTGATCGACGAGATCAGGTAGCGCAGGCCGCTGCAGGCATCGACCACCGACCAGTTGCCGCTGGGGATGGCGAAGTTGTTCCCTTCGCGCAGGACTGGTATGCCGGTCAGGCGCAGCGCCTGGACGGTGAAGTTGGCGGTCAGGTCGATCAGCGGCGGCACCAGGCTTTCGCCGACCGGCACCGCGAACAGGATGAAGGCCAACGGGAACAGCAAGGCGCCGGCAATGCGCTTGCCCAGCACGGCCAGCACGGTCAGCGGCAGCATGGCGGCCAGCGCGTACTGGCGCACGATGCCCACTTCAGCCAGGTCGGCCAACAGCCAGGCCGCGCCGCAGCCGGCCAGCAGGAGCAAGGCCGGCCAGCACGGCTGCAGCGGCAACTGCTGCAGCGCCGCGCGCTCGCGCCACACCAGCCACAGGCTGATGGGCAGGATCAGGTAACCGTGCGCAAAGGTCTCGGAGCGCTCCCAGATCTGGGCGATGCTGAAGGCGGTTTCATGGAACACCAGCAGCGGCAGCAGCATGACCAGCGCCACCAGCAGCGCGTTGCGGGCGTGCGCTACGGGTCCGGTCGCCGCGCCGGGCGCCGTGGCAGGTCCGGTGGAAGGTAGGGTATTCATGCCGGTGTCCAAAGGGCTGGGGCTGCGCCAGCTTGCCGCGCAGCCGGGGTTTCGATCATGCGGTCCAGGGGCGCCAGCCGGGCATCCCAGCTGTAGTCCGCCACGACGCGCGCGCGCGCCGCAGCGCCAAGTGCGTCAAGCCCGCTTGCCGGGCCGGCCAGGGCAGCCGTTGCGGCGGCAATCCAGCGCGCGGCATCGTCAGCCAGCAGCAGTTCGCGCCCCACTTCCGCATCGATGCCTTCCAGCGCCTGCGGCGTCACCAGCACCGCTTTCGCCATCGCCATCGCTTCCAGCACCTTGTTCTGGATGCCGCGCGCGATGCGCAGCGGCGCTACCGACAGCGCGGCATGCGCCACATAGGCCCGCACGTCAGGGACGGTCCCCGTCACGGTAACGCCGGGCCGCGCCGCCAGCGCCTGCACCTCGGCCGACGGGCGGGCGCCGACGATCACGAAGCGCGCCGCAGGATCGCGCTCGCGCAGGGCCGGCAGCACCTCGTCCGCGAACCATTGCACGGCATCGATATTCGGCCAGTAATCCATGGCGCCGCAGAACACCAGCGCCTTTTCGCCGGGCGCGTAGGGATTGGCGTAGCTTCCCGGCGCGAAGAATGCCGTGTCGACGCCGTTGCTGAAGGAGCCGATGCGCGCAGCGCTTTCCGGCGCCAGGCGGCGGAACAGTTCGGCCTCCGGCGCGGAAACGAAGAGCGCGGCGTCGAAGCTGGCCGCAACCTGGCGCTCATAGCGCAGCAGGCGGCTGGCCTCGTAGCTGAAGACCGCACTGGCCGGCCACGGCTTGCGCTCGGCGTACTGGCGCCATTTGTCGGAATCGACGTCGACGAAGTCGATCACCCGGCGCGCTTGCGGCCAGGCCTCGGCGTACTGCGCCATCGGCGAGGAAAACACCACGATGCGGCCGATGCCATGCCGGCGCATGGTGTCGTCGACCCAGCGCTGCATGCCGGCATGGCGGTAATAGTCGTAGGACAGGGCGCGGTTGCGCAGCACGGCACCCAGGCTGCGCAAGCGCGCCGCGCGCGGCGCCAGCGGCAGGAAATGCGACGAGGCGCAGGTCTCCTGCAGCACGGGCACGTGCTGCCAGTCGTCCGGATCGTCGACAAAGGTGGCCAGGTGCACGCGGTAGCGTTGCGCCAGGTGCTTGAGCAAATGCCAGGAGCGGATCTTGTCGCCCTTGTTGGGCGGATAGGGCATGCGATGCACCAGCAGCAGCAGGTCTTCCACGATTTACCCCAGGTTCTTGACGATGAAAGGGCCGAGCGCATTGGCCAGCGGCAGCGGCATTGCCTTCCACAGCTTGATGAAAAGCTGGTATTTCGGGTTCAGCGGGTTCACGTCCGGCAGCGCGTCGGCCGCGAACAGCTGGTATTCATAAGGCAGCGGCTGGGCCGTGAAGCCCCAGTTCTTCTTGAAGTCGAAGGCGCCGGTGCCCTTCTTGCTGCGGCCGAAGTCGAACATGCGGTAGCCTTTGGCGGCCGCAGCCTGCATCAGGTTCCAGTACATGAAGTCATTGCCGGCCACCTCGCGCGCAAGGTCCATGCCGCCGCCGTAGTAGGGCAGCACTTCGTCGCGGAAGAAGAAGCTCAGCACGCCGGCCACCAGCTTGCCGTCCTGCGTGATGACGCGCACCTCGCAATCGTCCTTGAAGGTTTCCTTGAGCAGGGCGAAATACTTCTTCGGAAAGACCGGCGTGCCCAGGCGGTGCACGCTGTGGGCGTAGGCGGTGAACATGCGGTCGACGTTGTCGTCCACCTCGCCCTGCAGATTGAGCTTGATGCCCTTGCGCACCATCGCGCGCTGCTTGCGCGGGATGGCGTTCATGTTTTCTTCGTCGTTGCCGCTGATCGCCTTGCGGAAGGTGTAGTACAGGTCCTTGCCCTGCCATTTCGGGTCGCCTGGGTGGGCCGCCGCGTAGTTGCGGTATTCCAGGTGGCCCACGCCGAGCGAGGCGGCCAGTTCTTCGGCAGCCTGGTCCAGCAGCTTGCGCGCGGTGTCGGTGCTGGCTGCCACGCCGCCGTAGACGCAGAAGGGAAGCGAGGCGAGGTAGTGCCCGAACATGCGGCTTTTCATGCGCGCCAGCGGCAGCACGCCGGTGATCACGCCGCCCTCTTCCACGTAGAAGAACCAGGTCGGGTGGCCGTAGCATTGCTCGATGATGGTTTGCCAGCCGCTGCGGTGGAAGAAGGTCGCTTCCGGGCAAGCCTGGACGAAGGCGTCCCAGCGGGCGCGTTCGTCGGGGCTGCTGCCCAGCAACTGCACCAACACCGGTAAACCTGGGTCAGACCCGAGGGTCTGACCCTGATCCGCAGCAGCTGCCTGGCAAGTGTCAGGCTCTTGTGCCTGACACTGGTTTACCGGTTTGCCGGCGGCCACTGCCAGCGCCGTCGCCGCTTCCGCTTCCGCCTTGGCGCGTGCCGCGCGGCGCTCCGCCGCCGCTTCGATAATCGACGTCATTGCTGCCCCAGGAAAATGCGGTCCATGCGATCCCACGCGAAGTCGCGCGTCAGGGCCCTGATGCGCGACTCCATGCGGTGCAGGTTGACGTAATGGCGGAAGCGCGTCTTCAGCCCCAGCCCTTCAGGGCGCGGCTGGCCCGGATCGAGCTCCCACGGGTGGCAGTAGAAGATGGCCGGCTGGCCGTCTTGCCTGTTCACGCGCCGCATCATGCCGCGCGACAGCGCATAGGGCAGCAGCCGGAAATAGCCGCCGCCGCCGGCCGGCAGGTTGCGCTGGCCGATGCGCACGGTGGTGATCGGCACTTCCAGCAAGCCTTGCGCGCCGTTCGGGTGGAAGGCAAAGCGCGGCGCATCGGGCATGCCGTAATGGTCGTGCGCAATCGGGTAGATCGAGGAGCTGTAGCGGTAGCCCGCTTCCTGCAGCACGTCCAGCGCCCACAGGTTGCCCGGCCCGATCGAAAAGCTGGGCGCGCGGTAGCCGATCACCTGCTGGCCGCCGATGTCTTCCAGGATCTTCTTGCTGCGCGAGACATCGTCCATGAACTGCCCGCGCGACTGGTCGGAAGCGCGCAGGTGGCCGTAGCCGTGGCTGGCCAGTTCATGGCCGCCGGCGACGATGCGGCGCACCATGTCCGGATAGCGTTCGGCGATCCAGCCCAGGGTGAAGAAGGTGCCCTTGGCCCGGCCGTCGTCCAGGACGGCCAGCACGCGGTCGATGTTCGCCTCGACCCGGCACTCGCGCTGCGGCCAGCTTTCGCGGCTGATGTGCGGCGCGAACGCCGACACCTGGAAGTAGTCTTCCACGTCGATGGTCATGGCATTGCGAACGGCCGCGCCCATGTTCAGCCCCGCGCCTTCAGCCAGTCCAGCACGATGGCGGCAATGCGCTCGGCGGCGCGGCCGTCCCAGAAGTGCGGGATGCGGCCGGCCTTGCCGGCGCCGGCCAGCTGCGCCTCATAGGCAGCCCAGACATGCGCCGGGTCGTTGCCGGCAATGGTGTTGGTGCCTTCGTCGACGGTGATCGGGCGCTCGGTGTTGTGGCGCAGCGTGATGCATGGCGTGCCGAGCGCGGTGGTCTCTTCCTGGATGCCGCCGGAATCGGTCAGCACCACGCGCGCATCGCGCATCAGGCCCAGCATCTCGAGGTAGCCCATGGGCGGCAGCAGCAGCACTTCCGGGCGGTCCAGCAGGTGGCTCAGGCCGAATTTCTCGATGGTGGCGCGGGTGCGCGGGTGCACCGGGAAGATCACCGGCGTGCGTTCCGAAATCCTGGCGGCGGTTTCCAGCAAGCCTTGCAGCACGGCCTTGTCGTCCACGTTCGACGGCCGGTGCAGGGTCAGCACGGCGTATTCGCCCTTGCCGGCCCGGAAGTCCGGGCGCCCGGCGCCGGCCGCGATCTGCGGCGCCGGAATGGCGCGCGCCAGGTTGGCGCGCAGGGTATCGATCATCACGTTGCCGACGAAGTGCACGCGCCCGCCTGCGATGCCTTCCCTGGCCAGGTTGCCGGCGCCGCTCTCCTCGGTGGTGAACAGCAGGTCCGATAGCTGGTCGGTCAGCACGCGGTTGATTTCTTCCGGCATGGCGCGGTCGAAGCTGCGCAGGCCTGCTTCGACGTGGATCACCGGCACGCCCTTCTTGGCCGCCACCAGCGCGCAGGCGATGGTGGAATTGACGTCGCCCACCACCAGCACGGCAGCCGGCTGCACCTCATCCATGGCCGGCTCGAAGCGCTTCATCACTTCGGCGGTCTGCTGGGCGTGGCTGCCGGAGCCGACTTCCAGGTTGATGTCCGGGCTCGGGATGCCCAGCGCATCGAAATACTGCTGGTTCATGGCCACGTCGTAGTGCTGGCCGGTGTGCACCAGCAGCGCCTCGACCTGCGGCTTGAGCTGCGCGAAGGCGGCCATGATGGGCGCCATCTTCATGAAGTTCGGCCGCGCGCCGACGACGCATAGGATTCGGAAGGCACTCATTCGTTGCTGTCCTGTTGGATGTTGTAAGAGGACGGCGAACGCACGATCTTCTTCAGGATCGACAGCACCGACGTCAGCGATTTTTCGACGCGCATCATGCGCTCGTCCAGCACGGCCGGGTACTGGTTGCCGAAGCTGAGGCCGCCAGCGCCGGCGGCATGCATGGCCGCGCCATCGGCGCCGTCGGCAGCCGCTTCGGGCGGCGGCGGCTGGAATTCCTGCGCGATATCGCGGATCACCGTGTCGACGTCGGCATCGGTGAATTCCTGCATCTCTTCCAGGAAGCCCATCAGCAGCAGGCGGTCCATCAGGTGGTTGGTCTTGCGCGGGATGCCGCCGGTATATTCGAACACGGCAGCATAGGCAGCTGGCGTCAGGTGCGGGTTGCCGCGCCAGCCGACAGTGCGCATGCGGTGCTCGATATAGGCATTGCTTTCGCAGCTGTCCATCGGCCCCAGGTGGTAGGTCGCAATCACGCGCTGGCGCAACTGCGACATGCCGGGACTGTGCAGGGTGGCGCGGAATTCCGGCTGGCCCAGCAGGAAAGTCTGCAGCAGCGATTTCTCGTCGGTCTGGAAATTGGACAGCATGCGCAATTCTTCCACCACTTTCGGCGTCAGGTTCTGCGCTTCGTCAACCACCAGCAGCGCGCGCTTGCCATCCTGCTCACACTGGCGCAGGAAAACTTCCAGGCGGGCCAGCAGGGTGGTCTTGCTGGCCGCATCCTCGCACGGTAGGCCGAAGCCGCCCACCACGCCGCGCAGCACGTCGTCGGAACTGAGGTGGGTGTTGACCAGGTGGCAAGTCACGATCTTGTCCGACGCGATCTGGTTGAACAGGTTGCGCACCAGGGTGGTCTTGCCGGCCCCGACTTCGCCGGTGATGACGATGAAGCCCTCGCCCTGCGACAGGCCGTACTCCAGGTAAGCCATGGCCCGCTTGTGGCCCTTGCTGCCGAAGAAGAAATGCGGGTCGGGCCGCAGGCGGAAGGGCTTGTCGCTCAGCCCGTAATAGCTCTCATACATGGGAAGACCTTGATGCTTAGAATCTCGTTGTCAGTGTCGCGGACAGGGCATTTTCCGTGTACTTCTGGCCGCCCAGCCCGGTGGAACCGCGCACGTGGCGCAATTCCACGATGCCGGTGGTGCGCGTGCTGTAAGTGCGCGACAGGTTGAAGCGCAGGTCGCGATGGGTGCTGCTGCGCGCATCGCTCAACGATTTGACGTTCGAGGCATTGGCCAGCAGGGTCGCCACCGTCTGCGCTCCAGGGCGATAGCTGATGCTGGCCATGCCGCCCACCTGTTCGGTGTTGTCGTTCAGGGTGGACAGCGTGTTGCCCAGCAGGACGCTGTCGACCTGCTGGCTCGACAGCATCTGGCGCTTGGTCTTGAACATGCTGAAGGTGGTGGTGGTGCGCGCCAGCTGCCATGCCAGGCCGGCGTTCAGCTGCTTGTTGAGCGAATAGCGGTTGCTCAGGAAGTTGACGCTGGTGGCCAGCGCCGGCGGCAGGCCTGCCGCCTGGATATACGCCTGCACGGCGGCCGCGCGCAGCAGCGCGTCGGGAATCTGGGCGCGGAACAGGTTGTCCAGCATGGCTGCCGTGTCGATCGCCTGCGGCAGCACGAACTGGCTGCGCGTCGAACTGACCGAATCGCTGTAGCCGATATTCCACACGGTGCCGCGGCTGCGGTGCTGCAGCGCCAGGCTGTAGCTGGGTCCGTAGAAGCGGTGGCCGGCCGTCGCCTGCACCGAAGTGCGCGCGGACGGCGTCCACTGCAGCGAGCCGCCATAGGCAGCGCCGGACTGGGCCCCGCCCACGCTGCTGAAATCGTAGCTGTCATAGCCGCCGTACACGCCGAGGTTGAGCTGCGGGGTGGCGACATAGCGCAAGTTCACATTAGCGGCCTTGGAACTGGTGGTCTGCTGCCGCTCGGCGCCGCCGCCGATGCTGGGCAGCTGCTCGTCGATCACCGAGCGCGACGCCGTGGCATCCCACAGGAAGCGGCGGAAGGTCGCGCCGCTGGCCAGCTGGGCGCTGATGGTATTGCCGTCGCTGCGGCGCATGCCGGCGTTGTCGGTGCTGACCGAGTCGTGGGTGTAGCGCAGCTGGCCGTTGGCAAAGGCGCCGAAGCGGTGCACCAGGTAAGGGCTGATGCGGTAGGTGCGCACCTCGGTGCGGTTGCTGCGCACGTAGTCGTTGCCGGCTTGCAGCGGGCCGAAAGCCGACGTGGCTTGCTGGTGGATGCCGGCCTGGGCATCGAGGTACAGGAAGTCCTCGACCAGGCGCGACTTGAGCTGGCTGTTCAGGTCCTGGTTGTGGCGCTGGGCGCCGTTGCGGCGCGCGCCGGCGTATTCATACAGGCTCAGCGCATAGTCAAGGCTGAAATCGAAGCGCTGCGAGTGGTTCAGCAACTGGAAGCCGGGCGTGAGCTGCAGCACCATGCCGCTGTCGGCGCGGTCATCGGCTTGCAGCCCGACATTATCGGAATACGTGGCGCGCGCGGCAGCGGTGGGCGTGAAATCCCATGCGGCCTGCGCCGGAAACGCTGCGCACAAGCCCGCTGCCAGCGGCAGCAGGGCCAGGCGGCCGCGCTTAGCCATAGTGATAGTCATAGGTTTCGGTACCCGGGAATTCACGCGACTTGTTGTAGATCAGGTTGACGTTGCTCAAGCCCTCGAGCTGGCGCAGCGACTCCTTGACCGCGTGCTGGGTGGTGCGTTCCGACTCCACCACCATCACGATCTGGCCCATGTTCGACGCCAGCACATGTGATTCGGAAGTCAGCAGCAGCGGCGGCGAATCGAAGATCACGATACGGTCCGGGTAGCGGTTCGCGATCTCGTTCACCAGGTTTTTCATCATGTGCGAAGCCAGCAGCTCGGTCGCGCGCGGCGAGCTGGTGCCGGCCGGCAGGATCGACAGGGTGTTGACATTGGTGCGCAGCATGACATCGGCCATGTCGACATTGTCGTCCAGCAGGATATCCATCAGGCCGCGCTGGGCCGGCAGGCCGAGCGTGCGCAGCACCGAAGGACGCGCCACGTCGGCGTCGACCAGCAGCACGGTGTGGTCCAGTTCCATGGCAATGCTCATGGCCAGGTTGATGGCGCAGAAAGTCTTGCCTTCGCCGGGCAGCGAGCTGGTGATCATGATCAGGTTGCCCGGGTTGTCGCCCGGCTTGCGCGCGCCGAAGGCACGCTTGATCAGCGGGCGCTTGATGATGCGGAAGTCTTCCACCAGCGCGGTGCGGCCGCCGGCAGCAGTCACCAGGCCGGATTCGTGCATGCGCATCAGGTCCAGCTCCACAGTATGGGTGGTGCGGCGGCTGGCGTCGCCGTGCGGCTGCAGGGTAGCCAGGGTCGGCATCAGCGGCGCTGCCGCCGGGGCCGGCGCGGCCGGGGCAGCAGCCGGAACAGTAGCGGCCGGGGCCGCGTGCACTGCTTCAGCTACCGGAGCCGCGGCCGGTGCTGGGGAAACGGTGGTCTCGGCAGCGGCGTCGGCAGGACGCGCTTGCCCGAGGCGATTGGCGGCTTTTTCAATAATGCTCACTTGTGGACTCCCTGGGTGTTGCGCGACTCAAGCGGCGCGCAGCAAGGTAACGGTCATGACACCGCCAAAGGCGGTCAGCAGCGAGGCCACGGCCAGGCCGAAGGCATACAGCCGGCGCCGGCGCGAGGCGCGCTGCTGCTCGGTCCAGTTCATGCCGATGGTGCCGAGGATCGGCACGCCGGTCACTTCGCGCAGGCTGTGCTGGCTGAGGAAGGTAGGACGGACCTGGCTCATCAGGAACGCACCGCCCAGGCCGGCCAGCAGGGCCGCCACGAACACGATCGAGTAGAAGCGCGGGCGGTTGGGGCCGATCGGGGTTTGCGGCACGATCGGCGGGTCGATCACGCGGAAACTCATCATGTCGGTTGCCGAGCTGAGGTCGCCGGACAGCTTGGCCGCTTCGCGGCGCTGCACCAGCTTTTCGTAGTTTTCCTTGTTGATCGAATAGTCGCGGTTGAGCTGGGCCAGCTGCGCTTCGACTTCCGGTGCTGCCGTGCTTTGCGAGCGCATGCGCTCCATGCGCGCGGTATATTCGCCAACGCGCGCCTTGAGTGAGGCCACGCGCGCTTCCTCCACCGACAGCGCCACGTTCATTTGCTGCAGCATCGGGCTGTAGCCCATGCCCGGGTCGCCGCTCTTGGCCGCCTTCTTCGCCTCGTCCTTCTTGCGCTGCTGCAGGTTGGCGATCAGGCGCTTGGCCGAGACGATGTCCGGATGCTCTTCGGTATATTGCATGCGCAGGCTGTCGAGCTGTTTTTCCAGCGTCGAGATGCGGCCGTCGAGTTCAGGGTTGGAAATATTGGTGGCATCGGCGGCCGGCGCCATGTCTTCGCCGGCAATCTGGCGCTTGATGGCATTGCGTGCCTGTTCCGCTTCCAGCAGTTCCAGGCGCGCCTGGTTCAGCTTTTCGGACAGGTCGCCCAGGTTGGTCGAATAGTCGGTGCCCTGGCGCGGCAGCAGGCCCATGTGGCGGATCTTGAATTCCTTCAGCGCGTTTTCGCCGGCTGCCAGGCGCTCCTCGTACATCTTGATCTGGTCGTCGATGAACTGCACGGCCTTTTCCGAATCCTGCTTCTTGCCGCCGAAGGAACCTTCGACGAAGATGGTCAGCAGCGACTGCACCACGTCCTTGCCCAGCTTGGGGTTCTCATTGTTGTACGAGATGGTGTAGATGTCGTCGCGCTCGGTGCCGGTGACCTTGATCGCGGTCATCAGCTCGTCGACCTGGCGCTCGTGCTCCTTGCTGTCCTTGGCCTTGATGTCCAGGTCCACCATGCGCAGCACGCGCTCCACATTGGGCCGGCTGATCAGGGTACGGCGCATGAACATCACCTGCTGCTCCACATTGGGCGTGGTGGTCATGCCCGCCATCAGCGGTTTCAGGATGCTCTGGGTGTCGACGTACACCCTGGCCGACGCCTGGTAGTCGCTCGGCAGGCGGTACACCACCGCCCAGCCGATGACGGCGACCAGCCAGGCAATCGCCACTGCATACCAGCGGTATTTCCCGATTGCCTTAAGAAAGGTCAACAGCAATGCCAAAATCTCTGCCATTTCGATCACTCATCCCTGGTTAGGCAGGCAAACTGTCGCAATGCCCACATCTAATATTGCCTAAATAACATCTAATCTCTATCATACAGCAGAACGCGCTGCCTGTTACTATTAATTTATGCCTGTTGCACCCTGCTGACGAAAAGAATTTAACATTTCCCTACGGCAATTCACCATTTTGGAGGCTGCATGGCCAAGCTGATTTCACTTTTCCTGGCAGCCTGCCTGGGCTGCGCCAGCCCGCTGGCCGGGGCCGCTCCGCTGACGCGCACCATCGCCGCGGTCAAGCCCAGCGTAGTCGGCATCGGCACCTTCAACCGCACGCGCAGCCCTGCCATCGTATTCCATGCCACCGGCTTTGTGGTAGGTGACGGACTGTCGGTCATTACCAACGCCCATGCGGTCACGGCGCTCGATGCGGAAAAACTGGAAACCCTGGGCATTGTCACCGGCAAGGGCGACCAGCTGCAGTTCCGCGAAGCGAGCGTGGTCACTATCGACCGCGCGCACGACCTGGTGCACCTGCGCATGAAAGGCACGCCGCTGCCGGCGCTGACCCTGGGCAGCAGCGACATGCTGGACGAAGGCAGCGACCTGGTGTTTACCGGCTATCCGCTGGGCATCATGCTGGGCCTGAACCCGGTCACCCACCGCGCCCTGCTGGCGGCGCAGACGCCGGCCATCCTGCCGACCCCGACTTCGCGCGGCCTCAATCCGCGCGCCGTGCTGCAGCTGCAGCGTGGCGCCCCGTTCACGATTTACCAGCTCGACGGCACGGCTTACCCCAGCAATAGTGGCAGCCCCGTGTATGATCCCGAAACCGGCACCGTGGTGGCGGTCATCAATATGACCCTGGTCAAGGGCATGAAGGAAAGCGCGATCACCGCCCCCAGCGGCATCAGCTACGCGATCCCGGTGCGCCACGTGCACGAACTGCTGCAACAAGGTGGCGCACAGAAATAGAAGGTAAAATAGCAAGACTCGTGGTATAACAGGCAATGCTAAAAAGCAAACAAGGAGAATAATGTGAATATGCAAACCAAGCTGGCCCGCGTTCTCGCCGCGAGCGCCGTGGTCCTCGGCGCCCTGGGCCTGGGCGGCTGCTCCACGCCCCATGGCGGCGCCCCGGCCGACGCCGGCGTCGTGCCGCAAACCGATTACCTGATTGGCCCGGGCGACAACCTGAGCATCATCGTCTGGCGCAATCCGGAAGTGTCGCAAGTGGTGCCGGTGCGCCCTGACGGCAAGATCACCACCCCGCTGGTGGAAGACTTGCCGGCCAGCGGCAAGACCTCGACCGAACTGGCGCGCGACATCGAAAAAGCGCTGGCTAAGTTCATCCAGCAACCGGTGGTCACCGTCATCGTCACCGGCTTCGTCGGCACGTATGGCGAGCAGATCCGCGTGATCGGCCAGGCCGCCAAGCCGCAATCGCTGCCTTACCGCCGCGACATGTCGATCCTGGACGTGATGATTGCCGTCGGCGGGGTCACGGAATTCGCGGCAGGCAACAAGGCCAGCA
This sequence comes from Pseudoduganella sp. R-32, assembly GCF_049913245.1. Taxonomy (NCBI): domain Bacteria; kingdom Pseudomonadati; phylum Pseudomonadota; class Betaproteobacteria; order Burkholderiales; family Oxalobacteraceae; genus Pseudoduganella; species Pseudoduganella sp. R-32. The sequence continues at coordinate 623,356 of NZ_CP183987.1, read as the reverse complement.
TCATCCGCATGGTCGACGGCAAGCAGCAACAGTTCACCGTGCGCTTGAACGACCTGATCAAGGATGGCGACATTTCCGCCAACGTGCCGATGCGCCCCGGCGATATCCTGGTCATTCCCGAGAGCTTCTTCTGACAGGAAGTAGCAGCTGGATAGTTTCCTTTAGGTGTCGATAATTCTTACAGTTCAAGATATGATTGCCCGCCGGGGGGCATCCGAGCCCCCTTTTCCGTGGCTAAGCACCTGATTTTCCAGCTGTTCCATAGGTGAAACTCGTATCTGGAACGGTACTTGCTTGTTCACTAAGTATCATGGGCGGCTGAGCTGCCCCACATAATTCGCAAGGACGACGACGTGGCCAACGAACAACAGCCAGGCAAGCAACTGAGCGCGAAAGGCGCTGCGCGCCGCCGCTTCACCCGCGCCGGTGCCGCAGCATCCGGCGTTCTGCTGACCCTGCACAGCCAGCCGGGCATGGCGGCGGTCGTGTGCGCCGGTCCATCGGGCTTCCAGTCCGGCTTGGTCAGCGCCCGCCCCAACGACCCCGGCGCCTGCGCCGGCAAATCGCCAGGCGCCTGGAAAAACACCGACCCGGCGCCAGGCGGCAGCAGCAATGGCAACGGCAACGGCAAGGGCGGCGGCAAGAATCCGACGCCATCGCCGCTGCCGGACAAGGTCTGGCCGGCCGGCGCCTTGCCGACCGACCTGTTCCGGACTGTATTCACCTGCAACCTCGAAATGAGCAGCACCTACGGTTCGGACAATAGCACCCTGGACTATATCCTGGGCAACGGCCCCAACTTCGACACCTACAAGCTGGGCGCCCACCTGGTGGCAGCCTACCTGAACGTGCTGGCCGGCCTGTCCGGCTTCCAGACCGTGCCGATGCTGCAAAACATCTGGAACGAGCTGCGCGATACCGGCTACTTCACCCCGACTGCCGGCGTGCAATGGGACGCCAAGCAAGTGGTCGACTACCTGGCCGGTACGATGGGTTGATGCCGGTGCAATGGCAACTGGTGCCGGGCCAGTCCCTGCTGCACCGCAGCTGGGACGGCCAGGTGGTGCTCTACAACGAAGTGTCCGGCGCCACCCACCTGCTGGACCAGGCAACCCTCGACTTGCTGCAGGCATTGCGCGACGGCGAACTGGCGCCTGAAGACTGGGCCGACCCGGAACTGCAGCTGGCCCTGGCCGAACTGCGCAAACTCTACCTGGTGGAACCATGCTGAACGTGGCCTCGCTGGCGCCCGCTGACCTGCGGGCGCGCCTGGCCGGCGACGGCTTGCGCCTGCGCACCGGCCGCTTCAGCGTGCGCCTGCAAGCCGACATGCCCAGCGTGGCAGCCGGCATCGGCCATCTGTATGGCGACTACCCGCTGCTGCAGGACAGCGATTTCGCCGACTTCCACCTGCACCTGGTGCGCCCGCGTTCGGCGCGCCGCTGGCTGCGCCCGCAAGTACGGCTGCACTGCGACGGCTACGAAATGTTCCAGCCGATGCCCTTGCAACATGCCTTCCCCATGTTCGAATGGGGCCTGAACTGGTGCGTCTCGAGCCGCGCCCACCGCTACCTGATCGTGCATGCGGCCGTGCTCGAGCGCCAGGGCCGCGCCGTGATCCTGCCGGCGCCGCCCGGCTCGGGCAAGAGCACGCTGACCGCCGCCCTGTGCGGCAGGGGCGGCTGGCGCCTGCTGTCGGACGAACTGACCCTGCTCGATCCCGAGAGCGGCCTGCTGGTGCCCAATCCGCGCCCCATCAGCCTGAAGAATGCTTCGATCGACATCATCCGCGCCTATGTGCCGGACGCGGTGCTGAGCACACCCGTGCACGACACCACCAAGGGCACCGTGGCCCATATGCGCGCGCCGGGCGATGCCGTGCAGCGGGCCGGCGATTGCGCCCAGCCGGCCTGGATCGTGTTCCCCCATTACAGCGCCGGCGCCGCCACCACGCTGGAACCGCTGGCGCGCGCTGCCACCTTCATGGAACTGGCAGGCAACAGCTTCAACTACAGCGTGCTGGGCGCCGCCGGCTTCGCTGCGCTCGGCCGCCTGATCGAGCAGGCAGCCGGCTTCCGCTTCCGCTATAGTGCGCTGGATGAAGCCCTGGACACCTTTGCCCGCCTCCATGAAAGCTGAGTTGCCGCTCCTGCTGCGCGCCCTGCGCGCGCCGCAGCAGCTGGCCGGCCTGCCGCCGGCCGGCTGGGACCTGCTGCTGCGCCAGGCCGCCAATGCCAACCTCAGCGCCACCCTGCATGACTGGCTGGAGCGGCACGGCGTGCTGGCGCAAGCCTTGCCGCAGGCGCGCGAGCAGCTGGCGTGGGCGGCAGTCATGGCGCGGCGCCACCGCCAGGCCACCTATTGGGAAATCCGCCTGATCGGCAAGGCCCTGGCCGGGCTCGGCGTGCCGCTGCTGCTGCTCAAGGGCGGCGCCTATGCCGCAGCCGGTCTGCCGCCTGCCGCCGGCCGCCTGTTTTCCGACATCGACATCCTGGTGCCGGAAGACAGCCTGCCGCAGGTGGAAGCGGCCTTGATGCGCCACGGCTGGGTCGGCACCCACCATGACAGCTACGACCAGCGCTACTACCGCGAGTGGATGCACGAGCTGCCGCCGATGATGCATGTGCTGCGCCAGACCGCCATCGACGTGCACCACACCATCCTGCCGCGCACGGCCGCCCAGCGCCCAGATGCGCGCCTGCTGCGTGCCGCCGCGCGGCCGCTGGCGGGCGCTGCCGCGCCGCCGGGCTCGGCCATCCTGGCGCCGCTGGACATGGTGCTGCACAGCGCCACCCACCTGTTTGCCGACGGCGAGTTCGACAAGGGCTTGCGCGACCTGTGGGACCTGCACTGCCTGCTCACCCATTTCGGCGCCAATGAGCCCGGCTTCTGGGAAGGGCTGCCGGCGCGCGCGCGCCAGCACCAGCTGCAGCGCTTCATGTTCTACGGCCTGCGCTACAGTGCCGCGCTGCTCGGCACCGAGGTGCCGCCGGCCACCCTGGCCGCCATCGCGCCCGCCGGCCCGCCGCGCGCACTGCTGGCCGTGATGGATGCGCTGTTCATGCGTGCGCTGCTGCCCCACCATCCGAGCTGCCGCGGCGCCGGCGGCGCGGTCGCCGACTTCCTCTTGTATGTGCGCGGCAACTGGCTGCGCATGCCGCCGCTGCGCCTGGCGCGCCACCTGTTCCATAAGGCACTTTTGACGCCCAAAAACTCGCAGGGTGCGGCCGCATAACGGCAGCAACTGCCAGCGCCGTCCCGCTACAATGGCTGGGACATCGCCTTGCACGGAGCCTGCATGCGACTCCCAGCCCTCGTGGCGGCCAGCCTGCTGGCCCACGCTGCCTGCGCGCAGAATGCCGCCACCCTGTACGAACAAGCGCAGCGCCTGGAACACGGCGAAGGGGTGGCGCGCGACCTGCACCAGGCCGCAGCGCTGTACTGCCGCGCCGCCCGGCTTGGCGCCCCCGATTCCCAGTATGCCCTGGGCTGGATGTATGCCAACGGACGCGGCGTGGCGCACGACGACGGCGCCGCCTGGCGCCTGTTCGGCCTGGCTGCCGAACAGGGCCATGCGGCCAGCGCACGCATGCAGGCGCTGCTGCCGGCGGCGCCGGGGGCCGCGCTGCCGGCCTGCATGGCGCCCGATCCCGCGCTCGAGCTCGACCTTGCCTTGCCGATTCCCGACTATGCGGCGGCGTCGCCGCAACTGCTGGCCCTGGTCGACAGGCTGGCGCCCGAATACGAGATCGAGCCGGCCCTGGCACTGGCCGTCATCGCCGTCGAATCCGGCTTCAACCGCAGCGCCGTTTCACCGCGCGACGCACGCGGGCTGATGCAACTGATCCCCGCCACCGCTTCGCGCTTTTGCGTGCTCGACGCCTTCAACCCCGAGCAGAACCTGCGCGGCGGCCTGGCCTACCTGCGCTGGCTGCTGGCGCGCTACAGCGGCGACGTCGCGCTGGCCACGGCCGCCTACAATGCCGGCGAACAGGCGGTCGACCAGTACGGCGGCGTGCCGCCGTACGACGAGACGCGCGCCTATGTGCGGCGGATCGGCCAGCTGTACGGCAAATCCAGCCATCCTTACGCGGCAGCGGCGCCGCAGCGCTGTACACACCAGATAGCAATTCGATCACGCCGATGATATCCTTGCCCGATGGAATGGGACGCGATCATCATCGGCACCGGCATGGGCGGCGCGCCACTTGGCTATGCGCTGGCGAAGGCCGGGCAACGCGTGTTATTCCTTGAAAAAGGCAAGTCCCATCTGCAGCCGGGCGCCCTGACCGACAGCTACGCCGAAACGCATTTCCCCACCCCAGCCGCGCCGGGCCCGCAGCACCGCGCCACCTTGCAGCGCGCCGGCCGCTACAGCGACATCATCCGCAGCAACGCCGGCCCACGCACCCAGCATTTCGTCCCCTTCATCGGCAGCGGCACCGGCGGCTCCAGCGCGCTGTACGGCATGGTGCTGGAACGCTTCTTCCCCGCCGATTTCGCGCCGCGGGCACAGCACCCGGACGCAGCCGAGGCGGCATTGCCCGAGGCCTGGCCGATCGGCTACGAGGAACTGCTGCCGCATTACGCCGAGGCCGAACGCCTGTTCCGCGTGCGCGGCACGCCCGACCCGCTGCGCACCGGCGGCAGCGGCGACTGGGCCGCCCACTTCCGGCAACCGCCACCGCTGACACCGGCTTCCGGCGAGCTGTTCGAGTTCTTCCGCCAGCGCGCGCTGCATCCCTACCGTCTGCCGCTGGCCTGTGAATTCGTCGAAGGCTGCGCTGCCTGCCAGGGTTACCTGTGCGACCGCCAGTGCAAGAACGACGCCAGCCGCATCTGCCTGGAACCGGCCCTGGCGCAGCATGGCGCCACGCTGATGGACGAGTGCGAAGTGCTGCAGCTGGAGGCCACGCGCAGCGCCGTCACCGGCGTGGTGTGCCAGCAGCGCGGCCAGCGCCTGACCTTGCGCGGCAAGCAGGTCTTCCTGGCGGCCGGCGCATTGGAGACGCCGCGCCTGCTGTTGCAGTCAAGCTCCCCGCACTGGCCGCAAGGCCTGGCCAACGATTCCGGCCTGGTGGGACGCCACCTGATGCGCCACCATATCGACCTGTACGTGATCAAGCCGCGCACGCCGGCCGGTTTCGACAACCGGCAAAAGGAATTCGGCTTCAACGACTTCTACCTGCGCGGCGGCCAAAAGCTCGGCTCGGTGCAATCGTTCGGCCGCCTGCCGCCGGTGCCGGTGCTGGCGGCGTCGATGGAAGACGACCTGCGGCAAGGCGCCCTGCCCTGGCTGGCGCCCCTGTTCAAGCTGGCGCAACCGGTGATCAAGCCCATCCTCAGGCAATTCGTGCACGAGCGCCTGGTGCTGGCCAGCACGCTGGAAGACTTGCCGTATGCCGACAACCGCGTCACGCCGGCCAGCGGCGATGCGCGCCTGGCGTTCGAATATCGCGTGCGCCCGCATGATGCGGCGCGCATCGAAACGATGCGCCGGCTGATGAAGGATGCGCTCAAGCCCTATGCCTTCGACCTGGTGAAGCAGGCCGACAACAACCAGCGCATCGCCCACGCCTGCGGCACCTGCCGCTTCGGCAGCGACCCGCGCAGCAGCGTCCTCGACGCCAGCAATCGCGCACACGGCCTAACCAACCTGTACGTGGTCGACGGCTCGTTCTTCCCGTCCAGCGGCGGGACCAATCCCAGCCTGACCATTGCCGCCAATGCCCTGCGCGTGGCACGCCAGCTGACAGGAAAAGGAATTTACGATGATCAAGCTTGAAGATTTGCGCGGCCACTGGGCGCTGGTGACAGGCGCCTCGGGCGGCATCGGCGCCGAATTCGCGCGCGAGCTGGCGCGCAACGGCGTCAACGTGGTGCTGGTCGGGCGGCGCGAAGAGCGCTTGCAGGAACTGGCCAGGCGCGCGGTGCAGGAACTGGGCGTAAAGGCTGAAGTTATACGCGTCGACCTCGCCAAGCCAGGCGCAGTGGCCCATGTGAAGGAACGGCTGGATGCGTTCGGCATCCGCATCCGCCTGCTATGCAATATCGCCGGCATCGGACGCTGGAACCGCCTCGAGCATTGGGAACTCGATGATTACCGCGACATGATCGAGGTCAACAACCGCGCCATGGTCGAGATGTGCTACCGCTTCCTGCCCGACCTGGCATCCTACCCGAGCAGCGCTGTGATCAATGTGTCCTCGCAGGCGAGCTACCAGCCGGTGCCCTACATGGCCGTGTATGCCGCCTCGAAAGCCTTCGTGCAAAGCTTCAGCCAGGCCCTGCATGGCGAATGGAAGGAGCGCGGCATCCTCGTGCAAACCCTCGTGCCGGGCCCGACCGACACCGAATTCGACGCCAAGGCCGGCGCCTACGCCAGCGCCCTGGTTGCGCGCGGCAGCACGGCCGAGGTGGTGCAGGCTTCGCTGGCCGGCCTGGCCAAGGGCGACCCGGTGGTGGCCTCGATCAAGGGCACCTACAAGCAGCGCTTCTTTGCCGGCCTGTTCCCGCACAGCATGGTGATCCGCGAAGTCGCCAAGATGTTCAAGCCGCCGCAATAAATAAAAAGGGGACGTACCCCTTGAAAGGGTACGTCCCCATTGATTTCCTGCGGCAGCTCAGGCGCGGCGGCGCAGGCGAGCCAGGCCCAGCAGGCCAATGCCCATCAGCAGCATGGTGCCTGGTTCCGGCACGCGGGTGAAGCGGTTCGAGCCGTCCACCTTGAACAGGATGTCGTTGCCGGCCACCAGGTCGGTCGCGAACGGGTCGCCGTTATTGCTCGAGCCATTGCGGTGGAAACCGGTGGTGGTCGAGGTGTCAGCCGGGTAGTTCAGGCTCGACTGGAAATCGATGCCGAACAGCAGGCTGGTGACGCCTTCCAGGTAATTGGCGTCGATGAAGTCGCCGGGCGACAGCATGCCGGCGTGCAGGCGGGCGGAACCCTGGCCATTGTTAGGCGCCAGCAACTGGAACACGGACGAGTTAGTATCGATGGTCAGCAGGGCGATCATGATGCCGTCGTCGAAGCCCACGCCGGTGGCGGTGTTGGCGTTCTGGTTGGTGTCGAAATAGATCGCGACCTGGTTCTGGCCCGGGGCCAGGTTGAAGTTGGCGGTGGCGGTGCCGCCGGGGCCTGGCACCACGCTCGACACCACCTCGGTCATGCGGGCAGCGATGGTGATCTCGAACAGGCCGTCGGCCGAACCGTTCGCTTCACCGTCCAGCCTGCCGCCCAGGGATGGGCTGCCGGTGCCGCCGGCCTTGCCCACCAGGGTTGCCTGGTACAGGAAGTCGAACTTGGTGCCAACCGCCAGCGGCGCACCGAAGGGGCCGATGCCTTTGGCCAGGCCGCTGCCGGTTTCGGCCCAGTCCAGCGAATTGACATTGGTGGCCAGCACGTTGGTGCCGTCCTTGATGGTGAAGGGGGTGATCACGTCTGCCTGTGCAGCACCGGCAGCGAACAACAGGCCGGCTACAGTAGCGAGCGGGAGCAGTTTGCGGAAAATCTTCATTGATTGACTCCTGAGTTAAAAGGGGCTGTCTGACCTTTTGCTGCTATCTGGCCTTGCAGCGGGCACAAGCTCCTATGAGCAATAGTTGTGCCAACTTCCCGGTTTCCTTAGAAATCAATACCTTGGCTTGTTACCGTTAGTACCACGTTGATACTAACTTATGCCTTTGTAAGGATTTTCGACAGTAACTTGCTAAACGCTTCCGAAGAGCGATAGTTTCTGAATATATCCATTAGTTGACGCGCCGCAAGGCCAGCCGCCGGCGTGGCCAGCAAGCCTTGCACCGCCTGCTGCAAGGCGGCGCCATCGAAGCGGTCGGCGCGCAGCAAGGCGCCGGCGCCGGCGGCAACGATGCCCTCCATGTTGAGGAACTGGTCGAGGTTGCCGGCAATGCCGACCACGGGCACCCCGGCCGCCAGCGCCTGGTGGCTGGTCGGGCTGCCGCCATTGCAGATCACCAGGGCGGCGCGGCGCGCGGCCTCCTCGCCGGGCAGGAAGTCGGCCACCCGGGCATTGGCCGGCACGGCATCGAGCTTGACCATGCCGACGGTGGCGGCCAGCACCGTCACCGGCAAGCTGGCCAGGGCCTGCAGCACGGCGGGCAGCAAGGCGCCGTGGCCCGAGCTGCCCACGGTCACGTAGACCAGCGGGCGATCGGTGGGCAACTGGTCCCACCAGTCCGGCACCGGCAGCGGCGGCGACCACAGCACGGGGCCGATGAAGGCGTGGCTGGCCGGCAGGTCGTGCGGCGGGAACAGCTGCGGCACGTCGGCATACAGGGTGTGGTCGGCGTCGGTGTAGACGCGGTTCAGGTCCCAGCCCAGCGAGGGCAGGCCATGCCGGCGCCGCACCCGGTTGAGGGGAATGGTGTGCAGGGCAAAGGCCAGCGGGCGCGCCAGCTTGAACAGGGCATTGGCCAGCGCGATCGGCAAGAAGCGCGTGAGCGGCAGGCTGGGCACGATGTAGCGCTGGTGCACATACGGGCTCCAGTAGGCATTGATCAGCGAAACATAGGGCACGCCGGCCAGGCGCGCGCTGACCGACAGCGACAGGCGGAAATCGCCCACCACGATATCGGGCTGGACCTGGCGCAGCAGTTGCAGGTCTTCTTCCACGTAGCCGTCCAAGGTGGCGGCATCATAGACCGGCTTGCCGTCCGCCAGGGCTTGCAGGAATTGCTGGTTCGAGATGCTGTGGATGGTCCAGCGCACCAGGTCCGCGCCCTCGAAGCAAAAGGCGTAGCGCTCGGCGCAGGCAAAGTGCACCTCGTACTGTTCGCGGTCGAGGCTGGCGGACAGGGCCAGCGGGCGGCCCACGTGTGCCAGGGTCACCGCTTCGGCCAGGAACAGGATTTTCTTGCGTGTCATTGCGCGGTACCGGCTTACTTCATCAATTCAGCCAGGGGCTTGCGCAGCGAGCGCGCCTTCGGCGCCTTGCCGGCGCCAAGCCGGCCCATGAACACGGCCGTTTCCGGCGCCGCGCCGATCACCCCGGTGAGCTGGCCATACAGCCGGCGCGCCGATTCCTGCAGCCTGTCCAGGCGCGTGAAGCGCAGGGCGTTGCGCACATAGCGGCCGAAGATCAGCGGCGTCATTTCCGGCTGCATGTGCAGGCCCAGCGCAGTGAGCGTCAGCCAGAAGCGCTGGGTAGCGCGGCCGGCGGCCACGTAGTCGTCGATGCCGGCCGGCGCGGCCTTGGCGCGAATCACGAAGTGGGCGGCGCAGGCGATGCCGGGCAGCAAGTCCATCTGCAGGCGCGGCGCCCAGGTGCCCATCAGGGTATTCATGGTGTTGACCCGTTCCCAGCTCACCATGGCCCATTTCATCAGGGCCAGGGTGCCGTTGTCGACACCGAGGGCCTGGTCCGGCACCTTGTCCGGGCTGTGCGTCTTGCCCCAGTCGATGATGCTGCGGTGCACCTCGTACGCCTCGGGCATGGTCAGGCGCAGCTTGGCGTTGTTGAACATCAGCCGCGCCGCCGCCCAGCGGCCGCCGAAGCCTTCGATCCACTGCACCTGGTGCGCCGGGCCGACCGCCGCTTCCAGCGCCTGCTTTTCCTGCGCCGTCAGCGGCCGCGTGCTGAGCGGGCGGCGCTGCACGCTGCGCGTGGTGATCACCGGCAGCAAGGCACTGGGCGCGATGGCGGGATCGGGCGTGAAGCGCACGTCGAATACGGGATGGGTGTCCGGGCTGCCGGCGCGGCGCACGGCATCGGCGCGCCGGCCGTGGGCGCTGGCGGCAATCGCCATGGTTTCCAGCATGGCGCCGACCGCGACCTGGCTGGGGTGGCCGTCCAGGTCGTACACCACATGGTCGCGCGTGTCGTGGCAATGCACCGCCACATGGTCCGGCGCCACGATTTCGAAGCGCCACACCTGCGTGTTGTCGCCGCTGGGCGCCCAGCGCGCCAGGTCGAGGATCTGTTCGATGGTAGTCATGATTGGGCCATTTTCGCAAAGGCGCGCTTGCCGATCATGATCGCCAGGCGCTGGATCGGATGCTTGTTGCCGCCGGGGCGCCAGGTGCGCACCAGCTTGTTGCGGTAGGCATCGAACTGCATGCCGTGCGGCGCGGCCAGCACGTCGCCGCGCCCGAGCAGGATCTTCAGCGCCTCGGTGGCGGCAATGCCGGCGCACAGCTGGCAGGCCATGATGGTCGAAGGCCCGCGCCGCTCGGCGAAATTGACGGCCGAGGGCACCACCAGGTAGGGCCGGTGCAGGCCGGCCGGCGCCAGCCCGACCACGAAGCGGATCGCCTTGTCGCCTTCCGGCAAGTCGCCCCAGCCGAAATACTCCTCGAACGTCATGCGGCCCGGCAGGAAGTTCAGCAGCGCCGCGCCCATGCCCAGCGGCGCGACCGTGGTGGCCGGGATGCCGCGCCGGGCGCACAGGGCAAAGGTCTGCTGGCGGATGTCGAAGGCGAAGAAGTCGAGGCTGTCGATGTAGATGTCGACGCCCTCGAAGAAGGCGTCCAGGTTGCCGGCATTGATCCCGTCCGGGAACATCCTGATCTCGAGTTCGGGGTTGACGTCGCGCGCCATGCGCGCCATCACCTCGATCTTCGGCAAGCCGCGGGTCGACTGCATGGCGCCGACCTGGCGGTTGAAATTGGGCAGGTCGAACTTGTCGAAGTCGGCAATGTGGAAGGCGCCCACGCCCAGGCGCACCAGGGTCATCAGGTGCACCCCGCCCACCCCGCCGGCGCCGGCAATGGCCACGCGCTTGCCGCGCAGGCTGGCCTGCTCGGCTTCGGTGACCCAGCCGATGTTGCGCGAGAAAGCCTTGCCGTAGATGAAGTCGTCGCTCATCGCGCTTAGCTGCCGTTCAAGCCCTTGAGCAGGGCGATCGCATCGTCGAGGTGGGGGAACGGGGTGCCGGCCGCCACCAGTTTTTCCAGTTCGGCCCTGGCGGCCTTCTTGTCGCCCGACTGGTTGAGCGCGACCGCCAGGTGGTAGCGCAGCATGGCATTGGACGGTTGCAGCGTGCTGGCCCGCTTCAGCAGCGGCAGCGCGCGGCCGGTGTCGCCCTTGCCGACCATCAGCCAGCCGGTAGTGTCGAGCACGGCCGGGCTGTCCGGCGCCGCCTTCAGCGCCTTCTCGGCCGTGGCCAGGGCGCGCGGGTCCTTCAGCTGGCTATAGGCCCAGGCCAGGTTGTTCAGGGCCACCGGGCTGTCCGGCGCGGCCTTGAGCACCAGCTCCAGGTCGGCAGCCGCGGCGGCATACTGCTGGCGCGACAGGGCCAGTTCGGCGGCGTACATGGCGGCCGCCAGGTCGCCCGGCTGCTCCTTGCGATGCTGCGCCAGGCGCGCGTCGGCGTCGCGCGGCAGGCCGGCCGCCAGCAGGGTGCGGTGCAGCGCCAGCATGACACGGCCATCCTTTTCAATCCCATAGGCCTTGTCGTACAGGGCCACGGCTTCCTTGTATTTTTGCTGGCGCGCCAGCAGGTCGCCCTCCAGCACATAGCCGGCCGGCTGCTGCCCTGCCTCCTTCTGCATCTGGCGCGCGATGGCCAGCACTTCGGCCGGGCGGTTCTGCTGCTGCGCGATTTCAGCCAGCGCCAGGCGCGCCGGGCGGTGTTGCGGATCGATGGCCAGCACTTTCTTCAAGTCGCCGCTGGCGGCCGTGGCATTTTTCAGCATCAGGTGGGCGGTGGCCATGCCGAACCAGGCGCGCGCCGATTTCGGCTCCAGCTGCACCATCTTGCCGAAGCTTTCCAGGGCGCCGCTGGCGTCCTGGTTGGCCAGTTGCACCTGGCCCAGCAATTCGGCCAGGTAGGCGCTGGCCGGATCTTCCACCTGCAGCTTGCGCGCCAGCGTGGTGGCCTTGGCGTTCTGGCCGGCCTGCAGGTAGGCGTGGGCCAGGCGGGTCCCCAGCTCGGTGGCCTTGGGCTTTTCCGCCACCGCTTTTTCCAGCCAGGCGAGCGCTTCTTCCTGCTTGCCCTGCTGGGTGGAAATGTCGGCCAGCGCCGTCATGGCGCCGACATTGTGCGGGTCGTGCTGCAGCACGGTCTGGAAACGCTGGCGGGCGGCTTCGGGCCGCTTGTCCTGCAAGTCGAGCTGGGCCAGGTTCATGTTGGCGGCCAGGTGCTTGGGCTGCAGCGCCACCGCTTGTTCAAAGGCGGCGCGCGCGGCCGGCGCATTCTTTTGCGCCAGGTAAATGCCGCCTTCCAGGTTGCGCACGATGGCGCTGTCCTTCTGGCTGGCCTGGTAAGCCTTGATCGCCGCCAGCGCCTTGTCGTAGCGGCGCAGGCTGATTTCAGTGTGGATCAGGTAGAGCGCGGCCTGCTCCGATTTGGGGTCGAGCTCGGTGGCCCGCTCGAGCTGCTCGACGGCCTTGGCATATTGCTGCTGGCCGAGCTGGGCCAGGCCGATCGACAGGTGCAGCGTGGCTTCGTTGGGCAATGCCTGCGCCGCCTGTTCGAAATACTGCTGGGCCGCGGCATAGTCCTTGTTGCGCAAGTGCGATTCGCCGGCCAGCACCAGCAACTGCGGGTCCCTGGCGCCGCTGCGCAACAGCGGCGCCAGCGCTGCGGCCGCCTCGGCCGGCTGGTGGGTGCCGAGCAGGGACTGGGCTAGCAGCTTGCGGGCGAACAGGTCTTCCGGGTACTTTTCCAGGTAGGCGTTCAGGTAGCCCTGGGCCGCGGTGGCATTGCCCAGCTTGAGTTCATTGGCGCCGGCCAGCAGCATGGTGCGCAGGTGGCCGGGCGCCGCTTTCAGCAGCTTGAGCAGATTGCCCTGCGCTTCCGTATACCTGCCCTGGTTATGGTCGAGCAAAGCCTGCAGGTACAGCGCATGCAGGGTATCGGGCCGCAGCTTGTTCAGTTCGGCGATATCGGCCTTGGCCGCGTCGAACTGCTTGAGGGCGATTTCGAGGTCGGTGCGCTCGACGCGGGCATTCAGATGGTCGGGCTGCACGCTGAGCGCCTGGCCCAGCGCCGCCAGCGCCGCGTCGTTCCTGCCCAGCTGGCGCAGCAGTGCCGCCTGGTAGCGCAGCACCGACAAGTCTTTCGGGTGGGCGCGCAGCGCCTGTTCGGCCAGCGCCAGGGCGGCGGCGCGATCGCCGGCCTGTTGCGCCAGGCGCGCCTGGCCCAGCAGGGCATCGGCCTGGCCGGGTTCGCCAGCCAGGGCTTGCGCATAGGCTTCGCGCGCCTTGGCGCCGTCGCCCAGGGCCAGCCAGGCATCGCCGCGCACGGCCAGCAGGGCCGGGCCGGCGCTGGCGGCATCGGCCTCGCTTTCGGCCAGCGCTTCCTTGGCCTTGTCCTGCGCCAGCAGGGCACGCAGCAGTTGCGGCAAGGCCCGGGCCCGCTCGACCTTGAGGCTGAGCGCCTTGCGCACTTCCTTTTCGGCCAGGGCCGCTTCGCTGTTGTCGTTGTAGACGCGCGCCAGCAGGAACCGGATTTCGCCATCTTGCGGGCTCTTGTCGGCGGCGTTCTTGAGCTGGATCAGCGCTGCCCTGCTGTCGCCCTTTTGCAAGAACTGCTGGGCTTGCGCCACCAGGGTGGCGCTGGTTTCGGACTTGAGGCAGCCGGACAGGCCGGCAGCCAGCATCAGGCTGCCGAAGATGGCGAGGGCGCGCTGCGCCCCCCGGTTCTCGCGACGTGGCATGGAAACCCCTGCATGTGATCAGGATATTGACAATACCACAATAATTGTCAATCGACTATCAAATCTCAATAGACTATTGGATGTTCTTCAGGCGCTGGATAATGCCGCGTTCTTCGCGCGGCGAATAGAACAGCGGGTAGAACGAGCGCGCCGACATGGCCATGTCGGCGCCCTGGCCGCCGTATTTCTCGATCTGCTGGCTGACGTAGTCCAGTTCCACCACCAGCAGGTAGGCCGGGGCGTCGACCCGCGGGTTGGTCTTCAGTTCCCCCAGGCGCTTGAAGCCGAGCATGGCTTCGTAGAAGCGGCGGTGGCGCGGGTTGATTTCAATGAAGATGTGGGTGCAGTGGTGCAGGTCGCGCGCATAAATCACCGACAGGTGGAACAGCGAAGCCATCTGCGATTTGCTGCCGCCATTGTCGAACGCCAGCTTGGTGATTTCACAGACACGGGCACCCGGAATCATGCGCACCGAATCGACCTCTTCCTTGAAAATTTCATCGGCCATGATGCCGATTGGCGAGTCCAGCCCCAAGGTCAGGGTGCCCACCACTTCGCCCTTGTCGCTGGCGGTGAGCGTGATCCGGTTCGGATCGTCAGTCAGCTTGTGGGTCCCGGCATAGCCCCGCCAGGAGTACATTTTATTGATTAGCAGGCTGGCCTTGCTGCGGCCTTCAACCGTATCGATCATGCGAATACCAAATGATTTTTCGTCGGTGACCAGGTCTTCCATATTTTCCGGAAGCAAGTCCTCGAGCGTGGCGCGCGCATGGGAATCGGCTGGAGTCTTGCGGACAGGCTCGGCTTCCAGCACTGGGACAGCAGTTCCATTCATGGCTGTATCCTCCTTTGGCACTCGCAAGCCTTACGGCTGGCCACGGCCAATGAGCACGGCGAGCGGCGCGGACGCCGTGCTCAACGGCAAAATATAGTTGATTACACTTGCGGAGGCGCGCACGATTGATGCCGGGACGAAAATGTAGCGGATTGCAAGCGAGTTATGTAAAAATTACTAACTCCACACATGGTGGCATGCTAGCGCCCGCCACACAATACCCATGAAGTAAATGTTGTGAAAAAGACTCTATTGTTTTCAACTGCACAATAGACTGAGAGGAAGAGTGCCCGCATGCGGCCAAGCGCATGCGGGTTGCAGGGTGCAGAAGTTGTTACTTATTCAAATTGCTTTTGCAAGTCACGTGCTTCGTCGGTCTGGGCGAAGCGGGCGTCGGCCATGGCGGCCTGCAATTCCTTGCGCGCGCCAGCCTTGTCGCCCTTTTTCCACAGCGTGGCCGCATAGTGGCCGCGGATATCGGCAGCTTTCGGCGCCAGCTCACTGGCCTTCTTCAGGATCGCCAGGGCGCGGTCGAGCTGGTTCTGCTCGGCCAGGATCCAGCCCAGGGTATCCATGATGGTCGGGTTGTCGCCGGCCAGCTGCTGCGCCTTCTCGGCCGTGGCCAGGGCGCGCTTGTCCTTGTCCTGCTGGTAGGACCAGGCCAGGTTGTTCAGCGCCAGCACGTTCTCGGGCTGCTTGGCCAGCACGGTTTCCAGTTGGCCGATGGCAGCCTTGTATTGCTTGGCCGCGATGTTTTGCTCGGCTGCATACATGAGGCCGAACGGTTCGTCCGGATGCGTCTTGCGCCAGGCGGCCACCTGGGCATCGGCGTCGGCGGCGCGGTTGGCGGCGCGCAGGGCCGAGGTGAGCTTGAGCAGCAATTCCGGCCGCGCCGCCAAGGCGTACGCTTGCTGGTAAGGCGCCACGGCAAGCGCCGGCTTGCCGGCCCTCAGCTGCAGGTCGCCCTCCAGCAGGAAGCCGCTGGGCAGCTTGGGCTGGGATTTTTGCAGCTTGCGCGCGATGGCCAGGGCCTCGTCCGGCTTGCCCTGCAGCACGGCCAGGTCGGCCTGCATCATATGGCCCGGCACCGAATCCGGGTCCAGCCCGAGCGCCTTCTTCACGCTGGCCTGGGCGCCCGGCAAATCCTTTTTCTGCACCTGGACGCTGGCCAGGTACAGCTGGGCCTGCGCCGCCCTGGGCGCTGCGCCAGCCAGCTTGCTATAGGTTTCATAGGCGCCGTCCAGGTCGCCGGACATCTGCTGGGCACGGCCCATGACTTCCAGCGCCAGCGGCGCGGCCGGGTGCACCAGCAGCACCTTGCGCATATGCTCGGCGGCCTTGGCCCCCTGGCTGTTCAGCAGATAATGGGCGCCCAGGCGCACGGCCGGCACCAGCGCATCGGGATCGACCGTGGCGGCTTTTTCCAGCCACTGCGCCGCTTCGTCGCGCTTCCTGGCGCGCTCGGCCATCTGGGCCAGGGCGGTCATGGCAGCGACATTGTCCTTATCCTTGTCCAGCAGCTTCAGCATGTGCTGGCGCGCCGCCTCCGGCTTTTGCTCCATGAGCTCGAGCTGGGCCAGGGTGACCACCGCGGCATAGCTGGCCGGCGCCAGTTCCACCGCCTTGCTGAAGGCAGCGCGGGCGCCTGCCTTGTCCTGCTTGGCCAGCAGCACGTGGCCGCGCAGCACGTACAACTCCGGCTCCTTGCCGTGCGCGGCTTCCTGCTTGGCCAGCACGGCCAGGGCCTGGTCGTAGTTGCCCATGGCAAGCTGGGTGCGCGCCAGCGCCGTGGCGGCCGGCAGGGAGCCGGGCTCCAGCTCGAGCGCCTTGTTCAGCATGGCGATGCCCTTGTCGCGCTCGCCCAGCGCCACGCGGGCGCCGCCCAGCGCGATGTAGCTGGCGGCGCGTTTCGGGTTCAGCTCGACGGCCTGTTCCAGCAGGGAGACCGCCTTGGCCGGTTCGCGCTGCAGCAGGTGGGCCTGGGCCGCCAGTTCCAGCAGGCTGACATCGCTGACCGGGCCCTTCAGGGCCGGCTCCAGCACTTTCTGGGCTTCGGCCGGGTTGCTGCCGCGCAGCAGGGTCGCCGCCAGCAGCTTGCGGGCGAAGGCATTGCCCGGGTCCATTTCCGTATAGGTGCGCAGCTTGGCTTCGCCCTGCTTCAGGTTGCCCAGCTGGAAATCCACCGCGCCCGAGAGCAGCAGGCTGGGCGGATGGTTCGGCGCGCTCTTGGCCAGCGCCTGCAGGTTGTCGCGCGCCGCCTTGTAATTGCCGCGCGAATAGTCGAGCAGGGCCTGGGTGTACAAGGTGCTCAGGCTGCGCGGCGCCGTCTTCTTGGCCGCGTTGATGGCAGCCTGGGCGGAATCGAACTTGCCGGCCACGATGTCGAGATAAGCCTGTTCCAGGTTGGCGCCGCTATTGGTCGGGTCCAGCTTGATCACTTCGGCAAACGCGGCGCGCGCTTCTTCCGGCTTGGACTGGGCCCGCAGCAACTCGCCCTTGAAGGTCAGCGCATTGATGTTGGCGCCATCCTTGGCAATGGCCTGCTCGGTCAGCGCACGCGCGCCCTCCAGGTCGTTGCCGATGGCCGCCAGGCGCGCCATGCCGGTCAGCGCGTCGGCACTATTGGGCTCGGCTTCCAGGGCCGACTGGAATTGCTTTTTCGCCTCGTCGAGCTTGCGCAGGCCGATCAGGGCTTCGCCGCGCAAGGCCAGCAGGGCCGGGCTTTGCTGGAACTTTTCCGTTTCATCGAGCATCTTCTGCAAGTCGCCCAGGCGCAGCAGCGCCTCGGCCAGCAGCAGTTCGCTCTCGGCCGGCTGGTATTTCAGTTCGAGGGCGCGGCGCGCTTCCTTTTCCGCCGAGGCCGGGTCGCCCATCTGCAGCGACAGCTTGCCGAGCTGGTAGCGCGCCTCGCCGTTATTGGGGTCCTTGGCCAGCGCATTCTTGAGCTGGATCTGGGCGCCCTTGCGGTCGCCTTTCTGCTGCAGCTGCCTGGCGTCGGCCAGCAGACTTTCCGGGGTGTCCGATTTGCAGCCGGCCAGCAATGCGCTGGCGGCCAGGGTGGCGGCGACGGCCAGCCGGGTTACGCGATGTGCCATGTTCTCCCTCAGTTTGGTAATCTCGTTATGATGCGTTGCGGTGGGCACGGAACCATTGCTCCAGCATCATCAGCACCCAGACCATGGTGCCATGGTAGCCGGCATGCTCTTTCAGGTGGGTGCCGACCAGCTGTTCGATGAAGTCGCCGCGCACCACCTTGCGCGCCTTGAGGTCGCTCAGGCTGTCCGCGGCCAGCTGCTGCAAGGCCTGGTGCTGCTGCAGCCAGACGCCGAACGGCAGGCCGAAACCGTGCTTCTGCTTGGTGATGATGGCATCAGGCAAGAAACCGCGCAATGCTTCCTTGAAGAACCAGCGCAACTGGGTGCCGTTCAGCTTCTGCTGCGGGGTCAGGCCGGCCGAAAAAGCCACAACCGCGTCGTGCAGGAAGGGGAAGGCCGCTTCCACGCCGGCCAGCTCGCAAGCCTTCATCACTTTCGGCAAGTCGTTGTCGGCCAGGGTGATCTGCAAGTCCAGCGCCAGCATGCGGTTGATCAGGGAGCGCGCTTCGCTGCGGCCATAGTTGCGTTCCAGGGTGGCAATCGGGTTGCCGATGTCGGCGGCGGCCAGGAAGTCGTCGGTGAACACTTGCTGCGGGCCATAGCGGCCCAGCAGGTTATACGTTTCCAGGCGCGCCGGCATGCCGACCGAGGCTTGCTCGATATAGCTGCGCGCCTTGCGCAGCAGGCGCACCCGCTCGCCGCCGGGGAAGTTGAACACGGCCGGTTCCAGCAGGGCCTTGCGCACCAGGCGCGGCACCCGCTCGTACAGCTCGAACACATGCTGCTTGGCATAGCGCTCGTTGCCGCCGAACAGTTCGTCGCCGCCATCGCCGCCGAACATGCGCTGCACGCCGTCGGCCTTGGCCATGCGCGCGCAGTAGAAAGCCGGCACCGCCGAGGCGTTGCCGAAGGGCTGGTCGAACACGGCCGCCACCTGCGGGATGGCGTTCGCCACGTCGTCCGGCGTCACATAGTATTCATGGTGCCGGGTGCCGAAATGACGCGAGGCGATGCGCGCGTATTCCATCTCGTCGTAGCCCTGGGCTTCGAAACCGATTGAGTAGGTATCGGCCGCCACGCCACCCACCTGGGTCAGCAAGCCGGCGATGGTCGAGCTGTCGGTGCCGCCCGACAGGAAGGCGCCGACCTTGCGGTCGCCCACCGCGTCCTTGACGCTGTGGCGCAGCACTGCCAGGAATTCCTCCTGCAGCTCACCGAACGTGCGCTTGCCCTCTTCCTCGAATTGCATGCGCCAGTAGGTGTGCTCTTCGACGCGGCCCTGCCGGTAATGCAGGTAGCGGCCGGGCAGCAAACGCTGCTGGCCCTGGTAGACGGTGCCGGGCGAAGGCACCATGTGGAAATACACGTAGTTGTACAAGCCCTGGTGGTCGAGCACGCCGGGCGTCAGCGGGTGGCGCACCAGCGCATCGGCCGAGCTGGCGAAGACCAGGGTTTCGCCGGCCAGTTGCCAGCTCAGCGGCTGGATGCCCATGCGGTCGGTGGCCAGCAAGGCTTCGCCGCTGCGTTCATCGAGGATGGCCAGGGTGAAGCAGCCATGCAGCTGGGCGCAGGTGCGCTGCGCGCCCTGCGCCCACAGCGTGGCGACAGTGGCAGCCACGCCCTGGCCGGCAGCCTGGGCCGCCAGCCCCGGGTCGACCAGGCGCGGCTGGCCCCACAGGGCCACCAGCAGGCCGTCGCGCTGGAACACGTCGGCGCTGCCGTCCAGCGCGGCCACGGCCACGCCGCTGCGCAGGCCGGACCGGGCATGCAGCGTGCCCTGGTCGAAGCGCAGCAGCGGCGCCGCCATCTGCTGCAGCAATTCCGGCGCAGCGGCCAGCCCTATCCATCCACAGATCCCGCTCATACGCTTCCCTTCCGCTTACACGAAGACTTCGACCGCCGCCGGGTGGCTCAGGAAAGCCGCCGGGCTGGCCGTGGCGCCATAGGCGCCCGATTGCAATACCACCACCAGGTCGCCTGCCTGCGCCTGGCCCAGTTCCATCTGGTCGGCCAGCAAGTCAAGCGGGGTGCACAGCGGGCCGACCACCGAGGCCAGCTCGCGCGGCCCGCCGGCCACCCTGTTGCCGATCAGCACCGGATAATTCTTGCGGATCACCTGGCCGAAATTGCCGGAGGCCGACAGGTGGTGGTGCAGGCCGCCATCGGTCACCAGGAAGACCTGGCCGCGCGATTCCTTGCGGTCGACCACGCGGCAGACATAGGCGCCGGCTTCGCCCACCAGGTAGCGGCCCAGCTCGATCACCACTTCGGCGCCCTGCAGGCGCGGCCGCACTTGATCCATGATGCGCGCCAGGTTCCGGCCCACCGCTGGCAGGTCGAGCCGCTCTTCGCCCGGGAAATAGGGAATGCCGAAGCCGCCGCCGATGTTCAGGATGCGCGGCGCGCGCGGCGCCGCCTCGGCCAGGCGCAGCGCCAGCGCAAAGGTCTTTTCATGCGCCTCCTGCAGCGCGGCCGCCTTCAGGTTCTGCGAGCCGCTGAAGATGTGGAAGCCATGGAAATCCAGGCCCAGCGCGCCGATCCGCGCCAGCATGGCCGGCACGCGCTCGGCGTCGACCCCGAACTGCTTGGGTCCGCCGCCCATCTTCATGCCGGACGATTTCAGCTCGAAGTCCGGGTTCACCCGCACGTTCACTTTCGGCACGACGCCCAGGCGCTGGCCGAGCACGGCGGCGCGCTCCATCTCGCCCTCCGATTCCAGGTTCAGCACGATGCCGGCGGCAATGGCGCAGGACAGCTCGGCCTCGCCCTTGCCCGGGCCGGCAAAGCTGATCTTGGCCGGCGCCATCACGGTGTCGAGCGCCACCCGCAGCTCGCCGCCGGAAGCGACGTCGATGCCGTCGACCAGGGTGGCCATGTGCTGCACCACGGCCGGCATCGGGTTGGCCTTCATGGCGTAATGCAGCTGCACGTCGTGCGGCAGGGCCGCGCGCAGTTCGGCCACGCGCTGCGTCATGGCGGCGCGCGAATAGGCGTAGAACGGGGTCTGGCCGACGCGGGCCGCCAGGCGCGGCAGCGGGATGCCGCCGATCAGCAGGCAATCATTGTCGACGGCGAACTGCAGCAGCGGGGCGTGCTGCGGGCGCACCCGCGGGGTGTCCATGCTCATGCGCCCTCCGCGAAGATATGCTCGTACTGGGTCGACAGCAGCTTGCGGTCGATCTTGCCGTTCGGATTGCGCGGCAGCGGCGTGGCCGACACCACCACCTTCTGCGGATGCATATAGGCCGGCAGGTGCGGCTTGATGGCGGCCAGCAGCTCGGCCTCGGTGAAGCTCTCGCCGGCGCGCGGGTAGGCCAGCAGCACGATGGCCTGGCCCAGGCCCGGGTGCTTGACGCCCAGCGCCGCCGCCTCGCCGACCTTGTCGCGCGCATACACCACCTCTTCCACCTCGGTCGGGCTGACGCGGTAGCCGGAAGTCTTGATCATTTCATCGTTGCGGCTGATGAAATACAGGAAGCCTTCTTCGTCGCGGCGCACGATGTCGCCCGACCACACCGCCATCTCCACCAGCGGCAAGCCGTATTGCGGCGAGGCGTAGGGCTTGAAGCGCTCGGCCGTCTTGGCCGGGTCGTTCCAGTAGCCCAGCGACACCAGGGCGCCGCGGTGCACCAGTTCGCCCGGCTCATTGGGCGCGCATTCGCTGCCGTCCGGGCGCAGCACCATCACTTCCGCGTTCGGGATGGCCTTGCCCATCGAGTCGGGGCGGCGCGCCAGTTCGGACGGCGGCAGGTAGGTCGAGCGGAAGGCCTCGGTCAGGCCATACATCAGGAAAGGCTGGGCATTGGGCAGGGCGGCGCGCAGGGCGTCGAGGGTGGCGCGCTGCATGGCGCCGCCGGAATTGGTCAGGTAGCGCAGCGTGCAGTCGGCCGGCCAGGCCAGCGGCGCCAGCTGGATCCACAGCGGCGGCACGGCGGCCAGGCCGGTGATTTTCTCCGCCACCACGGCGTTCAGCACATCCTTGGCGAACAGGTGGTTGATCAGCACCGCCGTGGCGCCGACGCGGAAGGCCGTGGTCAGCTGCGACAGGCCGTAGTCGAAGGACAGCGGCAGCACGGCCAGCAGGCGGTCGGCCGGCGTGTTCTCCAGGTAGGTGGAGACGCTGACGGCGCCGGCCACCATATTACGGTGCGACAGCACCACGCCTTTCGGGCGGCCGGTGCTGCCCGAGGTGTACAGGATGGCGGCCATGTCGGTGTCGATGCAGCGGTGGGCGGCGGCCGGCGGCGCGTCCTGCATGGCAGCGGCCCAGGGCAGCACGTGCAGTTGCGGGAAGCTGGGCAGCTCTTGCGCCTTGCCGGTCACGATCACCGTATGCAGGTCGGGGCAGGAGGGCAGGATGTCGGCCAGCAGGCGCAGGCGGTCGGCCGAGGTGACCAGCACCCGCACATTGCAGTCGCCCAGGATGTAGCCGACCTGCTCCGGCTTGAGCAGGGGATTGACCGGCACGAAGACGCCGCCGGCGCGGGCCGCGCCAAACATGGCGGCCACGTTCTCGATAGTCTTTTCCAGGTAGACGGCGACCCGTTCGCTGCGCTGCAGGCCGCGCGCCAGCAGGCCATCGGCAGCGCCCTGCACGGCGGCTGCCAGGGCGGCATAGTCGAGGCGGCGCTCACCGTAGACCAGGGCTTCGGCCTGGGGTGTGCGTTGCGCCGAAGCAAAAATAAATTGATGGATCAGGTCGCTCATATTACTTCGTCAATAGGGATTGCATTAATTATATTGCAAAAATATAGGATCCTTGCCGTACATCACCCTGCAAACGGCGGCAGGTGCAGGATTGTTGCAACAATCCTCGCACAAGCAAGAGTATTGCATTTAATATATGGTTTTCTGTGCAAAATCAAACTGCGTTGTGAAAAATCCTGTTAGCTCGTCGTCGCCGCAAAAGCCGGCAATCGCCCTGGTGGTCGGCCTGTGCAGCCACGGCTTGTCCGTGGTGCGCGGCCTGCACGAGGCGGGAGTGGAAGTGTACGCGCTGGAGAAGGATGCGTGGCGGCCGGGCGTACGCAGCAATGCCATCGAGCACACATTCCTGTGCAGCGAAGCCGAGATGAGCGACCTGGTGCCAACCCTGGCCAGCCTGCGCGCGCGCCTGCCGCAAGACCGCCAGGTGGTGCTCTTTCCCAGCAACGATACCCATGTGCGCCAGATGGGCGAGGGCCTGGAACAGTTGCGTCCGCACTATCTGCTGAGCTGGGCCGCTTGCGCGCAGCATGTGCTGCGGCTGCAGCGCAAGAACGAACTGGAGCAGGCGGCCCGCAGCCAGGGCTTGAACTATCCGCGCTCGGCCACCCTGCTCAGCGTCGAGGAGGCCGAGGCCGCGGTGGCCGGCTTCCGCTACCCTGTGATCCTGAAACCGGCGCGCCCGCTGTCCTCGTTCAAGACGGCGCTGGCGCAGGCCCTGCCCGAACTGCTTGCCCTGCTGCAGCAATACCAGGGCGACTTGCCGATCCTGGCCCAGGAGTACATTGCCGGCGACGACCAGAGCCTGTATTTCGGCGCCCTCGTGCTCGACCGCGGCGCAGTGGTGCAGGAAATGGTCGGCCGCAAGATCGCCTCCTTCCCGCCGGCGCGCGGCCAGACCACGGTGGCGGAAAGCGTCGACGAGCCGCAAGTGCTGGCCCTGACGCGCCAGTTCTTCGCCGGCCTCGACATGTCGGGCCCGGTCTCGCTTGAACTCAAGCGCGCTCCGGACGGCAGCTTCTGGGTCATCGAGCCGACGGTCGGGCGCACCGACTTCTGGCTCGAGCTGTGCGTGGCGGCCGGCTTCAACCAGGTCTACCAGGAATTCCAGCTTGCCCTCGGCCAGCGTGCCCGGCCGGGCACGCTGCGCGGCCCGGTCACCTGGTTTGACGCCGAGAACGACACCCTGTCCTACTGGCGCGCCGTGCGCGCCCAGCGCACGCTGCGGCCCTACGGCGGCAAGCGGCCGGCCTTCACCTACTGGCGCGCCAGCGACCCGCGGCCCTTCCTGCAGGCCTGCCGGGTCGGCCTGGCATGGCGCCTGCGGGCACGCCTGCAGCGCCTGCAAGGCAAGGCGCGCGAACAGCGCGGCAACGCCCTGCGCGTGCGTGAGCTGCCGATGGACCAGCCCTTGCCGCCCGAGCTGGCCGGATGGCTGCGCGCGCACCAGCCAGACCCGCTGTTCTGCACCCTGGACTGGTATGAAGCGCTGGTGAAATTCGAGCGCGAAGTCCACCCGGACAGCGGCCGCCGCTTCAGCTGGGTGTTTGCCTGGCGCGGCGAGCAGCCCTGCCTGGCGGTGCCGGTGGAACGGCTGCCGGGCCTGCTGCGCAGCATGGAAGTTCGCCTGCTGAGCAATTTCTACTCGCCCTGCGTCGGCCTGTTCATCGACCGCGCGCTGCTGTCGCCGCAGCAGAGCTGGCAATTGCTGCTGCAGGCGCTGGACCAGCTCGACAAGGGCTGGCTCAAGCTGAGCGCGGCGCCGGCCAGCCTGCAGCAGGCCGACCAGGCCAGCGAAGGCCTGGCCGCCCAGGGCCATGCCGTGCAGCGCGTGCCGCTGTCGGCCAATTATTCGGCCTATGCGCCCGACCTGGACAGCTACTGGGCCAAGCGCCCCTCGCAACTGCTGAACACCCTCAAGCGCAAGGGCAAGGCGCTGGCCCGCGAAGCGCACCGCTTCGAAGTGGTGACCGCGCCCACCGCGCAACAGGTGGAACATTACTGGTCGACCTACAGCCATAGCTGGAAGGGGCGAGAGCCGTCGCGCTCCTTCATTGACTGGCTGATGCACTGGAGCGCCGCGCGCGGCTACCTGCGCCTGGGCCTGCTGTACCTGGACCAGCAGGTGGTGGCCAGCCAGCTGTGGCTGGTCAACGAGGGCGTGGCCCATATCTTCAAGCTGGCCCAGGATTGCAACGCCGACCGCTTCTCGCCCGGCAGCCTGCTGACCGGGCACCTGATCGAATACGTCTACCGGCACGACCAGGTCGAGCGCATCGATTTCATGCTGGGCGCCGATCCCTACAAGGGCCTCTGGATGGAGCAGGAAAATCCCTGCTTTACGCTGGAAGTGCTGAACCGGCGCCATGTGCTGGCGCCCGCGCTGCGCCTGTACCTTGCCGTGCGCGGCCTGTTGCGCCAGCGCCGCGCCGGCCACGGCAGCGGACTGGCCGTGGCGCCGGGCTGAGCGGGCCACCTGCCAAGGGCAGGGCGGCGCTGTTCCATAATCGATAACAATGATGCACAATATGCAAGTGGCGACAGATGGCCGCCGGCTGCCCGGACCATGTACCATGTCACTTTTATTGCTGCTACGGAGTAACGCATGTATTTGGAAGAAGTAAAGACCATCCTGACCGATGTGCTGGCCCTCGGTCCCGCCGGACGCAGCCTGACCGAACACTCGGCCCTGCTGGGCAGCCTGCCCGAGCTCGATTCGATGGCCGTGGTACAACTGATCGGCGCCCTGGAAGAACAGTTCGGCTTCAGCATCGACGATGATGAAATCGACGCGGCCACCTTTGCCACCCTGGGCAGCCTGGCCGCCTTCGTGCAGCACAAGCTGACGGCGTAATGGCGGCGCCGGTACAGCCCCTGTTCCTCGGCCAGGGCGGCGCGGCCCGCTTCGGGCTGTACCATGCCCCGCAAGCCCCCTGCCGCGGCGCCTGGCTGTACCTGCCGCCGCTGGGCGAAGAAATGAACAAGGCGCGCCGCATGGCGGCGCTGCAGGCGGCTGCCCTGGCGCGCCAGGGGTATGCCGTGCTGCAGCTCGACCTGCACGGTTGCGGCGACAGCGCCGGCGATTTCGGCGACGCCAGCTGGGACAGCTGGCTGGCCGATGTCGCTGCCGGCTTGCAATGGCTGGCGGCCACCCTGGGGCCGGCGCTGGCGCAGCCGCCCGGCCTGTGGGGCCTGCGCCTGGGCGCCCTGCTGGCGCTCGACCATGCCAGCCGCGCCGCCGTCCCGCCTTCGGCGCTGCTGCTGTGGCAACCGGTGCTGCAGGGCAGCGCCCACCTGACCCAGTTCCTGCGCCTGAAAGTCGCCGCCCGGATGCTGGGCGAGCAGGCTGGCGAAGGCGGCACGGCCGCCTTGCGCGCCGCCCTGGCGCGCGGCGAAGCGCTGGAAATTGCCGGCTATACGCTGGCGCCGGCGCTGGCCCTGGGCTTCGACGGCCTGGATGCCAGCCGCCTGCCGCCGCCCTGCCCGGTGCACTGGTGCGAAGTGGTCGCGGACGCGGGCCGCCCGCTGCCGCCGGCGGCGGCACGCGTGCTGAAGGCCTGGCAGGAGGCCGGCGTCGTTGCCGCCACCCGCCTGGCACCCGGCCCCCAGTTCTGGGCCACCCAGGAGATCGCCGAAGCGCCGGCCCTGCTGGCTGCCACCTGCGCGCTGCTGGACGAGGCTTGCCATGCGTGACGACCAGGCCCTCAGCTTTGCCTGCGGCGGCGACACCCTGGTCGGCATCCTCAGCCCGGCGCCCGGCCCGGCCACGCGCGGCGTGCTGGTGATTGTCGGCGGGCCGCAGTACCGCGCCGGCAGCCACCGCCAGTTCACCCTGCTGGCGCGCCAGCTGGCCGCGCGCGGCATCCCGGTCTTGCGCTTCGATTATCGCGGCATGGGCGACAGCGACGGCGCCGCGCGCGGCTTCGAGCAGGTCGATGCCGATGTCGCTGCCGCCATCGACGCTTTCCAGGCTGCCGTGCCCGGCCTGCGCGAAGTGGTGCTGTGGGGCTTGTGCGACGGCGCCGCTGCCGCCCTGTTCTACGGCCATCGCGACGCGCGCGTGCGCGGCCTGGTGCTGCTCAATCCCTGGGCCCGCACGGCCGCCGGCCTGGCGCGCAGCACCCTCAAGCATTATTACTGGCAGCGCCTGTGCGATCCGGCCTTGTGGCGCAAGGTGGCCAGCGGCCGCTTTGCCGCCGGAGCCGCCTTGCGCTCCCTGCTCGGGATGCTGGGCGCGGCACGCCAGCCGGCGCCGGCCGCCGCCCCCGCGCAGGCGGCGCCGGCCATCCCGCGCGACGGCAGCGCGCCGCCGCTCAGTGCCGACTTGCCGGCGCGCCTGCTGGAGGCCATGCAGCGCTTCCGCGGCCGCGTCCTGTTCATTTTCAGTGGCGCCGACCTGACGGCGCAGGAGTTCCTCGACATGACCAAGGCTTCGCGCCGCTGGCAGCAATTGCTGGCGGGCCCCGCCGTGCAGCAGCATACGCTGGCCGGCGCCGACCACACCTTCTCCACCCGCGCCTGGCGCGACCAGGTGGCCGACTGGACTGCGCAATGGGTGCAGGCGTGGTAAAGCGCGTGCTGATGGTGGCGTTCCACTTCCCGCCGCTGCGCGGCAGCAGCGGCATCCAGCGCACGCTCAAGTTCGCCCAATACCTGCCGGCCCTGGGCTGGCAGCCGCTGGTGCTGTCGGCGCACCCGCGCGCCTACGTCAACCAGGGCCCGGACCAGCTGGCGGAGATCCCGCCGCAAGTGGTGGTCAAGCGCGCCTTCGCCCTCGATTCCGGGCGCCACCTGGCCTGGCGCGGCCGCTACCTGGGCTTTACGGCCTGGCCCGACCGCTTTGTCGGCTGGTGCCTGGGCGCCATTCCGGCCGGGCTGTCGCTGGTGCGGCAATACCGTCCGCAAGTGCTGTGGAGCACCCACCCGATCGCCAGCGCCATCCTGATCGGCCTGGTGCTCCACAAGCTGACCCGCCTGCCGTGGGTGGTCGATTTCCGCGACCCGATGACCGACACCAACTACCCGCGCGACGCACGCGTGCGCGCCATCTGGCGCTGGATCGAACGCAAGGCGGTGCACAACGCGGCGCTGGTGGTCTGCAATACACCGAGCGCGGTGGTGACCTATACCACGCGCTATCCGGAACTGCCGCGCAGCCGCTTCACCATGCTGGAGAACGGCTACGACGAGGAAAACTTCCGCAGCGCCGGCGCCCAGGCTGCCGGCCACGCGCGCCCGGCCGGCCAGCCCTTCACCCTGGTGCACAGCGGCATCATCTACCCCTCGGAACGCGACCCGGTGCCGCTGGTGCGCGCCCTGTCCGAACTGAAGGCGGCCGGCGCCATCGATGCCAGCCAGCTGCACATCGTGCTGCGCGCCACCGCCCACGACGACTACGTCAGCGCCCTGCTGGCCGAGCACGGGATCAGCGACCTGGTCAGCCTGGCGCCGCACGTGCCCTACCAGGCGGCGCTGGCGGAAATGCTGGCGGCCGACGGCTTGCTGGTGCTGCAGGCCAGCAATTGCAACCACCAGATCCCGGCCAAGCTGTATGAATACCTGCGCGCCGGCCGTCCGATCCTGGCCCTGACCGATGCCGTCGGCGATACCGCCGCCACCTTGCGCGCGGCCGGGGTCGATACCATCGCCCCGCTGGACGACAGCGAAGGCATCAAGCGCGGCCTGCTACACTTCCTGCAGCTGGCACGCGCCGGCCAGGCGCCCCTGCCGGCGCCGGCCGCCGTGGCCGCGGCATCGCGCCAGGCGCGCACCGTTGAACTGGCACGCATGCTCGACAGCGTGCTGCCCCAATCGCAGGCCCTGCCGGCCCCGGCCGGCTCCACGGAGGAAGTATGAAAACCCGTTTCCTGGCGCTGGCCGCCATCCTGTACGCCATTGCCGTACCCGGCAGCGCCCGCATGGTCTGCGGCGAAGCCACCAATGGCCAGCACGACTTCCGCACCGTGCCGGATTACTTTATCAAGCTGGTGCATGCGCGCCACTTTACCGACGATATCGAGCAGGGCATCCGCGGCGAATCGAGCGTGCTCGGCGCCGACCTCGAATACACGCTGCTGCACATCCCCAACCATCCGCGGGCGCTGAACACCGCCTTGCGCCTGGCGCCGCGCAACCGCAGCGGCATCATCGAGGGCGCCAAGCTGCCGATCGAATGCTATTTCGAGCGTGCGGTACGCTTCTTCCCCGACGACAGCAACGCCTGGCTGATGTATGCGCGCTTTGCCTATGCCAAGGAGCGCCAGGGCCAGGCGATGGAAATGCTGCAAAAGGCACTCGAGCTGTCGCCGGAAGACCCGGCCATCAACTACAACATCGGCCTGATCTATGCCAAGCAGAAGAAGTTCGAGCAGGCCCTGCCTTATGCCCAGAAGGCTTACGCCCTGCAGTTCCCACTGCCGGCACTGAAGCAGACCCTGGTCAAGGCCGGCAAATGGGTGGAACCGCCGCCAGCGCCGCCCGAAGAAAAGGCCGAGGTAGCGCCTGAAGGGGAAAGCAAGCCGGAAGCCAAGGGCGAGGACAAGGCCGGCAACAGCGCCGGCGAACCCGCCGGCGCCGCCGCCGCCCCGGCCTCGGCAGCCACTGCGCCAGCGCCCGTCAAGCCATGATGCGGCTGCTGGCGCGGCGCGGCGCGGCGTTCGCCGCCCTGCTGCTGCTGATGGCAGCTGCCAGCGTGTATCCGGCGCCGCGCCTGCCGCTGGCCATGCTGCTCAGCGGCTACATGGCGCTGCTGCTGTGGCGTCCGCAAGCCTGGCTGCTGGCCGTGCCGGCCCTGCTGCCAGTGCTGGACTTTGCCCCCTGGACCGGCTGGTTCTTCCTGGAAGAACTGGACTTGCTGCTGCTGGCCACCTGTGCCGCCGGCTATTGGGCCGTGGGACGCGCGCCCGCGCCCACCAAGCTGCCCGGCCTGGCGCGCTTCGCGCTGGGCCTGTTCGCGCTGTGCTACCTGGTGGCGGCCTGGCGCGGCGTGATGCCGCTGGCGCCGCTCGATGCCAATGCCTTCGCCAACTACACCAGTCCCTATAATGGCTTGCGGGTGCTGAAAGGCGTGCTGTGGCCGCTGCTCTTGCTGCCGCTGCTGCGCGCAACCGCCGGCGAGCAGGGCAGCAACCTGCAGCGCCTGCTGGTGCCTGGCATGATCCTGGGCCTGGTGGCCTGCAGCCTGGCCGTGGTCTGGGAGCGCATGGCCTTCCCCGGCCTGTTCAATTTTTCCAGCGACTACCGCCCCACGGCGCCGTTTTCCGCCATGCATACCGGCGGCGCGGCGCTCGATGCCTACCTGGCGATGGCCTTCCCCTTCGTCACGCTCTGGCTGGTCAACCACCCGCCGCCGCGCCGCCTGGCGCTGGGGCTGGCGGCGCTGGGCCTGGGGCTGTTTGCCGGGCTGACCACCTTCTCGCGCGATATTTACCTGGCGTATGCCGCGGCCGGCGCCGTCATCGTGGGGCTGGGCTCGGCCCATCATTTGCGCGGCGGCACCCTGTCCCTGCGCAACATGGCAGCCGCCTTGATGCTGCTGGTGCTCAGCTATTGGGTACTGGGCCAGGTGTTTGTCCACGGCGGCTACCGCGGCCTGGGCGCTGCGCTGGGCTTGCTGGCCACCGCCCTGCTGCTGGGAGGCGCCGCGCCGCGCCTGCCCAAGCCGCCGGCGGCAGCCGGCCTGGGCCTGGTGCTGCTCTTGCTGGTGGGGCTGATCGGCATGCTCGGCTCGGCCAGTCCGCTGGCCAAGGGGCCCTACCTGGCATACGCCATCGCCCTGCTGTGCGCCGGCGGCGGGGCGGCCCTGCTGGCCGCCGGGCCGGCGCCGCAACGCCCCTGGGGCGTGCTGCTGCTGGCGGCCGCCCTGCCGGCGCAGGCGCTGGCGGCGGCCCTGGTGGCGCGCCATTATGGCGGCAACGAAGCCCTGCCCGGCATCGCCCTGGCCATCGTGCTGGCCCTGGCCATGGGCGCCGGCCGCCTGCTGCCGCAACGGCCATGGCAGCTCAACCGCGGCACCCTGACCGTGGGCTTCTTCAGCGCCATCGTGTTTGCGGCCCTGATACCGATTTCCAGCAGCTATTACACCGGCAGCCGCTTTGCCACCGTGGGCAACGACCTGGGCGTGCGCGTGGCGCACTGGAGCGATGCGCTGGGCATGATGGACGACACGGCCATGACGACCGCGTTCGGCCAGGGCCTGGGCCGCTTCCCGACTGCCTACATGTGGCACAACACGCAAGGCGAAGTGCCGGGCACGTTCAGCTATGCCGAAGAAGCGGGCAACCGCTTCCTGCTGCTGGGCGCAGCCCAGTATGCGCGCGGCTGGGGCGAGGTGCTGCGCATGCTGCAGCACGTCGATGTCCAGCCGGGCCAGCATTACCGCCTGCGGCTGGACATCCGGCGCAAGAGTGCCGACGCGCTGCCGGTGGCGATGGTGTGCCAGCGCTGGCTGATCTATCCGCAGGATTGCAGCGTGGTGAAATTCCAGGCCATGTCCCTGGTCGATGGCTGGCAAAGCGTGGAAGGCGAACTGCCGGTGCGCGGCGCACGCAGCAGCTGGGGCGCGCCGCTGGTGCTCGAGCTGTACAACCATTCGCACAAGGCGCCGCTGGAAGTCGACAATGTGAGCCTGGTGGAAGCCGGCACCGACCGCGAACTGATCCGTAATGGCAGCTTCAGCGGCGGCAACGATTTCTGGTTCTTCAGCAGCGACCGCAACCACATGCCCTGGCACGTGAAGAATTTCGCGGTCAACCAGCTGTTCGAGCTGGGCTGGGTGGGCGCGCTGGCCACCGCCTTCCTCTTGCTGGCACTGGGCGGACGGATGATGGCGCGCGGCCTGGCCGGCGACAGCTATGCCGCGGTCAGCTTGGCCGCGCTGACCGGCTGCATGATGGTGGGGCTGTTCGATTCCATCACCGACGTGCCGCGCCTGACCATCGTGTTCCTGCTGGTGGCCCTGGCGGGCAGCCTGAAGCCGGCGCGCAAGCGCATCAAGGTGCGCCGCCAGCGCGCCGAAGCCGAAGACGAGGGCGCCGACGCCGTCCCTGGCTGAGTAGCGGGGCGCGCCCGCTCAGGAGGAGGCCTTGATGGCGTGGCGCTCCAGCAAGTCGTACAGGGTCGGGCGCGACACGCCCAGCAGTTCGGAAGCCTTGACGATATTGCCTTCGACGCGGGCCAGCGCGCGCACGATGGCGCGGTATTCGGCTTCGTCGCGCACCTGGCGCAGGTTGAACGGCTCTTCCTCCACCGGCGCGCCCGACAGGCCGAGGTCGTCGGCCGTGATGGCCGGGCCGTCGGCCATGATGATGGCGCGCTTGATGCAGTTTTCCATTTCGCGCACATTGCCCGGCCAGTCATGGTGGGCAATCTGGGCCAGGGCGTCGGGGGAAAAGTGCAGGTTGCCGCGCCCTTCCTGGGCGCAGAAGCGGTTCTTGAAGTGCTGCGCCAGCAGCACCGAGTCGCCGTCGCGCTCGCGCAGCGGCGGGATGGTCAGCACGATTTCCGACAGGCGGTAATACAGATCTTCCCGGAAGCGGCCGGCCTTCACCAGCTCTTTCAGGTTCTGGTGGGTGGCGCAGACGATGCGCACGTCGACCGGGATTTCCTCGTGGCCGCCGACGCGCTCGATCACGCGCTCCTGCAAGAAGCGCAGCAGCTTGGCTTGCAGCGGCATCGGCAGGTCGCCCACTTCGTCCAGGAAGAAGGTGCCGCCGTTGGCCGCTTCCACCTTGCCCTTGGTCTGCTTCACGGCGCCGGTGAAGGCGCCCTTCTCGTAGCCGAACAGCTCCGATTCGAGCAGGGTTTCCGGAATCGCCGCGCAGTTGATGGCCATGAAGCGTTCCTTGGCGCGCGGACTGCCCTGGTGCAGGGCGCGCGCGATGACTTCCTTGCCGGTGCCCGATTCGCCCAGCACCATGGTGGTGGCCGAGCTGGGCGCCACTTTTTCCACCTGGCGGCACACCTTCAGCATGCCGGGGTCGCGCGAGATGATGCCAGCCAGCGGGGTGTCGGCGCCGCCTTGCTGCATGCGGCGGTTTTCCTGCTGCAGGCCGTGCAGGAAGAAGGCGCGCCGGATTACCAGCGCCAGCAGTTCCGGTTCGCAGGGCTTCTGGTGGAAGTCGTAGGCACCCATGGCAATCGCCTGCACCGCGTGCGCGCGGTCCTGGTTGCCGGTCAGGACGATGACCTTGGTGTCCGGCGCCAGCGCCAGGATCTGCTGCAGCGTGGCCAGGCCCTCGGTGGCGCCGTCCGGGTCGGGCGGAAGGCCGAGGTCCATGGTGCAGACGGCCGGCTCGTGGCGGCGCAACTGGGCCAGCGCCGCTTCGCGGTCGCCCGCCACGACCACGTCGTAGTCGTCGAAACTCCACTTGAGCTGCTTTTGCAGGCCGGGATCGTCTTCGATAATCAACAGCTTGGGTTTGCTCTGGCTCACAACAGGTCCTCGCGCCTTCAGGCGGCTTGTTCAATGGTTTGCTGGCGGTACAGCGGCAGGCTGACCGTGAATGTGGTGCCTTGTTCCGGCGTGCTGCGCACCTGCAGCGTTCCCCCCAGCTGGTGGATGTATTCCCGGCTTTCGAAGGCGCCGATGCCCATGCCGGCCGACTTGGTCGAATCGAAGGGCTTGAACAGGCGCTCGCGGATGAACTCTTCGCTCATGCCGCTGCCGGTGTCGGCCACTTCCACCAGCACGCTGTCGCCCTCGCGCGCCAGGCGCACGCACACCTTGCCGTCGCGCGGCGTGGCTTCGATGGCGTTCTGGATCAGGTGGCCCAGCACCCTTTCCAGGCGTTCGCCTTCGGCCAGCACTTTCAGGCCGGCATCGGCCAGCTGCAGCGACGGCTTGGGCTCGAAGGCGGCCTTCAGCGCCACGGCCTGCGCCAGCAAGGTGCCGAGGTCTTGCGGCACGGCGCGCTCGGGGGAAGCGGTACGGCTGAGCTTTTGCAGCATCAGTTTCATTTTTTGCACCGACAGGGTCACGGTCTCCATCATATCGCGTTGGAACTCGGGATTGTCGGCATGTTTTTCCGCATTGGCGGTCAGCAGCGACAGCTGCGCCACCAGGTTCTTCAGGTCGTGCACCACGAAGGTGGACAGGCGGTTGAACGAGTCGAACTGGCGCGCCAGCATCAGGGCATTGTCGGCCTCCTGCTGGGCCAGGTAGGAGGCGGCCTGGGTGCCGGCAATCTTCAGCAGATCCAGCACTTCCCAGTTGAGCTTGACTTCGCTGCGCGAGGCCATCAACACCACGAAGCCGGCCAGCCGGCCCTGCAGCAGGAGCGGCACCACCAGCCAGGCCTTGGGGAAGGCCAGCAGCCAGGCCGGCAACGGCACTTCCGGATCGTGCAAGTCGTGGGCGGCGACTTCCACCAGCCATTGCTTGCTTTCCATTAATCGGCAGAACGCCGAATCGGCCGGCTCGCTCGCCTGCTGGGCCTGCACATGCCAGGAGGCCAGCGGTTCGAAGCGCTGTTCGCGGCGTATCCACAGGGCGCCGCCCTGGCTCTCCACCAGCTCGGCCAGGGCGGAAATGGTGCGCTCGCCCAGGTTGGGTCCGGTAGCCGACAGGGTGCGGGTAAACGCCAGCCACTCTTCGCGGTAATCGTAGTTGTAGCGGTAGAAATGCTTGCTGATGAACACTTTCAGCCAGGCGCGGAAGGACCCCGAAAACAGCACGCCCGCCAGCAGGAAGGTGGCGCCAAACAGGAAGGCCAGCTGCATCAGGCCGCCCCAGGAGCCGCCCACGAAACGCAGGTAGTAGGCGGCCATGCTCATCGCCAGCAGGTAGACTGCCGAGCCCAGCAGCGCCGCCGAATGGAAGGCCACGCGGCGCGAGACGGCCAGCTGGGCCGGCCAGGAGGCGCGCCGCAACAGGGAAATCGCCAGCAGCGGTACGATCAGCGCATTGACCAGGCCGCGCGCCGCCCACAGCTCGGGATCGAGTTCGCGCAGCAGCAGCATATCGCTGTACAGGTAGAAATCGTAGGCAAACAGCGCACCCAGGCCGAGGCAGATGAATTTCATGGCCCACCGCACCTGCACGCTGCGGTCGCGGTAGAGCTGCTCCACCAGCAGCATGCCCAGCACCGCCATGCCAAGGCGGCCGATGGCCAGCACGTGGAAGCCCAGGCCGGCCGGCAGTTGCTGCGCCAGCAGGCTGGCCAGCAGCATGGCGCCATACACGGCGAGGCTGGCCTGGAAGGTGCGCGCACCGCGCTGCCACAGGCCCAGCATGGCCAGCAGCACGGCCGTCCAGGCCGCATTGCGCAGCCATTCGGCGCCGTGCAGCACCCACGGCGCCCACGGCACCACGGTGGCGCTGGCCATCACCGCACCCCACAGCACGGTCAGCAGCGAGGCCGTGGCCAGCACGCGCTGGTGCGGTCGCTGGTCCGGGCGCTGGCGCCAGCCGGTCAGGACCAGCACGCTAAATAACAGAAACGCCAGCGCAGCGCTGGCGTAACTGAAGGCGGTGATACTGGTCGGCATCAGGCCTCCATGTCCTTAACGGCCTCCCCTGAACATGACCACCTTGATGGTATCGATCAGGACCAGCACGTCGAGCAGCAGGCTGTTGTTCTTGACGTAGTACAGGTCGTACTGCAGTTTCTGCAGCGCGTCTTCGACCGTATCGCCATAGCCATAGCGCACCTGGGCCCAGCCGGTGATGCCTGGCTTGATGCTGTGGCGCACATTGTAATAAGGCACGCGCTCCGTCAGTTGCTCGACGAAGTAAGGACGCTCGGGGCGCGGGCCGACGAAGGACATCTCGCCCTTCAGCACATTGAGGATCTGCGGCAGTTCGTCAATACGCAGCTTGCGGATGATATTGCCCACGCGCGTGATGCGCGGGTCGTTCTTGGCGGCCCACTGCGGCGTGCCGTTCTTTTCCGCGTTCTTGAACATGCTGCGGAATTTCAGGACGCGGAACACGCGGCCATCCATGCCCACCCTTTCCTGCGAATAGAAGATCGGCGCGCCATCCTCGATCACGATGGCAATCGCGGTCAGGATCATGACCGGCAGGGACACCACCAGCAGCGATACGCTAGCCAGCACATCCACCGCGCGCTTCATGAAGGTGCGCATGAAGCTCTGGTCGAAGCCGCCGCCGAACACCAGCCAGGAAGGCTGCACCGATTCCACGCGGATCTGGTAGGTTTCGCGCTCGAAGAAGGTGGCGGCATCGGTGACCTGGATGCCATACAGCTTGCATTCGAGCAGTTCCTTGATCGGGAAGGCGCCGCCGCGGCGGTTCTGCACCGAGACCACGATTTCCGATACGCGCTGGGCGTTTGCCAGCGCTACCAGCGAACCGCCCTCAGGCAGGCGCAGCAGCTGGTTCTGCGCCACGCAGATTTCTTCCGAGGGCACCGCGACATAGCCGGCCACGTCGTAGCGGCGGTAGTTGGTCTCGCGCGTGGCCAGCTCGCCGCATTCCTTGGCCAGGGCGCCGCCGCCGAGGAAGATGATGCGGGTGGCAAGGAAATGCGTGCGCGATGTCTTCATGAACATGGCGCGCGCCAGCAGGATGCCGGCGCCGGAAATGATGAACACCAGCACCAGGATGCCGCGCCCGAAATACAGGTCGGGCGCCAGGTAGAACACCAGGGTCAGGATGCAAAAGCCCATGGCGAAGGAAGGCATCAATTGCAGGAAGAAGGGATTGCGCAAGCCTTCCTGGAAATTGATCTGGTACATGCCCAGCGCAGACATGCTGAACACGATGGCGGCCGCAAAAATGCAGGCCGACATGAAGAAGTGGTCGAGCTTCGGTATGGCGAACTGGTCACCGTCGAAAAAACGCAGGCCAGCACCAGCGTAGAACGAGCCAATCAGGATCAACACCTCCAGGAAAAGCAGGCTGAAGACAACCTTGGAAATGTAGTGATTGGAAATTCTTAGCATTTTTATTCCCTCCCGCTTTGCTGCGCATGCCGGCCGTGAAAGCGCGCGGAGCCTTCCGGCCATGTCTCGTTAACTGTCTTGCGGGGCCAGGTGGCGGACATACCAATCCATGGCCTCCTTCAACCCCTCGCCGATACGGTGCGATGGATCGAACCCCAAAAGCTCGCGCGCCTTGGTGATATCGGCCTGCGAATGGCGCACGTCGCCGGCCCGGAATTCCTGGTATTGCGCCTGGTGCTGGAGCAGGTGCGGGAAACGCTCCTGCAGCAGCTCGCGCATCATCAGGTACAGTTGGTTGAGGCTGGTGCGCTCATTGAGCGCGACGTTGTACACCTGGTTGGCAGCGCCCGGCTTGTCGGCCATGGCTGCCAGCAGGTTCGCTTGCACCACGTTGTCGATGAAGCAGAAATCGCGGCTGGTTTCGCCGTCGCCGTTGATGAACAGGGGACGGTTGCGGATCAGGGCCGACACCCACTGCGGTATCACTGCCGCATAGGCGCCTTCCGGATCCTGGCGCGGCCCGAACACATTGAAGTAGCGCAGGCCGATGGTTTCCATGCCATAGGTGCGCGCGAAGACATCGGCGTACAGTTCATTGGCATACTTGGTGACGGCATACGGCGACAGCGGCCGGCCGATGGTGTCTTCCACTTTCGGCAGCGCGGGATGGTCGCCGTAAGTGGAACTGGATGCGGCGTAGACGAAGCGCTTCACTTTCGCGTCGCGCGCCGCCACCAGCATGTTCAGGAAACCGGTCACATTGGTGCCGTGGGTCAGCAGCGGATCGTCGATCGAGCGGCTGACCGACCCCAGTGCGGCCTGGTGCAGGACGAAATTAATCGGCAAACCCGCTTTGCCGGCGCAGGCTTGCTGGCAGGTCGCCAGGTCGCGGATATCGCCTTCGATGAAGGTAAACGAAGCCCAGGCCGCGGAGCCGACCGCTTCGCGCACCTGGTCCAGGTTGTGCTGGTGGCCGGTGGCGAAGTTGTCCAGGCCCGTGACCTGCTGGCCGAGCTTGAGCAGCGCCTCCACCAGGTTGGAGCCGATGAATCCGGCGGCACCCGTCACCAGCCAATGGTATCGCTGGCCACGCAAGTGCAGCCGCACGTCGTCAAACTTGCCCACTACAGCCCTCCCAGGCTTCCCTGATATTTTTCTTACAGGCGCCAGACGCTGTATCCAGCTTCTTCCAGGCCTGCCATATTGAATGCCGATTTCACGTCGATGAAGACGCCGCCCGGGTTCAGCTTGGCCGACAGGTCGGCCAGCGACAGCGCCAGCAATTCCTTGTGCGACACTGCCGCCACCACCGCATCGGCTTGCGGCAGGCTGTCCCAGCTTTCCAGGCGAATACCGTATTCGTGTACCGATTCCTCCGAATCGGCTACCGGGTCGTGCACATGCACGTCCAGGCCGTACGACTTCAGTTCAAACACCACGTCCGCCACCTTCGAATTGCGCAAGTCCGGGCAGTTTTCCTTGAAGGTCAGGCCCAGCACGTTCACTTTCGCGCCCTTGATGTGGCAGCCCGCCGCGATCATCTGCTTGACGGTCTTCTCGGCCACGAACTTGGCCATGCCGTCGTTGATGCGGCGCCCCGCCAGGATCACCTGCGGGTGGTAGCCGATCATGTCGGCCTTGTGGGTCAGGTAGTAAGGATCGACGCCGATGCAGTGGCCGCCAACCAGGCCGGGACGGAAAGGCAGGAAATTCCACTTGGTGCCAGCCGCCTGCAGCACTTCCAGCGTATCGATGCCGATCTTGTCGAAGATGATTGCCAGCTCGTTCATCAGCGCGATATTCAGGTCGCGCTGTGTATTTTCGATCACCTTGGCCGCTTCCGCAACTTTCACACTGGAAGCCCGGTATACCCCAGCCGTCACTATCGATTCATATAGTTTAGCAACCTCTTCGAGCGTTGCAGGATTATCTCCCGAAACCACCTTCAGGATGGTGGTCAGGCGGTGCTGCTTGTCGCCTGGATTGATACGTTCAGGGGAGTAGCCGACATTGAAATCTTGCGGCCATTTCAGGCCGGAATGCTTTTCCAGCACGGGGATGCAGACTTCTTCGGTGGCGCCCGGGTAGACCGTCGATTCGTACACGACGATGGCGCCCTTCTTCATGTACTTGCCGACCGTGGTCGAGGCGCCGACCAGCGGGCTGAAATCGGGCGAATGGGCATTGTCGACCGGGGTCGGCACGGCCACCACGATGTAATCGGCTTCGGCCAGGGCGGCCGGATCGTAGGTCACGTGCAACCGGGTCGCTTCGCGCAATTCCGCTTCCGACACTTCGCCGGTCGGATCGCAGAACTGGCGGTAATTCTCAATCTTGGACTGCGACAGGTCAAAACCGATAGTCTTGCGTTTCTTGCCGAACTCAACAGCCAGCGGCAGGCCGACATAGCCGAGGCCAACTACAGCAACTACCTTTGTGTCATCCATGTTTAGTTCCTGATCAGAATTACTTATTACACTTATGCTAACCATATAACAGCTGCCTGCCAACTACAATGCCGGGTTCACAATGAACGCCCGATTTCCAGGGGAAAACCGGCCGCATGCAGTCGCTTTCGCTCTGCGCGCATTTAACATTTCTTTGTGGAACAGTTGGATCGGCGCCACGGTCAGCATTGACTTGGCCGTCAACTCTATTGCAATTGTGGCATTCATTGTCAATTTTACACCACGATGGCCCGCCTGTCACAGCCTTTATGCGAGTTACCCCTCGGCAAAGGCTTTTCCGCGACAGCCCAGGCTGCGCTCAGGCCGCGATCCGGGACTGCAGCCTGGACTGGGGCGCTTCCATGCGGCACCACAGTTCGAACTCGACGATATCGAACAGCGGGATGGCAGGCTCGGCCTCGTCGGCCTTCATGCGGTCGAGTTTTTGCAGCAAGGCCGGCACGTTGTAGATGCCGCGTTCGCGCGCGGCCCGGCTGGCGAGCAGGTCGCGCGCCATTTCATACATGGCGCCGCACAGCCAGCGGCGCGATGGCACCGGGAAGCCCATCTTGTCGACGCGCGTGCGCACCAGCTCGGGAATCCGGCCGCGCATGGCCTCGCGCTGCACGTACTTGTTCCAGTGGCCGCGCATATGCCACTCGTCCGGCAACTGGAACAGCAATTCCACCAGGCGGTAGTCGAGGAAGGGCACCCGTCCTTCGATCGAATGGGCGCTGGCGTTGCGGTCTTCCACCCGCAGGAACAGCGGCAGGGGCGCCACCGTGACCGCGTTGCTGAGCGTGGCCGGCAGGCGCTGGTCGCGCGCCGCCGGCTGCGGCAGCGCATGGCGGCACAGCTCCGGCTGCAGCCACGGACTGGCGCCGGCGGCAGCACCGGCACGCCGCAGCGCCAGTGCGCGGTAGGGCGGCAGCGCAGAGAGCGCGTTGCGCAGGCCCAATTCGAGCTGGGCGCGGAAATGCCGACCGGTGGCGCCGCCGTGGTGGCGCACAAAGGCAGCCATCTCGTTCCAGGCCTGGAGTGGCCGGCCGGCGCGCATCAGGCTGTGCCAGTAATGGCGGAAAAATGCCGGGTAACCGGCTGCCGTCTCGTCGGCGCCCTGCCCGTTCAGCACGACCTTGACGCCGCGCGCGGCGGTCTGCTTCATGAGCTGGAAGCTGACCGCCGCCGCCATCGAATGCACCGGTTCGTCCTGGTGCCAGAGCAGTTGCGGCAAATCGTCCCAGATCTGGCGCGCGTTCGCATGCAGCGGTTCCATGAGGGCGCCGGTCTCGGCCAGCGTGGCGTCGATGTAGCGGCGCTCGTCGAAGTCCTCGTCCATGAAGCTGAAGGTGCGCAGCGGGTCGCTGGCGCCGTCGGCGGCACGGATGCGCGCCGCCTCGCACAGGATGGCGCTGGAATCGAGGCCGCCCGACAGGTGCACGGCAACCGGCACGTCGCTGCGCATATGCAGGCGCATGGCATCTTCGAACAGGGCTGCGTACTCGCCGGCCGGGTCGGCCACATGGCGCGGCGCGATCTGCGCCACGCTCCAGTAGCTCCACTCGCGGTAGCTGCCGTCCAGGCCCAGTTCGAAGGCACAGCCGGCCCCGACCGGGAGAATCTGCTGGTAGAACGACGCCTGGCCGGAGTCCAGCGCCTGCGCCCCATGCACCAGGAAATCGGCCGCCACCTGCCAGTTGGTCTCCACGCTGACGCGGCCCGAGTCGCGAATGGCCTTGATTTCCGAGGCGAACATCACCTGCGAGCTGTCCTGGTAGCGGTACAGGGGCTTGATGCCGAAGCGGTCGCGGGCGCCGAACACATGGTTGCGGCGCCGGTCATGGATCAGGAAGGCCCACATGCCGTTCAGGCGCGACAGGCATTGCTGGCCCCACTGCTGGTAGGCGTGCAGCAGGACTTCGGTATCGCTGCGGGAGCGGAACTGGTGGCCCAGGCCCTCCAGCTCGCGCCGCAATTCGAGGTAGTTGTAGATTTCGCCGTTGAAGACGATGGTCAGGCTGGCATCGGGCAAGCTCATCGGCTGGTGGCCGGCCAGGGACAGGTCCAGGATGGCCAGGCGCCGGAAACCAAAGCCAAGCGGCCCGGCCAGGTAATGGCCTTCGTCATCCGGCCCGCGATGCCAGATCAGGTCGCTCATCCGCTTCAGCAGGGCCAGCTCGGCAGGACGGCCGTTGGTGTTGAGCACTGCTACCAGTCCACACATAGTCAACTCTTTCGCAAGGACACGCCCAGCTTCGGAGCAGGCAAATGTTGTGATTACTGGCAGTTATCATATATTACCCACAATAAACGTCAATATCAAAGAGGAAACATAGTTTTCTTTTTACTATTGCAGGATGAGGGTCGCGTGCGGCGTGGACGCGCTGCGCGCCGCGATCTGTTTCAGCTTGAACACGGCAATGGCTTGTGCCACCCATTCGGCCTGGCGCGCCAGGCTGCTGGCAGCCGCTGCCGCTTGCTCGACCAGGGCGGCATTCTGCTGCGTGATGCCGTCGATATGCACCACGGCCTGGTTGACCTGGCCGATGCCGCGGCTCTGCTCCTGGGTGGCATGGTGGATTTCGTCCATGACGCGGGTAACGCGGCCGACCGACTCGATCACTTCGCTCATGGTGGCGCCCGCGTTGCTGGTCAGCCTGGCGCCGGCGTCGACTTTCGCGATCGAACTGTCGATCAGCTGCTTGACCTCCTTGGCGGCCGTGGCCGAACGCTGGGCCAGGCTGCGCACTTCGGTGGCGACCACGGCAAAGCCCTTGCCATGCTCGCCGGCGCGGGCCGCTTCCACGGCGGCATTCAGGGCCAGGATATTGGTCTGGAAGGCAATGCCGTCGATCATGCCGATAATGTCGAGGATCCTGCGCGACGACTGGCTGATGTCGTCCATCGTCTGCACCACTTGCGAGACGATGGAGCCGCCGGCTGCCGCCACG
Organism: Pseudoduganella sp. R-32; assembly: GCF_049913245.1. Classification (NCBI taxonomy): domain Bacteria; kingdom Pseudomonadati; phylum Pseudomonadota; class Betaproteobacteria; order Burkholderiales; family Oxalobacteraceae; genus Pseudoduganella; species Pseudoduganella sp. R-32. Next base: position 581,801 of record NZ_CP183987.1, on the reverse strand, counting down.
CTGGAAGCCTGGCCGGCCAGTTCATTGGCGCTGTGCACGCTGGCCGCGCTCTGCTGCACATTGCTGGTCAGCTGCTCCATGCTGGCCGCCGTCTGCTGCAAGCTCGAGGCCTGCGATTCGGTCCGGCCCGACAGGTCGAGGTTGCCGCTGGCGATTTCGCTGGTGGCGGTCTGGATCTCGTCGAAGTTGCTGCGCACATCGCCGATGATGCTGTGCAGGTTGACATTGGTCTGGCGCAGTGCGGCCAGCAACTGCCCCATTTCATTGTCGGCCCCGATCTCGAGGACACCGGTCAGGTCGCCGCCGGCCATCTTGCGCGCAAAGCCCGTCGCCTGGCGCAGCGGCTGCACGATGGCGCGCTGCAGCGCGTACCAGAAGGCCAGCGTGAAGACGCTGAAGGCGGCATTGGCGAGCGTCATCCACAGCGGAGCGCCCTGCACCGCGCCGGACACGGCGAGCAGGGCCAGGAAGCCGCTCAGCGCACCCATGCCGATGCCGATCAGCCTGGCCAGCGAGAGCTCGCGCAAGCGGCCGGCCCAGTGGCGCCAGCCCGGCCGGCGCAGGCGGCCGCGTTCCAGGCGCAGGCGGCGCGGATTGCCTTCGCGCAGTTCGCGGTAAAGATGGTCGGCCTGCGCCACCTGTTCGCGGCTGGGCTTGCTGCGCACCGACATATAGCCGACCGGGCGGCCGGCCTCGATCACCGGCGTCACGTTGGCGTACACCCAGTAGAAGTCGCCGTTCTTGCAGCGGTTCTTGACCATGCCGCTCCACGGCATGCCGGCCCTGATGGTGGCCCACAGGTCGGCAAACGCCTCGGCCGGCATGTCCGGATGGCGCAGGATATTCTGCGGCGCGCCGATCAGCTCCTCTTCAGTAAAGCCGCTGACTTCGATGAAGTAGGGATTGGCGTAGGTGATCTTGCCCTTCAGGTCCGTGGTCGAGACGATGGTCTTGCCGTCGTCCAGGATGAACTCCTGGCTGGTGACAGGGGTGTTGAGGCGCATGGCAGTGCTCCTTGTTCGGCAATCTACAGGGGAGAATTGGCACGAACCGGGAGCGGGGGTCCGCATGGCCTGGCGGGACGCAAGCGGGCGTCCCTGGCCATATCATGCAGTCAAGTATAGGAAGATGATGCGCTGCGGAAACTCACCAAAAATTGTAATAGGAAAATTCAATGAGCTGCTGTGGCGTATTTGCCATCACGCCGGGCTGCGACGGCGCAGCACGCCTCGTACCTCGGCCACCATGCTGCGGTTGAAGAGCAGGCTGGCCAGGCCATAGGCCAGCATGCCGCCCAGTACTTCGGCCACCAGGGCCCAGGCGCGCGGCTGTGCCGCCAGCGGTGTACGCAACAGGGTGACGGCGCCGAACATCAGGGCAGCGCACAACAGGGCCGGCCCGGTGCGGCGCGCCACCGCCTCCGCCCCGACGCCGATGGCGGCCAGCATGCTGCGCATATTGATGAAGAGCACCACCGGGTAGGCCAGCAGCCAGGCATAGGCCACGCCCTGGATGCCCCAACGCGTGCCGAGGTAGAAGGCGGGCGGCATCACGATGCAGGACAGCAGCACATTGCGGAAATTGATGCCCGGCTGGCCGAGCGCGTCGGTGACGGTCGGCAGCATCTGGGCCAGGGTGCGGAAGGGCATGACCAGGCACAGCACCTGCAGCGGCAGCACGGCGCCTTCCCAGCCCTTGCCGAGCACCACGCTCACCAGTTCCGGCGCCACGCTGGCCATGCCCCACAGGATGGGGAAGGACAGCAGGCTGATATAGCCCAGCAGCTGCAGCACGCCGGCGCGGATGGCCGGCAAGTCGTGCTGGGTGCGCGACAGGATGGGGAACAGCACCTGGTTCAGGATGCCTGCCATGCGCTGCACCGGCAGCGAAGCCAGGTGCATCGAGACCGAATACCAGCCCAGCGCCTGGTCGCCCAGCACGCGGCCGACGATGGCCACGTCGGCCTGCATGAAGCTGTACCACAACAGGCGGGTGGCGGTCAGGCTGCCGCCAAAGCCGAGCAATTTGCCCATCCCTGCCAGGGACCAGTCCGGCCGCGGCTGGCCGGGCGCGCACCAGTTCAGCGCTCCCATGCGCCAGGCCTGGGTGGCCAGCATGCCGGCCACCAGCGACCACACGCCTGCGCCAGACAGCGCCATGAACAGTGTCGCCTGCGAGCCGACCAGCGCGGCACTGAGTTCGACCAGCGAACGCTGCTTGTACTCCAGGCGGCGCTGCAGGCGCACGTCGGGAATGATGGCCAGCGGCAGCAGCAGGAATTGCACGGACAGCACATGCAGCAGCGGCTGCAGCCGCACTTCACCGTAGAAGGCGGCCACCAGCGGCGCCAAGGCATTGGTCAGCAGGAAGAGCACGAGGTTGACCAGCCAGACCACGCCCATGGCTTGCCGCAGATCCTGTTCGCTGATCTCCTTGCGCTGGATCAGGGCCGGGCCCAGGCCCACCTCGGCAAACATGCCAAGCAGGCCCAGCACGACGGTACACATGGCCAGCAAGCCGTAGTCGGAAGGCGCCAGCAGGCGCATGACGAAGATCGTCACGCCCCAAGTAATCAGTTGCGAGCCCAGCTTGGCCCCTGCCACCCACTTCACGCCACGCGCCAGCTCAGTTTGGAATTTCATCGGTAGTCGAGGCAATCATGGCGAGGCAGGGAAAGGAATTGCAATCAGGATAAGGGAGCGAACCCGGTGCCGCAAGCGCGGCTGTCCGGTGCGGGATTGCCAAAACGTCCAGCATATTATCTTAATGATATGATCGCGGCAATCGTGAAATTGACAGTCGCCCCCTTGGCTGGCATGATCATGATGGTCAATTGACAACATTTAACGGAAATCAAATGCTCCAGCTCCTGCGCTCGATCAAGAACAAATTCACTCCCGAGGCGCCGCTGCCGCTGGGCGCCGTGGCCGAGCGCGAGGCCGACCGGCGCGGCTTGCCGGCCCATGATCCGGGCATCGAGGCGGTCATCGCCGCCTGTACCGACTGGCTGGGCGCGGCCCAGGACCATTCCGCCTCCGCCGACGGCGGCGTGGCGCGCGACTTCAGCCTGGTCAAGGGCTGGGCCACTTCCTACCCCGAAACCACCGGCTACATCGTGCCGACCGTGATCGAACTGGCGCGCCGCCAGGGCAGCGCCGAATTGCACCAGCGCGCGCGCCGCATGCTGGACTGGTTCGTCGCGATCCAGTTTGCCGAAGGCGGCTTCCAGGGCGGGCGCATCGATTCCAACCCGCGCGTGCCGGTCACCTTCAATACCGGCCAGATCCTGCTCGGGCTGGCGGCCGGCGCCAGGGAATATGGCGATGCCAGCTACCTGGACGCCATGCATCGCGCCGCCGCCTGGCTGCGCGATTCGCTGGATGAAGACGGCTGCTGGCGCAAGCATGCAACGCCGTTCGCCAAGCCGGGCGAAAAAGCTTATGAGACCCATGTCGCCTGGGGCCTGTTCGAAGCCGAGCGCGTGGCGCCGGGCCACGGCTACGGCGAGGCCGGCCTGCGCCAGGTGGCATGGGCGCTGGGCAAGCAGCAGCCCAACGGCTGGTTTGCCTCGAATTGCCTGAACGACCCGGTCCATCCGCTGAGCCACACCATCGGCTATGTGCTGCGCGGGGTGCTGGAAGGCTACCTGCTGTCGAAACGCCCCGAACTGCTGCAAGCTGCCGAGCGCACCGGCAGCGCCTTGCTCGAAGTCGTCGGGCCCGACGGCTTCCTGCCGGGCCGCCTGGACAGCCAATGGCGCCCTGCCGCCACCTGGGCCTGCCTGACCGGCTCGGTGCAGAATGCCCACTGCCTGTTCCTGCTATACCAGCTCACTGGCGAGGAGCGCTATTTCGACGCCGGCCGCCGGCTGACCCAATATGTGCGCCGCACCATCAAGGTCGACGGCCCGAAGGAGACGCGCGGCGCGGTCAAGGGCGCGTTCCCGGTGGACGGCGCCTACGGCGAATACGAATTCCTGAACTGGGCCGCCAAGTTCTGCATCGACGCCAACCTGCTGGAACAGGACTTGCTGAAAGCCCGCAATGCTTAAGCAGGCCAAGCGCCTGGCCAAGGCCGTGCTGGAAAAGCTGCGCCGGCGCAGCAGCGCCCGCGAAGTCAAGCAGAGCCAGCGCCACGTCAGCCGCGACGAGCTGGTGGCAGGGCTGGCAAGGCTCGGCATTGCCAAGGGCGACGCCGTCTTCATCCACTCCTCGCTGAAAAGCCTGGGCTATGTGGAAGGCGGCGCCGCCACCGTGGTGCAAGCACTGCAGGAAGCGGTCGGCCCGGACGGCACGCTGGTGCTGCCGACCTATTACATGCCGGGCGGCTCGATCCGCGGCACCTGCGAAATGAAGGATTATGTGTTCGACGTGCGCAAGCACGGCACCAATATGGGCCGCCTGCCGGAAGCCTTCCTGGCCAGCGCAGGCATCGCGCGCAGCGTGCACCCGACGCATTCGGTTTCCGCCTGGGGCCGCCATGCGGCCTACCTGACCGAAGCCCACCACCGCGCGCCATCGGTGTTCGGCGAAGGCTCGCCGTGGCAGCGCTTTGTCGGCCTCGATAATGCCAAGGTGCTGGGCCTCGGCATTTCGATGGGCCCGGTCACCTTCTACCACGTGCTGGAAGATGCCATGGGCGACGCCTTCCCGGTGCCGGTATGGGGCGCGGAGACTTTCCGCCTGCCATGCATCGACCACGCCGGCCAGCGTAGCGACGTGCCCCTGCGCCCCTTCGACCCCGAGCTGGCGCAACGCCGCATCGACCATCGCTCGCGCGAGGACTTGCGCCAGTATTTCATGGCCGAATTCAAGCGCGCCGGCCTGCTGCATGCCGGCCAGGTCGGCGAAGCGCCATCGTGGTGGATTCCTGCGCGCGGCTTCTTCGACCACCTGCAGCGGCTCGCCGGCGAGAACCTGACCATCTACTCCACGCCGGAACAACTGGCAGCGCGGCCGCTGGCCTAGGCTGCCGGGGCCGCCATCGCGGCGCCAGCCCGGCGTGCACTCCAGCGCGCGCCGAGCCTGATCATCGGCAGTTCGACCAGGTGATAGCCCAAGCCGGTGAACAGCACCAGCAAGGACAGGAAAAGGCTCCACTGCCAGAAGGGATGGAGCGCATCGAGCGTGCGAAACGCCAGTCCCATCAGCGGTGGGTGGAACAGGTAGATGCCATAACTGTACTTGGCGATGAACTTGCTGGCACGGTTCAGGCGTGGCGCCGACATCTCGCGCAGCCAGGGGATCGCCAGCCCCACCGCCAGGCACACCAGCCAGCGCCCGTAGTTGTTGGCGCGCGGCTCCGCATAGGCGACAAACGCCGCGCATGCCAGCGCCAGCAACGGCGGCCACAGCCAGCCCGGCAAGCGCTCCCTGCCCTGCATGCGCCAGGCCAGTACCCCGGCCAGGAAACAGGGCGCAAACTCGAACAGGCTGAGGCGCGCGGTCACCAGCGGCTGCAGCAGGGCCAGCGGAATCGACACCAGCCACAGCGCCACCAGCCAGCGCAGCGGCCGCCGCCGGAACAGCAGGAACAGGAGCGGCAGCAGCAGGTACATCTGCACTTCCAGGCACAGCGTCCATAACACGACCGACATATAGCGCGCATACACCAGGTTCTGGACCAGCAGCAGGTTGGCCGCCAGCTCAAACGGCGTCCATTGCGCATCCATGAAGAAGTAGATGCCCAGCAGCAGGACGGCTGCCAGCGGATAGATGCGACAGGCGCGCTGCAGGTAGAAGGCCCGTAACAGGGCCGCCCCGTCCAGTTGCTGGCGCTCCAGCGACTGCATGAGCACCAGGCTGGTGTGCACAAAGAACAGCATCACGCCCAGCTGGCCCATGGCGAACGAAACAGGATTGGTGCGGATGGTGTAGCCGGCGATATGCGCCGTCAAGACCAGCAGCACGGCAAGCGCACGCAGGAAATCAAGGTTCGGCTTGAGCATCATGGCTCCGGACGCGTGGTGCAGGAACTTCAGTCTGCACCACGATCGGAGCCCGGGGTTTGCGCTAGGTCATGCGCCGGTAAGCTGGCGCGCGCCGAGTTCCTTGCGTTCGCGCCAGGCCGCACCCAGCTTGATCATCGGATGTTCGATCAGATGGTAGCCAAGGTAAGGCAAGACCACCATCATGGCCCAGAACAGACTCCACTGCAGCACCGGATGCCATCCGGCCAGCGTATCGAAACACAGGGCCAGCATCGGATAATGGAACAGGTAGATGCCATAGCTGTACTTGGCGATGGTTTTGCTGACGCCATTCAGGACAGGCGTGCCCAGCTGGCGCACCCAGGGGATCGTAAGCCCCAGCGCCAGACAGACGGCCCAACGCGAATAGTAATGCGTGCGCGTCTCGGCAAACAGGAAATAGGCCAGGCTGGCAAGGCCCAAGGCCAGCGGCCAGAGCCAGGCCGGCAGCCGCTCCCGGTCCCCCAGGCGCCACGCGATCACCCCACCCAGGAAGCAAGGCACGTAGGACAACACATTAAAGCGCGGCGATACGATGGGCGGCAGCAGCCCAATCGGCAACGAAACCAGCCAGAATGCCAACAGCCATTTGATCGGCCTGTTGCGGAAGAAGACGAACAGGAAAGGCAGCATGAAATACATCTGGACTTCCAGCGGCAGCGACCACAGCGGGTCGCTCATCAGCCGCGTGTACGTCAGGTTCTGCACCAGCGCCAGGTTGGTGAACAATTCGTAATACGTCCAGTGCTGGTCCATCAGGAAATAGACGCCGAGCACCAGGGTCATCGACAAGGGATAAATACGGCAGATGCGCTGGATATAGAAGCGCTTGAACAAGGCCGTGCCGCTTGCATCCTGGCGCTCCAGCGACTGCATCAGCACCAGGCTGGTATGCACGAAGAAAATCATCACGCCCAGCTGCCCCATCGCGTACGAAGCTGGCGTAGCCTGGCCGTATGCGGTGCGGAAGACATGCGAGAACAGCACGAACAGCACGGCGACCGCACGCAGCAGGTCAAGGTTCGGTTTGTTCATCATGTCGCTGCACCCCGATGGTCGAGTTCGTATTCTTGCATGAAATTCACACGCTGGGCCATCTTAAGGGAAGCGCAGGCGCCAAGGCCGGGCCCGGCGCAAGGGATTGACTTCCACTACCAGGGCGCAGCGGGTCCAGCCGGCCGCGGCAAAGGCGCGCAAGGATGGGTGGTTGTTATGCCACACCCGCGCAAACAGGCAGTCAAAACCTTGCGCCGCCATATCGGCGCCCGAGGCGGCGATCAATGCCGGCGCCACCTTGCGCCCGCGCATGGCGGGCGCGGTAATGATCTGTACCAGCTTGGCCTGCTTGTCCTGCAAGGGCCAGAAGCCGCGCGGAAGGTAGCGCTCACCATACCAGTAGAAGCACAGGCCGACGATCTGGCCGCCATCGCGGCAGGCGTAGGCACGTGCGCCCTCGCCTGCGTAAAAGGCTTGTTCGCGCATGACCGGATCGGGCGACGCCTCGATTTCGGCACGCTGCACCGGGCCGATCACAAAACCCGCTGCCTGCGGCGGCATCGGCGCCGGCCCTGCGCTGGCACGACGTTGCAGCACGCGGTAGATGGAATAATCACCCAGCACCGCCCGGGCCAGTTGCTTGAGCAGCGCTTTCATACGGCCACAACCCGGCCAAAACGCAGCATGCGCTTCAAGCGCGCCTTCAGCCCGAAGCGCTCAACCATGCGGCCCAGCCACCCCGACAGCAGGTTCATCGCGAAATGCGCGCGCAGCAGCAGGCTGTTGGCCAGGCTGCGGCGCACCAGGAAGATATTCGCGCACAAGCGCTGCTCAGTCGCAAACAGGCGCTTGTGCTCGGTTTCGCCCTCGGTGAAGTCGAAGTAGCGGAACTTGCCTTCGTTAAACAAATCTTCCAGCGCCAGCCATTGCAGCACGGTGCCGACGGACATCTTCATGTACTCGGGGTCGTAACCCTGGTAGGAGTAGCTCAGCACACCATCGCTGGCCGGGCAGAACAAGTAGGACACGGCACGTTCTCCATCGAACAGCAGGTAGGCGCGCGCCTGGTCATCGGCAGCCCAGGCGCGCGCCTGCTGGCGGAACGATTCGCTGGCCGGCAGGCCGGCATCGAGCAGGCGATCCTGGTAGGTACGGCGCGACAGCGGCAAGGCCAGTTGCAGGAAAGCGTCGATTTCTTCCGGCGTTCGGTAGCTCTTCCAGCGCAGTTCACCGCCCGTCTGTTCGGCGAACTTGCGCACCTTGCGCACAATGGTGGCGCGGGTCTTGGAGGAGAACTTGGCCTGATAGGCTGCAAAGCCCATCCCAAGGTCGATGAAGCAATGGCGGTAATGCTGCGGCACGTAGCACAGGTAGTCGCCGGCCTTGCGGAACGGCGGCGCCTGCTCGTCAAGCGGAACGCCGCGTTCAACGAAGCCCTGGCTACCGGGCAGCAACTCCTGCACGGGGGCGTGCAGCGATTGCGATTGCCGCAGCGGGGCGCCCAGCTTTTCCGGACGCACCTGCAGCGGAAGCGCATAGCTGGCCAGGGTCAGGTCGCTGAGCTGGAACCTGAACGGGACCTGGCGCAATTCCCAGCGGCTCATCCATACCTCCGGCGGTAAGCCTGTTCCACCATGCGCATGCCAGTGCGGTGAAATGGGGAAGTCAGCGGGCCATGCTGGATGCCTGTCACGGCTTGCTGGCGGCCGGCAAAGCCGGCGGTGCGGAAACTGTCACTGTGCTGCTCCAGGAATTGGCAGAGGCGGCGGAAGCGCTGCACCACCACGGGGTCGCTGCGGGTCTTGGCTGTATTCAGCAGTTCGAAGCCGTGCGAAAGAAGGACAAACGCTTGCCGGCCCTGCTCCAGCGCTTGCCACAGCAAGCCTTCCAGCTCCGCCGACGAGCAGGAGGTCAGTTGCGCATGGCGCAAGCCGCGGCCATCACGGTACACCGTCATCGGATATTCCGTTACGCCGTCGCAGCTGGCCGGATCGGTCATCAGGGTGCCAGGCATGACGCCGCTGTCCGGCCCCATCAAAGTGGCGTTGTAGCTGCTGTCAAACGGCAGGCCATTGGCCGCCAGCGCATGCAGGCTGTCGCGGTTGAAGCCGAAGCTGCCGGCGCGGAAGGCATTCACGTTCGTCGCCCCGGCCTGCTCCAGCATGGCCTTGCCCTTGCGGATCAGGATGGTCTGTTCGTCGAGGGAGAAGTAGCGCAGGTGCTGGCGTTTGCCGGCCACCGATGGCAGCAGCGGCTCACGCGCCTCGTCCACCCATTCGGTATGCAGGTGCAACTGCACTTCGTGGCCGGCCGCCTCGATCATGCCGGCGATTTCCGCCAGCGGCTGGAGGCCGAAGCGGGCGGCGAACAGCGGTTCGACAAAGAACACGCCCTTCAGGCCATGGTCGGACAGCACTTTAAGCTGGTAAGGCAAGCCGTAGTCACCGCCTGCCGTGGGGCCATGGATGTAGCGACGGAAGGCGTCCGGAAAGCGGGCATCGATGTCTTGCCAGCCATCGCACCAGATCTCCACATCGACAGTAATCAATACATCCAGCATGCGCGCGCCAGCTTCTGGTTAACAAAATTTACACAATATTAACAATTGACCAAGGGCGGCGCAACCCAGGCATGTAACGAACCTCAATTTCTTGCATTGGAGGCGCCTTCGGCAGGACGCGGGGACACAGTGCCATCCATCTGCTACTACCGCACTTGGTTTTGTGACCGTTCATCAGTTGGCCGTAGCCGCAATGAGTTCAAGATCCGGTCCCACAGCTTGAGCATTTGCTTGTCCGTCATGCTGATCGGCCCCGGTTTAAAGCCACTATCGAAATTGCCCGACTGGAGGTCAAAGCGGATTTGCGGATGCAATGCGTCGCGAGACAAGCCTGGGGTCTCCCACGTAAAGAGATGGGCCTTTTGACCTTGCTCGTTCGGGGCTTTCATTAACCATTCCTGGCCGTGAATTCCACCGACAACGCGGTCACCGTCCCTGATGTTGCGCATTCCGCCCAGGCTTGCCCCGAGAATGCCAAGGGCACTGAATATACCTGGCTTACGCGACAACAGCGATTCAGGCGGCTCTCCCGCGATGAGATTGGTCGCAACGTCGACTACGATGTCTGGATGCTTTTTCAGGCGAAAGCGAATCATCAGGCTCTCGTTGTCGCTCTGTCCTGCATCGGCGAATATTGCGTGCTTAATGCAAAAGCCCTGAATTACCGGGGGACTGGCTTCTCTCGTTTGAAGCATGGAGATCGTCACACCCATTCGCGACACTGCCGACTCAACCTTGTCGTTTCTGGCACGTTTATGGATCAAGTATCGTATTCCCTGAAGCCACCTGTAACCTGAAATCTCGACGACGGAACTGCGATTCTCATTACCCCAATAGGCAAAAATTCGAGTGTCTTCGCCAGGCATTTCTTTCTGCAAAAGAAGTGACGTGCCTGATTTGTGCTTCTTATTCGTTAGCCCGGCTTCCAAGCTTTCCACCTCTTCCTGGAAAGCGCCGCGCTCCATCGGTTGTGCCTCAACACTCGCGAAGGCATAATCATAGCTTCCTCCGACGTATTCAGCATCCGCGGGCAGATCGATCAGGAAACGGCCAATGCAGTGCGTGACCGTACTTTCAAAGCTGGACTCGTTCGTCGTTTTGTCGCCTGCGCACGTGTTGCCGGCACCGAGCATTGCTGCACAAAGCGCTAATGCTTGCGACATATGAGTACTGCAGTATTTTTTCATTCTCCAGATTTCGGTTGAATGACCGCGCCAAGGCGCCTCACTTCGTACTGAAAGTTGACAGCGTGGATTGCAAAGCGGCGCCGCAGCTTGTCTTGTGGCCATCATAAGCAACAGGAACTCCGTCAATGACGTGTTCGGAACTGCCTTCAATGATGACGCAGACGCTATGCCCCGGCAAAGGACATATGCATTGGTCGCCAACGCGGGCGACTGGAATGCCATCGACCGTAAACCATGTCGCACTTACGCTGACGACTCTTCCACCATGCGAGGTGGGATCATTAAGGCGGATGACGTTAGGCATCGTCGGCATCGCCTGATGGTCGAATGGAATCGTCGCCTGCGGTGTGCGGGGGTGCATTGGTTATAGCCGGTCCGTCATATCGGACCAAGCGCCATATGGTGCTGGCGCTATGCTGATCACTGCTGCCTCTCAAACGCTCAACAAACGACAGATCACGCTTGATAATGGCAGGTGGCATGGCGTCGCCAGCCTGGAACAGTCGCGTGCTGCCGTACATATCGTTGTCGGGGCATTGCCAGAAGCCAGTCTGAGGACAGATTGCTCCAGTACGTATAAGCTCTCCCAAGGGGAGCGGGTCACCATCATTAGATTGCTGTGACGTCTTTTTCTCAGTCGAATCTTTACTATCTCCTGTCGGCCTTAGTCGCAGCGAGTTCAGGATCTTGTCCCAAAGCTGCAGCATCTGGTGATCGGTCATGCTGATCGGCGTCGGGTCAAGGCCACCATCGGAATTCCCCGACTGGAGGTCAATGCGAATTTGTGGATGAAGTTCATCGGCATGTAATCCAGGTGCCTCCCAGGTAAACAAGTGCGCTTGACGACCATGGTCATTAGGAGCTTTCATCAACCATTCCTGGCCGGGGTGGTCGCCAATCGTACGATCCCCTTCTTTGATATTGCGAATCCCCCCGAGGGTCGCCCCGAGAATTCCTAACGCGCTCAGCACGCCGGGTTTTCGCGACAACAAAGATTCAGGTGGGTCGCCGGCGTTAAGGTTGGTCGCCACGTCAACTACGATGTCAGGGTGTTTTTTGAGGCGGAATCGAATGTTGAGGCTTTCATTGCCGCTCTCACCTCCATCAGCGAAGATTGCGTGCTCAACGCAAAAGCCCGGTGCCGCAGGAGGATTATCCCCCCTCACCTGAAGTTTAGAGATTGTAGTTTCCATTCGCGCCACGGCCATCTCCATTCTGTCGGGATCTGCACCTTTGTGGAGCAAATACCTCTGCCCGTTTAGCCAGCGATAACCCGAAATATCAACGGCAACGTGCTGGTTCTTGCTGTCCCAGTAACCCAGCACACGAGAACTATCAGTTGGTGCTGTGCTCTTTAAAAGAAGAGATGACCCGGACTTATGCTTGGTATCTTTCAAACGCTTTTCGACGGAATCTACTTCTTGCTGGAACTTGTCGAGTCCCATTGGCTGTCGCTCGAGGGTCGAGAAGGCAAAATCATAGCTTCCACCGACATACTCGGCTTCTGCAGGAAGATCGATAAGAAATCGGCCGACACAGTGCGTCGTCCAATTTCCTTTTTCAGTTGTGTCCATCTTTTGATCCTTGAGAACTCGTGTTGTTGTGGCGCCTGCTGCAACTGCCATGAGTAACGACAATGCTGTTGCAGCGACACCCTTTCGCAACAATTGTACGGGTCTATACATCATCTACCCCTCTTTCAAAACGCCAGAACTTAGCGTCAACTTTACAATCGAATATAGCGTCAAACCGGCTGTAAAATCATTGCTATAGCTGCCTTGGTGGTCATAACTAAAGTGACCTTTGAGTTTGCCTTCGTGGCGAAAAATCTGTTTCACAAAAGGTTTAGGCGCCTGTCCTGAAAGCTCAGGTACGGTACCATCGCCGGGCAAATCTCTGCCGGCGATTTCCAGCTCGCAGACTTGCTCTCCGAACTTTACCTTCACTGCCCCGTTCAAATCATCGTCCACGAGAACACCTTGCACAAAATTCGGAACTGCTGTGTTGGCAGACCAGCGTACTTCGCCCCATGCGGATTGCGCGGAATCCGCTGCATAGTATGCATGGCAATTACCGTGGTATTGGCCCTTAACTTCACTATGGAACTCCTGTGCAGCAAAAAGAGCTTTCGAGTAGTTTGTGAAGTCAATATCAATTGAGTCCGCGTCCTTCGTTCGCGAGGTGCTTTGATTATCCTTTGAGCTTCGTTTCTCTTTTTCCGGATTTATTAGTTCGCTTTTAACCAAACGCCACCAGTCCGCCTTATTCAAATAGACGGTATCGTATGGGTCTCCCTCACCAAGAAATGAAGTAATTTCATCGCCACCGGTCTTGCTCTTGCCGTAATGCGCACGTAACCAATGTTGTACGCCGCCGGGCAACTTGGCCTGGTACTCGGCTGTCGGGAGTAGTTCCATTGGACCAGGCGCTTGTGTCAAAACTGCCGTCGCTTCTGCCGCGTTACGTCCCAGCAGGACTTGTTCAACCCCTTCAAATCCGGCACGCATGCGCTTATAGGTGGCCGGTGCTCCGATGGCAGGCATGACACCATGGAGCACGCCAAGTACCTTGTCGCTCTTTCCCTGCAATTGTGTACACGCGCGTGCCACCAGTCCGCCCATCGAGTGAGTAACCAGGATGACTTTTTCGCAGTCCTTGTTCAGGGTGTTCTTGTAGAAATCAGTGATGGCATCGATCTTTTCCACCAAGCGCTGAACCGAAACATTGTTCGACTGCAGCCAGTTATAGCCAACGGCGTGCACTGGATACGCAGCATTGGCAAATCGCTTCAGGTCGTCGGGCGTGATTTCTTCGAATGGCTTTTCAGCGCCAAACTGATGAAGCTTTTGCTGGTCCAGCACCAACTGCACCCAGGCGTCGTCGGGCGTGCCGTCTGTCTTCAAGGTGTCATGCAAGCGCTCCTGCAAGGTATTCAGGATACGACCATAGCTATCGCGATGGAGTTCTCCCCAGCCATATAGCCGGGCCAATTCTTCAGGATCAAGGTCGGGCGCACCTTTCAATTGTTTCTCAACCTTACGCGTCAAGCTGACGGCGCCTTCGCCGTCGACCTCGACACGATCTGGGTGCAGCACTTTTTTCCTCGCCGCGGCATCCTTGCCCAAATACTGAATCACCTGGATCAAGCCGGCCAACTTGCCGTTGGGCGGTCGCCAGGCATAGCCTTTGCCATTTTTGACACGCAGGTTCGTTCCCATAATCCCGGGGATGAAGATAATCGGGATAATCTGCTTTGGGTACAGTTTGACCAGTGCGCGCACGGGAAAACCTTCCGGCGACAGCACGGATTTAGCGCGCACAACCGGGCCGTCGTATTGCCCAGCGACTTCACGGGTTGGTGTGTTGTCCGTCATTCTGGATCTTCTCTTCAGGCGTCGTCGCGGATCTCAATGTCGGCGATGAGCATCTCTTGCTCTTTACTGAGCTCGGTCTCGCCTTTGGCATTGGTTTTTCCGCTGATGACGTTGCCGTTGTTCAGCTTGATGATGTAAGACGCGTCTTTCACTGGCGCGTTGCTGCCGATGTAGCGCACAATGAATTTCTCGTCCGACTGGACTTTGCTCTTGGGCAGGTCCGGCGCCTGCAGGCTGGCATCGCCGGCACCGCTATGGGCGAAGGTCGCCGACTTGACCGTATAGGCGCCACTAAGCTGTTGGGTGATCGCGCCGCTGCCGTAATTCGTCTGCGCGCCCTGGCTCACAATACGCACTTTGGGCGCCTGGATGACTATTTCATCCGCGGCGGATAAGACGATGCGCTTTGCCGAGGTGAATTCGATGTCGTCCTGGTGCGTCTGCATGTCGATCTTGCCTTCCGCGGCAATGATTTTCATGCCCAGCTTGTGCGCGAACAGGCTTATGCTTTGCGCAGCCCGCATCAACAAGCCGCGCCCCGCCGACACCTGCGTATTGCCGACGCTGACCACGTCGACATGGGTCTGCGCGCCAATGGCGATATTGTCCGAGCTTCCAAGAATGACGCCAGCCGGGGCATTCACGGCGACGATTGCTTGCCCGCCAGCCGGGTTGCCCTTGCCGCCATCGGTATTGCTGCCTTTTTCCCATTGCTTCAGGTGGCCGATCAACTGCGACAGGGGTTTGCCGTCGCCATCTTCCGCATGATGCGTTCCGGCCAGTTCGGCCAGTTGCTGCTGGATGCTTTGCAGGGCGTCTGCCAGGCCGGTGAGGCCATCACGCTCCAACTGGCGGCCAGCCGCACGCAGTTGCGCATCGGCGCTGATGTACACGCCCTGCGCGCCCTTGATTGCCACGGCATGGTCGCTGCGCAGCTCTGCACCTTCGCCGCGCGGGCTACCTTTGCCGTCAAAACGTGGAGCGGTCAGGTAGCCAAGGTTCAGCTCACTGTGCCCATGTTCGCTGGACAGTTGGGCGCTGATCTCGCCGGGTGTGTCGTCGACACGCAATTGGTTGTAACGCTCGCCCTGGACTTCCTTGCTTTTGATGCCTGAGAGGTAGCGGTTGCCTGGCAATCCGCCGGCGTGACTGAAGGTTGGCGGTGGCGTTGTGCCGCCATGCACGCGGCCAGTGATCATCGGCTTGTCCGGGTCTCCACCTAAGAAGGTGACGATACACTCGTCCCCCGCACGCGGCAGCGAGATCGCGCCCCATTGGCGGCTGGCCCAGGTGCCGGCAATACGTACCCAGGCCGAATCACGATCACTGCCGGAGGCGCCCGCGCCGTTGGGGTGGTCTTCTGGCCGGCAAGCGGGGAAGCGGATCTTTACCCGCCCCATTTCATCGCAATGAACTTCTTCGCCGGGCGGGCCAACCACGATGACGCTTTGCGCCTCGGTGCGCGGCAAGTCGATGCGGGGGTCGTAGGCCGGAACGATGGCAATGCCGCGCCGCACGCAACGAAAATGGTTGGTGTAGCGCACGCCGCGTTCTTCGCTGGCCTGCTCCAATGAAGCATTCGGGCCGCCACCGCGCCAGCGATTCAATGCGAACAGGCGGCGCGCCCTGTCGTTCAAGGCTTTCGGCAGGTTGTTCTCGGCTTCGACATGCAGTTCGGTGATCACGAACTCTCGTTCTTCCGGCGGATGGGCGTCGATCGCGGCATGCTCGCTCACTGCAATCCATTGGCCAATGCACAGGTCACGCACGCCGCTCTCGCCGCGGTAGCACTTCGATTCATATTCATGGCGCAGCATTCTCAGCGTACCGAGGTCGCGGTAGTCCGAACTGCTGTCGCAGGCGTGCGGCACATCGACCAAGTAGTCTTCCAGGCTTGCCGCAAGTTGGTTACCCCATTTGCCCTGGTCATTGCGGCCAGTCTCGTCGCTGGTCGACATCTGTGCATTGGCGTAATCCCAGCTCTGACGGCCGGTCTTGCCTGCCCTGAGTGTACGGACTGCGTGCCATGCGGTGATGCTGTCGCGTGTTTCCGTGCCGTCGTCGCGATGATATCGGACCGTACCGGCGGCGTTCTGCTGCAACGCCATTGCATCGTCAAACAACATCAGCGTATGCACCGGCAAGCTCTCGTCGCTACTTTCGCTTGCTTTGCCAGGACGGATGAACCATGCAATGCCGCGTCGCTTCCACATTCGGCGCAAGAACTGGGCATCCGATTCGTTGTACTGCATCGTGAATTCACGGGCGGGATAGCTGCGCAACTGTCCAAGGTCGAATTCGAAGGCGCGCGCCATCATCGGGGTGCGCTGGCACCATTCGTTCAGAATGGTTTGCGTGATGTCGATCTCGCTGGCGTTGCGGAAAACGCGGGTGTTTGTGCGCAGTTCCATGACTGCCAGGGCGTCGCGGATAACCAGCTGATAGGTGGCCAGCCCGCCACCGCTCTGTCCTTCGATGGTCTCGGCGACGATGCCGCACACGGAGCGCAGGTCTCCTGTATCGGTCACGAACTGTACTTCGGCGGGCACGGCGATGAACTGTTTGGTCGGCAGGCCGGCACTCTTCGAAACGCACAACAGCTTGTATTCAATCCCGCCACAAATCGTTTCCGTTCCACTGACGTGCTTGACCAGCAGGAGGTCGTCCTGCGCATCGGCCAGGCGCAGGCGGATCGGGCGGTTGGCGCCGGCCAGGCTTCCGAGTGGTAGCAAGCCAGCCAGCGATTCAGACAAGCCATTCATTTTCATGTTGCTTGATCCTTGCGTTTTGCCTGCGCCAGCGGACAGGCATACAAAAATAGCAACAGATTATAAATGGACTATTGTTGTGCTAATGCGCAACGTTCAATCGTGCGCAGTAACTTCTAAATGTCTAATTAAAAACGCCACTCTATATCACGCCAGAGAATACGGGACCGATACATCCACAACCCAGGTCACGCCAAAACAGTCGCGCAACATGCCGTACAGCGGCGACCATTGGCTGGGAGCCAGCGCGTGCAGGACTTCGGCACCCGCTGCCAACCCATCCCACAGGCCGCGGATTGCATCGGCATTGTCGCCTCGCAGCGAAACAAAAAAGGCTTTGTCGCCAGGGTGCCAGTCGAGGCCGGCCTGCACGTCGTATGCCATCAGGGCGATGCCGTCTTCGCCAGTGACCTGGCCCCACGCGATGTGCTCAGGGTCGGCAGCATCCTGGGCCCGGCCGGCTTGGGAATAAGTGACGAGCGTCTGCTCGCCTTTGAATACTTCGGCGTAGAACTGAAGCGCGGCGCGTGCTTTGCCCTGGAAGTTCAAGTGGATTACGGTACGGATGGACATATGTGACTCTTTCGATCGGTTTAAGGATAGTTTGCTACGGTGGTACTATATGCACCCCTCCTGCCAATTTCTGTCAGTGGCAATGTCCCGGTCCGAACGACTTTTCCTTTTATTACAAGCGTTGCGCGCAACGTCGGCGCCCATCACGGGCGAACAACTGGCAC
This sequence comes from Pseudoduganella sp. R-32, assembly GCF_049913245.1. NCBI lineage: Bacteria > Pseudomonadati > Pseudomonadota > Betaproteobacteria > Burkholderiales > Oxalobacteraceae > Pseudoduganella > Pseudoduganella sp. R-32. The sequence continues at coordinate 564,211 of NZ_CP183987.1, read as the reverse complement.
GTGAAACCGGTGTATCGGTGCGCTCGGTCTACCGAGACATCGAGACCTTGCGCGCGGGCGGCGCCGAAATTGAAGGCGAGCCGGGGTTCGGTTATACGCTGGTTGACGATGGCAGCCTGCGGCCGCGCACCTTCACCCGCATCGAAATCGAGGCCCTGACTTTGGGGCTGGCGCAAGTGCGGCAGATGGGCGACCCGACGCTTGCCGCGGCAGCTGATGCGGTGCTGAGCAAGGTAGCGGCAACCCTGCCCTCGGTAGGGCAACAGCATGTGCTGCATGCGGTATCGCGCGCGCACCGCTTCGATGACCAGGCAAAGCTGGTCGATGCGGATAACATTGACATGAATCTGATACGCCAGGCCTGCTGGCGCGAAGAAGCGCTTGCGATTGCTTATGTCGCAGGCAATGGCAACGCGAGCCGTCGCACAATCTGGCCACTGGCGATCGTCTATCTGGATCGAATGCTCGTGGTGCTTGCGCGCTGCTGCCTACGGGAGGACTTTCGTATTTTTCGCGCGGACCGGATCAAGAATGTGACCCCGGCAGGCACCAGCTTCCGCCCACGCCGCGCTGCGCTGCTACGCAGTTATCTGAGCAGGTTGGATGAGGAGTCAGTAGCTGGGCACACCTCGCCGGGTCCGCTGAACACACTGGGTGCCGAGACAACCAAGTTGAACGCGTAGCGTTGCAAAGTGGGCCTTGGCCCCCAGCGCCGGCCGATAGCCACGAAATTTATGGACCACACGAACCTGCAATCAGTGCTGAGAAACGTCGATCCGACACTTGGCTTCGCGCCGTGCAAAGCGAATTGCTCGACCCCTTGTGGATCGATATTTGTTTGCAGGACAAAACGAAATGGGATCGCGCTACAGCGCAGAACTACTATGAAATCTTCCGCAAGGGAGCCGAAGCGGGTTCTCCGTTTGCAATGTGCATATGTTCCCGCTTTAGTTTGGCAGGTCTCGGCCAATCAAGGTCGGCTGAAAAGGCGCTTGAGTGGGCAGCCATGGCGGTGGCTTGCGAAAGTGCCCTTGGACACTTTGAAATGGGGGCCTTTTACCAGCGAGGGATAGGCCTACCTGTGCACCTTGATCAAGCGCGGGCGCACTACCTGAGTTCAGCCAAACTCGGCTTTGGTTTCGCTGCAACTCAACTCGCCGTGATGTATCAAACTGGCCAGTTCGGATCAATCGACATGACAGTGCTGTTGAGTACGCAACCCTTGCTTATCAGCTTAATGATGCGATGGCTCCATTGATGATCGCGAGTTGGTTTGAACGGGGAGAGGGTGTCGCGAAAAACGAGGAGCAAGCGGCGCGCTGGTACTTGCGGGCGGCCGAAATGGGAAACTTTCTCGCAAGCCTGCGGTTGAGCGAAGCCTATTCAAATGCTGAGCTGGGCCTGCCGAAAGACGAAACGCTTGCAAAGAAATTTGAATCAGATAACGAACGACACGCGAAGAATATTATTGATTGCTTGTCTGTCCGATAGGGCAGCGCTTGGACGCATAACTTTGCCAAACGGCGAAGTTATGGTGAGGTGTACTGTCAATAGTGGACACTCTCGTCTCAAGCTGCCAGCACTTCCTTGTTGAAGTCTGCCGCAAAGCGTGCCGGCGATTTGTAGCCAAGGCGCGAATGACGCCGTTGGCGGTTGTAGAAGATCTCGATGTACTCCGTAATGGCCGCCTGCGCTTCAGACCTGCATGCAAAGCGACGATGATGAACCAGCTCATTTTTCAAGCTGCCCCAGAAGCTCTCCATCGGCGCGTTGTCGAAGCAGTTTCCCTTGCGCGACATCGAAGTCTTCATTCCGAATTGGTTCTGCAGTTTCCTGTATTTCTCGGCGCAGTATTGACTGCCGCGATCAGAATGATGGATCAATCCCGCCGCCGGTCTTTTGTTGCGCACAGCCCGCCACAAGGCTTGCGCCGTCAAGTCCTGCGTCATGCGTGGCCCCATCGCATACCCCACCAGCTCGCAGGTGAAAACGTCCTTCACGCCGGCCAGATAGAGCCAGCCTTCCTCAGTCGCGATGTAGGTGATGTCTGCCACCCAGGCTTCGTTTGGCCGCGTCGGCAGGAACGTTTGGTTCAACAAGTTCGGCGCGACCGGCATGTCATGCCCGGAATTGGTGGTGGCCTTGAACTTGCGCTTTTGTCTGCAGCGCAGACCAAGTTCTGTCCGCAACCTGGCGACGCGATCACGCCCGGCCTCAAATCCTTGCTCCTGGAGTTCAGGATGAACGCGCAGCGTGCCATAGGTTTCGCGCGATTGCTGATGCACGGCCTGAATCGCCACCTTCAGCTTGGCGTCCTCCTGAGCGCGGCGCGACGGCTTGCGCCCCTGCCATGCGTAAAAGCCGCTGCGAGAGACATTGAAGACCCTGCAAAGCAAATCCGTCGGGTATCCGTCGAGTCGCACCGACTTCATGAACGCGTACCTGGCAGCGACTCCCTTGCAAAGTACGCCGTTGCTTTTTTTAGCACTTCCTTCTCCATGCGTTCAACGGCCAATTCTTTGCGCAGCCTAGCCACTTCCGCTTCAAGCTCCGCCACGCTGCGACTACCGGGAGCAGCCCCAGTATCATTGCTTCGCTTTGCAGCGTTAACCCAAGTCCCCAGTGTTCCCTTAGGAATGTCAAGCCGCTGCGCGGCTTCCTCCAGTGTCAGTCCCTGTGCGAGGACTAGTTTGACCGCCTCTGCCCGGAACTCCGGTGTGTATGTCTTCGATTTCATAAATGCTTCTCCCGTTGCTAAGTTTAACAAACGAGAGTGTCCGAAAAAGTCAGGTTACCTCATGGTTCCCCTCACACATAACTTATTGAAATTACGGAAGAAGTGGCGCGGCTGGCGGGGATCGAACCCACGACCCTCGGCTTCGGAGGCCGATGGTATCAATGCGAAAACTGGCTAGTTTTTCGGTAACTCCTTGAAATCACATCATATTTGAATCGGCAAAATTGGGCAAGGTGAGGAAGTATTAGGAAGAAAATCGAGGCCAAATTTTCCCAAGATTTTCCCAAATGAGATACGTCAAGGATTGCTTAGTCATCACCGCTTGGCCTTCCCTTCTTGCAAGGCGACTAGCACCACACAGTATGCAAACTCACCCCGTTGAGATGCCGTTACTAGGCTGCAAGCGCAGCACAGAGTTGCGTGAGATTTGCTTATAAAGCTAAGTTAAGTTGTTTAGGCATAGGAAACGTTGCATTTCTCCACAGCCATGCATCAAACTCGCGCCTTGGAAGTGAGAGCAAATCTGCCGCACAGCAAAAGGACCTTTTCAAGAATTGGTAGTCGCTGCTTTCGACCCCCACCTTCTTCGCGAAAGTGCGAACGTGACGGTCAATGGCGATAGAATCAATGCCGACGAGACAAGCCATGTAATCAACAGTCTTGGGGCCAATGCCGTTGATAGATTGCATAGCGTTGCAGAAGTCTGCGTCGTTCAATGCGGACCGCAAGTCCTCAGCATCCTCGATGCCCCAGTCCTTCATGAACGAAACCAGCGACTCAAACCTGGTGACCTTCTCATGATGATTCCAGTTCAAGAACTCGGCTGTCTTTCGCCTTTGTGTCAGCTTAACCAATGCCGAAACCGTGTCGACCTTTGGGTAAGTCTGCAAAATAGCCATGACTCGCGGGCGCACGACGGTTTTGTAGTTCAGGCCAGACTGAAGCACAGAGTCGGCAAGTACGCCGCCCATATGATCGCAGGTCGCGCGGGGGACCTTCGGGCTACGCAAGGCGCCTTCTTCTTTCGCTTGGTCGGCAATACGGCGCGCTGCAAGCAGAATTTCGATAGCTGCACCTTTGTCTAAAGCGGCGCTCAAACTAACCCCGCCTCTTTCAATGCATTCAGTCGCTCCACGCAGTTCGGGCATGCGCCGCAAGGGAACTGCCCAGACGCCTGACACGAATATGTACGACCAATCGGAACGCCAAGTGCGACAGCAGAGCGGGCCACGTCCGCCTTGGTTGAAAAGCGGAATGGCGAGTGAAAGCGAACGGGACCAATGTTCGATGTGAGTCCATCAAGGCTGTTCATGAAGTCTGCCGTACAGTCAATTTCTTTAGCATGATTGCTGTTAATAAAACCAGTGTAGACATCGAGGATGCCAATCGTCTGTGCCCTTGCCGCAGCCGCCGCAAAAAACAACATCGTTCGGTAAGGGATATAAAGGTCGTCATCCTTTACGTCCTCATTCCAGAGGTCCGCCTCGCAAATCAAACGAGACTGAGAACCGCGAAAGATGTCAGATATGTTGTGGCGCTCCGGACGCTGCATGCTGGCCGGCAGTACCTCATTAACGCGGTTCCACTCAACGTCCACACAATGCTGCCCATAGTCGAAAAAGACAGGCACAACCTCCACGTCGTCCAAGGCAAGCTTGTATGCAACGGTGGTCGAATCCAATCCTCCGGATGCCAGAAGCATGGCTTTCTTCATTTTGATGCCGCCCGCAATTTAGCTAAAGCATTGAAGGTGCCATTCAGGCATTCATCAAGGACCCGGGAGTATACAACACTCCCAGCCATGACCATGGTGTTGGCGTTCTCGTCGCGAGGGTCAAATGTAATGACGGGTTTGCCAAGCGCGATTGCCATCCCGATCTCTACCAGAGTGCCTGGGTCTCGTCCCAGTGGGATTGCGAAGACTACATCGCAATCCTTCAAGAGCTGGTAATCCATTTGAAAAGTCCTGGCTAGTTCCGCCTCACTGGCAGGACGTTCAATTTCTCCATTTTCCTGTACCGGGCGCCGAACCTTGAAGTTGTGATATGCCAGGCTGTCCACGGCGCGTTCAAGTTCAGGCTTATCAAAATACGAAAAGTCCGGACCGGCCAAGTAGATGGAATACTTCTGGCGGTCGTGCCACGGAAGCGCAGTCCCGCCGAGGGCTCGCACGACGTCGATAGGGAGCTTAAAGCCGCGCTGGATATCGCGCTTTAGGTCGTCGGGGTACGTTGTTTGAGAATATGCCGTCGCCGCCTGGCAGCCGCGCCACGCAGCCTCACCCCATCCCTTGTAAGACAGCCCGACCATCACTGCCGTATACACGTCACCAACGCCAACCGAATTTACAGTGTCGCCTAAGGTCGCGGGAATTTCTTCAACACTGCTTCCCTCCATGCTGAACAGCCTGCTTCCTCCGCGATTCTCCTTCAGCAGAAAGACTGCCGGTGAGAGCATCCTTACTTCGTTTATCAATTTGTCGACATCGTCTTTCCCAACCTTAACGAAGAGCTCTGAGGAAGTCGAAATGATGACGGCATCCATACGCTCACGAAATACGCGCAGTGATGAAAAGTCATCGATTTCGTACGCGACGTCGAACGTGAATTTAGCATCTGGTGAGAACAACGGCAGCAACGCTGTAACGTCGAACTTGCCCGGGAAGACAATTACTTTTTCATAGCCGACGAGGCTTGGTAGCGGCTCGTTTAAGGTGATGCGTTTGCTTTCCCGCAGCAGGTCTTCGTAGCCTTGATGCGAGACCTCTGTGGCATCACCGATCACCACGACATTCGGCGCTCCGAAAACATTACCCAGCCAATGAAACTCTTTACAGCCGTGAGCGAAGAGGAAGTGGCGCGCATCATCAACTACGTATTGAGGACAGAATGCGGCCACCGAATATTCCAGATTGGCAGCCCAGAGGCCTCGCGCCGCGTGCACTATGCCGCCTAGACGCAACTTACAAGGCCCACTGTCGCTAGGTAGCGTGAAGTCAATAACCACTTCACCAAGGATCAATATAGGGGATGACTTCTCCATAGTTAATGCGGAGTGAAGTCGACCGCGACGGTTGGGACCGGGCTCGCCGACGACGACTTTACGATACCTACATAGTTAGTCCCGTCTGTAAGGCACGCGGCCAAGTAATTGAACTTCGTGGGCAGCGCCCCCACCGTCATGCCGCTAGAATCAACTGCAAACATTCGGCCGCGCTGCATGACGGTCAACACCGAGCCGGGGGGCGGTACCGCCCCTCCCGTTTGCATGTAATAGGTGCATTGCGCCACCTCTTCCAGAACACACTCGAAGGCTTGTTGGCACTTGTCGACACCGCTTGAGCCACCTCCTGCCCCGGCCCCCGGCGCTTCGGGCTTATTCGCGCCGGTGTAGTCGGTAAAACGGCCTGAACCAGTGCTTCCCATGTCGCTCTCCCTTTTTGTCGAATGCGCTATGAATGTGATGCATATTTATTAATTTCATAGCATACACGAAACTTCTGTTAAGGGTTAATAGGAAATATAACTTGCCTATCGGAAGTAACGCCAATAGCAATTTTCACGATCTAAACAATGTGAATTCTGTGAGATTTCGCATTTGCAGGATGGCGCTCTGTATGTTGAGTCGGTTTCGGCGGTCTATAAGAGCGACGTTTTGTGGCAAATGGCCCTTGCAAAATGACTCGGGATGAATGCTCCGCCTAGTCATCATTCGCCGACTCGTCAGATGGAGTGTCCGAAAAATGTGGGTATTTTTCGGACATACTATTCTTGTCATTTGTCCGAAAAATGTGTATATTTTTCGGACAGGAGGCAGTCATGTCGGACACAGCAGACCGCATCACATCGCTAATCGACGCGCAAGGACCAGGCTATGTCTGGGTTCCGACTGACTTTGCACATCTTGGCAAGCGCGACCTGATCGACAAGACCTTGCAGCGGATGGTGGCGGGAGGGCAGTTGCGTCGGATCGACAGAGGGCTGTACGACCGTCCTAAGCAAAACCGACTGACCAAGCGCGCTTCGACGCCAGACTACCGTGCGGTGGTGGACGCGATTGCCCGCCGCGACAATTTGCGCCTGCTGGTCGATGGCATGACGGCGTCAAACGACCTCGGGCTAACGGATGCAGTGCCTTCGCGGGTGACAATCTACACCGACACCCGCCGCCGTCCCATCCTACTGGACCAGCTACAGATTGAGTTCAAGCAGACTGCTCCAAGCCGCCTCTATTGGGCCGGACGTCCGGCAATGCGCCTCGTGCAGGCGCTGCACTGGCTGAAAGATATGGTCAACACCGATGACGGCCAGTTGCAGGGGCGAGTCACCAAAATCCTGGCCGACCCACAGCATGGGCCTGGCATCCGGCAGGATTTGCAGGCAGGGTTTAGCGTTCTACCTGCCTGGATGCGGGAATGGCTGAGAGCCGTCCCTGGCTTTGATCCGGTATGCCCTGTGCCGCGCAAGCCAACCCTTCGCCATTCCATGTCTGCTAAAGCGGGTGGACCGCAATGAATACCGCGTTTGATGAAGTGATTACCGCCAGCGACGCGGACAGGCGGGACTTGTTCCTGGGTGCTGCGGCGCGATTGGGTACAGCGGTGCAGAACGTTGAAAAGGACTTCTGGGTTTGCTGGGTTCTCGATGTACTCTTCAATGGCCTCGAGCCTGGCGGCCCCCGCCTGTTGTTCAAGGGAGGCACATCGCTGTCCAAAGCATTCGGGCTAATCTCGCGATTTTCCGAGGACATTGACATCACGGTATTTCGCGACGATCTTGGCCAGCCTGTGGACGTTGATGATCTCGTTGGTTTGAGCGGGAAAAAGCGGCGAGCCCGACTCGACGCCATCCGTGATGCGTGTCAGGCGTTCATCAATGGCCCGCTGATCGAACAGCTTGGCCGCCGCGCGGCCTCTGTCATGGTGCAAGATAGCTTCCGGCTGGAATCTGATCCCGATGATCCTGACCGCCAAAGCCTGCTGTTCTGGTATCCCTCGGTCACGGCTCAACGAGGCGACTACATCCGGTCGGCGGTGAAGATCGAATCAGGCGCGAAGTCTGCGCTTGATCCGCATGCTTTCGCGACGATCACTCCTTATGTCGCGGCTGATCTGCCTGACCTCGATCTTCGCGTTCCCAATGTCACGACGGTCCAGCCTGAGCGGACCTTCTGGGATAAGGTCATTATTCTCCACGGCCTGCGGCAATGGTATGATCGGCGCGGCGTCCTGCGATATGGGGGACAGCGCGTATCGCGGCATTACTACGACTTGCACCGCCTGATGCAAAGCGAGAACGCGGAACGTTGGCTTGCCGATCACCAGCTTGCGAAGGACTGTGCCACGCATGCGCAACTATTCTTCGGCAGTCCCGACCTGGGGTTGGAGGTGGCCGCGCCCGGCTCCTTTACCCTGATGCCAGCCGAAGCCATGATCGGTCCCCTGCGGCGAGACTATGACGCGATGGTCGGAATGGTCTTCAACCATGTGCCGCCGCTGGAGGAAGTTCTTGCCAGTGTCGCGGCGATAGAGCAGTCTGCGAACAGGTAATCACACCTTCGCCGCAGCGCCGCTATTTCGCCGGGGTTCGCCCTTTGCCGAAAGTGCAGCCCAAGCTATCCATACTGTGCAATTGATCGTGTATACGCGCGACTTCATCAATGATGGGCTGGATTTCGTATCGCTTGTCCAGCAGCTGAAAGACCGCTGTGTCCACATAGTATGCCCGGAAGATATGAACCGGAACGCCGGTGGACTCGGAGAACGGACCTATGTACTCAGGGAGTATATGGCCGACGACGCCATCCGCGAGGTAGGTATCGAGCTTTTCATCGAAATGCTCTATGGCGTTGCGCAAGTCCCTGGAGAACAATGCGCTGCTCTCCGTGACCTCGAATACGCTTCTCAGTTGCTCGCCGCGCCAGTGATGGTCTTTTCGGATGGGCCAAAAATAGCGCGATAGTGAAGCCGCATGCAGAACGACATTTTGCAGCTCGCTCAGGAAGCGTCCGCCATGCAGCGGAGAATATGGGTCCTCGGGGCTATTCTCTCGTGTGGCTGCCATCAATGCCTGGACTTGCAAAACCGACCTGAATGCGGCCTCCGTATTGAACAACATGCTCTGGATATAAAACGCTTGATGGGGAGTCCAGATTTCCTTTTTTTCGGCGTCTTTTGTCATCATCTGCTCATGAAATTACTAAAAAATCTCCAGACGGGCGCGCGTCTTCTGTGCCCTGCACTTATTGCTTCACATATTCTGAATGGTGCGGATGTTGACCTGTCCCGATGCATAAATGACATGAATAATTAACCTTGCCGCCAGTTCTTCCATTCAGTTCTTTATTTGTTATGACGAATCCAGAAGAACCAGGGGCAGCCCGGCGTCGCGCGCCCTTTGTCTACGACCAGGGCAGCCGGTCAGTTGACCGCCTGCATGACATCTTCAAAGGACCGCGCCACTATGTAACGCGCGGGGCTTTCTCCGACCGCCAGTGCTGCGAAGTGCGCTTTACCACACTCGATCTTGCCCCATTCCTTGTCGCGTAGGTCGTCAGTGAACAGGCTGCTCTTAGTCTCTACCACGAAGTACAAACGCTGCACGCCATCTTTCTGCAAGAGCACCGCCCAGTCCGGGTTGTAGTTGCCCAGTGGAGTAGGCACCTTGAACCAGTTGGGCAGTTTGGCGTACAGGATCACGTCTTGGTTGAACTCCAGCGCTTGAGCGAAATCACGTTCGGTAGTGGAGTCGTAGACCACGTGCTGATGGATGGACTTTGCTGTGTCCTGCAACATAGTCTTGAGGTAGCCCGTGAGTTCCTCTTGCTCAAACAGCTCTTGGGCGTAAAACTGCTGCTCGCCCAACTTGATGGGGGCGGGCATATGGTGAGGGTATGGGAAACCTACGTAGGCCGGCACGGTCTGGGTTGTTGCTGGAAAAGGCAGCGTTTGGCCGGACTCTCGAATCTCCAGGAATTCCAACCGCCGGCGACGCGCCCAACTGACGCCCTCTGCCACCGTGGAGAAAGTAGCAGAGTCCCTATGTGGGCTGACGTCGACCTTGAAACGGAACGCCCCGCTCCGCTCTTCAACGTAGATGTTCTTTTCAAAACGACGGTAATGTTTTTTGGCCATGACATAGCTCCTATTGATAAATGGAAGGAGCTACGTATAGGAAAACTTAAGCCATATTTTGCGCGAAGTCAGGAAAAATTCTTGGAATTTTTTCCCAAAATCTTTCCCAAATGCTACCCAGACAGTTCCCCAAAATGGAAAATTATCTGGAAATAATACGCATGGTTATTGGCGCGGCTGGCGGGGATCGAACCCACGACCCTCGGCTTCGGAGGCCGATACTCTATCCACTGAGCTACAGCCGCTTTGCTGATGCTGAAGAGACACGAAGGATAGCCGGAAATCCATTCCATAGCTAGGGGTTTCCGTCTATAATCGCAGGTTTGACGAGGGCGCGGCGTTAAAAATGCCAAAAAGATAACCCTCCAGCAGCTTTCGAAAACTGTCCTAAGGAAATCATGAGCCACGAATCCGCTATCAGAACGCCTAAGCAGCTGGTCGCTGCCGTTGTAGGTTTCTTCGCTGTTACCATCATTGGCATCGTTTTGCTGGTGCAGTTTGTGACCCAGGAAAAACTGACTGGCGCGGGTTCGGAAAGCCAGAGCGCGGAAGCTGTTGCTGCTCGCCTGAAGCCTGTTGCGGATAACGGCTTTACCCTGAAGGATGTCAACGCGCCTAAAGTGCTGCAGACCGGCGAGGCTGTTTACACTGCGACTTGCGCAGCTTGCCACGCTTCGGGCGCTGCTGGTGCACCTAAGGTCGGCGATAACGGCGCTTGGGGTGCTCGTATTGCTCAGGGTTATGACACTGTTGTGAAGCACGCTCTGGAAGGCCTGCGTGCGATGCCTGCCAAGGGCGGCAACCCGGACCTGGATGATGTGGAAGTGGCGCGCGCTGTTGTGTTCATGGCGAATAAGTCTGGTGGCAAGTTCAAGGAGCCTGAGGTGAAGCAGGCTGCTCCGGCTGCTGAGGCGCCGGCTGCGGAGCCTGGCAAGGGCTGAGCTCTTTCTCCCGCGTTTAAAAAAACCGCTCGATTGGAGCGGTTTTTTTTTGCCTTTTTGAACCGGTAAACCTGGGTCTGACCCACAGGGTCAGACCCCGTCTGTGCTGTGGCTGATGGTGTTGGTTTAAGGCTTTTGACTTGTTGCGAAAGTCAAAAGCGCATAACCTGACCCGCTCTATCGGTTTACCAGATAATTACGCGCTCTTTTGGCGCGAGGTACATCTTGTCGCCTTTCTTCACTCCGAACGCGTCGTAGAAGCCCGGCTGGTTGCGCAGGCTGCCGTTGGCGCGGAATTCTTCGGGCGAGTGCGGGTCGGTGGTGACCTGGCGGATCAGCGCCGCGTCACGCGACTTGGCGCGCCATGCCTGCGCCCAGCCTTGGTAGAAGCGCTGTTCGCCAGTAAAGCCGTCGATCAGCGGCGCTGGCTTGCCGCCCAGCGACAGCTTGTAGGCCTTGTACGCAATCGCCAGGCCGGAGTTGTCGGCGATGTTCTCGCCCAGCGTCAGCTCGCCGTTCACTTTGTAGCCTTTGACCGGGCTGAAGGCGCCATACTGCTTGACCAGCATCTGCGTCTTGGCCTTGAAGTTGGCGTGATCGCGCTTGGTCCACCAGTCGCGCAGGTTGCCGTCGCCGTCGTATTGCGCGCCCTGGTCGTCGAAACCGTGCGAAATCTCGTGGCCGATCACGGCGCCGATGGCGCCGTAGTTCACTGCGTCGTCGGCGTTGGCGTCGAAGAACGGCGGCTGCAGGATGGCGGCAGGGAATACGATCTCGTTCAGCTCAGGGTTGTAGTAGGCGTTGACGGTTTGCGGCGTCATGCCCCATTCGTCGCGGTCGATTGGCTTGCCTAGCTTGTCCAGTTCCTTCTGCACTGCGAACTCGGTGGCGCGATTCACGTTGCCAACCAGGTCGTTGCGGTCGATGGTCAGGGCGCTGTAGTCGCGCCATATGTTCGGGTAGCCGATTTTCGGCGTGAACTTGGCCAGCTTGGCCTGCGCTTCGTTCTTGGTCTTGGCGCTCATCCAGGGCAGCTTGTCGATGCTGTCCTTGTAGGCCGCCAGCAGGTTCTTCACCAGTTCTTCCATACGCGCCTTGTTGGCGGCCGGGAAGTGCTGCTCGACGTAGACCTTGCCGATGCTTTCGCCAAGCGCGTCCTCGGTGGCGGTGACGCCGCGCTTCCAGCGTGGGCGATTCTCGGTGGCGCCGCCCAGTTGCTTGCCGTAGAACTCGAAGTTGGTTTCAACGAAATCCTTGGACAGGAATGGCGCGTTGGCGCGGATGACGTTCCAGGCGAAGTAGGGCTTGAGGGTCTCGAGCGGGGTTTCGGCCAGCAGCTTGTCCAGCGCTTTCAGGTAGCTTGGCTGGCTGACGATCACGTATTCGACCTTGCCGGCGATGCCCAGGCCGGTCAGGTAGGCGTTCCAGTCATAGTGCGGCATCAGTTCGCCCAGCTTGGCGACCGGCACCTTGTTGTAGGCCTTGACCGGGTCGCGCAGCTCGACCTTGGTCCAGTGCAGTTGTGCGATCCTGGTTTCGAAGGCGACGATGGCTTTGGCGTTGGCGGCGGCGTTGGTGTCGCCGGCCAGCGCCAGCATTTTTTCGACGGTGGCCCGGTATTTGGCCAGCGTTTCAGCCATCTTGGCGTCGTCTTTTTTCAGGTAGTAGTCGCGGTCTGGCATGCCCAGGCCGGATTGCACGAAGTCCACCACGTATTTGGTGGAGTCCTTGTTGTCCTGGTGGATGCCGATGTCCATTGGCGCCGCGAAGTTGCGGCGGTTGTGGTACGCGAACAGGGCTGGCAGTTCCTTCTTGTCGCTCAGGGCAGCGATGCGGGCCAGTTCGGGCTGGATGGGGGCTACGCCCAGTTGTTCCAGGCGGGCTTCGTCCATGAAGGCGGCGTAGAAGTCGCCGATGCGTTTCTTGTCGGCGGTGTCGGCGCTTTGGGCGCTGTCTTCGATGATCTTGCGCAGTTGCGGCTGGATGTCTTCGAACAGTTTTTCGAAGACGCCCCAGCTGGACATTTCGGCGGGGATTTCGGCTGTGGCCAGCCATTTGCCGTTCAGGTGCTTGAAGAAGTCGTCCTGGGCGCGGATGGCGGGGTCGACGTATTGGAGTTCGATGCCGGATTTGTCGGCGGCGCTGGCCATTGTTGCCAACAGCGCTGCAGCGGCGGCGAGGAGGTGTTTTTTCATGGGGTCCTTTAGAACCGGTAAACCGGTGTCAGACCCGCAGGGTCTGACACCCGAAACGCGGCGGTTGCGGGGCCAGTGTCTGACCCCGCGGGTCAGACACTGCAGTGCCGGTTTACCAGATGATCGCGCGGTCTTTTGGCGCGAGGTACAGCTTGTCGCCGTCCTTCAGGCCGAAGGCTTCGTAGAAGCCTGGCTGGTTGCGCAGCGTGCCGTTGGTGCGGAACGGGCCTGGCGAGTGCGGGTCGGCCTTGATGCGGGAGATCAGCGCTGCGTCGCGGTACTTGGTGCGCCATACCTGCGCCCAGCCCATGTAGAAGCGCTGGTCGCCGCTGAAGCCGTCGATCACAGGCGCTTTCTTGCCTTTCAGCGAGAGCTTGTAGGCCTTGTAGGCCACGGCCAGGCCGGAGTTGTCGCCGATGTTCTCGCCCAGCGTCAGCTCGCCGTTGACCTTGTAGCCTGGCAGGGCTTCGAATTCGCCGTACTGCTTGACCAGGATGCCGGTGCGCTCCTTGAAGCGCTTGCCGTCTTCTTCGGTCCACCAGTTGCGCAGGTTGCCGTCGCCGTCGAATTGCGAGCCCTGGTCGTCGAAGCCGTGCGAGATTTCGTGGCCGATCACGGCGCCGATGCCGCCGTAGTTGACCGCGTCGTCAGCCTTCATGTCGAAGAACGGCGGCTGCAGGATGGCGGCCGGGAACACAATCTCGTTCATCTCAGGGTTGTAGTAGGCGTTGATCTGCTGCGGTGGCATCAGCCATTCGTCGCGGTCGATCGGCTTGCCCAGCTTGTTCACATTGCGTTCGTGTTCGAACTGGCTGGAACGGATCACGTTGCCTGGCAGGTCGTCGCGCTTGATTTCCAGCGCGCTGTAGTCGCGCCACTTGTTCGGATAGCCGATCTTGGTGGTGAACTTGGCCAGCTTGGCGTGGGCTTCCTTGCGGGTCTCAGGGCTCATCCACTCCAGGGTGTCGATGCTTTGCTTGAAGGCCAGCAGCAGGTTCTTCACCAGCTGTTCCATGCGGGCCTTGGCTTCCGGCGGGAAGTGCTTGGCAACGTACAGCTTGCCGACCGCTTCGCCCATCGAGCCTTCAGTCAGGGATACGGCGCGCTTCCAGCGTGGGCGCAGTTCGGTGGCGCCGCTCAGGGTGGTGCCGTAGAAGGAGAAGTTTTCGTCAACGAAGGCTTTGGAAAGCTCTGGCGACAAAGTCGCCAGCAGGCGGTAGTCCATATAGGCCTTCCAGTCTTCCATCGGCACTTCGGCGATGACTTTATCCAGCGCCTGCAGGTAGGTTGGCTGGCTGACGATCACGTCCTTCACCTTGCCGTTGATATGCACGCCTTCGAACCATGTGTCGAAGTCGAAGCCTGGCATCAGCTCTTTGAGCTTGGCGATTTCGTATTTGTTGTATGCCTTGACCGGATCGCGCAGTTCGACCTTGGTCCACTGGATCTGGGCGATGCGGGTTTCGACGTTGACCACGGCCTTGGCAGTAGCGGCGGCGTTCTTGTCGCCTGCCAGCGCCATCATCTTGGCAACGTGGGTTTCGAACTTGGCCAGGGTGTCGGCCAGCTTGGCGTCGTCTTTTTTCAGGTAGTAGTCGCGGTCAGGCATCGACAGGCCGGATTGGGACAGGTCGGCCACGTAGCGGGTCGAGTCCTTATTGTCCTGGTGGATGCCGACGTCGAACGGGCTGCTGACGCCCATGCGCGAGAAGTGCGCGAACTGGGCTGCCAGCTGCTTCTTGTCGTTCAGGGCTGCGATGCGGGCGCGTTCGCCGGCCAGCGGGGTCAGGCCCAGTTGCTCGGCGCGGGCTTCGTCCATCATGGCGGCGTACATGTCGCCTACGCGCTTGGCGTCGGCGTTACCGCCCTTGGCAGCGGCTTCTTCGATCAGGGTGCGCAGTTGCGCCTGGACGGTATCGGACAGCTGGACGAAGGTGCCCCAGGTGGAGCGCTCGGCCGGGATTTCGGTGTTCTTCAGCCAGGTGCCGTTCTGGTGCTGGTAGAAGTCGTCCTGGGCACGGACTGCCTTGTCCATGTTGGCGGCTTCGATGCCGGATTTCTGTGCAGGCTTGCCGGCCGCGATAGCAGCGTTTGCAGCGAAGAGGCCGATGATGACGGCGCTCAGGATCTTGCGTTTCAAAGTTACCCTCCTAGGTAGATGTGACGGTATCGCGCGACTCTAGCACGCCGGGGTGAAACGTTGAAAGAAAAGCCACGCGGCTGCGTGACTTTTTAGCAAAACAATGATTACCAGATGATGATGCGGTCTTCCGGCTTCACGTACATCTTGTCGCCTTCCTTCACGCCGAAGGCTTCGTAGAAGGCTGGCTGGTTGACCACCGTGCCGTTGGCGCGGAAGCGGCCGGCGGAGTGCGGGTCGGTCTTGATCTGCACAATCGCCTGCTGCTCGCGCATCTTGGTACGCCACACCTGACCGAAGCCCATGAACACGCGCTGTTCGCCGCTCAGGCCATCGATCACCGGCGAAGGCTTGCCGCCCAGGGAGATCTTGTACGCCTTGTACGCAATGGCCAGGCCCGAATTGTCGGCGATGTTCTCGCCCAGGGTCAGCTTGCCGTTGATGTTATAGCCAGGCACCGGCTCGTAGGAGCTGTACTGCTTGACCATGGCGTCCGCCTTGACCTTGAAGGCGGCGCGGTCGGCGGCAGTCCACCAGTCGCGCAGGTTGCCGTCGCCGTCGTACTGCGAGCCCGAATCGTCGAAGCCGTGCGAGATTTCGTGGCCGATCACAGCGCCGATCGCGCCGTAGTTGACGGCATCGTCAGCCTTCATGTCGAAGAACGGCGGCTGCAGGATCGCGGCAGGGAACACGATTTCATTGGCGGTCGCGCGATAGTAGGCATTGATGGTCTGCGGCGTCATGCCCCACTCTTCCTTGTCGATCGGCTTGCCCAACTTCTCCAGGTTGCGGTTGTAGGTGAAATCGGCGGCGCGGCCCAGGTTGCCGATCAGGTCACCCTCCTTGAACTGCAGCTTGCTGTAGTCGCGCCATTTGTTCGGGTAGCCGATCTTCGGGGTGAACTTGGCCAGCTTGTCCTGCGCCTGCTTCTTGGTCTCAGCGCCCATCCAGTCGATGCTGTCGATGCTCTGCTTGTAGGCCGCCAGCAGGTTCTTCACCAGTTCTTCCATGCGCGCCTTGCGCTCGGCCGGGAAGTACTTGGCCACGTACAGCTTGCCCATGCCTTCGCCGATCGAGGCTTCCACCACGCCAATGCCGCGCTTCCAGCGTGGCTGCTGTTCGGTCACGCCGGTCAGCACGGTGCCGTAGAAGTCGAAGTTAGCCTGGTCGAAATCCTTCGACAGGTATGGCGAAGCATCGCGCAGCAGTTGCCATTCAAAGTAGGCCTTCCAGGTTTCCAGCGGGGTGCTTTCAACCAGCTTGGCGAACTCGGTCATGTAGCTTGGCTGTGCCACGATCACGGTATCGGTCTTGGCGGCGATGCCGGTAGCACCCAGGGATGCCTTCCAGTCGTAGCCTGGCGCGATCTCAGCCAGCTTGGTGATTTCCATCTTGTTGTAACGCTTGACCGGGTCGCGGTTGTCGACGCGCGACCATTGCGCCTTCGCCAGTTCGGTTTCCAGTGCCACGATGGCCTTGGCTTTTTCGGCACCATCCTTGTTGCCGGCCAGGCCGAGGATCTTGGCCACGTGCAGCTCGTACTTGGCCAGCGCGTCCGCCATCTTGGCGTCGTCTTTCTTCAGGTAGTACTCGCGGTCGGGCAGGCCCAGGCCGGACTGGCCCATGTGGGCGGCGTACTGGGTCGAGTTGCGCGCGTCCTGGCTGACGAACACGCCGTATGGCGCCGGCACGCCGGACTTGTTGAAGTGGGCGATCAGCGCAGGAATGCCCTTCTTGTCTTTCAGGCCGCGGATCCTGGACAGCTCGCCGGCCAGCGGCTTGGCGCCCAGCTTTTCCAGCTTGGCTTCGTCCATGTAGGAAGCGTACAGCGCGGCGATCTTGGCGTCGTCGCCTTTCAGGCCTTTCTGGCCCTGCAGGCCCTGGATCAAGTCGCGCAGCTGGAACAGGGTGTCGTCGCGCAGCTTGGCGAAGGAGCCCCAGCTCGACTTGTCGGCCGGGATCTCAGTGGTCTTCAGCCATCCGCCGTTCAGGTGCTCGAAGAAGTCGTCCTGGGCACGCACGTTCTTGTCGATGTACTGCGTGTCGATGCCGGAAGTCGGGGCCGAAGTGTGCTCGTGGCCGCCTGCGTGGGCGAATGCCGCCATCAGGCTCAGGGTAATGGTGCTCAGGATGTGTCGTTTCACTCTCTTTGTCCCTTTAGAATTTGGTTTCAAGTCGAACGCTCCACTGGGTATAGGTGGGGTTCAGTGTGGCTCCTTGTACGGCGAGCCCATTTGCATTGACCAGGTTGTACCCGGTTGCATCATCCGCCAACAGGTTGTTGGCGCTGATTCGGATCTGCGTGCGGCTGTCGAAACGCCACAGCGCATACATGTCCAGCACGCGTTTGCGGCTGGCTTCCACTACTTGCTTGTCGCTCACCTGGGTGCGGATGGCCGGCGTCCAGTTGTAGCTTGTGCCAAGCGTGAGCGGGATGTCTTTCAGGCGGTAGTCCATGCCCACGTTGGCCGTCTGTTTTGCTTGCTGGTCAAGGCGGTTGTCAGGGCCTGGGATGCCGTCGACTTTCGACCAGAAATGGCTGTAGTTGCTGCGGAAGTCGATCTGCGGCGCATTGTCCATCAGCTCGGACAGCGCGAACTTGGCTTCCAGTTCGATGCCGCTGGTGCGGGCGTGGCCGATGTTGGCCGGCGAAGAAACCCAGCGCTGGCCAAGCTCGGTTTGCTGCAGCGTGAGTTCGCGGCGAATCAAGTTGTCGATATTGCGCACGAAACCACTGACGCTGACGATGCCGGTGCGGCCAAGGTAGTGTTCATACGCGAGATCGAGGCCCGTGGCCAGTTCCGGCTTCAGGTTCGGGTTGCCGGTACGGTCAGGGCTGGTGGCGCTGTTCAGGCGCGACAGGAACGGCGCGGCGATCAGGTCCTGCACATTGGGCGACTTGTAGCTCTTGGTCAGGCTGGCGCGCACCTGGTCTTTTTCGTGGCCCGGGATTTTCCAGACTGCGTGCAGCAGCGGGCTGAAGACCTTGCTGGTGTTGCTGATGGTGCCGCTGCTGCGGTCGGACGTGGTGCGGATGCCTTCCCAGCGCGCGCCGACATAGGCCGACCATTGCGGCGTGATGTCCCATTCGTCCTGCGCGAACAAGGCGGCGCGGCGGGTGTCTGCGGCCAGGTTGTCGCCGGAATCGGCGAATTGCGCGTTGCCGCTCCTGTCCAGCGATACGCGCACCTGCTCGCGGTGGCTGGCTTCCAGGTCCCAGCCGGCGGCCAGCAAATGGCCGGCGCCGATTGGGGCGGTGTATTTACCGCCGGTGTTGAGGCTCTTGTCCCTGGTGTTGTCGGTATCGGTAAAGCGGTCCAGCAGCGTGCCTTGCGTGTCGTACTGGTAGCGCAGCGAATCGCTGTCACGCTTGCCCAGTCCGAAGCCGAACTTCACATCGAGCTTGCTGGCGCCCTGCAGGCGGTGCACCCAATTGCCGAAGCCTCGCAGGAAAGTGACGTCGCCGTCGCTGGTCTGCTGCGCCAGGTTGTACTCCGGCGGCTGGCTGCCGACCGGCTGCGACAGGTTGGTCTGCGCCGCGCTATGCGACTTCTGGTGCATCAGGAAGGTCTGGAAGTTCAGCGTGTCGCCGTTCTCGAACTTGTACGAGAAGCGCGGCGTCAGGTGCAGGCCCTTGGTGCTGCCGGCGCTTTCGCTTTCAAGGAACTGCTCCTTGGCCAGGTCGCCATCGGCTTCAACTTCCGTGTTGTGGGTGCGGGTGCTGTCATGCTGGCGGTTGACGTTGACCGAGGCCGACAAGGTGTAATTCAGGGCGCCCGACTTTCCCGGCGCTGTGACCGACAGCTCCGGCGAATGGCGGCCCTGCTCCAGGCGGTCGGATGCCTTTACCTGCATGTCGCGCATCTGGTAGCCGTCGCGCAGCACGATATTGATGGTGCCGGCGATGGCGCGGGTGCTGTGCTCGGCCACCGGGCCGCGCATGACTTCGATGCGTTCGACCTGGTCAGGGGACAGCGATTCCATTGAGAAGCCGGCTGGCGGGCGTTCGCCATTGACCAGCACCTGGGTATAGCCGCTGCCCAGGCCGCGCATGCGTACCTCGCCGCCGCGGCCGGCGCGGCCACCAAGCGTGATGCCCGGCAGGCGTTTCAAGACGTCGCCGATATTGCTGTCGCCGTTGCGGTCCAGTTCTTCGCGGCCGAACACTTGCTTGGCCGCCGTGGAGTTGCGGCGCTCCGTCGTATCGTCCTGGCGGCCGCCGCTGATGGTGACCTGGGGGACGACGTTATCAGCAGCTTTGATGGCTTCCTGCTGGGCTGCGGCACCGCTGGCCGCTCCCAGGGTCACCAGGGCGAAAGGGATCAACTTCTTCATGAGTGGGCAACGTTGCACGCGGCAGGCCGGTTGGCGCCGCGCAGGCATTGTAATCCCCACCCCGGCGGCTGGCACAGGGCCGCCGCCGTTGTTACTTTACGATACTTGCTACATGCCGCGGCCAGAGCCGCCGCCAATGCTGACGCCGGCGCCGCCACCCGGACCGCCCATGCCACCGCGTCCGCCGTGGCCGCCGCGATGGCCGCCCTCCTCGCCCGATGGCCGTTCCCCACGGCTTCCGCCAAGGCCTTCCTCCATGCGGATCAGTTGGTCTACGAGAAACTTTGCCGCCGCCTGGCGCTGGCCATCGTCCAGCGCGTCATTGATGCCCAGCCACCATTCGCGCAGTTGGCGGTCCTCGGCCGCGGTCGCAGCCTGCTCGGCTTCAAGGCCCGCCTGCAGGTCGCGCAATTCGACATTCTGGGCCTGCAAACCCAGCTTGGTCGCTTCCTGCAGGCGTTCGCGGCGCGCCTTACGCTCACGCAGCAATGCCTTGCTCTGGCTCTCCACCTTGGCCCACAGGGTCTGCTGGTTCGCGTTCAGGTTCAGGGACTTGCGAAATTCGGAAGCCATGGGCACCAGGTCTTCGGCGCGCATGTCCATGACCGGCACGGCAAAAGCAGGCGCGACAGCCATGGCCAATACCAGCCAGGCGGCACGGGCAGTGCGTATCAGTTTCATATTATTGCTCCGGAAAAAAAGATGCCCGCGGGGGTGCCGCAGGCATAAACCACTTTTAGGGTAGAGAGAAATAGCGAACCCAGTGTAGGCCTGGCAGCGCAGTCGGTCTGGCTTTCTTACAAATACTTACTCTGGTAAACACATTGGCAAACACCTACAAAGTTATGAATTTATCGTGGCTTTTAAAAGGATTTATTCCATGCTGGCAGCTACGATTGCTGAAAATCAGGTTTATACTGAATTCCAATGGCGGACGAGTTAACCGCTGTATTCGGAACAGGTGACACATGGGCAAGAAACTCAAGAACGCTGGGCTGATCGGCCTTGGCGTGGTCGCGGGGGTAGCGGTATCCCTGCAGTTTTCGGCGATGGCACAAAAGCAGGCTGACCCTGTCTTGCCGCTGGAAGAACTCAAGCAGCTTGCCGATGTGTACGGCCTGATCAAATCCGATTATGTGGAAGCGGTGGAAGACAAGAAACTGCTGACCGAAGCCATCTCCGGCATGGTCGCCTCGCTCGACCCGCACTCCGCCTACCTCGACAAGAAAGCCTATGCCGAACTGCGTGAAGGTTCGCAGGGCAAGTTCGTCGGCCTCGGCATTGAAATCGCCCAGGGCGACGAAGGCTATATCAAGATCGTGGCTCCGATTGAGGATTCGCCGGCCTACCGCGCCGGCATCAAGCCGGGCGACATGATCACCCGCCTGGATACCACCTCGCTGAAAGGCCTGAGCCTGGATGAGTCGGTCAAAAAGATGCGCGGCGAGCCGGGTTCCAAGGTAATGCTGACGATCATGCGCAAGGATGAGCCGCAGCCGCTGGAATTCACGCTGAACCGCGAAGAAATCCACCAGAAGAGCGTGAAGGCCAAGATCGTCTCGCCGGGTTATGCCTGGGTGCGCATTTCGCAATTCCAGGAACCCACCGTGGACGACCTCGCGGCCAAGATCACCGAACTGTACCGCCAGGACCCGCACCTGAAGGGCCTGGTCCTGGACTTGCGCAACGACCCGGGCGGCGTGCTGCAAGGCGCGATCGGCGTCGCGGCAGCCTTCCTGCCGAAGGACACCCCGATCGTCTCGACCAACGGCCAGTTGCCGGACTCGAAACAGATCTTCTACGGCCGCGCCGAATACTACTCGCTGCGCGGTGATGGCGATCCGCTGGCCAAGCTGCCGGAAGCGGTCAAGCACATCCCAATGGCCGTGCTGGTGAATACCGGCTCCGCCTCGGCCTCCGAAATCGTGGCCGGCGCCCTGCAGGATTACAAGCGCGCCACCATCATCGGTTCGCAGACCTTCGGCAAAGGCTCAGTGCAAACCATTCGCCAGCTGACCGCCGATACCGCCGTCAAGCTGACCACCGCGCGCTACTACACGCCGCACGGCCGCTCGATCCAGGCCAAAGGCATCTCGCCTGACCTGGCGGTGGACGAGAACGAGGATGGCGACGGCCTGAACAGCCTGCGCATGCGCGAAGCCGACCTCGCCAAACACCTGAGCAACGACCGCGAGCAGGAAGCCGGCAAGGCCCCGCGCGACGAGCTGGAAGAACAGATGCGCATCCTGGCTGCCGAGAAGAAGCGCAAGCCGCTGGAATACGGCAGCGGCGACGATTTCCAGCTCAAGCAGGCGCTCAACCACCTGCAAGGCGTTCCGGTGCAACTGGCCAAGGCCGAATCCAAGCTGGTCAAGCTGGATCCGCCACCGAAGAAATAAAGCTGGCAAAGGTTAAGGCGGCGCCCCCTGGGGCGCCGTTTTTCGTTGCCGATGCGGTAAAATCGGCCATCTTACCGGTCGCCTGACCCATTCTAAGAAAGAAATATTGACCATGAAACAAGCCGTCATCAGCGGAACCGGCCTCTTTACTCCAGCGAACTCGATCAGCAATGAAGAGCTGGTCACCGCCTTCAACGCCTACGCCGAACTGTTCAACGCGGAAAACGCCGCCGCCATCGCAGCCGGCACCGTGACTGCACTGGAGCCATCCAGCGCAGCCTTCATTGAAAAGGCGTCCGGCATCAAGTCGCGCTACGTGATGGAAAAGACCGGCATCCTGGACCCGAAACGCATGACCCCGCGCATTCCCGAGCGCAGCAACGACGAACTGTCGCTGCAGGCCGAGATCTGCGTGGCAGCTGCACGCCAGGCGCTGGACCGCGCCGGCCGCAGCCCGGCGGACATTGACATGGTGCTGGTGGCTTGCTCCAACATGCAGCGCGCCTACCCTGCCATGGCAGTGGAAGTGCAGCAGGCGCTGGGCATCGACGGCTTCGGCTTCGACATGAACGTGGCTTGCTCCTCGGCCACCTTCGGCATCCAGACTGCGGTTGGCGCGGTGCAGAGTGGCCAGGCGCGCGCGGTACTGATCCTGAATCCGGAAATCACCTCCGGTCACCTGGACTACCGCGACCGCGACAGCCACTTTATTTTCGGCGACGCCTGCACTGCGATCATCGTGGAAGCCAAGGAAGGCGCCGTATCCAAACACCAGTGGGACATCTTGGACACCAAGCTGAAGACCAGCTTCTCCAACAACATCCGCAACAACTTCGGCTTCATGAACCGCTTCGACGAAAGCGGCATCGGCGCGCCGGACAAGCTGTTCAAGCAGCAAGGCCGCAAGGTATTCAAGGACGTGTGCCCGATGGCAGCGCAAATGATCAAGGAATCGATCGACCGCGCCGGCCTGAAGGTTGAGCAGATGAGCCGCTTCTGGCTGCACCAAGCCAACCTGAGCATGAACCAGCTGATCTCCCGCACCATCCTCGGCCGCGACGCCGAGCCGCTGGAAGCGCCGGTGATCCTGGACACCTACGCCAACACCTCGTCGGCCGGCTCCATCATCGCCTTCCACAAGCACCAGGACGACCTGCCGTCCGGCTCCTACGGCGTGATCTGCAGCTTCGGCGCCGGCTACTCCATCGGCTCCGTCGTCGTACGTAAAGCCTAAGATAAAAGTCGGGGTCAGGTCTGGCAATCCGCCACTTTTTCGCATCGCGAAAAAAGTGGCGGATTGCCAGACCTGACCCCGACTTTCATGCGGTTATACTCCTTGCGAAAGGAGGCCCTGCATGCCGCATGACATCAGCCTGATTACTACTATCGCCGCCGCCCTTGGCTTCGGTCTCGTCTTCGGCTTTATCGCCACCCGCCTCAAACTTCCCGCCCTGGTCGGCTATCTCGCAGCCGGCATCCTGATCGGTCCTGCTACCCCTGGCTTTGTCGCTGACAGCGCGCTCGCTGGCCAGCTGGCTGAAATCGGTGTGATGCTGATGATGTTCGGCGTCGGCCTGCATTTCTCGCTCGATGATTTGTGGGAGGTGCGCAAGGTGGCGCTGCCCGGTGCGATCCTGCAGATCGCGGCGGCGACCGGCATGGGCATGGCACTGGCGCATTTCTGGGGCTGGAGCCTGGGCGGTGGCTTGGTGTTCGGTCTGGCGCTGTCGGTGGCCAGCACGGTGGTGCTGCTGCGGGCGCTGGAGGAGCGCGGCACGCTGGATTCGTTCAACGGCCGCATTGCTGTCGGCTGGCTGGTGGTTGAGGACCTGGTGACGGTCCTCGTGCTGGTCCTGCTGCCCGCGCTGGCAGGCGCCTTGGGCGGCAATGCCGGCGATGCTGCCGGCCATGGCCATGGCGCGGCCGAGGGCGGCGTGCTCAAGGCGCTGGCAGTCACGCTGGGCCAGGTGGCGCTGTTCGTCGGCTTCATGCTGCTGGTGGGCCGCAAGCTGTTCCCGTGGATCTTGTGGCAGGTGGCGCGCATCAATTCGCGCGAGCTGTTCACCCTGTGCGTGATCGCTGCGGCAGTGGGCATCGCTTATGCGGCTACCGTACTATTCGGCATTTCCTTCGCGCTGGGCGCGTTCTTCGCCGGCATGGTGCTGCGCGAATCCGAGCTGAGCCATCGCGCCGCGCATGAATCGCTGCCATTGCGCGATGCGTTCGCGGTGCTGTTCTTCGTTTCGGTCGGCATGCTGTTCGAGCCGTTGATCCTGGTTGCACAGCCACTGCGCGTTCTTGCTGTGGTGGGCATTATCCTGTTCGGCAAGTCGATTGCGGCTTTCGCGCTCGTGGTGCTGCTGCGCTATCCAGCCAGCACGGCGCTGATGGTGTCGGCCAGCCTGGCGCAGATCGGCGAGTTTTCCTTCATCCTGGCGGCGCTGGGCATCTCGCTTGGGCTGCTGCCGCATGAAGGCCAAAGCCTGATCTTGGCCGGCGCCATCCTGTCGATCGCCTTGAATCCCCTGATGTTCCTGCTGGCTGGCCCGCTGGAGCGCATGCTGGGCAAGAACAAGGTACTGGCGGCGCAATATGCGCGCACCGCCGATCCGCTGGCGGAGTTGCCGATGACGACCGCGCAATCCAAGCTGGTAGGCCAGGTGGTGCTGGTCGGTTATGGCCGCGTGGGCAGGAATATTGCTGAAGAGCTGGCGGCTCAGGGCATCCATTACGTGGTAGCGGAGCAGAATCGCGAGCTGGTCGACCAGCTGCGCCAGCAAGGCATCGCCGCCGTGGCGGGTAATGCTGGCGAACCTGCGGTATTGATCCAGGCCCACATCCACAAGGCGCGCATGCTGGTGGTGGCGACGCCGGATACCTTCCACGTGCGCGCCATGATCGAAACGGCGCGCGCGCTGAATCCGGATATCAAGATCGCGGTGCGCACGCACAGCGAGGAGGAGGCTGCCCTGCTGCGCAGCGAGCGCGCCGGCGTCATCTTCATCGGCGAGCAGGAGCTGGCCAAGTCGATGGCGGCGCACGTCGCCGGGGAAATCGGCAGGACGCACGCCTAGCGCGCTTACAGGCGCGCTGCCAACTCCGCACCTTCCTTGATGGCGCGCTTGGCGTCGAGTTCTGCTGCCAGGGCGGCGCCGCCGATCTTGTGAAAGCGCGGGGCGCCTGCCGCAGCTGCCTCGCCTTCCGGCGGCATCAGTTCAGTCAGGCTTTCCTGACCGGCGCAGATCACCACGTTATCCACTGCCAGCAAGCGTTCTTCTTCGCCAACCTGGATGTGCAGGCCATGGTCGTCGATCCGCTTGTACTGCACGCCGGGGATCATCACCACGCCATTGCGCGCCAGTACCGCGCGGTGCACCCAGCCAGACGTCTTGCCAAGGCCGGCGCCGAGCTTGCTGGTCTTGCGCTGCAGCAGGTAGAGCTGGCGCACTGGCTCCGCCGCCTTTGCCGGCACCAGGCCGCCTCCCGTCTTGGCGTGCAGGTCGACGCCCCATTCGGCAGTCCAATGCTCCTTTGCCAGGGGCAGCGCATGCTCAGGGTTGTGCAACAGGTATTCGCCGACGTCGAAGCCGATGCCGCCCGCGCCAATGATGGCCACGCGCTTGCCGACCGGCTTCTTATCGCGCAGCACGTCGAGGTAGGACAGCACTTTCGGATGGTCGATGCCGTCGATCTTCGGCTTGCGCACACGGATGCCGGTGGCGACGATCACGTCGTCATAGCCGCCCGCCAGCAGTTCTTCGCGCGTGACGCGGTGATTGAGCTGCAGCTTGACGCCGGTCAGCTCGATCTTGCGGCCGAAGTAGCGCAGGGTTTCGTTGAATTCTTCCTTGCCCGGGATCTGCCGGGCGATATTGAACTGGCCGCCAATGCGGTCGCCCGAGTCGAACAAGGTGACGTCGTGGCCGCATTCCGCCGCCACCGTCGCAGCCGACAAGCCGGCAGGACCGGCGCCGACCACCGCTACCTTGCGGCGTGCCGCGGCGGGCTTGTACACCAGCTCCGTCTCATGGCAGGCGCGCGGGTTCACCAGGCAGCTGGCGCGCTTGTTCTGGAAAGTGTGGTCAAGACAGGCCTGGTTGCATCCAATGCAAGTATTGATTTCGTCGGCGCGGCCGGCAGCGGCCTTGTTAACGAACTCAGCATCAGCCAGGAAGGGGCGCGCCATCGACACCATGTCTGCATCGCCGCGGCGGATGATGTCCTCGGCCTCCGCCGGCATGTTGATACGGTTCGAGGCGACCACGGGAATGGTCACCTCCTTGCGCAGGCGGCCCGCCACTTCTGCGAAGGCGGCGCGCGGCACCGAGGTGACGATGGTCGGCACGCGCGCCTCATGCCAGCCGATCCCGGTGTTGAGGATGGTGGCGCCGGCCTGCTGCAAGGCCTTGGCGACAGTCACCACCTCTTCCCAGGTATTGCCGCCGTCCACCAGGTCCAGCAGGGAGTGCCGGTACATGATAATGAAGTCGCGGCCGACTGCATCGCGCATGCGGCGCACAATCTCCACCGGCAGGCGCATGCGGTTCTCGATGCTGCCGCCCCAGCGGTCGGTGCGCAGGTTGGTGCGGGCACAGAGGAACTGGTTCAGCAGGTAGCCTTCGCTGCCCATCACCTCAACGCCGTCATAGCCGGCCTTCTGCGCCAGCCTGGCGGCGCGCACGTAGGCCTTGATGGTCGATTCGATGCCGCTTTCGGTCAGCGCCTTCGGCTTGAAGGGCGAGATCGGCGATTTCTTGTCGGAGGCGGACACGGCAAACGGCTGGTAGCCATAGCGCCCTGCGTGCAGGATCTGCATCAGGATCTTGCCGCCCTCTTCGTGCACGGCACGGGTCAGCTTGCGGTGGTTGAACACGTCGCCGATGAAGTTCATGGTGCCGCCAAAGGGCAGCAGCCAACCCTGGCGGTTCGGCGAGATGCCGCCGGTCACGATCATCCCTACCCCGCCCCTGGCGCGCTCGCGGTAGAAGGCGGCCAGCTTGTCATAATTGAAGAAGCGATCCTCCAGCCCCGTGTGCATGGAACCCATGATGACGCGGTTGCGCAAGGTAGTAAAACCCAGGTCGAGGGGCGAGAGGAGATGCGGGAAATTCGTGGTCATAGGGGTAAGGCGGGAGTTCAGTGCGCTGTCTAACGATGGAAGCGCGCGGCGCTTGTATTCTGCCACCAGTTCCCTTACGCTGGTAGCATGAAGCGACTGTTATTAGTACTGTTCCTCGGTTTTACCGCGCCCGCGTTCGGCGCGGGCCAGGCGGCCCGGTTGGAGATTCCCAAGCTGGAAGTGTCCGTCAACCGGGTGAAGGCAGACGCGCAACAGCTCTATGAAGTGAACGCCAGCGGCACCGTTCATGCATCCCTGCCAACAGTCTGGCGCACCCTCACGACCTACGACCGCATGGAAGAATTCGTGCCCGACATGGCGTCGTGCCGGGTGCTTTCCCGGAATGGTAACGAAGTCATCATTGAGCAATTTGGCACGGCGCGCTTCCTGTTCATGTCGCGCTCCATCCATCTTGTCGTGCGTGCAACGGAGCAGCCGATGTCGTCGATCGACATCGCCCTGGTTTCGGGGGACATGAAACACTACGAGGCGCGCTGGGAACTGATTCCCATTCCGGAAACCGGCGGCACCCGCGTGGTGTATAGCGGGCGCCTGATGCCGAACTTCTACGTGCCGGGCCTGCTGGGCACCAACATCATCCGCGGCGATATCGAACGCATGATGAATGCGGTGCTGGCCCACCTGGAACGCCAACCGGCGCTGCCGAAACAGTCCGAACTGGCACGCGGCCTGGGCGGAGTGCCCAGCGTTCCTTAAAGCGGCGGCTTAGGCCGTGTAGTGGTCGCGGTCGCGCACTTCCGCAAAATTCTCAAGGCTGCCGATGCGGATCACCACCGGGTTCATGGTGGATGCGGTCTGCATGGAGCGCCAGGCAAACTGCCATTCTTTCTCGACCGCATCTTCACGCGTCTTGGTGAAGGCAGCGCCCAGCGCGGCGCGGCCACCGTATTCGATGGCGCCATCGATGCCGGCCCAATTCGGCAAGGTGCGCTGCACGGCGCGATGAATGCGCTCACCGAATTCCTCGGTGTTGTGGATCACCAGGCAGCTGTCGGCGCCGAAATGGTCGAACAAGTCGCGGTTCCAGGCTTGCGAAAAGCTCAGGGTCAGGAAGCTGCCCACAGGGCGCAGCACGAACTGGCCATCCTTCAGGGCTTGTTCGAGTTCGCTGCGCGGGCCGTAGCGGTGCAGCGTAGGTGGGCGTTTGTAATCGTGCATGATGATTCTTAGTTTGGATTTCTTTCGATGTGCCGCACGTGGCGGTGGGCACGCATGAATGTCGAGGCGATGAAGATTTCGCGCAGCAGGTAGCCGAAGTTGCCGATCAGGCAAATCATCGCGGCGATGAACAGGCCGGCAATGTACTTGTCCAGCGCGACGTTGGTAGCGTCGCCAACGAACAGCAGAGCCACCACCAGGCAGACGAACAGGCCGCAGGCCGTGCACAGCGCAATCGCAACATTGATCAGGTGAGAGCGGCGGTACAGGATATCGAGCTCGTTGATATACGTGTCGTTATAGGCCACGTCGAGGCGCTCTTCCAGCACGCGCGAGCGGTCGATGATGCGCGCCAGGCGGTTCAGCAGCACCAGGAGATTGGTGCAGACTGTGGACAGCATGAAAACCGGGGCAATCGCAAGCTGGATGATGTGGGCGATGTCGCCAAGCTGCAGATTCATTATGCGAAGCGTCCTTGCTGACGGAATTGTTCGGTAGCGTTGACCAGGGCGCGGCTGATGCCCTGCTCCATGGCGCCGTGGCCGGCGTCCGGAATCATCTTCATCACGGCATTGGCGCCCCAGGCCTGCTGCAGGCGCCAGGCCGATACCGGCGGGCAGATCACGTCATAGCGGCCCTGGACGATCACCGCCGGCAGGTGGGCGATACGCGGAACATTGGCCAGCAACTGGCCGTCGGAGAAGAAGCCCAGGTTGGCCATGTAGTGCGATTCCATGCGGCCGACGCCCAGGTCGAGGGTGTCCGATGGCGGTTCCTCCGGCTGCGGCAGCAGGAAGACGCGGCGGCCTTCGAACTTGCTCCACGCGCGCACGGCGGGCCAGTGCACGTCCGGGTTCGGGTCCATGATGCGCTTGACGTAGGCTTGCAGCAGGTTGCCCCGCTCTTGGGCCGGGATGGAGGCGACGAATTCGTCGTAAACCTCGGGATGGAACCATTCCGAGCCTTGCAGGAACCAGTCGATTTCCTTTTGCGTGCAGAGGAAGATGCCGCGCAGGACGAAGCCCAGGCAACGCTCCGGGTGGGCCTGGCCGTAAGCCAGCGCCAGCGTCGAGCCCCAGGAGCCGCCGAATACCAGCCATTTATCGATGCCGAACAGGGCGCGCAGGCGCTCGATGTCCTCAATCAGGAGCTGGGTGGTGTTGTTGCGCACCTCGCCCAACGGGGTCGATTTGCCGGCGCCGCGCTGGTCAAACAGGATGACCCGGTAGTGGTCCGGGTTGAAGAAGCGGCGGTGCTGCGGCGACATGCCTGCGCCAGGGCCGCCGTGGAAGAAGACGACCGGAATGCCGTTCGGGTTGCCCACCTCTTCCCAATAAATTGTATGGATGTCATCGACAGCCAGCATGCCGCTATTGCGGGGCTGGATTGGCGGGAACAGGTGTGGCAAGGCGTCGGGCATGTCTATCCTCTGTGCGTGAAGCCAAGATTGTAACCGCTCAGAAGAAGGTATTGATGGCTTGAAGAACGTTGTACGTGTCATCCACAAGCAGCATCAGCGGCCATTTGTCGAAGGTGGTGCAGGGGTGGGAGATGCCGCAGCCCACCAGGTCGCCCACCTGCAGGCCCCCTTCGACGCCCTCCGGCCAGCGCAGGTAGGCGTGCTGGTCGTTCATCTTGTCGATCACGGCGCCCTCCGGCAGCGCCAGCGCGCCCGCGCCCGGCCGATGCGCGGCGATTGGCCGCGGCAGGCCCAGGTCGTGCGAGGCATCGCGCTTGCCCATGGACAGGATGGCCAGGTTCGGCTCGGGGAGCGACAGTACCGTGGTCCAGACTTCCAGCGCCGGCCGCAGGCCCTCCCCTGCCGCCTTGCCCTCGCGGCTGGCCAGTTCACTGGTCAAACCACCGTAGTAGCCGTGGTCATTGGTCAGGTAGCATCCGCTGCGCAGGATCGGCAGGACTTTCTTGCCTTGCACGGCCAGCCCGGCAAACTCGCGCGCCACGCGGTCGAAATAGGCCGAGCCGCCGGCAGAGATAATCACCTGCTCGCCGCCGAACAGGCCTTCCGCCGCCGCGGCCCTCAGCATTTCCGCCATGCGCTGCAGGAAGCCGTTGACCAGCTCCACATCGGCATCGCGGTTGTCGGTCACGACCAGGCCTTCATAGCCCTCGATGCCGGCCAGTTGCAGTCCGGGTGCAGCGGCGATGGCACGCGCTACCGCCATCACTTCCTCCGGATCGCGGCATCCGGCGCGCCTGCCCTTCATGCCCAGTTCAACCAGCAACGGCAAGGGCCGCGCGAGCCCTAAGGCCTGCACGGCACGCGCCAGGCGCTCGACGCCTTGCTGCGAATCGACCAGTGCGAAGAACTCGAAGGAATGGTCCTCCTGCATCAGGTGCAGTACCGCGCGGATATCGGCCGGCGCCACCAGTTCATTGGCGAGGATCACGCGCCGCACGCCAAAACGCGCCGCGATCTGCACCTGCGGGATAGTGGCCAGCGTGATTCCCCAGGCGCCGTTCTCGATTTGCGCCGCGAACAGATGCGGGCTCATGGTGGTCTTGCCGTGCGGCGCCAACAGCACCCCATGGCGCTCGCAGAAGCCGCGCATCCAGGCCAGGTTGTGCTGCAGTGCAGAAGCCTTCAGTACCGCCACCGGCAGGCTCGTGTCCGCCGCCAGCACGTTCCAATGCTGGGCGCCGATCATGTGCTGACGCAGCGGCTCCACGATAGGCAGGCCTTTCACGCCAGGCTGCAGGATTTGTTCATCGAGTTCGGGCAGCGCGTACATAAGTCATCCAATCATCGTCAGCCGGCCGCTGGCTCGGCAGTATTAAACGCCAACTGTGCGGCAAAGGCTCGCTTGTAGGCGGGGCGCGCTTCGCCACGGGCCACATATGCGGCCAGTCGGGGGAATTCACTGAGGATACCCGATGGCTTGAGCCTGAGCAGCACCGACACCATGACCAGGTCGCCCGCGCTGAAATCGCCATCCAGCCATTGTGCATCACCCAGGCGCGCGGAGAGCTGGCCAAGCCGAACGCGGATACGATCCATGATCAGGGGCAGGCGCTCTTTGCTCCACGGCTTGTCACCCTCCTGGAATTTGGCGATAACGATTTCCAGGATCGGCGGCTCAACCGTGTTGAGTGCCGCAAACATCCATGTGATCGCACGCGCCCGGGCATTGGCATCCTCCGGCAACAGGCCCGGATAGTGCGAAGCGATATGGAAAATGATCGCGCCCGACTCGAACAACGTCAGGTCGCCTTCCTCATAGGTCGGAATCTGGCCGAACGGATGCAGGGCAAGGTGCTTAGGCTCCTTCATCGCGGCGAAGGAAACCGGCCGTACCTCGTAAGCCTGGCCTGTTTCTTCGAGCGCCCAGCGGACGCGCGTATCGCGTGCCAGGCCCATGCCGCCATCGGGCGAACGTTCGAATGCAGTAATGGTTTTGTTCATCGGAGTCTCCTGGTAATCGAGGCGAAAATGCCCTTTCAGGAATGACGACGAATCACCAGCGGTGAAATCGACATAAGCCGTTGATCTTACGGCTGGTTCTGAAGCATTGCAGCAAACTGGGCAGGCGTCCACTTTTTCCTATCTGATACCTGTCCGTCACCCAGTTCTATCAACCTCAATTGGCCAGACGCATCAAGGACAGTGTCAACGGAAAAGAAGGGGCTCGAAACACGTTCGGCCACTTCCGCAACGAGTGCAGGAACATTTCCGTCCCTTGAGAACGCTTTCCGGTTGAGTACGAAGTATCGTTCTTCGGTTTCGGGACGGAGCTCCTCAAACTTGCGAATACATATCCCGCCCTCCACCGAGCCCCTGTATTGCGCAATCAGGGAAACCACTTCCGCGATCCCTTCAGGCGTTTGTGCGACCGACCCACGCTGCGTGGTGAGTGACTTGACGTAATCCTTGACGAAATAAGCTGGCCAATTCTTGCCACTGACAAGACTCACAAAGTCGGCGCTTCTTTCCGCCACGATGGTTTCGGGCGTCCACGCTTCACAAACGGGATACCACTCTGGCAAATAATGACACCGGCGGTATTCCTCGGCACTGGTCTTCATTTGCGCCCCACTCGCGGCAACGCCTTCAGCCACGAGCATACGACTCGGGCGTCATCATCCATCCTCGATAAACGACCTTCACGCCAGCCGGGAGCACCGGCCTGGCGCGGAACCGATCGCTCTCAAAGTCTTCAAACGAGAACAGGGAGTAAGCAAGGCCCGCCTTAATGACGGCAGCAAACTCTTCCGCGTACTCTTCGTCCACGGCTGATTTATTGAATGGATCAGAAGGGTATAACAAATACATTCGGGGCTTTCCAGTTATGGCAGCAGGAGCAGGTTTTTCAGTTGCTTTGCAACGGACTCCCTGGCCTTACCTGTTTTGAATATAGTTGGAATGTACAGCATGAAGCAACCCCAACGATACCGCGACCGATTCCTGTCCTTGGACAGCAAGTACTGCAACACTTCGCTGGCGGATTCGCGGTGAAACGCCCAGAGCACATGGTTGCGGTAGGTGATCGAAAAATAGGCGTCTGTGGGCCAGCTCAACACATGCTTGCGCCGCAGATGGCAGGAACCACATCGAATCGAGCCAACCGGCCAGCCGCTACGATTTTTGAGAAACCGCGAATGCTCCCAGTCGTCCGCGGAATAGCCATCAGGGAGTTCGTGAAGTGCCTTCTCGGGACGACCATGAAGTCCCTGGTAATAGAGTGCCGCATGCCACTTATGGCCGCATGAGTCCTGGAACTGCTGGTACTCGAACAAGCTGCTCTTCTGAAAAAATTCCACATCCGATTTCAGCTTGATGCAAACAACTTCGGCAAACTCGAATTCTGCGCGCTGCTTGCACGCTGGACAAACAATATCCAGATGGTGCGGGATCGGTCTCCATTCGTACGGCCTTGTCATCTTTGACAAGGGCTGAGAAATTGCGCGAGAACGTTTTGCCAGAGCACCTGCGGAGGAATGCCTGCATAGCCGGACTCCTGCGCATCATTACACTCGATCACGATCCAACGCCCATTTGCGGTTTTTGCGAAATCTGCTACGAGGAATGGCACATCAAGGCGCGCGGCGGCTTGCCTGGCGACCTCTAGCCCGGCATCAACATCGGCGCAATGATACGGAGCGACCTGGTACCAGTACCGCCCCCAACCGACACACTTGCCATGCCACCAGAATGATCGATACTCCATCGACGGCTTAACCTTACCTGGGACACTGCCCTCCACCGACATAAGTGGGACAAACTCTCGAATTACCGGCTTCTGCCAGTGCAGGATCGGATCGTTACGATACTTCTCCGAAACCAATGCATAGTGCTCACGGCTTTGAATGACAGACAGATCAGGATTATGCTTGCTCGTTTGCCTGGAGCCCTTCATGAAGACTGGCCACTGGAAATCTTGTTCGATTTCTTCCACGTGCGGCAACGCATCAAAGACCTGGGTTCGCGGCGTGAGCCCTTCCAGGTAGGGATACCAGTGTTCAAGTTCACTGGCGCGGGAGTGCTCGTCCGGGGAGTTCACGAGGCGTAGCCCCATGTCCAGCTTCTCCCTGAATTCGGCTGCGTAATCGTCGATAGGGCCGATCCTCAAGATGCACAGCGACTCGCCCTCGACCTGATATGGATGATCGCATGCAAAGTGCAAATCGAAGTTGAAGTCGTATGCGGATACGCCCACCACGTCGCTAACAACGAAAAGCTTTTTCTCAATACGCGCAACGTTCACCCTGCTCAATGCATAACCCATTCTATGCGCAATGTTGTGGTCATGAGGCTAATATGTCGCCCACATCAACTGAGCGGGACGTCGCCTCAACCATTCCGGACTGGGCACGGTTGCCAAGTCCTCATAAACCTTAGGTGGGAATCCTCGCCTTGCCCTTCTTGTTGTGCAAGGCCCAGGCATTCTTCCAGTGATTTCGTTCGGATGTGCCCGAGCGAGAGTCCGTTTGAAGTGCGATACAAACTCACTCTCGGAATCATCATACAGACCAGAGAAGAGGAAATACTTTCCAGCTTCCAGCGACTTACCATCGAGAACCAATACCCTCGCCCAGATCAAGTAGACCTGGGGATCGTAGATCCTTAGTGCTCCCGGAAGTCTCCTGCGAAGTACTTCGATTTTTCCGGCCTCCCACAGTTCAATGGATGCGACTCGCCAGTATGCGGCTCGGCCGACGAAAATTCTCGGGCTTGATGCGCTTTCGAAAGCATTGCCAATAGCCTCGACTAGTGGCCATTGGAAATCAAAGAAGAAGAAGTATCCTCCAATGACCCAGCATTCGCCGGAAGGAAGCCACTCTTTATGCAAGCCGATCCACCACTCCCGTAGCTGACGCTTGGCTATAATCATCTCATCGCTGCGAAGTGCTTCAATGATACTTCTAGCGGTCGGCCTAACTTTCGTATTCCCTGACGAACTTGGCGTTTCAAACGGCGCCGCAGCCGAGGCCACAGGGCCTTCCCGGCTCTTTCTGCGATCGAAGACTTCAATCAGCTTTTTCAGTATTCTCATTGCGTTGAGCCCCCCCCGACATTTCTTAAAGGCGATAGTCCCCAGCGCCAGTCCTATGCTGGGGTCAAGCAGCAAGAATGCTGCAGAGATCGCGAAGCCATACGGCTCATTCGACATGGCACTTGCGATAGCGCCGGCAATGCCACACAGAAATGGCGGGGCAAAGGAGAAGTTACCTTCGTGCCTTGTGACGATATATGCAATGAGGGACAGCCAATTCAACGCGATAATCGCGGCAACTGTCCACATCACGACAATGCTCAATGCCATAAACCGAGGATCAGTCCGAAAACGAGGAACTGCGCAGTGTGGTAACCACCGTCGATCAGTAGCAGCTTGACGCTGCGGTTGGCGAACTGGTAGTTGATGCCGAAGCTGGCTGCCACCATGCCGAAGCCAGCCAGCAAGGCGTGCTTGATGGCATAGTCGAGCGTTGGCGCCGGGCCGACCCAGCGTGCAAACGCGAACGCCGCGAGAAGGGAAAAGACAAATGCCACGCCGAATACGCGTGCCGGATGGCCGTCCGGTTTGACGCCGCCGTTCTCGTCATTCCACATCTTGCCGAACACGGCCGGCGAATACCACAGGCCGCCCAACATGAAACTCGATACCGCGGCCAGCAGCGCGGCGAAAATATTCATGCCCATCATATGCATCGTTGCCCCCCAGCAAATTATTGTTGAGAATGAACGATATGTGAGCCGGGCAGCGTGCGTCAATCACTTGTTGTTGCAATGCGCCGAAAGCATTTCTCCCATCTTGCCACTGGCGGCTTGGCGGTCATCGGCCCAGGTCAGGGCGGATTCGGTGCCGCCGGGTTCTTCGCGGCGCAGGAAGCTGACGTAGGTGGAGCCTTTCTTGCCGGTGACGTGCATCAGGCGGACTTCACAACTGCGGCCGGTGGCGGCGGCCTTGGCGGTGCTCAGCACGTCGACCTTGATGACGGGACCGATGTGCGCTACCAGCGGCGCGCGCTGGTTCAGGATGTCGAGCAGCTTGTCTTGCGGGATGTCGCGGCTGCAGGCTACAAGCAGCAGCACGGGCAGCATTTTTTTCATGGCGCCTCCAAAAGAACAAACGCCGACCGGCGCGGAGGCCGGACGGCGTTTGGGTGTTGCGTTGCTCTTTGCTTCGATCAGGACATGTGCTGGCCGCCGTTGATCGCGATATTAGCGCCGGTGACGAAGGCCGCTTCTTCCGATGCCAGGTAGGCCACCAGGCCGGCTACTTCTTCCGGCTTGCCCAGGCGCGCCATCGGGATCTGCGGGATGATCTTCGAATCCAGCACGTCTTTCGGGATCTCCATCACCATCTTGGTGCCGATATAGCCTGGCGAGATGGTGTTGACGGTCACGCCCTTGCGTGCCACTTCCAGCGCCAGCGCCTTGGTGAAGCCATGCACGCCAGCCTTAGCCGCCGAGTAGTTGGTCTGGCCGAATGCACCCTTCTGGCCGTTCACCGAGGAGATGTTGATGATGCGGCCCCAGCCACGGTCCACCATGCCATCCGCTACCGGCTTGGTCATGTTGAACACGGAGTCCAGGTTGGTCTTCATCACGGCGTCCCAATTGACCTTGTCCATCTTCTTGAAGGTCATGTCGCGGGTGATACCGGCGTTATTCACCAGCACGTCAACCGGGCCGATGTCGCGCTCGACTGCTGCGATGCAGGTTTGCGCCGAATCGTAGTCCGACACATCGCAAGGATAGGCCGTGAAGTTATAGCCCTGGTCCTTCATCGTGGCCAGCCACGACTCGTGCGTCTTATTGCTCGGGGAATACGTGGTTACCACTTTGTAGCCCAGTGCGACCATCTTGATGCAGATCGCTTCGCCCAGACCACCCATGCCGCCTGTTACCAATGCAACTCGTGCCATTTAATGTTCCCCTATTTATTTAAACGAAAGCTCATTCCCTCTCAACTGCCAGTGCTACGCCCATGCCGCCGCCGATGCACAGCGAGGCCAGGCCCTTCTTGGCGTCACGGCGAACCATTTCATGCAGCAGGGTCACCAGGATGCGGGCGCCGGATGCGCCGATCGGGTGGCCGATCGCAATCGCGCCGCCGTTGACGTTGATCTTGCTGGTGTCCCAGCCCATTTCCTTGTTCACGGCGCAGGCTTGCGCGGCGAACGCTTCGTTGATCTCCATCAGGTCCAGGTCCTGTGGCGACCAGCCGGCCTTCTTCAGGCACAGTTGCGAAGCGGGGACCGGGCCCATGCCCATATAAGCCGGGTCGAGGCCGGACGAGGCGTAAGCCTTGATGCGGGCCAGCGGAGTCAGGCCCAGTTCCTTGGCCTGCCTGGCGGACATCATCATCACCGCTGCGGCGCCGTCGTTGATGCCGGAAGCATTGCCGGCGGTGACGGAGCCTGCCTTGTCGAAGGCTGGGCGCAGGCCGGACAGCGCTTCCAGGGTCGAACCTGGCTTCACGTATTCGTCCTGATCGAAGAAGATGCTGCCTTTCTTCTGCACGATTTCCAGCGGCAGGATCTCGTCCTTGAACTTGCCGGCCTTTTGCGCGGCTTCCGCTTTCAGCTGTGACTGCAGCGCGAATTCATCTTGCTGGCTGCGCGAGATATCGTATTTCTTGGCGACGTTCTCGGCGGTGATGCCCATGTGGTACTGGTTGTACACGTCCCACAGGCCATCGACGATCATGGTGTCGACCATCTTGGCGTCGCCCATGCGGAAGCCGTCGCGCGAGCCGTTCAGCACGTGCGGCGAGGCGCTCATGTTTTCCTGGCCGCCGGCGATGATGATGTTGGCGTCGCCGCACTTGATAGCTTGCGCTGCCAGGTGGGTGGCCTTCAGTCCGCTGCCGCACACCTTATTGATGGTATAGCCCGGAATGGCGCTTGGCAGGCCGGACTTGATTACGGCCTGGCGCGCAGGATTCTGGCCAACGCCAGCGGTCAGCACCTGGCCCATGATCACTTCGCTGACCAGGTTAGGGTCGATGCCGGTCTGGGCCAACAGGCCCTTGATGACATGGGCGCCCAGCTCTGCTGCCGGGGTCTTGGCCAGGGAACCGCCGAACTTGCCAACGGCGGTACGGCCTGCTGCAACAATTACTACATCATCCATTCTGCTTCTCCGGGAGTGGTTTGAAAATCATTCAATGCATTCTAGCTAAGTGCCATGCGTGCGGCCAGCTATGGCCTACCGGAACAGGGGCTTATTCAAAGCCACTTCTGTTGCCTCGCGTCCATAAGCCTGCGCACGGTCGATGGCGTGCTTGCCCTGGTCGGTTGCCATTTGCAGCAGGTCTTGTGGATGCTGGATGGCCAGGAATTCGTTGGAGGCTGCGGTCATGGCAGCAAGAGAAGCCAATGTGGTATCACGATGCCAGTCACAGATGCTGGCGAAGCTGGCGAGTTGCGCGTCAAAAGCCGCTTGTGCGGCGCGGG
Source organism: Pseudoduganella sp. R-32 (assembly GCF_049913245.1). NCBI lineage: Bacteria > Pseudomonadati > Pseudomonadota > Betaproteobacteria > Burkholderiales > Oxalobacteraceae > Pseudoduganella > Pseudoduganella sp. R-32. The sequence goes on along the minus strand of NZ_CP183987.1, from coordinate 526,116 downwards.
AAAATTCATCATTGAACGCGTACATGCCCATGCTCCTTCAGTTGTTCGGTGGCTGAGATACCGCAAGACTTCTCATGTTAGTGCGCGATTCCTGACAAACGTTTGATAAACATCAAGGCTGCTTTCATTTTGCATAAATCCCTACACGATGTCACGACAATAACTTGATACCGTCCAGCGTGGCGGCGCACTGCTCACGTATCACGTTGACGAAGTCGGACACATAAGCCTTGTGCTGCAAGGCTGGCGGCACCGAGACGAACAGGTCGCTCCACAAGCCGGTCTCGCCGATCGGACGGGCGCTGACGTAGTCGTAGTCGACGTAATTCTTGATCGCCCAGTTCGGCAATGCGGCCACGCCGCGCCGGCTTGCAACCAGTTGCAGAATCATGACCGTGAGTTCGGCGGTGCGGCGCTGGAACTCAATGCCGGCTGGACGCAGCACTTCGCGGATCAGGTCGATGCGTGTTTCCGGTACCGGGTAGGTGATCAGGGTTTCGCCCGCGAAGTCCTGGGCCGACAGGCGGCGCTGCGTGGCGAGCCGATGCTTCTGCGCCATGACGGTCAGGATTTCGAAGCGGAACAGCGGAAAGGTTGAGTACTCGGCGCTGTAGTCCGATCCGATCACGAGGTCAGCTGCACCGCTGCGCAGCAGGTCGGCGGGTTCGCTGTGGAAGCCGGACACCAGGTCGATTTCAACCTCCGGCCAGCGGGTACGGAAAGCATCCATCACCGGCATCAGCCAGTCGAAACAGGTATGGCATTCAAGTGCGACCCGCAACTGGCCGGTGTCGCCCTGCGACAGGCGCAGCACGTCGCGCTCGGCGCGCTCGACTTCCGGCAGCAGGGTATCGGCCAGTTTCAGCAGACGTTCGCCGGTCGCGGTGAAGCCGATCGGTATCGATTTACGCTCAAATAGCGGCGTACCGTAGCGATCTTCCAGCAACTTGATCTGGTGCGACAAAGCCGACTGCGTCAGGTTGAGCAGTTGTGCCGCCTTGACCAGGCTACCGGAGGAACGAAGCGCAGACAGCGTGCGCAGGTGACGAATCTCAAGCATGTATGAAAAGTTTTCAAGTGGATGCATAAAAAGTTTCGTTTTTATTATATGCCGTCATGCCGCAAACTGTACTTCACCAATATTTCTTAAGCATGACAAAAATGAAACTCGTTCAAACACATATTCCTGGCTTTCCACGCATCGGCGCAGCGCGCGAACTGAAATTCGCGCTGGAGCGCTTCTGGCGCGGTGAATCGTCCGAGGCCGCGCTGCAGCAAACTGCCAGCAATCTCCGTGCCCGGCACTGGGAAACCCAGCACCAGCATGGCCTGGACTTCGTGACGGTAGGCGACTTTGCCTTGTACGACCACGTAGCCAACCATATCCAGCTGTTCGGCTGCGAACCGGCGCGCTTCGGTTTCACTGGCGAAGAGACGCCACTGGCGCGCTATTTCGCCATGGCGCGCGGCGACAGTGCACACGCATCGTGCGGCTGCGGCCACAATGGTGCAGCGCTGGAGATGACCAAGTGGTTCGACACCAACTACCACTATCTGGTGCCGGAATTCAGCGAATCCACTTCCTTCGACCTGTACAGCAAGCGCCTGCTGGACGAAGTAAGCGAAGCCCGCGTCGCCGGGCATCGCGTCAAGGCCGTCCTGCTCGGCCCACTGACCCTCCTCTGGCTTGGCAAGGAACGCGACGCAGCGCCAGGCTTCAGCCGCCTCGACCTGCTCGATCGCCTGCTGCCACAATACAGCCGCTTGCTGATGCAGTTGCGCGTTGCCGGCGCCGACTGGGTGCAACTCGATGAGCCGATCCTCGGCCTCGACCTGCCCAACGCTTGGCGTAATGCCTTCGAACCAGCGTACTGGCTGCTCAACCAGGCGGGCGCCGAACTGATTGTCGCTACCTATTTCTCGCCGCTGGAGGAAAACGTCAGCCTGGCCTGCCGCCTGCCCGTCGCAGGCCTGCATGTGGATGCGGTACGCGCCGCCAGCGAGCTGACCAGCGTGGCCGACTGGCTGCCGGCGCACAAGGTGCTGTCGATCGGCGTGATCGATGGCCGCAACATCTGGCGCACCGATCTCGATGCAACCATGGCCACGCTGATGCCGGTCCTATCCAAGCGCAGTGGCCCGGTGTGGCTGTCGACCTCGTGCTCGCTGCTGCATGTGCCGTACAGCCTGGCGGCGGAACCTGCGCTGGACGACGAGTTGCGCTCGTGGCTGGCCTTCGCCGAAGAAAAGCTGGCGGAGCTTGCGCTGCTTAAAGCGGCATTGTCTGCCGATGAGCGAGTGTCGGGGCAGGTTGCCCGAGGATTCGCCGAAGCGCGCGCAGCACTGGAAGGCCGCCGCGCCAGCACCCGTGTGCACAACGCCGATGTGTCAGCACGCATGGCAGGCCTGGCGTCGGACGATGCCGCTGCGCGCCGCAACTCGCCATTCGCGCAGCGCCAGCATTTGCAACGCGAGCGCCTGCAGTTGCCGGCATTCCCGACCACGACCATCGGTTCCTTTCCGCAGACACCGGAAATCCGCATTGCCCGCGCCGCCTTCAAGCGCGGCGAATTGTCCGCGCCGGACTACCAACAGGCGATGCGCGCCGAGATCGCGCATGCCGTCCGCACGCAGGAAGAACTTGGCCTCGACGTGCTGGTGCATGGCGAGGCCGAGCGCAACGACATGGTCGAATACTTCGGCGAACAGCTCGACGGATTTGCGTTCACCGCGAACGGCTGGGTGCAATCCTACGGCTCGCGCTGCGTGAAGCCGCCAGTCATTTACGGCGCTGTGCAGCGCCCGCAAGCGATGACGGTTGGCTGGACGGAATACGCGCAAAGCCTGACCCGCAAGCCGATGAAAGGCATGCTCACCGGGCCGGTAACAATCCTGCAGTGGTCTTTCGTGCGCGACGACCAGCCGCGCGCCGATACCGCGCTGCAAATCGCTGCCGCCATCCGGGACGAAGTGCGCGACCTGGAAAACGCCGGCATCGCCATCATCCAGATCGACGAGCCAGCCTTGCGCGAAGGCCTGCCGCTGCGCCGCAACCGCTGGGATGCTTACCTCGCCTGGGCCACGAAAGCTTTCCGCATCAGCGCCGCGGTGGCTGCCGACGCGACGCAAATCCACACCCATATGTGCTACGCCGAGTTCAACGACATCCTGCCAGCGATTGCCGCGCTGGATGCGGACGTGATCACGATCGAGTCGAGCCGTTCCGCGATGGAACTGCTGGGCGGCTTTGCCAGCTTCCGCTATCCAAACGAGATCGGCCCCGGCGTGTACGACATCCATTCGCCGCGCGTTCCCGGCAGTGAAGAAATGGCCGAGCTGTTGCGCAAGGCTGCGAAAGTCGTCCCGCCAGCCCAGCTCTGGGTCAACCCGGACTGCGGCCTCAAGACCCGCGCCTGGCCAGAGACGTCCGCCGCCCTGCAAAATATGGTTGTCGCTGCCCAGCAACTCCGCGCGGAAATCCAGCTTTCATAACTTTGTACACGCAAATTTCTCGTTTGCGCCGAAGCCAAGGCCGTCATAGTATGTGTATAAGAACCTCCGCGAGTACACATCATGCGCACCAATATCGAGATAGACGACAAATTGATGGACGACGCGTTGCGACTAACCGGGGCCGCTACCAAGCGTGAAGCGGTCGAAATGGGACTTCGGACGTTGTTGCGGCTAAAGCAACAGGAGGAAATCCGGCGCTTCAAGGGTAAATTGCAGTGGGAAGGCGATCTGGACGCAATGAGGGTCGATAAATGATCCTGGTCGATTCCAGCGTCTGGATCGACTATTTCCGTGGCAATGCGACGCCTCAAGTCGAACGGCTTGATCGATTGCTGGGCAACGAGCCCATTGCTATCGGCGACTTGATCTTGACGGAAGTGCTGCAGGGCTTCCGTCGCCAGCGCGACTTCAATCAGGCCAGAAAGTTGCTTTTGACACTAGAGACGATCGACATCGGTGGTGTCGAGATTGCAATCCAGGCAGCCAGGAACTTCAGGCAATTGCAATCCCTTGGAGTCACCATCCGGAAAACTGTGGACACCTTGATCGCGACGCGTTGCATCGAATCGCGCCATGCACTGCTCTACAGTGACAGGGATTTCGACCCGTTCGTCGTTCATCTAGGCCTGCAGCCCGCATAAACACTGGGCTCCCCTCCCCAAGCAAGCTTAAGCAAAGTACAATGCACCCAGCCTGGGCCATGCCCGTTACTCTGCGATTGTTATGCCGAAAAGCAAGCTTCAAAAGCCTATCGAAATCAAGATTTCCACCGTTGTCGCCGTGTCCGCCATTATGTACACGAGCGACCTCGTCGCCCTCGACGCCGCCATGCATGAGATGACTGGCGGCGTTTCCGATTTCTTCGAAGGGGACCTGGCGGTCATCGACGTCGGTGACCTGGCGCCTGGCTGCGAACGCATTGACTGGGCGGCAACGATCGCCCTCCTGAAAAAATACCGCCTGAACCCGGTTGCCGTACGCAACGCCAAGCCGGACATGGTGGAAGAAATCCAGCAACACGGCCTGCAACTGGACAGCGGCAAGCGCGAAGAGGCGCCGGTCCCTGCTCCGAAGCCAGCGCCAGCTCCGGCCCCTGCGCCGGCCCCGGCTCCCACGCCGGCGGCACCAGCATTCAGCGGTACCATGATCATCGACACCCCGGTCCGGGCCGGCCAGCGCATTTATGCGCGCGGCGGCGACCTGATCGTGATGGCCGTCGTCAACAACGGCGCCGAGATCATCGCGGATGGCAGTATTCACGTTTACAACACTTTGAACGGCCGTGCCCTGGCTGGCGCTTCCGGCGACGCCTCGGCCCGTATTTTCGCTATGTCGATGAGCCCGGAACTGGTCTCGATCGCAGGTGTTTACCGTACTTTTGAGGATGGTTTCCCGACCGAAAACGCACGCAAACCGGTACAAATCCGGCTAAAGGGCGAGAGTCTGGATATACAATCTGTCAATTCCGCAAAATAACAGAACAGTAAAGGATTCTTTGTGGCACGAATTATTGTAGTTACGTCCGGCAAGGGCGGTGTCGGCAAAACGACTTCCAGCGCCAGCTTCTCCACCGGCCTCGCCATGCGTGGCCACAAAACCGTCGTCATCGACTTTGACGTCGGCCTGCGCAACCTGGACCTGATCATGGGTTGCGAACGACGCGTTGTGTATGACCTGATCAACGTGGTGCACAAGGAAGCCACCCTGAACCAGGCTCTGATCAAGGACAAGCACTGCGAAAACCTGTACATCCTGCCGGCGTCCCAGACCCGCGACAAGGATGCCCTGACCGAAGACGGCGTGGAAGCCGTGCTGGCCGAGCTGATCAAGATGGACTTCGAGTTCATCGTCTGCGACTCGCCAGCCGGTATCGAACACGGCGCCCTGATGGCGCTGACCTTCGCCGACGAGGCCCTGATCGTGACCAACCCGGAAGTGTCGTCGGTGCGTGACTCCGACCGCATCCTGGGCATCATCCAGGCCAAGTCGCGCCGCGCGCTGTCCGGCGGCGAACCGGTCAAGGAACACCTGCTGATCACCCGTTACTCGCCGAAGCGCGTAGAAGCGGGCGAGATGCTGTCGTTTGAAGACGTGCAAGAGATCCTGCGCATTCCTTTGATCGGCATCATCCCTGAGTCGGAGCAAGTGCTGCATGCTTCCAACCAGGGTAACCCGGCAATCCACTTCAAGGGAACCGATGTGGCCGAAGCCTACACCGACGTGGTGTCGCGCTTCCTGGGCGAAGAAGTTGAGCTGAAGTTTACCGACTATGAAAAGCCTGGTTTCCTGAAGCGTATCTTTGGAGCTAAATAATGGCCCTGCTTTCTTTCCTGTTCCAGAACAAGCCCAAGACGGCGGTTGCGGCAAAGGAGCGCTTGCAGATCATTATTGCTCGCGAGCGTAATGGCCGCGCCGGGCCGGATTTCATGCCGGCACTGCACAAAGAGCTGGTTGATGTGATTTCGAAGTACACCAAAGTGTCGGCGGACGATATCAAGATCTCGCTGGATCGCCAGGGCAACCTGGAAGTGCTTGATGTGAATGTGGTGCTGCCGGACGCCTAAACCGGTAAACCAGTGTCAGACCCGCAGGGTCTGACACTTGCCCGCGACGGCCGGTTTATCGGTTTTCCGCCCCTGCCAGCACCAGCCTGGCCACCCTGGCGCAAGCATCCACATGCTGGTAGCCAATCTGCCGGAAGGCAAAGAAACCAATAGTAGCTGACGCAATTTGACCAGCAATAGGCACCAGTTTGCCCGCCTGTTTGGCCGCAATCTTGCCCGCGCTGCGCTTCAACACCGTCGCAACCAGCTCGCGCGTGACAACTTTCCCCACCAGCATCCCGCCCAGGCTGATGACAGCCTCGTAAGCGATCAGCTTCAATTTCGGCTGCATGCGGTCGATCTGGGCCGGCGACAGGCCAAATTCGTGGTTGACATCGTCGATCAACTGGGTGAACAGGCGCAGATCCGACACCACGTCGATCCCCGGGATTGGTACTGCCGCCACGCCGGCCGAAACTGCTGCGCGGCGCCGCACTAGGCGCCTGCAACGCTCGCGCACCGCATCGATATCCGCTTCGCTGGAAGGCAACACAGTCCAGTCATTTTTCATGTTTCACCTCCAATCGACTTGCAAAAGCGCACCCTCTCCATTGTGCTGGCAGCCCAAGCAGTGTACCGTGTGATGAAGAACTGCCTCACACGGCACTCAATAGAATAGTGCTTTATAGCAATCTTTGATCAAATTGGTAACTATTTCTTGTAAATCTCTGTTATATTCGTGTGACTGCTTCTTAACATTATTGCTGTAAAGAACATGAGAATCGTTGTCCTTGATGCTGACCGAAGCCAGGCGGACCTGATCTGCCAGGTCCTGACTTCTGCTGGTCATGCCTGCCATGGGTACCAGACCGGGAAGGACTTGCTGGCCAATATGCGCAAGGACAGCGTCGACATGCTGATTCTCGACTGGCAGGTGTCCGATATGGATCCTGCCGAGGTCATTCACAAGGCCCGCGAAAAATTGCCTGAAAACGGCCCTGTGATGTTCCTGACCACCAGTTCCGGCGAAGACGATATTGTTGCCGGCCTGTCGGCCGGGGCCGAAGACTTCCTGGTCAAACCGCTGCGCCGTGCCGAATTGGTGGCGCGCGTTCAGGCTCAACTGCGCTTGGCCTACCCGAGCCAGAACGGCGCTGAACAGTTGCAGTTCGGCCAATATGTCTTCGAGACGCGTCCTGGCCGCTTGTTGATGGACGGGCAAGTACTGGACGTGACCCACAAAGAGTTCTACCTGGCTTTGCTGTTTTTCCGCAACATTGGCCGTCCGCTGTCGCGCGCCTATATCCACGAAGCGGTCTGGATCCGCGAAACCGAAGTCCCGTCGCGCACGATGGATACCCACGTTTCCCGCGTCCGCAATAAATTGCAGTTGAAGCCTGAAAACGGCTTCCGCCTGGTGCCGGTGTACAGCTACGGCTACCGGCTGGAAAAGCTGGGTTCCTGAGAGGGAAACTCGCTCAAGGTATAATGGCGGCTGGAATCTTCCGTCTGGACCAAGATGCAACTGCTCGCCGTCGGCCTCAACCACACCACTGCACCTGTCGCGCTGCGCGAACGGCTGGCGTTCGCGCCTGAGCAGCTGGGGACGGCTGTGGCGGCCGCGCGCAACTGGTTTGCCTGCGCGGATTCGAAAGGCGGCGACGAAGCAGCCATCCTGTCCACCTGTAATCGCACTGAGCTGTACGCTGCCAGCAATGCCGCCACCCCGCTCGACGCCGGCGCCCAGTTCCTGGCCGATTTCCACAAGCTGAATTACTCCGAGCTGCGCCCGCACCTGTACATGCTGCCGCAGCACGATGCCGTGCGCCATACCTTCCGCGTCGCATCCGGCCTGGACTCGATGGTGCTGGGCGAGACCCAGATCCTGGGCCAGATCAAGGATGCGATCCGTACCGCCGATGAAGCGGGCGGACTGGGCACCTACCTGCACCAACTGTTCCAGCGCAGCTTCTCGGTGGCCAAGGAAGTGCGCAGCACCACCGAGATCGGCGCGCACAGCGTGTCGATGGCGGCGGCGGCGGTGCGCCTGTCGCAGCGCATCTTCGACAAGATCTCCGAGCAGAACGTGCTGTTCATCGGCGCCGGTGAAATGATCGAGCTGTGCGCCACGCACTTCGCGGCGCAGAATCCGAAGTCGATCACTGTTGCCAACCGCACGATGGAGCGCGGAGAAGCACTGGCCCATCGATTCAACGGCAAGGCCATGCGCCTGGCCGAACTGGGCAACCAGCTGCACCAGTACGATATCGTCATTTCCTGCACCGCGTCTTCGCTGCCGCTGATCGGGCTGGGCATGGTGGAACGCGCCATCAAGGCCCGCCGCCACAAGCCGATGTTCATGGTCGACCTGGCCGTGCCGCGCGATATCGAGCCGGAAGTGGGCCGCCTGAACGACGTCTTCCTGTACACCGTGGACGACCTGGGCAAGGTGGTGCAGACCGGCATGGAGAACCGCCAGGCTGCGGTTGCGCAGGCCGAGGCAATTATCGAAACCCGCGTGCAATCGTTCATGCACTGGATCGACGACCGCGCCGTGGTGCCGGTGATCCAGGGACTGCAGGAAAATGGCGAAGTGATTCGCCTGCTGGAATTGGAACGCGCACGCAAGCTGCTGGCCAAGGGTGAACCTGTCGATGCAGTGCTGGAAGCGCTGTCCAAGGGCCTGACCGCCAAATTCATGCACGGCCCGCAGCAGGCGCTGCACCGGGCCCAGGGCGACGAGCGCGCCCAACTGGCCGAACTGCTGCCACAATTGTTCCGCGGCCGCCGTTAGCGGCGCCTCCCCGCAGCCTGCCGCACAAGCGGCACCCCTCCCGTTTTTCCGCGCCGCCTGGCGCTTCCTTCCGCATAGGACCCGAATGAAACCATCAATGCTGGCCAAGCTGGACCAACTGGCAAACCGCCTGGTCGAACTGGACGAACTGCTGATGTCCGAAGGCGCAACGTCGAATATGGACAGCTACCGCAAGATGACGCGCGAGCACAGCGAGCTGCAACCGCTGGTGGCGCTGTACAAGGATTACCTGCAGGTGCTGGGCGATATCGACGATGCGCAAGCGATGTTGTCCGATCCGGACATGAAGGAATTCGCGCAGGAAGAAATCGAAGCTGGCAAGGCGCGCCTGGGCGGGCTGGAGCTGGACCTGCAGAAGATGCTGCTGCCGAAGGATGAAAACGACGAGCGCAATATCTTCCTTGAGATCCGCGCCGGCACCGGAGGCGACGAGTCGGCATTGTTTGCCGGCGACCTGCTGCGCATGTACACCCGCTTTGCCGAGCGCTCACGCTGGCAGGTGGAGATTGTGTCCGCATCCGAAAGCGACCTGGGCGGCTACCGCGAGGTCATCGCGCGCATCATCGGCAATGGCGCCTATTCGAAGCTGAAGTTCGAGTCTGGCGGCCACCGCGTGCAGCGCGTGCCGGCCACCGAGACCCAGGGCCGCATCCACACTTCCGCCTGCACCGTAGCCGTGATGCCGGAAGCGGATGAAGTAGAAGACGTCCACATCAACCCGGCCGACCTGCGCATCGACACCTTCCGCGCCTCCGGCGCCGGCGGGCAGCACATCAACAAGACCGATTCCGCGGTGCGCATCACCCACCTCCCATCGGGCATCGTGGTGGAATGCCAGGACGACCGCTCGCAGCACAAGAACAAAGCCTCCGCGATGAAGGTGCTGGCAGCGCGCATCAAGGACGTGCAGCTGCGCGAACAGCAATCGAAGGAAGCCGCCACCCGCAAGAGCCTGATCGGCTCGGGCGACCGCAGCGAGCGCATTCGTACCTACAACTTCCCGCAAGGCCGCATGACCGACCACCGCATCAACCTCACGCTGTACAAGCTGGACATGATCATGGACGGCGACTTGAACGAACTGACGACAGCCCTGACCACCGAGCACCAGGCCGAGCAACTGGCCGCCCTCGGCGACTGATTTGAAAGTCGGGGTCAGGTCTGGCTTCTCATTAAGCTGTGCCAGACCTGACCCCGACTTAGTTTAAGGAAGGCTTCAGCGCTTTGTGCGAGAATTGGGCGGACTTTCAACCCTGATAACTTGATGACGATGAGCAACCGTAACGTTCTGCTGGCGATCGCCTTTGTGAGCTTTGGCATGATTGGCGCGGCAATGTATCTGCAGCATGTGATGTACCTGATGCCTTGCCCGCTGTGCGTGATCCAGCGCTACCTGTTCATCGCGATCGGCTTCGCGGCTTTGATCGGGGCCTTTACTTCCAAGCCGAACATTGCGGCGGGTGTTGGCCTGCTGGGCGCTTTGGGCGGCATGGGCGTGGCGATCAAGCAGCTGTGGATCCTGGCCCATCCTGGCCTGTCCTGCGGCATCGATCCTATGGAAACGATGCTGAACAAAATCCCTACCTCGGAATACCTGCCTTGGCTGTTTTACGCTGAAGGACTGTGCCAGGACGCGAACGAGAAATTCTTTGGCCTGGTGATCCCGATGTGGTCTTGCATCTGGTTCGGCATCCTGGCCGTCGTCACTGCGTGGCTGCTGCTGCGCAAGCGCGCATGAAAGACCAGGTCACGGCCGGTATCACGCTTGGCGCCTTGCAGCGCAAGCCTTTGCTCGATCCGGTCGACCAGCGCATCCTCGTTTGCCATGCGCTGGGCATCAGCCGCACGGCACTGATTACGCAATCCGATCGCGTGCTGAGCGCGGAGGAGGCGGGGCGCGTGGCCACCCTGCTGCAGCGCCGCCATGATGGCGAGCCCGTGGCCTATATCATCGGCCAGCGTGAGTTCTTCGGCCTTGATTTCGAGACCACGCCGGCGGTATTGATCCCGCGTCCCGACACGGAATTGCTGGTGGAACTGGCGCTGGTGCGCCTGCCGCCGCGCGGCAAGGTGCTGGACATGGGCACCGGCAGCGGCGCCATCGCCGTCGCTGTCGCCCATAGCCGGCCGGATGCCAGCGTTACAGCACTGGACGTCAGCCAGGAGGCCTTGGCCGTGGCTGCGCGCAATGCCCAGCGCAATAACGCTGCGGTGCGTTTCCTGCACAGCGACTGGTATGGCGCGGTGCAGGGCGAACAGTTCGACCTGATCGTCTCCAATCCGCCCTATATCGCGGATGGCGACCGCCACCTGTCCGAAGGCGACCTGCGTTTCGAACCCAGCGGCGCGCTGACCGACTTTGCCGATGGCCTGAGCGCACTGCGCACCATCATTTCCGGCGCTCCGGCCAGGCTGGCGCCGGGCAGCTGGCTGCTGATGGAACATGGCTACGACCAGGCCGCCGCCGTGCGCGCGCTTCTGTTGTCATCCGGTTACACTGATGTGCAAAGCTGGCAAGACCTGGCCGGCATCGAACGGGTCAGCGGCGGCCGCCGCCCCGGGTAAAATACGGCAACATGCGGCTTCCGGGCCGTTTTTGGGGGCCATCGTACGCGCTTTTCGGTTTTCGGTTAATCTCGCACCAATTTGATTTGCTGCATCGGAAAGGAAGCAAATTGTCCAATCTATTGACTCGCCGCCTGGCCTTGTTGGCCGACGATCAGCACCGTGCAGTGCTGGGCGGCGGCCTGCGCGGCATTGAGCGAGAAACCTTGCGGGTCCAACCGGACGGCCACCTGGCGCGTACGCCCCATCCCCTGCCCCTGGGCTCGGCCCTGACGCACCCGCACATCACCACCGACTACGCGGAGACACTGCTGGAGTTCATCACCCCGGCGGAGCATGACATCGCGACCACGCTGGAAAGACTGGATGCGATCCACCGTTTCAGCTACACCAAGTTGGGCGATGAACTGATCTGGAGCCAGTCGATGCCCTGCGAGCTGCCGGCCGAGGAAGACATCGAGATTGCCTGGTACGGCAAATCCAACCTGGGCATGCTGAAGCACGTGTACCGGCGCGGCCTGGCCCTGCGCTATGGCAAGGCAATGCAGTGCATCGCCGGCATCCACTACAACTACTCGCTGGACGAGCGCCTGTGGCGCATCCTGGCCGAGAACGAGGGCGCGACCAACGTGACGCCCAAGGCTTACCAGTCGGAAGCCTACCTGGCGACCATTCGCAACTTCCGCCGCTACAGCTGGCTGCTGATGTACCTGTTCGGCGCTTCGCCGGCGTTGGCCGAGGGCTTCCTGCGCGGCCGCCCGCACAAGCTGGAAAAGCTGTCCGGCGACACGCTGTACCTGCCGTATGCGACCAGCCTGCGCATGAGCGACCTGGGTTACCAGAACGAGGCGCAATCGGGCCTGCACCCTCACGAGAACAGCCTCGATTCCTATGTAGCCACGCTGACCAAGGCGGTCAACCAGCCTTACGAGCCGTATGCGAAGATCGGCACCAAGGTGGACGGCGAATGGGTCCAGCTGTCGACCAACGTGATCCAGATCGAGAACGAGTACTACTCGACCATCCGTCCGAAGCGCGTGATCAACACCGGCGAGCGTCCGATCCAGGCGCTGTGCAACCGCGGCGTGCAGTACATCGAAGTGCGCTGCATGGATGTTGACCCCTTTGAACCGGTCGGCATCAACGTGCAGACGGGCCGTTTCCTCGACGTGTTCCTGCTGTTCGCCGCGCTGGAAGAAAGCCCGCTGATCACGCCGGAGCATGGCGAACTGCTGGCGCGTAATTTCGCGCGCACGGTGAAGGAAGGCCGCCGTCCGGGCCTGACCCTGACCCGCGATGGCGAAGAGGTTACGCTCAAGCAGTGGGGCCTGGACATGCTGGAGCGCTTCAAGCCCGTGGCGGAGTTGCTGGACCGCGAGCACGGCGGCCGCGAACACATGGCGGCGCTGGAAGCACAGGCGGCCAAGCTGCACGATCCCGAACTCACCCCTTCGGCGCGCGTGCTGCAGTCGCTGCGCGCGAACGGCAAGTCGTTCACGGCCTTCGGCCTGCACCAGAGCGAAAAGCATGCGGCTTACTTCCGCAGCCATCCGCCAAGCGCGGAGGACGTGGCGCGCTTCAGCGAAATGGCGCGCGTCTCCATCGCGGAGCAGGAACAACTGGAACGTACCCAGACCGGCAGTTTCGACGATTACGTCAAGGCCTACCGGGCCAGCAACCTGTGCCCGAACCACTGCACCTGACCCTTGCTCACCTTCTTTAACGAACAGCACGCGCAACAGTTCGGCGGCACGGACCATCTGGTCAGGTCCGTACAGGCAGAACTGGAGCGGCGCGGGCTGGGCCAGATCGTGACCCCGCAAAGCGTGCCGCTGACCGCGCTTGAACGCACCCACAGCCCGCGCTACCTCTCTTTTCTGCGCAACGCGTGGAGCGAATCCCTATCGCATCCAAGTTTTGCGGGCTGGCCGGTTGTCACAGCCAACCAGCATGCAATACGCACCATGCGCACCGATATCGAGCCGGAAGATTTCCGGGCCCGTCTCGGCCTGTATTCGATGGATACCTTCACCGGGATCGGCGCCGGCACCTGGAGCGCGGCCAAAGGTGGCGCCGACTGCGCGGTCAATGCGGCGCATGCCCTGCGCGTCGGTGAGCGCGGTACCTTTGTGCTGACGCAGCCGCAAGGCCACCACGCAGGCGCCGATTTCTGCGGCGGCTACAGCTACCTGAATAATGCGGCCTTGGCCGCCCAGCACTTGCTGGATGACGGGATGGCCAAGGTTGCCATCCTCGACCTCGATTACCAGCACGGCAATGGGGCACAAGGCATCTTCTACGAGCGTTCCGACGTGCTTTGCCTGTCGATCCACGCCGACCCGCGCCATGCCTTTCCCTACTTTTGCGGCCATGCCGACGAAACAGGCGCGGGCGCCGGGCTTGGCTACAACGTCAACATCCCGCTGGCCCCGGGCTCCAATTCGCAGGCCTGGTTCGCTGCGCTGGAAACGGCTTGCGTGCGCCTGTCGATGTACCGGCCGGAGGCGCTGATCGTGGCCCTGGGCGGAAACATCTTCCAAGGCGAAGAGCACGGCGGCTTCGGGCTCACGTCTGCCGATTTCCTGCGCCTTGGCGAGCGCCTGGCCTGGCTTGGCTTTCCCACCAGCTTCCAGCTGGAGGGCGGGACGATCCGGCGCGAGCTGGGCATCAATATCGTCAACGTGCTGGAAGGCTTCGACTGCGCCATGGTCTGAGCTTAGCCTGGCAGCGCCAGCCGCGCTTCCAGTCCGCCCCCGTCGCGCTGGTGCAGTGTCAGAGCACCGCCCATCGCAGTGGCCAGCTGGCGCGCAATCGCCAGGCCAAGGCCGGTGCCGCCGGTCTCGCGGCTGCGTGAGGACTCCAGCCGCACGAACGGCTCGAAGACCGCTTGCAGCGATTCCGCCGGGATGCCCGGGCCGCGGTCCATCACCTGGATCACGATGCCGCCAGCATGTGACGCGTCCGGCTTCACGCATACTTCTGCGCTTCCGCCAAACTTCAGCGCATTGTCGATCAGGTTGCCCAGCACGCGCCGCAGTGCTTGCGGGCGCAGCTCCATCGCGTGGCCAACTGCGCCATGAAGCGTGACGTCCTGCCCTGCGTCGGTGTAGTCATGCACCATGCTGTCGAGCAGCGCGTCCGGATCGATGCGCGTCGCCGCTTCCGAGGTGCCGTGCAGGGTGCGCGCGTAGGCTACGCCCTCCTTTACCAGCTGCTCCATCGCCTGCAAGTCCTGCCGCAGTTTGGACTGCTGCGCCTCGTCGTCCATCATGTCGACGCGCAAGCGCATGCGGGTAATCGGCGTCTGCAAGTCATGCGAGATCGAGGCCAGGATCTGGATGCGCTCGGCCATGTAGCCGGCAATACGCTGCTGCATGGCGTTGAAGGCGCGCGCGGCACGCGCCACTTCCGACGGCCCACTCTCCGGCAGGTGAGCGCCCTGCATGTCGGGGCCAAGCGCGTCGGCCGCCAGCGCAAGCTGCTCCAGCGGCCGCGTCGCCAGGCGCACGGCCAGCCAGCAGCACAGGGCAAATACCGCAAGCTGCGCTACCATCAGGGCGCCAAACCAGGGCGACATCGGCACGCTGCGCATGGGACGGAAGTCGATCGTCAGCGGCATGCCATCGCTCAAGCGCAGATGCACCTGATAGCGTTCGTGTTCGCCGATAATCTGGTGCACGGTCAGCTTGTATTGCTTGCCGACGCCTTCCTCGAACGAGCGCACGGCATTAGCCTCCAGGACGTCCAGGTGCGGCAGCGATTCGTCGCATTCCTCCAGCCTGAATTCGTAGCTGCGGCGCGCCAGCCGCGGCAACCAGTCCGCGCGTTGCGCCGCAGGCAAGGCGTCGAGCAGGGCCACCGAGGTGGTGACCTCGCGCTCGATGTAGCCCATCATCATATTGGTAGTCGCCTCATTCCGCTCGCGCATGGTGAGCCAGAACGACAAGCCCTGCGCCACCGCCACGCCAAGGCACAGCAGCAGGGCCAGGCGGGCGAACAGGGAGCGCGGCCAATGCAAGCGCATCATGGCTCGCCTGCCGCCAGCGTGACGGCGGCCGAAAACACATAGCCTTCACTGCGCAGTGTCTTGATGTAGCGCGGCTCACGCGCCGTGTCGCGCAGGCGCTGGCGCACCCGGCTCACCAGCAAGTCAATCGAACGGTCGAACTGGTCGGCGTTGCGGCCCTGGGTCAGGTTCAGCAGCTGGTCGCGCGTCAGCACGCGCTGCGGGTGGTCGAGGAAGACGCGCAGGAGACGGTATTCAGCGCCGCTCAACGCCACCTGCGTGCCGTCGGCGTCAAGCAGGTGGCGCGCCACCGTGTCGAGACGCCAGTCGCCGAAGGCCAGCATCGGCACCGATTCGTTGACCTGCATGTTCGGCGGCAGCATGCGCGTGCGGCGCAGCACGGCGTTGATGCGCGCCAGCAGTTCGCGCACGGCGAAAGGCTTGGGCAGGTAATCATCGGCGCCCATTTCCAGGCCGATGATGCGGTCGGTTTCGTCGTTGCGCGCGGTCAGCATCAGCACCGGGATGGCCTTGTGCTTGCCGGCGCGCAGGTCGCGGCACAAGGCCAGGCCGTCTTCGCCGGGCAGCATCAGGTCCAGCACGATGAGGTCGGGCGTGTCTTCCTCGATCACGGCGCGCATCTGGCGGCCGTTGGCTGCCAGCGATGTGCGCAAGCCGTTTTTCTGCAGATAGGCGCCGATCAACTCGCGGATATCACGGTCATCGTCAACGATCAGGATGTGGTCTGGGTTTTCCATGAAGCCATGATACCCAATGCGGGACAGGGATTTGTATCCCAGTGTGTACAGCCTGGCCAGGTACACAAAACATTGCACACAAGCGGGTGCGGCGAAATATGCCGGATACCTGGGGGCGGTTCAATGGAGTCATTCCAAGACACGGAGCTGACCATGACCAACCCGCTCGACACTCCACTGGCCTTCCTGGCCGGCCTGCTCACCATCGCTTCACCCTGCGTGCTGCCGATGCTGCCCATCCTGCTGGGCTCCGGCGTCAACCAGCGCAACCGCCGCCGTCCGCTGTTCATCGTGGCCGGCTTCATCCTGAGCTTTGCAAGCTTCGCCATGCTGCTGGGCGTGGTCTCCGCCACGATCGAAGTGGCCCAGGACGTGCTGCGCAATACCGCCCTTGCCCTGCTGGCCCTGTCCGGCCTGTTCCGCCTGTGGCCGGCCCCTTATGAATGGCTGGTCGCGCGCCTGCCGGGCCGCAGCGCCGACGCCGCGCCGCGCGAAGACGACGGCAGCAATGGCGGCGCCTTCCTGCTCGGCATATCGCTGGGTGCGGTCTGGACGCCTTGCGCCGGCCCGGTTCTGGCTTCGATCCTGGTGCTGGTGGTGAAGGCGCAAGATCCGGCCTGGTCGGCCCTGCTGCTGACCCTGTACGCCGTCGGCGCGGCCTTTCCCATGCTCGGGATTATTTACGGCGGCCAGTACGCCACCCAGCGCGTGCGTTCTGTGGCCCGCCACGCCGAGCGCCTGCAGCAAGTGTTCGGCGTGCTGGTGGTCGCCACCGCCATCGCGATCTACCTGCAATACGACACCCTGGCCTACTCCTGGGCCGCGCAACACCTCCCAACCCTGAAAGGACTGTGAATATGAAGACCACCCTGAAATTCCTGGCTGCCGCCGCAACCCTGGTGGGCGCCAGCGCCAGCGCCGGCGCCAGTGCAGCAACGGCCCCGTTCGAAGCGCCCGAATTCAGCGGCATTACCCAATGGCTGAACAGCGAACCGCTGACGATGAAACAACTGCGTGGCAAGGTGATACTGGTTGATTTCTGGACCTATGACTGCATAAACTGTATCAACACCCTGTCGCACGTCGTGCAGTGGCACGACAAGTACAAAGACAAGGGCTTGGTCGTGATCGGCGTGCATACGCCGGAGTACGCTTTCGAGCGCAAGACCGAGAACGTGCGCACCGCCTTAAAGCGCTTCGACATACGTTATCCAGTCGCGCAGGACAACCGCTACGCCACCTGGAACGCGTACAACAACCGCTACTGGCCAGCTTTCTATTTAGTCAACAAAAAAGGCCAGGTGGTGTACACCCACTTCGGTGAAGGCCAGTACGAGCAAACCGAAGCGCGGATCCAGCAACTGCTGGCTCAAACCGAGTGAGTTCATGATGAGCGAAAAATTCCTCAAAAATAGCTTGCAATTAAATCGCACACTATCTATAGTGTGCACATGGGCAGCAAACAAGGCCCCGGAAACCGGAAACAAATAGCACGCTAGCTAATCGCTCACTACTCACGAAAAGGAAAACATACCATGGCAAAGATCTCCAACATCCTGTACCGCGCAAACGCAACTTCCACCGGCGGCCGCGAAGGCAAATCCGCCTCCAGCGACGGCGCATTGGACGTCAAGCTGACCACTCCAAAAGAACTGGGCGGCAATGGCGCGTTCGGCACCAATCCGGAGCAACTGTTCGCAGCCGGCTACTCGGCCTGCTTCATTGGCGCCCTGAAGTTCGTTGGGGGCCGCGACAAGATCGCCGTACCGGCTGACGCTTCCATCAACGCCACTGTCGGCATCGGCCCGATCGAAACCGGCTTCGGCATCGAAGTGGAGTTGAAGATCTCCCTGCCAGGCGTGGATCGCGCCACCGCAGAAAAACTGGTGAACGCCGCGCACATCGTCTGCCCGTACTCGAACGCGACTCGCGGCAACATCGACGTCACCCTGACCATCGTATAAGCAAGCAAGGGCCCGGCAGCAAAGGCGGCCGAGCCCACCCAAGAGGAGAAATATCATGAAAGCATTTGCAACCATCATCGCTTCCGCCGCCCTGGCCCTCTCCACTGCCGCCCAGGCAGCGCCGCCCGACACCAACAGCGGCGAAGGCTACCAGGCCGACAACTCGTTCGTATCGACCAAAACGCGCGCGGAAGTAAAGGCTGAGACCATCGCCGCCCTGCGCCGTGGCGAAATCCTGAACGGCGAACTGTATCCGCTGGACTTTGCCTCCCCCACCCGCGGCAAGACCCGCGCCGAAGTGAAGGCAGAACTGGCCTCTGCGATCCGTAACGGCGAGCTTCGCGTCGACTATTAAGCTGGCATAAAATGGTCGCCTCCTATCAAGCGGGGCGACCAATGATTGAATGGCAGTGGCTGGACTTCAACAGCATTCCCAACGCAGACCTGTATGAAATGCTGCGGCAGCGGCAAGAGGTCTTCGTAATCGAACAGCAGTGTTTTTACTCCGATATGGACGGCTACGATGAAGCCGCCCACCACCTACTCGGCTGGCAAACGATAGAGGGCAAGCGAACCCTGGCCGCTTACCTGCGCTGCATCGCGCCGGGCATCAAGTATCCTGAAATGTCGCTGGGCCGCGTGCTGACGACGCAGGCGGCACGTGGCAGCGGTGCTGGCCGGCAGTTGATCGCGGAGGGCATCTGCAACGCGGAGGCGCTGCATCCAGGCCACCGCATCCGCATCGGCGCCCAGGCCCACCTGGAAAAATTCTATGGCAGCTTCGGCTTCAAGGCTGTCGGCGAGCCATATGACGAGGATGGCATTCCACACCTGGAGATGCTGCGTTAGGCAAAAAAAACGGCCCGAAGGCCGTTTCTTTCTGGACTTTCGCCAATTACTTGGTAACGGAAGTCACTTCAACATCGAAGATCAGCGGCGCGTTCGCAGGAATGCTGCCCTGGCCGGTCGTGCCGTAGCCCATGCTTGCCGGGATGATCAGGGTACGCTTGCCCCCAGCCTTCATGCCGAGCAGGCCATCTTCCCAGCCTTTGATGACTGCGTTAGCGCCCAACTTGACGGTCATTGGAACCCCTTTGGTCAGGGAAGTGTCGAAACGCAGGCCGCGTTTGTCGGTGACACTGTCGTCGTACAAGTAGCCGGAGTAGCTTACGGTCAGCGTGTTGCCTGTGACTGATGCATCTCCTGCGCCTTCTGCGATGATGATCTTGTCGAAAGCAGGCTGCGCGGTTTGCGCCGGAGGCGTCGCGTTGAGGGCGGTCATCTCGATTTCGTACACGACGGCGGTGCCTGGCGGCACGATGTAGTTACCGGCATCGTCCTTGCGGCCATACTGGGCCCATGCCATGCTGGCCGGGATCAGCAGCCTGCGCTTGCCCCCCACTTGCATGCCCACGATGCCCTGGTCCCAGCCTGCAATGCGGCTGTCCACGCCCAGCAGGAAGCTGAAAGGCTGGCCACTGTATTTGTCCAAGAATTCCGTACCCTTGTTGTCTGGCTTGGTGTTGTCGTACAGCCAGCCGCGGTACTGGATGGTCACCAGGTTCTTGGCAGCGGCCGCTGCGCCCGAGCCGACTTGAAGCTCTTGCTTTGTAAATACCGGCTGCGGCGGAATCGGCGATGGCAGCGTGCTGAAGCTGTGCACGTTCAGTTGATACACGACCGAGGTATTGGCAGGGACGATCACCTTGCCAGTCGAGTCTTTGACATCCACCGGGCCAAACGCCATATTCGACGGGATGATCACAAGCCGCGAGCCGCCCGCTTGCATTCCAATCAAGGCCTTGTCCAAGCCCGCAATGCGGGCGCCGACGCCGACCGTCATGGTCATCGGCTTATCGACACTGTTGGTAACGGAACTCTCGAACTGATCCCCTTTTTTGTCGGTCTTGGCTTCGTTGTAAAGCCAGCCGGTGTAGCTGAAGGTGACCAGGTCGCCAGAGGCCACTACCGGAGCACTGCCGCCTGGCTCGTTGTCCACAACTACCGCATAAGCAGGCTGCGGCGGCAGCGGAGTGGTGTCGTTATTTTTGGCACCACCACCGCATGCTGTCAGGGCCGCAGCGCAAGCCAGGGTGGCGATTGCCTTGAACATCGAGTTCTTCATTTCAATCTTGCCTATTCGTTAAAGGAGGGTAACGGAGCAGCAGTTTAGCAGACCGTTAATCCCCCCCTCTACAAGAGGCAAGATCCGTTACAAATTAAATCTCCACTTGTGTGCCAAGTTCGATGACGCGGTTCGGCGGGATCTGGTAATAGTCCGCCGCAGCGCGCGCGTTGCGCGACATCGCCACGAACAGGTGCTCGCGCCATGGCGCCATGCCGTCGCCCGGCGACGAAATCACGGTCTGGCGCGCGATGAAGAAGGAAGTCTCCATCATTTCGAACTTCAGGCCTTTCTCTTCGCACAGGGCCATGATGGCCGGCACGTCCGGCTCGTCCTTGAAGCCGTAATTGATATTCAGCTGGTAGCACTCATGGCCCAGGGCTGTCACGCGGACCTGCTCCGAAGGCGGCACATAAGGCTCCTCCACAATATGTACGGTGAAGAACACCACGCGCTCGTGCAGCACCTTGTTGTGCGACAGGTTGTGCAGCAGCGCATGCGGCACGCCATCGCTCTCGCCGCGCAGGAACACCGCGGTACCCGGCACGCGGGTCGGCGGCGCCATGAACAGGGAGTTCAGGAAGTCTTCCAGCGGGATCGCGTGCTTTTCCAGGTTCTTGAACACCAGCTCGCGGCCGGTGCGCCAGGTCAGCATGGTGGTGAACAGCGCGGTACCGAGCAGCAGCGGGAACCAGCCGCCGTGGAACAGCTTCAGCGCGGAGGACGAGAACAGCATCACATCCATCACGATAAAGAAGCCGGTCGCGACGAAGCACAGCACCAGCGGCAGGTGCCAGCGGTAGCGGATCACGAAGAAGGTCAGGATGGTGGTGGCGAACATGGTCGCCGTCACCGCGATACCATAGGCGCTGGCCAGGTTGTCCGAGCTCTTGAAGCTGATCACGGCGATCAACACCACGATCAGCTGCAGCCAGTTCACGACAGGAATATAGATCTGGCCGATCTCACTGGCCGAAGTATGCTGCACGCGCATGCGCGGCAGCATGCCGAGCGCAATCGCCTGCTTGGTCATCGAGAACGAGCCGGAAATCGTGGCCTGCGAAGCAATCACGGCGGCAGCCGTCGACAACACCACCAGCGGGTACACGCTCCATGCGCCGAGCTGGTTGAAGAACGGGTTGGCAATAGCGTCCGGATTACGGATCAGCAGCGCGCCCTGCCCCAGGTAGTTCAAGATCAGCGAAGGGAAGCAGACCCAGAACCAGGCCATGCGAATCGGCTTCTTGCCGAAGTGGCCCATGTCGGCGTACAGCGCTTCAGCGCCAGTAATCGCCAGCACCACCGCACCCAGCGCCACGAAGGCGATGAAGCCATTGTCGCGCATGAAAATCGCGGCATGGTAAGGATTCAGCGCGGAGAGGATGGCCGGGGTTTCGACGATATTCACGACGCCCATGGCGGCCAGCACGCCGAACCAGATCGTCATGATCGGCCCAAAGAAACGGCCAATACCAGCCGTGCCATGGCGCTGCACCGAATACAGGGTCACCAGCACGACAATCGTCAGCGGCACCACATATTGCGCGAGGCCCGGTGCGGCAACTTCCAGGCCCTCGATTGCGCCCAGCACCGAAATGGCCGGCGTGATGACGGAGTCGCCATAGAACATGGTGGCGCCAAAGGTACCAATCAGCAGCAGCGGGAAGTGCGCCTTCGGCGCAGCCTTGTGCACGGAGTTCAGCGCCAGCGCCATCAGGGCCATGATCCCGCCCTCGCCGCGGTTGTCGGCACGCAGCACCAGGCTGACGTACTTCAGCGACACGATCAGCGTCAGGCTCCAGAAGATCAGGGAAATAATGCCCAGCAAGTTGGCCTGGTTGAGTGCCAATCCGTGGGTGGGGTCGAAGACTGTTTTGAGGGTATAGAGGGGGCTGGTACCGATATCGCCGTAGACGATGCCAATCGCGGCCAGCGTCAGTGCAGCTACGCTGCTTTTCTTATGTTGTGACAAGATTTCACCCAAAATTGGTTTTGGTGCATCGCACAATAGGCCAACTAAAGGCCTTTTGCAAGTTTTTCAGCCGCCGGTGAAATCTTGGCGGATGTGCTATTTTCCACCTTTACTCCAAGAAAATCATCGCTCTCATGAATACCGGCATGCTGTACGCCGCAGGCGCTTTCCTGTCCTGGGGCCTGTTCCCGCTGTATTTTCACGCAATTAAAGATGTGCCGGCGTCCGAAATCCTGGCGCACCGCATGGCCTGGTCGCTGCTGTTCCTGATGCTGGTACTGGCGGTACGGCGGCAATGGAAATGGCTGCCGCAAGTGTTGCGCCAGCCCAAAGTCGTGGGCAGTTTCCTGGCCAGCGCTTTCCTGCTGAGCGCAAACTGGTTCGTGTATATCTGGGCGGTGAACAATGGCCATGTGGTCGATGCCAGCCTGGGCTACTTCATCAACCCGCTGGTAAATGTGCTGCTGGGCATGCTGGTGCTGAAGGAAAAACTGCGTCGTGGCCAGTGGATTGCCATCGGTGTTGCCGCCACCGGGGTGGCCTGGCTGACCTGGCAGGCTGGCCAGGTGCCATATATCGCGCTGGTGCTGGCCCTGAGCTTTGGCGCTTATGGGTTGCTGCGCAAGACTGCGGCGCTGGCGGCGCTGGAAGGACTGTCTTTCGAAACCCTGATCCTGTTCCCGCTGGCGGTGGCTTACCTCGGTTGGCTGGTGTACCACGGCCAGAGCGTCTTCCTGAATGCCGAGTCGGACAGCACACGCTGGCTGCTGGCAGCCGCAGGCCCGACCACGGCGATCCCGCTGCTGCTGTTCGCCGCCGGTGCGCGGCGCATTCCGATGTCGGTGCTCGGCATGCTTCAATACATGTCGCCATCGCTGCAAATGCTGCTGGGCGTCTGGGTCTTCCACGAAGCTTTTTCCTCGACCAAGCTGGTCGGTTTCCTGTTCATCTGGAGTGCGCTGGCGATATATATGCTGGAGAGCTGGTTGGTCAACAGAAAGGCGAGTTGAGTGTCGGAAAATTTTACAGCATTGGTGCCGTGAAACCACAATTACTATGACTCAATTGACTTTTCCGTAATTGAATCAATGATCTAAGGAAAGTCGCTTGCATTCAGGCACGACAATTGCTTAATTCCCAGTAACACTTCGGGAGAGCAATAATGGTTAGTAGAAAGTTTCTGGTGGGCATCTCCGCCCTGTTCTGTGTAGCATCTGTGCAAGCTGCAACAATGCCGTTGTCGTCCGCATTTTCGCTTGATCAGTACCTGACGACTGGCCAGAGCCAGAACCTGCAGATCGACGTAAATAGCCTGTTGGCCGGCAAGGGCCTGTCCAGCGCTTCGATCAGCTCCGGCGTGCTGACCGTGTCCGGTTTCTCCTCCGCCGACTTCGATATCGTCGGTTCGTCCGTGACGAACCTGAATTACTCTGAGAATCGCGAAACGACGGACTGCAACAAGGGCAAATGCAAGGTCGTCACCGACAACTTCCACATCAAGCAATTCAACACCAACTATAGCGACTCCATCGCTGACGAGATGAAGGTCACAGCCGGTGGCGCCTCCGCGACCGGCTCGGCCAACGATGAAAATGCATTCGACACCGACAGCGGCAAGATCGAAGACATCAAAAAGCAGACGGGCAGCGAAAATGGCGGCTACAACCGCTGGTACAACCAGTTCATCAGTCATTACGATTCGCTGGGCGGCGACCTGGTGGTGCAACTGAGCCTAGACTCCCTGGCCTTGACCGACCTGGCGGCAGACGGCATCCTCAACTTTTCCGTGAATTCCATGCTGGGACAATTCAACCTGACCGACGTGCGCCTGGACTTCGTAGCGCAGGACGCTGCGCCGCCTGCGCAAGTGCCCGTGCCAACCAGCCTTCTGCTGACCGGCCTGGGCCTGGCCGCGCTGGCAACGGTACGCCGGCGCAAAGCATAAGCAAGCAGCTGCCCTAAAAGGACCCGGCACTTGCCGGGTCTTTTTTTATGCGCCATCACAATGCGCTAAACTAGCGCCTTTACGAACCGACAAGAACTCATACCGTGGCCAATTACGTCTATACCATGAACCGCGTGGGCAAAATCGTCCCACCGAAACGTCAGATTCTGAAGGACATTTCGCTGTCCTTCTTCCCAGGCGCCAAGATTGGCGTGCTGGGCCTGAACGGCTCCGGCAAATCGTCCCTGCTGAAAATCATGGCAGGCATCGACACCGACATCCAGGGCGAAGCGCGCCCGATGCCTGGCCTGAACATCGGCTACCTGCCACAGGAACCGCAACTCGATCCTGAAAAAACCGTGCGCCAGGAAGTGGAATCCGGCCTGGGTGAGGCCTTCAACGCGCAAGCCTTGCTGGAAGCCGTGTACGCCGCCTATGCCGAACCGGATGCGGACTTCGACGCGCTGGCCAAGGAACAGGAACGCCTGGAATCGATCATCGCTGCTGCCGACGGCGGCAACCTGAACCTGCAACTGGAAATGGCCGCCGACGCGCTGCGCCTGCCGCCATGGGACCAGAAGATCGGCGTGCTGTCCGGCGGTGAAAAGCGCCGCGTGGCGCTGTGCAAGCTGCTGCTGTCCAAGCCGGACATGCTGCTGCTCGACGAACCGACCAACCACCTGGATGCCGAATCCGTGGAATGGCTGGAGCAATTCCTGGTGCGCTTCCCTGGCACCGTGGTTGGCATCACCCACGATCGCTACTTCCTGGACAATGCTGCCGAATGGATCCTGGAACTGGACCGTGGCCACGGCATCCCTTGGAAGGGCAACTACTCTTCCTGGCTGGACCAGAAACAGGCCCGCCTGAAGCAGGAAGAAGCCACCGAATCCGCGCGCCAGAAGGCGCTGCAGAAAGAACTGGAATGGTCGCGCCAGAACCCGAAGGCACGCCAGGCCAAGTCCAAGGCCCGCATGGCGCGCTTCAATGAACTGAGCGAATTCGAGTACCAGAAGCGTAATGAGACCCAGGAGATCTTCATTCCTGTGGCCGAACGCCTGGGTAACGATGTGATCGAATTCAAGAACGTCAGCAAATCGTTTGGCGACCGCTTGCTGATCGACAACCTGTCCTTCATCATCCCGCCGGGCGCGATCGTCGGCATCATCGGCCCGAACGGTGCTGGTAAGTCGACCCTGTTCAAGATGATTGCCGGTATCGAGCAACCGGACAGCGGCGAAGTGGCGATCGGCAAGACCGCCAAGATTTCGCTGGTGGACCAGAGCCGCGACAAGCTGGACAACGACAAGACAGTATTCGAGGCAGTGTCTGGCGGCGCCGACATCCTCAGCGTGGGCCGTTTCGAAATGCCGTCGCGCGCGTATGTGGGCCGCTTCAACTTCAAGGGGTCGGACCAGCAGAAGATCGTCGGCAACCTGTCCGGCGGTGAGCGTGGCCGACTGCACCTGGCCAAGACCCTGCTGATGGGCGGCAACGTGCTGCTGCTGGACGAACCGTCCAACGACCTGGACGTGGAAACCCTGCGTGCGCTGGAAGATGCGCTGCTGGAATTCGCCGGTTCCGTGATGGTGATTTCCCACGATCGCTGGTTCCTGGACCGTATTGCGACCCACATCCTGGCCTTTGAAGGCGATTCCCAGGTGACCTTCTTTGCGGGTAACTACCAGGAATACGAAGCCGACAAGAAGAAGCGTTTGGGCGAGGAAGGCGCGAAGCCGAAGCGTATTCGTTATAAGCCGCTGCACGGCTAAAACCGGTAAACCTGGGTCTGACCCACAGGGTCAGACCCAGTCAATTCCGACGCCACGGATTGGGTTGGGCGCCTTTGATCTTCGTCGAACATCAAAGACCTCGAACCAACCCCATTAGCCGCAAGATCATTTGGGGCCTGACCCTGCGGGTCAGACCCCGGTTTACCGGTTTAAAAGGAGGCCAGTATGCGCAAACAATTCCTTTGTGGACTGGTCCTGGCCAGTGCCGGCGCCATTGCGCACGAGGCCCCCATCGACAAGCTGTCCTGGCTAGCCGGCTGCTGGTCGCACACCGGCGCCGAAAAAGGCTCCGTTGAAATGTGGACCCTGCCAGCTGGCGGCACCATGCTGGGCGTGGCCCGCACGGTAAAAAACGGCAAGACAGTCGAGTGGGAACACACCATGATCCGCGAAACCGAGCCGGGCATCTGGGCCTATGTGGCCAAGCCAAGCCGTCAACTCGAAGCGGCCTTCCCGATCAAGTCGATCGGCGATGGCGAGGTGATCTTTGAAAACCCGCAGCATGACTTCCCGCAGCGGATCATTTACAAGCGCGATGGCGCCGATGGCATCAAGGCGCGCATCGAAGGTGTCTCGAAAGGCAAGGAAAAAGCCTTTGATTACCCTATGCAGCGGACGCAGTGTCCGAATGGAGGGTGAGGCGGGCACAAGGACATTGGCAGCGCAAGGCTGCCGTTGTCGCACCCGGCCTCGATCGGGACTTTGCGGGGGGAAGCAGCTGAACTGCCCTCCCCCTCGACTCAGAAGCTAGCCTTCACGCCCAGGTTGACCGCGCCTTTGCGGCGGCCCTGGTCGATATCGTTCTTGCCGAAGTGCTCGTACTCCAGCACGCCCGAGACTTTCTCGGTGAAGGCGTATTCAGCGCCAACCGAGGCGTACAGCGCGTTACGGCTGCTATCGCCGTTGTACGCCGAAGCCAGGCCGGTGGCATTCACGTCATTCTTGTTGTGGGCGATACCCAGCTTGCCGGTCAGGGCGACCTGCTGGTTGATCGGGAAAGTGCCCTTGCCAGCCAGGTAGAAGGACTTGGCCTTGCCTTCAATGCTGCCGGTGCCGGCCCCAGTGGTGTAGTTGTACGACTGCTTGCCGAAGTCTACATAGCCGGCTTCCACGCCCCAGGTCTTGTCGATCTGCACGCCACCGAAGATCTTGCCACCATACTCTGTGGATTTCTTGTCGCCGTCAGTGGTGTCATTCGGCAAGGTGTACTTGTTCGAGTTGGCCACGACGCCTGCACCGATGTACGGCTTCAGCTCTTGCGCCTGGACGGAGGCCGCGCCGAGGGCAACGGCGGAAGTGATGAGTGCGAATGCGATTTTTTTCATGTTCGTGATCTTTCAGCAAAAGTAAGTCGGACTTGCTTGGGATCGCGCTTCGTCTGTGGAAGTGCGATGGAAAGCACGATAACACTGCCAAAAGTTCAAGGGGGAGACGAACTGGTAAGAATTGTGTGATTTTGTAAGCGGCCTTGAATTACCAATGTTCAGCCCAAAATGAGCGAACTTGGCTTCAGATAAGCCGAAATGTCAGATTGATACGCGGGCCACAGGGTGTTCGTGCCTTATTGATTCCATGCCGCCAGCAATGCTGGAGTTTTCCCGCCATGAGCAACAGGCTGCCATCGGTCAGGTCGATCTTGACGGTTTTGGGCTGCTTCTTGTGCTTCAGGATAAAGGTGCGAGTGGCGCCGAAGCTGACCGAGGCGATCGCAGGCTGGGGGCCAAGTTCCGGCTCATCGTCACTGTGGAAGCCCATGCTGTCCTGCTCGTTTCGGTAATAGTTGAGCAGAACGCTGTTGAAGCGCTTGCCGCTGGCGGCTTCAATGGCGCGCTTGATTTCAAGCTGCAGGGGCGTGAAGGGCAGCGGCTCGAACGTACGGCCAGAATAGGTATAGCGCTGCTCGCCATACCAGGCGCTGAGCCTGGGCTGCGCTACTTCGCGACCGAACAGGAAAATGGTTTCTGCCTTCCACGCCGTTTCGTCAAGCAGCCTTTGCATCACTTCCGCGTTATCCACAGCGAGCGGAAGCTGCCGCATGAAATACAGCTCGCCATCCTCGATCGGGATAGGCAGTAACTCGGCTTCAGCAGAAAACAGGTCCATAGGCGTTATCATATAACGATGAACAAACGTCAATTCCTCGGTGCCGTGGCAGCGGCCGGCGCCCTCCCCTCATTAGGCGCCGCTGCCCCCAAAGCTGAGCGCGGCCCGGCGTTGCTGACCGTGACCGGTGCGATTGCCAAGCCGAATCGCGGCAGCTTCGACCGTGTCGCCGACCAGATGATGCACCGCCAGCAACTGTCATTCGACAAAGCCTTCGCTTTCGATTTTGCCGCACTGGCTGCGCTGCCCGCCGTCGCGATCAAGCCGACGCTGGAATACGACAACAGGCCGCATACCCTGTCCGGCCCGCTGCTGGTCGACGTGTTGAAAGCTGCCGGTGCGCAAACCAGCGACAACAGCAAGCTGATCCTGCGTGCAGTCGATGGCTATGCGGTGGCGGTGTCCGTGGCGCGCGCCAGGACGCAGCGCTTTATCGTTGCCACCCACATGGATAGCGCCCCGATGGCGCTGGGCGGCCTCGGCCCGCTATGGGCGATTTACGATGCGGACCGGGTGCCGGAAATGGCGAGCAGGCCCGTGGGCGAGCGCTTTACTACCTGCCCCTGGGCTCTGTATCACATCGAGGTTCAGGCGTAAGCTTCGGCCAGCGACATCACGCGCGGGGTGATCGCCACCCCGATATCGCCAAAAATCTTGTTGATGATGGCCATATTGGCTTCGGCTTCTTCCGCCTTCCAGCCGTTGAACAGGTCGGTGCCATCTTTCTGGAAGTGCAGGTCCAGCACCTTGCCGCGGTCCTTGTGGGTGTAGCCCGAGCTGTGCACCTGCTTGAAGCCGCCCGCAGCCAGTGCCTCGAGCACGGAAGTCGGCGGGTTATCCGGGTCGGTTGCCATGTACACGCCGAAGGTCTTGCCAGGCGGTTTGGCGGCAATATCGACTTCGTAAATGCCAGGCGCCTTGGTGACAGACGTGGATTTCAAAAATAACATAGCGTTCCCCTAGAACTGTGTGTGGCTTAGGTGGACAAGCTTATTGCTAACGACCAATTTTGTCACTCGCTGGAACTATCTTTTTGCTCGACCACAACAGAAGCTGGAGCAAAAAGCATTACCTGCTCTTCAACTATACTTTTGCACTGCTGATTTACAAGCCGGAAGATTAGTTAGGAGTCCTTGACATATTGTGTTTTGCCCATATACTTGGCGCATGGACACGACTTCGACCCGCATCATTTCCGCCATTTCCCGCATCGGCAGCGTGCTGCGCTCGGGCATGTGGGAATTTGCGACCAGCGAAAACCTGAACCCGGCGCAGGCTGAGATCCTGCAATTGCTGCATAGCCGGGCACAGGGCGTGCGCTTGTCCTGGGTTGCGCGGCAACTCTCGATTTCGGCAGCCAGCGCCAGCGATTCGGTTGCGGCCCTGGTGGCGAAAGGGCTGGTCCGCAAAGCCCGCGCGCTGGACGATGGCCGTGCCACCGACCTGCATCTTACCGAGGATGGCCGGCAAACGGCGCAACGCATTGCGGGTGCCACCGCATTTGCCGACGAGGCAGTCGGCAAGCTGTCGCCGCAGGCGCAAGAACAATTGCTGGGCGGCTTGCTGCAGCTGATTGGACAGTTGCAGAAGACGGAACGCTTCCCGGAACTGCGCGCTTGCCTCTCTTGTAAATATTTCCAGCCTGACCGGCACCAGGATGACGCCGCCCCGCACCATTGCGGGCTGGTCGACGCGCCGCTGTCGGTGGCAATGCTGCGGATTGATTGCCCGGATCACTTGCCGGCCGATCCGGCGCAGCAAGTAAAGAATTGGCAGGCCCTCGCTTGAGGGCGGCCTTTTTTTGGTCCTATTTAGTTAGGACTCCTATTTTAATGAAAGGAGCTTTACTATGTCGCGCATTCCACTGAACACCAATGACTCCACCGGCCTGCTGGCCCAGATTCACCAGGCTTTCGGCGCTACGCCAAATATGTTCAAGGCGGTGTCGAACTCACCGGCTGCCTTGAAAAGCATGTGGGGCAGCTTCGGCGCGCTTGGCGGCGGCAAGCTTGGCGCCAAACTGGGCGAGCAGATTGCCGTGGCGATCGCCGACCGCAACGATTGCGAATACTGCCTGGCGGCGCATACGGCACTGGGCCGCAAAGCCGGAGCCTCCGCCGACGAAATGAGCGCGGCACAAGCTGGCCAGTCGAGCGATCCAAAGACTGGCGCAGCATTGCGCTTCGCGATAGCAGTGGTCAGCAACCGCGCCAGGATCGATGACGAACAAGTGGAAGAGCTGCGGGCGGTCGGCTTCAGCGATGAGGAAATCGTGGAGATCATGGCCCATGTGGCGCTGAACCTGTTCACCAATTATGTGAACGTCGCGTTCAAGGTGCCGGTCGATTTCCCCGGCGTGAAGCTGCGCGCAAAATGATGCGGCTAGATGCCTCGGCGTGGCTCAACGGGGCTGCGCCTGCCACCGACGGCAAGGTGGTCGCGGTGCATGCCTTCCAGATGCTGTGCCCGGGCTGCGTGGCGCACGGCGTTCCACAAGCCATGAAGATGCAGCAGGTGTTCCCTGAACTAGTGGTGATTGGCCTGCACAGCGTCTTCGAACATCACGACGTGATGACCCCGCAGGCGCTGGAAGTGTTCATCCATGAATATCGCTTGCCGTTTCCGGTGGCGGTCGACAGGCCGGTTCCCGGTTCGCCAGTGCCGGCCACCATGCAGCACTACGCGCTGCGCGGCACGCCCAGCCTGCTGCTGTTCGACCGCGAAGGACGCTTGCGGCTGAACCATTTCGGCAGCATCGACGACATGGCGCTGGGAGGGGTGATCGGGCGCCTGCTGGCCGAACAGCCATTGAGTTCGGCGAACGATGGTGCGCAGCACAGCGACGGCGCGGCCTGCGATGCCAACGGCTGCGCGCGAGCCGGGTAGACGGGTCAGGCGCGGCCCCGGTCCTCCGCCGGCGCGCCGGGACGCTCCGCCAGCTCAGGGCTTGCCGGCCCGTTTGCGCTCGGCCAGTGCGCTGGTTGGGGGCACCAGCGCACGGTATAGCTGGCCCGTCTCAGCGTCCCATGCCATCACGGCATCCTGCTGGCGCAGCACGGTCGCCATGTCGCCGCGCGCTACCGGTCCGGTAAGCGCCGGCGCTGCGCCGAGGCGGAAGGCGTTTTCCATCGACTCCAGCGCCAGCGGCCGCGCCAGTTCACGCGCCACGGACTCCGGAATGCCAGCCGCCTGGTAGGCGCGCAGGGCCGCGTCAATCACAGTGACCAGGTAATTGCTCGCAAAAACGGCAGCTGCGTGGTACACGGTCTTCGCTGCCGGATCGATTTGCACCGCCCTGGCGCCGATCGCGGCCAGTGCAGGCAGCAAAACATCAAGCGCCTGCTGGTCGCCTTCGACGCCGCAGAAGGTGCCAGCGAAACCCGCTGCCACCGCATCGGCATCGGCAAAGCTGCGGATCGGATGCACGCTGGCGACATAGGCGCCTGCTGCGCGCGCCGCGTGCAGGCGGTCGGATGCCAGCGCACCGCTGCAATGAAATACCACGGCTCCCTGCAGCGGCACGGCAGCCGCCAATGCTTCGCAGGCAGGAACGATCTGGTCGTCAGTCACGGACAGCATGAACACGTCGGCCGGCCGCAGCCCGGCATATGAGGCCCCGCCATGTCCGCTGCCGATGAAAGCGGCCGCCCGCGCCGCGCTATCGGCCGAGCGGGACAGCACATCCTGCACCGTGAACGCGCCGGCCGCCGAAAACAGGCGACCCAGGACGCTGCCGACGTGGCCGCCGCCAATGACGGTCAATCCACGCATCAGAAACTCGACCCTGGCTGCTTGAGGAACTCCACTTCTTCCGGCGTCGATTCGCGGCCCAGGATGGCGTTGCGATGCGGGAAGCGTCCGAAGCGGCGTATCACCTCGTAGTGCTTCTTGGCGTAATCCAGCATGCCTGCGTAGCCCGGCGCATCCGCAGCCAGCATTTCAAACAGGTCCACGCAGCGCATTTGCATCGACAGGTTCTCCGAATGCTCGAGCGGCATATACGAGAACGCGCGCTGCGCCGGCGGCAAGGTTTGGTTGGCGCCCGAATCGTCCAGCACCTTGGCCGCCTCCAGCGCCAGCTCATCACCGGCAAAGGCCTTCGGCGTGCCGCGATAGACGTTGCGCGTGAACTGGTCCAGCACGATGATGCGCGCCAGGGTACCTTGCGTGCCCTCGTCGTCCCACTGCCGCAGGCCGCCCAGCAGCCCCTGCTCTATCACGTCGCCGAACTGCTGGAAGATCGCGCGGTCGAATGCATCGTCCTTGCGCCACCACTCGGGGCGCTGCATATTGTGGCCCCTGGCGCCGATGGGGAGGAACCAGAAATCGAGAACGTCTTGTGAATGGATGACCAAACCTGCCTCCTAGTTGCGTGCGTGGGTAACCTGGAAGCTGTCGATGCCTTCGTAATGGGTCATCTCTTCCGCGATGCGCGACAGCGGCGATCCGCTGCGCTTGCTCAGTGCCAGCGCGACGAAGCGCCATTCCAGCTTGCCCTGGTCCATGCCGATGGTCAGAGAACCGCCGGCGATCTGGTAGCCGCGTTCCAGCGCCATGGCGCGCAGCTGGTCTTCCTTCGGCTCGAAGCCTGGCTTGAAGCGCATGGTGATCGCGATTGCATGGCGCGACGGCAGCCACGCTTCAACCTTGGACAGGAAGATCATGGACATCGCGCACAGGAAGGCCAGGCCCATGGCTCCCAGGTAGAACCCCAGTCCGACTGCCACGCCTATCACCGACGAGGCCCAGATCGACGCCGCCGTCGTCAGGCCGGAAATATTGAAGCCTTCGCGCATGATGACACCCGCGCCAAGGAAGCCGATGCCAGTCACGATGCCCTGCACCACACGGGTCGGGTCAGTGCCGACCAGCTCGGACATATGGCCGCCAAACCAGAGCGAGGGGTAGCCGCACACCACGGTCAGCGCCGCCGACGCCATGCATACCAGCCCATAGGTGCGCATGCCCGCCGCTCGCCCGTGGTAGGAGCGCTCATAGCCGACCAGCAGGCCAAGCAGCAACGCGCCGATCAGGTTCATCAGGATCACGAGATTGGTCGCCAGTTCGCCGGACGACCAGTAAGCACGCAGGAAATCTATGCTGGGCATAGCTGCCTCACTTATGGTTTTGGTGTTTTCTTGGCTGCGAGCTGCTTTTCGAATGCTACATCGAGTTTGCTGACGCGTTTTACTTTTTGCGGGCCCTGCGCATTGACGAAGGCCACAAAATCATCCAGCTCCATCGGAGCGCAAAGCGGCGGCTGGCCCGGCCCTTCCGTCAGGAAGAAATGGCCGCTGCCGGTCATGGTCAGCGAATAGGACTGGTTGCCGGAGCGCTCTTTCAGGCGCGCCAGCGCGTTGGATGCCTTGGTGGATCGGCTCATATTGCCTCCGTCCTTTCATTCAGCCAGCGCAACGAATCGCCGCTGACATGCCGGGACAGTCGTTGGCGCACGGTGGCGTGGTATTCGTTCAGCCAGCGCACTTCATCCTCGCGCAGCAGGGATTTGTCGATGCAGCGCGTGTCGATCGGGCACAGGGTCAGGGTCTCAAATCCCAGGAATTCGCCAAATTCCGATTCTGCCGCAGGCACGTTCAGCACCAGGTTTTCAATGCGGATGCCCCACTTGCCAGGACGGTAGATGCCCGGCTCGTTGGAGGTGATCATGCCTGGCTCCATGGCCGTATGCGCATCCGGCGGTGTCGAGGGCGAAATCGACTGCGGGCCTTCGTGGACATTGAGGAAATAGCCGACACCATGGCCGGTACCGTGGCCAAAATCGATGCCGGCAGCCCACAGCGGCGCACGAGCAATCGCATCCAGCATCGGCGATTTCACGCCGCGCGGGAACCGGGCGACGGACAACGCCATCATGCCTTTCAGGACCAGGGTGAAGTCGCGCCTGTGCTCCTGCGTGATGACGCCGACCGGTACCACACGGGTAATGTCAGTGGTGCCGCCAGTGTACTGGCCGCCGGAATCGAGCAGCAGCAAGCCATTGCCTTCAACCACGGCACTGCCTTGTGCCGGCGCGCGGTAATGCATGATCGCCCCGTTCGCATTGAAGCCTGCGATGGTGCCGAAGCTTAGGCTGACAAAACCTGGGCGGCGTCGACGCGCCTCCAGCAAGTGCTGGCCGATGGCGTACTCGGTCAGCGGTTCGCGCTTCGGATCGGCCAGGGTTTGTTCGAGCCAGCTGAAGAATTCGCACAAGGCAGCGCCATCCTGCTCCATCGTCGCGCGCACATGTTCCGCTTCATGTTCGGTCTTGCGGGATTTTGCGAAGGTGGTTGGATTGACCGCTTCAATAATTCTCACACTGTCCGGTACCGCCTGGCGAGTGCCGAACGTGATGCGGCGCGGGTCCAGCAGCAGCGTGCTGCCGGCTGGCAGCGTCGCCAGAGCCTGAGCTGCCTCCTCGTATGGCTCTACGAAGACGTTGTCGGCCGCCAGCAGGCCCGCCAGGCCCGGCTCAATCTTGCCGGCGCCGACGAAGAGCATGGCGCGATCCTGGTCGACCAGCGCGTGCGACAGGAAGATCGGGTTGTAATTGACGTCCGAGCCGCGCAGGTTGAACAGGTAGGCGATATCGTCCAGCGTCGAGATGATGTGATGGGCCGCGCCCTGGCGCGTCATCTCCGCCCGCAACGCCGCCAGCTTGGCCGCGCGCGTCTTGTCGGCAAATGGCCGCTGGTGCTCGTAGACCGGAGCGTCAGGCAAGCCGGGACGATCGGTCCACACTTCATCCAGCAAATCGAGGTCGGTGCGCAAGGCAATGCCGCGCGCCTGCAGCAGGCGAGCGATCGAGAGGCCAAGAACTGCGCCATCGACCGCCAGCGCTTGGCCGGGCTTCAAGGTCTCGGCCAACCAGTCAACGTACTGCACGCTGGCGCCCGATGAAATTTTCATCAGTTTGACACCAGTTCCGGCCAGCTCCGCTTCCGCCTGCGTCCAATAACGGCCATCTGTCCAGACGCCCGCGAAATCCTGGGTGACGATGAATGTGCCGACCGAGCCGGTAAATCCCGACAGCCATTCCCGCCCTTGCCAGCGCGCCGGCAAATACTCGGACAAATGGGGATCGGAGGATGGGACCATGCAAGCATCAACCTGATGGCGGCGCATTGCCGCGCGCATGGATTCAAGTCTGGTGCGGATTGATTCTTTCATAGCGCAATCATACCCCGATTGAGCCATAATGCCCGGCGGCCGCTGCTTTCAGGCGGCAATGGAGAGAGAGAATTGATTCCTGAAGATGTACGCGCAGAGATTATGCGCCGGCTTGCGGCTGCCGAAGCCGAACATGATGTGCGTGTCCTGCTGGCAGTAGAGTCCGGCAGCCGTGCCTGGGGCTTTGCCTCACCGAATAGCGATTACGACGTGCGCTTTATTTACGCGCACCCGCGCGACTGGTATGTCGCAGTCGACTTGGAAGAGAAACGCGATGTCATTGAATACAAGATCGTCGATGAGATCGATATCAATGGCTGGGATATTCGCAAGGCTTTACGCCTGTTCCGCCGTTCGAATCCAGCATTTGTGGAATGGATCCAATCGCCAATCCTGTACCGTTCCCACGGCGGTTTCGCGGACGGTGCTCGTGCGTTGCTGCCGAGCGTGTATTCCGGCGAGAACGGCATTTACCACTACCAGAGCATGGCAAAGACCAACTATCGCGGCTATCTGCGTGCCGATATGGTTCCTTTGAAGAAGTATTTCTACGTGCTGCGTCCCTTGCTGTCCGTGCGTTGGCTCGAACGTTATGGCACTCCAGCGCCTATTGAATTCGACAAGCTGCTGCATTTGCTGGAAGGCGAGACGGAACTTCTGGAGGCAATCGCGGCGCTACTGGAGAAAAAGAAGGGTGCGCCGGAAATGGGACTGTCCGAGCCGGTGCCGTGCCTTAACCGGTTCATCGAAGCGGAACTCGTCCGCCTTGAACGACCGGATGTCGTCCGCTTCCGAAGCAGCGACGTCAATGCAGAACTGAACCAGCTATTCCACGCCGTCCTCGCCGAACAGCGCTAAAGCCTGCCCCCGGGCGGCAGGCCACCACCCGCCTGCCGCTCAACCAATCACCAGCAACTTGCAACAAGCAAGAATCTCCGCACGATTGGAATTCCAAAAGTTAGCTTTTTACTACTTTGTGCTAGCATCCTTTCGCCAATAAATTATTGCCCAATGACAACTAAATAGCGGCCCATTGCGGGCTTTTTTTTATGAATCTGCTCGACCTCGCCGGCTTATCCGCCGCTTTCAGTGAAGCCAACCGCCCGATCCGCCTGCGCCTGGGATCAGAGAATGAAGTCCTGGACGACGCCCTCATGGTCCAGCGCGTAACCGGTGTTGAAACGATGTGCGGCGACGGCATCGAGTACCGCCTCCTTTGCGTTTCGACCCAAGCTGGACTGCCCATCAAGCAATTCATCGCATTACCCGTCGAAGTACAGTTCGTCACCGCCGACGGCACGCTGCGCTCGGTATGCGGCCTGGTGCAAAGCGCTTCCGAAGGGCAAAGCGATGGCGGCTTCGCGACCTACCAACTGGTGGTACGCGATGCGCTCGCCATGATGGAGCTGCGCACCAATACGCGCGTCTTCCTCGACATGAGTGAAACCGACATCATCCAGAGACTGGTCAGCGAGTGGCGCCACCGCAACCCTGTGCTGGCACGCTCTTTCGACATCGACCTGTCCGGTGTGCTTGGCAACCACCCTTCGCGCGCCTTCACCATGCAGTTCCAGGAATCAGACTCGCAATTCCTGAAAAGGCTGATGAAACGACGCGGAATCGCCTGGTTCATTCGCCCCGGTCAATCCAGCGAAACCGGCAGCGACGACATGCCAAACCATACCCTCGTCTTGTTCGACAATGTATGGCAGCTGCCAGAACCAGGTACCATACCATGGCGCTATCACCGGGCAGACGGCACAGAAAAGGCCGACGCCATCAACGCCTGGAGTGCGGAACGCACGCTCGCCCCCGGTGCCAGCACCCGGCATAGCTGGGATTACAAGGCCGCGCGTATGGCAAGCCACCAAGCCGACACCCTGCTTGACCAAGGCACGCTGGGCAACCAATTCGCGGAAGCGGTCACCGACAGCTGGATTGACCCGCCGCATATGGGCAAGGACGGCGAGGACTTCGCCTTCCTGACCCGACTGCGCACCCAGCACCACGAGTACAAAAGCAAACGCTTTTACGCCGAATCGGACCAGCGCAGCGCCTGCGTCGGCGTCACGTTCAGCATGAGTGGGCATTCCGAGATCGACAGCCACGCCCCGGAAGAACGTGAATTCGTCATCACCGAACTGCACGTCGTTGCAGAAAACAACCTGCCCAAGACCCTCGGCGACAAGGTGCAACGCTTGTTTGCGGTCAACGGCTGGCACGCATCGACGTCCGCCAGCTTTGACCCATCCACCTTGGCACAAGCCAGCGACGAACGGGTCGCCCGCTACAGCAACCGCTTCACCTGCGTTCGTCGCGGCATTCCGATCGTACCGGCCTACGATCCAAGGGTAGACCTGCCGCCGACCCATCCGATGAGCGCCATCGTGGTCGCCGATGAGGGCGAGGAAATCAGCTGCAATGAACTGGGCTGCACCAAGGTCAGGATTCTCGGCTGCACAATCGAAGACCATGAACACGGCGCAGGCGCGTCCGGCACAGCGCGCGACTCAGCCTGGATACGCAACCTTAGCGGCTGGGCCAGCAATGGCTACGGCATGATCGCCTTATGCCGCGCCGGCGATGAAGTCATACTCCAATTCCTGGACGGGAACTGCGACCGGCCCGTCATTACCAATCGCGCCCACAACGGCAACGCCCCACCACCAACCTTCAGCCATGTAGGCAGCCTGCCCGGCAACTTCGCCCTGTCCGGCATCAAAAGCAAGGAATTCGGCGGGAGCCGCTACAACCAGTTGCGCCTGGACGATACGCGGGGCCAGATCAGCGCCCAACTGGCAAGCGAACATTGGCACAGCGAAGTAAACCTTGGCTATTTGACGCAACCGCGGAGCGATGGCAAAGGTGAGCCGCGCGGTGAAGGCTATGAACTGGCTAGCGAAGCAGCTGGCGCCCTGCGCGCGTGCTCATTGCTGCTGACCACGGAACAGCAGAAGAGTGCCGGCGGCACGCAGTTGATGCGCGACGCCATCATTCAGGTGCTGAGTGCCGCCCTCGAGCAAGTTCAGCGCCAGGGAGAATACGCGGCGGAGGTCGAGGCCAACCTGCCGGAAACGGGACATGACAACAAGCAGGTCGACGATGACAGCAAGCCTGGCGCACAGGCACACGCTGGGCACCAAACCCAGCTAAAAGAGGCAGTCGACAACCTGGAGCGCGGCTTCAACACCGACCCCGACGGCAAAAGCGGTGAAGGGGACCAACACGGCAAGCAAGGCATCCTCATGCTTGGCTCAACTGCCGGTACCGCATTGACCAGCCAGCAAAGCATCACCGTGGCCGCCAACACCAACCTTGACCAGGTCGCGCAACGCGATATGAACCAGACGACCGGCCGGCGCTGGATTCATAACGCTGCAGAGTCGATCAGCCTGTTCGTATCCGGCACAAAGGCGAAGCTGAAGGATACCTTCAAGATCATCGCCGCCAAAGGGAACGTGAAGTTGCAGGCCCAGGACGGAGAAATCAATGCTACGGCGCAAAAGGACCTCACCATCACCAGCGTCGATGGCCGCGTGGTGATCCAGGCGCCGGAGGAAATCCTGCTGATGGCGGGGGGATCTTATATCCGGATCGGCAAGGATCTCGAGGCAGGAAGCCCGCAAAACATGCTGCTCAAGGCCGCGAAGTACGCTATGACCGGCGCAGCCAGCAAGTCGGCAGACATAGCAGAGCCACCGAAAGGCAACGAAAAGATGTGCGCTATGCAGTCGGCGAGCGCTGTCGCCAACGATGGCGCTCTAGTTCCAATCAACTGATATCGAAGCGCATGTTTGCACAAGAATTACTTGAAGCACACGGCTACGCAATGGTCGACTGCTATATGCTGGGCGACGAACTGCCGCCGACGTGGAAGCTGCTGCCGCTAGTGCCCGACGGCCTGGAAGCCGATGCCGCCAAATTTCCTGCCTTGCTGCCATTGGCATCGCTACCGGATGAAGAATTCTTCGCACTGTGCGAACAGCTGGAGCACGCCCGCGCGCACAAGGTAACGCCGCCCATCCTGTCACTGTTCAAGACCAGCGCCGACGCAAAGCACCTGCAGGCACACTGGAAAAAGCAGCTGATAGCGCGACTGCCTGGCGGCGGCAAGTTCCACCTGCGCAGCTATGCACCGCGCGTCATGACGCAGATACTACGCATCTACAGCCCGCCGCAATTGAAAGCGCTGTTTGGCTGCATTAGCGAATGGAGCATTTACTGCGACCACGAATGGCATCGCTTGCAGGCCCCGGCTTGCGAGCCAGTGCTGGCGCAGTTCTTCAGCCGCCCTCAGGGCGAGCAGATGCACCGCATACAGGCAATCAACCGCACCTTGGCACAGTTGCCGGACGAACTAAGGCCGGCTTACGCATCCGATGCCAAGGGATACTTCAGCGTCAGCGAAAAAATAGACTCGCTGCTGCTCCGCGCAGCGAACCATGCCCTGGCAAGGGAGGACGAGCAAGTCCAGTTCGCATTACACGGCATGACCGTTCATCCGCATTTTGATACGCACCCCCGCGTGCGCGCGCTGCTGGCCGGCATAGACAGGAACGAGCAGACGTACCTGGACGCCATTGCCGAATTGCAGCCCGCAGACTGGCAACGCATTGCCACCGACCTCAACGCGCAACAACACACCCAATACCTGATGGACAAAGCACCATGACATTGAATACCGTACCCGGTTGCGAATTTTGCGACAAGCGTGGATTGCCTGTACTCGTAGCTCGCTACGCGCTGGCGCCCGTCACTGCGGGCGCCCCAAAAACCCGAGCGCTCCATGCCGACGGCAAGACTGAATTCGTGGGCCTGGGTGACTCGGCCCACTACACTCGCCGCCTATTGCGTTGCGGCTACCTTTACGTTCACGACGAAGCACGTAAGCGCTGGGAAGGGTACTTCGTTACTGAAGACGCGTACCTCATGCGCTTCGAAGTGGGCAAGCCAGTGCCAAGTTCCTTTACCGCCAACAAACAACCTTGTACGCAAACTGGCCATCAGCAGGTGGCCGGCATGGTGACCATTCCCGACCCAAACAAGGCCACGCGAGTCTGGTTTGGCTTTTCCGATGTGGAGTGGACTGAAGCGGTGCTTAAACAGCACGAGGATACCGCCTACCGCAAAAAGCACATGCTAGTGTTGGACGTCAAAGTCGCCCTCGCGGGTGGCAAGCAAGAAAACGTCCATCCAATCAAACTCCTTGGCAGCAAGGTCGCGGAGTTTGCTTGTGATCCGCTCAAGGCAACAGCGCCTAACGCGTTTTACCACGCTCCGTACCAGTTTACGCCACGCAGGCTCCAGTTGGAGCAAACACTCGAGACCGCTGATGCACTGCGCAAGGGCCAGGGAGTCATCGTCAGCTTGCACGATCCCCTGGCAATGGGCATTGAAATAGCGGTACAGGCAAACCACTTGCTGACAAACAAGCTTGAACTTGATCAGCGGGACAAAACCAAGTCCCGAAAAATCGTTGTATCGAGCGCCATCCTGCAGTTGCGAAGCGCGATCATGGAGAACGCCCGAGCCTCTGCGATTGACGATGCCAAGGAGCTAGAAAATCAAACGTTAAGCATGGGCATGGGGGCTTATAGTTTAAGTGGTTTTTACAAGGGCATGCCGAATCAGGTGGAGATCCAAAAGGAACAAGCCAAAGCTTGGCGACGGTTTACGCACCGCGAGAGTGGGCGCGCTCGTTTCAATGAGGCCATGGTTGAAACGTTCTACAAGAGTTATCAGCAGGAAGTAGAGACTGTTACCGAAACACAAATCAACCCGCTTGGTGAAGCGCATGTCGCCTGGACCACTAGCAAGCGCTTGGCCAATTACATGAGCTGCAGTTTCGATACCACCGACATAAAATCGGGCGCCGCCTATGTCCAAGCGATTCTAAATCTCACTCAAGGGACAGAAGGCATTAAGCCATGCTTTAACCAATACGAAAAATGGCTAAATGAAGATGTTTTCGATTCAGAGAATATCTTGCTGCGCGCAATGGTGTATAACAATGATGCATTAGCCAAAAAAGTAGCGGACGCTACTGCATTCGATTCGCGCGCCATCCCATGGGATGCCTTGGCAGCTAGCTATAAGAAGTCCGTCGAACTCATCAGTGAAAATCAAGCGACGCTAGGTGCCACACTGTTGGCACGAATGATGGGCCCTTTGGCCTACGCGGGCGGCCATTTCGTGGATGGTGCAGCTAAATTGGCCTTTACCATATTAGGTATGCATAGCGGACTGGGATGGGAACGGCTGTCGTTTGAAGGCAGCCGTAAGCAATTCCGTGCGTTTTTGGTACGTCAGATTATTGAAAGCAGCGATACAGGCCTCACCAAAGCGCAAATCAAGATTGCGGTCGACCGGGAAATCCAACTCGCTGCAATTCACGGGGAAAGACTAGAGGGCCGGAGGACCTTCAAATGGGTTGCCATGCGTCAATTGGGAGCTTCAACTCTAAAGACTCCCCGCACTTTGAACGACATTCGATTCGACAAGTTTAAGCAAGTTATCAATTCAAATGTTCGCTTAGGCATGTGTATCGGCGTTCTTCAGTATATATGTCTGACAAAAACCGTTGCCGATCATGCGAAATCATTGGAGGGGGATTTGGCTGAAGCAAGGTCACGTCTTGCCGCAGGCATAATTGGAGTCACGGGTACTTTATGCGAAACCATAGGTGCCGCAATTGAACACATGGGCCAAGCCGGATTTAGATGGGCACAGGGGCTAACGGCGGTTAGATGGGCCGCCAGAATAAAGCTTGTAGGGCAAGCTCTGGGATTAGTTGGTGCAGGAATCATGGCCGTCTGGGATCTCATGAAAGCTAGAGAGGAATTGCAAAAGAACAACATAACCACAGGACGTCTCTACATAGCATCAGGCCTCATCGGCTTAGGTATCGCCATTGCTTTATGTTTTGGGTTCTATCTCGTGACTTTAGTATTCGTCATAGGGTATTTGATAGTTGTCTATTGGCTTGAGCAGGTAAAAGATCAAGCGATACACAGCTGGATCGAGAACTGCATTTTTGGAATCGCAAACAGCTACGATAGCGCAGAGCTTGAGATGAAAGAACTAGGCAAAGCTCTTACTTAAGGAAATAGTAATGTACTCTCCAGAATTTTTGAAGCCAAAGGGATTTAAGGTCAATCGCCCTTTGCAGCAAGAAGAAAGACTCAACGAGCTGAAGAAAAATGAAAAAATTGCCGAATTTGACGAAAATCTGCCGCATTATCAGCTGTCAATCATTCAACAAAATAGTACTTTCGCAGAAATAGTAGATAGGGACTACCCTATCCGGGGTGTATTCACAACACTGGCATTGCTGATTATTGTAGGACTTTCCTGGTTTTTGGCAGCAATTACGTTTGATACAGTTAGCCGGTGGGACGCTATTGAAGAATACAACAGGGAAGGGATGAGAAACACATTGTTCTTTGCTGCCTTGATGGTGTTCCTGTTTATCGCCTTTTCTGCGTATGGACTTTTTCGTGAATCATTCAGCTACACTCATTTTCCTTTAAGACTTAATCGAAAGAACCGAAAAATCTATATTTGGCGCAGAAATGGAGAGGTATTCAGCGCGCCTTGGGATAAAACCTTCTTTTATGTGCGTTGCTACAGTAAGGGCGCTGTCCAGATGTGGGATATTGTCGGCCATGTCTTATCCGAAGATCGCCAGACCGTAAAAGATTCCTTCACTCTGAGCAGCTACACCTCAAGTGACGCAACCGACTTGCGGTTCCATTGGGAATATTTCCGTCGCTTCATGGAAGATGGGCCCGCCCAGCCATATCGAATGCTTAAGATTTGTCTGCCGATAGCCAAACGCCGAGAGACCTGGTGGGAAGGGTTTATGCGCCTGTCGCTTCTACTGCATGGCAGCGTCATTATGCAAATAATGGCCACGCCATTCAATCTGCCCGCCAGCTTAGGCCGAGTATTCGCCATGCATACCAGCAAAATACCGCGCTGGCCTGACTGGGTCGAGCAGGAATGCGCTATTGCCGAAGATGATCCGTATGTTCGCGAATCGGGGTACGAAGCACCGCGAGAAACCTCACAAGCGGCGTAATCTGTTTTCCGCTCAGACAAGATGAAGAATGTATAGCGACTATAGCCAGTCAAAGAAATTCGAGTGGAATGGTCTACCGAATAATGATAAGAAAGAAAACGAACTGAAGATAAAGGAGAAGCTGGAAGGATTTGACGAGAATTGGTCGCATGACGACCCGTTTGTCATCCAGTTTAACA
Organism: Pseudoduganella sp. R-32; assembly: GCF_049913245.1. Lineage (NCBI taxonomy): Bacteria > Pseudomonadati > Pseudomonadota > Betaproteobacteria > Burkholderiales > Oxalobacteraceae > Pseudoduganella > Pseudoduganella sp. R-32. The sequence continues at coordinate 482,585 of NZ_CP183987.1, read as the reverse complement.
GCACCTTTATCGAAGTGACGGATACCAGGTACCTTTCGCGAGGGCTCGGAACGCTCGGTTACCTGCTCACTATACTGGTGATATTGATACTTTGTTTGCTTATCAATTCTGGCGAGACTGATGCACTTACTCACTTTCATCATTTTATTGACTTCGTAGGATGGAGTGGTTTGCTGTTGCCAATCTTGGTGCAGCTTCTCTTCATGGTTTCCATCTACGAATTGCTGAAGGAGTCCTTCAACTACACCCATCTTCCGATCCGACTCAATCGGAAAAATCGAAAGATCTACATCTGGAAAAGGGACGGGACGGTATTAACTACAGAGTGGGATAAGGCGTTTTTTTGCATTAGCGAGTATCGATGGGATACCAACGTGGCATTCCATATCAGTTGCTTTCTGATGGAAGGTAAGGGCAAGCACCGGACGGCAACCGGTATTTTCAGACTTGGTTACGCGTCGAAAGATATCAATGAAGTGCGCAATTGCTGGGAGTACCTTCGTCGCTATATGGAAGATGGCCCCAAGCAACCCCACAGAATGCTGAAGGAATGCTTGCCAATCGCGAAACGTTACGAAACCTGGCAAGAAGGCTATGCACGACTACCAAAGGACTGGTTCACCGTTCCGATCTGTTTCTTGGCCAGCTTTGCCCGCGTATTCGCTATGCGCACCAGCAAAATCCCACGATGGCCTGACTGGGTAGAGCGGGAATGCATGATTACGAAACACGATCCCTATGTGCGCGAATCAGGCTACGAGGAAGTGTGACGCGTTTTCATGCGGAACCGAAATGACAAAGGAAATGACGAATGCGATGGCTGTTATCTAGATTTTTGATTTTGCTGGGCGCTCTCGCTTGCTGGATCGCCTTCCTCGCGCTCGGAGTCCGGCCTGACTATAGCAAGTGGGCCAATTACAAATTGGTGACGCTGCACTTTCTGCCACCAATCGGCATGTGCCTGGCATGGTGGTTTGGTCGCTGGTACGTAAGTGACCACAAGCAAAGCGCTCCGGAGGCGCAGCACAACCAAACGGAAGCTGCGATGCAAACCGTGCAGGATCCGGTGCATGCCCGAGTCGAGCAGCGCCGCCAGTATTGTGACTGCCGCTTGTTGACGATCAACGACCTGGCAGTCCACGAAATGCTGGAATTGACCGAGAGCCCCAGTGTGGCAATCTCGATGGTGAAGGCAGACGAGAAGAGTCAGGAACTTGCTTCGCAAGACACTCGCCGAGCGCTGGATGCCGGTATCGCCGAAGCGCTTGGCTATATTTATGCCGAGTGCGGCGCAGCAGCCGCCTTGCCCATCTATCTGGTGGCACCTGCCGACATTGCGGCCAAGGATGTAATTGAACACGTAAGCATGATCGCGGCGAGGCTCATCTCCGACATGAAGCTGCCGGTGAAGTTGAAGGCTGATGCGCCGCTGGTAATGGCCATGCCGTCGCGGGGCAGCGCTTCGAATAGCGTGCTTGGGCTATTCGAGAGCATTCCCGAGCTTCCGGCTGCGGTGGTGCTGGCGTTTGATTCATCGATGTCGCAGCTATCGCTGCCGGTTACAAAGCCTGGCCATGGCGTGTTCGCCCTGCTGGTGACCGCTGCCGATTTACCTGCCATGCTTGATGCGGCGGCCACCGATGATGATTCGTCCCGTGGCTATTATTCGGGCGGCGCTTTGCCTTTGCTTGCGAGTTTGCCGCGACTACTGCGAGATGAATTGCGCGCGCTGGGTTCAGTAGCGCGCATCTACCGCGCCGCCACCGGGAAGATCGACGATAAAAGCGGCCAGCTAGTGCTGACGTCGCTTCTCGAACAGGCGCAACTTCATGCAAGTGCGCCCGGACAGGCTGCCGAATCGCGCTGCGAATGGCTTGTGCACAATACTGGCGAGTCCAAGCATGCCGGTGGCCGCCTGGCCTCGATTGCCGGTGCACTAATGCATCGAAAGATCGACCTTAAACCCATCGAGATGGCAACTGATATGGTCCGGCATGTCGGGCACCTTGGACAGGCCAGCCCCATAGGCCTGCTGGCCGTTGCTTTGGTACAGGCGCAAGGCAAGCAGGGCCCTGTCTTGTGCGCGGAGTTTGCCGAGCCAAATGGCATCGCGATCGCATTTGCAACGCCTCACCTGAGCTAGCCATGAAACGTGTCATTCGATTAGGTGATTCCACCAGCCATGGCGGTTCGGTCACCAGTGCGGCAGAAAACTTCTCCATCATGGGCATTGCCGTTGCGCGCGTGGGCGACACTGTTTCGTGCCCACGTCCGGGTCACAGCGGCTGCACCATCGCCGAGGGCGACCCGGACTGGGTGATCGAAGGCCGCGCAGTGGCCCTGGAATCCCACGTCACCAGTTGTGGCGCCGAGCTGATTTCCTCGTTGCCGAACCTGGAGCGGGGGTAAGGCATCCCGGCCGACGGGCGCTCACCGGCCTACATGCGCGGCACGCCATCCCGATTGACCGTGATGGTGCGGCCAGGTTCGGACGAGAGCTGGGCGCGGTGTTCGGTGCCGCGGAACTCGTAGGTCACGTCCCAGTATTGCGGCGTGCGGCTGGGAATAGCTTCGCAGCGCTGAACGTTCTGGGCGTACTGGTTGCCGGCGTTGCGGCCAACATTGGAGCCGACCGCCGCACCGGCAATCGCGCCGCCGACCGTGGCGATGTCTCGGCCGGAGCCGCCGCCCACCTGGTGACCCAGCACGCCGCCAATCAGGGCGCCGGCGATGGCGCCTGCCGTGCCGCTGCCGCCCGAGGCTTCAACCTGCTGCCGCTCAACCCAGCAGCGTTGCTCGGGCGGGCCCACCACGGCGCGAGCAGAAGTAATTGGGGCTTCATACACACGCTCGCTCGGTCGCATGCGGTATTCATAATTTGGCTGGGCCACCGGCTCTGGTGCGTAAGCCATTTCATCAACACGCCGGCGCGGGGGCACGGCGCGGATCGACGAGATATTGTCGTTAAGGCCCATACCCTCCAGCGATTCATAGCTGCCGCGCCGCAAGATCCTGCACTCGCCCTCGAAGTTAGGTAACGGGCACACTTCCCAGCGGCCGCGCTCAACCACGACCGACGAGGCGCGGTTATCGAAACCTGCGCTGCGCAGATCGCTGATGGAACGTGTGACGTTAATCGGGCGGCCGCGCCAGCCTTCGCGCGGATAAAGCGTGATTTGTGCCAAGGCGTGCGCGCTGACGAGGGTGATTAGCGTCGCCAGCGCAGTTCTGATTGGAAACTTCATGATGTCCTCCGATACAGATCAGGTGCGCCCAGCATGCGCCCGGCAATATCGGCTGGTCTGTTCGGGAACACTCGTTACTTAGTAAACGGAACCTCCCGGCTGGGTTGAGCTCAACACGCCTTTGATGGCTGAGATGTTGTAGTTCAAGGTAGAGTTGCCGTAGCTGGCCCAATTCGCCAGGCTGAAGCTGCCGCTGCCGGACAGGCGCTGCACACCGACATTGCGGTATGTGAGCGGCGTTTTGGGTTTGCAGACTTCGGGAATCCCGACGGTGTTCAGGAAATACGCTGAGCCATTGCCCACGCGCGTGGCGATTCCATTTTCCACCAGCAGCGCAGTTTCCACATCGACGCCAATGCCGTGCGTCATAGGCGTCCAGCCATCGTTCACGATGCGCGCCATGAAGGTCACCAGGCGCCCCATGCGGTCACGCGAATCGAGGTGCATGTCGGAGATCATATTGCCCATGCCGGGCAAAGCCAGGAAGTCACGTCCGAGCGAGACCGATTTGTCATAGGGATTGGATAGCGCCTGAGGCGAGGTGATCGAGCCATTCAAGGCGTTGAACACATACTGGCTCATCACAGCCAAGCCGGCACTGGTGCCGCCGATGGGGACATTCTTGTTGGCCAGCCCCTGGATGGCGGCCTGCAGCGGCGTGCCCTTCCAGTCCTCCCAGTAATTGGCCTGGTCGCCGCCGGCGATCCACAAGGCTTCGGCATTACGCACGCGCTCCAGCACAAACGGATCATTTGCCGCCGCGCGGTTAGGGATGATCAGCGTTTCAACCGAAGTGACGCCGCCACCAAAAGCGTAGATGTAGGGGTTATAGGCATCCGTTCCCGTAGCGCGGATGACGACGAAATTACCGCCGCCTGACTTCTGGATCATCCAACGGAATGCGTCGTCCACGTCCGTTCCCCCTCCCATCAATACCAACGAAGGCTGGGCTGGCTGAGGCCTTGTCACGTTGGTGGGATCGCCCACCACATAGAACTCATATTGCTTTGCAGATTGCGCTGAAGCCGAGACGCACAGGGACAATACCAACAGCAAGAGGGCAGGCAGGGAACGCATGGCAAACTCCACTGAAGTGATGAATATGAAAATTCATTCTACTCATCAGTGAAGGCGCATGCTGCACATTATTCATGCCTCGAAGCGACGCAATCCATCCAGGTCGAGGATGCGGATTCCGCCGTAGTCCACGCGCAACAAGCCCTGCTTTTCGAGCACTTGCAAGGCTTGGTTGGCACGTTGGCGCGAGGAGCCCGACAGGAGCCCGACTTCTTCCTGGGAAATCTGCACCAGCCGCTCGATGCCGGGATACAGGTGGGAATTAAATAGTGACGCAAGGCAGCGTGCAACGCGTGTGTCCGGGTCCAGGAGGCGTTCGTTTTCCACCATGCCGATGAACTGACCCAAACGTTCGTTGAGCTGCATCAAGAGGAACCGGGTGAAGGGTAGGCTATTCTCGAGCAGGTAGTGAAAGGTGGCGGCCGGCATGCGTGCGATGCGGCTGTCACGCAGTGTCATGGCGTCATATCGGCGGCGTTCATCTTTGAGTAATGAACCTTCGCCAAACCAGCCGCCAGGCGGCACGCCAGTAAATGTGACGCTTTTTCCGTTTGGCGAGAAGTTATTCATTTTCACCATGCCCGAAATAATGCCGATCCAATTATCGACAATCTCGCCTTTATGGCAAACGAAGCCGCCTTTGGGAATGAACTCCTCGTAGCAGGTAGCCTCTACGCGCGCCAGTTGCTCCTCTGTGAGCACGGGCGCCCAGGTGGAACTGCGTACGGCTTCGATCAGGCTCGGTTCTGTTTTCATGTTGTTGCGTCGCACCATCAAAAGTCGTCGAATTGTCTTTGAAATGACAACTTTGCGACATAGCTCACGCTAATATCATCACACAAAAAGCGCATCACAACTAAAAATGCGCACCTAAAAACCCAAGGAGACACCGTGCAGGATAATCTGACGACCTTCCCTCGCAGGCTGCTTCAGCATGGCAAGGAGCGGCCGCACAAGCCTGCGTTCCGCGAAAAGGACCTGGGCATCTGGCAGACCTGGGACTGGCAGCAAGTGAATGCGGAAGTGCGGGCGCTGGCTTGCGGCTTGGCCGCGATTGGGTTCCAGCGCGGCATGAACCTGGCCATCATCGGCGACAACAGGCCGCGCCTGTACTGGTCGATGCTGGCGGCGCAGTGCCTGGGCGGCGTGCCGGTGCCTATGTACCAGGACGCGCCGGCAGCCGACATGTCCTTCGTGCTGGAGAACGCCGAAATCGCGTACGCCATCGTGGAAGACCAGGAGCAGGTCGACAAGCTGCTCGACCTGTGCGACCAGTGCCCGAACATCAAGCACATTGCCTACGAAGATGAGCGAGGCATGCGCAATTACACGCACCAGCAGCTGATGTCCTATGCCCGCCTGCAAGAACTGGGGCGCGAGTACGACAAGGCGCATCCCGGCTTTTATGAAGCGTCGATCGCTGAAAGCAAGGAAAGCGATAACGCCATCATCCTGTACACCTCCGGCACCACGGGCAAGCCGAAGGGCGTGTGCCAGACCCACAAGGCCCTGCTGTCGGCTGCCGTTGGGGGCATCAGCTTCGACAAGCTGACCGACGAAGAGAACGTGTTGTCCTACCTGCCGATGGCCTGGGTGGGCGACTGCCTGTTCTCGTTCGCACAGGCACTGACCGCCGGCTTTACCGTCAATTGCCCAGAATCGTCGGACACCGTGACCACCGACTTGCGCGAAATCGGTCCGTCCTACTATTTTGCACCTCCGCGTATTTTCGAGAACATGCTGACGCAAGTGATGATTCGCATGGAAGATGCGGGCGCCGTCAAGCGCAAGATGTTCCATCACTTCATGGACGTCGCACGCCGGGTGGGGTCAGACATCCTGGACGGCAAACAGGTGCCGCTGGGCGAGCGCATCAGCTATGCCATCGGAAATGTGCTGGTGTATGGGCCGCTGCGCAATGTACTGGGCATGTCGCGTATCCGTGTCGCCTATACAGCTGGTGCTGCAATCGGTCCGGACCTGTTCCGCTTTTATCGCTCGATTGGCGTCAACCTGAAGCAGTTCTACGGTTCCACCGAGACCTGCGCCTACATCTGCCTGCAGCCGGATGGCGAGATCAAGTTCGATTCCGTCGGAAAGCCGGCGCCTGGCGTGGAAGTGAAGCTGGCGCCGAACGGCGAAGTGCTGGTCAAGTCGCCGACCTTGATGCATTGCTATTACAAGCGCCCTGATGCGACGGCCGAGGCCATCGACGGCGAAGGCTATTTCCACACTGGCGACGCCGGCATATTCGACAACGACGGCCACCTGCGCATCATCGACCGCGCAGCGGACGTGGGCAAGATGAACAACGGCGCCATCTTCGCGCCCAACTACATCGAAAACAAACTGAAGTTCTTCCCCTTCATCAAGGAAGCCGTGGCTTTCGGCCATGAACGCGACAAGGTCACCGCCTTCATCAACATCGACATGGAGGCCGTCGGCAACTGGGCCGAGCGGCGCGGCATCGCTTACTCGGGGTATACCGACCTGGCCGCCCATGAACAGACTTACGCGCTGGTCAAGGAATGCGTGGAAAAGGTCAATGCCGACCTGGCACAGGAGGCATTGATGGCGGACACCCAGGTCCACCGGTTCCTGGTGCTGCACAAGGAGCTCGACCCTGACGATGATGAATTGACTCGTACCCGCAAAGTGCGCCGCAAGTTCATCGCCGAGAAATATGCGGTGCTGATCGAGGCACTGTACGGCGGCAAAGCTTCGCAATACATCGAAACCCAGGTCAAATTCGAAGACGGGCGCACCGGCATGGTGGCAGCCGACCTTCGGATCATGGACCTCAAGGCAGCATAAGCGGGGAAGCCACCATGCAAATGAACGAACCGGAAGCCATCACGGCTGGCCGCAAGATCGGCGACGTGATCCTGGACCTGCGCAATATCTCGCTGTCGTTCGGCGGGGTGAAGGCGCTGACCAATATCTCCTTCGATGTGCGCGAGCATGAAATCCGCGCCATCATCGGCCCGAACGGCGCGGGCAAAAGCTCGATGCTGAACGTGATCAACGGCGTGTACCGCCCGCAGCAAGGCGAGATCATCTACCGCGGCCAGCATCGCAAGAATATGGATTGCTACGCGGCCGCCAAGTCGGGCATCGCGCGCACCTTCCAGAACATTGCGCTGTTCAAGGGCATGACTGTGCTGGACAACATCATGACCGGCCGCAACCTGAAGATGAAGTCGAACTTCCTGCTGCAAGCCCTGTATTGGGGGCCGGCGCGCCGCGAAGAGATCGAGCATCGCCGCAAATGTGAGGAGGTGATCGACTTCCTCGAGATCCAGCATATCCGCAAGACGCCGGTGGGCCGCTTGCCCTACGGCCTGCAGAAGCGCGTTGAACTGGGCCGGGCGTTGGCCGCCGAGCCGCAGATCCTGCTCCTGGACGAGCCGATGGCCGGCATGAACGTGGAAGAAAAGCAGGACATGTGCCGCTTCATCCTCGACGTGAACGAGCAGTTCGGCACCACTATCGTGCTGATCGAACACGATATGGGCGTGGTGATGGATATCTCAGACCGCGTGGTGGTGCTGGACTACGGGAAGAAGATCGGCGATGGCACGCCGGACGAAGTCCGCACCAACCAGGACGTGATCGATGCTTACCTCGGAGTGGCCCACTAAATGGATATCAACTTCTTTGCCGAAGTGCTGATCGGCGGCCTGCTGTCGGGCGTCATGTACGCGCTGGTAGCCATCGGCTTTGTGCTGATCTACAAAGCCTCCGGCGTGTTCAATTTTGCCCAGGGCGCCATGGTGTTCTTCGCGGCGCTGACCTGCGTCGGCTTCATGGACAAGTTCGGGCTGTCGCTGTGGCTCGCCATTCCCGCGACTGTGCTGGCGATGATCATCCTCGGCCTGGCGATTGAAAGAGTGGTTCTGCGGCCCCTGGTGAACCAGCCGGAGATTACGCTGTTCATGGCCACCATCGGCCTGGCCTTCTTCATCGAAGGACTGGCGCAACTGATCTGGGGCTCCCAGGTGCACAAGCTGGACATCCCGATCGAGGACGTGCCTAGTGAAATCCTGATGGAGAAATTCAATATCATCGTCTCCAAGTTCGACCTGACCGCCGCCGCCATTTGCGGTGTGATGGTTGCAGCGCTGGCGCTCATGTTCGCCAAAACCAAGGTTGGTCGTGCGCTGCGCGCTGTGGCCGACGATCACCAGGCCGCACAGGCAGTCGGCATCCCGCTGCAGCGCATCTGGGGCATCCTGTGGGCGGTAGCGGGCATGGTTGCCCTGGTCGCGGGGATGCTGTGGGGCGCGCGCAATGGCGTGCAGTTCGCACTGACCTTCATCGCGCTGAAGGCGCTGCCGGTGCTGATCCTGGGCGGCTTCACCTCGGTGCCAGGCGCAATCGTCGGCGGCCTGATTATTGGTGCTTCCGAAAAGCTGGCCGAAGTGTATATCGGCCCGCACGTTGGCGGCGGCATCGAAGGGTGGTTCCCCTATGTGCTGGCCCTGTTGTTCCTGCTGGTGCGCCCGGAAGGGCTGTTCGGCGAAAAAATCATCCGGAGGATTTGAGCGATGTTCTACCGCGAAGCAGGACAATTCAAGACCAGCTACGAAGCGGATGGCCAGATCCTGCCGATCCGCCAGGACCGTATCGCGCTGTTCACTACCTTGGCCGTGGCGCTGCTGGTGCTGCCGCTGGTGTCGTCACCCTACATGCTGTCGGCCATTTTCATCCCCTTCCTGATATTCGCGCTGGCCGCGCTCGGGCTTAACATCCTGACTGGCTATGCAGGCCAGCTCTCGCTCGGTACTGCAGCTTTCATGGCCGTGGGCGCGTTCGCCGCCTATAACTTCATGCTGCGCGTTCCAGGCGTCCCGGTGCTGCTGGCCTTCGTTCTGGGCGGCCTGTGTGCGGCAATGGTCGGCATGGCCTTCGGCCTGCCTTCGCTGCGCATCCGTGGCTTTTACCTGGCTGCTTCCACGCTGGCGACACAGTTCTTCGTGGTGTGGTGCCTGACCAAGATCGGCTGGCTGACGAATTACAGCTCCTCCGGCGTGATCACCGCTCAGAAAATGGAGATCTTCGGCTATGCGTTCGACACACCGGAACGCAAGTACCTGCTTGTGCTGGCGGTGGTGGCGATCATGGCCCTGCTGGCGAAGAACATGATCCGCTCCAACGTAGGCCGCTCCTGGATGGCAGTGCGCGACATGGACGTGGCAGCAGAGGTGATTGGCATTCGCCTGATGCGCACCAAGCTTCTGGCATTCGCGGTCAGCTCGTTCTACTGCGGCGTCGCTGGCGCACTTTACGCGTTTGCCTACCTCGGAACCGTGGAGCCGGAAGCCTACAACCTGGACCTGTCCTTCCGCATCCTGTTCATGATCATCATCGGCGGCGTCGGTTCCGTGCTCGGATCCTTCCTTGGCTCCGCCTTCATCGTCCTGCTGCCGGTATTCCTGAACATTGTGGCGCACGGCCTGGCGCTGCCTACTACCGTGGCATCGAACCTGGAATTGATGGTGTTCGGCGCCCTGATCATTTTCTTCCTGATCGTGGAACCCCACGGTCTGGCGCGTTTGTGGCAAATCGGTAAAGAGAAACTCCGCCTGTGGCCTTTCCCGCACTGAGCGGCAACTATAAAACTGGAGACAACACATGAAATCGTTCGTACTTGGCATTGCCGTAGCAAGCAGCATCGTCGCCAGCAGCGCATGGGCGCAACCAGCCGAGCAATTCGTCGCCCTGCCCTCCTACCGCGTCGGTCCCTATGCGGCAGGCGGCTCCGGCTTTTATGGCGGCATCATCGACTACTTCAACCTGGTCAATGCCAACGGCGGCGTCAACGGCGTGAAAATCAGCTGGGAGGAATGCGAGACCGAATACAACCCCTCGCGCGGGGTGGAATGCTATGAGCGCCTGAAAACCAAGAATGGCGGCGCCACCGTCGTGGAACCGCTATCCACCGGCATTGCCTACGGCATCCTGGACCGTATCCCGCAGGACAAGATCCCGATGACGACCCTGGGCTATGGCCGCTCCGATGCGGCCAACGGCAAGGTCTTCCCGTATGTCTTCCCATTGATCTCCAACTACTGGAGCCAGGCTGCCGCCATGGTGAAGTACCTGGGCGACAAGAGCGGCGGCATGGACAAGCTGAAAGGCAAGAAAATCGTCCACCTGTACCATGACTCAGCCTTCGGCAAGGAACCGTTGCCGGTGCTGGAAGCGATGTCCGCACAATACGGCTTTGAACTGATCAAGATTCCGGTCGCGCCGCCAGGCAGTGAGCAGCAGTCGCAATGGCTGCAGATCCGCCAGGCCAAGCCGGATTACGTGATCCTGTGGGGCTGGGGTGTGATGAATTCCGTTGCCATCAAGACCGCACAACGCAACGGTTTCCCGCGCGAGAAGATGCTGGGCGTGTGGTGGGCCGGCTCTGAAGAAGATACTGTGCCATCGGGCGATGCGGCGAAGGGCTATACCTCTATGACCTTCAACACCCCCGGCAACTACCCTCTGCTGGATGAACTGCGCAAGAAAGTCTATGCCAGCGGCAAGGGCAACCTGGCCGACCAGGGCCGCATCGGTTCGGTTTACCACATGCGCGGCCTGACGGCCGGCGTGATGTATGTGGAAGCGATGCGTGCGGCCCAGGAGAAGTTCGGCAAGGGCAAGGCGGTCACTGGCGAACAACTGCGCTGGGGCTTCGAAAACCTGAACATCGACGAAGCCCGCCAGAAGGCGTTGGGCGTCTTCAATATGTTCCCGACTGTGAAGACTTCCTGCGATGACCACGAGGGCTCGGGTGCTGTGAAGGTCCAGCAATGGGACGGAAAAGCCTGGAAGGCTGTGACGCCGAACTGGGTGGTGGGCGACAAAGTCCTGCTGCGAAAACTGGTGGACGAATCGTCCGGCAAGTACGCCGCTGAAAAGAAAATCACGCCTGCCTGCATGAAGTGAGAGGCTTATGAGCTACCTGTCGGTAAATAACATCGAGGTCATTTACGACCACGTGATCCTGGTGCTGAAAGGCGTGTCGCTGCAGGTCCCGCAGGGCAAGATCGTTGCCCTGCTGGGCGCCAACGGCGCCGGCAAGTCCACCACGCTGAAGACCATCTCGACCCTGCTTCGCGGCGAGCGCGGCGACGTGACCAAGGGCGAGGTGCAATTCAAGGGTGAACGCATCGACCAGCTCACGCCCAATGAGCTGGTCAAGCGCGGACTGTCGCAGGTGATGGAAGGCCGTCATTGCTTCGGCCACCTGACCATCGAGGAGAATTTGCTGACGGGAGCTTATACGCGCAGCGCATCGCGCGGCGAAATGAAGGAGTCGCTGGAAAAGGTCTACCACTACTTCCCGCGCCTGCGCGAACGCCGCAACAGCCAGGCCGGCTATACCTCCGGCGGCGAGCAGCAGATGTGCGCCATTGGCCGCGCGCTGATGGCCAAGCCTTCCATGATTTTGCTGGACGAACCGTCGATGGGCATCGCGCCGCAGATCGTGGAAGAGATCTTCGGCATCGTGAAAGACCTGAACGCGAAAGAGAATGTGTCCTTCCTGCTGGCGGAGCAGAACACCAATGTGGCCCTGCGCTATGCCGACTTTGGCTACATCCTCGAGAACGGCCGGGTGGTGATGGAAGGCGAGGCCAGCGAACTGGCCAACAACGAAGACGTCAAGGAGTTCTACCTCGGCATGTCCGGCGCCGGCCGCAAGAGCTTCCGCGACATGAAATTTTACCGCCGGCGCAAACGCTGGTTAGCCTAATTGACGGGTGCCAGCTGCTGACACGCGTAGCGTGTTGGCACCTGGCGACCGCTGACTAAAATGAACATAACCAAAGCAAAAGAGTTCTGCCGCACCCTGCCTGGCGCCACCGAAGACATCAAATGGGAATGCAACCTGGTGTTCTCGGTGGGCGAAAAGATGTTTGCTGCAATGGACGCAAAAGACAAAGCGAAAGCAATCAGCTTCAAGGTGGATGAAGACCGCTTCCTGGAACTGACGGACCGCGAAGGCATCATTCCTGCACCATACCTGGCGCGCGCCAAATGGGTGATGGTGCAGGACCTTTCCAAGCTACCGGACGCGGAAGCGAAAGCGCTGCTCAAGCGCTCGCACGAGCTGGTATTCGCAAAATTGACCAAGAAACTGCAACGCGAGATTGAAGGAGCGGCATGATGGCCGAAACCCTGGACAGCCTCGAGACGCGCCCGCACGCCGAGCGCGAACGCGATTTGATGGAGCGCCTGCCGCTGCTGGTAGCGCAAGCACAGTCGGCGCCTGGCTGGGCGCGCATCCTTTCCGGCGTCGATGCGTCGCGCATCAACAGCCGCGAAGCGCTGGCGCAACTGCCTGTGACGCGCAAGTCCGACCTCAAGGGGCTGCAGGCGCAGGAACGCCCCTTCGGGGGCCTGAACAGCACCCCGGCCGGCAAGCTGGGACGCATCTTCATGTCCCCCGGCCCCATCTTCGATCCCGAAGGCCGCTCGATCGACTGGTGGCGCTTCTCGCGTCCCATGTTCGCCACCGGCGTGCGTCCCGGCTGCCTGGTGCAGAATTGCTTCTCCTATCATTTCACCCCCGCCGCCTTCATGGTGGAAGGCGGCGCCGCGCGCATCGGCTGCACGGTGATCCCCGCCGGCGCGGGCCAGACTGAGTTGCAGGTCCAGGCCATGGCGGAACTGCAGCCGGATACCTATATCGGCACCCCCTCCTTCCTGAAGATCATCATCGAGAAGGCCGCCGAAATGGGCGCCGACATCAGCAGCGTGAAGCGCGCGATGATGGGCGCGGAAGCACTGCCTGAATCGCTGCGCCAGTGGTTCGCCGAACATGGCGTGCCCGAGGTGATTTCCACCTATGCCTCCGCCGACATCGGCAGCATCGCTTACGAAACGCGCAGCAACGGCAAGCTCAATCCTGGCATGGTGCTGGACGAGGATGTGCTGCTGGAAATCGTCCGTCCGGGCTCCGGCGAGCCGGTAGCGCCGGGTGAAGTAGGCGAGGTGGTCGTCACCTTGTTCAACCCCGACTACCCGCTGATCCGCTTCGCCACCGGCGACTTGTCGGCCGTGCTGGTGGATAGCGCACCATCGCCTTGCGGCCGTACCAACACCCGCATCAAAGGCTGGCTGGGCCGCGCCGACCAGACGACCAAGGTGCGCGCCATGTTTGTCCACCCGTCGCAAGTGCACGAGATCGCACGCCGCCATCCCGGCATGGGAAAGGCACGCCTGGTCGTTTCGGGAAAGATCGCCGACGAAGTCATGACGCTGCATTGCGAGACCGACGATCCCGCGCTGGAGGCCCAGGCCAGCGACATCGTCGCCACGATCCGCGACATCACCAAACTGCGCGGCGAAGTACGCTTCGCGCCGCGCGGCAGTTTGCCGAATGACGGCAAGATCATCGACGATGTGCGAGATTACAGTTGAGATGCCGCAGCGTGTGGCGTAAATCCAACTGTTCCTAGGGCAGGCGGCGGAATGGCGGGATAATTGAGCCATTCTTGACCTGCCTCAGAAACATCATGCAAGACTTTCACCACGACCGCGCACGCGCCCTCCTCAAGAACGCCGAAGAACTCTTCGACAAGGAATCGGTTCAGGCGGCAGTCAGCCGCATGGCTGACTCGCTGAACGACCGTTTCGGCGATCCGTCCAAGCAGGAGTTTCCCCTGGTACTGGGGGTGATGGGCGGTGCTGTTGTCTTCACCGGCAACATCCTGCCGCAGCTGACTTTTCCGCTCGAATTCGACTACATCCACGTCAGCCGTTACGGCGACGAGGACCAGGGCGGCAAAGTGGTGTGGAAAGTGGTCCCTCGCCCGACCGTCTCCGGCCGCACGGTGATCGTGCTGGACGATATCCTTGACGAAGGCGAGACCCTGGCGCACGTCAAGGAACGCTTGCTGGAAATGGGCGCCAAGGAAGTCATCATCGCCGTCTTCTGCGACAAGGATATCGGCAAGTCCAAGCCGGTGAAGGCCGACCTGATCGGCATCACGATCCCGAACCGCTTCGTGGTCGGCTTCGGCATGGATGCCTATGGCTACTGGCGCAACTTGCCGGGGCTGTGGGCGCTCAATCCGGCAGACCTGAGCAAAGGCTGAATTCAGGCCGGCAGCCGGATGACCGCATTCAGGCCGCCGTCCGGGTGATTGGCCAGCACTAGCTGGCCGCCATGGCCATCCACTATTCCCTTGGCGATGCCGAGGCCCAGTCCCATGCCCGTATCATTGCGTTCGCGGCCGTGGGACAGGCGCACATAAGGCTCCAGCAAGCTGGGTATCGCTTCTTCCGGCACGCCGGGACCGTGGTCGCGCACCGCAATTTCCGTCCAGCTTTCCAATGAACGCACGCTGATTTGCGCGCGCTCGCCGTAAAACAAGGCGTTATCGAGCAAGTTGCCAATCGCGCGTTTGAGCGCCAGCGGCTTGCCGCGCACGACGATGCCGCTCTCGTCGTACGCCACATCGTGACCGGCAAGTTGCGCGCTGCGCACCAGGCGGCGGATCAGGGGGTCCAGCTTCACTTCGGTCGGGTTTTCGTGGATATCGCTGTCTTTTACGCATTGCAGCGCGCCTTTGACCATCATGTCCAGTTCATCCAGGTCTTCTTCGAATTCGTTGCGCAGGGCATCGTCGTCGAGCAGCTCGGCGCGCAGCTTCAAGCGCGTGATCGGCGTGCGCAAGTCGTGCGAGATGGAGATGAACAGGCGTTCGCGGTCCCTGATGTATTTGGCAATGCGCTCGCGCATGGCGCCAAAAGCGCGCGCTGTGTTGACGAATTCCCGGCTGCCGGATTCCGGCAGGGCTGGGGCATGTTCGTCCTTGCCGAATGCTTCGGCTGCATCGGACAGCGCAGCCAGCGGGCGCGTGATCGAGCGAACGACAAGGAAGGACAGCAGCAGCAGCACCGCGAGCGACACGCCCTGCACTACCAGCTTGTCCAAGGACAGGGGATCATTATTGTTCAGGAAATAGGGATTGGGCATCAACGTGGCGAGGTACAGCCAGTTGCCCGGCTCAAGCTCCGTCTGGATGACCAGGATTGGCGCGGGATCGGGCTTGAGCAGCAGGATGTGGCGCACCCACGCTTCCGGCAGCTCGCCGACGCGCACGCCGTCGGGCGACACGGTCAACTGCTCGGGCCAGGCGAAGTCGAGCCGCAGGGGGTTTTCCCCGGCCAGATCCTTGCGCAGCGTGGTTTCCAGCGTGCTGAGCGCCGCCTGCGCCAACGCATTCGGCGCGATGGGCTGCACCTCGACCTCGTCGCGGTTCAGTGCGACGTAGAAGCGCGTGCCGCCCATTTCGCGGAATTGCTGGATCAGCAGGTTGCGGTAGCTTGGCGGCAAGCTGCGGAAAAAGCGGATTGAGCTGGCCGCGCCCTGCCCCAGGTATTGCGCGGCCGATTTCACGTCCGCTCGCGTCTTGTCGCGCAGCTGCATGGTCCACAGCGAGCTCACTGCCACTTGCGTCAACAACAAGCCTGCCACCATCACCAGCGACAGCCGCGCCAGCAGCGACTGCGGCCACAGCCTACGCATGGGTTACGGCCACCGTGGCGGAAAACACGTAGCCTGCGCCGCGCACCGTCTTGATCAGCATCGGTTGCTTGCCATCGTCGTTGAGGCGCAGGCGCAGGCGGCTGATCTGCACGTCCAGCGAACGATCGAGCGGCCCGGCATCTCGCCCGCGCGTTTCCTCGCACAGCACGCTGCGGTCCAGCACCGTGCCGGGGTGTTCTACGAAATACTTGAGGAGCTGGAAGTCGAGTCCCGTCAGCGCCAGCGGCACGCCTTGGCTATCGACCACCGTGCGTTCCGCCAGGTCCAGCGTAAAGCCGTTGAAGTGGTATGCACGCACGGTAGGCGCCGGGTCGGCGCCAGCCCTGCGCAGGATCGCCTTGATGCGCGCCAGCAGCTCGCGCGGGCTGTATGGCTTGGCGATGTAATCGTCGGCTCCGAGCTCGAGTCCTACCACGCGGTCGGTTTCGTCGGAACTGGCGGTCAGCATGATGATCGGCAGGTTGGACCGCTGGCGCACGATGCGGCACAGCGCGAAGCCATCGGTATCGGGCAGCATCACATCGAGGATCACCAGCGACAATTGCTCGGCGTGTGCATGCAGTTCGGCCAGGAAGCTCTCGCCGTTGTGGGCAAGGATCACCTCATACTGGTTTTTCTCCAGGTAGGTCTTGAGCAGCAGCCGGGTTTTTTGGTCGTCATCGACGATCAGTATCTTGCGTGGCATGTTGGCTTCCTTGCTGTTTGTGGGAGCGGAAATTCAAAGTCCGCAGGAGACCGGCCAGACGGCGCTGCGTTTCCGCCGGCGCCACGGCATCATCCATGTAGAAGCGATGTACCTCGGCGATGATGGCGTCGCGGCTTTCCTCGTCGGCCGCCATGCGGTGCACCAGGCTTGGCGCCTGTGCAGCCGTGCCTCGCGCGAAACTGCGCCACGACGCGCGCGCGCAGCTGTCCATCGCAGCCGGGTTGGCGTCGCGCCGTACCGGCACCGAACCCTTGGCAGCGCTGTATTGCTGTTGTGCGAGCGGCGACATCACGGCCTTCGCCAGCTTTTCCTGCGCCGCTTGATGGGTGTAATCGTTGACGAACATGGCCAGCGTGTCCACGCTGTAGAGGTGATAGTTGTCCGTGCCGGGCAGCGGGATGCAGGAAAAATCGGTGTCGATCTCCTGGCCCAGCTCAGTCAGTTCGGCCTTGGCCCAGTCACCCATCACGAACATTGCTGCCTCGCCACGCGAGAAACGCTTGACAGCCTCGGTCCACGGCTGCTCTTCGGCCGGACTGAGCATCCAGCTCTTCATGCTGCGCAGTCGCTGCAAAGACTGCGCCAGGCGCGGGTCGACGGCCGCCTGCGGACTTTGGCGCACGAACAGTTCGCGGTAATACTCAGGACCGCCGGTCAATAGCAACAGGTTTTCGAACAGGGTCGCCACCTGCCACGGCTCGCTGCTCTGCACCAGCGGGGCAATGCCGGCGGCACGCAGCCGGTGCACCGCCTTCTCGAGTTCAGGCCAGGTCGTTGGCGGCGCCAAGTTGAGGCGCTCGAGCAGCCTGCGATTGTAGAAAAGTGTATTGATGCGATGAATGCCGAGCGGCGCCGCGACTACATGGCCGCGATGACGAACCAGCTCGCGCACAGTGGGGAAAAGCGCCTTGTTCCAGTTGCCGGAGTTGGCGACGCTATCCAGCTCAAGCAGCAGGCCCAGTTCCGCCCACTCGCCGATCGAGACGCCGATGATCTGCGTCGCATCCGGTGCATTGCCAGCCAGGACCCTGCTGCGCAGGACCTTGCCTGCCCCAAGGCCCGCGCCGCCGGGAATTGCCGCATCCTGCCAGGCGACGCCTTCATCCCCCAGGCGCGCCGCCAATACATTGGCGGCGTGGCGCTCCCCGGCCGAAGTCCACCAATGCAGCACCTGCAAGGAAGGCGCCGCCGCCTCGGCGGCCAATGACATCAGCATCAGGGGAAGTGATAGCAGGCGCGCCAGGCGCGCGATCTGCAAACGCCGGTGGGACTTGTGCACCTACTACTCCAGCAGATAACGATCCGGCAATTCTATCTCCATGAAGTCATTTTGTGTCCTTTTACGGCATAGAACAGGATCAGGGCGTAGCATGGCAGCAGCAGCCAGTATGCAGCCTGCGAACCTGAGAGGTCGGAAAGGTGCCCATACAGCATCGGCAACAGAGCGCCGCCCGCGATCCCCATGATCAGCAGGGCCGAGCCGCTGGCGGTATAGCGCCCCAGGCCTTCCAGCGCCAGCGGCCAGATTGCCGGCCATACCAGCGCGTTGGCGAAGCCCAGCATGGCGAGGAACATCACCGTGTCCGGTACCGCCGGCACACCGAATACGCCCAACAAGGCTTGCGACAAGCCGCTGCCAGTGGCCGAACCCTGGATAACGCAGAAGGAAAACGCGATCCCGCTCACCGCGGACAGCAAAAGCGCCTGTTTCTGCGACAGCCAGCGGGGAATCGCCACAATGCCGACGATATAGCCGGCCACCATGAAGCCCATGGTGTAGGAAGTGAGAATGCCGAATTTCTCCACATGCAGGCTATGTCCGTACAGGCCAATGGTATCGCCCGCAATCACTTCCACACCGACATAGACGAACAGCGCCAGCGCACCCAGAACCAGTTGCGGGAACTGCAGCACCCCCCAGCGGGAAGTGCCTTCATCGCCACTGGCCTGCTGCCCAGGAATTTCACGCAGTGGCGCAAGGCGCACGATAACAGCCATCGCCAGCAGACCCACAGCCATCAAGCCGTACGGCAGCACCAGCCGTTGCGCGAGCTGGCTGCGCAGCAGCGCCGCATCCGGCGCGCTCATGGCGGCCAGCGTCGCGTCCGAGTAGCTGCCGAAGTCGGACAGCATCATTCCGCTGAATGCCAGCGGTACCAGCACGCCCGCCGTCTTGTTGAACAGGCCCATGATGCTGATGCGGGTCGCAGCACTCTCGCGTGCGCCGATACAGACGATGTAAGGGTTGATCGCCGTCTGCATCAGTGTCATGCCGCTGGCCAGGGTAAACAGCGCCAGCAGAAACAGCGGATAAGAGGCCGCGCGCGCGGCCGGGATGAACAACACCGCGCCGAAGGCCATGACCGCGAGGCCGATCGACATGCCGGTGCGGTAGCCAGTACGGCGCAACACCACGGCAGAAGGTAGCGCCATTAAGGTGTAGGCAATGTAGAACGCAAACGTGACCCATAACGACTGGAAGTTGTTCAGGTCGCAGGCGATCTTGAGAAAGGGGATCAGCGATCCGTTCAGCCATGTCGCGCAGCCAAGGATGAAAAACATCAGGCCAATGAAAGTCATGGCTACCGCCACGCTGCCGGCGCCAGGGACGGCTTGTGCGCCGGCCATCTCGAGGGTCTGTTCTTTGTGCATGTGAATCCGAAGGGCGAGGATGAAGAAGCCCCCTCCCGGGCAGGAGGGGGCGTTGCGGCAGATCAGAACTTGCCGCGCAGGCCGACGCTATAGCGCGCGCCGTTTTCGTACACGCCGACCGGCAAGCCGTCGGTGGTGTTGGTGCGGATCAGCTCATTGCCGATATTCACGGCGCTGGCGAAGATGCTCAACTGAGGGGTGATATCCCAGTTGGCGGTGGCATCCCATTGGCCGTAGGCGCTGGTCACGTCCTGGCCGCCTTGGTCCAGGCCACCGTAGGACTTGGAGCGGTAGTTGTACGACAGGCGCACGCTGTAGCTGTTCTTCTCGTAGAACACGCTGGCATTCATCTGGTTCTTCGAATTGCCGATGACATTCAGCTTGCGCCCGCCCGCCACCGCGCCGGTCTTGGCGTCGGTGTAGGTGAAGTTGACCACAGTGCCGAAGCCGCTGCTGCCAAACGCCTGCTGCCACTGGATTTCCAGGCCGTTGACCTTTGCGCCATTGTCGGCATTGTGCGGGCGGGTTACCGGACGCTGCACGCCTGCCACGTTCTCCATCGCCGTCGAGGTGTAAATGAAGGTATCGAGTTGCTTGGCGAAGGCGGTTGCCGACAGCAGCGACGCATCGGCGAAATACCACTCCGCGCCAATCTCGAATTGGTTGGCGTGGTAAGGCTTGAGCAGCGGATTGCCTGCGGTGGCGGCATTGGTGGTGCCACTGACCTCCGTGCTGGCACTCAGGTCGCTGAAGGTGTTGCGGGCCATCACGCGCGAAGCGGCGGCGCGTAGCAGCAGGTCCTTGCGGAAGTCGTACACCACGTTGATGTTCGGCAGTGCGTCAGTGTAGCTGCGGCCTACGCTGCCCAGCACATAGTTGCCGGTGCCGTCCAGGTCCTGGTAGGCATCCGAGGTCTGTTTCGTGCGCACCAGTCGTACGCCGAAGTCGCCGCGCCATTTATCGAAGGCGTAGTCGGCGCGCACGTATGCGGCCGAAATCTTCTCCTGGATACGGTAGTACTCGCCCTTCGCCTCCTTGTAGACCATGCCTTTGTCGTACATGGCGAAGCCTTTGCTTGCGGCCAGGGCATCGTCCACCCAGGCGAACTGGGTCAGTGAGCCCGCCGTTGCGGCCTCCTGGCTGATCATCGGCGACGCGCCGGTGGAGAGGTCGGCCAGGGTGTAAGGAATCCAGCCCACGCTGCCCGGGCCGACGGTACCGATGGTGCGGCGGTTCTGCACCTTGTTGTCGCGGTACTTCAGGCCTACCTTCACCGACTTGATGTAAGGATTTTCCAGGTCGAAGGTCAGGTCGGCCTGACCGTAGTTCTCCTTGCTCTCCATGCGGCGAATCCAGTCGCGCGCGCTCTGCAGCGTCAGCTTGGTGGGGTCGAGTGGGCTCATGTCGAGGTATTTCACCTCGTAGGTGTCCGGCGCGATATTGATCGTAGCGCGGGTGTTCCCGGTGAACCAGAAGTTGCGGTCATGCTTGCTGCCGCCGGAACCGGAAGTCGTGCCGGTCTGCGCATGGAGCCTCCAGTTGTCTCCGTCGTAGCTGCCTTCCAGGTCCAGAACCTTGGACTTCACATAAGCTTCGCGGTAGATCGGCTCGAACGACACGCCATTCACCGGGCCCACGGTGCCTCCCACCACGGACTTGCCGCCGTCCGAGTTGTTGATAAAACGCGGGTTATCCACACGAATATTGTTGTTCGCGTCAGCCAGGCCGCCGATCTGCCACAGGTAGTTCTGGTTGCTGTTATCCATCTTCATATCGGAATTAAGGTAATTCAGCGATATGTCGGATTGCGGGGTCGGGCGCAGTTGCAGGGTGATATTGCCGGTGGTGCGCTCGCGATCCTGGCGGAAGATCGGCGTGCCGCCGCCCCAGGAGGCGTATGCGTTCGGGGTAACCACGCCATTCTGGTCGACGATGTTGTACTTGGTCGCGTCGGTGAAGTTTTCCAGGCCGTCGCGGCGCATCGTGCGCTCCTGGCGGCTCAGGGCAACCAGCACGCCGAAGGTCTTGGCTTCGTTAACCCAGTTCACCAAGCCGGAAAACTGCGGGTCGGTTTTCTTCGGCAGCTCACTGTAGGTCGCTTCCGCCGAGGCTTGCGCGGTGAAGGGCTTCTTGAATTGCAACGGCTTGCGCGTGCGGACGATCACCAGGCCGCCAATGCTGCCTTCATCAAGATCGGCCGAAGGGCTCTTGAAGACATCGAGGCTGCCCACCAGTTCGGACGGCAGGATGTCGTAGTTGAAACCGCGGCTTTGCGCATCGTTTTTCCACCAGTAGGCCGATGCCACCGATTGGCCGTTCAACTGCGTCATGTTCAGGTTCTTGTCGGTACCGCGCACAAAGATATCGCGGCCTTCGCCCCAGGTACGGTCGACCGAGATGCCAGGGATACGCTGCAGGGAGTCGGCCACGTTTTTGTCGGGGAACTTGCCCAGGTCCTCCGCCGTGACGGAATCCACCACATTCAGCGCATCGCGCTTCTCGGCCAGGTTGCGCTTCAGCGTTTCGCGAATGCCGCGAACTTCCACAGACTGCAGGGTGTCGGTGCCCTCCGCAGACTGTGCCTGCACGTTATGCAGTGCCAGCGTGCCGAACATCAGCGCGATCAACTGCGGTAGTTTCTTCCTTCCTAGCGGTGCTCCGTTCATTTCTTTTTCCTTATCGTCTCTAAAGCGCTGCAAAAAATTCCCCGGCATACTCCCCATGCCGGGGCCAACACACTGCTTGGGGGAGTGTGATCATTCCTGCTGTGGCAGATACCACTTCGCAAAACCGTTCTGGATGCGCGCCGCCGCTTCGCGCGCGCCCAGCTTTCCGTTCAGGACCTGCGCGTTTACCGACCAAAGCTCGCTTTCCATATTCGGCAAGCCGCGGTTCATGATCAGCGCGTTCAGGCGGAAGTTCGAATCGCATGTCGTGCGCCAGGCGGCCATCTGCTTGGCCAGCGGGTCGCGGACTGCGATCAGGTGATTCGATAGCGTGAAAAAGCCGATCACGCGGTTGGTGTACAGGTCCGCAAATTCCTGGGAGCCGAGCCAGGCCAGGAACTTGTAGGCGTCAGCCTTGTTGCGCGACTTGCGATTGATGCCGATGCCGATGTCCATGTGGTCGGAAATCTGGCAGCGGTCGCCCGCCTGCTGCACCGGTGGCGCGAATACGCCCAGCTCAAGGTCGGGAAACTGGTTGAAATAGGAGATGTCCCACGAGCCGGCCGGATATATTGCGGCGCCGCCCTGGGCGAACAGCAGTTGGGCATCGCGGTAAGTCTGCACCGGCGCCGATTTGGGCATGTAGGCTGCCAGGCGCGCCTCGAACTCGAAGGCCGCAACGAAGGGCGCGTCGGTGAATTTGGCCTTGCCAGCGATCAGCGCACGCCTGCCTTGCTCGCCGCCCCAGTAATTCGGGCCGATATTGGTGAACACGGTCTGGCTGGACAACCATTCGTCGGCTGTGCCCAGCGCCAGCGGCGCGTACTGGCTCTTGCGAACGGCATCCAGCACGTTGAAGAATTCCGCTTCCGTCGCGGGCGGCTGCAGGCCCAGCTTCCTGAAGATCTTCTTGTTGTACAGGAAGCCGTGGATCACGGAGGCGACCGGCATACAGAAAGTATCCTTGCCATCGTCCGTCTGCCAGGCGACCAGCGAACCAGATGCGAAGTTCTCCATCCCTGCCTTGCCGTTCAGCTTTTCCAGATAGCCACGGCGATACAGCAGCAACGAGGTGTCGAAGGGACGGCAGGCCAGCATATCGCCTGCGGTGCCGTTGCCTAAGCGGGCGGCCAGGCTGGTGTCGTACTCGGTGGGAGCGGTGGGCGAGAACTTTACCGAAATACCCGGGTGCTTGCGTTCGAACGCGGGAAGCAGCACGGTTTCCCACAGGGCCTTGTCGTCAACCCGCCAGCTCTCCAGTACCAGGGTGCCGGCGCGTGCGGCGCTGGTGCAAATCAGCGCCAGGACTAGTGCGGCTCGCAGGATACGGCTGGTTGGCACGGCGGCTTCTCCACGGGGTGCTGTCGATCAGTAAATTCATGCTAACACCGTGAAAAATGTGACACCAGCGACGCCCTCGCGTACGGACGCCATTCACAAACCATTGATTTTTATGAGGATTTTGCAGAAGAACTGCGGCAGTGCTTACAAAACTTTACAGAACAGCGGCCGCAGCCCGGTGATTGCGTTCACGCCTTGTCATGGGCGCTTACAAAACATTACGAAACGCGCGCATTTATTACGTGCGGAGTTGCAGGCGAGCGCGCGCAGCGTTGTATTCTGCCGTCATTCGCTCCACCAGTTCGGCGGTAGTCGGCACATCGTGCATCAAGCCGACACCCTGGCCAGCGCCCCAGATATCGCGCCATGCCTTGGCTGTGCCGCTGTTGAAGCTCATTTTCGACTTGTCCGATTCCGGCAGGTTTTCCGGATCAAGCCCCGCCGCAACGATGGACTTTTTCAGGTAGTTGCCATGCACGCCTGTGAACAGGTTGGTGTAAACCACGTCCGCCGCCGACGATTCGATAATGGCTTCGCGATAGTCCTCGGTAACGTTCGACTCCTGCGTGGCCAGGAAACGCGAACCGACGTAGGCGAAGTCCGCCCCCATCGCCTGCGCGGCCAGCACCGCGTCGCCGGTCGCGATCGATCCGGACAGCGCCAGCGGACCGTCGAAGAAGCGCCGCACTTCGCCCACCAGCGCAAACGGCGACAGCGTCCCGGCATGGCCGCCCGCGCCGCTGGCGACCAGGATCAGGCCATCCACACCCGCCTCCAAGGCCTTCTGCGCGTGGCGGATATTGATCACGTCATGCAGCACGATGCCGCCGTAGCTGTGGATAGCATCCAACATTTCCACAGGCGGCGCGCGCAGCGAGGAAATGATGATCGGCACCTTGTGGCGCACGCATACTTCCACATCGTGCTCCAGGCGTTCGTTGGAATGGTGGACGATCTGGTTGACCGCGATCGGGCCCACGCGCACGCCGGGGTTGGCGGCCTGGTAGTCGGCCAGTTCCTTTTGCAGGTCCGTCAGCCAGGTATCAAGCAATTCCTTCGGCCGCGCATTCAGTGCAGGGAAGGAGCCGACGATACCCGCCTTGCACTGGGCTGCCACCAGCGCAGGGCCACTGGCGATGAACATGGGGGAAGCGATGACTGGCAGGGCCAGGTGCTGCAATGCGGCTGGTAGTGTCATGGCGTTGGCCTCAGAAATTTTGCATGCCGCCTACTGTACCCTCTTTCGGATACGTGATGCTGTAGCCGACGTTGATCTTCATGGTCTCATTTGGCGCCATGGTTTTTTCCCAACCCACCACGCCCTGGCGCTGCTCCCACGCCGCAATCCCAGGCTGCGGCGAGAACACCTGTTTCACCTTGATCTCTTCCGACGCGCTGACAGGCGTCGATTCCAGCACCAGCAAGTCGACCGGCGTCTTGTGGAAGCTGCTGATCGTGAACACGTCCGCCACCTGCTGTTCGCCGCGCTGCGACAGGAATCCGCGGCTGCCCGACTGCTGGTCGGCGCGATCCACCGTGACGCGCACCAGGTCATCGCGGCCGAAGGACAGCGCCAGCTTGTCCGACGCTTGGGTGTTCCAATGGGTAGCGCCGACATAACCGCCATCGCGGAATAACTGGATATTCCCGTTCAGCCAGACGCCGGAAGGACGCTCGGCTTCCGCCGTTATCACGGCGAATTTCTCCTGGCGGGGAACCACACGCACGCGCTGCTTGGCGGCGACCTTCAGGGTCGACAGGGCCAGCGTGATTTCGCGGCCGTCGGATGCCAGGGTGACGCGGTTGGGAACAGCGAATTCCGTATCGAACGTGCCCTGCGTTTCCAGCACAGGTGGGATGAAAGTATCCTGGGCTATGCGGCTGCCAGTGACCATCACGGGAGCCGGGGCCGCTGCAATCGGAGCTTCCGGCGCAGCACCATAGTTGTGCTGCTGCGGCGGCCTTGGCGGATAGTAGGTCAGGCGCTGCGGCACAGGCTCGGGCGCCTGCGGCGAAAGACGCGGCTGGCCGGTCGACAGGCGCATTTCGACGCTGCTCCAG
Source organism: Pseudoduganella sp. R-32 (assembly GCF_049913245.1). Taxonomy (NCBI): domain Bacteria; kingdom Pseudomonadati; phylum Pseudomonadota; class Betaproteobacteria; order Burkholderiales; family Oxalobacteraceae; genus Pseudoduganella; species Pseudoduganella sp. R-32. The sequence goes on along the minus strand of NZ_CP183987.1, from coordinate 457,286 downwards.
TCCTCGCCGGACTTCTGCGCAACTACCGCCATGCGTTCCAGTTCGATGGTGGACGTCGTGGAGTTCAGAGAGGCACGGTAAGCCGGCTTCCAGCCCGCACGATTGACCTGATAGGAAAGCTGGACACTGCCAGCTTGCTGCGCCGCGACGGCAATGGTAATGCTGCGCTGGTCGCGCGCCCCGCTACGCACCTTCTCCAGTTCGCGCTGTACCGTCTTTATTTTCTTGTCGATCTCGCGCAGCTGGATCTGGCTGCGCTGGATCTGCGCCAAGGCTTCACGGCCGCCGCGCTTGATCGTGTCGACCGCGGCACCGAGAGACTTGCCGTCGACCGGGGTCGAGGTATTCTCGCCACCATTCAGCTTGGACAGGTAGTTTTTCACCAGCACGGACGACTCAATCTCCACGTTCAGCAGGTCACGGCTGTCTTCCAGCGCCTGCAATTTCGCTTCCAGCTCCGCTTCGCGCGGGCTGACTGCTTCCGCCTGTCCCACGTCGCGCGTCACGATCTGGCCGACCTGCACGCCCGGGGAAGCCTGGATGCGCAGCGTGTGCGCATCGAAATTGGCCGGCAAACCGGTGATCTCCAATTCCTTCATGCCAGGGGCAACCTGGGCTTGGCGCTCCACGGTGGCGGTCCCGGAATACAGGGTCACGCGCGTAATCGGCGCGTCGCTGGCGCAGGCAAATCCCGACAGGGAGAAACAAAGGGCTACAGCGGTGGCGATACGGCTTGGCTTCATGAAGGCTCACAGGCGATATAAAACCTGATCTTGCAGCGCGCATGAAATATTGTCAATTTAAGAACGCCACACCCCGAGCAAGGCCTTTACCTTGGTCCACACCGACAGGCGTTCGTCGGACAGCGCATCGAGGAAGTCGGACAGGCGCTTGGACTTCGCCATCGTGTACACGGTGAGCGCGGTAGTGATGACGAACACCGAGCCGAAGATCCATACGCGGCGCGACATTGGCGCATCGGCTTCCGCCAGAAGATTCATGCCAAGGAAGCCGGTAGTGATGGTGCCGATCATGCCGAAGATGGTGACGACCGTCAGGCGCACAACGGTATTGGCCTGGCGCCGCAGGCTGTCCGCTTCCAGGTAGCCGTTCATGTCGGCCACACGGGTTTTGACTTCCACGTAAGCACGCTCGATGTCGAGGTGCTGGCCGCACATGCGGAACAGCGCGCGGATCTGCTGCTGGTCCGAGATTTCGGTGAACCAGTAGCGGTGCGTGAATCGCAGGAAGCTCTCGAAGGCGTAACGGATGCGACGCTTGAAAGAACGCACACTGTCGGCATCCGTCACCTGCAATTGCGTCAGCGCCTCCGCCAGGCGGTCGGAAAACATCAGCAGGGATGCCTTCTGCAGGTGGGCGATCATGAACAGCAGGAAGTGCTGGTGCCGGAACTGCGACAGCACGCCGCGCTCCTTGCAGCAGAAGAATTGCGAAGCCGCGTCGCCCACCACGACCAGGGCATAACCGCTGCAGATATACCGCGTGTAAGGCGCGGCGCCGCCATTGCACCAGAAACGGTCATAGAAAAAGCGGCGGTCGACACCGTCCGACTGCGTGCGCTGAGCATCGGCAGGAGCGGACGAAGTACCGGCCATCGTGCCCAGGGCCGCAAAGTCCGACGGCGAAAGCTCGCTCGGCCGGTCGACGGCAAGGTAGGCCATCATCGGCATGCGGTAGTACTCCACCTGGCGGTAGCGCAACGCCGCCGTAGCTCCGGGCGCATCGGGCTCCATCGGTTCCAGCAAGTAGCGCCAGTGTGAAGCAATACGCGGCGCCTGGTGGCGCACTACCTGGTCGATGAAGGCTTGCCGCTCCTGCGCATCGGATCGCACCAGCAGGCGGCCGTGGGCATCGAGCCATTCGACGCCATGCATGCAATGCAGCGCGTTACCGGCGTCATCCCAGCCGGCAGGGTAGGCGCGGCCGAAGCGGTACAGCAAATCCTGTGCATCGTCGAAAGGCAGGTCGTTGGCGCCGACCTCCATCACCAGCAGCACGATGTCGACGTCGAAGAAAAAATGCAGGCAGAGATTGTGCACATCCAGCACGCGAGGCTCGACGCCGGCCTGCGTGGTCACGCGTACCTTGGCGATATCCTTGCGGCGGAAGATGCGGCGCTGGCCAGCGCCAAACAGGAAACGCTGCACATAGGGCAGGAAGCTGACGAATTCTGTGTAGTAGCGCTCCTGGAAGGCCGCGCTGGCGTCCTGCGCCGAAGTGACCTCGCGCCACGGCGAGTCAGCCCCAAGAAATTCCCAGGGCCGCGCATGCGCGCGCTCGGCCCCATCTGGCGGCATCAGCCGCAACGGCCATAACAGAACCTGCCTGACATGCTGGACACGCGGGGATTGGTCGCTCATGCAACCAGTATAGCCGAGCCCGTGTCACACCTTGGGGTCACACCCTAAGTGTGACACGAACGCGACTATTGCTTAGCAGAGTCCGTGTCACTCTCGGGGTGTGACCCCATGGTGTGACACGAAGTCAGCCGTCGTTGAGGAGGATGTCGTTCTCGACGCGTGCGCTGCAGGCGCGCACCAGTTGTTTGACGGCCCACGCGGCCAATTGTTCGGTGCTCATACCAAGGTGGCGGCTGGCGATCGCCTGCATCAACGGGATCGAGGCGAACAGCGGCACCACGTCGGCCACCGGCATGCTTTGGCGCTCCAGCAGCAGGAATTTGAGCAGAACCTTGACCGCGTATTCTGCATTACGCTTGGGGTCGGCCGACAGGAAGTCCAGGCGGCGGCGGGCGCGCGCCAGTGCGGCTTCCACGTCCTCGAACACCGCACCGTGGCCCGGGATAACCGCTTTCACATCCAGTCCGGCGATCACGTCCAGCGTGGCCGCGGCTTCCGCAAATCCTTCTTCGCCTTCGAGCTCGGGGAAGATCACGCCGAAACCGTTTTGCCACAGCGCGTCGGCCGATACCAGCACCTTCTCGGACGGGCAATAGAAGATCACCGAGTGGGCGTGGTGTCCCGGTGCACCCAGCACCTGCCATTCCAGGTCGCCTAGCGTCAGCGTTTCGCCGGCGGTAATCACGCCGTCGATGGAAAATCGTTCGCACTGCTGGCCGGTTGCCTTGAAACTGAGCGCGTCTTCATCCCAGTGACGTACTTTTTCAGCTTCCGGCTCGGGGATATAGGTGTTGCAGCCGAAATGCGCCTGCAGCGCAGCATTGCCGCCGCAGTGGTCGGAATGCAGGTGCGTCGTGTACAGCCGGTCCAGGCGGCGGCCGTGCAAGGTGTGCCGCACCAGGTCGAGCGTCTGCTGTTTGTGCGCGACATAGCCGCTGTCGATCATGGCAGCGTCGTGGCGGCCCAACAGCAGGACATTATTGGACGAGAGCCAGCCGCGTTCGAAAACGTGGATGGATGGGTGTAGCTTCATTGCGTCAGTCAAAGTCGATCAGTTGCTCACGGCGGCGCAGCTCAGCCCACACGGCGCGCTTGTATGCGTCGTCGGCACGCGACCAGGCGACGATCTCGTCAATGGTGCGCAGGCAACCTTCGCAAAAACCAGTGTTCTGGTTCATCTTGCACAGGCTGATGCAGGGTGATGGCACGGGCGTGGCCAGTTCCGGCGCGCCTGGCGGCAGTTCAGTACTCATGGCCGACATTTTACCGCAGTGCGGCAAAAGTGCCTGGAATGGCCCTATACTGATGGGGCACCAGAACAAAAAGGAGTGGCGAGGAGACAACCTGACCAACCAGCCTCCGAGGTGCTTATGAAGCTCGATCGCCATTGGTTTTCCCGCGCCCTGGGCCAACTCGCGCGCCACCGCCTGGGCCGGACCGCCCCCGGCCAGCCGCAGTTCTTCGGCGGCGATTTCCATTGCCGCGCGGGCAACCGCAGTTACAAGCTCTACGTCCCATCCTGTTACGAAGGCCAGCCCATGCCGTTGCTGGTGATGCTGCACGGCTGCCTGCAGGATCCCGACGATTTCGCCGCCGGCACGCAAATGAATGCGGTAGCCGAGGAGCGCGGCTGCCTGGTGCTCTATCCGGCGCAAACGCCGGACGCCAATCACACCCGATGTTGGAACTGGTTCAGCGCCCTAGACCAGGAGCGTGGCCAGGGCGAACCAGCCATCATCGCCGCCATGACGCGGGACGTCATGGCGCGCTATCCGGTACTGCAAAGCGAGGTTTACATCGCCGGGCTGTCGGCTGGCGGCGCCATGGCCGTCATCGCCGGCACCCTGTACCCGGACCTGTTTGCCGCCGTCGGCGTGCATTCGGGCCTGCCCTTCGCCGCGGCGCGCGACCTGCCATCAGCCTTGCTGGCCATGCGGCGCGGCGCCGCACGCGCGCAGGCGGCCCTGACGGCGGGCCAGCCGGTGATCGTGTTCCACGGGGACCAGGACCGCACCGTGCACCCGGCGAACGGCGAGGAAGTGCTGGCGCAGGGCTTGCGCAGCCATCCGCTGGGCGAGCAGGCCAGTCCGGCCACGCTGGCAGGCCAGGTACCCGACGGCCACGCCTTCACGCTGAAGGCGCACTGGCTGGAAGACGGCTCGCCTCTCGGAGAGCACTGGGTGATCCACGGCGCCGGCCATGCCTGGTCCGGCGGTAGCGCGGAAGGCAGCTACACCGACCCGCGCGGGCCGGATGCCAGCCGGGAGATGATGCGCTTCTTCAGCGCCGCGAAAAGTGCAGTTTCATCGCCAACACGCACAGGGCCAGCACCAGGGTGATGCCGTTGGCGATAATCACTGGCCAGGCATTGGTTTGCAGGCCATAAATCAGCCAGAGCAGCACGCCAAAGCTGAAGATCAGGTACATGCCGGTGGAGATGCCGTCGGCATGACGCTGGCGCCAAACCAGCAGGACTTGGGGTACAAAAGCGAAAGTGGTGCAGAAGGCTGCGATAAAGCCGAGCAGGTCAGGTTGAAGCAACATCAGGTCGGTTTTCCAGGGAGGCGATATGGGCACGCAGGCAGGCAGGACACCAGCAGCCGACGGCATCGGCCCCGGGAACCGGAATCGCAAGCGGCAGGAAAGTGCACCAGCACGGCGTCTCGCCCGGCGCGCCAGTCGGCTTCTGCCCGGCTGGCGCATCGGCCATGGCGCAGTGGAACTCGACGCCGCAACGCTCACAGGTGCTCATATCATCAATGCAATCATGCGTAAGGGAGATGGCCAGACTAGCGGATCAAACCGTAAATTACAACTCGATTGGCCCTATAATGCGCACCATTGACCTTAAATCTAATTTTCTGGAACCCCCGCCATGACCAACCTGCCTGCCCGCGACCCGGATATGTCCACTGACCTGAGCGGCGTTACGCCCCAAGTCAAGGCTCAGATCCTGGCCGAGGCGCTGCCGTACATCCGTAATTACCACGGCAAAACCATCGTTATCAAATACGGTGGCAATGCCATGACCGAAGAGCGCCTGAAGCACGGCTTCGCGCGCGACCTGATCCTGCTGAAACTGGTGGGCATGAACCCGGTGGTGGTGCACGGCGGCGGTCCGCAGATCGACAATGCGCTGAAGAAGATCGGCAAGCAAGGCACCTTCGTGCAGGGCATGCGTATTACCGACGAAGAAACCATGGAAGTGGTGGAGTGGGTGCTGGGCGGCGAAGTGCAGCAGGACATCGTCATGCTGATCAACCACTACGGCGGCCAGGCAGTGGGCCTGACCGGCAAGGACGGTGGCCTGATCCGCGCCCGCAAGATGGCCATGCCGGACAAGGAAAAACCAGGCGAATTCCTGGACATCGGCTTCGTCGGCGAGATCGAGGCGATCAACCCGGCCGTGGTGAAAGCCCTGCAGGATGATGCCTTTATTCCAATTATTTCCCCGATCGGCTTCGGTAAAGATGGCCAGGCTTACAACATCAACGCTGACGTTGTCGCCGGCAAGATCGCCGAGATCCTGAAAGCTGAAAAGCTGATCATGATGACCAACATCGCCGGCGTGCAGGACAAGAACGGCAACCTGGTGACCGACCTGTCGGCGCGCGAAATCGACGAAATGTTCGCCGACGGTACGATTTCGGGCGGCATGCTGCCAAAAATCTCTTCCGCACTGGACGCTGCCAAGTCCGGCGTGAACACCGTGCACATCATCGACGGGCGAATTGAACACAGCCTGCTGCTGGAAGTCTTGACCGAACAGGCTTTTGGCACTATGATCCGGTCTCACTAAAATTTTTGGCGGTTTTCTACAACCGCCAAAAACGTGAATGCCCTTGTAGCTCAGTGGTAGAGCACTCCCTTGGTAAGGGAGAGGCCACGTGTTCAATCCACGTCAAGGGCACCATTCTCCTCAGTAGATCCGCTCTACTTTCACGCCACGCTGGCGCAGCAGTTCCGCAACGTTTCCCGATCCGACCAGATGCAGAGTGCCGATAGCGGCAAAGCTGTGCTGTTCTTTTTTCATCATTTCCACGATGCCGTCGGCCAGCACGGGATTGCGCTCTTCCAGCAACACCTTTTTCATGAATTTGCCGGAGAAGGTCTTGTCCTCTTCCACCTCCCGCGCCAGGGCGTCGAATTTGGCGGCATCAGCGGAAGCCCAGGCGTCGACCAGGTCGCGCGGCTGCACGCCCTGCTTGCTGTCTTCAAAGGTATCCAGGCTGTCTTCCAGGAAGCGCGCCTGTTCCTGCGGCGTCAGGCGGCCGAACAGCGCGGCCTGGCCGCCGACCGATTCCAGTTCCACCACGCGCTGGTTGCGGCCGTGGGCGGTGCGCGCCAGCTGCAGGTCGACGCCCAGCTCCGGACGGTAGCCCAGCGCACGGTATTCGCCGATGGTGATCATCATGACGATCAGCCATGGTTTCATCGACGCCACCATTTCCGGCGCGATGCCGTGCTTCTTCAACATGCTTTCCAGGCGCGGGCGGTATTCGGGGCGGATGTCGGTCATGGCGCTGCCAGTGCCGGGCGCATACAGGCCGTACTCACGCATTACCGCCATCGACTTGGCCGGATCGGCGGCGGGATCGACTTCCAGCGCCACCGCCGTGGCGCGTTCCATGGCCTGCGTGACGCGCGGCTCCAGCGGGTAGAAGTCGGGCAGGCCAACGTGGATGGTGCCGAACAGCCACGATGTATGGCCAGCGTATTCCAGCTTGTAGAGCGCGCCGCGCGCCGGCGGGGCGGCAGTGGCCGAAAAGCTCAATCCAAGCAGCAGGCAAAACATCACTATAATCGTGCGTCGCATAGTCTCTCCAAGTAGAACGTGAATATTAAACCTTTGGCACCGGTCTGGTTGTTCGACCTGGACAACACGCTGCACAATGCATCGCATGCCATCTTCCCCGCCATGGTGGAGAAGATGAACGCGTACATGGCGCGCGTGCTGGGCGACGGCGACACGCCGGCCAGCGCAGAGGAAATCAGCGCCACCCGCGCCCTTTACTGGCAGCGCTACGGCGCCACCCTGCTTGGACTGGTGCGCCACCATGGCGTGGACGCGGCCCACTTCCTGCGCGAGACGCACGACCTGCCGGAAATCGAGTCGATGATCCGCTATGAGCGCGGCCTGGGCCAGCTCCTGCGCCGCCTGCCCGGCCGCAAGATCCTGCTGACCAATGCGCCACGCGATTACGCGCGCAAGGTGGTCGGGCATATGGGCATCGGCCGGCATTTCAGCGACCAGATCACCATCGAATCAATGCATGTGCATCGCCAGTTGCGCCCCAAGCCATCGCGCGTCATGCTGCGGCGGCTGATGCGCCGGAAGGGCCTGAACCCGCGCCGGTGTATCCTTGTCGAAGACACGCTGGATAACCTGCGTTCGGCGCATGCGCTGGGCATGCGCACGGTGTGGGTGACGCAATACCTGCTGAAACCGGGGAAAAAACCGGCATGGCTTGATGTCAAAGTAAAATCTGTCAGAAACTTAAAATAACTGGTCCAAAACCTATGGCAAGTACACAGCCCGGACAGCGCAAGCTGCAAATCCTCCAGGCACTGGCTGAAATGCTGGAGCATCCAAAAGGAGAAAAGATCACTACTGCTGCGCTGGCGCGCAAGCTGGATGTCTCCGAGGCGGCACTGTACCGCCATTTCGCCAGCAAGGCCCAGATGTTCGAGGGCCTGATCGAATTCATCGAGTCCACCGTGTTCGGCCTGATCAACCAGATCGCCGACAAGCAAGCGGACGGCCTGGCCCAGGCGCGCGACATCCTGGGCATGCTGCTGCATTTCGCCAGCAGCAACCCTGGCATGACCCGGGTGCTGATCGGCGACGCGCTGGTCAACGAAGACGAGCGCCTGCAGCAGCGTATGAACCAGTTCTACGACCGCGTGGAACTGGCACTGAAACAGGCGCTGCGTGCTGCAGCGGCCGAAGGCCAGGCCCATGAGGCTGACGTCACCGCCCGCGCCGGGCTGCTGGTCAGCTTTGTGCTGGGCCGTTGGCACCGATACGCCAAGAGCGGCTTCAAGTCGAATCCTTCGCAAGACGCCGCCGTACAGATTGCATTGCTGCTGAATTGAACTGCTTGTCCTTTGCTTTGCTGGACGACGCTAGCGTCGATCCAGCCACCGGCGCTGGCCGGTTATCCCGCCTCTACACCGGACATCACGCTACCCTCGCCTGCAGCGACTTCTCCGGCTGGCCAGGCGTGCTAGCCGGCATGGAGCAGGCTCTCGCACGCGGCTTGCACGCGGTGCCCGTGCTCAGCTACGAGTTGGGACACCATATCGTCGGCGTCGAGCCGCGCGCTGCCGCACACGACGCGCCGCCACTGGCGCAGGTACTGCTGTTCGAGCGCTGCGACGAGCTGTCGCAGGCGGAGGTCGCAGACTGGCTGGCCGCCCAGGCCGCAGCCGATACCACACCGGCCGGCGTGGCCAGCATCCGCGCCAATGTGAGCGAAGCGCAGTTTGTCGACGCCATCCAGCGCATCCGCGCTTACATCGCCGCCGGCGACACCTACCAGGTCAACTACACCTATCGCCTGCATTTCGACGCCTTCGGTTCGCTGTTTGCGCTGTATCAGCGCCTGCGTGCCCGCCAGCCGGTGCCGTACGGCGCGCTGATCGGCTTTGACGATGGCCGCGCCGTCCTGTCGCTGTCGCCGGAACTTTTCGTGCGCAAGGAAGGCGAAACACTGACCGCGCGCCCGATGAAGGGCACCGCCCCCGCTGCTGCCGACGAAGCGGAAAATGCTCGCCGAGCTGCTGCCCTCGCGGCCGACCCGAAGAACCGCGCTGAAAACCTGATGATCGTCGACCTGCTGCGCAATGATATCGGCCGGGTGGCCGCTACCGGCAGCGTCGAGGTCCCGAAACTGTTCGAAGTCACGCGTTTCAGCAGCGTGCTGCAGATGACCTCCACCGTGCAGGCCCGCCTGCGCGAAGGCGCCACGCTGGGAGAGATCTTCAGCGCGCTTTATCCTTGCGGCTCCATCACCGGAGCACCCAAGAAGCGCACCATGGAGATCATCGCCGAGCTGGAACCCGAACCACGCGGCATTTACACCGGCGCCGTCGGCTGGTTCGCCCCGGGTGGCGATTTCTGCCTGAACGTCCCGATCCGCACGCTCACGCTGCAGGCGGAGCAAAACGGTATCCGCAAAGGTGTGATGGGCGTCGGCGCCGGCATCGTCTACGACAGCGAGCCGCACGACGAATTCGCCGAATGCCAGTTGAAGGCCCGCTTCCTGACCGGCCTCTCGAACGATTTCGAACTGTTCGAAACCATGCATGCCACGCGCGAAGCCGGCCCCCGCCATCTGGAGCGCCACCTGCAACGCCTGGCGGCATCGGCGCGCTATTTCGGCTTTGCCTGGGATGAAGCTGCCGCCCGAGCCTACCTCACGCTGGCCTGCCAGTCCCTGCTCGCAGGCCAGCCGCACCGCCTGCGGCTCGCGATGAACAGCGCCGGCGCCTTCGCCGTGCAAAGCGGCGCTCTGTCGCCGCTGCAGGAACCGGTTCGTGTACTGCTGGCTGACGAAGCCACCGACAGCAGCGACCTGTTCCTGCGCCATAAGTCCACCATTCGCGAACGCTACGACGCGGCCTGGAAAGCCGCCGATACCCAAGGCGCCTTCGACAAGCTGTTCTTCAATGAGCGTGGAGAATTGACGGAAGGAGGACGCAGCAACGTCTTCCTCCGCATGGATGGCCTGTGGATAACGCCGCCTTTATCCAGTGGCATGCTGCCGGGTGTGATGCGTGCGGTGATCATCGATGCCTGGGGCGCGCAGGAACGCGTCGTCACACGCGACATGCTGCTCGCCGCGGAGGAAATCGTGGTGTGCAATTCCCTGCGCGGCGCGATGCGCGCGAGCCTACAGGTCGATTAGCATTTCGAAGCCGCCATAGATCAGCCGTTTGCCGTCAAACGGCATCCTGGCGGGATCCATCATGTCCTTCATGCGCGGGTCCGACATGACTTTCTCGTTGCAGGAGTCGCGCACTTCGCGCGAGGGATAGATAATCCACGAGAACACCACTACTTCGCCGTCCTCCAGCTTGACCGCCTGCGGGAAGGAAGTGTGAACGCCTACTTTCACATCGTCGGCGACGGTCTCGCGATACTCGATCGCGCCATATTCGCGCCACACCTTGGCGCACTGGCGCGACATCTCCAGGTACGCATCCATGTTCTTGCTGGGAACCGGCACAATGAATCCATCGACATAAGCCATTTGAATCTCCTTGTGAAGTGAGCCCTCAGCTTATGCCGCACGATTGGCCGTGACAAGGAAAGCACGCCGGTATGCGCCGGGCGTGGTTGAGGCGATGCGGCGGAAATGGTGGCGCAGCGACTCTTCCGAGCCGAAACCTGCCCGCTCGGCTACCTGTGCCAAGGCGATGTCCGGCGACTCCAGCAAATCCTTCGCAATCGCTACCCGCTCGCGGGCCAGCCATTCGACCGGCCCCATGCCAGTAGCGTCCTGGAACTGGCGCTGTAAGGTGCGCGGGCTCATGGCCGCGCGCTCGGCCATGCTGGCCACCGTGTGCGGCTCGGCGGGATGGCTGCGCAGCCAGTCCATCAGGCGCGACAACCTGCCTTGCTCATCGTGCGCCATGGGACGCGGCAGGAACTGCGCCTGCCCGCCCTCGCGATGCGGGGCCACCACCAGACGCTGCGCCACCATATTGCCGACCCGCGCGCCGTAATCGCGCCGCACAAGGTGCAGCAGCATGTCCAGTCCCGCTGCCGATCCAGCCGAGGTAATGATCTGGCCTTCGTCGACATACAGGTCGTCCGCCAGCACATGCACGCGAGGATAGCGCCGCCCCAGCCGCTCGACGTAGCGCCAGTGCGTCGTAGCGCGGCGGCCGTCCAGCAAGCCCGCCGCGGCGAGGATGAATACGCCCGAGCAGATGGTGCACAGGCGCGCGCCGCGCGCATGGGCGGCACGGATTTGCGCCAGCAGGGCTTCCGGCGGCGCCTCATCGGCGTCGCGCCAGCCGGGGATCACGATGGTATCGGCCCGTTCCAGCAGCGAGGGATCGTAAGGCGCCTGCACCACGATGCCGCCCGCTGCGCGGATCGGGCCCGGCTCGACCGCGCAGACGGCAAAGTCATACCAGTCGACGCCCAATTCCGGGCGATCCAGGGCGAACAGTTCGACCGTGCAGCCGAATTCGAAAGTGCACAGGCCATCGTAGGCCAGCGCCACAACCATGTGTTTTTTCGCGCTCATGGCGCAATCTTAACGCAATATGGCATTCGCGCCACTGCCGCGCTAAGCCGCGGCGGCCGAGAATGGAGTCACTTTCAACGCCACAGGAGAAACCAGATGCCATCCATCGTCACCGAAGTCGCCGCCGCTCCCAGCGCCGAGGCGCTCGCCCACTTTGAAGATTCGCTGCGTTTTGAAACGGATTGCTGGGATGTCCACAGCGTGATGGGCACCGCGCAGCAGGACTTCGTGCTGCTGGACGTGCGGGGAACGGAAAAGTATGCGGCGGGCCACGTGCCAGGCGCGGTGGACCTGGCGCACCGCAAGATCATCGGCTCCAAGCTGGCCGAGTACCCGCCGGAGACCGTTTTCGTGACCTACTGCGCCGGCCCGCACTGCAACGGCGCAGCGCGCGCGGCAATCCGGCTGGCCAAGCTGGGCCGGCCGGTGAAAATCATGACGGGCGGGATCACCGGCTGGCTGGACGAAGGCTTTGCCCTCGCCACGTCGACGGTAGCCGCCGCCGCGTAATCAACCAGCGAGGGCTTTCTCGAGCGCGTCAACCAGGGCCTTGTCGTCCGGCTTGACCTTGCTCGGGAAGCTCTCGACCACATTGCCTTTGCGGTCGATCAGGTATTTATGGAAGTTCCAGGCCGGCGCCTTGCCGGTCGCCTTGATCAGCTTCGCGTAGAACGGGTTCGGTGCGTCGCCCGACACCACCGACTTGGCGAACATCGGGAATTTCACGCCATAGGTGTTGTAGCAGAGGTCAGCGATTTCCTTGCTGCTGCCCGGTTCCTGCTTGCCGAAATCATTCGACGGGAAGCCCAGCACGACCAGACCTTTCCCCGCGTATTTCGCATACACTTCTTCCAGTCCTTTGTACTGCGGGGTATAGCCGCAATAGCTGGCCGTGTTGACGACCAGGATCACCTTGCCGGCGTACTGGCACAGGTCCTGCGGCGCATCGTCCTGCAGGCGGTTGAAGGACTGTTTCAGGATAGCGGGGCAGCTCGCGGCCGGCGCATTGGCGGCTGCTGCGACTGCAGATTGCGCGGCAGGCGCCTGTGCGAAGGCGGCAGCGGCGCTCAGGCTCAGCGCGGACAGCGCTGCAAACTTGGTGAGGATAGATGGCATGGGTAGTCTCTTCCGGTTCGTTCGAATTTCCGATTGTATGACAATTGCCGGCTGCACGTTGGCGCTGGCAGCCACCGCAGCGCCGGCGCCGCTGCCAGCCATGAAGACACAGCAGGTGTCGATTTCCGGCCTCTCGTCGGGCGCCTTCATGGCGGTGCAATACCAGGTCGCCTACTCCGGCAGCGTGGTTGGCGCGGGCATCATCGCCGGTGGCAGCTACTACTGCGCGCAAGGCAGCATGATGAACGCCATCGGCAGCTGCAAAGGCGCCGATGTGGCCGAACTGGCAGCCGTGACCCGCAAGCGCGCCGAAGCGGGCCTGGTAGATCCGGTTGCGAAGCTGGCCACGCACCGCGTGTGGATGTTCTCCGGCACCCTCGACAAGCTGGTGCCTGCAGCCTCAATGGCCGACCTGGCCAAATATTACGCAGCCTTTATCCCCGCCGCACAGGTTCAGTTCAAGAGCGACCTGGCCGCCGGCCACGCCATGCCGACCGACAGTTATGGCAACAGGTGTGACGCCCTGGCCGCGCCATTTATCAGCAACTGCGGTTTCGACGCGGCCGGCAACCTGCTGCAATGGATCTACGGCCCGCTGAAAGCACGCGGCGACAATGCCGCCCCGGCAGGCAAGCTGCAGGAGTTCGACCAGTCCGAATTCCTCCCGGCGCCGACCACGCACGGCATGGCCAACACCGGCTATGTCTACATTCCACCAGGCTGCGAAGCCGGTGGCACCGGCTGCAAGCTGCACATCGCCCTGCACGGCTGCTTGCAGGACATCGGCACCCTCAAGGATACTTACGCGCGCCACGCGGGCTACAACGCCTGGGCCGACACCAACCGCATTGTGGTGCTCTACCCGCAAGCGGCGGCAATCACGCCGATGCCGAATCCGAAAGCATGCTGGGACTGGTGGGGCTACGACGATCCGGACTATTCGGTGCAGGGCGGCCGCCAGTTGCGCGCCATCAAGCGGATGGCTGACCGCCTGACGGGAGCGTGACCCGGAAGCAGGCGCCATGCTCGCCGTTCGGCAGGCATTCGACCTCGCCGCCATGGCGGCGAGCGATCTGGCGCACCAGCGAGAGGCCGAGGCCCACGCCGCCCGCCTTTTCCGAAGCGCCCGGCAGCCGGTAGAAAGGTTCGAAAATCCGCTCCCGCTCAGCCGCCGGCACGCCCGGCCCGCGGTCGCATATTTCAAGCATGGTGCCGCCGCCAGCGCTGGCCAGCATCACGCTCACCTCAGCCTCGCCGCCATGCCGGCGCGCGTTCTCCAGAAGGTTGCGCACCATGCGACGCAGCAGCGTCGCATCGCCCTGCACTGCTCCGGCTACGCCATCCAGTACTGCCCCTACCCGTGCGCATTCTTCCGCGACGATGCCGGTAAGCTCCACTTCTTCGATCGCTGCATGCTCCTGCGGAACCGCATCCAGCCGGCTCGCCAGCAAGACCTCGTCGATCAGTTGGTCCAGCTCGGAGATATTGCGCGCCAACTCCTGGCGTATCGCCGGACTGGCGGAATCCTGCAGCAACTCCACCGCCATGCGAATGCGCGCCAGCGGCGACCGCAGCTCGTGCGATGCATTGGCCAACAGGGACTTCTGCGCCCCCACCAGTGCCTCGATGCGCGCCGCCGAATCGTTGAAACTGGCGGCCAACTGGGCTACCTCGTCCGCCCCATGCACATCCACGCGCGCGCCCAGGTCGCCCCTGCCCCAGGCCTGCACGCTGCCCTGCAGCTGCTCCAGCCGGCGCGTAATGCGGCGCACGACGGGATAGGCGCCCGCTGCAATCACAATCGCGATCATCAACAGCAGCAGCATCACCGCCATGGTGGCATTGCGCGGCATATGGCGCGGCGGCGCGAACCAGAAGTGGATGTAGCCGAACATCAGCACGGCCAGCACAATGCAGGCCAGCAGCGTCGCATAAATGCGCACATACATGCGCGAGCCGAAGTTACGCATCCTGCACCTTGGCGAAGACATATCCCGCGCCACGCACGGTAATGATGCGGCGCGGCGCCTTCGGATCATCCTCAATAGCGGCGCGCACCCGGCCCACGTGCACATCGATGGAACGGTCGAAAGGCTCCAGCGTTCCTCCTTTCAGCGCGTCGATCAACTGTTCGCGCGACAGCACCCGGCCGGCACGCTGGGCAAAGGCCATCAGGAGGTCGAACTGATAGGCCGTAAGCGGCCGCTCGGCGCCGTCGACACGCACGATGCGCGCGCCGGGGTCGATTTCGAGCCGACCAAAGCGCAACGGCGGTTCGGCGGCCGGCAGCCCGGCTGCTGCCGGCCCCGCCGCACCGCCGGTATCAGCCAGCGCCGGGCGGCGCAACAGCGCCCGCAGGCGGGCCAGCAACTCGCGCGGCTCGAAAGGCTTCGGCAAGTAGTCGTCGGCGCCGAGCTCCAGACCGATGACGCGATCGAGCGGGTCCCCCTTGGCCGTCAGCATCAGCACCGGAAGGCTGCGCATCGGCTGTGGCATATTGCGCAGGCGGCGGCAGACTTCCAGCCCATCGACGTCGGGCAGCATCAGGTCCAGGATCAGGGCGGAAAAGCTGCCTGCGTCGGCCTGCGCCAGCCGGTCCAGGCCGGCCTGCGCGGTTTCGGCATGCTCCACGCGTAGGCCATTCTGGGCCAGGTAAGTTTCAACCATCGCCGCCAGGCGCTGGTCGTCGTCGATGATGAGGACAAGGGGTTGGGACATGGTTGAGACTATAGCTTAATGGCTCCCCATATGGCTCATCGCCATCATATGCAGGGCGCCGTTGAACTTCGCGCGCTGTTCGGGCGTGAGGACTTCGGCAGCATCCATCGCAGCAGCCAGCACGCGGCGCGACATCAGGTCCATTTTTTTCATGTGGTCAGCGCGCAGGGTTTCCAGCGCAGCGCGGTCGATGGCTGGCTGCGCCAACTGCTTGTGCATCGCCTCATGCCCCTCCTGCAACTGCTGGTGGATCGGCTTGACGTCATTGAAGCAGGCCTTGGCAATTTCGGTCAGGCGCGATTTCTGGGCCTCGGTAGCGTCGGGCAGGATGTGCGCCACCATGGTTTCGATGTGCTTATCCGCCTGGGCGGCATCCATCGTCCATGGACTGTGTCCGCGACCGTGGCCATGGCCGCTTCCATGGTCTGCGCCGGCATAGGCGGCGGTACCGCCCAGGGCGGCGACAACTGCGGCGATTGCGATCCAGGACTTCTTGTTCATGACATCTCCTAATAAGGGTTAGTGGGTATGGCCACTTTAGGGGGCGCGCATGTCGCCTCTATGAGTCCTGCGTAAAGTTTTGTAAATCTGCGACAAATGTAAGGGTTTGTAATGACCGTCAACATACTGCTGAGTGAGCCCGTTTTCAGCTCAGTGACACAGGAAACAGTGCGCTACACAAGATCAACTAATAGTGAGGATTTAAAAATGAAAAAAGTCATCGCCACCATGATCGCCGGTCTGTTCGCAAGCGCCGCATTCGCACAACAAACTCCTGCCCCAGCTACCCCAGCGGTCCCGGAAGTAAAGGCTGAAGTGAAAGCTGAGGTCAAAGCCGAAGTCAAACAGGAAGTGAAGCAGGAAGTTCAGAAACCTGCCGCTGAAAAGAAGTAATCAACTAATTAGCTAAACGATTTACATAATTTCTTCCAAAGGACACGCACCATGAAAAAGACCATCGCTACCCTGATCGCCGGCCTGTTTGCTACCGCTGCTTTCGCTACCACTCCAGCCGCTCCAACCACTCCAGAGCCAGCAGCGACTCCTGCGGCAGCCGTCGCAGCCACCAGCGCCAAGGCTGAGGCCAAGGTAGAAGCCAAGACCGACGCGAAAGTCGAGAAGAAGACCGAACATAAAGGCACGCACAAGACCACCGCCGTGGCGCCAGCGCCTGCCGCAGCGCCAGCAGCCAAGTAATCCTCGCTACCGAACTTAAACACTAATCATTAAAAGGACACACACCATGAAAAAGACCATCGCTACCCTGATCGCCGGCCTGTTCGCTACCGCTGCTTTTGCTACCCCCCCGGTTGCTCCAACCACTCCAGCGCCAGCAGCGGCGCCTGCAGCTGAAGCCAAGGTAGAAGCGAAAGCGGAAGCCAAGACCGATGCAAAGGTCGAAAAGAAATCCGTGCACAAAACCGCACACAAGAAGGCAGAGAAGCCTGTTGAAACCAAGTCTGAAGTGAAGGCGAGCCCGGCTGCGACCACGGCCGCGGCGCCTGCACCGGCTGCTGCACCTGCTCCTGCCGCAGCTCCAGCAGCCAAGTAATCTCCGCCAAGTACTCAGCCCCCAAATTCGACTTAAAGGACTCGCACCATGAAAAAGACCATCGCTACCCTGATCGCCGGCCTGTTCGCTACCGCTGCATTCGCGACCACCCCGGTTGCTCCGGCCGCTCCGGCACCGGCAGCTGCTCCAGCAGCAGAAGCCAAGGTAGAAGCGAAAGTGGAAGCCAAGACCGACGCGAAAGTCGAAAAGAAGACTGCGCACAAGGGCACCCACAAGAAGGCCGAGAAGCCAGCTGAAACCAAGTCCGAAGTGAAGGCGAGCCCGGCCCCGGCCACGGCCGCGGCGCCTGCACCGGCTGCAGCTCCAGCCGCCGCCAAGTAATAGCGTTTCCCCCGAGAGGCCTCTTCGATCGCAAAGAGGCCTCTCGTCAATTGCCCGTCATATTTCGAAAATACATTGATGTCCCGTTTAACATCAATGAGGCTTCAATATGACAAATCCTGGTTACACCCGCCGGCGCTTCCTGACCCACACCGGAGCTTTCACCGTAGGCACTGCAGCATTTGGGCTTTCCGGTTGCGGCTCCGGCAGCTCTACTGCAGCACCGAACATCATTGCTGCCGAATCCGAGCGCCCCAAGCTGCCGTACGGATTTCAGATTGGCGACATCGCCGATGGCCGAGCAATCGTGTGGTCGCGCTCCGACCGCCCTGCCCGCATGCGGGTCGAATTCGACACCACCGAAGCCTTCCTAAATCCCCGCCAAATCCTCGGTCCGACAGCGACGGAGGCGAGCGATTTCACCAGCCGTATTGAGTTGACAGGCCTGCCCTCCGGTGAAAAGATCTTCTTGCGCGTCTCCTACGACAGCGCCACCGACCTGAAAATCGGCAGCGAAATTGCGACCGGCAGCTTCCGCACGCTGCCAGCGCCGGACGGCAAGAGCCCTGTGCGTTTCGTATGGAGCGGTGATACCGCAGGCCAGGGCTGGGGCATCAATCCCGAATTCGGCGGCATGAAAATCTACGAAGCCATGCGCAAGCGCCAGCCGGACTTCTTCGTGCACAGCGGCGACAACATCTACGCCGACGGGCCAATCAGCGCTGAAGTAAAGGCCGAGAACGGGCGTACCTGGAAGAACCTCGTGATTCCGGAAGTCTCGAAAGTCGCCGAAACGCTCAACGAATTCCGCGGCCGCTATCGCTATAACATGATGGACGATAATATCCGCCGCTTCAACGCCGAAGTCCCGCAGATCTGGCAGTGGGATGACCACGAAGTCACCAACAACTGGTCTGCATCGAAAGATTTGAGTGCCGATACCCGCTACACGGAAAAGAACATCCAGACGCTGATCGCCCGAGGCAAACAGGCATTCCTGGAATACGCCCCAATGCGCTGGGGCGACCAGCCTGAATCCCAGCGCGTCTATCGCCGGATTCCCTATGGTCCGCTGCTCGACGTCTTCGTCCTCGACATGCGTTCGTATCGTGGGCCGAACAGCACAAACCTGCAAGCGGTCGAAAGCGACGCAAGCGCCTTCCTTGGCTCGGCCCAAGTGAAATGGCTCAAGGATTCGCTCGCTCAATCAACCGCAACGTGGAAGGTGATTGCCGCGGACATGCCTATCGGCCTGCAGGTCCCCGACGGCAAGGACGCCAGCGGCACCCCTCGCTGGGAAGCCATAGCCAACGGAAACGACGGCGTGCCCCTGGGCCGCGAGATCGAAATGGCCGGCCTTCTGCGCGACATCAAGTCGATCAAGAATGTGGTGTGGATAACTGCCGACGTCCACTACTGCGCCGCACACTACTACGATCCGGCGCTGGCCCAGTTCACCGACTTTTCACCATTCTGGGAATTCGTTGCTGGCCCATTGAACGCCGGTACCTTTGGCCCCAATCTCCTTGATGCGACCTTCGGGCCGCAAGTCAAATTCCAGAAAGCACCGCCTACCGGGCAAGCAAATCGCTCACCTTTCGCCGGCTTCCAGTTCTTCGGTGAAGTGAACATTGACCCGCAGACGAAAGCATTCACAATCGACCTCCGGGACCTTGACGGCGTTTCGGTCTACTCCAACACCTTGCCCCCGGCCGCCTGAGCCAGCAGTTAGCCGCGCAGTGCCTTTTGGGCTGCGCGGTAGCCCCACCAGGACGCTTCTTCGAACACGGAGAAGCCGCTCAAGTCGGAATGCGCAAACAATACCGGGCCATCCATTTCGCGCAAGGCCTTCAGGCCCGCATCGCTGCGGAATCCCGGCACCGGAACCGCCATCGCATGGCCGCGCAAAGTGATATCCACGCGCTCCACGCAACGTTCGAATTGTGCGCCGTAAGCCGCCCTCAGGTCGACGCTCGCCAGCGCCAGCAACTCTTCGCCGCTCGCCGCCGTCATCCATTTGCGTGCCTCGCGCGGATCGCGGTCGGCCAGCGCCACGTAGCTGGTAAAGACCGTCTTCTCCGGCGGCGCCACGCGGATGTCCTGGTGCGTCGAGACCACGTAGCCCAGGCCCTTGGTCCCATGCACCACGTTATCCCAGGACAGCGGTACCGCCGGCAGCTCCTGTGGAAAACGCTTCATCAGGAAATTCGCCACCATCCATGGCGCGTGAATTTGCTTGTGGACATCCGGCATGTTTTCCACAACCCTTGCCGTGACATGCAGCGGCATCGCGGAAATGACGCGGCGCGCGCGGATCGTGAACGTGCGCGGCACACCGCGTTCGAGCGCAAAGCAAAGCACTTCCACGCCCCGCCCCTGGCCCGTGCCGCCGCTGGCGTTGTCCACCCGCACACGCACCGCGCTACCCGCGAGCCGCTTGGGCCGCGCGAGCCGCTCCATTCCACTGGCCAGCGCCTGTAGTCCCTCCGGCCAGGTCAGCCAGGCGCCCTGCTCCGCGTTCTCCGCTTCGCCGCCGCGGCCGCAGAAATAATGCAGCCCCGCCCAGGCGGAGACCGCATCAAGTCCCGCGCCGTAATCATCGCGGCAGCAATAGTCCATGTACCACAGCAAAGAAGGCGCGCGATAGCCTTGCTGGGCAAGCCAGGCGCCAAAGCTCATGGCATCGAGCTGCGCCGCCTCCGCATCCGCCGACGAATGCTCGCTGGGGAAAGTGAACCTGCGTCTTCCATCCTCGCCGACCGCACTGCGCAACGCATCCACTTGCGCAAAGAAGCGCTTGTGCTCGGCCAATTCGGCATCCGGCACCCCTTCATGCGGCAAGACGCCCTCCTGCCAGGCGCCATTGAACAGCAACCGGTCTTCCGGCGCATGCAGCACAAAGCGCTCGTCGTAATAAGGTTTGCGCGACGTTGCCCCGCGCTGGATCACGCCCAGGTCCGCCAGCAGTTCGCGCACATGGGCGCATTCCTCGGTCGGCAGCGGCAGGTAATGCGCGCCCGTCGGGTACCCCAACGCGCCGAATCGCCCGCCAGCAGCATTCCCATATGGCTCGGGTCCGTCCAGCATCAGGAAGTCATCATGCCCCTGCTTTCGCAACTGCCAGGCAGCAGTCAACGCCGCAGCACCGGAACCGAGGATCAGCACATCAGCCGACAATGACTGCGACGGTGCAGGCAAAGGCTTGCGGTCGCGCAGGAAATGCCCTTCATCGCGCCCAGGCGCATTCACGACCGGCGTAATCTCCTGCCATCGCAGGTATCCAGCCACGCTGGCCGCAGCGGTAACGCCGCCGGCAGCAGCCCAGGCCAGGAAAGAACGACGCAGCATCAGCGAATCACCCTGCGCCAGTCCTGCTCGAATTCATGCACCAGCGATTGTGTGTTGAGACGGTTCGGCGCCATCGGCAGCGGTTTCATGTCCGGAGGGAAGGCAAACATTGCCTTCGTGGTCTCTGCATTCAGGAAACGCATCGGCAGGCTGTACGCCTCGGGCGGCCGGTAATCAAGCTGCGGCGAAGCCATGATGAAGCCCCATTCGCCAAAAGATGGCACATACAGGTGATACGGCCAGGTACGCATGCCCACGTCGCGCAACGTCGCATCCACCGTCCAATAGGCATGCGGCGCGAAGAACGGCGAGGTCGCCTGCACCACCACTAGGCCATTGACGGCAATATGCTTCTTCAGCACGCCGTAGAACGGCACTGAATACAACTTGCCCAGCGCGAAACTGGAAGGATCGGGAAAATCGACAATCGCTGCATCGAACATGTCCTGGTTCTGCTGCAGCCAGATCGCCGCGTCGGCATTCACCACCGTCACGCGCTTATCGCGGAAAGATCCCTTGTTCAGCGCCACCAGTTCATCGCGCTGGGTGAAGGCCGCCGTCATCGCCGGGTCCAGGTCCACCAAGGTGACGTGTTCGACCTGTGGATAACGCAGGACTTCGCGCAGCGCCAGCCCGTCGCCGCCGCCCAGGATCAGCACGCGCTTGGCCCAAGGCAGCGCCCCCATCACCGGATGCACAAGCGCTTCGTGGTACCGATACTCGTCGCGCGAGGAAAACTGCAGGTTGCCGTTGATATACAGGCGCAGGTCATCCTTCCACTTGGTGATTACCAGGCGCTGGTACGGCGTGCTGGTCGAATACACGATTTCATCGCCAAACAGCCCATGTTCGCCCCAACCGGTCAGCCGGTCCGCGCCGCTGAAACCGATCACCAGCGCCAGCATCACGGCACTGGCGCGCAGCAAACGGCCGGCCACGTTCGCCAGCTCTGTGCGGAAAACATAAATTGTCCACAGGGCCACCGCGATGTTCAGCATCCCGAACAGGAAACCGGTGCGCACCAGCCCAAGCTGCGGCGCCAGCACCAGCGGAAACAGCAGCGACACCACCAGCGCGCCGAGGTAATCGAAAGTCAGCACGCGGCTCACCAGTTCACTGAACTCGGTCTGGCGCGAGTTCAGGGCGCGCATCACCAGCGGAATCTCCATGCCCACCATGGCTCCCACCAGGAATACCATGGTGTACAACAAGGTGCGGAACGGCGCCGACGCCCAGGCAAACGTCATGAACAGCACGGCAGCGGACAAGCCGCCGATCAGGCCCACCGCCAGTTCAATGTCGACGAAGCGGGCCAGCACGTCTTCGTCTTTCACATACTTGGAAAAATGCGCCCCCACACCCATCGCGAACAGGTAACAGCCGATAATGGTGGAGAACTGCAGCACCGAATCACCCAGCAGGTAGCTGGAAAGTGCGCCAGCGATCAATTCATAGGCAAGTCCGCAGGACGCGACGACGAAGACTGAAACAATGAGAATCTTTTTGGTCATTTGGATGCTTTTGTTCTAATATGTTTCTTTTGCTACAAGCATGTCACTTTAACCGGGGATCGACGTGAACGCCATCCTAAATTATCTGGTCCACCTGGCGCTGGCCGCCTTGTTGTTGGTAGTCTTCTTCAAAGCCTATACATGGATGACGCCGTATGACGAAGTCAAATTGATCCGGCAGGGCAACCATGCCGCGGCGCTGTCGCTGGGCGGCGCCATGCTGGGTTTTTCGATGACCATCGCATCGAGCATCCTGCATACCTACAATTGGCAGCAGTTCCTGGCCTGGGCCTTTGGCGCGATGATCGTGCAAGCGCTCGGCTACGCCATCACGACACGCTGCCTGAAAATGGCGCAGGACCAAATTGAGGCCGACAACAGCGCCTTCGGCGGCCTGCTCGGCACTATTTCGCTTTCCATTGGCGGCATCAATGCCGCCTGCATTTCCTGAGAGGTTACATCATGGGTATCGGCAGCTTTATCAAGAAGCAGTTTATCGACGTACTGCAGTGGAACGAGGACGCGGAAGGCGTATTGTCCTGGCGCTACCCGATGCAGGACTTCGAGATCCAGAACGGCGGCGTGCTGATCGTGCGTGAATCGCAGGTCGCGGTATTCGTCAACGAAGGCCAGATTGCCGACGTGTTCGGCCCCGGCACCCACAAGCTCACCACGCAAAACCTGCCGCTGCTGACCAACCTGAAGAACTGGGACAAGCTGTTCGACTCCCCGTTCAAGTCGGATGTGTATTTCTTCAGCACCCGCGTGCAGACCGGCCGCAAGTGGGGCACCCCGCAGCCGATCACGATCCGCGACAAGGATTTCGACATGATCCGCGTGCGCGCCTTCGGCATGTATTCCTACCGCGTGGCCGATCCGCGCAAATTCTTCACTGAATTGAGCGGCACCCGCAACATCTACACCCGCGACGACGTGGAAGACCAGCTGCGCGGCATCCTGCTGGCCTCCATGGCCAACTCGCTGGGCGCCTCGCAGATCGCCTTCCTCGACATGGCGGCCAACCAGGCCCTGATGGCGCAGGAAGTCAAAGGCGGCCTGGCCGACGCGTTTGCACGCTACGGCATCGGCCTGGATGAATTCAACGTCGCCAGCGTCAGCCTGCCGGAAGAACTGCAAGCCGCGCTGGACGAGCGTATCTCCGCCGGCATGAAGGGCGGCATGAGCGACGCCAAGATGGCCGGCTTCACCAAATACCAGGTGGCGCAATCGATCCCGCTGGCTGCCGGCAACGAAGGCGGCCTGGCAGGCATCGGCGCCGGCCTGGGTGCTGGGCTGACCGTCGGCCAGGTGATGGGCCAGACTATGGGCCAGGCGCTGAATCCGGGCGCGGCGCCAGTTCAAGCCCCGGCAGCACCAGCGGCACCCGCCGCGCCAGCGCAGGAATCGATCGAAGACCGCCTCGGCAAGCTGAAAGCCCTGCTGGACAAGGGTCTGATCTCGCCAGCCGACTACGACGCCACCAAGGCTGAACTGCTCAAGAAACTGATCGGATAAGCCAGGCCGCATGCAAACAGTTTCCTGCCCTAGCTGCGGCGCAGAGGTCAATTTCCGCTCACACGCCTCCGTCATGGCGGTGTGCGAGTACTGCAACACGCGTGTACTGAAGGAAGCCGGCGCGGTCAAAGACCTGGGCAAGATTTCCTCCGTGCTGGAGGACTATTCCCCGATCCAGGTCGGCACCAGCGGCGTACTGGGCGGCCGCAACTTCAATGTCGTGGGCCGCATCCAGCTGCGTTACGACGCGGGCATGTGGAACGAGTGGTTCATCGTTTTCGACGACGCCACCAGCGGCTGGCTGGGCGACGCGTCCGGCCAGTACACGGTGACCACCCTGCGCAAACCCGATGCGCAGCTACCGGCCTTTGAGGACATCCAGCCTGGCAAACCCTACCAGTTGGTGGGCGCTCGCTATATGTCGGCTGACGTCAGGACCGCGCAGTGCATCGGCGGCCAGGGCGAACTGCCGTTCAAGGTGGGCGATGGCTGGCAGGCGAAAGTCGCCGACTTCCGGCGCGGCAGCCATTTCATTACCCTCGACTATTCCGACGAAGGCCCGCCGCTGATGTACACCGGCGTCTCGGTCACGCTGGAAGCCATGCAAGCCCAATTACTGCGCGATGCAGACGAAATCAAGCGCACCGCCGGCCGCTACCGGGGCAAGCTCGATGCGCTGGACTGCCCCAACTGCGGCAGCCAGATCAAATACCTGCCCGGGCTGACAGCAAACCTGGTTTGCCAGTCCTGCCAGACCGAGATCGACGCCGCCAGCCCGAAAGCCGAGGTCATCGCCGTCGGCCGGCGGCAAGAGAAAGAATACTTCACGCTGCCGCTGGGCGCCTCCGGCAAATTGGGCAACCAGGATTTCACCGTCATCGGCGTGATGCGCCGGGCCGACGACGAGGGCAGCGGCTGGACCGAATACCTGCTGTACGGCAGCCGGAATGGCTTTACCTGGCTGGTCGAAACTGCCGATGGCTGGTCGCGCGCCAATGTGATGGACCAGTGGCCAGAAGCAAACGTGCTCGACGCCCAGACGGTCAACTTCGACAAGGCCGGCTACAGCAAACTGTATGACTACAACTCCGTCGTGACTTACGCGGCCGGCGCCTTCAACTGGCGTGTGGCGGTAGGCGACCATACTCACGTCTACGAATACAAGCGCCAGCAGGTGACGCTCGCGGCCGAACTAACGCCCACAGAACTTGGCTGGTCGCGATCAACCCCGGTCGCCTGGGACCAGCTCAAAGCCTGGTTCGGCGATGCCGTCAAAGGCGAGGACAAGGCCAGCGGCGAGGTTGCACAGGATTTCAGCAAAGGCCGATATGCGCGCTCGGCCAAGAACTGGATCATCGGCATTCTGGCGTTGAACGCCATTCCGCTGCTGTTCAATTTCGGCGGCACCATCGGCGTCACGATCCTTGCCTGCCTTGCGCTCTACCTGCCGGCCCTGGTGCTGGACGCAATCGACGATCAAACGAAAAAATGAATAAATTCTTCGGCTACGCTCTGGTGGTGAGCATGTTCAGTGTCGGCACCAGCTGGATCAAGTTTGTCAGCGGCCCATCGTCGAGTAGCGGCGGCGGCTACCACGGCAGCAGCTGGTCCTCCAGCTCCGGCAGCTGGGGCAGCGGTGGCGGCGGCGGAGGCCATAAGTGAGCATTCACCAACCCAGCGGCACGCACCTGCTGGCCGACATGTCCGGCATTGAGCCGGGCCTGCTTGCGGACTGCACAAGGATTGAGCAATTGCTGCGCGGCGCCGCAGCCGCAGCCGGCGCACAGGTGCTGCACAGCCACTTCCACAGCTTTGGCACCGGATTGGGAATAACCGGCGTCGTGTTGCTGGCGGAGTCACATATTTCGATCCACACCTGGCCCGAAAACGGCTTCGCAGCCGCCGACATCTTCATGTGCGGCGCCGCCCAGCCCCACCTGGCGCTGGAAGTAATCGAGGAAGCACTGCAGCCCGAGTGTTCCGAAGTCCGCACCGTCGACCGCGAGCCACCGCATTGACTTGCCCCGCCGCCGGTGCGACACTGGCGGCTTTCCCACCAACCTGACAGGAGTTTTGCCATGCGTTCGTTTGATCTTGCCCTCCTGTCGGCTGCCTGACCTTCAGCGTTTGAGCTAGAGCGCCCGGCCGGGCGCCGACATTTCCAGACTAATCCTGCTTGCCACGCCGCGCGTGGCTGGCCGTGTTCACCCATGGAAAACGCTCATCATGATCGACTTCGACTACGAAGCTTTACGCAGCATCGGACTTAACAATACCATCATTTCGCGCCTGGCCGAGGCACCTGCCGGCCGCCTGTACCGCATCACAGAATATCAACGCGACCGCATCAGCCTGCACGACGGCGTGGCCGAAATTCACGCTCGCGCCCTTCCCCGCCTGCTCGCCGGGACGGCGCTCTGCGCCGGCGACTGGGTGATCGCGCAGGCCAATTCCTTGAACGAGGTGTGGATAAACCACCGTTTATCCCCAATGAATCAATTCGCCCGCGCCGATTCACCTCCCATCGCGAGCAATATCGATACCGCCTTGCTGGTCATGGGCCTGGACGGCGACTTCAATTTGCGCCGCATTGAACGCTATCTGGCGCTCGCCGCGGCCGCCGAAGTCACGCCCCTGATCGTCCTCAGCAAACCGGATCTCTGCGCGGACATTGATGGCCGGGTGGCCGCGCTGACGGAACGGCTGCCGCCGCGCACGCAGTTCCTGCTGGTGAACGGCACCAGCGCGGAATCCATAACGCAGCTGGATCCCTGGCTAGGCCCCGGACAAACCATCTGCCTGCTTGGTTCTTCCGGCGCCGGCAAGTCAACCTTGACCAATGCCCTGGCTGGAGCAACCCAGGAAACCGGCGGCGTTCGGCGCACGGACCATCGCGGCCGGCATACGACAACCGCCCGGTCCATGCATTTCTGCCCTTCCGGCGCCTGCATCATCGATACGCCAGGCTTGCGCAGCCTGAGCCCGGAATCCTTGTCGTCAGCTTTCGACGATATTGAATCGCTGGCCGCAGGCTGCCAGTTCCGCGATTGCCGGCACGAGGGCGAACCCGGCTGTGCAGTGCTGGGCCATGTGGACCCCGACCGCCTGCACAACTTCCACAAGCTGCAACGCGAGGTGCGCCGCAACCAGCAAACAGCGCTGGAACGGATTGCTGAACGGCAGAAATGGAAATCACTGATGAAGTCGGCCGCTGCACGCAGCCGGCAAAAGCGCAGCTAGCTTAGCTGTACGGTGGCCTCGATATTGTTGCCGTCGAGGTCAATAATGAAGGCGCTGTAGAAATTTGCATCGCTGACCCGTGGACCTGGTGGGCCGTTATCTTCGGCTCCCAGGTCTATCGCCGCATGGTAGAAGGCGTTCACGGCATCCTGGTTCGGCGCGGAAAACGCCAAATGGATGGGACTACGCGAAGGTTCATGCCCATTCTTCCAATAGCTGGGAATCTCCGCGCCTACCCACAAGAATGGATGGCCGGTAGCAGAAGCATAAATGGCCCAGTCCAGGTCGGTCACCGCACGCCGAATCCCGAGGGGCGCCAGGCAAGCGTCATAGAGCGCCGCGCTGCGTACGAAATCCGAAACGACGATACCGAGATGGTGGATCATGGCTGCCTCCCATCGCTACTTTTAGTTCAAGACTAACACCGCGACTGGGCGGGTGGCGCACCACTCAGCCAGCCGGTCGGGTAAACTGTCATGACTAAAAACAAGAGGTTTCACACCATGCGCAAAGCCGCGCCACTCGCCCTGCTACTCGTCCTCGCCGGCTGCGGCGATACCTATACGCCCGCGTCGCTGTACCAGGCCACGTCTCCTGATTGCAGCACGCCGGTTGACGCCGATACCTTTGAACTGCCGCGTGGTATCACGGTGGCGGCCACCACCGTCCTGCCGCAAGCTGCCGAAGGCGGTATGGAAATCGGGGTCAACTACATGCTGCCGCGCACGACCCAGGTGCACTTTGCCACGGCCCACTTCCAGGTCAGCCAGCCGAAGGGTCCGCTGATTGAAAACGCGACCGTGCTGAGCGTCTACCAGCGCCCGACCAACGGCAAACCCGAGATGGTGGAAATCGTCAACGGCGTGCCGCTGGTGCTGTTCGCCGTCGGCACCAGCGACGATACCCAGTTCCGCTACCGGCTGATCATCAAGGGCAAGATGCCAAAGCGCTTCGACCTGACCCCGCCGGACGTCCTCATTGGCGGCAAGCGCTACGTGTCCCGCACCTTCACCTACCGCTGGTTCGAGGACAAGCAAGCCTACGGCATGTGCCATTGACCCCGTCTGCGCGCACCCGATTTCAATCTCGTGACACCAATGCGTTCTGTGGCTAAACCGGGTTCAGGTACATGGAATCGCAGCGCCGTGGATAGCGCGCGCAGCCGGGCTGCACAGGTACAGGATCACGTCGGCCAGTGCTTCCGGCGGAACCCATTTGCTGCGGTCGGCATTCGGCATGGCGGCACGGTTGTCCGGGGTATCGATGGTGCCGGGCAGGACGCAATTGACGTTGATGCCGTGACCACGCAACTCGGCCGACATTGACTCGGTCAGGCGAATTACAACGTCCTTGCTGGCACAGTAAGCCCCCATATTCGCCATGCCCTGCCGCGCAGAGCCGGAAGCGATGTTCACAACCTTGCCGCCCAGCCCGTCCAGCATGCCGGGCACCACCGCCGCGACCGCATTGCGCAGGCTGCGCACATTGAGATCGAACAGCTCGTCCCATTGCGCATCCGTCGTCGCATGCACGGGCGTCCCCATCGCAAACCCGCCCGCAATATTGCACAGCACATCGATACGGCCGAAGCGTTGGACAGCGGCGTTTGCGGCGGCAACGGCCGACGCAGCATCGCGCAGGTCGGCGACCGCCAGCATGCGCCGTCCGCTGGCAGGACCACAAGCGCTTTCCAGGCGCGCTGTTTCGCGGCCGATCAGGACAGTGTTGGCTCCTGCAGCATCGAATGCCCGCGCAACTGCGCTGCCGAGGGCGCCAGCTGCGCCGGTGATGAAGATCGTGGTCATGGCATTTCCTCTATGTTGCGTACGCAGGCGCGCGCACGTGTCTAAAGTGGGCGTTCAACCTGGCCTGAAAGAGACAAAAGGCAGCCGAGGCTGCCTTAATAATCACCAGGTTTCATCCTGTTTGGATACACGCTGGAAAGGTCTGATAAGGAGCTGATTGATAAATTTGTGGTAGAAGAGTTGATGTAAGTGGTAGCCGATGCTCCGTTTCAACTGTACACCTTGTCTTTCGGACTCGAGATTGGAGAACTGCGCGTGCTCGGAGAGGCCGACGCAATAAGGCACAACCGCTTTGACTGTCACAAAGTCCCGGTTGAATACGGCCCAGTCATCGGCCACTGCCCATACTGGGTAGAGATTGTCGAGCAGCTGCTTCGCGGCGGCGCGTGTAACGAAATAGCCATTTGCGCGAATCGGTGTGCCGTAAATGTCGGCTACCATGTATTTTTCATCGAGGCGCCGGGTCTTTCTATTCTTGTATTTCCGCACATGATTCAACAAGAAAACGACCGGTTCGCTGCTGGCATACTCGCGTTGCAGCCCTGATAAAACAGCGGGCAAATCCTCGCTTAGTTGCGCGTCATCTTCCAGCACCAGCGCATACTGCATGCCTTCTTCAAGCATTTTCCGATAAGTGAACACATGGCTAAGCGCGCAGCCAATCTCGGAAGGCGTCAGGTCATGCGATAGCTCAATGGCACGGCGCTTATCGTAGTGCTGCGCCAGTTCTTCAGGCGTTAGAAATTTGCCGTAGACCGCACTGAAAATCGTATAAGGGATGCCGGCTTTTTCGAGTTGTCGTGAGATGTTCTCCCGCCTCTCAACATCTTTCTCAAGATTGACAACGAAACATCCAACTTCATTTTTCATAAGTTAACTCCGAAGGCAGCGGAGACGCGACAGCTTTCTCCAGTTCCTCTTGCCTGTTGATGACTAATGCCGACAGGGCCGCCACGCTGATGATGTAGAAGTCGCTGCACAGGTTTGAATAGAACATGGTCTCGCTCAGGCCAAAGGCCAGGAACGCCAGGCTTGTGGCCAGCCCCATGCCGGCCGCTACGCGTTGCTGCGAGTCTGCGCTCCGCAAGAACTTCTTGAACCACAGGCCAGGTACAAGATAGAGTGCAAGCATGGCAATGGCACCAGGTGTTCCCAGCGTCGCCATGAAGTGCAGAAGGTCATTGTGAGAGTGGAGTTGCATTCCCGCTAGCGGCGTAATTACCCTGTCCCTTGCCAATTTTCTCAGCGTTTCCTCATATGGAGCAGTGCCAACGCCGAAAACTGGATTCTCCCGGAACATGTTCCAGGAAGCTTGCCAGAGTTGCAAGCGGATGCCGATCGACGTTTCGGCTTTCGGCTGTTCGGCATAATGCACGGTTTCGGAATAGGCGAGTTCGATCCGCGTTTTCGTGTATGGCAAAGAAGCCATCGCCGCGGCAAGCAACAGCATTGAAACAACCGATATAGCGATCTTGCGGCGATCGTGCATGCTCTGCTTAAGCGACACGGCAATCAGAATGAAGACGGGAACTGCGATCCAGCTACCACGGGTGCCCGACATATACGAGGCAACCAGACTCAAGACGCACGCCACTACTTTGATCGCCATCGGTGCGATTTCATCCCGCGTATTCCATCCGATTGAAAGCAAAGCCATGCATCCCATCAGCAGCGTCAGATTCGAGAACAGAATGAACGGGTTCGAGATGATGCCGCCAGGGCGTCCATTCACTCCATATGTCGTCCAGATCAACGCGATGGAGCAGAGCAGAGCCCCAATTACCCAAGACCACTGAAGAATACGGAGCTTATCGCTCGATAGTAGTAGGAACACCCAAAGCAAAAGCGGAAATACGGCAAGTTGCAGCCCTTTTTCAAAAGGCTTGAACACGAATGCGCCATGTGCAGCTTGATTAAGGAGGACTGCGATGAGCATGCCCGCCATTGCAAGATGAATACCCCAATATTTCTTTAAGATGTCACGAAATGACTTCCCGCCCGGCTTTACTCCAAGCGCAAGGCCACCAACAGCACACAATAGCAACACGTAAAAGTTGAAACGCCGGCCGACGGGCAAGATCAACAACACGCTGGGGAAAGACACTAGGAGTACGCTGAGAAGACGGTGCAGCTGGGATGTCTTTGTACTAATCTTTGTACTAATCATTTACGGTATTGGGGCGTCTACAAAAGGCGCCAGTGTTAGGCTTTGCTTAAGACAGGGATTATACAGAGTCCGATGCAGCGAACCTGATAATCAGGGCCATGGCGCGCGGAGCCGTTCTGGCTGGCCGATTCCCGGCAGCCTGTAGAAAGACAAAAAGGCAGCCGAGGCTGCCTTTCCATTGCGACGAGAAGAAGGGATCAGCCCTTGATCTTGCGCAGTTTTGCGATTGCTGCCAGCTGGCCGATAGCCGCTGCCAGTTCCGCTTGTGCTTTCGCGTAGTCGATGCCGGTCTGCTTGTTCGCCAGGCTTTCTTCCGCCAGTTTCTTGGCAGCTTCAGCTTTGGCTTCATCCAGGTCGTGACCACGGATCGCGGTGTCAGCCAGGACCGTCACGGCGTTTGGCTGCACTTCCAGCAGGCCGCCGGCGACGAAGACGAACTCTTCTTCAGCCTGGCCTGGAACCTGGATGCGCACCGCGCCTGGACGGATACGGGTGATCAGCGGGGTGTGCTTCGGGTAGATACCCAGCTCGCCCTGCTCGCCCGGCAACGCCACGAAAGTCGCTTCGCCCGAGAAGATCTGCTCTTCGGCCGAAACCACATCAACGTGAATAGTGTTTGCCATGTTTATCCTCTGTAGCTATAGCGGCCCCGGTGAGGAGGCCGCTACGACAATCGAATTAGCCCAGTTTCTTGGCTTTTTCGATGGCTTCTTCGATGGTACCAACCATGTAGAAGGCCTGTTCTGGCAGGTGGTCCAGTTCGCCGGAAGCGATCATCTTGAAGCCCTTGATCGTGTCTTTCAGCGAAACGTACTTACCTGGGGAACCGGTAAACACTTCAGCAACGTGGAACGGCTGGGACAGGAAACGCTGCATCTTACGTGCGCGAGCAACGACCAGCTTGTCTTCTGGAGCCAGTTCGTCCATACCCAGAATCGCGATAATGTCGCGCAGTTCTTTGTAGCGCTGCAGGGTGCCCTGTACGGCACGTGCGGTGTTGTAGTGCTCTTCGCCCACAACCAGCGGGTCCAGCTGACGGGAGGTCGAATCCAGTGGGTCAACTGCAGGGTAGATACCGAGTGCAGCGATGTCACGGGACAGAACGACGGTCGAGTCCAGGTGGCCGAAGGTGGTTGCTGGGGACGGGTCGGTCAAGTCGTCCGCTGGAACGTAGACGGCCTGGATCGAGGTGATCGAACCGGTCTTGGTGGAGGTAATACGCTCCTGCAGACGGCCCATCTCTTCGGCCAGGGTAGGCTGGTAACCCACTGCGGAAGGCATACGGCCCAGCAGTGCGGAAACTTCGGTACCGGCCAGGGTGAAGCGGTAGATGTTGTCCACGAAGAACAGAACGTCACGGCCTTCGTCACGGAAGGATTCAGCGATGGTCAGGCCGGTCAGCGCCACGCGCAGACGGTTGCCAGGTGGTTCGTTCATCTGACCGTAAACCATGGCCACTTTGGAGTTGGCTGGGTTTTCCAGGTCAACCACTTTGGCGTCAGCCATTTCGTGGTAGAAGTCGTTACCTTCACGGGTACGCTCACCAACACCGGCAAACACGGACAGACCCGAGTGCGCTTTAGCGATGTTGTTGATCAGTTCCATCATGTTCACGGTCTTGCCCACACCTGCACCGCCGAACAGACCAACCTTACCACCCTTAGCGAATGGGCAGACCAGGTCAATCACCTTGATGCCGGTTTCCAGCAGGTCTTGGGATGGGGACAGTTCGTCGTAAGCAGGAGCCACGCGGTGGATCGAAGCAGTCTGCTCGTGGGAGACAGGGCCGCATTCGTCGATCGGGTTGCCCAGCACGTCCATAATACGGCCCAGGGTAGCTTTACCCACTGGAACCATGATTGGTTTGCCGGTGTTCTGGATGGTCATGCCGCGACGCAGACCGTCGGAAGAGCCCAGAGCAATGGTACGGACAATGCCGTCACCCAACTGCTGTTGCACTTCCAGGGTCAGCTCGGAGCCTTCCATCTTCAGCGCGTCAAAAACCTTAGGCATCGCGTTGCGTGGGAACTCAACGTCCACCACAGCGCCGATACACTGAACGATTTTGCCATCAGCCATGTTCGTTCCTTCAAATATAGTTAAATTCGTTTAAACCGCTGCCGCACCGGCGACGATTTCAGACAGTTCTTTGGTAATTGCAGCCTGGCGGGTCTTGTTGTAGACCAGCTTCAACTCACCGATCACGTTGCCGGCGTTGTCCGACGCGGACTTCATCGCCACCATACGCGCCGATTGCTCGGACGCCAGGTTTTCTGCAACGGCCTGGTACACCAGCGCTTCAATGTAGCGCTCGAGCAGTTCGTCGATCACGGAAGCAGCGTCCGGCTCGTAGATGTAGTCCCAGTTGTGGGAGTGCTCATCGGCCTTCATCTTGTCCGCGGTCAGCGGCAGCAGCTGCTCGACCATCGGCTCTTGCTTCATCGTGTTGATGAACTTGGTGTAGCACAGGTAAACGGCGTCCAGTTTGCCTTCCTGGAATTTCTCCAGCATCACTTGCACTGGGCCGATCAGCTTTTCCAGGTGCGGCGTATCGCCGATCTGGGTAGCTTGTGCGACCACTGGTACACCGATGCGGTTCAGGAAGCCCAAACCTTTGTTACCAATTGCGACTGCTTCAATCTTGTTGCCTGCAGCTTCCAGCTCGCGGGTCTTGTTGGTCACCATACGCAGAACGTTGGTGTTCATACCACCGCACAGACCCTTGTCGGTCGTCACGATGATAAAGCCCACAGCCTTGGCTTCCGTACCGGCTTCAGCCAGGAACGGGTGCGTGTACTCTGGATTGGCGTTAGCCAAGTTCGCAGCGATATTACGAATCTTG
Source organism: Pseudoduganella sp. R-32 (assembly GCF_049913245.1). NCBI lineage: Bacteria > Pseudomonadati > Pseudomonadota > Betaproteobacteria > Burkholderiales > Oxalobacteraceae > Pseudoduganella > Pseudoduganella sp. R-32. The sequence goes on along the minus strand of NZ_CP183987.1, from coordinate 423,489 downwards.
TCACTGTAGGGACGGGCGGCGCGCATACGGTCCTGCGCTTTGCGCATTTTCGATGCAGCGACCATTTCCATCGCCTTGGTGATCTTCTTCGTATTCTCTACGCTCTTGATCTTGCCACGTATCTCTTTACCTACTGCCATGATCCTTCTCCTTTGCGTGGAGGCCCGTCGCCGGGCCCCCGAATATTAGTTTGCGAAGGATTTCTTGAACTCGGCAATGGCGGCCGACAGCGCAGCTTCGCCGTCTTTGTCCAGTTGCTTGGTTTCTTCGATCTTAGCCAGCAGAGCGGAGTGCTTGGTCTTCAGGAACGAGTGCAGTTCGGCTTCGAAAGCCAGCACGCGCTTGACAGCGACGTCGTCCAGGAAGCCCTTGTTCACTGCGAACAGGGAAGCGCCCATCAGGGAAATCGACAGTGGCGAGTACTGAGCCTGCTTCAGCAGTTCGGTCACGCGGGCACCGCGGTCCAGCTGCTTACGGGTCGATTCGTCCAGGTCGGAAGCGAACTGCGCGAACGCAGCCAGTTCACGGTACTGTGCCAGGTCGGTACGGATACCGCCGGACAGGTTCTTGATGACCTTGGTCTGGGCAGCGCCACCAACGCGGGACACCGAGATACCTGCGTTAATCGCAGGACGGATACCGGAATTGAACAGCGAGGTTTCCAGGAAGATCTGGCCGTCGGTAATCGAAATCACGTTGGTTGGAACGAACGCGGAAACGTCGCCAGCCTGGGTTTCGATGATCGGCAGTGCGGTCAGGGAACCGGTCTTGCCTTTGACAGCGCCTTTGGTGAAGGCTTCGACGTAGTCGGCGTTCACGCGAGCAGCGCGTTCCAGCAGACGGGAGTGCAGGTAGAACACGTCGCCTGGGTATGCTTCGCGGCCAGGTGGGCGGCGCAGCAGCAGGGAGATCTGACGGTAAGCAACTGCTTGCTTGGACAGGTCGTCGTACACGATCAGGGCGTCTTCACCGCGGTCGCGGAAGTATTCGCCCATGGTGCAACCGGAGTAAGCCGAGATGTACTGCATTGCTGCGGATTCCGAAGCGGAAGCGGCCACAACAATGGTGTACTCCATCGCGCCGTGCTGTTCCAGGGAACGCACGATGTTCTTGATGGTCGATGCTTTCTGGCCGATAGCAACGTAGATACAGGTAACGCCCTGGCCTTTTTGGTTGATGATGGCATCAACTGCAACGGCGGACTTACCGGTCTGACGGTCGCCAATGATCAGCTCACGCTGGCCACGGCCGATTGGCACCATCGCGTCGATCGACTTCAGGCCGGTCTGCATAGGCTGGCCGACGGACTCACGGGCGATAACGCCTGGAGCGATCTTTTCGATTGGGGAGGTCAGGGTGGTGTTAACAGGACCTTTGCCGTCGATCGGCTGGCCCAGGGCGTTAACAACGCGGCCACGCAGTTCAGGACCGATTGGAACTTCCAGGATACGGCCGGTGCACTTGACGGTGTCGCCTTCGGAGATGTGCTCGTAGGCGCCCAGAATAACGGCACCAACGGAGTCACGCTCCAGGTTCATTGCCAGGCCGAAGGTGTTGCCTGGGAATTCCAGCATCTCACCTTGCATCACGTCCGACAGGCCGTGGATGCGGCAGATACCGTCTGCTACGGAAATTACGGTGCCTTGATTGCGCACTTCAGCGCCGCCATCAATGCCTTGGATCCGGCTCTTGATCAGCTCGCTGATTTCGGATGGGTTGAGTTGCATACTAACTCCTAAATGTTTTCTCTCTAGCTGTCGCGAAAGGCGGCCCGGTTAGGCGACCAGCGCGGAACGCAGCTGCTGCAGCTTGGCGTTGACCGAAGTGTCCAGCACTTCGTCGCCAACCACGACGCGAACGCCACCGATCAACGAAGGATCGGTCTTCACGACTGGTTTGAGCTTGCGGCTGAATTTCTTTTCCAGCGTCTTGATCAGCTCGGCCACTTGGGCTTCGCTCATGTCGAATGCGCTCGTGATTTCGGCGTCTGCCGCACCTTCGGCTGCATTCTTCAGCAGCGCGAACTGGGCACCGATTTCCGGCAGCAATGCGATACGACCGTTTTCGATCAGCATCGAGAGGAAGTTGTTCGCTTCCGCGTTGAGCGGCGATTTCAGCAAGGCCTTGATGGCTGCGATGACATCGCTATCCAGAACTTTTGGATTGCGGGCATATGCCAGCACCTCTTCATGCGAACCGATCTGGGCCAGTTCGGACACCAGATCGGACCACTGCGCGAGGTTGCCAGCCTGGGCTACGCGGAAGAGGGCTTCCGCGTAAGGACGGGCGACGGTTGCGAGCTCTGCCATAATCAGAGCTCGGTAGCCAGGCGAGACAGCAGGTCAGCGTGAGCCGACGCGTTGACTTCGCGCTTCAGGATTTGCTCGGCGCCCTTCACAGCCAGGTCAGCCACTTGACCACGCAGTGCTTCGCGGGCCTGGGTTACTTGCTGCTCGGCTTCAGCCTTGGCTTGCGCCACGATGCGGGCGGCTTCGGCTTGTGCGTTTGCTTTGATTTCTTCTGCGACCATTTGAGCACGCTTTTCAGCGTCCGCAACGAGCGACGAGGCATCGTTACGGGCAGCGGTCATAGCTTCTGCAGCAGCTTTTTCAGCCTTTTGCATGGAAGCCTGACCTTGGTCGGCGGCAGCCAGACCATCTGCAATTCGCTTGGCACGCTCATCCAGCGCAGAGTTCAGCGCCGGGAATACGAACTTCATCGATACCCAGACGAGCACCGCGAAGGTGAGCATCTGACCGAGAAGCGACATATTGATGTTCATACCTTGCTCCTAAAAATTTTCTCCAAAAGGGAGAAAGATTACTGAGCGTGGGCCAGCAGAGCGGTGACGAATGGGTTGTTGAAGGTGAACAGCAGAGCAACACCAACGCCGATCATCGAGATCGCGTCCAGCAGACCAGCGATAACGAACAGTTTGGTTTGCAGTTGTGGCATCAGTTCAGGCTGGCGAGCCGAAGCCTCCAGGAACTTGCCGCCCAGGATAGCGAAGCCGAGTGCGGTGCCGATGGCGCCCAGGCCAACGATGATTGCTACGGCCAGAACGGTCATGCTTTGTACTTGTGCGATCAGAGCTTGCATTAGATTTCTCCTAATTTAAAAAAAACGAAAATACCAAAAAACTAAAACCAAATACTACGAATAAGTTGCTGATTAGTGCTTTTCAACCGCGAGGGCCAGGTACACAACCGTCAACGCCATAAACACAAACGCTTGCAGAGTCACAACCAGAATGTGGAAGATTGCCCATGGACCGCCCAGCAGCCACTGTGCCCACCATGGCAGCAACGCGATCAGGATGAAGATCAGTTCGCCGGCGTACATATTGCCGAACAGTCGCAGCGACAGGGAGATAGGCTTGGCGAACAGTTCCAGCATCTGGAAGATGAAGTTCACTGGTGCCAGCAGGATGGTGCCGACGGTGCCGTGTGCGTGGAATGGCGCGGTGAACAGTTCCTTGCCCCAGCCGCCCAGGCCCTTGGCCGAGATCGAGAAGCCGACGATGCAGATCAGCACGCCGAACGACATGCCGAAGGTATGGTTCACGTCGGCGGTAGGAACAACGCGCAGGTAGTTGATGCCAGCGTAGCTCAGCAGCTTAGGCAGCAGGTCGACGGGCAGGAAGTCCATTGCGTTCATCAGCCAGACCCAGACGAAGATGGTGATGGCCAATGGAGCGATGACTTTGGATTTGGCGTGGAACGCGGAATTGACGGTGTCGTTCACCAGTTCCATGACCCATTCCACGAAGTTCTGCAGCTTGCCTGGCACGCCGGCGGTGGCGCGGCGGGAAGCCATGTAGAACATGCCCAGGAAAACGAAGCCCAGGATCAGGGAGATCCAGAAGGTATCCAGGTTGAAGGTGCCAGCAGCGACGTCGCCCGGAGTCAGGCTGTTGTGGGTCAAGTGGTGCTGGATGTACTCTGTGGCGTTAGCCGGGGCCGCGTGGCCGCCCGAAGCGTGTTCAGTAGTCATAGGTCCGAATTTTTAATGATTAAATCTTGAGCAGCGACAGCCAGTAAGCCAGGGTTGCCACTACGAATCCTAGAATCAGCCATAACCAGGCGGCTGACTTAAACAGCACCAGTGCACAAACAAACAGCACTGCCGTTACAAATACTTTGAGCATCTCGGCACGGAAGTGCGTCCGAAATGCCTTCTTTGCATCATCGGTGCCGCGCGCCACCATCAACGCGTAGACCAGGCTACCGATCACCGCCATACCGCCGCCCATGGCTGCGGACCAGCCTTTTTCCACCCCGGCGAAAAGCGCCACGGTAGCGGAAAAGAGGACGGCGATTGTGAACTGTAGGGCAACTACTCGGAAAACTGGCCAGGCGATACTTCTCGAAGAATCACTCACTTGCCACCATTCCTTTAGACCCAAAGACACGGGATTATAGTTTGTTTACGTTGCCAAGGTCAAACGTGGTGCATCGCAAAAAGGCACTCAAACAACAAGAAATTCTGCCCAAAAAGCGTGCAAATGCCGATTACTCACAGGGTAATAGCGCGCCAGAATAGCGCAGCAGGCTGACAGGGAACTGTCAGCTCTGGTGCATGGCGCTCTTTCAAAACCGGTACGACAGTGTCTGACCCACAGGGTCAGACACTGGTTTGCTGCCGTCGCGGGTCGGGTGTCTGACCCTGTGGGTCAGACACCGGTTTACCGGTTTTAGCCGCGCAGACGGGCAATCACCCCATCCAGAATATCGAGATCCGCGAAATCGATAATCATCTGGCCACGCCCCTTGGCGCCCATTTTGAATACGACCGAGGTAGCCAGGGTATCGGACAGCTCCTCTTCCAGCCGCTTGATGTCGCCCGACTTTTCCTTCGCACGCGGCGCCGGTTTGGACTTAGCCTCTTCCATGTGGTTGTGGACAAGTTTCTCAGTCTCACGCACCGACAGTCGTTTCGCTACAACAACATTCGCCAGGGCAATTTGTGATGCCGCATCGACAGCCAGCAAGGCACGGGCGTGGCCCATGTCGATGTCGCCGGCCATCAACATGGTCTGCACCGGCTCCGCCAGGTTCAGCAGGCGCAGCAAGTTGGACACCGCCGAACGTGAACGGCCGACTGCCTGGGCCGCCTGTTCATGGGTGAAGCTGAAATCAGTGATCAGGCGATGGATACCCTGCGCCTCTTCCAGCGGGTTCAGGTCTTCGCGCTGGATGTTCTCGATCAGGGCCATCGCGGCCGCAGTCGTGTCGTCCACGTCCTTCACCAGGACCGGCACAGTTTCTAATCCGGCAAGTTGTGCCGCACGGAAACGTCGCTCGCCGGCGATGATTTCATATTTGACATGGCCAGTCCCCTTGTCGATACCGACCGGTCGAACCAATAGTGGCTGGATGATGCCCTGGGTCTTGATCGACGAAGCGAGTTCCGCCAGGCCGCCCTCGTCCATCTGTGTACGCGGCTGGTATTTACCAGCTTGCAGGAACTGCACTGCCATTTCCGACGGCGTCGGATGGGAAGTTGGATTGGACGGATCTTCGTCGCCGCCGAGCAGCGCGTCGAGGCCGCGGCCGAGGCCTTTCATTTTTTTAGTTGCCATCGTTGATTACATTTTCTTGATACGTTTAACCATCTCCGCGCCGAAGGCGATGTAAGCTTGCGCTCCTTTCGACGTCGGATCGAAGGTCACGCCCGGCATGCCGTAGGACGGCGCCTCGGCCAATCGCACATTGCGCGGAATGATGGTCTTGAATACTTTGTCGCCGAAGTGCTGCTCGAGCTGGGCCGAGACTTGCTGCGACAGCGTCATGCGCGGATCAAACATCACGCGCAGCAGGCCGATGATCTTCAGGTCCGGGTTCAGGTTGGCATGCACCTTCTTGATGGTGTTAACCAGGTCGGACAAACCTTCCAGCGCGTAGTACTCGCACTGCATAGGAATGATCACGCCATGCGCCGCGCACAAACCATTCAGAGTCAGCATCGACAGCGCAGGAGGGCAATCGATCAGCATGAAGTCATAGTCTTTGGCAGCCAGGCCCAGTGCGTCGCGCAGGCGGCGCTCGCGATTCTCGAGCTGCACCATCTCGACTTCGGCGCCGGCCAGTTCACGATTTGCAGGCAACACATCAAAGCCGCCCGCTTCCGAACGCACGCGTGCAGTCGCCACGTCGGCCGTGCCGAGCAAGACTTCATAAGTGGAAGCTTGGAGCGTCGCCTTGTTGATCCCCGCGCCCATTGTCGCGTTACCCTGAGGGTCGAGGTCAACAAGCAACACTCGTTGATTTAGTTTGGCCAGGCCGGCGGCCAGGTTCACAGTCGTGGTAGTCTTACCTACGCCGCCCTTTTGATTTGCTACACAGAAAATTTTGGCCATCGAGTTTTCTTATATGGTCTAAATCGTTTATTCGGTATAAACCGTTTATACTATTTATTTCGTATAAACGATTAAAATTATTTATACTGTTTAGCCAGTTACGCCCTGCCGATGAAAACCAGGTGACGCTGTGCATCCAGTCCTGGTACTTGCAAAGGCTGTAGCTCGTTCACTTTCCATGGGTCCGGCAGTCGCTCTCGCTCCTCTGCCGGCGCCGTGCCTTTCAGGGCTATGAATCGACCGCCCTCTGCCAGCAGGTGCCCGGACCAGTTCACAAAATCGCTGAGGTCCGCAAAGGCCCGCGAGGTGATGACGTCGTAGGGCGTCTTGACCTGCAGTTCCTGCACCTTCTTTGTGTACACCGTTACGTTGCCAAGTTCCAGCTCTGCTTTGACCTGATTCAGGAAGGCCGTCTTTTTGTGGACGATGTCGATCATCGACACTTTCATCTCCGGCCTGGCAATCGCCAGCACTACGCCCGGCAATCCGCCCCCTGCCCCGACATCCAGCACATTCTGCGCATCCGTGAATGCCGGCACTGCTGCCAGCGAATCCAGGACGTGCAGGGTCATCATTTCCATCGGGTCGCGGACGGCCGTCAGGTTGTACACCTTGTTCCACTTGTTCAGCAGGGCCAGGTAGTCCAGCAGTTTTTCCTGTTGTGCTTCGCTCAGGCCCAGGTCCAGCTTTTCGACGCCATTCTTCAACACGTGCGCCAACGCGGCGCGATCAAATACCGCCATCAAGCCGCCTCGTCTTTCAGTGTGACAAAGCCGCCGTAACCGGCTTTCTTCAGGTGCACCAGCAGCAGCGAAATCGCCGCCGGAGTCACGCCCGAAATACGCGAAGCCTGGCCCAGGGTTTCCGGACGATGCTTCTGCAGTTTTTGCCGCACTTCCATCGACAACGCCGTGATCTCGGCGTAGTTGAAGCCTTCCGGCAACTTCAGGTTTTCGTAGTGCTCGTGACGCTCGACTTCACGCAACTGGCGATCGATATAGCCCGAGTACTTCAGGGTAATCTCGATCTGCTCCATCACTGCCTCATCGGTGACGCCGGGACCTGCCAGCGGCTGGCCTTCATTGCCGGTCATGGTCATCAGCTTTTCATAGCCGACACCCGGACGGCGCAGCAGGTCTGCCAGCGAGTATTCGCGTTCGATGGCCTGGCCAATCACGCGTTCCGACTCGGCTGCCGCCAGAATGCGCGGGTTGACCCAGGTCGATTTCAGGCGCTCCAGTTCCTGCGCCACGGCCTCGCGTTTGCGGTCGAATGCTTCCCATTGCGCGTCGCCAACCACGCCGAGCTTACGCCCGATTTCTGTCAGGCGCATGTCAGCGTTGTCTTCACGCAGGCTCAGGCGGTATTCAGCACGGCTGGTGAACATGCGGTATGGCTCTTGCACGCCCTGAGTCACCAAGTCATCGACCAGCACGCCGAGGTAGGCTTCCGAACGGGCTGGAGTCCAGGATTCTTCGCCCTTGGTTTGCAATGCCGCATTGATACCTGCCAGCATGCCCTGCGCTGCCGCCTCCTCGTAACCGGTGGTGCCGTTGATCTGGCCGGCGAAGAACAGGCCATTGATGGCTTTGGTTTCCAGCGAAGCCTTCAAGCCACGCGGGTCGAAATAGTCATACTCGATGGCGTAGCCCGGACGCAGGATGTGCGCGTTTTCCAGGCCCTTCATCGAACGCACCAGCTCGATTTGCACATCGAATGGCAGGCTGGTCGAGATACCGTTCGGGTAGAACTCGTGGGTCGTCAGGCCTTCCGGTTCCAGGAAGATCTGATGCGATTCCTTGGCTGAGAAGCGGTGAATCTTGTCTTCAATCGACGGGCAGTAACGCGGGCCAACGCCCTCGATCACGCCGGTGTACATCGGGCTACGGTCCAGGCCGCCACGAATAATATCGTGGGTTTTCTGGTTGGTATGGGTAACCCAGCACGGCAACTGTTGCGGGTGCATGGAGGCATTGCCCATCACCGAAAACACTGGCACTGGGTCCAGGTCGCCCGGCTGTTCGGTCATTTGCGAAAAGTCGATGCTGCGGCCATCGATGCGTGGCGGCGTACCGGTCTTCAGGCGGCCCTGCGGCAGCTTCAATTCTTTCAGGCGCGCAGACAGCGAAATCGCTGGCGGATCACCGGCACGGCCAGCCGAGAAATTCTGCAGGCCGACGTGGATCTTACCGTCCAGGAATGTGCCAGCGGTCAGCACGACAGCACGGCCCAGGAACTTCAAGCCAATCTGGGTGACGGCGCCAACGACGCGGTCGCCCTCCACCATCAGGTCGTCTACAGCCTGCTGGAACAGCCACAAGTTGGGCTGGTTTTCCAGACGGTGGCGGATAGCGGCCTTGTACAGGATACGGTCGGCCTGGGCGCGAGTCGCGCGCACGGCAGGGCCTTTGGATGAATTCAGGATACGGAACTGGATGCCTGACTCATCGGTTGCGATGGCCATGGCGCCACCCATTGCGTCGACCTCTTTGACGAGGTGGCCTTTGCCAATACCGCCAATGGATGGGTTGCACGACATCTGACCCAGCGTCTCAATGTTGTGTGTCAACAGGAGAGTCTTCTGGCCCATGCGGGCGGAAGCGAGGGCCGCCTCGGTACCGGCGTGACCACCGCCGACAACGATAACGTCGAATTCAGTAGGAAATAACATGGTAAAAATGGGGGAAAGCTGGGGATCGAACTGAATTATAAAGTTTTTTCGACCGTGCGAATTTTTTGGGCAGGATTTTTTTAATCGAAATGTTTCACGTGAAACAAAAAAGGGCGCCGTTTGGCACCCTCTTCAACATTGTTTCACGTGAAACACTATCACTTAATCCATGCGTCATAGCCGGTTTTGACGATCAACAGCACCACTACAACCAGGAACAGACGGCGCACAAACTCACTCCCATGCTTCAGCGCCAGTTTGGTACCCAGCACAGAGCCAACCACCTGGCACACCGCCATCATCAAGCCGAGCTGCCAGATGATGTGGCCAGTGAATCCGAACAACAGGATTGCCGCCACATTACACGCCACGTTCACCACCTTGGCAGCCGCCGAGGCGCCGAGAAAGTCGAAGCCAAAGCTGCGCACGAACAGGAAGACCAGGAAGCTCCCGGTGCCTGGGCCAAAGAAGCCGTCATAGAAACCAATCCCCGCACCGACCAACACCGCCAGCACCCTCTCCTTGGTACCGGTGTGCAGCGGAGCGTGAACACTGCCCAGGTCCTTGCGATAGAAGGTATAAACGGCCACCGCCAACAGCACAAATGGCAGCAGTCCTCGCAAGAAGTCAGGCGGAATCCTGGTGACGGTATAGGCTCCGAGGAAGGCAAACAGGAAAGCCGCGATCGCCGCCGGCGCCACGGTCGTCCAGGCGATTTGCGTGCGGCGCGCATAGTTCACTGCCGCAGCGCTGGTCCCGAATACGCTGGCAACCTTATTGGTTCCCAACAGCGTCGCTGGCGGAGTACCGCTCATGGCCGAGAAGAGAGCCGGAATCTGGATCAGTCCGCCGCCTCCAACAACCGCATCCACAAAACCTGCCGCGAACGCAGCCCCAGCCAACAAACCATACTCGACCATCACCCGCCCCAACTGATTCGGAAACGTAATATTGTAAGCCGGAACACAGCAGGGCGCCCGAGGCTGGTGTAAGCTTCCTTGATGAACCTGATCACCTCTTTCAGCTTCGCGACCGTTCCTGTATTCCTGTCTGCTCCCGGCGCGACAAAGGACTTGGGCAAGGAACTTCGCGCACGGTTCCCAGACCTCCGCCGCGTGCTGCTCGTTACCGACCAAGGCTTCCTGCGCACGGGCCTGGCCGAGGCACCGATCGCCAGCTTGCGCTCGGCAATGTTTCACGTGGAACAATTTGCGGACGTGGTAGCTGATCCACCCGAACACGTGATCGAAGAGGCACTCGAACTCGCCCGTCAGAACGAGACCGAACTCGTCATTGGTCTCGGCGGAGGGAGCTCAATGGATGTCGCCAAGCTGGTCGCCGTGCTCGCCGACAGCCCTCAATCACTCGCAGAAATCTACGGCATTGGCAATGTCCGCGGAACGCGCCTACCCTTGGTCCAAATCCCGACGACTGCCGGTACCGGCTCCGAAGTCACCAACATCTCCATCGTGACAACAGACGCCACCAGCAAGATGGGCATCGTCGCTCCTCAACTCTTCGCCGATATGGCGATACTTGATGCCGAGCTCACCATTGGCTTGCCCTCTGCAGTAACCGCAGCAACCGGTATCGACGCAATGGTTCACGCCATTGAAGCCTACACCAGCAAACACAAGAAGAATCCCCTCTCCGATGGCTTGGCCCTCCAGGCCTTGAACCTGCTGTCGCGCCACCTGATCCGCGCCTGCGAGAACGGCCACGACCTGGTCGCCCGCCAGGCCATGCTGCTCGGCGCGATGTTGGCTGGTCAAGCCTTCGCCAACGCGCCCGTCGCGGCAGTCCACGCCCTAGCCTATCCGATCGGCGGCGTCTTCCATGTCCCGCATGGGCTATCGAACTCGCTGGTTTTGCCCCATGTGCTGCGATTCAACGCAGAGGCATGCGCCGAGCAATATGCCGAGCTGGCAACAATTGTCGTTCCCCACACCGAAGGCAGCCCCGCAGCGCGCGCCGAGGCACTCGCTGTTGCAATGCAACAATTCGCCATCATCACGGGGCTGCCTCGCACGCTGCAGCAAGTCGGCATCACCTCCAGCGACCTCGACCTGCTGGCCGATGAGGCCATGAAGCAAACCCGCCTGCTCGGCAACAATCCACGTCCGGTCACACGCGACGACGCCCACGCACTATACAAATTGGCGCTCTGAAACATCACGGCCCTCAACGATATAATCCGCGCTCCTTAACGCGCAGACACTTCACATGGCCAGTCGGTCATTCCTTCCACTTCTAATTTCGCTAATGGCCGGGACCGCCACCGCAGGCGATGGAATTGACGGGCGCTTTGGCCGGACTGAAGTTCGCTATATCGCCACCAAGCCGGCGGTTTTCCACAACGGACAGAAGGCATTCGCCATCGACGATGCCGATGAGGCAGCAATCCTCCGGCTTATTCCAGAAGCCACGAAGGACTTCGCCCTCGTCCGCTCCTGGCAGCCAGCCCTCGAATGTCCAGCCGCTTTTCGCTTACTCAGCATTCAATCCAAGGCGCCGCTCCAGGTCTCTCCCCCTTTCGGCGCCTGCACCGAAATCGCAGGAATCAGCTTCGCTGGCCAATATCCTGTCGTCCATTTGCGCCAACCCGGCGGGGGGAAAATCAAGCAGATCACGTGGAAGGATGGGAAGATCTACGAGCTGGCAGCGGTAAGCCAAGCGTGTTTCGCGAAGCACGAACAAGCGAACGAAAAGAGCAGCCGGCTGCTTGCAGCCCTTATCGCGGCAAGCGACGGAAGACTGCAATTCCATTCGGCGCCGGACGAGCGCTGCGAAATCGCCGGCACTTTCGTGGTGCCGGGCGACCGGCTCGAAGCATCCCGGGTTCACGGCCGCTATACCTTGGTTTTCTACCAGCATCCGAAAGCTGCGAGAGCCGCCGTCGGCTGGGTCGATAGCTCCCGCCTCAAGCCCGCCAACTAAGCCTTGCGCTTCTTCGCTTGCAGGTAAAGGATCTCGCCAACGATCCCTTTGCGGAACAACAGGACGCAGGCAACGAAGATAAAGCCGACCACCAGGCTGACCGCTTCGCCAAGGGTGGAGAACCACTCGATACCGGTGGCTCCGGCCATCATGGTGCCGAAGTCGCCGAGCTTGTTCTCCAAAGCGATGATCAGAATCGCGCCGATGATCGGCCCGACCAGCGTGCCCATGCCGCCGACAAGGGTCATCAAAATCACCAGGCCGGACATCGCCCAGTGTACATCGGTCAGCGTTTCAAAGCCCAACACAATCGACTTGGTCGCACCGGCCAGAGCGGCCAGCGAGCCGGAAAGCACGAACGCCGCGAGCTTGTACTTGTCCACGTCATACCCCAGTGAGATCGCTCGCGGCTCGTTCTCCTTGATCGCCTTCAGAACCTGTCCGAAAGGCGAATGCACCGTCCGCATGATCAGGGCAAAGCCCGCGATGAAAATCCCCAGGACCACGTAATACATCGTCAGGTCGCTGCCCAGGTCCAGCACCCCGAGCAGCTTGCCGCGCGGGATACCCTGCAAGCCGTCTTCACCGCCAGTGAAATCGGTAAAGCGCAGCGCCGCGAAATACACCATCTGCGCCAACGCCAGCGTAATCATCGAGAAGTAAATCCCCTGGCGCCGAATCGCCAAGCCGCCCATGACCAACCCGATCACCGCACCGGCCACCACGCCAACCAGCAAGCTCAGTTCAAACGACATCCCCCAATTCTTCAGAGCGTTGCCCGCAAAGTAACCCGCCGCCCCGAAGAAGGCTGCATGGCCAAACGACAGCAACCCCGTAAAGCCGATCAGCAGGTTGAACGCGCAGGCAAACAATGCGAAGCACAAGAGCTTCATCAGCAGCACGGGATAGCCGACAAACGGCGCGCCCAGCGCCAGCACGAATGCGATGGAATAGCCCAGCTTCTTGTTCATTTAACGGTCCTTGCCAAACAGGCCAGCGGGGCGCAGCAATAAAATGATGACCATCACCAAAAATACGACCGTGTTGGCGAATTCGGGATAAAACACTTTCGTCAGTCCTTCGATCACGCCGAGCCCAAGGCCGGTCACAATGGAGCCAAGAATCGAGCCCATGCCCCCGATCACTACAACGGCGAATACGACGATTATCAGGTTCGCCCCCATCAAGGGTGTCACTTGTTGGATTGGAGCCGCCAGAACGCCTGCAAAGCCCGCCAAAGCGACCCCAAAGCCGTAGGTCAGGGTCACCATCAGCGGGACGTTGATCCCGAACGCTTCCACCAGCTTCGGGTTCTCGGTGCCGGCACGCAGGTAGGCACCCAGTTTGGTCTTCTCGATCACGAACCAGGTGGCCAGGCAAACCACCAACGATGCCAGCACCACCCAGGCGCGATAATTCGGCATCACCATGAAGCCGAGGTCCGTTGCCCCTTGCAGGGCCTCGGGAGTTTCGAACGGCTGCCCTGAGACCCCGTAAAACGAGCGGAAACCGCCTTCGATCAGCAGGGTGAGGCCGAACGTAAGCAGCAGTCCATAAAGGTGATCAAGCTTGTACAGTCGGCGCAGCATGGTCCTTTCGATCACCACGCCCAACACACCCACAATCAACGGCGCCAACACGAGCACGCTCCAATAGCTCATGCCGAAGTAGGTCATGCCGATCCACGCGAGGAAGGCGCCCATCATGTACATGGCGCCGTGCGCGAAATTGATCACATTCAGCAGACCGAAAATCACGGCAAGGCCGAGGGACAGCATGGCGTAAAAAGAACCGTTGACGAGCCCCAGCAAAAGCTGGGACATCATCATCGGAAGCGGGCGGCCGAAGATCTCCATCTAGCTTACTTCCAAAGGGCACACTTGGATTCGGCCTTCGACATATAGGCCTGGTCGCCAGGAATCGTCGCAGCGACCTTGTAATAATCCCAAGGATACTTGGACTCCGACTGCTTCTTCACTTCCATCAGGTACATATCGTGCACCATGCGGCCGTCCGGCCGGATCACGCCATGGGTGGTGAAGACATCCTTGATGGTGGTCGATTTCAGTTTCGCCATCACCTTGTCCGAATCGTCCGTGCCCACGTCCTTCACCGCAGCCAGGTATTGCGATGCGGCAGAATAATCGCCCGCCTGCAGCATCGACGGCTCCTTCTTCATCTTCGCGAAGTAGCGTTTTGACCAGGCGCGCGTGGTGTCGTTCATGTCCCAATACCAGCCGTCGGTCAGGTACATGCCGGCGGTGGCATTCAGGCCAAGCGAGTGGATGTCGTTGATGAACACCAGCAGGCCCGCCATCTTCATCTTCTTCGACACGCCGAATTCATTGGCTGCCTTCACCGAATTGATAAAGTCGCCGCCGGCATTCGCCAGGCCAAGCACCTGTGCTCCCGAGGACGAAGCCTGCATCAGGAAGGACGAAAAATCGGTCCCAGGGAAGGGATGGCGCACGTTGCCGATCACCTTGCCGCCCGACTTGTTGACCACCTCGCTCGTGTCCTTCTCCAGCGAGTGGCCGAAGGCGTAATCGGCGGTCAGGAAGTACCAGTTCTTGCCGCCCTGCTTGACCATGGTACTGCCGGTACCACGCGCCAGCGCCACCGTGTCGTAGGCGTAGTGCACGGTGTAGGGCGTGCATTCTTCATTGGTCAGGCGCGAGGAGCCGGCACCAACCACCATGAAGACCTTCTTCTTGTCTGCGGCCACTTTTGCCATTGCTAGATTGGCGCCGGAATTTGTGCCGCCAACCAGCATGTCCACGCCCTGCTGGTCGAACCACTCGCGCGCCTTGGAGGCGGCGATATCGGCCTTGTTCTGGTGGTCGGCAAAAACAAATTCGATCTTCTTGCCGTTGATCGCACCTCCGGCATCGGCAATCGCCATCTTGATCGCTTCGGCGCCGCCCTGCCCGTCGATGTCTGAGTAGACGCCTGACATATCGGTAATGAAACCGATCTTGATGGTGTCGCCGGAAATCTGGGCGTGCGCGCTACCAAAGGCGCAAAGGGCTGCTGCAAAGGCAATGGCGTTGCGTTTCATAGTGTCTCCGTTTTCAGTTTTGATATTCAAACGCCCAGCAGCTCGGTCAATACCGGCATGCGGGCGTCCAATTCCGATGACGCAAAACTCTCAACAATCCGACCGTGTTCCATGACATAAAACCGATCCGCCAGCGGTGCCGCGAACCGGAAATTCTGTTCGACCATCACAATCGTGTAACCCTTGGCCTTCAGCGTGCGGATCATGCGCGCCAGCCCTTGCACGATAACGGGCGCCAGCCCTTCCGAGATTTCATCCAGCAGCAGCAGGCGCGCACCGGTGCGCAGGATGCGCGCCACCGCCAACATCTGCTGCTCGCCGCCGGACAAGCGCGTGCCCTGGCTCGTTCGGCGCTCCTTCAGGTTCGGGAACATCTCGTAGATTTCTTCGACCGGCATGCCCTGCCCGGTCTTCAACGCCGGCGGAAGCAGCAAGTTTTCCTCGGTGGTAAGCGAAGAAAAAATGCCACGCTCTTCAGGACAATAGCCGACTCCCAAGTGGGCAATCTTGTGCGTCGACAAACCGATCGCTTCCTGGCCATTGATGCGGATCGAACCCTTGCGCGTTCCGGTCAAGCCCATGATGGCCCGCAGCGTCGTGGTGCGGCCGGCGCCGTTACGGCCAAGCAGCGTCACCACTTCGCCGTGGTTCACGTTCAGGTTCACGTCATGCAGGATGTGCGACTCGCCATACCAGGCCTGGAGCTGGCTGATCTCCAGCGCGGCCGTCATGCTTCGGTTCCCATATAGGCTTCCATCACTTGCGGGTTCTTCGACACTTCTTCATACGGTCCTTCCGCCAGCACCGCCCCGCGCTGCAGTACGGAGATGCGGTCGCAGATGCCTGAGACCACGCTCATATTGTGTTCAACCATCAGGATCGTGCGCCCGGTGGAAACCTTCTTGATCAACTCGGTAACGCGGTGCACGTCCTCGTGGCCCATGCCCTGGGTTGGTTCGTCGAGCAGCATCAGTTCGGGCTCCATGGCCAGCGTCGTGGCGATCTCCAAGGCGCGCTTGCGGCCATAAGGCATGTCGACCGTCAGCGTATCGGCGAACGAAGCCAGGTCGACCTCGGCCAGCAATTCCATCGCGCGGCCATTCAAGCGCTCCAGCGTGCGTTCGCTGCGCCAGAAATGGAAGGTCGTACCCAGCTTGCGCTGCAAGCCGATGCGCACATTCTCGAGCACGGTCAGGTGAGGGAAAACTGCGGAAATCTGGAAGGAACGAATCACGCCCATGCGCGCAATCTGCGCCGGCTTGTGCGAGGTGATGTCCTTGCCGTTAAAGAGAATCCGGCCCGAGGTGGGCACCAGGAACTTGGTCAGCAGGTTGAAGCATGTCGTCTTGCCGGCGCCGTTCGGACCGATCAAGGCGTGGATATGCCCTCGCTGGACTTGCAGGTCCACGTTGGCGACAGCGGTGAATCCCTTGAACTCCTTGGTCAAACTCTTTGTTTCCAAGATGAAGTCGGACATTGCGTCTCCCCGGTTTTGCTAGATCATACACAAAAGCGCTGCCTTTTCCGCAATCATGATTACCGGGGAATTCGTGTTACCGGAAGTAATGGTGGGCATCACCGAAGCGTCGGAAATGCGCAGGCCGCGCACGCCGAGAACCCGCAATTCGCTGTCAACCACGGCCGAAACGTCGTCAGCGCGGCCCATTTTGCAGGTGCCGACCGGGTGGAAAATCGTGGTCCCGATGGACCCCGCAGCCTCGGCCAACTCCTCGTCGGTGCGAAAATGCACACCGGGTTTGCATTCTTCCGGCCTGTATTTCGCCAGCGCAGGCGCCGAAACGATCTTGCGCGTCAGGTTCAGCGCAGCCGCGGCCACGCGCCGGTCTTCGTCAGTACTCAGGTACATCGGCGCAATCTTCGGCGGCGCGTATGAGTCGGCAGAAGCGATGCGCACATGGCCGCGCGAAGTCGGCCGCAGGTTGCAAACGCTCGCGGTGAACGCAGGGAAGTCGTGCAGCGGTTCGCCAAAGCGCTCCAGCGAGAGCGGCTGCACGTGATACTCCAGGTTAGGCGTGGCTTGCTCAGGACCCGACCGTGCAAAAGCGCCCATCTGCGAAGGCGCCATCGACATCGGCCCGCTCTGGAACAGCGCATATTCAAGCCCAATGCGTGCCTTGCCCAACCAGCTTGAAGCCAGGGTGTTCAAGGTTCGCGCGCCCTGGACTTTGAATACCATGCGCAGCTGCAGGTGATCCTGCAGGTTGGCTCCAACGCCGGGCAAATCATGCACCGGCTGCACGCCTGCCTGCGCCAGCATGTCTGCAGGGCCGATGCCGGACAGCTGAAGAATCTGCGGCGTGCCGATCGCTCCAGCCGCCAGCAGAGTTTCACGCGCCTCCGCGTTCCAGCGAGTACCACCGCCGGTGAATATGACGCCTTTGCAGACACCCTCCTCCAGCACCAGTTTTTCAACGTGGCAGCCCGTCATCAACGTCAGGTTGGGGCGCCCGGTCGCGGCTCGCAAAAAAGCTTTCGCAGTATTCCAGCGGATCCCGCGCTTCTGGTTCACCTCGAAATATGAACAGCCGAAATTATCACCGCGGTTGAAATCGTCTACCTTCGGGATGCCTGTCTGTTCTGCAGCATCGCGGAACGCGTCAAGAATGTCCCAACGCAAGCGCTGCTTTTCAACGCGCCATTCGCCGCCGGCGCCGTGGAAATCCGAAACGCCGCCGTGATGGTCTTCGCTCTTGCGGAATAGAGGCAAAACTTCCGACCAGCGCCAGCGTGGATCGCCGCATAGCTCGGCCCACTGGTCGTAATCGTTAGCCTGGCCGCGCATATAGATCATGCCGTTGATCGAAGAACTCCCGCCAAGAACCTTTCCGCGCGGGTAAATCAAGCTGCGGCCGCCCAGGCCCACATCCGGTTCGGTGCGAAACAGCCAGTCCGTACGCGGATTATTGATGCAGTGAAGGTAACCGACCGGGATGTGAATCCAGACGTAATCGTCCTTTCCTCCCGCTTCGATCAATAGCACCTGGTTTTTTGGATTTTGCGTGAGGCGATTCGCGAGAACACAGCCCGCCGTCCCTCCGCCCACGATGATGTAGTCAAACTGGCCCGCAGATTCCAAGCTTTCTCCTGATCCGAAGCTGTGGATAACGCTATGAATATCCACAGGCATCGTTTGTGAGTAAACAAGACTTCCCGAAAACCGCCCAAAATTGTCCAAAAACAGTCCGCAACTCACGCAAGGTTTACGCGCCTGCTTATACAGCCCGTAAACCCCTGATTTTTCTCCGCAAGGTGCACTTATCCACAGAAAGTCGGGGTTGTTAACAACCATTACTACTTTGTATACACACTAATCTAACGTAAACAAAACTCTCCACCTATACTGAACAAGCAAGTTGTTCCATGCAATTCGCCTGGAGGGGCTCTTGTCGACCACCGAAGCCTATCGACGCTTTCGCAGGCGATTGCTCGTCACCATGACGATGCTCGCCCTGCTCGCCACGGCAGTCGTCGCCTGGCAACTCGCATCTTCTGCAAGCGATCGCGAACAAGCTATTCGTAAGCAAACCCAGCACTACGCACGAGCTATCGAAGCGCACGTACTCAGCACAATCCAGCTATCCGACATTGCCCTGCTAGGCTTTTCGAATGCAATCAAGGTCGCCCCGTATACGCCACAGACAATCGATAGCTTGCTCTCCTCGCGCGGTGCATTCTTCGGAAGCAATTTTTGGATCACTTTCCTGGATCCGAATGGCTATGCAGCAGCCAGCTCGCGCGATATCGCCGTCAAAGGCGTGAACTATGCTGATCGGGACTACTTCCAAGCCCAGCTCAAGCCAGGAAACGGGCTGTTTATTGGAGAACCAACCATAGGCAAAGTCTCAAAGTCGCGCCTGTTCTTCCTGAGCCGCAGGGTTGAAGACGCTGATGGCAAGTTCCTGGGAGTGATTGTCGCCCCGGTGGATGCCAGCAATCTTGCCGAGACTTTCGAAAACTCACGCCTGAGCGAAGACGTGACAATCACTCTGTTCCACACCAATGGACATATCGTGGCTCGCGCACCACTTTTTGACCAAACCTTTAACCGAGATATCCGAGACTCAAATGTCTATCGCGCCTTCGGCAGCAATCCAACTGGCACAATTAACACCGTCAGCCCTATCGACAAAAAATCCCGCATCGCCAGCTACCGCAAATTGCCGAACCTTCCCCTGGTAGTCACTGTCGGAAATTCCAATGTCGGCCTTGCTCTGATTTCACAACGCCAATTCCTGATTGCCGGCGTCGCACTATTCCTGATTTTCACGCTGATCCTGGCCGCCATCGTCTATGCCTTGCGATCCTTTGCTGCAGCCGAAGAACGCGAACGCCGCTACCGGATCCTCTACGCAACATCGACCGAAACCGAAAAAAAACTGGCTAGCAGCGAACAGCGCTTACGCCTGATAGCCGACAATCTGCCAATCGTGATCGCGTACATGGACCGCGACGAACATTACTCCTTCAAGAACCGGCGCTTTGCTGAAATTTACGGCAATGGTGAGGAACTGCAGCAAGTCTTGCCGCCAGAGTTGTACGCCGAAACCAAACCACATCTCGAACGCGCCTTTGCCGGCGAAACTGTCCATTTCGAACGCGGTATGCAGCGTAAAGACCAGGAGTGCTGCGACGCCATCACCTACGTGCCCGATCGTGACGAATACGGAAATGTCATTGGCCTCTTCGTCATGGCGGAGGACATCAGCGAGCGAAAGCGCCACGAAGAATCCAGCAAACTGGCCACCCTAATGTACGAAAATGCCTCCGAAGGCATGATGGTGACCGATGCCGAAGGCCGAATTCTTTCCGTAAATCCGGCCTTCTCCCAGATCAGCGGCTACGCCTCCGAAGAAGTCATTGGCCATCTTGCTTACGAACTGACTTCCAGCCACCAGGACATCAAGTTCTACAGCCGCATGCGGCAAACCATCACCCACACCGGCTACTGGGAAGGGGAAATCTGGCACCAGCACAAGAATGGCGACCATTATCTGGTTCGCTGCGTTTCAACACTGTGTTCGATGACAAAGGTAACCCGCTGCGACACGTCGCCCTGTTCACTGATATTACGAAGAAAAAGGCCACCGAGGAAGCGATCTGGAAACAGGCTAACTTCGATAACCTGACAGGACTACCCAACCGGCGCATGTTCAATGACCGCCTGCGCCAAGAGATCAAAAAAGCAGCGCGCGACCAACTGCCGATGGCGCTGATCTTCATCGACCTGGATGGATTCAAAGCCGTCAACGATACGCTTGGCCACGACTTTGGCGACATCCTGCTCAAACAAGTGGCGGAACGCCTGCACGAGTGCGTACGCAATACCGATACCGTAGCCCGCCTTGGAGGAGATGAATTCACCGTCATACTCAGCGAGCTCAAAGAGCCCGGCGATGTAGTCAGGATCGTGCAGGAAATCCTGCATAGCCTGTCCAGGCCCTTCCAGCTCAAGCACGAAATCGCCCATATTTCAGGCAGCGTAGGCATATCCCTGTTTCCGGACGACGGCGACGATGCTGAAGTGCTCATCAAAAATGCAGACCAGGCGATGTATCTCGCGAAACAGCAGGGCCGGAACCGCTTCAACTACTTCGCGCCCTTCATGCAGGAAGCCAGCCAGATGCGTATCGAACTGGCCAAGGAGTTGCATAGCGCTTTAAAAAACAAGGAATTACGGCTTCTGTTCCAGCCAATCCGCCACCTCGCCACAAACAAAATCGAAATGGCGGAAGCGCTCATTCGTTGGGAACATCCCCAGCGCGGTTTGCTTAAACCAGCCGAGTTCATCGGCGTTGCCGAAAATACCGGCATCATCGCGGCCATCGGAGAATGGGTCTTCCAGGAAGCAGCAGCCCTGGCAGCGAGCTTCGGCAATGACTTCAAGGTTTGCGTGAACAAATCAGCCTGGCAGTTCCGCCACGAAGCAGTAGGCGTCGAACATTGGTTGGAATTGCTGCGCGAGCAGGCACTTTCACCCCGCTCGATGGTGATTGAAATAACCGAAGGCTTGCTACTGGAAGCGAACCGCGAAGTCGTGCATCGCATGGAGTCGCTCAGGGACGCCCATCTCCAGATATCCCTGGACGATTTTGGCTATGGCTACTCGTCCCTCAACTTCCTGAAGCGTTTCAAGATCGATTTCCTCAAGCTGGACACCAGCTTCAGCGACAACCAACTCCTGTGCGAGGCAATTGTCGCCATGGCCCATAGACTCGACATCAAAGTCATCGCGGAAAAGGTCGAAAACGAGGCCCAACTGGGAATTTTGATCGCTGCAGGATGCGATTTCGGCCAGGGATACCTGTTCGGAGCGCCAATTTCTGCTGAAAAACTATACCACCTGTTGATAAGTCAATGAATATCCACAGGATCGAATGTGCGTAAACACCATTTTTGAGTTCACGCACAAAATTTGTTCAGAACTCGTCCGGTTTACATGCAGTTCTTGTCCAGCCAGTTCTACAATTCGTAAACTTCTGATTCTGTGGATGTTAACAGCTTTATCCACAGACAGGGTCGCGTTTACTATCTACTACTATCCTTTCGTATACAACTTTAAATAAATAGAGGAAAACTCGCGCATGCGTCTCGGGATCATCTCAGCATTAGCAGAAGAACAACAAGGTCTACTGGAAGCCATGGAGAGCCCCTACAAGCTCATTCACGGTAAGCGTGAGTACACGGCCGGAAAACTCTGGAAAATCGATTCTGTGGCGGTTTTATCGCGAATTGGCAAGGTCGCTGCTGCTGTGACTGCTGCAACACTTGTGGAGAAGTTCAACGTTACCCACATCATCTTTACCGGCGTTGCCGGTTCTGCAGACCTGGGGGTTCAAGTTGGAGATGTTGTCGTCGCGGATTCCCTGGCACAACATGACTTTGATGCCAGCCCGCTGTTTCCACGCTTCGAAATACCGCTGACCGGACTTTCACGCATGCCTACAGATCGCGAATTGAGCCTGAAACTCAGCCTGGCTACACGCGAATTCCTGCAAAACAACGCACAAGTGCACCGCGGCCTGATCGGTAGTGGAGATCAATTCATCAAGGACAGGGCCCATCTGGGAGCCCTGAAAGACGCACTGCCTGATCTATTGGCAGTGGAAATGGAAGGCGCAGCAGTTGCCCAGGTTTGCCACGAACTGGGAATACCGTTTGCCATCATGAGGACGATTTCTGACAACGCCAATGAAGAAGCGGCGACGGATTTCATGCACTTCGTGCAAACCGTCGCCGCTCGCTACGCCTATGGCGTCATCCGGAATTTCTGCAAATCGCTTACTTGATCGGCAGTTTGGTAGTGTTTTTCACTTCTTCCATCACCGCATAAGTGTGGGTCTCGCGCACCCCCTTCTGCAGCAAAGTTTTCCCAAGGAACTCGCGGTAAGCCGCCATGTCTTTCACACGCGCCTTGACCAGGTAGTCAAAACCGCCGGCAACCATATGGCATTCCAGGACTTCGGGAATGAGCTGGACACTGTGTTTGAAGGCATCAAACACCTCCGGCGTAGTACGATCCAGCACGACTTCAATGAACACCAGCAGCGAAACATCCAGTAGCTGCGGGTTCAGCTGCGCCGTATACCCCATGATGTAGCCGGCCTCGTGCAGCTTTCGCACCCGCTCAAGGCAAGCGGCAGGTGACAGGTTCACTCGCGCAGCCAGTTCCACATTGCTGATCCGGCCATCGTTCTGCAACTCGGCCAGAATCTTCTTACTGATCTTGTCCAGCATTACATCCCCACTATTAATTTTATTCGGTCAAATTCTCTCACCAAAAACTATCTATTGCTAGTAATAAGTATTACCAGAATTAATCCGAGCGATTCCGCCGTACAATCGAATCATTAGTTGCACTGCACAACACGCCCGCGCAAACAGGGTTTGCCGGGCGTGTTTTTGTGTCAACGCCCAGCTTTTTTACATCCTAGCCAATAGAGACATTCATGCATCTGAACACCACTCCGTTCGCCGCACTTCAAGCAGAAATCCTGCGCGATCCCACTCCGCTGCGCAGCGCCATCACCGCTGCGTACCGCCGCGACGAACAAACTGCCGTGCAATGGCTTCTGTCGCAAATTAACGTCGGTTCCCCGGAAACTACGCAAGATGCACAGTCCCTGGCCAAGCGCCTGGTAACCGCTGTTCGTGAAAAGCGCACCCGTTCCTCCGGTGTGGATGCGCTGATGCATCAATTCTCGCTCTCGTCCGAAGAAGGCATCGCCTTGATGTGCCTGGCCGAAGCACTGTTACGCATTCCTGACTCCGCAACTGCAGACCGCCTGATCGCCGACAAGATTTCCAAAGGCGACTGGCGCAAGCACCTGGGCGAATCGCCTTCCCTGTTCGTGAATGCAGCGACCTGGGGCTTGCTGATTACTGGCAAACTGGTCAGCTCCTCCAGCGAAGAAGGGCTCGGCTCGGCGATCACCAGCCTGATCGCCAAAGGTGGCGAACCGTTGATCCGCAAAGGCGTCGACCTGGCGATGCGCATGCTGGGCAACCAGTTCGTCACCGGCCAGACGATCGATGAAGCAATCAAGAACGGCAAGGACAACGAAGCCCGCGGCTATCGTTATTCTTACGACATGCTGGGCGAAGCAGCGCTGACCGAAGCCGATGCAGCCAATTACTACGCCGCTTACGAAAAGGCGATCCACGCCATCGGCAAGGCATCGAATGGCCGCGGCATCCGCAATGGTCCAGGCATTTCCGTCAAGCTGTCCGCACTGCACCCGCGCTACAGCCGCGCCCAGCGCGAACGCGTGATGTCCGAACTGCTGCCGCGCCTCACCGCCCTGGTCAAACTGGCCAAGGGCTACAACATCGGCCTGAATATCGACGCCGAAGAGGCCGATCGCCTGGAGCTGTCCCTGGACCTGATGGAAGCAATGGCCTTCAATCCTGAACTGGAAGGCTTCGACGGCATCGGCTTCGTGGTGCAGGCCTACCAGAAGCGCTGCCCATTCGTGATCGACTATCTGGTCGACCTGGCAAAGCGCAGCGGCCGCAAATTCATGGTGCGCCTGGTGAAAGGCGCCTACTGGGATGCTGAGATCAAGCGCGCCCAGGTCGATGGCATGCCTGGCTACCCGGTCTATACGCGCAAGGTTTACACCGACGTATCGTACCTGGCTTGCGCACAGCGACTGCTGGCAGCAAGCGACGTGATCTACCCGCAATTCGCCACCCACAATGCCCAAACGCTGTCCACGATCTACACCTGGGCCAAGCGCGACGGCATCAACGGCTACGAATTCCAATGCCTGCACGGCATGGGCGAGACCCTGTACGACCAGGTGGTCGGCGCAGAAAACCTCGACAAGGCTTGCCGCATTTACGCACCGGTCGGCTCGCACGAAACCTTGCTCGCCTACCTGGTACGCCGCCTACTGGAAAACGGCGCCAACTCCTCGTTCGTGAACCAGATCGTCGACGAAAGCATTCCGGTTGACTCCCTGATCAACAATCCGATCGAAGCCGCACGCAAACTGAATGGCGTACCGCACAACGGCATCGCACTCCCGCTGGACATGTTCGGCGCAGAACGCAAGAACTCCGCCGGTATCGACCTGTCGAACGAGGACGTGCTGCGCGAAGTTTCGCTGGCGCTGGCACAACCGCGCAGCTGGACCGCCGGCCCGCTGCTCGCAGTTGACGCCATTGCTGGCCAGGTTGCGCAACCTGTCATCAACCCAGCCCGCAAGGACGACGTCGTAGGTTCGGTGACCGAAGCCACTGCAGATGACGTCAACAACGCCCTGAACGCAGCCAGCCAATTCGCCATGGATTGGCAAACCACCGAACCATCGCAACGCGCCGCCTGCCTGGATCGTGCCGCCGACCTGTTCGAAACCCACAAACTGGAGCTGATGGCGCTGGCCGTGCGCGAAGCCGGCAAATCGCTGCCGAACGCAATTGCCGAAGTGCGTGAAGCAGTCGACTTCCTGCGCTACTACGCAGTGCAAGTGCGCGGCAGCACCAACACGCTGGCGCTGGGCCCTGTGACCTGCATCAGCCCATGGAACTTCCCGCTGGCGATCTTCACGGGCCAGGCCGCCGCAGCACTGGCAGCGGGCAATGTGGTGCTGGCAAAACCAGCCGAACAAACGCCGCTGATCGCGCAACGCGCAGTAGAACTGCTGCACGAAGCCGGCGTACCGCGCGCAGCGCTGCAATTCCTGCCAGGCCGCGGCGAAGTGGTTGGCGCAGGCCTGTGCAACGACACCCGCGTAAAAGGCGTGATCTTCACCGGCTCCACCGAAGTGGCGCAGCTGATCAACCGTACCCTGGCCAAGCGCTCGGTTGCTGAAAATGTGGACATCCCGCTGATCGCAGAAACCGGCGGCCAGAATGCGATGATCGTCGACTCCTCCTCGCTGCCGGAACAAGTGGTCGGCGACGCGATTTCGTCAGCCTTCGACAGCGCTGGCCAGCGCTGCTCCGCGTTGCGCGTGCTGTTCCTGCAAGAAGACATCGCCGACAAGACAATCAAGATGCTGAAAGGCGCGATGAAAGAGCTGCGAATCGGCTCGCCAGACCGCCTGGTGACCGACATCGGCCCTGTGATCGACAAGGAAGCGCAACAAAACCTGCTATCGCACATCGAAAAAGTACGCGCCCACGCCAAGGCCAGCTTCTCCCTGGAAGTACCAGGCGCCGACGCCGGAACGTTCGTGCCGCCGACGGTGCTGGAGATCAGCTCCCTGTCCGAGCTGACCAAGGAAGTGTTTGGCCCGGTGATGCACGTGATCCGCTACAAGCGTTCCGAACTCCCGAAAGTGATCGAGCAAATCAACGGCAGCGGCTTTGGCCTGACCCTCGGCGTGCACTCGCGCATCGACGAAACGATCGACTACATCACCTCCAGCGCACACGTAGGCAACATCTACGTCAACCGCAACATCGTCGGCGCCGTGGTGGGTGTGCAGCCATTCGGCGGCGAAGGCAAATCCGGCACTGGCCCGAAAGCCGGCGGCCCGCTGTACCTGAAGCGCCTGCAGCGCGGCGCCGTCACGCTAGAGCGCCACGAGCGCCAGGGGCTGCCTGCAATCGACTCGCTCGCCGCATGGGCCAAGGCACAAGGCAAGAGCCGCCTCGCAGCGCATATCGAAAGCTACGCACGCACCACGCCAGTGGGCAGCCTGACGGTCCTGCCAGGACCGACCGGTGAGCGCAATACGCTGGCCTACGTCCCACGCGGCAATATCGCCTGCTTCGCCTCGCACACCGACGTGCTGCTGAACCAGATTGCAGCCGCCCTGTCGACCGGCAATCGCGCCCTGATAGTAGATGGTTCGTTGCCGGCAGACCTGCCAGGAGACGTAAAAGCCGTGATCCAGACAGTAGCCGCCGCCGACATGTCAAAAGCCGACTTCCAGATCGCCCTGGTGGAATCCAGCCTCGGCGCCAAGTTGCGCCCAGAACTGGCCGCACGCGACGGAGCGATCGTATCGGTCATCGACACGACGGAAGAAGGCGACATCCCGCTGTGGCGCCTGATTGCCGAACGCGCCCTATGCGTCAACACCACCGCCGCCGGCGGCAACGCCAGCCTGATGACCCTCGACGCCTAACTACGGCTCACTTCGTGTCACACCTTGGGGTCACACCCCAAGTGTGACACGGGCTCAACTGTTTGACTTTCGTCAGCATGCACGGCATGTTCAGATGCTAGCGTTGCAGTTATGAGCCGCGCCCCTCGCATCGTATTTCCTGGAGCGATCTACCACGTAACTTCGCGTGGGAATCGTCGTGCTGCCATTTATCATGACCGGCGCGATCACCTGATTTGGCTCGACACATTGTCTGAAACCGTGGACAAGCACGAGCTTAAGGTATATGCCTTTTGCCTGATGCCGAACCACTATCATTTGTTGATAGAAACGGTTCAAGCCAATTTGTCGGCCGCTATGCTTCAGCTGAATTCCTCTTACTGCCAGCACTTCAACCATCGGCACGGATTAACCGGCCACGTTATCCAAGGCCGCTTCCACGCGGTCAACGTGGCAAGAAGTGAGCAAATGCTCGCAGTGGCCCGCTATATCAGTCTCAATCCCGTACGGGCAAAACTCGTACATGATGCCGCCGATTGGCCTTGGAGCAGTCATCGGTACTATCTCGCCCTTGACGATGCGCCCGGTTGGCTCGAAACCAGCTGGCTGCTCTCGCAATTTGGATCAGGGGACCGGAGCCAAAGAATCGCCGCCTACCAGGAATTCGTCGCGAACGGGATCGATCTACCCGATCCACTGCGCTTTCATAAAGAACGTCCCAATCCGCAATCGGAAGATGCTCAATCCTTAATCGCCTTCGCTTCGATTTACCCAGACCGCGACGAAGCCATGGCGCGTGCGTTTCAAACCAGCGCCTACACGCGCGAGCAAATCGCAAACCACTTCGGAGTATCAATACGGACAGTCGCGAGGGCAATCGACCGTTTTCTGCCAAACAGCCGATGAGGCCGTGTCACACTTGGGGTGTGACCCCATGGTGTGACACGAGCCCGGCTGTAGGCTTAGTAGGTGTCGTTTTTGGGATTGGTGCCGGGGGCGGTCTTCTGGGCGACGGAGTTCATGCTCTCGAGGTGGCTGCGCAGCCATTTGTGGGCTGGGCTGCGGGCGTCGCGTTCGTGCCAGAGCATGTCCAGGTGTACGGCTGGGAGCTGGAATGGCAGCTCTTTGTAGATCAGCGCATCTGTCATGCCAGTGGAGGCGATCAGGTGCTTCGGCAACACGGTGATCAGGTCGCTATTGGCCACCACGCGGCCAGCGGTGAAGAACTGGTTCACCGTCAGCAGGATGCGGCGTTCGCGCTGAATCTGCGCCAGCGCTTCGTCGACCAGGCCATGCGCACGGCCGGAAAAGCTGACCAGCAGGTGGTTGGCCCCGCAGTAGTTATCCAGCGTCAGGTCTTGCTTGGCCAGCGGGTGCCCGCGCCGCATCACGGCCACGTAAATCCCGGAATACAGGCGTTCATGGCGAATCGGTGAGCTCGGTTCGCTCATCAACTGCGCTGCGACGCCAGGGAAGAAGCCGACCGCCAGGTCGATATCCCCGCGCAGCAGCATCGGCCGCGGCTCCCGCGTTGTCAAAGGGACCATGCGGATGTTCACGCCTGGCGCTTCGCGTTCAATCGAGCGCATCAGGGAAGGCAGCCAGAACGCGGCCGTTGCATCGGCCATCGCCATGCGGAACGTGGCATGGGTCTTGGACACGTCAAACGTGCCCGGCGTCACCGCAGCTTCCAGCGAGGCCAGTGCGCTGCGGACTTGGGGCCACAGCGCTTCCGCCCTGGGCGTCGGCTTTACGCCATAGGCCGTGCGGATCAGTAAGTCGTCGCCCAGGCTTTCGCGCAGGCGCTTGATGGCGTTCGACACCGCCGGCTGCGTCATGGCCAGGTGGCCGGCAGCGCGCGTCAGGTTCTGCTCAGTCATTACCGCGTCGAAAACGCGCAGCAGATTCAGGTCCAGGGTCAGAAAGCTCATCGGTCATTCACACCAATAATGATTGTTATGGAGAAACGGAATTGGCGTTATATGTTGCGGCGCACTATAGTACCAATAGATTCTAAAGGTATAGAAACAGCCATGTCTACTTACATTAACATCATCGAATTTGCACAGTACCTGCCGCTGGTGATCCTGGCGCTGGCGCTGGCATTCGTGTTCAAGCCGCTGCTGCGTGGTATCGCCCGCGCTGCCGTGCTTGTCGTTAAGCCAAAGTTGAGTAAAGAGGAACGCTTGCAGCGTCGCCTGATGCGCGACACCATGATGTTCAAGCGTATGCTGAATTCGATGGAAGGCTCGCCTAGCCACGTCGCAGAACTGCGAGCAATGGCCTGCCGCGCGTAAGCCTTCCGCAGCGCAGCAATCAGTTCGTTTCCGGTGCTGGGGCTGGTTTTTCCGCGCCCGACAACAGTTTCGGTTTCAGCGAAGAATCAACCGGCTTGTTGCCGATCCAGATGCGCATGATGGCGTTGAAGAACGCCTGGTCCGGCAGCGTTTCCCCGACCTTCTTCCCGTTCAGGAACGGCTGGGAGCCGGTCGAAGGGTTCCAGTCCACGATCAGCTCGTCGCCCTTCTTCAGTCCAGGGAACTGGGCAAAAATCTCCCCGAAAGCCTTGGTCTGAGGCAGCAGCTTGGTGCGTTCTTCCGGGCTGACGTTGTCGTTCAGGCCCTTCATGAAGGCCATGCCGAAGTCGTCCGAGCTCAGGTCACGCATGGCGACGATGCGAATGCGGCGCGGCCCGCCAACGCTCAGCACGTCCTGCACGGTGGTTTTCTTTTCTTGCAGGTAAAAGCCTACCGCGTAGACCTTGAAAACCAGCTTGGTGCGCACGCCGGCGCCGTTCAGCTTGAGGTCATGGCCGGCTACGCTGACCGTTTCGGGGAATTTGACACCCGCTACTTCGGCGGCAAATGCGGGCAGGCTGCTGGCGGCCAGGAAAGCGGCGGCGGCAGCAGTTTGTAAAAGTTTACGGCGAGTAATACTCATTTTGTCTCCGTTTGTATCAAGTAGCAATATACCGCAGAGCTACCCTTTTTGGGAGGCATCAGGTCTTATCTGCCTGCAATTTCTCGAATTTTGCCAACAGTTGCTCCTTGCTTTCCCGCCAATCTGGATTAAATGGAATGCAAGAGACCGGGCAGACCTGCTGGCACTGCGGTTCATCGAAGTGACCGACGCATTCGGTGCACTTGTTGGGATCAATTTCGTAGATCTCCGGACCCATGTAGATCGCGTCGTTCGGGCACTCGGGCTCGCACACGTCGCAATTGATGCAGTCGTCGGTAATCATTAAAGCCATGGCATTACTCTCTTATTCGCCCTTGCGCGCTGCGATCTTTTTACGCAGCCAGCGGTCGACGGACGGGAAAACAAACTTGGATACGTCGCCGCCAAGCTCTGCGATCTCGCGCACGATGGTGCCCGAGATGAACTGGTACTGGTCGGATGGGGTCAGGAACAGCGTTTCCACATCCGGCAGCATGTAGCGGTTCATGCCCGCCATCTGGAATTCAAACTCGAAGTCGGACACGGCGCGCAGGCCGCGCACAATCACGCGTGCATCGTGCTCGCGCACGAAGTCTTTCAACAGGCCGGAAAAGCTCTCGACTTTGACGTTTGGATAATGGCCCAGCACTTCGTTGGCAATTTCCAGCCGTTCTTCAAGCGTGAAGAACGGATGCTTGTTCTGGCTATCGGCCACGCCGACGATCAGTGTGTCGAACAGGCCCGATGCGCGGCGCACCAGGTCTTCGTGACCCCGGGTCAGCGGGTCGAAAGTACCCGGATAAACTGCTACAACCATTGCAACTCCATGCGTTTGGCTTAGGACAAAGAAGAATTATGCCTCATTTTCAGGCAATGCCTGAAGCAGGTGGTAGTACACCATGCCCGCCTTGTCGGCACGCACCACTTCCCAGCCGTCGAAGGCCAGCGGTGCTTCCGCCTCGGCATAAACCAGGCCGCCGTCCTTGAGCAGCGCGCGGCACAGCGGCAGCGCGCGCTCCAGCAGGCCTTGCTGGTAAGGCGGGTCGAGGAAAATCAGGTCGAATCTGGCGCCGCGGCCGGCCAGCGATTGCGCCGTCGCCAGGGCGTCGCCGCGCTGAATGGCGATATTGGTGGCTTTCAGCTTTTCGCGGTTGGCTTCCAGCTGGCGCACGACGGCGCTGTTGGCGTCAACCATGATGACCTTGGCTGCGCCGCGGCTGGCGGCCTCGAAACCGAGGGCGCCGCTGCCGGCAAACAGGTCCAGCACCTGGGTGTCGCTCCAGGCGGCATCGTGCAGGTGGTTGATCCAGTTGAAGACGGTTTCGCGCACGCGGTCTGGCGTTGGGCGCAGGCCCAGTGCTTCCAGCACCGGCAATGGCGTGCGCTTCCAGTCGCCGCCAATGATGCGGACCTGGTTGGGGACTTTCTTTTTTTGCATGGCCGGCATTATCTCATGCCGTCTGGGCGCCAAGGCTTAATGCACTTGCGCCGCAAGGGTATTCAGGTCCTTGATCCAGCCTTCCATGCGCTTTTGCGCGTGGGCTTTCTGCTCTGGCGTAGTGATGCGCACGACGGTGTGGACAAGTTCCACGGTCGACTGGGTATAGTTCTCGAAGAAGGCTTTGCGTTCAGATGCGTCCAAGCGGTCAAAGCCCGAGCGGATCAATTCTTCGACCCACTGCGTGGCCACTTGCTTGCTCGGCCGCTCGGTCATGATCTTGCGCGCCAGGTTCATGATCTTCTGCTGGCGCCGGATACGCTCGTCGAGCCACAGCGCATTATCCAGCGGCCGCGCGTCGGAGGTCTTGCGGATGATGGCTTCCTGCTCATCGCTGAAACCACCGAACCATAGTTCGAACTGTTCCATCGACTTCTTGAAGCGGAACTTGTTCTGGTCCTGGGCATCGCCCTTCATGTTCTCCTTGTGGAATTTGACATTGTTCTTGGTGAACTTCTTCTCCATGCCGGCGAGTTGCTCGGGCTTGAGCGACAGCGCCAGCTCCGCGATATCGGGGGCAGAGCGCAGCAGCAGCGCCTCGGTACGGTCGCGGATATCCACATAGTCGGCCATCAGGTCGGCCTGCGTCGGGTTGCCGCGCAACTGGCGTTGGGCCTTTTGCAGGAACTGAACATAGTCCTGAAGCTGGGTCTTGCGGTGCCAGC
Organism: Pseudoduganella sp. R-32; assembly: GCF_049913245.1. Taxonomy (NCBI): domain Bacteria; kingdom Pseudomonadati; phylum Pseudomonadota; class Betaproteobacteria; order Burkholderiales; family Oxalobacteraceae; genus Pseudoduganella; species Pseudoduganella sp. R-32. The sequence continues at coordinate 391,786 of NZ_CP183987.1, read as the reverse complement.
GGAAAAATTCGTCGATATCCTGCTTGACCTCCGCCTTCTGTTCGCTGTCGAAATCGACGTAGGCGTCGAGCCACCAGTACAGCAAGGTATCGCCGTTGTTATAAGCCAGCCGCAGGGAGCTGCATGCTGCGAGCAGAAGGGCAAAAGCCAGCACGATGCACGTGTTAAACTTTTTCATCTTTTAACTCACACAAGAAAACTACGGTCTATGAACGTCGTCATTCTCGCCGCCGGCATGGGTAAGCGCATGCAGTCGGCGCTGCCAAAAGTTTTGCATCCCGTAGCCGGCAAGCCTCTGTTGTCCCACGTCATCGACACCGCGCGCAGCCTGTCTCCGGCTAAATTGTGCGTCATTTACGGGCACGGCGGCGCAGCGGTGCTGGCTTCGCTGGACAAGCACAAGGCCGTTCCCGGCACCGAAATCTCGGCCGCCCTGCAGGAACCGCAACTCGGCACCGGCCACGCTGTCCAGCAAGGCCTTGAGCACCTCGACGACGACCAGCCAACCCTGGTGCTGTATGGCGACGTGCCGCTGACTTCCGCCGCTTCCCTGAAACGCCTGGCCGAAGCCGCCGGCAAGGACAAGCTGGGCATCCTGACCGTGGTGCAGGACAACCCGTTCGGCCTGGGTCGCATCGTTCGCGTGGGCGGAGCGATCCAGCGCATCGTTGAAGAGAAGGATGCCACAGAAGCCGAGCGCCTGATCAAGGAAATCAATTCCGGCATCATGGTGATCCCGACCGCCAAGCTGAAGCAGTGGCTGGGCAAGCTGAAAAACGAAAACGCGCAAGGCGAGTACTACCTGACCGATATCGTCGCCATGGCGGTGGAAGAAGGCGTGCAAGTCGTCTCGGCCCACCCTGCCGCAGCGTGGGAAGTGCTGGGCGTGAACAGCAAGGCCCAACTGGCCGAACTGGAACGCATCTACCAGCGCAATGTCGCCAACTGCTTGCTGGACAAAGGCGTGACCCTGGCCGACCCTGCGCGTATCGACGTGCGTGGCGAGCTGACTTGTGGCCGCGATGTGACCATCGACGTTGGCTGCGTCTTCGAAGGCAAGGTCGAAATCGGCGAGGGCGCAACCATCGGTCCGAACTGCGTGCTGATTAACGCGAAGATCGGCGCCGGCGCCAATATCAAGGCTTTTACCCATATCGAAGAAGCGGTGGTCGGCGACAAGGGCCAGATCGGACCTTATGCCCGCCTGCGCCCTGGCACCGAACTGGGTGAAGACGTCCATGTGGGTAACTTCGTCGAAATCAAGAACAGCCAGGTCGCCGCGCACAGCAAGGCAAACCACCTGGCTTACGTGGGCGATGCTACCGTCGGTTCGCGCGTGAACATCGGCGCCGGCACCATCACCTGCAACTACGATGGCGCGAACAAGTTCCGCACCGTGATCGAAGACGACGCCTTCATCGGCAGCGACAGCCAGCTCGTGGCGCCTGTAACCGTGGGCGCAGGCGCGACCATCGGCGCCGGCACGACGCTGACCAAGGACGCACCAGCCGGCAAGCTGACCATCTCGCGCCCTAAACAGTTGACGGTTGAAGGCTGGAAGCGCCCAGTGAAGGTAAAGAAGACCTAAGCAACCGAGAACTGGCGGCGGCGCTGGTAAGTAAATTTCACCAGCTCGGGGAAGAAGCGATCGAAACCATCGGCGATCGCTTCGTAGTGCTGCTGCACTTCCCCGATGCCCTCGCGCAGCAGGTGGCCGTTCCGGCTTAACCTGTCCGACATGCGGGTCAGCGCCAGCTCGACCCCGCTGAACTCCCCATAAGCACCCAGCCAGTCCTGCTTGATCAGCTTGGGCAGGATTTCGCGCAGCCGTTCCGGCAACTGCCCTTCATGCGCCGCCAGGGCGGCGTAGAAGCGCTCGATCAGTTCCTGGCGCGGCTCCTCGCAGTATTCGTCCCAGCGCTGGCTCAGGATATGGTCGTAGAACACGTCCAGAACGATGCCCGCATAACGCCGCCGGCCTTCCGTGAACAAGCTTTTGGCCTCGGTCACTACCGGGTGACTATCCGTGAAAGAGTCGATAAATCGGTGCAGCGCGATCTCATTCGCGATCTCCGGCGCGTAGTGATCCCCGCCGTTCGCTTTGACGAAATCGCCCAGCATGGCGCCGACCATGGCCGCCTCGCTATGGCGTGCCAGGTAGATATGTGCGAGGTAGTTCATGCCCCATTCTAGCGCTGTGGATAAAGATGTGTAAAAGCCGGTGCAATTCCGCATGAAAACCATGGGACAGGCCTTGGATAAGAGGCGGCCGACACGCGTAGATTATCTACACAGCGCGCCGTTGCACTGCGTCTGTGGAAAAGCCTGGGGAATACCGGCTAACAACCACGGATAACTTAAAACTGTGGATAAGGATGTGGGAAACCCTGCGGAAAACGCGAGGATATGCGGTGCGTATCGCTGGATAACCGCGCCGGAGCGGCGCGGTGGTGTGGAAAAAGATGTGTATAAGCCTGTGCTTAGCCCGGTATAAACCGGGATAACTGGCTCAGACCGGAATGCTGGTCTCGAACTTGCTCCGGAAAGTGGAAAAGTAGGCTTTGACATTGCGCACATTGGCCTGCCCGGCGAACAAACGGTGGGCCAATGCATGGTAGGCCGGCATGTCCGACACCTGCACGATGAGCACGAAATCCGGCCCGGGAGAGACGCGATAGCACTGGAGTATGGCCGGTTCCGGCGCCACCAGCGCCTCGAATTCCGTCATCCGCTCAGCGGCCTGGATATCCAGGGAGATTTCCACAACCGCCGTCAGGTGCGCCCCGACCTTATCCGCCGCAACCAGGGCAACCTCCCGTTCTATTACCCCGGAATCGCGCAAATGCTTGACCCGGCGCAAACAGGTAGGCGCGGACACGTGCACGGCAGCAGCCAGTTCAGCGTTGGTTTGAGAGGCATCCTTCTGCAAAGCATTGAGGATGCGACGGTCGATTTCATCAAAGACCATAATTTGAAATAATATTTCTAGCAAAGTGTCGTGAGAAATATTCTTTCACAGTATGGAAAAATGAGAAAGCAAATTTCTCTGCGCCTGCTCTAGCATGCATTCATTAACTTTTAAAGAATGAGGTCGCGTATGTGCGGTATCGTCGGCGCTGTAGCCCAGCGCAATATCACCCCGATCCTGGTTGAAGGCCTGAAGCGCCTGGAATACCGCGGCTACGACTCCTGCGGCGTCGCCCTGCACCTGGACGGCAAACTGCAGCGCTCCCGCAGCACCTCCCGCGTGGCCGACCTCGAAAAGCAGATCGACGAAGGTGGCCTGAACGGCTTCACCGGCATTGCCCACACGCGTTGGGCCACCCACGGCGCCCCAGCCTCGCACAACGCCCACCCGCACTTCTCGCCAAGCGAGTCGGCCGCCCGCATCGCTCTGGTCCACAACGGCATCATTGAAAACCACGACGAACTGCGCGCCGAACTGACCGCCCTGGGTTACGTCTTCACCAGCCAGACCGACACCGAAGTGATCGCCCACCTGGTCGACCACATGTACAACGGCGACCTGTTCGACACCGTGCAGCACGCCGTCAAGCGCCTGCACGGCGCCTACGCCATCGCCGTGTTCTGCCGCGAAGAGCCGCACCGCGTGGTCGCCGCGCGCCAGGGCTCGCCGCTGATCGTCGGCATCGGCCAGGGTGAAAACTTCGTCGCCTCCGACGCCATGGCGCTGGCCGGCACCACCGACCAGATCATTTACCTGGAAGAAGGCGACGTGGTCGACCTGCAACTGGGCCGCGTCTGGATCGTCGACGTCGACGGCAAACAGGTGCAGCGCGAAGTAAAGACTGTGCACGCCCACACCGGCGCGGCGGAACTGGGCCCATACCGCCACTTCATGCAGAAGGAAATCTTCGAGCAGCCACGCGTGGTCGGCGATACGCTGGAAGGCGTGACCGGCATCATGCCGGAACTGTTCGGCGACGGCGCCTATAAAGTGTTCAAGGAAATCGACCGCGTGCTGATCCTCGCCTGCGGCACCAGCTACTACGCCGGATCGACTGCAAAATACTGGATCGAATCGATCGCCAAGGTACCGGTCAGCGTGGAGATCGCCTCCGAATACCGCTACCGCGACAGCGTGCCGAATCCGAAAACGCTGGTCGTGACCATTTCCCAGTCCGGCGAAACCGCCGACACCATCGCCGCGCTGAAGCACGCGCGCAGCCTGGGGATGGAGCACACCCTGACCATCTGCAACGTCGCCACCAGCGCCATGGTGCGCGAGTGCAAACTGGCCTACATCACCCGCGCCGGCGTGGAAGTGGGCGTGGCATCGACCAAAGCCTTCACCACCCAGCTCGCAGCCCTGTTCCTGCTGACCCTCAGCCTGGCGCAAGTGAATGGCCTGCTGACCGAAGAACAGGAATCCGCGCACCTGAAAGCCATGCGCCACCTGCCTTCCGCCATCGCCGCCGTGCTGGCGCTGGAACCGCAGATCATCGCCTGGGCCGAAGAGTTTGCGCGCAAGGAAAACGCCCTCTTCCTGGGCCGCGGCATGCACTATCCGATCGCCCTGGAAGGCGCGCTGAAGCTGAAAGAGATTTCGTACATCCACGCGGAAGCCTATCCAGCCGGTGAACTGAAACACGGCCCGCTGGCGCTGGTGACCGACGAAATGCCGGTCGTGACCATCGCCCCGAACGACGCATTGCTGGAAAAACTGAAATCGAACATGCAGGAAGTGCGCGCCCGCGGCGGCCAGCTCTACGTCTTCGCCGACGTCGATTCGCGCATCACCTCTGGCGACGGCCTGCACGTGATCCGCCTGCCGGAGCACTACGGCCAGTTGTCGCCGATCCTGCACGTGGTCGCGTTGCAGCTGCTGGCGTATCACACCGCCCTCGCACGCGGTACCGACGTTGACAAGCCACGTAATCTGGCGAAATCTGTGACTGTCGAATAATCGCCACGACATATTCAGCTCGCCGTGCCGCCTAACCTCATGCCGACCAAATTTGGTCAGCATGAGGATTATGACCTTACGAAATTCAACAAGGGAGCGTAATCGCGCGCGTCAGCCGCTTGTAGTGCAGCGATGTAAGCAGAACGTGTTGCCGATGCGGCGTTCAAGTTGACTTGTCCCCAAGTGAATGGCGCAGCGCCATTCACTTGCAGGAAGACCTCTGTGAGAAGCCGAGCGTGGCGACCGTTCCCGTTCGGAAATGGATGGATCAAGACGAGACGATGATGTAGCCGAGTGGCGATCTCGTCCAGAGGATACGAACTGAACTCGAGCTGAGTTTTCACGTCGCCGAGTAGATTGTGTAGGTCCACTGCAATTCGTGCCGGATCGACACCAATCGATTTCTCCGTGTTGCGAAATGTGCCAGCCCATTTCCATGTTTTGCCAAACATCTGCTTATGCAGTTTTCGTACATAGTCCTCAGAGAGAATGTCGCCGCGATAGCGGTTGTTAAACGCCCAATTTCTCCCCGCTAAGATATTCGATGTTTCCCATTCGTCGAGCTCTCCACGGGTGGTGATGTGTTTAGGGATCAGGCCTGCTACCTCATCCGGATCGTTTGGTGTGGCGCCGGGGGCGTGCGATCCGCCTAGCGGTCCCATAGCTTGCCCCAGCGCCCTCTCATGATTCTTTCCTTTTCTTCGTTCAGCAAGGAATTCTTGAATTTATCCGACGGTTCTTGATTCTCCAGGCTCATCGTGTGAGCAACTTTCGCGATGTTTCTCTTCGCAACGATGGTCGCTTGTTGTTCGACCTTGGTTTGCAACTCTTGACGAGGAACCAAAACATAGCGCAACTCACAATCCAATGCCTCGGCAGCACGATGCAAACTGTCCAATGTGATCGTGCCACCTTTTTCCGACTGTTCCATGGCCACGACCGTGCTTTGCGCAACTCCCATGCGTTCCGCTAGTTGACGGGTGGTCATTCCTACCGTTTTGCGAATTGATTGAATCCAGCCAACAGGTGGGCGCGGCGGAATGTGAACACCTCGCAAGGCCTCGCTTAACTGTCCAAGTTGTAACTTTTTGATGTCCATGCGAGTGTAAAAATATCGATCATGATCAATATTTTAGCTCAAATTTGATCGATTTAAAGCGATCAATAATAAAATAAATTATAGGTTAAACACGATCATTTATGACGCAAAAGATCGATTATGATCAATTTTTTTCCACGAACCCGAAGCGGGTATTTAGACGACCACGTCGGTGCCCATGTCTTGGCATGCGTTAGCTACGGCATGTCGCTATCCTGTTCGGGGAATAGCTGATCAGAATCAGGGCTGCGGCGACAGCGATCAAATGAAAGCACAAGTCCCTCTGCAATACCGGTCGCCTGAGCCGCTACTTCCCCGGTGCAGCGCTCGATGGAGTGGGCGGACGCTTCGTGACTTAGTTGCGCTTCATCGAAAGTTCAACGTCGCCGGGCAACGGCAAGGACAGGTAGTCGCCGTCCGGCTCGCGCACCACCGACATGTACTCAGGGCAGTAATCTGCATTGTCGGCGATGATCAGCGCGCCGGGACGCAGGCGGTGTTCCACCAGGCGCAGGATGTCGAAGTACAGGCCTTTGGCGCCATCAAGCAGCAGTAGATCGATCTGTTCCGGCAAGCCGGCGCGCAGGGTTTCCAGTGCGTCGCCCTCGCGGATTTCAACCAGGTCAAGCAGGCCGCCTGCCTCAAGATTCTCGCGGGCGCGCTGTGCCTTGGATGGCTCGAACTCCGTGGTGATCAGCAGGCCGCCGCCGTTGTCGCGCAGGGCTGCAGCCAGGTGCAGGGTCGAGATGCCGAACGAGGTGCCGAATTCGACGATCACGTTTGCCTTGGCGTTGCGCGCCAACATGTACAGCAGCAGGCCCGTCTCGCGCGACACCGGGATCGCGGCATCTTTCAGGTCCGCGTAGATTTCGCGATAACCGGTCTTGCTGCTCATGATGCGCACGCGCTCCTCTTCCGGCAGAGCGGCGAAGGCGGCGATGGCGGGCACACGCGCGCTTTTGGCTTCGTCAAACAGGCGGTTCAGCAGGGGCGCGACAGGTGCGGATGTCAGGGTAATCATGGGGGTATTCCTTTCTTGTGTAAGAGCAGGAATAATATGAAGAATCCTTCACATTTCATATTCGCGTTCCCAGGACCCGCCATGACCGATAGCAAAAACGCCCGAGTTTCCTCGCGAAGAAGGCCAAAACAGGCCCGCTCCAATGACCTCGTCAGCGCAATTCTGCAGGCAGCTATTCAGGTTTTGGCGAAAGAAGGCGCCCGCCGCTTCACCACAACGCGCGTGGCGGAGCGCGCGGGGGTGAGCGTGGGCTCGATCTACCAGTACTTCCCCAACAAGGCTTCGATCCTGTTCCGCCTGCAAAGCGACGAGTGGCAGCAAACGTCGGCCATGCTGTCGGAAATCCTGCAGGATGCAGCAAAGCCGCCGCTGGAGCGCTTGCGTAAGCTGGTGCATGTCTTCGTGCGCTCTGAATGTGAAGAAGCGGCGGTGCGCACCGCGCTTAACGATGCAGCGCCGCTTTACCGCGACGCGCCGGAGGCCATCGAAACCAAAGCCTCCGGCGACCGGATGTTCCGGACCTTCATCGACCAGGTCCTGCCCAATGCAACCAATGCGGAGCGCACTTTGGCAAGCGACCTGGTGATGGATACTCTCAGCGCCGTCGGCCAGCAGTTTTCCCAGGAACCCCGTACCGATAAAGAGATCAAGGCTTACGCAGGCGGCCTGGCCGATATGCTGTGCGCATACTTGGCCGGGCTGGCGGATCAGAACACGGCGCGCAAAGTCAAACGCACCGTGCGCGGTTCGCCGGGGTGAAAGTGGATGTCGGACACGCCTTCTGCCGGTTCGCCCGCGAGGCGTGATGCGTAGTAGTAGTCGACATCACTCGCCTTGCGGTCAAACAGGTTGAACACGTCGGCCGTCAGTTGCCAGCGGCGGTCGAAGCGATAGCTGGTGCGCAGGTAGGCGATGGCAGTGCTCGACGAGCGGACGCTGTTGTCTTCCACCAGCGGCCGCGGACCGAAATAGCGCAGCTGGAATGCGCCGGACCATGGGCCGATGTCGTTCAGCGTTGCGCCAAACGAAGCCACCTTTTCCACAGCGCCCGGCACACGGTCGCCAGCGGCGTCGAACTCCGTGTAGCGCGCACGCGAATAGGCCAGGTCGAAGTCCAGCAGCAGGTGCTTGGTCGCGGCGTAGTGATTGTTCCACTCGACGCCGGAACGCTTGCTGGCGCGGCTCGGCGCCGTGTCGCCGGCATCGCCGGAAAATACCAGTTCGGACCCGGAACGCAGGCGCCACAGTGCGACCGAGCTTTGCAGGCCGGTCACGAACTCGCTGCGGGCGCCGACTTCCGCACCGCGCGTTTTCACCAGCGGCGTGACAGGATCGACAGGCTCGCGTTCGCGTGGCGACAGGCGTGCCGTGGTACCGCGCGCATCGTTGCTGTGGAAGCCTTCGCCGTAGTTCACAAAGAACTCCGTCTTGCTCCAGGGCCCGAGCACAAGCGAGATCTTGGGTGATGCAATGTGATCATTCACCTTCCCGCTGTTCTCCGCGATGGAGCTGCCGACATTAAAGCGGTAGCTGTCGTAGCGCACGCCGGCAATGGAGCGCAGCCAGTCCGTCCACTGCACAGTGCTCTGGAACCATGCGGCCACACTCGCCTCGGTAACGCGCGATTCGGCGATCGGATGCCGCACCTGCTGCTGCGTCGTAGCGTACAGCCCGACTGGCGCAATGCGGTCGAAGCGCCCCTGCACGCCGATGTTGTTCTCCATCGAGCGTTGGCCGAGTTGACCGAACCAGGTTTGGGTCAGGTCGAAACCCGTCATCTTGCGGCGTTCCGTCTGCAGCACCTGGTCGCCGTTGACCGGATCGTCGAGGAAATAGGTGACGTCGTTGTACAGCGAGAGATCGTTGCGCACCAGGTAGGCGTGCGCCTCCGTCAGCGTGTCGCCCGCGCGCTTGCGCCATTCGGCGGAAAGGCTGTAGCGCGCGGTGCGTCCGCCGTCGCTCGGATCGGCTGCCCCGAATTCATCCAGCCGTCCGTCCTGTACCGCGCGCAGCGGGATCTGGCTGGTCGCGTGCCAGCCGGCCTTGTAAGCCATGCCGGTAATGCTGAAACGCTCCGCGCTGTTGCCCGAACTGTATCGCAGCACACCCGTCGATTTGTGGAACGCTTCCGGCATCTGCCAAGGGCCGTCGTTGTGGCCCAAATCGAGTGCATACAGCAGGTTGCCGTTGCCAACCTCGGTGGAATTCGCCACTACGCCGCGGCGATAGTTATCCGCGCCGACGGTCAGCGATGCAAAATATTCGTTCAGCTTATCGGACAGGCCCATATGCGCGGCGCCGGCCGATGCAAAATCGCCTTCGTCTGCGTAATAGGGGCCTTTGCGGTAGCGGATGCGGCCAACCAGTTCTGGAATCAGGAAATTCAGGTCCGTATAGCCCTGGCCGTGGCCGTGCGTGCGCATATTGACCGGCATGCCGTCGACGAAGGTGGCGAAGTCGGTACCGTGGTCCAGGTTGAAGCCGCGCAGGTAGTACTGGTTCGCCTTGCCGTCGCCGCTGTGCTGGGTGACGATCATGCCCGGCACGAATTCAAGGATCTCGCCGGGCCGCAAGGCAGGCCGGTTGGCGATCAGTGCTGAGGTGATGGTTCCTTCGCTGGCTGCGTCGGAAGTGCGAATGCCATTGTCATAGTGGTGGCCAACGACGTACACCCTGGCTGGTGTCTCTTGCTCTTGTGCCTGCGCGACAGCACACAAGGCCCCCGCGATCATGGGGATCAGTTTCTTTTTCATTATGGATGTTTGAATCGGCAATCCCGCCCACCTCCCCGTGAGCGCGACCGAACAGCGCGCGCATCTTCCCGATGCGTGCACCACCTGTCTGGCCGGTATCCGGGCTGGCAAGGCGGACCGTCTTGCCTTCCCATGCTTGCGCACAGTGGCTTGTGTAGACGGCCTTCGTTGGAGAACGATGCTTGCTTACCGTTGCGGGGGCAGCACACCCTGGCCTGCCGGCTGAACCAGCACGGCCATGTGTTTCCCGTTTAACTGCACGCTTGAACGCGCGCGAGGCACCAAACGGCGGCGATTATACGCTATGCACTGTTGTTATCCTGCCACCGGTCGGTATAAACCAGGTCGGCCAGTTTGCCGCGCATGGCCCATCCCTCGAGCTCCAGCATCGGCTTGGGATAAAAGCCGGCGACGTGGCCCAGGCAGATGATGGCGACCGGCTTGCCGCCAGCGGGGATGCCCAGCAAGGCCGCCAGCTTGAGCGGGTCGAACAGCGACACCCAACCCATGCCCAGGCCTTCCGCACGGGCGGCCAGCCACATGTTCTGGATGGCGCAGGCGACCGAGGCCAGGTCCATTTCAGGCAATGTACGGCGGCCGAAGATGTGCTTTTCGCGATGGTCCATCAGGGCCGCCACCAGCACTTCGCCGCAGTCGCGGATGCCTTCGACCTTCAGCCGCATGAACTCTTCGTTGCGGTCGCCGAGAGCGGCGCCGGTGGCCCGGCGCTCCTCGTCAACCAGCCGATACATCTGCTCGCGCAGCTCGGGGCTCTGGATGCGGATGAAGCGCCAGGGCTGCATCAGGCCGACACTTGGCGCGTGGTGGGCCGCTGCCAACAGGCGCATGAGGAGGTCTTCATCGATTGCACCAGGTACGAAGTGGCGCACGTCGCGCCGTTCGGCAATTACACGATAAACGGCATCAATCGCTGCCTGGTCAAAACTGCTTTGCACTTCTACTCTCACTGTTGATGGAACACGATTTCCTCAACGGCCTGTCCATTGCACAGGTGTTGGTCGATGATGCGGTCCATGTTCTCGGGAGTGACATTGTAGTACCAGGTGCCGTCCGGCTGGACGCAGACGATCGGGCCGCCCTTGCAGGCCGCGAAGCAGCTTACCCGGCTGCGCTTCACGCGCAGTTCGCCTTCGTTCAAGCCCGCGGCCTTGAACTTGTCGCCCAGGCTGTCGAACAGGGCCTGCGACTGGCCGTCGGCAGTGCAGCGCGGGCCGGTGCAAATCAGCAGGTGGCGGTGGTAGCTGCTGATCTTTGGTTTTACCGGGGTGTCGCTCATGCTTCGCTCCCTTCCGCTTCGGTGCTGGTCTCGCCTTCCCACGGCTCGTCGAGCGTGGCGCGGATATAGTCGGCGGGCAGTCGGTACTGCGCAGCCAGTTCTTCAATGCTTGCACCGGCTTCGTGTTCGGCACGCAGCGTATCGAGCCATCCCAGCAGGCCTGTCGACAGGGAACGGCCTGCACGCTCACCTTCGCGCGTCGCGCCACCCTCTTGCATGTCGTATTTGTTGGCGTAGCCGCGCGGCGTTACCATCAGGCCGTTGCGCATGAAGGTGTTGCTGTTGCCAATCAGGACAGTGCTGAGCATGCCGATGTCGGCGTCGGCCATGCTGTCGAGGGTGGTGAAGACGATATTTTCGCGGCGGCGGTAGGCGCTCTTGACGATGGCGACCGGAGTGTCGGCACGGCGATGGCGCAGGAAGAGGCGCTGCGCTTCCACAATCTGGCGTGTGCGGCGGCCGCTTTTCGGGTTGTACAGCGCCACAACGAAGTCCGCCATCGCCACCGCATCCAGGCGGCGGGCAATGGTCGGCCAGGGCGTCAGCAGGTCGGACAGCGAAATCGCGCAGAAGTCGTGGGTCAGCGGTGCGCCGACCAGGGCCGCGCAGCTGTTCAGGGCCGATGCGCCGGGGATGATCTCCACTTGCACCGGGTCTTCCGGGGTCCAGCCGGACTGGAACAGCACTTCGTAGGTCGGACCGGCCATGCCGTACACGCCGGCGTCGCCGGACGAAATCAGGGCCACCTTCTTGCCGGCGCGCGCTGCTTCGAGTGCGCTGACGGCGCGGTCCAGTTCTTCCGTCATCGATTTGCGGATGATCTCCTTGCCTTCAATGAGGTCGGCCACCAGCTTGATGTAGGTGACGTAGCCAATTACCACATCGGCTTCGGCGATGGCGTCGCGGGCGCGCTGTGTCATGTGGTCCACGCTGCCGGGGCCTATCCCCACCAGCATGATCTTTCCCGCGACGGCGGGCTGTTCGAGTTGTGCGTTCATGGATTCTTCCTTGCGATCGAGACGGTGACATTGCGGTTGTCCACGCCTCGGAGTTTGAATTTTTCGACCACCAGGGCGGTCATTGGCGTGCCTGCGCCGGCGGCCAGCAGGGCGGCAGCCTCGCTTACCGATGGCGTGCCGGTGTAGCGGCGCACGGTTTCTGAAGGATTAGGGACCGGAACGGCAGCCAATTCTTCCGGTGCATAGAAGTGCAGCGGCCAGCCGCATTCCTGCGCGAAGGCGAGCAAAGCCTCTTCATCGCGTTTCAGCGTGATGCTTGCGGCGGCGCTTACCTGCCCGGGTTGGGCTCCGGCCTCGCGCAGCGCTGCATGCACGGCCTCACGCACCGTTTGCAGCATGGCGCCACGGTCGCAACCAAGGCCGATCGTGAAAGTGCTCACGCTGCGCCGTCCAGAGGCGGGCGATACACCACCAGTCGTTCGTGGAGGGCATTCCAGCGTTCTTCCGGCACCTCGGCATGGGTTACCCACAGCAGCGCGGTGTAGCGCTCCAGCAGTACGTCGTCGAAGTGCTTGAAGAAGCGAATGTTGTCCGGCAGCGGCGTCGGCCTGGTCCACCAATTCGGGCTGCCGGCTTCCTGTACGAAGGCGATCGGTTCGCCGTTCACGACGTGCGCAGAAACGCGCGTGATGTTGATCTTGGGCGCTTCCACTCGCCAGCCAAGGTGGCGGCCGAGGATATCGACGGGAATGGTGCGGCCCACATCCGAAGCGGTGGTCAGCACCGGCGCTGCGCCCAGCAGGTCGGCCACGCGCTCGCTCCATTCATTGGCGCCGCCGACGTGGCCGGACAGGACCGGGATCACGTACTGGCCGGCGTCGTCCACCACGATCACGCCGGGGTCTTCGTCCTTGCTGCGCAGGTGAGGGGCGATCAGGCGCACCACGGCGCCAAGCGACACGAAGAACACGATCTGGTCGTAGCCTTCAAACAAGGGCCCGATTTCATCGCGCAGCGCGCCGTCGTAGGCGCGTACCGCATTCGGCAGACCGGAAAATTGCGCCGCAAACTTGGCGGAAGTGCAGATGTCGGCGCCGGGCAGGTCCGCGGCCAGGCGTGCAGCCTGTGCCGCGCCATGCTTCGTGATGGCTACCAGGCATAAGCGCGGCGCCGCTGTGTCGACAATTGATAAGCTGCTCATGCAGTCTCCAGGGTTAATGGTTGAGGGCCGGCCTTCTTGAGGCAGCCCTTGATGCGCTCACCGCGAATGCGCTGTCCGTGCTTGACGATCAGCAGCGACAGGTAGCTGACTTTGGTGCCCCGCAGCGCCAGGATCTCGGCGCCGCTGAAGCGACGCTCGTCCGGGGCGCCGACACGTTCGATAAAGTGCGCGCCCTCCAGCAAATCCTTGCGCTCAAGCCAGTCGATCAGTTCATCGAGCAGGGGCTTCACCTTCATCAACACCAGGGTGTCGAAGTCCGGCAACAGACGGTCGATGGCGCTGACGCCATATGCCGCTGGCACGATTGCGACCGTGTCATCCTGTTCTGCGAACGGCACTGGCACTTCGGCGCAGGCGGCGGTGAAGGCGTTGACGCCGGCGATGACTTGCACAGGCACCTGCTCGTCCAAAGCCCGCACCGTGCGCGCCAGGTGGCCGAAGGTGGCATAGGTGCTGGCGTCCCCTTCGACGAGAAAAAGCACGTCGCGGCCCGCGCGAAGCCAGGGCAGCACGGTTTCGGCGGCCTTCATCCAGGCCCGTGCGAGCTTTTCGCCGTCGTGCGTCATGGGGAACAGCAGCAATTCATGCTTGTCGGGCGGTGCAAGGCCGGCGCGTTGCACAATATCGAATGCGTAGCTTGGGGTCTTGCCGCTGCGCGCCGGGTAGACCCAAATCGCATCGCGCCGCTGCAACGCTTCCCACGCGGCGCGTGTAATCAGGCCCGGGTCGCCGGGGCCGAGGGAGATCCCCCACAAGGTACCGCTCATGCTGTTCCCCCAGAGCGGCGTGCACAAACGATCCACACAGGATTTTCGGCCGCCATGCGGTGCATGTGCAGGATCGGCTTGCTGCGCGCGGCCTGCAATTGCAGCACGTCCCAGCTCACGCCGTTGCTCTCCAGCGCCTGCAATGCGGCAGTGGCCGTGGCAAGGTTTTCAAGCGTGACGAAGTTCATCACCAGCGTGCCGCCGGGACGCAAGCGTCGCAGCACGCCGGTAATCAATCCCGCAAGTTCGCCGCCCGAGCCGCCGATGAATACGGCGTCCGGATCGGGCCAGGCATCCAGGCCATCGGGCGCCTTGGCGTGGTACAGGCTGTAATTTGCCACGCCGAACGCAGCGTGGTTGCGGCCTGCGATGGCGCAGTCATCCTCGTTCTTTTCGATGGCAAACACGTGCCCCTGTGGGCACAAACGGGCCGCTTCCAGGCCTACCGAGCCGGAACCGGCGCCGATATCCCACACCACGCTGTCGGATCGAAGCTGGAGCCGCGCCAGGCTGACGGCGCGCACTTCCTGCTTGGTGATCAGGCCCTTCTCCGGCTGGCGCTGTTCGAATTCCGCGTCCGCCAGGCCGAATCGCACAGGGCTTGGCACCGGCGTTACGCGCCATAGCAACACGACGTTCAGGGCGGCGAACTGCATGCCAGCCGCTTCACGTGGGCTAAGTTCTGCCAGTACGCGTTCCTCTGGCTGCAGAAGGTTCTCTGCGACCGCCATGTGGAAATCGTCGCCCAGGCCTTCAGCCAGCAGCAGCCGGGCGATGCGGTCCGGACTGTTGTCAGGACTGGTCAGCACCAGCAGGCGTGCATGCCGGCGCAGCGCCTGGGCCAGTCCGTACAGGCCGTGGCCAGGTGTACTGCCGCGCGACCATTCGCCGGCGTCGCGGGCATGAACCGACACAATGCGCGCATCTTGCCAGGCCAGCCCGATGCGTGCGCAAGCCAGCTGCAGCGTCGACAGGTTGGGGAGTATCTCCAGCGCCTGCACGCACAGGTGCTGCGCCAGGTAAGGCGCAATACCGTGGCACAGCGGATCGCCGGTCGCCAGCACCGCGCAGCACAAGTTGTCGGCACGCGCGGCGCGCACCCAGTCGGGAACCTCCTTCAGGCGTGCAGTCAGGTCGCGGCAGATGGCGCCTGGCTTGAACTCATTCTTCATCAGCGCGAGAGTGCGGGCGCCGCCGATCACCACGTCGGCATTGCGCAGCCATGCCAGCGCTGTTGCATTCAGGCTTGCGGCACCGTCATCCAGCACGCCGATCACGCGGCAGGGATTGGGATCAGTTAAACAGGTATCCATGGGTCTATTCGGGAATTGGCTCGGGGTCGATATCGAGGATGTGGTCAATGCCGATGCGCCTTGCGTCGGACGGGCGTTCTTGCGGGAGCGCAGGCGCCGACCAGACGTCGGCGACCTGGTTGCCGCTGAAATCGCACACCAGCACCCGCAGCTGGAATGCGCGGCCATAGCGCTCGGGCGGGGTCAGGGTATCGATGGCGGCTTGGGCCAGCGCATGGTGGAAGGCGTCGCCCAGGCCGCGTTCAACCATCAGTTCGGCGCCAAAGCGCGCTGTTTCGGCTGCTGCAATGGCGGCGCAGTCCTCGGGTGGGGCGCCGATGCGGCGCGCGATCTCCGCCACCAGGTCGGTATCGACCTCGCTGCGGTTGGCGTGGGTGATGGTTTCGCCCTGCGCGATCTTGGTCAGCTTGCCCACCATGACCGCGAGCACCACGAGGCCAATGCGCTGCGAGGCGGCTTCGTCCAGCGCATAGCGCAGGAAGTCTCCCATCTGGACGAAGCAAGCGGACGGCAGCTCGGGGCGTTCGGCGCGCAGCGTGGCGATGGCAAAGGTCTCCGTGCGGCCGCCGGTGGTCAGCGCAACCACTTCGTGGCCGGTGGTCGCCGCCACTTGCACGCCCTGCACCACGCTGGCACGCCAGGCCGCCGTCGAATACGGCCTGACGATGCCCGTGGTGCCCAGGATGCTGATGCCGCCCAGGATGCCCAGGCGCGCGTTGGTGGTCTTCTTGGCCATCACCTGTCCATCCGGCACGCTGATGGTGACTTCGATGCCATGCTCCTGCAGCAGGGCGGGTGCGGCTTCGCGCAGGTTATCGGCGATGTTACGACGCGGTACGGGGTTGATCGCCGGACCGCCTACCTCCAGCCCGAGGCCGGGCATGGTTGCCGTTCCAACGCCGTCGCCGGCCACGTACAGCACGTCGCCGGC
The DNA here is from genome assembly GCF_049913245.1 of Pseudoduganella sp. R-32. Classification (NCBI taxonomy): domain Bacteria; kingdom Pseudomonadati; phylum Pseudomonadota; class Betaproteobacteria; order Burkholderiales; family Oxalobacteraceae; genus Pseudoduganella; species Pseudoduganella sp. R-32. The sequence goes on along the minus strand of NZ_CP183987.1, from coordinate 375,497 downwards.
GCGGCCGGGCAGCAGGCGCAGGTCGACCGTCAAGTGGGCGCCGTCGGTGCAATCGGGGTCGTCGCCTGCAAATTTGACCACCATGGCGTGTGCGGACTGCGCGCTGCAGCCGCCGTCGTGCACGGCAAAGCGCACCCGGCTACCATTCGGCAGCAGGCTTTCGATTTCCTCCGGCACCTGGCCCGTCGCCAGCCCAAGCACCGCTGCGCGCGCCGCTGCGGCAGCACAGGCACCGGTCGTGAAACCGGTGCGCGTACCGCGTTCGGCCGCTGCCTTTTCCTTCATGCCTGCCCTGCCTTCTGCTTTGCCTCGGCCAGGGCCAGCAGGGCATGGAGGGCTGCGACCACCAGCGTCGAGCCTCCCTTGCGGCCGCGGATGACGATCCACGGCACCTCGGCCACTTCCGCCATCAAGTCCTTGGATTCGGCGGCGGAGACAAAGCCAACCGGCATGCCAACCACCAGCGCAGGGCGCACGCCTTCTTCGCGAATCAGGCGCACCAGCTCGATCAGCGCGGTCGGCGCATTGCCGATGCCAACGATGGCGCCCTCCAGCAGGCCAAGCCGGTGCGCCTTGCGCATGGCTTGTACGGCGCGCGTTGTGTCTTCGACTTTGGCGGTTTCGATAACGTCGGCATCGCTGATGAACTGGTGCGTCTTCATGCCGAAGTGGGCGAGGCGCGGTTGCGACAGGCCGGAGCAGATCATTTCAACGTCGGCAACGACAGGCGTCGAGCCGGCCAGCATGGCGGCGATGCCGGCCCGCACTGCTGCCGGATGGAAGTCGGTCAGGCCGTTGAAGTCGAAGTCCGCGTTGGCGTGGATCATGCGCCGTACGATTGGCCATTGCGATTCGGTATAGGTATGTGATCCGACTTCAGCGTCGATGATGGCGAAGCTGTCATGCTCGATCACCTGGCCAGCGCGGGTCAGTTGTTCGGTGACGGTGTTGATGGTGCTCATGCTGGCTGCGCCTCTGCGTGATCGTGTGTGTGCGCATGGGAGTGGCCGTGGCCATGGTCATGTGCGATCTCGCGGTAGGTACAGCCGTCGCAAGGCAGGCGGCTATCCGGCACGCCAGCGCGCAAGTCTTCCACGCGCTGGTCCATCAGCTCGAAAATCTCGGCCTCGAAGCCGAAATGCTCGGTGCAGGCGAAGCGCACTTGCGGATACTGGCCGCGCAGGTGTTCAACCTGGCGGTGGATGCGCTGCATCAGCGTGCCGGTGTAAAGGTAGTATGGCAGCACCACGACCTGGCGCACGCCCAGCGTGAACTGGCGCTGCACGACTTTTTCCAGGCGCGGCCAGGTGATGCCGGTGAAGGCCAGGTCCACCAGCTCGTGGTCGCCCTCTTCCATCAGCCAGCGCGCCATCTTGGCCATTTCGCCGTTGGCGCCGCGGTCGGAAGAGCCGCGGCCCAGCAGTACGACGCCGGTGGTGGTCGGATCGGGCATGTCGAGCGTCGCCATGGCCTTGCGCAGGCGGCGCTTGAGGATGGCCAGTACCGGGTCGCAGGCGGTCAGGTGCGGCGCCAGCAGGAATTCCGTTTGCGGACGGGCGATGCGCGCACCCTCGATGGCCTCTGGGATCTCCATCTTGACATGGCCGGCTGCATTCAAGATCAGCGGCACTACCAGCACGCGGCGCGAACTTGCGGCAACCTCCAGCAGGCTGGCATTCAGCTCGGGGGGAGCGAACTCGATAAAGCACAATTCGATGCGCCAGCCCGGCCGGCGTGCGCGCCACATGTCCACGAATTCACGGATTTCCTGGTTGCCCGACTCCTCGCGGGAGCCATGGCCGACGACGAGGATGGTATCGCTCGCTGCTGCAATCGCTGGCATCATGATGGATTGGTTCATGCGCTGGCCTTTCTGAAACGGTGGGTAAAAGTTGGGTCGTACAATTTGGAGCGCACCAGGGTTTCCCAGTGCAGGGCGCCCAGCGTGGGGCTGGCCACGATCATGGCCTGGCTGGCTACGCCGGCTTCCCGGCAGCGCTGCTTGATGTCGGCCAGCGTCCCGCGCAGGATCTTCTCTTCGCCGGGCCAACTGGCTTTGTGCACGACCAGCATGGGCGAGTCCTCCGGCCAGCCCGCCGCACGCAGGGCACCCTCGACCTTGTACATCAGGGTGATCGACAGGAAGATGCACAGCGTGGTGCGGTGCGCAGCCAGGCTGGCCAGGTCTTCGCCCTCCGGCATTGGGGTGCGGCCTTCGACGCGGGTGAAAATCACGCTTTGCGTCACCTCGGGCAAGGTCATGGATTCTCCGGCGGCTGCCATCGAAGCCATGGCCGACGAAACGCCGGGCACCACGGCCCATTCAATGCCTTCCGCAACCAGCGGACGCGCCATTTCAATCAGGGCGCCGTACAGGCCGGGATCGCCGGTCTGCAGCCTTACTACGGTGCTGTGGGCCCGAGTTTGCTCGATCAGCCAAGCCGTCATCTCTTCCAGCGTCATGTCTTTCGAATCGCGGATGACGCAGCCAGGCGGCGCGTAGAGCGTTGCGGCGCGGTCCACCAGCGAGCCGGCAAACAGCACGGCGCCAGCTTGTGCCAGCAGCTTTTGTCCCTTGACGGTGATCAGTTCGGGGTCGCCGGGACCGGCGCCGACAAACCAGACTTTGCCAGCTGTCATATCAGTATTTCTCCTTGGTGTTCGTCGACAGGCTGCGCGCGCAGTGCGGTCAGCACGGCCTCCACGCTTCGCGGTGCGGCGCCGGCGGGAAGCAAGCCGCGTTTGGCCAGCTCGGCATGTAATGCCAATGCCTGGGGCAAGCGTTGGCCGGCTGCGCGTAGCGCCTCCTGGCGCGAGGCCAGCTCCTGGGCGGGAACCGATGCAATGCAGCGGCCAGCAGCCATCATGTGGATGTCGTCGGCCCAGCGATAGGCAAAGTCGACGTCGTGGGTGGATAGGACGATCGTCACGCCGCGCGCGGCGAGGCGGTCCAGCAATGTCTCGAGTTCCATCTGCATCGGCGAGTCCAGGCCCGCCATCGGTTCGTCCAGCAGCAGGACTTCGGGCTGCATGGCCAGCACGCCGGCAATGCAGACGCGCTTCTTCTGGCCGAAGCTCAGGTGGTGCACGGGACGGCGCGCAAAGCCGGCCAGGCCTACGGCATCGAGCGCATCCGCGGCGCGAGTGCGTACCGTGGCGTCGTCGAGGCCGAGGTTCAGCGGCCCAAACGCCACATCCTCCTCGACCAGTGCCGAGATTAGCTGGCGGTCAGGATTCTGGAACACAAGGCCGACCCGGCTGCGCAACGAGGCCAGCCCACTGCGGCTGTAGTCGTACTCGTTGCCGTGCCAGCGCAAGCGGCCCACGGTGGGGCGCAGCAAAGCGTTCAGGTGCAGCAGGAGCGTGGTCTTGCCGGCGCCGTTCGCGCCGAGCAGCGCGTGACGGCGTCCGCGGCCAAGCGACAACGTGCAGCCGCGCAGGCCTGGGCTGCCGTCGGCAAACGCGTGCTCCACTGCTTCGAGTTCGATCAAAGGCGTCATAGCCTGTCACGCAGGGAAAATGCCAGCAGCAGCACGCTCGCCAGCAAGGATAGGGCAAGCTGGCGTCGCGCATGCGGGAAGGAAGCCGGCAAGTGGCGCAGGCTGCCCTCGAAGGCGCGCGCATCGGCCGCCATTTGCAGTGCCGACGCGCGCTGCCATACCTGTAGTGCCATCTGGCCCGTCAGCAACCCTATCGACCGCCAGTGTTGGCGCCAGCCGCCATGTCCCAGGCGCGCAGCTTGCGCGGTACTGCCTTCGTCCCATGCCTGGCGCAGCACGAACAGCATGCGGTAGCACAGCGCCATCAGGTCCAGCAGCAGTTCGGGTACGCGCAGGCGGCGCAGCAACATCAACAGGTCCGGCATCGGCGTGGTCAGCACCAGCCCGAGTACGGCGGCCAGCGCGGCGATCGAGCGCAGGGCAATGTACCCGACTGCCGGCGAGAGCCCAGGCGCCCACCGCCAGCCGCCCCCGCCGTCAGGCGTGACCAGCATTGTCAGGCAGGACAGCAAAAGGAAGCCGACCGGCGCTACCGCTACGGCAAAGTAGGTCCGGATCGGCACGCGCGCCCCGGCCAGCGTGGCGAGCATGGAGAGCAGCGCGAGCACGGCCAGCGTGTCAAGGCTGCGGGCGAGCCAGGCGGCAGCGATGCCGGCCAGCGCGAACAGGCCCTTCGCGCCTGGAGCGACGGCCTGCCAGCGCGAGGCGTAGGCTGCGGCGTCAATCCGCATGGGAATCCTGCTCCGGCACCGAATCCCCCTGTGCGCAACGTTGTTCGCGCTCGCGCGCCATCGATGTGCCGAGCCAGAAACCGATCACGCCCGCGCCGATCGCAGCTTGCAGCGCGAACAGCAGCGACGCGATCTCTCCGCTCGGCGGTTCGAACAGCGGTGCAAACCAGGGTTTGTAGTGTGGTGCGATGATGCCAATCGCCTGTTGCGCACGCGAATCCGCTCCGCTGAATGCTGCTGGCGCCGCGCCGCCCGGCTCCGCCGGCGGCATGTCTGCAAACCACAGCGGCAAAACGGTCAACAGGATGATGGCCGCCCAGATCAAGCCAGTACGCGCCTTCATGCCGACTTCTCCTTCACATGCGCCATCACCGGCAGCAGGCGCAGCTCGTGCGCATTGAAGCGCGCCATCGCATTCACCACCAGTACGGTCAGCAAGCCTTCGCTGATGGCGATCGGCAGTTGTGTCAACGCGAAGATACCGGCGAACTTGGCGAACGAAGCGCTGATACCACCGATCTGATCAGGAAAGGCCCAGGCCAGCTGTGCAGAAGTGGTCAGGTAAGTTGCCAGGTCGCCGATACAGGCGGCCGCGAACACCGCGACCGCGCGCGATAGCCCGAGGGCCGCCGTGGAGCGGAATACGCCATAGGAAACGAAGGGCCCGACGATCGCCATGGAGAACACGTTCGCGCCCAGCGTGGTCAAGCCGCCGTGGGCCAGCAGCAAGGCCTGGAACAGCAGCACGACAAAGCCGACCGGCACCATCGCCGCAGGACCGAACAGCAGCGCGCCAAGCCCGACGCCGGTCGGATGCGAACAGCTTCCCGTCACGGACGGCAGCTTCAGCGCAGACAGGATGAAAGCGAAGGCCGAAGCAACGCCAAGCAACATGCGCCGCTCGGGGTGCGCCTGCAAGCCGCGCGCCATGCTGCGCAGGCCCCAGGCCAGGAAAGGAGCGGATACGGCTGCCCAGCCAAGCGCATGCGCGGGCGGCAGGAAACCTTCCATGATGTGCATTCGAAACCTCCCGTCGAATGGTCTATGGGAGCACCTTCATGGGAGAATCGGGAGACGGTCGACAGGGGGCAGGCGGGCAAGACGCAGGAAGCCGGTCGACAGCGGCTTCCCTTCACCCCGGAGAACAGTGCTGGCAGTATCGGGCCGGTATTCTGGCTCGCCTTCATCCTCGTCCGGGCCTTCCCGCGCGTTGCGCAGTGGCGTATTTCCGGATTCGTCAGGCTTACAGCAGCGGGGGCTGCACCGGAGTGGCCGCACATGGCAGCGTCACCGGTTTCCCGTTTAACGCGCATCCAGGACAGGACGCGCGCACCCAATTGCCGAATAGTACATTAAAGGTCTCTTGCGTGGCAAACGCCTGTGATCTCGGTCAGGAAGGCTGCCATTGCCTGTACGCGCAGGCTCGCTTTCAGGTCGCGGTGATAGACCAGCCACAGGTCGCGCGATACTGGCGTGGCCAGTCGCCCCATTCGCTGGAGCGCCGGCTCTGCATCACCGATGAAACATGGCAGCATGGCGGCGCCCACGCCGGAGCGGGCGGCGGCGATCTGCGTGGGCAGGCTGTTGCACGCCAGGACTGGCGGTTTGCCGTCGAATGCAGTGCGCAGTGCGGCTGCCATCGGCAGGCCATCCCAGGCGCCGTCCCAGCTTATGTAGTCACCGCTGTCATGCGAAACAGCGGCTGCGCGGTAAAGGGCGAAATCGACCTTGCCGATACGCCTTGCGATGTAGTCGCCTGCTCCATCGTCCGGAGCGGCCATGCGCAGCGCCAGGTCGGCTTCGCGCCGCGACAGCTTGACCGCAGCCATGGCGATATCGAGCTCCACCCTTAGCGCCGGATGCAGCGTTCGCAATGCCGCCAGCCTGGGCGCGACCAGGAATTGCGCCAGCATTTCAGTAGTCGCCAGCCGCACCACGCCGGACACTGCGCGCTGCGCATCGCCCGGCGCAGCAGCGGCAGCCATGGCCTGCTCCACCTGCCCGGCGTGCGCCAGCAGTTCACTGCCGTCATCGGTCAGCGCATAGCCGCTTTGCTGGCGCAAGAACAGCTTTCGGCCAGTGCGGCGCTCCAGCGCGTCAACGTGGCGCGAGACCGTGGATGCGCTGGTGCCCAGTACCGCAGCAGCGCCGCTAAGGCCGCCGCTTCGTGCAACCGCGAGAAAGAACTTCAGCTCATTCCAGTCGAAGGCAAGGTTTTTCATTTTCGGAAAACTGTTTTCTGAACTCACAAAACTACGTCCAATTCTGGAAACCTATACTAACCTTAATCTCAACTCCCGGAGCCAAGCCATGACTGTCCTGTATGGAGAATCCGCCGGCATCGCCGTCATTGCATTGAATCGCCCCGATGCGCTGAATGCGCTCGACCTGCCGACCTTGCAGCGACTGGAAGAAATGCTGGACATGGCGGCCGCCAGTTCCGCAGCCGGCGCCGTGATACTTACCGGCACCGGCTCCAAAGCCTTCTCCGCCGGCGCCGACATCAAGTACCTGAGCCAGGCTACCCCGCTGGAAGTACGCGAATTCGCAAGGCTTGCGGTCCACATCACGCACCGCATCGAGAATCTTGGCAAGGTCGTGGTGGCGGCCCTGAACGGACACGCCTTGGGCGGCGGGCTGGAACTTGCCGAAGCATGCATGATCCGCATCGCAGCCAGCCATGCAAAACTCGGTCATCCTGAAGTGCGCATCGGCGCTGTTGCTGGCTTTGGCGGCACTACCCGCCTTGCGCGCCTGGTGGGGAAAGGCCGCGCAGCGGAAATGCTGCTGCGCGGCCGCATCATCGATGCTGAAGAAGCCCTGCGAATCGGCCTTGTGCAGCAGGTGGCCAGTCCCGACGCGGTGATGGATGCAGCGCGCGCCATCCTGTACGAGATCCTCGACCAGTCCCCGGACGCAGTGCGCCTGACATGGGAGGCCCTGCACCGTGGCTTGAACATGACGCTGGAAGAATCCGCAGGCTTGGGCGCCGACTATTTCGGGCTCGTCGCGGCAACGGAAAACTTCCGCATCGGCACAGAGGCTTTCATTAAAAAAGTCGCTCCCGACTACATTCGGCAAAGGGTTGAATAAAACCCACAAAACCTGCGCACGATAGGTTTTGCTCATCCATTTCTAGCTATACTGCCCCCTTAAGGAAATTTCCGAGGGGCAACAATGGACGACACAATCGAGAATAATGAGAGCTCGCTAAAGCTCTCTGCGACCCTGGCCGCGGCAACCTTGCTGACAGCGTGCGGAGGCGGGGGGAGCGAAAGCAAGGGCAGCGACGGAGGTACGACCTCGCCGGTGCCACCCCAGGTCGAATCGATTGCAGGCGCCCAGGCCGCACGTTTCCTCGCCCAGGCCTCCATGGGCGCAACGCATGATCAGATGACTCGGGTCCAGGCGCTCGGCTATAGCAAGTGGCTGGACGAGCAGATGTCGATGCCCACTTCGCAATCGCGTTGGGATTGGCTGATGGCGAAGGGCTTCAACGCCATCGAAAACAAGAACACCCAGGCCGGCATCGATGCGGCACTGTGGGTCAAGCTGATCACGTCCCCCGATACCCTGCGCCAGCGCGTGACGCTGGCCTTGTCCGAAATCGTCGTCGCCTCCCTGGATGGCTTCACCGGTGCCTGGCGTGCCTTCACCGGCGCCGCCTACATGGACATTTTGGAGGCCAATGCCTTCGGCAACTACCGCACCTTGCTGCAGCAGGTCACGCTGTCGACCTCGATGGGCGAATACCTGACCTATCGCGGCAACGCCAAGGCCAATCCGAAAACCGGCTCCATGCCGGACGAGAACTACGCCCGCGAGATCCTGCAGCTCTTCACCATCGGCCTGCTGAAGCTGAACCCGGACGGCACGGCGACCGAGCAGGAAACCTATACCCAAGCCGACATTTCCGGCCTGGCCCGTGTATTCACCGGCTGGGACTCCGACCTCGCCGGCGGTACCAGCGACACGCCGGATTACCGCAAGCGCCCGATGACCCAGGTTGGAACCAAATACGAGCCTGGCGAAAAAATCTTCCTCGGCACCACGATCGCCAGCGGCGTCGATGCGGCAACGGCCCTGAACAAGGCGCTCGACACGATTTTCGCGCATCCGAACGTGGCGCCTTTCGTATCGAAGCAGCTGATCCAGCGCCTGGTCACCAGCAATCCAGCGAAAGAGTACGTGGCGCGTGTCGCTGCTGTCTTCAACAACAACGGCAGCGGCGTCAAGGGCGACCTGAAAGCGGTCATCAAGGCCATCCTGCTGGACCAGGAAGCACGTTCCGCGGCCAATCTGACGAACGCCGGCTTCGGCAAGGTGCGCGAACCCATCCTGCGCTTTACCGCATGGGCGCGTGCCTACAACGCCACCTCGCCGAGCGAAGCCTGGGCCATTGGCAATACCAGTGAGCCCTCGTCCCGCCTGGGACAAAGCCCGCTGCGCTCGCCGAGCGTCTTCAATTTCTTCCGCCCCGGCTACGTGCCGCCGGCACTGGGCGTGGTCGCACCAGAATTCCAGATCGTGAACGAAACCAGCGTGGTCGGCTATGCCAACTACATGCAGACTGCCATCAGCAGGGGCATTGGCGACGTCAAGGCGGATTATTCGAGCCTGCTGCCGCTGGCCGACAACGTGCCTGCCCTGGTTGACGAGATCAATCTGGTGCTGGCGGCCGGCCAGCTGGGCGCAGACACCGTGACCCTGATCCGCAACGCTGTCACCAGCATGGCGACCGGCACCGACGCCGCGCGCGCCAACCGCGTCTATGCGGCGCTCACGCTGGTCATGGCATCCCCCGAATTCATCGTACAGAAGTAAAGGCCACCACCATGACTAATCAAGCTTCGCGCCGCGCCTTCCTCAAGCGCGCATCGGCACTCGGCGTAGCAGGCGTGGCGGCGCCCTGGGCCATCAACCTGATGTCGATCGCCGAGGCGGCGGCAGCTACTGCCAGCGACTACAAGGCACTGGTCTGCGTCTTCCTGTACGGCGGCAACGACTATGCGAACACTGTCATCCCCTACGACAGCACCAACTACACGCTGTACCAGGGACTGCGCCCGACCATCGCCTATGCCCGCGACGCCCTGACCGCGACCGCCCTGGCGCCATCCGTCCCCGTGATGGATTCGACTGGTGCAGCCCGCGAGTTCGCATTGGCGCCGGCGCTCGCGCCCCTGGTCCCGATTTTCAACAACGGCCAGCTTGGCGTCATGCTGAACGTCGGCCCGCTGGTCCAGCCGACCACGAAATTGCAATACCAGACCAAGTCCGTGCCGCTGCCGCCGAAACTGTTCTCGCATAACGACCAGCAATCGATCTGGCAGTCGTCCGCGCCCGAAGGCTCGCGTACCGGCTGGGGCGGCCGCCTGGGCGACCTGTTCGAGTCGGGCAATGGCAATGCCACCTTCACCTGCGTCAACGTATCGGGGAACGCGGTCTACATGGCCGGCAAGACGGCCGTGCAGTACCAGGTGTCGGCCAACGGCTCGATGCAGTTCAACGGCCTGAAGTCGCCGCTGTTTGGTTCGGCCACCGCCACCGAGGCCCTGCGCACCCTGATCACCCAGCCGCGCACGCACGCGCTGGAGAACGAATACAACCGCGTGACCCGCCGTTCGGTGGATGCCAACGCGGCGCTCACCTCGGCCCTGGCCACCGCGCCTGCACTGCAAACGGTATTCCCGGCATCGAATTCCCTGGGCGACCAGTTGAAGATGGTCGCGCGCATGATTTCCGCCAGCGGCAGCCTGGGTGCCAAGCGCCAGGTGTTCTTCGTCTCGATGGGCGGATTCGACACCCACGACAACCTGGCCACCGTCCACCCGGGCCTGATGGCCAAGCTGGGCGACGCCATGGCCGCCTTCTACCAGGCGACGGTGGAACTGGGCGTGTCCGACAAGGTGACGACGTTCACCGCCTCCGACTTCGGCCGCACGCTGGTCGCCAACAACGACGGCTCCGACCACGGCTGGGGCAGCATGCACTTCATGATGGGCGGCGCCGTCAAGGGCAAGCGCTTCTACGGCACTGCGCCGGTCGTCGCCAACAATGGCCCTGACGACGTCGGCCAGGGCCGCCTGCTGCCAAGCACCTCGGTCGACCAGTATGCGGCCACCATGGGTAAATGGCTGGGCGCCAGCGACAGCGAACTGCTCTCCCTGCTGCCCAACCTGTCCAACTACAGCACGCGCGACCTCGGCTTCCTCTAAGCCAGCCGAGGCGGCTGGCGCTGGCTAGCGCATTGCCATTGCCATTGCCATTGCTCCGGCATCGGCAGCCTGCCAGCCGCCGCCGAGTGCCCGGAAGGCAGCGACTGCAGCGCGTGCCGATTCCGTTTGCGCCTGCACCCGCGCATCGGAAGCGCGCAGCAGGCTTTCGTCCGCTTGCAGCACTTCGACCAGGCTGACGACGCCCCTCTGGTAGGCTGCGAACGACGCTTCGCGCGCCCGGCCGAGCGAGCTGACGCCTTGCTCCAGCACGGCCGCCTGCTCTTCGCGCTTGACCAGCGCCGAGAACGCGTTCTCGACATCCTCGCTCGCATGCAGCGCCGCCAACCGGTAGGCGGCCAGCATTTCCGCCTCCTGCCCCCTGGCTTGCGCGATCTGCGCATCGACCCGGGCGAAATCGAACAGGCGCCAGCGCAAGCCAAGGATGCCGGCAGCCTGGTTGGCGCCGCTGGTAAACAGGTTGCCGCCGGAGACCGAGGTGGCGCTGCCCAGCAGGCCGCTCAGGGAAAACTTGGGGTAATACTCGGCAATGGCGACACCGATGCGGGCATTGGAAGCGGCTAGCCGGCGCTCTGCCACGATCAGGTCGGGACGGCGGCGCAGCAGTTCGCGCGGCGAGCCGCTGGCGGCAATCTGCGGAGCCAGCGGGATGGCGCTCGTTTCGGCCAGCTCGGCGTGATGGGTGCCGGGTGGCGAAGCAAGCATCACGTCCAGCGCATTCAGGGCAGTTTCCAGGCCCGACTCCAGCACCGGGATGGATGCCTGCACCTGGGCCAGCGCGCCTTCGGCCTGCCTTAGTTGCAGTTCCGCCGCCAGGCCCTTGTCATATAAGAGCTTGATGGTCGCCACAAGATCCTGCTGCGTCTTTACTTGCTTGCGGGCGACATCAAGGCGCGCCTGCAAGCCGCGCACGGTGATGTAGATGTCGGCCGTTTGCGCCGCCACCGCCAGCCGTGCCGCCGCCGCGCCGGCTTCCGATGCCTGGTATTCGGCCAGCGCCGCCTCGCGGCCCCGGCGCAAGCCGCCAAACAGGTCGAGTTCCCAGTTCGCGCCGAGATTGACTTCATAGGAACTGCCATGGCGGTCAAAGCCGGGCGCCGAGTTGAGTATCTGCCCCTGAGGGGTTTCTACCGACTGGTAGGCCCGGGCGGCTTGCCCGCTGATGTTCCCGGAAGGCAGCAGGGCAGCATTGGCCGCGCCCAGGCCGGCGCGCGCTTGCGCGACGCGTGCGGAAGCCTGCGCGAGGTCGAGGTTTTGCTCGAGCGCCTGTGCCACGAAGCGGCTCAATAGTGGATCGCCAAAGCCGCTCCACCACTGCGCCAGGTCGGCAGTGGTGGCGGCCTGGCGCTGCTCAACAGCTGCCTGGCCGTGAAATTGCTGCGCCAGGGCGGGTTCCGGCCGGGCGTAATCGGGGCCGACGGCGCAGCCCGTTGACAGGGTGGCAACGACCAGCGCCGCCAGGGTTTGTTTATTTAACATCGGACATCCTTCGTCATGAGTTCATGGTGACCATAATACCAAATGGTCACAAGTTGTCCAATCTTTCTGTTTGGCTTAAACTTGAGCGCATGAAAAATCCACTCACCTCTCCAGCCCCGGCCCGGGGCCCGGCCGATCATGAAGTGCGCAACCAGATCGTTGCCGCAGCCGTTGAACATTTCAGCCACTACGGCTATGCGAAGACCACCGTGTCCGACCTGGCCAAGTCGATCGGCTTCTCAAAAGCGTATATCTACAAGTTCTTCGAGTCGAAGCAGGCCATCGGTGAAGTGATCTGCGCCAATTGCATGCAGCAGATCGAAACCGAGGTCAGCGCGGCAATTGCCGAAGCCAGTTCTTCGCCTGAAAAGTTGCGCCGTATGTTCAAGGCCTTTACTGAAGCCAGCCTTCGCCTGCTGTTCAATGAACGCAAGCTTTACGAAATTGCAGCGACAGCAGCAACGGATCGCTGGCAGGTCGTGCTTGACTATGAGGTGCGCATCCAGAAGCTGCTGCGCGAGGTGTTGCAGGAGGGCCGCCAGTCGGGCGACTTCGAGCGCAAGACTCCCTTGGATGAGACGGTGATGGCGATCTACCTGGTGATGCGCCCTTACCTCAACCCACTGCTGCTGCAACATAGCTTTGATTACACGGAAGATGCCCCGGCGCATCTGTCCAGCCTGGTGCTCAGGAGCCTGTCGCCATAAAAAAATAGTTTGTGACCATTGACTAAATTAGTCACCAGAACCATAATGAAAGTCCCGATCACTTTATCCATGGGACTTTCATGCGCCTGCTTCGCTCAACTCCATCCGCAGTCTTCGCTGCCGTGCTGCCGTTTGCGGTGGTGGCTTGCGGCGAAAAACATCCAACCGATCCCCGTACCGAGGCACCGCTGGTGCGCGCCGCGGTCGTACAGGGGGTAGCCCCCCTTTCCCGCTCCTACACCGGCGTTGTCGCCGCACGGGTGCAGAGCGACCTCGGCTTCCGCGTTCCCGGAAAGGTGCTGGAGCGCCTGGTCGACGTCGGCCAGACCGTCAAGCGCGGCCAGCCGTTGATGCGCATTGACCCGGTCGACCTGAAACTCGCAGCCCATGCTCAACAGGAAGCCGTCGCCGCCGCCCGCGCCAGGGCAAAACAGGCGTCCGACGATGAAGCCCGCTACCGCGACCTGCGCCCAAGCGGTGCAGTTTCCGCTTCCGCCTACGACCAGGCCAAGGCCGCCGCTGATGCCGCCCGCGCCCAGCTCAGCGCAGCCGAGGCCCAGGCCGACGTCGCCCTGAACGCCAGCCGCTATACCGAGCTGGTGGCGGATGGCGACGGCGTCGTCACGGAAACGCTGGCCGAACCCGGCCAGGTGGTCAATGCCGGCCAGGTCGTAGTCCGCCTGGCCCATGCCGGCCGCCGCGAAGCGGTGATCCAGCTGCCGGAGACGGTGCGCCCTGCCGTTGGTTCCGCCGCCCAGGCAACCCTGTTTGGCAAGGATGGCGTGCGCGTTCCCGCCAAGCTGCGGCAGTTGTCGGATGCAGCGGACCGGCTCACCCGTACCTTCGAAGCACGCTATGTGCTGGAAGGCGAACTGGCCAACGCTCCCTTGGGCAGCACGGTAACCATCCAGGTGGCCGACGGCCAGCCGGCCGCCCAGGGCGGGTTGCAGGTGCCGATCGGCGCCCTGTTCGACGCAGGCAAGGGGCCAGGGGTCTGGATCATCGACGGCAACCCGGCCAAGGTCTCCTGGCGTCCCGTCTCGGTGCAGCGACTCGAAGACGACCGCGCCAGCATCGACGGCCAGGTCAAGCAAGGCGATCGGATCGTCGCGCTCGGCGCGCACCTGCTGCGCGAAGGCGCCAACGTGCGGATGGATGCCCAGGGCGCCGGCGCCGCAACTGAAGGAGCCCGTCCGTGAAACCGAGCCGCTTCAACCTGTCGGCCCTCGCGGTACGCGAGCGCTCCATCACCCTGTTCCTGATTTGCCTGATCTCGCTGGCAGGGGTGATCTCGTTCTTCAAACTGGGCCGCGCCGAAGACCCGGCGTTCACGGTCAAGGTGATGACCATCGTCACCGCCTGGCCCGGCGCCACCGCGCAGGAAATGCAGGACCAGGTAGCGGAAAAGATTGAAAAGCGCTTGCAGGAACTGCGCTGGTACGACCGCAGCGAGACCTATACCCGGCCCGGCCTGGCTTTCACCACCCTGACCCTGCTCGACAGCACCCCGCCCTCGGAAGTGAAGGAAGAGTTCTACCAGGCGCGCAAGAAGGTCGGCGACGAGGTCGGCAACCTGCCGCCAGGCGTGATCGGGCCCATGGTCAACGACGAATACGCAGACGTCACCTTTGCCCTGTATGCGCTGAAGGCCAAGGGCGAGCAACAGCGCTTGCTGGTGCGCGACGCCGAATCTCTGCGCCAGCGCCTGTTGCACGTGCCGGGGGTGAAGAAGGTCAACATCGTCGGCGAGCAGCAGGAACGCATCTATATCGAGTTCTCCCATGAACGCCTGGCGACGCTCGGCATCGGCCCGCAGGAAGTATTCGCCGCGCTGAACAGCCAGAACGCATTGGCCGCTGCCGGCTCCGTGGAAACCAAGGGCCCGCAAGTGTTCATCCGCCTGGACGGCGCTTTCGACACGCTGCAGAAAATCCGCGAGACACCGGTGGTGGCCCAGGGCCGCACGCTGAAGCTGTCCGACATCGCCAAGGTTGAACGCGGCTATGAGGACCCATCCACCTTCATGATCCGCAATGGCGGCGAGCCTGCGCTCCTGCTGGGCATTGTCATGCGCGATGGCTGGAACGGCCTGGACCTGGGCAAGTCGCTGGACAGCGAAGTGGGCGCCATCAACGCCAGCCTGCCGCTGGGCATGAGCCTGGCCAAGGTGACCGACCAGGCAGTCAACATCAGCTCCTCGGTCGACGAATTCATGCTCAAGTTCTTCGCCGCCCTGGTGGTGGTGATGCTGGTGAGCTTCATCAGCATGGGCTGGCGCGTCGGCGTGGTGGTTGCCGCTGCCGTTCCGTTGACGCTGGCCATGGTCTTTATCGTGATGGCGGCAACCGGCAAGAACTTCGACCGCATTACCCTGGGTTCGCTGATCCTGGCATTGGGCCTGCTGGTGGACGACGCCATTATCGCCATCGAAATGATGGTGGTGAAGATGGAAGAAGGCTACGACCGCATCGCCGCGTCGGCCTACGCCTGGAGCCATACGGCCGCACCGATGCTGTCCGGTACCCTGGTGACGGCCGTCGGCTTCATGCCGAACGGTTTTGCCCGTTCGAGCGCCGGCGAATACACCAGCAATATGTTCTGGATTGTCGGCATCGCCCTGATCGCGTCCTGGGTGGTGGCGGTGGTATTCACCCCGTATATGGGCGTCAAGCTGCTGCCCGATTTCAAAAAGGTCGAGGGTGGCCACGAAGCCATCTACGACACCCCGCGCTATAACCGCTTCCGCGAGCTGCTGGGGCGCGTCATCGCCCGCAAGTGGCTGGTGGCCGGCTCGGTCGTGGGCCTGTTCGTGCTGTCGGTATTGGGCATGGCGGTAGTCAAGAAGCAGTTCTTCCCGATCTCGGACCGCCCGGAAGTACTGGTCGAGGTGCAAATGCCTTATGGCACGTCGATCAACCAGACCAGCGCTGCTACCGCGAAGGTTGAAGCATGGCTGGCCGGACAAAAGGAAGCAAAGATCGTCACGGCCTACATCGGCCAGGGCGCGCCGCGTTTCTACCTGGCCATGGGACCGGAATTGCCCGATCCGTCGTTTGCCAAGATCGTGGTCCGCACCGACAGCCAGGAAGAGCGGGATGCGTTGAAACAGCGCTTGCGCGAAGCAGTCGGCGGCGGCCTGGCATCCGAAGCGCGCGTACGCGTCACCCAGCTTGTCTTTGGCCCGTATTCGCCATTCCCGGTTGCCTACCGCGTCAGCGGTCCCGATCCGGAAAAGCTGCGCAGCATTGCGGCGGACGTGCGCCAGCTCATGGAGAACAGCCCGATGATGCGGACCGTGAATGCCGACTGGGGCACCCGTGCGCCTACGCTGCATTTCACGTTGCAGCAAGACCGGCTGCAGGCAGTAGGCCTGTCCTCCAACGCGGTGGCGCAGCAACTGCAGTTCCTGCTGAACGGCGTACCGGTGACTGCCGTGCGTGAAGACATCCGCACCGTACAGGTGGTGGCGCGCGCTGCTGGCGACATCCGCCTCGATCCAGCCCGGATCGGCGACTTTACGCTGGCCGGCGCCAACGGACAGCGCATCCCGCTGTCGCAAGTGGGCAAGATCGAAGTGCGGATGGAAGAACCCATCGAACGCCGCCGCGACCGCATGCCGACCATCACCGTGCGCGGCGACATCGCCGACAACCTGCAGCCGCCGGACGTTTCGGCAGCCATCACCAAGCAACTGCAGCCGCTGATCGCCAAGCTGCCGACTGGTTATGCCATCGAGGAAGCAGGCTCCATCGAGGAATCGGGCAAGGCGACCAAGGCCATGCTGCCGCTGTTCCCGATCATGCTGGCGATCACCCTGCTGATCATCATCTTCCAGGTGCGTTCGATTTCGGCAATGGTGATGGTGTTCCTGACCAGTCCCCTGGGCCTGATCGGCGTGGTGCCGACCCTGATCCTGTTCCGGCAGCCTTTCGGCATCAATGCCCTGGTCGGCCTGATCGCCCTCTCCGGCATCCTGATGCGCAACACCCTGATCCTGATCGGCCAGATCCACCATAACAAGGAAGCAGGCATGGATCCGTTCAAAGCGGTGGTCGAAGCGACCGTGCAACGCGCGCGCCCGGTGATCCTGACAGCGCTGGCGGCGATCTTCGCCTTCATGCCGCTGACGCACTCGGTGTTCTGGGGCACGCTGGCTTACACGCTGATCGGCGGCACCCTTGCCGGCACCGTCCTGACCCTGGTGTTCCTGCCTGCGATGTACTCGATCTGGTTCAAGATCCGGCCCGGCGACACGCAGCCAGCGGTGCACGCGGGCGAAGCGGCGGGACCGCAACTGATGACCGGTAGTTGAATTCATAAAAGAGGAGAAGTTGATGTCGAAGCATAAGTATTCGAAGTCCCTGCTGGCTGCGGCAGCAGGCATGCTGCTGGCGGGCCAGAGCCACGGCGCCGCATTTGAACTCAAGGAGAAAAGCGCAAAGGCACAGGGCCGGGCAACCGCAGGCTCGATCAGTGCCCCGGGGGACGCATCGGCCATCGCAGAGAATCCCGCCGCGATGCGCGGCCTGGATGGCAGGGTTTTCCAGGCCGACCTGACCACGGTCGACTACTCGGTCAAGTTCAACGGCGACGGCGAGGATGCGCTCGGCCGGCCTCTATCGGGCGGTAATGGCGGCAACGCGGGAGCGACCAAGCCGATTCCAGCCATGTACTTCCACACGCCATTGGGCGAGCGCGCCCACCTCGGCCTGTCGCTGACGGCGCCGTTCGGCTTCACCACCGACTACGACGCGCAATGGAAGGGCCGTTACCAGGGGCAGAAGACCGAACTGAAAGCGGTCAACCTCGGCCTCGCCCTGTCGTATGACCTGAACGAGCAGCTGTCGCTTGGCGGTTCGCTTTTCTTCGAGCGCGCGCAAGCGACGTTGACGTCCGCGCTCGACTTCGGCGCGATCATGGCTGCCGCACGCGTGCCCGGCTACGCTCCCACCAGTGCCGACGGGCGCATCGCACTCGATGGAAGCGACAATGCCTTCGGCTTCACGCTCGGCCTGCTGTATAGCCCGACCAGGCAAACCCACATCGGTGCAGCCTACCGCTCCGGCGTCAACCATAAGCTGAGCGATGCATCGATCACGTTTGACGTGCCGCAAGGGCCTAAGGCGATACTCGCGGCCACGCGCCCCGGCTGGTTCACTGACACCAACGCCTCGACCGAACTGCGCATGCCTTCGTCCTGGACAGTCAGTGTGACGCACCAGCTCAACGAACGCTGGTCCGTCATGGCCGACGTGCACCGAACCAAATGGAGCAGGTTCAAGGACGTCGTGCTGGACTTCGACTCGCCGCAGGCAACGCAGGCGATCTCCTTCGACTATCGCAACACCCTGTTCGGCGCGCTGGGCGCCGAATACACGCTCAATCCGGACCTGACCCTGCGCGCAGGCGTGGCTTACGACCAGACGCCGGTCCGTGCCGCTTCCCGCGACGTCCGAGTGCCGGACGTCGATCGCAAGTGGCTATCCCTCGGCGCCACCTGGCGTGCCAGCCAGAGCGTCGAATGGAGCGCCAGCTACACCCACCTGTTCCTCGACGATGCGGCTGTCGCCATGCGTTCGCCGACCGGCAGCACCTTGCATGGCAACTACAAGCTGGCGAGCGATATCTTCGCTGTCTCGCTGGCTTATCGCTTCTGAACCCCCTGGAGAAAAAGCATGAAGGATTCGCCGATTGTATTGATTACCGGAGTCTCGTCCGGCATCGGGCGCACCGCAGCGGAGAAGTTTGCCGATCAGGGATGCCGCGTCTTTGGCACCGTGCGCAGCATCGCCAAAACGTCGCCCCTGTCGGGCGTTGAACTGCTTGAAATCGATATCCGCGATGACGCGTCCGTGGAACTTGGCGTCCAGGCGGTCATCGAGCGCGCGGGCCGCATTGATATCCTGGTCAACAACGCAGGCATGAATATGGTCGGCGCGGTGGAAGAAACATCGGTCACCGAGGCCGCCGCCCTGTTCGACACCAATGTGTTCGGCGTGCTGCGCATGGTACGTGCGGTGCTTCCGCATATGCGCAAGCAGCGCCGTGGCCGGATCGTGAATGTCAGCTCCGTGCTTGGCTTCCTGCCGGCACCGTACATGGGACTGTATTCGGCCTCGAAGCACGCGGTCGAAGGCCTGTCCGAAACCTTGGACCATGAGGTGCGCCAGTTCGGTATCCGCGTCACCCTCGTCCAGCCCTCGTACACGAAGACCAACCTGGACGCCAACTCGCCCCAGGCCGCCCTGCGGATCGGCGATTATGACCATGAGCGCGATACTGCGGCCCGCTCCGTCGTCAACAGCATCAACAGCGCTCCCGGCCCCGATAGTGTCGCGAACACGATAGTGGAAGCGGCGCTCGGGACGTGGCGTATGCGCCGCACGCCAGCAGGACAAGCCTCGCTGTTGAGCAAATTGCGCCGCTTCATGCCGGCTGGCCCGGTTGATGCCAGCCTGCGCAAATCGCTGGGCTTGGCGTGACGCCCGCGTTGGCTACAAAATGTAACCTTGGTTGCGCAAGACGCTCCTTTTTGGGATGTTAGCAGGACAACAATTCCAAAAGGACGTCCACCATGAAGAAGACCATACCCTTTGCGCCGGTCTTGGCAGCAGGCATGCTCACGCTTGCTGCCTGCAGTACGCCGCAGCCGACCCAGGCGCCGCAGCATGTCGCCGAAGCTGCAATGCCGGCACCAGTGCCGGCCGCCGTACCGCCAGCACCCGTCGCGCCAGCGGCAAAGGCCGATCTGCGAGGCTCGGTGAAGCCCGCCCCGGTGTTGGCTTACTCTCCTGGTGTGCCAGCGCCAATGCCGCACATCGCGCCCATGCCGCAATCGGCAGACAAATTCCCCGACAAGGACGGCAACAAGTCCGTGCTGGTGAGCGAACAGCCTGTGTCCACCTTCAGCGTGGATGTCGACACTGCCTCCTACGCCTTCGTCCGCCGTATGCTGTCCGACGGCCGCGTGCCGCCGCAGCAAGCCGTGCGCGTCGAGGAAATGGTCAACTACTTCCCCTACAACTACGCTACTCCCACCAATGCCAGCCAGCCGTTTGCAGTTACGACGGAGGTGATGCCGAGCCCATGGCAGCAGGGAAACCAGCTTGTCCACATCGCGCTCAAAGGTTATGACATCAAGGCCGCCGCCCGCCCGCGCGCCAACGTTGTGCTGCTGGTGGACATTTCCGGCTCGATGGGGCCACGTGACCGACTGCCGCTGTTGCAGCAAGGCTTCCGCCTGTTCGCAGAGCAGTTGCGCGATGACGATATGGTCTCCATCGTCACCTATGCCAACGGCACCGCCGTCGCCCTCGAGCCAACCAGCGGCAAGGATAAGCAGAAGATCATCGACGTGATCAACAACCTGCACGCGTCGGGCGGCACCGCCGGCGGCGATGGCCTGCAACGCGCCTACGCCCAGGCCGAGCGCAACTTCGACCCTAAGGCCGTGAACCGCGTGATCCTGGCCACCGATGGCGACTTCAATATCGGCATCACCGATCCCAGGCAGCTTGAGAAATTCATCGTCGACAAGCGCAAGTCCGGCGTCTACCTGTCGGTATTCGGTGTTGGCCTGGGCAACCTGAACGACGCCCTGATCCAGCGCCTGACACAGTCCGGCAACGGCAATGCCGCCTACATCGACACACTGCTGGAAGCGCGCAAGGCGCTGGCGCAGGAGCTGGGTTCGACCATGTTCCCGATCGCGAACGACGTGAAGGTGCAAGTCGAATTCAACCCGTCGCAAGTCGCGGCTTACCGCCTGGTCGGCTACGAGACCCGCATGCTTAACCGGCAGGACTTCAAGGATGACAAGGTTGACGCCGGCGACATGGGCGCCGGCCACACCGTCACCGCCATCTACGAAATCACGCCAGCCGCCAACGCAGGCAAGCTGGTTGATCCGCTGCGTTACGAGCAGCCGGGCAAAAAGAAAGCCACGGAATCAGGCAAATCCGATGAGCTGTGCTTTGTGAAGGTGCGCTACAAGCTGCCCGGCCAGTCCGCCAGCAAGCAGGTCGAGCATGCGGTGCGTGCCGGCAGCGCACGCGATTCTCTCGACGCTGCGCCGGACGACCAGCGCTTTGCCGTCGCCGTTGCAGCTTTCGCCCAGCGCCTGCGTGGGGAGCAGCAGGTGGCCGACTTCAGCTACGGCGATATCGCCAAGCTGGCGGAAGGCGCACGCGGCGCCGACCGCGAAGGCTATCGCGCCGAATTCGTGAAAATGGTACGAATGGCGGAAGCCCTCGGCACGGTCGGCCCTGCTGCGCAACGCTGATGCACCTTAGTTGAGCGTGACATTCCAGTTGCGCTCAACGCACTTCACGTAATTGCCGGCGATAAGGGCGTTGTAAGGCGTCTGGTAGTTCACCAACTGGCACTGGTAATCGCCGCCGCTGTTCCAGTTCTTCTCCCAATAGATGTTGTAGGCGGCGGAACTGGACGGGCCAAAACGCTGCATCGTCGCGCACGATAGCTGCTCGCCCGCCACATTCCAGCCAAGATCCGCCGCGAACTGCCGGTAATAATCAATGCGGTTCTGCGCCGCCGGCTTTTCGCTGCCGGTACCGCATTCCGCATTGATGATCATGATCGTGGTGGCGAAGTTGTTCCCCGCGCCGGCGGAAATGTCGCTGGCGTTGGGAACCCAGCTTCCGTCGATCACATGCAGCATTGATGGCTTGGGCGGTTGCGGGTAGACGAAGAAGAACGTGGCAGAGGCAAGATTCAGCCAGGTCGACGCTACCTGGTCCGGATTTTTCAGCAGCACCGACTGGTCGCCGTTGAACATCACCTGCGAGAACGGCCCGTAGTTATAGTTGTACGAGAGCTGCTTGGCGCCGCGTCCGAAGTACTTCTTGTAGCTGCCATCGGCGTTCTTCCCGCAAGTCCAAACCGAGTTGAAGACCGGATCCGCACATTCCGTGTTGTAGCCGCAGCCTGGACCATCCTCGGTGCAGCCCAACTCGCGCAAGTATTTCAGCCCCTGCCGCCACTGCGGCAGGGGCAGGCTGGCATTGTGCTCGCCGGTCTCCTGCGCAAAGTGGGCGAACATGGTTGCCAGCGAATGGCGGCAGATGTTGTCGGCATTGCGGCCGTCGGTATAGTCGCCGCACACCGCCGGGAACTTTGCCACCGCCTGCAGGAAGCGCCGGTACTCATAGCTCGTTTCACGCAAGGAGAAGTAGTAGTCCCACTTCGCCGAAGACAGCAAACGTTCAACGCGCTTCACATTGGCCGGGTTGCTGGTCGATCCAGGCGTCACCGCTTCCACCGCTGCGTTGTCGAGTGTCCGGATCGACGCCTTGACGCTGCGGAAGAAGTCATTGTCAGTCAGCGCCTGCTCGCGCGCTTCCGCCTGCGCCTTGGTCGGTACGCCGCCTGGCTGCGTCGGCGGGTCGCCAGGGTCGGTGGGCGGATCGGTCGCCTCCCCGATGTATTTCCATGGACCCCAGGTGTCGGCCTGGCTTGGCGCATTCCCCTGTGTCCACCACTTCGCTTCGAATTGCTTGCTTTGGTAAATGGCGCACATGCCCGCCGTGTACACCTGGCTGGCGCTCCACGCCGGGCAGGAAGCGCTGGCGCTGGCCACCACGCCCTGCGCCAGCGTGCGCGCAGCGGCCGGAGTGTCGGCGCTGCCGCCCCCGCCGCAGGCGGAGAGCGACAGCGCCGCGGCAAGTGCCGCGTAAGTGAGAGTTCTCATGTCAGGTTCCCTCGCTCATTTGAGTGCCACCGGCAGGTCCGGATACTCTTCGCTCAGCGCATAACGCACGCCGTTCACCGTGATCGTGTAGGCGGAAGGCCCGCTGATCGGCAAGGTGTAGTTCAGCGTCAGCGAGACCGATGCACCCGGCGCCAGCGACTGCCAGGAAGGTATCGTGAACTTGGCGCGGTTGAAGTTGGCCTTGAAGCCGCCGATATTATTCGGCCCGGTGTAGCCTGCCTTGATGACGGTCAGCCCGTAACCTGACTGGTCGCTCATATTGGCCGGCGCCGATACCGGATAATCGAACTCCACTACCGAACCGCCCGGAATCGTGGTGGCGGTGTTGTTCGTCACCGTCATCACAGGATTGATCGGGTAGTTGCTGTCGCCCAGCTTCCAGCCGCCAAGAGAGATGCTGACCTTCGCGCTGCTGGTCGGCATGGCCGTTTCGGCGCGCGTTGCGCCATAAGGAGCGGCGCTTCGGAAGGCAGCAGCGATGTTGTTCGTGAGCGTGTAACCCATGAAGTATTCGCCCGCGCCACCGTTGCGCGCTGCGTTCCATGCGTAGTCGCCGGCCAGCTCCCAGATCATGATGCCGCCGATGCCGTTGTTCACGACGTAGCTGGTCTTGGCAGCGATGGATTGCGCCGTTTCGGTGGAAATGAAGACCTGGCGTGTTGCGTTCCACAGCCACGGCGCAGCCAGCGTCGCGCTGTATTGCGGGCTGTAGGTGCCGGTGATGGTCTTCTCGGTCACGCCGTAGGCATCGAGGTAGGACGGCACAATGGCGTTTTGCAGGTTGAGCGCATGCCATAGCGGGTTGCCGCCGCCAGGTACGGGCTTGCCATTGGTGTCCAGGTCATGCCAGACGTTGTCGATGCCGGTTGCGCCTTTGCCGCAAGTTTTCACGCCGGCGCAGGCGACGGTGTCGGTGACCACCGGGCTGGTGCCCCACAAGCCGTTGTTGCCGCCGCTGACTTCCTTCCAGCCGCGCGTGTAGTACGGCACGCCGATATTGATGCGGCCCGCCTGCAGTGCGCCACGGTAGTAGCGGTAGGCCCAGTCGACGTTCAGGTAGCCGATGCCGCCGTACTGGTAGGCATTGCCGGCTTTCAGCTCGCCGTCGTTGCCGTCGTCGAACAGCGGAGCGTTGGGACCGACATACTGGTTCCATCCGCCGTGCAGGTCATAGCTCATCAGGCTGGCGTAATCGAGGTACTTCAGGCCGGACAGGTTCTCCTCGCCGCGCAGCACCCACCCGGATGCGGAACCGGCGATCGTCAGCATGTAGTACTTGTTGTCCGCCGCCGCTGCTGCATCGAGCTTCTCACGCACGGTTTTCAGCAGCACGTTGTAGCTCTTCATCAGGCCTGCCAGCCTTGGCTTGGAGATTGGGAAGTCGAGCGGGTTGCCTGCTTCGTTATTGGTGGTCGGGTGCTCGTAATCGATGTCCATCCCGTCAAAGAAGGTGTACTGGCGCAAGAAGGCGACCATCGAATCGGCCAGGGTGTTGATACCTGCCGTGTTGATGCTGCCGTCCGAGTTGGTGGTGGCGGTGTAGAAGCCGCCGCTGCCTGCCCAGCCGCCGACCGACAGCATGATCTTCACGCCGGGGTACTTCTTCTTGTACTGCGCGAGCAGGTTGAAGTGGCCTTTGTATGGGAGGGACGGGTCCATCGCCGCAGCGGGGATGTTCGGCCAGGTAATGCCGGTCTCGGGGCTGCTCGCACCGCTGCCGATCTGCACCTTGTTGTCCGTTCCGACGCTGGCGAAGGCGTAGTTCACGTGGGTGATGTTTTGCCACGGGATGTCGTTGACCAGGTAGGACGGCTGGCCGTTAGCGCCGGTGCGCCAACTGGTGAAGTAGCCGACGATGCGGCGATTCAGGCCGTTTGCCAGTTTTTCGCGGCCGTTGGCGTCGTAAACGCTGCAGTATGGGACGTTCGGCACTGGCGAGGTCAAGCCGTCAGGGCGGCATGCCACTGGCGTTGGAGTGGGCGTAGGGGTCGGAGTCGGTGTCGGGGTGGGAGTTGGCGTAGGGGTAGGAGTCGGCGTCGGCGTCGGCGTTGGCGTGGACGTCTGCAGCTCCCACGGGCCGTTCACTTCCGTGCCCGGTACATTATTCTGCGTCCACCACTTTGCCTTGTAGACGGCGCCGTTATAAGTCGCACACATACCGGCGGTATAGACCGCGCTCGCGCTCCATGCAGGGCAATCCGGCGTTGGAGTCGGCGTTGGTGTTGGCGTAGGGGTTGGAGTCGGGGTTGGCGTAGTCGCCTGCACTTCCCACGGCCCGTACTGCTCGGCGCCAGGGACATTATTTTGTGTCCACCACTTCGCCTTGTACACGGTGCCGTTGTAGGTCACGCACATGCCTGCGGTGTATACCGCGCTGGCACTCCAGGCTGGGCAGGACTCAGAAACCGCAGCCGTCGCAAGTGTGCGGGCCGGCTGCGGGGCTTGGCCGCTATCGGTTCCGCCGCCGCAACCGGCAATGGCGCTGCCGACCAGCGCCAGCATCAGGTAATTCGGTCGAATATTCATGCTGTCTCCGTTATTAGAAATCGTGGTTATGCGGATAACTGCTGTAGAAATCGTTATCCCAGCGGAAGTGCGTCGCCGAGATCGTGAGTGAGATATCGAGCCCCTGGACGAAGTGCCACCAGCCGACCGGCAGGAACAGGATTTCGCCAGGCGCCAGCTCAACGTCGAGGACCGGAACGCCGGCCATCGACGGGAAGCGCTGCAGGTCGATGTCGCGGCCATCGACCGGAGTAAAGCAATGGCGCTGGTTCTGCAGCCTCGGTGTTTCGCAAGGCGCGATCAGCCGCACGCGCTTGCGACCCATCACCTGGATCATGAAATTGTTGGTGAGGTCGTGATGGAACGGCGTGATGGTCCCCGCCGGCCCAAGCCAGAAGAATCCTTTGCGTTCGCCATCCAGGTATTCCGGCAGCAGCGGCATGTCCTGCCACAGCTCGTCCAGGGCCTGCCGGTTGCGGCCGTCGTTATTGGCCGTCATGTAGAAGTCGTTGGTGCTGCCGCTGCTGCGCACCCGTTCCACATACTCGCCGAACGGCATATGGCGCTTGTGCGCGATGCTGTTCATTTCGTAGTCGGCATCGGCATTGCGGCCGAACTGCACTTCGACTTCCCGTTCGCCGAACTGCGCGGCCAACCAGTCCAGTGTCCACTTGCCGCGCGCTGGCCAGTCGTCCAGCATGCCGGTGATGATCACAGGCCGGTTGCACAGGTAGTGCTCGTGCAGGAAAACCTCGGTCGACAGGCGTTCGCGGCGCGGCACTTCCTGCGGCGCCATGCGGTTCAGGCGCGCCTGGATGCCGAGCAGCCAGTCGCGCTTGGCCAGCCGGTTATGCAGGCGCTGTACACCGTGCAGGTACGGACTGTTCATCGCAGCCGTGATTTCGGCTTGCGCGAGTTGGGGAGGAATGCCGGACTGGCCGAGGATGCCCGCCAGCGTCGCAGGAGAATGGCCCAGCATCAGGTTTTCGGCAATCCAGCGCCGCCATTCGTCGCTGATGCCAAGGGAATGCACCGTCGCACGACGTTTCATAAGCGTCTCCAAAAAGGGAAAAGCCGGCGGCGCTGGGCGCACCGCCGGCAAGGGATGGACGATTAACGTCCCTTCCAGACTTCGCTGGTCAGCGCACCGCTCGCATCGCCGTCCAGCTCCCACGAGAAGGCCCCGCGCAGGCCCTGGTCGCGGACGTATTGCATCTTGGTGCCGATCACGGTTGGATCGTCATAGCTCCACCATTCGCCGGTGCTGGTGTACAGGTACAACTGCTTGGTCACCGGGTGGTACCAGCGCTGGCCGGTCTTGTTGCGCAAGACCTTGTAGTCATCGATGCCGCCCTCGTAGGTGCCGCCAGCACCACCGCTGGCAGCCTGGTACAGGCCATTGGCATTCGGCCCTGCCGTGACGCCCTTCCAGCCGCGCCCATAGAACGGAATCCCGAGCAGGATCTTGTTCTTCGGCATACCGGCTGCGGTCAGCGTGGCGAGGGCATCGTTGGCGTTGTACTTGGCCAGGTTGCCGGTCGCCGGATCGGCCGGGTCGTGGTACAGCGGAGAATGGAAGTTGGTGCTCGATTCCCACGCGCCGTGGAAGTCGTAGGTCATCACGTTCACCCAGTCCATGTACTGTGCGTATTGGCCAGGTTCGGTGTTGGCGATCTTGTCGACGCCGGCGCCAATCGCTGCGGTCAGCGCATAGCGTTTGCCGTCGGTGGCGCCCTGCGCGTCAAGCTGCGCTCGGAATTCCGCCATCAGCAGCGTGAAGTTATGCTTGTCGTTGACCGCGTCGTAGGTGTTGTACGGCTGGCCGCCGCCGCCCGGGTATTCCCAGTCGATGTCGATGCCGTCGAACACGCCCTTGGCCGCGCCCGGTCCACCGCGCCCATCCTGGATCGGCAGGTCGCCGGCGATGAACATCTTCACGCAGGACTTGGCGAGCTGCTTGCGCAGTGCGTCGGTCTTGGCTGCGGCCGAGAAGAACTTCGACCATGACCATCCGCCCAGCGAGATGAAGACCTTCAGGTTCGGGTGCTGCTGCTTGAGTAGTTTCAGCTGCAGGAAGTTGCCGGAAAGCGGTGCGTCCCACGGCACGGACTGGCCGTTGACGGTGCGTTTCGGCTGGCGCTGGTAGTCGGCATAGGAATCGCCGCCGGTGCCGGCATCCGGCGAAGCTGGGTTGTCGTTGCCCACTTCGGCCTTCGTCACCATATCGCACTCGTAGCCGCCGTTCTTCTGATACACATTGCCGAAGGCGTAGTTGATGAAGGTGAGCTGGTCGGCCACGCTGGTCTGCACGCCGTTGACCGGCGTCTTCGTGGTGTGGATGTCCGCTACTTCGTAATCGCGGCCGTACACGCCCCACTGGGCGAAGTAGGAACCGATCTCGCGGCCGGTTGGAGTCGGCGTAGGTGTCGGTGCCGGAGTTGGCGTTGGTGTCGGCGTCGGCGTTGGAGTAGGTGTCGGGGTAGGCGTAGGCGTTGGGGTTGGCGTCGGAGTCGGAGTCGGCGTGGTCGACTGGAACTCCCAAGGCCCGTTCGGATCGGTGCCCGGCACATTATTCTGCGTCCACCATTTCGCCTTGTAGACCGAGCCGTTATAGGTGACGCACATGCCACCGGTATAGACCGCGCTGGCGCTCCACGCAGGACAATCCGGCGTTGGTGTCGGGGTTGGAGTAGGCGTTGGCGTAGTCGCCTGCGCTTCCCAAGGCCCGTACTGTTCTGCACCCGGCACATTGTTTTGCGTCCACCACTTGGCTTTGTACACCGTGCCGTTGTAGGTCACGCACATGCCCGCAGTGTAGACCGCGCTGCTGCTCCACGCCGGACACGTTTCCGCCACGGTGGACGTTGCGAGTGTGCGCGGCTGTTGTGAGGCCTGGCCGGTGTCGCTACCGCCACCACAAGCTGCCAGCAGGCTGCTCGTCAAACCGGCGACCAGAAAACTTCTTGAAACCCTTTGTTCCATGCTCCCCCTCCTTCGGTTGTGGTTGTCGGGCTAGGATGGGATTGGGACAATTGGTAGTCAAGTGGTTTTAATTAGTGCTGCCAATATAAGACCAGTTGCAAAAATGCATGTGCCCTGCGAGGGCTCAAAAAATGGCTGTTTGAGAATGAAAAGGGAGATGTTTCAAATGAGACATTCTGTTAAACGATGAATACCAGCATTCGGCTACTCGCCGAGTGGTATTACTGCTCAGCTGCCCGGTATGGACTTCTGGATGCGCTCGATGGTCCGATCGGCCTGCATTTGCCTCAGCACGCGCGTCAGCTCCGGCACCAGCGCCTCGTGCTTCCTGTTCACGTAGTGATAGACCGGAAAGGAAGACAGCGGCGGCTCCAGCACGGTAATGCCTTCCAGCTTCTGGCTGCGCACCACGGCCATGCCCGACGCGCGATGACCCAGCACCAGGTCCGTGCGCCCCATCATCAGCTTTTCGAAAGCCTGGTGCATGGTCGGCACCTGCTCAACCTTCATGCCCCTGGTGTTCTCCTGCGCGATCTTGTTCCCGCGCACAAAGCCCAGCGTATAAGGGCGCAGACTCTCCCACCCGTTGACCACGAATGAAGTACCGCGCGAAAAGATCACCAGCTCGAAGGTAAGCAGGGGGACGGGAACGATGACGAGGTTGGGATAGTCGCGGTCCAGGCCGAGCTTGCGATAAAGCTCGCCATCCATCTTGCCGTCATTGGCGTATACCAGCGAGCGCTCGCCGGGCAACTGGTGCACGACCAGCGTGCGGCCAATGCGCCGGTAGGCTTCGCGCAGCACCAGTTCGGAAATGGTGGCGGCAGGGTCGTCACCCACCAGGGTGGAGACGTTCGTCACCGGAAAAGCTTGTGCAGCTACCCAGGCCGGCAGCAGGCCAGACAGCGCAAAACCCAGCACGGCGCGACGACGCATTTCATCTCCAGGCAATCCCTTGACTGGAGCATAACACTGCCTACACTTTTTGTAGTTCCGAAAACTCCTGGTAGGCCGCTACGGCATTTGCCGCATACATGGCCACCGGGCCGCCGCCCATATAGATCGCCACGCCCAGTGCTTCGTGAACCTCCTGGACGGTAGCGCCCAAGCGGGCCAAAGCCTTGGTGTGGAATCCGATGCAGCCGTCGCAGCGCGCGGCAACGCCAACCGCCAACGCGATCAGCTCCTTGGTCTTGGGATCAAGCGCACCGCCCGCCATGGCAGCCTTGCCCATGTCGCTGAAGCCTTTCATTACTTCCGGCTGGGTCTTGCGTAGCTGCGCCAGGTTGGCCGATATGTCCTGGGTGAGGTCTTTGTAGTCGGTATCCATGCCCGGATGGTAGACGTCCTGCCTCCCCGGCGAAATGATCCAGGTCAGCTTTCCAGGATACGCAAGGCCTCGCGCGCCATATTGATGGCCAGCTCCTCCTGCGCGATACCGCCCTTCAGCAGCACGTATTGCAG
Source organism: Pseudoduganella sp. R-32 (assembly GCF_049913245.1). Classification (NCBI taxonomy): domain Bacteria; kingdom Pseudomonadati; phylum Pseudomonadota; class Betaproteobacteria; order Burkholderiales; family Oxalobacteraceae; genus Pseudoduganella; species Pseudoduganella sp. R-32. The sequence goes on along the minus strand of NZ_CP183987.1, from coordinate 346,166 downwards.
CTTTCGTTCGCGCGAGTCGGATTCACTGGCGAAGTCCCGCTGCTCGAAACTCTTGTAGAGGGCCAGTTTCGCTTCGTGCAACGCCAGGTGGCGCCGCATTTCGTCCGCCAGCCCTGCCGGACCGATCGCCGCCTCGGCGCGGATGCGCACCATCAGGGCGTCGCGCTGGGGGCGGGGATCTTCGGCCTCGGCAACCCAGCGCCGCAGCTCGGCAGTCCCGGCCGGCAGTACGCGATAAGCGCGCTTGCGTCCCCGGCCCGTTTCGGCGGGCAGGGACTCGATCCAGCCGGCTTGCTCCAGGCGTGCCAGTTCGCGGTAAATCTGCTGGTGGGTGGCAGCCCAGAAGAATCCGATCGATTTATCGAAGCGCCGGGCCAGTTCCGAGCCGGAACCGGCTCGCTCGGACAGGGAGGTCAACAGCGCGTGAGGCAAAGACATGGCAGGAAACAATGAAAAAGATGCCACCATCTTGCCTCAGCAGCCCGAGGCGGACAAGCCACATTGTCTCTGCAACTAGTTGCAGAGACGCGGTAACCGGGCTATATTTATGCAACCAGTTGCATAAATGAGGACGCCAATGAACCGCTACCCACACCTGCTCGCCCCGCTCGACCTGGGCTTCACCACCCTGAAAAACCGCGTGATCATGGGTTCCATGCACGTCGGCCTGGAAGAGGAAGTCGATGGTTTTGAACGCATGGCCGCCTTCTACGCCGAGCGCGCACGCGGCGAAGTGGGCCTGATCGTGACCGGCGGCATTGCCCCGAACGAGGCGGGACGTCCGTGGAAGGCCGGCGCCAAGCTGACCACCACCGAGGAAGTGGCGCAGCACCGCAAGGTGACCGCCGCCGTGCACGCGGAAGGTGGCAAGATCGCCATGCAGATCCTGCACTTCGGCCGTTACGCCTACCATCCGAAACTGGTGGGCCCGAGCGCGATCAAGGCGCCGATCAACCAGTTCACCCCGCACGAACTCTCCACCGAAGAAGTGGCGGCGACCATCGAGGACTACGCCCAATGCGCCGTGCTGGCGCGCGAAGCCGGCTACGACGGCGTCGAAATCATGGGTTCCGAGGGCTACCTGATCAACGAATTCATCGCCGCCCGCACCAACCAGCGTACCGACGAATGGGGCGGCAGCTACGAAAACCGCATGCGCTTCCCGGTCGAAATCGTTCGACGCGTGCGCGAGCGCGTGGGCAAGGACTTCATCATCATCTACCGCCTGTCCATGCTGGACCTCGTGGAAGGCGGTTCCACCCTGGACGAAGTTGTGCAGCTGGCGCAGGCGGTCGAACAGGCCGGCGCCACCATCCTCAACACCGGCATCGGCTGGCATGAAGCGCGCATTCCGACCATCGCCACCAAGGTGCCGCGCGCCGGTTTCGCCTGGGTCACGAAGAACCTGATGGGCAAGGTCGGCATCCCGCTGGTCGCCACCAACCGCATCAACACGCCGGAAGTGGCCGAGGGCATCCTGGCCGATGGCGCGGCGAACATGGTGTCGATGGCACGCCCATTCCTGGCCGACGCCTTCTTCATGCAGAAAGCGCGCGAAGACCGCGGCGACGAAATCAACACCTGCATCGGCTGCAACCAGGCTTGCCTGGACCACACCTTCTCCGGCAAGATCACTTCCTGCCTGGTGAATCCGCGCGCCTGCCACGAAGCCGAGCTGGTGATTGCTCCTGCGCAGCAGGCCAAGCGCATCGCCGTGGTCGGCGCCGGCCCAGCGGGCCTGAGCTTCGCCACCACCGCAGCCTCTCGCGGCCATGACGTGACCCTGTTCGACGCCGGCAGCGAAATCGGCGGCCAGTTCAACGTGGCGAAAAAGGTGCCGGGCAAGGAAGAATTCAACGAAACCCTGCGCTACTTCGGCCGCCAGATCCAGCTGACCGGCGTCAAGCTGCACCTGAATACCCGTGTCGACGTGGCCGGACTGGCCGCGGGCGGCTTCGATGACGTGGTGCTGGCAACCGGCGTCACCCCGCGCACACCGGCCATCGACGGCATCGACCATCCGAAGGCCCTGGGCTACCTGCAGGTGCTGCGCGATGGCGCCCCGGTCGGCAAGAACGTGGCGGTGATCGGCGCGGGCGGCATTGGCTTCGACGTGTCCGAATACCTGACCCACGAAGGCAAGAGCGCCAGCCTGGTGCCGGAAAAGTTTTACGCCGAGTGGGGCATCGACAATGGCTACAAGGATCGCGGCGGGCTTCGCGCGCCGGAAGTGGAAGCCTCGCCGCGCAAGGTTCACCTGCTGCAGCGCAAGACCAGCAAGGTTGGCGATGGCCTGGGCAAGACCACCGGCTGGATCCACCGCACCGGCCTGAAAGCCAAGCGCGTGAACATGCAGTCGGGCGTCAGCTATGACCGCATCGACGATGCAGGCCTGCACGTCACGGTGGAAGGCCAGCAGCACGTGCTGCCGGTGGATAATGTGATTATTTGCGCCGGCCAGGAGCCGCTGCGCGAACTGCAGCAAGGCCTGCTCGACGCGGGCTGCAAGGTACACCTGATCGGCGGCGCCGACGTGGCCGCCGAACTGGATGCGAAACGCGCCATCAACCAAGGCACCCGACTGGCTGCCGCCATTTAAGGAGTAAGCCCATGCTGCTGCAACCGGCCGTTGCGGAATCGCTCGAACGCTGGCACAAGATGATCGCCGGCGGTGATTTGTCCACCCTGCCCTCCATCGTCGATGCGGATGCGGTGTTCCGCTCGCCGATTGCAAACAAGCCTTACGCCAGCCGGGAGGCGGTGGTGCTGGTGCTGAACACGGCTTACCAGGTGTTCGAGAACTTCGCTTATCACCGCCAGCTGGCGACCGACGATGGCCTGAGCGTGGTGCTGGAATTCAGCGCCAACGTCGGTGACAAACAGCTCAAGGGCATCGACTTCATTCGCTTCAACGACGCCGGCAAGATCGTCGAATTCGAGGTGATGGTGCGCCCGCTGAGTGGCTTGCAGGCCTTGGGCGAGGCCATGGGCGCGCGTATCGGCGCCCAGGTCGGCGCCTTCAAGACTCCAGCATAGCGAGCAGCTTGCGCAGCTGCGCGTCAAGCGCGGCTGAGCCATCGGCCCCGAACGGGGCCATGATGTTCTTCTCATTTTCCACGTGCGCCGCCACGGCGCGCTCGATCAGCTCCAGCCCTGCGGGGCTGAGCTGGACCAGCAGGCTGCGTGCGTCGGCTGGATTCGGCGCGCGCGTCACCCAGCCCTGCGCCTCCAGCCTTTGCAGGCGGTGCGTCATCGTCCCGGACGTCACCATGAGTTGCGAAAATAGCGCGGTCGGCGCCAGTTGGTGAGGTGCGCCAGACCGGCGCAGGGTCGCCAGCACGTCGAATTCCCAGTTACTGAGCCCAAATTGCTCGAATGTCGCGTCGAGCCGGCGCCGCATCAGCGCCGCGCAGCGGTTCAGGCGCCCGATCACGCCCATTGGTCCCACGTCCAGGGCGGGCATCTCCCGTGCCCATTGCTCCAGGATTAAATCCACTTTATCCACAGCCGTCTCCAGTTAGCTATCGGGACGATTATAACAATTTATCTCGACTTCAAGATAAATTTGCTATACTTCGATTTATCTCGATTTCAAGATACTTTTGCTGCCATGAAAAAATTCCCCTTAGCCGATACCGCGATCACCGCGCTGGCCCCCGTCATCTGGGGTTCGACCTATATCGTTGCCACCGAAATCTTGCCCGCCGGGCGTCCCTTCACCGCCGCCGCCGTGCGCGCCCTGCCGGCCGGCCTGCTGTTGGTGCTGTTCGCCGGCCGCATGCTGGCCCGCCATCTCTGGTGGCGCGTCGCCGTGCTGGCGGCGCTGAACATCGGCGCCTTCCAGGCTCTATTGTTCGTAGCCGCCTATCGCCTGCCGGGCGGCCTGGCAGCCGTGCTGGGCGCGATCCAGCCAATCGTCATCATGGGCTTGGCCTGGGGATGGGATGGACGCCGCCCGCAATGGGCCGCACTCGGCGCGGCTGCGGTGGGCGTGGCCGGCATGGCCGCCCTCCTGTTGTCGCCGTCCGCCCGCTGGGATGCCCTCGGCGTTGCAGCAACCCTGGCCGGCGCCCTGAGCATGGCTGTCGGCACCTGGCTGGCGCGCCGTTGGAAAACCGGCTTGCCGGTGGTTGAACTGGCCGGTTGGCAGCTCTTGCTCGGTGGCCTGATGCTCACGCCGCTGGCGCTGCTGGCCGATCCGCCGCTGCCTGCCTCGCTGGCTGCCAGCGAGATCCTCGGTTATGCCTACCTGACTTTCGTCGGCGCCCTGGTGGCTTACCTGCTGTGGTTCCGTGGCCTGAGCAAGCTGTCGCCGGTTGCCGTGTCCTCGCTTGGCCTGCTGAGCCCTGCAACCGCCGTCGTTCTCGGCTGGATCCTGCTCGGCCAGAAGCTTGGCGGCACCGCAATGATTGGCCTGGCCGTGGTGCTGGGCAGCGTACTCACTCTGCAACTTAAGCTGCAGGAGGCTAAATAATGTCTAACCCAATCAAGGACTTGATCGAATCCCGCGTCTCGGCCAACTATTTCGATCCGGCGGCGCCGGTCAGCGACGAGCAGGTAGCGGAGCTGGCGCGCTTGGCAACGCTGGCGCCTTCCGCCTACAACGTGCAGAACTGGCAGTTCATCGCCGTGCGCTCGCAGGAAGCGCGGGAAAAGCTGCGCGAACTGTCCTTCGGCCAGCAGAAAGTCGTGGATGCGCCGGTCACCTTCATCATCAGCGGTACCCTGAAGGTGCAGGACCAGGTGGCGGCGGCGCTGAAACCGGCTGTGGATAAAGGCATACTTATCCAACCCGTTGTCGACAGCTGGACCCGCATGGCGCAGGGTTCGATGGACGGCGACGAACGCGCCCAGCGTGATGAGGCCCTTCGTTCAGCCTCACTGGCTGCGATGACCATGATCCTGGCCGCCGAAGGCATGGGCCTCTCAAGCTGCGCCATGACCGGCTTCGATGCCCGGGCCGTGCATGCCGCCTTCGGCCTGGATGCCAATGAAGTGCCGGTCATGCTGGTCGCCGTCGGCCACGCCGCCCAGGGCAACTGGCCGCAAAAGCCGCGCCGTCCCCTGGGTGACGTGCTGCGCTACGCCTGATCAGCGCTTGATTATCGATTTGTGATTGTCACGCCGGTGGCCACCAGCAGGCCGCCGGCAATCATCGAAGCCATCACCTGCTCGCCCAGCATCAACGCCGCGAGCGATACACCGAATACCGGCACCAGGTTGTTGAACACCGCCGTGCGTGCCGGGCCAAGGGCCTTCACGCCCTCATACCACCACACGAAAGCCACCACGGTGCCGAAAGCGCCAAGGTAGGTAACCGACGCCCACACCTGCCAGCCCAGCGATGCCCAAGCCACGTTCGGCAACTCACGCGAGGCGGTGATCAGCAGGAAGCCCAGGCCCCACAGCGAGGCATACGTGGTGGCGGCGATCGGCGACAGGCCTTTCAGTGCGGCGCGGCCGACCAGCGTGTAGGCTGCCCAGCAGGAGGCTGCGCCCAGCATCATCAATTCACCAACGCCGATCGACTGGCTGATGTCATGCAAGGCCGCCATCGGCTCGCCGCGCGTGATCAGTACTGTGGCGCCGACAAAGGCAATGCCGATTCCCGCCCATTTCTGCCAGTTCAGGCGTTCGCGCAGCACGGCGGCAGCGGCCAGCGCGGTCACGATCGGATTCATCGCGATAAAGAGCGCCGAGCGGCTGGCTTCCATCTTGCCCAGCGCAGAGAAGAAGCAGAAGTTGTACAGGAAGATACCGGTCAGGCCCAAGGCGGCGGTCGCCCCCAGTTGCTGCATCGAGAGTTTCGGCAGGCCGCCTTCCCGCTTCCAGGCCAGCACCAGCAGCAGCGCGGCGGCAATCGAGAAGCGGATGGAGGCTGCCGTCAGCGGCGGCAGTGCATTCGAGACAATATGGCCGGCGATGAAGGTGCCGCCCCATATCAGGGTGCAGGCGATCAGTTTCAGGTAGATCATGGCAGTGGGCCTTGCGTGTCAGTGAAGGAGGTTATACATTAATACTAATCCTGACTCATAGAAAAATGAGTAAATCCTCATGACTTTCACCCAACTGGAAATCTTCGCCCTCGTGGCGGAATTGCGCGGCTTCACCGCCGCCGCCATGCGGCTTGGCGTGAGCCAGTCCGCTATCTCACATGCCATCAAGTCGCTGGAGCAGGAGCTGGGCGCCCAGCTCATCGAACGGCAAGGCGCCACGGCCGACGTGACGGAACTGGGCCAGCGCCTGCTGGTGCGCGCCCGAGAGATCCTCGGCCTGGCGGAATCGATGCGGCAGGAAGTGTCGGCAGCCAGCGGCCTGAATAAGGGGTTGCTGCGCATCGGCTCCTTCGGCCCGACCTCTTCGCTCAAGCTGATCCCGGCCATTCTCGACGTCTTCCAGAAGCGCTATCCCGGCATTGAAGTGCGCATCGACGAAGGCACGGACGACGACACCCTGCAATGGATTCTCGACCGCCGCGTCGACATCGGCTTTATCCAGCAGCCTGACGACCGTTTCGACACCGTCGACCTGGTGGAGGACCAGATGGTGGCGCTGCTGCCGGCAGGCCACCGCCTGGCGGCCAAGAAGTCCGTCAGCGCGCACGACCTGGCGAACGAGCCTTTCATCATGCCGGACGCCGGCTGTTCGACCCTGATCGAGCCGCTGTTTGCCGCACAGGGCCTGTGCCCGCAAGTCCGTTACCGCATGTCGCAGGTGCTGACCGTGCTGGGCATGGTGGGGCGCGGCGATGGCGTGTCAGGCATGGCAGAATTGGCGCTGCCGATCGACCTGGCTGCCACCCATCCGAACATCGCGGTGCGCCCCTTCTCGCCCCCAGTGCGGCGCCGAGTCGGGCTGGCGCTGCGCAACCTGGCGCAGGCCTCGCCGGCCGCCAAGGCTTTTGTCGAAGTCGCACGAAAGGTCAAACTATGAGCACTAAAGTCGAACTGGAGCAGCGCCTGTTTGCCACAGGAAAAGCATGGTGGACGTGGCTGCAAAAGCAGCATTCCTCCTCGCCCGGCGTGTGGATGAAGATCGCCAAGAAAGAGGCGCCGGAAACGTCGGTCCAGTACCCGGAAGCGCTGGACGCGGCCCTGTGTTTCGGCTGGATCGACGGTCAGAAGAAGAGCATCGACGAGCAATACTGGCTGCAAAAGTTCACGCCGCGCGCCAAGCGCAGCATCTGGTCCAAGGTGAACCGCGACAAGGTCGCCGCACTGGCCGAAAAGGGGCTGATGCAGCCTGCCGGGCTGGCGGAAGTCGAGCGCGCCAAGCAGGACGGCCGCTGGGAAGCAGCATATGACTCATGGAGCGCGGCGGAAGTGCCGGCCGATTTGCAGGCAGCGCTGGATGCCAGCGCCAAGGCGCGTGCGAACTTCTCGAAGCTTAGCTCGCAGAACCGCTATTCGATCCTGTTCCGCACCCACCAGGCCAAGCGCGCGGAAACACGGGCCAAACGGATTGGCGAATTCGTCGCCATGCTGGAGCGCGGCCAGGCCATCTATCCCCAGGCCGGCTTCACGACCATCAAGTAGAACACGGCGATGAAGGCGAAGAAAGCCGGAATGCCAAGCACGACCCAGGCGCGGAAGTAGCGCCAGAACTGGGCAGGCAGCGGCGCCGCCTGCTGCATCGCTTCCGCCGCGACATCGCGCATCTTCATTTGCAGCCAGACGACAGGCAGCCAGCACAGCAAGGCGATCACGAACAGCACGACGGACCATTTGATCCAGGGCGTGTGTATGGGAAAGCCGGCGAGATGGATCAGGTAAAAGCCGGTCGCCGGCTGGGCGATCATCGTAACGCCGGTGAACAGCCAGTCGGCAATCACCAGAATGCGGGTGACGACGGCAATTGCCTGCACATTTTTGCTGATCACCGCGAACAGCAGGTACCACGCGGAGCCGATGCCTGTGCCGAACAGCAGCGTTGAAGAGAGGACGTGCAGCCATTTGACGATCAGGTATTCCATGACGGTTTCTCCATTTCGTAGAGCATCCACAGCGTGGCCAGCATGGGCAGGTTCTTGCTGATTGGGCCATAGGGGTGGAGCAGGAATTCGGGCAGGCGCCAGGCGATGACGATGCTGTAGAAGGCGATCAGGGCGATCTGCGCAAGCCATAACCAGCGTCGGCTGCGGCGTGGCCAAGCCAGCGTTGCCACGCCAAAGGCAAGGTCGAGCGCGGATGCGCCGTACAGCATCAGCGGCGCCAGCATTTGCGGCACGCCGGTGCGAACCAGCAGCGTGTAACTGTCGGCGACCGGATACAGGCCGGCCGATACGATGGCAGTCCAGATCCACACAGCGGCGATGCTCACACGCAGAACGGGCAGCAGCCAGTCGAGTTGCGCCTGGCTGCGTGTAGCCTCCGGCTGGGCAATAAAGTCGCGCACCGCACGCGGCTGGCGGCCCAGCAGTGCAGCCAGGGGGGCCGCGTCAGCGGTATTCCCGCGCGCCAGCATCTCCAGCGCCTCGCGGTCGAGTGGGCTCCCTGGAAGGATGCCCGCAACGCGCGACAGGCTGCGTGCGAGCCAATCCGGCAACCGCAGCACCGGCAAACGCCACCGGCCCAGGCCCATCGCTTCCCTCAACGCGCGCAAGTAATCCACGAATGGCAGCGCCTCCGGGCCAACCAGCGCCAGGCGCGCCACGCCGGCGCCCGTCGCAGGACGCTCGGCGGCTCCCCGCTCGACCAGGATAACGATAGCGGCTACGACATCGTCGATATGGACCGGCTGTACCAGCTGCGGCGCACTGCCCAGCCGGACCGCGAGCGGCATGCTGGCCAGCATGCGAAACATGCGCGCGCTGGCGCCCTCCGCACCATAGACCAGCGAGGGCTGCACGATGCAGCCGTCCAGCTGCGACGCAGCCAGTGCATCGTCGGCCGCCTTCTTGCTCGCGTGAAAAGCTGAACGCGCGCCGGCATCCGCACCAAGCGCCGACACCTGCACCACATAACGTACGCCCACCTCCGCGCAGGCGGCGAACAGTGCGCGCGGCGCCGCATCATGCACAACCGCAAAAGAAGCTGCGCCTTGCGGACGAAAAATACCGACCGCGTTGACCACCGCATCCACGCCCTTGAGGCGCGCCGCCCACACAGCTTTTTCGGTATCGTGGACGAAGTCGGCAGGAACAAAGCCCATGCGGTCGTCGCGGCTGGGATGCCGCCCGGCAGCAATGACCTCATGACCGCGCGCCAGCAAGGCCGCCGCAACACGCGACCCGATAAACCCTGTAGCGCCGGTCAGCAGCACCCGCATCGGCTCCTCCTCCCGTCCTCGGACATTACACGAAAAGGGAGAATCGCCATGGACACTTGGAGCACGGCGCTCAAGCACAGCGTATTGCCCGGCGCACTGGCCAGCCTTGCCTCGACGCTGGTGCTGGCCGCTTGCGGCAAACGCGAAGCCGGCAGCATGTTTGCAGGAGTAAATGCGGTTAGCCATTGGCTCTGGGGTGACAAGGCGACGCGCGTCGACAAGCCTACGCTCAAGCACACGCTGGTCGGATACCTGATCCACCACGGGGCGTCGATGTTCTGGGCCGCGCTATTCGAAAAGTCCTGCTGCAAGACGCTCGACAAGAAGGAGGCGGCAACCACCGCCACCGTGGCGGCGGCGGCAAGCGCTGTCGCCTGCTTCACCGATTACCAGCTGACGCCGCACCGGCTGCGGCCGGGATTCGAGGAGCGCCTGTCGCATACGTCGCTGCTGATGGTGTACCTGGCCTTCGGGGCAGGCCTGGCTGCCGGGGCCTACCTGAACCGGCGCGACAGCTAGCGGTCTTCTTGCTCCAGCCAGCGGCGCCCGTGCGCCAGCACCTGCTCCAGTTCGTAGCGCACGGCAGCCAGCATGCCCGGCAGGTTGTCCGGATTGCCGACCCGGATTGCCGATTCGGCGTCCAGCGTGGCCTTCACCAGCCGTTTTGCCCCCAGCACGCCGACCGCGCCGCGCAAGCTATGCAGGATGCGCGCCGCTTCGCCGGGCCGGCCCGCGCGCACTGCTGCATCCGCATCGTCCATGGGCTGCAGGCCGCCTTCGAGCGCGCCGCGCACCATCTTGAACATGACCGCCCGGCCCTTCTGGTCCTTGCCCATCACGCGCATCAGGCTGTCCATGCTGAATACCTGCTCGGACGGCGCCTGCTCCGAGGGCGCCGTGCCGGCATCGTTGGCAGCGGACGCGCTTCCCGCAGGCTTGCGCAGGTAGCGCTCTATCACCGCCATCATCTCCTCGATCACCACCGGCTTGGCGATGAAATCGGTGATGCCGGCCTCGGTGCAGCGATGGCGTTCGGAAGCCAGCACGCCTGCGGTCATGGCTATCACCGGCAGGTCAAGTTTCAGCTCGTCGCGGATCATGCGCGTGGCGCTGAAGCCATCCAGCACCGGCATCTGCATATCCATTAGCACGATGTCATAGCGGCTGGCGCTGGCCCGCAGGATATCGACCGCCTGCTGGCCGTCGCCCGCCACGTCGAGCGTTGCGCCGGCAAGTTCCAGGATGCCGCGTGCAACGGCCTGGTTCAGCAGGTTGTCCTCCACCAGGAGGAAATGCGCGCCGCGCAGCCGGTTGCCCAGTGCGGAAGCCGACGCAGAAGCATCTTCGGCTCCGCTGGATGCCGCCAGCGCCTGGTGCAGGGCGTCGAACAGGCTCGATGCCGTGATCGGCTTGACCAGTACCGCATCCGCTTCCGGGGTGCTGGCGATATCGTCGACCTGCGCGCGCGCGAAAGCATTGATGGTGACCACGATAGGCTGGCGGTGGCCCTCGGCTGCCCGCCTGATTTCGCGTGCCGAGGCATAGCCATCCGAACCTGGCATGTGCCAGTCGGTCAGCACCACGTCATAAGGGTGGGGCCCGGACAGCCGTTCCTGGAAGCGCTGCAGGGCTGCCTCGCCACTATCGACTTCGTCCGCATCCCAACCCCAGGCGCGCAACAGTTGGGCGATCATGGTGCGGCTGGTGCTGTTATCGTCCGCTACCAGCACGTTCAGCGGCCCGATCGTCGGCAGGCGTCGCGCTGCGGCGCGTTCCGGCAGCACGCTGAACCAGAGTTCGAAGGAGAAGGTGCTGCCATCGCCGGGCGCGGTTTGAAGCTGCACCTGGCCACCCATCAGCTCCACCAGGCGGCGCGTGATGGCCAGGCCCAGGCCGGTGCCGCCAAAGCGGCGCGTGATGCTCTCGTCGCCCTGCGAGAAGGCATGGAACAACTGGGCAGTCTGCTGTTCCGTCATGCCGATGCCGGTGTCGCGGACTTCGAAGCAAAGCAGTGCGCGGTCGGCCACCCGTACCGCCGTTTTCACCGAAACCACCACTTCCCCCTGCTCGGTGAACTTGATGGCGTTGCTGGCCAGGTTGGTCAGGATCTGCTGCAGCCGCAGCGCATCGCCATGCAGCAGGGTTGGCACGTCCGGCGCCACCACGATGGCCAGTTCCAGCTCCTTGTCTCCGGCGTTCATGGTCATGGTGGTGGCCAGGGTCGCCATCGCCTCGTCCAGGTCAAAGTCGATCGGCGCCAGTTCCATGCGGCGCGCTTCGATCTTGGAAAAGTCCAGCACGTCGTTCAGGATGCCCAGCAAGGACTGGCCGGAAGTGCGGATCATGTTCAGGTATTTGCGCTGTTGTGCGCTGAGCGAGGTATTCCCGAGTAAATACACCATCCCTAGCACGGCGTTCATCGGCGTGCGGATCTCATGGCTCATATTCGCCACGAAGTCGCTCTTGGCGCGATTGGCCGCCTCGGCACGGTCGCGCTCCTGCTCCAGCTCCTCCGCGCGCAGGCCGGCTTCCGCCATCAGGGCCTGCGAGTGGGCTTCGGCTGCCTGGCGCTCCTGCATCAGGCTGTTGAATGCTTCCGTCAGTTCGCCAACTTCATCTTTGCGGGTGACGGGAATTGGGGTGAACGCGCCGGGCGCGGCACGCAGGTCCTGGATCGCATTCCGCAATTTCGCCACTGGCGCCAGCAGGTAGAGCGTGATCCAGCCGATCAGCAGCGCGGCGACCACTGACGCCGCTACGCCCCATGCCAGCATATGTAACAGAACGCCTTCGAAAGGCTCAAAGGCTTCATTCACCGGCAGGATGGAGGCAAGCAGCCAGTCGGTGGATTTCAGCCGCCGGTAGCTGCTTACGCCGGGCACCCCGGCGGCACTGGTGCTGAAGACGGTGCCCTCGAACTCCCCGTTCATCGCGCGCGTCGTAGCCGGGTTGGCATTCGGGGCCCGCGGCTGAAGGATGCGGCTGGCTTCGGGATGCACCACGTAGATTGACGGCTCGCCGAGCGTCACGGCGAAGTAGTAGCCGGTCTTGCCTACCTTGGCGGTGCGCAGGTGGCCCAGCATATTGTCCTTGTACAGCCGCAGCACGCCGGCCAGTACGCCGGCCACCTTGCCGCGCTCGTCCAGGATGGGCGCCACCATCTGTACGATGGGCTGGCCGCTGACGCGGCTCTTGATCGGTCCCGCAATCAGCGGCTTGCGGGTCTCCAGCACTTTCTTGAAGTATTCGCGGTCTGCGACCGAGACCTTCTCCCGTCCGGTGATATGGGGAACATCTGCCACTACGCTGCCGGCGGCATCGATCACGATGACGTCGTCGAACATCGACAGCATGGCGCGCTCCTCGTACCAGTTGCGCAAGCCGGCGGGGTCGTTCATCAGGCTGCGCGGCTGCTTGCGTGCCGACTGGGCGATGACGTCCAGCAGGGTAGTCAGCTTGTCGTCCAGGTCTTCGGCGGTGCGGGTGATCAGGGCATCCTGCTGCGCAAACAGTACCTTGGTGAAGTCCTCGCGCAGGCGTTGTGCCTGCAATACGGTCACCACGGCAATCATCACGATGGACGTGATGCTGGTGGCAAGTGCGACCTTCACATTGATCCCGAGAGGCTTCATCGACGTCCTTTGGGCGAGGGGGCTGCTGGCTAGTGTAATTTATTTTTGTAACCGCGAATCCAAATCCGGAATCGACCCCTCTTAGCAGGTGAGGAATTTCCCTCCAACTGCGAAAAGGAGTGCAAAATGTTCTATGTTAAAAATGTCCCAACCTGGGAACGCGCCCTGCGCGTGATCGTTGGCCTGGCAGTGGTGGCGTGGGCCGTCCTGGCCCTCGGCGGGCTGTGGGGCGCGGTCGTGGCGCTGTCGGCGGCGGGGATCGTGCTGTCAGGGCTGTTTGGCTTCTGCCCTGCCTGCGCCATGGTGGGCCGCAAACTGGATAAGGCGAATCGGTAATGGCACTTCTTGAACAGCACCAGCCGGTGCTGCAGGCGGCCCACAGCGGCGATCCGCAGGCCCTGGCCAAGCTGCTGGCGGTGTGCCAGCCCGACATCCGTCGTTATGCGCAGCGCAATTGCCTGATCAGCGACGTGGATGATGCGGTGCAGGAGGTGCTGCTGGTGATGTCGCGCCGCCTGTCTTCGCTGAAGGTGCTGGCGGCGTTTTCCGGCTGGCTGTTCAAGGTCGTGCAGCGCGAGTGCCGGCGGCTTGGGCGGCGCGCCTTCAACTACGACCCGTATGACGAGGAGCGCGCCGAGCAATGGCTGGCATCGCAGGATGATGCAGGCTTGCGGACGGAACTGGTGCAGGCGCTGGAATCGCTGCCGCGCGACTACCTGCAGATTGTGCTGCTGCGCGACTTTGAAGAATTGAGCATTGCGGAGATTGCGCAGGAACTCGGCCTGACGACGGCGGCTACCAAGAGCCGCCTGCATCGGGCGCGTGCGCTGGCGCGCGAATACCTGGTCGGCTAGCGTGCCGTGCCGGGCGTAGTGCCAGCGTCGGCGCGGATCGCCACTTCGCGTTCTACAGGCCATTGCCAGACGCCTTCCAGGCGCCAGTCGCGCTGCTTGCCCTCGACGAGCACTTGCCAGCGCGAGCGCTCCAGCATCGGCAGCGCTACGCTGAAGTTGCCGGCGGCATCGGGGCGGGCCATCAGCACCATGTCGCGATTCGGCTGGGTGGCGTGTTGCAGGCGCACGGACAGTATTTCGTCCGCGAGCGGCTTGCTGCTGCCGACATGGCCGTGCAGCAGGCCTTCCGCTGCGTCGTAGCGCAGGCCGATCGACAGGCCGAGGGCGGCGGCCGCGCGGTCGCGCCGCAAGTCCTGGTTGATCGCCTTACCCTGTTTGTAGTAGTCGCCCACCACCAGCGCATCCTGGCTGGTGAAAGCGACGTAGCTGGTGGCGATGCCTGCCACTGCCACAACGGCCGGGCCGAGCATCAGCAGCCATGGCCAGCGATGGGTATACCAAGGGGCGGCGTCGGCGGGGGCGACGGTAGCATTCATTTCAATCTCCTTAGCGCGGCACGATGAATACCGCTTTTTCCTTGACGGCCAGCGATGGATCATCCAGCGCCGTCAGCTCAATCGCAATCTTGTTGGATCCAGTCTCGCCCTTGCCGTGATCAACGCGCAGGCGGATCGGCACCGCGCGGGTTTCGGTCGGGCCCAGTTCCACGGTATCCGGTACCGCAACCTGCAGCGTATCGATGCCGCTGGCACGGATACGGTAGGTATGGCCTTGTTCGCCGGTGTTCATGATCTGGAGGCGATACACGTTTTCGATCATGCCGTTTTCCACTTCGCGGCCCATCGAACCGCGGTCGCGGATCACGTCCATCTTCAGCGGCGTGCGCAAGGCCAGGGTGGTGAATACGGCGATGATGAACAGCAGCAGGCCGCCGGTATAGAGCAAGACGCGCGGGCGCATGATGCGCTTGCGGATCTCTTTCGCACTCAGGCCGAGCTGCATTGCGCGATCGGTGCTGTAGCGAATCAGGCCGCGCGGCTGCTGGATCTTGTCCATCACGATATCGCAGGCATCGATGCAGGCGGCGCAGCCGATGCACTCGTACTGCAGGCCTTTACGGATATCAATGCCGGTCGGGCAGACCTGGACGCACAGCGAGCAGTCGATGCAGGAGCCTTCCGATTTCGGGCCGCGCGGTTCGCCGCGCTTTTCGTCGTAGGTGATGATCAGCGTGTCGCGGTCGAACATCGCGCTCTGGAAGCGGGCGTAAGGGCACATGTACTTGCACACCTGCTCGCGCAGCCAGCCGGCATTGCCGTAAGTGGCAAGGCTGTAGAACAGCACCCAGAAGGTTTCCCATGGGCCGAAGTTGAACGTCTGCGCTTCCTTGGCGAGGTTGTGCAGCGGCGAGAAATAGCTGACGAAGGTAAAGCCGGTCCACAAGGCCAGCAGCAGCCACGCGAGATGCTTGCCGCCCTTTCGCCAGGCTTTGTTGAACGACATCGGCTCTTTCGCCAGGCGCATCTGGGCGCTGCGCGATCCTTCGAACTTACGCTCGATCCACAGGAACATCTCCGTGTAGACCGTTTGCGGACAGGAGAAGCCGCACCACACGCGGCCGGCAACCGCCGTGACCAGGAACAGGCCCCAGGCACAGGCGATCAGCATGGCCGCCAGGTAGATGAAGTCCTGCGGCCACAAGACCAGGCCAAAGATGTAGAACTTGCGCGACATCAGGTCGAACAGGATGGCCTGCCGGCCATTCCATTGCAGCCAGGGCGCT
Organism: Pseudoduganella sp. R-32; assembly: GCF_049913245.1. Lineage (NCBI taxonomy): Bacteria > Pseudomonadati > Pseudomonadota > Betaproteobacteria > Burkholderiales > Oxalobacteraceae > Pseudoduganella > Pseudoduganella sp. R-32. The sequence continues at coordinate 330,630 of NZ_CP183987.1, read as the reverse complement.
CCGTAGAAGACCAGTTGCGTCAGGATCAGGCAGATCCAGCGCAGGTTCTGGTAATGGCCTTTCACCTCGCGCGGGAAGATATCCTCGCGCTTGGCGTACATCTTGATGACTTGTGGTGCGGGGGCGTTCATTTCTTACCGAGAAGCGGTGACTGGAGGGTTCGACAGGCCCCAAACGTAGGCTGCCAGCACATGCACTTTGCCTTCGCCGAGGAAGTCCTCGAAGGCAGGCATGGTGTTGTTGCGGCCCTTGCGGATGGTTTCCATGATGGTTTCGGCACTGCCGCCGTACAGCCAGGTCTTGTCGCTCAGATTAGGCGCACCCAGCATCGGGTTTCCCTTGCCGCCCGCACTGTGGCAGGCCATGCAGGCGCTGAACTTCGACTTGCCCATGACGGACTTGATCGGGTCGTGCGTGCTGTCCGACAGGCTCAGGACATACTGCGCAACGTTTTCGATATCCTTTTCCGACCCCACTGCGGCGCCCATCGGAGGCATCACGCCGTGGCGGCCCTTCATGATGGTCAGCTTGATGGTGTCGGGATCGCCGCCATGCAGCCAGTCCTTGTCTGCCAGGTTCGGGAAGCCCTTGTTGCCGCGTGCATCGGAACCGTGGCATTGTGCGCAGTAGGTCAGGAACAGGCGTTCGCCGATGGCGTGCGCCTGCGGATCTGCCGCTACTGCTTTCAGGTCCTGGCCCTTGTACTTGTCGAACAGCGGGCCGTACTCCTTCTCTGCCTTGGCCAGTTCTTCCTTGTGCTCCTTGGCGGAAGTCCAGCCCAGCGAGCCCTTATAGCTGCCCAGGCCCGGATACAGCCACAGATAGCCGATGGCGAAGGCGATGGTCAGGTAGAACAGCCACATCCACCAGCGCGGCATGGGCGTATTCAGTTCGGTCAGGTCTTCGTCCCAGATATGGCCGGTGGTGCCGACTTTGCCGTCCACCGACTTCAGGGCTGAACCTTTGACGGACGACTGGGACCACAGCAGCACGCCGCAGCCGACGATGCCGATGACGGTCAGGACGACGACGTACAGGTTCCAGAATTCGCTGGTGAAATCAGCCATGGTCCTTCTCCTCGTCTGCGAAAGGCAGCTTGGCTGCTTCTTCCCAGTTACCGCGCTGGGCCCACCATACGATGCCGAGGAAAGTGAGGAAGGAAATCACCGTCATCACATTGCTCGCATTGCCAAAAAAGTTTTCCATTTCAGTTCCTCGTCTTGATCAGGGTGCCCAGGCCTTGCAGGTAAGCCACCAGTGCATCCTCTTCCGTCTTGTTGGCCAGTTCGGCCGGTGCGGCGGCGATTTCTTCTTCCGTGTACGGATCGCCCATGCGCTTCAGTGCGCGCATCTTCGGCACCACGTCTTCCGGCTTCAGCTTGTTCTGCGCCAGCCACGGATAGTTCGGCATGTTCGATTCCGGCACCACGTCACGCGGGTTGTTCAGGTGGGTGCGGTGCCACTCGTCGGAGTAGCGGCCGCCAACGCGTGCTAGGTCTGGGCCGGTGCGCTTGGAGCCCCACTGGAACGGGCGGTCATACACAAACTCGCCCGCCACCGAGTAGTGGCCGTAACGCTCGGTCTCGGCGCGGAACGGGCGCACCATCTGCGAGTGGCAGACGTAGCAGCCTTCACGCACATAGATGTCGCGGCCGGTCAGGCGCAGCGCGGAATAAGGCTTCAGGCCCGCCACCGGCTCCGTGGTCGACTTCTGGAAGAACAGCGGGATGATCTCCACCGCGCCGCCCACCGATACCACCAGCGTAACCAGAGCGATCAGCAGCCAGGGGTTCTTCTCAATCCATTCATGGGAAAATTTCATCTTCTACTCCGATCAGTTGCCACTCAGGCGGCCATGCTCAATTCAGGGATGCGTGCACGCGTCGTTTCGCGGCCCTTCAGGGTCATCCAGGCGTTGTAGGCCATGATGCACATGCCGGCCAGGTACAGCAGTCCGCCCAGGAAGCGCACCACGTAGTACGGATAGGTGGCCTTGACGCTTTCCACGAAGGTGTAGGTCAGGGTGCCGTCGGCGTTGACTGCGCGCCACATCAGGCCCTGCATCACGCCGGCAATCCACATCGCGGCGATGTACAGGACGACGCCGATGGTGGCGACCCAGAAGTGCAGGTCGATCAGCTTGGTGCTGTACATCCTGGTCTGGCCGGCCATGCGTGGGATCAGGTAGTAGATCGAGCCCATGGTGATGAAGCCCACCCAGCCCAGTGCGCCGCCGTGAACGTGGGCGATGCCCCAGTCGGTGTAGTGCGACAGTGCGTTGACGGTCTTGATCGACATCATCGGGCCTTCGAAGGTGGCCATGCCGTAGAAGGACAGGGACACGATCATCAGCTTCAGGATCGGGTCGGTGCGCAGCTTGTGCCATGCGCCGGAGAGGGTCATCATGCCGTTGATCATGCCGCCCCAGCTTGGCGCCAGCAGGATCAGGGAGAACACCATGCCCAGCGATTGCGCCCAGTCAGGCAGCGCGGTGTAGTGCAGGTGGTGCGGACCGGCCCACATGTAGGTGAAGATCAGCGCCCAGAAGTGCACGATCGACAGCTTGTAGGAGTACACGGGACGCTCGGCCTGTTTCGGGATGAAGTAGTACACCATGCCCAGGTAGCCGGCGGTCAGGATGAAGCCCACCGCATTGTGGCCGTACCACCACTGGATCATCGCGTCCTGCACGCCGGTGTACATGGAATAGGACTTGAACAGCGAGGCCGGCATCGACATCGAGTTCACCACGTGCAGCAGGGTCACCGCCAGGATATAGCCGCCGAAGAACCAGTTGGCCACGTAGATGTGCTTGACCTTGCGCTTGACGATGGTGCCGAAGAAGACCACCGCGTAGCTGACCCACACCAGGGCGATCAGGATCGAGATTGGCCATTCCAGCTCAGCGTATTCCTTGCCGCGGGTGAAACCCATTGGCAGGGTGACCACGGCGGCCAGGATCACCGCTTGCCAGCCCCAGAAAGTGAAAGCTGCCAGCTTGTCGGAGAACAAACGGACCTGGCAAGTGCGCTGCACCACGTAGTACGACGTGGCGAACAGGCCGCTGATGCCGAAGGCGAAAATCACTGCATTGGTGTGCAGGGGACGCAGGCGACCGTAGGTCAGCCAAGGAATGTCCAGGTTCAGGGCGGGCCAGGCAAGTTGGGCGGCGATGATGACGCCGACCAGCATGCCCACAACGCCCCACAGTATGGTGGCGATCGCGAATTGCTTCACGACCTTGTAGTTGTAGTCCAGTGATTGATCCACTTTGAATTCTCCAGGCAGACACTTTGATGAGATATGTCAAAGGTTACCGAGGAGCACTTCAAAAAAACATGACGTGGATCAAATCCGGTCGTTGTCCTGCAAAACGCGGATGGCCGGGCCTACCAGATCGTCGAATTGGCCGTCATCCGAGGCCTTGAAAAACAACCACAGCGCGCCGAAAACCAGGCCGACGCTGATGGGGATGAGCAGGTAAAGTGATTCCATTTTTTTAACCTCTGCGCAAACGAAGCGCATTGAGAACGACGATGGCGGAGCTGGCCGCCATGCCAACGCCGGACAGCCAGGGGTTCAGCACACCGAAGGCCGCTGCCGGAATGGCAACAATGTTGTATAGCGTGGCCCAGGCCAGGTTCTGGCGAATCACGCGCATGGTCTTGTCCGCGCTGCGGGCGGTTTCCGTCAGCAGCGGCAGGCGGGCGTCGAGCAGTACGCAGTCGGCATGTACTTGTGCCAACGTTGCCCCGCTGCCCATTGCGAAAGAGACATCGGCCGCGCTCAGCACGGCGGCGTCGTTGATGCCGTCGCCAACCATCGCTACCACGCCGCCGCGCGCTTGCAGCGCCTGGACGTATGCCAGCTTTTCGTCCGGCAGGCAGTCGCCGATCGCCTCCGTGATGCCCAACTGTCCTGCCACGCTCTCCGCCAGTGACTGCTGGTCGCCGCTTAGCAGCACGACCTCCTTGCCGAGCCGCTGGAAGAATTCAACCGTCCGCCGCGCATCCGCCCGAAGTGCGTCGGAAATGCGGAAACGTCCCAGCCAACGGCCCTGCATGCCCAGCCACACGGTGGTCATCGGCGAGCTGTCCGTGGCGCCCGCAGCGCCAGCCGTTCCGGCCAGGCCCGATCGCGGTACCGGGCTGCCAGCGATGCCGGCTACATATGCCGCAGTGCCGAGGCGATAGCGAACACCATTGACCATGCCTTCCATGCCCTGCCCCGCCAGTTCGTGCAGGCCGGTGGCGCCAGCCGCGCCAGCGCCATGCGCTTCAGCGGCGGCGCTGATGGCCCGTGCAATCGGGTGCGCGCTGCCAGTTTCGAGTGCCGCTGCCACGCGCAGGATGCCGATGATCCGCGCGCCATCGATCGCGTCGATGTTTTGCACGGTTGGGCAGCCTTCCGTCAGCGTGCCGGTCTTGTCGAATACGATATGTGTGGTGCGGTGCAAAGTCTCGAGGACATGCGGCTGCACGACCAGGGCGCCTTTGCCCAACAGGCGGTCTGTCGCTGCTGCCAGCGCCGAGGGAGTCGCCAGCGACAAGGCGCATGGGCAGGACACCACCAGTACGGCAATCGCCACCGGCCAGGCGCGCACTGCGTCATGCCAGGTCCAGAAGCCAAAGCTGGCCGCCGCGAACAGCAGCAGCGCAGCGACAGACCAAGAGGCGGTACGGTCCGCCCATTGCGCGATTTGCGGCTTGGCGCTGCCGGCGCGCTCGATCAGCTTGAGCAGGCCGGCCAGGGTGCTTTCGCGCGCCGGCTTCTCGACGCGCAGTACGACCGGGCTGCCTGCGTTGACCGCGCCGCCGGGAATCGTATCGCCGACAGTCTTGCGCTGCGGGGCGCTCTCGCCGGTCAGCAGCGACAGATCGACGGCCGTGCTGCCTTCAACGACAACGCAATCGGCTGCCACGGATTCGCCGCCTTTGACAATGATATGGTCGCCGGCGGCAAGTGCGCTGGCGGGCACGGTGGTGGCATCGCGCAGGTCCGGCCAGGCAGCCAGGCGCTGCGCCATCTCCGGTACGCCATGGCGCAGGCGCGACAAGGCGCTGGCTGCCTTGCGGCGCGCCACCATTTCCAGGTAGCGGCTGGCCAGCAGCAGGAAAATGAACATGGTGACCGAGTCGTAATACACCTCGCCGTGGCCGCGGAAAGTCGATACGGCACTACCGATGAAGGCGGCCATGATGCCTAATGCCACCGGCACGTCCATGCCCAGCACGCGCGCCTTCAGGCTGGCCCAGGCGCCTTTCAGGAAAGGCTGGGCAGAGTAGGCAATGGCGGGCAGCGTCAGGAGCAGGCTGGCCCAGCGCATCAGGCTAGCCATGCCGGCATCCAGCGTGCCGTCGTCACCGGCCATGTATTCCGGCGCCACGTACATCATCACCTGCATCATCGACAGGCCGGCAACGAAGAGCTGGCGGCCCAGCGTGCGGCTGGCTTTCTGCAGCTGCGCGTCGTGGCGGCTGGTATCGTAAGGCCAGGCGTTGTAGCCAATGCTGCGCACCGCCTCCAGCAGCGCCGCGGCGGTAGTTTTATCCTTGTGCCAGCGAAGGAACAGCTTTTCCGTGGCGACGTTCAGGTTGGCCATTTCCACGCCTTCGACCTGGCGCAGCCGATGCTCGATCAGCCACACGCAGGCGGCACAGCGGATGCCTTCCACCAGCAAGGTCGTTTCGCGCGCATCGCCATCGTCGATGATGTTCGGATCGTCTTCCGGCAGCGCGAGCGCGGCTGGCACCAGCGCCGCTGCGACGCCCGCCTCGCCCGGCGCGGCAAAGCCATTGCGTTCGCGGTAGTAGCTGGCCTGGCCGATATCGACAATGGTCTGCGCAACAGCCGCGCAGCCAGGGCAACACATTGCGCGCTCGACGCCTTCGATGTTCACATGCCAGTTGGCACTTGCGGCGACCGGCTGGCCGCAATGGAAGCAGGCCGCAATTTCATTCATCATCATGGCTGCACCGTCAGGCAAAGCACATCGAACAATGCGTGCTGGCCGCCGCTGGCTGCGCGGGCCAGGCCCAGCACGCCGAAGCCCAGTACCAGCAGGCCGCAGGCCACTCGCACTGAGCGTTTTTGCAGGTACTGGCGCAGCTTCGAACCAGCCATGCCCATCGCCAGCAGCATCGGCAGCGTGCCCAGGCCGAAGGCGCCCATCACCAGGGCGCCATCCAGCGCGGAGCCTGTCAGCATGGCTGTCAGCAGCATGCTGTACACCATGCCGCAAGGCACCCAGCCCCACAGGCCGCCGAGCGCCAGCGCCTTCAACGGCGTATCCATCGGAACCAGGGGCTTGACCATCGGTTGCACGCGGCGCCACAGGATGCCGCCCACGGCCTCCACGCGGGCCAGGCCGCGCCAGGCGTCCATCAGGTAGAGGCCCATGGCGACCAGCATCAGGTTGGCCATCCAGTAGGCGATCAACTGCGCGGATGCCATTTGTGCCAGGCTGGCGATGCTGCCGGCGATGCCGCCTGCAATTGCACCAGCCAGCATATAGCTGCCAATGCGCCCGCTGTTATAGGCCAGCACGTGGCCAAGCGCGCCTGCATTGGCGCCGGCCCAAGTCATGGCGGCAGTTCCACCCGTGCCCATGCGCGCAATCGGGATCACGCGAGCACGCGCCGGCGCGGCGGACGGACCGCCAACGCTGAACGCGCTGACGATGCCGCCGCACATGCCGGCGCAATGCACACTGCCGGCGAGGCCGGCAATCAGGATGGGCAGCAGGTTCATGAACTCCTCAAATCGTGCGCGAGAAGCGCAGCGGATGCACTTGTCCCGGCGCCGTTCCTGCAGCACGGTCGGCAGTCAGGTGGCGGTCGAACACCATGCAGATATTGCGGATCAGCAGGCGACCCTTGGGCGTTACGGAAATCCAGTCGTCTTCGATCGCCAGCAAGCCGTCGCGCTCGAACTCGCGCAGCTTTTCCAGCTCCTTGGCGAAGTACTGCTTGAAGCGGATCGGATAACCGAGTTCCAGCGCCGAGATCGACAGCTCGAAGTTACACATCAGCATCTGGATCACCATGCGGCGCAGCAGGTCGTCGTTGTCCATCGCGTAGCCGCGTGCGATCGGCAGGCGGCCTTCGTCCAGGCGCGCGTAGTATTCGTCCAGCGTTTTCTCGTTCTGGCTGTAGGTGCCGTTCACCGAGCTGATGGCAGACACGCCCAGCGCCACCAGGTCGGTTTCGGCGTGGGTCGAGTAACCCTGGAAGTTGCGATGCAGGCGGCCCTGGCGCTGTGCCACGGCCAGGTCGTCGTCCGGCTTGGCGAAATGGTCCATGCCGATGTAGACGTAGCCGGCCTTGGTCAGGCGATCGATGCACAGGGCCAGCATATCCAGCTTCACGGCCGGCGTTGGCAGCTCGTCTTCCGCAATACGGCGCTGCGGCTTGAACAGGTGCGGCATGTGCGCGTAGTTGTACAGCGCGATGCGGTCGGGATTGGCCTCGATCACCTTGTCCATCGTTGCCTGCATGGTGGTCATGCTTTGCTTTGGCAGGCCGTAGATCAGGTCCACGCTGATTGAGCGGAAGCCCGCGTCGCGCGCTGCCTGGATCACGGCCAGGGTTTCCTCGGCAGGCTGGATGCGGTTGACGGCCTTCTGCACGTCAGGATCGAAGTCCTGCACGCCCATGCTGACGCGGTTGAAGCCCTGCTTGCGCAGCGTGTGGATACGTTCAGCGTCGACGGTGCGCGGGTCGATCTCGATCGAGTACTCGCCCTCTTCATCCGGTGCGAATTCGAAGTGCTTGCGCATGTGCGCCAGCAACTCGCCCATCTGGTCGTCATCCAGGTAGGTCGGGGTGCCGCCGCCGAAGTGGAGCTGCTCCACGCGGTTCATGCCCGCGAACAGCTTGCCCTGCATATCGATTTCCTGCTTCAGGTAGCCAAGGTAGGTGACGGCCTTGCTGCGGTCCTTGGTCACCACCTTGTTGCAGGCGCAGTAGTAGCAGACCACGTTGCAGAAAGGGATATGGACGTACAGCGAGAGCGGTGCACGCGCCCCGCGCATGCGCAGGTTGGCTTGCGCCTCGAGGAAGCTGGAGTAGCTGAAGTCCGGCTTGAAGCGGTCGGCGGTCGGGTACGAAGTGTAGCGCGGGCCGGAAGTGCTCATGCGGCTGATCAGCTCTGCATCAAACTGTACGGTTGGTTCTGCAATGGTATTCATGATTTTCTCGTTCGGTATCAGGCTGCGAGGCGTTTGGGCGCCTTACGGGTTGGCTGCGCGCCGCGTGCCGAATTGACAGCCGTCAGGCGCGCATGACGGGTGCGTTCAAATTTGAACAGGCTGAAGGCGTCGCGCAGGTGGCCGGCTTCGTCGGCCAGGCTGACCGCCGCTGCGGCGGCCTCTTCGACCAGGCCGGCGTTCTGCTGCGTCACCTGGTCCATGTGGTTGACGGCCTGGTTGACCTGGTCGACGCCGATGCTCTGCTCGCGGGAGGCGGTGGAAATCTCGTGCATGATGGTGGTGACCTGCTTGACCGAGTTCACCACTTGGTCCATGGTGGCGCCGGCGCGTTGCGCACGTTCCATGCCGGTGCTGACCTTCTCCACCGAGATTTCGATCAGCTGCTTGATGTCCTTGGCGGCAGCGGAGGAGCGCTGCGCCAGGTTGCGCACTTCGCCAGCCACCACGGCGAAGCCGCGGCCCTGCTCACCGGCGCGTGCCGCTTCGACCGCGGCGTTCAGCGCCAGGATATTGGTCTGGAAGGCGATGCCTTCGATCAGGCCAATGATGTCGACCACGCGCCGGGACGAGGAGTTGATCTCGTCCATGGTCGCAATCACTTCGGACACGATCTCGCCGCCTTGCACCGCTACGCCGGAAGCGCTGACTGCCAACGCGTTCGCTTCCATCGAGTTCTCGGCATTGGCCTTCACGGTCGAAGAGAATTCCTCGATGCTGGAAGCGGTCTTTTCCAGGCTCGCTGCCTGCGATTCGGTGCGGCCGGCCAGGTCGGCATTGCCGGCGGCAATCTGCTTGGTCGCCACGGCCATCGCATCGATATTGAAGCGCACGTCGCGAATGGTGGCGATCAGGTTGTTATTCATCTGCTGCAGGGCGCGCAGCAACTGGCCCACTTCGTCGGTGCTGTCGGTGTCGAAGGAGCCGGTCAGGTCGCCGGCCGCGATCAGGCGCGCGCCATCGAGCGCGCGGCCCAGCGGCTGCAGCATGCCGGTGCGCAGCGTGTACCACAGGAAGACGTTGATCAGGAAGCCAAAGGCCGTGGCGCCAAAGATGCCCCAGCGCGTCACGTCGCTGGTGCCATCGGCGAACAGTGCAGCGATGCAGACCGCGATCTGCAGCACGTTGACCACGCTGGTGGCCAGCCAGATGCGCATGGCCAGCGACACATGGCTCAGGCGTGCCAGCACGTTCGACAGGCCCAGGCGCACGATCTGGCCATTCTTGATGCGGATATTGCGGGCACCGGCAATGATCTTGCGGTAGGCCTCGGTCGCGGCCGCGATCTGGCCGCGTTCGGCCTTGGTGCGCACCGACATGTAGCCGATGGTGCGGCCGTTTTCCTTGATCGGGGTGATATTCGCTTTGACCCAGTAGAAATCGCCGTTCTTGCAGCGGTTTTTCACCAGGCCGGTCCAGGGAATGCCGGCGCGGATGGTTTGCCACAGGTCGGCAAACGCTTCCGGCGGCATGTCCGGGTGGCGGATGATGTTTTGCGGCTGGCCAATCAGCTCCGCAGCGGAGAAGCCGCTGATGTGCTCGAAGTAAGGATTTACGTAGACGATATTGCCTTCCAGGTCAGTCTTGGAGACGATCGCCTGGTCTTCGTCCAGTTCTACTTCCTGATTGGTTACCGGTAAATTCTTACGCATCGCGCGCTCCCTGTTGACTTTCTTGCCATAACGCAAGATCACAGGGAACAGTCTAGGGACTTGGGCGCGCTTTTTTAATGATGTAGATCAAATCTGGCAGGGTTGGCCGGTCAGGCCACTTCTGCCTGGATTGCCGAACTGTCACGAACGTTCTTTTGCACTGCGACGGCGGCAAACAGGCTCAGGGCAAAAGCCATGCCGTAAAAGCCTTTTTCGCTGAGCGCCAGGTTGGCATTCCACAGGCCGACTCCTAGCAGCAGGATGGCGGACGCGGTGGAAATCCAGCACAGGCCGAAGTACATATTCGACACGCGGATGCCTTCCACCTTGTCGCGCACCGACTTCTGCAGCGATACAGCGGCGAACAGACCATACAGCAGCAAGGTCAGGTAGTACCCTTTCTCGTTCAGCGCCATCTGGGCATTCCACAGTCCGGCCAGGAAGGCGCCGGCGCCCAGCAGCAGGGCGGTCCAGGAGGCGCCAACAAACGCGCCGGAAGGTCGGTTATGGGTCGACATAGGATTCTCCTTGTTAAAAATGACAGTGTGCCGCCGGGCCGATGCTTAGCGCTTGACCACGCTCAACAGTTTGCTGCCGATGGTGACGACCGCCAACACGATAGCGCCGGCGATCACGCCACCAATGGTATCCAGCGCGGACGGGGTAATGGCAGCCAGCAGGGGACCAACGCCGCCCACCGAACCGGCAGCTTCGGCAGCGTGATGGATCACGTCATGCGCGCCAGGAATACCGTGGGTCAGGATGCCGCCACCGACCATGAACATCGCGACCGTACCGGCAACCGACAGGAATTTCATCAGCTTGGGCGCCGCAGTCAGCAGGAAACGGCCGATCGCCTGCACGGCGGCACCGGCACGCTTGGTAAGGTACAGGCCGGCGTCGTCCATCTTCACGATGGCGCCCACCAGGCCATATACGCCCACGGTCATCACGATGGCGATGCCAACCAGCACCGTCACCTGTTGCAAGAAGCTGGCGGCCGCCACGGTGCCCAGGGCGATTACGATAATCTCGGCCGACAGGATGAAGTCGGTACGCACGGCGCCCTTGACCTTTTCCTTTTCCATTGCCACCAGGTCAACACTCTGGTTCGCATCCACCAGTTCCTTGTGGTGCTGCTCATCTTCCGCCGGCGAATGCAGGAACTTGTGGGCAATCTTCTCGAAACCTTCAAAGCACAAGTAGGCGCCGCCCAGCATCAGCAGGGGCGTAATCGCCCATGGCGCGAAGTAGCTGATCGCCAGCGCAGCAGGCACCAGGATCGCCTTGTTGATCATCGAACCCTTCGCTACTGCCCAGACAACAGGCAATTCACGGTCGGCTTGCACGCCTGCGACCTGCTGCGCATTCAGCGCCAGGTCGTCGCCCAGCACACCCGCGGTCTTCTTGGCTGCCACTTTGCTCATGGCAGCCACGTCGTCCAGGATGGTGGCAATATCGTCGATCAGTGCAAGCAGGCTGGAACCGGCCATTTCGTATAACTCCAAAGAAAAATTACAGGATCGACAATCTAACACGCCGCCGCAGCCAGCGGGCATCTTCAACGCTACAATGAACTCTTTATTCGTCGGTAATCGGTCATGACTTTCACCATCTGGATCACCTTTGTCATCGCTGCCTGCATCATTGCCGTGTCGCCTGGTTCCGGCGCGGTGTTGTCAATGTCGCATGGTTTGTCCTATGGCGTGAAGCGTACTTCCGCCACCATCCTCGGCCTGCAACTGGGCTTGCTGCTGGTGCTGGCGATTGCCGGCGCGGGTGTCGGCTCCCTGCTGATCGCCTCTGAGGTCGCCTTCAGCGTGGTGAAGACGGTAGGCGCGTTGTACCTGATCTGGCTGGGCATCAGCCAGTGGCGCGCCAAAGTCGCCGCCGGCGAAGGCGTACATGCCGCCCGCCAGGCGCTGCCGACCTTCCGCAAGCGCGTGATGATCGGCTTCCTGACCAATGCCACCAACCCGAAAGGCATCATCTTCATGGTGGCGGTGCTGCCACAGTTCATCAACCAGCATGCTCCGCTTCTGCCGCAATTGGCCATCCTGGCCGCAACCATGTGCGTGATCGACCTGGTGGTGATGCACAGCTACGCCTTCCTGGCCTCGTCGATGCAGCGCTTCTTCCGCGAATCTTCTGCCATCAAGGTGCAAAATCGCGTATTTGGCGGTCTTCTGATGTTTATCGGCGGCGCCCTGTTCTTCGTCAAGCGGGGAGCGGCACAGGCATGACCACCCAGTTCCGGCATTACAAGGGCGGCATCTACGATCTGGTGTGCGAAGCCACGCTGGAATCCGACCTCAGCACAATGATCGTGTACAAGGCCGCCAACGGCTCCATCTGGTGCCGCCCGCGCGAAGTTTTCTTCGAAATCATCGAAGTGGATGGCAAGCAGGTGCAGCGTTTTACCCCCATTTGAAATTATTTGTAACTTGCGTCCTCGCCAAGGGGGCTCAGGCGTTATATAAAAACAAAAACGCCGCAGACGTTCCCTTGGAGAGATAGAATGAGCCGCAAGATAGTGCAGTTCCTGGTGCTGGCAGCGCTGGTCGCAGTGACCTCGGTTGCCATGGCCGATCCGCCCGCCCGGGTGGGACGGGTGACGGTTACCGAAGGCAGGGTGACCATGCTCGTCAACGGCGAAGAAGAATCCGGCAACCTGATGAACTGGCCGGTCACCAGCGAAAACCACCTGACGACCGCGTCTGGCGCCCGTGCGGAATTCCGCGTGGGCTCCACCGCAATCCGCCTGGACGGCGACACCGACCTCGAGGTGCAGGAACTGGATGACGAGCGCCTGGTGCTGCGCCTGAACTACGGCACCGCCGCCGTGCGCGTGCGCGATCCGGCCATGCTCAATGAATTCGAATTCCTCACGCCGCAAGCCCGCATTACGCTCACCGAACCCGGCTCCTTCCGGGTCGACACGGAGCGCGCTCCCGACACCACCGTGGTCAACGTCTTCGCCGGCAATGCCCGCGTTGAAGGCGCCGGCACCATGCTGACCGCCCGGTCCGGAAAACGCGTGGAAGTACGCGGCGACGACATCTTTACCGCGCTGGCGCGGCGTGATGATTTCGACAACTGGGTCGCCAACCGCGACCGCCGCGACGAAGGCATGGTCGCTTCGCGCTACGTGCCGGCTGACATGACCGGCTACGAAGACCTGGATAATTACGGCAACTGGGTGGAAGACCGCGAATACGGCACCGTCTGGTTCCCGCGCGCGGTGCCGGTCGGCTGGGCGCCCTACCGTGACGGCCGCTGGGTCTGGATCTCGCCATGGGGCTGGACCTGGGTCGATAACTCGCCCTGGGGTTATGCACCGTTCCACTATGGCCGCTGGGTCGTGGTCAGCGGCCGCTGGTGCTGGACGCCGGGACGCGTCATTGGCCGCGCAGTATGGTCGCCCGCGCTGGTGGGCTGGGTCGGCGGCAATAACTGGAGCGTAAGCTTCGGCTCGGGCCGTTCCGGTCCCGCCGTTGGCTGGTACCCGCTGAGCCCGCGCGACCGCTATGTACCGGCTTACCGCGTATCGTCCGATTTCGAGCGCCGCCTCGTGTGGAATCACCGCACCAACGAGCGCTGGCACGAGCGCTACCACGACCGCGACCACGATGGCCGCCGCGATGGCGTGACCGCCTTGCCGAGCGACCAGTGGGGGCGTGGCCGCCATATTCCTGTGAACAACGGAGCGCGCGTTACGCCGCAGGACGTGCGCAACGTGCCGATCATGACCGCGCCGCCGGTCTTGGCTTCCAGCTTGCAGCGTCCGCAACGCCAGGAACCGCCGCCGAGCCGTGAAGACCGCTTCAACCGTGACCGCGACGACCGCTTCAATCGCGACCGTAACTGGGAGCGTCGTGCCGAACGCGGCCCGGACCTGCGTGGCCCTGAGCGCCAGGAACAGCAACGCCAGCAGTTGCTGCAAACCCAGCCGCAGCAACCTCAGCAGCTGACGACGCCGCCACAGCAGCCGCGCCAGAACTGGACCCGTACCGACAATGACGAGCGCGACAATTGGCGCGGCCGCAATATGCGGGAGGAGCAGCGCCGCCCAGGCATCATTACGGCGACCCAGCAGCCGCCGCAATTGCAAGCAGCGCCGCCGCAAATGCCGCAGCCGCAGCCGCAACGCGTGGAGCAACCGCGCCATGAGCCGCGCTTCGGCGGAGGGGACCGCGATGCCCGGGAAGACCGTGGCCGCCGCGACGCACCGCCGCAGATGCAGATGGCCCCGGCCCGCCCGCCGCAGATGTCGCCACCACCGCAGCAGGCCCAGCCGCAAGCACAGCCGCAAATGCAACCCCAAATGCAGCCGCAGCAGCAACATCAACAACAGCCGCAACAGCAGCAACAGCAGCAGCGCCGTGAAGTGCGTGAACGTCGCGGCGAAGATCGCCGGGAAGAAGAGCGCCGTTAAAGCGATGTCATGAAGGGGAGCGAAACAGGGATAAGCTGCGCGCCTTGTCCCGACTATTTCGCCCCCACGGAAGAAAGAGTCTTAGCCAGCCGGCCAACAGGCCAGGCTGGCTTTTTTATTTGCCGATTTTCGCGCGCTGGCGAATGCGCTCGCGCCACTCGCCCAACGCCGACAGCGCGCCGTGGAACTCCCGCTCGATCAGGTCGGCCTCCGCCTCCGTCACCTTGCCATCGATCAGCGCCTCGGACACCGCCTCCGCCACCGCGCCCACCTGGGCCATCACCTTGCACACCGTCTGCGACAGGTCGTCATTGCTCACCTCATCGGGGATAGGGACGATGAAGGCCGCCATGCCATGCCGCGTCAGCAGCGCGTGCAGCGGCAACATGGCTTCATGCACGCCAGCCTTGTGGCACAGGTCCACGATCGTTGAAACCTCCTCGAACGAGGGGTAATGCGAAGCGATGGTCGGCGCCAGCTTATTGCGCAGCACGTTGGCCGAAATGCCCATTTGCTGGGCAAGCGCCTCGATGCCGCCGGGATAGGTACGCGCCACCTTGTAAAGCGCGTCGTGCTGGTTCATGTCCAGGTATTTCTTAGTCATGGTGAAGCTGGCCTTTTTTTACCGATGCAGTCGGATTGTTTGAAAGATATGCTGATTTTCATCGAAAGTTTAACTACCTGACAACGGTGAATTTCATGTTCAAGCGCACTCGCTTCGCGGCCATCATGGCAATCGTGGTGGCAATTGTAGTCGCCAACACGGCCGATGCCCGCCCAGGCGGCTCATACCGCAGCGGCTTTTCCTCGAGCCGCAGCACGGTTTCGCGCAGCGTCAGCACCCCGAGCAAGCCAAGCTTCGGCACCTTTGGCCAGCGGCAGTCGCAGCCGCCTGCTGCGGCACGCACGCAACAACGCGATTCGGCGATGTCCCGTGACCTCGACCGCCGCGCCGCCCAGGACCAGGCGATGCGCACCTATGACACGCGGCGTGCGGCCGCTACTGGCCAGCCGGCGCCCGGCAGCTTCGGCAGCTCCACGGCCTCCCGCACCGGGACCACGCCTCCGCTGCCTCCGCTTGATCCGGTCGTTCCTGGTGGCCGCAGCGGCGGAAATGGCGGCTACAGCAACGGCGCCTTTGCCCAGCACGGCGCCCCGAACAGCGGTTCGACCAGTGCGCCGGCGCCCGTAATCGTCCGCGACAGCAGCAACGGCTGGCTGTGGGGCATCGGCGGCTTCATGCTGGGCCGCGCAGCCAGCGGCCATGCGGCTCCGGCCCCTGCTCCTGCTGCTCAGCCAGCCCCGGCACCGGCGCCAACCGTCCAGGGTGACGTCAGCGGCAATACCGGTGCCATGGCCGATGCCGCCGGCGCGAGCGACATTGCTGGTGCTGTTGTCGAGACCGCCCGCCAGCAGCAAGTACAAGCCCCGGCCGCCAAACCAGCCGCCCACGAATCGAGCACCCTGGCCAAACTGGCAGTCGCCTTGCTGATCGGCGGCCTGGTGTGGCTGGCCTGGAAAGCCTTCAGGATGATGGCCGCGGCGCAGGAAGTGAAAAAGAACGCTAACTACTCGTTTGAAAGGAACTAAGGAATGGGCTGGAAAGACGCCATCGATTACCTGCGCAGCGGCGCCAAGCGCCGCGGCGTCGACAGCGACGCGCCGCAGCCGGAAGACCGCGGCCTGCCGCTGGCAGCAAGGATCGGCAGCGTGGTGAACCTGCAAGCGTCGCCCCTGCTGCGCGCCAACGCCAACGGTTCCCTGGTCGCGTTGCCGGAAGCGGAAGACAGCCGGATCCTCGCCATTTCGCAGTTCAAGCTGTCGATGGCCGGCCGCCTGTACCGCTACTACCTGGCCAAGGGCGACGAGGACGAGCGTGAAAAGTTCCTCCAGCTGTACGTGGACGAGCATGGCGAGGTGAAGGAAATCCTGTATTGCACGCAGCTGGTGCGCTTCATCCCCACCACAGCGGAAGACCAGGACGCCTTCACCGGCGCAGATGGCTGCGGCCTGGGCGACCTGCAATTCAGCCTGTGGCGCAGCCAGCTGGAGGAAAGTGGCGCCGACAGCGCGGTACTGGCAACGGCGTTTGGCGAACAGGAAGCGCTGGACTTCGAGCGCGATGTCGGCGACCCGAATGCCGGTTTCGTCCCGCCCTTCACGGGCACCGAAACCCGCATCGACGAAGCCAGCGGCATGCAGGGCCTGAAACAAGAGCTGTACTTCATGCCCTACGCCCGGCAACTGGGCGACGGCAGCAAGGAATACCTGCTGGTCACGACGGAAATCCTCCAGAGCGTGAACGGCGATGCAAGGAAACGCGGAATTCACGTCGACTTCGTAGTGGGAATTCCGGTGGAGCAGGAACGGCTGGTCATCCAATAACGACCGCCGCATTGGTGAATTGAACTTAACTGAAAGGATGCAAAAAATGAGCAACTCGAATGGCTGGGCCCTGACTGCACGACTGATTTCCAAACACTTTGGCGCCCTGGGCGACCGCGTGTCGGAAGCCATCGCCAGTTTTGACCCGGAAACGGCGACCGAGGCCGACCGCGACCGCCTGGCCGACACCCTGCGCAGCGCCGCCCAGAAGTTGGCGCAAGCCCGTGCCGCCTTCAACAAGGAGCGCGACGACGTGGTCCGCTTGCGCAAACTGATCGAAACCGACGAAAAAGCCACCGGTACCCTGGCCGAACGCCTGGCCGCGGGCCAGATCTCGGAAGCGACGATCAACCTGTTCTGCGACGAGCTGGAAGCCAACAAAGGCCGCTTGCCGCAGGAAATCCAGGAAGAAGCCGACGCCCAGGCTTATATGGAAGAACTGCAGAAGATCGTCGACGCCCTGTCGCAGCAACTGGCCGACTTCGACGCGGCCGCGAAGAAGGCGATGCAAGCCCTGGCCCAGGCCAAGGCCCAGCGCGACCTGCAGCAAGTGCGCGCCGAGCGCCAGAGCCAGCTGGCCAACCTGTCCGGCATGCGCGGCAATACCAGCGCGCTGAACGCGCTGACCAAGCGTGCCCAGTCGATCGCCAACGAAGCCGAAGGCATGAAGATCGTCTCCGACATCGGCCAGCGCCCTTACGACCAGGCCGCCGAAATCGAAGCGATCCGCAAATCGGTGACCAACCCGGCCAATGGCAGCGAATCGGCCCTGGAACGCCTGCAGCGCCTGTCGAACAAGGCGCCCGAAGCCGCCTGACCTTGAAAAGTGGCCCTCAAGGGCCATATAGGTAACGATGTAAAATGGAACCCGGCGCACTCGCACCGCGCCGGGTCTTTTTTTTGTTGTTACAAGATTGGAAAAATCATGATGAAACCCATCTCGCCTGAAGAGTCCCTCATTGAGTACCCGAGCGACTTCCCGATCAAGGTGATGGGCGCCACCCACGACGCCTTCGCCACCACGATTATCGAGGTAGTGGTCGAGCACGACCCGACTTTCCACGAAGGGAAGCTGGAATCGCGTCCGTCGGCAAAAGGGAATTACACCAGCCTGACCTGCACCGTGCGCGCTACCAGCCGCGAGCAGCTGGACAATATTTACCGCGCGCTGTCCGGCCACCCGATGGTCAAGATGGTGCTTTAAGAAGCTGGCTGCGGGCGATTTCCGCCTTCAGCCACTCGCGGAACGCCCGCACCTGCGGTTTCTGCAGGACGTGCGGCGGACTCGCCAGGTAGTACTCATACGCGCAAGGCGTGGCGATATCGAACAGCCGCACCAGGCGTCCCGCAGCAATCTCCTCCATTGCCACCAGATGACGCACCAGCGCCACCCCGTCGCCGTCGACGGCGGAACGGACCTGCATCGACAAGTCCTCGAACATGACACCGCCGGCGGGCTCCGGTAGGCTGAGTCCGGCTGCCTGGAACCACGGCGTCCAGGCGTCCTCTGATCGCAGCAGCGTGGCGCGCGCCAAATCCTGCGGGCAGGCCGGCAGGTCGCCATCGCGATAGCGAGGACTTACTACTGGATAAAGGATTTCGCTGCTCAGGTGGACCGTTTCGAGCCCCGGATACCTGCCGCGTCCGAAGCGGATGCCGATATCGATCCCGTCGCGCGCCAGGTCTTGCAACTGCTGGCCGAGCTGTAGCACGACTTCGATTTCCGGGTGCTGTTCTATAAACCGTCCCAGCCGAGGCGCCAGCCAGCGTGCGGCAAAGGAGGGGATGGAGGTCACGCTCAAGCGCTGCAACCCTTGCTGCGGCCGCAGCTGGGCGGCGCCGTTGGCCAGCTCTGCCAGGCAGCGCGCCACGGTGGCTGCGTATTGCCGTGCCTCCTCTGTCGGTGTCACGCGCCGCCCATGGCGCACAAACAGCGCCACCCCCAATTCCTGCTCCAAGCCGCGGATCTGATGGCTGATCGCGCCATGCGTCAGGCACAACTCTGCCGCCGCCCGCGAGAAATTTCCGTGGCGCACTGCCGCCTCAAAAGCGCGCAAGGCAGAAAGATTGGGAATTCGCATGTGAAAAAAATTAGCAAGACGGTTGAAAATATATCGTTTTGGCTAGCATGAGGCAAGCAAATATTATGTAAATAAATAACTTTACCAAGCCGGAACGCCGCCATGAGTCTCAAACTGTATGTGGACAGTCAATTTGTCAGTCCTTACGCCATTTCCGCCTACGTCGCCCTGCGCGAAAAAGGCCTCGACTTCGAGCTGGAGACTGTGAACCTGGACGCCGGCCAGAACAAGGAACCATCATTCACCGACAAGGCCCTGACTGGCCGCGTGCCATGCCTGGTGCATGATGACTTCATGCTCACCGAGTCGAGTGCCATCACTGAATATCTGGAAGAGATATATCCCGCGCCGCAATACCCCAGCTTGTACCCGGTCCGCCCTGAGAAACGTGCGATCGCGCGCCAAATCCAGGCCTGGATTCGCAGCGACCTGCAGGCGCTGAGGGAAGACCGCAGCACCTATACCGTGTTCTACAAGCGAGCCGAACAGCCCGAGCCCCCACTGTCCCCGGCCGCCCAGGCGGCAGCGAACAAGCTAATGCAACTGGCCGGACGCCTGGTCAACGGCGATTACCTGTTTGGCAGCTGGTGCATTGCCGATACCGACCTGGCCATCATGCTGAGCCGCCTGGTGATGAATGGCGACCCGGTGCCGCAAAAGCTGAAGGATTACGTTATCTTCCAGTCGCAACGACCGTCCTTGCAAGATTGGCTAAAGAACATCAACCTGATGACAGGCTAAGGAAATCGGCATAAACCTGCCTAGTCATTAAGCAGCGCCAAGGCTGGAAAGGTATAATGGCGGCCTTATGCCTATTCAGCCGGCGGTCATCCGCCATCTCGGCCAAGCCGAATACGAACCAACTTTCGCAGCGATGCGCGCCTTCACCGACGCGCGCCAGGAAGACACGCCCGACGAACTGTGGATCGTCGAGCACCCGCCCGTCTATACGCTGGGCCTGGGTGCCGACCGCGGCCACCTGCTGGCCGGCGCCACCTCGATTCCCACGGTGCAGACCGACCGCGGCGGCGAGGTGACCTACCACGGTCCCGGCCAGGTCGTGATCTACCTGATGATGGACCTGCGCCGCAACAAGAAAGGCGGCAAGCTGTACGCCCGCCAGTTCGTCAACAAGATCGAGGAAGCGATCATCAATGTGCTGGCCGCGTATAATCTCGCCGGCGAGCGCGTTGAAGGCGCGCCCGGCATCTACATCGCCAACGGCCCGAAAAAAGGCGCCAAGATCGCCGCCCTCGGATTGAAGGTGCGCGGCAACGGCTGCACCTACCACGGCGTATCGCTGAACGTGGGCATGGACCTGGCCCCCTTCACCTGGATCAATCCCTGCGGTTACGCAGGCCTGGAAACCATCGACATGCGTTCGATGGGCGTGGATGTCCCGCTGGCCGATGTCCAGCAGGCACTGGCCAATGAGCTGGTCAACCAGCTGCAGGTGGCCGAACCTGAATTAACTTGAAAGCAAAGCAGCCATGACTTACAACCCAAGCGACAAGCAAAAAGGCGCCGACAAGACCTCCCGCATCCCGATCAAGATCATCCCGATCGAACAGGCCGAGCGCCTGAAGAAGCCGGAGTGGATCCGCGTCAAAGCGGCATCGCATTCCTCCCGCTTCTACGAGATCAAGGACATCCTGCGCGAGAACAAGCTGGTGACCGTGTGCGAAGAAGCGAGCTGCCCGAACATCGGCGAATGCTTCGGCAAGGGTACTGCTACCTTCATGATCATGGGTGACAAGTGCACCCGCCGCTGCCCGTTCTGCGACGTGGGCCACGGCCGTCCGGACCCGCTGGACACCCAGGAGCCGATCAACCTGGCCAACACCATCGCCAAGCTGCGCCTGTCCTACGTGGTGATCACCTCGGTGGACCGCGACGACCTGCGCGACGGCGGCGCCGGCCACTTCGTCGAGTGCATCACCAAGACTAAGGAACTGTCGCCCAAGACCCAGATTGAAGTGCTGGTGCCCGACTTCCGCGGTCGCCTGGAAAAGGCGCTGGACATCTTCGCCGACGGCTTGCCGGACGTGATGAACCACAACCTGGAAACCGTGCCTCGCCTGTACAAGGAAGCCCGTCCGGGCGCCGACTACCAGCACTCGCTGACCCTGCTGAAAGACTTCAAGGCACGCTACCCGCACGTCAAGACCAAGTCCGGCCTGATGGTCGGCCTGGGCGAGACCGACGAAGAGATCCTGGAAGTGATGCGCGACATGCGCGCGCACGACATCGACATGCTGACCATCGGCCAGTACCTGGCGCCGTCCAACAGCCACCTCCCGGTTCGCCGTTACGTGCACCCGGACGTATTCAAGATGTTCGAAGAAAAAGCCTACGAAATGGGCTTCGCCCACGCCGCGGTTGGCGCCATGGTCCGTTCCTCGTACCACGCCGACGTCCAGGCGCATAACGTCCTCGAGCAGGCATAATTCCTCTACCTGAACGTGTTCAGCGGCATTCGACTTTGAACACGTTCTGTCCTGCCTTTTCTCGCCTCCACCCCTTCATAGGGTGAGGCGGAAAATCCGTCACCGCTGCGATTCGACAGTACCGCCTCATTCAGAACCCCGTTCAAGAAAGGTTGAACGCTTTAAGGTTTGCGCAAAAGAGTGGCCGAATAGTTACTGCGGGTGACCAACTGTCGCCACCTGCAGATGATCTTGTAACGAATTGGCTTGAGTGTTGACTTACACTCTCCTTGAAAAATTCATTTGTTCAATCCAATTTGCCCGATCATAAATTGCATCGCTTCAGGCATCTTACTGGTATCAATTGACGCAATTTTTCTTAGGTCTGCGCGACAGAGTTTCACTTTCTGCGTTGCGAGCGCAAGCAAAAATTCTAAAGATGCTTCCCCTTGTTCCGACTGCCAATCACTCAGAACAGATTGAATGACATCACTCATCTTAGCGCTGAGATCTTCGTCAATAGCGTAGTTCAATTCCGACGTATGGGCGGCACGCAACAAGCAAGCTTGAATGACTCCGTCGTTATACCGGTCAAAGCACGCTGGACTGATTAACGTGGTGTGGTACACACTTGCTAAGCCTTTATCTTTGTTCAGCACCCGCAAGTCATGAAGTACAGTTTGAATTGTCCAATATACGTCGGATTGCGTTGCCTCTTCAGTATTAAGTTTTAGGTCACTCCAGAACGCAAAGGACGGACGCAACTTAAGTGGTAAGCCGCTAGGGGCGTTACAAAACAAACTGTTACAGTCATTTGCCGGCCCCCTAAGGACCGAAAGTCGTTGAACTAACGGTGCAGGAAGCACCACGTCAACATCTGCCAATGGGTCATCGGCGTCAAACTTTTCCATCCAACTGCGTTCGAGGTCCCATGAGCTTTGTACATTTGCACCAAGCCGCGGAAGCGGAACCTTTCGTATTACAACGAATTCATGATCGCCTTGTTTAAGGTCTTTCTCAAGTTGGCTTAGCGATTCGGCGGTAGGGAGCTTGGAAAAGCCAACTATGTAAACGATTGATGCGTCACGCGGCAATTTTCGAAGGCGCCGCGAAGCCTGAAGTAATTTTCGGCCTGAAGTAATGGCTCCGGCGATCACAACGACTGAAGAGCCATTAGAAATTTCCTCGTCTTTAAGGGATGCCAGAGTAGTCCAAAGGATATGTTCCTCATTCGAAACAACTGACCGAATGGCCGAAGCTAAAGCGGCTGAGCCCAAGTCGTCCAAGGTAACCACAAGTCGCGTATCTGCAGAAAAATGCTTTTTAACCTTCTTTGTCAACAGTTCTTTAAACGCAACTGGCGCTACCTCCAACGCTTTCCCTACGTCCAAATAGAAATGCTCACGGGTTTCAGACAATGTGTCAGAAGAATCGTTCCAACGCAGCACTCCTTTAGTGGCAAACTCGTCGATGAAATTGGCCCTCGAGCTTGAAAAATCCACTTTTCGTATCATAAGGGACTCATGCTGTGGAGTTTCCGGCAAGAATTGGTCGCCTACGATATTGATTCTCTTAGAACCCGCTTTGCACAGCTGACAATTTTCAGCATTAACTGATGCGATAGACCGTGTCAGTGCAGGAAGTATATCGAAAATTCCATGTTGATCAGACGGCAGCTGTGAGTAAAATAGCGTAATTACCTGATTGCTTCTAAAGCTGGAACTACTGAGGATCGATTTTGCCAGCGAGCCACTCGTAGTGGCAGAAATGATGATTAAACTCGAGGAGTCTTCAACGAAATCATACTTCTGCTTTAGGGCTGCATATGACTCGAAGCTCTCAATATGTGGCTGCTCACGAGTAAATCGCTTGCTCCAAGCAATTGCGGTACTAATAAGATATGAAATTGACGATGTATCGACATAAATGCGCCTTAATCCTGGCTTGAGATGGCTGATAAGCGCTATGCCGAGAAATGCGACCTCCACCCCAGATACCAGTAAGTTTGATGCACGAATGAATCCGTCGCAGTGATCACCGGAGGGTTTGACAAAATGGTAGTCGCTGGAAGTCGTGACAACACCCCTTCGCCGCATAAAAATCTCAAGCATTCCAGTTTGCAGTAAGAGCCTTTTATGCTCTCGAGCTGCATTTTGCCGCGATTTTGCTTCAATAAACTCACCATCTGGCGTAACTAAGATTACAGTTAGTTTGCCATCGTCGCCCACAAACGACAAAAATTCGTTTCGAAACGACTCATTATTAAGAAACGTGTCGCACGAAATTTCTGTTTCAGAGGGCGCTAAAATAGTTACAGACTGAGGAACGAGATTCCTCTCCACGTCATTTTTGATAATCTTTACAATCTGATCCGCAGATGGCTCGGAAGTCAAGAAGATCGCGAGACTTGCACGGCCGTGAGTCTTTTCTTTTAAAAATCGGAAGCTAAAAGCGGTCATTATTTTGCCTCCAACGGCACCAGCAAAGTTACACCAACACCAGCAACGGGAGTCATTTCAGTAAGTTCTTGCGTAGCCAAAAAATGAGTGTTCCAATCGGAAAAGTCGCAATTGTCGTTCAGTTTGTATGGATCGACAATGAAATTACGAAACAGCGATAGCCGGCCACTTCGAACCTTCATTAATCCTCTTAATTTTGTAAGCCTATCCATTACGACAGGAAGGCCGTTACCTTTGTTGTCTTCACCAGATGAGGTTTGTCTAAAGGAAAAACATTTTTTGAAAGTTTCGTATTCGTCATTTAACGTGAACGGGCCTTCGAATTTCATATTTTTGTCTGAATGCCATCGTTCGTAGTACCCCAGACCGGAATCTACAATGCTAATTTCAGCAAAACGGTATCTTCCATTTTGGTCGGGCAACTGACTACTTAGGTAATTTGTCAAGGCTGGTTCATCCTTGATCATCACCGAGACATCAGCTGCAGACAGATTTATGCAATTCGTATAAATAACACGGACCCCAGGTCTTATCCAATCTTTGCGTTGCCTTGCGCGTGAGCCATGTTCATGGGTATTCAAGAACAACTCAAAGAACATCCGGCCAAGGTCTTCTAGTTGGGGTTCCTTTATGGGTTGCGCACCCCCTGCTACTAGTGAAGACTTCTCTAACATAGCCTTCAAAACAGCTTTTAGCTGTGGCAGCTGACGTGGCAATGATTTTCCCTTAGTCTCTTCAATATAAAAATTTGGGTCGAAACCTTTGGTGCTATGGTCCACAAATGCGAACCAGCAAAGCGATCCGAGTTGTTGTCCATACGGCGACGAGGCTTGCAGTTCAATCGCTTCCCGAGCAGCGCGATTGACTAAGCTTCGCATTTCGGAGCTAGTTCCATTAGCCTCGCTGACTATTTCTTTAGCAAGCATCGCACCCGCAAACTTATGCGGGCGTCGCGAAGCTTCACTAATTGAAAGTGATGGACTCTTTTGCGACTGTCGGAGCACGATTCGCCGATTTCGCGAAAGCCTTGCCCAAGTATTAACAGCTTGAATAGCTGCCGCAAGGCCACCGAAAGCAGTTCGAGCAGTATCGATCGGTAAAAGGAGGTCGTCGGTCTCAGACTCCCCCAGTTGGCTTACAAATTTTTCACAAGCTTCAATCGTCAGGCTTTTGGGAAAGAGTATTGCCATATCGGAGGTAGATTTAATAGCGAGTAAGTACAGTACTATAGTGGTTTTTCAGGAATATATTGACGTCGAAATGGAAAATTGTGCAGATCCTGCGCTGGATACCTAAAAATCCATGGTCGAAATGCGATGAAAAGTAGATCTACCACTGGCCTGTGAAACGCCGATTTGACTACTTTGAAGTAGTATTGCCGGTAACTAAAACAAGGAGGCGGAGATGGCTGAGCACAAGTGGCACGAAGAGTTTGAGGCACTGAAGAAGATCGTTCTTTCCACGCATTTGACCGAGGAGACGAAATGGGGATGCGCGTGCTTTACCTACAATGACCAGAACGTGGTCCTGATCCACGGTTTCAAGGAATACTGCGCGCTTCTGTTCTTCAAGGGCTCCCTGATGCAGGATCCGGAAAACATCCTGGTGCAGCAGACTGCCAACGTTCAAGCAGGGCGCCAGCTCCGCTTCACCGGCCTCGCCGACATCAAGCGGCAGGCAAAAATCATCAAGGCCTACGTCGAAGAAGCGATCGAGCTGGAAAAGTCGGGCGCCAAGGTCGAATTCCGCAAGACCGAAGACTTCCCGATGGCCGACGAATTCCTGCAAAAGCTCGACGAGCATCCAGCACTGGCGGAAGCCTTCTACGGCCTGACGCCGGGCCGCCAGCGCGGCTACCTGCTGCACTTCTCCTCCGCCAAGCAATCCAAGACCCGCCAGTCGCGCGTCGAGAAATGCATGCCGCAGATCCTGGCCGGCAAAGGCCTGGACGACTAGAGTTTGCGGCGGGCGAAACGCAAGGCCTTCGGCATCTCATGCTCCTGCCGCTCCGCCAGCAAGCCCTCCAGGAACGACAGTTCGGCCGCATGCCTGGGCAAGTGATCCTGCAGGGTGCGCAGCAGGTCGCGTGCAACACGGCCGTCGTTCAGCTTGCCCAGCAATTCCTGCGCGTCGGACAGTACCTGCGCGCGTGCATTCATGTTGAAGAACTCGCGCATATAGCGCTCCTTCTTCACTGCGATGCGCAGCCGGTGCAAGCTGCTGGGCTGCGCTGCGTCAAGCCGGCGGATGCGCTTCCTGACCCGCTCGCGCGCCTGCCGCAGCAAGGACCGCGCCACCTTGCGCGCATCCTTGTCCCAAGGCTGTATGCGAGCCGGATCACGCCACAGGCGTTCCCCGCTCCATAGTGCCAGTTCGTCCATGAGCGCCTTGCAGCGTGCACCATGCAGCAAATGCTGGATGTGGGCGCGCTGCTTCGCAGCCAGCTCGCGCGCCATCGCCTCCACCGGTTCGGACGAACCGCCAAGGCTGGGCAAGGTCGACTCAAGGAAGACGTCCCAGTTGCGCGCCCGGCCCAGCTCAACGCCAAACCAGCGCAGTTTGCCAGCGGTCCCCTCCGGCAAAGGATCCCAGGACTTTGCCGCCGACAGGAGCGCGCGCAATCGCCGGACGCCGACCCGCATCTGGTGCAGGCTTTCGACGTCCCCCGCTAGCACGCCCGGCAAGTTGCCACGGACCTGCGCCAGGCAATTCCGGGTGATTGCCTCGAACGCCTCGCCAAACCGCGCAGTGCGCCGGATATTGACCGGTGCTGCAGCCACGGCATGGGCAAACAGGTTCGGATGCGATTCCATTGCGCCAGTATAGGCCTGCCGCAGGATGATAAGATTTCGATATGACCGTCCGCATTGAACCAAGCTGGAAAGCCCAACTGGAAGAAGAATTCGCGCAGCCTTACTGGCAGGCGCTGACCGGCTTTGTGCGCGGAGAGTACGCCGAACGCCAGTGCTTTCCCGCCGGCCGCAATATCTTCCGCGCCTTCGACCTGACGCCATTCGACGATGTGAAGGTCGTGATCCTTGGCCAGGACCCTTACCACACGCCCGGAGCCGCCATGGGCTTCTGCTTCTCCGTCCCCGACGGCAATCGCCCGCAACCGAGCCTGCAGAACATCTTCCAGGAGCTGCAATCCGACCTCGGCGTTGCACGCCAGCGCACCGACTTGTCCGACTGGGCTGGCCAAGGCGTGTTCCTCTTGAACAGCGTTCTGACAGTGCGCGCCCGCGAAGCAGGCTCGCACGCCGGCAAGGGCTGGGAGAATTTCACCGACAGCGCCATCAAGCGCCTGTCGGCCGGCCGCGACGGCCTGGTCTTCATCCTGTGGGGCAGCTATGCCATCGCCAAGCGCGCCCTGATCGACCCGCGCAAGCACCTGGTCATCACCTCGCCCCACCCTTCGCCGTTCTCAGCGCATAAGGGTTTCTTCGGCAGCCGCCCCTTCTCGCGCGCCAACGCTTACTTGGCGCAGCAAGGCAAAGACCCCATCAACTGGGCTTGAGAGCTGCAAGCAGCGCTTGCACGACGACCGCCTGCTGCGCCTCCCGGCTGATCGCCGCCTCGCCATCGAGCAGCTGGTGGCCGTAATGGCCGAACTGCGAATGGTTGCCTCCTTTGATCTCCACCCAGCGCGTTTGCGCCGGCAGCAGCGGCTTGTTGTGCATCACATCGCCGATGCGCGCCACGCCATCGTTGGACGCAAAGACCTTCGTAACGGGAAAAGGCAGTCTGGAGAGATCCTGCTGCTTGGGGTGGGTTGTTCCAACCAGGACCAATGCAGCAGGGAGTGCCGGCTCCTGGTAGGCCAGCCGGGCCGCCAGCGCGGCGCCCAGAGAATGGCCGGAGATAGTCCAGCGCCGGACATCGGCATGGGCCGCCATGGCCCGATGCGCCCTCGCCAAAGCCTCATCCTTGCTGCTGTCGAGCGGGGCGAAGCGCAACGGCAGCTTGATGATCACAACGGGATAGCCGGCATCGGCAACTTGGCGCAGCATCGGGACATAGGCCTCCGCCGCGACGCCCGAGCCGCAAAAGAATAGCAATCCAGACGTGGCGCCCGAAGCGCGCGGCGGGAGGCTAAGGGATTCTTCGGCATCGACGCTGCCGCGCAGCAGCGCCGGATCGACGCCGCGCGTCCGGAACGAGTTGGCCAGCCAGCCCGTCGAAACCAGGGCCCAGGCCAGGAACAGCAGGCGGACAGTCCTGCGCTTCAATGCGTGGTGTGCTTGCCGTAGCAGAGGGTGTAGAGCTGGGTGCGCAGTTCGCTGAATTCTTCATCAAGCTGAAGATCGCTGATCGAGCCGGCGCCGCCGAAATAATGCAGGATCTCGCCCTTGGCGGCCGAGCAATCGAAGGCGCTCAGCGTGCGGGCGCGGTGCAGCAGGCGGGCCCAATCTTCCTGGTGGCCCTGCGTCAGCTTCACTTCCATGCGCTGCACGATGGCAGAC
Source organism: Pseudoduganella sp. R-32 (assembly GCF_049913245.1). Classification (NCBI taxonomy): domain Bacteria; kingdom Pseudomonadati; phylum Pseudomonadota; class Betaproteobacteria; order Burkholderiales; family Oxalobacteraceae; genus Pseudoduganella; species Pseudoduganella sp. R-32. The sequence goes on along the minus strand of NZ_CP183987.1, from coordinate 302,523 downwards.
AGTTGCTCTCGTTCGTTCATAGGTCATTCTCCGTAAGTTAATCGGTTGAATCCACCTTTTGAGCTTCTGGTCTTGCCTGCAGACCGGGCCCTTGTGGGGCAGGTCGCACATGCGTAAGCATACCCTGTTTCCGGCTGCTATGATCCTTTACCTGTAAACGGAGACAAGCCTGATGAAGTTCGACCTCGAAAAGCTCAACCAACTCACTCACAACAACCTGACCGGCCACCTTGGCGTGCGCGTCACCGGCGCCGCGGAAGGCGAATTGCAGGCGGAAATCGACATCGTCCAGCACCACCTTGCGCCGAACGGCTACCTGCATGCCGGCACGGTCGTCACCTTGGCCGACACAGCCTGCGGCTTCGGCTGCATCGCCAACCTGCCGGAAGGCGCCCAGAATTTCACCACGATCGAACTGAAGTCGAACCACCTCGGCACCGCGCGCGAAGGCACGATCGCCGTCTCCGCCCGCATGGTGCACGGCGGCCGCACCACGCAGGTGTGGGATGCAACGGTGACCAACAAGGCGACCGGCAAAGCCATCGCCCTGTTCCGCTGCACGCAGATGATCCTCTACCCCAAAGCGTGACGTGACAATTCGAGAGAATGGCCCGGCTGGCGCTGCCTAAACTGAAATCTCACGGACCAAAACCTAGGGAGGCAGTCATGGCATGGATTCCGGCCAAATACAGCGATGTCAGGGCGCAAATGAAAGCTGGCGATGTCATTGCGTTTTCCGGCAAGGGCGATTTTTCGGAAGTGATCAAATGGGCGACAAGGGCGCCCGTTTCGCACGTGGGCGTCATCCTGCAGACCAAGCTGCTGATCGACCAGGATGAACAACCCGGGATGTTCAACCAGGTGATCGAATCCACGACGCTGAATGGCTTTTCCGGCGTTTCCATCAGCCGGCTCAGCGACCGGGTAGAGACCTACGACGGCGAGATCTGGTGGCTTCCCATCGAAAAAGGGCTGTGGGACAAGATGAACAAGAAGGCCTTTTACGACTTCCTCATCCACCAGAACCACAAGCCCTACGACATGCCGCAGGCGATCAAGTCCGCCCTCGATGCCTTCGACAGCATCCCGGTTGCGGAAAAGCTCACGCATAACAAGGAAGACTTTGCGCGCTTCTTCTGCTCCTAGCTTGTCACCGGTAGCCTGGAGGCAGCTGGCGCGATTTCCTCCATCAATGCATCGGAAGTGACGCCGATCGACCTGTGCTCATTCCGCCTCTATGAGAGCGACTATTACCAGCTGAAAGGCGGGAAGAAGGAGATCCGGGCCTACAACTCGCTGGACCCCAGCGGCTGGGGGGAGTAATTCAGCCCTTCAGGGCTTTTTCGAGCAGCGCGTGGAGGGCCGGGAATTCCGGCTTGCCCACATAGCGTTTGATGATGTTGCCGTCCTTGTCGATGACGAAAGTCGTCGGCGTCATGGAGACGTCGCCATAGGCCTTGGCGGCGTCGCCGGTCACGTCCAGCGCTACTTTAAAAGGCAGCTGGCGGGTTTCGGTGAAGTTGACCACGTAGTTGGGCGCGTCGTACTTCATCGCCACGGCGACGAATTCCAGGCCCTGGCCCTTGTACTTGTTGTACGTTTCGACCATTTCGGGCATCTCGGCCACGCAGGTGGTGCACGAGGTGGCCCAGAAATTCACCATCACCACTTTGCCTTTCAGGCTCTCGGGCGTGATCTTTTCCCCTTTGATGCCGAGGAAGGTCACCGCAGGCGCGGATTGGTGCTTGTTCAGCGACTGGTATGTCGTGAAGCCGATGCCGGCAATGACGGCAAGCGCAATTGCCGGTTTAACCCATGCCCTGGAGCCCGTACTCATGATATGTCTTTAGCCTTGGGAAGCCTGCTGGGACGGCTGGTACTGCTTGACGTCTTCATCGGTGATGTACTCGAACACTTTAACGACCTTGGTCACGCCGGCCACGCCGCGCGCGATGTCGGCCGCCTGCGCGCCTTCACGCTGGGTCACGCGGCCCATCAGGAACACGGCGCCCTTCTCGGTGACGACCTTGAAGGAATTGGCCGAGATATCCTTGGCATCGGCCAGGCTCAGTTTGACCTTGGAGGTGATCAGCGCATCGTTGGAACGCGAGGTGTAGCTGGAGGAGAAGCCTACTTCCAGTTCATTGGTCACGTTCTGCACGCCGTCGATGGCGCGCACTTCGCGCTCCACCTTGGCCTTGGTCTCGTCGTCAGGCACTTCGCCGGTCAGCAGCACGCGGCGGTTAAAGCTGTTCACGTTGACGTGGGCGCTCTTGCCGGCGATATTAGGCATCTTCACCTCGGCCTTGACCACGATCGACTTGTCCTCGGTCTGCGCTCCCAGGGTGCGGCGATCCGACGCCGCCAGGGTGCCGGCAACCGCGCCGCCGACCAGGATCGGGGCGCAAGCGGACAGGGTGATGCTCGCCAGGACCGCGGCCATCACGGCCAGCGAAAGTGGACGGGCTTTATTCATTTACATCTCCTCCGAACAGTGCAACGTCGATGCCGTCGCACATGCAGTGAATGGTCAACAGGTGGATTTCCTGGATACGGGCGGTGCGATCGGCCGGTACGCAGATATGCACGTCGGCATCGGTCAGCATCTTGCCGATCGCGCCGCCGCCCTTGCCGGTCAGTGCCACTACGCGCATCTCGCGCTCCAGCGCCGCTTCGATTGCCGCCATCACGTTGGCCGAATTGCCCGATGTGGAAATCGCCAGCAGGATGTCGCCAGCCTGGCCATACGCCTGCACCTGCTTGGAGAAGATCTCGCGGTAGCTGTAGTCGTTGGCCACGGCGGTCAGGATCGAGGTGTCGGTTGCCAGCGAAATTGCCGGCAGCGGGAAGCGTTCACGCTCGAAACGGCCCACCAGTTCCGCGGCGAAGTGCTGGGCGTCAGCCGCCGAGCCGCCATTGCCGCAGGCCAGGATCTTGTTGCCGTTTGAGAGGGCAGAGAACATCAGTTCCACCGCCTGCGCGATAGGCTGCGCCAGGACGGTTGCGGACTGGATCTTGAGTTCGGCACTTTCGTGGAAGTGCGAGAGGATGCGTTGATTGGTCATAGTGTGCGTAATTATAGTGCAGTGGCTTGGCGGGCCTCACAAGCGCTGTTAAAAATGCTTACATTTGATCAATGATAGCGTTGCGCAGCCAATGAATGTGTTCGCCGTCGATGGCCACCACGTCGATGCGGCATGGTGGCATTTTGGCAAAACGCAGCAGGTAAAACTTGGCAGCGCGCAGCACGCGGCGCTGCTTGGCGGGGGAAATGCTGGCGGCGGCGCCGCCAAAACGGGGATTATTGCGCTCCCGGACCTCGACGAACACCAGGTGCTCGCCATCGCGCATGACCAGGTCCAGCTCCCCCGTCTTGCACAGGAAATTGCGCTCCACCAGCGTCAGCCCCTGCTGCTGCAGGAAAGCCAGGGCGCGCTCTTCGCCGCCCCGGCCGATTTCCTGCAGTTCGGTGCGGGGCATGCGTTTTCCTTACTGGGCGACCGGTACCGGCACGCCGTTGTGGTACTCGGCCGGCACCTCGAGCCGCTCGAACCAGGACGGCCCGTTGCCGAAATCGATGGTCAGCTGGCCGGTCACGCCATCAAGCTGGAAGCGGCGCTGCGGCTGGATGGCAATTTCGCGGGCGATGCGGAAGGCATCGATCCCCAGCGCATACACGCGCTCCATGTCGGCGCTGATGCGCGCTTCGTCGCGCGGCACCGGCTGAGGATAGGTCATCACCGCTGGATGGTCACGCTGCACCAGCCATGGCAGGTCGAGTAGCCGCACGCCGTCCAGTTCAGGACCGGCGCGGTACATGGTGCGGCCAGGATTCAGGGAAGAAGTGCCATACAAGGGGAGCTCGCCCAGCGGCGGCGCCGACAACGCGATCTTGAGCTGGCGCAGCTGGTCCGGGTCCAGCGCCGCGAACAGCACGCCGGCCGGCTCGCTTTGCAGGCGGCCGCGCAAGGCCACCAGTTCCGAGTCTTGCAGGTAGCCGTTGAGTGGAGTCAGGTCAACGTTGCGCGGGCGCAGGCCCAGGCGCTGCAATTGCGCGCTCATGGCGCCGGCAATGCGCTTCTGCCAGGATGAGTTGCCGGAAATGACCAGCGCCCTGGCGGAAGGATTTTCGCGCGCGCCCCACTCGGCCACCTGGCGTGCCTCATCCTCGATGGACAGGCCGATCGTCAGCATTTGCGGCGGAACCTGGGGATCGCCGCGCAACTCGGGGTGGTTCAGCGCGATGGTCGGCTTTTCCACCAGCGGGCCGGCAGCAATGGCGGTCACGGCGGAACGGGCCAGCGGGCCGACCACCATATCGTTCTTTTCCTGGGCCGTGACGTAAGCAGACAGCACTTCCTGCGGCGAATCGCCGGTTTCCACAACATTGACTTCAAAGCCGTGGCTGTCGCGCTCCAGCGCCGCCATGAAACCGGCGCGCAAGGCATCGGCAGCACGGCCCAGGGACTCCGAGCGCAGCGGCAGCAGCAGGGCAATGCGGTAAGCGCGCTTGCCATCGGCATTTTCTGCCGGCCGAGGGACGACCTGCATGAAGCTCGGCGGCCGCGCCGCATCTTCCGGCGACGGCACGGCGAAGGTTTCGACCACGACCTCCGGTTCAGGCGGCGGCGCCGGCGGTTTTGGCCGCGGCGCCTTGGCAACGGCAGGCGGCGCACTTGTCACCGAAGTGATTGGCGCGCACAATCCCCCGGGCGCGTCGCACGGCGTGCTACAAGCGCTGGCCAGCATGGCCGTGGCAACGCCAAGTATCAGCGTTTTGATATTTTTAGACAGCATCCTTCCCCCAATGACAGCACAAGATTCCAGCTCTCTCGCCAGTTTACCAATCCTCGGCGAGACCGCCCACCAAAATTATCCTACGGCAACTTTATACGTGGTGGCCACACCAATTGGCAACGTGACTGACATTAGCCTGCGTGCTTTACATGTGCTGTCGCTGGTCGACGCTGTTGCGTGTGAAGATACGCGCAACACGGCCCAGCTGATGAATCGCTTCGGCCTGCACAAGCCCTTGATTGCAGCTCATATGCACAACGAGCGTCAAGCGGCCGAAGGCCTGATCGGCCGCCTGCAGGCTGGCGAACGCATTGCCCTGGTGTCCGACGCCGGCACGCCCGCCGTTTCCGACCCCGGCGCCCGCATCGTGGACGCCGTGCGCGCCGCCGGCCTGCGCGTGATTCCTCTGCCGGGCGCCTCGGCCGCCGTGGCTGCGTTGTCGGCCAGCGGCCTGGTCAACGACCAATTCCATTTTGTTGGCTTTTTGCCATCGAAGGCCAAGCAGCGCGAGACCGTGCTGCAAGGGCTGGTGTCCGCGCCGGCGACGCTGGTGTTCTACGAAGCCCCGCACCGGATTGTCGAGTGTGCCCAGGCGCTGGTCGACGCCTTCGGCGCCGAGCGCCAAGTCGTCTTCGCCCGCGAAGTCACCAAGCTGTTCGAGCAGATCCACCGCTGCCCGCTGGGCGAAGCGGTCAGCTGGCTGAAAACCGACGCCAACCATGAAAAAGGGGAATTCGTGGTCCTGGTCGAAGGCGCCCCGCCAGCCGAAGAAGGCCACGACGCCGAAACCGACCGCATCCTGGCAATCCTGCTCGCCGAGTTGCCGGTTAAACAAGCAGCCGCCCTCGCCGCCCAGATCACCGGCAAAAAGAAGAACGCCCTCTACGACCGCGCGCTCGAGCTCAAGCAGTAAAAATAAATGGGGTACGTCCCCATTGATTTTTACCATTTGCAGCCGCTGTCTTTCTTATCCATCATCAGGTAGAGCGGGGCGAGCAGGCCGCCGGGGATGCCGTCCTTGCAATTGGGCCGGGCGGCGTTCTGGATTTGCCGGGCCAGCTTCTCGTCCCGGGTTTCGCGCATCTTGAGCGGGGCACTTTCCAGCTCGCCTGCGATGTCGCGCGCGGCGGCTTTCGCGGTTTCGCGGTCGAAGTGCGGCGCTGCCCCCGGCTCGGCGGGACTCAGCACCAGCGTGGATGTGCGGGCTGGCTGGATTGCCAGCTCGGATTCTTCCTTGACAGCGTTCTTGCGCGGCTCTGCACGACGCGGCTGGCGGCGCGGCTCGGCGGCTGCAACGCGCTCCGGTTTGCTCTGCGCCTCCGGCTTCGGTTCCGGTGGCTCAGGTGGCGCAACTATCCTTACTTCCACCTTCGTCAGCCAGGTGCGGGAGTCAGCCACATTGCGCGGTTCGGGCAGCCGCACAAAGATCACCGCTGCCAGGTGCAGTAGCAAAGAAATAACGATACCGGCCGCTATACGCCATCTCGGCGTTCGATAAGGCATCAAAATTCTCCAACTTTTAAATCTGGGGGTTGACGGCCCCCTGCCCAGCTTGTATTATCTTGCTTCTTCGGAGTGTAGCGCAGCCCGGTAGCGCATCTGCTTTGGGAGCAGAGGGTCCAAGGTTCGAATCCTTGTACTCCGACCAAGTTTCAGAAAAAAGACCTGCATTCGTGCAGGTCTTTTTTTTTTCTGCATTAGGATCAGAGCCATGTACACCTGCCCTTGCTGCGGATACGCCACCTTCGCCGGCGCGCCCGGCTCACTTGCAGCGTGCCCTGTCTGCGACTGGCACGACGACCTGCCGCAACTCTACTCCCCCTTCCTGGCAAGCGGCGCAAATGTGTACAGCCTGGCTGAAGCTCAAGTGCGATACGTGCAGTTCGGCGGCGCCACGACAGGCGCTGAACATGTTCGCGATCCGCACTGGTTCCCGTTGTGGCAGCAAAAGACCGATATCCCGGATGGACCGGCGCCGGAAAGCGCTACGACTTACGACTTGTACTACTGGCTGCGCACCCCGCGCGCTTCCGTGCCCGAGCAACCAGTCGGCCTGCGCCGCGTGCGCAACCGCATCATTGAATACCTGGAACTGGCCAGCTCTTTCGACGCACAACGCCAACTGCAAGCTTCCGCGCCGGCCATGTCGGCGGCGGACGAAGTCTTGAATCAATGGGAGGATTGGGTAACGCCAGACTGGAAGCAGCATTTCACTGAACCGGTCTTCTCGGCGGAGGAGCGCAACGGCATCGCGCAGTTCGCGCGCACGTGGAGTGATATCGCGGCTGGAGCGCCGCATCCCCTGCCGCGGCTTGAAGCCTTGTTCGCAACGCCCAACTGGCAAGCGCTGCAGCGCGCAGCGGCCGCACTGCGGGAAGTGTTCCTGCAACGCGGCCGTTCGGATGAAAGCTGACCTATCTTCCCGGCAATTTCGCATAAGCTGCCTCGCAAGCAGCCTCGAGTACCTTCCGGCTTTGCTTGATCTCGGCGGCAACCTTGGCATTTGCTTCCTGCGGGGACACTGCGGCATGCGCAGGTGCGATGCCGGCGCCAAAAGCCATGCAGAGACCCCAAATCTTCAAGAGCCTGGCCATGCGCCTTACCCTGCGCGCTTGGCGGCAATGGCATTGCCCGCGCGGCTGGCGGCCTTGCGGCCCAGGAAGCTGGAGATGAACTGGCCGGCGTCGACCACCTTGTCCAGGTCCACGCCGGTCTCGATGCCGAGCCCATTCATCATGTAGATCACGTCCTCGGTGGCGACGTTGCCGGTAGCGCCCTTGGCATAGGGGCAGCCGCCCAGGCCGGATACGGAGGAGTGGAAAATCTCGATCCCCAGTTCCATCGAGGCGTAGATGTTCGCCAGCGCCTGGCCGTAGGTATCGTGGAAGTGGCCGGCCAGCGATTCGGCGCGGAACTCCTTGATCGCGCGCTCCATCACCGCCAGGGTCTTGCGCGGAGTCGACACGCCGATAGTGTCGGCAATATCGATCTCGTCGCAACCCAGGTCGCGCATGCGGCCCACAACATAGGCCACGGAATCCAGCGGCACCTCGCCCTGGTATGGGCAGCCAAACGCCGTGCTGACCGAGGCGCGCAGGCGCAGGCCGGCATCCTTGGCCGCTTTGGCGACCGGTACGAAGCGTTCGATCGATTCTGCGATCGAGCAGTTGATGTTCTTCTGCGAGAATGCTTCAGACGCTGCGCCGAAAATCACGACTTCATTGGCGCCCGCCGCCAGCGCGGCTTCAAAGCCCTGCATATTCGGCGTCAGCGCGGAGTAGATCACGCCCGGCTTGCGGGTGATGCCCGCCATGACTTCTTTCGAAGTCGCCATCTGCGGCACCCACTTCGGCGACACGAAGGATGCCGCTTCGATATTCGGGAAGCCTGCTTCCGTCAGGCGGTTCACCAGCTCGATCTTCACCTCGGCCGGGACGTCGCCCTTTTCATTCTGCAGCCCGTCGCGCGGGCCCACTTCAACAATCTTGACCTTCTTTGGCAAACTCATTTCAGTATCCCTTTGTGCGATTGATGACATCGGCGACCTCTTCGCCGCGTGCGTGCTGGCGCATCTTGCCGGCCATCTGCTCCACGCTTTCGCGGCGCAACGTCAGCGCGGAAATATGCGGCGTGATCGTAATGCGCGGCTCCTGCCAGAACGGATGCTGCGCCGGCAGCGGCTCGTTGCGGAACACGTCCAGCATGGCGCCCGCGATATGGCCGGACTTGATCAGCGATAGCAGGTCCGGTTCGGAAATATGCGCACCGCGCCCAACGTTGATGAGGTAGGCGCCCTGCGGCAGCTTCATCATGTTCGCGCGGTTGAGGATGTGGGTGGTCTCTTCCGTCAGCGGCAGCATGCACACCACCACGCGCGACGAGCCGAGGAAAGCGTCCAGCCCCTCATCGCCATGGAAGGATTCAACGCCAGCCAGCGATTTTGGCGACCGGCTCCAGGCGCGCAACGGAAACTCGAATGGACGCAAAGCCTCGATCACGCGCGATCCGAGCGCGCCAACGCCCATCACGCCCACCGAAAAATCGGCCTTGTCACGCGCTTCAAGTTGCAGCCAGGCGCCGGCGCGGGCCTGTGCCTCGTATTCGTCGAGCCGGCGGAAATAACGCAGCACGGCGTGCGTGACGTACTCCGCCATCTGGATGCCCATGCCCGCGTCATTCAGGCGCACGATCGGAATGTGCGGCGGAATCGCGTGCGAGTACTTCATGATCGCGTCAGCACCTGCGCCAGTCAGGAAAATCGCCTTCACGCGCGCCAGGTCGGCCAGCATGGATTGCGGCGGCGTCCACAGCACTGCGTAGTCACAGGCTGGAAGCTCGCCGATGCCTTCGCGCCATACGACCACTTCGGCCTCCGGCATGAATTCGGCGAAATCCTTGATCCACGGCGCGGTATTGCCATCCGCGCGATAAAGCAGGATGCGCATGCGCCTCTCCTTAAGCGGCGGTCTTGAAGGCCAGCAGCGGCGCGCCGTCTGCCACCTGGTCGCCCACCGCGTACAGGACCTCTTCGACCACGCCGTCATGCGGGGCGGAGATGGTGTGCTCCATCTTCATCGCTTCCATGATGACCAGCGCATCGCCCTTTTTCACTTCCTTGCCTTTTTCAGCCAGCACGGCAACCACCTTGCCCGGCATCGGTGCGGTCAGGCGGCCGCCTTCGGCTTCGGACTCGCCGGCGTGCGCCATCGGGTCGTTATAGTCCAGCACATAGTGGCCGCCGCCGGTGAACACGTGGAATACATCGCCATCGCGGCGCACGGTGCCATGCACCGAGGTTTCGCCTAGCTTGATGCTCAGGTCCACGCCGTCCTGCCTGAACAGCGACAGGTCGACTTCCAGGCCTTTGATCTCGAAGCGCCAGCCGTGCGGCAAATAGGTCAGCATCGGCGCGTACTGCTTGCCATGTTCGTCGCTGAAAGCCAGCTTGCGGGCGTAATGGAAGTTCATGCGCCAGCCCAGCGCCTGGCCCCACGGATCGCCTTTGTTGGCGCCCGATTGCGCGGCCGACTTTTCCTTCTCTTCTTCGATCAGCGACACCGCGGCCAGCGCGACGGCAGCAACCGGAATCGAACGCGCCGGAGGGAACAGCGCATCGTGGTTGCGTTCGATCAGGCCGGTATCCAGGTCTGCGTTGGCGAAGGCGTCGCCTTCCACCAGGCGTTTCAGGAAGGCGATATTGGTCGCCAGGCCGACGATCTGGTATTGCGACAGTGCTTGCGCCATGCGGGCCAGCGCCTGCTTGCGGTCTGCGCCCCACACGATCAGCTTCGCGATCATCGGATCGTAGAAAGGCGAAATGGCATCGTTCTCGCGCACGCCGGAATCGATACGCACGGCAGCCGGATGGCCGGGCACGCCCCCCAGCTCGAAGTTGGCCGCGGCTGGCGTTTCCAGGTGGCGCAGCGTGCCGATCGACGGCAGGAAGCCTTTCTCCGGATTCTCGGCATAGATACGCGCTTCGATCGAGTGGCCGTTGATGGTCAGTTCTTCCTGCTTCTTCGGCAGGGTTTCGCCGGCGGCGACGCGGATCTGCCATTCCACCAGGTCGGTGCCGGTGATCATTTCTGTCACCGGGTGCTCAACTTGCAGGCGGGTGTTCATCTCCATGAAGTAGAAGCTGCCGTCCTGGTTGGCGATGAATTCCACCGTACCGGCGCCAACGTAACCCACGGCGCGCGCGGCGGCAACGGCAGCTTCACCCATTGCTGCGCGGCGCTCGGCGCTCATGCCCGGTGCAGGCGCTTCCTCCAGCACTTTCTGGTGGCGGCGCTGTACGGAGCAGTCACGCTCGAACAGGTAGATGCAGTTGCCGTGGGTATCGGCGAACACCTGGATTTCGATGTGGCGCGGACGCTGCAGGTATTTCTCGGCCAGCACCTTGTCGTCGCCGAAGGAGCTGATCGCTTCGCGCTTGCAGGACGCCAGCGCATCCTTGAACGCTTCCGACGATTCGACCACGCGCATGCCCTTGCCGCCGCCGCCGGCCGAAGCCTTCAGCAGCACAGGGTAGCCGATGCGGTCGGCCTGTTCCTGCAGGAAGCCTGCATCCTGATTGTCGCCGTGGTAGCCCGGCACCAGTGGCACATTGGCTTTTTCCATCAGCTGCTTGGCAGCCGACTTCGAGCCCATGGCGCGCATGGCGGAAGCCGGCGGGCCGATGAAGGCCAGGCCCATTTCGGCGCAGGCATCCGCAAACTCGGCGTTCTCGGACAGGAAACCATAGCCCGGGTGGATCGCTTCCGCACCGGTGGCCAACGCCACGGCGATCAGCTTGTCGCCGCACAGGTAGGATTCCTTGGCGGCGGCGGGGCCGATGTTCACCGCTTCGTCGCAGACGGCGACGTGCTTGGCATTGGCGTCCGCGTCCGAATACACGGCGACGGTCTTGATGCCCAGGCGGCGTGCAGTTGCAGCGACGCGGCAAGCGATCTCGCCACGGTTGGCAATCAGGATTTTTTTGAACATGTCTCTCTCTACTCTTTTTTGAATTTTTTTCTTAGCAGCCGCAGGCTTCTTTTTGTACAGAGTCCAGGACGGCGCCGCGGGTCGGCAAGCCCAGTTTTGCCAGCAATGCGCGGTCGTCGTTGGCTTCCGGATTGTCGGTGGTCAGCAGCTTGTCGCCGTAGAAGATCGAGTTGGCGCCGGCCATGAAGCACATGGCCTGCACGGCTTCGCCCAGCTCGCGGCGGCCGGCGGACAGGCGCACGCGCGCTTTCGGCATTGTGATGCGGGCGACGGCGATGGTGCGTACGAATTCCAGCGGGTCCAGCTTGTCCAGGCCGTGCAGCGGAGTGCCTTCCACCTGCACCAGGTGGTTGACCGGTACCGATTCAGGGTATGGATTCAGGTTGGCCAGTTGGGCGATCAGGCCGGCGCGCTGTTCGCGCGTTTCGCCCATGCCCACGATGCCGCCGCAGCAAACCTTCAGGCCGGCGTTGCGCACGTGGCCCAGGGTGTCCAGGCGGTCCTGGTACTGGCGGGTGGAGATCACGTTGTCGTAGAAGTCCGGCGAAGTGTCCAGGTTGTGGTTGTAGTAGTCCAGGCCGGCGTCCTTCAGGCGCTGCGCCTGCTCGGCTTCCAGCATGCCCAGGGTGGCGCAGGTTTCCAGGCCCATCGCCTTGACTTCGCGCACCATGGTTTCGACCTTTTCCATGTCGCGCTCTTTCGGGCTGCGCCATGCGGCGCCCATGCAGAAACGGGTCGCGCCGTTGTCCTTTGCCTGCTTGGCGGCATCCAGCACGGTGTCCAGGTCCAGGATCTTTTTGGCTTCGACGCCGGTGTCGTAGCGTGCGGCCTGCGGGCAGTAGCCGCAATCCTCTTCGCAGCCGCCGGTCTTGATCGAGAGCAGGGTCGCCAGTTCGACGTCGCCGTCCGGCCAGTGGGCGCGGTGGGCTTCCTGTGCGCGGAACATCAACTCGTTGAATGGCAGCTCGTACAGGGCCATCACGTCTTCCAGGGGCCAGGTAGCGGCTTCCGGCAGCTTGATGGCGGCGGTTGGACGGTGCAGTTGGACGGCTTTAGGTTCTTGCAGGGACATGTTCTTCCTCTCTTACGTGGTGCGGCGGCCCGGCCAGTTTGGCAGGGACGTGAAGTTCAGGTATTCGGCAGCAGCGGCGGCAGTCGGCTTTGCCAGTCGCGGGATGCGGCCGAGCAGCGGCGCCGGAATGCGCGCTGCCAGTGCGGCGATATTCTCGTCCGCGAAATTCATTTCAAATTCCAGGGTGTTGGCGACCCAGCCGGCCAGCTTCAGGCCACGTGACTCGATCGCTTCCACGGTCAGCAGCGCGTGGTTGATGCAGCCCAGGCGCAGGCCCACCACCAGCACGACCGGCAGCGCAAGCTGCTGGGCCAGGTCGGCGGTGTCGAAATCGTCGGTCAGCGGCACGCGGAAACCGCCCACGCCTTCCACCACGATGGCGTCCGTTGCGGCAGCGACTTCCACGTAGGCGGCCAGGATCGGCACCGGATCGATTTCAACACCTTCCAGGGCGGCGGCGATATGCGGTGCAGCCGGCTCTTTCAGCATGAAGGGAGTGGTCAGCGCCTGCGGCAAGTGCACATTGCTCGCTTCGATCAGCTGGTCGGCGTCGTCGTTGTGCAACTGGCCGTTCTTCATCACCGCACCGGCGGCTACGGGTTTCATGCCGCAGGCGCGCGCTCCATTGCGCACCAGGGAATACAGCATGGCGGAAGACGTCAGGGTCTTGCCAATTTCGGTGTCGGTGCCTGCCACGAAGCAGGCGAAGCGCGGCGGCAGGCCATCGGCGGCCGCTGCGGCTTGGGGTGCAGGAGCGATGACAGGGTCTTCAAGCGCCATATCAGGTCCTTTCTAATTCGTTAATTGCGTCTGCCAGGCGGCGCACGTCGTCGGCGGTGTGGCCGGCGGACAGCGTGACACGCAGGCGCGCAGTACCTGCTGGCACCGTTGGCGGGCGAATGCCGCCCACCCAGATGCCTTGCTCGTACAGCGCGGCGGACATGCGCATGGTTTCTTCGTTCTCGCCAATGATGATTGGCTGGATTGCCGTTTTCGACGGCAGCAGTTGCCAGCGCTTCAAGTGGAGGCTGTCCTGCAATTGTGCCACCAGCGCTTGCAGGTGAGCGCGGCGCTCGCGGCCTTCGTCACCGCAGATGATGTCCAGGCTGGCTTGCAGCGCGTGAGCCAATGCGGGCGGCGCAGCGGTGGTGAAAATGTAAGGACGGGCACGCTGGATCAGCGTTTCCACCACGGTACGGTGCGCCGCAACGAAGGCGCCGCCCACGCCGGCAGCCTTGCCCAGGGTGCCGACATAGACCAGGTAAGGCGAGCGCATGGCGTAGTGCTCCAATGCGCCGCGGCCATTCTCGCCCAGCGTGCCGAAGCCGTGGGCGTCGTCCACCACCAGCCAGGCCTTGTGACGTTCACACAGGGTCAGCAGCGCCGGCAGGTCGGCCAGGTCGCCATCCATGCTGAACACGGCGTCCGTCACCACGATCTTGTTGCTGGCGGTGCTGGCGGACAGGAGTTCTCCCAGCGCGGCCACGTCGGCGTGCGGGTAGACGGAAACCTTGGTGCGTGCCAGGCGGGCGCCGTCGATCAGGGATGCGTGGTTGAGTGCTTCACTGAAGATTTCAGTGTCCTTGTCGCCGGCTGCGAGGCCGGTCACCACGGCCAGGTTGGCCATGTAGCCGGTGCAGAAATACAGCGCCTGCGCCTCAACCAGGTGCGGCGACAGGAATTCTGCGAGGCGTTGCTCCAGCAAGGTGTGCGCGCGGCTATGGCCGCTGACCAGGTGCGCGGCGCCGCTGCCGGCGCCATACAGTTCAATCCCCTGGTGCATCGCTTCGGCCACGCGCGGATGCGCTGCCAGGCCGAGGTAGTCATTGCTGCAGAAGGCCAGCAGTTCACGGCCGTCGACCATCATGCGCGGCGCGCAGGCCGTTTCGACCGAGCGCCGCTTGCGGATAAGGCTTTTGTCATCCAGCGCTTGCAATTGCTGGTCGAGTTTTGCGAGCAGTTCCATGGTCAGTCCACCCGCGTTTTCTCGAACACCGACAAGGTGCGCGCAGCCAGTCCTTCGATTTCCTCATCGCTGAGGATGTATGGCGGCATCAGGTACACGGTATTGCCGATGGGGCGCAGCAGCAGTTCCTGCCTCGTGCCCTCGGTGAAGAAGCGGCGCGAGAAGCCCGGCGTAGCGCCGACGGCATCAAAGGCCCAGATCATGCCGCGGTTGCGGAAGTTCTCGGTGTGCTCGTGGTTGGCCAGCGGCGCCAGCGCCTCGGTCAGCTTGCGCGAGCGCGCCTTGTTCGCTTCCAGCACATGGTCTTCAGCAAAGATGTCCAGCGTGGCCAAGGCCGCGCGGCAGGCCAGCGGGTTGCCGGTGTACGAGTGCGAGTGCAGGAAGCCGCGCGTGACGTCGGCATCGTAGAACGCTTGGTAGATCTCGTCGCGCGACAGCACGATGGACAGCGGCAGGTAGCCGCCGCTGATGCCCTTCGACAGGCACAGGAAGTCAGGCCAGATGCCGGCCTGTTCGCAGGCGAAGAAGGTGCCGGTGCGGCCGCAGCCGACGGCGATTTCGTCCAGGATCAGGTGCACGCCGTGCTTGTCGCACAGCTCGCGCACCAGTTTCAGGTAGAGCGGGTCGTGCATCGCCATGCCGGTGGCGCACTGCACCAGCGGTTCGATGATGATGGCGGCGATCTTGCCGGCGCGTTCGGTGAACATGCGTTCGACATCGGCCGCGGCGCGGCGTGCCACGTCGGCCGCCGTTTCGCCTTCTGCCGCTTGGCGCGAGTCGGGCGACATCACGGTCTGCGTGGCGCGCAGCAGCGGGCCGTAAGCATCCTTGAACAGCGCCACGTCGGTCACGGCCAGCGCGCCGATCGTCTCGCCGTGGTAGCTGCCCTTCAGGCAAACGAATTCCTGCTTGTCGCCCTGGCCCATATTGCGCCAGGCGTGGAAGCTCATTTTCAACGCGATTTCGACCGCCGACGCGCCGTCCGACGCGTAGAAGGCGTGGCCTAGTTGGTGCTGGGTCAGCGCCGCCAGGCGTTCGCTGAGCTGGATCACCGGCTCGTGGGTGAAGCCGGCCAGCATCGCATGCTCCAGCATGTCGAGCTGTTCGCGCAGCGCCGCGTTGATGCGCGGGTTGGCATGGCCGAACAGGTTCACCCACCAGGAGCTGATCGCATCCAGGTAGCGGTTGCCTTGATGGTCATACAGCCACACGCCGCGGCCATGGCTGACCGGGATCAGCGGGACCGTTTCATGGTGCTGCATCTGGGTGCACGGGTGCCAGACTGACTTCAGGCTACGTGCTACCCAATCGCTTTGTTGGTTTGCTTCCAAAAACTGCTCCGTTCAATTCAGCCAGCCCGGCTTGCGCTTCTCCAGGAAGGAAGTCACGCCTTCGCGGCCCTGCTCGGAAGCGCGGATGTGGGCGATGCGTTGGGCCGTATCGGCCAGCAGTGCATCGTTCACCGGCTTGCCGGCGATGTCGCGCACCAGCACTTTGGCTTCCTTCACTGCATTCGGGCTGTTGGTCACCAGCGCCTTCAGCACTTCCGCCATTTTGGCGTCCAGTGCGTCGGCGGAGACCAGTTCGTGCACCATGCCGATGCGGTGGGCTTCGGCGGCGCTGAAACGTTCGGCGGTGAGGAAATAGCGGCGCGAAGCCTGCTCACCCATCGCCTTGATCACATACGGCGAAATGGTCGCGGGGATCAGACCCAGTTTCACTTCGCTCAGGCAGAAATTCGCTTCCGGCACGGCGACAATGATGTCGCAGGCGGAGACGAGACCCATGCCGCCCGCATAGCAATCGCCATGCACGCGCGCGACGGTCGGTTTCGGGCACAGGTAGATAGTGCGCAGCATTTGCGCCAGCTGCATGGCGTCGGCCTCATTCTCCTCGTGGGTGTAATGGGCCATCTTCTTCATCCAGTTCAGGTCGCCGCCGGCGCAGAAGGCCGGGCCGTTACCCGCCAGCACAATGGCGCGCACGTTTTCGTTGCGGCCCAGCTCCGAGAAGGCGCGCGCCAGGTCGTTGATCGAATGCTCGTTGAAGGCATTGCGCACGTCAGGGCGGTTCAGGGTGACGGTGGCGATCTTGTCGTTGATGTCGACGGTCAGGGTTTCATAAGTCATCGCCATCTCCTTACATGCGGAACACGCCGAACTTGGTGTCCGGGATTGGCGCGTTGAGCGCGGCGGACAGGCCCAGGCCCAGCACCATGCGGGTGTCGGCCGGATCGATCACCCCGTCGTCCCACAGGCGCGCGGAGGCGTAGTAAGGATGGCCCTGCACTTCGTACTGTTCCTTGATCGGCTGCTTGAAGGCCGCTTCTTCCTCGGCGCTCCACTGGCCGCCCTTGGCTTCGATGCCGTCGCGCTTGACGGTGGCCAGCACGCCGGCTGCCTGCTCGCCGCCCATCACGGAGATGCGCGCGTTAGGCCACATCCACAGCATGCGTGGCGAGTAGGCGCGGCCGCACATGCCGTAGTTGCCGGCGCCGAAGGAGCCGCCGATGATCACGGTGAACTTCGGCACGGAAGCGGTAGCGACGGCGGTCACCATCTTGGCGCCGTTGCGGGCGATGCCTTCGTTTTCGTACTTGCGGCCGACCATGAAGCCGGTGATGTTCTGCAGGAAGACCAGCGGGATCTTGCGCTGGCAGCACAGTTCGATGAAGTGCGTGCCTTTCAGCGCGGACTCGGAAAACAGGATGCCGTTATTGGCGATGATGCCGACCTTCATGCCGTAGATGTGGGCGAAGCCGCACACCAGCGTGGTGCCGTAGCGGGCCTTGAACTCATCGAATTCGGAGCCGTCGACGATACGCGCGATCACTTCTCGGATATCGAAAGGCTTGCGGGTGTCGACAGGAATCACGCCGTACAGTTCTTCCGGCGCGTATTTCGGTTCCACCGCTTCGCGCAGCACGCCCTGTTGCGGCTTCTGGCGGTTCAGGTTCGACACGATTGTGCGCGCCATCGACAGCGCATGCATATCGTCCTTGGCCAGGTGATCGGCCACGCCGGACAGGCGGGTGTGCACGTCGCCGCCGCCCAGGTCTTCAGCGGAAACCACTTCACCGGTCGCCGCCTTCACCAGCGGAGGGCCGCCGAGGAAGATAGTGCCCTGTTCCTTCACGATGATCGATTCGTCCGACATGGCCGGCACGTAGGCGCCGCCGGCGGTGCAGGAACCCATCACCACGGCGATCTGCGGGATGCCCTTGGCCGACATATTGGCCTGGTTGAAGAAGATGCGGCCGAAGTGGTCGCGGTCCGGGAACACGTCGTCCTGGTTCGGCAGGTTGGCGCCGCCCGAATCCACCAGGTAGATGCACGGCAGGTTGTTCTGCTCGGCGATCTCCTGCGCGCGCAGGTGCTTCTTCACCGTCATCGGGTAGTAAGTACCGCCCTTCACAGTGGCGTCGTTACAGACGATCACGCATTCCTGGCCGTTTACGCGGCCGATGCCGGTGATCACGCCCGCTGCCGGAGCGGCGTTGTCGTACATATCGAAAGCAGCCAGCTGCGAGAATTCGAGGAAAGGCGTGCCGGGATCGAGCAGCATCTGTACGCGGTCGCGCGGCAGCAGCTTGCCGCGCGCCACATGCTTGGCGCAGGCCGCTTCTCCGCCGCCTTGCGCCGCTTTCGCGACCTTGGCGCGCAGGTCGTCGACCAGGGCTTGCATGGCGTCGGCGTTGGCTTTGAAGTCCTCGCTGCGCGGATTGAGTTTGCTTTCGATATGCGGCATTGTCGTCCTCTTCTCTTATTCTGGAAATTCGCCGTCGACGTAAAACCAGCGCAAGCCACCTTCGCGCGGTTCGCGCAGGAAGCGGCTCAGCTCATGCAGACGCTGGCCACGGCCATTCACGCGCAGGCGGGCGACGAACTCGACAAAATCCTCGTTCGGCTGGGCTTCTGCTTTACGTTGACGTAAACGTAAAGCAGATTTTACCTCAAGTCCCAGCCATTGGAGCTTTTCGTCCTTGTTAATAATCGGCTCGGTCGGACGGGTGCTTTCGTGCCAGGTCGACAACAAATACGGCTCGTTCTGCAGCGCATAGGCGGAATAACGGGAGCGCATCAGTTGCTCAGCCGTCTCCGGCAAGGCCTTTCCTTCGATAAAAGGGCCACAGCAAGTCGCAAAAGAAGGACCGCCGCATGGGCAGCCGACAGGGGTCTTGGATTTGGACATCCCGCCATTATCCGCCATAACAGCGGCTCGCGTGACTTCCCGAGGTCATGCGGGTTGGCACCACCATCCGGGCTGGAAAGCTATAATTGCCAGAATGAAAATCCATGCATCCTTATTCGCGCTGACCTTTGCGGTCGCAATGACTTCGCCGGCCCTGGCATGCCAGCCGCCACGCGACATGCCCAGTGATCCGGAAGCGGCGCGCGCTTATTGGGAGCGAGCCCAGACCCAGTGGGAAAAAAGGGTAATAGCTAGCGCCCCGACACTGGTGGTTGCGACGACCGCCGAAATCCCTGGCAGCCAGTTCCCTGAACCCGGTACGCGAGTGACCGTCAAAGTCGCGCCCATCAAGCTGTTGCGTGGTTTTTTCGAAAAGAATGAGGTTGGCGGCATGCTCAATCATTTTTGCGATGATTTCAAAGTATGGGTTACGCACGACAGGCCTTACCTCCTCGCGATGAACCAGGGGGCAATTCTGCTGGCCGTGCCTTTGAAACAGGGAGACGAGCAAGCCGGCGTACGGGACTTCTTCAAGCGCATCGACGAACCCAATCCCTGGGAATGAGCCGCGCGCCGCGTCGCAAAATTTTACGCATGGCCCGGTTCAACCAGCAACGAGCCGGATAATCAGCGACTTAGGTGCAGGTACGGTTGATGCTTCTTCAAGCTTGAAGTTTCGCCAACTCGTCATGGAGCGCAAAATGAAAGCTGAAGCCATGTTCAAGTCTTGCCTGCTGGCCTGCTCCATCCTGCCAGGCGGCCAGGCCCTAGCGGGTCCAACTGGATCGACGCAGTCCCCCTATACCGTCAACAGCATCGACTTCAGCTACATGAACTACAGCAGGCCCCCTGCATCCTACTTCAATCGCAGGCCACCGACGGAATTCGGCCGGACACCGGCGTTCAATGGCCTGCCGCCGCCCTTGCCTGCAGCAGGTCCGCCCGCCCGGGCGCCGGACGTGGCATTGCCGCTGACTCCTCCTGCACCCACCGGCTCACCGCCGCTTGTCGAGCCGCCGGTCCAGTTGCCAGTGGTGGCGGTTGTGCCTGAGCCAGGCACTTTCGCTTTGCTGGGCCTGGGCTTCGCCCTCCTCATTTTGCGCGAGAGAAGGGGGCGCCCAGCTGCACAGTAAAGAAAGCCGACAGTGGCAGGTGCTAATATGCCGGTCATGAACGAAGTCAGTCAAAGCAAGTTCCTGAGCCTGGTCTTGCGTCACAAACCGGAAGAAATCGGGCTCGTACTGGACCAGAATGGATGGGCATTGATCGACCAATTGATTGCCCTTGCCAACGTCCGCGGAACGAATTTGAACCGCTCCCAGATCGAATCCATCGTTGAAAACAGCGATAAGAAGCGATTTGCGATCAGCGCGGATGGCACGAAAATCCGGGCCAACCAGGGCCATTCCGTTGATATCGCGCTCGAACTGCCGCCCCGGACGCCGCCGGAGCGCCTGTACCATGGCACTGCCACGCGTTTCCTTGATTCGATCCGCGAAAGCGGCCTGCATTCGGCCTCGCGCCAGCATGTGCACCTCTCGTCTGACCAGGCAACTGCCGAAAAAGTGGGCAGCCGGCATGGCAAGCCGGTCGTATTGACCGTGGAATCCGGCCAGATGGCGCGCGACGGCCACCTCTTCTACATCTCGGAAAACGGCGTCTGGCTGACCGAGGCCGTGCCTGCGAAATACCTGAACTAGACCTTGTAGGCCAGGCAGTCGAGCTCAAACGGCGGCTCCTTGCCCAGCATCAGTGTTGCCAGCAGGCTGGCGCTGCCGCAGGCGAAGGTGAAGCCCAGCGGGCCATGGCCGACGTTGAGCCACAGGTTGGGATAAGGCGTGGGCCCGATGATGGGGGCGCTGTTCGGCGTGGCGGGACGCAGGCCGGCCCAGGCCTCCGCCTTGTCGTAGTCGGCGGCATGCGGCATCGATTCGCGCGCCAGGCGGGACAGGCTGGCGATGCGGCGGCGGTCGATGCGCGTGCTTTCGCCCACCATGTCGACCATCGCGGCGATCCGTAATTGCTTGCCGATGCGGGCATACAGCGTCTTGCGCTCGAAATCGGTCACGCTGATATTGGGCGCCACGTGTTCGCTGCGGATCGGCGCCGTCAGGCTGTAGCCTTTCAGCGGATACATGGGCAGGTCGAGGTTGGCCGTGGCAGCCAGGTCGCGGCTCTGGATGCCGGCAGCGAGCACGTAATGGTCGGCAGTCAGCCAGCCGGCGTCGGTCTCGATTGCCGTCACCTTGCCGGCTTCAACGAAAATGGTGCGCGCTGCCGTGTGCATGCAGCGCTCGAAGCGCGGGTGGGCATAGATGCGTTTTTCCAGCGCCAGGCAGAAGGCATAGCAATCCGCCACGGCTTCGCCGGGATTGAAGATGCCGCCCGCCAGCCTGGGCGCCAGTTCGGCCAGCGCCGGCTCGATGCGGGCCGTATCGCGGCCCCAGAGCACGGCGCGGTTTTCGTCGTTATCGGGCTTGTCCAGCGCGGCCTTGAAGGCTTCTTCGCTGCGATAGACCACCAGCTTGCCGGCATTGCGCCAGTTGAATTCCCTCAGCGGCAATTTCAGTTCCAGCAGCGACAGGGACAGGCGGCTCAACTCGCCGAGCTGCAAAAGCTTGGCGGTGGTGCGGGCATTGGCGTCGGCCTTGCAGTTGCGCAGGAATTGCGCCATCCAGCGCCACTGGCGGTAATCGGCCTCGGGACGGAAACGAAACGGGCCGTCGCGCTCGAACAGCCATTGCAGGGCCTTTTTCGGCACGCCTTCGTCGGCCAGCGGCGAGACGTAACGATAGCTGAGCTGGCCGCCATTGCGGTAGCTGGCGGCGCTGGCAACGGTCGGGGCGCGTTCGAGCAGCGTCACGCGGAAGCCTGCTTCCAGCAGCCACCACGCTGACGCCAGGCCGACCACGCCTCCGCCAATCACCACCACTTGCCGTGCTCTCGCCATCCGATCCCCGAATTGTGTTGCCTTGTGGAAAATTAGCCTATTGTAGTTCAGTCGCGGCGGCGCAGGATGGCGCGTTGGTAAATCGCATCAAGGATCCGTTCCTCGGCACGCGTGTGCGCCGACTGCAGGCCTGGATCGGCCTCCGGGTCGCTGGCAAAGCCGCCGATCAGCGATACGATGCCCTGCTTCTTCCTTAAGTCTACGGCGAAGGTGGACACGAGGCCATAGGCTTCGCCCAGGTGGCCGACCGCATGGAAGCGGCCATCCTTCGGCATGCCGCCCATATTGCCCCGCACGTCGGCAAAGCGCTGGGCGCCCAGCCCCCAGCTATGGTAAAGCCCTTTCAAGGTATCGCCATTGCTGCCATTGAAGCGCCATTGCTCGCCAAACATCAGGGCCAGTGATGCCGGCTTGATAAGCTGCCTGCCCTCATGGCGGCCGTTGTTGATCAGCATGAGCATGACCTTGCCCATGTCGCTGGCCGACATGCGAAGGCCGCCGGTTGGGCTGAAGGGCGTGGCATTAGTGCCGATTACATACTTGTCGAGGCCCGGCGGATCCTGCGGCGCGGTCACGCCGAAGTCGTCGACCTGCGCAATCCACGGCCCCTTGCTGTCCCAGATTTCAGTTTCGCGCGTGCGGCGCCGGTACAGCGTTGCGGTATCCGCTACTTCCTGGGCGCTGAATTCGGCAGGGTTATAGCCGCCGCGCAGGCCCATCGGCGCCAGCAGCAAGCGCCTCATCAGTCGGTCGAAGCGTTCGCCGGTCACGCGTTCCATGATGGTCCCGATCACAGCCCAGTTCAGGTTGGAATACGTGAAGTACTGGCCCGGCTCGCCATCGCGCGCCCACATCTTCCCATCTGGCGCCAGCACATCGCGCAAGGCCGTGCCAGCGGGCCAGGAATAGCCCGCGTCATCGCGCAGCGTTGAGGTGTGGCTCAGCAAATGCCGCAGGGTGATCACTTGCGACGGGTAATGCGGATTGCGCAGCGCGAAGCCCAGATATTCGCCGGCGTCGGTGTCAAGCTTGAGCTTGCCTTCCTCGACCAGCCTCATCATGCCCAAGGTGGTCATCATCTTGGAGATGGATGCAATACGGAACATGGTCTGCGGCGTGACGGGCGCGGTGATGCCGCGGCCCGTCGTATCAAGCCGGCGCAGCCCGAACTGTTGTTGGTAAGCCACCTTGCCGTCGCGGATAGCCAGTACGGACAAGCCCGAAAGCGGCCGCTGCGCATCGTTGACGATCGCTGCCAGTTCCGCATCCAGCTTGCTGGCGGAAACGTGGCCGATACTGCCCAGCAGTACTGCGCCGGCCAAGGCGCGCAAAGCTCTTTGCATGCATTCTCCTTTTGCAAGCAGCATACGGTGCCGTCCTTTCGGCCTGCTAATGAAAACTGATTATCTGCCTATAACCCCGGTGTATCGGGCGCTAAAGCAAATATGAAAAGAGCAGCGTGATTTCTCTTTCGCTATTACACTAGCAGTTATAGGAGAAATGTAATGAGCCTCACCAGCGTTGAATTCAAACCAGATCAACAAGACAATTCGCCGCTGTACATGCAGATTGCCCGCAAGTTGAGCGACGATGTTCGAAACGGACGTTACCAGGTCGACCAGGCGCTTCCTTCTGAACGAACCCTCTCGGAATTGCTGAACGTTTCGCGCGTGACCGCCCGCAAGGCCATCGACCAGCTGGTGGACCAGGGCCTGGTGGTACGCCGCCGCGGTTCGGGCAACTACATTGCGCCGCGCATCGAACAACCGCTGTCGAACCTGACCAGCTTCTCGGAACAACTTTCGCAGCGCGGCTACAAGCCCGGCTCGCGCTGGCTCAAGCGCGCGCTGGTGGCCGCCAGCGCCGACGAACAGCTCAGCCTCGGCCTGTCGCCGAATACCCGCGTGGCGCGGCTTGAACGCTTGCGCCTGGCCGATGACGTGGTGATGGCGTATGAGGTGTCGGTGCTGCCGCAAACCATCGTTCCCAATCCGGAACTGATCGGCGATTCGCTTTACCAATACCTGGATTCTGTCGGCAAGGGCCCGGCGCGCGCGCTGCAGCATATCCGCGCCATGAATGCTTCGGCCGAACTGGCGCGCCAGCTGGAAGTGCCGGAAGGGCAGGCTGTATTGTTTATTACCCGTATCGCCTATCTTGAGTCGGGCCAGGCGATCGAGCTGACGCATTCCTACTGCCGCAGCGATCATTACGACTTCGTGGCGGAGATGCGCCGCGCCGCGTAGGCCGCGCCGCATAACCTGGGGGAATAAGCTTCGCAAGTCCCGTCATGGGCCGGCCCGGCAATTTGGCATTACACTCGTTCCATGCTGAAGACCGAAACACCCAGTGCACAACATCACGAGCTGGACCAATATCCCATAGAGCAACTGGTCGCCGCCTTTGCCGATGACCAGCTGAATGCGGTGCAAGCCGTGCGCACCGCCATCCCCGCCATTGCCAAGGCAGTCGAAGCAATCGTGCCCCGCATCGAAGCGGGCGGGCGCCTGCTCTACGTCGGGGCCGGCACCTCGGGCCGGCTCGGCGTGCTCGACAGCGTTGAACTCTATCCCACCTTCTCCTGGCCGCACGAACGTGCCGTCGCCATCCTTGCCGGCGGCACGGAAGCCATGTTCAAGGCGGTGGAAGGCGCGGAGGATGACCGCGAACAGGGCGCACGCGACCTTCAGGCCCTGGACCCGCGCCCGGATGACGTCGTGCTGGCGCTGGCCGCATCCGGCACCACCCCCTATGTGCTGGGCGCCATCGAAGCCGCGCGCAAGGCCGGCGCGCTAACCGTCGGCATCGCCAACAACCCTGGTGCGCCGGTCACGCAGGAGGCTGAAATCGGCATCACCCTCGACACCGGCCACGAAATCATCTCCGGCAGCACGCGCCTGAAAGCCGGCACCTCGCAGAAGATCGTGCTGAACACGATTTCCAGCGCGCTCATGGTGCGCCTGAACAAGGTTTATGGAAACTTGATGGTAGACTTGAAGCCGACCAATGCGAAGCTGTACGCGCGTACGGTGCGGCTCACAATGCACGCCACCGGCGCCGATGAAGCGGCAGCCCGCACAGCGCTGGAACAGTGCGGCTTCCACGTCAAAGTGGCGGTGGTCGCCCTGTTAAAGAAAACCACGGTGCAGCAGGCGGCAGGCTTGCTGGACCAGGCCGGGGGCAGCGTGCGCGGCGCACTCACCATCTGATCCGCCCCTGCGCGCGTCCGGCCGACAAGAAAGGACGTAA
Organism: Pseudoduganella sp. R-32; assembly: GCF_049913245.1. Taxonomy (NCBI): domain Bacteria; kingdom Pseudomonadati; phylum Pseudomonadota; class Betaproteobacteria; order Burkholderiales; family Oxalobacteraceae; genus Pseudoduganella; species Pseudoduganella sp. R-32. The sequence continues at coordinate 277,812 of NZ_CP183987.1, read as the reverse complement.
TGGATCGAGCGCAGCAACGCAGCCCCTGGGGCTGGGTTCCGACACTGTATTTCAACCAGGGCATTCCCTATTTCGTGGTGATGGCGCTGTCCACCGCCATGTACAAGGATCTTGGCATCTCCAACACGGAGATGGCGTTCTACACCGGCTGGCTGTACCTGCCATGGGTGATCAAGCCGCTGTGGTCTCCCCTGATCGAAATGTTCGGCACCAAGCGCTCCTGGGTCGCCATCCTGCAGATGGTGCTGGGCGTGTCGCTGGCGGCGGTTGCCTTCACGCTGCCGCTCTCGAACTTTTTCCAGCTTAGCCTTGGCGTCATGTGGCTGATGGCCTTCAGCTCCGCCACCCACGATATCGCGGCGGACGGCTTCTACATGCTCGGCCTGCGGCAGAAGCAGCAGGCGGAATTTGTCGGCGTGCGCAGCACTTTCTATCGCGCGGCCAACGTGGCCTGCAACGGCGGCCTGCTATTCCTGGCCGGCGAAATCATCAAGTACCACGGCAATCCCCATATGGCCTGGGCTATCACCTTCGGTGTGACCGGCGCGGTCTTCCTGGCGCTGGCGCTCTATCACTTCGTCGTGCTGCCAAGGCCGGCGGAAGACAAGCCGGCAGTGCACTCGTCGGCGCCGATGCAGGAGTTTTTCGCGACATTTTCCGCCTTCTTCCGCAAGGACGGCATCGTCGTGATCCTGCTGTTCCTGCTGCTGTTCCGCCTTGGCGAGTCGCAGTTGCTGAAAATGGTGGTGCCGTTCCTGAAAGACCCGCTGGAGAAAGGCGGCCTTGGCCTGGACACCGCCGCTGTGGGCATTGCCTACGGCACGATCGGCATCGTCGGCCTGATCCTCGGCGGCCTGGTGGGCGGCTGGCTGATCGGGCGCTTTGGCCTCAAGCGCTGCCTGTGGCCTTTCGCGATTGCGATCCATATTCCGGACCTGATTTTCGTCTACCTGTCGCAGGCGCAACCGCAAAACTTCGCCTGGATCGCGACTTGCCTGGCAGTGGAGCAGTTCGGCTATGGGCTCGGCTTCACCTCGTTCATGATGTACATGATCATGGTCAGCCAGGGCGAGCACAAGACTGCGCATTATTCGATCTGCACCGGCTTCATGGCGCTGGGGATGATGATTCCGCAAATGGCCAGCGGCGCGATCCAGGAGTATCTCGGCTACCAGCACTTCTTCATTTATGTCTGCACGGCAACCATCCCCGCCTTCATCATGACGGCACTGATCAAGATAGATCCGGACTTTGGCCGGGAATAGGTAGAATACGGCTCCTGCTGATGTGAGGATTTGGTTTTGGCTTTTAATGCGAAAAGGCGGCTGACCATAGCCGCCGCCGCGGCCGGCGTGGCCGCATTAATGGGGGCGTGTTCGTCGACGCCGACCGTGCCAGCCGCCGGCGACGCCGCGGCACCACCCTCCGGTGGCGGGAGCGGCAATACGCCCGCCCCGGTCACGGCGGCAAGCCCGGCGCCGGTGCAGCAACGCATCACCGGCGAACAGCCGCCTGCCGCGCCGCGCGAATTCCGCGCTGCCTGGGTGTCGACGGTGGCCAACATCGACTGGCCCAGCCGCAGCAACCTGCCGCCGGCGCGCCAGCAGGCCGAAGCCCTCGCCATCCTCGACCGCGCCAAGGCACTGCACCTGAACGCGATCGTGCTGCAGGTGCGCCCGAGCGCCGACGCCATTTACCCGTCCAAGCTCGAGCCCTGGTCCGAGTTCCTCACCGGCCAGCAGGGCAAGGCTCCCGAGCCGGCCTGGGACCCGCTGGCCTTCTGGATCGCGCAGGCTCATGCCCGCGGCCTCGAACTGCACGCATGGTTCAATCCCTACCGTGCCCGCCATTCAGCCGCCCGCACGCCGAACGCGCGTGAGCATGTAGCCAACACCAGGCCGCAAGTGGTGCGCCAATATGGCAAATTCCAGTGGATGGACCCCGGCGAGGAAGCCGCCGCCCAGCAAACGCTGGACGTGATCCTGGACGTGGTGCGCCGTTACGACATCGACGGCGTCCACATCGACGACTACTTCTACCCTTATCCGATTGAAGCGCCCGGCGCCAATGGCGGCGAGGCGGCCCTGGACGCGCCGTCGAACGGCAACAAGCCCGAGCTGGATTTCCCCGACGGCGCCCCGTACCAGCGCTACCTGCAAGGCGGCGGCACCCTGGACCGCGCCAACTGGCGCCGCCAGAACGTCAACCAGCTGATCGAAGCGCTCTACACCGGTATCCACAAGGAAAAATCGTGGGTGCGCTTCGGCATCAGCCCCTTCGGCATTGGCCGCCCGGACCGCCGCCCGCCCGGCATCCAGGGCTTCAGCCAGTACGACAAGCTGTATGCCGACGCCGAATTGTGGCTGCAGAACGGCTGGCTCGATTACCTGGCCCCGCAGCTGTACTGGCCGATCGCGCAGCAGCCGCAAGCTTTCCCCGTGTTGCTCGATTACTGGCTGGGACAGAACAAGCGCGGCCGCCATATCTGGCCGGGCCTGTACACCAGCCGCATTGACGACAGCAGCAAGTCCTTCAGCGCGGATGAAATCGTGCAGCAGGTCGGCGTCACGCGCAGCCGCGGCAACGCGAACGGCCACATTCATTTCAGCATTGCGGCCCTGATGCAAAACCGCAAAGGCGTGAGCGACCACCTGAAGGCCACCAGCTACCAGGGACCGGCGCTGGTGCCGGCTTCGCCATGGCTGGGCAGCGAAGCGCCGCCAGCGCCGACCGTGGCAGTCAAGCGCCACGCCAGCGGACTGTCGCTTACCCTTGGCAACGCCGGCCGTGCCACCCAGCTTGCGATCTGGGCGCACTACGGCGAAGAATGGCGCTTCAACGTGGTGCCTGCCGGCCGCAGCGAAGTGGTGCTGACCGACGATAATGGCGTGCCGGCCCGCAGCGTGGTGGTATCGGCAATCGACCGCTTAGGCAATGAAAGTCCAAGAGTTTCCGCTGCGTTATAACTTTTTGGAATGAGTGCCGCACGCGCTTTCATGCAAAGATGTCGGCGTTTCAACGTACACTCGACAGATCATGGGCAAACCTGACACCGATCGTACCTTAGGGCTGGGAATCGATGCTGGAGGCACGGAAACACGCTGGGCGCTTGCCACCCCGGCAGGCGACATCGTGGCCGAAGGAACGGTCGCCGGGCTGTCCGCCCTGATGATGGCCAAGCCGGCCGGACGCGAGCTGATCCACACCATCTTCAGCCAGCTGGCGCAAGACGTACTGGAAGCCGGCAAGCCACTGCGCATCTGCGCCGGGCTGACTGGCTTCGGCGGCGATGGCGCCGTGCTGCTGGACTGGCTCTCCACGCTGCTCGGCGTACGCCTGGACGCCATCACGCTCTGCAACGATATCGAAGTTGCCTATCTCGACGCCTTCGAGCCCGGCCAGGGTTACCTGGTCTATGCCGGTACCGGTTCAATTGCCGCCTTCATCGACGAGCAAGGCGAATTCCACCGCGCCGGCGGCCGCGGCGTCATGCTGGACGATGCCGGCGGCGGCTTCTGGATTGCGCGCGAAGCGATGCGCCGTATCTGGCGCGGCGAGGATGAACAGCCCGGCGCCTGGGAGGACTCGCCGATGGCGCATGCGGTGTTCGACCATGTCGGCGGCAGCGACTGGTCTTTCTCGCGCAACTTCATGTACACCCAGGAGCGCGGCGACATCGGCAAGCTGGCGCTGGCCGTTGCCATGAGCGCGGGGGCCGACCCCGCCGCCCGCCACATCCTGCTGCAGGCTGGCCGCGAACTGGCGCGCCTGGCGCTGGCGCTGGTGACGCGCTTCGGCGCGCGGCCGATTGTCCTGTCCGGCCGCGCGGCCGAACTGCATCCCCTGATTTTCGAAGCCATGCGCACCGACTTGCCGCCTGAATTCCATTTGCAAAAACGCAGCGCCAGGCCGCATCATGCGGCTGCCAGGATGGCCGCCCGGCCACGCAACTAAGGAAACCATGAAAAAACTGCTGCTCGCTTCCCTGATCGCCCTACTGACCGGTTGTGCCACCCAGCTGCCGAACATCGACCATTCGCTGACCTCCAAAGGGCAGAGCAGCCGCGTGCGTTTCGTCGTGATCCATTACACCGTGACCGACTTGCCGCTGTCGATCAAGCTGCTGACCGAGAAAGATGTGAGCGCCCACTATCTCATCACCGACGAGAATGAGCCGCGCGTCTACGCCCTGGTCGACGAAAACCGCGCCGCCTGGCACGCCGGGCTGAGCAGCTGGAAGAACTACACGGCGCTGAACCACAGCTCGATCGGCATCGAGATCGTCAACCCCGGCTTCAAGGACATGCCCGACGGCCGCCACTGGTATGGCTTCTCCGAGCGCCAGATCGACCAGCTGGTCGCCCTGCTCAAGCAGATCAAGGAACGCCACCAGATCGCACCGGAAAACTTCCTCGGCCACGCCGATATCGCACCGCAACGCAAGCAGGATCCCGGCCCGATGTTCCCGTGGAAGCGGCTGGCCGACGAAGGCCTGATCGCCTGGCCGGACGCGGCCGCCGTGGCCGCGGTGCGTCCGCAATACGAAGCCCAGCTGCCGGACATCGCCTGGTTCCAGCAAAAGCTGGCCCAGCACGGCTACGCCACCCCGCAGACCGGCGTGCTGGACCCAGAAACCCAGAATGTGCTGGTGACCTTCCAGGCCAAGTACCGCAACAGCAAATGGGACGGCGTGCCGGACGCCGAATCCGCCGCCATCCTCGACGTGCTGACTGCGCCCAAGCCAATACAGTAAGGCGGTTTGCACGGCCGCCGGCTTTCCCCTATCCTGCCAACATGCCGCAGGGGACGACCGGCGGCGCCGAGGAAGAGGAACCAGGACAATGCGGCTGCGCCACATCGAAGTTTTCCACGCCATCATGCAGGTTGGCACCATCAGCGGCGCCGCCCAGGTGCTGCATATTTCCCAGCCAGCCGTGACCAAGGTGTTGCAGCACGCCGAGCTGCAACTGGGCATGCCGCTGTTCGAGCGCGTGCGCGGCAAGCTGTACCCGAAGCCGGAAGCGCACCGCCTTTTTGCCGAGACCGAAAAACTGCACCGCGACCTGCAGGGCATCCGCCGCCTGGCGGCCAGCCTGAAAGGCCGCGCCGTCGAAACCGTGGGGCTGGTGTCGACGCCGACCATCGCTATCAGCGTCCTGCCGCAAGCCATGAGCGAATGGCGCAAGGAATTTCCCGACACGCGCTGCGAACTGGCCACCCACCACACCTCCGAAATCGTCAACACCTTGCGCCTGGGTGAAGCCGACATGGCGCTTTCGCTGCAGGACCCGCGCCACCCCGGCATCATCGCCGAACCGATTGCACAAGGCGTGATGACGGTGATCGCGCCGGCCGGTACCTGGCGCAGCGATGAAGCGGGCATGCCGCTGACGGCGGAAGGCCTGAGCGGTGAACTGATAGGCCATGCCGACAACGACCCGTTGGGCGAGATGATCGTGGCTTCCTGCGAAGCACAGGGCATCCAGCCCAACTTCCGCACCACGGTGCAGACTTACCAGATTGCCCGTTCGCTGGTGGAAGCCGGCGCCGGCCTGGCCGTGGTCGATCCTTTCACGGCGGCGTCGGCCGATCCGGCCAAGGTGCAGAAACGCCAGTGGGCGCCGGCCATTCCGATCCAGCTCTTCCTGCTGACGAACAGCCACGCGCCGCTGTCGCACGGCGCCCGCCAGTTGGCCGACTCCATCGCCAGCATGGCGCGCGCCTGCCTGGAACAAGGAAAGCAATGAGCAAGACCACCCGCAGCGAAGACGTTCTCGGTAACCCCGACTTCCGCCACCTGGCCACCATCGCCGGTATCGCGGTCGACCTGCGCTATGCGGGGCCGGACAACTTCGTCGGCCGCGACCTGTATTCGCCGCTCGATTGCGCCTGGCTGCATCGCGACGCCGCCGCCGCCATCGAACGGGTGGTGGCTTACCTGGCACGGCGCGCTCCCGGCTACAAGGCGCTGCTGCTCGACGCCCTGCGCCCGCACCGCGTGCAGGAAGAGCTGTGGCAGGCGCTGGCCGGCACCAGCCTGCAGATGTACCTGGCGCCGCCGGAACGCGGCTCGATCCATTCCTTCGGCATGGCGGTCGACATCACCATCCTCGACCCATCCGGCCAGGAGCTCGACATGGGCACGGGCTTCGACGACATGACGGAATTGTCGCACCCGGTGCTTGAGGCACGGCACCTCGCCAGCGGGGAACTGACTGCCGCACAAGTCGCCAACCGCCAGTTGCTGCGCGATGCCATGTTCCAGGCTGGCTTCGCCGGCATCAACAGCGAATGGTGGCATTTCGACTGCGGCGACCGCGTGCTGGTGCGCCGCGACTACACCAAAGTCCTATAAGGAGACAGCCCTTATGCAGCAGCCCTGGTCTACCACACGAGCAATCCTGACCGGCGGCACGCTGGGCGGCTTGCTGGACATCCTGTTCGCGATCAGCTTCGCCGGCTATAACGGCATGCCGCCGGAGCGCCTGCTGCAAGTGGTGGCCAGCGGTGCACTGGGCAAGGCGGCCTTCACCGGCGGCGCTCCCGCCGCTGCATTCGGCCTGGCCTGCCACTTCGCCTTGAGTTTTGTGTGGATGGCGCTCTTCTTCTTCGCGGCGCGACGCGCCCCGGCATTGGCGCGCAAACCGCTGCTGGCGGCCGTCGGCTACGGCCTGCTGGTGTTCTTCACGATGCGACTGGTGGTGCTGCCGCTATCGGCGTTCCCGCGCCCGGTGACGTTCAATGCCTTCTCATGGGGCATGGACATCCTGTCGCACATCTTCCTGTTCAGCCTTCCAATCGTGTGGGCCACGCGCAAGGTGCTGCGCGCGTCATAGGCGAAATTCGGACAGCTTCCAGTCCGCAAAGCCGTTGCGGACGAAGACCAGCGCGATCTTGTCGTTGCGGACGATGTAGCGGTCGACGCCATCGCGCTCGGTCACCCATTTCGGTTTCGCTGCGCCGGAGTCCGGCTCTTCGTCCCGTTCCCGCTCACGGTCACGGGCGTCGCGATCCTCGTGGCGCCGGTCGCGCTTCTTCGCAAAATCACCGTGCTCCAGCACAAACATCACCGCCTCCGGCCGCACCAGTGCATCCACCACCACGCCGCCGAGCAGGCGCCCGAAGCCGCTGAGCGCATCGTCGCCCGGCTTGCCGGCGATATCGTCCTTCATGTTCTCGCGTAGCGCCGGAAAATCGACGTGGCTATTGAAGGCCTCCACATCATGCACCCGCACCGCTTCCTTCATCTGGTGCACAACCAGCAGCGGCGACCAGTACCAATACGCCGCCACCGCAACTACAACCGCCAGCAGCGCGCTCGGAATCCCTTTACTTCGTCTTGCCATCGTTCCCCCAACGCCAGCGCGGAGGTTCACCCGTGAGGTAGCAAACCAGGATAAAGATCGCCGTGGCGGCCGTGGTCAGGACCAGGAATCCAAGCGGTGAACGCGCAGGATTCAGCACCACTGCGCCGGCCGCCATGGCCACCACGTAGGCGGCAAGCACCAGCCAACCCTGCCAGGTGCCAGGCACGCCCCATCCCCAGCCATGGCTTTTGGCTGGGAACCAATACTGTTTCGTTTCGCTCATGGATGCTCCTTATCGTGCGCTCGGCACCTCGTTTGCCGCTTGCGGTGCCGCGCTGCGCGCGACCCAATCGATCACGCCGTCTGCCAGCGCGCGGCCATTGCCGTTGCCAGCGCGTTCGTGGTTGACCATGACCACCACGATACACTGGCGGCCACTGGCGTCGGGGACGTAGCCGGCGATCGCGACCACGTTCTTGAGGGAACCGGTTTTGATGCGGGCGCGCATCGCTGCAGGGCTTTCTTTCAGGCGGCGCCTCATGGTGCCATCGATCGCCGCAATCGGCAGGCTAGTGAGGAACTCGGGCGCCCACAGGGACGTTTGCGCGACCCTCAGCAGGCCGGCCATCTGATTGGGAGTAAATCGTTCGATGCGCGACAGGCCGGAACCGTTTTCGAACACCATGCCGGTATCGTCGACGCCCTGGCCGCGCAGCCAGGTGCGGATCTCAAGTTCGGCACGGACCTGCGTGGGCATGCGAGGTGGCGCATCCATCATGGCGCAGCATTGGGGCTGGGCGGCGGGAGCGTCCGCGAGGTCGGGCAGCGGCCGGCTGCCAAGCAAGGGATCGGCCTGCAGGCTGCCCAGGCTCAGGAAAATGGTGCGGGCCAGTCCATTGTCGGACAGCTTGTTGGTATCGCGCACCATCTCGGGCAGGGATCGGCTCACATGCTCGGCCAACAGCGTCGACGAACCGCTATTGAAGGCGCGTGACTGCGCCTCGGAAGCCTCGACCGCCTGGCCACTGAACTGGCCTCCAAGCCGTTCCCAGGTCGCGCGGAACAGGCGCTCGGCGTAATCCGTGCGGTCCAGGACATTGATCACATTGGTCCGGCTGCAGTTGCGCGGGAATGTCCCCTTCAGCACCACGGTCAGGTTTGGACCGTTGCGCACGTATTCGGGAATCTTCCAGCCGTCCTCCCACTTTGCGCAATCGCGGTCTACCAAGGTCAGCTCGGAACGCACGCGCACATTGTCCAGTTCCGGCAGCACGCTGGCCTTGATCGACTTCGCATCGGACGTGATATCGAGGGTCTGCAGGTTCATGTTCAGCAGCAGCGCATCGGGAATCAGGTTGTAATACGCCTCAGGCGATTCATCGAACGGCGGCGCACCTGCATCGGCACGCGCCGGCTGCCAGAGCTGGCGGTCCAGCACCAGGTTGCCTTCGATCCTGCGGATGCCTTTGGTGCGCAGTTTTTCCAGCATATGCGTGAAGGCGTCGGCAGTGAAGTCGCCATCGGCGCCGCCGCGCAGCACCAGGTCGCCATGCAGCACGCCGCCCGCAACTTCTCCTGTTGTGCGCAGCTCGGTGCGGCCACGGAACTGGGGCCCGAGCACATCCAGGCCCACCATGGTGGTGAACAGCTTCATGATCGAGGCAGGCGTAAAGGTACGCGTCGCTTCGTGCGACACCAGCACCTCATCGCCGCGCAGCACCACCGCCCCGATGGCATTTTCCGGAATGCCTTTTTCGGCGGCCAGCCTGGCGATCGGCTCCGGCAGCGCCGCCTGGGCGCAAGCGCTGATTGCGGCAAACAATGTGGCAAACAATGTGGCAAGAAGCAGGCGGCGCATCAATGGGTCCTTAACCGAAAAACACGTAGGCTACCGCAATCGCGGTCAAAACCCCCGCGAGATCCGCAATCAGGCCGGCGGAAATTGCATAGCGTGTCTTGCGGATGCCGACCGAGCCGAAGTACAGCGCCACGATATAGAAGGTGGTATCGGCCGAACCCTGGAAGATGCAAGCCAGGCGGCCGACGAAGGAGTCGGGTCCGTAGGTCTTCATCGCATCGATCATCATGGCGCGCGAACCGGAACCGCTGAAAGGCTTCATCAGCGCGGTCGGCAGCGAAGGCACGAAATCCGTGCGCAGGCCGAGCGCACTGAACACCCAGTTGAAAGCATCCATTACCAAACCGAAGACGCCCGCGTTGCGCAGTACGCTGATCGCCACCAGCATGCCGACCAGATAAGGAATCACCGTCAGCGAAGTCTGGATGCCGCCCTTCGCGCCCTCAATGAACGCCTCGTACACGTTCACCTTCTTGAGCAAGGCGCCGATGATGAAGGCCGCGATGATCGAAATCAGGATCAGGTTGGACGCCACCTTGGACACCACCTCGATCTGCTCGCGCGTGAGGAAAGCGGTGAAATACCAGATCAGTCCCGCGATGGCCGCCGTCATGCCGCCGATCCAGGCCAGTAGCACAGGGTCGAACAGGTTCAGGCGTTGGCGGATGCCGACCGCGATGATGCCGGTGATCGTAGCGGCGTAGGTGGCGATCATGCACGGAATGAAAATATCGGAGGGATCGGCCGCGCCGAGGATGGCGCGCTGCGCCATGATCGCCAGCGGGATCAGGGTCAGACCGGAAGTGTGCAACACCAGGAACATGATCTGGGCGTTGCTGGCCGTGTCCTTGTTCGGGTTAAGCGACTGCAGGCTTTCCATCGCCTTCAGGCCGAATGGAGTGGCGGCGTTGTCGAGGCCCAGCAGGTTGGCCGAGAAGTTCATCACCATAAGACCGGTGGCCGGGTGGTCCTTCGGCACCTCCGGGAAGATGCGCGAGAAGAAGGGCGAGATGATCTTGGCCAGCCAGCCGATTGCGCCCGCCTTTTCGCCTACGTTCATGATCCCCAGCCACAGCGTCATGACGCCTGCCAACGGCAGCGCAATGTCCATCACACCCAGCTTGGCGGATTCGAAAGTCCCGTCGATGATCTTCTTGAAGATCTCCGTATCGCCCATGAACAGCCATTGGATGATGGCGGCTGCGAAGCCGACGAGGAAAAATCCGGACCAGATGTAATTGAGGGACATGGATGTACTTCTTGTAGTGGAATGACCAATTTTGCAGCGAAAGTATAGGGCCAGCGGATGAAAGTATGCGCTTCGCTCATGTAAAAAAGTTATAAGCTGGCGTATCGCCACGCACTGGCTTATGCTCCGCCGCATGAAAAACTTTCGCGTTCTCGCCGCCGCCCTGTCCCTTGCCCTGGCTGGCGCAGCTCCGGCAGTGCTGGCAGCCGACAAAGTCCTGCACGCCTTCCTGTCGACGGGCGAAACCGGCCTCGATCCTGCCGTCGCCTCCGATCTGGCCAGCCTGAGCCTGCTTGAAAACCTGTTTGAGCCGATGCTGCGCTACGACTACGAAGCGCGCCCGGTCAAACTGGCCCCCAGCAGCCTGCGCGAAATGCCGACCAGCGATGCCAGCGGCAAGGTCTGGACCTTCCACCTCAAGCCCGGCATGTTCTTCAGCGATGATCCCGCATTTAAGGGAAAGAAGCGCGAAGTTACGGCCTCGGATTATAAATTCGCCATCGAACGCCTCCTCGATCCGGCGTTAAAGTCGCCCTGGTCCTTCATGTTCGAGGGCAAACTGGCGGACTTGCGCGTGCTTGATAAGTACACCTTGCGCCTGACGCTGAAAGAACCCGACCCAAGCCTGCTGTTCTATCTTGCCCTGCCGGCTACCGGCGCGGTGGCGAAAGAGGTGACCGATGCCTACGGCAGCCAGGTCGGCAACCACCCGGTCGGCAGCGGTCCCTTCGTCATCGAAGAATGGAAGCGCAGCGACAAGATCACGCTGGCCGCCAACAAGGGCTACCACCAGGTCTGGCAAGGCAAGCACCTGCCGCTTGTCGACAAGGTCGAAGTCAAGATCATGGAGGAATACCAGTCGCGCGTGCTGGGCTTCCTGAATGGCGAGTTCGACTATATCGAGCAGGTGCCCGAGTCGATGCGCGACATGGTGCTCGATCCGTCGTCGGCCAAGCCAGTGCTGAAAAAGGACCTGGCCGCACGTGGCATGGTGCTGTCCCCATTCCCGGTGCTGCAGACCTATTACATGTGGATGAACATGGACGATCCGGTGATCGGCGGCTACAGCAAGGAAAAGGTCGCCCTGCGCCGCGCCATAGCATTGGGTTATAACAGCCCCGAGGACATCGCCCTGCTGAAGAAAGGCCTGGCCATCCCCGCGCAAAGCCCGCTGCCGCCGAACGTGCTGGGCTACGACCGGGCCTATCGCAGCCCGATCAGCTACAACCCCAAGCTGGCCAAAGCCCTGCTCGACCGCTTCGGCTACAAGGTGGGCAAGGACGGCTTCCGCACCCTGCCTAACGGGCAACCGCTGGCGCTGGTCATGCACAGCGAGCCGACCATGGTCGGCCGCCTGCGCGACGAGCTGTGGCGCAAGAACCTGAATGCCCTGGGCATCCGGGTCAGCTTCAAGACCGACAAGAAGACCGAAATCATCAAGGCCAGCCGCCTCGGCAAGGTGCAGATGTTCGAAACCAACTGGATCGCCGACTTCCCGGACGGGGACAACTTCTTCCAGCTGCTGTGGGGCCCAAATAGCGGCCGCGCCAATTACGCCCGCTTCAACCTGCCTGACTACAACACCCGTTACGAGAAAGCCCGCCAGCTCAGCGACGGTGCGGAGCGCAACGCCCTGTACCGCGAGCTGAACCAGCTGATCCACGCCTATAACCCCTGGGTATTGCTGATCCACCCGATCTCGGCCGATATCCAGCAACCGTGGCTTAAAAACTACAACCGACACCCAGTCGAACTCACCAACTGGCGCTACCTCGACATTGAAGCAAAAAGCAATGTGACGCCGGCATTACATTAGGTTATGGACGTAAGAGTAATTTTCATTGGATGACAAGATTTCTCCGGAGCTAACCTGCAAAAAACACCTATCTTGGGAGAGGCTCGTGAAGGTTAAAAAGCTGGCGCAACTGATTGCGCTCATTGGAGTGGTCAGCCCCGCAATCGCACAGGAAGCTGCGCAGCCGATGCAGCGCGTCGAGATCACCGGTTCCAGCATCAAGCGTGTAGCGGCCGAAGGCGCCCTCCCGGTACAAGTCATCACCTTCGATGCCATCAAGAAGGCCGGCATCACCAGCACTGAGGACCTGCTGCGCAGCATTTCCGCCAACGGTACCGGCGCCGACAATATGACTTCGGGTAACAACGTGTTCGGCGCCGACGCCGACCGCGTGTCCGGCGGCGCCTCCTTCGCCTCCTTGCGCGGCCTGGGCCCGAACGCCACCCTGGTGCTGCTGAATGGCCGCCGCGTGGGCAACCACGGCGCCTCCGGCAAGGCGGTCGACCTGAATTCGATTCCGCTCGGAGCCATCCAGCGCGTGGAAATCCTGAAAGACGGTGCTTCTGCCATTTACGGCACCGACGCGATCGGCGGCGTGGTCAACTTCATCCTGCGGACGGACTACACCGGCCTGGAAGCGGAAGCCAGCTACAACGCAACTGAAGCCGGTGGCGGCATGCAGCGCCGGTACTCCCTGCTGGGCGGCGTGGGCAGCCTGGCCGAACAGGGCTGGAACGTGATGGCCAGCGTGACGCATGACGTCAACGACAAGCTGTCGTCCAGCCAGCGCGACTTCGCCAATGGCTTCCAGCCGGAGCGCGGCCTGTCGCCGGACACCACCGGCACGCCCTACGCCAACATCCTGACCGGCGCCGGCACGGCATTGGGAACGGGCTTCAAGGTCCCAGGAGACAACACCACCTACCTACAGGCCAGCCCGCTGAGCTTCCAGGGCAAGTGCGGCAGCATTCCCGGCATGTCTCAATACCAGACCGACCTGTGGAAAGACGTTACGGCGCCAACCCGCACCAGGTATTCCTGTGCCTATGACTATGGCGCGGACTACGTGATCAGCTTCCCGGTCGAACGCACCAACGCTATCTCGCGCGCGACTTTCCAGTTGAGCCCTGAGCACAAGCTGTTCGCGGAGCTGCTGGGCTCGCGCACCAAGGCGACTGCCGAACTGACCCCGGTGCAGATTTCGACCAGCCTGGCCAATGGCGCCGCCTATCCGGTCAATGGCCCGTATTACCTGGATATGACGCAGTTCATTCCTGCTTACGACAAGACCAAGCCGATCATCTACAAATGGCGCTCAACCCCCTGGGGCAACCGCACCCAGGAGAACGTGACCGAAAACCTGCGCGGACTGATCGGCATGGAAGGCGTGCTGGCGGGTAAATACGACTACAAGTTTGGCCTGTCGCGCGCCCAGAGCACCACCAAGACCGACCTGGTCGACGGTTATGGCTGGACCAGCCAGATCTACTCAGCCCTTGGCACCGGCAAGATCAATCCGTGGCTGTTGCCCGGCCAGAGCCAGACCGACGAAGCCATGAACCTGATCGAATCGACCAAGTTCCGCGGGCGCCTGCAGCATGGCAAGACCACCATGACCCAGCTCGATGGTTCGATCTCGGGCGAGGTATTCCAGCTCCCGGCGGGTGCCGTATCGATGGCAGTCGGCCTCGACCTGCGCAAGGAAACTTACGAGTTCGCGCAGGATGTCGACGCGACCAAGATCCTGCTCGCTCCCGGCAACGCCAACCAGGACCGGGTCAGCCGCAATATCAAGGCGGTTTACGCTGAAATGATCGTCCCGGTGATCAAGGACCTGGAAGTGCAACTCGCAGTGCGCCGCGACGATTATTCGGTGATCGGCGCCACCACCAACCCGAAAGTGTCGTTCCGCTGGCAGCCATCACAGAACCTGATGTTCCGCGGCTCCGCCTCGAAGGGCTTCCTGGCGCCGAGTTTTACCCAGCTCTATTCGGGCCGCCTGCTGGGCGAACTGCCCAACGGCACCATCGACCAGGAGGGCTGCGCCCAGCATCCGGGCGACCCGGCCTTCTGCGCCATTCCACGCCTGAACTACTTCTCGGGCGGCAATCCGGGCCTGAAGCCCGAAACCTCCAAGCAAGGCACGCTTGGCATGGTGATCGCGCCGTTCACCGGCTTCACCGCCTCGCTGGACTACTGGGCGATCAACATCCAGAACCGCATCCTGAACCGCACGCCGCAAATAGTGCTGAAGAACTGGCAGTACCTGAACGACTACATCATCCGTAACCCGCAAACCGGTGTGATCGACCACGTGGAGGCAGGCTGGATCAATGCCGCCGGCCTGAAAACCCGCGGCCTGGACCTGGGCATGCGCCATGACGGCAAGTTCGGCGAGTACAAGACCACCGCCACGCTGGATGGCACCTGGATGCAGTCCTTCAAGTTCGCCGAGTTCGAAGGCCAGCCATTCATCGAGCAAGTCGGCCAGTTCGCCACCCGCGACGTCTACCTGCGCTGGAAGCACAATGCCGGCCTGACCGTCTCGCGCGGCGACTGGAGTGTACTGTTCAACAACAAATTCGCCTCGCACTACGCTGACCAGTTGCCAAATGGCGGCAAAGGCACGCCGCCCGCCGGCTTTGACCCGAAGATCAAGCACTACAGCATCTTCGGCATTTCGGGCACGTACACCGGCTTCAAGAACACCACCATCACGGCCGGCATCCAGAACCTGTTCGACACCGACCCGCCATTCACCGCCCATAATGTGGACGAGGTGGTGGGCGCCGGTTGGGACCCGCGCGTGGCAGACGGCCGTGGCCGCTCCTTCGCGCTCAACCTGAAATACAAGTTCTACTGATGTGATTACCCGGCGCAGTTTTGGCCGAATCGTAACGGCCGCCCTGGCCGCTGCCACACTCCCTGGAGTATCGGCAGCGGCAGGCGGCCGTTCAGTTTCCCGAAAGCCAACCATGAAGAAAACCGCCCTGGTCAAGCCGCCACGCCTGAAAGCTGGCGATACGGTGGGCCTGATCGCCCCCGGCGGGCACACCGACGCCCCGGCGATTGCCAAGGCCATCAAGAATATTGAATCGTTGGGCTTCCACGTCAAGCTGGGCCGTAACCTGGAAGCCGTGTATGGCAACTACGGAGGCTTCCCCGAGCAGCGGCTGGAAGACTTGCACGCCATGTTTACCGACCCCGAAGTTACCGCGATCTGGGCAATTCGTGGCGGCTCTGGCTGCATCCAGTTGCTCGAGCACCTCGACTACGAGCTGATCCGCCGCAATCCCAAGATCCTGATCGGCTACTCCGACATCACGGCGTTGCACCTGGCGATCCAGAAGAAGGTCGGACTGGTCACATTCCACGGCCCGGTAGCCTCCTCCACCTTCTCCGACTACTCGGTGACCCATCTGATGCATGTGCTGATGCAACCGGAGGACGAATACACCATCCCGATGGCGCTGGAAAACAGCCGTAAGGCAGAGGAAGAACCGCACTACGGACTGCGCACGGTGGTGCCCGGTCAGTGTGAAGGTCCGCTGACTGGCGGCAACCTATGCTTGGTCAGTGCCCTGGTCGGCACCGAATACGCCAGCAATTACAAGGGCGGCATCCTGTTCCTGGAAGAGGTAAACGAAGCGCCGTACCGGATCGACCGCATGCTGATGCAGCTCCAGCTCAACCGCAAATTCGATCAGGCCGCCGGCATCATGCTCGGCATTTGCGAAAACTGCGGCCCGCAAGACAGCGACATTTCCCTGACGCTGGACGAAACCACCGACCAACACCTCAAGCCCCTGAAAGTACCCGCCGTCAGCGGCTACAGCTTCGGCCATATCCGCGACCAGTTCACCCTCCCGATGGGCATCCGCGCCCGCCTCGACACCGAACGTCAGACCCTCACCCTGCTCGAACCCGCCGTCTCCTAGCGCCACAGCAGAGCCCGTGTCACACCATGGGGTCACACCCTAACAGTGACACGAGCTCAACTAATGCACAGTCGAGCCCGTGTCACACTCGGGGTGTGACCCCACGGTGTGACACGGGCTCGTCAGCGGACTTCGGCGTAGAATGGGGCGATGCGAATACTCAAGCACAGGGCGGTGGCTTTTGTGCTGGCGCATCCCCTGGATTTTGCCCTGCAGTGCCTGAAGGGTTTCCGGGCCAACCAGGGGCTGTTGCTGGCCGGCGCCGTGGCCTATTACTCGCTGCTGTCCATCGTTCCGCTGCTGATGCTGGTGGTGGTGGCGCTGTCCCATATCATTCCACAGCAGGAGCTGCTGCAGATTATCGGCCGCTATCTCGAGTGGCTGATCCCCGGGCAGTCAAAGGCCGTGGTGGCCGAAGTCGGCCATTTCCTGGAGCATCGTGAACTGGTCGGCTGGGCGCTGGTGCTGGTGATGCTGTTCTTCAGCTCCCTGGCTTTCTCCGTGCTGGAAAACGCCATGTGCTTCATCTTCCTGCACCGCGCCAAGGTGCGCCGGCGTCATTACCTGGTGTCGGCGGTCCTGCCCTACTGCTACATCCTGTTCCTTGGCGTTGGGGCGCTGGTGATGACCCTGGTGGCGGGCAGCCTGCAGGTGATCGGCGAGGAAAGCGTGCACCTGTTCGGCTATAAGTGGTCGCTGCACGGCCTGTCCGGCGTGCTGCTCTACCTGCTGGGACTGGCGGGGGAGGTTCTGATGTTGAGCTCAATCTACCTGGTCATGCCGGTCGGTCGCCTGTCCTGGCCGCACGCCCTGATCGGCGGCGCCACCGCCACTGCGCTGTGGGAAGTAGCACGCCATGTGCTGGTCTGGTACTTCACCACACTGTCGCAGGTGAACCTGGTGTACGGCTCGATGACGACGGCCATCGTCGTCATGTTCAGCCTGGAAATTGGCGCCACCCTGCTGCTGTTCGGCGCGCAGGTGATTTCGGAATTCGAACGGGTCGGTCGCGGGGAGCAGAACAAGGCCCCGCACCGCCTGCAGACCAAGACCGCCTGCTAGCCCGGCAGCGTGATCGTGAAGCGCGCCCCGCCCAGCGCGGAACTGCCGGCCACCAGGGTGCCGCCATGCAGTTGCACCGCCTTGCGCGCGATCGATAGCCCCAGGCCGAAGCCGCCCGTATTGCGGTCGCGGCTGCGGTCCAGCCGGTAGAAGGGTTCGAAAATGCGTTCGCGCTCGGCATGCGGGATGCCGGGACCATCGTCCTCGACCACCACCTGCACTACGCTGCCGATCCGCGCCGCGCCCAGGCGCACCGAACGCGTGCCGTATTTGAGCGCATTGCGCAGCAGGTTGCCGACCGCGCGTTCCAGCAAGCGCTGGTCGCCGCTGAACTGGCCCAGCGTGCCGCCCAATTCCATTTCCAGCAGCATGCCTTCGGAAGGCGGCAGGGTCTCGCGGCAATGGGCCAGTGCCGAGCTCAGGTCGAACGGACGGCGCTGCAGGTGCTGTTCGGCATCCAGGCGGGTCATGCCAAGCAGCTCGTTGACCAGCTCCTTCAGTTCGCGCAGGTCGCCTTCCATGGCGTTGATGCGCTTGTCCAGCGCCGGGTTTTCCGCCGCATCGCGCAGCAACTCCAGCGCGAATTCAAGCCGTGCGATCGGGGTGCGAATCTCATGCCCCACCGAGTGCAGCAGGTTGCGCTGGGAATCAAGCAAGCGCTCGATGCGGTCGGCCATGTGGTTGATGCGCTCCGCCAGCGGATAGATGCTGTCCTTGGGCTCCATATGCGCCCGTGCCCCCAGTTCGCCGCCGCCGAAGCGGTCCGCCACATCGGATAGCTGCTGCAGCCCCTGCCAGTGCGCCCGCGACCAGGCCGCGATCGGAATCAGCAGCACCAGGGCCACGATTAGGTAGCGCACCGCCTCCATCGATAGCGCAAAGCCGATATCGATCGGCAAGTCCTGCGCCACTAGCGCTTCCTCGTTGCTGCCGATATAGCGCTCACCGACCAGGTCCACACGCCGGTAGAAGGCCTTGCGCCCGATATCGAGCACCACGTCGCCGCGCTCGAAGCCCGCCGCGTCGATGCCGGACAGCTGCCGCCGCACATCGCCCAGCGGCACCAGCTCGAAACGCACGCCGGAAACCTCGCGCACCTTGTTCAGGCGGTCCAGCCACTGGTCGGCCGGGGCCTGGTCGATGTACTGCTCGAGGAGGAAGATCTGGGCTGCGGCCTGGCGCCGCGCAATCGAATCGAGGGGGTCGCCAAACAGGCGGTTGATGGCGAAATAGACGATGAATGCCGCCGCACTGATGGACAGCATCACCAGTATGAAAAAACGGAAGAACAGGCGATTCATCAAGGCGTATTGTATAAGAAACAATGGCTTGCAGTGAACCTGTCGTACAAATTTGCGACAAAAAGCGTACAGCTCAGGGCGGATTTCAGGCGATGCTTTACCTAAGATCACACCATCGCCGGGAGGAAATCGTCATGAACCAGATCATTCGCTGCCTGCCCGTGTTGGGAGCCCTGTTCCTCGTCGCCTGCGGCGGCGGAGGCGGCGGTGCGACCACGCATACCTTGGCTGCCGCACCACGGCTAGCTGACGGTACGCTGGCTTTCGAACAACTCGCAAATGTGAGCTATTCGGGTGTGCAGACACCAACCACTTTCGTGGTTCGCGACAGCGAAAGCATGCAAAAGCTGTGGTACAGCACCTACCTGAACATCTTCCCTGTGCCCGATTTGCCTAACGTCGACTTCACACGCAAGATGGTATTGGCCGTGGCGTGGGGCTATGTCGATCCCTGCTCCTCGTACGCGATCGACCGCGTGGCTATCAGCGGCGGCATGGTGGCAGTCAATTATCACCTGACCCCGCCGCTGCCCACCATGATGTGCGCTGCAGTTGTCACCGCACCGGTGCAGATGATTGTTGTCGATCGCATCGATACAACGGTGAACTTCATCAGGAACTGAGCGTTTTAGAGGGATGGGATGGTATTGCATTTAAAATGTACGGCTATCCCAACAGTAGACGTATATATGCGACAGTACCTGTTCCTAGCCATTGCCAGCGCCTGCAGCACCGTAGCTGCGCAGACGCCGGCCACCAACCCGATGCCAGACGGCAGCCGCGATATGTATATTGGTATTGGCGCCCAGTCGGTTCCCCGCTACGACGGATCGAGCGACAACCGCACCCTGGCCATGCCGGTACTCCAGGTCCAGTGGAGCAATGGTATTTTTGTTTCCGGCACCGCCCTGGGCTGGCACCTGTCGCAGACGCCATCGGTGGAATTCGGGCCGATGCTGGCACTGTCGCCGCGCCGCGACCAGGATGGCGTCTCCTTCAGTTTCAGCGGCGTGTCCGCAGAATCCGGCGCGCGCACAGCCCACACCAATCTTCGCCCTGACGAGTTCCGTGAGCGCGAGGAAATTGACTCCAACCGGCTGCGCGATATGGACGTGATCAAACACCGCGTCCTGGCCGGCGGCTTCTTCAACTATTACCTGTCGCCCAAGCTGCGCCTGACGAACACGCTGACTTATGGCAGCGGCAGGGAGCGCAATGGTGCGCGCCTGCATGCCGCCATGCAGTACATGATGACAGACGTGGCGCCGCACCACAGCGTGGTGCTGTCGGCCGGCGTTTCGCTGGTCAACCGCGCCTATAGCGAAACCTGGTTTGGTGTGACCCAGGACGAAGCCGACCGCTCCGGCATCAATAGCGCTTACCGCCCCGGCGCTGGCGTTCAGGATGTGCGCGCCGGCGTGCGCTGGAACTGGGCGTTGAGCCCAAGCTGGATGCTGACTTCCGGCGCCACGGTCAACCGCCTTGTCGGCGATGCAAAGGACAGCCCGCTGGTCGAACGGGCTACCAACTATTCCGTTTCCACGGCCCTGGCTTACCGATTCTGATGAAGATTTTGACCTTGCTCCGCACCACGCTGCCGGCTGTATGCCTGGCAGTGGTGAGCTGCGCCGTCCAGGCGCAGGAGGAGTGGGTCAGCTATCGCGACGCTTACAAGCAGATGGTCGTGTTTGCCAAATACGGCAAGCCGAAGAACTTCCTGCAGATCCATTACGAAGTCAGCCCGCGTGATCCGATGGCGACGCTGGAAGGCTTGCACCTGACGCTGACAGGCAAGAACACCCAGCTTAACCTGCCGCTGGACGCCACCGGCCGCGCCGTTTTCCCGCTGCTGAAGGCAGCCTACGATGATAACGCCGTGCTGGCGCTGAACCGCCGCATGGCCAGCTACCGCTTTGCGCCGCGCGTCACGATCCTGACGCGCAACGACGGCATTTACGAGTCGACCGACTTGCGGGCAGCGTGCGAACAGGCGCTGGCCTACCAGCGCTACATTGATTCCTCCTACGGCTCGAAAAAGTGCGGCGGTGTGCGTTTCGTGTTCGGCAATCGCGCGGATGCGCTGGTGCAGGCGAAATACGGGCCGCGCGAAGCGCCCCTGCCAGTAGTTGATGGTCCAGCCTTCGACGGCGAAACGCTCGGCACTTATCGTACCGCTACTTACCGCTTTGCCGACTGGTCTGCGCAGGGCCAGGTCGTCAGCCAGAATACCCCGCTCGCCATTGCGCCGCTGTTTGAATGAGCGGGCCAGGACCTGACCCAGGTTGACCGGTTCTAGTTCCAGGCCGACGGCGAGAACAGGTACCCCTCGCCCCAAACGGTCTTGATCTTCTCGCCATCGGTATCGTCGAACTTGCGGCGCAGTTTTGAAATCGAGTTATCGATCGAACGGTCCAGGCCATCGAATTCAATGCCGCGCATGGTCTTCAGCAGCGCATCGCGAGACAGCACGGTTCCCGCAGCTTCCGCCAGCACCAGCAGCAGCTTGTATTCCGTATTCGACAATGGACAGGGCTGGCCGCGCCAGGTGACCGAGCGGTCGCTGGTCGCAATGCTCAGCTGGCCGAAGCTCAGGTGGTCCACCTCCGGCTTGCCCTGGCGGCGGCGCAGCAGGGCGCGCAGGCGCGCCAGCAGCACGCGCGGCTGCACCGGCTTGTTGATGAAATCGTCCGCGCCTTGCTCCAGCAGCGATACCTCATCGTAGGAATCCTCTCGGGCGGTCATGATCAGGATCGGCACGTCGCTGATGTCGCGAATCTGCTGGCTGACCTTCATGCCATCCATGCCCGGCAACATCAGGTCCAGCACCACGACGTCGGGATTGGCCGCCTTGAAGCGCGACAGGGCCTCGTCGCCGCGCGGCACCACCTCGACCTTGAATTCATAACCGGCGAGGTACTCCGTGACCAATTCGGCCAGGCGCTCATCATCTTCCACCAACATCACATGAACCATGTCTTTCTCCTTATGGCGGACATTTTATAAGAGCCACAACCTCTCAGCATATATGCACTTGAAATCCGACAAAGTGTTACAAACAGACGAAATTCGCGAAGGGCTGGCCATTTGGCATGCAACATGTAATGCTTGCCAGAACTCAAAGGGAACCGATGTGCCGAAACCGACCGCTATTATTGCCGTGCTTTCCGCTGCGTGCCTGCTTTCAACTGAAGTCATTGCGCATGATAAACAGCCCAAAAAAGCAGAGCCGCATTATGCGAATTCTGCATTCTTGTTGACTGAAGCCGAAAGGAATGAACTGGTTGGCAAAGCTAATGCCGGCGACAACAGGGCGGCCGCCCGCCTGGGCTTCTTTTATGATTTTACGACCCGCAATCGTGAAGCAGCCTACTATTGGTTCAGGAAGGCGGCATTAAATGGCCACGTGACATCCCAATATAACCTGGGCGTGCGCGTGCTGGGCACTTCGAGCCCGGATAAGTGTACCGAGGCGAAGTACTGGTTCACGATGGCGAGCCAGAACGGAATGGAGCAGGCGAAAAAGAGCCTGGACAGCCTCGGCGATTGCCCGGGTTCGCCGCAACAACCGCCGACGCGGGAGCCGTAGCTCCCGCTTGCATCACAACGCGCGGGCGATCAGCAGTTTCTGGATATCGCTCGTGCCTTCATAGATCTGGCAAACGCGCACGTCGCGGTAGATGCGTTCCACCGGGAAGTCGGCAGTGTAGCCATAGCCGCCGTGAATCTGGATCGCGTCGGAGCAGACGCGCTCCGCCATCTCGGAGGCGAACAGCTTGGCCATCGCCGCCTCTTTCAGGCACGGCTGGCCGGCGTCTTTCAGCGACGCGGCATGCCAGATCAGCTGGCGTGCGGCTTCCAGCTGCATCGCCATTTCCGACAGCTTGAACTGCACCGACTGGTGCTCGAAGATCGGCTTGCCGAACGATTCACGTTCGCGTGCGTATTTCAGCGCTGCTTCAAAGGCGGAACGCGCCATGCCGACCGATTGCGAAGCGATGCCGATACGGCCTCCTTCCAGGCCGGACAGGGCGATCTTGTATCCCTGGCCTGGCTCGCCGATCATGTTCGCTGCCGGCACGCGGCAATTCTCGAACAGGATCTGCGCGGTGTCGGAAGAATGCTGGCCCATCTTGTGCTCGATGCCAGCCACAATGTAGCCGGGCGTATTGGTCGGCACCCAGAAGGCGCTGATGCCTTTCTTGCCGGCTGCCTTGTCGGTCACGGCAAACACGATCGCCACGTCGGCATGCTTGCCGGAAGTGATGAACTGCTTGGTGCCGTTGATGACGTAGTCGCCGCCATCCAGCGTGGCGGTGGTGCGCAGGGCGGCGGCATCGCTGCCGGTGTGCGGTTCGGTCAGGGCGAAGGCGCCCAGCATCTCACCTTGCGCCAGCGGGCGCAGCCATTGCTGCTTCTGCTGTTCGTTCGCATACATCAAGCCGATGCTGCACACCGGGCAGTTGTTCACCGAAATGACGGTGGAGGTGCCGCCATCGCCGGCCGCGATTTCTTCCAGCACCAGTGCCAGCGAAACGTAATCGAGGCCCGCGCCGCCCAGTTCTTCCGGCACGGCGACGCCGAAGGCGCCTAATGCCGCCAGTTCCTTCAGTTCTTCTTTCGGGAAGTGATGTTCCTTATCCCAGCGCGCTGCGTTGGGCGCCAGGCGCTCCTGCGAAAACGCACGCAGCGCGTCGCGGATCATTTCGTGTTGTTCGTTGAGGATCATTGTTATCTTTCTGTACGGCTGGGCCCGTGTCACACTTGGGGTGTGACCCCAGGGTGTGACACGGGCTCGGCTTTACCAGCCTATTGGTGAACCGTCATAGTCTCGGTAGACGGCTTGTTCGGATGCCGGCAGTTCGGCCAGCACCTTGCGCAGTCCGCGCACGCTTTCTTCGACCGATAGCGCGGCGCCGGCGCCGCCCATGTCGGTGCGCACCCAGCCCGGGTGCAGCGCCACGCAGGTGGCGCCTTGCGGGCCGAACTGGTGCGCGGTGTCGACCAGCACGGAGTTCAGCGCGGCCTTGCTGGCGCGGTACAGCGAGCCGGATGAACCCTGGCGCTCGCTGAGGGAACCCATGCGCGACGACATCACGGCCAGTTTGCCGCGGCCCGCGCACACCAGCGGCGCGATGATCGGCAGCAGCCGCATCGCCGACAGCACGTTGATGTGCATGACGGCGTCGAAATCGGTTTGCATCGGGAAGCCGTCGCTGCGCGGGCCGTACACGCCGGCGTTCAGGATGGCGACGTCCAGCTGTTCGCCATCCAGTTTCCAGCCCAGGCCTGCTACGGCTTCCACATTCGTTACATCCAGCTTATGGGCTTCGGCACCCATCTCGGCCAGCATGGCGACATCTTCTTTCCTGCGGGCCGTGGCGATCACGCGCCAGCCGTCGGCCAGGTACTGGCGAACCAGTTCCAGGCCGATGCCGCGCGAGGCGCCGATAACGAGTGCCAGCGCCATCGTGCTTAAACCAGCTCGATGCCCATGGCAGTGGCTTCGCCGCCGCCGATACACAGTGCTGCCACGCCCTTCTTGCCGCCCTTGGCTTTCAATGCGCCGATCAGGGTGGTGATGATGCGCGCGCCGGTGGCGCCGATCGGGTGGCCCAGGGCGCAAGCACCGCCGTGCACGTTCACCTTGCTGTGCGGGATGTCCAGGTCGTGCATCGCTGCCATTGGCACGGCGGCGAAGGCTTCATTGATCTCGAACAGGTCAACGTCTCCGACTTTCCAGCCGGTCTTGGCCAGCAGCTTCTGGATCGCGCCCACTGGGGCGGTGGTGAACTGTTCCGGCACCAGGGAGTTGGTGGCGTGGCCGGTGACCTTGGCGATCACGGTGGCGCCCAGCTTCTTGGCGGTGGATTCGCGCATCATGACCAGGGCGGCAGCGCCGTCGTTGATCGAGGAGGACGAAGCGGCGGTGATGGTGCCGTCCTTGGCGAAGGCTGGCTTCAGGGCTGGGATCTTTTCGATCTTGGCTTTCAGCGGGCCTTCATCCTTGTCGATCACTACGTCACCGGCGCGGCCGGATACGGTCACCGGGGCGATTTCCCAGTTGAAGGCACCGGATGCCTGTGCCGCTTGCGCACGCTTGACGGATTCGATGGCGAAGTTGTCCTGCGCTTCGCGGGTGAACTTGTAGGCAGCCGAGCACTGTTCGGCGAAGGTGCCCATGGAGCGGCCGGCGCCGGTCTTGGCGTCGCGGGTGTAGGCGTCTTCCAGGCCGTCGTACATCATGTGGTCGAACATCATGCCGTGGCCGATGCGGTAGCCGCCGCGTGCTTTCGGAATCAGGTAAGGGGCGTTGGTCATGGATTCCATGCCGCCTGCCACGATCACTTCAGCGCTGCCGGCTGCCAGTGCGTCGTAGGCGAAGATCGCTGCCTGCATGGCGGAGCCGCACATCTTGGACAGGGTCACGGCGCCGGCCGATACCGGCAGGCCAGCCTTGATCGAAGCCTGGCGTGCTGGCGCCTGGCCCTGGCCTGCCATCAGGCAGTTGCCGAAGTAGACGTGTTCGACTGCTTCCGGCTTGATGCCTGCGCGTTCGACGGCGGCCTTGATGGCCACTGCGCCCAGGTCATTGGCGCTCAGGCTTGCGAAGTCGCTCTGGAAGGCGCCCATTGGGGTACGTGCTGCGCCGACGATTACGATTGGGTCATTCATTTTCAAAGGTCTCCAAAAGGGAAGGTGTTGCTTGCTTCGCTGCCTCGGGCAGCGAATCTCGGTTGCGGAAACGGACGTGCTGGGGATACGGGAACACGTCCTCAATGACACCACTGGCGATCAGCGCTTTTTTCCTGGCCCACCAGTGAGGCGAGAGCAGCTCGGCGTGGTGCTTCATAAAGTATTTTCGGATTTTCGCGTTACCGAGCAAGAACTTGTCGAACTGCTCGGGAAACACGTCGTGCTTTCCAATGGGGTACCACGGCTCGGCGGACATTTCGTCCTCCTCGTTGCGTGGCGCCGGAATCACACGGAAGTTGCAGTCCGTGATGTATTCAATTTCATCGTAGTCGTAGAAAACGACACGCTTGTGACGGGTGACGCCGAAATTCTTGTACAGCATGTCGCCCGGGAAGATATTCGCTGCCACCAGGTCCTTGATGGCGTTGCCATATTCGATGATGCCATGCTCCAGTGCCGCATCGTCGCCCACTTCATCGGCGTGCGACAGGAACATGTTCAGCGGCACCATGCGGCGTTCAATGTACAGGTGCTTGATCACCAGCTGATCGCCTTCTTCTTCGATCAGCGATGGTGCGAAGTGCTTCAGCTCCATCACCAGCTCTTCGCTGAAGCGGTTGCGCGGGAAGGCGACGTTGGAGTACTCCAGCGTGTCAGCCATGCGGCCCACTCGGTCGTGGTGCTTCACCAGCAGGTATTTGGACTTGATCTGCTCGCGCGTGGTTTCCTTCGGCGGCGGATAGAAGTCCTTGATCACCTTGAACACATAAGGGAAGGACGGCAGCGCGAACACCAGCATCACCAGGCCGCGGATGCCGGGCGCAATCGCGAACAGGTCGGACGAGTGCTTCAGGTGCTGCAGGTAGTCGCGGTAGAAGGCATTCTTGCCCTGCTTCTGCAGGCCGAGGATGGTGTAGATCTCGCTGCGTGGCTTGAGCGGCAGCAGGTTGCGCAGGAACTGCACGTAGGCCGACGGCACTTCCATGTCGACCAGGAAGTAGGCGCGCGTGAACGAGAACAGCAGAACGATGTCCTGCTGCTCCGTCAACACTGCATCCAGCACCAGCTGCTTGTTCTTGTTGTGCAGGATAGGCACCACGAAAGGCAGTTCGCGGCTGCCGTTGATGGCGCGGCCGACGATGTAGGCGCCCTTGTTGCGGAAGAACAGGCTCGAAAGAATCTGTATTTGCGCATTCGGTTCCAGTTCGCCGAACAGGTCGGACAGCCGTTCTTCCACCAGCGCGACATCGCGCGACAGGTTGGCGAACGGGGTGTTCAGCTGGAAGTTGGTGACGATGCGCTTGAGCGTGAAGGTCAGGCCGTCCTTGCCCGGGTAGTACACGCGGTAGGTCGGCGCTACTTCTTCCGTGTCGATGTACTCGGTCGATACGACCGGGCGCACGAAAATGAATTCGTTGTGGAAGTAGGAGCGGTGCAGGATATTGCAGCACACCGAGTTGAAGAAAGTCTCCGCCAGCTCCGGCTGCTTGTGGCCGGACAACATGCCGATGTAGTGCAGCTTGAGTTCGCGCCACACTTCATCGGTCAGCTCGGACGGATCGTATTCGTCCTCCAGCATCTGCACGCACTCCTGCACGCGCTTGTCGTAAAAGTCGATCCGTTCACGCGCCGCGACCTGGGCCACCGCCCAGTCGCCTTGCTCGAAATGCCGCTTGGCCGCCTGCGCCGCTTGCCGGAACAGGCGGTAGTGCTTGTCGAACCCCTCGCGGATGGTGCGCGCGATGTCGAACGCGATTTGCGACGACAGCAGCTTGGGGAAGGCGGCGTGGATCATGGCGGCCTTGCGGGCGGCTTCGCTTACTTGGTCTCGGCGAACAGTTCGCGGCCGATCAGCATGCGGCGGATTTCGCTGGTGCCGGCGCCGATTTCGTACAGCTTGGCGTCGCGCCACAGGCGGCCGACCGGGTACTCGTTGATGTAGCCATTGCCGCCCAAGGTCTGGATTGCTTCGCCTGCCATCCAGGTTGCCTTCTCGGCCGAGTACAGGATGGCGCCGGCGGCATCCTTGCGCAATGCGCGCACCTGCTCAGGCGAGGTGGCGCGGTCGCAGGCCTGGCCCACGGCGTAGACGTAGGCGCGGCAAGCCATCATGGTGGAGTACATGTCCGCCAGCTTGCCCTGCATCAGCTGGAATTCGCCGATCGGCTGGCCGAACTGCTTGCGGTCGTGGATGTAAGGAACCACGGCGTCCATACAGGCCGACATGATGCCCAGCGGGCCGCCGGACAGCACGGTGCGTTCGAAGTCCAGGCCGGACATCAGCACGTTGACCCCCTTGCCCAGGCCGCCCAGCACGTTCTCGGCCGGCACTTCGCAATCTTCAAACACCAGCTCGCCGGTGTGGGAGCCGCGCATGCCCAGCTTGTCCAGCTTCTGGGCGATGGAGAAGCCCTTGAAGCCCTTCTCGATCAGGAAGGCGGTCATGCCGCGCGGGCCGGCTTCCAGATCGTTCTTGGCGTACACCACCAGGGTGTCGGCGTCCGGGCCGTTGGTGATCCACATCTTGGTGCCGTTCAGCACCCAGCGGTCGCCCTTGAAGTCGGCGCGCAGCTTCATCGACACCACGTCGGAACCGGCGTTCGGCTCGGACATGGCCAGCGCACCCACGTGCTCGCCGGAGATCAGCTTCGGCAGGTATTTCTTCTTCTGTTCTTCGGTGCCGTTGCGCTTGATCTGGTTGACGCACAGGTTGGAGTGCGCGCCGTACGACAGGCCGACCGAGGCGGAAGCGCGGGAAATTTCTTCCATCGCGATGATGTGGGCCAGGTAGCCCATGTTCGAGCCGCCGTATTCTTCGCCGACGGTGATGCCCAGCAGGCCCAATTCACCCATCTTGCGCCACAGGTCCATCGGGAACTGGTCGGTGCGGTCGATTTCAGCGGCGCGCGGGGCGATTTCGGCGGCGGCGAACTGCTGTACCGCTTCGCGCAGGGCGGCGATGTCTTCGCCGTGATCAAAGGTCAGGCCTGGGAGATGGAGCATGTCTTCCTCTATTGGTGTTGGGTATTGAAGCGCAAATGATACGCCTGAGTGACGTTAACGTAAACGTCAAGTAGCCGTAGTTTGCTTTTCGGCAAGTGCTGCCAGCAGGCGCTTGCACTCTTCCTCGTGGGTGGCGATCTCTTGCAGCGACATTTCGATGTCCTCGCGCTGTTGTTCCAGCGTCTCGCGGTGCTGCGACAGCACGCCCAGGAAGCGGTTCATCTGGGCTTCGGTGTCCTTTGGCGACTCATACATGTCGACCAGGCTCTTGATTTCGCTGAGCGACAGGCCGATGCGCTTGCCGCGCAGTGTCAGTTTGAGGCGGGTGCGGTCGCGTGGGGTATACACGCGGTTGCGGCCGCCGGCACCTTCGCGCGATGGGCTCAACAGGCCCTGGTCTTCATAGAAGCGGATGGCGCGCGGGGTGATATCGAACTCACGGGCCAGTTCGGTGATGGTGTAGGTCGGCATGGCTTACAATGGATCTTCCGTTTACGTAACGTCAATCTATTGTACGCCATGAACCCGCTCGAATCCCAGCTTGACTATCCATTTGGCGACACCCTGCCGGCCAGCGGCACGGTGCTCGAAGTCGCGCCCGGCGTGGCGTGGATGCGGCTGCCGTTGCCGTTCGCGCTCGACCACATCAACCTGTGGCTGTTGCGCGAAGCCGATGGCTGGAGCGCGGTGGACTGCGGCGTGGCGCTGGACGCCAGCAGGGAAGCCTGGAATGCCGTGCTGGCCGGGCCGCTGGCTGGCCAGCCGCTGCGGCGCGTAGTGGCCACTCACTGTCACCCGGACCACGTCGGGCTCGCCGATTGGCTGTGCCAGCGCTTTGGCGTCTCGTTGTGGATGACGGCGGGCGAGTATGCCTTCGCACGCATGATGTCGGCCGGCTTGCCCGGCGTCGACGGCCCTTCGGCCGTCCCCCATTTTGAACGGCATGGCCTGGTCGACCCGGAAATGCTGGAGAAAATGCGCTCCCGGAAGAATTACTACCCCTCGCTGGTGCCTTCTGTGCCGGCTTCCTATGTGCGCCTGCATGACGGCCAGGTGATCGCGGCCGGCGACGCCACCTGGCGCGTGATCACCGGTTTCGGCCATTCGCCGGAACACGCCGCCCTCTACTGCGAACAGCTCAATGTGCTGATTTCCGGCGACATGGTCTTGCCGCGCATTTCGACCAATATGTCGGTTTTCGCGGTTGAACCCGAAGCCAACCCCTTGCAGCAATACCTCGATTCGCTCGAGCGCTTCGCCACCCTGCCGGAAGACGTGCTGGTGCTGCCCTCGCATGGCCGGCCATTCCGAGGCCTGCACACCCGCATCAAGCAGTTGCGCGATCACCACGAGGCGCGCCTGGCCGAGGTGCTGGCCGCCTGCACGGATCAGCCGCGCTCCGCGGCAGAGATAGTACCAATCATGTTCCGCCGCCCGCTGGATGCCCACCAACTCAGCTTCGCGTTGGGCGAAGCGCTGGCCCACCTTCACAAACTATGGCGGGATGGTATCGTGCGCCGGGATACCGGAGATCACGGCATCATGAAATTCATAAAGGCGCATAAAGTTACCGACGGTCTTTAATACCAGCCGACCGGTCGACAACAAAGACAGCCCCTAGGTTTGTAGTCGCCAAGCAACTTTATTTCTAAAGTTGTAACCGATTATTTGTCGTCCTGACAAGTAGATTCTGCTACTTTTTACCGATTTTACCGAAAGAAATTCGGGTTGGCAGAGCGGGAAATCGTCCAGTCTGTAGCGCCAATTGTTAATTGTTGTTAACTACAATTGTCACAATTGGTCTGATGGTTCTAGAGACTGACATTCATGTTGTGACATGAAATAGTGCAACTATGAATTCTTCGAACGAACGTGAAAGCTTCAGCCAGCGACTCCAGCAGGCTTTGAAAAATGCCCACTACTCTCCGGACAGCCCAACCCGGCTGGCGAGAGAGTTCAACATCAGGTTTGAGGGCAGACCGATTACGGTCCACGCCGCCCGAAAATGGCTGGTTGGAGAGGCAATTCCGACCCAGGAAAAGCTGCGCATGATTGCGCAGTGGCTGGGCGTTCCTGCTGAATGGCTGCGCTTTGGCGGTGCCGAAATCGAGCACCATAATGGAGATTCGAACGGTAGCAACCTGAACCGGTTCGAGTCGGCTGACGTCAAATTGATCGCTGATTTGCAACGGCTGGACGACCATCACAAGCAAATTGCGCGCGAATTTATTCGCATGCTGGTGAGGGTCAACTACCAAAAGTAACAAAACGACACCATTTATCCTGCGCAAAACGGGGCAAATTGCTTTCAAAAGCACGTCCGAGTTTCACTTAGCGCGCCGGCTCCCGGCGCGCCCCGCCCAAGTGTCAAAATGATGTTTTTGATACTGCCAACATGGTGTCCTGCCATGTCACAAACGACCAGACCACTTTGTAACAAACTTGATACATTGGCCCGCAAAGGCGCATGTTTTCAAGGGTTCATGCCATTCCAGCGAGGGGCCAGATTGTGACATATGCCGAATAAGTCGATCACACGGGCCACGGTGTGGTCCACCATTTCATCGATGGATTCCGGCTGGTGGTAAAAACTTGGCAATGGCGGAAAGATAACGCCGCCCATTTCGGTGACAGCGGTCATATTGCGCAGATGCGCAAGATTGAAAGGCGTCTCGCGCACCATCAGTATCAGGCGGCGGCGCTCCTTCAGCATCACATCGGCAGCACGGGCGATCAGGTTGTCCGACAGGCCATGCGCGACGGAAGCCAGGGTTTTCATTGAACAGGGAGCGATCACCATGCCGTCGGCCTGGAAAGAGCCGCTGGCGATGGAAGCGCCGATATTGTTCTGCTTATGGACGACATGGGCCAGCGCTTCGACTTCCTTGCGCTGCAAGCCTGTTTCCTGATGGAGGGTGAGGACCGCGGCGTCGGAGATGACCAGGTGGGTCTCGACGGGACGGCCATCCTGCCCCGTCGCTTGCTTCAAATGCTGCAGCAGCCGCACGCCATACACGGCGCCGGTAGCGCCGGTGATGGCAATGACCAGCCGCTGCGGGCGATCAGCCATTATTGTCCAGCAGGGCCTTCAGTTCGCCGGATTCATACATCTCGGACATGATGTCGGAGCCGCCGATGAACTCACCGCGCACGTACAGCTGCGGGATGGTTGGCCAGTTCGAGTATTCCTTGATGCCCTGGCGCACTTCCGGATCATCCAGTACGTTCACGGTGGCGATGTTTTCAACGCCGCAGGCTTTCAGGATCTGGATGGCACGGCCGGAGAAGCCGCACTGTGGGAACTGGGCGGTGCCCTTCATGAACAGCACGACGGGGGTGTTGGTCACGGTTTCTTTGATCCAGGTTTGTACGTCGCTCATTGCATTCTCACTGCTAAGGATTGGAATCCAGCCATTTTACCGCGAAACGGCGCCTTACCTGATGACACAGGTCATGTCCTGGCGCAATTCGGGGTCAGGTCTGTCATTCGGACAGACAGCGCTACCCTTTGATCAAAATCAATACGCGAAAGGTAGCGAAATCGCGTATTGAGCAAGATCAAATGATTGCGTTAGCTGTCCAAAAGACAGACCTGACCCCGACTTTTGTTTAGCTGCGCAGCTTGGCGAAGGCGGCGGCCATCGAGCTTTGCTGGACTGGCTCGCGCGATTGCTGCTTTTGCTGCTGGCCCATGGCGCGGCGGTCGTTGCGGTCGCTACGCTGCTCTGGGCGGGAGCCGGCGACGGGCGCGCTGTCGGACAGGCGCATGGTCAGGGCAATACGCTTGCGCTTCACGTCCACCTCCAGTACCTTGACCTTCACCACCTGGCCGGCTTTCACCACCGTGTGGGGGTCTTTGACGAAGGTGTTCGACAGGGCGGAAATGTGAACCAGGCCGTCCTGGTGCACACCGATATCGACGAAGGCGCCGAAGGCGGCCACATTGGTCACTACGCCTTCCAGGATCATGTCCGGACGCAGGTCGCTGATCTCTTCCACGCCTTCCTTGAAGGTGGCGGTGGTGAATTCAGGGCGCGGGTCGCGGCCCGGCTTTTCCAGTTCCTTGATGATGTCGGTCACGGTCGGCACGCCGAACTTGTCGTCGGCATATTTGGCCGGGGACAGCGCTTTCAGCAACTTGCTTTCGCCGATCACGCCGCGCACGTCTTTCTGGATGTCGGCCAGGATCTTCTCGACCACCGGGTATGACTCAGGGTGCACTGCCGACGCGTCCAGCGGGTTCTCTCCGCCCATTACGCGCAGGAAGCCGGCTGCCTGCTCGAAGGTCTTGTCGCCCAGTCGCGGCACGTTCTTCAGCGCTGCACGGGAGGCGAATGCGCCCTTCATGTCGCGGTAGCTGACGATGCTTTGCGCTACGCTGGCGGACAGGCCGGAGACGCGTGCCAGCAGCGGCGCCGAGGCGGTATTCACGTCGACGCCCACCGCATTCACGCAGTCCTCTACGACTGCGTCCAGCGAGCGCGCCAATTGGGTCTGCGATACGTCGTGCTGGTACTGGCCGACGCCGATCGATTTCGGGTCGATCTTCACCAGCTCGGCCAGCGGGTCTTGCAGGCGGCGCGCGATCGAGACGGCACCGCGCAGCGACACGTCCAGCTCCGGCAGTTCGCGCGAGGCGTATTCGGAGGCCGAGTACACCGATGCGCCGGCTTCTGAGACCACGATCTTGGTCAGCTTCAGCTCCGGACATTGCTTGATCAGGTCTTGCGCCAGCTTGTCGGTTTCGCGCGAGGCGGTGCCGTTGCCGATCGAGACCAGCTGCACGCCGTGCTTGGCGGCCAGTCGCGACAAGGTGTGCAGCGAGCCGTGCCAGTCGTTGCGCGGCTGGTGTGGATAAATGGTGGCGGTATCCACAACCTTGCCGGTGGCGTCGACTACGGCGACTTTCACGCCGGTGCGCAGGCCTGGGTCCAGGCCCATGGTGGCGCGCGGGCCGGCCGGGGCGGCCAGCAACAAAGCTTTCAAATTGGTAGCAAACACGTTGATGGCGTCCAGTTCGGCTTTTTCGCGCAGGGCGCCCATCAGTTCGGTTTCCAGGTGCATGAAGGATTTCACGCGCCAGGTCCAGCGCACGGTGTCGGCCAGCCATTTGTCGGCGGGGCGGCCGGCTTGCTTGATGCCGAAACGGGCCGAAATGCGGCTTTCGCAGGGGTTATGCGGGGCGTCCCACTTCGGCTTTTCCTCTTCCGAATCGAGACGCAGGGTGACGTCCAGCATGCCTTCCCGGCGTCCGCGCAACAGTGCCAAGGCGCGATGCGACGGTACGGCGGCCAGCGGCTCGGAATAATCGAAGTAATCGGCGAACTTTTCGCCCTCTTCTTGCTTTCCCTCAACAACTTTCGATTCAACTACGCCATGCTCTTGGACATATTCGCGCAGCGATTGCAGCAGGGTGGCGTCTTCCGCGAAGCGTTCCATCAGGATCTGGCGGGCGCCATCGAGGGCGGCCTTGGCGTCGGCCACGCCAGGATTCTTGCCGTCGGCGGTCTCGAAGGCTTCGCGCATGTAACCGGCGGCCTGTTCCTCGGGATTCAGGGTCGGGTCGGCCAGCAGGGCGTCGGCCAGCGGGGCCAGGCCCGCTTCGATGGCGATCTGGGCCTTGGTGCGGCGTTTTTGCTTGTAAGGGAGGTAAAGGTCTTCCAGCCGGGTCTTGTCCTCTGCGTGCATGACCGCATCTAGCAGCTCCGGCGTCATCTTGCCTTGCTCGGTAATCGAGTTGACGATCGCTTCACGGCGTTCTTCCAGCTCGCGCAGGTAGCGCAGGCGCTCTTCGAGATTGCGCAGCTGGGTGTCGTCCAGGCCGCCGGTCGCTTCCTTGCGGTAGCGGGCGATAAACGGGACGGTGGCGCCTTCGTCCAGCAGGGCGATGGCGGCGGCGACCTGGGCCGGCTTGGCGGCCAGTTCGAGGGCAAGGCGTTGTTCGATAGAAGGCAGCATGACGGTATTCCAAACTGTGAAGGCCGAAATCATACAACACGGGCCCGGGAATCGATTATTATTAATTAGTCAATGTTGTCCGTCTAACTTGTAGTTGCACTAAGTTAGGATTTTCACAAACACGAAAACGTGGAAGGCGGATAATATTGCATGTTGCTGTTTTTGAACCGCTGATTTAAAAGAATGCGCCCAATGGATATTACCCGCGACGAAGCCCGCGAAACTCCAGTCGCACCGGCTCCCGCACCAGCTGCTCCGCCCAACCAGCTTCCCTATGCTGTGGCGACATGGTTGCAGAGGGTGGATGCAGCCGCGCATCCCAAGCCAAAACTGGCCCCGGTCGAAATCGACCCGAAACAGACCAACTACAAACTGATTTATGTGCTGGCGCCGACCAGCGGCGGGCGCCATGTCGCGCTCTGCCTGTACAAGGCGCGCCTGAAACCGAACGGGGACGTGGCTGCGGCCACCCCGGTCAGCGAAGTGTTTTCCCTGCTCTCCGCTCCGCCAGCATTCCTGGCGCCGGGCGATGAAGACCTGGTCCGCTTCTTCGTGGCCATGCGCAGCGGGCCCAATTCCCAGACCGGCAGCGCCACTGAGCCGCGCGGCAAGATCGGCGCGGCGCTGCTGCAAATGTTGTCCGAACAGGACAAGCTGCTGTGGGCGAACTCCTGGTCCGACGTGGGCAACGGCCTGGTCTATCCGATGAAGGCTGGCGACAAGCGCAATGCCAGCCTGGCCTGGCGCGAGGAAGGCAAGGGCCTGCGCCTTGGCTGGCAGGTCGACGTGCAGGAAGGGGCCCGGCACCATGGCGCCGACCAGATCGACTACATGCTGCCGACCGAACCGCCATGGTATATCGACAACCTGTCGACCGGCGTGCTGCAGCTGAACCAGGGTGGCACCACCATTCCGCTGGCTGACCTGCAGGCCTTGGTGGCGCAGGCGCCGCTGCTGATGCCGAACGATAAGATGCGGGTATCGCAGCTGCTGCTGGCGCACGGCCTGCAGCAATTGATGCCGTTGCCACAGCCGCTGCCCCAGCGCGTGCGCACCGACGTCAAGCCGCGGCCTATCCTGGTGCTCGATTCGGCGCAACTGGCCGACGGCACCCTGCAGCGCTGGAATGACTATGCCGTGCTGTCGTATGACTACGACGGCGAGCGCGTGTCCTTCGATCCTTCGCAGCGTGTGGTGCGCCAGCGCGGCGAAGTGACTGAGATCATCCAGCGTGACGAGGCTGCCGAGGCGGCCGCGCTGGAAACACTGACCCAGCTGGGCTTCAAGAAACCGACCGCGCTGCCGCTGTCCAGCGTGCGCGGCGGCCTGTTGCTGGCCAACCAGGCCGACTGGATCCGCTTCGCCGAATCCGGCATCGATGAATTGCTGGCTGCCGGCTGGCGCGTCGAGAAATCGCCGAAGTACCGCTACGATATGGTGGCGGTCGACGACTGGTACGCCGAAGTCGAGGAAGAAACCACCGAGAATGGCAATGCCTGGTTCGACCTGGAACTCGGCATCACCGTCAATGGCGAGCGCGTGCCGCTGCTGCCGGTGCTGGTGCAGATGATCCGCAATTTCCCGAACGACTTCAGCCCGAAAGCGCTGGCTGTGCATGGCGACTCGGACCAGATGCTGGCCGCGCTGCCGGACGGTACGCGCGTGGCCCTGCCATGGAACCGCCTGCGCCCTATCCTGGCGACGATCGGCGAGCTCTACTTCAGCGAAAAGATCCGCCATTCGGTGCGCATGTCCTCGCTGGATGCGGCGCGCCTGGACGAGCTGGCGCGCAATGTCGACTTCCAGTGGACCGGCGGCGAAGAGCTGCGTGAAATGGGCCGCAAGCTCAACCAGTTCTCCTCGGTCAAGCGTGTGCCGACCCCGGCCGGCCTGCAAGCGACCCTGCGCGATTACCAGACCGACGGCCTGAGCTGGATGCAGTTCCTGCGCGAATACAATTTCGGCGGCATCCTGGCCGACGACATGGGTCTGGGCAAGACGGTGCAAACTATCGCCCACATCCTGGTGGAGAAAGAAGCCGGCCGCCTGGATCATCCAGCCCTGGTCATCGCGCCCACCAGCCTGATGAACAACTGGCAGGATGAAGCCGCCCGCTTCGCGCCTGGCCTGAAAGTGCTGCTGTTGCAGGGCAAGGACCGCGCCGAGCTGTTCGACGAGATCCCGAAAGTCGACCTGGTGCTGACCACCTACGCCCTGCTGCCGCGCGACGAGGAAAAGCTGCGCGAGCATGATTTCCACCTGGTGATCCTGGACGAATCGCACTACATCAAGAACACCCGATCGAAGGCCGCCCAGAGCGCGGGCCTGCTGCGTGCGCGCCACCGCCTGTGCCTGTCCGGCACGCCGCTGGAAAACCACCTCGGCGAGCTGTGGTCGCAATTCCACTTCCTGTTGCCGGGCTTGCTGGGCGACGAGAAGACCTTCAACAGCAACTTCCGCCACCCGATCGAGCGCCAGGATGATCCGCAGCGCCGCCAGTTGCTGAACCGCCGCATCAAGCCTTTCCTGGTGCGCCGTACCAAGGACAGCGTGGCCAAGGAACTGCCGCCGAAGACCGAGATGGTGCGCAAGGTGGAGCTCAGCGGCGCGCAGCGCGACCTGTACGAAACTGTGCGCCTGGCCATGGACCAGAAAGTGCGCGAGGAGATCGATCGCAAGGGCGTGGCGCGCTCGCAGATCGTGATCCTGGAAGCGCTGCTCAAGCTGCGCCAGGTCTGCTGCGATCCGCGCCTGGTGAAGACTACCAAGAAAGCCGCCTCCGCTGGTTCGGCCAAGCTGATCGACCTGATGCAGATGGTGGAAGACCTGCTGGAAGAGAAGCGCAAGATCCTGGTGTTCTCGCAATTCACTTCGATGCTGGAACTGATCGAGGAAGAACTGGAAGCACGCGACATTCCGTACGCCATCCTGACCGGAGAAACCCGCGACCGCGGCGCCCAGGTGGCTGCCTTCCAGCAAGGCGCGGTGCCGATTTTCCTGATTTCGCTGAAGGCCGGCGGCGTGGGCCTGAACCTGACTGCAGCCGACACCGTGATCCATTACGATCCGTGGTGGAATCCTGCCGCCGAAAACCAGGCCACCGACCGCGCCTGGCGTATCGGCCAGGACAAGCCGGTGTTCGTGTACAAGCTGATCGCCAAGGGCACGCTGGAAGAAAAGATCCAGCTGCTGCAGCAGAAGAAATCGGACCTGGCGCAATCCGTGCTGGCCGAAGGCGAATCGCAGAAGATGGCCTTGACCCAGGAAGACCTGCAACAGATCTTCGCACCGTTACAGGATTGATCCCATGCTGAGTGCTGAACACTATCGCCAGATCCTCGACCACAGCAGCGACGTACACTGGATGCTGGACTGCGATAGTGGCCAGCTGCTGTACGTCAGCCCTTCTGCTGAAAAGCTGTTTGGCTACATGCCGGACCGCGCTCAGCAGGTTGCGGCCGACTTGATGGGCGAACTGCCGGAACGGCTGGAAGCCTACACCTCCGGCGATACCACGCGCCGCCATACCGTGCGCGATGCGGAAATGACGGGCCGCGACGGTGTGATGATCCCGGTCGAAATCGAATCGACCCTGGTGCCCGACGTCGATAGCGGCGTGCTGCGCCTGGTCGGCACGGTGCGCGATATCCGCGATCGCATCGAGCGTGAGAAGCAGCAAAAGAAATTCGCGTCGATGGTGTCGCACGAATTCCGCACGCCGCTCTCCACGATCGACGGTGCGATCCAGCGCCTGGAAATGACTTCGGCCAATGCTGATGAAAACACCAAGAAGCGCTACCGCAAGATACAGACGTCGGTCGACCGCTTGTTGGAGTTGATCAACGAATACCTGAGCCCTGAGCGCATGGCCAGCATTGGCCGCAAGCGCCAGGCCGACGAAATCTCGCCGGAAGCCTTGCTGGAAACGGCGGCCGAAGCCGCGCGCCAGCGTCGCGGCGACATCACGGTGCGTGCAGAAGGCTTGCCGCAATGGATGCGTTGCGATCCGCAGGGCATGCGTTTGTGTCTCGACATACTTTTAGATAACGCCCTCAAGTACACTAATGACAACGTTGCGATAGAATTGCAGGGTAGGAAAGCCAGCGAAGGCGGGGTTGAACTCCTCGTCATCGACCACGGCGCTCCCGTTCCGGATGATGAGCTAGGCAAACTCTTCGACAAGGGTTACCGAGGCAAGGCTGCCGCAGGGCATGCCGGTTCCGGCCTCGGCCTGTATATGGCCAGGAATGTTGTTGAGGTCCACGGCGGCACACTGTCTGTGGAAAATTTGCCTGAAAGCGGCAAGAAATTTCGGATTTGGCTCCCGGTCGCTGCTTAAGGCTTGCGCAGCCCGTGACCAACCGTGATAATTCTTCGACGCAAGCCCTAAACCCCGGCTCGCGACTGAATGGAAAATGGCGCATCAATGACGCAAATACTCATCGTGGAAGACAACCTGGAATACGCCGAAGAGATGGCGGATTTCCTGGCTGAACTTGGCCATGTAGTTCACACCACCAATAACGCCCAGGAAATGTGGTCCGCCCTCAGCCAGGGCACCGTGGGCGTTGTCGTGCTCGACCTGGGCTTGCCGGATGAGGATGGCTTCAATGTCATCCCGCGCATGCGCCAGCTGTACCCTCAGATCGGCCTGCTCGTGCTGACCGGCCGCGTGGCCTTCGACTCCCGCATCATGGGCCTGCGCCTGGGCGCCGACCATTACCTGACCAAGCCGATCAAGTTCCCGGAACTGGCCGCCCATATCGAGGCGCTGGACCGCCGCGTCGGCCCGCAGGAAGCCATCCCTGTTCCAAGCAAGTGGACCCTGAAGGTCTCGGCCCGCCAGCTGGAACTGCAGGGCCAGGCCATCACCCTGACCGAGAAAGAGTGCAATTTCCTGCACTTGCTGACCATTAACACCCGTCCGGTGCCGCGCCAGGTGATCGTGGCTGGCATTGGCGGCGACGATCCGGATGCCGGCCGCCGCGTCGACATGCTGGTGTATCGTTTACGCAAAAAGGCGCGTAGCGGCCTGGGCCAGGATTTGCCCCTGCGTTCGGCCTACGGCGAGGGTTACAGCCTGTCCGCCAGCTTCAATTTGTCTTAATAGGGACAGAGTCAAGCGAACTGGGTAGAATCGGGGTTTCCCGATCCTACCCTTTTTGTTTTCATGGCCCGTCTGCCTCGTCTCGTCGTTCCCAACCAGCCGCATTACATCATCCAGCGTGGCCTGAATGGCCAGGAAGTGTTCCTGGATGCTGAAGATTTCAGCAGTTTCATCGCGTGGATGCGCGCCGCCGCCCGCCAATACAAGGTGGCGGTGCATGCCTACACCCTTTTGCCGGGCGAATTGCACCTGCTAGCCTCTCCCAGCGACGAGGAAGGCCTGGGTGGCATGATGCAATGGATCGGGCGGCACTATGTCCCTTATTTCAACCAGAAATACTCCCGGGCCGGCACTCTGTGGCAGGGGCGCTATAAAACCTCGGTCATCGAGGCGGAGCGCTACTTCATTTCTTGCTCTAAATACATTGAATTCGCTGCGGTCCGAGCGCGACTGGCCGAAGGGCCGGAGCATTACCAGTGGTCGAGCTATCCACACCATGCGGGGATTCGCCAGGATGGGGCGGTGAACGATCATCCGATCTACTGGGCGCTGGGCAATACGCCGTTCCAGCGCGAGGCGGCCTATATAGAACTGGCGGCGCAGGGGCTGGCTGGAGTGGACCAGCGGGCAATCGAGAGCGCGGCGCTGAAAGGCTGGCCTTTGGGCAGCGACAAATGGAAGGCTGAACTGGAGCGGCGCATGAAGCGGCAGGTGCTGCCGGCTAAGCGGGGGCGGCCAGCCAAAACCGGTAAACCAGGGTCTGACCCGCAGGGTCAGATCCTTTAAGACGCGGCGGACGCGGGCCGAAAGTGCCTGGCCCTATGGGTCAGACACTGGTTTCCCGGTTTTGGCTGGCACTCTGTCCCCAATTAAATTCCCGCGCGACTGTCGCCGATTTAATTCGACTCCGACCCTATTTGTTTTTCTTGCGCGTTTTTGTGCACTGCATTACTCTGGATTTTCGTGACCAAAAATTCAGCGGAGAATCGCATGCAAGCGCAAGGTTTGTACAACCCAGCCAACGAACATGACGCCTGTGGCGTCGGTTTCGTCGCCCACATCAAAGGCAACAAGAGCCACTCGATCGTCGAACAGGGTCTGCTGATCCTGAAGAACCTGGACCACAGGGGTGCGGTCGGCGCGGACAAGCTGATGGGCGACGGCGCCGGCATCCTGATCCAGATTCCGGACCAGTTCTACCGCGACGAAATGGCCAAGCAGGGTGTCGAACTGCCGCCGCCAGGCGAATACGGCGTCGGCATGGTGTTTCTGCCGAAGGAAAATGCTTCCCGCATCGCTTGCGAACAGGAAATTGAACGCGCTGTGCGTATCGAAGGCCAGGTCGTACTGGGCTGGCGTAACGTGCCGATCGACTCGGAGATGCCGATGTCGCCCCGCGTCCGCGAAAAAGAGCCGGTCATCCGCCAGATCTTCATCGGCCGCGGCCAGGACGTGATGGTGACCGACGCGCTGGAGCGCAAGCTGTACGTCATCCGCAAATCGTCGGGCCACGCGATCCAGGCGCTGAAACTGATCCACGGCAAGGAATTCTTCGTGCCGTCCATGTCGGCACGTACCGTCGTGTACAAGGGCCTGCTGCTGGCCGACCAGGTGGGCGTGTACTACAAGGACCTGCAGGATCCGCGCTGCATCTCCGCGCTGGCGCTGGTGCACCAGCGTTTCTCGACCAACACCTTCCCTGAGTGGCCGCTGGCCCACCCATACCGCCTGATCGCGCACAATGGCGAGATCAACACCGTGAAGGGCAACTTCAACTGGATGCGCGCCCGCGAAGGCGTGATGAAGTCCGCCGTGCTGGGCGACGACCTGCAGAAGCTGTTCCCGCTGATCTATGAAGGCCAGTCTGACACCGCCTGCTTCGACAATGCGCTGGAACTGCTGCTGATGGCGGGCTATCCGCTGGCGCAGGCGATGATGATGATGATTCCTGAAGCGTGGGAAAACCACACGCTGATGGACGACAACCGCAAGGCCTTCTACGAATACTACGCATCGATGATGGAACCATGGGACGGCCCGGCCGCCATGGCCTTCACCGACGGCCGCTACATCGGCGGCACGCTGGACCGCAATGGCCTGCGTCCTGCCCGCTACATCGTGACCGACGACGACCTGGTGGTGATGGCGTCCGAATCGGGCGTGCTGCCGATCCCGGAATCGAAGATCATCCAGAAATGGCGCCTGCAGCCGGGCAAGATGTTCCTGATCGACCTGGAAGCCGGCCGCATCATCGACGACAAGGAACTGAAAGACACCTACGCCAACGCCAAGCCATACAAGGCATGGATCAACGCGGTGCGTATCAAGCTGGGCGAGCTCAAAATGAGCGAAAGCCAGACCGCTGCCAACGTGGCCAAGTACGGTCCGGCTGCCGGCGAGAAGCAGTCCGCATCGCTGCTGGACCGCCAGCAGGTGTTCGGCTATACCCAGGAAGACATGCGCTTCATCCTGGCGCCAATGGCAATTAACGGCGAAGAAGCTGTCGGCTCGATGGGCAACGACTCGCCGCTGGCCGTCACTTCCAACAAGCTGAAGCCGCTGTACAACTACTTCAAGCAACTGTTCGCGCAGGTAACCAACCCGCCGATCGACCCGATCCGCGAAGCGATGGTGATGTCGCTGGTGTCCTTCATCGGCCCGAAACCGAACCTGCTGGATACCAACAACGTCAACCCGCCGATGCGCCTTGAAGTGTCGCAGCCGGTGCTGGGCTTCGACGACATCGCGCGCCTGCGGACCATCAGCCAGCACACCGGCGGCAAGTTCAAGTCCTATGAGCTGAGCATCTGCTACCCGCTGGCCTGGGGCAAGGAAGGCGTGGAAGCTTCGCTGGCATCGCTGTGCGCGGAAGCCGTGGACGCGGTGAAGTCCGGCCACAACATCCTGATCATTTCCGACCGCACCGTCGGTCCGGACCGCGTGGCGATCCCGGCCCTGCTGGCAACGTCGACCATCCACCTGCACCTGGTGAGCAAGGGCCTGCGCGCCTCCACCGGCCTGGTGGTGGAAACCGGCTCCGCCCGCGAAACCCACCACTTCGCCCTGCTGGCCGGCTACGGCGCGGAAGCAGTCCACCCTTACCTGGCGATGGAATCGCTGGCCGAACTGGCGCACTCGCTGCCGGGCGACCTGACTCCGGAAACCGCCATCTACAACTACACCAAGGCAGTCGGCAAAGGCCTGATGAAGGTGATGTCGAAGATGGGCATCTCGACCTACATGTCCTACTGCGGCGCCCAGATCTTCGAAGCCGTTGGCCTGAACCGCCAGCTGGTCGACAAGTACTTCCGCGGCACCCAGTCGAACGTGGAAGGCATCGGCCTGTTCGAAGTGGCCGAGGAAGGCCTGCGCCTGCACAAGCTGGCCTTCGGCAATGACCCGGTGCTGGCGGACGCGCTGGATGCAGGCGGCGAATACGCGTACCGCGTGCGCGGCGAAGACCACCTGTGGACGCCGGACGCCATCGCCAAGCTGCAGCACTCGACCCGCTCCAACAACTACTCGACCTATAAAGAGTATGCACAGCTGATCAACGACCAGAGCAAGCGCCACCTGACCCTGCGCGGCCTGTTCGAATTCAAGATCGATCCGACCAAGGCAATCCCGCTGGACGAAGTGGAACCGGCCAAGGAAATCGTCAAGCGTTTCGCTACCGGTGCGATGTCGCTGGGCTCGATCTCGACCGAAGCCCACGCCACCCTGGCCATCGCCATGAATCGTATCGGCGGCAAATCCAACACCGGTGAAGGCGGCGAAGATCCACGCCGTTACAGCAATGAGCTGAGAGGCATCCCGATCAAGGTCGGTGCGACGCTGGCTTCCGAGCTGGGCAAGGACCAGGTTGAATCCGATATTCCGCTGCAGGAAGGCGACTCGCTGCGTTCGCGCATCAAGCAGGTGGCATCCGGCCGCTTCGGCGTGACCGCGGAGTACCTGAACTCCGCCGACCAGATCCAGATCAAGATGGCGCAGGGCGCCAAGCCGGGCGAAGGCGGCCAGCTGCCGGGCCACAAGGTGTCCGAGTACATTGCGCAGCTGCGCTTCTCGGTACCGGGCGTGGGCCTGATCTCGCCGCCGCCGCACCACGACATCTACTCGATCGAAGACCTGGCGCAGCTGATCCACGACCTGAAGAACGCCAACCCGCGCGCTTCGATCTCGGTCAAGCTGGTGTCGGAAGTCGGTATCGGTACCGTCGCTGCCGGCGTATCGAAAGCCAAGGCCGACCACATCGTGGTGGCCGGCCACGACGGTGGCACCGGCGCATCGCCGCTGTCCTCCGTCAAGCATGCCGGTACGCCATGGGAGCTGGGCCTGTCCGAAACCCAGCAGACCTTGGTGCTGAACGGCCT
This sequence comes from Pseudoduganella sp. R-32, assembly GCF_049913245.1. Classification (NCBI taxonomy): domain Bacteria; kingdom Pseudomonadati; phylum Pseudomonadota; class Betaproteobacteria; order Burkholderiales; family Oxalobacteraceae; genus Pseudoduganella; species Pseudoduganella sp. R-32. Next base: position 234,168 of record NZ_CP183987.1, on the reverse strand, counting down.
GCGCAGCCGTGTGCGCGTCCAGGCCGACGGCCAGATGCGTACCGGCCGCGACGTGGTGATCGCTGCCCTGCTGGGCGCCGACGAAGTCGGTTTCGCCACCGCACCGCTGGTGGTGGAAGGTTGCATCATGATGCGCAAGTGCCACCTGAACACCTGCCCGGTCGGCGTTGCGACCCAGGATCCTGAGCTGCGCAAGAAGTTCCAGGGCAAGCCTGAGCACGTGGTGAACTACTTCTTCTTCGTCGCCGAGGAAGCGCGCCAGCTGATGGCACAACTGGGCATCCGCACCTTCGACGAACTGATCGGCCGCGCCGACCTGCTGGACAAGTCGAAAGCCATCACCCACTGGAAGGCACAGGGCCTGGACTTCACCAATGTGTTCTACCAGCCGAAAGTGGACGACGGCAAGCTGATTTACCACACCGAAGAGCAGGACCACGGCCTGGACAAGGCACTGGACCTGAAGCTGATCGCACAAGCCAAGCCTGCGCTGGAAAAGGGCGAGCGCGTGTCCTTCATCTCGCCGGTGAAGAACGTCAACCGCACCGTCGGTACCATGCTGTCGGGCGAAGTGGCCCTGAAATACGGCCACGCCGGCCTGCCGGACGACACCATCCACATCCAGCTGCAAGGCACCGCAGGCCAGTCGGCTGCGGCCTTCCTGGCAGCGGGCATCACCATCGACCTGGTGGGCGAAGGCAACGACTACGTGGGCAAGGGCCTGTCGGGCGGCCGCATCATCGTGCGCCCGAACACCGAGTTCCGCGGCTGGGCCGTGAACAACATCATCGTTGGCAACACCGTCATGTACGGTGCAGTTGCCGGCGAAGCCTTCATCAACGGCGTGGCTGGCGAGCGTTTCGCTGTGCGTAACTCCGGCGCCACCGCGATCGTGGAAGGCCTGGGCGACCACGGTTGCGAATACATGACCGGCGGTACCGTGGTCGTGCTGGGCGCCACCGGCCGCAACTTCGCGGCGGGCATGTCGGGCGGTATCGCCTACGTGTACGACCCGGACGGCGAATTCCACAGCAAGTGCAATATGTCCATGGTGAGCCTGGAAGAAGTGAAGGCGGCCGCCGACCAGCTGGTCGACAAAGCCACCTGGCATAGCCAGCATCGCAATGGCGAACCGGAGGCCGATGAAATCATCCTCAAACGCTTGATTGAGCGCCACTTCAAACACACCGGCAGCACGCGCGCGCGCCTGTTGCTCGACAACTGGAACGAGAGCCGTTCCAAGTTCGTCAAGGTGTTCCCGAGCGAGTACAAACGCGCCCTGGTGGAAATGGCAGACAACGCCGCGATCGAAGCGGAAACTCAAGCAATCGCTGCGTAAGAGAGGATCAGAAAAATGGGTAAGATCACCGGTTTCATGGAATTCCAGCGCCAGGAAGAAAGCTACCTGGCACCCGAGGCTCGCCTCAAGAACTACAAAGAATTCGTCATTCACCTGACCAACGACCAGGCCAAGGTACAGGGCGCGCGCTGCATGGACTGCGGCATCCCGTTCTGTAACTCGGGCTGCCCGGTCAACAACATCATCCCGGACTGGAATGACCTGGTCTATCGCGGCCACTACCGCGAAGCGCTGAACGTGCTGCACTCGACCAACAACTTCCCCGAGTTCACGGGCCGCATCTGCCCGGCGCCTTGCGAGAGCGCCTGTACCTTGGGCATCCACGAGCTGCCGGTCGGCATCAAGTCGATTGAACACAAGATCATCGATGAAGGCTGGGAGCACGGCTGGGTCGTGCCGCAGCCGGCCGAAGTCAAGACCGGCAAGAAGGTTGCCGTGGTCGGTTCCGGTCCTGCAGGCCTGGCCGCTGCGCAGCAGCTGGCGCGCGCCGGCCATGACGTGACCGTGTTCGAGAAGGCCGACCGCATCGGCGGCCTTCTGCGCTACGGCATCCCTGACTTCAAGATGGAGAAGCACCACATCGACCGCCGTGTCGAGCAGATGGAAGCAGAAGGCGTGAAGTTCCGCACCTCCGTCCTGATCGGCAAGGACTTCCCGGCCACCGTTGCCAACGGCTCCAAGGAAACCATCTTCCCGGAAGACCTGGAAAAAGATTTCGACGCCGTGGTGATGGCGGGCGGCGCCGAGCAGCCGCGTGACCTGCCGGTGCCGGGCCGTGAACTGAAAGGCGTCCACTTCGCGATGGACTTCCTGCCGCAGCAGAACAAGGTCAACGCGGGCGACAAGATCAAGGACCAGATCAAGGCCACCGGCAAGCACGTGATCGTGATCGGCGGCGGCGATACCGGTTCCGACTGCGTTGGCACCTCGAACCGCCACGGTGCTGCCAGCGTCACCCAGTTCGAACTGATGCCGATGCCGCCGGAGCAGGAAAACAAGCCGCTGGTATGGCCGTACTGGCCGACCAAGCTGCGCACCTCGTCTTCGCATGAAGAAGGCTGCGAGCGTGACTGGGCCGTCGCCACCAAGCGTCTCGAAGGCAAGAACGGCAAGGTTGAAAAGCTGGTCGCCTGCCGCGTCGAATGGAAAGACGGCAAGATGACCGAAGTGCCGAACTCGGAATTCGAAATGAAGGCCGACCTGGTGCTGCTGGCCATGGGCTTCGTCTCGCCGGTGCAGCAGGTGCTGGACGCCTTTGGTGTCGACAAGGACGCACGCGGCAATGCCCGCGCCGCGACTGAAGGCGACAACAGCTACAAGACCAGCAAGCCTGGCGTGTTCGCAGCAGGCGACATGCGCCGTGGCCAGTCGCTGGTAGTGTGGGCGATCCGTGAAGGCCGTCAGTGCGCCCGCGCTGTCGACGAGTACCTGATGGGCACCTCGGTCCTGCCGCGCTGATCCCGCCTCACGTCAAGCGCACAGCCCAGTGCGCTTGACGAAGTTTTCCATGAGCGTAAACTGGCAGCACGCATTCAAAGCGATGCTGCCATGCAGAACGAACCCTCCCGCAAGCAGAAGGGCGATACTGAAAGCCGACTGGCCCGCCTTGAAGCGACAGCGGAGCACCTCCTGACAGATGTTCGTGAACTCCGCGCTGATTTCCGGATGGTGATTGGTCTTCAAATTGCGACGATTGGCATGATTGTCACCGTGGGACTTGGCACTGCGGCATTGGTTGTGAAGGTGTTTGGCGGGAGCTAGCGGCTGCGTGGCAAATGGAACGAATAGTTCGCGCCCGCCAGCTCAAGCACGAGTTCAAGCTGTTCCCCCATGCGCTCGCGTGGTGGACCGGCCACGAAATCCAGGACTTTGGTGCCGCGGGCTACAGGCCCGTCTTGCAAGCAATGTTCCCAAATCTTGATCGGCTTATTCTGGCTGCTTCTGACGCTCTTCACTAATCGAAGGCTGATGCTGACACGATGCATCAGCTCAAGTGGCGGCGACCGCTGCCCGATCGCCGGGCTGAAATGGATGGACCCACGCAGCGGCGAAAGGCCGGTAATTTCGAGAACGGGCCGTCCAGCAAACCATTGATTCCGAAACTGCAGCCAGGTGAGCAGAATGAGACCCAGGCCAGCGATTGGGAACAGAAACGCTATCGCCGCCAGCGAAAGGCCGTTTGCGCGAATGTGTTCCAGCGCGATTGTGGCGAAAGGCCAGCTAAAGGAGTTCCAGGCCAGCGCAAAGACAAAAAGCAGCGCTGTGCCGTCTGTCCCTTCGAGCAGGATTGGCCGCCCTTCCCGGAGCCGGTCAGCCATCGTCTTGTTGCGCCCGGGACGCCACAGATTAAAGATGTAGCCCCAGGCTGCCAGCCCGAAGCCGTTGAACAGCAGCGCAAATGGCAGGCTCCAGACAGTTGTTTCCCAATCCAGCGTACGGTTGAAAACGGCGCGCTCGGGGTGGCTGGGATCTACCCAGATGTCGACCAGGGATTGTCGCTGCTGAGAATTCTTTAACTCATCGTACAACTTGTCCTGGAAGCCGCCGTGAAGTTCCGGGGTGTCATAGAAGCTGGCCTGTCCGCCAACGAATTGGCGGCCTTCGAAAGTGTAGCGGAAGGAGGCCTTGGCCCGATACGTCGCGATTCTTTTCCTGCTGAGATGCTCGACCCGTTCCAATGATTCGACCCGGGCCGGTACTGCCACGGAAGTGCGGGAACGCCACCAATTCTCTCCGTGTTCATAAAGCGGCTTCACGCCGGCAACAAAGCCGAGGAGCGGAAAAAGGATCGCGAAAGCCAACGCGACGAGAGTCAGAGGCAGCCTGTCCATTTCCAAAGTATAGCTGGAGCCACACTTTCGTAGTTGTCCAATAGAAATATTTCTGCGTAACTGCCGGTAATGTTATAGGATGTCTGATGACATGGATTATTTAAACAAGGTTGTCCTACATGTCAATTCCCTCAACAATTTTTCGGAGATATCTAGGCTATGAAGAAAAGCTTCATTTGCGGCGCCCTGATGTTGATCTATTCCGCCGGCTCATTCGCGGCCGATTGGCCCAGTGGCTATTCCAAATGCGCCGACCAGGGCGGTACCTGCAAGGTCGGCACCAGCAGTCGACAGGTTTCCTATGGCATCAAGGACAAATGGGTCGTCAAGACGCTCGCTGGCGACATCCTGTGCGCTACCAGCACGTTTGGCAGCGATCCTTCTCCAGGCGTGACCAAGAAGTGCGCCGTGGGTCCCCTGTCCAGCAGCACGCCAACGCCGACCCCGACGCCAACCCCGGACCCTACCCCAACCCCTGCACCAGCGCCGGCAGCTAACGCCACCAAGGAAGCCGCACCTTCCACTGGTTGGGCAGGTCAAGGTGGCGGCACCACCGGCGGCGCAGCAGCACCGGCATCGGCCATCTACCTGGTCAACACTGGGTCGCAACTGGTCGCTGCCCTGAAAGCGCAGGGCAACAATCCGAAGATCATCAAACTGCAGGGCACCATTAACATGGCTGCAGCCGACAATGGCGGCCCCTTCACCAGCGCCACCGATGAAGGACTGCGCCTGCAGATCAAACCAGGCAGCAACACCACCCTGATCGGTGTCGGCAACGACGCCCGCCTGGTGAACGGCAACATCGTGCTGAACGGCGTGCAGAACGTCATCGTGCGCAATCTCACGATCCAGAACCCATGCTCGCTCTACCCGGTCTGGGATCCGAACGATGGCAGCAGCGGCAACTGGAACTCGGAATACGATGGCATCACCATCTCGAACTCCCGCAATGTCTGGGTCGACCACAACGTCTTCACTGACGGCTCGATCACTGACGACAAGCTGCCAGTCGAAAATGGCAAGGTCAAGCAATGCCACGACGGCGCGCTGGATGTGAAGAACGGCTCAGACTACGTGACTGTGTCGAACAACCGCTTCGAACTGCACCAGAAGAACAACCTGATCGGTTCTTCTGACAGCAAGACCACTGACGACGGCCACCTGTCCGTAACCTTCCACAACAACCACTTCCTGAATGTGGCGGAACGTGGACCTCGCGTACGGTTCGGCAAGGTGCACCTGTATAACAACTACTTCGAGGGCTCGCGTTCGCACGCTGTCTATCCGAACCATTACAGCATTGGCGTCGCCTACAAGGCCAAGATCATCTCGCAAAACAACGCATTTGATATCGCTGGCGCCTCGAGCTGCCCGCAGGTCGTGACCAACCCTGGCTCGTCCAGCAAGACCGGCGCGATCACGGATGCCGGTTCGCTGTTGAACGGCGCAGCGCTCAACCTGTCGACCAAGTGCAGCTTCAGCAACCAGGTCGGCTGGAGTGTACCGTATCCGGTTTCACCATTGGCCGCGTCGGCTGTTAAGGCATCGGTCTTGAGTAATGCAGGCACCGGCAAGATCACGGTGAACTGATCTTCACACCCGTCAAGTGCACAGCCCAGTGCGCTTGACGATCTTCCTCATGAGCGTAAACTCGGTGCATGCATACCAAAGCGAGGCGGCTGATGCATGGCGACCCCACGCGTAAGCCGAATGGTGACGTTGAAAACCGAGTGGTGCGGCTCGAAGTTTTCACTGAAAACCAGTCAGAATTGTTAAGCCAGTTCAGGGACGATACACGAGAGAACTTTCGCGACTTTCGGGCGGAGGCCAGGGAGAATTTCCGCGACGTTCGGGCGGAGATTCGCGGTGTCCGCGTCGAAATTCGCATCCTCACAGGCATGCTATTTACCGTCGTGCTGGGGGTGGTCGCAATCCTGGCGAAGGTCTATGGCGCATAACTTCGTTTGAAGGCTAACCAGGACCAGGTGACGCCCGCTTGGCAATTAAGTGGCTGTATTGACGGCGTGCGGGCAATCAGCGTCATCTCAAGGCCGAACGACTTTGCCAATTCGATAGTGTCATCGGCAGAGATCTCGAAAACTCGCCGATTAGCAGGAGCCAGGCCGTGCCTGATCGACATGACGAGGACCGCGGCAGATTTGAGTAAGGGCACAATGTTGGACATTGCCAGCCTTCTTTCATCTGGCGCAAGGTGGCCCCAAACCGCGCTAATCAACACAGCATCGAATTCCTTTTCGCGTTGCGCGATCTTTACCAATCCTGGAAGGCTGTCATCAATCCATTCGATCCGGCGCGAGGGATGAAGCTTGATGCCAGCATCCCGGAATGCGGTGACAGGCTCTATGGCCACGACATCGTGGCCAAGCTCGGCAAGCCAGGAAGAATCCACACCCGTTCCGGCACCGATATCCAGGATTGTGCTTGGTGCCGCAGGAATTAGATGAGAGACAGCCCGATATTTATCGACGAAGGAAACGCTTTCATAGCGCGGGATCAGCCACGCGGCATCTTCAGCATAGCCTTCGGTTCCTGGAACCGTGATAGCGCGCATTGGGTTCACGTCTATTCAAACATGGGTTAGCTTTAGGAGAGCAGTGCCACCAGCGCGGTAGGATGAAAGTGCCAGCCGACCAAACCGCATAGGCCCATAAAGACTCCGAAGGCCGTCGGGACCTTTGGTTCCCTATCAGGTTAGCGACGGGTATCGTTATCGCGACAGCTCAACGTTGCGTATCGCCCTTTGCGCAGCGCCGTCTTGTTTCGCACGCCGCGCAACCCTTCCTTGACGCTTACGTTGTCATCGAATGAGCACATGTTAGCTTCGGCAAATTTTTCCAGGTTGTGTGGGCTCCCATTGAGCCTGACCGTGACGCCAGCTCCCGGATTGACACAGCAACCAATAAACTTCGACATGTACTCCTCTTCGATGACGACGAGGTCATGTCCCATGAAAGAAGCCGGTTTCTTCACCTGATAGTAATCTGTATAGTCCCAGCGATCGTTTGGCCGCTTGTTCACGACTCCTTCACGCATATACGCTTGAATGGCTTTGCCAGAGTCTCGGGTACGTTCGGTTGTGCCGGGTTTAAGGCGAAGCGCGTTCGCCAGGCCCTCTTCCAGTTCACGGTCGCTAGCAGCAGATGCAAGTGCTGCATGGGCCGCTAGAAAAAATAACAGCAAGATCCGTTTGTACATAGCGCCATCTCTCCTTTAGAACTTCGCAGCGATGCTCATGCCGATGCTGCGCGGCGCCAGGCGGTAGCCCTGAACGATCGAGGCGACTTGCGGGTGCTGGATTGCCTTGTCTTCGTCAAAGGCGTTCTTCACGAATGCGGTCAATTGATAGCGGTCAATCGAAATGCCGGCGCTGAAGTTAGCCGTGTGGTACGAAGGACGCTCGTAGTCGGTCTGCTCGGGGTTGAGCGAGCCTTTGCTAGGACCGACCCACTGCACTCCGCCCATCACAAATGCGCTACGGCCGCCGGCGGTCGAGAAGTTGTACTGCGCGGTGAGGGTGCCGTTGTACTTCGGCACGCCCTGCACTTGCGCGCCTTTGACTGCGCCGACTACGCCGTTGGCGATGCCGTCGTCGTTCGACAGTTCAGCCTTTACGTAGCCGCCGGCTGCACTCAGGGTCAGCCCGGCCATCGGCTTGGCCTTGACGTCGAATTCGAAGCCCTTGCTGGTGGCGTTGCCGGCATTGGCATTGTACGAGTAGGCGCAGGTCGGCAAGTACACGCCTTGCTGGATGTTCTTCCACTTCACGTAGAACACGTCGGCGTTGACGGCGACGCGGCCTTGCATGAAGCGCGATTTGCTGCCGACCTCATAGCTCCACAGGCTGTCCGAGGCATAGGTTGGCGGGCCTGCAGTCAGGCCGTTTTCTTCCAGGTCCGGACCGCAGGTGGTTGGCGGCACGAATACATTGGAGCCGCCGAGGCGGAAGCCTTTGGCGACAGAGCCGTAGATGGTGTGGTCAGGCGAAGCTTCCCAGGTCACCGCGTATTTCGGAGTGAAGGCATGCGACGACAGATTGGTGGTGCTGTTGTTGCCTGCTCCGGCCAGGTAGAGGCTGTTGCGCTGGGCAAGCGCGGACTTGCCCTTCAGGTAGCGCGCGCCAATGGTGGCATGCAGCGCCGGCGAGAAGTAGTAATTTACTTCGCCGAAGATTGAGTGCTGTTTTTCGCGGTAGTGGAATTCGCCGGCAAATGAGTTATCGTTCGGGAAGGCGCCGGGATATGAGTCCGGCAGCAAGTCCGGATCGGCGCTGGAGAAGCCGAACCTGGTGAAGGTGTCGTTGACGCCGAAGATCGGGTCGTTCTCATTCAGGTTGGTATGCTGGTTGGAGAAGTAATAGCCAGCCAGCCAGGTTACCGGCGAGCCGCCTGCCGCATAAGGCTTGGACGCCAGGCGGAACTCCTGCGAGATCTGGCGCACTGCGTTATTCAGGTACACAGCCGACGGCAGGCCTGCAATCGCTTCGATCAGTTCGGGCGGGGCCTTGCCGCCATCGTCGGTCGAGGTCAGGAAGGTCGACAGCGAGTAACTGTTGTAGGCCGAACCGTTCTGGGTGCGGTCGAATTTGCGTTGGAAGTAGCTGGTGCTCGAGGTCAGGTCGGCTCCGCCCAAGTCCCAGTTGACGGCCAGGTTAGGCGTCAGCAGCTTGTCGATGGATGGCTCGCGTACCTGCTTTTGCGCCTGGTAGGGCGGGCGATCCAGGTTGAAGGCCGCGATATCCTTGGCGTCCACGCGCTGGTAGTAAATAGAAGGCGTGATGGTCAGGTCGCGCGTCGGCGCCCATTTCAGCGCAACGCGCAGCTCCTGGTCGTTGATCTTGTTGATATCGCTGGCCAGTACTTTGCCATCGCCGTCGACCTGGTCGATGAAACCACCGGAGCGCTGGGCTTGTGCGCCGATGCGCAGCGCCAGTTCGTTGTCGATGAGCGGGAAGTTGCCGACCACATTGGTGGAATAGCCCGGGCTGCCGCCTTTGGTGGACGAGGCTTCGGCGTAGGCCGTGACTTCGCGCTCCTTCAGGTCCGGTTCGTTCGGCACGAACTTGATGGTGCCGCCCATCGAACTGGCGCCGTACAGCGTGGCTTGCGGACCGCGCAGCACTTCGACGCGGTCAATGTCGAAGAACTTCGGCTCCACCGTCCCCATGGTGTACAGGTTGCCGACGGTGAGCGACACGTCGCCGAGGTAGATGCCGACGGTGGCCTGGCCGGCTGCGGAACTGATGCCGCGAATTTCGATATTGGAAGTTCCCGGACCGGCGCCGCCATTGCCGGTGGCGGCGGTGAAGGAAATATTCGGCACGGCCCGCGTCAGGTCGGTGAAATCGTCCACCTGCTGCGACAGCAGGGACGAGCCGCTGATGGCGGAAATACTCATCGCCACCTTGTTCGGGTCTTCCTTGCGCTTTTGCGCAGTCACGGTGACCACTTCGATCTTGTCGCTATCCGCCAAGGCCTGGGCCGAGATAGCCGCCAGGGAGCACGCAACGACCGTCCGACGAATTTTCATGCCTTTTTTCCTATGAATGAGCCAAAGTTATTAAAATAGCAGGAATTTGCTGCCTTGCAGCACTGAACACCAATCAACAAGCGTTTCAATTTGTAAATTGCTGACTTTGCGGTTATTAGTGTTGTAAAATTTGCCTCTTTAGCTGTGCCACCTGGGCCGCTACGGCGCGCCAAGCAGAGATAAGCGTTTCTGAATTACAATGTGGCCTCAAGAACAAAGAGCGACATCCGTGTCAAATTTAGTCGAAATCCGGGACTTACACTTCAGCTATGGAAAACGGGCCATCCTGTCCGGCCTCCATATGGACTTTCCTCGCGGGAAGGTGGTAGCTGTCATGGGTGGCTCCGGCAGCGGCAAAACCACTGTCCTGCGCTTGGTCGGCGGCCAGATCCGCCCGCAAAAAGGTACCGTCAGCGTGGAGGGTCAGGTCGTTCACCAGCTGAAGACCAAGGAACTCTACGTGCTGCGCCGCAAAATGGGCATGCTGTTCCAGCATGGCGCGCTGTTCACCGACCTGACCGTGTATGAAAACGTGGCTTTCCCGCTGCGCGAACATACCGACCTGCCGGAAGAACTGATCCGCGACCTGGTGCTGATGAAGCTGCATTCGGTCGGCCTGCGCAACGCTGCCAAGCTGAAGCCCGGCGAAATTTCCGGCGGCATGGCGCGCCGTGTGGCGCTGGCGCGCTCGATCGCGCTCGACCCTCAATTGATCATGTACGACGAGCCGTTCGCCGGCCTCGACCCGATCTCGATGGGCGTGACCGCCAACCTGATCCGCAACTTGAACGATGCGCTCGGTTCGACCACGATCCTGGTCTCGCACGACGTCAAAGAGTCGTTCCAGATTGCCGACTATGTGTATTTCCTGTCGCAGGGCAAGATCGTTGCCCACGGCACTCCGGCAGACATGATGGTTTCGACTGATCCTTACGTGAAGCAATTCGTGCACGCGGAAGCGGATGGCCCGGTGCCATTCCACTATCCGGGCAAATCGCTGGCCGAAGACCTGGGCCTGGGAGCACGCAAATGATGCGCCGTTTCCTGCTGAGCGTGGGTGGTGGCGCACGCGACTATGTGGAAAGCATCGGCCTTTCCGCACGTACCTTCTTCACGATGCTGGGGCTGTCGCCTGGCCTGCTGCGCCGTCCGCGCCTGCTGGTCGAGCAGCTTCATGTGATCGGTAACTATTCGCTGCTGATCATTATCCTGTCCGGCCTGTTCGTCGGCATGGTGCTGGGCCTGCAGGGCTATTACACCCTCAACAAATACGGCGCTTCCGAATCGCTGGGCTTGCTGGTCGCGCTGGGCCTGACCCGCGAACTGGGACCGGTCATCACGGCCCTGCTGTTCGCCGGCCGCGCCGGTACGTCGCTGACCGCGGAGATCGGCCTGATGAAGGCGGGCGAACAGCTGTCCGCCATGGAGATGATGGCTGTGAACCCGATCCAGCGCGTGCTGGCGCCGCGTTTCTGGGCTGGCGTGATCTCGGTTCCGCTGCTGACCGGCATGTTCAGCGCGGTCGGTATCCTGGGCGGCTACCTGATCGGCGTTGGGCTGATCGGTGTCGACGAAGGGGCGTTCTGGTCGCAGATGCAGGGTGGCGTGGACGTGTGGAAAGACGTATTCAATGGATTCGTGAAAAGTGTGGTGTTCGGTGTAGCCATCACCTATATCGCGCTGTACCAGGGCTATGAAGCCCAGCCTACCCCGGAAGACGTTTCCGGTGCGACGACGCGCACCGTGGTCATCTCTTCGCTGATGATCTGGTGGCTCGACTTCATGCTGACGGCGCTGATGTTTAGCAAATAGCAAGTAACAACCGGGGTCAGCTCCTGACATGCGACACGCGCAGCGTGTTGTATGTTTGGCCCTGACACCGCTGATTATAGGATTCGATATGCAACGTAAATCTCTCGACGTTTGGGTTGGTCTGTTCATTGTGATGGGCGCTGCCGCCCTCATGTTCCTGGCACTCAAGGCCGGCAACCTCGGCTCGATGACCATGGGCAAGACCTACCAGGTGACCGCTCGTTTCGACAACATCGGCTCGCTGCGCCCGCAGGCTGCCGTCAAGGCGTCCGGCGTGGTGGTTGGCCGTGTCGCGTCGATCGGTTTTGACGACAAGGTGTATAAAGCCGTGGTGACGCTGGATATGGAAGAGGGCTTCAAGTTCCCTAAAGACAGCTCGGCCAAGATCCTGACCGCCGGCCTGCTGGGCGAGCAGTATATCGGCATCGAAGCCGGCGGCGACGAGAAGAACCTGGTGGCTGGCGACCGTATCGCCCGCACCCAGTCCGCAACCGTGCTGGAAGACCTGATCAACCAGTTCATCTATAGCAAGGCAGCCGAAGGAAAGGACTCCCAATGAGCAAATTCCGTACACTTGCCCTGAGCCTGGCCGTCGTTGGCACGCTGAGCGGCTGCGCCGGTCCAAACCCGCGCGATCCGTTCGAAGGCTATAACCGTGCCGTGTTCAACTTCAACGACAAGGTGGACGAGTACGCGCTGAAGCCGACCGCCACCGTCTACAAGAACGTCACCCCCGGCTTTTTCCAGACCGGCGTGAGCAACTTCTTCGGCAACCTGGCTGACGTCTGGACCGCCGCCAACAACCTGTTGCAAGGCAAGGTTGGCGATGGCATGTCGGACTTGATGCGCGTGGCCTTCAACTCGACCTTCGGCCTGCTGGGCGTGCTCGATATTGCTTCCGAAGCAGGTTTGCAAAAACATAAAGAAGATTTCGGCCAGACCCTGGGCTCCTGGGGCGTGCCGTCCGGCCCCTACCTGATGCTGCCGCTGCTGGGCCCATCCACCGTGCGCGATACTGCCGCCCTGCCGGTGGATATCAGCGCCGATCCATGGCAATACAAAGATCCTGTCAACGTGCGCAACATCGGCACCGTTACCCGTGTTGTGGATCAGCGTGCAGCTCTGCTGGACGCCTCCACACTGCTGGAAGATGCCGCCCTCGACCGTTACGAGTTCATCCGTGACGGTTGGATGCAGCGCCGTAACAGCCAGGTTTACGATGGCGAAGACGGTCCGAAGGACAAGCAGAAGCAGCCTGAAGTGGAGGACGAGGCGCCAAAGCAGCCTCAGGCTATAATGGCGGAACCGGCTGAAACCAAACCCAGCCTGTGATCCGGAACACAACCCTACATAGGTAAAGAACAATGAAATTGATCAAACAACTGATCGCGGTCGCAACTGTAGCTTTCGCTACCAGCGCATTTGCCGCTCCTGCTCCTGCCAATGAAGCGCCGGACGCGCTGGTCAAGCGCATCAGCTCCGAAGTGCTGGAAACCGCCAAGTCCGACAAGGACATCCAGGCCGGCAACCAGAAGAAAGTCATGGACCTGGTGGAAACCAAGATCTTGCCTTACGTCGACTTCCAGCGCATGACCTCGCTCGCGGCCGGCCGCTACTGGCGTGAAGCTACCCCTGAACAGCAAAAGCAACTGGCTGCCGAATTCCGTACCCTGCTGATCTTCACCTACTCGGGCGCGCTGTCCCAGGTGAAAGACCAGACCGTCGATTTCAAGCCTATGCGTTCGTCCCCAGGCGACACTGAAGTGGAAGTGCGTTCCCAGGTGAACCAGGCGCGTGGCGAGCCGATCCAGCTGAACTACCGCGTTGCCAAGACCGACGCCGGCTGGAAGATCTATGACATCAACGTGCTGGGCGCCTGGCTGGTGGAAGCCTACAAAGGCACTTTCGCTTCGGAAATCTCGAAGGGCGGCATCGACGGCCTGATCAAGACCCTGTCCGAAAAGAACAAGAAGCTGGCTTCCAAGCCGCTGAAGACCGCAGGTAAATAATGCCTGATACCACTGTTTCCAATCAGCTGTCGCTGAAGTCGCTGACCGTGGCCAACGCCACGGAGGCGCTGGCACATGGTTTGGCTGCGCTGCGCGCCGGCCAGACCGTGTTCGACCTGAGCCAAGTGGAAGCCGTGGACTCCGCTGCCGTGTCAGTCATGCTGGCATGGCAGCGCGCTGCCGCCCAAAGCGGCATCAAGCTGGAACTGCGCAACCTGCCAGAACAGCTCCAGAGCTTGACCAAGCTCTACGGCGTGTGCACGCTCGTGTCGCCCGCCGACCTGCATCATCATTGACCCCCGCCTCACCCCCTGCGTAGTAACAGCGGTATCAGGGGCCAACAGGCTTCGCCTGTCAGCACCTGACACCGGAAATCCTGGTAACTAAATACGGGTTCAACGAGCCCGAACCAAAATTCCAATATAATTGACCGTCTACCGCGCCTGATGAGCGCGCGCCTTTACAACGGTCATCGTTGTCCCAGTTATCTATACAAGTAAGCATGACAGCAATCGAAATCAGCAACGTCCAGAAGCGCTACAAGGCGCTGCAGGCGCTTGGCGGCGTGTCCCTGAAAATCGAGGAAGGCGAGTTCTTTGGCTTGCTTGGGCCGAACGGGGCCGGCAAGACGACCCTGATCTCCATCATCGCCGGCCTGATCCGCGCCGATGCCGGCAGCGTCAAGATCCACGGCCATGACGTGGTGTCCGATTTCCGCGCAGCGCGGCGCAAACTGGGCGTGGTGCCGCAGGAACTGGTATTCGATCCCTTCTTCACGGTGCGCGAAACGCTGCGCCTGCAGTCCGGCTACTTCGGCCTGGGCAACAACGACAAGTGGATCGACGAGGTGATGGAGGAGCTGGGCCTGGCCAACAAGGCCGACACCAATATGCGCGCGCTGTCCGGCGGCATGAAGCGCCGCGTGCTGGTGGCCCAGGCCCTGGTGCACAAGCCGCCCGTCATCGTGCTGGACGAACCGACCGCCGGCGTCGACGTGGAATTGCGCCAGACCCTGTGGCAGTTCATCACGCGCCTGAATCGCGAAGGCCACACGATCGTGCTGACCACGCACTACCTGGAAGAAGCGCAAGCCATGTGCAAGCGCGTCGCCATGCTCAAGCTGGGCAAGGTGGTGGCGCTGGACACCATGTCGCAATTGATTCGCCGCATCTCCGGTTCGCAGCTGGTGCTGCACCTGCCGCACAACTCCCTGCCGGAAGACCTGCAGCCGCTGCTGAACCATCCGCCGGAAGACAACAAATACAGCCTGCGCATCAACGATTACGCGGAGGTCGAAGGCATCCTGGCCCGCTTGCGCCAGGGCGGCATCAGCATCGACGAGATGCAGCTGCAGCAGGCCGACCTGGAAGACATCTTCCTGCAAATCATGGACGAGAACATCGTATGATCACCACCGGTTTCCGCACCCTGGTCTACAAAGAGACGCTGCGCTTCTACAAGGTAGCGACGCAGACGATCGCCGCGCCGATCCTGACCGCCATGCTGTACCTGCTGATCTTCGGCCACGTGCTGTCGGGCCGCGTCGAGGTGTATCCGGGCGTGACCTATACCGCCTTCCTGATCCCGGGCCTGGTGATGATGAGCGTCCTGCAGAATTCATTCGCCAACTCCTCGTCCTCGCTGATCCAGTCCAAGATCACCGGCAACCTGGTGTTCGTGCTGCTCACGCCTTTGTCGCACTGGGAGATCTTTTCCGCCTACGTGCTGGCCTCGATGGTGCGCGGCATTACCGTGGGCTTTGGCGTGTTCGCGATTACCGCCTGGTTCGCGCACCTGAGCTTCACCGCGCCGCTGTGGATCCTGGTGTTTGCCCTGCTCGGTGCTGCCATCCTCGGCACCATGGGCCTGATCGCCGGCATCTGGGCCGAGAAGTTCGACCAGCTTGCTGCTTTCCAGAATTTCCTGATCGTGCCGCTGACCTTCCTGGCCGGCGTGTTCTATTCGATCCATTCGCTGCCGCCATTCTGGCTGGCCGTCTCGCACGCGAACCCGTTCTTCTACATGATCGACGGCTTCCGCTACGGCTTCTTCGGGCAGTCCGACGTGAACCCATGGATCAGCGTCGCCATCGTCTCCGCCTTCCTGGTGGTGCTGGCGCTGCTCGCTATCAAACTCCTGCGCAGCGGCTACCGCTTGCGCCACTGATTTATTGAGGAATTCAAAGTGACCACAACTCCAGAAGCAATCCACAGCTACATCGCTGCCGGCCTCGAATGCACCCACCTGCAAGTGGAAGGCGACGGCCAGCACTTCCAGGCCGTGATCGTGTCGCCTGCCTTCGCCGGCAAGCGCCTGATCCAGCGCCACCAGCTGGTGTATGCCGCGCTGGGCGACCGCATGCGCGAAGAGATCCACGCACTGTCGATGAAAACCCTGACCCCAGAAGAATTCCAAGGATAAGAACAATATGGACAAACTGCTCATCACCGGCGGCAAGCGCCTGGTCGGCGACATCAAGATTTCCGGCGCCAAGAACGCTGCCCTGCCTATCCTGTGCGCGGGCCTGCTGACCGCGGGCGACCTGGAACTGACCAATGTGCCGCTGCTGCACGACGTGGCGACCATGCTCAAGCTGCTGCGCCAGACCGGCCTGTCGGTTGAGCAGGACGGCGAGAAGGTCACGCTGAACGGTTCGAAGATCGGCAAGTACGAAGCGCCGTATGAGCTGGTGAAGACCATGCGCGCATCGATCCTGGTCCTGGGGCCGCTGCTGGCCCGCTTCGGCGAAGCCAAGGTGTCGCTGCCGGGCGGCTGCGCGATCGGTTCGCGCCCTGTCGACCAGCACATCAAGGGCTTGCAGGCGATGGGCGCCGAGATCACGATCGACGGCGGCTATATCTACGCCAAGTGCAAGAAGCTGAAAGGCGCGCGCATCGTGACCGACATGATCACCGTGACCGGTACCGAGAACCTGCTGATGGCGGCCACCCTGGCCGAAGGCGAGACCGTGCTGGAGAACGCCGCGCGCGAGCCTGAGGTGACCGACCTGGCCCACCTGCTTGTGGCCATGGGCGCCAAGATCGAAGGCATCGGCACCGACCGCCTGGTGATCCAGGGCGTGCAGGAACTGCACGGCGCCAAGCATGACGTGATCTCCGACCGTATCGAAGCAGCGACCTTCCTGTGCGCGGTGGCGGCTGCAGGGGGCGACATCACGATCCGCAATACGCGCACCGACATCTTCGACGTGGCGCTGGACAAGCTGCGCGAGATGGGCGTGGAGCTGACCGTGGGCGACAACTGGATCCGCGCGAAAATGGACCAGCGTCCAAAGCCGGTTTCCTTCCGCACCACCGAATACCCGGGCTTCCCGACCGACATGCAGGCGCAGTTCATGGCGGTGAACCTGATCGCCAGCGGCAGCAGCAAGGTGACCGAAACGATCTTCGAGAACCGCTTCATGCACGTGCAGGAAATGAACCGCCTCGGCTCGAAGATTTCCATCGACGGCAACACCGCCTACATCGACGGCGTCGAGCAGCTGATCGGCGCGCCCGTGATGGCGACCGACCTGCGCGCATCGGCTTCGCTGGTGATCGCCGGCCTGGCCGCCAAGGGCGAAACCCTGGTGGACCGCATCTACCACCTGGACCGCGGCTATGACCGCATGGAAGTGAAGCTGTCCGCCGTAGGCGCCAATATCACCCGCATCAAATAATCATCATGGACCTTATTCTCGCCCTGTCGAAAGGCCGGATCTTTGAAGACACGATGCCGCTGCTGGAAGCAGCAGGCATCAAGGTCCTCGAAAATCCGGAAACCTCCCGCAAGCTGATCCTGCCTACCTCGGACCCTGGCATTCGCGTACTGATCGTGCGCGCATCCGATGTGCCGACTTATGTGCAGCATGGCGCGGCGGACTTCGGCGTGGCGGGTAAGGACGTGTTGCTGGAGCACGGCGGCGAAGGCCTGTACCAGCCGGTCGACCTGCATATTGCAAAGTGCCGCATGTCGGTGGCGACGCGTGCCGGCTTCGATTACGAGACCGCGGTGCGCCAGGGCGCGCGCCTGCGCGTGGCGACCAAGTTCACCTCGATCGCGCGCGAGCACTTCGGCAAGAAGGGCGTGCACGTCGACCTGATCAAGCTGTATGGCTCGATGGAGCTGGCGCCGCTGGTTGGCCTGTCCGACGCGATCGTCGACGTGGTCTCCACCGGCAGCACGCTGCGCGCCAACAACCTGGTGGAAGTGGAAGAGATCATGGACATCTCGTCGCGCCTCGTTGTCAACCAGGCCGCCCTGAAAATGAAGCGCGCCCGCCTGCAACCGATTATCGAAGCATTTGAACGCGCCTCGCTGGCGAAGGCGTAATGGTCATGATCCGCAAACTCGACTCCACCCAAGACGACTTCCAGGAAACGCTCGACGCGTTGCTGGCCTTTGAAGCAGAAACCGATGACGCCATCGAAGGCGCGGTAGCAAAGATCATCGCCGACGTGCGCGCGCGCGGCGATGAAGCGGTGCTGGAATACACCAACCGCTTCGACCGCACCAAGGCGGCGTCGATGGCCGACTTCGACATCACCCAGCCGGAGTTGGATGCCGCGCTGACCGCGCTGCCTGGCGCGCAGCGCGCTGCCCTGCAAACCGCCGCCGACCGCATTCGCGCCTTCCACGAGCGCCAGAGGCAGGAACTGCAAGGCTTCACCTACACCGAAGCCGACGGCACCATCCTCGGCCAGCGCATTACGCCGCTGGACCGCGTGGGCATCTACGTCCCCGGTGGCAAGGCAGCCTATCCGTCGTCGGTGCTGATGAACGCCGTGCCGGCGAAAGTGGCTGGCGTCGAAGAGATCATCATGGTCGTGCCGACCCCGGACGGCGTGAAGAACCAGATGGTGCTGGCTGCCGCCGCCATCGCCGGCGTGACCCGCGTGATCGGCATCGGCGGCGCGCAAGCCGTGGCTGCGCTGGCGCACGGCACGGAAACCATCCAGCCGGTCGACAAGATCGTCGGCCCGGGCAATGCCTACGTGGCATCGGCCAAGCGCCGCGTGTTCGGTACCGTCGGCATCGACATGATCGCCGGCCCGTCCGAGATCCTGGTGATCTGCGACGGCACCACCGATCCTGACTGGGTCGCGATGGACCTGTTCTCGCAGGCAGAACACGATGAACTGGCGCAAGCGATTCTGCTGTGCCCTGACGCGGAATACATCGCGAAGGTCGAGGCCAGCATCGCCAAGCTGCTGCCGGCCATGCCGCGCAAGGCCGTCATCGAAACTTCCCTGCGCGATCGCGGCGCGCTGGTGAAAGTGCGCGACATGGCGGAAGCCTGCGCCATCGCCAACAGCATCGCCGCCGAACACCTGGAGATCTCGGCCGAGAACCCGCAGCAGTGGGCCGACCAGATCCGCCACGCTGGCGCCATGTTCCTCGGCCGCTTCTCGTCCGAATCGCTGGGCGACTATTGCTGCGGCCCGAACCACGTGCTGCCGACTTCGCGCACTGCGCGCTTCTCGTCGCCGCTCGGCGTCTACGATTTCCAGAAGCGTTCGTCGGTGATACACGTCAGTGAAGCGGGCGCGCAAACGCTGGGCAAGATCGCTGCGGAACTGGCTTACGGCGAAGGCTTGCAGGCCCACGCCCGCAGCGCGGAGCTGCGCCTGAAATGACCGACTGGAAGAACCAGGTCTACTGTGAGGACGCGCTGGCCGGATTGGCCCGCGTGCCGGATGGTTCCGTTGACCTGATCCTGACCGATCCACCCTACAACCTGGGCAAGGATTACGGCAACACTTCCGACCAGCAGTCGATGGAAGACTACCTGGCCTGGACGGAAGCGTGGATCGACGCCGCCCTGCCCAAGCTGAAGCCGAACGGAAGCCTGTACATCTTCCTGACCTGGCGTTATTCGCCGGAGATTTTCGTCATGCTAAAAAAGCGCATGACGATGATGAATGAGATTATCTGGGACCGCCGCGTGCCTTCCATGGGCGGCAGTACCCGCAGTTTTTCGTCGGTGCACGACACCATTGGTTTCTTTGTGCGCCGCAAGGATTATTACTTTGACCTCGACGCCGTGCGTATCCCGTACGACGCCGAAACCAAGAAAGCCCGTTCTCGTTCGATCTTCGTCGGCGCGAAATGGCTGGAAGTGGGCTACAACCCCAAGGACCTGTGGAGCGTATCGCGCTTGCACCGGGAGCATGCGGAAAGGGTCGACCACCCGACGCAAAAGCCTTTGGAGATCATTGAACGCATGGTCAAGGCCAGTTGCCCGCCGGATGGCGTGGTGATGGATTTGTTCATGGGCAGCGGGACCACCGCTGTTGCCGCGCGTCGCTGCGGCCGTGATTTCGTTGGCTTTGAATTGAATCCCGAGTATTGCGACATAGCTCGGAAGCGCCTTGAAGCGCTTGCCGAAACCGGTAAACCGATGTCTGACCCGCAGGGTCAGACACCTCCGCCACGCAGAGGGCGCAAGGCAAAGCAATCGCCGGCGCTTAGCGAGGTTTTAGAACAGGAGTAATGCAGAATGTCCCTCGACAGCCTTATCGCCAATACGATCCGCCAGGATGTGCGTTCCGATCACATCTACCATGTGCCGGATGCCAGCGGATTTATCAAGCTGGATGCGATGGAGAATCCTTATGTGCTGCCGAGCCACCTGCATCATGAGCTGGCCAACCGCATCGCCAGCGTCGCGCTGAACCGCTACCCGGTCGCCAGCTACGAAACCATCAAGCAGCGTATTCGCGCAAGGCTTGGCGTGCCAGCGGGCTATGACGTCATGCTGGGCAATGGCTCGGACGAGCTGATCGCCATCATGGCCCAGGCCTGCGCCTTGCAGCCTGCCGAGGGCAAGCGCGCCGTGATGATGGCGCCTGCGCCGTCCTTTGTCATGTTCCAGCGCTCGGCCATGGTGGCCGGCATGGACTTCATCGGCGTGCCGCTGAAGGCCGACCTGACGCTCGACCTGCCGGCCATGCTGGCGGCGATCGCGCAGCACCAGCCGGCCCTGGTCTTCCTGGCCTATCCGAACAACCCGACCGGCAATCTGTTCGACGCCGGCGCTATCGAGCAAGTCATCAAGGCGCTGGGCGACAAGGGCCTGTGCGTGGTCGATGAAGCGTACGAGCCTTTTGCGCAACAGAGCTTCATGGGCCGCCTGCCTGAATTCCCCAACCTGATCGTCATGCGCACGCTGTCGAAACTTGGCCTGGCGGGCATCCGCCTCGGCTATATGTCCTGCGCGCCAGCCCTGCTGGAACAATTCGACAAGATCCGCCCACCCTACAACGTCAACGTCCTGACCCAGGCCGCCGCCGAATTCTGCCTCGACCACCTCGAGGTGCTGAACGAACAGGCCGCCCTGCTGCGCCAACAGCGCAGCGAGCTGTCCGAGGCACTGGCGAAATTGCCGGGTGTCAACGTTTTCCCCTCGGCGGCAAACTTTATCCTCATTCGTGTACCGAATGCCGACCAGGCGCATGCCAAACTGCTCGAGCGCAAGGTTTTGATCAAAAATGTGGGTAGAATGCATAATGTACTGGCCAACTGCCTGCGCATCACGGTCAGTACGCCCGAGGAAAACGCAATCATGCTGGACGGCCTGAAAGCCGCCCTGGCGTCCTGAAGCGAAACCCAAGAGCTTTTCATGAACCGCACCGCAGAAATCACTCGCAACACCAGCGAGACCCAGGTCCGCGTTGCCATCAATCTCGATGGCACCGGCGTCCAGAAGCTGAACACGGGCGTGCCTTTCCTCGACCATATGCTGGACCAGATCGCCCGCCACGGGCTGATCGACCTCGATATCGAAGCCACCGGCGACACCCACATCGACAACCACCACACAGTGGAAGACGTGGGCATCACGCTCGGCATGGCAGTTGCCAAGGCGATTGGCGACAAGAAGGGCATCCGCCGCTACGGCCACGCGTATGTGCCGCTGGACGAAGCGCTGTCGCGCGTGGTCATCGATTTTTCCGGCCGCCCGGGCATCGAGTATCACATTCCATTCACCCGCGCGATGATCGGCGCGTTCGATGTCGACCTGACGCTGGAATTCTTCCGCGGCTTCGTCAACCATGCGGGCGTCACGCTGCACATCGACAACCTGCGCGGCACCAATGCACACCACCAGTGCGAAACCGTGTTCAAGGCTTTCGGCCGCGCCCTGCGCATGGCCAGCGAACTTGATCCGCGCGCTGCCGGCGCCATCCCGTCCACCAAAGGAAGCCTGTAACGACAACTACGGCTGACTGACATGAAAAAAATCGTAGTAGTCGATTACGGCATGGGCAACCTGCGCTCCGTAGCGCAGGCATTGCGCGCCGTCGCACCCGAAGCCGAAGTACTGATTTCCGGCGAGCCCGCCGCCATTGATGCCGCCGACCGCATCGTGCTGCCCGGCCAGGGCGCCATGCGCGACTGCATGCGCAGCCTGAATGAATCCGGCGTGAAAGATGCGCTGCTGCGCGCTGCCGCGTCGAAGCCGATGATGGGCGTGTGCGTGGGCGAGCAGATGCTGTTTGACATGAGCGAAGAAGGCGGCAATACCCCGGGCCTGGGCCTGTTGCCCGGCAAGGTGGTGCGCTTCCAGCTCGACGGCATGCTGCAGGAAGACGGTTCGCGCTTCAAGGTGCCGCAGATGGGCTGGAACCAGGTGCGCCAGCGCGCGCCGCACGCGATGTGGGACGGTATTCCCGACAACGCGTGGTTCTATTTCGTGCACAGCTACTTCGCGCAACCCGCCCAGGCGCAGCACAGCGCGGCGGAAACCGTGTACGGCCAGCCGTTCTGCTGCGCCGTCGCCCGCGACAATATTTTTGCCACACAGTTCCACCCTGAAAAGAGTGCCGCCACCGGCCTGCAACTGTACAAAAATTTCATCCACTGGAATCCTTAACCTCAAGAACAACATCATGCTGCTCATTCCTGCTATCGACCTCAAGGATGGTCACTGCGTTCGCCTGAAACAGGGCGATATGGAACTTGCAACCGTCTTTTCCGACGACCCGGGCAAGATGGCCCGCCATTGGCTCGAGCAAGGCGCGCGCCGCCTGCACCTGGTGGACCTGAACGGCGCCTTTGCCGGCAAGCCAAAGAACGAAGGTGCGGTGAAATCGATCATCCAGGCCGTGCAAGACTATGCCGAGGAGTTTGACCTGCCTGAAATCCCGGTGCAACTGGGCGGCGGCATCCGCGACCTCGACACCATCGAGCGCTACCTCGACGACGGTATCAGCTACATCATCATCGGCACGGCCGCCGTGAAGAGCCCGGGCTTCCTGCAGGATGCCTGCGGCGCCTTCCCCGGCCACATCATCGTCGGCCTGGACGCCAAGGACGGCAAGGTGGCGACCGATGGCTGGAGCAAGCTGTCCGGCCACGAAGTAATCGACCTGGCGCAGAAATTCGAAGGCTACGGTGTTGAATCGATCATCTACACCGACATCGGCCGCGACGGCATGATGGGCGGCGTGAACATCGAAGCCACCGTGCGCCTGGCGCAGGCGGTGCGCATCCCGATCATCGCCTCCGGCGGCCTGCACAACCTGGCCGACGTGGAAGCCCTGTGCGCTGTGCAGGACGAAGGCGTCGAAGGCGTGATCTGCGGCCGTTCGATCTATGAAGGCACGCTGGACCTGGCTTCGGCGCAGGAACGTGCCGACGAACTTTCAGAGTAAAGAATATGCTGGCTAAACGCATCATCCCCTGCCTCGACGTGACCGATGGCCGCGTCGTGAAAGGGGTCAACTTCACCGAGCTGCGCGACGCCGGCGATCCGGTGGAAATCGCACGCCGATACGACGAGCAGGGTGCGGACGAACTGACCTTCCTCGACATTACTGCTTCGAGCGACAACCGCGACTTGATCCTGCACATCATCGAAGCCGTGGCCTCGCAAGTCTTCATCCCCCTGACGGTGGGTGGCGGCGTGCGCAAGGTCGAAGATGTGCGCCGCCTGCTGAACGCCGGCGCGGACAAGGTGAGCATGAACACCTCCGCCGTGACCAATCCGCAGCTGGTGTACGAGGCTTCGCAAAAGCACGGCAGCCAGTGTATCGTGGTGGCGATCGACGCCAAGAACGTCGCTCCCGGCAAGTGGGAAGTGTTCACCCACGGCGGCCGCAACGCGACCGGCCTGGATGCCGTGGAATGGGCGCGCAAGATGGCCGAGCTGGGCGCCGGTGAACTGCTGCTGACCAGCATGGATCGCGACGGCACCAAGTCCGGCTTTGACCTGGGCCTGACGCGCGCCGTGAGCGATGCGGTCAGCATCCCGGTGATCGCCTCCGGCGGCGTAGGCGGCCTGCAAGACCTGGCCGACGGCGTCAAGCTGGGCCACGCCGATGCGGTGCTGGCGGCGAGCATCTTCCACTACGGCCAGCACACCGTACAGGAAGCCAAGCAATTCATGGCGGCGCAGGGGATTCCCATGCGCCTTTCTTAAACTTCGGGGAACACACAATGGCTACCGCAATTGCAGCTAATGTCGCCAAAGCCAAATGGCTGAACAAGGTGAAGTGGGACGAACATGGCCTGGTGCCTGTCATCGCACAGGAAGCCGGCAGCAACGATGTGCTGATGTTCGCGTGGATGAACCGGGATGCGCTCTACAAGACTGTTGAGCTGGGCGAGGCCGTCTACTGGAGCCGCTCGCGCAAGAAGCTGTGGCACAAGGGCGAAGAGTCCGGCCACGTGCAGAAAGTGCTGGAAATCCGCCTTGATTGCGACGAAGACGTGGTGCTGCTGAAGATCGAACAGGAAGGCGATATCGCCTGCCACACCGGCCGCCACTCCTGCTTCTTCAACAAGTTCGAGAATGGCGACTGGCAGAACACCGAGCCGGTCTTGAAAGATCCTGAAGAGATTTACGCGGAAGCTAAGAAATGAGCAATGTACTGGACCGCGTGGCGGCCACCATCGAATCGCGCAAGGGCGGCGACCCGTCGTCCTCCTACGTCGCCAAGCTGTTTTCCAAAGGCGACGATGCGATCCTGAAAAAGATCGGCGAGGAAGCCACCGAGACCGTGATGGCGGCAAAAGACGCCCGCGTCAGCGGCGATGCTTCGAAAGTGCTGTACGAATGCGCCGACCTGTGGTTCCATTCGCTGGTGCTGCTGGCGCAATTCGATTTGTCGCCGCAGCAGGTACTCGATGAGCTGGCGCGCCGCGAAGGCCTGTCCGGCCTGGAAGAAAAAGCATCCCGTAAGGAATAAAAGTGGAAAATTGCTTGTTCTGCAAGATTGCAGCGAAACAGATCCCGTCGACCGTGGTGCACGAAGACGACGACTTGATGGTGTTTAAGGACATCCACCCGGCCGCGCCGGTACACTTGCTGATCATCCCGAAACAGCACTTGTCGACCCTGTCTGACTGCAAGCCGGAGCACGCGCCCCTGCTGGGCAAGATGCTGGCGCTGGTGCCGCAACTGGCTGAGCAGCATGATATTGCCGTTGCCTACGAGGCAGATGGCACGCCGACACGCGGCTACAAGACCCTGATCAACAGCGGTCCCGATGGCGGCCAGGAGGTGTACCACCTGCATATGCACCTGTACGGCGGCCCGCGTCCATGGCGCGGCATGCGGACTTGAGATTATGACAAGCACATGACAGGGTGCGCTTCGCGTATACTGTCCCAACGAATGATTTTTTTAGGGGTTTTGTAATGGGTTCTTTTAGCATTTGGCACTGGCTGATCGTTCTGGTGATTGTCATGCTGGTCTTCGGCACCAAGAAACTGGGCAATATCGGCTCCGACCTGGGCAAGGCCGTCAAGGGCTTCAAGGATGGCGTCAAGGGCGCGGATGAAGAGAAGCCGGCACAGCCAGCTCCTCCGGCAGCGCAGGTGACCGACAAGGGCACCATCGAAGTCGAAGCCAAGGAAAAGAATAAGCAGTAACCAGCAATGATCGACCTCGGTCTTACCAAAATCGCCGTCATCGGGGTAGTGGCCCTGGTCGTCATCGGTCCTGAAAAGCTGCCCAAGGTGGCGCGCATGGCCGGGACGCTGTACGGCCGCGCCCAGCGTTACCTGAACGACGTCAAATCCGAAGTCTCCCGTGAAATGGAGCTGGACGAGCTGAAGAACCTGCGCAAGCAGGCCGAAGAAGCCGCCAGCACCTTCAAGGACGAGATGGAAAACTCCATCGGCAAGGATATGCGGGAAGTGGAGGCGGCGTTTCGCAATGAAGACCCGGTCACGACGCCTTCGCTGGACCTGTACACCCCGACCAGCGAAGACATGGCGCGCAAGGCCAAGGATTTCCGCCGCAAGCGCGTGGTGCGCAGTTCTGCCGTGCCGTTGTGGTACAAGCAGCAGGCCGGCGTCCGCACCCACGTCATCTCCGGCGCGGCGCGCATGAAGCGCCACCGCCCCGGCAGCCGCAAGAACGCATCGTTTTTCTAAATGAGTCAACAAGAACCCGTCGAAGAGACCTTCATCAGCCATCTGGTTGAGCTGCGCGATCGCCTGGTCAAGGCCAGCATCGGCATCGTGGTGATGACGGCGCTGATCGGCTTCGGTATCGGCCCCTCCAAGATCTATGACTTGATCGCCGCGCCGATGATTGCCGCCATGCCGGTGGGCTCGAAAATGATCGCCACCAGCGTGATCTCGCCCTTCCTGGTGCCGATGAAGGTGACGCTGCTGTTCGGCTTCATCCTGTCGCTGCCGTGGGTGCTGTACCAGATGTGGGCTTTCGTTGCCCCCGGCCTGTACGCGCATGAAAAGAAGCTGGTCGCGCCGCTGGTGATTGCCTCCTCCGCCCTGTTCATGGCGGGTGTGGCGTTCTGTTATTTCCTGGTGTTCGGCAAGGTGTTCGCCTTCATCAACCAGGTGTCGCCGACTTCGATTGCGGTGATGCCGGATATCGAGAACTACCTCGACTTCGTGATGTCAATGTGCCTGGCTTTCGGCTGCGCTTTCGAAGTGCCGGTGGTGGTGGTGGTGCTGGTGCGCATGGGGCTGGTGTCGGTCGCCAAGCTGAGGGAATGGCGCGGCTATGTGATCGTGGCGGCCTTCGTGATCGCAGCGATCGTGACCCCGCCGGATATCGTCAGCCAGTTCTCGCTGGCTATCCCGATGTGGCTGCTGTTTGAAATTGGCGTGATCCTGTCGCCGATGTTCGTCAAGGCGACCACTGCACCGGAAGAAAAAGCGGACTAAGGATCAGAAGAAGATCTTTACCGTATTTGCGCTGACGAGTATCAGGGTAATGATATTCAAGACCCAGAGCGGCCGCATCTTCTTCGTCAGCCGCAACTCAAGTTCAGCAAGCAAAGTACGCATTTCTGCACGTGATATGGCTAGATCTGCATCATTCGCCACCGGTTGACTCAGCGCAAGTTTCAAAGCGTCGGCGTGCGCCTCGGCATGCTCACGCAGCACGCCAGCATCAACCAGTGTTTTAACGAATTGAGCTGTATCAAACTGGATCGGCATGGTCATGGCCACTCCCTCGATTCATGTTAGCAGAATCATCCCGCGGCGTGCGCGGGGCATGGGAGCAGCCTAGACTGATTACTGCATCAGCTCTTTGATCACGCGCACAGGTGCGCTGCCGTAGCTCAGGAAGTCTTCGTGGAAGTCTTTCAGCGAGAACTTGCTGCCCAGGGCGGCGCGGCGCTGCTCGCGCAATTCCATGATTTCCGAGTAGCCCGAGAAATAGCTAGTGAGCTGCACCGAGGTGAGCTGCGCGCGGCGCCATTTCTCTTTCGCTTCGGCGGCAGTCTGGAAGGCCTGGCGGGTCAGCAGGTCGATCGCCTCCGGCTCCGTCATGCCCTGCACGTGCACGCTGTAATCGAGGATGGTGTTGGTCACGCTGCGCAGGTTCCACTTCGAGTACATCAGCCACATTTCAGGCTCGTTGTTGCCGTAGCCCGATTCCAGCATCATGCGTTCGCTGTACACCGCCCAGCCTTCCACCATGGCGCCGTTGCCGAAGATCGACTTCACGATCGACGGCGATTTGTTGGCATACACCAGCTGCGCATAGTGACCAGGGATCGCCTCGTGCATGTTCAGGATCTGCAGGATCCAGTGGTTGTATTCGCGCAGCGTGGATTCGGCCTGTTCCGGCGTGGCGTCGTCCAGAGGCGTCACGTTGTAGTAGGTGCGGTCCTGCGGGCGGTAAGGGCCTGGAGCTTCGATGCTGGCGCCGGCCACGCCGCGCTGGTAGGCCGGCGTCTCGCGCACCACCAGCGGCTTGTTCGGATCGAGCGTCAGCAGGTCGTTCTTGACCACCCAGTCCTGCAGCACAGGAATCTGACGGCGGATCTCGGGGAAGAATTCTTCGCGCGCCACGTGCCTGGACGACAGCGTGTCGATCATCATGCCGATCTTCGCGAAGCGGTCGGACGGCTTGGCCTTGTCCGCCAGGTATTTCGGCCACAGGTCGTCCGAAATGCGGTCCATGTTCGACAGCAGTTGTTCGCGGGCCGCCAGCGCCTTCTGGTAAGTCTGTTCGGCATTGCTGCCGGACTGGATGTCGTAGCCGAACTTCGCTTCGTACATCTCCTTGCCGATGCGGAAGGAGCGCGCGCCGCTGACAGCCAGCGACTTGTCCAGCTCACCGAGCCAGGCTGCATAAGCCTCCACGGCTACCTTGGCGGCGGCGATACGCTGCGCGTACAGGTTCTTTTCGTTGGCATTGAGGATCGAGTCCTGTGCCTGCTTGTCCAGGTCGGCCAGCACGGCCAGCACGCCAGGCGCCTGGTCGATGGCCAGCTTCACGTGCTCGCGCGTTGGGTTCTTGATGTTGTTGCGTGCGGCTTCGTAATACGCCGGTACGCTGGCGATGCGGCGCAGCAGGGTGCGCAGGCGCTGCGGCCGTGCGGCATATTCGGTGTTCAGCACGAAGTCGATCGGGCTGGCGATGTTGTAGAGCGCGGGGTTCCATTCCCACTCGCGGAAAGTCGTCAGGTACCAGCGGTCCGAATTCAGCTTGTTCTGCAGCAGGCCAAGGTCGCTGCGCTGTTTCGGCGAGAGCTGCCTGGCGTCGATCTTGCCGAATTTATCCAGCCATTCGTCAATGAAGGCGAGTTGCTGGTCGCGGAAAGCCTGGTCGGGGACGCTTAGCTGCGCAGCAGTGTCGTACTTGCCGACGGAGATCGCAGTCTCCGGATCGATGCGCCACAGCGCGCCCAGGAACTGGTTGGCCTGGCTGTCGAAAGCCTTGTCCTGGCGGCGTTCAGCCGGCAGCGGCTTGCTGGCGACGGCCGGTTTGGCCTTATCCGCCCTGGATTTGCTGGCGGACTTGCCGCCGGACTTGCTGCCCTTGCTTGACCTGGACGACGATTTGCTCGTTTTGCCCTTGCTGCTGCCGGACTTCTTGCTGACGGCGGTTTTCGCCGGTGCATTGGATTTCTTGGCCTTCGTCGCAGCGTCGGCTGGCGACAGGGCCAGGCTCAACATCATCGCGGCGAGGGCGATTTTGGTCTTCATCATAATTCAACCTCTTGCTAGTGCAGCGTGGGAGATTATCACAAGCTGAGTGCCGTCCGCGCCTTGTCGGGGGCCATGCTTGCGGCTTCCGCGGCTGCATCGGGCGGGAGCCATTGTGGAAAAGGGATCTCCTCGTTGACATGCTTGCCGGTGGCGGTATGCACCTGCCGTACCCGCGCCAGCGCGTCGGCAGGCAGTTCGCCCGCCAACGCCGCCAGGGCGGGCCACAGGCGGCGGTGTACCAGCGTCAGTTTTCCCGCCAGCAGGCGGCAGACCAGAACGTCGTCGTGCTCCTGCACTTCGCTGAGCACCGCGAAAATGCGCTTGCCTTCAGGATGGCCCCACCAGCTCCCCTTGATCGGGGCGCCAGCGATGGCTTCGGTCAACGTTGGCACGTTGCCGCGCGCCGAGGCCAGCACGACACCGTGGTGTTCGACAAAGGCCAGGGCTTGTTGCACGTTCATTCGGCGGCCTGCTTCAATGCGCGCAGAAGCAGTGGCTTCAGGCAGTTGCGCTGCGCTTCGTCCTTGCTTTCGCTGATGTTGATGTAAAGCGGCTGCAGGAAGCCGTTCAGGTTGTGCTTGCGGGCCAGCCTGGCCTGCTGCGTGCCGCTGGATGCCGGTGCCGCGGCCAGGCGCGCAAACCAGGCGTCCCAGTCGCTGCATTGCAGCGATTTGGCGCGCGACAGGTAGAAGATGGGAGCCATCAGGCGTTCGCCTTCGCCATAGTGATAGAAATGCTCGCCTGGCGGCGCAACCTGGCTGGCGATGGCTGCCAGCATTTGCTCATGCTCGGCACGGGTCAAAGCTGGATTGAGCGAGAGCTGCAGCATGATGTCGGCGGCATGGGCAACGCCGTGGCGCCAGCCTTGCTTTTCGTCGAAACCGCGGTAGTCGTTCACGCCGCGCAGGTATTCCGTCGCGGCGCGCACCAGTTGCGCGCGCTGGTCGGTGGAGAGGTAAGGCTTGATGCGGTCCACCCGCGCCACGTCGGCCAGCACCAGGGCGGCGAAAGGGCGCGCGAAACCTTGCGGATCCGGCGCCTGCAGTTGCGCGGCCAGGCGGGTGCGCAGCTCCTGCACTGTGGCGGTATCGAGCTTGTCGGCGCGCATCCAGGCTTGCAGCGCTTCGAAGGCCAGTCCATCGCGCTCGACGGGATCGGGCGACGACAGGCAGGAGAGCGCTTGCAGTGCCAGCGCCTGGCGCTGGGCGTCGTCGGCGACGTGCCAGTTTGCGGCTTTCGCTTCGCGCAGCCCGGCGGCCGGACAGTTGGCGGTGGCGGCGGAACCGGAAACCGGCGCCCCGACCAGGCAGATTGCGGCCAGCGCAGCGGTCGTCGCGAGGTGGCGCGCCTTGGCGCATGCGGCGATGGATGTCAGTTGCATAGCATCTCCTGTCAGAAGCGGCGCAAGCTCTCGTGCAACATCGCAAGCATGTCCTCCGCCGTCATGCGAGCGGCGGTGTCGCTGCCATCGAGCAGGCTGTCGGCCAGTTCGCGCTTGTGGCCGTGCAGCTCGACGATGCCTTCCTCGATTGTATTGCGTGCCACCAGGCGGTAGATGGTGACCGGTCGCGGTTGCCCCATGCGGTGAGCGCGGTCGGAAGCCTGGTCTTCCACGGCGGGATTCCACCACGGGTCCATGTGGATCACGTAGTCGGCTGCCGTCAGGTTGATGCCGACGCCGCCGGCCTTGAGGCTGATCAGGAACACGTCGCCTTCGCCGGCCTGGAAGGCGTCTACCGACTGCTTGCGGGCCGCCATCGGCGTGCTGCCGTCGAGGTACTGGTACTGAATGCCGTTGCGGTCGAGATGGGCGCGGATCAGGGACAGGTGATCGACGAACTGGCTGAATACCAGCACCTTGTGGCGGTTCTCCAGCAATCCTTCCAGCAGGCGCGCGAAGGCTGCCAGCTTGCTCGACTCGAGGCGCAGCGAAGGCGCCACGAGGTTCGGGTTGCAGCAGGCACGGCGCAGTTTCATGATCTCCGCCAGGATCTGCATCGACTTCCGGTCCGCGGGACCTTCGATGGAGGCGAGGTTTTCCAGCGCCTCGCGGCGCAGCGACTCGTACAGCGCGGTTTCTTCCGGCGACAGGTCGACTTCCAGCACGATCTCGGTGCGGGCCGGCAGTTCGGTCAGCACTTGCGCCTTGGTCCGGCGCAGCACGAAAGGCCCGATCAGGCGGCGCAGGCGATTGCGCGCGCCGACTTCCGCCCGGTGGTCCTGCTGGCGCTCGATCGGGCCGGCAAAGCGCAGGTTGAACTGTTCGTGGCTGCCCAGCAGGCCAGGATTGATGAAGCGGAACAGGTTCCACAGCTCGCCCAGGTGGTTTTCCAGCGGGGTGCCGGTAGCCACCATCTTGAAGTCGCCTTTCAGCGCCATGACGGCCTGCGAACGCTTGGTGGCGGCATTCTTGATGTTCTGTGCCTCGTCCAGCACGATGGTGTGCCACTTCGGCTTGGTGAACCGTTCCGACTCCAGTTGCAGCAGGCCGTAGCTGGTGATCACCAGGTCGAACGGCCCGGCATTGGTGACGATATCGTCGCGGTCGCCGGTCGCATACATCTTCACATTCAGTGTCGGCGCAAAGCGTGCCGCTTCACTGGCCCAGTTCAGGCAGACCGAGGTCGGTGCCACCACCAGCGTCGGTCCCTGCGGCGCGCGCAGCAGCACCAGGGCCAGCGACTGCAAGGTCTTGCCCAGGCCCATATCGTCGGCCAGGCAGGCGCCGACGCCCCAATGCGCAAGGCGCGCCAGCCATTCGAAGCCAGCCAACTGGTAGTCGCGCAACTCCGCCTGCAGGGTGCTTGGCAGTTGCGGCGTGTAGCTGGCACTGGCCTCGATGCGCTGCAGGTGTTCGCGCCACATCGCATCTGCTTCCACCATGCCGACATCGTTGGCAAGTTCTTCCAGCACGAAGGCGGCCAGGCGGTGCACTTTCATGCCGGCGTCGTCGTCTTCGCCATAGGCGGCCAGTTCGGACAGGCGGCGGTGCAGTTCTTCCGAAAGAGCGAGGAACTCCTTGTCGCCCAGCGCGATGAAGCGGCTCTTGCTGGCCCGGATCATGTCCAGCAGCGAGCGCAGGTCCAGCACGCGGTCTTCGTCGACCACCAACTGGCCGCTGGCGGCGAACCAGTCCTTCTTGCTCTTGATGTTCAGGCGCAGCTGCTTGGTGTATACGGGCTTGGTAAGGCGGAAGGTTTCGCCCTCCGGCCACGCCAGCACCACCTTGTCGGCGCCCTGCTCCTGCAACTCGGCCAGCAGCTGCAGGCAGAGCGCGGGCTCTCCCAGCAGCCATTCGCCATGCTCCTCGGTGGCCTGTTCCAGCACTTCGCACTTGAGCACCAGCTGGCGCTCCGCATCGCGTTCGCCCGCCAGGCTGCGGCGCGCCTGCATCGAGCGGCCATTGACGTCGGCGATCACGTTTTCGGCGCCGGCGCCCGGCGCGTAATACGGCCCCGCATCGCGCAGTGGACGCACCTGGATCTGCATCTTCAGGCCTTGCTGGTAAGGCAGCAGGTGGATGTGCAGGCGCGAGTCGGCATCGCACTGCTCGACACTGGCCGCGCCGCCGCCGATATCGGATTGCACGGTCACCATCGACGACACGGCGCCGATGGCCTTCAGCACCTGGTCCTTGGCATGCTCCGGCACTGTCAGGCCGTCACCGACAATGGCCGCGATGCGGCGATGCTCGTCCTGCACGCTGACCACGCGCAAGCGATTCGGCGCCTCGCGCAGCACGACCACATTGGCGTTCAGGTTTTCAATGGCAGGGTGCATTGCGAGGTGCAGCTGGCCTTTCTGAGTACGGATCAGCAATTCGGGTGCGCCGGCCAGCAGTTCGACGCGGGTATCCGGCGCGTCCATCCAGAACACCAGCGGGTGGCCGACCAGTGCCAATACCGCCTGGTCGATATCGATGTCGTAGCGCAGGCCGGACGAATAGGCCTGGCGCGATGGCAAGATGGCGCTGCCGACCCGCATGTCCTGCGGCGTCAGGAATTCCATCTGCGCTGCGTCGTCGCGCAGGCGCTTGAGCGCGACCGGGCGCGCCTTGCCCCAGGCGCCGCGCACGTCGCGTTTCTGCTCGCGCGGTTCAATTTCCGCGATGCCCTGGCGCTCGCCGTAACTGATTGCCCAGACCAGGCGCATTTCGCCGCCGGTCTCGGTGCCGCCCTGCTGCAGGTTGATCAGGGCTGCCAGTTGGCGTTGCCACGCTTCCTGGCGTTCGAACCAGGCGGCCATGTCGTCAAAGCCACGCTGCTCGCGCAAGGCCGCTGCGCGTCCCGCGGCCGCATCGTCGCCCAGGTGGCCAAGCAAGCTCTCTGCGCCTGCTGCCAGCAGCATGAAGCCCGCCGCCTCGGCAGCTTGCGACAGGTCCTGCAACTCGGCGCGGCGCTGCTTCAGTTGTGGCAGCGCGAGCCAGTAATACAGCATGCATTGGAACATCTGCGCCTGCAGCGGCGCTTCCCAGGCGCGCTGGGTGACCAGGTCGGCCTGCATGGTGCCGGCGCGGATCTGGCGCAGCATGCTCAGTTGCTGGTAGACGGCGCTGTCGGCGTTATGCTGGGCGTGCACGGCGACGTCGAGGTAGCTCTCCGCCGATTTCAGGTGTTTGGCGTCGCCGCTGCGCAGCAGGGCCAGCACGTACAGGTGGCCGGCGATCCCCTGGAACAGGTGTTTGCGCTTGCCGGATTCACGGCGGATCGATTTCAGCGCGGCTTCAAAGCCGTTGATCGCGCCGGCCACATCGCCGCGCAGCAGCATCACAGCGCTCGAGAAGCACTGCGCCAGTGCGCCGTCCATCCCTTCCAGGAAGCGCATGGCGTCGGCCAGCTTGCCGCACAGGATGGCGTGTTCCGCCATCGCCAGCCGCAACGCGGGGCTGGCTTCCTGTTCGGCGGCTTGGCGGCGCTGCAGGTGGCGTTCCGCATAGCCGCGCACCAGCGGCGCCAGGGCGGGTTCGCGCTGGGTGTGCTGGACCAGCAGCATCAGCACATCGTCCTGCAAGGCCGGATGCACCAGCAACAGCATCCCGGCTTCGAAAGGGCGCGAGAAGATGTCGACAATCGGATGCAGTTGCGCCGCTTCGTAGCACACCATGCAGGCGGACAGCAGCGGTAGCACATCCTGCGGCGGGCGCCCGCGCAGCATCGCCATGCGCAGGCGCGCCACGCCGTGGCGGTAGCTGCGCGGCTCGTAGGCGCCATTCCAGTTCTGGCGCATGGGATTGAGCGTCTCGTAAGCCTTGCAGATATCGTCCAGCAGGTGGGCGCCGATGGCGGCGCGAATGGCCGGCCAGCGCAGGCGGGCGTTGCAGACATAGCCGCGCCCCATCACCGCGGTGGTGAAGGCCAGGCGTTCCAGCTTGAGCAGCGGATCGTCCAGTGTCAGGGTGGTGAAGGGCTGGTCGTTCACATCGCGGATGCCGGCCGCCACCATGAGGTCCAGGATGGCGGTGCGGCCGATCGGGTCGCCCACCAGTGCCAGCAAGGCGAGAACGGCTTTTTCAGGCTGTTCGAGGGCCTCGAATTCCGCCAGCAGGGTGTCGCTCATCCGGTCAAGCCAAACATGCGTTGGTAGAAGTCCAGCTCCGCCTGCAGCGTGCGCACGATGGTGTCCGCTTTGCGGAAGCCGTGGCCCTCGCCTTCGAGTTCCACATATTCGACTGGAATGCCGCGCTGGCGCAGCGCGTTGACCATGGCTTCCGACTGCGGCGGCGGCACCACCTTGTCGTCCAGCCCCTGGAAGAAGATCATCGGGCGCGACAGGCGACCGGTATGGTTGATCGGGGAGCGCTCGGCGTACACCGCCTTGGCCTGTTCCTTCGGCGCGATCAGGTATTCGTTGTAGTGCGATTCGAATTTGTGCGAATCGTCATCCAGCCCTTTCAGGTCGGATACGCCATAGTAGCTGGCGCCCAGCTTGAATACATCGTGGAAGGTCAGCGCACACAAGGTCGTCAGGCCGCCCGCGCTGCTGCCGCGGATGATCAGGCGTTCGCCATCCGCCAAGCCCTGCGCCACCAGGTGGCGTGCGCCGGCGATGCAGTCCTCGACGTCGACAATGCCCCACTGCCCCTTCAGCGCATCGCGGAAGGCGCGGCCAAAGCCCGTGCTGCCGCCGTAGTTCACGTCCAGGACGCCGAAACCGCGGCTGGTCCAGAATTGCGTTTTCAGGCTCAGGGTGCTGGCTGCCATGCCGGTCGGGCCGCCGTGGCTGATGACGATGACCGGCGGCTTCTCGCCTTGCGGCGCGTGCACGTCCTGGTTGGCCGGCGGATAGAAGAAGGCGTAAGCGGTGCGGGCGCCGGCGCTCGGGTAGCTGATGCTTTCGGGGACGGACAGGTAGCCCAGCGCCGGCAGTCCGGCGATCGAGCGTTCCAGCACTTCGCGCGCGCCGCTTGCCAGGTCGATGCGGGCGATCTCGCTGGCGATGGTCGGGCTGCCTGCCAGCACGACCACATAGCCGTCGCCCACGCGCAGTTCGCGGATCTCCTGGTACGGCGTGGCGATGGGGGCCAGCACCGTGCTGCCAGCGTGCAGGCATGCCAGCTTGCTGACGCCGTGCTCGATATAGCTGCACACGATGTCGCCGTTCGCCCCAAAGCCGTACAGCGAATTGCCGAAGGTCCAGTGCGGCGTCGCAAACTCCGCCGCCATCGGGCACAGCGCTTCGACTGCGCTGGCCGTGCCGCCCGCGCCTTCGCGCAGGCAGTACAGGTTCCACCAACCGCTGCGGTCCGAGACGAAGTGCAGCACGCCGGCAGGCGACCATTCCGGCTGGCAGACCGATTCCTGGGGCCCGCCGGCCACGCGCGAAGGCGTGCCGAGACGACCATCGGCCTCCACATCCGCTACCCAAAGCTCGGTGCCCTGCCACGGCATGCGCGGATGGTCCCACGACAGCCACGCCAGGCGACGGCCATCCGGCGACAGCCTGGGCGAAGAATAGAAGTCATTGCCCATGACGAGTACGCGCTCGCCGCCATCAAAGCCAACTGCGCAGATAGTATTCACCGGTTGCGCATGCGAGCCATCATCCTCAGGATGCTGCTCGCGCACTGCGATCAGGCGCGCGTGCGCTTGGTCAAACACGAAATCGGCAAAGCGCTGGCGGCCGGGCGAGGTGAACGCTTCCGCGGCGCCGCCTGGCGCGAGCCGGTACAGCCGGTTGTCGGCATGGTGCGAGAACACCACCACGCCGCCCGCCACGGCATAAGCGCCGCCGCCATATTCATGAACGCGATTGCGCACGTTGAACGGCATTGGGGTGATTTCGGCGGCGCCGGCAGCGCCCTGGCGGCGCATCATGGTGGTGCGCCCCGCTTCGGACGCGCGGCCAGCCAGCCAGTAGATGTCCTCCCCGTCCAGGACGACCGAAGACAGCGGCGTAGCGCCCGCAGCGACCATTTCGGCGCTGATCGGCGATGGCCAGGTGCCAAAAGGCGCGGTGGAAGTGGAAGTCATGGGCGCTCCAAACG
The DNA here is from genome assembly GCF_049913245.1 of Pseudoduganella sp. R-32. NCBI lineage: Bacteria > Pseudomonadati > Pseudomonadota > Betaproteobacteria > Burkholderiales > Oxalobacteraceae > Pseudoduganella > Pseudoduganella sp. R-32. The sequence goes on along the minus strand of NZ_CP183987.1, from coordinate 197,700 downwards.
CGTAAAAACAGGGCAGGGATGCGATAATACCCCCTTTCTATCCGCTTTAGATTGTCTTTCATGCCACAACTTGCCCCGCTGAAGAACGACACCTTCCTGCGTGCGCTGCTGCGCCAGCCGACCGAGTACACCCCGGTGTGGCTGATGCGCCAGGCAGGCCGCTACCTGCCTGAATACCGCGCGACGCGCCAGAAGGCGGGCTCCTTCATGGGCCTGGCGACCAATCCGGACCTGGCGACCGAAGTGACCTTGCAGCCGATCGACCGCTATCCGCTCGATGCGGCAATCCTGTTCTCCGACATCCTGACGGTGCCGGACGCCATGGGCCTGGGCCTGTACTTTGTGGAAGGCGAGGGTCCGAAGTTCGAGCGTCCGCTGAAGACCGAGGAAGACGTCAAGGCGCTGCAACTGCCGCCAGCGGGCTCGCTGGACTATGTATTCAAGGCAGTCACCCAGATCCGCACCGAGTTGAATGGCCGCGTGCCGCTGATCGGCTTCTCGGGTAGCCCATGGACCCTGGCCTGCTATATGGTGGAAGGCCAGGGCTCGCGCGAATTCCACACCATCAAGAAGATGATGTACTCGCGCCCGGACCTGATGCACCACATCCTGGACGTCAATGCCCGCGCAGTCGCCGAATACCTGAACGCCCAGATCGACGCCGGCGCCCAGGCCGTGATGATCTTCGACTCGTGGGGTGGTGCGCTGGCCGATGGCGCCTACCAGCAGTTCTCCCTGCAATACATGCAGCAGGTCGTGAGCCTGCTGAAGCGCGAAAAGGATGGCGTGAAGATCCCCGCCATCGTGTTCACCAAGGGTGGCGGCCACTGGGCCGAGGAGATCGCCGCTATCGGCGCCGACGCCATGGGGCTGGACTGGACCGCCAACATCGGAAAGGTTCGCGAGCTGGTGGGGCACAAGATGGCCCTTCAGGGCAATATCGATCCGGCCATCCTGTTCGCCAACCCGGAGCAGATCGCGGCCGAAGTGCGCCGCGTGCTCGATTCCTATGGACCGCATGACAGCGGCCACGTCTTCAACCTGGGCCACGGCATTTCCCAGTTCACCCCGCCGGAGTCGGTGACGGTGCTGGTGGATACTGTCCACAGCCATAGCCGCAAGCTGCGTGGCGGCTGATCGCTGTAGTCCCGGTTCAAAGGGCGCTACGGCGCCCTTTTTTATTTCGTGCAGAAGCGACTTATACACAAAAATTTTTACTGCGGAAATAAGAGGCAGCAGCAAATGCCCTCCTCTCAGCGCATTCACAAGTAATTGATTTTTAAAGGCTTATTTTTTACTGCTTTAGGCAATGTTTCGGCTTTTGTAAACCTTATCCCAAGGTGAAAGCGAGCTTGTTGGGTCATTCTCCACAAAGTTATCCACAAAAACTGTGGAAAAAAGTCAAAAGTACTTTGTAAACCGGCACTTAGTAGGAATTTGTAGGAATTGTCTTAGCGTCATGTTGCATTGCATGATATTTCGCCAAGACTTTCGGTGGCGAAAACGCTTGCGGAAACACAAACCGTGCGGTGCCTGCCTGTGTACAATGCTTGGCTTGATGTTGTGGCGCACCAGGCACGTTTTCCGCTAAAAAAGCTGTAAAAACTGCTTGATTTCGGGGAAAAGCTGCTCCTTAAATGGTGCACTTATACACAGAGCGCGGAAAAATATGCGCTTTCTGGCTCTCCTAGGGCGCCTGCTGTAAGTAGTTGAAATATAAGGGAAAAAATCGGCGTCATTTGCCGCGTTTCCCCGGATTGCAAGCTGGAGGTTAGTGCTTGCTCAGGATTCCCGCCCCTTTGTTCACAAAGTTATCCCCAGATTCTGTGGATAGTTGAAAAACCCTCGATCGATAGCCCTGGATGGCGCACTGCATTCTCCGAATTGCCCTGGATACGCCGCTGAACGCGGTCTTTGATTACCGCTGGGATTGCGAAATATCAGAGCGGCCGCGTGTAGGACAATTGGCAATGGTGCCCTTCGGCCCGCGTGAGGTCGTCGGCCTCATTGTGGATATCCTTGAAGAAACGGATGTCCCCGAGGAAAAGCTGAAAGCTGCGCTGGCCGTGCGCACGCAGTTAGCGCCCGTGTCGCCGCAATGGCTGGCGCTGGCCGGCTTTGCCGCTGAGTATTACCAGCGCCCGCTCGGCGAAGTGGCCTTGCCCGGCCTGCCCAAGAACCTGCGCGTGAGCAGCACTGTCGCGCTGGACCGCGCCATCAAGAAACTGGCCAAGCTGGAAGAACCGCACGATCCGGCGCCAGCCAACGTGCCCGCGCTGAATGCAGGCCAGCAGGCGGCGGCGGCTGCCATCGTCGGCGCTCAGGGTTTTGCGCCCTTCCTGCTGTATGGCGTGACAGGCAGCGGCAAGACCGAGGTCTACCTGCAAGCCTGTGCACAGGTGCTGGCGCGCGAGCCGCAGGGCCAGGTGCTGGTGCTGGTCCCCGAGATCAACCTGACGCCGCAACTGGAAACCAATATCCGTAACCGTTTTCCGGGCGTGATGCTGTCCACCCTGCACAGCCGCTTGTCGGAGGGCGAGCGCATGCTGCACTGGCTGGCGGCGCACGAAGGCAAGGCGCGCATCGTGCTGGGCACGCGCCTGTCCATCCTCGCTTCGATGCCGAACCTGAAGATGATCGTGATCGACGAGGAGCACGATCCGTCGTACAAGCAGCAGGAAGGCTTGCGCTATTCGGCGCGCGACCTTGCCGTATGGCGCGCGCACCAGTTGCAGATTCCCGTCGTGATGGGTTCTGCGACGCCGTCGCTGGAGAGCTGGCACCATGCCCTGAAGGGCCGCTACCGCAAGCTGGAATTGCGCGAACGCGCGGTGCAGCAGGCGGTGCTGCCTTCCGTGAAGCTGATCGATACCTCGCGCCGGCGCGGGCAGGAAGGGTTGACCGAGCAGCTGGTCGACGCGATCAGGCTGCGCATGGAGCGCGGCGAACAGTCCTTGCTGTTCCTGAACCGGCGCGGATATTCGCCGGTGATTACCTGCGAATCGTGCGGCTGGGTCAGCGAGTGCAAACGCTGCACGGCGTCGATGGTGCTGCACAAATCGGATTACCGCCTGCGCTGCCATCACTGCAGCCTGGAGATGCGCATCCCGCGCCATTGTCCGACCTGCGGCAATATCGACTTGCAGCCGCTGGGACGCGGCACGCAGCGCATCGAGGAGAGCCTGCAGCAGCTGTTCCCGCAGGCGCGGGTGCTGCGCATCGATGCCGACAGTACGCGGCGCAAGGGCAGTGCGCAGGAAGCTTTCGACAGCGTGCACCGGCAGGAGGTGGATATCCTCGTCGGCACGCAGATGGTCGCCAAGGGGCACGACTTCAAGAACCTGACGCTGGTAGGGATCATGAATCCCGACAGCTCGCTGTTTTCGCAGGACTATCGCGCCAGCGAGCGGCTGTTTGCGCAGCTGATGCAGGTGGCGGGACGAGCGGGACGCCAGGGCGGCAGCGAAAGCGAGGTGCTGGTGCAGACCAGCTATCCGGAGCACCCGCTATTCTCGGCGCTGGTGGCGCATGACTACGACTACTTCGCCAACTCGCTGCTTGGCGAGCGTGAAGTGGCCGGTTTGCCGCCATACCTGTACCAGGCCATCCTGCGGGCGGAGGCGCGCGAGCTTGAGCTGGCGCTGGAATTCCTGCGTGGTGCGCGCGACCTGGTGCAGCATGGGGGAATCACGATCAACGACCCGATTCCGATGAGCATGGCGCGCGTGCACAATATGGAGCGCGCGCAGTTGCTGGTGGAGTCGCCGTCGCGCCCTGCGCTGCAGGCATTCCTGAAAGAGTGGATGCAGGCGCTGCGCGAGCAGAAGACGCGCGTCAAATGGTCGCTCGAGGTTGACCCGGTCGATATTTAACCGGTAAACCAGGGTCAGACCCAAAGGGTCTGACCCTGTCAGCGCTAAGGCCTGGAGGCAGGGTTAAACGTTCCTGATTTTTTTGAGAAGATCAACGGCGTACGAACAAACCCGCGGCAGATGATCAGATTGGATCAGGCACTTGTGCCTGACCCAGGTTTACCGGTTTTCAAGGCTGTACCAGATAGCGCCGCGCGGTGCCAATAACCTGCTCGGTGAGTGCATGCGTGAACGGCGTGTCCAGTTCCCACGAGTGCCAGTCCAGTTCCACATCGATGAAACGCCCTGGCAGCAGGTCCACCAGCGCGCCCTGCGACAAGCCCTGCGCCGCCTGCAGATACGGCAGCAGGCCGTAAGCCAGGCCGCCGAACACGGTGTCGTTCAAGGCCGTCGACAGCGGCAAGGTGTGATGCGGGAACGGCCGCACATACCCGGCCTCGCGCGCCAGGAATCGCGCCATCAGGTCGCGGTCATGCACCACGGCCGGCGCCAGCGCCAGGGCCTCAACGCCGAATCCATCACCGAACCAATGCGCCGCAAAAGAAGGCGCGGCTACGCATACATGCCGCATGGCGCCCAGGGGCGTCGAGGATGAGCCGGCAGCCGCAGGCGCAGGCACCTCGGCACGCGCAGCCACGCAGCCGAACACTGCGCCTTCGCGCAGCAAATGCAGCGCTACCTCGCGCTCGGCACATTCGACGTCGAGCTGGCAGCGCGGCGGCGACAGCAGCGGGCGCAGGGCCAGGGGCAGCCAGGTCGCCAGGCTGGCGGCATCGACGGCCATCGCAATTTCAGGCATGCTGGTCTCGTGGCCAAGGTCGATGTCGAGTGCCGCTTCCATCAGCTTGACGTTGCGGTAATGCGAGATGAGGCGTTGGCCCAGGCCAGTCGCTTCGGCGGGGGAGCCGCGCACGATCAGCAGCCTGCCTACCGCATCCTCGAGCGCTTTGATACGCTGGGATACGGCCGGCTGGCTGATGCCGAGCGCATTGGCCGCCTTTTCGAAGCTGCCATGGCTGGCAACGGCATCCAGCACCGCCAGCGCGCGGTAGTCCAGATTTTCCATAAGATGTGCTTAATCAAAGCGCGAAAAGATAAGTCATACTAATGCATTACCAATGACGGAGGCAAGATGGAAACCATCCAGTGCGATGTGGCGGTGATCGGCGCCGGTACGGCTGGGCTGAGCGCCTACCGGGCGGCGCGCAACGCCGGCAAGCATGCGGTATTGATCGAGGACGGCCCGCATGGCACCACCTGCGCCCGTGTCGGCTGCATGCCGAGCAAGCTGCTGATCGCTGCGGCCGAGGCGGCGCATGCGGTGCGCGAGGCGCCGGGCTTCGGCGTCCAGCCCGGCGGCCTGAAAGTCGACGGCAAGGCCGTCATGCAGCGCGTACGCAGTGAGCGCGACCGCTTTGTCGGCTTCGTGCTGGAGAATGTGGCGGCCATGCCGGCCGGTGACAAGCTGCATGGGCGTGCGCGATTCACTGCGCCGAATCGCCTGCAGATCGGCGCCAACCTGGAGGTCGCCGCCCAGGCGGTCGTCATCGCCACCGGCTCGCGGCCCGACATCCCGTCGGAATGGGCCGCAGCCGGACCGCGCGTGATCAACAGCGATGCGGTATTCGAATGGACCGACTTGCCGCGCTCCGTGGCGGTGATCGGCGCCGGCGTGATTGGCCTGGAGCTGGGCCAGGCCCTGCACCGGCTCGGCGTGCGCGTGGCGATCATCGCGCGCGGCAGCAGCGTGGCCCAATTGAAGGACCCGCATGTGCTGGCAGCCGCCTCGCAAGCGCTGGGCGAAGAAATGGACCTTCGCTTCCGCACCGAAGTGGCAGGCATCGCGCGCGCCGGCGACGGGCTGGAACTGCGCACGCGCAATACCGAAGGCGAAGAGCGTATCGAGCGTTTCGACTACGTGCTGGTGACCACCGGCCGCACGCCGAACGTTTCCGGCCTTGGCCTCGACCACACCGGGCTGGCGCTGGACAAGAACGGCGTGCCGAAATTCGACCGTTGCACCATGCAGTGCGGCGACAGCTGCATCTTCATCGCCGGCGATGCCAGCGCGGAGATCCCGTTGTTGCCCGAGGCGGCCGACCAGGGCAAGATAGCCGGCGCCAATGCCGCCAGCTATCCCGAGGTGAAGCCGGGACTGCGCCGCACGCCGCTTGCCATCACATTCAGCGAACCGCAGATCGCCACCGTGGGTGAAGGCTACAAGGAGTTGTCGAACGGCCGCGAGCACTTCGCGATCGGCGCCGTCAGCTTCGACGACCAGGGACGCAGCCGCGTCATGCGCCAGAACAAAGGCATGCTGCGGGTGTATGCGGAGTATGGGAGCGGGCGCTTCCTCGGCGCCGAGATGGTGGGGCCGCGTGCGGAGCACATCGGCCACCTGCTGGCCTGGGCACACCAGGCCGGGCTGACCGTGGATCGTATGCTGGACATGCCTTTCTACCATCCGGTAGTGGAGGAAGGCCTGCGCACCGCCCTGCGCGACTTGTCGAAAGAGCTGCAAAAACCGCCGCCCCCGCCCAAGCCGATGCCGAACGATTGCACGCCCGGCTGCTAGATCAGTTCAGGCTCGAATCCAGGCGGCCCTGGCTGGCCAGTTCGCGCAGCACGCGGATGGTGTCGAGGTCCGACTCCTGGTAAGCGGAGCGGCGGAAGTCGTCGTACATGGCGTTGGCGGCATCGGTCGCCGCGTCATGGCCGTCGTCGTACTGGAAGCGCACGTACAGGCGTTCCGGTTGCGGCATCTCGATCGTCATCGTCAGGCTGGAGGCGCTGATGTCCTTCTGCGCCGGCACGTCATAGCGCACCACATAAGGCTCGTGCAGCACCACGTTGTCTTCAATGACCACATCGCCATAGCGCAGGCGGCGGCTGAATCCTGCCGTGGTGCGATCCGAGATTTCCGCTTCGTCCAGGTGCGGAACGAACAGCTTGGGCGACTCCGCGCGCAGCACCAGGCCGCGCCACAACTGCTGGTGGGTGATGGTGTCCATCAGCGGGTTGAGGAGGTCGTTCACTTCTATCAAATGTTCAAATTTCATAACACTTCTGCCTGCTTATTTCGGGGATTGGTACCACTATATTCTGTACAATGCCGGGATGTCCAATGCACCCCAGTTCGGCCTTAACGGCCCACAGAGCGAAGCCGTGCTCTATCTCGACGGCCCTGCCCTCGTACTGGCGGGGGCCGGCTCGGGCAAGACGCGCGTCATTACGCAAAAAATTACCCATATGATCGAGGATCGCGGCTATGACCCGCGCACGATCGCCGCGCTTACCTTTACCAACAAGGCGGCGCTGGAAATGCAGGAGCGCGTCGGCAAGATGCTCAAGCAGCCGCGCCAGGCCAAGCTGCTGACCGTCTGTACCTTTCATTCCCTCGGTGTGCGCATCCTGCGCCAGGAATGCAACCATCTGGGGCTGAAAGACCGTTTTTCAATCATGGACAGCGACGATTGCTACTCGCTGGTCCAGGACTTGGCCATCACGACCGACAAGAACCTGATCCGCAGCATCCAGAACGACATCTCGCTGTGGAAGAACGGCCTGGTGACGCCCGAGGAAGCACTGAAGCAGGCGCAGACCGAGGATGAGGCGCAGTCGGCGCGCATCTACGGCAGCTATATCGCCACGCTGGCTGCCTACCAGGCAGTGGACTTCGATGACTTGATCCGCCTGCCGGTGGAACTGTTCCGCAACCACGACACGGTGCGTGACAAATGGCAGCGCCGCCTGCGCTACCTGATGATCGACGAATACCAGGACACCAATACCTGCCAGTACGAGCTGGTGAAACTGATGGTTACAGGCCTGGGCAAGAAGCCGATGTTCACCGCCGTGGGCGACGACGATCAGGCGATCTACGGCTGGCGCGGCGCGACCATGGAAAACCTGGCGCTGCTGCAGGTCGATTTCCCCGACCTGCGCCTGATCAAGCTGGAACAGAACTACCGCTCCACCACGCGCATCCTGCAGGCGGCCAATGCGGTGATCCAGAACAATCCCAAGCTGTTCGAGAAATCGCTGTGGTCGGAACTGGGTATCGGTGAGCCGATCAAGGTGCATTCGATGCCGAACGAGGAGCAGGAAGCGGAGCAGGTGGCGATCATGATTTCGGCCGACCACTTCGAGCGCAAGAACAAGTGGGCCGATTATGCGATCCTGTATCGCGGCAACCACCAGGCGCGCGTGATCGAACAGGCGTTGCGCACGCAGCGTATTCCGTACACGATTTCCGGCGGCCAGAGTTTCTTCGACAAGGCGGAAATCAAGGACATCATGGCCTACCTGCGCCTGATGGCGAATCCGGACGACGATCCTGCCTTCATTCGCGCGGCGACCACGCCGCGCCGCGGCATCGGCCAGTCCACGCTGGAAGCCCTGGGCTCCTTCTCGGGCAAGTGGCAATGCTCGCTGTTCGAGGCCGTGTTCAAGGGCGGCATCGAGGCGGTGCTGAACGAACGCCAATTGCGTCCGCTGCAGGACTTCTGCAACTTCATCCTGGAACTGGAATCGCGCGCCACGCGTCCCGGTCCATCGGGCAGCGGCGACAACGCGGCGCAAGTGCTGGACGACCTGATGGAAGGCATGCACTACGAGCACTACCTGTATGACACCTTCGAGGAACGCGCGGCGCAAGGCAAGTGGGACAACGTGACGGACTTCGTCAACTGGCTGAAGGATCGCGGCCGCGGTGGCAAGGACCGCGATGGCGAAGAGAAGAACGTCCTGGAGCTGACCCAGATGGTGGCGCTCATGTCCATGCTGGATGGCAAGGACGAAGAGCCCGACGCGATCCGCATGTCGACGCTGCACGCGTCGAAGGGCCTGGAGTATCCGCACGTGTTCCTGGTCGGCGTCGAAGAAGGCATTCTGCCGCACAAGGGCGACCCGGACGCGCCGGTGGAATTGCTGGCCCAGCGCATCGAGGAAGAACGGCGCCTGATGTACGTGGGGATCACGCGCGCGCAGCGCACCTTGCAGCTCACCTGGTGCAAGAAGCGCAAGCGCGGCGGCGAACATGTGCAATGCGACATTTCGCGCTTCATCGCGGAGATGGCGCTGGATGTCGGCACCGCCCCGCCGACGGAATCGGAAGTACTGTCGCCGCGCGAACGCCTCGCGCGCATGAAGGAATTGCTGTCGGCTCCGCGCGACATTAATCCGGCTTGATTAGTGCTAGCATGGGTACTCTTCCTTTTGAAAGGAGGTTCCCATGTTTTCACGCATTTTCCTGCTCGCCATCCTGACGGGTGCTGCGCCTCTCGCAAGCGCTGCGGATGTGGTGACCAAACCGGAAGCCGAGGCGATGGTCAAAAAAGCCATCACCTACCTCAAAGCGAACGGCCGCGAAAAGACCTTCGCCGAAATCGACAAGAAGGACGGCCAGTTTGTGGACCGCGACCTGTACCTGACCGTTTACGGGACCGACGGCGTGGTCCGCGCGCACGGCGCCAACGCCAAAATGATCGGCAAGAACCTGATGGAGTTGAAGGACGTCGACGGCAAGGCGTTCGTGAAGGAGCGCGTCGAAATGGCGAAGAAAAAAGTACCGTTCTGGCAGGATTACAAGTTCAACAATCCCGTCAGCGGCAAGATCGAACCCAAAACCATGTACTGCGTCCCGGAAGAAGACCTGATTCTCTGTGGCGGGGTCTACCTGAAGTAGCGCTGAGCAGCGTCAAGCTGCGGTGTGGTCGGTTACGGCATTCTGGTTGCATAATGACCAACCGGAGATAGCAATATGAATGCCGTTGATCCGCTCATCTATGCCAAACGATTGACTGCCGCCGGCGTGCCTGCCGAACAGGCGCAAATTCACGCCGAAATCATTAGGGAAGTCTTGGCTTCCATGGCAATAGACCGGCTGGAGTTGAAAGTCGACAAGGGGCTGGCAGAGCTGAACAACAAGATCGATAAAGGATTGGCAGAGTTGAACGCCAAGATCGATGGCGGGTTGGCCGAGTTGAACGCCAAGATCGATAGCGGGCTGGCCGAGCTGAATACCAAAATCGACCGCACCAAAGCTGACCTTGAAGCCCGGATGGATCGCCTGATCTCCGATCTCAGGAAGGAGCTGATGGCGGAGATCCAGAAATCGAAATGGTCGTGTGTACGCTGGATGTTCGGCATTGCCGTCTCCGTCGGTACCTTGCAAGGGGCGGCCATTGTGATGGCGATGCGATGGCTGGCCTGATGTCGCTCCAGTAAAATACCTGCTTTTCTTAGGCAGGAGCAGGCCGTGAGCACCGAAGACCGATTCATCGACATTGAAATCAAACTGGCGCACCAGGAAGACCTGGTTGAGTCGCTGAACCAGCGCGTCTACGAGCAGCAGAAGCAGATCGACCAGCTGGAAGCGATGCTGGTGGCATTGGCCGAGCGCGTGCGCACGACCTCGCAATCCAACCAGACGCCGATCAACGAACCGCCACCGCACTACTGATTCCTGACACTTTTCGATACGCAGTGCAGCATGACTTTGCACTGCCGGGTTGCTATTATCGTGCGCTTCGAAACATTACAAAACAGGAGAGAGAATGTTCCGTCCGAAATTGCTGGTGATCGCTGCCAGCCTGGCTGTTGCCGGTTTTGCCAATGCCGCCCTGCCGGCGTCCAATCCTTTCGCCGCCGAATCCAAGCTGCCGCTGAACTACCCGGCCTTCGACAAGATCAAGAATGAAGACTACGGTCCTGCCTACGAAGAAGGCATGAAGCAGCAGGCCGCGGAAATTGCCAAGATTGCCAACAACAAGGCCGCGCCGACTTTTGACAACACGATCGTGGCGATGGAACGTTCCGGCCGCCTGCTGGACCGCGTGAGCTCCGTTTTCGGCAACCTGTCCGGCGCCAACACCAATGACGCCTTCGAAGCGCTGAATCGCGATCTGGCGCCGAAGCTGTCGGCGCACAGCGACGCAATTCGCCTGAACGAAAAACTGTATGCCCGCATCAAGACCCTGTACGACAAGCGCGACAAGCTGAAGCTCGATCCTGAATCGAAGCGCCTGCTGGAACGCTATCACACCGATTTCGTGCGCGCCGGCGCCAAGCTGACCGCCGCCGACAAGGAAAAACTGAAGGCCTACAACTCGCAACTGGCCGCCCTGTCCACCACTTTCAGCCAGAACGTGCTGAAGGAAGCCAACGCCTCCGCCCTGGTGGTCGACACCCGCGAAGAACTGGCTGGCATGTCCGACAAGGCCATCGACGCCGCTGCTGCAGCCGCCAAGGCCAAAGGCATGGACGGCAAATTCCTGATCGCCATCGCCAACACCACCGGCCAGGCGCCGCTGGAAGTGCTGACCAATCGCACCACCCGTGAACGCCTGCTGGCTACCTCGCTGGCGCGCGGCAGCCATGGCGGCGATTTCGACAACCGCGAAGTCGTGCTGAAGATCGCCAAGCTGCGCGCCGAACGCGCTGCGCTGCTGGGCTATTCCTCGCACGCTGCCTACCAGTTGGAAGACCAGACCGCGCACGACACCGACGCCGTCAACAAGCTGCTGGGCGAACTGTCCAAGCCGGCCGTAAACAACGCCCGCAAGGAATCGGCCGACATCCAGGCCGTGATCGATGCGGAAAAGGGCGGCTTTGCCAACGCGGCGCAGGACTGGGCCTTCTACACCGACAAGGTGCGCCAGGCGCGCTACGCGTTCGACCAGAACCAGCTCAAGCCTTACTTCGAACTGGATAACGTGCTGCAGAATGGCGTGTTTTACGCAGCGACCAAGGTGTACGGCATCACCTTCAAGGAGCGCAAGGACCTGCCGGTTTACCAGCCTGACGTGCGCGTGTTTGACGTGTTCGATGCCGACGGCAAGCAACTGGCGATCTTCCTGGGCGACTTCTACGCACGCAGCAACAAGCGCGGCGGCGCCTGGATGAATGCCTACGTGTCGCAGTCCAAGCTGCTGGGCACCAAGCCGGTGGTGGCCAACCACCTGAACATTCCCAAGCCGGCGGCCGGCGAGCCTACCTTGCTGACTTACGACGAAGCGCGCACCCTGTTCCATGAATTCGGCCACGCGCTGCACGGCATGTTCTCGGATGTAAAGTACCCGCGCTTCGCCGGTACCCGCGTGCCGCGCGACTTCGTGGAATTCCCGTCGCAGGTCAATGAAATGTGGATGACCTGGCCGGAAATCCTGAACAACTACGCCAAGCATTACCAGACTGGCGCGCCAATGCCGAAGGAACTGCTGGACAAGGTGCAGGCGTCGGCCAAGTTCAACGAGGGCTTTCGCACCACCGAATACCTGGCGGCTTCGATCCTGGACCAGCGCTGGCACCAACTCCCTGCGGACAAGATCCCGACCGACGTGCTGGGCTTCGAATCGTCGGTGCTGAAGGATGCGGGTGTTGATTTCGCACCGGTGCCGCCGCGCTACCGCACCACCTACTTCTCGCACGTGTTCGCGGGCGGCTATTCGGCAGGCTACTACGGCTACCTGTGGTCGGAGAAGCTGGACGCCGACACGGTTGAATGGTTCACCGAGAACGGCGGCATGCAGCGCAAGAACGGCGACCACTTCCGCAAGGCCCTGCTGTCCAAGGGCGGCACGATGGATGCGATGCAGATGTACCGCGAGTTCCGCGGCCGCGACGCGAAGATCGACCCGTTGCTGGAACGCCGCGGCCTGAAGTAACTTTTGGGGTCAGGTCCTGGCATGCGACATGCGCAGCGTGTGCGTGCTGGGCCCTGCCACCGCTGGCAAGCTGGCGCTTGTCCGTGCCCGAAATTGAGCACGTCCGTAGCTGGTCGTGCCGGATGGGTGTATAAAGAGGGATAGCCACTTCAACGGGGAAAGGGATCATGGACACCAAGCTGAAGGAGACTCTGCGCCAATTGCACGCCACGCTGGCCCACCACGGCCCGGTCGATGAGGAATTGCAAAGCCTGTTGCGCCAGCTCGATGGCGACATCAAACTGATCCTCGACCAGCCGCCGGAGCCCGAAGGCGGCACCGCCACCTACGGCCTGGCCGAACGGACCCAGGAAATCACCGCCAAATTTGCTGCCAAACACCCGGCATTGGAGCCTACTTTGCGCGAACTGACGCGCATCCTGGGGAATATGGGAATTTAGAATCAATGGGGGCAGCTCCGGATATGCGCCACGCGCAGCGTGTTGCGTGTTCGGCCCTGACGCGCCACTGACTAAAGATAAAGGCGGGCCGCAGCCCGCCTTCGGTATGGAACCCGGGGTCTTACCGGCTGTCCGGCCGGCCCCCGGGAGGCTAGCCTTATGGGAAGGCCAGCATGGGCGGTTCTTCACCGCCAAAGTTGAAGTCAGGATGACGTTTGGCGATCATTTCCTCGATCTCCTTCATGCGCCGCACTGGCACGTCTACCATCATCAAAACCTGACCTTGTTCAATACGCTCTGAATACTGCTCCAGCTTCTTGTTGGGGACGGCCGCTGCATTCATGCCGCTCGCCCAGCCGCCGAACAGTGCACCGCCCAGCGTGACCAGCAAGATGGTCATGGTGCGCAGGGTCAGCCCTTCGGGTGGGAAAACGACCAGGAAGATGCCGGCGCACAGCCCCACAATCCCGCCGATGCCTATCCCCAGCTTGGCGCCGTGGATCAGGTCCGTTCTGAGCAGGAAATTGCAATCTGGCATGTCATCGGGCAGGGTGCCCTCTTTTGCCATGAAGTGGATATGCCGTTCTTCGATGCGTGCCAGCAGCAGTTCGTCCAGTTCTGCGCGGGCGGCTTTTACATTGGGAAGCATGTAGTACAGTCTGCGTCGCATGATGTCGCTCCATGGAAGACGTTGTATACCCGTTATAGCAAAAATGTCACGATGTTCAATGTGTATTACCCAAACCGCCTTGCCGGAACGTCACAAGTTACTGAAATTTAAAGGATTTTTGCACGCCGAAGCGGGCGCTGGCCGGTGATTTCCGGTACAATGCCGGGATGAATCCCCCAACCAATCTTTTCGCGGCCGTCGCCAAGCGGTCTGCGCGTGCTTCTGCTGCGCCTTTCCTTCCCATGTCCCGCGCCGAAATGGACGCCCTGGGCTGGGACCAGTGCGACGTCATCCTGGTGACCGGCGACGCGTATATCGACCACCCGAGCTTCGGCATGGCCCTGGTCGGCCGCCTGCTGGAATCGCAAGGCTACCGCGTTGGCATCATCGCCCAGCCGGACTGGCACAACGTGGAATCGTTCCGCGTGCTGGGCAAGCCGCGCCTGTACTTCGGCATTACCGCCGGCAATATGGACTCCATGGTCAACCGCTATACGGCCGACCGCAAGATCCGCTCCGACGACGCCTACACCCCGAACGCCGAGCCGAACAAGCGTCCTGACCGCGCCGTGACCGTGTACGCCCAGAAGTCCCGCGAAGCCTTCCCCGGCACGCCGATCGTCATCGGTTCCATCGAAGCTTCGCTGCGCCGCATCGCCCATTACGACTACTGGTCGGACAAGGTGCGCAAGTCGGTGCTGACCGAGTCCAAGGCCGACCTGCTCATCTTCGGTAACGCCGAACGCGCGCTGGTCGACCTGACCCGTCGCCTCGACATGGGCGAAAAGATCAAGGAGATCAAGGACCTGCGCGGAACCGCCTTCCTGGTGCCGCACGGCTGGCTGCCGTCCGACGAGTGGGCGGTGCACAACTCGAACCGTGTCGACGTGCCGGGCCGCGTCGACACGCATCCCGATCCTTACGCCATGGCGAAGGAAGACAAGAAGGAGTGCGCCACCGAGAACGCCGCGCCCGAACCTGTCGTCAAGCCGGTCATCATCATGACCCGCGAAGAACGCCTGGCAGCAGCCAAGGAAAAGCACAACAAGACCGTGGTGCGCCTGCCATCCTACGAGGTGGTGAAGGAAGACCCGGTCATGTACGCCCACGCCTCGCGCGTGTTCCACCTCGAATCCAACCCGGGCAATGCGCGCGCGCTGGTGCAGCAGCACGGCGACCGCGACGTGTGGATGAACCCTCCGCCGCTGCCGCTGGCCATGGACGAAATGGATGGCGTGTACGACATGGAATACTCGCGCGCCCCGCACCCAAGCTACGGCAACGCCAATATCCCGGCCTGGGAAATGATCCGCTTCTCGGTCAACATCATGCGCGGCTGCTTCGGCGGCTGCACCTTCTGCTCGATCACCGAGCACGAAGGCCGCATCATCCAGAGCCGCTCCGAGCCGTCCATCCTGCGCGAGATCGAGCATATCCGCGACAAGACCAAGGGCTTTACCGGCATCATCTCCGACCTGGGCGGCCCGACCGCGAACATGTATCGCCTGTCGTGCAAGGACAAGTCGATCGAGGAAACCTGCCGCCGCCTGTCCTGCGTCTACCCGTCGATCTGCGTCAACCTGGGCACCGACCACAGCAAGCTGATCCAGCTGTACCGCAAGGCGCGCGAGATCAAGGGCGTGAAGAAGATCCTGATCCAGTCCGGCCTGCGCTACGACCTGGCCGTGCGCTCACCGGAATATGTGAAGGAACTGGTGACGCACCACGTGGGCGGCCTGCTGAAGATCGCGCCTGAGCACACGGAAACCAATGTGCTGAGCAAGATGATGAAGCCGGGCATCGGCGCCTACGACGAATTCAAGGCGATGTTCGAGAAGTACTCGCTGGAAGCGGGCAAGAAGCAGTACCTGATCCCTTACTTCATCGCCGCCCACCCGGGCACGACGGACGAGGACATGCTGAACCTGGCCCTGTGGCTGAAGAAGAACAACTTCCGCCTGGACCAGGTGCAGACCTTCATGCCGACCCCGATGGCGATGGCATCGGCCATGTACCACTCGCGCAAGAACCCGCTGCACAAGGTCACCGAGAATTCGGAAAACGTGGAAACCCCGCGCACGCTGAAGCAGCGCCAGGCGCACAAGGCCTTCTTGCGCTACTACGATCCGAAGAACTGGCCGATCCTGCGCGAGACCCTGCGCCGCATGGGACGTGGCGACCTGATCGGCGATGGCGAACGCCACCTGATCCCGCCATACCGCGTCGGCGAAGAGAACTTCAAGGCCTCGTCCGGCAAGCGCGCCATGCCGATGCTGGCTCCTGGCCAGCAGAAGCGCGGCGCCGGCCTGCCTCCTCCGGCCCATATCGGCCGCGGCGGCAAGCCGAATGCCCTGACCGGTTCGATGACGGCCCGCGCCACGGTGGAAACCAAGGCCCGTCCATCCATCCTCGACACTATCAAGGTCAAACCCAAGGCCGCCCCGGCCAAGACTGGCGGCCGCCCGGGCCGTAAGTAAAACGCTAACGTGCTATCACCTGCTGCAATTCCATAGGACTTTGCAGCAGGAAAGCCACACTTCGGCGCGCTGTGTACGGCGAAGCGGATACAATCGGCTGGTAGACTCTGCCAACTTTGTATCCGGACGATAACGTGCCCCAATTCCTGGCCGGCCTGTTCATATTTCTGTTGCTGTCGACACCTGCGCCATGGGTGCAGGCGCAGGAGCGCGTCACGCTGCAACTGAAGCACAGCCACCAGTTCCAGTTTGCCGGCTATTACGCCGCGCTGGAAAAAGGCTATTACCGCGATGCCGGCCTCGATGTGCAACTGCTGGAAGGCAGCGACGGCAATGAACCGGAACGCGCCGTGCTCGACGGCCGTGCCCAGTACGGCGTTGCCAGCAGCAGCCTGCTGCTGGCGCGGCTGTCCGGCAAGCCGCTGGTGGTGCTGGCGGTCGTTTTCCAGCATTCTCCTTATGCGCTGGCGATGCGGCAGACCGGCCCGGCGCCGGATATCCGCAGCATCATCGGCAAGCGCGTGATGATCGGCTCCCTGACCGATGAACTGACCCAGGCCGACGAAGTCATGGCCTACCTGCGCAAGGAAGGCATCGCCAACAACCAGCTGGTGCGGGTGGAGCACAGCTTCAATCCGGACGACCTGGTGAAGGGCAGGGTCGACGCCATGTCGATTTATGTGACCAATGAGCCGGACTATCTTGACCGCCTTGGCTTCCCATACGACATCTATAGCCCGCGTGCAGCCGGCATTGATTTTTACGGCGACAACCTGTTCACCAGTGAAGAGGAAATCAAGAACCATCCTGACCGCGTGCGCGCCTTCCGCGCCGCCAGCATGCGCGGCTGGCAGTACGCCATGAGCCACCAGGAAGAAATCGTCGACCTGATCCTCAACAAGTATTCGCGCCAGCACGACCGCATGCACTTGCTGTACGAGGCGCGCCAGATGGTGCCGCTGGTGCAGCCGGTGCTGGTGGAAATCGGCTACATGAACCCGGACCGCTGGCAGCACATCGCCGACGTCTACACGGAACTGGGCATGCTGCCCAAAGGCGCCACCTGGGCCGGCTTCATGTACAACGCCGATCCCGGTTCGGACCTGACCTGGCTGTACCGTGTGCTCGGTGTGGCTGCAGGCTTGCTGGTGCTGGGCGCCATGATTCACTTCTCGCTGCTGGCGCGCGAGCGCACGCGTGCCGAGGAAACCATCCGCAAGGGCGAGCAGCGTTTCCGCACCATGTTCGAGGCGGCTCCGATGGGCATTGCCCTGATCGATTCGAGCGGCGGCCAGTTCCGCGACGTCAATCCGCGCTTCGCCGAGATTGCGGGACGCTCGGCGCAAGAGATGCGCCATAGCCGCTGGCTGGAAATCTGCCATCCGGACGATGTGGCTCCGGAACAGGAAAAGATGGCGCAGCTGGCCGCGCAGCAGATTGCCGGCTTCAAGATGGAGACGCGCCTGGTGCGTCCCGACGGCCGCATCGTGTGGGTGGAAGCCTCGATCAACGCGGTGGGGACGGAGAGCCAGCCGCACCACCTGTGCATGATCGAAGACATTACTGACAAGAAGGAAACTGAAGCGCTGATCTGGCAGCAGGCCAACTTCGACACGCTGACGCAGTTGCCGAACCGGCGCATGTTCCTGGATCGCCTGCAGCACGATATTCTGAAATCGCGCCGCGACGGCACCCGCATCGCCATCCTGTTCATCGACCTTGACCACTTCAAGGAAGTCAACGACACCCTGGGCCACCACCAGGGCGACGTGCTGCTGGTGGAAGCGGCGCGCCGCATCGGCGCCTGCGTGCGCCAGTCGGATACCGTGTCGCGCCTGGGCGGCGACGAGTTCACCGTAATTCTGCCGGAGCTGTCGGAAGTCGACCGGGTGGAGGACATTGCCCAGCACATCATCGACAGCCTGCGCATGCCGTTCCAGCTGGGGCAGGAACAAGCCTTTGTCTCGGCCTCGATCGGCATCACCATTTACCCGGACGATGCCGGCAATATGGACGACTTGCTGAAGCATGCCGACCAGGCCATGTACGCCGCCAAGGGCGCGGGCCGCAACCGCTTCAGCTACTTCACGCCGGCCTTGCAGGTGGCCGCGCTGAACCGCATGCGCCTGACCAACGACTTGCGCGGCGCGCTGAAAGGCAACCAGCTCAAGCTGTACTTCCAGCCCATCGTGCATCTCCAGACCGGCAAGATCCACAAGGCCGAAGCGCTGATCCGCTGGGAGCATCCGCAGCGTGGCATGGTCAGCCCGCTGGAGTTCATCCCGCTGGCTGAATCAAGCGGCCTGATCGTCGATATCGGTGAATGGGTGTTCCGCGAGTCGGCGCAATGGGTCAAGCGCTGGCGCGAGGAAGTGCACCCCGGCTTCCAGGTCAGCCTGAACCAGTCGCCGATGGAATTCCAGCGCGAACGGGCCACCTACGCCGATTGGCTGGCCTACCTGCAGCAGCTCGGCGTGCCGGGTGAAAGCATCGTGGTGGAAATCACGGAAGGCCTGCTGCTGGACGCCAACACCAGCGTCACCGACAAGCTGCTGCAACTGCGCGACGCCGGCATCCAGGTCGCACTGGACGATTTCGGTACCGGCTATTCCTCGCTGTCCTACCTGAAGAAGTTTGACATCGACTATCTCAAGATCGACCGCAGCTTTACCCGCAACCTGGCGCCCGATTCAAGCGACATGGCCTTGTCCGACGCGATCATCGTGATGGCCCACAAGCTTGGACTGAATGTGATCGCCGAAGGCGTGGAAACCACCGAACAGCGCGACCTGCTGGCCGGCGCCGGCTGCGACTACGGCCAGGGCTATCTGTTCGCCCGTCCTCTGCCCGCCGCAGACTTCGACGCCATGCTGCACCAGCAATCGATCCCCACCGCCGCAACCCCGCACGCCACTGCCGCCTGATTGCGCCGCACTTGACTCAAGTCAAAGCCAAGCCATATCACGAAAACCTATAGTTACTTCCGAACCAACCAAGGAGTAACGAAATGGGAAAAGAAAAACAGGTGTATATGGCCGGCGCCGGCATCGGTAACCTGGCGGCGGCGGCTTTCATGATCCGCGATGGAAAAATGCGCGGTGACCAGATTCATATTTACGAATCGCTGGGCGTGGCAGGCGGCAGCCTGGATGGCGCGGGCAACGCGAAGGATGGTTACCGCCTGCGCGGCGGCCGCATGCTGACGACCGATAACTACGAATGCACCTGGGACCTGTTCGCGTCGATCCCGTCGCTGGTCCACCCTGGACAGTCGGTGCTCGATGAGACGCTGGCATTCAACGAACTGCATCAGTCGCACTCGCAAGCGCGCCTGGTTGACCGCAACCGCCATAAAGTGGATGTGACATCGATGGGCTTCAGCCTGCGCGACAGGATGGAGCTGCTCAAGCTGCACGAAGCGGATGAAGCGGCATTGGGCAATTCCCCCATCACCGATCACCTGTCGCCGGCATTTTTCGAAACGCCGTTCTGGTACATGTGGGCCACCACCTTCGCCTTCCAGCCGTGGCACAGCGCGGTGGAGTTCAAGCGCTACCTGCATCGCTTCATGAAGGAGTTCTCACGCATCGAAACGCTGGCCGGGGTCAAACGCACCGTGTACAACCAGTACGACTCGCTGGTCCGTCCATTGCAGGCATGGCTGGCGCAGCAGGGCGTGCGTATTGAAACCGGTTGCACCGTCACCGACATCAAGCTGGAAGACGGCAAGGACGCATTGGTGGTGCATGCAATCGAGCTCGAACGGGACGGCCAGCGCGAACTGCTACCGGTTACCCCTGACGACCTGGTGTTCTTCCAGAACGGCTCGATGACGGACGCCTCCAGTTTCGGCAGCATGGACTCTGCGCCGCCGCGTCTTGACCGGTACCAGAGTGGCGGCTGGAAGCTGTGGGAACGCCTGGCGGAAGGCCGGCCGGAGCTTGGCAATCCTGCTGCGTTCAACCGCAATATCCAGCAATCGTGGTGGGAATCGTTCACGGTCACACTGCGTGATTCCATCTTCTTCGACCAGATGCAGGCCTTCAGCGGCAACGTCGCCGGTACTGGCGGCCTGGTGACCTTCAAGGATTCCAACTGGTTGATGTCCGTCGTGCTGGCGCACCAGCCGCACTTCGCCGATCAACCGGCCGACATAAAAGTCTTCTGGGGCTACGCCTTGCATCCGGACCGCGTTGGGAACTTCGTCGCCAAGCCGATGGCTGACTGCACCGGCGAAGAGATTTTGCGCGAACTGGCGGGACACCTGAACTTCGAACCTGAAGTCTTCGCCCAGGCCAATTGCATTCCTTGCCGCATGCCCTACATCACCAGCATGTTCATGCCGCGCCATTACAGCGACCGGCCATTGCCGGTGCCAATCGGCTCGCGCAATCTCGCCCTGGTCAGCCAGTTCGTCGAAGTACCGGACGACGTGGTGTTCACGGTCGAGTACTCGGTGCGCGCAGCACAAATGGCGGTATACCAGCTGCTTGGTATCGAGCGCGAGATCCCGCCGATCAAGCGCCACGACAAGACGCTGGAAGTGATGCTGGCCGCGCTGGTCAAGGCAGCCTGATAACGACAGGCGGGCGGCGGATTGGGGAATCCTTGACCTGGCTCAAGGATTTTTCAGTCGCGCCCGCGCAAGATGCCGGCTATGAATCTCGCAAACTCACTCTTGCACGCGCTGGCTGATCACGGCGCGCGCGAAGTCTTTGGTATCCCCGGAGACTTCGTCCTTGCCTTCTTCGAACAAATTGAGAAATCTGGCGTCCTGCCCCTCTACACGCTGAGCCACGAGCCGGGCGTGGGCTTTGCAGCCGATGGGGCGGCACGCTATCACGGGCGCATAAGCGTGGCGGCGGTGACCTATGGTGCGGGGGCACTCAATATGGTCAACGCCGTCGCGGGCGCTTACGCAGAAAAGGTGCCGATGGTGGTGATTTCCGGCGCGCCGGGCACCAATGAACGCCGCAATGGGTTCCTGCTGCACCACCAGGTCAAGCACCTGGACTCGCAAATGGCGATCTTCCGCGAGATCACCTGCGACCAGTGCGTGCTGGACGATCCCCAGCGCGCGCCGGAAGACATCGCCCGGGTGCTGCGCAGTGCGATCACGCATTCGCGTCCGGTCTACATCGAGCTGCCGCGCGACCTGGTGCATGCGCCTTGCGCGCGGGTGCACGCCCTTCCGGCGCCTGTGCATGATGCGGATGCCCTGGCAGCCTGCGTGGAAGAAGTGTTGGCCCGCCTGGAGCGCGCCGCGCACCCCGTGCTGATGGTCGACATCGAAATACGCCGTTTCGGCCTGGAGAGCAAGGTCGCGCAGCTGGCCGCCAAGCTGCAGGTGCCGGTCGTGACCTGCTTCATGGGCCGCGGACTGCTGGCCAGCGAGCCGGAAGCACCGCTGCTTGGCACCTACCTCGGCGTCGCCGGCGCACCGGAAGTCACCGAAGCCGTGGAAGGTTCGGACGCCCTGTTGATGCTGGGCGTGATCCTCTCCGACACCAATTTCGGCGTGCAGCGCGAACGCATCGACCTGCGCAAGTGCATGCTGGCGCTGGACGGCGACGTCACCCTCGGCTATCACACCTACCACGACATCCCGCTGGAAGCACTGGTGGACGGCCTGCTGGCCCATGCCAAGCCCTTGCGCGCCGATGCTGCCCTGCGCGGTGAGCGTACCGCCTATCCATGCGACCTGCCTGCGGACGACAACCCGCTGGTGCCGCGCGACGTGGCGAGCGCCATCAACGACATGATGCGCAAGCACGGCCGCATGACAATCGCCTCCGACATCGGCGATTGCCTGTTCACCGCGCTGGATATCGAGAACACCGACCTGCTAGCGCCCGGCTACTACGCCACCATGGGTTACGGCGTGCCGGCCGCCTTTGGCTTGCAGGCAGCCGGTGGTGAGCGCCCGCTGGTGCTGGTCGGCGACGGCGCCTTCCAGATGACCGGCTGGGAGCTGGGCAACTGCCAGCGCTACGGCCTGGACCCGATCGTGGTTATCTTCAACAACTGCAGCTGGGAGATGCTGCGCGCCTTCCAGCCGCAATCCGGCTTCTGCGACTTGAGCGACTGGCGCTTTGCCGACATGGCGCAAGCCTTGGGCGGCGACGGTTACCGCGTCACCACGCGCGCCGAACTGGCGGCGGCACTGGAATGCGCCGTGCAGCAGCGCGGACGCTTCCAGCTGGTGGAAGTCATGCTGCCGCGCGGCGGCCAATCCGAGACCCTGGCCCGCTTCGTCAACGGCGTACGCCGCCTGCAGGGAAACAAAGCATGATCGAACTCGTTTGTCCCGCCGGCAGCCTGCCGGCATTGAAAGCTGCTGTCGATAACGGCGCCGATAGCGTCTACCTCGGCTTCCGCGACGCCACCAATGCCCGCAATTTCGCCGGCTTGAATTTCGATGAAGCCGCGATTGCTGAAGGCATCCGTTATGCGCACCAGCGTGGCCGCAAAGTACTGCTGGCGCTGAACACTTATCCGCAAGCGGCCAACTGGCAGCTGTGGCGCGAAGCAGTCGACCGCGCCGCCGGCGCCGGGATCGACGCCATCATCCTGGCCGACCCGGGCTTGATGGAATACGCCCGCAACAAGCATCCTGGCTTGCGCCTGCACTTGTCAGTGCAAGGCTCCGCCACCAACCACGAGGCGATCAACTTCTACCACGAGCAGTTCGGCATTTCGCGCGCCGTGCTGCCGCGCGTGCTGTCGATGCAGCAGGTCGAGCACCTGATCCGCCACGTGAAAACCGAGATCGAGGTCTTCGGTTTCGGCAGCCTGTGTGTGATGGTGGAAGGCCGCTGCGCCTTGTCGTCCTACGCCACCGGCGAATCGCCCAATACGGCCGGCGTTTGCTCGCCCGCCAAGGCAGTACGCTGGCAGCAGACACCGAAAGGCCTGGAATCGCGCCTGAACGGCGTCCTGATCGACCGCTACCAGCCGGACGAAAACGCCAGCTACCCCACGCTGTGCAAGGGACGCTTCGAAGTGGAAGGCGAAACCTATTACGCGATCGAGGAACCGGCCAGCCTGAATACCATGGAGCTGCTGCCGCAACTGGTGCAGATGGGCGTCAAGGCGATCAAGATCGAAGGCCGCCAGCGCAGTCCCGCCTACGTGGCGCAAGTGACGCAAGCCTGGCGCTCGGCGATCGATGCCTGCGGCGACGGCAAGCGGCGCTTCGCCATCCACCCGAGCTGGAGTGCCGCGCTGGACCGCGTGGCGGAAGGCCAGCAGCACACCCTGGGCGCCTATCACCGCAAATGGAAATGAGTATGTTGAAACTAGCCCTCGGCCCGGTGCTGTATTACTGGCCGCGCCTGACCATGTTCGAGTTCTACCAGCAGGTAGCCGAAAGTCCGGTCGATATCGTCTACCTCGGCGAAGTCGTATGTTCGCGCCGCCATGAACTGCGCCTGCCGGACTGGCTTGATATCGCCGCCCTGCTGCGCGATGCGGGCAAGGAAGTGGTGTTGTCCACCCAGGCGCTGATCGAATCGGGCGCTGAACTGACCACCATGCGCAAGTTGTGCGAACACCGCGACTTCCTGGTGGAGGCCAACGACTTCGGCGCCGTGCGCAACCTGGAAGGCGCTGGCTTTATCGCCGGCCCGCACCTGAATATCTACAGCGAGCCGACGCTGGCCGTGCTGGCTCGCCAGGGCGCGCGCCGCTGGGTGGCGCCGCTGGAAATGGACCGAACCGCCATCGCCACCCTGCTGAAGACGCAACCGGCCGGCATGGAGAGTGAGGTCTTCGCGTGGGGCCGCATGCCGCTGGCCTTCTCCGCCCGCTGCATGACCGCCCGCAACCGCAACCTGCCGAAGGACGATTGCCAGTTCAGCTGCATCGATTACCCGGACGGCCTGATCATGGACACACGCGAGCAGAAAGCCTTCCTGGTGCTGAACGGCATACAGACCCAATCCGCATTGTGCTGCAACCTGGTGCGCGTCATGCCGGAGATGGCCGACATGGGCATCAATGTGCTGCGCATCTCGCCGCAGTCGCGTGACACACTGGAAGTGTTGGCAGCCTTCGACAAGGTGCGCCGCGGCGAATGGCAGGCGCCGCATGCCGCCGTCGTGCTGGAGCCGCTGGCCCCCGGTGGCAGTTGCGATGGTTTCTGGTACGGCCAACCCGGCATGGAGCGCGTGGCATGACGACAGCACCGTTCCGCATCCCGCCCGCCATCGGCCGCCTGCTGGGCCGCCTGCCGCCGCAGCCGCCCGCCTGGCTGTTCGTGCAAGGGCTGAACCGAATCCTGGCGCCGCAATTGCCTGAAGACGTGCGCCAGGCCCTATTTGCCCGCCGCCTGCGCCTGCGGGTGGAAGACGCCGGCCTCGCGATCGACTTCAGCTGGCAGGGCAAGGGCTTTGAAATGGCCCGCCATGGCGAGCAGCCCGACCTCACCATCGGCGCCTGCGCGCACGATCTGGTGCTGATGGCGCGCCGCCAGGAAGATCCGGACACGCTGTTCTTCTGCCGCCGCCTGATCCTGGAAGGCGACACGGAACTGGGCCTGCTGTTCAAGAACACGCTGGACGGCCTGGACGCCAGCGCCTTCGACTGGCGCAAGCTGCTGCCGAAAATCCCGACGCCGCCCGGCGCCCGCCATGGCTGACAGGACGCTGCCGCTGGTGTATTCATGCTCCGGCTGCAGCAGCGCGGCCCAACTGGCCAACGCCGTCGCACTCAAGCTTGACCGCGACGGCACCGCGGAGATGTCCTGTATCGCCGGGGTTGGCGGCGGCGTCGCCCCGCTGGTCAAGCTGGCCCAGTCCGGCCGCACCATCATCGCCATCGACGGCTGCCCCTTGGCCTGCGCCCGCGAATGCCTGGCGAAGCAGGGCGTTACTCCCGGCCACCACCTCCTCCTCAACGAACTAGGCGTGCGCAAGAAAATGCACGCCGACTTCGATCCTGCCGATGTCGGCTATCTGTCCGGCCACGTTACCCGTCTCCTGTCGAAATCACAACCCTGACGGGGCGACAACCGTTTTCCCGCCAAAAGGCGATAATAACGATCGCGTTTCGCGGTTCTAATAGGCAAAGACTATTGAGTCTATTTGAACAATCAAATTTCCAAATCTCCGGGAAGGCCTTAAACTGGCGTCTCATTGATTCACAAACCCACGAGGAAACCACAATGTCCCTGATTAACACCCAAGTAAAACCATTCAAGGCCACCGCATACCACAACGGCAAATTCGTTGACCTGAGCGAAGAATCCCTGAAAGGCAAGTGGTCCGTATTCGTGTTCTACCCAGCCGACTTCACCTTCGTGTGCCCAACCGAGCTGGAAGACCTGGCAGACCACCACGCAGAATTCGCCAAGCTGGGCGTGGACGTGTACGGCATCTCGACCGACACCCACTTCGCCCACAAGGCATGGCACGACACTTCCGACGCCATCAAGAAAGTGCAGTACGCGCTGATCGGCGACCCAACCGGCACCCTGTCCCGCAACTTCGAAGTGATGATCGAAGAAGAAGGCCTGGCACTGCGCGGCACCTTCGTGATCAATCCGGAAGGCTTCATCAAAGTGATGGAAGTGCACGACAACGGCATCGGCCGCGACGCTGCTGAACTGCTGCGCAAAGTGAAGGCAGCCCAGTACGTGGCTTCCCACCCAGGCGAAGTGTGCCCAGCCAAGTGGACCGAAGGCGCAGCAACCCTGAAGCCATCGCTGGACCTGGTCGGCAAGATCTAAGCATCTAGTCTGCTAATGGCTTGAACAGGCGACCCCACGGGGTCGCCTTGGGGCGTTGAAGCGGTACCTACCGCAAGCGACTAATCAGAAAGGAATAGCCATGCTGGACGCAGACCTGAAAGCCCAACTCTCCTCCTACCTGGAGCGCGTTGTCCACCCGATCGAAATCGTGGCGCACACCGACGCCTCCGCCAAATCGCAGGAAATGTCGGCCCTGCTGCAGGACATCGTATCGGCCGGCCACGGCAAGATCACCGTCGTCGCAGGCACTGACGACAAGGCCCGCAAGCCTTCCTTCGACATCAACCGCAAAGGCACCGATATCGGCGTGAGTTTCGCCGGCATCCCGATGGGCCACGAATTCACCTCCCTGGTGCTGGCGCTGCTGCAAGTGGGCGGCCACCGGATCAAGCTGGACGAAAAAGTCGTCGAGCAGATCCGCAACCTGGACGGCGATTACGTCTTCGAAACCTTCATCTCCCTGAGCTGCCATAACTGCCCGGAAGTGGTGCAGGCGCTCAACGCCATGTCCGTGATCAACCCGCGCATCAAGGTGGTGGCGGTGGACGGCGGCGTGTTCCCGAAAGAAGTCGAGGAACGCCAGGTGATGGCCGTGCCGATGATGTACCTGAATGGCCAGCACTTCGGCCAGGGCCGCACCAACGTCGAGGAAATCCTCGCCAAACTGGATACCGGCGCCTCTGCCCGCGCTGCGGCTGAACTGAGCAAGAAAGACGTGTTCGACGTGCTGATCGTCGGCGGCGGCCCTGCGGGCGCTGCTGCGGCCATCTACACGGCGCGCAAAGGCATCCGCACCGGCGTGGTCGCCGACCGTTTCGGCGGCCAGGTGCTGGATACCCTGTCGATCGAGAACTTCATCTCGGTGAAGGAAACCGACGGCCAGAAGTTCGCGGTCGCCCTGGAGCAGCACGTCAAGGAATACGACGTGGACATCATGAACACCCAGCGCGCATCGAAGATCGTGCCGGGCAAGATCAAGGAAGTCCATACCGAGAGCGGCGCTGTGCTGAAAGCCAGGTCCGTGATCATTTCGACCGGCGCCCGCTGGCGCGAGATCAACGTGCCGGGCGAGAAGGAATACCGTAACCACGGCGTGGCCTACTGCCCGCACTGCGATGGCCCGCTGTTCAAGGGCAAGCGCGTAGCGGTGATCGGTGGAGGCAATTCCGGCGTGGAAGCGGCGATCGACCTGGCCGGCATCGTGGAGCATGTGACCCTGATCGAATTCGGCGCCGAACTGCGCGCGGATGCGGTGTTGCAGCGCAAGCTGGCCACCCTGCGCAATGTGAAGGTGATCAAGTCGGCCCAGACTTCCGAGATCCATGGCGATGGCAAGAAAGTGAACGGTTTGAGCTACACCGACCGCGAGACCGGGCAGTCGCATCGTGTCGACCTGGAAGGCGTGTTCGTCCAGATCGGCCTGGTGCCTAACACCGAATGGCTGAAGGGCACCATCGAGCTGTCCAAGCATGGCGAGATCGAGGTGGATGCCAAGGGGCAGACTTCGGAGACCGGCGTGTTCGCCGCGGGCGACGTGACCACTGTGCCGTACAAGCAGATCGTGATTGCGGTGGGCGAAGGCGCAAAGGCGGCGCTGGGGTCCTTCGACTATTTGATCCGCTCTTCGGCGGATGATGAGCCGGCGGCGATTGCAGCCTAAAACCGGTAAATCCGGGTCAGGCACAAGTGCCTGACCCATTCTGCACAACAGCTGTTGGTGTTGGTTCTAGGCCTTTGACTTTCGACGAAGATCAACATCGCACAACCTAACCCGAGTCAGATGATCTGACTGTGTCTGACCCTGTGGGTCAGACACAGGTTTACCGGTTTCAGAAATGAAAAAAGCCCCGTCTGCACAGAGCGCGTTCTGGCTGACGGGGCTTTTCTCTGAATATTGGCGGAGCGGACGGGGCTCGAACCCGCGACCCCCGGCGTGACAGGCCGGTATTCTAACCAACTGAACTACCGCTCCAATTCTTCATCAGTGTGACTGGTGGGCGTTGAGAGGGTCGAACTCCCGACCTAATCCTTGTAAGGGATCCGCTCTACCAACTGAGCTAAACGCCCCTGCCTTCACTGTCGAACGTTTGTCACAACGTTCAGAAGAGGCCGCATTATAGGATGGATTTTGAAAGCCGCGCAAGCCTTTTTCCAAAAAACCTCAAAATTATTTGGAAACCCCGATTTGCGACAGCAGCCAGGCCATCTCGAATGCCCTCTCGCCCAGCGCGTTATAGCGCCCGGACGAGCCGCCATGGCCGGCGCCCATGTTCACCTTCAACAGCAGCGGGTTGCTGTCGGTCTTGTTGCGGCGCAGCTTGGCCACGTACTTGGCCGGCTCCCAGTACATCACCTGGCTGTCATTCAGGCTGGTGGTAACCAGCATGGCCGGATAATCTTTCAACAAGATGTTGTCGTACGGGGAATAGCTGCGCATGTAGTCGTAGGCCGCCTTCTCGTTCGGATTGCCCCACTCCAGGTACTCGCCGGTGGTCAGCGGCAGGCTGGCGTCCATCATGGTGTTCATGACGTCCACAAACGGCACCGCCGCGTGCACCGCCTTGAACAGGTCCGGACGCATATTCACCACGGCCCCCATCAGCAGGCCGCCGGCGCTGCCGCCCTGGATCGCCAGGCGGTCGCGTGAGGTCCATTTCTCCTTGACCAGGTATTCCGCGCTGTCGATGAAGTCGGTGAAGGTGTTCATCTTCTTCATCAGCATACCGTCGTCATGCCATTTCTCACCCATGTCATTGCCGCCCCGGATATGCGCCGCCGCGTAGATCACGCCGCGCTCCAGCATGCTCAGGCGGGTCAGCGAGAACGTCGCTTCCTGCGGAACGCCGTAGGAGCCATAGGAATACAGCACCAGCGGCGCCGAGCCATCCAGCTTCACGCCCTTCTTGTAGGCCACCCACAGGGGCACCTTCACGCCGTCGCGCGCGGTCGCCCACAGGCGCCTGGTCTCATATTGGCTGAAATCGAAACCACCCGCCACCTCCTGCTTTTTCAGCACGGTGCGCTCGCCGGTCTTCATGTCGACGTCGATGATGGTCGGCGGCGACAAGGGCGACTGGTAGCTGATGCGGTACTTGGTCAAGCCGTATTCCAGGTTGGTGGACGGCATCGACACATATACTTCGTCGTCAAACTTCACAGTCAGCCACTTCTTGCTGGCGAAGTCGTAGATGCGGGTGCGGCCCAACGCCCGCGACTTTTCCTGCACGGCCAGGAAGCCCTTGAACACGGTGACGCCTTGCAGCAGGGTGTCCTTGTCGTGCGGGACGATCTCGGTCCACTTCTTCGGATCGGATACGGGCGCAGCCACCAGGCGGAAATTCTTGGCCGCCCTATTGGTGCGGATGTATAGCTTGCCTTCGCGATGGCCCATGACGTAATAGCGATGGCCCTTGCTGCGCCCCAGCACAGTCTTGAAACCGCCCTTTGGCTGGTCGGCCGGCAGCATGAAAACTTCGGTGGTATCGGTCGCACCCGACAGCAGGAAAACATGCTTGTTGTCCGAACCGGCAAAAACCTGCAGGGCGAATTGCTCGACCGGCTCGTGGAATACCTGCTCCGGCTGGCCGTCCAGCGCAAGGCGGAACAAGCGGTCGGAACGCTTGGTGGTCGGGTCTTCCTGCACCACGAACAGGGTCTTGTTGTCGGCGGCCCACGCGATCGTGGTCGTGCGCGACATGGCGGTCGACAGCACCTTGCCGGTGCCAAGGTCTTTCACATGCAGCTCGTACTGACGGAAGCCGTTGTTGTCGGTGGTGTAGGCCAGCAGCTTGCCGTCCGGGCTGGGCAGCACCATGCCGAGGGCGAAGTATTTCAGGCCTTCGGCCATGGCATTCTGGTCCAGCATGATTTCTTCCGGCGCGGCGGCGTCGTAGCTGCCGTCTGCCGCAGCCTTGCGGCGGCAATTGAGCTGGTACTGCTTGCCCGCTTCAATGCGGGTGTAATAGTAGTAACCGCCGCGGCGCGCCGGCACCGACAGGTCGACCGGTTGGGTGCGGTCCTTGAACTCCTTGTACAGCGTGTCGGCGAACGGCTTGATACTCTCGGTCATGGCGGCGGTGTAGCTGTTTTCCGCGTTCAGGTATTCGATGACGGCCGGATTGGTCTTGTCCTGCAGCCAGCGGTAATCGTCGGTGACCTGCTCGCCATGGCGGGTTTCCATCCACTGCGTTTTTTCGGCGACAGGCGGCTGCGGCAGGTCCGCAGCAAGAGCCTGTGCAGCCAGCAGGGGCAGCAACAGGCTGGTGATCAGTCGTTTGCTCACTTCTTCAGCTCCAAGGGGGGAAAATGTGCAATGATTCTAGGGTGCGATACTTAGAAATACAACAAGAATGATCACTACCGAAACGCTGTATGCGCGCGTCACCTGGCGCCTGCTGCCCTTCCTCTTCCTGTGCTACGTGGTGGCATACCTGGACCGGGTGAACGTCGGTTTTGCCAAGCTGCAGATGCAGGCGGACCTGCAGTTTTCCGACACCGTATATGGGCTGGGCGCCGGGATCTTCTTCGTAGGCTACTTCCTGTGCGAGGTGCCTTCCAACCTGCTGATGCTGCGCGTCGGCGCGCGGCGCTGGATTGCGCGCATCATGGCCAGCTGGGGCCTGCTGTCGGCGGCCATGCTGTTCACCAGCAGCCCGGTGAGCTTCTATGTGATGCGCTTCCTGCTTGGCGTGGCGGAGGCGGGCTTCTTCCCCGGCGTGATCCTGTACCTCACCTACTGGTATCCGGCGCAGCGGCGCGCCCGCATCGTCGCCGTTTTCATGAGCGGCGTCGCGGTGGCGGGCGTGGTGGGCGGCCCGCTGTCGGGCTGGATCATGTCGCACTTTGGCGGCAGCGGCGGGCTGGCCGGCTGGCAGTGGCTGTTCCTGCTGGAGGGCTTGCCGGCAGTGGCGCTGGGCGTGCTGACGCTGGCGCTGCTGGACGATGGCATCGACGACGCCAACTGGCTTAACGACGAGGAAAAGGCGCTGTTGAAGCACGAGCTGGCGCGCGACGGCGCACCGCGCGCGCAATGGGGCCTGCGCCACGTGTTCGGCAGCAGCCGGGTGTGGATCCTGGCGCTGGTGTACTTCCTGCTGGTGATGGGGCTGTACGGCGTCGGCTTCTGGCTGCCGCAACTGATACGCAACAGCGGCGTGCAGGACGTGCTCGACATCGGGCTGCTGACCGCCATCCCGTATGGCATCGCAGCAGTGGCGATGATCCTGATTGCGCGCCATTCCGACCGCAGCGGCGAACGGCGCTGGCACGTTGCGCTGGCTGCCTTCATTGGCGCAGCAGCCTTGCTGGCGTCGACGCATTATGCAAACAACCCGGTGCTGGCGCTGGCGGCCTTGAGCGTGGCGACGGCCGGCATCCTCAGCACCTTCCCGGTGTTCTGGAGCATTCCGACCGCTATGCTGGGCGGCTCTGCGGCTGCGGCAGGCATCGCCATGATCAATTCGCTCGGCAACCTGGCCGGTTTTGTCAGCCCCTACCTGGTCGGCGCGATCAAGGACGCCACGCACAGTACAGCCAACGGCATGCTGCTGGTGGCGGCCTGCCTGGCGGCGGGCGGCGCCCTGGTGCTGCTATGCGTCGGCAGCAAAGGAGAAATGCTGTGAAGACTGGCCGCGAACTGCTGTCCGAACTGTTCAACGCCGCCCTGCGCGCGGCCGACCCGCTGGAAACCATTGCGGCCCACCTGCCGCCGCCGCCGAAAGGCCGTACCGTCGTCATCGGCGCCGGCAAGGCGTCCGCGCGCATGGCGCAGGGCGTGGAGCGGCGCTGGCAGGGCCCCCTGAGCGGCGTGGTGGTGACGCGCTACGGGCATGGCGCGCCCACGCAGCAGGTGGAAGTGATCGAGGCCGGCCACCCGGTGCCGGACGACGCCAGCCAGGCCGCAGCGCGCCGCATGCTGGCGGCAGTGCGGGGCCTGGGACCGGACGATATGGTGCTGTGCCTGATGTCCGGCGGCGGCTCGGCGCTGATGTCGCTGCCGGCGCCCGGCATCACGCTGGAGCAGAAGCGCGACATCAACAAGGCTTTGCTGCGCAGCGGCGCGCCGATTGGCGACATCAATATCGTGCGCAAGCACCTGTCGGCGATCAAGGGGGGCCGCCTGGCGCTGGCTTGCGGCCAGGCGCGCGTGGTCACGCTGGTGCTGTCGGACGTGCCGGGCGACGATCCGGCCGTGGTGGCCAGCGGCCCGACCCTGGCCGATCCGTCGACCGCGCAGGACGCCCTGCGCATCCTGCAGCAATATGGCATCGAGCTGGCGCCCGCCGTGCGCGCAGTGCTGGAAGACCCGG
This sequence comes from Pseudoduganella sp. R-32, assembly GCF_049913245.1. Classification (NCBI taxonomy): domain Bacteria; kingdom Pseudomonadati; phylum Pseudomonadota; class Betaproteobacteria; order Burkholderiales; family Oxalobacteraceae; genus Pseudoduganella; species Pseudoduganella sp. R-32. The sequence continues at coordinate 165,519 of NZ_CP183987.1, read as the reverse complement.
CGCAGGAGACGCCAAAGCCCGGCGATTCACGCCTGGCGCGCAATAGCGTGGCGGTGATTGCCTCCGCCAGGCACGCCTTGCAGGCGGCGGCCGACATGGCCCGCGCCGAAGGCCTGCGCCCGCTGATATTGAGCGACAGGCTGGAAGGCGAATCGCGCACGGTGGCCGTGTCGCATGCCGCCCTGGCGCAAGGCGTGATCGAGCATGGCAGCCCATTGCGGCCGCCCTGCGTCATCCTGTCAGGCGGGGAAACCAGCGTCACGGTGCGCGGCACGGGCCGCGGCGGGCGCAATGCGGAATACCTGCTGGCGCTGGCTGTCGCGCTGCAGGGAGCGCCCGGCGTGCACGCCATCGCCTGCGACACCGACGGCATCGACGGCACCGAGGACAATGCCGGCGCCGTGCTGGGGCCGGACACGCTGCAGCGCGCCGCCGCCCAGGGCCTGGACGCCCGCGCCCTGCTCGACAACAACGACGGCTACAGCTTCTTCTCAGCGCTGGGCGACCTGGTGGTCACCGGCCCCACCCGCACCAATGTGAACGACTTCCGGGCGATCCTGCTTATTTGATGGCGGCGGCCAGCTTGGCCCACACCGCATCGCCAATGTCCTTGCGGCCGTCCGGCGCGCGGTAGGACAGGAAGAATGTCTCGTTTTTTTTGCCGGTTGCCATGTACATGAAGTAGGCCGGCTGTCCAGTGGTGCCGCTGATCATGGAAACCATCACGGCCGGGTGCCTGGCATCTTTGAATTCCTGGACCTGGATATTGGTGGCTGCACCGCGCAGTTTGTTCAGCGAACCGGGATCACTGATCCCGTAGAACACATGGTGGGCCGCGTCGTAAGTGACGTTGGTGGCGGTCGAACCGTACATATAGCCATTGCGGGTCGGCAGGCTGGCGGCGGTCGCCGTCGCGGCATCTTCCGGGCGCATCCAGTACGAATAGCCGATTTTCTTGACCTTGGACTGCTGGAATTCCGCCGGTACCGGCACGTTCAGGGCGATCTGGTACGGCAGGCGGCCCTGCATGAAGTCATTGACGGGAACGTCGCGCGTTTGCACAGCCACTGGCGCCGGGGCCGCAGCAGAAGCCGTAGGCTTGGACGCCTTCGCCGATGCCGACGCCGCCGGTGCGGCATTCGCCACTGCAACCGTGGTGCTGATGGCCAGGCCGGCCACAAATAAAATCGATTTCAACTGGAACTCCTGTTTTTCATCTCTGCTTTCGGGGAAGGCTAATCCTCTCACGGCTTCCCTTTGCGGTGCAATGTTGTTTGTTCAAGCAGGGCAGCGGCTGGCTGGTCGCCGGCCGCTACGGCCTTCCTGAGCAGGTCCTGCGCTGCTTCCCGGTCGCCACGAGCGCCCCGCTCCAGCCTCAGGACGGCAGCGTTGTAGGCGGCGACTGGATTGCCCAGCGCCGCAGCGGCATCAAACGCCTTCCAGGCGCGCTCGGGGCAAAGGCTGAACGTTTCATGACCGACGCCGGCGCGTAATGCTTGTCGGGCGCTGTGCCGCTCCACGAAGACATCAGCACGACATGGCTGAGCTTCTTCTTCTTTTTGCTTTCCTGCTGGAGGACCTCCGCCGGTTTGTCGATCGTCATGATGCGGGAGTCGGGACCATACAAGTGCCAGGGGCTGCCATGGAGGGCGATGGTCATCCCCTCATTCCCGCCGTCCGGTACGGCCTCCGCTTACTGATACAAGGCATCCGATGCGGGCACGCATTCCTCGCGCATCGGATAGCAGTTATCGATATTGAGCACGCCTTTCAGCGGCAGTGTCGTTGGGCAGCCCGCTTGCGCAACGGCGCAGCCAGCCAGCAGGGAAATGAGGGCAAATCGGTGATGGAGTGTCACATGGATTCCTGTTTGATTACCTGGGAGGTAATCGTCGCATGGCATGGATTTGCTGACAATGGCTCACCAACCAACGAAAGGAGAAACACCATGCAAATCGTCGAAAAATACCTGGCGGCCTGGAACGAGCGCAACGCCGATGAACGCCGTGCCCGTGTGGCAGCGGCTTTCACTCCGGAAGCCAACTATAAGGACCCGCTGATGCAGGGCGCCGGCCATGGTGCGATCGACGCCATGATCGCCGGCGCGCAGGGCCACTTCCCCGGCCACCGTTTTGAACTGGCCGGCACCCCGGACAGCCATGGCGATGTGCTGCGCTTCTCGTGGACGCTGGCCGCGCCTGGCAGCGATCCGGTTGCCAAAGGCACCGACTTCGCAGTTCTCGCGGCGGACGGGCGCCTGGCCAGCGTGACCGGCTTTATCGACTACTTCGCACAGTAAGGAAGGGAGGCAATCATGACCGCATACAAGATCTCGGGCGCCCGGCTGATCGAACCGAACACCGTGCGTACTGCCGACGGCGTCAACCTGTTCTACCGCGACTGGGGCGATGGCGAACCGGTTCTGTTCGTGGGTGGCTGGTCGCTGGGTGCCGATTCCTGGTGCTACCAGATGCTGGCGCTGGCGGAGCAGGGCATGCGCGTGATTGCCTTCGACCGGCGCGGCCACGGCCGCTCCAGCGATCCTGGCCGCGGCTATGACTTCAACACCCTGGCCGACGACCTGGGTGCCGTGCTGGAAGCGCTTGACCTGGATGAAGTCACCCTGGTGGCCCATTCGATGGGCTGCAATGAAGTGGTGCGCTACCTGACCCGCCACGGGCAGCGCCGCATAAGGCGCGTCGCCTTGCTGGGGACCATGACGCCTTGCATCGCCAGGTCTGCCGACAACCCGGACGGCATCGATCCGGCGCTGCTGGAATACTTCCGCAAGGAGCAGCTGATGAAGGACCTGCCGAAATGGATCGATGAAAACCTGCCGCCGTTCGTGGCCGAACATACGCCACCAGGCATGCGTGACTGGCTGCGCGCCATGCCGCTGCAAGCCTCGCTGCAGGCATTGTACGAATGCAACCGCTCGCTGCAGCGCGAAGATTTCCGTGCCGAGCTGCCGAACGTTACGCTGCCGGTTCTGCCGGTTGCCGGCACCAATGACGCCAGCGCGCCGTTCGAGCTGACCGCCAGGCCGAGCGCCGCACTGCTACCCAATGCGAAACTTCAAGTGTACGAAGGCGCGCCGCATGGTATGTTCCTCACCCACATGGCAAGAGTGAACAGCGACTTGCTGGACTTCATACGGTCTTGAGGGGAGCGATATGGGAGCGGCGGCACCAGGGCAGTATTTCAGCGACTACGCAGCGGCGATGCGCTATTGGCGCGGCAAGCGCGGTTTCAGCCAGTTGCGGCTGTCGACCGAGAGCGGCATCTCGCAGCGGCATATCAGTTTCCTGGAAAGCGGACGCTCGCAGCCCAGCCGCGAAATGATCCTGAAACTGGGCATTGTCCTCGACATCCCGCTACGGGAGCGCAATGTGATGCTGCTGGCAGCCGGATACGCGCCGGCCTACCAGGAGCGCAACTTGTCCGATCCCGAAATGAAGGCGGTGAAGCAGGCGCTGGACTTCATGCTGCGACAGCAGGCGCCCTATCCTGCACTGGTGGTGGACCGCTTGTGGAACCTGGTCATGAGCAACGGCCCGGCAGCCAAGATGATCGAGTGGCTGCTCGATGGCCCGCCTACTACCTCCAACGTGATCAAGCTGACCCTGGAGCCGAATGGCCTGCGCAAGTACATCGTCAATTGGGAGGATGTCAGCGTCGACCTGCTGCAATGGATTCAACGGGAGGCCATGGGCGACGGGCCGGGCAGTGAAGCGACCATGTTGCTGGAGGAGCTGCTGGCGATTCCAGGCATCCGTGCGGCGTCGAAGACTGCCAACCTGGACCGCCGCGCGCTGCCCTTCCTGCCGTTCACGGTGCGAAAGGATGGCGTGGAGCTCAACCTGTTCACCACCATCGCCACGCTCGGCACGCCGCACGACGTCACGGTGCATGAGTTGCGCGTGGAGGCATTCTTTCCCGCCGACGAAGCGACGGCGCAGTGGTTCCGCAAGCTGCCGGCCTAAAACTCTTCCCAGTCGTCGCCGGGCGGCGTGGCGCGAGCCGGCGCCGCTGACTGCTTGCCCGCCGCGCCAGCGCGCGCCGCCCTGGCCGGTGCAGCAGGGGCGGCCGGAGCTTCATCCTCCACAGCATTCACTGCCGGCACGGAAGCGCCGACGCCATTTGCTTTTGCAGCCTGCGCCGTGCGCCTTGCCGCCCCGCCTTTCACCGCATTGCCGGCCGCACCACTGCCGGCAGGGGCGCGGGCCGCCCTCAGCGCAGGCACTATGGCCTGCGCCGGGACGCTGGTCGCAGTGGAGGCGCGCGCAACCGGCGCCGAATATTGCCCTGCCGAGCCTTCCATCCGGAATACCGCCACTGCCTTCACCAGCCGCTCGGATTGCTCCTGCATGCTACGCGCCGCTGCGGCCGCCTGTTCCACCAGCGCCGCATTCTGCTGCGTTGCGTTATCCATTTCCGCGATGGCAGTGTTCACCTGTTCAATTCCGGAAGACTGCTCCTGGCTGGCCGAGGTGATCTCATTCATGATGTCCGCCACCTGCTGCACCGACGCCACGATCTGCTTCATGGTCGCACCGGCGCGATCCACCAGCGCACCGCCCGCGTCAACCTTGGCGATCGAATCGTCAATCAGTTCCTTGATTTCCTTGGCCGCTGCCGCGCTGCGCTGCGCAAGGTTGCGCACCTCCGACGCCACGACGGCGAAACCGCGGCCCTGCTCGCCGGCGCGCGCCGCTTCCACCGCGGCATTCAGGGCCAGGATATTGGTCTGGAAGGCGATGCCGTCAATCACGCTGATGATGTCCGCCATGCGCGCCGAACTGGCCTTGATCCCGCCCATGGTATCGACCACCTCGCCCACCACTTGCCCGCCTTCGCTGGCATGGCCGGCAGCCGACACCACAAGCTGGTTGGCCTGGCGCGCGTTGTCGGCGTTCTGCCGGACCGTCGAGGTCAACTCCTCCATCGAGGAGGCGGTTTCCTCCAGGCTGGCCGCCTGCTGCTCGGTGCGGCGCGACAGGTCGAGATTGCCGGCCGCGATTTCCGCCGCGGCGGTATTGATGGTATCGGTGGACGTGCGTACCGAGCCGACGGTGCGCTTCAGCGAGGCCACCATTTCTTGCAGGGCATTCAGCAAGCGCCCGGTTTCATCCTTGCGGCTGGTGTCGATGTCGGCAGTCAGGTCGCCGTGGGCCACGGTTTCGGCCACCTCCACCGCCTGCAGCAAGGGCCCGGTCACGGAACGGGTGATCAGGTAGCCTGCCGCCACCGACAGCGCGGTTGCCAGCACCAGCAGGCCGATCATCAGCATGGTTGCATTCGATGCGGACTCGGTTGCTTCCGCGCTATCCTGCCCCATCAGCTTGTTTTGCAGGGCAAGGATGGCGTCGAGTTTGCCGAAATAGGTGTTTTGCAGCGGGATGGCCTGCTTGAACAGCGTTTGCACCGCGCTGTCCTGGTCGCCTTCCTTGAACAGCTTGACCACCTCATCGCGCTTGGCTCGGAAAGCTTCGAACGCCTGCGTTTCTTCGGCAAACAGTTTCTTGGCCTCTTCCAGTACCAGGATCTTCTGCAGCTTTTGCGCCGCCGCGGCGCCTGCCGTATCAGCTTCCGCCATGCTGGCCAGGAAAGCGTCGCTGCTGATCTTGTCCGGCGCCAGCATGGCATTGCGCAAGGCTTGCGCCGAGCGGTTGGAATAGCTGCGCATCTCGTTGGTCAGCTGCACCTTCAGGTAGCGATCGCTGATCAGGCGCTCGGTCAGGGTCGAGTTGTGGCTCAGGCGGCTGATCCCTGTCAGCGACATTGCCAGCTGGATCGCAATGGCCAGCGCAAAACCGATCGCCAGCTTCACACCGATATTCATGTTCGAAAAGCTCATGCCAAGCCTCGCCAGAAAGTGGTTTTTTTTCGATGATCGCACAGGCATGGTAACGCGGCGCAGCGCTCAATGCCACAGCAAAGTCAGGGAAGTTGCTGGTACGCTGAAATGATGCCACGCCCATGGTCCGGCACCAGGGCGCGGCCGTTCGCTTCGCCGACATATTTGCCGTAGATGCGCGCCACAGTGCCGTCGGCCACCATGCCGAGCAAGGCATCGGCAAACACCTTGCGCGCGGCCGGGGAGAGGTCGCTGCGAGAGAGATAAGCGCCGGCCAGCACGGGGAACGATTCCGTGACCTGCATCACGCTGACGTGCCCCTGCAGGTCGGCGCTTTGCAGGTAGCGCGCATAGATCGTCATCGGCGCCAGTGTCGCCTCGGCGCGTTTCGAGGCTATTTTTCGGAAGGCGATATCAAAGTCGTTGACCACTTCGACCCGGCCCTGTTCGCGCAAGCGGGCGACCTGGGCCTCGGCGTCGGGCGTGTACAGGATGCCACGCACCAGGTTCAGGCGCGCGCTGCTATGTTCCACGAATTCGGCCAGCGATTTGTAACTGCCCGTCACGCGGTGCGACAACACCAGGTCGAAGCGCGTGGTGACAAAGGGCACGAACTGGCCAAGGCGGTCGCGCTCTGCGCTGCGGGCCGAGCTGGCGGTTACGTTGATGCGGCCGCCGGCATATTCCGCCCAGAGCCGCGCCCGCGGGTACCAGCTGATATCGAGCGGACAGTTGGTGCGGCGCGCCAGTTCCCGCACGACGTCGATGGCGGCCCCGCCAACCCTGTCGTCCTCGCGAAAGGAGGCCTGGCCAAGGTCGCTGGCGCCGGCATGCAGTGGTGCTGGGCAGGCAGGGGCGGCAATTGCTGGGGTGGCGGCAAAGGCGAACAGCAGGGGCAGGATGTACATGCCCAGCAGTATATCCGCCGGGCACCTTGCTCAAAATGCTGTATATAATTACAGTATCACTAGCGAACTCGACTATTTGTTATGGACTGGCCCCGCCGCATTGCCCACCTCGACATGGATGCCTTTTACGCGTCCGTGGAGCTGCTGCGCTATCCGGAATTGCGCGGCCTGCCGGTGGTGATTGGCGGCGGCGGTCGCCACCAGCCGCGCGAACTGCCGGACGGCACCCGCGAATTCTCCCGCCTGCGCGACTACGTGGGCCGCGGCGTGATCACCACCTCCACCTATGAAGCGCGGGCGCTGGGCGTCTTTTCCGCCATGGGCACGATGAAGGCGGCTGCCCTGGCGCCGGACGCCATCCTGCTGCCGGTGGATTTCGATTCCTACCGCAAGTATTCGCGCCTGTTCAAGGCGGCCGTGGCCAGCATCGCGCCACAGATCGAAGACCGCGGCATCGATGAAATCTATATCGACCTGACCGAGGTGGAGGGCGAAACGCGTGAGCTGGCCCAGCGCATCAAGGATGCGGTGCGCGCTGCCACCGGGCTGTCGTGCTCGATAGGCGTGGCGCCCAACAAGCTGCTGGCCAAGATCTGCTCCGACCTGGAAAAGCCCAACGGCCTGACCGTGGTCGGCTACGACGACGTCCCGGCCCGTATCTGGCCGCTGCCGGTGCGCAAGGTGAACGGCATCGGCCCCAAGGCGGAGAAAAAGCTGGTCGCGCTCGGCATCGACACCGTCGGCCAGTTGGCTGCGGCCGACCCAGCCCTGTTGCAGGAACACTTCGGCCTCAACTACGCGGAATGGCTGCAGCGCATTTCTCATGGCCGCGACGAGCGCGCCGTCGCCACGCGCAGCGAGCCGAAAGGCGTCAGCCGCGAAACCACCTTCTCGCGCGACCTGCACGTCAAGCGCGACCGCGCCGAGCTGTCCGAAATCTTCACCCGCCTGTGCCAGAAGGTGGCCGAGGACCTGGCGCGCAAGCGCTACGCCGGCCGCACGGTGGGTATCAAGCTGCGCTATGCCGACTTCCGCACGGTGACGCGCGACCTGACCCTGCCTTCGCCCACGGCCGATGCCGCCGCCATCCGCCGCGCTGCCGGCGAATGCCTGCGCCGCGTGCCGCTGGACGACCGGCTGCGCCTGCTCGGCGTGCGCATGTCGGCCCTCTGCACGCTGGACGAGGCTGCCAGGGCCCAGCCGGCGCAAGGTGATCTTTTTGCTAATTTATGATACCTTTCCCGCGCGAGCTGGCATGCTGAGTCCGGCTGCAAACCCGGATTACCTATGCAAGCCAACGCTGTTCATCGCCCGGCACGGCGCGCCTGGCTGGTGCTTATCGCCTTCGGCCATCTGGCCGTGCTGATGGCCTGGCGCCCTGTCGCGCGGCAGGCGCAGGAATTGGCCGGGCAGCCGGAAGGCGAACTGATCTTGCTGAAGCTGCCGCAAGCCATTCGTCACCGTTCGGCCGAATTGCCCCCGCGACCACCGCGCGTGCAGCCGACCGCGCAGCACACAGCGGCCGTCCAGGCCCGCCCTGCACCGCCTCCGGTTGCCAGCGAAGCGGTCAGTCCGGATGCACTGCCCGCTTCCGCAGAGGCAATGCCGCAGTCGATCACCCTGCCAGCGCCCGCCAGCTTGCCGGCCGACCCATTTGCCAAACCGGCGGTGCGCGACGAATCCTTGCTTGAAAAGACCCGCAAGTCGGCCGCCAGCATCGACCGCCAGTTGCGCAAGGAGAGCCTGAACAAATATGCCACCGTCGTGGACGAGGACAAGGCCGCGACGCTTTCCATCACCGGTGCCCCTCCGCCCAAACCATTCGCGCCGGAGAGTTTCGCCGGCGCGAACGGCATCGTGCACAAGCGCTATATGTTGCGCGGGAAAATGGTGTGCGAAGAGGTCGACCATATCGGGACCGGCGGCCACGATGTCTTCCGCAAGGGCTCGAAAGCCCGCCTGGTCAAATGTCCCAAATGAGCCTGCCCTTCGAGCCCCGCAGGCGCCAGGCCTGGCTGGCCGCCATCGCGCTGGCGCACGCAGCGCTCTTCCTGTGCTGGCGCGGCATGCCCTATGTACGGCAGGCCAGCGTCCAGCGCGAAACGGAACTGGTCTACCTGCAAGCACCGAGGGAATTGCCCAGGCGCCCGCCTGCCGTGGCCGCACCGGCGGCGCCGGTTGCTACCGTCCGGCGCGCTGCACCGCCGCCGCCGGTGGTCAGCACAGCGACCGCGCCGGCAGCTTCCGAGACTGCGGCGCCGGTAGCAGAAGCCGTTACCGTGCCAGCCACCGTCAACGACGACCCGTTTGCCAAGCCGGCGCCACTGGCGGAGACGCTGCTCGAGAAAAATCGCAAGCTGGCCGCCGGCGTCGACCGCCAGCTCCGCAAGGAAAGCCTGAATAAATTTGCAACAATCATCCTGCCGGACACCAAGCTTGGGATGGCAATCGCCAAGGCGCAAACCAGGGAATGGGTGCTGGAACAGACTTCCGACCTGGGCGACGGCGTGACCATGAAGCGCTACCGCAGGGGGAATCAGCAGTATTGCGAGTACACCAACCTGGTCGGCGCACGGGGACAAGACCCCGGCCGTGACGGGAACAAGACAAAGGTCATGACTTGCCCATGAGGACCCATGTAAAATGTCGTTCCCGTGGAAAAAGCTGATCAAGGTCGATAACGTTTATGTGGTTCAAGAATCTCCAGGTTTACCGCCTGCCTGCCCCTTGGGCATTTACTCCAGAACAACTCGAAGAAGCCCTCCAGTCGCAGTCCTTCTCGCCTGCCAGCAGCAATGAGCTGATGCGCCAGGGCTGGGACAAGCCGCGTCCAAACGGCGGCCTGGTGCACGTTGTCAACAAGCAGATGCTGATGGTGCTGGGCACCGAGAAAAAGCTGCTGCCATCGACCGTGGTCAACCAGGTTGCCAAGGCGCGCGCGGCCGAAATGGAAGAGCAGCAAGGCTTCGCTCCTGGCAAAAAAGCCATGAAAGAACTCAAGGAACGCGTGCACGACGAACTGCTGCCGCGCGCCTTCACCATCCGCAGCAACACATGGTGCTGGATCGACCCGGTCAACGGCTGGCTGGTGGTCGATGCCGCCAGCCCGGCCAAAGCCGACGACGTCATCAAGCACCTGCTGAAAGCTGTCGACCGCATGCCGATCGAAAGCCTGCGCGTGCAGCGTTCCCCGGTGGGCGTGATGACTGCCTGGCTGCAGGATGACGAAGCGCCAGCCGGCTTCACCGTCGACATGGACACCGAACTGCGCGCCACCGGCGAGAGCAAGGCAGCCGTGCGCTACGTGCGCCACACCCTGGAGCCGGAAGAAGTACGCCGCCACATCGCGGCCGGCAAGCAGTGCACCCGCCTGGCCATGACCTGGGACAGCAAGATCAGCTTCGTGCTGACCGAAGCGCTGGCCATCAAGAGCGTCAAGCCGCTGGATGTGATGAAGGAAAACGACGCCGTGACCCGCAACGACGAGGAACGCTTCGACGGCGACTTCATGCTGATGACCGGCGAACTGTCCAAGCTGCTGCAGGACGTGGTCGACGCCCTAGGCGGCGAAGCGAAGGCCTGAGTTTTCGCTATCCCCGCGTGAGCGCCAGCAGGCGCTCGCAATAGCCCGGGGCTTTGTCCTCGGGCACGTTGGTCACGCCAAGTAGCAGTCCGCCACTGACGGGTTGTGCCCCGGCATACCATCCCGACAAGGCGGATGGCGCCATGCCCAGGCTGCGCGCTCGCGCAGCGACTTCCACATCGTTGACATTCGCAGGCAATTGCAGCAGCACGCCCAGTGCTGCCGGCGCATGGATTGCGCCAAGTCTTTCCAGCGCCGCGCCCAGTGCGCTCCTGCGTTCCTGGTACAGACGCTTCATATGGCGCAGGTGGCGCAGGTAGGCGCCGCTATGCAGGAATTCCGCCACTGCCAGTTGCACAACCGGCGGCGGAGCGCTGCCGCAAGTGGAAGCCGTTTGCGCCAGCAGGTCCGCCAGTTCCGGCGGCGCTACCAGGAAACCGACCCGCAGGGATGGCGTCAGCGTCTTGCTGAAGGTGCCAAGGTGCAGCACGCGGCCATTGCGGTCCTGTGAAGCCAGCGCAGGCGCGGCGCGGCCTTGCGGCTGCAATTCGCCCAGGTAATCGTCCTCGATGATCCAGGCGCCTGCCTGCGCAGCCCATTCCAGCAAGGCCTGGCGCCGGCGCAGCGACAAGGTCACGCCGAGGGGCGCTTGCTGGCCCGGCGTCACCACCGCCAGCCTGGCACGTGGCGCCCTTTGCATGCCAGCCGCGACATCCATTCCTTCCGGATCGACGGGGACGGGTACCAGCTGCAATCCCGCCGCCGCTAGTGCGTCGCGTGTGGCCATGTAGCCCGGCTGCTCGATCCACGCCTGTTCGCCTTTCAACTCAAGCGCGCGCAGTACCAGCCCAAGCGCGCCAGCATAGCCGTTGCAGACCAGCACCTGCCCGGGTGTGCAATCGAGGCCGCGCGCCATGCACAGGTATGCCGCGATTTCGGCGCGCAGCGCATATTCGCCACGCGGGTCGGGATAGGAGAGCGGCATCGCAGCCGCCGTGCGTGCCGCCCTCCCCATCACCCGCGACCAGGTCTTGAAGGGAAAGGCGTCCTGCGCCGGCACCCCAACCTGGAAGGGGTTGGTGCTGACAGCCCTTCCGGGAAAGGCTTGCACCACTTCCAGCGCTGCTGCGCCTGGCGCCACGCGTGCCGCTTCGCTGCCTGGCCTTCCTCCGCCTGCCATCGTGCCGCCCGCACAAACGAAAGTGCCGGCCGCGCCGGCGGTGTAGACCAGCTGCTCATCGCGCAGCCGTTCATAAGCCTGCCGCACGGTGCCGCGCGCCACCCCCAATTGTGCGGCCAGGTCATGCCAGGACGGCAGGCGGGCTTGCGGCGCCAGGCGCCCGTCGCCGATCGCGCCGCGCAGGCCGAGGAAGATCTGGTCCGCCAGCGTGGCAGCGGCTTGGCGGTCGATGGCGAGGTTCAGGGAATGGTACATAAATTCAGTGCATTCTTGCGTCTTTTTGGTGGCCCAAGCCAAAGGTACCATGGATTCATCCAATCCACGAAAGCCATCATGTTCAAGCCATTGATCGCAGCACTTCTAGTGTGCCTTTCCACCGTCCCCGCCCATGCCGACGAAGCCGGCAGCGGCGCCAGCCGGGCCAAACTGGCCGGCAAGGCCCTGATCGGGCAGCCGGGTCCCGCCGCCGTGCTGCAAACCATCGACGGCCAGCGCATCGACCTCGCCTCTTACTACGGCAAGAAGCCGGTCTACCTCAAATTCTGGGCCACCTGGTGCGTGCCTTGCCGCGAGCAGATGCCCGCATTCGAGAAGTCCTTCCAGCAGTACGGAGACAAGCTCGCCGTGGTCGCGGTCAACGCGGGGTATAGCGACACCGAAACGGAAGTGAAGAGCTACCGCGCCCAACATGGCTTGCACATGCCAATCGTTATCGATGACGGTTCGCTGGCGGCCAGCCTCAACCTGCGCGTCACGCCGCAGCACATCGTGATTGGCCGCGATGGCCGCATCCAGCATATCGGCCATTTGCATGACAAGGATCTCGAGAAAGCGCTGCAGCGCGCAGTGAGCGAAAGTGCGGCAGCCAGTCCGGTGGCCCTGGCGCCGCAAGCCGCCCCGGCGCGCGCCGCGTTCAAAGTCGGCGATGTCGCGCAAGGACTGCCGCTGCCGGCCGCACAGGGCAAACCACGCGCGCTGATGTTCTTCTCGCCATGGTGCGAGTCCTACCTGCGCGAAAGCCGCCCTGCGACAGCACAAGCGTGCCAGCGGGTGCGCGAAGAGGCAGAAGCGCTGGCTGCGACACCCGGCGTCGAATGGCTTGCCGTCGCATCGCCGGTCTGGTCGTCGGACAAGGAAGTCGCCGAGTTCGCACGCAGCAAAAAGTCGCGCATGGCGATGCGTCTGGACAAGGATGGGACGCTGTTCAACGCCTTCAGCGTGCGCCAGATTCCCAGCATTGTCCTGCTGGACCGCCAGGGCCGCGTAGCACGCGTGATGGGGCCTGATGACCGCGGCCTGGCGCAGGCAGTGCAAGCCTTGCAGGTGCAATGATGCGGCGCATTTTGTTGGCGCTGCTGCTCGCCGTACTCGGGCTGGCACGGGCGGTGGCGCAGGATTTTCTCGAGCCGGAGGCCGCCTTCCGCTTCTCGGCGCGCATGGCCGATGGCGGCACTGCCGAAGTCAGTTTCGACATCGCAGACGGCTACTACATGTACCGCGACCGTTTCCGTTTCAGCGCGGACGGCGCCAAGGTGGACGCCCCCCAACTGCCGCCAGGTAAAGTGAAGTTCGACCAGACCTTCGGCAAGGAAGTGGAGACTTACCGCCACCGCGTCACCGTGCGCGTGCCGGTTCAGGGCGAAGGCCCTTTCGTGCTGCGCGTGACGAGCCAGGGCTGCGCCGACGCCGGCCTGTGCTATTCGCCGATGGATTCCGGGGTTACGCTGGAAGCGGCTGCGCCGCTGGCGCAAACGCTGCAAGGCGGCCAATTGCTGAAAATCGTGCCGCTGTTCCTGCTGCTCGGCCTTGGCCTGGCATTTACGCCCTGCGTGCTGCCGATGGTTCCCATCCTGTCCTCTATCATCGTGGGCGACAGCGCCAGGCCAAGCCGCAAGCGCGGGCTATTGCTGTCGGGTGCCTACTCGCTGGGCATGGCGCTGGTGTACACCGGCTTTGGCATTGCGGCCGGGCTGGCGGGCGAAGGGCTCGCGGCTTCTTTGCAGAGGCCATGGGTGATCGGTGGGTTCGCCTTGCTGCTGTCCGCGCTGGCGCTGTCGATGTTCGGTGTTTACGAGCTGCAGTTGCCGGCAGTCCTGCAATCGCGCCTGGCCGACAGCGCCAACCGCCGCACGGCCGGCAAGCTGGCCGGCGTGTTCGGCATGGGCGCCGTCTCCGCGCTGATGGTCGGCCCTTGCGTGGCCGCGCCGCTGGCGGGAGCGCTGGTCTACATCAGCCAGACGCGCGACGTGCTGGTCGGCGGCAGTGCGCTGTTCGCAATGGCGGCAGGCATGAGCGTGCCGCTGGTGCTGGTCGGAGTGTCAGCAGGCAGCCTGCTGCCGCGTGCAGGTTCGTGGATGGTGTGGGTCAAGCGTGGCTTCGGCGTCATGCTGCTGGCGCTGGCCGCGTGGATGGCGTTGCCGCTGCTGCCGAACCGCCACGTCTCGGCGCTGCCGTTCAAGCAGGTCGCCAACGTGCAGCAACTCGAAGCGGAACTGGCGAAAGGCCGCCCTGTCATGCTCGACTTCTATGCCGACTGGTGCGTCTCATGCAAGGAAATGGAAAAGTTCACTTTCAGCGCGGCGCCGGTGAAGGCCGCGCTGGAAGGGGCGGTGCTGCTGCAGACCGACGTAACCTCCAACAGCAATGAAGACAAGGCCCTGTTGAAACGCTATGGCCTGTTTGGGCCGCCCGCCATCATCCTGTTCGATGGCGAGGGCAAGGAACTAGCGCGCGTAATCGGCTACCAGGACGCCGCGCGCTTCCAGCAAACGCTGGCGAAACTCAAATGAATCAGAGCGGCTGAAATACACCGGCCGCTTTGTTTTTCTGCACGTTATCCCAGGCGAAAATCTGGCCGTTCATTGCCACGTACACGCCGGGCGGCAGCACCTGCGCCACGCCGCAGGCAAAGCCCATGTTGAAGAAGGCGTCGGAATTATCGATCTCGTAAGGAATCATGGCGCCGGTGAAGACGATGGTCTTGTCCTTGATGGCCGGGCCCAGGACGGCGGCGGTCTGCGGCATGGTATCGGTGCCGTGCACAATCACGATGGCTTTTTCCGAAGCGGCTTGGCAGGCGGCCAGAACGCGCTGGCGGTCGGCATCGACCATGTCCAGCGAATCGAGCAGCGACACGACTTCCAGCTCGCAAGGGGTGGTGATGCGGGCGCGCTTGATCGCGGCAGGCAGGTGACTTTCGGTGAAAGCCAGGGTGCCATTCAGTTCGTTGTAGTGCTTGTCGAAAGTGCCGCCGGTAGCAATGATGCGCAGGGTCATGATGAATTAAAATGAAATCGATGAATGGCGTGCATGATAGCCGAAAAAGTTTGCCACTTCCGGCTGGCATTCCGCCGAACAGTTGACTACACTGGGTTTTTTGCCCGGCCAGAACATGAAAGCGCTCGCACCAGGAACCGTGATTTTCCACCGCTACCGCGGCTATGGCGTCATCACGGCTGTCAATTTGCTGACCGGCTGGATTTCCGCCCGGTTTGGCAATGAATCGCGCACGCTCGATCTGAACCTCTCCACCGACGAAGTGCAGTTTGCCGACGGCGAAGCAATCCTGTTCCGCCGCGCCCCGCCCGACCGCATGCCGCACGCGCGGCTGATGGCGGTAGTGCGCGAGTTGCACAAGGCCGGCTACCAGAAGTTATACCTGTACTCCTGGCCCAAGCCATCCGGCCTGCACTGGCGCTGGCACTTGTTTACCGGTCCGCGCGACTGGATGCAGCGTTCCTGGCGCGAAGGCTGGTACGGCTCCGGCGCCGACTACATCTTCAACCCCGTGATGGGCTGGGGCGACCAGCCCGGCGCCACGACGGAAGAACTGGTGCACGCCCTGGCCAGATTCGACCCGCAAGGACTGGCGCAAGCGCTTGGCCGCGACGAAGACCACACCGAATGGTTCGCGCGCGTGTGCGACGCCCTGCTCCCCGGCTACATGTACAGCCTCGACATGCAGCGCCCGAACGGCGGCCCGTTAAGTGACATGCCCGCAGTCCCGGTGGTGCCCGTCCGCGCCAACCTCCCGCCCTACAGCGGCGAACCGATCACCTGGCCCCCCGGCTGGGCCGGCCTCTGGACCAAGGTCCACACCATGCCACTGCCGAGCCCGTGTCACACCTTGGGGTCACACCCCAACTGTGACACGGACACAGCCGTGTAATGCTTCAGCTCGTGTCACTTCTGGGGTGTGACCCCATGGTGTGACACGGGCTCAGCCGTTGAGGTGGTTGACCAGGTTCTGGAAGGCGTTGCGGAAGTAGAGCTCGTAGCTGGCTTGCTCGACGTAGCCGAGGTGCGGTGTGCACAGCACGTTCGGCATGCGCAGCAGCGGTGAATTTTCCGGCAGCGGTTCGGTTTCGAACACGTCCAGTGCGGCATAGCCGGGATGGCCGGCCTTGAGTGCTTCTTCCAGCGCGCCAGCCGCAACCAGCTCGGCGCGGCTCACGTTGACGAACAGCGCGTCGCGCTTCATGTGCGCCAGGTCTTCGGCCGTGACGATGCCGCGTGTGCCTTCGGCCAGGCGCAGGTGCAGCGACAAGACATCCGCTTCGCCAAAGAAGGCTTCACGCGATGCGGCGGCTTCGTAGCCGTCGGCCTTGGCTGCTGCGCGGCTAGCGTCGCTGCCCCAGACAATCACGCGCATGCCAAACGCCTTGGCATAACCCGCTACCAGCTTGCCAATCTTGCCGTAACCCCAGATCGCCATCGTGCTGCCCGCCAGCACCAGGCCCAGCGTGTTGTGCTCATGGCTGATCGATACCTGCTGCCATTGTCCGTCGCGCAGCTTGCCGGCGTATTGGAACAATTTGCGCCGCGCTGCCATCACCAGCGCCCACGTCAATTCCGCGGGCGCAGTCGGCGAACCTACGCCTTCCAGGACCGTGATGCCAAGTTCGCGGCAAGCTTCCATGTCGACATGTCCACTGACCTTGCCGGTCTGCGAAATCACTTTCAGGTTTGGAAGCCTGGACAGCAAAGCGCGGTTGAACGCAGTGCGCTCGCGGATCAGCACCAGCGCCTCGTACGGCGCCAGGCGGGCCACCAGCTGGCCCATGCCCTTCACGGAATTGTTGAAAACCTTGACCTCGTGGCCATCCAGGAGCTTGAAGCATTCCAGGCCACGAGTTGCATCCTGGTAATCATCGAGAATCGCAATTTTCATGTCAGTTAGCAGATTTTGTGATGAAAATGGTAGGGAAATAACAGGTTTGTGAATATCTGGAATAGCCTACTACATTAGTCGGGCAATATTCCTACATTTTTGTCGGAAGCGCGGGATCGCAGGTGTACAATCGGCCAAATTCAAGGAGCCCGACCGGGTAAGCCAGGCAGGCTCCAGCAGCATATGTTCCAGCGACCGGGCACACCCCCGCCTGGCGCTCGCGCCCTCGAGTTATCGGGCGCATCGACAGAACCGCCGTATTTCGCCGAAGTATCAATTCTTCCGCGCAAGCTATCAGCTGACGACGATTCCTGCCGTGCCGGGACAAGACAGAATTCTTTATTGGCATTGGAGGTACTATGAATCAGCCCGTTATGGGAGGCGTTGTAACCATGAACGCACCAGCTTACATCAAACAGCAAAAGCTGATCAATTGGGTGGCGGAAGTCGCCGCATTGACCAAGCCGGCTCGCATCTACTGGTGCGACGGCTCGCAGGAAGAGTACGACCGCCTGTGCGCTGAAATGGTTGCCGCCGGCACCATGAAAAAGCTGAACGAAGCAAAGCGTCCAAACTCCTACCTGGCTTGCTCCGACCCAACCGACGTCGCCCGCGTTGAAGACCGCACCTTCATCTGCTCGCAGACCAAGGAAGCGGCCGGCCCGACCAACAACTGGATGGACCCGCAGGAAATGCGCGGCACCCTGAACGGCCTGTTCGACGGCTGCATGGCCGGCCGCACCATGTACGTGGTGCCGTTCTCGATGGGCCCGCTGGGCTCGCCGATCGCCCACATCGGCGTGGAACTGTCCGATTCCCCATACGTCGCCGTCAACATGCGCACCATGACCCGCATGGGCAAGGCCGTGTACGACGTGCTGGGTACCGATGGCGAGTTCGTGCCTGCGATCCACACTGTCGGCAAGCCGCTGGCTGCCGGCGAAAAAGATGTGCCTTGGCCATGCAACGCCACCAAGTACATCGTGCACTTCCCTGAGACCCGCGAGATCTGGTCCTACGGTTCCGGCTACGGCGGCAATGCGCTGCTGGGCAAGAAGTGCTTCGCGCTGCGCATCGCTTCCACCATGGGCTACAACGACGCCAAGAACGGCGGCGAGGGCTGGCTGGCAGAACACATGCTGATCCTGGGCGTTGAATCCCCGGAAGGCAAGAAGCACTACGTTGCCGCTGCATTCCCTTCGGCTTGCGGCAAGACCAACTTCGCCATGCTGATCCCGCCGAAGACCTTCGACGGCTGGAAAGTCACCACCATCGGCGACGACATCGCCTGGATCAAGCCGGGCAAGGATGGCCGCCTGTACGCGATCAACCCTGAAGCGGGTTACTTCGGCGTGGCTCCTGGCACCAACACCAAGACCAACTCGAACTGCATGTCCTGCCTCAACGAGAACACCATCTTCACCAACGTCGCGCTGACCGACGATGGCGATATCTGGTGGGAAGGCCTGACCAAGGAGGCGCCTGCGCACCTGGTCGACTGGCAAGGCAAGGACTGGACCCCGGCGTCCGGCACCAAGGCATCGCACCCGAACGCGCGCTTCACCGTGGCCGCAACCCAGAACCCGGTGATCGACCCGGCCTGGGATGATCCAGCTGGCGTGCCGATCTCCGCCTTCATCTTCGGCGGCCGCCGTTCCACCACCGTGCCTCTGGTGACCGAAGCGCGCGACTGGATCGAAGGCGTGTACATGGCTGCGACCATGGGCTCCGAAACCACCGCTGCAGCCGCCGGCCAGCAGGGCGTGGTGCGCCGCGACCCGTTCGCCATGCTGCCGTTCATGGGCTACAACATGAGCGACTACTTCCAGCACTGGCTGGACATGGGCAAGCGCCTGGAAGGCAAGGGCGCCACCCTGCCTAAGATCTTCTGCGTCAACTGGTTCCGCACCGACGAAAACGGCCATTTCGTATGGCCTGGCTTCGGCGACAATATGCGCGTGCTGAAGTGGATGCTGGAGCGCGTTGAAGGCACCGGCGGCGGCGTCGAGAACATCTTCGGCACCACCCCACGCTACGGCGACATCTCGTGGGACGGCCTGCCATTCACCGCCGAGGAGTTCGAGACCATCACCTCGATCGACAAGGATGCATGGCGCGCGGAGCTGAAGCTGCACGCTGAATTGTTCGAGAAGCTGGCATACCACCTGCCGCAAGAGCTGAAGGACAATATGGCCAAGCTGGAGCAGCGCCTGAACGGCTAAGCTTTACCGCTTCCAAAAAAACGCGCCTCACGGGGCGCGTTTTTTTATTCCCTGCTCGCGTTCGACCATTCAGGTCGCTGCTCAACCGGAACCTCGGCCTGGTCGAAGCTGTCGACCTCTTTCATGGTGCGCACATCGTACAGCGTTTCGATCCCGGAGAAATGCAGGCCTCCGCAATCGGTGGCAACGTGCGTGCCGTTCTTCCAGAACCAGTATTCGCGAATGATCATTCCGCACTTGGAGGAGCGCGTGCGGCCGCCGTGATAGACATGCAGCTCGGTGGGCCATCGCCTGCCATCCGCGGCGAAATACGCAAGCACGAGCCAGGCTGCAGACTCGCCGTCGGAAGCGAGCCGGACATCATCTGCCCTTCGGTCCGTCGTCAGCTTGATGTCTTTGCCCGACGCAGTCACGACGTGCACATTCCTCGCCTTGTCGGCATAAGCCTTGACCAGGCTTCCCGCGCTGGCAGTTGAACACGCGATGAAAAGCGCGCCAGTAGACACAATACTGCGAATCTTCATTCAACATCCCGATAGTTGACCAGGTACCTGATTCCCAATAAGCTTCCGTGAAATTTGTTGAAACTGCAATGTAAATATGAAGAAGAAAAAACGATGAAGAAGGCATTTGTTGCTGCGGCAATCGCGGCGCTGAACATGCAGGCGTTTGCCGCCAAGCAGGATTGCGAGAATGCTGCTCACGCCAAGGCATACGTGTCAGGATTCCAGAAAGAGTTCATGGCTGCAGGTACTGCCATGACCGACCGTGAGAAGCAATATACGAAGAGAATTGACGCTATCAAAGCCAGGTTAATCAATGCAGGTGCCTGGACTCCGCAAGAAGCCTCCCTGCAGGTAATGAATTTCGCGATCCTGGACCAGGAGGCCAAAGAGGCGGAGGCTGTGCGGAAGAAGGCGGCCACCGATTTGAAGGTGCAGCTGTATGCGCTGGAGGGAGTCGACATCGTGGCAGGGAATGATAAGGTTGCAAGGGATAGGGCTGCGTGCCTTATGGGATACGATGCTATCGACAAGCTGCAA
Source organism: Pseudoduganella sp. R-32 (assembly GCF_049913245.1). Lineage (NCBI taxonomy): Bacteria > Pseudomonadati > Pseudomonadota > Betaproteobacteria > Burkholderiales > Oxalobacteraceae > Pseudoduganella > Pseudoduganella sp. R-32. The sequence continues at coordinate 145,556 of NZ_CP183987.1, read as the reverse complement.
AAACTGGATGGGGCCGCGAGTGCCGCATGGGAGCTGCTGATCGCCAAGCTTGCCAAGGTGGCAGCCGAGAAAAACATCAGCCTCGATTGAAGCTCTGAAAGTTTTTCTTGACATGTGATTTGTAATGGGCGCAGAATCGCGTCCACTGATTTTTTACCAACCCCATTTTCGAAAGGACGACCATGCCACGTACGGCTATCCACAATCTGCAAATGAGATAGCCCCGCAGCGCGAGCGCTCGGGGCAGGCAATCAAGCCACCCGAGCCGGTCGTTCTTCCAACACGAACCCCGGCCAGGAAACTCGCCGGGGTTTTTGTTTCTACAGCCCCGGCATAACGAAAGACGTTATGCCAATTAAGCAAAGCCTGCACAAAGGCCTGGTGCCTGTGCACATCTATACGGATGACATTGATCATTCGGCCATCCAGCAACTGCTGAATATTGCGAACCTGCCGATCGTGCATCCGCACGTGGCGGCCATGCCCGACGTACACGCCGGCATCGGCGCAACCGTCGGCAGCGTGATCCCGACGCGCGGCGCCATCATTCCCGCCGCTGTCGGGGTCGACATCGGCTGCGGCATGAATGCCGTGCGCACGACGCTGACCGCGAGCCAGCTGCCCGACAACCTGGCGCGCGTGCGCAGCGCGATCGAAACGCTGGTGCCGGTCGGCTTCGAGCAGCACGCTTTCGACAAGGTGCGCGGCTCCGCCCACGCCCGCGTCGGACGTCCGCTGAACGACCGCCTGGACCGCATCGTGGCGCGCCACAAGGGCATCATGAAGATGCAGCACAAGTTCGCGCAGACCTGGATCTGCCAGCTTGGCACCCTGGGCGGCGGCAATCACTTCATCGAGCTGTGCATCGATGAAGAGCAGCGCGTCTGGATCATGCTGCATTCGGGCTCGCGCGGCATCGGCAATGTCATCGGGCGCTACTTCATTTCCGCTGCACGCAAGGAAATGATGCGCCATAAGGTGAACTTGCCGGACCGCGACCTGTCCTACTTCAGCGAAGGTTCGGAACTGTTCGACGACTATGTGGAAGCAGTCGACTGGGCCCAGGACTACGCCATGCTGAACCGGCGCGAAATGATGCGCCGCGTGGTGGCGGCGCTGGAGCCGCACGTCCCGCCGTTCAAGCTCGACGGCGAGGCGATCAACTGCCACCACAACTACGTGGCGCAGGAATCGCACTTCGGCCACAAGCTGTACGTCACCCGCAAGGGAGCCATCTCGGCGCGCGAAGGCGAGCTGGGGATCATCCCGGGCAGCATGGGTGCCCGCAGCTACATCGTGCGCGGCAAGGGCAACGAGGAATCGTTCTGCTCCTGCTCGCACGGCGCCGGACGACGCATGAGCCGCAGCGAAGCGAAACGCAAATTCAACCGCTTCGACCTGGCCGAACAGACGCAGGGCATCGAATGCCGCAAGGATGGCGGCGTGGTGGATGAAATCCCCGCCGCCTACAAAGACATTGACCAGGTCATGGCGCACCAGTCCGACCTCGTCGAAATCGTGCACACGCTGAAGCAAGTCGTGTGCGTGAAAGGATAAATCATGAAGGTAACCATCAAACTACCCAAGCCGCGCAACCCGCTGGCCGTGCTGGCGCGCCAGCGCAAGGCCGGCGGCCACCAGCGCGTCGAACAATCGCGGCGCGCGCTGAAGCAGCAACTGCGCCGCCAGTTGGAACGGGAGGAGTGAGCGCATGCAATCGGCAATCATGTTGAACCAACAGCAGGCGATTGACTTCCTGCTGCACGTTGCGATCACCCGCCCGGTATTCATGTGGGGCCCGCCGGGCATCGGCAAGAGCGCCCTGGTGCGCCGCTTTGCGGAAGCCGTCGGCATGGAGTGCGTCTCCCTGCTCGGCAGCCAGCTTGCGCCGGAAGATTTGCTGGGCATTCCGCAGATCGACGGCAAGTGCTCGCGCTTCTTCCCTCCTGCAAACATCGTGCGTGATGAGCCCTTCGTCCTGTTCCTGGACGAACTGAATGCTTCGTCGCACGAGATCCAGAAGGCATTCTATTCGCTGATCCTGGACCAGCGCATCGGCGAATACAGCCTGCCGAAAGGAACCATCGTGATCGGCGCCGGCAACCGCGCCAAGGATGCGGCCATCGTCAAGCCGATGCCGTCGGCACTGGTGAACCGCATGGTCCATATCCACTTGCGCTCCGACCACCGCCAGTGGCTGGAATGGGCAAGCGGCGAGGGCGGCATCCATCCCTGGGTGCTGGAGTACATCCAGCTGCGTCCCGATCATCTGTGGAGCGAGCCGCCGAAACACGAAGAGCCGTTCTCGACGCCGCGCAGCTGGCACATGCTGTCGGACGCGCTGCATTCCTTCGGCGAAGGTTCCGGCGAGGAGTTGGTGGATGCGCTGGCCTATGGCTTGTTGTCGCCCAATCACGCTGGCAACTTCAAGGGCTTTCTCAAGCAGCTGCGGCACAAGCATGGCCTGCATGCGATTATCAAGGGCGACCAGCACTGGCCGGATGCACCGGCGGATCGGGACGTGCTGTACTTCCTCGCGCAATCCTTCCGCGCCCATTTGGTGAAGGAGCTGCCGGAAGAGGAATCGGCAGTGCGCAGCGCGCACCATGCCTTGTCGATCCGCGCCAAGGATATGTTGCGCGACCTGGCGCGTATCAGCGTCGAGATCGCGCAATCGCTGCTCGGCGAAGATGCCCAGGGCCGCCGCTTGCCTGCGTGGTTCCTGGTCGAAGTGGCACGCGACCTGCCACGACTGGCCGGCCGCAGCCAGAAGGAGACTGCATGAGCAGGGACAGGAAGCCCGATCCGGCCGCGTCCGCGCGCCAGGCCGGGATTGCCCATGTGCGGGCGCATCCGGTGCTGGGCGCTATCGCGGCCCAGGCGGAATTTCACACCGATGCGACGCACCAGTTCGTGCCGTCCGGCGGATGGCTTGCCGTGTCGCCCGGCGGCACACTTTGGCTGCATCCGAAGCGGCGCGCGCAGCCGGACGAATGGGCGCGCGTGATCGGCATCGCGCTGTCCTGCCTTGGACTGGGCCTGGTGCGGCGCCGTGAACCGGCGCTGCTGTGGGAGCTGGCAGCGCTGGTGTCTGCATCGCGTTTTTGCGCTGAACTCAAGCTGGGCGAATTGCCGGAAGAATGGCGTTTGCCCGAATGCGAGGACGCCGGCGTGGAAACCTTGCTGCAGCGCTTTTGCAGCGGCGGCTGTCCCGCGCCGCTGCTGGCCTGGCACGCGGACATTGCCGGCACTGGGTCGGTGTTCACCTCGCTCGACGAGAAGGCGATGCCCTGGAAGCGCCACAAGCCGTGGCATGAATTGCTGGCAGATGGGATTGCGCGCGGCGTCGGCAGGGCGCTTGCCATCGCGGGCGGCGCAACTGTCGAACAGGCGGCCAGGCCGCACAGCCGCGAGCACCGCGCACGGCGCCGCATGATGGATTGCTATCCTTTGCTAGGCGCCCTGGCAGCGAGCTTCGACCTGGAGAACGATATCCGGATTTGCCAGCAGTACGATATTCGCGTTGCCGCCATCGATGTCGGCGCCCGCCGCATCTGGATCAATCCGGCGGCCGGCCTGAATGACGACGAAACGTTGTTCGTGCTGGCCCATGAGTTGCTGCACGCTGGCCTCAACCACGCGTCGCGTCGCCGCGGGCGTGATCCGGTGTTGTGGAATGTCGCCTGCGATTTCGCGATTAATGGCTGGCTGGTCGAGATGCAGGTTGGTGCGGCGCCCGCCATCGGCATGCTGTACGACGCTGCACTGGCAGGACAATCCGCAGATGAAATCTATGACGGCCTGGCGCGCGATATTCGCCGTGCACGCAAGCTGGCTACGATGCGCGGCGTTGGGCAGCCGGATTTGCTGGGCGAGGACAGCGGCGCCCAGTTTACGGACGCGGAGGAATACTGCCGCCGCGCACTCGCGCAAGGCATGGACCGCTGGGAATATGAGGGCGCGCGCGGCACCGTTCCGGCTGGCCTGCTGGAGGAGATCCGCAGCCTGGCGCAGCCGCCGATTCCGTGGGACGCCCGGCTCGCGCACTGGTTCGACGAAAGGTTCCCTCCGCTGGAGCTGCGGCGCAGCTATGCGCGGCCTTCGCGCCGGCAGGGAGCGACGCCGGATATTCCGCGGCCTTCGCTGTGCAAGCCGCCCGAGGAAGAACGCAAGAGCCGCGTCTTCGGCGTGCTGCTCGATACTTCGGGTTCGATGGAGCCTACCATGCTGGGCAAGGCGCTTGGCGCCATCGCCAGCTATGCGATGGCGCGCGACGTCATTGCCGTGCGCCTGGTGTGCTGCGACGCCGCGGCCTACGACTGCGGCTGGGTCGAACCGGATAACCTGCTGGACCGCTTCACCTTGCGCGGACGCGGCGGAACGGTGCTGCAGCCGGGCTTCGATCACCTGCGCGACCTGGCGCACCGAGGCGAGCTGCCGGCGCACGGCCCGGTGCTGGTAGTGACGGACGGCTGGTGCGAGGACAAGCTCGAGACGCGCATGGACCACGCCTACCTGCTGGCCGACGGACGCCGCTTGCCGTTTGTCCCGCGCGGGGAAGTCTTCTACATGACGGAATAGCTACTGGCCGGAAGAGGCGGGCATTGGCGGCAGCCCCATCATCTTGCGGCGGATGTCGAGTCCGCTTTCGTCTTCGATCACGACCGGCTTGCCGCTGGCGAGCTGGGTGCCGTAGCGTTGCGGCAGTCCTTTGGCGACACGCAGCCTGTCCTCGGCTTGCGCCAGTTGCGAGCCCGGCACGTCATTCTCCGCCTGGGCCTCGCGCAAGTCCGGTAGCAGGGCTTCCAGTTCCTTCTCGGGCACGCGCATCAGGACGGTGAATGCATTCTGGGACAGCTCGGGCCCGGCGAAGCGCGTGCCCGGCCAGCCGTGGGAAGCGACGATGGTCTTCAGGCGCGCCAGTTCCTTGCGGTCGCGCGCCGCATCGCGCTTGCCGGGTGCACCCATGCCTTCCAGCGCCCGGATGGCGGCCAGCTCGCGGGCATCGAGCACCTTGCGCTTGATGATGATTTCTTCGCCAAGGATGGTCGTGGCTGCGCCGCCGGTACGGATGGTCACGCGCACATTGCCGCGCGCATGCGTGGAGCCGCGGTGGTCCTGCTCGACCTGGTTGGCCTCCACCTGCACCGTATGCTGCTGGCCGATGGGCAGCATGATGCGTGCGACCTCCTTGCCCGCCGCCAGCGTCTGCACGCTGATGCGGCTTGGCTCGGCGGCATTGGCAAGCCCTTGGCAGGCCAGCAGCAACGGTAGCGCAAGCTTGTAGATGCTCATCATGTACCTACGGTAGCAAACCTGTGCGAACAATGGAGCACGCGTGGCGGCCTGGCGTACCAGGCTGAGCATCAAGCGCATTGCTGTCCTGTACAAGAACACAAGGTGAGTATTTATACAAAGTTTTTCTTGACACCACATTCGCGCAGAGCGCAGAATCAGCGCTCGTTAGTTGTATAACCCAGATCAAGAAAGGACGGCCATGCGCAATTTCGCTATCACCTGCATTAAGCACACCAGATAGCCCTGATGCGCGTGCGCTCGGGGCACTGGCAAATTGCCACCCCGAGCCGGACGTCCGACGACAAACCCCGGCGAGGAAACTTGCCGGGGTTTTTGTTTTTTGGTCCCCGGCGCAAGGAGGAAAGGAATCATGGAGATCCAACTCAAAGCTGTCACCCGACAGAACTTCGACGACATCACCGACTTGCGGCTGCTGGACCATCAGCGCGACTACATTGCCAGCAATGCCTACTCGATTGCGCAGGCCAGCTTCTACCCGCAGATGCAGGCGCGCGCCATCTATGCGGGCGAGGAATTGCTTGGCTTCCTGATGTATGTGGACCTGGAACTGGAAGGCCAGCCCGGCGAATTCGGCGTGTGGCGCCTGATGGTGGACATCCTCCACCAAGGCAAGGGTTACGGCCGCAAGGCGCTGCAGGCGGCGCTGGCCGAGATCCGGGCGCGCGGCGGCGTGCGCAAGGTCTGGATCAGCTACCAGCCCGACAACACCAGGGCCAAGGATCTTTACGCCAGCATGGGCTTCGTCGAAACCGACTTCGACGAGGACGGCGAAATGAACGCAGTATTAGAGCTGTAACGAAGAAGAAGGAGTCATGAATGAGACCATATCAACGCTTCCTGAGGAAATGGATTACGACCAACCTGCACGTGGTCACCAAGGAAAATTTCGCCGACATCGCCGAGCTGGAACTGCATGAATACCAGCAGGACCACGCGGCAGCCACCATGTATGCGATTGCGGAAGCCAGCTTCCACCCGAACTATCACTGCCGCGCCATCGCCGACAAGGACGGCGTGGTGGGCTTCCTGATGTACGCCGCGCCCGGCGCCGAGGATGAAGCGGGCGATTACGCGATCTACCACCTGATGGTGGACCGCCGCTTCCAGGGCAGGGGCCACGGCCGCCGCGCGGTCGAATTGGCGCTGGCCGAGATCCAGAAGCACGGCGACGTGCAGCGCATCTGGACCAGCTACCGTCCGGACAACGCCGTGGCGAAGGATCTCTACGCCGCCTGCAGCTTCATCGAGGCGGGCGTAGAGGAAGACGGCGAGATGTACGCCGTCTGGAGTCCCGATCCTTACTGAGTGAAGTTCAGGGTGTAGGCGCCGGACCGGCCGGAGTAGTAGCTGGTCGCCTCGATGGTGTAGTTGCCCCATGCACCCGCCGGCAGCGTGTAGCTGATGCGCGAATTGGTGCCGCCACCGCTATCGTCGTCGGAGCTGATGATATTGCCGGCGCCGTCACGCAGGTAGAGGTAGGTATCGAAGCTCGACGAGCTCAGGGTGATCGTCACTACCCGGCCTGGCAAGACGCCGAAGGTGTAGCGGTCAGTGTAGTAACCGGTGCCGCGTGCGCCGGCCGGGCAGGTCGATGACTGCAGGTTGCCATTTGCCGGCTCGCCGCTGACGATCCATTTGCTGCAGGCGGTGGACTGGGTCGAGCCCTGCTGGTTCAGGCTCAGCGGCAGCGTCAGGCCGCTGCCGCTGAGGGTTGCGGTGGCACTGCGCGCCTCGCCGGGATTGGCGCTGACCGAGTAGGTGATGCTGCCGTTCCCGGTGCCGCTGATGGCGCTGGTGATGCTCATCCAGCTTGGCACGCCGGACAAGCTCCAGTTGCAGCTGGCTGGCGCCGCTATCGTGAAGTTGCCACTGCTGCCTTTTGCCGGGAAGCTGCTGCTGGCCGGCGTGACGCTCCAGGTGGCGCATGCAGAACCGGCCTGGCTCAGTTTGGCGATGCCAACGCCATCGGGCGTGGTGGCGGACATGTAGTCGCTGCGCGCGGCGCCGGTGTTGGGCGCGATATTGAGACTGAAGCTGCCGTTGCCGGTACCCGAAGAACCGGATGTTACGCTGACCCAGGTGACCGGCACGGCCAGGGCCCATTTGCAAGTCGGCGCGGCGGTGATGGTGCCCGTCGTGCTGCCGCCGGCGGTAGTAAACGATGCGTTGCTCAAGCTGATGACCGGCGGCGTCGGGCAGAGCTTGCGCGCGTCCTGGGTGAAGGTGAACGTCGTGGCATACCCCATCGACGCCACCTGGCCGGAGCCGCTGCGCGAGGCCGTGGTATCCGGATTAGGGGCAACCGAGTAGGCGATGCTGCCGTTGCCGCTGCCACTGGTCGCTCCGGTGGCGGTGACAAAGCTGGGCATGGAGACCACGTTCCACGGGCAATTGGCGGCTGCAAAGACGCTGAGCGATCCGGTGCCGCCGGAGCCGCTGACAGTCGTCGTGGCCGGCGATACGACGGGCGCCGATGGGCAACTGGCCGACGCCACCTGCGTGACGGAGACGGTCTCATTCGCCAGCAAGAACGATGCGGTGCGCGATGCGCCGCTCAAGTTGGCGGTGGTCTTGAACGTCATTGCGAATGAGCCGCCGGACGGCATTTGCTGTGGATTGGCGCCGTCAACGGACAGCCAGTCTGGCAGGTTCGCCGCCTCGAAACGGCAGCCGGGTGCTGCATTGACGGTAAAGCTGACCGTTCCTGCATCGCCGCCGACGTTCTGCGTGCGCACCGGCACGGTCGTCAACTGGCTGGAGCAGGCCTGGTCCCAGATTGCGGCATATGCCGTGGAGTCGTTTTGTTCGGCTCCGCCGGCAAGCAGCACGTTGCCGTCGGGCAGGCGCGATACGCTCAGGTCGCGCTTGCGGATGCGTTGCGGGCCGCTCAGGTTCCAGGTACCGCTGGCGGCGTTGTAGCGCATGAGTTGACGGTTATAGCCTGCGGTGTAGACGATATCCGCGTTCGGCAGCACGGTGGCAGTCTGCGGCTCGAGATCGGCCGGCATCTCGGGGCCCGGAGTGAAGGCGCCGGTGGCCGGATCGTAGATTTCAGTGCTGCGCTGGGACATCGTATTGCGGCCGCCGGCCACCAGGACCTTGCCGTCCGCCAGCAGCACCGGTTCGATGGTTGAGCGCCCGATGGACATCGGGCCCGTGGCGCTCCATTGATTGCTGGCAGGGTCCCAGATCTCAGCCCGGGTGCTGTACGGAGCATAAGGAGCAGGTGCCGTACTGGCCTCGCCCCCAACCTTCATCACGCGGCCGTCGGCCAGCACTACCAGGCCGTGCCAGCCTGAGTTCTCGACAAAGTTGCCGGTTTTGCTGAAAGTACCGGTAGCGGGATTGAAGATATCGGCATACCCGCCGGTGGAATAGCCGTCCTTGCCCATCACCATCACCCGGCCATCAGGCAGCAGGCGCGCGATGGTGCGAAAGCGCATGGAGTTCATGTTGCCGGCGGCGGTCCATTGGCCGGTCGCAGGGTCGTAGATTTCGGCGGTGTTGGTGTAGGCGCCCGCCGGCGTCATGCCGCCGGCAACCAGGATGCGGCCATCCTGCAGCGTGACTGAGGCATGCTCGCGGCGGGCAGTCAGCATTGGCGCGGCAGGCGTGAACTGGCCGGTGACAGGATCATAGATTTCGGTGCTGGCGTAAATCGGGGCGCCGGGCGTGGACACGCCGCCAGTCAGCAGGATGCGGCCGTCGGGCAGGGCGCTTGCCTGGTGCAGCATGCGCGGCACGGTCATGTTGCCGGTCGAAACCTGGGCTTGGGCGGACAGGGTAGCGCAGGCCAGCAGGGCGGCTGCTGCGAGTTGGCGCAGTGGGGTTGGGTACAAAGCTTTTCTCCTCAGATATTTCCCGGGCACAACTCTATTCATATTTGCGAAATAGTCAATCAAAAAAAACAAGGAAATATTCAGGTTTGACATTTCGCACATGTGTGCTAAAGTTTGACCCATGGACACCTTGACCGCAAAAAGCGAAGCGACCTTCGCCACCATCCTCGGCGCCGCCATGGAAATGGCCGCGGCGGAAGGCATCGGCAAGCTGTCGCTGGGCGAGATCGCCAAGCGCACCGGCATCAGCAAGAGCGGGGTGTTTTCGCGCGTCGGTTCGCTCGAGCAGCTGCAATGCGCGGTGCTGGACGAATATGACCGCCGCTTCGCGGCCGAAGTCTTCATGCCGTCGCTGTCCCTGCCGCGCGGCCTGCCGCGCTTGCAGGCCCAGGTCGCGGCCTGGTTCCAGCGCGCGGCCGACGAGGCGCTGCGCACATCCTGCCTGTACACGGCGGGCGCTTTCGAGTTCGACGATTACGAAGGCAGTGCGGTGCGCGACCGCCTGGCGCAAGGCGCGCTGGCCTGGCGCGCCTCGCTGCGCAAGACCATCCTGCAGGCGATGGAAGCCGGCCAGCTGCGGCCGGACACCGAACCCGAGCAACTGGTGTTCGAGATTTACAGCCTGGTAGTGGGCCTGCTGCACGATGCCCGCTTCCTGCGTGACGAGCAGTCGCCGCGCCATGCGCAGCGTGCTTTCAACCGCCTGATTTCGACGTACAAGAGTTTCAACGATTTGTGATTTTGGGTTGCCGCGGGTTCGCCTGCGGCCTTTTTTTAACTTGACTTCGCACGGGTGTGCGAAATTGGGGAAAGAACATGCGATTCCTGCTTTTGCTGGTGCCGGTCGGCATCTACTTCATGAGCCACAGCAGCCTGTGGGGCATCCTGCGCGGATTGCCGAAGAACAATAACGATTTTGGCGAAAACTACTAAGGAGCGGCCATGGTCCTCGACTTCTACTTTGATTTTGCCTCGGGCTATTCCTACTTTGCCGCCCGCCGCATCGAATGGCTGGCGGCAGCCAACGGCGCCACTGTGCGCTGGCATCCTGTGCTGCTGCCGGCGCTGACCCAGGTGACCGGCGTGCTGCCGTCGCCGGTGGTGCCGGTCAAATGGAAGTACGTCACGCGCGACATGCAGCGCACGGCGCAGGATGAGGCGATCCCCTTCAATCCTTCCAGCGCCTTCCCGCAAATGCTGATGGCGCCGGGAAGGGCCATGCTGTGGGTGCGCGCCAACCATGGCGACGATGCGGCGGTGTCGTTTGCCCGCACCTGCTTCCAGGCCTATTATGCCGACGGCGTGGACATCGCCGACAAGGCGGTGCTGCTGGGGATAGCGGAAAGCCAGGGCATCGACGGCTCGGCCTTCCTGGGGGGCATGGAAGACCCGGCGATCAAGGCCCAGTTCAAGCAGGGCAATGAGGATGCGCTGGCCAAGGGCGTGTTCGGCGTGCCCTTCGTGCTGGCGGACGGCGAGCCGTTCTGGGGCTACGACCGCTTCCCGCACCTGGAGCGCTGGCTGGCAGCGTCGCGTCGCGCAGCGTGAGGGGGGCGTGACGGAAGCGTGACTTTAGCGGGCAGTTTGTCTATGCTTGCCCGCATGAACCTCAAACATCTCGCCTATGCGATGGCGCTTGCAGCGATGGCACATCCGGCCATGGCGGCGCCGCAGGCCGACGAGCCGCCGTACGCAGTGATCGACTGGCCCAACAAATTGAACCCGGACGTCGTCACGCTTGGCAATGACGACTTCCTGCTGCTGACGGATAAGGCTTTCGCGGTGTGGAATGCGCTCACGCGGCAGATGGCGGCGGCAAAGGGCTGGCCTCGCCATACCTCGATCGAAGGAAGCTGGAGCAGGCTTGGGAATGGCACGGTGGTCGCCGGCGGTTCGCACACCGACGATACCGACCAGCCTTTCGCCTCGCTGGCCTGGTGGAACCCGGAATCGCGCAGCTTTGCGCCGCCGCTGGTGCTGCCCCTTGGCACGGTCATGCGGCGGCTCATTTCCATCGATCCGCAACTGGCGCTGGCGTGCATGCGAACCGGTAAGGAGGAGGGGGGCCAGCCTGCGCCAAGCCGCGCCATGCTGCTGCGCGTCAGCGGAGGAGCGCTGAAGCAGGAGCCGGTGTCGCCGGCCACACGCGCAGCATTGCTGGCAGCCGGCGTCCGGGGCAAGGTCGATGATGTGGAACTCGGGCCGGCGCCGGCCATCCCGCTCAGCTTCGACACTGCCAGCTGCAACTGGACGATGGCGTCGCCGCCGAAGGAATATGCCAAGGACGCATCGCGAGGATTCCAGCGCCGACTCCTGCCGGGCGGGACGCTGGTCGCTGTGCCCGATCACAGCGACTGGCCGCTCCGCTGGGATGCGCGCAAGGCAGCATGGATTTCGATCGCGGACGCTGGCGCCCGGATGGGCATCGGCGGCAGCTATGCCAACTTCGGCGATCACGATCAGCTGGTGACCGCCAACGACAGTTCCGTCCAATGGTTCGACCCGGCGGCGCAGCGCCTTGTTTCGATCAGGCGCTTGCCCCATACCTATATTCCCATCCTGGCACCTTTGAGCGACGGCGGGATCGTGGTCTTCCTGCGCGAGAACGGCAAGGTGTTGCGCCTGCCGCCCATCAAGTCATCCCCCTGATCGTTTATGAGCAAATCCATTTTGACTGGCCTGGGCCTGGTGCTCGCCTGCGCTGCCGGCGGCGCAGCGGCGTCCAGCGATGACGGTGCATCGCGCCTGCAGCCGCTGAGCAAAGAAGAATTCTCTGCCGTCATGGCGGAAGCGCGTCGCCGTTACCGCCGCGAAGATCCGGCCGGCCAGCCATGGGAGTTCCTTGACCGGGAAAAACTGCCCCGATTGCTGGACATGCCGGAATTCGCGGCCACATTCTGGACCTTGAAGCAGCCGCTGATTGATCAGGCCGGCGCTTGGGACTACTTCCGGCTCGAGTCGCCTTCCAGGGCCCAGGCCGTATGGGCGCGCATCCTGCCGGAAGAGCGGATCAACGATCCTGTGCGGGAAGGACAGCGTTCGGCCGAAAGCCTGCATGTCTATTATGCGGACGAAAAATGGGGCAAGGAAGCGGGCGCACAAATCGCTTTCCTGCGATGCCTTCCTGCCGCGGCCTGGCGTGTCAAGCACATGGAACCGTTGGTCTGGGGGATGAAGAATGCGGATTGGCGGGCCGGCGCGGGCCTGGATTTTCGGCAGTGCGTGCGCAAACAGCGTGAAGAAGTAGGCGGGATCAGTGAAACTTCGCCGGAAACCGCACGCGGCCTGGCATCGGCCGCCATTATCGAAGACAGGTTGAGCAAATTCCTGCTGTCGAACGGCTGCCAGCGCAAAGGGCCCGATAGCTGCGTGCATCTTCTGCCGGCACTGGTCGAGCTGAATCCGCATCATGCCCAGTTGCCACGCATCCTGCAAAAGCTTGAGCCTTACTTTTTCCCGCGAGTGCAGGATACGTCGCTTGACGAACGCGAGGCCGCATTCCTGCAGCTGGTTTACCTGACTGCGAAAGTGCCGGCGCTGCTGGATCATCCTCAGGCGTGGCCTGCCGGAGAAATGGAACGCTTGCTGGCGAAGACGGTGGCGCTGGATCTGCTGCTGGCGAATCCCCAGGGCTACAACCCGTTCAGCCCGGCGGGCAAACGGATCGTGTCGCCCTGGATGGCACTGGCCGCGATGCAGCCATCGCCTCAGGCGCAACCGGCGGCGTTGCAACAACTGGGCCGGGAAAGCGCCTCGAGCAAGGGTTGCCTCCTGTCTACGGAACAAATGCTGGAACTGCCCGCTCCTCTGCTACTGGGTTATGCACTGGGCAAGCTTGAACGGGAGCAGACCAGCTGTCGTGCCCTCGAGAATGTGAAAGGCCTGTCGGAAAGCTATGTGCAGGCCGCTACGCAGCAAGCGCTGGCGCCGTTGGAAAGCTTGCTGGCGTTCATTGCTACACTGGGTCCCGCACGCGACGAAGTGAGGCAAGCGCTGGGCGCGAAGTGCGGCGACAGCCCTGCCAACGATTTGTGGAATGTGTGCCGTCAACTGGCCGAGGAAAAAGCAGCCTTCCTGGCAGCGGAACGCAAGCAGCAGGAAATCGAAGCAGCGGAAGAGAAGAGCAGGCTGGCGCGCGAAAAGCAGGACCTGGTCGAGCGCCAGGTATGCAGCGAACAGATGATCGAATTGGCTGGCGACTTCCTGCGCAAGAGACGGAAACGCCAGCTCACCGAAGGCGTCGCCAGTGCATGCAAGGCCTGGCCAGGCAAGGAACCTTATACGCTGGGCGTCTTCATTTACGAGGGGCAGAAAGAAGAACAAAAGCAGATGCTCGTCACCTTGATCGACCCGGCGCAAGGCAAGGTAATCGCCAGCTACTGGACGTTGGTGGAGGTAGACGCGGTCACGCGTTATGTCGATGGAATCAAGTTCGACACGGCACGCTATTTTGTGCAGCCAGGGTTGCGCGCATTCGGCATCGACGTCGCCACGTACAGCCCGCGCTCTGCGGAAGGCGGCTACGGGCCGATGCGCACGCTGTACGTGCGCGAGGGGGCTGCCATCCGGCCGATCCTGTCCGACATGGCGGTTTCGTCCTGGCGCTACCTGCCGGGCAGGGCGCCGTGGGAAACCGGCAATAGCGAGAACCCGGACCGTGAGCCTGCAACCGAGACCTTCAGCTACGCCATCGGCATTGCCGGCACGCGCAGCAACGGCTACGCGGACTTGCTCATCACGCGCAGTTCCGACCAGCCAAAGGTCAAGGCCACAACGCAGTTGTTGCGCTACGACGGCAAGCACTATCCGGCGCCACAGCAGATGGACTAGCAAAGGGATGACCATGGATTTCAAACGCACCGTGTGTACGGCAACCCTTGCCATGCTGGCGCTGCCATCGATCGCCGCAGAACGCGACCCGGCCTGCAGCGAGCAGCTGCAAGAACTTGCCGGCAGCTTCCTCCAGGCGAACGGAAGACGCCAGGAGAGCGAAGACGACAGGCCGGCCATTTCCAGCGCCTGCAAGCCATGGCCCGGAAAAGAATCCTACACGCTGGGTGTGTTCGTGTACGACGGCATTGCGCAAGATACGAGGCGTATTCTTGTTGCCCTGCTCGACCAGCCGCGCAGCACGGTAGTCGCCAGTTATTGGGCTGCCGTGCCGAGCGATGCCATTGAGACCTATCGCGAAGGGATCAGGATCGATACCGCCCGCTATCAGCTGCAGCCGGGCCTGCGCGCGTTCGGCGTCGATTTCAACACGACTGAGCCGCGCTACCAGTATGGCGGCTATGGTCCGATGCGCACGCTGTATGTGCGCGAGGGGGAGGCGATCCGTCCTGTCCTTTCAGGCATGGCGATTGCGAGCTGGCGCTTGCTGAACGACCCATGGGAGAAGGGCGCGGAAGAAGATGGCCCTGCACCCGAAATCGAAAGGTTCAACTCCACCATAGCCATCGCTTCCACGCGCAGCAAGGGCTATGCAGACCTGCTGGTCACGCGCAAGTCCGACCAGCCTGGCGCGAAACCCACGACGCAGTTGCTGCACTACGACGGCAGGCAGTACCCGACGCCGCAGGAGTAGCCTACTGCGCCACGTCAACCCATTGCGCACCGGTCAGGGCGGCCATGCGCTCGGGGCAGATGCGCACTGCGGCATTGATTGCGCCGCCGGCAGGGAGTACTTCCTTGTAGCTGCGCAGCGACACATCGCAATAGACCGGAATCGGACCCGGCAGGCCGAAAGGACAGACGCCGCCGACCGGGTGCCCGGTCAGCGCTTCCACTTCTTCCGCACCCAGCATGCGTGCGGTGGCGCCGAAATGGGCCTTGAACTTCTTGTTATCCAGCCGCGCATCGCCGCGTGTCACCACCAGGACGACGCCGTCCTTCATGCGCAGCGAAAGGGTCTTGGCGATCTGGCCCGGCTCGACGCCGTGCGCGGCCGCGGCCAAGGCCACGGTCGCGGTGCTTTCCGCCAGTTCGATGACTTCCAGGTCCGGCGCGTGCTGCGCCAGGAAGTGTTTGACGGAATGCAGGCTCATTATTTCTTCTTCAGCAGGGGACCGAGATATTTGCCGGTCACGCTGGCCGGGTTGGCCGCCACTTCCTCCGGCGTGCCGCTGGCGATGATCTGGCCGCCGCCGGCGCCGCCCTCTGGACCGAGGTCGACGATCCAGTCGGCAGTCTTGATCACGTCGAGGTTGTGCTCGATGATGACCAGGGTGTTGCCGTGGTCGCGCAGGCGGTGGATCACCTTCAGCAGCAGGTCGATATCGTGGAAGTGCAGGCCGGTGGTCGGCTCGTCCAGGATGTACAGCGTGCGGCCCGTATCGCGCTTGGACAGTTCCAGCGACAGCTTGACGCGCTGCGCCTCGCCGCCGGACAGCGTGGTGGCGCTCTGCCCCAGCTTGATGTAGCCCAGGCCTACGTCGAGCAGGGTTTGCAGCTTGCGCGCGATGACCGGCACGGCCTTGAAGAATTCGTGTGCATCTTCCACCGTCATGTCCAGCACTTCGGTGATGCTCTTGCCCTTGTAGTGGACTTCCAGCGTCTCGCGGTTATAGCGCTTGCCGTGGCAGACGTCGCAGGGCACGTACACGTCCGGCAGGAAGTGCATTTCGACCTTGATCACGCCGTCGCCCTGGCAGGCTTCGCAGCGGCCGCCCTTGACGTTGAAGGAGAAACGGCCGGCCGAGTAGCCGCGCTCTTTCGCGACAGGCACGGTGGCGAACAGGTCGCGGATCGGCGTGAACAAGCCGGTGTAAGTGGCCGGGTTCGAACGCGGGGTGCGGCCGATCGGCGCCTGGTCGACCGAGATCACTTTGTCGAAATGTTCCAGGCCGCTGATGGAGTCGTGCGGTGCCGGTTCGGTCTGGGAGCCGAACAGGTGGCGCGACAGGGCCGGGTACAGGGTGTCGTTGACCAGGGTCGATTTGCCGGAACCGGACACGCCGGTCACGCAAGTCATCAGGCCGACGGGGAGCGACAGGTTGACCTTCTTCAGGTTGTTGCCGGTAGCTCCGGTGATGGTCAGCTGGCGCTGCGGATCGGCCACGTGGCGCTTCTTCGGCACGGCGATCTGCAGCTTGCCGCTCAGGTATTGCGCGGTCAGCGATTCCTTCGATTTCAGGATGTCCTTCAGCGGGCCGGCGGCGATCACGTCGCCGCCATGCACGCCGGCGCCCTTGCCCATGTCGACCACGTAGTCGGCGGTGCGGATCGCGTCTTCATCGTGCTCCACCACCAGCACCGAGTTGCCGATGTCGCGCAGGTGTTTCAGGGTGTCGATCAGGCGGTCGTTGTCGCGCTGGTGCAGGCCGATGGACGGCTCGTCCAGCACGTACATCACGCCGGTCAGGCCGGAGCCGATCTGCGACGCGAGGCGGATACGCTGTGCTTCGCCGCCCGACAAGGTATCGGCGCTGCGTTCCAGCGACAGGTAATCCAGGCCCACGTTGTTCAGGAAGGTCAGGCGCGACACGATTTCCTTGATCACGCGGTCGGCGATGTCCTTCTTCGCGCCCTTCAGCTTCAACTGCTCGAAGTAGGACAGGGTATCGCGCAGCGGCTTGTCGGCGATCTGGTAGATCGCGCGCTCCTGCTTGCCGGTGCCGATCTTCACGTGGCGTGCTTCCACGCGCAGGCGGGCGCCTTCGCAGCTCGGGCACTTCTTCTCGTTGATGAACTTCGCCAGTTCTTCCTTGACCGCCATCGAATCGGTTTCGCGGTAGCGGCGCTGCAGGTTGTTGACGATGCCTTCGAAGGTATGTTCCTTGACCACGGCCTTGCCGCGTTCATTCATGTAGGTGAACGGGATGGCGGTCTTGCCGGAGCCGTGCAGGACCACGTCCTGCGCTTTCGCCGGCAACTGCTCGAACGGGGTGTCGAGGTCGAAATCGTAGTACGCCGCCAGCGCAGCCAGCATCGAGTAGTAGAACTGGTTGCGGCGGTCCCAGCCCTTCACCGCGCCGGAAGCCAGCGACAGGTTGGGGAAGGCGACGATACGGCGCGGGTCGAAGAACTCGATATGGCCCAGGCCATCGCACTCGGGGCAGGCGCCCATCGGGTTGTTGAAGGAGAACAGGCGCGGCTCCAGCTCCTGCAGCGAATAGCCGCAGGTGGTGCAGGCGAACTTGTTCGAGTAAATATGCTCGGCGCCGGAATCCATTTCGTAAGCTATGGCGCGGCCGTCGGCCAGGCGCAGCGCGGTTTCGAACGATTCGGCCAGGCGCTGCTTGATCTCCGCATTCACCTTGACGCGGTCGATCACCACGTCGATGGTGTGCTTCTCGGTCTTCTTCAGCTTTGGCAGGTCGTCCACTTCATAGATCTTGGCCTCGTGGGTGCCGCTCTGCACGCGGAAGCGCACGAAGCCCTGGGCCTGCATGGCCTCGAACAGGTCGACGTGCTCGCCCTTGCGGTTGGCAACCACCGGCGCCATGATCATCAGCTTGGTGCCCTCGGGCATGGCCAGCACGGCATCCACCATCTGCGATACCGATTGCGCGGCCAGCGCGTGGTCCGGGTGGTTGATGCAGTAAGGCGTGCCGACGCGCGCGTACAGCAAGCGCAGGTAGTCGTGGATCTCCGTCACGGTGCCCACGGTCGAACGCGGGTTGTGCGAGGTGGCCTTCTGCTCGATCGAGATTGCGGGCGACAAGCCTTCGATCATGTCCACGTCAGGCTTTTCCATCAACTGCAGGAACTGGCGCGCGTAGGCCGACAGCGACTCGACGTAGCGGCGCTGGCCTTCAGCGTACAGGGTGTCGAACGCCAGCGACGACTTGCCGGAGCCGGACAGGCCGGTGATCACGATCAGCTTGTTGCGTGGCAGGTCGAGGTTGATGTTTTTCAGGTTGTGCGTGCGCGCACCGCGGATGCGGATTTCTTCCATGCGTGGATACCTTTCGGGGTCAGCCCGATACTATAGCGTCGAATGAATTCTTGCGCCGCGCCCCGGATACACCAAGCCCAGCGTCAAATACTGTACATATTACCAGTATTTGGGCGGTACGTCAGGTAGCCCATGACGGCGTTGCTGATCGACGCTTCGATGTCGGCCATGTCGAAGCCCGGCGCCTCGATGACGGCCGCGTGCACCATCGATTCCATGATCTGCAAGACAACCCAGGTGGCCATGTCGAGGTTGGGGGGCACGATGTCGGCCCGCCAGTCCTCCAGCAGGGCGCGCACGCGCTTGAAGATGCCCTGGTCGGCCTCGTTTTCCGACTGCGGCGCGTCGAAGTAGGGAAATTGCAGCTCCAGCATCTTGTGCAGGTCGGGCTCCAGCAGGTGGGCAGCCAGCAGCGCCCGCACCAAGGCGCCGATGTGCCCTGCCAGCGTCGGCTCGTAAGGCTTTGCCAATACTTCTTCCACGGTCTGCTGCACCTGCTCCGCGTGGCGCTGGTGCAAGGCCGCGATCAACGCATCCTTGTTCTTGAAGTACTGGTAGAGCGAGCCGATGCTGATGCCGGCCTTCTCTGCGATCAGGTTGGTGTTGGTTCCGGCGTAGCCATGCTCGGAAAAAATGCGAGCCGTCGCCTCCAGGATCACCTCCACGGTGGCTCGGGAACGCGCCTGGCGCGGGGCTTTGCGGGGTTGCGGGATGTCGACCATGGGCGTTTTCGAATGCGAGTTTTCGCGGGATGTTGTTGATTTTAAAATTTTGGCTGTATGTGAGCAAATGCTCGCATTCTCGGAATTCATTGTCAACTATGAAAGCTTTTATATGAGCCCGCCTAAAGATTTCGCTTCTCCCGCCCCGACCGCTGCTACGCAGGCCGTCAATGTAGTACCCAGGATTTTCCCTATCGTGCTGGCGGTTTTCGCCAGCTTCCTCGCCATCGGCATCGCCCTTCCGGCGCTCCCGCTGCACGTGCATGACCGGCTCGGCCTTAGTACGTTGATGGTCGGTGTGGTGGCCGGCGCCCAGTTCGTCGCGGCCCTGCTGACCCGCGCTTGGGCCGGTGGCCTGTGCGACACTCGCGGCTCCAAGCGCGCCGTGATGACAGGCTTCGCCCTGGCCGTTGCCTCCGCGCTGGCTTACCTGGCGTCGCTCTCCATGGTCGACCAGCCGGAAGCATCGGTCGCCGTGCTGATCGCCGGCCGCATCCTGCTGGGCGGCGCCGAAAGCCTGGTCGTCACGGGCGCCTTGAGCTGGGGCGTCGGCCTGGCCGGCCCGCAAAACGCGGGCAAGGTCATGGCCTGGGTCGGCATTGCAATGTACGGCGCCTACGCCGCTGGCGCGCCGGCTGGGATGGCGCTGTACCAGCAGGCCGGCTTCCACGGTATCGCGCTTGCCGGCATGCTGGCCCCGGTGTTGGCGCTGCTGGTGTTGGCCGGCATCAAGGGCCTGCCGCCAGCCAGCGCGCGCCGTATCCCGTTCTACAAGGTGCTGGGCGCCGTGTGGTGGCCGGGCATGGGGCTGGCGTTTTCCAGCGTCGGCTTCGGTGTCATCACCGCCTTTATCTCGCTGCTGTTCACGGCCAAGGAGTGGGGCAGCCCATCGCTAGCCTTCACCGCCTTCGGCATTGCCTTCATCGGCGCCCGCCTGCTGTTTGGCCATCTGCCGGACAGGATCGGCGGTGCGCGCGTGGCCTTGGTGTGTGTGCTGATCGAAGCGGCCGGTCAATTGTGTATCTGGCAAGCGGCGGCACCCCTGCTGGTGTATGCGGGAGCCGCGCTGACCGGCTTTGGCTACTCGCTGGCCTTCCCCGGTTTCGGCGTGGAAGCGGTCAAGCGCACCCCGCCGCAAAGCCGCGGCGCGGCGATGGGCGCCTATGTCGCTTTCCTCGATATTTCGCTAGGCCTGACCGGTCCGCTGGCCGGCGCCCTGGCTGGCCAGCACGGCGTCAGCGCCGTGTACCTGGCCGGTTGCGGCGCCGTTTCCTGCGCCCTGGTGATCGCCCTGCGCCTGCTGAAGCCCTCACGCGCTAACCCGACAACAAATTGAGCTGCGTCAGTCCTTGCGATATTTGAGGGACTATTAATTTAGGGTAAACTCCGTTGTTTTGGGGCTGTCCGAAACGGCCCCCACATTCCTTCAGGAGTTTCATAAATGGCATCAGTCAACAAAGTGATCATCGTCGGCAATCTGGGTCGCGATCCGGAAATCCGCTACATGCCTAGCGGTGACGCGATTGCCAACATCGCCGTGGCTACCTCGTATCGTTCGAAAGACCGCAACACCGGCGAACAGAAAGAGCTGACCGAGTGGCACCGCATCTCCTTCTTCGGCCGCTTGGCTGAAATCGTCGGCCAGTACCTGAAAAAGGGTTCTTCCGTCTATGTGGAAGGCCGCCTGCAGACCCGTAAATACACCGACAAGGACGGCATCGAAAAATACGCCACCGACATCATTGCTGAAAACATGCAGATGCTGGGCGGCCGCGGCGATACCGGCGGCGGCATGGGTGGCGGCATGGGCGGTGGCGACGACATGGGCTACGACGCTCCTGCTCCACGCCAGGCACCACGTCCACAGGCAGCTCCGGCACCGGCACCACGTCCGGCACCACGCCCAGCGCCGAACTTCTCGGATATGGATGACGATATTCCGTTTTGAGATACAGTAATCGTTGCTAGGTAAAACAACGCCCTGTAAGTCGTTGGCTTACAGAACGTTTTCCATCGCTCATTAGCTCAATAAAGTACGTCAACCCTCGTCACAGTGGGGGCCCAGCCCCCCACCGCTGTGCAGAGGGTATCGCTCGTTGCGACAACCACTAACTTCTGCGCCATTTGCGCTGCCAAGGCAGTGCTGAGCATGGCTTTACCGCCAACAGTAGTGGCCTTGAAGGCAAGCACACCGGTGGTTGAGCAGGCATTAGTGGCTGAGGCGCCCCAACCGTTCTTCGCGTACAAAATCACCGTACCGTCTTCTTGAGTTGCAATCCTTTCGATTTGCAGGGCATCGGATGAAGCGGCAAATGATGTGCATGGGATAGCCAGCAACAAAGCCTTAATGAATATTTTCTTGAGTTTCATGAAGTTAAAGGTCGTGCGCAATTAATAGTTGTGTGAGTTCTTTTCGATTGAGCAAGAATCATATCGCATAAGTAAGTTCGCAACTAACTTGTTGTACGGGCGCTGTCCCACGACCTGTCCCAGTCAGGCTACCCCGGTCTTGCACTGCAAGATCGAGCAGGACGCCAACGCCAGCCTGGAGGTCTCTCACCACCACTTCGAATGGCACGGCCGGGTCGAGGTACCGGAGGCGGTTCGCATGCGGCTGGCCGATCTCTGCCAGGAACATGGCGGTCGCCTGTCGCAGAACGCTATTCGAGGCAGCCATTTTTCGCTCGTGTAAGAAGGAAGTTTGGATAACCACGACGCCCCACACCTTCGTCGGCGCTGCAATTTCATCTCCGGCACCAGTAGATAAGGTAAAGATTGGAATCACGCCTGCGCCATGGCCGAAAGATGCGGGAGAGATATTTCGAGCAGCTAAGCGTAGCCACACTGTGGAACCATTGTATTTTCAGGCTTTCTTTCGTCGTTTACACAGATTACTGCGCATAACCCTTCTAGAGCGTAATCAATCTTCCACCGCATCTGCGTACGTCAACCCAACGTAAACAAATTTTGTCGCTCCAGCTGTAGCAAGGCACTTTCTCGCCGTCGTGAAATCATGAAATAACGATAGTTAGACTGCCGACAAAAATCCCTTTTGGTCATTAAGGCTGGACAACGTTCGAGGCTGAGATTGGTGTATTAACGCAACCAAAGGATACCGTTGTGACACCGAGGCAGCGGTTCGATCCCGCAGGAAGGTTGCCCGGGGTCCTGGTTCACTTCGCATTCGCACTATCGCGATAGCTCACGCGTCCCGTTCCTGGGTGTCACAAGCATTGGGCCGGGTAATGCGCGAGGAACGCCCTGTCCACATCGACAGGCCTGTTACCTGTTGATACTGTCGGCTGCCGAAAGTTACGACTATCGTGGTTGCAACGGGTTTAATTCAGATTGAATACGCCGTCGAAGAACTCAATACCCAGTCTGTAATGCGAAGGAGCCAGTCATGCCCGAAACTGATGATGCTCGGTTGTATTCGGAAATTTTACAATCGCAGCGCATCATCGCGGTGGTGAAGGAGGTCCTGGGAACCGTCCCTCTTAATGTGCGCGGCCGTGAAGCGCTTGCCATCAATCACACCGGAGATATCAACAGGTTTCAGGATGTCTGGGCCGACCGCGAGATGTTCCTCGGAGTCAGCAACCAGATGCGCGTGGCAGGTATCGGTGCTGTCAACCACGTGACCCGGCAGAATACCAACCAGATCCGCGCATCCTATGGCCACACGGCGGCGCATCACCGCCCTAAGGTAACGTTGGCCGCCCTCGGCGACCGGTATGTGGGCATGTGCCAGGACTACGCTGCGCTGACCTACGCGCTGCTGCGCAGGTATCTTCCGTCCGACCGAATGGTCAGTTATGTATTCGAGACCGACATCGTCCATTATTTCTGCACGATCGGCGATCATGACCAGCGCCAGGTTGCTCCACAACGGCTCATAATCGTCGATTCTTGGTACCTCAACGCCGACGCCGTGCTGTGGACAGACAGTCACCACAAGGCCGCGCGCTATCAGGGTAACACGATCTATTGCAAACCCGGTAAAGCGGCGGGCTACCTGCCACCGCTGAGCGCGCATACGGCGCGTAATCTGATCGCGCAAGCACGGGCAAAATATTCCCAGCTTCCACCAACTCAAACGCAACTGGACGAGCGGAACAGGCACAAGGAGGGCACCAAATTCATGCATAGACAAGATCAATTCGTCGCAATGCAATACGGTAATCACTACACCAATGCCGGCAACAATGCGCGCGTGACCTACACCTTCACGCCGAGGTGCTCAGTTTGCGGGACGCTGAAACGGGGCCTGGCGACGAGAAGTACAAAATGGCATCAATGCACCACATGCCACATCTATTTTTGCTCACGGGACGGATACGCTCGCCCACGCAGCGCGTTCTTTAGCGAGACACGCACCTGCACCTGCGGCGGAACGACGCGCTTATTTATGGGTTCATGGCCAGACGACGAAGCGTGAAGGCGTATTGCCGCTGCCAGACACGCTCCATTGAGGTTCAGGAAGAAGCGCTCAGCGACTGAATTGTTCCAACAGTTGCCTTTCCGGCTCATGCTGCAAACGAGGTCGTGGCGCGTTAGCAGGTCCCTGATAGAGCTCACTGGCATGAGACCTTGATCGGAGTGACGTAGCATTTCCTTTGGCCGGCCACGCCGAAACTACCATCAATAGCGCGTCCATAACTAGCTGCGAGGTCATGCTCGTTTGCATCGACCACCTGACCGCACGGCGCGAGTAGAGGTCGAAAACCATGGCGACAAAGGGCAAGCCCTCTCCAGTCCATACGTATGTAAATTCCGCTGCCCATTGCTGGTCTGGTTCGCTAGCTTCTAACTGGCGGTCCAGCAGGTCCGGTGCGATTGCGTGAACCTCTCCAGCAACTTGACCATGATGCCGGCGGGGTCGATGACGTGCTTTCATGCCGGCCTTCTGCATTAGCTTGGCCACGCGATTTCAACGGGAGCGCAAGTCGCCGAAAGTCTGTCACCTTCGTTGGGTCAACGTTGAACTTCTACAGCTCATTTGACCCAAGGTAGCCCCTTTTGCGGACATCAGTAGACGCAGCCACAATCCATAGATTGTTAATATCAATTACTAGCAATAGCTTGTAAAATGAATTTACAAACTACAAATTGTAAATTCAGAATACAATCTGCAGCTTGTGAGCTAGCTAGCGCATTCTTAAACTTCCACACTACGCCTCCACAGGATGACTATGCAGTACACAATCCAGACTATCGATCAATTAAAGCCACTGCTCCAGGGATTTCGGCGGAAAGCGGGTCTTACTCAGACGGCAATGGCCGAAAAGTTAGGGGTGACCCAACAAAATTATGCTCAACTGGAGTCAAACCTCGGTAGTGCAAGTGTTGAGCGCTTATACAAAGTTCTCCGGTTGCTCAACGTGCAGCTAGTCTTCGATGAACGTGAGAGTACATCAGAAGAGAGCGATGAGATTTCTTCTCAACCAGCCTCTGTTACTCGAGACCAAGCACTGAGCCTTACCCAGTCTAAAAAAGCACCGGCAAAGGTGATCAAGCGTAACGACACGACGAAGTGGTGATACATGGCACGAAGAGGAACGCGAAGCAGTTTGAATGTATGGTTGAACGGCACCCCAGTGGGTCAATGGACTATTCACCGGAACAGCTCAACCTTCACATATTTCGACGATTGGTTAAATGACGAGAACCGTCGCCCTCTATCGTTATCGATGCCGTTGACGGCCGACAATCGGCCATACGTAGACGATGTGGCCACAAACTACTTTGATAATCTCCTCCCGGACAGCGAGCCTATTCGCAGGCGCCTGGCACAACGGTATCGCACAGGAAGTACTTCCCCATTCGACCTGCTTGAAGCGATAGGAAGAGACTGCGTAGGAGCCGTTCAATTGCTGGAGCCGGACGAGGCTCCGAACGACATCTTTACTATTCAAGGCGAAGAACTCAATGAGCATGCTATTGCTGAGTTGCTTCGCGCTACAACTTCACCTGGTGGATTGGGCCACGAAGATCATGTCCCTGATCTCAGGTTGTCTATCGCCGGCGCACAAGAGAAAAATGCGCTCTTGTGGCACGAGGGAAGATGGAAGCTTCCGACTGGAAGCACACCCACGACGCACATTCTGAAGCTGCCGCTAGGACTTGTGGGGAATATGCGTGCCGATATGCGAACCTCGGTGGAGAACGAATGGTTGTGCGCGCAAATTATGGAAGGATTTGGACTTCCCATAGCAAGGACCGCAATCCTCCAGTTCGAGGATCAGAAAGTTTTGGGAGTGGAGCGGTTTGACCGCAAATACTCGGACGACGAGACCTGGATTGTCCGTCTGCCGCAAGAAGACATGTGTCAAGCCATGGGGTATTCACCCCTGGCCAAGTACCAGCAAGACGGTGGACCCGGGATCGAGCGCATCATGAACCTCCTTTTAGGATCGGAGGTCGCGGAAAAAGATCGGCGAAACTTCTTCAAGACACAACTTATATTCTGGCTTTTGCTCGCTACGGATGGACATGCCAAGAACTTCAGCATCGCGCTCGGACCGAGGGGGAAATACCAGGCGACCCCATTGTATGACGTGCTTTCGGTGCACCCTATCGTCGGGCGTGGTGCGAGTAAAATCCCAGCCCAGGATGTAAGGCTGGCCATGGCCGTTCGCGGGAGCACCAACTACTACCACGTCAATCGAATCCGAAGGCGTCATTGGTCTGCGATGGCGCAACAGCTTGGCTTGGGTGCGAAAGCTGCTGAAGCGATAATTGAAGAAGTCCTTGAGGCAGTTCCCAAAGCTGTCGATTCAGTCCGACAGAAAATACCGCCAGCGTTTCCACTTGACCTGGTAGACAGCATTCTCATTGGAATGACGGAACAGAGCGTGAAGCTGAGCGAGACCTGAGTCGAAGCATGCGTCCAATGGCGACAATCGCTGAGCAAAACCATACCAAGGACGGCTTGCCGTTCTGAAGACCTCTTTATCCTGTAACGGAACAGCTTTGATGAGAAAAATTGCAATTCCCCTGTTTTTAATCGTCGTCGTGGTGTATGCCGGCTTCGCGCTGTGGGTGCTTCCAGCCGATGGCATCAGCAAGCTCGGCGTAGGTGAGCGTGGGCAGATCGGCGATACCTTTGGCGCCCTGAATGCATTGTTCTCAAGCCTTGGTTTTGCCGGCATCCTGCTCACGCTATATCTGCAGAAAAAAGACATGGCGATCCAGGCGACGAAAGACGACGAAGAAGTGGCAGAGCGTCGCTCCCTGTTCAATCTGGAGGCCAGCATCCAGGCGTATAGCCAGGCCCTCGGCCTTCTGCGTGATGGCAACAACCACCGCGCAACCTGGATCCGTGCAGCCAGGATTCTCAAGCACGGAAAGGTCCTGGCGGCTGCTGTCACAGTGGATGCGCATAAGCGGGCGCTCGAGTTGCGTTTGCTGGACTATCGGTCGGAATTCCGTGACATTCTTGAGCATAAGCCTGCAGAGTTCTTTTACGGCGTCGCCCCCCACTATTACGAGCTGGGGTTGGACCGCGTGGCAGCGCTGGCTTCTCAGCCGAACGCAGACGAACCGGGCCACGCGATGACTGCAACGAGATGGCTCGACGAAAAGTCAGTCTATGCTGTCCTGGAGGCGTCGCAATGGCCGGAAGACTATCAAGACCCCTTGTGCGATGACCTGCCGGGGGACATGGATATCGAGGAGAAGACCTTCTTCGCACAAGGCCTCGCCAGATACATGGAGCACCGGCAGCAATGGCACTCCATTGCCGGTAGCCTGAGCCCGCGCAACCCGTAGCGGCAACTGGGCTGGCTGCGCCCAACGGCATCCGCTAGTTCAGCGAGCTGAGTGATAAGCCTCATCGAGCGGAGAGAAGCCAGTTCTTGCCGCAGTCTCATATGCATGCGTTTTCAACGCCGACCTTCAGGAATGAGTATTCTGGCGGGCCGCGACTTGGGCGTTCTCGAAGACATCTGATAACCAAGGTGCAGTTCTGTAGGACTGGAGATCGGGAACGAAGATATCGACGTCTTTGCTGAACAGGTGACCATACCGGAGCATGAGGACGGTCCCGCCGCCGAAAGTCCAAAACGGGTTCGCGTAGCCATGCGCTGCAATCTCGTCGATCGCGATCAGCGCCTTCTTGAAAAGAGACTCCCAAGTGTCTGGAAGTCCACCCTGGTTCAACGCTGCCAAACTTCCCGACATACATGCCATTCCTTCGCAAGGCGCTGCAGTTTTTTCATCAGATTTGCTCCGAGAAACCCCGTCTGAGGGCGGGAGTGAAAGGAGCCGGCCGCAACGCGGGCGCTCGCCTTGAGATTAGTGAGATACTGTATAAAATTACAGTATGATTCTCGTCTACCGTTTCCGTGTGAAATCGAAAAACGGGCTGCTTGATCTGCAAGCCCGTAAGGTGAATTTCGTCTGGAACTACTGCAATGATCGGCAGAAAGATGCCTTGCGATTTGAGCGCCCTTGGCTGACCGGCTTCGACTTGAACAAGCTGACTACCGGCAGCAGCAAAGAATTGGAGCTGCACTCTGGTGTGATCAATGCCGTATGCGAACAATTTGCCAAATCGCGTGCCCAACACCGCCGGCCGTATTTGCGTTACCGCGGCCGAAGGTCCTTGGGCCGGGTTCCGCTCAAAGGACGTGACCTGCACAGGGAAGGCAACGCGTTTCGCTTTGCAGGCAATACGTTCCGGGTGTTTTACTCTCGCCCTCTTCCTGAAGGGAAAATCAAGGATGGCAGTTGCTTTGCGCAAGACAGTCGCGGGAACTGGTTCCTCAATATTGCGATCGAGGTAGCCGAGCCGCCGGTCCGGCCACTCGACCACGGTGTCGGTATCGATCTTGGCTTGAAGGATCTCGCTACCCCGTCCGAGGGAGAAAAAATTCCGGCGCCGGGCTTTTATCGTGAGGCGGAAGCGGCGCTGGCAATAGCGCAGCGAGCCCACAAGCGGCGCCGCATCAAAGCCATCCAGGCGCGCACGGCGCGGCGTCGACTGGACTTCTTGCATAACAGGTCGGTGGAACTTGCCCGCGCCTTCGACCATATTGCTGTTGGCAATGTCAATGCCAGTGGACTCGCCCAAACCAGCCTGGCGAAGTCCGTGCTTGATGCAGGCTGGTCGTCCTTCCGTAAGATGCTGGCGTACAAGGCCATGAGGCATGGCGCGCGGTACGTGGAAGTGGACGAACGCTTTACCACCCAGACCTGCTCGAATTGTGGTGCACTGCCCGATTCGAGGCCGAAGGGTATCGCAGGCCTTGGAATAAGAGAGTGGGAATGCAGCGAATGCGGTGTGGTACATGATCGTGATCGTAATGCTGCGTTAAACATTCTCCGTCGCGGACGTGCGACGCTGGAAGCAGGAATCCCCGTCCTTTAGGGCGGGGAGGACGTCAAGATCTTGCTCGAAGGTGCATCAGCGCTTGCAGCTTCGGTGACGGCCTTGACCATCACCGGCAACGGCGCCTCTTCAAGGAGCGCCATGATGTGCGGCCGAAACTGAGGGGGAACCTCACCTGTCCGCAGGACCGCAGCCAATTCGCTGGCCGTGAGAACCTCGCGGTAACTGGTGCTTGCGCTCTTGGCAGCGATGGCCAGGCCGCTCTTCAGGCCCGTGGACTCTTGCGGGCCTGATCACCTTCCAAGTCACGGCGGCAACGGTGCGGGCCCGGCCCGCGCCCGCATGCTATAGTCGAAAAGATAACATTTCTTTTTGGTAATAGACTCATGCGCCGCCTCGACTTCGCCGATAACAGCTCCTTACCGCCCTGGTTTGCACAGGGTGTGCCGGTCTCGCTTTCTCCTGAAATGGCCGCTGCGGCCTTGCCTTCGCGCCGTTCCCCGAAAGCGGTGCCGGAGGCGGATGCGCAAGCGGCCTTGCTGCGCTTGGGTGAAATCGAAAAACCGGATCTGGCTGCCACGGATGCCGATCTGCGTTTGGACTTTTCGGACGCGTGGATGTGCACGCTCACCGGTTCGCTGGATGGCTCGCTGCTGTCGCATGCGATCTTGCTGGCGCTGGCCAACGATCCCGCCTACGGCGCACAGAACAAGGGCGAAGCGCCGCTGGGCGAGCGCATGCTGGACGCCCTGGCCAGCCACAAGGGCCTGGAATACTGTGTCGATGCCTTCATCGAGATGCAAGGCTTGCAGGTGAAGCTGTCGCACAAGGAGTACAAGAACTGGCAGGCCGGCGTCACGCGCAAGGTAACCCGGGAACTCGGCGACCGCTATCCCCTGTCGCCCGTCGAAGTTGCCATGCGGCGGCAGTTGTCGTCGGCGCCGGAGCCGGTATGGCAAGCCTGTGCGGACAAGATCGAAAGCGCGATCCCGAACGTTCCAGCCATGCGCAGGGCCGGCCTTGCCGCGCAACTGCCGGAGCGCCCCGAGGTGTCGAACCGGCTGACGCACACGCTCGCCAAGGGCAAGGCCTCCGCCTCCCTGCCCGTGCTGCTGCTGACGGCCACCGATCCTGCGCTGCACGGCATGCTGGGCAGTGAACTGATCGAAGAAGACCGCTGGGCTTCAGGCTTGATGCTGGTGGCCAGCGTCGTGCAGGAACAGGGTGTGGACGCGCTTCCTGTCCTGGAACTGGTCGCGAGCAGCGCCGCAGCCACCATCGCCCTGAGCCAGATCGGCACGCCGGAGGCAATCAAACTGCTGGCGGAAGTGTATTGCGCCACGCCGGCGCGGTCCGGCATTTCCGACGACATGATGTGGTGGCTCGCTGATCGCAAGACGGCGCTTCGGCATCTGACCGCAGCGCTCAAGCAATGGCCGCTTGCGAGCATTGCGGCCCTGGCCGAGCTGGGCGGCTTGCGCGGCAAGGATGGCGACATGCTGCAGGCGGAACTGGCAAAGCTGGTGCGGGCGAATGCGGGACACGTGTCGCAACTGCTGCCCTGGGTCAGCCCCGCCGCGCAGGCGGTGTTGCAACGCCTTGGCGAGCAATCCGGATCGGCGGTGCCGGTGGCGGCGCAGGCCGACCTGCCGGGCGTATTGGCTGATCCGCCCTGGCTGCGGCCACGAAAGAAGGCCGCCGCTGCGCTGGCCGTGCTGCCTTTGCCCGTGGCGCCAATCGAGCGATGGGATGGCATCGACCGCGAACAATGGGCATCGCTGGACCGCTGGCAGCAGAAGGACTTCGACAAGGCGCGCAAGGACACCGCCGTGCTGGTGGATGCCCTGGGCTTCTGCCGCAATCCGGGACATGCCGGCGACGAGGCGCGCCGCATGGCTGCACAGGCCATTGCCAACGCGGACAGCGAGGAGCTGGCCGAGGCCTGGCAGCTCTATCGGCAAGGCGACCAGCGGGCAACGCTCTCGACGCGCTTCCTGACCTTGCTGCCGGGGGACATGGGCGTCGAAACCTGGAACAGGCTGGCCGGCGAGGCGGAGCCTTATGGCGTGGACTACCTGCTTAGCCAGTTCGGCCTGGCGGCGGCGCCCGGCTTTGCGGCAATGATGCGCGACAGCGTTGACAAGATGCTGCCGCTGGCGCCATGCCTCGGTGCGGTGGAACTCGCGGCGCCGGTTGCGCGCGCCGCGGCCAAGCTCAAGAAGCTGCAGGACGAGGCGCGCCGCTGGCTGTTGCGTTTTCCTGAACATGCCATCGCCGGCCTGATCGCCCCTGCGATCGGCAAGGCGGGCGCGGCGCGCAGTAGTGCATTGTCGGCGCTGCGCTTCCTGCGCGGCCACGGTTATGAGTCGCTGATTGTCGGCATGAGTTGGCGCTACGAAGATCCTGCGGTTGCCGAGGCAGTGCGCGCCATGCTGGACGAAGACCCGCTCGAGTGCCTTCCGGCCAAATTGCCCAAGCTGCCCGATTTCTGGACGCCGCTGGGCTGGCGCCGTCCGCTGCTGAACGGCACCGCCGGTGCCGTGCCGGACGCAGTGCTCGATCACATCGGCACCATGCTGGCCTTGCCGACCGTGGACGGCGTGTACGCCGGCATTGCGCAGCTCAAGGAGGCTTGCACGCCCGAGTCCCTGGCGAACTTCAGCTGGGATTGTTTTACCGCCTGGCTGAGCGCAGGCGGGCCTGCCAAGGAAAGCTGGGCCCTGTCGGCCCTGGGATGGCTGGGCAACGACGACACGGCGCGCCGGCTCACCCCTTACATCCGCGCCTGGCCGGGAGAAGCGGCGCATGCGCGCGCGGTGGCCGCACTGGACGTGCTGGCCGATATCGGCACCGACGTCGCACTGCTGCTGCTGAACGACATTGCACAAAAGTTGAAGTTCACGGGACTGCTGGTCAAGGCACGCGAAAAGATCGACCAGATCGCGGAGAACCGCGGCCTGTCGAGGGAGGAGCTGGAAGACCGGTTGGCGCCCGTCCTTGGCCTGGACGACAATGGCAGCATGCTGCTGGACTTCGGCCCGCGCCAGTTCCGCGTCGGCTTCGACGAAATGCTGAAACCTTATGTTCGCGACAGCGACGGCACGCGCCTGAAGGACCTGCCCAAGCCGAAAAAGACCGACGACGAAGCGCAGGCCGCCGACGCGGTCGAGCGCTTCAAGGCACTGAAGAAGGACGTCCGCACCGTCGCCAGCCAGCAGTTGCTGCGCCTGGAGCAAGCCATGTGCAGCGGCCGCCGCTGGCGCCCCGAGCACTTCGGCCAGTTCCTTGCCGGCCATCCGCTGGTGCGGCACCTGGTGCAGCGCCTGGCCTGGGGCGTCTACGTCCAGGAAGAAGGAAAGGCCGGCGGCGGGAAGCTGCTGCATTGCTTCCGTGTGTCTGCAGAAGGCAGCTATACGGACGCGGACGATAACCCGATCGCGCTGCCGGAAGGCGAGCTTATTTACGTCGGCTTGCCGCACCCGCTCGACATGCCGCAGCAGGATGTTGTGCAATTCGGACAGTTGTTTGCCGATTACGAGCTGCTGCAACCTTTCGCCCAGCTTGGGCGCGATACCTACCGGCTCGAAGCCGGGGAGCATTCCGCCACCGCGCTGGAACGCTGGAAAGGCAAGGTGGTCGCCACCGGCCGCGTGCTCGGCCTGGCAAGCAGGGGCTGGCGCCGCGGATCGTCCATGGACGGCGGCGGCGTTTCGTACTTCAGCAAGCCGGTTGCCGGCGCCAGGGTGGTCGAACTGATGCTCGATCCGGGCATCATCGTCGGCCTGGCCGACGAATATCCGGAGCAGACGCTTGGCGCCGTCACGATGCGGAATGGCAGCATGGCCAGCCTCGATCCCGTCAGCGCCAGTGAGCTGGTGCGGGACATGGAGTCCTTGTTAACCTGAGCGGCCGCGTGGTAAAGTCAAAATTACAAGTTTCCTTTAGGTAATTGAACTTTCATGCACGGTAATGAGCTCCCCGATATGACGACCCCACCCTGGCTGGCGCAGGGTGAGCCGCTGGCGATTTCCAAAAGGATGGCGGAAGCGGCACTCGCTTCGCGCCGCGCGCCGAAACCGGTTCCGCAAGTCGACCCGAAGCAGGTTTTGCGCAGCATGTGGGAGACCTTCGAGATTGACCCGGCGCGCAGCGATGCCGAGTTTCGCGAGGCATGCGCGGAAGCGTCGCAGCGGCTGCAGGAGCAAACCCTCGACGGTTCGCTGCTGTCCGATGCAATCCTGCTTGCCATGTCGAACAATCCAGTGTTCCGCAGCGGCGCGGAGGATGTGCATCCGTTTGGCGAGCCGATGCTCGGTGCCATCGCCGCGCACAAAGGCTTGGAGTACTGCGTCGACGTCTTCATCGAAATGCTCAAGCTGCAAGTGGGCTTCCTGCCGTCGCGGGAGAAAAAGCGGAAGGCGGTCATCGAGTGCCGCGAGCTGCTTCCGCTGGCCAAGTATGAGCCGTTCTGCGGGGCCGAAATTGCCCTGCGCCGCCAGCTGTCCAATGCACCGGAGGCGACTTGGCGGGCTTGTGCCGACAAGATCGAGCAAGCGCTGCCCGCCATCCCGCTCGCGCGCAGGGCTTCACTCGCCGCGCAGTTGCCGGAACGTCCGGAGCTGTCCAACCGCCTGGTGCATGAACTTGCAGGCAGCCCGGCGCATGCAAGCTTGCCGCTGCTGCTGGTGTCGGCCGACGAGCCGGAACTGCTGCGGGTTCTGGGCGAAAAAATGCCTGAGCGCGGACGCTACTTCACCAGCCCGATGCTGGCGGCGACCATCCTGGCCGGGAAGGGCGTGCAGGCATGCTCGCCCTTCAGCGTTGCCGTCACGCGCGATGTGGTCAGCGAGGCCCTGACCCAGATCGGCACCCCGGAAGCCATCCGGCTGCTGGTCGAATCGGTCGCGCAGACTACCGATCCGGAATACGAGGGATGGGATACCGCGGTCGAACGCCGGACCGCGCTGGTGCGCCTGGCTGCGGCGCTCCAGCAATGGCCCGTTGCCGGCATCGCTGCGCTGGCGGAGATTGGCGAAAGGCCGGGCAAGGTTGGCATGGTGGCGTCGTCCAGCCTGGCGGCGCTGGTCAGCGAGCATGCCGAAGTGGTTCCCCAGCTCCTGCGCTGGGTCAGCCCGGCTGCGCAGGCATTGCTGCAACGCCTGCTCGGACAACGCGATACTTCGCTGGAAGAGGCGGCGCGCGAGGATCTGCCGGGCGTGCTGGCGAACCCGCCGTGGCTGCGGCTGCGCAAGAAGGCCCTTGCATCGATCGATTTGCAGCCGTTGCCGCTGGCTCCCGTGGAGCGATGGGACGACGTCGACCGCGAAGAATGGGCGAACGCGGGCCCATGGTGGGAAGACACCTTCGAGCGCGCACGCAAGGATCCGGCAGCGTGGGTGGCGGAGCTGGGGTTCAGCCGCAATCCGGGGACGTCCGGCGATGAAGCCCGCAGGCAGGCGATCCAGGCCATCGCAGAAGCCGACAGCAAGGCGATGGTGGCCGCCTGGCGGCTGTACGTATTGGGCGATCCGTGGGCGCGCCTCTATGCGCCGTTGATTACGCGGCTGCCGGGAGAAATGGGCGTCGAGACCTGGAGCCTGCTTTCCAATTCAGTCGACGTCAGTGGCAGGTGCCTGGAATTCCTGCTGGCGCGATTCGGCTTGCGCGCGCTGCCCGGCTTTGAGGCTTTGCTGCGCCACCGCTTCGACGAAGTGGTCGAGTATGCCCCGTGCTTTGGCTCCGTCGGCATGGCGGCGCCGATGGCGCGCGCTGCGGTCAAGCTCAAGAAACTGCAGGCGCAGGGGCGGCGATGGCTGCTGCGCTTCCCCGAACATGCGATTTGCGGGCTGATTGCACCGGCGCTCGGCAAGGCGGGCGAAGAGAAGTCCTGCGCCATGTCTGCGTTGCGCTACTTGCGCGCGAACGGGCATGAAGCGCTGATCCTGAAGGTTGCGGCCCGATACGAGAACGCCGCAGTCTCTGCCACGCTGCGTGCCCTGCTCGATGAAGATCCGCTTGAACGCCTGCCGGCCAAGCTTCCCAAGCTCCCTGACTTCTGGGCGCCGCGCGGGTGGCGCCGCCTGGTGTTGAATGAGTCCGGCGGCGCCAGTGCCGGCAAGGCGGTGCCGAACGACGTGCTGGTGCATGTGGGGACCATGCTGATGCTGCCGACGGTCGATGGCGTGTATCCCGGCATCGCCCAGCTCCGGGATGCCTGCACCCCCGAATCGCTGGCGGACTTTAGCTGGGACTGTTTCATGGCATGGTTGAATGCCGGTGGCGTCGTCAAGGACGGCTGGGCGATGTCGGCCCTGGGCTGGCTGGGCACGGACGATACCGCCCGCAAGCTGATGCCGTTCATTAAGGCGTGGCCGCCGGAAGGGGCGCATGCACGGGCGGTAGCGGCGCTGGACGTGCTGACCGACATCGGCAGCGAACTTGCGCTGATGCTGATGAACAGCGTCGCGCAGAAGGCCAGGCAAAAGCCGCTGCAGGACAAGGCGCGCGAAAAAATCGCCAGGATCGCCGAGGCGCGCGGCCTGACGACCGAGGAGCTGGAAGACCGCATGGCGCCAGACCTGGGCCTCGGGCAGGACGGCACCCTCGTGCTGGACTTCGGTGCGCGCCGCTTCCGGGCCGGCTTCGACGAGGCGCTGAAGCCTTTTGTGCGCGACGAAGACGGCTACCGGCTGCCCGACCTGCCGAAGCCGAGGCAGAGCGATGACGAGGCGCTCTCCACAGCCGCGGTCGAGCGCTTCAAGGCCCTGAAAAAGGACGCCCGCGCCATCGCCAGCCAGCAGGTAGCGCGCCTGGAATGGGCCATGTGCAGCCGGCGCCGCTGGAGCCACCAGCACTTCCGCCAGTTCCTGGTCGAGCACCCGCTGCTGCGCCACCTCGTGCAACGCCTGGTTTGGGGCGTGTATGCGGTGGGCGGCGATGGCGCGCAATTGCTGGATTGCTTCCGCGTCGCGGAAGACGGCAGCTACGCCACCGGCGACGACGATGCCTTCACTTTGCCGGAGGGCGAGCATATCCGGGTGGGACTGCCGCATGCGCTCGAATTGCCGCCGCAAGCCGCCGAGAAGTTTGGCCAGGTGTTCGCCGACTACAAGCTGTTGCAGCCTTTCGTCCAGCTGGGGCGCGATACCCATGCGCTGGAAGCCGGCGAACAGGCGCAAGCGCAGCTCGCCCGCTGGAAGGGCGTGGTGATCGCCACAAACCGCGTGCTTGGCCTGGCCAGCAGGGGCTGGAGGCGCGGGCAGGCCATCAACGGCGGCTTGATCTGCTCCTTCCAGAAGCCGGCCAATGGTTCCAGGATCATCGAGCTGACGTTCGAACCTGGCATCTACGCGGGCATGGTCAACGAGAATCCGGAGCAGTCGCTGGAAAGCATCTCCGTGGGCATGCTTGCAAGTTGGGGCGGAATCAAGACGGCCGAAAGCCTGGCTGCCCTCGACCCGATCGCCGCCAGTGAACTGATACGCGACATCGAATCCCTGCGGGCATGAGCGCCCGCAAACACTACTTGAATGTGAACTCCTATGCGCCGTTTTGAATTCGTCGACGACAGCTCGAACAAATTTTGGGAAATTGAACAGGATGGATTGGACCTGAACCTGCGCTGGGGCAGGATCGGTACCCAGGGCCAGAGCCAGACCAAGTCCTTTGCCGACAATGCCAAGTGCAGCGCCGCCATGGCCAAGCTCATCGCCGAAAAGACCGGCAAGGGCTATTCTGAAGTGGACACGGCGCCGGCTGCCGCGATCGGCAAGACTGCGGCCAAGCCGGTGGCGGCGCCGGAGCCCGTGGCCGCTGCGGAGGCACCAGCGCCGGCACCGGCACCGGCGGCGGCCCCTGCGCCGGCGCCCGTTGCCGCCGCCGATCCGGCGACCACGCCGCCCTGGCTGGTGCACATGCCGCCCGTGTCGCTGCCCAGGAAGCTGGCGGCAGCAGCGCTGGCATCGCGCCGCTTCCCGAAACCGGTGCCGGCGGTCGATGCGCAGGACGTGTTCCGCCGCTTCTTCGAGTGCCAGCAGCCGGATGCCGACGCGACAGACGCCGAACTGCGGCCCGCATTCGAAGAAGCATGGGAGCGGCTGCGGAACCAGGTCCTGGACGGCTCATTGCAATCGGACGCCGTCTTGCTCGCGCTGTCGGCCAAGCTTCCCTATGACTGGGAAGGCAAGAATGAGCTGCTGGCGCTAAAGATGCTGCATGCCCTCGTCAAGCACAAGGGCCTGGAGCACTGCGTCGATGCCTTTATCGAAATGCAGCGCATGCAGGTAAAGTGGCAGAGTGCCGGAAACCTGCCTCGCAAAGTCAGCATCACGTCCATCATCACCAGTGAACTGGGCACCTCGAGCCTGATGACGCCGGTCGAAGTCGCCATGCGGATCCAGTTGTCGTCGGCACCGGAAGCAGTATGGCAGGCGTGCGCCGACAAGATCGAGAATGCCATCCCCTCCGTTCACGCGCTGCGCAGGGCCGGACTGGCGGCACAGTTGCCCGAGCGGCCGGAGGTTGCCGACCGGCTGGTGCCCGAGCTGTCCAAAGGCCCGGCGTTGGAGACCCTGCCCCTGCTGCAGCTGGCGGCCAGCGATACCGGCCTGCTGGAAAAGTCCGGTATCAAGATTTCCAGCCATGAGCGCTGGTCGAGGAATCCGATGCTGGCGGCGACGATGGTGCAGGAGCGCGGCCCGCATGCCTTCGCAGTGCTGAAACTGATGCCGTACTGCGAACCGGCCAACGAAGCCCTGGCTTTCGTCGGCACGCCGGAAGCCGTCAAGCTGCTGGTCGAGGTCCTGGCCGAGGTGTCCGATACCAGTACCTGGACTCCCGTGTCGCTGAAACTGGCGCGCGCCAGTTTCTCGGCCGCGGTCATGCACGCGCCCCTGGCGGGTATTGCTGCCCTGGCGGAACTGGGCGAACGGCGCGGCAAGGAAGGCGAAGTCCTGCAGCTGACGCTGGCGATGCTGCTGCGCATCCATTCCGGTCAGGTTCCGCAGCTGATGCCATGGCTGTCTCCTGCCGCGCAGGCCTTGCTGCATCGCCAGCTCGAGAAAACCAGCGCCACGGTTGCGCTGGCCGCACAGGAAGACCTGCCGGGCGTGCTGGCCGATCCGCCATGGCTGCGGCCGCGCAAGAAGCCTGCTCCCGCACTGGTGGTGCAGCCCTTGCCCCTGGCGCCGGTCGAGCGCTGGGACGACATCGACCGCGAGGAATGGCTGTCCGCTGCACGCAGCCATTACTGGGGGCGTATCGAGGGCGAGCCTGAAGCTCCCGACCAGATGGCATGGGCGATGCGTTTCCACTGGCACGAACCCGATGTGGAAGCGTGCACCCAGGCCAGCAAGGCCATTGCAAATGCCGATGCCAACGCACTGGCCGCAGCCTGGCGCATGTACCGGCAGAGGGACGCTGGTCGAGTGATCTGCGCGATGGCTATTCCGCTGTTGCCCGGCGCGATGGGCGCCGATGCCTGGAATATGCTGGCCAGCGACGTGGATCCTTACCCGCCGCAGATTGCCTTCCTGCTCGCCAGGCTTGGGCTGCCCGCGCTGCCCGGCTTCGAGGCGATGCTGGCGCGCCGTCCGGCAGATATGGCGCCATTGGCCAAATGCTTCGGCGCCGTTGGCATGGCATCGCCCATGGCGCGCGCCGCGACCAAGCTCAAAAAGGTGCAGGAGGAAGCCCGCCAGTGGCTGCTGCGCTTCCCCGCACATGCGATTTGCGGCCTGATTGCGCCGGCGCTCGGCAAGGCGGGCGAGGACCGTGATTGCGCGGCGTCGGCACTGCGCTACCTGCGCATGAACGGCCACGAGGCATTGATCTTCGACATCGCGGCACGTTACGAGGACGCTGCAGTTGACGCGGCATTGCGCGCCCTGCTCGATGAAGATCCGCTCGAACGCTTGCCGGCCAAGCTGCCCAAGCTGCCTGATTTCTGGGCGCCGCTGGGATGGCGCCGCCCGGTGCTGAATGACAGCTGCGGCGCCGGCGCGGGCAAGGCGGTGCCGGACCAGGCGCTGGACCACATCGGCACCATGCTGATGTTGCCAACCGCGGAAGGACTGTACCCGGGCATTGCGCAAATCAAGGACGCGTTCACTGCGGAATCGCTGGCGGATTTTGCCTGGGACTGTTTCTCGTCCTGGCTGAATGCCGGCGGCAATTCCAAGGAAGGCTGGGCCATGACCGCATTGGGCTGGCTGGGAACGGACGACACGGCGCGCAAGCTCACGCCGTACATCCGCGCCTGGCCGGGCGAGTCGGCGCATGCGCGTGCCGTGTCGGCGTTGGACGTGCTGGCCGACATCGGCACCGACACCGCGTTGATGCTGTTGAACGGCATCGCGCAAAAGGTCAAGTTCAAGGGCCTGCAGGACAAGGCGCGCGAAAAGATCGACAAGATTGCCGAGGAGCGGGAGCTGACCACCGAGGAGCTGGAAGACCGCTTGGCGCCCGACCTGGGCCTGGACGACAACGGCAGCGTGCTGCTGGACTTCGGCCCGCGCCAGTTCCGCGTCGGTTTCGACGAGGCGCTGAAGCCGTATGTGCGCGACAGCGATGGCAAGCGCCTGGCCGACCTGCCCAAGCCGAAGCAAAGCGACGACGCGGCATTGGCCGGCGCCGCCGTCGAACGCTACAAACTGCTCAAGAAGGACGCCCGCACCATCGCCAGCCAGCAAGTGCTGCGCCTTGAATGGGCCATGTGCAGCCGGCGCCGCTGGCTGCCGGAGCACTTCCGCCAGTTCCTGGCCCAACATCCGCTGGTGCGCCACCTGGTGCAGCGCCTGGTGTGGGGCGTCTACGAGATGGCCGGCAGCGGCGACGCCGGCGGCAAGCTGCTGGCATGCTTCCGCGTGGCCGAAGACGGCAGCTGGACCACCGGCGAGGACGACAGCTTCACGATGCCGGAAGGCGCCAATCTTTGCGTCGGCCTGCCGCATCCGCTTGAATTGGCGGCCGAAACTGCCGCGCAGTTCGGCCAGCTGTTCGCCGATTATGAGCTGCTGCAGCCGTTTTCCCAGCTGGGGCGCGATACCTATGCGCTGGACGCCGAAGAGCAGTCCGCGACGGTCCTGGAGCGCTGGAAAGGCGCCGTCGTTCCCACCGGCCGCGTGCTTGGCCTGGTCAACAAAGGCTGGCGGCGCGGGCAGGCGCAGGACGCCGGCGGCATCTGGTTCTTCCACAAGCCGCTCAGCCGCTCCAGGGTGATCGAACTGACCCTCGACCCCGGCATCATCGTGGGCATGGTGGACGAGTATCCGGAACAGACGCTGCAGACCGTCTCGGTCGGTTCGCCATCGAGCTGGGGCGAGATCAGGGCGGCCGAAAGCCTGGCGATCCTCGACCCGATCGCCACCAGTGAACTGATACGCGACCTCGAATCCTTGCGGGCATGACACCATGAAGAAAACACCCATCAAAGAATCGCCGGCCTTGCAGCGCCCGCCGGCGGAAATCCTCCATGCGCAGGAGCTGCAGCGCCTGCGCGAGAGCGACAACGGCCCGCGCCCGCCGGGCTGGGCGCTCAGCCTGACCGCAGCGCGCAAGTTCATCCTGGGCGACGACACGCTGGATGTCACGCGCAAGATCGTGGCGCCTGCCGCATCGATCGAGCGCATGCTGGTGACCCTGGCAACAGGCCGCGGCCTGATGCTGGTGGGCGAGCCGGGCACGGCGAAGTCGCTGCTGTCCGAACTGCTGGCCACCGCCATCTGCGGCAAGTCGACCCTGACCATCCAGGGCGGCGCCTCGATCACCGAAGACCAGATCAAGTATTCCTGGAATTACGCCCTGCTGATCAACGAGGGCCCGAGCCCGCGCGCGCTGGTGCCTGCGCCGCTGTACCAGGGCATGCGCGACGGCCAGGTGGTGCGCTTCGAAGAAATCACGCGCGCGCCGCTGGAAGTCCAGGACTGCCTGCTTGGCATGCTGTCCGACCGCGTCATGAGCGTGCCTGAACTGGCGGGCGAAGACGGCATGCTGTATGCGCGCGACGGCTTCAACATCATCGCCACGGCCAACACGCGCGATCGCGGCGTGAACGAAATGAGCGCAGCGCTCAAGCGCCGTTTCGACTTCGAAACCGTGTTCCCCATCCTCGACTTCGACCATGAGCTGGCGCTGGTGAAGGATGCTTCCGCCCGCCTGCTGGAGAAGAGCGCCATTCCGCGCAGCCTGCCGGTGCCGGTGCTGGAATTGCTGGTGACCACCTTCCGCGACCTGCGCGGCGCCGTCCAGGCGCACGGCGGCGACGCGGCCATGGACCGGCTGACAGCTGTCATGTCGACCGCCGAGGCGGTCAATGTCGCCCATGCGGTCGGCGTGCGCGCCTGGTTCCTCGAGCAGCGCGACGGCAGCCCGGCCGACCTGGTCGACTGCATTGCCGGCACGGTGGTCAAGGACAACGCCGACGACCGTGCCAAGCTGCGCCGCTACTTCGAACAGAAGGTGGCCAGGAAGAACGGCGCCCATTGGCAGGCCTACTTCGAAGCGAGGCAGCGTTTGCCGTGACGCCCGTATCGAACGAGCCGAACGTGTCGAACGAGCCGGTCATTCTCGGCGTGCGGCATCACAGCCCGGCCTGCGCGCGCCTGGTGGCGCACAAGATCCGCAGCCTGCGGCCGGCCTACGTCCTGATCGAAGGCCCAGCCGACTTCAACGACAAGCTGGAGCAGCTCTCGCTGCCGCACCAGCTGCCGCTGGCGGTCTACAGCTTCCTTTCCTCGGAAGGCGGGCACCGCGCGTCCTGGTCGCCGTTTGCCGAGCATTCGCCGGAGTGGCAGGCGCTGGCGGTCGGGCGTGAAACAGGCGCGCAGCTGCGCTTCATCGACCTGCCGGCGTGGGACGATGCCTTTGCCGACGTGCTCAATCGCTATGCCGACGTGAGCGACGAGACGCAGGCCGAACGCGCCGCCGCATACGAAGATGCGCTGCGCCGCAAGATGGCGGTCGACAGCAGGGATGCGCTGTGGGACACGCTGTTCGAGCAGCAGGATTCGCTGGAGCTGCTGGAGCAGGGTCTTGCCACCCATTTCGAGCATCTGCGCGCGGGCGATGCGGGCTCGATCGGCAACCAGGCGCGCGAACGCATGATGGCGCGCTGGATCGCCTGGGCGATGGCGCGCGGCGAAGGCCCGGTGCTGGTGGTCTGCGGCGGCTACCATGCGCCGGCGTTGCAGCGTGCCTGGCGCAGCGAGGACGGCGCCAGCCCGCCGGCGCTGCCGCTGCCGGACGACGCCGGCGGGACCGTGCGCTTCGGCTCCTACCTGGTGCCGTACACCTTCAAGCGGCTCGATTCCTTCACCGGCTACGCATCGGGCATGCCTTCGCCGTTCTTCTACCAGCTGGCATGGGAGGAGGGCATGCAGGGCGCCGGGCCGGCGCTGCTGCAGCGGGTCACGCAGCGCCTGCGCAACAAAAAGCTGGCGGCATCGACCGCCGACCTGATCGCCGTGCACGCGCGGGCCGAGGCCCTGGCCCGCCTGCGCGGCCATGCGCTGCCGGCACGCTGCGACTGGCTCGACGCGCTGGCCGGCTCGCTGGTCAAGGATGCGCTGGATGCGCCGCTGCCGTGGACTTACCGCGGGCCGCTGCGCTTCGGCACCGACCCGATCCTGGTCGAAATCATGGACGTGCTGGCGGGCGATGTTGCGGGCCGCCTGGCGCCCGGCACGCCGCAACCGCCGCTGGTGCTCGCGGTCGAGGCCGAACTCGAAGCCCGCGGCATCAAGCTGCCCGCCGACCTCTCCCTCGACCTGCTCAAGCCCGCGGACCGCGACAAGAGCCGCGTGCTGCATCGCCTGCTGCTGCTGGAGATTCCCGGCATCGACCGGCGCGCCGGCCCCGGCCTGGCGCTGTCCGGCGAGCGCCGCGAGGAATGGTCGCTGCGGGCGCCGCTGGAGCAGCGCGCCGCGCTGATCGAGGCGGCGGCCTATGGCGCCTCGCTGGAAGACGCCGCGCGCATGAAGCTGGAAGAACGCCTGCGCGCTGCGGGGCGCGCCAACGGCGAGAGCCGTTTCGCGCAACTCGCCGATGCACTGAACCAGGCTGCCTTTGCCGGCCTGGCCGGCATGAGCGACGGCATCCTGTCCGAGCTGGAAATAGCGGTCGGCGGCGAACCGCGTTTCGAAGCTTTCGGCACTGCGCTGCCGGTGCTGCATTCCCTGCTGCGCCACGGGCAGTCGCTCGGCATGGCGGGCGCGCCGGTCCTGCGCACGGTAGTCGCGGCGGCCTTCGACCGCGCGCTATGGCTGCTGGAGGCCACGGGGCCGGTACCGGCGGGAGAATTCGCGGCGCATATCCATGGCTTCCTCGCCCTGCGCCAGGTGGCGCGCGATGCGCTGGCAGGCGATGCTGCGCTGCCTTTGCAGGTGGAGGCCGGGCGCGCCCTCGCTGTATGGCAGCGCAAGCTTGCCGACCAGCGTGCCGCGCCGCTCAGCCGCGGCGCCGCGCTGGGAGGATTGGTCAGCCTGAACGCCGGACGTAGCGCCGCCAGCGGCGAAGCCATCACGCAGGCCTTGGCCTTGCTGGGCGAAATCGCGCCGGCGCAGGTGGGCGATGCGCTGGCGGGCATGCTGGCGCTGGCGCGCGATGAGCTGGTGCAGGAGGCGCACTTCGTTGCCGGGCTGGATGCCATGGTGAAGGCGTTGGACGACATCGACTTCGTGCTCGCCCTGCCGGCCATGCGCAATGCCTTCAGCTGGCTGCCGCCGCAGGAGCGCGGCATGCTGGCCGACGCCGTGCTGGCCCAGCACAACGCGGCGCATCTGCCGCGGCGCGCGCTGACCGCGCACTTCGCCGGCGCGGATGCGGAAGACGTGGCCAGGGCGGCGCTGCTGGAGCAGGCCGCGCTGCGCAAACTTGCCTCCTGGGGATTGGCAGCATGAACTTGAAACTTCCTGATTCGCTGGCGCGCTGGCGCCTGCTGCTCGGCGAAGCGGCGACGCCTGCGCTGGGCGGCCTGTCCGGCGCGGCCCGATCGGCGGACATGGCGCTGGACTGGCTGTACGGGCGCGATAGCGAGGTCGCCGCGCGCGGTGAGCGCGGTGCTGGCCTGGGGCCTTCCCAGCTTTCCACGCCCGACTGGATCAATACGATCCATGAACTGTTCCCGAAGGAAGTGATCGAGCGCCTCGAGGGCGACGCGGTGGAGCTGTACGGCATCGACGAAGTGGTCACCAACCTCGAGG
Organism: Pseudoduganella sp. R-32; assembly: GCF_049913245.1. Lineage (NCBI taxonomy): Bacteria > Pseudomonadati > Pseudomonadota > Betaproteobacteria > Burkholderiales > Oxalobacteraceae > Pseudoduganella > Pseudoduganella sp. R-32. Next base: position 102,252 of record NZ_CP183987.1, on the reverse strand, counting down.
TGCTGGAGCGGATCGAGCCGTCGGAGGCACTGCTGCGCGCGGTGCTGCACACCAAGCACCTGATGAATCCCGAAGTGCTGGCCGCTGCGCGGCGGCTGGTGGCTGAAGTCGTGCGGCAGATCATCGAGAAGATGGCGACCGACGTGCGGCAGGCGTTCGCCGGCGCGCGCGACAGGCGCCGCCGCTCCATGCTGAAGGTGGCGCGCAATTTCGATTTCAAGCGTACGGTGCAAGGCAACCTGCACCGCTGGGACCCGCAGCGCGGAAAGCTGTTCCTGGAGACTCCGGTCTTCATGAGCCGCGTGCGGCGCCACACTGAGCGCTGGGACATCTGCCTGCTGATCGACCAGAGCGGCTCGATGGTCGAATCGGTGATCCATTCCGCGGTCATGGCCTCCTGCCTGTGGAATCTGCCGGGCATGCGGACTCGCCTGGTCGCCTTCGACACGGAAGTGGTCGACCTGACCTCGGACGTGTCCGACCCGGTCGAACTGCTGATGAAGGTGCAGCTGGGCGGCGGCACCGATATCGCCAAGGCTGTCGGCTATGCGCAGTCCCTGGTCGAGAATCCGCAGCGCACGGTGGTGGTGCTGGTCAGCGACTTCTGCGAGGGCGGCTCGCAAAATGAACTGGTGCGCCGGGTCAAGGCGCTGGTGCAGTCCGGCGTCACGATGCTGGGACTGGCAGCACTGGATGCGCGCGCCGATCCCTGCTACGACCGCGACATGGCGGCGCGCCTGGTGCGCGAGGGCGCGCACGTGGGCGCCATGACGCCCGGACAACTGGCAGCCTGGCTGGCTGAAAAGGTGCGCGGATGAACGCCCGGCGAACCGACCTGCTGGAACTGACGCCCGAGGCCCTGATCGCCCTGGCCAATGCGGGCTTCGTCAAGCGCGCGCAGAAGGACCTGGCCGAAGGCAACCTGCCGGCGCTCGAGGAACTCGCGGACGCCACGATCCGCGCCACCTACGCCGATGGCCATTGCGCCGTGCTTGGTCCCAACAGCACGCTGCGCGACGCCAGCTGCACCTGTCCGGCCAGCGGCTTGTGCCGGCACCGGGTCACGCTGGTGCTGGCGTACCAGGCGCAGGCCAGGGCGCTGTCGCCGGCGCAGCCGGAGAACCAGGCTGCCGACGATGCCGGCCCCTGGTCGCCGGCGCATTTCGCAGCGACGATGGCTGATACGGTTCCTGCCTCGACGCTGGCACAGGCGGCCAGGCTGGCGGCGGCGCAACCGGTGGTCAAGCTTATCGCGTGGCAGGAGGCGGCTGCGGTGCCGAGCGCCCGCCTGCCGATGTGCAATGTGCGCTTCTTCTCGCGCAGCAGCCTGACGCACGCCCGATGCGATTGCAAGGAGGGCAGCGGTTGCGCCCACATCGTCCTGGCCGTGTGGGCGTTCGCACAGGCGGAATTGAAGTCGCCGGGTTTTGCCGAAGCCAGCGTGACCCTGGCCAGTCCGCAGGAAGGCGGCCCGGCGCCCGTGGCGCGCGTGTTCGGCACGCAGGCGGCTGCAACGCTGCTGGAACGCACGCAGGCCCTGGCGCTGCAAGTCTGGCTGGACGGTTCCAGCCAGCCGATGCTGGCACTGGAGGCGCGCTTCGAAGAAGTCTTTGGCCTGGCCAAACAACTCGAATGGTGCTGGATCGGCGAGTCCCTGCACGGCATGAAGGACCTGATGCTGGCGCAGCATGCGCGGTCCAGCCGCTTCGATCCGAAGCTGCTGCTGTCGGCGCTCGCCGACCTGCATGCGCGCCTTGCGGCGGCAGTGCTGGCGGATGGCCAGGCTGCCGCCGGCCGGCTGCCGGAAGTGCCGGCCAGCCAGTTGCTCGGCATCGGCGTCAAGGGCGAAGTGGCGCTGGATCACTTGCGGCTGGTCTCCCTCGGCACCCAGCTCTGGGCCGATGACGAAGCCGAGGGCGCGCTGCTGGTATTTGCCGACCCGGACACCCTTGCGGTGACCGTGATTGAGCGCCGCTGGCCCAAGCCGAAGGCGGGCGAGCCGGGCATCGCCATCAAGTCGCGCAGGATCGCGGGCCAGTCGGTAGAAAGGCTGGCCGCCAGCCAGGTCGTCACCAGCGGCGCACGGCGCCGCGCCAACGGTGCGCTGGAGATTGCCGCCGGTGCGCGCCAGACCAACGTGCTGCCTTTGTCGTCCAGGGCTTGGGACGACCTGATGGCGCCGCTGCGCCAGTCGTCCGCCGAGGGCTTGCGCGACTACCTGCTGGATGCCGTGCCGGATTTCGCGAGGCCGCTGCAGGCGATTGAACACATGCACGTCGTTCCCGTGGCGCAGGTAGGCGAATGGGAGTGGAATGCGGCGCGCCAGACGCTGTCGGCCTGGATCGAAGTGGGCCAGGGGCTGCACGAGCCCGGGCAGCGCCTGCTCCTTCGCAAGCGCCACAACCCGGCCGCGCCGCATGCCGTCGATGCGCTGGCAAGCGCGCTGTCCGGGGAATTCGGCGCACCGCTAGCGGTCTCCGGAACGGTCACGCTGGAAGCGGGACTGGTGGCCATCGATCCGTTTGCCGTCCTGACCGAACAGCGCGCCGTGGTGCCCGACGTGGAGAGCACGGCGGCGCGCGAACTTGCGCCGGCCGCGCTGCTGTATGAGGCGCCGCCGCTGGTGCACCTGGCCGGCCAGGTGCACGCCCTGCTTGGCCGATGGATGCGGCAAGGCTTGCGGCACCAGGCTGCGGGCGCCTTGAAGGAAGCCGAGGACCTTGCGGCAACCATGGAGCGCAACGGCCTTGCCGCTTCCGCCGCCCTGCTGCGCGAGGCCGTGAGCCTGATGCAGGCGCCGGACAAGCAGCCTTTGCCCGGCAAGCTGGCAACGCTTTATCTTTTACTCGCCGAAATTGCACGTTCGGCTTGAAACCCGGGAGTTATCGTGGCACGAAAAACAACGACCGATCCCTTGCTGGCGGCGCCTGACGGCAAAGTCCACTGGACCAAGGGCATGCAGGAATGCCTTGATCTCTTCGTCGACGAAGCGGGCCTGTTCCCGCCTGGCGCCAGCTTCGAGGACAACCTTGCCCAGCACAAGGCGCTGCTGGGCAAGGAAAACTGGGTGCCGTCTGCTTTCCGCCTGCTGCAATTGCATGGCGTGGATGCCTTGCCGCTGTTCGTGGACTGGATCGAATCAAAGCGCTACAGCCCGCCGGCGGTGCAGACGGCGCTGCTGAACATCCACAGCGAGCAGGCTGTCGACGCCGTGGTCGAACGGCATCGCAGCGCAGAGTTTCGGCCGCTGGTCCTGAAACAGGCGAAGAAATGGCCGATCGTGGTTCTACGCAAGCTGCTCGATGTGAATCCGTCGAAAAAGCAGCCGGCTGCCTTGCTGATCCAGGAAATCCTTGGCCAGGACCCGGCCTGCCTGCCGCTGTTGCGGAAGCAGGCCGACGAAGCGCAGGCGAATGCGCTGGAGCGTTTGCTCGAAGTTGCCGATGCGGCGGAAGAAGCGGCGCCGGCGGACCTTCCACTGGTGCTGCGCGAGCTGCCCTGGTCGAACCGCGAGCCTTCCCGCGTGCCGGTGCTGGCATTGCAGGCAATGCATGACGCGCCGTGCTTCCATTGGTCGAAATGGTCCGGCAGCGACGGCCTGGAACTGAACGATCCCGACGAGTACGCGCTCAAGTACCTGAATACCTACTTGCCGCCGGAAACCGCAGCATGGGATCTTCCGCGCAAGGTGCTTTGGATTATCGGCATCGAGCCTGGCGCAATCGAGCGTGCCATCGCGACTGAAACCGTGAGCGAAGGCGATTTCGCGGAGTCGTCCGTCTATGGCTGGTACACGGCAAATTATCTGAAGGCCTTGCCGCCGAAACTGGCCAGCTCGGTCTTTTGCAATATTCCCGCTTCACGCTTGCGCTACTCCAGCCAGATGGCCGCGGTGTTTGCGTGGATGGGCCAGGACGGCCTGCCGGCTTTCACGCGCGTCTTTCCGACCGCATCGCTAAGTTCGATGACGCTGGCCGCGTGCCTGGAGTGGGACCAGATCGCGCTGTACGTCGCACGGGCCTTCTACGCAAACCGTTGGGTCAAGGATGCCGCCGGCGACTGGCTGCTTGCCTACCCGGCCGCCGCCGCACGCGGACTGCTGCCTGCGGCAGTCGGGCAAGATCCCGGCGAGCGCTTCATCGCACAGAACGCCTTGCGCTACCTTGCCGGCAACGGCCACGAGGCGGTGCTGGCGGCACAGGCAGCACGCTACGGCGACGCTGCGGCGGAGGCGCTGCGCATCATGCTGTCCGAGCCGCAGCGCGAATGGCTGCCGGACAAGCTGCCGACGCCGCCAAAGAGCCTGCACGTGCCCGGCCTGCCGCGCCTGTACCTCACGTCGAACGGCAAGGCGCTGCCGCTCGACGCGGTACCGCACGTGCTGACCATGATGGCGCTGTCCAAGCAGGACGCCCCGTCCAGCGGGCTGCTCGCGTTGCGTGAGGCGCTGACGCCAGGCTCGCTCGCCAGGTTCGGGCAAGCCTTGTTCGAATGGTGGCGCGACAGCGATACGCCGCCCAAGGAGCGCTGGATCTTCTGGATGCAGGGCGTGATCGGCAATGACGAAACCGCCCGCCAGCTGAACGTGGCGCTGAAGCAGTGGCGCGCCGCGCTGATCCGCGTGCGCGCCTACGATGCGATGGAAATGCTGGTGCAGATCGGTTCCGACGTCGCCTTGATGTACCTGCACCAGTTGAGCGAACAGACCCGCTACAACGACCTGCAGGAGCGTGCCGAAGAAATGATGCAAGACCTCGCGCAGCAGCGTGGCCTCAGCATGGAGCAGTTGGCCGACCGCACAGTGCCGGACCTGGGCCTGGACGAAACCGGCCGACTGGCGCTCGATTTCGGCCCGCGTTCCTTCATCGTGCGCTTCGACGAACACCTGCTGCCCTATGTGTGCGACAGCGACGGCAAGCGCATCAAGGACTTGCCCAAGCCGAACAGCAAGGACGATGAAGCGATCGCCAAGGCCGCCTCCCAGCGCTACAAGGACCTCAAGAAGCAGGCGAAGAACGTCGCCAGCACCCAGGTCGCTCGCCTGGAAAGCGCCATGTGCAAGCAGCGGCGCTGGACGGTGGAAGAGTTCGAAACCCTGCTGGTGCGCCATCCCTTGCTGCGCCACCTGGTCTCGCGGCTGGCGTGGGGCGCCTACGATGCGGGCGGCAGCTTGCTTATCCTGTTCCGGGTTGCCGAAGACCTGAGTTATGCCGGCGTCGACGACAGCGCCGTGCAACTGCCGCAGGACGCCAGGATAGGCATCCCGCACCGCCTCGAACTGGCGGATGCCGACGCGCAGGCGTTTGCGCAGTTGTTCGCCGATTACGACATCCTGCAGCCCTTCGAACAACTGGGCCGCGCCACTTACCGCCTGGACGAGGCGACGCTCGACGGCAGCATCCTGCCCGAATGGCGGGACCGCAAAGTCAGCACGGGCGCCCTGCTGGGACTGGAAAACCGCGGCTGGGAGCGCGAAGTCGGCGATGGCGGCTGCATCGGCTCGTTCACCAAGACGCTCGACGGCGGGCAGACGGTCTGCCTCGCCCTGGAAGGGGAGTGGTTCGTCGGTGGACCTGCCGATCCGGCGGCGATCCATACGATCACGCGTTGCGGGCTGGGCGGAGCGTCCTGGCGTTCCCTGTCGCCGCTGCTGGTGAGCGAGATCCAGCGCGACCTGCACCAGATGAACTGGACTCAATGAGCTGCGAACGGGAGTCTATCCAGCGCCAGGTGGCCCTGGTCAGTCATGGCAGCGCCTTCCTGCGCAAGAAGCTTGCGCTCGAGGACTGGTACCAGCATGGGATTTTCTTTGGCGCGCGGCTGCAGTTCCGCGACCGCAGCGGGAACGCCTTGCTGGCCGACGACTTCCCCCTGTGGCTGGCCACGCTGGCCCAAGCCGGGGCCACGCGGCTGTCACTGCATCCGGCAACGGGGCTTGGCATCGCCGCCTTGCCGGCCATGGACTGGAGCCGGCATGTGGTGGCGGTCCATTTTCCCGACCGCTACCAGCTCTGGGCCGTTGGCAAGGAACGGGCCGCGTGGAATGACGGCAGCCAGCGTGTTCCCAGCGCCGCCAGCCATGCCGGCGACGTCGATTGCTACCTGTACCTGGAGGAGCGGCCGGGCGTGCTCGAGGTGCCGCATACGGACTGGAAGAAGCTGGCCGCCGAGATCGCCGCCGATCTCGCGGCCCCGGTGCCTTCCGACGCGGTGCCGGCCGCGCCTTTTTGTGCCGAAACCAGGGCGAGCGCTGAGTGGGCCAGGATGCCGCTGTTCGTCGCCCACGGCGCCGACTCGCTGGCGCACCGGGTGCTGGCGACGCTGGTCCACAAGCAGGGAAAATTCGCAAACGACACCAATTCCAAGAACGAAAACAGCAGCTACCACTACATGGACGAGGCGGGCGCGGCAGCCATGCGGCACTGGGGCGAGCGTCTCGATAGCTGGGTCGCTGAAGTCCTGCTGCGCGCCGCCAATATCGGCAGCGCAACGGCCACGCAGCATGCCGGCGCACGCCTGCTCCAGCCGCCGCCGGCGCCCGAGCAAGCGCCGGTCGCGCCTTCGGCTCGGGCCGCGCCCCTGAACCTGGCGCCCGTCGGCGCAGCGCAGCCACCGGCGGAAGGCAAGTGGACGCGCCGCATCGGCCTCGCCGCCGCGATTGCGGTACTCAGTGTGCTGGTGGTCGCCGTATCGCACATCATCGTCCGCTTCCCCTGGCTGGCTATGCTGGTGGGCCTGCCGTTGGCGCTGATGCGACAAAAAAAGTAGTTATGTAATATTTGTAATTGACAGAAAATACACGGTCATTCATGATTTGATATTTATTTCCCAAAGGAAAAGATCGTGTTCATTGTCTGGGGGCGCAAGATTACGCGCCGCACAGTGGGATATGTCGCGGACTTCTGCGGCGTTTGCAGGGTGCCGCGCGCCTTCCGCATGACGCGCCTCGGCTCGGCCGGCCACGTGTATTACATCAGCTTCGGCGAGGGCAAGCTGGTCGGGCACCAGCGCACCTGCACCAGTTGCGGCGCGTTCAGCGATGCCGACGTGAATGCCTATGCCCGCGTCTCGAAGAGCTCCGGTCCCATGGAAACCCTGAAGCGCGAGACCCACCCCGGCCTGGATGAGGCCCTGGAACAGCGCCTGGCCCTCGAAGTGCGCGTCAAGACCGCACCGCACCTGCTGTCGGAAGAAGAGCGCCTGGGGCTGATCTACTCCCCGATCAACCTGTTGTCGCCCAAGGTGGAACGGCACTTCGCCACCACGCATATGGATGGCGGGGTGGCGCTGGCAATCGCCGGCGGCATCGGCCTGTGCTTTGTCTTGCCTGTCATTGGCTCGGCCATATCGTCAAGCTATGGTCCGCCGGGCTTCCTGCTGGGCCTGGTGGCCGGCTTTGGCCTGCTGATCTGGCAGCTCATCGCCTCGGGGCCGCGCTTCATGCGCAAGGAAATCCTGCCGCTGCTGGCGAAATCCCTGGCGCCGGTGAAGCCGAGCGAAGCCGAGCTCGAGCGCGCCTTGCGTGAATACAAGCAGGCCGGCCACAAGATCGGCAAGAAGCTGACGGCAGCCCAGGTGCTCGAGGCCATTCGCTCGCGGCGCTAGAAGTTCAAGTATGATCGCCCTGTTGCCAGGACTATATTGAACGCCATGCTACAGACCCCCGCCGGTTTCCTGCCCCTGATCCAGCCAGCTCCTGCTGAAAACATCCAGACGCTGGTCTTCCACAAAGACCGGCTGCTGTTGCGGGAGGAGAGCCTGGCCCTGCCGCCGCACGCGGAACTGCTTGCCGCCGGCCTGGAACTGGCCGGCGCGATGCCGCTCGGCACCTGGGAAGGGCGCTACTGGCAGGTCGCGCAGGCGCCGCACGACACCCCGCCGCTGGAGGGCCACGCCTACGTCGGCCTGCGCGCACTGTTCGGCGCCGTCGACGATGGCTTGCTCGGCGTGGCCGGGCGCGGCTACCAGATCGCCGAATGGGCGCGCACGCACCGCTTTTGCGGCGCCTGCGGCTCGCCGATGCTGCTGGCGCCCGGCGAGCGCGCCATGCGCTGCACCGCCTGCAGCCACCTTGCGTACCCGCGCATTTCGCCTGCCATGATGGTGCTGATCAGGAAGGGCAGGCAGCGCCTGCTGGCGGCGCACGCCAATTCGCCGTACAAGCGCTACACGGCGCTGGCGGGCTTCCTGGAAGCCGGCGAATCGGTGGAAGAAGCAGTGCACCGCGAAGTGTTCGAGGAAGTCGGCCTGCGCGTGCACAATCTCAAATACTTCGGCAGCCAGTCCTGGCCTTTCCCGCATTCGCTGATGATCGCCTTCACCGCCGAATACCTGGACGGCGAGATCGTCACCGACCCCAGCGAAATCAGCGATGCGCGCTGGTTTGGCCCCGAAGATGAGTGGCCGGCACTGACGCATACGGTTTCCATCGCCAGCGAGCTGCTGGCAGCGAACCGACCCTGAACGCTGTATACTGGTGGATTAGATTCCACATTTCACGGTTCTTGCAATCATGACTAAAGAAGTATTCACCGAAGCCGACTGGCGCCGCCTGCTGGAGCACCTGGGCGAAGACCCGGACCGTCCAGGCCTGATCGAAACCCCGCACCGCGTCCACAAGGCGTGGAAGCACTGGGTGTCGGGCTACGGCCAGGACCCGGCGGAAGTGCTGAAGGCTTTCGAGGATGGCGCCGAGCAGTACAACGAGCTGATCGTCGTGAAGAACATCCCGGTGTACAGCCATTGCGAGCACCACCTGGCGCCATTCTTCGGCAAGGCCACCGTGGGGTATGTCCCGAATGGCAAGATTGTCGGTTTGTCCAAGCTGACCCGCCTGGTGGACGTGTTCTCCAAGCGCCTGCAGGTGCAGGAACGCATGACCATGCAGATCGCCGAAGCGCTGATGCAAGTGCTGGAACCGAAGGCCGTGGGCGTGGTGGTCAAGTGCCGCCACCTGTGCATGGAGTCGCGCGGCATCCGCACCGCCGGCGAAGAGACCGTGACCTCCGCCATGCTGGGCGAGCTGCAGCCGAACCTGGCGATGCGCACCGAATTCCTGGCACTGGCTCGCGAGTCCTGATCCATGGCTAACGCTATCGAATGGTTCGAAGGCGATTTCGACGCCGCACTGGAGGCAGCCCGCGCTGCCGGCCGTCCGCTGTTCCTGTACTGGGGCGCCGTGTGGTGCCCGCCGTGCAACCGGGTCAAGTACGAAATCTTCGGCCGCGAAGATTTCCAGGCCAGGCTGCAAAGCATGGTGGCGATGCAGCTCGATGGCGACAGCCCGAACGCGCAGGCACTGGCGGCGCGCCTGAAGCTGCGCAGCTATCCGACCATGGTGATGTACCGTCCGGATGGCAGCGAGATCACCCGTCTGCCGTGCGAACTCGATGGCGAACTGTTTGGCGAGGCCCTGATGGCGGCGCGTTTTGCCGGCCATACGGCGGGCGAGTCGATGGCTGCTGCGCTGGATGGCAAGCGTGCCCTGTCGCCGTCCGAATGGACGCTGCTGTCGAACTACTCGTGGGATACCGATGAAGGCGTGCTGCTGCAAGGGCGCGACCTGGGCGTGACGCTGACCACCCTGTCGCAACTGGCTGCCGCCGCCGTGACCGGCGAGGCGCCGGCTGCGGCGCGCCAGGTGGAAGATGCCGCCGTGCGCCTGCGCCTGCATGCGATGGTGGCGCAGGCCGGCCGCGTGGTCGATGCCTCGTCGCCTGAATTCCTGTTGAAGGTGCTGGGCGACGAGCGCGTTGCGCGCGCCAATATGGACATCTTCGGCAACAGCGGCCACCAGCTGGTGCGCGCTGCGCCGGCGCGCCACGCTGAACTGGCGGCTGCCATGGCCGGTGCCGCTCAGGTATGGGCCGAGGACATGTGGTTGTCGGCGCCGGACCGCCTGACTGCGGTGCGCTTGCAGGTGCGCATGTCGCGCATGGGCCATGTGGCGGAAGGCTTGCCGCAGCTTGTGCGTACCCGTGTGCAGCAGGCGCTGGCGCTGGTGGATGACAAGTATGGGCGGCATACGCTGGTCAACACGGCGGTCAGCGCGCTGAATGATGCGGGGCTGCATGCGGAGGCGGAAGCTTTGCTGCAGTCGGTGCTGGTGGAATCGCATGCGCCGTATTACTTCAAGTTGAGCCTTGCATCGGCGGCCAAGCGGCGCGGCGACCTGCCGGGCATGCTGGATTGGTATGAGAAGGCGTGGCGTTCGGCGGTCGGGCCGGCGACGCGTATCCAGTGGGGGGCGACCTACCTCTTGGCGCTGATCGATACCACGCCGGGCGATACCGCGCGTATCGAAGCTGCGGCCGCGGCGCTGGGGCAGGATTTTGCCAATGCGCCGGATGGGTTCAAGCAGCGTAACCTGACGCAGGCGCAGAAGCTGGTGGCGAAGCTGCCGGCGGGGCTTGCGTTGGTTGACGCTTTGCGGGCGGGTATCTAAAACCGGTAAACCGGTGTCTGACCCACAGGGTCAGACACCGATACGCGGCCGTCGCGTACCAGGGGTCAAATCAGCCCAGCCGCAAGACCTCCGCCAGCCAATCCACAAACACCCGCACCCGCGGCGACAGATGCCGGTTGTGCGAGTAAATGATCGACACCGGCAACGGCGCCGGCCGCCACGCCGGCAGCACCTCCACCAGCTCCCCGCTGGCGAGCAAGTGCTCAATCCCCGGCAACGGAATCTGCGCCAGCCCGATCCCCGCCCGGCAAGCCCCCAGGTAAGCCTCCGAACTCCCCACCGACACCCTGCTGCGCACCGACAGCGTCCTGACCTCCCCATCCACCACGTACTCCCAGGGCAGGTCGCGCCCGGTCTGGCTGGAAAAGTAATTGACCGCCCAATGCTCGCGCAAATCCTCCAGCGTCCGCGGCGTCCCATGCGCCGCCAGGTAAGAAGGCGACGCCACGTTCACCTGCACCATCGCCCCCAGCGGCCTGGCCACCAGGGTGGAGTCCCGCAACACCCCCGCCCGTACCGCGCAATCGATGCCTTCCCCCACCAGGTCGACCATGCGGTCATTGGCCCCGACCCGGATCTTGATCTCCGGGTAGCGCGAGAAGAAGTCCGGCAGCGCAGGAATCACGCTCAAGCGCGAGATTCGCTCCGGCAGGTCGACCCGGATCGTGCCGGAAGGCTTGCGGCCATCGGACAGGAACAGGGCATTGATGTCCTCCAGTTCATTGAGCAGCGCACGGCAGCGCTCCACATACAGCTGCCCCTCCACCGTCAGGCTGACCTTGCGCGTGGTGCGCTGGAGCAGCCGCACGCCGAGCTGCTGCTCGATGGCCTGCACGGCATTGGTCACGGTGGGGCGCGGCAGGTCGAGCTGTTCGGCGGCCTGGGTGAAGCTCTTGCTGTCGGCCACCGCCAGGAAGACCTGCATGGCCTTGAACTGGTCCATTGTTATCTATTGCCGAATAAAGATGTAATAAACGAGGCATTTATTGTTGGATTCGATAATAGCACAATGGTTCCCATCGAAACCCCACCTGGAGAGCACGCATGGAAACCCGCAAACTTGGCAGCACCGGCCCGCAAACTTCCCAACTCGGCCTCGGCCTGATGGGCATGTCCGACCTGTACGGCCCGGCCGACCGCGCCGAAAGCCTGGCCACCATCCACGCCGCGCTGGATGCCGGCGTCACCTTGCTCGACACCGGCGACTTTTACGGCATGGGCCACAATGAAATGCTGCTGGGCGAGGCGCTGCAGGGCCGCCACCGCGAGCAGGTGCAGGTCAGCGTGAAGTTCGGCGCCCTGCGCGACCCGGACGGCGGCTTTATCGGCTACGACTCGCGCCCGCAGGCCGTGGCCAATTTCCTGGCCTATTCGCTGCGCCGCCTGGGCACCGACTACATCGACATCTACCGCCCGTCCCGCCTGGACCCCGCCACGCCGATCGAGGACACCGTCGGCGCCATCGCGGAGCAGGTGCGCAAGGGCCATGTACGTCACATCGGCCTGTCCGAAGTGAATGCCGACACGCTGCGCCGCGCCCATGCCGTGCACCCGATCGCCGACGTGCAGATCGAATACTCGATGATCTCGCGCGGCATCGAAAACGGCTTGCTGCAAACGGCGCGGGAACTGGGCGTCGGCATCACCGCATACGGCGTGCTGTCGCGTGGCCTGATCAGCGGTCACTGGAGCGCGCAGCGCGAAGGCGAGCAGGATTACCGCGGCCTGCACAGCCCACGCTTCCAGGGCGATAACCTGAAGCACAACCTGGAACTGGTGGAACGCATGCGGGCGGTGGCGCAGGCCAAGGGCATCAGCGTGGCGCAGTTGGCGATTGCCTGGGTGATGGCGCAGGGCACCGATATCGTGCCCCTGGTCGGCGCCCGCACCCGTACCCGCCTGCAGGAAGCGCTGGGCGCGCTCGACGCGGTGCTGCTGCAATCCGACCTGGCAGCGCTGGAGCTGATCGTGCCGCAAGGCGCCGCAGCCGGCGGCCGCTACAACGACTACCAGCTTTCCCACCTCGACAGTGAAAAGGCCGCCTAGGCGAAAACCTCGCCAAGGAAGTCGACGAACGCCAGCACCTTGGCCGCTCGCTGGTGCCGCTGCTGGTACAGCGCGGTCAATGCGGGGCCGGGCGCCTGGTAGTCGGCGAGCAGCGGAACCAGGGCGCCGCTGCGCAGCTCCCCTTCCACCGAAAGCGACAGGAACTGGCCAATGCCGGCGCCGGCCTTGCATGCTTCGACCAGGGAATCCACATGGTCGAACGCGGCGCGCGCCGGCGGCGTGAACGCCAGGCCATCCGAGAACCGCCACGCGCGCAGGCGGCCGGCGCGCGGCAGGATGAATTGCAGGCACGCGAATCCTGCCAGTTCGCCCGGTGTCGAAGGGGTGCCATGTTGCGCGATGAAGGCCGGGGATGCGCAGCAAATGAAGCGTGTTTGCAGCAATTGCCGCGCGATCAGGCGCTCATCGCCGATTTCGCCCAGCCGCAAGAGCACGTCGTATCCTTCCTCCACCATATCGACCAGGCGGTCGCTGGCGCTGGCCTGGAGCACAATGCCGGGATGGCGAGCGAGGAAGCGCGGCAATGCCGGCGCCACGTAGATCCGTGACACCAGGCCGGGCATGTTGACGCGCAAGGTGCCGCGCGGCTCGCGGGCCGCATGCTGCAGGTTCGCCTCCAGCTCTTCCATTCCGGACAGCAGGCGCTGCGCCTGCTCGTAGCACTCGCGCCCTTCGCCAGTGAGCGACATGCTGCGCGTCGTGCGGTTCAACAGCTTGACCTCGAAGTGGGCCTCCAGCGCATTGACTTGCGCGGTGACGGACGATGTCGAAATGCCCAGCCTTTCCGCTGCGCGCGAGAAGCCACCGGTTTCCACTACCGCGCAAAAGACGCGCAAGGCATCAAGTTTGTCCATCACGCCATTATCCACAATTCGTGGATTCTGTTTGCAGCCAGCCCCTGTTTTTCCGGCGCCTGCCAATGCCTACACTGCCAGTCATCGAAACCCACAGGAGCCCTCGCCATGAAAGCCATGATTCTCAAAGCGGCCGGCCAGCCGCTGGTCCAAGCCGAAATCGCCAAGCCGGTAGCGGCGGCAGGTCAGGTGCTGGTACGCATCCATGCCAGCGCCGTCAATCCGCTCGACCTCAAGATCGCCGCCGGAAAGGCTGCCCATGCGCGCATGCCGTTGCCGGCGGTGCTGGGCATCGACATGGCGGGCGTGGTGGAGGCGGCCGGCCCTGGCGTTACCGCATTCGCCCCGGGCGACGCCGTATTCGGCATGACGGGAGGCGTGGGTGGCGTGCAGGGCTCTCTGGCCGAATATGCTGCTGTCGACGCCGACCTGCTGGCACATGCGCCACGCACCATCGGCCTGCGCGAAGCGGCAGCCCTGCCGCTGGCCTTCATCACCGCATGGGAAGGGCTGGTGGACCGGGCGCGCGTACAGGCCGGCCAGTCGGTGCTGGTGCAGGGCGGCGCAGGCGGTGTTGGCCGCATGGTCGTGCAGCTCGCGCTGGCCTTTGGCGCCCAGGTTGCGGCAACCGGCCGTGCCGGCCAGCGCGAAGCGATCGAAGCCCTTGGGGCGCGCTTCATCGAGCAGGCCGAAGGCGAGGAATTCGACATCGTGTACGACACGGTCGGCGGCGAAGTGCTGGATGCATCGTTTCGCGTGGTTCGCGAGTACGGCGGGCACGTGGTCAGTGCCCTTGGCTGGGGTACCCATGCCCTGGCGCCGCTGTCGTTCCGGGCAGCCAGCTATTCCGGCGTATTCACCCTGCTGCCCCTGTTGTCGGGCAAGGGGCGCGCGGCGCATGGCGCCATCCTGCGCGAGGCCGCGCGGCTGGTCGATGCAGGCAAGCTGTCGGTGCAGTTGAATGCCGAGCGCTTCACGCTCGCGCAAGCGAACCACGCGCATGCAGCAGCCGGGGGAGGTAAAGTAGTGGTAAATATTGCCTGAGCAGGGCGGCTATTGCGGCGCGGGCGGAGCATCGGCCGAGGCGCCAGCCGGCGCAGCCTCCGCGTCGAAACGCATCTTCGACTTCTTGCTCTCCGCCACGTAAGTCCCCAGCTTGGTTCCGCTGGCGGTGGTATTGCCGCCCTCGGCGACCAGGGTGCAGCCCTGGGTTTCCACCTGCCAGACATACTTTCCGGCGCGCAGGCTCCAGACATTGTCGCCGCTGGCGAACAACTCGAACTCCAGTCCTTCCAGCGGCATCTCGCCCAAGGAAATCGCCCGCTGGCATTCCGGCAGTCGCGCGGCCATCAGCGTGTACTGCGCATCTTCCTTCCAGAAAAATTCCTGCTGCCGCCGCACGGTCAGCGTATGTTCGCGCGTGCCGTCCGCATAGAAGGTTGCGGAATCATTAACGCAGCCAGCCAGCAATAACAGCGGCACGACAGTCAGGATTTTGCGCATGGGCGAAAGGAAGTGATTGGTTTGAAAGCAATTATAGCCTCCGCGCACGATTGCCGCGCAAGCTCCGCCGTAGGCGTACACTGGGAGCTTCCGATGACTGTCTGACCATTTCAATGCAAAGAAGTTCGACCATCGATGACCAGGGCTTTCGCCGAATCCTCAACCGGAATGTGAAGGTCCCGCTGCTCGGCGGGATCGTTGCTGCCGGCATTTTCGTTGTGCTGTTCGCCTACCTGATGAGTACATGGAGCGCGGTGGAATCCACCGAGCGCGCGATCGGCAATGCGCAGGAATTGCGCAAGCTGGCGGTCGACATGGAAAGCGGCATGCGCGGCTTCCTGCTGACAGGTGATGATGCCTATCTTGCTCCCTACATTGCCGCGCGCCCGCGTTTCGAGGCCTCTTCCGAGTCGCTGCGCGAACTGGTGGAGGACGACTCCACCCAGGTCGAGCGCCTGCGCCAGATCCGCGCCCAGCACCAGGCGTGGATGCGTGCGGCGGACCAGATGATCGCAACCCGCCGCCAGCAGGGCGACTACCTCGGCATGTTGCGCGCCGGCGCCGCCAAGGCGGCCCTGGAAGACCTGCGCGAACAGTTCCGCGCGTTCATCGCGCATGAAGAGCGGGAGCGCGCCAATCGCGGCGAGGCGGTGCGCGTGGTGGGCTTCTGGACAGTGGCGATCTTCCTTGCCGTCAGCCTGGCGGTGAGCAGCCTGCTGGCGTGGCTCGGGCGGCGCGACCTGATGCGGCTGTCGGACGTCTATCGCGATGCGCTGCAGGAGCAGCACACGCATGCTTACCAGTTGCAGCACCAGGCCTGGCTGCGCGAGGGCCAGAGCCAGCTGGCCGAGCAGGGCATAGGCCAGATGGCCTTGCCGCTGCTGTCGTCGACGCTGCTGGACTTCATGGCGCGCTACCTGGACGTGGCGGTGGCCTCGTTCTACGTGGTCAAGCCGGATGGATCGCTGGAGCGCACGGCGGCCCATGGCTTCCGCCAGGAGGATGAGGCGAAGGGGCAGCATTTGCTGCCGGGTGAAGGCCTGGTGGGCCAGGCTGCGCGCACGCGGCGCGCCGTGCACATGGCGCAGCTGCCGGCCGGCTATATCAAGGTGTCTTCGTCGCTGGGCGACGGCATGCCGCAACAGCTTGTGCTGCTGCCGGTGCATAGCGATGGCCGGGTGAACGGCGTGGTGGAGCTGGGCTTCCTGCGCGAAGTGGGGCGGCGCGAGCTGGACTTCCTCGAACTGGTCGCGGGCAATGTCGGCATGGCGATCGAGGCGACCGTTGCCCGCCAGCGCCTGGCCGAGGTGCTGGCCGAAACACAGTCGCTGAACGAGGAATTGCAGGTGCAGCAGGAGGAGCTGCGTACCGCCAACGAGGAACTGGAGGAGCAGTCGCGCGTGCTGGAGCGCTCGCAGGTCAGCCTGGAAACGCAGAAGCTGGAACTGGAGCAGAGCAACCAGAAGCTGGAGCTGCAAGCGGAAATGCTGGACCAGCGCAATGCCGCCCTGGCCGCGGCGCGCGTCGACGTGGAGGCGCGGGCGCGCGACCTGGAGCGGGCCAGCGAATACAAGTCGCAGTTCCTGGCGAACATGTCGCACGAACTGCGCACGCCGTTGAACAGTTCCATGATCCTGGCCAAGCTGCTGGCCGACAACGCGCAGGGCAACCTGGATGAGGAGCAGGTGCGGTTTGCGCAGACCATCTACAACGCCGGCAACGACCTGCTGGCGCTGATCAACGATATCCTCGATATCTCCAAGGTGGAGGCGGGCAAGCTGGAACTGGCGCCGGAAGAAGTGGCCTTGCAGGCGATGATCGATTCCCTGCAGGCGGCCTTTGTCCCGCTGGCGCGGGAAAAGCAGCTCGAGTTCGTGGTCGACCTTTTGCCCGGCCTGCCGGAAAAGGTCTATACCGACCGGCAGCGGCTGGAGCAGATCCTCAAGAACCTGTTGTGCAACGCGGTCAAGTTCACCGATCGCGGCAAGGTGATCCTGCGCGTGTCGCCGGGCGAGGCGGGCTTGCTGCGCTTTGCCGTCATCGATACCGGCGTCGGCGTTCCGGCCGAGCAGCAGGGCGCGATCTTCGATGCCTTCCAGCAGGGCGACGGCACGCCAAGCCGGCGCTTTGGCGGGACCGGCCTGGGCTTGTCGATTTCGCGCGACCTGGCGCGCTTGCTGGGCGGGGAAGTCGAGTTGTCCAGCGTGGAAGGGCAGGGCAGCACCTTCACTTTGCTGTTGCCGACGCAGTGGGCGGTAGCTGCGCCGCCCGGCGACGCGGCGCTGCAGCCGGCAGGCCGTGCGGACGCACCGCCTAGCGGGCCCGCCGCCGCACCGCCTGTCGCCGCAACCGCGCCGCTATCGATGCCGGGCGACCCGCCGATCGCCGCCGCCGGTCCGGGCGAGGCCGGCGCCCCGCTGCGCCCCTTCGACGACGACCGCGCCGCCGCCCCGCCGCCGGAGCGCAAAGTGCTGATCATCGAAGACGACCCCGACTTCGCCCGCATCCTGTACGACCTGGCGCACGAATCGAATTATCGCGCCCTGGTCGCCTTCACCGCCGAGGAAGGCCTGAAGCTGGCCGAAGAACACCAGCCGCAAGCCGTCATGCTCGACATCCGCCTGCCCGACCGTTCTGGCCTGTCGGTGCTGCAAATGCTGAAAGACAACCCGCAAACCCGCCACATTCCCGTGCATGTGATCAGCGGCGCCGACAGCGGCGAAGCAGCCCTGCACCTGGGCGCCATCGGCTTTGTGCACAAGCCCGCCGGGCGCAGCCAGCTGCTGGCCGCGTTCGAGCGCCTGGAACGCCGCTTCACGCAAAAGATCAAGCACATCCTGCTGGTGGAAGACGACGCCCGCCAGCGCGACAGCATGGTCAAGCTGATCGAAGACGAGGACATCGCCATCGCAGCCGTCGCCAGCGGCGCCGAAGCGCTGGAGCAGCTCCGCGCCACCATCTTCGACTGCATGATCATGGACCTGAAACTTCCCGACATGCAAGGCAGCGAACTGCTGCAGCACATGTCGCAGCAGGAGATCGCCAGCTTTCCGCCGGTGATTGTCTATACTGGACGTAGCATGACGCGCGCCGAAGAAGCGGAGCTGTCGAAATACTCGCGCTCCATCATCATCAAGGGCGCCCGCTCGCCGGAGCGCCTGCTGGACGAAGTCACCCTGTTCCTGCACAAGGTCGAGTCCCTGCTCTCCAGCGAACGGCAAACCATGCTGAAGGCAGTGCGCAGCCGCGACCGCGTCTTCGAAGGCCGCCGCATCCTGCTGGTGGACGACGACGTGCGCAACATCTTCGCCCTGACCAGCGCCATCGAACAACAGGGAGCCCTGGTGGAAATCGCCCGCAATGGCCAAGAAGCCCTCGACAAGCTCGATGCCGTGCCCGACATCGACCTGGTGCTGATGGACATCATGATGCCCGGCATGGACGGCCTGGAAGCCACGCGCCGCCTGCGCGCCGACCCGCGCTTCGCCCGCCTGCCGGTGATCGCCATCACCGCCAAGGCCATGAAGGACGACCAGGAGCAATGCCTGGCCGCCGGCGCAAACGACTACCTGGCCAAGCCGATCGACCTGTCGCGCCTGTATTCATTGCTCCGCGTGTGGATGCCTGCCCTGGACACGGTGTGATGAGCGACGGCGCACAAATCGGCAGCGTCGACATCGAGCTGCGCATGCTGATGGAGGCGATCTTCCTCAGGTACAGCTACGACTTCCGCGACTACACCGGCGCTTCGCAGAAACGCCGCGTGTTGCACGCCATGAGTGAAATGGGCTGCGCCACCGTCTCGCAGCTGCAATCGCGCGTGCTGCACGAGCCCAACGCCTTCAGCCAGCTGCTGCAATACCTGACCATCCCCGTCACGGAAATGTTCCGCGACCCCACGTACTACATCGGCCTGCGCGAGCATGTGACCCCGGTGCTCGGAACCTACCCCTCGCTGAAGATCTGGGTCGCGGGCTGCAGCACCGGCGAGGAAGTGTATTCGCTCGCCATCCTGCTGAAGGAAGAAGGCCTGCTGGAGCGCAGCCTCATTTACGCCACCGACATCAATCCGCAATCGCTGGAAAAAGCCAGGAAAGGCGTTTTCCCGCTCGAGAACATGCGCACCTACACCGCCAATTACCAGGCGGCCGGCGGCAAGCGCGCTTTCTCCGACTACTACACGGCCGCCTACAACGCCGCCCTGTTCGACCGCTCGCTGTGCGAAAACGTCACCTTCGCCGACCATAGCCTGGCTACCGACTCGGTGTTCGCCGAGACCCAATTCATCAGCTGTCGCAACGTGATGATCTACTTCAACAAGAAGCTGCAGGAACGGGCCCTCGGGCTGTTCCACGAGTCGCTTTGCCATCGCGGCTTCCTGGGGCTGGGCAGCAAGGAGAGCATCGACTTCTCCACTTACGCTCCCCGGTTTGAAGTGCTCGCCAAGCGCGACCGCCTGTTCAGGAAAAAATAATGCAAACCGACCCTGCGCTGGACATGGCTGTGCGAGGCCGCACCACGGAGGCGATCGTCATTGGCGCGTCGGCCGGCGGCGTGAACGCCTTGATCCAGGTGCTGCCGGCACTGCCGCGCGGCTACCGCCTGCCGATCGTGGTGGTGCTGCATGTGAGGAGCGGTCGCCAAAACCAGCTGGTGGACGTCTTCCAACAACGGGTGCAGGTACCGGTGCGCGAAGCGGGCGACAAGGAAGACATCATTCCGGGTACCCTGTATTTTGCGCCAGCCGGTTACCACCTGTTGCTTGAAAATGAACGCAGCTTTTCGCTGAGCTGCGACGCACCGTTGCACTTTGCACGTCCCGCAATCGACATTACTATGGAATCAGCGGCAGACGTGTATGGATCACGCCTGGCGGGCATGCTGCTGACCGGCGCCAATGACGACGGCGCGCAAGGCATGGCCGCCATTGGCAAGGCGGGCGGCCTGACGGTGGTGCAGGACCCGGAAGAAGCCAATGTCGGCGTGATGCCGCTGGAGGCCATCCGCGTGCGCCAGCCGGACCTGGTGTTGCCGCTGGAACAAATCAAGCAACTATTGCTGATGCTGGAGAAGCACTGATGGAACCGACCAATGTCCTGCTGGTGGACGACTTGCCGGAAAACCTGCGCGCGCTGAATGCCCTGGTGCGCGCCGACGACCGCGTGATCTACCAGGCCCGTACCGGCGAAGAGGCGCTCGCCCTCTTGCTCGAACATGAATTCGCGCTGGCCATCGTCGACGTGCAGATGCCGGGCATGGACGGCTTTGAACTGGCGGAGCTGATGCGCGGCACCGGCAAGACGCGCCATATCCCGATCGTCTTCGTGAGCGCCGCCGGCAAGGAGCTGAATTACGCCTTCAAGGGCTACGAAGCGGGCGCGGTGGACTTCCTCTACAAGCCGCTCGATCCGGATGCGGTGCGAAGCAAGGTCAATGTCTTTGTCGACCTGTTCCGGCAAAAGCAGGAGGTGCGACAGATCGTCGAACAGCGAGAGGCCACGGTGCGCGAGCTGAACGCCGTGCAGCAGGAACTGCAACGCGCGCTGGAAATGCGCGACCAGTTCATGTCCATGGTGGCGCATGAACTGCGCACGCCGCTCAACACCCTGTACCTGGAAGCGCAGATGCGCAAGCTGCAGCTCGAGCGCGGCAACATGGACCATTTCGCGCCGGAGCAGCTGGAACGCATGGTGGCGCGCGACATGCGCCAGATCCACGCCATGGTGCGCCTGATCGACGACATGCTCGACGTCTCGCGCATCCGCGCCGGCAAACTGTCGATCCGTCCGGCCCGCGTCGACCTGGAAGCGCTGCTGCAGCGGATTGTCGGCGACCTGTCGCAGCACGCCGCCGACATGCACAGCGAACTGCGCCTGTCGATCGTGCAGCCCGTGGCCGGGTGCTGGGACGAGTTCCGCGTGGAGCAGGTCATCGTCAACCTGATCAACAACGCCTTGCGCTACGGCGGCGGCAAGCCGGTCGACGTGCGCCTGCATGCCGACAGCCAGAACGCCCGCATCGAGGTGATCGACCAGGGCGTCGGCATCCCCGAGGAAGTGCTGCCGAAAATCTTCGAACCCTTCGAACGCGGAAAGATGGAAGGCATGCCGGCCGGCCTGGGCCTGGGCCTCTACATCTCGCGCCAGCTCGCCGAAGCCCACGGCGGCACGCTCTCGGCCCGCAGCAAGCCGAACGAAGGCGCCACCTTCATCTTCACGTTGCCGCGCGCCGACGAAAAGCCCACGCCGGGCACGGGAAGCACCAAGGACATTTTGCCTTTGCCAGCGAGTTGTGCCTAGAATGTCCCCATGAACCGGGACTTGCTCAGGGAACGCAGGGAATGGCTGCTGCGGCGCAATTGTTCATTGTCGCCTCAGCAGATGGGGATGGCTTATGCCCTGATGTGCCTGCTCTCGTTTGCGGTTGCCACCGGCTTTGTGATCATGGGCATGTGGCAGGTGCTGTTGTTCACCGCGCTGGAGATGACGGCCGTGGCGGCCGCCTTCCTTTACTTCGCCCGCCATGCCACGGACTATGAACACATCGTGCTCGCCAACGGCAAGCTGCTGGTGGAGCAGGTCTCCGCCGGCAAAATGAGCGTAACGCAGCTCGAACTCTACTTTCTCCGGCTGCAGATGCCCGCCCGCTACGGCGACCTGATTCACCTTGAATCGAATGGCGTCGCAGTCGATATCGGCTACTTCGCCACCGACCCGCGCCGCCGCGCGCTGGCCCAGGAGCTGCGCGCGGAAGTGCAGGGCGGCTTGTTCAGCAACTAGGTGCCAGCCGTTAGAAGCGGTAGCCTACGCCCACGCCGAACATGACCGGGTCAACCTTGACCTTGCTGACCTTGGTGCCGGCAAGCAGCACGTCGCTGCGGATCTGCACTTTCTTGATGTCCAGGTTGAGCGACCAGTTCTTGTCCAGCTTGTAGTCCACGCCAGCCTGCAGGGCCAGGCCGAAGCTGTCGTGTTCCAGGCTGCCCTGGCCGTCCAGGATCTTGTTCTTGGAGAAGGTGGTCCAGTTCACGCCCACGCCCAGGTAAGGGCTGAGCTGCGAGGATGGGGTGAAGTGGTACTGCGCCAGCAGGGTCGGCGGCAGGTGCTTGAACGTGCCGGCGGATTCGCCAGCCACATACACGGTGTGCTTCTGCGGATAGGTCAGCACCAGCTCGGCGGAGATATTCGGGGTGAAGAAGTAGGAAATATCCACTTCCGGAATGGTTTTGCTGCTGACGGTGATCAGGTCGGATGGGCCCACGCCGGCAATCGGGTCGGACTTGTCTGCGGGGTTGATGTGCACGGCACGTGCGCGTACTTGCCAAGGCGTTTGCTGCGCCATTGCACCAAACGCCACGCTACCCAGGACAGCTGCCAAAATCGCTTTCTTCATTTCACTACCTCTTTCATGTGGTCATTGATATTCGGTAAGTAAAAGTCTATTGATGCGACGCAGCAAAATCTTTGACCTAAGTCAAAATTGCCCGAACGAACACAAGTTAGCTAAAACGAGAGTAAGATTCGCGAATTCACATCCCACCCTATCCCCGGAGGCAGGAAATGAAATTGCACGTCAATGGCCAGGTACGCGAGTTCGAGGCCGAAGAAGATACGCCCCTGTTGTGGGTGATCCGCGAACAGCTGGGACTCACCGGTACCAAATACGGCTGCGGCGTGGCGCAATGCGGCGCCTGCACCGTGCACATTGACGGCGAGCCGACGCGCAGCTGCGTGCGCCCTGTCTCCACCGTGACGGCCGACCAGAAGATCGTCACCATCGAAGGCCTGAGCAACGACGGCAGCCATCCCGTGCAAAAGGCCTGGGCCGCGCTGGACGTGCCGCAATGCGGCTTCTGCCAGTCCGGCATGATCATGGCCGCCGCCGCGCTGCTGAAGCAGAAGAAGAACCCGACCGACGCCGACATCGACGCGGCGATGACCAATATCTGCCGCTGCGGCACCTATAACCGCGTGCGCAAGGCCATCCACATGATCGCCAGGGGCGGCGACGTGAAGACTGCAGGCCTGGACATCGTGGAAGGGAGCAAGGCATGAGCATGATGACTCGCCGCGGCTTCATCGGCCGCTCGCTGGGCGCCACCGCAGGCCTGATGTTCGGCTTCCATATCCCGTTCGCAGAAGCGCAGCAGGCGCAGGCCACCGCGGCGCCAGATGCGCCCGAGATCAACGCCTGGGTCGTGGTCAAGCCGGACGACACCATCGTGGTCCGCATCGCCCGTTCCGAGATGGGCCAGGGCACGCTGACCGGCCTGGCGCAACTGGTGGTGGAAGAACTGGATGGCGACTGGAGCAAGGTCACCACCGAATACCCGTCGCCCGGCCGCCAGCTGGCGCGCAATCGCGTCTGGGGCAGCTTCTCCACCGGCGGCAGCCGCGGCGTGCGCGAATCGCATGAATACGTCCGCAAGGGCGGCGCCGCAGCCCGCATGATGCTGGTGCAGGCCGCCGCCGCCCAGTGGGGCGTGCCAGCCGCCGAATGCGCGGCAGCGAAAAGCGTGATCACCCACACGCCATCCGGCCGCACGCTCACCTACGGCAAGGTCGCCGACGCAGCAGGCAAGCTGCAGGCGCCCGCCGCTGCCGACATCAACCTGAAAGACCCGAAAGACTGGAAGCTGGCCGGCAAGCGCCTGGCGCGCCTGGACACGGCCGACAAGACCACCGGCAAGCAAATCTACGGCATGGACTTCAAGCTGCCCGGCATGCTGAACGCAGCGATCAAGGACTGCCCGGTCTTCGGCGGCAAGGTAAAAAGCTTCGACGCCGCCGCCATCGCCGGCAAGCCCGGCGTGAAGAAAGTGCTGCAGGTCGGCGACAGCGCTGTGGCCGTCGTGGCCGACACCTGGTGGCGCGCCCGCAGCGCCCTGGACGCCCTGCCGATCGAATGGGACAAGGGCCCCAACGCCGGCATGAACAGCAAGGACACCGCCGCCTGGATCAAGGCCGGCCTGGATGCACCGGAAGCGGCAGTCGGCAACAGCAACGGCGACGCCAAGGCTGCCCTGGCCAGCGCCCACCGCAAGATCGAAGCCGTCTACAGCTACCCCCACCAGAACCACGCCACCATGGAGGTGATGAACGCCACCGCCGTGTGGACGCCGGAGCGTTGCGACGTCTGGACCCCGACGCAGAACGGCGAAGCCGCCCTGGCCGCGACCAGCGAGGCAGCCGGCCTGCCGCAGTCCAAATGCGACGTGACCAAGCTGCATCTCGGCGGCGGTTTCGGACGGCGCGGCGCCACGCACGACTGGGTAACCCAGGTCGTGAAGATCGCCAGGGAAATGCCGGGCACGCCGATCAAATTGATCTGGACCCGCGAAGAAGACATGCAGCACGGCCGCTACCACCCGGTCACCCAGTGCAAGCTGACCGCAGGCTTGGACGCAAAAGGCGAGGTAACGTCGCTGCACATGCGCATCGCCGGCCAATCGATCCTGGCCGCGCTGTTCCCGCAGAACGTCAAGGACGGCAAGGACCCTGCAGTCTTCCAGGGCTTGAACCCGCCCGGCCCGGAAGCCTCGTTCGGCTACACCATCCCGAACCTGCTGATCGACCACGCCATGCGCAACCCTGCCGTGCCGCCAGGCTTCTGGCGCGGCGTGAACCTGAACCAGAACACGATCTACGTCGAATGCTTCCTCGACGAAATCGCGCACGCCACGAAACAGGACCCGCTGGCCCTGCGCCGCAAGCTGATGAAGGACAGCCCAAAGCACCTGGCAGTCCTGAACGCGGTGGCCGAAAAAGCCGGCTGGTCCAAGCCGCCGAAGAAAGGCATCTACCGCGGCATCGCGCAAACGATGGGCTTCGGCAGCTACGTCGCCGCCGTGGCGGAAGTCTCGGTCAGCAAGGACGGCAAGCTGAAGATCCACCGCATCGTCGCCGCCACCGACCCCGGCCACGCCGTGAACCCGCAGCAGATCGAAGCGCAAGTGGAAGGCAGCTTCGTCTACGGCCTGAGCGCAGCGCTCTACGGCGAGATCACGATCAAGGACGGCGCAGCAGAGCAAACCAACTTCGACACCTACAACGTGCTGAAGATGGATGAAATGCCGAAGGTCGAAACGGTCGTGATGCCAAGCGGCGGCTTCTGGGGAGGCGTTGGCGAACCGACAATCGCCGTCGCCGCCCCCGCAGTGTTGAACGCCATCTTCGCCGCCACAGGCAAGCGCATCCGCGACCTCCCGCTAAAGAACCACAGCCTGAAAAAGGCATAAAGAAATGCCGCCAGTCCGCGGCCCGCGAGCAGACTGGGTCAGACCCTTGGGTCTGACCCAGGTTTACCGGTTTTTGCTTGCAGCCCTGTTGACGCTCAACACCGCCCAAGCCCAGGAAGGCAACGCAGAAGCTGGCCGCGCCATCGTCGCCAACCGCCAGCAAGGCCTCTGCCTCCTCTGCCACAGCGCCCCCATCCCCGAGGAACGCTTCCAAGGCAACCTGGCCCCCGACCTCGCCGGCGTCGGCGACCGCTACACCAGGGCCGAGCTCCGCCAGCGAATCGCAGACAACAGTGCCGTCAACCCCAGCACCATCATGCCCTCGTACGCCAAAACCACGGGCTTGACACGCGTAGCGCCGACATACCGCGACAAGACCATCCTCACAACGCAGCAAATCGAAGACGTCGTCGCCTACCTCGTCACGCTCAAGGCCGCAGAAAAGAAATGACCACCCGCCGCCAACTCCTCGCCGCGTTGCCGCTACTGGCGCTAGTCCGCCCCGCCCAAGCGACGCCCGCCGAGATGACAGCCGCCATCGCCGCCTACACCAGCAACGCCAGCATCCAGCGCGGCCGCGTGCAGATCGACATCGCCCAACTGATCGACAACGGCAACGCAGTCCCCATCACGGTAAGGGTCGACAGCCCGATGACCGAGCAAGCCCACGTCACCGACATCGCCATCTTCAACGAAAAGAACCCGCTCCCCGACGTCGCGAGATTCAAGCTGACGGCCCTGGCCGGCACGCCGGAAATCAGCACCCGCATCCGCCTCGCCACCAGCCAGACGCTCACCGCCCTGGCCCGCACCAGCGACGGCCAATGGTGGCAGCAGACGGTCGACGTGATCGTCGCCCTGGCGGCCTGCGTAGAAGGGGAGCCCATCTGACATGGCCAGCGCCCTGATCCACATGCCCGCCAGCGCCAGGCCCGGCGAGATAATCGAAGTACGTGCCCTGATCGCCCACATGATGGAGACCGGCTTCCGCCCCGGCCCCGACGGCAAGCCCCTCCCGCGCGACATCATCCGCAAATTCGAATGCCGCTACAACGGCAAGCAGGTCATCAGCGCCGAGCTGCATCCCGCCATGAGCGCCAACCCGTATATAGCCTTCTTCATCAAGGCAACCACCAGCGGCCCGCTCGAATTCACCTGGACCGGCGACAACAGTTTCGCACAAACCGAAACCAGGCAGCTGCAGGTGCAACCATGAAGCCAACGTTCGCACTGCTACTGGCGCTAGCCGTCACCACAGCCGCCAGCGCAGACAGGGTCAGACCCTCCGGGTCTGACCCTGGTTTACCGGTTTTAAAGCGCCAATCCGGCCGCGACTACATGTCCCCCGCCACGCAAGCGATGCAAGCCGACGACACCCAAAACCCCGCCATGCTCTGGGTCGCCAACGGCGAAGTGCTCTGGCGCACAGCTCCCATCGGCGGCAACGGCAAATCCTGCGCCACCTGCCACACCGACGCCAAGTCCAGCATGCGCGGCGCAGCCGCAAAATTCCCCCGCTTCAGCCAATCAGCCGGCAAAGTGATCACGCTATCCGGCCAGGTCAATCAATGCCGCACCGGCGCCCTGAAGGCCGCCCCGCTGAAGCCAGAATCACCCGACCTGCTGGCCCTGGAAACCTACATCGCCCTGCAAAGCCGCGGCCTCCCCCTGGCGCCGGCAACCGACAAGGAAACCAGACAAGCCGCCGAACGCGGCCAACAACTCTTCACCACCCGCATCGGCCAGCTGAACCTGAGCTGCGCCCAATGCCACGACAACAACGCCGGCAAACGCCTGGCCGGCGCCCCCATCCCCCAAGGCCACGCCAACGCCTATCCCATCTACCGGCTGGAATGGCAAGGCGCAGGAAGCCTGCAACGCCGCCTGCGCAACTGCATGAGCGGCGTGCGAGCCGAAGTCCCTCCTTACGGCGCTCCCGACCTGGTAGACCTTGAAGCCTACCTTGCCCTGCGCGCCCAGGGCATGCCGTTAGAAACCCCAGGAGTCCGCCCATGAAGACAATCGCCGCACTGACGCTCGCGCTGTCCGCCACGCTCCCCGCCATCGCCGCAGAGGCCATCCCCAGCGGCGCCCGCCTCGCCGCCAGCTGCACCGGCTGCCACGGCACCAACGGCGCCACGCAAGGCGCTGCGCTGCCGCCCCTGGCCGGCCAGCCAAAGGACCAGCTCCAGCAGTCCCTGAAGGATTTCAAGGCTGGAAAACGCCCCGCCACCATCATGACCCAGCTCGCCAAAGGGTACACTGACGAACAATTGGAAATATTGGCAGCGTACTTCGCCGCCCAGAAAAAATAAAAATGCGATTCAAACTGGCCCATAGCCTGCTGGCTGCGGCGTTGGCGCTGACCACATGTGGCGCCGGCGCCCAGCACATCTCCTTGCAACACTTCGGACAAAGCGAAGGCCTCGGCAACCTTTCGCTCACGGCACTGGCCCAGGATGCCAGCGGCTACCTGTGGGTAGGCACCGAGAATGGCCTGTTCCGCTACAACGGCGCGGAATTCCGCCGTTACGGCAGCACGCAGGGAATGGACGACACCTTCGTCACCGCCCTGCACAGCAGCTCGTCCGGCGCGCTATGGGTCGGCAATCACGCAAGCCTGTACCGGCTGCAGCAGGGCCGCCTGGTTCCCGTGCTATGGGAAGGCAAGAAGCTGCCCGTATGGCCGCTCCAACCCATGGCCGAAAGCCCTGCCGGCGAAACGCTGCTGGCAAGCGAGGGCGATCTGTTCGTCCTGGCCGCGAAGGGCGACCGCACCAGCATCCGCCTGTATTTCGACGCCGCCGCGCTGCAGGCGCACGCCGAGCTGAAGTCGGTCCGCAGCGTCCACGTCGACGAAAAAGGCACGCTGTGGATGGCATGCAAGGAATCGCTCTGCCAGGCCAGCGGGAAAGACATTCGCGTATTCAGCGAGCAGGAAGGCCTGCCGCACGACCAATGGACCAGCATTGCAAGCGACAAGGCCGGCAACCTCTGGATTCGCAGCGAAAAGCGCATCTACACGCTGCCCCAAGGCGCAACGCGCTTCGAAAACCGCACGCCGTCGCAAGACGTGATGCGCAAGCACATGCTGCGCAGCGAGCTGCACATCGACGACAGCGGCAACGTGCTTACCAACGCCGATAACGGCCTGCTGCGCTGGCGCCAGGGCCGCTGGGAGATCTACGGCAAGGAAAACGGCCTCGATGCCGGCGGCGGCGTCACCGACATCCTGCGCGATCGCGGACGCGGCACCTGGCTGGCAACGCGCGGCCGCGGCCTGCTGCACTGGCGCGGCTACGGCAACTGGGAAAGCTGGACCATGCAGCAAGGCCTGCCGGATGACGTGATCATCTCCGTCCAGCGCGGCCACGAAGGCCGCCTGCACGTAGGCACCCGTTCCGGCCACGCCGTGATGGAGCCCGGAGCGAACGGATTTACAACGCCGCCGACCCCGCCAGCCCTGGCCGACCAGCAATGGTCCACGATGGAAACGGACCGCAACGGCAGGCTATGGGCCGGAAGCTATTCCGGCATGCTGATGCGCTCCCTGCCGGACACCCGGAAGACCGAACTGGTCGCCAGGCTGCCCTTCATTTCGCAGGTGCTGGCCGACCGCAAAGGCCAGCTGTGGCTCACCACCTGGAAAGGCGTCTACACCCTGCCCGACAACGCGCCAGCCGGCACGCAGCCGCAAGTGGTAAAGATGCCGTCCACCGCAAACCGCCACCCCGAAAACCCGGTCGGCCCGGGCTGCATGGACGCGCAAGGCGGCATCTGGCTGCCCAGCCAGTCCGACATCCTGCATTACGACGGCACTGCGTGGAAAGTGCTGGAGTTCGGCGCCGCATTAGGCGACGGCACCTTCGACGGCATCGCCTGTTCGCGCAACGGCACCCTGTGGGCCAGCACCGGCGGCACGCTGTGGAGCCTGAAAGTGCAGGGCGAAGCAAAGGCGACACGCATCGAAGCCCCTGTGCTGCGCGACCGCACGATGTACGCCATGTTCGAAGGCAGCCGCGGCTGGCTGTGGATCGCCACCGACGCCGGCTTCGCCGTCTGGAATGGAAGCCGCTGGCGCATGCTGAACGAGACCCACGGCCTGGTGTGGAATGACCTGAATGGCGTGGGCTTCTACGAGGACAAGGACGGCTCGATGTGGATCGTCACCAGCAACGGCCTGTCCCACGTGCTGCGCCCGGAAACCCTGTTCGAGGTAAGCACGCCGGAAGCCGTGATTGAAGAAGCCCTGCGCGGCGGCCGCCCGCTGGCAGCAAATGCCGGGCGCCTGCCATGGTCGCAGGACCCGGTGGTATTCCGCCTCGCCAGCCTCCAGTTCGAAGGGCGGCAAGGCCTGCGCTACCGCTACCGCCTGGCCGGCATGGAAGACCAGTGGAACGAATCAGTGCTGCCTGAAATGCGCTACGCCGCGCTGCCTGCCGGCGACTACCGCTTCCAGGCCATGGCCGTGGATGTGGAAGGCGCCGTGCAGCCGAAGCCCACCGAACTCGCATTCTCCATCGCTCCACCGTGGTGGCGCAGCTATCCCTTCTATGCCCTGTGCGCTGCGGCCGTGATCTTCGGCTTCCTGCTGTTCCACCGCATGCGGCTGCTGGTTCACAAGCGCCACGAAGCAGAGCTGGAAGCCATGGTGCAGGAACGCACGCGCGAATTGGAAGAGGCCCAGGAAGCGCTGCGTGTCAGGGCGCTGAAAGATGCCCTGACACGCACCTGGAACCGAGGCGCGATGATGGAAATCCTTGAGCGCGAAATCGGAAAATGCCAGCGCACGGGCGAAAGCTTCGTGCTGGTCCTGCTCGACCTGGACTTCTTCAAGCGCGTCAATGATACGCACGGCCACCTGGCAGGCGACGCCGTGCTGGTGGAAACCTCCCGCCGCCTGATCGCTGCAACGCGCTCTTACGACGCCGTAGGCCGCTACGGCGGCGAAGAATTCATCGAACTGCTGCCTGGCCTGACCCTGCCAGCCGGCGCTGCCCGCATCGAAACCCTGCACCGGGCTATCCGCAGCGAGCCGGTCGACATTGGCGGCGAGGCAGGTTTGCCAGTGACCGCCAGCTTCGGCGTGGTGGCGTTCACACCGCAACGGCAGGTTGCAGCTACCGAGCTGCTGCACCTGGCGGACGAAGCCCTGTACCGATCGAAACGCGAAGGACGCGACCGTATCAGTTATGTGGAAGATGCAATGCAAACCTGATTGAGGAGGCACCATGGACCGTCGAACATTTGTGCAAGCAGCGATCCTCACCGCCACGACCGGCTGTGCCAGCATCGGCGGCCAGGCCAGGCCGCACGTAGTGGTCGTCGGAGGCGGCTACGGCGGCGCCACAGCCGCCAAGCATGTGCGCCTGTGGAGCCAGGGCGGCATCGACGTCACGCTGATCGAACCGAATGCCAGCTTCGTCAGCTGTCCGCTTTCAAACCTGGTGCTGGGCGGCTCGCGCAAGCTGCAAGACCTGACCCGCAGCTACGACGAGCTGCAGCGCAGGCACGGCGTGAAGATCCTGCACGACAGCGCCTCCAGCATCGACCCGGAAAAGCGCACCATCAAGCTGCTAAGCGGCGAGGTCCTGAGCTACGACCGCTTGATCCTCAGCCCCGGCATTGAATTCCTGTGGGGCGAGCTGCCAGGCATGAGCGTGGAAGGCGCGCAGGACAAGATCCTGCACGCCTGGAAAGCCGGCCCGCAAACCACCGCCCTGCGCGGCCAGCTCGAAGCCATGCACGACGGCGGCGTATTCGTCATGACCGTGCCCCCCGCACCCTACCGCTGCCCGCCCGGCCCCTATGAACGCGTTTGCCAGGTAGCCCACTACTTCAGCCAGCACAAGCCGAAATCCAGGGTCCTCCTGCTCGACGCCAACGAGGACGTGGTCAGCAAAGGCCCGCTGTTCAAGAAGGTCTGGAAAGAACGCTACGCCGGCATCATCGAGTACCGCCCGAGCTTCAAGACGGTAGACGTGGACGTGGCCGCCCGCACCGCCATCTCCGAGCTGGGCGACAAGGTAAAGGCCGACGTGCTGAACATCGTGCCGCCCCACCGGGCCGGCGCGATCGCCGCGCAGACCGGCCTGGCCAACATGAACAAGCGCTGGTGCGAAGTCGACTTCATCACCTTCGAATCCACGCAGGCAAGGAACATCCACGTGATCGGCGACGCCATCCAGGTTTCCCCGCTGATGCCCAAGTCCGGCCACATGGCCAACCAGCACGCCAAGGTCTGCGCCGCCGCCGTGGTCGACCTGCTAAGCGGGCGCGTGCCCGAGCAGACGCCATTGCTGACCAACACCTGCTACAGCTATGTAAGCGACAAGGACGTGATCCACGTCGCCAGCGTGCACGCCTACAACGCCGAAAAGAAAACGCTGCTTGTGGTACCCGGCAGCGGCGGCGTCAGCCCCGGCCCGTCGGAGCTCGAAGGGCATTACGCCGACAGCTGGGCGCAAAACATCTGGAGCGACATGCTTTCCTGACCGCCGCGCGCTGCACCTTTGCTTCACCTCAAACGCTGACCTGCTCCCGGGTGCCACCATTGGCAGGGCTATCCCCTGACTAATGGTGACCTCATGTCCAAGCCACAATCCGCCGCACAGCGCAGTCCCAATCTCTGGCATTTTTCCGCCCTGGTATGGGGCACCTCGCTCCTGTTGCTGTCGCTGTTTGCCATGCCCATCAGCGTCAACCCGCTTGGCATGCGCCTGCAGCTCTGCCTGACGGCGGTGCACATCGGGGGCGTGTTCTACATGTGGCGCCTTGCAAGGCACGGCAATCCGGAGCGCCTGCTGGACATCGCCATCATTACGCTGGCCTTCATCTACATCGTCCCCCTATGCATGCTCGCCGCGCCCGTGATCGTGCTGGCGGCATACGCGATGCCGGCAGGCTCCTGGCTGGCGGTCATCGCCATCATGGCCGCATGCGGCGCGGCCCTGGCACTGGTGCGCCTGTGGAGCACGGCCACCGGCAAGAACACCGGCCACTGCTTCGAAACATGGCTGGCGGAGCAGCTGAAAGGCGATGCCATCACCGCCAGTTCGCTGAGTGGATTGCTCAACCACGTTGGCCGCCACGCCACCGAGCCAAGCCGCATCGACGGCTGGTCCATGATCGCCGCCGCCGCCGCCGGCGCGCCCATTCTCGCGGCCAGCATCGATTACGACCGTGCCGGAGCGAGCCTTGCAATCTGCGCCCTCTTCACCACGCCCATGGCGATGCACGCCTTCTCCCGCATGGTGGTGCATGCCTACCTGTGGATCTTTCGCCTGCGCCGCTTCGAACGCGATTCGGGGGTAAAGGTTGTCGTCAACCTGCGCAGTGGGAGCTGAGCATGGACAAGCTCCTGCATCACTACGAACAAGAGCTCACACGCCTGCGCCGGACCATCCGTAAGTATGCCGACGCGCACCCGCAAACCGCCGCCGCGCTTGAACTGGAAGCCGGCGCCAGCACCGATCCCGAAGTGGAGCGCCTGCTGCAATCGATCGCGCTGCTCAACGCCAGCATGCAGCATTCCATCGAGGATGGGCGCAACGACTTCCACAAGGCTCTCCTGCAAACGCTGCAGCCGCACTACCTGCGCCTGGTTCCCGCCTGCGGCATTATCCAGATCGACACCTCGGCTGCGCGCTCCAACGAAATCAGTACCGCCAGCCGCCTGCCGCGCGGCGCAATCCTGCGCTGCGGCGGCAGCAAGTTCGCAACCGCCTATGATGTCCGCATTGCCCCCATTGCTGTCGCCGGCGCCAGGTTCCAGCCCACGATCGACCTGCCGGCAACGCTGCGCCTCCCAAGCGAAGCCAGGTCGGCGCTCTGCCTCAGCCTCGAGGCCACCGCCGGCAGCGCCGCATTCGACCAGCCGCCCATCGCCACGCTGCGACTGTGGCTGGATGGCGACGCGCCGTTGCGCGCAGCGCTCTTTGACGCCATCCTGATGCACCGCCTGTGCGTATGCCTGGAAGCCGAAGGCAGTTGGCGCCTGTTGCCTGCATCGCCATTCTCACCGGTCGGAACCGGCGCCGAGGAAGCTATCCTGCCGCCGCGCGCCGGCCAGCAAAGCCAGCGGCTGCTGACGGAGTTCTTCCATATGCCGCAAAAGTTCGACTTCATCGACCTGGACCTGCAGGCCATTGCCGCGCGCTGCCCGCCCGGCTGCAAACGCCTCACGCTGCACGTCGTCCTTCCCGGCTGCGAGCCGGAACTGCGCCTTGCCGGCGCCGCAAACTTCCAGCTCTCATGCACGCCGGTCGTCAATCTTTTCCAGCAGGCCGCAGACCCGATTCGCCTGGACGGCAGAAAAGAGTCCTACCCGCTTGCGCCGGACCAGCCGGGATGCGGGATCTATAGCGTCGACAAGGTCTCGCTCATGAGCCGCAACGGCGAGCGCGTCCTGCCGCCTTTCCACGGCGCTGCACACACGGCGGCAGGCCCTTACTGGCAACTGGACGAACAGGAAGGTTTCGCCCTTGCCCTCGTCGACCGCGAGCAGCGCCCCGCCAGGCTCGAGACAGGAACGATCGCGGTGCAGCTCACGTGCACCAACAATGAATTGCCGCAGCGTGGCGCCAGGCTGACGACAGAAGCAAGCGCCGGCGGCTTTCCGATCAGCTTCGTCCATGGCCCGGCAGGGGACCAGCGCCTTTCCAGCCCTGGCGAACTATGCGACAGCCTCTACACGCAGGACACCGGCCTGCAAGCCTTGCACAAGCAGCTGCAACTCCACGGCTGCCCCTTCAGCGAAAGCCTGGAAAGCCTGTTCGCCAAGCCATCCAGCGCCTGGCTGGTGCATCCAATGGGCCGGCTTCACATGCACGGCACAGAGTTCACCCTGCTGGCCGATGAGAGTGGGCTGCGTGGCCACAGCATCCACGTGCTCGGCGAGATCCTGGCCGCCGCGCTTGCCGACAAGCTGCGCGAAAACCGCTTCGCCCAACTTCGCATCGCCAACCGGCAGGGCCGAATCCTCTACCTTTCCACGCCCCGCGCCGGCACGCGGCAGCTCGTGTGAATCAGCTATAGACTTGCCACGGCCACTCCATGTAGCCCTCGCCATGAGGCCTGCGCTGCACAATGTCGCCGGAAAGCGCGGCGTCAATCGCGGCCACAAGTTCTCGATAATGCGCAACCTGCGCATCGGGCGGCGGCAGGCTCACGTCAATGGATCGCTGCTCCAGGCATGCCATCATCCTGGCGCGAGCCGAGGTACAGCTTGGCCAGCGGCGGCTGCTCATTTGCCCAGAAATGCATGACCGGATAACGAATGCTCTCGCAGATCGTTGTCACGCGCTTTTGTTGTATCTGCCCATCTTCGAAAGCCTCCACCAGCCGGTCGAACTTGTCGGACGTTTCATGCGAACCCGGCGCGGTAAAGACGAATGCTCCTGAATTGTCATCAAAGACCCGGAATTCCATCGTAGGCTCCTCAAATCGCACGTGAACCCGATTGTAGGCAGCGCTGGCAGGTGCGAACTGTGAGAACGACGATCAAGCCAAACGTGTGGCCGGAAAAAATCAACTCTGCTATCGTTTCCGTTTTGATAATTACACGACGACCGAAGCATGGACTCAATGCAGGAAGAAGCAGTAATCCGCCGCCACCCTATCACTGCCGGCATCATTGGACTCATCACGGTCGTGTACTCGGCAATCATCTTCATCCTGTTCCTTCTCGCGAGGGACGCGGTCGGGTATGAAGTGATCTTTGGGACGATGGCGTTGGCGCCGTACCTGCTCCTGTTTGGCGCCGTTGGCGGCGCGCTGTTCTTCAGGAGCAGGTCGCTCGCCCACCAGTTCTGGCTGGCGCCGGCGCTGTTCGCCGTGTATGGCTTGCTGTATGCCGCCGCAACGACCCACTCTTTCGCCTAGAGCGGCGGCCCGGCCGGCGGAACCTCAGTTCACCACGAAAGTCCTGCTGGTCCCGCTCAGCCCATACACGGCGCCGTTCCAGCCGTTCTTGTAGTCCCCATTGTGCCGTATGCGGTATTGCCCGGTCTCCGCATCGGCCGGAATCGTCCAGCCAATGACCGCCTGCGAAGTACCCCACACCGGATCGATCCGCACCCAGCGATAGCTGGTGTTCCAGTCGCCATCCACCGCCACGGTACGCCACGCCGAGCCGTCCCAGCGCTGTACTTCCAGGAAGCTGCCGTTCAGGCGCAGGTTATTCTTTGGATGCCCCGTCCAGAACGAAACCTCCACACGCTGGCCGCGTGAATAGCTCGCATTGGCCTGCTGCACCACATCGCCAAAGCTCTTGAAGATCGGCGTGTTATCCAGCACCACACCAGTCTGGAACGACATCTGGTTGCCGCTCAAATCCCGCACCGCCGCGCTGGCGCCAGCCGCAGTCCCTTGCCGCATCGCCGTCGCCAGCTCATGGAAGCTTTGCTGGTAAGCCCCCAGCGTCCACTTGCCGAAGTGCGTCGAGGCGCCCTCGTAATGCTGTGCGTCGTACTCCTCCGGCGTGGTCACATAGCCGGAATAGGCATTCGCATACCCGGCAAAGACCACGTGCTTCACGCTATCGCCCAACGCCGCCTTGACGGTCTCGCGCACGCGCCGCCCGGACATGATGGTGAACTCCCCCGGCGCCGCAACAATCGCCAACTGCCCGATCCGCACGATGGAAATCGGCAGCACCTCCGGCGACCAGGGGAAGGGCGCCTGCGTGCCCGTCGACAGCAGCACCGGCTTCACGCCCTGGCAATCGCGCACCCACTGCGGCGCCGGCGCGATGATGCCGCCCAGCGCCTGGAAGAACGGGTTGCCCGTCAGATCGCCCTCATTGAAGCCATCCAGCCCGCGCCCGTCTTCGGTACCCGCCGCGAAAGCGCTGCCAATGGCTGCCGGACAGGTGCTGC
Source organism: Pseudoduganella sp. R-32 (assembly GCF_049913245.1). Classification (NCBI taxonomy): domain Bacteria; kingdom Pseudomonadati; phylum Pseudomonadota; class Betaproteobacteria; order Burkholderiales; family Oxalobacteraceae; genus Pseudoduganella; species Pseudoduganella sp. R-32. Next base: position 66,249 of record NZ_CP183987.1, on the reverse strand, counting down.
GCACCACGCCATCCGCGAAGCGCGCCTGTACGGTGACGCGGGAAAAGTCGATATAGCGCTGCCGGTAATCCACCGGCCCCGCCAGCGGCTCCAGCGCGCCGTTATAGATGGCCAGCGCCTTCTGCAACTGCCGCTCGCCGATGATGCGCGTGTTATCCAGCTCATTCGCCGTAGGCCCTGTGCCGTCCAGGTTCAGGTTCGGCGTCATGTCGCCCGCATTCGACTGCGCAAAGGCCGCCACGAAATCGCCATCCGAGTTATAGCGCACGCCCTTCATGTCGTGCTCCCAGCGCCATTCCGCATAACCCTTGTTATCCGGCGTGATCAAGCGGTTCTGCGGCGTCATCGACACGCCATGCGTGGCGAACCAGCTGATCACGCCCACATCGTTGCCGCCCTGCCTGAAGCGCAGCACCGTCATCTCCGGATCGATATTGCGCCCCCAGCGCTCGCGCTCCGCCTGCGGATTGCGCAGGTAGGCCGGGTTCGAACGGTTATTGCTCGCATCCGTCAACTCGCCCTTGCCGATCGCGATGCTGCCCGGCTTCAGGTCGCGATGCGCCTTGTCGATGGCCGCTACAATGCCGCCGACAATCGCATCGAAGGTACGCTGGTTGAAACCGTAGGTAGTGAAGTTGTACAGCGCGTAGTGCGAAAAGCCGCCAGGCCCGCCGTGCGTATGCGTCGCCGACAGGATCACGTTCTCCGCCGAATACAGGCTGCCATGCTTCGCCTGCAACTGCCGCAAGACCGCCTGCTGCACGCCCTGGAACACCATGCCCAGGTCATTGTTGACGAAGACCATGCGCTTGCCGCTGGCCTGGTCCACCACGATGAAAGCCCGCGCCCGCTGCCGCATGTGGATGCCGGCCGTCACCTGCGAGGTTGAGCCATAGCCCATCATGCCCACTTCGGCCGCCTCGCCCGTGATGTCGGACATGCCGCGCCCGACCAGGTAAGGATCTGCAAATGCCGTGCTGCAAACCACGCTTGCGCCCAACAGAGAAACCAGGCGCACGAACCGAAAATATTTCGTCATGACCGTCCCCTTTGCCGCTGCTGTTTGAAAAACGACGAACTTGGAGAATAACAGCGTTTTTCTTTTTGCCGATGATCTTGGTCAAAACGCGACAGTAGCAAGTACGAAGCTTGGAGTTTCGGAATAACAGAAACTAGTGCTGGGGAAGGGTGTATGTTAAAGAAATTTCGGCAAATCAGAAATAGCTGGAATATACTGGTTATCGTCGTCCGACTTTCTGAAATTCCGAAATATGAATCAAGCCACCTTTCCAGCACTGCCGGCCGTGCAGGTCATACGAGAATTGGCCGACGTTGGCCGCCAGGTACGAGCCCACCGCAAACAGCAAGGATTACGCATTGACGATGCCGCCGCGCTGAACGGCGTCTCTGTGGATCTGCTGTCGCGCCTAGAAAACGGCGCCGGGGGTATTCGCACCGACAAGCTCCTGGCGGTGCTGGACGGTCTTGGCCTTGCCTTGGTTATCGCGCCGAAGGATCACGAACTACTTCAACGCCTGCCCCAAGACAGGCTTGCCGGTAACGAAGCGGCATGAAACAGCCAACTCACCAGCTAAGCCTATGGCTGCACAAGCGTCATGTGGCGGATATTGGCTACGAGCCGCTGAACGAAGCCTGGTCTTTGCGTTATACGGATGAATGGAGGGAAGACCTCCAGGCGTTTGCACTCTCGCCGGCCATTCCGCTTAACACAGAATGCAGTTCAGCCCCGATACGCCGCTTCATCGAAAACCTGCTGCCTGAGGGGCGGGCGCTGGACATCGTGGCATCGGCACAAGGCGTCGCAAAGAGTAACGTCTATGGCCTGATTCGCGCACTGGGCACTGAAACCACGGGCGCATTCCGATTCTTGCCACACGGCGAGGATGGTAGTACAGAGCCCGCGAGAATCCGTCCGCGCGAGATCACCCTTGCGGAACTGGACGAGCGTATTGGTGAACGCGAATCACGTCCCCTCGCTGAATGGGATGGCAAGGTCCGCATGTCTGTAGCTGGCTACCAGGACAAATTGCTGGTCTATGCAAACGGCGAGCCAAGCGAAGCGCCAATGTTCCTGCCCGACTTCCCATTGGCCTCTACCCACATTCTTAAACCGGAGCCGGTCGACGCTCGCCTGCCCCATATGGTCGCCAACGAACATTTTTGCATGACGTTGGCAAAGCGCCTTGGTCTGCCGGCAGCCATAGTAAGCATCCTCCGCACGCCGCGGCCCGTCCTTGCGATCGCACGCTTTGACCGCACAACGCATAACGATACAAGTGGCGCATGGGTGGAGCGCAAGCACATCATCGATGCCTGCCAGGCCAGCGACTTGCCGGCCGCATACAAATACGAACGCAATATCGGCAGCGTAGGCGAGGCGGCGCTGTACCGTGACGGTGTCAGCCTGCCGAGGCTATTCGGCCTGCTTGCGCACGCAACCCGCAAGGCTGCCGACCGGCTGGCGATGCTGCGCTGGGCGCTGTTCCAGCTCGTGATCGGGAATAGCGACGCTCACGGCAAGAACTTCTCCTTCTTCGTGAACAGGTCAGGCCTGCAAGCTGCGCCCTGGTATGACCTGGTAAGTGTCGTGCAATATCCTCAGTTTTCTCACGACCTGGCCATGGCATTTGGCGATGAATTCAACCTTGATCAGATCAAGGCGTTCTCGCTGGCCGACTTTGCCCAGCGCTGCGGAATCGATCGGCAATTGCTGGTGCGTGAGTGTCGCCGCCTGCGGGATGGAGTGTGGCAGCATGCCGCAGACGTGGCAAATAGCCAGCCATACTTGCCGGAGGAACGAGAACTGGTGAACAAGATTGTGGAGTTTGCCCTATCACAGGCTCACCGGCTGGAAGCAATCTCCAGAGAGGCAAGCCGCATCCCGCCAAACCTGCTCTGAAACAAAGTTGTGATCAGCAACTGGTGCTCAATGCATGCAGGACCACCTCCCATGAGTTGCGTTCCTGCTCCAGCCTAACGCAGTGTCCCCAGCGGTGCGCGCGCAAACCCTGGTACACAATGCGTTCCGCCGGCTGCAAGAGCGACAAGTCTTCCGCCCAGGACTGTTCCAAGTGCGTATCGTGTCGCTGGTAACTCGCGCACGATTTGCTGAAGATCAACGTCGACAAAATTTACACGCGCAAACTGGGCTCTCGCGTCAACCAGACGATTGGAGCCTGCCGTGGACAATGCCCTGCTCAGCTTCTTCCAGCAAGACAAGGACCTGATCACGGACAATCGACCGCTGCGCCTGCGACTGGCCCATCCGACCCAGATGCTGGAAGATGTGCTGCTGCCGCAGATGGTGCAGGGCGCCGAAGCAATCTGCGGCAGCGTTGAATACCGCATCCTGTGCGTCTCGCTTGACGCCTTCATCCCGCTGAAAGAACTGATCGCACTGCCGGTAGCGATCGACATCGTCACTGACTGCGGAGATTTGCGCACCATCTGCGGCATTGTCACCGAGGCGCGCGCCGGAGACAGCGACGGCGGACTGGCCAGCTATCAACTGGTGCTGCGCGATGCGCTCTCCATCATGGAGAAGCGCACCAACACCCGCGTGTTCCGCAACAAGAACGAGGTGGAGATCGTCACGCTGATCCTGGATGAATGGATACAGACGAATCCCGTCATCGCGACCTGCTTCCACTACGAGATGGACGACTTGTTCGCGCACCAGGTCTATCCGCAGCGCGAATTCACCATGCAATACAACGAATCAGACGCTGCATTCATCCGGCGGCTGCTCAAGCGCCGCGGCATTGCGTGGTACTTCCGTGCAGATCAAGGCAACTGGCCATCGCATACGATGGTGCTGTTCAATCACCCGGATAGCTTATTGCCGAACGCCGCAGGCGTCGTGCGCTATCACCGCGATGCCGCCACCGAAGAACGGGACACCATCAATTCCTGGTGTGCAGTCCGCACGCTTCAACCTGCCAGCGTGACCCGTTTCAGCTGGAACTACAAGAATCCTCGTACTTCGGACCTCATGCTTGCCACTGCCCGAAGCGGCGCCGACCAGGGCGAGTCAGGCAACGAAATGGCAGCGAGCCTGGATGATTACCAAGTGCTATCGCCCCACGCAGGCGACGATTACGATGACTTGTGCCGGCTAGGCGAGTTGGCAATGAGCCGCCATGACCTGGATTCAAAGTGTTTTCACGGCGAAGGCAGTGTGCGCGACATGTGTGCGGGCGAATACTTCGCGCTTGAAGGCCACCCGGAGATCGACGGCCACCCTGGCGGTGAACGCGACTTTGTTCTCACCTCGGTGCAGCTTACGATTTCAAGCAACCTTTCCAAAGGCATCGCGGAAAGGGTTCAGCGCGTTTTCTCGCGCAACCGTTGGATTGCGGGCGATGCGCTGGCGCATTTTGATCCGTCCCAGTCCAGTACGCGCATGAAGGTCGCCTTCACCGCAGTACGCCGGGGTATTCCAATCGTGCCGGCATACGACCCGCGAGCCGAGGTTCCAAATGTCCCGATGCAGAGCGCCATCGTTGTAGGCCCGGAGAACGAGGAAGTCTACTGCGATGAACTGGGCCGCGTGAAGATTCGATTTCGCAGCACGCGGCCCTCCGATCATGAACATGCGCAGGGTGCAGGTGCCGCCGACAGCGATGTCGACTCGGCCTGGGTGCGCGTCGCCAGTGCCTGGGCTGGGAATGGGCCCGGAAACTTAAACCAGTGCGGAAGCTTGCATTTGCCGCGTGTAGGCAGTGAGGTGCTGGTGGCATTTCTCGGTGGCGACCCAGACAGGCCGGTAGTCGTCGGCCAGGCCTACAACGAGATCGCAAAACCACCAGCGTTGAGCCAGGCAGGTGAGTTGCCGGGTAATCGGTACATTTCTGGGATCAGAAGCCGTGAGATTCGCGGCAGCGGAGCCAATCGATTGCGCTTTGACGATACGACGAGGGAGATTAGTGCGCAACTGGCGAGCGACCACGGGACCTCTCAACTGAACTTGGGGTTCCTAACAGCGCCTCGCATGGATGGCTGTGCAGATCCGCGAGGAGAAGGAGTTGAACTACGTAGCGATAAAAGCATTGCTGTACGCGGCGAGGCAGGAGTCATCGTCACTACAGAGCGGTCCAGCGCAACTGAAGGACGGCAGATGGATGTGACGAGAATGACCTCACTCCTTGAGGGCATCGTTAATCTGGCAAAAGAGCTGAAAGAACGCGCAAGGGAAAGTGAAGGGGACCGTCTGTCGGTGGAGCAGTTGGAAAAAGCACTCGACGATCTAAGGACGTTTGGGGCGGATCAACCTGCTTCGATGGTCGTTCTCGCTGCGACCAAGGGCATTGTTAATGGCAGTCATGCAGGTTTTTCGGTAGCAGCTGCCCAAGATATCGATTTTGGTACGGCCACGAATATTTCGCTCTCCGCAGGAGAAAGCACAGCGATTCGGTCGGCCGAAGACATCAGCCTGTTTGCGAATGAAGGGGCGCTCAAGGCTATTTCGGCGGGCGGTAAGGTTTCTATTCAGGCGCAATCAGAGCAAATGGAAATTCTTGCGAAGAAGGTCGTCGAAATTATCAGTACCTCAGACTGGATAACTATCAGCGCGAAGAACGGTATCCGAATAAATGGCGGTGGATCAGAAATTGAGCTGACATCGGGTGGAATAAAGGGCTACACGAGCGGCAGCCATCACATGTACGCCGGCGATCATCAAACTTTTCCGGGGAAAGGGAAAGTCCTGCAGTTTCCGGGGGATAAACAAGTTCACAAGGTCTGTGTTCCATGTCTGGCAATTGCCGCTCAAAGCCATAGCCCATTCGCGCCATCAAAATGAACGACTATTCGACATATGCTCTTATGGATGCATCCTTAATGGTGGATGCAGAGTGCAAACCTTGGACGAAGAGTAAGCGTCGTCCCAGTTGGATGGTCTCGATCTACGAGCGACAAGCGTGGGACGTTAGTCCATTCATTGTCGACATTGAAGCTGCCTACCTGAGGAACAGGATTGATGCAGTAATGGCGATGTCGAACTTTTTACGAATGGGAGTTCACGTTTCATTCATAGATACCAAGCTATCTGCCATCGATCTTGCGGACCATCTTCGCCAATTCAGCTACGTCGTAAGCGAAGCGAGAGGAGAGCTCACATTACGTATTGCAGATGGTATTGCCATCCGCTGGATCCAAGAAGTCATGAGTCCCGAGCAATGGGCCGCAGTCCATCAGCCAATTCGTCGTTGGACGGCTCACTCGCGAGAAGGGCAACTTACTGCGCTGCCTGGCCCAAAAGACGTTAAACCAGTGGAGGCTCCACTGATGTTCTCTGCACACCAAATCGCCGCTCTGGAAAACTCACATGAGCCAGACCAGCTCTTGTCTAATCTGCGCGCAATGCGGAATGATCACCGTTGGGCGGCGAGTCCGCAATTGGAGTTTGAACTCGCCGAGAAGGTTCTGAAAGTATGGCGAGAGTCCAGACAGATAGATTCGGCGACTCTCCTGATATTTGCGCGATCGGTATTCGACACAAAGGGGAGCCTATTAGAACTACCCACTTTGAAGCAAATCCTATCCCAAGACGACCCGGTACTCGTGCGGAGATCTATTGAGCGTGCGACCGCTGCGCAAAATGGAAGATGGTCATGAAGTTCATCGCCGAATACCGATGGCCGCTTTTGTCGGTAGTCGTGATTAGTGGCGCTTTGATCTATTGGGGGACACGAGATGAGGACAAGGTCTGGGTATCGATCGCCGCCGCACATTACTTCCCGCCAAATCACCGGATTGATGAGTTTTACGTTGATCGGCTTGCTTATGGAAATTCCGGCTTTGATGGGTATGCAGATATGGGGATGTGCTGTTTGTGGCTACCGAAGCAATGGCGGCCAGGAATGGAGGTCGATGTCCGTTGGGTTGTCAGTGATTGGACGGAGTCTCCAATAGAAGATAAGGAGCACTTTGACTGGGAAAAAGTGAAACTCGTTGGAATCTATCGTGCAAAGGTTCCGGTCGAGCGTTATGAAGAAGCCGATGATGTCTTTGTTCACTTTTTCAATGGCGGGAGGGTAAGGGTTGCGCCGGGAGTTCGCGATTTCCGTGACAAGACGGACCTAGAGGGAAGCATATTGAAGGCCGAAGCGAAGGCAATAGTCGGCCAAAAAGTCAGCGAGGCCTTCACAGCCAAAGAAGAGGCCGAGATTCTCGAAGAACGCGAAAGATGGAGAGAGCGGAGGAGAAGATGGCCATGATCGAGACGAATCTGTTTGCGCCTGCAGAACCGGAACCATTTTTAGACAGGATGAATGAGTTCAGGGCTGAAAGCGTTAAATCACCTGACTGCGAGGTCGCACTTCAATTTGGCCTGTTCTTCGACGGTACCGACAATAACTATGAACGCGACAAGGCTGCATTAGGTGACTCTAACATCGCTCGACTATGGAAAGCCTACCCTAGGCGGCCAGAAGAAGGAATCTCGCGACTATACGTGCCTGGTGTCGGCACAACTTTCCCTGAGATTGGCGCGGAAGCGGAGGGATGGCGCGGGACTGCATTTGGCATCGGATGCGAGGCACGGGTCTTGTATGCGTTGCTGAAGACGCTAGAGTTTGTTCGCCATTTCATCGACCCGCAAAAGCCAGCATTTACCAAGGAACAGCTGAACATTCTCTGTCAATACAGCCTGGTGACGTCCAAGGCGAAGGAGCGGACCCTGTTAGGTATGGGGCTGGCATGCGGCTTGCAGGAACTTGGCGATGATCTTGGTAGGCGGCGACAAGCGTATTTTCATAGAGAGACTGCAGACCTTGGGAAGAAGTCGCGAAGTTCAGCCGTGCGCGTGAAAAGTATCGTCATCGACATCTTTGGTTTTTCTCGCGGAGCTGCGGAGGCAAGGGCATATGCAACTTGGCTTTGCGAGACGCTTGTTAGCGGAAAATTTGCCGGCGTTCCATTGACGATCCGATTCATGGGGCTACTCGATACGGTCGCGTCTGCAGGCCTGGTCGAGATGGTTTCTAACGCCTTGAAAAAGTCAACTGGTGGCCACAGTGGATGGGCTCGTCCCGAATCGCTACGCATCCCGTCGCAAGCGCTGAATTGCGTGCATTTTGTTGCGATGCATGAGTTTCGCAAGAATTTTCCGGTCGACTCAATCTTCAAGGGAGGGGTGGGTTCGCCAAATTTTCTTGAATTGGCGTATCCCGGTTCTCATAGCGACGTCGGCGGTGGATATTCTCCAGGTGAGCTTGGAATAGCCGCAGGTATTGCAACACCGCTGGCCGATTCGACGAAGCTATCCCAGATTCCGCTTAACCATTTGTATGACTATGCGCTTGCGGCCGGCGTCCCACTTAGCAAGGAGTCGGCCAAGGACAAGCGTTCTTACTATGATCCGTTTGCGATGTCGAAGGACCTTAAGGCCGCATTTAACTCCTTCTTAGCCATCAACGGAACAGATAAACGAACTCTCGCAGATTGGGCAAGGATTTATCTTGCCTGGCGCTGGCATATTCGAGAAAGCTATAGTGAAGTTGGCCATGTTCGGCGTGCAAAGAAGGACCAGCATTTGCTGCTATGGGCAAATCGCAAGCTGATTGCAGATGCTGAACGCCTACTATCGAAAGCTGGGAAATCGACGCGCGTTTCTGCGGTAAAAGATATGATCTATAAGTCTGGGCCCCCAGTCCTGGATTTCGTGACGCCGGTGGCCATTTCGGATGAACTTGAAGATGAAGCCGGAGTAGTGTTGAAGCAAGCTATTGATTTTGGTATCCCAGCCAATGGGTTCGCTGACTTCTTCGACCATTACGTTCACGACTCATACGCAGGATTCTGCGCAGACTTGAAAGAACCAACTGGCTATTGGCGCTACAGAAAGGGCTTCCAAGGCTCCGATAAGCCGTTGAATGCCGAGTTGGGCGATGACAATACTAAAGTCCAGCAAATCGCATAGCGAGCGAGGGGCCAAATGAAGAACTCGAAAGGGAAAGGTGTTATTCGGCTTGGGGACACAACCTCACATGGCGGGAAGATCATCATGGCTGATCCAACTTTCAAGGTCCTTGGAAAACCAATTGCGTGCGAAGGGCACATGACAATGTGCCCAAAATGTCGTGGCATGTTTCCGGTTAAAGTAGGCAGCTCGGAGCGCAAGCATAAGGGTAAAGCTGTCGCCTATGAAGGTGATCAGGCCGCTTGCGGCGCGAAGCTGATTTCCTCAATTTGATTCCAATCCATTCAAGGCATGGCTTCCATAACCGGCCAGCGTTTCGAAATGTTCCCATCTTCCATAACAGCGATGTCGCCGAACTGCTGCAGCACTGCCTCGCTCTGCCGCGGCCGGAAGAACACGTAGTCGTCGACCTGCAATTGCTGCGCCCCCGATCCCAGCAAGGCCTGCTGATTGGACGAATTTCCATACAGGCCGCTAGCCGCCAGCCCCGCCGGCGACACCGGTTCCGCCATCCAGTTGCCCCCATAGACGAAGTAGACGTGCTCCTGGTTCACGTCCCATGCGCGCGCCGCATCGCCCAGCACCTCAACGCCAATCGGCATCTGGAAGCGTCTATCGGCCTTCAGCACCGGCGTAGCGATGAAAGCAGCTGGAGACAAATCCCGCAGCAAGTCGGTATCGAAGTCGCTCGGCTTGACGAGCGCGGAGCCCAGCGCAATTTCGTTTGCAGCCCCGCTGCCGTCATGCAGCCGGTAGGTCGGTGAACCGCCCGCATTGAACACCAGCGCATCTGCCTCGCCCTGGGTGCGCATGCCCTGCGTGGCAATCCCGGCGTACTCACGGTAAATGGTTTTGGCTTCTGCCAGCGCCTTCTCGCGCAAGCTCGCTAATGGAAGCTTGGCAACGTGCGCGTCATATCCCATCATCCCCGCCCATTTAAGGCGAGGCTCCTCACGCAAGATCGCCAGCATCTGCTGCAGCATCTGCGCGCTATCCACGCCGCCACGATGCAAGCCCACATCGATCTCCAGACTGACGCGCATATCCAGCTGCTGCGCCTTTGCCAGGTCGCGATACTGTGCCAGGCGTTGCGGCGTATCCACCAGCCACTGCAACTGCCGCTCCGGATTGAATTGCCCACCCTGGAAGCTCCGATAGAACTCCGCTGCCGCAGCAACAGGGAGAGGCTTGCCGAGCAACAGGTCCACGTCCCCGCGCTGCGCCGCAAGCTGCTGCAGGTAAGGCAGGTTGAACACCATCAGCCGGCGCGTCTGCATGGTTTGCATCAGTAGATCCAGCAAGGGCAGGCAGGGAAGGGACTTGGCCACCAAGCGCAACGGCAGGCGCCCATCCACATTGCGCATTACCTGGCGCGCATTAGCCAGAAGGCGGTCGCGGTCGATCACCATGGTAGGCGTGGCAATACCTGCCGCACGTAAGGCCCTGGAAGCGCGCGCAAAGTATTCCGCATGCGGCGCACCCTTGTCACGCGGGCGGACCGCCAGCGCAGCAGCGCCCACCAGTCCTGCGCCGATGGCCGTCATCACAGCACGTCGTTTCAACGCCACCATCACGCCACCCCAAACATCGAACGCAAATGCGGATTGAGCATGCGGCCCTGCGGGTCCATCTTCTGCCGTAGCGCCAGGAAGTCGTTCCAGCGCGGATAAAGCGCCGCCAGCTCCTTTGCCGTGAGGTTGTGCAGCTTGCCCCAGTGCGGCCTGCCGCCATGCTTGCGGAAGATCGGGCCCAGCTCGGTCACCAGGTAATCGTAAGCCTCCCCATGCGCCGCATGCACGGCAATGGAGCAGCTGTCACGCTTGTGGAAGGGACTGAGCCAAGCATCGTCACCTTTGATGAAGCGGAACTCCATCGGGAAGAACACTTCATTGCGCTTTTCCAGCGCAGCGATGATTTCGCGCACGCAGGCGATGCCCGCCTCGCGCGGCACGTGGTATTCCGTTTCGTTGAAACGCGTTGGCCGTACCGTGGAGAGAAGCTTCCACGAGCGGTTCTTCGCCTCCTCGGTCAGGTCCGGATCGATCAATTTGCCTGCCGCCCAGCGCCGCAGGTCGGGGAACCTGCCCAGCCAGTCGCGCAGCTTGCGCAGGTCGCTCAACATCTCCTCATCCTGCGAATGCGGCACCAGCACATCGCCGCCCTGGTACTCGTCATGCGCAATGCCCGCTGCAAAGCCGGTGAAGGGAAGGTAGTAGAACTCGAAATGCCGATGCTTGCGCGCCAGCTCGCCGGCCTGCTCCAGCATGTCACCCACAGGTCGCAGCCACACCTTGCGGTGCAGGCTGAAGGATGGCACAACCCGCACGGTCGCCTGCGTGATGACACCCAAGCTGCCGAGGGAAACGCGCGCCGCCGCCATTTGCTCGGGATGGCGCTCCTGGTCCCACTCCACGATCTCGCCTTGCGGCGTGACCAGGCGCAGCGCCATCACGTCCGCATGCATGGCTTGCAGGTTCGCCCCCGTGCCGTGCGTGCCGGTGCTGATGGCGCCTGCCAGCGACTGCATGTCGATATCCGGCAGGTTGCGCAAGGCCATCCCAACGCCATCGAGCTCGCGCGAGATCGCAGCCAGGCGGGTGCCTGCGCGCAGCGTGGCAGTCATGGCCGCCTTGTCGTGCGACAGCACGCCGGACATGCGCTCCAGCGAAATAATCGTGCCGTTGGTAGGCACCAGGGGAGTGAAGGAGTGGCCCGCGCCTACACAGCGCACCGTGCCGCCAGCATTGCGCAATAGGTCTGCGAGTGCCTGCTCGTCGGCCGGCGTGGCAAGCGATTGCGCCTGGCATTGCTGCACTTCCGACCAGTTCTTCCAACGGAAGGGACGGGGTTGCATCGGCGCTGCGTGCGCACGACCCGTTAGCAAACCCGCCGCCGCCGCCATGGCGCCGGCCTTCAGGAACAGGCGACGCTGCCTCATGATCCGCTCCTTGCCATGAAGAGGGTGAGAGCCCGCAGGTCATCGGCGCTGCAGTCGTTGCATTGGCCCATGGCCGGCATGGCGTTGAAGCCATCGCTTGCATGCCGCACCAGCTGGTCGATGCCCTTGTCGAGACGCGGCTTCCAGTGCGGCGCGAAGCCCGCCAGCGGCGCCCCGCTGCCGTTTCGCGCATGGCACATCATGCACGAACGCTCGTAGCGCTCGGCCAGCCGCAACTCTCCCGGCCGCGCCGTATCAGCCCATTGCAGGTCGGCCGCAGCCGGCTCCTGTTTGGCAGCAGAACAGGCGCACAGGCCTGCCAGAATCGCCATTCGCAACAACGCCCGCATCGACTCCCCTTCTTCAAGTGGGACAACGTCAAGCGAGAATAACGATGAACTTCGAAAAAAACAATGTTTTTGTCCTGGGGGCACGGATGCATTGTCGAAAATGCTACAACGAGTTTTTCGAACGTTATTTCGCGCGCAGAAGCCGCCTGGTAAGGATCGATCGCAGTTGGCGCCTAGTGTCGCAAATGATGTGGACGAAGACCACGTTCCCGACGATTTCATAGATTATGCGGTTCATGCCTGCAATAGCCTGGCGGAATTGCCCAAGCTGAAGCTCTGCGATTTCGTCAGGAATGGCACCGCTCGTGGGAAAGTCGCGCAATGAACGAATCGCGGACTTAATCTGTTGGTATGTCGAAACCCAAGCTAGTTTGCCGAAATTCTTGATTACATAATTTCGTAGCTCAATCAAATCTTGCTCGGCGCCAGCGAGCAGGACAACTTTCACTCGCCATCTTTCTTATCGAAATCGGCGAACACATCCTCCGCGTCGCGATATTCGCCACTGAGCGCCTCTTTCTTGCCTATGGAAAGTAGCTTAAGCATGGCAAGGGTTTCCTGGTGCTCTTCGTATGAACGCACATCCATGACGACGAGCTTGGCTTCGCCATTCTGGGTGATCAACATGGGCTCGCGCGACTCGGTGAGTTCTTTGATAACCTCTGCAGCGTTACTCTTCAGGTAGCTGATTGGTTTGACTTGGGCTGAGTATTTCATGTGGAGTCCTGGATCCTATGAACCAATTTTGGTCTTTTTTTAGTCCAGTGTCCAGCAGATGAAACCCCAACTGTGAGGCTTTCACTCATCAGCATCACCTCAAGGCGGTAGGGGCGAAGCGATGCAGGATACCGGCCAACAGCACGTCAATCAATGCATCCAGGTGCCGATTGAATTCGTCATGCTCGAACCACGGTTCGTTCTCCCCGAATACCAGGCGCAATGACACCATGCCGTGCAGGCCTTCCCAGAAGATCTGGGCGATCGCTTCCGCCTGGTCCAGTGGAATCTGCCCAGTGCCAGCCAGGTCGACAAAGAGCTGACAAGCGAACGCATACGGGTCCTGCGCCTGGTTGCCGTGTTCGACACGGGAGCTCTCAATCGGTGCGTGCGGCCTGCGCTCCATGAAGACCAGCGCGTACTGGTCGGGGTGGCGCATGCCAAAGGTCACGTAGGCTCGGCCTACGCGGCGGATGTTTTCGAGGTGCGGCAGCTTTGCATCCACGGCGTTGCGCATGGCCTTGACCAGGTCGAGCAGGTCGCTGTCCATCGCCTGGGTGATCAGCGTAGCCTTGTTCTGGAATAGGTTGTAGACCACGGTCGTCGAAAAGCCGGCCTTCTCCGCTACCTTGCGGAGCGTAATCTCGCGCGCACCGCCCGCCTTGATCAAGGCACGCACGGCCTTGATGATGTCTTTGCGGCGCTGCTCGGATTCACGCAGCTTTCGAAGCTCTACGCTGTTGGACTTGTTCATTCGGTTTTCTCAAGTTCGCTCTACGCGACCGAGACTAGCATGCGGCCTTTTGTTGGGCAACCAGCCTATTGCAAGCGAATGGCAGTGTCGAACACCCATGTCCGACGGATTTCGATGACGTCATATTGGCGCGCGAGCGCAGGTGGAAAGGCGCCATAAGGCGCCTGGCTGGAGATGACTTTTCGGATTGCTTCGTCGATTGCGGCCACGCCGCTGGAGACGACAAAAGTCACCTTTTCCACGGAGCCGTCGGCCCGGATGGCGACGGTCACCATCGGTGACACGTGGCGCTGTTTGACCACGTCGCGCAGCATGTCGAACGCCATGTTCAGCTCAAATTTCTTGCTCATCGCCTCCGCGTACTGAACGAGGTCGATGTTCGGATCGGCGCGCCCGAAAAGCCAGCCGCGGCGGAGGCCACTAACAGTGGGAAGCAGCGAGCGTGATGGGTTCTTCGCCGCCGCATCGCGTTGGGCCGCCTCTTCGTTGAGTTGCCGGCCGATGGCGCGCAGGCGTTCCTCACGCTCTTCCTCTTGCTTGGCCTTCTCACGTTGCGCCAGCTCGCGCTTTGCCTGTTCCTGGCGCGCAGCCTCCTGCTTGGCTGCTTCCTGCCTGGCCGCCTCTTGCCTGATTGTGTCCTGGCGGGCAGCTTCCAGTTGCTGCGCCTGACGTGCTGCTTCGATCTGCGCCTGCTTCGCCTGCTCTTGTCGGGCGGCTTCCTTGCGCGCTGCTTCCAGGCGCGCGGTTTCAGCGCGTTGCAGCTCCTGGCGGGCCAATTCTTGCCGTGCCGTTTCTTCTTGTTTCGCGCGCTCCCGGCGGGCGTCCTCCTGGCGGGCGAGCTCCTGACGTTCGGCGTCCTTACGTGCAGCCTCCGCTTTGGCTGCCTGCTCCGCGCGCGCGGCATCCAGCCGCAATTGCTCTTGCCGGGCTGCTTCGAGCTGCGCTTGCTTGATTTGTTCCTGGCGCACGGCCTCCTTGCGGGCAGCCTCCACGCGCTCGGCTTCGGCGCGTGCCAGCTCTTGTCGAGAAACCTCCTGGCGTTCGGCCTGCAGGCGAGCAGCCTCGATACGCGCTGCCTGTTCGGCGCGGGCGGTTTCCTGGCGGAGCTGCTCCTGGCGCGTGGCCTCGCGCTCGGCCTCGGCGATCAGCTCAGATTGACGCAGCTTTTCTGCGGCTTGCTGCTCTTGCTCCAGCTTGGCCTGTTCATGCGAGCGCTCCCGGGTTTCCTGCTCGGGCTGCTTCAGCGGGATGTCGTTCGCCTTGGGCGTAACGATTGGCGGCGCGGCGGGCGCTGTCGGCAACGGAACATCGGGGCGCTTCGACGCCACTGTGGGCTCTGGTGCCGGCGCGGGAACGGGCGTTGGCGCAAGTGTCGGCGTTGGAGGCACGGCGGGAGGTGACATGGGCATGGTTGTCACGGTGCTCGCAAGCGCGGTCTTTTCGGACGCAGGCGGCGCCGGCGCGGGGACTGTTGGCCGCGTCGGTTCCGCTGGCAGTTGCAGCGGCCCCGATATGGGCGCTGCAGGCGGCTGGGCCGGCAGCAGCAAGACCTGCAAGTCGTTGGCCCCCAGTCGGGGTTCTTGCCACGGGAAATTGAGTGCGGGAAGCCCGAATGTCTGGCCACCCAGGCTGATGCTCAAAAGCAGTGCGTGAACGAATGCGGAGATCACGAGCGCAGAGCTCAGTCGCCACGGTTCGCGCTGAAAGCTATTGAGTCGGCCGAGTGTGATTGCTGAGGACATCACCACAGACTATCACAAAGGCAGGCGGCTATTAATCAACTGGCAACTGATAGGGTGAAATACGCAACACTGAACTACGTCACGAAGACAATTTCCCTGGTGTAGGCGCGATAAAAAGCCGGCTCGTTGACTTTGCTTTTGAGCCAGAAGTAGAAGTCCACGTCTTCGCGATGTCGAGCATAGGGATGTAGACCTATTGCAGATTTCTTCTCGTACGCCAACTCGAAAACTGGTGTGCCGCGATGAAGAACGCGGAAGTGCGAGACCGTCTCCTGATCCGCGATCTCGACTGTGGTTTCATCGGCATCAGGGTGGTACAGGGTGTCGTGGAAAATCAGAAGGGGCCCATCAGGAGTCGCCAGCAAGACAATCGATTCCGCGTGATGGCCGCTCTCTTCAATCTCGTATAGCCCGAACGCGACCTTCTCTGCGTCTACTTCTGTGGACGGAGCAAATTCCCTGGCACCGGTGGCCAGGTCGATCTTCATCAGCGTGACGGAGCCGTCAAACTGGGTGACTGCAATGGTTTTGCCTGTCACGAGGGGGGCGGTTTGTCGGTTTCTGAAAGAACCATGCCTTTCAGTGACTCGCAGCACGTTATCGGCCGCCCGAGACCACTGGCATCCACCAAGGCTCCGTTAGAAGGCCAAGCCCCAGCAAGAGCATGGCCCCGGCCAACATTCCCATCACCAGCACATTGCGCGTGCTTTTTCGTTGGGCGGCCCTACTATTTTGAAGCAGAGCTTGTTGGAGAGTAAGTTGTTCTTCTCGAAGTCGAATATCCGCAGCAAACCAATCGCGCTCGGACTGGTTGTGCTCACGCTGGGCATCCAACACCTGGGCAAGGGTCAATTCGATCTTCACGAGGAATTCGGCCATCTGTTTGGTTTCAGGATCTGTCATAGCTGCTTTCATAGTTCGCGGATTTCAGCGCCCGTTACCGTACCGCCCGTGGTTCCAGCGTCATGAACTCCACGCCCTGCTTTTTGGCCGAAGCCATATTGAACTGGGAAAGCGATGCCTGGCCCAAAAGCGGTACACAGGTAGAGCAGACAATGGCGGTGACTTTGCGCAGCTCAAAAGGCCCGATATTGAGCGCATCCAGCACAACCAGTCGCGCGGTGGAGCGGCGGCCGTCGGCAAGGCCGATCACGACCTTGGGCTGCAGCACCTTGTAGCTTGCCCTGGAGCCGGCGAGCATGTCTTCGCTGAGCATGGTCTTCGCGGCCCCGGTATCCACAACGAAGGCTGTCGGCCGTGCATCGCCGATGCGTACCGGTGCATAGAAATGGTCGCCGGTCTTCGACAGGCGCAGGCTCTTTTGTGCACCGGCCAGTGCCTGGCCCTGACGTTCGATCGTCGTTTCGATGGCGATGCGCTGGCCGTCAAAGTAGTGCCCATGGCCTTTCTCTTCCAGCGTGGCGTCGAACGAGGCCAGAAGCGCCAAGGCTTCGTATTCCCGCTTCTTCGCCACCAGCTGCCTGGCCAGGTCGCCGCGCACATTCACCAGCTTGGGCATGATCGCCAGCGTCTTGTAGTTCCAGTCGATCGACTCGTCGATGCGGCCCACCTTCTCCAGGCTTCGCGCATAGGCGGCGAACAGGTCGTACGTGCCCTGGCCCATCTCGATGGCTTTTTCTGCCTGGACGATGGCGAGTGCGTGCTTTTCGTCCCAGCTGTAGATGACCGCCAGGCTCGCAATGGCATGCACGTCGGTGGGGTTCATCTTGATGTACTGCACCCAGTTCTTTTCCGCGCAATCGAGCTGGCGCAGCTGCTGGCATTTGACCGCGCCATCGCGGTAGGCTGAAGGAGGGTAGGTCGTTGCTGCGAAAACGGGCGTGGCGGCAAACGGCAAGGCCGCCAGCAGGGTGCGAGCGAAGAAGTGCATGGGTGTTGGACGAGGATTTATAAGTTTGCTTTTATGCGGCCGCAGGAAGACGGCTGCAAATTATAACCAGTCCGGCTACCAATGTGGCTAATTTGGCAATGCTGGTGCGACGAGCATATTTGCCAAACATCAAGGCCGGTACAAATCACGCGTGCCACTATAGGCGCTCGCGTCAACCAGACGAACGGAGCCAAACGTGGACAACGCCCTGCTCAGCTTCTTCCGGCAAGACAAGGACCTGATCACCGACAGCCGTCCATTGCGACTGCGCCTGGCGCATCCGACGCAGATGCTGGAAGACGTGCTGCTACCCCAGCATGTGCAAGGCAGCGAATCCATCTGCGGCAGCGTTGAATACCGTATCCTCTGCCTCTCTCTCGATGCCTTCATCCCGCTCAAGGAGCTCATCGCACTCCCCGCGGCGGTTGATATTGTGACTGACCGCGGCGATTTGCGCAGCGTATGCGGCATTGTCACCGAAGCACATGCCGGCGACAGCGACGGCGGCCTGGCCAGCTACCAGCTGGTGCTGCGCGATGCGCTTTCCATCATGGAAAAGCGCAACAACACCCGTGTGTTCCGCTGCAAGAATGAAGTGGAGATCGTGCAGATTATTCTGGATGAATGGATACATACCAACCCTATCATCGGCACCTGCTTCCGCCACGAGACGGATGATTCGTTCAAGGTCGATGCATACCCACAGCGCGAATTCACCATGCAGTACAACGAGTCAGATGCAGCCTTTATCCGCCGCCTGCTCAAACGCCGAGGCATTGCCTGGTACTTCCGCGCAGGTAAGTCCAACTGGCCTTCACATACGATGGTCTTGTTCGACAGCGCTGACACGCTGCCGCCCAATGCCGTCGGCGTTGTACGCTACCACCGCGATGCTGCTACTGAAGAACGCGACACCATCACTTCATGGCGCGCTGTTCGCGCCCTGCAGCCGGGCCGGGTGTCGCGCTTCAGTTGGAATTACAGGAATCCCAAAGGTACGGATTTTATGAGAACCCAGGTCGAGGGCCGCTCCGATCAAGGGGAGAACGGCAACGAAATGTCGGCTTCTTTGGATGATTACCTGACCTTGTCGCCCCATGCAGGCGATGACTACGACGACCTTTGCCGACTTGGTCAGCTGACGATGAACCGTCATGACTTTGACACCAAGTGCTTTTATGGAGAAGGCAGTGTGCGTGACTTCTGCGTTGGCGAACACTTCGAACTCGAAGGTCACCCAGAGATCGATGCCCACGGCAGTAGTGAACGTGAATTTGTCATCACGTCACTGCAGATGGCGGTCACGAACAACCTATCGAAAGAACTGACCGCGCGAGTTGAACGGCTGTTTTCCGGTAGTCGATGGATGTCGACGCATGAATGTGGATCATCTGCCACGCGTGTC
This sequence comes from Pseudoduganella sp. R-32, assembly GCF_049913245.1. NCBI lineage: Bacteria > Pseudomonadati > Pseudomonadota > Betaproteobacteria > Burkholderiales > Oxalobacteraceae > Pseudoduganella > Pseudoduganella sp. R-32. Next base: position 47,511 of record NZ_CP183987.1, on the reverse strand, counting down.
AAAGTAAATATCACTGCTGTCCGGCGCGGAATCTCCATCGTGCCGGCATATGACGCGCGTTCGGATCTTCCGAACGTGCCGATGCAAAGCGCCATTGTCGTCGGCCCGGAAGGCGAGGAGGTCTACTGTGACGAACTGGGCCGGGTAAAGATCCGCTTTCGGGCTATGCGAACAGAAGATCATCAACACGCCCAAGGCGCAGGTGCCGCTGATAGACACTTTGATTCTGCATGGGTGCGCGTGGCGAGTGCTTGGGCCGGTAACGGGCCAGGCTTTCAGAATCAATGCGGCAGCGTGCTCCTCCCTCGCGTGGGAAGTGAAGTACTTGTCGCCTTTCTCGGCGGAGACCCCGACAAGCCCATTGTCATTGGACACGCTTATAACCAGGCAGGCCAGCCTCCTGCGCTAAGCAGAGAAAGCGGATTGCCGGGAAACCGATTCCTATCAGGCCTCAGAAGTCGAGAAATTGGCGGCGACCGCTCGAATCAACTCAGGTTCGATGACACAGCAGGTGAGATTGCCGTGCAGTTGGCCAGCGATCACGGACGAGCGCAACTGAATATGGGCTTTCTGACCACAGAGCGTGAAAGTGGTGCCGCGAAGACCCGTGGGGAAGGGGCCGAACTTCGGAGTGAACTCAGCACAGTAATTCGAGGAATGGAAGGCGTTCTCATCACGAGTGAAGCTGTCGCGGGCGACGACGCGAAGATGTTGCATCGCTCCGCCTTCATGGAGCTTGTGTTGGGGACAAGACGGATAGCAGAGCAATTGTCGAAGTTGGCTGCTAAGTATGCGAATGACGAAGATACGTGCGATGAACTGCAGCAGCTGGAAAAGTCGCTTGCCGGGTGGGACGAACATGGATCGCAATTGACGGCAATTAATAGCCCATCAGGTGTTGCCCTTACAAGTGGCGGCCCGTTGTTGATCAGCGCTGCCACCGACACAGACATCTGTAGCAGTAACGCGACCCGCTTTTCGTCGGCAGGAATGACTTATGTCCGTTCGGCCAAGGGTCTTCGGCTCTTCGCAAATCAAGGTGGAGCAAAAGTGGTCGCCGCAGTAGGAAAAATTGAACTGAACTCCAATCTAGACGCAGTTGAAATTGTGGCGAAGAAGGTCGTTGAACTCATCAGCACTGCTGACTGGATCAACCTGAAGGCAAAACAAGGGATCAGGCTGCACGGAGGTGGCAGTGAGCTCATATTGAATTCTGAGGGAATTAAGGGCTATACATCGGGAAGGAATGAAATGCATGCTGCTGAGCACCAAACGATGAAAGGAAAGTCAATGAAGGCAGACTTCCCTGGCGCGAATGGTTGCGAAAAGCAGGCTGGAAGTGCCGCCCAATCTGGACGTGCATCGTATGCCTTGAATGGAGGTTGACGATGAATCTCCAGGAAGGATGGCAATTGGTTCCACAACAGGGATTCGTACTGCTCGAACCGTCTAATCGGCCACACTACATTGATGATAAAAGCCTGGCTGGAATTCCATGCGTTCCCTTCGGCCTGGAAAAAATTGAACACCTAATGCCTCAGTTAATCGACCTTTCAACAATCTCAGAATCCGATGGCGAATTGCTTGAAGATCTCTGTGTTGCCGAACTTGAGCATGCCAGGCCCCCTTACGTCTGTGCCTGGATTAGCAGTGAACTGAATGGTGTTGATCTGGCTGCGTTAGTGGCTGAACGCCTTGTTGGACGTAACGGTGGGCATCGGTTGATCTGGCGATTCTACGATCCAAGGGTGACGTCCTTAGCATGTAACGTAATGACGCCGGAACAGCGCGACGCGCTTTTCCAAGATATCCAGTCTTGGGTACTCCCATGGTCTGGCCAATGGTGGCGAATCGAAGGGGCACAGGATCATTCCAGCGCATACGGCATAGCGAATCAGTCTTGGCCAACCCCCGACCAATGGACGACTTTCTCAATCAGTGAATTCATCCATCGCATTCATACAGAGATCTGTGCGAAAAGGTCGATTGAGCCCAAAGCCGCTCCCGCCGTACAGCAAGCGGTTATCCGAGGTATGCGTGAAGCAGCGACCAATCTGGGATTGGTGGAACCGGCCCAGCAAGCAGAATATGCCCGACTACTGGTCTTGTTCGGGGATGCTTTCAAATTCCATCGCCCGCTCGAAGGCATGCGCGAGAAGCTGGCCAAGAGACATATGCAGTGGTCGGAATTCCGGATATTGGTGGATGAGGAGGAACTGGATCGCTTGACGCCAGAATTCAAATTCTCTGTCCAGACGAGGTAATGCATGGCCAAACAGACTTGCAGCTACTGTGACCGCAGCGGCATCCTATTTTATCCCGTTCGCTATGCCGTCGCCTGCCCTGCCGGCGCGTTGGGCGTATCGGGTTTATCAGGCACGTTCCGCGTCGAAGGGGGACCCCAAGATATCAGTCCCGCCAAATTCACATTGCGGAGCCTGAGATCGGGATATCTGTACGTCTACGACGAAAAGAGGAGACGGCTTAAGGCATTTGTTGTGCATCCGACCGGATCTCTGTCACCGATCGACGAGTTCTATGACCCCGTGCAGCAAGCACAGGATACATCTCATGCCTGTGTTTTTTCAATTCATGCGGTAGTCTCTACATGCTTTTCCGTCGATCATTCGGAATCGGACCCCGCAGGTCGGGTTTGGTGCGGCTGGACAAGCACCTTCTGGACAAAGCGACTTAGGGCCAAGGTGTCGGATATCTCCTGGCGCAGGCTGCATATGAAATGCTTTGACGTGACGTCCATGCTGAAGGGCGAAGTTCAGCATGCATGCCAGTTTTCATCAGCTGCGGGCAGCATTCCACATTTTGTCGCTAACGCCCAAGCGCTGAAAGCCGCTTTTGGTTTTAGTGGTGCACCGACCGAAGCCGAGGGAAAGCGGCGGTTGTTGCGCCCTCGTTTCGAGCAGATTCTCGCCAAGAGCAGTTCGGTAGGAAAGGCATTCGTGGTCGCGCTGGACGACCCAGTAGGGATTGCGAACGACTTAAGTGAACTGACGTTGCCAACTTCCTATGCGGGCTTCGATGAAAGTGCTCATCGAGGCTCTGTTTGTATGAATTTGCTCGACTCCTTGGAGTCTGGCGTGCGGAGCGACGCTCGGCTCAAGGCCGAAGCGCGGCACGTCACCGGCCCACAGCCCAAGGTCGAAATGATGGTTGTTCGGGGCGGCGCCCTTCCCAAGAACGACAGGCGAGTCTTCCATAGAACAGAAGCTGAACGCGAGAAGGCTATCCAGAGTGATGTAGACGTAGCGTGGGAAGAACTGATCGTCGACGGAAAGTCATTGTTGGATAGGGATCGAATGAAGGAGTTCCCATCAAAATACGCCGCTGCGATGAAAGGGTTTGAATCAAAGGCCAGCAGGCTCGCCGGTTTGCATAGCACATGGCTTCAGTCCGACCAGCTTGCTAACTGGATGCTGGCCGTACACGATGACGAAGATATTCGCAGTGGCTACGCTTATCGTGAGTCGCTTGCTCAGTGCATTGGCCATGGTGCGAATACAGCTCAGTGCAAGGAAGTCTTACTCGCTTGGCTCAGTGCTGAAAGCGTCACGGAGAACAAGAACTTACTCGGAAAGGCACTGCTATTTAACCAGGCAGAGCTAATTAACGCCACAACCCCGCATTTAAAGTTAAGCGATTTTCCGACCGAAGGAATTCTTAATCTTTACAAGAGAGCACTTGAAAAGGTGTCGAAGGCTGAGGCCGCAAAGCTAGTCGACAGTTTAGTGCTAACAATCGCTAACGTGCTGATCGATGCAGTAGTAAGTACAGCCTCATTCACCGCCAGAAACCTTGTGATGGCAACTCTTAGTTGTACTGGCCAAGTGGTTATTTGGGCTCGAGACAAAACAAAGAGAGAGCTGTGGGAGTGGGTAATCGAAGCAGTAAAGAAAAAATCTTTGCCGTTGTCGCAGACCCGGCAGCAAGCCCGAGCCGCGGCATTTGACGCGGCGAAAACAGGAATCAGGCTTCAGGACGAATCGTCATCGTTTGGCATCCTTGAGATTGATATGAAATCGATTGAAAAGGAGGGGCTTATTGCTGCGAGTAGCGTCCGCTCCAAGTTTCCAAGAGTAGATCAGGTAAAGAAATGGCTTAACTCTTCCGCGCCACGGGAATTCAGGCTAGGTCTGGTGACGTCAATTGTCCAACTGATAGCGCTGGGTTTCGCGCTGAAGGACTTGAATGACAACAACCGGTACAACGAGTTGGAAACGCGAGTCAAGGCCGGAGGCGCAGCTGTCACCATCCTCATGACGGTAACCGAAGCTGCTGCAATGACGGCCAAGAAATCAGCGACGCACCCTCTTTCACTGTACTTGCTTGAGCATTGGAAAATCACTCCAATTACTTTGGCAAGGGTTGGAGCGTCCGCTCGCGTGATTGGCGGGATCGCTGGACTGCTCGGCACCTTTTTTGATTTGCAAAAGGCGTGGATTGCCTGGCATGACAAACGTACTGGTGCTGCTACTACGTATGTTTTGTCCGGTGTGGCCGGTGGCTTCCTGACTTTTGCGGCGTGTACAGGGGTCCCAGCGCTATGGATACCTCTCTTGGCAGCGGTGGCCTTCGCTCTCCTGCTGCCATATCTGAATCGTGCAGAACTGCGAACATGGGTAAGTAGATGCTACTTTGGCACCGAAAGTGATAGGTACCTTTCGAGCGAAGAAGAATTGAAATCGTTCAACGAAGCTGCTGGAGGTTAGGATGGATGAGCGGATCGTTCCCAACAAGTGTGGACAACCGATTCCAGAATGGGATAGCAACCATCGATTGCCTATTGCTGGAAGGGTTGGTCCAGCTATGGCAGACGACGGAACGATATTCCGTGTCAACTCAAGTTACATGGATGTGAGTGACGAGCCGTTTTGTGGGAGACAATGGATAAGTGCAGCGACCTTGGTTGCTTTAGCCGGCTGTATGGTTGGGCTGTTTTTCTCAATGCTTCCATATTTGGACAATCGCCTAGGCCCGCAGGATATTGGCGGATCGCTTACTTTTCTTTCTGTGACTGTGCCGGCGATGTTCGGTTTTGGTTATCTAGCTTTCCGCACCGGGCGTGACGAATTCTTCTCGCTTACGCGCCGAACAATTCGCTTCCATAGAAAAGAGAAGAAGATATTCCAGATCCGACGCCGACGCTTCTTCGCCAAACCCGGCGAAGGCGATATTTGTTGGGAAGTTCCTTGGTCTGACAGGACCATCTTTTGTGTTCACAAAGGAACAAAAACTACATTCACCAACTACCAGATAATGGGATATGTACTCGACGAATCAGGATTAGTTGAGCGCGCGTTCGCAATCGGCAAGGACTGGCCTGAGCTTCCTGGATTGGAGTACCTGCTGGCACAGTGGAACTACTACTGCGCGTTCATGAATGATGGTCCCGAGACCTTGCCTTCGCCAATGCTTTATTTGTCCGAGAAAGAAGACGTTCGCGAATCCTTCTTGCATTGCATGTACGAGATCGACCATTCAGCGGGCATCGTCTTCCGAATCCTTTTTATGCCTGCCATCCTGGGATTGACATGCTTGCGTGTCCTGTCATTATCAACATGCCGTGCGCCGATCTGGCCGGATGATGTAAATCGGCTTTGCGCTGTAGAGGCCAGCGACGTTCACGCACAACCTTCTGGAAAAACCCCAATTGGTTGGGCTGCGACGGTACTGGCCAAACACCGAAACGAATATCCTCACTTTCCGAGGAAGGAAGTCATCGGTTGGTCTGGGCAAAGCGAATCGAAAAATGCAGAACTCTGGGCGGAAGAAGTATCACCGTTAAACGATGTGGCGCCCTATCCTGCGAGAGCATCATGAAAGACAGCAAAGGCCGCGGCACCATTCGCTTAGGCGATAAGACTTCGCACGGCGGAAAAGTCATAAGCGCGACAAGCGATTTCAAAGTGTTAGGTAAGCCAGTTGCTGTTGATGGTGACATGACGTTTTGTCCCCAATGCCGAGGCACCTTTCCCATTAAGACCTCCCATAGTGAACGAACCCATAATGGCAAAGAGGTTGCCTATGATGGGCACCGAACGGGTTGTGGCGCAAAGCTTATTTCGTCAATTTGAGGTTCGTTGGTCGTCTGCTTGCGCGCCGGCTTCGGCGCCGCCTATGAACGGGCGCAACGCGCCATACTGGAACTACACGAGGCACTCAAGGCTGGCGGGAAAGCGCCTGAGTTCCAGCGCGGCTTGGTGAAATTGTTGTCCACTCATGGACATCGGCGCGCCTGGGTAGACCGCTTGCGGCATGTGGGATTGATGTGATCCTGTCTCAGAGCATCCCGAGCGCCAGATTCCAGGGCCAGCCAGTTTGCCCGCGCCTGGTGGTGCGCTGCTGCACAATCGCCTTGGACAGTTGGTCGTCAATCTTGCTTGCCAGCGTATCGCGCCGTTGAACAATCTTGCCCGCGTCAGCACTGTTTGTCGCCCACAGCAGTTCTTCCTTGCAGGCCAGGATTCCTGCACGCTCGATCATCACTTGCGACTGGTTGTACAGCCATCGCAGGAAGCGCTGCGCGCCATTTGGCGCCAGCCATAAATCGCCATACATGCTGACGTACTCGGCGGCGGTCGATGGCTCTTCCAGGTTGCTGCCGTGATGAATCAGGAGTGGCAGAGGCTGGCTTTCATTCAGCAGCAGCTCGGCAATGTAATGATTGGCGGCGAAGCCGCGGCGGAATGCGGTCGCGGCAGCCACCCAGTTATTGTCGATAGCGTGGCACAGGCCCAGCTCATACCAGTAGGGAGGATAGTCCGCGCCCTGCTCTTGCAGAACAAGGGCGGCCTCACTACGCATGCCGGCACGCAGCAGTTCTGAGCCAACCAGGAAACGCGCGCCCTGGTTGTCGTTTGGATTACGAGCCATCATCAGGACGGCGATCTCCGCCGCCTCCTTGTGCTTGCGGCGACGAGCGAGGCCGAGCAGTGCTATCTGCAGCAAGCGCAGGTACGGGCGGTTTTCCAGGTGGCCCCATTCGATCTTGCCAGAAAACCCTTCCGGCATCAGGTCATGTGCGGCGTCCAGTCCTCGCTGTGCCGCTTCAAGCGCTTTGACCGGCTTGTCCATGTCGAAATAGTTCGACGCGAGGAAGCAATGGGCATCCAGTAGCCATGGAGTTTGCTGCAGCTGCTGTTCAAGCGCGGCCTGTAAGCGCTTATCGCTCAGGCGGCCTTGTTGCCATTGGTCGGCAAGCTCGTCGAATTTTTCACCGGCCGCTCGTGCGGCGTTGCTGGAATAGTCGAAGGCGCCCGAATGGTCTGGGAAAATCTGGAACTGAATGGTCATGGAAATTACTGTCTGGATTGCAGCTGAACTGGAAAAATTGAGATTCGGTCGCTATTGTAAGCGGATAAGGATATTGGTCACGAAGGTTTCAACGATCGGCAGTGGTGATCACAGGGCCGAAAGCTTTGAGCGTTGCAATGTTCCATGCCATCAGCATCCCATCGGTAAGATACGTCATGAAATCTTTCTCGGGGCGAGAGAAACATGCGGATGAAATTGTGTCGCCCCTTCTTTGGTGTGGGCCGGGGCGACGGTGCTTTTTACAGTGTGCAGTCGTTGATAAAGCTAGGCTCGGATGTCTACATTCAGGAGTATGAAGCCTTTGGCGAAGGAGACCAGTTCCTGGACGACGTCGACGACGCCAGACAAGTTGCCAAGCGCCTTCGCCCGCGCGCGGAAGACGAAATACCGAGCGATCCTGGCGTGTGTATTGATGGCGCTTTTATAGCTGATCCGCCTCACAAATACATGGTGGAAGCGGTCTCAATCGGGATACGCCTGAAGGAGTTCGCGGATGTCCATAATTCTATTGAGATGACAAAAAAGGCCGAGGAAGGTTGGTAATTGGGATGGCTTCGAAGTCGGAGCCCGGATGCCCGAACAAAAGACTGGAGACGAACATCACGAATTCGAATACGTGAGCCAGGGGGAACCAAAAAATCCTCTGCTGCCAGTGTTGGATATTCAGATGCAGACCGGAGTTAAAGACAACGTGATTGGCGGTGTTAGAGCCAGCGATCTCTGATCGCGAGGCCCTTTACCTATGGGAGAAGGTGTTGAGCTCCATCAGGCTTAGGCTAACGAACTAATGCTGCACTGTTCAGGCAGGAGAACTTAGTCCTTCGTATTGATGGCGTTGGCGAGCCATGTAAATGCGACCAGCTCTTGTTCGAGGCGCAAGTTTTTTGCCAGTGCGTTCCGACGTAGAAGGTCGTACACCTCGCGCTCCTGCTCGGTCAGCAACGGCATCTCATGAGAGACAGGACTGTCCTCGGTTGTCCATGCGTATGAATGCGCTACCAGGGTGTCGCGGTCCATGAGGAACGACCTTGCATGCGGCAAGCGTTCTCTCAGTTGATGCAGGATCGCGAAGCCGTGAGTATCAATATCTCCCCAGTACCACACCGGCACTTCGTGTAACCATACGGTGTCCGCCAACATATCCCACCCGTAGCCGGCGCCGAACAGTACCATGCTGCCGGGAGTGGCAGGAAAGGCAAGATAATTGATCTCATTCTCCGTCACAAAAACGCGCCGGACTGGAAGCGACAGGCGGGCAAATGTCGCCGCATCCACGCTGATATCCGCCCCGCTCTGGTTGGGAATGACGGATAGTTCGGAATCGAGCATCCGGAATCGCACCCGTGGAGGTTTGTCCAAGAAGCCATAGCGCCGGGCAAAGCCCGCCACGCCGGGGAATTGCCGATTGACCGACTCCGGCGGCAGTGCCAGGTCGAGCAGCTCGCCAAGCACGCCGCGGTGCGCCTCGATGAACTTGGTGTGCACCCCCGGCACCTCCGCCTGGCGCAGGTAGATGCCGGGTTGAGGATGCTGGCTGCGCCATTCGACCACTGCCAGCAATTGGGGCCAGGCATCCGCCAACTCAAGGCTGCGCAGCGGCTTGCGCAGAAGCCATGGCTGCAGGATGGGAAGCCTGACGGTGCATAGCTCCAGCATCTGGCGGAAGCGCGCTGTGGCCTCGCGTTTTCCGATCAGGGCTAGGGCATCGTCCAGGCTATCCAGCCACGCTTCGCACGGCAAGCTATTCTGGCCGAAAATGCGGTGATTGAAGCTGCGCATCTCAATGCGCACATGTGCTGCCCCATGCAGCGCGCCGGCCCACGCGCGCACTTGCTCAAAGCTGGCGGCGATCTCACCCGAGCTGGGGCACTTGAGCTGCAACCGCCAAGGGAAGGACTCCCCCTGCCCGGCTGCAGCGGACAACAGCAGCCCGCGCTCCCATAGCCGCAGCACCTGCGCGCGAAGGTCGGCGGCGGTGGTCCAGCTCATTTGCCTGCCGCCTCCTTCTCCTCGCGATAGGCTTCGATGGTCAGGTTGCGCAGGCGCGAGTCCCGGCCATGTTCGTTTTGCACGAAGCCGACGCTGGAAACGAACGGTTCAATGATATGGATCTTCTGCAGCGGCGTCACGATCAGCAGTTGCAGGTTGAGCTGGGCAAACAGCTGCAGGCCATATTGCGCCGATTCGTCCGAGCCGCGCCCGAACGCTTCATCGATGACGACAAAGCGGAAGGAACGCGATCGGACCGCCCCCCATTCCAGCCCGAACTGGTAGGCCAGGCTGGCCGCCAGGATGGTGTAGGCCAGCTTTTCCTTCTGCCCGCCGGACTTGCCGCCGGAGTCGGAATAGTGCTCATGCTCGGAGTGATCGCTGCGCCAGCGTTCGGCCGCGCCGAACGTGAACCAGTTGCGCACATCGCTTACCTTGCTGGTCCAGCGACGGTCCAGGTCTGTCTGGCCGGTGCGTCCGCGGAAGCGGTCGATGATCGCTTTCACCTGCAGGAACTTGGCTTCCGAATACAAGGCATCCTCAGAGCCGGTCAGGGCACCCTCGGTGCAGGCGCGCAAGTCGCGCTGGAAATCGCGGATTTCCACGTCGGGACTGAGCTGGCATTCCAGTTCGATGTAGCGGCCCGGGTTGTAGTCAATCTGCGTCAGCGAATGGTTGATGTGCTCGATCTTTTCCTTGATCGTTTCGCGCTCACGCGACAACTGCGCGTTGAAGTTGGCGATCTCGTTGATCGTGTTGACGTTCAACAGTTCCTTGAAGCGCGCTTCGAACTGCGGCAGGTCGTCGCGCATCAGCTGTGCCAGCAGGTTGCGGTATTCGAAGTCCGCATCGATATTGGCGTCGAACTCGCTGGTCTCCAGCTTGAACTCGTCTTTGAAGGCCATCATGGCGCGCGTAATACCGTCGCGCAGACGCTTGACGGTTTTGTCCTCGGCGTCGATGGCAGCTTGCAGCCAGCCGCGCACGTCCTGCTCGCGGTTGTCGCAGGATTCGACCGTCAACTGATGCTCGCCCAAAGCCTGGTCGCGATAGGCTGCCAGGGTTGCGCGCTGGGCGTCAAGCAGTTCCGCCGGTGCCGCCGCCAGGATTTCCTGCGCTTGCTGGCGCAGCACCTGGGCTGCCTCCTGTTTGGAGGCGACCGCGCCCAGCGCCTTGCCGCGCTGGCCAAGATCCGCCTCCAGCGCCGCCAGTTCGGCCAGCACGGCCTGCAGTTGCGAATTCAATTGCTTGAGAATGTCCGATGCCGCTTCCAGCTTTGCATACTCGTCCTGCAGGCGTGCGATCTCGGACACCAGGTCGGTCCAGGCCAGTTCGCGAAAATCCTTGAACTCCTCCAGCTTGCCCAGCGCCTGCAGCCGCTCGCGCAGTTGCTCACGCTCGCGGGCCAGGCCGGCCAGCGCATCCGCCGTGGCCTGCAGGCGTTGCTCCAGCTGCCGCAGCTTGCCCTGCAGGGCCGCGATCTTGCCGGCATTCGACCAGCCCAGCACGTACTGGGAGCGGTCGTCGATGCGGCGCCGGTCGTCCTTTTCATGGCGGCCGGTAGGGTCCTTGACCTGGCCCGCCGCCGTGATGGCGCGCGGTTCGCGGCGGAACTGCTCCTGTGTTTCGCAGCAAGCCACATTGAAACGGTGCGACAGCTCGTTCTCCAGCCACGCGTAATACGGCGAGTCTGGCTTGATGGCCAGCTTGCGCACCAGCGAATCCGGATGCAGTTCAGGCAAGTTGCCGGCGCGCGGCGCATTGACGTGGAAGTAGATGAAGCGCCCGCGCAAGTGCGTGCTGTCCACCCATTCCGCCACCCGCTTGTAATACTTGTCCGGCACCAGCAGCGACAGGCCGAACCCACGCAGCAGGCGTTCCGCCGCGCCTTCCCAGTCGCGCTCATCGTCGCGCACCTGGATCAGCTCACCGGCGAAAGGCATCTCGTCTTCGTCCAGCCCCAATGCCTCGCACAGTGCGCTGCGGATGCGCACCTGCTGGTCGTCGATATTGCTGCGCCGGGCTTGCAGGCTGGCGATCTCGCCGGCCAGTGCGGCATGCTCCTCGCGCCCTTGGCGGAACTGGTATTCGTGTTCCTGGCGCACGTTGTCCAGGTTCGCTTCCTGGGCGCGCGCATCCGTCGCCAGCGCCGCAAAGCGCTGCCGTTGCTGGATAAAGCCATCCTCGTCCTGTGCGGCCGGCTCGCCCGCCAGTTGCGACAGTTCGCCGTAGCGCTGTGCCTTGGCGTGCCGGCTGGCGCGCTCACCCTCCTTCTGGACAATCTCCGCGCGCAGGCGCTCCAAGCGGTCGCCGCCGTTCTCCGCCACGGCACGTTTCAGTTCGTCCGCCTGGATCTGCTGGGCGGCGCGGCCTTCCTCTGCCCGCCGCACCTGGGCTTCCAGCCGCAGGCGTTCCTCTTCCAGGTTGTCCAGCCGCTTGTCCAGCAAACCGGTTTTCAGCTCCGCGAAGAAAGGGCGCAGCAGCTCACGGCACTGGCGCATCTCCTCCACCTTCCGCACCACGTCCAGGTGGCGGTCACAGTCCTGCACCAGCGGCTGCAGCATGGCAACCTGCTTCTTCGCCTTGAGCACCGCCTCGTGCGCGCGGTTCAGGTCATCGAAGTGGGAAATCAGCGCATCGATGCGCGGCGCCACTTCGAACGGCTCCAGCATATGGCTGCGCACAAAGTCGGTCAGGTTGCCGACCGATTTCATCGACACCGTTTGGTGAAACAGCTCCATCGCCTGGTCGTTGTCGATGCCGAAGCGGCGGCGGAACCATGCCCCGTACTTGGGGAAGCTGTCCTCTATCTCGGCGCCGAGGTTGCGCAGCTTCTTGCGCAGTTGCGCCATGTCGCTGCCGAATTGCGAAAAATGTTCCTTGATCGACAACGCCTGCTCGGCGCAGACGAAGAAGCGTGCCGGCGTGCTCTGCGCATCCTTCATCCAGAACACCTGGGCCAGAGTCACAGTCTGGCCATATCCTGTGTTGCGGAACACACCCAGGACGACCGAATAGCTATTGTGGTCGCGCAGGCTGACTGGCTTGGATGCTCCGGTGGCCTCGTTGCGCTCGGACTTGTAATGCCCCAGCACATAGGAGCGCAGCGAACGCTCTTTATTGTCGGCGCCGGCCGCCTTGTTGTAAGCGATGCGGTTGGCGGGCACCAGCAGGGTGGTCACCGCATCCACCAGCGTGGATTTGCCGGAGCCAATGTCGCCGGTCAGCAGGCCATTGCGCCCATCCAGGTCCAGCGACCAGACATGCTTGTCGAAGGTGCCCCAGTTATAGACTTCCAGGCGCGCCAGACGGAAACCCGATTGCGTATCGTCGTCCTGGAATTCCAGGTCCATGCTGGCCGTATCAAGCATTGGCTTCACCTGCGGGGTCCGGCGCCAGTTGCTTGCGGTACGCATCCAGGCGGCTGTCGAATTCCGCCAGCCACTGCGCATCGACAAAGGCCTTCAGGATGCGCTTGACCTCATAGCTGGCCGGCCCGGTGCTTTGTTTTAGCACGCGCAGGAAGCCAAGGTCCACCACCTTGTTGATGTGGGTTTCGATCTGGTCCACGATGCGGCTTTCGTTGCTGCCGGATGGCATGAACAGCGCCACCATCTGCACGATGTCGTCGCGCGTCAGCACCAGCCGTGTGCCGCCGCTGGCGTCGAACTCCGCCAGCTTCTTGCGCAACAATGCCAGCAACAGGCTGACCGGGAACGAAAGCGGGCGCCGCGCCATCAGCCGCGGCATCTTCGACTCGCCTTCATCTTCGCTTGCGGCCCTGGGGCGCAGGAAGGCATAGCCTTCCGCTTCGTCCAGGGCCAGTTCCAGGCGCAGGACCGCCATGTAGTCGCGCACCTGCGACTGCAAGTTGAGCAGGTCGCTCCACAAGCGCTCGTCCGCTTCGCGGTACAGGACGCCCTTGAGCAGGGTGATCGACAGCACGGACAACTGGTCCGGCGCGGCTTGCTGCAAATTATCCATTGCTGGTTCTCACAAAAATCACGCGCGGCAGGTGCGCGCGGCGCAGCGCAATGCTGCCGTCATGGTCCACACTACGCCAGGAAATGAGGTCGCTCTCGTCTTCGTCCACCACAGTGTGGAAGGCCCCGCCATCCAGTTGCAGGTAAGCGATCAGCTCCGCCAGGCCGTGCTGCAGCGGCTGGCGTTCGCACAGCTCGCGCAGGCTCACTTGCGATTGCTGCTGCAAAGCCTGGCGCACGTTGCGTGCCAGTTGCTGTTTGTCGATCACCACCTGCTCGTACAGGGCCGAAGCATCGAGGGCGCCATCGCCCGCCAGCAGGGCCGCAGTGTCGAACTGCGGCTTGATGGAAGGCGTATGCAGCGGGCGTTCCATGGGCAGTTCGATATCGGCAGCGCTGTCGTCGAGCCACATGCATTCGCCCGGCGGCGGCGTGGCGCGCAAGGCCAGCGCCTTGGCCTCAATGCCATGCAGGATATCCATGATGCGCCGGTTCTCCAGCCAGGCCTGGTCGTCCAGGAAGCGGCGCAATTGCTGCGACAGCTGCGCCACAGTGCGCTGGGTATGCTCGCCCGCCTCCAACCAGTCGTAGTGCACGCGGCGTGTGCGTACATCCGGCTTCAATTGCGCCACCGGCTCCAGCGCCAGGACGCGCGTTAACAGGTCCGTCAGCTCTTGCTGGCGCGTGCTGGACATCAGGAAGTCCCAGAAGGCGCGGAAGCTGCGGCCCTGGTCCGAATCGGCGATGGCGTCGCGTTCGCCCATGATCTCGCGCAGCAGCGCACCCTTCGCGCCGTCCCACAAGGCGATGCGCTCACGTACGCTGCGGTCAAGCTGGCGGAAGTTATGCTCCACTTCGCGGAAGTCGGTCAGCAGCTCGCGCGCCAGTTGCTGGAATTGCTGGAAGCGGTCCTTCAGTTCCGTGTCGTTCAGCACCTCGACGTGGCCAGCGCGTACCAGCGCCATTTCCGCGTCCAGCTCGTCGCGCCGCTTTTGCAGTTCGGCCAGGCGGCGCTCTGGATTGACTTCGCTGCCCTCGCTCATTTGGCGCAACAGGTCAAACAGGGTCAGCAAGCGCGATTCTGTGCCGACAAAGCTGCGCTCGGCCAGCGTGCCGAGCCACGCGATCGCCTTCTCCGTCGCCGGCATCAGGTCGAACTGGGGCTCGTCCGAGCCCTGTCGATAGAATTTGCGTAGCCATCCGTTTTCCGGCTTGGCCCAGGCGTTGAGGAAATCTATCGCCGCGCCAGCGTAGGCGTCCTGCCCGATGCGCTCGCGCAGGCCATAGAGTTCGTCCTCCAGCGCTTCAGCCAGGTCGGCGGCGCCCATGGTACGGATATTGGGCGCGATGAAGACCCGCTGCAGGAAGCTTACGATCAGCGGCGCATTGCGCGCAGCCAGCAAGCGCCAGGCGGGGTGGTTGGCGCGCAGGCCCTCAAGGGTTGCGTGATCGAGTTTCACCGTTGGGCGGTAGAGTTGGGGGAAAAGCAATATTGTAAGGCATGGCCGGGTGTGCGATACACAGGCCTCCATTAGGGTGCATACATCCATCTTTTGTTCGTAAAAAGGTGAATCTATGCATCAAATTGATGTAGTATGCGTTAGGCCCATACAGTTAGCTTTCCCGATCATGCGACGCGACCAGAGCTTCAATTCCACTGCAGTTCAAGATGCCGCTCAACGGTTGGGCGACCGCATCCGTAAGGCGAGAAAGGCGCAAAAGCGATCATTGGCCGATCTCGAAAGGACTTGCCGCGTTCATCGACAAACGCTGGCACGCCTCGAGCAGGGCGATCCTGGAGTGTCGATTGGCGTATTGCTTAGCGTCCTTGAAGCGTTGAGAGAGCTTTCGAGCGTTGAACTGCTCGTAAACCAACCAAGTGTGCCGGCACACTTGCGATCGAGCGATGATGTTCCTCTTGAGCGGGACTTCTAATGCCGATTCAATCTTGTGTCGTTTTTGACTGTGCGAATCCTGCCAACCCAATTCCAGTTGGCCGCTTTGCACTCGATGGGCATGGGAACGGACGGTTCGGGTATGGATTAAAGTATTTGCAGACGGCCCACGCGTTCGCGCTTGATCCAATCCATGTGCCGTTACAACAACCTGAGATGGCAATTCCACGGAGGGGAGACTCCTCATATGGTGTTTTCTCCGATGCTGGCCCTAACGCATGGGGCGCCCAACTCACGCTCAAACTCCTTCGTGAATCTAATAAATTAGCGCCCCAGAATGCTGTGGAGTGGTTCCTCAGCTCACTACACCATGGGTCCGGTTGCCTTGGATTTTCAACCGACCACCATACGCCACCTCAGCTTAAAGCCGATATCCAAAGTTCGCGTGCGCTGACAGCGAGGGCGTTGCGGGAAATGGAGGCCTACGCCATCGACCCGGAGGCGAAATTTGATTCAGAGACGGCTCACTTGCTATTTCCCGGAAGTGGCCTGGGCGGAGTGCGCCCAAAAACAGTGGTCATCCACGACGGAACGGAACATATCGCTAAATTCAGTCGACCCGACGACCTGTTCGACGTTCCCGCAGCTGAATATGCGGCACTGAGACTCGGCACCAGGGCAGGTATCAATATTCCCTCGTTCGAGCTGATCAAAATCAGGGATCGATCGGTCTTGCTCGTCGAGCGATTTGATCGCGTCGGCGACAGACGTATTCACTACGCAAGCGCGCATAGCTTCCTCGACCCTCGCCCCCTTAGTCACGACGGTCGAGAATATGTGACAAACTTCTCATACGCAGGCATTGCCGAAATTTTGCGCCCCTACGGCTTGGACGCTCGTGCAGACGCACACGAGCTATACAGGCGCATGATCCTCAATATCATGGTGGGTAACGTTGACGACCACCTGCGCAATCATGCTTTCCTTATGCTTCAACCAGGTCAGTACCGGCTCTCTCCAGCATTTGACATCGTCCCGCATCTCGAAGCGCCAGGCCGGCCGCAAAGTATCGGCGTCGGTGAGCTCGGGCCGGCGAGCACCATTGCGAATGCACTTTCCCAATGTGGCCGGTTCCTGCTGACCAAAGAGGAAGCGCACACGATCATCGACGAGGTGAAAGCAATTGCATCGACGTGGCGCGACGAGTTCCGGGAAGCTGGTGTGGCGCCGCGTGATATCCATGCCTTGGCTGGTTGCTTCCATGTCGCTGATGAAGCCGATCGTTTGCAAGTACCAGTCCAAATCGCTCTCCCAGGCGATGAAGGTCCGCAGCCGTGAGCATGATTCATGTGCAGCATCGCGCCTGGCAGAGTACCGGCTCGACGTCCCCAATAATCGAGGATCAAGATGAGCGAGGACCAATACTATGAATTTGCAGTACTGGATCGGCCACTCAGCAAGGCTGAGCAAGCCGAGCTGCGGTCTTATTCAACCCGGGCCACCATCACCGCCAGCAGCTTCAGCAATACCTACCATTGGGGCGACCTGAAAGGCGACCCGTACGAATGGATGGAGCGCTATTTCGATGCCCATGTCTATTCATCGGACTTTGGGCAATGCCAATTCATCTTGCGCGTTCCCAAGCCGCTGTTTTCGCCGAACGAAGCTATCCAGGCAACCGGGTTCGGGCGAGACCGGGGCTCTTATGGCTGCAGCGCGTTTTCCATTCATGACAGTGGCCACTACTGGCTGTTGGACTGGTCCTACACCGATGAAGAAGGATACGACGAACGCTTTCAATCGGACGAAGATGGACCGGGCTGGATGGCGCGCCTGGCGCCGCTGCGCGACGAATTGCTGCGTGGGGACCGGCGGCCGCTGTACCTGGGCTGGCTCGGCGCCCTGTGCAGCGAAGAGCTTGACGACGACGACCTGGAGCCGCCGGTTCCGCCGGGCTTGCAAACCTTGACCGCGGCGCAGCAGGCGCTTGTCGAATTCCTGCAGCTTGATCAGGATTTACTTGCTGTTGCCCAGTCCGCAAGTGAAGAAGATGCCGGCGCCGACATACACGCAGCGATGCTGGAAGAGTGGATGCGCGACCTGCCCCCTGACCAGATGCGCAGTGTCGTTCGACTCATCATGACCGGCGCGCCGCAACAGGCCGAGCGGGCGCTGGAATTGGCTGGCGTAGCGGACCGTGCGAAGCAAATCTGGCAGGAGATCGACGCTTGCTTGCGCGCCGGCTCCGGCGCCGCCTATGAACGGGCACAACGCGCCATACTGGAACTACACGAGGCACTCAAGGCTGGCGGACGGGCGCCCGAGTTCCAGCGCGGTTTGGTGAAACTGTTGTCCACTCATAGACGTCGGCGCGCCTGGATTGAGCGCTTGCAGCGCGTGGGATTGATGTAATCCGGTCTCAGAGCATGCCGAGCGCCAGGTTCCAGGGCCAGCCAGTTTGCCCGCGCCTGGTGGTGCGCTGCTGCACAATCGCTTTGGAGAGTTTGTCGTCAATCATGCCTGTCAGCGTATCGAGCCGCTGAACGATCTTGCCCGCGTCAGCGCTGTTTGCCGCCCACAGCAGTTCCTCCTTGCAGGCCAGGACTCCGGCACGCTCAATTATCACTTGTGATTGGTTGTACAGCCATCGCAGGAAGCGCACCGCGCCATTCGGTGCCAGCCATAGATCGCCATACATGCTGACGTACTCGGCAGCAGTCGATGGCTCATCGAAGTTGCTGCCGTGATGAATCAGGAGTGGCAGAGGCTGGCTTTCATTCAACAGCAGCTCGGCAATGTAGTGATTAGCAGCGAAGCCGCGGCGGAATGCGGTCGCGGCAGCCACCCAGTTATCGTCGATAGCGTGGCACAGGCCCAGTTCATACCAGTAAGGCGGATAGTCAGCGGCGTGCTCTTGCAGCGCCACCGCAGCTTCTTTACGCATGCCGGCACGCAGCAGTTCTGAGCCAACCACGAAACGCGCACCCTGGTTGTCGTTTGGGTTACGAGCCAGCATCAGGACGGCGATCTCCGCCGCCTCCGTGTGCTTGCGGCGACGTGAGAGGCAGAGCAGCGCGATATGCAGCATCCGCAGGTACGCGCGGTTTTCCAGATGGCCCCATTCGACCCTGCCGGAAAACCCTTCCGGCATCATGTCATGGGCAGTGTCCAACCCTCGCTGCGCCGCTTCGAGCGCTTTGACCGGCTTGCCGAGGTCGAAATAGTTCGATGCGAGGAAGACGTGTGCATCCAGCAGCCATGGAGTTTGCTGCAGCTGCTGTTCAAGCGCGGCCTGAAAGCGCTTCTCGCTCAAACGGCCTTGTTGCCACAGGTCGGCAAGCTCGTCGACCTTTTCACCGGCGACTCTCGTGGCGTTGCTGGAATAGTCGAAGGCACCGGAACGGTCTGGGAATATTTGGAACTGAATGGACATGGCAAATGCTGTCTGGATTGCAGCCGAACTGGGGAGATTGCGATTCGGTCGCTATTGTAAGCGGTTAAGGTCATTGCTCACGATGACTGACACCATGCCGTGCAAGCACTAGGACTCACTGCAAGCCAATAGTCAAACGTCGCCCGAGTGCCCTGGCAGTCTGCTCAACGAAGTCCAGCTTGGAAGAATGACGCAAGTCAAACAGGCGATCCACTTGTGGCTGGTGCACATTCAGCATTCGCGCCAGGTCCGCTTTGCGCAACTGCTGTCGCTGCATTTCATTCCAAAGGAGTACCTTGGCAGTTTCCAGCGCGGGAAGAGCGACCGTATGTTGGCCCTTGGCCAGCGCAGAAGGCTGCGGTACCGGACGGCGCGCATCGAAGTAAATTTCCAACGCAGTAATCAAGGCGTCGACCGCTTCATGCAATGCTTCCTCGACAGTGTCTCCTACTGAATTAGCTTCAGGAAAATCCGGAAACCCAACCAGAAAGGAGCCGTTGCTGTCGGGGGTCAAAGTGACGGGGTAGTTCAACTTGGATTTGGTCCCTCAAGTCGAGCCAATGCGTTCATTTCAGTCCGAGGTCATTCTTGATCTTCTTGACCAATCCGGTACCGATTTCCTTCGGTCCGTGGTCGGGAAATACACTTGTTCGACCATTCAGATCCACTTTGGGATGGCTGCCACGGCCGGGTGAGAAGACGGCGCCTTGCCGCTCCAGCCAACGTCGGAACTCGCTGTATTTCATGGCCCTAAGCCTGATAATACAACACTTCTGTTGCATCTGTTGGCATGATGTGAACTTGGTTGCCGTTCGATATTGCCACTGGCAACTATTCACACTTTTGTTCAGGATCAAGTTCGCGAAACAGAAGAGCCGGAGCGGACTCGATTACCACTCTCCAAAAAGACTTCCACCTCAAGGCCTTTTGCAGTAGATCAATGTCGGCGGCCATTACGGATGCCAACATAGACTCTCGCGTCAAACAGACGACGGGAGCCCGCTGGGGGCAACGTCCTGCTGAGTTTCTTGCAGCAATACAAGGATCTGATTACCGCCGTCCATTGCAACTGTGTCAGACGCATTGGACGCAAATGCTGGAAGACGTGCCTGTGCAGCAACGCAAGGCAGCGAGTCAATCCGCCGCAACCCTGGTTACCACATCCTGCATGCCTCCTTTGACGACTTCATCGCCCAAGGAGTAACGGAATTCGAGGAGCCCTTATGGCAACGCAACTTGCAGTTGATCTCAAGTCCGGTGGTATGAAGGCGAACGGGTTTGCGACCCCAACAGAAGACCGTGCGCCACAAAAAATGATCGTGCCTCCTAGGCGCGTGATACCAATCGTTTTCTTGCCCGGCATTATGGGTTCAAATCTTCGAGTTAGCGACCAACGTCAAAAGGAACTTGGAAATTCCAACAATTCAGTATGGCTTCCCGATAAGGTAGGTGAAGTCGGAAGTCTACTTTACACAGGGCCTTGGCGACGGCGGCGCGTGTCAAGGTAGTTGTCGCCCGATTCAAGCAGCAATTTGCTGAGTATGGCTCTCCTTTGCACTGGTGGAAACGACGTGATCGCGCTCTGGGTTCAAGGTAACGGCGCCACAAGGTGCCCAGTTGCGCGTATTGCCCGACCAGCGGGCCGGATGGCGCGCCTGGGCAGCCAGATAGAGCTGATGCCGCGCTGCCAGAATAGCCTTGTCTTGCCCAGCATGGCGCTGTGCGGGGCTGACATAGCGAATGCCGCTGTGTCGATGTTCGACGTTGTACCACTGCACAAAGCGGGCGGCCCAGTCGCGCGTGGCGGCCAGATCGGCGAAGCCACCCGATGGGAATTCCGGGCGATACTTTGCGGTGCGGAACAGTGCCTCGGCGAACGCGTTGTCGTCGCTCACACGCGGGCGCGAGTAAGAAGGCTTGATGCCCAGCCAATGCAGCATGGCCAACACCGTGGTCGCCTTCAGTGTGGCACCGTTATCGCCATGCAGCACTGGCTTGTTGCGGTTCATAGCGACGCCTTCGGCCAATGCGGTGCGGCGCACCAAGTGACTGGCATGGTCGGCATCATCCTCGGCATGCACCTCCCAGCCAATGATCTTGCGGCTGTAGAGATCCAGGATCAAGTAGAGGTAAAACCAGCGGCCCGCCACCCGAGCCGGCAAATAGGTCATATCCCAGCACCAGACCTGGCCGGGCGCAGTGGCGATATGTGTGGTCGGCGGCCGCTGCCGACGCGGCGCTTTGGCCCGACCGCGATGGCGAATCTGACCATGGGCGCGCAGGATACGACTGAATGTCGATTCGCTGGCCAAGTAGACGCCCTCGTCGGCCAGCATGGGGACGATGCGAGCCGGCGGCATGTCAGCAAAACGCGGTTCGTTCGCGGCGGCCAAAACGGCAGCGCGTTCGTTCTCCGTCAGCGCATGCGAAGGCAGAGGGCGTATTGCCGTCGGCCGGCGGTCGCCGTTTTCCAAGCCGCCGTGCGCTTGCCAGCGTTGCAGGGTGCGCGCATTCAAGCCGACTGTGGCACATGCCTCACTCAGGCGTGCACCGGCCTGGCAAGCGTCGGCGATATCTCGGGCCATGACTTGGCGATCTTCGAGTCCGATCATTCGTCCTCGGCCTTGTACTTGCTGAAGATCGCCTCGGCTTTTTTTGATAGCACGAGCAAAGCTGCAGTCTCCGCTAACGCCTTGTCCTTGCGGCGGATCTCGCGTTCCAGTTCCTTGATGCGGCGCCTGTCTTGCTTGGCCTCTGCCGCAGTCACGCGCTTCTCTCCAGGTTCGGCTAAAGCATTGATTGCATGCTCGCGCCACACTGCCAGCTCGTGCGGATAGACGCCATTACTGCGGCACCAAGCGCCTTTGTTTGCCTCGTCCATCATGGACGTCGCCAGCACCGCTTCAAACCGCGCGGCGGGCGTCCATTCGCGGCGTTGCGTCGGATTGGCCAGCGCTTCACTGCGCCAGCGTTCCAATGTCGATTCGCTCACGCCAATCGACAAGGCGACATCCTTGATCGACGCGCTCTCTGGCGGCAACAAACGCGCTACCGCCTTATCCTTAAATTCCTGTCCGTACCGTGCCACTTCACACTCCTGTTATCGCCCCCATTTTCTCAGATCTATCGGAGCGACAACTATTTTGACACTGGGGGACGGCAACGGTTGCTGGACCAGGAGGCCACGGAGGTCGATACATACGATCCTTATTCGAACCCTACCGGCGATCCTGATGAAACAGCCGACGAAAGAAATAGCAAAGTTGATGACATCAATGTTGACTTGGCATATTCGGCTGGTTCTCCACTACTCGTTGGCGAGCCTCGGTTCGGCTGCAACAGCCTTTCTATCGAAAAAAAGGCAAGGAGCCGTGGGTGGGGAGAAGTGTTCTTTGGCAGTTATAGGATTTTACTCGAGCGCCTTGAGGAGGCGCTGAATACACCAATCGAGAATGGGCCCCTATCGAGAATGATAGGAGTTGACCCGGGTGCATGGCAAGCCCACCATGCGCCGGCATTGAAACCACTGTCAAAAGACGAACTCATGAGGGCAATGCTTGGGAATTTCTTTCCCGTGCATGCGATGGGCTACAACTGGCTTCAATCGAATTATGAATCGGCGCTGTCGATACGCAAGCGCATAGAGAAGCTCATCGAAAATTATAAAGATTACGGTTTCGAATGCGAAAAAGTCATCATCATCACTCATTCAATGGGAGGTCTTGTAGCACGTGCGTTGGCTCATCCTGAAATGGCGAACATGAGTGACAAAATTCTAGGGGTTGTCCACGGAGTACTTCCCGCCATCGGTGCGCCGGCAGCCTACAAGAGAATGAGATGTGGATTTGAAGAGAAGAAGGCCGGCCTCGACCCGGTCCCAAAAATCATAGGCAATAAGGGAAGTGAGGTAACTGCCGTACTAGGTAATTCGCCTGGCGGTTTGCAACTGTTGCCCAGCAAGGCCTATGGAAACGGATGGTTGATAGTGCGTCACAATGGTATCCAGTACGATAGTTTTCCAAAGCACGGCGATCCATATGAAGAAATCTACAAATTGCGAGATCGCTGGTACGGGTTAATTCGTGAAGAATGGTTAAATCCCGCGAGGTCGCCTGATGCGACATTTTTGCGTTTTTGCGGCTTCGTCGATGATGCGCGCGACTTCCACGACAAGCTGGGACAGTATTACCATCCGCGAACCTACGTTCATTACGGAGCCGACAACTCGCAACCGTCCTGGGAATCGGTTGTCTGGGAGATTCACCGTGATTACACCGGCCGCCATTGGCACGACTTGAAAATCGTGAAGGATGACAAGAAGGGTGAGCTAGAGGCTGTAGAACAACTGGAAGGCGGCCGCAAACTCCATACAAAAATACGTCTAGGACCTTCATCTGGCGCAGGAGATCAAACAGTGCCGCTTCGCTCGGCAGAGCACCAGCTGTTGAGCGCGAACGTAAAAGGAGTCTTTCGTCAGACAGGCTACGAACATCAAGAGAGCTACAAGAACGAGCGCGCTTTAGATAGCACCTTGTATTGCGTGGTGCGGATCGCCGCAAGAATGTGGTGGTCCAAATGAGGCCAGGTAAGAGGGCCCTGCTAGCAGTACTTTTTACTGCGGCTGCACTTGGGCTTCATATCATAGCAAACAAAGGACGTGCCATGGACCAGGATTCGAACAATCGACTTGTTACTCTCTTCAAGACTACGCGAATCGTTTGTGTCGGCAGGTTCGTTTTGGAGATTCCAATGGAGTCTGAAGTGATATACGGCCCTGCGAGACTGCCATACATAATCGAAAGATGGCCTGGGTACGGCGAGAAGTTGGATGAAATGATCAACAGTCGGCTCTCAGAGATTGAAGAAGATCGTGCTCGTGCGAGAGGCCCATTGCTGAAGAGTGACTCAATGTTTGGTAAAGTAATTAGCGGTTCCGTCGCAGACCAACAGATCATTTTCGGCGCCGCAAAGTCAATTGGCTCGTTTTACGAAATTGAATCGATTCAAAGGGTCGGAGAAGACCTTTTCATCCAAAGGACTACGTCATACGGAGATGCGTATCGCGATGCGGTCGTGCAGCTCAAAAACATAGCGCCACTTTTGCGTGCTAGGTCATCAGACGCTGTGCCAGCGGAACCGGGAATCTGCCTTGATGGAGCCTTCATCGTAGAACCCTCATCACCCATTTATGAGGCGGTAACGTTGGGTGTTCGCTTGCACCAATTTCCTGACGTCCATTTCTCGATAGAGTTGATCACCAAAGATAGGAAAGTCGAAGGCGATTCGCTAGAAGCGCGTTCCGCAGCTGCGGAAGAAGATGCAAGGCAGTCCGGTGCTGGAGGCTGGTACGACCGGGTTCGGGTAATTCGTCGAGGAGAACGAAAGATCGGCAATTGGATTGGATCGGAGTATCTGGCTAGAAAGCCAAGAATTAATCAGGTGATGGAGTCGCATGAATTCGCATTCTTTTCGCATGGAGAGCCCGGCAATCATATGGTCCCGTCAGTCGAGATTGAGCTTGATACGGGGGTAAAGGGCAATAAGGCGAGCGGTATGAGATCGAGCATATCTGACCAAGAGGCACTTTACCTCTGGGACAGGATTACGTCCTCCATAAGGCCATGGGCCATCGGTAAGCCGCGAAAATAGGCGCCACCGCCGCCAGTGAGCCCCACGGTCTCCGCTTCCAGTGTACTTGCTCCGCATGGCTGGTAATCCTGCGCGATCTTCGTTGCGAGGCCGTGGTGATCACCGGGCCGAAGACGTAGCGCCGGGCAAAGCACTCCACGCCGGTGAATTGCCGATTGACCGACTTCGGCGGTAACGCCATGTCGAGCAGATCGCTAAGCCCCGCGATGCGCTTCGATGAACTTGGTGTGCACATCCGGCTCGCCCGCAAGGCGCGGCTAAATGCCCGATATAAACGTGCTGCGCTTGTGTGCGCGCTCAGCTTTCCGTCATAACGGTCCAACCAGCTCGTAGGTGACGAGCTCACGTTCAAGGAGCTCACCGTGTGGACCGAGCTTAAGCCAAATAGGGTGCAATATCTCCAGACAGGCTACGAACATCAGAATAGCTACAAGGATGTCCGGGCCCTACACTCGACGTTGTTCAGCATCGCCAAGATTGCTGCTCAAATGCGATGGGAGGGCACGTGAGCAGAATCGGTTTGCGGACCCAACTTCTTGCGTGCGCTACCGCAATGGTGGCTGGTATTGGCTGCGGAAAGTTAACGGAGCGAAGAATGAACAATGATTCGAATCGGCTCATTTCAACAACGGAAGACGTCAGGCCAACTTGCATTGGACGTTTCATTGTCGATGTTCCGAAGAATGCGGAGATAGTCTTCGGGCCAGCTCGCTTGCCTGTTGAGATTTGGAGGAAGGCGGGTGAAGGCAATAATTTCGACGCTTCGATCAAGAGCGCGGTGGCTGAGAGCGAGTCGAGAAGATGGCTTGCTTACGGGCCGTTAAAGGAAAAAGGTTCGCTGGTTGGGACGATAAGAGAAGGCTTCTCTCCAAACCAGAAAATAGTCTTTGGTGTAGGCCGGGGCGACGGTGCTTTTTACAATGTGCAGTCGTTGATAAAGCTAGGCTCGGATCTTTACGTGCAAGAGTACGAAGCCTTTGGCGAAGGAGACGAGTTCCTGGACGATGTCGACGACGCCAGGCAAGTCGCCAAGCGCCTTCGCCCGCGTGCGGAAGACGAAATACCGAGCGAACCCGGCGTGTGTATTGATGGCGCTTTCCTTGCTGATCCGCCTCACAAATACATGGTGGAAGCGGTCTCAATCGGGATACGCCTGAAGGAGTTCGCAGATGTCCATATCTCTATTGAGATGACCAAAAAGGACATATACATCGATTCGGATGCACTCGAACCGCGATTGAAGGCTGCAGAAAGGGATGCAGTCGCAAATGGGAATGGGGAGTGGCATAGCCGCATCAAGTTTTTGAGCAGAGGGCCGAGGAAGGTGGATAACTGGGATGGCTTCGAAGTCGGAGCCCGGATGCCCGCACAAAAGACCGGAGACGAACATCACGAATTTGGATACGTGAGCCAAGGGGAACCAAAGAACCCTCTGCTGCCAGTGTTGGATATTCAGATGCAGACCGGAGTTAAAGACAACGTGATTGGCGGCGTTAGAGCCAGCATCTCTGATCGCGAGGCCCTTTACCTATGGGAGAAGGTGTTGAGCTCCATTAGACCCAGGCCAACGAGCTAGTTCATCAATAAGCGAAATATTTGTCCAGAGCCCGTCATTCTGTTCGGTCAGATGAAGGCATTGAACTGATCATCCTCGGCCGGCCGCGGCAATAGTCGCGGAACCTTGTAATAGAGTTCGCGAATGAACTCCGACCGTGCGTGTGAATAGTGGCAGCGACGGTGGCAGTTTGGGCACAATGCTACGGAATTTTCCACCGTATCTTCGCCTCCAGCAGCCAGTGGCACCACGTGATGCACTTCCAGGTATGGAACCCCAGGCTGAACCTCGAAAGGCGCGACTGAGTGACAGCCTTCGCAATATGGTCCGGCATGCTTTAGTACCCAAGCCTTAACTGCTGGACTACGCTCAAATACAGTGACTTGAGATATAGACTGCTTAGGCGTCGAATTCCCCGGCGGCGCATCCACCAGCGGCTGCGAAAGCATGACGGCAACGCGTTCATCCAACGTTCTCGGATCGGAGGTTGCAGCCCACGGCATGTTCCCGCTATGTCTCTCAATTGCGGCAATCAAGACTGGCTTCACGCGACTGCCTACCTGCCCTTTGGGCAAATAGCCAGGAATGAACGGGAGCCTTAGCTCCATCATGACTGCCGAAATATTTTGCATGCGCATCTCGACGGAGCCAGGCGAGCGGGAGGACAGTTCGTTTTCGCGAAGGGCCTTGTTGAAATGCGCCTTCACATACTTAGCCCCGTTAAGTTCTTGCCGGAGCATTTCCAGATAGGCGACCACGGCAGCTTCCAGCTCGAACGAAGACCAATCGTCAGTCTTTACCTCGCTCGGACCTGTCGCCATAAAGTTGGTTGCATGCCTATTGATTAGATGCAACCAAGTTTAGCACGGCAAATACCGCCAGTTGGTTAGTTGAGCCTGCTATTTATAAACGGCGAAGACGGTGGTGCCGCAGGTAGAAATTACAGCCGAAGCCGTATAACGGTGGCAATCATGACCTTGCGAACGTCGCGACGTTCAATGAGTTTTAGATTTGCGTCACTGTTTTGGAAGCATGAGTTGAGCGTTTCAAATTTGAGTAATTGCCCCGAACGTTCAAAATTCGGCAACAGATTCAATGGCTTACTGAACTCGTAAAGCGAGCTGACGGAACACCTCTTCGAGCTCTAAGCTCCTTGCACTACAAAGGAGTATTCATGTCAAACGAACGAATTCAATGGCTCTTGAAAGTGCTGCAACCAGAGAAGGCGCTGGCCTCATTGCCTGGCATTGCTGCGCTCACCGAAGACAGTCTCGCCGCACTCATCGGCATTGATCCGGAGCTTTACCGATCAGAGCTCAATACGATGCGCCAAAACGCGAAGGAAGCCGCCGCCGCGCTGCTTGATGAACCAGGCATGGCCAAGCTGGTCGACCAACTCCCGCTGCGCAAGGGTGCGCAAATCATTGTCTTCGGTGACAGCCTGACCGCCGATCCCCAGGCCTGGGCTGTGATCCTGGCGGAAATGCTCGCTGCGTGCCGGCCCAATGACGCCTTGACAGTGATGATCAGCGCGGTCCCGGGCGAAACGACAGCGCATGGGCTGGTGCGGCTTGGCGAATCACTCGTGGGTCAGCCCGATTGGCTGATTTTCTTCATGGGCACCAACGACGCCCGAACGCAGGGGCCTAAGCCGACCAAAACGATCGTCAGCCACGAAGAGACCGCGCGCAACCTCGTCGAAATGCGCAGCCGCGCCATAGGCGAATGCAAGGCACAGCGCCTGTGGATCACGCCGCCTGCGGTCAACGAAGAACAAGTGGCTGCGCACTGGGGCCTGTCACGCTTCGGCGTCCGCTTACGCAATGAAGACGTGGCGCAGGTCGCGAAACATGTGCGCATCCTTGGCGACCCCGTGATCGACCTCTTCTCAGCCTTGGGTGCTCTGCCAGCGCCGGAAATGTTGATGGACGACGGCCTCCACCTTTCACTTGAGGGGCAAAAGCGCATCGCCCGTGAAGTGGTCCGCGGCTGGAGCGTACTATGACCACGAAGCATCTCGTGACAGGCGCAACTGGAAACATCGGCTCACTGGTCACCCACCGCCTGATTGAACGCGGCATCCGGCCTTGCATCTTTGTCCGCGACGAAGCGAGGGCGCGCGCGCTGTTTGGCGACGCTGTCGATATACGCGTTGGAGACCTGGGTGCAAGCCAGCGGTCTTTAGCCGCCGCCTTTGCGGGAATTGACACGCTCTTTCTCCTCAACAGCGGCCCCGACCTTGCCGCCCGCGACCGCGTGGCAGCGCTTGCCGCCAAAAAAGCCGGCGTCAGTCACTTGGTCAAACTCTCCACACTGGACGTCCTGTCTGGCGTCGGTACGGGGCCTTGGCATGCCCTGAGTGAAACGGCGGTGCAGGAGAGCGGACTCGATTACACGTTCATCAGGCCCGCAGGTTTCATGAGCAATGCGCTGTATTGGGCGGAAGCGATCCAGACCGAGCGCATCCTGCGGTCCTCGACCGGCAAGGGCAAAATCGCCTTCATCCACCCGGCCGACATCGCAGATATCGCCGTCCATGCCATGACTACGCGCGATCTTCGTCGCCAAGCCGTGGTGATCACCGGGCCGAAAGCATTGAGCTATGCCGAGATGGCGGAAATGATCGGTGCCGCAATTGGAAGGCGCATTCGATACGTTCCCATCAGTGACGATGAAGCGAGCTTCGGTAGCGATGCCTATGCGGAAGCGATGACCGATATCTGGCGGGCGATCAGGGAAGGGCGCGTAACCACGACGACGGACGCGGTTCAACGCATCCTCGGGCGAGCACCGCGTTCTTTCGAAGAATGGGTGGCCGAGAACGTCACTGAGTTCGCAGCGCCCGGCAAGTCTCGAGGTAGGAGAGCGCAGTCTTGACGGTCTCCGCTTTCGTCTCTTCGAGCGGGATATGAGGAGGCCACTCGGCCAAACCATGCACCAGCGACTCAATGAGACCAGAAAGCACAAAGAGCATCCGCCTTGTTTCATCGTCGGCGGGAACGGCGACTTGTTCAAAAATCTCGCACAGCGCTGAGCGAAACTCCGCCGGGCCTTCCGGCACCAGGGCCGTGATGAGTTGATGCAGCTGCGGGTCGGAGGAATGGACATTGACCAGCCCTTCTACAAGTGCGCGAGTGAAGTCTTCAAGCGACCCGGATGCGTTTTCCGCTATCGCCTGCGTAATGGCTGCGCGCACTTCATTCACATGGCGTTCGTGAAGCGCCCGGTAGATTGCCTGCTTGTCAGGGAAATATTGATAGAGCGAGCCGATGCTAAAACCCGCAACCTCGCTGATGCGATTGGTCGTGACACCATCAGGACCATGGCGCTTGAGCACAACCGTGACGGCGTCGAGCATCGTATTCACGGTTTGCCTTGACCTTTGCTGCCTGGGCTCGCGTCGGACTTTGTGATCGGTGGTGCTTTTCATCGCGGGTGAATTATCTGGGGGAAGCTTCATGAATTCGAAATACTACAAGAGGCGAGGTGTTGCATGCGACGGCAATTGTCATCATCCACGATAGGGTAGGCCAATCAAGCAGCCATCAACTTAAAAGTAATAGTTAAGGTTGACTAAGAGAAGGTTTAAAAATTAATATCTTGTCGATAAAGTCCGACAAGAAAGAATGACACGATATTGGTGGGTAAACCATAAACAAACTTCGCGCGAAGAGATCGGCGGGGGATATCTATGGTCGCCCAAACTGAAGCGCGATGGCTCGTCGAATCGCTTCTACGACAATATGAGGCGTGCTGAGCCTGGTGACTTTGTACTCTCTTATGCAGATGGTCAAATTTCACACATTGGCCAAGTTTGCGATTTCGCCTTTAGTCGAATCAAGCCAGACGAGTTTGGGACTGCTGGGGACGCCTGGGACAATGAAGGTTGGATGCTTCCAATTTTATGGCGCCCATTGACCCCCAAGATCAGTCCGAAAGCATCGTTCGAACGAACGCGAACACTATTTCCTTCAAAGTACTCGCCATTGAACTTGAAGACCGGTCATGGCAATCAGGCGGTTTATCTTGCAGAGATAAGTGAAGAACTTTTCGTTGAACTAATTCGGCCCGAACAAATCAATCTTGACGCACTGTTCGGACATGCCAGCTTTGCGGTATAGAACGGGCTACAAACAACGTTAACGGATGAACAGGTTCAAGAGAAGATCAGAGCCGACATCACTCTCTCAAGTACTGAGAAGAAGCAGCAGATCAATGCGCGTTGCGGTCAGGGGGCGTTTCGCGAAAACGTGATGCGCTTTGAGAGCAGCTGTCGACTAACCGGAATTTCTTCACCACAGTTCCTGATCGCCAGCCACATCAAGCCTTGGCGATCTTGCGTCAACGGCAACGAGCGTCTTGACGGGAATAACGGCCTCCTACTGTCGCCAAACGTTGATCTCTTGTTTGATCGAGGCCTCATCGGCTTTATGGAGGACGGCAGTGTAATCGTATCGTCGCATGTGGATTCGTCGTAAGCGTCCGTTCAATACCGTATTGAATGAAGCGCCTACTTCCCTGATGATGTGAACACACCGCTGGGAAGCGGCGTGTAGTTAATTGGAAGGTGCGAGCTGCGCCGCGCAGTTCCAAGGCAGGAACTCGTTAACGCGGTTGACGGGGTGGTCGGCGATGTGGGCCAGCACATAGCGCAGCCAAGCTTCGGGGTCGACACCGTTTAGCTTGGCCGTGCCGATCAGCGCATAGATGGCGGCTGCGCGTTCGCCGCCGCTGTCTGCACCGGCAAACAGGTAGTTGCGGCGACCCAGGGCAACGCCGCGCAGGGCGCGCTCTGCGGCCGAGTTGTCGATCTCGATCTGGCCATCATCGCAATAGCGGGTCAGCGCTGGCCACAGCTTGAGCGAGTACGTGATGGCAGCGGCCGTGTCGGACTTGTTCGACAAGGTGGTGAGCGTGGCGCGCAGCCAGCGTTCAAGATCGTCCAGCAAGGGGCGTGCGCGCAGCAATCGAGCGTCGCGCCGCAGATCCGGTGGCTGGCCCTGGATCTCGGCTTCAATGGCATAGAGCGCGCCGATACGCCGCAACGCCTCGGTGGTCACGGTCGATGGCCGTGCCACATGCAGGTCATGGAATTTGCGTCGCGCGTGCGCCCAGCACGCGGCTTCGCGTACCTGGCCGCTGTCGAAGATGGCATCGAAGCCGGCATACGCATCGGCCTGAAGGATGCCTTTAAATTGGGCCAGGTGGGTTTGCGGGTGGATGCCTTTGCGATCTGGGCTATAGGCAAACCAGACAGCCGGCGGCACCGCCGATGCGCTGGCACGATCATCGCGCACATAGGTCCACAGGCGTGCCGTGCGCGTTGTACCGTTTCCAGGTGCAAGCACCGGAATTGGGGTGTCATCAGCATGCAGCTTGGTGGCGGCAAATACGTGGCACCGAACCGCATCAACCAAGGGGCGCAGCAAGCTGCTAGCGGCGCCAACCCAATTGGCCAGCAGCGAACGATCCAACTCGATGCCTTCGCGCGCATAGATCACGCTCTGGCGATACAGCGGCAGGTGGTCAGCGTACTTTGCCACCAGCACGTGAGCCAGCAGGCCAGGGCCAGCAATCCCTCGTTGCACCGGCCGACTTGGCGCAGGTGCCTGCACGATGACGTCGCAGCAGCTGCAGGCCAGCTTCGGACGCACGTGGCGGACCACGCGGAAGCTGGCTGGCACATATTCCAACTGCTCCGATACATCCTCGCCAAGGTGGCGCAAGCCGCCGCCGCATGCCGGGCAGGCATCTACCTCCGGGGTATGCACGCATTCATCGCGTGGCAGATGATCTGGCAACGGCTTGCGCGCCGCCTTGCGGCGCGCTGGCGGGTTGGACTCTGGTTCGGCCTCTTCGGCGGCGCCCGTTTCAGCCTCCAGGTCTTCCAACTTCAACTCCAGCTGCTCGATCTGGCGTTCCAACTTTTCGGAACGGCGGCCAAACTGCATGCGCTGCAGTTTGGCGATCAACAGCTTTAGGTGTTCAATCTCTGCCGCGCGGGTGTCGAGCTGCGCCGTCAGGCGCTGCACTTGCTCGTCGCGCGCCAACAGCATTGCCTTCAGGGCGGCAATGTCGTCAGGGAGATCGGTGGCGGTCAGCATGCGTCTCAGTTTACGAGAATGCTGTCATGTTTACAAGGCCGACTGTGGGCGCCAAGTTCGCTCGGGCCGGCGCCAGTCAATGCCTTCCAGTAGCATCGACAACTGCGCCTGCGTCAGTGCCACACTGCCGCTGCTGGCCTGTGGCCAGATGAAGCGGCCATGCTCAAGCCGTTTGGCCAACAGGCACAAGCCGTCGCCGGTCCACCACAACAATTTGATCAAATCACCGCGCCGGCCACGGAACACAAACACGTGGCCGCTAAATGGATCTTCCGCCAGCGCGGTCTCTACCTTCGCAGCCAGGCCGTTGAATCCGCTGCGCATGTCGGTGGTGCCGGCCGCCAGCCAGACTTTGGTTCCCGCCGGTAGGCCGATCATCGCAGCACCCGATCCAGTATTTGCGCCAACGTAGAGGGATCTGCTTGACCGTCAATGCGCAATCTCACACGCCCAATCTCCAGCGTGATGGCACCGGTGTTGGGCTGTTCCGGCACTGGCGCTGTTGTTGGCGCCGCCAACATCACCGGCAGCAACGCAGCCTCCTGCGTTGACCCATCGGGCACCGGCAGTTCCGCCTCGAACAACTTGCGCCAACTGAATACCTGGTTTGCGTTCACGCCGTGTTCGCGCGCTATGCGAGCGACCGAGGCGCCAGGCTCCAAGGTCAACGCGACGAGCCTGCGCTTAAACTCCAGGGAGTGGCGCCGGTAATTACCTCTCGGCGCGCGCTGAATGACTGGTTGAAAATTCGTGTCCATAATCAAATTTGTGGGCACAACTGCTGTGCCAAAATTCAATCATGGCTGGGACCTGCTAGACGGTCCAGACGGTGGTGACTGTACGCTTACGATTCGTCAGACATTTCCCGACTTGGACTGGAGCACGCGATCAACCAGGCACGTGCTCCCTTCCGCGCTGCGCAGCTTCCGTATCTCGACTATCATCGCAAAAATGTGTTCTTGCCTTAGGACGCAGGGACGTCGCAATCGTTGAACATTTTTCGGAAGAGTCCGTCATGGCGGGGGAAGGCCACACGTTGCCTCCGCAGACATGCGGCCGACGGCCGCAATTTTCAATGCTCCAGTATCCCCACTGACCTTTTCAGAAGCATAAGCAGCCATCGACTTGCAAGTGTTTGATGAATCAGGTCTTAGATTGTCTTGATTTCCACCTAACTTAGTTCAGCTTGCCGCTGGCCATTGCTATAGCGTCTGGATGAGGATCCACAGATGTCGTATCATGGCCCCTATGAATCCTATAAAACGTCTAAAAAAAGTCTTTTTGACGACATCTAAAGTGCAGCCATCAGGTCGACTTGCTCTTGGCCCGGCCGCGCTCGCGAATTTGGGTGTCGACGTGGGAGACGAACTCGAAGTCTATTTTGATCCTGACGCCGAGGCGGTTGTGATAACTGCTAAGTCCCATTTCCCAAACGCTCGTCCTAATAACAAGGAAAATCCATGATCCGTTCTATCCACCCATTTCCAGCTCGCATGGCACCAGAGCTTGCGTTGGCCTCGTTAGCCTCTCTGCCTGCTGGCAGTGTGGTGCTGGACCCGATGTCAGGCTCGGGGACCGTTATGCGCCAAGCTGCGGAATTGGGGCTCAAACCCATTGGATTCGACATGGATCCCTTAGCGGTTCTTATGGCGCGGGCTTGGACCACAAGGGTTGACGATGCATTGGTCGAACAAGTGGGACAGCAGATCATCGACCAGGCCCGCCTCATGAAGGCAAAAGATGTTCGCTTACCTTGGATTGATAAGAGTGAGGAAACAAAAGAATTTGTGAAATATTGGTTCGGGTTGCGGCAAAGAACCCCTTTGCGGAAGCTAGCGCATGTCCTGTCCGAATATTCATCACTTGATCTTCCGGCGGAAAATCATGCAGCCGCGGATCTAGTCAGAATCGCATTGAGCCGCATCATTGTGACGAAAGAGCAGGCTGCATCGCTTGCTCGCGATACTTCTCATAGCCGCCCACACAAGGTTGCCGACGAATCAAATTATGATGTCTTTGATGGGCTGGCGCGATCGCTAAAACAAGTCAGGAAGCGAATGCTTGAAAATCCACCAGCTGGTCGTGCATCCGTTGAATTGGGCGATGCTCGCGCACTCTCTGGTCTCGCGGATGCGTCCGTCGACGCAGTTCTTACGTCGCCACCATATCTCAATGCAATTGATTATTTGCGCGGGCACAGGATGTCATTGGTTTGGCTTGGTCACCCCGTTGAGAAGCTGCGAAATATTCGATCAAATTCAATCGGCGCTGAACGCGCCCCTGATCGCCCAGGGCGCAACGAGCAACTTGATGCCATTCGAACTGCAATGTGTGACGTGACCAGCTTGCCGCCCCGATTTAGGCCAATGATCGACAGATATTCACAGGACCTCTATCAGATGCTGTCGGAAATCTCCCGCGTTACCAGGCCCGGCGGGATTGCAACGTTTGTAGTTGGAAATTCTTGCTTAAAAGGTACATTTGTGCAAAATTCAGCAGGAGTTGCCATGGCGGCGTCAATACTTGGTTTCCGGGAGATAAATTCTTATGAGCGCGACTTGCCAGCAGGAAGTCGTTATTTACCGGTAACCCAAGAGGGTGCCTTAGGAAAGCGGATGAGAACAGAAACCATCCTTACATTTGAACGTACCAACTAAGCGACGGTGATACAGGCACGACGTGTTGACATTGCGCAGCTAGGCCCTCTACATGCTCGATTGTTAGAGGGCGATCCCATTGCGAGTGCGGATCTCATTGAAACGCTTTATCTGCCTTTAACATCTTATGCCCTGAAGAAACATCACCGGTTCGGTGTTGATCGTGACCGAGCGGCAGATCTCGCCCTGAACGTGCTGGTAAGCCTGATTGAGCGT
Source organism: Pseudoduganella sp. R-32 (assembly GCF_049913245.1). NCBI lineage: Bacteria > Pseudomonadati > Pseudomonadota > Betaproteobacteria > Burkholderiales > Oxalobacteraceae > Pseudoduganella > Pseudoduganella sp. R-32. The sequence goes on along the minus strand of NZ_CP183987.1, from coordinate 12,701 downwards.
CCCGAGCAATTTCAGGATGGGAGAGGTAATCTATTTGGTTACCTCTGTATGGCGTTGGACGGCGACGCGATAAATTGGGGACGAGATCTCAGAAATCGCGAACAAATATTTTCGATGCATGCTGTCGAAGTTCAAGAGATCGGCGGGAATACTTATGAAGTAGACCCGGGAATCAAGATGGATGCTATGGGTATCTTGGAGCGAAATTTCGACGAAATCGTGAGCGACCCGTCTGACGAGGCAGTTCTGAGTCTTATCCTTCAAGACGAACGAGACTACAGCGTCTATGCGAAGGCACTTCAACTTAATGATCTTTCGGTCAATGCTCAAACCGCCGAGATTAAGCGGCGAAAAGATCGAATTGAAAAGAGACTGAAACGGCTAAAGGGAAAATGATGAATTCAAAAATCACCGGATCCGAAGCAGTCCAAATCGAAGGCGCTGTTGTTCGACTTGCAAGCCGACCTGGGTTTCTGGCGCACGTTTTCTCGATCGCGTTCGCAGGAGATGTCTCGATGCAGAGAGTCGCCGAAGAGTTGAGGTGTCCTACAGAAATGGCACTTCGAGTATCTCTAATGCGGGCACCTCGAATTGAGCAAAAGACCTTTCGGAATGACGTCGAAAGAATTGTCGAAGAAACGAGCATTGATAAGACGAGGTTCTTGGCCATCGTTCGACAGGCCCAGAGTATTGAAGCCTTGGCCCAAACGAATAGTCAAATTCTTCTCGCGGCGCGTGACAGTCTGGCCCACTCAGACAGTGAGAAAGATGCGCCTTGAAAAAGCACTTTGACGCACAAGAAATCGCTTGCCAGATCTGGGCTCACGTCGGTTCGCCACCGGCGTTCCCCCGCGACTTAGCGCTGCCGGTTATGGAGGCATATCCTGTCGCGATTGTCGAATTGCCTCGGTTGAGCATTGCCGGAATTTCCGGCTGGTTAAGCGAGCGGGGACGCGAGGTTCTTGGCCAGAAGAGGGACCGGCCACTAAGTGCGGGCCTAATCGCACGAGGCGGGCACGGGCTCATTTTTCTGGACAGCTTACTCGCCGAAGATGAGCGGCGTTTTGCCATTGCTCATGAATTCGCACATTTTATTGTTCACTACCTCGGGCCTAGGCAAGCTGCGTTAGCGCATTTCGGTTCGGAAATTCTTCCTGTTCTCGACGGTAAGCGATTAGCTACCGCCGCAGAGCGTCTCGCAGGCGTACTACGCGGCTTGCAGATAGGAACTTTTGAAGACTATTTGGGACGAGGCGCCGAGGCGCGGCCTACTGATGCGATCGTAGCTATTGAAGAGCAAGCTGATCTGGTTGCACTTGAGCTATTGGCTCCGAAAAAGGATGTGAAGCGGATGCCACGTTCTGCCGAGCCTACACGGTATTTGATCGACCATTTTGGGTTGCCCTCATGGGCTGCTGCTGAATACGCCCGGACGATGAAGATTAAGGCAGTCCCCAAAAAATCGCTCGTAAGAGGTCTTGAGTTAGTCGTAAGAAAAAAAATTTCCTAACGCTGTCGAACTTTGCCGCACGGCGAGAACTTTAAGTAAACGAGCAAGGAGTTTTCCACATGAAAGTGCTAGATTCGCCGCTGTCTTCCGACGAGGATTTCACCCTGACATCGGACTCTCCACCGGAGTTCGAGATCACGGCCGACGTGTTCCAAAAAATGACCGGAGAAGATCTTCAATCCACGGTCGATATCTCACGTTGGAAAAAAGGCATCGAAGCGCTATGTGATTACAACAAGATCGAAGCCGAAGTAGCGGCGGCTGAGTCGACGTCGGCAGAGGTTCGACGCGCAATTCGTGAAATGATCTTTCCCGCTCTTAGGGAGGTCAAATCCAATCTGAAAGATGCTGGCGTCTGGAAACTCAGTGTGGAAGACATTGAACAGACTCAGCGCGATGTGCTGATGAATGGTCTGGTCGAAGGTTGCGACGGAAACGTGCATCTCTTCAATACTATGGCGCTCCAAATTGTCCAGATTGCAGTTGTAGGGGTTAGCTATCGTGCTCAGGAGGAGTCCTGGGCTCATCGAGTTTTTAAGCGAGACATTCGGATTACGCCCGAGGCGGACATCGTCGAGGAAACACTCAAGCTCTTGAAGTTGCGTTCCCCCGACGAGGACAACAATAAGCAGCGCAAGATCACATCCATGATGACGCGGGGCGTGATGACATATATGGAGCGGCAGATTCTAGCAACTGCATTGCGCGCACCGTGGCGCATCGGACATGGGCACCCGCTTCCTTATGAGTTGCTTACGGGATCCGGCAGCCACGACCTCATTAGGCTGAGTATTCCAGTTTTGCAAAGTCTGCTTGACCATCGCAAATTTATTTTTGTACCAAGCGATACCAACGAACTGCATTACAAGACAATCGGCGATGCACTTGAGCCGCGCGAATACGCAATTATTGATGACCTGTCGGAGTACGTGGGCAGGTTGAAGCGCGGCGGTTATCGCGGGGAGTGGCGCACCGTACTTGAAGATGGGCTTGAGCGATTTATGGACGATGCAGCCCAGCAGATTGTTGTGGGCGCTTACCGAGCATCTGAATTTTCACCTCCGCAGCTGTTTTATTCACACCGAGATTTTGTTCACGAAGCTGCTCGCATCGTCATTGCGGACAGCTCTTATCTTGATCATCGAGGTTTTCCAATGTTGATAGAAGTGGCTGACAACATGTGCCGCACCTACTTCGGCGCACAGTCAATTGAGCGACCAGCGTTGGCCGCCTTCGGGGCAACTGACGCGCCGTTCCGTCATTTGGCTGAACGAGCAACACGCGTTTGATCTAGTTGAAATGGAAAGGATCCAAAGCATGAGTATGACGTCCAATAGCACCGCAACGGGCAACCGTGAAACCTCTGTGCAGGACATTGTCAGGCCAGCTCCCGTGTCAGCTGCGCAAGTGTTGGCAGATGAGGCTGCCCACAACGGAGGTGCATTCGAAGCTGAGGGCGCTTATGCCGGTGCTTTTGGGCGAACTCTTTTCGATGACCGATCAAGCGAAGACGGGTCTTTAACAATTGTATTTCCGGCTGAGCGTATAGGAGATATTCCATCTCAGAGCCTCATGCACATCATCAGCCAACCGGATGGTCACGAGTACATCGCTACAGTAACAGCGGGGCCTTTCTGTGAACCAGACGGGCTGTCTGCAACTGCACCTCAGCTCGTCGTCACCGCAGTGCGTGGGCATCGGTCAATGCCACGGCATCATGGTCGGCTCCAGGCAACCATTATCGGCGAGAAGACCAGTAAGGGGATTATCCCGGCTCGGCTGCGCCCCCGCCCGAACTCGCCTGTTCACCTGGTCTCCAGTTCAGACGTGTCGTCCATCCTAAATTTGTCGGGCGAAATACGGCTGGGCTTATTGAATGGCCATGACGACGTTCAGATCTGTGTTGACTCGAAAAAGAAGAGCGTGTTGCCTCGTCATAGTGCTCACATCGGAACGACGGGTGGGGGGAAGAGTACGGGTGTTGGTCGAGCGATCTACGAATTTCAAAAGGCGGGGATCTGCGTCATTGTCTTTGATGTGGAGGGCGAATATACAGCACTCAACAAGGCTACCGACAACGCAGAAATGGGAGAGGTCCTCTCGCAGCGAGGGCTAAGGGAGGATGGAGTTGCAAATACGCATGTGTATCGATTGGTGGGCACCGCTGCAGCAAACGAAGGTCATCCCTCATCTCATGAATTTACCCTTCAGTTCGATCAGATTTCGCCCTTTGCGTTTGCAGAGATCATGGACCTCTCAGACCCGCAAAACGAGCGACTGATCCAGACATATGAAATTGCTAAGCAGCTGATGAGGGAGCTTGAAATCTTCCCCACTAAGGCTGATGAACGAGGTGTGCTTGACATCGACGAATTCGACTCAGGTTGGCCCCGTATGAAGCTAGAGGATCTTCGCTACCTTATTAGCGGGATCATTGCAATCGCCGAGCAAACTAGTGAGGGAGAGCCTCAGTTTCGCGCTTCTCAGTTTTATGGACACTGGGACAAGGCCAAGAAACGTATTTGCTCATATTTTGGTGGCGGTGAGGCAAGCCAGGAAACTGATAAAAAGAGTAAGGACAAACCGGAGAAGCTTCGGATCTCGCACCCAATTAGCTGGAAGGCGCTCATGGCCAAAATCAGTCGATTACAGCGTCTTCAAATCTTCGATCGTGGAACGCAACACGCCATTGACTATAAGACCATGCTTGCGGCGGGACGCGTGAACATAATTGATTTGTCCGACGTAGAGAATATGGACGTTCGCAATTTGGCGATTGCAGAGATGTTGCGCGGCTTTCTGGCACAGCAGCAAGTAGCTTATGACGCTGCAGTGAAGGCGGAGACAACTCCGTTGATGACTAATGTAATCATCGAAGAGGCTCATGAATTCCTGTCTGCGCGGCGGATTCAGAAGATGCCAACGCTGCGTGATCAATTAATGAAGATTGCGAAACGCGGACGTAAGCGCTATTTGGGGCTGACTTTTGTTACTCAGTCGCCGAACGATTTGCCTGATGATGTGCTCGGCCTCGTGAACAATTGGATTGTGTACAAAGTCGATGAAGCAACTATTCGTCGCCTTAAGAGCTATATCCCCAACTCTGATGACAGTTTGTGGGGGCTGGTGCGTAGTCTAGGACCCGGCCAGGCACTGGTCAGCTTTACGCACATGCGACGTCCAGTAATTGGGGCAATTGATCCGTCACCGGCTCAGCTTCTGATGACGGAATGATCACTTTTGTTTAGCCTGCTGTGGGAGGACTTGTTCTTGTGAGATTCTTACCTGCGGTAGCGAGTTAGCCGGCCCGATAGTTGGGCTGGTACTCCCTTATCACGTAAGGATATTCATTTGGACACTATTCGTGACACCCTGAGATTTCAGCGCGCCGGACAGTTCTTCTTGCTGACGGGTGATCTTACTGACGGTGCTGTTACTGACTTATTTGACGCGGCTATTCGAGAACAAAACCAACGAATCCCGGCCGCCGGCCCTCAAGGGGTACTGCACGGGCCTCTTGCGGCCAATGCAAACATTGAACGTCGAGATATCCGACGTGTAATAGCGCAGAAACAAATTGAAGGGCATGCAGTGGACCTTCGTGCCTCTCTGTTTGTTAGGTCCTATGCTCATGCACCTGTGTTTGCGCCCCGGTCCGGGCTAATAGAGTACACGTTTGCCTACCTTTTCGTAGTTGAGCTCAGCGTGCAACGAGGCGCAGATAGGAGGCAGTACTTATTTGTTCAGCGCGACGGTGCAATTGATCCCATGAAGCACGGGTTCAGCAATTTCACAGAGCAGATCGACTTCGCGGCATTTCTTCATCAATTCATTGACGATCAGCCAGGTACGCGCGCACCAACCCGAATTGAACGAATGGCCATGCGTATGATGGCATCAGCCCAAGGTGAGATACGGCAGAAGATAATCGATTCGTATGACGTGGCGGCGTCTACATCTAGCTTGGGATTACACCGGACGATTGCCGGAAATATGACAGTGACCAGGCAAGCGGGCGCTAAAAGCCAGCAGATGGATTTGTCACCGCACCGGCACCGTGTGCGCACTGGCGCATCCAGGATTTCGTATGAGGGTCTACTTACCTGGATCTCGACTTGTACAGTGGGGTTCTTTTCCTCAAGAAACGTAGTAACCGTTGCGTCGCCCTTTCTCGCTCAAATGGCGCAACCACTTCTTGATTTAGTCGACAAAGTACCGTCGAGTCTCTTCATAGAACGGCAACGGTTAAACTCAGCGACGCTGCGTTTTATGGCATCGACGGGCAAAGTTTGGGAGCCCGACGCGAGAAGGACACCGGCTGGATGGACGTTGGAGGAAATGATCGAGCACTTATCGGAACCAATGCGACTTGACCCCACCCCAAGAGATCGCTCTGGAAATGTGATCGCAATGAATCCGCTACCTAAGGAGGTTTTCTATTTTCCTGACCCACCACTTACGCATTTTGCAGGAAACGATCCTCTGAAGGTGCGTGTTACGACGCGAACATGTAAGGTCATCCTACCCAAGGGTGCTGGACGTTTCGCGTTGCAGAACGGTCAGGTTGATCCAACACCTCTTGATGAACTGCTAAATGAAACGATCACGTTTCGGGTCGTTTTCGAAAATGGGAGTGCGCTGTTTTGTTCTGAGGGCGCCTTCCGGTCAAGCAATCTGGAGCTAGCAACGAATCAGCTTACGAAGATTTTCCGTCCCGTTAATGCGCTGGCAAATGTTGAAACAGAGAAGGGAAACGTCGCGCAGCGAAGTCGTAGTTTCTCGCCATCGAGCGCATTCTTTGCAATCGAAAACGATGTTGCACTCAGCGCTCCCACATCAGTGCTTATTTGTGACGACTCTACAGACGAGTGGTGTGACTATCTGGAGCTCGATGCAATGCAGCCTCGGATGAGGTGGATTCACGCTAAGGTTCAGCGAGTCGAAACGCCTGCGAGTCGGGCGAGGCGAGCTCAGCAGGAGCGCGCTGGACAACCACTTTCAGACAAAGAGTATGGCCCCGTCTCGCTTTCTCGGTCCTTGAGCGCGTCTGACCTTCAGGAGGTAGTTGGACAAGCTACAAAGAACCTGTCGAGGCTGCGCATTTCCTCATCAGAAGCAACTTTTGATCAGCGATGCCAGCGTTGGCTGGTAGAGCACTGTTCTTTGCCAAGAGCGAGTTCTATTGCGCGAGTACGCCGGGGCGCGGTTGCCGACCTCAATGCTATGCGAACCATGTTTGACACGACCGCATCGGATCCAATGGCAGTATATGAGGTCGCCTTGGTAGTACCCAATTATTCGGCAGCCTATCTCACCGCCGAATTGGGAAATATCCGAGCTGGTACGGCCGGTCTCAGCACCATCCAGGCCTTCTGGCTCTTGAGCGGGTTTATGCACGCATGCTTGGAAATCGGGGCACGTCCTCTGATTTTCATGCAGCCATGAATCTCCGAAAAGACTCATCTTTTCATCGCGTCGATCCTACCTAGGGAGCTATATGCCGATGGTTTGCCCACTGCGTCGGAATTAATGGAGCTCAGAGCAGTTACGTTTTTTCCATAGATACCGATGTAATTCAATCGTTAGGTTACAAGTTCACGGAAGGGGCGCTGTTTGCCTTGCGGTTACAGCGTCCCTCGTGGCTCTGCATTCGGCTGACGGAAATAGTTCAAAGAGAGGTCACTATGTTTTGCATGCGAGGAGATACTTCCATTTGTGGCAGGGAAGTGCCTACGGTTTTCTAGAAGATAGTATGGAAAAAAGAACAGGGGCCGATGGCCCCTGTTCTTTATCACTTGTTGTGACGATTTTTTTCACGGGAGTGACGATTTTTTCAATTATCGTGACTCCCTACACGATAAACTTTAGACGTCGATGTTACCTGCGCGCAGTGCATTGGTCTCAATGAAGTTCCGTCGCGGCTCCACATCATCCCCCATCAGCGTGGTGAAGATCTGGTCCGCGGCAATCGCGTCTTCGATCTGCACCTTCAGCAGGCGGCGGACGGTTGGGTCCATGGTGGTTTCCCACAGCTGCTCTGGATTCATCTCGCCCAGACCTTTGTAGCGCTGCTTGGAAACGGTGCGTTCCGCTTCGTCGCGCAGCCATTGCATGGCGTGGTGGAAGTCGACCACGGCGCTTTCCTTGGTACGCTCGCCTTCGCCGCGGCGGATCACGGCGCCTTCGCCGATCAGGCCGGTGAAGGTGGCGGCGGCGTCGGCCAGCACTTTGTAATCGGCGCCCTGCACGAAGTCGGCGTCGATCGAGGAGACCTTCACGTTACCATGGTGCAGGCGCTCGATGCGCAGGGTGTGCTTGTCGGTCATTTCGTCGGTGGTCACCACGACTTTCACAGCGCTGTCGTCGATGTTGGCCATCAGCGCTTCGGCGGACTTCTGTGCGGACTCGATGGTGCCCAGGTCCAGCGTTACGCCGGTCATGATGGCGGTCAGCGCGGCGCGGTCGATCACGCGGGTCAGGCGGGTCATGATCGCGTTGGCCATGTTGTAGGTGCGGGCCAGTTCGCCCAGCGCTTCGCCCTGGATGATGTCGGCGCCTTCGCGCGGGGTCAGGGCGGCGGTGTTCAGCGCTACATTCATCATGTAGCCGGCTTCTTCCAAGTCGTCCTTCAGGTAGCGCTCATCGCGGCCTGCCTTTACCTTGTACAGCGGCGGCTGGGCGATGTAGATGTGGCCACGCTCGACCAGCTGCGGCATCTGGCGGTAGAACAGCGTCAGCAGCAGGGTGCGGATGTGGGCGCCGTCGACGTCCGCGTCGGTCATGATGATGATGCGGTGGTAGCGCAGCTTTTCGATATTGAATTCGTCGGCGCCGATGCTGGTGCCCAGGGTGGCGATCAGGGTGGTGATCTGCTCGGACGACAGCATCTTTTCGAAGCGTGCCTTCTCCACGTTCAGCACCTTGCCGCGCAGCGGCAAAATGGCTTGGAACTTACGGTCGCGGCCCTGCTTGGCGGAGCCGCCTGCGGAGTCACCCTCGACGATGTACAGTTCGGACAGGGCTGGGTCTTTTTCCTGGCAGTCGGCCAGCTTGGCGCTCAGGCCCAGGCCGTCCATGATGCCTTTGCGGCGGGTCAGGTCGCGGGCCTTGCGCGCTGCTTCACGGGCGCGTGCTGCTTCCACGATCTTGCCGCAGATGATCTTGGCGTCGTTCGGCTTTTCCATCAGGAAGTCGGTCAGCGTCTTGGCGACGATTTCTTCCACTGGGCCGCGCACTTCGGAGGAGACCAGCTTGTCCTTGGTCTGGCTGGAGAACTTTGGCTCCGGCACTTTCACGGACAGCACGCAGGTCAGGCCTTCGCGCATGTCGTCGCCGCTGATTTCGACCTTGGCTTTCTTGGCGAAGTCGTTTTCGTCGATGTACTTGTTGATCACGCGGGTCATTGCCGCGCGCAGGCCGGTCAGGTGGGTGCCGCCGTCGCGTTGCGGAATGTTGTTGGTGAAGCAGAGTACTTGTTCGTTGAAGGCGTCGTTCCATTGCATGGAGACGTCGACCGAGATCGTGGTGCCCTGGTCGGACTGGCGTTCGCCGGTGGCCTGGAACACGGTCGGGTGCAGCACGGTCTTGGCTTTGTTGATGTATTCAACGAAGCCGCGGGTGCCGCCTTCGAATGCGAACACTTCTTCCTTGCCGGTACGCTGGTCGGTCAGCTTGATGTTGACGCCGTTGTTCAGGAAGGACAGTTCGCGGATACGCTTGGCCAGGATCTCGTAGTGGAATTCCACGTGGGTGAAGATCTCTTCGTCGGCCCAGAAGTGCACGTCGGTGCCGCGCTTGTCGGTTTCGCCGATCACTTTGATCGGGGAGGTCGCCACGCCGTCGATCATTTCGATCTCGCGGTTCTGGGCGACGCCTTTGACGAATTCCATCTGGTGGACTTTGCCGTCGCGGCGGATGGTCACGCGCAGCAGCTTGGACAGTGCGTTCACGCAGCTGACGCCCACGCCGTGCAGGCCGCCGGAGACTTTGTAGGCGTTCTGGTCGAACTTGCCGCCGGCGTGCAGCTCGGTCAGCACGATTTCGGCTGCGGAGCGTTTTGGCTCGTGCTTGTCGTCCATCTTCAGGCCGACGGGAATGCCGCGGCCGTTGTCGGTGATCGAGATCGAGTTGTCGCTGTGGATGGTGACGTGGATCTCGGAGCAGTGGCCGGCCAGGGCTTCGTCAATCGAGTTGTCCAGCACCTCGAATACCAGGTGGTGCAGGCCGGTGCCATCCGACGTGTCGCCGATGTACATGCCGGGACGCTTGCGGACTGCTTCCAGGCCTTCCAGGATCTGGATCGAGGAGGCGCCGTATTCTTCTGCTTTGGCCTTTGGTTGTTCGTTGTGGCTTTCGGACATGGACTGCTTTCTCTCTTAACGAATTTCTTTTTCTGCTCTTTTTTAAACCGGTAAACCGGTGTCAGACCCGTAGGGTCTGACACCATCTGTTCTACGGCCAGCGGCTCCGGCAGACCGGTGTCTGACCCTGCGGGTCAGACACCGCTTTACCGGTTTTAAATGCGCATCGGCATTACAACGTATTTGAAGTCTGCGTTCTCAGGAATCGAGATGAGCGCGGACGAGTTGCTATCGCCCAGCGCCACGTTCACCTGGTCGCACTTCAGGTTATTCAGCACGTCCAGCAGGTAGGTCACGTTGAAGCCGATGTCCACGCTGTCGCCGCCGTAGTCGATTTCCAGTTCTTCAACCGCTTCTTCCTGGTCCGCGTTGGTGGACGAGATCTTCAGCGAGCCTGGGGTGATGATGCAGCGCACGCCCTTGAACTTATCGCTGGTCATGATCGCGGCGCGCTGCAGGGAGCGCAGCAGCTCTTCGCGGCCAATGGTGAAGTTGTTGGTGTAGCCCTTCGGGATCACGCGGGTGTAGTCAGGGAACTTGCCTTCCACCAGCTTGGAGATCAGCTCGATGTCGGCGAAGGTCAGCTTGACCTGGCTCGCGGCGATGTCCAGCGAGACTGGTTCGTCGGTTTCTTCCAGCAGGCGTTGCAGTTCGATGATGGTCTTGCGTGGGATGATCACTTCTTCGCGGGCGAAGTTCTGGTCGGTCTCTACCTGGCAGAAGGCCAGGCGGTGGCCGTCGGTCGCTACGGCGATCACCTTGTTGCCGTCCAGGACCAGCAGCAGGCCGTTCAGGTAGTAGCGGATGTCCTGCTGCGCCATCGAGAAGTGCACCATGTTGAACAGGTGCTTCAGGGTTTTTTGCGGCAGCTGGAAGCTGGCGGTGAAGCTTTCGGCTTGCTGCACGGTCGGGAATTCTTCGGCGGCCAGGGTCTGCAGGGCGAAGCGCGATTTGCCGCTTTGGACGGTCAGGCGCTTGTTCAGCAGGGTCATGGTCACGTCGCCGGCTTCCGGCAGGGCGCGCAGGATGTCCAGCAGCTTACGTGCGGCGACCGTGGTGCCGGTGACGTCGGCACCCGAGCCGATGTCTGCGTGGGTCGTGATCTGGACTTCGGTGTCGGTGGAAAGGAACGAGACGCTTTCGCCTTCCTTGCGGATGAGGATATTGGCCAGAATCGGCATAGTGTGCCGACGCTCGACAATACCGCTCACAATCTGCAGTGGCCGGAGAAGCGTGTCTCGGGTGGTTTTGACCAGTTGCATAAATATCCTCAGTTAATGGGTTGGTACGTTGGTTCTTTTGTTAACTCGACAGTATAGCAGTCTGGGACCCGGTAAACCGGTGTCTGACCCATAGGGTCAGACACCATCTGATCTACGGCCAGCGGCCTTGGCATACTTGGTGTCTGACCCTGCGGGTCAGACAACGGTTTGCCGGTTTTAGCCCTTCAGCGTTTGTTCGAGAACGTGCAACTCATGATTGCACTCCGGGTTCTTGGTCCTGTCCATCGCAATCTTGCGCACTGCATGCAGCACGGTGGTGTGGTCGCGTCCTCCAAACAGTTCGCCGATTTCCGGCAGCGATTTCTGGGTTAGCTCCTTGGCCAGGTACATGGCGATCTGGCGTGGGCGGGCGATGTTGGCTGGGCGGCGCTTGGAATACATGTCCGCCACCTTGATGTTGAAGAAGTCCGCCACCGTTTTCTGGATGTTTTCCACAGAAATCTGGCGGTTTTGCACAGACAGCAGGTCCTTCAGCGCCTCTTTCACGATATCGATCGAAATATCCTTACCGTGGAAGCGCGAGTAAGCCAGGATCTTGCGCAGCGCACCTTCCAGCTCACGCACGTTGGAGCGCAGGTGCTTGGCTACGAAGAAGGCGACGTCGTCGTTCAGGGTCACGCCTTCGGACTTGGCTTTTTTCAGCAGAATGGCCACGCGCATTTCCAGTTCCGGCGGCTCGATCGCCACCGTCAGGCCGGAGTCGAAGCGCGAGATCAGGCGGTCGTCCATGCCGGTGATCTCTTTGGGATACGTGTCCGAGGTGATGATGATCTGCTTCTTGGCTGCGATCAGCGCTTCAAACGCGTAGAAGAATTCTTCCTGCGTGCGGGACTTCCCGCCGAAGAATTGAATATCATCGATCAGCAGCATGTCCAGCGAGTGGTAGTAGTGCTTGAAGTCGTCGAAACCCTTGCGTTGGTAAGCGGTCACTACGTCGCGAACATACTGTTCTGCGTGGATGTAGCGGATGCGGGCGCCTGGCTGGTCGGCCATTACCTGGTTGCCGATCGCGTGGATCAAGTGGGTCTTGCCCAGGCCTACGCCGCCGTAGAAGAACAGCGGGTTGTACGACACGCCAGGGTTGTTCGCTACCTGGATCGCGGCGGCGCGCGCCAGCTGGTTGGCCTTACCGGTCACGAAGGATTCGAAGGTCAGGTCCGGGTTGATGCGGCTGTTTTCGCGGGTTTTCGGGTTCTGGTATTCGGCGGCGGCGGTCGGGGCGGCGGCGGCGGCCGGGCTTTCCGGGCGCATGTCACTCAGCGGGCCGGAGACCACGGCCGGTGCGGCAGGCTTTTTCGGGGCGTGGGTGCGCGGGTCGAGGACGAACTGCACCTCGATGACGGTTTCCCAATACTGGCAGGCCAGGGCCGTGATGCGGCTCGCGAATTGGGTCTTTACCCAATCCAGCTTGAACCGGTTTGGCGCAGCAACACGCAGCTTGTTGTTCTCGAAATCGAGAGGCACAAGCGGCTTAATCCAGGCACTGAATTGTTGCGGCGTCAGCTCAAGTTCCAGTTGCTGGGAACAGGACTGCCAGAAATTTTCCAT